>NZ_CP166097.1 GCF_041228105.1 Pectobacterium aroidearum
GTGTCACTTTCGCTTTGGCAGCAGTGTCTTGCCCGTTTGCAGGATGAGTTACCTGCCACAGAATTCAGTATGTGGATACGCCCGTTGCAGGCGGAGCTGAGTGATAACACTCTGGCGCTCTACGCCCCCAATCGTTTTGTGCTGGATTGGGTTCGTGATAAATACTTAAATAATATCAATGTCCTGCTGAATGATTTTTGCGGGATGGATGCCCCTTTACTGCGTTTTGAGGTGGGCAGTAAACCGCTGGTTCAGGCCATCAGCCAGCCCGCGCAACCGCATCATAAGCAGGTCAGTGCTGCGCCTCAGCAGCAGGTACGCTCAGCGCCAGTACGTCCAAGCTGGGATAACTCACCCGCGCAGGCGGAGCATACCTACCGTTCCAATGTGAACCCCAAACATACGTTTGATAACTTCGTTGAGGGTAAATCGAACCAGTTAGCACGTGCGGCGGCGCGTCAGGTGGCTGATAATCCAGGTGGTGCTTATAACCCGCTGTTTCTTTATGGTGGTACTGGCCTGGGTAAAACGCACCTGTTGCACGCAGTGGGGAATGGCATCATCGCCCGTAAACCCAACGCGAAGGTGGTCTATATGCACTCCGAGCGTTTCGTGCAGGATATGGTGAAAGCGTTGCAGAACAATGCGATTGAAGAATTCAAACGCTACTACCGTTCCGTTGATGCGCTGCTGATCGATGATATTCAATTCTTTGCTAATAAAGAGCGTTCTCAGGAAGAGTTCTTCCATACCTTCAACGCGCTGCTGGAAGGCAACCAGCAAATCATTCTGACGTCTGACCGCTACCCGAAAGAGATTAACGGCGTGGAAGATCGCCTGAAATCCCGCTTCGGCTGGGGGTTAACGGTCGCAATTGAACCGCCAGAGCTGGAAACCCGCGTGGCGATTCTGATGAAAAAGGCAGATGAAAATGACATTCGCCTGCCTGGTGAAGTTGCGTTCTTTATTGCCAAGCGCTTGCGTTCTAACGTACGTGAGCTGGAAGGCGCACTGAACCGCGTCATCGCGAACGCCAATTTTACCGGCCGCTCCATCACCATCGATTTTGTGCGCGAGGCGCTGCGCGATTTGCTGGCGTTGCAGGAAAAACTGGTTACTATCGACAATATTCAAAAGACCGTGGCGGAATACTATAAAATCAAGGTAGCCGACCTGCTGTCTAAACGTCGTTCCCGCTCGGTGGCGCGTCCGCGCCAGATGGCGATGGCGTTGGCGAAAGAACTGACGAATCACAGCCTGCCGGAAATCGGCGATGCCTTTGGCGGGCGTGACCATACGACGGTGTTGCATGCCTGCCGCAAGATTGAGCAGTTGCGTGAAGAAAGCCACGACATCAAAGAAGATTTTTCCAATTTAATCAGAACTCTATCGTCATAACACTATGAAATTTATTGTTGAACGCGAACGTCTGTTAAAGCCATTACAACAGGTCAGCAGTCCGCTGGGCGGCCGACCGACTTTACCGATTCTGGGCAACCTGCTGATTCAGGTGACGGAAGATGCACTGTCGCTGACCGGTACCGATCTGGAAATGGAGATGGTGGCGAAAGTGGCGCTGACGCAGCCGCATGAGCCGGGTGCCACGACCGTCCCAGCCCGCAAGCTGTTTGATATTTGCCGGGGGCTGCCGGAAGGCGCGGAAATCACCATTATGCTGGATGGCGATCGCATGCTGGTGCGCTCTGGCCGCAGCCGTTTCTCGCTGTCTACGCTACCTGCGGCGGATTTCCCTAATCTGGACGACTGGCAGAGCGACGTTGAATTCTCGTTGCCGCAGGCGACGATGAAGCGTTTGATCGAAGCGACGCAATTTTCGATGGCGCATCAGGACGTTCGCTACTACCTCAACGGTATGCTGTTTGAAACCGAAGGCGAAGAGCTACGTACGGTCGCGACTGATGGTCACCGTCTGGCGGTCTGTTCCATGCCGGTTGGTCAATCTTTGCCATCACATTCGGTGATCGTACCGCGTAAAGGCGTGATGGAACTGGTGCGTCTGCTGGATGGCGGTGATACACCGTTGCAGTTGCAGATCGGCAGCAACAATATTCGCGCGCATGTCGGCGATTTTATCTTCACGTCGAAGCTGGTCGATGGGCGTTTCCCTGATTATCGCCGCGTATTGCCGAAAAACCCGGATAAAACGCTGGAAGCCAGCTGCGATCTGCTCAAGCAGGCCTTCTCCCGTGCGGCGATTTTATCGAATGAAAAATTCCGCGGTGTACGTCTGCACCTGATTCAGAATCAGCTCAAAATTACTGCCAATAACCCGGAGCAGGAAGAAGCGGAAGAGATTCTGGATGTGCAGTACGACGGCACCGAGATGGAAATCGGCTTTAACGTCAGTTACGTACTGGATGTGCTGAACGCGCTGAAGTGCGAAGGTGTACGTTTGTTGCTGACCGATTCCGTTTCCAGCGTGCAGATCGAAGATAGCGCCAGCCGGGCGGCGGCCTATGTCGTTATGCCAATGCGGTTGTAGAATTATCGGGCAAGTTTACTTGCCCTTTCATTATTAAGATAACTGCAACATGGCTCTCACTCGTCTTCTCATCAAAGATTTCCGCAATATCGAGGCGGCCGATCTGGCGCTGGTTCCCGGCTTTAATTTTTTAGTGGGTGCCAACGGCAGCGGTAAAACCAGCGTGCTGGAAGCGATTTATACGCTAGGACACGGGCGGGCGTTTCGTAGCATTCAGGCGGGGCGCGTCATTCGGCACGATCAGCCGGAATTTGTGCTTCACGGTCGTATTGACGGCACGGAAACAGAGCGTTCCGTTGGGCTAAGTAAAAACCGTCAGGGCGATAGCAAGGTGCGGATCGACGGCAGCGACGGGCACAAAGTCGCTGAACTGGCGCAACTGCTGCCGATACAGTTGATCACCCCGGAAGGGTTTACCCTGCTCAACGGCGGTCCGAAATTTCGTCGCGCCTTTCTCGACTGGGGGTGTTTCCATAATGAACCTGGCTTTTTTGCAGCCTGGAGCAATATGAAACGCCTGCTGCGCCAGCGTAATGCTGCGCTGCGCCAAGTGAGTCACTATGGGCAACTGAGAGCCTGGGATCAGGAACTGGTGCCGCTGGCGGAACGTATCAGCGAATGGCGTGCGCAATACAGTGCGGCGATTGCCAATGATATCGCCACGACCTGTACGCAATTTCTGCCTGAATTTTCTCTCAGTTTCTCTTTCCAGCGCGGCTGGGATAAAGAAAGTGAGTATGCCGAACTGCTGGAACGGCAGTTCGAACGCGACCGTATGTTAGGTTATACGGCGCTGGGGCCGCATAAAGCCGACTTCCGCATCCGCGCCAGCGGCGTGGCAGTCGAGGATATGCTGTCCCGTGGCCAGCTCAAGCTGCTGATGTGCGCGCTGAGGCTGGCTCAGGGTGAATTTCTCACCCGTCAGAACGGACTGCGCTGTCTGTATCTGATCGATGATTTTGCTTCCGAACTGGATAGTACCCGCCGCCGTTTGTTAGCCGAACGGTTGAAAGCCACCCATGCACAGGTTTTTGTCAGCGCGGTCAGCGCCGAACAGATAGAGGACATGGTTGGTGAAAAGGGCAAGATGTTCCGCGTAGAACAGGGTAAAATAACGGTTCAATCACAGGACTAAAATGAGCGAGAAACGTTGATGTCGAATTCTTATGACTCCTCAAGTATCAAGGTATTGAAAGGGCTGGATGCGGTACGTAAACGCCCAGGTATGTATATCGGCGATACGGATGACGGTACCGGCCTGCATCACATGGTATTCGAGGTTGTGGACAACGCTATCGACGAAGCGCTCGCTGGCTATTGTAAAGACATTATCATCACCATACATGCCGATAACTCGGTGTCGGTGCAGGATGATGGCCGTGGTATTCCGACGGGGATTCACCCGGAAGAGGGCGTGTCTGCGGCTGAAGTGATCATGACCGTTCTGCACGCTGGCGGTAAGTTCGATGATAACTCGTATAAAGTCTCCGGCGGCCTGCACGGCGTAGGGGTTTCCGTGGTTAACGCCCTGTCGGAAAAACTGAAATTGGTTATCCACCGCGATGGGAAACTGCACGAGCAGACTTACAAACACGGCGTGCCGCAGGCACCGCTGGCGGTGACGGGTGAAACCAATAGAACCGGTACAACGGTGCGCTTCTGGCCGAGCCATGAAACGTTCACCAATGTGGTGGAATTCGAATATGAAATTCTGGCCAAGCGCCTGCGTGAGCTGTCGTTCCTGAACTCCGGCGTTTCTATTCGCCTGATCGACGAGCGCGAGAAAGATAAAGCCGATCATTACCATTATGACGGTGGTATCAAGGCATTCGTTGATTACCTGAACCGTAACAAGACCCCGATTCACCCGAACGTGTTCTATTTCTCGACGGTGAAAGATGACATCGGCGTGGAAGTGGCGTTGCAGTGGAACGATGGTTTCCAGGAAAACATTTACTGCTTCACCAACAACATTCCACAGCGTGACGGTGGTACGCACCTGGCCGGTTTCCGTGCCGCGATGACCCGTACGTTGAATACCTACATGGATAAAGAAGGCTACAGCAAGAAAGCCAAAGTCAGCGCCACCGGTGACGATGCGCGTGAAGGGTTGATTGCCGTAGTTTCCGTGAAAGTGCCGGATCCGAAATTCTCCTCGCAGACCAAAGACAAGCTGGTTTCTTCCGAAGTGAAAACCGCCGTCGAATCGCTGATGAACGAGAAGCTGGTGGATTACCTGATGGAAAACCCGTCAGACGCCAAAATCGTGGTCGGTAAAATTATTGATGCCGCACGTGCCCGTGAAGCGGCGCGTAAAGCGCGTGATATGACACGCCGTAAAGGCGCGCTCGATCTGGCTGGTCTGCCGGGCAAACTGGCAGACTGTCAGGAACGCGATCCGGCGCTGTCTGAACTGTACCTGGTGGAAGGGGACTCAGCGGGCGGCTCTGCCAAGCAGGGACGTAACCGTAAGAACCAGGCGATTCTGCCGCTGAAGGGTAAAATCCTGAACGTTGAGAAAGCCCGTTTTGACAAGATGCTTTCCTCGCAGGAAGTCGCGACGCTGATCACCGCGCTGGGCTGCGGCATTGGCCGCGATGAATATAACCCGGACAAACTGCGCTACCACAACATCATCATCATGACCGATGCTGACGTCGATGGTTCGCACATCCGTACCCTGCTGTTGACCTTCTTCTATCGCCAACTGCCTGAAATTGTTGAGCGTGGGCACGTTTATATTGCGCAGCCGCCACTGTACAAGGTGAAAAAGGGTAAGCAGGAACAGTACATCAAAGATGATGAAGCGATGGATCAGTACCAGATCATGCTGGCACTGGACGGCGCGACGCTGCACACCAATGCACAGGCTCCAGCGCTGGCGGGTGAACCGCTGGAGAAGCTGGTTTCTGAACACTATGCCGTACAGAAGCTGATTGGCCGTATGGAACGTCGTTTCCCGCGCGCATTGTTGAACCGTCTGATCTATCAACCGACGCTGTCCGAAGCCGATTTGAGCGAACGTGAAAACGTGCAGGCGTGGGCGGAGTCACTGGTTAACAGCCTGAACGAAAGCGAATTGCACGGCAGCACATACAGCTTTGTCATTCATCATGATGAAGAACGTGGCGTATTTGAACCGGCGCTGCGCGTGCGTACGCACGGTGTGGATACCGATTACCCGCTGGGTGCAGGCTTCGTAGCGGGTAGCGAATATCGCAAATTGAATCAGCTGGGCGAAAAACTGCGTGGCCTGATTGAAGAAGATGCATACATCGAACGTGGCGAGCGTCGTCAACCGGTTGCCAGCTTTGAGCAGGCGCTGGAGTGGCTGGTGAAAGAATCCCGCCGTGGTCTGACCGTACAGCGTTATAAAGGTCTGGGTGAAATGAACCCGGATCAGCTGTGGGAAACCACGATGGATCCAAACAGCCGCCGCATGCTGCGCGTGACGGTGAAGGACGCCATTGCTGCCGATGAGTTGTTCACAACGCTGATGGGTGATGCCGTTGAACCGCGCCGTGCGTTTATCGAAGAAAACGCCCTGAAGGCGATGAATATCGATATTTGATTTAGATAGATTCTGACCGTTGATAAGTCTTTCTGAGGAGTGAAAACGGTGATAATGGAATAGAAGAGTAAAGCGTTTGCGCCATGGACAAAAGCGTCAGGAGCGCTTTTGAACGTCGTTTGCGACGGCCCTGAAAGGGTGAATCTCAGGGATGAGATTCATATCTGCGCAATCCGAGCGCACAGGGATGTGTTTACAGCGTCTTTACGATCTATCCATTATCACCGCCCGATCGGTTTATCAGCAACCTGAGCCAGCTCCCTGCGGAGCTGGCTTTTTTTATGGCGAGCTTCCTGCCCGCCACCCTTTGGGCCGTCGTGAGCGACGTTGAAAAACGTTCCCTACGTTTTTTTATGATGAATGTCCTGCTCGCCGTGACGTTGAAAAACGTTTTATCAGGCTAATGCACGGCGTTTGGCGCTGCGCATTTCCTGTAGCAGCGTGATGAAAGCGGTAATCAGCATAAAGATGACGGCAGACCAGAAAATAGCGTGAGGGTGGCCGTGATCCAGCAGCCAGCCGAACAGCACGGGTCCTGCAGCACCGCCGATGTTGAAGCCAGTAGAAACAATCCCAAAGACCCGTCCTTCCGCTCCCGGCGGTGAGGCAGCGCGTACCAGCATATCCCGGGAAGGGGCGATCATACCGGAGAGGAAACCTGCAGCAGCCAGCAACGGCACCAGGACGATAGTCGGTAAGGAATACATGGCAACAATACTGACGAGCACGGCAGTCACGGCCAGCGCTGCTGTCGCTACCAGCCCGTGGCGTTTGGTTTTATCCGCCAGTGAACCGCCAGCCAGTACGCCAAAGGCACTGGCGAACAAGAACGCGGTAAGCGCCACGTTAGCCTGCGACAGCGACAAATCGTAGCCCGTGACTAACGCCGTCACGGAGAAATTCTGGATTGAACCCGTACTTAAATTCAGCAGCAGGAACAGAATCAGCAGCGCCAGAATCGGCAGCGTGAACACGGGCGCGCGCGATTTGCCCGGCTGGGTGCCTGTTGCCGCTGCAGGTTTCACTCGGCTAGGTTCATCGCGATCCGTCAGAAGCAGCGGTATCGTCAGTAAGCCGATGATGCCG
Organism: Pectobacterium aroidearum; assembly: GCF_041228105.1. Classification (NCBI taxonomy): domain Bacteria; kingdom Pseudomonadati; phylum Pseudomonadota; class Gammaproteobacteria; order Enterobacterales; family Pectobacteriaceae; genus Pectobacterium; species Pectobacterium aroidearum. The sequence continues at coordinate 7,161 of NZ_CP166097.1, forward strand.
GAAACGATGAAGGCGCTATTGATGCCGGAAAAGGCGGCGATGGACAGCAAAATGCCGGGCGCAATGGCCGTGCCCAGAAAGCCGGAGAAGGTATGCACTGAGAACGCGCGGCCCATGCGTTTTTCATCAATCCCGCGCGACAATAAGGCGTAATCCGCCGGGTGATAAACTGCGTTTGCCACGCCAGCCAGCCCCATCGCGGCAACCAACCAAACATAGCTGTCTGAGAAACCGAGCGAGAGAAAACAGAGGCTTCCGAGTGCTAAACCTGCGGTTAACGTACGGCGCGCGCCGATGCGATCCACCATAAAACCAATTGGCGTCTGCACACAGGCGGAGACAATGTTGAATACGCTGAGTGCAAACCCGAGCTCGACAAAACTGATATCGCGCTGAGCTGACAGCAGTGGAATCAGTGCAGGCAGCACCATCATATGGAAGTGACTCACCAAATGCGCTGATGAGATTTGCGCCAGTAGCGGTAATTTTATGAATTTCATATTATCTTTGCAGCTTACGGGTCTGTAGATTTTATTATCGTGAGAGCTGGCGCAAGAACAGGGCGTCACTCCCTGGTAAATGGATCATAAGGTTAGCATATTACTTATATCATCGATGGCGAATATTGATACCCGCCTTGTCGGCAGATTAGGGAGAGAACGGCGTGACGATAAAATCATATTTGGGCGGATGTTTATGTGGTCAGATTCGGTTCAGGGCCTCGGGTGAACCGGGCAATCCACATGCCTGTTCCTGTACTTTTTGCCAGCAGCATTCCGGTGCGCCAACGCTGTTGTGGGTTGAGTTTCCCCGGTCGGCAGTTGAATGGATTGGTGAAGGCGGAGAACCCGCGCGCTATCGGTCGTCTGATTACTCCAGCCGGGCTTTTTGCCCGCACTGCGGCAGCACGCTGGGAGCGATTGATGATGAGCCAACCATTGCGCTGACGATTGGAAATTTTGATGAGAAAAACAGCCCGGAGCTGAAGCCAACGTCACATTCGTTCGAGGACTGCTGCCCGCGCTGGGAATAATGCACAGGCCGTTGCCGGCCCGTGCAGGGGAGTTGGTGAAGAAGGGTAATTACGAGAGCTTGAATACCAGCACCGTTTGCGCGAGCTGTCTGGCCTGTTCTTCCAGTGAAGCGGCAGCCGCTGTGGCTTCCTGCACCAGTGCGGCGTTCTGCTGGGTAACGCCGTCCATCTCGTGAACGGCCTGCGTCACCTGACTGATCCCGCGCGATTGTTCATCCGATGCTGAGACGATCTCATCCATGATGTCTTTAACCGACGTGACAGCACGCAGCATGTCCTGCATGGTCTCGCCAGCGCTCTGAACCAGCGTGACGCCGCTGTCGACGCGGCTAGCGGATTCCGTTATCAAAGCGGTGATATCTTTTACGGCACTGGCGCTACGCTGCGCGAGGTTGCGCACCTCGTTGGCGACCACTGCAAAACCGCGCCCTTGTTCGCCCGCTCTGGCGGCTTCTACCGCCGCGTTGAGTGCCAGAATATTGGTCTGGAACGCGATGCCGTTAATGATGCTGGTAATATCGGCAATTTTCTTCGAACTGTCGTCGATCTCACTCATAATGTGAACAACCTGACCGACTATCTTGTCACCTTTCTGAGCGATGTGGGCCGCGTTCTGCGCCAGCGTTGTGGCGTTATGGGCGTTATCCGCATTTTGTTTCACCGTCGCCGTAATCTGTTCCATGCTGGCGGCGGTTTCTTCCAGCGCCGCCGCTTGTTGCTCGGTACGGGAGGCCAGATCGGTGTTGCCTGCCGCAATTTCTGTTGCGCCGTGGCTGACGGATTCGCTGGTGCTAATCAACTGTTCGGCGATGTCTCGCAGCTGTGACTGCATAGCGTTCATAGCGTAAAAAATACTGCTATCGTCTTTTGGCTGCACAGGAATGGTCTGCGTTAAATCCCCCTGCGCGACGGACAGCGCGATCTGTGCAGCCTGAGCCGGTTCCCCACCGATAGGCCGAGCGACTTTGCGGTTAAAGATGATGCCTAGTACGCCAGAAACCACCACGATACTCAGTACCATAAGCAGTAGCCCTATGTTGCGCTGCCGCACCGTTTCCGCCATCACCACATTAACGGGGGCGGACAGGCCGAGCATCCAGGGCGTACCGGTATTGCCGATGGTGACTGGCACATACACGTTAAACGCTGGCGTGTTCAGCACGGCATTATCACGTTCAATCTGATAAGGCTGCCCTGTGGTGACATGCTCAAGCAGCGTCGGGTCGTTTTCAATTTTTTTGGTCACCCGGGCTTTTTCGGGGTGAGAGATGTAGGCACCGGAGTGCGACAGCAGCTGGGCGTAGCCCGTACCCTCATAGGGTTTGATGTTATTGGTGAGCTGTTGCAGCGTATCCAGCGAAAAATCCGCGGTGACGGAGCCGTAAAACTTATTGTTGATAATGATAGGCACGGCAATGGAGGTCAGCAGGACATCGACACCGTTGTAAGGGTAGCTATACGGTTCCAGAATCACTTCTTTCTGGAGTTTCTTCGGCAGCAGGTAGTAATCGCCGCTGCCGGGCGTTTCATAATCCACCAGATTATGCAGAGCAACGTTGCCTGCGGTATCTCGGTCGACATAACGGACGAAGCGACCTTGCGGGTCCTGATCGGGCTGACCAGCGTACTCCCGATCTTTGCCGTCGAACGCATCAGGTTCCCATGCCAGCGACATCGAAAGGAAATCGGGGTGGCTCTTCAGCGCATTCTTCAGCAGCGTTTCTGCGGTTTTCCGATCGGCATTGCCTGCTTCTTGCAGACTGACAACGCTCTGCACCAGATTGCGCGCCGCATGTAGCGCGACATCCAGCTTTTGCTGAATAAGGTAGCTGTTGGTATACGCTGTTTGCTCAAGATAATGCTGTGCGATGGTCTTTTGTTGCTGGCCGGATTGCCAGATCAACAGGCCGATAGTGAGAATAAAACCGAGTGCGATAGTGCTAACGCCCGCCAGGAGCATCAGCATCCGTGTGCTGAGTTTTCTTTTTGACGCGGTTGGTGAGGAGTGAATGGATGGATTGCTGTGGTTAACCGGTAACAGTGTTGTAGACATATGCGTAATATCCCCTGGGATATAAGCGCCAATACCCGTCGATTTAGGGTATGTAGGTGCTTTTTTCATAAAAGAATCAATTGATTGTCTTCCTTTCTGTTTTATGGGCATTCCCTTCCGCGACTCACCCTTATTTGTGATGTAAGTCACAAATAAATTATCGGCGGGAAACACTACCTCTTTAGGCTATTCACGAAAATGTCACAAATCGGCGCGGTCATAAACCGCATCAGTGTGATAGCGGATGAGATGTGAGGCATGACGCCTCATCGTGTGAACGAGGGTTAAGCGGCAGGGCCTCTGCTGACTGAATCTCGGATAATCAATTCGCCCTTGAAGTCAGGCGCAGGCTCGACGGTTTCACCCTCCAGCCGGCACAGCAGTTTCTCAAGGGTATAGTTGATCATTTCGGCGACGGGTACGTGCACGGTAGTGAGCGGGGGATAGAACCATGAAGCCATCGGTAAATCGTCGAACCCCAGCAGCGAGACATCCTGCGGAATCGCAAGGCCGTGTTCGCGCAGCGCTTTTGCCGCGCCAATCGCCATGTCGTCATTGCTGGCGACCAGTGCACTGAAAGTGGTCGACCGCTGAAGCAGGGTTTTTGCTGCCGAATAACCGCTGTCATGTGTCCAATCGCCAGGCGCAACCAGACTGTCACTATAGGGAATCCCGTTTTCCTCCAGCGCCTGGCGGTAGCCCGCTAGTCGGCTCGTACCGGTGGGTGAATTCGGCGATCCGCAGATAAACGCGATATCGCGATGATCCTGCGTAATCAGGTAATTGACGGCATCATGGCAGTGTTGCTGGTGGTCAGCACAGATACCGTTGTCACCGTGCCGATGCAGTGTGCGGTTGACGACCATAATCGGCTGTTCATGCTGTTCGATAATGCTTTCCAGCGCATCGATAGAAAGAAAGCGTGGATAGATAATGACGGCATCGCAGCGTAAATCGAGCAGGAACTGGATCGCTTCCCGTTCTTCTTCCGCACTGTGTTTGCCATCCGCCATGATGAGCTGCCGCCCGTATTTTTCCGTCATCGTCGCCGTTTGGAACAGCAATTCGCTGAAATAGGGGCCGCTGTATAGCGTGTTGGTCACGACCAAGCCAATGATTTGCGATTTGCTTGTGGCGAGCTGGCGCGCCAGCAGGTTGGGCCGGTAGCCAATCTCTTCAATCGCCCGGAATACCCGATCCCGCGTGGTTTTACTGACGTAGTTATTCCCTGTCAGCACGCGTGATACGGTGGCTTTGGAGACACCGGCTTTTTTCGCTACATCAAGCATGGTTACCATCGTACTTTCCCGTTCTCCTTTTGCGCCGCTTTATGCCGTCATTATAGGGAAAAATCCTCCTTTTTTATCACCAATAACGCGTGTAGGGATAAAAATATTCCCCGATTGCGCTATTTATGATCGCCTTCAAAAAACAGTAAAAACAATATGAAACCGGTTGCATATTATTTTTCGTCTTGCTTGAATAATAAAAAAACAGACGGTGAGGTGCAGTATGAATAAGATTTTACTCTGTTGCGCAGCAGGAATGTCTACCAGCATGCTGGTACAGCGGATGGAAAAGGTCGCCGAGCAAAAGGCGATCGCTGTTGAGATAAAAGCCGTAGGTTTTGAAGAGTTTAGTGAACTGATTGATGAATATGACTGTTGCCTTTTGGGGCCGCAGATTAAGTATAAACTGTCTGAATTCAAAGTGATAGCTGACGAGAAAGAGAAGCCGATTGCGGTTATTAATATGGTTGATTACGGCATGATGAATGGGGAAAAAGTCCTTAACGATGCCCTGGCGATGATCGCGTAATATAACGGGAGGAATAATGAGTAAATTAACTGAGTCATTATTCAGCGTTATCGAAAACCGTATTAGCCCAATCGCGGCGAAACTTTCCAGCCAGCGTCATGTTGTTGCCATTAAAGATGGGTTCATTGCGTCAATGCCCTTTTTAATTGTCGGCTCTTTTATGATGTTATTCGCTCATCCGCCTTTTAGCCCGAATAGTGAATGGGCTTTTGCGCAGTGGTGGCTGGGGATGGTGGAACGCCACGGCGAACAAATCATGATGCCCTACAATATGACGATGGGCATTATGGCGGTGTATATCACCAGCGCTATCGCCTATAACCTGGCACAGAGCTATAAAATGAACGGTTTTATGGCCGCCAGCCTGGCGCTGATGTCGTTTATGGTCGTTGCAGCGCCGCAAATCGATAAAAGTCTGCCAGTTGGGTCGCTGGGTGGCGAGGGGATTTTTACCGCGATTATCGTGGCGATCTATTCGACGGAGCTGATGCATTTTTTGCAGAAGCACAATATTGGCATTCGCCTGCCAGAACAGGTACCGCCGAAAATCCGCCAGTCTTTCGATCTGCTCATCCCGATTCTTGCCATTTTCCTGACGCTGTTCCCGCTTAGCCTGTTCATGCAGAGCCAGTTCGGCATGCTGTTGCCGCAGGCGATCATGGCCGTCTTCGCGCCGATTATCTCGGCATCCGATTCGCTCCCTGCCATCTTGATCGCGGTGCTGCTCTGCCACCTGCTGTGGTTTGCCGGGATTCACGGTGCCGTTATCGTCGGCGGCATTTTGCAGGCGTTCTGGCTGACCAACTTAGGAATCAATCAGGAAGCGTTTAACGCGGGCGCACCGATCACCAAAATTTTCATTGAGCCCTTCTGGCAGTTCTTCATTACGGTGGGGGGATCGGGGGCGACCATGGGGCTGGTCTTTCTCTATCTGCGCAGCCGTTCTGCTCACCTGCGCTCCATCGGCAAGCTGGCCGTGGTGCCGAGCATGTTCAACATCAACGAACCGGTGATTTTTGGTTCACCCGTCGTGATGAACCCGCTGCTGTTCATCCCATTTATTACCGCGCCGCTGGTGAACGCCACCCTTGCCTATATCGCGTTAAAAACCGATTTGGTGCATCGCGTCATTTCGCTTGCGCCCTGGACAACGCCGGGCCCGATTGGCGCAGCCTGGTCTACGGGGTGGGACTGGCGTGCGGTGGTGCTGGTGGGGGTATTGATTGTCGTCTCATCCTTAATCTATTACCCCTTCTTCAAAATGTATGAACGTCAGTTGATCGAACAAGAAGTGGGCACAGCAGAGGAGGCAGTCAGTGATGCTCGATGAAACCACGATAATGGAATTGATTATCTATGCGGGAGAGGCGCGCTCCAGCTCAATGGAGGCGCTGAGCGCCGCCAGAAAATATGACTGGGACAAGGCTGAAGAACTGCTGAACGCGGCTTCTGTGGCGGCGCGCAAAGCCCATCAAATCCAGACGGCTTTGATTGGTGCCGATGAGGGCAGCGGAAAAATCCCGGTCAATCTGATTCTGGTTCACGCGCAAGATCACCTGATGAACGCGATGCTATGCCGTGAACTGGTGGAGGAGCTGATTCAACTGCATCGGGAAATCTCCTCCCTGAAACAGCTTATAAATTAATAATATGCAAACCTGAATAAGAAGGAAACAAGATGTCTGTTCAACAATTACCGAAAGACTTTCTGTGGGGCGGCGCGGTAGCGGCGCATCAAGTTGAAGGTGGTTGGGATCAAGGCGGCAAAGGCGTCAGCATCTGCGATGTCCTGTCCGGCGGCGCCCACGGCGTTGATCGTGTGATTACCGATGGCGTACAGCCTGGTGTCAGTTATCCGAATCATCAGGCGGTGGAGTTCTATTCCCACTATAAGCAGGACGTCGCCCTGTTCGCCGAAATGGGCTTTAAATGCTTCCGTACCTCGATTGCCTGGACGCGTATTTTCCCCAATGGCGATGAGCTGGAGCCGAATGAGGCAGGCCTGCAATTCTATGATGACCTGTTCGATGAGCTGCTGAAATACAACATCGAGCCAGTGATTACGCTGTCTCACTTCGAGATGCCGCATCATTTGGTTAAGCAGTACGGTGGCTGGCTGAACCGTAAAGTGGTGGATTTCTTTGTTCGCTACAGCGAAGTGGTCATGAAACGTTACCAGTCCAAAGTGAAATACTGGATGACTTTCAATGAGATCAACAACCAGCGTAACTGGCAGTATCCGCTTTTTGGCTATTGCTGTTCCGGCGTGATTTTTACCGATCACGACAAGCCAGAGCAGGCGATGTACCAAACGCTGCACCACCAGTTTGTCGCCAGTGCGAAAGTGGTGAAACTGGGTCATGAGATTAACCCGAACTTCAAAATTGGCTGCATGCTGGCGCTGGTACCGATCTACCCGTGGTCATGCCACCCGGATGACGTGATGTTTGCACAGGAAGCGATGCGTGAACGTCACCTGTTCGGCGACGTGCAGTTGCGCGGTTACTATCCGTCTTACATCCTGAAAGAGTGGGCGCGAAAAGGCTATCAGATTGATATGCAGCCGGAAGACGAACAGACGCTGCGCGATGGTTGCACGGACTATCTGGGCTTCAGCTACTACATGAGCAGCGCGGTGCAGCTGGCGGCGAAAGGCCAGAAAAAAGAAGATTCAATTACGGGCTTTGACGGCGGCGTGAAAAACCCGCATGTGAAGGCATCGGAATGGGGCTGGCAGATCGACCCGGTTGGTCTGCGCTATACGCTGAACAGCTTCTACGAGCGTTATCAGAAACCAATGTTCATCGTCGAAAACGGTTTTGGCGCGGTAGACAAGGTGGAAGCCGACGGCAGCATTAATGATGATTACCGCATCGAGTACCTCAAAGCGCATATCGATCAGATGAAGAAAGCCGTCGTGGAAGATGGCGTGGAGCTGATGGGCTATACCCCGTGGGGCTGCATCGACTGTGTGTCGTTCACCACCGGGCAGTACAGCAAACGCTACGGTTTCATTTACGTGGATAAACACGACGATGGCACCGGCACCTTCAAGCGCTCGAAGAAAAAGAGCTTTGACTGGTACAAGAAGGTGATTTCCAGCAACGGTGCCGAGCTATAACGGCGATTGCAGAAAACGTTAGCCACAAAGCCGTGCTTAACCGCACGGCTTTTTCTTGTCGGTGTTAATCTCTTCCCCAAGATGAGCTCTTATACACAAAGAATGTAGTGTGTAAGCGGGGTTGCCGTTATCCCCAGCGTAAGAAATTATGCTGAGGAGGTAGCAGGCTTAGGATGAGCCGCATGGACGCGGCTCAAGCTTGCGCCACGTCAGGAGCGTGTCGCAAGCGTTCCGTTAAGCCTGATGCCGACGAAGGTATCGCGTAGCGACATAATTTAGCGGGCAGCCGGGTTCATAGGGGGCTGGCGCTTGAGCCCCCTATGTCGGGCGCGTGCTATAAAGTAGCATGAGAAGGATGGCATTGTGGCGCACGAAATGACTCCGCGTTTGCAGAGGTAGCCTTCAGAAAGATGGTTCGTTTTGTACTGTAATACGCCTGTCACCCTGCCGTATTTCACTAACGACTTCATCGCTGAATCGCGTTAGCATGAAAACAGATAACTTGATGCTGGAAAAACTATGTCTGTAAAACTGATCGCTATTGATATGGACGGGACGTTGCTGACGCCCCAAAATCAAATTTCACCTGCGGTAAAAGCCGCGATTGCCGCCGCCAGAGAGAAAGGCGTGCAGGTCGTGCTGGCTACCGGTCGTCCTTACATCGGCGTTGAACGCTATTTGATGGAGCTGGATTTGCAGCAGGAAGGCTGTTACTGCATCACCAACAACGGTGCGCTGGTTCAGCGTACGGTCAACGGTGACTGTGTGGCGCAAACGGCGCTGAGCTTCGACGATTATCTCTATTTTGAAGCGCTGGCCTGCAAATTGGGCGTTCATTTCCACGCGTTGGACTTCAATTTCGTCTATACCGCCAATAAAGATATCAGCCCTTACACCATTCACGAATCCCACCTGACCGGAATGCCGTTGAAGTATCGCGCGGTTGAGGAAATGGATCGCAGCCTGACGTTCCCGAAAGTGATGATGATTGATGAGCCAGAGATCTTGGATCGCGCCATCAGCCAGATTCCACCGGAAGCCTTTGAACGCTATACCATCATGAAGAGTGCCGAATACTATCTGGAAATTCTGGATAAGCGCGTCAACAAAGGTGAAGGCGTGAAGATGCTGGCAGAGCACCTCGGTATTCCACGCGAAAGCGTCATGACGCTAGGTGATCAGCAGAACGATCTGGCAATGATTCGCTATGCGGGTATCGGCGTCGCGATGGGTAATGCCATCGACGAAGTGAAAGAAGCCAGCCAGTTTGTCACCAAAAGCAACACGGAAGACGGCGTCGCCTACGCGATCGAGAAATTTGTGCTGAATGCCTGATTATTTACAGATAAAGCCGAATAGCCATCAATGATGGCTATTTTTATATAAGATAATAATCGTGATATTTATTTTATATAAATCTATTCCCTGATATTCATTATTCAATAAATACATTAATAAAAATAACGACTTTGACTGGAAATTATTTTAATTCCAGACTATCCGCTATTTTTTCTTTCATTACCTGAGTGATGTGATTCACCACCTGGCTGCGGGGAATTTGTGGTGGGTAAACCGCGCAATACGCCATTTTTATATCAGGATTGAAAGGCTTAACGATAACCGGGGAAGGGCTGTTCAGGGCGGTAATAAAATCCACCACGCCGATGCCGACGTTTCTTGACGCCAGTACGCAGCAGTTCGCCATCGAGGTTTCGATGGGGTTATGCAAATAGATTTGTTCTTTTCTGGCGGAGATATCAATCTGCGCCCGCAGCGGCGTGGTTCTGCCGGGTAGAATGGCGCGCGTGCCAGTCAGATCGGCGAGTGTAATTTCATCCGCCGTGGCAAGCGGGTGACCCATCGCTAACACCGCGACAGCACTGGCGTCAGCCAGTGGTTCGGCCTCCAGGCCTTTAATGCCAGGCTGACCAAAAATAAAACCCACGTCATAGTGATTCTCAGCAATCGCGTCCGTAATACGGCTGCTGCTTTCGATATCCAGAAACAGGGAAAGATCGGGGTATTTCTTGAGTAAGGTAGGGAGAACCTGGTCGGAACAAAGGAACGAGAGCGCCTGAACGGCGGCGATGCGCAGTACGCTGCCCTTGGCGTGGCGAATTTCATCGGCAATCAGCCCGATTTGATCCAATCCTAAATAAAGACGTTCGACTTCCCGGTACAGCTTCATCGCCTCGGCGCGTGGAATCAGGCCGCGTCCGTCTCTATCAAATAGCTTCAGATTCAGCGCGTCTTCGAAGTCTTTAATGAGCCTGCTGACCGCGGGCTGAGTGATATACATCATGTTGGCGGCAGCGGTGATGCCTCCGGTGAGGATGACTTTATGAAAGGCTTCAACCTGACGGGGATTGATACGCATGCTCGTCACCTTAAAACATAACATTTAGTTATCAATTTAACACAAAATGCAATTTTTCATTATCCAATCTGGCGCATAGACTCACAATCATAAGATTTAATACACTTCATCAGTACTCAATCATGGAATAGAGGGTTAGTGAATGAAGAAATCGACTCTGGCGTTATTGTTTACCGTTTTATTTTCATCTTCACCTTTGGTTTATAGCGCGGACCTGAATATCGGTTTGGCTTCCTCCACCACATCAATGGATCCGCAGTTTTATGTGAGTGGAGCGAATAGCGCAATGGCGCGCAATATTTTTGACGGTTTGGTTGTACAGGATGAAAAACAGCAGATTGCACCTGCCCTGGCAACCAGTTGGAAAGTGATTGACGACAAGACGTGGGAATTTGTATTGCGTCCTGGCGTTAAGTTTCACGACGGCAGTGATTTTACGGCTAAAGATGTGATTGCCAGCATTAAGCGTGTTGCGCTGGCATCGAAAAACAGCCCTAGCTCTTACGCACCTTACGTCAGCGACATTGCTGAAGTAATAGAAGTTAATCCACTAACGGTGCGGATTAAGACAAAAGAGGCTTCGCCACTGCTGCTGAATAATTTAAGTCGGATTTCGATTTTACCGGCCCGACTTGAAAACGTCCCGACGGAAACGTTGAATTCAGGAAAAGATGTGATTGGTACAGGGCCATTCAAATTTGTTTCCTGGGTGCCGGACGACCGGGTAGTCCTTAGTCGTAATGACGATTACTGGGGAGGAAAAGCAGAGTGGGACAACGTTACTGTCCGTGTATTTAAAAACAGTAGTGCACGTGTAGCAGCAGTATTATCCGGTGATGTGGACATGATCGAAAACGTTCCAACAGCCGACAGCAGTAATATTGAAAAAAATCAGCAGTTAAAAACGATTTCAACACCAGGGAATCGTGTTATTTACCTTCACATGGACCAGCAGCGAGAGGAGTCACCGTTCGCCAAAGGTCCTGATGGTAAAAACCCATTACTAAAAAAAGAAGTACGCCAGGCGATGTCTTTAGCTATTAATCGTCAGGCAATCGTCGACCGTGTGATGGAGGGGCAGGCTGTTGTTGCCTCTCAGCTTGTACCGAAGGGGTACCCAGGCTATTCCGCTTCCATTCCTGCGCCGGTTTATAATCCGGAGAAAGCCAAACAGGAACTGGCGGCGGCGGGTTACCCCGACGGCTTCACGCTGACCTTCCACGCGTCGAACGATCGTTATCCTAATGATTCTAAAATTGCTCAGGCCATTGGCCAAATGTTCACACGCGCCGGCATCAAAACCGAAGTCGTTACGATGCCCGGCAGTGTGTACTTCTCACGTGCGTCTCGTCTCGAATTCAGTTTGATTATGGGCGGGGCCGCGATTGAAACCGGGGAAGCTTCTGGCGTATTGGGGCCATTGTTAGAAACCTTTGGCCCCAATGCAGGACAGGGTAATCGTGGTCGCTATTCCAACCCTGCCTTTGATAAAGCGCTAAGCGAAGCGCGTGTCACATTGGATGAAACTAAACGTGATGCGCTGCTGGCTGAAGCGATGAACATTGGCATGAACGATCTGGGTGTCATTCCGGTGATGTTCCTGTCCAACACCTGGGCGATGAAAAAGCAGTATACCTATGTAGGCCGTTCCGATGCCTACACGCTGCCGTACTTCGTCCGTTCCGCAAAATAGTTACCTTTCAGTGATGACCCAAAAGGGGTGAGGTTTTCACCCCTTATTACCTATAACAAGGAGAGCGGTGTGAATACGTTTAGCGGTGTTTTTCCCTATCTGGTGTCACCCGTCAGGCCCGATGGTCAGGTTGATAAGCCCGTTTTGGCGCAGCTCACTGAACATCTTATTCAATGCGGTGTGCATGGCGTCGTGCCGTTAGGCAGCACCGGTGAATTTGCCTATCTCTCTGCGGCTCAACGTCTGGATGTGGTCAAAACGGTAATCGAGACGACGGCTGGCCGTGTGCCGGTGATCGCTGGTGTCGCGTCGACAACGATTCAGGATGCCGTTGAGCAAACGAAACGCTACGTCGAACTGGGCGCGGATGGCATTCTGGCTGTACTGGAAGCCTATTTCCCCCTGAAAGACGAGGGCGTCGAGCAGTATTTTCGCGCCATTGCCGAAGCCGCACAGGGTAAACCGGTGGTGCTCTATACCAACCCTCAGTTCCAGCGTTCCGATTTGAGTTTGCCCGTCATCGAGCGCCTGAGCCATGTCAGCAATATCCGCTATATCAAAGACGCCTCGACCAATACCGGGCGCTTGCTTTCCATCATTGAACGTACCCGTGGCCGGATGGACGTGTTCTCCGCATCTGCCCATATTCCCGCCTGCGTCATGCTGATTGGCGGCGTGGGGTGGATGGCTGGCCCAGCTTGTATCGTTCCCAAACAGAGTATTGCTTTGTATGAAGCCGCCCGCGCGGGTGACTGGAACAAAGCAATGGAGCTTCAGCGCCCGCTATGGCGCATCAATGAAATCTTTGCCCGTTATTCCATTGCTGGCTGTATTAAAGCGGCGCTGCAATTGCAGGGGTTTGCGGTAGGCGATCCGTTGCCGCCTCAACTGCCGCTGGATGAAAAGGCACGTAAGGAGATCGCTGACGTTTTAGCGTCTGTCGATTCCCTTTAACACCAAATAGATTTGTTATTTTTCACGCTGTAGAGGTGTGAGGCTTTCTGCACCTTGAAGTTTGGCTGTACCTATTAAAAAGAGAAAAGGAATCATCAAGGGATGAGCGCGTTACCTATTATTATTGATTGTGATCCAGGGATAGATGACGCGATTGCGTTATTAAGTGCATTTGTGGCGCCAGAGTTGGATATTCGCGGCATCTGCACGGTGTGCGGTAACCAACCGTTGGACAAGACGCTGCGTAATGCGCTGCAAATTGTTGAGCTGGGTCAGCGCACGGATATTCCTGTTTTCGCCGGTTGCCATCGACCGCTGCTGCGCGACCCTATTCATGGCCAGTTTCATGGTGAAAGCGGACTGGGCCAGACCGTGCTGCCTGCGCCGCAAAAACAGGCCGAAGCGCAGCATGCGGTGAGTTTTATTATTGCGCAGTGCAAGCAGGCGATCGCTGATGGCACCCCGATTACGCTCTGTACGTTAGGGCCGCTAACCAACGTGGCAATGGCGCTGCGTATGGCGCCTGAGATTGCTGACGGTATTGCGCGCATTGTGATGATGGGCGGCGCCTACCGCGAAGCAGGCAACCGCAGCCTGACGTCTGAATTCAATATGATCGCCGATCCACAGGCGGCGAAGGTGGTGTTTGATTCGTCAATCGCCCTTGTCGCGCTACCGCTGGATGTCACGCATCAGGTGATTTTGACGCCGGAATTAGTTGCACGTTTTATCGCGCTATCCGGACGGATTTCCGCGCCGTTGGGTGAAATGATGGCGTTTTGGGATCGTAATGACATCCGTCGCTATGGTTCACGCGGCGGTCCGCTACACGATCCGTTGGTCATCGCTTGGGTGCTGGCACCGCACTGCTTCACGACGGAAAAAGCCAGCGTTTACATTGAGCAGGAAAGCGAGCTGTGCATGGGGCAGACCGTTGCCGACTGGTACGGAAAAACTGACCGTCAGCCGAATGTGGATGTGGTGACGGGGGTTGATGCCAAACAGGTTGTCGAGCTGTTTGCTGACCTATTGAGCCGCTATGGAGAGGGTGTCTGACATGGTTCAAGAACGCATTATTATTGATACCGATCCCGGCGTTGACGATGCGATAGCCATCTGGCTGGCGTTGGCTTCGCCCGAGCTGGATGTCCTGGGGATTACCGTTGTGGCAGGCAATGTGCCGCTTGCCGCCACGCTATCGAATGCGTGCAACGTGGTGGGTGTGACGGGCAGAACCGATGTGCCCATTTTTGCGGGGGCGTCTCGTCCACTGATCCGCGATCAGGTTTTCGGTAAATACGCTCATATCGGCAAATTTTCTGCTGATTGGGTGCCGGAGAGCACGCTGTCGCCGGAACAGGAACACGCCGTTGATTTTCTGGTGCGGGTGACGCGTCAGGCGGCGGCCGACAATAATCCCATCACCATTTGCGCACTTGGCCCACTGACGAATCTGGCATTGGCGCTGTGCTTCCACCCTGATGTCGCGCGCGGCATCAAACAGGTTGTGTCCATGAGCTGCGCCTTTACCGCAATGGGAAATCGCGTACCGTGGGCGGACTTTAACGTCTATGCCGATCCTCATGCGGCGGAAATCGTGTTTTCTTCCGGTGTACCCATTGTCATCATGCCGTTGGATATGACCTTTCAGGCGCTGATTCAGACGGAACAGGTTGATGACATCGAGCGTAGCGGCGGTGCGCCGGGTAAGGCGATGGCAGCACTGCTGCGTATGTTTGACCGTAGCGAAGTGGATCGCTTTGGCCGTGAAGGTGGACCGATTCATGATGCGACCGTCATTGCGTGGTTGCTGAAACCGGAGTTATTCAAATCAAAACGCGCGCGCATCGGAGTAGAAGTTGCCGGTAGAACGGCGGGTTACGCGTTTGCCGATTTTTATCACAAACTGGGTGAACCAGAGAATGCGCTGGTCATGCGGGAAATCGACGAGCAAGGGTTTCTCGGGCTGATTGCCGAGCGCCTGCGCCGCTATGGCTCTGAAGAAATAGAGGGTTCTGAAAAGAAAGATAGCTCCGAAGCAATAAACGGTTCCGGGGGGCGCTAATGATAGCCTACCTGCTGAGCCGAATCGGACAAACGCTGCTGACGCTGGCTGTTATGTCGGTGCTGGTGTTTGTGGGTGTTTATCTGGTCGGTAATCCGGTCGATATGTTGTTGGGCGCGACGGCCACGCCAGCGGAACGGCTGGCGGTGATTCAGTCCTTCGGCCTGGATAAGCCGGTCTGGGAACAGTATGGGTTGTTTGTCTGGAACGCCTTTCAGGGCGACATGGGCAACTCTTTCATCTTTAATCAACCCGCGCTGACGCTGATTTTTCAACGCATGCCCGCCACGCTCGAACTGGCGATGGTGGCGTTTGTGATGGCGCTGATTGTCGGCATTCCGTTGGGGATTTACGCGGGTCTGAAGCCGGACAGCGCGGTATCCAAATCCATCATGACCTTCTCCATCCTCGGTTTTAGCCTGCCCACGTTCTGGATCGGGTTGGTGATGATCATGCTGTTCAGTGTGAAGCTGGGCTGGCTGCCGTCATCAGGCCGGGGCGATGTCCATGAGCTGTTCGGCATCCCGTTTAGCTTTCTGACCCGCGATGGCCTTGAACATCTTCTCCTGCCTGCGTTTAACCTCGCGCTGTTTAAAATCTCGCTGGTTATCCGCCTGATGCGTGCGGGCGTGATGGAGTGTCTGCAACAGGATTATGTGCAGTTTGCTCGCGCGAAAGGGCTGTCGGAAACCCGAATCGTACTGGTACATGTGCTGCGCAACACGCTGATTCCGTTGATTACCGTGCTAGGTCTGGAACTCGGCTCGCTGATCGCGTTTGCGGTGGTGACGGAAACCATTTATGCCTGGCCGGGCATGGGCAAGCTGATTATCGACTCGATCGCCGTGCTCGACCGTCCGGTTATTCTGGCTTATCTGATGATTACCGTCGTGATGTTCAGCGTGATTAACCTGCTGGTCGATTTGCTGTATGTGCTGGTCGATCCACGCGTGCGGCTGGGAGGAGACAAGGGATGACAGGGAATACCATACACCAGCCCGCCGCCGTGCAAAAAGCCGTACATCCGGTGATGCGCGTGGTGATGGCGCTGATCAACGATCGGTTGGCGCTGTTTGGGCTGATCATGCTGGCGATTTTCGTGCTGCTGGCGCTGCTTGCCCCGCTGCTGTCGCCGCAGAACCCTTACGATCTGATGCAGCTCGATATTATGGATGGCCGACTTGTACCGGGTTCCTCCAGTATGTCGGGCATGACGTATTGGCTGGGAACGGACGATCAGGGGCGCGACCTGTTCAGTGCCATTCTGTACGGCACCCGCATCAGCCTGATGGTGGGATTCACCAGCGCGGTGTTTGCGCTGCTGATTGGCGCTTCTCTTGGTCTGATCAGCGCTTACGTTGGCGGAAAAACGGATGCGACAATCATGCGCATCGTTGATATCCAGCTCAGTTTCCCGCCCATCCTGATTGCGCTGATCCTGTTGGCGGTGCTGGGCCAGGGGGTCGATAAGATCATTATGGCGCTGGTGGTGACCCAGTGGGCTTACTACGCGCGGACGATTCGCGGTTCGGCACTGGTGGAACGTCGCCGCAGCTACGTGGACGCGGCGCGCAGCATGGCACTGTCCAACCGCCGCATCCTGTTTCGCCATATTTTACCCAACTGTCTGGCACCGCTGATCGTGGTGGCAACGATGCGCATCGCCTACGCCATCATGCTGGAAGCCACGCTCTCGTTTCTGGGGATCGGGCTGCCTGTGACGGAGCCGTCGCTGGGGCTGTTGATCTCGAATGGTTTTGAATACCTGATGTCGGGCGACTATTGGATCAGCTTCTTTCCGGGGCTGACACTGTTGCTGCTGATTGTGGCGATCAATCTGGTCGGGGATGCGCTGCGCGACATCCTCAACCCACGGAACTAAGCCGTGGGAACGCCCATGGGAATAAGGGGTAATGAACACATGACAGCGCCGATTATGTCTGTTTCGCATCTGACCACCGCCTTTCAGGTGAACGGCGAGTGGATGAACGTGGTGCGGGATTTATCCTTCACGATTGGCGAGAAAGAGACGGTCGCCGTAGTGGGGGAATCCGGTTCAGGGAAAAGCGTGATGGCGAAATCCATCATGCGCTTGCTGCCACCCGGTCAAAGCCGGATTGAAGGGCAGATTCATTTTGGCGACACCGAACTGCTGTCGCTCCCCAGTAAAGCGATGCAGGATGTGCGCGGCAACCGTATCGGCATGATTTTCCAGGAGCCGATGACCAGCCTGAATCCGGTCTTGCCGATTGGCTACCAGATTACGGAAGTGCTGCGTCGCCATCGCGGCATGGGGAAAGCCGAAGCGCGTGCCGAAGCGGTACGACTGCTGGAAAAAGTACGCATTCCGGCGGCCAAATCACGGTTGAACGAATACCCACAGAGCTTCTCTGGCGGGATGCGCCAGCGTGTGGTGATTGCAATTGCGCTGGCTTGCCACCCGAAGCTGTTGATTGCCGACGAGCCGACGACGGCGCTGGACGTCACGATTCAGGCGCAAATTCTGACGTTGATAAAAACCCTTCAGGAAGAAGAAGGGATGTCGGTGCTGTTTATCACCCACGATATGGGCGTGGTGGCGGAAGTGTCTGACCGCACGCTGGTGATGTATCAGGGGGAAATGGTAGAAAATGCCGTCACGCGAGAGATCTTTCATCATCCGCAACAGCCCTACACCCGTATGCTGCTATCCGCGGTGCCCAAACTCGGCTCGATGTCCGGCAGCGCATGGCCCCAGCGTTTTCCGCTGATCGATCTCAAAACGGGTGAACGCCAGCTGGTGCCGGACGCGGTGAATACCGTGTCCGGCGAGGAACCGGTGCTGACGGTAAAAAATCTGGTCACCCGATTTGATATCCGATCAGGATTTTTCCGTCGGCTGTCCGGGCGGGTTCATGCGGTGGAAAATGTCTCGTTCGATCTCTGGCCGGGCGAAACGCTCGCGCTGGTCGGCGAATCGGGCTGCGGTAAATCTACCACCGGTCGGTCGATTATTCGTCTCAACGACGCCGTCAGCGGCGACATCCAGCTTCTGGGCAAAAATATCCTGACGGCGGATAAGCGTGAGCTGACCGAGTCGCGGCGGCAGATTCAAATGGTGTTTCAGGATCCGTATGAAAGCCTGAATCCGCGTATGCGGATAGGGGAAGCTATCGCCGAGCCGATGCTGTTGCACGGTCTGGCGACCCGACAGAATGTGAGTGCGCGAGTGAGCGAGCTGCTGGAACAGGTGGGATTATCCGGCGATATGGCTTCGCGTTTCCCACACCAATTCTCCGGCGGGCAGCGGCAGCGAGTGTGTATTGCGCGTGCGCTGGCGCTGGAGCCGAAAGTGATTATTGCCGATGAATCAGTGTCGGCGCTGGATGTGTCCGTCAAGGCGCAGGTGATCAACCTGATGCTGGATCTCCAGCAGAAGCTGGGGCTGTCATTCCTGTTTATCTCGCACGATATGGCCGTTGTCGAGCGTATCAGCCACCGCGTGGCGGTGATGTATCTCGGCGAAATTGTGGAGATCGGGCCACGAGCGGCGATCTTCGACAATCCACAGCATGATTACACCCGACGTCTGATTTCTGCGGTACCCGTGCCTGACCCGGATACTCGTCCGGTGCGTAATATCACCAATGATGAACTGCGCAGTCCGGTACGCGCCCCTGATTTCCATCCTCCGGTACGCCGCTATAAGCAAGTCGGGGAGGGACATTTTGTTCTTGAAACGGTAGCGTAATGCTGAATGTAAAAACGGACTTTCCTCTTTAGTGAGGAAAGTCCGTTTAATTTTTTGATTGTTTATCGGCAACCATTATTTGTAGATAACGGCGACGCCGCGCAGTTGATTATCACCTGTTGCAGACGTGATAGTGAAGGCGCTGGCACCGGCTTTTTCTGCTTTCTGAGCCAACTGTGCTTGCAGTGAATCCAGGCTACGGGCGGTAGCGCTAACTACGCCAAATTTTTCCAGACCTTGTGCCTGTTGTGAGGACACCTGCTCGGCAGCGAAAGCACCGAAAGACAGGGTAGAAAGTACGACAGCAGCGGCGAAGAATTTTACGTTTTTCATGTGATATATCCTGTTCAATGTTGTTTGGAGTGAAAGGGCATTTCCTTTCGATGAAGAGGATATTACGCCGATGCAGACAGAAGGAAAAACGGAGTGTTTTGAGAATATCTGTCAATATTTTTGATGTTAAATCTGGCGATAAGATGCACAGTCTCGATCGCCAGAAGGAAGGTTATATTGCCGCCTGCTGGGGCAGAGGAGATGAAGCAGGAGCCAGCACGCGTTCCAGCACGCGGGCTTCCAGTTCCGCCAGCTTTGCCGATCCACGACGCCGCGGCCGGGGTAAATCGACTGTAATATCCAGCCCCACGCGTCCTTCTTCAATCAGAATCACCCTGTCAGCCAGCGCAATGGCTTCGGAGACATCGTGCGTCACCAGCAGTACGGTGAAGCCATGTTGGAGCCACAGATTTTCGATCAGGCTTTGCATCTCGATGCGGGTTAAGGCATCCAGCGCACCGAGCGGTTCATCCAACAGCAGCAGACGCGGATGGTGAATGAGCGCGCGTGCCAGCGCGACGCGCTGTTTTTGACCGCCGGACAGCGCCGCTGGCCAGTCGTTGGCGCGATCTGCCAGCCCAACGGAGGCCAGCGCCTCCTGCGCTTTCTCACGCCAGTTGCCGCGCAGTCCCAGCCCGACATTATCGATCACCTTTTTCCACGGCAGCAGACGCGCTTCCTGAAACATCAGCCGCGTGTCGTCTTTCGCACTACTGAGCGGTGCGGTGCCGGTCAACAGTTCTCCGCTGCTGGTGGCTTCCAGCCCCGCAAGCAGACGCAGCAGGGTGCTCTTGCCGCAGCCGCTGCGGCCGACAATGGCAACAAACTGCCCGGAAGGAATACGCAACTGCACGTCATTCAGCACGGTGCGGTGGCCGTAATGCTTGGTAATGGCATCCAGCGCCAGCGGCGTCCCCTTGGTGAGCGGCGACGGCGAATGTGCGCGTGTTGCAGAATCGGTAAAAGCGGTCATGATGCGTCCCCCGATGAGGTTTGATAAGCCGGATTCCAGCGCAGCCATATGCGCTCCAGCCCTTGAGCGCTGATATCGGCCAGTTTTCCGAGCAGGGCGTAAAGGATGATGGCGACCACCACCACGTCCGTTTGCAAAAACTCACGGGCGTTCATGGCGAGATAGCCGATGCCGGAGTTGGCAGAAATGGTTTCCGCGACGATGAGCGTCAGCCACATAAAGCCCAGTGCGAAGCGGATACCGACCATGATGGACGGCAGTGCGCCGGGCAGCACCACCTGATAAAACAGGCTCAGACCGGACAGCCCGTAGCTGCGTGCCATTTCCAGCAGGCCGCGATCGATGTTTTTAATGCCGTGATAAGTGTTGAGATAAACCGGGAACAGTGTACCCAGCGCTACCAGAAAGATCTTGGCCGCCTCATCAATCCCAAACCACAGAATCACCAGCGGAATCAGCGCCAGATGTGGAACGTTGCGGATCATCTGCACCGAGCTGTCCAGCAGGCGTTCGCCCCAGCGCGACAGCCCGGTGATAAAGCCGAGCGTCAATCCGATAGTACCGCCGATAGCAAACCCAATCAGGGCGCGCCAGCCGCTGATCGCCAGATGTTGCCACAGTTCGCCGCTGTAGATGAGCGACCAGCCTGCGGTGATCACCGAGCTGGGCGCAGGCAGAATCCGGTTGGATAGCCAGCCGAACTCGACGGCGACCTGCCACGCGACCAACAGCGTCACGGGGAGCAGGAAAGGTGCCAACCGCTGTGCCAGGGAAGAGAGCGTTCTTGCCATGATCGGTTCCTCAGCTTTGCGAGACTTTGCGCGGCACATAGCGGTTTGCCACCACTTCTCCCGCATTGTTCACCGCATGCAGCGGCGTGGGCTGTTGCGCCAGATCGAGGTGCGGGAACAACAATTCACCCACGCGGTATGCCTCTTCCAGATGCGGATAGCCGGACAAGATAAAGGTATCAATCCCGAGATCTGCGTATTCCTGAATGCGTTCGGCAACCGTCGGGCCATCGCCAACCAGTGCTGTGCCTGCGCCGCCGCGTACCAGACCGATGCCAGCCCACAGATTGGGGCTAATCTCCAGCTTGTCCTTTTTGCCGCCGTGCAGGGCGGCCATGCGCTGCTGGCCGACGGAATCGAAACGCGCCAGCGCCGCCTGTGCGTCGGCGATGGTTTTTTCATCCAGATGGGAAATCAGCCGATCGGCGGCCTGCCAGGCTTCTTCGGTGGTTTCCCGCACGATGACGTGCAGGCGAATACCGAAGCGAACCTCACGCCCCTGCGCGGCCGCTTTGGCACGGACCTCCGCCAGCTTTTCTTTAACTTGCTCAGGTGGCTCACCCCACGTCAGGTAGAGATCGACCTGCTCTGCCGCCAGATTCTGCGCAGCCTCGGAAGATCCGCCAAAGTAGAGCGGCGGGCGCGGCTGCTGCACGGGCGGATAAAGCAGTTTGGCGTCTTTGACCTGAATATGTTTGCCTGCGAAATCGACGGTTTCGCCTTCCAGCAGCCTGCGCCAGATATGGGTGAATTCCGCCGAGGCTTCGTAGCGTTCTTCATGACTGAGGAATAGCCCTTCGGCGGCCAATTCTTCCGGGTCACCGCCGGTCACCAGATTGAACAGCGCTCGACCGTTGGACAGCCTGTCCAGCGTCGCGGCCTGACGTGCGGCGATGGTGGGGGAAATCACGCCGGGGCGAAGGGCAACGAGAAATTTTAGCCGCTGTGTCACCGGAATGAGCGATGCCGCAACCAGCCAGGAATCTTCGCAGGAGCGGCCCGTCGGCAACAGGACGCCGCCAAACCCTTGCCGCTCGGCGGCTTGAGCCACCTGTTGCAGATAGCTGTAGTCAACATGACGTGCGCCCTCGGTGCTACCAAGATAGCGACCGTCTCCGTGGGTGGGCAGAAACCAGAATACGTTAAGACTCATGGTGTGAACTCCTTAAACAGTCTTGTTTGAGGTAAACAAAAGAGGGGCGATAGGCGGATTAGTTCGCCTTGGGACGCCAGACGCGCTCTGCGATATTGACCTTCACCGGTACCAGACGGTTTTCATAAAACAGGTCGGCCGTGGATTGCTGTGCCTTGATCGTGGCGGCATCCAGCGGTTCTATGGTGGTCGGCGGGCGATGGTCGAGCGCCGTTTCAATCACTTTTTCCGGCAGTCCTACCGCGTTTGCCAACAGAGTGACGCTTTGCGCCCGGTCGCTGATCGTTAAGGCATCGGCCTTGGTCAGCTCGTCCAGTACCTGGCGAATAAAGGTGCCGTGCGCCTCGGCATAAGGACGACCAGCCAGATAGAAGGAACCGGTTTTCTCCAGCCCGCTGCTATCGACCAGCACGCGAACGCCGCCTTCCAGCAGCGCGGCGGAATAGTAGGGATCCCAGATTGCCCATGCATCGACGTTGCCTTGCTGGAAGGCCGCGCGCGCATCAGCGGGAGTCAGGTAGGTCGGTTTGATATCGGTGAATTTCAGTCCGTCACGTTGCAGCGCCCGCAGCAGCGTATTATGTGCGCTGGAGCCTTTCTGGAAGGCGACTTTGCGACCTTTTAAATCAGCAACGGTTTTCACTGGGCTGTCTTCCCGCACCAGAATCACTTCGGCTTGAGGCTTCGGCGGCTCCACGCCGACATACAGCAGGTCTGCGCCAGCAGCCTGCGCAAAAATCGGCGGGATATCGCCAGTGCCACCCAGATCGATGCTGCCAACGTTGAGCGCTTCCAGCATCTGCGGACCGGCGGGGAACTCAATCCAGCTGATTTTGGTGTTTGGGAACTGCTTTTCCAGCAACAGGTGTGATTTTGCCAGCACCAGACTGATCGAGCCTTTCTGATAACCGATGCGTAACTGCGTGGGTACGCTGTCTTGTGCATAAGCCGTGGACATGAACAGCACTGCGCTGGCAACCAGAAGCGTAGGGATCCGGCGTAGCTGCGTCGCTACGTTTTTCCATAATGGCGTGCGTTTCTCACGTATTTCCGTGACCGATTTTTTCATCATCAATGACATGCCTATGACCTCTCCCTTATAACGAAAAATTAAAATGCAGCGAGAAAATGCAACATCAGGTGATAAACATAACAGGGGGGAAGTGGGCTTTTTAAATCTCAATTTGTCGTTTTTATAGCCAAAAGTAGAAAATGCCTGAAATCAGCACACTAAGATCCTATCCCAATAGGATTTTATTGATTCCACTTTGTCTTCGATGGGAGGAGTTCCACTGCTCTATCCAAAGCACGTCTGTGTCAACAAGCGAGCAGTAGATCGGCGGCTGGCGATAAGTAATGCGTGCTGCCTGAGACTCAGTTCCGTCACAGAGACGCGTGCCCAAATCTGATTTTTCAACGAAGCCTCACAGACATTGAAAAGTCGTTATCAGCCAGTTTGTTTATTTGGTATAACAACTTTCCATCTTGTCACGCCTTTACCACGTTGTGACGAATCGCTGAGGGCAGTATGTGGCTTTAACAGATTCATCCCAGGACAAAGCGCCTCGGCAGGAACACTCTGACTCTGGGCGGATTTCAGGGCTGGCGCTGCTGGTTGCCAGCGCTTTTTTTATGGAGTTTCTTGATGGAACGGTGATTGCCACGGCTCTGCCAGATATGGCAAAGGCGTTTGGCGTCACGGCGATAGACCTTAATATTGGTATCCGGTTCGATGGTGCTGGCCGTGTTTGCAGGCAATTTGGCGATGAAGCCTGCGACCACGCCGCTAATTCGCTACTTTGGTTTCCGCAAGCTACTAATCAGTAATGGTATTGCCTGCGTATTGACGCTGCTGCTGTGCGCGCTGCTCTATATTGCCGGCGTAGCGTTGGTTGGTGCACTGTCCTACATCGTACTGGTGGGCGAAGTGAAGCGTGTAGGGTAATTCATCTGGGTGTTTAAGGCTTGGGCGAAAGCCATAAAAAAACGGACTTTCCTCTTTAGTGAGGAAAGTCCGTTTAATTTTTTGATTGTTTATCGGCAGCCATTATTTGTAGATAACGGCGACGCCGCGCAGTTGATTATCACCTGTTGCAGACGTGATAGTGAAGGCGCTGGCACCGGCTTTTTCTGCTTTCTGAGCCAACTGTGCCTGCAGTGAATCCAGGCTACGGGCGGTAGCGCTAACTACGCCAACTTTTTCCAGACCTTGTGCCTGTTGTGAGGACACCTGCTCGGCAGCGAAAGCACCGAAAGACAGGGTAGAAAGTACGACAGCAGCGGCGAAGAATTTTACGTTTTTCATGTGATATATCCTGTTCAATGTTGTTTGGAGTGAAAGGGCATTTCCTTTCGATGAAGAGGATATTACGCCGATGCAGATAGAAGGAAAAACGGAGTGTTTTGAGAATATCTGTCAATATTTTTGATGTTAAATCTGGCGATAAGATGCACAGTCTCGATCGCCAGAATACAGTTGGTTTGACTTCTAACGTTTCTTTATTGCTCTTTTGGCTTTTAGGCTAGGGGTGGTTGAAAGTGTCTCTAAATGTCGATATTCTTAATTTTTACAGTTGTGAAAGTGAAGACATAGAAAGATTTTTCTTATACGGCATGGCAATTATCTCAGCGAGATACATGCCCTGATGAATTTTAATATACTTTTTAATAAATGATTTTATTAAAATTTATTCCAATACTTAGTGTGTCTTAAAGTAATGGATGACAAAATTATGATTATATTCTCAAAATTAAAAACATGTTCTATTTTCTATAGAATAGATTGAAGACTTGTGTATCATACATAGATTTAGTGTCCTTGCGTATAAATGAGGCCAGAGCAATTTTTTGCGTGAATATATAAAAGGCACACATGTTCCTAATTTATTATACAGGTTGGCAGAACTTATTAAAATATCAGAGTGTTATTTTTATTCTATGGAATGTTATTTTCAAAAATCTTTCCAATATAAAATTGTCTATTTTTGTTATGAAAGTTAAGGAATAATGATGCGAATTGAACAAAGACTTAAAAAACTAGCGGATGAAAATCCTAATTACTCTCTTTTGTGGGCTCAATGGGAGTTTGATAAAAAACTTCTTTCTAGAGCATTAAATACAATTTCTCGGGATTTTCCACACTATAGTCTTCATGATGCTTCCCATTCATCGACTATCATTACCCAGATTGAAAAGGTTATATCCTCAAATATAGAGAATTTATCGGCTACTGATTGTTGGCTATTACTTGAGTCTTGTTATTGGCATGATGCAGGAATGATTATTACAAGTGAGGAAAAAAAAGGATTATTAGCAAGTGCTTCTTTTTTAAATTACTTAAAAGATCTGTCAGAAACAAACCATGAGCTTTCCACTCATGCCCAATTAATCTTACAAAGTAAAGAAGAAAATGATATAGTCAAAGCTCTTAATATATCTAATTCATTGACATTTGTGATTGCTGACTATTTTCGTAGTATACATGCTGAACGTTCAGGGTTAAATGTCAACGATCCTACAAGAATAAATGTTTTTTCCCCAAGAACATCTTTGATCCCACAGCGACTTTTTAATTTTGTTGCCCAAATAACACAATGTCATGGAAGAAATAGAGAGTCGATCTTAGGTTTAGCTAAATATAATGATGGGATGGATGCTGAAGATTATGCACATCCGCGATATGTAGCTGCTTTATTGAGGGTTGGGGATCTTTTAGATATTGATGATGGTCGTTTTTGTCCAACATTATTACATAATATCGGAGATGTCCCTCAATCATCACTTGATCATCAAGAAAAACATGCATCAATAAGGCATTTATTGATTAATAGTGAGGTCATAGAGATAAGGGCAGAATGTGAGGGGTATGGTGCATACCATGCTCAACAAAGTTGGTTCAACTATATTCAGGACGAATTTGATTATCAAAAGAGGATATGGAATGAGATTGTTCCTGATAGCAACTATAGAGCTCTTCCAACTATAGGGTTACTTTCTTGTGAAATAAAAGGTTATATTGCAATTGATGGAAAAGTTCCTAAATTAACATTAGATTCTCAAAGAGTATATAGTTATATTACAGGAGCTCAGATTTATAGCGAACGATATCCTTTTGTTAGAGAGATTATTCAAAATTCTATAGATGCGACTTATTACAAAGTGTGGGAGGATTTAATCTTTGATAATAATGAATATGAAAATAATGGTAATGAAATACGAGAGATATTTAATGATAAACTTATTGGTTATAGTATTGATGTTTCTCTCCATGAACAAGATCTAGATGATGTAACCCTGAACTCTTTTAAGGTTCGAGATTATGGTACGGGGATGAATCTTAAAGATATTAAGAAAATATTAGTTGTCGGTTCAGAATCTACAGACTCGAGAAAAAAACTAAATCAGACTATGCCTGATTGGGCAAAGCCTTCTGGCTATTTTGGTATTGGGCTGCAAAGTGTATTTAAACTTTGTAGTAAGGTAGTTATTAAAACAAGGATGGTAGAAAACCCTTGTTATGAAATTACTGTGATCAATGATTCTTCTTCTAAATTTTATAATATTGCTATAAGAGAGATTGATGATGTAAGATTTAAAGGTACTGAAATTACAGCTATATTTACCGAGAAAAAATCTGATGCGTTTAGTAATGTCGATATGTCATATAAAATACTACGACAAGGTTTTGATCCCTTAGCAGATACAGAGGTGAGTCTTTTTCGTAAATATTTGATGAATACTTTATCAGACGATTTTGACTGTAGTAATGTAGTCGTAAGATTTGAAGATAAGGCTTTTTTTAATGATGTAAGTAAAAAGAAATTCAATAGTGGAAAAGACAATAATATAAATATTACAGATTATGACATGGGTGTGGATATTAGTGTGGCTATAGATATTGAATCTGATGGTTATTCTTCTATTGATTATAAGTATAAAGGTGTGGAGTTTGATTTGCCAAAACCCATTATGGGTTTATATGGTGAGATAAATATATTCAAATATGATGCAGGATATTGGCTTACTATTGACAGAAAGAAAGGGAGAACCGATCGGGAACCTGAATTGTATCTCCTTAAAAAGGAGATAATTGAAAAACATTCAGACTATTTAAGAAAAAACACAGTGGATAAAAACCAGGCTGATTTTTTAATTTATGCCTATACTGGAAATTCAGTTTCTGACAACTGGAGAGATTTTGAAATAAAAAATATAAAAGTTAGCGATTATCTTGAAGGTCGTAGTGAGTTATTATCTATAATGGATCGATATCCGTACCGTAACAATACAAACCTTGTTAGCATAGATTCACTGCAGATGAACCTCTTGGCTGAAATTTCACGGCGACAAAAAGTAAGTATAGACGTTGATTTTAGCAGTTCAACTAGAAATAAAAAAATGAATAAAAATGTAGGGCAAATATATAATTTTAAGTTTCGCAATGATAAAAAATCTAATTTTAAAGCTAATTATGGTTTGATAAAAAACGAACTTTCTTTGGATAGAATGTATGCTTGGGGACGACAAAGTATCCCTTGTTATTCTGATGATTACTTAGATGTTTCTATTTCAAAGGACATGCTTCCTAATGGTATATATTCATCTTCTTCATTAAATCGATGGGTAAGTAGTCATTTATTTTCTCCTAAATTTTCTCCAAAGGAGGATAAAATAGATGTTGAGAAGGAACTTGATGTTTTATATATGTATTATAAAAAGCTTTCTCTTCTCAAGGTAGATGAAGATGAATTCAAACGAAAATATCTGGAAGTCTGGCGTGATTTAGATTTTATTTAGTGATAAAGAAAAGTTATTTATATCTTTTTTATTATCAGTCTAAAACTGAATTTTGACGGTTTTGTTGTTTATTACAAAGCCTCATTACATATTGTTATTCTTGGGTTTTACATATAAGAACTGGCAGAAAAATACTTTGTCATAGAAGGAACCGGTTTTCTCCAATCTTCAGCATCGTTTAGGGTCTGGGCGGATACGAGCAGCAGGGCGCCGGCGTAGCCGCGCTGTCAGGTTGCTCCATAATGGCGTGCGTTTCTCACGTATTTCCGTGACCGATTTTTTCATCATCAATGACATGCCTATGACCTCTCCCTTATAACGAAAAATTAAAATGCAGCGAGAAAATGCAACATCAGGTAATAAACATAACAGGGGGGCGGTGGGCTTTTTAAATCTCAATTTGTCGTTTTTATAGCCAAAAGTAGAAAATGCCTGAAATCAGCACACTAAGATCCTATCCCAATAGGATTTTATTGATTCCATTTTGTCTTCGATGGGAGGAGTTCCACTGCCCTATCCAAAGCACGTCTGTGTCAACAAGCGAGGAGTAGATCGGCGGCTGGCGATAAGCAATGCGTGCTGCCTGAGACTCAGTTCCGTCACAGAGACGCGTGCCCAAATCTGATTTTTCAACGAAGCCTCACAGACATTAAAAAGTCGTTATCAGCCAGTTTGTTTATTTGGTATAACAACTTTCCATCTTGTCACGCCTTTACCACGTCGTGACGAATCGCTGAGGGCAGTATGTGGCTTTAACAGATTCATCCCAGGACAAAGCGCCTCGGCAGGAACACTCTGACTCTGGGCGGATTTCAGGGCTGGCGCTGCTGGTTGCCAGCGCTTTTTTTATGGAGTTTCTTGATGGAACGGTGATTGCCACGGCTCTGCCAGATATGGCAAAGGCGTTTGGCGTCACGGCGATAGACCTTAATATTGGTATCAGCGCTTATTTATTAACTCTGGCAGTGTTGATCCCGGCTAATGGATGGGTTGCGGAGCGCTTTGGTGCGCGGAATGTATTTACCCTGGCGCTGTGCATTTTCACGCTCTCATCCCTATTATGCGGCCTGAGTCATAACGTCACTGAGTTTGTTCTGATGCGTATCCTCCAGGGGGTCGGTGGTGCCATGATGGTTCCGGTAGGACGTCTGGTCGTTCTGCGTACCACCCCGAAGGATCAGTTGATTAAGGCGATCGCAACGCTAACCTGGCCCGCGCTGGTGGCACCGATCATTGGGCCACCGCTGGGCGGATTCATTACCACCTACGCCAGCTGGCACTGGATTTTCTTTCTCAATGTCCCCCTTGGGCTTATCGCCATCGTGCTGTCATTGCGGATGATGCCTAACCAGTCAGCGAACGAGAGTAAGCCGTTTGATTTCCCTGGGTTTGTCGCTACAGGCGTAACAATGTTGTGTCTGGTCGTAGGGCTGGAAATGCTCAGCCAGCAAAATGTCAGCCTGACCGGAGCCGCGGTCACTATTGCGATTGGCCTTGCCACGTTGGTGTGGAGTGTCCGTCATCTTTTGACCTGTAAAACGCCGCTGATTGGCCTATCTTCGCTTTCGGTGCCTTCATTTCGCATCAGCATGCGTGGGGGATTTATTCTTCGTGCGACGATCAGCTCCGCGCCCTTTATGTTGCCACTGATGTTTCAGGTTGGCTTCGGGATGAACGCGTTTGAAGCCGGTTCGATGGTGCTGGCTGTGTTTGCAGGCAATTTGGCGATGAAGCCTGCGACCACGCCGCTAATTCGCTACTTTGGTTTCCGCAAGCTACTAATCAGTAATGGTATTGCCTGCGTATTGACGCTGCTGCTGTGCGCGCTGCTCACTCCAGACTCACCGCATCTGATAACGCTGACGCTGCTGTTCCTCGGCGGGCTGAGCCGTTCCATGCAGTTTACCGGCATCAGTTCGCTGGCGTTCGCTGAAGTTCCGTCGCAAGAGATGAGCTCAGCCAATACGCTGTTCAGTACCTCACTCCAGCTCGCCAGCGGCTTGGGGGTAACAATGGGGGCGCTAAGCATACGCTTGGGCAACATCCTCAGCGATGAACTGGGTTATACAGCCGTGCCTGGCATGGGGTTTCGCCTGGGATTTGTGGTCATTGCGATTATTACCGCCTTCGGCGTGTATGATATGACGCGACTCGCACCAAATGCGGGTATCAACGTCTCGCAGAAAAAATAGAGTAGCGTCAGCCAACGGATTGCTTTGTCATTACCTATTAAATGACAACGCCTATCCGGGATAGATTCTTAGCGTAATAAGCGTAGCAACAGCGCGTTTTCCCCCTCCTTCATGTCTGAAACACGTTTTCCATGACCTGCCTCACATTGTTTCCGGCAATGTCTATCATTTCGTGAACCTATTCTCATATCTTGTTTTTTTTAATGGAAAACGGTTTCCGTTGTGTTTCCATAGAGGTGTTTCCAATGGACGTGTTTATTCACGATGCTTTTATTGATGCTGTTTTTTTATTCATAACGCTTTTTATTCATAACGTATGACGACGGGGTACTGAAAATGAAAAGGATCATGCTTTGTTGTTCCGCTGGGATGTCTACCAGCCTTTTAGTGAAAAAGATGAAGGAGGCGGCCAGCACTCGTGGTCTGGACGTTGATATTGCCGCCTACGCTGCCCATGAATTTGATGAGCAGGTCGGGAAGTATGACGTTGTGCTGCTGGGGCCACAGGTGAAATATATGCTGGCGTCCTTTCAGGAGAAAGCCGAGGGAAAAGGCGTGCCCGTGGCAGCGATAGATATGATGGATTACGGTATGCAGCGCGGTGACAACGTGCTGGATTTCGCCTTTTCACTGATCGAAAAATCAGGACAACCGCTATGAGTGGCCTCTATCAGTCGATGGTTAATATCATCGAGCAAAAAATTACCCCGCTGGCGGGTGTGGTGGGACAGCAGCGCCACATCATCGCGATTCGTGATGGTTTTATCGCCGCGCTGCCTTTTATGATCATCGGTTCGTTTATGCTGGTGTTCATCTTCCCGCCGTTCGCGCCGGATACCACGCTGGGGTTCGCCCGCGCGTGGCTCGATTTCTCCGTTGCCTACCGTGAACAGCTGATGCTGCCGTACTACCTCAGTATGGGGGTCATGACCTTCTTTATCTCGGTGGGGATAGGAGCCAGCCTGGGCAAGCACTACAAGTTGGACCCCATCATGACCGGCCTGCTGGCGCTGATGGCATTCTTGCTGGTGGCCGCGCCTTATCACGACAAGCAAATTTCTACCCAGTACTTCTCCGGCGAGGGGATTTTTACCGCGATCCTGACGTCAATTTATGCGGGTGAGGTGTATGCCTGGCTGAAGAAACGCAATATCACGATTCGTCTGCCGAAAGAGGTGCCGACCGGCGTGGCGCGTTCGTTTGAAATCCTCATCCCTGTGCTGGTCATCGTCGCGACGCTGCATCCGTTTAACCTGTTCATCCAGTCCGCGACCGGCATGATTATCCCCGAAGCGATTATGCATCTGCTGGCACCGCTGATTTCGGCGTCGGATTCACT
Source organism: Pectobacterium aroidearum (assembly GCF_041228105.1). Classification (NCBI taxonomy): domain Bacteria; kingdom Pseudomonadati; phylum Pseudomonadota; class Gammaproteobacteria; order Enterobacterales; family Pectobacteriaceae; genus Pectobacterium; species Pectobacterium aroidearum. Next base: position 38,582 of record NZ_CP166097.1, read on the forward strand.
GCCTGCGATTCTGATTTCGGTGTTTATCTGCCAGATTCTGTGGTTTGCCGGGATTCACGGTGCGCTGATCGTCACCGGGATTATGAACCCGTTCTGGATGACCAACCTGGCGCTGAACCAGGCCGCGCTCTCGGCTGGTGCGCCGTTGCCGCATATTTATTTGCAGGGCTTCTGGGATCACTACCTGCTGATCGGCGGGGTCGGTTCCACACTGCCGCTGGCATTTTTGCTGCTGCGTAGCCGTGCCGTCCATCTGCGAACGATTGGCCGCATGGGCGTGGTGCCGAGCTTTTTCAATATCAACGAACCAATTCTGTTTGGTGCACCGATCATCATGAACCCGCTGCTGTTCCTGCCGTTTATTTTCGTGCCGATGGTTAATGCCGTCATTGCCTATACGGCGACGAAGCTCGGCTGGATCGCACAGGTGGTTTCCCTGACACCGTGGACGACGCCGGCACCAATTGGCGCATCATGGGCGGCGAACTGGGCGTTCAGCCCGGTGATCATGTGTCTGCTCTGCATGGTGATGTCGGCCGCGATGTATTACCCGTTCCTGAAAGTCTATGAGCGCACGCTACTTAAACAGGAGCAGGAGAAACAACAGCAGGCCGCAGGCGAAGCCAGCGCCAGCGCATAAATACGAGTGAAGTAGAGAGGAACGTATGCACGATCATCTTCAGAAGGATTTTCGCTTTCCTGCGAATTTTTGGTGGGGCAGCGCCAGTTCGGCCCCGCAAACGGAAGGCGAAAGCCTTAATTATGGTAAAAGCGCCACCGTGTGGGACGAATGGTTTGCCACGCAGCCCGGTCGTTTTCACCAGCAGGTTGGGCCGGCGGATACCTCCACGTTTTATCAGCACTGGCGTGAAGACATTGCGCTGCTGAAGACGTTGAATCACAACACGTTCCGCACGTCGATCTCGTGGGCGCGACTGATTCCCGATGGCGTCGGGGAACCGAATCCGCAGGCGGTGGCGTTTTATAATCAGGTCATTGATGAAATGCTGGCGCAGGGCATCACGCCGTTTATCAACCTGTTCCATTTTGATATGCCGATGGTGATGCAGCGGCTGGGCGGCTGGGAAAATCGGGCGGTGGTGGTGGCCTATGCGGGCTACGCGGCGACCTGCTTCCGTCTGTTTGGCGATAGGGTAAAACACTGGTTTACGTTCAATGAGCCAGTGGTGCCGGTGGAAGGCGGGTATCTGTATGATTTCCACTACCCGAACGTCGTGGATTTCAAGCGAGCTGCGACGGTGGCGTATCACACCATGCTGGCGCATTCGCTGGCGGTGAAAGCCTATCGTGAACAGTCTCAGGGCGGGGAAATTGGCATCATCCTCAATCTGACGCCTTCCTATCCACGTTCCCAGCATCCGGCTGATGTTAAAGCAGCCAACATTGCCGATCTGATGTTTAACCGCAGCTTCCTCGATCCCGCTTTGAGGGGCGAGTACCCACAGGAACTGGTCGATCTGCTGCAGCGATACGGCCAACTACCGAGCTGCCAGCCAGACGATCGTGCGCTGCTGGCCGATGGGGTTGTCGATCTGCTGGGGATTAACTACTACCAGCCGCGCCGTATTCAGTGTCGCGACAGTCTGGTCAATCCTGATAGCCCGTTTATGCCCGAGTGGTTCTTTTCCAGCTATGAGATGCCGGGACGAAAAATGAATCCCTATCGCGGTTGGGAAATTTATGAACCGGGTATTTATGACATTCTGACCAATCTGCGGGTGAATTACGGCAATCCGCGCTGCTTTATTTCGGAAAACGGCATGGGGGTGGAGAACGAGCAGCGTTTCGACGCCAACGGCCAGATTCAGGATGATTACCGCATCGATTTTGTCCGTGAACATCTGAAGTATGTCCACAAAGGCATCGCGGAAGGCAGCAACTGTCTCGGCTACCATATGTGGACGTTTATCGATAACTGGTCGTGGTCGAACGCCTACAAGAATCGCTATGGCTTTGTGCAGCTTGATCTGGCAACGCAGAAGCGCACGGTGAAGAAAAGCGGAGAATGGTTCGCGACTATAGCGGCTGAGAATGGTTTTCAAGACGTAACGTCGTAAGTTTTTATTCACGTCGCTTGCGACGGCCCGTCATAAAAAAACCGGCTTGCCCTGATGAGGAGGCAAGCCGGAAAGAGGGTAATACGTGATGCTTACAGGATAGCTAACTGGGATAGAAACTCAGGGTAAACAATGATTAGTTGAAGATTACCGCAGAGCCACGCAGCTGATCGTTACCGGTCGCAGACGTGATGGTATAAGCTTTAGCGCCTGCTTTTTCTGCTTTCGCTGCGAGCTGAGCCTGTAGTGAGCTTAGGTCTTGAGCGGTAGCGGTAACGACGCCCACTTTTTCCAGGTTCTGTGTCTGTGAAGGCGCAACATATTCAGCGGCAGAAGCACCGAAAGTCATGGTAGCGAGAACAACAGCAGCGGCGATGGTTTTTACGTTTTTCATGATGTCTTATCCTTTTCTGATTTGATAGGTGAAAGGGGGCTGCCCTTTCGATATGAAGAATGTTACGCCGATGCTAATAAATTAAAAAACGGATGTTATTGAGGTAGTCTTTCTATTTTTTTGAATGACATTTATTAATGTTTTTTGTTTTTTTTAAATTAAAAACAATAGGTTATACATAAAACTGAAATTTATTTACAAAAAATTGACTGATGTTGAATAAGTGGGGTGATGTCTTGTTTGTTGAGGTTCAACTAACGTTTAATGCTGCTGGTCATCAACTTACCAACATTAATTGCTGGTCATGCGATGGGAATTGGCTGGTTTATGACATAAGACCCTATGGATCTTCATTCACAGGGCTGACAATTGAGCGAGTACACCTGACAAGCCGGGAAACCGAGGTGATTTATCGGGCGAGAGCGGGCGCACATGTGGGCGTAGTGACCTGTAGCCCGCAGGAGCCGCTACGCTATGTCTTTATCCACGGGCCGGAAAATCCAGACGGCGAGTGGCAGTATGATTTTCACCATCGCCGTGGAACGATAGTGGCGGATTGCCTGCGCGATGAAGCCATCACGCTCGATGCCTTCTCCATTACGTCGCCTTATCAGGCCGGTGCGCTGCGCGGTGGTACGCACGTTCACGTCTTCAGCCCGGATGCCAGCCGCCTGAGCTTTACCTATAACGACCATGTGCTGCATGAGCGCGATTCGGCATTGAACTTGCGCAATGTCGGCGTAGCCGTGCCGCTACAGGCCGTCACCGTTGAGAAACGCCATCCGCGTGAATATGACGGCAGCCACTATTGTGTGTTGGTCAGCCAAACGACGCCGCAGCCACAGCCCGGCAGCGATGAAATCAACCGTGCCTATGAAGAGGGCTGGGTGGGAACGGTGGGCTATATCCGACAGGACGGTTCGCGGCAGCGTTGGGCGCTGGCGTTCATCGGCGATACGCGTGCGGCGGACGGGACAACGGTGCCGGAGATCTTTATCGTCGATTTGCCGGACACGCTGGAGGATTACGCCAAAGAGGGGGATGCGCCTCTGGCAGGAACGGCAACCTCAATGCCTGCACCGCCAGCGGGTGTGCAGCAACGGCGTTTAACCTTTACGCATTCGCGCCGTTACCCTGGCCTGGTCAATCAGCCGCGTCACTGGCTGCGAGCTTCGCCCGACGGTAGCGAGATTGCTTTCCTGATGCGCGATGAGGCGGGTGTGGTTCAGCTGTGGACGATTTCCCCGAATGGCGGTGAGCCAAGGCAGGTAACGCATACGGAACACGGTGTACAGTCTGCCTTTAACTGGCATCCGGATGGGCGTTCTCTGGCGTTTGTGTGTGACAACAGCATCATGCTGTGTGAGGTGAAAAGCGGTGAACTCGTTCGGCTGACGGCGCGGACGGACAGCGCCCCGAGTGCGGATGCCGTGGTTTTTTCCCCTGATGGGAAACACATTGCGTATATGCGGGAGATTGGCGGCTTTAATCAGCTTTTTGTTGTGACGAGCGCCTAACCCGTACGAACTGACTCATGCTACATGCAGCGTTATCACAGTTGGTTATGTGGCATGGTGTTGTTATGGGGCATCATGTCGTTGTGAGGCATAGTGTCGTTGTGAGGCATAGTGGCAAGCTGTGAGCTGGCTGTCTGGTTTTGCTCTTCGCTGTGCGAAATGCGTTCGCGCGTCGACAGTTTGTTCTTATCGCTGCCCGAGCGATAGTAGTCGTAGGGCAGCAGCACCGTATCGGCAACCGCTGAGAACGGCAGGTCGATCACCACCAGCGGCATCATGGCCCAACTCGTGTCGTCGTCACGCAGCATATCCATGCTGGCGCGCGTGCCGGAATAGTATCCTTGATCGCTTCCGGTATGCGTCATGACGCTAGAACAACCGCTGGTTGCCACCGCGCCGCTACCGGTAATAATGAAAGAGAACAATGCGCTTTTCAGTAAGGTCATATTACCTGTCCATTAATAACCTGCTGCCAGAGCGGGTCAAGAGCCTAATATCGGTCACTTAAGTCCGTTGTTAGGGGAAACGGAGGTTCCCGCAGGGACGCCTCACCCCTGTGATCGTCCCGTGTATCTCGATGCTTAAACGATCGGCACTAGGCCAAAACCTGCCTATCTTGAGTGTATGTGATAACGCTCGAAGTGTGAGTGAATATTGCATGAAACGTAGTGATTTTTCTTTTTTGCCTCTTGAAAGTCTGAGGAGGGTCACCATATTGATAATAAGCCGGAAGAAAACGATACGCCGTCAGGGTATCCGTTCCGGCTGTGAGCCTGTCCTTATAGGAAGGCAAAGAATAAATCCTCGCTGCATGTTTAGGAGGCTGTTTTATGCGTAACCCCGATTTTTCCCCACTGTACCGTTCCGCTATTGGTTTCGATCGTCTGTTCAATCTGTTAGAAACCGGCCAGACCCAGAGCAACGGCGGCTATCCTCCCTACAACGTCGAGCTGGTTGACGAGAACCAATACCGCATCGCGATTGCCGTAGCCGGCTTCGCCGAGCAGGAACTGGACATCACAGCGCACGACAACCTATTGATTGTAAAAGGCGCCCACGCCGGTGAGCAGGTTGCCCGCAACTACCTGTATCAGGGTATTGCCGAGCGTAACTTCGAGCGTAAATTCCAGCTGGCCGAACATATTCAGGTAAAAGGCGCCAATCTGGAAAACGGGCTGCTGTACATCGATCTTGAACGTATTGTGCCGGAAGCGATGAAACCGCGCCGGATTGAAATCAAGTAAATCAATATCAAAGTAATGGTGCATTGCCTGAAACGGCAATGCCGTGAATGAACACATCGTCTGCCGCTTGGGGACGACGCCAGCTATTGAATGTGGCTGGCATAAGGTACGCCCGAACGGGCATCTTAATCTCGCTTCTTAGAAGGAGTCATATCATGCGTAACTACGACTTATCACCTTTACTGCGTCAGTGGATCGGTTTCGACAAATTAGCCAGCTCAATGCAAGGCAGCCAGGAACCGATTGATTTTCCTCCGTATAATATCGAGAAGAAAGACGACAATCACTACCGCATCACGCTCGCGCTGGCGGGATTCCGACAGAGCGATCTGGATATCGAAGTAGAAGGCCCTCGCCTGACCGTGAAAGGTAGCCCGGCACCGACCGAGAAAGCCGTGGAATATCTGCATCAGGGGCTGGTGTTTAAGCCTTTCACGCTGAGCTTTACGCTGGCCGAGCATCTGCATGTGTCCGATGCACACTTTGAAAATGGCCTGCTGCATATCGACCTGGTGCGTGACGTGCCGGAAGCCTTGCAGCCGCAGCGCATCGCCATCGGCGGTGGACGCCCGGCATTGAACCAGCAGCCTGCTGAAGATGCGTAATAACGCGACATCCGCGTTATTAACCTGATGATTTCCCGCGCCCGTCTCATTACGGGCGCGGTTTTGTGTTGCCCGCCACGTTTCCTTCCCCGGCATTCTGCCAGAATCAAAATAGACTCGTAATAGAGTGAACGGCAGTGACATTTCCCAATAAAAACGTCCGCAAAGGATACGGGTATGAGTGATATCGCACTTACCGTGAGTATGCTGGCGCTGGTTGCGGTTCTGGGGTTATGGATCGGCAACTGGCGGATTTATGGCGTCGGTTTAGGGATTGGCGGGGTCCTGTTCGGTGGGATCATCGTCGGGCATGTTGCCCATCAGTACCAGATTCAACTGAATGATGACATGTTGCACGTCATTCAGGAGTTCGGACTGATTCTGTTTGTCTATACCATTGGCATTCAGGTCGGGCCGGGCTTCTTTTCCTCTTTGCGCGTATCTGGCCTGCGCCTCAATGCATTCGCCTTGCTGACAGTGTTTCTCGGCTGCGTGGTGACTGTCCTGCTGCATAAGCTGCTTAATATCCCGTTGCCCATTATCCTCGGTATTTTTTCCGGTGCGGTGACCAATACCCCGTCGCTGGGCGCGGGTCAGCAGATTCTGACCGATCTCGGTTCGAGCGCGGCATTGGTTAACCAGATGGGGACGGGCTACGCGATGGCGTATCCGCTCGGGATCTGCGGCATTTTACTGGTGATGTGGCTGATGCGCGTGCTGTTTCGCGTCGCGGTGGAGAACGAAGCTAAGCAGTTTGAGGTCAGTAACGGCCAGCACCATGAGCAGTTGCACACCATGAATGTGTCGGTGACGAATACCAATCTGCAAGGGCTGGCGATTCAGGATGTGCCAATTCTGAACCGCGACACCATCGTCTGCTCCCGTTTAAAACGCGGCGATGAGCTAATGGTGCCGTCGCCGCAGACGCTCATCCAACTGGGCGACTATCTGCATCTGGTTGGCGCGAAAAACGATCTTGAGCAGGCGCGGCTGGTTATTGGTCATGAAGTGGAGACATCGCTCTCGACGCGCGGTACGGATCTGCACGTTGAGCGCGTCGTGGTGACGAATGAGAAGGTGCTGGGACGCAAGATTCGCGAACTCAATCTGAAGCAAAACTACGATGTTGTGATTTCACGCCTGAATCGTGCAGGCGTTGAGCTGGTCGCCAGCAACCAGGCCAGCCTGCAATTTGGCGACATTCTGAATCTGGTCGGGCGGAAAACGGCGATCGATGCCGTTGCGGATATCGTGGGGAACGCGCAGCAAAAACTCCAGCAGGTACAGATGCTGCCCGTTTTTATCGGCATTGGGCTGGGTGTGTTGCTGGGTTCTGTCCCGCTGATGATTCCCGGTTTTCCCGTCGCGCTGCGGCTCGGTCTGGCGGGCGGGCCGTTGGTGGTGGCGCTGGTTCTGGGACGCATTGGCGGTATCGGTAAACTGCACTGGTTTATGCCGCCCAGTGCGAATCTGGCGCTGCGTGAACTCGGTATTGTGCTGTTCTTGTCGGTGGTAGGGCTGAAATCCGGCGGTGATTTCATTGATACGTTATTGAACGGCGACGGCGTGTGGTGGATTGGTTACGGTGCGCTGATTACCATTGTGCCACTGCTGCTGGTCGGCATACTGGCGCGAACGCTGGGCAAGATGAACTATTTAACGCTGTGCGGCATGTTGGCGGGTTCCATGACCGATCCGCCTGCGTTGGCGTTTGCCAATGGGTTACACCCAACCAGCGGTGCGGCGGCGCTGTCTTATGCGACGGTTTATCCACTGGCGATGTTTCTACGTATTATGTCGCCGCAGTTGTTAGCCGTACTTTTCCTTACCCTCTAAATGTTATCAGCTGGATAAAAAATAATATTTTCTTGCTGGATCGTGGCTATTTAATTTCTTTATTTATGAAGAGGGGAATACCTGAGTAAATAAATAAGGAATGGATAACTAGCTGTCTGGGAAAGAATTATATTACCACTATTGGGTATAAGGTTTTTTTATCACATCCTCGTCGTTAACTTCGTTAATTTTATGTTCCATAAATGTCAATTATTATTGAATTTAAACGGTTTTTTATCGGGAAATTAAAACCATGACAGTTTCTTAAATAAATTAATGAACCCCTTTAGTAACTAAAGTTACGCTATTTTGCCGGCGCATTATAATACTATCTCTTCATTAATCACTTGATTTGATCAGACGAGAGAAGCACCCTGAACCCTTGTTTTCTCGTCTTTTTTTCCGCAGATGATTCCTGTTGCGTTGTTTTCAGCAGGGTGACGAAGGAAGAATAACGAAATACCCACTCCTCCGCACTGGACATCCGTCGTGAATATCTCCTGAATAATTCGAGAGCTGCACAAACTCGGCTCGAAGTACGACGGGGAATACAGAATTCCGTTTTAATGAAGAGTGGTGTTCTTATGTCTGCGAATAACAGCAGGTTTATAAAGCTTCTAATTATCCTTTGTATTGCCGGTGGCTTATGGTTATTGCCGGTTCCTGATGGGGTTAAACCCGATGCCTGGCATCTGATGGCGATTTTCATTGCCACCGTTGTCGGTCTGATTCTCTCTCCTTACCCGCTTGGCGCGATGGCGATGTTCAGCCTGACCTCGGTCGCCATATTAGGGTTATTGTCCATTAAAGATGTGCTGGCGGGCTTTAGCGATCCCACCATTTGGATGATCGCCTGCGCCTTCTTTATCTCGCGCGGCTTTATCAAAACCGGTTTCGGTCGGCGTATCGGTCTGCTGTTCATCAGCAAACTGGGGAATAGCTCGCTCGGTCTGGCGTATGGTCTGGTCTTTACCGACCTGCTGTTTGCTCCAGCCATGCCTTCCACGTCTGCACGCTGCGGCGGGATTATCACGCCGCTGTTCCGGTCGATTGCCGAAGCCTATGATTCCACGCCGGAAAAAGGTACACAGCGCCGCATTGGTGCGTTCCTGGTGCAGTCTATTTTCCAATGTAACGCCGTGACCTCCGCGATGTTCATGACCTCCATGGCGGGTAACCCGATGGTGGCGAAGCTGGCTTCCCAGTTTGGTATTCACATCAGTTGGACGGACTGGGCGTTGGCGACATTGCTGCCGGGCTTCCTGTCGTTGGCGCTGATTCCTTATCTGATCTACCGCTTTTATCCGCCTGAATTGAAGAAAACCTCGGAAATGCGCGCCATCGCCGTCGAAAGACTGCGTGAAATGGGCAAAATGACCCGCGATGAGTGGGTGGTACTGGGCGTGTTCCTGGGGCTGGTGACCTTCTGGGTGCTGGGCTCCACACTGAATATCGATGCGACCCTGACCGCACTGGCTGGCCTGAGCGTGCTGTTGCTCAGCCGTGCTCTGAGCTGGGATGATGTGGTGGGTGAGAAAGAAGCCTGGCACACCGTGGTGTGGTTTGCTGTGCTGATGACGCTGGCGGGTCAGCTTAACAAAATGGGTCTGATTGCCTGGCTGGGTGGTCTGGCTGGCAGCGCGGTGAGTGGCATGCACTGGCTGCCGATGCTGGGTCTGCTGCTGTTGGTTTACTACTACAGCCACTATCTGATGGCGAGTGCGATTGCCCATATCAGCGCCATGTATGCGATTTTCGTCTCTATCGCGTTGGCTGCCGGTGCGCCACCGATGCTGACCGTGCTGGTGTTCGGTATCTTCAGTAACCTGTTTATGTCCACGACGCACTACTCCAGCGGCCCGGCTCCGATTCTGTTCGGTACAGGCTACATGCCGCTGGGAACCTGGTGGAAGATCGGTTTCTCCATCAGCCTGGTCATCATCCCTATCTGGCTGGGTGTTGGTAGCATGTGGTGGAAAGTGCTCGGCTTCTGGTAAACGCAGGTACTGCTGGCTTTCCTGATGCGGGACATGCCTGAGGCGAAAAATGTACCGCAACACGTTAAGCTTGATTCCTTTCTTCACGCCTACGCCCTGTCCCTGTGACGGGGCGTATGCATCACGACACGCGAAACGCGACGAAACAGTATAAGATAACGGTGTGATGATGTTTGTTTCGGAGAGTGACATGGGCAAGAAAAAGGCACCGCTAAAGCTGGGAACATCGGTGTTTCTGATGGTGTCAGTTGTGCTTGGCGCGGTGTTGCTGGTGGTCTATTCCTTGCTGTTTTTTCGCATTAATCAGCTATCAGAAGATCATCTGCGAGAAAAAGCCTTTGCCATTGCTCGCACATTTGCCGCCTCTCCCGTCGTTATTGATGAACTTAAAGGCATTGGCCGACCTGAGGAAGTGCAGATTGCGGCGGAGACGATTCGCCAGCGCAATCAACTGCTTTTCGTCACGGTGACTGACATGGATACGGTGCGCCATAGCCATCCTGAACCGGAAAGAATTGGCGAGCATTTTGCCGGTCGGGATATCTACCCGGCGCTGCTGGGTATGGAAAATACCGCCATTAATCGGGGAACGCTCGATCCTGCGCTGCGGGTCTTTACGCCGGTTTTCGACAGCAACCATAAGCAGGTTGGCGTGGTCGCGCTGGGGATTGCCTTAACCAGCGTGCAGAAGGTGATTAGCGATAACCGCTGGATGATCCCCTGGACGCTGCTGGCTGGGGCGCTGGTCGGCTGGCTCGGCACGTTGATTTTGGTGAAGGTGCTCAAGCGCATTATGCTGGGATTCGAGCCGTTTGAGATCTCGAATCTGTTTGAACAGCGCAACGCGATGCTCAAACACATCAAAGAAGGCGTTATCGCGGTCGACCAGAATGGGCGAATTACGGTAATTAATGATGAGGCGCGACGGCTGTTCCGGCAGAATAAGCCGCAGGGCAGCGAAACGCCGTCGTCGAAGCCTGCCGAGCGCGTCAGTGAGCAGTGGCTGGAACATCTGCACCTGAAACAGGTGCTCGAGAGCGGCACACCACGGCGCGATGAAGAGATTAACTTTAACGGCCACCTGCTGCTGACCAACACCGTTCCGGTTTTTGTGAAGGGCGATATTATCGGTGCGATTGCGACATTCCGTGATAAAACGGAAATCAGCCAACTGCTGCAACGGTTGAGTGGGATGTCGTACTATGCGGATGCGCTACGGGCGCAGTCGCACGAGTTTATGAACAAGCTGCACGTCATTCTGGGGATGCTGCACTTAAAGTATTACTCGCAGCTGGAAGATTATATCCTGAAGACGGCCAATAATTATCAGGCGGAAATTGGTTCAATTATTCGTAAAGTGAAATCGCCAGTGATTGCCGGCTTCCTGTTGGGTAAAATCAACCGCGCGCGCGATCTCGGCATTACGCTCTCCATCAGTGAGGAGAGTCTGCTGCCAGATACCGATGATGTCGATGCCACCAATGAATTGATTACCGTATTGGGTAATCTGATTGAGAATGCGATGGACGCGATTGATGGGCAGGAAAACTGCGAAATCAGCGTGAGTTTCCATCATCAGAATGGCCGCCTTCACTGTACCGTGGGGGATGACGGTCCCGGCATTTCGCCGGAGAGTCAGGCGCGCATTTATGAACAGGGATTCTCTACCAAAGGCAGCGGGCGCGGTATTGGCCTGTTCCTGACCAAACAGAGTCTGGAGAAGATTGGCGGCACTATCGAGTTTGAATCAGAACCTGAGGTGTACACCCAGTTTTTCGTTACTATTCCTTATCAAGCAAGGCTGTTTGACCATGATTAATGTACTGATTGTTGATGACGATGCCATGGTTGCAGAGCTTAACAAATCTTATCTGAACCAGGTTTCTGGATTTAGCTGCTATGCGACCGTCCCTACGTTGCAGCAGGCGCGAAACCTGCTGATGCAACCTGACTCGGAAATCGATTTGGTACTGCTGGACATTTACATGCAGCAGGATAATGGACTGGATCTGCTGCCGACTATCCGTGAATTCAGTGAAAAGACGGACGTCATCATCATCTCTTCTGCCAGTGATGTGTATACCATCAAAAAAGCGCTGCACTATGGCGTTGTTGACTACCTGATTAAGCCTTTCCAGTTCTCGCGTTTCGAGCAGGCACTGACCGCCTATCGCGAAGAGGCGAACTTGTTCAAGCACCGTGATTTTGTTGGGCAATCGGATATTGATAACCTGATTCGCCGCACCAGTAGTAGCACGGTCAGCGAACGTAAAAAATTGCCGAAAGGGCTGACCAGCCTGACGCTGCGTACCGTCTGCGAGTGGATTGAAGGCAATCAGGGCATTGAGTTCTCTACCGAAATGCTGGCGAATGCGATTGGCATTTCCCGCGTATCCTGCCGTAAATACCTGATCTATCTGTCTGACACTGGCATCCTGACCACCAACATCCTGTACGGCTCGACCGGTCGACCGGTTTATCTGTATCGCCTGTTGCCGGAAAAACAGGACTCGCTGCGCCAGTACTGTGAATAAATCGTTGTAAATAGCTAGCGGTGAATGAGGCTGGCAGAAATGAAAACGAGGCGGGAGCGATCCCGCCTCGTGCTATATACAATTCAGTGATGATGAAACCACATGGAGCCGGTTGAGTGGAACACGATAAATTTATGCAATATGGCCGTGGGTTAGGGTTGTGGCGTAACCCACGGGAAAATATTAAGCCCGAACCAATAAATTACTTCAGTGATGACCCGATTTATCTCACGTCCTCAAAAGGAGAATGGGTTAATCAAATTCAAGAGTGCAAGAAAGAAAATAACCCGTTAGAAAACGGTGTGTTTATTTGGACAGAAATTAAGGGTACAGGTCACGCCTTTGTCTCTGTACATGAGGGTAATAATGCTTCTGTTTTTACCTATGGCCGCTTTGGTAGACGGTCTGGTGTTGTCGGGGCTGTCGGTGATGGCATCTTAAACTTTTTGCAGTTTGAAGATGCCAGAACATATTACCGAGAAGAGCTGTACAAGATGGAGGCGAAGGCATTCGTCATTACGGATGCAGATCCTACGATTGCAAGGCTGTATTTTGAAAAATTGTGGCATTCAGGAGGAAAGGCAAAAGAAACTCCATCTATGAGGGAGAGTACCAAAAGAAATGGCCACACAATTGATCAATATGATGTTACTGGCGTGAACTGTACAACCCATGCAACAAAAGGCGTGAAGATTGCGGGATCACAGATATTTGAGGGAGGATATACAATTAACTCTCAGATACGGATTAATTACGAAGAAGATTTTGCCGTGCCGGTATCGCTACAGCGGTATTTAGAACGAAAAAGCGCTGAATCATCGATGCTTGTTGTTGATATGACCAGTGAGTTTAGAAAGCAGTATCCGAATACTGATAACTACACACCGATAAGTGAAAAAAACCTTGAGATGGTTGTAAATAGAGGCGCTTCTGAAATTGTCTCTGGTGTTGGCAGGGTGTCGCCTTATTCTGGTGGTACTATCGGTGGCGTATTAGACGGGATGCATGATGTTAACAAGTAAGTGCAAGGCATTTATTCGATGGGTCAGTATTGCCCTTGTCTCTCTATTTTATTATCTACTGATAGGGGGGGTTGGTGCGATTTCCTTTGATAAGGATATTATGTATTTTTCAGAAAAAACGATATCTGTTGAATATCACAGGGCTAGCCTGGAGATTATGCAGGAACATACTAATGCGGTGTATTTAGCTGCGTTCATAGCTTTCCCCATCTGCGTGGCCCTGATTCTGATCATTTTCAAGAAGGTTAGATAGTGGTGGTAAGCAAACGGAATTGAGTGTCATGTGTGGAATGAGACAAACGAGGCGGGAGCGATCCCGCCTCGTGCTATATACAATTCAGTGATGATGAAACCACATGGAGCCGGTTGAGTGGAACACGATAAATTTATGCAATATGGCCGTGGGTTAGGGTTGTGGCGTAACCCACGGGAAAATATTAAGCCCGAACCAATAAATTACTTCAGTGATGACCCGATTTATCTCACGTCCTCAAAAGGAGAATGGGTTAATCAAATTCAAGAGTGCAAGAAAGAAAATAACCCGTTAGAAAACGGAGTGTTTATTTGGACAGAAATTAAGGGCACAGGTCACACCTTTGTCTCTGTACATGAGGGTAATAATGCTTCTGTTTTTACCTATGGCCGCTTTGGTAGACGGTCTGGTGTTGCCGGGGCAGTCGGTGATGGCATCTTAAATTTTTTGCAGTTTGAAGATGCCAGAACATATTACCGAGAAGAGCTGTACCAAACAGAAGCTAAGGTTTTTCTCATTACAGATGCGAATCCTGCGATTGCTCGATTGTACTTTGAAAAGCTATGGCGTTCAGGGGGCAAAGTGAAAGAAACCATCAAGATGGGAGAAAGCACTAAAAGAAACGGTCGTACAGTCGATCAATATGATGTGACAGGCGTGAACTGTACAACCCATGCGACAAAAGGCGTGAAGATTGCGGGATCACAGATATTTGAGGGAGGATATACAATTAACTCTCAGATACGGATTAATTACGAAGAAGATTTTGCCGTGCCGGTATCGCTACAGCGGTATTTAGAACGAAAAAGCGCTGAATCATCGATGCTTGTTGTTGATATGACCAGTGAGTTTAGAAAGCAGTACCCGAATACTGATAACTACACACCGATAAGCGAAGATACCGCTTTAAGAGTCGTGTCCGAGGTGGTTTCTGGTATAGGTAAAATTTCACCTTATTCTGGTGGTACTGTCGGTGGGTTATTAGAAGGGATGCATGATGTTAACAAGTAAGTGCAAGACTTTTATTCGATGGTTCAGTATTTGCTTTGTCTCTTTTTTTTATTTGATAAGCATTGCTCTTTTTTCTTTTGGACATGTTCAAGATAAGGAAAGAATGGTTTTTTTATCTGATAAAACAGTGCCAGTTGAATACCATTTTGCGATATTAGCTGATATGCGAGAATCTATGGATTCCATGTATTCAGCCGTATTAATTGGTTTCCCCATCTGCGTGGCTCTAATTCTGATCATTTTCAAGAAGGTTAGATAGTGGTGGTAAGCAAACGGAATTGAGTGTCATGTGTGGAATGAGATAAACGAGGCGGGAGCGATCCCGCCTCGTGCTATTTGTACTGATACTAAAACGGTAAACGCTTACTTGATCTCGATCAGCGTGCCCTGACGGCGAGAAATGGAGCCATCCGGTAACACGATGTTGGTATAAGAGACACCGTTTTTGAAGTCGTCGACGTGAACCACGTGTTGTCCTGCACGGCGTGACCAGTAGATCATATACACCCCATCACCGACCTTCGTGGTTGTGATTGCAACATCTGCCTTGTTTTTTCCATCGGGAGACGTGAACGTCATTTCAGAGGGTGATTTGAAATCCAGACGGAATTTCTGATCGCCGAAATCGACGTTATAGGACTTGCCGGTAGCGATGAATTCCGACGCGGTTGCCAGCGGAACGGCATGAGGATCGGTTTGTTGCGCTGAAACCGTTGCGCTAGTGACCAGCAGACCGCTCAGCAATAAAACAGAAAGTGCTTTTTTCATGTTTGGTGACGCCTTTGGTTAGGGTTAGTGTTCGTAATTAGTCTTTGAAGCGGCGTGTAATGTCTGCAACACGCTTGCCGTAGTGTCTTGCGGTATCCAGATCGCCGGAGGGGATCGCCTCTGCGCCTGCATCCGATGGGGATTGCGCAAGAAGGCCGACGGAGCCACCGAGGTTGTTGACATCATTCCGCGTCGCGGCAAGGGTATTTGATGGTGCAAGCCCCAGACTTACCCAAATTCCGCCATGCTGAGACGCCAGGGTTTGCAGGTAAATCAACGTAACTTGCTTATCGCCGTTCAGGCTGGCGCTATTGGTAAAGCCGCCAAAAATTTTGTCCTGCCATGCGCGCGTAAACCACGCTTTGGAAGTCGCGTCGGCAAATTTTTTGAATTGCCAGGGAACGGAACCCATGTAAGTTGGCGCTCCGAAAATAATGGCATCTGCCGCATTCAGCGTTTCCCATCCCTGTTCATCGACATGGCCATCGTCATCAATCGCAACGAGTACCGCATCAGCGCCTTCGGCAACGTCTTCCGCGATACGCCGGGTATGCCCGTATCCAGAGAAGTAAACAACGGCAACGTTCGTCATGGTGTTTCCTTATTCAGGTTAGGAGTTAACGGCAATAAGGTATATATTAGAAACCAACATAACAAGAAGTTACCTTTAATCTACTAAGTTTACTCGGGTATACCATGACCAAAAATTCAGCGACTGAGAGAAAGGAAACTGAGGCAGGTGAGCAGCGTTATAACGTTTATTTACAAGGCTGTCCGGCGAGAATGGTGCTTGAACGTTTGGCGGATAAATGGGCGTTGCTGATAGTCGGTTTGCTGAGAACAGGGCCGCTGAGATTTAACCAACTGCGGCGGGAAATTGAAGGGGTATCGCAGAAAGCGCTGAGCCAAACGCTGAAGAAACTGGAGCGGGACGGTCTGCTTTCCCGAAAGGCATTCCCGACGGTGCCAGTTACGGTGGAATATGCGCTGACCCCGTTGGGTAAAACGTTATCGGAAGCCGTTGAACCGCTGGCCAGGTGGGCCGAGAAAAATATCGAAGACGTTTTATTGGCGCAGTCGCACTATGATCAATAAGGTTTCCCCCTGATTGGGGGAAACCGTGATACTGAGGTTAAGCAAACCAGCCCAGCAGCAGCGTTGCGGCGATGACGGTAGACGCACCGCCGATACGGGTGGCGATCTGTGCGAACGGCATCAGAGACATGCGGTTAGAGGCGGACAGAATCGCGACGTCGCCTGTACCACCCAGCCCACTGTGGCATGTGGTCACGATAGAAGCCTCAATCGGGTACATGTTCAGGTAAGGCGCAATCAGGAAGCTCACCAGCGCCATAGACAGCACCACAGAACCGCAGACGATGACGTAGCCGACAGAGAAGACCGCGACGACGCTCTCCAGTGGGATATACAGCATGCCAAGCCCGATCATCAGCGGCCAGACCAGAGAGCTGGAAACGAATTTGTAAACGCTGTGCGCGCCGGTTTCCATAATGGCAGGAATAACGCGTCCGTATTTACAGAACACGGCGATCAGAATCATCAACACCGGGCCAGGGATATGTACCAGTTTTTCAAACAGGCCACCGACGATGAAGAAGGCGCAAATCATCAGCAATCCGCCGCCCATCAGATGAAAATCGACCGGTTTTGGTGCTTCGTTGACGGCAAACATCGCGTTGTCTTCATCGCTGCGAACCAGACGGCCTTCGCCATTCAGATCCTTGCGGCGCATACCCAGACGAGACAGCACGCCGGCACACAGAATCGCGAAGATGTTACCGACGACGGCAGCAGGCGCTAACTGAGCCACATACACATCTGGGGTTTGTCCCAGAATGGCAGAGTAGGCGAGAGATAATGGCAGGATGCCTTCACCAATCCCGCCGCCGATGATTGGCACGATAATGAAGAAGAAGGTGTGATAGAAGCTGTAGCCGCACAGTTTACCAACCAGCAAACCGGTTGCCAGTGCTGTTGCCGTGCCGATGACCAACGGGACGAACATGCGCACCATCCCCTGAATCAGGATCTTACGGTTCATGCCCAAGATACTGCCGACCACCAGACAGGCGATGACGAAATACAGGAAGTTCGCCTCTTTCATCAACAGGTGTACAGTTTTCATGGTGTTGTCATTGAATAGATCAAAATACACCATCACGGAAGGCACCATCAGGCACAGAATCGCCGGGCCACCGATGTCTTTGAACACGGGAATGTTGCTGCCAATGTGCGCCAGTAAAAATCCCATGGTCATGATGACGGCGAAACCGCCAATCATGTTTTTAGGCAAATATCCCTCGTAGGCGGCGATAGCGACAATGGCGGCAATCGCCATAAAAAGCGCAACGGGAACGGAGCCGACTTTCTTTTTAAAAAAGCCGCCGATAAACGATTCTTGTGTTTCCAGAGCGAGATTGTTCTCACATAGAATATCAGTTTCAATTTTTTTCATTATATTCACCCTGCTAGGACAGTTGGTACAGAAAGAAATTACATGCCTGCCGCGTAATGTCTCTGCGATATTGATAGTGCATCGTTATCGACGTAGCTGATTGACGTTTTGCTCATCGATATCGGTATGTTTATCGAACGTCGCTAATGCCAATGGCGGCGGGATGTTTATTATCAGAAAGCAGAAAAATACGTTTTTTTGTTTTTTATCAATTAGTAACAAAATGGTAAGGAATGATGGATGTTATTTAACAATGAATCACTTCTGAGGGTAATCTAGCATGATGAAATGTTAAAAATAATACGTTAATTACGTATTTGTGAACTTATCAGCAACTCCACTTTAAATAACTTACGTCATTTTTTTGTAATTAAAATAAATTATTGAGCGCATTGGAGGGAGATTAAAGGAGGGGAGTGAGGTAACTCACAGAATGAAAATACCACTTTATGGGAATAAGTAAATAGCCTACTTTTATTTTAGTGAAAATATTTATTTAATTAAAATAGCCAGTTAATCATTGAGTAATATCATTTTCTCGCAGGGATATGTTTCTGACGAAAACGTAACCACTTTGCTCCCTCCTCGCCCACGGTAACAGCATCTAGCCTTATGATGAAACCCGTAGAGAAACACGATTTAGCACGCCCTTTGACCCATTGATGTTAGGGACAGCAAAGTTCTTTTATGTAGCGTAGATAGTCATTTATCTGCTTATGGTGACGGGGTAAATATCAGAATTTCTTATTATCCGTCAGGATTTTCACCTGCTGTTAACGTTTTTAACAAAAAATAGTGCTCAAATCTTGGACATGTAAGACCAGATGACTATAGTTTTTTTAATGGTGATAATTTCTTTATGTCCGCAATGTATCGGTTTTTATCGCTGTTTTTTCAGAAAAAAGCAAAACATCTACCTTTTGTAAGGTGATGAGCTTGTATTTTCTCTTTTAAGAAAATGTAAGGAAATTTTGTAAATCCTTACTGCTTATATTGACGTCACCGCCATCTGTTGAGAAATTGAGGGCGTCATAGGGATATAAGGAGGAAAGCAGCGGCTTGTCTGAATGATTCTACGTCTTCATCCAGCATCCGTGAGCGGGTTGTGGCGCGTCGAGGTATAGGTTGTAGTTATTATGACTATATCTAACAGTGTGCGACTATCGGTTGTGGTAATCACCATTCCTCTCCCCATTATTTTGATTTTGCCTTCGGGCGACAGGGTACAGACCGCAGCACATAAAAATACAGGTCTGGCCAACCATACCCAATTCATTTCGAGATGCAGGACAGGACATCAGCGTTGTTAACATCTGTGTTTTTAGCAATCACGCTTTTAACGATTGTGTTTTTAACAACAGTATTAACGCGTATGCAGCTTGGATTCGGGCGGGTATAGCACACAACATCATCCACAATGGAGCATAAGTAATGGAAAAGTCCCTGGTTAAGTCAAGGGTGTTGAAGTTCGGTCTTGGCTTGCTCGCCATGTCCGTCGCTGCAGGCGTTCAGGCAAAAACGCTGGTTTACTGCTCAGAAGGCTCCCCGGAAGGTTTTAACCCACAGCTGTTCACATCTGGTACGACGTTTGATGCCAGCTCTATTCCTATTTATAACCGTCTGGTGGAATTTAAAGACGGCACCACGGACACCGGTCCTGGGCTGGCTGAAAAATGGGATATTAGCGAAGACGGCAAAACCTATACCTTCCATCTGCGCAAAGGCGTGAAATGGCAGGACAGCAAGGATTTCAAACCTTCCCGTGAATTCAATGCCGATGACGTGATTTTCTCCTTCATGCGTCAGCAGGATGCCAACCATCCGTACCACAAAGTGTCTGGCGGCAGCTACGAATACTATCAGGGTATGGGCATGCCAGAGCTGGTCAGCAAAATCGAAAAAGTTGACGACTACACGGTCCGCTTTGTGCTGAACCGCCCTGAAGCGCCGTTCCTGGCAAACCTGGCGATGGACTTCGCTTCCATCCTGTCAGCGGAATACGCGGATCAGATGCTGAAAGCCGGTACACCGGAGAAAATTGACCTGAACCCAATCGGTACGGGCCCGTTCCAGCTACAGCAGTACCAGAAAGATTCCCGCATTCTGTACAAAGCTTTTGAAGGCTATTGGGGCAGCAAGCCGGGCGTTGACCGTCTGGTCTTCTCCATCACGCCAGATGCTTCCGTGCGTTACGCCAAGCTGCAAAAAGATGAATGCCAGATCATGCCGTATCCAAATCCGGCCGATCTCGCGAAGATGAAAGAAGATAAGAACATCACGTTGATGGAACAGCCTGGCCTGAACGTTGGCTATCTGGCTTACAACGTTGAGAAAAAACCGCTGGATAACGTCAAGATTCGCCAGGCGCTGAACTATGCGGTTAACAAGACTGCCATTATCGAAGCGGTCTATCAGGGAGCCGGCCAGGCCGCAACTAACCTGATCCCGCCGACCATGTGGGGCTACAACAACGACGTTAAAGACTACAGCTACGATCCTGAGAAAGCGAAAGCGCTGCTGAAAGACGCGGGTATGGCTGACGGTTTCTCTATCGACCTGTGGGCAATGCCGGTACAGCGTCCGTATAACCCGAACGCGCGTCGTATGGCGGAAATGATTCAGTCCGACTGGGCGAAAGTTGGCGTGAAAGCCAAGATCGTCACCTACGAGTGGGGCGAGTATCTGAAGCGTGCGAAAGACGGCGAGCACCAGACCGTGCTGATGGGCTGGACAGGCGACAATGGGGATCCAGATAACTTCTTCGCGACCCTGTTCAGCTGCGATGCGGCTAAAAATGGTTCCAACTACTCCAAGTGGTGCTACAAGCCGTTTGAAGACTTGATCCAACCGGCGCGCGCCGTTTCCGATCACGAAAAACGTATTGAACTGTACAAGCAGGCGCAGGTTGTGATGCACGATCAGGCTCCGGCGCTGATTGTCGCGCACTCTACCGTGTACGAACCTGTACGTAAAAACGTGAAAGGTTATGTGGTTCAGCCGCGTGGTGTGCATAGCTTCAACAACGTGACGTTGGATTAAGTCAGCCGCTCGATTTTCACGGACACTAAAAACCCCGACCTTGCGGTTCCTCTTCAGAGGAGCCGTGGAGGCGGGGTTTCTTGCCCGTTAAAGTCTTATGGCGGGCTTCCCTGCCCGCCACACAGCGGGCCGTCGCACACGACGTTAAAATCGCATCTGGCGATTTTTTATCTGTGAGCAATGATAAGCCTGATGGCCAATGAGCCAACGGGCATGAATAGAGAGTTCGGGATATGTTGCAGTTCATACTCCGGCGTTTGGGGCTTGTTATCCCAACGTTTATTGGTATCACCCTGTTGACCTTCGCATTCGTGCACATGATTCCGGGCGACCCGGTGATGATCATGGCGGGGGAACGCGGTATTTCCGCCGAGCGCCATGCGCAATTGCTGGCTGAAATGGGGCTGGACAAGCCGCTTTGGCAGCAATACATCCACTATATTGGTGGTGTGTTGCAGGGCGATCTGGGGATTTCCCTTAAGAGCCGCATCCCCGTGTGGGAAGAATTTGTGCCTCGCTTTAAGGCGACGCTGGAACTGGGTATCTGCGCGATGTTGTTTGCTATCGCGGTTGGGATCCCGGTTGGTGTGCTGGCTGCGGTTAAACGCGGCTCTATCTTCGATCATACGTCTGTTGGCCTGGCGCTGACGGGTTACTCCATGCCTATCTTCTGGTGGGGCATGATGCTGATCATGCTGGTTTCCGTCCAGCTCAACCTGACGCCCGTTTCGGGGCGCATTAGCGACACGATTTTCCTCGATGACAGCATGCCGCTGACTGGCTTTATGCTGATCGATACCCTGTTCTGGGGTGAGAAAGGCGACTTTATCGACGCGGTTGAACACATGATTCTGCCTGCCATCGTGCTGGGTACCATTCCACTGGCGGTGATTGTGCGTATGACGCGCTCCGCGATGCTGGAAGTGCTGGGCGAGGATTACATTCGTACCGCCCGCGCCAAAGGGTTGAGTCGCCTGCGTGTGATTGTGGTGCACGCGTTACGTAATGCGATGTTGCCGGTCGTGACGGTGATTGGCCTGCAGGTCGGCACCATGTTGGCTGGAGCGATCCTGACGGAAACCATTTTCTCCTGGCCGGGACTGGGACGGTGGTTGATCGATGCGTTGCAGCGTCGTGACTATCCGGTAGTTCAGGGCGGCGTGTTGCTGGTAGCAACCATGATCATTCTGGTTAACCTGCTGGTGGATGTGCTCTACGGTGTGGTTAACCCACGCATCCGTCACAAGAAATAAGGGGAAGGCTAAGATGACACAAGTCACTGAACCTGTTGTAAATAGCGCTCCGAAGCCGATGACCCCGCTACAGGAATTCTGGCACTATTTTAAACGTAACAAAGGGGCGGTCGTTGGCATGGTGTATGTCGTGCTGATGCTGGTGATCGCCATTGGCGCCAACGTACTGGCACCACATGCGCCCGCTGAGCAGTTCCGCGATGCGCTGCTGCGTCCGCCAGTCTGGCAAGAGGGCGGAAGCTGGCAGTTTATTCTGGGAACGGACGATGTTGGGCGCGATGTCCTGTCCCGTCTGATGTATGGCGCACGCTTGTCGCTGCTGGTCGGCTGTCTGGTAGTGGCGCTGTCGCTGGTGCTGGGCGTGATCTTTGGGCTGCTGGCTGGGTATTTCGGCGGTGTGGTTGATGCGCTCATCATGCGTATCGTCGATATCATGCTGGCGCTGCCAAGCCTGCTGCTGGCGCTGGTGCTGGTGGCTGTCTTCGGGCCTTCGATTGTGAACGCCTCGCTGGCGCTGACCTTCGTAGCATTACCGCACTACGTTCGTTTGACCCGTGCGGCGGTGCTGGTGGAGGTTAACCGCGATTACGTCACGGCTTCACGCGTGGCGGGAGCCGGTTCGGCGCGCCAGATGTTCGTCAACATTCTTCCTAACTGTCTGGCGCCGCTGATTGTGCAGGCGTCTCTCGGTTTTTCTAACGCCATTCTTGATATGGCTGCTTTGGGTTTCCTCGGTATGGGCGCACAGCCGCCAACGCCAGAATGGGGCACCATGCTGTCGGACGTTTTGCAGTTTGCGCAAAGCGCCTGGTGGGTGGTGACGTTCCCCGGTCTGGCAATCTTACTGACGGTATTGGCGTTTAACCTGATGGGGGACGGCTTGCGTGATGCTCTCGACCCCAAACTCAAGCAGTAACAGAGGTAGAGAGATGGCGTTGCTCAATGTAGATAAACTGTCGGTTCACTTTGGTGACGAGGATCTGCCGTTTCGGGCGGTCGATCGCATCAGTTATCAGGTGGAAGAAGGGCAGGTGGTCGGTATCGTCGGGGAATCCGGCTCCGGTAAATCTGTCAGCTCGCTGGCGATAATGGGGCTGATTGACTATCCCGGCAAAGTGATGGCCGACAAGCTGGAATTTAACCAGCGCGATTTAAAGAAAATTTCCGAGAAAGAACGGCGTAATCTGGTGGGCTCTGAGGTCGCGATGATCTTCCAGGACCCGATGACCAGCCTGAACCCGTGCTACACCGTGGGTTACCAGATCATGGAAGCCATCAAGGTGCATCAGGGTGGTAACCGCAAAACCCGTCGTCAGCGGGCGATTGACCTGCTGACGCTGGTCGGGATTCCCGATCCGGCTTCGCGTCTCGATGTGTATCCGCATCAGCTTTCCGGCGGGATGAGCCAGCGCGTGATGATTGCGATGGCGATTGCCTGTCGGCCGAAGCTGCTGATTGCCGATGAGCCAACGACGGCGTTGGACGTGACCATTCAGGCGCAGATCATTGAACTGCTGCTAGAACTGCAACAGCGCGAGAACATGGCGCTGATCCTGATTACGCACGATTTGGCGCTGGTGGCCGAAGCGGCACACCACATCATCGTGATGTATGCCGGTCAGGTGGTGGAATCGGGCAAAGCGGCGGATATTTTCAGCGCGCCGCGTCATCCGTATACCCAGGCATTACTGCGTGCGCTGCCGGAGTTCGCGGCGGACAAATCCCGACTGGCATCGCTGCCGGGCGTGGTGCCGGGCAAATACGATCGCCCGAACGGCTGTCTGTTAAACCCACGCTGCCCCTATGCGCAGGACCGTTGCCGTCAGGAAGAACCTGCACTGCGCGATATTCCTGGTCGTCAGGTGAAATGTCATACACCGCTGGATGATGCGGGGAGACCGACCCTATGAGTGAACTGAACGCCACATCGCAGCCGTATTTACTGCATGCGATTGATTTGAAAAAACACTACCCGGTGAAGAAAGGCTTTTTCGCACCGGAGCGGATGGTGAAAGCGCTGGACGGCGTTTCCTTTACGTTGGAGCGCGGTAAAACGCTGGCGGTGGTGGGAGAGTCTGGCTGTGGGAAATCTACGCTGGGCCGTCTGCTGACGATGATCGAAACCCCGTCTGACGGCGAGCTGTACTATCAGGGGCAGGATCTGCTGAAGCCCGATCCTGAAGCGCAGAAACTGCGTCGACAGAAGATCCAGATCGTGTTCCAGAATCCTTACGGATCGCTGAACCCACGTAAGAAAGTCGGACAGATCCTCGAAGAACCGCTGCTGATCAACACTGAACTGTCAAAAGCCGAACGCCGTGAAAAAGCGCTGGCGATGATGGCGAAAGTCGGGCTGAAAACGGAACATTATGACCGCTATCCGCATATGTTCTCTGGCGGCCAGCGTCAGCGTATCGCTATCGCTCGTGGGCTGATGTTGGACCCGGATGTGGTGATTGCCGATGAACCAGTTTCGGCGCTGGATGTGTCGGTACGCGCGCAGGTGCTGAACCTGATGATGGATTTGCAGCAGGACTTGGGGCTGTCTTACGTCTTCATCTCGCACGATCTATCCGTCGTCGAACATATCGCTGATGAAGTGATGGTGATGTATTTGGGTCGCTGTGTCGAGAAGGGCAGTAAAGAGGCCATTTTCAATAACCCGCGTCACCCTTATACACAGGCGTTATTGTCCGCGACGCCGCGTCTGAACCCGGATTTACGCCGCGAGCGCATCAAGCTGACTGGTGAGTTGCCCAGCCCGCTGAATCCACCGCCGGGCTGCGCGTTCAACGCCCGCTGTCAGCGCTGCTTCAGCACCTGCACACAGTTCCA
The DNA here is from genome assembly GCF_041228105.1 of Pectobacterium aroidearum. Classification (NCBI taxonomy): domain Bacteria; kingdom Pseudomonadati; phylum Pseudomonadota; class Gammaproteobacteria; order Enterobacterales; family Pectobacteriaceae; genus Pectobacterium; species Pectobacterium aroidearum. The sequence continues at coordinate 63,444 of NZ_CP166097.1, forward strand.
GCCGCAGTTGAAAACCTACGGCGAACAGCAGGTTGCCTGCTTCGCTGTCGATCAGGACGAACAAGGCATCGCCGTCGCCTAGTTTGCCTTCGATGTTCCCACGCTGCTTTGCCGGGGCGTGGGGCTTTTGGTGTTTTTGCCCAACACTCCTTCCGCTATCAACCTTAAAGGCCGTTGGCTGGAAGAGTCGGGTTTTATGACGGGGATGCCTATCGCCATTACTGTTGAGCGCGGGAGACTGGTGATTGAGACCGAGATTAATCTCTGACGCCACATATCAAGGAATAAACAGCAGATAAAATAAAGCCGGAAGGATCGTTGGGATCGCTTCCGGCCTCTTAAAATTTATAATGGATAGTCATCGACTTTATTTATATCAACAAAACTCTCTAATTTCACACCGTATTCTGATAGTTTTTTTATAAGTTCATCTACTGAATCAAGGTAAGTATAATTCCCGACTCTATCGTAAGATGGATCTAGCTCATTTTCTATATCTTCCGCTAGAAAATGAGAAACTCTGAGTTTAAATTTAGCGTCAAATTCATTGCATAAATTTGAATAAGGAGAACCACCTAGCATTGCTCCTGACTCCGTCCTAAATGGATAGCTGGGCTTTAGAATGTCTTGTAAAGATAATTCAATCCAAGAGCGATAATCATCATCTCCATCATTGAACTCTTTTATCAAGATCTTTCCTTGCAATAGATTTATGAGATTTTTATTTTCCATATCTGGTCTATTCCTCTCTACCACGGGAAAAATATATGAATTACATTTCCATCAAACTGATGAATTTGTAAGTGAGGAAGATCACCATCAGGATTATTTGGCCCATGTCCCATAACACGATTCTTGTTATTAGGATCCATTACATCATCCCAGTGATAGGTCCCTGACTTCGTTTTATTCCCTGTGAGATACTCCATTATATTTTTTGTGCTAGGGCCTGATTCTCCCGTCATATTTTTATAACCGGACCCTAAATACCTGTCCATGAATAGCTGCTCTGCATCACTTCTAGATTTGACAGTGACTTTAACCTCACCGCTATCTAGTAATTTATTTGCCTTATCTCTAGTAACCGAGCACCCCGCCAACCCCAGCGGATCGATCCAACTCAGCGGATTTTGCACATACCCATAATTACTTTCACCACCCAGCACCCCTATAGGGTCAGGTGAGACGTAGCATCCACCATTCGGCTCGTAGTACCGAAAACGGTTATAACATAGCCCGCTTTCGGTGTCACGGTACTGTCCGGCAAAGGCAAGTCCCGGGTCCGCAGAGTCTTCCGTGGAGCCTGGTCGCTGGCCCCAGAGGGTGCTTTTCGGTACCTGCCAGCGTAGGGTGCCGTCGGGTTTGTACAGGGCCTGCGGTTCGCCGTTCTGGCTGCTGGTGACAAAATCGGTTTCCCAGCGTCCGTCAGTATTCTGCCGTTGCTGAACCAGCAGCTCCCAGCCGTTGTGTACCCAGTGGCGGCGGGCAACGCGTTCACCGTTGCGGTAATGGCGTACTTCAGCGATTTGGTCGCCGTCCCACAGGTAGCGGATATCGTCCTGTGTCTGCTCACAGCGTTTGCCGGTGCGCCGTCCGAACGGGTCATAGCGGTAGAACCAGCGTTCGCCCGTCGGGGTGTCGACAACCCGGAGCTGGTTACGGCTGTCCCAGCGATAGTGCCAGACCTGTGGGCGGTAGCCCGGCTGAACCACCTGTTTACGGATGAGTCGCCCGGCTTTGTCGTACTGGTAATGGGTATCGTCGTGCTGAGTCAGCCTACCCGCCTGCCATTCGGTGAGTCGGGAAGTCTCCTGCGGCAGACCGTTGCGTGTATAGCGGTAGGCTTCGTCAGTATCGACCGTGCGTCCTGCGCCACCGCTCAGGACGGACAGCACCCGCCCGGTGGCATCCAGACGGTAGCCCCGGGTTTCACGATTGTGGCGAACGCCAGCCAGATTGCCCGCACCGTCGTACAGGTATTCTTTTGTCTGTGTGGCATGGAGTCGACCGTCCTGCTGCTGACCGCTCATCTCGCGCGCCAACCAGCCCATCACGTCATATTCGCGGTGTTGGACGAACGCCCCGCCTGAACGGGACGATTCCCGTCCGGCGGCATCATGGGCAAGGGTGAGCTCCGCACCGTCCGACAACTGCACCTGTTGCAGTTCACCTGCCGCGCTGTAGCTGAAGGCGCTGACCAGCGCGTTGTCGCTCTCGTTTTCCCAGACCAGTGTCCGCGTCACAGTGCGTGCGGTATCGTCAAACTGTCGGGTGAGCAAGGTGCCGTTCAGCCACTCCCGCACCACCCGGTCACGGAGGTCATATTCCAGTTGGACGTGACTGGTGGCAGAGGTGACCTCGGTCAGCCTGCCTGCGGCGTCATAGCGGTAATACTGGGTATCGTCCGACGTGGTTTCTTTAATGAGCAGCCCACGTCCGTCATACAGAAAGTGACGAGTTTCGCCTTCGCCATTACGGATGGCGATGCAGTGGCCGTCTTCGTCATAGGTGTAGTGGGTGTCGGTCCCTGCCATATCCCGCTCGCGGATAACCCGCGCATCGGCATCTAGCCACCATTGCCAGCGGCTGCCGTCTGGGGCTATAACGGCGACCAGCTGCTGGCTCTCTTTGTCATACTCGTAACGCCAGGTACGCTCCTGTGCATCCGTGCGTGAGGTGAGCAGGTCAAAGGGGCCGTAGCTTTGTCGCCATAGTGCGCCGTTGCCGTCCACATAGCTCAGCAGGTTGTTATGCTTGTCGTACTGACGTTTTTCTTCTTTCTCATCAGGACGGACGAGTTGCTCCGGTAGCTTCCAGCTCGCACGACGATAGCCCAGCCTGTATTGTGCGCCGTCCGGCCGCTGCCACTGCACCACTCTGTCCTGCTGGTCATAGCGCAACTGCTGGGTGCGCCCCAGCGCATCGCTGGCGCTCAGCAATCGTTGGCGATGATCGTAACGCAGTCGCGCCTGAACCTCGCCGGCCTGATCGCTTACCTGCGTCAGCAGGCCATGGCGGTTCCAGGTAAATCGGACTTCGCGGGTATCTGGTCCCGTGAGTTTCTCCGGGTTGCCTGCCTCATCGAACGCCCATTGCCAGATGCGCCCCAGCGGATCGGTGATGCCACATAACCGCTGCGCCTCGTCGTAGTCATAGGCCCAGGTATGGCCGCTGCCGTCAGTGAAGGCGCTGACCAGACCGCTATCGTCCAGATACGTGAACTCAACCACCCGGCCAGCTGGGGAAATCTCACGTAGCAAGTTGCCGTGGTCGTCGTAGTCGTAGCGGGTGATGTGCCCTAGTGGGGATTTCTCCCAACTCATCAGCGACAGCGCGTTAAAACCAAATTCGCTGCGCTGACCTAATCCGTCGGTCATCACCACGCGATCGTCGAGATACTCAAAATGCGCCGTCAGGTAGCCGTCGGCACAGGTGGTATAGACGCAGCGGCCTTGATAGTCATATTCGTAACGCGCCCAGGTCTGGTCGTTGTCATGCCAGCGCGTGAGTCGGTTTTCGCTGTCGTAGTCGTAGAACAGGTGATAGGCATGGGCGGCATCGGCTTCGATTAGGCGACCCAGTTCGTCCTGTCGGTATTCAGCCAGCAGGGTTTTCTGCCCAGTATCAATACGCTGTATCTGGTGCAGATATTCCCCTCGCCACACCAACAGTAGCTCGATATCGTCGCTGTGGCGGATCTTGCGCAGATAGCCTTTTGGATCGCGGATCAGGGTAATACGGTTGTCATGCGGGTCATGTATCGAAGACAGAAGTAGCCGATCGCCCTGAGGCACATCGAATTCACGCCAGGTGAGACTGTCGCGATCCCACAGGCTAAAGCCCTTTGCCCGCCGATACAGGGTAAAAGCCGGATAGAGCGGACAAAATACCGACTGCACATCCTGATGGAACGTAAAATCGATGTCATATCCCTGCGCCAGCGTGATGACAACGTGGGTATTGAGACCATCACGGCTGACCTGCGCTGTTTCGCTCCAAGTGTCATACCAGCCGCGCCCCAGCAACCCGGTATGGGTGGAAGAGGATCGATACGTGCGCTCAAAAAGTAGGGGGAGTGTTTGCCCTAGTTCAATATCCTGACGCATTTCGATGACATCCCCGCTGGGAATGTAGACCGGATCTTTCAGAAAGCCTCGAGTGGCTTCCTTAATGCGCGCTAACCCTTTGTTATTTTTAAAGCCTTTGCTGGCACAGCGAACCGCTTTTCGTAGCCCTACCGCTGTTCTTAGCGCCCCCATCCGAATGCCTTTGAGCACGGCAGTGGGGCCACGGGTAAACAGCTTGCCTAGCCCTTTGAACATGCCCCGGCTTGGCGGCACCAGAAACTCCACCGCGATCAGTAGCGCTTTTTCCCACCAACTGAATTCGTCACTAATCTTCAGGCAGGTTTGCTGTCCGGAACCAAAAAAGACGGTTGATGCTCCTTCCTTGATAGTGGCACCACAGACGGTTTTATCGTCGATACGCGCAGCCGGAGAGCCATTGACGTAAACGGTCTCACTGCCTTGTGCAATCAATTGAGGCGAGTTGTGTTTGGTACAGGCGACCGTGTCAACCTCGGCGCGGGAAATCTTCTGCTTCTCCGCAAACACCGTTCCTGAGCCTGAAGAAACCGGCCCAAACGGCGGGGATCCGCTGTCTACCATGGCGGAAACTTTGCTGGAGACGCTGCTAATTAGCCCTCCCAGTAGGCTGACTGCACCAAACCCCACCGCCAGTTTAACTGCCCCGACAACCAGCGCCGCCCCCATGCCGCCCGTCCCGACAACGGCGACGGCAATCGCTCCTGCGACAGCCGCTGCGGCGGCAAAAACCACCGCAGCAACGACCGCCCCAGCGATAGCGCCGGCCAGCGCGCCGAGAAAGCTTTTGTGCTTGATGGTTTTGCCCGGTGATGTCGGCGCTTTTCCCTGGCCCGGTTGAGGACGTTCGGCAGGCGGCGTCGGGCCTTTGCCTGCGTGCATAGCACCGACGCGGGCAACGCGGTTCAGAATATCACTCAGCATGATGACTCCTTTCAGGTGGCGGCTTTAAAGGTCTCGACCACCGCCAGCATTGCTGTTTTCTGCTCCGCACTGAGCTCGCCTGCTACGGTTACGGTAAACGTCAGTAATAACTCACCGCGTACCTGCATCACGACAACCTGATGCATTGGGCCTTCCGGTGACCGCCAGGTATATTCCAGACCGTGTGCGGGTTGCCCATCCAACGTCAATGTCCAAACGCCACGCTCTTTGTACCCTTTCAGGTGTGCCGCAAATTGAGCCAGTGTCTGCTGATAAACCGTTTCTGCCGTCAGACCGAAATCAATCGGGGTGCGGTTGACAACCAGATTGATGGCATCTCCCGGAAGAACAAAAACGTGGAGTGATTCATCGCGCCAATCGGCAGGGATAGCGAGTGTCCCTTCATTCATCTGATACATATTCATCCTTAATTCAAATCGATACGGGTGCCGTTCAGCGTCAGGTTATTCCCGACGATCTCAATATCCCCGCTGTGCTTGATTGATATATAGCCCGCACCCGTACCAATCTGAATGCTGCCATCTTCGGCGTGGATAAAGATGTTGTTTGTCACTCTCAGCGTTTCATTGTCTTCCACGACGGTGCTTCGGTTTTTCTTCACCACCACCGTCTGCTCCCCCTGGATCTCGGTAACCTGATCGGCAATAACAGAAACCGTCTGGTTTTGCTGCACGACGACAGTCTGATCGCGGCCAATGTTTTCGTTGTGATCCACATTCACCGATGTACTGCGGTTATTCAGCACCACGGTGTTCATGTCCTTCTGGGCATGGATAAACACTTCTTCCTGACCTGCCTGATCCTCAAAGCGCAGTTCGTTGAACCCGGCGCCTTTGTGGGTTGTGGTGCGCAGTGTCGTGCGCGTTTTGTTGGCGGGCAGCGGGTAGGGTGAGGGATTGGTGGCGTGGAAGGTTCTGCCCGTTACGATGGGCTGATCCGGGTCGCCTTCGAGGAAACTCACAATGACTTCATGGCCGATGCGCGGAATAGCGATCAGGCCATATTGGCCGCCTGCCCAACCCTGGCTGACGCGTACCCAGCAGGAGCTCTGGTCATCGCTTGCGCCGTAGCGGTCCCACGGGAATTGAAGTTTCACCCGGCCGTACTGGTCGCAGTAAATTTCTTCACCCGCCGGACCGACGACGGTGGCGATCTGCGGGCCGTCTACCATTGGTTTGTAGGGCAGGTCGGCGCGCCAGGTCGTGCTGGCTTTCACAACTTCAAAGCTGTTGCTGTAGGTGGTCGGTTCGCCGCCGCTTTCCTCTTCCAGCGCCTGTGGCTGTTGCCCGCTGTGGGTGATGGCGACCAACTGCCAGCCGATATTGAGTGCCAGATTGGGGTGTTCGGTTAAGGTAAAACTGCTGCCCGGCATCAGTTCCGCGGCATTCGATTCGCCCGAGCCGGTCGTCGCCCCTGCTCGCAGTGCATCCAGCCGATAGCCGGTAAAGGCTTTACCGCTCGGATCTTGTTTAAAGCGACCGGGGTAGTCGAAGTGTTGGTAACTTTCGCGCTGGTGTTCCAGTTCTCCGCTGATTTTCTGGTGCAACAGGCCATAGGCTGGGGTTTTGAAGCTGTAGTCTTTGAGTGCAACTTCTGCTGTGCTCACCGCCTCGGCATAGCGGAAACGACGCACGTATGCGCCTTCACTCAGCCCCTGTGTCGCCAGGTTGAAAAACAGCTCAGGGCCTTTTGCCAACGCGCCTGCATCGTCGGCAAAGACGACGCGGTGTTTGCCTTCCTCAAACTCATGGAAGAAGAACAGGCCTTCTTCGGCAGCCAGTCGGGCTATAAAGGCCAAATCGCTTTCGCGGTACTGCACGCAATATTCCCGCACTGCGTGCTCGTTGCGCAGCGCAAAGGCGTAGTCGGTGATGCCCGCTTCTTCCAGCAGGGCGCCGATAATTGCCTCAGGCTTCTGCGCCTGAAATATACGAGCATTGGTACGTAGCCCCAAACGCCACAGGGCCGGACGGACTTCTGCCTGATAGCGCGTGCGGCGAAAGCCGGTATCGCCCTGCGCAAACGCGCTGACAATACCGCTCACTCGTCTTTGGAGTTCACCTTCGTACCACACCAGGAGTTCGCAGGGCTGGTCGAGAACCGCACCAAAATCGATCCCCGGTAAGGGGCTGGCCAGATTCAGCGACAGGGCAAACGGCTGGTTGAGCGCCTCGCTGAGCTGAAAATCCACCACGGCAAAGGTCGACGCAGGCAATGCGCCGACCTTAACGGTGAACTGTAATCCTGTACTGTTTGCCATCCGTCCTCCTGATGCTGTCATCCACACTCAGGCATGGCGTGGGCCATGGCTCAATGCAGAAAACCCGGGCAAGCCCGGGTTAGAGAGGAATTACGCTTCGATCGGCGCACGCCAGTCATCAGAACCGGACGTACCGGCAACGGTGTGTTCCCAGTCAATTTTGCGGTAGGCCAGTGACACTTCAATCAGTTGGGTGTAATCCAGTTTTGATGGATCCTGGCAGTGTGGCATCTGGCAGTTGATGTCAACGATGGTGGAATCGGTCAGCACGGTAGAGAAGAAGTGCTCCTGCTTGCCTTCAACCGATGTGCGGTACCATTTCAGGGTCACTGTCGGCAGCATTTCACCGGACGCCAGGGCGTTGTACATCAGCGGAACCGCTTTGTTCAGCGCAACGGTGAATTTGAACGGCTTGTGTACGCGCTGGCCGGATGGCTGACCAGACTGCGGGTCGGTTGGTACGGTGACGATGTGTTTGAATTCTTGTACCAGCATTTCGTCTTCGTGGCCTTCCACATAGATGTTGCCGACAGAATCAGACGTGAAAGCACCAGCGGTGATATTGCCCTGCGTTTTACCTTCGATGCTGATATAGCATGGAGTTGGCATAGTCTTGCTCCTTGTTATTGAACGGAATGAGTAACTTCGCCGTTCACATAGCAATCCGTGTGCCAGAATTTATGTGTTTGTTTTTTAATGAAAATTAATTAATTCAAATTTTACCTAAGCGAAATTTGAGCAAAAAATTGCGCAGACTTTGCGAATCGTTTGCAGACATTGCGTAAAAAGTGATTTTCACCAGAAAGTGAGCAATAAGTTGCGCAGAATGCGCATTTATTCTGAAAATTTTAGTTAGTGTTGAGAGATTGCCGTCTTTTTTGAATGAATAAGCGATTAATCAGGGCATAAACCAATGCTATTACCGATTAAAAAGGGAAAAATAATCCCCATGATTAATCGTTAGCCGACTGATGTTGTGGGTGATAGCAATGTGGGCAATGAGATGGCGAAATCAGGTGAACAAATCGAGGGAGTGTCGGTCGCGGATTTGGCACTGCTATCACGACGTGCTGAAAGATAGTCGGTGACAAAATAAAAACAGTGGGGCAAATGTGCCTGTACCCCACCGTATTTCGTTTAATGACGAGTCTATTGTGGCGGCGAATTAGCCTTCCTGCATCGCCTTTTCAACTTCTTCCGCCAGAATCGCAATACCCTGTTCGATTTTCTCCGGTTCCGGCACATAGTTCATGCGCATACATTGATGAGCGTGCGGCCAGCCTTGATCCAGACCGGGGAAGAAATAGTGTCCCGGTACCATGAGGACGCCGCGTTTTTTCAGGCGCTGGTACAGGATTTCCGTCGTGATAGGCAGATCTTTAAACCACAGCCACAGGAAGATTGCGCCTTCCGGTTTATGAATCAGGCACTGCTCAGGCGACAAGTAACGACGAATAATCGCGATCGTTTCCATCACGCGCTGCTGGTAGAACGGGCGTATGACGTCGTTAGATAAGCGCAGCAGATCGCCACGTTGAATCATCTCATACGCCAGCGCCGGGCCGACTGCACCCGGAGACAGACTAATGATGCCGTTCATGTTACCGATCGCGGAAATCACCTTTTCATCCGCAATCACGATACCGCAGCGTGAACCGGGCAGACCCAGCTTGGACAGGCTCATGCACAGGATGATATTCGGGTTCCACAGCGGCGTCGCGTCGGTGAAGATAATGCCGGGGAAAGGCACGCCATAGGCGTTATCAATCAGCAAGGGAACCTTGTGCTGCTGCGCCAGAATATCCAGACGCATCAGCTCGTCGTCGGTCAGCACGTTACCGGTCGGATTCGTTGGACGAGATACGCAGACCAGCCCGATATCATCAGTAATCGACAGGTTATCGAAATCAACGTGATATTTGAATTGTCCTTCAGGCAACAGTTCGATCTGTGGGCGAACGGAGACGAACATGTTGTCGTCCAGCCCGGAATCCGAATAGCCAATGTATTCCGGTGCCAACGGGAACAGCACCTTTTTCAGGCTGCCATCGCTGTGGCGACCTGCAAACAGGTTAAATAAGTAGAAAAACGCACTCTGGCTGCCATTTGTCAGCGCAATATTCTGTGGTCCAATCTGCCAGCCTAATTCATTACTCAGCAGTTCGGCCAACGCTTTAAGCAGCGTATCCTTACCTTGCGGGCCGTCGTAGTTGCATAGCGCTTCCGTTAATTTCCCTTGTTCCAGCATATCCTGACACAGCTGCTGGAAGTAGCTATCCATCTCTGGAATGTGTGCCGGATTGCCGCCTCCCAGCATGATTGCGCCTGGCGTACGCAGCCCTTCGTTCAGGTCGTCCATTAATTGGGTGATGCCAGCGTGGCGCGTGAATTTCTTGCCGAAAAGAGAAAAGTTCATAGTTTATTTATCAGTGGTCGTACACAGGTTAGCGGCAACCATAGCGCTTGCGCCAATAGGGTGCAATGTGGTCAAAAAACAATCTGATGATTTTTTATCTCGCCATGTGTTTAAAATTCAGCATGAATGTCTGAGTTTACCCTCGGCAGGGAAATAGGATTTATACGACATGCTTTATGTTGCTGAAACGATGTCAGCTTTTACCGATCAATATCTCAATAATTCTGCAACTATAGATTCCATTCATGATGATTTAGTGATGCTAATCAGATAAATAACGCGGCAATGCTGAATTTTTCCATCTGGTGATAGCTATCACATTCTGACCATCAGCTGATTTGTAGTCTTTAGCTCGCATTAGCTAAAACAATTCAGCAAAGAGGGATGGTTAACATGAAAAAATTACTGGCTATAGGCATTACACTGGCGCTGACATCATGGCAACTATCGGCGCAGACGTTTGTGCTGACAGATGCTGAAAGCAGTGTAGAAAAGGGAAACTGGCAAATTGGTAGTGATGCTCTGAAGATCAAAAATCAGCATTTCAGCATTGAGCAAAAAGTCCTGCACGGCGGACGTCAGGAAGGCAGTAAAGTGATTACGATTACCAGTCAGGATGGGCTGAAAATTGCTCTCAGCCCGACGCGAGGGATGAACTTACTGCACGTGACGGGGAAAAACATCCGTTTGGGGTGGGATTCACCGGTTGATGAGGTCGTCAACCCGAACACCATCAATCTGGAAAGCCGTAACGGACTGGGCTGGCTGGAAGGTTTCAATGAGATGATGGTGCGCTGCGGCTTCGAATGGACGGGGCACCCGGTCGTCAGCGAGGGCATGATCTATACCCTGCATGGCCGCGCAGGCAACACACCGGCTTCAAAAGTGGTGGTGGAAGTCAGCGATAGCGCACCGCATACCATTACGGTGCGGGGCCTTTTGAAAGAAAACAGCTTCAAGAAGTCGAATCTGGAAACCTGGACCGAGCTGCGCTACGTTCCCGGCAGCGAGTCGTTTACCGTGCATGATGTGTTGACCAACAAAGCCGACTACGCGCGCGACTATCAGATTATCTATCACAGTAATTTCGGCACGCCGATTCTGGAGGACGGTGCGCGTTTCATCGCGCCGGTGAAAGAGATTTCTCCGTTTAATGACCACGCTAAAGCGGGTCTGGCAACCTGGCAAACCTACAAAGGGCCGACAAAAGATTTTGATGAGATGGTGTTTAACATTACGCCGTATACGGATGGGCAGGGCAAAACGCTGGCAGCGCTCGTAAACAAGGCGGGGGATAAGGGCGTGTCGATTGCTTTTGATACCCATCAACTGCCGCTGCTGACGCTGTGGAAAAACACGGATACGGAAAAACAGGGCTACGTCACAGGGATCGAACCCGGTACTAACTACGCCTACCCGGTTACGATTGAACGTGAGCAAGGACGGGTCAAAAAGCTTCAGCCTGGCCAGAGCACGACGTTTGAGCTGACATACAGCCTGCTGAGTAGCGCAGAAGCGGTACAGAAAACGGAGCAGAAAGTAAAAGCCATTCAGGGTGATAACAAAACCACGCTGACAGAAAAACCGATCGCCATCGAGTAAACGTCCTCTAGACCGGCCACCGATTCAGGTGGTCGGCTATCCCATGTCATGGTTCCGCTTAGTCATTGTCACGTAACGTCATAATTATCTTTTCTTATCCGTTTTTTCATTTTACGCGTACCTTGAGGAAGGTATTTGTTACGTATTTGATCAGGGGATGAGAATGTCGGTGAAAGATGCGCTACTCGCGCTTTGTGTCGTGGTGTTATGGGGTGTGAATTTTGTGGTGATCAAGGTCGGCCTGAATGATATGCCGCCCTTTTTACTGGCAGGGCTACGTTTCTCGCTGGTGGCGCTACCGGCTATTTTCTTTGTTCCGTTCCCGCGTATTCCCCTGAAATGGCTGATTGCCTATGGCATGACAATCAGCTTCGGTCAGTTTGGCTTTCTGTTTCTCGCTATCAAGCTGGGTATGCCTGCGGGGATTGCCTCGCTGGTGCTACAGGCTCAGGCCTTTTTTACGCTGCTGGTTGGCGCGGTTTTACTGTCGGAAAAGCTGCGTTGGAATCACGTTGTTGGGATTCTGGTAGCCGCGATAGGGATGGTGGTGCTGGCAGAAGGGCGCACAGCGCTGCAAATGTCCTCCGGTATGACCACTACCACGCTGCTGCTGACGCTGGCGGCGGCGCTGTCATGGGCGGTCGGTAACATCGTCAATAAAGTGATCATGAGCAAAAACAGCGATGTACGCATCATGTCGCTGGTGGTGTGGGGTGCATTGGTGCCTGTCGTGCCGTTTTTCATCAGTTCCTGGCTGTTCGAAGGCAGGGACGCGATTGTCCACAGTTTAACGACGATCCAACTGCCGACGATCTTGTCGTTAGCGTATCTGGCGTTTGCGGCCACCATCATCGGTTACGGGATTTGGGGAAGCCTGCTGGCGCGCTACGAGACCTGGCGTGTGGCGCCCTTATCGCTGTTGGTGCCGGTGGTTGGGCTGGTCAGCGCCGCCGTTTTTCTTGGTGAATCGCTCTCGCTGCTGCAAATCATGGGGGCGGTGTTGATTATGGCCGGCCTGTTGGTGAATGTGTTTGGCGCGCGGTTACGTTCATGGCTACCTGTGCGGCAGCCATAGCGGTGCAGTTGAACGATTTGGGTATGTATTATCTGAAAGGGAAAACAGCGCCTGGAGGCGCTGCCTATTGTTATTATCCTTGTGCTTTCAACGCCTGACGCATCCCTTGCGTCAGAATATTGCCCAGATCGGCTGCCACCTGCTCCACTAAACCTGGCCGCAAAGTGAGATCCTCTCCCCAGTGTGCGGTGTCTGCGAGTACCTCGTTGACTAACTCATGCACGGTTAGATCGGTCCCCACGCGTGGCCACAGCTGGCGGTAACGGGTGAGCCACTGCTCATCATCCTGTAAAGGATACGTTTCGCCCGCTCGTTCTCCGCGGTAGAAGGCAATTAGTGCGGCCAGCGCAAACGTCAATCGTGCCGGAAAGCGCGCGTCGCGGTGGCCTGCCAGTAACTGCGGCAGAATACGTGTGCGGAATTTAGTCATGCCATTGAGTGCGATGGAGAGCAACTGATGGCGAATATAGGGGTTCTGAAAACGTCCGGTGACGGCATCGGCAAATTCACGCAGCTCATTCGCCGGTAAATCGAGCACAGGGATGATCTCTTGATGTAGCGTATTTTCTACAAAGCGACGTACATCGGCGTCCTGCATCGCTTCACCTACTGTATCCAACCCGCAGAGCCAGGCAACCGGAACCAGAGCGGTGTGTGCACCATTCAAAATCGCCACTTTACGTTCTTTATACGGCCTGATGTCGTCAACAATGCGGATATTAAGCGGGCATTCCGCTAGTTTCAGCTCATCTGCCAGCCAACCGGGGCCTTGAATGACAAAGAGATAAAAATGTTCGGCAGTATCCAGAAAGGCATCGTGGTAGCCCAGCTCCTCTTCCTGCGCTGACGACTCTTCATGTGGGTATCCCGTTACGATTCTGTCCACGAGCGTGGAACAGAAGGTGTTGGCTGTCTCAATCCAGTTGAGAAACGCGGGTGAGAGTTGCCATTCCTGAGCATAGCGCAGAACCAGAGCTTTGAGCGCCTCTCCGTTATAGTCGATCAGTTCGCAGGGAATAATTACCCAGCCTTTATCGCTCTCACCGTTAAAATGCGTAAAGCGTTCCAGCAACAGGCGTGTCAGCTTGGCAGGAAAACTGACCGGCGGCGTATCGTTGACGCTGTCGCCTGCGTGATAGCTGATGCCCGCTTCCGTGGTGTTTGAAAAAACAAAACGAATGGCGGCGTTATGAGCCAATGCCAGATAATCGGCAAAATGCTGATACGGGTTAATCTCGTTATTCACCGAACGGATCAGGCGCGCATCGCTGACGGCCTCATCCTGTTCGTTAAGCCCTCTAATGACCGTGGTGTAAAGCCCATCTTGCGTATTGAGCGACGGTGGAAAATCGGTATTAATGGGGCGCACAATCGTTACGCCCGCCTGGAGATCGGTCTTCTCATTTAGCACATCCAACTGCCAGTCTACAAAGGCGCGCAGGAAGTTGCCTTCACCAAACTGAATCACTTTTGTTGGATAGCATGCGCCGGGAAAGTTTTTCCGATTCAATGTCTTCATGATTATTCCCTCATCAGAATGTGATGACGCCTTTGATCAGCTCACGGTTGTTAATGACATCCTTTTCATAGATGTCAGCCAGTGTGGAAAAGGGATAACGGTGTGTCAGCATCATTTCTGCGGTGAGTTTACCTTCAGACATCAAACGACCCACTTTGGCGAAATCTTCCGGTGTGGCGTTACGACTGCCCATCATCGTGGTCTCTTTCTTATGGAAGTCAGGATCGGAGAACTGTAAATCACCTTTAAACAGACCGACAAACACGATGCTGCCACCGTGGCGGATCAGGTTAATGGTGTTGTTCATCGCATGCTGGTTTCCCGTGGCATCAATCACTTTTTCTGCCAGCGAACCGCCAAATTCGGCACGTAGCTGGGCCTCAAAATCCTCGGCAGAGGGATCGACGACCGAAAGATTCAGGTGGGCAATAACGTGCTCGCGGCGAGCTGCACTGGTATCTGCGACAACCACGTGAGCGCCGTCTGCTTTGGCGATAGCTGCTGCGCCAAGGCCAATCGGCCCGGCACCGACGACCAGCACCTGTTCACCCTGTAACACCTTTGCCCGACGAACGGCGTGTGCACTAATTGCGTAGGGCTCGATTAACGCCGCCGCCTGTGGGTCGATCCCTTCTGCAAGCAACACGTTTGTGGCGGGCACCGCCAGATATTCGCTAAATCCGCCATCCTGATGTACACCAATCACTGAAATTTTCTCGCAGCAGTTGGTACGGCCGGTCTTGCAGGCAGGACATTGCTGACAGGCGACATAGGGAATGACGGCAACCTGCTGGCCTTTTTTAAATTGATGTACATTTTTGCCCGTATCGACAACCTCTCCACATATTTCGTGGCCTAATACGCGTGGGTAGCTAAAAAAGGGTTGATTCCCTCCCCAGGCATGAATATCTGTGCCACAAATACCCACAGACTTAATTTTAATTAATGTTTCACCTTCACCCGGAATAGGTATTTCACGTTTTTTCCAGACAAGTTTTTTTGGTTCCTGGCAAATCAATGTATTCATTGTTGACATGATTATTCTCTCCTGTTTTTTGTTTTTTCAGATATTGATGAAAAAAAATATTGATGAGAGACAGGAGCTATAAATTGTGAATGCGGACTCATAAAAATGTTTTAAATCGGTTTTTAATATGCTCAAAAAAGGAGATCTCTCATGAGTCGTTCACAAAATTTACGTCACAATGTCATTAATCAGATTATCGATGATATGGCCCGTGGTCATATTCCCTCGCCTCTGCCATCGCAAAATGCGCTGGCAGAAATGTATAACATCAGCCGCACAACGGTGCGTCATATTCTGGTTCATCTGTGTGACTGCGGTGTGCTTATACAGGTTGGCAGCGATTATGTGATTGCCCGAAAACCCGACCACGACGATGGGTTCACCTGTATTACCGCCCCGATGGCTGAGCAAAACCGCATTTTCGAGCAGGCATTTTTCACCATGATTAACCAGCGTCTGCTACGTGTGGGAGAGACATTTTCAGAGCTACAGCTCGCACGGGATGCGGGTGTAAGTCCGGTAGTCGTACGTGAATATCTTTTAAAATTCGGGCGTTACAATCTGATTCAGAACGAAAAGCGTGGGCAGTGGAGTATGAAAGAGTTCGATCAGGCTTACGCGGAACAGCTGTTTGAATTACGGGAAATGTTGGAGACACATGCTCTGCAACACTTCCTCAATCTGCCGGACGACGACCCCCGTTGGCTAGAGGCTAAAACCTTGCTGGAGCGCCATCGCATGTTACGTGACAGCATTGGCAACAGTTTTCGCATGTTCTCGCAGCTCGATCGTAGTTTTCATGCGCTTTTACTTTCCGCTGCTGAAAATGTCTTTTTTGATCAGTCGCTTGAAATCATCTCTGTGATATTTCATTTCCATTACCAGTGGGATGAAAGCGATCTCAAACAGCGCAATATCATCGCGATTGACGAGCACATGACCATTCTCAGCGCACTGATTTGTCGAAGCGATCTGGATGCCACGCTGGCGCTACGTAACCATTTGAATTCAGCTAAACAATCGATGATTCGATCAATTAATCAAACAGTGCGAGCTGACTATTAAAAACCAATTAAAAACCGTAAATCATTATCAAGAGCACGGTTTTATCAAAATAAAAACGCCTGAGAAATATCTCCTATCTATGCTCACGAGAAGTCGACTGTATTAATAAAAATTCGTGAGTGGTGATGACGTATTTCATTGCTTTCCGTTTAAAACCACTTTACTCGGCCCTGCGTTGAGTAAAGATAAAATTATAATATCCAGGAGCCAGACGTGGAAAAGAATAATATAACGCTAGACCCGCGTTCTTCGTTTGATACCCGTTCTTCAGCACCGCCAGAGGGAATAATTCAACGCAGTAGTCGCATTAAACGTATTCAGACTACGGCAATGATTCTGCTATTTTTTGCGGCGGTGATTAATTATCTCGACCGAAGTTCTCTTTCGGTCGCTAACTTAACGATTCGTCAGGAATTGGGGCTAAGTGCAACAGAAATTGGTGCATTGCTCTCCGTTTTCTCTCTTGCCTATGGGATTGCACAGCTCCCTTGTGGCCCGTTGCTGGATCGTAAAGGCCCGCGCATTATGCTTGGCCTTGGAATGTTTTTCTGGTCACTGTTTCAGGCACTGTCTGGCATGGTACACAGCTTCACTCAGTTCGTACTGGTCCGTATTGGTATGGGGATTGGCGAAGCACCGATGAACCCATGCGGCGTGAAGGTGATCAACGACTGGTTTAACATCAAAGAGCGCGGCCGCCCGATGGGATTCTTTAATGCGGCTTCAACGATTGGTGTTGCAATAAGCCCCCCCATTCTGGCGGCGATGATGTTGGTCATGGGCTGGCGCGGTATGTTCATTACCATCGGCCTATTTGGTATTTTACTCGCTATCGGCTGGTATATGTTGTATCGCAACCGTGAGCAGATCGAACTCACCGCTGATGAGCAGGCGTACTTGAACGCGGGCAGCGTGAACGCTCGTCGCGATCCGTTGAGTTTCATTGAATGGCGCAGTCTGTTTCGTAACCGTACGATGTGGGGCATGATGCTGGGCTTTAGCGGCATCAACTATACCGCGTGGTTATATTTAGCCTGGCTGCCCGGCTATCTACAAACGGCTTATAATCTGGATTTGAAAAGCACGGGTCTGATGGCCGCGATTCCTTTCCTGTTTGGTGCCGCTGGGATGCTGGTGAACGGCTATGTCACGGACTGGCTGGTGAAAAGGGGAATGGAACCAATCAAGAGCCGTAAAATCTGCATCATTGCCGGTATGTTGTGCTCTGCGGCTTTTACCTTTGTTGTTCCACAGGCGACAACCTCAATAGAAGCGGTATTACTGATTAGTATGGCGCTGTTCTGCATCCACTTTGCGGGAACATCGTGCTGGGGGCTGATCCATGTTGCCGTTGCGTCGCGTATGACAGCATCAGTCGGCAGTATCCAAAACTTTGCCAGCTTCATCTGTGCATCATTCGCCCCGATTGTGACCGGCTTTATTGTGGATACCACGCATTCCTTCCGTCTGGCGCTGATCATCTGTGGTTGTGTGACGGTATTGGGTGCGCTGGCCTACGTCTTCCTCGTTCGTCAACCGATTAGCGATCCTCGTAAGGATTGATTCTCCGCCGCCCCGCATCTCTATCCCCTTTCTTCTGCGGGGCGGTTTTTTGTCACCTTGCCTTATGACGGTGCGTATTTATCGTGCAGCGTCGCAAAGATAAGCGGCTATTTTCGCAATTTCTCACGCCTTTCCTACGCTTCTTACTGCTGCTGATGAATCCGTTAAGCCGCGGTCGTTTATTGGCGCGGGCTTTGCAAGTTAGCTTTGCACGAGGGTAGACATAAAAGCAGTGAGTGAAATCAACGGGATAAAGGGGTCTTCATGAAAACAAAAAACACAACATCGGGAAAATGGTTGCTGTCGCTGAGCGTGGCGGCGCTGCTGGTGAGTGGAGCTGTGCAGGCGGCATCAGCCCCTGCGGTGGAAGCGAAAAACGGTATGGTGGTTAGTTCACAGTATCTGGCTTCGCAGATTGGCGTCGATATCATGAAGATGGGCGGCAACGCGATTGATGCCGCGGTGGCTGTGGGCTATGCGCAGGCGGTAGTGAATCCCTGCTGTGGCAACATCGGCGGTGGCGGGTTTATGACGCTGCATCTGGCCGATGGAAAAGACACCTTTATCAACTTCCGTGAAACGGCACCGGCGGCGGCCAGCGCCAACATGTACCTGAACGCGGATGGGAGTGTGAAAAAGGATGCGAGCCTATATGGCTATCTGGCCGCTGGCGTACCGGGTACGGTGATGGGGCTGGATACCGCGCTACAAAAATACGGCAAATTGACGCGTGAACAGGTGATGGCACCAGCGATTAAACTGGCGCGTGAAGGTTTTGAACTTACGCGGGCAGATACCGATATTTTGGATACTACGGTAAAACGCTTCAAAGCTGACCCTGAAGCGGCGCGCATTTTCCTGCGTCCCGACGGTAGCCCGTTGCAGCCCGGTGATAAGCTGGTGCAAACCGATTTGGCGAATACCCTGGCAGAGATTGCTGCGAAAGGGCCGGATGCCTTCTACAAGGGGGAGATTCCACAGGCGGTGGAGAAGGCGGCAAAGCAGGGCGGCGGCATTTTGACGGCGGCTGATTTTGCCGATTACCGTATTACCGAAACGGCACCGGTAACCTGCAACTATCGTGGCTATCAGTTTGTCTCTTCGCCACCTCCTAGCTCCGGTGGCGTCACGATGTGTGAAATTCTCAATATTGTCGAAGGCTACGACATGAAATCGACAGGCTTTAATTCTGCCGCCACCGTTCATGTGCTGACGGAAGCGATGCGTCACGCTTACATGGATCGCAATACGTATCTCGGCGACCCCGCGTTTGTCAGCAACCCTGTCGAGCGCTTGTTGAGCAAAGATTATGCCGCCGAAATCCGCAAACAAATCGAGCCGGAGAATGCGACGCCGTCCAAAAACGTGCAGCCGGGGGTGGGTCCGCACGAGCGACCGGAAACCACGCACTACTCCATCGTGGATAATCAGGGCAATGCGGTGTCCACCACGTATACCGTGAACGGGCGTTTTGGTTCGGTGGTGATTGCGCCGGGAACAGGTTTCTTCCTCAATAACGAAATGGATGACTTTACCGTGAAAGTTGGCGAGAAAAACCTGTATGGGTTGGTGCAAGGAGAGCGTAATTCGATCGCCCCCGGTAAGCGCCCACTTTCGTCCATGAGCCCGTCATTGGTGACGAAAGACGGCAAGGTCTTCATGGTGCTCGGTTCGCCCGGTGGTTCGCGCATTATCACCATCACGCTGCAAACGGCGCTGAATATCATCGACCACGGCATGGCGCCGCAGGAAGCGGTAGACGCACCGCGCATCCATCATCAGTGGCTGCCGGACGAGGTGTATTATGAACAGCGCGGGTTGTCTGCCGATACGCTGAATCTGCTGAAGCAGCGCGGCTACAAGATGGTGGAACAAACGCCTTGGGGCGCAGCGGAGCTGATTCTGGTCGGCTTACCGGGTGCGGCGGGTGTGACGCCTGCGGATTCGGGCAATGACTCAGCGGTATCTGGCAAAGTACGTGAAGGTTACCTGTACGGCGCCAATGATATCCGCCGCCCGGCAGGGGCAGCGATAGGGTATTGATCGGAAAGAATGTCAGGAGCCTGTTTGAGTGGGCTCCTGAGTTTCTCCGTTCATGGTGATGCGAGTAAATCTGCTGGATATGGAGGAAAGTTGCGAAATCAGGCGTGGGTTAGTGCCCCCAGGCAGTCATCCAGCGCGCCGACCAGCCAGTCGATGTCCTGCGTTTGGAACGCCAGCGGCGGGCGTAGTTTCAGCACGTTGCCATAAGGGCCTGCTACCGATGTCAGCACACCGCGATCGCGTAGCGCTTCCGTCAGATTTAGCGCCAGTGTTTTATCCGGTGTTTTACTGTCTCTATCGCTCACCAACTCAAACCCGATGAAGAGTCCGGCACCGCGCACGTTGCCTACACTGGCGTATTTGTCTTGCAGAGTAGTCAGTTCCGCCAGCAGCTGTGCGCCCACGACGCGGCTGTGTTCCTGAAGTTGCTCATCGTGAATCACTTTCAGCACCGCCTGCGCAGCGGCCATCGCCACCGGATTCCCACCGAACGTATTGAAGTAGGGGATCTGGTCGCTAAAGGCGGCGAGTACGTCACTTTTTGCCAGCAGTCCGGAAACCGGGATGCCGTTGCCCATGGGTTTTCCGGTAGTGATGATATCCGGCACGACGTCATGCCGTGCGAAGCCCCAGAAGGCGTCGCCAGTGCGTGCGAAATCGGGCTGGACTTCATCCGCGATGAAAATACCGCCATTGCGGTGAACCACATCAACCACAGGACGTAAAAAGCCGCGCGGATTGGGGTGTACGCCATCGGAAGAAAAGATGGAATCCGCGAGGAACGCAGCAAATTTGATGCCGTGTGCCGCCATGTCGTCGATCTGTTTCTGGATTTCATTGGCAAACCACACGCCCAAGTCCGGCGTATTAACACGGTAGGCGTCCGGCGGGGGCACCAGTCGGGTCGTCGCTGCCAGCGGTTGGCCGCTGCCCAATGCAGGTGAGACGCCGGAGGTCAGATCGCTGGTGCCGTGGTAGGCTTCACGCGTCACGATCACGCCTGTGCCGCCGCTCCAGGCACGCGCCACGCGGATCGCCAGATCGTTGGCTTCCGAACCCGTACACATATACATAGCACGGTTAATCGCCGTGGGTGCGGTGGCGAGGAGCTGCTCCGAATAGTCCAGAATACGCTCGTGCAGATAGCGCGTGTGGGTATTGAGCATCGTCATCTGCTGGTGTACCGCTTCTATCACCGCAGGGTGGCAGTGGCCGATACTGGCGACATTGTTATACACATCGAGGTATTTCTTGCCGTCGGCATCCCACAGGTATTGCCCTTCGCCGCGCACCAGATGTACGGGTTTGCGATAAAACAGCCGATAGGATTCGCCCAGGACCCGGCTGCGCTTGTCGGTCAGCGTACGGATATCCGCGCTCAGCGCGTCGGCATGTTCGGCGCGGAAGCTGTTGGTATCCATGATGGTTGAACGTGTTGCCATAATCTCTCCCGTTATAAAATGTGCGCCGCAGTGTTAGTTGGCATCGGCGACAAGCGGCTCAAGCAAATGTTCCCGTCGTGCTTTGGTCGTCAGGAAATAGAGGTAGCCGAGCAGCATAAAGGTGCAGAACAGCCCACCGATCACCGGGTTGAACCAGAGCATCGCAATCAGGCAGATGATGGCGCAGACGAGGGCGAACGCGGGGACGATGGGGTAACCGGGGGCGCGATAGCTGCGTGCCATATTGGGGGCGCTACGGCGCAGGCGGAACAGGCTTAACATGCTCATGATGTACATGACGATGGCACCAAAAACCGCCATGGTAATCATCGCTGCCGTCAGGTTCATGCCCTGTAGGTTAATCCCGTCGCAGAAGATGGCGGCAATCCCGATCGCGCCACCAGCCAGAATGGCGCGGTGCGGCGTGTGGAAGCGGGACAGTTTGGCAAGCCCCGGCGGAAGATAGCCTGCGCGCGCCAGTGCGAAGAACTGGCGGGAGTAGCCCAGAATAATGCCATGGAAGCTGGCGATAAGACCGAACAGACCAATCCACACCAGCATGTGCATCCAATTGGAGTTTTCCCCGACGATGAGTTTCATTGCCTGTGGCAAAGGATCGTTGAGGTCGGAGAGCTGACGCCAGTCGCCTACGCCGCCCGCCATCAGCATCACGCCAATTGCCAGAACCACCAGCGTCAGGATGCCGCTAACGTAGGCTCGCGGAATCGTGCGTTTGGGATCTTTCGCTTCTTCGGCAGCCATTGCCGCGCCTTCGATAGCGAGGAAAAACCAGATGGCGAACGGTATCGCTGCAAACATACCGGAAATGGCTGCGGGTGAAAATTCATGTTGTCCCGCCCAACCGTGTGCCACGAAATTACTCAGGCTGAAGCCTGGCGCAACCACACCCATAAACACCAGCAGTTCCATGACGGCCAGCAGCGTGACCACCAGCTCAAACATCGCCGCCAGCTTCACGCCGAGAATGTTCAGGCTCATAAAGATAAGGTATGCGCCAACGGCCGCGAATTTGGGATTCAACTCGGGGTATTGCACGTTCAGATAGGCGCCAATCGCCATTGAAATGGCTGGTGGTGCGAAAACAAATTCAATCAGCGTGGCCATACCGGCAATCAGGCCACCCAGATCGCCGAACGCGAGTCGGCTATAGGCAAAAGGGCCGCCAGCATGGGGGATCGCTGTAGTGAGTTCGGTAAAGCTAAAAATAAAACAGGTGTACATGGCGGCAATGAACAGCGTTGTGACTAAAAATCCCAACGTACCCGCGACACCCCAGCCGTAGCTCCAGCCAAAATATTCACCAGAAATTACCAGTCCTACCGCGATACCCCACAAATGCAGGGTGCCCAGCGTGGGCTTTAATTTGCTCGTCATCACATTATCCCCGTCAGTCTGCTCATGGTTATTCAGGGCCAGTACGGCAACCCCTGTTGGCTTGTGTAGCGATAATGCCCACGCTTGTTGGTGGAAAACTTGACGCTGGCGTATCGAATGCTGCGCGCTGAAGTCAACTTTTACGGTGGGTATCGCGCCAGCGCCTTCTGGGGTCAAACCGGGGTTCTGGTGCGTCAAGTTTCTCTGTACGACACACGCCATGCTGAACGCTCGTTGACTTGCGTCGGAGTGGGAACCATGAGTGCTAAACAATATGACACCTTAAGTAATGCAGAAATTACCGCGCTGGCGCACCGGGCGCTTGCCTGCTATCCGGCGGCGGTGCAAGGGGAAGTGCGGCTGCTGTGCCGCTCGGAAAATGCGACGTTTCTTGTTTCGTCGGCAGGTAAGCGTTATGCACTGCGGTTACATCGCAGCCACTATCACCAGAAATCGGAGATTGAAAGCGAGCTGCTGTGGCTGGATGCGCTGCGAGAGACGGGTATTGCCGTGCCGGAAGCGGTTCGTAATGTGGACGGGGAGCGGGTGCAGTCACTGAGTTTATCCGACGGTTCCTGTCGCTATGCCGTGCTGTTTCACTGGATTGACGGCGAGATGCCGACCACCAGTATTGATCCGCGAGCGTTCCAGCAACTGGGCGAGATCACTGCTCGCCTGCACCAGCATAGCCGCCAATGGCAAAAACCTGACGGTTTCCAGCGTATTGTCTGGGATCATCACACGATGGTCAGTGCGCAGAGTCATTGGGGAAACTGGCGTGACGCGCCGAACCTATCGCGTGGTGAACACGGTATTGTCGAGGAGGCTATCGGGCGTATGGCGGCGGAAATGGCGGAATTTGGCAAAGCGCCGCACCGCTACGGGTTGATTCATGCCGACCTGCGCCTGACCAATTTGCTTCTGCATCGCGGCGAAACGCGAGTTATCGATTTTGATGACTGCGGTATGGGGTGGTATCTGCACGATATGGCCGCGGCGATCAGCTTTGTTGAGCACCATCCGCGTGCGGCGGAGTGGGTTGAAAACTGGCTGTGTGGTTATGAACGTGTGGCGCACGTCAGCGATGAGGAATTGGCGCTGTTGCCGACGCTGTTGATCCAGCGGCGCATCCAGCTTACGGCGTGGGTAGGCTCGCACGCAGAAACCGAGATGGCGCAGAGTCTTGGGCCAGACTGGGCAAAACATAGCGTGCGCCTGTGTCGGCGCTATCTGGAAACCAGCGATCTGCCGATTGGCGTGGCCTGAATGCACCACGGGCGGGCAGCGTGCGCTATGGTAATGCCTGCTCGTCCCACAAGAGATTTGTAACCCATTGATTTCGCTGCCTCACGCTCTGGTATGAAACTTGCTGGTATGAAGTCTGCTAATCGTTTCATGGCCCGTTGGCGGGCCGTGTGATACGGCGAGGTGAAAGGCAATGGAAAACATGACGTACTCTTTGGCGCTGAATGCGGCGTTCTCCCGCAACTGTGGCGTGCTGGCGGCGGCGGCAACCGGACTC
Organism: Pectobacterium aroidearum; assembly: GCF_041228105.1. Classification (NCBI taxonomy): domain Bacteria; kingdom Pseudomonadati; phylum Pseudomonadota; class Gammaproteobacteria; order Enterobacterales; family Pectobacteriaceae; genus Pectobacterium; species Pectobacterium aroidearum. The sequence continues at coordinate 87,421 of NZ_CP166097.1, forward strand.
GGCGACTTTATCCATGATAGTGGCGGTGATGCCGATCGTATCTTCGGCATCAGCGGCGTCGATCCCGAGCAGCTCGCCAGCCCGACGCTCAGTCTGGGGCTGGTGAACTATTGCCGTGTGATGGAGGAAGCCGCGCGTAATTCAGGCGTTGATAATTTCGGTTTACGCTACGGCAAGCAGTTTAAACCGCAGTCATTAGGTCTGATCGGCTATATCGGTTTATGTTCGGATACGCTGGAGCAGGCGCTGCACAATGTGGTGAAGGCGTTTCCCTGTCATCAGCACGACACGCTGACGCGCATGGTGGATAAAGGCGACTGCTGGCGGCTGGATTATCAGGTTCGGCACGGCGCCATTCTGCATCGTCGGCAGGATGCCGAACTGACGCTCGGCATGTTTCTTAACCTGATTCGTCATGTTTTGGGCAAGCATTGGGCACCGCGCGAAGTGCACTTTGAGCATCCACGCCCGGAAATGTGGCATGAGCACTGTAAGGTGTTCGATGCGCCGGTTTACTTCGATCAACCCTACAATTCCCTGCTTATCCCCAAGCATCAGTTGGTTCGCACCATGCCGGATCGCGACATGACATTGCTGCTGGTGATGCAAGATGCCATTCGTCGTCTGAACGAGACGTCACCGCAGCAAAGTATTGTCGATCAGGTGCGTACGCAGGTTCATCTGTTATTGATGCAGAAAGAGCCGACGCTGGAAGAGGTGGCGGAGAAGGTGGGGTTGTCCAGTTGGTCGCTCCAGCGCCGTCTGCGGGAGGAAGGACTCAGCTTCTCTCTGCTGGTAGACAAACTGCGCTGTGAAATGGCGACACACTATCTTCAACAGAAGCAACTACCGATTTCGGAAATGGCGCTGTTGCTCGGCTATTCCGAGGTGAGCGCCTTTTCCCGCGCATTCCGTCGCTGGTTTGGCATTAGCCCGCGCCAGTGGCGTAAAGGTGAAGCCCTCAATCTTTCCTGATGCCGCTATTTAAAATCCGCGTACGGCGTGAGCGGCTGCGGTGGGCTGTCGAGATCGCCCTGCCAGCCGGAGGCGGAGTAGCGCAGGTAGATGAGGCCGTGGCTTGGGGTGTAGTCCTTCGCTTGCTGAATGTCGATACCGACACCCAGCGTCCAGTGTGAGCTGAGGCGGCGTTCGACAAGCGCTCGCGCCGTATAGCCGAAGCCGGAACTGCTGCTACCCTGCTCGATGGTGTCTCTGTCGGTGAGTGCAGCGTTACCCAGCAGGCCGGTCAGCGGATAGCGGCGCTGGTCTTTGGTAGAAGAACGCGACCACGACAGCGATCCGCCGAGTTCCCACGACCAGTTTTCCGTCCGCTGCCGGTAATTCACTGGCACGCCCAGCGAGAAATATTGCTGCGGGCTGTAGTAACCGCCCTGACCGAGCGAGTAGCCACTGAGATCCTTCTGGTAGCGCCACCACATGCTGTTCAGACCGACCGTGACGCGTCGGTTATCCTCGTTAATCAGCTTGTAGTAATAACCTGCCATTGCACGGGCGCGATCGTTATCGGCCACATTTTTACCGGTGATCTGGTGGAGGCTGAAATCACTCCAGACGCCGTGCGCTTCGCCCCGATCGTAGCTCAGCCCGAGACTGACGCCCGTGGCTCGCACGCCGCCCCAGGTTATGCCCGTGCCGGGGTCTTTGGTGCCGCCGAACGCCAGCAATGAGCTGGATATTGGGCGGCGGGAGGCCGTCGCCGTCCAGCCGATTTGTCGCCAGTCGCCGCTGTAGCTTGCGCCACCGACAACATCCACTACGTCGAAGCCGAGCGGCGTGGTGCCGAGATCCGCTGACCAGCGATCGTTTTTCCAGCCTGCGGCAACGCTGGTGCCGGTGGTTTTCTGTGATTTACCGTCGAAGCAGTCCCGCGTGGCGCAGGTGCCGAAGGTTTCCCGGTACGCGCCGTTACTGCCTGTCGAGAAGGAACCTGCGTTCATCTGTACGGTATCCGTGCGGAAGAAGGCGCGGCCGTCGTACAGCGGCATATCCACCTGCAACAGGGTGTTATGGGCGCTCAGGTCGGAAATCCCACCGGTGCCGCTTGAACTCGAATAATCGTGATCGAGGGTGACGGTAATATCCTGCTTGCGATACAGATCCGCGGCGTCAGCGCGGATGCTGCGTTGCAGCCAGTCATCGCTGCTTTTATTACGTGCCAGTCGGGTGTAGTCATCGTCGCTTTGCGGTAGCGCGGGAGCGATGCCGCTGGCGACCATCGCCTGTTTATAGTCCTGCTGCGCCTGCTCTGGTTGAGACTGCTGTTGTTCAACGCGTGCCGCATCGCGATAGATCAGCGCTGTCGTTTGATCGATAGGAGTTTGGCCGACCGGCTCTTTCTGAGCATCGATTTTTAGCTGGCGGAAAAGCGCCGCTGATTTTTGCGGATTGCCTACCGCTTGCCAGGCGTTGGCGACGCGCCGCTGGCTGTTAAGTGTATCCACCGCCTGCGTTGGGAGCTGGTTCAGGCGCTGGCGCGCATCATCTTGTCGACCCTGTGCGATAAACGCGTCGATCTCACCTAACTGGGCGTCGGGGTTCTGTGGCTCCCGTGTGCGAATACGTTGATATTCCGCCAGCGCTGTCGCGTATTCACCCCGTACCAGCGCCCAGTCTGCCAGCAGCAGGTCGATACGGGTGTCAGCCGGTTGCTGGCGCAGGAACACAATAGCGGCAGGTTCGTCACCCGCATCGCGCATCGCTTCCGCTTTCGCCAGCGTGGTCTGAATCGTCAGGCGCTGGGACAATTCACGCATGTCGTTGCTCCACTGTGCAGTGGGAAGCGTGCTCAGGTGAGCGAGTGCTTGCTCATCACGATTGGTAGACGACAGGTAAAGTGAGTAAACATAGTTCTTCTCGGCGCTGGTGGGTGGCACGGCAGTTGCGCGTTGTACCACGCTGTCCGCTTGCTGCGTTTGTCCCAACTGGCGCAGCGTCTGGGCATAGTGATAAGCGAGCCATATATCGTTCGGATCCTGCTGGTTGGCCTGACGATATTTTTCTTCGGCCTGCGTCCACTGCTGCTGTTCCGACAACTGATCCGCCTGCTGTTTCAGGATATTGAGTTGCAGGGCAGCAAGTGTCTCCCGCATCGTATTCTGCTGGCTGCGCGGCAGGCTGTTGAGGTAAGCGAGTGCTTTCTCCGGCGACTGCCGCTGGTAAATACCAACCAATCCGCGTAGGGCGTTATCATTACCGGGTTCAAGGTGTAAAGCCTGCTGGTAGAGCGGCTGGGCGGCGGCATCATTTTTGCTGGCAACAGCCACGTCGCCCAAACCAATCAGCGCATAAGCATTGGTATTATCCATCTGGCGTGCCTGCTGATATTTCTGCCGCGCCAGCGATAGGTTGTTAGCTTTCAGCGCGTTGTCACCTTCCGCAATGGTGGTCCAATATTGCGTGCTTTGGATCAGTCCTTCCCATTTGCCGCTGTTCAGGCGATTAACATCTGCCTGCAATGCCTTCTGGAACTGTGTCAGCGCTTTTGCCCGATCGCCTGCGCGCAGGTAAACCAGACCAATGGCACCGATGAGTTCAGGATCGTTTGGCGTGGCCGCCAGTGCCTTATTCAACTCGCTAAGCGTGGCGCTATTGCCGCCACCATCTTCAATCTGCGCCAGTGCACGCAGCCGCCCCTGATAAACGGGGTCGGCTAATATTCCCTGCTGGCGGCTGAGTTCTTTACGTGCCGTATCCGCCTGTTCGCCTTCATCAAACACGGTCAGAAAGCGGTTTAGTTCAGCCACGCTTTGTGGCGTGACCAGCATCCGGCCAATAATTTCCAGCCATAGCGACGCTGCCTGACTACGCCCGACGGGGTCGTTAGAAAGCTGTTTGAGTAGGGGATAGGCTTGCTCATTGCGGTTCTGGCTGAACAACAGCCGTGCCAGCACCATGCGCAGCGGCACATTATTCGGGTAGACCTGATCTAACGCCTCCAGTTGTTTAATCGCCAGAGGCTGCTGGTCGGGCAAGCGAGAAACCAGACGCCAATATTCTACGGCGAGCTCAAGCGTTGGCGGATCGCCGTGAAAGAGCGCATCGTACTGCACTTTGGCTTCAGCATAGCGCCCGGCGGTAGACAGCAAGCGCGCCTGCTGTAATTGCTGGCGAGCGGCATCCTGCGTCAGTGCCAGCGTGGTGGCTGACTGACGGTAGGTGGCAGAGCCGGGAGCCACCGCCTTCAGCTTGTCCAGTTGCTGACGAGCCTGGGCCTGATCGCCTTGACGCAGCGCCAGCCGTAATCGGGCGGCGATAACCTCGGGATTGTTTGGATCGATAAGCTCCAGTCGATAAAGCGATTGGCGCACGAGGTCGTCTTTGTTGCTGGCTTCTCCCAGACGCACCTGCTCCATCAAAAATTGCTCTGGCGATGCGATTTCCGCACTGTATGCCTGCGGCGCAGCAACCAGCAATAACGAGAGGAAGCGCAGCCAGTTTACGGTGTTGTTGTGCATTGGCTGCCCCGAGACGGTAAAAGTTGGCCTTGTGAAGTGAAGCGATAGCGCTTCTGATCCCATCCCTGACCAAAGAGCGTCAGAGAGGCGGAGAAATACGCATCATCCCCCGGAGGGTTGTCGGCCAGCCGCTGTCGTTGGGTAGCCAGTGCATCCGACTGACGAGAAAGCATCGGAAGCAGCGAAGCGGAAAACCCAACCGATCCCTGTCCAGTGACGGTGCCTGTCGCGGTGTCGGTTTTTTCGGGCGGCAGACCTTGCTTTATCGTCTGCTGAACCATTGGCTGAAACTGTTTGATCAGATCGGTTTTCCCTTTGCTGCTGTCGGCCATCATCCCTGCCCACAGATAGACGCGGATGGCGTCGTAGCTGCCGATGTTGGGTTTGGTGGTATCAGGCTGCCAGCCCTTATCTTTTTGCCAGATGACCCAATCAGGCGAGAAGCCTTTTGGCGCGGTTTCCAACAGCAGGCGTTGCGTGGTGCGCTGCATCGCTTTCCACGTCTCGCTCAGTGGCGCAAAGCGAGCCAGCAGCTGTGGCGGAAGGTAACTGGGATTTAATCGCCAGCTCTCTTTCTCTGCGAAGCCTACTTTGCCGGGCAGCAACATCACACCTAGCCCTGGAATATTGACGACCTCTTCTTTGGCGATACGGGTGAGCAATGCGGTGCCAACTGTCTGATAGCGCGACTCTTTCCACAGCCGACCAGCCTCAAGCAGGCTGTAGGCGATCCACAGGTCGGCATCGGAAGCGGAGTTGGGATCCAGCACCGTCCACTGCTTATCTTTGTTTTCTCCCCACAGCCAGGCGGGCAGATGCGCACGTAAATCACCGGCGGACAGGTTGTTTTCCGTCCATTGCAGCAGCCGATCAAACATCACGCGATCGTTGGCGACCAGAGCAAAGAACATGGCGTAGCTTTGCCCTTCGGACGTGGTGATTTTGTTGGGGGTTGAGGTATCAATCACCCGTCCTTCCGCACTGATGTAATGCTGTTTGTACTGCTCCCAGGCTGGCCAGTCGCAGACGGCGGCGGTGGCCTGGGAAGCCCATAGCCACAGCAACGTTGGGATCAGGTAGCGCAGCACGCGTGGCATGGTGCGTTAGTCCCTTTCATCCGGCGACAGGCGACGGCGACTGAAGAATTTCAGGCCACGCCACAGCAGCCAGGCAACAATAACGACGGTAAGCGTCGAGATGATGGCTAGCCAAACGGGATGCTGCGCCAATGCGTGCCAGATGCGTTCCCACCACGGCAGATGGCCGACGTAATAAATGTCTCCGACGCGGAGATTATTAATACCCGATTCGCGGATGACGGAAACGGAACCGAACAGCGAGGCTCTTTTTTCGCTGTCGATCAGCGCGTTATTGAGCAGCGTATAGCCCTGTGGGCTATCGGCCAGCAGGGCGACAACGCTACGCTGGTCGTGATATGGAGACTGGAAGCCGATAATCGCCGACATCGGACCATCACCGCTGACGGTGGTTTTGCTGTCTGGTTTCGCGTCAGCGTCAGGCGGGTCAATGTCCAGGACCGCGGTCTGGCGTGTCGGTTGTTTAATCCAGCTTTGCGTTTGCTCGACCAGCAGGTTGATTTTGCTGTCATCGTGCAGCGCTGGCGGGATAGCACCGATCATCAAAATATCGTTGTCCTGCTTGTCGATTTGCGTCCAGTCATCGCTGAGCTGTACCGCCAGCGCCGGATAGCCGGTTTGCGCCCCAATGTTACCGATGGCGTTCAGCATGGCGCTAACCTGCGCGGGCTGTGGTTGCTTGTTCACCAGCACCAGCGTTTGTGACAGATCAGCCAGTCGGCTGAACGGGTAGCCAGCATTGGCAAAGGCGCGCAGATCCGGCATCGCCATAAAGTGGCGGTAGCCAGAGAAGTTAATCGTCGAATTGCTGTCGATGACGGCGTGATTCACGACGGGCGTATAGGTTTCGCAGCGGTCAGCGGTGCCGCTGGAGAGCAGCGTGGTGTAGTTGAAATCAAAGCGTAGCTGGTTGGTGGTACCCAGTTTCAGCGCCGGAATTGACAGGCTCTTGTTGGAATCCCATAGCCCCTGCGTCAGCGGCAGGCGCATTAACAGGGAATTCTGGTCGTGCTCCGGCGCCAGCGAGAAAGCCTGCACAAACTGATTGTTCAGGTTGATGCTCAGACGTGAACCGTCCTGAATCTGCGGCGCGGTGTAGCGGTATTTCAGGCGCATATCGATGCCCTGACTGCGAATCAGGAACAAGTCGGGCGGCAGGTTCATCGTGAGTGAAATCGGCCGGGGCACGATGCCGTCAGTTTGCAGCTGTTCGTTATATTGCTGAAGCTCGGCGAAGGTCATTGGGCGGTCGGTGCGAACCCAGTTTGGCGCATCATACGGCTGGCGTGGAGCAAGCTGCTCCACCTTATCAATGGTGACGCTCTGCCCACGGAACAGCGTGTTCCCCTGGGCGATACCCTGTACGGCGGTGAGCAGCTCATTGTCATCACGCCCCTGAACCAGCAGCAGCTTAATGTGAGGATCGCTAGGGTGGCTGACGATAGATACCGTTGGCCCGTTTACGGCGGGGGTATCACGCAGGAAATCCGGCCGCTTATCGTTCGTGGCGAACACAATGCCGTGGCTCTCCGGTAACTGGTTGAAGAGCGCCGGGAAAGACTGCCCACGCCATTGCGCTTTGCTGCCAAACCAGGAGGCAAGCATCGCTGCGGCACGCTGCTGAACCAGATCCGGCTGGCCGGCAAAGACGATGGGCAGCGTCAGCGGGCGGGTATCGCGGCTGTCAAAAAACGGCGCAGGGAACGGCGACAGATCGTCCTTCAGCGTCAGTTTCTGGAATTGCAGGTTGAGCGTGCTGGCTTTACTGACATCCAGCCAGAGACTGGTACTGGCCGGATTTTCACAGATGTTCTGATAATGGCCGACGAACACCAGTTGCAGGCGGTTAAAGTCCGTGATGTAGCGCGGATCGATAGGAATACGGACGCGATTGGATTTCCCCATCTGCTCTTTGCCAAGTGGCGTGACGCCCATTAGCTCATTGTTCAGGTAAACTTTGATATGCGACTCGGTGGGGATCAGCGCCGGCGACGGGGTAAATTCGAGATCGAGGGAAGCCTGCGTGACGACTTCGTCGCTGCGAACGCCGAACTCAATTTGCCCGTCGGGATTGATGCCGCGCAATGCAAAGGTGCCCGGTGCCGGTGCGATTTGCGCAAAGGGCAGCATCACGTTGCGCACGGCGGCATTAGTCGACGGCTGTGCAAGAGGAACCGCTGGCATGGCTGTCGCTGACGTTGCGGTAGCAGGCGGCTGGGCTGCGTCCCCTGTGGCCGGTGTCTGTGCGTGCGGCGCGGTGACAGCCTGAGATAATGAGCTGACGCCTAAAGCCAATGCGGTGAACCAGATTATTTTTTTCGTCATCGTGTCATCATCAATGTTAAGGGTCTTTCTCGTTGTCGGGAGAGAGACCGTTGATCACGGCCTGTGAATGGCAATCAAGCCACTGTCTTTTCTGCAAACAGGTTCTCTTGTGCAAATCGTGTTTCATGGGCAAACGGCGTCTTGCCCTGATGGGCAGCTTTTTCCGGCAGGGCAGTGCCCGACTGATCTGTTACGGTGCGTTTTCCTACATAGCGCGGGATGAATGACACCACCCACACCACGATATTGAGGAAGACCAGAATAATGCTGCGTATGATGGGCGGCGCGTAATCCGCCAGACGCAGGTAGCCGCGGAAGCCGAGAGCCAGCACATCAACCAGACTTTCGACCGGTTTATCCTGTGCAAAACTGTCTTGCCAGAGCGCCCAGGTATCGGCGCGGGCAAACGTACATTGAATAAAATCAATATGCTGGCGAATGGTCAGATTGGTCATGCGCAGGCCAATCTTGTTGTCGAATGCGCGGGTGACGCTGAAAGGGAAGGCGTACTCCTGCTGGCCGCGTTTTAGCAACAGCGAGACGCTGTCCCCGACCTGAAGAATGCCTGATTCGCGGGTTTCAATACCGACGCCACCATCGGAATAGTCGCGCAGGACGCAGGGGAAAAGATGACCGTCGGGGCGCAGAATCGCGGCGGACATCGACATTTCTACTCGATGCGCCTGACGTACCTGCTTGGCCTCGACCGCAACCGCAACGGCGCCACCGAGAATGGTCATGTTATACGCGACCCAGATCAGACTGATGATCACCGTCATGAGCTCTTCCGATGGCCCGTAAATCAGACGCCAGACGCCATATACCACCCCAGCGATATTCAGCAGCACCAGTACCAGATAAGGCCGGGTGATCACCCAGTCAACGTGTTGTTCTTCAACCAGTCCGCCTTTGGCCGTCACGTTGAATTTCCCTTTGTGCGGGTTAAATAGCGCCACGGTCGTGGGGCGAGCGATGTACCACGCCAGCACGGTTTCATAAATCTCACTCCAGAAAGAGTGGCGGTAGCGCCCCTGGATGCGGGAGTTGGTCAGACTGGCGTGCACCATGTGCGGCAGCACGTAGAGCGCGATGGCCAGCGCCGGGGCGAAAATGATGTAGGCGTGCAACAGGAGAAACGCCAGCGGCGCGGTGAGAAAGATCAGCCGGGGAATACCGGACAGGAAGTGCATCATGGCGTTGGCGTAACACAGCCGTTGCCCCAGTTTCAGCCCTTTGCCTAACAGCGGGTTATCCAACCGGAAGATCTGTACCATGCCGCGCGCCCAGCGAATACGCTGCCCAATGTGAGCCGAGAGGCTTTCGGTCGCCAGCCCGGCGGCCTGCGGAATACGAATATACGCCGAGCTGTATCCACGGCGATGCAGGCGCAGCGAGGTGTGTGCATCCTCCGTTACTGTTTCGACTGCGATGCCGCCAATTTCATCCAGCGGTTTACGCCGCAGGATGGCGCAGGAACCGCAGAAGAATGTGGCGTCCCACATGTCGTTACCGTCCTGAACCAGACCGTAAAACAGCGTGCCCTCGTTGGGCGTGCGGCGAAAGCGACCCAGATTGCGCTCAAAGGGGTCGGGCGAGAAGAAATGGTGCGGTGTTTGCAGCATCGCCAGCTTTTTGTCTTTGAAAAACCAGCCCATCGTTAATTGCAGAAAGGAGCGGGTAGGAACGTGGTCGCAGTCGAAAATGGCGACGAATTCACCTTCTGCCTGTTTCAGAGCGTTGTTGATGTTCCCGGCTTTGGCATGTTCGTGCGTGACGCGGGCGATGTAATGAACGCCGACTTCCTCTGCGAAAGCTTTAAATTCGGCGCGGCCACCGTCATCCAGAATATAAATGTTGAGTTTGTCTTTAGGCCAGTCGATGCCTAGCGCGGCATACACCGTCGGTTTCACGACGCTCAGCGGTTCATTGTAGGTCGGGATCATGAGATCGACGGTCGGCCACGTTTTGCTGTCTTCCGGCAGTGAAACCGGATGGCGATTCAGCGGCCAGATCGTCTGGAAATAGCCCAGAACCAACACGACCCAGGCATAGGTTTCCGCCGCCAGCAGTAACATACCGCAGACCAGGCTGAGGGGATCGTCCCAGTTCAGCGTTTCGGTGTAGCGCCACCATAGGTAGCGGCAGGAGACGGTGAAAGAAAGGGCGATCATCATGAGCGTCGGCATGCGTCCCGGCATGTTACGAACGAGCATGGCGATGCCCCACAGCAGCAGCATGAAAATAAACTGCGATAGCAAATCAAACGGCTGCGTGATGCACAGCAGCGCCAGCGCCGCACACAGCAGGCTCAGTATCACCGTCACCAGCCTCTGTAGGCTATTCGTTTTGGCGGAATTGGATTCACTGCTTTCGCGATCGTCAGTATTGGCGTGACTAAAGCGGACAAACAGCGCTTGCTGCGCGTTCATGTAGCGTTGCCGCCAGCGCGGTAGCGCCGAGAAGTAATTGCGACGTGATGTCGGCAATTGGCCGTTTTTGATGGTCAGCAGCCAAAGACCTTGCGTCAGATAGCGAAGGATATCGGCCGGACGCGGGCGTTGAGGCAAGATGTGCGGGAACCAGTAGGTCCGCTGCGCGCGAATCTGTTGCCAGCCTTCAGACTCCAGCCGCAGGAAGATCCAGCCGAGTATCGCAAACAGCGTAGCGAAAAAGGCGGCGAAGGCGGAGGCACCCTGCTGACGATAGCCGCGGTAGCGCTGCTGTATCGCCTGCCTGGCGGGCGGGACGAGAAAGAGGCGCAGGATCCCGCTCATACGCCGCTTTCCTTAACGTGAATCAGGCACCAGTTTGCTAGCGTCATGATCTCTTCCGCTGCCACGCTGTCCGGGCGGCATTCGCCCAGCGGCTGTTTCAGCATCAGCGATTCTGCCAGGGCTTCGTCACGGTGTACCACCAGCGGCAGCAGATGTGAAAGCGTGTGCAGCCAGAGCTGGTGTAAATCCTGCTGGAGCGTGCTGAGGGTGGAAAATTGATTAACCAGAAAATGACACTGGCGCGGCAATGCCTGCTGATGTAAGCGTGAATGGCAGTTGGCATCCGCCACCACCACCTGAAAGACGGTATTCGCGGTGGCTAGCGCCTGCCGCGTGAGCGGACTATTGTCCGCTGGTACATCGATCAGTATCCAGCGATGGCGACCCGCTGCACTGAGCTGCGCCAGCTTGTTTTGCCAGAGTGCGGGGTGCTGATGGTAATGTTGTTGAAGCGTAGCGACTTCCTGTGCGTTCAGGCGACCAAACGGCAGAAAATCCAATCCGGGCAGATATTGCATGGCGCCAGTTTGCCACGGCGCGTCGTCGGCTTCCGCCCGCGCCCAGCCGCGGCGTTGCTCAAACGGCATATTGAAGTTAATGCGCAGCAAATTATCCGGCGAAAAATCAATCACCAGCGCGGGCTCACCCAACCGTTGGAAGGCCCACCCCAGTGCGGCCGCTATTGAGGTTGTGCCCACACCGCCACGGATTCCCTGCAATGCAATCACGGGCATCGTCAGTCGCTCCCGGCCGGTTCTTTTAATTCATCCAGCAGCGGCCAGCGAGCCATCATTTGGCTCAGACGCGCCTGACGGGCAATATCGATATAGTTTATTTCGGGTAAAGAAAAAGCCTGACTGAGAACCCGCAGATCGTCCTCGGTTCTTGCATTTTCGGTTAAATCGGCGCGTGCGCTGGTATCTCTACGAGTCGGTTCGTTATTCATCCCATGCCTCTGAAATAGGCTATCCATTATCATTGAGATTGATAAAAGGGAAACATCTGCATGGCAGATGTGGTCGCACTCATAACAGACAGTCTGGCAGATGACGGTTTACGCCTCTGCTGTCTTTAATAAGGGGTCAGGTGTGCCAATTAACTATAGCAATGAATTCATGATTGCAATGTGAATAGAGAAAAATAGTAATGGGCGATTTATTAACGAATAGGAATAATTCATAGCGTACGGTTGTGATCCCACAAGGGGCTGCTAGAGTTTATTTTGACTGTATATTTAAGGTGGCATGCCCGCCATTAACGGAAAAGAAATCAGTCTATGAAGCAGAACTTTTCATTAGGTATTCGTGACCTTTGGGATGAGCTGGTTACGCTCCAGCAGGCTGGCTTTTATTGGGTTAATATCGATCGGCAGGTTGATGCCGCATTATTTTGCCAGCAAATCATACACGTCCAGAATAATGACGCGAGAATGGCGTTAATAGGCTGTGGGGAGCGATCTGATTCGCTGCTGACAACGCTATTTTCTAATGAGATCAATGGTGCCGAAAAAAAACAATTATCTTGCTATATTTTGCCGGAAAATAAAGCCGCGCTGCTGAATTTAACCGATGATTTAATGCGTGCATTACGCCCCAAGAATCGCCTTCTGGTGCTTTATGCGCCGGCCAGCCTGTGGCGGGATATTTCGCCGGAAAGGCTGCAACGCTGGGTGGATGACACGGCAGCATGGCTGCATCAGCGCCAGTGTACGCTGGTGGTCATCGGCCACAGCACCGGTGTGACCCGTCTGAGAAATATGCTGATTTCCCAACACCGCGGACTCTACGGTTTGGCGAGCCTGCAATGGCAGCAGGATCGTGCCCAGTATCTGGTGTCATGGTGGGCAACAGAAAGAGGCGTGCGGGCGAATCAGGTACAGATGCTGCAATCCGATAACGACGGCTGGTACATGCTGACGGAAGAGCAGTCCATCCTCACGCCGTCTCTGGATGACGATGGACTATTCCTGATAGAAAAGAGCGTGCTAGAAGGTGCGCCTGCGCTGTCAGAAAACTGGCAGTTGATGGACGACAACGCCATTTTGGTACAAACCGGCATGCTGACGCATGCGGCGACCCTCGTTTTTGCACTGAATCAGACCAGTCAGGTGGATACGCTCGTCAAGCAGGTTCATAGCCTGCGGCGCCAGCGTGGTGAATTGCTGAAGATTGTGGTGCGGGAAATGAAGCCCTGCCTGCGTGCCAGCGACGAGCGTCTGCTATTGGCATGTGGTGCCAATATTATTGTCTCCCATTCCGAACCGTTATCCCGTTTTCTGGCGCGGATTGAAAGCGTGCAGGGGCAGCGTTTTACCAAGCATGTGCCTGTCGATGTTGAGGTCTTGCTGACCACCATGCGGCCGCTACAGATTAAGGGTTACCAGCCTCCAGAGACTTTTCGGCAGTCCGTGCAGATGTTGATTGATAGCACGCTCATGCCGGAAGGCAGCAAAGGCGTGCTGGTCGCATTGCGCCCCGTGCCGGGCGTACGGGCGGCGCAGGCGTTGACGCTCTGCACGCTGCGACGCTTTGGTGATGTCGTCACGATCGTGCAGGATCGCCTGTTTTTGTTCTTGTCCAATTGCCGTCTGAATGAGCTCGATATCGCGCTGAAATCTATTTTTCGCCTGCCAGTGAATGAAGTGTTCAGCAATCGGATTGTCTGGTCGCAAGATCTACAGATTCTGGCAGAAGTGAAATCGTTGGCTCAGGATGGCACGCCGGGTCAGGAGCAGCAGCTTAACGATTATGTTCAATTGCAGAAGGCCGAATCCGCACCGCGCGGCCAGACGCCGCGGCGTGAACCGATTGCGATTGATTTATTAAACCCTGATTTACTGCAACCTGATCTACTGGCTCGCGCGCCGGGAGAACCGTCATGAACCTGCTTGATATTGTTCAACTGGTGTTATTGAGCGCGGTCGTCTTCTTTACGCTTGGGTATCTGGCGCACCGTGTGATTCCTCACTGGCTTCAGTACTGGAAAAACAGGCTGCTGTCGCCGCGCTACCTGCAACCTGCGAGCGTTTGGATGCGCAGCCCTTCTTCAACAAAGACGGTCTCAACCAAGCCGACTTCAGCAGAGACTAAAAAATAAAATGGACGAAAAAACACGCTCGCAGCAACCGCATATGCAAAAACAGCAGAACCTATGGCGCTACTGGCGTGGGCTCGGTGCCTGGAATTTGTATTTCTTGCTGAAATTTGCCTTGTTATGGTTTGGCTACCTGAATTTTCATCCGCTGCTTAATCTGGTCTTTCTGGCCTTTCTGCTGTTCCCGATCCCCAACGTTACGCTGCACCGCTGGCGGCATATTATTGCTATCCCACTCGGTATCGGGCTGTTTTACCATGACACCTGGTTGCCGGGTATCAACAGCATTGTTAGTCAGGGAACGCAGGTCGCTGGCTTTAGCGCGTCGTATTTGCTGGAGCTGTTAACTCGCTTCATTAACTGGCAAATGGTCGGCGCGGCGGTGGTCATTACCGTGGCTTACCTGTTCTTCGCGCAGTGGATTCGTATTACGGTGTTTACCGTGGCGGCGCTGGCGTGGTTAAACATCGTCAATTTGGCAGGGCCTGCTGTTTCTCTGATGCCTGCGGCATCGACGACGACGACCCCCTCGGCGGCGACTTCCCCAACGGGGGGAGATACGGCGTTACCTGAAGCGACATTACCGCCAACGAACGCGAACCTAACGGCTTACCTGAATCAGTTTTATACGCGAGAAAAAGCACGAACCACGGCGTTCCCTGCCGCACTGCCGCAGGATGCACAGCCTTTTGACCTCCTGATTATCAATATTTGTTCGTTATCGTGGTCGGATCTGGACGTGGCGCAGTTGGACAATCATCCGCTGTGGAAGAAATTCGATATCCTGTTCCGTCAGTTTAACTCAGCCACCGCTTACAGCGGGCCTGCATCCATTCGCCTGCTGCGCGCAAGCTGCGGCCAGCAGTCCCACACTGATTTGTATCAGCCGGTGAATCAACAGTGCTACCTGTTCAGCAACTTGGTGAAGCTGGGTTTTGAAGAACAACTGATGCTCGATCATTCCGGCGTCTTTGGTAATTACCTGCGTGAAGTACGGGAAGAGGGCGATATTCAGATCCCAATGCTGTCGCAGGAAGGCATTAGCCACCAGATTACCTCGTTCGACGGCGAACCGATTTATAACGATCTGGAACTGCTAAATCGCTGGCTGGGCGAGCGGGATAAAGCGACAACGACGCGTAACGCAACCTTCTTTAACCTGATCCCACTGCATGACGGCAACCGCTTTGTCGGCACCAACCAGTCGGCGGACTATGCGCCACGCGCGAAGATTCTGTTTGACCAACTGGACGCGTTTTTTGATGTGTTGCAGAAATCCGGTCGCAAAGTGATGGTGGTGGTGGTGCCGGAGCACGGCGCGGCGCTGGCCGGAGATAAGATGCAAATGTCCGGGCTGCGCGATATTCCCAGCCCGAGCATCACGCATATTCCTGTCGGCGTGAAACTGTTTGGCCTACAGGCTCCGCATCAGGGCAACGCGCTGGAGGTGACGTCGCCGAGCAGCTATCTGGCGATTTCGGAACTGGTGGCGCGAATGGTGGATGGCAAAGTGTTCACCGCGCCTTCTGTTGACTGGCAAACGCTAACGAGCGCCTTGCCGCAAACGGAAGCGATCTCGGAAAATGAGAACGCTATCGTGATGCAATATCAGGGAAAACCCTACATTCGTCTGAACGGCGGAGACTGGGTGCCTTACCCGCAATAATCTCATCTCGTGACGTTATCGGGCAGGCGAGAAGCCTGCCCGATTCTTTTCCTGGCGTCGTCCGCTCTCTTCCGTCTGTTCCCGAATAGCCACACTGGCTTATGCAGGGGATATCCCCTATTCTGAGGCCGCGTTACTGCTGTTGCCGAGCGTCGCCTAGGATTAAGATGAAATCCCCCAGACATCAGCAGAAAACAGCGTTGAGGCGGTGATGAGCTGCCTTATACTAGTCGCCGCGCGTACCCGTGTTGCTGTGCGTAACGCGTGCGCGATTTCGCGTTGTGTATTCCTCACCTGTTTTATCTGGTGAGTCAGGTATTCAGGTCTGCATAAAGGTTGACGGAGAAAGCGCTTGCGGCTCAGACGTTCATTAACGATTAAACAGATGACAGCCGTGTCTGCCGTGGCATTGGTGACGATCAGCCTGTTTATCGTCATACAGCTCTTTCACTTCGTTCATCAACGCCGTGAAGATTATGCCAGACAGCTGGAGAGCATCGCCTATTCCGTGCGCCAACCACTGACGGATGCGGTGCTGCAAGGGGAAGTTCAGCGGGCTGGCAATATTCTGGACAGCTTATTACCGGTTGCTTTTCTAAGCCGGGCAGATGTGCTGCTGCCGGATGATTTCCAGACGCTGCATGCGAATTTCCCGAAAGAACGTCCGGTGCCAGACTGGATCGCGCGGGTATTCAGGCTGCCGATCCGTATTTCTATTCCGCTCTATTCCCCACCGCAGACGCAGTACTCGGCACCGCTGGCACATCTGGTCTTGCAGGCGGATTCCTACCGGATGTATCAATTTATCGTCAGCACCTTTTCAACCATGCTGGCAACGTACCTGCTGCTGGCGCTGATTATGTCGATCGCCATTACCTGGTGCATGAACCGCCTGCTGATACACCCGCTGCGTGGGATTATTATCGAGTTACAGAATCTCCCGCCGGATGCCATGCTGCACCGTCCGCTCACGCTGCCGCCCTGGCATCATGATGATGAATTGGGCGCGTTGGTGCGCAGCTACAACCGCAATCAACAACTGCTGGAGCAATCTCTTTCTGCCGGAACGGAAGGGGCGGGGTTACCGGATAAAGCGCATTTTATGCGACGCCTCGAACAGCGTCTGGCCGATGCTACTCCATTCAGCCTGCTGGTTTTCGGGCTTGATTCCTCAGCCAGCAAGCAGGGCGATATGGCCACGCTAGCTACGCAGCTTCGCGCGGTGATTGAGGAACAAAACGAGGCAGGGCTCACCTGTCTGGCACGTCTCGATTGTGACGAATTCGCTCTCATCGGGAAAACGCTGGGATCTGCCGGGCAAGCACAGGACTGGGCGCAAAACGTCATGCTGGCGATCAATCTGCCTTTTTTACCCGCGGACGCCCAGCCTGCACGGGCTGTCAGTGTGGGTATCCTCACCATTACCGATCCTCGGCCAGAGGCGGCGGCGCTGCTGTTGTCACAGGCGCGTTTTGCCATGCAGCTAGCGCGGCATGATAAGAAATGTGGTATTCATTGCCTCACCGCGCCTTCCTGATTCTTCACAGGTAACGTAAATGTTACTTTTTGTGGATAGGTTTCCTGAAAGGCACTTTCCCCGTATGGCGGGGGGTTGTGCGCTTTTATAGGGGATTATCCTGCTGCAAAAATGTGCATCTGTTACAAGTAAATTGCACTGATGTTTCTTTATAATTCTTGCTGACGTGATTCAGCTCTTGTTTTTAACCTGTCGTTCACAAACTAAACTTATAAAACATTCTCAGCTTGTTATTGCAATGTTACTTTCCGGCGCAATCACAGGCGGCATTTTCGTACCCTATTCCCCTCCTGTGTTTTCCCCACCATAGGACGTATGTATGAAAACATCAATTTTTAAAAGTCTTTATTTTCAGGTTCTTGCTGCCATTACGATAGGGATACTGTTGGGGCATTTCTACCCTCAACTTGGCGAGCAAATGAAGCCTCTGGGCGATGGGTTTGTTAAATTAATTAAAATGATTATTGCGCCGGTTATCTTCTGTACGGTGGTTACCGGTATCGCAGGAATGGAAAGCATGAAGTCGGTCGGTCGTACTGGTGCGGTCGCCCTGCTGTATTTTGAAATTGTGAGTACGATTGCGCTGATTATCGGTCTGGTCGTGGTCAACATCGTGCAGCCTGGCGCGGGCATGAACATCGATCCAAGTACGCTTGATGCGTCTGCGGTGGCGGTTTATACCCAACAGGCTTCGCAACAGGGTCTGATTCCGTTCCTGATGGACGTGATTCCGGCGAGTGTGGTTGGCGCGTTTGCCAGCGGTAATATTTTGCAGGTTCTGTTGTTTGCCGTGATGTTCGGCTTTGCATTGCACCGCTTAGGGGCAAAAGGCAAAGTGATTTTTGACGTGATCGACAGCTTCTCCAAGGTCATTTTCGGCGTCATTAACATGATCATGAAACTGGCTCCGCTGGGTGCGTTCGGTGCAATGGCCTTCACCATCGGTAAATATGGTGTCGGTACGCTGGTGCAACTGGGGCAGCTGATCGCCTGCTTCTACATTACCTGTGTCCTGTTCATCTTCCTGGTGTTGGGAAGTATTGCTAAAGCGACCGGCTTCAGTATCTTCAAATTCATTCGCTACATCCGTGAAGAACTGCTGATCGTACTGGGTACGTCCTCTTCTGAATCCGTGCTGCCACGTATGCTGGAGAAGATGGAGAAGGTAGGTTGTAAAAAGTCTGTCGTCGGTCTGGTCATTCCTACCGGCTACTCGTTCAACCTTGACGGTACCTCCATCTACCTGACGATGGCGGCGGTGTTTATCGCTCAGGCGACCAACAGCCACATGGATATCTGGCATCAGATTACTCTGCTGGTGGTGCTGCTGCTGTCCTCTAAAGGTGCAGCGGGCGTGACGGGAAGCGGATTCATCGTGCTGGCGGCAACGCTGTCTGCCGTGGGCCACCTGCCTGTTGCTGGTCTGGCGCTGATTCTGGGTATTGACCGCTTCATGTCAGAAGCCCGTGCGCTGACTAACCTGATTGGTAACGGTGTTGCGACTATCGTGGTAGCGAAATATTGCCGCGAACTGGATGAGAAGAAACTGGATGCTGAGCTGTCCGGTACGAATAAAAGCGACAACGCGGCCACGCCGACAGCGCAGTCATAATTCCTATAATCTCGGTATAGTTTTCTAAATCAGTTCCCTGCGGTGTTAAGACACCGTGGGGAATTTTTTTGTCTGCGTACACATCGAACCAAACTGTTTCTCCCGCCTCCCTGACTCGCCATGAAACGTAAAAATATTGTTAAATATGACTATTTTTACCTTTTTTGCAGATTATTTCGCCTCATGGAGTGACATAGACAAAAGCGCGCGGTCTAAGGGAATGGTACACTTCGCGTCTTCAATTTTTTCCGTGATATATCCACGAGAGTGTGCGGTGGCAGACGCAAGGTCACCATAACGATTAACAATAACCACATTATTATTATGTTGGATAGCTATGAGTAGGGGTTCACATGCAGGGCACCAAAAAGGCGCTTTTCGTTGGTGGTTTGTTGCTGGCAGTGGTCAGCAGCAGCGTGCAGGCTGAAGCACTACAGCCCGATCCTGCCTGGCAGCAGGGTAAGCTTGATAATGGTTTTACCTGGCAGTTATTAACCACGCCACAGCGCCCCGGCGATCGGGTTGAGTTGCGCTTGGTGGTGAATGCCGGGTCACTGTTGGAAAACGCCCAGCAGGTAGGTTTTGCCCATTTTCTTCCTCGTCTGGCCTTGGCGCCCGGCGATAAACTGTCCGCAGCTCAGCGACCTTCCACGTGGATGAGCGATGCTAACGGCTCCCGCGTTCTGCCTCCGGCCATTATTTCGTACGATTTCACGTCGTATAACCTGAGCTTGCCGAATAATCGCCCCGAGCTGCTGAAAGAAGCGCTGACGTGGTTGGCTGAAAGCGCAGGGCAGATGACGTTCGACGAAAAAAGCCTACAGGCGGCGCTGAAGGTGCCCGATCAGGTCGCAACCTTTCCGGTTAACCCACAGGATCCGAGCTGGCGCTATCGTCTGAAAGGCTCGCCTCTGCTGGCGCACGATCCTGCTCAGGACGTCAAACCGCCGTTAAATGGCGAGCAGCTCCAGCAGTTTTATAAAACCTGGTATACGCCAGATGCCATGACGCTCTACATCGTTGGCCATGTGGATAACCGCAGCGTGATCGAGCAGATTGGCAAAGTCTTCTCCCCGCTGGAAGGGAAACGCGAAGCGCCAGCGCCCTTACCGACGTTAAGTCCGCTGCCGACGCAGGCGATCAGCCTGATGAATAACAACGTCCAGAAGGATACGCTGTCGTTGATGTGGGATGCGCCGTGGCACCCGATTCGTGAATCGCAGGCGTTGGTACGCTACTGGCTGGGTGATATGACGCGGGAGGCGATGTTCTGGCATTTGCAGCAGGTGCTGGAGAAGAGCCCGCAGAAGGGTAACAACCTCCGCTTCGACTGCAATGTGTTTTATACCCGTTCTCAGTGCGCGATCCATATGGACGTACCGAATAGCGAGGGCGTTGAGCCGGGCGTGACGTTTATGGCGCGTGAACTGGCGACGCTGCGTGAGAAAGGGCTGACACAGCAAGAGTTTGATTCGCTAATCGCGCGCAAGACGGACGAGCTGAACAAGCTGTTTGCTACCTATGCGCGTACCAGCACGGACATCCTGATGGATCAACGCCTGCGCTCCCAGCAAAACGGTGTCGTCGATATTGCTCCTGAGCAGTACCAGAAACTGCGTCAGAGCTATTTGTCCGCGCTGACGCTCGATATGCTGAATCAGGAACTGCACCAGCAGCTGGTACAGGATACAACGCTGATGCTGATCCAACAGCCCGGTGAGCCGGAAGCGAATATGAAGGCATTGCAGGAAGCTTACGATCGGATTATGACACCGGCGACCGAGCCTGCGGCCAGCGCCGCGACGGCTGCACCTGAAGGCGCCGTTCCAGAAGGAAAAAAACCGCAGGAAACGGCTCCCGCCGCTCAGTAAAGTATTAAGGTCGTCGCCTTTCGGCGCGGCCTATACAAGAAGGTGATAAGCGAGATACAAATTCGTCTGGAGCGAATTTGTACAGCCAGCTCACAAGCAACTTGAAGCATGGCGAGTATTGGTGGTTGTTTAAATCCACAATACTACGCTGTGTATTCGGTGGCGTTTTTTATCACTAGGCTAACCGCTCTCAAGACTCCGTATAATAAAATACGGGATATCGTTCGTGGAACGTTAGCTTATGTAACCATTTATTTATAAAGCGGTTTTCAGGATAAATCCCGTTGTGAGCCCTTTTCTCCACCTCTATTATTCCCCCCGAGCGTCGTAATAATGAATCGAGGTATAAAGCATGAGTCGTACTCTTAAAGCTGCGGGGGTGATCGCTCTGATCGCCATGTTGAGTGGTTGCTTGTTCCCTCCTCCGGGAGGTGGCGGAGGTGGTGGTCGAGGCGGCGGCGGCCCGTTCGGCGGTTTCCAGGAACAACCGATTAACCAACCGGGGCCACGTTAAACCTCAAATGACGATGTAAGGCAGAGTGTCCTGCTTTGTCTAGCAACTAAAGGCCGCAATAGCGGCCTTTATCTTATTATCACGCGATGTACGGTTTATGCAGGCATTGCCTCAAGCGGGATAATCGCGCCACGGTATTGAATGACCGTGCTGGCCGTCAGGTGGCCGCGCTGTGCCGCTTCCTGCGTGCTGCCGCCATTCAGGCGCACTGACAGATAGCCTGCGCTGAAGGAATCGCCTGCTGCGGTGGTATCGACCACTTTCTCTTTTGGCAATTTGATCGCCGGAACATCAACCAGAGCTTGTCCACGTTCTGACACGATGCAGGAATCAGCCCCGCGTTTAATGACTACTTCGCTCACGCCCAGACCGTGTGTCCGCTCCAGTACCGCTTCCAGTGGCTTCGCGCCCCACAGCATGTCTTCGTCATCCAGCGTCAGGAAAGCAATATCGGTACAGGATAGGATGTCGGTATAAGCCTGTTGCGTTTCTTCTTTGCTCTGCCACAAACGTGGGCGATAGTTATTATCAAAAATTACTTTACCGCCGTTGGCGCGGCAGGCGCGCAGCAGGGCGAGGAGACGTTGGCGGCTTTCGGCGTTCAGAATCGCCAGACTGATACCGCTCAGGTAGAGATAGTCAAAGTGCGCCAGCGACTGACCGATTTTTTCTGCTTCCGGGCTGTCCAGCCAGTAGCGGGCAGCGGCATCATTACGCCAATAGTAGAATGTACGCTCGCCGCTCGCGTCGGTTTCAATGAAGTATAAACCGGGCAGCTTGTTGTCCAGGCGCTGAATCAGGTCGGTTTTCACCCCTTCTTTTTGCCAGGCGGCAACCATCTCGGTACTGAAGCTATCGGTGCCGAGAGCGGTTACGTAATGCACGCCCAGCTTATCGGCGTTTACCTGACGGGCAATGTAAACGGCGGTGTTCAGCGTATCGCCGCCAAATCCACGGTTAAGATCCGTGCCCTTCTGCGACAGTTCGATCATGCATTCGCCGATTACGGCAATGTTAGTAGTTGTCATCACTTTTGGCCTGTTTGAAAAGCTGGGTATAAAAAATGCGGAAATTAACATCAGTCTCAACATTACGTGAGACTGAGTCAATAGTCTTGAAACGATGTTTTACTTTTTCATGACGCAGATCGGAAAACCAGTGCTTCCCCGCAGCTCTTAACGATCGGAAGGCGGTTCTTTTTCCTGCTCATTCCGGTCTGTCGAGGTGTCACCTTTGTAGTTTGCCGTGGCGATCCAGGCGGCGCAGAAGAGCGTCAGACGCGCGAAGAAATAGAAAAATGCCATCAGACCAATAACCGAACCGAACGCGGCACCGGAAGGCGAGCTGGCCAGTTTAGGCAGCGCGACGGTCATCGCAAACTTGATGACTTCAAAGCCTACGGCGGCGATCAGCGTGCCGCGAAAGAGCGCTTTGCGCTTGGGTTTATGGCGCGGTAAAACGAAGAATATCCAAAGAAATAACAGATAGTTGGCGAAGATGGAGATCGACAGGGCAATCAGCGTCAACGCGGGGCGCAGCCACTCAATGCCATCCAGCCCCAGCGCGGTCACAATCATGTTTTGCGCGGTGCCGGCAACGGAGGTCAGGAACAGCGTAATAATCAGCGCAATGACCAGGCCAGTCAGCGACAGAAAATCCCGCGTGTACTGAAAGTAAATCTTCTCTTCATCTTTCGGGCTCCTCTCCCATACGTCGCGCGACTGGGCGCGAATCGCTTCACGCAGATTTCCCATCCAACTGATGCCGGAATAGAGCGCAATCAGCAAGCCGGTAATCCCGACGGTGGTACGCTGCTGCACGGCCGTGTTGACGGTATTTTTCAGTGTATTGGCCAGATTAGGATCGCTGATGCTGTTGACGATACGGTTAATCAGCCCCGTCAGCAGGTCGGGGTTGGAGGCCAACACAAAACCGACGGCGGCAAACGACACCATGAGAATGGGAATCAGCGACAGGAAGGAAAAATAGGTAATGGCCGCACCAAACTGGTTGCCCATTCGATCGTTGAAGCGTTCGCCCGCGCGGATCAGGTGTGCCACGCTGGGAATCGCCTGAATACGTGCGGCCAGACGTTTGCTCTTATCCAGAAACGAGAGGGGTTTCTGCGGCGATGTGTCCCCTTCTGGGGTTGACGATGTTGATTTGCGATCCGGGTCTGCCGGTACAGGCATTGCGTTTCTCCTGTGTTCGGGATTAACTGGTTAGTATAAGTTTGATTATAACCAACAATATAAGAATGTTACTTTTAGATGTTTTTCTGAACGTACGTCATACACGGACGTTAAGCGAGTGAATTTTCCATGCCAACACCTTCCCCATCCGAACCGGCGCTGAGCGGTCTGCGCCTTAATCTGCGCATCGTTTCAATTGTGGCGTTCAATTTCGCCAGCTATCTGAATATTGGCCTGCCGTTGGCGGTGTTGCCGGGGTATGTGCATGACCACCTTGGCTATAGCGCGTTCTGGGCCGGTCTGGTCATCAGCCTGCAATATTTTTCCACGCTGTTGACCCGCCCGCACGCGGGGCGTAGCGCCGATGAAAAAGGACCGAAAAAAATCGTCGTTTGGGGGCTGGCTGGCGTCATGCTTAGCGGGGTGTTTTACCTGCTGGCCGCTTTTAGTGATGCATCGCCCGCGATCACGCTGCTGCTACTGTGTCTCGGGCGCGTTGTGCTGGGAGCTGGGCAGAGTTTTGCCGGGACAGGTGCAACGCTCTGGGGCGTTGGTGTGGTCGGTTCCCGACACATCGGGCGTGTGATTTCATGGAATGGTATTGCCACCTATGGGGCGATGGCGATTGGTGCACCGCTCGGCGTCTGGCTCAACCATATCGGTGGGCTAAAACTGCTCTCCGTGTGCATTATCCTGATTGCGGCGGTGGCGATTGTTCTCGCGCTGCCACGCCCGACGGTTCAGGTCGCGCCGGGGAAAAAGATTCCCTTCCGCGAAGTGCTGGGGAAAGTCTGGGTTTACGGCATTATTCTGGCGATCGCCTCTGCGGGTTTTGGCGTGATCGCCACCTTTATCACGCTGTTTTATGCCGATCGGAATTGGGACGGTGCCGCGCTGACGCTGACCATTTTCAGCTGCGCTTTTGTCGGTGCGCGGCTGGTGTTTCCTAACAGCATTCAGCGGTTTGGTGGATTGCGCGTAGCGATGGCGTGCTTTGTGGTTGAGATCGTGGGGTTATTGCTGGTGTGGGGGGCGGCGCTGCCGTTGATGGCCGAAGTCGGCGCATTCCTCGCGGGGGCGGGTTTCTCTTTGGTGTTCCCGGCATTAGGTGTGGTTGCCGTTCAGGCTGTCTCGCCGCAGAATCAGGGCAGCGCACTGGCGACCTATACGATATTTCTCGATTTGTCGCTGGGCATTGTCGGGCCAGTGGCGGGTGTGCTGATGGCCTATACCGGTATAGCCTCTATTTATCTGGCGGCGGCGTTGCTGGGGCTATGTGGTCTGGCGCTGACGTGGCGGCTGACTCAGCGCACGGCAGTCAAAGAATAACAGCAGCCACCGCAGTGGCTGCTGTCATGCAGTAAGTAACGTCGATTATTTCAGCTTCAGGGTGTGGATGATGCCTTCCGCTTCGCTCTGTGCCTGCTGCTGATTGCTGGCCGGCAGCGTGATCTGCAAGGTCAGCAGTTGGTTTTCTACTTTACCCAACACGACAGAGGAATAAGCCTGTTGCCCGCTGCTGGTGATGATGCTGTCTAGCTGTTGCAGCTTCTTGCCGTCAACGTCGATGGTTTTGTTGGTCACGACCTGAAGGTTGGTGTCACGCGTGCGTTGCTGATCTTCCAGACGCTGCGCCAGCACGGTCAGTTCTTCCGTAGTGTTGTCGCCCAGAATCACGATGACCGCTTTCTGCCCATTGTCATTGGCATAAACGTGCATGTTGTTCGCCTGCGTTCCCACTTTGCCGCTCTGGTCGCGCATATCGGCTGGCAGAGTAAACGCAATCTTGCCTTCCATTAATTCAATATTCTGACCTACGCTGGCTTCTGCGGCAGGTTTATCTTGCGCACCCGCTTTTGCGGCGTCATCCGTTTTGCCATCACAGGCAACAAGCAGGCCGACAAGCAAGCCGACACCGAGGTATTTGATTACATTCGACATGGGATCCCTTTCTCTCGTTTTTGAACAGGTCATCTTTTGAAACAGGTAATAACAGTATGGCACCCTATTCAGATAGCAAAAACAAGCATTTTGTTGTTGCAAACCGTTGTGGGAACCTGCGTTATTTTTACAAAACGATGAGTGACTTAAGAGGAAAGGGCGGCGTAAATAGCCGCCCGATTGGCATTAATGGTGGCTGCTGACGGAATGGTAGTCGGCCGAGCCTTTTTGCTCGCTCAGACGTTTGAGTACCATGTTTAGCATCACGCCGTACATCGGCAGGAAAAATGCCAGGCTGATCAGCAGTTTGAACGCATAGTCCACCATCGCAATTTCGACCCAGTTTGCAGCCATGAAGGCATCAGTGCTGTGGTAAAACGCGATGAAGAAAAAGGCCAGCGTATCGCTGAAGTTACCAAACACGGTCGACACGGCTGGAGCGACCCACCACGCACGATTTTGGCGCAGGCGGTTGAAAACGTGAACATCCAGAATCTGACCCAGAACATACGCCATGAAGCTGGCGCAGGCGATACGTGCTACGACGATATTTACCTGACTTAACGCTTCGAACGACTGCCACGATCCCTGATAAAACAGAGATGAAACCAGATAGGAAATCACCAGTGCAGGTACCATCACGGTCAAAATAATACGACGCGCCAGCGGTGCACCGAAAATCCGTACCGTCAGGTCAGTAGCCAGAAAAATAAACGGAAAGGTAAACGCGCCCCAAGTGGTATGGAAACCGAAAATCAAGACCGGGAGCTGAACCAGATAATTACTCGATGTAATGATCAGGACATGGAACAACGATAGCCAGATAAGCGCCGTAAGCCGCTGCTGGGGAGTAAAACGATACATAATGTGACCTTTTTGGTTATTGGGGTTAGGGAACCCAAGGAATAACGTGCAGATTTATGCTGCAACGCGGCGGCATAATACGCAATTGTTTCGCTAATGCAATGTGTTTTGCCCATAAAAGATGGTTGTTTTATGCGCAAACGTTGTCGTCGCTTGCGTCGAAAAATCCTCCGCGTAAACTAAGGCGGTTTTTTGATTCCTGCACTGAGAACGTTGATGACCGATCCCTTTACCAACCCGGATAAAACCCTTGATGCGCAGGGGCTGCGCTGCCCTGAGCCAGTGATGATGGTGCGTAAGACGGTACGCCAGATGGAAACCGGGCAAACGCTGCTGATTATTGCCGACGATCCGGCCACCACCCGCGATATTCCCGGTTTTTGCGTGTTCATGGAACATGAGCTTCTGGCGCAGGAAACCGAACAGCTTCCCTATCGTTATCTGCTGCGCAAAGGTTAATACTCGTCATACTTCAAGCCGCGGGTGCGCGGCGTTGCACCGCGCACCGTAGACTGCGATTAGTCCTGTTTTCTCAGCAGCCGTAGCGCGTTGGCGGTGACCAGCGCTGTTGCGCCGGAATCCGCCAGCACCGCCAGCCACAGCCCGGTAATGCCCAGAATGCTGGTGACCAGAAAGACTGCTTTCAGCCCCAATGCGATAGTAATGTTCTGACGAATATTACGCTGTGTTGCCCGCGACAGGCTGATCATGGCTGCCAGCCCGGTTAGACGACTGTGCGTGAGTGCCGCATCGGCGGTTTCCAGCGCGACATCCGTACCGCTGCCCATCGCAATGCCGATCGTTGCAGCTTTCATTGCCGGGGCGTCGTTAATACCGTCACCCACCATCGCGACGGGATGCTGCTTGCTTAAATCACTGACTGCCGTGACCTTATCGGCAGGGAGCAGACTGGCGCGGTAATCGATCCCTAGTCTTGCCGCAATCGCTGCTGCTGCGCGGGGATTATCGCCTGTAAGCATCACGCCACGGATCCCCAACTGCTGCAAGGCATCCAGCGCTTCACGCGCATCGTGGCGTAGCGTATCGCTGAGCGCCAGCAAACCCAGCAACCTGTCGTCTTCTTGTACGACTACGACGGTTTTCCCTTCGTTTTCCAGCGCGTCAATCTGTTGCAGCCAATCGGCGTCGAGCAGGTCGGAGGCAACGCGAGTCGGCGCACTGACCTGAATCCGTTTGCCGCCTATCGTGCCTTCAACCCCGACGCCCGCCAGTGCCTTACGGTTTTCCGCCAGCGGCAGGAATGTACTGCTGGATAACGCATGCTGGACGATGGCTTTGGCAAGTGGATGGTGTGAACCGGATTCCACGGCGGCGGTGCGCGTCAGCAGCGCCGTTTCGCTAATGCCTGCTGCGGGTAATACGTCCGTTACCTGCGGCTTTCCTTCCGTTAGCGTCCCTGTCTTGTCAAATGCGATAGTCTTGATACTGCCCAGCGATTCCAGCGCTGCACCGCCTTTAATGAGTGCCCCACGACGCGTTGCGGCAGCCAGCCCGGACGTAATTGCCGCAGGTGTTGAGATCACCAACGCACACGGACAGCCGATTAACAGCAGCGTCAGACCGCGATAAATCCACTCTTGCCACGGCTGCGCCAGCAGCAACGGCGGCACCAGAATTACCAGCAGCGACAGCAGCATGATGGCCGGCGTGTAATAGCGGCTGAACTTATCGAGGAAGCGTTCTATCGGCGCACGGCGCTCTTCCGCTTCTTCTATCAGTTGCAGAATGCGGTCGATCGCACTGTTGCCCGGTTGTGAAACCACGCGCAACTGCACAACCCGATCGACACACAGGCTGCCAGCAGCAATTTTTTCACCGGGTGTGCGCTCAACGGGCACCGATTCGCCGGTCAGGGCGCTTTCATCAAAGCTGGCATCGCTGTTCAAAAGTTCCGCATCGGCGGGAAGACGTCCGCCGGGCGCGACTTCAATTACATCGCCGGGAACCAGACTGGCGACAGGCACGAGACGCCGTTGCCCGTTGACGATCGCCGTGGCGTCTTCGGGGAGCAGCGCCATCAGTGCCGTTACGCCCCGTCGTGCGCGGTTGGCCGCGTAAGACTCCAGATATTCGCCCAGCATAAACAGCAGCAAAATGACCGTCGCTTCGGTGGTGGCGCCAATCAAGAGTGCCCCGATGGAAGCCACGCTCATCAGCGTTTCAATCGCGAAGGGCGTGCCTGTGCGAATGAGTTGTATCGCTTTTTTCAGGATTGGTATCAATCCGACAATCGTGGTCGCGATAAACGCGATTTGCCCGCCACGCTCGCTGAGCAGGGAAAGCCCCCAGCTTGCAGCAGCCAGCAAAGTGAAAAGAAGTAAGAAACCATATTCGCGCACGAAACGACGCACGGTAGATGTATTCGGGGGAACGACGGGGAGTGCGGTGTCCTGCAAGGTAAAGCCCGCTTGCTGGACGGCATGTTGAACCTGAGGACGAATGTCGGTGTAGGCATCAACAACCAGTTTTTCGGTGGCGAACAGCACTTTGGCTTGTTCAATTCCGGTGAGATTTTTTACTGCATTTTCGATTTTACGTGCGCAGCTGGGACAATCCATCCCGCTGATTTTCCAGCTGAAACGCTGGTTGGATCGGGGCCTGTCGCTGTCTCCGCCGTCGGGGTCGTCTGAATCCGCGCTGCCGCCGCTGTCTGACGAGTGCTGTTCTGTGCCGCAGGCGCTCTGTACTGCGGCGTCAGAGGTGTGTTTGGTTGAACAACAGCTGTGGTCGGCGTGGTTCGAATGCTGCGCGTGCTCGTTGCAGCAGCTTTTGGTGCTGTGTGCGGTGCTGCGTGGCGCGTGGTGAACGCCGTTATTGCAGCAGGCTGATTTCTCAGCGCTGTGGTGCTGATGAGAGTGCATGTCTTCCTCCTGGGTTATTAGTGATAGCCATTCTCATCAGGAACTTTACACCGCTGTTCAACGCTTAGCCAGATTTTCGTGAGCGCCGTAAACGTTAGAAATAGAGGGAGCGGACAATCAGGAAATGGCCGCCAAAATAGCCCGCTGCCACAATCGCCTGATGGGCGCGGAACGGAAAACGGTAATGGTGAATCAACCAGGCTGCGTGGGCGATAAACAGCAGTACGGTACCCGTCAGCAGAGAGAAATTCGCGTTTGTTCCCAGCGCAAAATACCGCTCGCCGGCAATCCAGACCATCAGCGTGGTCATGATGATGAATGCGCAGGCGGGCCAGCGCTGTGTGTCCAATCGTCCCCAGATAATGGCGATCAGGATTGCAGCCAGAATGACGAGCGTTAATGCCAGCGGCCAGAAGAAGGTGAGCGCGATTTGTCCGGTAAAGAAGCTAACGGTGTACAACAAATGGGAGAGAAAATAGGCACCAAACGCGTAAAGCAGACGCTGAGTCGGCAGCAGCAACAGGGTATCTGCGACCAGCGTTGCCAGCAACCCCAGCACAATCAGATAGCCCGGCACGCCAAGTAGCGGCGTCTGCCAGGCCAAAGCCAGCAGCAGTAGCATGGTGACTGGTTTGAATAACCAACGTTGCCACGTTGGACCACGGTAGCTGGCGTCCACATACAGCCAACCAGAAAAAAGCACAGCAATAAATGACCAAAGCATAGCGTGTCCTTTTTGTGTTTTTGTTTGTGTCAGGATAAAAATAAGTCGTTCTTTATTCAGTGTAGGGGATTGTGAGGAAGTTAAACAACGCGTCGTGAGACGGATGCGACTTCTGTGAGCTTCATGTTATGTTATCGCCTGTTTTTATTGTAGATGGGCGCCGTGACGTCTCGAAGGGAGCATTGTGTTGAATGAGTAGCGAATCCGCGCTTTATCGTATTCAATTTATAAATAACGGTAAGAATTACCAGCTTTACGTGCGTGAGTTGGTTCAGAGCAGCCTGTTCGGTTTTATTGAAATTGCCGACTTCGTGTTTGATAGCCAGTCTGCGGTGTTGGTTGATCCGTCAACGGAGAAACTGAAAACGGAATTCTCTGGCGTTAGCCGTAGTTTCATCCCGCTACAGGCGATCATTCGTATTGATGCCGTGACGGAAAAAGGCAGCGCCCGCATTTCTGATTTAGGCGATAACGTTACCGCGTTCCCTTATCTTCCCGGCAAGAAACCCTGATGAATGATTTTCCCTGGCTGTTGGCGTTGGCTGTTGGTGCGATTTTGGTGCTAGCGGCGCGACAGTATCGACGTCAACGCCAGAGGGACGCGCAGAATGACGCGGCGCCGCTGCGTATTGTGGCCGCAGAGGTGAAACACAAACGTGAGTTTCCCCGTACTCGTCGGCGCGCGCGCGAGCATCAAATGATGGCCGTAGAGGATATGCGGTATGAGGTCACGTTCAGGCCGATTACCGGTGGCGCGACTATCACGTTGCGCCTTGAGAACGCGGATTATCACCAGCTTGATACTGGAATGCAGGGATCGTTGCAGCTAAAGGGCACGCGCTTTATTCGCTTTGTGCCCCAGCAGAGGTAGGGGTTACGGTTTCGGTGGCTTAGGCTGCTTTTTCTGCCACGCCAGCAGTTCAAACACGCCAAAAAGGAAAATACGTGCCTGAAGTGCCCGGTTTAGCGCAGGGCTGTCCTTTGGCTGGCTGGATTTTAACAGCAGCAGTTGGAAGCCGTGCATCAGGATCATAAACACCATTGCCACGGTCATGAAGATATTCAACGGTTTGGGAAACGGTTGAATCAGGTTAAGCAATAGAAATCCCCACACGCCCAGCATCAATAATCTGCCAAGGTTAATCAAAATCATCTCTTACCCTTACGTTGCTGCGAAGATCACTGACGGATGTACAAACGGTAGGCGACCTGACCTGCAATTTTCTCACGGTGCAGTTGCCAATTTTCTGGGATAGTCAGCTGCGCATTTTCCGCCTCAGTTTCCACGTAAATCCACGCATCGGGTGCTAGCCAGCCCTGTTGTTCCAGCAGCATGAGCGTGTTGTTCAGCAGCTCTTTGCGAAACGGTGGGTCGAGAAACACGACGTCAAACGGCGTACCGGGCTGCGCCAGCCAGCTCAGGGCATCAGTATTGACCACCTCAGCATTTTCCGCCCGAAGCAGCGCCAGATTTTGCGTTAATTGCTGGGCGACTGCACGCTCCATTTCCAATAATGTGGCGTGAGCAGCATAACGAGATAAGGCTTCCAGCCCGAGTGCGCCGCTGCCAGCGAAACAGTCCAGGCAGCGTGCCTGTTGAATGATGGGGGCCAGCCAGTTAAACAGCGTTTCCCGCACGCGGTCGGTGGTGGGACGTAAACCGGGGCTATCAGGAACCGGAAGTTTTCTGCCGCGCCATTGACCACCGATGATTCGGATTTGTCCGGCGGCTGACGATGCGTTTTTTTTAGCCATAGCTCACAGGGTTATTGTTGTGCCGCATCATCATGGTGTGGATACGGGCAGGAAATTTCTGGCGCTATTCTAGCGGCGGTTACGTGTAGAGGGAATGTTAAGATGGAGGTTAAGGCGCTTAAGCCAAAATTTTGTGCGGTCTGCGGCCTTCCGGTAACGCGCAGCGTTTGACACACTTCGTTACGGACATTGCCTTTCGTTACGAAGATTGTTGGCCGCACGGAGAATTGTCTGTGATTGCCCTCGCTGGCTGCGTGTTGCTGTCGGCAGGAAAGTGTTAAACTTATTGTTTAAATATGATTTTCATTGATTGATTCGCTGCGGTGAGCAGCGTGGAGCGCGATCGCACATGTCAAAAGAAAAGAAGCGCGGTTTTTTTTCCTGGCTGGGACTAGGGAAACAGGAAGAAAAACAACAAGAGCAGCCGCAAGAGAAACCCGTTGTTCAAGAGAAGATTGTTGTTGAAGAACAATCGCCAGCGGCGGAGTCGGATGCCGCAGCATCAGCTCACCAGACCGTTGAGCACGCGCCGGAGCAGGTAGAGAAACCGCTGCCGGAAGAGCCTGTCGTTGAAGCGGAAGAACTGACTCAATCAGTCGCTGAGCGTGATGTTACCGCAGCGGCAGACGAATCGGCTGTCGTTGCCCCGGAAGCCAACGTTTCTGAATCCATTGCTTCTGAACCTGCTGTTTCTACCCCTGCTATTTCCGAAACTGACGATCGTGACCTGATCGATCGGGATGTTATCGATCGTGATGCTGCCGATCCGATCGTGCAGACCGAGATCGCCGAAAGCGCGACGGTGGTTGAGGCAGAGCCGGATGTCGCGCAGCAGGAAGAGCAAGAATACGAAGAACAAGAACCTACGCAGCCAGATGATGTTCCGGTTGTTGCGCAAGAGCAGGAGCGTCCGACGAAAGAGGGGTTCTTCGCTCGTCTGAAACGCAGTCTGGTAAAAACGCGCCAAAACCTCGGTTCAGGATTTATCGGATTGTTTCGCGGTAAGAAAATCGACGACGATCTGTTTGATGAACTGGAAGAGCAACTACTGGTTGCGGATGTGGGGGTCGAAACGACCCGTAAAATCATCACCAGCCTGACGGAGCACGCCAGCCGACGCCAGTTGAAAGATGCTGATACGCTTTTTGTGAAGCTGAAAGACGAAATGGCGGAGATTCTTGCTAAGGTGGACGCCCCGCTGAATATCGAAGGCAAAACACCGTATGTCATTCTGATGGTTGGCGTTAATGGCGTGGGTAAAACCACCACCATCGGGAAAATGGCGCGTCAATTCCAGGCACAGGGTAAATCCGTGATGCTGGCGGCGGGCGATACCTTCCGTGCGGCAGCGGTGGAACAGCTTCAGGTCTGGGGACAGCGTAATAACGTGGCGGTGGTCGCGCAGCATACCGGTGCGGATTCAGCATCGGTGATTTTCGATGCGATTCAGGCAGCGAAAGCGCGCGGCGTGGATGTCCTGATTGCGGATACCGCTGGTCGTTTGCAGAACAAAGCGCACCTGATGGAAGAGCTGAAAAAGATTGTGCGCGTGATGAAGAAGCTGGACGAAGACGCGCCGCATGAAGTGATGCTGACGCTGGATGCGAGCACCGGGCAGAACGCGGTGAGTCAGGCCAAACTGTTTAATGAAGCCGTTGGGCTGACGGGAATTACCTTGACCAAGCTGGACGGTACCGCGAAAGGCGGGGTGATTTTCGCCATTGCCGACCAATTTGCGATTCCTATCCGCTATATTGGGGTAGGGGAAGGCATTGAAGATTTACGGCCATTCAAGGCCGACGATTTTATTGAGGCACTTTTTGCCCGAGAGGATTAAAACGGATGATTCGTTTTGAACAGGTCAGTAAAGCTTACCTCGGTGGGCGTCAGGCATTGCAAGGGGTGGATTTCCATCTGCGCCCCGCGGAAATGGCGTTCCTGACCGGCCATTCCGGCGCAGGGAAAAGTACCCTGCTGAAACTGATTTGTGGCATTGAACGTCCCAGCGCGGGGCAGATTTTGTTTGGCGGTCACAATATCAGCCGCCTGAAAAAACGCGAAGTCCCGTTCCTGCGGCGTCAGATCGGCATGATTTTTCAGGATCACCATCTGCTGATGGAACGCACAGTCTATGACAACGTCGCGATGCCGCTCATCATCGCGGGCGCCAGCAGTGAGGATATCCGTCGTCGGGTATCCGCCGCACTGGACAAGGTTGGCCTGCTGGATAAAGCGAAAAATTACCCTATCCAGCTGTCCGGCGGTGAACAGCAGCGCGTTGGCATTGCGCGCGCGGTGGTGAACAAACCCGCCGTGTTGCTGGCGGA
Organism: Pectobacterium aroidearum; assembly: GCF_041228105.1. Lineage (NCBI taxonomy): Bacteria > Pseudomonadati > Pseudomonadota > Gammaproteobacteria > Enterobacterales > Pectobacteriaceae > Pectobacterium > Pectobacterium aroidearum. The sequence continues at coordinate 121,070 of NZ_CP166097.1, forward strand.
TGAACCGACCGGCAACCTGGACGAAGCGTTGTCAGAAGGTATTTTACGCCTGTTTGAAGAGTTCAACCGCGTCGGTGTTACCGTCCTGATGGCGACGCATGATACCGGGCTGATCGCCCGCCGTAATTACCGTGTGCTGACGCTGTCGGATGGCCGCATGGTGGGGGGAAACCACGATGGCGAATAACGTCCGTAATGCGAAAAAGCCTGTTGCAAAATCGAAAGCGTTGCGCGGCGGCTGGCAGGAACAGTGGCGCTATGCTTGGACGAATACGCTGGCTGATATGCTGCGCCAGCCGCTGGCCACTTTCCTGACCGTCATGGTGATCGCCATTTCGCTGGCATTGCCCAGCATTTGCTATTTGGTGTGGAAAAACGTCAGTCAGGCTGCCACACAGTGGTATCCCTCGCCTCAGCTAACGGTCTATCTGGATAAATCACTGGATGACAATGCGGCGCAGGCGGTAGTCACGCAGCTTCAATCTGAAGACGGCGTTGATAAAGTCAATTACCTGTCGCGCAATGAAGCGATGGGCGAGTTCCGCAACTGGTCTGGTTTTGGCGGCGCGCTGGATATGCTGGAAGAGAATCCGCTGCCGGCGGTGGCGATTATCACGCCGAAAATGAGCTTTCAGGATTCCACCACGCTGACGACACTGCGTGACCGTGTGGCGGCAACGCAGGGTGTGGAGGAAGTACGGATGGACGACAGCTGGTTTGCACGGCTGGTAGCGTTAACCAATCTGGTCGGGCAAATTTCTGCGACGATTGGCATCCTGATGATTGTTGCCGTCTTTTTGGTGATCGGCAACAGCGTGCGTCTGAGTATTTTCAGTCGCCGTGAAACCATTAACGTGATGAAGCTGATTGGCGCGACGGACGGGTTTATTCTGCGTCCGTTCCTGAATGGTGGGGCGGCAATGGGCGTAGGCGGCGCGGTGCTATCGCTGATTCTGTCGCAGGCGCTGGTCTGGAAGCTGGATGCGGTGGTAGCGCAGGTGGCTTCCGTCTTTGGTACGACGTTTGCCGTTAAAGGACTGAGCTGGGATGAGTCTCTGCTGCTGCTGTTAATCGCCGGCATGATTGGCTGGCTGGCCGCCTGGTTGGCAACCGTGCAACATTTACGCCGTTTTACACCACAGTAAGCGTTTTCTGGTATAATTATCCCCTGTAATTCAGACCGTATTGCAGGGGAAATCTCCTCAGCGACATCTCTTCTTTGCGCTTCCCGCTGTGTTTTCCCCTTGGTTTTTCGTGCGTTAACGGCTCGTTTTCTCCCTGCTTGATCTCTGGCAGGAGGTGAATAAAATGATAGGAACTTGCGAGCGAAATCACAGTCTGAATAGACAGATTTTAGGATTTGAGTGAATACGCTTTAAAGGTGTCGTGTTTTGCCATTTTCGCGCAAAACGATGCGGCGAAGCAGTGCTAAGATAGTCGACTGCAATATGACGAGTAGAGCAACTGAGAGGGTTGAATGACCAAAGATATGCAAACTTTCACCTTAGTTCCCCAGGGCAGTCTGGAAGGGTATATTCGTGCCGCCAATGCCTATCCGATGCTGACGGCGGAGGAAGAGCGGGCGCTGGCTGAACGGCTGCATTATCAGGGCGATCTGGATGCGGCTAAGCACCTGATTCTGTCACACCTGCGTTTTGTTATTCACGTTGCCCGTAACTATTCCGGCTACGGCCTGCCGCAGGCGGACCTGATTCAGGAAGGGAACATCGGCCTGATGAAGGCGGTACGTCGCTTTAACCCTGAAGTGGGCGTGCGTCTGGTTTCTTTCGCCGTGCACTGGATCAAAGCAGAAATTCATGAATACGTGCTGCGTAACTGGCGTATCGTGAAAGTCGCGACCACCAAAGCACAGCGTAAACTGTTCTTTAACCTGCGGAAGACGAAAACGCGTCTCGGCTGGTTTAACCAGGATGAAGTCGAACTGGTGGCACGTGAACTGGGTGTGACCAGCAAAGACGTGCGCGAGATGGAATCCCGTATGGCGGCGCAGGACATGACGTTCGATCCAACGCCGGAAGAAGATTCGCACGACGGCAAAGCGATGTCGCCGATGCTTTACCTACAGGATAAATCGTCTGACTTTGCCGACGGCATTGAAGAAGATAACTGGGACACGCATGCGGCGGATAAGCTCACTTACGCGCTGGAAGGGCTGGATGAACGTAGCCAGCACATTATCCGCGCCCGTTGGCTGGATGATGACAACAAATCCACCTTGCAGGAACTGGCCGATCAATACGGCGTTTCCGCAGAGCGTGTGCGTCAGTTAGAAAAGAATGCGATGAAAAAACTGCGAGCGGCGATAGAAGCGTAATCGCTCTCATCGTCTCTTTTTGTAGCGACCGGGTAATGCCCGGTCGTTTTGTTTTTGTCTGCTGTCAGGCTGTCAGGCTGTCAGGCTGTCGTGCTTGGGCTATGGTTTCTCTGAGTTGATTTCGTCAAGAATCAGCGGCGTTTCTTTTCTGCGAATGTAGCGCCAGCCGCCGGATACCGGTGAGAAGCCACAGGACACCATAAACCGTGCCAGCACTTCCTCTTTGATCGCAGCATGATTCGCCGTTGCCAGCCACCACTCGTTTACCTCAGGGAGTTGACGGCGTGCCTCATCAACTAACAACTGCCCTACGCCCCGCCGCCGGGTAACTTCACGTACCATCATATCGCTCAGTTCCGCATAGTCCCCTGCAATTTCGACCAACATACCGCCGAGTAACCGATCGTTAAAACGCGCGGCAAAGAGGCGTCGAGTCGGTTTTAGTCCTGCTTCTAATAAATCAATGTTTTGATGCGGCCAGATTTTCGCCAGGTCAATTTTGTCCTGAGGGCTGAATTGGGTGAGGCATTCAACGGTGAGTTTCATTTTTATCGGCACTCCATCATATGAGTGAAGAATAATGTAGTTGTTTTGTAGTGGATCAGTTGTGTAATTTGATCGTTATGGTTAATAGGGCAAATGTTTTTCTCATTCTTCGTTTTTCGAGTAATCCATCAACAATTAATGCACAAAGTAGAATATCTGACTATATATAAATTAAATGCTGGATTTTGCATCTAGCGTTTTGTGCTGTTTGCTCCGCTTGTTTCTGACAATGTGAGTTGATTTGCAGCATAAAATTCCTGTTTAATAATATGAAAAATAAAGCCTTATTAGAAACTATTACTAATAATAACCTAAGCCTTTCTTACTTATAAGAAAATAGCGGGTTATGGCAGAAGGCGGTCAGGTTTTCGGCAATATCCATAATGACAGATGGGGTAAAAAGAATGAAATTCAGTAAAGGTAAAGTATTGCTGATGGGTTGTATGGCTGCGGCGTTTAGCCATGCAGTCAGTGCTGCCGATATTAAAGTTGCGGTGGTTGGCGCGATGTCTGGCCCGGTTGCCCAATATGGCGACATGGAATTCATTGGCGCGCGTCAGGCGATTGCTGACATCAACGCAAAAGGCGGCGTAAACGGTAACAAACTGGTTGGCGTGGAATATGATGACGCGTGCGATCCTAAGCAGGCTGTTGCCGTAGCGAACAAGGTCATCAATGACGGTATCCGTTATGTGATTGGCCATCTGTGTTCCTCCTCTACGCAGCCTGCGTCTGATATTTATGAAGAAGAAGGCGTGATCATGATTACGCCTGCGGCAACCAACGCCGACTTGACCACGCGCGGCTACAAAATGGTGCTGCGCACGACGGGTCTGGATTCCGATCAGGGACCAACCGCAGCGAAGTACATCGTTGAAACCATCAAACCGCAGCGTATCGCCGTGGTGCATGACAAACAGCAATATGGTGAAGGTCTGGCCCGCTCTGTTCAGGATAGCCTGAAAAAAGCCGGTGCGAATGTTGTGCTGTTTGAAGGTGTGACGGCGGGTGACAAAGATTTCTCTACGCTGGTTGCGCGTCTGAAGAAAGAGAACGTCGATTTCGTGTATTTCGGCGGCTACTACCCAGAAATGGGGCAGATTCTGCGCCAATCGCGTCAGGCTGGCATGACGACCAAGTTCATGGGTCCGGAAGGCGTGGGTAACTCTTCACTGTCCAACATCGCGGGCGATGCGTCTGAAGGGATGCTGGTCACGCTGCCGAAGCGTTACGATCAGGTTCCTGCGAACCAACCGATCGTGGATGCGTTGAAAGCCAAGAAACTGGACCCGACTGGCCCGTTTGTCTGGACGACCTATGCCGCGCTGCAATCGTTGACCACCGCGATGACGCGTACGGGGAGCGACGAGCCAGAAAAACTGGTGGCGGATCTGAAAGCGAAATCCGTGGATACCGTAATGGGGCCATTAAGCTGGGATGCAAAAGGCGACCTGAAAGGGTTTGAATTTGGCGTATTTGAGTGGCACAAAGACGGTACTTCCAGCGCAGTGAAATAATCACCATGCCGGAGGCGGATAACGGATGAATTCGCCGCTATTTGCCTCTTCGGCGTGAGGATCATTCTCCGCCCTCTGAGTGTGTACCAATAATAATCCCTCAATACCGAGCCCCCGTAGCCGCAAGGCGCGGGGGCAGCATTTAAGGTTAAGGTATGTCCGAGCAGTTCCTTTACTTTTTTCAGCAGATGTTCAACGGCCTGACGTTGGGCAGCACCTATGCGCTGATCGCCATTGGCTACACCATGGTTTACGGCATTATCGGCATGATTAACTTCGCACACGGTGAAGTGTATATGATCGGTAGCTATGTCTCCTTTATTGTGATTGCGGCCCTGATGATGATGGGCATCGATGCTGGCTGGCTGCTGATTGGCGCCGCCTTCATTGCCGCCGTGGTCATTTCCAGCGCCTACGGCTGGAGTATCGAGCGGGTGGCCTATCGACCTGTTCGAACGTCAAAGCGCCTGATTGCGCTGATTTCTGCCATCGGGATGTCAATTTTCCTGCAAAACTACGTCAGCCTGAATCAGGGCTCGCGTGATGTTGCGCTGCCGAGTCTGGTGACTGGCCAGTGGGTGCTGGGCGAAAGCAATGGCTTTGCCGCAACCATTAGCTCCATGCAGCTGATCATCTGGGTTGTTACGTTCCTCGCCATGCTGGCGCTGACGTTGTTTATTCGCTATTCCCGTATGGGACGCGCCTGCCGCGCTTGCGCGGAGGACCTGAAAATGGCGAGCCTGCTGGGTATCAGCACCGATCGCGTCATTTCCCTGACCTTCGTTATCGGCGCGCTGATGGCCGCCGTTGCTGGCGTGCTGTTGGGGCAATTTTACGGCGTTATCAACCCCTATATCGGCTTTATGGCCGGGATGAAAGCCTTTACCGCCGCGGTGCTGGGCGGAATCGGCAGTATTCCTGGCGCGATGATCGGTGGGCTGATTCTGGGCGTAGCCGAAGCGCTGACGTCCGCCTACCTGAGCACGGAATACAAAGATGCGGTGTCGTTTGCCCTGCTGATTGTGGTGCTGCTGGTGATGCCTACCGGTATTCTGGGTCGCCCGGAGGTTGAGAAAGTATGAAACAGCTCAACCTGTTTAACGCGCTGGTTTCCGCGTTCATGTTGCTGGTGCTTGCCTCGTTCTTAATGGGCATGCAGTTGGCGTTGGATGGCACCAAACTGGTGGTGCGCGGCGCTGATGAAGTCCGCTGGTATTGGATTGGCGCAGGCTGCGTCGTGGTGTTCTTCTTCCAACTGATCCGCCCGTTCTTCCAGCAAAGTATCAAGAAATTTTCCGCGCCGCCGCTGGTGCTACCGAGTTTTGATGGCAGTACACCGCGGCAGAAGGTATTGGCAGCGGCATTGATTATCGCCGCTATCGCCTGGCCGTTCCTGGTGTCGCGCGGTACGGTGGATATTGCCACCCTCACGCTGATTTACGTGATGCTGGGTCTGGGGCTGAATGTGGTGGTTGGCCTGTCCGGCCTGTTGGTATTAGGCTACGGTGGGTTTTATGCCATTGGTGCGTACACGTATGCGTTGCTGAACCACTATTATGGATTGGGCTTCTGGGAAAGTCTGCCGCTGGCGGGTATGGCGGCGGCGCTGTCTGGTTTCCTGCTTGGTTTCCCGGTGTTGCGTTTGCGCGGCGACTATCTGGCGATTGTGACGCTTGGGTTCGGCGAAATTGTCCGTATCCTGTTGCTGAATAACACCGAAATTACCGGTGGCCCGAACGGCATCAGCCAGATCCCTAAACCGACCTTCTTTGGTCTGGAATTCAGCCGCAGCGCGCGCGATGGCGGTTGGGATACGTTCCACAATTTCTTTGGCCTGCAATACGACCCTAGCGACCGTATTATCTTCCTGTATCTGGTGGCGTTGCTGTTGGTTGTGTTGACCCTGTTTGTGATTAACCGCCTGCTGCGGATGCCGCTGGGACGCGCCTGGGAAGCGCTGCGCGATGATGAAATCGCCTGCCGTTCTCTGGGGCTGAGCCCCACGCGTATCAAGCTGACCGCGTTTACTATCAGCGCCGCGTTTGCGGGCTTTGCCGGTACACTGTTTGCTGCGCGTCAGGGCTTCGTCAGCCCGGAATCGTTCACGTTCGCTGAGTCTGCCTTTGTGCTGGCTATCGTCGTACTGGGCGGGATGGGGTCGCAGTTTGCGGTCATTCTCGCGGCAATTCTGCTGGTGGTGTCTCGTGAGCTGATGCGCGATCTGAATGAATACAGCATGCTGCTGCTGGGTGCGTTGATGGTTCTGATGATGATTTGGCGTCCGCAAGGCCTGCTGCCGATGAAGCGTCCTGAAATGAAGTTGAAAGTCGCGAAGAAGGAAGAGCAAGCATGAGCACGCAGCCACTATTATCAGTCAGAGGTCTGATGATGCGTTTTGGCGGCCTGCTGGCGGTCAACAACGTTGAAATGGATATTCATGCGGGCGAAATTGTCTCGCTGATCGGCCCAAACGGGGCCGGTAAAACCACGGTCTTTAACTGCCTGACCGGTTTTTATCGCCCAAGCGGCGGCACCATCATGCTGCGCGATCGTCATCTGGAAGGGTTATCCGGACAGGCTATTGCCCGTATGGGCGTAGTGCGTACGTTCCAGCACGTTCGCCTGTTCCGTGAAATGACGGTGATCGAGAACTTGCTGGTCGCACAGCATCAGCACCTGAAAAGCGGCGTGTTTGCCGGGCTGTTGAAAACGCCGGGCTTTCGTCGTGCGGAAGCCGATGCGCAAGAGCGCGCCGCAGTGTGGCTGGAGCGTATCGGCCTGCTGGATTTAGCGAACCGTCAGGCGGGGAATCTGGCTTACGGCCAGCAGCGCCGTCTGGAGATTGCCCGTTGTATGGTGACGCGGCCCGAGCTACTGATGCTGGATGAGCCTGCGGCCGGTCTGAACCCGAAAGAAACTGACGAGTTAAATCAGCTGATTGCGGAACTGCGCGATAGCCATCAGGTATCGGTGCTGTTGATTGAACACGATATGAAGCTGGTCATGGGGATTTCCGACCGGATTTATGTCGTCAATCAGGGCACGCCGCTGGCACAGGGCACTCCAGCTGAAATTCGTAACAACCCGGATGTCATTCGTGCCTATCTGGGTGAAGGATAACGTTTATGCTGTCATTACATCAGGTTTCGGCCCACTACGGAAAAATTCAGGCGCTGCATCAGGTTAGCCTGCATATTAATCAGGGCGAGATTGTTACGCTTATCGGTGCAAACGGCGCCGGTAAAACCACGCTGCTGGGCACGCTGTGCGGGGATCCGCGCGCGACGGAAGGCACTATCACGTTTGACGGTAAGGACATCACGAACTGGCAGACCGCGCAGATTATGCGTGAAGCTATCGCGATTGTGCCGGAAGGTCGTCGCGTCTTTTCCCGCATGACGGTAGAAGAAAATCTGGCGATGGGGGGATTTTTTGCCGATCGCGAGCAGTATCAGGAACGCATTGCGCGTGTCTACGATCTGTTTCCGCGCTTGTATGAGCGACGCGCCCAGCGTTCCGGCACGATGTCTGGCGGTGAGCAACAGATGTTGGCGATTGGCCGTGCGCTGATGAGTCAGCCGCGCTTACTGCTGCTGGACGAACCGTCACTGGGGCTGGCGCCGATTATCATCCTGCAAATTTTCGATACGATCCAGCAACTGCGCGAAGAGGGCATGACCATCTTCCTGGTGGAGCAGAACGCCAATCAGGCACTGAAGCTGGCCGACCGGGGTTATGTACTTGAAAACGGGCATGTCGTGTTGGAAGATACCGGTGCGGCATTGTTAGCTAATGAAGCGGTACGTTCGGCCTATCTGGGCGGATAATTGAAGTTTTGTTGAAAGGTTAAGAAGAGATGGCCATTGAAGGGTTGTTAGCGCACCGTATCGCTCAGTTAAAAAGTTCCGCCATCCGTGAACTACTGAAACACAGCAAGATGGAAAATATTATCTCGCTGGCTGGCGGGATTCCGTCAGATGCATTGTTTGATTTCGAAGGGTTAAGTCAGGCCACGCACTTAGCGATTACCGAACAGCCGAAAACGGCATTCCAGTATGGCTTGACCGAAGGCAGCGGCGTGCTGCGCGATCGCATTGCCGAGCTGTGTGCCGTGCGCGGCGTAAAAACGCGCGGTGACGATATTGTGGTGACGGCGGGTTCGCAGCAGGCACTGGACTTGATCATGCGCTCAATGGTCGATCCCGGCGACGTGTTCGTCGTTGAACGTCCGACGTATCTGGCGGCGCTGCAAACGCTGGAACTGGCGCAGGCGCAGGTGATGTCGGTGTCATCTGACGCCAATGGTATGGTTGTCGATGAGCTGGAAGAGTTGCTGAAGAAACAGCGCATCAAAGGCGTTTATATCGTTCCGAACTTCGGCAACCCGAGCGGCGTTACGCTGAGTTATGAACGTCGCCTGAAATTGATTCAACTGGCAGAGCGCTACGGTTTTGTCATTATCGAAGACGATCCCTATGGCGAGCTGCGCTTCACCGAAGAACGCAACCCGACGCTGTTCCAACTGGCGCAGGAGAAGCTGGGGAGCACGGAATACGTGCTGTACACCTCCACGTTCTCGAAAGTGCTGGCTCCGGGGCTGCGTCTCGGCTGGGCGATTCTGCCGGACTGGCTGTTGCACAAAGTGGCGATTATCAAACAGGCCGCTGACCTGCATGCCAGCGCGCTGTCGCAGACCGTCGCGGAATGCTATCTGGGATTAGGACGTCTGGATTCGCAGATCGAAAAAATCCGCCACGCCTATAAGCACAAAGGTGAACTGCTGGCACAGCTGGTCGAGAAGGAACTGGGTGATGTGATCACCTTCAACCAACCGAAAGGCGGGATGTTCCTGTGGGCGAAGTTCCGCCAGAACGATTTCAACACGACGGAATGGCTGAAGAAGACGCTGGATCAGGGCGTTGTTTTCGTGCCGGGTGAGTTCTTCTTCCCAGACAATGTCGATTACTCAACGCTGCGTCTGTCCTTTGCGACGGCAACGGATGAGCAAATGCATGAAGCGGTGGCGCGACTGCGTCGGGCGCTGTAATCGCCGATAACAGGCTATCCGTTAATGTAAAAAACCGCTGATATTTCAGCGGTTTTTCTTTATCAGTGCAGCATTAACAGGTGATAGCTTTAAAAGGTTTCCCAGTTTGTGTGACTCGAATTAGCGGCCAGCGCCAGTTTGGGTCTGGGCAGCGTAGCGGCCTGCGGTGCGGCACGCTGTGGCTGGATCCCGTCGATTTTGAAAACACTCATTAATTCAACCAGATGTCTGGCCTGTTGATTCAGGCTGTCTGCGGCGGAAGCCGATTCTTCAACCAGTGCCGCGTTCTGCTGGGTGACCTGATCGAGTTGATTAACCGCATCGTTCACCTGAGAAACGCCCTGTTCCTGCTCGTGGGTAGTCAGTCCGATCTCATTGATAAGATTGGCGACACGCTGTGACTGCTCCACGACTTCCTCGATGGTTACGCCCGCTTCGTTCACCAGCAGTTCTCCCGCTTCCACTTTTCCGACACTGATGCTAATCAAATCCTTGATTTCGCGTGCTGCGGAAGCGGAGCGCTGAGCCAGCGAACGCACTTCTCCGGCAACCACGGCGAAGCCACGCCCCTGTTCTCCGGCGCGTGCCGCTTCGACGGCGGCGTTAAGCGCCAGAATGTTGGTCTGGAAAGCAATGCCGTCAATCACACCGATGATATCGCCGATTTTACGCGAACTCGCGGTGATCTCTTCCATTGTCCGCACGACATTATTTACGACATCCCCCCCTTTGCGGGCGGCGGCGCTGGCCGCATTCGCGAGCTGTGCGGCGCTACGCACGGTGTCGGCGTTTTGTTTGACGGTAGTATTCATCTCTTCCATGGAGGCAGCGGTTTCTTGCAGGTTTGCGGCCTGTTCTTCCGTACGTTGACTCAGATCGGTGTTGCCAATGGCAATCTGGCTGGCGCCGGTGGCGATAGACTCGCTGCTTTGATGGACTTGCCCGACAATGTTGCTCAGGCTCTGGCGCATTTCCTCCATTGCGGCGAGGACGCTGGTGGTGTCTCCGTCACGCCGATCAATGGCGATGGCAAGATTCCCTTGGGCGACCTGGCGGGTCACCTCCAGCGTATAGGCTGGCTCTCCACCCAACTGGCGCTTGATTTTCCGGGTGATCCACCAGGCTACAACGCCTCCTAACAGGGCAGAACACAATGCGATGATTAGCATTAGGGTGCCTGCGTGTAACGCATTATTCTCCGAGTCATTGGCGAGTTCGACGGTCAGCTGTTTTTGCATCTCAACCATTTTATCCAGAATGTCGAATACGCTTGCTTGCGTGGTACGAACTTCTGTCAGTAGGAAATTGCGAAACGCGTCGTGTTCGTTGGACATGGCCAGTTCGGTCGCTTTTTTCATGCTGCTGGTATACGCAGGGCGAACTTGATCCAGCGTGCTGAGCAGCGTTTTAGCGTCGTCATCCACGAGGTTCTTCCGTATTTTCGCCAGCAACTCGCTATTACGTGCGATGGTTTGCTCAATGCGATCTTTTTCCACCTTCATTTGCTGTTGATCGCTCAAAAGCGCAATATTTCTGATAGAGCGTGCTGCGATGTTGACGTTATCTTTCACTTCCTGCATTAATAGAAGATTGGTAATACGCATTTGTGACAAAAGCTGGATGTTTCCTCCAAGTTTTTCTAACTGGACGCGACCCAATATGGCGACTAAAAAACCAATCACAATAATTAACGTAAAGCCTGTTCCTAACATTTTTCCCAAACTCATATTTTTCATGATGTTCCTTTTTTATTTATTGAAGTCTGACACAGCAGGTGTCGTTATTTTCTGTTAATGGGTGATGGTACAGACGCGATTCACCCGGTGAACTCTATTACTTGCATCATTTCCCTTATCTCCCGATGTCTTTCTGGTACAGGAAGATCAGCGGCGTTTAGACCCCGATGGCAGCATTGCCGAAGGGAGATAACTGTCGCTTGCATACAGGTATGGAATGTCTGTTGGGAATAATTACAGACCAAGGGAATGACAAATAAAGTGTAGACAATAACGTGGTAGGTTGATGGCAGAATAAACGTAACAAAAACCCCTGATTTATTAGATGGGAAAAATTTAATATTATTTTCTTATGGTGATAGAAATAGATAATAAATACTAATCAATACCTTTATACCTAATAAGAGTTAGGGCTTTTCCTTATCACCCATTAGTTTGTAAATCATTATTTCCATCTGTGTTATTTATCAATGAGTGCGGTTTTTTTAACCTTATTATTTATTTCTTTTATCCTTATACAATAAAAAGCCGCTGAAGACTCAGCGGCTTTATTTTTTGCGACAAGACTGGGGAATCTGTCGATCGAACGCGTTCGTTAAAACGTTTCCCAGTTATCGCTGCTTGTGTTGCCCGATTGGCTTGCCAGAGCCAGTCTCGGCGCTGTCGGTTGCTTCACCTGTGCGCTCAGGCGTGGCGCTTGGGCTTGAACGCCGCTGATTTTGAACACGCCCATTAATTCCAGCAGCGTTCTTGCCTGTTGGCTCAGGCTGTCGGCGGCGGAGGCCGATTCTTCAACCAATGCGGCATTCTGCTGGGTCACCTGATCGAGCTGATTAACTGCATCATTCACCTGGGCAACGCCCTGTTCCTGCTCGTGTGTTGTCAGGCCGATTTCGCTAAGCAGGTTGGCAACATGCTGCGATTTTTCGACAATGTCTTTGATGGTGATACCCGCGTCGTTCACCATCTTCTCGCCCATTTCCACGTTAGCTACGCTGACGTTAATCAGGTCTTTGATTTCACGGGCGGCGGAGGCGGAACGCTGTGCCAGAGAACGGACTTCACCCGCGACCACGGCGAAGCCACGGCCTTGTTCACCGGCTCTGGCGGCTTCAACGGCGGCGTTGAGCGCCAGAATGTTGGTCTGGAAAGCAATACTGTCGATAACGCCGATAATGTCGCCGATCTTACGCGAGCTGGCGGTGATATCTTCCATCGTACGCACAACGTTATTGACCGCATCGCCACCTTTTTGCGCTGTGGTGCTGGCGGAATGGGCTAACTCTGTTGCGGTGCGCACCGTCGCCGCATTCTGCTTCACCGTGGTATTCATTTGTTCCATCGAGGCCGCGGTTTCCTGAAGATTCGCAGCCTGTTCTTCCGTGCGCTGGCTCAGATCGGTGTTGCCCATCGCAATCTGCGTCGCGCCGGTGGCGATCGATTCGCTGCTCTGATGCACCTGACCGACCAGATTACTCAGGTTTTGGCGCATATCCTCCATCGCAGCCAGTACGCTGGTGGTATCTCCATCGCGCAGTTCAATCGCAACGGCCAGATTCCCCTGTGCAACCTGACGGGTCACTTCCAGCGTGTAGGCTGGCTCCCCCCCGAGCTGACGTTTAATGGTGCGGGTAATCCACCATGAAATCATTGCGCCCAGCACGACAGAAAGCAGGGCGATGATGACCATCAGCGTGCCCGCGTGAGTGGCATTTTTTAAAGACTGGTCGGCGATGTCGACTGTGAGCTTCTCTTGCCAGTTGACCATGTCATTTAGCGCTTTGAAGACGGCTTCCTGTTTTGCCCGCACGTCTGTTAATAACAGATGTTGCGCTTCGCTGTTTTTATTCGCCATGGCTAATGTGATGGCGTTGGTATAGCTACTGCTGTAAGCCGGGCGCACGCGCTCCAGTTCCGCGACCAATTCCTGAGCATGTTTCTCGGTGGCGCTGTCGTGTATTTTGGTGAGTAACGCGTTATTGCGGGAGACCATCTCCTCGATACGCACTTTCTCTTGCTGCATCTGCCGACTGTCTTCCTGCATCGTCAGGTTTCTGATGGCGATGGCATTGGTGTTTATGTTGTCTTTAAACTCCTGCATCATGATGAGGTTGGTAATGCGAACCTGCGACAGCAGCTGGATATTTTCCCCGAGTTTATCTAACTGGATACGGCCAAATACCGCCACCAGAAAACCGATGGCGATGACCAGAGTAAAGCCTGTCCCTAGCATTTTACCCAGGCTGCTATTTTTGATGAGATTCATTGTGTCCCTTATTATATGCTGAAGATGAATATGGTTGGTGTAGGTGTGCTTTAAATGTGAAATAGGCGTTGCGCAAACGTATTTATTTTGCAAATGCCGTCACGTTGCGGTTTGAGCTATGTCAGGTAAATCCTTTCCTTTAATCACTGCCCGTTTCCTTTCGGCTATAAATGTATTTCACGTTACTTTTTCTGGTTAATCGCTTAGCAAAGTAGGGTTGTGTCTGGTGCGATAGAACCTATTCTGATGACAGGGAAATGATGGCGCAGGAGTATAAAAGGCGAAGGGAAAAGCCGCAATATTTCTATGGGTTAGAGAAAAAATAAACTGATATCGTGCTGTAATGTTAAATTGACAGTCATGTTAATAAACATTGTGAATTATGATTCTCTGCTTATTTATTCAACCCTAAAGCGGGTTTTATTTTCTATTTATTCTTCTTTTTCGAACGATATGATGATTTTACCATCATATATTTGATGTTTTTATCATCACAGCGTTGTCATTTCTCTTGTTTTTTATTGATTTTATTTTATTTCGTTTAATATAAAGTTAATTTCGATTTTTTCTTTTTTATTAATTGTTTTTCCCTATTGAAAAAACCGCTGATCGCTCAGCGGTTTCGGCATGTTTTGATTAACGGCTAAAAGGTTTCCCAGTTTTGCTTATCGCTTCCCGTGGTGCTTTTAGGGTTGGCGAGTGAAAGTTTTGCGCTGTCAGGCCGTTTTAACTGTGGAGCAAGGCGCTGCGGCGCTCCGCCTTCAACGATGAAGACTTTCATCAGTTCTACCAGATGAGCGGCTTGCTCACTCAGGCTATCGGCCGCAGATGCGGATTGCTCAACGAGCGCGGCGTTCTGCTGCGTGACCTGATCGAGTTGGTTCACCGCCTCATGAATCTGTGAGACGCCGGATTCTTGTTCCTGCGTGGTAATGCCAATTTCGTTAATCAGATCGGCAACGTGGCGCGCCTGACGAACCAGCTCTTCGATTGTTGTGCCCGCATCGCTGACCAGTGCGGAGCCCGTCTCGACTTTCTCGACGCTGTGGCCGATCAGCTCTTTAATCTCTTTGGCTGCGGTGGCGGAACGCTGTGCCAGCGAGCGGACTTCGCCAGCCACCACGGCAAAGCCACGACCTTGCTCACCTGCCCGAGCCGCTTCGACCGCGGCGTTGAGGGCCAGAATATTGGTCTGGAAAGCGATGCCGTCAATCACGCTAATGATGTCGTTAATTTTGTGCGAACTGTCGGTAATTTCTTTCATCGTGACAACAATATTCCCGACAGCTTCACCGCCTTTAGCCGCGGTGTTGCTGGCGGCCTGCGCCAGTTGAGCAGCGTTACGCACGGTATCGGTATTTTGACGTACTGTTTGGCTCATTTCTTCCGTAGACGCTGCGGTCTGCTGTAAGTTGGCTGCCTGCTCCTCTGTGCGCTGGCTGAGGTCAGCACTTCCTGCGGCGATCTGTTTGGCTCCGGTGGCGATAGATTCGCTGCTCTCACGCACCTGTTCAACAATGCTGCTTAAGCTTTTGCGCATGTTATTCATCGCAAACAGCAAACTGGTGTTGTCACCTGACGCCAGATCGACTGGTATTGCGAGATTACCTTGTGCGATTTCCTGTGTGACCTGCGTGGCATAGGCGGGTTCACCCCCCAGTTGCTTCTTGATATGGCGGGTAATCAGCCAGGCGATGCCGGCGCCGAATAATGAGGCGATGACAGCCAGAATGAGCAGGGAATTGCCATCATAGTAGGACTCTTCAATCGCGTCGGTTGCTGTTTGCGTGGTGTAGTCTTTCTGCAACTGAATCATGGTGTTCAGATTGTTAAAAAGCTTGGTTTGTATGGGTTCAAGCTGGGTTTTAACTAACTCGATAGATTCAGCCTGTCTATTGCTGAGTGACAGTGCGACGGCCTGGCGGCCTACTTTGGCAAATTCAGTGCGGTTTTGCTGCAGCTCGCCCAGAATATTGCGAACCTCGGTTGCCCGTAAATTGGTTTCCAACTGAGTGACGAGCTGTGTGTTTTTGGCACTCGTGGTTTCAATCAGTTTTTGATTGTCTTCCAGAACCTTTTGCTCGGTAGCGATCAACATACGCAATGTGGCTTTGATCGTGACGTTAAGATTATCTTTCAGCTCTTGTAGCACGATGAGATTGGCAAGGTGGTGTTTGGCCAGCCTGTCCGTAGTATTACCGAGGCCAACCAAGTGCATTCTGCCGAAGATAGCCACTAATAGGCCAATAATAATAACAATGGCAAAGCCTGAACCGACCTGAGTACCCAGTTTCATTTTTTTTGTATGCTGCATGTTATCCTCATGACTTATTTACAATATTTATTGTTATTAAGCAGATTTTCCTTTGCACGATGGAGGCATGTGCTGCTGCGGTTTCTCGATCCCTCTGGTGAATAATTAAGCACTTCACTCTAGAATATCGGCATGACCGGAGAAAACATTGATTTTAATTGCCGCCTTTGCAGCGTGGCGCACGCTGATGAGGAAAAAACAGAAAATGCAGGGTATGGCGGGGCTTGGCGGAGAATGGATGTGAAAGTAAACAGGGGGAGGTGATCCCCCTGTGTCGAATCAGAACTGTTCCCAGTTTTGCGTATCGCTTCCTGCGCGGCTTCTGGAATTGGCAAGCGAGAGTTTGGCGCTGTCAGGCCTTTTCAACTGCGGAGCAAGGCGCTGTGAAGATCCGCCTTCAACGACGAAGACTTTCATCAGCTCGACCAGATGAGCCGCTTGATCGCTCAGGCTATCGGCGGCAGACGCGGATTGCTCAACGAGCGCGGCGTTCTGCTGCGTGACCTGATCGAGTTGGTTAACGGCATCGTGAATCTGCGAGACACCAGATTCTTGTTCCTGCGTAGTTACGCCAATTTCGTTAATCAGATCGGCAACGTGACGTGCCTGACGAACCAGCTCTTCGATTGTCGTTCCCGCATCGCTGACCAAGGCGGAGCCTGTCTCGACTTTCTCGACGCTGTGGCCGATCAGTTCTTTAATCTCTTTGGCTGCGGTGGCGGAGCGCTGCGCCAGCGAGCGAACTTCTCCAGCCACCACGGCAAAACCACGGCCTTGTTCACCCGCCCGGGCGGCTTCGACCGCGGCGTTGAGCGCCAGAATGTTGGTCTGGAAGGCGATGCCGTCAATGACACTGATGATGTCGCCAATTTTGTGCGAACTGTCGGTAATTTCTTTCATGGTGACAACGATATTGCCGACGGCTTCACCGCCTTTAGCCGCGGTGTTGCTGGCAGCCTGCGCCAGCTGAGCGGCATTACGCACGGTGTCTGAGTTCTGACGTACGGTCTGGCTCATCTCTTCCATTGAGGCTGCGGTTTGTTGCAGGTTGGCCGCCTGCTCTTCCGTACGCTGGCTGAGGTCGGTACTGCCTGCGGCGATTTGGCTGGCGCCGGTGGCGATGGATTCACTGCTCTCACGCACCTGTTCAACAATGCTACTCAGGCTTTTGCGCATTCCGTTCATGGCTGCCAGTACACTGCGGTCATCTCCGGGACGTAAGTTCACGGCGACGGCCAGATTTCCCTGCGCAACCGCCTGGGCGATTTGTGCGGCATAAACCACTTCGCCACCCAGTAAGCCTTTGATGGTGCGGGTAATCAGTACGGAAACCAGAATGCCAACGAGCACCGCAATGGCTGCGAAGACGATCAGCATGTTGCCGTCTGAGCGCGCTTCCTGCATCGCGCTTGTCGTCATATCCAGCGTCCGTGTTTTCTGAAATTCCCGCATGCTATCCAGCGCGGCGAAAACTGGTGCCTGCGTAACCTGCATCTCATTGACCATGATTTGCACGGCACGCGCCCTTTCTTCGGCATTCTCGGATAGACCAAGTTCAACCGCCTTATTCACGGTATCCCGATAAGCTGGACGCGCCTGCGTCAGGCTCTCCAGCGTGTCACGAGTTTCTGGTTCAGACATGTGTTCATACAATTTGGTCAGGATTTCTGTATTGCGGGCGATTTGCTGATCGATCAGGCGCTTTTCTTCCTGAATACGGCTCCTGTCATCGGTCAGGCCAATGTTACGCACCGAACGCGCCACGGCATCAAAACCGTTTTTGGCGTCCTGTATCAGGATAAGGCTGGTCAGATTTTTTTCGGACAGTGATTCAATATCTTCACCCAGATCGACCAGATGCGCGCGTCCCAGCACGGCGACCATCAGACCGATGATGATGACAGAGGCGAAGCCGGCACCCAACATGGTGCCAAGCTTCATTTTTGCTAGAAAATTCATAATGTTCCTTTATTATTTTTTATCGGTGATGCAGGTTCTGCTTTGTGGATTGGGTCTCTTCTGCGACAGGTCAGGAATAGGATGTACTTCTGATGACGTCATGTGTTGGCATGCAGACTTGCGTAGCGGTGGTAAAGAAACGCGCAGTTCCTTACCCCACGCACAGTATAAAGACAGGTGTGGATAGGCAGATGCGGAATATAGGAGTAAAACGGGCGCATTTTTCGGCATAAGGAGAAAAACCGCCGAAGATCGGCGGTTTTCCTTTTAGTGAAAGGTCGTAAGGGGTGAAACGTTGAGACGTTTACATCACCAGCCATAACGCCCAGGTGAAGAGGAACCCGGCTAGCCCGAGGATAGTTGTCAGCACCGTCCAGGTACGCAGGCCATCGGCGACGGACAGCCCCAGATATTTGGTGACGATCCAGAAACCCGAGTCATTAACGTGCGACAGACCCAGCCCGCCAAAGCAGGCAGAGAGCGTTACCAGTACCAACTGCATCTGGTTCAGGCCGCTGACGGCTTCGCTCAGCAGGCCGCAGGTGGTGAGAATGGCGACGGTGGCGGAGCCTTGCGAGGCGCGTAGCGCCAGCGACAGAAGAAATGCGGCAGGCACCAGCGGCAGGTGGATGCTGGTCAGCGTATCCGCCAGCGCTTTCCCCACACCGGATTCCACCAATACCTTGCCGAACACGCCACCTGCACCAGTCACCATAATCACGACGGCTGCGGCAGGCATGGCGTCCCCCATAACGTTGCCGGTCTTTTCAAGCGACCAGCCGCGACGCATGGCGATAAAATAAAATGCCAGCGCTAGAGCGATGAGTAATGCCACTGCAGGGGAACCGACCAACGTAGTGATGTTACGCAGTGGGTGGCCTACGGGGAAAAGTGTTGCCGCTACCGTACCGAGCATGATAATTGCGATAGGAATGACGATTAGCGCAGTTACCAGACTCGCAGAGGGGGCATTTTTATGTTGGACGGCCTCACTTTTGTCTTCCGTTTTCGTGAGTTGTAATTGCTCCAGCACATCAACAGATAAGGCGTATTGGCGGCGGTTGATATATTTGGCGACCCAGAAACCGATAATGCCAACAGGAATAGAAATCGCCAGCCCCAATATGGTTAACCAGCCCACATCGGCTTTTAACAAACTGGCCGCGGCCACTGGGCCTGGGTGGGGGGGAAGCGCAACGTGCACAGTCAGCATGACACCAGCGACGGGCAAACCGAATTTAAGTGGAGAGACTTTCGCGACTTTCGCAAAGCCGTAAATAATCGGGGCGAGGATAATAAAGCCGACATCAAAAAATACCGGAATACCGAGAATAAATGCTGCCATAGTCAGCGCCGCAATAACGCGCTTTTCTCCCAGTGTTTGGGTAAATTTCCTTGCCAGAGATTCAGCTCCGCCAGAAATTTCGATCATTCTTCCCAACATGGCACCCAGTCCGATGATCATGGTGATCGAGCCGAGAACGCCTCCCATGCCACTGGACATGACTTTCATTATTTCTTCTGTGGGTATTCCGGTTGCCAGCGCAACAAGTAAGCTGACGACCAGCAGGGCGACAAAGGGCTGTATTTTAAATTTAATGACCATCAGCAACAGGAGTAATACCCCGGCGATAGCGATGCAGAGTAAGAGCGAGGTGGCCATGTTCTTATCCTCATTGACCCATTTTGCAATTCAGAGGCTGAAAAGGTATTGGGTTATTGTTTTATTTGAAGAAAAGGGTGACCTGATTCCCACATTGAAATAATGCGGGAATCTGACCTTTTCTCGTATTTTATAAAGGTGTCTCTGGTGTTTGCTTTTTTATAAAATAGTAACGTATTGCCGTGATAATTTATTTCTTCAGCCAGGGTTTAATCCATCCCAGCCCGTCTTCCGTTTTGCCTCGCGGGTTATATTCACAACCAACCCAGCCGCCATAATTCACGCGATCCAATTCGGCAAAGATGAACGGGTAATTAATCTCTCCTTCATCGGGTTCATGCCGTGCAGGAACCGAGGCAATTTGAATATGTCCGATGCGGCCATCCAAATCGTGAATAATTTGCGTCAGGTTGCCATCGACAATTTGCGCGTGGAAGAAATCCAACTGGATATAGACGTTCGGCCGATCGATCAGATTGGCTAATTCCAGCGCCTGATACTGACTAGCGAACAGATAATTCGGCTTCACTTTCGCGCTCAGCGCTTCAATCATGATATTGATGCCGTGCGGTGCAAATTTATCGGCGGCGTAGCGCAGGTTATCAATAAAGGTTTGCTGATAGGCTGCGCGGTCTTCACCGGGCGGGACGACCCCCCCCATCACCAGTACCGAAGGACAGTTGAGCGCCAGCGCATATTCCAGCGCGTTATCGATATCCCGGCGAGCATCTTCAATGCGATCGGGCAGGGCGGATACGCCCCATTCGCCCGCGGCGATATTGCCGGGCGCAGTATTGAACAACACCTGCTTCAGGCCATTTTCCCGCAGCTTTTCCGCCAGCAGCGGTGCCGGATATTCATAAGGAAACAGGTACTCGACCGAAGTGAAACCCGCATCGGCAGCGGCTTTAAAACGATCGAGAAACGGCACGTCGGTAAACAGCATAGAAAGATTGGCAGCAAACTTAGGCATGGTTAACTCCTCGGTTCAGCAAAAAATGGCTCATCAAGAGAGCTCTGCAATATCGTCAGCGGTGAGGTAGCGAATTTTTCGATCACCGAGAATAAAAATCAGCTTGGCGGTTTCTTCCAGCTCTTCCATGTTGTCCGCCGCCGCACGCAGATCCTTGCCAGTGACGACCGGGCCGTGGTTAGCCAATAAGAACGCCTTGTAGCGCGAGGCCAGCTTCGCCAGATCTTCACCGAGCCGTGCATCGCCGGGACGGTAATAAGGGACGACGGGCACTTTACCGACGCGCATCACCACATAAGGCGTGAACGGCTTGATGGCATCCTGCGTATCCAGCCCTTCCA
This sequence comes from Pectobacterium aroidearum, assembly GCF_041228105.1. Taxonomy (NCBI): domain Bacteria; kingdom Pseudomonadati; phylum Pseudomonadota; class Gammaproteobacteria; order Enterobacterales; family Pectobacteriaceae; genus Pectobacterium; species Pectobacterium aroidearum. The sequence continues at coordinate 141,767 of NZ_CP166097.1, forward strand.
GACATGAGAGTGCCGTCAGGTAGGTGCTGTGCAGGTGGACGATCGCTTTGCATTCGGGGTCGTTACGGTAAATCGACAGGTGAAAGCTGACCTCTTTCGACGGCTTATCCCCGGAGATCCACTCGCCGCTCAGGCTGACTTTGGACAACCGCTCGGCATCCAGGTCGCCGAGACAGGAGCCGGTTGGCGTTGCCAACAGCGTGCCATCATCCAATAGCAACGAGAGGTTGCCCGCTGAGCCGGTGGCGTAGCCGCGCTGGAAAAAGGACGCGCCCAGTTTGACCATTTCCGCGCGTGCGCGCTGCTCGCTGTTCAGTGCGGCTTCAGTGTTGTGGTGTTTTTCACTCATGCGGCAAACTCCTTTTGAGCGCGGGCAAAAAAGTCTTCATCACCGAAATTGCCGGATTTCAACGCCAGCGAAAGCGGATGATTGGTGGAACGTACCCACGGCACGCCGGGAGAAATGGATGGCCCGATATGGAACGCGTGAATGCCCAGCGTTTGCACCACGATGCTGGAGGTTTCCCCGCCCGCAATGATGAAGCGCTGGAAGCCATCCTGCTGAAGCTGGCGGGCGACGGCGGCAAACAGTTTCTCCACCGCCTGACTGCTGGCTTCTGCGCCCCAGCGCTGCTGAATCTGCGCCAGTTCGTCGGGTGACGACGTGGCGTATAGCAGCGGCGCCAGTGCGTCGTCGCGATGTGCTTTTACCCAGTCGGCCAGTTCCTGCACGTAGGCTTGCTGGGCATCATCGCTTTCCAGACAGCGAGCGACGTCAATCGCGCGACCCGCCGCCTGTTTCAGGTAGTGAGCAACCTGCTTGTTGGTCATTACTGAGCAGGAGCCGGACAGCACAACGCCTGCGCCGGATTGTGGCTTGCCTGCCTCGGTGGCGGAACCGGTTTGTTTTGTTGAGTCTGCCAGCTGGCGTGCCAGACCAATCGCCAGGCCGGAACCGCCAGTGACCAGTTTCATGTCGCGCAGTGCTTCACCCTGTGTTAGCAGGTGTTGTTCGTTCAACGTATCCAGCACTACATAGCGGATACCCTGTTCTTTCAACTGTGCCAGCCGCTGTTTGACGGCTTCCGCGCCCTGATCCATCACGGCATACGGCACCAGACCACATTGCCCCGCCGCCTGCTGTTCCATGACGCGCATCAGGTTGCTGTCCGTCATCGGTGTAACCGGATGGTGGCGCATCCCGGATTCTGACAACAGCTGATCCATCACGAATAAATGCCCTTGATAGACGGTTCTGCCGTTCACCGGCAGCGCTGGAGAGATGATGGTCTGCGTTTCACCGAGCTGTTCCAACAGCGCATCGGTTACCGGACCGATGTTGCCTTTTGCTGTGCTGTCGAAGGTGGAGCAATATTTAAAGTAGAACTGCTGGCAGCCCTGCTGTTGCAGCCATGCCAGCGCCTTGAGTGAATCCGCCACGGCCTGTTCCGCCGGACAGGAGCGCGATTTCAGGCTAATGACCACGGCCTGCGTTTCGACCTTAAAATCGGACGGCGGTACGCCGTTGAGTTGTACGGTCGGCAGCCCGTTGTTGACCAGAAAGCTGGCGATATCCGTTGCGCCGGTAAAATCATCGGCGATCACACCTAGCTTGATCATGGCGCCTCCTTCTTTTCCGGTAGCGTAATGCCGTTAAAGATCTTGATGACCGCGCTGTCGTCTTCTTTACCAAATCCGGCGTTGCTGGCGGCGGTAAACATGTTGAACGCGGTAGAGGCCAGCGGCAGTGGGAAATGGAGCGATTTGGCGGTGTCGGTGACCAGCCCCAGATCTTTCACGAAAATATCAACGGCGGATTTTGGCGTGTAATCGCCATCGACAACGTGACGCATGCGGTTTTCAAACATCCAGGAATTTCCGGCGGCGTTGGTCACCACGTCATACATGATATCCAGCGGGATATCGGCACGGGCGGCTAGCGCCATTGCTTCCGCACCAGCAGCGATATGTACGCCTGCCAGCAACTGGTGAATAATTTTAACCGTTGCGCCCAGCCCGATTTCTTCACCGATGCGGTAGACCTTGCCCGCGACGGCATCCAGCACGGGCTTCAGTTTCTCAAAAGCCAGATCGGAACCGGATGCCATGACCGTCATGTCGCCTGCAGCAGCTTTTGCTGCCCCGCCGGACACCGGTGCATCCAGCATGATTAGCTGATGCTCAGCCAGACGCTGTTCAATGTTTTTGGCATCCTGCGCGGAGATCGTGGAAGACACCATGACCACGGTGCCGGGCTTGAGTTTCGCGGCGACCTGCGGTTCACCGAACAAAATGCCGTTCACCTGTGCGGCGTTTACGACCAGCAGCACCACGGCATCCAACTTGTCAGCGAAGGCATCAATACGTGTGTCGGCCTGCGCCGCACCCGCTTGACGTAACCGCTCCAGCGCCTGCGGGTTGATATCGACGCCGTATGTCGTCAGGCCAGCGTTGATGCAGGACGCCGCAGCGCCAAAACCCATGGAACCCAGACCGATAACGGCGACAGCATAATCAGAAGTCTTTTTCATCGTGGTTGCCTTGTTAAAATTAGTGATTTTTTGTTCTCTGGTGTTAAATATAAGGACTATCAGAACAAATTATGGTGATTTTTATCACATAAATTAACATTGAGATCGTGATGATTCAGTGTAGCTGAACACCGTCGGGAAAGAGATATCCTTAATTTTCTTTGTATATCATGTAATTAGTTATGATTTCTCGTTGTGTAACGATGAAAGCAATCATGTCTGGCGTGGTGTATGACGTGAATTTATGATAATTATCGTCATCAAACGGGGTATCTCTCACAATATTTATCAAACCAGAGTTATCAGACCAGCACTCTCAAACAGGGAATGAACAGCGTGATTCCAGTAGAACGTCATCAACAGATTCTGGCGCTGATCGCCGAACGCGGCGTGGTAAGCATCAATGAATTGACCGAGCGACTGGGCGTGTCGCACATGACGGTACGGCGCGATGTGCAAAAGCTGGAGCAGGACGGCCTGCTGCTGAGTGTCTCCGGCGGCGTGCGCTCGCCCGAACGTCTGGCGATTGAACCGTCGCATCAGGATAAATCCGTGATGTTCAGCCAGCAGAAAGCGGCGATGGGTAAACTGGCGGCGCAGCACATTCCGTTGAATAGCTGCATTTATCTGGATGCAGGCACCACGACGTTATCGCTGGCGCGCGAGTTGGCGGAACGCGACGATCTCCTGATTGTCACCAACGATTTTGCGATTGCCGCTTTTCTGATTGAGTCCAGCCAGTGCCGCATGATCCACACCGGCGGCACGCTGTGTCGGGAAAACCGATCCTGCATTGGGGAAGCCGTGGCGCAGGCGCTGCGCAACCTGTTTATCGACATCGCCTTTATCTCCGCGTCTTCCTGGAGCCTGCGCGGGCTGTCCACGCCGAACGAAGACAAAGTGGTTGTGAAACGCGCGGCGGTAGAAGCCAGCAGCAAGTGCGTACTGCTGTGTGACACCTCGAAATACGGCCGCATCGCCACCCACCTCGCCACGCCGCTCAGCGTATTCGACAGCATCATCACCGACGACGGCCTACCTGTCGCCGCCAAAGAAGCCTTGAGCAAAATGGGGGTGGAGGTGCTGGTGGCGGGGTGAGAAAACAGCGCTGATTATTGAGCCACATCAAGGATGATTTGAATCACTATTTAAACCTTTCTCCGTTCGATATCTAATGAGTAATGGTACAAACCATTCTCATTATCGCTACCCTTACTAACTGGTGATGCGCTCTGTGTTGGCGAGCAATTTGGTTTGTGTCCCTTCCTGCGAGTTGTGATGAATAAACCAATGACCAAGTAAGTAGGCCCTATGCAATTATTCCCTGATAGTACGTGGAAAATTACCGGATTTTCTCGTGAGATCAGTCCGGCTTATCGTCAGAAACTGCTTTCACTCGGTATGTTGCCTGGCTCATCTTTTAATGTAATCCGCGTTGCACCATTGGGCGATCCCCTCCATATCGAAACTCGTCGAGTCAATCTGGTTTTACGCAAGAAAGATCTGGCGCTATTAGAGCTGGAAGCCGTTTCACGCTAATCGCCTTATCGCTACAGAGAATGGTGTTATATGAAGAAAATGACCGTTGGTTTGATTGGCAACCCTAATTCTGGAAAAACGACATTATTCAACCAGTTAACGGGTTCTCGTCAGCGAGTGGGGAACTGGGCTGGGGTAACGGTTGAACGCAAGGAAGGTTTTTTCACCACAGCGGATAGCCAGGTGACGCTGGTGGATTTGCCCGGCACCTACTCATTAACTACCATCTCATCGCAAACGTCGTTGGATGAGCAGATTGCCTGCCATTACATCCTCAGTGGTGACGCGGATTTGCTTATTAACGTGGTGGATGCGTCTAATCTGGAACGCAATCTGTATCTTTCGTTGCAGCTACTGGAACTGGGTGTTCCTTGTATCGTTGCATTGAATATGCTGGATATCGCGGAAAAACAGAAGATACATATTGATATTGATGCGCTTTCTGCACGTCTGGGTTGCCCGGTGATCCCTCTGGTTTCCACGCGCGCACGCGGTATCGAGGCGCTGAAAATGGCGATTGATCGCCATCATGAAAACGAGAGTGTGGTGCGGGTGCATTATGCTCAATCGTTGCTCCGCGAAGCCGATGTGTTGGCACAGGCAATGGCGGCGGGCATGCCGTTACATCAACGTCGCTGGCTCGGCCTGCAAATGCTGGAAGGTGATATATATAGCCGCGCCTATGCCGGTGAGGCCGCCGAACAGTTGGAACACTCACTGGCAAACCTGCAAAAAGAGATGGACGATCCCGCCTTGCACATCGTGGATGCGCGTTATCAGACGATCGCCGCCATTTGCGAATCGGTCAGTAACACCCTGACGGCAGAGCCCAGCCGTTTCACGGCGGCGGTGGATCGCATCGTCCTTAACCGTGTGCTGGGGCTGCCAATCTTCCTGTTCGTCATGTACCTGATGTTCCTGCTTGCTATTAACATTGGTGGGGCACTGCAACCCATTTTCGATGCAGGCTCGGTTGCACTCTTTATTCACGGTATTCAGTGGCTTGGATATACGCTGCATTTCCCGGACTGGCTGACTATCTTCCTTGCTCAGGGGTTAGGTGGCGGGATTAACACCGTGATGCCATTGGTGCCGCAAATCGGCATGATGTATCTGTTTCTGTCATTTCTGGAAGACTCCGGCTACATGGCGCGTGCCGCGTTCGTTATGGATCGCCTGATGCAGTCGCTCGGGCTACCGGGAAAATCGTTCGTGCCACTGATTGTCGGCTTTGGCTGTAACGTGCCGTCGGTCATGGGGGCTCGTACTCTGGATGCGCCACGTGAACGTCTGATGACCATCATGATGGCTCCGTTTATGTCCTGTGGCGCACGGTTGGCGATCTTCGCCGTATTTTCTGCCGCCTTCTTCGGGCAGCAGGGGGCACTGGTCGTATTCTCGCTCTATGTGCTGGGGATTGTGATGGCAATCCTGACCGGTCTCATGCTGAAGCACACTATTATGCGTGGTGAAGCAACGCCGTTCGTGATGGAGCTGCCGGTATACCACGCACCACATGTGAAGAGCCTGATACTCCAGACGTGGCAGCGCCTAAAAGGGTTTGTGCTACGCGCTGGTAAGGTCATTATCGTCGTTAGCATCTTTCTGAGCGGACTAAACAGCTTCTCGCTGAACGGACAGGTAGTTGATAACATCAATGACTCTGCGTTGGCTTCCGTGAGCCATGTCTTCACACCCCTGTTGGAACCTATCGGCATTCAGCCGAACCATTGGCAGGCAACCGTGGGGCTCTTTACAGGCGCGATGGCTAAAGAGGTTGTAGTCGGTACGTTAAATACGCTTTACACCGCTGAAAGCATCAAGAAAGAGACATTCGACCCAGCCAGTTTTAGCCTGACGGATGAGCTGGTCGGCGCTGTGGAAGAGACAGGGAAAAACCTGAAGAGTACCTTTAGTTTAAGCGTACTTGCCAACCCTATTGAAGCCAGTAAGGGCGATGGGGAAATGGAAATGGGAGCGATGGGGATAATGAGCCAGAAATTTGGCAGTCCAGCCGCCGCTTACAGCTATCTGATATTTGTGTTGCTCTATATCCCCTGTATTTCGGTCATGGGAGCAATGGCTCGCGAATCGAGCCGTGGTTGGATGGGCTTCTCAATCCTTTGGGGGCTGAACACTGCCTATTCACTGGCGACGATATTCTATCAGCTTGCCACGTTTACTCAGCATCCGGTTTACAGCCTGACGTGTATCCTTGCCGTCATTCTGTTTAATGTGTTGGTTATCGGTGGGCTACGTCGTGCGCGCAGCCGCGTTGATGTTAACCTGCTGTCCGCACGTAAAACCGTTGAACAATGCTGTGGAAACAGAACAGCGGGCGACTGCCACTAAGGTATAACAGCATGGCATCACTGATTCAGGTTCGCGATTTGTTGGCATTGCAGGGGCGTATGGATTCGCGCCAAATCAGTGCCGCGCTATATACGTCCCAACATCTGATCGACGCTATGCTCCACCGTCTGGAGATGATGGGGAAAGCCGTGCGTGTTCAAGAAGAAAAAGAAGGCTGTCTATCGGGGACGTGCAAGCATTGCCCAGAAGGTGAGGCTTGCATGCGCGAATGGTGGAGGCTTTCTTAAGATTATTCTTTGCGGCAAATTGGCGCATGAAGCTGGCTTTGAAGCGTGTCAAAACGTGACAGTAAAAAGTGCCCATGGTTGTCTGGCGTTGTTGCCTGTCAGTATTATCTGGCGTATTGGTTTCTACTTATTACGCCTGTTGTCGTCCATATTTAGTGAGAATCGGTAAGATCTATTTCAAGCAGGCTAAGAGAATTTTTTACTTATGCCTCTCCTTTCCTTGTCACTTTCCCGTCATCTTCCAGTTATTTTTCTGTCATGCGCCCATGTCATGTTTACCTTCGCATAAAAAACGCCGTGATGATGGCGCATTTAATTGATTGCAGGAGACAGGCATGTTCAACAACACAATTCGTAAAACACATGCTATTCGCACCGCCGCGGCGTGTGTGGCATTAGCGCTGATGAGCGCCAGTGCGCAGGCCGCGACAGAAATTCCTTTCTGGCACTCCATGGAAGGCGAATTAGGGAAAGAAGTGAATTCTCTGGCTGACCGTTTTAACAAAACACACAGCGATGTAAAAATTGTGCCGGTCTATAAAGGCAACTACGAACAGAACCTGGCTGCCGGGATTGCCGCCTACCGCGCCGGGAATGCGCCCGCTATTTTGCAGGTCTATGAAGTCGGTACGGCGACCATGATGGCAAGTAAAGCCATCAAGCCTGTCTATGAAGTCTTCAAAGAGTCAGGCATTGATTTCGATGAGTCGGTGTTTGTGCCGACTGTCTCCGGTTATTACACCGATGCGAAGAGCGGCCACCTGCTGTCGCAGCCGTTTAACAGCTCTACTCCGGTGTTGTACTACAACAAAGATGCCTTCAAGAAGGCCGGTTTAGATCCTGAGCAACCGCCGAAAACCTGGCAGCAAATGGCTGACTACACCGCCAAACTGCGTGCAGCCGGGATGAAGTGCGGCTATGCCAGCGGCTGGCAGGGCTGGATTCAGATTGAAAACTTCAGCGCCTGGCACGGTCTGCCAGTTGCGAGCAAGAATAACGGCTTTGACGGCACCGATGCCGTACTGGAATTCAACAAGCCGACGCAGGTTAAGCACATTCAGCTGTTGCAGGACATGAACAAGAAGGGTGACTTCACCTATTTCGGGCGCAAGGATGAGCCGACCGAGAAATTCTACAACGGCGACTGCGCCATCACGACCGCTTCTTCTGGTTCTCTGGCGAACATCCGGGAACACGCCAAGTTCAACTATGGCGTTGGCATGATGCCATATGACGCTGATGCGAAAGGCGCACCGCAGAACGCCATTATCGGCGGAGCCAGCCTGTGGGTGATGGGCGGTAAAGATGCCGCGACCTACAAAGGCGTGGCAGAGTTTATGAAGTTCCTGGCCGAGCCGGAAAATGCTGCTGAATGGCACCAGAAAACCGGTTACCTGCCAATTACTACTGCGGCGTATGAGCTGACGCAGAAGCAGGGCTTCTACGAGAAAAACCCAGGTGCGGATATCGCCACGCGTCAGATGCTGAACAAGCCACCGTTGCCGTTCACCAAAGGCCTGCGTTTGGGCAACATGCCGCAAATTCGTACCGTTGTGGATGAAGAATTAGAAAGCGTATGGACAGGTAAGAAGACGCCTCAACAGGCGTTGGATAGCGCAGTCGAACGCGGTAACGCGCTGCTGCGTCGCTTTGAGCAATCGACGAAGTAATACGCTTCTGTTGAGCAATACCGGGCCGAAGGGAATCGGCCTGTTTCTTTTCTGTTTGCAATGAGTTACCGCATGACATCATCCCGCCCCGTTTTTCGCAGCAGTTGGTTGCCTTACGTGCTGGTGTTACCTCAACTGCTGATTACCGTGATTTTCTTTATCTGGCCCGCTGGCCAGGCGCTGTGGTATTCGGTGCAGAATCTCGATCCGTTTGGGTTATCCAGCGAATTTGTCGGCATGGAAAACTTCAGGCAGTTGTTCAATAACCCTTACTACCTCGATTCGTTCTATACCACGCTGATATTCAGCTTTCTGGTAGCCGGGTTTGGCATGCTGATTTCACTCTTTCTGGCCGCGCTGGTGGACTATGTGATCCGTGCCAGTCGCCTGTACCAGACGTTGATCATCCTGCCCTATGCTGTGGCACCTGCTGTCGCTGCCGTATTGTGGATGTTCTTATTTAACCCCGGTCTGGGGCTGATTACCCATTTTCTCGGGCTGATGGGCTACACGTGGAACCACGCGCAGCACAGCGGTCAGGCGATGTTTTTAGTCGTCCTTGCGTCGGTCTGGAAGCAGATTAGCTATAACTTCCTGTTCTTTCTCGCGGCGCTGCAATCGATCCCCCGTTCACTGGTAGAAGCGGGCGCGATTGATGGCGCTGGGCCCGTACGGCGTTTCTTCAATCTGGTGTTACCCATGATCTCACCGGTGAGCTTCTTCCTGCTGGTGGTCAATCTGGTGTACGCCTTTTTCGACACCTTCCCGATTATCGATGCCGCGACGGCCGGTGGGCCAGTGCAGTCGACGACCACGCTGATCTACAAAATTTATCGCGAGGGCTTCGCAGGGCTGGATCTGTCCAGTTCGGCAGCGCAGTCGGTGGTGCTGATGATGCTGGTTATCGGGCTGACCATTATTCAGTTCCGTTTTGTTGAACGGAAGGTGAACTATCAATGAAGGTCGATAGCAATGATTGAGAATCGTCGCGGGTTAGATATTTTCAGCCACGTCATGCTGATCGTCGGCATCCTTGCCGTCTTGTTTCCGCTGTACGTGGGGTTTGTGGCCGCCACGCTGGATAATCAGGAAGTCTTTCAGGCGCCGATGACGCTCATCCCCGGTACACACCTGTGGGAAAACCTGCGTTATATCTGGCTGCACGGCGCGGGCAACAACACTACGCCGTTCGGACTGATGCTGCTCAACAGCTTTGTGATGGCACTGGCGATTACGGTGGGCAAAATTACCGTATCGATCCTGTCCGCTTACGCCATCGTCTATTTCCGTTTTCCGCTGCGCAACTTGTTCTTCTGGATGATTTTCCTGACGCTGATGCTGCCGGTGGAAGTACGTATTTTCCCGACGGTGGAAGTGATCGCTCGGCTGGACATGATGGACAGTTACACCGGTTTAACGCTGCCGCTGATGGCCTCGGCGACCGCGACTTTCCTGTTTCGCCAGTTTTTTATGACGCTGCCGGATGAGCTGATGGAAGCGGCACGTATCGACGGCGCCAGCCCGATGCGTTTCTTCTTCGACATGGTTTTACCGCTGTCGAAGACCAATCTGGCGGCGCTGTTCGTGATCACGTTCATCTACGGCTGGAACCAGTATCTGTGGCCGCTGCTGATTATCAGCGATGCCAATCTGGGGACTGCGGTCGCCGGGATTAAAAGCATGATTGCTTCCGGCGATGGCGCGACCCAGTGGAATCAGGTGATGGCCGCTATGCTGCTGACCATGCTGCCGCCGCTGCTGGTGGTGTTACTGATGCAGCGCTGGTTCGTTCGCGGTCTGGTCGACAGCGAAAAATAAATCGAGACGAATTTCGGAAACGCTTATGGCATGTTTAAAACTTCAGGCCGTCACCAAGTCTTACGATGGCAAAACACAGATTATCCAACCCATCGATCTGGATGTCGCTGACGGCGAATTCGTGGTGATGGTGGGTCCATCGGGTTGCGGTAAATCGACGCTGCTGCGCATGGTGGCAGGCCCCGAACGCACCACCAGCGGCGATATCTATATTGATAACCAGCGGGTCACCGATCTGGAACCGAAAGATCGCGGTATTGCGATGGTGTTCCAGAACTATGCGCTTTATCCCCATATGAACGTGTTCGACAACATGGCTTACGGCCTGAAAATCCGTGGTTTCGGCAAGGCGCAGATTCGTGAGCGTGTTGAAGACGCTGCGCGCATTCTGGAGCTGATGCCGCTGCTGCAACGCAAACCGCGTGAGCTATCAGGCGGCCAGCGTCAGCGCGTGGCGATGGGGCGGGCGATTGTACGTGAACCGGCGGTGTTCCTATTTGATGAACCGTTGTCGAATCTGGATGCCAAACTGCGCGTACAGATGCGGCTGGAATTGCAGCAACTGCACCAGCGCCTGAAAACTACCAGTCTGTACGTCACGCACGATCAGGTTGAAGCCATGACACTGGCGCAGCGCGTCATCGTCATGAACAAAGGGATCGCCGAGCAAATTGGCGCGCCGGCTGATATTTATCGCCGCCCGGCCTCGCTATTTGTGGCCAGTTTTATTGGCTCACCTGCCATGAACCTGTGGTCGGGCCGCATTAGCGATGACGGCTGCCGCTTTGAAATCGGCGGCGACATCGCGCTGGCGCTGCCTGAGCCGAAGCCGCAGTGGCGCGGTAAAGCATTGACGCTGGGGGTACGACCGGAGCATATTCAGCTGGCAACGCGCGAAACCGACGGTATTCCGTTGCAGATCGACACACTCGAACTGCTGGGCGCGGATAATTTAGCGCACGGTAAGTGGGGCGGACAGAACGTGATCGCGCGGCTCTCTTATGAGCACTGTCCCGCCATTGGTTCGACGCTTTGGCTGCATTTACCGACGTCATCCTGGCACCTGTTTGATTCGCAAAGCGGATTACGGATGGAATAATGGAAACAATCTGGCCTTACCCGAGCATTGTCGCCCATCGCGGCGGTGGTTCACTGGCACCGGAAAACACGCTGGCGGCGATTGATGTTGGCGCCAGCCTCGGTCACAAGATGATCGAATTTGATGCCAAGCTGTCGCAGGACGGCCAGATTTTCCTCCTGCACGACGACACGCTTGAGCGCACCAGCAATGGCTGGGGCATTGCAGGAGAACTGCCGTGGGACAAGCTGGTCGGGCTGGATGTCGGCGGCTGGTACGGCCATAAATTTGTTGGTGAACGCCTGCCGCTGCTATCGGAAGTGGCAAAACGCTGCGTGCAGTATGGCATGGCGGCCAATATCGAGATTAAACCCACTACCGGATATGAAACCGAAACCGGACGGGTGATTGCGCTGGCGGCGCGTCAGCTGTGGGCCGATCATCCGGTTGCACCGCTACTGTCATCGTTCTCCATCGATGCCCTGGAAGCCGCGCAGCAGGCTGCACCGGAACTCCCGCGCGGGCTGTTACTGGATGAATGGGACGAGGGCTGGCTGACGCTAACGCAGCGTCTGGGATGCGTGTCCATCCACCTGAATCACAAACTGCTGACGGCAGAGCGCGTTGCGGCGCTGAAAGCCGCGGGTTTACGCATTCTGGTTTATACCGTTAACCAACCTGATCGCGCGCAAACTTTGCTGGATTGGGGCGTTGACTGTATCTGTACTGACCGGATAGATTTAATTGGGGCAAGCTTCGCGACCGGCTGAGATCTGCCTTATACCCGTCATACTTCAAGCTGCTTGTGCGTTGGCTGCCTTTGCTCACCCCAGTCATTTACCTGAGTAAGCTCCTGGGGATTCTCGCAGTTGCCGCATGACAAGGCCATAAATGGGCCTTGCCCTAAAGGGTCAACGCATAGCGTTGTTCAAAACGCTAACGTTTTGTCACGCAACTCGAATTATTTAGGGTATATCTCCGTAATAACGGATCCCCTTTCTGACTTGGTGCCGGTAATAAGGAAGTGGCTTCATGCCCGCATTTATTGTTTCGCTTTGGCACCAGATTTTTCTGTCGTTACCCCTCTTTGTTCTGATTGCGCTCGGCTACAGCCTGATTCGCTACGGTAAATGGCCGACTACCGTGACCGACGGCATGACGCGCTTTGTCTTCTCCGTCGCCATGCCCGCCATGCTGTTCCGCCTGATGTCGGATTTCTCCCAACGTCCTGTGGTGGACGCTCGGCTGCTGATCGCCTTTTTCGGCGGCTGCCTGCTGGTGTTTGTCTTAGGCCGCATCGTGGCGCGCAAGATCTTTCATCTCGATGGCGTCTCCGGCTCGCTGTTTGCACTGAGCGGCATCTTTTCCAATAACGTGATGCTGGGGCTGCCGATTGCCACGCTGATGCTGGGTGAAGAAGCGATTCCGTCGGTCGCGCTGGTGGTGGTGTTTAACGGGCTGATTTTGTGGACGTTGGTGACGGTGTCGGTGGAATGGGCGCGTAACGGGGCGTTGTCGCTGCAAGGCTTTACCAAAACCGCGCTGGGTGTGCTGAAGAACCCGCTGATTATCGGCATTCTGTCCGGTACGGCGTTCAGCCTGACCGGCTTGCCGCTGCCGTCATATATCGATCAGCCGCTTTCCATGCTGGGGCAGATTGCCGCACCGCTGTCGCTGGTGGCGTTGGGGATGGGGCTGGCGGAATACCGCGTGCGTGACGGTTGGCAGATCAGTACGGCGATTTGCACGATCAAGCTGCTGGTACAGCCGCTGGTGATCTGGGGGATTGCGATTGCACTTGGCCTGCCGGAAATGGAAACGCGTGCAGTTGTGCTGCTGGGGTCGATGGCGGTGGGCGTCAACGTCTATCTGATGTCGCGCCAGTTTGGTGTGCTGGGTGGCCCAGTGGCATCAAGCCTGCTGCTATCAACGGCGATGGCGGCATTAACCACGCCGTTGATTCTGACGCTGATGGGTGTGCGGTTATAAGGCCGCAGCAGCCTCAGGGGTTCTGTTTAATTGGCGGTGGCGGCGTGGTTCTCTGCGACCGCTCTAAATCTTTCTGTAGCTGCTGTTGGCGCTGTTGCTGCAATTGCTGGTTGCGCTGCTGGAGCTGCTGATTCAATTGCTGTTGCTGCACTTTCTGGCTCTGCTGCATATTCTGCTGCAACTGTTTCTGGCTGCTGATGCCGCTCTCAAACTGCTGCTGGGGCGTGGGCGCTTGTGTCGTGTTGGCGCTTGCCAGAAGCGGCAGGCCGAGCAGCACAGCACAGGCCAGTAATGTCGTAGGGTGTTTCATTAAACCTCCACACAGGCTGTATGCCCGCATCGTGTTTTCATCAGTACATTAGCCTGATGTGTTTCCTTAAGTGTAATCGCTGTAGAGGAAAACGTCGTGCAGAGTAATCCGCAATCCTGCACGCACAGGTTTTGGGTTGCCCTGTTGGAATGCGTTATACTGCGGCGGAATTTTCCTTCGTGGTTGACGTTATCTCATGTTCCATATCGCGCTCTATGAGCCTCAAATTGCACCAAACACCGGCAATATTATCCGACTGGCGGCTAACAACGGCTGTACGCTTCATTTGATTGAACCGCTGGGGTTTGATTTTGAAGAGAAAAAACTGCGCCGTGCAGGGCTGGATTATCACGATCTGGCGAACGTCAGCCGTCATAAAAATTATCAGGACTTTCTGGCCGCCGTTCCCGGCAAGCGCATCTTCGCCTGTACCACCAAAGGCAGTCGCCCTTATGACCAGCCAGCCTACCAGTCAGGTGATGTCTTGCTGTTTGGCTCGGAAACGTCGGGGTTACCGGATGAGATTCGCAATGGCTTTGAATCGGATTTCCGTATCCGCATCCCTATGCAGTCCAACAATCGCAGCCTGAACCTGTCGAATGCGGTAGCGATCATCAGCTATGAAGCCTGGCGGCAAAACGGCTTCGGCGGTTGCCTGTAGCCACGACTGGTTACAGCCTGCCGGTGGCGGATTTTTTCAGTGGCGGATTCACCAGAAACACCACCTCCCCGCGATAATACGGTGAAGTGGCAAGGCGCTGCTGCCACTGCGGTTCCCACTTGCCGTTTTGTACCAGCCCTACCCGAAAAGGCAGAGTGAGCTTCATCAGCGCGGGTAGGTACTCGGCGTAGTTGGTAATGGTGTTACGCCCCTGATAGGTCTGTACCACCACTTCATCGAGCTTACCCTGTAAGCGGTTCAACGCCGACACATCCCCGGTTTTTGACCAGTCGAGCAGCCCGGTAATGCTGAGTTGACAATCCTCGGGTAAACGCTCACGCAGCTGTGTCAAAAACGCGACATAGCCAGCCAACTGATAGCTTTTCGCGTCAAAGTCGATCTGAATCCCGACAACCTGATTACCGTGGCGCTGCCATTTTTCCCGTAGCTTTAGCATCCGGTTCAGATGGCGATCGGAAAGTTCCAGCGTGGTCATGCGGAAAGCCAGCCAGACGCGGTTAACACGCAGCTGGCTCGGTGGGATCCCTTGGCGCAAAAACACGACCTTGCCCTGACGGCGAGCCACTTCTCCCTGATGCAGGTACAACGTCTGGGCCTGATGCAGGATGGGCTGCGGCTTTACCGCTGCCCACAGCCAGAAATTCTGATAGCGTGTCGCATCGACGGTGGTGTTCGCCGCGTTGACGGTTGAAGGTGCTGCGTTAACGGAAGTGGCCTGCGTACAGAATGAGAGTATGCAGGCCAGCACGATTGACGGCGTTACCAGTAATAATCGAGCTTGTCTGCCCACACGCTGCCTTTGTATTTGGTTTTCAGTTGAGTAAACCAGGCTTTGCGGGTTGCCTTGCTGATTTCCTGTGGACCACAGTCGTTATAGCCGCTCGGCGCATAGCAGTAGACCGCGCGATACAGGGCATAGGTTTTGTCTTCCGGTGGCGCTTTCGGATCGGCAATCACCTTCATATAACCATCCAGACGGTTATATTCGGTGCCGACGAATTGTGTTGGCGCGTTGGTGAGCCCGCTCAACATGCTGCCTTCACCCCAGTCGAAGCCCACGCTGTTATTGGTGCGCAGGAAGAACTCGCCGAGGCAGTTAATCGCACGCGCGTCATTCGGCCGTTGGTTCAGTGTTGTGACCACGTCATTCAGCGCCGGACATTGATAGTCTTCTTCGGTGTCGCTGCCATCCCAGTCAAAGGCCGTCAGATCTTCCTGATTCCAGCTTTGATTTTCGCTGCTGACCAGTGGGGCGATGTCTTTTCGCAACTGAACATCCTTGAGATAGCTGGCGTAATCACCGTGGGTCAGCGATTTGGTTAACAGCGTATGCAGCGCAATGGCCCGCTCCTCATGGCTCTGCTGCGCGCCCGTTTGCTGACGGAGTAAATCGGCGTTGGCGCTAATCTTTAGCACGGCGGAACGGAAACGCAGGTTTTTCACCGGGCTATCGGCGGTAAAAATTCGCTCGGGATGGCCTGCCTTGACCAGCGTTTCTGCCAGAGCCAATTGCAGGAACTGATTTTGCGTGTACCCCATCTTGCGTGTTAACAGCTGGCGCCAGTGCGCTTCTGCCTCATCCCAGCGCTCCAGACGTACCAGCGCCCGACCGCGTAATACTTGCAGACTAAAACGCACGGTATCGGTCAGATCGTTTTCCTGCGTAGCGGGAACGCTGTTAACCACAGCGGCGTAATCTTTTTGACCATAAAACAGCTGGGCGGCTTGAAGGTAGCTGAACGCGTCCTGCATGTTGTCTTGCTCAAACAACGGTTTCTGCGCGGCCAGTTCTTCGGTGGATAAGGCGGGTAAGGCTAGCCAGCCTTCATCCGAACGCAAGCGCTTGAGATCTTGCACCATCGTCAACGGTGCGCTGCCCGGCGCACTGGTGAATTGCCGATTTTCCAGCAGCTTATTGTCGATCTCATCGTTCAATTCAAGGAGGTCTTCGACGTCGGTGGTGCCGTCCAGTTCGTGTTGGTACGTTTTCGCCAGGGCATTCGTATCATTCATGATCCAGTATGCGCGGCGATACAGTCCGTTAGCGGAATCGACGTATTGCCCCTCGGGATACTGTTTCAGGTAGTCATCAATATGCTGAACGGCCAACTGAGCAGCGGTCTTATCGGCTTTACTGGCGTCGAACATGTTGTATTCATCAAGCGCGTTTTCCATGGCTTTATTGATTGCCACGCGAATCAGCATATAGCGTGAAGTTTCGGCCACCCAGGGCTGTGGTGATGATACCAACGCCTGAAAACCGCTTTCCGCCTCATCAAAGTGACCCTGATAGAACGCCAGAACCGCGAACAAATATTGCATAAGTGCGCCGGCATGCCCTTCGTCCGGCAGGCTTGCGAGACCTTCGTTCAGCGCGTCTTTGGTATACAACGGATTGAGGAGATTCACCCGCTGATGTGCCAGCAGCGTGCGCTGTTCCTCTGTGAGCTGTTTATCCGCCAACAGGACGTCGAAGAACGCCTCCAACGTGGAGAGCGCATTGGAAATATGCCGTCCTTCGTTATCATCAGGCGAAAACGTGGAGATAGTGCTCTGAACGGACAAAGGAAGGTGCAGTTGCTTCGCTTTGTTGAGCGTCGAGAGGTAAGGTGCATCAGCCGTGACGTCCTCTCCTGACTCTGACGTCTGAGGTGTTTCCGTCGCCGCGATCCCCATGACTCGGTAGGCCGTGAAAGGGTCGATACGTGAACGCGCTTGATCGGGTAAAGGATGGGGTAACGGAAGCGAAATTCCGTGGAGACGGCTTTGCAGTAACATCAGATTCGTACGCGTGTCATTACCCGGTTGCAGGTAAGGCAGGGCGGACATGCCACATTCTGAGTCGGAAAAGCCGCACACTCCATCGCTGGAACTGAATGCCTGACTGCTCATTAACGCGGTCAGTACGCCAGCCAGCAGCGTTACTCCTTTCATGGTTGGTATCCTTCATTTAACACGGGTCTTGCCTGTTTTCGGCATGAGTGGCGATCACTCTACGCAATCGCGTAAAAAACGCAATCCAGTGTAACTTTGAGAAGGTAAACAGAACATGACAGGTGCCCTATCGGGCACCTGAATGTGAGTTGTCGCGGGAACGTCGGCGGTGGGGAAGAACCTGTCCGATTTACCGTTGATGCAGCGGTAGCCAGATGATTAAACGCAACCCGCCCAGCGGGCTGTCTTCTGCTTTGACCCAGCCCTTGTGCTGCGTAATGGCGGTTTCCACAATCGCGAGGCCTAAACCGCTGCCGCCGGATTCGCGATCGCGCGCTTCATCGGTACGGTAGAAGGGGCGGAAAATCTGTTCGCGATCTTCCGGGCTCACGCCGGGGCCGTCATCATCCACTTTGATGGTGATGCCCTGATTATCCACTGAGAAGGCCACTTCGATGTGGTTGTGGGAATAACGTAGCGCGTTGCGCACGATATTCTCCAGCGCACTGTCGAGCGAGGCAGGGTTGCCAAAGAGCGTCCACGGCCCCGGTGGATAAGGAACTTCCAATGTTTTCCCCATCTGCTCGGCTTCAAAGGCGGCATCGTCCAGCACATTGCCCCACAGCTCATCGGCACGCAGGAACTCGCGGGTCAGTTCGTTCTTGTGCTGATTGCGTGAGAGTACTAGCAGATCGTTAATCATGCTGTCGAGCCGTTGGGTTTCCGTCTCGATGCGGTTCAGCTCATTGCCTTCCCCCTGACGCCGACGCAGCAGCGCCGTCGCCAACTGCAAGCGCGTCAACGGCGTACGCAACTCATGAGAGATATCCGACAGCAGGCGCTGCTGTGCGGTGACCATCCGTTCCAGCGCGCTGACCATCTGGTTAAAGCTGACGCCCGTCGCCTGAAATTCCTGCGGGCCGGACTCCAGCTCAGGGTGCTGGCGTAAGTTGCCTTTGGCTACTTCGTCGGCGGCGTGTTTGAGCTTACGTGCGGGTTTCGCCAAACTCCAGGCGAGCCACAGCAACAGCGGTGAACTGATCAGCATGGTGAAGATCAACAGCAGTAGAGGGCGGTCAAACAGCAGGCTGATGAAATCTGACTGCGGGCTGCTGGCAGGACGAATGAGGTAGAGCTGATAGTTGTCATCACCATCGCGGATCGCAAAAGGGCCGAGAAGCTCAATGCGGCCGTAATTTTTCTTTTGCGGGTGATCGGCGTTATCCGACAGCCCGATAAAATTACGCACAATTGGGGTTTCATGCTTCTCTACGCCGAAGATACGGCCTTCACTGGTGACCAGAAAAAGGCGCTGTCCCGGCGGAGCCCACTTCTCCAACACCCAGAACAGCCGTAGCCACCAGCGCAGATCGTTGGCAGGCGTGTTGGCAAGGTCTGCTTCAATATGCTGTTCCAGCATGATGCCCTGCCGCTGCTCGTTTTCCAGCAGGGCGGTAAGCTGGCGCGAGTCCAGCTTGGGCACCATCAGAACCAGCATGAGTACCAGCGCCAGCGTTAACCAAAAAATGGCAAAAATACGGGCGGTCAAACTATTGATCATGCAGCCGATACCATCAAATAGCCTCGTCCACGCAGCGTTTTAAACCAGGGCAAGCCATCCTTGCGTTCTGGCAGTTTACGACGCAGGTTCGAGATGTGCATATCGATCGCACGGTCAAACGGCGTCAGTCGTTTCCCCAGCACTTCCTGGCTTAAATGTTCGCGTGAAACCACCTGTCCCAGCCGCTGTGCCAGCAGATAGAGCAGCGTGAATTCTGTGCCCGTCAAATCCAGTACGATATCGTCAAAGCTGGCTTCCTGACGTCCGGGGTTCAGACGCAGGCCGTCGACTTCCAGCGTCGGCGCGCTGTTATCGCCCGCTTGCTGTTGATCGGTCCAATTGGAACGGCGGAGAATCGCGCGAATACGCGCCACCAGTTCTCTGTCGTTAAAGGGCTTCGGCAGATAGTCATCCGCACCCAGTTCCAGACCAAGAACGCGGTCTAATTCACTGCCGCGGGCAGTCAACATGATGACCGGCGTTTGATGCTGCTGTCGTAGTTCTTTTAATGTATCGATACCGTTTTTCTTCGGCATCATCACATCCAGTAATAACAGGTCAATGGTGTTATCTAATACCTGTAACGCCTGCTCGCCGTCGTAGGCGACAACGACGTTAAAACCTTCCATTTCGAGCAACTCTTTCAATAAAGATGTCAGCTCTCTATCGTCATCAACCAGCAGAATTTTATTCATGTTTTCTCTACCTCCAAGGGCAAAATACGACATAGATTAGCGCTATTCCATGACTTTACGTAGTTTTACATCCTCTGACGCATGTTTGCAGCAAGATGCGTAGACTCCTGCTCATTGATTCACAAAATGACGTACCGCTCTGGAGAGTTATCGATGCAACAGTTCGCAACCTTATCTCTTGCTTCACTGCTTATGCTAGGCACTTTTACCGCCGTTGCAGCAGAAAGTGGAGACGCCCCGGCGAGCGGCTGGCATATCGATGATTCCGCCACAAAAGGGGTCTCCGGCCAGCAAGGTATGTTTGATGGCGTGAGGCTGACTGAGCAACAGCGTCAGCAAATGCGTGATTTGATGCACCAGAGCCGTCAGGACAAACCGGCGTTTAATGCCGAAGATGTTAAAGCCATGCACAAGTTGGTGACGGCAGAAACGTTTGATGAAGCGGCGGTGCGAGCGCAGATAACCCGAATGATGAGTGTGCAGATTGAGCGTCAGATTCAGATGACCCGAGTGCGCAACCAAATGTATAACCTGCTGACGCCGGCGCAGAAAGAGATCTTAGATGTGAAGCATAAGCAACGCATGAAAGAGATGCAGCAGCAGATATCCATGTTTAACCAGATGGCCGCGCCAGCACCAGGTACGACAAACCAGACTGAGACAGAGAATCCCGAGTAGTAGCGCTAGTGTAGTAAGTAGTCTGTAGTAAACGTAGTGCAGTCCGAGTAGTAATGTGTAGTAGGTACACACCCTGTTTTTCCTTGCCATAGACACCATCCCTGTCTTTTTGCCCTCCATGATGGAGGGTTTTTTTTGCCTAAAATTCGGCACGAAAAAATCAGCACAATATGAGATATAACGCGTAGAATATGAGCACCAAAAATGATGCTCATGAATGCTCCCTTACCTGTCCTCAGGCTTTTGGCTGACATCCTCATAAAAGCACGCTGAAACACCCTTGGCAGCTCGCCGATTACATGGCGATGTCATACTTTCCCTGTACCATTGCTCCATCGCGCTAGCCTCTGCCACGACAGAGGGCGCATTCTTTTATTTTAACTTTGATATCAATGCCATGACCCGTTCTTCCCGTTCGACCGCCTGGTTACGCGTCGTCAGCCTTTCTCTGGCGGCATTCATTTTTAACACCGCGGAATTTGCCCCTGTTGCGTTGTTGTCAGATATCGCCGCCAGCTTTTCCATGAGCGCCGCGCAGGTTGGGCTGATCATTACGATTTACGCCTGGGTGGTCGGGCTGATGTCGTTACCCTGTATGCTGCTGTCCAGCGATATGGAACGACGTAGCCTGTTGATCAAAATCTTTATCCTGTTCGCTATCAGTAATGTGCTATCCGGTCTGGCCTGGAACTATTGGGTGCTGGTGATCGCCCGTATCGGTGTGGCACTGGCTCACGCAATATTCTGGTCGATTACGGCATCGCTGGTGGTGCGTCTGGCGCCCGCGGACAAAAAGGCGCAGGCATTAAGCCTGCTGGCGACCGGCACGGCGTTGGCGCTGGTGCTGGGGTTACCGCTGGGACGTGTGGTCGGTCAGTATCTGGGGTGGCGTGTGACGTTTGTCCTGATTGGCCTGATTGCTGCGGCGATTATGGTGGGTCTGATGAAACTGCTGCCCGTGTTGCCAAGCAGCAATTCCGGTTCATTGAAGAGTTTGCCTCTTCTGCTGAAACGTCCGGCGCTGCTGTGCGTGTACGGCCTGACCGTCATGATCGTGACGGCGCATTTTACCGCCTACAGTTATATTGAGCCGTTTATCCAGAAAGTGGCGTTGTTGAGTGAGAACTTCACGACCATCTTGCTATTGATTTTTGGCGGTGCCGGAATCATTGGTAGCATGCTGTTCAGCCGTTACAGCAGTAAGTATCCGGCGGGCTTTCTGATTGTCTCTTTCGCGTTTCTGGCAGCATGTTTGCTGTTACTGCTGCCGTTGTCATTTAGCGGCTGGAGCCTGTCGACGCTGTGCATCGTCTGGGGAATCGCCATTATGGCGCTGAGCCTGGGTATGCAGGTCAAAGTGCTGACGCTGGCATCGGATGCAACGGATGTGGCAATGGCGCTCTATTCGGGGATTTATAACATTGGCATCGGCGGCGGTGCGCTGCTGGGCAATCAGGTTATTATCCATTTGGGCTTGCCCGACATCGGCTTCATGGGGGCGGCGATGGCGATGCTGGCGACGGTATGCTGTATTTTGACGTTTGTTCGCTATTCCCGTGTGTTAAAAACATCATTAACGAGTTGAACGTGGGTAACAACCCAGGCGATCGGTTTTCTGTGAGGGCATGATGAATCCACACTATGCACGTCTGGTGACGCTGGCCGCCGTGAGCGCAACTGCCGTGGCGCTGGTGCTGTTCATAATGAAAGTGTTTGCCTGGTGGCACACGGGGTCGGTGAGCCTGTTGGCGTCACTGGTTGATTCGCTGGTGGATATCGCCGCGTCGCTGG
This sequence comes from Pectobacterium aroidearum, assembly GCF_041228105.1. NCBI lineage: Bacteria > Pseudomonadati > Pseudomonadota > Gammaproteobacteria > Enterobacterales > Pectobacteriaceae > Pectobacterium > Pectobacterium aroidearum. The sequence goes on from NZ_CP166097.1 coordinate 163,643, forward strand.
TGAACCTGCTGGTGGTGCGCTATTCGTTGCAGCCGGCGGATACTGAACATGCGTTCGGCCACGGTAAAGCGGAATCGCTGGCCGCACTGGCGCAGAGCATGTTTATCTCTGGCTCGGCGCTGTTCCTGATTCTGACGGGACTGCAACACTCGCTGGAACCGCAGACGCTGCACGCGCCGGAAGTGGGGATGTGGGTGACGCTCATTGCGCTAGTCGCCACGCTGCTGCTGGTATCGTTCCAGCGCTGGGTCGTGAAGCGTACGCACAGTCAGGCGGTTCGTGCGGACATGCTGCATTATCAGTCCGACCTGTTGATGAACGGTGCGATTCTGGTGGCGTTGGCGCTCAGTTGGAAAGGCATTACGCGTGCCGACTCCCTGTTTGCTCTGGGTATCGGCGGCTACATTTTATATAGCGCGTTACGCATGGGGTATGACGCCGTGCAGTCACTGCTGGATCGGGCGCTGCCGGATGATGAGCATCGTGCTATTGCTGAGGTGATTGTTAACTGGCCGGGCATTCGTGGCGCACATGCGTTGCGTACCCGACGTTCCGGCCCAACACGTTTTATTCAACTGCATCTGGAAATGGATGATGCACTGCCGCTGGTTCAGGCACATCAAATTGCAGACGATCTGGAGCAGGCATTACTTAAACGCTTTCCGGGGGCTGACATTATTATCCATCAGGATCCGGTTTCCGCCGTGCCGGAAAATCAGCGTGGCAGGCTGACGGCGTAGTTGACCGTGTTTTCAGCATTTTATGTTAAAAACGTGATAGGCCATGAAAATTTATGCACAATTTAGCCTGACCTGAATCAATTCAGCTTCGGGTGTTTGTTATAATATGCTAATAAAAGAATAAGGCGTTGCCGCCTGTTTCACGGCGGTGGTGAATTTACGATAGAAGAATCCTGCAAAATTACATCTACAAGTCCAGAGGTTGTCATGATTAGAAGAATCGGAGTGTTGACGAGCGGTGGCGATGCACCAGGTATGAATGCGGCAATTCGTGGTGTGGTTCGCGCTGCACTAACGGAAGGGCTGGAAGTTTACGGCATTTATGATGGTTATCAGGGCTTGTACGAAGATCGCATGGAGCAGTTGGATCGCTACAGCGTATCGGATGTGATTAACCGTGGCGGCACGTTTCTGGGATCTGCGCGTTTCCCGCAGTTTCGTGACGAAGCAGTGCGTCAGGTTTGCGTAGAAAATATGAAAAGACGCGGTCTGGATGCGCTGGTTGTTATCGGCGGTGACGGTTCCTATATGGGGGCTAAGCGTCTGACCGAAATGGGTTTCCCTTGTATCGGCTTGCCCGGCACGATCGATAACGATGTGGCGGGTACGGACTACACGATCGGCTACTTTACCGCGCTGGAAACCGTGCTGGAAGCGATTGACCGCCTGCGTGATACCTCCTCTTCACACCAGCGTATTTCCATTGTTGAAGTCATGGGACGCCACTGCGGTGACCTGACGCTGGCGGCGGCGATTGCCGGCGGTTGTGAATTCATCGTTCTGCCGGAAGTACCATTCAGCCCGGAAGATCTGGTCTGCGAAATCAAAGCGGGTATCGAGAAAGGCAAAAAACACGCGATTGTGGCTATCACTGAACTGGTGTGCGACGTCGATGAGCTGGCGAAATACATTGAAAAAGAAACGGGGCGCGAAACCCGTGCGACCGTACTCGGCCACATTCAGCGCGGTGGTTCTCCGGTTGCATATGACCGCATTCTGGCTTCGCGCATGGGTGCCTACTCTATCGAGTTGCTACAGCAGGGTTACGGCGGCCGCTGCGTCGGTATCCAGAATGAAAAAATGGTACACCACGACATCGTTGATGCCATCGAGAACATGAAGCGTCCTTTCAAAGGGGACTGGCTGGATACGGCGAAAAAGCTGTTCTGATCCCAAAAAGCTGATGCTTTCGCTAATTGACGGCTACACCAATCTTGCCGTTATTCGGCGTAAAAAATTATGCTGAGGAGATAGCTAGCTTAGGATGAGCCGCATGGACGCGGCGAAAGCTTGCGCCACGCATGGAGCGTGTCGCAAGCGGTCCGTTAAGCCAGATATCGACGAAGGTACCGCGTCAGCGGCATAATTTCCGCCGAAAGCCTGGGGTCACGGGGCGAGCGGCGTTTGAGCCGTCCCGTGTCGGGCGCGTGCTACAAGGTAGCATGAAAATAACGTCATTATCGCGCACGAAACTATCTCCTGAATTACATAAAATCTATGATCAGGAGACAGCTATTAAGTGGAGATGGGTTTCTCCTCCATCACATCCGCCGTTGTAGATATATAACCAGCAAGAATATAAAAATCGGTTTTATTATTTTTTCTGCACGATTAGACCTGCTAGCCTGCCCATTCCTTCCGTCCTGATGACTCGCTGATTGTTGCTATGAACATCGATCTTCGCCAACTGCGCCACTTTATTGCCCTGATTGAGCATCGAAATTTTACGTCGGCAGCACAGGCGATGAAGCTTTCCCAATCTGCCTTCAGTCGCAGCATCCAGTCGCTGGAGCAAACCATTGGCACGCGTCTGATCGATCGTATGAATCAATTAGAGCCGACGCCGAAAGGACTGGTGGTGCTGGAACACGCGCGTCGCCTGATTAATCAGACGCACGATCTGTTTAACGATATTCAGCAATTCAACGAGAAAGAAGCGGGCGAAGTGAATTTTGGCTGTGGCCCAGCTCCCGCAGCCTGGCTAATGCCGCAGGTGATCGGGGATTTCTCGCGACATTACCCAAAGGTGCGGATGGTCTTTCGCGTTGATAACTGGCAGGCGCTGGGCCATCGGCTCATGGCCGAAGAGCTGGACTTTATCGTGGCGGACATGCGCAATTTTGAATTCGATACCCGCTATCGGGTGCAGCCGCTGAGCCAGCACCGCTGGGGCTTCTGCTGCCGTAGCGGGCATCCGCTGGCGGCGCAGGAAGAGATCACCGTCGAGCAATTCTTTTCCTACCCGCTTGCGGCAACGATCCGCCCACCCAACCTGCACCGTGCGCTGGTGCAACTGAGCGGTAAACTGGATATTCGCACCAGCATTGAGTGTGAGAATGGCTACAGCCTTCTGGATGTGGTTCGTCATTCGGATGCCATTGGGACAACCAACCATTTCAGCGAGCCCGAGCGACACGGGCTGCATATGTTGAAGATTGCGGGTCTGGACGACAACACCGACGAGTTTTATACCCACTACGGCATTATTTATCTGGCGGATGCCCGTCTGTCTCTGCTGGCACGCAAGCTGATTGACACGTTTGTGCAGGTCGACAGCGACCTGCACGGTACGCCAGCGGTGCTTACAGCGGAGTGATGCTGAAGTCGCTGATTTCCTGACGCGAAAATACCGTCCGAAAACCGAAATAGCCGGGAGCGGGCGTATTCGGATAGCTGGCGTGGAAATAGAGCACATCGTCGACCCAAAAACGTGTTTCCCGCCGATCCACTTCAATCACGATGCGATAGCGATGATTAGGACGCAGCAGGTGCGTGGCATCGGTGTATTCACCGAGCAGCAGGCGCTCACCGTGACCGTCGTAATAACGGAAACGCGTAGTGCTGTTCCAGTTGCCGCCCATTCCGACATAGTACAGATTCAGGCTGTCATATTCGTTGAGCTTGCCGTACCGGGTAAACAGGTTCGGGTGGTGCAGGTCGCGCGCGGCCCAGAACTGATTCAGGTCGGATACGCGGTCGTAGGGACGATCCGCGACCAACACTTCGCGCGTGAAGGCGATGCGATAGGTGCCTGAGAGTGGGGCGTCCAGCCAGATCGTCAGCCCGGCGGCGCTTTCCAGTGCCAGATGCTCTGGCGTGGCTTGGATTGCCGTGCGGTCAGGATCTTCCTGCTCCACCTGCCAGCGTAACGGCTGGCCGATGGAATCCGTGGACCAGATAAACGTTGAACGGTGTGGCGAATCAATAATGTCATGTGTGTCGTCTGCCTGGGGTGACAGGAGGAGCGTGTTTTCAGTACAGCCTGGGTCAGTCATGGTGATGTCCTGTAGCGTGCCGCCGGGTGGCGGCATTAAGAAGAGGGAATGTCATCCAGCAAAGCCAGCAGGGCGATGGCCGTTAACCCCCATTGGGCGACGGCGTTGGTCGCCAGATTGACGGCCGTAGTGCTGCCAGAATGTTTATCAATGGTCGAATCGATGACCGGCTCGTTGATGGGATAGAGCACGGTCGGTGGCGTTACACGCCGCTGCTCGAGCGTCGGATGGGCAATGCCGCCGCTGCCCGCGGTAAACTCTGCCCAGGCGCGCTGCATCAGTGCACGATCGTTCAACCGTCGTGCGGCAAACGCAGTCAGTCGGGCATGTCCCTGAGCCAGATTGAGCTTTTTCACCGTTTTACCTACGCCTGCGCTTAACGCGATGGGGTCGTTATACAGTCGACAGTAGTCGAGCCACGCGCGTGTAAAAGCGGGATCGGGCAACGCTTCAACCAACTCGCTACAGATTTCCGTCAGACCGAAAACTGCGCTCAGGTGTGAAATTTCTACCTGATCCGCAGGCGCGGGAAGAAAGCGGCCGGTATCGGGATCGATGGCGGCGCTGCCAGTGAAAAAACCGTGCGGCTGGCTGGCCAGCGTCTGCATGCTGTTGAGCAAGCGTTCGCGCATCGATGGGTCGCTATGGCGTTCCCACGCGGTGAGCCACGCGGCAGCAACGGCACCCCAGTCGGTGCCGAAACCCAGGCTGATATGGTTTGGGTTATCGGGATGCGTCTGGCCGATTTTGCGGCCGGGCAGCACCGCGCTTAGCGTACGCAGTGCCTCAACCTGTTCATCCATCAGTTCACCGATGCGTTCATCGGCAGTGAGGTAGTAGAGAAAACGGCGGTTAGCGACGGTAGAAATACGCAGCTGTTTGGCGCTGTCGCCCCAGTGGCGCACATTGTGCCGCGACCCCAGCGGACTGAAGCGTCCTAGATGGTGTACGTCCACTTCGCCCGTGTGGCGCGTCATGGCTTCTGCCAGGCGAAACGCTTCGGCGCGCCCGCTGTGCAGAAAGTAATACCAGAGCCACAGATCGGTGCTGAGCTCCGAGTTATCCCACGCGTAGCCGCCCACGTCGTAGCGCCAGACGTGACGGTCGCTGTCATAGGTGTGCATCACGTCGCCGAAATCCCAGAAGCCATACCATTTTCGCTGCTCGACCTCCTGCTGGTAGACGTCGAAATACGCATCCAGCTGTTTCTCCAGCCGAATTCGGGCTGGCGTGGTGGCAGAGGCGGGTGCCCACATTGATCCAAACGCCTGCGCGCGGTGCAGATCCTGAGCGTCTGCCACCAGCAACGGCGGTTGCTGCATGCGTCGCGCCCGATTCACCAGATCTTCTGCGTCTGGCGTTGCAGGTAGCACATCGATAAACAGTTCGCTGGTGCGCGCTACGCCGACTGCCGAACCGAAGCCCGGTTCGTAATCTTCATAGGTAATGGCCAGTCCTTCGCGCTGTTTGTCATGGGTATCCTGACCCAGCCCGTCATGATAAAAGCGCATATCCATCGGTTCCGCCCACGGTGACCACAGCCAGAGCGTGACGGTCGCGACGTCGGTGTGAGCATTGTCGATTTCCAGACAGGCCGGGTAGCTCTGCCAGAAATGGCGTATCCCGAACGCCACACCGCCGGTTGGCGTGCCCAGATAGCCGACTCCCGCCGCCCGTTCGCCGGTGGCGGAAAGTAACCAGCCCTGTCCGGCCGCCGTGCGTTTATGTATCTGGAAACCGTCGGGATGGTGCTGCGTCAGGCGATAGCTGCCAAACGCGGGAATGTAATCCAGCCGTTTTACGACCTCCGGTGAAAAATCCGCTATCGGCGGCGTGGCTTGCCCGGCCAACTGTGCCGCGATAACGGCCGAACCGGGATCGCGCCGTAGCCCGCTCAGGCCGCGTACCGCCTCACGGAAGAGCCCACCCTGATCCGAGACGAAACGGACATGGCGATCGTGCAACTCCCCCTGTAACGGAACGTCGAACGCCAGTCCAAGTCCTTTCAGGCTGACGAGGTCATCGTCGTTGTCATAGATCAGCGTGTGTAGGACACGCAGTGAATCGGTGTTCGCATAGCTATAAAGCCGGATAATAAAGGGGATGCGCGTTACCCCCTGCTGTGGCGCGTGGTGTGTACCGCGTAGCGCAATCACCGTTCGCTGTACCCCGTTCTGCTCCACCATAACCGTATCAATCACGCCCTGATACGCATCCTGCGTCAGGGTACTCTCCGTCTCCGCGCCTCGCTGCATGCGCAACACCAGTCTGCCGTTGGTTAACGCCAGCCGATTATTTCGCCATACTTCTGAGATTAAACGGGTGCCAGAGCGTGAGATCTCGTAGCGAATGCGGCCCGTCTCCACTGTCCAGCCGTGCTCATGTTCGCGGACCATTGCTGAACCCGTCGAGCCGTCCTTAGCGGGAATCGGCCGTAGCGTCAGTCCGTCTTCCGGCGGCGTGTCGCCACCCAGGGCATGTGCCGACCATTTAATCGAACCGTCCGGCCAGCGCGCCAGAGGCCAACTTTGCAAGTCATAAGCGTGCTGTTGCGCATCATGCAGTTGGAAGCCGCTGTCGTTGCGCACTGCCCCTTGCGGCCAGGGGACGCCCCAGGTCACGCCAGTGAACGCGCGGGGCCGCTTCCCGTCCAGCCAGCGCAGGCTGACCTGCGGTGCGGATTCGCCTGCGTAGGCAGAGGCACGAGGCGCTGTGGCGTTCCAGAACGGAGCCGACAGCGCGAGCAGCGTGCTGTCGCGCAGGAAACGTCGGCGTGAGTAAGGCATCTTGTTCATGACGTTAGCCCTTGAAGTCGTAGCCGACCGATATTCCGACCATGCGGGGTTCACCTATCACACCCGTTGTGGCGCTGGAGCCTCTGACGGATCGGTAGTAGTTTTTATCCAGCGCATTTTTCACCCATAGCGATACGTTCCAGCGGTTGTCGCCTTGCTTGCCGCTCAGCCCGCTAGACAGATTCAGGACGCCATACGCTGGAATACGGTTGTATTCGGAATCGTCGAGCGTACCGTAGGCCCAGCTCCGCCATGACCATTGACCGGAAACCGAGGCTTGCAGATTATTTGGCGTATCCCATTGGTAACGCACACGCGTGTTGTAGCTCAGCGTCGGGGACTTGAAGACGCGTTTCCCCGACATATCGCACGAGACGGCGGAGATTTCTGCCGGGCAGCGGGCGTTAGGGAAGTTCAGGTAGCGGGCATCCAGAACGGTACCGGCCAGACTGATGCTCAGCCCGTCAATCGGGCGCACCGTCAGTTGCGTTTCGCCGCCGCGTGAGCGGAATTTCCCGGCGTTAATCAGATAGCTGGTATCCGTTTCCTCGTCATAGGCATTGTTCTGGAAATCTTCGACGACGCTCCAGAACAGCGCGGTATTCCATTCCACTTTGCGCTGTAGCCAGTGGGTTTTAACCCCCAGCTCCGCGGAACGGGTTTTCTCTGGATCGACGTACAGCGAATCGATCCCCAACTGTCTTGCTGCCCCAGATGATACATTCAGGCCACCGGATTTTTCCCCGTAGCCCAGCGTGACGTACGGAGTCACATTCGGTGCCGCAAACCAGTTCAGGCTGATGGAACCCGAAGGCAGGCGGTTGGTTTGCGAAAGCGGGCCAGAGTCAAAGGTTGCGCGATTTTTGCGTACAAACGTCCCCTCCTTTTTCTCATAGGTCTGGCGCAGGCCGACAATCACATCCAGTTTATCGGCGGCATGCCAGGTTCCGCGGCCATAGACGGAATAAACGGTGTCATCCAGCGTGCCAAAGCGCTGAACGTTAATGCCCTGATAGCCATTTCCTACCCATGTCCGCACGCGGTTGTCGTTGTAGTAGCGACTGTTTGCCTCGGTATCGAGGTTCTCTCCCCAGTAATCGACGCCCAGTGAATAATCGAACGTGTTGCCTTTGGGCGAATCCAGCCAAAAACTTTGTGACCAGACGCGATCGCGTACGTCAGCGCCGCTATCGTGATAGAGCGGAATATTCCAGTTATCTGCCGTGCTGGGTAATACGCGGAAATAGCGCAGTGACGATAGCGAATTGACGCTATAGCCGTTTTTCAGCCTCCAATTGGCCTCTACCGATCCACCGCCTTGCGCAACACGAATAACATTCTCGTCATCCATGGCGACCAGGCGACCGCCGACGACCTTAAGGCCAGTCTGTTGGGCGCGATTACGAAAATCGTCGGTTGCGCTCACGAGTACCGAGACTGGACGCTGCGTGGAATCGCTGTAGTCGCCGGTAATTCTGAGGCTAAAACTGTCATTAGGCTGATAAAGCAACTGGCCGCGCACGCCGTTATTGGTGCTGCCTCCCAGCTTATGGCCGTTTTCTATATTCGTGACGTTTCCACCGCGTTCCGTGCGCGACAGGTTGATGCGTCCTGCCCAGTGGTCGCTGAGTGGCCCGGATGCCATCAGTTTGGATTGCAGGTAACCGCGCTGCCCGAAAGATTGTTCCAGTGAATATTCCGGTGTGAAGGTCGGTTTGCGGGTGCGAATATCAATAGCGCCGCCGGTGGTGTTAAAGCCGTAGGCTGCCCCTTGTGGGCCTTTCAATACGCGGGTGCTGTCGATATCCAGCAAGTCATTAGAGATGACGCCGGGGCGGGATAAGTAAACGCCATCGACAAACAGCCCTACGCTGCCCGGCATACCGATATTCGTACCGCTCTCGCCGCCGTCGCCAATCCCACGAATGGTCACGGTGGTGTCCATCACATCGACGGTATCGACGTCCAGCCCTGTCACCAGTTGCGACAGTTCTTCAAAGCGATACACCCGTTCTTCTTCGAGCGTTTTGCCATCGATCACCGATGCCAGCGTGGTCGGTGGTTGAACAGGCGTACGCTGAGCATTCACTTTCACACGCTTTAGTTGAACGGGGGCGGCGGTTGCTGCCTCGGTTCGTGGAACGTTATCCGTTGTGATTTGCGGATCGGCTGCTCGCGCCATAGCAGGAAGCGTTAAGACGCAGCTCATTAAAATGCCTGATGTTATTTTTCGCTGGTGTTCTTTTAAATACTGCTGGTGTTTTTTTAAATACATAGCTTCGTCCGAATGTCGTCAATAGGCTGCCGATTGCCGTGAATGTCACGGCAATACGTGGGTTATAATTTTTGGGGGGAATAAATTATTGAGTTGCTTTTAGATAAGAATCATCCAGCCATTTATCGACATCAAAAGGTTGCCGAATAAGACGCGATTCATATGCCAATGTGACGGCGCGTTTTAATTTTTCCACAAAGTCTGGATCCAATTCGGGTGAAAGACGCTCGGTTAATGGCGGCAATGTATCCCATTCGACGCGTAATATATTTTCCGGGTAACCTGATTGGGTGGCTAAGAGTCGAATAAATTCATCTTTATTTTTCTCATCGCTGGCCCAGTTTGCCGCTTCTCGTTGGACTTTTACCAGGCGGCGCAGAATATCCTCGTTGCCTTTGGCAAATTTCTCATCCACCAGCAGGAAGCCGCTGAGCTGGCCGGCACCATTCAGGTCACGGCTAGACAGTGGGATGTCCGCCAGTCCTTTATCTCGCAGCGAAAGCGTATTGCTGCCGCCCCATGTCGCATTAATCTGTCCGGCCGCTAACGCCGCGCTGGCCGCCGCGAAGTCGAGATTAATCAGCTTCACATCAGAAGGCTTTAGACCCTGCGAATCAAGCGCGCTGACGAACGAAAGCTCTCCTGCTGTTCCGCGAAAGATCCCGATGCGTTTACCTTTCAGATCGGCGATTTTCTCAATACCGGAACCTTTCGCCACCGCCAGATAGTGATTGATACCGCGTGATGCCACGGCGATCACGCGCGTATCCAGCCCGCGCGCGCGGCCGATAATGCTGGCTAAATCCCCCAGATAGGCCACGTCAACCTGATGGTTGCCAAACGCTTCATTGATAACGGGGCCTGCGCCTTTAATAAACGTCCAACGGACGCTGATCCCGTCTTTGCCAAACTCGCGCTCCAGCAGCTTCTGACTGTGAATGACGTCAAGCAGGCCGCCGCCGCTGGGTTTTGTGCCTGCACCGATGTCTGGCGCGGCAATGCGAATTTCAGTAATCGCCGATGCAATGCCTGACCAGGCCATTCCCATTGCCAATAAACTGGTCACTAACCATTTTCGTCCTGATGTTTTCATTTGTCGCCCGCCAGTGATGAGGTGTTTGAATGTGAGTGTGCGAATATTTCTGTTGTTATTGCGCCGGTTTAGCGCGGCGTCATCTTGTTGCAGAAACACATTTAAAGGCTTGGCAATAAACTGACTAATACAAAAAAAGCATTATTATTTTTAGTAAATAGCTAAATCAGCATTCATCGCTTATTTCATCGTTATGCAGCGAACGAAAAAAAACTATTCCAACTATGCATTAGCCTGTTTGGGTTTATTGCCTTTAGTTTGTCGGTAGGCAGGATCGTCATTATCTTTCCGATGAAATAAATAATTATATCCTAAATAATTCGAGTTTCAGGAAGGCGGCAAGGGAAGGAATCCCGATGAGCTTACTCAGGTAAGTGATTCGGGTGAGTGAACGCAGCCAACGCACATGCAACTTGAAGTATGACGGGTATAAATGAATATCGATATGCAGATACATACGTTGACTTTATTAAGCACTCGGAAAGAATCGCTTATTCCAGCGCTATTTTAGGTTACCTCTCAATGTCGCCTGCAAGTTAAAGCATGACGGGTATCAATAAACACGGTCAGGAGCACTAACCATGACGGAATTACTCTATGCGGGAGCGGTGTCAGGATCCCGGTCTTATTCACCGGAGCCGACTCCGCACGCCAGCCGGGTGAACGGCGTCGTGCAGTCGCGCGTGCCGGCGTTGAATACGACGGTTTCGTCCCGACCGGAGCGTTGGCTGGCGGCGATCGCAACGTTGCTATTGCACGCGGCAGTATTGGCGTTATTCAGCAGCGCGTCGACACCGCCTGTTACGGTACCAGCCCGGCCACAGCCTATCAGCATCGAACTGGTTGCGGCGGTTGCCGAGCCGGTACTGCAAGCCGAGCCGGCTGAACCTGAAGTCGTAGCCCCTCCGCCGGAACTCACTCCGCCCGTCGTCGACAAGCCAGTGGATGACAACGCGCTATTGCCGCCGGAACCTGAGAGAAAAGCGCCCGAGAAAAAGCCGGAACCCGCGCCGAAAAAGGTCGCGGTGAAAAAGAACCCGCCCGCGCCGACGCCAAAACCTCAGGCTGAAACGGTATCGGCAAGTGCCCCGGTCACGCCAGCTCCGGTGGCGCAACAGGCGGTCGCGCCACCCGTAGACGCGCCGTTAACGCCGCCGTTGGCGAATGCGGACTACCTGCATAATCCGGCACCGTCTTATCCCGACGTGGCGATTAGCCGTGGTTATGAAGGCACCGTACTTCTGAATGTGCAGGTACGTGCCGACGGCAAAGTGCAAACCATTCGGATTCATCAATCAAGCGGCTATCCCTCGTTGGACGAGGCAGCCAGAGACACGGTGCTGCGCTGGTCTTTCGTTCCGGCGCGCCGCGGCAACCAGCCGGTGAGCGGCTGGGTGGTTGTTCCCGTCGATTTTTCGCTGAACTCATGAGGTAATTGGTTATGACGCTTGGACACATTGAACTCTTTTCTGCGGAAGGCGCAGTGATTCTATTGTTACTGCTGTTTTCCCTCGTCACCTGGGGGCTGGGGCTGCTGAAATTCGTCCAATACGGGCGGGCGCAGCGGCGCGATCGGCGTTTTCGCGCGGCGTTCTGGCAGCAGGATGACGTTAGCCAGACGCCGGAAACCAGCGCCAAACAGCCCGGTTCACTCGCTAATCTGGCGCTGGCCGCCGTCAAAGCGCCAGAGCAGATGAGTGGGCAGCTTGCGCTGAATATTCATCTGCCCGATCGGGTTGAGCGCGCGCTGCAACAACAGATTCAGCGTGAGCGACGTACGTTGGAAAGCGGGCTGGCGGTGCTGGCCAGTATCGGCAGTACGTCGCCGTTTATCGGCCTGTTTGGCACCGTTTGGGGCATTATGGCGGCATTACAGGAGATCGGGCTTTCTGGTTCTGCCAGTCTCGATACTGTTGCGGGGCCGATTGGCAACGCGCTGATTGCGACCGGAATCGGGATTGCCGTCGCGGTGCCTGCGGTGCTGATCTACAACTACTTTTTACGTCGCCTCAAGCTGGCCGTCGCGGACATGGATGACTTTGCCCATGATGTCTACAGCGTGATGCAGGCTCACGATTTTCATGTCAGCACGGTTCACGCCAGCGCGGAGCCATCGTCTGCCGCCTTCTCCGTGAAGAACCTGAGAGAGGTGGTCTGATATGGCGTTTACCTCGCGTAATGATGAAGACGTCATGAGTGAAATGAATATCACACCCCTTGTGGACGTCATGCTGGTGCTGCTGGTGGTGTTTATTGTGACCGCGCCGATGTTGACCAATGCCATTCCGATTCAGCTCCCGAAAACGTCGGCGGTGGCACCGGCTGACCGCGCCGATCCGGTAGTGATTAGTATTGATAGCGAGCAGCGCGTGTTCATCAATAAAGAGAATCTGGCGCGCGAACAGCTGGTGCCGCGCCTGCAACAGGCTAAAGCGGGTAATGCGGATCTGGTGGTGCAGGTGCAGGCGGATAAAGACGCGAATTACGGCGCTGTCGCCGCGCTGCTGGCCGATGTCGAGCAGGCGGGGATTACTCGTCTTTCCCTGCTGACGCAAAAATAACGCCGCTGGATACCGACGATCATGATGCCCAAATATCCGCTGCGGATACGCTCCGCCCCTGATGCCTCGCTGACCGCCGCCGCACTGTCGGCGGGATATTCTGCGTTAGTCGTGTCTCTGGTTGTGCCGCTGCTGGTGCTTGCAAGCTGGTGGCTTGCCAGTCGTCACGGATGGATGTCTGAACAAATCCTGCCTTCACCACTGGCGGTCATCGATAGCGCACGGGCTTTTATCCCCGAAGAGCTGGTTCATCAGTTGCCCATCAGCCTGCTGCGGCTGGCGATTGGCTTTAGCGGGGGGATCGCGCTGGGTCTGGTGCTCGGTAGTCTCTTCGGTCTGAATCGGCGGCTGAATGCGCTATTTATGCCGTTGTTCACCGTTATTGCGCAGATCCCGACGCTGGCCTGGATTCCACTCTTGATGTTGTCACTGGGCATCGGCGAGGCGCTGAAGCTGGTAGTGCTGGTGAAATCGGTAACGGTGCCGGTGACGCTCTACACGTGTGCCGGCATTCAACAGACGCCGCAAAAGCTGCATGAAATGGCACGTAGCCTGCGTTTACCGCCTGCCGCTTTCCTGCGCTACCTGATTCTGCCTGCGATGCTGCCCTATGTGATGACCGGCGTGCGGCTGGCGTTTTCTACCGGATGGGTCGCGTTGATTGCGGTTGAACTGCTGGCATCCAGCGAAGGGTTGGGCTATCTGCTGGTACAAAGCCGCCAGCTGTTCATGTTGGATTTAGTGTTCGTCTGCATTCTGATCATTGGAATCCTGGGATTTGCCGGAGAGCGTGTGCTGCTGAAGCTGGAGCGTCGCTGGATTCACTGGCCTGCACCGGTGCTGGGTCGCGATAGCTTGGGTTATGCGCTGCCGAGTCTGTCGCTGACACCTTGGTTAGCGCCACTGGTACTGGTTGTGCTGTGGCAGGTTAGTAGCACCTACGAGTGGGTGAACGTGGCTTTCCTTCCTGCGCCGAGTCGCGTGATCGACGCGCTGGGGACGGGGCTGGTTCAGGGGGGATTGCTCATTGATCTCCATGCCAGCCTGCTGCGGGCGCTACAGGGCTTTACGCTGGGGAGTGCGATCGGCGTGCTGGTTGGAGCGGTGCTCGGCGGCTGGCGTATTACCGACAGGCTGTTTAATCCGGCGCTGTCCGCGCTGCGTTGCGTAGCGCTATTCGCCTGGCTGCCGCTGATCACCGCCTGGTTTGGGTTAGGGGAAAGCGCCAAAATCGTGTTTATCGCCGTGGCGGCATTCTTTCCCGTGATGCTGGCAACCCGTCAGGGGATCGCTCAGCTTCCCCCTGCGCTGTTGGAAGTGGCGCAGGTGCTGCGTCTGACGCCAGTTCAGACGCTCCGCACGCTAATACTGCCCAGCGTGTTGCCGCCGCTGTTTTCCGGCCTGCGGCTGGCGTTGATGCACGCGTGGACAGGCGCGATTGGCGCAGAGTATTTCATGCCGTCGGGAGAAGGGCTGGGCGGTATGATGATTCGCGCACAGCAGTTGCTTGAATCCGACCGCATTATGGCGGGTGTGGTGCTGATTGCCGCCGTCGCCGCGCTCTTTTCCCGGCTGATTACCTTATCTGAGCGGCGGTTGACCCGCTGGCGCTTTGCGTGACCGTTAACGGAGAAGCTATGTCCCTGCATTTTCAGCACATTACTAAACACTTTATCGTCAACGGCACCCCGCTGACGGTGTTGCAGGATATCGATCTGTCGCTGCATGCGGGCGAACTGGTTGCCATCATCGGTGCCAGTGGCTGTGGTAAATCGACGCTGCTGCGTCTGGCGGCCGGGATTGATACCACGGAACGCGGACGCATTCTGATTGGCGAGCGGCCTGTGCGCGGTATTCCCGACGATGTCAGTCTGGTGTTTCAGGAACCGCGCCTGTTTCCGTGGCTCACTGTAACGGACAATATTCGCCTCGGTATGCTCAACCTCAATCTTTCTCCTGCTGAGGTAGAACGCCGTATTGCGCACTATCTCCAGATGATGGGGCTGGAAGGCTTTGCCGATGCATGGCCGCATCAGCTATCCGGGGGAATGGCGCAGCGAGTGGCGATTGCCCGTGGGCTGGTGTCGACGCCTCGCATTCTTCTGCTGGATGAACCTTTTGGGGCACTGGATGCGCTGACTAAGCAGCAGTTGCAGGCGCGTTTGGCGGAGATACGCCAGCAAACGGATTTGACGATCCTGCTGGTGACACACGATGTGGAAGAAGCCGTCTTTCTGGCGGACAGAGTGGTGGTTATGTCGCCCCGACCCGGCCGGATTAGCAGGATTCTGCCGATAAATCTCACTTATCCTCGCGACCGAACCAGCACTGCATTGTTGGAGCAACGACAAGCGGTCAGCCAGGCTTTACAGCAGGCAGATACCGTTGAAGCCTGATGCTGCTAATTACCGCTTTCTCTCCATCTTAATCACCGATAGAAACCTCCGTGAAAAAGGCGATTGAGATTGCTGACAAAATCCGTAGAGCGGGAGTAACGGATAGATCGTAAAGACGCTGTAAATACTTCCCTGTACGCTCGGCTTGCGCCATCCCTGGCGCAAACGCTTTACTCTTCTATTCCGTTATTCCCGTTTTCGTTCGGCAAATAAGTTTGTTGACAGTCTGAACCGCCATGAAAAGGCGGTTTTTCTTTTCTGTCCGCCATGCGAGATCGTGCATTTTCAGCATAGTGAAGTGCTGTGATTAACTGGCATAATGCGCATGTCATTTTCGGTCAATACCTTAACAGGATATTCCTATTGGGTATGCGCAGGTGTGTTGGCCTATACTCGTCATACTTCAAGTTGCATGTACGTTGGCTGCGTTCACTCACCCGAATCACTTACTTGAGTAAGCTCATCGGGATGAAATGAGAGACATCCTGTCTCTCACCGGAGGCCAGCCTTTGGCTGGTCAAATTCGTTCCCGACGAATTTGTCCTTCTCTTGCCGCCTGCCTGAAACTTGAATTATTTAGAGTAGACACTCGTTAAGGCCGCGCGGGTTCGCGCCGATGCATAATCGTGACCGAGAGAAACACTTATTGCCGATACTTGCCGGTAAGAAAGGGCGGGTATATATCGTTATTATTGAGGTTTTCGCATGAAAAAAGTTACCGTTGCCGCAACACAAATGGCGTGTTCCTGGGACCTGCCCAAGAATATCGAAAACGCCGAAAAACTGGTGCGACAAGCGCATGCAAAAGGCGCGCAGGTTATCCTGATTCAGGAGCTGTTTGCCGCACCGTATTTCTGTATCGATCAAAGCCCAGAGCATTATGCGCTGGCGCAGGAGCTGGAAACCAGCCCGCTGATTAAGCATTTTTCCGCACTGGCGGCGGAGCTGAACGTGGTGCTGCCGTTGAGCTTCTTTGAGCGTGCCAATAACGCCTATTACAACTCGCTGGTGATGATTGACGCGGACGGTGCCGTGCTGGATGTTTACCGCAAAACACATATTCCGAATGGTCCGGCGTATCAGGAGAAGCAATTCTTCATTCCGGGCGATACCGGTTTTAAAGTCTGGCAGACGCGCTACGCAAAAATCGGCGTGGGCATTTGCTGGGATCAGTGGTTCCCGGAAACCGCACGCAGCCTGGCGTTGCAGGGCGCAGAGCTGATTTTCTATCCGACCGCGATTGGTTCCGAACCTGCTTACCCGGATATCGACAGCCAGCCGCACTGGACTCGTGTTCAGCAAGGTCACGCTGCGGCGAATCTCGTGCCAGTAATCGCATCTAACCGTATCGGTACGGAAGCCAGTAAATACATCGACGGTCTGGAAATGACGTTCTACGGCTCGTCCTTCATTGCCGACCAAACTGGTGCGTTGCTGGCACAGGCCAATAAGACGGATGAAGCGATTCTGGTACATGAATTTGATTTAGAGGCCATTGCTGCACAGCGTGCGTCATGGGGCCTGTTCCGCGACCGTCGTCCAGACATGTACGGCACAATCGCCACTTCTGACGGCAAGACCTGGAGATAAGTCATGTCACAGCCAGCAACTTCCTCTCACACGACGCCGCATCAGGATGGTTTTGCGATGCCCGCCGAATGGGCGCCGCATGATGCCGTGTGGATGATTTGGCCGTATCGCACTGACAACTGGCGCGAACAAGGCATTCCGGCGCAAAAAACGTTCGCGCGCGTGGCAGAAGCTATCGCTCAGAATACGCCAGTTATCATGGGTGTGCCCGCACGTTACATGGCGAATGCGCAACAAGTGATGCCAGTGAATGTCACGCTGGTGGAAATGGAAAGCGACGACGCTTGGATGCGTGACACCGGTCCAACCATCGTGCTGAATCAGGTGGGTGAACGTCGGGGTATCGACTGGCAGTTCAACGCCTGGGGCGGCGAACTTGGCGGTCTGTATGAAGACTGGAGTCAGGATGAGAAAGTCGCGGCACAGGTGCTGGACTATCATCAGGCTGCGCGTTACGCCGCGCCGCTGATTCTGGAAGGCGGCTCGATCCATGTCGATGGTGAAGGCACATTGCTGACCACAGCGGAATGCTTGCTCAATCCGAACCGTAACCCGCATCTGAGTAAGGCAGAAATCGAACAGCTGATGCGTGATTACCTCAGCATCTCGACGATTATCTGGCTGGAAGAGGGCGTGTACAACGACGAAACCGACGGGCATATCGATAACATGTGCTGCTTCGTACGCCCCGGTGAAGTGGCGCTGCACTGGACGGATGACGAAAACGATCCGCAGTATGCCCGCTCCGTTGCGGCCTATGAGGTGCTGTCGGCCGCGCGGGATGCACAAGGGCGTGAGCTGAAAATCTGGAAGTTGCCAGCCCCCGGACCGCTCTATGCGACCAAAGAGGAAGCGCAGGGCGTGGACAGCGGCGATGCGGTTGAACGCCTTGCCGGTTCTCGTCTGGCGGGTTCCTATGTGAATTTCCTGATCAGCAACCAGCAAATCATTTTCCCGCTGCTGGATGAAAAGACGGATGACGTTGCCCGCGACCTGCTGCAACAGATGTTCCCCGGCTACCTGATTAGCGGCGTGCCTGCGCGGGAAATCCTACTGGGCGGTGGAAATATTCACTGCATTACGCAGCAAATCCCTGCGGTGAAGTAACTGTTGAGCCGTTAACGGACGGCTTAGAAGAAGGGTGACGGATAGGGATATCCGTCATAAAAAAAGCCGGTTGGCGCGAGAGCGTGAACCGGCTTTTTGATCGGGCGAAGGTTTGTTCCGCCCGTTTTCTATGAAACGCTTAGCCGCGTTTCGCGTCGGCTGCGGCTTTCACGATAACGGCAAAGGCGTCGGCTTTCAGTGATGCTCCGCCAACCAGCGCGCCGTCGATATCCGGCTGGGTGAACAGCTCTGCGGCATTCGCAGCATTAACCGAACCGCCGTACTGGATGATAACTTGTTCAGCAATAGCGGCATCTTGCTTGGCGATGTGATCGCGGATGAATTTGTGAACGGCTTGCGCTTGCGCAGGGGTCGCAGATTTGCCGGTACCGATAGCCCATACAGGTTCGTAGGCGATAACGGTGTTTTCAAACGCTTTCGCACCCAGCGTGTTCAGCACGGCATCCAGCTGACGTGCACATACCGCTTCCGTCTGGCCTGCTTCGTTTTCCGCTTCGGTCTCGCCAATGCACAGCACCGGAATCAGGCCCGCGTCTTTCAGCACGCCAAATTTCTTCGCAATGAATTCGTCGCTTTCTTTGTGGTAGGTGCGGCGCTCGGAGTGGCCGATGATGATGTATTTCGCGCCGATGTCTTTCAGCATGTCGGCAGAGGTTTCACCGGTGAAGGCACCAGAGAGGTTTACGTCAACGTTCTGCGCGCCCAGTGCAATACGGCTGCCAGCCAGTTGGTGATTAGCTTGATCGAGGTAGATCGCCGGTGGTGCAATCGCTACGCCACAACCGTCAACGGTGCTGAGCTCTTTACGCAAGCCCGCGATCAGTTCGTTGACCATGTGAGTGCTGCCGTTCAGCTTCCAGTTACCCATAACTAATGGATGTCGCATCTTTTTTCCTCCAGCCGGAATCGCGAATGAATCAATATGTTAATAAATCAATGTATTAATGAACCGATGCATAAATTTTACTGCCGTCAGGCAATACGACCTGCCCACAGTATAGAGACGAAATGTGACCGTGGCTCTGTTTTTCGTCATTAATTACCGTGTAGATCACGGTTCAGATAGCGTTAGCTTAATCGGTTCAACAGCAAAAGTTAGCCCTTTTTCGCCATCATCTGCAACAACATAACGCAGGGCGCCTTCCGTTTGCGGATAAAAGCGCTGTCCTTTGCCTTTTTCCAGCAGTTCGGTGACTTTTTTCATGCTTTGTTCTTCCGTCAGCGACGGCGCGAACGTTCGTGCCAGCGCCGCCATATAGTCTATGGCCTGCTTACGACGCGCTGCGGTCTCTTGATCGCTCTGTGGCTGCGGTAGCCAGGTAATTTGCAGCGTTTTGATTTTCCCCGTGCCTTTTTCTAACGCGGTTGAGGCATAGAGGTGGTCGTTGATGCGACTGGCAGCGCGAGTCAGCATGCTGGTGATATTACCGGTGTCGACAACTCGAAATTCACCAATCGGCAGCGTCGGGTTGCTCAGGTTGTAGCGGGAGCGGAACTGCGTGATGGTTTGATCGAAGGTTGGGGCTCCGGCCAGCAGGTACGGCGCATTGGCTGAGGGTTTGGGCGGGAACGTCGGATCGGCTGCTGCGTGAGTCTGGTACAGCACCAGCGATGATAAAACCAAAAGTGAAGCGATGCGTTTTCGTGTCATAGGGATTCGGGTCAGCCACTTCAGAAGATGTCCAGGCCAATAACGGCGGAATACGTTTGATTAAAGCGGCATTGGTACGTCGTTGTCAAAAATCGCGTAAAGATTACAGGCAAATACTTGGGTTGAGGTAAAATCAGCCACACTAAAATACCGATTCATTCGGCCAGACAGGCTGACAATTCAGGGCGTTATCGTTAATGACATTACAGCAATGGTGCTTCTCGTTTAAAGGCCGAATCGGCCGTCGTGATTTCTGGCTCTGGATGGCCATTTGGGTCGCACTGATGGCGGTACTGTTTACGCTATCCGGCCAAAACTGGCTGGATACGCAATCAACGGCGTTTGGTTTGGTGGTATTGCTGTGGCCAACGGCGGCGATAATGGTGAAACGACTGCACGACCGTAATAAAAGCGGCTGGTGGGCGCTGCTGTTAGTGGTGGCGTGGATGCTGGCTTCGGGGAACTGGATGATGTTTTCCACTATCTGGCAGTGGGGTATTGCCCGCTTCTTGCCGATCCTGATTGTCGTGATGACGTTGCTCGATTGCGGCGTTTTCCTGGGGACAAAAGGGGAAAACCGGTTTGGAGCAGAGGCGGAGCCGTTTCGCTTCCGCCGCTAATTAAAACAACCGACGGTTTACCAATAGTTTTCGGCAGTCATATGACCGGGTCTGCGGCGCAGGTGCTTGGTCATTTGCCGCTCTTCTTTCAGCAACAGTTGGGTATCGCGCACCATCTGTGGGTTACCGCACAGCATAACGTGGCTGGTTTCAGCATTCATCGGCAAGCCCACGGCGGCTTCCAATGTACCGTTGCTGATAAGCTGGGGAACGCGGCCTGTCAGCGAGCCCGTTTCCTCTTCCCGGCTGACGACCGTTTGAATACGCAGCTTCCCGTGGTAACGCTGCTGTAATTGCTGCATCAACGGCAGATAGCTCAGATCGCGTGAGAATCGGGCGGCGTGAACCAGCACGATGTTCTTAAAGCGCTCCAGATCCTTACCTTCCTGAAGGATCGACAGGTAAGGGCCAATACCCGTCCCTGTTGCCAGCATCCACAGCGTCTCGCAGTCAGGAACCTCTTCCAACACGAAAAATCCAGCGGGTTCTTTGACGACCATCACTTCGGAGCCAGGCTGAAGCGCATGAAGATGAGGACTAAGCTTGCCTTCTGGCACGGTTACCAAATAGAACTCAAGTGTAGGATCGCTAGGCGCATTCACGTAGGAATACGCGCGCTGCACTTTCTCACCCTCAATCTCCAGCGCCAGTTTGCCATACTGCCCGGCAGTGAATGAATCGGTGGGCGCGTGAACCCGAATGCTAAACAGACTCTCTGTCCAGTTTTCCACCTGAACCACTTTGCCTGTCACCCATTCAGCCATATTTTTTTGCTCCTGTTGTACCCGTCATACTTCAAGCTGCATGTGTGTTGGCTTCTCTTACTCGCCCCAGTCACTTACTTGAGTAAGCTCCTGGGGACTCGCGCGGTTGCCGCCTTCCTGCAACTCGAATTATCTAGGGTATTGACGCCACTATTTGTGCATTTAAGTCGTGCGTTTAAGATACGCTATTTATTAACAACTGTGAAACAATCAGTCAGCCGGGCAATCGCCTGCTACAGCAAAAATTCGTGCAGCGTGCGATCCTTGCGATCCAGATAGTGTGTCGACTTAATCCGGCGGATCGTGCGGGATTTGCCGCGGATCAGCAGCGTTTCCGTGGTGGCCATGTTGCCTTTACGCGCGATCCCGTCCAGTAAATCACCTTTGGTGATGCCGGTCGCGGAGAAAATCACGTTGTCATTACGTGCCATATCATCAAGTTTGAGGACGCTGCCCGCTTCGATGCCCATTTGTCGGCAGCGTGCCAGCTCATCTTCACCGATGCGGCGGTTTTCAGCGTTATCGCCTTTAACCTGATGACGTGCCAGCAAACGCCCTTGCATATCGCCATCAAGCGCGCGAATCACGGCCGCCGAGATCACGCCTTCTGGCGCGCCGCCGATGCCATATAGCACGTCAACTTCGCTGTCCGGCATGCAGGTGAGAATGGATGCGGCTACGTCGCCGTCTGGAATGGCGAACACTTTCACGCCCAACTGCTGCATTTCCGCGATGCAGGCATCGTGGCGCGGTTTAGCCAGTGTCGTCACGGTTAACTGGCTGAGCGGTTTACCCAGCTTCAGCGCGATATTGCGCAGGTTGTCTGCCAGCGGCAGGTTGAGATCAATCGCGCCTTTCGCTTCAGGCCCGACGATCAGTTTTTCCATGTACATGTCTGGCGCGTGCAGAAATGCGCCTTTTTCGCCAACGGCCAGCACGGCCAGCGCATTCGCCTGACCCATTGCCGTCATCCGCGTGCCTTCAATCGGATCGACGGCGATGTCTACGGCATCGCCCTTGCCGGTGCCGACCTGCTCACCGATAAACAGCATAGGTGCTTCGTCGATTTCCCCTTCGCCGATGACAATCTGACCGTTGATATTGACCTGATTCAGCATGATGCGCATCGCCTGTACGGCGGCATTGTCGGCGGCATTCTTGTCGCCACGACCTAACCACTTATAGCCTGCCAGCGCGGCTGCTTCGGTGACGCGCGAGAACTCGATGGCTAATTCACGTTTCATAAATACCTGTCTGTTGTCGTTCGGGAAAGAAGTGGCCTTATGTTAGCCACTTAAGCCTGGATTTAGGTGAAACGCGGTGATGAGGTTCCCGCAGGGACGCCTCGCACCGTGGTCGCCCCGGTATCTCGGTTCTTAAACGATCAACATTAGGATATGGGCGAGGATTTTATCACAACGGGGGAGAGTGGCGGTTGGGCGATAGGAAAAAACGGGCGCGACAGGCGCGCCCGATGTGGATAGATGTGGTGATAGATTAGGCGTCGTGATCTTCCCAGTTACGGGCGCGAGCCACAGCTTTTTGCCAGCCGCTGTAGCGGTAATTACGCTCCACGGTTTCAATGCTGGGGCGGAATTCGCGCTCGATCGTGGCTTTGCTCTTCACTTCGTCCAGATCGTTCCAGAATCCAGTGGCGAGGCCTGCCAGGAAAGCGGCACCCAGCGCAGTGGATTCGCGCACTTCCGGGCGTTCCACGCGCGTGCCGAGAATATCGGACTGGAACTGCATCAGGAAGTTGTTGGCGACCGCACCGCCGTCGACACGCAGCGCTTTCAGGCGGGTATCGGCGTCTGCCTGCATGGCATCCAGTACGTCGCGGGTCTGGAAGGCAATGGATTCCAGCGTCGCACGAATGATGTGGTTCGCGTTCACGCCGCGGGTCAGACCGAAGATCGCGCCACGGGCATACGGGTCCCAGTAAGGTGCGCCCAAACCGGTGAAAGCCGGTACGACATAGACGCCGTTGGTGTCCTTCACTTTCGTTGCGAAGTATTCGGAGTCCATTGAGTCTCCGATCAGCTTCAGCTCGTCACGCAGCCATTGGATAGAGGCGCCGCCAACGAATACCGAGCCTTCCAGCGCGTAGTTAACTTCGCCGCGTGGGCCGCAGGCGATGGTGGTCAGCAGGCCGTGTTTGGACAGCACCGCTTCTTTACCGGTATTCATCAGCAGAAAGCAGCCGGTGCCGTAGGTGTTTTTCGCCTGCCCTGGATTGACGCAAAGCTGGCCGTACAGCGCCGCCTGCTGGTCACCCGCGATACCGGCGATAGGAATACGTGTGCCGCCTTTACCGCCAATGTTGGTCTGGCCGTAGACTTCTGAAGATGCGCGCACTTCCGGCAGCATCTCACGCGGGATATCCAGCGCTTCCAGCATGCGGGTATCCCACTCCAGCGTATGAATATTAAACAGCATGGTGCGGGAAGCGTTGGTGTAATCCGTTACGTGAACACGCCCCTGCGTCATTTTCCAAATCAGCCAGGTATCAATCGTACCAAACAGCAGTTCGCCGCGTTTGGCGCGTTCACGAGAGCCTTCAACGTGATCCAGAATCCATTTCACTTTGGTGCCGGAGAAGTAGGGGTCGACCACCAGTCCGGTGGTGTTGCGAACGTACTCTTCCAGACCGTCTTTCTTCAGCTTTTCGCAAATGTCCGCGGTACGACGACACTGCCAGACAATGGCGTTATAAATCGGCTTGCCGCTCTCTTTTTCCCAGACGACGGTGGTTTCACGCTGGTTGGTGATACCAATGCCCGCGACTTCATCCGAGCTGATGTCGGCTTTGGCCAGCACTTCGACCAACGTTGAGCTCTGTGACGCCCAAATCTCCATGGGGTCATGCTCTACCCAGCCCGCTTTTGGGTAGATCTGGGTGAATTCACGCTGTGAAACGCTCACGATGTTGGCATCGTGATCCAACACGATGGCGCGGGAGCTGGTTGTGCCCTGGTCGAGTGCGACGATGTATTTTTTTTCCGGGTTCATAAATCCAATCCTGTAATGATTAACCGTGAAATAGGATGGTCGTGGCGTTAAGTTTAACGGCTTTCACGACGCGTGGTAGTTTCTGCCTCGGGTTCGCACACATCGCATGGCAAATTACGGCCAATCAGTGCGCGATAACCGAAGGCACCCAGACAGGCACCGATGATGGGGCCAAAGATAGGAACCAGGAAGTAAGGGATTTCGCGTGCGCCAGTAAAGGCGACGTTGCCCCAACCCGCCAGGAAGGCGAACAGCTTAGGACCAAAGTCACGCGCCGGGTTGAGGGCGAAGCCGGTCAACGGTCCCATAGATGCACCGATGACGGCAATCAGAATACCGATCAGCAGGGGAGCGAGTGGCCCGCGTGGGATACCGTTACCATCATCGGTCAGCGCCAGAATCAGACACATCAGGATGGCGGTGATGACGGTTTCAACCAGTAGCGCCTGCATGACGGAAATGTGCGGGTTTGGATACGTTGAGAAAATGCCGGCTAAACTCAGGCTTTCCGTACTGCCGCGCACCATGTTGTTGGTCTGCTCGAAATCAACGAACAGATTGTGATACAGACCGTAGACCAGTGCGGCGGCACAAAATGCCCCGGCAATCTGCGCCAGAATGTAAGGCACCACTTTGCGCCCATCGAAACAGGCAAACAGCCACAGCGCGATGGTTACTGCTGGGTTGAGGTGGGCACCGGAAATCGCGGCGGTCAGGTAGATTGCCATCGCAACCCCCAGACCCCAAATGATGCTGATCTCCCACTGTCCGAAGCTGGCTCCCGCCAGTTTCAATGCGGCGACGCAGCCGACACCGAAGAAAATCAGCAGGCCAGTACCGAGAAACTCGGCGATACACTGACCTCTTAGCGTTGAACGTTCTGCTTGGCTCATATTTTTTTCCTGCTGGGTAACATACAGAGTGGTAGGTCTAAGGATACCGCTGAGTGGCATCCTCTGTTTTAAATGTATTTATGATGTGAATTTATCGTTAATGCGCGAAAACGAGAAATATCGAAATTGAAATGTGTGTTGTGCGTCAAGAAAATGAGCGTATTCGCTTATAAAATGACTCGCCGTGGTTTTTCGCACAAGGTTGATAGTAACGCTCAGGTTAAATTTATTAACACTTACCCGTCATACTTCAAACTGTATGTGCGTTGGCTTCCCTTACTCACCCCAGTCACTTACTGGTGTAAGCTCCTGGGGATTCGTGCGATTGCCGCCTTCCTACAATTTGAATTATTTTGGGTAACATAGGAGTAATGGGGAAGCGAACAGGGAGCGTTCTTAGCCTGCACCGTTCGTTTTTCCGTTTGCGCTGCCTGTTTTTCAGTTTGTACTGATAGTGTTACGTAAGAAAAGCTGCCACACTCGCGTAGTGGGGGATGTGCGCTAGACAGGTGGCGGTTGGCTACATACAATTTCGCTATGGTCTGTCTTGCCAGCCGTCCCGCGGTCAGGATTATGTTTACGGGCGGATGGCGACACCGTTGGGTGTTGGTTACAGAGTCCGAGAGCCAGCGTTAACCGATCTTTGCCTTGTTGCGATTAAAAGGGGTTTGAAGAATGTCATTTGAAGTGTTTGAAAAGCTGGAAGCGAAAGTTCAGCAGGCGATTGATACCATCACGCTGTTGCAAATGGAAATTGAAGAGCTGAAAGAGCAGAACAATGCGCTGTCGCAGGATGTTCAGGCGGCTGCGGGTTCACGTGAAGCGCTGGTGCGCGAGAACGAACAGTTGAAAGAAGAGCAAGTGGTATGGCAAGAGCGCCTGCGCGCGCTGTTAGGCAAAATGGAAGAAGTCTAATAGGACTTGTCGGCTCAGGCGACGGAATCGATTATCGATTGAGCCAAATAAAAAAGGGCGTATATCGCCCTTTTTTGTGATGACATTGCCGCGATAAAAACGCGGAGATTCAACGAGATTATTCAATATCCAGCGGGTCTTCCGCCAAAATAATACCGGTGTTATCGGCATACAAATGGTCACCGGAGAAGAAGGTTACGCCACCGAAATTGACGCGAATATCGCTTTCGCCGATGCCTTCGCTGCCTGCGCCGACCGGAATGGCCGCCATCGCCTGAATACCGATATCCAACTCAGCCAATTCGTCAACCTGACGCACTGCGCCATACACGACAATGCCTTCCCATTCGTTTTGCGTCGCCAGCCGGGCGATTTCCGCGTTGATCAACGCACGGCGCACGGAGCCCCCGCCATCGACCAGCAGCACGCGCCCGAGGCCGTTCTCTTCAAGGAGATCGAAAAGCAGGCCGTTATCCTCAAAACATTTCACCGTGGTGATTTTGCCACCAAATGAAGTACGCCCGCCAAAGTTAGAGAACAGAGGCTCAACAACATTCACCTCTTCGTGATAGATATCGCACAGTTCGGAAGTATCGTATTTCATAGGATTAACGTCTGTTTGCCGCTGGAATCATGAGTATATCCCTTTCTGGCGGCTGTTGGCAAAATCATCAAATGTTAACTTGATGCGCATCAGTAAATACGTGCCGCTTTTCGCCTGCGCTCACTTTACCCGCACTAACTCAGTATCACGCCAACGGCGAACAGAATGTTGGTCAGCAGCGCGCCTTTCACCGTTTTTTCCAACATCGGACGCATGCTGAATGCGCTGGTTTCACGCAGCACATAGCGCGCCTGTTTAATCAGCAACGGGAGCGTCAGAATAAAAAGCCAGCCCGCCAGGCTGTGCAGATAAAATGTTGCAAACAGACCGAGACAAACCGGCGCCAGCAACAGCAGTATCGTGTGGTAGAAACGCGCTTTTTCCGCGCCGAGGCGCACAGCCAGCGTGTTCTTGCCACTGATGCGATCGTTGTCGATATCGCGCAGGTTGTTGATGTTCAATACTGCTGTTGCCAACAAACCGCAGGCCGTCGCAGGGAGCATGACGATGCTGTCGAAGTGGCCGGTTTGCAGATAATACGATCCGGCGACGCTGAGCCAGCCGAAAAAGATCAGCACCGAGATATCGCCGAGCCCAATGTAGCCATAGGGTTTATTACCGACGGTATAGGTGATGGCGGCGAAAATCGCCAGCAGCCCCAGAATCAGGAAACCAAAGATATCCGCCGGCTTTTCACACGCCAGAATCACCAGACTCACGCCGGAAATGATGGTAAGCACGACCGTCACGATCAGCGCATTGCGCAGCTGCGTCAGCGTAATGGCGCCGGTCTGGATGCCGCGCAGCGGCCCGATACGGTCCTCGGTATCGCTGCCTTTTACCGCATCCCCATAGTCGTTAGCCAGATTGGAAAGGATTTGCAGCAGTCCGGCGGTCAACAACGCCAGTAATGCTACGCCCGGTTTAAAGCTGCTATGCCAGCTCGCAATCGCCGAGCCAGTGACGATAGATGCGAAAGCTAATGGCAACGTTTTTGGACGCAGACTATCCAGCCAGGCTTTGGTTTTGCTGCTATGGGTTGATAAGGTCATGGTGCGCTTCAATTTTTATTGACGATCCAATTGCGTGAATCATCCGTTTATAAACAAGAAAAGTCAGTGATGGCGGCGTCAGAAACAAAAGTGGGAGGCCAACGCCTCCCACTTTATCGTTAATCGTGCGATCCGCGAAAACGGATTATAAGATAAATCGACTCAGATCTTCATCTGCTACTAATTCATCCAGATGATTACGTACGTAATCTGCGTCAATGGTAACGCTTTGACCGTTCATTTCGCTGGCGTCATAAGAAACGTCTTCGATCAGACGCTCCATCACGGTATGCAGACGACGCGCGCCGATATTCTCGGTGCTTTCGTTTACCTGCCAGGCGGCTTCGGCAATGCGGCGGATACCATCAGCGGTGAACGAAATATCCACACCTTCCGTTGCCATCAGCGCTTTGTACTGTTCGGTCAGCGAAGCGCTCGGCTCTGTCAGGATGCGCTCAAAATCTTCCGTCGTCAGCGCCTGCAATTCCACGCGAATCGGCAGACGTCCCTGCAATTCTGGAATCAGATCGGACGGGCTGGCAACCTGGAATGCGCCGGAGGCGATAAATAGGATGTGGTCGGTTTTGACCATACCGTGCTTGGTGGATACGGTGCAGCCTTCAACCAGCGGCAGCAGGTCGCGCTGAACGCCTTCACGGGAAACATCCGGGCCGGAGCTTTCGCCACGCTTACAGATTTTGTCGATCTCATCGATGAACACGATACCGTGCTGCTCAACGGCTTCAATCGCCTGCTGCTTCAGCTCTTCTGGGTTCACCAGCTTGGCGGCTTCTTCTTCTATCAGCAGCTTGAACGCGTCTTTGATTTTGATCTTGCGGGCTTTTTGCTTCTGGCCTGCCAGGTTCTGGAACATGGACTGGAGCTGGTTGGTCATCTCTTCCATGCCCGGCGGTGCCATGATCTCGACGCCAACAGGGGCGGCAGCCAGATCGATCTCGATCTCTTTGTCGTCCAACTGGCCTTCACGCAGTTTCTTGCGGAATGCCTGACGCGCAGCGGAAGGTTCTGGTGTGCTTTCTGCCTGACCCCAGTTGTTTTTCGCTGGTGGAATCAGCACGTCCAGAATGCGGTCTTCTGCCATCTCTTCCGCACGGAAGCGGTTTTTTTCGATGGACTGGAGGCGCACCATTTTGATCGCGGAATCCGTCAGATCGCGGATGATGGAGTCAACTTCTTTACCTACATAGCCAACTTCGGTGAATTTAGTGGCTTCCACTTTGATGAACGGCGCATTGGCGAGCTTTGCCAGACGGCGAGCAATTTCGGTTTTACCGACGCCGGTCGGGCCGATCATGAGAATATTTTTAGGCGTCACTTCATGACGAAGTGCTTCGTCCAACTGCATACGGCGCCAGCGGTTACGCAGCGCGATGGAAACGGCGCGTTTCGCTTTATGCTGGCCGATGATATAGCTGTCGAGTTCGCTGACTATCTCGCGCGGGGTCATTTCAGACATAGTTGATCCTTACGCCTTGGAGGCTAATTCTTCTATCGTGTGGAACTGGTTGGTATAGATACAGATGTCGCCAGCAATCCCCAGAGATTTCTCGACGATATCACGCGCACCCAGCTCGGTGTTTTCCAGCAACGCACGTGCGGCGGCCTGCGCATAAGGACCGCCGGAACCAATAGCAATCAGGTCATTTTCAGGCTGCACGACATCACCATTACCGGTAATGATCAGTGAGGCATTTTCGTCCGCGACGGCCAGCAGTGCTTCCAGTTTGCGTAGCATACGGTCGGTACGCCAGTCTTTCGCCAGTTCGACAGCGGCTTTAACCAGATGACCCTGGTGCAATTCCAGTTTACGTTCAAAAAGCTCAAAAAGGGTGAAGGCATCCGCCGTGCCGCCTGCGAAACCAGCAATGACGCGGTCATGGTAGAGGCGACGTACCTTACGCACGTTGCCTTTCATCACGGTGTTGCCCAGAGTGGCTTGTCCATCACCGCCAATGACCACCTGGCCGTTGCGGCGTACGCTTACAATTGTTGTCACGAGTCAGTCCCCGTTTGAAGAAAAAGATCCCCGCATGATTCGGGGCGCATTGATGTTATAGATGGGGGAAGGCGTGGGGTTTTTCAACCCCCGCTGGCAAGAGGAATACAGTTTGATGCGCCCGCGCTTTTCAGGCGTTGGATCATGCTATCCGCGGCAGCACGGTTGTTGTAAGGCCCCAGCATGATACGGTTCCAGCCGCCGTTAGAGGTGATGCGGCTTTCGATACCGGCAAATGCCAGCTGCGCTCTCACTGATTCGGCAGGGTCCATGGTTTTGAAGGAACCACACTGAATTGCCCAGCGTTGAGTTTTCTCGGCTTTTGGCGCTTCAGGCTGCTTGACCGGCTGTTGCTTCGGCGCTTCCTGTTTTGGTGTCTCTTGTCTTGGCGTTTCTTGTCTTGGAACAACAGGCGTCGTTTGCGTGACCGCTGGTGCACGCGTTGCGGGCTGCGTTGTCACAACAGGCGGCTGCTGCATCGGTTGTGTCGGCGGCTTAATCGTTACCTGAGAACGCGGAACCTGCGTCTGGTCGTTATACGGCACCTCGGAGAGCTGCGTTGGTTGACGACGCATATCAGACTGCATCTGTTCTAACAATTGGCGCTGCTCATCCGTCAACTGTACCGGCGATCGAATTTCGCCACCCGCAGAAGGCTCTGTTGGCGTTGTGACGCCCAACTGACGATTTTCCAACTCTTTGATGTAGCGCCAGCGTTCTTCCGGCTTGGGTGGCAGCCCATTACCTTTGCCCACGTTTTGATGCGGCAGAACGGGGGACTCGTCCGGTTTGTTATGGGCGATAAAGTACAGACCGCCCGCGAAGGTGACCAAAACGGCAACAGCGAGTGCGATCATCGTTTTTGATGCACCTGAAGCCTTGCCTTTTTTTCGGCTATTTGTCGTTTTCCGACGCGTCCCTGATGAACGTCCTCGGCTCACGTAGTCTCTTTGTGCCACTGTTGTTTCGCTGTGAATTGATAGGTAAATGTACCCGTCATACTTCAAGTTGCATGTGCGTTGGCTGCGTTCACTCACCCGAATCACTTACCTGAGTAAGCTCATCGGGATTCCTTCCCTTGCCGCCTTCCTGAAACTCGAATTATTTAGGGGATAACATAATTAGGGGGTCATGTTACTGAACCCTCAAATATTTGACCAGCACCTGAAGTCTTAAAGCCTGTTACGAGCGAAATTCGGCGCAGCGACGCTGTCGCGTATGACCAGTTCACTGGACAACAGGCGAGAGCCGCTTTGTACCGTGTTACCTTGCAACTGCTCTAAGAGTAGCAGCATTGCCTCGCGTCCGATCTGATAACGAGGCTGGGCGACAGAAGTCAGGGGGGGCCAGCAGTACTGCGCCTGTTCGATATCGTCGAAACCGATGACGGAGAGGTCACGTGGGATATCCAGCCCCATCTTTCTTGCCTGCGCCAGTACGCCCAGCGCCATGAGGTCGCTATGACAGAAGACCGCGCTGGGCGGCTGTGGGTGCTGCATCAGCGCAATCAGGCCATTTATTCCGGTTTCGTAGGTGAAATCACCGCGAAAGATATATTGGTTATCGATAAGAATCCCGTTGCGTCGCAGGGCCTGAATATAGCCCTGTAGGCGATATTGACTCAGGTGCATATGCTCCGGGCCAGCAATACAGGCGATGCGCTGATGGCCTGCCTGATAAAGATAATGTACGGCTTCAAAGGCGGCGGTCAGGTTATCGATATGCACGGTTGGCAGCGCCAGATCCGGTGAGAACTCATTCGCCATCACCATCGGCGGAAGATTACGCTGCTCTTCCTGGCCTGCGTCAAACGGCAGATTGGAACCCAGCAGCAACATGCCGTCGATCTGTTTGGTAATAATCAGATCAACGAAGGTTTTTTCTTTCTGATGTTGGTGAGCACAGTCGCCAATCAGCACCAGATAGCCGTGTTCGGCTGCAGTTTCCTCGATCCCGCGAAAGATTTCGGAAAAATAGGGATCGCAGATATCCGGTACGATCGTCAGGATCGTGCGTGATTCGTTACGCTTGAGGTTCCTGTTGAGCGCGTGGGGCGAATAGCCAACGGCGATGACGGCCTGCTCGACCTTCCTGCGGGTGGTCGCAGAGACTTTCTCCGGATTCATTAACGTTCTGGATACGGTGGCGGTGGAAACGCCCGCCTCATCCGCCACGTCTTTCATCGTCGCCGTGGTGACGCCTTTCTTCTGCTTCAACGCTTTTCTCCTTGCGTCAGCGTTAACTGGCGCTGACTGTCAGCAGAACGCTCCTGCCTGCTGACTCTCTATGATGACGGGTAACGCTCTTCGGCGCAGTATGCCGACTGACTGGCACGATACGTCAGGCCAGCATACTGCCTGCGCAGACAGTGATAACAGATTGAACGCAGGTTTTGTTGCTTAATTTGCACAGAAAGTGTGATGAATATCGTGTTCTCGACGCCGATCGCAAAAAAGGCGTAGCAAGAAACCAAAATGATCTAACAAGAAACGCTAACTGTCCGTGGGGTCGACATCCAGCATCCATTTCACTTTACGTGCCTGCGGCAGCGTGCCGATCAGCGCCATCGAGGTTCTGACCAGTTTCTGTAAGAGCGCTCGGGAAGGGTGCTGTAGCAAGAGTTGCCAGCGGAAACGCCCCGCGCGTTTGGGTTGCAAAGCCGGGACCGGGCCCAGCAGCCAGAGCGATTCATCCCGCAGCGGGCTCGCTTCCAGCAAATTACGCAGTTGCTGGAGGAATAACGCGGCCTGCTGATTATCGTGATCGTCGGCGCGGAAGAGGATATGGCTGGTAAACGGCGGCAGAAAGACGCTTTTCCGCTCGGTAAGTGCCTGGCTGGCAAAGGCATCGTAGCCCTGTTGTAGCAGAGTTTGTAATAGCGGATGTTCCGGGTGGTGCGTTTGCAGCGCCACTTCACCCGCCTTGCCCGCGCGTCCCGCGCGACCTGCCACCTGAGTATAGAGCTGGGCAAAGCGTTCGGCCGCGCGGAAGTCGGCGGAGAACAGCGAACCGTCCACATCCAGCAGGGCAACCAGCGTTACGTCAGGGAAGTGGTGGCCTTTCGCCAACATCTGGGTGCCGATGAGAAGACGTGCGCCTCCTTGCCTGACCTGAGAGAGCTGCTGTTCCAACGCGCCTTTGCGGCTGGTGGTATCACGGTCAATGCGGGTGATCGGAACATCTGGAAAGATCGGGGCAAGGCTTTGCTCAAGCTGCTCGGTGCCCAGACCGACGGGCACCATATTCGTCGAGCCGCAGCTGGGGCACTGCTGCGGCACCGGGCGCTGGCTGTCACAGTGATGGCAGCGCAACATCTTCTGATGCTGGTGGTAGGTATAGTAGTGATCGCAGCGCTGACACTCGGCAATCCAGCCGCACTCGTGGCACATCACCACCGGGGAGAATCCGCGCCGATTAAGGAACAAGATAACCTGATTATCGTTCGTCAAATGATGGCGGATGCGGGTAATCAGCGGTTGAGATAACCCTGCCGTCAGCGGCAGCCCTTTCAGATCGATAACGTGCTGTTTGGCCAGCGCGGCATTGCCCGCTCGTTTGGTCAGGTTCAGACGACGATATTTGCCGATCTGGACGTTATACAGCGTTTCCAGCGCGGGCGTCGCCGTCCCCATAACGATGGGAATGTCTTCTTCTCTGGCGCGAAATACCGCTAAATCGCGGGCGTGATAGCGCCAGCCTTCCTGCTGTTTATAGGAGCTGTCGTGTTCTTCATCGATCACAATCAGTCCCAAACGGGCAAAGGGAGTAAATAGCGCTGACCGCGTCCCGATAACGATGGCGGCCTCGCCGCTGCGGGCGCGTAGCCAGACGGCCAAGCGTTCGCTGTCGTTGAGTGCAGAGTGCAGCACATCTACCGGGGCGTTAAAACGTTCGCGGAAGCGGGCGATGGTTTGCGGCGTCAGGCCAATTTCTGGCACTAACACCAGCGCCTGCTTGCCCTGCGCCAGCACGTTTTCCAGCACACTGAGATAGACTTCGGTTTTGCCCGAACCGGTGATGCCAGCGAGCAGCCAGGCGGCAAAGTGGTTATCTTCGCTGCGGATCGCACCGACGGCAGTAGCCTGCTCGGTATTCAGACGCAGCCGGTCAGTTGCCAGACTAAAGTTTTGACGCCAGTCATGAAGCGTTTGCTCCGCGGCCTGTAATTCGCATAGCCCTTTGCTACGCAGTGCCTGCAACGCCGTTTCCGTCAGCCCGATTTCGCTCACCTGGTGGCGATAAATCGGCGACTGAAGTAAAGCCGCTAACGCTTGCTGCTGCTTCACAGCGCGTTTGAGCGTGCTGAGCGGCGTCGCCCGGCCCTGCTCGGTGGCAAACCACTGCCAGAGCGGGGCACGGTGTGCGGGTTTCCCTTGGCGTAGGAGGATCGGCAGCGCGTGAAACAGCACTTCGCCAATCGGGTAGTGATAATACTCAACTGCCCACAGCAGAATGCGCCACAGGCTGGGGGGAAACAGCGGCTGCTCGTCCAGCACATCATGCACGGGTTTTAATTGTTCAAGCGGAAGCTCGCTGGTGTCGCTCAGCGCGGTAATAATACCGATAGCTTTACGGTTACCAAAGGAGACGCTGACGCGCGCGCCGACCTGCGGAGCGATGCCTCCTGCGGGTAGCAAATAATCGAATGTACGTGCCAGCGGCACGGGCAAAGCGACCTGAGCGACAGACATAACTTCTCCGTGGTAATCGACGTGGATTGGCGAGGCGATCCACGACACAACCGGGTGGTTTGTATCACGCGCCGCGCAGGGTGAAAATAACGCAAGGCGCTAGTGTACATGCTGCGAGGGATAATGTGTGGATGCGATTGCATCGGGGTATCAGATTCTGTATGATCCGCCGCCACTGTGCTGTTCGCGCAAATGATGGGTCGTTCGCGAAAATCATTGCGCCGTTCGCATAATGAAACTTACTTATACAACTTTCGTGTGGTGTCTGGCGGAACAGGGCTGGATAGCGACACGGCCTTAACTGAGGTTTCCCCATGAAAAAAGGTATTCACCCGAATTATTCTGCAGTTACTGTAACTTGCTCTTGCGGTAACGTGATCAAAACCCATTCTACCGTGGGTCGTGACCTGAACCTGGACGTTTGTGGCGAATGCCACCCGTTCTACACCGGTAAACAACGTGATGTTGCAACTGGTGGCCGTGTTGACCGCTTCAACAAGCGTTTCTCCGTACCAGGCACTAAAAAATAAGTTTTACTGGTCAATTGGCACTGTCCTTTTTGGCATCGCCCCTTTTGACATAGTAACTTTCGACAAAGGCACCGACAGGTGCCTTTGTTGTTTCTGGTGTATCAGCATTGCTCATCAAGAAATTGTTCATCGGGAAGACGAAATTCGCTCTAATGCCGCCTGTGCAAGAAAACCCGAACGACTTTTAAATTCTGGATTACTCGCCACGCAACGATCAATGCGGTCAATCAGCGATTTGGGCAATGTAACGTTAATTTTTTCTGAGCCACCCATTAAACGAGTTACATCAATATCAACAACCGCCCACGTGTATCCTGCATACTCAGACCCTTTTGCCAGCTGACCTACTGTTGATACGGTGGGAATATCCTGACCCATCTCAACCAGTAGCTCGATATGTCCGGTAATCGCTTCTTTAGCATTCGCGATAGCATCGTCTAGCGTATCGCCTGCAGAAAAACAGCCCGGTAAATCTGGTACTGTTACGCCGTATGCGTGAGTATCGTCGCCTGCTTCAATTGCAATGGGATAAAACATAATTCAGCC
Organism: Pectobacterium aroidearum; assembly: GCF_041228105.1. Lineage (NCBI taxonomy): Bacteria > Pseudomonadati > Pseudomonadota > Gammaproteobacteria > Enterobacterales > Pectobacteriaceae > Pectobacterium > Pectobacterium aroidearum. The sequence goes on from NZ_CP166097.1 coordinate 198,788, forward strand.
TCTTCGAGTCAGCGATGATCATATTCCTGCCTGTTTCCTGATGCTTTTTACCGTACCTATTGGTAAATCCTTCTTGGGGTGGGGGATTGTGACTAATCCCGGTTTGCTGGGGTGCATAAAATGGTGGTGGCTTCCGTTCACTCTTATCAGCTCCCACCCATCGGCCTTGATTTCTGCGATTAACGTCCTGCTATCCATCCCTGCACTCCGCTCCCTTTTATTAAATAACAATAACCCCAATAACTCCGGCAGACAACATTTTAGAGTTATTGGAGTTATTTTTAACTTACACTTTTTATCCCTGCTGACGTTTTACCAGCATCCCCAGAACGAAGACGCCGCCTAACCCCGCCGTAATAATCCCGATGGGCAATTCCTGTGGTGCTAGTAGCTGTCGGCTGAGCCAATCGCCGCCGCACAGCAGTATCGCACCCAGCACGGCTGTCATTGGCAGAAGCCTCTTGTGTAGCACGCCGCTCAGCGGGCGGGCCAGATGGGGAATCATCAGGCCGATAAAACCGATCACGCCGGTCAGCGCGACCAGTAGCGAGGTGGCAAAAGCGCAGCAGATGAAAATTTCCACCCGTACGCGAGACAGGTTAACCCCCATTGAGGCCGCGGTTTGTCCGCCCGCTAGCAGAGCATCAAGCGCGCGCCAGCGTAGGGCGGTGAGACCGAATAGCAGCAGAACGCTGAACACCGCAAAAGGTAACGTGTCCCAACGGGCAAGGCCCAGTCCACCCAGCGACCAGAAAAGAATCGAGCTGGCGGCCCGCTGATCGCCGGAAAACACCAGATAGTTCGTCAGTGCGCCGAACAGAAACGAGATCGCCAATCCGCAAATGATCAGGCGTTCTGCACCGCGCGCCTGTTGCAGCAGGAACAGCACGGTCACGGCGACGGCCGATAAAATACCGCCACAGAAAGCCGCCATCGGCAGCACCCAGTCACCGAGTTGCTCACCAAAGCGGGTGATGACCGCGACCGCCCCCGCCGAGGCGCCGGCAGACAGGCCAAACAGAAAAGGGTCAGCCAGATCGTTACGGGTTGCCGTTTGCAAAAAAGCCCCGACCATCGCTAACCCCGCGCCGCACAGCGCCGCCAGCAGGCTACGGGGAATGCGAAGTTCCAAAATGATGCGTGATGCCATCGGTGAGACATCCGCCGATGATAACCCTAAGACGCTGGCGACCTGAGTAAGGGGAATCGTCGTACTGCCAGTCGCAATATTTACCAGCATCAGCCCTGCCAATATCAGCAGCGCAACGACAAAGGTTGCGGCATAACGTGAAGATGTTGGGCTCACTGAAAGGCATCCGGGTAGAGTGCGCGCGCCAGTTTATCGACTGCAGCGATATTCGCTGGCCCCGGCGTGAGCTCCGCATATTGCAGCTTCAGATAGCGATGCTGTTGTACGGCTGGGGTAAATTTCATCAGCGGATGTGATTCCAGAAAACGTCTTAACGCATCTGCGCCGTTGCCCGTCTGGTAATCCAGCAAAATAATAAAGTCAGGCTCGCGCGCCGCCACGTTTTCCCACGATGTTGAGGCCCAGCTCGTGGCCATATCGTCCATCACGTTCTTGCCGCCCGCAGCCTCAATGATGGCAGTTGGCATGGCAAATTTCCCGCTGGTAAACGGCTTATCGTCGCCAGAGTCATACAGGAAAACCGTCTGTTTTGGCCGATCGCCAATACGGGTTTGCAGGGCGGCAATGTGCTGTTTCCAATCGTCAATCTGCTTCTGAGCTAGCTCCTGCTTACCGAAGATCTTCCCCAGTTTCAGCATGTCGCCGTAGAGCAGATCCATGCTGGCTCTCGGACGCTGCTGCTGCGGTTCGGTGAAAACGCAGCTTTCGCTGAGCACCAGCGTCTGAATGCCGTATTTTTTCAGCGATTGCGGCGTGACTTCACCACCGACTTTCATGCCATAGTTCCACCCTGCAAAGAAGAAATCCGGGTGTATGGCCAGCAGGTTTTCCAACGTCGGGTATTTTGCTGCCAGTTCAGGGATCGTACCCTGCTGCTTGATAAAGTCAGGGGGCGCTTTATACCAGCCGGTGATACCGGTCAGCCCGACAATACTTTTTTGCAGCCCAAGCGCAAATGCCATTTCCGTCATGTTCAGGTCATGAATAACCGCGCGCTGCGGTGGCTGGGTGAAGGTTAGCGGTTGCCCACAGCTGTCGACTGTGACCGGAAAATCTGAGGCGTGCGCCCAGTACGACGTCAATGCCAGCAGTCCAGACAGAAGTGTTATTTTCATCAGGATTCCTTAGTGCAATTCAGGGGCTTCAAAGATGCGAATGGGCGAACCGTTTATCGGGTGCGATACCGTAAAACTCTCCATCCCAAAGACGGATTTCACACAGTCGGCGCTCAGCGCGTGTGCAGGCGTTCCCCAGCGGAGTAGGGTTCCCTGTTGTAAAACGGCGACGCGATCGGCAAAGGGCGTGATGAGGGGCAGGTCGTGCAGCACTGCTAGCGTTGAAATGCCGCGTTTCCGTACCAGAGACAGCAGTTGTGCACGCGCTAACGGATCGAGGTGGTTCGTTGGTTCATCCAGTAGCAGGAGCTGCGGCGTTTGCGCAAAGGCGCGCGCCAGCGCGGCGCGTTGGCGCTCCCCACCGGAGAGCGTGCCCAGCAGACGGTGGCGTAGCGGTAATAACCCGGTATCGTCCAGTGCTTCTTCGATGAGTTGGCGATCGTACGCAGGCGTGCTGAATCCGTGATGGGGAATCCGTCCTAAAGCGACATACTCCGCGACCCGCAGACGTAGATCCGGTGTATCGTTCTGCGCCAGAATCGCGATCCGTTTTGCTCGCTCATGACGGCTCAGGCTATTCAGCGGCTGACCGTTCAGATGAATGTACCCCGTCGTCGTGCCGAGTTCGCTGGTTAACACGCGTAGCAGCGTGGATTTGCCGCTGCCGTTGGGCCCAATCAGCGCTAAACGTTCACCCGCCTGCATGGACAGCGAAATATTACTGAGCCTCGGTGCGCGATTGGCGTCGGCAACGGAAACATGGTGCAGCTGTAGCAGCACGGGTCTGGTAGAGAGGGGCTCTGTCATGATGTGGGTATATCACCGTTATACGCTAAATATTATATGTTATAACATAACAAATTAAATGCAATCCCGATTCACAACGTGAGCGGAAGAGGGGAAGGTCTGAAGAAGAGAGCGGAGGATGTTAGTGAGAGTGAGGTATCGGGCGGTGATTATCCGTATAGCAAAACCCCGCCGGGAAAGGCGGGGTTAGCGAGAAACTCGATAGCATAAACGCGATCAGTATTCCCACGTATCCGGGTCGATACCCATTTCACGCATGATGATTTTCGCTGCTTCAGGAATTTCATCGCTGCGTTCTTTACGCAGGTCTTCGTCATTCGGTAACGGTTGACCCGTGAACGCGTGCAGAAACGCTTCGCACAGCAGTTCGCTGTTGGTGGCGTGGCGCAGGTTGTTCACCTGACGACGCGTGCGTTCGTCAGTCAGTATCTTTAATACTTTCAGAGGGATAGATACTGTTATCTTCTTGACTTGCTCGCTTTTTTTACCGTGTTCAGCGTAAGGGCTGACATACTCGCCGTTCCACTCAGCCATGGGATACCTTAAAAATTAATCTAATGAAGACAGCATCTGTCATGAAATGCCACGATTCTAACGGTTATTCTGCTTGTGCTCAATCTATACGCAAAGAGGTTTAGATGTCTAGATGTATTGACGTCTATTGAAACTGCGTTTACTCTTAAGTTCCTATCTTTTCAGCCTCAAGCCAGGAAATGAGCCGATGACGCGTAAACAGGCAACGATCGCAGTCCGCAGTGGGTTAAATGATGATGAACAGTATGGCTGCGTCGTCCCCCCCATTCACCTTTCCAGCACGTATAATTTTACCGGATTCAACCAGCCACGCGCACACGACTATTCGCGTCGCGGTAACCCTACGCGTGATGTGGTACAGCGTGCGCTTGCTGAACTGGAAGGCGGCGCAGGTGCGGTAATGACGAGTAGCGGAATGTCGGCGATTATGCTGGTTTGCACGGTGTTCCTGCGTCCTGGCGATTTGCTGGTGGCGCCGCATGATTGCTACGGCGGCAGCTATCGCCTGTTTGACAGCCTGAACAAGCGCGGCGCGTTTCGCGTCAAATTTGTCGATCAAAGTGATACCGCTGCACTCAACGCGGCGCTGGCAGAAAAGCCGAAGCTGGTGCTGGTGGAAAGCCCGAGCAATCCGCTGCTGCGTGTCGTGGATATTGCCGCGATTTGTCAGGCTGCGTGTGAAGCGGGTGCGGTTAGCGTGGTAGATAACACTTTCCTGAGCCCGGCGTTGCAGAAGCCGCTGGAGCTGGGTGCCGATTTGGTGGTGCATTCGTGCACCAAGTACCTGAATGGCCACTCTGATGTGGTGGCGGGTGCGGTAATCGCCAAAGATGCCGATACCATTACTGAATTGGCCTGGTGGGCGAACAATATCGGTGTCACAGGCGCGGCGTTTGACAGCTATCTCTTGCTGCGCGGCCTGCGTACTCTGGCGCCGCGTATGGCGGCCGCGCAGCGTAATGCACAACAAATCGTTGAATTCTTACAGACGCAGCCGCTGGTGAAGGCGTTGTATCATCCTTCACTGCCAAATAATCCCGGTCATGATATTGCCCGCCGTCAACAATCTGGCTTTGGCGCTATGCTAAGTTTTGAGCTGGATGGTGATGAAGATACCCTGCGGCGTTTTCTGGCTTCGCTGGAGCTGTTCACGCTGGCGGAATCGCTGGGCGGGGTTGAAAGTCTCATTTCTCATGCGGCAACGATGACGCATGCCGGTATGGCGCCAGAAGCGCGTGCCGCGGCGGGTATATCTGAAACATTACTGCGTATTTCCACCGGCATTGAAGACGGCGATGATCTGGTTGCCGATCTGGATCGTGCGTTTCAAGCCGCAGCCAAGAGGTAAGAATGAGTGCATTAGGAGTAGCGCCATCGGTAACGGGCCGACAACTGCATAAGTTTGGCGGTAGCAGTCTGGCCGATGTGAAGTGTTACCTGCGCGTAGCCGGTATTATGGCGGAGTATAGCCACCCCGGTGATTTGATGGTGGTGTCTGCCGCAGGCAGTACCACAAACCAACTGATTAGCTGGTTGAAACTCAGTCAGAGCGATCGTCTGTCGGCGCATCAGGTTCAGCAGGCGTTACGCCGCTATCACAGCGAACTGATTGCCGGCCTCCTGCCTGCGCAAACGGCAGAGACGCTGACCGCTCAGTTTATTCGCGATCTGGAGCGTTTGGCTACGCTGCTGGATGGCAAGATTACCGATGCCGTTTACGCCGAAGTTGTCGGACACGGTGAAATCTGGTCGGCTCGCCTGATGTCCGCTGTATTGAATCAGCTGGATATGAATGCGGCCTGGCTGGATGCGCGTGACTTTCTCTGTGCAGAACGCGCCGCGCAGCCGCAGGTTGATGAAGGTCGTTCCTGGCCGCTGTTGCAGCAATATCTGACGCAACACGCAGGGCAGCGTTTAGTGGTAACGGGTTTTATCTGTCGTAATAACGCGGGTGAAACGGTGCTGCTGGGGCGCAACGGAAGTGACTACTCCGCCACGCAAATTGGTGCGCTGGCGGGGGTTGAACGTGTGACTATCTGGAGCGATGTCGCTGGGGTTTATAGTGCCGATCCGCGCAAAGTGAAAGACGCCTGTCTGTTGCCGCTGCTGCGGTTGGATGAAGCCAGTGAGCTGGCGCGTCTGGCTGCGCCGGTACTGCATACGCGTACGTTGCAGCCTGTTTCCGGCAGCGATATCGACCTACAGCTGCGTTGCAGCTATCAGCCAGAACAAGGGTCAACGCGTATCGAACGCGTGCTGGCCTCGGGCACGGGCGCCAAAATTGTCACCAGCCACGATGATGTGTGCCTGATTGAAGTTCAGGTTCCCTCAGAACATGATTTTGTGCTGCTGCAAAAGGAAGTCGAACAGCTTCTGAACCGTGCACAGCTGAAACCGCTGGCGATCGGCGTTCATCAGGATCGTAACCTGCTGCAACTGTGCTACACCTCCGAAGTTGTGGAGAGCGCGTTACAACTGCTGTCGCAGGCGGCGTTGCCCGTTGAGCTTAACCAGCGTGACGGACTGGCAATGGTCGCGATGGTCGGTGCGGGCGTGGGTAAAAACCCGCTGCACAGCCACCGTTTCTATCAACAGTTGAAAGATCAGCCGATTGAATTTGTCCGCCAGGCCGATGATGGCATCAGTTTAGTGGCTGTTCTACGTGTTGGTCCGACGGAGCACTTGATTCGCGGGCTACACCATTCGCTGTTCCGGGCAGAGAAGCGAATCGGTCTGGTGTTATTCGGTAAAGGCAATATTGGTTCACGCTGGTTGGAGCTGTTTGCGCGCGAGCAAAGCAACCTGTCTGCGCGTACCGGCTTCGAGTTTGTATTGGCAGGCGTGGTGGACAGTACGCGCAGCCTGTTGAACTATGACGGTCTGGATGCCAGCCGTGCGTTGGCTTTCTTCGAAAGTGAAGCGCAGGAGCGGGATGGCGAAGATCTGTTCCTGTGGATGCGGGCACACCCCTTTGATGATTTGGTGGTGTTGGACGTCACCGCCAGTGATTCGGTCGCCGATCTGTATCTGGATTTCGCCAGCTATGGTTTCCACGTCATCAGCGCCAACAAACTGGCAGGCGCATCCGGTGGCAATAACTATCGCCAGATCCGCGATGCGTTTGCGAAAACGGATCGCCACTGGTTGTATAACGCGACCGTTGGCGCGGGTTTGCCGGTCAATTTTGCGGTACGCGATCTACGGGAAAGCGGTGACAGTATTCTGGCGATTAGCGGGATTTTCTCCGGCACACTCTCCTGGCTGTTTCTACAGTTCGACGGCACCGTGCCGTTCACCGAACTGGTCGATCAGGCTTGTCAGCAGGGATTGACCGAGCCGGATCCACGCGTTGACCTCTCCGGTCAGGACGTTATGCGCAAACTGGTGATTCTGGCGCGTGAGGCGGGCTATGATATCGAGCCTAGTCAGGTTCGGGTTGAGTCGCTGGTGCCGTCGGGTTGTGAACAGGGTTCCGTCGATTACTTCTTCGAGAACGGCGATTCGCTTAACGATCAGATGCTGCGCCGTCTGGAAGCGGCACAGGAGATGGGGCTGGTTCTGCGTCACGTCGCACGCTTTGACAGCAACGGGAAAGCGCGCGTTGGCGTTGAAGCCGTCCGTCCCGATCATCCTCTGGCGTCGCTGTTACCGGGTGATAACGTGTTTGCGATTGAAAGCCGCTGGTATCGGGATAACCCGCTGGTTATCCGTGGGCCGGGGGCGGGGCGCGATGTGACAGCAGGTGCGCTTCAGTCTGACCTAAACCGTTTGGCGCAGTTACTGTAGCACCTACTGTAATCGCGGCATCGTTGGTGGCCGTCTCCGCGTATTGGGGAGACGGCCAATATTCAAGAGACATATTTCCCCCATTTCGTACTCGCCAAAAAATTTCCGCTGTAATCTTCCCCACCAGTCGTGTCATTGAAATGTCATGGTGACAACACGCCACTGACACGATCTCACCGCACAATCGGCGCATTGTTTGATTATCGCGGAATGCACAGCTGTGCAAAAAACAACTTCCTCTGCGGCAGCCCCGCACATTGTCATCGACCATCTACATGTTGGGTACGGCACGACAGCCGTCTTGAATGATATTCATCTGGAGATTGCACAGGGCGAATTCGTGGCGTTGCTCGGTTCGTCAGGATGCGGCAAGACGACGTTACTGCGTACGGTCGCGGGGTTTTCGTCACCACGGTCGGGGACGATTCGCGTTAATGGGCAGGATATGACGCAAGCGCCGCCGGAGAAACGCGGAATGGCGCTGGTGTTTCAGAGCTACGCGCTGTGGCCGCATATGACGGTGGCACAGCATATTGCTTACGGGTTGCGTTTGCGCCGCGTGCCGCGTGCGGAGATTGCCAGCCGCGTGGCGGAACTGGAAACCATGCTTGGGTTGACGGGGCTGAGCGCCCGTAAGCCTGCGGAGCTGTCCGGTGGGCAGCGTCAGCGTGTCGCCTTAGGTCGCGCACTGGCGGTGAGGCCCGATATTTTACTGCTGGACGAACCGCTCTCCAATCTGGATGCCCGCATTCGCCTACAGCTGCGTGATGAGATCCGTGCGCTGCAACAGCGACTGGGATTGACCGCCATCCACGTGACGCACGATCGCGAAGAAGCGATGGTGATGGCAGATCGCATCGTGATTTTGAATCAGGGTCGCATCATGCAGGCGGGTAGCCCGCAAGAGGTGTACCACCATCCGGCCAGTTCGTTTGTCGCGGCGTTTATGGGCGCAGAGAATCGGCTGGTGCTGGACGCGCGTTATGACGGCGATACGTTGATGATTTCCGGTGATGCCGAAAGTCATTCGCTGGTGCCGGCGAATACGTCGCTACCGCCCGGCCCAATAGAAGCGCGCTTTCGTGCGGAAGCGGCATGTCTTTACGATGCAGCCGATGCTCCGCTCATCCAGCCGGGTATGTTGATGCGCTACGGCACGGTACAGGCACAAAGCTACCCCGGCGGATACTGGCTACATACGATTTCCAGCGGTACCTGGCGGATACAGGTTCATGCGACGCATCCCTATGCCATCGGACAGCGGGTTGCGGTGCAGATCCCTGCCGAGGCGCTGTTTCTTTTCCCGCTGGCACACGAGACGACGTCTTTATCGGCGGTACCAGATACAACTTCACGTTATTCCCCGCTTCCCGGCCTGACGGCCTGATCCTGAATTGGAGACAAATGATATGAAACGTATTTTTGCTGCAACGCTGATGTTGAGTACGCCGCTGGCTGCTGTACAGGCTCAGGAATTAACGGTGTTGACGGCGGGTGACCAGAACATGGTCGATTATGTAAATGAATATCTGGGGCCGCTGTTTGAGAAGCAGCATCCCGGCGTAAAAGTACGTGCGGTCGGCACCGGACCTGGTGATGCGGGGTCGCAGAAGATTCTTGAGCGTTTCAATGCACAGCAGGCCGCTGGCGCCAAAGTCTGGGACACCGATGTTGCGGTCGTGCATGAGAAATTTGTCGGTCCGATGGTGCAAAAGGGCGACCTGCTGAAATATCGCGATGACATCGCCAGCGGCAAGCTGGTTAGCATGGCCGCAGCGGATAAAGCCATGGGGACGGACGTAAAAGGCTATGTCATGCCGATGTTCAGTAGCCAGACGGCGCTGGCCTATAACCCCGACATGGTGGCTAATCCGCCGAAAAGCTATGACGAAATCCAGCAGTGGGCTGCCGCGAATCCGAAGATGTTCGGCTACAACGGGATTAAAGGCGGCGCATCGGGCGTCAGTTTCGTGATGGGGTGGATTTACGCTTACGGCGGCGATGCCCAGAAGCTGATGAACGGACCGTTTGACGAAGCGGAAGCGAAAAAATGGCAGCCAGCGTTTGAACGGCTGAAAGCCTTTAACAAGAACGTGACGTTAACGCCGGGCAACGCTGGCACGCTCGATATGTTGAGTCGTGGTGAAATTGCCATGGGACCGGTGTGGGTCGACATGTTCTATTCCTGGAAAGCGAGTGGGCAACTGCCGGACAATTTCAAATTGCTGCTCCCTGCACCTGGTATGCCGGGCCAGCCGATGCACTACGTCATCCCTGCGCAGGCACCGAACCGCGAACTGGCTAAGCAGTTTGTTGAACTGGCAACCAGCGCCAAAGTACAGGCCGAAGGGATTGTGGAACGCTTTAACTGGTATCCGGGGATTGATGCCAAATACGTTCAGGCCGAGTTGAAACCCGCGGTCTGGCAACGTCTGTTCACCGATGTGACGCCTGACGAGCTGGCAAGCAAAGGAAAAACGTTCCCTATCGCGCCTTACCACACCGCGATTTTAAACGCCTATGAGCAGGCGATGGCGAAGTAATAACTCCCTAACTTTTTATACACTTGTACTACAGGCGCTCTGGCAGGATAAAGCCAGAGCGCGGAGACATTCATGTTGCAAGTATCCCAATTCTCTTCCCGACTGGCGGGTATCGCGCTTGTGCTACCCGCGCTGGCAGTGGTGGCGGTCTGTTTTATTACGCCGCTGGGGCTGTCGGTTGGGGGCGCTTTTGTTAGCCAGAATGGCGTGGGCATTGATAATTTTGTCACGGCATTGACGCTGTATCTGCCCGATATCCTGTTTACCTTACTGATTGTGAGCCTCGCGACGCTGCTGATCGGCCTGCTGTCGGTCATGATCGGCGGTTACCTGACCTTAGGTGAAAGCCCACGTATGGTGGCGTTACTGCGCTGGGTCTATCGCTGGCCGTTGTTTATTCCGTTTATCGTGACCGGGCAAATTTTACGCACGTTTCTGGCCAAAAACGGCTGGCTGAATGGCGCACTGGATACGCTCGGCATTGTCGATATGGCCAGCGCCAGCAACTGGCTGGACTGGCGCGGCATCGTGTTCGCCTTTGTCTGGAAACAGACGCCGTTTGTGGCGCTGCTGGTTGCCGGCGCGATGGCGTCACTGGATCGCACGATGATTGAGTCTGCCCGTAACTTAGGCGCGTCGCGCTTGCGTATCCTGTGTGAAATTGTCGTGCCTCAGATCGGGCAAACGCTGCTCACGGGGCTCATTCTCTCTTTCGTCACCATGATGTCGGTACTGTCCGTGCCGATGATGATTAATGCTCAGTCGCCGACGATGCTAACCGCCAACATTGCCTTCCGCATTAACGCCTATGGCGATTATGGTGTGGCGAATGCGTTGGGGGTGATTTCCCTGCTGATGACCGGCTTGTTTGCTGTGATTTATCTCCGCCTGAACATGAGGGATAAAGCATGAAGAACGTACTGTGGTGGATCCCGAGAATGCTGATCCTGGGGACGCTGATCTTCTTGATCTTTGGGCCATTGGCTAACCTCCTGCTGTGGTCGGTGGCGGAAAAATGGTTCTATCCTCATCTGCTGCCCAATGACTGGGGCTTCGCCTTCTGGAAGCGGGTATTTTCACCACGCGGTGTGGCTTGGGAAGCGCTGGGGAATAGCGTGCTGGTGGCGGTGTTCACCGTGCTGGCCTCGCTGTCGCTGGCGATTCCGGCGGGATATGCGCTGGCACGCCTGCCGCTGCCTGCTCGTGGATTGATACTGCTGGTATTCCTGATCCCACAGGCGTTTCCGAACCTGACGGTGTACGTCAATATCGCTCGCCTGTTCTATCAGTGGGGGCTAAATGGCACGCTGCTGGGTGTCGTGCTGGTTCACACGGTTCACGGACTGGTGTTTGCCGTCTGGATTGCCTCGGCGGCGTTCTCGGCGGTGGGGCGTGAAATGGAGCAGGCGGCACGATCGATTGGTGCCGGGCCGTGGCGTGCCTTTGTCGATATCACCTTGCCGCTGGCTATGCCGGGACTGATGGCATCCGCCATCTTTGTTTTTCTCGAATCGCTGGATGAGTTTACCGGCAGCTATTTCGTGGGAGCACCGGATGTGCAGATGATGCCGTTGCTGCTTTATACCGCGGGGGCGGGCGGCAACTACCAGATCGCTTCTATTACCGCTTTGGTGCTGCTGATTCCTTCCGTGCTGTTCATGCTGGTGGTGGAGCGTTTTTTGAAAGCCGATGTCATGGCAAGGATAGGGAAATGACGGCGGGTAAACAGGGCTACGTCAGCGCACAGGATGTCGCGCGTCGGGCTGGCGTATCGCGCTCGGCGGTGTCCCGTAGTTTTACCCCCGGCGCAAGCGTGTCTGCTGCCACCTACGCCAAAGTGATGACGGCGGCACAGGAGCTGGGGTATCAGGTTAACGATTTAGCGCGTGGCCTGCTGGCTAACAGCAGCCGTCTGGTGGGGCTGGTGGTGACGCACCCTGAAGTCGGGTTTCGTGCCAATCTGGTGGCGGAACTGTCGCAGGCGTTAATTCAACGTGGCTCAATTCCTGTTCTCATCAATACCGGTCATGTGCGGGAGGCGATGGCTGCCGCGCGCTCCATTCTGTTTGGCCACCGGGCGGAAGCGACGATTGTGCTTTCCGGCTCGCCGCCGAAAGAATTTGTCGAACTGGCGCAGCTAAACGGTCAGCCGCTGATTGTCATCGGGCGGTACGAACCGGCGTGTGACAGCGTACACATTGATAATGACACCGCAGCACGTATGGCGGCGCGGTTGTTTGCCTCATCGGGCAGAACGCGTCTGGCGCTGGCCGGAGCGGCTTCGGCAACGCCCAATATCATTGAACGTGAACAGGCGTTTTGTGATGAAGCGCAGGCGTTAGGGCTGCCCGTGGCCGTGGTGCGCGGCAGCGATACAGATTATGACGATGGGCTGGTGGTCGGGCAGACGCTGTTTTCGCTGCCTGAAGCCGTCAGGCCGGATGCGGTGTTCTGCGTTAACGATTTAGTCGCGTTCGGCGTGATCGATCGTGCAAAGCAGTTTGGGCTTGCCGTTCCGCATGATCTCATGGTGATCGGATTTGATGATATTCCGGCCGCAGGGTGGGATGCGTATGCGTTGACGACGTTTCGTCAGGATCCCGCAACGATGGCGGCACAGGCGTTGGCGTTGCTCGATCAACGCCAGTCTCAGGTACAAGAACCCGCGTGTCGAGCGAAAGTGGCTGCTCCGCTAATCCGCCGCCAGTCGGCGTAACGGTATGGGTGGGCGATAGCACGTGGATAGTGAAAATCGAGGATAATATGAAACTGATTCAACTTTCTGACCTCCATCTGATCGCACAAGGTGGCAATTTGCATGGGCGCGATCCAGAACAGCAGTTGAAGGCCGCGATTGCCGATATTAATGCCCATTACCGCGATGCCGATCTGGTGGTGATCTCCGGCGATCTGTCCGATGACGGCAGTGCGGCATCCTATACGTTTCTGGCCTCAGCGCTGGCTGAATTGCAGGTTCCCTGGCGTGTGACGATGGGGAATCACGACGATCGGGAAATGTTTTTGGCTCAATTCCCGACGCTGGTGGATGAGAACGGGTTTGTGCAGAGCGTGACGGCCGTGGGGGACGATTGCGTCATTTTGCTGGACTCGTTACATACAGGTGAAGTCGCCGGAACGCTGTGTTCGGCGCGGCTGGCATGGCTTGAGCGACAGCTTCAGGCAGCGGAAGGTAAGAACGTGTTCCTGTTTTTACATCACCCTCCGATGTCGATCGGGCTTCCAGCGCTTGATAGCGTGCGATTGGCTCCCGAGGCAGCAGAGGCGTTGTATCAGGTGTGTCACCGTTTCGGCAATGTGCGGCATATCTCCGCGGGGCACGTGCATCGACCTGCCAGCGGCAGTTGGCGAGGAATGTCGTTCAGTACGATACGCGGCACCAATCATCAGTCTGCCCTGCGTTTCGCACCCAGATTTGAGGTCAGCCTGGAAGCTCCGCAGTACGCCATTTTTCTGACGACGGAAGAAGGGCACACCGTACATTTTCATGATTTTCCCTGTGACTGAGGGTGTGTTTCCCAGGTTATCGTGATTGCACAAAAATAATGCAGAACTCTGTGGGTTTTGCTGTTATCCGGCGTAAAAAATTATGCTGAGGAGATAGCTGGATTAGGATGAGCCGCAGGACGCGGCGAGAGCTTGCGCCACGTCGGGAACGTGTCGCAAGCGGTCCGTTAAGTCAGATACCGACGAAGGCACCGTGTAGCGGCATAATTCACGCCGAAAGCCTGGGGTCACGGGGCGAGCGGCGCGTGAGCCGCCCCGTGTCGGGCGCGTGCTACGAGGTAGCATGAAAATAGCAACATTATCGCGCACGAAACTGTCTCCGCGTCTCCATAACAATGTGACTACGAGACTGCGCTTTTGCGTGAAACCCATCATGAACTTTTTTCATTTACCGTGAGTAATCATCACCACCTGCTGAGCTGAAAAACGTTGACTCTTTAAGCAGATTACGTCATTTTCTATATAGACGTCTAAACGTATAGACGTTTAACGAATGATAATAACAATCACGGTCAACGGGGTAGCAGGTATGAGCTTTTTTCACGCAAACCAGCGGGAAGCGCTGAATCAAAGTCTGGCGGAATTGCAGGGACGAATTAACGTGTCGTTCGAATTTTTCCCGCCGCGTACCAGCGATATGGAAGAAACCCTGTGGAACTCTATTGACCGACTGAGCAACCTGAAACCCAAGTTCGTTTCTGTGACCTACGGCGCGAACTCTGGCGAGCGTGACCGTACTCACAGCATCATCAAAACGATTAAAGAACGGACTGGCCTGGAAGCGGCGCCTCACCTGACCTGCATTGATGCGTCGCGTGAACAACTGCGTGAAATCGCTCAGGATTACTGGCAGAGCGGTATCCGCCATATTGTCGCGCTGCGTGGCGATTTGCCTCCAGAAGGCGGCAAACCGGATATGTACGCGGCGGATCTGGTTTCCCTGCTGAAAGAGGTTGGCGATTTCGATATTTCCGTTGCCGCCTATCCTGAAGTACACCCTGAAGCGAAAAGCGCCCAGGCTGACCTGATTAACCTGAAACACAAGATTGATGCTGGCGCGAATCGCGCTATCACGCAGTTCTTTTTCGACGTAGAAAGCTATCTGCGATTCCGTGACCGCTGTGTGGCGACGGGCATCGATGTTGAAATTGTGCCGGGTATCTTGCCCGTGTCGAACTTCAAGCAACTGCAAAAATTTGCCACGATGACAAACGTCCGTGTGCCGAACTGGATGACGGCCATGTTTGACGGCCTGGATAACGATCCCGAAACCCGCAAAATGGTGGGGGCGTCTATCGCGATGGACATGGTGAAAATTCTTAGCCGCGAAGGCGTAAAAGATTTCCATTTCTATACGCTGAACCGTGCCGAGCTGAGCTACGCGATTTGCCATACGCTGGGTGTTCGCCCTGATGTAGCACGCTAAGGCAACGCGCAAGATTTCAGGAAGAACGAGGCCGCAATGCGGTGATGAAGAAGAACGGTAGCGGAACACCTTTCAACGTCACTTATAGCGGCCATGAAAAGGGGGAATCTCAGGGATGAGATTCCTATTCACACGGCGTACAGTAGGAACCGAATCACTTTCTTATTTCCCTTTTGGCGGCAGCGTTACAAACCTTGCTAATCCCCTTCTGTGAGTTTGTCCTCCTTCGTATTGTTCATTATCGGCCTGTGCATCGGCTTTCTCTGCGTCTATCACACCTCTTTAGCTGACCGAACTACACAAAATGCTGTCAGCGTCAAATCACTTGAATATATTAGCCTGCTCGGTATAGCGTGACAGGTGGTTGGAAGAAGCAGACGCGCTTTAAGGGATATATTATTCATTTTGGATGTTGATAGGGATTATCGTTCATTGATATCCTATCTATCGCTGTTAGCTATCATGATAAGGAGAATAATAATGAATATTCGGGACTTAGAGTATCTTGTCGCGCTGGCAGAACATCGTCACTTTCGGCGTGCGGCAGATTCCTGCCATGTGAGTCAGCCAACACTCAGTGGACAGATTCGTAAACTGGAAGATGAACTCGGCGTAATGCTGTTGGAGCGAACCAGTCGTAAGGTCTTGTTTACGCAAGCTGGGCTGCTGCTGGTCGAGCAGGCACGAACGGTATTACGCGAGGTTAAGGTACTTAAAGAGATGGCGAGCCAGCAGGGCGAAACTATGTCCGGGCCTCTACATATCGGCTTGATCCCCACGGTGGGGCCTTACCTGCTGCCGCAAATCATTCCAATGCTGCATCGCACCTTTCCCAAGCTCGAAATGTATCTGCACGAAGCGCAAACCCATCAGTTGTTGGCCCAGTTGGACAGCGGCAAACTGGACTGCGCCATTCTGGCGATGGTGAAAGAGTCCGAAGCCTTTATCGAAGTTCCCCTCTTCGACGAGCCGATGAAGCTGGCCATTTATCAGGATCACCCGTGGGCGAACCGCGAGCGCGTGGCAATGTCCGATCTGGCGGGTGAAAAACTGCTGATGCTGGAAGACGGTCACTGCCTGCGCGATCAGGCCATGGGCTTCTGTTTTCAGGCTGGAGCGGACGAAGATACGCATTTCCGGGCAACCAGTCTGGAGACGCTGCGTAACATGGTCGCCGCCGGAAGTGGGATTACGCTGCTGCCGTCGTTATCGGTTCCGCATGAACGCGAACGCGACGGCGTCTGCTATTTACCGTGCTATAAACCGGAGCCCAAACGCACAATTGCGCTGGTGTATCGCCCCGGTTCACCGCTGCGCGGACGCTACGAGCAGCTTGCTGATACCATCCGCGAGCATATGCAGGGCTATATGGAAAACCTGTCAAAATAAGCGGTTGAGCCCATTCAGTGCCGCGACGCGGTACGCTTCTGCCATGGTTGGATAGTTGAAGGTAGTATTAACGAAATACTCGATAGTATTGCCTTCACCTTTTTGTTCCATGATGGCTTGTCCGATGTGGATAATCTCAGCGGCGCGCTCACCAAAGCAGTGAATACCCAGAATCTGTTTGGTTTCGCGGTGAAACAGAATCTTCAAGCTTCCCACATTCATCCCAACAATCTGCGCCCGCGCCAGATGCTTGAACTGCGCCCGCCCGACTTCATAAGGCACTTTCATGGCGGTGAGCTCTTGCTCGGTTTTCCCCACGGAACTGATTTCCGGGATGGTATAAATGCCCGTTGGGATATCTTCAATCAGATGCGCGCTGGCATCGCCTTTGATGATGGCCTGGGCGGCGAGCCGGCCCTGATCGTACGCCGCTGATGCCAGGCTGGGATAGCCGATGACGTCGCCAATGGCGTAAATATGTGCCAGCGCCGTCTGGTACATGCTGTTGACCTTGAGCTGGCCGCGGCTGTCGGTGCTCAGGCCGATATTCTCCAGCCCCAGTGTTTCCGTGTTCCCCGTGCGTCCATTGGCATAGAGCAGGCAGTCCGCTTTCATCTTCTTGCCCGATTTCAGATTGACGATAACGCCGTCTGACAGCCCTTCAATACTCTCGAACTCTTCGTTGTGGCGGATAACCACGCCGTTGTTCCAGAAGTGGTAGGACAGGGCATCCGACATTTCTTGGTCGAGAAAGGCCAGCAGTCTGTCGCGGGTATTGATTAAATCGACTTTAACGCTCAGGCCGCGAAAGATAGAGGCATATTCGCAGCCGATAACACCCGCGCCATAGATGATGACGTGTTGGGGTTCGTGGTCGAGTTGCAGAATAGAATCGCTGTCGTAAATACGCGGATGGTTGAAATCGACTTCCGCTGGATGATACGGACGTGAGCCCGTCGCGATAATGATATTCGCGGCGGTCAGCGTTTCATGGGTGTTATCTGGATAGTGAACGGCAATCGTATGTGCGTCGATGAAGCTGGCTTCACCGGAGAACAACTCGCACTGGTTGCGCTCATAAAATCCTTGCCGCATACGGGTTTGCTGACCAATGACGCTGTCGGCATGGCGCAGGATGTCGGAAAATGAGGAGCGAATAATGCGGGAGTTGTCACTGTAGAGGGGGTTTTGATTGAACTCGATAATACGGCTGACGGCGTGGCGGAGGGCTTTGGAAGGAATTGTACCCCAGTGGGTACAGCCACCGCCGACATTGTAGTGACGTTCAATCACCGCAATTTTGGCACCGTGCTTGGCCAATCCCATTGCTGCACCTTCACCGCCGGGACCGGAACCAATCACAATGGCATCATAATCGAATTGATGTTCTAGAGTCATGGTAGGTTAAACCTGTTTTTATACAAAATAATAACGTGGCCTTAACATTGTGTGATTGTAACATCGACTGCGACAGAACCCAATCATCCCTGCTTTTTCTATGGAAACAGATTCTCACATTCTTAATATGGCAAACTTTGTCTCATTCTGCGGACAATAAAGTTTGCTATAGTGCCCCTCTGGAAAGGGGAGAGATCATTTGGGCAGCATAATGGGTGTCAGAGCACAACAAAAAGAACGGACACGTCGTTCCCTTATTGAAGCTGCATTTAGCCAGTTAAGCGCTGAGCGCAGTTTTGCCAGCCTGAGTCTGCGTGAAGTTGCCCGAGAAGCGGGTATCGCGCCGACATCTTTCTATCGTCATTTTCGTGACGTGGATGAACTGGGGC
The DNA here is from genome assembly GCF_041228105.1 of Pectobacterium aroidearum. Lineage (NCBI taxonomy): Bacteria > Pseudomonadati > Pseudomonadota > Gammaproteobacteria > Enterobacterales > Pectobacteriaceae > Pectobacterium > Pectobacterium aroidearum. Next base: position 216,850 of record NZ_CP166097.1, read on the forward strand.
TGACAATGGTTGACGAAAGCGGGCTGATGCTGCGTCAGTTAATGCGACAGGCCCGGCAGCGTATTGCCAAGACTGGTAGCGTCATCAGGACGTCGGTTTCCACCTTCATGGAATTTATCGGCAATAATCCTAATGCGTTCCGGCTGTTGCTGCGTGAACGCTCAGGGACGTCGGCGGCCTTTCGTGCGGCAGTCGCGCGCGAAATTCAGCATTTTATCGCTGAACTGGCGGATTATCTTGAGGTGGAAAACCATATTCCCCGCAGTTTTGCGGAAGCGCAGTCGGAAGCGATGGTGACGATTGTTTTCAGCGCGGGGGCAGAAGCTCTGGATGTTTCTCTGGAACAACGTAAACAGCTGGAAGAGCGGCTGGTACTGCAACTGCGGATGATCGCCAAAGGTGCTTATTACTGGTACAGAAAAGAACACGATAGTAGCTTTACCGTGCCATAAAGCCTCTATACCAACAATATGAAAAGGGAGAAACCATGACAGAAAAACCTCACCAAGAAAAAGGTACGCTGGTGCTGGCGTTGATTGCGGGCTTATCCGTAAACGGCGCATTCGCCGCCTTATTCAGCAGTATTGTTCCGTTCTCGATTTTTCCCCTGATTGCGCTGGTATTGTCCGTTTACTGCCTGCATCAACGTTATTTGCACCACAGTATGCCGGAAGGTATTCCGATGCTGGCTGCGGCCAGTTTTCTGTTGGGATTACTGATTTACAGCGCCATCGTGCGCGTTGAATATCCCGCCATTGGATCGAACTTTATTCCTTCAATCCTGTGTGTGGTGTTGGTTTTCTGGATTGGCCTGAAGCTGCGCCGCAGAAAAGAGTCGGATTCCGTATCCGCAGAAGAGAGCGAAACGCTGTAGCGGAGCATGCTGGCGGGGGGACCCGCCAGGTGGTGTACTGTTACTGACGTTTTTCCAACAGCACGCCACACTCCATATGGTGGGTGTAAGGAAATTGATCGAACAGTGCCAGACGGCGAATATCGTGGGTTTCTGAGAGCGTTTGCAGGTTATGGCTCAGCGTTTCCGGGTTGCAGGAAATATAAAGAATGCGCGGATACGCCTGCACCAGTTTCACCGTTTCGTCATCCAACCCGCTGCGCGGCGGGTCAACAAAAATGGTCTCGCACTGGTAGCTTGTCAGGTCGATGCCCTGTAAGCGGTTAAACTGACGCACACCCTGCATGGCCTGCGTAAATTCTTCGGCCGCCATGCGGATAATCTGCACGTTCTTTATCTGGTTCGCCGCGATATTATACTGTGCTGCCGCGACGGATGGTTTGGCGATCTCGGTCGCTAGTACGCGTTCGAAATTCCTTGCCAGCGCGAGTGAAAAATTGCCATTGCCGCAATACAGCTCCAGCAAATCTCCCGTCGATCCCGCCGTCGCATCCAGCGCCCATTCCAGCATCTGAATATTGATTGCGGCATTTGGCTGCGTGAAGCTGTTTTCTACCTGTCGGTAAATCATATCCCGACCTGCAATCGGCAGGCATTCATCGACATAATCGCGATCGAGGCAGATTTTGGTTTTTGTCGCACGGCCAATCAGTTGTAGGCGGAACCCCTGCGCCGTCAGGCTATCGCGCAGCGCACGGGCGTGTTCCTGCCATTCTTCGTCCAGAGCGCGGTGATACAACAGCGAAACGATCACTTCTCCGCTCAGAGTGGACAGATAGTCTATCTGGAACAGCTTGCGGCGCAGGACGGAATCGGGCTGGATTGCGGCAAGCAGCTCCGGCATCAGGCGGTTGATCAACTCGCTGGCTGCCGGAAAGCGATCGACCCGAATGCGCTGTTTGGTTTGCTGGTCAAACATGATGTGGTAAAGCTCGTCACCCTCGTGCCAGATACGGAATTCGGCGCGCATCCGATAGTGACTGACGGGAGAACGGAAGACGACAGGTTCCGGTGCATTGAAAGGCGCCATCATTCCACGCAGACGCTCGGTTTTCTCTGCAAGCTGGTCGTCGTATTGTTCGATGGGCAGGATTTCTGGCGTCATGGTTTTCTCGTCAACAGCGTCTAAAAGGGTGTTATTGGCCGGGAATTGTAGGGAATCCGGCCAGGAAGTCCAGTTTTGTTACGTTATTATCCTGTAGTGATATAGAAGTCTAGACTTCCACAATTCGCGATTGTAGGATGAGCGTCCGGTCTTGTATCACAAGTCAAAAGGGAATCCAGTGTAAATCTGGAGCTGACGCGCAGCGGTAAGGAATGCCCCGGCGATAGCATTATTATGCAGACACTGTCTTCAACTTTTGAGGATGGGAAGTCATCGCTTTCGTTGTATCCCTTACCGTTGTTGACGGTTTGTGGTAACAACGGCATCCGAGCCCGAAGACCTGCCGGAATACGTCGCAATTGGTTCTGCATATCGCGTGCTATTAACAGAACCTGCGGCATCCTTATTATTTCTCGGATGCTTTAACAATGATTAAAAAAATTTCGCTGCTGACGGCGCTTTCCGTCACGGCATTTTCTGGCTGGGCGCAGGAAAATCAAAATTCGTCATCGGCAAAAAATGCTGATGACATGGTTGTAACGGCCAATCGTTTCGCACAGCCGGTGTCTTCGGTGTTGGCACCAATTGATGTGGTTACTCGTGATGATATCAATAGGTGGCAAGCGAAAAATGTTTTGGAAGTTATGCGTCGATTGCCAGGGGTGAATATTGCTCAAACCGGTGGAGTGGGGCAAAGCGCATCAATGTATATTCGGGGCTCAGAAGCACGTCATACGTTGGTACTCATTGATGGTGTTCCTATTGCTAAATACGGTATTACAGGCAATCCAGATTTCAACCTTATTCCTATTGCTTTAGTACAACGCATTGAATTTATGCGTGGCCCACGTTCTGCGGTATACGGGGCTGACGCTATTGGTGGCGTAATTAATATCATTACGCAAACAACGGAAAATAAAACCGTACTCAGTACTGGGATTGGTTCGAACCGCTATCAGGAATACAGTGGCAGCCTGCATCAGTCGGTTGGTGATAACACTCGGGTCTCTTTAGCTGGAGCTTATCAGGATTCTCGGGGATTTAATGTTTACCCGAACTCTTCTAATCAAGCGTTAGACTCAGATAAAGATGGCTGGCGTAACAAAACATTCTGGGCGGGTGTTGAACACCAGTTTAACGATTCAATTTCTGGGTTCTTCCGTGGCTATGGCTATGGCACTAATAGCGATTATGATGCGCTGTCTGATGACACCTATGGCCCTATTAATGATGAACAGCAGATCTACAACCATACTTATAGTGGTGGTTTGCGGTTCTCTCATGAAAATTACGCTTCTCAGTTGATCGCCAGCTATCAGAAATACACTTCAATTCAGTATCTCAGCACTCAAGGACGTTATGGTGCCTATAATTCCCAAGATGATATAGATCAATATGACATGCTGTGGGGAAACACTTTGGCGTTAAGTCATGGCATGGTTAGTGCCGGTGTTGATTGGCGCCGACAGAAGTTAACTTCAGAAGGCGTTAGTTTTAATACGCTAAATCGTGAAAGTAATCGCTATAAGCAGGATAATTCAGGCGCTTATTTAACCGCGCAACAGCAGTATGGTGCTGTTATCTTGGAAGGATCTGTACGCGGTGATGATAATGAGAAATTTGGTAGACATGGTACTTGGCAGTTGGCATCAGGCTGGGAGTTTTTCCCCGACTATCGGGTAACCCTTTCCTATGCGACAGGTTTTCAAGCACCTACTTTAGGGCAGTTATATGGTCAGAAGCGTTTCGATATTGAATCAAATGAAAACTTAAAGCCTGAAGAGTCGAAACAATGGGAAGCTGGATTGGAAGGTGTAACCGGGCCATTAAGTTGGCGTTTGTCGGGTTATATTAATAAGATCGATAATCTGATCGCGTATGAGTATGCTTTTGCAACAAATACCGGGACTTATTATAACGTTGATGCAGCAACGATGAAGGGTTTGGAGTGGACGGGGTCATTTGAGACAGGTGTTCTGAATCACCAAATCACTTTGGACTATCTCGATGCCCGCAACGATGAAAATGATAAGGTTTTGGCTCGTCGTGCGAAGCAGCAAGCAAAGTACCAGGTTGATTGGAATCTGTATGACGTCGATTTTAATCTGAGTTATCAGTATGTAGGTAAGCGGTTTGATAATGCAGCGAATACTCGCCGCTTGCCAAGCTACAGTACTGTTGATCTCGCAGCCTCATATCCAGTCACCTCTCATCTGACAGTTCGTGGTAGAATCGCCAACCTGTTTGATAAAGATTACGAGACGGCATATGGCTACCGCACGGCAGGTCGAGAATACTATCTCACCGGAAGCTATACCTTCTAACCTGCCATCCCGTCCTACGGTTTTGGTCTTCGATTCCGGCGTAGGCGGGCTGTCTGTTTATGATGAAATCCGGCAGCTCTTGCCGGATCTTCACTATATATACGCATTCGATAACGAAGCGTTTCCGTATGGTGAGAAATCACAGCAGTTTATTATCGAGCGCGTGGTTGAGATTGTTAATGCAGTTCAGCTACGTCATCAGCTCGCACTGGTTGTGATTGCCTGTAATACGGCAAGTACAATTTCCCTTCCTGCGTTACGTGAGCGTTTTACTTTCCCCGTTGTGGGCGTCGTCCCAGCGGTGAAGCCTGCAGCTAAACTGACGCGCAACGGCGTTGTTGGCTTATTGGCGACGCGCGCAACGGTTCAACGTCCATATACGCACGAACTGATTGCCCGTTTTGCGACGGATTGCCAGATTTTGTCTCTCGGGTCATCAGAGCTGGTTGAATTGGCAGAGGCAAAATTGCAGGGGGAGACGATTTCTATTTCCGAGCTGCAAAAAATCCTGCGCCCTTGGCTGCGTTTGCCTGAGCCGCCAGATACGGTTGTACTCGGTTGTACGCATTTTCCGTTGTTAGCAGAAGAGCTGAAAGCGGCGTTGCCAGATGGAACACGCCTTGTTGATTCTGGAGCTGCTATTGCCAGAAGAACAGCATGGCTAATTGCTAATCTGGATAATCCGCCACTTTCGACAGATAAGAATCTGGTTTATTGCCTGGCGATTACACCTAAAGTCGCTACTTTGTGGCCAATATTGCAGCGCTATGGTTTCGATTCGCTGGAAAAACTACCACTTTGATAGCTTTGTGGGTGAATAGTAGACAAACGAAAATTATTTTGCATTTAGCGCTTGTCAGGCGGCGAGAAGTCCCTATAATGCGCCTCCACTGACACGGCAACAGCGACTTACGAAGTTGGTGTGACAGAAGAAGATTCAACGAAGGCGGTCAGTAATGACTTGACTTCACAGCGGAAACGCATAATATATGCGGCCCGCGCCACGGAAGATGTGGCACTGCTCTTTAACAATTTAATCAGACAATCTGTGTGGGCACTCACAAGACCGTATCTTAACGATATAAAAAGTCTTGAAGAGTGAACAACAGTAAATTCATTACGAATAAACAGTTTTAATTCTTTGAGCATCGCTGACGAGTTCAGCAAATCAAACAAATCTTAAATTGAAGAGTTTGATCATGGCTCAGATTGAACGCTGGCGGCAGGCCTAACACATGCAAGTCGAGCGGTAGCACAGAGAGCTTGCTCTCGGGTGACGAGCGGCGGACGGGTGAGTAATGTCTGGGAAACTGCCTGATGGAGGGGGATAACTACTGGAAACGGTAGCTAATACCGCATAACGTCTTCGGACCAAAGAGGGGGACCTTCGGGCCTCTTGCCATCAGATGTGCCCAGATGGGATTAGCTAGTAGGTGAGGTAATGGCTCACCTAGGCGACGATCCCTAGCTGGTCTGAGAGGATGACCAGCCACACTGGAACTGAGACACGGTCCAGACTCCTACGGGAGGCAGCAGTGGGGAATATTGCACAATGGGCGCAAGCCTGATGCAGCCATGCCGCGTGTGTGAAGAAGGCCTTCGGGTTGTAAAGCACTTTCAGCGGGGAGGAAGGCGGTGAGATTAATACTCTCACCGATTGACGTTACCCGCAGAAGAAGCACCGGCTAACTCCGTGCCAGCAGCCGCGGTAATACGGAGGGTGCAAGCGTTAATCGGAATGACTGGGCGTAAAGCGCACGCAGGCGGTTTGTTAAGTCAGATGTGAAATCCCCGAGCTTAACTTGGGAACTGCATTTGAAACTGGCAAGCTAGAGTCTTGTAGAGGGGGGTAGAATTCCAGGTGTAGCGGTGAAATGCGTAGAGATCTGGAGGAATACCGGTGGCGAAGGCGGCCCCCTGGACAAAGACTGACGCTCAGGTGCGAAAGCGTGGGGAGCAAACAGGATTAGATACCCTGGTAGTCCACGCTGTAAACGATGTCGATTTGGAGGTTGTGCCCTTGAGGCGTGGCTTCCGGAGCTAACGCGTTAAATCGACCGCCTGGGGAGTACGGCCGCAAGGTTAAAACTCAAATGAATTGACGGGGGCCCGCACAAGCGGTGGAGCATGTGGTTTAATTCGATGCAACGCGAAGAACCTTACCTACTCTTGACATCCAGAGAACTTAGCAGAGATGCTTTGGTGCCTTCGGGAACTCTGAGACAGGTGCTGCATGGCTGTCGTCAGCTCGTGTTGTGAAATGTTGGGTTAAGTCCCGCAACGAGCGCAACCCTTATCCTTTGTTGCCAGCGGTTCGGCCGGGAACTCAAAGGAGACTGCCAGTGATAAACTGGAGGAAGGTGGGGATGACGTCAAGTCATCATGGCCCTTACGAGTAGGGCTACACACGTGCTACAATGGCGTATACAAAGAGAAGCGACCTCGCGAGAGCAAGCGGACCTCATAAAGTACGTCGTAGTCCGGATTGGAGTCTGCAACTCGACTCCATGAAGTCGGAATCGCTAGTAATCGTAGATCAGAATGCTACGGTGAATACGTTCCCGGGCCTTGTACACACCGCCCGTCACACCATGGGAGTGGGTTGCAAAAGAAGTAGGTAGCTTAACCTTCGGGAGGGCGCTTACCACTTTGTGATTCATGACTGGGGTGAAGTCGTAACAAGGTAACCGTAGGGGAACCTGCGGTTGGATCACCTCCTTACCAAGAAGATGTGCGTTAAGTGAAGTGCTCACACAGATTGTCTGATGAAAATAACGAGCAGAAATACCTTAATAGGCTTGTAGCTCAGGTGGTTAGAGCGCACCCCTGATAAGGGTGAGGTCGGTGGTTCAAGTCCACTCAGGCCTACCAACTCTTCCGTGAGTGGTATCTAAGGTATCTGTAAGCAACGATGGGGCTATAGCTCAGCTGGGAGAGCGCCTGCTTTGCACGCAGGAGGTCTGCGGTTCGATCCCGCATAGCTCCACCATTAAAAAGACTTCAGAGCGTATTGGAAACAGTATGCTGCGAAGTATTTTGCTCTTTAACAATCTGGAACAAGCTGAAAATTGAAACATGACAGCTGAACGTGCGTTGATACCTTTGGGTGTCGATGGCGATGCAGTCTGTCAATGAGTCTCTCAAATAATCGCAGCGCGACAGTGACTTTGATTTATCAAAGACACCTTCGGGTTGTGAGGTTAAGCGACTAAGCGTACACGGTGGATGCCTAGGCAGTCAGAGGCGATGAAGGGCGTGCTAATCTGCGATAAGCGTCGGTAAGCTGATATGAAGCGTTATACCCGACGATACCCGAATGGGGAAACCCAGTGTGTTTCGACACACTATCATTATGTGAATACATAGCGTAATGAGGCGAACCGGGGGAACTGAAACATCTCAGTACCCCGAGGAAAAGAAATCAACCGAGATTCCCCCAGTAGCGGCGAGCGAACGGGGAAGAGCCCAGAACCTGAATCAGTTTGTGTGTTAGTGGAAGCGTCTGGAAAGTCGCACAGTAAAGGGTGATAGTCCCGTACACAAAAATGCACAAGTTGTGAGTTCGATGAGTAGGGCGGGACACGTGACATCCTGTCTGAATATGGGGGGACCATCCTCCAAGGCTAAATACTCCTGACTGACCGATAGTGAACCAGTACCGTGAGGGAAAGGCGAAAAGAACCCCGGCGAGGGGAGTGAAATAGAACCTGAAACCGTGTACGTACAAGCAGTGGGAGCATCCTTCGGGGTGTGACTGCGTACCTTTTGTATAATGGGTCAGCGACTTATATTCTGTAGCAAGGTTAACCGAATAGGGGAGCCGCAGGGAAACCGAGTCTTAACTGGGCGTTAAGTTGCAGGGTATAGACCCGAAACCCGGTGATCTAGCCATGGGCAGGTTGAAGGTTGGGTAACACTAACTGGAGGACCGAACCGACTAATGTTGAAAAATTAGCGGATGACTTGTGGCTGGGGGTGAAAGGCCAATCAAACCGGGAGATAGCTGGTTCTCCCCGAAAGCTATTTAGGTAGCGCCTCGTGAACTCATCTTCGGGGGTAGAGCACTGTTTCGGCTAGGGGGTCATCCCGACTTACCAACCCGATGCAAACTACGAATACCGAAGAATGTTATCACGGGAGACACACGGCGGGTGCTAACGTTCGTCGTGAAGAGGGAAACAACCCAGACCGCCAGCTAAGGTCCCAAAGTCATGGTTAAGTGGGAAACGATGTGGGAAGGCATAGACAGCCAGGATGTTGGCTTAGAAGCAGCCATCATTTAAAGAAAGCGTAATAGCTCACTGGTCGAGTCGGCCTGCGCGGAAGATGTAACGGGGCTAAACCATGCACCGAAGCTGCGGCAGCGACACTTAGTGTTGTTGGGTAGGGGAGCGTTCTGTAAGCCTGCGAAGGTGGCCTGTGAGGGTTGCTGGAGGTATCAGAAGTGCGAATGCTGACATAAGTAACGATAATGCGGGTGAAAAACCCGCACGCCGGAAGACCAAGGGTTCCTGTCCAACGTTAATCGGGGCAGGGTGAGTCGACCCCTAAGGCGAGGCTGAAAAGCGTAGTCGATGGGAAACAGGTTAATATTCCTGTACTGGGTGTTACTGCGAAGGGGGGACGGAGAAAGCTAGGTTATCCGGGCGACGGTTGTCCCGGTTTAAGCGTGAAGGTGGGTGACTTTGGTAAATCCGGGTCATCATTAACACTGAGGCGTGATGACGAGTCACTACGGTGATGAAGTAACTGATGCTACGCTTCCAGGAAAAGCCTCTAAGCTCCAGGTAACACCGAATCGTACCCCAAACCGACACAGGTGGTCAGGTAGAGAATACTCAGGCGCTTGAGAGAACTCGGGTGAAGGAACTAGGCAAAATGGTGCCGTAACTTCGGGAGAAGGCACGCTGATGGTAAGTGAAGTGACTTGCTCATGGAGCTGAAATCAGTCGAAGATACCAGCTGGCTGCAACTGTTTAATAAAAACACAGCACTGTGCAAACACGAAAGTGGACGTATACGGTGTGACGCCTGCCCGGTGCCGGAAGGTTAATTGATGGGGTCAGCCGCAAGGCGAAGCTCTTGATCGAAGCCCCGGTAAACGGCGGCCGTAACTATAACGGTCCTAAGGTAGCGAAATTCCTTGTCGGGTAAGTTCCGACCTGCACGAATGGCGTAATGATGGCCAGGCTGTCTCCACCCGAGACTCAGTGAAATTGAACTCGCTGTGAAGATGCAGTGTACCCGCGGCAAGACGGAAAGACCCCGTGAACCTTTACTATAGCTTGACACTGAACCTTGAGCCTTGATGTGTAGGATAGGTGGGAGGCTTTGAAGTGTGGACGCCAGTCTGCATGGAGCCAACCTTGAAATACCACCCTTTAATGTTTGATGTTCTAACGTAGACCCGTAATCCGGGTTGCGGACAGTGTCTGGTGGGTAGTTTGACTGGGGCGGTCTCCTCCCAAAGCGTAACGGAGGAGCACGAAGGTTAGCTAATCCTGGTCGGACATCAGGAGGTTAGTGCAAAGGCATAAGCTAGCTTGACTGCGAGAGTGACAGCTCGAGCAGGTGCGAAAGCAGGTCTTAGTGATCCGGTGGTTCTGAATGGAAGGGCCATCGCTCAACGGATAAAAGGTACTCCGGGGATAACAGGCTGATACCGCCCAAGAGTTCATATCGACGGCGGTGTTTGGCACCTCGATGTCGGCTCATCACATCCTGGGGCTGAAGTAGGTCCCAAGGGTATGGCTGTTCGCCATTTAAAGTGGTACGCGAGCTGGGTTTAGAACGTCGTGAGACAGTTCGGTCCCTATCTGCCGTGGGCGTTGGAAGATTGAGAGGGGTTGCTCCTAGTACGAGAGGACCGGAGTGAACGCACCACTGGTGTACGGGTTGTGATGCCAATTGCATTGCCCGGTAGCTAAGTGCGGAAGAGATAACCGCTGAAAGCATCTAAGCGGGAAACTTGCCTCGAGATGAGTCTTCCCTGGGCACTAGATGCCCCTGAAGGGCCGTTGAAGACGACGACGTAGATAGGCTGGGTGTGTAAGCGTAGCGATACGTTGAGCTAACCAGTACTAATGACCCGAGAGGCTTAACCTTACAACACCGAAGGTGTTTTGTGAGACGACTCATAGAGAACGATATTCAGCTTGTTCAAAGATTGGTTCTGATGGTTACGGAGATGACAAAGAAAAAAGTCATGTTAAGTAACGGTCGGAATAAAACAGAATTTGCCTGGCGGCGATAGCGCGGTGGTCCCACCTGACCCCATGCCGAACTCAGAAGTGAAACGCCGTAGCGCCGATGGTAGTGTGGGGCTTCCCCATGTGAGAGTAGGGAACTGCCAGGCATCAAATTAAGCAGTAAGCCGGAGCAATCTGGTGGTTGTAGAGAAATTCGGTGGAGCGGTAGTTCAGTTGGTTAGAATACCTGCCTGTCACGCAGGGGGTCGCGGGTTCGAGCCCCGTCCGTTCCGCCACCCTATTTAGGGGCGTAGTTCAATTGGTAGAGCACCGGTCTCCAAAACCGGGTGTTGGGAGTTCGAGTCTCTCCGCCCCTGCCAAATAAAAACCCTTCACAGCAATGTGAGGGGTTTTTTTTGATCTGAATTTTATGCCTAATCCTGTCTTGCATCTTTCTTCTTGGTCCCTTCGCTATTTCCCCTTTCTAGATGCCAAATCAATCTAACGTGTTGTTATTTAATCGGTAAAACTCTTTTACGAACTCCTGTCAGATCGTGCTGATTTAGCTGTAAATATGCACAAAATCACCGTAATACCAGGTTGTGAACTTGCTCATCTACCTTGTTCGATATTTGAACTAAAACTATCTACAACCTGAGTGAAGGATAAATCGTTTTTTAGAGCGATCCTTCAGGTTGCATTCACTTGTTAGTGATATCTGCCAACATCACATCGGTAGCGCTATAGCATAAATAGGTAGCGCTATGCTGTACCTGAAATCTGACTAAGTAGCTGTAAGACTACACAGAAGGAGTTTAAGTATGTACAGACGTTTACTGGTAGCTGTTGCTGTAAGCACGGCGTTATGTGGTGCCGTACAGGCAAAACCCTTAACTGTTGGGTTTTCCCAGATTGGTTCAGAATCAGGATGGCGCTCTGCAGAAACTAAAGTGTCAAAGCAGGAAGCCGAGAAGCGTGGGATAACGTTAAAAATAGCTGATGCTCAACAGAAGCAGGAGAACCAGATTAAGGCCGTGCGGTCCTTTATCGCTCAGGGGGTTGATGCCATCTTTATTGCGCCAGTTGTCGCCACAGGATGGGCGCCAGTGTTACAGGAAGCTAAGGAAGCAAAAATACCGGTGTTCCTGCTCGATCGAACGATTGAGGTAAGCGATCCATCGCTGTACACCGCTGCTATCGCCTCTGACAGCGTCTATGAGGGAAAAGTGGCAGGGGAATGGCTTGTGAAGGAGGCCGCAGGCAAGCCTTGTAATGTTGTTGAACTACAGGGAACTGTTGGGGCGAGTGTCGCGATAAATCGCAAGAAAGGGTTTGCTGAGGGTATAGCTTCAGATCCGCAGATAAAAATTATTCGTTCACAATCGGGAGACTTTACCCGCAGTAAGGGTAAAGAGGTCATGGAAAGCTTTATTAAAGCTGAGCAGAACGGAAAAAATATCTGTGCGGTTTATGCACATAATGATGACATGGCTATAGGCGCTATTCAGGCAATTAAAGAAGCGGGTTTGAAACCTGGTTCACAGATAAAAGTTGTCTCCATTGATGGTGTCCCTGACATTTTCAAAGCTATGATGAATGGCGAAGCTAATGCTACCGTTGAATTAACGCCTAATATGGCTGGGCCTGCTTTTGATGCTTTATTAGCGATGAAGAAGGATGGCAAACAACCTGAAAAATTCATTCAAACTGAATCACGTTTATTACTGCCTGATACGGCAAAGCAGGAATATGAAACTAAGAAAGATCTCGGTTATTGATATTTATATTTTGGATTCATCGTTGATATAAATTTGCCAAATGCCTGGCAGAAATATGAATATGGAAAAGTGGGTTTGCTATGTTTTCTGCACCGTTAAACTACGGAACAGTGAATATTGCCAGCCTACTTATCCATCATATTGCTCAGGTGTGGTATAGCCTAGTTTAGTTGTCGCATAGGTGATGCTGATGGAAACGACACGGTTGTTAGATATTCGGGGCATGAGCGTTGAGTTTCCGGGGGTAAAAGCATTAGATCAGGTGGACTTCACGCTTAATCGCGGCGAAATAGTGGCGCTATTAGGGGAGAATGGCGCAGGGAAATCAACCTTAATTAAGGCGTTGACTGGCGTTTATCACCGTTCGTCTGGTGATATTATCCTCGATGGTCTGGCGATTAATCCTGTTAATACTGCCCACGCTCAGTCATTGGGGATTGGCACGGTATATCAGGAGGTCAATCTATTACCGAATCTGTCCGTTGCGGCAAATCTATTTATTGGTCGTGAACCCACCCGCTGGGGCATCGTTGATCAACATAAAATTCTGCGTCAGGCTGAAGCACTTTTATTGAATTATGGGCTGGTGATTGATGTTAGCCATCCGCTTGGTAATTACTCCATTGCAGTACAGCAAATTGTCGCTATTGCCAGAGCTATTGATCTTTCCGCTAAAGTCTTAATTCTTGATGAGCCCACTGCAAGCCTTGATGCAAAAGAAGTTGATATGCTGCTGGATATATTGCGGAAATTGCGGGATCGCGGAATTGGCATGATATTCGTCACGCACTTTCTGGATCAGGTTTATCGCATTAGCGACAGAATTACCGTTTTGCGTAATGGTCGACTCGTGGGGACATTACCGGTTGAAGAATTACCGCGTATTGAATTAGTCCAAATGATGCTGGGACACAGTTTTGATGAAACGTTATTGAAGCGGGGTGAACACAGTGACGTGGCGGGTGAACCCATCGTGCAATTTAAACACTATGGTCGGCGTGGTTCGATTAATGACTTCGAGCTTTCCGTGCGTCCAGGAGAAATTGTTGGCCTTGCTGGTCTACTGGGTTCCGGTCGGACAGAAACCGCGCAGCTGATATTTGGTATTAACGTGCCTGATGCCGGAGAAGCCAGGGTTGATGGCAAACAAGTCAGCATTCGTACGCCGCGTGCAGCAGGGAAACTGGGCTTTGGTTATTGCCCTGAGGATCGCAAGACTGACGGCATTGTCGGTGCGGCAACGGTACGAGAGAACATCATTCTGGCGCTTCAGGCGCAGCGCGGCTGGTTGAAGCCTATTTCCTTGCGTGAACAAACTCGTATCGCTGAAAAATTTATCAACCTATTAGGGATTCGTACGCCCAGCCCAGAGCAGGAAATTCAGTATCTATCGGGTGGGAATCAGCAAAAAGTCCTGCTATCGCGCTGGCTGGCAACAGAGCCGCGTTTTTTGATTCTGGATGAGCCAACGAGAGGGATTGATGTTGGTGCACATGCTGAAATCATTCGTCTTATCGAAAAGCTGTGTGAACAGGGAATGGCGTTACTTGTGATTTCTTCTGAGCTGGAAGAACTGACAGGCTATGCCGATCGCATCATTGTGCTACGCGACAGGCAACACGTTGCACATCTCGAACATAGCGAGATCTCGGTTGCCGCAGTGATGCAGGCTATCGCAGTACAAACGGGAGCAGCCGATGACAGACAATAACGTCAAACCTGCCAAAAAAGTGCGTCTAACGTTCACCAAGGGCGTGCCACAGCTTTTGGCGCTGGTTGCTATCTTGTTGATTGATAGCATGGTCTCGCCAAACTTCTTCTCCCTCCACATTCAGGATGGACGCTTGTTCGGTAGCCTTATCGACATTCTTAACCGTGGAGCCCCCGTTGCGCTGCTGGCATTAGGCATGACGTTGGTGATTGCCACTGGCGGTATCGACTTATCGGTTGGCGCAGTTATGGCGATCGCAGGAGCGACAGCGGCAACGCTGACTGCTGCTGGTCACCCACTCCCTTCTGTGCTGCTGACTGCGTTATTGGTTGGCGCACTCTGTGGACTGTGGAACGGGTTTCTGGTTGCGGTATTACAGATTCAGCCGATTGTTGCGACGCTAATGCTAATGGTGGCCGGACGGGGCATCGCTCAGTTGATTACCGAAGGGCAGATTATTACGTTTGATAACGCTGGGTTAGCCAAGTTAGGCAGCGGAACTCTGTTCTATCTGCCTATGCCGGTGATTATTGCCTGCGTGGTATTGCTGGCGCTGTGGATTCTGACGCGTAAAACGGCGCTTGGGCTGTTTATCGAATCAGTTGGCATTAATCTGCGATCGGCTCGCAACGCTGGTGTGAGTACGAAGCTGGTATTAATCGCGGCTTATGTCATATGCGGCGTGTGTGCCGCCGTAGCGGGCGTTATTGTAACGGCGGATATCCGTGGTGCCGATGCGAATAACGCGGGTCTCTGGTTGGAATTAGACGCGATTCTGGCCGTTGTGATCGGTGGAGGTTCGCTACTCGGCGGTCGTTTTAATTTGCTGCTCTCTGTTGTTGGTGCATTGATTATTCAGAGTATGAATACCGGCATCCTGCTTTCGGGCTATCGACCGGAATTCAATCTGGTTTTGAAGGCACTCGTCGTTCTGCTGGTTTTGGTTATGCAATCTCCGCGTATTTCGCTGCATCACCTGTTCAGGAGGAAAACATAATGCTGAAACGCCACTTCCCCCTGTTGATGACGATTCTGGTATTTATTGCAGGTTATTTATTCTGTCTCAGCCAGTTTCCTGGCTTTGCTTCGACGCGAGTTTTCTTTGATTTACTGACGGATAATGCTTTTTTGGGGATCGTGGCGGTAGGGATGACGTTTGTCATTCTCTCTGGCGGGATCGATCTCTCCGTGGGGTCAGTTATTGCCTTTACCGGCGTGTTATTGGCCAAATTGATCGGGACATATGGCATCGATCCTTTCTTTGCATTCGCCATCGCACTGGTGATGGGAGCTATGTTTGGCGGGGTGATGGGGTGGATTATTGATACGCTCAAGTTGCCTGCATTCATTATCACCTTGGCGGGTATGTTCTTTGTTCGTGGCATGAGCTTCATCGTCTCTCAGGAGTCGATACCCATCGATCATCCGGTCTATAGCCAACTGGCAGGTTTAGCATGGCGCATGCCTGATGGGGGACGTTTTACCTTTCTGGCGCTGATTATGCTGGTTGTTGTGCTGCTGGGGATTGTGATGGCGCATCGTACCCGTTTCGGTAACCGTGTTTATGCGATTGGCGGTAATAGCTATTCTGCGGAGCTGATGGGCGTGCCCGTCAGGCGGACGACGATTCAGATATACATGCTTTCCAGTACATTAGCGGTACTGTCAGGCATTGTTTTTTCACTCTATACCTCGGCGGGTTATGCTCTGGCAGCAAGCGGTGTGGAATTGGACGCCATCGCGGCCGTCGTAATCGGCGGTACGCTCCTGACCGGCGGTGTTGGCACCGTATTGGGAACGCTGTTTGGCGTACTGATTCAGGGGCTGATTCAAACGTATATCACATTTGATGGCACCTTAAGTTCATGGTGGACAAAAATCGTCATCGGCTTCCTGCTGTTTGCTTTCATCGGGTTACAGAAAGCGTTAAGCACCTTCTGGTTAGCCAGACGTGCTTAAATCGCCTATGAGCTGGATGGATCATGCATTGATTAAAATAGGCGTTTTCAACAACTGGCGGATCATTGTCTGTTGATCGCTATTTTGTAACCAAACGGCATAAAACGGGCGCACGACTGGCTGGCTATCGCCGACTATCCGCAGATTGGAATAGGTTTGTAACCAATGGCTGGGTAAAAACGCGCAACCGCCGGTTGTTTCAAGCAACTGGCGGGTCAAATGAGCTGATGTTGTTGTCAAAACGGGAAGCTGATCGCTGGCTAAGAGGCGATGTTCCTGCTGATGAAAGTCCGCACCCCACTCCAATTTTATATAGGGCAATTCCTGTCCAGGTGGATGCGCTTCTGCCGCGAACAGCGAAAGGGAAAAATTTCCTAGTAACTGACTCGCCAGCTCCTCCATTTTGGGTTGCTCGGTCGTAATCAACAGATCCAGTTGACGCTCATGGAGTTGTTTTACCAGTGAATGACGTAAGGCAATGCGTGCTTCTAATTGGAGCAGCGGGCGCTGTTGGTACAGCGATTGTAGCCAGGGAGTCAGATAGGCTTCCCATAGTGAAGCGGTGGCACCCACTGACAGTAGGCTATGTTGTTGCGAGCGAGCGACTTCTTTTTTGGCGATCTGCCAGGTACCGATAAGGCTTTCCGCATAGGGCAGAAGCCGTTCTCCTGCGGGAGTCAGGCGTATATTGTTCCGATGGCGTGTGAACAGGTTGGCACCAAGCTGTGTCTCTAGCTGGCGAATCCGAAAACTCACCGCTGACTGCGTCAGATACAGGGATTCGGCAGCACGGCCAAAGTGTCTTGTCCTGCTGACTTCCAGAAAGGTTTTTAGTAATTCGGTATCCACGCCCATCTCCAAAAAAATTTTGTCGTAATGATTTAAATGTTTTGTTTTACACAATGTCAAGCCTATCTAATACTCCGCGCCATAAACAACACGACCATAGAAGAATTAGGAGCGTGTAAGATGGCAGAAAGCTTCTCTACCACTCATCGTTTTTTTGATAACAAGTTCTACCCGCGTGGTTTTTCCCGACATGGCGACTTTACGATTAAAGAAGCACAACTGTTGGAACGCCACGGTTACGCGTTTAACGAGCTGGATTTGGGCAAACGTGAACCAGTGACTGAGGAAGAAACATCGTTTGTCGCCATGTGTCGCGGCGAACGTAAAGCGGAAACAGAACTGGAAAAAATCTGGTCCAAGTATCTGGAACGTGTCCGTCGCCCTAAACGCTTCCATACCTTATCTGGCGGTAAGCCACAGATGGATGCGGTGGAAGAATACACGGAAAGCGATGATTAATTAAGAGTGGGGCGTTAGCCCCATTTTCTTTTGCGGTGAACACATCTAACGCTTTGCTATTCAAGACTTCTGTGGAGCTGGATGAGCAATCGATCCATACTGCGATAGCTCAGTGCTTCGGCAATATGCTTTCTCTCTATGCTGTTCCGATCGCCGAGGTCAGCGATCGTGCGTGCGACTTTCAATATCCTGTGCCAGGCGCGTACGGATAAGCCGAGTTTGTTCATCACTTCTTCCAGATAAGCCGCATCAGGCGCTTCTAACGCACAGTGTTGTTCTATTTCGCGTGAGGTGAGCAGCGCGTTGATTTTATTTGCCCGCTTCAGCTGTATCTGCCGTGCGATCAGCACGCGCTCGCGAATTGTTGCGCTGCTTTCTCCCTGATGACGTTGCTGAGATAAAACCCCTGGTGGTAGCAAAGGAACTTCGATCGAAAGGTCAAAGCGATCCAAAAAGGGACCGGAAAGTTTGCTGAGATAGCGCAGTATTTGTTGTGCGGGTAAGCGGTTATGGATGCCCTGATAGTGGCCTGATGGGCTGGGATTCATTGCAGCGACGAGCTGCACGCGTGCCGGGTAGCACACTTTGGCGCGCGTCCGGGAAATGATAATTTCACCGGACTCCAGAGGCTCTCGTAGAGAATCCAGAACGCGTCGCTCAAACTCCGGTAATTCATCCAGAAACAGCACGCCGTTGTGAGCAAGTGAGATTTCTCCGGGTTTTGGCAACGATCCTCCCCCCACGAGTGCGGCCATAGAAGAACTGTGGTGAGGCGCTCTGAACGGTCTGGCACGCCAGCGCGTCATGGTGGCATCAATGTTGATGAGGCTGTTGATGGCGGCGCTTTCCAGCGCTTCTTCATCGCTTAATGGCGGCATCAGATTGCCTAATCGGCTCGCCAGCATGGTCTTTCCTGTTCCCGGCGGCCCCAGCAATAGCAGATTGTGACCGCCAGCCGCCGCGATTTCCAACGCGCGTTTAGCCTGCTCCTGACCGATGATATCCTTCAGGTCGAGTGCATCTTCTTCTGACTGCGGAGCCAGTGCGATATCGGAGCAACTGAGTAACTCCTCTTCCCCGCTGAGAAAAGCACACACTTCCAACAAATGCCCAGCCATTAACGCTTCACCTTGCGGTATCAGCGTCATCTCCCGTTTATTGTCATCTGGCAGGATTAGCTGGCGGCCTGACTTTATGGCTTCCAGTGCGGCGGGAATTGCGCCATTGACGCCACGTAGCGTGCCAGACAGGCCTAATTCGCCAAGAAACTCGTAGCGGATTAGCTTTTCCCCATCGATTTGTTCTGATGCCGCCAGAATCGCCAGAGCAATCGGCAGGTCGTAGCGTCCCCCTTCTTTTGGCAGGTCTGCGGGAGCAAGGTTGACCGTGATGCGCTTGGCTGGAAAGGTAAATCCGCAATTGATGAGTGCGCTGCGCACGCGATCGCGCGCTTCCTTAACGGTAGTTTCTGGTAAGCCAACTAGCGTTAAGGCCGGTAGCCCACTGCTGATGTGAACTTCGATATAAACGTCCGGCGCTTGTACGCCAATCATTGCCCGAGTATAGGTAACTGCCAATGACATACTATTTCCCCTTTGCTGATGGCTTGCATCATGTCTGGCAAGGGAGAAGAAGTAGAGGTCGTCGTTATCGGTCTGCGCGGCGGTATCATGAAATAATGCTCTGTTTCAGCAATGACGAAAATTTGTGCGTGATACGTCGCAATGATTTAGCGCTAATCGCTCGCTTAACGTTATCTGGCGATCGGCAACGTTCTTATTCACTTGCCATGTTCGCCGCGCAACGTTCATTTTTACGTCAATGGATGAAAATAATTTGATGCGATTCTACCTTATGATTACGTTGTATTTTTTTCCGTATCATAGGTAATTCTTACGGGGCGTCATGAAAAAAATTTGTTGTCATGCCATATCTTACTGTGATAACTCTGTAGGCATTCGTTCGACAGAAGATTAATGAACAACCTATTATGAAAGCCCTATCCCTAGTGATTAGCCTAGTCGTGATTAGCGTGGTGGTGATTATTATCCCACCGTGCGGGGCTGCACTTGGACGAAGAATGGCTTAGAAATCAAGGCCTAATTCAAGAAAACCCCCGCACCGAAAGGTCGGGGGTTTTTTGTTGGGCGTAATCTATAACGGAAAGGAACAGAAAATGAACATCAGCATAAAATTCTGTTATTCCCATAAGATGTCGGGGAAATAACTATGAATGGAGCTCAGTGGGTGGTACAAGCGTTGCGAGCACAGGGAGTGGACACCGTTTTTGGGTATCCGGGTGGCGCGATAATGCCCGTCTATGATGCACTTTATGACGGCGGCGTTAAACACCTGCTGTGTCGCCATGAGCAAGGCGCAGCAATGGCGGCGATTGGTTATGCCCGCGCCACAGGTAACGTGGGCGTTTGCATTGCGACGTCTGGCCCTGGTGCTACCAACCTGATCACCGGTTTGGCCGATGCGCTGCTGGATTCTGTGCCTGTGGTGGCGATTACCGGACAGGTTGGGTCGGCGCTGATTGGTACCGATGCTTTTCAGGAAATCGACGTGTTGGGGCTGTCGCTGGCCTGTACAAAACACAGTTTTCTGGTTGAGTCTCTCGAATCACTGCCGGAAGTGATGGCAGAAGCGTTTGCGATTGCCAATAGCGGTCGCCCCGGCCCTGTTCTAGTCGATATTCCTAAAGACATTCAGCTGGCCGTGGGCGATTTCACCCCGAACTTTGCGCCTGTTGCTAACGATGTTGATTTCCCCGAGCAAGATATCACGCAGGCATGTGCCCTGTTGGCGAAAGCACAAAAACCGGTACTGTACGTTGGTGGCGGAGTCGGCATGGCGAATGCGGTTCCGGCACTGCGCGAATTCCTGAGTGTAACGGATATCCCTTCCGTTTCGACGCTGAAAGGCTTGGGTGTCGTGGATGCCAATCATCCCTATTACCTCGGTATGATTGGTATGCACGGCACGAAGGCGGCGAACCTGATTGTGCAGGAATGCGATCTGTTAATCGCTGTCGGGGCGCGTTTTGATGACCGCGTGACCGGCAAGCTGAATGCCTTCGCGCCTCATGCCAGCGTTATTCACATGGATATCGACCCAGCAGAATTGAGCAAATTGCGCCATGCCAATGTGGCGTTGCAAGGCGATCTGAAAACGATATTACCGGCGCTGCAACAGCCGCTGAACGTCAGCGCGTGGCGTCAGCAGGCGACCATGATGAAGGCGGAATACCCATGGCGTTATGATCATCCCGGTCAGGCGATTTATGCGCCTGCGCTGCTGAGAACGATCTCTGAACGAATGGATGCGGATACCGTGGTGACGACCGACGTCGGCCAGCACCAGATGTGGGCTGCACAACATATGACGTTCAGCCGTCCTGAGAATTTCATTACTTCCAGCGGCCTTGGCACAATGGGCTTCGGCGTGCCAGCGGCGGTGGGAGCACAGGTTGCGCGCCCGGATGATATGGTTATCTGCATTTCTGGCGACGGTTCTTTCATGATGAACGTTCAGGAACTGGGCACCATCAAACGAAAACGGCTGCCGTTGAAGATCGTGCTGCTGGATAACCAACGGTTAGGCATGGTACGTCAGTGGCAGCAGTTATTCTTTGATGAACGCTATAGTGAAACCGACCTCTCCGATAACCCTGATTTCCTGACGCTGGCGAGCGCGTTTGATATCCCCGGCCAGCGCATCACTCGTAAAGATCAAATTGATGTCGCGCTGGATGCCCTGTTTAACAGCGAAGGACCCTATTTACTGCACGTATCGATCGATGAATATGAAAACGTCTGGCCACTGGTTCCGCCGGGGGCGGGTAACGAAACGATGCTCGATAAAACCGAATAGGCTCGACAACACCCAATAATGGCCGACTTACACAGAATAAGTGCTGGAGACAACAGAATGACACATCATCAACTTTCGATTCAGGCACGCTTTCGTCCCGAGGTTCTGGAGCGTGTATTGCGTGTTACCCGTCATCGCGGTTTCAAAGTTTGCGCGATGAATATGGTGCAAACCACCAATGCCGATCACATTAATATTGAACTGACCGTTGCCAGCCATCGCTCGGTGGATTTATTGTCAACACAACTAAGTAAGCTGTTGGATATTGCCTGCGTTGACATTCAACCGATGACGACATCACAGCAGATCAGCGCCTAACGCATAAAGAGTAAGGAAAAAAAAGAATGACAAAAAAAGCGGATTACATTTGGTTCAATGGCGAAATGGTTCCATGGGCTGAAGCAAAAGTACACGTGATGTCGCACGCCTTGCATTATGGTACCTCTGTGTTTGAGGGCGTTCGTTGCTACAATTCACACAAAGGTCCTGTGGTTTTTCGTCACCGCGAGCACATGCAGCGCCTGCGTGATTCGGCAAAAATTTACCGTATGCCAGTCGCGCAGAGTGTGGATGAATTGATGGAAGCCTGTCGTGAAACGCTGCGTAAAAATAATCTGACCAGTGCGTATATCCGCCCGCTGGTGTTCATTGGCGATGTGGGGATGGGTGTTAACCCGCCAGACGGTTACCAAACTGATGTGATTATCGCGGCCTTTCCGTGGGGCGCGTATCTGGGTGAAGAAGCGCTGGAAGCGGGCATTGATGCGATGGTGTCGTCCTGGAATCGTGTCGCGGCGAATACCATTCCAACCGCCGCTAAAGCGGGTGGCAATTATCTATCCTCCCTGCTGGTGGGCAGCGAAGCACGTCGCCACGGCTATCAGGAAGGGATTGCACTGGATGTCCACGGCTATGTTTCTGAAGGCGCGGGCGAGAACCTGTTTGAAGTGAAGGACGGTATTATCTTCACACCGCCGTTTACCTCTTCGGCGCTGCCGGGCATTACGCGTGATGCCATCATCAAGCTGGCGAAGGACGCGGGATATGAAGTGCGTGAGCAGGTGCTGTCCCGCGAGTCACTGTATCTGGCGGATGAAGTGTTTATGTCCGGCACGGCGGCGGAAATTACCCCAGTGCGTAGCGTAGACGGTATTCAGGTCGGCATCGGCAAACGCGGCCCGGTCACCAAAGCCTTGCAGGAGGCGTTCTTTGGCCTCTTCACGGGTGAAACCGAAGATAAATGGGGCTGGTTGGATCCGATAAATCTGTAATCAATTAAGACAGACAGTCAGGCGGTGATACGTTCCATCATCGCCCAATTCGTAATTTTTGGAGTAATAGAGCATGCCTAAGTACCGTTCAGCCACCACCACGCACGGCCGTAATATGGCCGGCGCCCGAGCCTTGTGGCGCGCCACCGGGATGACCGACAATGATTTTGGTAAACCCATTATCGCCGTGGTCAACTCCTTCACCCAATTCGTGCCCGGCCATGTGCACTTGCGCGATCTGGGTAAACTGGTTGCCGAGCAAATCGAAGCTTCTGGTGGTGTCGCGAAAGAATTCAACACGATCGCAGTGGACGACGGCATCGCGATGGGCCACGGCGGTATGCTCTATTCTCTGCCTTCCCGTGAACTGATTGCCGACTCGGTGGAATACATGGTGAATGCCCACTGCGCGGATGCGATGGTGTGTATCTCCAACTGCGACAAAATCACCCCGGGGATGCTGATGGCGTCGCTGCGCCTGAATATCCCGGTGATTTTCGTGTCTGGTGGCCCGATGGAAGCGGGGAAAACCAAATTATCCGATCAGATCATCAAGCTGGATCTGGTGGATGCCATGATTCAGGGCGCGGATCCGAAGGTTTCCGATGAACAGAGCGAACAGGTGGAACGTTCTGCCTGCCCGACCTGTGGTTCCTGTTCCGGTATGTTTACCGCTAACTCCATGAACTGCCTGACCGAAGCGCTGGGTCTGTCTCAGCCGGGCAACGGCTCGCTGCTGGCGACGCACGCCGACCGTAAGCAGCTATTCCTGAACGCAGGCAAACGCATTGTCGGTCTGGCGAAGCGTTACTACGAGCAGGATGATGAGAGCGTGCTGCCGCGCAACATCGCCAATAAAGCCGCATTTGAAAACGCCATGATTCTGGATATCGCGATGGGGGGTTCCACCAATACCGTTCTGCATCTGCTAGCTGCGGCGCAGGAAGGTGAAGTGGACTTCACTATGACCGACATCGACAGACTGTCACGTCAGGTTCCGCACCTGTGTAAGGTGGCACCGAGTACGCAGAAATACCACATGGAAGACGTACACCGCGCGGGTGGTGTGATCGGTATTCTGGGCGAGCTGGACAGAGCTGGTCTGCTGAACCGTGAAGTGAACAACGTGCTGGGCAAAACGCTGCCGGAAACACTGGAAGCCTATGACGTCATGCTGACGCAGGATGACAGTGTGAAAAGCATGTATTCCGCCGGTCCGGCGGGTATCCGCACCACGCAGGCGTTTTCGCAGGATTGCCGCTGGGATTCACTGGATACCGATCGTCAGGAAGGCTGTATTCGTTCCCGCGAATTTGCCTACAGTCAGGATGGCGGTCTGGCCGTGCTGTACGGCAATCTGGCAGAGAATGGCTGTATCGTGAAAACCGCAGGCGTGGATGAAGGCAGTCTGGTCTTCCGCGGTCCGGCAAAAGTTTATGAAAGTCAGGATGATGCGGTAGACGCCATTCTGGGCGGCAAGGTCGTGGCGGGCGACGTGGTTGTGATCCGTTACGAAGGACCGAAAGGCGGGCCGGGTATGCAGGAAATGCTGTATCCAACCACCTACCTGAAATCGATGGGGCTGGGTAAAAGCTGTGCGCTGATCACTGACGGACGCTTCTCCGGCGGTACTTCTGGTCTGTCTATCGGCCATGCGTCTCCTGAAGCAGCCAGCGGCGGCACCATTGCACTGGTACAGGACGGTGACATTATCGCGATTGATATTCCGAACCGCAGCATTGCGCTGGTTCTGGATGACAATGCTTTAGCAAGCCGCCGTGCAGCGGAAGAAGCGAGAGGCGATCAGGCCTGGACACCGCACAATCGTGAACGTCAGGTTTCTTTTGCGCTGCGCGCGTACGCCAGCCTGGCAACCAGCGCGGATAAAGGCGCGGTGCGGGATAAAAGCAAGCTGGGAGGCTAATGCTGATGGCTGTGTCACAACCTCTTCCTGCCGCGCCGGGAGGCGCGGAGTACCTGCGTGCGATCTTGCGCTCGCCCGTGTATGAAGTCACGCAGGTCACACCGCTGGAGAAGATGGAGAAGATCTCTTCGCGGCTGGGTAATGTCATTCTGGTAAAACGTGAAGATCGGCACGCGGTGCACAGCTTCAAGCTGCGCGGCGCGTACGCGATGATGGCGGGGCTGAGTGATGAGCAAAAGTCACACGGCGTGGTGACGGCGTCGGCGGGTAACCATGCGCAGGGCGTGGCGCTCTCCTCCACCAAGCTGGGCATTAAATCGCTGATTGTGATGCCAGTGGCGACGGCCGATATCAAAGTGGATGCGGTACGTGGTTTTGGCGGCGAAGTGCTGCTATACGGCGCGAACTTTGATGAAGCCAAGGCAAAGGCCATTGAACTGTCGCAGCAGCAGAAAATGACGTTTCTACCGCCTTTCGATCACCCGGCAGTCATTGCGGGTCAAGGCACGCTGGCGCTGGAATTGCTACAGCAGGATGCCCATCTGGATCGCGTGTTTGTGCCCGTCGGTGGCGGCGGTCTGGCGGCAGGTGTTGCCGTCCTGATCAAACAGCTGATGCCGCAGATTAAGGTGATCGGCGTGGAAGCGGAAGATTCCGCCTGTCTGCGTGCGGCGCTGGATGCCGGGCAACCGGTCGATCTGCCGCGTGTCGGGCTGTTTGCTGAAGGTGTCGCGGTGAAGCGCATCGGCGATGAAACGTTCCGCCTGTGTCGGGAATATCTGGATGACGTGATTACCGTCGACAGTGATGCCATCTGTGCGGCAGTGAAAGATCTGTTCGAAGATGTTCGTGCGATTGCTGAACCGTCCGGCGCGTTGGCGTTAGCGGGGATGAAAAAGTACATCCAGCAGCACCAGATTCAGGGTGAGCGCCTGGCGCATATTCTGTCCGGTGCGAACGTTAACTTCCACGGGTTACGCTACGTTTCCGAACGCTGCGAGCTGGGTGAACAGCGTGAAGCCTTGCTGGCCGTGACGATCCCCGAGCAACAGGGCAGCTTCCTGAAATTTTGCCAACTACTGGGCGGTCGTTCCGTTACCGAGTTCAACTATCGCTACGCGGATGCCAAAGACGCCTGCATTTTTGTTGGCGTGCGTCTGACGCGTGGCTATGCGGAGCGGCAGGAGATTATCGCTGAGCTTTCTGCAGATGGTTATGAAGTGGTGGATTTGTCCGACGATGAAATGGCGAAGCTGCACGTCCGCTACATGGTCGGCGGACGCCCCTCCAAACCGCTACAGGAACGGCTTTATAGCTTTGAGTTTCCAGAATCGCCGGGCGCGTTACTGAAATTCCTGCATACGCTGGGGACGCACTGGAATATTTCGCTGTTCCATTACCGCAGTCACGGCACAGATTTTGGCCGTGTGCTGGCCGCGTTCGAACTGCAAGCGGGCGATCGGGAATTCGAGCAGCATCTACAGGCGCTGGGCTATGAATGCCATGACGAAACCAATAATCCGGCGTTCCGCTTCTTTTTAGCGGGTTAAGTTAGCGGTTAAACGTTGAGTGTTCCCTTCACGCCGCCGATGGTGTTTCACCGTCGGCGGCGTTATCTTTATGTCATCTGACAGCAACAGGGATGGCATTTCTCTATGGCAACGCAGTTCACAGGTTTTTCTCAAGCGGGTTTAACGTTTCTCCAGCAGGTGTCTCATGGTGTTGTTGAATCAATCTAATTTTAGTCTGTTATTATTATTTTCAAATTAATTGTTTGTTTTTCTAATTTCTTTAAATATTGCTAATAATTATTTTCTAGGTTAGTTTGGTGAAAAGTGGAATAACACATGGAGACCGAGTATGAAAAATAAAGAAAAACTTGCCATTCAGTTAAATGAACAATTAAAGAATAGCCTTATTAATAGTTCGTTACCTCCTGAAGAAATACTCGCATTGATGATGAAGCTATGCCTTTCTCTGATGCAGGTGACCCAAAGTAACCTTGTGGAAATGAAGACGTCAGATGGGCGAAAACTTTCACTCAAGCTTGATACACCATCAGTGCATTGATCATATTTATTCTTAGAGGCTGCTAAAAATGTCGAGTATTATCTATTTAGAGTTGACGGGTGATAAGCAAGGGTTAATTTCTTCTGGCTGTTCAACATTACAGTCAATTGGTAATAGAAGCCAAATTGGTCATGAAGATCAGATTCAGGTGTTAAGTTTAAATCACTCAATGAGTCATGCTGATAATCTATCTTGTCATCCTGTTGAAATAATTAAACTTATCGATAAATCGTCACCATTGCTTGGTGTTTCTACCTCTTCCAATGAAAAACTAAGTGCAAATTTCTTTTTGTATAGGATAAATTCCGTCGGGCAATTAGAGTTATTTTATGTCATTAAATTAACAGATGCCCGCATTGTTGATATTTCTTGTAGTTACCCGCACTCTATTAATGACAATGACGTTATGCCATATGAGAAAGTTTTATTAAAATATAACTCCATATCATGGGAGCACAAAGTTGCGGGAACATCAGGTTATAGTATCTGGAATGATAGTGGTGTTTAGTTCTATTTGGTAATAAATATATAGTCATTGATAATCATTTTATGTGTGGCTGTTTTTATTGATTTATTAATTACTAACCCAAATAGATGCTGAATAGTTTTTTACATTGGTGCTGCGTATTAATAAAAAGGAATTTACTCAATGCTAAGAGTACCTCAAGGGCAAATAACCTTTGATGGCGAAGGGAATGATATACCTAATAGTCGTGATTTTAGCCGAGTTATTCACTGGCCAGGAAATGATAAGTCTGGTGTGACGTTGGGGCGAGGTTATGATATGGGGAATAGAACCAAGGGAGAAGTTTATTCGGATATGCTCAGAGTTGGTATTGGGAGTGAAAAAGCGAGTTTAATAGCGACGGGGGCTGGGTTAAAGGGCGGTGCCGCCGCCACTTTCGTGAAAATGTATAAAGAAAAAATTGGCGTGATTACGCATCAGCAACAGATGGATCTGTTTAATATTATTTATGGTGGATATATAGAAATAGCAAAAAAGCGATATGCACATTATTCCGCTAATGTACCCGATAGGGTCGATTGGGCTGAACTTCACCCCGGCATCAGAGATATTCTGGTGGATCTGGCTTATCAAGGAATACTTGGGGAAACGACAATTCCTATCGCTGCAAAGAATGACATCGATATCTTAATAAAGAAAATAGAGAGTGATGCTTATTTGTTAAAGTTTGAGGCTGGAAGAAACCGAGCGGGTTATTTAAGGATGAAAAAATGAAAAACATCTATTTATGTGTGTTGATACTATTTGCTGTGAGCGGTATATCTCCTGCATTTAGTGAAATTTATCTGAGTAAACTGGAATTAATGGAAAAAACGTTATGTAAAGATATAATGAAAGGGGAAAACTATCATGAAATTTACATTTGCACAGACCGAATGCTTGCTGATTCTACTGAAAAGTTAGAACAAAAAAATAAAGAAGCAATAAGCTTTCTATCCAAACTTATTCCTATGGAAGGTGAGGAAGATGCAGTTAAGCTTTTCAAAGCAGATCAAGCTGCGTGGAAAAATTATGTCGTCCATCGTTGTGCATATAAGGGGCATCCTTTCGAAAAAGATAGCCCCGTTTATTTATCAAATAAAGATCTTTGCGAGGCGGTAGAAAACTACAGACGGATCGAGTCGCTAGACGGTGAGCTCAATATCCCTTAATACTCATCCTTTGGATAAGTGTGTCACGCCGCCGATGGTGTTTCACCGTCGGTGGCGTTATCTTTAATGTCATCTGACAGCAACAGGGATGGCATTTCTTTATGGCAACGCAGTTCACAGGTTTTTCTCAAGCGGGTTTAACGTTTCTCCAGCAGGTGCGTCAGTACAACGATAAAGCGTGGTTTGACGAGCATCGTGCGGTTTACGATGAGCAACTGGTTGCCCCGTTCCGTACGCTGGTGGATGAGCTCAGTCTGACCATGTTGCAGATTGACGACCATTTTGAAACGCGTCCCGCTATCGGTAAGACTCTCTCCCGTATTCATCGCGATACGCGTTTTTCTCACGATAAATCACGCTACCGCAGCCATATGTGGCTCACTTTCAAGCGGACACGCAAAGACTGGACGGATGCACCGGTGTATTTCTTTGAAATCACGCCGGATACCTGGCGCTACGGGCTGGGCTATTACAGCGCAACGCGCAATACGATGGATTTGTTCCGTCAGACGCTGCGGGGTAATCCGTCACAGTTTCTTGAAGTGGCAAGCTGTCTGGGAGAGACCTTCACCCTGGAGGGCGACAGCTACAAACGCCAGCTGATTAAAGATCAGGAGCCGGAACTGGCCTACTGGTATAACCGTAAATCGTTTGCCGCGATATGTACCCGGCAGGATATGGAAGCGCTGTTTTCTGGCGATTTGGTGACGCGTCTGTCACAGGGTTTTACCCAGCTTGAACCGCTCTACCATTACCTGATGAATATCGAAACCATGAAGAAAGCCGCGCAGGAAACGGAGTCCGATACGCGGGCCTTTTCGGCGGATAAATGGTTCGAACGCTAGCGCCAGAGATAGCCAGCGCTACGGCGTTTTCTGCTGCTCCGACTGGGTTTTATCGCGCTCCAGCAACGTGTTAAACAGGTAACCTTCTTCCTGATTGCTGCCGAAGGTGGCGATTTGCAGATGGTCATCGTCAATGCAGGTGAGCAGTATTTTCACCTGCTGGCCGAAGCTGCTTTCGCCTTTGCCGATGGCTTGTACATCGCTCATCTGACGGGCGGTGAAGTCGGAATCATCCAGCTTGTTGCCGTAACGGAACGCAATGGACGCGCCGCTTTCAATCTTGCCACGTTGGTTGGTCATGGTCAGGCTGACGGCGTGGTAGGGCGCTTTCTGATCGTACATTTCCCGAAAATAATCCCCCAGATCGCGATATTCCTCGGCGGAAAGCCCTGACATCACATACTCATAGCTGAATGAACCGTGGAAGCAGGACGTGCTTTTCACGGGGGTAATCGGCGAAGGGAGCGCGTGCTGCGCGATGTCATTCAGATAGCGCAGCCGATTTAACTGCTGCTGATAGCGCTGACGTAGGCAGTCTTCGTCTTTGCATTGATCGCGCGTGGTAAGCCAGCTGCGCTGAAACTGATTGAGCGTTTTCTCCCACGGTGCGCTGTTGCTGTACGCGGTCAGGAACGCGCGAGATGTCTTCCAGGCCTGCGCCAGTTCTTCATCCAGTTGTCCGAGCAGCGGGCTGGCACAAATCAGTTTCTCTTGCTCCGAAGTGGCCTTGTCGCAGGGGAAACTGGCGGCTTGCGCATTGTAGTTGAAGGCGACCAGCGTCACACCGGCGGCGATAATGGTCGTGAAGGCGATCTTCATGGTGTGTCCTGTAATATGTCCCAAAAGGCGGCAATCAGCGGTTCGCTAAGCCGTTTTTTCTGTACGCAAACGCCGAGTTCAAGTGGTTCCATCACCTGTTCGACGAAGACGGAAACTCGGTTGCGTACGGGTTCCGGGCTGTTCTCCAGCACGACGTTGGGAATCAGCGCGATACCACAGCCTAGCGCGACCATCGATACCATCGCTTCATGCCCGGAGATGGTGGCGTAAATCTGCGGATTGGCGATGTGATTGCGGCGGAACCATTGATCGATGCGCTTACGCACCGGGCCGTGTTCCGGCAGAATGAAGGGGATCTGTGACCAGTCCGGATCGGTTTGGCGTACCAGCGATTGCACGGGGCAGGGAAGCGCCGGGATGATCAACGCCAGAGGCAGTTTGTCGAGCGGCATGAAGTCAACGCTGATTGGCAGCGCTTCCGGGCGTCCCGCAATCCCTAAATCCCCATCATTCGACTGAATTTTCTCAACGGCATCGGCGGCGTCGCCAGTCGTCAGTTTAATTTCTACCAGCGGGTGCAGCGCCCGGAAACGATCCAGAATCGGCGGCAGGTGGCTGTAGGCGGCGGTAACGGAACAGAAAATCCGCAGCTCGCCGCTTAATGACGGCCCATGCTGGTCTATCGTGTGGCGTAGCTGCTGGTATTGCAGCAGCGTTTGCTGGGCAAATAGTTTCAGGTGCTCGCCGGCATCGGTGAGCTGCACGGTGCGGTTATCGCGCAGAAACAGCGTCTGCCCTAAATCCTCTTCCATCCGCTGAATTTGCCGTGACAGCGTAGACGGGCTGATGTGCATCGCCTTGGCGGTACGGCCAAAGTGTCGGCTTTCCGCCAGATGCAGGAATAATTTGAGATCACGTAAATCCATGCGACGCAGGCCCCGTTTTTTATCTTGCAGCCGTTTTTTATATTGCAAATAGTGCAATATGACGTTGCTAATATATCAATTTAAGCAACGCAATTCCTGTCATATGATGGGGTCATAGTGAATTCCCATCTGGCGGGAATCCTTTCTCGAAGAATAGACAAACAAAACCGTATACGGAGCACGACATGGCTAACTATTTCAACACATTAAACCTGCGTCAGCAGCTGGATCAATTGGGCAAGTGCCGCTTTATGGGGCGTGATGAATTTGCCGATGAGGCGAGCTACCTGAAAGGGAAAAAAGTGGTGATCGTCGGCTGTGGTGCTCAGGGCTTGAACCAGGGTCTGAACATGCGCGATTCTGGTCTGGATATCGCTTATGCCCTGCGTGCTGAAGCGATTGCAGAAAAACGTGCATCATGGCGCAAAGCGACCGAAAACGGCTTCACTGTCGGCACCTACGAAGATCTGATCCCGCAGGCTGATCTGGTGGTTAACCTGACGCCGGACAAACAGCACTCCGCTGTTGTTCAGGCGGTACAACCGCTGATGAAACAGGGCGCAGCGCTGGGCTACTCCCACGGCTTCAACATCGTTGAAGTGGGCGAGCAAATCCGTAAAGACATCACCGTCGTAATGGTGGCGCCGAAGTGCCCAGGTACGGAAGTACGTGAAGAATACAAACGTGGTTTCGGCGTACCAACGCTGATCGCGGTTCACCCGGAAAACGATCCGAAGGGCGAAGGCATGGCAATTGCTAAAGCCTGGGCTGCGGCAACCGGTGGTCACCGTGCTGGCGTTCTGCAATCTTCATTCGTTGCGGAAGTGAAATCTGACCTGATGGGTGAGCAGACTATTCTGTGCGGTATGTTGCAGGCAGGTTCTCTGCTGAGCTTCGACAAACTGGTTGCTGAAGGTACCGATCCGGCGTATGCAGAAAAACTGATTCAGTTTGGCTGGGAAACCATCACCGAAGCGCTGAAGCAGGGCGGCATTACGCTGATGATGGATCGCCTGTCCAATCCGGCAAAACTGCGTGCTTATGCGCTGTCTGAGCAGTTGAAAGGCATCATGGCGCCGCTGTTCCAGAAACACATGGATGACATCATCTCCGGCGAATTCTCCAGCGGCATGATGGCTGACTGGGCGAACGATGACGTGAAACTGCTGACCTGGCGTGAAGAGACCGGTAAAACGGCATTCGAAAACGCACCGCAGTTCGACGGTAAAATCGCTGAGCAGGAATACTTTGATAACGGCGTGCTGATGGTTGCGATGGTGAAAGCGGGCGTTGAGCTGGCGTTTGAAACCATGGTGAGCTCTGGCATCATCGAAGAATCCGCTTACTACGAGTCACTGCATGAGCTGCCGCTGATCGCCAACACCATCGCGCGTAAGCGTCTGTATGAAATGAACGTGGTTATCTCTGATACCGCAGAATACGGTAACTACCTGTTCGCTAACGCCGCTGTTCCATTGCTGAAAGATGCGTTCATGGCATCTCTGCAGCCGGGCGATCTGGGCAAAGCGGTAGCGGGTACCGAAGTGGACAACGCGCAGCTGCGTGATGTTAACGAAGCTATCCGTAACCACCCAATCGAAACCGTAGGCCAAACGCTGCGTGGTTACATGAAAGACATGAAGCGTATCGCCGTTGCGGGTTAATGTGACGTTCTACGTTTACTGAAACACGATGATTGCTATGCTGCTCCTCAGGGAGCAGCATTTTTTTTATCCGTAGTTATCCCTTAGCCTGCGCTATCTACGTTACCTATTGGCGGTGCTTTAGCGTGAGGCAAGCGTCAGCGCAGTGGTTAATTCTGCTTTTGTCATACGAATACAGTAAGACGGCATACCTCTTTCAAAGCGCCATCCTTCAGACAATTTTCCCGCATCGACCACATCAAATCCGAATGCATCATAGAGTTCAGCCACAATAGCTTTTTCCTGCTCATCATCACCTGCAAGCGGTAGCGCGCGGCGATTGGCTGAGCCTGTCGGGAGCCCATCGCTTTCAAGCTGCGTCATAGGGATGGCATTGAACGCTTTGGTGATCCTGGCGTCTGGTAAATAACACGCCAGTAGCTCGCTGGTCGTGGTGCTGCGCGTATCAAGTGCGGTGACCTTACCATCTCGCTCGGTATAGTAATTGACGGTATCGATGACGGATTTTCCCCGTAAAGCCTGTTCAGGGAGTTTATCGATGGCGGTAAAGGGAACGGCGATAACCACAATGTCACCAAATAGCGCGGCCTGAGTGGCGGTTCCGATATCGCAGCCGATCATCGGGCGGAGGCTGAAAAGTGATTGGGGGTCGCGTGAGTTACTGAGCATGACCTGATGACCGTTCTGAAGCGCTAATTTAGCTATCGCCCGTCCAACAAAGCCTGCACCAATAATGCCGATATTCATCTTCTTCTCCTTAATGCTTTTGAGAAAAGCAGCTTAATTGCCTACAATTTGAAGATAAATTGTGATTTTAAAAGCAAACAAACAACAAATATGAGCGAATAATGGACCGGCTGACCAGTATGAGTGTCTTTGTCAAAGCATCGGAGTTAGGGTCTTTTGCCGCCGCCGGAGAAGCGTTAGGCATATCTCCACAGATGGTGGCGAAGCAGGTGGCGTGGCTTGAAGCGAGGCTTGGCGTTCGGTTGCTGAATCGTACGACGCGGAAGCAAAGCCTGACGGATATTGGTTTGCGTTATTATGAGCGCTGCAAGGTTGTGCTTGCCGAGGCAGAGGATGCTGACGCAGTCGCCCGTGAGATGCAGGTGACACCTTCAGGAATTATTCAGGTTAACGCGCCGGTTACCTGGGGATCGCATCTACTCGCGCCGTTTATCACACACTATCTTGCCCGCTATCCTGACACGCAAATTGCGCTGACGCTGAATGATCGTATGGTCGACCCAATAGAAGAGGGGTTTGAAGTCATTATTCGTATCGGTGAATTGGCAGATAGTTCGATGGTGGCTTGGCCGCTTCAGCCTTACTCGTTGATTGCCTGTGCATCGCCTGACTATCTGGCGCGTGAAGGCGTGCCGGAGACGCCAGCCAGCCTCGCACGTCACGCGTGCCTTATTTATGGTGTACGCACCGCCGCGACGTCTTGCCGATGGGTATTCCAGAAAGAGGGTAAGTCCGAAGAAGTCAGGCCACAGGGTAGGCTTTTTGCTAATGACTGGAACGCGTTGCTACATGCAGCGATAGAGGGATATGGTATTACGCTTGGGCCGGAGGCCGTGCTACGTAAGGAAATTGACCGCGGACGACTGGTTCAGGTGCTATCTGACTATGACGGCCCTGCTCGCCCGGTTCATGTTATGGTCCCGATGGGACGGCGGTCGGCGGTTAAAATTAAAACCTTTGTCGATGCAATCAGAGCAACTTTCGGATAACGATAAGCCCGTGTCATCCAAATGATGCCACGGGCGTGATGACTACTCGGACTGATATTCAGCTTCCGCCTGATTGAAGCGGTCGGTAATTGCTTTTGATGGCGCTTTACCCAGCAGGCTGACGATAAAAATGGTCAGGCTGTTGAAGATGAAACCAGGGATAATTTCATACAGACCCAGCCAGGCGTACTGTTTCCAGATCAGCACGGTTGCTGCACCCACGATCATACCGAGCAGCGCACCGTTGCGCGTCATGCGCGGCCACAGCAGAGAAATCAAAATCACCGGCCCGAATGCGGCGCCGAACCCAGCCCAGGCATAGCTCACCAGACCCAGAACGCGGTTTTCAGGATTAAGCGACAGCGCGATAGCGATGATAGCGACGAGCAGTACCATGGCGCGCCCCACCCACACCAGCTCTTTCTGGCTGGCATTCTTGCGCAGGAATGGCTTGTATAAATCTTCGGTGATGGCGCTGGAGCACACCAGCAACTGGCAACTCAGCGTACTCATCACGGCGGCCAGAATCGCAGACAGCAGCACGCCGGCAATCCACGGATTGAACAGCAACATCGACAGCTCGATAAAGACACGCTCGCTGTTTTGCGTCACGCTACCGGCCTGATCCGGGTTGTTGTGGAAGTAGGCGATGCCGAAAAAACCCACCGTCACGGCACCGGCAAGACACAGAATCATCCAGGTCATGCTGATGCGACGTGCACTGTGGATCGTGTGGTGTGAATCGGCGGCCATAAAACGCGCCAGAATGTGCGGTTGACCAAAATAGCCCAGACCCCAACCCATCAGCGAGATGATGGCAACAAAATTCAGCCCTTTGAACATATCCATATTGGCCGGATTTTTTGCTTCAATCACCATGAGTGAGGTGTCTATCCCTCCCAGTGATAAAATGACCATCACGGGGGTCAGGATCAGGGCGAAAATCATCAGGGTGGCCTGAACGGTGTCCGTCCAGCTCACGGCCAGAAAGCCGCCGATAAAGGTATAGGCAATGGTGGCTGTTGCCCCTGCCCATAACGCGGTTTCGTAGCTCATGCCAAAGGTGCTTTCAAACAGACGAGCTCCCGCAACCACGCCGGATGCACAATAAATGGTGAAGAAAATCAGGATCACTAACGCGGAAATCACACGCAGTAATTTGCTGTTATCTTCAAAGCGGTGGGTGAAATAGTCAGGAAGGGTAAGCGCGTTGTGGTTGACCTCAGTGTGTACGCGTAGGCGTCCGGCGACCCATTTCCAGTTCAGGTAGGCGCCTAACGTCAGGCCGATCGCGATCCAGCTTTCCGAGATCCCGGAAATGAAAATGGCACCCGGTAACCCCATGAGCAGCCAGCCGCTCATATCGGAAGCGCCTGCCGACAATGCGGTCACCACACTGCCCATCCGACGTCCGCCCAGAATGTAATCGCCAAAGTTATTCGTTGCGCGATAGGCAAACAGGCCGATGAGAACCATCCCGAAGATATACACCAGAAACGTCACCAACATAGGTGTGCTTATTGTCATTCAACTCTCCACATTATTTTTCGTGCCGCTGTTGCGGCGACGCTGTGTTTTATTGTCATCACTCAGGCCGGAACGAGGTCTGAAGGTGATAAGGGGTTGCAACCGCTCCATTTGTTAACAAGGTTGCACAAAGTTGCAACATGGTCGATATTGACGTTTTCCCGATGTGCATCTTCTAATGACAGGAGTGGACGCTATGGGCTTTACCACGATGGGTGTAAAACTCGATGAGGAAACGCGCGAACGCATCAAGGCTGCAGCACAGCGAATTGATCGTACACCGCACTGGCTGATCAAACAGGCTATTTTCCATTACCTCGAACGCCTCGAAAGTGGCCTCGACACTCCTGAAACACCGCAATGGGCGAACGTCAGCCACATTGAAGCGGAAGAGATTATGCC
Organism: Pectobacterium aroidearum; assembly: GCF_041228105.1. Taxonomy (NCBI): domain Bacteria; kingdom Pseudomonadati; phylum Pseudomonadota; class Gammaproteobacteria; order Enterobacterales; family Pectobacteriaceae; genus Pectobacterium; species Pectobacterium aroidearum. Next base: position 252,834 of record NZ_CP166097.1, read on the forward strand.
GCAATCTCGGGAAGAAGAAACCCACCAACCCTTCCTTGATTTCGCTGAGCAGGTTCTTCCCCAGTCAGTTATCCGCGCAGCCATTACTTCTGCTTATCGCCGACCCGAAAATGAATTAGTACCTATCTTGCTTGAACAGGCAAGACTTACCGATGAAATGTCGGCATTAACGCAGCAACTGGCTTATCGACTGGCTGAGAAATTACGTAGCCAGAAAGCCGGGAGCGGGCGTGCAGGCATCGTGCAAGGACTGCTACAGGAATTCTCACTTTCTTCTCAGGAAGGGGTGGCGCTGATGTGTTTAGCTGAAGCGTTGCTGCGTATTCCTGATAAATCTACGCGCGATGCGCTGATCCGCGACAAAATCAGCCGAGGAAACTGGCAGGCGCATCTTGGTCACAGCCCGTCGCTCTTTGTGAATGCCGCAACCTGGGGGCTATTGTTTACCGGAAAGTTAGTGGCGACACACAACGAGGCGCACCTGTCGAATTCTCTGAACCGCATGATCGGGAAAAGCGGTGAGCCGCTCATCCGCAAAGGCGTTGATATGGCCATGCGGCTGATGGGGGAGCAGTTTGTTACTGGAGAAACCATCGGTGAGGCGCTGGCGAATGCCCGTGAGCGAGAGGAGAAAGGCTTCCGTTACTCTTACGATATGTTAGGTGAAGCGGCGCTGACGGAACACGACGCTACCGCGTATCTGGCGGCCTATCAGCAGGCGATTCATGCTATCGGCAAAGCCTCGAACGGGCGCGGGATTTACGAAGGGCCGGGCATCTCCATCAAGCTATCGGCGCTGCATCCTCGCTATAGCCGGACACAGTACGACCGCGTGATGGAAGAACTCTACCCGCGTTTGTTGACGCTAACGCTGCTGGCGCGCCAGTACGATATCGGCATCAATATTGATGCGGAGGAAGCCGATCGACTGGAGATCTCACTCGATCTGCTGGAAAAACTCTGCATGGAACCGCAGCTGGCGGGATGGAATGGCATCGGGTTTGTCATTCAGGCGTATCAGAAACGCTGCCCGTATGTGATCGATGCGCTGATTGAATTGGCACAGCGCAGCCGTCGGCGGCTGATGATTCGTCTGGTGAAAGGTGCGTACTGGGATAGCGAAATTAAACGGGCACAGGTTGACGGGCTGGAGGGCTACCCGGTCTACACGCGTAAGGTCTATACCGATGTGTCTTATCTGGCGTGCGCCCGTAAGCTGCTGGCCGTACCGAATCTGATTTATCCGCAGTTCGCCACGCACAATGCCCAGACGCTAAGCGCGATCTACCACATGGCGGGCAACAATTACTATCCCGGTCAGTATGAGTTTCAGTGCCTGCACGGCATGGGGGAACCGCTCTATGATCAGGTGGTTGGCACGGTTGCGGACGGTAAATTGAACCGACCGTGCCGTATTTATGCCCCGGTTGGCACCCATGAAACGCTGCTGGCTTATCTGGTGCGACGCTTGTTGGAAAACGGCGCGAATACTTCATTTGTTAACCGCATCGCAGATACCTCAATGCCGCTGGAAACGCTGATCGCCGATCCGATTCGCGGTGTAGAAGCGCTGGCAAAAGTGGAATGGAGTATGGGCGCACCGCATCCCCGCATTCCCCTGCCGCGTCAACTATATGGTCGAGAGCGGCAGAATTCGAGTGGGTTGGATCTCTCGAACGAGCACCGGCTGGCTTCGCTCTCCAGTACGTTGCTGAGTCACGCACTTCAGCCGTGGTATGCCGCACCGATGCTTGAGGGCGAAAGCGTGGCGAGTGAAGAAAAGCCCGTGGTGAATCCTGCCGATGTGCACGATGTGGTGGGCTATGTTCGCGATGCCTCCGTGGCGGATGTTGAACTGGCGATAGAAACGGCGGTACATGCTGGCACCATCTGGTTTGCGACGCCACCTGCGGAGCGTGCTGCGATACTGAATCAGGCCGCCTCGCTGATGGAAAATCAGTTACAGAGCCTGCTGGGCTTGCTGGTGCGGGAAGCGGGGAAATCCTTCAGTAACGCGATTGCGGAAGTGCGCGAAGCGGTGGACTTCTTGCGCTATTACGCGGGGCAGGTGCGGGATACGTTCACTAATGATACCCATCGTCCGCTGGGGCCGGTGGTTTGCATTAGCCCGTGGAATTTCCCGCTGGCGATCTTCACCGGACAAATCTCTGCTGCACTGGCGGCGGGAAATAGCGTATTAGCGAAGCCAGCTGAACAGACGCCGCTGATTGCGGCACAGGCAGTACGTATTTTACGTGAGGCGGGTGTCCCTCAGGGCGTGCTGCAACTATTGCCTGGTCAGGGAGAAACGATTGGCGCAGCGTTGGTCGGCGATGAACGGGTACGCGGCGTGGTATTTACCGGATCGACGGCCGTTGCCAAAACGCTGCAACGCAGCATCGCTGGCAGGCTCGATCCACAGGGGCGTTTGACACCGCTGATTGCCGAAACCGGTGGCCTGAATGCGATGATTGTCGATTCCTCTGCACTGACGGAACAGGTGGTGAATGACGTTATCGCTTCTGCGTTCGATAGCGCCGGACAGCGTTGCTCAGCGCTGCGTCTTTTGTGTCTGCAAGACGATATTGCGGATCGCACTCTGACTATGCTGCGGGGCGCGATGGCGGAGTGTCGAATGGGGAACCCTGAACGCTTATCGACCGATATCGGCCCGCTGATTGATGCGGAGGCGAAAGAGAATGTGGAACTGCATATTCAGACGATGCGGGCGCAAGGCCATACCGTGTTTCAGGCCGCGTATCCACAGGATGAAGAGACATGGCGGCACGGGACGTTTGTGAAGCCGACGCTGATCGAACTGGGCAATATAGGCGAGCTGAAAAAAGAAGTTTTTGGTCCAGTTTTACACGTTGTTCGCTATCAAAGCCAGCAGTTGGATACCGTGATTGAGCAAATCAACGCGGCAGGATTCGGCCTGACGCTGGGCGTGCATACCCGCATTGATGAAACCATCCAGCGTGTGACAGGCAAGGCAAGGGTGGGCAACCAATATGTGAACCGTAATATGGTTGGTGCCGTTGTCGGGGTTCAGCCGTTTGGCGGTGAAGGCTTATCGGGAACCGGGCCAAAGGCGGGCGGGCCGCTTTATCTGTACCGCTTGTTGGCTCATCGGCCGGACGACGCGCTCGCGGCAGGATTTGCGCAGCAGGATCGTGAGCCGTCTCCCGATATTTCTACCCGAACGTCGCCGCTGGCGGGGCTTCAGGTGCTGGAAACATGGGCGATTGCCGGGGAATGTCACGGTCTGGCGACGCTGTGCCAGCGTTACAGGGAAGATAGCGTCAGCGGGATAACGCGACAGCTGCCGGGCCCCACAGGAGAAAGCAATAGCTATACGTTGTTGCCGCGTGAACGGATTTTGTGTCTGGCGGATAACGAGGAAGATCGCTTGATTCAGACGGCGGCGGTGCTGGCAATCGGTGGGCAACTGCTGTGGCCGGAAGGTGAACAGGAGAAAACGCTCTATGACCGATTACCCGCAGAAGTGCAGTCGCATATTCAGTTCACGCCTGACTGGCAGCGGGACGATGTGTCTTTTCATGGCGTCATTTATCACGGAGACGCCGATCGGTTACGGCTGTTGAGTAAAACGCTTGCCGAACGAGACGGTCCGATTATCCTGCCGTTGGGCTACGCGCAGGGGGATACCCACGTTCAGCTTGAACGTCTGCTGAATGAACGTTCTTTGAGTATTAATACCGCGGCAGCGGGGGGAAATGCGAGTCTGATGACAATAGGCTAAGGTGTCCAAGAGAAAAAAGCGCGCCAAACCAGAAGGTCGGCGCGCTTTTTATGTTCGGGGCATCAGCGTAACGGCTTAGTTGCGGTATAGCACCTTGATCACATGGTATCCAAACTGGGTTTTCACCGGACCAAACGGCTTCAGCAATTCGCAGGAAAACACGGCCTTATCGAACGCTGGCACCATGTCACCTTTACGAAATTCACCTAAATCGCCGCCGTTGCGTTTTGACGGGCAGGTCGAGTGTTTTTGCGCCAGTTTCTGGAAGTCAGCGCCTTTTTCCAGTTGAGCAAGGATATCGTTAGCCTGCTGTTCAGTGTCTACCAGAATGTGCAAAGCTGCTGCGGTATTTGCCATGTTGTTACCTTTTTTGCAAAAGAGATTCCGGTGCGCAATGTAACATTTGCAACGCAAGATGTGGACTGCGACGTGCTTTCCTTAATAACAAATCCTCGGTCAAGATCGATACGGCTTTCTGCTACAATCGCCTTCCGTTTTATGAGTGAGCAAGATCGTTATGCGCTTAAACCCCAGCCAACAGCACGCCGTCGAATTCGTCACCGGACCTTGTCTGGTACTGGCGGGTGCAGGTTCAGGCAAGACCCGCGTGATCACCAATAAAATTGCGCACCTTATCCGCCAGTGTGGCTATCAGGCGCGGCATATTGCTGCCGTGACGTTTACCAACAAAGCGGCGCGTGAGATGAAGGAGCGCGTGGCGCAAACGCTGGGGCGCAAAGAAACACGCGGGCTGATGATTGCGACTTTCCATACGCTGGGGTTGGAGATCATCAAGCGTGAATACGCCGCATTGGGGATGAAATCCAATTTCTCCCTGTTCGACGATCAGGATCAGATGGCGCTGCTGAAAGAGCTGACGGAGCAGTGGCTGGAAAATGATAAGGTTCTGCTGCAACAGCTGATCTCGACGATCTCAAACTGGAAAAACGATCTGATCGATCCTGCCGGTGCGGCAGCGACGGCGCGTTCTGAACGCGACAAGCTGTTTGTGCATTGCTATTCGCTCTATCACGAACATCTGCGTGCCTGTAACGTACTGGACTTCGACGATCTGATTTTGCTGCCTACGCTATTGCTGAAGCAGAATGCTGAGGTACGCGAACGTTGGCAGAACCGCTTACGCTACCTGCTGGTGGATGAATATCAGGACACCAACACCAGCCAGTATGAGCTGGTTAAGCTGCTGGTCGGCACCCGTGCGCGTTTCACTGTCGTTGGCGATGACGATCAGTCTATTTACTCCTGGCGCGGGGCGCGTCCACAGAATCTGGTGCTGCTGCAGCAGGATTTCCCCACGCTTGATGTGATCAAACTGGAACAAAACTACCGCTCATCCGGGCGTATTTTGAAAGCGGCCAATATTCTCATCGCCAATAACCCGCACGTCTTTGAAAAACGGTTGTTCTCGGAGCTGGGTTACGGTGATGAGCTTAAAGTGATTACCGCCAACAACGAAGATCATGAGGCGGAACGGGTCGTTGGTGAGCTAATCGCCCATCACTTTATTAAAAAGACCCAGTATGGCGACTATGCAATTCTGTATCGTGGTAACCACCAGTCGCGCCTGTTTGAAAAGATGCTGATGCAGAACCGTATTCCGTATCGCATTTCCGGCGGCACGTCCTTTTTCTCCCGTCCTGAAATTAAAGACTTGCTGGCTTATCTGCGCGTTCTGACCAATCCGGATGATGACAGCGCATTCTTACGCATCGTGAATACGCCCAAACGTGAAATTGGCCCGGCGACGATGAAGAAGTTGGGTGAGTGGGCGGGGCAACGCAATAAAGGCCTGTTTAGCGCGAGTTTTGATCTGGGGCTGAGCCAGTCGCTGACCGGCCGTGGGCTGGAATCCCTGCAACGGTTTACGCAGTGGATGGCGGAAATCGCCCGTTTGGCAGAGCATGAACCGGTAGCCGCCGTGCGCGACCTGATTCATGGATTGGACTACGAAAGCTGGCTGTATGAAACTTCACCTAGCCCAAAAGCGGCGGAAATGCGGATGAAGAACGTCAATCAGCTATTCAGCTGGATGACGGAAATGCTGGAAGGGTCTGAACTGGATGAACCGATGACGCTGACGCAGGTGGTGACGCGCTTCACGCTGCGGGACATGATGGAGCGTGGAGAGAGTGAAGAGGAGCTGGATCAGGTACAGCTGATGACACTGCATGCGTCCAAAGGTCTGGAGTTTCCGTACGTCTTTTTGGTCGGAATGGAAGAGGGACTACTGCCGCACCAAAGCAGTATTGATGAGGACAACGTTGATGAAGAGCGTCGTCTGGCGTATGTGGGGATTACGCGTGCACAGCGTGAACTCATCTTTACGCTTTGCAAAGAGCGCCGCCAGTATGGTGAATTAGTTCGCCCTGAGCCGAGCCGTTTCCTGCTTGAATTGCCGCAGGATGATGTGGTGTGGGAAACGGAACGGAAAGTGGTTAGTGCACAAGAGCGGATGCAGAAAGGTCAGGCGAACGTTGCCAACATCCGGGCGATGTTGGCAAAGGCGAAAGGGGAAGGGGAGTAAACTTTCCCCCCGTTAAGCTGGGGTTTCTTCCAGCATCAGCGGCCAGTGTACGTAGCTCTGCCAGCGGCTTTCCTGTTCCAGCATTTCTGCTCGTAATGGATGCTGCGCCAGCCAGCCAGCAGGCAGAATCAAACGCAGCGTTTCGCCTTCTACGCGCAATCGTACGGCTGGCAGCGTGTCATCGCGGCGGCGGCTGGCAAAAATAATCGCCAGACGCAACAGGCGACACAGGCGCTGTGCCTGGTTGACCGGCAGCGCATTCTGCTGACTCAGCGGCATTAAATCGACAGGGTTAATCTGGTTTTGCAGGAGTGTGGCTAACAGCTTCTTCTGGGCTGGCGTAAAGCCGGGGAGATCGCTATGGCGAATCAAATAGGCTGCATGCTGGGGAGACTGGCGAAAATCGATGCTCAAACCGATTTCGTGCACCAGACAGGCACTGCGCAGTAACTCGCGACATCGGTTATCTAACTGCCAGTCGCGGGCAACCTGTTGCAGAAAATTGTCTGCCAGCGTACTGACGCGTTTCGCCTGTTCGACATCCAGCAGATAGCGACGTTGCAGCGTTTCCAGCGTGCGATGGCGGATGTCCTGATCGACAGGCAGATGCAACATGCCATAGACCAGCCCTTCACGCAGCGCTCCGCCTGCCAGCGTCATCGTTTTGATGTCGAGTTCCTGGAAGATCGCCAACAGGATGGCTAATCCGCTGGGAAAAACCAGCGCACGTTCCAGCGTCAGGCCTTCAATTTCCAACTCTTCCAGCTTATCGCACTGAATCGCATGTTCTTTAAGCTGCCTGAGCTTCGGCAGGGTAATGTACTCATCCATTCCCTGCGCGACCATGATTTCCTGTAGCGCTTGTACTGTACCGGAGGCACCGACGCAGATTTGCCAACCCTGCTCGCGCAGAGAAGCGGCAACGGGACGCAACATTTCACGTGCCGCCTGTTCAGCACGTTCAAAATTACCGGCTTCCAGATTGCGGTCGCTGAAATAGCGATCCAGCCACGTTACGCATCCCATCGGGAGGCTGATCAACTGGGTCGTTTTTGCGCCAACCCCTGTTGCCAGCTCGGTGCTGCCACCGCCAATATCCACGACCAGACGCGCATCCGGGCCGCCCGTCGTATGTGCTACGCCTTGATAAATCAGGCGTGCTTCTTCTTCACCGCTGATAACCTGAATCGGTAAACCCAGAATTTCCTGGGCCCGTTGCAGAAACTCGTCAGCATTCGTTGCCAGCCGCAGGGTGGCGGTCGCGACAACGCGCACCTGATCCTGCGGGATGTCTTGCAACCGTTCGGAGAACAGTTGTAGACACTGCCAGCCGCGCTGCATTGCGTCCTGCGAGAGCCGATTCTGTTTATCCAGCCCTGCCGCAAGGCGGACTTTACGCTTTATTTTCGCCAGCGTCTGAATGCTGCCTGCGGTTTCCCGGGCGACCAGCATATGGAAGCTGTTCGAGCCGAGATCGATGGCAGCGTAAAGTGAAGAAGAGCTCAGCATCGACGGTTAATCCGCTCGTTTACGGTTATTACGGGGCGCTCCACTGCGGCGCGGCGCATTGTTGTGTCGGCGCGGGCCATTATTGGAGCGCGGTGGGCGCGTTAAACGCTTCGGCGCGGGTAAATCATTCATCAGCGCATCGCTGTTGTATTTGCTGACCGGGATGCTGTGACCAATATAGGTCTCGATAGCCGGGAGGTTCAGCGCGTACTCTTCGCAGGCCAGGCTGATAGAAAATCCGCTTTGTCCCGCACGGCCAGTACGGCCAATACGGTGAACGTAGTCTTCGCAATCATCCGGCAGGTCGTAGTTGAAAACGTGGGTCACAGAAGGAATATGTAAACCGCGTGCTGCAACGTCCGTTGCGACCAGAATATCCAGATTACCTTGGGTAAATTCTTCCAGAATACGCAGACGTTTTTTCTGTGCGACGTCGCCCGTCAGTAGCCCAACGCGATGACCGTCGGCAGCCAGGTGACCCCAGATGTCTTCGCAGCGATGCTTGGTATTCGCGAAAATGATGCAACGATCCGGCCACTCTTCTTCCAGCAGTGTCTGGAGCAGACGCATTTTTTCTTCGTTGGATGGATAAAACAGTTCTTCTTTAATGCGATGGCCGGTTTTCTGTTCCGGTTCAACTTCCACGTACTCTGCGTTATTCATCTGTTCAAACGCGAGCTCACGCACCCGGTAGGAGAGCGTTGCGGAAAAGAGCATGTTCAGACGTTGTGCTGCTGGTGGCATACGGCGGAACAGCCAGCGAATATCTTTGATGAAGCCGAGATCGTACATACGATCCGCTTCGTCCAGCACGACGACCTGAATCGCGCCCAGATTGATATGGTTTTGTTTGGCGTAATCAATTAGGCGACCGGTGGTGCCGATCAGAATATCAACGCCGTTTTCCAGCACCTTAAGCTGCTTGTCGTAGCCGTCTCCACCGTAGGCTAAACCCAGTTTTAACCCGGTAAGGTGAGACAGCGCTTCTGCGTCAGAGTGAATCTGGACGGCCAGTTCACGCGTTGGTGCCATAATTAAGGCACGGGGTTGATTGGTTTGACGCTCTGCGTTTGCAGGGTGTGAAAGCAAATAATGGAAAGTAGACGCGAGAAAAGCCAGCGTCTTGCCGGTACCGGTTTGCGCCTGACCTGCAACATCACGCCCTGACAGAGCCAATGGCAGAGCTAACGCCTGAATAGGCGTACAGTTATGAAACCCTTTGCTTTCAAGAGCTTCAATAACCTGCGGGTGCAGGGCGAAGTCGGAAAACTTCTGTTCAGTTAAGTGTGTTTTGCTCATAGTGTGGTAGAATATCAGCTAACTATTGCTTTACGAAAGCGTATCCGGTGAAATAAAGTCAAGCCGTTGTTGGTCAATGCTACACCAACAAGGTAGAAATAATCCTGCGGAGTAAAATATGAGCGATAAAATAATTCACCTGACTGATGACAGTTTCGGCACGAAAGTACTGCAAGCTGAGGGCGCTATCCTGGTTGATTTCTGGGCTGAGTGGTGCGGTCCTTGCAAAATGATCGCTCCTATTCTGGATGAAATCGCCGAAGAGTTTGAAGGCAAACTGACGGTTACCAAACTGAACATTGATGAAAACCCGGCGACTGCGCCGAAATATGGTATCCGTGGCATTCCTACTCTGTTGCTGTTTAAAAACGGCGAAGTCGCTGCGACAAAAGTCGGCGCACTGTCCAAAGGGCAACTGAAAGAGTTCCTGACGGCGAATCTGTAATTAGCTTGATACCCTTCAAAAGGGTATTGTCGGCGGGCGCAATCGGGCAATATGCAATTCTCATATTGACTGCTTGCCGCTCGTCGGGAAGCGTGTTAGATTCTTCATCACTGCATATCGTACTTGCCTATGTTTAAGCCCTTAGGCTTAAGCCTGAAAGTTAGAGTCTAAAGCATTATTCTGTGTCGAAATCGAAAAACTCGTTGTTTTATAAAGTAATTTTTACAACGCGATCGTGGTTCGATTTGGGCAGTCTACTACTAGTTTTATAATACTTGGTTTTATGTGTCTTCGATCTCCTGCCGTTGATTTATGCGGATATCGTTTATGCGGATGTTGTTTTGCGCGGATGTAATGCGCTTCAGGTGTGAAACCAGACAGGAATCCGGTGGTTGAAGGCTGTTATAGAGGCACGGATGATCCTGCCATACCATTCACGTTAATAGTTCGAGATTTACCCCGAGTTAAAGAACCCACCACTATGAATCTTACCGAATTAAAGAATACGCCAGTTTCTGAGTTAATTGCTCTTGGCGAAAATATGGGTCTGGAAAACCAGGCTCGCATGCGTAAACAGGATATTATCTTCGCTATTCTGAAACAGCATGCCAAAAGCGGCGAGGATATTTTCGGCGATGGTGTGCTGGAGATATTGCAGGATGGCTTCGGCTTCCTCCGCTCAGCAGACAGCTCCTACCTCGCAGGCCCCGATGATATCTACGTTTCTCCCAGCCAAATCCGCCGTTTTAACCTCCGCACTGGTGACACCATTTCTGGCAAGATTCGTCCGCCGAAAGAAGGTGAACGCTACTTTGCGCTGCTGAAAGTTAACGAAGTCAACTATGACAAACCTGAAAACTCCCGCAACAAGATCCTGTTCGAAAACCTCACGCCACTGCATGCAAACTCTCGTCTGCGTATGGAACGCGGTAACGGGTCGACAGAAGATCTGACGGCGCGTGTGTTGGATCTGGCTTCGCCGATTGGCCGTGGTCAACGTGGTCTGATCGTTGCGCCGCCTAAAGCCGGTAAAACCATGCTGCTGCAGAACATTGCGCAGAGCATTGCTTACAACCATCCTGACTGCGTACTGATGGTTCTGCTGATTGACGAACGTCCGGAAGAAGTTACCGAGATGCAGCGTCTGGTGAAAGGTGAAGTTGTTGCGTCAACGTTCGACGAACCGGCTTCTCGTCACGTTCAGGTTGCCGAAATGGTGATCGAAAAAGCGAAGCGTCTGGTTGAGCATAAGAAAGACGTTATCATCCTGCTGGACTCCATTACCCGTCTGGCGCGTGCCTACAACACCGTTGTTCCTGCCTCGGGCAAAGTGTTGACTGGTGGTGTGGATGCCAACGCCCTGCATCGTCCGAAGCGTTTCTTCGGTGCGGCACGTAACGTTGAGGAAGGCGGTAGCCTGACTATCATCGCCACCGCGCTGGTTGATACCGGCTCCAAGATGGACGAAGTGATTTACGAAGAGTTTAAAGGTACAGGTAACATGGAACTGCACCTGGCACGTAAAATCGCAGAAAAACGCGTCTTCCCAGCGATTGACTACAACCGCTCTGGTACGCGTAAAGAAGAATTGCTTACCACCTCTGAAGAATTGCAGAAGATGTGGATTCTACGCAAGATCATCCACCCAATGGGTGAGATCGACGCGATGGAATTCCTGATCAACAAGTTGGCGATGACAAAAACCAACGATGAATTCTTCGATATGATGAAACGTTCATAAATCCGGGCGTTCATCCATTACGGATAACTCGGGGAACGCCACGCTGGGTCGTGGCGTTTTTTTTATCCCCTAATTGATCGGATGTGAAGGGGCTTTCTACTCGGAAGTCGCGGTTATCACTCAATTTGTACTGGCGATCAATGTGGGCGATAGGATATAAGGCGTAAACCGAGTCTATACTGAACAGCTACAGCGCAGCTGTTAACGGTGAACTTACTCACTATGAGTACCGAATTACTATTTATTTTCTTATTTTCTCTGGGCTTTCTTTTTTTTGCTCGCAGCATCGCGGGTAAAATAGGGCTTGTCGATCGTCCCAACTACCGTAAACGTCATCGGGGTCTTGTGCCTTTGGTTGGCGGTATTTCTGTGTATGCGGGTATCTGCTTTACCTACTTTATTACCGACCAATATATCCCTAACTTCCGTCTTTACCTGCTGTGCGCGGGCGTGCTGGTGTTCGTCGGCATTCTGGACGATCGTTTTGATATCAGTGTGAAAATTCGTGCCGTTGTGCAGGCGTTTGTCGCGGTAGTGATGATGGCCTTTGCCGGCTTGACGCTACACAATCTGGGACACATTTTCGGACCATGGCAGATGGCGCTGGGGCCGTTTGGTTATCTGGTCACGCTGTTTGCCGTTTGGGCTGCGATTAATGCGTTCAATATGGTGGACGGCATCGATGGGTTACTCGGCGGCTTGTCCAGTGTCTCGTTTGGGGCGATGGGGATTTTGCTGTATCTGAGTGGCCATACGAACCTGGCATTGTGGTGTTTTGCCATGATCGCGGCGACGCTGCCTTATATTCTGCTTAATCTCGGTATCTTTGGGCGACGCTACAAGGTCTTCATGGGGGATGCGGGTAGCACGATGATTGGCTTCACGGCGATCTGGATCCTGATTCAAACGACACAAGGCCCACAGCATCCGATTAATCCGGTAACGGCATTGTGGATCATCGCTATCCCGCTGATTGATATGATCGCCATTATGTATCGGCGCTTACGCAAAGGGATGAGCCCGTTCTCACCTGATCGACAGCACATTCATCATTTAATGATGCGTGCGGGGTTTTCTTCCCGCCAGGCATTTGTGCTGATTACGCTTGCTGCGGCTTTGTTGGCTGCGGTCGGCGTGTTGGGAGAATATTTCTTTTTTATACCCGAATGGTTGATGTTGGCATTATTCTTGCTTGCATTTCTACTGTATGGCTACTGCCTGAAACGAGCATGGCGGGTCGCCCGTTTTATCAAGCGAATCAAACGCCGTATGCGGCATTCCGATGAGCAAAAGCAGTCATCCTGACCAAATAATTTTGGGGAAGTAATGAAATCAGAGAACTTGTCTACCGGGAATGCGTTGATTGATAACGAACTGGATATCCGTGGTTTATTTCGTCTGCTGTGGCAGGGAAAGGTGTGGCCGATAGCGTTCGGCCTGCTTTTTGCCGTTGTGGCATTAGGCTATTCCTATCTTGTTAAACAGGAGTGGAGTGCGACAGCGATTACCGACAAGCCGACGGTCAATATGCTAGGGGGGTATTATTCGCAGCAGCAATTCCTGCGTAACCTCGACGCCCGGTCTTTTTCCACTCCTCAGCCAGAGCAACCGTCTATTTCGGCTGATGCTTATGATGAATTCATCATGCAATTAGCGGCTTACGATACCCGTCGCGATTTCTGGTTGCAGACTGACTATTACAAGCAGCGTCTGGAAGGCGACGCGAAAGCGGATGCCGCTCTGCTGGATGACATGGTCAGCAATATTCAGTTTATACCGCGTGACGATGGCAAAAAAACCAATGATTCCGTGAAGTTGGTGGCGGAAACCTCTGCGGATTCCAACACATTGCTGCGTCAATATGTGGCTTTTGCCAGCCAGCGTGCCGCTAACCACCTGAATGAAGAGATCAAGGGGGCTTGGGCTGCCAGAACCATTTTCATGAAGTCGCAGATCAAACGTCAGGAAGCGGTAGCAAAAGCGATTTACGATCGCGAAGTCCGCAGCGTTGAACTGGCGCTGAAAATCGCCCAGCAGCAAGGTATTAGCCGTAGTCAGACGGATACGCCGGCAGACGAAATCCCCGCATCGGAAATGTTCCTGCTCGGCAGACCGATGCTCCAAGCCCGACTGGAGACGTTGCAGACCAGCGGCCCACATTACGAACTGGATTACGATCAAAATCGCGCGATGTTAGCGACGCTGAACGTTGGCCCAACGCTTGAGGCCAGTTTCCAGACGTATCGTTATTTGCGTACGCCGGAAGAACCGGTGAAGCGCGACAGCCCACGCCGGGCATTCCTGATGGTGATGTGGGGTGCGATTGGTGCGCTCGTTGGCGCCGGTGTTGCCTTGGCTCGCCGTCCGCGCTAACCAACCGGCTTGCTAATGTGCGTTGGGCGCTCGCGAGCGTCTGCGTCTAACCTGATTAAAGAGATTCAATGTGAAAGTATTGACTGTTTTCGGCACCCGGCCGGAAGCCATTAAAATGGCGCCGCTGGTTCATGCTCTGGCTCAGGATGGAGCCTTTGAATCGAGAATTTGCGTAACAGCCCAGCATCGGGAGATGTTGGATCAGGTGCTGCGTTTGTTCGATATTACGCCGGACTACGATCTGGATATTATGCGACCGGGACAGGGACTCAGTGAGATATCCTGCCGGATTTTATCGGGGCTTGAACCGGTCATGGCAGAGTTCAAGCCGGATCTGGTGTTGGTACACGGTGACACCACGACGACGCTGGCAACCAGCCTCGCGGCCTTTTATCAGCGTATTCCTGTCGGCCACGTAGAAGCAGGATTGCGTACAGGCAATCTGTATTCACCCTGGCCGGAAGAGGCTAACCGTAAACTGACCGGGCACCTGGCGATGTACCATTTTGCCCCGACGGAAAATTCCCGCCAGAATTTACTGCGTGAGCACCTGTCTGATCGGCATATTTTTGTGACTGGTAATACGGTGATTGATGCGCTGTTCTGGGTACGTGACCGTATTCTCGGGGATGCCGCGCTGCGCCGCAGCCTCGATGAAAAATATGACTTTTTGGACGACAACAAGAAACTGATTCTGGTTACCGGACATCGACGCGAGAGTTTTGGCGGTGGCTTTGAGCGCATTTGTAGCGCGTTGGCGGATATCGCCCGTCGCCACCCTGAAGTGCAAATTGTGTATCCGGTTCACCTCAATCCTAACGTCAGCGAACCCGTGAATCGTATCCTGAGCGGTATTGATAATGTCATGCTGATTGCGCCGCAGGATTATTTGCCTTTCGTGTACCTGATGAATCGTTCTTACATGATTTTGACCGACTCTGGTGGCATTCAGGAAGAAGCCCCGTCGTTAGGCAAGCCAGTACTGGTGATGCGTGATACGACGGAACGACCGGAGGCGGTGGAAGCGGGTACGGTCAAGCTGGTGGGGACAGAGGTGGCTAACATTGTCGATGCGGTATCTATGCTGCTAACGGATGACGAAGCGTATCAGGCAATGAGCCGCGCCCACAATCCTTATGGCGACGGTCAGGCCTGTCAACGCATTGTTGAGGCGTTAAAAAATCATAGGCAATGATTTTTAGCGCTGCTTTTTGCAGCGACCCGAAGGGTGTCGGGCAGGGATAGCCGACATAAAAAATCGCTAAGCGTAGCACCCATCAGCGCCCGAAAATTACTCGGAGTCATGTTGAACGTCGCCTTGCGGTGACAGACATAAAAATTATGGTGACACTATGAGCTTTACTACCATTTCCGTAATCGGTTTAGGCTATATCGGTTTACCCACCGCTGCGGCCTTTGCATCGCGCCAGAAAAAAGTCATCGGTGTTGATGTGAACAAACTGGCAGTCGAAACCATTAATCGCGGCGAAATCCATATTGTCGAGCCCGATCTGGATTCATTGGTCAAAGTGGCAGTAGAAAATGGCTACCTTCAGGCCGTGACAAAACCCATGCCTGCCGATGCTTTCCTGATCGCGGTTCCTACCCCTTTCAAAGGCGATCACGACCCCGATCTGGCTTACGTTCAGGCAGCAGCAGCGTCCATCGCACCAGTCCTGAAGAAAGGCGATCTGGTGATTCTGGAATCGACATCCCCCGTAGGTGCAACTGAGCAAATGGCCGAATGGCTAGCCGATGCGCGTGCGGACTTGACGTTTCCGCAGCAGGTGGGGGAAACGGCGGATATCAATATTGCCTATTGCCCTGAACGCGTGCTTCCCGGCCAGGTTGTGGTTGAGCTGATTAAAAACGATCGCGTCATTGGCGGCATGACCCCGGTGTGCTCTGCGCGCGCCAGTGAGTTATATAAAATCTTCCTCGAAGGTGAGTGTGTGGTTACTAACTCTCGCACTGCCGAAATGTGCAAGCTGACGGAAAACAGCTTCCGCGATGTCAACATTGCTTTCGCCAATGAGCTCTCGCTGATTTGTGCCGAACAAAACATTAACGTATGGGAACTTATCCGATTGGCAAACCGCCATCCCCGCGTCAATATCCTGCAACCCGGTCCTGGCGTCGGCGGGCACTGTATTGCGGTCGATCCCTGGTTTATCGTGGCGCAGAATCCACAGCAGGCTCGCTTGATTCATACCGCCAGACTGGTGAACGATGGCAAACCACTCTGGGTCGTGGATCGCGTTAAAGCGGCCGTGGCGGATTATCTGGCACAAACGGATAAACGCGCCAGCGAAGTCACGGTGGCCTGCTTCGGGCTGGCGTTCAAGCCCGACATTGACGATCTGCGCGAAAGCCCCGCAGTAGGGATTACGTCCATGATTGCACAGTGGAATACCGGCGTGACGTTAGCCGTCGAACCGAATGTTAAACACTTGCCGTCCGTATTGGCTGGGCAGGTGAAACTGGTCGATACCAGCAGTGCATTAAAAGAAGCCGATGTGCTGGTAATGCTGGTTGACCACCGTCAGTTTAAAGCGATTAACCCTGAAGATGTGAAACAACAGTGGGTTATTGATACCAAAGGAGTATGGCGTTGAAACGTATTTTAATTACCGGCGGTGCAGGGTTTATTGGTTCAGCGTTGGTCAGATACATTCTGACGGAGACGCAGGACAGCGTCGTTATTGTCGATAAACTGACTTATGCAGGTAACCTGTCTTCTCTGGCTCCCGTTGCCGATAGCGAACGTTTTGCGTTCGAGCAGGTGGATATCTGCGATCGTGCTGAGCTGGACCGCGTCTTCAAGACCTACCAGCCTGCGCTGGTAATGCATTTAGCGGCAGAAAGCCACGTCGATCGCTCTATCGACGGCCCGGCGGCGTTTATCGAAACCAATATTGTCGGCACCTACACCATGCTTGAAGCGGCACGCCACTACTGGCAGAGTCTGGCTGATGCGGACAAGTGCGCGTTCCGTTTTCACCATATCTCTACTGATGAAGTGTTTGGCGATCTGCACGGGACAGACGATCTGTTCACCGAGACGACGTCCTATGCGCCGAGCAGCCCCTATTCCGCATCGAAGGCATCGAGCGACCACCTTGTTCGCGCCTGGCTGCGTACCTACGGGTTCCCGACGATCATCACCAACTGCTCGAATAACTACGGACCTTACCATTTCCCTGAGAAGCTGATTCCGCTGGTGATCCTGAATGCGGTCGCGGGTAAACCGCTGCCGGTTTACGGTGACGGCGCGCAAATCCGCGACTGGCTGTTTGTCGAAGACCACGCTCGCGCACTGTACAAAGTGGTGACGGAAGGCGAAATCGGCGAAACGTACAACATCGGCGGTCACAACGAGCGCAAAAACATTGAAGTCGTGCAGACCATTTGTGCGCTGCTGGAAGAACTGGCGCCGAATAAGCCCGCGGGTGTGGAACATTACCGCGATCTCATCACCTACGTGAAAGATCGCCCTGGTCACGACATGCGCTACGCGATCGATGCCGGGAAAATTGAACGTGAGCTGGGCTGGCGTCCAGAAGAAACGTTTGAGACGGGCATGAGAAAAACGGTCAACTGGTATCTGAACAACGAAAAATGGTGGCGCAGCGTGCAGGATGGTTCTTATGCCGGCGAACGTTTAGGGCTGAACGATTAAAACCTGCGTCTGATGGCGGAAAAAGAAGGAGCGAAACAATGACCCATCCGGTAGCAGTAGGACAGGGAGAGATTCGCGCCACGGTTGAACCGCTGGGCTGGGAGAGTGAATTCTTCCAGCTTAACAGCGGTAAACTGAGTTTTTCCCCTGCTGCGCCCGCGTTGACGCCTGATGTGCTGAGCGCATTTACGCTGACGCAGGCCAAAATTGCGGCGGACAATCTGGTGTTGGCGGATGCACTTGCCGATCTTGGTTTTCGACTGGTAGAAGGCGAGGTTGATCTCAGTCTCTCGCTGCAACGGGCTACCGTGGTTACGCCGCTACCGCGCTGGCGTGAAGCCGTGCCCGACGATATCCCAGCGCTGAGGAACGCGGCATCACGTGTTTTTGCGCTGAGCCGTTTTCGTTCTCCGTGGTACCAGCCGGAGGATAGCGGGCGTTTCTATGCGCAGTGGATTGAAAATGCCGTGCGCGGTACGTTCGACCACTGCTGTTTACTGGCGGAAGATACCGCTGGCAATCCACAAGGATGGGTCACGCTACGCAGAGTGGATGACACGGATGCACGTATCGGACTACTGGGCGTTTGGCCTGGCGTTACGGTACGGGGCGTCGGTTCACAACTGATGGCGCTGGCGGAAACGTGGTGCCGACAACAAGGATTGATTCGTCTTCGGGTCGCGACGCAGGTTGGCAACGTGGCGGCGCTTCGTCTTTATCTTCGCCGTGGTGCCACGATTGAGAGCACGGCGTATTGGTTATACAGGTGATCACATGATTCCATTTAATGCGCCACCGGTTGTCGGTACGGAACTGGATTATATGCAAGCTGCCATGAGCAGCGGTAAATTGTGCGGTGATGGTGGGTTCACCCGCCGTTGTCAGCAGTGGCTGGAACATTATTCCGGCAGTAAAAAAGTCCTGCTCACGCCTTCCTGTACGGCTTCGCTAGAGATGGCCGCTATCCTGCTGGATGTGAAGCCCGGCGATGAAGTGATCATGCCGAGCTATACCTTTGTTTCCACCGCTAACGCCTTTGTGCTGCGCGGTGCGAAGATCGTGTTTGTTGATATCCGTCCGGATACTATGAACATTGACGAAACGAAAATCGAAGCGGCAATTACGGAAAAAACGCGCATTATCGTGCCGGTTCACTACGCAGGCGTGGCCTGCGAGATGGACGCGATTATGGCGCTGGCGAAGAAATACGATTTATATGTCGTGGAAGATGCCGCACAGGGCGTGATGTCCAGCTACAAAGGCCGTGTTCTGGGTTCCATTGGTCACATTGGCTGCTTCAGCTTTCACGAAACCAAGAACTACACCTCAGGCGGTGAGGGCGGTGCCACGCTGATTAATGACGCCAGACTGGTGGATCGCGCGGAAATCATCCGTGAAAAAGGCACTAACCGTAGCCAGTTTTTCCGTGGACAGGTGGATAAATACACGTGGCGTGATATCGGTTCAAGCTATCTGATGGCGGATATTCAGGCTGCCTATCTCTGGGCACAGCTGGAAGCCGCGCGGCCGATCAACGAGCGTCGCCTTAAACTGTGGCAGAACTACTACGCGGCCTTCAAATCTCTGGCCGATGCCGGGCGTATTACGTTGCCAACCGTGCCTGCCAATGGCATTCACAACGCGCACATGTTTTATATCAAACTGCGCGATCAGGACGACCGCAGCGCGTTTATCAATTACATGAAAGAAGCCGAAATCATGACGGTCTTTCATTATATCCCGCTGCACAGTTGCCCAGCTGGTTTGAATTTTGGTCATTTCTCCGGTGAAGATCGCTATACCACGCAGGAAAGTGAACGGCTGGTGCGTTTACCACTGTTCTATAACCTGTCGGACGTTAATCAGCGGACCGTCATCAATACCATTCTGAGCTTCTTCTCCTGATATGTCGTTGGCGAAAGCATCGATATGGACGGCTGGCTCTACGCTGATAAAAATCGGCGCGGGGCTGGTTGTCGTCAAACTGTTGGCGGTCACGTTTGGCCCCAGCGGCGTGGGAATGGCAGGGAATTTCCGCCAGCTGATTACGGTGCTGGGAGTGTTAGCCGGCGCAGGGATCTTCAACGGTGTCACCAAATACGTGGCGGAGTATCAGCAGCAGCCGGAACGGCTGAAGCCGCTGCTCGGTACGTCTGTCACGTTGGTGCTGGGCTTCTCTACCCTGCTGGCGATACTCTTTCTGGCCGCCGCCACGCCTATTGCTCATCTGTTGTTTGGGCATGACGACTATCGTGATGTGGTGCGTGCGTTGGCGTTTATCCAAATGGGTATCGCCTACGCCAACCTGTTTCTGGCGATCCTCAAAGGCTATCGGGATGCGATAGGCAACGCGCTGGCGGTGATTGGCGGTAGCCTGATCGGGCTGGCAGCCTTTTGGCTCTGTCTGAAACTGGGTGGCTACGTTGGCGCACTGGCTGGGCTGGCGCTGGTGCCCGCGCTGCTGGTGATTCCAGCAGGCATCATGCTACTGCGACGCACGCCACTGTCGCTGGCGTCGCTAAAACCGGCGTGGGAGCGCGCTATTGCCGGTCAGTTGGGCAAGTTTACGCTGATGGCGTTGATGACCGCGGTGACGTTGCCTGTGGCGTATATCATGATGCGTAACCTGCTAGCAGCTCATTACAGCTGGGATGAAGTGGGTATCTGGCAGGGCGTCAGCAGTATTTCCGATGCGTACCTGCAATTTATTACTGCCTCCTTTACCGTTTATCTGTTGCCGACACTGTCGCGTCTGACGGACAAGGCTGCGCTGGCGCAGGAGATTGTGCGCTCGCTGAAGTTTGTGCTGCCCGTCGTGGCAGGCGTTAGTTTTTGCGTGTGGCTACTGCGAGATTTTGCCATCTGGCTGCTGTTTTCCAGTCAGTTTACGGCAATGAGAGATCTCTTCGTTTGGCAGTTGGTAGGGGATGTGATGAAAGTGGGCGCTTACGTCTTTGGCTATTTGGTCATCGCGAAAGCGGCGCTGCGCTTTTATCTGCTCACGGAAGTCGGCCAGTTCCTCCTGTTGACCGGGTTTTCGCACTGGCTGATCCCGCTTTATGGCGCACAAGGCGCAGCGCAGGCTTATATGGCAACCTACCTGGTCTATTTTTTGCTTTGTTGTTGCGTATTCATTATTTACCGTAGGCGAGCATGACGACACTGATTCATGTATTGGGATCTGATATCCCGCATCATAACCAGACCGTTTTACGTTTTTTTAACGACGTACTGGCGACGGAACTTCCCGAACAGCAGATTCGGCATTTCATCGTGGCGTCCCGCGATGGCATTTCATCGGCTGATTTTCCCGCGCTGCGTATTGAAACCTGCGTGGATAAGAAAACGTTGGCCGAGGCGGTCATCGCCAGGGCGAAAGCGAACCGTAAGATGCGCTTTTTCCTGCACGGTCAGTTTAACCCCACGCTGTGGCTGGCGCTGCTGAGCGGAAAAATCAAATCCGAGCAGGTTTACTGGCACGTATGGGGCGCGGATTTGTATGAAGAAGCGAGCAGCCTGAAATATCGCCTGTTTTATTGGCTTCGGCGCATGGCGCAAAAGCGTGTTGGACACGTGTTTGCTACGCGTGGCGATCTGGCGTGGTATCAGCAGCGTGTGCCTCGTGTGCCGACGTCATTGCTGTACTTCCCAACGCGCATGAATCCGGCACTAACAGGCATGCAGGTGGATAAACCGCTGGCAGGGCCGATGACGATTCTGGTCGGCAATTCTGGCGATCGTACGAATCGTCATCAGGAAGCGCTGCGGGCGATTCACAAGCAGTTCGGGAAAAATGTGCGGGTGATTGTGCCAATGGGCTACCCTGCGAATAACGAATCCTACATCGCGCAGGTGGAAAAAGACGGTTTGGCGCTGTTCGGCGTGAAAAATTTCCAGCTGCTGAAAGACCAACTGGCGTTTGATGATTATCTCAACATGCTGCGTACCTGCGATTTGGGCTATTTTATTTTCGACCGCCAGCAGGGAATCGGGACGCTATGTCTGTTGATTCAGTTTGGCGTACCTTTCGTGATCAGTCGGCAAAATCCGTTCTGGCAGGATCTGACAGAACAGAGCCTGCCCGTGCTGTTTTACGGTGACGAGCTGGATGAAGCGTTGGTGCGTGAGGCGCAGCGCCAACTGGCATCGGTCGATAAACACCAAATCGCGTTCTTTAATCCCAATTATCTACAAGGCTGGCGGGATGCGCTGGCGTTGGCGATGGGAGAACCAACATGACGCTGGGGCAATTTGGTGGACTGTTTGTCGTCTACCTGATTTCAGTCATCTTTATCCTGAGCCTGACCTGGATGGAGTTTCGGCGGGTGCGTTTTAATTTTAACGTGCTGTTTTCCCTGCTCTATTTATTGACGTTCTATTTTGGTTTTCCGTTTACCTGTGTGCTGGTGTTCCGGTTCGGCGTTGACGTCGTTCCGGTGCAGTTCCTGCTTCAGGCGATGCTGTCTGCGACGGCGTTCTATGCAATCTATTACGTCAGCTATAAGACGCGACTGCGCCAGAAAACCTCTGTGTCGCGTGCGCCACTCCTGACGGTGAATCGGGTTGAAGCCAATCTGACCTGGCTGTTGCTGGCGTTGATCGCGGTCGCCACCGTCGGTATTTTCTTTCTTAACAATGGCTTTTTGCTGTTTAAGCTGCGCTCTTACAGCCAGATCTTCTCCAGCGATGTGTCCGGCGTGGCGTTGAAACGCTTCTTCTACTTCTTCATTCCGGCGATGCTGGTGGTGTATTTCCTGCGTCAGACGCAGCGTGCGTGGCTGATGTTCCTCATCGGCACCGTTGCATTTGGGATGCTGACCTATGTGATTGTTGGCGGAACGCGTGCAAATCTGATCATCGCCTTCGCGCTGTTTCTGTTTATTGGCATTGTGCGCGGCTGGATTACGCTGTGGATGCTGGTTGCGGCTGGCGCGTTCGGGATTGTCGGGATGTTCTGGCTGGCGCTGAAGCGCTATGGGCTGGATGTCAGCGGCGATTACGCCTTCTATACCTTTCTCTACTTAACCCGCGACACCTTCTCGCCCTGGGAGAATCTGGCGCTGTTGTGGCAGAACTACGACAAGATTGAATTTCAGGGGTTGGCACCGATTGCCCGTGATTTCTACGTCTTTATTCCCTCCTGGCTATGGCCGGATCGCCCGAATCTGGTGTTAAACAGCGCGAACTATTTCACCTGGGAAGTGTTGAATAACCACTCCGGGCTGGCGATATCACCCACGCTGCTGGGGTCACTGGTAGTGATGGGCGGTGTGCTGTTTATCCCGTTGGGGGCAATTGCAGTCGGGTTGGTGATCAAGTGGTTCGACTGGGTGTACGAATTAGGGAAGAACGACAGCAATCGCTACAAGGCCGCGATTTTGCAGGCGTTCTGTTTCGGCGCGGTGTTCAATATTATTGTGCTGACGCGTGAAGGCGTCGATTCTTTTGT
This sequence comes from Pectobacterium aroidearum, assembly GCF_041228105.1. NCBI lineage: Bacteria > Pseudomonadati > Pseudomonadota > Gammaproteobacteria > Enterobacterales > Pectobacteriaceae > Pectobacterium > Pectobacterium aroidearum. The sequence continues at coordinate 275,637 of NZ_CP166097.1, forward strand.
TTCACGCGTGGTGTTTTTCTGTCTGGTATTTGGCCTGTGCCTGCTGGTTGCCAAGCTGCTCTACTGGTTACTGGAAAGCGCTGGACTCATCCGGCAGCGTCTGATGCGTATGCGTGCGACGCCGCTGGTGCCGACACCCAATACCGTACCGGATCCGGTGATAAAGGAGCAGCTATGACAGCGTTAAAAACCACAGAGACAATTCCTCTGTATACCATTCGGGATTTGCCCATTCACGGTTTCCGCAATATGGCGCAGTTCGTTGATTACCTGTTTGCAGGAGAACGGGTTGAAACGGGAACACTTGTCGCGATTAACGCTGAGAAAGTGCTTACGGCAGAGAAAGATGTGGCGTTGCGTACGCTGCTCGATCGCGCAGAGTATAAATATGCGGACGGCATTAGTATTGTGCGCTCCATTCGGCGCAAATACCCGCAGGCTGACGTCACGCGGATTGCGGGCGCCGACCTGTGGGAAGCGCTAATGGAACGGGCAGGTAAAGAGGGAACGCCGGTTTTTCTGGTGGGTGGTAAACCTGATGTGCTGGCACAAACGGAAGCGAAACTACGGGCGCAGTGGAACGTGAATATTGTCGGCAGCCAGGATGGCTATTTTGCGCCAGAGCAGCGCGATGCGTTGTTTGAGCGTATTCGCGCCAGTGGTGCACAGCTTGTTACCGTGGCAATGGGGTCACCGCGGCAGGAAATTCTGATGCGCGATTGTCGCCACCATTATCCTGATGCGTTGTACATGGGCGTGGGCGGGACGTATGACGTCTTTACCGGCCATGTGAAGCGCGCCCCGCTGGTATGGCAAAACTTGGGGTTGGAGTGGCTGTATCGCTTGCTGTCCCAGCCGAGTCGTATTTTTCGGCAGTTTAAGCTGTTGAAGTATGTCGCTTATCACTACAGCGGTCGTCTGTAGCCTCACTGAATTGGCGCGTTCAACGCGCCAACCTTTCTCCGCGATATATCACCCTGAGTTTTTATTCCTATTCGATTTTAATTGTCTGTTTGCCAGCCTATTGGAAATACAGAATTCTATCTTTGGCGTATTCGTCATCCCTGATGTGTTATTCACTCTCACATTACGGTATTTTCATGGCCGCTAATTTGAGGCAAGGGTATGTTCTTTCTACTCGATCGTATTTACGAATAAGAACAATAACCGGCAGCAGCCGGGATAAGCACAACATAAAGACAGAGGATATATGGCAGAAGATGTAAAGCAGGAAAAACTCCATCGGGGGTTAGAAGCCCGACATATTGAGCTGATTGCGCTGGGTGGCACGATTGGCGTCGGGCTGTTTATGGGCGCGGCCAGTGCGCTGAAGTGGGCAGGGCCATCGGTATTGCTGGCCTATATTGTCGCTGGGATCTTCGTTTTCTTCATCATGCGCTCAATGGGTGAAATGCTCTATCTGGAGCCGGTCGCGGGATCGTTTGCCGTCTATGCGCATAAATACATGAATCCCTTTTTCGGTTATCTCACCGCATGGGGTTATTGGTTTATGTGGATGGCCGTTGGGATTTCTGAAATTACCGCCATCGGCGTATATGTGCAGTACTGGTTCCCCGATTTGCCACAGTGGATACCCGCTATCGCCGCGGTTGCGCTGGTGGCGGGCGCAAACCTTGCAGCGGTCAGGCTATATGGTGAAATTGAATTCTGGTTCGCAATGATAAAAATCACCACCATCGTTGTGATGATTGTCGTCGGCGTCGGCATTATTTTCTTCGGCTTTGGTAACCACGGTCAGGCGACCGGATTCAGTAATCTGACCGAACACGGCGGTTTTCTGGCCGGAGGCTGGAAAGGTCTGCTGTTTGCACTCTGTCTGGTGGTGGCGTCTTATCAGGGCGTTGAGCTGGTCGGTATCACGGCCGGTGAGGCGAAAAATCCGCAGGTGACGCTGAAGCGAGCAATCAACAACATTCTGTGGCGTATCCTGATTTTCTATGTGGGCGCGATCTTCGTTATCGTCACGATTTTCCCCTGGAATGAAATCGGCACGTCCGGCAGTCCGTTTGTGCTGACGTTTGCGAAAATCGGTATCACGGCAGCGGCGGGCATCATCAACTTTGTGGTGCTGACGGCTGCGCTGTCGGGGTGTAACAGCGGTATGTATAGCTGTGGACGTATGCTGTATTCGCTGGCCAACAATCGCCAGCTTCCTGCCTGGTTAGGTAAAGTAACGGCCAGTGGCGTACCGGCTGCGGGCGTTATGATTTCGATTCTTTGCCTGATGGCCGGGTCGGTGCTGAACTACATTATCCCTAACCCGGAAAAAGTCTTTGTTTATGTCTATAGCGCGAGCGTACTGCCGGGTATGGTACCGTGGTTTGTGGTGTTGATTAGCCAACTGCGCTTTCGTGAACAGCATCGTGCCGCGCTGGCCGCACATCCGTTTAAATCGATATTGTTCCCGTGGGTAAACTACCTGACGATGGCATTTTTGCTATGTGTGCTGGTAGGTATGTACATCAATATCGATACGCGGATGTCTTTGTTGGTCGGTATCGCCTTTTTAGCCGTGGTCAGCCTGTGTTATTTCGCACTGGGATTAGGTAAAAAAACGTCGCTGGCAGGCGGTAAATCGTAGTATCTGGGGGCGGGAAGGGCGTAACTGTATGTTATTTAGCTTGAAATGAACAAATCATAATCAAACGCATCATTTCGATAAAAAAGCACTAGACAGCCAGTCACTAAGCCCGTAATATCCCGCCCCGCAACGGCGCTAAGCGCCCGTAGCTCAGCTGGATAGAGCGCTGCCCTCCGGAGGCAGAGGTCTCAGGTTCGAATCCTGTCGGGCGCACCATTATATTTTTATGAAGTATGTTGTGTGCAAGAGCTGCGGTGGTACACTTTTTTTAGTAAAGAAAGTATCCCGTAAAAAGGAAGTACCGCGTAACAAGTAATAGACGTAAAATGTGGTTATGGTGGCTATAGCTCAGTTGGTAGAGCCCTGGATTGTGATTCCAGTTGTCGTGGGTTCGAGTCCCATTAGCCACCCCAGATTTTGTAGTTGATTACTTGGTTTATTAACGTCTTTTCGTTAATAAAAGAGTTTGTGAGTTATGCGAAGGTGGCGGAATTGGTAGACGCGCTAGCTTCAGGTGTTAGTGTTCTTACGGACGTGAGGGTTCAAGTCCCTCTCTTCGCACCACACACAAACGAGAACATCAGTGATGTTCAGAAAAAGCAGTAAATTCGGCGAGTAGCGCAGCTTGGTAGCGCAACTGGTTTGGGACCAGTGGGTCGGAGGTTCGAATCCTCTCTCGCCGACCAATTACAAGAAAAAGCACATCGAAAGATGTGCTTTTTTTCGTCTGTGATTTGCCTTCTCCTGCAAAAAACTTGTCGGATTTTTCAACCCGACAAGACGTAGCTGCCTGTAACGTGGCACGTTACAGCGCGTAATGCACGGGTGCCAGCGCGCTGCTATCTATACTTTCTCGCATTGATTTTAGTACGGTATCAAAAGGACACAGCGTGCCTTTTTCCGTCTGCTGGCAGCCCTGAGAGGTCAATTCTTCTTTCAGTAGCGGCTGCCGATCGCTCAGTGGCGTCAGAGAACGGATCTGATCCAGCGATTGTGCCTGGAAATAGACGCGCAAAAAACGCTGCTGAGTGGTGGTATCACGCCAGCGTTCGAATACCAGACTGCCCGCCGGTGGAATGTTATCGGCGGTGTCGCCGGGTAGTTGCCAATGAAACGGCAACAGCGTGCGCAGATAGGCGATGTTGGTGTCATGTGCCACATACAGCAAGTAAGGCGCTGCCGGCGGCTCCCCTTGTGTGGTGTCCTGCGCTTCCTGCGTTCCCTGTGCCAGAGCCTGTGCGATTTGCTGCATGAGTAGTGAGCCGCCGCGCTGTGCGATATAGGGAACATCGTTGGTGAAATCGTATTTAGCCGTCATTGGAGCCATCAGCGGAGTGAGATCCTGTGTGTTGCGGACGTGACCAAACGCGACCTGTGCCTGCGGCAGGTTTTCACTGTACTCCAGCAGAAAAACCTCGCTCATATTCGCCAGCGTATTCAGACCGCTGATAGAAATCGAACCGTCTTTATCCTGCTTTATCGCCCACGGTTTATCAAACACCGGGCACGGTTTATCCGCCTTGCATACGATCTGCTTCAACTGCTCGATGCTGGGCTGAAGATGCTGATAGGCGATATTAAGATCGCCTCCCATCGCTTTCAGCACCTCGGCCTTGGCCCGCTCGGGGTCAAGCGTGCCAATCCCCATTTTATCCCCGTGGAATAGCGGATCGTGTTTTTCATCCTCAACGGTGTGCGTTGCTACGCCACAGCCGGGAAACATGCCATCCATGTAGGCCTGTGCGGTCGCACGGGTGCGTTGTAACGGGCTGGCGAGCACATAAATCTGCTGCTCCGTGGGACAACCTGAAGCGAACAGGTGCTGCTGACGATAATACTCGCCTTCATAGCGCCCTTTTAGCACGGTGGCAGCATAGCCGTGTCCGGTTAATTCACCATCGTGCGTGACCCACTGCGGCCACTCTCGTGCCGTGCCGGACTCTAGCGTCGTCGTGTTGGATTCTGTTGGAGGGCGTACGCCATGACGGCTGACTTCAACCACCTTTTCCAGCTGGTAGCGATCCTGAGCCTGGGCCTGAGTAGAGAATGCTGAAACAATGATCATGGTAATCAATAAGGTACGGGGCATACGCCATGTCGTGTGGGAAAGCATGATAATCCTTCGTCAGCGGTCATTCGGATAAGGAATTTCATTGTAGGAAGAGGAAGATGACAAACGGGCTTTTTAGCTCGGCAGAGAGTGTTAGCGAACATTTCTACATGCATAGTTTGCAATCAAACTTTTTGATCTAAGATAGATCCCAAAGGTATAAAGCGCATAATTTCCGCATGTTATATTTTTAAAAATTAAAAAGACGATATAAATCCCGCCTGATAAATCCAACACTAACGAGTTAATTATGGCATCACATCTTATTGATTTTCTTCTTATAGGGAATAATTTTGGCACGCCTGAAATGCGCGGCGTCTGGTCCGAGCATAATCGCCTGACTAAGCAGGTCGACGTTGAAGTTGCCCTGGCGCTTGCCGAGGGTGAACTGGGCGTCATTCCGCTGGATGCGGCAAAAACCATTGCAGAAAACGCTGACGCAAGCGCGCTTAACGTTGAAGAGATTGCAAAAGATGCGGCACGCATGAAGCACTCTCTGATGCCGACGATTGCCGCGATTCAGAAACAGTGCGGCGCTGCGGGGGAATTTATTCACTACGGTGTTACCACACAGGACATCGTTGATACCGCGACAGTGTTACAGCTGAAACAATCTTTTGATATTGTTGTAAGAGATACACAACTGCTGGCCGTTGAGCTGAAGCGTCTGGCGAAGAAATATCAACACACGCTGATGGCGGGTCGTACCCACGGTATGCAGGCGCTTCCCACCACGTTTGGCTTCAAACTGGCCGTCTGGCTGGATGAATTTATCCGTCACCTCGAACGTCTGACTGAAATCAAGGAACGTGTTCTTGTCGGCAACATCAACGGTGCCATCTGTACCTATGCTTCTTTTGGCGAACAAGGGCCGGAAATCGAGCGTCTGACGCTGGATAAACTGGGACTGAATACGCCGAATATCGGCTGGCAGTCTGCCCGTGATCGCTTCTCCGAATACGCCTCTGTTGCGGTGCTGATCAGCGGTACGCTGGGTAAAATCGGCAACGAGCTGTACAACCTGATGCGCACCGAGATTAACGAAATCGAAGAGCCGTTCTCCGAAGGGAAAATCGGTTCTACCACCATGCCGCATAAACGTAACCCTGCCGCATTGGAAGGGCTGGCGAGCCTGACTGCACCGCTGTTCAAGAGCGCCGCGCTGATTCATGAATCCATGAAAGTTGAGCACGAGCGTGATGCGATGAGCTGGCGTGCGGAGTGGATTGCATTGCCGGAAATCAATATCTATCTGTCTGCTCAGCTTCAGAACGCGCTTGGCATCCTGCGTGGGATGTCCGTCAACGAGAAGCAAATGCTGGCGAATCTCGATCTGCAAAATGGCCTGCTGCTGTCCGAGAAAGTCATGTTCGAGATTGGTAAACGTCTTGGTAAGCAGACCGCTCACCATCTGGTTTACGAATGCTCAATGCAGGCATTCGAGCAAAATCAGTCCTTTAAATCGGTGTTGCTGGCTCATCCGGTGCTTTCTGAGCAGGTGACCGCCGCCGATCTGGACGAATGGCTGAATCCGGCTAACTACGTTGGCAGTGCGCCGCAGAAGGTTGATGACGTGATTCGCTATGCGGATAACTCCGGCCTGCTGCCAGCATAAGGTGACATCATGAGTATCGTATTTCGTCAGGCTACGCTTGCGGATGATGAAACTTTTTTGGCACTGGCGCTGGCGGCGTTTGAGCCGATTCGCCAGTTGGGCATCAATTTTTCCGCCGCCCATGCGGACATCGACATGGTGCGCACGCATATTGCTTCACACGGCGTTTATGTAATGGAAAAAGAGGGGGAGATGGTGTCGTCATTCACCATCCGCTATCCGTGGGGGCCGGAGCCAGGTCCGTTCGGTTTGCCCCATTTGGGTTGGTTTGCAACACACCCTGGCTATAAAAAGCAGGGACTGGGTAAGCAAATGATGGGCTGGCTGGAAGAAGAAATTCTGATTAACCAGCTCAAAGCGCCTGCGGTGTCGCTTGGCACCGCGAAAAACCACCCGTGGCTGATTGAGATGTACAAAAATTATGGTTTCAGGGAAGTCGGGCAGACGAATCTGGGAAAAGGACACCTGACAATCTGGATGGAAAAAATCCTTGATAACCAATTGTATGACCAGTGGAAAGATAAAAACTCAAAAAGAGAGGCAGTAAAATGATGAAAAAAGTAACGTTGTCTGTTCTGGCGCTGACGACCGCCTTTCTTGTAGCCGGCTGTGATTCTGGGAAAAGCAGCGCCGAGCAGGAAAAAGTACTGAAAGTGGGTTCAACCGGCCAAAGTTATCCAAGCGGTTTCAAGCAAGATAACAAGCTGGTTGGGTTTGACGTTGAAGTGACAGAAGCCATTGCGAAAGATCTGAACTACAAAGTCGAGTGGGTCACCGCCGATTTCAGCGGCCTGATGGGGCAACTGGAAGCGAAAAAACTGGATACCGTGGCAAACGTAGTCGCCATTACGCCAGCGCGTCAGGAAAAATACAATTTTGCCCAGCCGTACAGCTTCTACGGCAGTCAGATTGTGACCCACAAAGACAACGCGGACATTAATACGTTGGCCGACCTGAAAGGGAAGACCGTTGCCGGAGTTCTGGGTTCCAACCACGTCAACAACCTGAAAAAAGCGTTTGCCGACGGCAGCGTAAATATTCGTACCTATGAAACGCGCGATGGTGCGATGAACGATGCGCTGTCTAAGCGTGTTGAAGGCTACGTGAATTCACGTCCGATCCTGCTGGCGGAAATCAATAAGCGTAACCTGCCGTTCAAGCTGGTTGGTGAGCCGCTGGTGATTGAAGAAGTGAGCTTCCCGTTCCATAAGGACGAGAAAGGCGATGCGCTGCGTAAGCAGTTCGATGCCGAATTAACGAAAATGCGTGAAGATGGACGCCTGAAAGCGATCTCCGAAAAATATTTTGGTGAAGACATCACGGTATCACCGGCTAAATAACCTCATGCCGTCATTCTGGCCGAATCGTTACGTAGACTGATTATTCGTGATGTAGGTAGCCAGATGATTCGTTATATAGCCTAGTCATAACCCTGTTCCACCGGCGCAATATGGCCGGTGGAAGCATTAATGGTATTACTCATGAATATCGATCTTGCCTACCTGTTAAAGGTCTTTCCCCAGGTATTAATGTATTTGCCGACCACGCTGTTTCTTGCCGTGGTTTCGATGTTTTTTGCTATGGTTCTCGGCCTTATCCTGGCGTTAGTCCGTGAAAGCAAGATCGTCGTCGTGGTAAAAATCGTTGAACTGTATATCTCGCTGTTCCGCGGTATTCCGTCGCTGGTTCAGCTGTTTATTATCTATTTCGGCCTGCCGCAGCTGTTCCCCGGATTATCCAATCTGGACGCCATGACAGCGGCGATTATCGGCTTTAGTCTGAAAACGTCCGCCTATATGGCAGAAATCTTCCGTGCGGGCCTGTCCTCGGTGGATTTCGGCCAGACGGAAGCGGGTTTATCGATTGGTATGAGCAAAGCGCAGGTCTATCGCCGCATCGTGTTGCCTCAGGCCATGTTGAATGCGCTGCCTGCGACGGGGAATACCTTTATTTCCCTGATTAAAGATACCTCGGTAGCCTTTGCGCTGGGTGTCTCTGAACTGTTCGCGGAAGGCAAGATGATTGCCGCCGAATCTCTGCGTTTCTTTGAGACCTTCCTGGTTGTGGGTCTGATTTACTGGTTGGTGATCATTGTTTATTCCTGGCTGCAAAAACAGCTGGAGAAGAAACTGAATCACTCGCTACAGCGATAAGGGGCTGACATGATCAGTGTAAAGAATCTTTCTAAACGCTTTGGCGATCAGGTGGTGTTGGACAACATTAGTCTGAATATCGCGAAGGGCGAAGTCGTGGCGATTATCGGCCCATCTGGTTCGGGTAAATCCACGCTGCTGCGCTGTCTAAACCTGCTGGAAACGCCAGAGTCGGGCACGATTGAAATTGGCGACCAAACGTTGGATACGCGTCGTTATTCCTCTAAAGAGGCCTATGCGCTGCGCCGTCAGACCGCGATGGTATTCCAGAGTTACAACCTGTTTAAGAACAAAACGGCGCTGGAGAACGTGACGGAAGCGCTGATTGTTGTGAAAAAAATGCCGAAGAAGCAGGCGGATGAAATCGGTCTGGCGCTGCTGGAGCAGGTTGGTCTGCTGCCACAGGCGGCACAGTATCCGGTGACGCTATCCGGCGGGCAGCAGCAGCGCGTGAGTATTGCACGTGCGCTGGCGGTCGATCCGAAAGCCATCTTGTTTGATGAACCGACCTCGGCGCTGGACCCGGAAAGGGTACACGAAGTGCTTCAGGTGATTCAGAAGCTGGCGAAAAACGACACCACGATGGTGATCGTGACCCATGAAATGCAGTTTGCGAAAGAAGTGGCTGACCGAGTGATCTTCATGGCAGACGGTCATATCGTTGAGGAAGGTCCGGCGGAGCAGGTCATTAGCTTCTCGGACAACCCGCAAACCCAGCGTTTCCTGCGTCAGTTGACCAAGCTGCCTGAGCCGCTTGAGTACGATATTTAACGCATACGTAGACACACCTGCACGCCTGAACAAGGCCGCCCTGCCAGACAGGGCACGATAATGTGGAGCAAGAATTGATGAAAACCGCACCCCAGCATGAGCCCCTGGCTCAGTTTATTCAGGCATTTCGCCACGATTTACACCGCAATCCTGAGCTGTCGAATCAGGAGTTTGAGACGACGAAGAAAATTCGTGCGGTATTAGAAAAAGAGGGGATTCGCATCCTCGATCTGCCGTTGAAAACCGGTCTGGTCGCGGAAGTCGGCGGTCTACAGGATGGCCCACTGGTCGTGGTCCGTTCGGACATCGACGCCCTGCCGATTGAAGAAGAGTCTGGCGTAGAATTTACGTCGCTCAATAAAGGGGTGATGCACGCCTGCGGTCATGATTTTCACTCTTCCGCTGCGCTGGGCGCGGCGATTCTGCTGAAGAAAATCGAGCCAGAACTGAAAGGCACGGTACGCATTTTATTTCAGGCGGCTGAAGAAACGGGGCTGGGCGCGCCGGAAGTTATCGCCGTTGGTGCGTTGGACAATGCGGTAGCGATTTTCGGTATCCACAACGATCCAACGCTGCCTGTTGGCGTCATCGGTGGGAAAGACGGCGCGTTGACGGCGGGCGTTGACCGTTTTGAGATCAAGATTGCGGCGAAAGGTTGTCACGCGGCGAAACCGCATGAAGGCAACGATCCGATTATCATTCTGGGTCAGCTGATTTCTGCCGTACAGACCATCATCAGCCGCACGGTGTCGTCTGACAACAACGCGGTGGTGTCGATTACTCAGGTTCATAGCGGCAGCACGTGGAACGTTATCCCTGATACCGCCTACGTTGAAGGTACGGTGAGAACGTTCAATCAGGACGCGCGTGATTTGATTGAACAGCGTTTCCGTCAGATTGTTTCAGGTATCGCCAGTACTTTTGGTGCGGAAATTGAGTTCCTGTGGCACGCAGGGCCGCCATCGGTGATCAACACGCCAGAGTGGGTTGAATTTGCGCTGAACGTGGCAAGTGACGAAGGGTTTGAAGCACGCCGTGTAGAAGCCAGCCCGATTGGTGAAGATTTCGCGTTCTATCAGCAGAAACTGCCGGGTACGTTCATGATGGTCGGCTCCGGTGGACCGTATGCGCTGCACCACCCGAAATTCCGCGTTGACGATCGCGCACTGTTCCCGACCGCGCACTATCTGTATCAGATGGCAAAGCAGAGTCTGGAACAGCTCTCCTCTCGCTAAGCCTTGTTAAAGCATGTTATCCGCGTCGGTTCCTCGACGCGGATATTTTTTTATTAATGACTTAAAATCTGATCCAGAAACTGACGCGTTCTCGGATGTGAAGGCGTGTTGAAGAAGTCCTGCGGTGGAGCGGATTCAACGATGCTGCCGTCAGCCATCAGAATCACTTTGTCTGCAACCGTTTTGGCAAAGCCCATCTCATGGGTAACGACGATCATCGTCATTCCGGATTCCGCCAAATCGAGCATCACATCCAACACCTCTTTAATCATCTCTGGATCCAGTGCAGAAGTGGGTTCGTCAAACAACATTATTTCCGGCTGCATGCACAGCGCCCGGGCAATGGCTACGCGCTGCTGCTGGCCGCCAGAGAGCTGTAGCGGGAACTTATGCGCCTGATTGGCGATATGTACTTTTTCCAGATAGTGCATCGCTAAATCGATGGCTTCCTGCTTTTTACGCTGTTTAACCAGCGTCGGGCCGATCGTCAGGTTATCCAGCACGCTCAGGTGAGGAAACAAATTGAACTGCTGGAACAGCATACCGATGCCGGAGCGTACGCGGTTGATGTTCTTGATGTTGTCATTGACCTCAATGCCATTCACGCGGATGTGCCCGTCGTGGTGCTCTTCCAGTCGGTTAATGCAGCGGATGAGCGTGGATTTGCCGGAGCCGGAAGGGCCGCAAATCACCACGCGCTCGCCTTTCTGCACGTTCAACGTCACGTTGTTCAGTGCCTGAAACGCGCCGTACCATTTGCTGACGGCGTCGATCTCAATGATGACGTTGCTGTCTGTCATTACGTGATTTGTCATTGACGTGTCTGTAACTAGAGTCTCTGTAACTACAGTATCTGCGGCTAAGCTCATGATAACCAAGCTCCTGTCGGTGTTTTCATCAACGGCTATCGCTTAACCGTGATACGTTTCTGGGTTACGGCTGGCATCGATGCGCTTTTCTACCCACAGCGCGTAGCGTGAGAGCAAGAAGCCAAACAGCAGATAGATAGCCGAGATGAAAAGGTACGTTTCAATGTAATAGCGCCGCCATAGCGGGTCTTGCATCACTGAACTGGTGGCGGTGAGAATATCGAACAGCCCGATAATGATGACGAACGAGGTGTTCTTCATGGCGGCGATAATATGGTTGGTCATGGCAGGCAGGCAGATACGCAGCGCCTGCGGCAGGACGATTTTAGTCGTCGTGTGCCAATAACCGAGATTGAGCGCCATCGCCGCTTCGTATTGCCCGCGTGGTACGGACTGCAAACCGCCGCGAATCACCTCAGCCTGATAGCAGGCGAAAAACAGCGCGATACCAATGATGATGCGCAGCAGCTTGTTGATTTCCATTCCGGCGGGCAGAAACAGCGGGAAGACGTTAACGGCGACGAACAGGATCGTGATGAGCGGTACGCCGCGCAAACCTTCGATAAAAATAACCGACAGACCGCGTAGAAAAGGCAGCGGTGAGCGACGCCCCAGCGCCAGCAGAACTGAAACCGGCATACCGATGACGACGGTGCCGCTAAACAGCAGAATCGTCAGCGGCAGTCCGCCCCATTCGCTGGAAGGCACGTCAGATAAGCCAAACACGCCGCCGGACATCAGGATGGCAATGCTGACTACCGCGACGAGCCACAGCGGTAAGAGGATGCGTGAGTGCCAGAAGCGTGGCATCAGCGACAGGCCAAGTGCCAAAAACCAGATTCCCATCGCCAGCACCAGACGCCAGTGTTCATCGTAAGGATAAAGACCAAACAGAATAGGGCGATGTTTTTCCACGATCACCGCCCAGCAGGCGCCAGCGGCTGCACGACAGATGTCCGGGTCAGCGGTGTACCACACGGCATCGAGAATGCCCCAGTGCAGCAGTTTATTGCCGACGTTCCACATTAGCACCGCGAGTAACAGTGTAAGCACCGTTTGCGGCACGCTGCTGAATAGATGGCGGCGCAGCCACAGCAGCGGCGTACGCAGTTGGCTGGGAACGGCAGAGAGTGACAGGACCGGAAATAGCATACGGTGCTCCTCAGCGCTCTTTGATAGCGACGACGCGGTTAAACAGGTTCATCAGCAGCGATGTCACGATGCTGACCGTCAGATAAACCACCATCATGATGGCTATCACTTCGAGCGCCTGACCGGTCTGGTTCATCAGCGTATTGCTGATGTTTGCCAGTTCCGGGTAACCGACCACGACTGCGATCGAGCTGTTTTTTGACAGGCTGACATACTGGCTGGTCAGCGGTGGAACGATGACGCGCATGGCCTGTGGGATAATGATGTGGCGCATCATGTGCCACGGCGAAAAAGACAGTGCTCGTGCCGCTTCCAACTGACCTTTGGGGATAGACTGAATCCCCGCCCGCACGATTTCTGCGATAAACGCGGAGGAATAGAGCGCAATGCCGAGCAGCAGCGCTGTAAATTCAGGGCTGACGGTAAAGCCGCCGCGAAAGTTAAAGCCGCGCAAGATCGGGCGATCGAGCTCTGCTGGTGCGCCGGAAAGCCACCAGACCAATAGCGGTAGCCCGATAAGGGCTGCCAGCGTCAAACGACCTGTCGGCAGAGAGCGCCCGCGACTTTCCCGAACATAGCGCGCTACGCGGTTCAGGATCAGGCTAATCAGTACGGCGGCGAGCAGGGCGATTCCCGTCCACAGCCAGCCGTGGTGTGCGGCGGGAACGGCAAAAGACAGCCCGCGATTGGTCAGGAATCCCAGATTACCCAGTTCGATAGCATCCCGCGGTGAGGGCAAGTTGCGGATCACCACTGACCAGAAAATCACCTGCAAGATCACCGGAATATTGCGCATCATCTCGATGTATCCTCCGGCGAGCCGCGCCAGCAACCAGTTACGAGAGACGCGGGCGATGCCGACGGAGAAGCCCAGCAGCGTGGCGAGCACGATGCCGCACAGCGTGATGTACAGGGTATTCAGTAACCCGACGCCCAGTGCGCGCAGGTAACTGTCGCGTGGGGTAAAGGCGATGAGCTTTTCACCGATCTCAAACTGCGCGGTGTGGTCAAGAAAGCCAAATCCTGTTGCGATATTTTGCGAGCGCAGGTTTTCGACCACGTTGGCATAGAGCCAGTAGCTGAAAGCGACAATCAGGAGGCCGAGCAGGCACTGATAAATCCAGGCGCGCAGCGACTTGCTGTCAAACGCATTCAACAGACGGCGCGCATAAGATGGCGTTCCCAGCCACGACGGTGCAGAGGCTGACGGCAGCGTTGGGTGTGGTGATTTCATTACCGGCGGTCTTTTCTTCTGATCATTACCGATTGCAGCGCGCTATCCGAGGGGATCTGTGCGTGAATACGGTGGTATGGCGTCAGCCCGGATATTCTCGGGGGTGACGCCGATGATTGGGTGAATTAACGAATGGGCAGACCGTAGAGCAAACCGCCTTTCGTCCAGAGATTATTCAGGTCGCGCTCCAGCGGTGCTGGGGTATCTGGCCCGAAGTGGCGGTTATAAATATCGCCGTAATTCCCGACCTGCTTAATCACGTTGTAAGCCCACTGGTTACTCAATCCCAGTTTCTGACCGTAATCGCCAGTGACCCCAAGCAGCGCCTGTATATCCGGGTCTGTCGACTTGAGCTTGCTGTCCACGTTCTGTTGACCGATTTCCATCTCTTCCGCGTTGAATGTGGCGTAAACCACCCATTTCACAATGTCGTACCACTGGTCGTCACCCTGACGAACCGCCATCGCCAGCGGCTCTTTTGAGTAAATCCCCGGCAGAATCACATGGTCGGACGGCTTTTCCGCATCAAAGGTGCGCACGCCGGGCAGGGCGACTTTATCGCGGGCAATGACGTCGCAGCGTCCAGACAGGTAGGCCGCGACATACTCTTTATTGTTCTCGATAACCACCGGGGTGTAATGCAGGTTGCGTGAGGCAAAAATCTGCGCGACGTTACGTTCGGTGCTGCTGCCCGGTGTGATACAGACGGTCGCGCCGTCCAGATCTTCGACTTTCTTCACATTGGCGCTGGTGCGCACCATGAAGCCCGTACCGGTATAGAAGGTCGGCGGCGCGAAGTTCAGCCCCAGCGACGTATCGCGAGACAAATCAGCGGTGATATTGCGTGACAGCACGTCCACTTCACCAGACTGAATCGCGGGGAAGCGCTGGGCGGTGGAAAGGGCGGCAAAGCGTACTTTATTCGCATCGCCAAACACAGCGGCCGCTAATGCGCGGCAATAATCGACGTCCAGCCCGGTCCACTGTCCTTTGCTATCAATCGCGGAAAAGCCGTGGCGCGCTGGGTGCACGCCGCACACCAGTTCACCGCGTGCTTTGATTTTTTTGAGCGTTTCGCCATTTCCTGCATCAGCGGCATTAGCGTGTGCGACGGGCAGCAGAAGCCCCCCTAAAGTCAGCGCTGTGGCGGTCGTCAACGAGAGTAGTTTTCTCAGCATAAGTATCCTCAGAATGATCGGTGTTGTTTTAATTTGTTGTAATTAATGGTTTTTATTATGGCGCGTTCTTTTGTATACAAATGTTCTCAATGTTGCATCTAAATGGCAAATAGCATATTTCTCTATCTAAATCTGAATATTGGATATAGCCATTTCGGGCACGACCAGAAGGATAAAAAAGAGAGGTGTGCCTCGCACGGTAAGCAAGGCACAGAGGTATGATTTAGCGGGCGAGCAGGCTTTGTATGCCTTGCCACATGAGCTGGGCGCTGAGCACTAACATGGTGAGGCGAAACGTGGTGCGGAAGAGTTTTTCAGGCAGATTATCCAGCAGGCGTGTGCCCAGCCAGGTGCCTAATACGCCGCTGACAATCATCGCAGCCAGCATCGGCAGCCAATCGTGATAGGCAAACCCCATCATCCCGAATGCCAGTATCTTCAGGCCGTGTTGTAACACCATGCAGAGCGCGTGCGTGGCGATAAGCGGCTTCTTGGTGACCCCTTGAGAGCTGATAAGCCCGGCGACCATTGGACCCGTTGCGCCGACAATCATGGTGCCGAGGCTGGTGAGCGCACCACCGAGAATGAAGAACAATCGATTAACCGGTTTTGGCGCGGTGCGTTTACGGAAAACCGACCACAGAATGAAACTGGCCAGCGCAATTTTTGCCACGCTGTCTGGGATCCAAACGACGACGGGCGCGCCCAGTGCGATGCCGATGACGCTGCCGATAAAAAACCACAGCGCCAATGGCCAGACGATATACAAACGCTGGATCAGGCTGCGGCTGAGGTTGGAGCCTAGCTGGACGATGCCGTGTACCGGCAGCAGGCTGCTGACTGGCATCCCGAGACCCATGATCGCAAGCAATGTGACGCCACCGCCCAGCCCCAGCGCGGCCGTTAACGCCGACGTCAAAAAACTGCAAAAAATCAGGATACCGGCAAAGAGCGGGGAAATGTCGGGCGGAACAAGGTGTAGCATGGTGAAACCCATCGCGTGGTCGAGCAAATGATAATGCCTGATGCGTTCAATGCGTATCAAGCACCCGTTCCGCTGTTAACGATAATCGTCATGCAGCAGGCGTTGATACAACGCCTGCGCCTCAGGGCGTGGCAAAGCCTGACTGGCGCAGTCGATGAATTTCTCCGCAATCAGATTATCCGGCAGCGGGTTCTCTGCGCTGGAGCCACGCGCACCTGCCACGCGGCGATGATAGGTGTGGCCGTCACGAGTGATTAGCGTAACGTGCGCCGTGTGTGTGGTGGGTTCGTCATGACAGATGAGCTCAACGCGTGCCATCAGCGATTGTGTGGTGGGGTCGTGCAGCGCCGTTTCGTCAATAAAATCGTCCAGCGTCAGCTTTCCCTGCACCCAGGCACGGGCAATACAGTAGTGCAGGCTGAATTTCCCCGCCAGCGGTGTATCCGGTGTCGGGATGTTGATGTGCGGGAAGCGAATAGGGTGGATGGCAATCTGAATGCGTTCCAGCGATTCTGGGGACAGATCGGTTTCCTCGCGTAGCGTCAGCAGGCCGTCCAGCGGTGCCAGAATGGCGTAGCAGCAGGGGAAATATTTAAAATTATTCCCTTTTACGGGGTCCAGAATATGAGACGGTGCGGACCAATACTCGGTTAACGGCGTGGTGTCGACGTTTTCGGCGGCGCGGTTGTAGACGTTGAAATACCCGTGGTGGTGTTCAAATGCGGTATCCCCCGCGCTGTATCCCTGACGCGCCAATAATACCGCCATGACGGCGCTGCGATTGGCGTGGCCGACTGCCAGTGATTTCGTTTGACTGCCGAAGTTGGATTTGATGCCGGAGGCGAGTGACGCCGTGATTGCAAAGGCGGTCGCCGTTTCTTCTTCACTGAGCTTCAGCAGCACCGCGCAGGCTGCCACGCCCGCGAAAATGCCGACGGACGTTGTAGGGTGCCAGCCGTTGCGATATTGAAAAGGGCTGACGGCTTTGCCCATGCGTACCGCGGTTTCATAACCACACAAATAGGCATGCAGGATCGCTTCTCCGTTGGCTTCCTGCTCGTCTGCCAGCGCCAGCAAGGCCGGGAGTACGGCGACAGAAATATGCCCGTGCAGCCAGGAGTTGGAGTCGTCAAAATCGAGCAAATGCGCGGATGTGCCGTTTAATAACGCCGCATCCAGCGCGTTAAGTTTGAGATCGGTACCGAAAATACGGCTCTTTCCCACGGCGGCGGAGGGCACTATCACCGCCCTGAGTTTTTGCGCCCCGTCCTGAATCCCCCCCGCGAGCGTGACGCCCAGCGTATCAATTACGGCAGTGCGGGCGTGTGCCAATACGTCGGCAGGGAACGTCTGGCGAGAAAATTCCAGCAGATTATGGGCAAGCTGGCGGGCAATGGTCATGGAAGCGTCCTGTCGTTATCGTGAAATTTTTATATCGAATGGTTTATGTCTAACTGAAGCGCGTTAGCCCGCTAATAGCGAAGTCAGTGTCGCGAGCGACCCCGGCTGCTCAAAGTGGAAAGCCGCCTGATAGAGCCGACGGCTGCGGTCTTCCCCCAATATGGGGAGGGTCAGCGCGTCAAACTTGGTGCGCAGCTCGGCGTCGGTCAGTGGATTTTGCGGGTGGCCGCGATAAACATCGGTTTCGGCATGGAGTATTTCGCCGTCTTCCAGTTCGATATCGATAAACGCGGAACTGGCCGATTGCCCCTCGACGGCATCGATCTGTAGGCGTGACAGCAACTGGCGTGCAGCCGGGTCGTCAACGGTCTGCTGCGTAAAGTCCGTATCGGTGAGGTTATAGCCGCTCAACGCCAGCGCAATGCAGTGCGGAATACTGAATTTGCTCTCCAGTGGAGTTTGCGGGTTGGCGATCCCCGCGTTCACCATTCCCATTGGATGGACTTTGGCATGAATACGGGTGATAGCGCGGCCTTTTAGCTGTGGATAGAGCTTGAGTGCCGTTTCAATTGACGCATGGGTGCCTCGACAGCTGGCATACAGTTTGTAGCCATTACCCAATAGCTCCCAACTGTCGCCAAAATCGAGCGGCGGGATGACGGCACTGCCGTCCTGCACAAAGGTTTTTACCCAGCCATCGGTTTCATAAAAGTGATGGGCGGCAATAAAACCTTCCTCAGCCAGTTCTGCCGCCGTGATGCCATCCATTGCCGCTTTGCCAGCATGAAACGGTTTGCCGTGCGTACCGGATGATTTCTGCAATCCTCCCATCATTGTCGCAGCCGCCCCCAACGCATTGGCAATGGCGTTGGGTTCCAGACGCAGAATGGAAGCGGCAACGGCTGCTGCTCCCGCGCGTCCGACAATCGACGTTGGGTGAAAGCCTCGACGTTGCAGGCTGCGACCTACGCCAGGCACCCAGCCGCCCCCCAGTCTGGCCATGACTTCAAATCCGGTGATGAACGCGATAAGCGTCGTGCGTTCGTCCGCACCGTAATGCTGTGCCATTGCCAACGCGGTTGACCAGCAAGGGCCGCTAGGGTGCCCCGCACCAGCCGGATGCGTATCGTCATAGTCGGCTGCATGAGAAAGCGTGCCGTTGATCAGTGCTGCCAGTGCCGGTGTGGTTTTCGCACCGAGAATGATTTGTGCCTTCCCCTGAGCCTGCCAGCGTTGCGCCACGCGTTGAACCGTGCTGGCCGCATCGTCGCCTGTCGCGCCAATGGAGACGCCCAGATAGTCAATGAGCGCCCGCTTGGCTTCGTGCCACACGGCATCGGGGATCGTCATTGTGGGCGCGTTGTGAATAAACTGGCTGAGCGCGTTGCCGCGAGGAAACGTCGGGGTGGCAGACATCGTAGGAGCTCCTTAAGCAAAAACGCGAGGAGATTGCCAGTACACCGAACGGTGCTAAGATTCGCGTTTTGTATTGTTGAATGCATTTGTATACAGTGTGTGGCGAAAAGCATATGCAATCGCCCATTCAGTGACAAAGACGCTTTTTCGCTAAGCTAAGTACAAAATATGCGATGCGATATCTTGCTAAAGGCAGGGCGTCGGGCAAACTTGAATTTTTCTCAATGCATGACGATCCGTAGCGTAAAGGTGCGAACCGCGACAAAAATCGAGGCGTTTGTTCATCTGCTCGCGGCCTTATTCCGACCGTCACACGATATATCAAGGGACTATGAACTTAACACTTAACGACAAAGCGCCGGCACTGTCGCCATTCGAGGTACTGATTAACGCGATAGAGAAAGGCGAGCTGCTGCCTGGCGAACGTTTGCAGGAAACACGGTTGGCGAAGCAGTTTGGATTGAGCCGGACGCCGATTCGTGAGGCGCTGCACCGTCTGGAAGCGTTGGGGCTGGTGGAGCCGGGTCCACAGCGTGGACTGATGATCGCGCAGATCAGCTATGAGCGACTGCGTCAGCTTTTCGCCGTGCGTGAAGGGTTAGAGCGGCTGGCGATGGAGCTTGCTGTCGCTTCTGCGTCGGCAGAGGAGTTGGCGCTGCTGCAGGATATGGTCGACGTGGAGAAGACGCTCACCGACAGCCGACAACTGCACGATCATAATCGGCTTTTTCATCGCCAGATTTACCGGGCGACTCATAATCCGTATCTGAATGAGATGCTGGAAAATCTGCGCATTCATCTGTCGCTCCTGCGCGGAACCACTTATGAATCGACGGAACGTACCGAAGAGGCGCGGCGTGAACATCAGGCAATTGTGGCAGCGTTGGTACGGCGTGATAAGGACGCGGCACAAGAGGCTGCCTGCCAACATATCCGTAACGGCTATCGTGCCCGACTAAGCATGTTAAATCAGCAGCTTTGATCGAACTGTCGGAAAAACACGACACTTGGGGTGATCTGCTGTCGCAAAAAAGAGACATTTAATTCATTGATTAATAATGGTTAATATTTTTTATGATAAATCCGTCTCTGAATAGCGACATGTTTTGTGAGCGGGGTCTCGTTTTTATCACCTGGTGTTCGTTTGCTTTTCTTCCCGTGAATAAATAAAAATAACATTGATTATTAGCGGGTTATCATTGAATTAAGATGCGATGGTAATAAAATTATGCATGTTGGCATAATTTGTGCTTAAATATACGTGTAGATGCTCATTCCACCTTCTATGCTTGCTTCGGCTTCATAATCCTGGGAATGATGCAGAGCCAATTTGAGGTGCCTATCGTCCAACTCCAGATGAAGATGCAAATCTCCATCGGGCTTTCCGGACATAACGTTGAGTGAGGCACCATTCTGTTGTCTGACAGACCTGATATTTTCAACGCTTACCGTTTATCGGTAAGCGTTTTTTTCGTCTGATGAAAATGTTCGGTAACTGCCTTCTTCCGAAACATAAAACGAATAAGGCTCCCAAAAGGAGCCTTATGAAAGGGATGTCGTAGCGATCGATTAGTCGGCAGGCTGTTGTAGCGTGAGCAACAGCCCTTCACGCCGCATTTGCGCCGCTTCATCGGGCAGATGCAGCCGCTCCAGTGCGTCGGCGCGCCAGGCATAATCATAAGCGTCCGGGCGGAGCTCTAGTGCAGCGCGGAAGGCATCGCTAGCCTGTTGCCATTCGCCGTGTTTCATCAATAGCTGCCCTAACGTGCTGCTCAACAGCGGCGTAGTGCCATGTTGCTTGGTGTACTGATGCAGTACTTTTTCCAGTTGTTCCGGGTTACCCGCCTTGAGGCGAGGCATTAGCAGGATCAAACGTTCGTCATATTGACGTTTGAGACCGTCGAGAATGATCTTCTGGGCCGTATCGTGATCGTCACACTCGATTAAATGCTCAGCCATCGCGACCTGAAGCGGGATCTCATGGCGTACTTTACGGCTCTGATTATTCCACCATGATTTCAGCCCTTCGCTGCCGCCGTCTGCCATCGCCTGATTCATCAGGCCGATATAGGCCTGCTGTTGCAGATCCAGCAAACGTGCTTCAGGGTACAGATTGATCTTGCGCATCGCAGGCAGAATATCCAGCAGCGCACTGTAGGCATGGGTTCGCAGGAAAGCCTGTTCCGCTAAACGCAGCACCTCTGGATGACGGGGCGCAACTTCCAGCAATTTGTCCACGCCGTGACGCGCCGCATGATCTTCATTACGCGCCAACTGAATACGCACGCGCGTGATATCCACCGGAAGTTGATCGGTATCTGCAACCTCGGCGGCACGCTCCAGATATTGCTTGGTGCGGAATTCGTCACCGCGCTGTTGGGCGGCTTCGGCTGCCAGTAAGTAGTTAACCACAGGCTGCTCGGCGTGGTCGGCATTGCGAGTCAGCAGTTTTTCTACCTGTAAATAATCCCCTTCGGCCAGCTTGAGCAGCGCGGCTTTGGTCTGCTTTCTGGCGCGGGTGCGTTTGCGGCCGAGGAACCAGCCGCGTGTGCGGGCGCCGGTACGAAAGATTCGGCGGAGCACCCATTCCACCGCCAGAAAGGCGAGGAAAAACAGCACCAGCATAATGACCAGACCGGTCACACTGGTTTGAATATCATAATTATCCGTCTGGATCAGGACGTAGCCTTGGTGACCCGCGACGATCGGGCCGATCACAACGCCTGCGATCAGGATCAGGAACAGCAATAAGACTTTCAGCATGCTCATTCCCCCTGCTGCGTGGCTGGCGCTTGAGCCAGCAGATTACGAACGCGCGTTTGCATCAGTTTTTCCAACAGCGCCTGACTTTGTAGCTCCATTGGGACATCCAGTGAAACCGACTGCTGGCTTAAGGCATCTAGCTGATCCAAAAAGGCCTGCGTCGTGGGGTCGGTAGTATCGAAGTAGGCGCGAACCCAGGTGGCGGCTGTTTCCAGCGACTGTTTGTACACTTCATTCTGGTGACGAGGAATGGCCTGTGCGGCAACCAGCAGACGTGAACGGATATTCTCACGCAGATATACATCCTGATTCGGTGCCAGCAGCGGTTCGGCAGCGCTGTCGCGGCGACGAATGGTGATAAAATCCGCCATGAAATTGTGCCAGCTCTTGCTTAGATTCTGTCGCCATTCGCTCAAGGAGGCGGACAGCTCTGTGCTGTTGGCGTCCATCGGCGCTTCATCGGTGTTGTTATCGGCGAGCTGCAAGTTGTCCAACTGGTCGGTTAGCTGATTCACTTTCAGGATGATGCCGTCGAAATCGACCTGGCTCACGCCTGCCAGCGCGCCGATGTCGCTGGTCAATGCGCGGCGGATCTCAATCAGGCTGGGATCGTTCATTTCCGCCAGACTTGCGTCCGCGCTTTTCAGCAACGCACCGGCAGTGGTGACGTCTTTGTCGCTCCACAGCTTACGTCCTGCCAGTTTCACCAGAAAATCCGCCTGAGCGATCAGCCAGGTATTGGTGTCATGGCTGGAAAGTGCCGCCAGCTTATCGCGCAGTTCATCTGACTGACGCGTTAACGCCTCAAGACGCTGTGCGGCCGTGTCCTGCGCTTTGCTTTGCTGCTGCTGAGCGTCCTGCCACTGCTCTTGTTCTTGCTTGTGCTGCTGCTGCAAGGCATTTAACTGTGCTTCCAGACGTTGAAGCGTGGCGGTTTCCCGCTGCGCCTGCTGGTGTCCGTGGTAATACAGTCCCGCGCCTATCGCCAGCGCAATCACAATGGCAATCGCTCCCAGCACGGCACCACTGCGTTTGGGTTGCGGTGCGGGATCTTGCTGCTGATGCGCGGGTTCAACCCGTTCAGCAACCTCGTCGGATGGAGCTGTGGGGGTATTGTGTTCCGTCATAATGGTACATCCCATGATCAGGTTTATTGTAGTGCGCGCACGAGCGCATCGTTATCGGCGTTATCGGCGACCCGGATATCGCGCCAGCCAAGCTGACGAGCCTGTTCTGCCAGTCGTTCACTGACGACGATCAAGCGGCAGCCGAGTAACCAGGAAGCCCGATAGTAATCAGGTACTAAAGTATAGATCCGTTGTAGCATTTCTCCGCTGGTGATCACCAGTTTGTCGATGCCTATTTGTTGCCAGTGGCGGCTTTGCTCCGGCCCATCATAATGAACGTCTCTGCGCTGATAGCATTCGCAGTAGGTCACCTGCACGCCGCGTTCAGTTAGCGTTTCTCCCAGCAATTCCCTGCCGCCGTTGCCGCGCAGTAATAGTGCGCGCTTGCCGGAAATATTTTGCAGTTCAGGTAGTTGTAGGAGCGTTTCGCTGGTTTCGCGTTCGGGAGGGTAGATGACCGGATGGGCGCTGGTTTTATGCAGCGCCAGTGCCGTGGTGCGCCCAATCGCATAATAAGCGAGATGGGCAGGCCAACCGATGCCCGCACGCGCCAGCATCGGATCGGCGTAATGAATCGCATGTTGTGAGAGCGCAAACACCAGATCGTCGGCGCGCAGCGTCTGTAATAGTGCTGGCAAGCTGGCAAGTTCTCGTCCGGGTGAAAACTCGATCAGCGGGCTGTGCCAGGCGTTATAGCCAAGCTTTCTTAAACGGGTCACCAGTTGTTCGCCAGTTGGTGACGGACGGGTAACCAGAATTGTCATGATGAGCTCGACTCGTGATAAACGGCCTGAAGGATGGCGCTTGCCCCTTTTGCTAACAGCTCTTCAGCCAGTGCGATGCCGATTTGTTCGGCGTCGGAGACGTTTCCTCTACGTTCACCGACGATCATTTGGCTACCGTCCGGGGCGCCAACCAGCGCACGTAACCACAGTGTATCGTCTTCCAGTTCGGCATAGCTGCCAATCGGCACCTGACAGCCACCTTCAAGGCGCACATTCATGGCGCGTTCAGCCTGGACGCGGGCAGCGGTCGCGGGGTGATTGAGTGGGGCAAGGAGTTGGCGAATACGATCGTCATTTAAACGGCATTCGATGCCGATAGCACCTTGTCCGACAGCGGGCAGAGATTCTTCCGGGCTCAGCGCACAGCGGATGCGTTCTTCAAGGCCGAGGCGTTTCAAACCCGCGACGGCAAGGATAATGGCGTCATACTCGCCGTTGTCCAGTTTTGCCAGACGCGTTCCGACATTGCCGCGCAAATCACGAATCACCAGATCGGGGCGTCGGGCGCGCAGCTGACATTGGCGACGCAGGCTGGACGTGCCGACACAGCTGCCTTCCGGTAAGTGTTCGAGGCTGTCGTAACGGTTGGAAACGAATGCGTCGCGCGGGTCATCGCGTTCGCAAATGGTAGTCAGGCCGAGGCCATCCGGGAATTCAACGGGCACATCTTTCATGGAATGGACGGCAATATCAGCGCGCCCTTCAAGCAGCGCCAATTCCAGCTCTTTAACAAACAATCCCTTACCGCCGACCTTTGCCAGTGGCGTATCCAGGATGATGTCGCCGCGGGTCACCATCGGCACCAGCTCCACGTGTAAATCCGGGTAGAGGTGATTCAGACACTGCTGAACATATCGTGCTTGCCACAGGGCGAGCGGGCTTTGTCGGGTGGCAATTCTAATAATATTGGCTAACATGCTTGATACCGTTTTTATCATTTTCCGCCATCGTATCATTGATGGTGCGTTGGTGTCAGGTTGTGGGCATTAGCGGTGCGCCTTTTAAAACGGTCTGAAATTCGGGTGCCGCATACATAGATAAGAGACCGTGCTGATGCAGTCGGGTAGGTAAATTCGTAATAAAGCAAGATAGATAAGTCTAACTTTCTTTACTTTCTTTACGCCCATTCAGCAAGGTGTTAAATTGATCACGTTTCCAGCAATAATTCGCTAAACATTCTTCTAATTTCATCATGGCGGATTTGGAACACGGGGTTTTTCTAGGCACTGGGATAAATCAGGCGAAACTGTCTTGTACTTCTACATCGAGACTTTGAAGCAAAGACTGGATGCGATCAACCAACTGCGTGTTGACCGTGCTCTGGGAGCAATGAAGCCAGCTTTTCAGCAGGTTTACAGTCTTCTGCCCATTTTATTACATCATCATCACCCGTTGATGCCCGGCTACCTTGAAGGCAAGGTGCCTCATGGTATCTGTACTCACACGCCTGATGAAAAACAACAACAGTACCTGGATGGCATTGCGCTGCGCTGGGGTCAGTTTGATTGTTCTCATCCGCAGGGCGAACTGCCGATCACGGGCATCTATTCAATGGGAAGCACCTCGTCTATCGGGCAGAGCTGTAGCTCCGATCTCGATATCTGGGTGTGTCACCAATCCTGGCTGGACAGCGAAGAACGCCAGCTCCTACAGAAGAAATGTACGCTGCTGGAGCAGTGGGCTGCGGCGCAAGGCGCTGAGGTCAGCTTCTTCCTGATGGATGAGAGCCGTTTCCGCCACAATGAAAGTGGCAGCCTGAGCGGTGAAGACTGCGGCACCACGCAGCATATTCTGTTACTCGACGAATTCTACCGTACCGCTGTGCGTATGGCGGGTAAACGCATTCTGTGGAACATGGTGCCAGTCGAAGAAGAATCTCACTACGACGAATATGTGCTGTCGCTGTACTCTCAGGGGGCGCTGGCACCTAACGAGTGGATGGATTTAGGCGGTTTAAGTACGCTGTCGGCAGAAGAGTATTTTGGCGCAAGCCTTTGGCAGCTCTATAAAAGCATCGATTCTCCCTATAAAGCCGTACTGAAAACGCTGCTGCTGGAAGCCTATTCCTGGGAATACCCGGATACCAGCCTGCTGTCGACCGAGATTAAAAAGCGCCTGCATGATGGCGAAATCGTGTCTTTCGGACTTGATCCTTACTGCATGATGTTAGATCGCGTGACGCACTATCTGACGGCGATTAACGATCCCACGCGCCTCGATCTGGCGCGTCGATGTTTCTACTTAAAAGTGTGTGAAAAGCTCTCGCGGGAACAAGCCTGCGTCGGCTGGCGTCGCCAGATTCTGAGCCAACTGGTGCAAGAATGGGGATGGAGCGACGAACATCTGGCCATGCTGGATAACCGCGCTAACTGGAAAATCGAACAAGTACGCGAAGCGCATAATGAACTGCTGGATGCGATGATGCAGACCTATCGCAACCTGATTCGCTTCGCCCGCCGTAATAATCTGAGCGTCAGCGCCAGCCCGCAGGATATCGGTGTGTTGACCCGTAAACTGTATGCCGCGTTTGAAGCGCTGCCGGGCAAAGTTACCCTGCTGAATCCACAAATCTCGCCCGATTTGTCTGAACCGAACTTAACCTTTATCTATGTTCCGCCGGGTCGCGCGAACCGTTCCGGCTGGTACCTGTACAATCAGGCGCCGTCGATGGATGCGATCATCAGCCATCAGCCGCTGGAATATAACCGCTATCTGAACAAGCTAGTGGCGTGGGCGTATTTCAATGGCCTGCTAACGCCAAGCACGCGTCTGTACATTAAAGGCAATGAGCTGTGCGATATCACGCGCCTGCAAGCGCTGGTGGACGATGTCGCCAGCCATTTCCCGCTGCGCCTGCCTGCACCAACGCCGAAAGCGCTGTACAGCCCGTGTGAAATTCGTCATCTGGCGATTATCGTCAATCTGGAACACGATCCGACGGCGGCCTTCCGCAATCAGGTGGTGCATTTCGACTTCCGTCATCTGGATGTCTTTAGCTTCGGCCAGCAGCAGCAGTGTCTGGTCGGCAGTATCGACCTGCTGTATCGCAACTCGTGGAACGAAGTGCGTACCCTGCATTTCAGCGGCGAGCAGGCGGTGTTGGAAGCGCTGAAAACCATTCTGGGCAAAATGCACCAGGATGCGGCGCTGCCGGAATCATTGGAAGTATTCTGCTACAGCCAGCATCTGCGCGGGTTGATTCGTACCCGTGTGCAGCAACTGGTGTCCGAATGCATTGAGCTGCGCCTGACCAGCACGCGTCAGGAGCCGGGTCGCTTCAAAGCGGTGAAAGTGGCGGGTCAAACCTGGGGCTTGTTCTTCGAGCGGCTGAGCGTGTCGGTGCAGAAGCTGGAAAATGCGGTCGAGTTTTATGGCGCAATTTCCAACAACAAGCTGCAAGGCCAACCGGTTCAGGTTGAAACTAACCATGTACATTTACCGCCGGTGGTGGATGGCGTCGCCAGCGAAGGGATCATCCAATTCTTCTTTGAAGATCTGACAGAAAATCAGGGCTTTAATATCTATATTCTGGATGAATCGAATCGCGTTGAGGTGTATCACCACTGTGAAGGCAGTAAAGAAGAACTGGTGCGCGATGTCAGTCGCTTCTATTCATCGTCGCACGATCGCTTTACTTACGGTTCCAGCTTTATCAATTTCAACCTGCCGCAGTTCTACCAAATCGTGCAGTTGGACGGCCGTACGCAGGTGATCCCGTTCCGTAGCAGCGCGCTTTCTCATCTGTGCATTACGCCAGTTGTGGATGATGAAGTGATGACAATGAAGCAGCGGCTGCAAATCTTATAACCACTTCCTGATATTCGGCTTTCAGCGCATTCAGAAAAGGATGTATTGATGGATTCGTTGCAACGCCGAAATCTGATACTGCTGGCGCTCGGACAAGGGCTGACCGGCAGTATTATTTCCCTGATGACGCTATGTTCTACGCTGGTTGGCGTATCCATGACGCCTGTTCCACTGCTGACGACATTACCGATTACTGCGACGGTGTGCGGCGCGGCGCTGATGATCTACGCCGTTTCCTCATTGATGACAAAATATGGCAGACGTAATGCGTTCATCATCGGCACGCTGCTGGGTCTGGCGGGGGCGCTTCTGGCGGCGCTGGCGATTGTGCTGCACAGCTTCTTCCTCTTTGTGTTCTCGACGTTTGTTCTGGGGATGTCCTGTGCCTTCAATCAATATTATCGCTTCGCTGCGGCTGAAATCTTTACTGATAATCAGCAGAAAAATCGTGCCATTTCCTGGGTGATCAGCGGCGGCATTCTGGGGGGCTTCCTCGGCCCATTTGCGGCGAGCCAATCATCTCAGCTCTGGGCGCCATACCCGTTTTTTGGCAGTTTTATCGCGGCGGCGTTCATCTGCGTTATCACGTTATTGCTGCTGCTTGGCCTTAAACTGCCTCCGATGTCCGATGTCCGATGTCCGATGTCCGATGTCCGATGTCCGTTGCCACGGCCAACGCTCAGCGTAGTGAACCGCTATCGTCCATCCTGAAAAGTCGGGCATTTGTCTTGGGAACGGCGAGCTGTTCCGTCGGATTTGTGGTGATGACGTTATTAATGAATTCAGTGCCGCTGGCGATGCATCAGCACCACTTTTCCGTCAGCCATAGCGCGACGGTGTTGCAATGGCATTTTGTGTCCATGTATGCGCCAGCGCTGCTGTTAGTGATGCTGGCGCAACGGCTGACGCCGATTCAGGTTGTGGCGATTGGCATGGCGTGTAACGTGGTGGGCGTGGCGGTTGCGCTGAGTGGTTTGACGTTCTGGCACTTTCTCTTTGCGCTGGCGCTGTTCGGCATCGGGTGGGCGTTTATGTTTAACGGCGGGACATTTATGCTCAACGCGTTTACCCATTCGGTGCATAAATTCCGTTTGCAGGGCATTAATTCGCTGATGATTTACGTCCCTAATGCGTTGGCTTCGCTGTCCGCTGGCAGCCTGATGGCGCTGACCAGCGGCTGGCCGCTGGTGAATATGGTCGGTATCGGCATGCTGTTGTTGCTGGTACTGGCACTGTTATTACTGGGACGGCGCTGAGGTACGGTGCGCCGCGATGCCATGGGGCATGTGATAATTACTCGAAGCGAACGGTTTCCCCAGCCTGAGCCGAACAGGCGGATGACAGCAGCGCGATAAAGTCTTCACCGCTGCGATCGCATATCCAGCGTGTTTCCTGACGATTGAAGTGGTAACCGCCTGCTTTGGTCGCCAGCCAGATTTGGTGCAACGGTTCCTGCCGATTAATCACGATTTTGCTGCCGTTTTCAAAACTCAGCGTCATCACGCCGCCGTTGGTTTCGTAATCAATGTCGGCATCCCCCTCAAACCGATCCAGCGTTTCTTCCAACTGAAGCATGAGTTCGTCGGCTAATTGGTGGAACTCGCTATCGTTCATTTTCGATTCCTATTGATTTTCATGATCCACCTGCGATTATAGAGAGCATACGAGTATTAATGACAGGTCTTAACGTGATGAAGAACGTATTTCGCCAGTTTTTTCTGGTGTTAGCAGTAGTGAGTTTATTCGGTTGTGGCCTGAAAGGTCCGCTGTATATGCCTGCCGATGGCAAATCCGGTGCGTCAACGACTCAGCAAAATGAGAGCCAGCCGCCGCAAAAGAAAGCGTCAATGCATCCTTAATGTGTGACGACAAGAATATATAACAGGTCACGTAGATGTTTATCGCGCCCGGTTAAGCAAGCGGGGGAGTCAGGATAATGCAGTTCGCTAAGATGCACGGATTAGGCAACGATTTCATGGTTGTTGATGCCGTTACGCAAAACGTTTATTTTTCACCCGAATTGATTCGCCGTTTGGCGGATCGGCACTGTGGTGTGGGGTTTGACCAACTGCTGGTCGTTGAGCCGCCCTACGATCCTGAACTGGATTTTCATTATCGTATTTTTAACGCGGATGGCAGTGAAGTGGCACAGTGCGGTAACGGTGCGCGCTGCTTTGCTCGTTTTGTTCGCCTGAAAGGGCTGACCAACAAGCGTGATATCGCCGTCAGTACGCAGACGGGCCGGATGGTGCTGTCTGTGACGGATGATGAACTGGTGCGCGTCAACATGGGCGAACCGAATTTCGAGCCGCAACAGGTGCCTTTTCGCGCGGTCAAAGCAGAGAAAACCTACATCATGCGTGCCGACGAACACACAGTACTTTGCGGCGTGGTGTCGATGGGTAACCCGCACTGTGTGATTCAGGTTGAGGATGTGGACACGGCGAAAGTGGAAACTCTGGGGCCGCTGTTGGAAAGCCACGAGCGTTTTCCCGAGCGAGCCAACATTGGTTTTATGCAGGTTGTCGACAGCCACACTGTCCGCCTGCGGGTATACGAGCGCGGTGCGGGAGAAACGCAGGCGTGTGGTAGCGGCGCGTGTGCCGCTGTGGCGGTAGGGATCCAGCAGGGACTATTGTCCGCGAACGTTCGCGTGTCTCTGCCGGGAGGGGATTTGGATATCCAGTGGGATGGGCCAGGACATCCGTTATTCATGACCGGGCCTGCAACGCATGTCTACGATGGATTTATTCATTTATGAAGAATGTCGAGGAACAGGCAGAGCGCGAGATCGCACTCAGTGACGAGATGGTTTTGCAGTTCCTGCAACAGAATCCCGATTTTTTTATCCGCAATGCGCGTCCCGTCGAGCAGATGCGCATTCCTCACCCCGTCAGGGGAACCGTGTCGCTGGTAGAATGGCAACTGGCGCGTCAGCGTAACCACATTACTCAGCTTGAGGAAGAGATCACGCTGTTGATGGAACAGGCGGGGGCGAATGAAGCGTTGTTCAATCGCCTGCTTGGGTTACAGACTGAATTGGCATCGGCGGATAGCCTGACGGACATGTTGGATCGGTTGCAGCGCTGGGCGCGTCAGCTTGGTCTGGCGGGGGCGACGGTTCGTCTGTTCAGCGATAAATGGCGCATTGGCGCGCCGTCTGGTTTTACCCACCTCGGGCTAAACCGCACCACGTTTGAGCCGCTGCGCATTCAGCGTTTCGGGCAAAGTAACCACTATCTTGGCAGCCTGAACGGGCCGGAACTGCTGCTCCTGCTGCCGCAGGCCAGGCAGGTTGGGTCGGTTGCGCTGTCGTTGATGGGCAATAATCACGATTTGGGCGTGCTGATTTTCAGTAGCCGTGACACCCATCATTATCAGGATGGCATGGGGACCGTACTGCTTCAGCAAATGGCCATGATGCTGCCGGCGATGCTGGCGCGCTGGGTTGAGCGGGTATGAGTCGACAGCCTGCGTCGCCGGAGGCCCCTTCTTCTTCGCTCTTACAAGCCGATGTTGATGCTTTCCTGCGCTATCTGAAAGTGGAGCGTCAGCTTAGTCCGCTCACGCAGACCAGCTATTTGCGCCAATTGTCCGCGGTTATCACGATACTCTCCGCGGCGAGTGTGGTTGACTGGCGTAAGCTGGACGCCGCTGGCGTACGTTCCGTGGTGTCCCGCAGCAAGCGTGATGGGCTGCATTCAGGCAGTTTGGCACTGCGCCTATCGGCATTACGCAGCTTTCTCGACTGGATGGTGTCACGCGGTGTGCTGACGGCGAACCCGGCGAAAGGAATATCCACGCCGAGAGCCGGGCGTCCATTACCCAAGAATATGGATGTGGATGAGATGGATCGTCTGCTGGATATCGATCTGGACGATCCCCTCGCGGTGCGCGACCGCACGATGCTGGAAGTGATGTACGGTGCGGGGCTGCGTCTGGCGGAACTGGTCGGTATGGACTGTCAGCATATCGATCTGGCAAGCGGTGAAGTTTGGGTCATGGGGAAAGGCAGTAAAGAGCGCAAATTGCCGATAGGAAAAACGGCGGTAACCTGGCTGGAACGCTGGCTGGCGTTGCGTGAACTGTTTGGCCCACAGGATGATGCCGTGTTTATCTCCAATCAGGGGCGACGCATCTCGATGCGTAACGTACAGAAGCGTTTTGCCGAGTGGGGGATTAAGCAGGGTGTGAATAGCCATGTTCATCCGCACAAGCTGCGCCACTCTTTTGCGACGCACATGCTGGAATCCAGCGGGGATTTACGGGCGGTACAAGAGCTGCTGGGCCACGCTAATCTGTCCACGACACAGATCTATACCCATCTTGATTTTCAACATTTAGCCTCCGTGTACGATGCTGCGCATCCACGCGCCAAACGAGGGAAACCCTGATGCATTTTTACCGATCTCTTGGCCCGATCCGTGCGATCACGTTCGATCTGGATGACACGCTGTACGACAATGCGGACGTCATCCGGCGCACAGGACAAGAGTCAATTCGCTTCCTACAAGAATACCATCCTGCACTTCGTGACTTTCAGGCGGATGATTTCCAAAACTTACGCCAGATCTTGCTTGAGCGTGAACCTGATATCTATCACGACGTCACTGAATGGCGTCGCCGTGCGGCTGAGCTGGCAATGTTAGAACGTGGGCTGAGTACGGCAGAAGCTAAAGAGGGTGCCAAGGCGGCAATGGAAAATTTTGCCAACTGGCGTAGTCAAATAACGATTACGGAAGAGACGCACCAGACGTTGGCAGCGTTAGCCGAGAAAGTGCCGCTGGCCGCCATCACCAACGGTAATGCTGAGCCGCACCGCTTTGGCCTTGAGCGCTATTTTTCATTTATTCTGCGCGCTGGCCCGCACGGTCGCGCCAAACCGTTTGATGACATGTACCATCTGGCAGCGGAAAAGCTCAATCTGCCTTTGCATGAGATCCTACATGTGGGTGACGATCTTACGACCGATGTCGCGGGGTCGATCCGCTGCGGCATGCAGGCCTGCTGGATTAACTTGCGTGAAGGCAGCCTAACGCAGATTGGGGATGCCCGACTGCTGCCGCATATTGAAATTTCGCGGTTGGCATCGCTGTCGGCGTTGTTATAATCACTGCATTAATCTGTATAAATCACCAGTGGAAATGCCCTTGTCGATGCGGCGTTTCCCTCACCGGATAACCCGTACCTATGGACGTTTCTGATCTGCTCGATGGCCTCAACGACAAACAGCGTGACGCGGTAGCCGCGCCGCGCAGCAATTTATTGGTGCTGGCGGGGGCAGGCAGCGGCAAAACGCGGGTACTGGTTCATCGTATTGCCTGGCTCTTGTCCGTGGAAAACTGTTCGCCGTACTCCATCATGGCGGTGACGTTTACCAACAAAGCGGCGGCGGAGATGCGCCATCGTATCGATCACCTGATCGGCACCAGTCAGGGCGGTATGTGGATTGGCACTTTTCACGGGCTGGCACACCGTCTGCTGCGTGCGCACCATATGGATGCCAATCTGCCGCAGGATTTCCAGATTCTGGACAGCGAAGATCAACTGCGTCTGCTGAAGCGTCTGATTCGGGCGCTGAATCTGGACGAGAAACAGTGGCCGCCGCGTCAGGCGATGTGGTTCATCAACGGGAAGAAAGATGAGGGGCTGCGCCCGCAGCACATTGAAAGCTACGGCAACCCTATCGAGCAAACGTGGCAGCGCGTGTATCAGGCCTATCAGGAAGCGTGCGATCGTGCCGGGCTGGTGGATTTTGCCGAATTGCTGCTGCGTGCGCACGAACTGTGGTTGAACAAGCCGCATGTGCTGAACCACTATCGCGAACGTTTCACCAATATTCTGGTGGACGAATTTCAGGATACCAACCGCATTCAGTACGCCTGGATCCGTATGTTGGCGGGCGACAGCGCCAAAGTGATGATCGTCGGGGATGACGATCAGTCGATTTACGGCTGGCGCGGCGCGCAGGTCGAGAATATTCAGCTGTTCCTAAAAGATTTTGCCGGCGCAGAAACGATCCGTCTGGAGCAGAACTACCGCTCGACCAGCAACATCCTGAAAGCGGCGAATGCGCTGATCGCGCATAACGGCGGGCGACTCGGAAAAAACCTGTGGACCGATGGCGTAGAGGGCGAGCCTATCTCGCTGTATTGCGCGTTCAACGAATTGGATGAAGCGCGCTACGTCGTCAACCGGATTAAAACCTGGCAGGAAAATGGCGGTGCGCTGAAAGATAACGCCATTCTGTATCGGAGCAACGCCCAGTCGCGCGTGCTGGAAGAGGCGCTGTTGCAGCAGAGTATGCCGTACCGCATTTACGGCGGCATGCGCTTCTTTGAGCGTCAGGAAATTAAAGACGCGCTGTCTTATCTGCGCCTCATCGCCAATCGTAACGACGATGCGGCGTTCGAGCGCGTGGTGAATACGCCGACGCGCGGAATCGGCGATCGCACATTGGATGTCGTGCGTCAGACGTCGCGCGATCGTCAGTTGACGCTGTGGCAAGCCACGCGGGCGCTGTTGCAGGAGAAAGTGCTGGCGGGACGCGCGGCGGCATCGCTACAGCGCTTTATTGAATTGATCGATGCGCTGGCCTATGAAACGTCGGAACTGCCGCTGCATGTGCAAACCGACCGGGTCATTAAAGATTCCGGCCTGTGGAGCATGTACGAACAGGAAAAAGGCGAAAAAGGGCAGGCGCGGGTAGAAAACCTCGAGGAACTGGTGACGGCGACGCGCCAGTTCAGCTATCAGGAAGAAGATCAGGATCTGATGCCGCTTCAGGCTTTCCTGTCGCATGCCGCGCTGGAAGCGGGGGAAGGTCAGGCGGATGCCAATCAGGATGCGGTACAGCTCATGACGCTGCACTCGGCGAAAGGGCTGGAGTTCCCGCAGGTGTTTATCGTCGGCATGGAAGAAGGCATGTTCCCCAGCCAGATGTCGCTGGATGAAGGTGGGCGTCTGGAAGAAGAGCGTCGTCTGGCCTATGTCGGCGTGACGCGTGCGATGGAAAAGCTGACGATAACCTACGCCGAATCCCGCCGTTTATACGGCAAAGAAGCTTATCACCGACCGTCACGATTCGTCGGTGAACTGCCTGAAGAGTGTGTTGAAGAAGTGCGGTTACGCGCCAGCGTCTCCCGTCCGGTCAATCACCAGCGTCTTGGCACACCGATCACGCAAAATGACAGCGGCTATAAATTGGGGCAGCGGGTTCGCCATGCAAAATTTGGTGAAGGCACGATCGTGAATCTGGAAGGCAGCGGCGATCACGCTCGGCTTCAGGTCGCGTTTCAAGGACAGGGCATTAAATGGCTGGTTGCCGCCTATGCCCGGCTGGAAACGGTGTGATCGTCACGATGTGGCTTGAAGTATGACGGGGTTATATAACTTATAAAAATCCTGTATTAACCTTTATCGTCATTTTCGACAATGCTAGGTGGCCTGCCGCGTA
The DNA here is from genome assembly GCF_041228105.1 of Pectobacterium aroidearum. NCBI lineage: Bacteria > Pseudomonadati > Pseudomonadota > Gammaproteobacteria > Enterobacterales > Pectobacteriaceae > Pectobacterium > Pectobacterium aroidearum. Next base: position 310,296 of record NZ_CP166097.1, read on the forward strand.
TCCATGGATGTGTGGTATCACAATAAAAAAGGAGCATGCCCATGACGCTAGACCAGATTATTGCCGAGTTGCAGAAGAAAAAATGGGTCGATCTTACGCATACGATTACGGAGTCGATTCCTATTTTTGGCGCGTTTGAAGGCGTGTTGCAGCGTAAGACCTTATTCAACGTTGAAGATCATGGCTTTTATGCGCAGGCCGTGACGTTTGCGACACAAACGGGGACGCATATTGACGCGCCGGGGCATTTTGTCGCGGGTAAACGTTATCTGGATCGCATTGATAATAAAGAGCTGTTGCTGCCGCTGGTGGTGCTCCACAAACAAGACGCCGTTGCGAACGATCACGATTACCGCCTGTCGGTTGATGACATTCTGGTGTTTGAACGTGAACACGGGGAAATCCCGTCAGGCAGCTTTGTCGCGTTTGCCAGCGGCTGGAGCACGCGCTGGCCTGATATTGACGCCTTCGCCAATAAAGATGAGCAGGGTAACAGCCATACGCCGGGCTGGTCGCTCGAGGCGCTGACCTTCCTGTTTGAAGAGCGCGGTATTAGCGCGGTTGGGCATGAAACGCTGGATACCGATTCCGCCGTTGATTTCCGTCGCAACAACGGGTTGATTGGCGAGTTCTTCGTGCTGAATCAGAATGCCTGGCAGGTTGAGGTGCTGAACAATTTGCATCAGCTGCCGCCTACCGGCGCTTATATCCACGTCAGCTACCCTAATTTCGCCGGTGCGCCCGGCTTCCCCGTCCGTGCCATCGCCTACCTGCCGGACAATGCCTAATCGATAAACGCGGTTCCTTTTTGCTTTAAGGGACTGCGTTTCTTACCGATTGCAGCGCCGAATTTATTGGAAAATCTCATTCGTTTGGTCAATATTTTACAGCGTGTTTCAGCCGAGGTTTTAAAGTTGAAGTCTTTTTCATCTCGGCGTAACATGCGCGCATCATTATTCTCGGAGGACTAACGCCTTGGACACACCCAGTCGATACTGGCTCACTAACCTGTTCATTAGGTACAACTTCTAAGGCTATCTTCCTCTGCTGATAGCCTTCGTGGTTGTCAGCGACGCTGTTTTTGTCGCTACGAGTCAGATCCGTCGAACGGACTGAAACCTGCTGGTGACACCTCACCTTTGTTTCTGTGCTTCAATCGCGTTGTCCATCTCTGCTACTGAAAGGGGAGCTATGGCCCATGCTGAGCGCATTTAAACTGGATAATTGCCGTTTATCTCGTCTGGAACTGGATGACTCCGATGATCTCACCACGTCAGTTTGGGTCGATTTGATCGAGCCGGAAGACGATGAGCGTGAAAAAGTACAAAACGAACTGGGACAAAGTCTGGCAACCCGTCCAGAACTGGAAGATATCGAAGCGTCGGCACGTTTTTTTGAAGATGAAGATGGCTTGCATATTCACTCCTTTTTCTTTTTTGAAGATGCTGAGGATCACGCTGGTAACTCCACGGTGGCGTTTACCATCCGTGATGGCCGCCTGTACACCCTGCGCGAGCGTGAATTGCCTGCGTTCCGCCTGTATCGCATGCGCGCCCGCAACCAAACGCTGGTGGACGGCAATGCTTATGAACTGTTGCTCGACCTCTTTGAGACGAAAATTGAGCAACTGGCGGACGAAATCGAGAACATCTACAGCGATCTGGAATCACTAAGCCGCATCATAATGGAAGGGCGGCAGGGTGAAGAGTACGACGATGCGTTGTCTACGCTGGCGGAACTGGAAGACGTGGGCTGGAAAGTGCGTCTGTGCCTGATGGATACCCAACGCGCGTTGAATTTTCTGGTGCGTAAAGCCCGCTTGCCATCCGGCCAACTGGAGCAGGCGCGCGAAATTTTACGCGATATCGAATCTCTGCTGCCGCATAACGAATCCCTGTTCCAGAAAGTTAACTTCCTGATGCAGGCGGCGATGGGCTTCATCAACATCGAGCAGAGCCGGATTATCAAGATCTTCTCGGTGGTATCCGTGGTGTTCCTGCCGCCGACGCTGGTGGCATCCAGCTACGGGATGAACTTTGAGTTTATGCCGGAGCTGAGATGGTCGTTTGGCTATCCGGGGGCGATTGTGCTGATGATCCTCGCCGGACTGGCGCCGTACCTCTACTTTAAACGTAAAAACTGGCTCTAAGTTTTTACCGATACGCCTGATGGAAATTAACCATCAGGCGTATCAACATTCCTTCCTCCATTCATCGTTCTCCGACTCACTCTTCCTGTTTATTCTCCCGCGCCCGTTCATTTTCCGGCCATCTTGTTTAGAATGGCGGACAGTCTTTCTATTCTTACTTTCCACTCTTACTTTCTATTACTAAAAACAGGTCGTGTGCATGAAAGGGATGTCTCCTTGGATGCAGTGGGGAATATTGCTGTCGGTTTCGTTATCACTGGGGTTTGGACTACAGGTTTACCACGTTCCCGCCGCGCTGTTGCTGGGGCCGATGATGGTCGGTGTCGTCATGGGCTTGAACGGCGCGACGATTCGCATCCCACCCGTCTGCTTTGCTGGCAGCAATGCCGTACTGGGCTGTCTGGTAGCACAAAGCCTGTCTTTTTCTATCCTGACTCCTTTGCTGAATGAATGGCCGCTGGTGCTGTTCATTTTGTTGGCGACACTGGCGGCCAGCGGGTTATCTGGCTGGTTACTGGTCAAATTTAGCGAGCTTCCCGGAACGACCGGAACCTGGGGCGCATCGCCGGGCGGGGCGTCTGCCATGGTTGCCATGTCTGGAGAGTTCGGCGCGGACGTGCGACTGGTTGCCTTCATGCAATATTTACGCGTGTTGATGGTGACTGCTTCGGCAGCGTTCGTGGCACGTCTGAGCTTAGGCGATGAAGCGGCAGAAAACAGTGCGATGCTGGTGTGGTTCCCTTCGTTGGACTGGCGTTTTCTGGCGACGCTCGGCGTGGCATTTGGTAGCGCATGGTTAGCAAGACGCATGCGTATTCCATCCGGGGCGCTGCTGGGGCCGATGATTATTGGTTCGATGCTGCATGCCAGCGGCACCTTGCACTTGCAAACCCCGGAGTGGCTGCTGGCGTTGGCCTATGCCGTGATTGGCTGGAGCGTGGGTTTATGTTTCACCCGCCCTATCTTTCTACTGGCAATACGCACGCTGCCGCACATGATGGCGTCGATCGTCGGATTGATGCTGCTCTGTGGCGGGATGGCGTGGATGGTGACGAAAATGATGCCGGTGGATATGCTGACCGCTTTTCTGGCGACCAGCCCCGGCGGGCTGGATTCGATTGCAATTATTGCCGCAGGCAGTCGGGTCGATATGGCGTTTGTCATTGCCATGCAGACGCTGCGGCTGTTTTCGACGCTAGTATTCAGCCCGATCTTATCGCGCTTTATTTCCCGTCGTGTTGAGGCTGGGAAGGTGTAGCGGGCGTGCGCCGTAGCTTACGCTGTGTATAAAGTGCATCCAGAATGAACAGCCCCAGAGCCCCCCAGATGAAGGCAAACGTGACCAGTTTGTCGCTGCTGAATGTTTCACCGTAGAACACCACCGCCAACAGGAACATGATGGTCGGGCCGAGATACTGGAAAAAGCCGAGCGTTGACAGACGCAGACGCATGGCCGCCGCGGTGAAGAATAGCAGCGGCACCGTGGTGACGATACCCGCCGAGAGCAGCAGCAGGTTTAGCGACCAGGGATTGGCTGTCAGATGGCTGCTTGGCGTATCGGCAATAAAAAACAGATAAATGACCGCCACTGGCAGCAGCCACAGCGTTTCGATCAGCATGCCAGTTTGCCCGTCGATACCAATCTTCTTACGCAGCAGGCCGTATAACGCGAAGCTGAATGCCAGACCCAGAGCGATCACTGGCAGCGATCCGAATGTCCACAGTTGAACCAGTACGCCTGTCACCGCGAGCAGCACGGCCAGCCATTGCAGACGGCGGAAGCGCTCTCCAAGGAAGATCATGCCCAACATGACGTTGACCAGCGGGTTAATAAAATATCCCAGACTGGCTTCCAGCATGTGATGGTTGTTGACCGCCCAGATGTACAACAGCCAGTTTCCGCCGATAAGCACCGCCGTTAATGCCAGCAGAAACAGATGCTTGACGTTGCGGCAGGCATAGCTCACCTGACGCCATTTACGGCCGATGGTCAGCAGGATGAGCATAAAGAAGAATGACCAGATAATACGGTGCGTCAGTATTTCATTGGGTGGAACGTGCTCAAGCAGCTTGAAATAAACGGGAGCAATTCCCCAAATAAAATACGCACCGAGGGCGAAAAATATCCCCTCACGGGTTTGTTGCGCGTTCATGGGTGACTCGATAAGGACGGCGGGAAAACGCTAAGTCTACCCAAAACTGTGAGTGCTTTCACGTAAAGTGTTAATGGCCATGTTGCCTGACAATCCTGTTTGCCCACGAGAAAGGCTACCCGACAATATAGGTTGCGGTCGCGCTGGCCAAATGTGAACCCTGTTCGTTATGCAATTCGGCACGGGCGACGGCGATTTTATTGCCGCCGCGCAGCAGCGTGCTGGTTATCGTGAAGTGTTCCCCATAGCCCGGACGCAGATAATCTACCCGCATATCAATGGTTCCCATGCGGGCGAGTCGGTGATGAAATTCCTGATCGCTGATCGTCTCATGACGCAGCAGCGTGTTGCCGACGCATACCAATCCGGCAGCAACGTCCAGCCCGGCGGCAATCACGCCGCCATGCAGAATCTTTTGTGCCGCATTGCCGATGAGCTTCTCTTGCCGGGCGAACGTCAGGACGGCCTTATCAGCTTCAAATTGCTGTAGCTCAAGGCCTAGCTCAATGTTGAATGGCATTTTGTAAATGAAAATCTCGCCAACGAGCTGGCGCACGGTATCTCTGGTTAATGTCGTTCCCTGAAATGAGGGGTGGTCAGCCATCGTTGTTTCCCGTCCGAGCAATAAGAGGCATGCATTAAATGTAGGTGATTTGATGCGATAAGGTTATGCAAGTGTTTATTTTATGCATTGATTTTGTTTCTTGCCAGAAAAGGCTGAGAAACGGGGGAACGGTAATTCAAACGTCGCGGAACTGTGTAGAATGGCGGGCTTGAATGGGGAAGGGGAAGGCTTATCGCTATTTAGATAAAAGAGTTTATTTAGATAAAAGATTTTATTTGGATAAAAAGAATGCCGGAGAAAAAACATGTCGGAGAAAATGAATGCATAAAATAGTACTCGTACTGGCAGCATTACTGATGGCACAGGCTCATGCTGAAACAACAACAAACGTAAACGCGCCAGCGCCAAATCAACCGGTGGTACGTGGCAGCATTATCGCCAGTCTGTTACAAGAGCACGATACCCCGTTTGTCCTCTATCCTTATGAAAGTAACTACTTGCTGTACACCTATACCAGCAACATCAATAAAACGGCGATCCAGAGCTATAACTGGGGCGATGAAGCACGTAAAGATGAAGTGCATTACCAGTTGAGCCTGGGATTCCCGATCTGGCGTGGCATTCTGGGTGATAACTCGCTGCTGGGGGCTTCCTATACGCAGCGCTCATGGTGGCAGCTGTCGAATAAGAGCGAGTCTTCTCCATTCCGTGAAACGGATTATGAACCTCAGGTCTTTTTGGGCTGGGCAACGAACACCACCCTCGCGGGCTGGACGCTGCGGGATGTGGAAGTGGGCTTTAATCACCAATCTAACGGCCGTTCCGAACCCACGTCACGCAGTTGGAACCGCGCCTATGCCCGTCTGATGGCACAGAACGGTAACTGGCAGGTTGATGTGAAACCGTGGATTCGTTTCTCTGATAGCCAGGACGATAACCCGGACATCACCAAATACATGGGTCATTACCGCTTACGCGTTGGCTATGTGTGGGGCGACAGCGTGTTTAGCGCGGAAGGGCGTTATAACTGGAACAGCGGCTACGGCGGTGGTGAACTGGGCTGGAGCTACCCGCTGACGCGTCATGTTCGCTTTTATACCAAGGTCTTTAGCGGTTACGGTGAATCACTGATTGACTACAACCACCGTCAGACTCGCTTCGGCGTTGGGGTGACGCTGAACGACATGTTCTAACGACGGTTATTTTAGCGATTGCCGTTTTGACTACTGCCTTCGTTAACGACAGTCTTTGTTAACCCGTGTCGTTTTACCAAACTAACCATTGCAGTTTTACCAAACGGCGCTGAAAATAGCGCCTGTTTGATTTCATTGAATTGGGGAAGGCGGTGTCTACGGCGGAAGTATTGAATAAGGAAGCGCTGGCGGTTCAGGTTCTGCGGGACACGTTCGGCTACCAGCAATTCCGACCGGGTCAGCAGGAAATTATCAGCGCGACGCTCAGTGGGCAGGATTGTCTGGTAATCATGCCGACAGGCGGCGGCAAGTCGCTGTGCTATCAAATCCCTGCACTGGTGATGGACGGGCTGACGCTGGTGGTGTCCCCGCTGATTTCACTGATGAAAGATCAGGTCGATCAGCTTCAGGCCTACGGCGTGTCGGCGGCCTGCCTGAATTCGACGCAAACGCGTGAACAGCAGCTTGAGGTGATGGCGGGTTGCCGTACCGGCCAGATCAAATTGCTGTATATTGCGCCGGAACGTCTGACGACAGACAGCTTCCTCGATCATCTCGCCCACTGGCAGATCGCCCTGATCGCGGTGGATGAAGCGCACTGCATTTCCCAATGGGGACACGATTTCCGCCCTGAATACCGCGCGCTGGGGCAGATTAAACAGCGTTTTCCGCATCTTCCTTTCATTGCTTTGACGGCCACCGCTGACGAAACCACGCGCAACGATATCGTTCGCCTGCTGGATCTTCAGTCGCCGCTCATTCAGATCAACAGTTTTGACCGCCCGAATATTCGCTACACGCTGGTAGAGAAATTCAAACCGCTCGATCAGCTCTGGATGTTCGTGCAGGGACAGCGGGGAAAAAGCGGCATCATCTACTGCAATAGCCGCTCCCGCGTGGAAGACATTTGTGCGCGTTTGCAGGCGCGCGGGCTGAGCGCAGGGGCTTATCACGCTGGTCTGGATAACGAGCGGCGTGCGCAGGTGCAGGAAGCGTTTCTACGTGACGATCTTCAGGTGGTAGTCGCGACCGTCGCATTTGGTATGGGCATCAACAAACCTAACGTGCGGTTTGTGGTGCACTTTGATATTCCGCGCAACATCGAATCCTACTATCAGGAAACGGGGCGTGCCGGACGTGACGGCCTCGCTGCTGAAGCTGCGCTGTTCTACGATCCGGCGGATATGGCGTGGCTGCGCCGCTGCCTGGAAGAAAAAACCGCCGGGCCACAGTTGGATATCGAGCGCCATAAGCTCAATGCGATGGGGGCATTTGCCGAAGCGCAGACCTGCCGTCGTCTGGTGCTGCTGAACTATTTCGGTGAAGGGCGCCAACAACCTTGCGGTAACTGCGATGTTTGTCTCGATCCGCCGAAGCGTTACGACGGGCTGGTTGAGGCGCAAAAGGCGCTGTCCTGCGTGTATCGCGTCGGTCAGCGCTTTGGTTTAGGGTATATCGTCGAGGTGTTGCGCGGCGCAAATAACCAGCGTATCCGGGACTTCGGCCATGACAAGCTGCCGGTTTACGGCATCGGCAAGGATAAATCGCAGGAGCATTGGGTCAGCGTGCTGCGCCAGCTGATTCATCTGGGCTTGCTGAACCAGAACATCACGATGCATTCCGCCGTACAGCTTACCGAATCGGCACGTCCGGTATTGCGGGGAGAAGTGCCGCTACAGTTGGCTGTGCCGCGAGTGATTAACCTGAAGCCTCGCGCGAATCAGAAATCTTATGGCGGAAATTACGACCGTAAGCTGTTCGCCAAATTGCGCAAATTGCGTAAATCCATTGCGGATGAAGACAATATTCCGCCTTACGTGGTGTTCAGCGATGCGACGCTGCTGGAGATGGCGGAACTGATGCCGATCACCGCGGGTGAATTGCTGAATATCAACGGGGTCGGTCACCGTAAGCTTGAACGCTTTGGTGCGCCCTTCATGAACATGATTCGCGATCATGTCGATAATGATGACGAGTAACGCTCGCCTTATCTGATTGCATTTAAAAAAACAGGAAAACCAAGATGCTGATGCTATTTCTGACGGTGGCGCTGGTGCATTTCATTGCGCTGATGAGCCCAGGGCCGGATTTCTTTTTTGTTTCACAAACCGCGGCCAGCCGTTCCCGCCGTGAAGCGATGATGGGTGTGCTGGGTATTTCTCTGGGCGTGGTGGTCTGGGCGGCTATCGCGCTGCTGGGGCTGCATCTGCTGTTGCAAAAAATGGCCTGGCTGCATACCGCCATTACCGTCGGCGGCGGGCTGTATCTGTGCTGGATGGGTTGGCAGATGCTGCGCTCCGCACGGCGTAAAGCACAGTTGGAAACCACGCAGGAAACGGCGGTGGTCTTGCCTCAGCGCGGTAAAACCTTTATGCGTGGGCTATTGACGAATCTGGCTAACCCGAAGGCGCTGATCTATTTCGGCAGCGTGTTCTCGCTGTTTGTTGGCGATAGCGTCGGCAGCGGCGCCCGCTGGGGGTTGTTTGCGCTGATCTCGATTGAAACGCTGATCTGGTTCAGTCTGGTTGCGATGGTTTTCGCCTTGCCGGCAATGCGTCGCGGCTATCAGCGTCTGGCGAAATGGGTGGATGGCGTAGCGGGCGTGCTATTTACCGGTTTTGGCCTGCACCTGATTTTCTCTCGCTAACATTTCCCCAGAGCGTTTCTGGTGGAGAACAACAGCGCGCCGTAAGTCGATACGGCGCACTGTCTTCATCAGGCTTTTCTCGCGGTGGCAAGTAACGCGCCAACCAGCACGAACAGTGAACCGAATATCCGGTTGAGTGTCTTCATCTGCCGTGGGCCTTTCAGCCACCCGGCGATCCGCGTGGCCAGCGTGGCATAGCCAATCATCACGATAATATCGACCACAACGGTGGTGACGCCCAATACCAGATACTGAGCGGCCTGCGGCTGGTGGGGGATAATGAACTGTGGGAACAGCGCCGCCAGAAAAACGATGCTTTTCGGGTTGGTCAGATTCACCAGCACCGCACGTTTAAAGAGTCTACGACGCGGCATCGCGCTGGCGATCGCCTGAAGGTCCAGTGCGCCTGCGGCACGCCACTGCTGAATCCCCAGCCAAATCAGATAAGCCGCGCCCAGCCATTTCAGCATATCGAAAGCCAGTACCGACTGGTTAAGCAGCGCGCCTAGCCCGATGCCGACCAGCACGATATGAATCGCCAGCCCGACCTGCAAACCACAGATCGAGGCCGCCGCGCCGCGATAGCCGTGACTAATGCCGGTGCTCATGGTGTTGATGGCGCCCGAGCCGGGCGACAGGCTGAGAATAAGCGTTGTGAGTAAATAGGTTAACCACCAGTCCAATGTCATGAAGCATACCCCTGAATCACGTTCTGTATTACGAGAGTCTGTTTGTTTTTTATGTCACAATACGCTGGTGCTCTACCGCTTGTCATGTTCTTCCGCTAGCTTTAGTTTTCCCGCGTCACCGGAGAGGTGTGATGGTTCAACGCCACAATACGTTGTTTACGTCGGAACGGTTAACGCCTGAGGGGTTAACCTTGAACCTGCTAACGCGAGAAGCGCAGTTTGCCGCTTTTGCTACCGGAGAATTACTGGATTTTTGGCGTCAGCGCGAAGAGGGCGAATTCTCTGGCGTTGATGACGTCCCTATCCGGTTTGTTCGTTTTACCGCGCCACAGCACGACAAGATTGTCGTTGTCTTTTCAGGCCGCATCGAAAGCTACGTCAAATATAGCGAAGTGGCGTATGACCTTTTTCATAGCGGCTATGATGTACTCATCATGGATCACCGTGGGCAAGGGCGATCGGGTCGCGTGTTGCAAGACGGCCACCGTGGACACGTTGTGCGTTTCAGTGATTATGTCGATGACGCCGAAACGCTGTGTCAGCAGCACATAGGGCCTAAGCACTATATCCGCCGGTTTGCGTTAGCGCATTCAATGGGAGGCGCGATTCTGGCACAACTGCTGATTCGCCAGCCTGAGACGTTTGATGCCGTTGCGCTGTGCGCGCCGATGTTTGGCATTCGTTTGCCGCTTCCTCATTGTGTTGCCGGATGGATTGTCGATTGGGCAGAGCGTCGTCCGGCGATACGTGATTATTACGCTATCGGCACCGGACAGTGGCGTCCGTTGCCTTATCGAATGAATGTGCTGACGCACAGCCGTGAACGCTACCAGCGCAGCATTCGATTTTATGCAGACTCGCCGGATTTGCGCGTAGGCGGCCCCACTTATCATTGGGTGCGTGAAGCGATACAGGCAGGGAAACAGCTACAGGCACAGGCCAGCGCCGTCACTACGCCGCTGCTGCTGTTGCAGGCGGGAGAGGAACGCGTGGTGGATAACCGCAGCCAAAATGCGTTTTGTCAGGCACTGGCGCAGAGCGGTAACGCCAATGCGAACGGCGTTCTACAGGTTATCCCCGGTGCGCGGCATGAAATTCTATTTGAAACGGATAACCTCCGCGCTCAGGCATTTGCGCTGATTCTGGCGCACTTTGCGCGTTATCATTAATTTTTGCGGCGTGTGCCGCTACAACACACCAGAAGTGAGATCTCATCGTTATGTACCATGTCGTTGCTTCCGATTTAGATGGCACACTGCTGTCACCTGACCACTCGCTGTCCCCGTATGCGAAAGAAACCCTCAGGCTGCTGACGGAAAAAGGGATTCACTTTGTGTTCGCGACCGGACGGCACCACATGGACGTCGCGCAGATTCGCGATAATCTCGGCATCAGCGCGTTTATGATTACCTCGAATGGCGCGCGAGTGCACAACTCGCAGGGCGAGCTGATTTTTAGCCACAATCTGGATCAGGATATCGCCCGCGACCTTTACAGCGTCGTGCACAATAACCCCGATATGCTGACGCACGTTTATCGCGATGATGAGTGGTTTATGAACCGTCCGCGTGCGGAAGAAGAACGTTTCTTCAAAGAGTCGATCTTTAAATACAAGTTGTTCGAGCCTGCGCTGCTGGAAACCGATGGCGTCAGCAAGGTGTTCTTTACCTGCGATTCCCATGAACAGCTGCTGCCGTTGGAAGAAGCGATCAATGCGCGCTGGAGCGACCGCGTTAACGTGAGCTTTTCGACGCTCACCTGTCTGGAAGTGATGGCAGGCGGCGTATCTAAAGGCCATGCGCTGGAGCAGGTGGCGAAGATCATCGGCTTCTCGCTCAAAGAGTGCGTAGCGTTTGGCGATGGTATGAACGACTACGAAATGCTGTCGATGGCAGGTAAAGGCTGCGTCATGCAGAACGCGCACCAGCGCCTGAAAGATTTACTGCCGGATCGCGAAGTGATTGGTTCTAACGCAGACAGCGCGGTGCCGAATTACCTGCGGGAACTGTTTCTGAAGTAAGCCGTATATTCTCGAACCGACGCCCCATCGGGCACGTACTGCCCGATGGGAATGCTGAACTTCAGCGCGGTTTTTTCAGAAAATCGACCGCTTTGTCGGGGAAATCGGTGAACAGCCCGTCAACATCCGCCTGATAGTAGAGAATATCGTAAAGCCGATCGATATCCTTGGCGTACGCTGGTAGCCTGTCAGCCCTTGCCGTGAACGGGTGTACCTGAAGTTTATGCTGGTGGGCTTCCTTCACCATGCCGGTAAAGGTGATGTTGTCAGGCGTCGAACCTTTCTGGACGAGCATGTGGTAGTCCGGCCCGATACCATCGGCATAGGTTGCAATCTGCTGCATGGCGCCGGGCTTTTGCATCCAGTCGTAGTTGTAATTCGCCCACGTCCCATCGGCCTGTTTCTCGTAGGTTTCATGCCAGTCGGTATAGGCAATCAGTTGAATCAGGTTTAGGTCCATCTTCATCTGCGGTTGCAATTCGGTTTTGATGCGTTTTAGCTCTGCAACATCAAACGATTGCAGGAAAACCTTATCGCTTTTTTTCGTATAGCCATACTGCTTCAACACGGCCAGCGTTTCGCGGGCAATATCTTTCCCTTCCTGATGGTGAAACCACGGCGCTTTGATTTCGGGGTAGAGCCCGATGTTCTTGCCCGTTGAGTGGTTTAGACCCTGAATAAATTCAATCTCTTCCTGAAAGGTATGAATGCGGAAGTCGGATTTCCACATCGGGAAGCGGTTCGGGTAGCTCTGTACCTGCTTGCCGTCTTTGATGTCGAATCCTTCGGTGAATTTCAGCGACTTGATCTCTTGTAGCGTGAAGTCGATGGCGTAAAAGTGTCCATCTTTACGGGCGCGTTGCGGAAAACGTTCTGCCACATCGGTCACGCGATCCAGATAGTGGTCATGCAGGACAATGAGTGCGTTATCTTTGGTGAGCACCAGATCCTGCTCCAGATAATCGGCACCCTGAGCGTAGGCCATTGCCTTGGCTGGAAGCGTATGCTCGGGCAGATAGCCGCTGGCGCCGCGGTGGGCAATGACGATTTTGTCGGTTGATGAAGCGGAGTCACTTGCGTGACTGGAAGCACTAAGGGAAACGGAGAGTGCGAGGGCGGAGAGTAGGGATGTTACGGTAACGTTCATGCGATCAAACCTCTTTCTGTTGAGAGAAAGGCGGCGTCATCATGACGCCGCCAGAGGGATGCTTACAAGAGCGGGTTAAGCGCGGCTGGCTAACTCTGCTTTATGTTTTTTCTCATTCAGCATAACAACAATCAGCAGAAGTACCGCCAGAATGCTGCCGCCGATCATCACCATGAAGCCGCCGTCCCAACCGAAGAAGTCAACGGTGTAGCCGACGATGGCGCTAGCGGCAACGGAGCCACCGAGGTAGCCGAACAGGCCGGTGAAGCCCGCTGCTGTACCTGCTGCTTTCTTCGGTGCCAGCTCCAGTGCGTGCAGACCAATCAGCATCACCGGGCCGTAAATCAGGAAGCCGATGACGATCATACAGGCCATATCCACACCCGGATTACCGGCTGGGTTCATCCAGTACACGATGGTCGCTATCGTCACCAGCGTCATAAAGAACACGCCCGTTGCGCCACGGTTGCCTTTGAACACTTTATCGGACATCCAGCCGCACAGCAGCGTACCCGGAATACCTGCGTATTCGTACAGGAAGTAGGCCCAGGACGATTTATCCAGTGCGAAGTGTTTCACTTCTTTCAGATAAGTCGGTGACCAGTCGAGGATGCCGTAACGCAGCAGGTAAACGAAGACGTTGGCGATAGCGATGTACCACAGCAGTTTGTTCGGGAAAACGTACTGCATGAAAATCTGCTTAGCCGTCAGTTCTTCTTCGTCTTTTTCATTGTAGTCAACCGGATAGTCGTTTTTGTACTCTTCAATCGGTGGTAAACCACAGGATTGCGGTGTGTCACGCATCAGTGCAAACGCAATCAGAGCAACCAGAATCGCGGCGAAGGCCGGCATATAAAGTGCGGCTTTCCAGTCGTTAAACCAGGCCATACCCAGCAGGAACAGCAGAGGCGGAAGCCCGCCGCCGACGTTGTGAGCACAGTTCCATACGGATACGATGCCGCCACGCTCTTTCTGCGACCACCAGTGAACCATGGTGCGTCCACACGGTGGCCATCCCATTCCCTGGAACCAGCCACACAGGAACAGCAGGACGAACATAATCGCGATGCTTGATGTTGCCCACGGCACGAAGCCCATGAACAGCATCACGGCGGCTGCCAGAATCAGACCGGCAGGCAGGAAAACCCGTGGGTTGGAACGGTCAGATACCGAACCCATGATGAATTTGGAAAAGCCGTAGGCGATAGAGATACCGGATAGCGCAAAGCCAAGGTCACCGCGCGAGAAGCCCTGTTCAATCAGGTAAGGCATTGCCAGTGTGAAGTTTTTGCGTACCAGATAGTAGGCGGCGTAGCCAAAAAAGATCCCCATGAAAATCTGCCAGCGCAGACGGCGATAGAGGGGATCGACACGATCCTGCGACACGCGTGGCTGGTGGGCGGCGGGCCTAAAAATACTCAGCATAGATATCTCCAATGCGAAAAAAAACGATAGCTTTTTTGTTCTATTACGAACGTTATTGTAAGGGGCTAGCGTGCAAATGAGTGTGATTCATGACGCTAATGTTACACTTTTATGAAACTGTGACGATTTTTGCGCTCATGTTAACAGAATCGGAAAATTCCACAGTGTGGTTTTAGTGATGTAAATCACACTTATTGTTTTTAAATGCCCCTTTATTTTCGTTTAGTGTTTGTTTTTGCTCTTTATCAAACATTAACCCTCCTTTTTGTGTCCCAATAGCAACATATACCATCCGCCCGGAGCGAGAATATGATGCAAAATACTGGGAACTGGCGTGAAACTGACGTGGTTGTCATCGGCGGAGGTGCGACGGGAGCAGGTACGGCACGGGATTGCGCCCTGCGTGGGCTGCGCTGCCTGTTGCTTGAACGTTATGATATTGCGACCGGGGCAACCGGGCGTAATCACGGCCTATTACACAGCGGTGCCCGCTATGCGGTTACCGATGGCGAGTCTGCCCGCGAATGTATTGAAGAGAATCAGATTCTCCGGCGGATTGCCCGCCACTGTATTGAACCGACCGACGGCCTGTTTATTACCTTGCCGGAAGACGATCTTGGTTGGCAGGCACAGTTTATTGCTTCCTGCCAGCAGGCGGGGATTCGTGCTCAAGCGATGGACCCGCGGGAAGCGCTGCGGCTGGAACCCGCGGCTAATCCGGCGCTGATTGGCGCGGTACGCGTGCCGGATGGTTCTGTCGATCCCTTTCGCCTGACCGCAGCCAACATGATCGATGCCTGCGAGCACGGCGCGGAAGTCTTGACCTATCACGAGGTTATCGGGCTGATTCGTCAGGGCGATCGGGTTACTGGTGTGCGCGTTTTCGACCATAAAAAAGGTGTAGAAACAGAAATATACGCGCAGGTGGTGGTTAACGCAGGGGGAATCTGGGGGCAACACATTGCGGAATATGCCGATCTGCGCGTGCGCATGTTCCCGGCGAAAGGCGCGCTGCTGATTCTTGGACACCGCATCAACAACATGGTGATCAATCGCTGCCGTAAACCCGCAGATGCCGACATTCTGGTGCCGGGCGATACCATTTCGCTGATTGGCACGACCTCAACTCACATCGACTACGACCAAATCGACAATATGCTGGTGACACCTGCCGAAGTGGAAACGCTGATGCGCGAGGGATCTATGCTGGCGCCGTCTCTGGCGAGCACGCGAATTTTGCGCGCCTATGCCGGCGTCCGACCTCTGGTTGCCAACGACAGTGACCCCAGCGGGCGTAGCGTAAGCCGCGGCATTGTGTTGCTCGACCATGCCAGCCGCGACGGGCTGGAAGGGTTTATTACCATCACCGGCGGCAAGCTGATGACCTACCGTCTGATGGCGGAGTGGGTGACGGACGCTATCTGCAAAAAGCTGGGCCATGACGTGGCCTGCTCGACGGCACAGACGCCGCTGCCCGGTTCTGAGTCGCTGGATGAGGTGAAAACCGCCCCTCACGCCCTGTCAGCTTATCCTGCGGCAAAACCGCTCTCCGCGCCGCTGCGCGGCTCGGCAATTTATCGCCACGGTGAACGTGCTGGAAGAATGCTGTCCGGTGAACGTCTTGATCGCAGTCTGGTGTGCGAATGTGAGGCCGTGACGGCGGGAGAAGTACGCTACGCCGTGGAATCATTGCAGGTGAATAACCTGATTGACCTGCGTCGCCGTACTCGCGTTGGCATGGGCACCTGTCAGGGTGAACTGTGCGCCTGTCGTGCAGCGGGCCTGCTGTGCCGGCTGGGCACCGCGACGCCGGAGCAGTCGCTCACGCAGCTCAGCCAGTTTTTGAACGAACGCTGGAAAGGGATTCGCCCAGTCGCGTGGGGCAATGCCCTGCGTGAAAGCGAGTTTACCAGTTGGATTTATCAGGGATTGTGCGGCCTGACGGCCAGCGACAGCCAGGAGGATCGTCATGCGCTATGACGTTGTGATTATCGGCGGAGGACTGGCGGGGCTGACCTGCGGTATTCGTCTGGCGGAGCAGGGGAAACGCTGCGCAATTGTCAGCGCCGGGCAGAATGCGCTGCATTTTTCTTCCGGTGCGTTGGATTTACTCTCCCATCTCCCTGACGGACAGCCTGTGAGCCAGCCGCTTGAGGCGTTGGATGAGCTGGCGCGTCAAGCTCCTCACCACCCTTATTCGCGCATGGGGGCGGCGGCGGTTGCCGCACTGTTGCCACAGGTCGAAGCATTGCTGGAGCGCAGCACTATCTCCCTGTTGGGCAGCTATCAGCAGAATCACTGGCGTATGACGCCGTTAGGTAAGTTTCGCGCATGCTGGCTGAGCCCGGTTGATGGCGTAACGCGTGGCCTGCCGGATTCCGATTTTGGCGATAACCCGCTCATTGCTGGTATCGAAGGTTTTCTGGATTTTCAGTCCCGAATTGTTGCCGGTACGCTTCAGGCGCAGGGGATCGCGGCGCGCAGTGATGACCTCAAGCTGCCGGTGCTGGATCGGTTACGCCAAAACCCCAGTGAATTCCGTGCGGTAAATATCGCCCGCGTGCTCGATCGACCAGAAAACCGTGCAGCGCTGGTGGAGGAACTGTCGCTTCTGGCCAACGGTAACGATGCCATCATCATGCCTGGCTGTCTGGGGTTGGATAGTCCCGAAGTGGTGGGTGAACTCGCTGAGGCGCTAGGTAAACCGATATCGCTGTTGCCGACCTTACCACCGTCAGTTCTCGGATTGCGCTTGCATCAGGCGCTGTCGCAGCGCTTTCGTCAGTTGGGTGGCATGGTAATGCCGGGCGACCGCGCGGTGCGTGCAGCGCTGTCGGCGCAGGAGATTGCCGTTCATAGCCACCATCACCGTGATATTCCGCTACGGGCGAAGTACGCGGTGCTGGCGAGCGGCAGCTTCTTCAGTAACGGGCTGGTGACGCAGTTCGATCGGGTGACAGAGCCAGTCTTTGGGCTGGATGTTCGGTTTGCGGAGCAGCGCGAAGGCTGGAGCCAGCAGGACGTGTTTGCGCCGCAGCCCTATATGCAGTTTGGGGCGATCGTTGATGAACATCTCCATCCGCGTATTGGGGGCGAAACGATCGGCAATCTGTACGCCATCGGCGCAGTGCTGGAAGGCTTCGACCCGATTGCGCAGGGATGTGGCGCCGGGGTGTCCTTGCTTAGCGCACTGCATGTTGCCGAACAGATTTTGAAGGAGGGCAACCCATGAGCCTGCTTAGCGATAACAGTTTTGAAGATTGTATCAAGTGTACGGTCTGTACCACGTACTGCCCGGTATCGCGCGTGAACCCGCTTTATCCCGGCCCGAAACAGGCTGGACCGGACGGCGAACGCCTGCGGCGTAAAGATCCGGCACTGTACGATGACGCGTTGAAATACTGCACCAACTGTAAACGCTGTGAAGTCGCATGCCCGTCGGATGTCAAAATTGGCGACATTATTCAGCGTGCGAAAGCGACGCACAGCAATCACAAGCCGACGTTGCGCGATGCGATTCTGAGCCATACCGATTTTATGGGGTCAATTGCCACACCGTTTGCGCCGCTGGTCAACACGGCTACCAGCCTGAAGCCCGTGCGCCAACTGCTGGATAAGGCGTTGAAAATCGACCATCGTCGTCAGTTGCCGAAATACTCGTTCGGCACCTTCCGGCGCTGGTATCGTCAGCAGGCGGCAAAGCAGCAGGCCTATGATGAGCAGGTCGCTTATTTCCACGGTTGCTATGTCAACTACAACCATCCACAGCTGGGTAAAGATCTGGTTCAGGTCTTTAACGCGATGGGCATTGGCGTCCAGTTGCTGAATAAAGAGAAATGCTGCGGCGTACCGCTGATCGCCAATGGTTTTCACGACAAGGCCAGAAAGCAGGCGCACGCTAATATCAAATCGCTGGATGAGGCGATCAATCAGAAATCTCTGCCGGTGGTCGCGACGTCATCCAGCTGTACGTTCACGCTGCGTGATGAATATCCGCATCTGCTGGGTGTGGATAACGGCCACGTGCGCGATGGCGTCGAACTGGTGACGCGCCAGCTCTATCGCCTGTTGGAAGAAGAAGGGCGAACGTTGCCGCTGCGTAAATTGCCACTGCGGGTGGCGTATCACACGCCCTGCCATCTGGAGAGGATGGGCTGGACGGCGTATACTCTGGCGCTGCTGCAACGCATCCCCGGTCTTGAACTGGTGATGCTGGATTCCCAGTGCTGCGGTATTGCTGGCACCTATGGTTTCAAGAAAGAGAATTACACCACGTCGCAAGGCATTGGCGCACCGTTGTTCCAGCAGATTGAAGAGAGCGGCGTCGATATCGTGGTAACGGACTGCGAAACCTGTAAATGGCAGATTGAGATGTCGACCAGCAAACGGTGTGAACACCCCATCACGCTGCTGGCGAGGTCATTAGCGCAGCCAGAGTAAGAAGCAGAGGGCGAAAAATGGGCCGTGACGCAGCTCGTATTGAGAATAAGAATTTATCGCAAAAAGCACTTTACAACTGCGAATGATAATGATTATTATTGCTGTGCGTTCCGGGGAACGGTGTCATGTGCCTGTGTTAATGGTGTTTATGACGAGCCGGTTTCTCTGTGAAGGCACGACATTGCTCACATTGCTTCCAGTATTATTTAGCCAGCTCGGGTGCTGGCTTTTTTTTTGCCTGTCGTCCGCTCCTGAGCAACCCTGTTTCCGATCTTCCGCGCGTTTTCTCCCTTATTCCATCGCCATTCTCTGGTGTTTAACCGATGCATCGCGCTGGTGATGTGCCTTTCTGTCAGTACGCTCTACCCAATTGCATTTAGGATGCGAAGACGATCACAACAAAGTAAAAACGATGTTTCATTTTCTCTTTATCGCGCAGATAGTTATTAGTGTTTAATGAATTCTTAGTGTCTAGTGTCTAAAAATGAATGGATGCTATGCTGCTCACTACGGTGGAATCCGCTTATGGCTTTGTCCGCGAAAGATAAACTGTTCCAAAACATCATCACGCACTATGCCAGTAATACCCATGGATTCACGGCGCTGGATTGTGCCGGTTTTATTCAGGTCAGCCGTAGCGTTATCAGCCATTACCTTAATCGCCTGTGCGATGAGGGCAAACTCCATAAGCAGAATACTCGCCCTGTCCGTTTTTATATTGATACTCGTCCACAAACTTCGCCAGATGCAGTGATACCGCTCAAGCATGATGATGTTTTTAGTGAACTGATTGGTGCTACAGGAAGTTTGCAGCAAGCCATCTCTTCTTGTCGTTCTGCGGTGAATTATCCTGGTCGGGGGCTACCGATATTGCTCTCTGGCGAGAGTGGCGTAGGGAAAAGCCACCTGGCAGCAATGATTCATCTTTATGCACAGGATCGCGGCATTGTTGCCTTGGACAAGCCATTGGTCGAGCTTAACTGTGCCGACTATGCCAACAATCCTGAACTGCTTTCCGCTACGCTGTTTGGCTATATAAAAGGGGCATTTACCGGAGCCGATCGGGATAAAAAAGGTGCCTTTGATGATGCCGATGGCAGTTTCCTGTTTCTTGATGAAGTGCATCGCTTATCTGCGGAAAATCAGGAAAAACTCTTTTTATTTATGGATAAAGGTTACTTCTATCGTCTGGGAGATAACCGTACTCGCCACTCGGCCGCGATCCGCTTTATTTTTGCCACGACGGAAAATGTCGATACGGTGTTGTTGAATACTTTTCGTCGGCGTATTCCCATTCGTATTGCGCTACCAAACTTTATTTCCCGTCCGCTAACCGAGCGGGTTGCTCAGGTAGAGTATTTTTTACGCCGTGAAGCGAGCGATCTGAACTGCGATATTCATATGGATAGCCTGTTGATGCATCAACTGGTGGCGTCTCCCATTCGGGGAAATATTGGCGAATTGAAAAACCAAGTCAGAGTGATGTGTGCCAGTGCATGGAGTGAAAACCAGCATTCAGAATATATTGC
This sequence comes from Pectobacterium aroidearum, assembly GCF_041228105.1. Taxonomy (NCBI): domain Bacteria; kingdom Pseudomonadati; phylum Pseudomonadota; class Gammaproteobacteria; order Enterobacterales; family Pectobacteriaceae; genus Pectobacterium; species Pectobacterium aroidearum. Next base: position 330,253 of record NZ_CP166097.1, read on the forward strand.
ATTACAGCCCCTCCAGCCCGGCCAAATGAATGGCGATACGCTGGTGTTCTCTGCGCGAAAACCTTCAGCTTCCCTCGATATTTCATCACTGTTGCCAAAAGCGATGCGGGATGACGTGATATTCAAAGAGTTTTGTCACAGCGGCAATACCCTACTGTTGAATCGAAAGCTCGAACAACTGCTCACCACGCTTAACTGCACCGTGCAGAAAGAGGAACTCTACAGCGGCTATATCTGGCAAAACACGATGCGGGCCATTAATGAGTTGGAAAATCAAACGGGTATTGAATGTAACGCAGACTATCGAAAAACGGTTTGGCTTTGCCTGCATTACGCCATGAATAATGCCAGTGAAGCGCAATACATCAATGAACTGACGGCCATCACCGATTACGTTTCTGCAAAAGCCAGGCTGCTGGCGCTTGAATGCCTCTGTTTGTTGAAAAAATATGTGACAAACACCGATTATCCTTTGCTGATGCCGCTGCTGAGCTGTGCCATGAACAAATTATCCGGCGATGATGATTTGATTCAGGGCGTGATTGTCTCCCACGGTCGTTCCACGGCTTCCAGTATTGCAGGGATTGCAAACCAACTAACGGGTGGATACTACTTTAAAGCGTTTGATATGCCCAACTCGACCTCGACACGCGAGATCATTGATCTGTTGATTGCCCATCTGGATAGCATCAAACAGCGTGCAGGGTTGATTATATTGGTCGATATGGGATCGCTGAAAGAAATCTATGAGGAAATAAAACTGCACCTTCATGGTGAGTTGTTAGTCATTAATAATGTCAGTACGGCGATGGCGCTGGACATTGCATCTAAGATTCAGAGTCGATTGTCCATGGAAGAGATTATCGACGGCGTAAAAGGCGCCTATGAGGTCGAAACAAGGTATTACGCGGGTATGCTTCCCGGTAATAAAATTATCATTTCATGTATATCTGGTGAGGGGATTTCCAGAAAGCTGAGAGATATTGTATTACGCTATCTGGCCTCTGACACAATAGATATCGTCACAATGGAATATGATGATTTAAAATACAAACTGTCACAGGCCGATCCGGCATTAAATGGCACACGGCTCGTCATTACCACGACTGCGCTTGATGCAGGTTATATCCCCATTATTAGTGTTGAGCAATTAATAAAAGAGAAGTTTGACATCCTGCACAGGGACTATTTTACCGACCTGCTTATCTCCGGTGGAATGGAACCTATGATTGATGAAGTGGTTAAGCTATTTACGGTAGAAGGCGTTGCCGGACGTCTTAATTTCCTTAATCCGGTGATTATTATTGATGAAGTGGAAGCCGTGATTAAGCAGTATGAATTTTTCTACAAAATTCATTTTGAGAGCTATTTACGTATTAATTTGTTTATGCACATTGCGCTGATGATTGAACGGGTCATGGTCAATACTGGCATGTGCCATCGTGATGACTCCGCGCTAACGGCTGAACAGCAGGCGTTTGTCGATGTTCACGATACGTTTTTTCAGGTACTGAACCGTAAATACCATATTGTCGTTCCATTGACAGAAGTGCTGATGATTTATGAAATCATGGAGCCCTGGATTTCTTCAGACCCTACGCCGTAATAATGCGACGCTGACCAATGAGTCAGTGTCGCCTTTCGCCACTTCGCTCTCTGCCACGCCGAACCATACTGACACCTTGCCGCATAAAAATGGATAGCCGGATGGCGTGGCTATCCTCTCTTTTTTATTGACATAAATAGGCGGTCACCGCGTTTCGACACATCGTTGTATGCCGATCTGGACAGTATTTTTAGCGTCTAATAACTGAAATAAAACCCAATAAAAACAATTAAATAATAATCTGGCATGGTAAGTGCATTAATGCTGCCAGTTGCTGTAAATAAATTAAGGAACGCGTTATGCGAGAAGTTTATATCGCCAGCCATGGCCGATACGCTGAAGGGACGGTATCCGCCCTGAATTTACTGATTGGCGAAGATCATGCGATTCAACCTATTTGCGCTTATTGCGGCGATATTGGTTCTACAGCTGAATTGGCTGAGCGTTTTATTGAGATTGCGCAGGAATCGGCGCGGCGTGGAAATGAGTTAGTTATTTTCACCGATATGCAGGGAGGCAGCGTTAATAATACCGCGGTGCAACTGATGGTGAAATACCCACATATGCACGTGATTAGCGGCGCTAATTTGATCATGCTGATGGCATTTTGCATGTCTGAAAACAGCGATACCGCCGCTCGGGTGCGTGAAGCGATCACGATGGCTACAGAAGGTATGCAGTACATGAATGCCGTTCCTGAGCTTCAGGCGGCGCGTGAAGCGAACTTTAGCGCTGAACAGGATGGCTCCGACGATTTCTTTACTACGGAGCTATCGCAATGACGATCATTCTTGAGCCATTAGATGCGCGCTACGAGGCATCTCACCCTCCACTTTCTCCGGTATGGCTCAATGATGCCATTCAGGATGTTTTAAAAAAGCTGGACGAGATGTTGCCGCGCTTTAGCCACACATTTCCTGCCGCCAGCGCCAGCAGTGGGCACTATCCGACGGTTGAAAAGGTCGATTGGACGGAAGGGTTCTGGACTGGCATGTTGTGGCTGGCCTGGGAGGTTACCGGGGATGATAAATATCGTCAGGTGGCGGAAGGGCTGCTGGACAGCTTTGAAACGCGTCTGGATAACCACATCAAAGTCGATACCCACGACTTAGGGTTCCTTTACCTGCTGTCCTGTGTCAATGCCTGGCGCCTAACCGGCAACGAACGCGCCCGTTCACTCGCGCTACGTGCTGCGGAACTGCTGTATCAGCGTTATAACGAAACCGCAGGGGTGATACAGGCATGGGGCGATCTCAGCGATCCTGCGCGGCAAGGACGCATGATTATTGATTGTAACCTGAACGTCCCGCTTTTGTTCTGGGCTGCGAATGAGACGGGAAATACCCGCTATCGGCAAGCCGCACAGCGCCATCTTGCTTTAGCCGCGCGCCATCTGGTCAGAGATGACGCCTCAACGTTTCATACGTTTTATATGGATATCCGCACCGGACGCCCGCTACATGGCGATACCCATCAGGGATTCAGCGATGATTCCTGCTGGTCTCGTGGGCAGGCCTGGGGCATTTATGGCTTTGCGCTGGGCTTTAATTATACCGGCGATGGCGAGCTTCCGGAGTTGTCCCGCAAGCTGGCTCACTATTTTCTCAACCGGCTGCCGGAAGATTATGTCTGTTACTGGGATTTGATCTTTACGCCGCAGGATAACGCGTTTCGAGATACCTCTGCGGCAGCGATTGCCGTATGCGGGCTGGCGGAACTGCTAAAGCAGTTGCCCATTACCGATCCGCTGCGTCCCGCCTATCACCATGCCATCACGCAGATCGCGCAGAATTTGCGCCAGCACTATTTCGCTCATCACACCGATGGGCTGCTGCGCGAAGGTGTTTATAACTTCGGCCGCAATATGGGAATTAACGAGCCCAATCTCTGGGGTGATTACTTTTGGTTTGAAGCCCTGGTACGCCTTACCCGAATCTGGACCCCCTACTGGTAAATTCTAATAACAGGAGTAAATACCATGATTTCACTTATTCGTATTGACGACCGTCTGATTCATGGACAGGTCGCCGTTGTCTGGACAAAACACCTTGGAGTTAACCGCATTCTGGTTGCGAACGATCAGATTGTGAATAACGACGTACAAAAGATGTCGTTACGCATGGCCGCCCCGGATACGGCTAAATGCGCCATTATGACGGTTGCGGATGCGGTTGATGTACTGAATGATGCCCGCTCCGACAGCATGAAAATTCTGCTCATTATCAATAACGCAGCCGATGCGCGGCGCTTGATTGAACAAGTCCCTGCGATAAAAACGTTAAACGTCGCGAACTACGGCCGTATTACCGACAACCTGGCGGCAAAAACGAGAATCAGCGACACCGTGTATGTGACGCCGGAAGATGTGGCTGATTTTCATGCGATTGCTGAACGTGGCGTGGCGGTTGAGTACCAGGTCTTACCTTCACACCCGATAAAAAACCTGATTGAGATGCTGGATAGCGCTCATTAAGCGAGGTCACCATGTTAACAACAGCACTTCTTATTGCATTGGTGATGTATATCGCCAAGTTTGCCGACCACACGCTAGGGCAGCCACTGATTGAACGCCCGCTGATTTGTGGCGCGATGGTTGGGTTTGTTCTGGGGGATTTCCAGCAGGGCATCATCATTGGTGCGACGCTGGAACTCATTTTCCTCGGCACTATCACTATCGGCGGCTCTGTGCCCGCTGACCTTGCGGTCGGCTCGGTACTGGCTACGGCTTTTACTATTTTAACGAAAGCCGAACCCGCCGTTGCCGTCGCGCTGGCATTGCCGATTAGTTTATTGGCGGTCTTTGTCTATCAGGTCGAGAAGCTGGTTTATACCGGTCTGGTCGAGAAATACGATGCGCTGCTTGAAGAGGGCAAAGATCGCGCTGCACTTGGGATGACGCTAGGGATGACGCTGTTCTACGGCGTACCGTTTGCGGTGATCGCATTCTTTGGGGTGCTGTATGGGACGGACGTCATTCGCAGCCTGGTAGAAAGCATTCCTGGCACGGTGATGCGTGGCATGACCGCCGTCGGAGGGATTTTACCCGCTTTAGGTTTTGCCATTCTTCTTCAGGCGTTGTGGAACCGTAATATCGCGGCTTTCTTCTTTATCGGTTTTGCGATGGCCGCTTACTTAAAACTGCCCATCATGGGGATCGCGATTATTGCTGCCTCTGTCGCCGTTTACCTGTGTTTTAACGAGTTCAACCAGCTCAAAGCCAACAAACAGAATGCTGCCACTGCTCCGACGGCTTCTGTAGACGATAAGGATGGGTTCTTCAATGACTGATATCCAAACCAGGCACGTCAGCGAAACAAACAATGCCAGTGCATACAGTGATAACAAGAGTGAGAAAAAGCTGTTTCGCCAGCTGTTCTTCCGCCAGTTCCAACTGCTGGGATCGATGAATTTTACGCGTATGCAAGGGCTGAGTTATGGCTGGGCGCTGGCGCCGATGCTGAAAAAGATCTACCCAGACCCGCACCGTTATCTGGACGCGCTAAAGCGTAACAGCCAGTTTTTTAACTCCAATCAGCATTTATCTCCTTTCATTATGGGGCTAACGCTGTCGATGGAAAAAGAAAACGCCAACAATCCCGACTTTGATCAATCCAGTATTAACGGCATCAAAGTTGCCCTGATGGGGCCGTTTGCGGGGGTGGGTGACTCTTTCTTCTACGGTGTGTTACGTATCATCGCGACGGGGATTGCTATCGGGTTAGCCTCTCAGGGAAACCCGCTGGGTCCTTTGCTTTTCCTGCTGATCTATAACATTCCAAGTTATCTGGTTCGTTACTATGGTGGGGTGATGGGGTATCGGCTAGGGTCGAAATACATTGCGGAAGCGACCCAGTCGGGCCTGTTGGGCTGTATTACCAAAGCCTCGTCGATTATGGGCTTGATGATGGTCGGTGCGATGAGTGCCAGTATGGTGAAATTTACCACGACCTATAACACCACCATCGCCGGACAGCCCTTCGTGTTGCAGGACATTCTCGACAAGATATGCGTTGGCCTCATTCCACTGCTGCTGGTATTAGGGTGTTTCAAGCTTCTCAAGAAGAAGGTCAGCCCTAATCGGGTGCTTATCCTGTTAATTGTATTAGGCTTTGCCGCAGCAGGTATTGGCATCATCTAAATGCATCCTCCCTCATGTGAGGGAGGGGAGCCTTATTCTTTGGTGGAGCGTTAGCGTTGATGTCTGACGCTTTCGCTCGCTTCAGAAACGATAATGAGCAGGAAGGGCAATGGAATTTAAATTGCTGGCTATCGATCTGGATGGCACGTTGCTGACGTCACAAAAAGCAGTGACGCCAGCGACATGCAGAATATTACAAGAGGCTCTGGAAAAGGGCATCCATGTGGCGCTGGTTTCTGGCCGGACGCTGCCCAGCGTATTGCAAATCATGGATCAGCTAGGGCTAGTCGGTTCTCGCTGCTGGGCTATCGCCTGCAACGGTGCGCTGATCTGGAGTCAGGAAAAATCTGCCATGATTAGCGTCCGCGTTCTGGATCATGACGATATTCTGACGTTGACGCATTTTGGCCGCAGTCTGAATCTGGAATGCTACCAAATCGATGGGCAGCAGTTGGTTGCCAGCAGGCCTGTTCTCTCTGATGCGGGTGCCTTGCGGTATTGCCGTATGCCGGTGGTTATCCTTCCGCCAGATTGGGAAACCCATTCCCGACGACAGACGCCAAAAATGATGTTTGTTGAGGGACGAACCACGATAGATTCACTGGCTGGGCGTATCCCTCCGTCGCTTTCTCGTCGTTATTATTTTGTGCGCAGCGAACCTAACTATTTTGAAGTCATGCAGCGGGGCGTTAACAAAGGCACTGCCTGCCAGACGCTGGCCCACTATCTCGCGATTCCCCCCGCGGCTATTCTGGCAATCGGCGATGAGGAGAATGATAGAGAAATGTTAGCGTTCGCCGGTACAGGGATCGCGATGGGGAATGCAGTGCCAAAGATTAAAGCCATGGCAGACTGGGTAACGACAAATAATGACAAAGAAGGCGTAGCCGTTGCGCTTCAACGCTACCTTACCCTGACCGGGGACTCGTGTTGATCGCGAGCCTGCGCTCACCACGTTGTACCTTATAGATAATTAGTACGTTATCGATAAGTAGTACCTTATCGATAAGTAGTACCGTATCGACAATAAAGAGGTGCTTTAAATGTGGGGAAAAAAGTATGTGAAAGGAGTTAATTGATACACATACCTCTATTTTCTACATGTTGTGTGATCCGAGTCTCGCCTAGCGTCTGGGTTGCCGTAGACACTAATAATGAATGTGTTTCTTCTTGAACACATTATTTTAATCTTTTGAAAATAAAAGTTATTTACCTCTTGGCATATCCCTTGCTTATTCCTGTTAGATAATAAAATAAACAGGAAAATAGACGAATCATGAATAGAATCTCTCTGGCTATAATGATGACTACCATTTTCATCACTCCCTCCGTGCTGGCTGCTGTTCCTGACGCTCATGAATTTAACGCTATCAATATATTTACTCGCGATACTGTCGTTAAAAATTTAAAAAAAGATCATCCAAGATTATTGATGACTGGCGAGGATATAAAAATTATCCAAGAGCAGGTTAAAAGCGATGAAGAGATGAAAAAGCTGGTTGATGAGGTAATTAGAAGAGCTGAAGGAAGCCTTAATGAGCCGGTTATTCATTATAAATTGACTGGGAACGATGCATCACCTTCATTACTGGATACATCGCGGAAGGCTATAAAGATTATCCTGGATAATGCATTTTCCTGGAAAATCACCGGAGATGCTCGTTTCGCTAGAAAAGCGAAAGAAACCGTGCTTGCCGTATCTGACTTTCCTGACTGGAATGCGCAATCCCGTTTTCTTGATGCTGGAGAAATGATGTTTGCGGTGGCTATCGGCTATGACTGGCTTTACGACCAGTTCTCCGCCGAAGAAGAGAAGCAAATTCGGGAGGCACTACTTGAGAAGGGAATTAATTGGGGATTAAAAGCTTACGCTGACAAGGATCCCGCCGCGCCCAGCCTGGGGTTTCCGTGGTGGGCGACCAATTGGAATGAAGTCTGCAACGGCGGGGTGCTTGCAGCAGTTCTTGCTACCGCGGAACATTATCCCGAACGGACACGGACGCTGCTCAACAATATTATCCCCTCGCTGAAGATGGGGCTGGATGCCTATAAACCAGATGGCGCGAGTGCAGAAGGCCCCATTTATTGGAGCTACGGTATGACCTATCGCATTATTGCGCAGGAGATGCTGAGAAGCGCGTTTGGTCAGGATTATGGTTTATCGTCAGATACCGTTCTGGAAAAAACACCCTGGTATCGTTTTGCTATTGAAGGTTTCTCTGGTGATGGTTTCAACTACGGTGATGCGGTAGAAGATCAGGGTTATACCCCCGTTTATGCCTGGTTCGGCAATCGCTATAAACAAGATCTCATTATTAATGCTGCCAGAGGACAGATGCAGAAAGCGCTAGCGCGCTCAGCAGCAGGGAAGGTGTGGGGAGAGTTCGATCGCTTTTTGCCACTATTTGCGCTGTGGTATCCACAAGCCGTGAGCGTCAGTGGTGCAACGACACAAGATAACTTTCTGTTTCATGGACCATCAGCGCTTTTTATTTATAAGAAGCAATTTTCAGATGGGGGAAATGTCTGGTTAGGTATTAAGTCTGGTGACAATAAAGCGAATCATGCCCATCAGGATCTTGGCTCTTTTGTTCTGGAATATGATGGTGTCCGCTGGGCTAATGATTTAGGCAAAGACTATTATAATCTCCCCGGTTATTTTGATAATGCCGTGCGTCCATCGTATTTCCGCGTATCTGCCTTAAGCCATAACACGCTCACCTTTGATGGTGACAATCAGGATCCTAATGGCGTGGCGACACTCATTTGGGATGAAAAGCAATCAACGGCAAGGCTTGAATTAACACGAGCCTATCCTCATGTCGCGGAAAATATACTCAGAGAATATCAGTTAGATGGAAAAGCCATAACAATAAGTGATGCAATACAAGGAACCTACAACCCCAAAATATACCGTTGGGCAATGGTGACAACTGCCGAGATCACTATCAAGGGCAATACGGCATTGTTGACCAAAGAGGGTAGGACGATCAACGTGATAAAAGATGATGATTCTGCGGAATTTCGTGTTCTATCGACAAAACCTGCCGATAACCGACAAAAGGACAACGTGGGGACATCCATGTTGGCAGTACAAAAGGAAATACCTGCAAAATCTGATTACAGAATCAATGTCACTATTACGCCATGATCTCTGTAATCTGTTGTTAATCAATAAAAAGGAAACTGTGTATGGATATCTGTTTGAGTAAGAAAAAAGGTGTTTTTTTCTTAATAATTATATTTTTGAGTCTGTTTCTAAGCGTACTCAGAGTAGGACACGCGGCCGTCAATGATAAAGCCTTCCTGCATCCGGGTATGCTTTATACGCAAGCGGATTTGGAGCGGATGAAGGCAGGGGTTAATAATAAGCAGGAGCCTTGGTATACGGATTGGCAACTGCTGCAATCTCACTATTTGGCAAGCGCCACGTATTCAGTCACGCCAAAAGCGGTGGTATACCGAAACGATCCCACAAATGGCAGTGCGGGAAATGGCGAGCTACAGAATAGTGCTTCAGCCGCATTGTCCCTCGCAATTGAATGGGCGATGACAAAAAATCCCGCCTATGCGAATGCGGCGATAAAAATTCTGAATGGCTGGTCAACGACATTGACGGCAATTAAGGGCAACGACGCACAGCTTGCCGCCAGCCTGTATGGCTATAAATTGCTTAATGCGGCTGAGATATTACGCTATACCGGCAGCGGCTGGTCGTCGGCTGATATTGCGCAGTTTAGTAAAATGATGACCAACGTATTTTACCCATTGACCAGCACCTATGGTCAGGTCAATGGCGGTTGGGCGAATGGTAATTGGGATGCGGCCGACACGCTATTTCACCTGAGTTTAGGGGTCTGGCTGAACGATTCTGAATTATATAATAGCGCTGTAACGTATTTTAAACAGGGCGAGGGCAATGGTTCGGTTATCCATTATGTACAAAATGAGAATGGCCAATTGCAGGAGAGTGGCCGCGATCAGGCGCATGCGCAAGGGGGATTAGGCTTATTGGTGATGGCGGCGCAGATTGGTTATAACCAGCGCCAGTATCATACAAGCGGGGCAGATATGGTGAGCTACCCGAATAATAGCTATCCACTGGTTAAGGCGGCGGAATACACCGCGAAATATAATCTGGGATATACGGTGCCCTATACGCCGATTCCTGGTAAAGGTTATACGCTTGCGGATATGGGAAAAGGGCGCGCATGGATCCCCGGTCTGACCATCTCTTCTGCATTTCGTGGCGAATTCAGGCCAATATATCGTGGCATTTTCAGCTTATTCACCGCAGCCGGTGTGTCTGAAACTCAACTGCCTTACACGAAAGAAGTTATCAGTCGTATGCCGATAGGTAAGTTTTATTTTGATCATCCTTCCTATGAAGGATTAATCAATGCGACAGATTCTTCTTCATCCGACAATATGTATATTGTGTTGCAGTCCGTCAGCAAATCTCGGAATAACGATAACACGGGAACGCTGGCTGCCGTCACGGGTGAGTCCGCGCCAATTACCGTAAATGGGGTCAATCCGTCGGTAAATAGTGGGATTCAGGCGGTTTATCTTAATCAAAACAAATTCGCTTTCCGTTCGATACAGACAGGGAAATATATTTCTGCCACCTCGGATGGTCGTTTAGTTGCATCTGCCAACAACGTGACCGACAGCGAATCCTTTATTTATACCGATTCTGGCAATGGTAATGGAACGTTATTGTCCGTATCGAATAAGCGTTTCCTGATTATGGATTCTGATACCTATCAAATTTCAGCGACTGGAACGGGCGTTAGCAATGATAATGGCCGGTGGATGATGTTATATCCCGATCCAACAGCGTTAGGTGTTGTTAAGTAATAACCGAACACGGAACTGGAGTTATCTCTGGTTCCGTCATTTCTCAATGCTTATTTCTCAATGCGTCATCCTGTTCTGATTTTTCGAACAGAGCGGTGAGTTTTTTGCGCTATCTTATTTGCCACCGCCCGTTACACTTTCCTTATCAAAAACGCGGGAGGAAATAACATGATCTATTTACGTCAAGCGCAAGATCGCGGACATGCGAATCACGGCTGGCTCGACAGCTGGCACACGTTCTCCTTTGCCGATTATTACGATCCTGATTTCATGGGATTTTCGGCACTGCGCGTCATTAATGAAGACGTTATCGAAGGCGGGCAGGGCTTTGGCACACATCCGCACAAAGATATGGAAATTCTGACCTATGTTTTATCCGGTGCCGTTGAGCATCAGGACAGCATGGGAAATAAAGAGCAGGTGCCAGCAGGCGAATTCCAGATTATGAGTGCGGGTACCGGTATTCGTCACTCTGAATACAATGCCAGCAAGGACGAACCGCTGCATCTGTACCAAATCTGGATTATCCCGGAAAAAACCGGGCTGACGCCGCGCTACGAGCAGAAACGCTTTGATGTGCAACAAGGACGCCAGTTAGTGCTGTCACCGGATGCGCGTGAAGGCTCGCTGAAAGTCTTTCAGGATATGACGCTGTGGCGCTGGGCGCTGAAAGCGCAGGAGCAATCGGTGTATCAGATTCAGGCTGACCGTCGCGTCTGGGTTCAGGTGGTGCGTGGTACGGTAGAGATTAACGGCCAGAAAGCGGAAGCTAGCGATGCGTTCGCAGTCTGGGACGAAACGGCGATTTCTGTACACGCCAGCGAAGACAGTGAAATTCTGCTGTTTGATTTGCCGCCAGTATAACGACGGCGAAGATGTGAAACATAAGCCCGCGTAGGAATGGACGCGGGCTTATTATGCTCTTAAAAGCCGCATGTTACCCTTCAGATTCTGCCCCTTTGCCTTTACTTTCTTTACGTTTTTTTTGCTAGACTTAGCCTACTGTTTTTCAGGCATTTTTAGTCGATGATGAAGAAGAAAAGACCCGTTCTCCAGGACGTTGCTGACCGCGTTGGGATTACCAAAATGACGGTAAGCCGCTATTTGCGTAACCCTGCGCAGGTGTCAGCCGCGTTGCAGGAAAAGATCGCTATTGCATTGGATGAGCTGGGCTATATTCCCAATCTCGCGCCGAATATGCTCGCCAGCTCCACCAGCCGGGCGATTGGGGTGCTGCTGCCGTCATTAACCAATCAGGTTTTTGCCGAGGTATTACGTGGGATTGAGCGTACGGCGGAAGCGCACGGTTACCAGACCATGTTGGCGCACTATGGCTATCATCCTGACAAAGAAGAACAGCGCCTGACCTCACTGCTGTCGTATCACATCGATGGGCTTATTCTGGCCGAACGTACCCACACGCCGCGAACGCGCCAGATGCTGGACGTCGCCGGCATTCCAGTCGTGGAACTGATGGATTCCGTCTCACCCTGTCTGGATATGGCCGTTGGGTTTGATAACGTTGAAGCCGGGCGTCAGATGACGCTGCGTATGGTCGCGTTGGGGCATCGTCATATCGTCTATCTCGGGGCGCGGCAGGATGAGCGTACGATTATGCGCTGCCGGGGCTACGAGCAGGCGATGTGGGAAAGCGATCTCAAAAGTTACTGCGTGATGAGCGAGCGGGCGTCTTCCTATTCGCTCGGTGGTGAGCTGCTGCGGCAGACACAGACGGAATACCCGCAGGTCGATAGCGTATTTTGTACCAACGACGACTTAGCCGTCGGCGCGATGTTTGAATGCCAGCGCCAGGGATTGCGCGTGCCGGAAGATATCGGTGTAGCGGGTTTCCACGGGCACGATATTGGTCAGGCGATGGTGCCTAAGCTGGCGAGCGTACTGACACCGCGTGAGCACATGGGGCGTGTCGGCACCGAGCGTTTACTGGCTCGTCTGCGGGGCGAGCCAGTTGCTCAGGGCATGGTCGATGTCGGTTTTACCGTGCTGGACGGTGAAAGCCTTTAAACCGCTGCGTTAGCCTGCTGCACGCAGTGCCTCAACGCAGCGCTGTACGACTTCTTCCCGTGTGCCGTCAATATCGACCTTCAGGACATCCGGTTCATCGCTGCCCGGTTCTTCCAGCGCATCGAACTGACTTTTCAGCAGATCCGTTGGCATGAAGTGGCCTGCTCTGGCTTTGTGACGCTCGAGCACTAGCTCAAAGCTGCCTTTCAAATAGATAAACACCATCTTTTCGTTCCCTTCGCGCAGGCGGTCGCGGTAACGCTTTTTCAGCGCGGAACAGACGATGATGCCGGTCTCGTTTTTGTGTGCCAGGCTGTAAGCGACATCGCTAAGCCGCTCCAGCCACGGTGCACGGTCGTCATCGTTCAGTGGCGTGCCGCTGGCCATTTTCTGGATATTCGCGCGCGGATGCAGATCGTCGCCATCAATAAATTTTGCCTGAATGGCGCGGCCAAGTTCAGCGCCAACTGAGGATTTTCCACTGCCTGATACGCCCATCAGAATAATGCTTCGACCTGACATAATTTGATCTCTATCTCAAACTGTAAATTAAATGATACTTAATGGTTCCAGACTTTAACATGTTACCCGTATCATGTTACCGGTATCAAATGATGATGTGATACACCTCACAAACAATCAGCCAATTCTGGCCCGGTGTCTAAGAGAGATGATTAACGATGACAGAAATAACATCCGCCTATAGCGCCAGTGTGCTATTAACCATCGCCGCAGGCGCAGTCGCACTGTTACTGGTGTTGATTATGCGCTTTAAAGTGCATGCTTTTCTGGCTTTGACACTGGTAAGTTTGGTCACTGCTCTGGTGACGAAAACTCCATACGAGAAGATTGTCCCCACGTTGCTCAGTGGCTTCGGTAGTACGCTGGCTTCTGTTGCTCTGCTGGTTGGTTTGGGAGCAATGATTGGCCGTTTGCTGGAAGTCACCGGTGGCGCGAAGGTGTTGGCTGATACGCTGATCAACAAGTTCGGTGAACAGCGAGCACCCTTTGCGCTCGGTATTGCTTCACTGCTCTTTGGCTTCCCGATCTTCTTTGATGCGGGTTTGGTTGTCATGCTGCCGATTATTTTCAGCGTAGCAAAACGCTTTGGTGGTTCGACATTAAAATATGCCTTCCCCGCTGCGGGTGCTTTTGCTGCTATGCACGCGTTAGTGCCGCCACATCCCGGTCCGGTTGCGGCCAGTGAATTGCTGGGTGCCAATATTGGCCTGTTAGTGATTATCGGTGGCCTTATTGCGTTACCCACCTGGTATTTCGGCGGTTATCTCTATGGGTTATACGCAGGTAAAAAATTCGATATCAAGCTGCCTTCGAGCTTCTTGTCTGCGGTTGAAACGGATACGAGCGTTAAACCACCGCGTTTTTCCGTGGTGCTGAGTATCCTGCTGCTGCCACTGGTGCTGATTTTTCTCGATACCGGACTCAATACGTTAACGGTAATGGGTATTGTCAGCGGTGATAGTGGACTGGTGCAGTTCCTGCGTATGTTAGGAAAAACGCCGGTTGCATTATTGATCACGGTGTTTTTTGCGCTGATAGTCTTTAGTGGTGATAAGAGCCGCTCACACCTTGAAAAAATCTGTGATGGGGCGCTAGGGCCGATTTGTTCGATTATCCTGGTAACTGGCGCGGGCGGCATGTTCGGTGGCGTGCTACGTGCCAGCGGGATTGGTAATGCTTTGGCTGGCGCACTGGCTGATACGGGGATGCCAGTGATTGTTGCTGCATTTGTCGTGTCTGCGGCACTGCGTGTGGCGCAGGGGTCGGCGACGGTGGCGCTGACGACGACGGCGGCGCTGATGGCACCCACCGTGGCGGCGACCACAGGCTTAAGTCAGTTTGACCTGTGCTTTATTGTGGTAGCAATTGCGGGTGGTGCGACCGTTCTGTCGCATGTGAACGATTCTGGCTTCTGGCTGGTGAGTCGTTTCCTTGAGATGGATGAGAAAACGACCCTGAAAACCTGGACGGTAATGGAAACGTTGCTCGGGACTATCGCGTTCCTGATTGCGGTAATAGGCAGTATTTTGCTCTGATATGTTTAGCCCCCTCCTTGCAGAGGGGGCTTTTAGTCACATTTTTATGCCGACTAAGAAACGGTTTCGTGCGCGATAATGTCGTTATTTTCATGCTACTTCATAGCACGCGCCCGACATGGGGCGGCTCAAACGCCGCTCGCCCCATGCCCCCTGGCTTCTGGCTAAATTATGCCGCTACGCGGTGCCATCGGCGTTCATGACCACTTTTCGAGCCGACTGTGACGCGCTCCCGGCGCGGCACAGCCTTTCGCGGCGTCCATGCCGCTCACTCGGTGGTCATGTCCACCGCTGCATAATTTTTACGCCGGATAACGTCGACCCCCATAATAATTTGCGCATTTATGTATGAGACACTGAGGGGTAGCGATGCGGCTATAACTTCATATAAGCGCGCACGCCGTCGAGGAACATCTGCGTCGACAGCATTACCAGAATCAATCCCATCAATTTCTCCAGCGCGCTCACGCCTTTTTCACCCAGCAAACGCAAGAACACATCCGACATCAGCAGGATGATGAAGGAGATACTCCAGGCGATAAACAGCGCCAGCGTCAGATGAGGAAGCTGATTAGGATACTGGTGGGACAGCAGCATCAGTGCCGCAAGGATCGACGGTCCCGCCACCAGTGGAATCGCCATTGGCACCAGAAACGGTTCTTCACCGGCTGGCAGACCGCTGCTGTTGCCTTCTTGTGAAGGGAAAATCATACGAATCGCGATAAGAAACAGCACGATACCGCCGGAAATGGAGACGGTTTCGGTACGCAGATTCAGGAACGCCAGAATACGCTCACCCGCGAACAGGAAAATCAGCATCAGCCCGAGGGCGATCAGCATTTCACGGATCAACACCACGCGTCGGCGTTTGGGATCGAGATGCTTGAGCACGGACATAAAAATCGGCAGGTTGCCGAGTGGATCCATAATGAGCAACAGCAGCACCGTTGCGGAGATCATTTCTGTCATGTTGGTTTTTACTCCCGAAACCTTGTTTCCTGACCTGGGCCCTCTTTATGGGCTGCTCTACATTATTATCTTGCGCCAAGGCAATGATATTAGAATGACTGCTGAAAAATGCCGTGCTATCGAATAAATTCACTTGCGACTTTATGTACATTTTGTAAGGTTGAACGACACGATAATTTACAGGTTTACGACAGGACGCGCGCGACCTCTTCGGCAGCTCACTGAGTCAGCACTCACCAAGCGCTATCGACGTTAGCCAGAATTCTTTTTGTTACCCCCAAAGCAGGACAGTTACCATGAAAAATGTTGGTTTTATTGGCTGGCGCGGTATGGTCGGCTCGGTTCTCATGCAGCGCATGGTGGAAGAACGCGACTTTGATGTGATTCACCCGGTATTCTTTTCAACGTCTCAGCACGGCGAAGCAGCTCCGGCGTTAGGTGGTCATCAAGGCGTGTTGCAGGATGCTTATAATATCGAAGCACTGCGCGCGCTGGACATCATCATTACCTGTCAGGGCGGCGATTATACCAATGAAGTCTACCCAAAGCTGCGTGAAAGTGGCTGGCAGGGTTATTGGATCGATGCCGCCTCCTCGCTGCGTATGAAAGATGACGCGATTATTATTCTGGATCCGGTTAACCACGGGGTGATTCAGCAGGGGCTGGATAAAGGCATCAAAACCTTTGCTGGCGGCAACTGTACCGTTAGCCTGATGCTGATGTCATTGGGCGGTCTGTTTGCTAACAATCTGGTGGAGTGGGTTTCTGCCGCGACGTATCAGGCTGCTTCTGGCGGCGGTGCGCGTCACATGCGTGAGCTGCTGACCCAAATGGGCGCGCTGCACGGTGAAGTGGCGAAAGAGCTACAGGATCCGGCGTCTGCGATTCTGGATATCGAACGTAAAGTGACAGCGCTGACCCGTAGCGGTTCGCTGCCGACTGATAACTTCGGTGTGCCGTTGGCGGGTAGCCTGATTCCGTGGATCGACAAACAGCTGGATAACGGCCAGAGCCGTGAAGAGTGGAAAGGCCAGGCGGAAACCAACAAGATTCTGGGTACCAGCAGCGTCATTCCTGTCGACGGTCTCTGCGTGCGCGTCGGCGCACTGCGCTGCCACAGCCAGGCGTTCACCATCAAACTGAAGAAAGATGTGGCGCTGCCGGAAATCGAACAACTGCTGGCAACTCACAACGACTGGGTGAAAGTGGTACCGAACGATCGCGACATCACCATGCGTGAACTGACGCCTGCTGCGGTAACCGGCACGCTCTCCACGCCAGTGGGTCGTCTGCGTAAGCTGAACATGGGGCCGGAATACCTGTCCGCCTTCACGGTCGGCGATCAGCTGCTGTGGGGAGCCGCTGAACCGCTGCGCCGTATGCTGCGCATCCTGCTGTAGTTATCTTGATATAGCTATCTTGCTATAGTTCTCCTGCTTCTCTGGCGCAACATCGGTTGGTGTTGCGCCTGTTCCCTACTCAGATGACATCGAGAAAGTAAACGAATGAGTACTGACAGTGAAAAGGATATCTCACGTGTATTAACATGGGAAAATCAGAAATTTGTTGTTACGACGAATAATGATCTACTGGATATTCATGCCATACATTGTTATTTAACGCGTTCAAGTTGGGCTGAAGGCATTGATATCGACACTGTTCAGGAATCTATCACTAACAGCCTTAATTTCGGTTTATTTACTGACGATAAGCAGATTGGATTCGCGCGTGTCGTGACGGATTTTGCGACTTTTGGTTATCTCTGTGATGTTTATGTGCTGGAAGAATATCAGCAGCAAAAGTTGGGAAGCTGGTTAATGGAATGCTGCCTTGACCATCCGGTACTTAAACGACTGCGGCGTATTATGCTTGTGACATCCACAGCGCCATGGCTCTATGAAAAAGCAGGGTATTCTCCGGTTAACAAAGAAAACTATGTCTGGGCGATTACGCGTCCCGATATCTATCAATCGAAGATGCATCAGGCTTGAGTTTCCCGTCAGGCCGAGCGTGCTCTCCTGCTCTCAGGTAGTTTTCATTTGCCTGATCTTATTCTGGCACCTGATCTGTTTATCCACCCCATCACGCCACACTATCCATCTGTTCCAATGCCTTACGCGCTGAAATCAGCGGGACGCGCACTTCGACTCGGGTGAATTTATCCGCTTCGCTGACTACCGTGATGCCGTAGCGGTTGCCGTAGCGTGCTTTGATACGGCGGTCGACCAAATTCATGCCTAATCCATCGCCACCGCTGCGGGGCTGATAGGTGCCCGCATTATCTTCTACTGACAGTTCCAGCGTGTTGGCGTGCAAGCGTCCGCTGATGTGGATGTGTCCACTTTCAATCATCTGTGAGATACCGTGCTTAATCGCATTTTCGACAATCGGTTGCAGAGAAAATGCGGGTAATCGTGCTTCACGCAGCGCCTCCGGCAGCGAAATGTCTACCGTCAGGTGATCGGCAAAGCGTGCTTTTTCGATTTCGAGATAGGCGTTAACGTGCTCCAGCTCGTCATTGAGCGACACTTCATCGTTGCTGCGCTTGAGGTTTTTACGGAAAAACGTCGACAGAGACAGCACCAGTTGGCGAGCGTGATCCGGGTTGCGCCGTATCACGGCGGACAGCGTATTCAGCGCGTTGAACAGAAAATGCGGGTTGACCTGCGCGTGCAGTAGCTTGATTTCCGATTGCGCCAGCAGCTGTTTCTGCTGTTCAAAACGACCTGTCAGAATCTGTGCGGAAAGCAGGTGGGCGATCCCTTCTCCCAGCGTACGGTTAATGCTGGAAAATAGCTTGTTTTTGGGCTCATAAAGCTTGATCGTGCCGACAACGCGCTGATCTTCGCCACGCAGCGGGATTACCAGCGTGGACCCGAGTTTGCAGTGTGATGACACCGAACAGGTGTAGGACACCTCGTTGCCGTCGGCGTACACCACCTGATTGTTGTCTATCGCCCGGCGCGTGTGTGATGACGTAATGGGCGCGCCGACATTGTGGTGATCGTCGCCTAGCCCGATGAAGGCCAGCAGTTTATCGCGATCGGTAATCGCCACGGCACCGACACCCAGCTCTTCATACAAAATACGGGCAACGCGCATACTGTTTTGTGGATTAAACCCCTGACGTAGCGCCCCTTCGGCGCGGGCGGCGATTTGCAGCGCCTTGGCGGAAAATGCAGAGGTGTATTTTTCAAAAATGGCGCGTCTGTCGAGCAGGATGCGCATAAACATGGCGGAACCGATGGTATTGGTGATCATCATCGGTAGCGCAATGTCCCTCACCAGCTCTGCGGCGTTATCAAATGGACGGGCGACCAGCAGAATAATCGCCATTTGCAAACATTCTGCAACCAGTGCGGTCAGCCCGACGACGAGGGGCTGAAACAGGAGATCGATACGATTACGGCGTGCCAGATAGCGATGCAGTAACCCGCCGAGCAGGCCTTCGGCGATGGTCGACAGCATACAGGCCAGCGCGGTCATGCCTCCCATTGAATAGCGGTGTAATCCGCCCGTTAACCCGACGAGAAAGCCAACGGAAGGGCCGCCCAGCATGCCCCCGAGCACGGCACCGGTCGCACGGGTATTGGCAATCGAATCGTCTATATGCAGGCCGAAGTAGGTTCCCATAATGCAAAACACGGAAAAAACCAGATAGCACACCAGCTTGTGTGGCAGGCGAATGGTGACCTGCATTAGCGGGATGAACAGCGGTGTCTTGCTGAGCAGATAGGCGATAACCAGATAAACACACATCTGCTGTAACAGGGAAAGAATGAGATCAATCTGGCTAACCATGGGCGGGGTCTCAACATACACAATCGCCAAATTGTACTGCTTTTTGCCCGCGGACGAATCGATCTTTAAACAAAAGATGCTAATTATCCCGTGTCATAACTTATTCATATAAATATAAACGGAAAAATTTGATCGGTTCTCGGTTATTTCTCCGTTCTTTGACTACGCTGAATTAGGGGGCGTGGTTCAAGAACTCTTTCATACTATTCATTATTTTTACACGTCGCCGTTATTCATTAGCAAGCTAATAACCCGTTATTTTTATTGGATTTTTGTTAAAAATAGGTAACGGGAGAATATAAGCGCAGCGTAATGCGTTTTTATATTACTTATTTATTTAATTCAAATGGTTAATCAGAGGATGGATACCATGTCAGCGTTTTCTGATGCGATTAATTCACTTATTTCCGGGCATTATGCCGATCCGTTTTCGCTGTTAGGTATGCATCATTCTTCTGAAGGCCTTGAGGTTCGGGCTCTGCTGCCGGATGCGCAGGCCGCTTGGGTGGTTGATGCCAGCAATGGACGAAAAATCGTTGAGCTGGAACGTATAGACGAACGCGGTTTTTTTTGTGGTCTGGTGCCGCGCCGGAAAAACGCTTTCCGTTATCAATTGGCCGTGACCTGGCGTGAAGAAACCTGGGTGATTGAAGATCCTTACCGCTTTGGCCCGCTGTTGCAGGATATGGATATTTGGCTGCTGGCCGAAGGCACCCATCTGCGGCCTTACGAGCGGCTGGGTGCCCATCTGGAAACGCTGGACGGGGTTGAAGGTACGCGTTTTGCCGTGTGGGCACCCAATGCTCAGCGCGTTTCGGTAGTGGGGCAGTTCAACTTCTGGGATGGTCGCAGGCACCCGATGCGGTTGCGTAGGGAGAATGGCATTTGGGAGCTGTTTCTTCCCGATGTAAAAGCGGGGCAGCTCTACAAATATGAAATGATCGATAGCCACGGCAGCATCCGGTTGAAGGCCGATCCGTATGCGTTTGAAGCGCAGATGCGCCCGGATACCGCCTCGCTAATTACGCCGTTGCCTGAGAAAGTCCCAACCAGCGATGCCCGGCGTGAGGCGAATGGCCTGCGTTCGCCTATCTCCATTTATGAAGTTCACCTCGGTTCCTGGCGGCGGCATACGGATAACAATTTCTGGCTGAGCTATCAGGAATTGGCGAAGCAACTGATTGATTATGTGCAGTACATGGGTTTCACGCATGTGGAGCTGATGCCGATTAACGAACACCCGTTCGATGGTAGCTGGGGCTATCAACCGCTGGGGCTCTATGCGCCAACGCGCCGTTTCGGCACCGCGCAGGAGTTCAGGGCGTTTGTTGATGCACTCCATGATGCGGGCATTAACGTCTTACTGGACTGGGTTCCCGGACATTTTCCCGGTGACGAATACGGTTTGGCACAGTTTGACGGCACTGCGCTGTATGAATACGCCGATCCGCGTGAAGGCTATCATCAGGACTGGAACACGCTGATTTATAACTATGGTCGCCATGAGGTGCGTAACTATCTGGCGGGCAACGCGCTGTTCTGGATGGAGCGATATGGCATCGACGGGCTGCGGGTAGACGCCGTGGCTTCCATGATTTACCGCGACTACAGCCGCAGCGAAGGCGAGTGGGTGCCGAACCATTACGGCGGTAAAGAGAACCTCGAGGCGATTGCGTTTCTGCGCTACACCAATCACATGCTGGGCCATGCCGCACCGGCAGCGATCACGCTGGCTGAAGAGTCGACCGATTATCCGGGTGTCACGCTGCCGCCGGATTGCAACGGGTTAGGGTTTCACTACAAATGGAATATGGGCTGGATGCACGACACGCTGGCCTATATGCAGCACGATCCGGTTCACCGCAAATATCATCACGATTTGCTGACATTCGGCATGTTGTACGCCTACAGCGAGAACTTCGTGCTGCCGCTGTCTCACGATGAAGTGGTACATGGCAAACGTTCGCTGCTGGATCGCATGCCCGGCGATGTCTGGCAAAAATTTGCCAATTTACGCGCCTATTACGGTTTTATGTGGGCCTATCCCGGTAAGAAACTGCTGTTTATGGGGGGCGAATTTGCGCAGGGGCGTGAATGGAACCATGACGCCAGTCTGGACTGGCATCTGCTGGATGAACCGGAAGGTTGGCACCGTGGCGTGCAAACGCTGGTACGCGATCTCAACCATTACTATCGCCAGCAGCCGTCGCTGTATCAGTTAGATTTTCAGCCGCAGGGTTTTGAATGGCTGGTGGTGGACGATCGGGAAAATTCAGTTTTTGCCTTTGTCCGGCGTGATGAGCAGGGCAACGAAGTGCTGGTGGTCAGTAACTTTACGCCGGTGCCACGTTATGGCTATCGGATTGGCATTAACCAGCCCGGCGGCTGGCGAGAAGTCATCAACACCGATTCTGTTCACTACAACGGTAGCGATTTGGGCAATGTTGGGACGATTTATAGTGAGGAATGGGGCAGCCATCAGCGCCAGCACTCTCTTGTTCTGACTATTCCGCCGCTTGCTACGCTGTATCTGGTGAAGGAGGCGTAAATGGCAGAATTGCAGACGGGCAAGCCGACGCCGCTGGGAGCCAGTTTTGACGGACAGGGCGTGAATTTCGCGCTGTTTTCAGCGGATGCCGAGCGGGTCGAGCTGTGCATATT
Organism: Pectobacterium aroidearum; assembly: GCF_041228105.1. Taxonomy (NCBI): domain Bacteria; kingdom Pseudomonadati; phylum Pseudomonadota; class Gammaproteobacteria; order Enterobacterales; family Pectobacteriaceae; genus Pectobacterium; species Pectobacterium aroidearum. The sequence continues at coordinate 352,370 of NZ_CP166097.1, forward strand.
TGATGAACGCCAGCAGGAGCAGCGGCTCGAACTGACCGCGCGCAGCGGCGATATCTGGCACGGCTACCTTCCTGCTGCGCAGCCGGGGCTACGCTATGGTTTCCGGGTCGATGGGCCGTTCGAGCCGTCACAAGGCTTGCGCTTCAACCCACATAAGCTGCTGTTAGATCCGTGTGCCCGTCAGCTTGACGGCTGGGTGGTGGATGACGATTGCCTGCAAGGCGGCATTGACCAGCGGGATGAACGCGATAGCGCTGACATCATGGCGAAATGCGTAGTCACGGCAGAGGATTACGATTGGCAGGATGACCAGCATCCGTACACGCTCTGGCATCAGACGGTGATTTATGAGGCACACGTTCGTGGATTGACGCAACTGCACCCTGATATTCCTGAAGATATTCGCGGTAGCTATGCGGCGCTGGGCCACCCGGTGATGATTGACTATCTGACGTCGCTGGGCGTGACGGCGCTGGAACTGCTTCCGGTGCAGCAGCATGCCGATGAGCCACGGCTTCAGCAACTGGGGTTGCGTAATTACTGGGGCTATAACGTACTGCTGCCTTTCGCCGTGGATAACAGTTTGGCTGCGGGTGATGACGCGCTGAATGAATTCCGAGATGCGGTGAAAGCGCTGCATCGTGCGGGAATCGAGGTCATTCTGGATGTGGTGTTTAACCATAGCGCCGAACTGGATGTTGAGGGCCCCACGCTGTGCCAGCGCGGCATCGATAACCGCAGTTATTACTGGCTGGGTGAAAACGGTGAATACCATAACTGGACCGGCTGCGGCAATGTGTTGCGGCTGAACCATCCGGCGGTCATTGATTGGGTGATGGACTGTCTGCGCTTCTGGCGCGAGGTCTGCCACGTTGATGGCTTCCGTTTCGATCTGGCAACGGTGCTGGGGCGAACTCCGGATTTTACCGCCGCTGCGCCGCTGTTGTCCGCCATGAAAAACGATAGCCGCTTACAGGGCTGCAAGCTGATTGCCGAACCGTGGGACATCGGACATGGCGGTTATCAGTTAGGTCAGTTCCCGACGCCGTTCGCGGAGTGGAGCGACCGCTACCGTGACGATATGCGCCGTTTTTGGCTGCATGGCGACATTTCCCTCGGCGCGTTCGCTCGCCGCTTTGCCGCCTCCAGCGATATTTTCCAGCAGCACGACCGCCTGCCTTTCGCCTCTATCAACAAACTGACGGCCCATGACGGCTTTACGCTGCGCGATCTGGTGAGTTTCAACCACAAGCACAACGACGCCAACGGCGAGGGTAACCGCGACGGTACCGACAGTAACTTCAGCAATAACCACGGTACGGAAGGGCTGGAAGCGGACGACGACATCCTACAGCGTCGGCTGGCGAGCCAGAAGGCGCTGCTGACGACGCTGATTCTGTCGCAGGGCTCGCCAATGCTGCTGGCGGGCGATGAGCTGGGGCACAGCCAGCAGGGTAACAACAATGCCTACTGTCAGGATAACGAATTGACCTGGCTGCATTGGGAAAACGCAAATAGTGCACTGCGCGAGTTTGTCGCCGGATTGATCCAACTGCGCCGCACGATCCCGGCATTACAGCAGGAGACGTGGTGGCAAGAAGGGGACGGTGCAGTGCAATGGCTCAACAGAGAAGGCCAGCTGTTGACGCCGCAGCAGTGGGAACAAGGGGAGCATCAGCTACAGATTTTACTGTCTGGTCGTTGGCTTGTGCTGTTTAACGCCAGCCTACACGCCGGTGAGTTCATGTTGCCAGAAGGCCACTGGCAGGTTTCACCGCCGTTTGATGAGACGAACCCGCCCGAGGGCGGAATCTGGCACGGACAAGCGCAGGCGGTATGTGTCTTGATAAAACAGATCGCCTAAGCGCAAGCCATTAAAAGAATAATCAGGAGATAGCCATGGTGAATAACGACAAGCATGACCCTCTGATGTTGGCAAGACAGCTCCCTCTTAAATCCGTGGCATTAATTTTAGCCGGAGGCCGTGGAACGCGGCTGAAAGGGCTGACGGCGCTGCGTGCCAAGCCCGCCGTCCACTTTGGCGGCAAATTTCGCATTATTGATTTCGCGCTCTCTAACTGCCTGAATTCCGGCATCCGCCGTATTGGCGTCATTACGCAATATCAGTCGCATACGCTGGTGCAGCATATTCAGCGCGGCTGGTCATTTCTGAATGCTGAAATGAACGAGTTTGTCGATTTGCTTCCCGCGCAGCAGCGTAACGCTACCGATCACTGGTATCGGGGAACGGCAGACGCGGTTTGCCAGAATCTCGATATCATTCGGCGCTACCGTGCGGAGTATGTGGTGATCCTCGCGGGCGATCACATCTACAAGATGGACTACTCACGTATGCTCATCGATCACGTAGAGAAAGGTGCGGAATGCACCGTGGCATGCCTGCCCGTGCCGCTGGAAGAAGCCAGCGCCTTTGGCGTCATGAGCGTGGACAAACAGCACCGCATCCTCGATTTTGCCGAAAAACCGGATAACCCGACGCCGATGCCGGATAACCCCGACATGGCGCTCGCGAGCATGGGGATCTATGTTTTTAATGCGGACTATCTTTATCAGCTACTGGATGCGGATCACAACACGCCGGACTCTAACCACGACTTTGGGCAGGACCTGATCCCGAAGATCGTCTCGCAGCGTTTGGCCTGGGCACATCCTTTTACCCTGTCGTGCGTCACGTCGGGTGAAGATGAAAATCAGTATTGGCGGGATGTCGGCACGCTGGAAGCCTACTGGCGCGCTAATCTCGATCTAGCGTCCGTCACGCCGGAACTGGATGTCTACGATCGGCACTGGCCGATTCGTTCCGCGATTGAATCGCTGCCGCCAGCCAAATTTGTTCAGGATCGCTCCGGCAGCCATGGCATGACGATGAACTCGCTGGTATCGGGGGGCTGTATCGTCTCCGGCTCTGTCGTCACGCATTCGGTGCTGTTCCCGCGCGTGCGGGTTAATTCATTTTGCAGTATCGATTCGACGGTGATTCTGCCGGATGTCAACGTGGGGCGCTCCTGCCGTTTACGCCGTTGCGTGATCGATCGCGCCTGCAATTTGCCGGAAGGCATGGTGATTGGTGAAAACGCGGAAGAGGATAGCCGCCGTTTTTACCGTTCGGAAGAGGGGATCGTGCTGGTCACGCGATCGATGTTGGAAAAGCTGTAAACACCATCGGAACAAAACGGGAGTAATAATGCGGGTCTTACATGTTTGTTCAGAGCTCTTTCCACTGTTGAAAACGGGTGGACTGGCGGATGTGGCTGGTGCGTTGCCCGGCGCGCAGATTGCGGCGGGGATGGATGTCCGCGTCATCCTGCCTGCTTTCCCCGATCTGAAAAAAGGCATCGCCAACCTACAGGTTGTGCGTGAGCTGGATACCTTCGCCGGACACGTCACGCTGCTGTTCGGCCATTTTAACGGCGTCGGTATTTATTTGATTGATGTGCCCGAACTGTATGAACGCGCGGGCAGCCCTTACCACGATCCGGCGCTTTACGCCTATGCCGATAACTATCTGCGATTCGCGCTGCTGGGGTGGATGGGATGCGAAATGGCGTGCGGTCTGGACCACTATTGGCGGCCCGATATCGTGCATGCCCATGACTGGCACGCGGGGCTGACCTGCGCCTATCTGGCGGCGCGTAACCGTCCGGCGAAATCGATCTTTACCGTTCACAACCTTGCCTATCAGGGGCTGTTTGATGCCCGGCATATGCCGGATCTCCACCTGCCGAGCGAGTTCTTTCAGGTATACGGGCTGGAGTTTTACGGCCAGATTTCCTACCTCAAAGCGGGATTGTACTACGCTGACCATATTACGACCGTGAGCCCGACCTACGCGCATGAGATTACGCTGCCAGCGTATGGTTACGGTATGGAAGGTTTACTGAAGTCGCGTGAAGAGGAAGGACGACTGTCCGGAATCCTCAATGGCGTAGACGAGATGATTTGGAATCCAGCGCACGATCCTTTACTCGCTAGCCATTACAGCCGCGATACGTTGGCTAACAAGGCCGAAAATAAACGGCGTCTGCAAACGGCAATGGGCTTGAAGGTTGACGACAAGGTGCCGGTTTTTGCCATCGTCAGCCGTCTGACCAGCCAGAAAGGGCTCGATATTGCGCTAAGCGCGATACCGGATCTGCTGGAACAGGGCGGGCAAGTGGTGGTACTGGGCGCAGGAGATGCCGATTTGCAGGAGGGCTTTCTGGCGGCGGCGGCTGAATATCACGGTCAGGTTGGGGTACAGATTGGTTATCACGAGGCCTTCTCGCACCGCATTATTGGCGGTGCGGATGTCATCATGGTGCCCAGCCGGTTTGAGCCTTGTGGGTTAACGCAGCTCTATGGCTTGAAATATGGCACGTTGCCGCTGGTGCGCCGCACCGGCGGGCTGGCGGATACGGTATCAGACTGCTCGCTGGAGAATCTGGCGGATGGGCTGGCAAGCGGGTTTGTCTTTAACGATTGCAGCGTGGGATCGCTATCCCGCGCGATTCGTCGTGTGTTTGTGCTGTGGTCTCGGCCTACGCTATGGCGCTATGTGCAGCGTCAGGCGATGGCGATGGACTTTGGTTGGCAGGTTGCTGCTCAGGCTTATGGTGCGCTCTATCAACGCTTGTATACCCACTAGTTTTCCCGTTGCGCGTCATCCGCATGCAACCTGAAAACGACAGGGTATGATAACACTCACTTGGGAATGAATATTATGAACTCTCCGTTTATCTATACTTCGCCAACGCTCAGTGTGGAAGCGCTGAAACACTCTATTGCTTACAAACTCATGTTTACCGTGGGGAAAGATCCCTCGATTGCGAATAAACATGACTGGCTGAACGCCACGCTGCTGGCCGTGCGTGACCGGATGGTGGAACGCTGGCTGCGCTCGAACCGCGCACAGCTTTCGCAGGATGTGCGGCAGGTGTATTACCTGTCGATGGAATTTTTGCTGGGGCGGACGCTGTCGAACGCGCTGCTGGCGATGGGATTGTATGACGATCTGAAAGCGGCGCTGGATGGCATGGGGCTGGAGCTGGACGATCTGCTAGAGGAAGAAAATGACCCAGGCTTAGGAAACGGTGGTCTGGGACGTTTGGCGGCCTGTTTTCTGGATTCGCTGGCGACGATGGCCCTGCCTGGGCGCGGCTACGGCATTCGCTACGAATACGGCATGTTCAAACAGAACATTGTTAACGGCAAGCAGGCGGAATCACCGGACTACTGGCTGGAATACGGCAACGCGTGGGAATTCCCGCGCCATAGCACGCGCTATAAAGTACGTTTCGGCGGCCGAATCCAGCAGGAAGGCAGCAAAATGCGCTGGCTGGAAACGGAAGAAGTTATCGCGTGCGCTTACGACCAAATCATTCCCGGTTTTGATACGGACGCTACCAATACCCTGCGTTTGTGGGGCGCGCAGGCCAGTAATGAAATCAATCTGGGTAAATTCAATCAGGGCGACTATTTTGCGGCGGTAGAAGATAAAAACCACTCGGAAAACGTGTCGCGCGTGCTGTATCCCGATGATTCCACCTATTCAGGCCGCGAGCTGCGCCTGCGTCAGGAATACTTCCTGGTTTCCGCCACGGTGCAGGACATTCTGAACCGTCATTGGATGATGCATAAGACTTACGCCAATCTGGCAGAGAAGTTCGCTATTCACCTGAACGATACTCACCCGGTGCTGGCTATCCCTGAGTTGATGCGCCTGCTGATCGATGAGCACAAATTTAAATGGATAGAGGCGTGGACGGTGGTGAGGAAAGTCTTCTCCTATACCAACCATACGCTGATGCAGGAAGCGCTGGAAACCTGGCCAGTTGATATGCTGGGTAAAATCCTGCCACGTCACCTGCAATTGATTTTCGAAATTAACGAACATTTTCTGGAATACGTCCAGAAAGAAGCCCCGGATGACAACGATCTGCTGGCGCGGGTTTCCATCATTGATGAAAACAACGGACGTAAAGTCCGCATGGCGTGGTTGGCCGTGGTCGCCAGCCATAAGGTCAACGGTGTATCGGAGCTGCACTCGGATCTGATGGTACAGTCTCTGTTTGCCGATTTTGCTCGCCTCTTCCCTAATCGTTTCTGCAATAAAACCAATGGGGTGACGCCACGGCGCTGGCTGGCGCTGGCTAACCCATCGCTCTCTAAACTGTTGGACGACACGATAGGGCAGACCTGGCGCACCGACCTGAGCCAGTTGAGCGAACTGAAACAGCACATCGATTATCCGGCGTTTGTGCAGAAAATCCGTAAGGTGAAGCTGAAGAACAAAGTGCGCTTAGCGACCTATATGGCGGAAAACCTGAATATTGTGGTTAACCCCGAGTCGCTGTTCGATGTGCAGATTAAGCGTATTCACGAATACAAACGGCAACTGCTGAATGTATTGCACATCATCACGCTCTATAACCGCATTAAAGACGATCCAGAAGTTGCGCGTGTGCCGCGCGTCGCCATCTTTGCGGGCAAGGCGGCATCGGCCTATTACATGGCGAAGCACATTATCAACCTGATCAACGACGTCGCGAAGGTGATCAACAACGATCCGGCATTGCACGATCGGCTGAAAGTGGTCTTCATCCCGAACTACAGCGTGAGCCTGGCACAGTTGATCATCCCAGCAGCCGATCTCTCTGAGCAGATCTCGCTGGCGGGGACGGAAGCCTCCGGGACCAGCAATATGAAATTTGCCCTGAACGGCGCGCTGACGATCGGTACGCTAGATGGGGCGAATGTCGAAATGCTGGAGCATATTGGCGAAGAAAATATGTTTATCTTCGGCAACACGGCGGAGCAGGTCGAAGCGCTGCGCCAGAGTGGCTACAACCCACGGCAATATTACGATCAGGATGAAGAGCTGCGCCGCGTGCTGACGCAAATTACCACGGGCGTCTTCAGCCCTGATGACAGCCGACGTTACAGCGATCTGTTTGATTCACTGGTGAATTTTGGCGATTACTATCAGCTACTGGCAGACTATCGCAGCTATGTGGATACGCAGGATCGGGTGGATGAGCTGTATGAGAACAAGGACGAATGGGCGCGCTGTGCCGTCAAGAATATTGCCAATATGGGTTATTTCTCGTCTGACCGCACCATCGGTGAATATGCAGAAGATATCTGGGATATCAAACCGATACGGTTGTGATTGCACGTTGGTGATATGAAAAAGCGCCGTAGGCAAAACCTACGGCGCTTTTGTGTTTACAGCAGTAAAAGGTGCTTGCGGTAACCGCGCGGATTAACCCGCTTTGGCCATTTGCTGTTGGCGGTGGTGGGCTAACCAGTCGCTGATGCGTTGTTTCTGCGCGTCATTCAGACGCATGCCTAGCTTGGTGCGACGCCAGATAACGTCGTCCAGCGTGACGGCCCATTCTTTCTCAACCAGATAGCGCAGTTCCGCTTCATACAGGTCATGACCGAAATCTTCACCCAGATCGCCGAGGCCTTTCACGTTTGTCAGAATCAGTTCGCTGTTTGAACCGTAGGTACGGCTGTAACGGCGCGTCAGTGATTCCGGCAGATTGAAGCGGCGACGCAGCGCGGCGGCATAGTCATCACGTGTGCCTGCGATATCACCACCCGGCAGGACGGCTTCTTTCGTCCAGGCTTTACCCGCTTGCGGATAGTATTTGTGCAGCTTGTCCAGCGCGTGCTCTGCCAGCTTACGATATGTTGTCAGTTTGCCGCCAAACACGGAAAGCAGCGGAGCCTGGCCGTTATCATCATCGACAGACAGTGTGTAATCACGGGTAATCGCCTGCGGAGAGTCGGACTCGTCATCACAGAGCGGACGCACGCCGGAGTAGGTCCAGACGATATCGTCACGTGTAAGCTGCTGTTTGAAATGATCGTTATACACATCCAGCAGATAGCCGACTTCGTTATCATCGATCTTCACATCGTGCGGATTGCCTTTGTATTCCACGTCTGTGGTACCGATGATTGAGTAGTCATCCTGCCACGGGATCACGAAGACAATACGGTGATCTTTGTTTTGCAGAATGTACGCCTGCGGCTGGTTATGGACTTTTGGCACCACGATATGGCTGCCTTTGATCAAACGGATGCCGTAAGGTGATTTCAGCTGCAGGCCGTCATCAAAGAATTCTTTTACCCACGGGCCAGTGGCGTTCACCAGACCTTTGGCGCGCCAGGTGAAGGTTTCGCCGGTCAGTGAATCAACTGCATCTACAATCCACACGCCTTGCTCACGACGGGCGCGGGTCACTTTGGTACGGGTACGGACTTCGCCGCCGCGTTTTGTCACTTCCTGCGCGTTTAACACCACCAGACGCGCATCGTCCACCCAGCAGTCCGAATATTCAAAGCCCTGCTTCAGTTCAGGCTTAAGTACAGAATCTGCACCGAATTTCAGTCCCTTACTGGCAGGCAGGCTGACGCGTTTACCAATGTTGTCGTACATGAACAGGCCGATACGAATCATCCAGGCCGGGCGCAGGTGCGGCTGATGGGGCAAACGAAAGCGCATCGGGAAAATAATGTGCGGGGCCATTTTCAGCAGCGTTTCGCGCTCAGACAGCGCTTCGCTGACCAAACGAAACTCATAGTGCTCAAGATAACGCAGGCCGCCGTGAATCAGCTTGGAGCTGGCGGAGGACGTGGCACAGGCAAGATCCTGCGCTTCCAACAACAGGACTGATAACCCTCGCCCAGCCGCATCTGCGGCGATGCCTGCACCGTTAATTCCGCCGCCGATAACGATTAGATCTTTGGTTTCCACGTTTCTTCCTCCACCCTCGAATAAATCAAAATGTTCGTTTTCGAGCATTATAATAATCGAAAACAAACAAATCAGCCAATGGTTAACCAAATAAAAACATTTATGCGTGATGGAGCTAACAATATGATGATAATTGTCACATTAAAATAAGGGATATTAGGCTGGAATTGTGCTGTTCTATCGTCACACTTCACGTTAGTGAAGCACTGTTTTTATAAATAACCTTATAATCATATAGGTTTTATGCCGCTGAAGGCGGGTTACAATGACGCCAGTTGTTACTAACATCCTGTCCATTATTAACAAGGTTGTCACTTTCGATGGAACAATTTGAAGCTATTAGTATTGAGCAAGCCCATTCCCGCTGGCAGGAAGGGGGCGTTGTCGTTGATATTCGCGATCCACAGAGCTTTGCGGCGGCCCATGTTCCCGGCGCGACGCATCTGACCAACGAGACGCTGTCTGACTTTGTGCGCGGCGCAGACTTTGAAGCACCGGTCATGGTGATTTGCTACCACGGTATCAGTAGCCGCAATGCGGCACAGTATCTGATTAGCCTGGGGTTCGATTCGGTGTACAGTATCGATGGCGGCTTTGAGGCCTGGCAAAATCGCTACCCGCAAGACACGCAGGCGCAAGCCTGATCGCATGACGATTCAAGAACCTTTATTATCATGTTTCTAACTCAATCTACCCACTGGCGCTTCCCGCTATGATGACTCGCGTTATTGCTCTCTCCAATCCGCGTCTGGCTCAGGCATTTGTTGATTACATGCGTACGCAGCAGATTTATTTGGAAATGCGGCCTCACGGGCATGAGGCTGAACTGTGGCTGGAGGATGAAACCCAACTGAGCAAGGTTCAGGAAGCGCTGGAGATTTTTCTGCGTGACCCGACGAACCCGCGCTATCTGGCGGCCAGTTGGCAAACGGGATCGATGGACACCGGTATTCAATACCAACGCTACTCTTTCCTGCAAACGCTGAAACAAAAGGCCGGACCGCTGACGCTATCCGTGATGGTCGTGACGATCGCGGTGTTTATCCTGATGCAGATTTCAGGCTATGAGAGCGTGATGACGTGGCTGGCGTTCCCGGCTGAGGGGCAGCAGCTACAGCTGTGGCGCTGGTTCAGTCATGCTTTGTTGCACTTTTCCCTGCTGCACATTTTGTTCAATCTGATGTGGTGGTGGTATCTGGGGGGGCCGGTTGAAAAAGTATTGGGCACTGGCAAATTGCTGGTCATCACGCTGGTTTCCGCGTTGGTCAGCGGCTGGGCGCAGTCTTGGTTCAGCGGTACCTATTTTGGTGGCCTGTCGGGCGTGGTTTACGCCTTGATGGGTTATGTCTGGCTGCGAGGGGAAAGAGAGCCTGACGGCTATTTATCTATGCCGCGTAGTCTGATGGCCTTCGCTTTACTCTGGCTGGTCGCCGGATATTTCGATATTTTAGGCATGTCGATCGCCAATGCGGCGCATGTGGCTGGGCTGATTGTCGGGCTATTGATGGCCTTTTGGGACACGTATAATAAAACAAACCCCCGGTGAATCGGGGCGTCTTAGGGGATAAATGTGAAGCAGACACAACGGCATGACGCCATTATTGAACTGGTGCGTCGGCAGGGGTATGTCAGTACTGAAGAGCTGGTGGATCATTTTGCGGTGAGCCCGCAGACCATCCGTCGCGATCTGAACGATCTGGCCGAACAGAATAAGATCCATCGCCACCACGGCGGCGCGGCCTTGCCGTCCAGTTCAGTGAACACGGCCTACCATGACCGTAAAATGATGTGGTCGGACGAAAAAGCGCGCATTGCCCGTCGGGTGGCGAGTCAGATTCCAGACGGCGCCACCTTGTTTATCGATATCGGCACCACGCCTGAAGCGGTGGCCTATGCGCTGATGCAGCACAAGGATCTGCGCGTGGTCACCAATAACCTGAATGTGGCAACGCTGCTGACGGCAAAAGAGGATTTTCGTCTGATTTTGGCCGGTGGTGAAGTGCGTACTCGTGATGGCGGCATCATGGGCGAAGCGACGCTGGATTTTATCTCTCAGTTCCGCCTGGATTTCGGCATTTTGGGCATCAGCGGTATTGACATGGATGGGTCATTACTGGAGTTTGATTACCATGAAGTGCGCACAAAACGGGCGATTATTGAAAATTCTCGCTGCGTCATGCTGGTGACGGATCATTCCAAGTTTGGTCGTAATGCGATGGTGAATTTGGGCAACATGGATTTGATCGACTATCTTTTTACCGATCAGTCACCACCGCCCAGCGTACTGAAAATCATTGAACAACATAAGGTACAGTTGGAGTTGTGTTGAACCCGATGTGCCTTTTCCATGACGGACAACGGAGGAGGCACGATGTCAGATTCTTCAAGAAAGCCGGGTTCTGTAAAGCGATCAGGCTCGTCAACACGTTCAGCGGCGGCAAAAAAGCCAGAGGCTTTCACGCAGCCCGTTTCCTCCGCTTATCCCCCCATCGCTTTTGATACCGCAGAATTTACCGCCGCGCTGCTTCGTCAGCAGCGGCTTGCTGGCGTCACCTCGCTTAATGCGATGACGCCAGTGCAGTGCTGGCGCGCCGTCAGTCTGGCGCTGTCTGAACAATTGCTGATGCATACTGCATCGCCCACGTCTTCCTCGACCAATACGCCGCAACGCCATGTGAACTACCTGTCGATGGAGTTTCTGCCTGGCCGCCTGACGGGCAACAACCTGCTTAATCTGGGATGGTATGACGCCGTTGCCACCGCGCTGGCTGAGCAGGGGCTGAACCTGAGCGATATTCTTGAACAGGAAACCGATCCGGGTTTAGGCAACGGTGGATTAGGCCGACTGGCGTCTTGCTTTCTGGATTCGATGGCAACGGTGGGACAGCCCGCCACGGGGTACGGCCTCAACTATCAGTATGGCCTGTTCCGTCAGCACTTCGCGCAAGAACAGCAGCAGGAAACCGCCGATGACTGGCAGCGCGACACCTATCCGTGGTTTGTGCCGCGCGCAGAGCTGGCGGTGGATGTCGGATTCGGCGGGCGTCTGCAACCCCAGACGGACGGCACCTTGCGCTGGCTACCGGATACTGTTTTCAGAGGTGAGGCCTGTGACCTGCCGGTGATTGGCTATCACAATGGCGCTGCGCAGCCGCTGCGTCTGTGGCGCGCGACGCATCGTGCTCCGTTTGATTTGACATTGTTCAACGAAGGGCATTATCTGCGCGCGGCACAGGCGGGGATTTCCGCCGCCAGCCTGACCAGCGTGCTGTATCCGAATGACAATCATGCGGCGGGCAAACGTCTGCGTCTGATGCAGCAGTATTTCCACTGCGCCTGTTCGGTGGCCGACATTCTGCGTCGGCATCTTAAGGCGGGGCGCGCGTTGTCCACGTTGCCGGATTATGAAGTCATCCAGCTTAACGATACCCACCCGACGCTAGCGATCCCCGAATTGATGCGTCTGCTGCTGGATGAGCATCAGATACCGTGGGATGAAGCCTGGTCGATAACCGGACGTACCTTTGCCTATACCAACCATACGCTGATGCCGGAAGCGCTTGAACGCTGGGATGAACGGCTGTTTGGTCGCCTGCTCCCTCGCCACCTGTCTATCATCCGGCAAATTGATACGCAGTTTAAGGCGCAGGTTGAGGACAAGTGGCCCGGCGATCGGCAGGTGTGGGCGAAGCTCGCCATCCGCCACCAGCGTCAGATTCGTATGGCAAACCTTTGCGTCGTCAGCTGCTTTGCGGTTAACGGCGTGGCGGCACTGCACTCGGAGCTGGTGGTGAAAGATCTGTTTCCTGAATATCACCAGCTGTGGCCGACCAAATTCCATAACGTCACCAACGGGATTACCCCACGCCGCTGGCTGAAGCAGTGTAACCCGGCGTTGTCCGCGCTTATCGACGACACACTGCACACGCCGTGGGTAAATGATTTGCCCGCGCTGCGCGGGCTGGAGCCCTATGCTGACGATGCTGGTTTTCGTGAGCGTTATCGACAAATCAAAACTGATAATAAAACGCAGCTGGTGACCTACCTGCGCCAGCAGTACGACATCGTGATCGATCCGCAGGCGCTGTTTGATGTGCAAATCAAGCGATTGCATGAGTACAAACGCCAACATTTGAATCTGCTGCATATTCTCGCGCTATATCGTCAATTGCGTGACAATCCGCATCTGGATATAGTGCCGCACGTCTTTTTGTTCGGTGCCAAAGCGGCGCCGGGCTATGTATTAGCGAAAAACATCATTTATGCCATTAACCGGGTTGCTGCGGTCATTAATCAGGATCGCCGTGTTAACGATCGCCTGAAGGTCGTCTTCCCGCCGGACTACCGTGTATCGCTGGCTGAACGGATGATTCCTGCCGCAGATGTGTCTGAGCAGATTTCAACGGCAGGTAAAGAGGCGTCCGGTACGGGCAATATGAAGCTGGCACTGAACGGTGCGCTGACCGTCGGCACGCTGGACGGGGCGAATGTGGAAATGGCGCAGCAGGTGGGTGAAGACAATCTGTTCATTTTTGGTCACACCGTCGAACAGGTAAAAGCGCTACAGGCGCAGGGCTATGAGCCGTCTGACTACCTTGCCGTGACGCCGCTGCTGCGTGAAGTGCTGAACGAGCTAGCGAGTGGCGCGTTCAGTCAGGGGGATAAAAACGCGTTTGCCCCGCTGTTGGATAGCCTGCTGAAGCTGGGCGATCCCTATATGTTAATGGCCGATTTTGCACCGTATTGCGAGGTGCAGCAGCGTGTTGATGCGCTTTACCGTGAGCCGGATGAATGGACGCGCCGTTGCGTGCTGAATACCGCCAGAATGGGGATGTTCAGTTCGGACAGGGCGATTCATGATTACCAGACGCGCATTTGGCAGGCGCATCGTTAGGAAAAGGAGAGGGTGTTCAAGGTGGATAAACTGGCAAGCCAGCAGACAGGCATCGCGGAAAGCTATACCGATGCCTATGGCAAAGAGCACATTGTTGCGGCCGCAATCAGAAACCAGATTCAGGCAATGATGGACGTTTCTGACAGCGGCAATGCGCCCTTGCCGCCTGTTCGTGTCTTTTTGCAGGGCCGGGACGCGGTCATTGAGCTTGCTGGTCACGGTGAATTCCTTTGGACGCTAATGTATGAAAACGGCGGTCAAATTCAAGGGCAGATCACGGGCGGCTCTACGTTGGCTCTGCCGGGCGTGCTGCCGCTGGGTTACCACTACCTGACGTTGACGCAGGCCGACCAGCGCTGGAGTTGCCGGATTATTGTCGCGCCGCACCGCTGCTACGAACCCGAAGCCTTACAGCAGGGAAAACGCTGGTGGGGTGTTACCGTCCAGCTTTACACCTTGCGCTCGCAGAACAACTGGGGCGTCGGGGATTTTGGCGACCTGCGCCATCTGGTGGAACAGATTGCCCGGCGCGGCGGTGCCTTTGTGGGACTGAACCCGCTCCATTCGCTGTATCCCGCGCTGCCAGAGGCCGCAAGCCCTTACAGTCCTTCCTCCCGACACTGGCTGAACATTATTTATATCGATGTGAATCGCATTGATGATTTTCAGCAGAGTGAGGAGGCGCAGGCATGGTGGCTCCGTGAGGATACCCAAAGTGCGGTGACGGCGTTACGGGCAGGTCGCTGGGTCGATTATGAACCGGTGACGGCGCTTAAGCTGACCGCTTTACGGTTGGCTTTCCGCTACTTTACGACACGCAGCACGCTGGACCCGCGTATCAGTGCCTTTCGCCAGTTTGTCGTCAGCGGTGGGCAGAGCCTGCAACTTCAGGCGACGTTTGATGCGTTGCAGGCCTACCTGAAAAAACAGGGCGAGAACTACGCGGACTGGCACCAATGGCCAGCCCGTTACCATGACGTGCACAGTGAAACCGTGAAGTCATTCCGCCGTGAACACAGCGATGAGATTACGTTTTACAGCTGGCTGCAATGGGTGGCGCATGAGCAACTTGCAGAGTGTTACGCGCACAGTAAACAGCTTGGCCTGCCGCTCGGTCTGTATCGCGATTTAGCCGTCGGGGTCGCACAGGGCGGCGCGGAAACCTGGGATGAACGGCAGCTCTATTGCCTTGATGCCTCTATCGGTGCACCGCCGGATCCGCTTGGACCACAGGGACAAGACTGGCAGCTCGCACCGATGAACCCCACCATGATGCAGCTGCGCGGCTATCAGCCGTTTATTGACGTACTGCGCAGTAACATGGCGCACTGTGGTGCGCTGCGTATCGATCACGTGATGGCGCTCTTGCGCCTGTGGTGGATCCCCAAGGCGGAGACAGCAGGCAACGGGGCTTACGTACATTATCCGGTTGACGATCTGCTGGCGGTGCTGGCGCTGGAAAGTCAGCGCCATCGCTGCCTGATTATCGGCGAGGATTTAGGCACGGTGCCGCCGGAAATTGTCAGCAAACTGCATGATTACGGTATCTATTCTTACAAGGTGCTGTTCTTTGAAAAGGATGAGGAGAATCATTTCCGCGCACCGGAAGATTACCCGCGTCAGGCGATGACAACGATCACCACGCACGATCTCCCGACGCTGCGTGGCTACTGGCAAACCGTGGATTTATCGCTGGGACGGGAATTGGGGCTGTACCCGACGGAAACGCTATTGCAAGAGCAGATGCAGCAGCGTGAGAAAGCGAAACAGGGGCTGCTCAATGCGTTGCATGAATTCGGGCTATTGCCGCAGCGGGTTGGTCGCAATTCGGCGCTGACGACGATGGGCGCACCGCTGAGTCGTGGCGTTCACCGCTATGTCGCTGATAGCGCCAGCGCGCTGGTGGGGTTCCAACTGGAAGACTGGTTGGATATGGCGACGCCGGTCAATGTACCAGGTACCAATCGCGAATACCCCAACTGGCGGCGCAAACTTACGCGCCCGCTGGAGTCGATCTTCGCTGACCGCTGCCTTGAACGGCTGGTTCGAGATATGGATTTGCGCCGTGGCGCACCAATGAAAACGCAAAAAGCCTAAATCACGGAATGACAATGATTCCTCCCCTGAGTTGGGGAGGAATAAGAAATAAATCAGCAGGAGAGGGGATTAATAGTAGGAGTGTTCGCCGCGCTGGTGCTCGGTGAGATCTCTCACGCCTTTCAGCTCAGGGAATTTTTCCAGCAGCTCTTTCTCGATCCCTTCTTTCAGCGTGTAGTCGACCATCGAACAGCCGTTACAGCCACCGCCAAATTGCAGAATCGCCATGCCGTCATCGGTAATTTCCATCAGCGTTACGCGACCGCCGTGGCCAGCCAGCTGTGGGTTGATCTGCGATTGCAGCACATACTCAACGCGTTCCATCAGCGGGGCGCTGTCGTCCACTTTACGCATTTTGGCGTTTGGCGCTTTCAGCGTGAGCTGAGAACCTAACTGGTCAGTTACGAAGTCGATTTCAGCGTCTTCCAGATAAGGTGCGCTGAGTTCGTCTACGTAAGCGGAAATCTTTTCAAACTTCAGTACGGTATCGCTCGCTTCTACGGCATCCGGCGGACAATACGAGACACCGCACTCGGCGTTTGGCGTACCTGGATTGATAACAAATACGCGAATCTGTGTGCCTTCTTCCTGTTTTGCCAACAGTTTCAGGAAATGCTCCTGAGCAGCATCGGTAATACGGATCATAATAGTAAGCTCGATAGTTGACTGCACTTATCGGTTATAATACGCCCATCCTCCCCCTGACTACAAGGTTCGGCACAAACACCAGACCTGAACGCCCGCAGCCCCCTGAGCCAACAGCAGCCTGCTGATTTCAGCGGCGGTACTACCCGTCGTGACCACATCATCCAGCAAAACCACCTGCTGCCCGGACAGCGAAACATCACAGGAAAATGCGTCCCGCAGGTTTCTGCGCCGCGCGCTGGCGCTGAGCGTTTGCTGTAGCGGCGTGCGACGGGTTCGCAGCAATTCGCGGGGATCGTAAGCACAGTTCAGCCAGCGGGCGAGAGGACGGGCGAGCAGCTCGGTCTGGTTGAAGCCACGACGCCATTGGCGGTTTCGGTGCAGGGGCACGGTGAACAGGCGATCGGGGCGGAACAGGGGAACCTGTCCGGTGAGTTTTCTTTCGCGATAGGTCATCTGCCAGCGCAGTAACAGCTGTCGGGCAAGCACCGTTGCCAGCTCGGTTTTACCGTGAAATTTAAAATGTTTCAGCAGCGTGTTAAGCGGCGGGGCGTAGTCGCTGATAAAGGTCATCGATTGCCAGGGCGGCGGGTTTTGCAGGCAGCGCCCGCACTGACGCGTTGTGTCGCTTGAGGGTAAACCACAGCGTGGGCAGCAGGCAGGTAAACGCGGCAAGTGTCGCTGGCAGTATGAGCATATCCCCTGCTGGCCGTGATGAAGCGGTAATAAGCATAGCCAGCAGCGTGCGGAGATGGTTAACATTGTTTTCCTTAACGATCGTTTTCCCTAAATATGGGTTTTTCCCTGAAATATTTTCCCCCACGCAAACGTGAAGGGGTTCCTGAAGAAGGAAGATAACGGATGGCAGCGTTGTATTGGCAGACCGAAGGCGCAGGAAACACAGATCTTGTGTTGCTGCACGGGTGGGGATTGAATGCGCAGGTATGGCAAAGCATTATTGCGCGACTCGCCCCGCATTTTCGTCTGCATGTAGTCGATCTGCCGGGCTATGGCAGAAGTCAGGGATTTGGGGCGATGTCGCTGAGTGACATGGCGAACATCGTGCTGGCGCAGGCGCCGGAACGTGCCATCTGGCTAGGGTGGTCGCTGGGCGGACTGGTTGCCAGCCAGATTGCGTTGAGCGCACCTGAGCGGGTAGACAAGCTGATTACCGTGGCGTCATCCCCTTGTTTCAGCGCGCAAGACGGCTGGCCGGGCATCAAGCCGGACGTCTTGCAGGGGTTTCAGCAGCAGCTCAGTGAAGATTTCCAGCGTACGGTTGAGCGGTTTCTGGCGCTGCAAACGCTGGGAACGGAGAGCGCACGGCAGGATGCCCGACTATTAAAAAGCGTGGTGCTGGAACAGCCGATGCCGTCAGTCGAGGTACTAAACGGCGGGCTGGACATCTTGCGAGAAGCCGATTTACGCCAGCCGTTAGCCGACCTGGCCGTACCGTTCCTGCGGCTCTATGGTGCCTTAGACGGACTGGTGCCGCGTAAGGTGGCCGGATTACTGGATGAACAGTGGCTGAATTCGACCTCGGTAGTGATACCAAAAGCCGCGCATGCGCCGTTTATCTCGCATCCTGATGCGTTTACCGAGCAGGTGATCGCGTTCGCTCAGGCCTAGCCGACGATAATTTACATTTTCTCCTCAATTTCTCCACGATTTAGCCGATGTCGGCAGTTAAGGTTATTCGGCACGCTGTATGCATAATGTCGGTCGTTTCAAGATCGAGATACTGGGGGCTACCACGGTGTGAGGCATTCCTACGGGAACCTCATCACCGTGTTTCCCCCTATAAAATGCAAACGCATTTTAAATGCCACTTGTGGCAGCCCGTCAGGGCGAGCACAGGAACTGGGCGAGTAAATCCATGCTGAAGTGATCAGCATTACCTTGTATGCAGGGTTTTCTCTGGGTTGAATGAACCCGATTCTGTTCGATTATAAGTAGGCTGCTCATACAGCAGCCTCGTCAAAATATGGCTGAGGAGTGTTGGAGAGATGGCGAATTTTTTTGTCGACCGTCCTATTTTTGCGTGGGTGCTGGCTATCCTTCTCA
This sequence comes from Pectobacterium aroidearum, assembly GCF_041228105.1. Taxonomy (NCBI): domain Bacteria; kingdom Pseudomonadati; phylum Pseudomonadota; class Gammaproteobacteria; order Enterobacterales; family Pectobacteriaceae; genus Pectobacterium; species Pectobacterium aroidearum. Next base: position 370,834 of record NZ_CP166097.1, read on the forward strand.
GCCTATGCGGTATGTTGGCTATCAAGTCATTGCCGCTTGAACAGTATCCCGATCTGGCGCCGCCCAGCGTGCGAATCACGGCGAGTTATCCCGGCGCATCGGCGCAGACGCTGGAAAATACCGTCACACAGGTTATTGAGCAGAGCATGACCGGGCTGGATAACCTGATGTACATGTCCTCAGACAGCAGCAATACCGGGCAAGCCCGTGTCATGCTGACCTTCGAGGCGGGTACCAATCCCGATGAAGCCCGTCAGCAGGTGCAAAACCAGCTTCAATCCGCTATCCGCAAGCTGCCGCAGGAAGTCCAGCAGCAGGGCGTCACTGTGAGTAAAACGGGCGATACCAATATCCTGATGGTCGCGTTTGTCTCTACCGATGGCAGTATGGACAAGCAGGATATCGCCGATTATGTCGCGACGAATATTCAGGAACCAATTAGCCGTATCAGCGGGGTGGGCGAGGTTTCTGCATATGGATCGCAGTATGCGATGCGTATCTGGCTGGATCCGGCCAAACTGATGGATTATGCGCTGACCACCAGCGATGTGGTACGAGCCATCGAATCGCAGAACAGCCAGGTTTCGGTAGGGCAAGTCGGCGGTGTACCGTCGGTGGATAATCAGGCGCTTAACGCGACGATTAACGCACAATCCCTGTTACAGACGCCACAGCAGTTCCGTGATATCACGCTGCGCGTCAATCAGGACGGCTCCGCTGTGACGTTAGCTAACGTTGCAGAAGTCGAACTGGGTGCCGAACGCTACGATTTTCTCAGCCGTTTCAACGGCCAGTCCGCTTCTGGTCTGGGGGTGACGCTGGCGTCTGGCGCGAATGAACTGGAAACCGACAAGCGCGTCAGAGAACGTATCGATGAGCTATCACGTTATTTTCCGCACGGGATGGAAGCCAAAATCGCTTTCGAAACCTCCCCCTTTGTTAAAGCTTCTATCACCGACGTGGTGAAAACCCTGTTTGAAGCGGTGCTGCTGGTCTTTCTGGTGATGTACCTATTCTTGCAGAATTTCCGCGCCACGCTGATTCCTACGATTGCGGTGCCGGTAGTGTTACTCGGTACGTTTGCCGTGCTGTACGCCTGTGGATTCAGTCTGAACACCCTGACAATGTTCGCGATGGTGCTGGCGATTGGCCTGCTGGTGGACGATGCCATCGTGGTGGTGGAAAACGTAGAGCGGGTGATGAGCGAAGAGGGGCTCTCGCCACGGGAAGCGACGCGAAAATCGATGGGACAGGTGCAGGGGGCGCTGGTGGGGATTGCGCTGGTGCTGTCCGCCGTGTTTGTGCCGATGGCCTTCTTTGGCGGCACCACGGGGGCGATTTACCGTCAGTTCTCCATCACGATTGTGACATCAATGATTCTGTCGGTGCTGGTGGCGATGATTCTGACGCCTGCGCTGTGCGCGACGTTGCTCAAGCCGCTTGCTAAGGGGCAACATCACGGCCGCAAAGGGTTCTTCGGCTGGTTTAACCGGAGCTTTACCCGCACGTCGCTGAAGTATGAGCGCGGCGTCGGCAAGATATTGATGAGCAGCGGGCGCTGGCTGCTGCTGTATATGGGCATTATCTGCGTTATGGCTTTCCTGTTTTTTCGGCTGCCGACCTCGTTTCTGCCGCAGGAAGATCGGGGCGTGTTCACGACTCAAGTGCAGCTACCGCCGGGTTCGACGCAGCAGCAGACCTTACAGGTGGTCCACAAGATCGAGCAGTATTATCTCACGCAGGAAAAAGACACGGTGACGTCCGTGTTTTCCACCATTGGCTCGGGGCCGGGCGGAAACGGGCAAAACGTGGCGCGGCTGTTTATACGTCTTAAAGACTGGAGCGAACGTACAACGCCGGGGAGCAGCTCGTTTGCGGTGATCGAACGCGCGACTAAGGCCTTTCGTCATATTCAGGAAGCGCGCGTGTTTGCCAGTAGCCCGCCGTCAATTAATGGGCTGGGCAGTGCCGCTGGTTTCGCCATGCGGCTACAGGATCGCGGGGGACTGGGACACGATGCGCTGATGGCCGCACGGGATCAGCTGTTAAATATGGCTGATAGCAATCCCGAACTGACGCGCGTACGTCATAACGGTCTGGATGACAGCTCGCAACTGCGGATTCATATCGATCAGCGTAAAGCACAGGCGCTGGGTGTGTCGGTGGATGACATTAACAGCACGCTGAAAACTGGCTGGGGCTCGACCTATGTTAATGACTTTCTCGATCGTGGCCGCGTGAAGAAAGTCTATGTTCAGGCGGCGGCGAAGTTCCGTATGCTGCCGGACGACATCAGTAAATGGTATGTGCGCAACAACCGTGGCGGCATGGTGCCGTTCAGCGCGTTTGCGCAAACCGTCTGGGAGACTGGCTCGCCGCGTCTTGAACGTTACAACGGTTATTCCTCGCTGGAAATTGTCGGCGAGGCGATGCCGGGCGTCAGTACCGGTACGGCTATGACGGTCATGGAATCGCTGGTGGCGAAGCTGCCAGAAGGCTTTGGCTTAGAGTGGACCGGCATGTCGTTGCAGGAGCGATTGAGCGGAGCGCAGGCTCCGGCGCTGTATGCGATTTCTCTGCTGGTGGTGTTTCTGTGTCTGGCCGCGCTGTATGAAAGCTGGACGGTGCCGTTTTCCGTCATGCTGGTGGTGCCGATGGGCGTTCTGGGGGCGCTGGTGGCAACCTGGGCGCGCGGTCTGGAAAACGATGTCTATTTTCAGGTTGGGCTATTGACCGTGGTTGGGCTATCGGCGAAGAACGCCATTCTGATTGTGGAATTCGCCAACGAGATGAACCAGAAAGGGAAGGATCTGGTTGAGGCCACGCTGGAGGCTTCCCGCCAGCGGCTGCGGCCGATATTGATGACGTCACTGGCATTTATTTTCGGTGTTCTGCCGATGGCGACCAGCAGCGGCGCGGGTTCGGCCAGTCAGCATGCGGTGGGAACGGGCGTGATCGGCGGTATGCTGGCTGCAACTTTCCTCGCTATTTTCTTCGTGCCGCTGTTCTTTGTCGTCGTGCGCCGCCGCTTTCCGTTAAAGGAGAAGACGCTGGGGTAGGGCATAGCCGACATTGCCTGACGACCTGCTGGTATTCGTCAGATGGTGGCTTACTGAGTGTCCATAAACAACACGATTTAGTCCGAACTGTTCATTTCTTCACGCTGAACAGTTCGCTCTAATACCTCTGTAAAAGAGGAGAGGTTATGGATATTCATGTATGGTTTTACTTTGCGCTTGCCTGTTGTGGCCTTGCTCTGACCCCTGGGCCGAATGCGCTACTGGTCATCACGCACAGTATTCGATTTGGGCCTGCTATCACCCTGTATACCATTTTGGGCGGCATACTGGCCTTCGCGCTGTTGATGACGGTGTCCCTGTTTGGCATTGACGTGTTGCTTAACATGTACCCTTCTTTCCTGACTTACCTAAAATTTGCCGGCGGCATGTATCTTATCTGGCTGGGTTTCAGGCAGTGGCGGTTAAGGACGTTGAATATTGGTGAGTCTGCGCCATTGGCCGCATCGATAAATCGGTTATCTCTTTTTACTCAGGGTGCTGCGTCGGCAGGGGCGAATCCGAAAGTCTTCTTATTCTTCGGGGCATTTCTCTCTCAATTTATCGATCCGACAAATGATACATTACTGCAATTTGTCGTGATGGTTGCCACCTTTGCTGCTGTGGAGTTTCTGGTTGAACTGGCTATCAACCTGACGGCGGGACGATTCCGGGCTTACCTTGTCGTGCATGGCAAAGCCTTTAGTCTGGTCTGTGGCGCCATCTTTATGACGGTTGGCGGGCTGGTGCTGTTTATGCCGTAAACGGTGGGTCTTGCGCGAAAAAGACGTTTTCCCTCGCTGAGCGTTAAAATAGGGCTATCTCTGTCTGGATTGCGTTGTCGCGATCCGTTTTTTGAGCAGGCGTAAAATGGCTGATCCCCAGGTAAAATTTGTTCTGCTGCTGATGCCGGGGTTTTCCCTGCTGTCGGTCGGCGGGTTTCTTGACAAGCTACGGTTCTCTGGCGATGAGGAGGACTATAGCCGTCAGATGAACTGCTCCTGGACGCTGACTGCGCTGGATAATCAGCCAGTGACAGCCAGCTGTGGGGCCGTACTCGTACCAGACGACGCAGTTTCAACGCGGAAAATCCATGCTGGAAACTGTGATTATTTCGTCATTTTCGGTGGGAATACACCCGCCAAAGTCATGTCTGATACCGCCTCGTATCTCCCCTTGCTGCGGCACCTCCGGCGCAGCAAGATCCCGCTTGTGAGTGTCGATAACGCCGCCTTTCTTCTCGCGAAGACGGGGTTTTCTGGCAAACGCATTCTGGTTCACTGGCGTCATTTTGGTGAGTTTAAAGCCCTGTTTCCGTCTATTACCCCCGTTACGGACAGGAACGTCATGGAGGAAGGAAACCTCTATTCTTGCCCCGGCGGCAGTGCCACCATCGAGCTGGCCGCCTTTCTGCTGGAAAAAAAACTGGGGAGAGAACGGGCTATCAAGGGGTTGTCAGATATGTTGGTCGGTGGGTTTGTTCCGCCGTCCAGCCTGACATGGAACAGCCCTGAGCTTGAGGGCGCGCCGACGTCGGTACGACGGGCGCTGACTATCATGCGCCAGAGTCTGGCAAGCGGGCTAACTTCTGAAGAGATTGCCCAGCGCAGCGGCCTGTCGCGGAGACAGCTGGATAGATCGCTGCAAAAGCACATTGGCCGTACCATCCAGCAGACGTACATGGACATGAAGATCGCTCAGGCCTGTTGGCTGATGCTGCGGACTTCCCGCACCTTGTCCCAAATTGCGGCAGATACCGGTTTTTCCGATCCCAGCCATCTGAGCCGCATTTTCCGGCAGCATCTGGGGCTGGCGCCCGGAAAGTGGCGTCGGGAGAATACATTTGAAACGTAACAGCCAGATTGCATTTGTTATTGAAAATAGATGTAGATGCAATAATTTATGGTGAAATTCATCAAACTGTAAAAAAAGGTAACTACGTTATGTCCTGCTAAACTACGCAACCAAGGACATAACAATGAAAGCTCGCTGGTTACTGCCTTTACTGATTTCTGCTGCGCTGCCAGGAATGGTGCAGGCTCAGGCCATTTATCCCATTGACCGTGCCACCATGTTGGCGGGCGGGAAATTCGATTTTAAAGTCGAGTTTGATGAAGTACTCAAGCCGGAAGATATCCGCATTCTGATCAACGGCAAAGATTACCAGCAGGTGCTGGGCAAAACGGCCTCGTTTGTTGAGCGTGAAGACGGCGGCAACGCCTCCACGATCTGGCTGCGAGACGTAAACCTGCCAGAAGCAGGCAAATATGTCGTCGAAGCAGAAGCTAAAGGCAAAAAAACACAGGTGAGCTGGGACGTTTATTCCGCGTCCGGTACGCGTAAAGCCAAGAACGTGATTCTGTTCATCGGCGATGGCCTGTCCGTTGCGCACCGCACCGGCGCGCGCATCCTGTCCAAAGGGGTGACGGAAGGGAAAGCGGATGGTCGTCTGGCGATTGATGATCTGCAATATATGGCGTTTGGCGGTACTTCCAGTACCGACTCCATCGCGGCCGATAGCGCCAACACCATGAGTGCTTACATGACCGGTCATAAATCCGGTGTGAATGCGCTGGGTGTGTACGTCAGCCGTAGCAAAAATTCACTGGATCACCCGAAGCAAGAAACGCTGGGTGAGCTGCTGACCCGTTCTACCAAAATGTCTGTCGGCGTCGTCAGCGATGCTGAACTTCAGGATGCTACGCCAGCCGCGGTGGTTTCCCACACTCGCCGCCGTGCGGATAAAGCTGAAATCGTTGAAATGTTCTACAACGTGCAGCCTACGGTCATGCTGGGTGGCGGTTCTGCTTACTTCCTGCCGAAAAGCACGCCGGGTTCAAAGCGTAAAGACGAAACCAACTACGTTGAGAAATTCCAGCAGGCGGGTTACTCACTGGTTACCGATGCGGATTCTCTGAAGAAAAACGCGTCACAGGCCACCAAACTGCTGGGACTGTTCCACACCGGCAATATGGATGGTGTGATGGATCGTCGTTTCCTGAAAAATGACGTTGCCAAGAAATTCCCTAATCAGCCTGACCTGACTGAAATGACACAGGCGGCGCTGGATGTGCTGTCCAAAAACAAAGACGGTTTCTTCCTGATGGTAGAATCCGCGCTGATCGACAAAGCCTCTCACCCGCTGGATTGGGAGCGCGCGTTTACTAACACCATCATGCTGGATCAGTCTGTCGCGATCGCTAAGAAGTTCGTGGAGAAAAACCCAGATACGATGATTATCGTAACGGGCGACCATACACATGGCCTGTCTATCATCGGTACGGTAGATGACAGCAAGCCGGGCACCGAGATGCGTGAGAAAGTCGGTGTGTATGAAGATGCAGGCTATCCGAACTATAAAGACGCCAACAAAGACGGCTACCCGGATGACCTGAACGTTTCCAAGCGTCTGGCTGTATTCTTCAACAACTACCCAGACTATTACGAAACGTTCCGTCCGAAGCTGGATGGCCAGTTCGTTCCTGCTATCAAGAACGAAAAAGATGAATACGTTGCCAACAAAGCCTACGAGAAAGTGCCGGGTGCGGTATTCCGTGAAGGGATCCTGCCACGTTCTTCCGATACCGGCGTTCATGCTGTTGACGATATGGTGATTCAGGCTAGCGGCCCAGGTGCAGAACGTATCCGTGGTTACATGGAAAACACCGACCTGTTCCGGGTCATTGTGGACGCGCTTGCGGTGAAACCGCAGGACAAAAAGTAATCCTACGACGCTATGAATAATGCGAAATGCAGCAAAGCGGGGGCAACCCCGCTTTTATTCTCCTGGCTGCGTGCGGTGCTGGTGCTCCTCCTCCTCGGTGGTATCGCCCCGGTGCAAGCCGCGCAGTCTGAACTCTCCTTCGATAAGCTGTACGCCTCTTATGGCGTGCTGGGTCTGGAATTCTCCAATGACGTCAAAGCGCTCTCCGGTAAACGGGTAAAGATGCGCGGCTTCATGGCACCGCCGCTCAAGGCGGAGTCACAGTTCTTTGTCTTAACCAAAATGCCGATGGCGCTGTGCCCCTTCTGCTCGTCTGATGCGGACTGGCCTGAAGATATCGTCGTCGTCTATCTCGCCAAGCGTCAGACCTTCGTACAGAACAACACCATGATTGAGGTGGAAGGTGTGCTGGAGCATGGATCGTGGACCGATCCTGAAACGGGTTTTGTCAGCCTGCTGCGACTGCGTGAAGCCACGTTCGATACCCTTTAGGAGCGCTGATGGCGGAGTTATTGATTCAACACCTGAGTGTGACCTTCCCCGATACGTCCGAGGCCGTGCTGGATATTCCTGCGCTGTCGATTCGTTCTGGCGAACGGGTCGCGGTGATGGGGCCTTCCGGTTCCGGTAAAACCACGCTGGTGAATGCCATCACCGGGATGGATCACAGTGGAACGGGTCATGTGCAGTGGGAAAAGCAAGATATCTGGCAGATGAACGAAGCGGAACGCGACCGCTGGCGGGCGCAGCATATCGGGCTGGTGATGCAGGATTTCCACCTTTTTCCCGGCCTGAATGCGCTGGAAAATGTCTTACTGCCTGCGCAGTTTCACCACTGGCGGATACCCGCGTCGCTCAGGCAGCGGGCGGCGGATTTGCTGGCACAGGTGGGGCTGAATACCGCGAAACGTCCGATTGAAGTGCTATCACGTGGCGAGAAGCAGCGGGTTGCCGTCGCAAGAGCGCTGCTCAGCCAGCCCGACATCATCGTCGCCGATGAGCCCACGGCGAGCCTGGACGCGCACAGCGGTGAGCAGATTGCCGATCTGCTGGTGACGCTGGCGCGTGAGAGTCGCGCCACGCTTATCGCGATTACGCACGATGCGCGTTTGGCTTCGCAAATGTCGCGCTGTATTCAACTGGAAAAAGGACGCCTCGTGGCGGACACGCCGTATCAGGAGGATCGTACATGATTCCATGGCGTCTTATTTGGGTCGACTGGCGTCGGCTCTGGCCGGGTGTGCTGGTCGTGGTATTACTGATCGCGATGGCGACAGCGTTAAGTATTTCGGTGAGTTTGCAGGAAAGAGCGCTGCGCATGGGCAGTGCCAAAGCCGCAGATCGTTTCGATCTGGTGATTGGTGCGCCGGGGAGCGAAACGCAACTGGTGCTGTCGTCCGTGTTCCTGCAACCGTCTGCGCTGACGTTGATTCCCGCGCAGGTGCTGACCGATTTGGAAAAGAACCCGCTGGTTGCCTGGGCGGCTCCGGTTGCGTTTGGTGATTTCTATCAGGGGATGCCGATTGTCGGCACCACGCCGCCGCTGGTCACGGATAACGGTAAGCGGCAGCTCACCGCCGGACGTGTATTTAACGACGGTTTTGAGGCCGTGGTAGGCGCGCAAACGGGGCTGACGGTGGGGAGTACATTTAGCCCGATTCATGGTCAGGTGGGAACAGAAGGGGCGCACGCGCACGATGATGTTATCTACACCGTGGTCGGCGTACTGCCTGCCGACGGCAGCGCGTGGGATAAAGCGATTCTGGTGCCGGTGAACGCGGTATGGCGAGTACACGGTATCCATCCACCACACGGCGCGGACGATGCGCACCATGATGACCATGACGATCAGGGTACTCATGAGCACGAAGGTGAACATGACGGCCATGCGCATGATGAAACCGCGCAGGCGGACGGCGAACAGCACGCTGATGAACATCACAACGAAGCCCATCCTGCGGAAGGTGCTGTAAGTGATGATCATCATGCTGATGCCGCTCAACCGGTAACGACTTCACATGCCGACGAGCATGGCGAGGAAGCAGCGCACGGGCACGCACATCAGGCGGGGTTGCCTGCTATCGTGGTTAAGCCGAAAACGATCGCAGGTGCTTATCAACTGCGTTCGCTGTATCGCAGCAACACGACGCTGGCGGTGTTCCCCGGTGAAGTGCTGGTGAAGCTCTACTCGATGCTGGGCGATATTCGTGAACTGCTGACCTATATCTCGCTGGGGACGCAGGGACTGGTGGGCGTCGCAGTGGCGATGGTGGCGGTGATCCACCTGCGGCAGCGACAGAAGCAGATTGGCGCACTGCGTGCCTTTGGCGCGCCGCGTTACGGCATTTTCACGCTGATTTGGAGCGGGCTGATGTCGCTGGTGAGCGTCGGCGTGCTGCTGGGGGTTGGTCTGGGCTACCTTGCTGCCCGCGCAATTGCAGTGGTCATGAGCGAAAAAAGCGGCTTTGTCCTGCCGGTAACGCTGGAATGGGAAGACATCCATTTCGTCCTGCTCCTGTTGCTGGTTGCTGCTGTTGTCCTGACGATTCCGGCGATGTTGTCCTACCGTCAGTCTCCTGCTACGGCGCTGCGTGGGGAATAAATGTGGTGAATAACGGTGTGCGCCGCCGGAAATGACGGCACACATCGACATCCATAGTGAAAATAATTCATTGTTTTGAAAAGGTATTCCGACAGACTCACACTGCGGGATACTTTATTCTTAGCGTCTAACCCTGTGATTACTGCTCGAAATAGCTGCGGATTTTCTCGATATCGTCGCCGTTAGACAACGCCAGAGAGAGCAGAATGCGGGCTTTCTGCGGGTTGTAGAATCCACTGCCGATAGCACCGTCTTTCTTCTTATCCGTTACATAGCCGTTGCCGGTGCGTGTGCTGATCACCACCGGAATACCTTTAGCTACCGCTTTCTTGATGTCTTCTTTGATGCGCGTTGGCGTAGAACCGTTACCGCTACCCGCGATGATGATCCCTTTTGCGCCCTGTTCAATCGCGGCATTCAGCAGGCCGCTGTCTTGATCCTGATAGCTGTACAGAATGTCGACCTTCGCCAGCGCTTCCTTATTACTTACGTCAAAGAACGGTTTGTTTTCGGGAGCGGCTGGCTGGTAGAAGAAGCGTGGAACGCCGCCGTAGAAGGCACCGAGATAGCCTTGTTCATTGGCTTTGAACGTGTCCAGCGACGTGGCATTGGTTTTGGTGGTATAGAAAGCGGAACCGATGCGGTCGTTGAGCAGCACCATCGCGCCGCGTTTTTCCGCGTTCTTGCTGGTCGCCAGCGTGACGGCTTCCAGCAGGTTCATGGAACCGTCCGCACTGATGGCGGTGGCGGGACGCATTGCGCCAACGATCACCACCGGTTTCTCACTTTTTACCGTCAGATCCAAAAAGAACGCCGTCTCTTCCAACGTATCGGTGCCGTGAGTCACAACGACGCCGTGTGTGTTTGCGTCGCTTAACTGTTTGTTAATCGCTTTGGATAGCTTCAACAGAATAGCCTGATCGATATTTCCGCTGGCGGTGTTGGCGATTTGCTCACCGGTTACCGTCGCGACATCGCCAATAGTGGGTACAGCGTTCAGCAGTTCCTGAATGCCGATCGCGCCCGCCTTATAGCCTGTCGTATCCGTATTAGATTCTGCCTTTCCGGCGATGGTCCCCCCCGTTGCGTATATCGTAACGCCAGGTTTGGCGTCATCGGCCAGCAGTACATGGGATGATAACATCAGGCAAGCGGCGGTGATGGTGCGAGCGATGAATGAGAGTTGCATTGGCAGGTCCTTGTTTTTGTCATTGGAAAGTAAGAACAAAAGCAACTTCTATACCAATGCTTATTCATCTATTACCAAGCTAATTAATCACGGAGAGTCTTTACTTTGGTGCACAGCGTGGGGCGCTGGCGGCTGTATTGCACTGCAATGGTGAGCACGCTGGCAGTGAATGGGATGAGAGGGGAACCTGTGCCGATAATCTTGAATGACGTCATTCGATGTCTTACCGACGCTGTATAAAAAACAGGGTGAAATGTGGTTCACCCTGTTGCGTTTTGTTCTCGTGATGCCAGAGAGGATTAGCGTAAATCCAGCATCGCGATATGGTCCATATCGTCAAACGTCAGGTTTTCGCCGATCATGCCCCAGATAAAGGCGTAGTTTTTCGTACCGACGCCAGTGTGAATCGACCAACTGGGGGAGATCACCGCCTGTTCGTTATGCAGCACCAGATGACGCGTTTCATGCGGTTCACCCATCATATGGAAAATAATGGTGTCTTCCGCCATGTCAAAATAGAAGTACACTTCCATTCTGCGTTCATGAGTATGTGTCGGCATGGAATTCCAGTTGCTGCCTTCCGCCAGACGCGTTAATCCCATGCTCAGTTGACAGGTTTCCACCACTTCCGGCACCAGATACTTGCAAATCGTCCGTTTGTTGCAGGTTTTGACGTCTCCCAACGGGGCTTTGATCGCATCATCCTGCGTAATGATGCGTGTCGGGTAAACGGCATGCGCCGGTGCGCTGTTATAATACAGTTTTGCCGGTTTGGCTTTGTCCAGGCTGCTGAATGCCAAGGCTTTGGCGCCTTTTCCGACATAGAGCGCTTCCTCATGGCCAACCTGGTAGCTTGTGCCGTCGATAACGATGTTGGCCGGGCCGCCAATATTGATCAGCCCCAGCTCGCGCCGCTCAAGAAAATAGTTCACGCCAAATTGCTTACCGATGCCGTCATCAAACGTGATCTCGCCATCTACTGGCATGATTCCGCCCACCACAATACGGTCGATATGGCTGTAAGTCATGGTGTACTGGTTTGGCGTAAATATCTTCTCAATCAGAAATTTCTTTCTCAGTTCAGTGGTATCAAGCGTTTTCGCATGTTCACTGTGTACACTTTGTCGTACGTCCATTTTGCTACCTTCTTATGCGTGTTTAGGTGAAAAGCGTTTTGCCCATAATGCCGTGATGACGGGCACCAATACTGACGTCACGATGACGCTGGTTGCGACTAACGCTGTCGCCTGTTGAGCGACCGGTGCGAATTCCGGCGCCATATTCGCGATGAGCAAAGGCGTGGCGACGGCGGCACCCGCGCTGCTGGATGCGGCCACACCTGCGGTACCATTACCGCCGCCGATAAATTTATCGGCGATAATCAATGGAATGCCGGTGACAACAATCACCAATACGCCGAGGAAGATTCCTGCGAAGCCTGTTTGGAGGATCACCGCTAAATTAATGGTATTACCCAACGCAAAGGCAAAGAAAGGAATCAGAGTTTGTACTGAGTTACCGAACAGTTTTCTCAGATCCGGGTCCAGGTTACCTAGCGTAAAGCCAATCAGGAAAGGCAGGACGGCACCGACAAATAGCTGAGGTTCAAAGGTCGCGATACCGCTGGCCCCCAGAATAACCATAGTCATTAACGGGCCGGATTCCAGAGACATCAGCACGAACGCGCCTGCTTCTTCTTTCGAACCGTATTGGTTCATCAATGCGGCATACAAACCACCGTTTGTCATGTCCATTGCCGCGACCAGCGCCAACACGGAGATCCCGGCCAGCAAGCCGTTTTGGATGCCATCCCCCGGCAGGAACGTGCCTACGATCAGCGCGACAACCCAGGCGGTGGCGAGTTTGGTTATCACCAGAACGCCTGATTTTTTCAACATTGTTCCCGTTGCTTTAAGTTCAATGGACGCGCCCATACAGAAAAACCAGACCGCCAGAATGGGGATCGTGCCGGTAATCAGGCCGTTGCTGAAAGACCCTAAATATTTCCCCGCGCCTGGCGTAAAGGTATTACAGAGTGCGCCCAAAAAGAGCGGCACCAGCATTAATCCCCCTGGGATTTTATCAATAGCTTGTTTGATTTTCATAAAAGACCTCATTAGAAGATAAAAGCATGTTCAACCCGCTTTCAGTGAAAGCAGAAAGATGTTTGATATAAACTAATATATGTAAATAAAATCTAAGCGGTTATTACCCGATTCCATTAAATAGTGAAGATGGTTACCCTTATTATTAAATTGATAATGAATACTCTTCGTTTTTCTGATAATTATGTAATTAGCCATTTTTCAGGTATAGATGGCCTTTCCGTAATGCGTAATTCGCGCTTACAGTTTTTATGTCGTGACGATTACTGAATGACGTTCAATACGTCACTCAGTAAAATTGACTATACCCGTCATACTTCAAGTTGCATGTGCGTTGGCCGCGTTCAAATACTCGGCCCGTCGTGGGCCTCGCCCTGAAGGGCCGCTGCAAGCAGCGTTCAAATCTGCTCCCGGCAGATTTGTCACCCGAATCACTTACCTGAGTAAGCTCATCGGGATTCCTTCTCTTGCCGCGTTATTCGGCCTAGGCCTCACCCCTTCGGGGCCAGCGCAAGCGCTGTTCAAAAACGCTTTGCCGTTTTTGTCCTGAAACTCGAATTATTTAGGGTATATGGCTGTTCTTGAGCAATAAATTATCTGATATCAATATTCCGGCTATTAATATGAGCGGTAATTGCTTTGCTGGTTTTAATCAGGCTTGCCAGATGCTTCTCTTTTTTTCCATTCGCATATTGTGATTGCATACCGTTAACGCCGATGGCGGCAATCACTTCACCGTTTTGATTAAAAATCGGCGCGGCCATGCAGCAGATTTCTTCTATATCTTCGCCGTCATCTATGGCCCAGCCCTGTTCTTTGACGATTTTCAGGTGCTGTAGGAACGCTTCTTTATTGGTAATCGTCCGGGGTGTCAGATACTCGAAGGTACAATCGGCAATGAGCGATTCAATTCTTTCCTGTGGCAGCCAGGCTAATAACACTTTTCCCAGAGACATACGGTTAAAAACAATTTTCTTACCTTCCCAGGATGTTTTTACAATAGCCTTGGGAGATTCCACTTTACTCAGGAAGAAACCGTTATCGCCGTCCAAAATACCGAGATGGCAGGTTAATTCCGTCTCTTTAACTAATTCATGCATAAAGTTAATGGTGTCTTTACGCAGATCGATATTCTTTATGACCAAACCGCCCAACTCAAACAGTCTCAATCCTAAAACATAACGCCCGTCGGCACGCTGACGCAGCAGTTGCGTGACCACCAGCACTTCCAATAGATGATGTACGCTGCTTTTCGGGATAGATAAATCAGTACAGATCTCAGTGAAGCTGGCTTCGTCGCGTTTGGCTATGTAGTCAAGAACCATCACTAAACGGACGGCTGCAGGCGCTTTACTGTGTTCGAGCTGTTGGAATATATTCATGATTGTTCTATATATAAAACTATGGTTTCCTATATAGAACAATAATAACGCAACGGTAATTTATTTACCTAGATGCAGATCACAAAATAACCGTGAAATGGTTGAATATTTCAATATAAATGAAACGTAGTTTTATTAGGGAAACAAAATAGCGATATTTTGGCGGGAAATATTCCTGACCTTATTTTTACAAGGTCAGGAATGTCTTAAGTAGTAGAAGAACGAGGATTAACGTTTTTTAAAGGCGGCGGCTAACGCATCACCCATCGCGCTATTACCTGTAGCCGGTGTATTCGCTGGACGAGGACGTGATTTGCCTGTCGACTGACGCGGTGAGGCGTTGTTATCACCGCGAGCTGTGCCACCGCCACGGCGTGATGACGTCTCACCCGGTTGCTCATCAAGGCGCATGGTCAGCGCGATGCGCTTGCGTTGCAGGTCCACTTCCATCACTTTCACTTTCACGATGTCGCCCGCTTTCACGACCTTGTGCGGGTCATCAACGAAATGATCGGCCAGTGATGAAATGTGTACCAACCCGTCCTGATGAACGCCGATATCCACAAACGCGCCAAAGTTGGTGACGTTGGTGACCGCACCTTCCAGAATCATACCCGGCAGCAGATCGTTTAAGGTTTCGACGCCCTCGGCGAAGCTGGCGGTTTTGAACTCAGGGCGCGGATCGCGGCCTGGTTTCTCCAGCTCTTTGATGATGTCGGTCACCGTCGGTACGCCGAAACGCTCATCGGTGAAATCTGCCGGTTTCAGGTTACGCAGCGCGTTTGGATTCCCCATCAGCGCCTGCAATGCCTGTTCGGTCGCGGCCAGAATGCGTTCTACGACCGGATAGGCTTCCGGGTGAACGGTTGAGGCATCCAGCGGGTTATCACCGTGGTTAATACGCAGGAAGCCCGCGCATTGCTCAAAGGCTTTTGGCCCCAGACGGCTGACTTTCAGCAACTGTTCACGGTTGTGGAAGCGGCCGTTCTCATCACGCCAGGTCACAATATTTTGCGCCATCATACGCGTCAGCCCTGCAACACGTGTCAGCAGCGCGACGGAGGCGGTGTTCAGATCAACGCCGACGGCGTTTACGCAGTCTTCGACCACTGCATCCAGTTTCTTCGCCAGCAGGCTTTGGCTCACGTCATGCTGATACTGACCAACGCCGATGGATTTCGGATCGATCTTCACCAGCTCCGCTAGCGGATCCTGCAAACGACGGGCGATGGACACGGCACCGCGCAGCGACACATCCAAATCGGGGAATTCCAGCGCAGCCAGCTCGGACGCGGAGTACACCGACGCGCCTGCTTCACTGACGATCACTTTCTGTGCGTTGATATCCGGGAACTGTTTCTGCGTATCGAGGAAGAAACGCTCGGTTTCACGTGAGGCGGTTCCGTTGCCAATAGCCACCAGCTCAACCTGATATTTGCGGCACAGCGCGGCCACTGACGTCGCCGCTTTAGCCGCCTGACCGGTATGTGGATAAATCGTGTCGGTCGCGACCAGCTTGCCAGTGGCATCCACCACCGCAACTTTTACGCCAGTACGCAGGCCAGGATCGAGACCCATCGTGGCGCGCATGCCCGCCGGCGCGGCCATCAGCAGGTCGTGCATGTTGCGGGCAAAGACGTTGATCGCTTCGTCTTCGGCTTTTTCACGCACGCTGCCCATCAGTTCGGTTTCAAGGTGCAGCAGGACTTTAATGCGCCACGTCCAGCTAATCACGGCGCGCCGCCAGCTGTCCGCTGCCGCATTACCCAAGCGCAGGTTCAGGTGGTCGATAATAATCTGTTCGCAGTAGCTCTCACGCGGCGCTTCTTCATGTTGCGGATCGGCGTTCAGCGCCAGTTGCAGCACGCCTTCATTGCGTCCACGGAACATGGCCAGTGCGCGGTGTGAAGGCACCTGAGCAATCGGTTCGTGATGATCGAAATAGTCGCGGAACTTCGCGCCTTCTTCTTCTTTCCCTTCCACGACGCGGGAAACCAGATGCGCATTTTTCCACAGATAATTACGCACTTTTGCCAGCAGCGTCGCGTCTTCGGCAAAGCGCTCCATCAGGATGTAACGTGCGCCATCCAGTGCAGCTTTCACGTCTGCCACGCCTTTCTCGGCATCGACATAAGCCTGTGCCGTCAGCTCCGGATCCTGGCTCGGGTCTTGCCACAGGCCGTCGGCCAGCGGTTCCAGACCGGCTTCAATCGCGATTTGTCCACGCGTGCGGCGCTTCGGTTTATACGGCAGATAGAGATCTTCCAGCTCGGTTTTGCTCAGCGTGCCGTTAATGGCAGTCGCGAGCTGTGGGGTTAATTTTCCCTGCTCGTCGATGGATTTCAGAATAGTCTGGCGTCGATCTTCCAGTTCACGCAGGTAGCCGAGGCGCGTTTCGAGTTGGCGCAACTGGGTGTCATCCAGCCCGCCGGTCACTTCTTTACGGTAACGGGCGATAAAAGGGACGGTATTTCCTTCATCCAGCAGACGGACTGCGGCGTCCACCTGCTCCGTACGCGCCTGCAATTCGCTGGCGATGATGTGGCTTAATGAATCATTCATAGGTCTGATATCAGTCGTCATCACATTAGTGGAATAAAAAGTAGTGGAGTAAATAAGTCGTGGGTGAAACAAGTGAGGACAGTTATACGGATTGAGCGTGCAAAATGCCAGCCGTCACCGTCTGGAATACGGGGACGATGACGGCGCTGTTCGCCGGATTACGATCGGTGAAGGGGAAAGAGGCGCGGTAAAATTTACCTAAATCAATATTCCGTCAGATTCTTGCAATCCACGCACGATTTTAGCGTATGACATACGTTGGCTTGTTTCACGGTCAATTGAGTGCCGTTTTGTATTGAGCGTCGCGTTAATCAGGGTGTGTAGCACGGAATAATCTATCCAGAAGCCCGCGAGAGCGAACGAGAACAACATGATTAATCGGGCAGGAGAAAGGTTCATGACAGTCAGAACGTCCACGTTGACGGCAGAAGGGCAGGCGAGTATTACGCTGGAAATGCGTTCCGGCGTGCTGGGGAAAACGGCGGTGGATATCCGCCCACTCGGTGAACACGGGCTGTGTAGCTATGATCCCGGTTTTGCCAATACGGCAGGGTGTGAGTCGGCGATTACCTATATTGATGCGGTAAATAGTGTGCTGCTGCATCGGGGTTTCCCTGTCGAACAGCTTGCTGAACAGTGTGACTTTACTGAGGTCTGTTACATCCTGCTGCATGGCGAAGCGCCTTCGGCGGAGGCCTATGCGAAATTTGCCGACAACATTACCCGCCATACGCTGGTGCATGAGCAAATTTCCCGTATGTTCAGTGGCTTTCGTCGCGATTCTCACCCGATGGCGCTGATGTGTGCGGTGGTGGGCGCGCTGGCTGCGTTCTATCATGATGTATTGGATATCCATAATGCGGAGCACCGCGAGCTGGCGGCGGTGCGGCTGCTGTCGAAAATGCCGACGCTGGCGGCGATGTGCTACAAATATTCCATTGAGCAGCCGTCCGTCTATCCGCGTAATTCTCTCTCCTATACCGGCAACTTCCTGCACATGCTGTTTTCGATTCCGGCTGAAAAATATGAAGTGAATCCGGTGCTGGAACGGGCGATGAACCGTATCCTGATTCTGCATGCCGATCACGGTCAATGCCCGTCTACGATGGCGGTCAGAGCGTCTGGTTCTTCCGGTGCGAATCCATTTGCCTGTATTGCTGCCGGTCTGGCATCAATGTGGGGGCCGCTGCACGGTGGGGCGAACGAAGCCTGTATGCGCATGCTGGAAGAGATCAAAACGGTCGATCGGGTTCCAGAGTTCGTACGACGTGCGAAAGATCGCTGTGATTCGTTCCGTCTGATGGGATTCGGCAACTCTGTCTACCAGCATTTCGATCCCCGCGCGGCGATTCTGCGTAAAACCTGTTACGAAGTACTCAATGAACTTGGTACGGAAGACAGCCTGTTGCAGGTGGCGATGGAGCTGGAACATATCGCCATGACCGATGCCTATTTTCTGGAGAATAAACTCTACCCGAGCGTCGATTTTTATACGTCGGTTATTCTGAAAGCAATGGGGCTGCCACCGTCAATGTTTACGGTGATTTCCACCGTCGGTAGGACGATTGGTTGGATCGCGCATTGGGATGAGATGCACAAGCAGGAAGAGATCAGCATTTACCGTCCGCGCCAGGTTTATACCGGACAGCCGCGCCGTGATTACGTTTCCAAAAAAGACTGATATTTCCCAAAAGTTTCCAATTAGAGCAATGATGTGATGATCACCATGATGCCTATGCTGTGGCATCATGGTGATGGCAGGCAGGGATAAGCCTAGAATTTTTCCCAGTTATCCTGTGTGTTGCCGACCGGTGCGAGTGCTAAACGGGCCGGTTGTACTTTCTTCGCCGTCGGTGCCGGACGTGTTGCTGGCGTGCCGCGCAGGTGGAAATGGTTCATGAGCGTCACCAGATGCGATGACTGTTCGCGCAGGCTGGTTGCCGCATTGGCGGATTCTTCCACCAGCGTCGCGTTCTGCTGAGTGACTTGATCGAGCTGGTTCACCGCATCATGAATTTGCGAAATGCCGGATTCCTGCTCCTGCGTTGTTGTCCCGATCTCGCTGATTAAATCTGCCACGCTGCGTGCCTGATGTACCAGCTTATCAATGGTGCTGCCGGTGTCTTCAACCAGACGGTTGCCCGCTTCCACTTTTTCGACGCTGGTGTTGATCAGCACCGCGATTTCTTTGGCGGCAGACGCGGAACGCTGTGCCAGCGAACGTACTTCTCCAGCGACCACGGCGAAGCCGCGGCCCTGTTCACCTGCGCGTGCGGCTTCGACTGCCGCATTCAGCGCCAGAATGTTGGTCTGGAAAGCGATGCCGTCAATGACGCTAATAATGTCGCGGATTTTGTGTGAGCTGTCGGAGATCTCTTTCATGGTAATGACCATATCGCCGATCGCCTCGCCGCCCTTGGTCGCCGTTTCGCTGGCCTGGCTGGCAAGTTGAGTGACGCTACGTACGGTATGCGCATTTTGACGAATCGCCTGGCTCATCTGCTCCATAGACGCTGCTGTTTGCTGCAAGCTGGCAGCTTGTTCTTCTGTACGTTGGCTGAGATTCTCGCTGCCAGCGGCGATTTGGCTGGAACCGGAAGCGATGGCTTCGCTGCTCTGTCGCACTTGCTCGACGATATCACCGAGGTTATTACTCATGTGATGCATGGTGGCTAACAGGCTGCTGTGGTCGTCCGGCTTGATGTTGATATCGACTGCCAGATCGCCATCGGCCACCTGTCGGGCAATGTGGGTCGCGTAGAGCGGTTCGCCACCCAGTTGGTTTTTCAACGTGCGGGTAATCAGCCAGGCTACGACGGCGGCCATCGCGGTAGCGGCAAGGGAGAGGACCAGCATGATGACGCTGCCGGACTGTGCGCCATGCTTGGCGTGGCTGACAATCTCGTTGGTATCCTGTTGCTGTGAGGCCATCATCGCGTCCAGCACTTTGAACAGCGCGTTTTGTGCTGTCTGCATCTCATTGAGAATAATCGCGTTACCCTGTAGACGCAGTTGTGGATCGGTGGATTGCACCAGATCCATCGCTTTCAAAAAGGCCGCAAGGTACGGCGGGCGAGTATCCTGAAACTGTTTCAGCAGCGCGCTGGTGCCTTCGGTATCCAACTGCTGTCCCAGCTTTTTCAGGTTGGCGGTATTACGGGCGATTTGCTCATCGACGAACTGCTTTTCCTGCCTGATTTGCTCAGAGTTAGTGCTGATTGCAATGTTACGTATCAGGCGAGCATTGGCGTCAAAACCGGCTTTCACTTCCTGAATCAATAACATATTCGCTAGCGTGGTGCCGGAAAGGCGGTCGATGTCGTTACCCAGCCCAACCAGTTGGAGTCGTCCGAAGAATGCCACTATCAGGCAGATGATGATAACCAGAGAAAATCCCATACCCAGCATCTTGCCGAGTTTGATTCTGTTCAGCATATTCATAAACATCCTTAATTTTTTGACATGCTATGAAGGTATAACGGAGAGGGCTTGCTATCGTAACCGATGCAAGTAATGACAAGGTATTATAGCTATGTTTCGCATTTTCGGGATACATCGGCCACTCCCGCGCTCAAAAACATATAGATAAGAATATCTTTAATATCGGCAGGAAAAGCGTTCAGTTGATCACGTAAATTACGGCAAGCGGGATTTCGTATGAAATGTGTGATCTGAGAGACAAAATGCGCGGGGAAGCGTGGTGCGTTAGCCCTTCAGAGGCTAACGCACCGGTCAATCAAGAGGCTTTATCGCTGATAAAAGGGGCGATATAGCGCTGGTAGCGTGATTCTTTTAGCTGTTGCAGGTCGACAAGCACCAGACCATCGATGCAGTTATTGAAATCGGGGTCGATGCCGAAGTCGATAAACCGCACACCTCCCGGTTCACACAGTTCCGAATACTGTTTGTAGAGTGTGGGGATCGCGCAACCCATGTTACTGAGCATGCTTTTCAACCGCGTGAGATCCTGCTGGTAGTCCGTCCCTTCAAACTGTTTCAGCACGTCAGGCAGCGAGGCCGGATAGGGGCGGCGCGATGTTGCCAGCGGCTGATCGGGCGTGAAGTGCAGACGATAAAATGCCACCAGTAGATCGCGTGCGTGGGGCGGCAATGCACCGGAAAGCGACACCGGGCCAAATAGATAGCGGTGTTCTGGGTAACGCGCCAGATAGGCACCAATGCCTAGCCAGAGATAATCCAATCCGCGCTTACCCCAGTATTTGGGCTGAATGAAACTGCGTCCCAGCTCAATGCCTGATGCCAGTATCGGATCCATTTCGTCGCCGTACTGAAACAGGCTGTGACTATAGAGGCCGCTTTTCCCTTTTTCGGCGATCAGGCTTGCCGTCGAGACAAAGCGATACGCCCCAACAATCTCCAGCTCGCGATCGTCCCACAGAATCAGATGCAGATAATCATCGTCATAGCTGTCCAGATCGCGGCGCTGGCCGGAGCCTTCGCCCACGGCGCGGAAGGCGATTTCGCGCAGGCGTCCAAGTTCGCGTAATAGCGGCACGTAATCCTCTTCACCGCGACGGTACAGATAGACCACTTTGCCATCCGGCGTGGTACCCAGCGTTTCGCATGCTGACAGTGCGCGCTTCAACTGCACGCGGTCTTCGGCCAGTGCAATGGGTTTTTCACCGGAAAAGCAGCCGGGCTTTCCTTGTCCCAACCGATAAACATGACGCCGGAAACGAGCCGCCAGATCGTTGGCGTTCCACTCGCCCTGACTCCAGGATGCATAGGGAATTCTGGCACCGATACGCAATTTGAGCGTTTGGTCACGCTGACCAAACATCTCTCTCACCAGCAAAAGGGTAGACAGCGGGCGGTAAACCATGGACGAGAGATAGAACAGCGCGCTGTTACGCCCGCTGATATGAATGGGGACCACAGGCGCACGGGCTTTGCTCGCCATGCGGATAAAACCGTTATGCCAGTGGCCGTCGCGAATGCCTTGCAGGCTGGCGCGTGAAACTTCACCCGCCGGGAAGACGATGATAGCGCCGTCGCCTTCCAGATGCTGCTGGATGGCGCTGATTTGTTGGCGTTTGGTGCGGTTATTGAAGTTATCGACGGAAAAAAACAGATTTTTGAGCGGGGCGACATAAGAGAGTAGCTGGCTGGCGACGATGCGAACATCGGGCCTGACGCTGGCGACGGTGCGTAATAACGCCAGACCGTCCAGTGAGCCAATCGGGTGGTTGGCAACCAGCACCACCGGTCCCTGGCTGGGGATATTTTCTAAATCCCCTTCGACCATTTCACAATTGAAGTTGAAGTAATCAAGAATCTGCTCGACCAGATCCAATCCTTTCAAATGCGGGTAACGCCGCGCAAATTGCTGCATTTCATTTTCAAATAGCAGAGAACGTAAAACCGTTTTCTGCCAGGGTGGCGTATGGCGATGCGGGGCAAGATCTTGCAGAATGGCGTCTAAGCTAAACATAAATCGTTCTCCGTAGCTCTCCGTGGCTAAAAGTACGGGATAGAAATGACATATTTATGTCTGTTGATAGATTATTAGCCAAAATTGTAAATCTGTGTAATGAACGTGTGATTTTTATACGTGGAAATATCGAAGATATGTTGTACGCGCTAGAGCGCTAACGGGGTTAATGACTTGAAAACCAATCTGATTACCCGTGAGGGGTATGACAAACTGCGGGCAGAGCACGATCATCTCTGGAATGTAAAGCGCCCTGAAATTACCAAGATTGTTTCCTGGGCGGCCAGCCTGGGGGATCGCTCGGAAAATGCAGACTACACCTATAACAAACGTTTATTACGCCAGATCGACAGGCGTGTACGCTACCTGAGAAAATGCCTGACGGAATTGAAGATCGTTGATTATTCGCCGCAGCAGGATGGCAGCGTATTTTTTGGTGCCTGGGTCGAGATCGAAAATGAGCAAGGGGATGTGAAGCGTTTGCGGATTGTCGGCCCGGACGAGATCTACGGTGACAATAAAGACTACATTTCGATCGATTCCCCGATGGCGCGCGCCATGCTGAAAAAAGCGGTTGATGAGGAATTTACCGTGAATACGCCGGACGGCCCGCGTGAGTGGTTCGTCAATTCGATTGATTACGTTAAGTCATAATCGACCCGGTAGCGGCACGTAGGGGAACGCGCGGCAAGCTGTGCAGGCGCATTTCCCCCTTCGTATCCTAGTGGCGCCAGAGGTTTAGTCATCTACATTTTGCGCTCGTAATAGCTGTCTGGCCTGCTCAATGACGGGTAAATCCACCATTTCGCCGTTTATCTGGAAAGCGTAGCTGTGTTCGGCCGCTTTCAGCACCTGTTTTGCCCAATCTAGTTTACTGCGATCTGTCGCGAAAGCCTGCTGAACAGCATCGATCTGTGAAGGATGAATGCAGAGTTTGGCGGAGAAGCCGAGCGAACGTGCATGTAACGCATCGGCTAACACGCGATCGTGATGTGTGAAGTCAGGGTTGACGCAATCTATTGGCGGGGGCAAGTCGGCCAGTCTGGAAGCTAGTACAATACGGCTTCTGGCATACAGCAAGGCATACAGGGATTGATCGCAGTGAATATCGAGCGAGAAATCCAGCGAGCCAAATGCGACTCTTTCTACCCCTGCCGCACAAATCTCCTCTGCATTATGCAACCCCCGTGCGGTTTCAATAATCGCAATAATATTCACATTATCCAATCTATTACGATTTATCATTTCCCGCGCGTCATTCAGCATTTCTGCGGATTCTATTTTAGGTAAAACAATTTCCCATGTGACTATTTTATGTCTGGATTTTGCATTATTTCTTAATTTCTCTTTATTGTTGAGTTTATTTAGAAACTCGATGTCTTCCCTGAACGCTATTGAATCAAATTTATTTAAACGTATATATCTTTTGCAATTTATTTCAGAGACGGTCGTATCGTTTTTATCCCACTGGATAATATTCTCTCTGGCCTGGTTTTTCTCATCAGGATGAACAGCATCTTCTAAATCAAATATCACAGCATCGGCCCCGCAGCTGACGGCATGTTGAAAGCGGTGGGGCGCATTACCAGGCACAAAGAGATAGGTTTTAGCGTGTTCCATGCTGCTCTCCTTTGTTTAATTTATTGATTAAATGACATTTTATTAAAATGTAACTAATTAATTGCGAATAAGAATGATACCTATTTACATTGACATTAGTGATATGCTAGCTTTCCGTTCATTATTTTTCAATCCATCTATCGCGACATTTTTATTAAGTTTCGGGACGTGTTAACCCGAGATTTAATGACACCCTTTTATACGTTACAGCAATCAATTTTTACTTGTTTTATCGGTATGAGGAGTGGTTATGAATATCAAGTCAGAGGAAGTTAAACACAGGGATATACATCAGGATACAGATGATTTTCTCTCTGATTACTCAAATAAAAATGCGTTAAGGCGATTGATTCGCTGCTTTTTTGCAGAAGGAATTTTAAATAAAAATGACCTGAATTTTATTGAGGATAATTCCAGGGGAGCGACGCTGGCTTTGCAGGATGGCAAAACTGTATTGAAATTTGATGATATTTCCCCAGCGCCAGCAAACACCTATATTAATAATGGAAATATTTATCTGATTAATTCAGATGGCACATCTTTCCCCGTCACTGGCCACGAGCAGTTGATTGATGTACTTCGTGATAGTTTCGATTTCCACCCGGAAGAGAGCGGCATCCTCGGTCTGAAAAAAGATGTGGGTAACAGTATTAGTAATGATACCCATGCCCGCCGCTATCGTCGCCAATGGCGTGCTGAGGTGGCTGACGCCATGCAGCGAGATGGGCAGAATCATTTCACGCTGTGGCTGCGTCGGCAGCTAAGTATTCGCGATGCCGCGATGTTGCTCGATCAGTGGGGATCGCTGGAAGGCCACCCCTACTACCCAACCTGGAAATCCCGTCCGGGACTGAGTGACGAAGACGTCCAACAGCTATCACCCGAATTCAATGCCCGCGTGCCGCTGCGTATTACCGCGCTGCGTCGTGATATGGCGTATGTGGAATGCATGCCGCATGTCGATAATTTTCATCAGTGGTTTGCTCAGGCGTTCCCCGCGCTCTGGCAGGACTGGAAGCAGCGCCTGAACCAACAAGGGCTGGATGAAACACAGTGGCTCCCGCTGCCCATCCACAGTTGGCATCTGGAAAATTGGGTGAAATCCCATTACGCGGATGAGATCGCCGAAGGCATTCTGCTTACCGACGGCCCCGATCTCATCACCTTGCCGGGGATGTCGTTCCGTACGGTTTTGCCCGTTGAACCACCTTCTTCTCCCTTTATCAAGCTGCCTGTCGCCATCTGGATGACCAGCGAAATGCGCAGCCTACAGGCGAAATCGATCCACATGGGGCCACGTATCAGCACCATTATCGAAGCGATTTTGGCGCAGGAAGGCGGATTTGAGCAGCGGCTGGAATTTTTCCGCGAAGAGGCGGCGTTCCACTACAAGCACGCGGTTCATCAGGACGACGCGCCGGGCAAACATCTCTCCGTCGTGTTCCGTGATGCGCACGCCTATGAACGCGCTGACGGCGCGCTGCCCGTGACCGTCGCCACGCTCTTTACGGCGCTACCTCACCGCGACCAGCCGTTATTCACCGAGCTGGTGGCGCTGTCCGGGCTTGGCCCCGAAGCGTGGTTCCGCCAATACGTTCGCGCCGTGACCCGACCCGTCATCGCTATCTATCTGCTGTACGGCATCGGGCTGGAAGCGCATCAGCAGAACAGCCAGATCCTCTTTTCACCGGAAGGCGTTGCACAGGGGCTATTAATTCGCGATTTCGGCGACGGGCGCACCTACGCACCGCTGCTGCGTCAGCGTGGCTATCACCTGCAACCTTACGTCTGGCCCGGCATTCTGCCCACGGTGTTTGAAGGCGATATCGAGCCGGTGCGGATGTTTGTCGTCGATGCCTGTTTCGTCAGCCACCTGCATGAACTGGCGCTGGCACTCAGTGCGGAATATGGCTTTGCCGATGCCCGGCTGTGGCAGGTGATGAAAGAGGAAACCGCCGCGGCGTTTGACGCCGTGAAGTCGCGCGTTGATGGCGAGCTGTGGCAGACCGAACGCGACATGTTTTTGACCCAGCCCTGGTATACGCGTTCTCTGCTGCGCATGCATATCCAGGAATATCGCGACTACCGGATTCAGCACGGTCTGAGCAATCCCTTCCTTGTGGAAGGGGAAGACACCCGCATCAGATCGTGATGTATGGCGATGCTCCCGCCTTACAGGCTGAAAAACGGGAGCATCTTTTTCACTCCTCATTTTGAGATGGATAACTTAGTTGATGAACGCCAGGAAGAACTTCACTCCACCTACCGGGAAAACGCGTTTTCCTATTCCCTCCGCGTTAGCCGTCGCCGTCACGGCGGCCATGGCTGTGCTAAGCGGTATCGCGATACCCGCCCTGGCTGAAACGGGCGAGCGCGATGATTCCACTATCGTGGTTGAAGCCAAAGACGCGGAAGCCGTACAGGGGCTGGTGGCGGGCGGCATGTCGGCGCGTTCGTCCAGTACCGGGCTGCTGGGCAAAAAGGATGTCATGGATACGCCGTTTAACGTCAGCAATGTGACCTCAGCGTTTATTGAAAACAAGCAGGCACAAACGCTAGGGCAGGTGGTTGCCCATGACGCCTCGGTGCGTGTGAGCAGTTCTCAGGGCGGTCTGCTGGATTCTTATTACATTCGCGGTTTTCCACTCAACGAAGGAAACCTGAGCGACATCGCCATGAACGGCGTCTACGGTGTTGCCCCCAACTATCAGCTGATGACCGACTACATTGAGCGGGTGGAAGTGCTGAAAGGGCCGTCGGCGTTGCTGTATGGGCTGTCGCCTAATAGCAGCGTGGGCGGCGTGATTAACGCCGTCACCAAACGCCCAACCACCGTAGGCAATCTGACCCGCCTCACCACCAGCTGGCAGTCTGATTCCCAACTCACGCAGCATGCGGATATTTCCCGCGTCTATGCGCTGGAAAATAACAATCTGCTCGGCGTCCGTTTTAATGGCAACTATGGCTATGGCGACACCGTGTGGAATGGCAGCGATAAGCGCACACAGGTCGGCGCGCTTGGGTTGGATTTCTCGTCAGAACGTTTCCGTGCCACGTTGGATCTCATCACGCAGCACCTGAAAACGCGTGCGCCGTCGCGACCTTATTCGTTCGCGGCGGGAGTGACCGTACCCGACGCACCAGATGGCAACACCAATATTTCCCAACCGTGGGGCTTCTGGCACTCCAAAGATCAGTCGGTGCTGCTGCATACCGAATACGATCTGGCGGATAACGTCACCTGGTTTACCGATTTAGGCGGTTCCAGCGCACACGTGAGCCGACTGTCGGAGCAGGTGCCGCAGGTGATTAATAACAATGGTGATATTCGTTCCGGCGTAGGGAATTACCGCTTTACCACCAGTCGTTACAACTTCGCGACCGGCGTGCGCGCGGATGTGGAAACCGGAGCGGTGACGCACAAACTGTCGGCACAGACCAGCTACTATCGCGATCGTCAGGCCAGCGCCAGCAGAGCGGGAACGGCCATTGATTCAAATATTTACAACCCTGTCTCTGCGCCAGCACAGGATATCGCCGCGCCCTCGAGTATCTACAAACGCTCTTCTACCGCGCTGTCAGGCATCGCACTGGCAGATACGCTCGGCTTCTGGAACGATGCGCTGCAAGTCACGGGTGGGCTGCGCTATCAGCAGATCAACTCGGATAACTTCGCTGCGCCAGATGGCGGGGCGCGCTCTTCTTATGACAAGAGCGCAATCACCCCGATGCTCGGGGTGATTGTTAAACCCTGGCAGCACGTCTCGCTCTATGCCAACTACATTGAGGGGCTGAGTAAAGGGGACGTGGCACCCACGACGGCTAGCAATGCGGGGCAAGTGCTGTCGCCGTATAAGAGCAAACAGTACGAGGCTGGGGTGAAAGTGGACGCGCTGGGGACGATCTCCACGCTGAGCGTTTTCCAGATCACCAAACCGAGCGGTGCGCTGGTTAACGGCACGTTTGTTGATGCCAACGAACAGCGTAATCGGGGTATTGAACTGGATGTGGTCGGTTCACCGCTGGAAGACCTGCGTCTGACGGGCGGCGTGATGCTGCTGGATGCCGAGTTGACCAAAAGTGTGACGCCGGGGGCGCAGGGCAAGCGTGCGCCGGGCACGTCGCGTTTTCAGGCTAACGCCGGCGTGGAATATGACCTGCCGTTCCTGCGCGATCTGACGCTGAGCGCCAACGTCACCCATAACGGGAAGCAGAACGTCAACACCATCAATACCCAATCCATTCCTTCCTGGACCACGGTTGATTTCGGCGCGCGTTACAAGACGCGAATCTACAACGCGCCCACCACGTTCCGCGCGGATGTCCTTAACGCCTTTGACCGCAATTACTGGTCTGGTGTGACGTCGTTCAGCACGGTATCGCAAGGAACGCCGCGGACGCTGATGCTGTCTGTGGCGGTTGATTTCTAAGGATAGGCATTTTTCAGGAACCGAACGTTAAGGAGATAGCGATGAGCAACCTGTTTAGCTTTGCCGCAGTGTCTTCCCCCGCTGTCGCGCAGGCCCACTGGCCTGAGAGACTGACGCCTTATCTGGATAGTGAGATTGAGCAGTTTCTTTTCAACTCGCCGCAAAGGTTGTCATGGCTGGTTGAGCTGTATGGGTCGCCGCTGAATATTGTCTGGCCTCACACGGTGGCCAACAATATCGCGGCATTGCGAACGGTGTTGCAGCGCCACGATGTGGACTGCCGCCTGTACTACGGCGCGAAGGTGAACAAATCACCGGGGCTGGTGCAGGCGGCCGTTAACGCGGGCGTCGGCGTGGATGTTTCCAGTTTACAGGAGCTGAAAGATGCCCTGCGGGCTGGCTGTGACGGCGCGCGACTGTGCGCCACGGGGCCAGCGAAAACGCGCGAGTTCCTGATGGCGTTGGTTAATCACCGTGCCCTCATCGTGTTGGACTCGCCGGAAGAGTTCGACGAGGTGCTCGCGCTGGCGGATGTGCTGCGCGTGACGGAGCCAGTACGCGTTTTGCTGCGCTATCGCCCGTCGTTCGCACAGGCCAGCCGGTTTGGCATGCTGGCCGATGAGGCCGCACGCTGTCTGGAGACACTGAGCATCAGACAGGATGCGCTTCGGCTGGAAGGCTTTCATTTCCATCTGGGCGGTTATGAGCCCGATACCCGCGTGGCCGCATTGTCTGAGGTGCTGCCATTGCTAGAGCAGGCGCGCGCAAAGGGATTGCAGCCCGCCATTATTGATATCGGCGGTGGATTACCGATTCAATATCTTCCGGCCTCACGCTATCAGGATTATTTAGCGAAGCAGAATGGGGCGGACTATCGCCACGGTCAGGTGCCGACCTCGTTTTACCCATATGGCGGCGAGTGTTCAGCAGCTGATTATCTTGAGGCATTTCTGTCAGCCTCAGTCGGGGATACCCGTGTGGCAGAGGTGCTCAAACAACACGGCTTGATTCTGGCGATTGAGCCGGGACGCAGCCTGGCTGACCAAAGTGCGATTACGGTATTTCGCGTGACGCGAACGCGTCGCCAGCCAGACGGCAACCACGTTGTGTTTGTGGAAGGCAGTAGCTTCAGCGCCTGTGAAACCTGGTTTAACTCTGAGTTTTTGATTGATCCTCTGCATGTTTTTTCCGTCAAAAAAGACACCCCTCCGACGCCGGGCAAAGCCTGGATCGCCGGACACAGCTGTCTGGACGACGATGTCATTACGAACCGATTGATTCATTTTCGAACCGTGCCGCAGCCAGGTGATTTACTGATTTATGCGAATACGGCGGGATACCAGATGGACCTGCTGGAGAACGCGTTTCATCGACATCCGCTGCCTGCGCGCTTGTGTGCGTTCAAAGGTAAGAAAGGTGAGCTGATTTTTTCCAGTGATAACTGAATGGAGCAGAACCATGATCCTGAATAAAGTAACTGACTTGATTGGTAATACCCCCGTTATACAAATTCCGGTTCCCTATGGGGATACGCGTTTGTTTTTAAAAGTGGAGAAGAACAATCCCGGCGGCAGCATGAAGGATCGCATGGCGCGCAACATGATTGTCGCCGGGTTGAAGTCAGGCAAAATTCGCCCCGGCGGCACTATCGTCGAGTCGTCGTCGGGTAATACCGGTATCGGGCTGGCGCTGGCGTCGATCGAATATGGCCTGCGCTTTATCGCCGTGGTCGATCACCACGCGGCACAGGACAAAATTGCCATCATGCGTGCGCTCGGCGCGGAAATTCGCTACGTCTCCGGCGACTACGGTGAAGATGAAGTGGCGGTGGTGGAACGTCAACGCATGGCGGCACAGTTGGCACAGGAAATTCCCGGTGCGGTGTTTATGAATCAATCGGATAACGCGGCGAATGCGGGCGGCTACGCTGATTTTGTGCGTGAGCTGTTCAGCCAGATTGGCAAGATCGACGCGTTTGTCGGCTGCGTGGGCACTGGCGGATCGATGACCGGTATTTCGCACGGCCTGAAAGTCCATAACCCGGATATTACGACCATTGCCGTTGAACCAGTGGGTTCTATTGTCTTCGGCCACCCCGGCAAACCTTACTACCAGTCTGGCACCGGTACGCCAGCCGGAGATACCGTGGGGCTGGTGCTGGATTATAGCTGCATCGACTGTGGCGAGCAGGTTTCGGATGCGCAGGCGTTTGAAACCGCACGCTATATCGCGCGGCACTATGGTTTGCTGGTCGGCGGCTCGACGGGCGGGGTGATCTATAAAGCGCTGGAATTGATCTATCAGGATCGCATCGGCGGCAACGTTGTGCTGGCGATTGCCGACGGCGGTGAAAAATACCTGCATACGGTGTTTAACGAAGAGTGGCTGGCGGCGCGTAATCTGACGGATAGCGGCGTA
This sequence comes from Pectobacterium aroidearum, assembly GCF_041228105.1. NCBI lineage: Bacteria > Pseudomonadati > Pseudomonadota > Gammaproteobacteria > Enterobacterales > Pectobacteriaceae > Pectobacterium > Pectobacterium aroidearum. The sequence continues at coordinate 401,374 of NZ_CP166097.1, forward strand.
TGGCACGATCTGGATCGCTGGCTGGGCAACGCGATTTCTCTGGAGCAGGCAAGCTAAGGAGTTAAGGATGACCGAAGCGCTAAGCGGGCAGCCGCTTAACGTGGTGATTTGCGGGGCCGGTAAGACCGGCCATCTCGCCACGGTACTGTTTACACAACTGCCGGACGTCAGGGTGACGCTGCTGGGTAGCCATCCGCGCCTGCCGGAAGCCTATCAGCAGCACGGTAAACGGCTACATGCCCTGTTGCCGGATGGCGAGACGCTGACGGCCACGCCGGACTGCGTGACCTGCGATCCGGCGGAAGCCTGCCGCGATGCGGACGTCGTTATCATCACCGTTCCTGCTAACTTCCGCGCCGATCTTCTGGCGCGGATTGTTCCTCATCTGCCCGCCAACAAACCGGTTTATGTTGGCGCCATTCCCGGTTTTTGCGGTTTTGACTGGCTGGCTGAACGCGAGCTGGCCGCTCGTCCGAACGTGGTGATTTGGGGCATGAAGGACGTTGCGCACATTGCGTTTGATTTACTGCCGGGTCAGTCGATCAAAATGGGCGGCGAAAAGGCCACGCTGTATGTCGCCACGCATCGGCGTGAAACGGCTGCGAGCCAGCAGGCGCTGATGGCACTGTTGCAACGACTCTATTCTGCACCAGTGGTGCTGTTACCGGATTATCTGGAGATCACGCTGACGCCGGGTAACCCGATTATGCACAGTGCAGTGATTTATGGCCTGATCGGTCCCTATGGACAGTGGCACGCCCGACCGCTCTCACAGCCGCTGTGCTGGTGGAATGATTGCCCGGAACTCGGTGCCTATTATCTGGAACGTATGGACGAGGAGAACCAACGGCTGTGTGCAGCGCTGGAGGCGCGGCTTGGTGTGCAGTTGGATTCGGTGCTGCCGCTCAAGCAGGAGATTATCGATGCCTATGGTGAGCAGATTGCCGATGCGCACACGATGCTCTCTGTGCTGCGCACCAATCAGGCTTACCACGGCATCGGTCTGCCGCTGCGAAAAGATGGCGCGGGCGGGTATGTGTTTGATACGCAGCATCGGGTGTTTCAGGAGGATATCGCTTACGGCCTGAGCCTGCTGGTGACCATCGCGGAGAATCTGGCCGTTAGCGTGCCGTACATTGAGGAAGTCTACCGGTGGTGCAGCGATTATATGGGCACTTCCACGCAGGATCGTCCCGACTATTTCCCGCCACAGTGGCTGAAATGAGACGGGGTGACGTCGTGAAAGCAGAAGGAATTGACGCATGCGCTTGAATGGGCAGGTGGCGTTCATCATCCACTTTATGTTTGTCGTACAGCTGGTGGCGATGGGGGCGATGGAGATGAGCGGGCCGTTTTGGCCGCTGCATCTGGAAAGTATGTCGTCCGGTGCGGAACTGAGTATCGCGGGGATTGCCGTGTACATCGGGCCGATGCTGGGCATTATGCTGACCAGTGCCTTCTGGGGACGAATGGGCGATCGGCTGGGCAATAAAGCCATGATGATCCGCGCGCTGTTCGGGCTGGCGTTAACCCAGCTCGGGCTGGCGTGGGCCAATGACATCTGGACGATCGTCGCGCTGCGTTTTATTCAGGGCGCCTGTGCGGGGTATATCGCGCCCGCGCAGGCCTACGGCGTCGCGGTCGTCAGTCCGTTACAGCGTACGCGGCTGTTCGCCTGGCTTCAGGTGTCTACCAACGTCGGATCGCTGCTAGGGGCGATAGTCGGTGGGCTGATCCTCGACTACCTGAACTTCTTCTGGATCAACCTGAGCGCCGCGATCCTGTGCGCGCTGTGTGGCATTACCGTGGCGCTGTTCCTGCCGCATGTCGCCCCCGATGTCCCTGCGGTTCCGCCTGCGGATGCACAGGAGAAAAGCACACCGCGCAGGCGGCTTTGGGCGTTGTCGCCGATTTCCGGCCTGCTGCTGATTTCCGGCCTGTTGCTGGCCAGCCGCATGATTCCGCAAACGCCGTTTTCCCTGTATATGGATGGCATTTTTCAGGTGGATAAATGGATTATCGGCCTGTGCTATGGCTTGCAGGCGACCGGTGTGATTGTCTCTGCATCGCTGTGGGCGCGCTATTTTGAAAACCTCTCGCTGTCCCAGACGCTGAGCCGCCTGTGTGTGGTTATGCTGGCCTGCGCCATCGTCACATTGACGGCCGCCACGATCCTGAATATCGCGATTTTCATCCCGCTTTATTTCCTGTGGGGCGTCCTGCTGGGGGCGACGACGCCGGTTCTGATGGCGCTGATTTCCCGTGCGGCTGGTGCCGGACAGCAGGGTTACATACTCGGTGTGGCGCAAAGCGTCAGCCAGTTTGCTTCGATTCTGGGCATTGCTTTGGGTGGATTGGTGCTCTACTCCCCCGGACTACGTTCGCTGTTCTTCTGCGTTGGCGCCGCGTATCTGGTGACCTTTCTGGTCTCGCTGATGCTGCTACGACACCTGCGGAAACAGGCGGAAAAACATGACTCTCTCTCGACGAAGGGAAATATCGAAAATGTGTAATCGTTGGACGCGGCAATATTGCCGTCGGTTATTGCTGAGTGCGCTGTTGATGGTCGGTCTGTCGCCGCTGGTGGCGCAGGCTGAGCAAACTGCGCAAACCTCAACGTTTATTAAGGATGTGCTGGGGCGTGAGGTGAGGGTCAACACGCCGGTGCAGCGCGTCATGTTGGGGGAAGGACGTCAGCTTTATCTGGTCGCGATGCTCGACAGGGAAGATCCGGCGAAAAGGATCGTTGCCTGGCGGCGCGATTTGATTCAGTCCGATCCGGCAACGTGGCACCAGTACCGCGATCGTTTTCCTCAACTGGCGAAAATTCCGACGTTCGACGGCACGGAGAAAGGGACGTTTGACGTGGAACAGGCGGTATCGCTGAAGCCGGACGTCATCATTATGAATATTGAGGCGCAGCGGGCGATTGTCGATGCGGGCTATGACCGGATACTGGATAGCGTCGGCATTCCGATTGTGTATGTCGATTTTCGCTATCACCCGCTGGAAAACACCGCGCCGACCCTGCGTCTGTTCGGCAAGTTGTTTCATCAGGAAGCGCGCGCCGAGGCGTTTCTCGCGTTCCGTGAGGCGCAGCTAAAACGTGTTTCCGACGTGCTGGCGGCGAAAAAGCCGCGTTCACCGCGCGTGTTCATTGAGCGGTTGGGGGGCTACACCGATGAGTGCTGCCTGACCTTCGGCCCAGATAACTTCGGTAAGTTCGTGCAACTGGCCGGTGGCGATAACGTTGCGGCAAAAAATGCGCCGAGCACTTTTATGCAGATGCACCCTGAACAGGTGATTGTGGAAAACCCTGAAGTGGTGGTGATCACCAGCGGCAACTTTGAAGCCTTCGTACCCGGCGGGCGCTGGATTGGATTGGGACCGGGGCAGGATGTGGTTGAAGGGCGCAAGCGGCTTGAATGGTTTTTGGGACGGCCTGCGTATACCAACACCCTCGCGAAGCAGAAACGCGCGTTCTATGCCATCTGGCATCAGTTTTATAACGGGCCCTATGATTTCATCGCGATTCAGCAATTGGCTGAGTGGTTTCACCCCGATCTATTCCGCGATCTCAACGCGGATGACACTTTCCGCCAGCTTCATCAGCAATTTTTACCGGTGGACTACCAGCCGGGCTATTTCGTCAGTCTTGCGCCGTAAATGAGAGGCAGCTCCGACGTTGCGTCGGAGCTGTGCGTAACCGTTACGTCAGGAGGTGGATAATGTTTGAAGGTATGACCTACCAGATCGCTCTTACGCCCGTGCAGTTCCTGCTTCCCTCTGAAAATGTTGATATGTCGAACGTGGAATGTCTGATGGAGGACATTTGCCGCTGTGGCTGCTGGACGACACCGGTGCCCATAGAGAAAGAAACCGGAATTATTATGGACGGCAATCATCGGCTACGTGCGGCCACCGAGCTGGGATTGAAGCACATCCCCTGCGCGTTGCTTGATTATGAGGATCCTCGCGTGTCCGTTTATCACTGGAAGACCGGGCAACCTTTTTGCAAGAATCTGATTATGCAGACCATTGTGACGGAAAAGGGTCTGTTTCCCTACAAGACCACACGTCATCTTTTCCAGCCTGCGCTGCCGTCGGTGAGCGTGGTACTGGATGAACTGATGCGCTAATTACGGCTATGTGTTAACCACGGCTATGCATTAATCACTTTACGTTGCCGCTCTGGATCCGGGTGGCAACGCCCTTTCTCTTCTCTTTTCTCCTGCTTTTGCCACTACCGTGCCTTTTTATTGTCGGCGGCGTTACTATAATCTCCGTAAACGATAATCTTCGTAAACGACAATCTTCGTGAGTGACAACCACCGTAAATCGCCGATTATTTTATGACTGACGGCAAAGGAAATGATTGATTACACGAATTTTAATATGCTTTGTAACAATTTTGCCTAGAATGTATACCAGAAACGACTGTCAGTAATTCGTGTGTTTCTGAACAATAGCAGCGTCGGCGCTATTACGCCTTTGGAGAAAGAGAATGCAAGAAAACTATAAAATTCTGGTTGTAGATGACGACATGCGGTTGCGTGCGCTATTAGAGCGTTATCTGACTGAGCAGGGTTTTCAGGTACGTAGCGTAGCCAATGCTGAACAGATGGACCGTTTGCTGACCCGTGAATCCTTTCACCTCATGGTGCTGGACCTGATGCTGCCGGGCGAAGATGGTTTGTCCATCTGCCGTCGTTTGCGTAGCCAGAGTAACCCGATGCCGATCATTATGGTGACGGCCAAAGGGGAAGAAGTCGATCGTATCGTCGGGCTGGAAATCGGCGCGGACGATTATATTCCTAAACCTTTCAACCCGCGCGAACTGCTGGCTCGCATCCGTGCGGTGCTGCGTCGTCAGGCGAACGAACTGCCAGGCGCACCGTCGCAGGAAGAAGCGATTATCGCGTTTGGTAAATTCAAGCTGAACCTGGGCACGCGCGAAATGTTCCGCGATGATGAACCGATGCCGTTGACCAGCGGCGAGTTTGCCGTGCTTAAGGCGCTGGTGAGCCACCCGCGTGAGCCGCTGTCTCGCGATAAGCTGATGAATCTGGCCCGTGGCCGTGAATACAGTGCGATGGAACGTTCTATCGACGTACAAATTTCTCGTCTGCGCCGCATGGTGGAAGAGGATCCGGCGCACCCGCGCTATATCCAGACCGTATGGGGTCTTGGCTACGTGTTTGTCCCGGACGGCAGTAAGGCATGATGCAATGGCGCTTTTCTCCGCGCAGCTCATTTGCACGGACGTTGTTACTGATTGTCACGTTGTTGTTTGTCAGTTTGGTCACCACCTATCTGGTGGTGCTCAACTTCGCTATTTTGCCGAGTTTGCAGCAGTTCAATAAGGTGCTGGCATACGAAGTGAGAATGCTGATGACGGACAGTCTGCAACTGGAAGATGGCTCCACGCTTGAGGTGCCGCCTGCGTTCCGGCGTGAGATTTACCGCGAATTGGGTATATCGCTGTACACCAATGCGGCGGCGGAGGAAAGCGGCCTGCGTTGGGCGCAACACTACAAGTTTCTGAGCGACCAGATGGCGCAACAGCTGGGCGGCCCGACGGATGTGCGGGTTGAAGTCAGCAAAAATACACCGGTGGTGTGGCTGAAAACCTGGCTGTCACCGGATATCTGGGTGCGCGTTCCCCTCACTGAAATTCATCAGGGCGATTTCTCGCCGCTCTTCCGCTATACGCTGGCGATAATGCTGCTGGTGATTGGCGGTGCGTGGTTATTTATTCGGGTGCAAAACCGACCGTTGGTTGAGCTGGAACATGCGGCTTTGCAGGTCGGTAAGGGCATTATTCCGCCGCCGCTGCGGGAGTACGGTGCCTCCGAAGTGCGTTCCGTGACCCGCGCCTTTAACCAGATGGCCTCCGGCGTGAAGCTGCTGGCCGATGACCGCACGCTGTTAATGGCGGGCGTCAGTCACGACCTGCGTACGCCGCTGACGCGTATTCGTCTGGCGACTGAAATGATGGGCAAGGAAGATGACTATCTGGCAGAGTCGATCAATAAGGACATTGAAGAGTGTAATGCGATTATTGAGCAGTTCCTCGACTACCTGCGCACCGGTCAGGAAATGCAGACGGAAGTGGCTGACCTGAACGCCATTATGGGTGAAGTGGTCGCATCGGAAAGCGGTTATGAACGCCAGATCGACAGCGAATTCGCGACTGGCGAGCTGCTGGTGCGCATCAGTTCGCTTTCGATAAAACGTGCGGCACTGAATCTGGTGGTGAATGCGGCGCGTTATGGTAATGGCTGGATAAAAGTCAGTACCGGGCGCGATCTACAGCGCGTCTGGTTTCAGGTCGAGGATGATGGAGAGGGTATTGCGCCCGATCAATTGAAGCACTTGTTCCAGCCGTTCGTCCGTGGCGACAGTGCGCGAACCACCAGCGGTACCGGGCTAGGGCTGGCGATTGTGCAGCGTATTATTGATGCGCACAATGGCGTGCTGGACGTTGGCAGCAGCGAACGCGGTGGGCTCTGTGTTCGCGCGTATCTGCCGCTGCTCTCGGAAGTTGCGGTAGCGGATAACGGTGCTGCAAAAGAGTCATAAGCCTAATGCCGATCGTTTAAGAACCGAGATACACGGAGCTACCACGGGGCGAGGTGTCCCTGTGGGAACCTCATCCCCGTGTTTCTCCTAAAATGAGGCTTAGGCTACCTGCGTTAGTCATAAGCCTCTTTTTAAGTCCTAAAATAGCAAAAGGCGCGGAATCCGCGCCTTTTCTCTTTGTGTTTCTCGTTAATGCTTAGCGCTTCGGCCCTGCTTTCACCAGCGCGGCACCTGCCGGTGCATCGGTGTATTTATCGAAGTTGGTGATAAAGCGCTGTGCCAGATCGTCCGCTTTTTCCTGCCACTGTTCGACGCTCGCGTAGGTATCACGCGGGTCGAGAATGTCAGGGTTAACGCCGGGCAGCGACGTTGGGATGGCCAAATCGAAGACCGGCAGCGTCTGCATTTCTGCATCATCAATGCTGCCGTTCAGAATGGCGTCAATAATCCCGCGCGTATCTTTAATGGAGATACGTTTACCGTTGCCGTTCCAGCCAGTGTTCACCAGATAAGCCTGTGCACCGGCCGCCTTCATGCGTTTTACCAGCACTTCAGCGTACTGCGTTGGGTGCAGCATCAGGAATGCTGCGCCGAAGCAGGCGGAGAAGGTCGGTGTCGGTTCCGTCACGCCGCGTTCGGTTCCCGCCAGTTTGGCGGTAAAGCCGGACAGGAAATGATACTGCGTTTGATCGGATGTCAGGCGAGAAACAGGAGGCAACACGCCGAATGCGTCAGCCGTCAGGAAGATCACTTTCGTCGCATGTCCGGCTTTGGAGACCGGTTTAACGATATTCTGAATGTGATAAATCGGATAAGAGACGCGGGTGTTCTCGGTTTTCGAACCGTCGTTGAAGTCCACTGTACCGTCTGCCAGTACCGTGACGTTCTCCAGCAGTGCATCACGTTTGATCGCACCGTAGATATCCGGCTCTGCCTCTTTGGATAGCTTGATGGTTTTGGCATAGCAGCCGCCTTCAAAGTTGAAGACGCCGTCGTCGTCCCAGCCGTGTTCGTCATCGCCAATCAACTGGCGTTTCGGATCGGTGGACAGCGTGGTTTTGCCCGTACCGGAAAGACCAAAGAAGACCGCGACATCGCCTTTTTCGCCGACGTTTGCCGAACAGTGCATAGAGGCGATGCCTTTCAGCGGCAGCAGGTAGTTCATGATGGAGAACATCCCTTTCTTCATTTCGCCGCCGTACCAGGTGCCGCCGATCAACTGGATGCGTTCTGTCAGATTGAACGCGACAAAGTTCTCGGAGTTCAGCCCTTGTTCCTGCCAGTTCGGGTTGGTGCATTTCGCGCCGTTCATTACGATGAAGTCTGGCTCAAAGCCCTCCAGTTCCTCATCGCTTGGGCGGATAAACATGTTTTTGACGAAATGCGCCTGCCACGCCACTTCCGTGACGAAACGTACGCTGAGGCGGCTGTCTGGATTCGCACCGCAGAAGGCATCGATGATGAACAGGCGCTTGCCGGAAAGCTGTGTGGTAACGAGCTGCTTCAGGTGCGTCCAGGTTTCCTGACTCAGTGGGTGGTTATCGTTCTTACCTTTACCCTGATCGGACCACCACACGGTGTCGCGGGTTACATCATCGCGCACGATGTATTTGTCTTTCGGGGAACGGCCGGTAAAGATGCCAGTATCGACGGCTACCGCACCCAGTTGGGTTTCGATGCCGCGTTCATAGCCTTGTAGGGTAGGAGAGCGTTCTTCTTCAAAAAGCAGTTCATAGCTGGGATTGTAGACAATATCGCGGACATCGTGGATTCCATAAGCCGTCAGGGCTTGCGGGGTAATACCGTTGATCTGCATGTTGCTACTCCTCAAGTTATAGTCGTACTACTAAACATTGTAGGGAGTGAGCTTATTTTAACCGCGATAGCAATCATAAAATTAAATAAATTCATTAATAACTTTGCTTATTTAGGTGTTTGAAAAATAATCACGGCGGTTTATAGATGGGAAAATAAGCAAAATAAAACGGGTACTTTCGTACCCGTTAAAACAATTAATGCAACAGATTTCCTGATGAATCGTGCCGTATGGTGCGGATGTCCAGCGAATTAAACAGGTAGTGCGTACCGCAATAATCACAGTGCATATCGATTTCGCCATCTTGTTCGATCATCTCATTCACTTCCTGATCGGACAGCGTCATTAATGCATCGGCGCAACGATCGCGTGAGCAGTGGCAGCGGAATTCGACATCCTGCGGCTCGTACACGGTAACCTCTTCCTGATGGTAAAGGCGGTACAGGACTTCGGTGGCAGGCAGGGAAAACAGCTCTTCGCCTTTGACCGTTGTGGTGAGCTGCGCCAGATGATCGAAATCATCACGATCGGCATCCTGTGCAGGCAATACCTGAAGCAGCATGCCTGCGGCTGCCTGCTTGCCTTCGTGCTGTCCGGTACGGATAAACAGCCGCGTCGGCAACTGTTCGGACTGCTGGAAATAGCTTTCCAGACATTCAGCAACGGTTTCACCTTCTAAACCGACAACGCCCTGATAGCGCTCACCTTCCGTCGGCGTAATGGTAATCACCAGGTAGCCATTGCCGACCATCTCTTTCAGCGAACTCCCTGGCGCGATATCTCCTTGCAGGCGGGCAACGCCGCGCATTTGCTGCTGATGATTGCCGTTAATCACCGCCAGTTTCAGTGGGCCATCGCCCTGAAGCTGAACGGTAATATCGCCGCTGAATTTCAGCGTGGCCGTCAACAGGCTGGTGGCAACCAGCATTTCACCCAGCAGTGTTTGCACCGCAGACGGATAGTCGTGGTTGGTCAAAATACGTTGATACGTTTCGTTAACGGTTACCAGTTCGCCACGAACGGCATAATTTTCAAACAGATAACGATATAGTTGGTCGTGAGCCATGATGTTTTCTCGTCTTGGTACGGCGATGAGTGATGCGGCGATCGCTGAGTCTTCTTTCTATTGTCATCAGTTTGATGACCAACAAATGAAGGGCAGCGCGTTATTCCTGATCGCTGTATTTAAATTTAATCAGATCGCGACGCTCTTTTTTATCAGGGCGGCGATCGGGGTGTGGCATCGTTAGCGCATTCATTTTCCGCGCCTGCGCCAGCTTTTCTCGTTTCTCAATGCTTGCAGCCGTTTCCTGATACAGCGCCTGTGCTTCTGTCGCACTTCTGCGCTGGCCGCTAACGGCCAAAATAATCACGGTGCGTTCATCATTGCCCTGACGCAGTTTCACCTCGGCATTCAGTTCGACCTGTTTGCTCGGCTTACCGCGTTGCCCGTTATAGTGGACTTTGCCGCCGTCGATCATTTCGCGGGCGATAGCCCGGGTCTTATAGAAACGGGCGGCCCAGAGCCATTTATCCAGACGAACGGCGTCGTCGGCCTGCTCGGTAGCTTTCACCATCAATCCCCCTGATTACCCTGCGTTAACGGAGTGACGCAGAGCGGGTAGCAGCGCAAGATAGTCGTTCATTGACGGATGTTGTAGGAATACCTTTTCCTGCTCGCCGGAATCTGGATTACGCACGCCCAGACAGTAATGGATGCCGAAGGTTTTCGCGGCATCCAGAATCGGCTCGCTGTCATCCACGAATAATGTTCTGGCAGGGTCGAAGCCGGTTTGCTGCTGGACGGCCTGCCACAAGCGCTGATTCTCTTTCGGATACCCATAAGTATGGGTGGAAAGTAATAAATCAAGGTGCTGATCCAGTCCGGTATGTTCGATTTTTACCGCCAGACTGTGTGGATGGGCGTTGGTCAGCAGAATCGTCTCTTTACCGCACTCGCGCAGCGCCGTTAAAAATGGCGTGGTGTCATCGCGCAAGCGGGCACGCGTGCCGATATCCGTTGTCATTTGATAGATATCCAGATCGAGACGTTCTGACCAGTAATCGAAGCAATACCAGTTTAGCGTGTGCTGAACCGCCTGATACTCTTGCTTGATAAGTTGGTGTGCCTGTTCAAGGCTGATATGGCGCTTTTCACTGAGCGACTGCGGTACCAGTTGAAGCCAGAAATAGCTGTCAAACGCCAGATCGAGCAGCGTGCCATCCATATCCAGTATCACGGTGTCGATGTCGTGCCAGTTAACGTGGGGATTCATAACGACTCCAGATATCGCGCCGTGCTATAGGGAGGGTGAAGCAGGCGACGCGCAATGCAATTGTGACAATAGTGATGGGAAACCGATGCCGCTAGGTTAGCACAACCGCGGAACGGGCACGACGCCGTTAGCGGGGAAGCAAGGGGCGATTGTCCGGGAACGCATTCGTCATCATGTTGAATCGAGAAGCGTAATAACGCTGAATATCGGTCACGCGCTTCTGGCTTTTACGCATTTTAATGCCGGTAAGAACCGCATTAACGATAAACGTTGCAGAAAATAGCAGTAGCAGCAGGCAACTGCCGAGATAGCGCCAGACGGTAATGACGTCGGGCTCGCTGTGCAGGCTGATGTGCTGCGTCCCGTTGGCATCGGTGTTGAGCTGGGTGATAACGCCCGTGGCATTAAACGGCGTATGCAACAGCATCGCGGAAAGCCGCTGGAGTTCCTGCCACTGATCCGATGGACGATATTCATTGAGCGGCATCGGAGGGAGCGGGTGGTTCACGAACTGTCGTCCTTCGTCGCTGCGAATCAGGAATCCACCCGGCGGCGGGCTGTTCAGCGATTCTGCCGCGTTATTGATTTCCTGATAGAAGAATTGATCGGTAGAACTGTTGACCAAGGCTTCCAGCGTTTCTGCGCTGACGGCGGGCAGCACCACATTCATACCTTTCAGCGTGCCGGAGTTGGCGTCTTTTACCAGCGTATTCCAGTTTTTGACATCGCTCAGATTCACCAGCGCATTTTTCAGGCGGGAGCAATCGTTTTCCTGTTTACACAAATCTTGTGTTCTCAGAACAACATCAGCGAAGTTTTTCATCAGGATCAGCCCTGACTTCTGGATAGTTGATGCTAGCTGAGAGTTGACCTGACCCTCTTTTTCCGCTTGCGGATGGAGCTGGCTGTTGACTGATTTCAGCAAGGCGGAGGCTTTTTCAATCGTCTCGGATTCTGGTAACGGTAACGGCGCAGCTTGATTCCAGTAAATGGCGGAGCAGTCGAACGGGCTGAACGCGTAGGATGACGGCGCGGAAACGGGATGAATGCCTGCTGGTACATAGCACATGCCGCTGCCACGCACCGCCAGCGTATCGCCAATGCGGAGCTGAGCTTTTTCCAGATCGCTGACCTGCGTGACCTGAATGCGCTGCGCGCCCTGAAGCCAGGCCAGACTGAGCTTTAGCGGCAGTTCCAGTTGCACGTTTGTGACCAGTAAAATCAGGCTGAGCAGTGAACCAACGGACAGCAGCAGATTCCTGCCCCAGCGCTGTAGCGGGAAATTTTTCACTTCGTCATGCAGCGAAAGATGTTCCCCCTGACGGATGACCTGTCGATTGAGGTAGATATCGACATCCGTTTTTCTGCCCAGATCTTGCGTGATGTAGGGTTGCCAGTGAGGCGGGTAAATCAGATCGATATTACCGAGCGAGATATTGCCGAGTGGCCCCTGATTGGATTCGCCAAACAGACCCAACCCCTGTGGCGTGCCGTGAAGGCAGTGTACATCCCGCAGCTCCTGAGCGGACGGCGAGCGGAAAAGCTGCCATAGGCTCCAGCCTGCTAATAAGGAGGCAGCACCGATCAGCCAGGGGAGTAGGGCGATAGGACTATTCAGGCTAATGAACAAGAGCAGAAAAGATACGCAGAGTACGGCTGTTTCCTTCAAACCTCGGGAGTGGTGCATGGCGTGTTCTTCACGTGTTTCCTTGCGGATCGTGACTAACTCGGCATGCTCACTGCCCTCCTGACGGATGGCGGCATTCGTGACAGGAATTTCGCTCGGTAGCGGAGCCAGGGGCCGATCGTCCAGACACTCTGTTAGCGAGTGCCCGTTCAGGGAAATGACCAGCGGGATTGATCGCGTCTTTATCAGTTCGACGGTATTGTTTTCGGTAATGAACTGTTCCCAACTGGGTGGCAGATGGATCTCTTGTGTATCAATGTAGTAGCGCCACTTATTCTGAGCATCGGTGCTCAGGCCGTAGCGTGTAATCGTATGGGTGACGGGGTAAACCCGATTACTTTGCAGGGAACGCGGCAGTTTTGGCTGCGCATTCGGGGTATCAAGCGGCGTGGTTTGCTGGCTGTTTTCCTGAGCCAGATAACGCTCAACGGCAATCCGTTCATCTTCAGTTAGCCGCCGGGGAAGCGATTGAGAAACGGGTAATGGCGGAGTGGATAAGAAACGACGACGCATACGGTAACCGACAACACCTCCGATCGCGATCAGACAGGCAAGCAATATGGCCAATAAGGTAAATATTGTGCTCATGTCATCTCCCTTCCAAAACGCGAGGCTCCCTGTTTTCGTCGGAGTTTAACAAAATTATACAATCGATGATAACCCGTATGGCATTGTTTTCTTAGATTAATAACGTAATTATGAATGGAATTAATCGCATAAGGTGATGATAGTAACAAGCAAAAAATGCCTATTGAATGAGGATATTCCTATTTTTTTAAAGTTATTGACTTTTAGCGGCGGTTTCTCATACAGGATGTATCCTGTATGTTGCTCACACGTAAATTCATCGCCACGATAGTTGCAGCGAAGGCGACTGTTAACGCACAATGTGAACAGAATCAAAAAAGAATATTTACGATCTCCGCTTATCCAACAGCATGCCATATTCAGGTTGCGTTAAACGCAGTCTCTCATGTGTGTTGGGCTAAGGTGCCGTTCTGGTCGTAACGCTCTGGGGGCATCAATGAGTCATAACCTGCAAAAACCTAAAATCCTCAAAGTAGAAACGGTAGCGCGTTCGCGCCTGTTCAATGTGGAATCCGTCGATCTTGAATTCAGCAACGGGGTTCGTCGGGTTTATGAACGGATGCGTTCAAGCGGTCGGCAGGCGGTGATGGTTGTCCCGGTCATTGATGATGAACTGTTGTTGATCCGTGAATACGCTGTCGGCATTGAGGAATACGAATTAGGGTTCCCCAAAGGGCTGATCGACCCCGGTGAAACGGTCTTTGAAGCGGCTAACCGCGAACTAATGGAAGAAGTCGGCTTTGGGGCGGAACAGCTGGAGTTGCTGGCGACATTAACGATGGCACCTTCCTATTTTTCCAGCCAGATGAATATTGTGGTGGCGCGCGGGCTGTATCCGCAAAGCCTGGAAGGCGATGAACCAGAGCCCATGCCGCAAGTCCGCTGGCCTGTGGATAACATGATGTCGCTGCTGCAAGAGCCGGATTTCCGTGAAGCGCGTAATGTCAGCGCGCTGTTTCTGGCTCACGACTGGTTACGTCGTACACCCCGCTAATTTCCTGTGACATAACGGAAAGCGCGCGTCTTTTCCGGTGATATCGGTCACACATCCTTTTTTCGCTCGTTGTCGTGACCGGTGCGGACGTCTATAACGTCTGCACAGGGCGTGACTGATGAATGAAGGCGAACCTGCCGTGGATAGCAAAACCTGCTATTCACGGCGGGTTTTTTTGTTTTTCAGCCCTGATAAATGTGTAAAACAACACCGACGAAGGGGGATATAAGATGAACATACCGAAGGGGATCATACGGGCGCCGTTGATGTTACTGGGATTGGTGAGCATGCTGCTCTTTCCTGCGCTGGGGCAGTCGGCGGAAACCATGCCGGATAAAACCATGCCGGATAAAACCCGAATATTGATTCTGACAGACATTGGTAATGAACCTGATGATTCGCAGTCTTTGGTTCGTTTCCTGCTCTACAGTAACGAATTCGATGTCGAAGGGATTGTGGCAACCACCTCAACCTGGCTGAGGGATAAGGTCAATCCAGAGATGATTATGCAGCGTCTTGATGCTTACGAGCAGGTGCTGCCTAACCTGCGTCAGCATGCGTCCGGCTACCCGTCAGCGGACGCATTGCGTCAGGTTGTCAGATCTGGCCGTGCCGGATTTGGCATGGACGTCGTGGGTGATAATAAAGCGACAGAGGCGTCCAGGTTGATTATTCAGGCGGTGGACAAACAGGACGCCCGCCCTCTGTGGATTACGGTATGGGGAGGCGCGGTAGATTTAGCGCAGGCTCTCCATGACGTACGTGCCAGTCGCACACCGGAGCAGGTAGCAGCATTTGTCAGTAAGATTCGTGTGTACGCGATCTCCGATCAGGATAATACCGGGGCCTGGATTCGCGCTAATTTCCCGACGCTGCGCTACATCACCAGTATCCATGCCTGGAATGATTATTTCCTCTCGACCTGGATTGGTATGTCCTCGTCGTTTGCTGAAGGTAGCGATATGAGTCAGGTGAATAACGAATGGTTGAGCAAGCATATCCGCAGCAAAGGCCCGCTCGGTGCGGCCTACCCTGCGATTGAATATACGATGGAAGGGGACACGCCCTCATTCCTCTACCTGATTCAAAACGGACTTAGCGATCCAGAACACACGGAGTACGGCAGTTGGGGAGGGCGCTATGCGGCTATCGTACCGGGCGATACCAGCGGGCTACGCGTCAGCACCTCCGATCAGGTCATGAGTCATAACGGTAAAATGTACCGTACCGCATCGGCCACGATCTGGCGCTGGCGTGATGCGTTCCAGAATGATTTTGCTGCCCGCATGGACTGGACGGTGACGAAGGACAGTCACAAGGCTAACCACAACCCCGACCTTGTGCTGAATGGTCAGAGCGGGCGTTCTATTGTAGCGATCGATGCGAAGGCCGGGGAAACCGTGACGCTGTCCGCTGACGGTTCTCACGATCGTGATGGCGACAAGGTGAATTATACCTGGTGGCAATATAAGGAGCCCACGGCGACTGCGATAGGCGTCCATTTTGCGCCAGAAGTGAAGTTGGCCAATACATCAGGCATGCAAACGCAGTTTGTTGCACCGGACGTGAAAACGCCGACACCTTTCCATATCATTTTGCAGGCGAAAGATGAGGGAACGCCGAATCTGTTCTCCTACCGTCGGGCGATTGTCACCGTGATGCCGAAGTGATGCGGTTTGAAAGACGGCATTGATCGCTGATAGCCCCGTCAGTAGGGTATTGTGCTGGCGTTTACAATAAAAATGGCCTTCCGTCAGGAAGGCCATCAATGAACGTGATGCCGGATATCAGAACAGCTCTTCGCTTTGTCCGTTATCCATCAGCGTGGTGCCGACTTCGTGCACTTCATATTCTTTCGGCTGTGTACCGTCAATAAAGTATTCGGAACGGCTGTTCCCGCCACCGTTGGACAACTTGCCGCTGCTGCGGTCAATGACGACGCTGACGACGCCGGGTGGTGGTGTTAGCGGCTGTTCCGGTACGCCATCGAGCGCGGATTTCATAAAGTCATCCCACGCCGGCTGTGCTGATTTCGCGCCGCCTTCATAACCGGAAATCTGATCTTTGATGACGCCAGATGCGCTGCTGGCCCCCAGATCGCGGCGGTGATCGTCGAAGCCGATCCAGACCGAGGTAACCAGATTCGGGCCATAGCCGGAGAACCAGGCGTCTTTGGAACTGTTCGTTGTACCGGTTTTACCGCCGATATCACGACGCTTCAAATCACGACCCGCACGCCAGCCCGTGCCCATCCAGCCTGGTTCACCAAAGACGTTGCTGTTCAGTGCGTCTTTAATCAGAAAAGCCAGTGGTGTGCTGATCACATGCGGGGCGTAAGGTTGTGCGGCGCTTTGCTGTGCGGCCTCTGGTGTGACAGGTTCCAGCTCTGGCTGTGGCAAACCTTTCGGCGGCGCTTCGTTTGATGTGGCGACATCCTCAACGTCAGTCGTCGCCAGCACCGGTGAGCGTGGTGTTTCACCGTAGACCAGCGGTAAGTTACAGGTATCGCAGACCACTTTCGGGGTAGCCGTAAAGACCGTACCGCCTGCTTCGCTCTCTATCTTGCTTATCAGGTAGGGATCGACCAGATAGCCGCCGTTTGCCATCACTGCATAGCCACGTACGACCTGTAGCGGAGTAAAGGAGGCGGCACCCAGCGCCAGTGATTCGGTATGGACGATATTCTGTTCAGGGAAACCGAAGCGTTGCAGATAATCCGCCGCATAGTCCACACCCATCGCACGCATGGCACGTACCATCACCACGTTTTTAGACTGACCCAGCCCCTGACGCAGACGGATCGGACCATCATAGGTTGCTGGTGAGTTTTTTGGCCGCCAGTCAGATCCGGCACCAGCATCCCAGCGGGTGATCGGCACGTCGTTCAGAATCGTTGCCAACGTTAAACCTTTGTCCATCGCTGCGGTGTACAGGAACGGTTTGATGTTGGAACCAATCTGACGCAGAGCCTGCGTCGCACGGTTGAATTTACTTTGGTTAAAGTCAAAACCGCCAACCAGCGCTTCTATTGCACCATCTTTCGGGTTGAGCGAGACGATGGCGGAGTTGACGTCCGGCACCTGTGCCAGCCACCAGTCATCATTCACTTTGCGTACCCAGATCTGCTGGCCGGCCTGCACCACGTCCGTTACGCGTTTTGGTGTTGGCCCTTGCTGCGTATCGGAACGGTATGGGCGAGCCCAGCGCATGCCCGCCATTGGCAGGGCAATATTGCTGCCGTCAGACAGGATCGCAATGGCGTTGTCTGCAGTCGTGCTGGTGACGATAGCCGGAGAGAGTGGGCCGTAGACCGGCAGCGCTTTCAGAGCGGTAATCATCTTCGCCTGATCCCAAACGCCTTCACCCACTTTCCACAGCACTTTGCTCGGGCCGCGGTAACCGTGGCGCATGTCATAGGCCATAACGTTATTACGCAGGGCATCTTGCGCGGCAGTCTGCAGTTTTTTGGTGACCGTCGTGTAGACCTTATAACCATCGTTATAAGCATCTTCGCCGTAGCGTTTAACCATCTCCTGACGCGCCATCTCCGCGACATACGGCGCGGAGAACGAAATCTCCGGTGCGTGATAATTCGCGACCAGCGTTTCGCTCCGCGCTGCGTCGTATTGCGTCTGCGTGATGTAGTTTTCATCCTTCATACGCGCAAGCACCACGTTACGGCGGGCAACGGCGCGGTCATAGGAATAGAGCGGGTTGAACGTTGACGGCGCTTTCGGCAGACCGGCGATCATCGCCATTTCGCTCAGCGTCAATTGGTCAACGGGGCGGCCAAAGTACACCTGTGCCGCCGCGCCAACGCCATAGGCGCGATAGCCGAGATAAATCTTGTTCAGATAGAGCTCAAGGATCTCATCCTTGGTCAGCAACTGCTCAATACGGATAGCCAGAAACACTTCCTTGATCTTACGAATCAGGGTGCGCTCCGGGCTCAGGAAGAAGTTCCTGGCGAGCTGCTGCGTAATGGTACTCGCCCCTTGAGAGGCGTGACCCGACGTCAACGCGATAGACGCTGCGCGGATAATCCCGACGGGATCGACACCGTGGTGATCGTAGAAGCGGCTATCTTCGGTCGCGATAAAGGCGTGTACCAACTCAGGAGGAATCTGGTCCAGCTTGAGCGGGATACGGCGTTTTTCACCAAACTGGGCGATCAGTTCGCCATCGGCGCTGTAGACCTGCATCGGCGTTTGCAGCCGGACGTCTTTCAGCGTGGCGACATTGGGCAGTTGGGGTTCGATATAGCGGTACAAACCGTATATCGAGGCAGCTCCCAGCAGAATGCAAGAGACTGCAAGGATGAATAGATACTTTACGAACTTCACCTGGGATTTTCCATTCAGTAGCGTTTGGACAGTTTATAAACAACCGGGCGCTAGTATAAAGGTAAGCCAGCACTGTGGATATGTTTATTGGATAAGGAAATCGGGTTGAACATGGCTTATCACATCTGGCGGGTTGGATTAGATATACAAAACGGCTTCATGCGCGCTCTGGCGGTTCAGCGTCGCCGCGATGGCTGGCAGCTTCGTCACTGGTGGCAATGTCCGCTACCAGACGATACGTTGCGCACGGGTAGTCTACACCATACTGAGGCGCTTTGTGAGGCCTTGCGCACATGGCGTCGTTTGCTGCCTGCACACATTTCGCTACGGGTAGGGTTTCCTGCTCAGTTGATTTTGCAGCAGCATCTACCGATGCCTGACCGGCGTTTACAGGAGCCAGGGCGCAGTCTCTATATTGAAACCATCGCGGCGCGTAAGCTGCCGGTTAGCAGCGAATCGCTGGCGATAGACTATCGGGAAGACCCGCAGGAGCAGGGTTCGCTGCTGGTGACGGCAGCACGCCGACAGGAAATCGATAACTGGCTGACATGCCTGAATAGCGCAGGGCTACGCCCTGATGTTCTTGATGTCTCAACGTGCGCGCTCCGAATGATGGCACAGCTGGCAGGGCTTGAATCTAACCGTCTATTGCTGCACCGCCTGTTGGATGCTTGGCTGTGGGTATCCCCGCTGAACCACGCTTTTCACTCAGGGGTTATACACCTTGATGAGCTGAACAGTGAAGCCGATATCTTATCGATTGTGAGCACTCGCTATCAGCATGACATCGACAATATCGCCTATTACTCTGGCGTTTCGCCCGATTTACCCCACCAGAAAGCCGATATATTGCAGCCGTGGTCGCCATTAACGGTGTTTAGCCACCTGCAACAACCGCTGCCGCGTTTTCCCCCTGCTTTTGCGATTGCAGGTGGGTTGGCATTGCGTCCTGAGGATGACTGACATGCTGCTGATTAACCTTTTGCCTTGGCGCAAAACCCGGATGCGCCAGCAGGCTCGTCGCTGGCTGGGGCTGCTGTGGTTACAGATAGGGATAACGCTCTGCCTGCTCGTCGCGAGTTACCTATTTGGGCTGCATCGGCAACAACAGGCGCAGGATGCACTCAATACGGTGTTGGCCCAGCAACAGCAACTGACGGCGTTATATCAACAAACACATCAGGCGCGGGAAACGCTGCGCCGCTATCTGGAACAAGAACGGGCTCAGGCGGTTATTCTGCAGGACAATCATCGCAATCTCGGTTTGCTAGAACAGATTGCTGGCATCATGCCTGCGCGTCTGTGGTTGACGGAAATTGCCGATCGCGGATCGCATCTGCTGCTGTCAGGCGTGAGTGAAAGCTATCGCGATATCATTACGCTACAGCACGCATTATTGCGCCATGCTTCCGTCGAACGCGTACAACTGCTACATACGTCCCGAGAGCGTGGGATGAACACCGGGCTGCGCTTTTCCTTTCAGGCTAACTGGCGTGATGTGAGCACTTCCTCACATGGGGAAGGCCATGATTAATCAAACGATCATGATTGACGCCGTATTGAGCCGGCCGAGATTGATTAATAAACCACTCTGGCAACAGGTAGCTCTGCAATTGGCATGTATCACCGCTGCCGGACTGCTGGCTGGTTGGTCGCTGATAGGCGAAGTCCGGCAGACGGTGACTGGCATAGAAGAGCAAATGATTCAGGCGCGTTTGGATATACAAGCACTCCAGCAGAAGCTAGACGTGATGCTGCCACTGTCGGCGCTACGCGAGCAATTAGCGGAGAAAACCGCGCAAGACACTCTCTTTCAGCCCGACCGATTGGCACAGCTTATCGCCGAGCCTCTGTCGCTGGCTGGTGCTTCACTGCTGTCGTGGCAGCCCGCTCCGCGTCATGCTGAGGGGACTCATCATGAACGTTGGCAATTGGTGTTTAACGCAGATTACTCGGGGGTGTTGCAGGTGCTTCGTGAGCTGGCTGCGTTGCCTTATGTGCTGCGGATTGCGCAGTTGAGCATCAAGCCTGAAGCTGGTCTAACAGCGTCGCCGCCGGAAATACCCCGTCTTCAGGTTGAACTCACGCTGATTGGACCGGAGGTGACGCCATGAGCCATGCCTCGTTTCGTCTCACATTCATGCTGCTAGTCGTGGCACATAGCGTGCAGGCGGAAAATCCCGCAGCACGTATCGATCCGTTTCAGCCGTTGGTCACCACGCGTTGTTTGCCCTCAGAGAGGCAGCCAGCGTGGCAGCTAAAAGGTGTGATTGGTTCCGGTGAACACTGGGTCGGCTGGTTAGCGCAGCCAGAGACGGGTTGGGTCCGGCTGGTGGGTGGCGAGACGCTCTCCCCAGGGAATTGGGTGGTCAGTCAACTGGATAAATCAGGTGCCACACTTGTCCCGACGCTGCGTGAGACGGGGTGTGACGGCCTGCCGGATAGCCTGCTGCTGGCTTCGCCGTTTATCAATAAACCAGAAGAATAGGTGAAATCTGCCTGACGGAGTGTATTCGTTTTTAACCGATTTCTTTTGACAGCAGCGTATCTCGATAACAAGGAAAGTTATGAAAATTAGTATGTTATTTCAGGTGCTGGTATGGGGCGGGCTGCTTTTTCTTGCCGCGTCGTTTCAGGCTCGTGCGGAAAATTCGGTATCAATGGCGTTTGAGGATTCGCCGATACCGCGGGTACTTCAGGCGTTAGCCGATCACCAGCAGCTTAATGTTGTGATCGCGCCGGGCGTGACGGGGAATCTGAGCGTAAGGTTGGCAGAGGTACCGTGGCAGCAGGCGCTGGATATTGTTCTGCGCATGGGTAAGCTTAGTGCGGAACGCAACGGTAATGTGCTGTTGGTTTTCCCTGCCGGGCATCTTGAATCCTTACAGAAGGAACGGGACGAACGTATGGCGGAACAGGAGCAGAAATTACCGCTGCACAATATCTCAGTCGCATTGCAGTATGCCGATGCGGCAGACGTGGCGGCCAGCGTTCAGGCTCAGCGTGGAACATTGCTCTCTGCA
This sequence comes from Pectobacterium aroidearum, assembly GCF_041228105.1. NCBI lineage: Bacteria > Pseudomonadati > Pseudomonadota > Gammaproteobacteria > Enterobacterales > Pectobacteriaceae > Pectobacterium > Pectobacterium aroidearum. Next base: position 422,683 of record NZ_CP166097.1, read on the forward strand.
CGCGGCAGCGTAACGGTGGATAAACGAACGAATACGTTATTGATTCGCGATACGGAAGACGCTTTGGCACAGCTCGAACCGTGGGTGAAGGAGCTCGATCTCCCTTTAGCGCAGGTGCAACTGGCCGCGCATATTGTCACCATCAGCAGTGAACACCTTCAGGAACTGGGCGTTAACTGGGGGCTGGGTGAAGGGAGTGCTGCGAATAATGCACTCAGGCTGAATAATTTTAATGTCGGCCTGCCAGTGGATACGCCAGCAATCAATGCGGGGTTCCATTTAGCACGACTGAATGGTCGCCTGCTGGATCTGGAACTCATGGCGTTGGAGCAGGAAAGTCAGGTCGAAATTATTGCCAGCCCCCGGCTGTTTACCGCACACCAGCAGACCGCCAGTATTAAACAAGGTACGGAAATTCCATATCAGGTCTCCAGCGGCGCCAGCGGATCGACGTCTATTGAATTTAAAGAAGCGGTGCTCGGAATGGAGGTCACGCCGGATATTTTGCGTGCCGGACGGATTACGCTGAATCTGAAAATCAGTCAAAACATGCCGGGGCAGACGATTAAGCAGGGCGATAATGGCGAAGCCTTAGCGATCGATAAACAGGAGATCCAAACTCAGGTGACGGTCGCTGATGGAGAAACTATCGTATTAGGCGGTATTTTCCAGCAACAGAAAAAGAACAGCGACAGACAGGTACCCATATTGGGTGAGGTTCCCGTATTTGGTCACCTGTTCAGAAACCATACTCAACAGCACACGCGACGAGAATTGGTCATTTTCATTACGCCGACGCTGATACCCGCCTCATCGTGAGTAAACCCAGTCGCACACTGATGCCATACGGTTATTTTTTTCCTGACAGAGCGCAATATTTTATCGCGTTCGCGCTTATGCGTTTGACGCTGCGGCGGATTTAGCTTACAAGGGTTAGCGAATTGAGCACTGAAGTGTTGTTCCACCGAAAATGTCGATAAAACATACTGCATTGACCCTCTGTGGTCGGTGTGACATTTTATTCGGTTGCCAAACTACCCTGAGTCTTGAGATAATTTTTTGTCTGATTCTCGCACTATCGCTCATGAGGTTTCAGTTTAGGTCCCGCCGCTGGGTTGATTGGCGGGGCGGGTTATCATTAACGAATTGTCTTAGTAATACCAAAAAACATGGCAGAGAAACGCAATATCTTTCTGGTTGGGCCTATGGGTGCCGGCAAAAGCACTATTGGCCGTCAGTTAGCTCAGCAACTCAATATGGAGTTTTTCGACTCCGATCAAGAAATTGAGCGACGCACTGGGGCTGATGTGGGCTGGGTATTCGATGTGGAAGGCGAAGAAGGCTTCCGCGATCGTGAAGAGAAAGTCATTAATGAATTGACGGAAAAACAAGGCATCGTACTGGCGACAGGCGGTGGTTCAGTCAAGTCACGTGAGACGCGTAACCGTCTTTCCGCGCGCGGCGTTGTCGTTTATTTGGAAACGACGATCGAGAAACAGCTGGCCCGCACGCAGCGTGATAAGAAGCGTCCGTTACTTCAGGTTGAAACCCCTCCACGTGAAGTATTGGAAGCGCTGGCGAAAGAGCGGAACCCGCTTTATGAAGAAATCGCTGACGTTACCATTCGGACTGACGAGCAAAGTGCCAAGGTCGTTGCTAACCAGATTATCAATATGCTGGAAAGTAACTAAGAGCATACCTTTATCCGCATTGAGCGGATCCTGAACGGGTTGTTTAACGCGCATGGAAAGAATTACCGTAACACTTGGGGAACGTAGTTATCCCATTACGATAGCCGCCGGATTATTTGATGATTCGGCTTCTTTTATGCCGTTAAAAGCGGGGGAGCAGGCCATGCTGGTGACTAACCAGACCTTGGCCCCTCTGTACCTTGACCGCGTTCGTGGTGTGTTGGAAAACAGCGGCGTACATGTCGATCAGGTTATCTTACCTGATGGCGAGCAGTACAAATCGCTCACCGTATTGGATCAGGTTTTTAGCGCTCTGTTGGCGAAACCACATGGTCGTGATACGACGATTGTTGCCTTGGGTGGCGGTGTTATCGGCGATTTAGCCGGTTTTGCCGCGGCCAGTTATCAGCGTGGCGTCCGGTTTATTCAGGTGCCGACAACGCTGTTATCGCAGGTAGATTCCTCCGTCGGTGGTAAAACCGCCGTCAATCACCCGTTGGGTAAAAACATGATCGGGGCGTTCTACCAGCCCGTATCGGTTGTGATCGATCTGGATTGCCTGAAATCTTTACCGGCACGGGAATTGTCATCCGGGCTGGCGGAAGTCATCAAGTACGGCATTATTCTGGATCGCGATTTCTTTCTTTGGCTCGAAGAAAACATTGAAGCCGTGCGTGAGTTACAGCCTGACGCGCTGGCTTACTGCATTCGACGCTGCTGTGAAATTAAAGCGGCAGTGGTCGCGGCAGATGAACGCGAAAGTGGTATGCGTGCTCTGCTCAATTTGGGCCATACTTACGGTCATGCTATCGAAGCGGAAATGGGCTACGGCAACTGGCTTCATGGCGAAGCGGTTGCGGCAGGCATGGTGATGGCTGCACATACGGCACGTCGCCTTGGGCAGTTCTCTGCTGAGGATGTTGAACGAGTCAAATCTCTGCTGGTTCGTGCTGGCCTGCCAGTGAACGGCCCGACGCAAATGGCGCCCGAAGCCTATCTTCCTCATATGATGCGCGACAAGAAAGTACTGGCGGGTGAGTTACGTCTGGTGCTGCCAACGGCAATTGGCCAGTCAGAAGTCCGTGGCGGCGTAGCGCATGACATGGTGCTGGCCTCAATAGCTGATTGCCTGGCCTGATGCGATAACGCTATCGGGTTGTGAAAGACGATCGGTTATGAAAGATAAGTATTAACGACAGACACGCCCTGATGGGTTATGGTTAATAAAATACAATGCGTTACGATTCAATGATTCGCCCTGACGACGTCGCGGTGGATTCGAGCTTTTTAGTGGGGAGATGTTAAATGGATGAGTTCAAGCCGGAAGATGAGCTGAAGCCTGATACCAGTGACCGTCGACCTACTCGTCAGCAAAAAAGCAGCAACTTCGCGGTACCTAAAATCGCGCTTTCCAGACAGCACCTGATGATTGGTATTGGGATTGTCGTGCTGGTGTTGCTGATCGTTGGTATCGGTTCTGCTTTGCAGGCACCTTCTCAGCCACAAACGTCACAGACGCAGAATCAAGCGAGCGGCGAGAGAAATATTGATCTCTCTTCCTCGTCCTCCATGACACAGAACACACAGCCTTCCTCACAGGGTGAAAGCCCTGCGGCAGTGTCCGGTGAGGCCAGTCATGGTCAAGCGTCAGGGCAGGCGTCTTCTCAGATGCCGACATCGCCTCAGACATTGAGTGCTCCGCCGATTTCCGGTACGCCGACGGATGCGCAGGTTCAGCAGCCGGTAGCAGGCCAGCAGCGTATTGAGCTGCCGGGCAATATCACCGATGCGCTGTCGCAACAGCAAGGGCGCGTGAGCGAATTCTCTCAGGGTGCGACAGGAAACTCGACGCTGCCGACGGCGCCTGCGACAGTCGCGCCGACGGGGAAAACGCCAGCGGCCTCATCCGCTAAAAATACGCACAATACGGCGCCTGCGCACGCGAATAACACCAAGCCTGCTGTGAACAGCGCACCAAAAGCGCCAGTAGCCAGCAAGCCTGCGGCTAACGCCAAAGCGGCACCAGCGGCAGCCGGGCAAAATGTCTCCGTACAGAATGCGCCTGCTAGCCACTTTACTTTGCAACTGAGCAGCGCTTCACGTGCGGACACGCTGAAAGCCTACGCGAAACAGAACAATCTCACCCATTCGTGGGTGTACGAAACGAAACGAGACGGAAAATCCTGGTATGTGTTAGTGACCGGAGTCTATGCTTCTTCTGCGGAAGCGAAACAGGCGATTGCCGCGTTGCCCGCAGAAGTTCAAGCGAAAAAACCATGGGTTAAGCCGATCCGCCAGGTGAAGCAGGACTTGAATAAGTAACACCAATTTTAGCCCTGATGTGCTGTCTGACACAGAGTACAATCCGCGGCTCTGAAACGTATGAGTAACTAACGACGGCATGAAGAAGAACCGCGCTTTTTTAAAATGGGCTGGTGGTAAATATCCGCTGGTAGAAGAGATTCGTCGCTATTTACCCGCAGGAGACTGTCTTATTGAGCCCTTTGTCGGCGCGGGTTCCGTATTTCTGAATACGGAATACGATCGCTACATATTGGCCGATATTAATAGTGACCTGATTAACCTGTACAATATCGTCAAATCGAATGCCGATGAGTTTGTTCTCGATGCCCGTAAACTGTTTACGGAAGAGGTGAACACGTCTGAGGCGTTTTATCTGCTGCGTGATGAATTTAACCTTTGCAGCGACGCCTACCGGCGCGCGCTGCTGTTTCTCTATCTGAATCGCCATTGCTATAACGGCCTGTGCCGCTACAACATGCGTGGTGAATTCAATGTTCCTTTCGGGCGCTATAAGAAGCCCTATTTTCCTGAAGAAGAGATTCGCTGGTTCGCCTTTAAGGCCCAGAATGCCACCTTCGTCTGTGAGCATTATCAGGACACGCTGGAAAAAGCAGAGAAGGGATCGGTTATTTATTGCGATCCGCCTTATGCGCCGCTGTCTGCGACCGCAAATTTTACGGCTTATCACACCAATAATTTCAGCCGTGCCGATCAGCAGAGCCTGGCGCAATTGGCGCGCCGTCTGTCGGTAGAAAGCAAGATCCCGGTACTGATTTCCAATCATGACACGTTGCTGACCCGTGAGTGGTATCAGGAAGCCGTGCTGTATGTTGTTAAAGCGCGTCGAACAATTAGCCGTAATATTTTAGGGCGTAGTAAAGTAAACGAGTTATTAGCCCTCTATCGGTGATACCGTTGTATACAGGGTGGGGTAAACAGAGCGCAGTGAATCGGCCAATGGCGTGAAAGGCGTCATTAGCCGCGAACAGGTTACCCGCAGGCATTCAGACTTTACCGTTTGGAGAAATGAATGAAACCGTTTTTAATCGCGCCGTCCATTTTGTCGGCTGATTTTGCCCGTCTTGGTGAAGATACCGCTAACGTATTGGCTGCCGGGGCTGATGTGGTCCATTTTGATGTTATGGATAACCACTATGTGCCAAATTTAACGATTGGCCCGCTGGTACTGAAATCCCTGCGCGATTACGGCATTACCGCGCCGATTGACGTTCACCTGATGGTGAAACCTGTCGATCGTATCATCCCTGATTTCGCCAACGCGGGAGCCAGTTTCATTACCTTTCATCCCGAAGCTACCGATCACCTCGATCGCTCATTACAGCTGATCAAAGATCACGGTTGCAAAGCCGGACTGGTGTTTAACCCTGCGACGCCGTTAAGCTATCTCGATTACGTCATGGATAAGCTGGATATCATTCTGCTGATGTCGGTCAACCCCGGATTTGGCGGCCAGTCCTTTATTCCCAGCACGTTGGATAAGCTGCGTCAGGTGCGTCGTCTGATCGACGACAGCGGTTACGACATTCGACTGGAAGTCGATGGCGGCGTTAAAGTAGAGAATATCGGCGCGATTGCTGAAGCAGGCGCGGATATGTTTGTGGCGGGATCGGCTATTTTTGGTCATCCAGATTACCGTGCCGTCATTGATAAAATGCGTAATGAAATTTCAAGGACGAAACATGACTGAATTAACCGCGATTCGCGGATTGGCTTTTGATTTAGACGGGACATTGATTCACAGCGCACCGGGTCTGGCGGCGGCAATCGATCAGGCGTTAGTGGCACAGTCGTTGCCTGCGGCGGGCGAAGCCCGTGTCGCAACCTGGATTGGTAACGGCGCGGACGTGATGGTGGAACGCGCGTTGCGCTGGGCTGGCGTTGAGCCAACGGCCGTACGCCAGCAGGAAACCCGTGAGCGGTTCGATAGCTATTATGCACAAACGGTGGATAGTGGCAGCACGCTGTTTCCGCAGGTAAAAGAGACGCTGGCGCAGTTGGCGCAGCAGGGCGTGCCGATGGCGGTGGTGACCAATAAACCCACGCCGTTCGTTGCCCCGTTATTGGCAGGCCTCGGGATTGGCGACTATTTTTCGCTGATCATCGGTGGCGATGACGTCATTGTGAAAAAGCCTCACCCTGCGCCACTCTATCTGGTGCTCGGTAAGCTGGGGCTGCGTGCCAGTGAACTGCTCTTCATTGGTGATTCACGCAACGATATTCAGGCGGCACAGGCTGCGGGCTGTCGCTGCGTTGGCATGACGTATGGTTATAACTACGGTGAAGCGATCGAGCTGAGTCAGCCAGATGTTGTTCTGGATCGTTTCGCCGATATTTTGCCTCTGATCGGGCATTCTTCTTCACACAATCAGGAACCCTTAGTATGAGCAAGCCCATTGTATTTAGCGGTGCGCAGCCGTCTGGTGAATTGACCATTGGTAACTACATGGGGGCGTTACGTCAGTGGGTCAACATGCAGGACGATTACGACTGCATCTATTGCATCGTGGATTTGCACGCCATCACGGTACGTCAGGATCCGCAGGCGCTGAGAAAAGCGACGCTGGATACGCTGGCGCTGTATCTGGCCTGTGGCATCGATCCGAAAAAGAGCACCATTTTTGTTCAGTCCCACGTGCCTGAGCACAGCCAACTGAGCTGGATACTGAACTGTTACGCCTATTTCGGCGAACTGAGCCGTATGACACAGTTCAAGGATAAATCCGCGCGTTATGAAGAGAACATCAACGCGGGTCTGTTCGATTATCCGGTACTGATGGCAGCAGACATCCTGCTGTACCAAACGAATCAGGTGCCGGTGGGCGAAGATCAGAAGCAGCATCTGGAACTGAGCCGTGACGTTGGTCAGCGCTTCAACAGCTTGTATGGCGATATTTTCAAAGTGCCTGAGCCGTTCATTCCAAAATCGGGCGCGCGTGTGATGTCGCTGCTGGAACCGACCAAGAAGATGTCCAAATCTGACGATAACCGCAATAACGTTATCGGTCTGTTGGAAGATCCGAAAGCGGTGGTGAAGAAGATCAAACGTGCGGTGACGGATTCCGACGAGCCGCCAGTCGTGCGCTATGACGTGGCGAATAAAGCCGGGGTATCGAACCTGTTGGATATTCTGTCTGGCGTGACGGGAAAAAGCATCCCTGAGCTGGAGCAGGAATTCAACGGCCAGATGTATGGTCACCTGAAAGGTGCGGTGGCGGATGCGGTATCCGGCATGCTGTCTGAGCTGCAAGAGCGTTATCATCGTTTCCGTAACGACGAGGCGTTCCTGCAACAGGTGATGCGTGAAGGCGCTGAAAAAGCGAGTGCTCGCGCACAGGAAACGCTGAAGAAAGTCTACGACGCTGTTGGTTTTGTTTCCCGCCCGTAAGTCTTAATCACCGTCAGGAGATGTGCTCCTGACGGTTTCCTTGCTGCTTCCTACAGATCCACTTCAATCAGCTTATTATCACTGCGGGATAGGCGGGAACACATCGTCTGGAATCGGGTTTTCAAACGGTGTGTGCTGCAATCTTTCCTGATGGTCGGCTTTTGCCTGTGCAATCAGCTCAGGCGTCACCAGCAGGTCGATAGCCAGTGATGCCATTGCTTTCGCTGCATACTCCATGCCTTTGTGGGCAGCACCGGTTTTCCCCTGAGCGACCAACTGCCATGAATGCGCCGGTGTACCGATGGCGTAAGTGGCGCTGCGGATCTGCACCGTCGGTACAACCCAACTCACCGTCCCCACATCGGTGGAGCCGATGAAGGCTTCATTCGGGCTATACAGCGGGTAAATCCCGTCATGCAGCGTTAAACCCGGCTGAGGTTTGACACCGAAACGCGCGTAGGATTCGGCAATGTCTTCGGCACTCAGCGCCGTCTGGAACATCGCCGCCATCTTACGATCTTCGTCATCAAACGGTATCGGGCCGAGTGCCAGCAAATGTTCGTGCATACGCGCTTCCAGCGGCGGATTTGCCAGCAGGTTGGCATCACCGCTAATCACTTCGCTGCTGACCTCAGTTTCCGTCATCAGCGCCGCGCCTTCGGCAATTTTCTTCACGCGTTTGACGAGCTGGTGCAACTCCGGCAACTGGCGTGCCCGCACGAGGTAACGCACAGTGGCGTTGGCCTGAACGACGTTCGGAGCCTGGCCGCCGCTGTCGGTAATGGCGTAGTGAACGCGAGCGGAGGAAGGCATGTGTTCGCGCATGTAGTTCACGCCGACGTTCATCAGCTCCACGGCATCCAGCGCGCTGCGGCCCAGATGCGGGCTGGCGGCGGCATGAGCGGCGCGACCTTTGAAGTAGAAATTCAGTTCGTTACAGGCCAGCGACACCGGGCTGTTGACGCCAGTGAAGGTCGCCGGATGCCAGCAGAGGGCGATATCGACGTCGTCAAAGACACCTTCCTTGACCATAAAACCTTTGGACGATCCGCCTTCTTCCGCAGGGCAGCCGTAAAAACGCACGGTTCCAGCCAGTTCATGCTGTTGCAGATAGTCTTTCACTGCCGTTGCCGCCTGTAGCGCCGCGGTGCCGAGCAGGTTGTGTCCGCAGCCGTGACCGTTGCCCCCGTTTTCCAGCGGCTTCGGTTCTGCGACGTTCGCCTGCTGGCTCAGGCCCGGCAGCGCATCGTATTCACCCAGAATGGCGATAATCGGCAGACCTGCGCCGAATTCCCCCAATAGTGCGGTAGGCATACCGGCGATGCCTTTCGTCAGGCGAAAACCTTCCGCCTTCAGGACGGCTTCGTGCTGTGCCGCTGAACGATGCTCTTCGTAGTTTAGCTCCGGCGTATCCCAGATGCCGTCGCTCAGCGTACAGAACTGCTGTCGCTTGGCCGCAATCAGGTCGCAGATTTCTTCTACGGCTTGATGGTTGACCGCGGGCAGCATTCCTTCATTGTGTGTTGCATTCATGCGTGGTGTGCTCGTTTGATTGTTCTGATAGGCATTGGCGAGGGCGAGTCATAGCCGGCTAGCCATGACTCGCGATTCTGCAATCGGGTAATGCTTAGAGCGGTGTGGTGTCCATGCCGAACCATTTTTCGCTCAGTTTTCTGATCGTACCGTCTTGCTTGGCCTGATCGATGGCCTTGTCGAACATGGCTTTCAGCTCTGGATCGCTCTTACGCAGGCCAACGGAAGAGCCGCTGCCCAAAATGCCGCCGATGAACTGTGGCCCCGGTGTGACGATATCGGCATTGCCCGGTTTTTCCGAAATGCTTTTCAGGTAAGGTGCGGAAGCGATAACCAGATCGACACGGCCCGCTTTCAGATCCAGATCGTGTTCTTGCGTGGTTTTATATTCACGTACCTTCATCACGCCTTTCATATATTTATCCAAAAAGGCGCTGGCGATAGAGGCGGACTGTACACCAATAGTTTTGCCTTCCAGCAGCGGCTTCAGCTTCTCAATTTCAGCCTTTGCGGTGGCTTCGTCGGCTGGATTAATGGAGAAACGCTGGCCTGCGTCTGGGAATTCTTTAGCGAGTTTGCTGGATTTCAGTACGGCGAAAGTCTGTCCTGCCTGCGTGTACGGCTGGCTGAAATCGATCACCTCACGGCGTTTTTCCGTAGCGGACATACCAGAAATGATGGCGTCGAACTTACCAGCATTCAGGGCAGGAATGGTGCTGGTGAACGGTTGAACCATGATCTCGCATTTCACCTGCATGTTGTTACACAGCACTTTGTACAGTTCGATCTCCATGCCATCCAGCGTGCCATCTGGCTTGGTGAAGTTATACGGGTGGTAAGCGCCTTCGGTGGCGATGCGGACGGTCGTCCATTTCTTCTCTTCCGCTGAGGCGGTGAATGAGGCGGCCAGCGTACCTGCCATGCACAGCGAGCAGGCGAGCAGAGTCAGTTTTGATTTGATCATGATGGTTTTCTCCTGGTACTTCATATAATTATGTTTTTCCCACTTTCATCACGCGACAGAGAGATAAATCTGCACATGAAGCTAGCGGGGCTGTGTTTACCAACTGGCAATAAATTGCCGGAAGCGAGCCGACTGGCTGGCAGTGAAAACCTGCTCCGGCGTTCCCTGTTCTTCAATTTCCCCCTGGTGGAGGAAGACGATACGGTTAGAGACTTCGCGGGCAAAATCCATTTCGTGAGTCACGACCAACATGGTCATCCCTTCGTCCGCCAGCGTGCGCATCACGCGCAGCACTTCGCCAACCAGTTCCGGGTCGAGCGCGGAAGTCGGTTCATCGAACAGCATCACTTTGGGTTCCATCGCGAGCGCGCGGGCAATGGCGGCGCGCTGCTGCTGTCCGCCGGACAAATGCGCAGGATAGTAGTGGCGCTTATCGGCCAGACCGACTTTCTCTAATAGCTGCTCGGCGTGTTCCACACACTCTGCCTGTGGACGCTTTAAGACATGCACGGGCGCTTCGATGATGTTTTCCAGCACGGTCTTGTGTGACCAGAGGTTAAAATTCTGGAACACCATACCCAACTGAGTACGAATTCTGTCGATCTGTTTAGGGTTCGACGGGCGGTTTTGCCCTTTGCGGTTCGGCTTCATTTCAATCGCTTCTCCGCCGACGAGAATCTCGCCCTGATCGGGAAGCTCAAGCAGATTGCTACAGCGCAACAGCGTCGATTTGCCTGAACCGGACGATCCCAGAATGGAGATGACTTCCCCCTGATTGGCTTCAATGGAGATCCCTTTCAGAACGTCCAGAGAACCGAAACTTTTGTGAATGTTGCGCAGGCTAATGGCGGGTGTCGTCATTGCAGGTCTCCCAATTTCTTAATTTTTTTCGCTGCCGGCTGCGCACCCGGCGCACGGAGATGAGGGGTAAGCGTAAATTCTGTCCACATCAGCAAACGTGTCAGAATAAGGTTAATAAACAGATAAATGGCACCGGCGACCAGGAAGACTTCGAGCGCACGGTAAGTTTCTGCGATGAGGCGTGCGGCGATCCCGGTGATTTCCATCAGCGTGATGATGGAAGCCAGCGAGGTCGATTTCACCATCGAGATCAGCTCGTTGCCGTAAGCAGGGAGCGCCTGACGGATCGCCAGCGGGAAAACGATTCGCTTGAAAATCATGAACGACGGCATGCCGCAGGCGCGCGCGGATTCGATTTGGCCTACCGGAACGGACTGCAATCCGCCACGGATAATCTCGCAGGCATAGGCGCCGGTACACAGGCTGAGCGACAGCAGGGCGCACCAGTGGGGTTCCCGCAGAAACGGCCACAATATGCTCTCGCGAATCCATTGAAATTGCCCCAGTCCGTAGTAAATCAGGAACAACTGCACCAGCAGCGGCGTACCGCGGAAAAACAGTACGTAGGTTCGTGAAATTGAGCGCAGCACGGCAAAGGATGACAGCTGCATCAATGCCAGCCCTAACGCCAGAAAGAAGCCCAGAAAAACGGAGCTGACCGCCAGTTGCAGGGTCAGCGGAATACCGGGAATAATCTCCAGAAACGTGTCGTACAGAAAAGGAAAATCCATCAGCGTTTCACACCCCGGGAATAATGAGACTCGGCGCGGCGCATAATCCAGCCGGAACCGATCGAAATAAGCAGATACAGCAGTGCGGCAGCCATGAAGAAATCAAACGGTTTGCCAGTAGAGCCTGCACCGGTTTGCGACTGTGTCATCAGTTCGGCGACACCGGTAACGGAAACCAGCGCAGAGGTTTTCAGCACCAGTTGCCATACGTTGCCGAGCGCGGGGATGGCATGGCGCAGCAGAAGCGGCATGATGATGCGGCGCAGGCGTAGCATCGTTGGCATGCCGCAGGCTTTAGCGGCTTCAATTTCCCCTTTGGAAACGGCGTAGAACGCGCCGCGATAAACTTCCGTCTGCTGTGCGCCGGAGGAAATGCCGACGGCGAAGACACCTGCAAGGAAGCCGGGAAAGCCGAGAAATTCGTTGCTGCCAAACAGTTTAGCCAGCAGCGTTAACGCGGAACTGCCGCCGAAATAAAGCAGGTAGATGATGAGCAGGTCCGGTATGCCTCGGGTGATGGTGGTGTACCCATCAGCCAAATAGCGCACGGGGCGATTGCCGCAAATTTTGGACCAGGCGCCAATCGTGCCGATCGCAGCTCCCAGCAGGAAACCGCAGATCGCCAGTGCGAGCGTCATTCCTGCCCCAATCAGTAATAATTTTCCCCAGCCATGCTCACCAAAACTGATGAGTTGCCAGAAGGTAATGTCTTCCACAAGTGACTCCAAACTGCTTACTTATTGTTCTGCCTGGCAGAACTGTTTTTTGTGATCAAAGGACTACATGCTCCGTTTCCGTTCAGAAACGAGAGTAGAAATACGTAATGACGCGATGTATCACCCTTCGATATGTACTCATGCGTGAGGCACTAATTTCGATAAACCACGATGGCTTGACGATGAAATCGGTTCGAGATGAACGACTCAGAGGTCGTGCCGCGAATCTATTAGAAAGCTAAGCAATAGTCGGGCCACGTTTTACGTAAACTATTATTGATTATTTATTCATATAGTCTGCTTATTAATGAGTTTTGTTTTAGTCAAAATAAGGCAGATATGGCCTGCGGTAAAGCATTAAAGTGACATTTTGTAAGGGGGTATGTCCAAAATAGTGCATTGTTATGCTATTTGGTGGGGCGTTGCATTATGATGGTGCAATAACCGCTATCCGGCAGAACGGACAGCGGGTGAGGAAGGAGGTAGGGAGAGGATTATGCTGTCTGGTCAGAGAACCAGCTCAACTTTTCCCGTAGCTCGACGACGTTGCCGATGATGATCAAACTCGGGCTGCTGGCCTGTTGTGCTAATTCGCTCAGTTGAGAGAGCTGTCCACTCAGGACGCGCTGTTTGGTAGAGGTGCCGTTTTCGATAATCGCGACAGGCACGGTTTCCGGTAACCGCTGTTCGATCAGCTTGCTTTGAATGTACTCGGCTTGTTGCAGCCCCATATAAAACACCAGCGTCTGCTTTTCCGCTGCGAGGCTGGACCAATCCAGATCGGTGTCGTGTTTAACGTGTCCGGTGATCAGTCTGACGCCCTGCGAGCGATCGCGATGGGTGAGTGGGATACCGCTGTAGGCTGAACAGCCCGACGCGGCGGTAATACCAGGTACGACGGAGAACGGCACGCCCGCCTGCTGCAGATGCTCCAGCTCTTCGGCGCCACGGCCGAAGATAAAAGGGTCACCGCCTTTCAGCCTGACGACGCGATGGCCCGCTCGCGCCTTTTCTTCAAGCAACTGATTGATTTGCTCCTGAGGCATGCAGTGATAGCCAGACGCTTTACCCACGAAGATGCGTTCGGCGTCGCGGCGTGACAGATTGAGGATCTCTTTCGAGACTAACCGATCGTAAACGACGATATCGGCCTGTTGTAGATGCTGTAGGCCTTTCAACGTCAGTAATCCTGCATCACCTGGTCCGGCGCCGACCAACGTCACTTCACCCCGGTCATCCAGCGGGGCGGAGAAAAGCAGTTCCGTCAGTTGCTGAACACGTTGATGGTCTTCATTTGCCAGCGCCTGCGCCAGCCGATCGTGTACGAAGAGTTTTTCCCAGAAGCGACGGCGTGCGCTCATCTTGCAGAAACGTTTTTTCACTCGGCTGCGCAGTTCACCTGCGAATGTCGCCAGCTTACCGAGATTTTGCGGCAGAATACTTTCCAGTTTTTCCCGTAGCAGACGGGCTAATACCGGTGCGGCACCGCCAGAAGATACGGCGACCATGAGCGGTGAACGGTCAATGATCGACGGCATAATGAAGCTCGCGCGTTCTGGTGAATCGACGACATTACAGAAAATCCGACGCTCGCTGGCGCTGGCATAGACATGATTATTGACGTCCTGATCGTCAGTGGCGGCAATCACCAGCCATACCTGGTCCAGCAGTGTAGGATCGAACGTGCCGTGTACCAGCGTTAACTGCGCATCCTGCTCCCAGGCGCGAAATTGATCGTTAAAATCGAGCGCATTGACGGTAATGACTGCGCCAGCGTCCAGCAACAGCCGGGCTTTGCGCTCGGCTATTTCACCACCCCCTACCAATAGACAAGGTTTATCGTGTAGCTGACAGAATATTGGCAGGTAATCCATGTAACGCCTCTTAAGCACTCAGATTTTCTTGAAAAATCAAATGGGGTTGTGCCCTGCGGTCACAGGGCATCGACCATTTCATTAAGGTAATGGTTGGCTATTATCAACCGCAATGTCACGGTCTGCGATGGATATTTGCACATTACCGTTGGTTACCTGAGTATCGTAAGCTGCAACAGAATAGGCTCCATCCTCCAGGCAAAAGCCATCATAAAGGCGAAAATGCTGTTTTTTCAATGGGCTTGCTACCCAAAGCTCCTCATGATGTTCGGCCAGTATGCCACGGCTTAATACGCTAGCCTGCGCGAACGGATCGATATTGCTGATGGCGTAAACCTGCTCGTCGTTACGCGGTCGGAACACGGCGATCTGCTGCTGTTCGACGAGCGCGCAAACGCCGGTGCCGGGCAGGATGTCGTCTAACTTACATACGGTCGTCCACTGGCTCATGCGCTTTCCCCTTCTAGTTCAATCTGTTTCACCGGAATACGTTCAGCAGGGCGTGCCGGACGATGTTGTTGACGTTCACTGACCATTTGCACGTTCGGGTCACGTTCCGGGCTGTTAATGAAGTGGGTAAAACGTTTCTGTGCTTCCGGGGATTCCAGCGTCGCCTGCCATTCACAGACGTAGCCTTCGCGCAGCCGGGCGATATCGGCTTCAAGCTGATCGTTAATGCCCAGTTTGTCTTTCACAATCACGTTGCGCAGATAGTCGATACCGCCTTCGAGATTATCCAGCCAAACGGAGGTTCGTTGGAGCTTATCGGCTGTGCGGATATAGAACATCATGAAGCGGTCCAGATAGCGGATTAAGGTGTCGCGATCTAAGTCGGCTTCCAGCAGGTCGGCGTGGCGTGGCTTCATTCCACCGTTGCCGCACACATAGAGGTTCCAGCCTTTCTCGGTGGCGATAATCCCGACGTCCTTACCCTGTGCTTCTGCACATTCCCGCGTACAGCCGGAGACGCCAAATTTCATTTTGTGCGGCGTGCGGATGCCTTTGTAGCGGTTTTCCAGCTCGACGCCAAAGCCCACGCTGTCGCCGACGCCAAAACGGCACCAGGTGCTACCGACGCAGGTTTTTGCCATACGTAACGCCTTGGCATAAGCGTGGCCAGTTTCAAACCCGGCTTCGATGAGCTGAGCCCATACGTCTGGCAGGTCGTCTTTTTGCACGCCAAATAGCGCCATGCGCTGGGAGCCGGTCATTTTGGTGTACAGGTTATATTGCTTCGCGATGCGACCAATGGCGATCAGGCCATCCGGCGTGATTTCTCCGCCTGCGGAGCGTGGGATCACGGAGTACGTGCCGTCTTTCTGGATGTTGCCGAGGAAGTTATCGTTGGAATCCTGTAGCGGCGTGTGCTGTGGTTTGAGCACGTATTCGTTCCAGCAGGAAGCCAGCAGGGACGCCACGGTCGGTTTACAGACCTCACAGCCGTAACCTGAACCGTGTTTCTCCAGCAACTGATCAAATGTTTTGATTTTCTCGATTTGGATCAGGTGGTACAGCTCCTGACGTGAATAGGCGAAGTGTTCGCACAGGTGATTATTGACTTCAATCCCCTGTTTGCTGAGTTCCGCGTTCAACACCTGTGTCAACAGCGGGATACAGCCGCCGCAGCCAGTACCGGCTTTGGTGGTTTCCTTAATGGCAGCAACGGTATGACAGCCGCCGTTAATCGCTTTGATGATGTCGCCTTTGGAGACGTCGAAGCAGGAGCAGATTTGGGCGCTTTCCGGCAACGCATCCACACCCAGCATCGGTTTCGCACTGCCGGCCGCAGCAGGAAGAATCATCGCTTCGGGTGAATCCGGTAGCGGGATCTTGTTCAACATGAATTGCAGCAGGTTGCCGTAGTCCCGCGTGTCGCCGACCAGCACAGCGCCGAGCAGCGTTTTATTGTCGGCGCTGACGATCAGACGTTTGTAGGTTTCTTTCTGTTCATCCAACCACATGTAGCTGCGAGCGCCCGGCGTATGGCCGTGTGCGTCACCAATTCCACCGACATCGACGCCCATCAGCTTCAGTTTGGCGCTCATGTCGGCGCCCTGGAAGCGGTTTTCATGCCCTAACAGATGGTCGACGGCAACCTGTGCCATCTTGTAGCCGGGCGCGACGAGACCAAACGGTCTGCCCTGCCAGGCGGCACATTCGCCGATGGCGTAAACGTCAGGGTCGGAAGTCTGGCACCAATCGTTAATGGTGATACCACCGCGTGGGCCGATTTCCAGCGCACATTGGCGCGCCAGTTTGTCTTGCGCGCGGATGCCGGTAGAGAACACGATAAAATCGACTTCCAGCGTGCTGCCGTCGGCAAACACCATCGTCTTGCGGCTTTCCAGACCGGAATGCTGGATGGCCTGCGTATTCTTGCTGGTGTGTACGCGCACACCCATGTTTTCAATCTTGCGTTGTAGCAGAGCGCCGCCCTGCGCATCCAACTGTTCGGCCATGAGCACTGGAGCGAACTCAATAACGTGCGTTTCTACGCCAAGGTGTTTCAGTGCGCCTGCGGCTTCCAGACCTAACAGACCCCCGCCGATCACCGCGCCACGTTTGCTGCGGCGGGCGCAGTTTTCGATGGCGTTCAGATCTTCAATGGTGCGGTAGACGAAACAGTCTTGCCCGTTTGACCCTTTGATTGCCGGGATCCAGGGATAGGAGCCGGTTGCCATGATGAGCTTGTCGTAATACACGGTACGACCGGAATTGGAGTGAATGGCTTTTTCACTGCGGTTGATGGTGATGGCACGTTCACCGAGCAGGACGTTAACACCGTTCTTTTCGTAATAGCCTTCACGTACTAAAGAGAGTTCTTCTACCGTGTGGTGAGCGAAGTAAGAAGAGAGGTGGACACGATCGTAGGCGACGCGGGGTTCTTCACAAAAAACGGTAATTTCGTAGGTGGACGTTGGGGCCTTATCCAGCAACTCTTCGATAAAACGGTGGCCAACCATCCCGTTACCGATAACAGCGAGTCTGACTTTGTTCATTTTTGCCTCAAATTTGCTTCTTCTGAGGCTACCTTATCGCGCTACAAAGGCCGCTTATTGATGTATATCAAGTTGTCTTTTATATACTTCTTTGTGGGTATGTTGATGATTTTACTTATTTTTTATTAAGTCTTGGTTTTTGTTGGAGTTTTCGTGACTGGCAAAAATGAGATCTATAGCACGCTTTTGGTCACAAGCCGACTGATTAGCGGCCAATCCGGTATCAGAGTAATCATCCCCCTCATTAATCATTCGCGCGTCTGAGCGTTTAAAAATAAAACTAAGGGATTATCCATTTGTTTAATAAGGATATGAAATTTTCTGGTGATAATGCTCACAGCTTTATGTGCGATTGCACAATTATCGGCGACATAATTTCGTCATATGGAAGAAATTGCCTAATGACTAACGGCGTAACAACCTTAATAATTGAAAATAAAACACCATTTTTTTTTAATTAGCACACTATTTCTATTCTGTGACGTTGATCGACTTATAAGGTCGTACCAGAGAGAGTGGTGCTTTTTATCTACCCGTCCCAACGTAGTCAGTGGCGTTATTCGTTACTTATTTTATATGGCTTACATTCGCAAATCTTGTACATGAGTTGTGTTAAACATCAAGGCAGGTAGCAACGTGAAAATAGAATCAATTGATGTCACCGTCTTTACTTATCCCACACGCCGGGTTTCCGACAGTGCGGGTCATTCACACCCGGGACCTGAAAATCAGGCCAAGATGGCGCTGTTAACCATCACGGCAGATGACGGCCAAAAAGGCTACGCTTTCGCACCGCCGGAAGTGATTCGTCCTCATATTGTTAATGCTTTCTTCCGCAAGGTGCTGATTGGGCAGAACCCGTTCGACCGTGAACGTCTCTGGCAGGATCTGGTGCACTGGCAACGCGGTAGCGCCAACCAACTGACCGATCGCGCGCTGTCGATTGTGGAATCCGCACTGTGGGATCTGCAAGGCCGCGTACTGAACATGCCGGTGCATAAACTGCTCGGCGGCTATCGTGAAAAAGTCCCTGCTTACGGCAGCACCATGTGCGGTGATGAGCTGGAAGGTGGCTTATCGACGCCAGAGGAATACGGCCAGTTCGCAGAAAAGCTGGTGCAGCGCGGCTATAAAGCCATCAAGTTGCACACCTGGATGCCGCCGGTATCGTTCGCACCCAGCCCGAAGATTGACGTGAAAGCCTGTGCCGCAGTACGTGAAGCCGTTGGCCCAGACATCTGCCTGATGCTGGATGGCTACCACTGGTACAGCCGCAGCGATGCGCTGTATATCGGTCGTGAATTGCAAAAGCTCGATTTCACCTGGTTTGAAGAACCGATGGAAGAACAGAGTATGGCGTCCTATAGCTGGCTGACCAAGAGCCTGGATATCGATGTCATCGGGCCGGAAAGCCTGTCAGGTAAATACTTCAGCCGTGCTGACTGGGTTAAAGAAGGCGCATGCGACATTTTACGCGCGGGCGTGCAAGGTGTGGGCGGTCTCTGGCCGTGTATGAAGGTCGCTAGCCTGGCGGAATCCTTCGGCATGGACTGCGAAGTTCACGGTAACGGCGCGCCAAACCTCAACGTCGTTGGGGCGATCAAAAACTGCCGCTGGTATGAGCGCGGTCTGCTGCATCCTTTCCTCGATTACGACGAACCTGCTGCTTATCTGAATTCGATTGTCGATCCGATGGATGACGAGGGCTTTGTGCATCTGCCGCAACGTCCGGGGTTGGGAGAAGATATCAATTTTGACTGGATTGAGGAGCATACCCTAAGTAAAGAATAACTTTTTGTATGAATGGTTTTTTGTTCGATCTGAAAGATAGCCTTACCTAAAAAATAAAAAGTTGTCGTCTTCCATGCTCCCACACCTGGAGAATAATGATGAAAGCACGAGCAATACTCCGTACCCTGCTGTTAGGTTCACTCTGCATGGCCGCTACGCCGGCCATTCTATCGGCAAAAACCCCTGACGATCAGCTGATCGTGGGGATGAACATGAACAACATGCTCTCACTCGATCCGGCCGCCATGACCGGTAACGAGGTGGTGGGCATTATCGTCAACCTCTATGATTCGCTGGTGGTGCTGGATCCCGCCAACCTGAGTAACATCCAGCCTTCTCTGGCGAAAAGCTGGAGCGTCAGTGATGACGGCAAAGTCATTACCTTCAATCTGGTGGATAACGCCAAATTCCACTCCGGTAACCCCGTCACGGCGCAAGATTTCGCTTGGTCGATGAAGCGTCTGCTTAACCTCAACATGGCGCAGGCCACGACGTGGAAATCCTACGGCTTCACCGCGGAAAACGTGGAGAAAATGATTCGCGCCAAAGACGACCACACCGTTGAAATTGAACTGCCAAAACCAAACGACCCCAAACTGGTGCTCTACTCGCTGGCGACGCTGGGCAGCGGCTCAGTGCTGGACAGCAAAACGGTCATGAAGCATGAGAAAAACGGTGACTGGGGCAACGGCTGGCTGACCACGAACGAAGCCGGTTCCGGCCCGTTCAAGCTGGACGTGTGGCAGGCGAAAGACGTGCTGCGCATTAGCAAAGTTGAGAACAACTGGCAGGGCGACGCCAAAATGCGGCGTGTGATCTTCCGTCATATGACCGAATCACAGGCGCTGCGCCTGATGATTGAAAAAGGCGACATTGACGTGGCCTCTGGTATGTCGGTGCCGGATATCAACGCGCTGAAACAAGATAAAGACGTTGTGGTTGATGAGGTGAAAAAAGGCACGCTGTACTACGTTGCCATGAGCCTGAAAAATGAATACTTCGCTAAACCGAAAGTGCGTGAAGCGGTTCGCTACCTGATTGATTACGATGGCGTCAATAAAACAGTGATGCCAGGCTACGGTTTCTATCATCAGCGCCCCATCCAGAAAGGGATGGATGCGACGTTGCCGGATCCGGGCTACAAGCTTGACGTGCCGCGCGCCAAAGCGCTGCTGGCCGAAGCGGGCTACCCAAATGGATTTGAAACCACGCTGCGTGTTCTGTCCGATCAGCCGTTCCTGAATCTGGCGACATCGGTACAGTCCACGTTGGCACAGGCGGGCATCAAAGCCAAAATCATCTCCGGCACCGGTAATCAGGTTTACGGCGCGATGCGCGATCGTAACTTCGATATGCTGGTTGGCCGCGGCGGTGGTGGCGTCGATCCGCATCCTCACTCCAGCCTGCGTTCTGTTGTCTATAACCCGGATAACAGCGACGAAGCCAAACTGACCAACTTCCAGGGCTGGCGCACCTCTTTCTACGACAAACCGCTGAATGACATGATCGATCAGGCGCTGTTGGAGAAAGATCCTCAGAAACAGAAGCAGATGTATATCAACGTACAGAATCGCTATGAAGAACTGTTCCCGGCCATTATTCCGGTGTCGCAGATGATCGATTCCGTGGTGTTGCGTAAGGACGTGAAAGGCTATGTGCCACATCCGTCTTCTACGACGCATCTGCGCGAGGTGTATAAGCAGCGCTAGTGTCCACACGTTAAACCGGATGATTAGCCGACACGTTCCCGGCTAATCATCCCGATCAGATACGCTAAAAAGAGATGACCGCGTGAGTGGTGATTTGCTGTCGCCGCTAACCGGGATATCAGGAGAAAGAACATGGTTTTCTCTGATTGGATCAAGCCGGGTGGAGTACTGCGTCGTTTGGCAAAGCGTCTGTTTCAGGTGATCGTCACACTGTTCGGGTTATTAATTCTGACTTTCGTGATCGGCCGCGTGATGCCAATCGATCCGGTCCTGGCTATTGTCGGACAGGATGCCGACCAAAGTACCTATCAACAGGTTTACCAACAGCTGGGGTTGGATAAGCCGCTGTATGTGCAGTTCTTTATTTACTTCAATTCGCTGATGCATGGGGATCTGGGCAATGCGCTCCTGACCGGACGGCCGGTTATGGATGACATTATCCGCGTTTTCCCGGCCACCGTTGAGCTGGCGACGATGGCGATTATCGTCGGTGCCGGTCTGGGTGTGCCGCTAGGTGTGCTGGCTGCGGCGCGGCGCGGCAAGTGGGCGGATTATGTGGTGCGTTTTATCAGTTTGGCTGGTTATTCCACGCCGATATTCTGGGTCGGGATGATGGGGCTGCTGGTGTTCTATGCCTGGCTGAACTGGGTTGGCGGAGCAGGGCGGGTTGACATGGCCTATGACGGGCTGGTGGAAAACCGTACCGGTCTGCTACTGGTGGATTCGTTACTGGCGGGCGAGTGGGATGTGTTCCGCAGTGCACTGAACCATTTGGTGCTGCCGGCCACGATTCTCGGTTTCCACTCGTTGGCCTATATCAGTCGTATGACGCGCAGCTTCATGCTGGCGCAGCTTTCGCAGGAATACATCATTACTGCACGAGTGAAAGGGCTGTCGGAGTTCCGCGTTGTCTGGGCACACGCGTTTCGCAATATTCTGGTTCAGCTTCTGACGGTGGTGGCGCTGGCCTATGGCTCGCTGCTGGAAGGGGCGGTACTGATCGAAACGGTCTTCTCATGGCCGGGCTTTGGTTCCTATCTGACAGGCAGTCTGCTGCTGGGGGATATGAACGCGGTGATGGGTTGTGTGCTGCTGGTGGGGTTGATCTTTGTGACGCTTAACCTGCTGTCGGACATGTTGTATCAAATCTTTGATCCGAGGACGAACGCATGAATATTTCCTCTGAGCCGCCGGTCACTCGCGAATCGGTAATGCGGACACCGCCGGAAAAACGCGCGAGCCGGCTACGGCTACGTGGCGCGCGGATCGCCGGGTTCCTATTGATGATGCTGCGCAATCCGCTGACTGCGATTGGTTCTGCGATTGTGCTGATGTTGATGCTGGTCGCGATCTTCGCCCCGTGGATTGCGACACACGATCCGCTGGCGCAGGACTTGGCCAACGCGTTACAGGCACCGAGTGCCGCACACTATTTTGGCACCGATGAGTTCGGGCGCGATGTGTTTAGCCGTCTGGTCTATGGTTCACGCATCACGCTGTATATCGTTGCGCTGGTATCCGTCACCGTCGGACCTATCGGGCTGCTGCTGGGCGTGGTGGCGGGCTATTATGGCGGGATTGTCGATACCATCCTGATGCGTATCACCGATATTTTCATCTCTTTCCCTAGTCTGGTGCTGGCGCTGGCGTTCGTTGCGGCGCTTGGCCCAGGGCTGGAACATGTGGTGATTGCAATTACGCTGACGGCCTGGCCGCCGATTGCCCGTCTGGCAAGGGCGGAGACGCTGTCGCTGCGCCACGCGGACTTTGTTTCTGCCGTGAAGCTGCAAGGAGCCTCGTCTATCCGCATCCTGCTGCACCACATTGTGCCGCTGTGTCTGCCGTCGGTGATTATCCGTATCACGATGAATATGGCCGGCATCATTCTGACCGCGGCAGGTCTGGGCTTTCTGGGGTTGGGGGCACAGCCGCCCGATCCTGAATGGGGCGCGATGATCTCTGCGGGTCGTCGTTACATGATGGAGTGCTGGTGGTTAGTAACTATTCCGGGGCTGGCGATTTTGATTAACAGCCTGGCGTTCAACTTCCTTGGAGACGGCCTACGTGACATCCTCGATCCCAGAACTGAATAAGTTTTCTCAACGTGCGCCGGGAAGCTCGCCCCTGATGGAAGTGGAAAACCTGCGGGTGAGCTTCGTGAACCGCGGGGCAGTGACTGATGCCGTGCGCGGCGTGTCCTTCACATTGGGTTGTGAAAAGCTGGCGATTGTCGGCGAATCTGGCTCCGGTAAATCGACGGTCGGCCGTGCGCTGCTGCAGTTGCATCCGCACAGTGCGCGGATTACCGCGGACAAACTGCGTTTCGGCGATACCGATCTGCTGAAAGCGGATGAGGCGCGGATGCGTCAGATTCGCGGTAAGCGCATATCGATGATTATGCAGGATCCAAAATACTCGCTGAACC
Organism: Pectobacterium aroidearum; assembly: GCF_041228105.1. Taxonomy (NCBI): domain Bacteria; kingdom Pseudomonadati; phylum Pseudomonadota; class Gammaproteobacteria; order Enterobacterales; family Pectobacteriaceae; genus Pectobacterium; species Pectobacterium aroidearum. The sequence goes on from NZ_CP166097.1 coordinate 445,687, forward strand.
CGGTGGTGTGCGTCGGCGATCAGATTGCCGAAGCCTATCTGGCACACCATAAAGTGTCGCACCGTGAGGCGAAGGAGAAGGTTATGGCGATGCTGGACGTGGTGCGTATTCGCCAGCCAGAGCGCGTATATAATTTGTATCCTCATGAAATCTCAGGCGGGCAGGGACAGCGCATCATGATTGCGATGATGCTGATTACGGAACCCGAAATCGTAATTGCCGATGAGCCAACCTCGGCGCTGGATGTGTCTGTGCGCTTGCAGGTGTTGGCAATGCTGGATGATTTGGTGAGCGAGCGCGGTCTGGGGCTGATTTTCATTAGTCACGACATCAATCTGGTACGCAGCTTCTGCGATCGCGTGCTGGTGATGTATGCCGGGCGCGTCGTGGAGTCCATCGCCGCCGCCGATCTGGACAACGCGCAGCATCCGTATACGCGTGGGTTGCTGAATTCGCTGCCGGATATCGATCATCGCCGTCCGCGTTTGCCGGTGATGAATCGCGATCCCGCTTGGATCAATGGATAAAGGGGATAATCATGGCAACTGAAGCAATGAGTCAGCGTAAGCCGATGATCGAAGTGAATAACCTGAATCTCTCTTTTGGTCATGGCAGCGCGAAGAATCAGGTGTTGTACGATGTGAACCTCACCGTCAATGATGGCGATATCTTTGGTCTGGTGGGGGAATCGGGCTCCGGCAAAACCACGGTGTTGAAGTGTCTGGCCGGGCTGTTTAACCATTGGGAAGGCACGCTGCTGATTGACGGAAAGAAACTGGCGCACCGGATCGATCAGGCGCGCTGCCGCCAGGTGCAGATGGTGTTTCAGGATCCGTACGGATCGCTGCATCCCCGTCATACGGTGGAATCTATTCTGGAAGAACCTCTGTCGATCCATCGCTTTGACGATCGTGACGATCGTATCGATAGCTTGCTGGAGAAGGTGGGGCTGGGAACGAACTTCCGTCGCCGTTATCCGCACCAGCTTTCCGGTGGGCAGCGCCAGCGTGTGGCGATTGCCCGCGCGCTGATTCTGGAGCCGAGGTTGCTGCTGCTGGATGAGCCGACGTCGGCGCTGGATGTCTCGGTGCAGGCGGAAATTCTCAATCTGCTTCTGGAGTTGCAGCAGCAGGAAAAGCTGACTTACCTGATGGTGACGCATGATTTGGGGGTGATTTCCCATCTGTGTCATAAAGTCGCAGTGATGCAGTACGGCAAGATACTGGAAACGCTGGAAACCGACGACCTGACCAGTGATGTACCGAAGGATGCGTATACCTCAATGCTGGTAGATGCCAGCCGTCAGTACAGCCGCGATCTGGCGGTGCGCTCGGAGCGTATGGGCTAGATACGGATGGACTAGGTACGCTGCGCGATAATCATCATGAGGGCCGAGCAATCGGCCCTTTTTTTATTTTATATGCAGGTTTCCGCTAACAGTTGGTTACGAACAGACTTTTATACGTAAAAAAAGGTAAATGGGTAGCGTTGAAGGGTGTGGATACTTACAATCATTACGCTTTCTGTAGTCGGCCTCTTCAAAAAGGAATTCTCATGTTCAAACGTACTCTGGTTGCCGCGGCAGCCCTTATTTCACTGACGGCATTTTCTCCCGCCTTTGCGGCTTCCGACGCCAGCACGCGTGTGCTGTTGACGACGTCCGCGGGCAATATCGAACTGTCTTTAGATAACCAAAAAGCGCCAGTTTCGGTAAAAAATTTCGTCGAGTACGTTAACAATGGTTTTTATAACGGGACGACATTTCACCGTGTGATCCCTGGTTTTATGGTACAGGGCGGTGGCTTTTCTGGCGAAATGAACCAAAAAGCGACGAATGCGCCGATCAAGAATGAAGCTGACAACGGCCTGCGTAACCAGCGTGGTACGATCGCGATGGCGCGTACCGCAGAAAAGGATAGCGCGACCAGCCAGTTCTTTATCAATGTCGCCGACAATGCGTTCCTCGATCATGGCCAGCGTGACTTTGGCTACGCCGTGTTCGGCAAGGTAGTGAAGGGCATGGAAGTGGTGGATAAGATCTCTCAGGTACAAACGAAAAATGTCGGGCCTTACCAGAATGTGCCGACTACACCTATCGTGATTCAGTCCGCTAAAGTGTTGCCCTGATTGGCACGATAGATAAGCAAAGAACCGAGAATACGCAAAGGCCACTAATGTGGCCTTTGCGTTTTTGACAAAGCTAGCAAGCGGTAGTAATGGATAGATCGTAAAGACGCTGTAAATACTTCCCTGTACGCTCGGCTTGCGCAGATATGAATCTCATCCCTGAGATTCACCCTTGCAGGGCCGTCGCTAGCGACGTTCAAAAACGTTCCTGACGTTTTTGTCCATGGCGCAAACGCTTTACTCTTCTATTCCATTACCACCGTTTTACTGCGTAGATAGACGTTATTAACGTCTCGACTACCGCATTATTCCAGCGCTTTAGCCATTTGCTGTAACCAGGCATCTACGCCCGTGCTCGGCACGTTCAACTGACGGTAGGTCGTGGTTGCAACGGGATAGCCGCCAACCTCTTCCTGACTGTTCACGAAGCCACCTGTCCGCTGTTTGAAATTCTCTACGATACGTTTATCGACGGCATCACGATCTTTCGGTCGTGCGCCTGCGCTTTGTAGTACCTGATTGGTGACGGCGCTGGCAGGTGCTGCGGTTAAGCCTGAAGGCCAAATCGGGGAGACTTTGAGTAAATTAATCCCGCTGCCTGAGGTTTGCGGCGCGGCTTTTCCCTTGGCATCGTAAGCAAGGTTATCTGACATCCAGACATCGCCGGAGCTGTTGCTTCCTACCAGCCCTAAGCCTGCTTTGGTATTGGCGCCGTAATGCATCACGTTGCCTGCAACGGAGACGCGTGGGCTGGCAGGCATGGTTTTCCCTTCCCACTCGCCTTTGACGCCACCAACGCGAACGCCCCAAATGCCAGGGTTGTAGATCAGGTTATTGACCATGACACCCGTTGAACCCGCCTTGAACCAGGCGTTGCGCTCGTTGTTGTGCGCATACAGGCTGCCAATGATTGACACATCAGTCACGTTATCGTGAACCAGCGTGCCCATCGAGTGAATGCCTTTGGTATGAGCTGAGTCGTATAAGCCTTCAGCAACAATATTATTTGAGAGCGTGATGCGGTGTGCGGTTCCCTGTGGGCCGTCATAGCGTGGGCCAGAGATAGACAAGTTTTCGTCTGTCCCCCAGGCGAAACTGGAGTGGTCGATCACGACGTTGTAGGCATCTTTACCGTTGATTGAAACATCGCGTTCAAAGCCGCTTTTTTTACCCGTACCGGCATCGCCGATGCGAAAACGGATATGCTGCATGAGCACATCATGCGTGCTAATCCCCATTCCGCCGCGAATGATGGTAATGCCGGGAGAAGGGGCGGTCTGACCGGCAATAGTGACAAACGGCTCCGTTAAGCGGAGGTCACTTTTATTCAGGTCGATAATGCCGCCAACCTCAAAAACAATAATACGCGGCCCTTTGGCGGCCAGCGCTTCCCGGAGTGAACCAGCCCCAGAAGAGGCCAGCGTTGTGACGCGAATAATTCGCCCACCGCTGCCTGCGACGGTATCCGTCCCGAATCCTTTCAACTCTGGTGCTGCCGGTGTGGCAGCGTTAGCCATCGGTATGCCGATACTGAATACTAATCCAGCACTGAATACGACGCTGCTGCTGAACAGCGCGGCGGACAGAAGAGAACGTTTCATTTCATTTCCTTGAATATTAACGATAAAAATGAGCGAGCCCTTAGGGCTCGCTCAAGTGCGGCCCGAACGATAAACCGACGGGCGTTAAGCTCGCTTGCAGGCTCCTATAGCACAGGACAATGAGGGGCGGAGCCTGAAGTTCGCTTATTTACGCTTTACACGTAGCAATTAGTTACAGCTTGCTGCTGTCAGGACGGCAAGGTTTTTGCCCACGCCAGCATAGTTCGCCAGTTTATCCTTCACGCACTGTGGTGAAACGGTAGAGTAGCTGTAAGGAAGAGAAGGGAACGTGCCTGTGCTCTTCCAGTCTTCAGCATTCACGTAGGGCTTGGAATCTTTATCCCAGGTGATGTTGTATTTAGCGAAGTCAGCCGGGCTCATAACGTTGTTATTACGCAGATCCCACGTACCGAAGTTGGAACCGTCGTAACGTGAGGTCACTGGGTTTTTCGCATTTTCGAACCAGTTACGTTCGATCAGCGCAATCCCATTCTGGCGCACGTTCAGGCCAGAACTGGTGACGTTGGTATACAGGTTATTGTAGGCGTGAACTTTACCACCACGTTGCAGTGGGAGGCGGGCGTTAACGTCATCGTAAATATTGTGATGGTAAGTCAGGTCACGGCCCGTATCGCTGCTGCTGAAGCCGCTCAGACCGACTTTTTTGATGCCGTGAATGTAGTTGTACGATACCGTCACGTTGGTTGAGGCTTTCTTGATATCAATCGCGGATTCGAATGTGGTGTCACCGTCTTTTGTGCCTGCGCATTCAAAGTTTTTCGCGAAGATCTCGTTGTGGTCAATCCAGACGTTCGGCGTGTTATCGATACGAATCGCATCGCCGTCCTGCGCGCCGCCAGGCATGTAGCCGAAACGCATATTGCGGATAACGATATCGGATGATTTAACCAGCCAGATCCCAAAGTTAGCGGAAGAACCGTTGGTTCCGATGATGGTAATCCCTTTGGTGAACTCTTTGATTTCCACACCGCGTGCGTCTTTCTTCCACTGACCGCAGATATCGTTCTCTGCGGCTTTAATCAGCGCATCTTCATTACCGTTATAGGTGATGACGAGCGGGTAAGCGCCTCCTTTGACTTTCTTACCTTTGGAATCCAGTTTCGCTTCTTCGATGATATCAATAATATCTTGCATGGAACGTGCGGTTTTTTTCACGGCACCGGCAACGTCGCCGCCGTCAGTGGTGGCATAACCCCCCGTATTTGCCGCCATTGTCGGTTGAGCCGCAAGTAATAACAGCCCAGCGGCTGCAGAAGGCAGTAGGTATTTCATTAAGGTACTCTCCTTGGAATTGAATTTTTTGGGTATAAATGATCCACATAACCCAGATTATATTATTGGGGTGTTTCAATAAAAATGAAATCAAGGTTTATTGAAATCCCGATTAAGTGTTATCATAAAAATAAAATAATTCAATATTTAGGTATTAAATCTATCGGATGAATAACGCACAAAATATTGATGACTAATAAGTGTCTATTTTAAATGGTAATATTTTTTTCATTTTTTCTAAAAAATGATGTTGAGAGTTTTTATGAAAAATAAAATTATATTTCGTTTTATTATTCTGCGATGAGGAAATTTTGATAGCGCTGATAACTGTGAGCGATATCAATAAATAAGTAAAATTTCCTTATTGAGATGGCAGTATCAGAAAATAGTTGATGTCGATCAAATTATTAATTAATCCCGTGTTGATGAGTCACTATTCTTTTTACTCGTTAATCCTTAATCAAAGAATGGTTTCTCATTAAGCATTAGCCATTAATTCATCAATTAAATAATTAGCGTGATACTCAATTCATTGCTTTTTTATTAGATATGGCACGCGTAAGTCCCCATAAAAAACAAGCGAGCTCTAAGAGCTCGCTTGAGGGTAAATCTGACCGCGTTTATTTACAGTTAGCTGCTGTCAGGACTGCCAGGTTTTTACCTACGCCAGCATAGTTTGCCAGTTTATCTTTCACGCACTGTGCAGAAACTGGGGTGTATTTATAAGAAATGGAAGGGAACTTGCCGGTGCTTTTCCAGTCATCCGCATTGACGTGAGGAGAGGAAGGGCGGCCCCAGGTAATGTTGTATTTGGAGAAGTCTGCCGGTTTGGTGATGTTGTTATTACGCAACTCCCAGGTACCGAAGTTGGAACTGTCGTTACGTGCCGTTACTGGGTTCAACGCATTTTCAAACCAGTTGCTTTCGATCAGCGCGATCCCTTTCTGACGGACGTTAAAGCCTGAACCGGTGATACCGTCATACAGGTTGTTGTACGCATGAACCAGACCACCACGCTGTAGCGGCAGACGTGAATTAACATCGCGATAGATATTGTGATGATAAGTCAGGTTACGACCGGTATCCGTATTGCTGGAACCGCTCAGACCCACTTTTTTAATGCCATGGATATAGTTGTATGACACGGTGACGTTAGTTGACCCTTTCTTGATATCGACGGCCGATTCAAAAGTGGTGTCATTGTCTGGTGTGCCTTTACACTCAAAGTTTTTGGCAAAGATCTCATTGTGGTCAATCCAGACGTTCGGCGAGTTATCAATACGAATGGCATCGCCGTCTTGCGCGCCGCCCGGCATATAGCCAAAGCGCATATTACGAACAACAACGTCAGATGAATTGATAATCCAGATACCGAAGTTGGCGGATGAGCCATTGGTGCCCTGGATGGTGATCCCTTTGGTAAACTCTTTGACTTGTACGCCGCGTGCGTCCTTACTCCACTGACCGCAGATATTTTTTTCGGCCGCTTTAATCAGCGAGTCTTCATTACCGTTATAGGTGATGATCAGCGGGTACGCACCGCCTTTGACTTTTTTGCCTTTTGAATCCACTTTTGCGGCTTCAATGATATCCACAATTTCTTGCATGGAGCGCGCGGTCTTTTTCACGGCACCGGAAACTTCTCCGCCATCCGTCGTGGCATAACCGCCCGTATTGGCGGCCATGGCTGGCTGAGCAGCGAAAAGTAACAATCCGGCGGCTGCCGTAGGCAATAGATATTTCATTCTGACTGTCTCCTTGAAATATAATTTCATGGGCATTTATTGCTCCATATGCCCGATGTCATAGGTACAAATTTTCCAAAAAAATGACGCTTCATTTTGATGAAAAACCAAGGGGAGTGTGGTCAAAAAATAAGTTCAGTTCAAGGGTGAAATGTTAAATGTATTACAGGTGAAACATTTTGTAATACTGATGATTGGATAATTTTAGTTTTATAGGAAACCATATTCTTTTAAAAGAATAGAAAATCAGTGGGTTATTTTTTCTACGGGTAAAGGTTTCACTTTAGTTTCTTTATTTATTGAGTTTTAGCCCGCAATTCTTCGGGGTAATTGTTACGACTAACGCAAAAATTCATCTTAAGTCAAAATATACTATCACAAGCCTATTCAAGAGTGTTCTCGCTGTGCGTTAATTCTATATTGAGTTTTAGTTTGTTGATGAATAATTATTATGAACTTCTTTATAGATCGTTTTTAGGCGAGAAGAACATATACCTCATTGATCATTCCTTATTATTGACGAAATACATGACTAGCATGAAGTCTGTTGCGGTGAGGGACATGCTGGCAATCTTGCGTAGGTCTCAGTAAAAAATGAGCGAGCCAAACAGCTCGCTCAGGAGGAACCCGGCGCAAAGTGAATGCACCGAATTAACGTATTTATTTACAGTTAGCTGCTGTCAGGACTGCCAGGTTTTTACCTACGCCAGCATAGTTTGCCAGTTTATCCTTCACGCACTGTGCGGAAACCGGGGTGTAGCTATACGGGACGGCAGGGAATTTGCCAGTGCTTTTCCAATCATCCGCATTGATGTGTGGTGTGGATGGCTTACCCCAGGTGATGTTGTATTTAGCAAAATCAGACGGGCTGGTAATGTTGTTGTTACGCAGTTCCCAGGTACCGAAGTTGGAGTCATCGTTACGTGCAGTCACAGGGTTGAGCGCATTTTCGAACCAGTTGCTTTCGATCAGAGCAATCCCTTTCTGGCGAACGTTAAAGCCTGAACTTTTGATGCCGTCATACAGGTTGTTGTATGCGTGCACCTGGCCACCACGTTGCAGCGGCAGACGTGAGTTAACATCGCTGTAAATATTGTGATGGTAAGTCAGGTTACGACCCGTATCCGTGTTGCTGGAACCGCTCAGACCCACCTTTTTCACGCCATGGATATAGTTGTAGGATACCGTGACGTTGGTTGAGGCTTTCTTGATATCGACAGCCGATTCAAAGGTCGTGTCGTTGTCTGGTGTACCTGCACATTCGAAGTTCTTGGCGAAAATCTCGTTGTGGTCGATCCAGACGTTCGGCGAGTTATCAATACGGATAGCATCACCATCTTTTGCGCCGCCAGGCATATAGCCGAAGCGCATGTTACGTACGACAACGTTGGAAGAGTTTACAATCCAGATACCAAAGTTAGCGGAAGAACCGTTGGTCCCGAGGATGGTGATCCCTTTGGTAAACTCTTTGACTTCTACGCCACGCGGATCTTTGCTCCATTGGCCGCAGATGTTAGCTTCAGCCGCTTTGATTAACGCATCTTCATTACCGTTATAGGTGATGACGAGTGGGTAGGCGCCGCCTTTGACCGCTTTACCGCTTGAGTCCTTTTTCGCTGCCTCAATGATATCGACGATCTCTTGCAAAGAACGTGCGGTTTTTTTCACTGCGCCGGAAACGTCGCCGCCGTCAGTGGTGGCATAACCCCCCGTATTTGCCGCCATTGTTGGTTGGGCTGCGAGCAGCAACAGTCCTGCAGCTGCAGAAGGCAGTAGGTATTTCATTGTGTACTCTCCTTGACATAGAATTTTTTGGGTATTTATCACTACACACCCTGTGTAATAAAATGGCTGTTTCAACAAAAGTGAAATTAAGGTTTGTCTATAAAGCCGAGCTAAGTGTTAACAGAAAAAATAAACAATACAATATGGGTTTGAAAATATATTTTTTACCTGACGTTGGAAAAGGTTTAGGGCAAGCTCGGCCTTGTGTGATAAGAAACTCATTTCTGTTTTTTCTCATTAAAAATCAATGCATTGATTTTTATTTATTGCTTATTAAAATAAAGTTTCTTTATTTTTCTATATTGGTTTTATGGGGTTTTTATACGAAATGGTTAATTGTGATCTGTATCAATAATAAAATTAAATCTTAAGTGGATTTCTATCAGGCCCTGATGTTAGTCGTTTTTATGACGACGTCTTTATAGCCATTTCCATTTATTTTTTGTTACTAAAAATAGTTTCTCCTGGCAATAGGGATGCCATTACAGCAGGAGAAACGCAGGTGTCAGGATGACATCATTCTTTAATTAGAATAAAGAGAATAAACTGCCATAACATTTTGCATCCCTATAATAGTCTATATGTTTTCAGGAAGGGTTATGGTGTTCTATCTGTAATCCCATTTCACGTATTGTGTCGATGTCAGCGGATAAATCGGCAGATTGTTCGGGGTAAGTCACGCCGGGAGCGGGGCTTAGCCGGTTATTTAGAGCCAAAACGCGCTCAACCTGATTGGCTGCGCTGATTGCGGTCATATGAGTTTGTCCAAGCCTATCTTTGACGCTGATTTTCTTTGTTCCCGTATCTTCAACGATTTCGAGTATAAATTCGTGTGATGCTCCCTGGCCTGGTCTGTATAGCAAGGCCCGGCGTTTCGCTACGGATAGCATTCCCCAAATGCCAGAGCGGGCAAAGAGTGCGAATGCGGCCGTGGTGGCGGTGTTGTCGAAAGCCATGCGTGCCGAGACACTTTCTGCATGGCCCGTCTTGACCAATGTTGTCTGATCCGGACTGGAAAAACGCCTGACGTTGATGACCCGCCCATTACTAAAACGTACAGGTTTAGGATCGGCCATTCCCCGTACGATGCGTTCCTGTCCTGCTTCATAAATGGTGAAAGGTTTGTGCATATCTACAAAACTTGTGACGGAATCGGGTCCGGCTTTATCTGCGGACGAAAACAAGACATCAATATCTATGCACCGAGCAGGGTGAGCCGATTGACGATACGCCGCGGCGACGATAGCAGCGATACTCGCCATCCAGCCTGATGCTAAGACGACAGGTGAAGAAAGGCTGACGCCATGAAGTATGCGGTTAGCATCGTCTTGCCGTTCCTGCCAGCGAGCCAGATCGATGAGTGCAATACCACGGCGTGTTGCTGATAACAGTAGACGGTCGTGGTGATCATTTACCGATACGACGATTGCGTCGGGCTGGATCGGCAGGTGCTCCAGTGGATCGGTGTCCTCTACGTCAAGGTGTACGCCAGTAGCATTGGGTAATGCCCGTGCTGTTTTTTGTGCTTTGTCGAGCGATCTTCCTCCGATGAGAAGATGAAGGTGGGGATGACGTTTGGCAAGCAGGGTGCAAATTTGTCCGCCAACGATGCCATAACCGCCAACAATCAGAACATTACCCGTATTAAGCATATTTTATTTCCTCATGTTTTTTATTCGTATCCAGTGAGTTTGCATTGGCCTGGGTCCTATATTGTGCTGTATGAACGTCTGCCTGATGTTGGTGAGACAGGCGAATGTTCTCTGTATTTATAAAACTGACCGCGGTCATAATGATGTGTAAAATGACCGCGGTCAATTGTAATTTTGACCACGGTCGGAAATCGTGTTATCAAGTCATGATGACAAAGCGAATACAGCAACGAACAAAAGAGACACATGCGCGACTGATCGCGACAGCCCAACAATTGATTGGTGAAGGGGGGTATGATGCTTTACGGATTGAGGAGGTCGTAACACGAGCTGGTGTAGCGAAGGGCACTTTTTTTGCCCATTTCAGCGATAAGGAAACGCTGATGGACCAACTGATTGGTGAACGTATTCATCAGTTACTCGATGAAATGGAAGCCGTTGCGATTCCTGAAGGACTTGATGAATTCGTTGAACGATTGCTGCCTCGTATGCAATTCATGACATCTGAACGCTATGTCTTTGACGTTATCTTACGTCGCTCTGGTGCGGCAGGTATTGAACAGGTTGGGCCGATTGCGCTGGCATTCGATCGTTATATCGACATTATCATTCGCTGGCTTGAGGCGGGATACTTCCGGCAGGACGTGCCGATGGCTATCTTAGCTGAGGGCGTTCAGGCATTTGAGACACAGGCGATGGCGATGAATTTTTGTGCTGTTCATAGCCAGTTATCACTCCACGAGCGAATACTGCCCTACCTGCGAGCTTGGCTGTTGGTCCCTGTTTGTGAAAACGCCCCCGGTTAATTGGCGGACATCAACAGCACAATAAAATGAATCATCAATTATTTACCGATAAGTACACCATGCTCCTGATTATCGATAACTACGACTCCTTTACCTACAACCTTTACCAATACTTTTGTGAACTTGGCGCGCAAGTCGTGGTGAAGCGTAATGATGAACTGACGCTGCGTGAGATTGAGCGGCTTGCGCCTGAGCGTTTGGTGATTTCTCCGGGCCCTTGCACGCCGGATGAGGCGGGTATTTCACTCGCTGCTATTCGTCACTTTGCCGATAAATTGCCTATTCTGGGCGTGTGTCTTGGCCATCAGGCGATGGGGCAGGCGTTCGGCGCACATGTGGTGCGGGCACGGCAGGTGATGCATGGTAAAACCTCAGCGATTGCGCACAGCAATACAGGCGTTTTTGCGGGGCTCGCTCAGCCCTTGACGGTGACTCGCTATCATTCACTCATCATTGATGCAGCGTCGCTACCCGATTGCTTTGAGGTTACGGCCTGGAGCGAACATGAAGGTAAGCGAGATGAGATTATGGGGATCCGCCATCGCTCACTGCCGCTGGAAGGTGTGCAGTTTCACCCAGAGAGCATTCTTAGCCAGCAAGGACATCAGCTTTTGGATAATTTCCTTAAAATTTAGTTACATAGAAAGTTATTCTCTCCAGTGGCCGATTTAATATTGCCTGTAATTGATTTTTTATGCATATTTATTGACTATATTTTCATTCTAACGTGATGGATAGCAGAGTGAGGCAGCAAATGGCAGCAGAGCAGAAAGCAGTGACACGGGATACTCACGATAAAGTGATTTTGCCGGTTTATGCACCCGCGAAGTTTGTACCAGTGAAAGGTAAAGGGAGTCGCGTCTGGGATCAGGACGGCCGTGAGTATATCGATTTCTCCGGTGGCATTGCGGTTACGGCACTGGGTCACTGCCATCCAGCACTGGTTAATGCGTTGCAGCAGCAGGGCGAAAAGCTGTGGCACACCAGCAATATTTTCACCAACGAACCTGCGCTACGCCTCGCCAGCAAATTGATTGATGCCACTTTTGCCGATCGCGTGTTCTTTGTTAACTCCGGTGCGGAGGCTAACGAAGCCGCATTTAAGCTGGCGCGCCACTATGCGGTTAAACGTCACAGCCCGTATAAAACCAAGATCATCGCCTTCTACAATGCATTTCATGGCCGTACGCTGTTTACCGTTTCGGTTGGCGGACAGCCTAAATATGCCGATGGTTTCGGACCTAAGCCTGCGGATATTGTCCATGTTCCTTTCAACGATCTGGCTGCGGTTAAAGCGGTGATGGACGATCACACCTGCGCAGTCGTACTGGAGCCGATTCAGGGTGAGGGCGGTATTACGCCTGCTACGCCTGAGTTCTTGCAAGGCGTTCGCGATCTGTGCGATCAGCACAAGGCGCTGCTGGTATTTGATGAAGTGCAGAGTGGGATGGGGCGTACCGGTAAACTATTCAGCTACATGCACTACGGCATTACGCCGGATATTCTCACCACCGCTAAAGCGTTGGGCGGTGGATTCCCGATTAGCGCGATGCTGACGACGGAAGAAATCGCTTCTGTGATGACGGTTGGGGTACACGGCACCACTTATGGTGGCAACCCGCTGGCCTGTGCGGTGGCTGAAGCCGCGCTGGATATCATTAACACGCCGGAAGTGCTGTCAGGCGTGGCGGATCGGCACGATCGCTTTGTCAGTGAACTTGAGAAAATCAATCAGCAGTATGGCGTATTCGAGCAGATTCGCGGTATGGGGCTCCTGCTGGGGGCGGAATTGAAACTGCAGTGGCATGGTCGCGCGGGCGAGTTTCTGGCGGCGGCAACGGCTCAGGGCCTGATGGTACTGATGGCAGGGCCGAACGTTATCCGCTTTGTGCCGTCTTTGATCATTGATGAAGATGACATTGTGCAGGGGATGGCGAAGTTCTCTAACGCTGTTGCACAGGTCGTTAACGCAGCAAACTGAGTTATGCTCTCAACGTCGCTTGCGACGGCCCTTAGGGTGGCGAGCAGGAAGCTCGCCATAAAAAAACGTAGGGAACGTTTTTCAACGTCGCTTGCGACGGCCCGTAGGGTGGCGAGCAGGAAGCTCGCCATAAAAAAAAGCGTGAGGCCGAGGCTTCACGCTTTTTTGTTGGTAGGGTACAGCGACAGGGATTTAGCGAGTGCCGTAAACGACAATCGTTTTACCGTGCGCAGAGATCAGGTTCTGGTCTTCTAACATTTTCAGAATGCGACCCACGGTTTCGCGCGAGCAGCCAACGATTTGCCCAATTTCCTGACGGGTAATTTTTATTTGCATGCCATCTGGATGCGTCATGGCATCAGGTTGTTTGGCCAGGTTGAGTAGGGTTTGGGCAATACGGCCGGTCACATCAAGGAAGGCGAGGTTGCCGACTTTCTCTGAAGTAACCTGGAGTCTGCTGGCCATTTGCGCAGACAGACGCATGAGAATATCAGGGTTAACCTGGATGAGCTGGCGGAATTTTTTATAGGAAATTTCAGCCACTTCACAGGCGGTTTTTGCCCGCACCCAAGCGCTGCGCTCCTGACCTTCTTCAAACAGGCCGAGCTCGCCGATAAAATCGCCCTGATTGAGGTAGGAAAGAATCATTTCCTTGCCTTCTTCATCTTTGATTAGCACTGCGACAGAGCCTTTCACGATGTAGTAAAGCGTTTCTGCTTTTTCACCTTGGTGAATAAGCGTGCTCTTCGATGGATACTTGTGGATATGACAATGGGAAAGGAACCATTCGAGAGTTGGGTCTGTCTGCGGTTTGCCGAGAACCATTCGCTATCATCCTCTGTTGTAATTCACTGCGCAAATTACAGGGGTCAGAGTTCCCTGTACGGCGTGTTTAACTGCTAAAAAATAAAATTCAGTCTAGGCAGAATGACGTCAGGGAATATACTGGAACCACTGTACCCTTGATTTTCCGGTTGCTGCCTTGCTGCAACGTAAACGTGGCTGGGTATATCTGGCTACGTCATCATCTTCTTCGTTTCTGGCTTTGTCCAGAAAAGGTCTATTCTATTTTCGTTTTAACACAGCTTTAAGGACGTGTCTTGTGTTGTCTCGCTTCAGCATGACAAAGCTCTGATTAACGCTGGTTTTTGTACAGTAACGGTATAAATTTTCAAAAAATTTTTAGTGGAGAGGCACCATGCAGGCACGGGTAAAATGGGTTGAAGGCTTAACGTTTTTGGGCGAATCCGCATCAGGGCACCAGATATTGATGGACGGCAATTCCGGCGATAAAGCGCCCAGTCCGATGGAAATGGTGTTGATGTCTGTGGGGGGATGCAGCGCGATTGATGTGGTGTCGATTCTGCAAAAAGGCCGTAACGATGTGGCAGATTGTGAAGTGAAATTGACGTCAGAGCGCCGTTCGGAAGCGCCGCGTTTATTTACCCATATCAATCTGCATTTTATCGTCACGGGGAAAGGGTTGACCGACAAAGCCGTCGAGCGCGCGGTCGCTCTGTCTGCGGAAAAATACTGCTCTGTCGCATTGATGCTGGGCAAAGCCGTTGAGGTAACGCACAGCCACGAAATTAGAGTGCTGGAATAATCCCTTTCTCTGGGCACTCATTCTGGTCACTTAAGCCTGTTATTAGGGGAAACACTGGGGGAGGTTCCCGTAGGGAGGCCTCACCCTGTGTATCTCGATGCTTATTCGATGGTTTTCCCTTCCATTAACCGCTGCACCAGCGGTGCCATGATGAGCTCCATTGCCAGCCCCATTTTCCCGCCGGGAACGACCAACGTGTTGATATGGGAGATAAACGAGCCCTGCAACATGGCGAGCAGATAGGGATAATCAATGTTATCCAACCCCTGAAAGTGAATCACGACGAAGCTTTCATCCAACGAGGGAATCGATTTGGCGGCGAACGGGTTGGAGGTGTCCACGGTAGGTACGCGCTGGAAGTTGATGTGCGTACGAGAGAACTGTGGGGTGATGTAGGTGATGTAGTCTTCCATTGAGCGGACGACGGAATCCATCACCGCTTCACGCGAGTGGCCGCGCTCATTAACGTCACGAATCAGCTTTTGGATCCATTCCAGGTTGACGATCGGCACCACGCCGACGAGTAAATCCACATGCTGTGCTACGTCGTTTTGCTCGGTGACTACCCCGCCGTGCAGCCCTTCATAGAACAGGATATCGGTGGGTTCCGGCATCGGCTCCCACGGCGTGAATGTTCCGGGAACCTGATTATAGGGAATAGCTTCATCGTAAGTATGGAGGTATTTACGCGTCTGGCCGCGGCCATGCAGGCCATATTCGATAAACGACTGTTCCAGCAGGCTGAAGTCATTCGCTTCCGGTCCGAAGTAGCTGATGTGGCGCCCTAAATCACGCGCTTTGCGAATCGCCATGTCCATTTCCGGACGGGTATAGCGGTGAAAGCTATCGCCTTCCAACTGAGCGGCGCGCAGGTCAAACTGCTGAAAAATCTTACGGAAGGCCAGACTGGTTGTCGTGGTTCCCGCCCCGCTGGAGCCGGTAACCGCAATGATCGGATGCTGATGTGACATAAGACGCGTAACTCCGTGATCGCGATGCGCGCATAGGCCAAGAGCCTGCGCGCATCCTCAAAAATGACGTAAGTTTTTATCATTGTTAGCATGTTTGGCGCATTCTTTCACGCCTTTCGGCATGCTCAATAGGGGGCATGCCCTCCGGCATTGAACTGGTCGCGCGGCATAATATTGAGGGTCTCATGTAACTCAGACCACACCAGCACCACCTCGCCGGACTTGAGCTGTCTGCGGATATCTTCCACTTTCTGCGCCAGCGACCACTCCTGTTCGCCGTAATCGGTGCCTTCCCGCAGGACGAAAGATTCGATGATGTTATCCAGCGTTTCTGGATCGAGCTGTTGCCAGGGAATAATCACGCTAGGGTTCCTGAGTCAAAGGGGAGTCGGTGGCGTGGTCCAAAAATGGGCTAAGCCAGTTGGGAATGCGCTGTTCCAGCCACATTTTCGGTTTCAGCAGCGTTCCACCGACGAAGCCAACATGCCCGCCGTGTTCTGTTAGCTGATATTCAATATTAGACGGTAACTGCGACAGATCGGGAATCACCTCTGACGTCATGAAAGGATCGTCCTTCGCATGGATGATGAGCAGCGGTGTGCGAATCTGAGGCAACAGCGGCAGGGCGCTACAGCGTCGATAGTAGTCGGCGGCATCGTGGAAGCCGTGAATACGTGACGTAATGACGTCATCAAACTCTCGTAACTGGCGGATGCGTTTCAGTTGCGGCAACTGAATCGGCAGCGTGTCCGGGTAGGCTGCCAGCTTGCGGCCGGCATTTTGCTTTAGCAGTCGCAGCAGGTAGTGCTGATAGACGCGGGAGAAGCCTTGCTCCATACGACGGCTACAGGGTTCGAGCATCAATGGCGCGGAAACAATGACGGCAGCAGAGAGATAACAGGATTCGCCTTGCTGCGCGAGCAGGTAGGCCAGCATGTTACCGCCGAGAGACACGCCGATGGCGGCGGTAGGTGCATCGCCTAGCGTCTCTTGCATCCAGCGCAGGAAATAGCTGGCATCGCTGGTTTCGCCGGAGTGATAAATACGCTTCATCCGGTTGGGTTTTCCACTGCACCCACGAAAATGCATGACGACGGCCAGCCAGCCGCGCTGTTTACAGGCATGCAGCAGCCCGTGGGCGTAGGGGCTATGAAAGCTGCCTTCCAGTCCGTGGAACAGCACCACGCGCGGTTTGTGCCGCGCCTGTTCGGGCGCTTCGCTCCACGCCAGATCGACGAAATCGCCGTCCGGTAACTCAAGGGGCTGCCAGACTGGCGAAAACTGCGCGTGACGGCGAATCAGGCGCGGCAATAGCGTTTGCAGATGCGGGTTATGCGCGCCGCTCAGCGGATGAAAATGGTCATACATAAAGGATATAGAAATCTTGTTGTCGGCTCTTGTACGATCAATATCACACTGTTAGCTTCAATGCTGCCAGTTGGTACGACATTTGGGTCAGGAGCGCCCACAAATAATGGAACTGAGTTTATTTCTGTCGATGTTAGGGTTTTTGTGGGTGGCGGCCATCACGCCGGGGCCGAATAATATGCTGTTGACCACCTCGGGCGCGAATTTTGGTTTTATGCGTTCACTGTGGCTGATGATCGGCATCATGCTGGGCATGCAGAGCATTTTGCTGCTGGTGGCATTCGGTGTCGGTGGCTTGATTCTGATTTATCCTTCGCTGCACTTTATCCTGAAAGTCCTCGGTAGCGCCTATCTGCTTTGGCTGGCGTGGAAAATCGCCACGGCGGCTTACGAACGGCTGGAAACGTCTGTTGCGCCGCCCAAGCCGATCCGGCTTTATCAGGGGTGGTTACTGCAATTCCTGAACCCGAAAGCGTGGCTCATGGCGTTGGGCGCGGTGGCCAGTTTTAGTCTGGCGGGTGAAGAGTATAACCATTCCGTGATCGCGATAAGCATCGGGATTGTGCTGGTCAATCTGGTGTCCGGTGTTATCTGGCTCGGATTTGGCACGATCATTGGGCGACTGCTGCGCAGTAAGAAAGCGTGGATTATCTTCAATATGTCAATGGGGCTGCTGACCGCCGCCTGCGTGCTATTGATTTGGCATTAATGCTGGGGTGATAACGTCGCGAGCGGTGTTTCGCTCGCGACTTAGCAACTACGCTGCAAGTAGCATGTTACCGATGGGGTTTATTTATAACCATCTGTTTTTAATAAGTTATTAACCAGGTTAAGTTCGGTATCAAAATCCAGCGTATCGTTCTCCAGCAGCCGTGCGTGTTGTTGTTGAAAGGCGGAACCCAGTGCTTTCAGCGCGGTAATATTCTTCAGCAGAAAATCGTCCGATTTGCCGTGTTTCTCTAATTGGGTGGAAAGCCTGACAAACTCACCCGCGACTTTTTCTACGGCAGGAAGGTAGCGATTAAGAAACGCCGTGCCGGGCTCCACATCCTTGGGATCTTCCTTCATACACGTGACAATAAGCTGTCCGTACTCAACGATAATTTTCAGTTCGTCGAGAAGCTCGTCGGGGAGCTTCTGTAAGTTTTGCAACCGTGCGATACGGCTCTCAAACGTAACAGCTTTCTGAACAGGCGGTGTAATAATGGCCCGCGAAGGTTTAGGTGATATTGGTGCTGCTATCGGCGCTTTCTGTTGGTCTGTTTTGATTTTTGTTTTTATTTTTATTTTTAAAAAATATGCCCATTGGTAATAGCGTGCTACTCCGCCCACCACACAGATTACGAACACAGCATTATAGAAAGGGTGTTCACCAAACTTATGTACATCGGTGTAGCGCATTATGATGGTGAAAACTAAAAAAAACTGAATAGCTGTACCGAGACTAGGATGAGAAATCTCGGAGCATGCTTTGATTATCCACCACGCTACGGCAATCCACCCCAGAACGAATATTCCATCATGCGCAATGAACCAAATCACGCCAGCCACAAGTGGCCAAATCATATCAACCTGGTGCCGTGTAAAGGCGTACCACAGCAGAATTAAACTGAAACAGGTCACTGTGATAGCGCTATCTTTAACCTCTTTGTTCGCCATGAGGTCTGGATAATATTTTGGTAAGACTCCTTCAGCGATGAACCAACTTATTAGCAACCAGATGCAGCCTAAGCCCCAGAGCTTAAGCAGCGTCAGGCACAAACGACCCAGTTTCTTTTGCCATCCCTCATCTGGAGGGGAAGATGCGTTTTGCATATTCAATGAAGACCACTTATCAAAACGAAATTATTTATGCAGAACGTTGCTGCATCGCGTGTTGTTGGTTCGCAGCAATCTCGGCCAGACGCGTTCTTAGCTCCGTTTCCATCGTGCCTAGTTCTTTTTCTACATCAGCCCGACGGGTTCTGGCGTCATTGGCAATCGTGACGGTTTCTTCGATGGTGTTCAGGAGGCGGCTTTGCACCTCGCGTAAGGTTTCGATGTCCACAATCGAGCGTTCGACTTCCCGCGCGGTCTCAACGGTGCCGAGCTGGAGCATTTCTGCATTTCTTCTCAGCATGGCATTGGTGGTATCAGAGACTTCTTTTTGCAGTTTTGCCGATTTGCGCTGTGAATGCAGCGTTATTGCCATCACGACCTGGCTTTTCCACAACGGAATCGTGGAGAGAATGCTGCTCTGAATTTTCTCGGCGAGCGACTGGCTATTACTTTGCATCAAACGAATTTGAGGCGCGGTCTGGATCGCGATGGTGCGGGACATCATCAGATCGTGCAGGCGTCTTTCAAAGCGCTGTATGTTGCTCACTAAATCACGCACGTACTGCATATCCATCGGGTCGTTAGTGCGCTGTGCTTTTTCCTGTGCGGCGGTCAGATCGCCAGACTGAATCGCTGCCAATTTCTGTTTACCGGCAATGATATGCAGCGTGATTTGTTGAAAATACTCGCGGTTGCGTATGAAGAGCTGTTCCAGCGTGGAGATATTACGCAAGAGCTCCATCATGGCACTTTCGAGTTTTTTAGAAACGGTATCAACCTGCTGTGCCAGCGTTTGATATTCCAGCAGCGTACGCTGGATGGTGCTGAACAGTTTTCCTATCAATGGGAAGGAGGCGAGGAAGCTTTGCTTAGTGTCAAACACGGTGAGGTCGACAGACTTTACCTTCATCAGCAGATCTGTCAGCTGTTCACCAATCACGCCCGCATCTTTTGCTCTGACTTCCTGCATTAAAGATTCTGAAAAACGCGAAATATTGCCCATGGTGTTTGCGGCGTAAGAGATGGACAGCATCGGGTCAGTAATATCAATTTTATTGACCAGTACTGATACTTCGCTTTTCTCCTGCTCGCTAAGCTGCGACAGGTTTAGCTCTGATAACGCATCGTTTGCTGTGGTGGTGACGGCGTTGTTGCCAGAAGCGGTGAACGTAGCAGAGAAAGCGTCTGTAGAAACAGACGGCGTATTTTCCATCATAAATGTTGTCCTTGCCTTATTGTTCGGCCGTTTTATGCCTTGCGGCCTTCAATATCAGTGGATAAGTAAGTGTGTAGAAATCAGTAGATTAATCGCGAAATATTACCTTGGGAAAATATTACGCTCAATGCGCTTTATCATCACTTGTTGAGATAATGTCGTGAGAGGGAAAGAAAAAAGTGGGAAAGCGAGCGGGGGGCGCCCGCTCGGATGGTAAATGTATTTACTCGCTTTGCATCATCTGCTCTAGCTGTTCCTGCGCGTCCAGCCAGGATAACTCTGTTTCTTCCAGCTCAATTTTGACTTTGGTTTGTTGTTGCAGGCAGTCGGTGAGTTCGGCCTTGCGGCTGATGTCGTAGATGGCGCTGTCCGCCAGTCGGGCTTCAAGCTCTGCCAGCGTTTCTCCCAGCTTTTCCATCTGCTGTTCAAGCTTGGTGATTTGTTTACGTAGCGGCTGGGTTTGCGTTCTCAACTCGGCTTCGCGACGTTTCTGATCTTTTCTGCCCTGCGCGCTGTTGGCGGTATTTTCTTTTGGCGTTTCAGCGGCCGCATTTTCCTGACGTTGCAGGCCGACCAGCCACTGCTGGTAGTCTTCCAAATCGCCGTCGAATGGCTCCACTTTTTGGTCGTGTACCAGATAGAGATCGTCAGTAGTCGAACGGATCAAGTGTCGATCGTGCGAAACGACAACCAGCGCGCCTTCAAAATCAATTAACGCTTCGGTCAATGCCTGACGCATATCCAGATCGAGGTGGTTGGTCGGTTCATCGAGCAGCAGGAGATTTGGACGCTGCCAGACGATCAGCGCCAATACCAGACGGGCTTTTTCGCCGCCTGAGAAGCGCTCGGTGATCTCGGTGACTTTGTCGCCCTGAAAACCAAAGCCGCCGAGGTAGTCACGCAGTTGTTGTTCCGTTTCCCGCTCTGCCAGACGCACCAGATGCTGCAAAGGCGATTCGTCCGCACGCAAAAACTCTAACTGATGCTGGGCGAAGTAACCGAGCTTCACGCCTTTCGCCAGCCCGATTTCCCCTTTCAGCGGGGCAAGCGTGCCAGCAAGCAATTTGATTAGCGTGGATTTACCCGCACCGTTATGACCGAGCAGCCCGATGCGCGAACCCGGTACTAGATTGAGTTTAATCGATTCCAGAATTAGCTTGTCGCCATAGCCTGCGCTGACCTTTTCCATCTTCATTAATGGATTGGGCAACGATTCCGGGGCACGAAAGCTGAAGCGGAAAGGGTTATCGACATGTGCTGGTGCAATCAGCTCCATGCGTTCCAGCATTTTTATCCGACTTTGCGCTTGCTTGGCTTTGGTCGCTTTCGCACGGAAACGGTCAATATAGTGTTGCAGGTGCGCGACACGCTCTTGCTGGTGTTCATAGAGTGACTGTTGCTGTGCGAGACGGGTGGCACGCTGGCGTTCAAACGAAGAATAGTTGCCGGTGTACTCGTTGAGCGACTGCTGCTCGATGTGCAGAATTTTGGTCACGACCGGATCGAGGAAATCGCGGTCGTGTGAAATGAGTACCAGCGTGCCAGCGTAGTTTTTCAACCACTTTTCCAGCCAGATAACCGCGTCCAGATCGAGGTGGTTCGTTGGTTCATCGAGCAGGAGCAGATCGGAGCGACAGATCAGCGCCTGCGCCAGATTCAGACGCATCCGCCAACCGCCGGAAAAGGCGCTGACAGGCTGCTGTAACTGTGACTGAGAAAAACCGAGTCCGTTGAGCAGGCTTGAGGCTCTGGCCTGAATTGTCCAGGCCTGAATCGCATCCAGCTTGCCGTGCAGTGTGGCAATGGCATTGCCGTCATTCTCTTCATTTGCGGTCTGCAACGCGGCTTCCAGTTGGCGGAACTCGCGGTCGCCGTCAATCACGTAGTCCAGCGCGGGCTTGTCCAGCGCAGGCGTTTCCTGATTGACCCAGGCCAGTGACCAGTTTTGCGGGAAGGTCGCGCTGCCGCCATCGGCGCTGATTTCACCTTTCAGTAAAGACAGCAGGGTAGATTTACCACAGCCGTTCTTGCCCACCAGACCGACTTTCTGGCCGGGATTAACTGTTGCTGTCGCGTTGTCGATCAGAACGCGTACACCACGTCGAATTTGCAGCGAAGAGAAAACAATCATAAAGCGCCGTATGTTCAGAGTATGTTAAATTATGGACATCTCAGGACACGCGGTGTCCTGTTTTTAGTCGTTGCGCAGCATGGTAACGGAAAACAATTATCATGACGACGCTTTGGAGGGGAATGATGTCGCAGCCACCGAAGATTTTGCTGCTGTATGCCCATCCGGAACCACAGGATTCGGTAGCAAACCGGGTCTTATTGCAACCGGCACAGCAGTTGGCGAATGTAACCGTGCACGATCTTTACGCGCACTATCCTGATTTTTTTATCGATATTCATCATGAACAACAGCTGCTGCGTGAGCATCAGGTCATTGTTTTCCAACATCCATTTTATACCTACAGCTGTCCGGCTTTGCTGAAAGAGTGGCTCGATAGGGTGCTATCCCGCGGCTTTGCCAATGGGATTGGCGGTAATGCGCTGGCGGGGAAATACTGGCGTTCGGTGATTACGACCGGTGAGCCGGAAGATGCCTACCATCCTGACGGGAACAACCGTTACCCGATGGAAGATTTGCTCCGTCCGTTTGAGCTGACGGCGGCAATGTGCCGTATGCATTGGATGCACCCCATGATTGTTTACTGGGCGCGTCGTTTACAGCCCGATGTGTTGTCGAGTCAAGCCAGAGCTTACGGTGAATGGCTAGCCTCCCCTTTACCTGAAGAGGAACGCTAATATGGAGAGTTCCGCGCTACTGACCGCCGGAGTCTTGTTTTTGTTTGTGGCGGTTGTAGCCGTACCGATTGCGGCCCGATTAGGCATTGGTGCCGTACTGGGCTATTTGATCGCCGGGATCGCCATTGGCCCTTGGGGGCTCGGCTTTATCCGTGATGTGGACGCTATCCTGCACTTCTCGGAACTGGGCGTCGTTTTCCTGATGTTCATCATCGGCCTGGAATTGAATCCCTCGAAGCTCTGGACGCTGCGTCGCTCGATCTTTGGTGTTGGTGCGGCTCAGGTTGGCCTGAGTACGCTGCTTTTAGGCGGTGCCTTGTATCTGACTGACTTTTCGTGGCAGTCCGCGTTGATTGGCGGTGTTGGATTGGCGATGTCGTCAACGGCTATGGCGTTACAGCTGATGCGTGAAAAGGGCATGAACCGTAGCGAGTCCGGGCAGCTTGGCTTCTCTGTCCTGCTGTTTCAGGATTTGGCCGTTATCCCTGCGTTGGCGCTGATTCCGATTCTGGCGGGTGTACAAGGCGATTTTGGCGATTGGGAACGGATTGGTCTGAAGGTTGCCGCGTTTCTCGGCATGCTAATCGGTGGCCGCTATCTGGTGCGCCCGCTGTTCCGCTTTATTGCGGCATCCGGCGTGCGTGAGGTGTTTACCGCTGCCGCGCTGTTGCTGGTGCTCGGTTCCGCGCTGTTTATGGAAACGTTAGGGCTTTCCATGGCGCTAGGCACCTTTATTGCCGGTATTCTGCTGGCGGAAAGCGAGTATCGGCATGAACTGGAAATTGCCATTGAGCCGTTTAAAGGCTTGCTGCTGGGGTTGTTCTTCATCTCCGTGGGGATGGCGCTAAACCTCGGCATCCTCTATACCCACATCGTAAAGATTATGGTGGCGGTATTGGTGTTGGTGGCGGTGAAAGCGGCTGTCCTTTATTTCCTTGCGCGGGTTAACCGGATGCGCCGCTCTGAACGCTTGCAGTTTGCTGGTGTGCTGAGTCAGGGCGGCGAGTTCGCTTTCGTCCTGTTTTCCGCAGCGGCTTCATTCAACGTATTGAAAGGTGAACAGTTGCCGCTGTTACTGGTGACGGTAACGCTGTCGATGATGACGACACCGCTGCTGATGCAGTTGATCGACCGCATTCTGGCGCGTCGTTATAACGTACAGGATGTGCCGGATGAGAAACCGTATGTTGAAGACGATGAGCCACAGGTGATTGTGGTGGGGTTCGGACGTTTCGGACAGGTGATCAGCCGTTTGCTCATGGCGAACAAAATGCGGATTACGGTGTTGGAGCGGGATATCAGCGCGGTGAGCCTGATGCGCAGCTATGGTTATAAGGTTTACTATGGTGATGCTACGGAACTGGAACTGCTGCGTTCGGCGGGTGCGGATAAAGCGCGGTCAATCGTGATCACCTGTAATGCGCCAGAAGACACGATGGAGATTGTACATCTCTGTCAGCAGCATTTTCCGAATCTGGAAATTCTGGCGCGGGCACGCGGACGTGTTGAAGCCCATGAACTGTTGCAGACGGGCGTAAGACATTTTTCGCGTGAAACCTTTTCCAGCGCGTTAGAGCTGGGGCGGAAAACGCTGGTGACGCTGGGTATGCACCCCCATCAGGCGATGCGTGCGCAGCAGCACTTCCGCCGGCTGGATATGCGCATGCTGCGCGAATTGATGCCGCAGCTGACGGGAGATGTTGCACAAATCTCCCGTGTGAAAGAAGCCCGCCGTGAGTTGGAAGACATTTTCCAGCGGGAAATGCAGCGCGAGCGCCGTCGGCCTAGTGTATGGGATGAGGACGACGAGTAAGAGTCAATAACGCCTATTGGAATAGGTTCTAGGGCGGAGATGAATGGGAGTTATCATGCGTAAACGCTTTATTGCAGGGGCAGTATGCCCGACGTGTCAGGCGCAGGACACGCTGGCGGTGGGACGCGAGGATGACGTCGAGGTGGTGGTGTGCGTGAAGTGCGGATATCGCCAGAGCCAGACTGAAGAACCTGCGACGGTATCTGCCCCGCAGGCTAACGAGATCATCGGGATCTTCCGGCCTGAATGAGGGAGACGTGTCCATGATGGCATTGTCATCAACCGTCGACGTTTTTTGATTCCGGACGGTACATAGGGACATTTTTCAGCTACAATTTGCGCCAGTTTGCATTCCAACGGTAGGAGATATCATGAAAGTAGCAAAAGATCTGGTGGTCAGCCTGGCCTATCAGGTACGTACAGAAGACGGTGTGTTGGTTGATGAGTCTCCGGTGAGCGCGCCGTTGGACTATCTGCATGGTCACGGTTCCCTGATTTCTGGTCTGGAAAAAGCGTTGGAAGGCCGTGAAGCAGGTGAGAAGTTTGATGTGAACATCGGTTCAAACGACGCTTACGGCAACTATGATGAGAATCTGGTTCAGCGCGTACCGAAAGATGTCTTTATGGGCGTGGACGAACTGCAAGTTGGCATGCGTTTCCTGGCTGAGACCGATCAGGGTCCAGTGCCAGTTGAAATCACCGAAGTTGAAGACGACCACGTTGTTGTCGACGGTAACCACATGCTGGCTGGCCAGAACCTGAGCTTCAATGTTGAAGTGGTTGCTATTCGTGAAGCAACGGAAGAAGAGCTGGCGCACGGTCACGTTCATGGTGAACACGATCATGAACACGGCGACGGCTGCTGTGGCGGTCATGGCCATGATCACGACCACGATCACGGTCACCAGCACGGTAAAGGCGGCTGCGGCGGCCACGGTGGATGCGGTTGCCACTAATTAGTCGTAGCGCATAAAAAAAACCTCAGGTTGATGATTATCACCTGAGGTTTTTTTATATCTGACCAGCAGTACTGAGTGATGACCTGACGGGGTGCCGATCTCAATAATGCGGTGGTGGCGTCTCTTCAGACTGGGGGGCAACGAGCGAGGTTTGCTGGTTGCGTACCCTGTCGGTGAGTAGGCGTACGTGTTCGCGCAGGCGGCTAATTTCCCGCTCGTGTTGAATCACTGTTTGGTTAAGCTCTTCTATGGTGACTTCCTGAAAAGCCTGTCGGCTTTCCAGCTGTTCGAGTCGTTCTTCAAGTGCTGATGGTGACATCGCTATTCCCCTTACTTCTTGTTACCCGCGAGTTTGTCAGAAAGCGGAAACTTCTGGTAGTAAAAACGGTCGCAGTAGGGCGCAATGGGCTATCCAGAGTGGGGCATATTGTTGCCAGATGGCCTTAGGACGACACAAATGATGTCGGAAAAGCTTCCTGACGTTTTTTATCAAAGGATTGTCGAGTGCGTCGTTGTGTTGTCTTCGTCCGCACAGTTATAGTAGGCGCGAATGTATTTTAATGATGGCTGGAGCGCGTTGCTCCAGATGCTGGAGAAATGGATGAAATCACTGTTTAAAGTAACGCTGTTAGCAACAACGATGGCTCTGGCTCTGAACGCAGGCCAGGTTTTGGCGGCAGACAAGGCGCAGGCGTCTGACAATACTGCGGCAGCTAAATTCAAGAACGATGAGCAGGCAGCAGCTTATGCGTTAGGTGCATCTTTAGGGCGTTATATGGATAACTCTCTGAAAGAGCAAGAAAAATTAGGCATTAAGCTGGATAAAGAGCAGCTGATTGCTGGCGTGCAGGATGCTTTTGCTGACAAGAGCAAGCTGACTGACGAAGAAATCGAGAAAACGCTGCAAGGTTTTGAAGGCAAAGTTAAAGCCGCCGCTGAAGCCAAAATGAAGCAAGATGCGAAAGATAACGCGGACAAAGGTACTAAGTATCTTGAGTCCTTCGCCAAAGAAAAAGGCGTGAAGAAAACGGCATCTGGCCTTCTGTATCAGGTTGAGAAAGAAGGTAGCGGCAATGCGCCGAAAGACAGTGATACCGTTGTGGTTAACTACAAAGGTACCCTGGTTGACGGTAGCGAGTTCGACAACTCCTACAAACGTGGCGAGCCACTTTCTTTCCGTCTGGACGGTGTGATTCCTGGCTGGACCGAAGGCCTGAAACACGTTAAGAAAGGCGGCAAAATCAAGCTGGCTATCCCGCCAGCACTGGCTTATGGCGAAAACGGCGTGCCTGGCATTCCGGCTAACTCCACGCTGGTGTTCGACGTTGAACTGCTGGACATTAAATCTGAAGCTGACCTGAAAGCAGCGGATGACGCGAAAGCTGAAAAACCAGCAGCTGAAGAGAAAGCGGCTAAATAAGCATTGCTATCGCCGTGATATGACCGCAGGTTTCGGCCTGCGGTTTTTTTGTGCTTGAAAAACGGTTTCTCTGCGATCTCATTCCTTTCCCCGCAAACGTCTTTTAATAACGCTCATCTTCGGCCTGATTGATATTTTCCCCCTAGCCGTGACGGTATTTATCCGCTGCCACCTTTCATCGACACAGTGCACGTAACACCTTCGCTAAGGTCTTGACGGCAATATCCAGTTCATGCGGCGCGTGGGCGGCAAATCCCATAAGGAAACCGGCTTTATGCTGACCCGACGCTGCATACAGCGCGGTTAGCCCCAGCAGGTCGATACCGGCTCGGCGTGCGGATTCCACCGCGTCGTGCTCAGGAATGTCGCGGATGAACAGGCAGGGCATTTGCATGCCTCCGGTCGGCACCTGTGGTTCCACAAAGTCGGCCAGATGCTGACGCACCAACCGCGCCAGCACATCGCGGCGTTCCGCATAAACGGCGCGCATCGTGCGGACATAGGCGCCGAAATGTCCTCCTTCGATAAAACGTGCCAGCGTGAGCTGTGGAATGGGCGCGCTATGCCCGTCCATCAGGGTGCGGGCCACGGTCATCGGGGCAACCAGCTGTGGCGGCAGAACCATATAGCCGATGCGCAGGCCGGGAAACAGCGATTTGGTGAAGGTGCCGATATAGATTGTGCGATCGTGCGAGTCGAGCCCCTGCACGCAGGCGGTAGGTTTGCCCGCATAGTGGAACTCGCTGTCGTAATCGTCTTCAATAATCCAGCTTTGGTGCTGCCAGGCCCATTCGATAACAGCCAGACGTCGATCCAGCGCCAGCGTTGCACCGGTGGGAAACTGGTGTGACGGCGTCAGGAATACGGCTTTCGTGGGCGTATTATATGCATTGCTTGCTTCAAGCAGATGTTCGACCTGCAAACCATCGGCGTCTAATGGGATTGGCACGCACGCGAGTCCGGCCGCTTCGAATGCCTTGCGTGCGCCGTGGTATACGGGATCTTCAAGAAAGATTCGATCGCCGGCATCCAGCAGGACATTCGCGCACAGGGTTAGCGCTTGCTGGGAACTGGTCAATACCAGCACACGATCGGGCGTGGCGCGAGCGCCCCGTTCGAGATTGACATAATCTGCGATGGCACGCCTTAACACTTCCATACCCTGGGGCGGGCTGTGCAGCAGCGCCCGTGTGCCATATTCTTTTAGTACCTGCCGTTCCAGTCGTTCCCATGTCTGGAGGGGAAAACTGCGTGTTTCTGGGACGCCGGGCGCGAACGCGCGTGGGATGATGAAATCGCGCACCCCGCCATTCTGGAACATGGCGCTACCGCGTTGACTGAGGCGCAGTTCTGCTTTGCTATCTCCCGTTTTCCGGGCTTTGCCCCGCCCTGGCAGACGTTTTGCCCGTTCTGACACGAAACTACCGCTACCGATGCGGCGTTCGATAAATCCTTCCGCATGCAGCTGGCTGTAAGCCGATTCGACCGTATCACGTGATACCCCCAATGATTTAGCCAGCGCGCGTGAGGCGGGTAAGGCTTTACCCACATCAAGAACACCATCGAGGATTAACTGGCGAATCGCCCGCTGGATGCGGGCGTGCAGGGGGAGGGCACCTTGTGCGGGGGCGCCAATCCAGGCTTTGACCGATTCAAGCTGGGCGTGTTTGAACAATTGGTCTGCCTCTTATCAGGAAAATGGTGGGGAACATCCGGCTATTTTAAATCTATAAATGTGTTTCACAATCCATTCATTCTCTTCGTCAGGAGTTACGCTGATGCCGCTCTCTTCCGATACACCCACTCGCCACGACAGGCACGGTCGCTATCCCGAAGCCGCCACGGTTGAGGATTTCCAGATCAATCTGGCGGCGGTGCAGGCCCGCATTGAAGCGGCGTGCCAACGCATCGGCCGCGATCCCGCGACGGTGCGATTGTTGCCAGTCAGTAAGACCAAGCCTGAAAGCCGCCTGCGCATGGCCCATATGGCGGGTTGTCGGGTATTGGGCGAGAACAAAGTGCAGGAGGCGTACCGTAAATGGGAATCGATGCAGGACTTAGCCGACTTGCAGTGGTCGGTCATTGGGCACCTGCAAACCAACAAGGCGAAG
The DNA here is from genome assembly GCF_041228105.1 of Pectobacterium aroidearum. Taxonomy (NCBI): domain Bacteria; kingdom Pseudomonadati; phylum Pseudomonadota; class Gammaproteobacteria; order Enterobacterales; family Pectobacteriaceae; genus Pectobacterium; species Pectobacterium aroidearum. Next base: position 474,767 of record NZ_CP166097.1, read on the forward strand.
CTAGTGGCACGCTTCGCTACCGAATTTCAGGCGCTGGACAGCCTGCGACTGGCTGAAGCGCTGGATCGCCGATTACAGGTAGAAGGGCGCTCATTAGACGTATTCGTACAGGTGAATACCTCCGGTGAGGCCAGTAAATACGGCCTGTCTCCCGATGACGTACCGGCTTTTATTCAGGCACTTCCCACATTCTCTGCGCTACGTGTGCGTGGGCTCATGACGCTGGCGCTGTTCTCCAGCGAGGCCGAACGCGTGCGCCAGTGTTTTGTACGGTTGCGTCAGCTGCGCGAGCGATTGCAGCAAAATCTCCCGACAGGCATCGATCTGGATGAATTATCCATGGGGATGTCCGGCGATTTTGAAATAGCTATTGAGGAAGGCGCGACCGTGGTGCGCGTCGGTCAGGCAATCTTTGGCGCCCGTCCGCTACCGGATAGCTACTACTGGCCTGACGAACCTCTCACACAATCACACGATTAAAAAACCAATGACTAACGCATAGGACAATGCCCATGTATGACGCTTCTCTTACCCTTACCGACTTCGACCCGGAACTGGCCGACGCCATCCGGCATGAAGAACAGCGGCAGGAAACTCACATTGAACTTATCGCCTCAGAGAACTATGCCAGCCCGCTGGTGATGGCGATCCAGAACTCCGTGTTCACCAACAAATATGCGGAAGGCTACCCAGGCAAGCGCTACTACAGCGGCTGTGAGCATGTTGATGTGGCTGAATGTCTGGCGATAGAACGGGCCAAAGCGCTGTTTGACTGTGATTACGCTAACGTCCAGCCCCATGCCGGCGCGCAGGCTAATGCGGCGGTGTTTCTGGCATTGACTAATCCGGGCGATACCGTGATGGGTATGAATCTCGCTCAGGGCGGGCATCTGACCCACGGTAATCCCTCCAATTTCTCTGGTCGTCACTACAAGATCGTCCCTTATGGGTTAGATCCTGACACAGGACTGATCGACTACGATGAAATGGAGCGTATTGCATTGGAAGCCCGGCCAAAGATGCTAATCGGCGGGTTTTCCGCCTATTCGCGCCATAAGAATTGGGCACGTATGCGCGCGATTGCTGACAAGGTGGGCGCTATCTTCTGGGTGGACATGGCTCATGTTGCTGGCTTAGTGGCAGCGGGTGAATACCCGAATCCGCTCCCTCATGCGCATGTTGTGACCAGTACAACCCATAAGACTCTACGCGGCCCGCGCGGTGGAATTATTTTAGCCAAAGGGCAGAGCGAGGAATTCTACAAAAAGCTTAACTCTGCCGTATTCCCCGGCATTCAGGGCGGTCCGTTGATGCACGTTATCGCCGCCAAAGCGGTGGCATTCAAGGAAGCGCTGCGCCCTGAATTCACGGTTTATCAGCGTCAGGTGGTGACCAACGCCCGTGCCATGGCGCGCGTCCTCCAACTGCGTGGCTACAAGATTGTCTCTGATGGCACCGACAACCACTTGTTACTGATTGACCTGTCCGCCAGACCCTATGCTGGGAAGGATGCCGATGCTGCACTGAGCGAGGCTTACATCACGACAAACAAGAACTCGGTGCCTAACGATCCGCGTTCACCCTTTGTGACCTCAGGTCTGCGTATTGGAACGCCAGCCGTGACGACGCGCGGTTTTGGTGTGGCAGAGTGCGAGCAACTGGCGGGATGGCTATGTGACGTACTGGATGGGCTTGGCGAAGGGAATGACGCATTAACGGCGGTTCGCGATCGTGTGCGCCAGCAGGTAGTGGCGTTGTGCCGACGCTATCCTGTGTACCAATAACGCAGGCGAGGTTTGTGCACAGGGATGTGCCGTCTCACGGTTGATTAGATGTGTGGCCGCTGTTTTATGCTTCAGGCGGAATCGGGGTATTCGTCAGGCGTGGTTAGCACCACGCGGGCGAGGGCACCAGAACCTTGCGGTCGGTTGCAGAGGAAAAATTTCCCATTGTGCAGTTGAGCAATGCGCGTCACGATACTCAGCCCGAGGCCGATACCGCCATATCGGCTGTCCATACGCACAAACGCCTTACTTAATTCACCCACCTTGCTTTCATCGATACCCGGCCCTTCATCTTCGATCAGTAGTTCAAAATGTTGTCGTGTAGTCAGGCTAACCGTGATCTGGCTTGCTTCTGGGCTATAGCGATAGGCATTTTCTACCAGATTACGTAATAACAACTGAAGTAACGTGGCATCACCGTGGAGAGTGACATCTTCCTGCGGTAATACCCATTTCAGCCTTTGCTGACGCTTTTGTAGCATCTCGGCCAGTTCATCCTGCATGGGAAAAATGACGTCTTTCAGGAATGCGACATTTTCGTGGTGGCCTGCCGAAAATTCTTGTCCGACACGAGCAAGCAGCAAAAGCTGTTCCACCGTTTTCACCATTTTATCAATGCGCTTGATGAGCGAACTACAGTCAATCTGATGCTGTTGCTGATGTAATTCAAGATGCAGCCGGATACCGGCTAGTGGGGTTCGTAACTCATGGGCGACATCCGCAGTAAACTGTCTGTCGCGTTTCAACGTTTCGTCCAGCCGCTGAAAAAGCTGGTTGATGGTGTGGGTGACGGCAGCGACTTCTTTAATATTGCTCTGCTGTGGTAGCGGCTCCAGGTTTTCGGCGGTGCGATCCTGTAATTCTTCCTGTAAACGGGAAAGTGGGCGGGTGATCCAACTGACCGCCTGAAAACACATGAGCGACGTCAGGATGACCATCACCAGACTGGGGATACTGAGCGAGGCTATCGCCTCATTAATCTCTTGATCGATCTGCATATTCTGGGCAGTGGCGCTCAGAGATTTATCAACCAGCAGGCCGATCTGCTCTTCGCTTTCGTGCCACAGCCAGAATACGCTGATCATCTGACAAACGAGCAAGATGCCGCCCAGTGCCAGCACTAAGCGGCGACGCATACTGGTAACGGCATCGTCCTTCATGGTTGTTCACCTTTAGTCAGCAGATAGCCAAAGCCTCGCAGGGTTCGGATGCGGTCTTTCCCTATCTTTTGACGCAGATTATGGATATGCACTTCCAGCGAATTGGAGGACGGATCGTCGTTCCAGGCATAAATATCCTGATGCAGAACCTCTCGGTGCACCTGAGAACCGGCTTTCAACACCAGCCGGGACAATATGGCAAACTCTTTCGGCGTTAGCACTATCGGCTTTTCGTCCAGCCACACCTGCTGATTGTTTAAATCCAACGTGATGTTGTCGACCTGTATCTTGCTGTTGCTTGAACCCTGATTACGGCGAATCAGCGCGCGTACGCGCGCCTGTAATTCCGTCAGTGCGAAAGGCTTGGCGAGATAATCGTCTGCTCCCACATCCAGCCCGCTGACGCGATCGTTTACCTTATCGCGCGCCGTTAGGATGAGCACGGGATGCTGGTAGTTATTTTTACGCCAGCGAGAGAGCAGGGCAAGCCCGTCGTCGTCCGGTAAACCCAGATCGAGAATGACCAGGCTGTAGTGCGCGCTGCTGATGAGCGCGTCTGCTTCTTTGGCTGTGCCTGCGCAATCGCAGGCATAACCTTCATGACCCAACGCCAATAGCAATCCTTCCTGCAACAGCTTATCGTCTTCAACAATCAATAATTTCATGTTGCCTTATCCCTGCACGGCTGAAGGATATCGAGCTGAGGCTGATATTCTTTCGTGGCGATAGTAAACATCCCCAGTATGGTATGGAAAAGATTATCTTGCGAGTACTCCTGCTGTTTCGCGTTCTGGCGTAGACAGGTGTCCTGAATGGCCTGCTGTTGCTGGTAACCCGGTGATAACCACATCAGCATTGGCACGTGTGTTTGCTGCTTCGGCGCAATAGAGTAAGGCATGCTGTGTAGATAGATACCGTTCTCTCCTAACGATTCGCCGTGGTCGGACAGGTAAACCAGCGAGGTATTAAATTTATCCTGATGCTGTTTCAGTAAATTGATCGCTTTATCCAGAACAAAATCGACATACAGGATCGTATTGTCATACGTGTTGGTCAGCGCTTCCTGCGTACAGGTTTGAATCTGATTGGTATCACAGGTTGGGGTAAATTTCTTAAAGGCGTCAGGGTAGCGCTGGTAATAGCTCGGGCCGTGGCTGCCTATGGTGTGTAATACGATAATCCCGTCGTTATCGAGCTTATTGATATAGTCTTCGACGCCGTGGAATAACGCTTCATCGTGGCATTCGCCGCTGGTGCATAATCCCGGCAGTTTTAGCGATGTCACATCAACCATTGGCACACGCGTACAGACATCTTTGCAGCCGCCGTCATTTTCCTGCCAGAGCACGTTAACTTTTGCTCGTTGTAAGATATCGAGCAACCCTTCCTGATGGCTGGCTAAGCCACCATCAAAGCCTTGGCGCGGCATGTTGGAAAACATGCACGGAACGGAAACACCTGTTGATGTGCCGCACGATGACGTGTTGTCAAAATAAACCACGTTGTCTTTCGCCAGCAGCGGGTTGGTTTCCTTCTCATAGCCACCCAGCGAAAAGTTTTGTGCCCGCGATGTCTCGCCGACGACCAGAATAACCAGATTCTTTTTTGCCGTAGGGGATGACGATGGCACTTTGTGGGCATCCAGACCAATTTGTACCAACGGTAGATTAGCCAGCGCGATGTGCTTATGGTAGGACAAGCTGGCTGCTACAATATTGCTGGGTGTAATCGCTTTTACCAACTCTTTGTTATTACGCATGAACGAGGCGTAATCTTTATAAAAGAACGCTGCGACAGATAAAATGGCGAATAACGAAATAATGACGCTAAGAAAGCGCATACCAATGTAGAGCGTCGTCGGTTTGGCTGGCTTTATTTTTATCCAGACGGCGAGTGCGGCGGGAATGACACCAATAAAGAATACCCAAGCGACAAGCTGTGGCGTAAGCAGTGAAAAAGATTCGCTGGCCGTTGTCTCCACAACATTCTGAACCATGGTGCGGTCAATGATAATGCCGTAGTTCAGCATGAAGTACTGCGCGGCGGCACCGGTCAGCAGGAAGAAAACAATGACGGCCTTACGCAGGTAAGGGACGGCAATCAGTGTGAAAATAATATTCAACGTCGTGAAAATCACAACGGGCATGCTGAGAAAGAACGGGATATTTATCCAGTCTGTCATGTCTAACAATTGCAGCGTCTGGCGGTAGTAGGCGATGTTCTGGACCAGAGTAATAAAGGCAGAAAAGATCAGCACGAACGTGATGCTGCTCAAGTGTGGTCTGCCCATCGGTATTGGTTTTTTCATACACGTCTCTCGTGATTTCCATGATGGAGAGGAAAGAAGACGCTGACTCTAGCGGGGTTAAATTAATACAACCTTAAGAGGGATCCCGTTAAATTCAGGGACGCGAGAGTGGACATTTGCTAGACTATGTCCCTTGTCAATACAAAATAAATATACCCGTCATACTTCAAGCTGCTTGTGCGTTGGCCGCCCTTATTCACCCCAGTCACTTACTTGAGTAGGCTTCTGGGGATTTGCGCGGGGCGTTGTTTAAAACGCCGACGTTTTATCACGCAACTCGAATTATTTAGGGGATAAATGATGCTGAGGGTGGTGTCTGCCATGTCTAATTCGCTTGTATCTGGCGAATCTTATGAGCTTGATTTGCTGGATGAACGTCCTTTCAGCCAAACGGACTATGAGATCCTGAAATCGTATGAAGCGGTGGTTGATGGCTTGGCCATGTTGATTGGCGAGCACTGTGAGATTGTGTTGCACTCGCTCGAGGATCTTAAATGCTCCGCCGTGCGTATTGCAAATGGAGAGCATACTGGCAGGAAGATTGGCTCGCCGATTACGGATCTTGCATTGCGCATGCTGCATGACATGGCAGGTGAGGATAGCAGCGTATCGAAAGCGTATTTTACCCGCGCAAAAAGCGGTGTGTTGATGAAGTCAGTCACGATTGCGATTCGTAATCGCGATCAGCGCGTGATTGGGCTGCTATGCATCAACATGAATCTGGACGTCCCTTTCTCCCAGATCGTACAGACCTTTATTCCACCTGAAACGCATGATGCCGCATCTTCTGTTAACTTTGCGTCGTCGGTTGACGACCTCGTGGCACAAACGCTGGAATTTTCGATCGAAGAAGTCAATGCGGATCGCAACGTCTCCAATAATGCGAAAAATCGTCAAATCGTACTGAGCCTGTACGAGAAAGGTATCTTTGATATTAAAGACGCCATCAACCAGGTCGCCGAACGTCTCAATATTTCCAAACACACGGTCTACCTTTATATCCGTCAATTCAAAAGCGGCGACTTCAGCGGACACGAACGCTGATGCTGAGTTACTGTTTGCTGGTAACCGGTCCTGCTTATGGCACACAGCAAGCGAGCAGCGCGTTGCAGTTTGCGCAGGCACTGTTGGCTGAGGGGCACAGACTGAAAAGTGTGTTCTTCTATCGGGAAGGCGTGTTGAATGCTAACCAACTGACGTCACCTGCTAATGATGAATTTGATCTTGTACGCGCCTGGCAACTGTTGGGTGAAACACATCAGGTGGCGCTGAATGTCTGTGTTGCCGCCGCGCTGCGCCGAGGCGTGACCGATGCTCAGCAAGCTGCTCAGCTCAATCTTGCAGGTGCGAATCTGCAACCCGGATTTGTTCTGAGTGGGTTGGGGGAGTTGGCGCAATCGGTGTTGACCTGCGATCGGGTTATTCAGTTTTAAGGTAGCGTTATGAAGCGAGTCGCATTTGTTTTTACCCATGCTCCACATGGGAACGCTTCCGGGCGAGAGGGGCTGGATGCGCTATTGGCGGTGTCAGCACTGACAGAAGAGATTGGCGTGTTTTTTGTTGGCGATGGCGTACTTCAATTGTTGCCTCAGCAACAGCCGGACCAGATCTTGATGCGTAATTACATCGCAACGTTTGGCGTGTTGCCGCTGTACGATATCAACTGTTGCTATCTGTGCGAAACGTCCGTGCGCCAGCGCGGATTGAACATCGATACGAACTGGGTTTTGGATGTGGAGCTGTTAGCGCCGGAAGCCTGGCGCAGCAAATTGGCCAGCTATCATTCCATCCTTTCATTTTAGCGACGGATCTTTTCTTTATGCTGCATACGCTCTCATGTTCCCCTTATCACGCTGACCTGGATACGCTGTTGCGTGGACTGGACAAAGGTGACGCTTTAGTCTTATTGCAAGATGGTGTTATCGCTGCTCTGGCTGGTGGAAACATTATCCATCGTCTTCTTGATTCCGCGGTTCCGCTCTACGCGCTTCGGCCTGATGTCGTAGCGAGAGGAATGACTGAACAAATTTCAAACAGTGTAGTGCTCATTGACTATAATGAATTTGTTCAACTGACAGTGGAGCACCCGCAGCAACTCGCGTGGTAACGCCGAATTTTTGTATATTTCTTGACTCCTTCCACTGCCAGCCCTAAAATTCTGCGTCCTCATACTTTGCCTTGCGCAAACATGAGACGATTTATTACGTGTTTACGAAGCAAAACCCAGGAGCTTTTTTAATGGCAACAATTAACCAGCTGGTACGCAAACCACGCTCCCTGAAGGCTGCTAAAAGCAACGTTCCGGCGCTGGAAGCATGCCCGCAGAAACGTGGCGTATGTACTCGTGTATATACTACCACCCCTAAAAAACCGAACTCCGCACTGCGTAAAGTATGCCGTGTTCGTTTAACTAACGGTTTTGAAGTTACCTCCTATATCGGTGGTGAAGGTCATAACCTGCAGGAGCACTCCGTGATCCTGATCCGTGGCGGTCGTGTTAAAGACCTGCCAGGTGTGCGTTACCACACCGTTCGTGGCGCGCTGGACTGCTCAGGTGTTAAAGACCGTAAGCAATCCCGTTCCAAATACGGCGTGAAGAAGCCAAAGGCTTAATGGTTCTCCGTTAAGTAAGGCCAAACGTTTTAACTTAAATGTCAAACTAAACTCGTAGAGTTTTGGACAATCCTGAATTAACAACGGAGTATTTCCATGCCACGTCGTCGCGTCATTGGTCAACGTAAAATTCTGCCAGATCCTAAGTTCGGATCAGAACTGTTGGCCAAATTTGTAAACATCCTGATGGTAGATGGTAAAAAATCTACTGCTGAAGCAATCGTCTATACCGCGCTGGAGACCCTGGCTCAGCGTTCTGGTAAAGATCATCTGGAAGCTTTTGAAGTAGCTCTGGACAACGTTCGCCCGACTGTCGAAGTTAAGTCGCGCCGCGTTGGTGGTTCTACTTATCAGGTACCAGTAGAAGTCCGTCCGGTTCGTCGTAATGCTCTGGCAATGCGTTGGATCGTAGAAGCTGCTCGTAAACGCGGTGATAAATCTATGGCTCTGCGCCTGGCGAACGAACTTTCTGATGCAGCAGAAAACAAAGGTACTGCTGTTAAGAAACGTGAAGACGTTCACCGTATGGCCGAAGCTAACAAGGCGTTCGCTCACTACCGTTGGTAATCCCTTCGCTGTAGGCATGCTAACCAAGCGGGCGCTAAAAATAGCCAACCCGCTTGGGTTAACTAAATTGAACGCCCTAGTATATAGAGGATACAAATGGCTCGTACAACACCCATCGCACGCTACCGTAACATCGGTATCAGTGCGCACATCGACGCCGGTAAAACCACTACTACCGAACGTATTCTGTTCTACACTGGTGTAAACCATAAAATCGGTGAAGTTCATGACGGCGCGGCTACCATGGACTGGATGGAGCAGGAGCAGGAACGTGGTATTACTATCACTTCCGCAGCGACTACTGCATTCTGGTCTGGTATGGCTAAGCAGTATGAACCGCATCGCGTAAACATCATCGACACCCCGGGACACGTTGACTTCACTATCGAAGTAGAACGTTCTATGCGTGTACTCGATGGTGCGGTAATGGTTTACTGCGCAGTTGGTGGTGTTCAGCCACAGTCTGAGACCGTATGGCGTCAGGCAAACAAATATAAAGTTCCACGCATTGCGTTCGTTAACAAAATGGACCGCATGGGTGCTAACTTCCTGAAAGTTGTTGGTCAGATCAAAAGCCGTCTGGGCGCGAACCCTGTTCCGTTGCAGTTGGCGATTGGTGCTGAAGAAGGTTTCACCGGTGTTGTTGACCTGGTGAAAATGAAAGCCATCAACTGGAACGACGCCGATCAGGGCGTGACCTTCGAATACGAAGATATCCCTGCTGATATGCAGGATCTGGCTGACGAATGGCACCAGAACCTGATCGAATCCGCAGCTGAAGCTTCTGAAGAGCTGATGGAAAAATACCTGGGTGGTGAAGAACTGACTGAAGAAGAGATCAAAAAAGCTCTGCGTCAGCGCGTTCTGAACAACGAAATCATCCTGGTAACCTGTGGTTCTGCGTTTAAGAACAAAGGTGTTCAGGCGATGCTGGATGCGGTAGTTGATTACCTGCCATCTCCAGTTGACGTACCTGCGATCAACGGTATTTTGGATGACGGTAAAGACACGCCGGCTGAGCGTCACGCAAGTGATGACGAGCCGTTTGCTGCGCTGGCGTTCAAAATCGCTACCGACCCATTTGTGGGTAACCTGACGTTCTTCCGCGTGTACTCTGGTGTTGTTAACTCCGGTGATACCGTACTGAACCCAGTTAAATCAGCTCGTGAACGTTTTGGTCGTATCGTTCAGATGCACGCTAACAAGCGTGAAGAGATCAAAGAAGTTCGCGCAGGCGATATCGCTGCTGCTATCGGTCTGAAAGATGTAACGACGGGTGACACTCTGTGTGATCCAGACAACGTCATCATTCTGGAGCGTATGGAATTCCCTGAGCCGGTAATCTCCATCGCGGTAGAGCCGAAAACCAAAGCTGACCAGGAAAAAATGGGTCTGGCATTGGGCCGTCTGGCTAAAGAAGACCCGTCTTTCCGCGTATGGACTGACGAAGAATCTAACCAGACTATCATCGCTGGTATGGGTGAATTGCACCTCGATATCATCGTTGACCGTATGAAGCGTGAATTCAACGTTGAAGCTAACGTAGGTAAACCTCAGGTTGCTTATCGTGAAGCGATTCGTGCGAAAGTTACCGATATCGAAGGTAAACACGCCAAGCAGTCTGGTGGTCGTGGTCAGTATGGTCATGTTGTTATCGACATGTACCCACTGGAGCCGGGCTCAAATCCGAAAGGTTACGAGTTCATCAACGACATCAAAGGTGGTGTAATTCCTGGCGAATACATCCCTGCCGTTGATAAAGGTATCCAGGAGCAGCTGAAAGCGGGTCCTCTGGCTGGTTACCCAGTGGTTGATCTCGGTGTGCGTCTGCACTTCGGTTCTTTCCATGACGTTGACTCCTCTGAACTGGCGTTTAAACTGGCTGCTTCTATCGCCTTTAAAGATGGCTTTAAGAAAGCAAAACCTGTTCTGCTTGAGCCAATCATGAAGGTTGAAGTTGAAACGCCGGAAGAGAACACTGGTGACGTCATCGGTGACCTTAGCCGTCGTCGTGGTATGCTGCGTGGTCAGGAATCTAACGTTACTGGCGTTGTGATTCACGCTGAAGTTCCGTTGTCTGAAATGTTCGGATACGCAACTCAACTGCGTTCTCTGACCAAAGGCCGTGCTTCTTACTCTATGGAGTTCCTGAAGTACGATGATGCGCCTAACAACGTTGCTCAGGCCGTAATTGAAGCCCGTGGTAAATAAGCCTCAGGGTTAAAACAAAATCCCGTGCTCTCTCCATAGGGGGAGAGCATTTGAGTAAGGAATATCGCCGTGTCTAAAGAAAAATTTGAACGTACAAAACCCCACGTTAACGTCGGTACTATCGGCCACGTTGACCATGGTAAAACGACTCTGACTGCTGCAATCACTACCGTTCTGGCTAAAACCTACGGTGGTAACGCACGTGCATTCGACCAGATCGATAACGCACCAGAAGAAAAAGCACGTGGTATCACCATCAACACGTCTCACGTTGAATACGATACCCCGTCTCGCCACTACGCGCACGTTGACTGCCCTGGACACGCCGACTATGTGAAAAACATGATCACCGGTGCTGCTCAGATGGACGGCGCTATCCTGGTTGTTGCTGCGACTGACGGCCCAATGCCTCAGACGCGCGAGCACATCCTGCTGGGTCGTCAGGTTGGCGTTCCTTTCATCATCGTGTTCCTGAACAAATGTGACATGGTTGATGACGAAGAGCTGCTGGAACTGGTTGAGATGGAAGTACGTGAGCTGCTGTCTCAGTATGACTTCCCAGGCGACGACACCCCAGTGGTTCGTGGTTCTGCTCTGAAAGCGCTGGAAGGCGAAGCTGAGTGGGAAGCTAAAATCATCGAACTGGCAGAGCACCTGGATTCTTATATCCCAGAGCCAGAGCGTGCAATTGACAAGCCGTTCCTGCTGCCAATCGAAGACGTATTCTCCATCTCCGGTCGTGGTACCGTTGTTACCGGTCGTGTAGAGCGCGGTATCGTTAAAGTTGGTGAAGAAGTTGAAATCGTTGGTATCAAAGATACTGCGAAATCTACCTGTACTGGCGTAGAAATGTTCCGCAAACTGCTGGACGAAGGCCGTGCGGGTGAGAACGTTGGTGTTCTGCTGCGTGGTATCAAGCGTGAAGAAATCGAGCGTGGTCAGGTACTGGCTAAGCCGGGTTCAATCAAGCCACACACCAAGTTCGAATCAGAAGTGTATATCCTGAGCAAGGATGAAGGCGGCCGTCATACTCCGTTCTTCAAAGGCTACCGTCCTCAGTTCTACTTCCGTACGACTGACGTAACGGGCACCATCGAACTGCCAGAAGGCGTAGAGATGGTAATGCCGGGCGACAACATCAAAATGGTTGTTACCCTGATCCACCCAATCGCGATGGATGACGGTTTGCGTTTCGCAATCCGTGAAGGCGGCCGTACAGTAGGCGCGGGCGTTGTTGCTAAAGTTATCGCTTAATCGCTGATAAACTCAATGCATGAAAAAGGCACTTCGGTGCCTTTTTTTACGTCTAAATCATTAAATGGAAATTGAAATAAAAATAATTCTTATTTACAATGCTGGGATTGGTTAAAAAATCGCTAGGAGCGGTTTCAAGTGCCGTTTGCAGTGTCTCGAAAGGTAGCGTGAAAGACACTCGCGATAACGAAGAGTTATTCTGGTATGTATGTTTGTTTGTGCAACGCAATTTCTGACAAAGCTATTCGTAATGCTGTTCGTCAGCACCAGCCTCAATCTATGCAGCAACTACGCAAGCTCGTTCCTATCGGGACAGACTGCGGCAAGTGTATTCGTCAGGCGCGTGTCATTTTCGAGGAAGAGCAAGCCAAAATTCCTGATATGTATGAAGTAGCATAAAATGTAGGGTTGTTTTTTTGACTCTCTGCTTACCGGTTCTACACTTTAAGAACTGGAGCGGAGGAGCATGTCATGAAAGGCGATAAAAAAGTCATTACACACCTGAATAAGTTATTGGGCAACGAGCTGGTAGCCATTAACCAATATTTTCTTCATGCCCGGATGTTTAAAAACTGGGGCTTAACCCGTCTTAACGATCACGAATATCATGAGTCTATCGACGAAATGAAACACGCTGATCGCTACATCGAACGAATCCTGTTTCTCGAAGGCATCCCGAATCTGCAGGATTTGGGTAAGTTAAATATTGGCGAAGATGTCGAAGAGATTTTACGTTCTGATCTTCAACTTGAGTTGGATGGTGCAAAGAATCTGCGTGAAGCGATTGCCTATGCCGATTCGGTACATGACTACGTCAGTAGGGATTTAATGATAGAAATTCTTGCCGATGAAGAAGGGCACATCGACTGGCTGGAAACTGAGTTGGATTTGATTTCACGTCTTGGTATACAAAACTATCTTCAGGCGCAGTTAAAAGCGGAGTAACATGGCATCATAAATATGTTACGCACCTAGTCTAATCCGGCCGGACGCAGACGTATCACTCCGGCCGCGTTTAAAATCATTTCATCCTGCTTGTTGCTTCTCCGGCCAATTTGCGTATAATGCGCGAGCTTACCGAAACAAGGTAAGCCTGATTCAATCCGAATCAGAGGGTCAATATTCATTTATTGCACCTAAAACAATACTCCCGATATGGGGGTTATGTGCTAACGATTACACTCCCCCATCAATCGAAATGGGTGTGAGGAGTAATCATTTACGTTTATAAATAATTGGAGCTCTGGTCTCATGCAGAACCAAAGAATCCGTATCCGCCTGAAAGCGTTTGATCATCGTTTGATTGATCAATCAACTGCGGAAATCGTCGAGACTGCTAAGCGCACTGGTGCGCAAGTACGTGGTCCGATCCCGCTGCCGACCCGCAAAGAGCGCTTTACCGTTCTGATTTCTCCGCACGTCAATAAAGATGCGCGCGATCAGTACGAGATTCGCACTCACAAGCGTCTGGTTGACATCGTTGAGCCAACCGAGAAAACCGTTGATGCTCTGATGCGTCTGGATCTGGCTGCTGGTGTAGACGTGCAGATCAGCCTGGGTTAATCAGGTCATTGAGCGATTGAGAGGTTGAAACAATGATTGGTTTAGTCGGTAAAAAAGTGGGCATGACCCGTATCTTCACTGAAGATGGCGTATCTATCCCCGTAACCGTTATCGAAATTGAAGCAAACCGCGTCACTCAGGTTAAAGACCTGGCTAACGACGGTTACCGCGCTGTGCAAGTAACTACCGGTGCTAAAAAAGCAAACCGTGTTACCAAGCCAGAAGCAGGTCACTTTGCTAAAGCTGGTGTAGAAGCTGGCCGTACTCTGCGTGAATTCCGTCTGTCTGAAGGCGAAGAGTTCACTGTGGGTCAAAGCATCAGTGTTGAAATTTTCGCAGACGTTAAAAAAGTAGACGTTACTGGTACATCTAAAGGTAAAGGTTTTGCTGGCACAGTTAAGCGCTGGAACTTCCGTACCCAAGATGCTACGCATGGTAACTCCTTGTCCCACCGCGTTCCGGGTTCTATCGGTCAGAACCAGACTCCGGGCAAAGTGTTCAAAGGCAAGAAAATGGCAGGCCAGCTGGGTAACGAACGTGTAACTGTTCAGAGCCTGGACGTAGTGCGTGTTGACGCTGAGCGCAACCTGCTGCTGGTTAAAGGTGCTGTACCGGGAGCTACCGGTAGCGACCTGATCGTTAAACCAGCTGTGAAGGCGTGAGGAGATAGCAATGGAATTAGTATTGAAAGACGCGCAAAGCGCGCTGACTGTTTCCGAAACTACCTTCGGTCGTGATTTCAACGAAGCGCTGGTACACCAGGTTGTTGTTGCTTATGCAGCAGGTGCCCGTCAAGGTACTCGCGCCCAGAAGACCCGTGCTGAAGTAACTGGTTCCGGTAAAAAACCTTGGCGTCAGAAAGGTACTGGCCGTGCGCGTTCTGGTTCTATTAAGAGCCCGATCTGGCGTTCCGGTGGTGTGACCTTCGCTGCTAAGCCTCAGGACCACAGTCAGAAAGTTAACAAAAAGATGTACCGCGGCGCGCTGAAAAGCATCCTGTCCGAACTGGTACGTCAAGATCGTCTGATCGTTGTCGAGAAGTTCTCTGTAGAAGCACCGAAAACTAAGTTGCTGGCTCAGAAACTGAAAGAAATGGCACTGGAAGACGTGCTGATCATTACCGGTGAACTGGATGAGAATCTGTTCCTGGCTGCTCGTAACCTGTACAAGGTTGACGTGCGTGATGCAGCAGCAATCGATCCAGTTAGTCTGATCGCCTTCGACAAAGTCGTTATGACTGCTGACGCAGTTAAGCAAGTTGAGGAGATGCTGGCATGATCCGTGAAGAACGTCTGCTGAAAGTACTGCGCGCGCCGCACGTATCTGAAAAAGCATCTACTGCGATGGAAAAAACTAACACCATCGTTCTCAAAGTTGCTAAAGACGCGACTAAAGCAGAGATCGTTGCTGCTGTCGAGAAACTGTTCGAAGTAGAAGTTAAAGACGTAAACACCCTGGTAGTTAAGGGCAAGGTTAAGCGTCACGGACAGCGTATTGGTCGTCGTAGCGACTGGAAAAAAGCTTACGTCACCCTGAAAGAAGGCCAGAATCTGGACTTCATCGGCGGCGCTGAGTAAGTCGGAGGAGAAAGACAATGGCAGTTGTTAAATGTAAACCGACATCTCCGGGTCGTCGCCACGTTGTTAAAGTGGTTAACCCTGAGCTGCACAAGGGCAAACCTTATGCCCCGTTGCTGGAAAAGAACAGCAAATCCGGTGGCCGTAACAACAATGGTCGCATCACTACCCGTCACATCGGTGGTGGTCACAAACAGCAATATCGTCTGATTGACTTTAAACGCAATAAAGATGGTATTCCTGCGGTTGTTGAGCGTCTGGAGTATGATCCGAACCGTTCCGCGAATATCGCGCTGGTTCTGTACAAAGACGGCGAGCGTCGTTACATCCTGGCGCCTAAAGGCCTGAAAGCCGGCGACCAGATTCAATCTGGTGTTGATGCTGCGATTAAAGCGGGTAACACCCTGCCTATGCGTAACATTCCGGTTGGTTCAACGGTTCACAACGTAGAAATGAAACCAGGTAAAGGCGGCCAATTGGCTCGTTCTGCTGGTACTTACGTTCAGATCGTTGCTCGTGACGGTTCTTACGTTACCCTGCGTCTGCGTTCTGGCGAAATGCGTAAAGTCGAATCCGACTGCCGCGCTACGCTGGGCGAAGTTGGCAATGCTGAGCATATGCTGCGCGTTCTGGGTAAAGCTGGTGCTGCACGCTGGCGTGGTGTTCGTCCTACCGTTCGCGGTACGGCAATGAACCCAGTCGACCACCCACACGGTGGTGGTGAAGGTCGTAACTTTGGTAAGCACCCGGTTAGTCCGTGGGGCCTTCAGACCAAAGGTAAAAAGACCCGCAGCAACAAGCGTACTGATAAATTTATCGTACGTCGCCGTACTAAATAATCTTAGAGGATAAACCATGCCACGTTCTCTCAAGAAAGGTCCTTTTATTGACCTGCACTTGCTGAAGAAGGTAGAGAAAGCGGTGGAAAGCGGAGACAAGAAGCCTTTGCGCACTTGGTCCCGTCGTTCAACGATCTTTCCAAATATGATCGGTTTGACCATCGCTGTCCATAATGGTCGTCAGCACGTTCCGGTGTTTGTTTCCGATGAAATGGTCGGTCACAAACTGGGTGAATTCGCGCCGACTCGTACTTATCGCGGCCATGCGGCCGATAAAAAGGCCAAGAAGCGCTAAGGTAGGAGGAAGAGATGGAAACTATCGCTAAACATTGCCACGCTCGTTCTTCTGCTCAAAAGGTTCGCCTGGTGGCAGACCTGATTCGCGGTAAGAAAGTGTCGCAAGCTCTGGAAGTTCTGACCTACACCAACAAGAAAGCTGCTGGTCTGGTTAAAAAAGTGCTGGAGTCTGCTATTGCTAACGCAGAACACAACGATGGCGCTGACATTGATGATCTGAAAGTCGCGAAAATCTTCGTTGACGAAGGCCCAAGCATGAAGCGCATTATGCCGCGTGCTAAAGGTCGTGCGGATCGCATCCTGAAGCGTACCAGCCACATTACTGTGGTTGTGTCCGATCGCTGAGACTCTGGAGACTAGCAATGGGTCAGAAAGTACATCCTAATGGTATTCGCCTGGGTATTGTCAAACCTTGGAACTCTACCTGGTATGCGAATACCAAAGAATTCGCTGACAACCTGGACAGCGATTTTAAAGTTCGTAAATACCTGACGAAGGAACTGGAGAAGGCTTCCGTTTCTCGTATCGTTATCGAACGTCCTGCGAAAAGTATCCGTGTGACTATTCACACTGCTCGTCCAGGCATCGTAATCGGTAAAAAAGGTGAAGATGTTGAGAAACTGCGCAAAGTCGTAGCGGATATCGCTGGCGTACCTGCACAGATCAATATCGCAGAAGTTCGTAAACCTGAACTGGACGCAAAACTGGTTGCTGACAGCATCACTTCTCAGCTGGAACGTCGTGTTATGTTCCGTCGTGCTATGAAGCGTGCGGTACAGAATGCCATGCGTCTGGGCGCTAAAGGTATTAAAGTTGAAGTAAGCGGCCGTCTTGGCGGCGCTGAAATCGCGCGTACCGAATGGTACCGTGAAGGTCGTGTTCCGTTGCACACACTGCGCGCGGATATCGACTACAACACTTCCGAAGCGCACACCACTTATGGTGTTATCGGTGTTAAAGTGTGGATCTTCAAAGGTGAGATCCTGGGTGGTATGGCTGCCGTTGAACAACCGGAAAAACCGGCTGCTCAACCTAAAAAGCAGCAGCGTAAAGGCCGCAAGTAAGGAGAGTCGCTGATGTTACAACCAAAGCGTACAAAATTCCGTAAGGTGCACAAAGGCCGCAACCGTGGTCTGGCGCAGGGTACGGATGTTAGCTTCGGCACTTTCGGTCTGAAAGCTGTTGGCCGCGGTCGCCTGACTGCTCGTCAAATCGAAGCTGCACGTCGTGCCATGACTCGTGCTGTTAAGCGTCAAGGTAAGATCTGGATCCGTGTATTCCCGGACAAACCGATCACCGAGAAACCGCTTGAAGTTCGTATGGGTAAAGGTAAAGGTAACGTGGAATATTGGGTTGCCTTGATTCAGCCAGGTAAAGTCCTGTACGAAATGGACGGTGTGCCGGAAGAGTTAGCCCGTGAGGCATTCCAACTGGCAGCAGCGAAACTGCCTATCAAAACCACCTTTGTAACTAAGACGGTGATGTAATGAAAGCAAATGAGCTGCGTGAAAAGAGCGTCGAAGAGCTGAACACTGAACTGCTCGGCCTGCTGCGCGAGCAATTTAACCTGCGTATGCAGGCTGCCAGTGGTCAGTTGCAACAGACTCACCTGGTAAAACAAGTGCGTCACAATATTGCACGTGTTAAGACTTTACTGACTGAGAAGGCGGGTGCGTAATGACCGATAAAATCCGTACTCTGCAAGGTCGTGTTGTAAGCGACAAAATGGAGAAATCCATGGTTGTTGCTATCGAACGTTTTGTGAAACACCCGCTTTACGGTAAATTCATTAAGCGTACGACTAAGCTGCACGTACATGACGAGAACAATGAATGCGGTATCGGTGACGTGGTTGAAATCCGCGAATGCCGCCCGCTGTCCAAAACTAAGTCTTGGACACTTGTTCGCGTTGTAGAGAAAGCGATTCTGTAATAAAGTAGCGCTCTTCTCTCATGATAAACGGCTCTGCAAAGGGCCGTTTATTTTTTCTACCCATACCAAGGAAGCGGTGTTATAATGCTGCGCCCTCAATTATGGGGTATTTAATGGCCCGAAAGGGTCCTAAAGTAGTAGTTGACATTAGCGGAGCACTAAAATGATCCAAGAACAGACTATGCTGAATGTGGCCGATAATTCCGGTGCACGTCGCGTAATGTGTATCAAGGTTCTAGGTGGCTCGCACCGTCGCTACGCAGGCGTCGGCGATATCATCAAGATTACCATCAAGGAAGCAATTCCTCGCGGTAAGGTGAAAAAAGGCGATGTTCTGAAGGCGGTAGTGGTGCGCACCAAGAAGGGTGTTCGTCGCCCGGACGGTTCTGTCATTCGCTTCGATGGCAATGCTTGCGTTATTTTAAATAATAACAGCGAACAGCCTATCGGTACGCGTATTTTTGGGCCGGTAACTCGTGAACTGCGTAATGAGAAGTTCATGAAAATTATCTCTCTGGCACCAGAAGTACTTTAAGGAGCGAATCATGGCAGCGAAAATCCGTCGTGATGACGAAGTTATCGTGCTAACCGGCAAAGATAAAGGTAAGCGCGGTAAAGTAAAAAATGTCCTGTCTGCTAGTAAGGTCATTGTTGAAGGTATTAATCTGGTTAAAAAACATCAGAAGCCGGTTCCGGCCCTGAACCAACCAGGTGGCATCGTTGAAAAAGAAGCTGCAATTCAAGTTTCTAACGTTGCAATCTTCAATGCGGCAACTGGTAAGGCTGACCGTGTAGGCTTTAGATTCGAAGACGGCAAAAAAGTCCGTTTCTTTAAATCTAACAGCGAAACTATCAAGTAATTTGGAGTAGTACGATGGCGAAACTGCATGATTACTACAAAGACGAAGTAGTTAAAAAACTCATGACTGAGTTTAACTACAATTCTGTCATGCAAGTCCCTCGGGTCGAGAAGATCACCCTGAATATGGGTGTTGGTGAAGCGATCGCTGACAAGAAACTGCTGGATAACGCAGCAGCTGATCTGGCAGCAATCTCCGGTCAAAAACCGTTGATCACCAAAGCACGCAAATCTGTTGCAGGCTTCAAAATCCGTCAGGGCTATCCGATCGGCTGTAAAGTGACTCTGCGTGGCGAACGCATGTGGGAGTTCCTTGAGCGTCTGATTTCCATTGCTGTACCGCGTATTCGTGACTTCCGTGGCTTGTCCGCCAAGTCATTCGATGGTCGTGGTAACTACAGCATGGGTGTGCGTGAGCAGATCATCTTCCCGGAAATCGATTACGATAAAGTCGATCGCGTTCGTGGTTTGGACATTACCATTACCACCACTGCGAAATCCGATGATGAAGGCCGTGCGCTGTTGGCCGCCTTTAACTTCCCATTCCGCAAGTAAGGTAGGGTTACTAATGGCTAAGCAATCCATGAAAGCACGCGAAGTTGTTCGTGTGAAATTGGCTGAAAAATACCGCGCTAAACGCGAGGAATTGAAAGCTATCATCTCTGGTGTGAACTCATCCGACGAAGATCGTTGGGATGCAGTTCTTAAGCTGCAGACTCTGCCGCGTGATTCCAGCCCGTCTCGTCAGCGTAATCGCTGCCGCCAAACTGGTCGTCCGCACGCTTTCCTGCGGAAGTTCGGGTTGAGCCGTATCAAGGTCCGTGAAGCCGCTATGCGCGGTGAAATTCCGGGTCTGAAAAAGGCTAGCTGGTAATTGTCACCAATTGAATCACGGGAGTAAAGACAGATGAGCATGCAAGATCCGATCGCGGATATGCTGACCCGTATCCGTAACGGTCAAGCCGCGAACAAAGTTGCGGTCACCATGCCTTCCTCCAAGCTGAAAGTGGCAATTGCCAACGTGCTGAAGGAAGAAGGTTACATTGAAGATTTCAAAATCGAAGGCGACACCAAGCCAGTTCTGGAATTAGAACTTAAATATTTCCAGGGCAAGGCAGTGGTAGAAAGCATTCAGCGAGTAAGCCGTCCAGGTCTGCGCATCTATAAAAGAAAAGATGAGCTGCCAAAAGTTATGGCCGGTTTGGGTATCGCAGTTGTTTCTACCTCTAAAGGTGTTATGACTGATCGTGCAGCTCGCCAAGCTGGTCTTGGTGGCGAGATTATCTGCTACGTAGCTTAATCGGGAGGAAAAATGTCTCGTGTTGCAAAAGCACCCGTCGTCATTCCTGCCGGCGTAGAGGTAAAACTCAACGGTCAGGATATTTCGATTAAGGGTAAAAACGGCGAGCTGAGTCGTAAGATCCACGATGCTGTTGAAGTGAAACAAGCTGACAACGCTCTGACTTTCGCTCCGCGCGAAGGTTTCGTTGACGGATGGGCCCAGGCGGGCACCACTCGCGCTCTGTTGAACGCAATGGTTATCGGTGTTACCGAAGGCTTCACTAAGAAGCTGCAACTGGTTGGTGTTGGTTACCGTGCTGCTGTTAAAGGCAATGTGGTTAACCTGTCTCTTGGGTTCTCTCACCCAGTAGATCACGCACTGCCGGCAGGTATTACTGCAGAATGCCCAAGCCAAACTGAAATCGTACTGAAAGGTGCTGATAAGCAGGTTATTGGTCAGGTCGCTGCGGAATTACGCGCCTACCGTCGTCCTGAGCCTTACAAAGGCAAGGGTGTCCGTTACGCCGACGAAGTCGTGCGTACCAAAGAGGCTAAGAAGAAGTAAGGTAACACTATGGATAAGAAAGCAGCTCGTATCCGTCGTGCGACCCGCGCACGCCGCAAGCTCCAGGAACTGGGTGCGACGCGTCTGGTGGTACATCGTACTCCACGCCATATTTATGCGCAGGTCATTGCACCGAACGGTTCTGAAGTCCTGGTAGCCGCTTCTACTGTAGAAAAAGCTATCGCTGAACAACTGAAGTCTACCGGTAATAAAGACGCAGCAAGCGCAATAGGTAAAGCTATTGCAGAGCGCGCGTTAGAAAAAGGCATCAAAGATGTCTCTTTCGACCGTTCCGGTTTCCAATATCATGGTCGAGTCCAAGCACTGGCAGATGCTGCCCGTGAAGCTGGCCTTCAGTTCTAAGGTAGAGGTGTAAGATGGCTCACATCGAGAAACAAGCTGGCGAACTGCAGGAAAAGCTGATCGCGGTAAATCGCGTATCTAAAACCGTTAAAGGTGGTCGTATTTTCAGCTTCACCGCACTGACTGTAGTGGGTGATGGCAACGGCCGCGTAGGTTTTGGTTACGGTAAAGCTCGCGAAGTTCCAGCAGCGATCCAGAAAGCGATGGAAAAAGCCCGTCGCAATATGATGAATGTCGCGCTGAACAACGGCACCCTGCAGCACCCAGTTAAAGGTGCTCACACGGGTTCTCGTGTGTTCATGCAGCCAGCTTCCGAAGGTACCGGTATTATCGCCGGTGGTGCAATGCGCGCCGTTTTGGAAGTTGCAGGGGTTCACAACGTATTGGCTAAAGCCTATGGTTCCACTAACCCGATTAACGTGGTTCGTGCAACGATTGATGGTTTGGCCAACATGAAGTCCCCGGAAATGGTCGCTGCCAAGCGTGGTAAATCCGTTGAAGAAATTCTGGGGTAATGACCGTGGCAAAGACTATTAAAATCACTCAAACCCGTAGTGCAATCGGTCGTCTGCCGAAACATAAGGCGACACTGCTTGGCCTGGGTCTGCGTCGTATTGGTCATACTGTTGAACGTGAGGATACTCCTGCGGTTCGTGGTATGGTCAACGCGGTTTCCTACATGGTTAAAGTGGAGGAGTAACAGATGCGTTTAAATACTCTGTCTCCGGCCGAAGGTGCTAAACACGCACCGAAGCGTTTAGGTCGTGGTATTGGTTCTGGCCTGGGCAAAACTGGCGGTCGTGGTCACAAAGGTCAGAAATCTCGTTCTGGCGGTGGCGTACGTCGTGGTTTTGAAGGTGGTCAGATGCCTTTATACCGTCGTCTGCCGAAATTCGGTTTTACTTCTCGTAAAGCGATGATCACGTCAGAAGTTCGTCTGTCTGATCTTGCTAAAGTAGAAGGCGACGTAGTTGACCTGAATACGCTGAAAGCCGCTAATGTTATTGGCATTCAGATTGAATTCGCGAAAGTGATTCTGTCTGGTGAAGTTGCTCGTCCGGTAACGATTCGTGGTCTGCGTGTCACTAAAGGTGCTCGTGCTGCTATCGAAGCTGCTGGCGGTAAAATTGAGGAATAAGTAGCAGATGGCCAAACAACCAGGATTAGATTTTCAGAGTGCTAAAGGCGGAGTTGGTGAACTGAAGCGCAGACTTTTGTTTGTTATCGGTGCGCTAATTGTTTTCCGTATTGGCTCTTTTATTCCGATTCCTGGTATTGATGCCACTGTGCTTGCCAAATTGCTTGAACAGCAGCGAGGCACCATCATTGAAATGTTTAACATGTTCTCTGGTGGTGCTCTCAGCCGTGCTTCTATCTTTGCCCTGGGTATTATGCCGTATATTTCGGCATCTATTATTATCCAGTTGCTGACGGTGGTTCATCCTGCGTTGGCTGAAATAAAGAAAGAAGGGGAAGCTGGCCGTCGTAAGATCAGCCAGTATACCCGCTACGGTACCTTGGTATTGGCTATATTCCAGTCGATCGGTATTGCTACTGGTCTGCCGAATATGCCTGGAATGCAAGACTTGGTAATAAATCCAGGTTTTGCTTTCTACTTTACCGCTGTTGTGAGTCTGGTCACTGGGACAATGTTCCTGATGTGGCTGGGAGAACAGATTACGGAACGTGGTATCGGTAACGGTATCTCGATCATAATCTTTGCTGGTATTGTTGCGGGCCTACCGCCGGCCATTGGCCATACCATCGAGCAAGCTCGGCAAGGCGACCTGCACTTCCTCCTGTTGCTGTTGGTTGCAGTTTTAGTGTTTGCAGTAACCTTCTTCGTTGTTTTCATTGAGCGTGGTCAACGTCGTATCGTCGTTAATTATGCAAAACGTCAACAAGGTCGTCGTGTTTATGCAGCACAGAGTACGCATTTACCGCTGAAGGTGAATATGGCTGGGGTTATTCCCGCGATCTTCGCTTCCAGTATTATTCTGTTCCCTGCCACGATTGCATCTTGGTTTGGGGGCGGTACCGGTTGGAACTGGCTGACAACTATTTCGCTGTATTTGCAGCCCGGACAACCGCTTTATGTGTTACTCTATGCGTCTGCAATCATCTTCTTCTGTTTCTTCTACACTGCGTTGGTTTTCAACCCGCGTGAAACAGCAGATAACCTGAAGAAGTCCGGTGCATTCGTGCCAGGAATTCGTCCGGGAGAGCAAACGGCGAAATATATCGATAAAGTGATGACTCGCCTAACTCTGATTGGTGCGATGTATATTACTTTTATCTGCCTGATCCCGGAGTTTATGCGTGACGCAATGAAAGTACCTTTCTATTTCGGGGGTACATCTTTATTGATCGTTGTTGTCGTCATCATGGACTTTATGGCTCAAGTGCAAACTCTGATGATGTCGAGTCAATATGAGTCTGCATTGAAGAAAGCAAACCTGAAAGGCTATAACCGTTAATTAGGTGAGCTTGAGAAGTTACGGAGAGTAAAAATGAAAGTTCGTGCTTCCGTCAAGAAATTATGTCGTAACTGTAAGATTGTTAAGCGTAACGGTGTCGTTCGTGTGATCTGCAGTGCCGAACCGAAGCATAAACAGCGTCAAGGCTGATTATCTCGCATATTTTTCTTGCAAAGTTGGATTGAGCTGGCTAGATTAGCCAGCCAATCTTTTGTATGTAACTGCAACATTATTTGAGTATCCTGAAAACGGGCTTTTCAGAATGGTGTTGCTGTATAAAATTGTAGGAGTGCATAGTGGCCCGTATAGCAGGCATTAACATTCCTGATCATAAACATACCGTTATTGCGTTAACGTCGATTTTCGGTATCGGTAAAACCCGTTCGCAGGCTATTTGTGCTGCAACAGGAATTGCCGAAGATGTTAAGATCAGTGAGCTGTCTGAAGAGCAAATCGATAAGCTGCGTGACGAAGTTGCCAAGTTTGTTGTAGAAGGTGATCTGCGTCGTGAAGTTACCCTGAGCATCAAGCGTCTTATGGACCTTGGTACTTATCGTGGTTTGCGTCATCGTCGTGGTCTGCCGGTTCGCGGTCAGCGTACCAAGACTAACGCCCGTACCCGTAAGGGTCCGCGCAAACCGATCAAGAAATAATCGGGGTGATTGAATAATGGCAAAGGCACCTATTCGTGCACGTAAGCGTGTAAGAAAGCAAGTCTCTGACGGTGTGGCTCATATCCATGCTTCTTTCAACAACACCATCGTAACCATTACTGATCGTCAGGGTAATGCGCTGGGTTGGGCAACTGCCGGTGGTTCCGGCTTCCGTGGTTCTCGTAAATCTACGCCGTTCGCTGCTCAGGTAGCTGCAGAACGTTGCGCAGAGGCCGTGAAAGAGTACGGTATTAAGAACCTGGAAGTTATGGTTAAAGGACCTGGTCCGGGCCGTGAGTCTACTATCCGCGCATTGAACGCGGCTGGTTTCCGCATCACTAATATTACTGATGTGACTCCGATCCCTCATAACGGTTGTCGTCCGCCGAAAAAGCGCCGCGTATAACGCCGCTTTTAGGATTGTTGGAGAAAGAAAATGGCAAGATATTTGGGTCCTAAGCTCAAGCTGAGCCGTCGTGAAGGCACCGACCTGTTCCTGAAGTCTGGTGTTCGTGCGATCGATTCCAAGTGTAAAATTGAACAAGCTCCTGGCCAGCACGGTGCGCGTAAACCGCGTCTGTCTGACTATGGTGTACAGTTGCGTGAAAAGCAAAAAGTTCGCCGTATCTACGGTGTTCTGGAGCGTCAGTTCCGTAACTATTATAAAGAAGCTGCACGTCTGAAAGGCAACACAGGTGCAAACCTGCTGCAACTGCTGGAAGGTCGTCTGGATAACGTTGTTTATCGTATGGGTTTTGGTGCCACTCGTGCTGAGGCGCGTCAGATGGTAAGCCACAAAGCTATCATGGTAAACGGTCGCGTTGTTAGCATCGCTTCTTATCAGGTATCCCCGAATGACGTAGTCAGCATCCGTGAGAAAGCTAAAAAGCAATCTCGCGTGAAAGCCGCTCTGGAGCTGGCTGAACAGCGTGAAAAGCCAACTTGGCTGGAAGTTGATGCTGCCAAGATGGAAGGTGTGTTCAAACGTATTCCTGAACGTACCGATCTGTCTGCGGACATTAATGAACACCTGATCGTCGAGCTTTACTCCAAGTAAAGCTTAGTACCAAAGAGAGGACACAATGCAGGGTTCTGTGACAGAGTTTCTAAAACCGCGCCTGGTTGATATCGAGCAAGTGAGTTCGACGCACGCCAAGGTGACCCTTGAGCCATTAGAGCGGGGCTTCGGCCATACTCTTGGCAACGCACTGCGCCGTATTCTGCTTTCATCCATGCCAGGTTGCGCGGTGACCGAGGTTGAGATTGATGGTGTACTGCATGAGTACAGCACCAAAGAAGGCGTACAGGAAGATATCCTGGAAATCCTGCTCAACCTGAAAGGGCTGGCGGTGAGAGTTCAAGGCAAAGATGAAGTTATTCTTACCCTGAATAAATCTGGCATTGGCCCTGTGACTGCAGCCGACATCATCCATGATGGTGATGTCGAAATCGTCAAGCCGCAGCACTTAATTTGCCATCTGACCGATGAAAACGCATCTATTAGCATGCGTATCAAAGTTCAACGTGGTCGTGGTTATGTGCCGGCATCTGCCCGTATTCATACGGAAGAAGATGAGCGCCCGATTGGTCGTCTGTTAGTTGATGCTTGCTACAGCCCTGTAGAGCGTATTGCCTACAATGTTGAAGCGGCTCGTGTAGAACAGCGTACTGACTTGGACAAGCTAGTCATCGAAATGGAAACCAATGGCACGATCGATCCTGAAGAGGCGATCCGCCGTGCGGCTACCATTCTGGCTGAACAACTTGAAGCTTTTGTTGACTTACGTGATGTTCGTCAGCCAGAAGTTAAAGAAGAGAAACCAGAATTCGATCCGATTCTGCTGCGCCCTGTTGACGATCTGGAATTGACTGTCCGCTCTGCTAACTGCCTTAAGGCAGAAGCTATCCACTACATCGGTGATCTGGTACAGCGTACCGAGGTTGAGCTGCTTAAAACGCCTAACCTGGGTAAAAAATCTCTTACTGAGATTAAAGACGTACTGGCTTCCCGTGGTTTGTCTCTGGGCATGCGCCTGGAAAACTGGCCACCGGCAAGCATTGCTGATGAGTAACCAGATCACAGGTTAAGGTTTTACTGAGAAGGATAAGGTCATGCGCCATCGTAAGAGTGGTCGTCAACTGAACCGTAACAGCAGCCATCGTCAGGCTATGTTCCGTAACATGGCTAGTTCTTTGGTTCGTCATGAAATCATCAAGACGACCCTGCCGAAAGCGAAAGAGCTGCGTCGCGTTGTTGAACCGCTGATTACTCTTGCCAAGACCGACAGCGTTGCTAATCGTCGTCTGGCATTCGCCCGTACTCGTGATAACGAGATCGTGGCAAAACTGTTTAATGAACTGGGCCCGCGTTTTGCGAGCCGTGCCGGTGGTTACACTCGTATTCTGAAGTGTGGCTTCCGTGCTGGTGACAATGCGCCGATGGCATACATCGAGCTCGTTGATCGCTCAGTCTCTCAGACAGAAGAAGTTGCTACTGCAGAGTAATCTGTAAGAGCATAAAAAAACCGGGGAAACCCGGTTTTTTTACATCTGAAATAAACTAAGCTCTATTAATGAAGCGGGTAAGAGATTGCCATGTGGTTGATTGATGAGTTAGTTGAAAAACATATCCGTAAGGCTCAGGAAGACGGCGTTTTTGACAATCTTTCAGGAACCGGTAGCCCTTTAATTCTTGATGACGATAGCGGTGTACCGCAGGAGCTAAGAACCGCCTATCGGTTACTCAAGAATGCTGGTTATTTGCCTGTAGAACTTCAAGAAAGGAAAGATGCTTTACAACTGACCGACTTTATTAAAACAGTATCCCGTGACTCGTCTGAATATGAGGACATTTCTCGGCGCTTGCGCATGCTGGAAGTTAGCTTGCAGCAGAAAGGTGTTAATACTGATTTTCTACATCAGGAATACAAGATACAGCTCAATAAAAAGTTCTAATTGCCAGATGAATTCGTTGTATTACTATTCTCATCTTTCCATTTCGGCTATATACTCCGCCTGATTTATTTATACACACATATACTGTCCATTAGCCAAACTTTCTTAGGAGTGATGATGACCACATATCGTCATAAACGTGGAAAAATCCAGGACAATGCCATTGAGGCATTGCTACATGACCCACTGTTTCGCCAGCGTATTGAAGTGAATGAAAAAGGGAAAGGAAGTTATCGTAGAAAAGACAAACATGTGAAGAAAGGTAGTTGGGAGGCCAGTGGTAAGCAATCAAATGATTATTTACCCCTGGCCTTTCTGCTTTTTGTATAACGACGTCAAAGATTAATAGAAACTCAGTTCTTACTGTTTAGGCTGTTGTTCTTTCAGCAAATCTCGAATCTCAGCTAGCAGCTTCTCTTCAGCACTAGGTTTAGGCGGTGCGGCAGGTTCATCTTCCTGTTTGCGACGCAGCTTGTTCATGAGCTTAATTGCCATAAAGATCGCGAAAGCAACGATGACAAAGTCGAAAATATTTTGAATGAAAGCGCCATAGTTCATGACAACGGCGGGAACTTCGCCTTGGGCATCACGAAGAATAAGGCTGAATTGTTTAAAATCGACCCCGCCAATCAAAAGCCCAAGCGGCGGCATAATAATATCTGATACCAGCGAAGAGACAATTTTGCCGAAAGCAGCACCAATAATGACACCCACAGCTAAATCGACAACATTGCCACGCATGGCAAACTCTCTAAATTCTTTGATGATGCTCATATCCGTTCTCCTTGCCAAAATATAAATTAATTCTAACCAATCGCCGTATCTTTGCCAGATTATCGGTTCGCGATAAATCTATTTCTACATTACAAAAAGAAAGGGCTGGGTTGAAATAGTCGTTCAACATCAGGCACAAATTTTTTGTCAGCTAAGAACATGATGACATGATCGCCTTGCTCAATTTTGCTATTTGCATTGGCAATGATGACGTCATCACCGCGCACAATTGCGCCGATAGTGGTACCGGGCGGAAGCTTAATATCTTCGATCATTCTTCCGACAACTTTCGACGTGCCCTCGTCACCGTGGGCGATAGCCTCGATTGCTTCGGCTACACCGCGACGCAAAGAGGATACGCTGACGATATCTGCCTTGCGGACGTGGCTGAGCAGGGCAGAAATTGTTGCCTGCTGTGGGGAGATGGCGACATCAATGACACTACCCTGGACCAGATCGACATAAGCCCTGCGTTGGATGAGCACCATCACTTTTTTCGCGCCCATACGTTTGGCGAGCATCGCTGACATAATATTCGCTTCGTCATCATTGGTAATGGCGATGAATACATCAATCTGCTCAATATGTTCTTCAGCAAGGAGCTCCTGGTCTGAAGCATCGCCGTGAAATACCACTGTATTTTGCAGAAGCTCAGCCAGTTCTGCTGCACGATCTGCATTTCGCTCTATCAATTTGATGCTGTAGTCTTTTTCTAACCGCTGGGCTAACCCGGCGCCGACGTTACCTCCGCCAACGATCATGATCCTTTTATATGGTTTTTCAAGGCGCTGTAATTCGCTCATCACTGCGCGAATATGTTGGGAAGCCGCGACAAAAAACACTTCGTCACCAGCTTCGATGATAGTGGAACCTTGTGGGCGAATCGGACGATCGTGACGAAAAATAGCCGCAACGCGGGTCTCTACATGAGGAATGTGTTCACGAAGAGAGGTAAGAGCGTTACCAACTAATGGGCCGCCATAATAGGCATTAACCGCAGCAAGGCTCACTTTGCCTTCAGCGAAGTTGACGACCTGAAGTGCTCCAGGATATTCGATCAGTTTGTAGATGTTATCGATTACCAATTGCTCTGGGGAGATCAGGTGGTCGATGGGAACCGCTTCTGGTAAAAACAGCTGTTCTGATTCACGGATGTATTCGGCAGCACGAATGCGCGCAATCCGGTTTGGGGTTTTGAAAAGAGAATAAGCGATCTGGCAGGCGACCATATTCGTTTCATCTGAATTGGTAACGGCGACCAGCATATCAGCATCTTCCGCTCCCGCTTCACGCAGTACCCGCGGGTGAGAGGCATAGCCCGTAACGACGCGCAGATCAAACTTATCCTGAAGCTGGCGTAACCGGTTTGCATCAGTATCAACGACAGTGATGTCATTGTTTTCACCGGCTAGATTTTCTGCCAGTGTTCCACCGACCTGACCCGCGCCAAGGATGATAATTTTCATAATAAGCCATGCCGTTTATTGATTGCTGCCTGTTGCAGACAATACTGGGTTCAATATCAGTTTTTTACCAGCTTCGCATAAAAGAAACCATCGCCACCATCAGCACGAGGTAGCATCTGTATGCCTGGCAGTTCGCGTGTTCCTGTATCAACCAGTGTTGCATCGGCATGGCGAGTCAGGAAATCCGTAACTTGTTGAGCGTTTTCTTGTGGCAGAATGGAGCAAGTCGCGTAGACCATCGTTCCGCCTACTTTGAGATATGGCCAGATGGCGTCAAAAATCTCTTTTTGCAGAGCAACCAGTTCCTCGATATCTCTGTCCCGGCGTAACCATTTAATATCTGGATGACGACGAATAACGCCTGTGGCGGAACAAGGGGCATCCAACAGAATACGGTCAAACATACGCCCTTCACACCATGAGTCGGGGTAACGTCCATCGCCCTGTTTCACTTCTGCATGCATTTGTAATCGAAGTAAATTTTCTTTTACTCGACTTAAACGGGTTTCATCAATATCGACAGCGAGTACATGAGATTTTGGCGCTGCTTCTAAAATATGCGTCGTTTTTCCTCCAGGTGCAGCGCAGAGGTCGAGGATCTGCTCGCCATCTTGTGGATCGAGCCAATAGACGCAGCCTTGGGCAGAAGCATCTTGCACCGTTGCCCACCCTTGTGAAAATCCCGGTAATTGATCGACTGCGCAAGGAGAAGCAAGCCGTATCGCATCAGTGAATTCAGTGTGAGGGAATGCTTCAATTCCCTCTTGTGCCAGTAAATTTAAGTACGCTTCCCGCGTATGGTGTAACCGATTTACGCGTAACCACATCGGAGGACGTTGATTATTCGCCTCAACAATAGTTTGCCAGTGATTTGGATAGGCGTGCTCAATACGCGCTAGCAGCCAGCTTGGATGCAGGTAGTGAGATGAGTGATTTGCTTCACGCTGAATGAGCTCTTCCTGTTGGCGCTGGAATTGACGCAATACGCCATTAATCAGCCCCTTGAGCTGTGGCCGTTTTAGTGCGACGGCGCCTTCTACCGTTTCTGCCAGAGCCGCATGTGGTGGGATTCGCGTATAGTGCAGTTGGTAAATGCCGACCATGATGAGGTAATGCAGCGTGCGTTGTTTGCCCGTCAGGGGTTTTGCCATCAGTTGCTGAATACACCACTCCAACTGAGGTAAAACGCGCAATACGCCAAAGCAAAGCTCTTGTAAAAGTGCGCGATCTTTCTCGGAGACTTCACGCTGATGAACAGGTAATAAGGCACTGAGTGACTGTCCCTGATCCAGAATCTGTCCCACCACTTTTGCGGCAATACTGCGTAGATTGTATGAGCTTTTCATGTGTTAGCGATGACGTATACGTAAAAAGAGAGGATATACCGGCATGACGCCGGTATGAAAAATAGATTAGTCCAGTGTATTACCGGGAACGAACCACTCACGACGTGAGTTAAGCAGATCCTGCGCACTCATCACTTTTTTGCCTGCAGGCTGCAATTCCTGAATATTCAAGATACCAGCAGCTGTTGCCACCTGAATACCCTGTTTATCTGCCTGAAGGATGGTGCCGGGCAATGTGCTATGCGCTGTAGTAATGACCTCGGCTTTCCAGACTTTCACCGGTTGTTCATCTACCGTGAAATAGCTGACAGGCCAAGGATTAAAAGCACGAATACAACGCTCAAGTTGCTCGGCAGATAACTGCCAGTTTAGACGAGCTTCTTCTTTGCTGAGCTTTTCTGCGTAGGTGGCAAGGGCGTCATTTTGTGCTTCAGCGACAGCGCTGCCGTCAGCAAGTAATTCCAGCGTTTCTAATAAGCCACGTGGCCCCAGTTCAGCAAGTTTATCGTACAACGTGGCGCTAGTATCATGTGGCAGAATAGGGCACGAAATTTTGTGCAACATTGCGCCAGTATCAAGTCCAACGTCCATTTGCATGATCGTCACGCCCGTTTCGCTGTCTCCAGCCCACAATGCACGCTGGATGGGAGCTGCTCCACGCCAGAGAGGCAATAGGGAACCGTGGACATTAATGCAGCCAAGGCGAGGCATCGATAATACGGGCTGCGGCAGAATTAAGCCGTAGGCGACAACGACCATAACATCGGCATCTAACGCCTGAACCATCGCCTGATTTTCTGCTGGTCGCAGAGATTTAGGCTGAAAAACGGGAATGTTATGTTGCTCTGCCAGTACTTTCACCGGACTGGGGGTGAGCTTGTTGCCCCTGCCTGCTGGGCGATCGGGCTGGGTGAAAACGCCAACGACCTCATGTCCTGATGATAAAAGCGCGTCAAGGTGACGCGCTGCAAAGTCAGGGGTGCCGGCAAAGATTATGCGTAAAGAATCAGACACGGTGCTTCCTGTCAGAATGAAAATTAGCGGGCTCGGCTATTCTGCTTAGCCAGTTTTTCCAGTTTTTGACGAATGCGCTGGCGTTTAAGTGGGGAAAGGTAATCGATAAACAGTTTCCCAACCAAGTGATCCATTTCATGTTGAATACAAATGGCCAGTAGCTCGCTTGCTTCAAGTTCGAACGTCTTACCTTCACGATCCAATGCACGCACTTTTACATGCTCTGCACGAGGAACCAGCGCGCGCGTTTCAGGGATCGACAGGCAACCCTCTTCGATACCAGTATCGCCGCTCTTTTCAATCAGTTCGGGATTGATTAGCACCAGCCGTTGGTCTCGTTCTTCAGAGACGTCAATAACAATGATACGTTGATGGATATCCACCTGTGTCGCGGCCAGTCCAATACCTTCTTCTTCGTACATGGTATCGAACATATCATCCACGATACGTTGAATATCTGCATTGACTTCTTTTACGGGCTGCGCAGTAATGCGGAGCCGCTCGTCTGGGAAATGTAATACCTGCAAAACTGCCATATATGTTTAGATCTGTATCTGAATAGTGAGAGAGTCTTAGCGCTCATTCTAGACATTTCCTGCCCCGATTGACAGCATCAGCACTGAATTGCACCACTTATCTGAACATAGCGGAATAAGGGACGCTGATGCTATCAACGGAAATTTGGCTACGTATGACGGGTGTAAAGCACCTGAGCGCCAGACGTGCTCGGGCTATTGTCAGCAAGCTTATTGATTTAAATATGTTCGATAATGAGAGTCTGAGCACATTAGGTTTGTCTGATGCTCAAATTACACAATTCTATTCTTATGAACATAAGGTCCTGGAAGAAACACTCAATTGGTTGTCTTATCCCAATCATCATCTCGTGACGTGTGAAGATGCCCTGTATCCCTTTCTGTTGAGCAATATTCGTGATTTTCCGCTGTTGCTTTTTGTGTCTGGTTCTCCTGAGCTATTGGCATCGCCGCAAATATCGATTATTGGCAGCCGAAGTAGCAGTGTTTACGGCGAACGCTGGGGAGGTTTTTTTGCTCAAGAACTTGCAGCAAATGAACTCACAGTGACAAGTGGGTTAGCAATTGGCATTGATGGTATTGCTCATCGCGCTGCTTTGGATACGGGAGGGAGAACGATTGCTGTGTTGGGAAGTGGACTGGAGAATATTTATCCTAAGCGGCACGCTAAGCTTGCCGAACGTATTTGTGGCGATGGCGGCGCGCTGGTCTCCGAATTTCCCCTCGCAATGCCGCCTTTCCCAACCAACTTCCCTAGAAGAAATCGCATTATCAGCGGGCTAGGGCTGGGCGTTCTGGTCATTGAGGCGTCTATCCGTAGCGGGTCTCTGGTCACTGCGCGTTATGCTTTAGAGCAAGGACGGGAGGTTTTCGCTCTGCCTGGGCCAATCGGTAATCCGATGACCGAGGGGACGCACTGGTTGATCCAGCAAGGAGCCAGTCTGGTGACACATCCGAAGGATATTCTTGAGCAATTGGTGAGTGAGCTACAGTGGCTGCCAATGGAAAGCGGGCAAACTATTTCTAACGAAGAAGAGGATGGCGAATTGCCATTTGCCGACGTGTTGGCTAACGTAGGAGATGAGGTTACACCTGTTGACGTTGTCGCTGAACGTGCCGGCCAACCTGTGCCAGAGATAGTCACTAAGCTATTAGAGCTGGAGTTAGCAGGATGGATCGCAGCAGTACCCGGCGGCTATGTCCGATTAAGGAGGGCAGGCCATGTTCGACGTACTCATGTACTTGTTTGAGAGCTACATCCACAATGAAACTGAAATGCGTGTCGATCAGGATACGTTAACTGATGACCTCACCCGCGCTGGATTTGATCGTAACGATATCTATAGCGCGTTGAGTTGGCTGGAAAAATTAGCCGATATTCAGGAAGGGCAGACTGCACCGCTTTATTTGGCGAACGATCCTCTGGCTATGCGGATCTACACGCAGGATGAAACGTTGCGTCTTGATGCGGAATGTCGTGGCTTTTTATTGTTCCTTGAGCAAATTCAGGTTCTGAATCTTGAAACGCGCGAGATGGTTATCGAACGCGTCATGGCATTGGAAACGCAGGAATTTGATCTGGAAGATCTTAAGTGGGTCATTCTCATGGTGCTTTTCAATGTGCCTGGCTGTGAGAATGCCTATCAGCAAATGGAAGAATTACTCTTTGAGGTCAATGACGGTTATGTGCAATAGCCAGAGGGATAACATTTCGAATGGCTAAGTCCGTACTGTTTGCTGAAAAAAAACAGGAAATATGCCCAGACTGTGGGTCAGTGCTGGTTATCCGTTCTGGCCGGCACGGCCCATTCTTAGGCTGTTCTGCGTATCCAGAATGCGAATTTATTCGCCCACTGAAAGCGCAGGCTGATGGACATATCGTCAAAGTGTTGGATGGGCAACAGTGCCCGCTTTGTCAGTCGACGTTGGTACTAAGGCAAGGCCGTTATGGGATGTTCATCGGCTGTGGCAATTACCCTGAATGCCATCATACTGAGACTATCGATCGCCCTGATGACACGGCGATTCGATGCCCACAGTGTAATGAAGGCACCTTGTTACAGCGTAAGTCTCGCTACGGTAAGGTATTTCATTCTTGCGATCGCTATCCCGATTGCCAGTTTACGTTAAACCATAAGCCGATAGCGGGTGAATGTCCTTCTTGCCATTACGCCTTATTGTTTGAGAAAAAAACGGCACAAGGCATCAAGCTATTTTGTGCCAGTAAATTATGTGGAAAGCCAGTAACGGCAGAAGTTGATAAGAATGAGTGATGTCTCTGATGAACTAATGATTCCTGTTTTACGGGAATTACATAATGAACAGGTTATTGCGTACCCGACTGAGGCGGTATTTGGGTTGGGCTGCGATCCTGATAGTGAAGTGGCGGTTAATCGTCTGCTAGCTTTAAAGCAGCGCCCCTGGCAAAAAGGGTTGATCCTGATTGCGGCAGATTTTAGCCAACTGGCTCCTTATATTGATGACAGCGTGTTATCCGATGAGCAGAAGGCGATGATGTTTTCCACATGGCCTGGTCCGGTTACTTGGGTATTACCTGCAAAACGTACGACTCCACAATGGTTAACGGGGCAATTTTCTTCTCTTGCTGTGCGCGTTAGTGACCATCCGTTAGTTAAAGAACTGTGCCAGCGTTACGGTAAACCGTTGGTGTCGACCAGCGCCAATTTAAGTGGTCAACCTCCTTGCCGTACGGCTCAGGAAGTTTCTCAACAATTTGGTGATGATTTTCCTGTGCTAGTTGGGGATGTTGGCGGAAGAATGAACCCATCCGAAATCAGGGATGTATTAACAGGCGAGCTTATTCGTCAGGGGTAATAGCAAGTTGGAGGGGAACGTGTCTGAAGTAACGTCTTTTGCAGTTTTTGGCAATCCGATTGCGCATAGTAAATCACCTCGCATACATGAGCTATTTGCTGCACAGACGGGGATAACGTTAACGTACGAGCGCGTTTTAGCGCCTCTGGATGATTTTGAGCAAATGCTGCGTCAGTATTTTCTCAATGGTGCTGGTGGTGCGAATGTCACTGCGCCCTTTAAAGAGCGTGCCTTTGCCGAAGCTGATGAGCGTAGCGAATGCGCGGCGCTTGCAGGGGCGGTTAATACATTGAAGAGACTGAGTGACGGTCGCCTATTTGGTGATAATACAGATGGTATTGGTTTACTTAGCGATCTGCAACGATTGGCGCTGGTGAAGCCGTTGGATCGTGTGTTGCTGGTGGGGGCCGGCGGCGCGGCGCGCGGGGTTATCCAACCCTTACTGGCTTATGGCTGTACGGTTGTGCTGACGAATAGGACGTTTTCCAAGGCTGATGAATTGGTTAAGGTCTTCAGTGGTATTGGAGATATTCATGCTGTTTCCCTCGACGATTTGCATGGTCTATCATTCGATCTGATCATTAACGCGACATCTTCCGGGATGTACGACAGTATTCCTAACTTACCGCCAGAACTCATTTCACCGGAAACATGCTGTTATGACATGTTCTATCTGCCACAACTGACACCTTTTTTGTCATGGTGCGTACAGCATGGTGCTATCCACTATGCAGATGGTTTGGGAATGTTGGTGGGGCAAGCGGCACATGCGTTTAAGATTTGGCATGGGGTGATGCCAGATGTAGAACCAGTAATTGCTTTGCTAAAGCAGGATCTTGCGACGTGAATCAGGCGATCCAGTTCCCAGATCGTGAAAGTTGGGATGATAAGGCCATGGCGATCCGTTGCCCTGTTTTAGTGAATGGCTTTCAGCAGGAATGCTTAGTGAGCGCAGAGCTGCTTCAGCAACGCTATGGTGGTAATAGCCCTGAACAGTGGCTGTCACTGTTCAGGGAATATCGATGGGACCTTGAAGATGAACTGGAGAAAATGATCGTTGCTGAAGAATGGGATGATGAAGGTTACTACTCGTTGTCCTGAGCGAGATATTCATCTTTCCAACGAACATAGTTGTTTGCCGAGTAAATTAATCCTTCTATTTCTTCTTGTGTCAGTGGTCTAATTTTTTTGACTGGGCTGCCGAGGTATAGATGTCCCTTTTCTAGTCGTTTTCCTGGAGGGACCAGGCTACCAGCACCAATCATGACATCATCTTCAACAATGGCGCCATCCAGAAGTATTGACCCCATTCCTACCAGAACCCGATTTCCTATTCGGCAACCGTGCAGCATCGCTTTATGACCCACCGTGACATCTTCCCCAATAATAAGCGGGTTACCTTCTGGTTTTTTCTCTGAACAGTGGGTGATATGGAGCACTGATCCATCCTGAATATTGCTTCGGGCGCCGATCGTAATGTAGTTAACATCACCGCGTATGGCGACAAGGGGCCAGATACCAACATCATCGCCTAGTGTTACTTTGCCAATCACCACGCTGGAGTGATCGACCATGACTCTTTCGCCTAAAACGGGAGAAATGCCGTTATAACGACGGAATGTTTTTGCACTCATCGACAACCTCGTAGTTATTTTCCACATACTGATATTCGCATTACAGACAAAATATCGACAGATATGAGACATCGGCAACTGAAAAGTGGTGTGGATCGAGTAAGATCTCATCGAAAGGGTCGAAAAACAGGCGAATAGAAAAAAAGATCAAGAAAGTTGTTGTGTAACGAAAACGGATCCCTATAATGCGCCTCCATCGACACGGCGCTGTGATTCACAACCGGGTCGGTAAAGAAAGAGAAAACGCTTTAAAATAAGCGTTGACTCTGAAGGTGAAAAGCGTAATATACGCCACCTCGCGAAGCGGTTAAGGCTGCAACGCACTGCTCTTTAACAATTTAATCAGACAATCTGTGTGGGCACTCACAAGACCGTATCTTAACGATATAAAAAGTCTTGAAGAGTGAACAACAGTAAATTCATTACGAATAAACAGTTTTAATTCTTTGAGCATCGCTGACGAGTTCAGCAAATCAAACAAATCTTAAATTGAAGAGTTTGATCATGGCTCAGATTGAACGCTGGCGGCAGGCCTAACACATGCAAGTCGAGCGGTAGCACAGAGAGCTTGCTCTCGGGTGACGAGCGGCGGACGGGTGAGTAATGTCTGGGAAACTGCCTGATGGAGGGGGATAACTACTGGAAACGGTAGCTAATACCGCATAACGTCTTCGGACCAAAGAGGGGGACCTTCGGGCCTCTTGCCATCAGATGTGCCCAGATGGGATTAGCTAGTAGGTGAGGTAATGGCTCACCTAGGCGACGATCCCTAGCTGGTCTGAGAGGATGACCAGCCACACTGGAACTGAGACACGGTCCAGACTCCTACGGGAGGCAGCAGTGGGGAATATTGCACAATGGGCGCAAGCCTGATGCAGCCATGCCGCGTGTGTGAAGAAGGCCTTCGGGTTGTAAAGCACTTTCAGCGGGGAGGAAGGCGGTGAGATTAATACTCTCATCGATTGACGTTACCCGCAGAAGAAGCACCGGCTAACTCCGTGCCAGCAGCCGCGGTAATACGGAGGGTGCAAGCGTTAATCGGAATGACTGGGCGTAAAGCGCACGCAGGCGGTTTGTTAAGTCAGATGTGAAATCCCCGAGCTTAACTTGGGAACTGCATTTGAAACTGGCAAGCTAGAGTCTTGTAGAGGGGGGTAGAATTCCAGGTGTAGCGGTGAAATGCGTAGAGATCTGGAGGAATACCGGTGGCGAAGGCGGCCCCCTGGACAAAGACTGACGCTCAGGTGCGAAAGCGTGGGGAGCAAACAGGATTAGATACCCTGGTAGTCCACGCTGTAAACGATGTCGATTTGGAGGTTGTGCCCTTGAGGCGTGGCTTCCGGAGCTAACGCGTTAAATCGACCGCCTGGGGAGTACGGCCGCAAGGTTAAAACTCAAATGAATTGACGGGGGCCCGCACAAGCGGTGGAGCATGTGGTTTAATTCGATGCAACGCGAAGAACCTTACCTACTCTTGACATCCAGAGAACTTAGCAGAGATGCTTTGGTGCCTTCGGGAACTCTGAGACAGGTGCTGCATGGCTGTCGTCAGCTCGTGTTGTGAAATGTTGGGTTAAGTCCCGCAACGAGCGCAACCCTTATCCTTTGTTGCCAGCGGTTCGGCCGGGAACTCAAAGGAGACTGCCAGTGATAAACTGGAGGAAGGTGGGGATGACGTCAAGTCATCATGGCCCTTACGAGTAGGGCTACACACGTGCTACAATGGCGTATACAAAGAGAAGCGACCTCGCGAGAGCAAGCGGACCTCATAAAGTACGTCGTAGTCCGGATTGGAGTCTGCAACTCGACTCCATGAAGTCGGAATCGCTAGTAATCGTAGATCAGAATGCTACGGTGAATACGTTCCCGGGCCTTGTACACACCGCCCGTCACACCATGGGAGTGGGTTGCAAAAGAAGTAGGTAGCTTAACCTTCGGGAGGGCGCTTACCACTTTGTGATTCATGACTGGGGTGAAGTCGTAACAAGGTAACCGTAGGGGAACCTGCGGTTGGATCACCTCCTTACCAAGAAGATGTGTGTTAAGTGAAGTGCTCACACAGATTGTCTGATGAAAATAATGAGCAAAAGCGTCAACAAAGTACGGTGTCGTGTCCCCTTCGTCTAGAGGCCTAGGACACCGCCCTTTCACGGCGGTAACAGGGGTTCGAATCCCCTAGGGGACGCCAGCGCATCCGACCATTCCGGTGAAAGCGGGGGTCTTCAGTAAGTCAACTACTTACCTCATATCTTAAAACTGATTAGCAATAGTCAGGGTTTAAGATATTGCTCTTTAACAATCTGGAACAAGCTGAAAATTGAAACATGACAGCTGAACGTGCGTTGATACCTTTGGGTGTCGATGGCGATGCAGTCTGTCAATGAGTCTCTCAAATAATCGCAGCGCGACAGTGACTTTGATTTATCAAAGACACCTTCGGGTTGTGAGGTTAAGCGACTAAGCGTACACGGTGGATGCCTAGGCAGTCAGAGGCGATGAAGGGCGTGCTAATCTGCGATAAGCGTCGGTAAGCTGATATGAAGCGTTATACCCGACGATACCCGAATGGGGAAACCCAGTGTGTTTCGACACACTATCATTATGTGAATACATAGCGTAATGAGGCGAACCGGGGGAACTGAAACATCTCAGTACCCCGAGGAAAAGAAATCAACCGAGATTCCCCCAGTAGCGGCGAGCGAACGGGGAAGAGCCCAGAACCTGAATCAGTTTGTGTGTTAGTGGAAGCGTCTGGAAAGTCGCACAGTAAAGGGTGATAGTCCCGTACACAAAAATGCACAAGTTGTGAGTTCGATGAGTAGGGCGGGACACGTGACATCCTGTCTGAATATGGGGGGACCATCCTCCAAGGCTAAATACTCCTGACTGACCGATAGTGAACCAGTACCGTGAGGGAAAGGCGAAAAGAACCCCGGCGAGGGGAGTGAAATAGAACCTGAAACCGTGTACGTACAAGCAGTGGGAGCATCCTTCGGGGTGTGACTGCGTACCTTTTGTATAATGGGTCAGCGACTTATATTCTGTAGCAAGGTTAACCGAATAGGGGAGCCGCAGGGAAACCGAGTCTTAACTGGGCGTTAAGTTGCAGGGTATAGACCCGAAACCCGGTGATCTAGCCATGGGCAGGTTGAAGGTTGGGTAACACTAACTGGAGGACCGAACCGACTAATGTTGAAAAATTAGCGGATGACTTGTGGCTGGGGGTGAAAGGCCAATCAAACCGGGAGATAGCTGGTTCTCCCCGAAAGCTATTTAGGTAGCGCCTCGTGAACTCATCTTCGGGGGTAGAGCACTGTTTCGGCTAGGGGGTCATCCCGACTTACCAACCCGATGCAAACTACGAATACCGAAGAATGTTATCACGGGAGACACACGGCGGGTGCTAACGTTCGTCGTGAAGAGGGAAACAACCCAGACCGCCAGCTAAGGTCCCAAAGTCATGGTTAAGTGGGAAACGATGTGGGAAGGCATAGACAGCCAGGATGTTGGCTTAGAAGCAGCCATCATTTAAAGAAAGCGTAATAGCTCACTGGTCGAGTCGGCCTGCGCGGAAGATGTAACGGGGCTAAACCATGCACCGAAGCTGCGGCAGCGACACTTAGTGTTGTTGGGTAGGGGAGCGTTCTGTAAGCCTGCGAAGGTGGCCTGTGAGGGTTGCTGGAGGTATCAGAAGTGCGAATGCTGACATAAGTAACGATAATGCGGGTGAAAAACCCGCACGCCGGAAGACCAAGGGTTCCTGTCCAACGTTAA
This sequence comes from Pectobacterium aroidearum, assembly GCF_041228105.1. NCBI lineage: Bacteria > Pseudomonadati > Pseudomonadota > Gammaproteobacteria > Enterobacterales > Pectobacteriaceae > Pectobacterium > Pectobacterium aroidearum. The sequence goes on from NZ_CP166097.1 coordinate 515,404, forward strand.
TCGGGGCAGGGTGAGTCGACCCCTAAGGCGAGGCTGAAAAGCGTAGTCGATGGGAAACAGGTTAATATTCCTGTACTGGGTGTTACTGCGAAGGGGGGACGGAGAAAGCTAGGTTATCCGGGCGACGGTTGTCCCGGTTTAAGCGTGAAGGTGGGTGACTTTGGTAAATCCGGGTCATCATTAACACTGAGGCGTGATGACGAGTCACTACGGTGATGAAGTAACTGATGCTACGCTTCCAGGAAAAGCCTCTAAGCTCCAGGTAACACCGAATCGTACCCCAAACCGACACAGGTGGTCAGGTAGAGAATACTCAGGCGCTTGAGAGAACTCGGGTGAAGGAACTAGGCAAAATGGTGCCGTAACTTCGGGAGAAGGCACGCTGATGGTAAGTGAAGTGACTTGCTCATGGAGCTGAAATCAGTCGAAGATACCAGCTGGCTGCAACTGTTTAATAAAAACACAGCACTGTGCAAACACGAAAGTGGACGTATACGGTGTGACGCCTGCCCGGTGCCGGAAGGTTAATTGATGGGGTCAGCCGCAAGGCGAAGCTCTTGATCGAAGCCCCGGTAAACGGCGGCCGTAACTATAACGGTCCTAAGGTAGCGAAATTCCTTGTCGGGTAAGTTCCGACCTGCACGAATGGCGTAATGATGGCCAGGCTGTCTCCACCCGAGACTCAGTGAAATTGAACTCGCTGTGAAGATGCAGTGTACCCGCGGCAAGACGGAAAGACCCCGTGAACCTTTACTATAGCTTGACACTGAACCTTGAGCCTTGATGTGTAGGATAGGTGGGAGGCTTTGAAGTGTGGACGCCAGTCTGCATGGAGCCAACCTTGAAATACCACCCTTTAATGTTTGATGTTCTAACGTAGACCCGTAATCCGGGTTGCGGACAGTGTCTGGTGGGTAGTTTGACTGGGGCGGTCTCCTCCCAAAGCGTAACGGAGGAGCACGAAGGTTAGCTAATCCTGGTCGGACATCAGGAGGTTAGTGCAAAGGCATAAGCTAGCTTGACTGCGAGAGTGACAGCTCGAGCAGGTGCGAAAGCAGGTCTTAGTGATCCGGTGGTTCTGAATGGAAGGGCCATCGCTCAACGGATAAAAGGTACTCCGGGGATAACAGGCTGATACCGCCCAAGAGTTCATATCGACGGCGGTGTTTGGCACCTCGATGTCGGCTCATCACATCCTGGGGCTGAAGTAGGTCCCAAGGGTATGGCTGTTCGCCATTTAAAGTGGTACGCGAGCTGGGTTTAGAACGTCGTGAGACAGTTCGGTCCCTATCTGCCGTGGGCGTTGGAAGATTGAGAGGGGTTGCTCCTAGTACGAGAGGACCGGAGTGAACGCACCACTGGTGTACGGGTTGTGATGCCAATTGCATTGCCCGGTAGCTAAGTGCGGAAGAGATAACCGCTGAAAGCATCTAAGCGGGAAACTTGCCTCGAGATGAGTCTTCCCTGGGCACTAGATGCCCCTGAAGGGCCGTTGAAGACGACGACGTAGATAGGCTGGGTGTGTAAGCGTAGCGATACGTTGAGCTAACCAGTACTAATGACCCGAGAGGCTTAACCTTACAACACCGAAGGTGTTTTGTGAGACGACTCATAGAGAACGATATTCAGCTTGTTCAAAGATTGGTTCTGATGGTTACGGAGATGACAAAGAAAAAAGTCATGTTAAGTAACGGTCGGAATAAAACAGAATTTGCCTGGCGGCGATAGCGCGGTGGTCCCACCTGACCCCATGCCGAACTCAGAAGTGAAACGCCGTAGCGCCGATGGTAGTGTGGGGCTTCCCCATGTGAGAGTAGGGAACTGCCAGGCATCAAACAAGTGGAAAGCCCCTGTCGGAAGACAGGGGCTTTTTGCTATGTGCTATTTGGGAGTGCGTGAGGAAGATAAAACCGTCAGGAAGACCAATTATGAATCTCTATATCCAAATCCGTAAAAATCAAATTACAATACGTCATCTTGGTACGCAGCTTGAAGCTTCGACGCAGAGTATATTCAGCAACAATAGGATCCTGATTGCTGATTTTATGGCTGCTTCTAAGGCATTGCGAAGTGTTATCCGTCAGGTTACTCCCTTCGATTGGCGCACCTGGTTCAGAAGCACGACTCTACTGATTCACGCACTGGAAATGAATGAAGGAGGGCTTTCTCCTGTAGAGGAGCGCATACTTCAGGAGATCACCGTGATGAGCTGTCGTAAATCCAGACTCATTGTTATTTCTAGCGCTGTTCCCCTGAGTGATTCTGACGCGCTCAAACGTATTCAGCAGAAGTAGTACTGAGGGGGCTCGTGAAACATTTTCACCTTATGCGCTGAGCACTCGACATTAGTACGAAAACTCGCTATCTTCGGGCATCTGGATGTCTAAACGTTTAAACGTATGCTTTGAGGATATAAGGTTATGCCAATTCGGGTTCCTGATGAGTTACCAGCTGTCAATTTTCTGCGTAATGAGAACGTCTTTGTCATGACGTCCTCGCGTGCTAAAACGCAGGAAATTCGTCCCCTTAAAGTGCTGGTGCTGAACCTGATGCCTAAAAAGATCGAGACTGAAAACCAGTTTCTGCGCCTGTTATCCAACTCTCCCCTACAGATTGATATCCAGCTGTTGCGTATTGATAGCCGTGAATCAAAGAATACGCCGGCCGAGCATTTGAATAACTTCTACTGCGATTTCGACGATATTCAGAACGACAATTTTGATGGCCTGATTGTGACGGGCGCACCGTTGGGATTAGTCGATTTCTGCGATGTTGTTTATTGGCCACAGATCGCGCGTGTCATCGAGTGGGCAAAAGAGCATGTTACCTCCACATTATTTGTGTGTTGGGCTGTGCAGGCCGCTCTCAATATCCTCTACGGTATTCCTAAGATGACCCTCAAGGAAAAGCTCTCTGGCGTTTATTCGCATCAGACGTTACAACCCCATGCGTTGCTGACCCGCGGTTTTGATGAAACGTTTCTGGCTCCGCATTCGCGCTATGCGGATTTCCCGGCTGATGTGATTCGGCAGCATACAGATTTGGATATTCTGGTTGAGTCAGAGCAAGCCGGGGCCTATTTGTTTGCCAGCAAAGATAAGCGTCTGGCGTTTGTTACCGGACACCCAGAGTACGACGCTCTGACGTTAGCTGGAGAGTTTTTCCGTGATTATGATGCCGGATTGGATCCAGCGGTTCCGGTTAATTATTTCCCTGACGACAACCCTGAACTGGCACCGAAAGCTAGCTGGCGTAGTCACGGTCATCTGCTTTTTGTTAACTGGCTGAATTACTACGTCTACCAGATTACGCCTTACGATTTACGTCGAATGAACCCTACGCTGGACTAATCCATCCTCGTTCTTTCTCTGAGGCACCTTTTAAGGTGCCTTTCTTTTTTGTGCTGAACCATCGCCATTTCTGCTGATAAGTGAAAGTCATTTCTCTTCTTCTTCTATTTTAATTTTCATTTTTATTAATGAGTTAATCTCACATGGATTAAAAAATGGAAATTGTTTTTGATTTTGATTTTTCTTGTATTACGCTTAATTCTGTCGGCTAAGAAATATACATACTGGTTTGCCGATTTGGCGGTTGTTGATGAATGAAGCGGAATCTGAAAAGGAACCACGAATGATGCAGCAGACGATAAACAGAGAATTGGCGTTTAGTCAGCGTTTTGGTGAAGGTGAGAAGCAAATTCTTACGGAGGAAGCGATTGATTTCTTAACGGAGCTGGTCGCGCATTTCACGCCGGCACGTAATCAGTTGCTCGCCGAACGGCAGGTCCAGCAGCGTAATATCGATCAGGGTAAGCTTCCTGATTTTATTTCAGAAACGGCTTCCATTCGTGATAAGACGTGGACAATACGCGGTATTCCCGATGACCTTCAGGATCGTCGCGTTGAGATTACCGGCCCGGTTGAACGCAAGATGGTAATCAATGCGTTGAATGCCAATGTGAAAGTTTTCATGGCGGACTTTGAAGATTCACTGTCGCCGGGATGGGAAAAGGTCATCGACGGGCAAATCAACTTGCGGGATGCCGTACGCGGTACGATTTCCTATATCAACGAAGCAGGAAAAATTTACCAGTTGAAGCCCAATCCTGCTGTATTGATTTGCCGCGTGCGTGGGTTGCATTTGCCTGAAAAACACGTGTCCTGGCAGGGGGAGGCCATTCCTGGCAGCCTGTTTGATTTCGCACTGTATTTTTTCCACAACTATCAGGAATTGCTGAAGAAAGGTAGCGGCCCTTACTTCTATCTGCCCAAGACGCAGTCATGGCAGGAAGCGGCCTGGTGGAATGACGTTTTCTGTTATACGGAAGATCGTTTTGACCTGCCGCGTGGGACGATCAAAGCGACGGTGTTGATTGAAACGCTGCCTGCTGTTTTCCAGATGGACGAGATCCTCTATCACTTGCGCGATCATATCGTTGGGCTGAACTGCGGGCGCTGGGATTACATCTTCAGCTATATCAAAACATTAAAGAACCACGGCGATCGCGTGCTGCCTGACCGCCAGTCGGTAACGATGGAAAAACCCTTCCTTAGCGCTTACTCACGGTTGTTGATCAAGACCTGCCATCGTCGTGGCGCGTTCGCCATGGGCGGGATGGCGGCGTTCATTCCAAGTAAGGATGCGGAACGCAATAACTGGGTATTGGATAAGGTACGTAAAGACAAAGAGTTAGAAGCTCACAATGGGCATGATGGCACCTGGGTGGCCCATCCGGGGCTGGCTGATGCCGTGATGGAGGTGTTCGATCGAGCGTTAGGTGAGCGTAAAAATCAGCTCAATATCGGCCGTGAACAGGATGCCCCCATTCGTGCCGAGGAATTGCTTGAGCCTTGTCCGGGAGAGCGCACGGAAGTGGGGATGCGCGCGAATATTCGCGTTGCGGTGCAGTACATCGAGGCATGGATATCCGGTAATGGCTGCGTCCCGATTTATGGGCTGATGGAGGACGCGGCGACGGCAGAAATCTCCCGCACCTCAATCTGGCAGTGGATTCGCCACGGCAAGACATTGAGCGATGGTCGAGTGATCACCAAGGCGCTGTTCCGACAGATGCTGGCCGAAGAGATGTTTGTGATTCAGGAGGAGCTCGGCGATGCCCGTTTCAGTGGAGGGCGTTTTGATGACGCCGCCCGGCTGATGGAGCAAATCACCACGCAAGATGAGCTGATCGACTTCCTGACGTTACCCGGCTACGCACTGCTTGATTAATCCTGACTGATAATAAAAAGGAACCTCTGCTATGACGACCTCTCGTACCCAACAAGTCCAGCATATTGAAAAAGAGTGGAAAACCGCGCGTTGGGAAGGTATTACGCGCCCCTACAGCGCAGAAGATGTGATTAATCTACGGGGTTCGGTGAACCCGGAATGTACGCTCGCGCAGCTCGGTGCTGCGAAGCTGTGGAACCTGCTACATGGTGATGCGCGCAAAGGCTATGTGAATTGCCTGGGGGCGCTGACCGGCGGACAGGCTTTACAGCAGGCGAAAGCTGGCATTGAGGCGATTTACCTTTCCGGCTGGCAGGTGGCGGCGGATGCCAATCTGGCGTCCAGCATGTATCCCGATCAGTCGCTCTACCCAGCGAACTCCGTGCCCGCGGTGATTGAACGCATCAATAACACGTTTCGGCGTGCCGATCAGATTCAGTGGGCGAATCACATTGAGCCGGGCGACAAGCGCCATACCGACTACTTCCTGCCGATTGTGGCGGATGCGGAGGCAGGGTTCGGCGGCGTGCTTAATGCGTTTGAGCTGATGAAATCGATGATTGAAGCGGGTGCCGCAGCGGTGCACTTTGAGGATCAACTGGCATCGGCGAAAAAATGCGGACACATGGGAGGGAAGGTGCTGGTGCCGACTCAGGAGGCCATTCAGAAGCTGATCGCGGCGCGGCTGGCGGCGGATGTTATGGGCGTGCCGACCTTACTAGTTGCGCGAACCGATGCGGATGCGGCGGATTTGCTGACGTCCGACTGCGACGAATATGACCGTGATTTCATCACTGGAGAACGCACGGTAGAAGGCTTCTATCGTACGCGTGCTGGAATTGAGCAGGCAATCAGCCGTGGTCTGGCTTACGCGCCTTATGCCGATCTGGTGTGGTGCGAAACCTCAACACCGGATTTATCTCTGGCGCGTCGTTTTGCAGAAGCGATTCATGCGAAGTTCCCCGGTAAGCTGCTGGCGTACAACTGTTCACCTTCCTTTAACTGGAAGAAAAATCTGGATGACAGCACGATTGCGCGTTTTCAGGATGAGCTGTCGGCGATGGGCTATAAGTACCAATTCATTACGCTGGCCGGCATTCATAGTATGTGGTTCAACATGTTTGACCTGGCGCACGCCTATGCACAGGGTGAAGGGATGCGGCACTATGTAGAAAAAGTGCAACAGCCTGAATTTGAGGCGATTAAAGACGGCTATACCTTCTCATCGCATCAGCAGGAGGTCGGTACCGGCTACTTCGATAAGGTGACGAACATCATTCAGGGAGGCGAGTCTTCAGTGACGGCGCTGACGGGATCGACGGAAGAACAACAGTTCTGATCCTGACCCGGTCAGTGTACGGCTGGCCGGGTTTTATCTGGAGATCATGATGACGCGTGACCTTGAAAAGTTGGTGGCGCAGACGATCCTGCAGGGATTTGATGCGCAATATGGACGTTTTCTTGAAGTGACGGCGGGGGCGCAGCAGCGCTTTGAACAGGCTGACTGGCCTGCCGTACAGCAGGCGATGAAACAGCGTATTCACCTATACGATCACCACGTTGGTTTGGTGGTCGAACAGTTGCGCTGTATTACCGGTATCCGCTGCGATGATGCGGATTTTTTGGCGCGCGTGAAGCATATCTACACCCGCTTACTGCCAGACTACCCGCGTTTTGAAATTGCCGAGAGTTTCTTTAATTCCGTCTACTGTCGGCTGTTCAACCATCGGGAACTGACGCCGGATAAGCTGTTTGTTTTCAGCTCTCAGCCTGAACAACGTTTTCGTGAGATTCCCCGGCCTATCGCCAAGACGTTTGTGCCCACTGACGGTTGGCAGAACATGTTGGAAAAGCTGCTGGGTGATGTGCCACTGCGGTTACCGTGGGAAGATTTACCGCGTGATATTGGCTATATCGTTGCGTATTTACAGCGCACGTTTTCTGCGGAGCAGCTTGCTCAGGCGACGTTACAGGTGGCTAACGAACTGTTTTATCGCAACAAAGCGGCCTGGCTGGTGGGCAAGTTGTCGCTTCCTGACGGTATTTTTCCGTTCCTGTTGCCGATTCATCACAATGAACGTGGTGCGCTATTTATTGATACCTGCTTAACCAGTCAGGCAGACGCCAGCATCGTGTTCGGTTTCGCCCGCTCGTACTTTATGGTGTATGCCCCGCTGCCGTCTGCGCTGGTTGCCTGGCTGCGGGATATTTTGCCAGGGAAGACGACGGCGGAGCTTTACTTGGCGATTGGCTGTCAGAAGCACAGTAAAACCGAGTATTACCGTGAATATTTGCACTACATTGCCGAATCAGAAGAGCAGTTCATCATCGCTCCCGGCGTGAAAGGGATGGTGATGCTGGTGTTTACGCTGCCTTTTTTCGATCGCGTATTTAAGGTCATCAAAGATCGTTTTGCGCCACAGAAAGAGGTGAGTGCGGAGCGGGTCATGGCGTGCTATCAACTGGTGAAAGAACATGATCGCGTCGGGCGCATGGCGGACACGCAGGAATATGAAAATTTCGTCATTGATAAACACCGTATTAGCTCGGAATTGCTGGATGAACTTTGGCGTGAGGTGCCGGATAAGCTGGAAGATCTGGGCGATCGGTTGGTGATCCGGCATTTGTACATGGAACGCCGGATGACGCCGTTGAATCTCTATCTGGAGCAGGCAAACGCACAGCAGTTGCATGATGTGATTGAAGAGTATGGCAATGCCATCAAGCAGCTGGCAGCAGCGAACATTTTCCCCGGCGATATGCTCTTTAAGAACTTCGGCGTCACGCGTCATGGGCGAGTCGTGTTCTATGACTACGATGAAATTTGCTACATGACCGAGGTGAATTTCCGCAAAATACCGCCGCCGCGTCACCCGGAAGATGAACTGGCCGCAGAACCGTGGTACAGCGTCGCGCCGAATGATGTGTTTCCCGAAGAGTTTCCCCATTTCCTGTGTAGCGACCGCCACATTCGTACGCTGTTTGAGGAAATGCACGGCGATCTGTTTTGCGCGGATTACTGGCGAGCACTACAGCAGCGTATCAGGGAAGGGCACATTGAGGATGTGTACGCCTACCGACGCCGCAAGCGTTTTAGTCAGCGTGCTGCAATTTGAGCGTGGCTCGTTATTCGTTATATGTATTCTGTCTCAGAGAGCGTTTCGTGCGCCACACCGCTGCCATTTATATGCGATACCGTATACGCGCCCGACGTAGGGCGGCTCAGTCGCCGCCGCCCTACGAACCCAGGCTTCCGGCTAAATTATGCCGCTACGCGGTTCCATCGATGCTCTTGACCGCTAGTCGAGCCGCCAGTGACGCGTTCCCGACGCGGCACTGGCTTTCGCGACGTCCTGTCGCTCACTCGGCGGTCAAGTTCACCGCTGCATAATTTTTACGCCGGGTAATAGTAAAACTCGTCATAACAAGCTCTTATTACGAGAAATACACTTTATTCATAGCCCACTGTATTCCTGCATCACCTGTTTCGCAGCTTTGATTACCAGCGCCCCGAGTTCTGTGACGCGGTCGTCCGTGATGCGAGATACGGGGCCCGAGATGGAAATGGCAGCGAAGGCTTCCTGATGTTCATCCAGAATACAGGCCGCGATACAGCGTAACCCCAGCGCATGCTCTTCATCATCGAAGGAGTAACCCTGCTTGCGAATCAGCGACAAATTTTCCTTTAGGGCTTGTGGCGAGCTGAAAGTGTGCGGTGTGTAGCCGTGCAGCCCTTTCTTGTGCAGCAGTTGCGTGACCTGCGCATCGGGTAAATGCGCCAGAAACGCTTTCCCGGCACCGGAAGCATGCATCGGCAGCTTACCGCCGATCGGTGCAGACATACGCATCAGCGCCGTACATTGCACCTGATCGATGATGATCGCCTGACTGTCGGTCTGATCGAGTACAGCCAGATTGACGGTTTCGCCCGAGTCTTCCATCAACTTTCGTACTATCGGATGCACAATCGCCAGCAGGTTGCGGCTTTGCAGAAAGCTGCTGCCGACGATAAACGCGTGTGAGCCAATCGTCCACAACCCCAGATCGCCAACCTGACGCACAAAGCCCTGCTGTTGCATAGTGGTGAGCAGACGGTGAGTGGTGGAATTCGGTAAACCGGCCTGCTGAGCGAGGTCGGTTAGCGCCACGCTGCCGTTGGCTTTGGCGATATATTCAAGCAGCGTCAGGCCACGGGTCAGGGACTGAACCTGCCCGGTTGGCTGTGCAGCGGTTCCCGTGCTGGCTCTGGGTTTTTTCCCGCGTTTAGCTGGCTCTGGTGGCGTCATGGCGTCGATTCCTTTTTGTGGTAATGGAATTGATTTTCGTTTTTTTACCGCAGAATGCAACTCTTCTTTCTCTGTGTTTTTTATCGGTAAATGACCTGAAAAAGTCTCACGCTACACTGCGTTAGCCTGCTCATAACTTATGCTAGGATAGACGCAACATATCGTATTTACTGGCTGGGGATGGGGTTCGCGTGAGTAATCGGGTAGACGAATTGCGGCGTCAGTTGGCGCAACGCATCATGGTGCTGGATGGTGGTATGGGAACCATGATCCAGGGTTATCGCCTGCAGGAAGCAGATTATCGCGGGGAGCGTTTTGCCGACTGGCCGAGCGATGTGAAGGGAAATAACGATCTACTGGTGCTCACCAGACCGCAGGTGATTAGCGAAATCCATGATGCCTATCTGGAAGCCGGTGCCGACATTCTCGAAACCAACACCTTCAACGCCACCACGATCGCGATGGCGGACTATGACATGCAATCGCTGTCGGCGGAAATTAATACCGTCGCCGCACAGCTCGCGCGTGCCAGCGCGGACAAATGGACGGCGTTAACGCCGGATAAACCGCGTTATGTCGCGGGTGTGCTTGGCCCGACGAACCGCACTGCCTCGATCTCTCCCGATGTTAACGATCCTGCATTTCGCAACGTGAGTTTTGATCAACTGGTGGACGCGTATCGCGAATCGACACGAGCACTGATCGCGGGTGGCGTCGATCTGATCATGATCGAAACCATTTTCGATACGTTGAATGCTAAAGCGGCGAGCTTCGCGGTCGAAAGCGAATTTGAGGCACTGGGGATCGTCCTGCCAGTGATGATTTCCGGCACGATCACGGATGCGTCAGGACGTACGCTATCCGGCCAGACAACCGAAGCGTTTTACAACTCTCTACGCCATTCTCGTCCGCTCTCGTTCGGTTTGAACTGTGCGCTGGGGCCGGATGAGTTGCGTCAGTATGTCGCCGAGCTGTCACGTATTTCAGAATGCTATGTGAGTGCGCACCCCAACGCAGGGTTGCCCAACGCCTTTGGGGAGTACGATTTAGGTCCGGCCGATATGGCGAAACATATTGGCGAATGGGCGCGATCCGGTTTTCTGAATATCGTCGGTGGTTGCTGCGGATCGACACCCGCGCATATTGCCGCGATGGCGAAAGTGGTGGAAGGCGTGCCGCCGCGCAAGCTGCCGGAGATCCCGGTCGCCTGCCGCTTATCCGGCCTGGAACCGCTGACTATCGATGCCAATACCCTGTTCGTTAACGTGGGTGAGCGGACCAACGTTACCGGTTCTGCGCGTTTTAAACGCCTGATTAAAGAAGAAAAATATAACGAAGCGCTGGATGTCGCCCGTCAGCAGGTGGAAAGCGGCGCGCAGATCATCGATATCAACATGGATGAAGGCATGCTGGATGCGGAGGCGGCGATGATCCGTTTCCTTAACCTCATTGCTGGCGAGCCGGATATTGCCCGTGTGCCGATCATGATCGATTCCTCAAAATGGGACGTGGTTGAGAAAGGGCTTAAATGCATTCAGGGCAAGGGGATTGTTAACTCGATCTCCATGAAGGAAGGCGTGGAGGCCTTTGTCCACCATGCCAAACTGGTGCGGCGCTATGGTGCCGCCGTGGTGGTCATGGCCTTTGATGAAGTCGGTCAGGCAGATACTCGCGCACGTAAAATTGAAATTTGTCGCCGGGCCTACCGCATCCTGACGGAAGAAGTCGGTTTTCCACCGGAAGATATCATCTTCGATCCGAACATTTTCGCTGTGGCAACGGGGATCGACGAGCATAACAACTACGCGGTGGATTTCATTGAGGCCTGTGCAGACATCAAGGCGCAACTGCCGCATGCGATGATCTCCGGCGGCGTGTCTAACGTCTCCTTCTCATTCCGTGGCAACGATCTGGTGCGTGAAGCGATCCACGCTGTCTTCCTCTATCACGCCATCCGCAACGGCATGGACATGGGGATCGTGAATGCCGGGCAATTGGCGATCTATGACGATCTCCCTGCGGAACTACGCGATGCGGTGGAGGATGTGATCCTGAACCGTCGCAGCGATGCCACCGAACGCATGCTTGAACTGGCGGAAAAATATCGCGGTAGCAAAACAGACGATGAAGGCAGCAAAACGCAGGCGGAATGGCGCGGTTGGGATGTGAAGAAGCGTCTGGAATATTCGCTGGTGAAAGGCATTACCGAATTTATTGAGCTGGATACTGAAGAAGCACGTCAGCAGGCTGCACGGCCGATAGAGGTCATTGAAGGCCCGTTGATGGATGGGATGAACGTTGTCGGCGACCTGTTCGGTGCAGGGAAAATGTTTCTGCCACAGGTAGTGAAATCTGCGCGTGTCATGAAGCAGGCGGTGGCCTACCTCGAACCCTATATTGAAGCCAGTAAAGCCAAAGGTACGTCAGCCGGAAAGATCCTGCTGGCGACGGTAAAAGGCGACGTTCACGATATCGGTAAAAACATCGTCGGCGTGGTGCTGCAATGTAACAACTACGAGATTATCGATCTGGGTGTGATGGTGCCGACGGATAAAATTCTGAAGACCGCGCGTGAAGAGAAGGTCGATATCATCGGGCTATCTGGGCTGATTACGCCGTCGTTGGATGAAATGGTCAATGTGGCGAAAGAGATGGAGCGTCAGGGCTTTACGCTGCCGCTACTGATTGGTGGCGCGACGACCTCTAAAGCGCACACCGCCGTGAAGATTGAACAAAACTATAGCGGCCCGACGGTCTACGTGCAGAATGCGTCCCGCTCTGTTGGTGTGGTGTCGGCGCTGCTGTCCAGTACGCAACATGACGACTTTGTGGCGCGTACCCGTAAAGAGTACGAAACCGTGCGTATTCAGCACGCGCGTAAAAAGCCGAGAACGCCGCCAGTGACGCTGGAAGCGGCGCGCGCTAATGCCTCTGATCTGGATTGGGAAAATTATACGCCGCCCGTTGCGCACCGTTTGGGCGTTCAGGAAGTGACCGCCAGCATTGAAACGCTGCGCAACTACATCGACTGGACGCCGTTCTTTATGACCTGGTCGCTGGCGGGGAAATATCCCCGCATTCTGGAAGATGAGGTGGTGGGAGAAGAAGCCAAGCGCTTGTTCGCCGATGCCAATGCGATGCTGGATGACTTATCCGCACGCGGGGCGCTGAATCCTCGTGGGGTGGTGGGTTTATTCCCGGCGAACCGCGTTGGGGATGACGTGGTGATTTATACCGATGAACGGCGCGACACGGTGCTGTCAGTCAGTCACCATCTGCGCCAACAGACGGAGAAAACCGATTTTCCGAACTACTGTCTATCCGACTTCGTGGCGCCTAAGTCCAGCGGTAAACCGGATTATCTCGGTGCCTTTGCGGTGACCGGTGGGCTGGAAGAAGATACGTTGGCCGAGCAGTGGGAAGCCCAGCATGATGATTACAATAAGATCATGGTGAAGGCGATCTCTGACCGTCTGGCGGAAGCCTTTGCAGAATACCTGCATGAGCGTGTGCGTAAGGTCTACTGGGGCTATGCGCCGAATGAGAACCTCAGTAATGAGCTGCTGATTCGGGAAAACTATCAGGGGATTCGCCCCGCGCCGGGCTATCCGGCTTGCCCAGACCACACGGAGAAATTGCAAATCTGGCAGCTGTTGGATGTGGAAAAGCATACCGGCATGAAGCTCACCGAGTCCTATGCCATGTGGCCGGGCGCATCGGTATCCGGTTGGTACTTCAGCCACCCCGACAGCAAATACTTCGCCGTTGCGCAAATCCAACACGATCAGGTCGAGGATTACGCGGTGCGCAAAGGTATGGAAGTGAGTGACGTTGAGCGCTGGTTAGCACCAAATTTGGGCTATGATGCGGATTAAATTGCGACCTAAGTCGAGTATGACAACATCAACCTTGGAGAGGTTGTCATCTCAACTATGTCAGTGAGGGGGCGTTTCGTGCGTGATAGACCACATTATTTCTCTGTGGCACTAGCGCCACGCCCGCTCAGGGCGCTCAATCGCCGCTGCCCTGAGAACCCAGGCTTTCTGGCGAAATTATACCGCTGCGCGGTTCCTTCGGCATTCGAGAACGCTAATCGTGCCGCTAGTGACGCGCTCCCGGTGCGGCACTAGCTTTCGCAGCGTCCATGCTGCTCACACGGCGTCCTCGTACGCCTCAGTATAATTTTTAACGCCAGTTGAAAAACAAAACTGATTAGCTCGTGGATGTTTTCTGCTTCTAAACCTGTCATCACATGAAACTCATTATGATGAGAATAGTTATCAGTCTTATTGATGCGTCTGTCTCGCAATGATAAGGTGATTAACAATCTCTGCGGCGAATATGTCGCTGCGTCTCACGCTATGTCCGTTAACTGCAGGCCTGATTCTGGGCGTTAAACAGGATGAGGGTATCTTCCCGCTCATGCTCAAACGACTCTTTTCCATTGAGGATTTCTTCGACATCGGTGAACGTTACGGGATTGATTACCACTTCCCGCAGCTGTCGTCTTGCCGCGATCGCACGAAAGAAAAGCGTATCGTTGTGCAGGGGGATGTCGAAGAGATGACGCTATCTTCCGGTATTTGCCTGACGAACTCCAATGTGCGCGTATTGCAGCCTTACGAATCGACCTCTTTGCACTGTTGCCCGTTTTATACGCTGGTGGTGCTGGAAGGGTGCGTCGCGCTGCGCCTGAACGGTAAGGAGTTTGTTGTGCGATCGGGCATGGCATTCAGTACCCGGCTGGGTGACCCGTTAGTCATGAACGCCAGCCACCTTGCGGATTGTCATCTTCGCACCGTATCGCTGGGTATTTTTCCCGCCACTTTCGCTTTGGATCCACTGTTAGGCTCGCTGCTGAACGAGTGGGAACAAGGGGGAAATCCGACGTTTTTATGGCAGGTTCCCGGCTACTTATTATCTGGGCTACAACACGCGCTGGAAAATACCACGCCGGGGCTATCGCGCCAGATGATGCTGGAAGGTGTGATGCTACAGCTGCTGGGGCAAGGCCTGTCATTTGGGCAGCGTGGCGGAGAACGGCGCGTATTGCCTCCGCCCGGCGAACAGGAGCGGCTGGAGAATGTTCGACGACGTCTGGCACAACAGCCTGAAAAAGATTACACCCTTAATGAACTGGCGCAGCTGGCCGCGATGAGCAGCAGTAGCCTGCGTACCAAGTTTCGTCAGGCATATGGTCATTCGGTCTTTGACTACCTGCGCGACTGCCGGCTGGAATTGGCTCGGCGCTATCTGGCGCAGGGATACAGCGTGCAGCAGGCGGCCTGGATGTCGGGCTACCAGCACGCGACCAACTTTGCTACGGCTTTCCGGCGACGCTACGGTATGGCTCCGAGCGATGCGCGCATGGTCAGCTAGTATTCCTTCTGTTATCCCCCTTCTGAGCCTCATGTATGCCAGATACCGCCTTTTGTTTACTTGTCTGATGTTTTCTCACTGAGTTCCCGTTTTGTCATTACGCATACGCAAGCTGTCATTGCGCATAGCTACTGCAAGACTAAAAACGGTAATAATTCTTATTTACAATAATAAGGTCTGTGGAGATTCCCATGTTCAGAAAAACGCGGCTGGCGCTGGTGGTTGGCTGCCTTACCAGTGGATTTACGGTGTCGGCACTGGCGCAGGATACGCCATCCTCTTCTTCTCAGGGTGATACGGTCGTCGTCACGTCTCAAACGCAACGCGGTGCGACCAAGCTGGAAACGCCCGATATCGAGACTCCTCAGGCCGTTTCTATCATTACGCGCGATCAGATTCAGGAACAGGGTGCGATTAGCGTTCGGCAAGCGGTTGGTTATACGCCGGGTGTGTACAACAACCAGATCGGTGGGTCCAACCGCTTTGACTACATGGTGCTGCGCGGCTTTTCCGATGGCAGTCTTGATAACGTCTATCTCGACGGGCTGAAGATGATGGGGGATACCAACTCTCATAGCTCGCTGGTTATCGATCCCTGGTTCCTCGACAGCATTGAAGTGGTCAGAGGCCCGGCGTCTGTGCTCTACGGGCGCTCTTCTCCGGGCGGGATTGTGGCGCTGAACTCCCGCCAGCCGTCGTTCGATCGCAGCGGGCAGATCAAACTGTTTGCCGGTAATAATGCGCAGCGTGGCGCTGCGTTCGATGTCACCGGCTCGCTGGATGATGATGAGCGTTTTGCGTTCCGTCTGGGCGGCATTGTGCGTGAAGCCGATACGCAGTTCAAAAAGACCAAAGAAGAACGCTACGCGATTGCGCCCAGCCTGCTGTGGCGGATTTCCGACAAGACGCGGCTGGAGTTGATGGCTTACCTGCACCGCGATCCTGAAGGCGGTAGCCACTCGGGGTTGCCGTATGACGGTACTGTGGTGGCGCATAACGGGCGGAAAATCTCGAACACCTTCTATGAAGGGGAAGAGAATTATGAGAAATACGACCGTAAGCAAAACATGGTGGGGTACAACTTTGAGCATGGTTTCGATAACGGCTGGGCGGTGCGCCAAAAGCTGCGTTATCTGCGTACCAAAGTGCATTTGGATCAGGTGTACGCCTACGGCTGGACGCAGCCGAGCGCCGATACGCTGACTCGTTATTACTCAGGTTCCCGTGAGTCGCTGTCCGCATTAACGTTAGATAATCAGCTTGATGGCAGCGTGGATACGGGAGCCGTGAACCATCGTCTGCTGGTGGGGATCGACTATCAGCAGCGTAATAATAATATGGACTGGCCTTCTGGCACCTTCCCGGCGATTGATGCGTTTAATCCCGTTTATGGTTCCGGACCAACAAGTATGTCCAGCTCGCAGGAAAGACACAAACTGCAACAGACGGGGATCTACGTACAGGATCAAATGAGCTGGGAGCGCTGGCGCTTAACGCTGGGTGGTCGCCACGATCAAGTAAAAGTGACCCACGTTAACCACACCAAAGGAACACACAGCGAGTTGGATAAAAACAACTTTAGCTCACGTGCTGCCTTGCTCTATCTGTTTGATAACGGCTTTGCGCCATATGTCAGCTATTCCACGGCCTTTACGCCAACCAGCTTCGCCGATGATAACGGCAACGTACTGGAACCAATGAAAGGCAAACAGTGGGAAGCCGGGATGAAGTATCAGCCTGAAGGTTCTCAGGATCAGTACAGTCTGTCGGTATTCCGCATTAATCAGAAGAACGTGGCGACAAAAGTTCAGCCTAACGACCCTTACCGTTCCATTGGTGAAATCGAATCGGAAGGGGTGGAGTTGGAGGCCGTGAGCCATCTTACTGATAATCTGCGTCTGCAAGCGGCTTATACCTATACGGATATTCGCTATAAGAAAAGTAGTGTGGCTGAGCAAGGAAAGCGTGCGGTGTACGCACCGCGCAATCAGGCCAGCGCCTGGGCGAACTATGATGTCAAAAGTGGTCCGCTGGACGGTCTGACGATTGGTTCCGGTGTGCGTTACGTGAACGGCGTGACCTCCGATCGTGCCAATACCCATACGCTGCCTTCTTATACGCTGGTGGATATGGCGATAGGATACGATCTCTCGAAGGTGGGTCTGAAAGGGCTAAGCGCGCAGCTTAATGTCAACAACCTGACCGATAAACGTTATGTTGCTTCCTGTAACTCGCTGGAATTCTGTTACTTCGGTGCCGAGCGCAGCGTAGTCGGCAGCGTCTCTTATTCGTTCTGATGCCTTCGCCGTCCTGCTTTAACGGGTAGGACGGCCACTTTTATGAAAATTTATATCCATAAATCTTCTATTCTCCCTCCAATATTTGAATATATTAATCCTGATAGCGAATAGTGATAATATTCTGCTACTGCATATCTATTTCAGCTATTTTCCGCAAGTAGTTAAATATCGTTCTGATTCATTGAATAAAATAAATAATAGTGAATTTATATTTCCTGTATTTATATTTTTCAGGTGTAATTAATACCGTTGACCTTTTTATATGTGGCAATACGTGGCTTTTATATCCGATGTGCTGGACATTTTAACGACTGAAAATAATACTTCTGTGGCGGGTGATATTTGGTGGCGTTATCGAACGTCATATTCATTAATTGGTCAGTAATAGATTAATCGACGCATGGATCAGTAATGGAGTGATGTCGCACCTATTATCCCTGAGAATAATTTCACTACTTATTATTTGAAACGCTATTTACATAGCGCATGTGAGGCATAGCAATGGAATTGAATAATAAAAATAGACGGTTTTTCTTTATTAGCTCTGCGAAACGAATCATTGGAACCGTCGGGTTATTATCGTTAGCGAATATACCGTTCTATACGAGAGCGAATGACGTAGCGGATAAGACAAAGAACGTTGGGATAAAGACGTGCCCACTCACGACGGAACAAATTGTAGGGCCTTATTTTGTGGATTATAAAATACTACGGCGTGATATTACCGAGTCTCAACCTGGCATCCCGCTGCTGTTGAAGATAAAAGTGATCGATGGGGTGTCTTGTGAACCCGTGGATAACATATTGGTTGATATCTGGCACTGTAACGCCCGAGGAAAATACTCAGGTTGGAGCTTCATTAGCCCTGATAAAGAAGCGACAACAGATGAGGTCGGGACCGTTAACAGAACTGATAGCACAAGTTTCTTTCGGGGTATACAGCCAACAGACCAGAATGGTGTAGTGAGGTTCACGACGATATTCCCCGGTTTCTATGCTGGCAGGGCAACACATATTCATGTTGCGATAAGGCGGCCAAGTAAAAATCCTCTGGAAAAAGAGCACTTTGCTTTTGTCGGGCAGTTATATTTCCCAGAGGATCTTTGTCGTGTGGTTTATAATAACGAACCCTATAGTCCAAGGGATATCACGCGAGTGACCAACACTGAAGATGAATATTTTACCAAGATGAATGGCGCGCAATCGCTACTTACGGTAAATAAAATCAATGAAGGTGATTTCAATGATGGGTTCACGGGGGAAATCATTTTGTCTATTGATAAGAATGCGACTTCTACCTACCTCACTCAGCGTGATTTATACAAGTATACGGTTTCACAAGAGTAGAAACGATAATGGGGCAGCGGTACTGCCCCTTTTTTATCCCACCGTGTCAACGGCACACCACGTTAATACAAGCCAATGACCTTCCACCACAGCAGACCCGCGCTCATAAAGATCGCCTGATTGGCCAGACTGACGACGAAACCGGTGCGCCACCAGATGGCGGTGGGCACGTAGCCCGCGCCGAACAGGATCGGGCCGCGCGCGTGAGTGTATTGTGTCAGTGAACAGTACAGGCTACTGGTAAATGCCAGCATGAACGCCATCGGCACTGCGGGAATGTTCAGGTTGATCCCGACACCGAGGAACACCGCAAAAAGCGCGGCGATCTGCGCGTTGCCGCTGGCGAAGAAATAGTGGGTGTAGAAATAGGCCGCATTCAGTAGCAATAGCACCAACACCCAGCTCGTTCCCTGCATCAAATGGCCAATATTACTGCCGATAAGATCGCCAAACCAGTTGGTGAAACCGAGCTTTTTTAACTGATTTGCCATCATCAGCAGAGCGGCGAACCAAATCAGCGTATCCCATGCGCCCTTTTCACTCTTCACGTCTTCCCAGCTCAGTACGCCGGTTAGCAGCAGGAAGGACAGGCCGACGAACGAGGCCGTTGTCGCATCCACGCCTAAGCGATCGCCAAAAATCCATAGCACCAGAAGGAGGATAACGGTGAAGGCCATCAGCCATTCGCCGCGGCTCATGTTGCCCATCTTTGCCAGTTCGGCGACGGCCAGTTTTGGCGCATCCGGCGTATGACGAATTTCCGGTTTGGTTAGCCAATAGACGAGCAGGGGGACAACGGCCAGAGAAATCAAACAAGGCACGAGCGCCGCCAGAAACCAGCTTCCCCAGGTAATGGTCACGCCCGCATTGGCCGCGAGTTTTACCGCCAGCAGGTTGCCAGTGTAGGCGGTCATAAACAACGCTGCCGTCACATCGTTAACGTTACCGATACAGGTAATCAGGAAGGTACCGATCTTACTGCGCGAAGCATCTTCCGGTTTGGAATCAAAGCTGCGCGATAGCGAATCGGCAATGGGATAAATAATTCCGCCGCAGCGTGCGGTATTGCTCGGCATCGCAGGGGACAGCACCAGATCGGCGAAGGCCAGGCCGTAAGCCAGGCCCAGCGTACGCTTTCCAAGCAGGCGAATCATCTGCAGGGCGATACGGCGACCCAGCCCCGTTTTGATAAACCCGCGAGCGATCATGAATGCTACAACAATTAGCCAGATCAGCGAGCTGTTCAGGTCACTGAGCGCGGTCTGTATCGCGCCGCTGGCTGTCGTATCTCCCGCGGCGTACGTCAACGCAAAGAGCGTGATACTGATAATACCGATAGCCCCAATCGGGAGCACGTTAGCAACAATAGACACGATCGTTGCGACGAAAATGACAGCGGAGTGCCAGGCGGCTGGGCTCAAGCCTGTTGGGGGCTCCATTCGCCAAAAAAAAGCGGCGATGGCAAGAATAACGATCAGCGGGAACCAGTTCAGTCCATACGAGGTTTTTGTCTTCATCCATTTTCCTTACTAAAAAGTCAAAAGGAGTACAGGGCATACGTTAATGCATGCAATGCGCTAAATGTTAAGCATGCTTAAAGATTTATAAACATATAACCCATAAGAGTTATATGAATAAAAAGAGCATAGCGCTAACCGGGGGCGGTGTGAGGCGAAAAGAACCGTCTTATTGATTTGGATTCTGTTTTTTAAATATTGTCAGTTAATTAATTTTTATCATTAATTGAGTGCCGGGACGATTTTGCTCTGACGCGGGCTGTCTCGCAGTATGGTCAGCCAACATCTGATAAGATGGTGTTCATTACGTCATCAACACATGATTAGCTGGAGGCGTGGACTTTTTGTTAACACTGCTAAATCTCCTTTCTGCGATTGCGTTACTGGTGTGGGGCACCCACATTGTCCGCACCGGTATCATGCGGGTTTATGGCACCCAGCTACGGCGGGTTCTCAGCGATAGCGTTGAGAAAAAGCCGTTGGCTTTTATGGCTGGCATTGGCGTCACTGCGCTGGTGCAGAGCAGCAATGCAACCGCGTTGCTGACGACCTCTTTTGTCTCACAAGGGTTGGTGGCATTAACGCCTGCGCTGGTGATTATTCTCGGGGCGGATGTCGGTACGGCGCTGATGGTGCGCATCCTGACGTTCGATCTGTCCTGGCTTTCTCCGCTGCTGATTTTTCTTGGCGTGATATTTTTCCTCAGCCGTAAGCAGACGCGGGTTGGTCAGATTGGCCGTGTAGCGATTGGGCTCGGGCTGATTTTGCTGGCGCTGGAAATGATTGTCGTGGCAGCGGCCCCCATTACCCAAACGTCGGGCGTGAAGGTGCTGTTTTCCTCGTTGACGGGCGACGTCATGCTGGATGCGCTGGCTGGCGCGCTGTTCGCGGTGATTACCTATTCCAGTCTGGCGGCGGTACTGCTGACGGCTACCTTGACGGCAAGCGGTGTGATTTCGCTGGAAGTGGCGATGTGTCTGGTCATTGGTGCCAATCTGGGCAGCGGGTTACTGACGATGATGAGCACCTCGACGCAGAATGCGGAGGGGCGACGCGTGGCGCTCGGCAGCATGCTGTTCAAGCTGATTGGGTGTCTGGCTGTGTTGCCGCTGGTTGAACCGCTGTCGCGCTGGCTGACGCGTATTCCGTTGGGTGCCGAAGAGCTGGTGATCTACTTCCACCTGTTTTACAACCTGATTCGTTGCCTGCTGCTGATTCCGCTTACTGGCGTGGTGGCGCGCCTGTCCTGCGCGATGATTGCTGATTCACCGCAGGTCGATCTCCAGATGAAACCGCGCCATCTGGATACCAGTTCGCTGGACACGCCAGCGCTGGCATTGACCAACGCCGCACGGGAAACGCTGCGAATTGGCGATGTGCTGGAGCAGATGTTGCGCTTGTACCGCGAAGTGTTGCAGGGCGACCATATGCAGCGGCGGGAGATTCGCCGGCTTGATGATGATGTCGATATCCTTTATACCGCGATTAAGCTTTATCTGGCGCAGATTCAGAAAGATGGGCTGGATGAGCGAGATTCCCGGCGCTGGGCGGAAGTGATCGAAGTGGCACTGAATCTGGAACAGGCGGGGGACATTATCGAACGCATGGCAGACGACATCGCGAACCATTCTTCTGGCGTGCGTATGGCGTTTTCTACACAGGGACTGGAAGAGCTGAACCAGTTGCATGAACAGCTGCTGGCGAATCTGCGTCTGGGGCTGTCGGTTTTCCTGTCGGAGGATATCACCAGCGCGAAGCGCCTGCGTCGTGCCAAACACCGCTTCCGTATTATGAACCGTCGTTATGCACATGCGCACGTCGATCGCTTGCATCAGCACAACGTACAGAGTCTGGAAACCAGTTCGCTCCATTTGAGCTTACTCGGGGACATGAACCGACTGAATTCCTTGTTCTGTGCGGTAGCGTATAACGTATTAATTGTGCCGCAGGACGGGGACGAAGAACGCGAAGAGTCACCGCTGACACTGTGATTCCCTTTGTGGGGTCTCACTGGATACAGCCGTATATTTTTATGCTGACTGAGGGATAGTTTCGTGCGCGATAATGCTGCCATTTTCATGCTACCTCGTAGCATGCGCCCGACACGGGACGGCTCAGACGCCGCTCGCCCCGTGACCCCAGGCTTTCGGCGGAAATTATGCCGCTGACGCGGTGCCTTCGTCGATATCGGGCTTAACGGACCGCTTGCGACACGCTCCATGCGTGGCGCAAGCTTTCGCCGCGTCCATGCGGCTCATCCTAAGCCTGCCATCTCCTCTGCATAATTTTTTACGCCGAATAACGGCAAAATCCGCGTCTGCATAAAAATATGACGAAGAGACCGACTACGCGTCGTGAATTTACTCGAACAGGCTGCGGTGCAGCGTCTGAACTACTCGCTCGGCATCATCACCCGGTACCAGGAAGCACAGGTTGTTGCTGCTGGCGCCGTAGCAGATCAGGCGAATACGGAAAGGTTCCAGTACGCCAAACACCTCTTTTCCGACGCCACAGGCTTGAGACAGCTTGTTGCCGATCAGCGCGACCAGCGACAGATTCTCTTCAACCTCGACCCGGCACAGCGATGACAGTTCGGTCAGCAGGGCGCTGGACAGCAGGCTGTCGCCCGTTGAGGTGGAGCCAGTGGTGTCGAGCGTCAGCGCTACGTTGACTTCTGACGTGGTGATCAGGTCAACGGAGATATTGTGACGCGCCAGAATGCTGAACACTTCGGCCAGAAAACCGCGAGCGTGCAGCATGTTCAGGCTATACAGGGTGAGCAGCGTTTGTTTACGACGCAGCGCCAGCGCGCGGAACAGCGGTGGGTTTTCGGTTTTATTGCACACCAGCGTACCGCCCGCGGCCGGATCTTTGCTGGAGCCGACGAACACCGGTATATCGCTACGCACAGCGGGCAGCAGCGTAGCGGGGTGCAGGACTTTCGCGCCAAATGTCGCCATTTCGGCGGCTTCTTCAAACATGATCTGGTCGATACGTTTTGCCGTCGGCACCACGCGTGGGTCGGTCGTGTAGATGCCGGGAACATCGGTCCAGATATCAATCCGGCTGACGTTGAGGGCTTCGCCCAGCAGTGCCGCGGTATAATCGCTACCGCCGCGACCCAGCGTGGTCGTGCGGCCTTTCGCTTCACTCCCGATGAAGCCCTGTGTGATCACCAGACCTTGCTCAAGACGCGGCTGTAACTGGCTGCGTGTCAGTTCGCCCAGCACGTCGCAGTCCGGCTGTGCACGGCCAAAGTTATCGTCGGTACGCATAATTTTGCGCACATCGAACCACTCTGCCACGACGTCACGCTGACGCAGGATTTCGACAAACAGCAGGGTAGACATCAATTCGCCATGGCTGACGAGCTCATCGGTCAGCGCGTTGGACGTCGCGAGCGCCGCGGCTTCAGACAGGGTAGTGACATTGTCCAGCATGCGGTCAATCTCATCACGAATGACGCTCTGGTTGGTCAGTCTGTCGATGATGGCGTATTGGATCTGGCGGATCTTCGCCAGATTTTCAGCACGCGTTTCGGGCGCCTGACCCTCTGCGAGTGCGACCAGTAAATTGGTGATACCTGCCGATGCCGACAGCACCACAACGCGTACATTCGGATTAGATAGCACCACATCGGCGCTGCGATTCATGGCGTCAAAGTCCGCCACGCTGGTGCCGCCAAATTTGGCAATAACGGTAGGGTTCGCGTTTGCGGATACTTCAGTTACAGACATGTCAAAAACCTCGTGTCAGGGGGTAGGCTGTTTTCAGTAAACAGCATTCCATTAATCAGCCTTGGCACAGGGGGAGAGCAGAAGTAGGGGGCAGGCGTAGAAAATCGCTACGATACACCCAGAAGCGCTCCACCTTGCTGAACGTCCATCAGGACGAATCCGGTGACAACCCAGAGGATTCAGCCTCTGTAGTCGATAGGGTGAAAGCCGTATTTCACCGCATCTCGGCGTCGCTCCCCCTCGGATATCATCAGCGGATTACGGTTCCTCCGATACCTTACCTGGGCGACGCGCCTCTTCTGGCTTGC
The DNA here is from genome assembly GCF_041228105.1 of Pectobacterium aroidearum. Classification (NCBI taxonomy): domain Bacteria; kingdom Pseudomonadati; phylum Pseudomonadota; class Gammaproteobacteria; order Enterobacterales; family Pectobacteriaceae; genus Pectobacterium; species Pectobacterium aroidearum. The sequence continues at coordinate 539,510 of NZ_CP166097.1, forward strand.
ACACCGAGTGTGCAAGTACGGTGTTACAAATAACGGGTTATGCGGTTTCTGTCAATAAACAAAAGGACATGAATCGCTTTTAGCAAGAAAAGGGATCTCAATCGGGATTTTAAGGGATACAATCGATTCAGTCACTTTGAACTCATGCTTAGAGAGAAAGTCGCATTATGAAAAATATCAATCCAAGCCAAACTGCCGCCTGGCAGGCGTTACAACACCATTTTGACGCGATGAAAGAGGTGCAAATCAGCGAGCTGTTTGCACAGGATAGCGATCGTTTCGCGCATTTTTCCGCGACGTTTGACGATCTGATGCTGGTGGATTACTCCAAAAACCGCATCACGACCGAAACGATGGAAAAACTGCACGCGCTGGCGCGGGAAACCGACCTGTCTGCGGCGATTCAGTCCATGTTTGCTGGCGAGAAAATCAACCGCACGGAAGACCGCGCCGTTCTGCACGTTGCTCTACGTAACCGCAGCAACACGCCGATTCTGGTAGATGGCAAAGATGTGATGCCGGAAGTCAACGCGGTGCTGGCGAAGATGAAAGATTTCAGCGAGCGCGTGATCGGCGGTGAGTGGAAAGGCTATACCGGGAAAACGATCACTGACGTGGTGAATATCGGTATCGGCGGCTCTGATCTGGGTCCGTTCATGGTAACGGAAGCGCTGAAGCCTTATAAAAATCACCTCAACATGCACTTTGTCTCCAACGTTGACGGTACACATATTGCTGAAACGTTGAAGCCGCTAAACCCGGAAACCACGCTGTTCCTCGTTGCGTCAAAAACCTTCACCACGCAGGAAACCATGACCAACGCGCATAGCGCACGCGACTGGTTCCTGAACACGGCGAAGGACGAGAAGCACGTTGCCAAGCACTTTGCCGCGCTGTCTACCAACGCGAAAGCCGTCGGCGAATTTGGTATCGATACCAACAACATGTTTGAGTTCTGGGACTGGGTGGGCGGACGCTACTCCCTGTGGTCGGCAATTGGGCTGTCGATCATTCTTTCTCTGGGCTTTGAGAACTTTGAAAAACTGCTCAGCGGCGCGCATGCGATGGACAAGCACTTTGCTTCCACGCCCGCAGAGAAAAACCTGCCTGTGTTGCTGGCGCTGATCGGCATTTGGTACAACAATTTCTTCGGTGCCGAAACCGAAGCGATTCTGCCGTATGACCAGTACATGCACCGCTTCGCCGCCTATTTCCAACAGGGAAATATGGAATCCAACGGCAAATCTGCCGATCGCAATGGCAATCCGGTGGATTACCAGACCGGGCCGATTATTTGGGGTGAGCCGGGCACGAACGGCCAGCATGCCTTCTACCAATTGATTCATCAGGGTACCAAGCTGATACCGTGTGATTTCATTGCACCGGCTGTTAGCCATAACCCATTGAGCGATCACCACAGCAAGCTGCTGTCGAACTTCTTTGCACAGACGGAAGCGCTGGCGTTTGGTAAGGGCCGTGACGTAGTAGAAGCGGAATTTGCAGCGGCCGGCAAAAGTGCCAAAGATGTGGAACACGTGGCGCCGTTTAAAGTCTTTGAAGGCAACCGCCCAACCAACTCCATCCTGCTGCGCGAAATCACCCCGTACAGCCTGGGTGCGCTGATTGCGCTGTATGAACACAAGATCTTTACTCAGGGTGCGATCCTGAACATCTTCACGTTCGATCAGTGGGGCGTAGAGTTAGGTAAACAACTGGCGAACCGTATCCTGCCAGAGCTGGAAAATGACAGTACGATCGACAGCCATGACAGTTCCACTAACGGGCTGATCAACCGTTTCAAAGCGTGGCGTAACTAATCGGGCCTGTGCCCTTTGGTTTTTCAATCGCAAGGAGGAAGACATGCAGGTTCGTATTTTGTTGGGGCTAGCCGCGGCAGTGTTGCTGGCGGGATGCAGCAGTAGCAGTAGCCAACTCAGCGCCGCCGGGCAGGCCGTGACGTTCACGGATACCAAGCCAGGCAGCGAATGTCAGTTGTTGGGGCAGGCCAGCGGTAGCCAGTCTAACTGGCTGGCAGGCAACCATAGCGACGGAAGCTCTATGCGCGGTGCGGCAAACGATCTGCGTAATAAAGCGGCGGCGATGGGGGGCAATACGGTCTATGGTGCAACCAGTCCGAGTGAGACCTTCTGGTCAAGCTTTGCGCCGCTGGACAGCAAGATGAACGGCAGCGTCTACAAATGTCCTTAAGCTAGAGAGAAACCTGGTGAGAGTGGGGAAACCTGCTCTCACCTTATAATTACTCCACCGATCGCTCAGTGTCGTCCTGATGCTGTTTCATCCCTAAATCCAGCGGCGTTTTACTGGCTTCACCACCAATTTCTCGCGCCAGACGCGGCACCAGATAGCCGGATACCTTCTTCAGCAGCGCTTTGACCAAGATGCGCGCCTCGTTGTCATCCACCAGAAAATGCGCGGCACCTTGTACCTTATCCAGTACGTGCAGGTAATAAGGCAGAATACCTGCGTCAAATAGTGCATTGCTGAGCTGGGCGAGCGTGTCCGCGCTGTCATTCACCCCGCGCAGCAGCACGCTTTGGTTGAGCAGCGTCACGCCTGCACGGCGTAAACGCGCCATACCTTGTGTTAAATCAGTATCAATTTCCTGCGGGTGGTTAATATGCGTCACCAGCAACACCTGAAGCGAACTGCGGGACAGACGATCGCATAGCGCGTCGGTAATGCGGGCAGGGATCACCACCGGCAAGCGGCTGTGAATACGCAGGCGTTTCAGATGTGGAATATGTTCCAGCTCGGTGATCAGCCAGTCCAGCTCGTGATCCTTGGCCATCAGCGGGTCGCCGCCGGAAAAAATGATTTCATCCAGTTCGGGATGCTGGCGGATATAATCCAGCGCCTGACGCCAGTTAGCCTTATTGCCTTGATTATCCTGATAGGGGAAATGGCGGCGGAAGCAGTAGCGGCAGTTCACCGCGCAGCCGCCTTTAACCAGCAATAACGCGCGGTTGTGATATTTGTGCAGTAGCCCCGGCACGACGCTGTGTTGCTCATCAAGCGGATCGTGGGTGAAGCCTGGCGTGGCAGTGAACTCCTCACGCGCGGTCAATACCTGTAGCAGCAACGGATCGTCAGGATTGCCTTTTTGCATACGTGCAGCGAAGGCGCGCGGTACTCGCAGAGCAAAAAGTCTGCGTGCATCATTGCCTTGCCGAAGTTTTGCGTGATCGTTCAGTGCCAAAAGTTGCAGTAATTCATCAGGATCGGTAATTACGTCTGCAAGTTGCTGCAACCAATCTTCTCTGGAAGGTATATTTAGGGTTACAATGTGTGCCATTTTTTTGGCTTCGTACCAGTATTAAAATTGTAGAGGGCCTTTATGGCGACTTATTCTAGCAACGATTTCCGTTCCGGTCTTAAAATCATGTTCGAAGGCGAGCCGTATGCCATCGAATCCAGTGAATTTGTGAAGCCGGGTAAAGGCCAGGCTTTTGCTCGTGTAAAAATGCGTCGCCTGTTGACAGGTTCTCGCGTTGAAAAAACCTTCAAATCTACCGATTCTGCAGAAGGCGCAGACGTTGTAGATACCAACATGAACTACCTGTATAACGACGGTGAGTTCTACCACTTCATGCACCCTGAGACGTTTGAGCAGCATCAGGTTGAAGAGAAGACCGTTGGTGATTCTGCAAAATGGCTGCAGGACAATGCCGAATGTATCGTTACCCTGTGGGATGGTCGTGCTATCGCTGTTCAGCCGCCGAACTTTATCGAAGCTGAAATCACCGATACCGATCCAGGCCTGAAAGGCGATACCGCAGGAACAGGTGGTAAGCCAGCTACGCTGAGCACTGGCGCGGTCGTTAAAGTGCCATTGTTCGTACAGATCGGCGAAGTGGTCAGAGTTGACACGCGTTCTGGTGAGTACGTTTCACGCGTTAAGTAATGTATCTGGAAATGCCGCCTTCTATAAGGGCGGCTTTTCTAATTCATTCTCTCCTCACGTAAGTCTCCTTCTGTTTTGCTCTTCATCCGAAAAAACCGCCACAAGCATTAAAATTGGCTACGCTTAAAAAGCAGTCCTTTCGTACCGTTGAAATCCTATTCTCATAAAGAAGGAACCGAGTATGTTGAAGAAAGCTTGTGTTGCCATTTTCTCTCTGGTTATTCTCTCTGCGGTGGTGGGGTGCAATACCACTCGAGGTGTTGGGCAAGATGTGGAAGCGGGTGGTAAGGCTATTCAGCGCAGCGCCCAATAGAAATAAGTCGTAATAACTTTTCCGAGTGGAAGAAAATGCCGTTTATGGTGTTTTCTTCCCCGCGGCGAGATAATGTGAAAGTGGATCACTCGGAGAAGTAATAATGTCGCCTATTTTCATTACTGTCGGCATGCTGACATTAAGTAATATATTTATGACGTTCGCCTGGTACGGGCATTTACGTTATTTCAGCGGCCGTACCTGGATCATTGCCGCGTTGGTCAGCTGGGGGATCGCATTATTTGAATACCTCTTGCAGGTGCCAGCAAATAGGATTGGTTATCAGGTTGCTTCTGCCGGTCAGTTGAAAATATTGCAGGAAGTGATCAGCCTTTCCGTATTTATCCCTTTCTCCATGATTATTTTAAAAGAGCCGTTCCGCACTGATTATATTTGGGCGGGGCTATGCCTGCTGGGCGCGGTTTTCTTTATGTTTCGCGATAAGATTATGGGATAACGCGCCGCGCTATCCCCTGTGTTGCGACCAATACGATCGGGTTACTGATTGACCCAAATGAGCGCCTCTGTTGGGAAACCGTAGCGTTTGGCTGTGGCGAGCAGTTTGTCGCGTGTCACGGCATCCAGCGTTGGCATGCGTGAGAGAATCCACAGGTAGTCACGGTTCGGCCCGCAAATCAGGGCGTAGCGGTAATCGTCATCCAGCTCGATAATGTTGTAGCCGCCATAAAACGGCCCGAAGAACGACACTTTTAGCGCGCCTCGCTGAGGCGATCCCGTGAAATAGGCTTTCCCGGTGCTCTCTTTCCATTCCTGTTTTTCGACGTTAAAGCCACGGTTGATAACCTTGATGCCGCCGTCATCCCGCGGGCTGTAGGTTGCCGTCACGCGTTCCAGATTGCGTTCAAAGCGGTGGTCGAGACGAGCTATCTCATACCATGTGCCGAGGTAGCGATTGACGTCAAAATTTTCCACTACGGTGACATTATCGGGCGGCGTTACGCTACAGGCGACAGAAAAGAGCGCCACCAGCGCGGCAACGCAGGCTTTCCCGCGACGTTTGATTGTTAATAGCAGGTTTTTGAAGAACAGGGCGTTAAAGGGCATCATATTGACGTCTCATCGTTTTCATCACTGTTCCAGTGTAGACGATGGGCGTGGTCCGGCGGGAAAAATAAACGGCCTGCGGCGATGTCGTGCAGGCCGTTGAGTACAACTTTACAGATGTTACATCTTACAGTGTGACGACGCCGATGACGGTAACCACGGTCAGGATTGCCGCCAGACCGTAGAACACCCATTTTCCGGCAGGAACGTGGATTTTCAGGTCATGCATCGCGTGGTGGATGCGGTGCAGGCCACACCAGATTGGCAGCACAATCATCAGTAGTAAAAAGACGCGGCCGATAAAGCTCTGGCTGAATGCGGCGATGCGCTCATAGGTTAACGCATCCGGGAACAGCCCCAGAGGCAGCATTATACCGACCAGTAGGATCATCACCGGGGCGAAGAATGCGCTCCACATCCCGCCGGCGCCGAACAGGCCCCAGAAAGGTGGTTCGTCAGAACGTTTTGGCGTTGGGTTAATCACGTTATTTCTCCTGTTCAGAATAGTAAGGCGATCGCCAGAACGGCTACGGTTACCACCACGGTGACAGCCCACAGCCCTTTAATGATTGGCTCTGGCCCCATTTTTTCATCTTTAACGACGATGATGCTGGCCTTCGGCGCCAGTTCAAACCAGGTTTTGGTATGCAGCGCGGCGGCAAGTAGAGCCACAATATTAATCAGCAGTACCAGCGGGTTTTGCAGGAAGCTGACGAAGTGTGCCCAGCCTTCCGGCCCGTTCTTCAGTGCGAAGACGCCACACATCAGTACGATACTGAACCAGACGGCAGGGACAGCCGTCCCCTCACGCAGCATATAAAAGCGGTAGAACCCCAGTTTTTTCCACCAGGTCGGCGACACGTCGCGAACATACGCTTTACGTTTAGATGTCATCATTGTCCCTCCCTTATTGTGGTTTCAGCATGGCGATCATGAAGTCTTTCGCACTTTCGACTTTACCTTGCTGGATCGCAGCGGCAGGGTCGACGTGCTTCGGACACACTTCTGAGCAGTAGCCCACAAACGTACAGGACCAGACGCCATTATTACCGTTCAACTGCGGCATACGTTCTTTCTTGCCGTGATCGCGGTTGTCCAGGTTATAACGGTGTGCCAGCGTAATCGCCGCCGGGCCGATGAACTCAGGGTTCAGGCCAAACTGCGGACAGGCCGCGTAGCACAAACCACAGTTAATACAGCCGGAGAACTGGTGATACTTCGCCATTTGCGCTGGGGTCTGCTTGTTCGGGCCGTCAGCTGGTTTACGATCGTTGCCGATGATATACGGCTTGATGGCTTCCAGGCTCTCGATGAAGTGGGTCATATCGACCACTAAATCGCGCTCAATGGGGAAATTGCCCAATGCTTCGACCTTCAGACCGTTCGTGTAATCACGCAGAAAGGTTTTACAGGCCAATTTAGGGACATTATTCACCATCATGCCGCAGGAGCCACAGATTGCCATGCGGCAGGACCAGCGGTAGGAGAGGTCCGGTGCCAGGTTATCTTTGATATAACCCAGCGCATCCAGCAGGGAAGTCTGCGTGTTGTACGGGACGTCGAACGCTTCAAAATAGGGTTCGCGATCCTGTTCAGGGTTATAGCGCATGACTTCCATTTTCAGGGTTTTGATCGTCTCAACCATTCGCCTGCTCCTTCTTGCTGCCTTCCTGTGCATCACCTTCTGCACCGTATACGCGTTTGGCCGGTGGAAGCTTGGTAATCTTCACATCGCTGTACTCCAGACGAGGTGCGCCTTCCGGGTTATAGAACGCCAGCGTATGCTTCAGGAAGTTAACGTCATCACGCTCGGTGCAACCCTCATCCAGACGCTGGTGTGCGCCGCGAGACTCTTTACGGTTGATTGCCGAGTGCGCCATACATTCCGCAACATCCAGGCTGTGGCCCAGCTCAACGGTGTACAGCAGATCGGTGTTGAACACACTGGAGCGGTCGGTGATTTTCACGCGTTTGAAGCGCTCTTTCAGCTCCGCAATCTTATCGACGGTTTTCTGCATCAGATCGGTGGTGCGGTAAATACCACAGCCTTCTTCCATCGACATGCCCATTTCGTCGCGAATTTTCGCCCAGCTTTCGGTGCCTTCCTGATTCATCAGGTCATGCAGGCGCTGTTCGATGTCGCGCGTTTGCGCGTCCAGCGCTGAACCGTTGGCCGGCGCTGCGGCTTGCGCGCGCTGTACGGCGTGTTCACCCGCAACACGCCCAAAGACCACCAGTTCGGCCAGTGAGTTTGAGCCCAGACGGTTCGCGCCGTGCAAGCCAACAGAGGAACATTCACCGACGGCGAAGAGACCCTTGATGCGGGTTTCGCAGTTTTGATCGGTTTCAATGCCGCCCATTGTGTAGTGCGCGGTAGGGCGAATAGGAATCGGCTCTTTCACCGGATCGACGCCAACATAGGCTTTTGCCAGTTCGCAGATGAACGGCAGACGTTCCAGAAGTTTCTTCTCGCCGAGATGGCGCAGATCGAGGTAAACCACGTCGCCCAACGGGGTTGAGACGGTGCGGCCTGCACGCCATTCGTGCCAGAACGCCTGCGACACTTTATCGCGCGGCCCCAGCTCCATGTATTTGTTTTTCGGCTGACCAAGCGGTGTTTCCGGGCCCATGCCGTAGTCTTGCAGGTAACGGTAACCGTCTTTATTGACCATGATGCCGCCTTCGCCGCGACAGCCTTCGGTCATCAGGATACCGGAACCGGGCAGACCGGTCGGGTGATACTGAACGAATTCCATATCACGCAGCGGTACGCCGTGGCGGAACGCCATGCCCATGCCGTCGCCGGTGACGATGCCGCCGTTGGTGTTGTAACGGTACACGCGACCTGCGCCGCCTGTTGCCAGCACCACGGCATTAGCACGGATCTGAACCAGCGACCCTTCCATCATATTGATGGCAACGAGACCGCGGGCCTGACCGTCATCGACCAGAACGTCGAGGACAAAATGCTCGTCAAAACGTTGGATTTGCGGATATTTAAGGGAGGTTTGGAACAGCGTATGCAGCATGTGGAAGCCGGTTTTATCGGCAGCAAACCAGGTGCGCTCGATCTTCATCCCGCCAAAGCGGCGAACGTTGACAGAACCATCCGGTTTACGGCTCCAGGGGCAGCCCCACTGTTCCAGTTGAATCATCTCTTCCGGGCAGCGTTTGACGAAGTGCTCAACAACGTCCTGTTCACACAGCCAGTCGCCACCAGACACGGTGTCGTTGAAGTGATAATCGAAGCTATCGTGTTCCTGAGTCACTGCTGCTGACCCACCTTCTGCTGCCACGGTATGGCTACGCATTGGGTAGACTTTTGAGATCAGCGCAATTTTCAGTTGAGGGTTGGCTTCTGCGGCAGCAATTGCCGCTCGTAGGCCAGCACCCCCGGCCCCGATAATGGCCAAATCGGCGTTAAAGGTTTGCAATGCATTCCTCCAGTTACTTAAGTTAATTAAGTTAAAATAAAAAAATAATATCTATTCATTTCTGTCTTTATATCCGAGCTTAATATCAAACCCGCTGAAAATTATGTGATAGAGGTATAAAGAATAGATAAACCTATAATTTTTGTGTGGGAATAATTATACCGAATTATAGGTAGATGAAATTTGATGTGATCCCGCATTTTGTCGTTTTTTCAGCGAGTCTCGTATTTATTGATAAAAACGTGATCGAAAGGCTTATTTAGGGGGAAATAATGCTTTTATTTCTTTAATAACCCTTTTGAGGGGGATATAAGAAAATGATCCACTGGATATAATTTATGGCTGCTATCCTGACCGCTCCCTATCTAAAGGTAGAGCATAGATTGCTGAAAAGCGCGTCTGGCCTTTTTTCCGCTGGAAATTTGGGCTGATGCGGGTAGACTGCACCCCCTGTTTGACTTTGGAGTAAGAACCATGAGCGAGACGACAAGTTGGCAACCTAGTGCTTCTGTCGCTAATTTGTTGAAACGAGCGTCGATCATTGCTGCTATTCGACGTTTCTTCACCGATCGTGGTGTACTGGAGGTCGAAACGCCTGCGATGAGTCAGGCTACGGTAACGGATATTTTCTTATACCCGTTCCAGACCCGTTTCGTTGGCCCCGGTGCTGCGGATGGTATGACGATGTACTTGATGACCAGCCCGGAATACCACATGAAACGTCTGCTGGCGGCTGGCAGCGGACCGATTTTTCAGCTGTGCCGCAGTTTCCGCAATGAAGAATCAGGCCGGCACCACAACCCTGAATTCACCATGCTGGAATGGTATCGCCCTCACTATGATATGTACCGCCTGATGAATGAGGTCGATGACCTGTTGCAGCAGGTACTGGATTGTGAAAGCGCAGAGATGCTCTCTTATCAGCAGGCGTTTCTACGCCATCTGGAGCTCGATCCTCTGTCCGTCGACAAAGCGCAACTGCGCGAAGCGGCAGAAAAACTCGGATTGGGCGATATCGCCTGCCGCGAAGACGATCGCGATTCGCTGGTTCAGATGCTCTTTACCTTTGGCGTGGAGCCGCACATCGGGCGCGACAAGCCAGCGTTTGTCTACCATTTCCCCGCCACGCAGGCCTCGCTGGCGGAGATCAGTTCGGAAGATCATCGCGTCGCCGAGCGCTTTGAAGTCTATTTCAAGGGGATCGAACTGGCGAATGGCTTCCGTGAATTGACCGATGCCGATGAGCAGCGTCAACGTTTCGAGCAGGATAACCGTAAGCGCGCCGCGCGTGATTTGCCACAGCAGCCGATTGATGAAAATCTGCTGGCAGCGCTGAAACACGGCTTGCCGGAGTGTGCTGGTGTAGCGTTAGGTGTGGATCGTTTGATCATGCTGGCGCTGAACGCCGAAAAGCTAAGTGACGTGATTGCGTTCTCGGTAGAGCGCGCGTAACAAGCCTCATGAAGGGCGGTGCCACCTCTGGCCGCCGCCCATTTTCCCCTCTTATAAACTGCCCGGTGTCCGCTGCCGTGGCGTCAGCGTTCTTCCACTGCGCGACAGATTGTCCATTCTTACCTGGAACGGTGGGAAAGGAAGATCCAGATTGTGTTTGCGGTAGTTTTCCAGAATCAGCTGATGCAGTTCATGGCGCAGCGGCATACGGTGCCCCATTTCAGCGGCGAACACGCGCAGTTCGAAAATCTGAATCCCCTGTTGCAGGTCAACCAGAAAGGCTTCAGGCTCTGGCGTATCCAGAATCAGCGAACAACGCTTCACCGCATCCATCAGCAGTTCTGTGACTTCCTGGCTGTTCGCGTCCGCCGGAGCGGGCACCGTCAGCACAACACGTGTGACGGAATCCGACAGTGACCAGTTGATAAACTGCTCGGTAATAAATGCCTTGTTTGGCACGATGATCTCTTTGCGGTCCCAGTCGGAAATGGTGGTGGCGCGGGTATTAATGCGCATGACGCTACCCGTGAGATCGCGGATCGTAACGGTATCGCCGATACGGATCGGTTTCTCAAATAGGATGATCAGGCCAGAGATAAAGTTGGCGAAGATCTCCTGCAAGCCGAATCCGAGTCCCACACCCAGTGCGGCTACTAGCCATTGCAGCTTCGACCATTCAATCCCGATCAGCGAGAACCCCATCAGACAGCCGATCAGCATCAGAATATATTTGCTGATGGTGGTAATGGCGTAGCCGCTACCCGGCGACAGATCGAGATGCTGTAGGATCGCCAGTTCCAGCAGGGCGGGCAGGTTACGCACTAGCTGCGCGGTGATAATGAAGATCAGAATGGCGATTAGCACCGATCCCAGCGTAATCGCCTGTACGCTCTCCACACCTTTGACCGTGCTGGAAACATCCCACAGGCTGATATTTTCCAGGAATGCGAAGGCGGAGTGAATTTCCGACCACAGCGCGATAACGGAAACCAGTGCAATCAGCGTCAGAATGGAGCGCACCAGCTGCAGCGATTTGGCGCTGATGGCGTCCAGATCGACGACGGGTTCTTCCACCGCTTCCGAACTGCTTTCATGGGACGACGCAGACGGTGTGTCTTCTTCACCTTTGGCACGCTGCGCCAGAATTTCCGAACGTCGCTGTTTGGCGCGGTCGAAGGCGATGCGGCGTCGCTGAATCAGCATCCAGCGGCGAATAATATGGTAAACCACCAGCAGGAAGAACCAGATAGAGACGGAGGTTTCCAGACGAGCCAGCAGCGCCTGTGCGGTCGCCAGATAGCCGATGCAGGAGGCCAGCGCGGCAACGAGCGGCATGGCGATCAGGATATTCCACATCGCACGGTTAACGGAGTTTTCCCCTGAGCCTTCTTTATCCAGATACAGCGGGATACCGGCGCGTTTTAACCCGGTAGTGACCAGACTCAACGCCATACAGAGAAGGATGAAACAGAGCCGCCCCAGCGTGCTGGAAAACTCGCGATCGTTGAGCTTATCGAACGTAATCAGCGCCATAATCAGCGGCACGATAAAGGCGATGGAAAGGCGATAATAGCGCATCGCTCTGGCAACGCGCTCCGGCGACCAGCGGAAGTGGACAATGAACAATCCCTGCGGGTGCGCGAATGAGGCGCTGATCATCACCAGCCACATCAACGGCACAGTGGCGGTCACGCTGTCGCCGATGGCGACGGCAATCGGATAAGGCCAGGCGTTTTGCAGCCCGTAGCCCAGCGCTGCCCAGAGTACCGGCAGCGGCAGAGCGGTAAGGATGGACCAGAACACGGTACGCAGCGTCAGCATAAAGTGATCGAGCGTAACCTTGCCGACGCGGCTGCTGGCGCGCTCCATAAACGCATGATAGTGACGACGGGAGCTGATGCTGAAGCCTACCAACAGCAGCGCGCCCAACAGCGGCAGCACGGTTTCCTGGCTAGTCACCATCATGACCAGCGCGCTACCCAACTGCGTCAGCGTATCCAGTGACAGCAGACGCGTCAGATCTTGCACCAGTTTGAGCGGATAGGCGAACGTCACAGGATCGACATCCGCAACCCAGAACAGATCGCGGTGGGCCGCTTCGCGTGTTTCGGTCAATGCATCCGCTAATTGGTTATTGGCGACTTTGAGTTTGGTCAGTTCGAGTATCTGTGAGTCACAGCCGGAGATCAGCGAGGTTAGCAGGTCACGCTGAGTACGCATCTGATCGGTCAGAATACGCTGCTGCGCACTGGTCAACGGATCGCCGTTATCCTGTTTGGCATTATCAAGATCCTGCGGCTTGTTGATCAGGTCTTCAAAGTGCAGCCGCTGTACGCGCAGCTGCGCCATGTCGCTATCCAGCAGCTGAGGCTTGGGCATTTCCGGCAGGCGCGCTATCTGCGCCCGTAGTGTTTCTCCCAATATCGGTGAGACGCCGAGCCACTGTGCCTGTTCGCGGATAGTGCTCAGCGCCTGACGAACCTGAATGGTGTGCGTGGCAGCCTGACGCTGTTGAGAGGCGATAAGGTCCATCCGCTGCGCCTGTTGGTTCAGCGCGACGGAGAGCTCGCGGTTAACCTGTAGCTGCTTGCTGATGACGCTGGGTAAGTCGCCACTTTGTTCAGCGAGAAGTTCTGTGCGTTCTAATGCCTGCTCAGCCTCGCGCTGGCGCAGGTTATTGAGCCGGCTGCGTAAATCCTGTTGCAGCAGATCCAGCCTGTCGTGACGCTTCTTATACAGCTCGACGCGTAGCCGGGACAGCTCCTGACGATTGCTGGCGGAAAGCTGCGCCAGTTCCAGTTCGTCCACCCGGCTTTTGCGCAGTGCGGATTCGGCCTGAAGCGCGACGAGCTGTGCTTGCCCCAGCGGCGTGGCGGGCGTACCGAGAGACTGAATACGTCGCTCGGCCTCGCTTTGCATGCGGCTGGCTTCCGTTTGCTGCTGCGGAAGCTGGCTCAGTGAATCGCCGATCTCACGCAGCCGATCTTGTTCCTGCTGGAGTTGGCGCGCCTGTTCCAGCAATTGGCTGCTCGTTTGCAGCAACTGTTGTTCGAGATCGTTACTGGAGAGACTTTCTGAAATGGACGAAGGTTTGCCGTCTTCGGCATTAAGCTGTCGCCGCAGCTCCTGAACCAGTTTGGGGAAGTCATCAATAACGCGTTGATACTGTGTGGCGCGCTCCAGTGACTCTTTGCGATCCTGTAGGGTGTTCAGTGCAGCCTGATATTCCTCAATGATCTTTGCCTGATCGGCTGCACCTTTGTTCGCCTCCGCCTGCTGTAGCTGCTGGCGTAACTGCGCCTCATTGGGCGCAGTGGCAGCCAACGTGGCAGTTGATAATAAACATCCCAGAAGAAAAGTCAGAATCAGACGCACGTTAGCTACCTTATTACAAACAACACTTTTACAAGCGACTAAAGTCGGACGCTATTTACGGCGCGTCGGGTTTGTGACCCGTCTGGCCAGTTGCGTCAGACGCAGTATTTTGTTCCTCAATCTGAACAGGTTCAGACGCTGCTGCGACAGGCGACGGTGTGGCGTCGTTGGCTGCCAGCTCGGTTCCTTCCGGGAAGACGACAGGCGTTGGATCATCCTGACGAACTTCGGCAAACGGTTCACCCATACGGGTCACACTCATGTTATTTAGGTGGGCGGCAAACTGGAGATTATTGCCTGCGGCAAACAGGTTAATCACGGTTGAGCCCAGCTTGAAGCGACCCATTTCCTCGCCTTTCGCCAGCACGACCGCACCTTCTTCACCCGCCTGCGGGTAAGTCCAGCGCTTGATGATGCCTTCACGCGGTGGCGTCACCACGCCTGACCACACGGTTTCGATGCTACCGACAATGGTTGCACCGACCAGAATTTGTGCCAATGGGCCGAATTCCGTATCAAACAGACAAATGACGCGTTCGTTACGCGCAAACAGATTCGGCACGTTATCGGCCGTCAGCAGATTGACGGAGAACAGGTCGCCTGGCACGTAAATCATCTCGCGCAGCACGCCGTCGCACGGCATGTGGAGACGGTGATAATCGCGCGGTGAAAGATAAATGGTGGCAAACAGGCCGTCGCGGAACAGATCGGCCATCATATAGTTGCCGGCCAGCAGCGCTTCCAGCGTGTAGTCGTGCTGCTTCGCCTGAATCAGCTTGCCATCGGTAATGGGACCAAATTGCGACAGCACGCCGTCAGCAGGTTGCACCAGACGGTGCGCATGAGGATCGACAGGCCGAACGCCTGGGCGCAGAGGGCGAACGAAAAATTCGTTAAACGTGCGATAGGATGCGGTATCCGACTGCTGCGCTTCCTGCATGTTGACGTTGTATTGGCGGACAAACAGATCGATCACCAGCTTGGTGAGTTTTCCCGCACGCTTATTTGCTCCCCAGCCCGCTAAGCGGGTCAGCCAGATCTTGGGAAGCCAATACTGTAGTTTGATTTTGATATTATCCAGCACTGTGAGCCTCTTGGATTAATAGTGCGCCATAAAACAAACAGTCTGGGAAACACGCCTGACGTTGCCAGCGGTAGCCCAGAAAGAGAGTCAGCGGATTCGTTAACTCTCAAAGGGGGCGCATTGTAACGATGGTCATGATAAATGTCAGTTATCTGTATCCGAAAAGCCTTTACGCGTTTTTACTTGCGCCATGCTTTCCAGAATCCGGTGATAGTTATCATAGCGCTCTACGGCAATCTCTCCGCGATCAAGTGCGGCGTTAATGGCGCAACCCGGATCGTTTTCATGTTTACAGTCGCGGAACTTACACGAGCCGATATATTGGCGTAGCTCGATGAAACCACGCGTCACCTGTTCGGGTTCCAGATGCCACAGGCCAAATTCACGCACGCCCGGAGAATCGATGACGTCGCCGCCGTGCGGGAAGTGGTAAAGCCGGGAAGCGGTGGTTGTGTGCTGCCCCAATCCTGAGTTATCGGAAACCTCATTTACCAGAATGCGTTCTTCATCCAGTGCGAGCAGCGCGTTAAGCAGGCTGGATTTCCCGACGCCTGATTGTCCAGCGAAAATACTGATACGGTCGGTGAGCGCCTGTTCCAGTTCAGGGATACCCTGTTGAGTATGGCTAGACACCATCAGCACGCGATAATTGAGCGCACGGTAGATATCCATCAATTTATCAACAAACTGGCGGGATTCGTCATCCAGCAGATCGATTTTGTTCAGCACGATCAGCGGTTCGATCTCCAGCGTTTCGCAAGCGACCAGATAGCGATCGATAATGTTCAGCGACAGTTCAGGCAAGATCGCGGAAACGATCACGATCTGATCGATATTCGCAGCGATCGGTTTAATACCATCGTAATAGTCAGGACGCGTCAGGACGGAATGACGGGGGTGAACGGCCTCCACGATCCCGCTGATGCCGGCGAGCGATTCATGGCCTGGGCGCCAGACGACGCGGTCGCCAGTAACCAGCGATGAAAGGGTCCGACGAATGTTGCAGCGGTGCACCACGCCATCGGTGGCTTCCACATCGGCGTGCATACCGAATCGGCTGATGATAATGCCTTCCTGTGCGTCGCCCAGTTGGCTATCTTCCCATTCGACTTTGCTTTCCGTTTTTTTCAGGCGGCGCTGGTGGTTTGCGCTAACCCGACGCTGCTGACCTTTCGACAGTTTCTTTTTGCTCACTGAGCCTCACTTAATACGATTTATCGTTTGCGGCAGTGCGTTATCGCCCGTCGCGTTTCAACCGACTATAATACACCCTATTTGATTTTAATTAACTGATACCACCTTGTCGGTATCAGCACTGGGATTGATACTGTTATCCTTGTATCGACGACAGGGCACAATGCAACAGGAACACCCACGATGGTAGATGAAAATAACCTGATCTGGATCGATCTCGAAATGACCGGTTTGAACCCGGAGCGCGATCGCATTATTGAGATCGCAACGCTGGTGACGGATGCCAATCTGAATGTTTTGGCTGAAGGACCGGTACTGGCGGTGCACCAGTCTGATAGCCAACTGGCGCTGATGGATGACTGGAATGTGCGCACACACGGCGCCAGCGGCCTGACAGATCGCGTTAAAGCGAGTACCACGGATGAACGTGCAGCCGAGCTGGAAACGCTGGCGTTTCTACAAAAATGGGTGCCGGCGGGTAAATCGCCAATCTGCGGCAACAGCATCGGTCAGGATCGCCGCTTCCTGTTCCGCTATATGCCGGAGCTGGAAGCTTACTTCCACTACCGCTACCTGGATGTCAGCACGCTCAAAGAGCTGGCGCGACGCTGGAAACCGGAAATCCTGACGGGCTTTAAGAAACAAGGTACGCATCAGGCGATGGACGACATTCGCGAATCACTGGCAGAGCTGGCTTATTACCGTGAGAATTTTCTGCGGCTGTAGATGAAGCAAGACGGGTAGGGCGTGATGTGCAGCGAACCTCTGCTATTTACGCCACAACGTCTGTTTTGTCGACGCATGTCTATTTTATCAACATATTGTTTTTTTTATCAGCAGTCAGACGATTTTTCATTTGGGGGGCTTGCGGTTAAACGGATTTCTCGTATAATGCGCACCCCATACCGATGAAGAATTTCTACTAAAGAACTTCAACATCGTATGAAGATTTCCCGGGCGGGAATAGCTCAGTTGGTAGAGCACGACCTTGCCAAGGTCGGGGTCGCGAGTTCGAGTCTCGTTTCCCGCTCCAAGTTTTATCACTGTTTGTCACCATACAGGCAGTGTGCAGTAATCAGACGTAACGCCTGTTAATGTCTGTCCGATATGCGGGAATAGCTCAGTTGGTAGAGCACGACCTTGCCAAGGTCGGGGTCGCGAGTTCGAGTCTCGTTTCCCGCTCCAATCTTTTAGTCTCTCTTTTTTTACATCATCAGTTTCCTTGTTTTTTCTACAATCTGTTCACTCTTTTTCCATTGTGCAACGATACCGTTGGTACGCTGAGTCGCTTCCTTGTCTGGCGACATACACCGTTGTTCTACTCGATGAACGCCGTTAGCAGTGCGTTCGAGCTGTGCCTTTACCGTTGATATTGTAGATTAATTATTTTATTAAATACTTAGCTTGGTTATATTTATTCTGATTTATTTTTATATTTTATTCTCTGCGTGGATTGGATTTTGACGTAATATCAAAATTTGACTATGTTTATAACCAGAATGCATTTATAAAAATCACATCATCTAAAATGATTAGTGTTGTTATTTTTTAGTGATTTTTCTATTCAATTCTATCTGGGAAATATCATTTAAATTCCATGAGTCACTCCGGTTATTTATTTAATAAATAACGGGTTGTTATCATGGATCATATGGTTATCCCTACAGATAAAAGAGGATGGAAGAATGAAAGCAATGAATAGCACTATTTTACATGTTGTAGCGACGGCGGCTTTAGTGATGAGCGGTGTTGCTCAGGCTGATGACACGGCAAAAGCACATACCGGAAAAGAACAAGTTGAATTAAAACATATTCACGCTGTCCTGCAAAATGGGACGCCTAGCCCGCAGCACGATGCGATGTGTGAGAAGCAGCTGAATATGCCTGAATCCAAATACGTCGGCATGAAAGTGACAACAGAATATAACATCGATACCCAGTCGATGATGATGTCGGCAAAATCCATGTTCCCTTCGCCACACAGTACACAACCCATGGAATTAACGGCCGATTTATCCCCTCTCGGTTTAGCTGATAGCTACTCATTTGGTGCATTTAAACCTAGTTCCTTACCCAATGCTTATATTATTTTCTCTGTTGATAAAAAAATGAAAAACCCGGTGAGCACTTTTATGGTTATTAATGAAAGTGAAACGTATAACTGTGTTATTAGCAGTTCAACGCACGGGTTAAGCAAAGAGGCAATGAAAAGCCTTGAAATGAAGAAATAGTCATTTTTTATTTTCTACCGTAAATTGCAGGTAATCACCTGCAATTTACGGCTATGTGTATAGCTCAGGCTGTTATTTAGTGGTTGGCCAGGAAGCTTCATTGCATCAGAGAACCTTTCCTCCTGAAGGCGCCAGTGAGGCAGCGCATCATGTTACCTGTTTGTATACGGATGTAGTGATATCATCTCTGTTCAGGTGGCAAAATTCAGAGTGCCACGACAGTTCCGTGTTACAGGTGAATAATCATTTTGAGTGCAAATCGAATCCAAACCCCGTCTCTCCCCGTGTTAAAGCTCCTCGCGCTTGCGACAGCGGCGTTTCTGACCTTACTGACTGAGATCATGCCAGCAGGGCTTCTCAGTTCGATTGCGACGGGTCTTACTGTCTCGGAAAGTCTGGCCGGCCAGTTCATTACCGCGTTTGCTCTGGGAGCGCTGTTATCGGCGATTCCCGCGACGGCGCTGACGCGCGGTATGCGGCGTAAACCTCTGCTGCTCATCGCGATTAGCGGATTTGCCGTCGTGAATGCGGTGACTGCCGTTTCAGATAACTACATTTTATCGCTGGCGGCCCGCTTTGTTGCTGGCTTGTTCGGTGGTGTGGTCTGGTCGATGCTTGCCGGGTACGCCTCCCGTATGGTTCCCAGATGGTTACTCGGGCGCGCCATCGCCATTGTCGGCGCGGGGTCTACGGCTGCGCTGGTGCTTGGTGTACCGATTGGCGGCCTTCTTGGGTCAGCGATCGGCTGGCAGGGCGCATTTGGATTAGTATCGGCGATTGCGGTGCTCCTTGTTGTCTGGATTGCGCTTTTCGCTCCCGACTTCCCAGGGGAATCGGCAGATAAGCGGTTATCGCTGCCTCAGGTTGCTTCCAAGCGCGGCGTTGGGGCGACGCTGGCGCTGATTCTCACCTACATCGTCACGCACAACATTCTGTATATTTACATCGAACCTTTCCTCGTAGCTTCCGCTATGGGGGACTGGCTCAACGGCGTGCTGTTCATCTTCGGGGCGGGGGCGGTGTTTGGCCTTGTGCTGTCAGGCATTATCGTCGATGGTAACCTCAAGCGTCTCGGCCCTGCCGAGGTGCTTTTGTTCGCTGCGGCGATGCTCCTTCTGGGTCTTTGGTCCGATGTACTGCTCATTCTGTTTCTGGCTGTCTTTATGTGGGGCATCTCTTTTGGGGGATTCTCTGTCGTCACGCAAACGGCCATGACTCACCTTTCCTCTGATGCCGTGGATGTCGCACAGTCGATGTCTACCACATCGTGGAACACGGCCGTGGCCACGGGGGGCGTTATCGGAGGATTGCTCCTCAGCAGCGCAGGGGCGAGCGCGTTTCCGTGGGTGATGATTGGGCTATTGACGCTCTCCTTCCTTGTTGTGATTCTGGGCGTTAACCGCGCGCTGACGGCTGCGAAGCCCGCGCAGTCCGTCTCCACCAAAAGTGATTCCTTGATTTCGAGTAACCAACATTTATGAAATACCGCCATTTCCTGTTTGACCTTGACGATACGCTGTTGGACTTCAAAGCCTCTGAGCGTCTTTCGTTCGCGCGTACGCTGACCAATCTTGGTGTCGATATTGAAAATACGAGCCTGTTTGCAGACTATCAGCGCGAGAATTCCCAGCTATGGAGCGAGTTTGAGAAGGGGGGAATCACCAAGGATTTCCTGAAAGTAGAACGATTCCGTCGCACTTTCTCGCTTCATGGCATTGATATCGATCCACACAAGGCGAGCAACCGCTATCTGGAGTGCCTGCCTGAAACCGTGGTGCTGGTGGATGGCGCGGTGCAGCTATGCGAAGCGCTTGCCGAGATCGGCGAGGTTGGCATTATTACCAACGGCATTGAGTATGTGCAGGCGCAGCGGGTGGCGAACTCGGGTCTGGCGGACTGGCTGACGTTTGTCGCGACCTCTGAAGCTTGCGGGTTCGCCAAGCCGGATGCGCGCTTCTTCGAGTTCTCCGCCAGCAAATTCAGCTCATTCAAAAAAGCCGAGGCGATCATCGTGGGCGACAGGCTTGATGCCGATATTCTGGGGGCGAACCTCTACGGTATCGATAGCTGCTGGTTCAATGCTGGCGGAGCCGCCAACGATTCGGACATCGCGCCGACCTACGAGGCCGCAACGCTACAGGATGTGTTCACGCAGCTCAGCGCTAAGTCTTAAGCCAATATAAAACCGCGTCGCCGACAATCCACCACGACTAATTCGCGGTGGATTGTCGGCGCGCTTATCAAGATTGCCCACTTAGCTTTGGCAACATCTTCAGTAATCGCAGACCAGAAATACGCGGTCAAAGCATAGGGCTGCAAGGTCGGTACGATGGATGATGAAATTCAGCGTACCGTCATCCCACTGAAATTGTCCGTCCAGACAGACCTGAAACAGCACCAGCCAGTCCTGTGCTTCGCCGCCCAATTGCTGTGCTGCCTGCAACTCTGGCAATTCATGCTGGCTAAAGCCACAGCCGTTGACTCGGGCAATGCCCTGATATTCAGGCAACGGGTCATCAGGCGGAAAGTCCGATGGCAGCATCTCCTTTTCGATCATCCAGACGAGTTGCTCTTCCGTCGCTTTCCTATTAGGTAACAGATTAAATGCCCCCAGTTGTCGTAACTGCCAGGCGTAATATTGTGCGCAGCCAAGACGGGACAGCGCATCGTCATACGCATCATCATGCAATGCTGCCTGCTGTTCCTGACTCAGACGTGAGCACAATAGGGCGTCAAGATGGGGGTTCTGACGCAATGCGTAAAAGCTGGGGACGGCGACGCTGGTTCTCGGATGCAGTTGAAAGGCGGTTTTTTGCCCGAGTGTCTTTTCGTCATTGAAGGCCAGGTCGGCAAAGCGCACGCCGTTGCACAGGCGTGCGGCATCCTGCACATAGATGACTTTCCCTCTGGTTGTTACAGGGCTGCTTCCGCATTCCAGAAAGAAGAATAGGGTTCCCTCGCGCGGCAGATAGTCCTGTAACGGAGCTAAAGCGCGGCAGTCTAGCTGCGCAATAAATTCCAGCGGTACACGGTAAGTTTGTGTGGCGTCATCCCAAGGGAAGATACAAATATCTTTTCCATCTTCACTTTCTTCCCAGCACTCTTCATATTCGAGCAAGGTGTCTTCAGCAACGTTGACACAAGGATAGGGGATATCGACAGGTAAATCCGGCATGCCGCCCAGCCGATGATGGCCCAGCACAGTCTGGTCGTCCTCGGCGCCATGATAGAAATCGACGCTGCTGCGTAATGTGCCAGCCACCGCATGGGCTATGGGGGTGATGGTATCCGCTGAGAGCAGCGCATCCACAAGGTGCCGCCGTAACTGAGAATGTTCCGCCAGCAGCGGGTGCAAGGCTGGATCTATGGGTACAGGAGGAAAGGTTGGCGTCTCGGCTGTCTTTCCCTGCTTGATTTCTACCTTGTTTTCTGGAATTGCGCTGGCTCCTGCTTCTTCTTCCCCTAATGCTTTTCGATGGCGGCTCAATGCCATCTCTGGGGTTGTGGTGACAATCCGCAGGCTGCGCAGCGCGGTTTCTAGGGTTTTGAAATGTTCTTGTCGCCGATCCTGCGGGCAGTATCCCCCAGCGAAAAGGCAAACCGTGTCCGTTAAGCGGATAAACGCAAACAGGTAGGCGAAGCCGTAAATCCCTTCAGCCGTCATTAACAATGCGCTGTCGTTTTCGAGGGTTAACGTCTTTTCCTCAAGCCAGGTGAGTTTGCCATAGCTTTTACCGCAGAAAGCGCGATATCGCTCTGCTTGCCCCGTTTCTACTTCATACAGCAGTTCCCCACTCACCGGGTAAATGTTTAGCGCAACGACGCCGTCGTCAGTGGCGTACTGGCCGAGTGCCCCTTGCCCTATCTGCTCAATGGACGTGAAATGTGAGGGAAAATCGATGGATAAAACATCCGTGTGCATGATTGGCATGACAGTCCCTAACGTAGAAAAGAATATCGCCTCTGATGGGGTTTTTATGATGCCACATTTGTCTGCCTCAGCAAGAAGGCGATGTGCTGATGGCCGAGTCACTCTGCATCACTCGTAATGCATTTTTGTAACGTTTTGCCTTTTTTTGGTGCGCTAACGCCACTGGAACAGCGTATTTGCTGGTTTTTTTGGCGCTGATAAACATGGCACGGCCTGTGCTTAGTCTTATATACCGTCTTGTGTACAAGATGGCGCGACTCAGGCAATCGACCTGATCGGTTTTTTCAGGCTGGTGATGATCAGCTGTTGTTAGCTCACCGTTGAAGGGGGAACACAATGAAAAATAACAATGACAAGATCGATCGTAAACGCAGGCAATTAATGAAGTGGTCAGCGGTTAGCGCAGGTGCGCTGACGCTGAGCAGCCTGCTGCCGGGCATGGCTTTTGCTGCCGAAAGTGAAGAAATCCGCATTGGCTACTGGCCGATTGTGGGCGGTTTGCCTTTATACGTGGGTGTTGAACGCGGTTTTTTCAAAGAAGCAGGGTTGAATGTGCGAGCGGTGAAATTCGCCAGCCCGCAACAGATTGTCGAGGGGATGATTACAGGACGTATACACGGGTGTGCCAACGGTACGGCCACCGGCGCATTGGGATTAGGCGAGATTACCTCACCCGGCTTGTTCAAGATCATTTGCTCGAACCCGTCAAATCATCAGATGGTATTGGATGAATTTCTGGTGCCGTTGAACAGCAATGTAAAAAGTATCGCGGAGTTGAAGGGCAAACGTATCGCCTGTGGGCCGGGTATTCAGAATGTGGTGATGACCAAAATCATTCTGGAGAAAAACGGCTTTACGGCGGATGAACTGCGCGTGACCGAATTGCCGGTCGGGCAGCATGCGGCGGCGCTGGCCGCCGGTCAGATTGACGGTGTTTATACGCTGGAACCCACGGGGACGGTGGGCCGCCTGAAAGGGCTGTCGCGTACGCTGGAAACCGGGGTGATCTCACGCTATGTGCTTGGTAACCCTGATGCACCGTGGTTTGGCGGTGCGGCCGCATTGAATAGCGGTTTTATCGAAAGCCGAGCGGCAGAGGCGAAAACCTTCACGCAGGCCTATGCCAAATCAGTGCAGTTTATTCAGCAGAACCCAGAAGCGGCGCGCGAGCACATTACCGGGTACACCAGCATTGAAGCCGAGCTGAGTAAAGAGGTGCCGCTGCCGGGGTTTGTCATGTATGACGAACTAAAAGGCGACAATCTGGCGTGGTTCCAGAAGTTTTATGATGTGTTCACCGAAAGAAAAATCTTCCGGCAGCCGGTAGATGTCAGCAGCCTGATTTATCAGCCTTAAGGGAGATGTTTGATTATGCGCCAGCACTGGACGTCTAAATTATTACCCGCTGTCGGTCCGATTCTGCTGTTTCTCTTTTGGCAGTTGGCGGTCAGCGCGAAATGGCTGAACCCCATTTTATTACCGTCGCCGGTCGACACGTTGAGCTATATGTTCCAGTCTTTCGCGGATGCCAGCATGCGTACGGATATCGGCGCGACGCTATACCGTACGCTCGCCGCATTTGGCTTTGCGGCACTGATTGGCGTGCCGCTCGGCGTTATTCTCGGCAGCAATGAAAAGATCTACCGTAGCCTGGAGTTTCTGATCGATTTCTTCCGATCTACGCCATCGTCAGCGCTGATTCCGCTATTCTTGCTGATTTTCGGGATAACCGACGCGAATAAAATTGCCATTTCGGCCTTTGCGGCCGTACTGGTGATTCTGTTCAACAGCGCCTATGGCGTGATGAATGCGAAGAAAACCCGTCTGATGGCGGCACAGGTCATGGGGATCTCTCGCTGGCATATTTTTAAAGACATCATGCTGCTGGAAAGTCTGGCGCAAACTTTTGTCGGCTTGCGTACCGGTGTGTCGATGGCGTTGGTGATTGTGATTGTCGCGGAGATGTTTATTGGCTCGGAAACTGGGCTGGGGCATCGCATCATCGATGCACAGCAGGTGTTCAACATCCGGGATATGTACGCCTCTATCCTGATTACGGGCGCACTGGGATATCTGCTTAATGTGCTGTTTCTTATCGTAGAAAAACGAATTGTTCACTGGAGTGGCAAAGCATGATGACACCTCATAACGCGCAAGTGGAAAAACCGGATACCGCGCTGCCGCCTTATCCGGCACCGAATACCCACGTCACTATTCGTGGCTTGAACAAGTCGTTTGCAGGTCAGCCGCTCTATACCGATCTGAATCTGGATTTGCCCCGCGGCAAGATCGTGTCGATTTTCGGGCCGAACGGCTGTGGTAAATCGACGCTGATGAACATGATTGCCGGGCTGATTCCCGTTGATAGCGGCGATATCCTGTTTGATGGTAAAACGCTG
Source organism: Pectobacterium aroidearum (assembly GCF_041228105.1). Lineage (NCBI taxonomy): Bacteria > Pseudomonadati > Pseudomonadota > Gammaproteobacteria > Enterobacterales > Pectobacteriaceae > Pectobacterium > Pectobacterium aroidearum. The sequence continues at coordinate 563,910 of NZ_CP166097.1, forward strand.
GCGGAAACCAGAATTGGCTATGTGTTTCAAAACTATCGTGATGCGCTTTTTCCCTGGATGAGCGCCTGGAAGAATATTGCTTATCCGCTGGTGCGTAGCGGCATGCGGCAGCAAGACGTTCAGGCGCGGATGGACGAACTGATCGCGATGTTTGACATTCGTTTCGATCTTCAACGCTATCCGTATGAGCTTTCGGGCGGGCAGCAGCAGACCGTGTGTATCATGCGTGCGCTGGCGACGGGGCCGGAAGTGATGTTTTTGGATGAGCCGTTCTCCGCGCTGGATTTTGAAATGACGCTGTTCATCCGCGACAAGCTGCAAGAGGTTCAACTGGCGACTGGCGTGACGATGGTCATCGTGTCACACGATTTGGAGGATGCGGTGTTTTTGGCGGATGAAATTCTGCTGCTGACGCGTCGACCCACGACGGTGTCGGAGATTGTTCCGTTTGATTTAGCGCGTCCACGCGGTGCGGAGGCGATGAGCGATCCTGAGTTCATTCGCGTCAAGGCGCACACGCTGGAGGTGTTCAAACGCGAAATGGCCGCATAAGCGACCTTTCTGTCGTATCCCTTTCAGGTTCACCAGGCTGTAGCGGGCTTAGTGAACCTGATGCCTACGTTTACTCTTCCCCCAGCGAACGCGAGACGCGTGCTTTTCTTAATACGCCCTGTATACCGACAAACAGCACGCCAGTTAACAGCAAGATGGCGATCAGACCGTCGTAGCCATAGAACGTAATGGCGGCACCGGAGAACAGTGGCCCGCTGATACTGCCCGCAGACCACACCAGCCCCAGAAGGGAATTCATCACGATCAGTCGCTGACCAGCAAACCGCTGACCCGCGCGAACCAGAGACAGCGTGTAAAGACCGCCTGCGGCGGCACCCAGTGTGATACAGACGGGAACCAGAAGTGTAGGGGAGGAAAACGAGAAGGTGATCAATACCAGCATCACACAGAAAAGGATGCCGCAGCCGATGTGGGTTCTGATGATGCCACATTTGTCTGCCAGCCAGCCAATCGGCGTCTGAAATACGGCGTCGCCCAGAAAGATGAGCGTAACCAATAAGATCGCGGATTTTTCATCTAAGCCCTGTTCCATGCCGTAAAGCGGAAAGAGCGAAAGGATGCTGGCATCGAAGAAGGAAAAGCAGAGCACGCCAGAGGCGATGGCCGGAAGAAAAGGGATCAAATCCCGATAAGATGCCGAGGACGATTCCTCTGCCTGAACCATCGTGGCACAGTTCCTCAGCATGAACGCACAGGCGGCGGAGATGCCACAAATCAGCCACAGAGCATAGGTTTGCATGTGCTCGCCAGCGGCAATAAGCAGCGGTCCTATCAACTGACACCCTGTGAAAACGGCAGCATACAGCCCCGTTAGCGTCGCTTTGTGTTTGTCTGAAGCCCGGCTGGTGACCCAGGTTTCTCCCAGTACTACCAGAACTCCCGAAGCAAGCCCGGTTAGCAGGCGGGGTAAAATGAGGGAAACAGGGTGTGACAGCAGGAATGAGGCAATAGTTGATGCCGCCAGAATAATCAGGCTGCCGGAGAGCAGATAGCTGGCTTGCAGGTGGCGGCTGAGCCACGGCGTAACGAAAGAAGAGAGCATCATCCCGGCCGCTGGAAGGGCAGCCAGAACGCCGAGCGTTGCCGTGCTGTGCCCATGCTCCGCCAGTTTCAGGCTGATCAACGGCAGGGTGTACCCTGTTACCAACCCCACAAGCGAGGCGGCGATAATCATATTCAGTGTCGTGAAATTGGTTTCACGGGAATGTGCTGTCATTGTCTTTCCAATGCGGGTTTAACAAGCGTCCTCAACCCCGGAAAGGCAGGTGGAAACTTCCTGCGTTAGCCAGGTATGAAATCGTACGTACTTCTCATTTTGCTCAAGAGGGACGGGCGACAGCAGATAATACGCAGAACCATCCTGCGCAAATCCGTAAGGGGCATGCAACTGTCCGTTCGCAATCTCGTCCTGCACCATCAGGAAGGATGCCATTGCCATGCCCAGCCCCGAGACTGCCGCCTGAATACACAGATAGAAGTGCTCGTAGTCCGCTCTGGTGCTGCCTTTGATGGACACGTGCGTCTGCCGTTGCCAGGTTGCCCACGCTTTCGGTCGCGTTCCGGTATAGAGCAAACGCATCCCTTCCAGACTGTTTTTGCGCTCGGCTTTGTCGCGGCTCACCGGCCCCATCCACTCGTCACATACCTTTACGCCATGTGTTTGCGGATCCCAGTGAAAATCGTCACGCCGCAGGGCGAGGTCAACGCCACTACGCACAAAATCAATCGGCCCGCCTGCCGCAACCAAATGAAGTTTGATATCGGGATTTGCCTGATTAAACGCCGGTAGCCGTGGAATCAGCCATTTCATGGCAATCGTCGGCTCGCATGACAGCGTCAGCACGTCATCCTGCGCACTCTGCTGGAGTCGATATACCGCGCCCTCGAGCTGTTCAAAAACGGACTGCGTGACCGTATGCAAAGAGCGGCCTGCCGCATTCAAAAAGATCGCCCGGTTGCGTCGTTCAAACAGCTCAACCCCCAGCGCTTCTTCCAGCAATCTGATCTGCCTGCTGACAGCACCGTGCGTGACATGCAGGGACTCGGCGGCTTTAACAAAGCTACCGGTTTGTGCGGCTGCTTCAAAGAAGCGAAAAGAGGCTAACGAGGGAAGTTTCATATATGTGATGAAATTTGACAGATTTACACCAAGATAAATCGCTTTTTTGCCACATGCAAACGCTGAATAATCAAACCGTCCTCAGACGATAAGAGGTGTAATTGCCTAAATAGTTAGGATTTATCGTGGTTTGGCATCGTTGATAGCCGTATTACGTCAGTCATCTTTGCCTTCCCCTTTTAGCCGATTTTTCACCTATCTGTGCAAAATCATCGTGAAAAAAGATGGCTTGCCGAACAAGGAAAACGTTAATGAATGAGTTAATTGCTGTCGCGACAATCACCATTTTGGCGGTGATCAGTCCGGGGCCTGATTTTGCCATGGTGACCCGCAACAGCTATGCCTTTGGTTTACGCGCCGGGTTAATCAGCGCGTTTGGCATTGCCTGCGGCGTCCAGATTCATGTGATGTATACCGTTTTTGGCATCGCGGTATTCATTGTCAGCTCCCCAATACTATTTATGGCGATGAAGATTCTGGGGGCGTCATATCTGATTTATCTGGGGTACAAGTCGTTAACCAATACGACAAAAATAACCGTAGAGGAGGCGTCCGGTCATGCGCCATCAGCGCTTGCCGCGTTTCGTATGGGCTTTCTCACCAATGCGCTTAACCCGAAAACCATGCTGTTTGTCGTCGCCACCTACACCCAGATCGTACAGCCCGGTAGCCCAATGAGCCATAACGTTGGCTACGGATTATTCATGTCGGTGGCGCACTGGGTCTGGTTCAGCATTGTAGCGCTGTTTTTTGCCGCACCGGCTATGCGTCGCCGGCTGCTCGACAAGCAACGTCTGGTCGACAAAGGTATCGGCGTTGCACTGATGGCGTTAGGTGCTTCTCTGGCATTGACCAAAATTACCCTGTGAGGAATGACGGCGGTGAATAACGCCGCCTGTCATACGTCGCGCTCCTGAGCGGCATCGTGCGGATATAAATAAAAAATGGAGAATTAGGCAAGAAAACAAGCGGAATGCTATACCTGTTTGCTGGGGGAATTGAGGAAAATATACCCGTCATACTTCAAGCTGCTTGTGCGTTGACAATACTCGGCTCATCTCTGAGCCTCGCCCTAAAGGGTCAATGCAGAGCGTTGTTCAAAACGCTAACGTTTTGTCACGCAACTCGAATTATTTAGGGTATAGCGTGTTTTTCAACGTCATCGGTTTCTCAACGCCATCAATTTCTCAACATAATTGGTTTCTCAACAGAAAAGGAAAGAGTCATGCTTGTACACGCATATGGAGCCCATGCGGGCGATAAACCTCTTGAGTCGTTGCAGATTGTCCGCCGTGAGCCGGGAGCTCACGATGTTCAGATTGAGATTGCGTACTGTGGTATCTGCCACTCGGACCTGCATCAGGTACGTGCCGAATGGGCAGGAACGCAGTTTCCCTGCGTGCCCGGCCATGAAATTGTCGGGCGAGTGTCTGCGGTAGGGGCACATGTCACTGGCTTCAAGGCTGGCGATCTGGTGGGGATTGGTTGCATTGTGGACAGCTGTCGTCACTGTGAAGAGTGCGATGATGGCTTAGAAAATTACTGCGATGGTATGGTCGGCACGTATAACGGCAAGACAACGGATGAGCCGGGTTGGACGTTCGGCGGCTATTCCCAGCAGATCGTCGTACATGAACGTTATGTGCTGCGTGTTCGTCATCCTGAGGCGGAACTGGCTGCTGTCGCCCCTCTGCTATGTGCGGGGATTACCACCTATTCGCCGCTGCGCCACTGGAATGCCGGGCCGGGTAAGAAGGTTGGCGTGGTGGGTATCGGCGGGCTTGGCCACATGGGGATCAAGCTGGCGCATGCCATGGGTGCCTATGTTGTGGCGTTCACCACGTCTGAATCGAAACGTGAAGATGCGAAGGCGCTGGGCGCAAACGAGGTCGTGGTTTCCCGTAATGCTGAGGAAATGGCGGCGCACGCGAGCAGCTTCGATTTAATCCTGAATACCGTTGCCGCACCGCATGATTTGGATGCGTTTCTGGTGCTGTTGAAACGCGATGGTGCATTAACGCTGGTCGGTGCGCCTGCATCACCGCATCCTTCTCCTAACGTGTTCAACCTGATCATGAAACGCCGTACGGTGGCGGGATCGATGATTGGCGGCATTCCTGAAACGCAGGAAATGCTGGATTTCTGTGCCGAGCACGGGATCGTCTCCGATATCGAGCTGATCCGCGCCGACGAAATCAATGAGGCCTATGAGCGGATGCTCAAAGGCGATGTGAAATACCGCTTCGTCATTGATAACGCCACGCTGAACGCCTGATTGGCCTCTGTCCCACAGCATTCGCTTTCTGGTGCTGTGGGACAGCCATTCACTGATTTATCACACCCTCAGCACGCTGATAAAAACCACACCATCGTAATTTCCTGTCACCAAAGACGTCGGGATGCGGTACTATTCGTCGGTACTGTTCACTGTTACACCAACACGTTGATTTTCCTTCCCTATTACAGCGAAAAGACAGTTTAAAATGGAAATTTATCTTGGTTTAGCTCTGGTTGGTTTGGTGGTGGTCTGGGCGATTTTTACCTACAACCGGTTGATATCTCTGCGACGTTTTAAAGATGAAGCCTGGAGCGGCATTGCGGTACAGCTGAAGCGCCGCCATGATTTGGCCCCCAATCTTCTGACGTTGGTTAAGCGCTACGCGCAGCACGAAAACGATCTGCTGGAAGCCATTTCCCGTCAGCGCACCAACCAGACTGGCAGCACGCGCCAAATTGCTCAGAATGAACGGGAATACTCAGGAACGCTGGGGCGTTTTTTTGCGCTGGCGGAAGCTTACCCTGACCTGAAAGCCAACCAAAACTTCCTCGCCTTGCAGCAATCGCTCTCTGAAATTGAAGAGCAACTTCAGATGTCGCGCCGTTATTTCAATGCCACGGTGCGGGATTTCAATATTCAGGTGGAATCCTTCCCCAGCCTGCTCATTGCCAACCTGTTCCAGTTTAAAACCGAAACGTTCTTTGAACTGGAGAACCCCGCAGAGGGTGACGTTCCGCGGATGGAGTGACGTGATGGCAAAGTGGAAGGAGGCGCTGCGTCGTTGCGGCTGTCTGGTTTTACTCTGCTGGAGCGCTCTGGTTCAGGCAAACGCGCTGGATAATACGTTTATCCCCGGTGTTAGCGCTGCGCCGGGAACAGCGGCTTCTCTTCGGGTGGCGGACGAACGTATTTTGCTGTTTGATTCGCAGGCCCATTTCCAGACAGATGGCACCATGCTGGTGGATGAGACCATTCAGGTGCAGTCGACCGGAGAGCAGATCAAGCGAGGAATTTTCCGCACGCTACCGGTGGTCTGGCATCGGCAGGACGGCAGTACGTTCCGGCTGGCGTACCAGATTAAACAGGTGCTGCGGGAGGGAGAACCTGAACGCTACAGCATTGATGACACGGGCGAGCAGATTAAGATACTGATTGGCAGCGCCGATCGCCAACTGCAACCCGGTGTTCACCGCTACCGTATTCAGTATCAGGTGAGTAACCATTTCAGCCGCTTTCCTGACTGGGATGAGCTGTATTGGAACGTCACGGGCAATGGCTGGAGTTACCCCATAAATCAGGTGCGTTTTCGCCTGAACCTGCCGGATCAAGCCGCGTTTCTCTCTACCCGCGGCAAAGATACCCGCCTGCAATCGATTGATGTCTATACCGGTCCGGTGGGCAGGAAAGGTGATAATGCCCGTATTCTGGCAGATGGCAGCATCGAGACGCTCGCGCCGCTGCATCCGGGGGAAGGGGTGACGGTCGCCTACACCTGGCCGCGGAGTATTCTGGCATCCGCCTCCGCACCGCAGGAAGACTCGCTGCTGGGGCATTGGCTCTCGCCCACGCTGAAAAGTGGGATACTGTGGTTTCCTCCCTTTCTGATCGTGGTTTACTACCTGTTTTGGTGGAGTAAGCATATAACCCCCCTTTGCTTAACGAAACCCGCAGTCGTGCCGTTGTATAGCGTTCCCGATGGCGTTTATCCCGGCTATGTACGCTACCTCTGTCAACGAACCTACGATAATGTGGCTTTCTCCAGCGATATCTTGGATCTGGTTGCTAAGCGTGCGATTGCACTGACAAAAGTCATCCATAAGCCGAGAAAAAGCCGAAGTGGTATGACGCAGAGGCGAGAAGAGCAGTGGCTCACTCGCTTACCTGAAAGCGAATCCATGAAGCTGACCTCTGAGGATAAACAGCTCCTTAGCACTTTGTTTCCCGGCAAGATGAAGAAACTGGATATTACAGAAACCAGTATGCGTTCGGTGCCGATGCAGAAGGCGCGCAAGGCGCAGAAGGCGCATTATGAAAAAATGCACCCGACGCTGTTTTTATCGATTTCCGGCGCGGTGAGGTCGGGCATCGCCCTGACCCTGCTGGTTCCTGTGCTGTACGGTCTGTTCTTTGACCTTAGAGCGGCGATGAGCACGATTTTCTGCCTGCCTTTTCTGCTGTTCAGTACGCTGCTGTGTTTCAAGTTACTGAAATATTCACGCTATTCTGCGTTGCTACGCAATAGCGAGAAAAGCAAAGTCTCGCTCTTTATGGTGTTGGCGGGTTTCCTCTTCACGCTACCTTTTGGCCTTTCGCTGTTGCGCTTACTGACATCATCCCTGCTGCCGACTGACTATCGGGGGGCCTTATCGGTAAGCCTGTTACTGTGTCTGGGTTTCTTCTGCATCGTCCCGCGTCATACCCAGAAAGGATTGAATGGTCTGGCCGTAGCCAAAGGGATGATGCTGTATCTGCGCGCCGCAGAAGAGCGTCGTTATGAAACGTTGTATCCGCCCGATGAGCGAGTGACGCATTTTGAACGCATGCTGCCTTATGCGCTGGCGTTGGGCGTGGGGGAAACCTGGGCCAATACGTTTGCCCAGTATCTGAAGCGTCACCAAATGGTTTCCGACGTGTTCTCCAGTACGCAGTGGGACGGTATTTCCCAGTTCAACAGCGCGTGTAGCGCCTCGTCAAGGACGGTGGTGAACTCCGGTTCTGGCGGAGGAGGCGGCAGTTCCAGTGGTTCGGGTTCTTCCGGCGGAGGTTCGTCGGGGGGCGGTTCCGGCGGCGGTGGAGGCGGCGGGTGGTAAACATCATCAAGCACTGTGCGTTGGGGCAACATTTCATCTGCGATGAACAAGGGAAAAGAGAAAAATGATGGATAAGCATGTAAACGAAACCGAGGTTCCATCACAAGACGAGTTACGTATGCGGGATGAAGCGCTGACAGCAATCAACAAATGGTTTGATACGCAGGAGCAAAGGGACGGGCTTGATGAGATTATATCGCGCACAACATTGCAAGCGGGCATCCATCACGATGTGATGCTGGATTATGCGCCGGGCCGCACGTCGATATCCCCGGAATCGAAGCGTGATGCCGACGGGGTATCTCCCGGCAGTCGCAAAGGGGCGCTGAGCGTCACGCAAATACAGGAAGAGGTGGTTCCGGCGCTGACGCAGGCTATCGCGCAGCGTGTTGAGAAACTGGCCGATACGGCGCTAATTGACTATCGATTCTGTTTTCGGGCTGTATTTCCGGCAACCGAAGGCCGCCTGCTGATTACGCTGTTTACATTCACCAATGAGGTGAAAAAGCAGCGGCTGCTGGCGTCTATTCATGACTATATCGATCGATACCTTACGCATGGCAATGCGCCGACGGAGCAGCTGCAAACCTTCTTTTTGGCTCGCCACCTGCTTGATGTACAGCTCTTTCCCTCGCAGGATATCCGCTGGATCATGACTCAGTTTGAGCGCATTCAGCAGCGAAACGCAGGGAGTGCTGAATTATCAGAGCATCGACGCAATATTATCGGCGCATTAAAAAAGTGGGTAGAGCCGCAATTTCTGTTGCGGTATTGCGACGTGTCCCAGCCTAAGCAGTCCTTTCAACCGGTAAGCTATACCCTTAAACCCGGAATCAGTTTGGATTGGCAGGATTCACAAATGCTTCACCCCGTAGAACTCGTGCTCTATGCGGCAGTCATGATCCTGCGTTATGAACCTTCCTACAGTAAATCTCAGGCGCTGGAATATCTGGATATCGCGAAGCAGTTGGGTTATCCACGAGCAATCAGCATGATGGAAGAGGGAAGCGGTACGTTTGAGCAACAGCAGATTAACCTGAAGAATGACTGGGTTGAATGCGTGGCGAATGACGTGTTTTCTACCATCACGATTCGTATTCGTAAGGAAAGCGCTGAAGCGTATGAGCAGGCGCTGAGCTTCATGACGCGTTTACTGGCGCTCGGCTTCCCAAAGAGTTACAAGATCGTCCTGAAATCGTCGGTGCGACAGTACCTCCCCATCAAGGGGCTGGCAAAGTCAGATACTCATCGCTTTTTTGCTAACGCGTTGCAGTATGCCTCGAACTACCCGTTTCTTGAGGATTATGCTCGTGCAGCGATTGAGCAATTTGAATGGTATGCCGATTCGGAAGGTGAGAAGTGCTGTATGCCGGGAAGCTATGCGGTATTTGGGCTGGGTCTGGCCGATGCCGCGTATTTCCCGCTCGTAAAAGCGTATATGGAAAACGTGGATGATGAACATCAATCGGTACAGGATGGCTTCATTCGTGCGTTTTTCGATAAGCATGGCGTGACGACGCAGAACGTGGCGACGCTGATTGCCTGCCTGAGCCATGCGACAGAAAGCCTAAAACTGAATATGTTACCTGCGCTAGAGGATGATGTGCTGTTCGAACAACTGGTCGAAGCGGTACGGGCGCAGGAGCCTGCGGTGATCGAACATATTGTGTATCTCATCTGGGGCAATACCAAGAAACTCGCCGCACTGGTGAAAAAATCGGAAGCGAAGCGCGGCGCGTTATTAACGTCGCTCATTCAGGCTTCGGCGTAATCTTAAACGTAATGACGACAATCACAGGGTAAGGCCGCGGGTGCCTTACCCTGCTAAGGAACGTGCTTATGACCGCTATTCTGCTGCTGGACTCGCGTGCCGATGAGATCGGCTCTGTCTTAAATCATAATGCGCCGGAGCTTGAGTTGGTGCTATCAAACGGCACGGCGGAGCAGGCGGCGAGCTGTCCGATCTGGCTGGGTGAACCGGATACCGCTGCGGCATTGCTGGCTCAAGGGGCTAAACCAACGTGGCTACAGTCTACGTGGGCAGGGTTCAAGCCGCTGCTGGCTGAAGGGTTGCCGCGTGATTACCGTCTAAGCCGCGCCGTCGGCGTGTTTGGACAGCCGATAGCCGAATATGTGATTGCCTATATGCTCAGGCATGAGCTACGTCTGGGGGAACGGCAAGCCAGTCAGGAAGAACGGCGTTGGGATCACCGTTTACCTGGATCGCTGGCGGATAAGAAGGTGCTGATTGTCGGTGCGGGAGAGATTGGCTGCGAGGTTGCGGGCTTTCTACGGCCTTTTGGCGTCGAGTTATACGGCATCGTCAGCACGCCAAGGCAGCGACCTGATTTTAAACGGGTCATGAGCTTAGCAGAGCTACCCGCCGCGATGCCGACAGCCGATTATGTCATCAACCTTCTTCCTGATACGTCGGCCACCACCGATATCTATGATGCCCGTTTGTTTGCAGCGATGAAGCCTTCGGCGCTGTTTATTAATGTCGGGCGTGGTAGTGCCGTGGTGGATGATGATTTACAAGCGGCGCTGCGTGACGGACAAATTGCGGGAGCCGTGCTGGATGTATTCAGGCAAGAGCCGTTGCCGTACAGCCACCCGTTCTGGAACACGCCGAACCTGACATTGACGGCGCACATTGCCGGGCCGATGGTGCCGGGACTAATGGGACGCTTATTTCTGGATAATCTCGCTCGCTTTCATGCTGATAATACGCTGCGTGGCGAGGTGGATTTTAATCGCGAATATTAAATAATTACTTGGCGAATTATAAATTAATGAGTTAATTGTTATTGATATAATTTCAATTAACTCATTTAAAAAGTTTCATTTTAAATATTTTTGTAAAAATTTATTGAGATTATATCGCGTGTCGGTGTAATACTACTCTCGCTAAGAATCAATATTAGTTAATTTTTAAATAATAAGTCTGCGTTCTATTTGAGAATACTCAAAAATAAGGAAATCTTGGGATGAAATATCATCGTTTGAATTTATGTCTTGCGGCAGCAGGACTGGCATTCTGTATGAGCTCTGCGCTTGCTGAAACCAGCGTTTCTGTCGAAGTTAAGGATATAGGGAAATTGCAAAAGAAAGGTACGGTTTCTGCCTTTAATGCGCCCAGCAGTATACAAGCACATGCTGCAAGTAATTATAAATTTCACAAAGCGGAAAATGAGGGCGTTGTCGTTATTTCCCCTAATGCATCAACTGCGCAGACTGATGCAAAAAGCGCACAAAAGAAATCGTTATCAAGCACCCAAGCTCTTGCTAATGACGCCACGTTCACCCCTTTGTGCCCCACCCTTGCTGTAAATTCAATTTATACGCTGGATGGGCTGCAAAGTGGAGGTAGCGCCTGTTATCACTTTGAAATTACTCAGCGTTCTAAAACAACCGCTTTCGTCGTAGGCATGAGTCCTGAAACAGATATTGCACTCAGCTTGATGCGCGATGATGGCCAAAATAATGTGACGGCAATTAATTATTCAAATCAAGCGGGAAATGCTGATGAAGCTACGTTAGATTTAACTCCGCCGGGACACTATTACTGGTTTATGGAAGCCAATACGGCTGATGGCTCCGGTTTTAATTTTGGCGCTATCGTTAATACGAATGTTGATGACTATGAGCTAAATGATATTCCTTCTCTGGCCACCCCTATGTCTGATAGTTTGAGGGAAGTCGAGGCTAACTCTGATAGCGATTCTGATGCGGATTATTATGTATTTACTGCAACCCGTGGCCAGCATGTTTTACTTCGCTTTAATGGCGTGACGAGCGGCACCAATAACAACTGGTTACTGGCGTCTTCCTCCGATGGGGGTAATACCTGGACAACCCGTAATACCGGACAGGATATTACTATCATTCCATCTCAGCCGAATGAGAAAGTTTTGGTGAGAGTGCTGCCTAATCCATCAAAATTACCGACCGTTTCTCAGAAATATAAGCTAACTTTGGGCTCCAAAATTGTTCAGTTTAGCCATTCTGTGTCAGGGGAAAGCACCGTTCTGCGTATCCCTAGTTCTGCGCCGACAGCTTATGGTTTTATGACCACGCAAGCCTATCGGGATGTGACCTGGGGTGTGACGATGGCGGATTCCACCGGAGCGGGTATTCCAAATATTGTGGCAATTCTTATACTCGACCAACGAGAAAACAATGGTGAGTTAGAGTTTAATGCTGCCAACGCTCACGGAATAATAACGGATGCAAACGGCAAGGCTTCCGGGTCTGTGAAATTGGATAACTGTTATGCTGATTACACGACACAGTTCCAAGACTACAGCCAGGGTTATATTAATACGTGGAGAACAACCTACGATGTGGGTGCATGGCGTATTGAAGTCCCGGCTCAGAGCGGTGTTGGTGTAGGCGGAAATAATGTCACTCACGTCACCTTCGGGCACATTTGTAAGCAAACCTTGCTGAAAAGTGTGAAATCCTGATACGCATGAGCAAGTGAAATATCAGGCCGCCTTAATGTCAGGCGGTCTGGCTGTGGAGGCGGGCTCATGGCTTCACCTCCACAGCGATGTTGCTGATACGATATTGCTGATACAGTGTGCGGCAATGTTTTTCAGCGAAAAGAGCTTGCCACGCTAAGTTGATTGGTACATAATGCTGACCGTTGAATCGCTTGGTTAGTAAATAGTGATTAAATTCATTAGGTTACGTGTGATTCAGTAGGGTTTTATGGATTCTCATTTCAGTGTGGTTTGCTGAAGTAAGAGATAATAAATCCGATTCTATGCGGGAATAGCTCAGTTGGTAGAGCACGACCTTGCCAAGGTCGGGGTCGCGAGTTCGAGTCTCGTTTCCCGCTCCAAAATTCTTCATCATCCTGGTTACTCTCTTCTTTAATTCGACAGCGTGTTTGTACCCCTCTTGGTATCGTCTTTACTCTCATTAAATATCTACGCTTCTTCAGGAATTCAGCGCCTGTTTGACAATCCAGCGGAAAGCCAGATCGAATATATCACTTAACATTCCGAACCCAAGGAGTCTATGACCACTCTGTCACTGGTTTCCTCCAGAGCCCCATTCCATATCAGTTAATAGTGCTTATTTTTATATAGAGGATAATAACGATTTCATCTTATCATTATAATGAAATATTAGTGTGGTGACTGTGTTGCTTTTATTCCTTTTTCATCAAAAAAGTAAAAATAATATTTTGTTTTTTATCTGTTGTAGGAGATTTTTTACGTCTTATTTTGTTTATTACTCTTCTTTTTTAATAACTTGATGTTAATCTCTCAGCTTTTTTAAAATAATTTCTGTTGTGATATAAAAACATTTCTATTTTTTCTTTTAAAAGGGATTGTATGGAAATTTTAAAATATCTTTCGGCTACAGCTTTACTTCCCCTGTGTTTGTTTGTCGGTACAGCGCATGCACTTGATGGTTCTTATACGAGTGGGGATATGAAAAGAATGGATGTTCATTCTGCAAATATTTGGAACCAGTTTACTTTTCCCATATCTCCGGGCGTTGCTCCTCCTGCTAACACAAAAGTAAATATAATATATTGGAATTATGGGCTAGGTCGGCTTCAGGTCGGGAACAAAGGAGCACTGACGGTCTATTTATGTCAGGGCAATACATCGACGTGCATCAATATTTCCGATATGCAGTCTGGTTCAACGACTGCATTTAAGTATAAGTCGGCTACCATACCATTCTTCTTATATTATCGTGTGGATAGCAAATCAATAATCGGTACTATTTATGGTTCTGGCCCTACACAGCTCACCGTAAATTGGACCGATCGCTGGTGAAAATGAATCTGACTGCAATTTAATGCCTGTGGTGTGACTTGACGTTAATATCATGTGCAGGGGTTTACATCGTAAATATAGAATTCCTGCACATATTAATAGTTAAGTGAAGGTATTATTTGACTGAAAGTTAATTCATTGGTTGGTTTTATTATTTACCGAGTGTCGAAAAAGTAAATGGCTCACGATGGTTTAACACGGACGTTACACGGTGATGCGTTGAATCAATGAAGAACGTGCTTTCAATGGTTTTCCTAAAGCGTAAACAGTAGGATAATTCGATTAATGTGATGCTTTCGGGGATCAGCAAAGAGGCAAGGATGTCTGATGAAAGAATAACGGATCTGATCTGTTTACAAGGTATTTCACACACCTACAGTATCTGTGCTTCCTCTCAATCGGTGCTGCACGATATTTCACTGTCTATTCCTGCCGGACAAAGCTGCGCGATCGTGGGCGCATCGGGTTCTGGCAAAAGCACCTTGCTTAATATCATCGGCTTACTCGATCAGCCCATCTCGGGGCGTTTACTGCTTGCAGGGCAAGATATGTCTCAGGCGAGTGCTGATGAACGTGCGATCGTGCGTAATCAGGCCATTGGCTTTGTCTTCCAGAGTTTTAATTTACTGCCGCGTCTGGATGCGTTGGATAACGTTGCGCTTCCCTTGGCCTACCGCGGCGTCTCGCGACAGGCCGCTCGTCAAGCCGCGCAGAGAGAGCTGGCACGTGTCGGCCTGGCCGAGCGAACCCACCATCGGCCCGCCGATCTGTCTGGTGGCCAACGTCAGCGGGTGGCGATTGCGCGTGCGCTGATTGGTGAACCTGCGCTTCTGCTGGCGGATGAACCGACCGGCAACCTCGACAGCCAAACGGCTGATGACATCATCACGCTCTTGCTGGCATTGAACCGCGAACAGGGGACGACGTTGGTGATGGTGACGCATGACGAAGGCATGGCCTGCCGTATGGCCCGGCGCATTCATGTGCAGGACGGCCGAATCCATGAGGTGAACCATGTCTGACCCTCGCTCACGGATGGAAGCGGGGCAAGGCCACTATGGTCCTTCGCTACAACAGCGTCTGCTTGAGCCGTTGAACAGCCTTATTCTTCTGGGACGGCGTGCCGTTCTGGCTCTCCTTGGAATTGCGGTGGGATGTGGATCTGTTGTCGCTTTGCTTAATATTGGGCACAACGCGGAAGCCGAAGCCATGGGCGTATTCAGAGGAATGGGCAGCGACCTGCTGGTTGCCACCGTGCAGAATCGGGTAGGTAGCCATGCTACCGGCTCGGCTCCGGCAGACTTGGATATCCCCGTTTTGCGACAAAACTTGCCTGATATTAAGGCGGCAACCGCGCTAATTATTACCTCCACCGAAGCACGGCTGCGTGGTCGTTCACTGAGCACCATGGTGGTGGGCAGCCGGGCTGAACTGTCGGACGTGCTAGGGCTGACGCTCGCGCAGGGTCGCTACCTGAGTGATTTCGATGAGCAAAGTACCTATATCGTGTTGGGGGCGAATGTTGCGGAACAATGGGCATCGCAGGGAGGCACCGCTGCCTTGGGTGAACGCGTGCAGGTGGGAGGATACCTGTTTGAGATCGTCGGAATCCTTCAGCCGCAGGGGCACAACCCTCTGGTACCTGTCTCGGTTGATGATTCTATCCTGATGCCGATCTCTGGCATGCGTCGTGTCATGCCTGCCCCACAAATCGTCAGCGTAATTGCACGTAACCACAACAGCGATACGCTGGCGCAAACGGGCTCACAGTTAAAGGATTATTTGGTTCCTCTGATGCCGAAACTGGATATCGATGTGCAAATCCCACAGCAGCTACTGGAGGGAATGGCGCAGCAGTCGAGGATGTTTTCGTGGCTGCTGGCGGGGCTGGGAGGGATTTCCCTGCTGGTAGGCGGGGTCGGGGTGATGAATGTCATGGTGATGAATGTATCCGAGCGACGTCGTGAAATCGGTGTTCGTATGGCGCTAGGTGCGCGGCCGCGGGATATTGCGGGGCTGTTTTTACTGGAGGCTGTGGTGTTATCCGCTTGCGGAGCCCTGATCGGGGCGGTGTGTGGCATCGCGGCGGCGTGGCTGTTTGTCTTTTTTTCAGGCTGGTCAGCCTTTTCACTTTCGGCATTGTCACTTCCCCTCGGTATTGGTAGTTCATTGGCGATTGGCCTGTTTTTTGGGCTTAACCCGGCGATGACCGCAGCACGCCTTGAACCCGTACAGGCGCTACGCGATGCGTAAATCTATCTTGTGTTTACTGATTTTGTTTTCTGCTCATGAAGGGTATGCGGAAACGGCGTTGAATCCTTCTCAGGCGACGCGGCAGGGTCAGACGACAGTCAGTACATCGTTAAATGCACAAACGATCGATCTCACGCTGAGCGATGCCATTTATCTTGGGTTACGCGACAATCGCGCGATCCGTAGCGCCTATCTGGATCGTATCGCACAGAAATTTGATCTTCGGGTGGCGGAGGATCGTTTTACTCCCAAGCTGTCGCTGACGGGCAGTTACCTTTCCAACCGTAACCAAAGCGATCGTTACCGGCAGGGGAATCTGACGCCGACGTCAACCCTGCTCACGCCGTATGGCACTCGTTTTAGTCTCGGCTGGACCTACCGCCATACGCAGGCTGATAACGCCGGGCTGTCGCGTAACGATGGTGCCAACATTACTGTGATCCAACCTTTGCTTCGCGGTGCAGGTAAAGATGTTACGACTGCGCCGGTTCACATTGCACAACTGACTGAACAGTTAAATCGTCTGGCGCTGAAATCTACGGTTTCACAGACGATTACGCAGATTATCACCGCTTATCGGGAACTGTTGCGCTCACAGGAGCAATTGCAAATCGCTCGTGATGCGCTGGCGCGGGCGCGCCAGTTGGTTGAGGTCAACCGTGCAATGATTGCCGCCGGACGCATGGCCGAATTTGAAATTGTGCAAACCGAAGCTGAAGTGGCTACACAGGAACTGGCGCATGAAGAAGCCAGAAACCAGTTGGATACTGCCCGTCTTGCGCTGCTGCAACTTCTGGCGTTGGATTTAAATACGCTGATTGTGGCAACGGATGCCATGCAGGCACAGCGCGTTGAGGTGAATGCTGCGCAGGCGTTGAAGCAGGCCGAAGCCTCTCGGCCCGCTTATCTGGCACAGATCATTGCTAACGAGCAGGCTGCGCTCGGTCTGGCGGTTGCACGTAACGATCGTCTGTGGGATGTCTCGTTGGTCGGGGGCGCGAGTCAGGTACGCGACCGCGCGGCACAGAGCAGCACCTCACGTACCTGGGAGAATTATGTTGGCGTTCAGGTGGAGATTCCTATTGGCGATCTGAGTACCCGTCAGGCGGAGGTTCAGGCGCGAGTGAATGTGCGCAATCAGCATATCCAACTGGATGAAGTCAGGCAGCAGCTTGAACGCGATGTCACCAATGCGGTACGTGATATCGGTACGCGCTGGCGGCAGTTTGAGATTTCCCAACGTGCGCGGGATTTGTCGCGCCGCAAGCTGGAAATTGAGCGGGAAAAGCTCACCGTTGGGCGTTCCAGTAACTTTCAGGTGCTGAGCTTTGAGAACGATTTACGCAACGCTGAAAATGCCCGCCTCAATGCGCTTATCAGCTACCTTAATGCGCAGGCTGAACTGGATGAGACGCTGGGCACCACATTACAAAGCTGGGATATCGCACTCAATGATTAGGCATAACTTTCTGTCTCGCCGGCGTCACCTGATGGCGCTGTTGCTGATCGCCGCACTTGGCGTGCTCAGTTGGCTGCTGGCAGGGCGTACGAACGAACGGGAAAGCGCGCCTCAGGGGCAATGGCTCGCTGTTCAGCCTCAGTTGCTGGAAAATCAGCTCGGGCTGGTTGGGCGAATCGAGGCCGCGACGCAGACAACGCTGGCGGCGCCTTTTGAAGGCGTTATCCGTGAGGTATTGGCGCGTGAGGGGCAACGCGTCGAAAAAGGGCAAACGTTACTGCTACTAGATCCTGGACAAATTGAGATCCAGTTACGTCAGGCGCAGGCTGACGTGCTCAAGACGCAGCGCGAGGTACAAACGCTCAGGCAGTGGGAACAAAGCACGGAGGTGTCGCGTGCGCGTCGCGCGGTAAGCTCAGCCCGGTCAACGTTTAACAATACGCAAGCCAATCTTCGCGATACCCAGGCGTTGTTTGAACGCGGCATCGTCGCGCGTATGGAAGTTGATACGCTAAAGCAGCAAATTCGTTCACAGGAGCAGGACCTGAACGCGGCGCAGGAGGAACTGAAAACGGTACTGGCGCGTGGGAACGGTGAAGATAGCAAGATTGCAGAGATGGAACTGACGAATGCACAGGTGCGCTATCAGACGCTGGCTGCGCAGGTTGAACGGCAAATCGTCAAGGCCCCGTTTAGCGGTTTTGTCGTGCGCCCCGCTACGCCTGATAACGGCAAGCCTGTGGTTATCCAAGCCGGTTTGCTGGTCAGTCAGGGGGCGCCGCTGTTTGGTGTCATTGCTCAGGATCGTTTTCAGGTGGCAACCCGGGTAGAGGAAACTGACCTGCACCAGCTGCAAGAGGGGATGGCGGTTAACGTGACAGGGGATGGTTTTGCCGGACAAACTCTGACGGGCAAGGTTACTTCGATTGATATGCAGGCCGATGCTGCTGATATGTCAGGAAGCGGTGCTTACTATGATGTGGTGGTGTCGCTCGATACGCCGTTGGCGGACCTAAGACAAAACATTCGACTGGGGATGAGCGCGCGGCTGGCTATTATTGTTTATCGCAACGAACAGGGCGTCGCGGTGCCTGCACAGGCTGTACGTACTGACGAGAATGGCGATGCCTATGTGATTTACCGTCCGACCGCTGACGCTCCGCCAAAGAAAATCAACGTGACGCTGGGGAAAACGGTGGCGCAGGGCGTAGAGATCGCCGGGCTGGAAGCGGGCGAGGTGCAGATTCCTTAGTCACTTATTTGAGTCTTGCATCAGCCAGCCGCTATCACACTGCAAATGTTTCATGGTGTCAGAGCAAAATCGTCCTTCCTGATTGAGAATAGCCTACCAGTGGCATAACGCGCGTGAGTGACTCAATAACGAGTCACGATACAGAACGAAATGGTGAGGCGGTAGAAGAATGCCTACCGCCTTAACCTGTTGTTGTATTTTAGAAACGGACGTTCAGTTTCAGGTTAGCGGTATTATCGGTCACACCGCCACCGAATTGGCCGCCGTAGGATAATGACAGGTTTGCATTGTCGGTCAGTTTTTTGCCGATGCCAGCTTCAATTCGTACGCTGTTTTCCGCCAGTGGCGTTCCCGTGACGCTGTAGCTATCCGCCCCGATAAAGTGCAGACGTGCTGTGGGATCGATGTCACCAAAAGCATGTCGCCAGCCGACACTGCCATTTACCGTCCACGCTCGTTCTTGCGTGCCGAAACTGCGTTCCAGACGTACGCCGAGGGTAGAAAAGGTCGTATCCATTTTGATCGCCTCTCCGCCCAAGGCGGCAGCGCCGCCGGTTTCGCTGAAACTATCCATTTTACTGGCGACGTGCGCGAGTCTGGCGAAAGGCTCCACGGAAACTACGTTAGCATCGAATTTCATACGTGCTTCACCAAATACCTGAAGGGTTCGGGCATCCAGATCCGCAGGCAGCGGTGATTCGATGCTAAAGTAGAAGGTTCATTTATCTGTATCGCTAAAAGGATTTGCCATGCCTGCCAGTTCTCCATCGTTAAGGTTCTATCTGATCATTGGCCTGCTCCAGGGGCTTTTATTTGTTGCCGCGCTTGAAATGGAAGAGAGCGTGCTTCAGATCATGCTGATAACGATGGCTGCAGTGGGCGGAGTGAGTCTGCAATTGCTGGAACGCACGCTTTTTGTGAAAAAGACGTGGCTTTGGGGCGGTGCGTTGACCGTGCTGATGACGGCGATTAGTGGCTGGGTTTTCTATGACAGTGGGCGATACCAACTGCCTGATTCCTGGATACTGTGTGGCATCCTGTTCGGTTATATCTGCTGTACGTTCATTTGCTGCTGGTCCACCCGTGAAGGGCGGTGGCCGTCTTATGAAGCGATCTGTAAACACGCCTGGAACAATATTTTTACTGTGTTGCTGGCCTGGCTAGTGGTTCTGGTGGTCGTACTCTTGCTCGTGCTGTGCAGCATGTTGTTCAGCATGCTGGGGTTCCGGCTGGTGAGTAAAGTACTTTGGCATTATCGGTTTTATATGCTGCTCTTGCCGGTGGTGTTTTCTGTCGGCATGTATATTGGAATGACCAAAGAAGCGGTCGTCGGGCTGCTGCGTGGGATTCTGCTATCGGCTTGCCGCTTCCTGCTGCCCCTTAGTGCACTGATTACCGTGGTTTTCACCTTGACCCTGCCTTTTAGCGGTCTGGAACCGATATGGAATACCGGCCGTTCTACCGTCATTCTGCTATGCCTGATGGGCGTAAATCTCTTTTTGATTAACTGCGCCTCTCAGGATGATAACGAGGGGCGCACTTATCCTGCCGTGTTACGTGGGCTGGTTAACGCCAGCGTGCTGTGTCTGCCTGTGTTGGTGGCGTTGGCGGGCTATTCCAGCTGGCTGCGCATCGAACAGTATGGTCTAACGCCTGTCCGTTTTCAGTCGATCTTCGTGGTGACGATTGCAATGCTTTACAGTCTGGCGATGGTGTGGGCTGTCGTTCGCCGTTCTGGCGTCTGGTTAGGGCGTTTACGTACAAGCAATCCGCTGCTCGCGGCTATCATCTGCGTTCTGGTGATATTGCTGCATACGCCGCTGTTAAGCCCAGAAGCCTTTAGCGCGAGGAATCAGGTTCAGCGTTTGCTTAATGGAAAAACGCCGATCGATGATTTTGATCTGTGGGCGCTGCGCGATGAGTTAGGCACGGCAGGCAGGAAGCAGTTTAACTGGCTGGCCGAAGAATTGAAGCAGGACCGAATTCTTGATGCGGCAGGGCGACAGGCACTGCGAGATCGGCTGCAGGGGCGTCCTGCACAAGTCCGCCCCGTTCAGGTTGAGTGGGTGGGGACGTTGGAAGACGGGGTCGAAAGCATGCTGCAGGGCGATAATCTGGGTAATCAGTGCAGGGAAATGGCTTGCCTGCTCTTTGCTATTGATTTGACAGGCGATGGTCATAACGAAGTGCTCGTTTTTCCCCGAGTGGGCTGGGGAAATGGTGGGAAGATCCTCGCTCGTGATGAAAAGGGACAGTGGCAGATTGCGGCCAGTATGTTTGGCGCGATAGGGACGGAAAAACTGGTCGCACTGGTGAAAGATGGCAAGGTTGAAGCCGTTGCCCCACGCTTCAAGACAATCAGGATCGGGGATCAGAATATGGAGATCACCTATCCCTGATCCCGTCCTACGTTAGGTATTGCTTATTGATTCGATAAAGACAACGGATTGGTGATAGCGATCACATTTCTGTACTTTAGCCACATGCGAAAACACATGAGGATAAAGTGATGTCAGTAATCAATACCCAAGTTAAACCATTCAAAAACATGGCTTTCAAAGACGGTCAATTCATCGAAGTGACCGAGAAGAATATCGAAGGCAAATGGAGCGTATTCTTCTTCTATCCGGCTGACTTTACGTTTGTCTGCCCGACCGAACTGGGTGATGTCGCTGACTACTACGACGAATTCCAACAGCGTGGCGTGGAAATCTACTCTGTTTCCACCGACACCCACTTCACGCACAAAGCGTGGCACAGCAGCTCTGAAACGATTGGCAAAATCAAATACACCATGATCGGTGACCCAACTGGCCAGCTGACGCGTAACTTTGAAAACATGCGCGAAGCAGAAGGTCTGGCCGACCGCGGTACGTTCATCGTTGACCCACAGGGCATCATCCAGGCGGTAGAGATCACGGCTGAAGGTATTGGCCGCGATGCATCTGACCTGCTGCGTAAAGTGAAAGCGGCTCAGTACGTTGCTTCTCACCCAGGCGAAGTCTGCCCGGCTAAGTGGAAAGAAGGCGAGGCTACACTGGCACCGTCTCTGGACCTGGTTGGCAAAATCTAAGCTAACACCTCGGAAAACATAGCGGTTTTTGTCGGGTGCGTTGCACCCGATTTTTCTGGCCCGGTTTTTTGGGGCCAGAACCCTGCACGATTTTGACGTTGTACCCACTTGCCTAATTAAGGACGACCAATGCTCGACAATACGATGAAAGTCCAGTTGAAAGCCTATCTGGAAAAATTAACCAAACCTGTTGAGTTGATTGCGACTCTGGATGACTCCGCGAAATCTGCTGAAGTCAGAACCTTGCTGACTGAAATCGCTGAGCTGTCTGAACGGGTAAGTTTTGTTGAAAAGAATGAGTTGGCAGTACGTAAGCCTTCATTCCTGATTACCAATCCAGGTTCCCAGAGCGGCCCGCGTTTTGCCGGTGCGCCAATGGGACATGAATTTACCTCCCTGATTCTGGCGTTATTGCAGGTGGGCGGCCATCCGTCGAAAGAAGCGAAAGAATTACTCGATCAAATCCGTAATCTTGACGGTGCGTTCCACTTTGAAACGTATTACTCGCTGTCCTGCCACAACTGCCCGGACGTGGTGCAGGCACTGAATTTAATGGCGGTGCTGAATCCGAATATCACTCATACCGCGATTGACGGTGGTGTGTTTCAGGATGAGATCCAAAGCCGCAATGTCATGGGCGTTCCGACCGTTTTCCTGAACGGCGAACACTTTAGTCAGGGGCGGACGAGCCTCGCAGAGATTGTGACTAAAATCGATACTGGCGCGGGCGCTAAGCAGGTCGAGAAGCTGAACCAGCGTGACGTCTATGACGTGTTAATCATCGGTAGCGGCCCAGCAGGGGCAGCCGCGGCGGTTTATTCGGCGCGTAAAGGTATTCGTACCGGTTTGGTCGGTGAACGTTTTGGCGGTCAGGTATTGGATACGGTTGATATCGAAAACTACATTTCCGTTCCGAAAACGGAAGGAGCCAAACTGGCGACCGCGCTGAAGAGCCATGTTGATGACTACGATGTTGATGTGATCGATGCGCAGAGTGCAGAAGCACTAATTCCCGGTGGCGAACCCGGCAAGCCGCATCAGGTGATTACCGTATCCGGTGCGACGCTGAAAGCGCGTAGCGTGATCATTGCAACCGGCGCGCGCTGGAGAAACATGAATGTACCCGGCGAAGATCAGTACCGTACGCGTGGCGTAACGTACTGTCCGCACTGTGACGGTCCGCTGTTTAAAGGCAAGCACGTCGCGGTGATTGGCGGCGGGAACTCCGGTGTGGAAGCGGCTATCGATCTGGCTGGCGTGGTGAAACATGTCACGCTGCTTGAGTTTGCACCGGAACTGAAAGCGGATTCGGTATTGCAGGACAAGGTGCGTAGCCTGCCGAACGTTGACATCATTCTGAATGCGCAAACCACAGAAGTGAAAGGCGATGGACAGAAGGTCACGGGGCTGAGCTACAAAGATCGTATTACCGATACGGTGCACGATTTAGCGCTGGAAGGGATCTTCGTGCAGATTGGCCTGCTGCCTAACACCCACTGGCTGGAAGGTACGGTAGCCAGAAACCGCATCGGTGAAATCGAGATCGATGCCAAATGCGAAACCAGCGTGAAAGGTGTTTTTGCTGCCGGTGACTGTACGACCGTGCCATACAAGCAGATCATCATTGCGACGGGTGAAGGCGCAAAAGCGTCCCTGAGCGCCTTTGACTATCTGATTAGAACTCGTGCGTAATATTGGCCTATGGGAGAGGGATGCATCTGCCTCTCTCCTGTTGCTTTGACGATGACCTTTACTTTCCGTGCGGCGATGTCTCAAAAGAGGCGTCGCCGCGTTTTTTCGCCTCAAAATTTTCCTTTCGATCGTAAAAATTAGATCTCAGCCCTTGCCAAGGGACAATAAGAAATTCATAATGCTGGCCGCTCTGTGCTATTGCACGTTTTTGCTGTCTACACAGCATTGTATTTCGAGCGTTGGCGTTACCTCAATCCACACCATTTTTTATCAGTTAATACAAAAAATCATATTCTTCTTAACAGACTTATCCACAGGCTGTCCGTTGGTTATTTAGTAATCATGCTATGTTGTTGATAAAATACTGTAGGGTATCTTATTGATATCTATTCATAAATTTTACTTATAAAATATTATAACGATCGCTTGTACTTTTTGTGACAGTTGATTGGCAACGGTTTTTTTATTTATTCACAGCGCGTGCGACAAACTAATGACAACGGTTTGAGCGACTCACGCATCGCGCGGTAATCCTTTCTCGACTGCACGAATAAGTCGTTTTTTCTGTGTAGATTGGACGTCAATTTCCAGCGATGCGCGGCGTTCCAACTGCTGGCGAATCGCCCAGTGGATATGTTCATCCAACAGTTCGCTTTCACCCAGACGGGTTTGCAGTGCCAGCACGATACTATCCTGATAGGGAGCATTCCCCAGCGCGACGGCAATATTGCGTAGCCAGCGGAGATGACCAATACGCCGGATCGGTGACCCTTCCGTAATTCGCAGAAATTTCTCTTCATTCCAGCCGAATAGCGTCAGCAGCTCCGGCGTGTGCAGCGCGGCACGCGGGCTGAAATCAGCCTCGTCGGTGAGCTGTGAAAACCGATTCCACGGGCAAATAAGCTGACAGTCGTCGCAGCCATAGATGCGATTGCCCATTAGCGGACGGAATTCTTCAGGAATCGGACCTTCCAATTCAATGGTCAGATAGGAAATACAGCGGCGGGCATCGACGGTATACGGTGCGACAATCGCACCTGTTGGGCAGGTGGTCATGCAGGCGACACAGCGGCCGCACTGTTCTTCTTGTGGTCGATCGACGGGCAGGGGTAAATCGATCAGCAGTTCGCCGAGAAAGAACCAGGAACCCGCTTCTCTGTTCAGAATTAGTGAGTGTTTACCAACCCAGCCCAGCCCGGCTTTCGCAGCCAAAGGGCGCTCCATAATGGGCGCGGAATCGACAAAGGGACGGAAATTCAATTCACCGCAGTATTCCTGGATCTGATCGCCGAGTTTTTTCAGCCGTTGGCGTAATAGCTTGTGGTAATCGCGGCCCAGCGCATAGCGGCTAACGTAGCCGAGTTCCGGGTTTTTTAAGGTGCTGGCGAACGCGGCTTTGGCGGGCAGATAATTCATACGAACGCTAATGACGCGCAGTGTGCCGGGCAGCAGCTCATGCGGACGTGCCCGCAGCATGCCATGACGCGCCATCCAGTCCATTTCTCCGTGGTATTGCTTATCCAGCCAGTCCTGAAGCCGGGGCTCTTCTGCGGACAAATCGGTGTCGCAGATTCCGACCTGCTGGAACCCTAATTCCTGTCCCCATTGTTTGATGTGTTGCGCTAATTCATTGAGATCGTAGGGGTATGACATGGGGAACCGTAAAAATGTACTGTATTGTCTCGATTTTATCACAAAGTCCCGGTATCACCGTGGAACAGAAGAAAGCTGTCGATAAAAAGTACAGATAAAGTTTTTGAGACTACCGTCGATATTTTAAAAATAGCATCGCGCCAATTATAAAACTCTGGGGGCTCTACATGGAAATGGCACCATTGTCCTTTTATCGCACCACGATTCACGGCTTGGATCTCAGCATTGATGTTAATCAACGGCAGGCTGCACAGCTGGTTAACGTGGATAAATCGGCGATGACCCTTGATGCTGAACAGGTACAAATTAGTCAGGAAGGGCGGAAAGAGTTACAAGACGATATTATATCGCAATCGGCCCACCGTTTTTTCTCTTCTGATATCGACAATGCATTGTCACAGGCGCTAGCCGATCAGCCCGAGCAGGTGTCTCAGGCGGTTTACCGTATCATCGATGAAAATCTTATGAATAGCTCAGTGTTGAATGGAGAACAGCGTCAAGCCTCGTTAGCACTGGGGCTTTCTCAGGCTGCTTATCTGGCTGAACACTATATCGATGACGAGCAGAAACAATCCTTTCTGGATGCGATGAAACAAATCGCCGCAATCTCGCAGACGCGGACGACGGACGAAAAAGGCAATGTCTCTTATTACAATCCCCCTTCATACATACCCGGAACGACGGAATATAAGGTGGACTGGAGTGCGATTATGAAAGAGAAAGAGCCGGAGAAATATGAGAAGTATCGGGAAGCACTCGAATCCGGTGATGCTGTAAAAGGGTTAGAGGAATTTATCAGCTTCGTCAGCACTGCCGCCATTAAACATCCTGACTGGGGACGTGAGTATCAGAACAACGCTGCCCGACAGGTTAACGAGCTGAAGCAAGCAGAAATAAGCAATCCATTTGCGGATATTGATTTGTCCACCCCATCTGGCTTTATGTCGGGCGCGCTTGAGGTATTAAAAAACGCTTTTAATGAACCAACGCTGCAATACGCGGTAAAGCGGATCGACCAGTTCTTTGCCTCGCTGCCTGATATTTCTCGCTAATACACCTTGATCATCTGACCGTTCTCTCTGGCGAAGCGGGACAGACCTTGCTAACTTGAAATGCATGTTCCATGCCATTGATGGAGAACAACATGCATCACGCCACTGAGCCTTATCGGCTCGATACGGCAGAAACCACATTGCCTGATTCGGTGTTTTACGCCGAGTGGCTACGCCATGAAGAAGCCAGGGCAGCCGCCGAATCAGGGCTTTCGCTGTGGGCGCTCATGCAGCGTGCGGGAGACGCCGCATTTCAGGTGGCGCGCCAATGCTACCCCTCGGCTCGACGCTGGCGAGTTCTGGCCGGACACGGCAACAATGGTGGCGATGGATATGTGGTCGCCAGTTTGGCCATGGCAGCGGGCATTGACGTGGATGTTGTTGCCTGTGCCAGCGATAAGCCATTGCCCGATGACGCTCGCCTTGCCCGCCAGCGCTGGCTGGAGCAGGGCGGGTGTGTTCAGGATGTGAATGCGCAGGATGCTGATTCGCCGTGGCCAGAAGGGATCGATCTCATCGTTGATGGCCTGCTCGGCACCGGGCTTTCCGCTGCTCCGCGTGCACCCTATGATGCGTTAATCACGCAGGCAAATGCTTATCCCGCCCCTATCGTTTCACTGGATATTCCCTCTGGATTACATGCCGAAACCGGCGCTTGTGCTGGCGTTGCGATCTGCGCGGCGCAGACGGTGACGTTTATCGCGCTGAAACCGGGCTTACTGACTGGCCGTGCTCGTGAACAGGTTGGGAAATTACATTACCACTCGCTAGGCTTACAGACATGGCTGGATGACCAAACCGCGCCGATACGGCGACTGACTGCGGCGCAGCTTGCCAAATGGTTGTCTCCTCGACCAGCCGGACAACATAAAGGTGATAACGGTAGGCTGTTGGTGGTAGGTGGCAACGCTGGCCTAGGTGGCGCGGTATTGATGGCCGCCGATGCTGCGTTACACAGCGGCGCAGGCTTAGTGCGAGTACTTACTCACAAACAGTATCAATCGGCGTTTCTCACGGCCCGGCCTGAGTTAATGGTGCAGGAATTGACGACAGATACCTTGCATCAGGGGCTGGAATGGGCGGATGTCGTCGTGATTGGACCCGGTTTAGGACAGGATGAATGGGGTAAAAGCGCGCTGCGTCTGGCAGAAAATTGTAACAAACCCATGTTATGGGATGCGGATGCGCTTAACCTGCTGGCAATCAATCCGCATAAGCGGCAGAATCGCGTGCTGACACCTCACCCCGGCGAGGCTGCTCGTTTACTGAATTGCCGTGTCTCTGATATTGAAAGTGATCGCTTACTTGCGGTGACACGGTTGGTAAAACGCTATGGTGGCGTTGTTGTGTTAAAAGGGGCGGGAACGGTGATTGCCAGCGAGCGAGACGAGATTGCCATTGCTGATGTGGGAAACCCAGGCATGGCGACAGGTGGCATGGGAGATGTGCTATCAGGTATTGTCGGCGGTTTGCTGGCACAAAAGCTCTCGCTGTATGATGCGGCTTGTGCCGGGTGTGTTGTACACGGTGCGGCGGCCGATTGGTTGGCGGCACGACGCGGGACCCGAGGTATGCTGGCAACCGATTTACTGCCGGTGCTGTTTCGATATGTTAATCCCGAGCGGATGTGTTTATAGCCGATGTTTTTAGGACTTATGTTTTTAGAACAATAGAATGAAAAAAATAGTCTTACTTCTGCCGGATGAGGCAGCCACTATCTCATTAGGCACGGCGCTGGCGAAAGCCTGTGACGGCGCTTGTGTTATCCACCTTTATGGCAATCTTGGCGCGGGGAAAACGACGTTTAGTCGTGGGTTCCTACAGGCGCGCGGTCATCAGGGCAATGTCAAAAGCCCCACTTATACGCTGGTAGAGCCTTATGCGTTATCGCCGCTGGCTGTCTACCACTTTGATCTCTATCGACTGGCCGACCCGGAAGAGTTGGAGTTTATGGGGATCCGTGATTATTTGACGCAGGACGCCATTTGTCTGATTGAATGGCCGCAACAGGGCGCAGGCGTGCTGCCCGATGCGGATATCGAACTGCATTTGCGCTATCAGGATCAAGGCCGACAGGCTGAACTGTCCGCGGTCTCTGCGGCAGGAGACGCAATGTTACAACGTTTTTCTCTTCAGCCAGGAACAACAGAATCATGATGAGTCGTATGGTTACGCTGTTCATCGGCGTATGGCTGTTGCTGGCAGGGGCGGCGTGGGCAGCGAATCTGTCGGACATTAAGGTAGACAATGCCTCAGGTCAGGCCACGGTGCGCCTGAGCTTTAGCGGTCAGCCTATTTATGCTTTTTTCCCGCTGAGTAACCCTGCCAGAGTGGTCATTGATATTCGTCAGACCGGCGTCATTCAAGGCCTGCCGTTGGATTTCAGCGGGCAAAACCTGATTAAGCGTGTGCGTACCAGCAATGCGCAGGATGCACAAAGCCTGCGTTTGGTGCTGGATTTGACTCAGGCGGCCAAAACGCGAGCGGTGACGCAAAAAGAAGGATCGGGCTACGTTGTGGTTTTCACCATCACCGGTGATAAAGCGAAAACGGTACCAGTCTCAGCGCCTCCGGCTTCGCGGCAGCAAAATAGCGCACCGGCAGAGCCCGCCAAAAATCCGTTTACCAATAAACCTACCGTGGTCGTTAGTAGCAGTTCGTCATCGACTACCCGCGCGCCGGTTCGGCAGGGGAATGAACGTGTTGTTGTGGCGATTGATGCTGGTCACGGCGGGCAGGATCCTGGGGCGATTGGCCCGAACGGTCTGAGGGAGAAAAATGTCACCATTTCTATCGCCCGTAAGCTACAAGCTTTACTGAATAGCGACCCGGCCTTTAAAGGTGTGCTGACGCGCGACGGCGACTACTTTATTTCCGTCATGGGGCGTTCGGACGTGGCGCGCAAGCAGGGTGCGAACCTGTTAGTGTCGATTCACGCGGATGCCGCGCCGAATCGTAATGCCAAAGGCGCCTCCGTTTGGGTGTTGTCCAACCGCCGTGCGAACAGCGAAATGGCAAACTGGCTGGAACAGCACGAGAAACAGTCTGAACTGTTGGGCGGCGCGGGCGATCTGTTAGCGAACAGCAGCGCCGATCCTTACCTCAGTCAGGCGGTACTGGATCTGCAATTTGGTCACTCCCAGCGTGTGGGATATGACGTGGCGACGAAAGTACTGCGCGAACTCCAGCGTGTCGGTGGGCTGCATAAACGACGCCCTGAGCACGCCAGTTTAGGGGTATTGCGTTCGCCGGATATTCCTTCTCTGCTGGTGGAAACCGGATTTATCAGTAACGTTGCAGAAGAGCGACTGCTGGGCAGTAACGATTATCAGGAAAAAATCGCCAACGCGATTTATCAGGGGCTGAGGGGGTACTTCCAAACGCACCCGATGCAATCCCTCCCAAAGCAGGAAAGCCGCCCACTACAGTCGGCGGCAAGTGATACTGCAACGTCGAGTGATAACGTCAGCACGGCAAAAGCAAGTGCGGGCAGCACGCGTCATACCGTTGCGCGTGGCGAAACACTTTCTTCCATTGCGCGGCGTTATGGCGTCAGCCTCGCAGCCATGCGTGATGTGAATAAGCTGAATAAGGATATCGTCT
This sequence comes from Pectobacterium aroidearum, assembly GCF_041228105.1. Taxonomy (NCBI): domain Bacteria; kingdom Pseudomonadati; phylum Pseudomonadota; class Gammaproteobacteria; order Enterobacterales; family Pectobacteriaceae; genus Pectobacterium; species Pectobacterium aroidearum. The sequence goes on from NZ_CP166097.1 coordinate 593,525, forward strand.
GGGTTGGACAGCGCCTGAATATTCCGGCGACAGGGACGAAACAGACGGCATCAACCCCAGCGCCCAAAAAGGCAGCGCCGGTGAAGCATAAGGTCGTAAAGGGTGATAGCCTGAGTGCGATCGCTGCCCGTTACGGTGTCAGCATGAAAGATATCCAACAGGCGAATAATATGCGTTCCGGCACGGTACAACTGGGGCAAATGCTGATTATTCCGTCCGCCTGATGCTTCATGCTGACGATGTCGAGAGATTGAGGATTGTAAGAGGGATACGCCATGCCGATTCAGGTGTTGCCACCGCAGTTGGCTAACCAGATTGCCGCCGGAGAAGTGGTTGAGCGTCCGGCTTCGGTCGTGAAGGAGCTGGTGGAAAACAGTCTGGATGCAGGGGCAACTCGGATTGATATCGACATCGAGCGCGGTGGTGCGAAGCTGATTCGTATTCGTGATAATGGCTCGGGCATCGGAAAGGATGAGTTAACGCTGGCGCTGGCGCGCCATGCGACCAGCAAAATTGCGACGCTCGACGATCTGGAAGCGATCGTCAGCATGGGCTTTCGTGGCGAAGCGCTGGCGAGTATCAGTTCTGTCTCCCGCTTAACCCTGACATCACGCACCGCTGAACAATCCGAAGCCTGGCAAGCCTATGCCGAAGGGCGCGACATGGCGGTGACGGTCAAGCCCGCCGCCCATCCTGTTGGCACTACGCTGGAAGTGCTGGATCTGTTTTATAACACGCCCGCCCGCCGCAAATTCATGCGTACCGAGAAAACCGAATTCACGCATATTGATGAGGTGGTGCGCCGCATTGCGCTGGCGCGTTTCGATGTCGCGATTACGCTGCATCATAACGGTAAGCTGATACGACAATATCGTGCGGCACCGGATAAAAGTCAGTATGAACGCCGTTTGGGCAACATCTGCGGGGCGACCTTCCTGCAACATGCGCTGGCGGTCTCCTGGCAACATGGCGATCTCACCATTCATGGTTGGGTGGCCGATCCGGTTGGCGCTAAACAGCTGCCGGATATGCAGTATTGCTACGTGAACCAGCGCATGATGCGCGATCGGCTCATCAATCACGCTATCCGACAGGCTTATCAGGATCAGCTTAGCGACGATCAGCAGCCCGCTTATGTATTGTATCTGGAGATCGACCCGCATCAGGTGGATGTCAATGTGCATCCCGCCAAGCATGAGGTGCGGTTCCATCAGGCGCGTCTGGTGCATGATTTTATCTATCAGGCGGTGATGTCCGTTTTGCAACAGGCATCCGCGCCGGGACTCGGCATGACATCGCCGGAGACTGGGAAGCCCGTGCAATGGCAGCAGGAAAATCGTCCTGCTGCTGGCGAAAACCATTTTGCCCAGCCGCCGCGTACCGATAACTCCCCATCGTATGGCGGGAAAACGCCGCGTGCGGGGCATTCTGGTCAGGCGAAAGAATCTGCTTATTCCGGCTATCAACCGGAGAATCCGTACCAGAAAAAACAGGGCGATCTGTATAAGGCGTTGTTGCAACCAGCGGATGGCGCGGCAGGTGCGTCAAACCCGTCTGGTGAGCGTATTTCTGTACCGGCGAATCGCGTTATGCCGCCAGAGGTAGTGGTGCTGTCGACGGCATCACACGATTCCCCCCCAAATCGAACCGCGCCAGATGTTACAACCAGCAGTAGCAAGCCACGCGCGCCGATTGAGTCGCCGCTGGAAAGCCAATCGAACGGTTTCGGGCGCGTATTGACGGTTTATCCGCCGTGCTACGCGCTGTTGGAGTACCATAAGGGGCTGGCGATGCTGTCGCTTTCGGTTGCTGAGCGCCATCTGAAGGCGGTGCAGTTGACGCCGTCGGAAGAGGGGCTGCGGGCGCAGCCGTTATTGATTCCGCAGCGTCTGACGTTGAGTAAATCTGAGCTGAGCGTGTTGTCTGCACATCACGCCTTGCTGGCGCGTTTTGGTATTGATGTCTTGGTTGAGTCACAGCGTGCAACGCTGCGTGCTGTACCTTTACCATTGCGCCAACAAAATTTACAAAACTTGATCTCCGAACTGATAGGCTATCTGGCCAACTATCAGACGGTTGAGACACAGCAGGTGGAACCTGGTGAATTAGCATCGTGGATGGCAACACGATTGCAGAGTGAGCAGGAAAGCTGGAGCCATTCTCAGGCCATACAATTACTGGCGGATGTCGAGCGGCTTTGTCCGCAGTTGGCAAAAACGCCGCCGTCTGAACTTTTATATATGATGGACATCCATGATGCCATCAAGGCTTTAAAGCATGAGTGATGTAGAAAAAGCGTCGTTGCCGCCTGCCATTTTTATCATGGGGCCAACGGCGTCAGGAAAAACGGCGTTGGCAATGGCGTTAAGAGAATATTTGCCGGTAGAGTTGATTAGCGTAGATTCCGCCCTCATTTATAAAGGCATGGATATCGGGACTGCGAAACCGAGTGCGGAAGAGCTGGCATTGGCACCGCATCGGTTAATCGACATTCTCGACCCGGCGGAATCTTATTCTGCGGCCGATTTTCGCCGCGATGCGCTACGTGAGATGGCGGAAATTACCGCAGCCGGGCGCATTCCCCTTCTGGTTGGGGGGACGATGCTGTATTTCAAGGCACTGCTGGAAGGGCTTTCTCCTCTGCCGCCAGCCGATGCTGCCGTGCGCCAGCGCATTGAAGAACAGGCAAAAGAAGTCGGCTGGGAAGCGATGCATCGGCAGCTTAGTGAGATCGATCCGGTAGCTGCAATTCGGATTCATCCAAATGATCCGCAGAGACTCTCGCGAGCACTGGAAGTTTTTTTCGTTTCAGGTAACACTTTAACTGAACTGACAAAAACGTCTGGCGACGCGCTGCCCTATCAGGTTCATCAGTTTGCTATCGCCCCGGCGACACGTGAATTGTTGCATCAGCGAATTGAACAGCGTTTTCACCAGATGTTGGCGGCGGATTTTGAGAGAGAAGCCCGGTTATTATTTGCCCGGCAAGACCTTCATACGGATATGCCCTCTATTCGTTGCGTTGGTTATCGCCAGATGTGGTCATATTTATCCGGTGAAATTGATTACGATGAAATGGTTTATCGGGGAATTTGTGCGACGCGTCAGCTAGCGAAGCGCCAAATGACCTGGCTACGCGGTTGGGATGATGTCTGCTGGCTGGATAGCGAAAAACCGACTGAAGCACTGGACAAGGTAATAGAGGTTGTTAGTGCATAGGTTGGGTGATTGTGTACAATCGGTGAGTCTCAGCGTGCAAGTTTTTACACCGTTATTTTAGAGCCGTAGGGCTCTTTGTTACAAACAACATACAAATAAGGAAAATATAGAATGGCTAAGGGGCAATCTTTGCAAGATCCGTTCTTGAACGCTTTGCGTCGTGAACGTGTTCCGGTTTCGATTTATTTGGTGAACGGTATTAAGCTGCAAGGTCAGATCGAATCTTTCGATCAGTTCGTGATTTTGTTGAAAAACACGGTAAGTCAGATGGTTTATAAGCACGCCATCTCTACAGTTGTTCCCTCTCGTCCTGTATCTCACCATAGCAACAATCCAGGCGGCGGCAGCAATTATCACGGTAACAACACGGCGGCTTCGCAGCAGTCGCAGGAAGCTGATGACGCCGAATAAGGCGTATTGTCAATTCACCACGGCGCGGGAGAGCTGGACGCATCGCTCGGCTCCTTCGCTGTGGTGTTTTTTGCTCGTTTAAGAGGTTACTCGCTTGTTTGACCGTTATGAATCAGGTGAACGGGCCATATTAGTTCATATTTTTTTCTCGCAAGATAGAGATACTGACGATCTGCTGGAGTTTGAATCTCTGGTTTCTTCTGCCGGTATTGAATCCTTGCAGGTAGTGACTGGTAGCCGTAAGGCACCTCACCCCAAGTATTTTGTCGGGGAAGGTAAAGCCGAAGAAATTGCTCATGTAGTCAAAGAAACCGGCGCGTTTGTCGTGCTGTTTGATCATGCGCTTACGCCAGCTCAGGAACGTAATCTGGAGCGTTTGTGCGAGTGCCGGGTGATCGATCGTACCGGACTGATTTTAGATATTTTTGCCCAGCGTGCGCGTACTCACGAGGGGAAATTACAGGTAGAACTGGCACAGCTGCGCCACCTTGCGACTCGATTGGTTCGCGGCTGGACGCACCTTGAACGCCAGAAAGGCGGTATCGGTTTGCGTGGCCCGGGTGAAACCCAGCTTGAAACCGACCGTCGTTTATTACGTAACCGTATCACTCAGATACTGTCGCGTCTTGAACGGGTAGAAAAACAGCGTGAACAGGGACGGCGGTCGCGGGTTCGCGCCGATGTGCCCACCGTGTCGCTGGTGGGCTATACCAATGCGGGTAAATCCACGCTGTTTAACAAGATTACATCGGCGGGCGTCTATGCCGCCGATCAGTTATTTGCCACACTGGATCCAACATTGCGTCGCATTGAAGTGGATGATGTCGGTGATACAGTGCTGGCGGATACCGTAGGTTTTATCCGGCAGTTGCCCCACGATTTGGTGGCTGCGTTTAAGGCTACATTACAGGAAACACGTCAGGCCTCATTGCTGTTGCACGTTGTTGATGCCGCCGATCCTCGTCTTGACGAGAACATCGAGGCGGTTAATGACGTACTGGCGGAAATCGAGGCGGATGAAATACCTGCGCTGTTGGTAATGAACAAGATTGATATGCTGGATGATTTCGTTCCGCGTATCGATCGCAACGAAGAGAATCTACCGGTACGGGTCTGGCTTTCAGCACAGACTGGTGACGGTATTCCGTTGCTATTTCAGGCATTGACTGAGCGGCTTTCCGGGGAAATCGCACAATATACCTTGCACCTTCCCCCGCAGGCAGGACGCTTGCGTAGTCGTTTTTACCAGCTTCAGGCAATAGAAAAAGAATGGATTGAAGAGGATGGGCAAATTGGTCTGGTTATTCGTATGCCGATTGCTGACTGGCGCCGCCTCTGCAAAAAAGAGCAGGAACTGATGGACTATATTGTCTGATTTGACTGGCAAAAACAGTCTGAACGGTGAAATAGTCTGACGGACTCTGGGATATTGAACCTGAAGAACACCTATCATAAAGAATGGAGCTAAAACATGGCGTGGAATCAGCCCGGTAATAACGGACAAGACCGCGACCCGTGGGGGAGCAGCAGCAATAATGGCGGCAACTCTGGCGGAAATAACAATAAAGGTGGCCGAGATCAGGGGCCGCCGGATCTGGACGACATCTTCCGTAAACTGAGCAAAAAACTCAGCGATCTGGGTGGCGGAAAAGGTTCTGGCTCAAGCAACAGCGGAAATTCTGGCGGCCCAGCTCTGGGTGGTCGGATCGTCGGTATCGCTGCCGTCGCTGCGGTTGTCATTTGGGCTGCTACGGGTTTCTATACCATTAAAGAAGCGGAACGCGGTGTCGTAACGCGCTTTGGTAAATTTAGCCATTTGGTTGGGCCTGGTCTTAACTGGAAACCGACCTTCATCGACTCTGTTCGCGCAGTGAACGTCGAGTCGGTGCGTGAACTGGCGACGTCGGGCGTGATGTTGACGTCAGACGAGAACGTCGTGCGCGTTGAAATGAACGTGCAATATCGTGTCACGCAGCCAGAACAATATCTGTTCAGCGTAACCAATGCGGATGACAGCCTGCGTCAGGCCACTGACAGTGCGCTGCGCGGCGTTATTGGTAAGTACACGATGGACAAAATTTTGACAGAAGGCCGTACCATCGTGCGTACGGATACCCAGCGTGTACTGGAAGAAACCGTTCGTCCGTACAACATGGGTGTCACGCTGCTGGACGTCAACTTCCAGACCGCGCGTCCGCCGGAGGAAGTGAAAGCTGCGTTTGATGATGCGATTGCCGCACGTGAAAACGAACAGCAATATATTCGTGAAGCGGAAGCTTACGCGAACGAAGTGCAGCCGCGTGCTAACGGTCAGGCTCAGCGTATTCTGGAAGAGTCTCGCGCTTATAAAACCCGTACCGTTCTGGAAGCTCAGGGTGAAGTTGCCCGTTTCGCCAGAGTTTTACCGGAATATAAAGCCGCGCCGGAAATCACCCGCGAGCGTCTGTATATCGAAACGATGGAACGCGTGCTGAGCCATACCCGCAAAGTGCTGGTCAATGACAAGGGGGGCAACCTGATGGTGCTGCCGTTGGATCAGATGCTGCGTGGACAAGGCGGTGAAAATACGCAAAGCAACAGCAATAACAGCAGCGCTAGCCCACTGCGTCTGCCCACTGGCAGCAGCGGTGCAGCGAACAGCAACCAGACGCGCAGCAGTAACAATGGAAATATCATGGATCAGCGCAGAGCAAATGCGCAGCGTGATGACTTCACTCGAGTAGGGAGAGAATAATCGATGCGTAAGCCCTTACTATTTATCCTGATCCTGGTACTGATGGTGGTCTATGCGTCACTGTTTGTGGTGCAGGAAGGCCAGCGCGGCATTGTGATGCGCTTTGGCAAAGTATTGCGTGATGACGAGAATAAGCCGCTGATTTATGCGCCGGGATTGCAGTTCAAGATTCCGTTTATCGACTCAGTGAAAATGCTGGACGCGCGTATCCAGACGATGGAAAACCAGGCTGACCGCTTTATCACTAAAGAGCAGAAAGACCTGATCGTCGATTCTTACCTTAAATGGCGTATCAGCGATTTCAGCCGCTACTATCTGGCAACGGGCGGTGGCGACATTTCTCAGGCTGAAGTGCTGTTGAAACGTAAATTCAGTGACCGTCTGCGTTCTGAGATTGGTCGTCTGGATGTGAAAGGTATTGTTACCGACTCACGTGGACAACTGATGTCTGACGTGCGTGAAGCGCTGAATACCGGTACGGGTGAAACCACCGAAGCCGATAATGCGATCGCTTCTGCTGCTGCGCGCGTTGAGAAAGAAACGACGGGCAACGAACCTCACATCAACCCTAACAGCATGGCTGCGCTGGGTATTGAGGTTATCGATGTGCGAATTAAGCAAATCAACCTGCCAACAGAAGTGTCTGACGCGATTTACCAGCGTATGCGTGCAGAGCGTGAAGCGGTAGCGCGTCGCCACCGTTCACAAGGTCAGGAAGAAGCTGAAAAGCTGAAAGCGGCGGCAGACTATGAAGTCACTCGTACGCTGGCTGAAGCTGAACGTCAAGGACGTATCACCCGTGGTGAAGGGGATGCCGAAGCGGCGAAACTGTTTGCGAACGCATTCAGTGAAGATCCTGACTTCTACGCTTTTGTTCGTAGCCTGCGCGCGTATGAAAGCAGCTTCAGTAATAATCAGGATGTGATGGTTCTCAGCCCGGATAGCGACTTCTTCCGCTACATGAAGTCACCGGATAGCAGCATGGCACCACGCCGCTGATAGTCATTAACTGACGTTTTTCATCAAGCCCGGGTTCTTTCTCGGGCTTTTTTTTGTCATTTGCTGGCAGAGAAATATCCAAAGGCTTGTCCTGCTCAAATCGGATGCAGGAAAAAGGGGTTGTTATGAATTCAACGATTTGGCTGGCACTTGGGCTGGTTTTGGTGCTCGAAGGATTGGGGCCGCTGCTGTTTCCTCGTCTCTGGCGGCGCATGATTTTGGGTATAGCGCAGTTGCCGGATAATGTTTTACGCCGTTTTGGCGGCGGAATAGTTGTTGCTGGGTGCGTGATCTACTACATGTTGCGTAGCCGGATGGGGAGCTAAAATTAAGCGGAAAAATGTGCGCAATCGTGTGCTAAAAGTACTGAAAGCATCCAAATGAGATGGTAGAATCCTTTTTTAAGCAACCTGGTGATTCTTGAAATGGGTAAGAACGTCGTCGTACTGGGCACCCAATGGGGTGACGAAGGTAAAGGCAAGGTCGTTGACCTGCTGACTGAACGGGCTAAATATGTTGTGCGCTATCAGGGTGGTCACAACGCTGGCCATACGCTGGTAATCAACGGTGAAAAAACCGTCCTTCATTTAATTCCTTCTGGCATTCTGCGTGAAAATGTTGTCAGCATCATCGGTAACGGTGTTGTGCTGGCGCCTGACGCATTGATGAAAGAAATGACGGAGCTTGAAGCGCGTGGCGTCCCGGTACGCGAACGCCTGCTGCTTTCTGAAGCCTGTCCGTTAATCCTGCCTTATCACGTTGCGTTGGATAACGCCCGTGAGAAAGCGCGTGGTGCGAAAGCAATTGGTACGACAGGACGCGGTATCGGTCCGGCGTATGAAGATAAAGTTGCTCGCCGTGGTCTGCGCGTTGGCGATCTGTTTGATAAAGAAACCTTTGCCGTCAAACTGAAAGAAATCGTCGAGTACCATAACTTCCAACTGGTTAACTACTACAAAGCCGATGCTGTCGACTACCAGAAAGTACTGGATGATGTGCTGGCGATTGCCGACATCCTGACAGCGATGGTCGTTGATGTTTCCGATCTACTGTACAAAGCGCACCTGCGTGGCGATTTCGTCATGTTTGAAGGCGCGCAGGGTACGCTGCTGGATATCGACCACGGTACTTATCCGTACGTGACCTCCTCAAATACCACTGCGGGCGGCGTTGCTACTGGTTCTGGTCTGGGTCCACGCTATGTAGACTATGTGCTGGGTATCGTTAAAGCTTACTCTACTCGTGTGGGTGCAGGCCCATTCCCGACTGAGCTGTTTGAAGAAGTCGGTGAGCATCTGTCTCAGAAAGGTAACGAGTTTGGCGCGACTACGGGCCGTCGTCGTCGTACTGGCTGGCTGGATGCGGTTGCTGTACGTCGTGCAGTGCAGATCAACTCGCTGTCAGGTTTCTGCCTGACCAAGCTGGATGTTCTGGATGGTCTGAAAGAAATTAAGATCTGTGTAGGCTACCGTCTGCCGAACGGCACCGAAGTGGATACGACTCCGCTGGCTGCCGAAGGTTGGGAAGGTCTTGAGCCGATTTACGAAACGATGCCGGGCTGGTCTGAAAGCACGTTTGGCGTGAAAGATCACAGCAAGCTGCCGCAGGCTGCGTTGAACTACATCAAACGTATCGAAGAAGTCACTGGTGTGCCGATTGATATTATTTCCACCGGTCCAGATCGCAGCGAAACGATGGTATTGCGCGATCCGTTCGATGCTTGATTGCGCCACTCTTAATGGGTGAAGTGCATATGAAAAAGGACGGGATTCCCGTCCTTTTTGCTATCTACCGTTTAACCGCTGTAGTGTGAACAACAACGGTTTCTGACTCGTTATTCCTGAGCGTCTTTCATCTTCTGCGCTTTTTTCTTCAGACCATCTAACAGCTTGTTGTGGATGTTGCTAAATCCGCCGTTGCTCATTACAAGAATATGGTCGCCTGGTTGTGCGGTCTTGACGATGTTTTCTACCAGCGTATCGATATCCGCGCTCCAATGAGCAGGCTGTACGCAGGCTTCCGCGACTTCGACGACCTGCCACGGAATATGGGCTGGCTGGAAGAGGAAAACTTCATCGGCGCGGCCTAATGACGGTGCCAGCTCATTTTTGCACATTCCCAATTTCATGGTGTTTGAACGAGGTTCAAGTACGGCCAAAATACGCGCCGTGCCGCCAACCTTGCTGCGTAGTGCTGACAGCGTCGCCAGAATCGCAGTCGGGTGATGTGCAAAATCGTCATACACCGTGACGCCATGTTCCGTACCGCGTAATTCAAGGCGACGACGTGCGTTGATAAATCCTCCCAGCGCGCGGCAGGCATCTGCGGGCAGTACGCCGACATGATGTGCAGCGGCAATGGCCATCAACCCGTTGTGCATATTGTGTTCGCCCACCAGCTTCCAATGAACTTCACCGACGAGTTCATTGTTCAGGTAAACCTGATACTGGCTGGCATCAATCGACACTTTCTGTGCACGCCATGTGCCTTCTTCGCCAACCAGTTCCTGCTCGCTCCAGCATCCCATTCCCATCACCTGTTTGAGGTTAAGGTCGTTGGTTGGCAGAATGATCTTCCCGCTGCCGGGCACTAGTCGCACAAGATGGTGGAACTGTTTCTGAATGGCTTTCAGATCGTCAAAGATGTCGGCGTGATCGAACTCAAGGTTGTTGAGCACCAGTGTTCTGGGGCAGTAATGTACGAATTTGGAACGTTTGTCGAAGAACGCACAATCGTATTCATCGGCTTCGAGCACCATGAATGGGCTGTCACCCAACCGTGCTGAAACGGTAAAGTTGCCGGGAACGCCACCGATCACAAACCCGGGCTGATAGCCACAATCTTCCAGAATCCAGGTGACCATCCCCGCCGTGGTGGTTTTGCCATGAGTACCCGCAACGGCAATCACCCAGCGATCGCGTAGTACATGATCATGCAGCCACTGTGGGCCGGAAACATAAGGTAATCCTTGTTCCAGTACGGCTTCGACGCACGGGTTTCCACGCGTCATCGCATTGCCGATGATGACCAAATCAGGGGCGGGGGTAAGCTGCGCTGGATCGTAGCCCTGAATCAGCGTGATTCCCTGCTCTTCAAGTAAGGTACTCATGGGAGGATAAACATTTGCATCTGAGCCCGTGACGTCATGCCCCAGTGAACGAGCAAGCAGGGCAAGGCCACCCATAAAGGTGCCACAGATACCTAAAATATGAATACGCATACATTTTCCATCTTCACAGTGAGTCTGTGTCACATTCTAACGCTATGAATCCACCATAAGAAATGGATTTGACTAGGTACTCACTTTCTCTTTGGGCTACACTGCATGCGCAAACGTTGGCGGTGCAGAAATGAAACCGCTTTTCATCCGTAGATTCTGGAATAGTGTTATGAAAACGTTAGGCGAATTTATCGTCGAAAAACAGCACGATTTCTCTCACGCCACAGGTGAGCTTACCGCGCTGCTGTCTGCTATTAAACTGGGTGCCAAGATTATTCACCGTGATATCAATAAAGCGGGTCTGGTTGATATTCTGGGTGCCAGCGGCATTTCTAATGTCCAGGGCGAAGTACAGATGAAGCTCGATCTGTATGCCAATGAGAAACTGAAAGCGGCATTAAAAGCACGTGGTGAAGTGGCAGGTATCGCCTCCGAAGAAGAAGACGAAATTGTTATCTTTGAAGGTGATAAGGCGGAAAATGCCAAGTATGTGGTTCTGATGGACCCGCTGGACGGCTCGTCGAATATTGATGTGAACGTCTCTGTCGGTACGATTTTCTCTATTTATCGCCGTATTACGCCGCTGGGAACCTCCGTCACGGAAGCGGACTTCTTGCAGCCGGGTAGCCAGCAGGTTGCTGCGGGTTACATCGTTTACGGTTCTTCAACCATGCTGGTGTACACCACGGGTCACGGCGTTCACGCTTTTACCTACGATCCGTCACTCGGCGTATTCTGTCTCTCGCATGAAAAAGTTTGCTTCCCGGAAAAAGGGAATATGTATTCCATCAACGAAGGGAACTACATCAAGTTTCCTGTCGGCGTGAAGAAATACATCAAATACTGTCAGGAGCAGGATGAAGAGACGCAGCGTCCTTATACGTCGCGTTATATCGGCTCACTGGTCGCAGATTTCCACCGTAACCTGCTGAAAGGCGGAATCTACCTGTATCCGAGCACGGCGAGCTATCCGAAAGGCAAACTACGTTTGCTGTACGAATGCAACCCGATGGCGTTTCTGGCGGAGCAGGCAGGCGGTAAAGCTAGCGACGGTAAGAACCGTATTCTGGATATCACGCCAGAGAAACTGCATCAGCGCTCACCGTTCTTTGTGGGAACGGAATCCATGGTTGATGACGTAGAACGTTTCATCCGTGAATTTCCCGATGCCTAATTAACGCTGTCCCGTGTTGGTGGGTGATCTGCCAACGCGGGATAACGGCTTATGGTGTGCTGCCCAGTACGCCATTTTTGTGGCTCGCCACAACCCGCGTTTTTTAGTGTTGTGCCTCGAACCAGCTTTCCAGAATAATCACCGCAGAAGCCGCATCTACGCTCCCTTTATCCAGCGCTTTAAAGCCGCCGCGTTCGAAGAGATCGGCACGTGCTTCCACCGTACTCAACCGTTCATCGTGTAGCGCAATCGCGACGCCAAAACGGCCATGCAGTCGGTTAGCAAACTTCCTCGCCCGTGCTGTTAGCGGCTGCTCGGTGCCATCCATGTTGAGTGGTAGACCGACGACGACCAGATCGGGCTGCCATTCCGACAACAGCTTCTCCACTTTTTGCCAGTCTGGGATCCCTTCCTGCGCTTTGAACGATGTTAGCGGGCGCGCTGTACCGGTAATCTCCTGACCGATGGCGACACCGATACTTTTTGTCCCAAAATCAAAGGCAAGAATGGTTCTGCTCTTCATCAGGCATGTCCCGCTTCGGTCGAGATATTATGAATATCGATACCCAACTTTCTTGCCGCCGCTCGCCAGCGTTCCGCAATCGGCGTGTGGAACAGAATGTCTTTATCGGCTGGCGTTGTCAGCCAGGCATTTTCTAACAGTTCTTCTTCCAACTGACCGTTCTCCCAGGCGGAATAGCCTAAGGCGACCAGCGTATTTTCCGGCTGACTCGGCGTGCCTAACGTTTCCAGCACGTCTTTTGACGTGGTGATCATCGTGTCTTCAGAGATGCTGATGCTGGAACCAAAGCCAGGGCAGGGCGTATGTAGGATAAAGCCACGGTCGTCCGCCAGTGGGCCGCCCATGAAGACGGGTTTATCCAATCGAATGGCAGGATCGCGTGGTGTCGGATCTATTTTTAGCTTTTTCAGCACATTTTCCACAGAAAACTGATCCATCGGTTTGTTGATGATCAGCCCCATGGCTCCGTCTTCATTATGTTCGCAGATATAGACCACCGAACGTTTAAATACAGAGTCCTGTAGTGCTGGCATAGCAATGAGGAAGTGATGCTGTAAATTCATTATGTATTTTTATCGATATCCGTCAGCGTTGGAGAAACGGCCCGTGTTGCGCGGGCCGAGTGGTGTGCCTGGTGTCTCTGGTATTAGCGGGTACGTGCAGCCAGACGTTTTTCAATCGCGTCCATCAGCATGCCGGTGATGGACACATCCGGGTAGGCCGCTTCGATTTCACGCACGCAGGTCGGGCTGGTGACGTTAATTTCTGTCAGACGGTCGCCGATGATGTCCAGACCGACGAAAATCAGACCTTTAGCTTTTAACGTTGGAGCGACGTCGCGGGCGATTTTCCAGTCGCTTTCGGTCAGCGGACGGGCTTCACCACGACCACCGGCTGCCAGGTTACCGCGTGTCTCACCGCTTTTCGGGATACGCGCCAGGCAGTAGGGAACGGGTTCGCCATCGACCACCAGCACACGCTTGTCGCCGTCTTTAATCGCAGGCAGGTAGTTTTGCGCCATGCAGTAGCGGGTAGCGTGTTCGGTCAGCGTTTCGATGATGACCGAGACGTTGGCGTCATCCTGCTTCAAACGGAAGATAGACGCGCCACCCATGCCGTCCAGCGGCTTGAGAATGACATCGCCATGTTTTTCATGGAATTGACGCAGTTTATCCGCACGGCGTGTGACGAGCGTGTCGGGGGTCAGATGCGGGAACCAGGCGGTGAACAGCTTCTCGTTGCAATCACGCAGGCTTTGCGGTTTGTTGACGATCAGTGTGCCTTTCTCTTCTGCACGTTCCAGAATATAGGTGGCGTAGATGAACTCCGTATCGAACGGCGGATCTTTACGCATCAGCACCACGTCCAACTCTTCCAGCGCAATATCCTGCTCGCCGGAGAAATCGTACCAGCCATCGTAATCATACTGGACGCTCAGGCGACGCGTTGTGGCACGGGCAACGCCCGCGTGCATATAGAGATCGTTCATCTCCATATAATGCAGTTCCCAACCACGGCGCTGTGCTTCCAGCAACATGGCAAAGCTGGTGTCTTTCTTGATATTGATGGTGTCAATCGGGTCCATCACGATACCGAGTTTGATCATTCTTTTCTCCTTTACCCCAAATCGCCGAAACGTACCTGTAAGGCGGTCATGGCGGTGAGTGCAGTGGTTTCTGTGCGCAAAACGCGTGGCCCCAACAGGATATCAGTGAATCCGTGTTCTGAGGTCATGGTAATTTCACTGGCGGTAAGTCCGCCTTCCGGGCCGATTAGCAGCCTGACCCGATCGACTGGCAGCGGCAGCGTATTAATACTCTGTGTGGCGCGCGGGTGCAGATTTAATTTCAATGCATTATCTTGTTCCGCACACCAGGCTTCCAGCGTCATCGCTGGCCGCACCAGCGGCACACAGTTGCGGCCTGACTGTTCACAGGCGGCAATCGCGATTTTCTGCCACTGGTTAATTTTTTTCTCCATACGCTCGGCATCCAGTTTTACGCCACAGCGTTCAGAAAGCAGCGGGGTAATCATATTGACGCCCAGCTCGATGGATTTCTGGATAGTAAACTCCATCTTTTCGCCGCGCGACATCACCTGTCCCAGATGTAAATGTAGGGGCGATTCTTTATTTTCCAACTTACCTGCTGTGAAGTGAACGCGCACACTCTTTTTGCCTGCCGCGATGATTTCCGCATCAAAGACATGATTGCTGCCATCAAACAACTGCAATGCCTGGCCCGTATTCATGCGTAACACGCGACCAACATGGTTGGCGGCATCGTCGCTCAGTTCGACTTCACCGCCGTTAAGGGGGAGCGTCTCGGGATGAAAAATGCGTGGTACTCGCATACTGAATTAAGACCTTTGAATGAAATTAATCGGCACAGGAACGCTAGAAATAGGTAAAACCACCGTCATCTGACGGCGGTTTTGCTGGAAACAGATTCGCTATAGTAGGTAGACGAACTAGCGCTGGCAAGCTTGTTGAACGTAGGGATTCGGGTTTCCCTGTTTTGCGGCGATGCGTTGATTGCGGGTACATTCCCACTGCGTGACCGGATACTGCTTATCCCAGGCTTCGAACAACTGGGTTTGTTGATTGGACAGGCGTAACTGATAGCGGTCACGCATGTAGAAATAGGTACGAGCGATCTGGCCACGGGCGCGGGCAGGCGGTTCTGCCAGATTATTTTTGAAATCGACCTTCATCTCGCATTGCCCGTATTGGGATGTGCCACCGTTCCACTGTCCATACATGGCATTACCGCGATCGCCGTTGACCTCGCCGATAGCGGGTTGCAGGTTATGTAAGTCGGTTTCCATCTCACGGTAGACGGGGTCGCTGCTACAATTCTTTCTGCCGCCATCCTGCCAACACTGGCGCTGATGGCCGAACTGCCAGGCGGGCACAACATGCTCCCACTCGATACGGCTGGCACGCTGTTCATTTTTTCTGACCTGATAGCCGCAAGATTCAAGATCGGGCGTGCCTTTCTTGCCTTGCCACGTAATCTTGCAGCCGCAGTAGAACGAACCCGGCGCATCCCGGTTAATGTCGACAGCGGCGGCTTTTGCCTGCGAAAAATTATTGATGTTCTGACCTAACGCGGCAGCCGAAAACAGACCCGCGCTAACGGCGGAGATAGCGAGAATTTTGCGTAGCATATTCCAAATAATCCACAGGCTGTAAAGTTGGCAGACTACCGGATGTCTCGTCGGCAGGCAAATGCAAAAACAGTTTTTAAAACTGGAAATTCTCTTTTAAATAGAACTTTTTACATCATGACGTAAGGTTTTTCCGCAACGACGGCAGCGATATTCTGTTTCGCCGCGCAGAACTCGATTGTGCCGGCGGATCGTCAGTTCATGCCGTTGGCAATCACACAGATAAGTGAAGGTTTTCCCCTGCACGGATTGCACTGCAAACCGATGCGTGCGTTTTGCCGGAACACGCAGGACGCTTTCCATCATCCAACGCCACTCTTTGCCATGCGGCGCGACGCGGCCAAAACGCGCGTAAACCAGCAGATGAGCCAGCTCATGAGGTACCACCTCATCGATAAAAGCCTGCTGATTTTCCTGTAGCAACACGGGATTCAGTCGAATTTCCCAGTGTTGCAGCCAGGCCGTGCCTGCCGTAGCGCCGCGCTGCTGGTAACTTACCGTGGGTTCGGTGTAGTCCGTCTGCAAGGTGAGATTGGCCTGTTGCAATTTATCACGCAGGCAGCGCATCACAGCCTGATGGCTGGCAATGGGAATTCGGGGAGTGTTCATTTCTGTGAGCATAAATTGAGTGGCAGGGAGACGCAATAGGTGAAGCGGAGGGAAATCAGAACGAAAAACGGCGAATTTTCATTCGCCGTCTTATACCCGTCATACTTCAGGCTGCATGTGTGTTGGCTTTCCTCGCTCACCCCAGTCACTTACTGGTGTAAGCTCCTGGGGATTAGCTGTGTCGCCGCCTTCATGCAACTCGAATTATTTAGGGTATAGTCTTTGTTGCATTACTGGATTACAGACCTGCAGCTTCACGCAGCTGTGCGGCTTTGTCCGTTTTTTCCCATGGGAAATGTTCACGGCCAAAGTGACCATAAGCTGCCGTTTCTTGATAAATCGGATGCAGCAGATCCAGCATCTGGATTAAACCGTAAGGACGCAGATCGAAGAATTCGCGCACCAGCAGCGTCAACTGCTCGGTGGACACTTTCTCTGTGCCGAAGGTTTCGATCATGATAGAGGTTGGCTCAGCCACGCCGATAGCGTAGGACACTTGAATCTCGCAGCGATCGGCCAGACCCGCAGCGACGATATTTTTGGCAACATAGCGTGCGGCATAAGCTGCAGAACGGTCTACTTTAGACGGATCCTTACCGGAGAACGCCCCGCCACCGTGACGCGCTGCGCCACCGTAGGTATCAACGATGATTTTACGACCAGTCAAACCACAGTCACCCATCGGGCCGCCGATAACAAAGCGTCCGGTTGGGTTGATGAAATATTTGGTATTGGCAGACAGCCACTCAGCAGGCAGAACCGGTTTGATGATCTCTTCCATCACCGCTTCATGCAGATCTTTCTGGCTGATCTCTTCTGAATGCTGGGTAGACAGTACCACGGCATCAATACCGGCAATCTTGCCATCGTCGTACAGGAACGTAACCTGGCTTTTCGCATCTGGGCGCAGCCACGGCAGAGAACCGCTCTTGCGGACTTCTGACTGGCGCTGAACCAGACGGTGTGCATAAGTCACAGGCGCTGGCATCAGTACGTCGGTTTCGTTGGTCGCGTAGCCGAACATCAGGCCCTGGTCACCAGCACCTTGTTCCAGTGGGTCGCGGCGGTCAACGCCTTGATTGATGTCAGGAGATTGCTTGCCAATTGCGCTCAATACGGCACAAGAGTTGGCATCAAAGCCCATTTCAGAATTGACATAACCGATATCACGCACGGTACGACGGGTAATTTCTTCAATATCGACCCAGGCGCTGGTGGTGATTTCGCCACCGACTAACACCATTCCGGTCTTTACATAAGTCTCACAAGCGACACGCGCTTTTGGGTCTTGCTCCAGAATGGCGTCGAGAACCGCATCAGAAATCTGGTCAGCAATTTTATCAGGATGTCCTTCAGAGACTGACTCGGACGTAAAAAGGTGTTTAGCCATGAGTTTCTTTACCTTCAAATCAAAGCCGTTAAGCAGTGTATCAGTTAATCGGTATAGACGGATTAACATCTGGATGGCTATTCTAGGTCACCTTTTGGTCTCAGTGCCAGTAGTTTTTCGCATTAGCTCGCCATCGTCCTTTTATCATCGGCCATTTTTTCTTTTACAAGATATGACTGGTGGTAATTTTCATTTTGCTTTTCCAGCAGCATGTCGGTATAAACGGCGATCTGTAGCGGTATGGTGTACGCCGCGACATGGTGAATTTCTTATTGATAGCTGACCGCATAGCCTGCGGCGCACGTGGAGGTGGTAGGATTAATGATCCGTTGTTTACTGAGTATATTGCGTTCGCAATATGTCCCTTTTGACGCTACCGCGTCAGCGACTCAACCCTTCTTTTCCGTTTCTCGACGTTGCCTGTCTTTAAATTCGACACAGGACTCCAGGGCTGGTTAATCTGCCTGTTATTCTTTCTGCCAGAAGTGTTTAGCGCCTTTCTGGTCACGTTCGCCCGGTGGTTTTCACAACGAGTTTTATCGACCCGTAACACGGAGCCTGACAACGTGTTTTACACTAATAAGAGTAATAAAGTGACGGCATACTGCACTACGCCGGTTTTTTCACTGTCGATGCCGCATGTTGCAGGTATGCTCATGTGGGTTGTTTATTCAGGTACTGATGTGATCAGCAGTCTAGAAAAAGAAGAGGTTCGTTATGTCTGACGACATGATTCATCACGGCTCGTCAGCGACGGGTAAACATGAAAATTTGCGCTCTATGCAGGAGGTTGCCATGAATGACCGTAATGCCAGCGAAATGCTTCGTACCTACAATATTGCCTGGTGGGGCAATAATTACTATGACGTCAATGAGCTTGGCCACATTAGCGTGTGCCCGGATCCTGACGTACCAGAAGCTCGCGTCGATCTGGCCAGACTGGTCAAAGATATGCAGAGGGATAACCATCAGCGCCTGCCTGCGCTGTTCTGCTTTCCGCAAATTCTTCAGCATCGCCTGCGTTCTATTAACGCTGCGTTTAAACAGGCTCGGGAATCATTTGGCTATGAAGGCGGTTACTTTCTGGTTTATCCGATCAAGGTTAACCAGCATCGCCGCGTCATTGAGTCACTGGCTAATTCCGGAGAACCGTTAGGGCTGGAAGCGGGTTCAAAAGCCGAGCTGATGGCGGTACTGGGTCATGCCGGTATGACGCGCACCGTGATTGTGTGTAACGGCTACAAAGACCGTGAATACATCCGTCTGGCACTGATCGGCGAAAAGCTGGGCCACAAGGTTTATCTGGTCATCGAGAAGATGTCCGAAATTCGTCTGGTGCTGGAAGAGGCCGAGCGTTTGAATGTGGTGCCACGTCTTGGCGTCCGTGCTCGTCTGGCTTCTCAGGGATCGGGCAAATGGCAATCCAGTGGTGGCGAAAAATCCAAGTTTGGTTTGGCGGCGATTCAGGTGCTGCAGCTGGTTGAGATGCTGCGCGAAGCCGGGAAGCTGGATAGCCTGCAACTGCTGCATTTCCATCTGGGCTCCCAGTTGGCAAATATCCGTGACATCGCGACGGGCGTGCGTGAATCCGCGCGCTTCTATGTCGAACTGCATAAGCTGGGTGTGAATATCCAGTGCTTTGACGTCGGTGGCGGCTTAGGCGTGGATTATGAAGGCACGCGCTCTCAGTCCGATTGTTCAGTGAACTATGGCCTGAACGAGTACGCCAACAACGTGATTTGGGGTATCGGCGATGCCTGTAACGAACACGGGTTGCCGCATCCGACGGTGATCACCGAATCTGGCCGTGCAGTAACCGCGCACCATACCGTGTTGGTTTCCAATATCATCGGGGTTGAACGCAACGAGTTCAGTGAGCCGACTGAGCCGGAAGAAGATGCACCGCGCGCGCTGGAGAGCCTGTGGTCGACCTGGAAGGAAATCAAGCAGCCAGGAAAACGCCGTTCGCTGCGTGAGTGGCTGCACGACAGCCAGATGGATTTGCACGATGTGCATACCCAGTACACGCACGGTATGTTGGATCTGACACAGCGCGCCAAAGCGGAGCAGCTTTATCTGAGCATCTGCCAGATGATTCAGGAGCAGTTGGATCCGAGTAACCGCGCGCACCGGCCGGTGATTGATGAATTACAGGAGCGCATGGCTGACAAGCTGTATGTCAACTTCTCGCTGTTCCAATCCATGCCGGACGCATGGGGTATCGATCAGCTGTTCCCAGTACTGCCGCTGGAAGGGCTGGATAAACCGCCTGAGCGTCGTGCTGTGCTGCTGGATATCACCTGTGATTCTGATGGCACGATCGATCATTATGTCGATGGCGACGGAATCGCGACGACGATGCCAATGCCGCCTTACGATCCAGAAAATCCGCCGCTGCTGGGCTTCTTTATGGTCGGCGCCTATCAGGAAATTCTGGGGAACATGCATAACCTGTTCGGTGATACGTCCACCGTTGACGTGTTTGTCTTCCAGGATGGTACGGTTGAGATTGAAGAATCCGACGAAGGCAATACGGTTGCCGACATGCTGGAATATGTGCAGCTTGACCCTAAAGTGCTGATGACTCGCTTCCGCGATCAGGTTAAAGAAACCGATCTGGATGCGGAGCTTCAGGCACAGTTCATGGAAGAGTTTGAAACCGGGCTGTACGGCTATACTTATTTGGAAGATGAAGAGTGAGTATACCCTAAATAATTCGAGTTTCGGGAAGGCGGCAAGAGAAGGAATCCCGATGAACTTACACTGGTAAGTGATTCGGGTGAGTGAACGTAGCCAACGCACATGCAACTTGAAGTATGACGGGTATATGACTGAGTAAAAAGGGATGCGAGTGAGCATCCCTTTTTTTCGGCTATCGTTCAGATAAGCGAATTACTTATATTGATATCGGTTGCTGGCTTGGGAAGGGAATCAAATTCTTCAATGACGCTGTCCTTGAAGATAATCTTGGCAATTAGCAGTAAAGAGTTTTTATCCTGAACGCCATATTTATTCAGTAATCGTGATTTGCTGTTCAGTACTGATTTCTTATTTAATCCAATGATATCGGCAATCGCTTCCGCGGTGTAGCCCGCACACCAATACTGGAATACGGCATATTCAGACTTTGACAACCTGACGGGACTGAATAAACGGCGATCGTGAAGGTGGACGAAATCGAGTAATTTATAAAAAGAATCGATGGCAGCTGACTTTGAAATAAGAATCGTTTTTTCGTCAATGCACACGGGAGGGTGATTGGGGGAATTATTGATGATAACGAACGACGCCGCCATATTATAAAAGTGAGTTCTTATCGACTCGTAGTATTCCTCAAAGCCCTCACTGCTACCGTCAATGATGAAAATACATTTTTTCTTTCCTTGCTGCAGCGTAAACCTGTTGACGGGTTTTATCGAGAGCATAGGGATACTGGATAGGATTTCCCGTAATCCTACCGTGGTAAAATTGCATTTACTGAAAATTCTCACATCCATGATTTTTAACACATATGAGTTTATTGTCTGAAAGGGGCCACAAACCAATAATTGCTGCTGATGTTATCCAGTTATTAAGAAATCGCGATCCTGAAATGCCTTTAAATCGCTAAAAAGATGGAGCCTCTAGAGAAACCTGCGAAAGAGACAACCGGTTTATCATATATCTATATGATCCAACTGGAAAAATTTTTATTGGTTTAACATAGTATGCTTGATTTACTGGTTTATTTCTATCTTTAAATACAGGGGTTTACTCTAACATTCCTGTTTATTACGGCGTAGGTCTCTGCGCTAATCGTGGTTACCTGTTTGTCGGTATGCTGCCGCATTCGTGGATTAGTGCTTCTGGCATCTGGAAATCCACCGACTTTCGTTTCTTAAAAAGGGAACAGAAAGTTAGTGAGATTGAAAATAGCTATCTATTTGTCATCTATTAATTCTTCAATCCTATCATCATGACAATAGCGGGATGTGAAGATGGCAATTACGTGACAGCTTACAGCGAATATGAGGGGGATGATAGTGGTCGGATGACTAGCGGGCAATTGAGATTTTTTCAATTGCCCGCGGTGTGCTTGCTTGGTGAGTCATCAGAACGCAGGATTACTTCTCGGCAGCAATACGTTCACGAATGTGTTTGGCGCGACCTTCAGATGAAGGGTGGGAATCAAACATGCTGCTCTCATGGCCCGCATCAAGTTTGGCGAGTTTCTCAAAGCTGCTTGCCAGACCTTCCCGATTGATGCCGCGTTTCTTCAGCAAATCAAAGGAGTAATCATCTGCCTGTGTTTCCTGCGTTTGAGAGAACTGGGAATTAACCAGTTTTTCTCCCAGATCGGCTAGCTGAGATTGTGACAGAGACGCCGCCACGCCGCCCGCAGAGGCGATGGCAGTACGAGCAGCCGTTGCCGCGTAGGCAACCTGCATCGCTTTACGCGTGTGTCCCAGCGCAACGTGACCCATTTCGTGGCCGAGAACGCCTTCCACTTCATTGTCGTTCATCATGTCCATCAGGCCGCTATACACCCGGATACAGCCGTTAGCCATTGCCCAGGCGTTAACGTCTTTTGTCAGATAAACCTTGTAGTTGGCTGGTGTACCGTTGATGTCATGACCCAGCGCATCCGCAATTTTATTCAGGCGCTGTGTGTACTTGCTGTCGGCAGGGGCAATTTTTGCCTCTTTGTCCATTTGCTCACAGGACTGATTGCTGAGTGATTTAACATCAGCATCGCTGAGCGTTGCCGCCTGAAACGCCTGAGCACCGGACTGCATTAAGGTATTGGTGTTTAAGTTCTGGCAGCCAGTCAGCAACGTTGCTACACACAGCGCCAGCACAGAAGAACGAATTGCCATAAAAATCATCTCCCTACGATGGTGTTCGTTTTTAGTATGAAAGAAAATCGGCTATAAACTACCCGAAAACGACATTGAGAAATAGATCGGAAAATCTGATTTATCTTTTTTACGATAGTCCGTAGGCGATGTATTTTGTTTCTGGGCGTTCCGAAAAGGTGCGTCGAATAAAGGTAAACCCACTAGAAAACATCGCGTATAGCGCTGTAATCAACTGCACAATTGGCAAAAGAACCGTCATTGATTCGTCAGCCGATAAATCCCTGTTTTTTGCTCACGGTTCCATGTGCATTCGCTACATTTTTCATGTACATTTGTAATCATATTTATTTTGTCATTCTTGTTTAACTTATTGATTTTTATTGGTTTTGCAGGAAAGACAGTCGTTCAATCCGATCTGGAGTCAAGCATGTCCTCTCGTAAAGAACTTGCCAATGCTATCCGCGCGCTGAGCATGGATGGGGTGCAGAAAGCCAAATCCGGTCACCCGGGCGCACCGATGGGCATGGCCGATATCGCCGAAGTCCTGTGGCGCGATTACCTCAACCATAATCCGGCCAACCCTAACTGGGCCAACCGCGACCGCTTCGTGCTGTCCAACGGCCACGCGTCCATGCTGATTTACAGCCTGCTGCATCTCTCCGGCTACGACCTGCCGATTGAAGAACTGAAAAACTTCCGCCAGCTGCATTCCAAAACCCCGGGTCACCCGGAATACGGCTACACCGCCGGCGTTGAAACCACCACCGGCCCGCTGGGTCAGGGGATTGCCAATGCGGTCGGGATGGCGATTGCCGAGCGTACGCTGGCGGCGCAGTTCAACCGTCCGGGTCACGAGATTGTCGACCATCACACCTACGCCTTCCTCGGTGACGGCTGCATGATGGAAGGGATTTCCCACGAAGTCTGCTCGCTGGCCGGTACCATGAAGCTCGGCAAGCTGACCGCGTTTTATGATGACAACGGCATCTCCATCGACGGCCACGTTGAAGGCTGGTTTACCGATGATACCGCCGCCCGTTTTGAAGCCTACGGCTGGCACGTGGTGCGCGGCGTGGACGGCCACGATGCGGACGCCATCAAACGTGCCATCGGCGAAGCCCAGCTGGTGACCGACAAGCCGTCGCTGCTGATGTGCAAAACCGTGATTGGTTTTGGTTCACCGAACAAGGCGGGTACGCACGATTCGCACGGTGCGCCGCTGGGGGATGCAGAAGTCGCCGCCTCCCGCGAACAGCTGGGCTGGACCCACGCGCCGTTTGAGATTCCGGCGGATATCTATGCCGCCTGGGATGCGAAACCGGCCGGTCAGCGTAAGGAAGCCGCCTGGAACGAGGCGTTTGCCGCCTACGCCAGCGCATACCCGGAACTGGCTGCCGAGTTCACACGCCGCACCGGCGGCGAACTGCCGGCCAGCTGGCAGGCGGACGCGCAGAAATTTATCGAAGACCTGCAGGCCAATCCGGCGAAAATCGCCAGCCGCAAAGCGTCACAGAACGCGCTGGAAGCCTACGGCAAACTGCTGCCGGAATTCCTGGGCGGTTCAGCCGACCTGGCACCGAGCAACCTGACCATCTGGTCCGGCTCGGTATCGCTGGATAAAGACCACGCGGGTAACTACATCCACTACGGCGTGCGCGAATTCGGCATGACGGCGATTGCCAACGGGATTGCGCTGCACGGTGGCTTTGTGCCGTACACCGCGACCTTCCTGATGTTCGTGGAATACGCGCGTAACGCGGTGCGTATGGCCGCGCTGATGAAAATCCGCAGCATCTACGTCTACACCCACGACTCCATCGGTCTGGGCGAAGACGGCCCGACGCACCAGCCGGTTGAACAGCTGGCCAGCCTGCGCGTGACGCCGAACATGAGCAACTGGCGTCCGGCGGACCAGGTGGAAACGGCGGTGGCGTGGAAATACGCCATTGAGCGTCAGGACGGCCCGACGTCACTCATCCTGTCCCGTCAGAATCTGGCGCAGCAGCCACGTACCGTTGAGCAGCTGGCGAACGTGGCGAAAGGCGGCTACGTGCTGAAAGACAGCGACGGCCAGCCGGAGCTTATCCTGATTGCCACCGGCTCTGAAGTCGAGCTGGCTGTCGGGGCGTATGACAAGCTGACTGCCGCCGGCCGCAAGGTGCGCGTGGTGTCGATGCCGTCAACGGATGCATTCGACAAGCAGGATGCAGCCTACCGTGAAGCGGTGCTGCCGAAGGCGGTATCCGCACGCGTGGCGATTGAAGCGGGTATCGCGGACTACTGGTTCAAGTACGTGGGCCTGAACGGCGCGATTGTCGGCATGACGAGCTTCGGCGAATCGGCTCCGGCGGAGCTGCTGTTCGAAGAATTCGGCTTCACCGTCGATAACGTGGTGGAAAAAGCGCAGGCGCTGCTGAAGTAATCACGCCGTGTTAACCCCGATATGAGAAGCCGTCAGCTAACGCTGGCGGCTTTTTTTCATCTTGAATTTAACTTCCCTCTCGATGCGCGTTGTCTGCCTCTCAGATATGGTTTTTTCATTTTTATGACGCAGGTCACTCTTCTGGCGTGTGCCAGACGAGAATATTTCTTTTATACGTTAATTCGTTTATTCTAGCTGAAGCGTTTCAGTTGTTGTGCTGACGGTGTTTCGCCAGGGGTTCTCTGGTGTCTAAGAAGGGTATATTCTATGCGCTGGGTAACCCTGCCATGACATAAGGAACCACAAGGAACGCCATGACGATCCGTATTGCGATAAACGGTTTTGGCCGCATTGGCCGCAGTGTTTTACGTGCGTTATATGAATCAGGCCGCCGAGCCGAGATTACCGTTGTGGCTATTAATGAGCTGGCAAGCGCGGAAGGTATGGCGCATTTGCTCAAGTACGACTCCAGCCACGGCCGTTTTTCGTGGGATGTACGTCAGGAGTGTGACCAGCTTTATGTCGGTGATGATTGTATTCGTCTGTTACATCAGGCAGAGATTCAGGCATTGCCCTGGCGAGAACTCGGTGTAGATATCGTACTGGATTGCAGCGGTGTTTACGGTAGCCGGGAAGATGGCGAAGCCCATCTGGCGGCAGGTGCGAAGAAAGTGCTGTTTTCTCATCCGGGAACGGCGGATTTGGATGCCACGGTGGTGTTTGGCGTCAATCATCAGCAGTTGGAACGTGAGCATCGTATTGTTTCCAATGCGTCTTGTACGACCAACTGCATTATTCCGGTGATCAAATTACTGGATGATGCCTTCGGGATCGAAAATGGCACGGTGACGACGATTCACTCATCCATGAACGATCAACCGGTGATCGATGCTTATCATCACGATCTGCGGCGTACACGTGCCGCCAGCCAGTCGATCATTCCGGTAGATACCAAGCTGTCGGCGGGGATCACCCGTATTTTTCCGCAGTTTGTCGATCGTTTTGAGGCGATATCGGTGCGGGTGCCGACGATTAACGTCACGGCAATTGACCTGAGCGTTAGCGTCAGGAAAGCCGTAAACGTGAATGAAATTAATGCACTATTGCAAAAATCAGCGCACGAGTCGTTTCGTGGTATAGTTGATTATACTGAATTGCCATTAGTGTCAGCTGATTTTAACCACGATCCGCACAGTGCCATTGTTGACGGCACGCAGACACGGGTCAGTGGTCAGCATCTGATTAAAACATTGGTCTGGTGCGATAACGAATGGGGCTTTGCCAACCGGATGTTGGATACAACACGGGCGATGGCAGCCTGCGGTTTCTAGTACGACGGTGGCGATCAGGGGTCGCTATCTCGCTCAAGCAACTTTAAAAGAGAATCAACAAGAGGATTCACCATGTCTGTAATTAAGATGACCGATCTGGATCTGGCTGGTAAACGTGTTCTTATTCGTGCGGATCTGAACGTACCAGTAAAAGAAGGGAAAGTGACGTCTGATGCGCGCATCCGTGCCTCTCTGCCGACCATCGAAATCGCTCTGAAACAAGGCGCTCGCGTTATGGTCACTTCCCACCTGGGACGCCCGACCGAAGGCGAATACAACGAAGAATTTTCTCTGCTGCCTGTTGTGGACTACCTGAAAGAGAAACTGTCTTCTCCTGTACGTCTGGCGAAAGACTATCTTGATGGTGTTGATGTCGCTGAAGGCGAGCTGGTTGTACTGGAAAACGTTCGTTTTAACAAAGGCGAGAAGAAAGACGACGAAGTCCTGTCCAAGAAATACGCGGCGCTGTGCGATGTGTTCGTGATGGACGCTTTCGGTACTGCACACCGTGCGCAGGCTTCAACCCACGGCGTGGGTAAATTTGCGCCTATCGCCTGTGCGGGCCCGCTGCTGTCTGGTGAGCTGGAAGCGCTGGGTAAAGCATTGAGCGAACCAGCACGTCCGATGGTCGCTATCGTAGGTGGTTCTAAAGTTTCCACCAAACTGACCGTACTGGATTCCCTGTCTAAAATCGCCGATCAGCTGATCGTCGGTGGTGGTATCGCCAACACCTTCGTTGCCGCACAAGGCCATAACGTGGGTAAATCTCTGTACGAAGCCGATCTGATTCCTGAAGCGAAGAAGCTGCTGGAAACCTGCGATATTCCTGTGCCGAGCGATGTGCGTGTTGCGTCAGAATTCTCTGAAACTGCAACTGCAACGCTGAAGTCTGTTACGGCAATCAAAGACGAAGAGCAGATTCTGGATCTGGGTGATGTTTCCGCTGAGCGTCTGGCTGAAATTCTGAAGAATGCCAAGACCATCCTGTGGAATGGCCCGGTTGGCGTCTTCGAATTCCCGAATTTCCGTAAAGGAACCGAGACTATCGCTCGTGCTATTGCAGAGAGTGATGCGTTCTCTATCGCAGGCGGCGGCGATACGCTGGCTGCGATCGATCTGTTTGGTATTGCTGACAAAATCTCCTACATTTCTACCGGTGGTGGCGCATTCCTGGAGTTCGTTGAAGGGAAAAAACTGCCTGCAGTAGTTATGCTGGAAGAACGCGCTAAACAGTAATTTAAGGTAAGGGCTGCTTTTTCCCTTTCCTGTGGTTGTCTTGGCATGCCGTTATGGATGTCGTGCCGAGACAACCAGTCGATTTAACATCGATTTCTCTAACCCCTCCACGGCCAACGAAACGGGACACGTAACATGTCTAAAATTTTTGATTTCGTAAAACCCGGTGTCATCACTGGTGATGACGTTCAGAAAGTTTTCGCAGTAGCAAAAGAAAACCAATTCGCTTTGCCAGCAGTGAACTGTGTCGGTACCGACTCAATCAATGCTGTGCTGGAAGCCGCAGCCAAAGTACGTGCGCCGGTCATCGTTCAGTTCTCTAACGGCGGTGCAGCCTTCATCGCGGGTAAAGGCCTGAAAGCAGAAGGTCAGCAGGCGGCAATTTTGGGAGCGATTTCTGGCGCTCATCATGTGCATCAAATGGCAGAACACTATGGTGTGCCAGTCATTCTGCACACCGACCACTGCGCGAAGAAATTGCTGCCGTGGATCGATGGCCTGCTGGACGCGGGTGAAAAACACTTTGCTGCTACTGGCAAACCGCTGTTCTCTTCTCACATGATTGACCTGTCTGAAGAGTCGCTGGAAGAGAATATCGAGATCTGTTCTAAGTATTTGGCTCGTATGGCCAAAATCGATATGACTCTGGAAATCGAATTGGGTTGTACTGGTGGCGAAGAAGACGGTGTGGATAACAGCCACATGGACGCTTCAGCTCTGTACACCCAGCCGGAAGACGTTGACTACGCGTACACCAAGCTGAACGCGATCAGCCCACGTTTCACCATCGCTGCCTCTTTTGGTAACGTGCATGGCGTATACAAGCCAGGTAACGTGAAACTGACTCCGACCATCCTGCGCGACTCTCAGGAATATGTTTCCAAGAAACATAACCTGCCGCACAACAGCCTGGACTTCGTGTTCCACGGTGGTTCTGGTTCCAGCGCTCAGGAAATCAAAGACTCCGTTAGCTACGGCGTAGTGAAAATGAACATCGATACCGACACCCAGTGGGCTACCTGGGAAGGTATTCTGAAATACTACAAAGATAACGAAGCTTATCTGCAAGGCCAATTGGGCAACCCGAAAGGCGAAGATCAGCCGAACAAGAAATACTATGACCCGCGCGTGTGGCTGCGTTCCGCACAGGCGAGCATGGTTACGCGTCTGGAGCAGGCTTTCAAAGAGCTGAATGCTGTTGATGTGCTGTAAGTCAGACAACGTAAACATGATTTGATGCTAAGGCTCCTACGGGAGCCTTTTTAATGTCTGGGATTGTTTTTAAGCAATGCCAAACAAGGCTTTGTGTTTAACAACTAGCAGTCAAAAGCCATAAAAAACGCTTAGAGTGTGGACACTCTATACGTCACTGTAGCAGTTTTCATTCGCATTATGATATATTAAATTTCTTTATATTCAATGTGTTGAAGGGCCATGTAGTGAATAAAGTACTAAGCGTTCTTTCATTGGTTTCTAGCGTAATTGGTATTATCTCAACTGCAATTGCTTTAGTTTGGTTTTTCTTTGGACTGGATAATAGAGTCAAGACTCTCGAGAATCAAATGCAGGCAATTTATCAATCCGCGTCGGTGAGTTCGCAGAATACAGTCTCGAAAAAAGATGGAAATGTCGTTTCGATTTCCAAAGATCAAACCGCAGATAGTAAAATTCAAAATCTCGTTGATGTATGTGCGACTCTGGCGATAAGAGTAGCAAATGCTTATGAAAAAGGGTCTCCTTTATCAGTAGCACAGCCGCTTAAAGAAATGATGGATAAGTTAGGTTGTAATAAAATTCAGCAATGACTAGATCAGAGAAAAAATATAGTTTTAACAAGCTCTTGATAATCAATGTATCAATGACGAAGTCGATGGATGCGTAAAGTTGTTCTAGATAGCTTTTGCTAGGGTGTTAAAGCATAGAACTGTTATCCATAACAGCATCATTTCAGCCATATCATTCATTTAAAGCCCCGCATTCACAGGGCCTCTTGCTCTAAGTAAGGCGACTGACATGATTTGATGCTAAGGCTCCTACGGGAGCCTTAATTTTTGGTACCGATGTTGCGGTTTTAGATGTGGACGTTATGCTTTCCCAGTGATTAAAAAACAGGAGCGTTTAAATGGAAGAACTTAATACGGGATTGGATCAGGCAGGGAACTGGTTGGTGGCACATCAGAACTTGTTTTTGCAGTATGCCGTGAATATTGTCGCCGCATTAGTGATCCTTATTGTTGGTTTGGTGATCGCGCGGATCGTTTCCGGCACCATCAATAAACTGATGATTAGTCGTTCTATTGATTCAACCGTGGCCGATTTCCTGTCTGCGCTGGTGCGTTATGGCATTATCGCGTTCACGCTGATTGCTGTATTGAGTCGGGTTGGCGTGCAGACCGCATCGGTGATTGCCGTGCTGGGTGCCGCAGGTTTGGCCGTCGGTCTGGCATTGCAGGGGTCGTTAGCCAACTTTGCTGCGGGCGTTTTGCTGGTGATTTTCCGGCCTTTCCGTACCGGCGAATGGGTGGACTTGGGCGGCGTGTCTGGCTCCGTCACACAGGTACAGATCTTCTCGACGACGCTGCGCACCTCTGACGGCAAAATTATCGTGGTGCCGAATGGCAAGATCATCGCTGGCAACATTATCAACAGCTCGCGTGAGCCGGATCGCCGTACCGAAATTATTGTCGGCGTGGCTTATGATGCCGATATCGACGTGGTGAAAAAGCTGCTGGGCGATATTATCGCTGCCGATGGACGTATCCAGCACGACAAGGGGGTTACGATTCGCCTGAATGAAATGGCGGCGTCATCGCTGAATTTTGTGGTGTGGGTGTGGACAACCAACGGCAACGCACAGGCGGTCTATTGGGATCTGCTGGAAAGCTTTAAACGCGCGCTGGATGAGCACCGTATTGGCATTCCTTATCCGCAGATGGATGTACATTTACATCAGGTTCAGGAACGCGCTGAATAATATGTTGTATCACAGGGGCCGGACGGCCCCTGATTGATCCCTGCTTCTATTGTCCGTAATAGGCATCTTTCCCATGCTTACGCAGGTAGTGCTTATCCAGCAGAACTTGCTGCATAGCGGTAATACCTGGCGTCAGCTGGCGTGAAAAAATGCCCATATAGGCTATCTCCTCTAGTACCACCGCATTATGTACCGCATTATGTGCGTCTTTTCCCCAGGCGAATGGGCCGTGTGCATTGACTAACACGGCTGGGATGTCTGTCGGGCTGATACCGCGCTGGCGGAATGTTTCTATAATCACATTGCCTGTTTCCTGCTCATAGTGCTGGGCAATTTCGTCCTGTGTCATTAATCGTGTGCAGGGGATGGCCCCGTAGAAATAGTCGGCATGCGTGGTGCCCCAGGCTGGGAGATCCAGCCCCGCCTGTGCCCAGATGGTGGCGTGGCGCGAGTGCGTATGGACAATGCCGCCAATCTCGGTAAAAGCGCGGTATAACGCCAGATGTGTCGCCGTATCTGAGGAGGGCTTTTTGTTACCTTCGATGGTCTGTCCAGAGGCAAGATCGACCACAACCATGTCATCTACGACCATATGTTCGTACTCCACACCTGATGGTTTGATGACCACCAGACCGCGGTCGCGATCGACGACGCTGACGTTACCCCAGGTAAAAGTCACCAGATGGTGACGCGGTAAATCCAGATTCGCTTCCAGAACCTGCTGCTTAAGCTGTTGTAACGTTAGCATGACATTCCCCCTTGTTGCATTTTCTGCTCGATCCAGCGGCGCGCCTGAACGATCTCAGCGACCGGTTCATCAGCCTTCTCTGTCCACATTTCAATCAGGAAAGCGCCACGATAGTTGAGTGTTTTCAACGTGCTAAAAACAGAAATAAAATCCACACAGCCCTCGCCGAATGGTACGTCGCGGAATTGTCCAGGTGAGGTTGCGGTAACCGCTAAGGTGTCTTTCAGATGGATAGCGGCGATGCGGTCGATACCCAGCTGTAATTCTTGCGTGACATTGTTGCCCCAGGCGCTGAGGTTGCCGACGTCCGGGTAGACGGTAAACCACGGTGAAGCCAGGCAGGCATCCCAGGCTTTCCATTTACTTATAGAGTTCATAAAGGCGGTGTCCATGATCTCCACGGATAGCATCACCTGCGCGGCGGCGGCGCGTTCAACCGCCCATTGCATACCTTCGGTAAAACGCGCGAGCGTGCCTTCATCTTGCTGCTCGTAATAGACGTCATACCCCGCTAGCTGAATGGTGCGTATGCCCACGTCGTTGGCCAGTTGAATGGCCTGCTCCATGATCGTAAAGGCACGCTGGCGCAGTGCTTCATCATGGCTGCCGAACGGAAAACGCCGATGCCCGGACAAGCACATCGAAGGGATACGAATGCCGGTTTCCAGCATCGCATTGACCAGAGAAAGCCGCTGTTCCTTACTCCATAGCAGGCGGGCCAGACGTTCATCGCTTTCGTCTACCGACATTTCAACAAAGTCAAAACCACAGGCCTTTGCTAGTGCTAAGCGCTCTGGCCAGGTCAGGTGTTTCGGCAGGGCTTTTTCATAAATACCTAATGGGTGTTGGCGCATATTAAGGCCTCCAGATGGCGTCAATGGCGGTGCGGAATTGGCGAGCCGAGTCTACTGGGTCAGGAGCATCCGCCAGCGCCCGTCCGGCAATGAATGCCGTGACGGCGATATCGCTGAAAAGCGGCAAATCCGAGGGGGTAATCCCTCCGGTAATAGAGAGTTCGATGCCGAGGTCAGAAAGGGCTTTCATCGTGTCCAGATCCTGCTGGCCCCAGGTTTGACCGCTGGCCTGCGCATCGCGCCCACGGTGGTAAATTGCCTGTTTGATGCCCAGTGCGCGCCACGCTTTGGCGTCTTCCAGCGTCCAGCGACCGAAGAGCTCAATCTGGATCTCTCCCCGATAACGCTCTGCCACTTCCAGCGCGCTAGCCATAGTGGGCAGCGGCGCGGCGCAGATCACGGTCATCCAGTTTGCGCCGTGGGAAAAGGCTTGCTCCGCCAGCGTGGCGCCTGCGTCAGCGACTTTCAAATCGGCCACCAGTACATGGTGAGGGCAGCGCTCGCGTAATTGGCTGACGGTCTGGATACCTGCGCTGATACATAAAATGGTGCCCGCTTCGATGATGTCAACATAGGGGTGGAGTCGTTCCACGGTGGTGAGTGCGGCATCCAGTCGGGTGTGGTCGAGCGCCAGTTGCAGGCGGGGTTGCGTTGTCATGGTTTCTCCTTACCGGCGGGTTGCAGCGCTTTTAACGCGTCGACGAGCGCCTGATAGTGTTGGTATTTTTTGTCGTAGGCCGTGCGAGCTTGTTCATCTGGGGTAAGGCGTGTAATCCGTGGTGAGAGCGCCCGCTGAGCAGCTGTGACATCGCTAAAAGCACCGCTGCCGATCATCGCCGCCATTGCTGCACCCAGACAGCCGGTTTCTTCTACCTGTGGGAGTTCGACAGGCAGGCCGCTGACGTCCGCAAACATCTGCATCCAGGGGACAGACTTGGCTGGGCCGCCGGTGATGCGCAACGCGTCCACGTTAGGGAAACGCTGACGCATACGATTCAGGTGTGCCATGTGGCAGAACACCACACCTTCGTAAATAGCCTGAACGAGATGTTCGCGCCGGTGGAACGCTTGCAGGCCGTAGAAGCTGGCACTGAGCCCCAATCCGGCGTTGGAACCATATAAAAAGGGAACAAACAGCAGGTGACTGCCTGCTTTAGGAAGATGAGAAACCCAGTGATTGAGCTGAGCATAATCGACACCTAAACCGTCACTCAGTCCCCATTGTTGGCAGAACCATTCCAGATTGGCCGCAGACGTGGGGCTGGCTTCATGCACGATGTAGCGTCCTGCTTCCGCATGGCGGCCATAAACGAAGGGATGGTCGTAGCCATCGGCGAGGGTGTCGGTGATGCCGCTGGTGACTGACCATGTACCCATGACGGCATTGAGTCGAGTCTCGTCCTGAAGGCCTGCGCACAGGGCGGTGGAAACCACGTCGAATAACCCACCGACGACGGGGGTTCCCGCCCTCAGTCCGGTTAGCTGTGCCGCTTCTGGGGTAATTCGGCCTGCGATATCCGTAGAGCCGATGATTGGAGGTAGGGCGCTGACGATTTCTGCAATCCCGAGCTGTTCTGCCAGTGCAGGATCGTAGCGGCCTGTATCCATGTTGTAGAGGTTGGATTCGGAGATATTGGTTTCTTCACAAGCCCGTTCTCCGGTCAGGCAGAAACGCAGGTAGTCATGCGCCATAAACAGCGTGCCGATTTGTGCATAGCGTGTCGGCTGGTGGTCTTTGAGCCACCGCAGTAGCGAAACAGGATGGCCTGTCCACAGCGTCTGGCGGGTCTGAGGATAGAGCGCTTGCGGTATCCCCGCTTGCTGCCACGCCAGAACCTGTTCACGCGCGCGCTGATCGGATGACAGAATCGCATGGCCTAGTGGTTTGTCATGCTTATCCAGCAAGAATAACCCTTTGCCTTGGGCAGAGATCCCTACGCCGGAAATTGCGCTGGCGGAGAGTGCCGTTCTGTCCAGCAGTTCACGAATAACCTCGGCAGCGGTCTGCCACAGGGTGTGCATATCGCGTTCTGCCCAACCGGGTTGTGGTGTGGTAATCGGCAGATTGTGGCGTGCAATGCCGTACTCTGTTCCGGTGATGTCATAGATCCCGGCTTTGATAAAGGTTCCGCCGCAGTCGAGCCCCAGAAAATAATCTGTCATGCTGCCTCCGTAGACTCATCGCAGCGCGGTGGCAGAATCATGGCCAGTACGGCGGCAATCGCCAGTGAGATAGCCAGACTGTAAACGCCAACGTCTTTGTTAAAGGTTGAAATCAGGACGCCGACCATATAAGGGCCGCAGAAGCCACCGAGGTTGCCAAGCGCATTAATGACACCGCGAGCGCCGCCAGCGACTTCGGCATCAAACAACTTGGGAGGAATAGTCCAGAACACCCCTGCGGCGGCCTGAATGAAGACACCGCAGCCGACTAGCGCGGCATAGGACCACCAGATATGGCTTTTGAGCAAGACGGACAGTGCCATGCAAATGGCGAAACAGGCGAGTGGTAACGCGACGAAGACCTTACGTTTTCCTGAGTTATCGGACAGGTAGGAGATGGTGAACATGCCGACGATCGCCCCGATATAAGGCAAAATAGCCAGCATACCGACCTGTTCCATGTTGCCGTTGGTCAGCCCTTTCAGGATGGTGGGCAACCACAAGGTGTAACCGTAAATACCTGTCTGGTAAAAGAAATTCACCAAGATTAACTGCCACATCAACTTTTCGCGTAATACCCGGCTTAGGGAGGCATTACGAACGGTTTTGCCTTGCAGTGCCGCTTGCTCTTCCTGCAACGTGTTGATCAGATACTCTTTTTCTGCCTGTGAAATCCATTTTGCTTCCTGCGGGCGGTTGCTAATGGTAAACCACCACAGCAGCATAACAACCAGCGAAACCCCTCCTTCCACCAGAAACAGCATGCGCCAATCCCAGGTTGTGATGACCCAGCCAGAAAGCGGGGCGGTCAAAATACCAGCGATGGGTACAAACATGATGACAATCGCGTTGGCGCGGCCACGCTCTTTATCGGGGAACCAGTTGCTGATCATCGTGAGTACCACCGGGAGCATACCGCCTTCGGATACGCCCAGCGCAAAGCGCAAAAACAGCAACTGATACTGATTGGTCACCAGACCGGTTAACACCGAAATGACGGCCCAGGCCAGCAGTGACCAGCCGATAAACTTTTTACCGTTGCCGTGTACGGCGAGTTTGCCGCCCGGCACTTGTAAAAACAGATAGCCGATAAAGAAGATCCCGCCTGCGAGTCCGGCCATCGATGCCGTAATACCCAATTCGTCATCCATACCGCCCGGCATCGCGAAGGCAATATTGACGCGATCCATATAGGAAATAATGCAGGTAATCAAAATGGGCGGTACGATCCGCAACCAGCGTAATCGAGGAATATTTGCCGCTGTGCGCTGGCTAGAAGAAACCGTGGCTGTATTCATATCACTTTATCCTTCAACATGTTGCGTGCATGACGTGCTTCATTTTTGGCTTTTTCGCGCGTAGCAATCCCCGCACATGCCCGCAGGCATGTGTCGCGTTAGATGGAAAAATCAGAAACGATTAGGGAGCGTGAAAGTGTGCCATCGGTATCTTCACCACCACTTTGCGGATTGCGCAGGGCTGCTCATGAATGCAGGCTGGACGATGTACATCCTGAGGAAAGAACACGGCAAAGTTGCCGGCATGCATGGTCAGCCAGGACTCGTCATCAACATCCTGATAGAACAAGATGTCGCGTGCTTCGTTCCATTCCTGATATACCGGATTACGGCCATTATCCGTTACCACACCGATCAGTTCGGTTCCGCTGACTAAAAATTGCACATCAATATGGTGACGATGGACTTCGGGGCGTAAGTCACCTTTAGTCTGCGTGTGCAAATCCAGTACCTGGACGGTATAGCCTGTCTCTTCATCAAGGTAGCGGCCAGTCGGTAAGAGGCTGAAGTCGGTTTTTTGCAGGTAGGCCAGCGCACGGGCGACAGGCGCTGGGTGCTGACCAAAAAATGTATTGTCGATATGACCGAAGATCATGAGACGTCTCCTTGTTAAAGCGCCTGAATGCGTGCCCATACCCGTTCATCAACCGGGATGCCGTCACGCAAGTTTTCTTCGCGAATACGCGGAAACTTATGGCCCGGCAGACGGATAGCGACATCAGGTTGGGTGCGCTCGGCGCTGGTGATGTAATCCATTATGCGTTTCAGCTTTTCATCGCGGGTTTTACCGTCGATCAGCCTATCGATCTCAATGGCGATGAAAACCTGAGACACGCCATATTCATCGCGATGATCCTCCGTGACTTCCGCAACAGATGCCCCGCCGGACAGTAGGGTGGCGATCATGTCCAGCACAATAGACAGTGCCGATCCTTTCCAGTAGCCCGCAGGGAGGATGCGCCGGTTTTCCTCGATAATGGCCGGATCGCGGGTCAAATTACCGTCGTTGTCGAACCCGCCATCAACTGGCAAGGTCTTACCTGCCAGTCGGTTTATCTCCAGCGCGCCATAGGAAAACATCGACATCGACATATCCACCATGGTGATCGGATTGCCGGGAACAGCGACGATCAGCGGATTTGTACCGATGCGGCAAGTTTTTGCTCCCCACGGTGGCATAACGGCAATCGAGTTAGTCCAGCAAATACCGATATAGCCTTTCTCGGCGGCTTGCCAGCCATAGCCGCCGCCGCGCATCCAGTGGTTAGCATTGCGTAGCGCAACCAGACCTATACCGTGTGCATCGGCTAACTGCATGGCGCGATCCATCATGCGGCGAGCCGTCAGGTTGCCAATGCCCTGATGGGCATCCCATTGCTCGATGGCACCGAGTGAGAGCAGTTTGCTGGGTTCGGCATCGGGTACGATGTCGCCAGCGTCCAACTGCTGAATAAAGCGTGGGAAGCGGTTTACACCGTGAGAATAAACACCGTCGGCGGAAGTATCAGCGAACAGCGTCGCGCAGGCATCGGCGGTCTCTTCCGCCACATTGCGCGCCAGTAAAACACGTTTGAACTGTTGCTTAAGGTCGTTGTATTTCACTCTCATAACGCGTCTCCATGACGATAGTTAGATTGCTTTTTGTTCGTCATATTTCATTATGCGAAATTGCATTTCAAATAAATGCTATACCTGTGCTTGCATGAAGTCAAAACGAGAGGGGGTTAAATTTTGTTTTAAAAACAAGTGGTTATTTTAATATGGTGACTTTGTGATCGGCGCCGCATTTTGGGCGGTACGCGGAATACAGGCGTGAGAAAGCAGGGGGAGAGACTCCCCCTGTTAACTACCCCACAGGCGTGGTTTTACCGGTACGATTCTACCCCGATGCGGTAAAGCGACGTCGTTGCCGTGATGTACAGTTCATTCCCTTCTGGTCCGCCGATAGTGCAGTTGGATACACACTCCGGTACGTCTATTTTGCCGATCTGATGGCCATCGGGACGAAAAATCAGGATGCCGTCAGCGCAACTGCAAAATAGGTTGCCAGTGCGATCAACACAGAAGCCATCGGGAATGCCCGGCTCTACGCGGGCAAAAAACAGTCCCGCCCCCAGATGCTTTCCCTCAACCGGATAAATTCGCAGATCGCGGCGACCCAGCGTTGGGAAATCAATAATCGACATGTCTGCAACATATAAATGTGTTTCATCTGGCGAAAATGCCAACCCATTCGGGCGTTGGAGATCGCTGGCCGCGATGCTGAGTGAGCCATCGCGCGGATCGAAACAGTAGACGTAGCAGCCAATGACCTGGCTTTCTGATTTGTAGCCTTCGTCATCGCTGGTAATGCCGTAGGGCGGATCGGTAAACCAGATCGTGCCATCGCTACGGATCGCCACATCGTTTGGCGAGTTGAAGCGTTTCCCATCAATGCGGTCAACCAAGACGCGAATATCACCATTATTCTCACGACGGCTGATACCGCGCCGGCCATGCTCGCAGCTCACGACGCGTCCTTGCGCATCAAGTGCATTGCCGTTTGCGTAGTGGGATGGAAAACGCCAGAGAGCGACGTCGCCATTACGCGACCAGATAAACATCCGGTTTCCTTTTACATCGCTAAAGACCACAGCATCCTGCTGCGGCAACCATACTGGGCCTTCGGCCCAGATGGCGGGAGAACACAGACGCTCAAGTTGTTGTGTCATGCCGGGTTCTCCACTTATTTCACACCCCAGATTGCCCGGTAATGGCCTTGATAATCATTTTGCGGGTCATACAGGTTGTTATTACCGCCATCGTTCGCGATGTTTTCGGCTGTCACCAAATGTGCCGGGGTGACATAACCAGAAGGCGGTTGTTTGGCAAAGGCGCGGTTAAACTCATCCAGCAACTGCCAGCCGTGCAGCTTCAGAGGCTCGGGAACGGTGGCGGATTGGCTATCACCGGAGCGAATACGTTGATAGGCAGAGATGGAACCATCGCCAGCCGAAATGTTATACGGTGCATTTTTACCGCCTTTCCCGGCCGTTTTTAACGATGGCGCCATGAAATCAAAATACAGGTCGTTAATGGCCAGCGAATACTGGAAGCTGTCGCCATATTTCTGCAACAGACTAAACGTCATGGCAGGCATGCGGTTTGCGGTATCGGCGAGCGGTGTATCGATGAATTCCACTACCTTGCAACCACTGCATTTACCGATTTCGTCTTTCATGACATTGGCTTTATCAAGCGCGATTTGATAAAGGGAGTCGGTAAAGATTAAGACATTGGCTTTTCCACCTGATTTTACGACGGCATATTGCGCGGCGATGCGGGCGACGTCATTCGAATCGGATGTCACGTTGTAGAAAATATCGTATTTAGGCAGGGGACCCGGCTCAGGTACGGCATGCCATGCAGTCAGAATAATGCCTTGTTGAATGGCTTTCTTCAGCGGGATTTTGGCGACATTCGGGTTCCAACCGCCAATAACAATGCCATCTGGCTTCTGAGCGATCGCCTGGTTGAGTGAGGCCAACTGATCTTTGACCGAGCCGCCACCATCCAACGTTTCCAGCTTCCAGCCTGCGGCTTTGGCTGCTTCGCTCAGCCCTTGCTGCACGCCTTGAACGCCGCCATTTTTCATATCGGAGGCAATAAAAATAATCTTCTTATTCGGCTGTAACTGTGGCCCCTGAGTCGGGCCGTCCCACTGCGTGCTGCTGGCGGTCGCTTTTGCAACGGCTGCCGTTGCCTGATCGAGATAGCTGTCAGCCCATGTTGGCTGGCTGCTTAATAACACGGTGGTCAGTCCTGATAACAGCAAAAAACGTTTCATAGGGTGTGCTCCTGTTAGGGATGTGTCACGTTATGGTTATTGTTTTCCGGTGGCGTGTTTTTCTGATGAGAAGGCTCCTGGTGGTGGCGCTGGGGGGTGTCAGCCTGACGGCGTTGTACGGCTTTTTGATTCAGTAAGCGGCGGCGCTGGGCATAGCCTGCCAGCGTGATGGAGAGCAGCAGCGTGGCTCCGTTAAATAACGGTTCAACCCAGAATTCGCCGCCAAATTGCTGGATACCGGCGATGCCAATCGCAAGAATGGCGATGCCGATAACCGTTCCCCAGACGTTAACTCGGCCAGGACGAAGCGTGGTACTGCCAAGGAATGCTCCAACCAGAGCAGGCAATAGATAATCCATACCGACGCTGGCCTGTCCGACCCCTTGTTCTGCGGCGATCAACACGCCGCTAAAGCCAGTCAATACGCTGGAGGTGATGAAGGCACCGATAGTAAAACGATTAACGGAAATCCCATTGAGCCGTGCTGCGGCTGGATTGCCCCCCACGGCATACATGCAGCGGCCGAGCGGCGTATGCTCCGTGACAAGCCATAAGACAATGGCGACCAGCAGGACATAGAAGGCCACGATAGGGATCCCGCCGATCTCGGTATGGTGCAGAGCGATGAAAGCATCAGGTAGATCGCCGACGATTTGGCGGCCGCCCGAATGCCACAGGGCTACGGCGTACAGTACGGTGCCAGATCCCAGCGTGGCGACGAAGCTATCGATATCGGCCAATGCCACCAGAATGCCGTTGAGCAAGCCGTATAGCGCTGAAATGACCAGTACCGTCAGCACGGCCATCTGCCACGAGAAGCCGTATTCCACCTGAAGCGTAATTGCCAGAATGTGCCAGAGCACGATGCCGAAACCGACGTTGAGATCGATCTTTCCGACGATCATCGGAATCGTTGCGGCCAGTGCCAGCAGGGCGATTTTGGCTTTGCTGGAGAGGATTGCCTGTAGCGTCAACATGGAAGCGAATGACGGCGTGGCGAGTGAAAATAGAATCACCAGCGCGATGCACAGTAACAGCAGGCCATAGCGGGTCAGAATTTGCATCAGCCAGGGACCAGCCCCATCCTGTGCCAGACTCACTCGTTGCTCTAGCGCCGTTGATTTTACTGATGTTTTATTAGACATTATTTTCTTCCTTCGAACAGGTGAGGCTGTGTGAGCGTCTGAATTTTTTACTGTTGATTCAGTTCGCCTGTGCAATAACGTGCCATTCAGGCAGAAGCCGTGGTTTCTCCCGTGCTGGCTGATGCCAGTTCCAATAAGTTGGCGAAAGAGACCTGTTGATTTTTGAGCTCGCCGACGACATGTCCCCGATTGAAAACCAGTGCGCGATTGCAAATGTGGGCGATTTCCTCGAAATCATTGGAGATCACCAGCACCGCAACGCCCTCTGCCAGTGACTTATTCAATAGATGGTAAATTTCGGCACGCGCACCGACATCAACGCCCGCGGTGGGATCTTCCAGGATCAGCAGTGGCGCGCCGAGGTGCATCCAGCGGGCCATCACCACTTTCTGTTGGTTGCCGCCGGACAACGCACTGATGTCGATATTGACGTTTTTGGGGCGAACATCGAACAGTTGTACTTTCCACCAGCTTGCTCCTATCTCTTCGCGGCGGCTGTAGCGGGAAAAGAGTTTATGTCCGCTGGCGCAGGGGTTGATAAACAGGTTCTCGCGTACGCTCATCGACATCACCAGACTTTCATTGGTGCGATCGCCTGCGACCAGCGATACGCCGTGAGCCATCGCCTGTTGTGGGGAACTGGCATGGTAAGGTTCATCACGGAACTGAATCTCTCCTCTGTCGCACTGACGTAGTCCGAACAACAAACGACCGATTTCTTCCTGACCTGCGCCGCGCAGACCAACCAGTGCGAGCATTTCCCCCGGTTGCAGGCTAAAGCTGACCGGACCGATATCGCCTACAGTCACGTTTTTTACTTGTAGAACAGGAGAGGAAGGAGCAGGTAAGGGTTCGCGCTGATCGCCGGGCATGGCTTCACCCACAATCAATTGCACCAGATCGCGCAGCGAATAATCCGCCGTTCTACCGCCTGCGACATAGCGGCCATCGCGCATGACGCAGACGCGATCGGCGATGTCGATCACTTCATCCAGTCGGTGAGTGACGTAAATCATGCCCACTTTTTTCGCACGCAGTCGGTTAATCACGGAAAAAAGATGGCGGACATCATTTGCCGGAAGTGAAGCGGTGGGTTCATCCAGCACCAACAGTTCG
This sequence comes from Pectobacterium aroidearum, assembly GCF_041228105.1. Taxonomy (NCBI): domain Bacteria; kingdom Pseudomonadati; phylum Pseudomonadota; class Gammaproteobacteria; order Enterobacterales; family Pectobacteriaceae; genus Pectobacterium; species Pectobacterium aroidearum. Next base: position 634,923 of record NZ_CP166097.1, read on the forward strand.
GCATTCACGGCGACGGCTCGCGCGATGGCGAGTAGTGATTTTTCCGTGCGTGAGAGTTCAAACACTCGGGCATCGGGATCGAGAGCGATCCCCACATCCTGTAGCGCCTGGCTGGCATGCCGGCGGATCGCCCGCCAGTCAATTAATCCAAAACGGCGTGGGAACCCCATGACCAGCGCCATGTTTTCCGCCACGGTCATCCACTCGATCAGCCCCAGATCCTGATGAATAAACGCAATAGGCTGGAGGCCATCACTTTTTATCGCTGCGGCTGACGCTATGCTGGTTCCACGGAATTGAATATCACCACCATCACGGGGGTAGACACCTGCGAGGACTTTAATGAGTGTCGATTTCCCCGCACCATTTTCGCCCAATAGCGCGAGTACCTCGCCCGGCATGACCTGAAGACTGACATCATTAACCGCAATGTTGCCGCCAAAACGTTTAGTGATATGGCTAAGCGCAAGTATGGGTTGATCCGCATTGATTTGATTCATGTGATTCGCCCTTGTGTTCAGCACACGCTGTGATGCGGTGCAAAATCGGTAAGCAACCTGTTCCCGTTTATTCTGGGCGGTATAACACCCTGAATATGGTGTGGCAGGAATGAAATCAGTCATGTTTTGTCGTTTTAATGAACTTCATATTTCAATATACGAAATTCAATTTCAAAAACAATATACCGAAGATTGTGCTAAATCAAAGGCAAACGGTTTTTTAATTTTATTTAAAAACAATGGCTTATTTTTATTGTTTCGTATTTGTGATGTACTGCTCACTTCATGGGCAGGGGAAGGTTGCGTATTCATGGAGCCATGCCGACAATGAAACGGCGTTCCACTTCAACTCATACGGGCCTTGCGGTAACATTGCTATTCTTAAGCGAAATGGATGGCGGCGACACACTGCGTTGCAGCAGCTTTTGCGCAAGCACTGCCTAGCCCCTTATTCTGGAGATCAGTTATGAGCCCGAAAGCTGTTAATGAGAAAGACGATCAAAAAGAAAAACCGCTAGGGAGTCAGAGTCTATTTCGTGGTTTACAATTGATTGAAATTCTGAGCAATTTTCCTAACGGCTGTCCACTTGCCCATCTGTCTGAACTGGCGGGAATGAACAAAAGTACCGTACACCGATTGCTACAGGGGCTGCACACTAGCGGTTATGTCACCCAGGCACCCTCTCCGGGCAGCTATCGTCTGACGACCAAATTTATCTCCATTGGGCAGAAGGCTCTGTCTTCTCTGAATATTATTCACGTCGCTTCGCCTCATCTGGTGCAGTTGAATCTGGAAGTGGGGGAAACGGTAAACTTTTCCAGCCGTGAAGACGATCATGTCATCCTGATCTACAAGCTGGAGCCGACGACGGGCATGATGCGCACCCGCGCTTACATCGGTCAGCATATGCCGCTTTATTGTTCCGCCATGGGCAAAATTTTTATGGCGTATGGTAAAAGCGACTACCCGGCGTACTATTGGCAAACTCATCAGAGTGATATCCAGCCCCTTACGCGGAATACCATCACAGAACTGCCGAAGATGTATGAAGAGCTGGAAGACATTCGTCAGAAAGGGTTGGCGATGGATCGTGAGGAAAATGAGCTTGGCGTATCCTGCATCGCCGCACCGGTATTTGATATTCAGCAGCGGGTTCCTTATGCGGTATCAGTTTCGTTACCTACCGCCAAGCTCCAGCAAATCGGTATGAAATCGCTGGTTAAGCCCGTTATCGCGACTGCCCAGCGTATTTCTCTGGAACTGGGTTTTGTCACCCCCGATTAAGCATTAGGATGTCTAATGCCTGATTAGAAATATCCATTTCATCTAATGATTTTCCCTTCGTATGATGCGCGTGTGAAATCGCGCATGCGCCGCTACTGGCGCTTTATTTACGAGGAAAGTCATGTTTGCTGTTTTTCTACAAGGCGCTCTGTTAGGGGCAGCGATGATTCTGCCACTGGGTCCACAGAATGCATTCGTAATGAATCAGGGAATTCGCCGACAGTACCACCTGATGGTGGCGCTGCTATGTGCATTGAGTGACATGGTGTTGATTACCGCCGGTATTTTTGGCGGCAGCGCGCTGCTTAGTCAGTCTTCACTGCTGCTGGGGGCAGTGACCTGGGGCGGCGTTGCGTTTCTGCTCTGGTTCGGCTGGGGAGCGATGAAAACGGCCTTCAGCAAAAATATTGTGCTCGCGAGCGCCGAGGTGATGAAGCAAAGTCGCTGGCGTATTATCGCGACCATGCTAGCGGTGACCTGGCTGAACCCGCATGTCTATCTGGATACTTTTGTGGTGCTGGGGAGTCTGGGAAGCCAGTTTGCGGGTGATGCCCGAAGCTGGTTTGCACTGGGGACGATGACGGCTTCTTTCACCTGGTTTTTTGCGCTGGCGCTATTGGCCTCCTGGCTGGCACCGTGGCTGAATACACCGCGGGTGCAGCGGGTCATCAACTTTTTTGTCGGCGTGGTGATGTGGGCCATAGCCTTACAGCTGGCACGCCACGGCTGGCAATAAATGACGCCGTTTTACGCCACGTTTCAGAAATTCACCTATATTGTGTGGAGTCGGTAATACGTTATGTTGTCCGGCAAAAGATACCCTTCTTGTATCTTTCATTCTGGAACGTGCTGTGCCGATGCAGGAAAAATCTGCTGAGCCCCGTGCGTGACGAAACATAAGTAAGGAGAGAGTGTGAAGCGAGGTATGATGAAGCTAAATGCACTGGCGCTGGTCGCCGCGGTAGGGTTTGGCGGTATGTCGATGGTCGCTCAGGCCGCGGAACTGCCGGATGGGCCGCATATCGTGACGTCAGGGACATCCAGCGTAGATGCGACGCCGGATATCGCTCGTCTGGCGATTGAAGTGAGCGTGTCATCGAAGGATGCGGCGGAAGCGAAAAAGCAGGTCGATGCTCGTGTTGCACAATATTTTGATTTTCTGGGTAAAAATGGCATTGAGAAAAAAGACATTAATGCCGCCAATTTACGCACACAGCCAGAATACGACTACCTGAAAACCGGTGGTTCGGTGCTGAAAGGCTATAGTGCCGTGCGTCAGGTGGAAGTGACGCTGCGTCAGTTAGACAAGCTGAACGAACTACTGGATGGGGCGCTGAAATCGGGGCTGAATGAGATTCGCACGGTGGAATTAGGCGTTTCCAATCCAGAAACCTATCGTGATGAAGCGCGTAAGAAAGCCATTGAGCAGGCGACAAGTCAGGCAGCCGCGTTGGCGCAGGGCTTCAACGCCAAGCTGGGGCCGATCTACAGCGTTCGCTACCACGTTGCCAACTATCAGCCGATGCCAGTGGCCCGGATGTTTAAAGCAGCAGATGCGGCGGTGCAAACTGAAGCGGCGCAAACCTACGAACAGCAAACCATTCACTTTGACGATCAGGTCGATGTCGTGTTTGAGTTACAGCGTACGCCGTAACGAGAGCCTCAATCCATCGTTGTGCCAACATTGACGGAACAACAGGCCTGCTTGCTCAGGCCTGTTGTTTTTTATCACGACGTCACTCGCACCCTCAGCACGTTATGACTGCCGCAGTACTTGATGACCGTGTGCGAGCAGGGCGTCCGTTACTTTTCTCATCATCCGGCTTTCCGGCGCGAAGCGGTGCCAGTAGAGCATCCGACGCTGAAACAGCCCCGGCGTCAGGTCGACTAATTCGTTATTGGCCAGTTCTTTCTCGATTTGCAGATGTGGGATCATGCAGCAGGTCGTACCTTGTCGCGCCAGTTGTACAAACGCTTCTGATGAATTCACGATGTGACAGGGAACGCTGCCCGGCGACAAATCAAAGTTCTGCTGTAAAAAAGCCTGATGCATATCATCCAGATGGTCGAAGGCGACCGCAGGGGCGCGTAGCAGTGCTGAACGCGTCACGCCATTGGGAAAATAGCGGGCGGCAAAGGTTGGCGAGGCCACAAACAGATAATCCAGTGCGCCCAGTTTATCCACCAGGCAGCTTGGTAGCGGCTGAGACTGAATACTTACCGCACCCACCACTTCACCCCGGCGCAGCCTTTCCTGAGTGCGTGTTTCATCTTCTACCTGCAAATTGAGACGAATTGGCGAATCGACCAGCACAGGTTGTAACGCGGGCAGCAGCCAGGTTGCCAGACTGTCGGCGTTCACCGCCAGCGACAGCAGCAACGGGATATCGCTGTTGGTTTCATTGCCCAGCCACTCTTCTTCCAGTAGCTCAACCTGATGAAGCAACGCCAGCAGTTTCTGCCCTTGTTCTGTCGGGCGAGGGGGGATGGTTCTGACCAAGAGCGGTTGGCCGAACAAGTTTTCCAGCTGTTTGATACGTTGCGAAACGGCAGATTGGGTAATACACAATTTTTGGGCGGCGCGCTCAAAACCACGCTCGCGGATGACGGCATCCAGAGCCTGAAGCGTTCGATAGTCCGGGCGTTTCATGAAAGTCAAAATCCTCTGAATGAGTCTGTTTTTTTCACTATGCCACATTTTGCTGCTTTGCCATGCAGAAATCTTATTTTTGGCTATTGTGCGCAATCACGATTCAGCACGGTATGAGGGAAATGATGTGCGTGAAATAATGCATCCGCGATGAAGTGAATTTGCACGCTTTCCCCAACGTGCATGTTCTATAATACGCACACGTTTTCGTATATCGATTCTACAGGCCAGAAGCAGATTATGACGCAAGATGAACTGAAAAAAGCAGTGGGATGGGCAGCGCTAGACTATGTCCGCCCGGACACCATTGTGGGAGTAGGAACCGGATCGACGGCGGCACATTTTATTGATGCGCTGGGTTCGATAAAACACCAAATCAAAGGCGCGGTCTCCAGCTCGGATGCCTCAACGGAAAAACTGAAAAGTCTGGGTATCCCCGTCTTTGACGCCAATGAAGTCGATTCGCTGGATGTTTACGTCGATGGTGCCGATGAGATCAACGGCCATATGCAGATGATTAAAGGCGGCGGTGCGGCACTGACCCGCGAGAAAATCATTTCGGCGCTGTCGCGTCAGTTCATCTGCATTGTTGATGCCTCCAAGCAGGTTGATGTGCTAGGTAAATTCCCGCTGCCGGTTGAAGTTATTCCGATGGCGCGGTCTTACGTCGCGCGTGAACTGGTGAAGCTAGGCGGGCAGCCGGTCTATCGTCAGGGCGTCGTGACGGATAACGGCAACGTCATTCTGGATGTACACAACCTGAATATCATGGATGCGATCGCGGTAGAAAATCACATCAATGGTATCCCAGGCGTGGTGACCGTTGGGCTGTTTGCCAACCGCGGTGCGGATGTCGCGTTAGTCGGCACGTCTGAGGGTGTAAAAACCGTCGTTAAATGAGTGCGGGATCGTTCTGACGTGGTGAGCGTCCACGTCAGAAATTTTTTAGCTAAAAAAATCTATTTAGTTAACGGCTCATTTTTGGTACTTAATATCACATTTTCTTATTTTATTTATCGTCGATATGGCGATGCTCATCTTTGGCAATATTTTTTGCCATAAATCAGACGCGCCTCTCTGTAGCGTGATTCGGGCGAAGCAATCGTTTGTATTGCTGACTGCGTAATTTTTGTTATGTTGGCAGAGGCTATTTAGCACTCTGTCACATTTGATGTCTGAAAATAAGGTCGGGAAATGGCAAAGGTATCACTGGAAAAAGACAAGATTAAGTTTCTGTTAGTGGAAGGCGTGCACCAAAGCGCGCTGGATAACCTGCGTGCAGCCGGTTACACCAACATCGAGTTCCATAAGGGCGCGCTGGATCCTGAGGCGCTGAAAGCCTCCATCCGCGATGCGCACTTTGTGGGTATCCGCTCGCGTACTCATCTGACAGAAGAGATTTTTGCTGCTGCGGAAAAACTGATCGCGGTAGGGTGTTTCTGTATCGGGACTAATCAGGTTGATCTGTCGGCTGCGACTAAACGCGGTATCCCGGTATTTAACGCACCGTTTTCCAATACCCGATCCGTGGCAGAAATGGTGATCGGTGAAATGCTTCTGATGCTGCGCGGTATTCCGGCAGCGAACGCGAAAGCACACCGTGGTATCTGGCACAAACTGGCTGTGGGATCGTTTGAAGCTCGCGGCAAAAAGCTCGGGATCATCGGCTACGGCCACATCGGTACGCAGTTGGGTATTCTGGCTGAAAGCCTGGGTATGCACGTTTATTTCTATGATATCGAAAGCAAACTGCCGCTGGGTAATGCTCAGCAGGTGCGCCACCTGTCCGACCTGCTGAATATGAGCGATGTGGTGAGCCTGCACGTGCCGGAAAATGACAGCACGCAGAATATGATGGGCGCGGAAGAACTGGCGCTGATGAAGCCCGGTGCTATCCTGATTAACGCTGCTCGCGGTACGGTGGTTGATATTCCAGCACTGTGTGAAGTGCTGAGCAGCAAGCACCTGTCCGGTGCGGCCATTGACGTATTCCCGCAAGAGCCGGCAACCAACAGCGACCCGTTCCTGTCGCCGTTGTGCGAGTTTGACAACGTACTGCTGACGCCGCATATCGGTGGTTCCACGCAGGAAGCGCAGGAAAATATCGGTGATGAAGTGGCTGGCAAACTGGCGAAATACTCAGACAACGGTTCTACGCTGTCTGCGGTGAATTTCCCGGAAGTATCGCTGCCTGTTCACGGCGCACGCGCCAGCCGCCTGCTGCACATCCATGAAAACCGTCCTGGCATCATTACCAAAATTAACCAGATCTTTGCTGAGCAGGGCATTAACATTGCCGCACAGTATCTGCAAACGACACCTGAGATTGGTTATGTGGTGATTGATGTTGAAACTGACGGCGCGCAAACGGCGCTGCAACTGATGAAGGCGATTCCAGGCACCATTCGTGCCCGTCTGCTGTTCTGATGTGTGATTGATCGGTTAGTTTTAATCAGCCCCGTAAGGGGCTGATTGCGTTATTACAGCGCGATAACGATCTTGCCGCGCATATGCCCTTCCAGCACTTTATCGTGAGCTTGCTTCAGCGTGTCTACCGTTAACCCTTGCAGCGTTTCGCTGGCGGTTCCCTGAAGTTTTCCAGCATCAACCAGCTGTGCGACTTCGTGCAAAATGTTCCCCTGTTCGGCGATATCCGGTGTGGTAAACATGCTGCGGGTAAACATGAGTTCCCAATGTAGCGCCGCGCTTTTGAGTTTCAGCGCCGTTTGGTCGAGCGGGTGTTTGTTTTCCACGATGGTACAGATATGCCCCATCGGTGCGATCAGCTTGCTGATCGCCTCCCAGTGGCCGTCGGTATCGTTCAAACAGAAAATGTAATCGACCTGTTTGATCCCTTCTTTTTCTAACTCAGCCACCAAATTACGGTAATCCACAACCTTGTGCGCACCACGCTGGCGGCACCATTCCGCCGAGTCAGGCTTTGATGCAGTAGCGATAATGTTCACCGAACTGCGCAGCGCTGCCAGAGAAATCGCAAGGGAACCTACGCCGCCTGCACCACCGATAATCAGCAGCGTTTTCTCGCTGTCAGCCTGCTGTATTTTCAAGTGCTCGAACAGCCCTTCCCACGCGGTCAGCGCCGTGAGCGGCATTGCAGCCGCGGCGGCCCAGTCGAGAGACGCGGGCTTGTGTGCGACGATGCGTGAATCAATTAACTGATGCGTCGTGTTGCTGCCGGGACGGGTGATATCACCGGCGTACCAGACTTCATCGCCTACCCGAAACTGGCTAACGGCGCTGCCTGTTTTTAGCACGACGCCGCTGGCATCCCAGCCGAGAATTCTAGGCTGTTGTAATCCATTCTGGCGTAATCCGGCATGCACCTTGGTATCCACCGGGTTGACGGAAATGGCTTTTACGTCGATTAACAGATCGTATTCACCGGGCTCGGGGATGTCCTGAGTGATGGCGATGAAATTTTCTGGCTGTTGTGGATCAACGGCTATCGCATGAACGGTCATGGTCTATTCCTCATTATTTTCAGAATGCGGTTGTGTAAATACGGCAGGCTTCTTTGAATAAAACCAAGTGTAGAACACGGAGATAGGGCTGATAAGATGGACAATGAATAATGCAGTGTTCGTTTGAGGTGAACAATCATGTTTAAACAATTGCAGGATATGGCGCTGTTTGCGCTGGTGGCCGAGTGTGGCAGTTTTACACAGGCGGCGCGCAAAGCCGGGCTGGCAAAATCCAGCCTGAGCTTGCGCATTAGCCAGCTTGAACAGCAGATTGGCCTGCGGCTGTTGAACCGAACGACGCGCCAGCTCAATCTGACGTTTGCGGGTGAGCGTTACCTGATTCACTGTCAGGAGATGCTACAAGCCAGCGAACGTGCCGATCTCGCTATACAGCGTCTGCGCGATAACCCCAGTGGGCGGTTACGCATCACCAGCCCGGCAGGATTAGGTTCCACGCTGCTGGCGCGGCTTACCGCTGAATTTCAGCAGCGCTTTCCCGCGGTATCGCTGGATGTGTTGATTTCAGATGCGGTGATCGATCTGGTACAGGAAGGGTTTGATGTCGCTTTTCGTACCGGTAAACCGCACGATTCTTCACTGATTGGACGCCCGCTTGGGCAGACTCCCCGCTATTTGCTGGCATCGCCTGACTATCTGGCGCGGCACCCGGCATTACTCCATCCGCAGCAGCTTCAACAGCACCGCTGTATTGCGCACCATGCCTGGACGGAGTGGCTCCTTCATCGCGGTTCAGAACTTTATCGCTGGTTACTGCCCGATGCGCATATCACCGATAACCTGCTTTACGCCCGCGAGTGCGCTATTGCGGGAGCTGGCATTACGCTATTGCCAGATTTTCTCTGCCTGGATGACGCAGTGTCCGGGAAATTGGTCAGGGTTTTGTCGGATTGGCAGGCGGAAGCTAACGAGCTTTATCTGGTGTATCCCAGCCGCAAGCTGAATTCGCCCGCGTTAGCGTGTTTTATCGACTTTGTTTTACAACATAGTGCGTTGGATGATTACTCAACGTTTTTGAAAAAGCAGCAGTGATGCCGTCTCTACAATATTTTTGTTTCATTTTTATTTGGATCTTTTGATTTTTATTGAAACGTGATTTCTATCAACTTATTTTAGGTACGTTTTAGATTGAGAATGCCGATAACAATGTTGGTTCCTTTTGACTTTTTTATGAAAGGTGTGGTCCTGAGTGGCGTTATTGTCACAGTGCTATCTGGACTCTGCCGTGCTTGTCATGGCAGAGATAATGTATACCAGTGATGGTGAAAATGAGAATGCAACCGATGTCTATTCAAAAAGAGAAGTTGAGTTACATCAACAATATACGTCTCGTTTCGTTATTTATTACTCTTTTTTCAATTATCCTGATTTTATTTGCGCTTTCTATTGGCACAGCGAGTTATTTTTTAAAACAGAGTAATGATTCACTCGATAAAGCGAATGAATTGTCTGATATCCGGGCCGGTATCAGCAGCAGCCTCGATCAGCTACGCGTAGCCAGACTGCTGCTTATTCAGGCTGGTGCAGCAAACCGTATTAGCGATCACGAGGTGTTTAAATCCGCTTCAGATCAGGCAGCTGGTCGAGTCAGAGCCTCGCAGAAGCGTCTGGATGAATATCTCGCACGCCCAGACAAACTGGAGAGTGAAAAGGCCTTGGATGAGGATATCCTCAAGGCTTATAACAACTATCGCGATAATGCGATTGTTGTGATGCAGAAAGCCACGAGTGATGGTGAATTTGAAGATCTGGTGTCGTTGGAAAGCACAGTGGCCCGTCAGTTAGATGAAGCGTTCAGTGTTCCAGTGCGTAAGAAAGTGACTGAGCTGACAAAAGCCGCGCAGGATATCAATCTACAAGCAGAACAGAATGCCAAGCTGGGTTACTGGATGATGGCAGGTTCATTTGCCCTGTCGATCATTATGGCGATCATGGCCTACATCATGGTGCGCAATGTGATCCTTGCGCCAATAAACAGACTGGTTGAGCGTATCCAGAAGATTGCAGCGGGCGATTTGACGCAGCCGCCGATGGCAATGGGGCGCAATGAAATCGGCATTCTGGGGACGAATATCCAGAACATGCAGGCGGAGCTGACGGATACGGTGACGATCGTGCGTGAAGGGGCGGATTCGATCTACCAGGGATCGTCAGAAATCACGGCAGGCAACGTCGATCTCTCTTCGCGTACCGAGCAGCAGGCCGCCGCGCTGGAAGAAACCGCGGCGAGCATGGAACAGCTGACCGCAACGGTGAAACAGAACTCTGACAATGCTCATCACGCCAGCCAGTTGGCAAAAAATGCCTCTGAAAAAGCGGAGAAGGGCGGACAAATTGTGCAAGGCGTGGTGGACACCATGCAGGACATTTCTACAAGCTCAAAACGCATTTCCGAGATCACTTCCGTTATTAACAGCATCGCTTTCCAGACCAACATTCTGGCGCTGAACGCCGCGGTAGAAGCTGCGCGTGCGGGTGAGCAAGGGCGTGGTTTTGCTGTGGTGGCGGGGGAAGTCCGTAATTTGGCGCAGCGCAGCGCGCAAGCCGCGAAAGAGATTGAAGGGCTGATTGGTGAATCAAGCCGGCTGGTGGAAACGGGCTCAGGGCTCGTGTCTCAGGCGGGGACAACCATGGGTGAGATTGTGCGTGCGGTTGTCAGCGTGACTGACATCATGGGGGAAATTGCTTCCGCTTCTGACGAACAGAGCCGTGGCATTGGGCAGGTTAGTCAGGCCGTGTCTGAAATGGATAGCGCGACGCAGCAGAACGCAGCGCTGGTGCAGGAAGCCTCGGCAGCGGCCGTTTCACTTGAAGAGCAGGCTGCTCGTCTGACGCAGGCTGTCGCGGTATTTAAACTGGCTGGCGTCGCTCAGAAGCTGAAAGCGTCATTGCCAAAAGCGGCACCGCAACCGCGTTTAGCGCCAGCGATGGCGATTGCCGGAAGCAGTAGTAAAGGCAGCGATAATCAAAACTGGGAAACGTTCTGATTCCTGGTAGATGAAGCATGATAGAAAAAAATGGCCCGCATTGCGGGCCATTTATTTATAACGTTCGATGACGGCTTATTTAGCGATCTTCTTGTACTTGATGCGGTGTGGTTCCAGCGCATCGGCACCCAGCGTACGCTTTTTGTATTCTTCGTATTCGGTAAAGTTACCTTCGAAGAATTCCACTTTACCTTCATCCTGATAATCCAGAATGTGTGTTGCGATACGGTCGAGGAACCAACGGTCATGCGAGATCACCATGGCACAGCCCGGGAATTCCAGCAGGGCGTTTTCCAGCGCGCGCAGGGTTTCGATATCCAGGTCGTTGGTCGGTTCATCGAGCAGCAGCACGTTACCGCCGACCTGCAACAGCTTCGCCAGATGCAGACGACCGCGTTCACCACCGGACAGCTCGCCAACGCGTTTGCCTTGATCAACCCCTTTGAAGTTGAAACGGCCAACGTACGCGCGGCTTGGCATCTCGGTGTTGCCGATACGCATGATGTCCTGCCCGCCGGACACTTCTTCCCAGACGGTTTTGCTGTTGTCCATCGCATCACGGAACTGGTCAACTGACGCCAGTTTCACTGTTTCACCCAGCTCGATCGTACCGCTATCTGGCTGCTCCTGACTGGACATCATACGGAACAGCGTCGATTTACCGGCACCGTTCGGGCCGATAATGCCGACAATGGCACCTTTCGGTACGGAGAAAGACAGCCCGTCGATGAGCTGGCGTTCGCCGTAAGATTTGCTGAGGTTAGTGACTTCCACCACTTTATCGCCGAGGCGAGCACCAGGCGGAATAAACAGTTCGTTGGTTTCGTTACGTTTCTGGTATTCCGTGTTGTTCAGCTCTTCAAAGCGTGCCAGACGGGCCTTACCTTTGGACTGACGGCCTTTGGCACCTTGACGCACCCATTCCAGCTCTTTCTCAATGGATTTACGGCGTGCTGCTTCCTGAGAGGCTTCCTGTGCCAGACGCTGATCTTTCTGCTCCAGCCAGGAAGAGTAGTTACCTTCCCACGGAATCCCTTCGCCACGGTCCAGCTCCAGAATCCAGCCCGCTACGTTATCGAGGAAGTAACGGTCGTGGGTAATCGCCACAACAGTGCCCTCGAAGTCGTGCAGGAAGCGTTCCAGCCAAGCTACGGACTCGGCATCCAGGTGGTTGGTTGGTTCGTCGAGCAGCAGCATGTCCGGCTTTTCCAGCAGCAGACGGCACAGTGCCACGCGGCGACGTTCACCCCCGGACAGGTTGGCGATTTTTGCATCCCACTCTGGCAAGCGCAGCGCATCGGCAGCGCGCTCCAACTGGTTATTCAGATTGTGACCGTCATGTGCCTGAATGATTTCTTCCAGCTTGCCTTGCTCAGCAGCCAGTTTATCGAAATCTGCATCCGGGTCGGCATACAGTGCATAGACTTCATCAAGACGCTTCAGCGCGGTCACGACTTCAGACACCGCTTCTTCTACGGATTCACGTACGGTGTGCTCCGTATTTAACTGCGGTTCCTGCGGCAAGTAGCCGATTTTGATTCCAGGTTGTGGGCGAGCTTCGCCCTCGATGTCCGTATCAATGCCAGCCATAATACGCAACAGCGTTGATTTACCGGCTCCATTCAGACCCAGTACGCCGATCTTGGCACCGGGGAAAAAACTGAGGGAGATGTTTTTCAGAATGTGACGCTTCGGCGGAACGACCTTACCGACGCGATGCATGGTATAAACATATTGAGCCACGTTGCGACTTCGCCTCTCTCTTATCTCTATGATTTGTCAACCTAATAGGGTGACCATGTGTAGCACTGTGCTACTTAATACTCAGTGATGCCGCCCGGAGAATGCCCTGGCAGCGGATTGATTATTCTAATTGCATGACTTTGAGTATGAAGTGTAGCGGGTTTCAGCCCACGATCCCAGCTATCCGGCGATTTGCCATGGCCGATCTGAGAGATAGACCCGCCTGATGAATTTCAGAATCGGTTTGCGGATCGACGTATCGTTGTCTGGCATGATGTGCCACACTGGATCTGCCCGATAGGATAGGGGTATCGATACGATGAAGGATGCCGATAGCAAGTTCGATAACGGATGAGGTTAATGCAGGTGATGAAAGCGGGTCATTGGTGGTACGCCGTTGCGGCGATATGTCTGGCTGGGGCCTCCGGCCATGTGCTGGCGGATTCTCTGGACGAACAGCGTCAGCGCTATCAGCAGGTTAAGCAAGCATGGGACAGCAACCAAATGGACACGGTAGCGCAGCTGATGCCGACGCTGCGCAGTTACCCGCTTTATCCTTATCTTGAATACCGCTCGCTCACGCAGGACCTGAGCCAGGTCAGCGCGACGCAGGTGAGACAGTTTATGGCAACGCATCCGACGCTGCCGCCCGCCCGTAATCTCAACACCAGCTTTGTGAATGAACTGGCGCGTCGTCAGGACTGGATCGGGCTGTTGGCATTTAGTCCGCAGCCACCGAAACCGGTCAGCGCCCGCTGTAACTTTTATTATGCCCAGTGGGCCACTGGTCAGCGTCAGGGCGTGTGGGAAGCCACGCGTGATATCTGGCTGACCGGGCGTTCGCTCCCTGCCGTATGCGATAAACTCTTCTCAGTCTGGCAGCAGGCGGGCGAACAGACGCCGCTGACGACGCTGGAACGCGCACGTCTGGCGATGGATGAAGGCAGCAGTAGTCTGGTGAGTTACCTCATCAAACAGTTACCCGACGATTATAAAACGATGGGCGATGCGCTGCTAAAACTCCAGAACGATCCGAATTCGCTGGAGAGCTTCGCTCGTAGCGTCGGGCCAACGGATTTCACCCGGAAAGTCACGCTATCGGCCTTCACGCGCACGGCGCGTCAGGATGCCGATAATGCCCGTTCGATGCTGCCAGTGATTGTCCGTCTACAGAAAATGAGCGCCGCAGAACGTCAGGAGATGGAAGAAACTATTGCCTGGCGGTTGATGGGCAACGATGCCACCTCAGAGCAGGCACAGTGGCGGGATGGCGTGGTGCGGCGGAGCACGTCGACCACCTTGCTGGAACGCCGTGTGCGTATGGCGTTGGGCGCTGGCGATCGTCAAGGGCTGACGAGCTGGATGGCGCGCTTACCGGCAGAGGCGTTACAGAAAGATGAATGGCGTTACTGGCGTGCGGTGGTGCTGTTGGATCAGGGCAAGCGTCAGGAAGGTGAGATGCTATTACGCAGCCTGATGCAGGAGCGCGGGTTCTATCCTATGGCGGCAGCGCAGAAGCTCAACGAGCGCTACCCCATTACGATCATGACAGCGGTGAAGCCAGATCCTTCTTTGACCCAGCTACCGGAAGTTGCCCGTGTGCGGGAGTTGATGTTTTGGCAGATGGATAATCTGGCGCGCAGCGAGTGGGTCGGGCTGGTAGCGAACCGTAGCAAACCGCAGCAGGAAGCGCTGGCTCGCTATGCGTTTGAACAGCGCTGGGCGGATTTGAGCGTGCAGGCAACGATTGTCGCGAAGCTGTGGGATCATCTGGAAGAACGTTTCCCGCTGGCCTGGAATGATGAATTCCGCCGTGAAACGCAGGGGAAAGGCATTAGCCAAAGCTATGCAATGGCGATCGCACGTCAGGAGAGCGCCTGGAACCCGGAAGCGCGTTCTCCAGTTGGTGCATCAGGCTTGATGCAGTTGATGCCCGCCACGGCACAGCATACTGCCAAAATGAGCAATATCACGTTCTATACGAACAGCAGCCAGCTGTTCGATCCTGAAACCAATATTCTGTTGGGAACGAGCTATCTGGAGTACGTGTACCAGACATTTGGCCGTAACCGCATTCTGTCTTCCGCGGCTTATAACGCTGGGCCGTCGCGCGTGAATACCTGGTTGAGAAACAGTGCGGGACGCATCGATCCCGTTGCGTTCATCGAAAGTATTCCGTTTTCGGAAACACGGGGCTACGTGAAAAATGTGCTGGCTTATGACGTCTTCTATCGTTATTTCCTGCACCAGCCCGCCAATGTGCTGACAGATGCGGAATGGCAGCGGCGTTATTGAGACGCGGCGTTGCGATCGTCACCTGAAATTGTGTTATGCTGCCGTACTAGTTAAATAGTATGGCAGCCCGTTATGACTCCGTTATCGCTTCTCGACCCGGCACTTTCTGAACAAGACAATGAGCACTGGCTACGCTTTGTCGCGCTATTGCAGCAGTCTATTGCAGAGGATCTGCAATTGCCGTTGCTCCAACTGCTACTGACGCCGGACGAGCGTACTGCGTTGGGAACGCGAGTGAGAATTGTGCAGGAACTGATGCGGGGTGAAATGAGTCAGCGTGAGCTGAAAAGCGAGTTAGGTGCAGGGATTGCGACCATCACGCGCGGTTCAAATAGCCTGAAAGCCGCGCCCCCCGCGTTAAAAAGCTGGCTGGAAGCGCAGTTGCTGTCGGCAGATAAACCGTTGGGTGACGACGCGTAACCGTTACGGTTTTGCGGCCTGAACGGGAATCTGATAGATCGGATTATGAAACGGCACCAGTGCCAGCAGCAGCGCCTGATGATACACGCTGGTACGTGACAGTTTGCCGTCGGTGAAGACGCCGATGGCACCACCTTTATGTTTAATATTCTGAACGCCCGTCAAACGTTCCATTTCATCGCCTAATTCCCGCCCTTCACGGATACCATGTAATATACTTTCTGGAAGAACCAGGCTGGCAGAGCGTGATTCGCCACGCAGGTGGGTGTTTTCGATCACCATCCAGGCGAACGTCATGCTTTCTTCAATACCTGCTTCGACACCGACCCAAAAATCGGCTTCCGGCCGCACTTGACGTGCCATCATGACGCGGTTTCTGGCGCCAGTACGGGTTTCGATAGAACCAAGAGGTTGACGCGGGACGCCGCTATCGACGTCAACGCCTTCGATGCGGCAGTTCTCTGCACCAAAGACATCGGTGAATGCTAGCGTAATAGCCTTAATCTTTGCCGGGTTGGTAGTTGCAGCAACAACGTGATACATAACAGTTTCGTACCTTTAGTTAATTTGACGCAGTATAACGGAAAATAACCATGTTACAGGTATATCTTGTTCGCCACGGCGAAACAGAATGGAATGTGGCTCGACGTATTCAAGGTCAATCGGACAGTGCGCTGACGCCAAGAGGTGAGCAACAGGCACAGCAAGTTGCTGAACGAATCAGGACGTTAGGGATTACGCATATTTTTACCAGCGATCTCGGAAGAACGCGTCAGACGACAGAAATCATCGCTAAATCCTGTGGTAATTGCCAGATAATCCTGGAACCCGGATTACGTGAATTGAACATGGGAGTATTGGAAGCGCGCGATCTGGATTCGCTGACCACCAAGGAAGAAGGGTGGCGTAAAGGGCTGGTGGATGGCACGCCCGATGGCCGTATCCCGGAAGGCGAATCGATGTCTGATGTGGCGCGACGCATGCACGGCGTTCTGGAGCGTTGTCTGGCGCTGCCTGCGGGAAGTCGTCCTTTGCTGGTTAGTCACGGGATGGCGCTGGGGTGTCTGCTGAGTACGGTTCTGGGGTTACCCGCCTCGGCTGAGCGGCGTTTGCGCTTACGCAACTGCTCCCTGTCGCGCATCGATTATCAGCAAAGTCCGTGGCTTGCACCGGGATGGGTGGTGGAAACGGCCGGAGATATCTCTCATCTGGATATTCCGGCACTGGATGAGTTACAGCGCTGAGAGCGGCTCCGGGTGCTGGATAGGGATAAAATACTCGCAGCGGATGATCGCGGGAATGTCATCACGCTTTGTGCCGTCTGGATGGAAGCGTTCGGCATCAAATCCTTTACGGCGCGTGAGTTGGAAGGTCGGCAGACAGGTGTCATACAGCGTGATAATGAAATCCTGTAGCTCGTCTTTCGGCCCTTCAAAGACAAACATCGCGTAGTCGCCGCCCGGTAGCGTGATCGGTTCGCCCGTATGGACATCATCCGGTAGATACTGTGGCTCCAGCGCGGTGGTGTAGAGCACCTCATGTTCGTCGTCTTTCTCTTTGCTCGGCCGTGAATGATGCAGCCCGTAAAGCACAGGGGGAACGGAGCAGGTTTCGCCTAAAAATTGACGCCAATAGTGAACGCGAATTTCCGTACGGAAGTTACAAATCTGTTCCAGGCGGCAGTTATAGGTTTGCGTTAGCCCAAGAAGCTGTGTTTCTGGCAGGGTGACAAATTCCGGCTGTGGCAGAGTAAACGCGCCGAGCCGGATCGGCGGACGAATGCCGAAAGTATTCCAATTATCGGAACGACGATAGGACGCGGGCGTTTGGGTAAACTGCTTTTTGAACGCGCGGGTAAAAGTCTGTTGTGAATCAAAACGGTATTGCAGAGCAATATCAAGGATAGGGCGGCTGGTCAGACAAAGTGCAACCGCCGCTTTGGTCAATCTCCGCGCTCGGATATATGAACCAATGGCATGGCCTGTCACGTCTTTGAACATTCTTTGCAGATGCCACTTGGAATAACCCGCTTTCGCCGCCACATTATCCAGTGATAGCGGTTGGTCGAGATGGCTTTCCAGCCAGTTAAGCAAGTCACGTATAATACCGGCTTGATCCATAATCTTCCTCATCAAACACATTGGGCGCGAGCGTATTGAGATCCCGCATCATAGCAATATTTTCACTTTGGTACTGCCGAAGATTTTTGAAAATATTCCGCAGGTAATTTGGATAAGGAGGATGACTATAGTGGTTTATTTTGTACATCCTCTTTTTAATTGTGGTTATTAATCGTTTGTCATGATTGTCACGAGGCCTGGAATATGAACATAAAACGCATCATGGGAGCGGGTCTGCTATTGCTATCCACCGTTGGCGTCGTCAGCGCGGAAGAGGTCGGGTCTGTCGATACTGCCTTTAAACTGCTGGGGCCAGACCATAAGATCGTGGTGGAAGCGTTTGACGACCCGGATGTCTCAAACGTGACCTGCTACATTAGCCGAGCCAAAACGGGCGGAATCAAGGGCGGATTAGGGCTGGCGGAAGATACGTCGGACGCGGCTATTTCCTGTCAGCAGGTTGGGCCGATTACGTTGTCCGATAAAATCAAAAACGCCGGTGACCGCGGTTCTGTGGTATTCCAGAAAAGAACCTCGCTGGTTTTCAAGAAATTGCAGGTTGTTCGCTTTTACGATCAAAAACGCAATGCGCTGATCTACCTTGCTTACTCCGATCGCTTAGTCGATGGATCGCCGAAAAATGCGTTAAGCGCGGTGCCGGTTATGCCGTGGGGAAAGAGTGAATAACGAGCGGTAAGACGGGAAAACAGCCGGAGCAGATGCCTGTTCCGGCTGAGAGGAATTAATTTTCCAGATCGCCACAGAAGCGGTAGCCTTCGCCGTGGATCGTCGCGATGATTTCCGGCGTATCTGCAGTTGATTCAAAGTGCTTGCGGATACGGCGGATAGTGACGTCAACGGTGCGGTCATGCGGCTTAAGCTCGCGCCCCGTCATTTTCTTCAGCAGCTCTGCACGAGACTGAATCTTGCCTGGGTTCTCGCAGAAGTGCAGCATGGCGCGGAATTCACTGCGCGGCAGCTTGTATTGTTCGCCAGCGGGGCTAATCAGAGAACGGCTATTGATGTCCAACTCCCAGCCGTTGAAGCGATAGCTTTCCACCAGACGGCGCTCTTCAGTGCCGCTGCCCAGATTCATGGTGCGTGACAGCAGGTTACGCGCGCGGATTGTCAATTCACGTGGGTTGAACGGTTTGGTGATGTAGTCATCCGCACCGATTTCCAGACCGAGAATCTTATCGACTTCATTGTCACGACCGGTGAGGAACATCAAGGCAACGGTGGCCTGCTCGCGCAGTTCACGTGCCAGCAACAGGCCGTTCTTTCCTGGCAGGTTGATGTCCATGATCACCAGATTGATGTCATTTTCTGACAAAATGTGGTGCATTTCTGCGCCATCAGTGGCTTCGTGAACAACGTATCCTTCCGCCTCAAAAATGCTTTTGAGGGTATTACGAGTTACTAGCTCGTCTTCAACAATAAGAATGTGCGGCGTCTGCATGTTTGCTACCTAAAATTGCCAACTTAAATTATAGAAATCGGAAGTACAGAAGTCGCTGTCATACCCTGCTGGCCCGCTGGCTACAACGCCAGTTATTCCGGGTATTTCCCTGGAGCTTATCGAGGTAAACTACGCTCTCGCTCAACATCAGACTCAAGTACGTAAAGGCGTTACTGGTGTTCTTTCTCTACCCGCTTAGAGGTACTGCTAGCGGATGAGCGTGGCGCTAATTTAACTGCGCTCAAAGTGGCGCACAGTTTAACCTTATTAACAGCAACATAACAGTAAGCACGGATTTTGCCTGCTGATAAATCTACGGTTCTGTTGACATATATCAAATTTCATTTTAGCACGTTAACTATTTTGTGATAAACACTTATAGGATTGCCAGTTTACGTCACAATTTAGCACTTTTTATGAACGATTTAGCATAGTAAATGCTAATAATCATAATTGGCGCTACACATACGGTAGTGTTTTTATAACTTATTGAAATAAAATAATTTACCTTACTTTCCCTAGGGTTTTCTCTTCCTGCCCATTTTTGGACTCACCGATGTTTCCTACCGAAGGCCGAATTGATATCGGAAATTTTGTTGGTTTATTGTTAATTGCTCACGGTAACGATCAATACATCGCAGTGATCAACCAATAGTACTGATTAATCAATCGTTATCAGTGAATAGCGGTTGATGATGCCGCTGTTTTATTTAGCGGCGAGTGGCGACAGTGGCAGAACGCACGTAACCCATACTGAGGAGTTTATGCAGTTTCATATTATTTTGGTTGAGCCCGCTCGGGCAGAGAACGTAGGGGCGGCAGCCCGTGCGATGAAAACGATGGGATTCAGTAGCTTGCGTATTGTCGGTAGCACGGTGTACCAAGAGCCAGCGGCCCGTTGGGTAGCGCACGGTTCGGGAGATATTCTGGATAATGTACAGGTATTTTCCACGCTGGCTGACGCATTGGCAGATGTCGACTTTACGGTCGCGACCACCGCACGTAGCCGAGCTAAGTATCGCTATTACTGCACACCAGCCGAATTGACTGGTGTATTGCAGGAGAAGGTGCAATGGATGGCCTCGGCGGCGCTGGTGTTTGGTCGGGAAGATGTTGGCTTGACGAATGAAGAGCTCGAACTGGCGGATGTGTTGACCGGCGTGCCGATGAAAGCGGATTACCCTTCACTGAATCTTGGTCAGGCGGTGATGGTGTACTGTTACCAACTGGCTGAACTGATGGACGTCAAATCGGAAGCGTTGCAGCCCGCTGTGGCGGGGCAATTGTCGGCGTTGCACGATCGTTTGGATCGGCTACTGGTGAATTTGGCGGTTGAGGATGATGAAAAATTGCGAGACTGGCTGCATCAGCGGCTGGGGCGTTTAGAGCAGCGCGATACGGCAATGCTCCATCGATTGCTACACGACATTGAAAAAGGGTTGGCGAAATAAGATAGCAAGAATGGCTTTCTTGGCAGTCGAACATCTTGAAACGCGGATTTTAGCAATGGTTCGTCTGGAATATTCTCGTTTCGGCAGTGGGTTTAGCGGTAGACATTTTTTGTTCTGCGAGAAGAAAAAAAAGAAATCCGTTGACTTCAAAGGGCGATTGGCCTAACTAATAGGGCAGATAACTCTACTTCTAATGAGATTCGATTTTAGCATGCGCACTATCAGCCTGATCACCACGATTATTACCATCACCGATACAACCAGTAACGGTGCGGGCTGACGCATATAAAGATTCCAGAAAAAGCCCGCACCGAACAGTGCGGGCTTTTTTTTTACGGCAGGTTATCCTCAGCGCCGCCTGAAAGCGGCATACAAAAAACGCTTTCGGCGTTTGGTTGGCAGAAATTCAGGAGAAAAGATAAAAATGCGAGTGTTGAAATTTGGCGGGACTTCAGTAGCAAATGCGGAGCGTTTTGCGCGCGTTGCCGACATCATCGAAAACAACGCGCGCCAGGGACAGGTTGCTACCGTATTGTCCGCTCCGGCGAAAATTACCAACCATCTGGTTGCCATGATTGAAAAAACCGTCGCCGGACAAGATATCCTGCCTCATTTGAATGACGCTGAAACGATCTTTTCTTCGCTGCTGCAAGGCCTTGCCGCGTCTCAACCCGGTTTTGACCATGTCCGCCTGAAAGCATTTGTGGATCAGGAATTTGCACAGTTGAAACACGTTCTGCATGGCATCGCGCTGCTGGGTCAGTGCCCTGACAGCGTGAACGCCGCGATTATCTGCCGGGGTGAAAAACTGTCTATCGCCATCATGGAAGCGGTCTTCCATGCGCGCGGTTATGGCGTTTCCGTCATCAACCCGGTCGAGAAGCTACTGGCGCAGGGACACTATCTCGAATCCACCGTGGATATCACGGAATCGACTCGCCGTATCGCTGAAAGCGCCATCCCCAAAGATCATGTCATCCTGATGGCGGGCTTTACTGCGGGTAACGACAAAGGCGAACTGGTGGTGTTGGGCCGCAATGGTTCTGACTATTCCGCCGCTGTGCTGGCCGCGTGTTTGCGTGCAGACTGCTGTGAGATCTGGACCGATGTGGACGGCGTGTATACCTGCGATCCGCGTCAGGTGCCGGACGCCCGATTATTGAAATCGATGTCTTATCAGGAGGCGATGGAGTTGTCCTATTTCGGCGCCAAAGTCCTCCACCCTCGCACCATCGCTCCTATCGCTCAGTTCCAAATTCCCTGCCTTATCAAAAACACCGAAAATCCTCAGGCTCCCGGTACGCTCATCGGCATGGACAGCTCGGATACGCAGTATCCGGTGAAAGGCATCACCAACCTGAACAACATGGCGATGATTAACGTTTCCGGCCCCGGCATGAAAGGCATGGTTGGCATGGCGGCGCGCGTGTTCGCGGCGATGTCGCGTGCGGGCATTTCGGTGGTGCTGATCACGCAGTCGTCTTCTGAATACAGCATCAGCTTCTGCGTATCACAAAACGAACTGGCGCGTGCCAGAAAAACGCTGGAAGACGAGTTCTATCTGGAACTGAAAGAAGGCGTGCTGGAGCCGCTGGATGTGATGGAACGTCTGGCGATCCTCTCTGTCGTGGGGGATGGCATGCGCACGCTGCGCGGTCTGTCTGCGCGTCTGTTCTCTGCGTTGGCGACGGCCAATATCAATATCGTGGCTATCGCACAGGGTTCCTCCGAGCGCTCTATCTCCGTTGTAGTGAACAATGATGTGGCCACCACTGGCGTACGTGTTGCTCACCAGATGCTGTTTAACACCGATCAGGTGATCGACGTGTTTGTGATCGGCGTCGGTGGCGTGGGCGGTGCGCTGCTGGAGCAGATTCACCGTCAGCAACCGTGGCTGAAAGACAAGCATATTGACCTGCGTGTGTGTGGGATTGCCAATTCCAAAGCCATGCTGACCAATATTAACGGCGTTTCGATGGATAACTGGCGCGAAGAGCTGGCGAAAGCCCGCGAGCCGTTCAATCTGGGCCGTCTGATTCGTCTGGTGAAAGAGTATCACCTGCTGAATCCGGTTATCGTTGACTGTACGTCTAATCAGGCGGTGGCCGATCAGTACGTGGATTTCCTGGCCGATGGTTTCCACGTGGTGACCCCAAACAAGAAAGCCAACACCGGGTCGATGAATTATTATCACCAACTGCGCAGCGCTGCGGCGAAATCCCGCCGCCGTTTCCTGTATGACACGAACGTTGGTGCAGGCCTGCCGGTGATTGAGAACCTGCAAAACCTGCTGAATGCGGGTGATGAGCTGATTCGCTTTACCGGTATTCTCTCTGGCTCGCTGTCCTTTATTTTCGGTAAACTCGATGAAGGCATGTCGCTGTCGGCAGCGACCACGCAGGCGAAAGAGAAAGGCTATACCGAACCCGATCCGCGCGACGATCTGTCCGGTATGGACGTGGCGCGTAAGCTGCTGATTCTGGCACGTGAAGCGGGTTATCAGCTTGAACTGGGCGATATCGAGGTGGAATCTGTTCTGCCTGCCAGCTTCGATGCCTCCGGCGATGTCGCCAGCTTCATGCAGCGTCTGCCGTCGGTAGATGACGAGTTTGCCAGCCGTGTTGCACAAGCGCGCGATGAAGGTAAAGTGTTGCGCTATGTCGGCGTCATTGAAGAAGGTCGCTGCAAGGTCAAGATCAGCGCCGTTGGTGGCAACGATCCACTGTTTAAAGTCAAAGATGGTGAGAATGCACTGGCATTCTACAGCCGTTATTATCAGCCACTGCCGCTCGTCTTGCGCGGTTATGGCGCGGGTAACGATGTTACCGCTGCTGGTGTGTTCGCAGATTTGCTGCGCACCTTGTCATGGAAGTTGGGAGCATAATTATGGTTAAGGTGTATGCACCTGCATCAATCGGTAACGTCAGCGTTGGGTTTGATGTGCTGGGTGCGGCCGTTTCGCCGGTAGACGGTTCATTGCTGGGAGATTGCGTCTCTGTCGAGGCTGCCGATCTGTTCAGCCTGCGTAATGAAGGACGTTTTGTTAGCAAACTGCCGGACAACCCGAAAGAAAACATTGTGTATCAATGTTGGGAGCTTTTCTGTCAGGAAATTGGCAAAACCGTGCCGGTGGCGATGACGCTTGAAAAGAATATGCCGATTGGCTCAGGGCTGGGTTCCAGCGCCTGTTCTGTCGTCGCCGGGCTGATGGCGATGAACGAATTTTGCGGTAAGCCGCTGGATGATACCCGTTTGCTGACGCTGATGGGTGAGCTGGAAGGGCGCATTTCCGGCAGCGTTCACTACGATAACGTTGCTCCGTGTTTCCTCGGCGGCGTCCAACTGATGCTGGAAGAAAACGGCATTATCAGCCAGCCGGTGCCATCGTTCGATGATTGGCTGTGGGTCATGGCGTATCCGGGGATTAAAGTCTCTACCGCCGAAGCGCGCGCGATTCTGCCAGCGCAATATCGTCGTCAGGATTGCATCAGCCACGGCCGTTATCTGGCCGGTTTTATTCACGCTTGCCATACCGGACAGGCTGCGCTGGCGGCGAAACTGATGAAGGATGTCATCGCGGAACCTTATCGTACGAAACTGCTGCCCGGCTTTGCGGCCGCACGCCAGGCTGCCGAAGATATCGGGGCGCTGGCCTGCGGTATTTCCGGCTCTGGCCCGACGTTATTCTCCGTTTGCAACGACATGACGAGCGCACAGCGCCTGGCAGACTGGCTGCGGGATAACTATTTGCAGAACGATGAAGGTTTTGTTCATATTTGCCGTCTTGATACGACTGGCGCACGACAACTGGGATAACGTATGAAACTGTACAACCTTAAAGATCATAACGAGCAGGTCAGCTTTGCTCAGGCTATCAAGCAAGGGCTGGGTAGCCAGCAAGGGCTGTTCTTCCCGCTGGATCTGCCGGAATTTGAGCGCACCGAAATCGACGCGCTGCTGGATCTGGATTTCGTTACCCGCAGCAGCCGTATTCTGTCTGCGTATATCGGCGATGAAATTGCGGCTGAAACCGTGTTCGAGCGTGTAAAAGCAGCATTTGCGTTCCCAGCACCGGTTGCACCGGTAGCGGAAGATATCGCCGCACTGGAACTGTTCCACGGCCCGACGCTGGCTTTTAAAGATTTCGGCGGCCGCTTTATGGCGCAAATGCTGACGGAAGTGTCTGGCGACGAGAAAATTACCATTCTGACGGCGACCTCTGGCGACACCGGTGCTGCCGTGGCGCATGCCTTCTACGGTCTGGAAAATGTCCGCGTTGTGATTTTGTATCCGCAGGGCAAGATCAGTCCATTGCAGGAAAAACTGTTCTGTACGCTGGGTGGCAACATTCACACCATCGCTGTCGACAGCGATTTTGATGCCTGTCAGGCATTGGTGAAAAAAGCATTTGATGATGAAGAACTGAAAAAGGCAATTGGCCTGAACTCGGCAAACTCCATCAATATCAGCCGTCTGCTGGCGCAAATTTGCTACTACTTTGAAGCTGTTGCACAACTGCCGCAGGAAGCGCGTAATCAACTGGTAGTTTCTGTGCCGAGCGGTAACTTCGGCGATCTGACCGCTGGTCTGCTGGCAAAATCGCTGGGGCTGCCGATTAAGCGCTTCATCGCAGCGACCAACGCTAATGACACCGTGCCGCGTTTCCTGAGCAGTGGAAATTGGGAGCCGAATAAAACGGTGGCAACCTTATCCAACGCGATGGACGTGAGCCAGCCGAACAACTGGCCGCGTGTGGAAGAGCTGTTCCGTCGTAAAAACTGGCAGTTGAAAACGCTGGGCTTTGGCGCGGTGAGCGATGAGACCACGAAAGAAACCATGCATGAGCTGGATGCGTTAGGCTATGTTTCTGAGCCGCACGCGGCGATTGCTTATCGTTTGCTGCGCGATCAACTGCAAGCTGGCGAGTTCGGCCTGTTCCTGGGAACGGCGCACCCGGCGAAATTTAAGGAAAGCGTAGAAGCCATTCTGGGCAAAGAACTGGATCTGCCGGAAGCGTTGGCTGAGCGTGCCGATCTGGATCTGCTGTCGCACCACTTCCCGGATGATTTCGCGAAGCTGCGTGAATTCCTGATGTCGCTGCCGAAGTAATTTTGTTGTAACGGATAGCGATAAAGGCTGAAAGATAAGGGCGGAAAATTCCGCCCTTTTTACGTTTTCGGCTTACTGCTCGTGGCGCTTAAATACCAGTTCATCAGCCGAAGAGTCCGCAGCCTCGAAGAAGTAACCGTCCAGATTGAATGCTTTCAACTGCTCTGGTTGGGTCAGGCGGTTTTGAATAATGAAACGACTCATCAGGCCGCGCGCTTTCTTGGCGTAGAAACTGATTACCTTGAATTTGCCGTTTTTTTCATCCAAAAAGACGGGTTTGATCAGGCGGGCATTGAGCTTTTTCGGTTTGACGGCTTTGAAATATTCGTCTGATGCCAGATTAACCAGCACATCGTCACCTTGCTCGCGCAACGCCTGATTCAGTTTTTCGGTAATGGTGTCACCCCAGAAGCTGTAGAGATCTTTACCGGCTTTATTTTCCAGCTTGGTGCCCATTTCCAGCCGGTACGGCCGCATCAAGTCCAGTGGACGCAACACGCCATACAGGCCTGACAGCATACGCAGATGCTGCTGGGCGAAATCGAAGTCATCCTCGCTGAAATCTTCTGCGGCCAATCCGGTATAGACGTCACCCTTAAATGCCAGCAGCGCCTGACGTGCGTTCTCCGGTGTGAAATCTGGGTGCCACTCGCTAAAGCGGCCTGCGTTCAGGTCAGCCAGTTTATCGCTGATGCTCATCAGCGAGGCGATCTGTGCCGGCGTCAGTTTTTTACATACATCAATCAACTGACTGGAATAATCCAGAAGTTCCGGCTGCGTATAACGCGTCGTGGCCAAAGGACTGGTGTAGTCGAGCGTTTTTGCAGGTGAAATAGTAATAAGCATGCGCCATGTCCTGTCGGTCTGATTTTTGATGCACCTACTATAGCAAGAACCCGATAAGAAAGCGGCGATGGCTACAATAGCTTCATCTTTCAAGATGCTTCAATTTTCAAGTGCAATAATTTCAGTCGGGTAAGAGATGGGCGGTTCGGGCAGGATTAACAGCTGGCTTGCGCGGGAAAGTGCGCGTGTTATTATCAGATTTCGGCGCAAAACAGACGGCCACCCGATTAGATAACAAGTCGATTCATTCACGAGCACCACGTATAAACAACGAGACATGCCAACATGACGGATAAACTGACTTCCCTACGCCAATTGACCACGGTTGTAGCTGATACCGGCGATATTGCGGCAATGAAACTGTACCAACCGCAAGATGCGACCACCAACCCTTCACTGATTCTGAACGCGGCGCAAATTCCTGAATACCGCAAGCTGATCGACGAGGCGATTGCCTGGGCGCGCGAGCAGAGCAGCGATCGCAAACAGCAGGTCGTTGATGCTACGGACAAACTGGCGGTCAACATTGGTCTCGAAATTTTAAAATTGATCCCAGGCCGCATCTCTACAGAAGTGGATGCACGTTTGTCTTATGACACCGAAGCCAGCGTGGCGAAGGCAAAACACCTGATCAAACTGTACAACGACGCGGGCATCAGCAATGAGCGTATCCTGATTAAGCTGGCGTCAACCTGGCAGGGTATCCGCGCGGCGGAGCAGCTTGAAAAAGAAGGCATCAACTGTAACCTGACGCTGCTGTTCTCTTTTGCACAGGCGCGCGCTTGTGCTGAAGCGGGCGTATTCCTGATTTCACCGTTTGTTGGCCGTATCCTCGACTGGTACAAAGCCAATGGTGATAAGAAAGAGTTCGCACCACACGAAGATCCGGGCGTGGTTTCCGTTAGCGAAATCTATGATTACTACAAAGAGCACGGCTATGAAACCGTCGTGATGGGCGCGAGCTTCCGTAACGTTGGCGAAATTCTGGAACTGGCCGGGTGTGACCGCTTGACGATCGCTCCTGCGCTGCTGAAAGAGTTATCAGAAAGCGAAGGCGAAGTGGTTCGCAAGCTGTCTTACGTTGGTGAGGTGAAAGTTCGCCCGGCGAAAATGACGGAAGCAGAGTTCTACTGGCAGCACAATCAGGATCCAATGGCGATTGATAAACTGGCAGACGGGATCCGTAAATTTGCTATCGACCAGGAAAAACTGGAAAAGATGATTGCCGATTTACTGTAAGTATTCTGCTAATAAAAATAGCCGGGATTCCCGGCTATTTTTTTGTCTGCGATTTGGTATCCCAGAGTGGGGTAAGCCTATTTTGCCGTCGCGTTACGGGTTTTCTTCGCGGTATAAAGATTGTCATCGGCACGCTTCATCACTTCGATAAGATCTTCTTTAGCGACATGGTATTCAACCAGACCAATACTGACCGTTAGCCTGATTTTCCCTGCAGCGGTTTCACAAGGTGTATTGCTAACGCGTTCTCTCGCTCTATCCACGATGGTGTACGCATCATCTATTCCGGTATTCGGTAAAACGATTGCGAATTCATCGCCGCCAATACGACCAAAAATATCTTCGCGGCGAAATGATTTTTTGAAGGTGTCGGCAACAAACTTCAAAGCATCATCACCGACGCTATGACCAAAGCTATCATTCACCTGTTTAAAGTAGTCGATTGTGGGGGAGTGATCATTTTTACATAGCTAAGGGGGGAGTCTGGGATAGCGCGACGCCTTTAATGACGCGGCTTTCGTGGGATTTCAGAGATTTTGCATAGCCCAGA
Organism: Pectobacterium aroidearum; assembly: GCF_041228105.1. Classification (NCBI taxonomy): domain Bacteria; kingdom Pseudomonadati; phylum Pseudomonadota; class Gammaproteobacteria; order Enterobacterales; family Pectobacteriaceae; genus Pectobacterium; species Pectobacterium aroidearum. The sequence goes on from NZ_CP166097.1 coordinate 663,077, forward strand.
GAAAAATGAGCAAAAGTCGACTTTTTTGTATTTAAAACTGCATAGTTTCGAGCGCCGATTGATCCTGTTTAATCGGCATTTAAACCACTATTAAATTGTCCTGCCAAACCATACAACGCGGCCAATGATTGCGAAATCTGCTGGCTGGTTGTTCATATCTACTGTAAACGGCTCATACGCTGTATTTGTGCTTGATACCTTCAACAGTCCACCAGGAACACGCTGAACCAATTTAACCAGCAGATGGCCATCTACACGCAGCACGTAAACCCCCTCTTTGGGGTCTGTGTCAGCACCATTCACTAGGATGTTATCACCGTCATTCAGCGTTCCCTCAAGCGACGAGCCATCCACAGTGATTACGAATAGATGATGTGGATCTGCATTGAGGAAGTTCTTTATCCAATACTTGCGAAATGCCATAGAAAACTTTGGCGTTTCTGTTTCGTTCAATGCGCCATGACCCGCAGCAGCTCTTACGTCATAACGGGGTATAAATGAAAACTCCTCAACGTCAACAGGATTGCCTAGAACGTCGTGAGTATTTTTATCATGCTGCTCGAACGCATTGTTTAATGCAGCTTTACCAGCATCTTCCCCCGTTGCCAGCCATTGCACGCTTACCCCTCCAGCATTAGCGACAGAGATCAATATAGGTAATGTCGGATATCCGCCCTCCAAGAGGCGATTTAGCCCTGACACTGAAACCCCAGCAGATGTAGCAAACGCATTAACACTTTTGAAATTAGCCAATAGGCTTTTTAGTCTACCGTGAAAATCACCGCATCCAAGTTGATCTAATTGACTCGGATGAGATGGTTGTGGTTTTTCTTTTTCGTCCGTGTTTGCTTTATTGCTATGATTCATAAGGAAAATCCGTTGTTATTGCCTGTTTGAGTTGGATTGTTAACTCGGATGAGTGAAATTAATTGCCTCATCCGAGTTGATTGTTGTCTTTTTTGCGTATATCGTTTATTCATGTTTTCAGTAAATGAGCAAAAAAGATGACCAAAAAAAATAACCTTCAGCTTCAAAGCGACTGGCACCGCGCCGACATTGTTGCTGCTCTCCATAAAAGAGGGTGGTCTTTGAGGGCGCTATCTAAACATCACGGCTACAAAACGCCAACTGCTTTAAACAATGCCTTAGATAGAAAGTGGCCTAAAGGGCAACGAATCATTGCCGATGCGATTGGTATCTCACCTCAGATTATCTGGCCTAGCCGATACAATGGTGATTCTAACCGCTCTTTTGCTCATGTACACAATTGATTTAAGTGAGTGAGACTATTCTTATGAACCTGAAAACTCACTACAGCGCCGAAGAATTGGCTCAAATGCAGTTGCCCGAGCTACCTGGCACTTCGCGAAACATACGCGAACGAGCAAAAAAAGAAAGTTGGGGTACTCGTAAGCGGAAAGGTATGGGCGGGGGTAATGAGTTTGCTTTAGGCTCAATGCCGTCTGGTATCCAAGACAAGATCCGTGAAAATTACTACAACATTCTACTGCAACAGCAGCCAGTTAAAGCCCCGCCTGTTGCAAAAACCACGGCGTCATCCAGTCAGTTGCTCGAAATCGTGCGTCAATGCCCTGCTGTGCTCGACCAGAAAACAGCAGAGCTGACGCAAAAGCAGCGTGACATCGCAGATGCCCGCATGGTGCTGGTTGTCGAAGTGCTGCGCCTGGAAGATACCGGCTTATCACGTATCAAGGCTATTAACTTTATCTGTGACCGGTCACGCTCCGGCGATCTGCCTGCGCATCTGCAACGGTATGTTGACCTCGCTAATGCCCGAAAAGGCCAGCGTGTCGGTGTCAGTGTGCGGGCGTTGAATCAGTGGGTTGTTGACTATCTGAAAGCGAAAAACAGCGCGGAACGTCTTGCCCTTTTAGCGCCCGGTCATAAAAAAGCGAAGCGGCCGGAACAGTTGGCGTGGGTGCCGATGTTTATGGCGCACTACCGCAGCCCTAACGGGCCGTCCGTAGCCGAGGCTTATCAGGGATTCTGTGCTGAGTGGCATCAACGCTATGCCGATCAGCCTGCGATGCGTGATGCGGTTCCTTCTGTCCATGCGGTTTATCGTGCGTTAGACAAAATGCCTCGAATCGTGCGTCAGCGTGGCCGTGTTACTGGTTCTGCCATGACCGCTTTGCAGACTTACGTCAAACGCGACTGGTCTGTAATGCCGGTTAACGGCGTCTGGATTGGTGACGGCCACAGCATGAAGATGAAGGTTGCGCATCCAGACCACGGCCGCCCGTTCACGCCAGAGTTAACACTGGTTATCGATGGCCGTACCCGCTATGTGGTCGGCTGGAGCCTGGCGCTGTCAGAAAATACGCTGGCCGTTGCTGATGCGCTGCGCCACGGCATCGAACGCCACGGTGTTCCGCTGCTGTACTACTCCGATAACGGTGCAGGTGAAACCGGGAAAATGCTGGATGCGGAGATTACCGGTATCCTGCCGCGCCTCGGCATTGAACACCCGACAGGCATTCCTGGGAATCCGCAGGCACGCGGCATCATCGAACGTTTAAACCGTGAGATACCAGCACGCATCGCTCGTAAGTTCGCCACCTATAACGGTAAATCGGCGGACAAAGAAACCGCACGTATCACCAGTCGTGCAATTGATTCTGCGGTGAATGCCCTGAATCAGAATAAGGCGCTCAACCCCGTACAACAGTCTGCGATTGCCAAATTGCCGAGTTGGAACCAGTTGATTGATGCCATTGAAGACGAAATCACGGCCTACAACACGCAACATCGGCATAGCGAGTTACCGCTGCGTGCGGCGGGTGGGCATTACACCCCAGCTGAGTACCGCGCCGAGCTGCTGGCCGACGCTGAGATTGATCGCCTGTCTGAGGCGGAGCTGCGCGAAATGTTCCGGCCGCAGGTTAAGCGCACCGCGCAGCGTGGCTGGCTGTCTATTTTCAACAATCAGTATTTTGCCGAAGAGCTGGGTCAGCTCGATGGCAAAGATGTTCTCGTTGCGTTCGATATTCACGACGCCTCAAGCGTCACCGTTCGTCGGCTGGATGGCTCATTTGTCTGCACGGCCATCGTCAACGGCAACACCCGCGCCGCATTCCCGGTTGATTACATCGAGAAGGTTCGCAAAGACCGTCACAGCCGCCGCATGGCGCTGAATAACAAGAAAGCCGAGGAAATCAATGCTGAGCTCAATCCGGCGTTGCCTGGCGAACGATTTGATTTTGGTAGTTTCATCCCCGCAGAGCGACCGGAACCGGAAGATGAGCCGTATTTCTTCCTGCAAACCGACCGTGACGAATATTTAAGAAAGAAAGCCGCGCAGCGGTAAATACAGAGAGGTTGATATGAGTTTACAGGCTGAATTAAACGAATTGATTACCAGTAAAGGTTGGTCGCAGGCGCAAGCGGCACGTGCTATCGGTAAGAGTCCTGCGGTTATTAACCAGTATTTGCAGGGTAAATATGCTGGTGATGTAGACGGCCTTAATGAACTGATCGAGGGATTCATTGCACGTGAGCGTGAGAAAGACAAAGGCCGGCGCATTACGGCTGAATACGTCAAAACGATGACGTCTGCACGCGGTATTGAGGTGATCCGAATGGCGCATCTGGACGGCGATATCAATGTCATCTACGGCGAAGCCGGGCTGGGTAAGACCATGATGTTACGGGAATACGCTGCACGTCATCGTGAAGCGATCCTGATTGAAGCCGACCCCGGCTATACCGCACGCGTGGTGCTTGAAGAACTGTGCACCCGTCTCGGACTCAGTAAGCGTGGCAACATGCACGAACTGAGCGAAGCGTGCATCGCGGCGCTGCGTGAATCAGGTCGTATTGTGATGATCGACGAGGCGGAAAACTTGCCTTACCGCGCTCTTGAAACGCTGCGTCGTATTCACGACAAAGCCGGGATCGGGCTGGTACTGGCCGGAATGCCGCGCCTGATTATCAACCTGAAAGGTAAGCGTGGCGAATACCGGCAGTTATACAGCCGCGTGGGATTTGCCCTGTTTATCGGTGATGTGTTGCCGGAAGACGATATCAGCATTATTGCTACGCATATGCTACCTGATGCGCAGAACGCCGACATCGCCGAGGCGCTTTTCAAGGCGTGCCGTGGTAATGCCCGCCGACTGTTCAAACTGGTGCGCGGAGTTAGTCGCCATAGCGATATTAGCGGCAATGCTATTAGCGCGGGCGCGGTACGCAAATTTGCTGAAATGCTGATTAGTTAATTAGTGAGGTATTTATGGTGTGCAAACTGCCAATTAATAATCCCGAATTAATGCGGCCGATTAATCGATTGATTCGTTCAGGTATTAACGTCGTCAATGTGAATTTAAATTTTAAACGTCCTGTTATTGAAATTGACCGCCCGTTTAAAGCATGGGAAGCCGGAGCGGTGGATATTACCGAAACCCGTAACGGCGTGCAGAACATTGTAAAAATGACGCGCTGGCGTGGCGCTCACATCATTTGGAGATAGGAGATAGTTGATGGCGAAAGTCATTGTGTATTTGCGTGAACGGTCGGGTGGGCTGGCGGTTGATTGCAAAGTGGAGCGTGAGCCTAGTGACGGCGAACTGGCGAAGCGAGCCGCTGAAACGGTGGCCGCAGGTCTGACCGGACATGTATCAGCAAAGGTTAATGACGTAGTAAAAAAATCAAAATCACGTAAGGGGAAAGTCAATGTCCATTAAAAACAAACAATTCACTGAAACCGCAGCCCCGGAGGGGTACTGGGTTGATGCTAAGGGCGTCTTAACGCCAGAGCATCTGATTAAGCCGATTGATACTGCGCGTGATGCGTTAGTTGCGGAACTGATTGGCCGTGCGTTGATCGTCAATAAAGCTCTGACCGAATTTAAGCTGTCGGGCTTTGCTGATATCGCGGCATTCGTGTCTCTGTCTGGCGATGAATACGGCGTCAATCTGGGGGGTAAAAAAGGCAATGTTACGCTGTATAGCTATGATGGCCGTTACAAGATTCAGCGGGCTATGCAAGACCGCATTGATTTTGATGAGCGCTTACAAGCTGCTAAGGCGTTGATTGATGAGTGCCTGGCTGACTGGGTAGAAGGTGCTCGTCCAGAAGTTCATGCCATTATCAATCGCGCATTTCAGTCTGAAAAATCAGGCGAAGTTAACACCGGCGCGGTGCTTGCCCTACGTCGTCTTGAGATTGCGGACGAACGCTGGAATCGGGCGATGGATGCAATCGGCGAAGCGGTGCAGGTTGTTGGTAGCCGTTCTTATATTCGCGTCTATGAGCGGATCGGCGACTCTGACCAATATAAGCCTATTTCATTAGATATCGCAGGGGTGTGACGTGAACGCAGGCGAGTTTAATAAAAAGCATAAAGTCGGGACGGCGTTTTTTCATCGCGCTCCCCCTCTACGCGCAGGCCGCATGGTTAAAACGGTCGATATCGCCCATGACTTTAATTGCGGTGCGATTGTTGAAATTAATCTGGAGCCTTATTTCGTCAAGATTAATACGTTAAAACCCGCAAGCTGATTTAAACAGAAATTAAAAAATCTTTAAAAATGGCGTAAACCCGCCGGGGCTGGCTTACGCCAAAATCAGGAGAACTGAATTATGTCCGTCTCAATTGATGTTTCCGTTAAATATACCAGCGGCGCGTATTTCGCAAGGGCAAACGGCAAAACCGCGTCATGCACATACAGTGCTGACGTGGCTGTAAACAGTGTCGGTAAAAAGCTATTCGGCAATCTGCAAAAGCTGGTTGTTAAGCAAGTAAAGCCAGCTTCTTTTAATGAAAAAGGCCATTTCATTATTTCCCCTGACCCCGCCCAGTCCTGCCGCGTGTGTGGCTGCACGTTCGATCGCGGGTGTGAATCCGGGTGTTGTTGGGTTGAGGGTGATTTGTGCAGCCGTTGCGCTGTCAGTGGGGCGTGATATGGCGACCGTTAATAGTTGTGAGTATCTGGAGAACGGCGCAAAGCGCCTTTACCGCCTGAGCGATAGCACGCTCGTAAAAGAGCGTCCAGCACTGCCTGGGAAGTCCCGTTTTGAGTTTTACGATGCACGCGGGAATCGCATTTACAAGCCTGCGACACAAAGGGAAATGAAACAGGCCATTGAACGTCATAAAAAATTTTGGAGAGTGTCATGAGTAATGTTCGCGCTAATTTGAGTCTGCTGGATGGGTTCATTGCCCATAACCCTGATTTGGGTGATCAGTTTCTGGATATGCTGGTTAATTGCCGCGACGAGCTGCTGGAGTTGCGCAAGCAAAGCCCTAACCCTGATCAGCAGGCGCTTGGTCATGTCGGTAATCAGGCCGTGGGTTGCTTCATCAATCGATATGAGCGTAATGGTGGTAATGAAGTCCTCACACTAACTCTGCGTCACACGCTGGATGGTAACGTTCTGGAACAAGACTTAACGCTGACAAAGTTGTGTGGCCACTGGCGAGCCATTATCGCCTTAGAGGATTTTCCCGACATGGAAACCCCTGCGGGGGCGCTGTTTAAACTTTCTGACTGGCTGATGCGTTTAGGTCTAGCCGCGCAAATTGATGCTGCTACAGAACAACGAATGGAGGCGCTGACAGAATGAAATCCTATGATAATACTCAACTCAGCAATGCTGAGTTAGATGGAATACTATCCGGTTCTGTTGAGGGTGTTTACCCAACAACTCACGAAACACTGATGGCCCGTGAGCTTATATCACTTCGTGCACAACTGGCAGAGCTGGAGAAGCAAGAGCCGGCTGATTTTCGTTGGCGTTATCGCGCAGATAATCATTCAGGTGCCAGCGCGTGGACATATCTAACATGCGACAGGGCTGAGGATTTCATTAAGCAGATTACGAAAAAAGATAAGTGTGTTGAGTACGGATATGTATTCTCTCGCCCCGTTCCACCAGCCGCCGTAACGGCAGAACACCAGCGCGTCATTGGATTGCTAATCGGTGTTTGCGGGGCTGCGTTCGAGCTCGCTGATGATACCTGTCAGCAAGAGGTTGATGGTGAACCGTGCCACGTTGTCCCTGAGAACTCATTTTCGCGGCTATCCGATTGGCTGGATGAAATCGCGAACACGCTACCAGACCAATATGACGACCTCCCCAGCACGGTGCTTCAATGGGGAGCGGTTCCCCGTCACGCTTTGCGCTCGTTGCTCCAATCAGCGCAGAAGGACGGTGAGGCATGACAAGTACAGCCAAGCGGCAAACAGCGGTGCGTCAGCGCCGCCAGCCAACCGCCGACAACAGCGGCAATACAATCACTAAAGAGCAATGGACGCAGATAGCTGGAGAGCTTAAAAGCTACTTCTGTCATGTTGAGTTCAAGTATCAGGAAACGGTGATTACTGTCACGCGTGAGCGAGACGGCGAGAGTAAGACGGTTCTGTCGGTCTATTTCGACGGGGAAATGCGCGGAGGATGGGGGGATGAAAAAAGTGAGACTTACAACCCTATCACCCGCCTATTTTGGTGTGAAAAGAAACATCGCCTTTACTCAGCGAAGCGAGCAGCGCAAATCGAAAAGGAATTCGGAAAGCGTGCCGCCAAAAAATATTTCCCTGAACTGCATAAGACGATCAGCTATTGGTCACCGTATTTTACAGCCTCTACAAGCCTAATTCGCCAGTTCAAAAAAGCCGAGGGGCTAGTCTGGCTGCGTAAACCGGAGGCGGATAGTGACCAACCTTAACCAGAAACAGCAGGCAGCGGCGCGTAAGCGTCGCCAGCGTGCCAGACAGGCTAACGAGTTCGGGAAAAATCGGCTTGAACTGGTGTTATCCGATAGTGAATTGCAGATGCTGGAGGAGAACTGCAAGCGCCGCAATCCGGGGCGGGAGCCGTACAACAAGGCTGATTATGTCTCTCTGCTGATACTGTGCGATAACGAGCGCTTAGCGCGACAGGAGGCCGCGCTGGGAACTTGTGAACGTTGTAATGAAAAACTGCCTGCGGGCTGTGGTGGTTTGTTTTGCGGTGAGTCTGCGTGCTGGTTTATGCGAGATTCCCGTCAGTTGAATTTAACTGATGTGACCGGTCACGCTCAATTGAGTGATGAACATGGGGAGCAACAGCTATGAACATTCAGCAGCGCCGCATGATTGGCGCGATAAAAGCTGGTCAATCCGCGCTGGGCTGGGACGATGAGACTTATCGCAGTGTACTAGCTCGGCTAACGGGCAAGTCCTCATCGACCCTTTGCTCCATCACAGAACTTGAGAAAGTGAAGGAGTATATGCACCAGCAGGGCTGGCCGCGCAAAGCGAAAAAGCACGGTCGTAAACCCAGCGTTCCTGCCAGCAAGAAAACTGTACTCGGCAAGATTGAAGCGCTGTTAGCCGATGCCTCGCGCCCGTGGCAGTATGCGGAGACTATGGCGCAGAACATGTTTGGTGTACGATATATTGACTGGCTGGATATACAGCAATTAACCAAACTCATGCAAGCGTTGATCATCGACGCTAAACGTCGCAAAAAAGCCGAGGAATAATATGGAACTGGAGCGTGTCGCAGGGCTGCTGCCCGAAGTCGTTTTGCAAATCGCTGATTTGATCGGTTTTCCTGCGACCGCTCGGTTATTGGATAAATTCGGCGGCACAACGTTCCCAATCGGTAAAGGGCTACGTGCCCTGGGCGCACGTCGCGCAGAGCTGCTGCGCGAAACAATTGGCCCTGATAATGCTGCGCAGTTGGTTAAAGTTTTTGGGGGGAGTACGCTGTATTTACCGCGCTGTGACCGCGCCTTACGTGAATTACGCAATCAGCGCTTTCTCTCTGAATTCGCTGCGCTGCGCGAGAGCGGCACATCGGGTAACATGGCAATGATGCAACTGTGCCCCGTTTATGGATTCTCTGACCGGTTCGCGTGGGAGCTGGTTCGCGAGAGCAAAAACGCAGTAACGCATTCACAGCAAAGTCTTTTCTAAGGAAGGTAGAATGAAACTTAAGACCCTAAGTGCAATCATTTTTTGTGGGATTGCTTTTAGTTCTTCTGCTTTGGCTAACTACAAGCCGGAAGGTAATGAAAGCGCCGCAATCGCAGAAGCTGTTAAAGATGGTTATCAGGTGCAGCGGAATCTTGCTTTTAACTACAGTACGGGGAGAGGTAATCAAGGCGGTGCTGATTACATACCTAAAGATAGCGTTAAGGCTTGCGCTTGGCGGAAAATCTTACTTGTTTCAAACCCAGAGAAGATAGATAACTCTGACCCAATGAATGAGCGCCATGATTGCGGTAAGCTTAGCTTTAAGCAGGATGAGGATGTGTGGCGTGTAGTACACAAGTATTTACCGTTGATTAACAATGCAAAATCAAAAGGTGAGTACATGGTTGTAAAAGAGAATGACGAGCCGGTCGAATTACAAATCATTGATGTTCAATAAACCCACTGAACCCCTTCCTCTTATTAGCCTCCCCGCATAATTGAATACTGACCACCTCTTTCAATCGAGGTGGTTTCATGAACATTTTCAATAACAAAATCTTTCGCATTGCCCGTTTTAAACGCCTGCTTGGTTGGCAGTTGACGGCTATTCTGCTGTTGGTGCTCATCGGCCTGGTATCACCGCAGCAGCTTCCCGTTGTCATTTACAAAATCTCACTCATCACGTTAGCGGCCGTGCTGGGCTACTGGCTTGACCGTTCTCTGTTCCCGAAAGCGGGGCTGGCGCAATATCTTGAACACAAGCCTGATCTGATGAAAACCGGTATCTATCCCGTTAAATCAGGTTGTGAGCGTGTATTTGCCGCCGCACTGATACGCCGCGCAATTATCGTGGCTGCTGTCTGCCTGGCCGTGGCGATGGGGCTGTAACTATGGACTGGCCGCAAATTACCTGGATTGTGATTGCCTCGCTGGGACTGGGCGTTGAGCTATCGAAGCATGGACAGCCGCGTACAGGCACGCGTAATGCTTGGGTGCAGTTGTTCGCCACGTTGTTCGCTGCATGGCTGCTTTGGTCTGGCGGTTTTTTCGGCCACGCTTACGCCGCACAGCCTCCCGCTGCCGCTCAACAGTACCGTAGCGATGTGATCCGCAACGCCAGGCTAGATTGGGGTATCAATGCCCCCATTGCAGACTTTGCCGCGCAGTTGCACCAGGAAAGCGGCTGGAATCCACGGGCTGTCTCGCCCGTAGGCGCACAGGGGCTGGCGCAGTTTATGCCAGCCACCGCTGAGTGGTTTAGCCGCATCCTGCCTGAACTACGCACAAACCAACCGTTTAATCCCGCCTGGGCTATTCGTGCATTGACGAGCTATGACCGTTGGCTGTGGGAGCGCGTTAGCGCCCGTAACGACTGCGAACGCATGGCAATGACCTTATCGTCCTACAACGGCGGATTGGGCTGGGTGCAACGCGATCAGCGTCTTGCAACACAGCGCGGGTTAGACAGCCTACGTTGGTTCGATCACGTCGAAACCGTCAATGCGGGGCGCAGTGCCGCCAACTGGCGCGAGAACCGACACTATCCCGACCGTATTTTGCATCAACTGTCTCCGCGCTATGTGACATGGGGAGGCCGTAGCTGTGCTGAAACTATTTAGAGCCTATTGGCCGCACATCCTGATCATCGCCGCTGTTGCAGCGTTCGGCTACAACATCGGCCACATCATGGGCAAGAACGCAAGGCAAACCGAGCTACAAACAACCATCACCTACTTATCAGCAGATAACCGGCTGAAAAACGGGCAAATCAAGGTTTACGAAAATGATAAGCGCATCGCAGCAGAACAGCATGTCGCCGCGTTGCAAAAAGCGATAGCCGATGCAGACGCCCAACGCCAGCGTGCGGATCAACTGGCGGCTGAGCTGCTGCAAGTCAAAGCCGAACTCAGCAAAACCAAAACCCAGCTAAAAAGGAAAATTCCCGATGCTATTAAAACGGATGGCGCTACTTTTACCGGTATTGGCCCTGACAGCCTGCGGCTCTACCGCGCCAGTCTTGGCTACCCCGCTGATGATTTGCCCCAAGCCTCCGGCGGAGCTGCTGTATATCCCGCCGATGCCCTCGGCACCCGTCGCGGACTTTCCCCAGCCGGACTCCTTGAACACAGTGCCGATTACGGCGAGTGGTGCCTGATTCTGCGCGAGAACATGACGAAGCTGAATCAGTTTTACACGGAGCGCAACAAATGAGTATGGAGTGGGTGCTGGGTGTGGCGATGACGTTAGTTTCAGCGCTCGGCGGTCTGTTTATTCGTTCGATGCAAAAAGACATCATGGATTTAGAAACCGCAGTGGAGCGCATCAAAAACGATTACCAGCGTCGCGAAGACGCACGACGCGATCAAGATTCCGTGATGGATGCCCTGCGTGATTTGAAAAAAACGATTGAACGTATCGATAACAAACTGGACAGGAAGGCAGATAAATGAAGGCAAGGCAAAAACGGCGCGTTCGTCGCGTGGCAGCTGTATCCAGCGCGGACTCTGTAGCGCTGGCTGGCATTAAGAAGCGGCTCGATGCGTTGCAGGTTCCGACTGTGCAACTTGGCGGGCTGGATGAGATTTCAGTGCAACTGAATCGTATTGAAAAACGCATGGACAGCATCGAGGCCGCCGCCGTTCGCCAGGGCGCAATCGCGGGCGGTGTCGCCGGTGCGGTAACAGGTGGCCTGGTCACCACGGCAATTATGCTCATCAAAGCAAGGCTGGGGTACTAATGGCGCATCCGCAGGAGGTACGCGACAAGCTACGCCGCGCCTACATTTTCGGGCAGATGTCGCTTGAGATTGCGTCTGCGCAGGCTGGTGTAGCCTTTGCGACCGCACGGCGCTGGAAGAAAGACGCGCAGGACGCGGGTGATGATTGGGACAAGCTGCGTGCCGCGCATGTTATCGCCGGTGGCGGTCTTGAAGATATCGGCCGCGCCGTGCTCACAGGCCTGGTTACTCAGTATCAAACCGCGTTGGAGTCGCTAAACGGCACTGCGGAAATTCCACCGCGTGAACGCGTCGAACTGCTGGCGAGCCTGGCTGATGCTTTTAATAAGGCCACGTCGGCCAGCAAGAAAATCCTTCCAGAGACTAGTGAGCTATCTGTCGCGCTGGAGGTAATTCAACTGCTTTCGACATTCATCCGTGAGCGGCATTCAAAACACCTGGAAGCGTTCGTCAGCATTCTTGATGGATTCGGGGAAGAAGTGGAGAAGCGTTATGGCTGACAAATTAATCCGCATTAACAATGAAAACGCCGTAATGGCAAGTCAGATAACCCGTATAGAACGGGGCTGCTACGGCGATGTTTTCGTCTGGGCCGATGGGGTAAACACACTCTGCTACCGGGCTACGGCGAAGCCGACTATCAGGCCGAGACGCGCATTATCAATGAGATTAACGCGGCGTTAAGCGGGGATTAAGTGGCGCGTAAAAAGAAGCTGTCTACAAAGGATTTCGCTAAAGAACTGGCAGAATTGTCCGTAGCACTCAGACAGGTTATTGAGGCTGAATGCGTTGGCTTTGATCCACATCCCGATGAAGTAGCTTCCCGTCGAGAATGTGTGAATCATTCTGTATCGGGCTATGCATATTTTGTTGAAAACTACTTTCCTCACTACGTTCGGCATAAAGAACGTAGTGAATTGCATAAGTACCTTTTTACTCAGTTGCCTGAAACTGTTGCTAATTCTAGGGGAACGAATGTTGCTATTGCTGCGCCACGTGGTGAGGCTAAATCAACACTAGTCAGCCAGCTCTTTGTCTTGTGGTGCATTATCCGAGGCATTAAACACTATCCGGTCATTATTATGGATAGTATTGATCAGGCATATCCGATGCTTGAGTCGATTAAGTCGGAGTTACAGTTCAACCCCCGTTTAATTATGGATTTTCCTGAAGTGACGGGCGGTGGGCGCGTGTGGCAGATGGGAACCATTCTGACGAGAAATGACATTAAGGTTACCGTGGCTGGCTCTGGTAAAAAATTGCGTGGCTTACGGCATGGCCCATACCGGCCTGACCTGGTTGTTCTTGATGATATTGAAAATGATGAGAATGTAGAAAACCCTAAGCAACGAGACAAGTTAGATAACTGGCTGAAAAAAACAGTGTTGCCGCTCGGTGAAGCGGGCGGGAAACTGGATGTGATCTACATCGGAACCATCTTGCACTACGACTCTGTTTTGTCTCGCACGCTGAAAAATCCGCTATGGAAACGGAAGAGACTTAAGGCCCTGATAAAGTGGCCGGTAAATATGTCGTTGTGGGATACGTGGGAAGAGATCCTTATCAATAACGAAGAAGACGGTGAGGAACTGGCCTGGAAATTTTACTGTGACCACAGAACCGAAATGGACGAGGGCTCAGAGGTATCATGGGCCGCTCGTCCACTTTACGAGCTGATGCTTATCCGTGCTCGCGATGGTCACAGCACATTTGATTCCGAATACCAGAATGACCCCGTCAGTGGTGAGAACGCCCCGTTTGCTGGGTGTATTCAGTTTTGGGTTAATCGCCTTAACGAGTGGGTGTTTTTTGGGGCTTGCGACCCTAGCCTGGGCAAAGCCGGTGCCAGCCGCGATCCTTCGGCTATCTTAGTGGGCGGTTTCAATCGCCATACCGGCATTCTTGATGTTGTAGAGGCCGCTATACGTAAACGGCTCCCAGATAAGATTATTTCAGATGTTATTGAATATCAGCGGCAATATCGCTGTTTTATCTGGTCTGTTGAAGCTGTTCAGTTTCAAGAGTTTTTGCGCTCGGAGCTTGTGAAACGCAGCGCAAAAGCTGGGATACCTGTACCGGCTCGCGCTGTAACCCCACACAGCGACAAGCTGCTGCGTATCGAGTCTCTACAGCCACATATGGCAAACGGATTAATTCGATTACATCCGAGCCAATCCACATTGATAGACCAGCTCCGGCATTTTCCAATGGCAGATCACGATGATGGCCCTGATGCGCTACATATGTTGTGGGCGTTGGCCGTATCTGGTGTCAGTTCTTTTTCTTTTACTCCCGCTCCCCGTCGTAATTCTGATGACCGGGGCAGTAGATTTGGCTCAGGAGGCTGGTAGTTTATGGCTCAGATTGTTGATCAACATGGTCACCCGCTGAACCGCGAGGTATTGAAATCCCCGCAGACAGCGCGGGTTGCACAGATAGCGCGGCATTTTCCAGAACATCCGTCCCGTGGTTTGACGATTCGCAGACTGCCGCGCATCCTTGAAGCCGCAGAGCGTGGCGATTTGGCTGCGCAAGCTGACTTGTTCGAAGACATGGTCGAGAAGGATGGGCATATTTTCTCTGAGATGGCGAAGCGTAAAAACGCGCTGCTGGGGCTGGACTGGAGTATCGAGCCTCCACGGAACGCAACAGAAGAAGAGAAGAGTTTAGCGGCGATGGTGGCTGAATGGATGGATGATATTCCCGATTTTGAGGACATTATTCTCAATGCGGCGGAGGCCATCGGACACGGATTTTCAGCGCAGGAAATTGAAAAGTGGGAGTTTGAGGAAAATATCTGGCTCCCTGCACAAATCAAGCTGCGCCCGCATCGCTGGTTCTGCACGAACCCGGAGATTGACGACGCAGTGCGTCTGTCTGACGGCAGCATGAATGGCTCGGAGCTATGGCCGTTCGGCTGGCTGGTTCACACTCATAACGCTAAATCGGGCTATGTTGCGCAGTCCGGGTTATACCGTGTGCTGGTCTGGCCGTATTTGTTTAAAAACTACTCGGTGCGTGATTTTGCTGAGTTTCTGGAGATTTACGGTTTACCTGCTCGCGTTGGGACATATATGGAAGGGTCTTCCGATGAGCAGAAAGACGCGTTGTTGCACGCCCTCGTGACGCTCGGCCATAACGCCGCAGGTATTATCCCGATGGGCAGTGACATCAAATTTGAAGCCGCCGCTGAAGGTCAATCCGATCCGTTTATGGCGATGATAGATTGGTGCGAAAGGACTGTATCGAAAGCCGTTTTGGGCGGAACGCTCACAAGCCAAGCTGACGGTAAAACCTCGACGAATGCGCTCGGTAATGTTCATAACGACGTGCGTAACGATATCCTTGTCGCCGATGCGAAACAGCTGCGCGGCTTTTTCTCGAACATGATCCAGATGTTGCTATCAATAAATGGCTATCAGGTGAGTCGCCGTCGATTGCCTAAATTCATTTTTGATACCAGTGAGCTGGAGGATATCGGCACGTTCTCTACCGGCGTGTCTACGCTCGTCCAAGCTGGGATGAAATCTATCCCGGTTTCGTGGATACACAAAAAAGTCGGCATCCCTGTCCCGCAGAATAACGAGCCGGTGCTCGAAGCTGCGCCGCGCCCGTCGCTGGCAGGGCTATCGACTTCACCCTATCGCGGATTTGCAGCGTTAAGTGTAGTACCTGGCGAAATAAGCGACCCGGCGCAATCGGCACTCGATAGCGCACGCTCAACGCCGGAAGCGATTAACGACGCGATGCAGGCGCTGATTGCGCCACTGGTAACCGCATTACAGCAGGGGCAAACGCCGGACGATGCGCTGGATATCATTGCTGCCAGTTATCCTGCGTTGGATGATGCGCAGCTCCAGCAGCTGCTTTCTCAAGCATTGTTTGTCGCTGATGTGTGGGGGCGACTGAATGCCGACACCTAACGATGTCAATCTGGGGTATGCCATTGGTCTTAAACCGGAAGAAGCTATCCGCTATTTTGAGTCAAAAGGCTATGCGATTGGCTTTAATTGGCATGACGTTGAAGCCCGCACACATGCCACAGCGTTCACTGTTGCAGGTGTCCTCAAGCAAGACGTGCTAGCCGATATCCGGGGTGGATTGGATGCGGCGTTGAAGAATGGCGAAACCCTTGAACAGTTCCGGCGTCGATTAACGCCCGTTCTTGAGCAAAAAGGCTGGTTGGGTAAAGGGCTGAAAGCCGACGAGGACGGCGTGCTCGAAGGGAAAAAGCTCACCCCGCGCCGTCTGAAAACCATTTTTGAAACCAATATGCAGGCGGCGTATAACGCGGGTCGCTACGAAGAGCAGCTTGCTAACGCTGAATTTCGCCCCTATTTAGAGCGAGTGGCCGTCATGGATACCCATACGCGGCCTGTCCATGCACGGCTCAATGGTTACACGGCAAGAATTGATGACCCTGTGTGGCGATTTATGTATCCACCTGACGGTCATGGGTGCCGCTGCCGTGTTCGTGCGCGTTCTCAGGCCGATATTGATCGCCTGAAAATCACTGTCCAGCACAGTGAGATTATCGAAGTTGAACAGGCATGGGGGCCGAATGATTCGCGTATGGTCAAGGCGATCAAGTGGAACGGCGAACTGTATACGCCTGACGCTGGTTTCGGTCACAATCCTGGTGAGGGTTATCTAGCATCCCTCGGTCAGCGACTGTTGGAGCGTTCCGCAGTCGCTGACCCACAGCTCGCCGCGCTGGCCGTTCGTCAAACAATGGGTAATGAAACGCTGTTAACGGCCGTTTCAACGGATGTTAACGCGTTCGTTAATAACACGCTGCTGAACAAGCAAGCACGCGGCCAGCTCCGGCACGTTGGCGCATTACCGCCGCAAGTGGTTAATCGTCTGGCCGAGAAAGGCGTCGCCGTTGAGTCATCTGTTATCACGTTGACAGATGAAAACCTGCTGCACGCGATTAGAGACAGCAAGGACGCACAGCTTCCCGAATCGCTGTGGCAACGTCTGCCGGAGTTTATCCTCAACCCTAAAGCCATTCTCTACAATACGCAGAAAGCTGATGCGGCATTAACCTACGTTTTAGATTTACCGGACACCTCCGGCAAACTGGTCGTGTTTATCGATCGGGAGCTAAAAGCCCGGCCGCCAGAGGGCGGGAAGAAAGAACGGATAAAAACCAACCTGATACGAACGGGAAAAATCCTGGCGAATGACGAGTCGCTGAGAAACAAAGGGATTAACGAGGTGCTATGGGGGAGTCTGGATTAAGCGGCGGGATGACAGCGCCGGACTCGAACCGGATCATACTCAACACTCGTGGCGTAGTAGCAACCGTTACCCATTGGAAACAACTCTCATCCACCGCACCTTAAGTATAGGGTAATTTATGTACGAAATAAAATATGACATTACCGATTTTGAGCGAGGGCTGGGTGAGCTGATTAGCCGCATAGAACACCGTCAGCCGTTGATGCGCGAGATGGCCGCAGCGATGCATGATGCTGTCGAAGAAAATTTCGCACAGCAAGGTCGCCCCGCCTGGGCGGGGTGGAGTCCTCGCTATGCAAAAAAACGCCAGGGCGGAAAAATACTGCAAAAATCCGGGCGACTGGCGGCGAGTATCAGTGAGTACAGCGACAATGATAGTGCCACTGTCGGAACTAACGTTGTCTATGCGCGTATTCACCAGGAGGGAGGGACGATCAACATACCAGCCCGGAGCCAGCGGGCTTACTACAAAAAGAATGCGGATGGCCGTGTTGGTAATCGGTTCGTGAAAAAATCCGAGTCAGATTCTTCTCGGTGGAACACGATGGGCGAGTATAAAATCACTATCCCTGCGCGTCCGTTTCTGCATCTTACTGAATCGGATGTCGAGGGAATGGAGAACACTGCGGCTGAATATTTAAAGCGCGTGATTGACTGAAAGCCTGGCTTCATAAAAACGACGCTGAGCGCGTTTTAGTTGTTTCATCATGCCATTACCGCCCCTTGCACGATTGAGGGGCTTACAATGCGATTTAAACGGGGTTTAAATGCGGTCATATCGGTTGCCGTTGCCATGATTTGTGTTACAAGATAAAAGAGCGTTATCCCCACCCTACAATTACCACTGAACCCCTTCCTCTTATTCGTTGATTTACGTGCTGCCATTCTGGTTGCATGAAAAAGAAATTACTCGTCGCTGCCCTGGCAGCAGAAATCAATAAAGCCTCACTCGGCATCATCCAGTTGTTTCCGGCTGGCGAGTTCCGGGCGCGTGATGGCCGTCCTACAGAATGCCCCGCATGGATTATGACGGCTGAGGTCGCGCAGGCATTGATCGCCGCCGCTGACGCGCAACTGACCCCGTATGTCATCGATTACGAACACCAGACCCTACGTGCAGCAAAGAACGGCAAGCCCGCCCCAGCCTCCGGATGGTTCAAAACGCTGGAGTGGCGCGAAGGCGTCGGCTTGTTTGCCGTCGATGTGATTTGGACAGACAGCGCCGCCGCGATGATTGCTGACGGCTCTTATCGATTTATTTCCCCCGTTTTTTCTTACGACAAGTCAGGCCGTGTCTTGCAGCTCCTGCACGCGGCACTCACGAACACCCCCGCCGTTGACGGTATGGATGAGGTCATGCTTGCCGCAGCCTCGCTTCTCGCCGTCACATCATCAACCCAAGAGGACACTATGGACGAACTACTGGAGCGTCTGCGCTGGATGCTGAATTTACCTATCACAGCAACCGCAGAAGACATTACCGCCGAGCTAAATAAGCTCATTGATCAACTGGCATCGGCAACCGCAGGCACAGCGGCAGCATCATTTAACACGTTGTCTGCTAACCCGTTCAGCCTGATTGACAAGCTGACAGCCGATGCCGCCAGCGTTGCGGCGCTGACTGCACAGGTCGCTAATCCCGACCCCGCTCAGTGGGTTTCTGTCGATGTGATGCAGCAATCCGTCACTGAGGCATTGGCAACAGCGAATAACAATACAGCCGCACTGGCGCAGCAGCAATGCGCGGAGTTGATCACCGCTGCACTGTCTGATGGCCGTCTGTTACCGGCACAAAAAACGTGGGCTGAATCCCTGGCGAAATCCTCCCCGGACAGCCTGAAAACGTTCCTGGACAACGCGCCAAAAATCGCGGCGCTGACCACCACCCAAACTGGGGGCCAACCGCCCGCAGGTGTAAAACCAAAAACCGAAATTGAAACCGACGCTGACGGCGTGGTCGATATCGCTATCTGCAACATGATGGGCGTTGATCCGGCTGAAGTCGCCAAATTTGTAAAAGGAGAAGGAAATGAGTGATCGCGATACGCAGCACCGTGACGCACAGCTATTCCCCGTTCCGGTGGCAGCATCTACTGAAATCTTTGGCGGTCACATGATTGCCGCTAATGCTGCTGGTTATGCCGTTCCTGCGACGGCCACGGCTGGACAGATCACCCTCGGCGTCAGTGACGGCTGGGTTGATAACAGTGCAGGGGCGAACGGCAGCGCTGACGCACTAGCTCGACGTGGCCGGGCGTGGCAGTTCGTCAACCATGCTGCCGATGCGGTAACGCAGGCTGACGTGGGTAAAGACTGTTTTGTCGTTGACAGCCAGACCGTCGCCAAAACCAGCAACACCAATGCCCGCCCAGTCGCGGGAAAAGTTCAGGCGGTCGGCAGCGACGGCGTCTGGGTTCTGATTTAAGGAGAAACACCGTGTTAGTGAATGTAAAAGTTGTTAAAGCGATTTTCGTTAACCTGAAAACCACCTTTCAGAATGCGTTTACCCAAACGCCGTCTGACTGGAAAAAGGTGGCGATGGTCGTGCCATCAACGGGTAAGGAAAACGATTATTCCTGGTTGTCGCGCTTTCCCAAAATGCGCGAATGGGTGGGCGACAAGGTCATTAGATCGCTGGCCGCGTTTAATTACACCATCCGCAACAAGGACTGGGAAGCCACCGTCGAAGTTGATCGCAATGATATCGAAGACGATCAACTGATGGGCTACGCCATCCAGGCGCAATCGGCGGGCCAGTCTGCCGCAGAGCTGCCCGCCGACATTGTGTTTGCGCTGGTCAGCGATGGCTTTACCAACCTGTGTTATGACGGTCAGCCGTTCTTCGATACTGACCACCCCGTCAAAGGGATGTCTGTGTCGAACAAAGGCACGAAAAGGCTCTCTACTGCCAGCCTGGCTGCCGCACAGGCCAGTTATGGTGCAGCACGTAAAGCCCTGCGCAGCATGAAGGATGAGGAAGGCGCGTCGCTCAAAATTCTGCCCGGTCTGCTGGTTGTTCCGCCCGCGCTGGAGGATGAGGCCAACTACCTGATGACCGCCGACCGCTTCCCGGATAACACACCGAACCCGTACAAAGGCACGGCGGAAGTATTGGTCGTCCCCGAACTGAAAACCGATACCGAGTGGTTCCTGTTCGACACCAGTAAGCCAGTTAAGCCGATTATTTACCAGGAGCGCAAAAAGCCGGACTTCGTTGAACAGACGGACTACAACAACGACAACGTCTTTATGCGTAAGAAGTTCCGTTTTGGTGCAGAAGCCCGAGCAAATGGCGGCTACGCGTTCTGGCAGATGGCGTATGGCTCAACAGGGGAGGCAGCATAATGCCAATTCAAATTACCGCCCGCAGCGAAGGATTCCGTCGCTGCGGCATGGCGCACAGCGCCAAATCCCAGACCTACCCTGGCCGCATTGACAGCGTGCAGCGCTCGGTCGCCCGCAGCGGTGTTACGTTGTCGCTGTCTGGCCGTGACAGTGCCGCTATTCTGGTTGACTGTGCTGCGCCAATACTGACCGCGCGGCAAGTAGGACTGGAGGACGTTGTCGCGCAGATCGTGCGACCGCTCGGCATCACAAAAATCCGTATTGAGGCCGAGAGCGCCATACGCAGCGACAAAATTAGTGCAGAACCAGGCGAACGGGCGTGGGACATGCTGCTACGTGCGTGTGCCGGTCGCGGCCTGTGGCCGTGGTTCGCGCCGGACGGGACGTTAGTTATCGGTGGCCCGGATTACACAAAGCAGCCTGTCGCGTCGCTTATCATGCGCATGGACGGCAAAGGCAATAACGTGCTGTCGCTGTCTGATGCCAGTTCAATAGATAAATCGTTTTCCGAGCTGACGGTACTAGCGCAAAGTCATGCGCACTCATCAAGTAAAAAGGATTTGGCGATTATCGACGTCGATGATGACAGTAGCAGCGACAGCGATATTGAGCTGAGTACAGGCACCGCAGAAACGGGCCAGCACGGCATGAAAACGGTAGTTAAAGACCCTACTGTTAACTACTACAGGCCGCAGGTGCTGGTCGTTGGTGATGCAGACAATCAAGAGCAAATCAACTATCGCGCCCGTAAAGCGCTGTCTGATGCCCGTCTGTCCGGCTACAGCCTTACGGCCGTTGTTCACGGCCACAGAACATCAGACGGTGTGTTGTGGGAGCCGGGGCAACGTATTCACGTAATCAGCGAGTACCACGATATCGATGCCGTTTTCTTTCTCATGGGGCGTGAGTTCAGTGGTGGACGTCCCGGCGGCACAACTACAACGCTTCGACTGAAAGAGGATGGTGTCTGGATACCCGATGCTTATCCGAAGAAGAAAAAACAGCGTAAGCGCAAGGGCAAAAAGGAGCTGCAAATTGTTGATGTGGGCTGATATTGAAAGACGTATTAACGGTGCGTTAAATCGAATTAGACTGGCGTTCAGAACCCGTTTAACGCGTGTGAATAGCGCTGGCCCGTTGCAAACGTTCCAGGCTAAAGGATTGGCCGGGGAATCATTGCAGGATTGCGAACTGTTCCAGCACTACGGATTTACGTCAAACCCGTTGCCTGGTGCGGCAGCTATCGTGCTGCCGCTCGGTGGGCGAACGTCACACAGCATTGTGATAGCCACCGAGCACGCAACCTATCGCCTACAGTCGCTGACCCCCGGAGAAGTGGCGCTTTATACCGATGAAGGCGCTAAAATTGTGCTCAAGCGCGGGCGCTTGATAGAAACGGACTGTGACGAGTTCCGCGTCAACTGCAAACAATTTGTTGTCAATGCGGAAGAAAAGGCAGATTTTAATACCCCGATGGTCACGGCCAGCGAGCAGGTAACGGCTCAAAGCCAAATCACCGGCAACGGTGGCATGGCGATCAAAGGCGGTGCTGGTGCATCGTTTGAAGGTAACGTCACGCAAACAAAAGGCGACTATCAGACCAGCGGGAATGTCACGGCGGGTAATATCGCTCTCAACGGCCACAAGCATCCTGGCGATTCCGGCGGTACGACTGGCCCCGCAATTCCATAACAACCCACTGAACCCCTTCCTCTTATTGATTGCCTCCCATGCTGCCATTCTGGCGGCATGGATAATTTACTGAACCCAACTACCGGTGATTACACCGGCACGACGACAACGACATTAGCTAATGCCGTTTATCTGCGCCTGATGACGCCGTTAGGTGCGTACTGGGCTGACCCGTCGTTAGGTTCAAAGCTGCATCTATTGGCGCGTGAAAAAGACGTTGCGCGGGTACATAAGCTGGCGCAGCAGTATGCAGCCGAAGCATTGCAGCCGATTGTTGACGATGGCCGTGCATTGGCTGTTTCCGTTTCTGCGTCGGCAGATAATCCAGGTTGGGTCGTGTTGCAAATCGAGGTCACAACGGCCGCGCAGCAATCACAAACGTTTAGACATCCGGTGAGAGTCAGCTGATGCCGCATATCACCCCATCGTTCGATGAAACCCGCAGCCGTCTATTGCGCGACCTGCAAAACCTGCGGCCGGATGCCGATATTACCGCCGACAGTGATTTTTATGTCCGTGCATCGTCAGTGGCAAGTGCTGTCACCGGCATTTATCAGCACCAGGGTTGGATTGTTCGCCAGATTTTCCCCGACACGGCCGACACTGAATTTCTCGAAATGCACTGCCGGTTACGTGATATTTCACGTAAAGCGGCCACTACGGCCACAGGTGAAATTACGGCGACCGGCGAAGTCGGCGCGGTCTGTCCAGTTGGTCAGATAATCAATCGCGGCAGCCTGTCATTCACAACGACTGCGGCTGGCACCGTGGGTGCAGACAGCAAAGCGATCATTCCTGTAATTTCATCCGCATCCGGCGCGGCGGGTAACACTACAGCGATTGCATCCGGGACGTTCTCCAGTGCGCCAGTTGGTTATGACAGCACAGTGAGCATTGGTCTGATGGGGGGCGGAACGGACAAAGAGACTGACGCTGAAATACTGGCTCGTCTGCTTGAGTTGATCCGCCGCCCCCCGGCGGGCGGGAATAAGTACGATTACAAGCGCTGGGCGCTGAGTATCACCGGCGTTACGTCTGCATATGTCTATCCGCTCCGGCGTGGCCTCGGAACCGTTGATGTGGTTATCACTTCAGCGAACGGCCTGCCGAGCGACGAAATCATTAATGCGGTGCAGACGTACATTGATGATGTGCGCCCGGTCACAGCAAAAAACACGATGGTAATCGGCCCAACCATCAAGAATATCGATATTGACGTGAAAGTCTCGCTGTCTGGCGTGTCACTGATTGAGGCGACGACGGCGATTAATACCGCGCTGACGGACTATATCAATACGCTGGCACCCGGCGAGCCATTTATTCGTAGCCAGGCCGAAATGATTATTTCGCAATTATCCGGCGTGACTGACCGAAATATTATTTCCCCATCGGCAAATATTTATCCGGCAGCGGATGAAAATAAAGTTGAATGGCTGCGAATCGCCAATATAGCGGTGTCGCTGCTATGAGTGAGTCAAAAACATTACTCGGCCTGTTATTACCGCCAGTCTCATATGACGCGACACAGCCTGTTATTGCGGCAGAGCTGGAGGCGGAAGGTAATGCCCTTGATGCCGCCAAGCTGCTGGCTAATCGCGTCCTCGGCGGCATCACGCCTGTCGCCGCACAAAGCCTGCTGGCCGACTGGGAACGTGTCCTGGCTATCACGCCGCTTGCTGAGAGTAGCTATCAGCAGCGGCTCGGTAATGTGCTGATAAAGCTCGCAGAAACGGGCGGGCTGAGCATTCCGTACTTTACACGCCTTGCGGCTCGGCTCGGCTACACGATAACGATTGATGAGCTACGGCCGTTTCGCACCGGTGTAAGCCGTTGTGGCGAACAAATCATGCATCACGACGTTCTCTGGGCATGGCGAGTCAACGTCACCGGCTCGCAGGTCAAAAAATACCATTTCAGGACGGGGTTATCTGCTGTAGGGGAGCGCCTGCTGTCATTTGGCGATACGGTTATTGAGTCGGTATTCAATGACCTGAAACCAGCCCACACATTTTGTTATTTCTCGTATCAGGAAAGCTGATTATGCAAAACCTAATGCCTCCGGTCGATACGCCCGATAAAGCGTTTCATGATGGCAATCCGTTAACGGGTGAATTGGGAACGATTGTCACTGCGAAATTTATGAATGATGTGCAAGCGGCAATCAGGAATTCACAGGCTGAGATTATTTCTGTATTAGCCGATGCCGGTATTGCTATTGATCCGAATAAAACCGATCAGCTATTAACTGCATTAAAAGCGACGTTTGCAACAAACTCGAATATGAATGGCCGTGTGCCATCGACCCGCACAGTGAACGGGAAAGCGTTATCTGCTGATATCACGTTGAATGCTGGTGATGTCGGGGCGTTATCCGCCGCAGGAACCGCTGTTGCTGCGACTAAGTTAGCGACGGCAAGAAATATTAATGGCGTGCCGTTTGATGGCACGACAAACATTACGTTAAGTGCGGCGGGTGTAGGTGCACTAGCAAGAAGTGAAAACGGCGCGGACATACAAGATAAAGCCGTCTTTGCTAGAAATGCACAGGTTCCTCACCTCGGTAACACGTGGATCGAGTTCGGCGGTAGCGCTGGAGCGTGGACAACATCACAATTCATTGGTTTTTTGGATGAGATGGGTGCATTTGATCACGGTTATTTTGTTTGTGCCGGGTCGTGGAGTTTTTCTGCAAACAAAAAGATTGCTGATACTAATTGCGGACATATCGAACTCGCTGGCGCAATTGTGGAAGTATTTGCTAGCAGGTTTAATCTCCGAACTGTGCGTGTGACAACAATGTCATCATCGAGCGATCCAAGCGCAGTACAGGGTCAGTTCGTTTATGTAGAGTCCATAACACCAGGATCGGGCGAGTGGCGGCGCGAGTTTAACACCAAAACGCTAACAGCGTCAGATATTGACGCACTACCCAAAAACGGAACGGCAGTGGCTGCATCTAAGTTGGCTACAGCTCGAACTATTAACGGCGTGCCGTTTGATGGTACGGCAAATATCGAACTCACTCCACGGGTGTGGATGTCGAGTGAGTTCACCCCAGCATCTAACACGCCGATCATTGCAACTCACGGGCTAAGTGGCATCAATCCTCTAAACTGTCGCTGCGATGTTTTAGTTAAATGCGTGGAAGCGGATGGTGGTTACCAGCCAGGCGATTTCGCTATTAACCCTGCGACGCTATACATGCAGAGCGATGTTGCTCACCCATACACTCTAATTCCGGCATTAAATAGCAGCACAATACAGGTGAATATGATGACACACCTGTCAGCATCATTGAAAACCAGTACGCTGGGGAATCAGTATTTCAACATGTCAAAATGGCGCGTCATTATTCGTATATTTTATTAATGGGGCAAATAAAAGTGGACAATCAATACTGGAAGCATGCCGAAGGTTGGGTTTACATCGGCGACGAAATTGACGGCGCGACGCCTGCAACAGATAACGAAATCGCTCTACATCACAAGCAGGCTGTCGCAACTGCGCGTGTTAGTGATCTGACCCGCGCAGCGAGTTTAAAGACTGCAACTGACGAGCAAAAGGCCGCATTAAAGGAATGGGAGGGGTACGCAGCCATGCTAAGCAGTGTTGATGTTAACGCTACTGATATCGACTGGCCGCCGATGCCGGGTAATGAATTGATCGCTACAGCCGATCAATAACGCATAATCGATCTGTATAAACGTTTATAAAATAGCCAGTCCAGATGTCATTATGTTGTTGGTTTTAAAAATATAATGACATGCCGGGGAAAGCGAAGCCCACCAGCCACAAACTGGTGGGCTTTTTATTTCGCAAGTCGATTACTTCGATTCATTTTGCACAATGCCAAATCTCGGCGTTCGCTTACTGAGGCTTCATGCGAAATCATTTGCGATTCTGTGCAAAAAAACTCGGCGCGCTACACGATGTCGATCAGAATAACGCTAACGGGGCGCTTGGTCAGATTGGCGATACTAAAAGCTTTATTGGCCGCCAGGAAGAACGCATCTCGCCGTAAATAGCCAGTGAGATCGTCATATCTGGCAATGATGGGCAATTCTATCAGGTATTTTTTCGCCAGAAGCGACAGCAAACTGCCTAAGATGGCAGAAAGTATTACAACGCTTAGAATGATCGTCGCGGAGCCAAGAGACGTCAGCGTATACAAAAACGAAGGTGGGGGTGTTTCGGACGTGGTTCTAATCCGAATACCCAATAATTCATCTGTGGGCGATAGCACCGGAAATATGATGGTAAGGGTGCCTTTGCCTGCATACTCACCAATTGATGGCAGTTTATTCTGACAGATACGGATAATCGCCATATCATTAAATGTCAGGTCCGATGACGATAATCGATTAATACATTCGCTACGAACGTCGCGCGTATTAAATACCCATGTTCTCATCCGTGCAGAGACATAGGAGCCTGTTTTTCGAGTAATGTCAGCCTCTGTTACCTCTCCACCCGCATTATAGGATTCATATGTCTTGATGGTGATGTCCAGATTTTGCCGTTCTACTTTCCATGCGTTTCTGCTTGCTTCATGAGTAAGAAAGATAGTGATAAAAAAGGAAATAAATCCAAACAGGAAGAAGGCCGAGGTAGGGTGTGAAAATAGCTTTAATATCTTATATTTAAGGTCGTTCATGGCGACTTCCTTGATAGGGCTTTTTTACTTATTGTGATACTAAAGAAGTGCTTTAATTTTATCATATTATTCGATTTTACGTGATGTTCTGTCGTGGCGGATTTCATCCTTTTTCTCTTTAATCTATCGGCTTATTTCATTCGCTCTTAATGGGTAAGCGATTTTTTTTATACGTCTGCTATTTTTAAATTTTAACCGCGCGGCGGTATTACTAATCTAAGTGATTTTTTTGCTTTTTTGAGACGCCACTTAATAATTATTATCAAGTATCGTGATGAACATGGTGTGAAATAACAGATGTCGCGTGAATTTCCTCATGAGATCTAATTGTTTGTTAAAAGCCTTCAATATCCTGATAAAATTGGTGTTTTATTTAGACTGAGGTGCTTATGAACGTATTACGTATTGGTTTGGTCTCCGTATCTGACCGCGCTTCCAACGGGGTTTATCAGGATAAAGGCATCCCAGAACTGGAGTCATGGCTCCGTAGCGCCCTGACCACGCCTTTTGAAGTGGAAACCCGGCTGGTGCCTGATGAACAGCCGATGATTGAACAAACGCTGTGTGAACTGGTTGATGAACGCGGCTGTCATCTGGTGCTGACGACCGGAGGCACCGGGCCTGCACGCCGTGATGTTACGCCGGACGCTACGCTGGCCGTTGCCGATCGGGAAATGCCGGGTTTTGGCGAGCAAATGCGGCAGATCAGCCTGCGCTTCGTTCCTACCGCGATTCTCTCTCGCCAGGTGGGCGTGCTGCGCAAACAGGCGCTGATTCTCAACCTGCCAGGGCAGCCCAAGTCGATTAAAGAAACGCTGGAAGGCTTAAAAGACGCCGATGGCAAGGTGATTGTGGCCGGTATTTTTGCCAGCGTACCTTATTGTATCCAACTGCTGGAAGGCCCTTACATCGAAACCAATGCGGATGTAGTAGCAGCTTTTCGCCCTAAAAATGCCGTGCGCGAAATAAAAGACTGAAGTTAGGCGATTTGAAACATAAGATTCAGCTTTGCTGGTGTATAAAATTTTTGCCGTTATAGTAATTTCTACTTTACACACTGTGGTGAATTTTTTTCACTCTGGCAATACACGGTATCTTATGACTCAGGATCAACACGCCGATCCTCGCCGGTTGAACCGGCAGGACTATAAAACGCTGTCTCTGGCTGCGCTGGGTGGCGCGTTAGAGTTTTATGACTTTATTATTTTCGTCTTCTTTGCTGCCGTGATTGGCGATCTCTTCTTTCCGCCGGATATTCCTGAATGGCTGCGGCAGGTGCAGACGTTCGGTATTTTCGCCGCAGGCTATCTGGCTCGCCCGCTTGGCGGCATTATTATGGCCCACTTCGGTGATAAGAGCGGGCGTAAAAGAATGTTCAGCCTCAGTATATTGCTGATGGCGCTACCGACGCTGGCAATGGGGCTGCTGCCGACTTATGAAGCCATTGGCATTGCTGCGCCGCTTCTGCTGCTGTTGATGCGTGTACTGCAAGGAGCGGCAATCGGTGGGGAAGTCCCCGGTGCGTGGGTCTTTGTTGCGGAGCATGTGCCTCGCGCCCGCATCGGGTTTGCCTGCGGTACGCTGACCGCCGGGCTGACGATGGGGATCCTGCTGGGCTCGCTGATTGCGACGCTGCTGAATACTGTGCTGACGCCGGAGCAGATGTCGGGCGGTGGCTGGCGTCTGCCGTTCTTCATCGGTGGGGTCTTCGGCCTTGTTGCCATGTATTTGCGCCGCTGGTTGCAGGAAACGCCTATTTTTATGGAAATGCAGGCGCAGAAAAAGCTGGCGGAAGAGCTGCCGTTGAAATCTGTCGTCTTAAACCATAAACGTGCGGTTCTGGTTTCAATGCTGCTGACCTGGCTGCTGTCTGCGTGCATCGTCGTCGTGATTCTGATGGCGCCGACCTACCTGCAAAAAGTCCACGGCATTCCTGCCGCGTTGGCATTGCAGGCGAACTGTCTGGCAACGATTGCGCTGATGGTGGGCTGCATCGGTGCAGGGCTGCTAGTCGACCGCTTTGGCGCCAGCAAGCTGTTTATGGTGGGTAGCCTGTCGCTGGCTGCCTGTAGCTGGTTCTTTTACAGCTCAGCAGCAAGCAGTACGACACTGCTCTTTGTCAGCTATGCGATTGTGGGGCTCAGCGTGGGTGTTGTGGGCGGCGTGCCTTATGTCATGGTGCGGGCGTTTCCGGCTGCGGTGCGGTTCTCAGGGATTTCTTTTTCCTACAACGTTTCCTATGCCATTTTCGGCGGTCTGACGCCCGTCTTTGTCACGCTGATCATGAAAGCGACGCCGCTGGCGCCAGCATTTTATGTCCTGACGCTAGCCGCAGTAGGGTTGCTGTTGGGGATTTATTTGCAGCGCGATCTGGATGCTGATTCGCGAGCGTTGGCCGACAGCGACGCGCGCGATCGTTCGCCTGTTGAGGTGTAAGCGTACATTATCTTTATCAAAGATGTATCGTTCTCAAGAACGCGTCATCAAAAACAAACGGGCTCTGTCAGATGACAGGGCCCGTTAGCATTTAGCGCGGCGACGGCTTAAAGGTGCGCTTATCGCATCGGAATTGGTATTGCGTCAGAACTTAGTGAGACGCGCCACATGAACCGATTGGCAGGACGCTGCGGCCAAACTTCTCGTTCAGCACTTCAGCCATGGCCAGATAAATCGCGCTAGCGCCACAGATGATGCCTTCATAGCCCGCGAAGGTCAGCAGGGCATGGTTGCCGGTAAAGTTACCTACGGCCAGCAGAGCAAACAGCACGGTCAGGCTACCGAAGACAAATTGCAGTGCGCGGTTGGTGCCGAATGTACCGAAGAACATAAACAGCGTGAAGATGCCCCACAGGCCAAGGAAGACGCCAAGGAACTGGGCATCGCTGGCTTCCGCCAGACCCATTTTCGGCAGCATAAGAATGGCAACCAGCGTCAGCCAGAATGCGCCATAAGACGTGAATGCGGTCACGCCAAACGTATTGCCTTTTTTATATTCCAGCAGACCAGCCAGAATCTGGGCGATACCGCCGTAGAAAATACCCATGCTGAGAATGATGGAAGAAAGTGGGAAAAAGCCTGCGTTGTGCAGGTTCAACAGAATAGTGGTCATCCCGAAGCCCATCAGTCCTAATGGACCAGGATTTGCCAACGTGTTCGTGCTCATAAATCCTCTGCAATAACAGATTATTAATAGTCCCTTCGCGTCGGGCGCGGCATTAAGGTTAGCGAATGCGCCAATCACGTTGGGATAGGTGTCGTTTAGGTGTTATTGCCCGCCATTATGTAGGGAAAAGTCCCCATTTTTGCGGCGAGCGCGGCATCATATCGGGCGTTTGGAACGGACACAACATGGGGAAGGCAGAATAGTTTGATCGTACGAGGGATAAAGGTCATTTTTTTTCATCTTCCCCCCTTGATGATAGAAATGTTGGCCCCATCTTATTTCCAACCGAAACAGTTTGACCTGCCGCAAAGGCGTGTGTCGGGCCGTTACATCGGTGGTTAGCATGAAAGTGAAACGTGTGCTGCTGATGAAAACGAGGGTGTGTCGTTGGAAAACGAGAAATCTTGTTGAAAAATGACATTTCGCCCGCACAGTAGGTTTAACCACCATACCGAATATGACTTTTTAGTGGAGATGTTTAGATGGGTAAGATTATTGGTATCGACCTGGGTACAACCAACTCTTGTGTCGCGATTATTGACGGTACTCAGGTAAAAGTACTGGAAAATAGCGAAGGCGATCGCACCACGCCTTCAATCATTGCTTATACGCAAGATGGTGAAACTTTGGTTGGCCAACCGGCTAAACGTCAGGCAGTGACCAACCCGAAAAATACCCTGTTTGCTATTAAGCGTCTGATTGGTCGTCGTTTCAAAGACGAAGAAGTTCAGCGCGATGCCAACATCATGCCGTACAAAATCATCGCGGCAGATAATGGCGATGCATGGCTGGAAGTGAAAGATCAGAAAATGGCTCCGCCGCAGATTTCAGCTGAAGTGCTGAAAAAAATGAAGAAAACGGCGGAAGACTATCTGGGTGAGACGATCTCCGAAGCGGTTATCACCGTACCAGCTTACTTCAACGATGCGCAGCGTCAGGCAACCAAAGATGCCGGTCGTATCGCGGGTCTGGAAGTAAAACGTATCATCAACGAACCAACAGCAGCAGCGCTGGCTTACGGTCTGGATAAAGAAGTTGGCAACCGTACTATCGCGGTTTACGACCTGGGCGGCGGTACGTTCGATATTTCCATCATCGAAATCGACGAAGTTGATGGCGAAAAAACCTTTGAAGTGTTGGCGACCAACGGTGATACCCACCTGGGTGGTGAAGACTTCGATAGCCGTATGATCAACTACCTGGTTGATGAATTTAAGAAAGAGCAAGGTTTCGACCTGCGCAATGACCCGCTGGCAATGCAGCGTCTGAAAGAAGCGGCAGAAAAAGCCAAGATCGAGCTGTCTTCTGCTCAACAGACTGACGTTAACCTGCCGTACATCACGGCGGATGCCACAGGTCCTAAGCACCTGAACATCAAAGTGACCCGTGCGAAACTGGAATCACTGGTTGAAGAGCTGGTTAACCGTTCTCTGGAACCGTTAAAAGTGGCGTTGCAGGATGCGGGCCTGTCCGTTTCTGAAATTCAGGACGTGATTCTGGTTGGTGGTCAGACGCGTATGCCTCTGGTACAGAAGAAAGTCGCTGACTTCTTCGGTAAAGAGCCGCGTAAAGACGTGAACCCAGATGAAGCCGTTGCTATCGGTGCTGCGGTTCAGGGCGGTGTTCTGTCTGGTGACGTGAAAGACGTTCTGCTGCTGGACGTTACCCCGCTGTCTCTGGGTATCGAAACCATGGGCGGCGTGATGACGGCGCTGATCGCGAAGAACACCACGATCCCGACTAAACACAGTCAGGTGTTCTCAACGGCGGAAGACAACCAGTCTGCGGTAACGATTCATGTTCTGCAGGGTGAGCGTAAGCGTGCGCACGATA
The DNA here is from genome assembly GCF_041228105.1 of Pectobacterium aroidearum. NCBI lineage: Bacteria > Pseudomonadati > Pseudomonadota > Gammaproteobacteria > Enterobacterales > Pectobacteriaceae > Pectobacterium > Pectobacterium aroidearum. The sequence goes on from NZ_CP166097.1 coordinate 694,667, forward strand.
ACAAATCTCTGGGTCAGTTTAACCTGGATGGTATTCAGGCCGCGCCGCGCGGTATGCCGCAAATCGAAGTCACTTTTGACATCGACGCCGACGGTATCCTGCACGTTTCCGCGAAAGACAAAAACAGCGGTCGCGAGCAGAAAATCACTATCAAGGCATCTTCTGGTCTGAACGAAGAAGAAATCCAGAAAATGGTACGTGACGCGGAAGCGAATGCTGAAGCTGACCGTAAGTTTGAAGAGTTGGTTCAGGCACGTAACCAGGGCGATCACCTGCTGCACAGCACGCGTAAGCAGCTGGAAGAAGTGGGCGATAAACTGGCCGCTGATGACAAAACTGCCATCGACGATGCCCTGAAAGCGCTGGAAAGCGCGCTGAAAGGCGAAGACAAAGCGGAGATCGAAGCGAAAATTCAGGCGTTGGTACAGGTTTCTGGCAAGTTGCTGGAAGCGTCTCAGCCACAGCCTGGTGCCGAAGGCGCTGCTGATGATGCCTCTGCTCGTCGCGACGACGATGTCGTTGATGCTGAGTTTGAAGAAGTAAAAGATAAAAAGTAATCGCCCTTGAGCGGGCGCAGTAGCAGCCACAAGGCTATTGCTGGCAATCAGCACGGGCGTCGAGGAAACTCTGCGCCCGTGCACGCATGTTGAGGGGCAGGAAAAGAAATGGCGAAGCAAGATTATTACGAAAGCCTGGGCGTTGCTAAAAGCGCGGATGAGCGCGAAATAAAGAAAGCCTACAAGCGTCTGGCGATGAAGTACCACCCGGATCGCAATCCCGGTGATAGCGAGGCAGAAGCCAAGTTCAAAGAGATCAAAGAAGCCTACGAGATCCTTATCGATTCGCAAAAACGCGCCGCCTACGATCAGTACGGCCACGCGGCGTTTGAGCAAGGCGGTATGGGTGGAGGCGGCGGTGGCTTTGGCGGCGGCGGTGCCGATTTTGGTGATATTTTTGGCGACGTGTTCGGGGACATTTTTGGCGGTGGTCGTCGCCAGCGTGCGAGCCGTGGATCCGATTTACGCTACAACATGGAGTTGACGCTGGAAGAAGCGGTACGTGGCGTCACCAAAGAGATCCGTATTCCTGCGCTGGAAGAGTGTGATGTTTGCCACGGCAATGGTGCGAAGCCGGGTAGCTCGCCCATCACCTGTCCAACCTGTCATGGTAATGGTCAGGTTCAGATGCGTCAGGGCTTCTTTACCGTGCAACAGGCGTGCCCACACTGTCATGGTCGCGGTAAGATCATTAAAGATCCGTGCGTCAAATGTCACGGTCATGGCCGCGTAGAGAAGAGCAAAACGCTGTCGGTGAAAATTCCGGCGGGTGTAGACACGGGTGACCGTATCCGTTTGTCCGGTGAAGGTGAAGCGGGCGAACACGGCGCGCCGTCAGGTGATTTGTACGTTCAGGTGCAGGTTAAAGCGCACCCGATCTTCCAACGTGAAGAAAATAACCTGTACTGCGAAGTGCCGATCAACTTTGCGATGGCAGCATTAGGTGGCGAGATTGAAGTGCCGACGCTGGATGGCCGTGTGAAGCTGAAAGTGCCTGCGGAAACGCAAACCGGCAAATTGTTCCGTATGCGTGGCAAAGGCGTGAAATCGGTACGTGGCGGTGCGCAGGGCGATCTGCTGTGCCGTGTCGTTGTGGAGACGCCAGTTAATCTGAACGAACGTCAGAGACAGCTGCTGCAAGAGCTCGATGAGAGTTTTGGCGGCCCGTCTGGTGAAAGAAACAGCCCGCGTTCCAAAAGCTTTTTCGATGGCGTGAAGAAATTCTTCGACGATTTGACCCGCTAAGGCGAATCGTTGAACGCGTAATCCAAAGACCGGTGGGGTAAACCTGCCGGTTTTTTTATGACGGACATTCTTGTCCGCTCCCCTATGGCCGTTGCTGTGCAACGTTGAAAAACGCTCCCGACGTTTTTATGTCTTCTTCTAAAATACTCTTCACTTAATAAATCGATTTTTACGATGTTTATGCCAGTTTTAATCTGCTTTTAACGAGTAGTCAGATTGCGTAGTCTTGCCTGCGAGAAAGTGGACGTACAGTATTAACGTTCATACCTGATGGGAGATTACGTCAATGATAACAATGATTCGCCGCTTTATTCAGTTGGATGCGGCGGCTGGTGTGATGTTAATGATGGCAACGGTGCTGGCGCTCACGTTTGCCAATTGGTCTGTTACTGCCGCTGGCTATCAACAGTTCCTGATGATGCCGGTGGAAATGCGATTTGGCGCGCTGGAAATCAATAAAAATCTGTTGCTGTGGATTAACGACGGTCTGATGGCGATTTTCTTTCTGCTGATTGGTTTGGAAGTGAAACGCGAATTAGTCGAAGGCTCGTTAGCCAGTCGTCAGCAGGCGATGCTACCGTTGGCAGCCGCAGTCGGTGGGATGGTTTTTCCTGCCTTATTCTTTCTGCTTTTCAACGCGAACGATGAGGTCACTCGCGCTGGCTGGGCGATTCCCGCCGCGACGGATATCGCATTCGCGATTGGCGTGCTGACGCTATTGGGCAAGCGCGTTCCCGCAGGGTTAAAAGTCTTCCTGCTGGCGTTGGCGATCATTGACGATCTGGGGGCGATCCTGATCATTGCCCTGTTTTATACGCAGCAGATCTTCTGGCCTGCGCTGGGCGGCGCGGTGTTGGCGGTTGCAGCGCTGGCCTATTTGAATAGGCAACAGGTCCGGAAAACCTCCGCCTATTTGCTGGTGGGGATTGTCCTATGGGTCTGCATCCTAAAATGTGGCGTTCATGCGACGCTGGCCGGGGTGATTGTCGGATTCTTTATTCCTTTGCGTACGTCCAACGGTGAACCTTCTCCGGCAGTTACGCTGGAGCATGGTTTACAAACGTGGGTCGCGTTTCTGATTATTCCGCTGTTTGCCTTCGCTAACGCAGGCATAGTGTTACAGGGGATTGTGCTGGAAAAATTGTTCTCCCCTTTGAGCCTGGGTATCGCCGCGGGGCTGCTGGTCGGTAAACCGCTGGGAATTACCCTGCTCAGTTGGCTAACCATCCGATTGGGCTATGCCCGTCTGCCTGCTGGGGTGGGTTTTAGCCAGATAGTGGCGGTGTCAGTGCTGTGTGGTATCGGTTTTACCATGTCGATATTCATTACGCTGCTGGCATTCTCTGGCGGTGATGCGGAATTGATTACCTATGCCAAGCTGGGAATCTTGCTGGCGTCGGGGTTGGCGGCGTTGCTCGGCTATCTGGCATTGCGTGGAGTGTTGCCGGTGCTGGACAAGGCAGTGCAGCCGTGTAAGGGTTGATGCTATGCCAGAGGCGCCAAGAGGGGGCAGGTGTGTCTCATTTGAATTTTAATCATCTCTATTATTTCTGGCAGGTTTATAAGTCGGGCTCCGTTGCTGGGGCAGCAGAGACGCTGTTCTTAACGCCGCAGACCATTACCGGGCAAATCAAATGCCTGGAAGAGCGTCTGCAGGGCAAACTCTTCAAGCGTAAAGGGCGGGGGCTGGAACCGACGGAGCTGGGGCAACTGGTTTTTCGCTATGCGGATAGCATGTTCCAGCTCAGCCAGGAAATGTTGGATATTGTGAACTACCGCAAAGAATCGAACCTGCTATTCGATGTCGGTGTGGCAGATGCGTTGTCCAAACGGCTGGTTAGCAGGGTACTGGAAACGGTCGTGACGGAGCAGGAACATATCCATTTGCGCTGTTTTGAGTCGACGCATGAGATGCTGCTGGAGCAACTGAGTCAGCATAAGCTCGATATGATTCTGTCGGATTGCCCGGTGGATTCAACGCAGCAGGAGGGGCTGTTTTCAATCAAGCTGGGCGAATGTGGCGTGAGTTTTTACTGTAAACGTCCTCAGCCTGAGTATGCTTTTCCGGCTTGCCTTGAACAACGTAAATTGTTGATTCCGGGGCGGCGAACCATGTTGGGACGAAAACTACTGAACTGGTTTACTGCGCAGAATATTCAGGTGAACATTTTGGGCGAATTTGATGATGCAGCGCTGATGACTGCCTTTGGCATTAATAATGATGCGATTTTCGTTGCGCCATCGCTGTATGCCAATGAGATTTACCAGCAGGGGGATATCGTCGAGATCGGCAGGATTGAGAACATTCAGGACGAGTATTATGCGATTTTTGCGGCCAGAATGATCCAGCATCCGGCAGTACAGCGTGTCTGTAACGCCGATTTTTCAGCGCTCTTCTGTGATAGAGCAGAAGGCCTGTTGCGGGCTGATGGATAAGTCCTCGCCATGAAATGGCAGACGTAAAAAAACCGGCCTGAGCCGGTTTTTTTTAGCAACAACACGCAGATGCGTGATTATTGCATGGCGTTGATGCGCGCAACCAGATTGGATTTATGACGTGCAGCTTTGTTCTTGTGAATCAGACCTTTACCAGCCTGGCGATCCACGATCGGTTGCATGTCATTAAACGCTTTCTGTGCCACTTCTTTATCGCCAGTAGCGATCGCCGCGTATACTTTCTTGATGAAAGTACGCATCATTGAGCGACGGCTTGCGTTATGCTTACGGCGCTTCTCAGATTGTACGGCGCGTTTCTTAGCTGATTTGATATTAGCCAAGGTCCAACTCCCAAATATATTCAATCGAGGACAATTCAAAGGCCGTGGAATATGCTCGTTTAGCCTTCGTTTGTCAATGGATTTGTGCAAATAAGCGTCGTTTGTACGTCGACACTTGTTACGTTGTGATGGCGCAGGATTTTAGCAGCTTCACGCGGTGGAATACAGCCTTTCGCATCATAAATTCATTCTGAATTTGATAAAACCCTGTCTGCTATCGGTAAAGTCGTATTGTATACGACATCCGCTACCTGGATATTCTGCTTGTGGGCGTCATCCATCGATGATTCAGCTAAAAAACGTGCAAATACTGGCACGATTTACAGGGTGGCAGCAAAAGGCGCGAATCGCGGGTTAACCTTACTCGCTGTACAAGGTATAATCCGCCGATTTCCATAATTTTAACCCTTTGTTCTGGGCCAGCCATGCAGCTAATTCGCGGTATACACAATCTTCGGGCACACCATTACGGCTGTGTGCTCACTATTGGTAATTTTGACGGCGTGCACCTCGGACACCAAATGCTGCTTGAGCGATTGAAGCAGGAAGGTCGCGCGCGTGGGCTGCCGGTGATGGTCATGATTTTTGAACCACAGCCGCTGGAACTCTTTGCTGCGGAAAAAGCGCCCGCACGTCTGACGCGTCTGCGTGACAAGGTGAAATATCTGGCGCAGGCTGGCGTGGACTATCTGCTGTGCGTCAGATTCGACGCGCGTTTTGCCGCCAATGATGCCGAGACGTTCGTTTCTTCTCTGCTGGTGAAGAAATTGGGCGTGAAATTTCTGGTTGTCGGAGATGACTTCCGATTCGGGGCTGGTCGTCAGGGAGATTTCCTGTTATTACAGAAGGCTGGACGTGAGTCGGGGTTTGATGTCATCAGCACCGATTCGTTCTGCAATGGCGGCAAACGGGTGAGCAGCACTGCCGTACGTGAAGCGCTCAGTCGTGATGAACTCGAGCTTGCGGAAAGCCTGCTGGGCCATCCTTACTGCATTTCCGGGCGTGTGGAACATGGCAAAGAATTGGGGCGAACCATTGGGTTCCCTACCGCCAACCTGCCGCTGAAACGTCAGGTTTCCCCTGTCAGCGGCGTATATGCCGTCAGCGTTTATGGGCTGGGGCAAGAACCGCTACCGGGCGTCGCCAACATTGGTACACGTCCGACCGTAAACGGTGACAAACGCCAGCAGCTTGAAGTGCATTTGCTGGACGTGACGATAGATCTTTATGGTCGTCATATTGAAGTCGTACTGCGTAAAAAAATCCGTAATGAACAGCGTTTTGCTTCGCTCGATGCGTTAAAACAGCAAATCGCCGATGATGTGGTGACAGCCCGGACGTTCTTCGGGTTAAAGACACCGGTTTAATTTTTCTAGCCGAAACGAAATCGAGAATCTAATGAGTGACTATAAGACTACCCTGAACTTGCCGGAAACAGGGTTCCCGATGCGTGGCGATCTGGCCAAGCGCGAACCTGACATGCTGAAACGTTGGTATGAACAGGATCTGTACGGGATTATTCGCAATGCGAAGAAGGGAAAGAAGACCTTCATTCTGCACGATGGCCCTCCGTACGCGAACGGCAGCATTCACATTGGTCACTCAGTTAACAAGATTCTGAAAGATATTATCGTTAAATCGAAAGGCCTGTCTGGCTACGATTCCCCTTATGTGCCGGGCTGGGACTGCCACGGTTTGCCGATTGAATTGAAAGTAGAGCAGTTGATCGGTAAGCCGGGTGAGAAAGTCAGCGCGGCAGAATTCCGTGCGGAGTGCCGTAAATATGCGGCAGAGCAGGTTGCCGGTCAGAAAGCCGACTTTATTCGTCTCGGCGTGTTGGGTGACTGGGATCGTCCTTACCTGACGATGGATTTCAAAACCGAAGCGAACATCATTCGTGCGCTGGGTCGCATCATTGAAAACGGCCACCTGCACAAGGGGGCTAAGCCAGTTCACTGGTGTGCTGATTGTGGTTCCGCACTGGCGGAAGCGGAAGTTGAATATTACGACAAAACCTCTCCATCCATTGATGTGGCGTTCAACGCTAGCGATGTAGCGGCGGTATTAGCTAAATTTGGCGTGAGCAGCGTAGACGGCCCTGTTTCGCTGGTGATCTGGACGACGACGCCGTGGACGTTGCCAGCAAACCGTGCGATCTCGCTGAATGCAGAGTTCGATTATCAATTGGTGCAAATTGACGGTCAGGCGTTGATTCTGGCGGCCGATCTGGTTGAAAGCGTGATGAAACGCGTAGGTGTGACCCAGTGGACAGTGCTGGGTGACTGCAAAGGCGCGGATCTTGAGCTGCTGCGTTTCAAGCATCCGTTCCTGAGCTTCGACGTACCAGCTATTCTGGGCGATCACGTAACGCTGGATGCAGGTACCGGTGCGGTGCATACCGCCGGTGGTCACGGTCCTGACGACTATGTGATCAGCCAAAAATACAATCTGGAAATCGCTAACCCGGTGGGGCCGAATGGTTGTTACCTGAGCGGTACCTATCCTGAACTGGATGGCAAATTCGTTTTCAAAGCTAACGATCTGATCGTTGAAATCCTGCGTGAAAAAGGCATGTTGCTGCACGTAGAGAAATTACAGCATAGCTATCCATGCTGCTGGCGTCATAAGTCGCCAATCATTTTCCGTGCGACGCCACAGTGGTTTGTCAGCATGGATCAAAAAGGCCTGCGTAAGCAGTCGCTGTCTGAAATCAAAGGCGTGCAGTGGATCCCGGATTGGGGTCAGGCGCGTATCGAAGCGATGGTCGCCAACCGTCCTGACTGGTGTATTTCCCGTCAGCGTACCTGGGGTGTACCAATGTCGCTGTTCGTCCACAAAGAGACAGAAGAGCTGCATCCGCGTACCGCTGAACTGATTGAAGCGGTGGCAAAACGTGTTGAAGCCGACGGTATTCAGGCATGGTGGGATCTCGATCCGGCCGATGTGCTGGGCGCTGACGCTGATAGCTACGTCAAAGTGCCAGACACGCTGGATGTGTGGTTCGATTCAGGATCGACGCACGCGTCCGTGGTTGATGTCCGTCCTGAGTTCGGTGGCCACGCGGCAGATATGTATCTGGAAGGTTCTGACCAGCATCGTGGCTGGTTCATGTCTTCTCTGATGATCTCTACGGCGATCAAAGGCAAAGCGCCTTACCGTCAGGTGCTGACTCACGGTTTCACCGTGGATGGTCAGGGACGCAAAATGTCCAAGTCTATCGGCAATACCGTTAGCCCACAGGACGTAATGAACAAGCTGGGTGCCGACATTCTGCGCCTGTGGATCGGTTCAACGGATTACTCCGGTGAAATCGCGGTATCCGATGAGATCCTGAAGCGTTCTGCCGATGCCTATCGCCGCATTCGTAACACCGCACGCTTCCTGTTGGCGAACCTGAACGGGTTCGATCCACAGAAAGATAGCGTGAAACCAGAAGATATGGTGGTGCTGGATCGCTGGGCGGTTGGCTGTGCGAAAGCCGCGCAGGAAGAGATTCTCGAAGCGTATGAAAGCTATGATTTCCACCGCGTCGTACAACGTCTGATGCAGTTCTGCTCGATCGAGATGGGATCGTTCTATCTGGATATCATTAAAGATCGTCAGTACACGGCAAAAAGCGACAGCGTTGCACGCCGTAGCTGCCAGACTGCGCTATACCATATCTCAGAAGCGCTGGTACGTTGGATGGCACCGATTATGTCCTTCACGGCTGATGAAATCTGGAGCTACCTGCCGGGCGAACGTGCGCAGTACGTGTTTACCGAAGAATGGTATGACGGTTTGTTCGGGCTGGATGCTTCGGAAACCATGAACGATGCGTTCTGGGCCGATATCCTGAAAGTACGTAGCGAAGTGAACAAAGTCATCGAGCAGGCGCGTAATGATAAGCGCATCGGTGGATCGCTGGAAGCCTCCGTCACGCTGTACGCCGACGCTAATCTGGCGGGCAAACTGAACCAGCTGCGTCAGGAACTGCACTTCGCGCTGTTGACGTCAAAAGCGCTGGTTGAGCGTTATGAAAATGCGCCGGATAGCGCGCAGGCAACGGAACTCACTGGACTGAAAATTGCCTTAAGTGAGGCAGAAGGGCACAAGTGCCCACGCTGCTGGCATTACGAGACGGATATCGGTAGCAACGCCGATCATCCTGAAGTGTGTGGTCGCTGTGCGACTAACGTGGGCGGTAACGGCGAAGAGCGTAAATTTGTCTGATGAATAAAATCTGTTCGAGTGGACTGCGCTGGCTCTGGCTGGCGATACTGGTTTTAGTTATCGATCTTGGCAGCAAGCAGTGGATCCTTGCCCACTTTGCGCTGGGGGATACGGTGCCAGTGATGCCTTCTCTGAATCTGCATTACGCCCGTAACTACGGCGCAGCATTCAGCTTCCTGGCGGATAAAGGCGGTTGGCAACGCTGGTTCTTTGCCGGTATCGCGATTGCTATCGTGGTTGCGCTGCTGGTGATGATGTATCGTGGCAGCGTCAAACACAGGCTGAATAATATTGCGTATTCGCTGATTATCGGTGGCGCATTGGGCAATCTGTTTGACCGCACATGGCATGGATTTGTCGTCGACTTCATCGATTTCTATGTCGGTGACTGGCACTTTGCCACGTTTAACCTGGCCGATACCGCCATCTGTATTGGTGCAGCGCTCATCGTACTGGAAGGGTTTTTCAGTACGCATGATGATACTGATACCGTTAAGCAAAAGGGTCACTGATGTCTGAGACTGTGCAGCACAACAGCGCGCTGCTGGTGCATTTTATTCTTACGCTGGAGGATGGCTCCACGGCCGAATCTACGCGTGAGCGCGGCAAGCCAGCGCTGTTTCGCCTTGGCGATAGCAGCCTGTCTGAGGCGCTGGAACAAAATCTGTTGGGATTGAAGCGTGGCGATAAACGTAAGTTTACGCTGCCGCCGGAGTCGGCCTTTGGGCCGACCAATCCAAACCTGATCCAGTTCTTCTTGCGTCGTGATTTCGCTCAGACCGGCGTGCCGGATGTTGGCACCATCATGCTGTTCAGCGGCGTTGCTGGGAATGATATGCCGGGGATTATCCGCGATGTGACCGAGGAATCGGTCACTGTGGATTTCAACCATCCCTTATCCGGTCAGGCGATTACCTTCGATCTCGAGGTGTTGGATATCGATCCCGTAGAACAGGAGGTGTCTCATGCAGATCCTGCTGGCTAATCCACGCGGCTTTTGTGCCGGTGTCGATCGTGCTATCAGCATTGTGGAACGTGCGCTGGAGCTTTTTGGTACGCCGATCTATGTCCGTCATGAAGTGGTACATAACCGCTATGTGGTTAACGGATTACGCGAACGTGGTGCGATATTTATTGAGCAGATTGAAGACGTGCCGGACGGTGCGATTCTTATTTTCTCTGCGCATGGCGTCTCGCAAGCGGTACGTAATGAAGCAAAAAGCCGTGACCTGACGGTATTCGATGCAACGTGCCCGCTGGTAACCAAAGTACATATGGAAGTGGCCAGAGCCAGTAAGAAAGGCATAGAAGCGATTCTTATCGGGCATGCTGGACACCCTGAAGTTGAAGGGACGATGGGGCAGTACAGCAATGCGGATGGTGGCATGTATCTGGTGGAATCCCCCGAGGATGTCTGGCAGCTACAGGTAAAAGACGAAAGTAACCTGTGCTTTATGACGCAGACTACGCTTTCGGTTGATGACACCTATGCGGTGATTGATGCGCTGCGTGAGCGTTTCCCGCAGATTGTTGGTCCGCGTAAAGATGATATCTGCTATGCCACGACCAACCGTCAGGAAGCTGTTCGCCATTTGTCGGATAAGGCTGATGTCGTCTTCGTTGTGGGCTCTAAAAATTCCTCAAACTCCAACCGTCTTGCTGAATTGGCACAGAGAGCAGGGAAGGCGGCTTATCTGATTGATTCAGCGGAAGACATCCAGGAGTCATGGGTGGATGGTGCTTCGCATGTTGGAGTAACCGCAGGCGCATCCGCACCGGATATTCTGGTACAACAGGTGATCCAGCGGCTGAAAGCATTAGGCGGCAAGGTTGCTGTTGAAATGCAGGGACGTGAAGAAAATATCGTCTTTGAAGTACCGAAAGAACTGCGTGTTGAAGTCAAACAGGTCGATTAGCGCTGTTTCTGCGATAGGGCTTCGGCTCTATCGCTTTTATTCCCTTCCGCTTTCTCTCCTTGTATTCCCTCATGAAAGTGTTAATGCATAAAAATGAATTTTTATGCGTTATGGCATATGGTTTATTTTTGACCTTCCCTGCATGTCTTCAAACGCCTTACGGCTTTTCATCACTTCCAGACGCGATTCTGCTGGCTGTGGTGAGACAGTTTTGCTGATTTTCTGAGGCTTCAAACAGTATTTTCTAATCTGGCGGTAAATCTGCTGGCGATAGTGTGCAGCGCCCGTTAACCTGATGTTATTTTTATGTCGTCAGGATCAAAAAGAGAGAGACATTATGAAGGATTCATCCATCCGTATTGCGGTTGTAGGTGCGGGCGGCCGTATGGGACGCCAGCTGATTCAGGCCATCGAGCAAATGGACGGTGTGGTATTGGGCGCGGCGCTGGAACGTTCTGGTTCGTCTCTGATTGGGAGCGATGCCGGTGAGCTTGCCGGGCTCGGTAAAAGCGGTATTACCGTGAAGGAAAGCCTGGATGCTGTGCAGAATGATTTCGATATTTTGATCGACTTCACTCGCCCTGAAGGCACATTAGCACATCTGGCATTTTGCCATCAGCACCGTAAGGGCATGATTATTGGGACAACCGGCTTTGATGACGCAGGGAAGGCGGCGATAAAGCAGGCTGCACAGGATATCGGGATTGTGTTCGCAGCGAACTTCAGCGTCGGCGTCAATGTCATGCTGAAGCTGCTGGAAAAAGCCGCCAAGGTCATGGGTGACTATACTGATATCGAAATCATTGAAGCACACCATCGCCACAAAGTGGATGCGCCGTCTGGCACCGCGCTGGCGATGGGCGAGGCGATTGCCGATGCGTTGGGGCGCGATCTGAAGTCTTGTGCCGTGTATGCGCGTGAAGGTCATACAGGTGAACGCGATCCGAAAAGCATTGGTTTTGCGACCGTGCGTGCGGGTGACATTGTCGGTGAACATACTGCGATGTTTGCTGATATTGGCGAGCGCGTCGAGATTACCCACAAGGCATCCAGTCGTATGACGTTTGCCAATGGTGCGGTAAGAGCTGCTATCTGGATTAGCTCGAAAGAAAGCGGTCTTTTCGATATGAGAGATGTGCTTTCTCTGGATGATTTATAGTTTTTAATTTTTTATAAAAAATTATACGTTATTGATAAAGGTGGTTATTTTTACTATCACCTTTATTTTTAAGCTTTTGGTTTGAATTTTTAATTATTACTCGTTTTTATCTAATTTTTATTCGTGTTTTTAGCGGTAATCCTTTCCCTTTACTCCTGAAATGCCCTCTGCTGGCGATTTGTTATTCGTATTTTAACGATATTGCCTCGCAACCGTTTACTTATCTGAGTTGATGTAGGTTTTTACGTCAGTGGGCAGCTATTTATTTCGGAAAGCATAAAAATAAGAGAAAAAAAGCGGTTTGGGTAGACAATCAGGAAGACCATCATTAAAATGCGCCCAATTTGCCAAAAATTGGCCTTACAGGTAGTTTTTGCATTGATTTAGTGGCTCGAATCTGAATTAATATGCAAATAACGTGATTGTTTATTCCTTGGAGGGTGTTTTGATTAAGTCAGCGCTATTGGTTCTGGAAGACGGAACCCAATTCCACGGTCGGGCCATTGGGGCAGAAGGGTCGGCAGTGGGGGAAGTGGTCTTCAATACGTCGATGACCGGTTATCAAGAAATCCTTACTGATCCTTCCTATTCCCGCCAGATTGTCACTCTCACTTATCCCCATATCGGTAATGTCGGCGCCAATGCCAACGATGAAGAATCCCCCTCTGTACAGGCTCAAGGTCTGGTTATTCGCGATTTACCTCTGATTGCCAGCAACTACCGTAGTGAAGAAAGCCTGTCTGAATACCTCAAACGCAACAACATTGTCGCCATTGCTGATATCGATACCCGTAAACTGACCCGTCTGCTGCGTGAAAAAGGCGCACAGAATGGCTGCATCATCGCGGGCGATGCGCCGGATGCCGCTGTTGCGCTGGAGAAAGCGAAAGCGTTCCCAGGGCTGAAAGGGATGGATTTGGCAAAAGAAGTGACGACGGCAGAAAGCTACAGCTGGTTACAGGGAAGCTGGACGCTGGAAGGCGAATTGCCTGCGGCGAAAAACGAAAGTGAGCTGCCTTACCACGTCGTGGCCTATGACTACGGTGTGAAACGCAACATTCTGCGTATGCTGGTGGATCGCGGCTGCCGTCTGACGGTTGTTCCGGCGCAGACACCCGCCGAAGATGTGCTGAAACTGAATCCAGACGGCATTTTCCTCTCTAACGGCCCGGGCGACCCAGAGCCGTGTGATTACGCGATTCGCGCGATTAAAACCTTCCTGGACACGGATATTCCGGTATTCGGTATCTGCCTGGGTCACCAACTGCTGGCGCTGGCGAGCGGTGCGAAGACCATCAAAATGAAGCTGGGTCACCACGGCGGTAACCATCCGGTAAAAGATCTGGATAACAACTGTGTGATGATCACCGCGCAAAACCACGGCTTTGCGGTGGATGAAAATAATCTGCCTGATACGCTGCGCGTTACGCATAAATCCCTGTTTGACCACACGGTTCAGGGGATTCACCGCACGGATAAGCCAGCGTTCAGCTTCCAGGGTCACCCAGAAGCCAGCCCGGGCCCGCATGATGCTGCGCCGCTGTTCGACCACTTTATTGACTTGATTCAGACTTACCGTTCTTCAGCTAAATAATCAGGAGCGAGAAAATGCCAAAACGTACAGATATTAAAAGCATCCTGATTCTGGGCGCAGGCCCGATTGTTATCGGCCAGGCGTGTGAGTTTGACTACTCGGGTGCACAAGCCTGTAAAGCACTGCGCGAAGAGGGCTACCGCGTTATTCTGGTGAACTCTAACCCGGCAACCATCATGACCGACCCGGAAATGGCCGATGCGACCTACATCGAGCCGATTCACTGGGAAGTGGTGCGTAAAATCATTGAAAAAGAGCGTCCAGATGCGGTGCTGCCAACGATGGGCGGCCAGACCGCGCTGAACTGTGCGCTGGAGCTGGAACGTCAGGGCGTGCTGGCCGAGTTCGGCGTCACCATGATTGGTGCAACGGCGGATGCGATTGATAAAGCAGAAGATCGTCGTCGTTTTGACGTCGCGATGAAGAAGATCGGTCTGGACACGGCGCGTTCTGGTATCGCTCACACAATGGAAGAAGCACTGGCTGTGGCGGCTGACGTTGGCTTCCCGTGCATCATCCGTCCTTCCTTCACCATGGGCGGCACCGGCGGCGGTATCGCTTACAACCGCGAAGAGTTTGAAGAGATCTGCGAACGCGGTCTGGATCTTTCACCAACCAAAGAGCTGCTGATTGATGAATCGCTGATCGGTTGGAAAGAGTATGAGATGGAAGTGGTGCGTGATAAGAACGACAACTGCATCATCGTCTGCTCCATCGAAAACTTCGATGCGATGGGGATCCACACGGGTGACTCCATCACCGTCGCACCGGCGCAAACGCTGACCGATAAAGAATATCAAATCATGCGTAACGCCTCGATGGCGGTACTGCGTGAAATTGGCGTAGAAACCGGCGGTTCCAACGTTCAGTTCTCGGTGAACCCGAAAACTGGCCGTCTGATCGTGATTGAAATGAACCCGCGCGTATCGCGTTCTTCCGCGCTGGCGTCTAAAGCTACGGGTTTCCCGATTGCGAAAATTGCGGCCAAACTGGCGGTGGGGTACACGCTTGATGAACTGATGAATGACATCACTGGTGGCCGTACACCAGCGTCCTTCGAGCCAGCCATTGACTACGTTGTTACCAAGATTCCACGTTTCAACTTCGAAAAATTCGCGGGTGCCAATGACCGTCTGACCACGCAGATGAAATCGGTGGGTGAAGTGATGGCGATTGGTCGCACACAGCAGGAATCCCTGCAGAAAGCGCTGCGCGGGCTGGAAGTCGGCGCAACGGGCTTCGATCCGAAAGTGGATTTAGATGACCCTGAAGCGCTGACCAAAATTCGCCGCGAGCTGAAAGATGCCGGCGCAGAGCGTATCTGGTACATCGCCGATGCCTTCCGCGCAGGGATGTCTGTCGATGGCGTGTTTAACCTGACCAACGTCGATCGCTGGTTCCTGGTGCAGATTGAAGAGCTGGTGCGTCTGGAAGAGCAGGTCGCAGAGAAAGGTGCAACCGCATTGGATGCCGAATTCCTGCGTACGCTGAAGCGTAAAGGCTTTGCTGATGCGCGTCTGGCTAAACTGGCTGGCGTGGCGGAAAGCGAAATTCGCAAACTGCGCGATAAATTCAACCTGCATCCGGTCTATAAGCGCGTCGACACCTGTGCGGCAGAATTCGCCACCGATACGGCTTACATGTACTCCACGTATGAAGAAGAGTGTGAAGCTAACCCGACTCAGGATCGTGACAAAATCATGGTGCTGGGCGGGGGACCTAACCGTATCGGTCAGGGGATCGAATTTGACTACTGCTGCGTCCACGCTTCGCTGGCGCTGCGTGAAGATGGTTATGAAACCATCATGGTCAACTGTAACCCGGAAACCGTTTCAACAGACTACGATACGTCTGACCGCTTGTACTTCGAGCCGGTAACGTTTGAAGATGTGCTGGAAATCGTCCGTATCGAGAAGCCAAAGGGCGTTATCGTGCAGTACGGTGGCCAGACGCCGCTGAAACTGGCGCGTGCGCTGGAAGCGGCAGGTGTGCCGGTTATCGGCACCAGCCCGGACGCGATTGACCGTGCAGAAGACCGCGAGCGTTTCCAACAGGCTGTGAATCGCCTTGGACTGAAGCAACCGGCTAATGCCACGGTAGCAACGATTGAGCAGGCGGTAGAAAAAGCGCGCGGCATCGGTTACCCGCTGGTCGTCCGTCCTTCTTATGTTCTGGGCGGTCGTGCGATGGAAATCGTGTATGACGAAATCGACCTGCGTCGCTACTTCCAGACTGCCGTTAGCGTCTCCAACGATGCCCCAGTACTGTTAGACCGCTTCCTTGATGATGCTATCGAAGTTGACGTTGATGCGATCTGTGACGGCGAACGCGTGCTGATTGGCGGCATCATGGAGCACATCGAACAGGCGGGCGTTCACTCCGGTGACTCGGCTTGTTCACTGCCGGCTTACACGCTGAGCAAAGAGATTCAGGACGTGATGCGTCAGCAGGTTGAGAAACTGGCGTTTGAACTTTGCGTTCGCGGTCTGATGAACGTGCAGTTCGCGGTGAAGGATAACGAAGTTTATCTGATTGAAGTGAACCCACGTGCCGCGCGTACCGTACCGTTTGTCTCGAAAGCGACGGGCGTTCCGTTGGCGAAAGTCGCGGCACGCGTGATGGCAGGCAAAACGCTGGCTGAGCAGGGCGTCACCAAAGAAATCATCCCGCCGTACTACTCGGTGAAAGAAGTGGTGCTGCCGTTCAACAAATTCCCTGGCGTTGACCCGATTCTGGGGCCAGAAATGCGTTCGACTGGGGAAGTGATGGGCGTTGGCCGCACGTTCGCTGAAGCGTTTGCCAAGGCGATGCTGGGCAGCAATTCGCACATGAAGAAAACCGGACGTGCGCTACTGTCGGTGCGTGAAGGCGACAAAGCGCGCGTGGTGGATCTGGCGGCCAAACTGCTGAAGCACGGCTTTGAGCTGGATGCGACGCACGGTACGGCGATTGAACTGGGTGAAGCGGGCATTAATCCGCGTCTGGTGAACAAGGTGCATGAAGGTCGTCCGCACATTCAGGACCGCATCAAGAACGGCGAGTACACCTACATCGTCAACACCACCGCAGGGCGTCAGGCGATTGAAGACTCCAAGCTGATTCGCCGCAGTGCGCTGCAATACAAGGTGCATTACGACACGACGCTGAACGGCGGTTTCGCCACGGCAATGTCGTTGACGGCCGATCCGACGGAGAAGGTCACCTCCGTGCAGGAAATGCATGCGATGATTAAAGGCTGATTGACCGACCTCGGTAGACAATAAGCTGATGATGAAAGCCAGCGTTGGTAACAGCGCTGGCTTTTTTGTATTTTTGTTTAGCCTGAAATCCTCTTTCCAGCCACTCTGTTTTGAGGCAGGTATTGAGCAGGTTTCCTATGCCTGATATCAGGGTGAGATGATGTCCAGAACGCAGCGTTTGCTTGAGCTTTTACAGATATTACGCCATCACCGGTTTCCCGTAACAGGGGCGTATTTGGCGGAAAAGTTAAGTGTGAGCCAGAGAACGGTCTATCGTGATATTGCCACGCTACAGTTGCAGGGAGCGCATATTGAGGGAGAGGCGGGATTAGGTTATATCCTGCGCCCAGGGTTCATTCTGCCTCCTCTGATGTTTTCAGAAGAGGAAATTGAAGCATTAGTGTTGGGCTCGCGCTGGGTCGTCCGAAGAACAGATGAGCGTTTGGCGGGGGCAGCCCGTAATGCGTTGATGAAGATTGCCGCGGTATTACCACCAGAGTTGCGTAACGCGCTTGATTCTTCAGGACTATTAGTGGGTAAGGCGGAATTTACTCCTGCTGTTGTTATCGACTTATCAGCCTTACGTCACGCTATTCGGGCAGAACGTCGCACGGAGATTGCTTATTGTGACCTTCAGGGCAATGAGTCTCTCCGAATTATCTGGCCGTTTGCATTGGGATTTTTCGATCAAACGCATGTGATTGCCGCCTGGTGCGAACGCCGTCAGCAGTTTCGTCATTTCAGGGCTGAACGCATCCGTAGTATGACGGTGTTGGAGCAGCGTTATCCTCGTCGTCGCCAGCAGTTATTAAAAGAATGGCATGAAAAAGAGGACATTCCTCAGCAGTAATGGCTACTGACAGAAATTGACATCAGTGCGTACTACGATGCATTCAGGCAAGCAGAAGCCTTCTGCTTATTACCCACCTGATTACAGGGAGTCTCTGATGAACGCACCAAATTTTATTATTTTATATGTGGAAGATGCCGTTACCAGCGAACGTTTCTATCGTGAACTATTTGATTTTCAGCCTGTTGAGAAGTCGGAAAACTTTGCCATGTTTGCCTTTGACTCAGGGCTGTTATTGGGGTTGTGGTCTAAGCATGAGGTTAAACCGCTAACTCAACTGGCGGGCGGTGGTAGCGAATTAGCCATTCGTGTCGAGAGTGAGGTCGCACTGAACGCGATTTATGAAAACTGGAAGGCACGGGATATAACTATCGCTCAGGATATCACCCAGATGGATTTTGGCCTGACATTCGTAGCACTCGATCCCGATCACCATCGGTTACGTGTTTATTATGCCAGCTACTAAGCTAGCGTCAGGATAAGAACATAACCCCTTCGGTGAAAATCGAGGGGGTTTTTATATCAATCCAGACGGCGACAGGCGAGCAAGCCTAGTGGCAATCTCACCCCAGTGCCACCTTGATGCCCAATGCGATCAATACCGTTCCTAGCAGCTTATCCACCAGTTTTTGCACTTTAGCCAACCCACGCCGCACGGGTTCGCTTTGGAAAAGCAGAACTAACAGCGGCCACCAGACGGCAGATAGCAGCAAGATAATCATGGCGTACCACAGCTTTTCACCGATGCCGGAGTGAATATTCAAAACCTGCGTGAACATCGCCAGAAAGAACAGTGTGGCCTTTGGATTAAGCAGGTTGCAGAGGTAACCTTGCAGGAACGCTTTTTTCAGGCTGACGCTTTGTTGTACCAGATTTGATACGTCCATCTTGCTGCCACCGCGCGCGAATAACGCTTGAATACCGATCCAGATCAGATAGGCGGCGCCTGCATATTTCAGTACATTAAACAGCCACGGTGTAGTGGTGATGACGACGGCGAGCCCGGCGACGCAGTACGCCATATGGGTTGCTACACCGCAGACTACGCCGAACGCGGTCATCAGCGCGGCGACGCGCGGGTAACGCGCGGCATTCCTGATGACGAGGAAAAAGTCGGGGCCGGGAGATATCATGCCCAGCGTGGCGATGGTCGCGACAAACAGCGATGTTTCTAACATGATCATTCCTGAGCGTGAAAAGAGTAATGTCGCTTGAAATGATAGCGCCAGAATAATGAATTCGCATCACACTTATTGGTTATTCGGCGGCGATATGTTAACAATTGTCCTTTCATTTTTTGTGGTTAATTTCAGGGGCGGGTTGAGATAACAACATGGTCAGTGAATGTGAGAACCGTGAATTACTAAGTAATACAAAACGGATGGGTGAAGCGCCGCAGCAGCGGGAAATAACCCGCTTGTGCATCCAGTGCGCGCTACTGCTGTTACAACATGGCGCGGAGAGTATGGTCGTGGAACAACTATCATCACGGTTGGGCATGGCGCTCGGCGCTGATAGCGTAGAAAGTTCAATCTCGGCCAATTCCATTGTCCTGACCACCATCATGCAAGGGCATTGCCTGACGTCGACGCGGAAGAATGTGGACCGCGGCATTAATATGCACGTCGTCATTGAGGTGCAGCATGCGGTCATCATGGCCGAGCATAAACTGCTGGATGTAGCGGGTGTGGAAAAGCGTCTGGGGAATATCAAACCCTTGCGCTACCCGCGCTGGCTGATGGTTACCGTTGTGGCGCTTTCCTGCGGCTGCTTCAGCCGTTTGAACGGCGGCGGGTGGGATGCGTTTATCGTCACGCTGATTGCCAGCGGCCTGGCGATGTACGTCCGACAGGTCTTTACGGCACGACACCTGAATCCGTTGATCAACTTCTGTATTACGGCGTTTGTCGCGACGTCGGCATCTGGCCTGTTGATGCGTTTACCTGCGTTTTCTCAAACCTCGACGGTGGCGATGGCTGCGAGCGTGCTGCTGCTGGTGCCGGGGTTCCCGTTGATTAACGCCGTGGCGGATATGTTTAAAGGGCATGTGAATACCGGCCTGGCACGCTGGACGGTCGCGAGTTTGCTGACGTTGGCAACCTGTATTGGTGTGGTGATGGCGATGTCACTGTGGGGGTTACGCGGATGGGCTTAAGTTTACTGTGGGCGCTCTTGCAGGATATGGCGCTGGCGGCGGTCCCTGCATTGGGGTTTGCAATGGTCTTCAACGTACCGCTGAAAGTGCTGCCTTACTGCGCGTTGCTGGGCGGCGTCGGGCACGGCGTACGGTTTCTGGCGATGCATTTCGGTATGAATATCGAATGGGCGTCGTTTCTGGCGGCGATCCTGATTGGTATCATCGGTATTCGCTGGTCACGCTGGCTGCTGGCACACCCGAAAGTCTTTACCGTAGCGGCCGTGATCCCGATGTTTCCCGGTATTTCCGCCTACACGGCAATGATTTCGGTGGTGGAGATTTCGCATCTTGGCTACAGCGAAGCGCTGATGAGCGTGATGATAACCAATTTTCTGAAGGCCAGTTTTATCGTTGGTGCGCTCTCTATCGGCCTGTCTTTACCGGGAATCTGGCTCTACCGTAAACGGCCGGGAGTATAAAACTCTTATATTACACTTCCGCCGAGTCTTGATATCGACGAGCGAAAGGGCTTTCCGTATAGTGTCAGCAATTTTCTGACCTACAGGGTTTTTTCACCATGGTTATTAGTTTGATTGCTGCACTGGCAGTGGATCGCGTGATCGGTATGGAAAACGCGATGCCGTGGCATTTGCCCGCCGATCTGGCATGGTTTAAGCGTAATACGCTTAATAAGCCGATTATTATGGGGCGTAATACTTTTCGTTCTATCGGTCAGCCGCTGCCCGGCCGACTGAACATTGTCGTCAGCAATCATCCCGGTGATGACGATCGTGTGACCTGGGTTTCTTCGCTGGATGCTGCACTGGCGGCGGCGGGAGAGGTTGAGGAAGTGATGGTGATTGGCGGCGGCAGTATTTATCAGCAAATGCTGGCGCAGGCTAACCGTCTTTACCTGACGCACATTGATGCTGAAGTGGAAGGCGACACGCATTTCCCTGACTATGAGCCGGATGAATGGCAGTCTGTTTTCAGCGAATTCCATGATGCTGACGAGCGCAACTCACACAGTTACTGCTTCGAAATTCTGGAACGTCGCTAAGTGTAATAGCGCTGTCGACATACCATACTCGCCAAACCCGCCTTGTGCGGGTTTTTTCGTTTTCTGACCCGATGTTTTTAATTTGCCGTCTGGCAGCTTTCCCAAATGGCGTTTCTCAGCCAGCGATGCGCAGGATCGCTCCCGCGTCGCGTGTGCCATACCTGCTGGAAGGCAAAGTCGGGTATCGTGAACGGAGGCGGAAAAATGTGCAAATCTGGCGTATTGATTCGTGCCATGCTACGCCGCGCGGCAGTCAATATCAGGTCAGTTCCGGCAATGAGGTTGATGGCGGCATGCCAGTGGGGCAGCGTCAGTACGACATTGCGCGACAGGCCGTTTGCGGTCAGCGTGTTGTCAATTTCATTGGCAGAATCAGGATGCATGGTGACCAGAACATGTGGCCGATCCAGCCATGCCTCAAGCGACAGCGTACCGTTTTCTGACAGCGTGGCACGGTCAGCCAGACAGGCAAACTGCTCTTCAAAGAGGAGCTCGGCGTGCACCTCGGGTGGGCGTGTGGGGAAAACGCCGAGGCCTAAATCGATTTCTCCATCAATCAACTGTGCCAGCATCATTTCACGGCCTGCATGGCTGACGGCCAGCGAAATACCGGGGGCCTGTGTGCGTAGATACCTCATGAGCGTAGGCAAGACGGCATTCGTACCGTAATCGGAGAGCGCTAAACGGAAATGCCGCGTGGTATGGCGCGGATCGAACTGCGGCGCTTGAATCAGCCCATTCAGTTGATCCAGCGCCTGTTCCAGCGGATCGAGTAGCGCCTGAGCGCGGGTCGTCAGCGTCAGGCCAACTTCACGCCGGACTAGCAGCGGATCGTTAAAAATCTGGCGCAGCTGTGCTAATGAATGACTGACGGCAGGCTGACTGCGGTGCAGGCGCAGCGCTGCCCGCGTGACGTGTTTTTCCGTCAACAGCGCGTGCAGTGTTAACAACAGATTCATATCGATACGCCGCAAATCATCCATTCTATGCATACCTTACGTATAAATTACGAATTTCCATCAGTGTAATGGATAGGTGAGTATTGGAACATCCCAATTATGTTGTGAACTTTATAGTGTGAACGAGGGGGTTCCATGTCGTTATTCTCTTCTTTTTCTCTCTCATTGCTGCTGCCGCTGGGTATTGCTGTGCTTGCCGGGAGCATTGTGCCTTTTCAGGCTGCCAGCAATGCGGCGCTGGGGCGTGCGTTAGGCCATCCTCTTTGGGCGACGCTGGTCTCACTGCTGGTCAGTATTTGTGTGTTGTTACCGATCCTGTTTGCTGCCCGGATACCGACGCCTGCGGTTGGCGCTGCTTTGCAGGGGCCGTGGTGGATTTGGCTGGGTGGTGTCGCGGGCGTTGCTTATATCACCGCCGCGTTGTTGCTGACGCCAAAGCTCGGTGCCTCTGGCTTTATTGTCTGTGTGATTGCTGGTCAGGTGGTGGCATCGCTGATTATCGATCATTTTGGTTTGATGGGGCTGGCGGTGAAGCCTGCGACGCTGGGGAGAATCGCGGGCGTTGCGTTAATCGTTATGGGGATGCTGGTGGTGCAATACTCTGCGGTTTCTCCGCCGCTGACAAAACCTGCCGTTGAAACCCATAAGTAACCACAATGAGCGGCGATCTCTCTATTTTTTAGCCGGAATGGGTCACATTTTCGTCATCTATTATCGCTAGTATGACAACGGGTTGCGGCTTTCCGTCGTTAAATCAAGATGTCGTTAAGCCGCTGTGTTTGATAGGTAGGAGACAGTAAGCATGACGAATAGAAACAGCAATCTGAATACTGACCGCCTGAGCGATCCACGTCGCCGTGAATTACCCTCAGGCGATGTAGAAGCCGTTGGCCTGGCTGGGTTTCTTGGCGGTGGTATTTGGTCTATTCCCGCCGAGGAGTTAGCCGCTCCGCCGTCCAAAAAGGTTCAGTCTGGGACGGCCTTCCCTTTTCTGTAACGGTGGTGCGCTGCACATGAGCGTATGAATCCGCCCGTTCAGAGCGCGATATCACCAGAAGATTCGGTATTTGATGAAGTGCCTGATGAAAGTGACGACTGCGTGAAATAGCGCTTATCGTCCCAACGCAGCATAGTCAGCTCTCCCCCCCAACAGCACCCGGTATCCAGCGCGTAAATATTTTCCGGTGTGCCTTTCCCTTCCAGCGATGCCCAGTGACCGAAGGCAATAGCATATTCCCCAGCAACCTGACTTGGCAGATCAAACCACGGTTTTAGCAGAGAAGGGGCCTGACTCGGTGGCTCTTTACAGAGCATATCCAACTGCCCGCCGGAGAAGCAGTAGCGCATGCGGGTAAAGACGTTGGTGCTAAAGCGTAGACGTGCCAGGCCGCTAAGTTCTGGACTCCAGTGGTTCGGCATATCGCCATACATGGCATCAAGGAAAAGCGGATAGCTGTCGCTGCTCAGGATCGCTTCGACTTCTCGAGCGCACATCTGTGCAGTAGGGAGATCCCACTGTGGCGTGATGCCCGCGTGTGCCATCACCAGTTTCAGATCGTCATCGACCTGTAGGATCGGCTGGCGGCGTAGCCAGTTGATGAGCTCGTCTGCGTCCGGTGCGGTGAGGAGGTCGCTGATACGATCTTTCGGTTTGTTGCGGCTGATGCCAGCATAAACGGCCAACAGGTGCAGATCGTGGTTGCCGAGCACCATGCGAACAGCAGAACCGAGAGAACGAACGAAGCGCAGAACCTGAAGCGAATCCGGGCCGCGTGCGACTAAATCGCCGGTTAACCACAGCGTATCTTGCTCAGGATTAAAGGAAACTTGCGCCAATAGCGCTTTGAGTTCAACTAAACAGCCGTGAACATCGCCAACTAAATAGGTAGACATAATTAATGTATCAGTGAAGGGATAGCCAGACGGAAAACGGGGATGGAAACCTGAAACGCTTTACCCTGATGGTCAGTCATATGGTAGTGGCCTTCCATTGTACCGAGGGGCGTTTCTATAACGGCACCGCTGGTATATTGGAACTCGCTGCCAGGGTGGATAATCGGCTGTTCGCCGACCACGCCTTCACCCTGAACTTCAGTTTGTCGGCCGTTACCGTTGGTGATCAGCCAATAACGCCCCAAGAGCTGGACTTCATGACGCCCCAGATTGCGAACCGTAATCGTGTAAGCAAACACGAAACGTTCTTCATCAGGCTCCGATTGTGATTCCACGTAGAAGCTCTGAACCTGTACACAAACACGGGGCGCATTAATCATGATGAACTCCAGTTATTCCTGTTTTGCCGGATGCTCACTTAACCAGTTCGCCAATCGGCAATATTGCTCAACGGACACATTCTCTGCGCGGCTGGTGGCATCGATCCCCAGCTCGGCGAGCACGTCTGGGGTGAACAGATTGCCCAGACTGTTACGCAGTGTCTTACGGCGCTGGTTAAACGCTTCCGTCGTGATGCGGCTTAACACGCGAATGTCGCTGACCGGGTAGGGGATCTCGGTATGAGGCACGAGTCGCACTACGGCGGAATCAACTTTAGGTGCGGGCTTGAATGCCTCCGGTGGCACTTCAAGCACCGGTATCACCTGACAATAATACTGCGCCATGACGCTCAGGCGCCCGAACGCTTTGCTGTTCGGCCCAGCGACCAAACGGTTAACCACTTCTTTCTGCAACATAAAGTGCATGTCGCGGATAGATTGAGTATAGCTGAACAGGTGGAACATCAGCGGTGTGGAAATATTATACGGTAGGTTACCGAAAACGCGCAGCGGTTGCCCGGCTTGCTCAGCAAGTGCGGCAAAATCGATCGTCATGGCATCTTGCTGAATAATTGTCAGCTTATCTTTCAGCGTCGGATGTGTTTCCAACCGCGCGGCCAGATCCCTATCCAGCTCAATAACGGTAAAACGATCCATCCGTTCGCCGACAGGCGCGGTCAGTGCGCCGAGGCCTGGCCCGATCTCTACGACTGCTTGACCCGGCTGAGGATGAATGGCCGACACAATGCTATCGATCACGAAGTGATCGTTTAAAAAGTTTTGCCCAAAACGTTTACGGGCGAAGTGACCTTGGTGTACGCGATTATTCATTACTGTGTTTTATCATTTTAATGGCAAGATTTAATGCCGTGATGAAGCTGCCGGGGTCGGCGCTACCCGTTGCGGCCAGCTCAAGTGCTGTTCCGTGGTCAACTGATGTGCGAATAAAGGGTAACCCCAGCGTGATATTAACGGCGCGCCCGAAGCCCTGATATTTCAGAACCGGGAGCCCTTGATCGTGGTACATCGCCAACACGGCGTCAGCGTGTTGCAGATATTTGGGCTGGAAAAGCGTGTCGGCAGGCAGCGGCCCAACCAGCGTGATGCCTTGCTGCCGAAGTTCGTCCAGCGCAGGGTTAATCACATCCAGCTCTTCACGGCCCATATGGCCGCCTTCACCGGCATGAGGATTCAATCCACAAACATAAATCTGCGGTTGAACGATGCCGAATTTTGTCTGCAAATCATGGTGCAAAATCGTGATGACTTCGTGCAGGCTCTGGCGGGTAATAGCCGCAGAAACGGCCGCAAGCGGCAAATGCGTGGTCGCTAAGGCAACACGCAGTTCTTCCGTCGCCAGCATCATGACGACACGGTCACAGTGGCTGCGATCGGCGAAAAATTCCGTGTGTCCACTGAACGGAACACCAGCATCATTGATAATGCCTTTATGCACCGGGCCGGTAATCAGCGCGGCGAATTCACCGTTCAGGCAGCCATCACAAGCACGAGCCAATGTCTCAACGACATAAGCGCTGTTCGCGACATTCAATTGGCCGGCAATGACGGTTGCCGATGCGGCGATCGGCAGGATGGTGAGGCTACCTGCCTGCTGTGGCTGTGCGGGCTGGCCGGGTTGATAGTCGCGCAATGTCAGCGGCATAGACAGCTGTAATGCGCGAGTTAATAACAGGTCAGGATCCGCACAGATCACTAGCTCTACAGGCCAGGCCTGCTGAGCCAGAGCAATCACCAGATCGGGGCCAATCCCGGCGGGTTCGCCGGGGGTGATCACAACGCGTGGCGTATTGCTCTCAGTCTGCATTAGTTAGTGGCGCCATTAATCACTTTGACATACGCCGATGCACGCTGTTCCTGCATCCAGGTTTGTGCTTCTTCGGCGAATTTACGGTTAAAGATCATACGGTACGCCTGCTCTTTTTGCGCCGCGTCGGTTTTATCCACCTGACGGGTATCCAGCAACTGAATCAGGTGCCAGCCAAAAGAAGAGTGAATCGGCTGACTGATTTCGCCTTTCTTCAGTTTCAACAGCGCATCGCGGAAGGCCGGATCGTACATGTCTGGAGAAGCCCAGCCAAGATCGCCGCCCTGATTCGCCGAGCCAGGATCCTGAGAAAGCAGTTTGGCTTGTGCGGCGAAATCGGTGCTACCGTTTTTGATCTGCTGTGCCACGTCGGCCAGCTTGGCTCGCGCCTGACTGTCCGTCATGACGACAGACGGTTTGATCAGAATATGGCGAGCATGTGTTTCAGTTACCGATACGCTTTTGTTACCGCCGCGAATATCGTTCACTTTCAGAATGTGGAAACCCACACCAGAACGGATCGGGCCGACGACTTGGCCTTTCTGTGCTTGCGTTAAGCGTTCAGCAAACAGCGTTGGAATTTCCTGCAATTTGCCCCAGCCCATTTGGCCGCCTTTCAGCGCCTGAGAGTCAGCCGAATAGGTGATGGCCAGCTTTCCAAAATCCGCGCCTTCACTGATTTGTTTCACCAGCGACGTTGCCAGATTTTCCGCTTCATCAACCTGCTGTTGAGTGGGGTTTTCTGGCAATGGAATCAGGATGTGGCTCAGGTTCAGCTCATCGTTTTCACCGGTCTGGTTGGCGATCTGCTTAGCCAGCGTATCAACTTCCTGCGGCAGCACAGTAACGCGGCGACGGACTTCGTTGTTACGAACTTCCGAGATCAGCATCTCTTTGCGAATCTGGCTACGGTAGGTGTTGTAGTTCAGACCTTCATAGGCCAACTGGCTTTTTAGCTGGTCCAGAGACATGCGGTTCTGCGCGGCAATATTGGTAATTGCCTGCTCCAACTGCTCATCCGTCACTTGGATGCCCATCTTCTGCGCCATTTGCAGGATGATGTTATCCATGATCAGGCGATCGGTAATCTGATGACGCAGCGTGGCGTCATCCGGTAACTGCTGTCCGGCCTGCTGGGCGTTCAGTTTTACCGACTGCAAAAGACTGTTTACATCACTTTCCAACACGACGCTGTTGTCGACCACTGCTGCGACTTTATCAACCACCTGTGGTGCTGCGAACGCGGTAGAGGCACTCAGTGCCAATCCGAGAATAAGCGTTCTCCAGTTCTTCATACCTTTCCCATTATTTCATCCGCAAGGCGGGTTAAAAGTTCCAACGTTTCAGTGAGACAGCCTGTTTGCTACTAGCACTCTGGATGACATCAGAATGCGCGCTGGTAAGGCAAAATACCTGAACGCAGCATTTTTTCAGAACCCAGACTGTAATTGCTGCTTAAACCACGTAATTCGATATTAAACGACACTTTGTTGTCGTATTCGCTGCTGCGGCTGGCGCTGTTCCAGTCGGTAATTTTACGTTCATAACCAACGCTCACTGCCCAACAGCAGGTATTGTACTGTAGGCCAATGAGCTGGTTTGCCGGCTGATTGGCTTTGGTATCGTAATAATAAGCGCCTACCACGGCCCAACGTTCGACAATCGGCCAGCTCGCGGTGAGGCCAACCTGTGAAATACCTTGCTGAGAACCCTGATTTGTTACGTTAGGCAACATATCGCGAATATATTCTGGGCTCGCGTAACGATAGTTCAACTGCACCAGACGTTCCGCATCACGGCGGTATTCTAACACGGCGTCGCCCAGTGCGACTTCGTTCAGACGGTTGTCATACTGCAGACCCCCGCGAATACCCCATCTGTCATCGATTTTCAGGAAAGTGTCACCGGCCCACACCTGGCTGCCGTTATTATCGCTTTTATCGAGTGACGTATTGCGGTCGCCGGTACGCGGACGATCGAAGTAATAGATTTGACCAATAGAAGCGTTAAAACGTTCAACCAACGCATCATCATAAATACGTGTGGTGACACCGGTCGCAATCTGATTGGCAGAGGCGATGCGATCCAGACCGCTGTAGCTGCGATCGCGGAACAGACCGGAGTAGTCGGTTTGCATCAGCGTGGAGTCATAGGTATGGATACCGCTCTGATCGCGATAAGGGACGTATAGATACTGTGCACGAGGCTCCAGCGTCTGAGTATAGGCTTGCGACCAGTCCATTTCGCGTTCAAAAACCATTTTGCCATCCACTTTATACTGCGGCATGACACGGTTCACGGAACTCTGGAGCGCGTTTTTATTCACGTCGCTCACGGTAGGATCGGCACGATAGCGATCCAGATTGTCCTGCTGATAGTGCGTCGCTAATAGTTTGGCTTCGGTATTCAGGCTGGCCCAGCGGTTTGCCAGCGGAAGATTTAATGTTGGCTCAACGTGCAGGCGCGTCGCTTCTGGTCGGTTGTCGTTAACGTTGGTAAATTTTACCGCCTGACCATAAAGGTGCATATCAACCGGGCCGATATCATTCTGGTAATAATTGATATCGAGCTGCGGCTCAGCACGGTAGACATCGCGACTGGTCGCGTTGGAAAACACCTGGAACTGTCTGGTGGATACGGTGGCGTTCCAGTTTTGGTTCGCGTAACCCGCACTGAATTTTTGGGTGACGTAGCCATCAGTGGTTGAACCGTAATTCGAGTCCAGATCGGTGAAGTAGCGGTCATCGCTGACTTTTGTGTAGTCCGCGTTAAAACGCCATACCTGATCCATTACGCCGCTATGACCCCAGTGGAACAACCAACGGGTATCGTTATCGTCTTGCGGTGAGATTTTGGCGTATTCACGGTCGCTAGGCAGCCAGTCGAACTGAACAACGCCAAGACCCGGTGTGGTCAAGTAGCGGAATTCGTTCTGCCACTGCATACCGCGTTTGGTTTGCAGGTGTGGCGTGATCGTGGCGTCAAAATTAGGTGCGATGTTCCAATAATAGGGTGTCAGCAGTTCAAAGCCATTGCTGCTACCATATTTCGCATTGGGGATCAGGAAACCAGAGCGTCGTTTATCGCCGATAGGAAGCTGTAAATACGGGCTATAGAACACAGGTACGCCAGCAATCTTGAAACGCGCGTTCCAGATTTCAGCAACCTGCTCTTCTCTGTCTTGAATCACTTCCGAACCGACGACACTCCAGCTATTATCTCCCGGCAGACAGGAAGTGAAGGAGCCGTTTTCCAGAATGGTGTAGCGATTGCTGTCACGCATTTTCATTTTGTCGGCGGAACCACGCCCTTGACGGCCCACCATCTGATAGTCGCCTTCATAGACGTCGGTATCTTTGGTGTTCAGGTTGGCCCAGGCTTTAGGGCCTTTTAGGATAACCTGATTGTCATCGTAGTGGACATTTCCCGTCGCAGTAATGGTTCGCGTGGGCGTGCTGCCCTGCGTTGCCGGATCCAACTGGTTCAGTTCCACCTGCTCGGCAGTCATGACGCTGTTGCCCTGCTGGATGTTAACATTACCGGTGAATTTGGCGCTGTCTGGGTAGTTGGCTTCGGTTTTATCGGCCTGAATATTGACCGGCAGCTGATTGGGATCGCCAGTGACCAGTGGTCTGTTGTACGTGGGTACACCCAGCATGCACTGTTCAGCGAGATCGGCCAGCGCGTGCTGGCTGTAAAGCGCCGACCAAACCAGAGTGGCCAGCAGAGTTGGGAAACTTTTTTTCATACGTGGTATCAGGTGTTCCGTCATCAGGGGCATCATGCCGGCAAACGGTCAGAGACTATATCACTCGTTAGCGTTGCGCCAGTGTTAAATCCCCACCGCCTATACGCACCGCCGTTAGGTGCAAAGATAAATGACAGGTATGATAAAGCAATTTTTGGCTGACGGCATGAGGATTTGAGGAGTATATGCGGTATTGGGGAAAGTTGCTGGGGTTAGCGCTGGGAATCGTCTCAAGCGCTGGCATCTGGGGAATGATCATGGGCTTACTGATGGGGCATTGGATTGACAAAGCCCGGGCATCGCGTCGCCGTGATTATTTTTCGGCCCAGTCTACCCGCCAGTCATTGTTCTTTCTCACCACCTTTCAGGCTATGGGGCACCTGACCAAATCCAAAGGTCGGGTGACGGAAGCCGATATCAAGATCGCGACCAAAATGATGGATCGCCTTGAACTGTTTGGTGAGGCCAGAACCGCTGCTCAGCAGGCTTTCCGCGAAGGCAAGGCCGGTCATTTCCCTCTGCGCATAAAATTACGCAAGCTGCGCGATGCCTGCCTGGGACGTTTTGATTTAATTAAGATGTTTCTGGAAATCCAGCTTCAGGTCGCGTTTGTTGATGGCGTTTTGCACCCGAATGAGCGACGTGTGTTGTACGTGATTGCCGATGAACTGGGCGTGACGCGCGAACAGTTTGAATTTTTTATACGAAATATGGAAAGCTCCTCGGGGCAACAGTCCCGGCAGAATCAGTCACGACAGAACGGTAAATCGCATCAGCGTCGTAATAATGGCTATTCCAACGGTCACTCTTATGGCGGTCAGCGTCCGGCGTCACCGCCGCGCGGGCCAACGGTCGAAAGCGCCTGTCGTACGCTGGGCGTGCGTAGCAACGATGATGCCGCGACGATTAAGCGCGCTTACCGTAAACTCATGAGTGAGCATCATCCCGATAAGCTGGTCGCCAAGAAGCTTTCACCGAGGATGATGGAGATGGCCAAGCGCAAAGCGCAGGATATTCAGGCGGCCTATGAACTGTTGAAAAGCGCGAATCAGACAAAATAATCCACACCTTCCTCTTCTTTTTGCTTCCCTGCTTTGCCACTCAGCTAAATCTGCTTTGTAAATACCGTCGGCGCGTTTGCCTCAGAAATCCGCTTCGCAACGAAAGTGCATCGGGGTATTGAACTCAGGGTGCGTAATTGCCAGTTCTTGTGCGTGCAGTAACAGGCGGGGCGCCATCGCTTTAGCATCAGGATGCGCATAAAAGCCATCGCCGAGGATCGGGTGGCCGAGTGCCAGCAGATGGACGCGCAATTGATGAGAGCGACCGGTAATTGGCATCAGCTTGACGCGTGTTGTACCGTCATCGTCACGCGAGAGTACCTGATACTCTGTCTGTGCCGCTTTGCCTGTTTCAAAGCAGACTTTCTGTTTTGGCCGATTCGGCCAGTCGCAGATCAGCGGCAGATCGATGACGCCTTCATCCTGCTCCATATGCCCCCAGACGCGGGCAAGGTAGGATTTCTTCGGTTCGCGCTCGCGAAACTGGCGCTTTAATTCGCGCTCAGCGGCTTTCGTGAGTGCGACGGCAATCACGCCGCTGGTCGCCATATCCAGACGATGAACGGATTCGGCCGCTGGATAGTCAGCCTGAATGCGGCTCATGACGCTGTCTTTGTGTTCTGGCGCACGGCCGGGAACCGACAGCAGACCGCTGGGTTTATTCACCACCATGATGTGCTGATCCTGGTAAAGAATATGCAACCAGGGATCGGTAGGCGGATTATAGGGTTCCATCGGAGCACCTTTCAGGCAACGTATAATGTGTGATATTAGGGAGAACACAGGGATGAGGTTCCCGCAGGGAGACCTCGCCCCGTGGCAGGCCCGTGTATCTCGATTTTGCAAACAACATGTCGTTATCGCAGCGGTATAGCATTATGCCTATACCGCTGTTAGAAACGCTTACTGATGCGTTACCACAACCAGACGGATCGCATCCAGACGCCAGTTGGCTTCGTGCAGGTTACTCAGCACCTGCTCACGCTGGTTTTCCAGCGCGGTCAGCTCATCTTCACGAATGTTAGGGTTGACGGCTTTCAGCGCTTCCAGACGTTCCAGCTCGCGGCGCAATTGCAGGTCAGCCTGCTCCTGTGCTTCGGTAATGAGCTGGCGTGCCTGCGCTTCAACTAATGCTTCCGCCTGCTGTAGCATGGCGTGGACGTCTGCTTGTACCGCATTCACCAGCTTGCTGGACGTATGCCGGTTTACCGCGTTGAGCTGGCGGTTGAAGCTCTCAAATTCAACCTGTGCCGCCAGATTAGTCCCTTTACGATCCATGAGCAGGCGAACTGGCGTTGGCGGCAGGAAACGGGTCAACTGCAAGTGCTTAGGCGCCTGTGCTTCTACAACGTAAACCAGTTCAGCCAGCAGCGTACCGACCGGCAGGGCTTTATTTTTCAGCAGCGACACTGCACAGCTTCCGGTATCACCGGACAGCACCAGATCGAGTCCGTTACGGATGAGCGGGTGTTCCCAACTGATAAACTGCGCATCTTCGCGGGAAAGTGCCTGATCGCGATCGAAAGTGATCGTACAACCGTCCTGCGGCAGACCAGGGAAATCCGGCACCAGCATATGATCGGATGGCGTCAGGATGATCAGGTTATCGCTGCGATCTTCCTGATTGATGCCAACAATATCAAACAGGTTCAGCGCGAATGTCACCAGATTGACGTCATTATCCTGCTCGGCGATGGCCTGCGCCAACAGCTGAGCCTGTTCTCCACCGTTAGAATGCATTTCCAGCAGACGATCGCGGCCTTGTTCAAGTTGCTGTTTCAGGTTGTCGTGCTGTTGGCGGCAGGTGTGAATAAATTCATCCAGTCCTTGCTGTTCACCGACGGTCGTCAGTCGCTCGATCAGCTGCGCGTGGTGCGCATCATAGATGGTGCGGCCTGTCGGGCAGGTGTGCTCAAACGCATCCAACCCTTCGTGATACCAGCGCACCAGCATGGCCTGCGCGGTATTTTCCAGATACGGCACCAGAATCTGAATTTCTTTTGCCTGCCCGATACGATCCAGACGGCCGATACGCTGTTCCAGCAGATCGGGGTTGAACGGCAGATCGAACATCACTAAGTGGCTGGCAAACTGGAAGTTACGGCCTTCGGAGCCGATCTCTGAACAGATCAGCACCTGTGCGCCTTCTTCTTCGGAAGCAAAGTAGGCGGCGGCGCGGTCACGCTCCAGAATCGACAGTCCTTCATGGAAGACGGCGGCGCGGATCGCTTCACGCGTGCGCAGCACTTGCTCCAGCTGTAGTGCCGTGGCGGCCTGCGCACAGATCACCAGCACTTTTTCATCTCGGTTGGCGGTCAGGTAGTTCAGTAACCATTCCACGCGCGGGTCGAAGTTCCACCAGGTGGCATCGTCCCCTTCGAGCTGTTGATAAATTTGTTCCGGGTACAGCATGTCGCGGGCGCGGACTTCCAGCGTCTTATTCGCGTTCATAATGCCGGATACTTTAATGGCCGTTTGGTACTGTGACGGCAGCGGCAGGCGGATTTGATGCAGGATACGCTGCGGGAAACCTTTAACCCCCTGACGCGTGTTACGGAATAACACGCGGCTGGTGCCGTGGCGATCCATCAGCATGGCGATCAGTTCCTGACGTGCCTTCTGATTGTCATCGCTGTCGCTATTGATGGCTTTCAGCAGCGGCTCGATGTCCTGCTCGCCCAAGAGATCGCTCAGCGCATTCAGTTCAGCCGTCTGGGCTTTCTCGCCCGCTAACAGCAACGTGACGGCATCGGCGACCGGGCGATACTGCTGCTGCTCGGCAAGGAATTCCTGATAGTCGTGGAAACGGTTGGGATCGAGCAGGCGTAAACGTGCAAAGTGACTCTGCTGACCAAGCTGTTCCGGCGTTGCGGTTAACAGCAGAACAGCTGGTGTGGCGCGTGCCAGCGTTTCAACGGCCTGATATTCTGCGCTGGGACTTTCTTCGCTCCAGACCAGGTGGTGGGCTTCATCGACTACCAGCAGATCCCAATCGGCGTTGACGAGCTGCGCAAAACGCTGGGCGTTACGCTGCACAAATCCCAGTGAACAAATCACCAACTGTTCGGTTTCGAACGGATTGCTGCTATCCAGCTTGGCTTCGGCATAGCGCTCATCGTCAAACAGCGAGAACAGCAGGTTAAAGCGGCGCAGCATTTCGACCAGCCACTGATGTTGCAGGGTTTCCGGTACGATAATCAACACGCGACTGGCTCGACCCGCCAGCAACTGCTGGTGGATGATCATACCGGCTTCAATGGTTTTCCCCAGACCGACTTCGTCCGCCAGCAACACGCGTGGCGCATGACGCTGGCCGACTTCATGAGCGATATGAAGCTGATGAGGGATGAGGCTGGCACGCATGCCGCGCAAACCGCCCCATTGTTGCAGCGCCTGCTCGTTCTGATGCTTGCGGGCGCGATAGCGCAGGGCAAAGCGATCCATACGATCAATCTGTCCGGCGAACAGGCGATCTTGTGGTTTATTGAACGTCAGTTTGCTGTCCAGAAAGACTTCACGCAGTTCCGCCGATGTTTCATCGTCCAGACGTTGGCCGCAATACACCAGCAACCCTTTTTCTTCTCGCACGTCATCAACTTTGAGCTGCCAGCCTTCATGGCTGGTGACGGTATCGCCGGGGTTGAACATCACGCGGGTGATGGGGGCGTCGCTGCGGGAATAAAGTCGGTTTTCACCGCTGGCAGGGAAAAGCAGCGTTATCATTCGCGTATCGACGGCAACAACCGTTCCCAGTCCAAGTTCGCTTTCCGTATCGCTGATCCAGCGCTGACCAAGTGTAAAAGGCATAAATTCTTAGCTCGATTTTCGTCTGTGTCGGGGGAATGTCTGATTACATTATCGGGTGTCGATAATGCTGCTGATGCAAATTCAGAAAGGGCGTTATGGTAATGGATGACGGTGCGTTCGTCACCCCTCAAACTTGCTGTACCGCGAATTAACACCTTTCATTTAAAAACAGGAATACACGTCATTTAAAAACAGGAAGGCGCATCATTTAAAACAGGCCCATCTGGCCTGTTACCAGTGTAGCAAAGTCATCATGCAGGAAAGGAAGAATGGCGTCCGCGACCGGCTGGAGCTGGCGTTCGACATAGTGCTGATAATCCAGCGGCGAATGTCGGGTTTCCAGCGGTTCGGGGCCGTTGACGGTCATCACATAGCTAATCCAGCCACCGTTTTGGTATTGCAGCGGTCGGCCTTGCTGACGGTTATAGTCATCGGCGATTTTTGCGGCTCTGGCGTGTGGCGGCACGTTACGCTGGTAGTCATCGAGCCGACGACGCAGCCGCTTACGATAGATCAGCAGATCGTCGAACTCTCCGTTCAGGGTGCGATCAACATAATCCCGCAGCCACTCCTGATAAGGCTGTTGCTGAAAAATTAGCAGATAGAGCTGTTGTTGAAACTGCTGCGCTAGCGGTGTCCAGTCGGTCCGCACGGTTTCCAGCCCTTTGAACACCATTTTCTCGCCTTGTGGTGTGTCGATAAGCCCGGCGTAGCGTTTTTTGCTGCCTTGTTCGGCACCGCGAATGGTTGGCATCAGGAAACGGCGGAAATGGGTTTCAAACTCCAGCTCCAGTGCGCTGGTTAACTGCTGAGTGTCGTGCAGATGCTGTGTCCACCACTGGTTAACGTGCTGCACCAGCGCGTTGCCAATCGTTGTGGCTTCCTCTTCGCTATGTGCGTGTTTAAGCCAGACGAACGTGGAATCGGTATCGCCATAAATGACCTGATAGCCTTGTGCCTCGATAAGCTCGCGCGTTTTACGCATGATTTCATGGCCGCGTAAGGTGATGGAGGACGCGAGACGCGGATCGAAGAAGCGACAGCCCGTTGCACCCAGCACCCCGTAAAAGGCATTCATGATGATCTTCAATGCCTGCGACAGTGGCTTGTTGTGGGTGCGCTTCGCGGCTTCGCGCCCCTGCCAGATTTGCTCGACAATCGCGGGCAGGCAGTGCTGTTCGCGCGAGAACCACGCGCCGCGAAAGCCGGGGACGGCGTGCTGGGCGTCTGGGTTTTGCGTTCCCACCGCCAGCCCGACCGGATCGATCAGGAACGTTCGGATGATGGAAGGGTAGAGGCTCTTGTAATCCAGCACGAGCACCGAATCATACAGACCGGGGCGCGAATCCATCACAAACCCGCCTGGGCTGGCTTCAAGCGCGACGTCGCCCAGATTCGGGGCGACATAACCCATGCGATGCATGCGCGGTAAATAAAGGTGGGAAAATGCCGCGACGGAACCGCCGCTGCGGTCGGCCGCCAGACCGGTGACGCTGGCGCGCTCCAGTAAGAACGGCAGCAGTTCGGTTTTGGCGAAAATACGTGTGACCAGTTCGCAGTCCTGCAGGTTATAGCGCGCGAGTGCGGGTTTATCTTCGGCAAAGCGGCGGTCGATTTCGTCCATGCGCTGATAGGGCGTGTCGATGGCTTTGCCTTCCCCCAGCAGCGACTGTGCGACAAATTCCAGACTAAACGAAGCAAAATTCCACGTCGCGGATTTGAGCGCTTCAATACCGTCAATAATCAGGCGACCGGTGGCGCTGGCAAAGAAATGCCCCTGCTTAAAGCCGTGCTCCCGCCATTCCAGCGCTTGGCCGTTGCGCCCCAGATTGAGCGGAATGTTGTAGCGCTCGGCATGTTTCTGTAAGACGCGCAGGTCAAACTGCACCAGATTCCAGCCAATGATGGCATCGGGATCGTGCTGCTGCATCCAGACATTCAGCTTTTCCAGCAGTTGCGGGCGGCTGGCGACGTACTCCAGCGTAAAATCCTCGTGTTCGGCAGGCGTGCCGTTCGGCGGGCCGAGCATGTAAACCTGACGCTGCCCGCAGCCTTCCAGCCCAATGCAGTAAAGCTCGCCGTGGCGATTGGTTTCGATATCCAGCGACACCAGTTTGAGCGTCGGGCGGTAATCGGGGTTCGGTTTCATGCGGGCGTCCGTCAGCAGGCTATCTGACGTGGGCGTACCGCTGAACCACACGGGCGCGGTGATAAATCGCTCCATCAGAAAACGTTCCGTCGGGCGAATATCTGCTTCGTAAACCTGAACGCCGCCTTCACGCAGCAATTTTTCCAGCCGCAGTAGCTGCCGATATTGTGGGCAATACAGCCCCAGTAGCGGCTGATGGTGGAAATCCTGCATGGCGAGCGGTTTTAACTGCCAGCGTTTCTCCTGCTGTAAAAGCGTTCTTGCACGGGCTTCTTGCTGCGCGGGAATAAAGGCAACGGCCTGCTGTGGTGGCAGGCGTGCCAGCAGCGGCCCCTCATCGGTGGCCAACCAGAATTCAACCTGCGTGCCAGCTGGCGTGTCATTCCAGTGGCGGGTCAGTAGAAACCCCTGACGAACCTGAGTCACTAAGCGGCCTTTTATAGCGAGCGGGATAAGAAAGGATTGTGGGGTTAAGTATGGTTATTTATACAGGTGATGTCCAGCGACATCACCGTTTATAAGAGAAGAGGAATTTAGATTACTGCTCGTTGCCGGAGGCAGACACCACGCGGTTGCGGCCTTCCTGCTTGGCTTGATACAGGGCCTCATCCGCCAGCTTGAAGGTACGCTCGATCGACGTATCGTTGGCACCCGGTTCCCACAGAGCAACGCCTAATGAGATGGTGATATTGCCCACGACAGGAATGGTTGACTCCTCCATGCGCAGCCGTAGCCGTTCAGCAATGCTGAGTGCGACATCGAGGCTGGTTTCCGGCAGCAGGATCAAAAATTCTTCACCGCCGCTGCGGCACAGAATGTCGGAATCGCGTGAGCTGGTGCGAATAAGCTGTGAAAGATAGCGAATGACGTTGTCGCCGATATCATGACCGTAGGTGTCATTGATTCGTTTGAAGCGATCGATATCCAGAGCGATGACGGCAAAGCTTTTCTGCCCCATTTGCCAGTAGCGGAGGACGCTGTCCAACCCACGGCGGTTGAGCAGATCGGTCATGGGATCTGAGTGCGCCTCAGAACGTAACTTACCGATTTTGCGCTGGAGTAGATCGATACCCAGCAGCATGGCCTGCTTGAGCTGCGAAGCCTCGAAATACCAGGAGTGGATATTTCTGATGTCGTCGGAGACATCCGTCGCATCCATCTTGTTGGCGCTGCGTGCCAGCAGCCACAGCGGTTGGGCGATGAGACGCGCAAGCAGCCAGACGCAGAATATGGTTAACAGCGCGAGTGGAAGCGTGTGGCGCAGCACGTTCAGCATCAGGCCATCTAACGGTTTCAGCGTAATGTCGGTTGGACGGAGCGCCACGATCTGCCACTGTGAGGTAGACTCAACGGCATAGCCCGCTAACATCTTCTCACCCAGATAGTTCAGCATGTGCTGGCTACCGTTATGCTCATGTTGTGCGTCGATCTGTAGATTGTTGGTCTCTGTTTTACCAATCCGTTCCATATCGCGGTGGTACAGCATTCTTTTGTTCTTATCGGTGACATAAATATAAGAACCGTCGCGGTAGTAGTGTTTGTCTAATAGCGCATTAAGAACGCTGGGCTGTTTAAGATAGATCGATCCACCAATAAACCCTTTGTAGCGCCCATCTCGGGTGAAGATCGGCGACGATATCAACACGATTAGATTGTTGGCTGCAGATACATAGGGCTGGCTGATAAGAGGCTGTTTTTCTCTCAAGGCTTCAAGTGCGCCGTCTGTGGTCAGGCTTCTTCCGATTAACTGGAACGTATCGGGTGACGTGGCTCTGACGATGCCTTTTTCATCTGCGATAACGACCGAGTTGAAATTGCTGGTCTGTAGTCGCAGGCGGTCTGCTTCTTTAAGCAGGCTGACCTTATCATCCATCTGAGTGGCGACGATATTGGCGCTGTAGGCTAACTGCTGTTGAGATTCCTTAAAGAAGGAATGGGTCATGGCTGCGAGTTTGGTGGCGTAAACACGGTTGGCTTCCAGCGTGTTATCAATCAGCAGCTCTCGTTGGACGCGATAACTGGCATAAAAACTGTTTGCCAGTGTTACCACAGCGCTCGCCACTGCCAAGAGTAGGATAAGACGTCGTAATCCGAAATGGTTGAGGAGTTTAAAAAACATAGTGGCAGTGTGGCACAGTGGCAAAAAATGACCGCTATCATAAGTGTTGGCGCCTGCTGGTGCAAAAGAATTGAACAGAAAACTGTATTACTGAAGTGGTGCTAACGGCTTGAATTGAAAAATGATATTGCTTGTGTCTTTATGACGGGAATAGTTGATATTTATCAAAAAGTACACGTTTTCTGTACCTGAAAACCGGAATCGTTTCAACGCAGGATAGATAAATCGCGCTACATATTTTCAGCCTGATATTGCAGGGTGTTGTGCGGGCAAACAGGAACCACATTGCCTGAGAGAAGGAACCAGACGGCAATTCGGCGTGCTCGATTTTTGTATTAACCCGAATCGGCGATGGGGCGAAATCAGGAGTTGACGGCTTCTGCTATGATCCAGACAATCCTTGTTTTTATTCAATACGGGTAGGTTTTATGGAAGCGTGGCTGGATCATCTGGTTACTCAATCGTTAGCGTATTCACTGATCGCCGTCATGCTGGTTGCCTTTCTGGAATCTTTGGCTCTGGTAGGGCTGTTGTTGCCGGGGACGGTGATGATGGCAACGCTGGGGGCGCTGATCGGCAGCGGACAGATGGGGCTTTACCCGGCGTGGGCGGCCGGGATTATCGGGTGCCTGCTCGGGGACTGGATTTCCTATTTTATTGGCATGCGCTTTAAAGCTCCTCTGCATAACTGGTCTTTCCTGAAAAAGTACCAGTCGTTACTGAGTAAAACCGAATATGCGCTGTATCAGCACCCGATGCCGACGATACTGATCGGGCGCTTTGTTGGCCCGACGCGCCCGCTCATTCCGATGGTGGCGGGGATGCTGGGGCTACCGCCTTATAAATTTGCCGTACCGAATATCATCGGCTGCCTGCTGTGGCCACCGGCCTATTTCTTACCCGGTATTTTGGCTGGCGTTGCGATTGATATTCCCGCCGGGACGAACAGTGCAGGGTTTAAGTGGCTGCTGCTGATAACCGCTGTCGTGGTGTGGGTGGCAGGTTGGCTAAACTGGCGCTGGTGGCGCAGTGATAAGCGTAAGCATCGTGACTGGTTTAGCAGAAAGCTGCCGCTCAGACGTCTGCGCTGGGTCGCACCCGTGGTGTCCGTGGCGGCGGTAGTATCGCTGGTCATGCTGATTCAGCACCCGCTGATGCCGGTTTATCGTCATCTGCTATGGCAGGTGTTGAACGGGTGAGGTGGGGCAGGCCGGGACAGACCCGGCCACGCCAGCTAGCAGTAAAACTCGGCGACCTGCTCGAAAATACGCATTTCTTCACCGTGACGACGTACCTGAAGGACGTCCTCCAGTTTTTCCACCTGACTGATCATCTGTGGTAGTCGATGGTCATCTTTGACCAGTAGCCAGATGCGGCTTTCTTCACCGTTGGCCAGCGGCATACACAGAATGCCTTCCACGTTAAATGCCCGGCGGGCAAACAGGCCGCAAACGTGTGACATGACGCCGGGATGGTTGCGCACAGAGAGTTCTAGCGTGACCTGATTTGAAGTTGGTTGAGTTGACGAAGTTAGTTGAGTTGACATAGTCATTAATCTCCGATCATATCGATGTTCGCTGCGCCCGGTGGCACGATGGGTAAAACTTTCTCATTGGCGTCAATCAGTACGTGGATCAGCGTGGGACCCGACTGATTGAGCGCTTCTTGCAGGGCGGCTTGCGGATCGGATGCTGCATTCAGATCGCAGGTTGCAAAGCCGAAACCTGCGGCAATCGCGAGGAAATTGGTACTGTAACGGTAATCGGCAGCGAAGATGCGCTTCTGGAAAAACATATCCTGCTGCTGGTGAACCAGACCGAGTGACTGGTTGTTCATCAGGACGATTTTTACGTTGAGCCCTTCTTCTGCCGCAGTTGCCATTTCCTGAATGTTCATCATCAGGCTGCCATCACCCGAGAAGCACACCACGGTGCGTTCCGGCTCGGCCAGCGCAGCGCCAATCGCCGCAGGCAGGCCAAAGCCCATCGTGCCAAATCCGCCGGATGTCAGCCATTGGCGCGGACGACGCAGTGGATAAGATTGAGCCACCCACATCTGATGCTGGCCGACATCAGTGGTGATGATCGCATCATCCGTCAGCGCTCGCGCCGTGGCCTGCACCAGACCATAGTGACTTAAAGGATCGTCAGCATTTGGCATGCTGAACGGAAATTCCTGTTGCAGCCCGCTAACGGTGGCGCGCCACACGTCACGCTGTTGCGGCGTAATATGCGGCAGCAGCTGGTCCAGCGCCTGCGCGACATCCGCGTTGATCGCCACATGTGGCTGACGGATCTTGCCCAACTCTGCGGGATCGATATCGATGTGAATGATGCTGGCCTGCGGGCAAAACTGTTCTGCTTTACCAATCGCACGATCGTCAAAACGCGCACCCAGCACAATTAACAAATCTGCCTGCTGCAAGATCAGATTGGTTGATCGGGCGGCGTGCATACCCAGCATGCCGAGCGACAGGGGATGATCGACGGGCATGGCACCCAGCGCCATCAGCGTCATGGTGGTTGGCAGGCTGGAGCGTTCCGCCAGTTGAACCGCTTGTTCGTGCGCGGCGCTGCTAATGATCCCACCGCCCAGATAGAGAACCGGACGCTGAGCCGCGTTAATCATGGCTGCAGCCCGCTCGATCTCCTGCTGCGCGATGGTGGGCGGCGTATCGAGAGGAAAGACGTCTGGCAGTTCGCTCAGCTCAATGGTTGCGTTCTGAATGTCTTTTGGAATATCGATCCACACCGGGCCGGGACGACCCGACTGCGCGATGCGAAACGCTTCTGGGATCACGCGCGGCAGTTCGCTGATGTCGCGAACCAGATAGTTATGTTTGGTGATGGGAATGGAGATGCCATACGTGTCAACTTCCTGAAACGCATCGGTGCCGATCATGCTGGAAGGCACCTGGCCAGTGATACACACCAGCGGGATCGAATCCAGTTTGGCATCGGCGATGGCAGTGAGCAGGTTGGTCGCCCCCGGGCCACTGGATGCCATGCAAACGGCGGCGCTACCGCTGGCGCGCGCCATGCCTTGTGCCATAAATCCCGCCCCTTGCTCGTGGCGAGCCAGAACGTGACGGATAGTCTTACTTTGACCCAGAGCATCATATAACGGCAGAGCCGCGCCGCCGGGAATGCCCGCTACGGTGGTGATGCCCTGCTGTTCGAGCAGCCGAACAATTAACTGAGCGCCTGTATAACGCATGCTTACATCCTTCATCAGGGCCGGTGCGGTGTCGGAGCGGGGAGGGTAAAAACAAGAAACCCCGCTCGGCTGGCGCCGGCGGGGTTTGAGAATCTTCGATTCGGAACCCGTTACGGCGCGCTGCCGACGACGACCACGACTGCCACGCGCACGACGACGACCGCGTCAACATGCGCGGTGCTTAGTAGTGCTGAAGTGGAAGAAGAGTAGTGCGTCACGGGAATCCTATTTATTTATGTTGAGTTACTTATGTTGAGTTTATTTGCGTTAGTGATGGTTGGGCGTTGTATTCGAATGTGTCATCAGCCCATCACCAATTCATATAAGCACAGCAGTATAAAAAGACACAATACCTACAAGGTATAAAAACTGAATATGTCGAATTGGTCACAGTATATTGAAAATTTTACGCCGTGATTACCGCTTGATTTTTCGCCGCAGAACCAGAGAAGCGTGACTGTTTTCACAATTGGAACAGGGTTTCAATGTTATAAATTATAAAATAATCATTGGGATAGTGGGTGGTGATAAATGGGTGTGTCCCGGCTGGTAGGGAAGGGTGTATTGAGCGGTATCTTACTGATGGCAATGGGTATCGGTCAGGCAATGGCCTGTCAGGCTGGCCCTGCTAACGAATGGAAACGGGGGATTGAACAGCAGCGTCAGGCGGATTTGGGCAATGGCTGTTATCTCAATCCGATTATTGCGGGCGATCATCCCGACCCTACGATTATCAAGGATGGGGATGACTACTACATGACGTTCTCGTCATTTGACGATATCCCCGGACTGCTGATTTGGCACTCGCGCGATTTAGTGAACTGGCAGCCGCTTGGCCCGGCGATCGCGACGCCCGTTGACGCGATCTGGGCACCGGATTTGGTGAAACACGACGGCAAATATTATATCTACTTCACCACCAACCGGATTATCGACGCCAAAGGAACGAAAAAGAAAACGCTGTATGTGATTACCGCCGATGATATTCGCGGCCCGTGGACGCCGCCGAAGGATACGGGCTTGAAAAATCCGGCCAGCGATCCCGGTCATGTGGTGGGAGAGGACGGTAAACGTTACATCTTTATGTCTGGCGGCAATCGCGTGCAGTTAACCGATGACGGGCTGTCGACGGTCGGCGACATGGAGGTGGTCTATCAGGGGTGGCAATACCCGGAAGAGTGGGATGTGGAAAGCTTCTCGCAGGAAGGGCCGAAGATGCTGCGCCACGGCGACTATTTCTACATGGTGCTAGCGGAAGGTGGAACGGCGGGGCCGCCGACCGGACACATGGTGATTGCTGCGCGTTCCAAATCGATCAACGGGCCCTGGGAAAATTCCCCGCATAACCCGATTATTCGCACGCAGGATCGTTCAGAAAAGTGGTGGTCACGCGGCCATGCGACGCTGATCGAAGGGCCGGATAAAAACTGGTACATGGTGTATCACGGTTATGAAAACGGCTTTATGACGCTGGGGCGGCAGGCGATGTTGGAGCCGATCGTCTGGGGCAATGATGGCTGGTTTACGTCTGCCGGGTTTGATACCGGTAAACCGATTCGCAAACCGGCAGGGGGCGAAGCGGTGCCGCACGGTATTGGCTGGTCTGATAGCTTTACCGACGAGAAATTTCCGGCTCGCTGGCATTTTTACCGCGCCAATGCGGAAGAACTGAAACGGGTTACGCTCAGCGACGGCAAACTGCATCTTAAGGCAAAAGGCACATCGCCAAAAGACAGTGCGCCGTTGACGATGATCCCCGGCGATCAGGCTTACCAAATTGAGGTTACGGCGAATTTCGCCCCTGGCGCGCAGGCTGGCCTACTGCTGTTCTACAACGCGAAGCTGTATGTCGGGCTGTCGTTTAATCAGGATGGTACTGTCATGCACCGCTATGGGCTGGAAAGGGCGGAGAAGAAACTGCCGCACATTACAGGCAATGAGGTGCAGATTCTGATGAGAAACGATCGCCATATCGTGACGTTTTACACCCGAACGTCGGATCAGGAACCGTGGAAGAAATACCCGGTGCAGATGGAAGTATCCGGCTACCATCACAATGTCGCGTATGACTTCCTCAGCTTACGGCCCGCCTTGTATGCGTCGGGTGAGGGAGACGTGACGTTCAGCAACCTGCGTTATCAGGCGTTGCCTTAACGCTTCAATCCAAAGACGGGCGTGAAATTCCCAGGATGGCAGCCGCATCGGCGCTGCCATCCTGTAGCGCCTGGGTCGGCCCATCATAATAAATCTGTCCGTCCACGATCAGCACCGTACGCTTTGCGATCCGCATGGCATCATCCAGATTGTGAGACACCATCAACAGCGTGAACTCACGCTCCTGACACTCGCTCTCAACCAGATCGAGCATCTCCTGACGCAGCGCCGGATCGAGCGCTGAGAACGGCTCATCCAGCAGCAGAATAGGCTGGTGGCGCACCAAGCAGCGTGCCAGTGCCGCGCGCTGGCGCTGCCCGCCGGAAACCTGCGACGGTAGACGATCCAGAAGATCCGCCAGACCGACCCGATCGGCGATCTGTCGTAGCGTTTCACGCTGTGCGGCACTGAGCCGCAGGCCGGGGTGCAATCCCAGCGCGATGTTTTGCCCAATCGTTAGGTGTGGAAACAGGTTATTTTCCTGAAACAGAATCGAAACTGGCCGTTTAGCGGGAGGCGTCTCGCGGTGAGGTTCACCGTTAAGCCGTAATTCGCCGCTGTCAGCCATCAGGAAACCGGCAATCAGATTCAGCAGCGTACTTTTCCCTGCGCCGCTGGGGCCAAGGATGGCGATGCGTTCGCCCGGTTTGACGTGAAAATCAAAACGCATGGGCAA
Organism: Pectobacterium aroidearum; assembly: GCF_041228105.1. NCBI lineage: Bacteria > Pseudomonadati > Pseudomonadota > Gammaproteobacteria > Enterobacterales > Pectobacteriaceae > Pectobacterium > Pectobacterium aroidearum. The sequence goes on from NZ_CP166097.1 coordinate 739,400, forward strand.
GTGCTGATAGAAGTAGGTTAATTTCTCAAGCGCGATCATGACGGCCCGCCAGTTTCTCAATCAGGGTAAATAACATGAAGCACAGCAGCATCAACAGCAGTGCTGTGACTGCACCGTCGGCGCTGCGATAGGAACCAATTTGCTGGTACAGATAGAACGGCAGCGTGCGGAACTGCTCATTGCCAAACAGCGCGATGACGCCGAAATCACCGAGCGACAGCACGCAGGCAAAGGCTAATGCTTGTGCTAACGGCTGCTTCAGTGCAGCCAGCTCGATCAGCTTCAGCCGCTGCCAGCCGCGAATATCCAGTGATGCGCAGAGTCGGTTGTAGCGCTCTGCAACGTCCAGCATCGGGTTTTCCAGCACTTTGATCGCATACGGAATTGCCATCAGTGCGTTGGTGAACACCACCAGCGCGTAGGGGGATTGCGGCAAGCCAATGCTGTTATTCAGCAGCAGGAAAAAGCCGGTTGCCAGCACAATACCGGGCATGGCGAGGATGAGCATCCCGCTCAGATTCATCAACTGCCCGTAGAGTGGCTTCTGGCGTAACTTGAGTTCGCGGCTGCTCCAAAGCAGCATCATGGTCAGCACCAGACACAGGAGCCCTGCGCCCAGAGCGATACGCAGCGAGGTAAACAGCGTTTGCCAGAGCACGGGCTGTTGCAGCACGGTAACCAGCGAGCGGTTCACGCCATCAACCACCACGGCCAGCAAGGGAGGAACGACCAGCAGCAACAGCGCGCCAATCAGCAGGCCATCGGTGAGACGGCTTAAAGCGCTATCCTGCGGGTTGCGCCAAGTGAGCTGCTGTGTGCTGCCGACGGGCAGAATACGCCCCAGCCGCTGACTTAGCAGCACCAAACCGAGACAGCAAACCATCTGAATTAACGCCAGCAGCGCCGCGCGACCCGGATCGTAATCAAAGCTTAGTGCCTGATAGATAGCCAGTTCAATCGTGGTCGCCTGCGGGCCGCCGCCCAGTGACAGAACCGTCGCAAAGCTGGCAAAGCAGAGCATAAAAATCAGTGCGCCGGTCGGTAAAATTTGTCGGCGCAGGGCAGGCCATTCCAGCAGGCGGAAATGTTGCCAGCTGTTCATGCCCAGATTTGCAGCCAGTTGGCGTTGCTCGGTAGCAATACCCTCCAGCGACTGCAACAGCAATCGGGTTGCCAGCGGCAGATTGAAGAACACATGCGCCAGCAGGATGCCCTGCAACCCATAGGGTGAAAACGTGTATTTCAGGCCAAACCCGCTCAGTACAGAGGCTAGCCAGCCCTGACGTCCATATACGCTGAGCAGGCCAAAAACGGCAACCAGCACGGGCAGCACCAGCGTCATCGCGCACAGGCGCAGTAGCCAACGGTGGCCGGGAAAACGCCGTCGATACAGCGCTCTGGCGAGAAAAATGGCCGGAACGGTAGAAAACAGCGCAGAGAGAAAGGCTTGCCAGAAGGTGAACCGAATAACATGCCAGAGATAGCTGTCATGCCATAGCGTGCGCCACTGGCTGTCGGGTGCCTGTAACCAGAGTGCACCGAAAGCCAGTGCGGCAACGGAAATTAACAGCGTTGTGGCCAGTAGCCCCGGCCACAGACGTCCGCCGATTAGTGGCTGACGGCGCGTTGCCATGCCTGAATCCACTGCGTCCTTTGGTCAGCGACTTCTTGTGCGCTGAACTGCATGGCTTTTTCCGGCACCGTGAGCGTGGCGAAGCCCGCAGGCAGGTCAGTTTTAACGGCTGGGTACATCCAGTTCGTAGTGGGGATTGCCTGCTGGAAGGTTGGGCTCAGGATGAACTGCATAAAACGTTTTGCCAGTTCGGGATTTTTGCTGGAAGCCAGCTGCCCGGCGATTTCAATTTGCAGATAGTGCCCTTCGCTGAAAGTCGCGGCTGCGTAGTTGTCTTTCTTCTCTTCAATGATGTGGTAGGCCGGTGACGTGGTATAGCTCAGCACCAGATCGGCTTCCCCTTTCAGGAACAGGCCATAGGCTTCGCTCCAGCCTTTGGTGACGGTAACGGTTTTCTTCGCCAGTTTCTGCCAGGCTTGCGGCGCCTCATCGCCGTACACTTTCTGCATCCACAGCAGCAGACCCAGACCCGGTGTGCTGGTACGTGGATCCTGATAGATCACTTTCCACGGCGCGTTGCTATCCACCAATTCATGCAGGCTTTTCGGCGGATTCTTCAGCGTGTCTTTGTTATACACAAAGGCGAAATAGCCATAATCGTAAGGGACGAAAGTCTTATTGCTCCAGCCGCCCGGCACCGTAACGGCGCTGGTGTCCAGATTGTGCGGAGCAAACAGGCCGGTTTGCTCCGCTGCCTGCAACAGGTTGTTGTCCAGCCCCAGAATGATGTCCGCTTTGCTGTTTTTACCTTCCATACGCAGCCGGTTCAGCAGTGAGGCACCATCTTCCAGCGCGACGAAATTCAGTTCGCACTCGCACTCTTTCTCAAAGGCGGTTTTGATGACAGGCCCTGGACCCCATTCGGAAGCGAATGAGTCATAGGTATAAACGGTTAGCGCAGGCTTGGCGAATGCCGAAGCAGAGAGCAGTAACAGGTAAGGCAGGCTGATTTTCAGCACGGTGGCTGAACGCTGTAGTAATTGATTTAACACTTTGCACTCCTGAGAATCATAGGGTGGCAAAGGACTTTGAGGCAGCAATGAGCAGCACTCTCAAATCCCTTCGCCGGTATTAACCGGATCAGGTTCGACGGGTATCTTCTCAGCGAAAAAATCTTCCGCACCCCGTTGAGAACGGCACATTGTAAAGGGTTAAGCCGAGCAGCGAAAGGCTCTCGGCGTTCCGGTGGCGCGAATCAGGCGGATTTAAAATCAAACGCTCCCCCAGAGACCGTTGTGTAGCCTCTGTTGTCCTGATCGTGGATATTCACCATTGCGCCGACTCTTGCTCGATTCGCGCAGTACACCAGTCGATAAAGGCGCGAATAGCTGGCGAGAGGTGGCGGCTTTGCGGGTAGAGGATGAAAATAGGTTCGAGCGGTGCCCCGATATCAGGAAACAGTCTGACAAGATGCCCATCAGCAAGCGGTTGGCGCACCATATAGCTGGCAATCCGTATTAGCCCCAAACCCGCTACGCCAGCGGCGACGTAGGCATCCGTGTCATTTACGCTGATCTGTCCTGCGAGCGGCATCGCTACGGTGTGCGCTTCATCATGAAACCCCCAGCGAGTTGAGCGGCCTGTTCGGCTGTGGATATACCCCACGGCGGTGTGCGCTTTGAGCGAATCCAATGTTGCGGGATGTCCATGCTGTTCAAGATAGCGTGGGGAGGCGCAGATATACCAATGGAACGCGCCGAGGCGTCGTGCGACCAGTCGAGATAGCGGCGGTTCTCCGGTTCTGATGACACAATCGATACCATGCTGGACAATATCCACAGTGGCATCACCCAGATGGAAGTCCAGCGTTATCCCAGGATAACGTTCACAAAAGTCGGGCAGTGCCGGAATGAGGAAGTTTTTGACCAGAGAGGGCGGCGCCCCGATTCTGATGGTTCCATTCAGCTCCCCTTTTTGCTGTGCCGTTACGCTTTCAGCCGCGTGCACATCATGCAATATCGCTTTGCAACTGTCGTAATAGCGCAGTCCAACATCCGTAATGCTGAGTGCTCGCGTCGTTCGGTTGAGTAACCGGGCACCCAGATGTGATTCGAGTTCCTTAATGCTACGGGTGACGGTGGATGGCAGAACATGCAGGGTTTCCGCCGCTTTTTTGAAACTACCCGCATCGACCACACGAATGAATATTTCCATGGCCTGAAACCGATCCATACGATGATGTCTCCATTTTGCGATGAAACGTTGCTGACCGTGTATACGGCGTATCTTCTGTGTCAGCGACCAAAACGCTTTATAGTTTGATTTTTTCAAATTATGAAGTGGTGTGGCCGAATCTTATCATATCCGCATTCTTGTATAACATAACCCCCGAACTCTGGATTTCCTTACAGTGACAAGCGTAGGCAGTCCAGAGGCATGTTAGCGCGCTGAATGTATAGGGGAATGCATACGACTCCCTATGATAGTGATAATTTGAAATTATGAAGGAGTTAAGTAATGAATGATAGCGGATCCGCGTTGAAAGATATTCTTGTGCTTGGTGCAGGGCAGCTCGGTATGGCGGTATTGCGTGCTCTCGCGCCGCGTGCACGTGCCCTGCCATTGTCGGTCACGGCACTGGTTTCACCGGGCACCATTAACGATCCGTCGGAGCAGAATAGGGCAACACTGGCCGAACTCCGTGCTCTGGGGGTTGACGTGATGGGGTTCGATCTGGCCTCGGATGAACATACCCTGACGGGGCTTTTCGGGAATTATAAGACGATAGTGAACTGCTCGGGATTCGTTGCGGGGCCTGGCACTCAGATGAAAATAACCAGAGCGGTGTTGGCTGCCAACGTAGCGCGCTATTTCCCCTGGCAGTTTGGCGTTGACTATGACGTCGTTGGTCGAAACAGCGGGCATCCGGTTTTTGATGAGCAGTACGACGTGAGGCAGTTGCTGCGTGGCCAGCAACGTACCGAATGGGTGATTGTCTCGACGGGCATGTTCACGAGTTTCCTGTTTGAACCCGCCTTTGATGTGGTGGATCTGGAACGCGGAACCCTTCACGGTCTGGGAAGTTGGGATACCAAAGTGACCGTGACAATCCCCGAAGACATTGGCTGGCTCACGACGGAAATCTTGCTGGCTGAACCACGCCTGGTTAATGAGGTGGTTTATGTGGCTGGCGACACGATTTCATACGGGCAGCTTGCTGATGTTGTTGAACATGTCACGGGAAGGGTGTTTGAGAAGACCGTATGGACGCTGGACAAATTGCGCGCAGACCTGAAGACTGCTCCAGATGACGTCATGACGCGCTACCGTGCAGCGTTCGCTTTGGGTGAGGGGATGTGGTGGGACAAATCCGGTACGTTCAATCAACGTAATGGCTACGAGACGGTCGACGTCGAGCATTTCTTACGGATGCAACTGCAAAAATAGGCAGAAGGGTGCGGTGCAATTCTCTTTGCTCCGCACTTTTCAGATACCGTCAGCGTTCCGGCGGCGCGAACCAGGCAGATTTGAAATCAAACCAGCCCAGCATATTCATCCGGACGCCGCGCATACTACGTTGCCCCTGAAGTTGCAGCCAATGGTGCAGCAGAGGGTGCAGTTGACCGCTGGCGATCAGTTTTTCACACCACTCCGCCATCGGCAGCGTCTGGTTACGCCACTGCTGTGCATCTGCATGCAGATTGTCATCCAGACAGTGCTGGGCCAGCGGGAGTTCGTAGAGCATCGCGAACAGGGAAAATTCGATCGGCAGGTAACAATTCAGGCTACCAAACCAGATATCGCTGTCGGCATTGCCCTGATACCAGTCTTCGTAGCTGACCGTCTGAATATGCAACGTGACGCCGTGCTGTGCCAGCAGCGTGCGCATAATCTCACTTAATATCCGGTATTCAGGATGTGCCTGATAGAACGTGAGCGTGACTTCTGTCAGCCCTTTAGGAATGGATTGCGGTACATCGGGATGGTGATGGTGCCAGCGCGGCAGCAGGCTGTAGGCGGGCGACCAGTCACGCTGGTTGCTGGTATTGGCGTGGTTGAGTAGCGAAATGGGGTTAAATATCTGCCTGAGCCATCGCTGAGCTTCCGGTCGTGATGCTAACGGCGAACGCTTGTCGAACAGCAGGAAATAGCCGCCTTCTTCCATCCGGCTTTCTAACTGTTCGTGACGAGAATTGTCAGACTGGAGTTGGATAGATACTGGCATTTCCTCCGGTTCGTCGGGAAGAACCCAGATATTGACCTCATCAATCAGCGCCCGATAGCCAAAATAGTCATCGAAGGCGCGAATTTTCAATTGATTACTATTATTGCGTACCACGGCATAAGGGCCAGTGCCAATTGGGTGCTGGGCAAAATCGGGTAGCGTTTGCCACTCTTGCGGCAAAATCATGGCGTGCACGCTGCCTAATAACCACGGTAGCCAGTTATCCGGGCTGTTTAACCGGATATCAATCACGAAGGGTATTGGCGAGGTGACGCTTTCAATATGAGAAAAGAGCGGGAGCGGAATAAGACGAGAGAGTGACGTGGTGATGTCATCCATCGTGAGCTCTCGTCCGTGATGAAAACGGATAGCCGGGCGCAGATAGAAGCGCCAGTGTAGGGAGGAGACCCTCTGCCAGTGATGAGCCAGGTCGGGTTCAACTTCCCCATTTTCCTCATTTATCTTGGTAAGACCGCTGAAAATTTGCCGTGCGATGTGCATTTCAGAACGCCGCAGCGCCGATCCGGGCTGCAGATTGCGTAATGGGCGGTAATAGAGAATACGCAGAATATGCTTTCCCTGCCGGAAGCTCCGTCCGAGGTGAGCAAGTAACATCTGGCGTATCGCTTCTTTATCACCAACCAATTGCACCAGTTGCTCAATGCGGTCCTGTTCCAGCAGATCTTCAGCGCGCTGCTGCTGTAGTGCTAATCCGGTATAAACAAATGACAGTTGAGAGCGCTTCCCCCTGCCAGCTTCTGCCTGCCAGACGAGCCAGCCTTCTTGCTGCATCGCGTTCAACAATGAGCGGATATGACGTCGGGAACAGTTCAGCACCCCGGTTAGCTCTTGCAGCGTGGTGTCGGTGGTTTGTCCCTGAAAGTGTTGCCACAGGCGGATGAACTGTTGTTGCAATCGAGGGGAAGACATAAAAGAGGAACTCCCTGCACTAAAGTCATCAATTTATCTTTCCCTATATTACGTCGATACTTTCCAACAAGGAAAGAGAGGAGGTGGCTTATGGCGATTTCCCGTTTGTACCGGTTCTATCAAACCTACTTATCGACCTGTAAGGCAAAGTGGTTGCGATGGATGTCTACCCAACAGCGCGTTGCATTATTGCAGCAGGCAACGCAGTGGCACCTGAACGAAATGTCTGATGAAGAGTACCGTCATTGGCTCTAGGTGGTGCGAAACAATTTATTCTGAGTAAAACAATGTATTCTGAGTAATGGTGATGTTTCACCAGCCAGCGAGTTTTCTCGCTGGCTTTTTTTATGGCGTTTACCTGCCACCCTATTACGGAGCGTTGCGTCATTTTTGGCTATTGCGGATAGCTTGCGTGACGAAGTGGCATCAGCGGCGCTGTTCACGTAATGATTTGTTCACGTAATGGCTTGCCTTCGCTGAGCAGTGCACAATAGCGTGCCAATTCATCCTGCTGGCGGGCATTTCGTATCTGTAATGCCAGATTAATCGTGGCAAGCTCCCGAGCGTTGTCGGCTAATGCTTGTGGGATTTTTTTTTGTTTGGCCAGCCAGTCTGCGACATCGCTCCACTCCCACAGCGGTGATGTACCGCCTAAACGTTGGACTGGAGAGGGGAAATCGCCTGCGCCACGTTTTCCATCTTTGAGAAGCGCAATCGCCTGACGCGACATCGTAGACAAGGCTGCGATATCACTGATCCCAACCCAGACTGCATCAACGGAGTGGACTCTGGCCTGGATGCCTGCTGACTCGATATCATGAATAGCACTGATGACCGCGGTAGAAAAACGAGGGCTTTCTCGATCAAATTCGAGATAGACGGCGCTGCCATAGAAGCAGATCAAAGCGTCGTCGCAGCCGCTGGCAAAAAGCGCATCTTCCAGCCCAGCCGTATCTGCGGAAACGCCCGTTAGCGTGAGAGAAAAGTGATACGTTGTCATAAATTCCTCGGTAAGCCGTATATATCTTCTATTGTTTCAGTATTGTCAGGCAGTTATCGACGTTGCGGCGGATCTGCTTTGCATGATTTTCCGGGACTGATGGCGTGGACCAAATGCTCATCATATGAGTGCTGTGGTCCGGCGTGCCGCAGATAAGCCTGCCAAATGCATGCCCGTTGCTGGGATAAAAACGCCAGCCCTGCGCTAATGCGTATTCAATGGCTGCCTGAATATGCTTGTTTGGGTGTTTTTTCATCGCGATATAAGGTCATGGTATGTTCATGTGTTGACAGATGTCAACATTGATGATGGTCAAAAATGAAATATACCCGCTTATTTCGCTGACCATTGAATGGCGTGGTCAGCCTACGTGCGGCTTCGCAAAAGCAGGTTGAAAGGAAGAGAGGAGGGGAGGAATACATCCCAGAGAAGCGTATTCAGATATTACTAATGTAACGTTTAATACCCAATATTGAATGTTAGGCTTAAAGCTATTGTCATTAAAATTAAACAATTCTATGAATGTGTTTCTATAATAGAGAGTAACGTAAGAATAATGGTTAAGATAATTCACTAACACTATGTGATAGTTTGCTTTTTGAATAGTTATTAATTGAAAGGATTGTCGTTTAAATGACATTTTTCGTGATGGCGATCTTATAGGTAAATTATTTTTTATAGGCGACTGTTTTTTCTCTTGTATTTAACGCAGATTGTCACAACCTTTAAATATTATGTAACATGTGGCGGCGTTTTATTTTTCTTTGCTTGCCTGCAATTTACTTCACAGCAATTATTTTGAATAACCCGATGGATGTAAAAATGAGCGACGTCCCTTACCAGTCAATAGCGATTTACGAAAAACCAGAACCCCAGCATTCCGCTTCTGGATTGCATAACATCAAATTGACGCCACTTTTTGTCGTTGTTTTTTCTGGTGTTTTGCTACTCTTTGCCTTGGCAATTTCCACATCATCGTATTTTCTTAAGCAGGCTGAACTGTCGCTAAATGACTCTACGCTGGAATTGAATGTGCGTATGGAGTTGGTGGATAGTGCGAATCATATGCGTGCGGCGCGTATGAATTTGCTGCATGCCGTGAATCATTTACGCAATGGCCTTACTGCTAACTATAACGCCAGTATGAAAGCCGCAGAAGAACGCCTGTCGTTGTCTCAGCAAATGTTTAATGGGTATCAAAATAGATCGGCTCGTTCTGATGTTGAACTCGCTCGTGATAATGAATTAAAAGCGCGTTATAGCGATTATGTTGAGCGCGGAATCAAACCCATGTTTGACATCGCAAAGAAGGGCAATGTTGAAGAGCTCAATGCGTTTGAGTCAACGGTGATGTCTAAATTGGATGATGACTACGATGTGCCGTTGAAAGCGTCTTATCTTTATCGGGTTGAAATGGCAAAAAATATTAACGTGACAGCTGAAAGGCATTCCACGCAGGGATATACGCTCATGACGGGTGCCTTTATTTTAGCCATCGTGTTGACGGGTATGACATTCTTATTAATTCGCCGAGTCATTATTAACCCAGTGCAGTATTGGGTATCGCGCATACAGGCTATTGCGCACGGAGACTTAACGCGCACGAGTGTGGATGTGGGAAGAAATGAAATCGGTATTCTGGGGGACAATATCCAGCAAATGCAGGATTCGCTCTCCGAGACGGTTGGCTCGGTACGCGACAGCGCAGAGTCGATTCACAGCAGTTCGACGAAAATTGCCGTCGGTAATACAGATTTGTCTGCACGAACAGAACAGCAGGCCGCAGCGCTGGCGGAAACGGCAGCCAGCATGGAGCAGCTTACGGCGGCAGTGAAGCAGAATACGGATAATGCGCACCATGCCAGCGAGGTCGCGACGGAGACGTCAGCCAAAGCGGTGAACGGTGGCAATATTGTTGAACAGGTTGTGGGATCGATGGCCGATATCGCCAAAAGCTCAGACAAAATTTCCGAGATTATCGCGCTCATTAACGGGATTGCATTCCAGACCAATATTCTGGCGCTGAATGCGGCGGTTGAAGCCGCCAGAGCGGGCGAGCAGGGCAAAGGTTTCGCGGTAGTTGCAGGAGAAGTGCGTAATCTGGCGCAGCGCTCGGCTAACGCCGCAACGGAAATTGCCGCACTGATTAAAGAATCCGAAACCAGAGTGACAGAGGGGACGACATTGGCATCCGAAGCGGGTAAAGCGATGGCCGAGATTGTCTCTGAAATTAATAACGTCACCCGCATTATCAATGAGATCGCACTGGCTTCTGATGAACAAAGCAGTGGTATCAATCAGGTGTCGTTAGCGATATCAGAAATGGATCGCGTCACACAGCAGAATGCGACGCTGGTGCTTGAAGCGTCCTCGTCGGCCTCCTCGCTGGAGCAGCAGGCCGAGCGCTTGAATCTTGGGGTATCCCGGTTCCATCTGATGTAGTCCCGTTGGTAAAAAAGCCAGGGTGGTAAAAAGACAAACATCATCATCTCGTGGCCAGCGACGTTGTCGCTGGCTTTTTTTCGCTGTTTTTTCCAGCATGGGATATGAATCCGCTTCTGATAGAATCAGTGAACAGGTGCGCTGTTTCTGGCAGATAAAGCTTCCCCTTCTCTGCCAGAGCAATTTTGTACAAACGATAAGAGGGTTAACGCGTGCATAAAAAGCCGGTAGTGCAAGAGCAGACGCACTTCAGACACCTGGAGACGCTCGGCGGGCTGGATATGCTGCAGGCACAGTATTACCAGCAACGCTTTCCTCGTCACGTTCATGATACCTATTGCATCAGTGTGATTGAGCAGGGCGCTCAGCGTTTCTATCGTTCTGGTGCAGAACACGTCGCTCCCAAAGGCGACATCATTCTGGTTAACGCGGACGATGTACACACGGGGAGTGCGGAGGTAGAAACCGGCTGGGCCTATCGCGCTATTTATCCGCATCCCGACCTTTTTCGTTCAATTAATCAGGATCTGCAACGCGCAAAGGATTCCATTCCGTGGTTCCCCGACGCCGTGGTTCACGATCCTGGACTGTCTGAGCAGTTGCTCATGACGTTCAATATGCTTGCTCAGCCGGGCAATATGTTATTGAAAGAGACGCTATTGTTGTCGTCATTAACCTGGCTGACGATGCGCTATAGCAAGACGCGTCTGACGCCACAGATGTTGCCCGTTGCGACCCAAAATATACTGAACGTTAAAGCCTTTATGGACAGCTATCCCGAGAGAGAGCTGGCTCTCGTTGAATTGGCCGCGCTGGCTGAGCTCAGCGTGTGGCATTTCTTACGACAGTTTAAAGCGGTGGTGGGGATTACGCCTCATGCTTATTTGATTCAGGCACGGCTGCGCAAGGCGAAGGCATTGTTGCGTAAAGGCGATGCGATCCTCGATGTTTCCGTTCGATGCGGCTTTACCGATCAAAGCCACTTTCATCGCCATTTCAAAAACTCGCTGGGGCTGACACCGGGTGAGTTTGCTAAAGGTAACTTGTAGATAGTACCCACTTCCTATTTTGAATATAAAATCCCACCCTTAACGGCAAGCAACTTTATCCAATACTCTTAAAAAACGTTTTGTTAATTTTTCACTATCGATTTATTTATGGTAGTGCACTGTTATATGGAAAATACCGTAGCCCGTTCATCGTCTGCATCAAAAGATACAATTAGCCCGTGGAAGCACTTTATGACCGGCGTGGTTGAGATGCTTCCGCTCTGTTTATCCGTGGTGCCCTGGGGCATTCTGGCTGGTTCTATGGCTATCCAATCGGGATTATCTGTCGGGCAAAGTATCGGAATGTCTGCGATTATTTTCGCGGGGGCGGCACAGCTCGTCTCGTTAGGGCTCCTGATGTCCGGGGCGAATGTCGCGACGCTATTAATCTCCGTTTTTTTTATTACTGCCCAGCACCTGATATATGGCCTGACGTTGCGTGAATACGTTTCAACGCTGAAATTAAGAAAACGGCTTCCTATCGGGTTTTTATTATCGGATGAGCTTTTTGCACTCAGTGAAAAGAAAGACAGGAAGAACAACGTTAGTACCAGCTATTTAATCGGTGCGGGTTTCACCTTTTATATATTTTGGAATATCTTCAGCATTCTTGGCGTGGTGATGGCGTCATCTGTGCCCGATTTGGATAAGTATCATCTTGATTATTCTATCGTTGCTACGTTTATAACCATTGTCGTACCGATGATAAAGAAGATCAGTACCTTCTCTGGTGTCCTGTTTTCTCTACTATTGTCGATGCTATTAACCTATTTCAAGATAGAAGGTGCCATCGCTATTGCTGGCGTCGGCGGCATGTTTTTTTCTGTGTTCATCGCGTCAGTGCTTAAGGAAGAAAAATGAGTTGGTTATTGATATTCGTTCTGGCGGCGATCGTGTTTTTTAATCGCTATATCTTTCTCGAACCCGCTGTGCCGGTAAAAATCCCGGTTTTACTCCACCGTGCATTAAAGTATTCCGCGCCTTGCTTACTCACTGCGATTTGCGGCCCGATTATTTTAATGGATCACGGAGTGATTCGCGCATTTCCCGATAATCCGTATTTTCTCGGTGCTATTGTGAGTGTCGTGATTTCCTTTTTTATCAGAAATATTGTGGTCGCGGTGCTTTTGAGCATGCTGGCTTTTTATATGATTGCCGCGCTGTTGTAATCAGCTCATTCTGCCAAAAGAAAAAGCCCGCAATACAGTGCGGGCTTCGGGCTATCTGTAATCTTGAATCAGTTCAAAAATGCAGGCTGATTCTTTTCATACTCGGTGATAGACGCTTCGTGTTGCAGCGTCAGGCCGATGCTGTCTAATCCGTTGATCATGCAGTGACGGCGGAAGCTGTCAATTTCAAACGGGTAGCTTTTGCTGCCCGCCTGAACAACCTGATTTTCGAGATCGACGATAAAGTTAATGCCTTCCTGCCCGTCAACTAGCTTGAACAGCTCGTCCACTTCCTCGTCGCTCAGTTTCACCGGCAGCAGCTGGTTGTTAAACGAGTTGCCATAGAAGATATCGGCGAAGCTTGGCGCGATGACGACTTTGAAGCCGTAATCGGTCAGCGCCCACGGCGCGTGCTCACGGGAAGAGCCGCAGCCGAAGTTTTCCCGCGCCAGCAGGATGCTCGCCCCTTTGTAATGCGGTTTGTTCAGCACAAACTCAGGGTTAGGCTGTTGACCTGCATCGTCCAGAAAACGCCAGTCGTGAAACAGATGTTGGCCGAAACCGGTACGCGTCACCTTTTGCAGAAACTGCTTGGGAATGATGGCGTCGGTATCGACGTTAGCGGCATCCAGAGGAACCACCAGACCAGTGTGTTGAGTAAATTTAGCCATGTCGGTTTCTCTCTTAATTCAACTCGCGGACGTCGGCAAAGCGACCCGTTACCGCTGCAGCCGCAGCCATCGCCGGGCTGACCAGATGGGTGCGGCCAGCGCGCCCCTGACGGCCTTCAAAGTTACGGTTGCTGGTTGATGCGCAACGCTCGCCGGGGTTCAGACGGTCATTGTTCATCGCCAGACACATGGAACAGCCCGGTAAGCGCCACTCAAAGCCCGCTTCGATGAACACTTTATCCAGCCCTTCCAGCTCCGCCATGGTTTTTACCGGGCCGGAACCGGGTACGACGATAGCCTGAACGCCCGCGGCAACTTTGCGCCCTTTGGCGATTTCTGCCGCGGCGCGCAAATCTTCAATACGCGAGTTGGTGCAGGAGCCAATAAAGACTTTATCGATCTTCACGTCGGTCAATTTAATACCGGGTTGCAGATCCATATACGCCAGCGCTTTGGCAGCAGAGGCGCGCTCTACCGGATCGCTGAAAGAGTCAGGATTAGGGATTTCCTGATTAACGGCGATAACCTGACCAGGATTGGTGCCCCAGGTGACCTGTGGCGCGATCTGAGCAGCGTCCAGCGTGACAACCGTATCGAACTGCGCATCATCATCCGATTTCAGCGTGTTCCAGTACGCAACGGCGGCATCCCAGTTGGCGTCCTTCGGCGCAAACTGACGGCCTTTCAGGTAGTTGAAGGTCGTCTCGTCCGGCGCGACCAGTCCAGCTTTCGCGCCCATTTCAATCGCCATGTTGCACAGTGTCATACGGCCTTCCATGCTCAGCGCACGGATGGCTTTGCCACAGAATTCAACGACATGACCGGTACCGCCAGCGCTACCGGTTTTACCGATGATCGCCAGCACGATGTCTTTTGCGGTGATGCCGTGTGGGGCATCACCGGTGACTTCAATCTTCATGGTTTTGGCGCGACCCTGCTTCAGGGTTTGCGTCGCCAGCACATGTTCCACTTCCGACGTACCAATACCGAAGGCCAGTGAACCAAATGCGCCGTGCGTTGCCGTGTGAGAGTCACCACAAACGATGGTCATGCCTGGCAGCGTCATTCCTTGCTCAGGCCCAATAACGTGAACGATACCCTGATACGGGTGGTTCAGGTCATACAGCTGAACGCCGAATTCCGCACAGTTTTTGATCAGCTCCTGCATCTGGATGCGGGCCATCTCGCCGCTGGCGTTGATGTCTTTGGTTTGCGTGGACACGTTGTGGTCCATGGTCGCGAAGGTTTTTCCCGGTTGACGAACCTTGCGGCCCATCGCGCGCAGGCCGTCGAAAGCCTGCGGGGAAGTTACTTCGTGTACCAGATGTCTGTCGATATACAGCAGCGGCGTTTCGTTTGGCGCTTCATGAACCACGTGCGCTTCAAACAACTTTTGATATAACGTCTTACCCATGGTTATGCCCCTTGCGCCACAAAACGCGCAATCACGTCGCCCATCTCATTGGTACCGATCGCGTTGCTGGTACTTGCCAGATCGGCGGTACGATAGCCTTCAGCCAGTGCGGTATTGACCGCTTTTTCGATCGCGTCTGCGGCATCATCCGCACCCAAGCTGTAGCGCAGCAGCAGCGACAGCGACAGAATCTGTGCAATCGGGTTAGCAATGTCTTTACCGGCGATATCCGGCGCGGAACCGCCAGCAGGCTCGTACAAACCGAAGCCTTGTTCGTTCAGGCTTGCGGAAGGCAGCATACCCATTGAACCGGTAATCATGGCGCACTCGTCGGACAGAATGTCTCCGAACAGGTTAGAACACAGCATCACGTCAAACTGAGACGGATCTTTGATTAACTGCATTGTCGCGTTATCGATATACAGATGGGACAGCTTCACATCTGGATAGGCTTTGGCAACTTCATTCACGATCTCGCGCCACAGAATAGAGCTTTGCAGCACGTTGGCTTTATCGATAGAGGTCACGATACCGCGACGTTTACGCGCGGATTCAAACGCGATATGCGCGATGCGCTCAATCTCGAAACGGTGATACACCTCGGTATCGAAAGCGCGTTCATACTGGCCGCTACCTTCACGTCCTTTTGGCTGACCGAAGTAGATGCCACCCGTCAGTTCGCGGACGCACAGAATATCAAAGCCTTTCGCGGCGATGTCGCTGCGCAGCGGACAAAATGCTTCCAGCCCCTGATACAGACGAGCAGGACGCAGGTTGCTGAACAGTTTGAAATGTTTACGCAGAGGCAACAGTGCACCGCGCTCAGGTTGCTCTGCCGGTGGCAAATGTTCCCATTTCGGGCCGCCCACGGAGCCGAACAGAATCGCATCGGCCTGCTCGCAGCCCGCGACGGTCGCTTGCGGCAGCGGCGTGCCCTGACGGTCAATGGCGATACCGCCAACGTCATATTCGCTGGTGGTAATGCGGATGCCAAAACGCTGGCGTACTGCATCCAGTACTTTGTGCGCCTGTGCCATTACTTCCGGGCCAATGCCGTCTCCGGGTAAAACGGCGATATGGTAGCTCTTTGTCATCACACTGTTTCCTGACTGTTTTGTTGTTTGCTATCGTTTTGTTGTTGGTTATTGTGCTGCTGCAGACGTTGAATTTCTTTTTCTACCTGCTGAGCACGCTTGATGTTGTTTAATACATTTACCATTGCCTGTGCGGAAGATTCAACGATATCCGTCGCCAGACCGACGCCGTGGAAACGGCGGCCCTGATAATCCGCAACGATATCAACCTGACCCAGCGCATCACGACCCTGGCCTTTGGCGGTCAGTTGGTATTTAACCAGCGAAACCTGATAGCCCGTAATGCGGTTGATTGCCTGATAGACGGCATCTACCGGGCCATTCCCCGTTGCAGCTTCTGATTGGGTTTCTTCGCCGCAGATCAGTTTGACAGAAGCGGTTGCCATTACGCTGGAACCAGACTGGACGCTGAAATAATCCAGATGGTAGAACTCTGGCTCTTCCTGCTGACGATTGATAAAGGCCAGCGCCTCCAGATCGTAATCAAAGACCTGACCTTTCTTATCTGCCAGTTTCAGGAAGGCGGAGTACAGATCGTCCAGATTGTAATCGCTATCCTGATAGCCCATCTCTTCCATACGGTGTTTCACCGCAGCACGACCAGAACGGGAAGTCAGGTTCAACTGTACTTCTTTCAGGCCGATGGATTCCGGCGTCATGATTTCGTAGTTTTCACGGTTCTTCAGCACGCCATCCTGGTGAATACCGGAAGAGTGGGCGAAGGCATTGGCACCCACAACCGCTTTGTTAGCAGGGATAGGCATATTACAAATCTGGCTGACCAACTGGCTGGTGCGGTAGATTTCCTGATGATTGATATTGGTATGCACATTCAGGATGTTATGGCGGGTTTTGATCGCCATGATGACTTCTTCCAGTGAACAGTTACCAGCACGCTCGCCGATACCGTTCAATGTGCCTTCTACCTGACGAGCGCCTGCGTGCACTGCCGCCATGGCGTTGCCGACGGCCAAACCCAGATCGTCATGGGTGTGAACAGAAATAATGGCTTTATCGATATTAGGAACGTGTTGGTACAAAGAGGAGATGATGTTGCCGAACTCATGCGGCATGGTGTAGCCGACGGTGTCCGGGATATTAATGGTACGAGCACCAGCGTTGATGGCGGCCTCAACCACGCGACACAGGTCTGGGATTGGCGTACGACCCGCATCTTCACAGGAGAACTCGACATCGTCTGTGTAGTTACGCGCGCGCTTAATCATGTAGATAGCGCGTTCGATGACTTCGTCCAGCGTGCTGCGCAGCTTAGTGGCGATGTGCATCGGTGAGGTTGCGATAAAAGTGTGAATACGGAAGGCTTCTGCGACACGCAGCGCTTCTGCGGCAACATCGATATCCTTTTCGACGCAGCGGGTCAGGCCACACACACGACTGTTTTTGATATTGCGGGCAATGGTCTGAACGGATTCAAAATCGCCGGGAGAGGACACAGGAAAGCCAACTTCCATGACATCAACGCCCATACGCTCCAGAGCGAAGGCAATTTGCAGTTTTTCTTTTACACTCAAACTCGCCTGTAAAGCCTGTTCACCATCGCGTAATGTGGTATCAAAAATAATGACTTGCTCGCTCATCGGTTTAGTTCCTTGTCGTGTCTACTTGTACTTGGCGCTCGGCGAGTAAAAAAAAACCCGCGCATTAGCGCGGGTTTTTTGTATCGTGTGGCGAGAAACTTAGTTCTGAACTCTGCCCACAAACCTACCGCGCAAGAAGGATGCGTTTAGTAGTAGGCCTAGTAGGACAGTAAAGTTGAACATAGTGTCTCATCATCTAAAATTCAGTGTTGCTTTATTGGTACGCGATTATCAGGGATATGTCAACTTTTGATTGGTGTGATGTGCGTCAAGTAAACCAGTGATAGCCTGCGGCGAATGAACGAAAGATCGTTGCGGTTTTGAACAATGACGGTAGACTGCACGCCAAATAATGTACAGCTGTACGCTGAAACGCTGTCGACTTCACTTCCCTTATAAATTCTTTTACAGATGACTAATCATTTACAGCCATATCATGTGGTGCACCGGGTTCAAGATCGGATCAATCACTGCGCGGGTCGTATTGCGCTGCGCGAGTGGACGCCTGCGGGCGAACAACAGCTCACCTGGACACAGGCCGGACAGCGCATTCGGCGGATTGCCAGCGCGCTCCTGGCGCTGAGAGTCGACGTTCAGGAACGGGTGGCGATTTTCTCTCATAACTCGATGAATTGGTCGCTGGCCGATCTGGCGTTGCTGCACCTGCGTGCGATCAGTGTGCCAATCTATGCCACCAATACGGCGGCACAGGCAGCGTTCATCATCAATGATGCCGATATCCGTACGATATTTGTTGGTGGCCAGGAGCAGTTGGATGCGTTGCTGTCGTTACGTGAGAGCTGCCCGCAACTGCGAAATATTATCGTGATGGATGAGGGCGTTAACCTGCGCGGTAGTGACATCGTTCAGTCCTTACATGAGTTTGAAGCGCAGGCGGTAGACGAGTTCTGGCGTGATGAATGGCAAACGCGTATCGACAGCCGCGATCTCAACGATCTGTTTACGCTGATTTATACCTCTGGCACCACCGGCGAGCCGAAAGGTGTCATGCTGGATTATACCAACATGGCGATGCAGCTTAAGCTGCACGACGATCGTCTGGATATGTCAGAAAATGACGTATCGCTCTGTTTCTTACCACTTTCACACGTATTTGAGCGCGCATGGAGCTTTGTCATTATGCATCGCGGCGCACAGAACGTGTACCTCCGTGATACGAATCTGGTACGTGCCGCGATGCAGGCGGTGAAGCCTACGGTGATGTGCGCGGTACCGCGTTTTTATGAGAAAGTGTATAGCGCAATCCATGAAAAAGTGGCGCAGGCGCCGTGGTATCGCCAGCGGCTCTTCAACTGGGCTGTTACGCAGGGGCAATACGTTTTTCTGGCTAGCCAGACGGCGAAAAAAGCGGGACTCTTCCGCCGCATTATGCATCGCTATGCTGACCGTCTGGTGCTAGGGAAACTGCGCCAGCTTCTGGGAGGCGAGATTCGTTTTATGCCAGCCGCAGGCGCGCGACTGGATGACAATATCATTCTGTTTTTCAGCTCGATAGGGATTCGCATCATCTATGGTTACGGTATGACCGAAACCTGTGCGACGGTTTCCTGTTGGGAAGAAAATCGTTTCCGCTTAGGTTCTATTGGCACGCCGCTGCCGGGTATTGAAGTCCGTATTGGTGAGGAAAAAGAGATTCAGGTGCGTGGAGCGACCATCATGCGCGGCTATTTCCATCGTCCGCAGGAAACCGCAGAAGCCTTTACCGAAGACGGCTGGCTGAAAACTGGCGACGCGGGGGAACTGGATGCCAACGGTAACCTGTTTATTACCGAGCGCTTGAAAGATCTGATGAAAACCTCGGGGGGGAAATATATCGCCCCGCAGCATCTGGAAGGGACGCTGGGACAGGATCGCTTCATCGAGCAGGTTGCGATTATCGCAGACACGCGTAAGTACGTCTCTGCGCTGATTGTTCCCTGTTTCGAGGCGCTGGAGGAATACGCGCACTCTATCAATCTGAAATACCACGATCGTCTGGAGTTGCTGCGCCACAGCCATATTATTGAGCTGTTCGAGCAGCGCCTGCGGGAGATGCAGAAGGAACTTTCCCGTGTTGAGCAGGTAAAGAAATTCACGCTGCTGCCTGTGCCGTTTTCGATGGCGGAAGGGGAGTTGACGCCAACGCTCAAGCTGCGCAGAAAGATCATCAACCAGCGTTACCAGTTGGAAATTGATGCGATGTACGCCGAATCCTGATGGCGTTGGAGGCCGAGACGCTCGTTTCCTGAAAAGAAATGTGGTTTTTCGGCCTCAAGATTTCACTCTGTAATTTATGGCCTTTATGGACGATCTCTCAGGTCTGAAGGTTCCCGGTTAGTATTTTATCTCAGTTCTTTTTTCCATCACGTTCGATTCCCCCTCGTTCTGATTAAGGGCGGTGGTTTTTTGCCGTTTGTCTGCGTCATAATCTGGCGTTATGTTAATGGGCCGTCAGTAATCCCTATAATATTTCGTATTCTTGTACTAAAAATTAACAGTATTAACACTTAACCTTATTAACCCAAGGTGAGCGCGGGGATTTCCCCCGGTCAATACAGAAGCGGATTCCGCTTTCTGAACAAAAGAGGCAGACCCATGGAGATGTTGTCAGGCGCCGAAATGGTGGTCCGGTCGTTGATCGATCAGGGCGTAAAACATGTGTTCGGTTATCCGGGCGGTGCGGTGCTGGATATTTACGACGCCCTGCATACGGTTGGCGGTATCGAGCATATTTTGGTGCGGCATGAGCAAGGTGCGGTACATATGGCTGATGGCTATGCACGTGCGACGGGTGAAGTCGGCGTCGTGCTGGTCACGTCGGGTCCCGGTGCGACCAACGCGATTACCGGTATCGCTACTGCATATATGGACTCCATTCCTATGGTGGTGTTGTCCGGTCAGGTTGCGACTTCGCTGATTGGCTATGACTCCTTTCAGGAATGCGACACGGTGGGCATTTCCCGCCCTATCGTGAAGCACAGTTTTCTGGTCAAGAAAGCTGAAGATGTCCCGACGATTCTGAAAAAAGCGTTTTATCTGGCATCGACCGGACGCCCAGGGCCCGTGGTGGTCGATCTGCCGAAAGACATCATGAATCCGGCGAATAAACTGCCGTATGTTTATCCTGAAAGCGTCAGCATGCGTTCCTATAATCCGACGGTTCAGGGCCACAAAGGTCAGATTCGTCGCGCGTTGCAAACCCTGCTGGCGGCAAAAAAACCGATTATCTACAGCGGTGGTGGCGTAATTAATGCGGAGTGTCACGAAGAACTGCTGACGCTGGCGGAAAAACTGAACCTGCCAGTGACCACCTCTCTGATGGGGCTGGGCGGTTTTCCCGGCACGCACCGTCAGTGCCTCGGTATGCTGGGGATGCACGGGACATATGAAGCCAATACGGCTATGCATAATGCCGATGTGATTTTCGCCGTAGGGGTACGTTTCGACGACCGTACAACGAACAATCTGGCAAAGTACTGTCCGAATGCGACGGTACTGCACATTGATGTCGATCCCGCGTCGATTTCCAAAACGGTAAACGCCGATATCCCTATCGTGGGCGATGCTAAACAGGTGTTAACCCTGATGCTGGAGTTGCTGGCACAGGATGGCGCACAGCAGCAGTTTGATGCGCTGCGCGACTGGTGGCAGGGGATCGAACAGTGGCGTGGGCGTCACTGTCTGAAATACAGCACCGAAGGCGATAAGATTAAACCGCAGGCGGTGATTGAAACGCTGCATCGGCTGACCGAAGGAAAAGCCTATGTGGCATCAGACGTCGGTCAGCACCAGATGTTTGCCGCGCTGTATTATCCTTTCGATTTACCGCGTCGCTGGGTGAACTCCGGTGGGCTGGGTACGATGGGCTTTGGCCTGCCTGCTGCGCTGGGTATCAAGCTCGCGTTGCCGGAAGAAACCGTAATCTGCGTAACGGGCGACGGCAGTATTCAGATGAATATTCAGGAGCTTTCTACGGCGCTGCAATATGACTTGCCCGTTGTGGTGATTAACCTGAACAACCGTTTCCTCGGTATGGTGAAGCAGTGGCAGGACATGATCTACTCTGGCCGTCATTCCAGTTCTTACATGGAATCGCTACCGGATTTCGTCAAGCTGGCTGAAGCGTACGGTCACATCGGGATTTCTATCGATACGCCGGACGAACTGGAAAGTAAGCTGTCGCAAGCGCTGGCGCAGAAAGATCGTCTGGTGTTTGTTGATATCAACATCGACAGCAGCGAGCATGTTTACCCCATGCAGATTCGTGGCGGGGCGATGGATGAAATGTGGCTGAGCAAAACGGAGAGGACCTGATCATGCGGCGGATTTTATCAGTATTACTTGAGAATGAATCGGGCGCCTTGTCACGTGTCGTCGGCCTGTTTTCACAGCGCGGCTACAACATTGAAAGCCTGACGGTAGCCCCAACCGAAGATCCTACGCTGTCTCGTATGACTATCCAGACGGTAGGCGATGAGAAAGTGCTGGAGCAGATCGAAAAGCAACTGCACAAGCTGGTGGATGTCCTGCGCGTCAGCGAACTGGGGCAGGGCGCGCACGTTGAGCGTGAGATCATGCTGGTGAAGCTGCAAGCCACAGGATATGGTCGCGAAGAAGTGAAACGCTGCGCCGATATTTTCCGCGGCCAGATTGTGGATGTTACCGCTTCGCTTTACACCGTACAGCTTGCTGGCACGAGCGATAAACTGGACGCCTTCCTCAGCGCTGTGCGTGAAGTTGCAGAAATTGTTGAAGTGGCACGCTCCGGGATCGTCGGCGTATCACGCGGCGATAAAATCATGCGTTAATCGACTTTTCGCTGCTTTTTCCTTTAAGAGGCCCGATAATAGTATCGGGCCTTTTTATTTCCCTTATCTTATATAGGCGCAATATATTTCAGGTTAAAAGACGTCCATTATTGATATGACAGCTTGAAATATGCGGGTAACG
This sequence comes from Pectobacterium aroidearum, assembly GCF_041228105.1. Taxonomy (NCBI): domain Bacteria; kingdom Pseudomonadati; phylum Pseudomonadota; class Gammaproteobacteria; order Enterobacterales; family Pectobacteriaceae; genus Pectobacterium; species Pectobacterium aroidearum. The sequence continues at coordinate 761,515 of NZ_CP166097.1, forward strand.
TGATAAAAGCAGTTGCCGTACAAAAGCTTCTGCTGTTAGATCTACGCCATATCCATGATGATTTTATGGTCATCGCACTATTTATTATTTATCCGGCCTATTTATTTTCCGGCCTACTAAGGGGTTACCGTGAAACTGGATGAAATCGCGCGTCTTGCGGGTGTTTCACGCACGACAGCCAGCTATGTTATTAACGGGAAAGCAAAACAATATCGCGTGAGCGATAAGACCGTTGAGAAAGTCATGGCTGTCGTCAGGGAGCACAATTATCATCCCAACGCCGTCGCGGCTGGATTACGTGCTGGACGCACACGTTCAATTGGTTTGGTTATTCCCGATTTGGAAAATACCAGCTATACACGCATCGCCAATTATCTGGAGCGTCAGGCCAGACAGCGCGGATATCAGTTATTAATTGCGTGTTCAGAAGATCAACCAGACAACGAGATGCGCTGTATTGAGCATCTGTTACAGCGCCAGGTTGACGCTATTATCGTTTCTACTGCATTACCTCCCGAGCACCCATTTTATCAGCGCTGGATAAACGGCAACCTGCCGATTATTGCGTTGGATAGGGCGTTGGATCGTGAGCACTTTACCAGCGTGGTCGGTGCCGATCTTGAAGATGCCGAAATGCTGGCGCAGGAATTACGCAAAGTGCCTGCGAAGTCGGTACTGTATCTTGGCGCCTTGCCTGAGCTTTCCGTCAGTTTCCTGCGTGAACAAGGGTTTCGTCAGGCGTGGGCGGGCGATCCGCGTGAGGTGAATTATCTCTATTCCAATAGCTATGAACGTGTAGCCGCCGCCGCCGCATTTATGGATTATCTGAAAAATAATCCTATGCCTGAAGCGCTGTTCACGACCTCATTCCCGCTCTTGCAAGGGGTAATGGATGTTAACCTGAAGATTAACGGGCGTTTGCCGAATAATCTGGCTATCGCGACCTTTGGGGATAATGAATTGTTGGATTATCTGGAATGCCCGGTATTGTCTGTCGCTCAGCGCCATCGTGAAGTGGCGGAACGCGTACTGGAACTGGTGCTGGCCAGTCTGGATGAGCCGAAAAGGCCGAAGCCTGGTTTGAATCGTATTCGACGGAATCTGTATCGTCGTGGCTCACTGAGCCGCGTGTAATCCCTTGCCTTTCTGCGCTATAGATGACTATGGCGCTTCTCTTTTTTTGCTCAACGTCGATTCACTACCGACTCTCAATTTACGTCTATGGCAATGCCACGCGGAATAACCGACGGCAATATTCCAGAAAATAACCGTATATCACACCTGTCACCATCGATATCACCAGATTACTGGTAACGGCAGTCAGGATTTGTGCGGGATTTGCCCCGATAACCCAGAGAATGATGGCGTAAACCGGGGATTGGAAACTGACATAAGCAAAGAGATCGGCAAGGCTGCGCACCAGAAAATGCTCACCACCGTGACGTTTGGCGATATTCAACACGCGATCGCGATAAAGCCCGTACGGCCAGGCAATGGCGATATTCACGGGGATAGACAGTAAACGCGAAGACAGCGATTGCTCGAAGCTCATCCCGGAAAGCATGATTTCTATCGCCATGCCAGTGATGAAACAGTAGACAACGAGCGCAAAGGTATCTGCGGTGGCACTTCGCAATCGTGATGTCGGGGAAAACATACCGGGCTGCTCCATTCTTAGGGCGGATAAACTGGTGTAGTGATATTTTGTGGTTTTTTGTCATGCTTTATTTTGTTTGTGTAGTTTACATCACTGAATGATTAGCTTTGTACTAGGTAAAAATATTTATTTTTGAGCGTTTTTTATACTTTCTCGCTACTTTATATCTAGCCGGTAAGTTTCCCGTTTTTTTATCGTGACAAGGGATTTAAAGTTATTTAAAAACAATTTGTTATGGTTTTTCAGGATGAGACGTTTCTGTGAGGCTCTAATGACATTAAAGCAAGTGAGTAAATGACCGATAAAAAGGAGCTGCTTGCGACGTCCCTTTTCATGCTTTTCTGGATGTATGGATTGCACACGTTATTCGATCCGTTTTCTGGGCCTGCGTTTCTTTTTCAGGAAATCGCTTCCCTTGGTGAGGAGAATATCGAGCAGGGTAAATCGGCTGATGAATAAAGAATCGATGATGTTGATGTTAAAAATGTGACATTGAGCAAGTGTTAGCTATCACGGTATGATCTTGTGGGTTCGCACAAGCCTTGGTATTCAAGGTATTTGGGGTAATAAGACTATTCTGAAAACAGCTGTCTTTGGTATCAGCTTGTGACAATAAAAATAATCGAGATACCGGAGTCGATAGCGATATGTTTGCAGTGTTCCCATTCTGTTATGAATTTTTCTTACATTATCATGACGTTAATCTTCGTTAATTTTCACTCCTTATTCCTTTTACCTCTATGCCGGCCCCAATTCATTCAGGAATAATCCCAAAGCGCGCCAGCTCTGGCTTGACAAGGTTTTCATACCCTCCGTACACTCTTAAAGGTGGGATTTTGTGGGGTAAAGTGGTGAAAAAGGTTATGAAGGGGTAACTCAGGTATGTTTCGTGGGGCTACGCTGGTTAACCTCGACAGTAAAGGGCGCCTTGCTGTGCCTACCCGATACCGGGAAATGCTGAACGGGGAATCGCAAGGTCAAATGGTTTGCACCATTGACCTGCATCAGCCATGCCTGCTGCTTTATCCCTTACCTGAATGGGAAATTATTGAACAAAAGCTGTCTCGCTTATCGAGCATGAATCCAGCTGAACGCCGCGTCCAGCGGTTGTTATTGGGGCATGCCAGCGAGTGTCAAATGGATAGTGCAGGGCGTTTGTTGATTGCGAATACGTTAAGGCAGCATGCGGACCTTAAAAAAGAAGTGATGCTAGTCGGGCAGTTCAACAAGTTTGAACTGTGGGATGAACAGACTTGGTATCAACAGGTCAGGGATGATATTGACGCTGAACAATCGACTCAGGAACCTTTGTCTGACCGGTTGCAGGACCTATCGCTATAGTCATGCTGGAAAATTATAAACATACCACCGTCCTGTTGGATGAGGCAGTAAATGGCCTGAACATTCGCAGCGGCGGCATATACATCGACGGCACATTTGGCCGCGGTGGTCACTCTCGTCTGATTCTTTCCCAACTGGGGCCGGAAGGGCGTCTGTTAGCTATCGATCGCGATCCTCAGGCCATTGAAGCGGCCAAGGCGATCGACGATCCTCGTTTCTCTATTATTCACGGGCCGTTTTCCGCCATGGCGGAGTATGTGGCGGAACTCGGACTGACCGGGCAGATCGACGGTGTTCTGCTCGATCTTGGTGTTTCTTCCCCACAGCTTGATGACCCTGAACGTGGGTTTTCATTTATGCGCGACGGTCCGTTGGATATGCGCATGGATCCGACGCGCGGCTTATCCGCTGCCGAATGGCTGATGAAAGCGGAAGCGGACGACATTGTCTGGGTGTTGAAAACGTTCGGCGAAGAGCGTTTCGCCAAGCGTATTGCTCGCGCCATTGTAGAACGCAATCGCACTGAGCCGATGACGCGGACAAAGGAGCTGGCGGAATTGATCGCGGCTGCCAGCCCGGTGAGAGAAAAACATAAGCACCCGGCAACGCGCAGTTTTCAGGCGATCCGCATTTACATCAACAGCGAGCTGGAAGAGATCGAGCGTGCGCTAGAAGGCGCGTTAAGCGTACTGGCTCCGCAGGGACGTTTGTCGGTCATCAGCTTCCACTCGTTAGAAGATCGTATCGTAAAACGGTTTATTCGCCATCAAAGCCGTGGACCGCAGGTACCAGCTGGTTTGCCGTTAACGGAAGAGCAACTGCGAAGCCAGGGCGGGCAGACGTTAAAGGCCGTTGGAAAGAAATTGATGCCTTCGGAAGCTGAAGTAGCAGAAAACCCACGTGCGCGCAGTTCCGTGCTGCGGTTCGCTGAGAGATTGCCGGCATGATCGGTAACGAGCGGCATACTCTGGTCGGCGTCATCGGTGAGGATTTGCTGCGCAATGCAAAGCTCCCGGTGCTGCTGATGATTGCCGTACTGGTTTCTGCCGTTTTTGTGGTGACAACGGCGCATAAGACGCGCTTGCTGACCGCTGAACGTGAACAGCTTTTGCTGGAGCGTGATGCGTTGGATATCGAATGGCGAAATCTGATTCTGGAGGAGAACTCTCTCGGGGATCATAGCCGCGTTGAGCGGATCGCGACGGAAAAACTGCAAATGGGGCATGTCGATCCGTCACAGGAAAACATTGTGGTTAAGCAATGAACTAAATAGGCAACTAGTCAAGCATGAAAGCAGCCCGTACAGGAAAGTTAAAGCGCCAGGAAGATCAAGCCAGCTTTGTTAGCTGGCGTTTTGCGTTGCTTTGCGGCTGTATCCTGCTTGCGATGTTTGGCTTGATGGCGCGTGCGGCTTACCTTCAGGTGATCAATCCAGACAAACTGGTGCGCGAAGGCGATATGCGTTCCCTGCGTGTACAGGAAGTGCCGACGGCACGCGGTATGATCAGCGATCGCGCAGGCCGTCCTTTGGCCGTCAGTGTACCGGTGAATGCCGTTTGGGCGGATCCGAAAGAAGTGAACGATCGTGGCGGTATTACGTTGGATACGCGCTGGAAAGCACTGTCTGACGCGCTCGATATCCCGTTGGATCAGTTGGCCACGAAGATCAACGCTAACCCGAAAGGGCGCTTCGTGTACCTCGCTCGTCAGGTAAATCCAGCCATTGGCGAATACGTCCACAAACTGAAGCTGCCGGGTATTAATCTGCGGCAGGAATCTCGCCGGTATTACCCTTCCGGACAAGTGACCTCTCACCTCATCGGCTTCACCAATATCGATGGTCAGGGTATTGAAGGGGTCGAGAAAAGCTTTGATCGCTGGCTGACAGGGCAACCCGGTGAACGTACCGTGCGTAAAGACCGCTTTGGCCGCGTGATTGAAGATATCTCTTCTGTTGATAGCCAGGCTGCACATAATCTGGCGCTGAGCATTGATGAACGTCTGCAGGCGCTGGTTTACCGCGAACTCAACAACGCGGTTGCCTTTAACAAAGCTGAGTCAGGAACGGCCGTGCTGGTTGATGTGAATACCGGTGAAGTGCTGGCGATGGCGAATAGCCCGTCTTATAACCCGAACAATCTGGCGGATACGCCGAAAGAGATTATGCGTAACCGCGCCATCACCGATATCTTCGAACCGGGTTCTACGGTGAAACCGATGGTGGTGATGACGGCGTTGCAGCGCGGCGTCATCAAAGAAAATAGCGTGCTCAACACGCTGCCTTACTACGTCAACGGTCATGAAATCAAAGACGTGGCGCGCTACAGCGAATTGACGCTGACGGGCGTGCTACAGAAATCGAGTAACGTCGGTGTTTCCAGACTGGCGTTAGCGATGCCTTCCTCTGCGCTGGTAGATACTTACTCGCGCTTTGGATTAGGAAAAGCGACCAATTTGGGGTTGGTCGGAGAAAGCAGTGGCTTATACCCTCAAAAACAACGGTGGTCTGACATAGAGAGGGCCACCTTTTCTTTCGGCTACGGGCTGATGGTAACACCGTTACAGTTAGCGCGAGTCTACGCCACGATCGGCAGTTTCGGCATTTATCGTCCGCTGTCGATTACTAAAGTTGATCCACCTGTTCCTGGCGAACGCGTCTTCCCTGAAGCGCTGGTGCGTTCCGTGGTGCATATGATGGAAAGCGTTGCGCTGCCCGGCGGCGGCGGTACCAAAGCGGCCATCAAAGGCTACCGTATCGCGATTAAAACCGGTACGGCTAAAAAAGTCGGTCCGGATGGCAAGTACATCAATAAATATATTGCCTATACAGCGGGCGTGGCACCAGCCAGTAACCCACGTTTTGCTCTGGTTGTCGTGATCAACGATCCGCAGGCAGGGAAGTACTACGGCGGTGCAGTTTCTGCGCCAATCTTTGGCGCCATCATGGGTGGCGTTCTGCGTACGATGAATATCGAACCGGATGCGTTGCCGTCAGGCGACAAAAACGAGTTTGTAATTAATAGAGAAGAGGGATCAGGTGGCAGATCGTAATTTGCGCGATTTACTTGCGCCGTGGGTGCAAGATACCCCGGCGCGCGCGCTGCGGGAAATGACATTAGACAGCCGCGTTGCGGCTGCCGGGGATCTGTTTGTCGCGATTGTCGGGCACAAAACAGATGGACGGCGCTATATTCCGCAGGCAATTGCGCAAGGCGTAGCAGCGATCGTTGCTGAAGCAGAAGGTGAAGCTGCCGATGGCACCGTTCGCGAAATGCACGGCGTGCCAGTGGTCTATCTCAGTAATCTGAACCAGCGCCTTTCCGCGCTGGCAGGCCGTTTTTATCAGCAACCTGCGGAAAAGTTACAGCTGATTGGTGTAACAGGAACCAACGGAAAAACGACGACGACTCAGCTTCTGGCGCAGTGGAGTCAGGCGCTGGGCGAAACGAGCGCAGTGATGGGTACCGTAGGCAATGGCTTATTGGGCCGTGCGATTCCGGCAGAGAACACGACGGGTTCTGCTGTTGATGTTCAGCAGGTGCTGAGCCAGTTAGTCGATCAAGGTGCCACATTCGCTGCAATGGAAGTCTCTTCCCACGGGCTGGTGCAGCATCGCGTGGCGGCGTTGCCATTCGCGGCGGCGGTGTTCACTAACCTGAGCCGCGATCATCTTGATTACCACGGCGATATGGAAAGCTATGAAGCGGCCAAATGGGCGCTGTTCGCCGATCATCGCGTAGGGCAGATGATTATCAATGCCGATGATGAAGTTGGGCTGCGCTGGTTGGCAAAGTTGCCGGATGCGGTTGCTGTCACGATGGAGAACAATCTGGTCCCCGGCTGCCGTGGGCGCTGGCTGAAAGCGACACAGATTGATTACCACGACAACGGTGCCACGATTGCGTTTGATTCAAGCTGGGGGCACGGCGAAATCGAAAGTCGCCTGATGGGCGCGTTTAACGTCAGCAATATGCTGCTGGCGCTGGCAGCGCTGCTGTCTCTCGGCTATCCACTCGACAAGCTGGTCATTGCTGGGTCGCAGTTGCAACCCGTATGTGGCCGCATGGAAGTTTTCCATGCTGAAGGTAAACCAACGGTCGTTGTTGATTATGCCCACACGCCGGACGCGCTGGAAAAAGCGTTGGAAGCGGCGCGTTTGCACTGCCAGGGGAAACTTTGGTGCGTGTTTGGCTGCGGCGGCGATCGTGATAAAGGTAAGCGCCCACTTATGGGTGGCATCGCAGAACAGCTGGCCGATCGCGTTGTGGTGACTGATGATAACCCGCGCAGTGAAGAACCTCAGGCGATCGTCGCCGATATTCTCTCCGGGCTGCTGGATGCCGGGCGGGTTCAGGTGATTCACGGGCGTGCTGAAGCGGTCACCAGTGCGATCATGCAGGCGCAGGAAAATGATGTCGTGCTGGTTGCGGGTAAAGGGCACGAAGATTACCAACTGGTCGGCAATCAGCGTCTTGATTATTCCGATCGTATCACCGTTGCTCGTCTGCTGGGGGTGATTGCATGATTCGTGTCTCCCTGCAGCAGCTTGCCACAGTGCTGAATGCGCAGCTGATTGGTGAAAGCATTGATATTGAAGATGTTTCAACCGATACGCGTAAGTTGACGTCTGGCTGCCTGTTTGTCGCACTGAAAGGCGAAAAATTCGACGCGCATGATTACGCTGCGGATGCGGTAAAAGGCGGTGCGGCGGCTCTGTTAGTCAGTAAGCACTTACCTATTGATGTACCGCAATTGCTGGTGAGCGATACGCGTCTGGCGTTGGGGCAATTGGGTGCCTGGGTTCGCCAGCAGTCAACGGCGCGCGTAGTCGCACTGACCGGTTCTTCCGGCAAAACCTCGGTTAAAGAGATGACGGCGGCGATTCTGCGCCAGTGTGGTTCTGTGCTTTACACCGCCGGTAACTTCAATAACGACATCGGTGTGCCGCTCACGCTGTTGCGTCTGACAGCGGAACATCAGTTTGCGGTGATTGAACTGGGGGCAAATCACATTGGTGAGATTGCTTACACCACCGATCTGGTGCGGCCTGAAAGCGCGCTGGTTAATAATCTGGCCGCTGCACATCTGGAAGGTTTTGGTTCACTGGCTGGTGTAGCGCAGGCGAAAGGTGAGATTTTTGCCGGTTTGCCAGCAGACGGCGTGGCGATTGTGAATGCAGACAGCAATGATTTCCCGCACTGGCAGGTCACGCTGAATCATAAAACCGTCTGGCGTTTCTCGCCGCAGGCCGCTTGTGATATCGATTTTTTTGCCAGCGACGTAGACGTTTTGGCGCAGGGTACGCGTTTTACCCTGCACACGCCATTTGGTGAAACGCAGGTTCTGCTGCCTTTACCGGGTAAACACAATATCTCGAACGCACTGGCTGCGGCTTCGCTGGCGATGTCTGTCGGGGCGACGCTGGAAGCGGTCAAAGCCGGATTATCTCAACTTCAGGCGGTGCCGGGGCGACTGTTCCCGATAGCCTTGTCTGAAGGCAAGTTGCTGCTGGATGACAGCTATAACGCCAATGTGGGTTCCATGACGGCGGCGGCGCAGGTACTGGCGGAGATGCCGGGCTACCGCGTGATGGTCGTTGGTGATATGGGCGAACTGGGAGATGACGCTCCAGAATGCCATCGCCAGGTGGGCGAAGCGGCACGGGTTGCGGGCATCGATCGTGTATTAAGTGTGGGAACGTTAAGTGAATTGATCGGCACTGCCAGCGGCAATGGTGAGCATTTCCAGAATAAAGCCGCGCTGGTTTCACGTTTGAAGGTGCTGATGTCAGAACATAACGTCATCAGCGTATTGGTCAAAGGCTCACGCAGTGCTGCGATGGAGCAGGTTGTACATGCATTACAGGAGAATGCGCAATGTTAGTATGGCTGGCCGAACATTTGGCCAAACTTTATACCGGCTTTAACGTCTTTTCTTATTTGACGTTCCGCGCCATTGTCAGCCTGCTGACCGCATTGGTTATTTCCCTGTGGATGGGGCCGCACATGATCGCCTGGCTGCAACGTTTGCAGATTGGGCAGGTGGTGCGTAACGAAGGGCCTGAGTCACATTTCAGTAAGCGCGGAACCCCGACGATGGGGGGCGTGATGATCCTGGTGGCGATTATCGTTTCCGTTTTGATGTGGGCAAATCTGTCTAACCCGTATGTCTGGTGCGTACTGCTTGTGTTAGCAGGCTACGGCGCGGTCGGTTTTGTTGATGATTATCGCAAAGTCGTCCGTAAGGATACCAAGGGGCTGATTGCCCGCTGGAAATATTTCTGGCAATCCGTGATTGCGCTCGTGGTGGCGTTCTCCATGTATGCCATTGGCAAAGATACGCCTGCTACGCAGCTTGTTGTGCCGTTCTTCAAAGATGTGATGCCGCAGTTGGGTCTGCTCTATGTTGCGTTGGCCTACTTTGTGATTGTCGGCACCAGCAACGCGGTAAACCTGACTGATGGCCTGGATGGATTGGCAATCATGCCGACCGTGTTTGTGGCCGCTGGCTTCGCGCTGGTTGCATGGGCAACAGGGAATATGAATTTTGCTGGTTACCTGCACATTCCGTATATCCGTCATGCCAGTGAGCTGGTGATTGTCTGTACCGCGATTGTTGGCGCAGGGCTTGGGTTCCTGTGGTTTAACACCTATCCGGCTCAGGTCTTCATGGGGGACGTCGGGTCGCTGGCATTGGGCGGTGCGTTGGGTACTATCGCGGTTCTTCTGCGTCAGGAGTTTTTGTTGGTGATTATGGGCGGTGTCTTCGTGGTCGAAACACTGTCGGTGATTCTGCAAGTCGGGTCCTTTAAGTTACGTGGGCAGCGGATTTTCCGCATGGCGCCGATTCATCATCATTATGAACTTAAGGGCTGGCCGGAACCGCGCGTGATTGTGCGTTTCTGGATTATTTCGTTGATGCTGGTGCTGATTGGCCTGGCAACGCTGAAGGTACGATAAGACATGGTGGACTATCAGGGTAAAAAAGTCGTCATTATCGGGTTGGGTCTGACCGGACTCTCCTGTGTTGATTTCTTTGTCGCACGCGGTGTGATTCCGCGCGTGGTGGATACCCGTATCAGTCCGCCGGGTCTGGATAAGTTGCCGGAGCAGGTAGAGCGACACCTCGGCAGCCTGAATGAAGACTGGCTGATGAGCGCAGATTTGATCGTCGCCAGTCCCGGTGTTGCGTTGGCGACGCCGATTCTGTGTGATGCTGCCGACGCTGGTATTGAAATTGTCGGTGATATTGAGCTGTTCTGCCGTGAAGCGCAGGCTCCGATTGTGGCGATTACCGGTTCTAACGGTAAAAGCACGGTGACGACGCTGGTCGGTGAAATGGCGCGTGCCGCAGGCTGGCAAGTGGGGGTTGGCGGCAATATCGGCCTGCCTGCGCTGCAACTGCTTGAACAGCCCGCTCAGCTTTATGTATTGGAGCTGTCGAGTTTTCAACTGGAAACGACGAGCAGTCTGCACGCCGCTGCGGCAACCATTCTGAACGTGACGGAAGATCACACCAACCGTTATCCGTTTGGCCTACAGCAGTATCGGGCGGCCAAATTGCGTATTTATGAGCATGCCGATTTATGTGTTGTGAACGCTGATGATGCGCTGACTATGCCGGTTCGGGGAGCGGATGCGCGCTGCCGTAGTTTTGGTGTCGATGTCGGCGATTATCACCTTAATCGCCAGCAGGGAGAAACCTGGCTGCGGGTTGATGGTGAACGCGTGCTTAACACCCGTGAAATCAAGCTGGTCGGGCAGCACAATTATACGAATGCATTGGCGGCGCTGGCGCTGGCGGATGCCGTGAAGATCCCGCGGGCTTCTGCGCTGACGGCGCTGACGACGTTTACCGGGCTGCCGCATCGTTTTCAAATGGCCTTCGAGCATAACGGCGTGCGGTGGATCAACGATTCTAAAGCCACCAATGTGGGCAGCACTGAGGCCGCATTGAGCGGCTTAGCCGTCGAAGGCACGTTGCACCTGCTGTTAGGCGGTGATGGGAAATCTGCCGATTTCTCGCCGCTGGTGCCGTATTTACAGGGTGAGTGCATTCGTTTGTATTGCTTCGGTCGTGATGGACAGCAGTTGGCTGCGTTGCGCCCGGAAATTGCTGAACAAACAGAAACGATGGAGCAGGCGATGCGCGTCATTGCCGAACGCGTTAAGCCGGGTGATATGGTGTTACTGTCCCCAGCCTGCGCAAGTTTGGATCAGTTCCGTAGTTTTGAACAGCGAGGCGATGAGTTTGCTCGTCTGGCGGAGGAGTTAGGCTGATGCGGTTCTTCGGGCAGGCGTTTATCGAACGCATCAAGAACTGGGTTATGGGAACGCGCGAAAGCGATACGCTGAGCGTGGTTCTCTACGACAGGACGCTGGTGTGGTTGACGCTTGGGCTGGCCGTGATTGGTTTTGTGATGGTGACGTCGGCTTCGATGCCTGTAGGGCAACGTCTTGCCAGTGACCCATTCCTGTTTGCGAAGCGCGATGCGATTTATATCGGGTTGGCATTTGGCTTGTCGTTAGTCACGCTGCGTATCCCGATGGAGATATGGCAACGTTACAGCCCGGTGCTGCTCTTGCTGGCGATGGTTATGCTGTTGGTCGTGCTTGCTGTGGGTAGCTCTGTCAACGGCGCATCCCGCTGGATTTCGCTGGGGCCGTTGCGTATTCAGCCTGCGGAGCTATCTAAGCTGGCGCTGTTTTGTTACCTGTCCAGCTACATGGTGCGCAAAGTTGAAGAAGTGAGGAATAACTTCTGGGGCTTTTGCAAACCGATGGGCGTGATGGTGGTGCTGGCGGTGCTGCTGTTGGCACAGCCTGACCTCGGTACTGTGGTTGTACTGTTTATTACGACACTGGCGATGTTGTTTTTGGCTGGTGCCAAAATGTGGCAGTTTCTGGCAATTATCGGCTGTGGCGTGTTTGCCGTTGGCCTGCTGATTGTCGCTGAGCCTTACCGTATGCGGCGTGTGACGTCTTTCTGGAATCCATGGGACGATCCGTTTGGCAGTGGCTACCAGTTGACGCAATCCCTGATGGCATTTGGGCGTGGCGAATTCTGGGGACAAGGGCTGGGGAATTCAGTACAGAAACTGGAATATCTCCCAGAAGCACATACCGATTTCATTTTCTCTATTTTAGGTGAGGAACTCGGCTATATCGGTGTGGTTTTAGCGTTGTTAATGATATTCTTCGTCGCTTTTCGCGCGATGTCTATCGGGAAGCGGGCGTTGGAGATCGATCAGCGTTTTTCGGGCTTTCTGGCGTGTTCAATCGGTATCTGGTTCAGCTTTCAGACGCTGGTGAACGTAGGCGCGGCGGCGGGGATGCTACCGACGAAAGGGCTGACGTTGCCGCTGATCAGTTACGGCGGTTCCAGTTTGCTGATTATGTCGACGGCGATTGTTTTGCTGTTACGCATTGATTTTGAAACGCGTCTGACGAAAGCGCAGGCGTTTACGAGAGGTGCCCGATGAGTGGCGAAGGCAAGCGTTTGATGGTGATGGCTGGCGGTACGGGCGGGCATGTTTTCCCCGGTCTGGCGGTTGCACACCACCTGATGGCGCAGGGCTGGCAGGTTCGCTGGTTAGGTACGGCGGATCGCATGGAAGCCGATTTGGTGCCTAAGCATGGTATCGAAATTGATTTTATCCGCATTTCTGGCTTGCGTGGTAAAGGCATTTGGGCGCAGCTAAGCGCTCCGATTCGTATTTTTCAGGCAGTGCGTCAGGCGCGGGCGATTATGCGCCGTTACCAGCCTGATGTGGTGCTGGGTATGGGCGGTTACGTTTCCGGCCCCGGAGGCCTGGCTGCCTGGCTGTGCGGCATCCCGGTTGTACTGCATGAGCAGAACGGGATCGCTGGGCTGACCAACCGCTGGTTATCCCACATCGCAAAAAAAGTATTACAGGCGTTTCCGGGGGCGTTTCCCAAAGCGGATGTTGTGGGTAACCCGGTCAGAACCGATGTGCTGGCGTTGCCTGCGCCGGAAACACGATTAGCCGATCGCTCAGGCCCTGTGAGGGTGCTGGTTGTTGGCGGTAGTCAGGGCGCAAGAGTGCTGAACCAAACGCTACCTGGCGTGGCGGCACAGTTGGGCGAGCATGTGACGATTTGGCATCAGGTCGGTAAAGGTGCGTTATCAACCGTTCAACAGGCTTATCAGGATGTTGGACAGACGCAGCACAAGATTACCGAGTTTATTGATGACATGGCGGCAGCTTATGCCTGGGCGGATGTTGTGGTGTGCCGTTCTGGCGCATTAACCGTCAGCGAAATTGCGGCGGCTGGGCTACCCGCGCTGTTTGTGCCGTTCCAGCATAAAGATCGGCAGCAGTATTGGAACGCGCTGCCGTTGGAAAAAGCGGGTGCAGCAAAAATTATTGAGCAGCCACAGTTTAACGTGGCGGCTGTCAGCGAGGTGCTGTCCGGTTGGGATCGCGCAACCTTGCTGACAATGGCGCAAAAAGCCCGCGCAGTGGCGATTCCAGATGCAACCGATCGGGTTGCTGCGGAAGTCAGTGCAGCGGCAGGTAGTCGGGCCACACATGTGGCTCATGGTTAATTAATACAGCGTGGTCGGGCAGAAGGCTGTGCGACGACGCTACAAGGTAGCGATAGAATAAAGTGAATACTCAACAACTGGCGAAACTACGTTCAATCGTGCCCGAGATGCATCGCGTCCGGCACATACACTTTGTCGGCATCGGCGGTGCTGGCATGGGTGGTATCGCCGAAGTGTTGGCCAACGAAGGTTATGAAATTAGCGGTTCCGATCTGGCACCGAATGCGGTGACCCAGCAACTGACCGAACTTGGCGCGCAGATTTATTTCCACCACCGTGCGGAGAACGTTCTGAACGCCAGCGTGGTGGTGGTGTCGAGTGCGATTACTGCGGATAACCCTGAGATCGTGGCCGCGCATGACGCACGTATTCCGGTGATCCGTCGTGCCGAGATGTTGGCGGAACTGATGCGTTTTCGTCACGGTATTGCGATTGCGGGGACGCACGGTAAGACGACGACGACAGCGATGGTCACCAGTATTTACGCGGAAGCGGGACTGGATCCGACGTTTGTGAACGGTGGGTTGGTGAAGGCGGCGGGAACGCATGCGCGTTTGGGCTCAAGTCGTTACCTGATTGCGGAAGCAGATGAAAGCGATGCGTCTTTCCTGCATTTGCAGCCGATGGTGGCGATTGTGACTAACATTGAAGCCGACCATATGGACACCTATCAGGGTGATTTTGAGAACCTGAAGCAGACGTTCATCAATTTCCTGCACAACCTGCCGTTTTACGGGCAGGCCGTGATGTGTATTGATGATGCGGTAATCCGTGAGCTGCTGCCACGCGTGGGTCGTCATATCACCACGTATGGCTTTAGCGACGATGCCGATGTCCGTGTTTCAGGGTATCGCCAGGTTGGTGCGCAGGGGCACTTTACGCTGGAGCGGAAAGATAAGCCGCTGCTAACCGTCACGTTAAATGCGCCGGGGCGTCACAATGCGCTTAACGCGGCGGCGGCGGTTGCCGTGGCGACCGATGAAGGCATTGATGATGAGGCGATTCTGCGCGCGCTTGAGCGTTTCCAAGGCACGGGGCGTCGTTTTGATTTTCTCGGTGAATATCCGCTTGAACTGGTGAATGGACAAAGCGGTACGGCGATGTTGGTGGATGATTACGGCCACCACCCGACGGAAGTCGATGCCACGATTAAGGCTGCTCGCGCCGGGTGGCCGGATAAGCGACTGGTCATGATTTTTCAGCCACATCGCTATACGCGAACCCGCGATCTGTATGACGATTTTGCACACGTATTATCACAGGTAGACGTGCTGCTGATGCTGGATGTGTATTCCGCAGGCGAATCGCCGATTCCGGGGGCGGACAGCCGTTCGCTGTGCCGTACGATTCGCGGCAGAGGTAAGATTGATCCGATTCTGGTGACGGATGTGGATACTTTACCGGAACTGTTGTCACAGGCGCTGCGAGGTGAAGACCTGATTTTGGTTCAGGGTGCCGGCAACATCGGTAAACTGGCGCGTAAACTGGCTGATTCCAGATTACAGCCGCAGATAAGTGAATGAGGAACATCATGACTGAGAAAGTTGCTGTATTGCTTGGTGGAACCTCTGCCGAACGTGAAGTGTCGTTACTTTCCGGTCAGGCGGTTTTGGCTGGTCTGAAAGAAGCAGGCATCAATGCGCACGCGGTTGATACCCGTGACGTCTCTGTGACGACGCTGAAGGAAGAAGGCTTTACCAAAATTTTTATCGCCTTGCATGGTCGTGGTGGCGAAGATGGCACATTGCAGGGCGTGCTGGAATTCCTAGGGTTGCCTTATACCGGTAGCGGCGTCATGGCATCTGCACTTACGATGGATAAGCTCCGCACCAAACAGGTGTGGCAAGCGGTGGGATTACCGGTATCACCTTACGTGGCGCTGGATCGCCGCCAGTATTCCGAGATGGCGGCAAACGCGTTGTTGGCGACGTTCACGCACCTCGGGTTGCCGCTGATCGTCAAGCCAAGCCGTGAAGGTTCCAGCGTTGGTATGAGCAAAGTGAATACGCTGAGCGAACTGCCTGCGGCACTGGAAGAAGCATTCCGTCATGATGACGATATTCTGGTCGAGAAATGGCTGAGTGGCCCTGAGTATACGGTTGCTATTCTGGGTGATGAGGTGTTGCCTTCTATTCGTATTCAGCCTGCGGGTACGTTTTA
Source organism: Pectobacterium aroidearum (assembly GCF_041228105.1). Lineage (NCBI taxonomy): Bacteria > Pseudomonadati > Pseudomonadota > Gammaproteobacteria > Enterobacterales > Pectobacteriaceae > Pectobacterium > Pectobacterium aroidearum. The sequence continues at coordinate 777,242 of NZ_CP166097.1, forward strand.
CGATTATGAAGCGAAGTATTTATCGGATGATACGCAGTATTTCTGTCCGAGTGGTCTGTCGGACGAGAAAGAGCAGGAATTAGCGGGGCTGGCTATGGCAGCCTATCGTGCGGTGGGATGCAGCGGGTGGGGACGCGTTGATTTTATGCTGGATAGCGACGGCGCCTTCTATCTGCTCGAAGTAAATACGTCTCCGGGAATGACGAGCCACAGCCTGGTTCCTATGGCAGCGCGTCAGCGTGGCTTGACGTTCTCGCAGCTGGTCGTGAAAATTTTGGAGCTCGCTGGCTGATATGTCGCAGGCAGCGCTGAATACACGCGGACGAGAGCCTGAAACGAAAGGAACACGTCGCAGTAATGGAGGCCAATTGGCAGGGATGATTTTCCTGCTGATGGTGATAGGGACTATCGTCTGGGGAAGCTGGATGGTGGTGGGGTGGATGAAAGATGCCAGCCGTTTACCGCTCTCCCGCATGGCAGTAACAGGGGAAAGACAGTACACCACCAACGATGATATCCGGCAGGCTATTTTGTCGTTGGGGTCGCCGGGCACATTCATGACACAAGATGTGAATGTGATCCAGCAGCAGATTGAGCGTTTGTCATGGATAAAGCAGGCCAGCGTGCGTAAGCAGTGGCCGGACGAATTAAAGATTCATCTGGTTGAATATGTTCCGGTAGCACGTTGGAATGATCAGCTAATGGTTGATGCGGAAGGAAATTCGTTCAGTGTACCTGCCGAACGTATTGGTAATCGCAAGATGCCGTTGCTGTACGGCCCGGAAGGCAGTGAGACCGAAGTGCTGGAAGGCTATCGCACAATGAGTCAGACGCTAGCCGCCGGGAAGTTTACGTTAAAGACGGTTGCGATGAGTGCGCGGCATTCGTGGCAACTGGGATTAGATGATGATACTCGCCTTGAATTGGGGCGAGACGATAGAGCCAAACGTCTGCAACGCTTTATCGAGCTTTATCCGCTGTTACAGCGGCAGGCTCAGAGCGAAAACAAACGTATCAGCCATGTGGACTTGCGGTATGACAGCGGGGCTGCAATTGGTTGGGCTCCAGCCTTGCTTGATCAGCAAAATGTTGATCGGCAACGAGTTGGTCAGCAATAAGACATTGATCAGCAACAGAACAGTAACCAGAAACAGGCACAGGCTAAACAACAATGATCAAGTCGACGGACAGAAAACTGGTAGTTGGGCTGGAAATCGGTACAGCAAAAGTGGCTGCGCTGGTAGGGGAAGTTCTGCCCGATGGCATGGTCAATATTATTGGCGTAGGCAGTTGCCCGTCACGCGGTATGGATAAAGGCGGCGTAAACGATCTGGAGTCGGTCGTTAAATGTGTTCAGCGCGCTATTGATCAGGCTGAGTTGATGGCAGACTGCCAGATCTCTTCCGTGTATCTGGCGCTATCGGGAAAACACATCAGTTGCCAGAATGAAATAGGGATGGTGCCTATTTCAGAAGAAGAGGTCACGCAGGACGACGTGGAAAGCGTGGTGCATACCGCTAAATCCGTGCGCGTGCGCGATGAACATCGTGTTCTCCATGTGATTCCACAGGAGTATGCGATCGATTATCAGGAAGGGATTAAGAACCCGGTTGGCTTATCCGGCGTGCGCATGCAGGCGAAAGTCCACCTGATAACCTGCCATAACGATATGGCGAAGAATATTGTTAAAGCCGTTGAACGCTGCGGTTTAAAAGTCGACCAGCTGATTTTCGCGGGTCTGGCTTCCAGTTATGCGGTTCTGACAGAAGACGAACGTGAGCTGGGTGTGTGCGTAGTGGATATCGGTGGCGGTACAATGGATATCGCGGTCTACACCGGCGGCGCATTGCGACACACTAAAGTGATTCCGTATGCGGGCAATGTGGTTACTAGCGATATTGCCTACGCGTTTGGTACGCCGCCGACGGACGCCGAAGCGATCAAAGTGCGCCACGGTTGCGCATTAGGCGCGATCGTTGGCAAAGATGAGAATGTGGAGGTCCCGAGCGTTGGAGGACGTCCACCCCGCAGTCTGCAAAGACAGACACTGGCGGAAGTCATTGAACCACGTTACACCGAACTTTTGAATTTGGTGAACGATGAACTTTTACAGTTGCAGGAGCAGTTGCGTCAACAAGGCGTGAAACATCATCTGGCGGCAGGGATTGTGCTGACGGGCGGTGCCGCGCAAATAGACGGTCTGGCGGCCTGTGCGCAGCGTGTGTTCCATACACAGGTGCGTATTGGACAACCAATGAATATAACAGGGCTGACGGATTATGCCCAAGAGCCTTATTACTCAACGGCGGTTGGGTTGCTGCATTACGGAAAAGAATCTCATCTGGGCGGTGAGCATGAAGTCGAAAAACGAGCCTCAGTGAGCAACTGGTTCAAACGAATCAACAGCTGGTTGAGGAAAGAATTTTAATTTTATCAAAGAGATCACCTGGCACAGTTTTATGATCTCGCAGTTACAGGCACAAACGGAGAGAAATTATGTTTGAACCAATGGAATTAACCAACGACGCGGTGATTAAAGTCATCGGCGTCGGTGGCGGCGGTGGTAATGCCGTCGAACACATGGTGCGTGAGCGCATCGAAGGCGTTGAATTCTTCGCGGTCAACACGGATGCGCAGGCATTACGTAAAACGGCTGTTGGCCAGACGATTCAGATCGGTAGCGGCATTACTAAAGGTCTGGGCGCGGGTGCTAACCCGGAAGTCGGCCGTAATTCGGCTGAAGAAGATCGCGAAGCGCTGCGTTCAGCACTGGAAGGTGCGGACATGGTGTTTATCGCCGCAGGTATGGGTGGTGGTACAGGCACCGGTGCTGCACCAGTTGTAGCCGAAGTCGCAAAAGACCTGGGTATCCTGACCGTCGCTGTGGTGACCAAGCCTTTCAACTTTGAAGGCAAAAAGCGTATGGCGTTTGCGGAGCAGGGTATCGCCGAGCTGTCTAAGCACGTCGACTCGCTGATCACCATTCCAAACGACAAATTGCTGAAAGTGCTCGGACGCGGTATTTCCCTGCTGGATGCATTTGGCGCGGCAAACGATGTGTTGAAAGGTGCGGTGCAAGGTATTGCCGAACTGATCACACGTCCGGGCCTGATGAACGTCGACTTTGCAGACGTGCGCACTGTGATGTCCGAAATGGGTTATGCCATGATGGGTTCCGGCGTTGCGCGCGGTGAAGACCGTGCAGAAGAAGCCGCTGAAATGGCAATCTCCAGCCCACTGCTGGAAGATATCGATCTGTCCGGTGCGCGCGGCGTGTTGGTCAACATCACGGCGGGCTTTGACCTGCGTCTGGATGAGTTCGAGACGGTAGGTAACACCATCCGTGCATTCGCGTCCGACAATGCGACAGTCGTAATCGGTACGTCGCTTGATCCGGAAATGAATGATGAACTGCGTGTAACGGTCGTTGCAACGGGTATCGGCATGGACAAACGTCCTGAGATTACGCTGGTGACGAACAAGCAGGCCAGCCAGCCTGTGATGGATCATCGCTATCAGCAGCACGGTATGACGCCACTGGCGCAAGAAAAACCAGCTGCCAAGGTGGTTAACGACCAAAATCCGCAGACGAATAAAGAGCCAGACTATCTGGATATCCCGGCGTTTCTGCGTAAGCAGGCAGACTAATTTGCTGCCAGATAACGTTGGAATCTCCGCTCTTTGTGCTAAACTGTGCCACCGAGCCTGGTGTATACTAGGTCGGTAGGTTCAGTAACATGCGAGATAAAATGATGATCAAACAACGTACACTAAAACGTATTGTTCAGGCGACTGGTGTCGGGTTACATACCGGCAAGAAGGTCACGTTGACCATGCGTCCTGCACCGGCAAATACCGGGGTCATCTATCGCCGCACTGACTTGAATCCCCCGGTTGATTTCCCGGCTGATGCAAAATCCGTGCGTGATACCATGCTCTGTACTTGCCTGGTTAATGAGCATGACGTGCGTATTTCTACGGTGGAGCACCTTAACGCTGCGCTTGCAGGGTTGGGCATTGACAATATTGTCATTGACGTCGATGCACCGGAAATTCCAATTATGGATGGCAGCGCCAGCCCGTTTGTTTACCTGCTGTTAGATGCGGGTATCGAAGAGTTGAATTGTGCCAAGAAATTCGTGCGTATCAAACAGCCAGTTCGTGTTGAAGATGGCGACAAGTGGGCCGAAATGAAACCGTTTAACGGCTTCAGTCTGGATTTCACTATCGACTTCAATCACCCGGCGATTGATGCGGGCAACCAGCGCTATCGTTTGGATTTCTCCGCTGATGCGTTTGTTCGCCAGATCAGCCGTGCGCGTACATTCGGCTTCATGCGCGATATCGAATACTTGCAGTCTCGTGGGTTGTGCCTGGGCGGCAGTATGGATTGTGCCATCGTCGTTGACGATTACCGCGTACTGAACGAAGACGGTCTGCGTTTTGAAGATGAGTTTGTCCGCCATAAAATGCTGGATGCTATCGGTGACCTATTTATGTGTGGTTACAACATCATCGGTGCGTTTTCTGCGTTTAAATCCGGCCATGCTCTGAACAACAAACTGTTGCAGGCTGTGTTGGCAAATCAGGAAGCGTGGGAATACGTGACCTTTGAAGACGAAGCTGAAATGCCGTTGGCGTTTAAAGCACCGTCTATCGTGCTGGCGTAACGCTTAACGTCGTTACTTCTTATTACGACTGGTTTTACTGGTACTCTCTCCGGCCAGTGAAGCCAGTCGTTCTAATATCTTTCCGAGTTTTTCCGGGCTATTTCCTGCCAACGTCCTCAATGTCTCCGCACTTTGTTCGCTCAACTGACGCAGCGGTTTATCATCGGTATTTTCCGGCGCTGAAATGTCACTATTTTTCACGATTTCATGCCCTTTTGCGGCAAGCGTTGGATTAATCCTGATGTCGATTGAAGCCAATGATGGTAGTATTTGTGCGCGTAATGCAGAGAGCAGCGCAGGTTGTTCGTAACGTAACCGCATCAGCCAACTGGCGTTAGCGGTTTCCAGTATCAGTAAACCTTGCCGGTAATTAGCGACGCGGCACCATGGGTGCAACGGTGCAGGCAGTAATCCGCGCACGGCACGGTTAAGTTTTAATAAGGCGATAGCGCGCTGTTGCACATCTTGTAGCGGGCCTTTACCCGACTTAGATGCGCTATCAAACAGAAATTCCAGTGATTGTGGGCGGCTATCACGCATAGACCTGGCTCCGGTGGATGTTACTCGTGATTGGTATTCTAAATCGTTGGCGACAATTTGGCAGACGTTATTTCTGGCCGCATCTCTTATTAGGGATGGTCGCGGCGAGTCTTGGTCTGCCGACAAGCCTGAACGACTCACAGGACATCACTTCACTCCCCAATTCAAGCTCCAGCGTTAGTCGCCAGAATAACGTATCGCTGAGCCTTACCGATCTAGTCGCACTGAAAGAAGCGCATCGACGCTCATCCTACAGCGTAGATTATTGGCATCAGCATGCGATCCGTACGGTAATTCGCCACCTTTCTTTTGCCTTGACGACGCCACAAACGGTCAATGCCCAGCAGGCTGACGAACTAGAACCTCATTCTCTGGTTTTGTTGGATACGTTAAATGCGTTGCTGACGCAGGATTCCCAGTATCCCCTTGTGATCTCCCCCCATGCTGGGCGAGTCATTTTTTATCCCCAAGCTCATCATCAAGTCGGCATCTGGCTTGCTCAAATCCGCGGCATCCGCGCAGGGCCTTCTCTTCTCAGTTGAACGTGTAATGGATAATTAGCTGAAGAAATTTCTCCCGTTTTTCACTGAGTTTCTCAGATTTTCGATGTTGTGTTGCCACTGGATACGTGGCACTTGTGAGATTAAAAATTATTATGGTCATGAATATCCTAACCAAAATTTTTGGTAGCCGTAACGATCGTACGCTGCGCCGTATGCGTAAAAATGTTGACGTCATCAATCGCTTAGAACCTGAAATGGAAAAGCTGTCGGATGAGGAACTGCAAGCGAAAACGCTGGAGTTTCGTGTTCGTCTGGAAAAAGGTGAGTCGCTGGAGAACCTGCTGCCGGAAGCCTTCGCTGTCGTACGTGAATCCAGTAAGCGTGTATTTGGCATGCGCCACTTCGATGTGCAGCTTATCGGCGGTATGGTACTGAACGAGCGTTGCATTGCGGAGATGCGTACTGGTGAAGGTAAAACGTTGACGGCAACGCTGCCTGCCTACCTGAATGCGCTGACTGGCCGCGGCGTACACGTGGTTACCGTGAACGACTATCTGGCACAGCGTGATGCCGAAAATAACCGTCCATTGTTTGAATTCCTTGGCCTGAGCGTTGGTATCAACCTGCCGGGAATGCCTGCGCCGGCGAAGCGCGAAGCCTATGCTGCTGATATCACCTACGGTACCAATAACGAATACGGTTTTGACTACCTGCGTGACAACATGGCATTCAGCCCGGAAGAACGCGTGCAGCGTAAATTGTACTACGCGCTGGTGGATGAGGTTGACTCCATCCTGATCGATGAAGCACGTACGCCGCTGATTATTTCCGGCCCGGCTGAAGATAGCTCCGAGCTGTATATCAGCGTTAACAAAATTATCCCTCACCTGATCCGTCAGGAGAAAGAAGATTCGGATACCTTCCACGGCGAAGGCCACTTCTCTGTTGATGAAAAAGCGCGTCAGGTTAACCTCACCGAGCGTGGCCTGGTTCTGGTCGAAGAATTGCTGGTGAAAGAAGGCATTATGGAAGAAGGGGAATCACTGTATTCCCCAACGAACATCATGCTGATGCACCATGTGACCGCCGCGTTGCGTGCGCATGTGTTGTTTACCCGCGATGTTGATTACATTGTGAAAGACGGTGAAGTGATCATCGTTGACGAACACACGGGCCGTACTATGCAGGGGCGTCGCTGGTCCGATGGTCTGCATCAGGCGGTGGAAGCAAAAGAGAAGGTAACGATTCAGAATGAAAACCAGACGCTGGCTTCCATTACCTTCCAGAACTACTTCCGCCTGTATGAAAAACTGGCGGGGATGACCGGTACGGCAGATACTGAAGCGTTCGAATTCAGCTCTATCTACAAGCTGGATACCATTGTGGTGCCGACCAACCGTCCGATGATTCGTAAAGACTTGCCTGATCTGGTCTACATGACTGAGCAGGAAAAAATCGATGCCATCATTGAAGATATCAAAGAGCGTTCAGTAAAAGGTCAGCCGATTCTGGTTGGTACAATCTCCATCGAGAAATCCGAAGTGGTTTCTCATGCGCTGGAAAAAGCGGGCATCAAACATAATGTGTTGAATGCCAAATTCCACGCCATGGAAGCTGATATTGTTGCTCAGGCGGGTCAGGCTGGTGCGGTGACCATCGCGACCAACATGGCCGGTCGTGGTACGGATATCGTCCTGGGGGGGAGCTGGCAGGCGGAAGTGGCGCTTCTGGAAAACCCGAATGATGAGCAAATTGCAGAAATCAAAGCGGCCTGGAAAGTTCGTCATGATGCTGTTCTGGCGGCGGGTGGTTTACACATTATTGGTACAGAGCGCCATGAGTCTCGCCGTATCGATAACCAGCTGCGTGGCCGTTCCGGTCGTCAGGGGGATGCGGGTTCATCACGCTTCTATCTGTCGATGGAAGATGCGTTGATGCGTATTTTCGCCTCCGATCGTGTTTCCAATATGATGCGTAAACTGGGCATGAAGCCGGGTGAAGCCATTGAGCACCCGTGGGTCACCAAGGCAATTGCTAACGCCCAGCGCAAAGTGGAAAGCCGCAACTTTGATATTCGTAAGCAATTGCTGGAATACGATGATGTGGCGAACGACCAGCGTCGTGCGATCTATACACAGCGTAACGAACTGCTGGATGTATCTGATATCAGTGAAACCATCACCAGCATTCGTGAAGATGTATTCAAAGCGACTATCGACAGCTATATTCCACCGGAATCACTGGAAGAAATGTGGGATACGGAAGGCTTGGAACAACGCCTGAAGAACGACTTCGATCTGGATATGCCTATCAAGGCGTGGCTGGATAAAGAGCCTGAACTGCACGAAGAAACGCTGCGTGAGCGTATTTTCCAGCAGGCGCTTGAGGTTTATCATCGCAAAGAAGAAGTGGTCGGCAGCGAAGTCATGCGCAACTTCGAAAAAGGCGTCATGTTGCAGACGCTGGATTCTTTGTGGAAAGAGCATCTGGCCGCAATGGATTATCTGCGTCAGGGCATCCATCTGCGTGGCTATGCACAGAAAGATCCGAAGCAGGAATATAAGCGTGAGTCGTTCTCTATGTTTGCTGCGATGTTGGAATCACTGAAATATGAAGTGATCAGCACGCTGAGCAAAGTCCAGGTGAGAATGCCGGAAGAGATCGAAGCACTGGAGCAGCAGCGCCGTGAAGAAGCCGAACGTTTGGCACGGCAACAGCAGTTGAGCCATCAGGAAGAAGATAGCCTGAACACCGGTTCACCGGCGCAGGCAGATCGTAAAATTGGACGTAACGATCCTTGTCCATGTGGTTCAGGCAAGAAATATAAGCAGTGCCACGGCCGTTTACAGAAATAATTGGCCGCTGAAATCAGCGAATAAAATGTCATAAGTGCAAAGGAAAGGCGGTCATTGACCGCCTTTTACTTGATAAGAACCTGATAGGAAGTGTCATGACGCAAAAACAGTTATCCGTCGCGGTAGGCATCATCCGCAATGCTGAACAGCAATATTTCATTGCTCGTCGCCCTGATGGCGTTCATATGGCAGGGATGTGGGAGTTTCCCGGTGGGAAAATTGAAGAGGGGGAAACGCCAGAACAAGCGTTGATTCGTGAACTGCGTGAAGAAACGGGCATCGATGCTAGCGCACCGCAGTCGCTAAACAACAAAACGTTTTCTACGCCGGAAAGAATTATTACGCTTCATTTCTTCCTGGTTGAAATGTGGCAGGGTGAACCCTATGGTCGGGAAGGTCAGGAATCTCGCTGGGTGAGCGTAGAAGAATTACGTGAGGAAGAATTTCCGCCAGCGAATGCGGAGATGATCCGCTGGCTGAAATCGCTTTAATCTAGCCTTACTTTTTCCTGTCTGAAAATCCCTGCCTGAAAACGATAGTGGCGAAACGTGGTTGTTACCGCGTTTCGCTCCAGTCTTCACTATCAGACACCATATCATCACTTGGAATACGCTTTTCCTCATCAGCCCATTCACCTAAATCGATGAGCTGACAACGCTTGCTGCAAAATGGGCGATAGATGCTGGTTTCATCCCAGACGACCGCCTGCTTGCAGGTTGGGCACTTCACCGTCGTAATCTCTGTTGTCATAAAATTCTTTTCACTCTATTTGGTGCTTAACTCGTTTTCGTTTATCTGAGCTAAGTCTAGCAGCAGGCCAGTTCAAACGTTAAACGAGGCGGAATATGGCCATTTTCGCTATCTAATGGCAGGAAACGGATGGCGTAACGTGTTTTATGGCCGGATATCTGTGGGTAGAGCTGGTGGGCCTGTTCAAGACGGAGGCGCAGCAGATCGGCATCGGAGGCATTGTCCTGAAAGAACCCGTTCAGGCTGATCTGCGGGCGGAATATACCAGAGTGGCGGATCAGTTCCAGGATCATATCCAGCGCTTGTTTGAGCGGAGACAGAGAGCTAAGCCAGCCAGAAACCAGTTTCTCACGGAGTTCCTGAGGCTGGTGCAGCCAACTATGTAGCGTTGGTAAATCGAAACTGCAACACCCGCCGGGAATGCCGAGCCGCTGCCGCACCATGCCAATTAGGCGATCTTCCCGTAAGAACTGCCCCATCCGCGGTGCCGCCATCAGCGTGCTGGCCAGATCTTTCAATTGGCGCCTTAACGTATGGATGCGTTCCATGTCTACGCCGGGCACATCGCTCCACTGCAGTAGCTTTTGCTGTTGTCGCTCCAGCTCTTTCAGCAGTTCAGTACGCACATCTCCACGTTCCAGCACATCAAGCAACTCGGCGATAGCACGAAAAAATGTCAGTGCGCTTCCCATATCGGTCAGGGAGTGGTTTTGATGCAACTGCTGTAATAATGATTCGATACGCAACCAGGTACGTGTTTTTTCGTTCAGCGGGTATTCGAATAAAATGGTTGAGGGGGCGTCACTCATTATTAGTCATCCTGTCGGCTGCGGAGGCGGCTAGCTCAAGGTAATGGCGGTGTAATTTCGCAACCTGTTGTGCCAGCTCGCTTGGGCATCGACTGTTATCAATAATATCATTGGCATAAGCCAGGCGCTGTTCTCGGGTAGCCTGTGCTGCCAGTATGTTTTCTGCTTGCTGTCGACTGATACCATCGCGGGCCAGCGTGCGTTCAAGCTGTGTGTCTCTGTCTACATCAACGACCAGAATACGCTGCGCTCGCTGTTGTAAACTGTTCTCCACCAGTAGGGGGACGACCCATAGAATGTACGGTGCGGATGCAGCCTGAAACTGGGCCTGTGTTTCCTGATGGATCAACGGGTGGAGTAAATTATTCAGCCACTGTTTTTCCTCTGGCGAGGAAAAAATCCGTTGGCGTAGTGCAGTACGGTTCAATGAACCATCGGTATTGAGTATAGCGTCGCCAAACCGGAGCCTGATGGCATCCAGCGCGGGTTTCCCAGGCTCGACTACCTGACGTGCGATGATATCCGCGTCAACGATAGTGGCCCCTAATTTGGCAAATTCATCGGCTACGGTGCTTTTGCCGCTGCCGATACCGCCCGTTAAGGCTACGATGTATGTCATTGCACCCGTGTTGAAAAGTTAACATTGCTACTATTTTCAAGGAAGAGGAATACCTTCCCATTCCCCTGAAGTCAATCAGGCATAAACCGCAGTTTGCTTCACGCTATCACTTTGCTCGGTGATAGGTAAATTTCTCTGATTTTATCCCAAATAAAGTGAAAATCGCAGTCTTGCCGCAGGATTATTACTGCGTATGATAACGTCACTGGTAAAGGGCATTATTTTTTCAGAAATGATTATACCCGTCATACTTCAAGCTGCATGTGTGTTGACTTCCCTTACTTACCCCAGTCACTTACTTGAGTAAGTTCCTGGGGATTCGTGCGGTCGCCGCCTGCCTGCAACTCGAATTATTTAGGGTATCGCCCAGTAACGATACTGAGCATTCCGCCGTCACTAACCAGGAACTCGAACCTCATGCGTATTGAAGAAGATTTAAAGTTAGGCTTTAAAGACGTTCTCATCCGGCCAAAGCGTTCGACGCTGAAAAGCCGCTCCGACGTTGAACTGGAACGTCAATTCACCTTCCTCCATGCCGGCGGCAACTGGTCCGGTGTACCGATTATCGCGGCCAATATGGATACCGTGGGTACGTTTAGTATGGCGGAAGCTCTTGCCTCTTTTGATGTGCTGACGGCCGTCCATAAACACTACTCTGTCGAGCAATGGTCCCAGTTCGTGCAACGTGTACCAGCATCGGTACTGCGCCATGTCATGGTTTCGACTGGGACGTCTGACGCTGATTTCGTCAAGTTAAAGCAGATTCTTGCGCTGTCATCTGAGCTGAAATTTATCTGTATCGATGTGGCAAATGGCTACTCTGAACACTTTGTGACTTTCCTGCAAAAAGCGCGTGAGGCCTGCCCAGACAAGGTTATCTGTGCTGGGAACGTCGTGACTGGCGAAATGGTGGAAGAACTGATCCTCTCCGGTGCGGACATCGTGAAAGTTGGTATTGGCCCCGGTTCTGTCTGTACGACACGGGTTAAAACGGGGGTTGGCTATCCTCAACTTTCCGCAGTGATTGAATGTGCCGATGCGGCACATGGCCTTGGTGGGCAAATCGTGAGCGACGGCGGTTGTGCCATGCCGGGTGATGTAGCGAAAGCCTTTGGTGGCGGAGCCGATTTTGTCATGTTGGGCGGTATGCTGGCAGGGCATGATGAATGTGAAGGAACCATCGTTGAAGAAAACGGTGAAAAGATGATGCTGTTCTACGGCATGAGTTCCGCATCTGCGATGGAGCGTCACGTCGGCGGTGTGGCGGAGTACCGTGCTGCAGAAGGAAAAACCGTGAAGCTGCCACTGCGCGGTCCGGTAGACAATACCGTCCGCGATATTCTTGGCGGCCTGCGTTCGGCCTGTACTTATGTCGGTGCATCCCGTTTGAAAGAGCTAACGAAGCGTACAACGTTTATCCGCGTGGCCGAGCAGGAAAACCGTATTTTTAACGGATAGTTGCTGTTGTTCCACGCCATCTTTCTGCCGCTAATGGTAGTAGGTGGCGTGTAGCTTTTTGTTTTTTATATGGTATTGGTCGGTTCAGGCTCCGGCCAATACATTTCCCAACTGGAAGATAGGCAAGTACATGCCAACCACCAGTGCTCCGACCATCCCCCCGACGATCATCATCAGCAGCGGTTCCAGCGTTTGAGTCAGCATGTCAGCCTGCTGTTGTACCCGTCCTTCATGCCATTCCGCCAATTGTGTAAAGATCGCATCCAACGCCCCGGTTTCTTCTCCAACTCGAATCAACTGCGGGCAGGGTGCAGGGAACAGCGTGTCATGATGCTGTGTGGCATGGTAGAGCGACGTGCCCTGATGTAGCTGTGCCTGTATCTGTTGAATCGCATTCTGATACAGCGGGTGGCGGATTGTCGCTGCGGCATCCAGCCCTTCAGGCAGCGTCAAACCGGCCTGTTGTGTCATAGACAGAATAGTGAATATCTGGTTCAGCGACTTACCGCGTAGCAGGCTGGATACGATGGGAAGCTTCAATAGCCATTCCTGTTCTCTGGTTTTCCATAGGGGCTTTTTCTGCCTCAAACGGACGTATCCCACTATCAGACAACTAAGACACAGCAACCCAACGAAACCATCGTCAGCGATGACCTCTGCCAGAGAAATCAACTGCCGGGTAAACCACGGTAATGGTGTATCAAATGAGGAGTAGAGCGTCGCAAATTCGGGCAGAACCAGCGTCAACATCATCATGCTGACCAACACCGCGATTGCCAAAACAAAGCAGGGGTAACGTAGTGCTTTGATGACTTTTTGTTGCAGTTTGGATTGCTTTTCTTGCTGCTGGGCGAGCTGTAGGCAGCATGTATCCAGCTTCCCGGTTAACTCGCCAACGGCAATGAGGGAATGATACAGAACGGGAAAGATATGCGGATATTCCTGTAATGCCTCAGAGAGCGAATTTCCCTGAGCAACGCGGGTACGAACATCCCGTAATACGCAGCGCCAACCGGGGCGCTCATGCTGTTCCGACACCAGTTTTAATGCTTCCAGCAGTGGTAACCCAGCGTGTAACAGGGCTGCAAGCTGCTTGATTAACTCGCCTAGCTGTTCACGTTTCCAATAACGAAGCGGCAAGTAATCGCCAGCTTTTACGATGAGCGGCTGGTAGCCCTGAGCAATCAGGCTGGCATAGGCATGCTGGCGTTGTGTACTAATGAGCTCTCCGTCGGCAAATTCGCCCTCGGACGTAATAGCCTGCCAGTGATACAAACGTGCTAGTCTCATTGCGCCTCCTGATTCATAGCGTGTTCATCGCCCACAACACGATAGACTTCAGCGAGGGAGGTCAGGCCGTCGTTGACCAACTCGAGACCCGCAGCCAACAACGTTGGGAAACCTGAATGGCGAGACAGTACAGATAATTCCCCTGCGCTGGCATTGCCCGCTAGCGCTGCCTGAAAATCTGGCGTGATGGGAAGTAATTCATAGATCGCGACGCGGCCATAGTAGCCAGAGAAACAGTGGCTACAGCCGCGGGCTTGCCAATGGTGCAGTGGCCCTTGCCATATGTCGTTTGGCAGAGAAAGTAGTGATTCTCCCGGCGTTTTACAGTGTGGACATAACCGACGTACAAGGCGTTGTGCGATGATGAGCTTTAGCGCCGCAGCTAGCAGATAGCCGGGGATGCCCAGGTGACTGAGTCGGGTTAGCGTTTCTACGGCAGAGTTGGTATGCAACGTGGACATGACCAAATGACCGGTTTGTGCGGCTTTGACCGCAATTTCTGCGGTTTCGGCATCGCGGATTTCTCCGATCATAATCACGTCGGGATCCTGACGTAGCAGCGCACGTAACACTCGGCCAAATTCCAACTCGGCTTTAGGATTGATTGCCGTTTGGTTGATACCCTGCAAGGGGATCTCGACGGGATCTTCTACGCTACAGATATTGCGACTGCTATCGTTCAGCCAGCGTATCGCGCTGTAAAGCGTGACCGTTTTTCCACTGCCTGTCGGACCCGTAACTAACAGCATCCCCTGTGAGGCGCTCAGCACGTGAATCACCTGCTGTAATGCTTTTGCGGTAAGCCCAAGTTTATCTAGCACCAGCTCCTGCTGGTGCGTTTGCAAAATACGCAACACCACTTTTTCTCCCTGCTGTACAGGGAGCGTAGCGATACGTAACGAATAGGTTTGTTGATCCAGCATCAGGCTGAACTGGCCGTCTTGCGGCAATCGTCGTTCGGCGATGTTTAACTTACCCATGATTTTCAGCCGCGCGGTAATACGGTTTGTCAGTTCGTGAGGCGGTGCGGATATTGCCTGTAACACGCCATCAATGCGTAGCCGTACGCGATAGTTGTCCAGTAAGGGCTCAAAGTGAATATCCGAGGCGCGTCGCTGAACCGCGAGACGCAACGTTTGATGGATAAATTGTGCAACGGGGGAGTCGTCGTCATGCTCTTGTTGCCCGGTGCCGTTGTTATAAATGCTGGTATGGTAAGTCTCTGTGGGTTCGGCAACGGCATTCACGGGGTTAAGCTGCTGTTCCATTCTGGCCTGCGGCCATTGCTCCACCATAATGCGGCGATTGCTGGCAAAACGCAGCGCGGCAATCATCTCCGCCGAAGGGGAGGTTGTGACTGCAACCGACAGTGTTTGTTCATCGAGGTTAAGCAGTAATGCCTGATAACGTCGGCACAGCGTCTGTAGTTCGCTGAGCGTATGCTCGGAGGAGAAGGACGAGTCTGTCATGATTAACCTGCCGTGTTATCGAAACGGAAAACGTCCTGACAGGTGGCTTGCAGGCTTTCTGCGCCGTTATCTGTGGCACAGTTTTTCGTCCAGCGTGAGGCGCCGGTTTCGCTATCCCACGTTGGCGTCAGAATAACGCGTAGCCCTTGCAGAGTGGATTGTCCGGTCAGCGTAATTACTCCTTGGGCGACGCTAACGGCACTGACATAGCGTGAAGATTTGCTGCCCGGAATCCCCTGATTTCCTGCGCTACAGGCGGTAAAAGCGGCATTTTCCAGCCCGCAGAGATCGACGGGTGTTTTATAAGACACCATGGTTTGCAGCATGTCCGTCAATGCCGCTTTTTGCAGATAGCCCTGATAGGCGGGAACGCCAATGGCGCTGAGGATGGCGACGATCGCAATGACGATCATCAGTTCAATCAGTGTGAATCCTTGTTGTGTGGTCATGTTGATTTCCCTGTTGTGGCGCATAAATATGGTGGCGCATAAATACATACGGACGGCTGGCAGAATAGAAAAGGGAATGAAAGCTGGCGAGCGGGGAAAATGAAAATAGGAAAGCGCTACGATATGTTTTTAGTCATTTGCAGAGGCGTGAAAAATTTTTGCGGACAGGTACGCATTATTCACATTATCAGGACAGAAAGTCCGGGCAGAGTAGGAAGGGCGTATTGGTACGGTGTGATGGGAAGATGAGATAAATAAGCGAGAACGAGGTGCGAAAGGGCACCCCGTCGGAAGAAAAAGAGAACGCTTAAATAAAGCGCATGGATAAATCCAGCGCCTGTACGTGCTTGGTTAACGCCCCCACCGAGATATAATCCACGCCGGTTTCTGCATAGCCACGCAGCGTGTCGAGGGTGACATTACCGGATATCTCCAGTAGTGCGCGGCCTTGTGTGGTGTTAACGGCTTCCCGGATGTTATCCAGACTGAAATTATCCAGCATGATGATATCGGCACCTGCGTCCAGCGCCTGCTGTAATTCATCCAGCGATTCGACTTCAACTTCTACCGGAACATCATTGCGCAGAAACTGTGCTTTTTCGACCGCATTTTTGATTGAGCCAGCGGCGATGATATGGTTTTCCTTAATCAGAAAAGCATCGGATAGGCCGAGCCGATGGTTATCTCCACCACCGCATGATACGGCGTATTTCAGTGCGGTTCGCAGTCCTGGCAGCGTTTTACGTGTATCCAGCAGCCGAGTGCGCGTTCCCTGCAATACCGCGACATAGCGGCTGACTTCCGTTGCGACGCCAGACAGCGTTTGCAGGAAATTTAGCGCCGTGCGCTCGCCAGTCAGAAGCTGTTTGGCTGGCCCCGTAATCTCACATAGCGTTTGGTTGGGGGTGATGGCATCGCCATCGGCGACGTGCCAGACGATCGTTGTTGTGTTGCCCAATTGAGAAAAGACTTCTTCAAGCCAACGCGCACCGCAGAAGATACCCGCTTCACGCGTGATAATGCGTGCGCTGACGGTCTCGTCGTCGGGTAACAGAAGCGCGGTAATGTCTTGATTGGCATCGACGATGCCACCTAAATCTTCACGCAAGGCCAGTTGCACGCTGGCGGGGATATCTTGTGCAATACGAGCGAGCAAGGTTTTTTGACGTTGTTCCTGACTGTAGCGACGCGTTGACATGACAAACTCCGAAGGGGGGATTCGGAGGTCTATGCTACCTTGTTTATATCAGGACATCCAGAATGAATATTTATTAAAATTCAATGTTTTACTTTCATTTTCCTTTGCGGCGAACATCCGTGGTCGCCGTAAAGGGTATACGGCTTTAGAAGTTATAACCGACGACCAGGTAGTATCCCCAGCCGGTAGATTTCACTTCAAACGGACCTTTGCCGAAATTGAGTTCTGCGCCATCAGCCCATTGGCCGCCGTTGTGGAAATAACGTGCGACGAAAGAGTAGTGCCAGTGGTCGTAGCCCAGCGCCAGAATATGGCTGGAGGCAATAGAGTTGTTGGTACGGCTTGCATTTGATTTATCACGCAGCTCTGAACCAAAATCGAAATTGGTGAAGCTGATATACGAGACGTTGCCGCCCAGCAGAGAGCCCAGTGGGTAAGAGTATTTCACTTTTACGCGGTAGCCGTCCCACTCGTTTTCGTTCGCTGCGCCGTAGTTTTGCCATTGGTATTTGGCATAGCCGTTCACTGACAGAGACAGGTCGGTGCCGGTATCAATATCGGTGCCTAACCCCATGTACCAGGTGCTCTGGCGTGAACCGCTGTTGCGACCCTGATCGTAAATAACGTTATTGGCGATGTACCACTCTTTAAACGGACCAAAGCTGAGGTCAGTTCCCGTCAGTTTATCAATGGAGAAGCGTGGTTCGATCTCGACAAACAGAGGAGAGCCTTTGTCCCAAATACCGCGGCTAGCGGGATCGCCACCAAAAAACTTCGGCGCATCGGCGTAACCGTAGAAATCGAACCAGTCTTTACGTGCAAACGCTTCGTATTCCAGATAGGTCGTGCTGTTTAGTTGCGGTCCAAAACGCGTGTGGGCGCTGCCGACGACGTTAATACTCTGGTGCCACCAGTCGGAGAGGTATTCGGCTTTATTGCTGTCGGCAAGGGCAGGCATTGAGCATGACAGTGCGAGCAAGGCGCCTGCGGCGAAAGTTTTTTTCATCTTAAGTACCATAGTGTTAGAGATGTCATTGACGTCGTGCGTAAGAGCGCGGAATAAGTTTTTGCAATATCTAAAAAAATCAGAAGATAATTTTGGTATGCATTTTAAGTAAAAATAGACGCAATGCACGAAAACGATTGCCTTTTGTTGCTCTATTACATTTGTAATGTGATTTTTGTCACATAATGAGGTTAGGGACTTCACATGAATAAAAAAGGCGGCGGAGAGTGATTACGGATAGGAAAGCGACGAGAACATCACAAAATGAACGGTAAAACCTATTGATATCCGGTTGGATAGATAGGATGGCGCGAAACATGGTATCTTGGATACAAGGACCTTCTGGTTACCCTTGTTTTTACACCTGACATTGTTTTTACTCCTGAAGGTGTTTTTACGCCTGATTCAGCCGGCAAACGACACGATGCGAGGTTATCGCCGATGCTTTTGGAAAATGGCTGGTTATCCGACATTACACACACGCCTTCACCGCATTATGATGGTCGCCCGAATAACGAGGTACCTTCCTTATTGGTGATCCACAATATCAGTTTGCCGCCCGGTGAGTTTGGTGGACCCTATATTGATCAACTGTTTACAGCAACGCTGGATCCCACTGCGCATCCCTATTTTGCCGATATTTCCCATTTACGCGTTGCGGCACACTGCCTGATTCGCCGTGACGGGCAAATCACACAGTATGTGTCGTTCGATCAGCGTGCCTGGCATGCTGGTGTTTCGATGTTTGAAGGCCGCGAACGCTGTAATGATTTCTCTATTGGGATTGAGCTGGAAGGGACGGATACGTTGCCTTTTACCATGGAGCAGTATCATTCGCTGGTGGCGATTACACGCCTATTAATGCAGGCTTACCCCATCACTTTATCGCGAATTACCGGGCACAGTGACATCGCGCCGGGCCGTAAAACCGATCCCGGCCCGGCATTTGACTGGGATGGCTATCATCGTCAGCTACAAGAAAATCGGACAGAGAACAAAGGGAGCCTAGATTAATGACGCTGTTTACACTGTTGTTTACGCTGGCCTGGGAGCGCTTGTTCAAACAGGGAGAGCACTGGCAGATCGATCATCGACTTGAGGTGGTGTTCCGGCACGTTCCATCTCCGTCTTTATTTCAAACGTTGTTCCTGACGCTATGCAGCATGGGCATCGTGGCTGGCCTGCTGTGGCTCACAAGCGGCATTCTGTTCGGCCTGATTTCTCTTCTGCTGTGGATTGTTATCAGCCTGATGTGCATTGGCGCGGGTGAAATTCGTCAGCACTATCGGCGCTATTTGCAGGCGGCGCAACGCGGCGAGGCAGATGCCCGCCGGGAAATGGCGACGGAGCTGGCGTTGATTCACGGGCTGCCCGTCGGCACGGGCGAAAGCGAGCAGTTGAAAGAACTGCAAAACGCGTTGCTGTGGATAAATTTCCGGTTTTATTTAGCGCCGCTGTTCTGGTTCATCGCAGCCGGGCCATATGGGCCGATTGCGCTGATGGGATACGCATTTCTACGTGCCAGACAGACCTGGCTGGCGCGGCACAACACGCCGCTGGAACGTGCGCAGTCCGGCGTTGATAGCTTGCTGCATTGGCTTGACTGGATTCCCGCGCGTTTGGCCGGTGCGGCTTACGCACTATTGGGTCATGGTGAAAAAGCGTTGCCAGCCTGGTTCGCGTCGCTAGGGGATTTCCGCAGTTCGCAATATTGGGTGTTAACGCAGTTGGCTCAATTTTCTCTGGCGCGTGAACCCCACATTGAGCCGGTAGAGACGCCCAAAGCTGCTGTGACGTTAGCGAAAAAGGTGACATTGGTGCTGGTAGTGGTGGTCGCACTTCTGACGATATACGGCGCGTTGGTCTGATGTTTGTTGTGGGTTGGTAGGAAAAATAATGGCCGACAGCGTCGGCCATGGAAAAGGATACGGTGAATGTGGGAACGGTTTAGTTCACCTGATTTTTCTTTTTGATGAAGTAGCCTACACCCAGAATAATCAGCCAGACCGGAATCAGCATGACGGAAATCTGAATGCCCGGTGTCAGGAACATGATGACGAGTATACCGGCCAGGAACAGCAGGCAGATGTAGTTACCCAGCGGATAAAACAGCGCCTTAAACTTGGTCACGGTGCCTTCTTTGTCCTTTTGCGCGCGGAACTTCAGGTGCGCCAGACTGATCATCGCCCAGTTAATCACAAGCGCGGACACGACCAGCGCCATCAGCAGCTCGAAGGCTTTACCGGGAATGAGGTAGTTGATCAGTACGCACAGCGCTGTCGCCAACGCGGAGATACCGATAGCGACAACCGGCACGCCACGGCGATCGACGGTTTGCAGTACTTTCGGTCCATTACCCTGTTTCGCCAGACCGAACAGCATGCGACTGTTACAGTACACACAGCTGTTGTAAACGGACAGCGCGGCGGTCAGTACCACGATGTTCAGCACCGTTGCTACGACGTTACTGTTCAGTTCATGGAAGATCATGACAAACGGGCTACCGCCTTCCACAACCTTGCCCCATGGGTAAAGTGACAGCAGGATAGCGAGTGAACCGATGTAGAAAATCAGGATGCGGTAGATAACCTGATTGGTCGCGCGTGGAATGCTTTTCTCTGGGTCATCCGCTTCTGCTGCGGTAATCCCCACCAGTTCCAGCCCGCCAAATGAGAACATGATAACGGCCATCGCCATCACCAGGCCGAGCACGCCGTTCGGGAAGAACCCGCCCTGGGCCCACAGGTTGGTTACGGTGGCTTCCGGCCCGCCCGTACCGCTGAGCAGCAGCCAGCCGCCGAAGACGATCATGCCAATAATCGCGGCGACTTTGATGATGGCAAACCAGAACTCCATCTCACCGTAGACTTTGACGTTTGCCAGATTGATGGCGTTAATCAACAGGAAGAATACGGCAGCAGATACCCACGTTGGGATGTCTGGCCACCAGTACTGGACGTAAATCCCCACGGCGCTGAGCTCGGCCATGGCGACAAGAACATACAGTACCCAGTAGTTCCATCCCGATGCAAAGCCCGCGAAATCGCCCCAGTATTTATAAGCAAAGTGGCTGAACGATCCGGCTACCGGTTCTTCAACCACCATTTCGCCTAACTGGCGCATAATGAGAAATGCGATCAGGCCGCCAATCGCATAGCCTAGCAGGACCGATGGTCCGGCCATTTTGATCGTTTGCGCAATACCAAGAAAGAGGCCAGTACCTACCGCGCCACCCAAGGCAATCAACTGAATATGACGGTTTTTCAAACCACGCTTTAGCGTGCCGTCCGTTTGTTGATTATCCATCCAATTTAACCCTCTGCCAGTGCAAGTAAAAAACACGGTGTGAACGAACACGCGTATTAGTGACTGTACGTTTGTGTAATTTTATTTTTACGGAGTGGTATTTCTTAAAATAAGAAAACGGCTACCGTTTGCCAGAGAATAGTGGTAAGTGCACAAGATTGCACTGATTTCTTATAGCCTGATAATTAAAAACTATCGCTACATCAAAATTCTTACCTTTTATTGATTAAGCCCCTGAGTAGGAGAAGCTGAAGGTGATTTAGGGAGGGAGTACCTCTTTGGGTTTACTCCCTTTTATTATCTCGTTATCCCCGCTGTAAAAATGGTGCTAACCACGATGAGGAGCGTCGAGGTATCTCCTTTTTCTTATAAGAATAAAAATTCTTATATTTCGAATTAAAATTCACTATTTGCGCATTTAAACGGTTCAGCAATGCCTGCTTTACGTTTCAAAAAAGTTAAAATATAGACAGGGGGGATTAATGGTCATACCACAGGCGGGCTATCACTTTGCCGCATGTTTCTCGTGCATTTGTTAAAATCTGGCGGGATTGGTGATTTAGCTCAAGGTCCTTATGGACAGAAGGTGAATACTTTGTTACTTTAGCGTCACGTTTTTTAAATTGGTATTACCAATTGACTCCGCGCCATTCGCAGAGAAGAATTCACTATGGCATACAGCAAGATCCGTCAGCCCAAACTGTCAGATGTGATTGAGCAGCAGTTGGAGTTTCTGATACTTGAGGGAACCTTGCGCCCCGGCGAGAAGCTCCCACCGGAGCGCGAACTGGCAAAACAGTTCGATGTTTCCCGCCCTTCTCTGAGAGAAGCCATTCAACGCCTGGAAGCCAAAGGTCTCCTTTTGCGCCGTCAGGGTGGTGGTACCTTCGTTCAAGCCAATCTATGGCAAAGCGTCAGCGATCCGCTGGCAGAATTACTGAGCACTCATCCCGAATCACAGTTCGATCTTCTGGAAACGCGTCATGCGCTGGAAGGCATTGCTGCCTACTACGCTGCACTGCGTGGCACAGAGTCGGATCTGCAACGCATCCGGGATTGCCATGCCGTGATTGAGAAGGCGAGGGAAGCGGGCGATCTGAACGCCGAGTCAGAAGCCGTTATGCAGTATCAGGTTGCTGTAACAGAAGCCACGCATAATGTGGTTTTGCTGCATTTGGTACGCTGTATGGGGCCGATGCTCGAACAGAACGTGAGGCAGAATTTTGAATTGCTTTATTTGAGCCGCGAAGTGTTGGCTCAGGTGAGCATTCATCGCGCCAGCATTTTTGAGGCGATTGTTGCCCGTGAGCCAGAGAAGGCGCGCGAAGCATCACACCGTCATCTGGCGTTTATTGAGGAAGTATTGCTGGATCTTAACCGGGAACATAGTCGGCGCGAGAGATCGCTGCGTCGGCTCCAGCAACGCAAGGACTGAGCACCTATATTTTGGTGCTCCGAATGCGGTAATCACGACGATGAGCCTGTCTTCATGCGTTTTGCTTATGGCCAAATCTAAGCCAGAATGCAGGAAGACAGGCTCCAACAAACCAACTTATTAGAGAAGATAAGGAATAACCATGTCAGATCGTTTAAATAATGACGTGGATCCGATCGAAACCCGCGACTGGCTGCAGGCGATCGAATCGGTCATCCGTGAAGAGGGTGTTGAACGCGCCCAGTTCCTGATTGATCAGGTTCTGAGTGAAGCACGTAAAGGCGGTGTCAGCGTTGCTGCTGGTACGGCTGCACGTCAATACATCAACACCATCGCAGTGGAAGACGAGCCGGAGTACCCTGGTAATCTGGATCTGGAACGTCGTATTCGCTCAGCAATCCGCTGGAACGCGATCATGACGGTACTGCGTGCTTCGAAAAAAGATCTGGATCTGGGTGGCCACATGGCTTCTTTCCAGTCTTCCGCCACTTTCTATGAAGTGTGCTTTAACCACTTCTTCCGTGCTCGCACTGCGCAGGACGGCGGCGACCTGGTCTACTTTCAGGGCCACATTTCTCCGGGTGTTTACGCTCGTGCCTTCCTTGAAGGCCGTCTGACCGAAGACCAGATGAATAACTTCCGTCAGGAAGTTCACGGTAACGGTCTGTCTTCTTATCCGCACCCTAAACTGATGCCAGACTTCTGGCAGTTCCCGACCGTATCTATGGGTCTGGGCCCGATTGGTGCTATCTACCAGGCTAAATTCCTGAAGTATCTGGAAAACCGTGGCCTGAAAGATACCTCTAAGCAAACCGTTTATGCCTTCCTGGGCGACGGTGAAATGGACGAACCAGAATCCAAAGGTGCGATCACCATCGCGACCCGTGAAAAACTGGATAACCTGGTATTCGTTATCAACTGTAACTTGCAGCGCTTGGATGGTCCGGTTACTGGTAACGGTAAGATCATCAACGAACTGGAAGGCATCTTCAGCGGCGCTGGCTGGGATGTGATTAAAGTGATGTGGGGCGACCGTTGGGACGAACTGCTGCGTAAAGATACCAGCGGTAAACTGATCCAACTGATGGAAGAAACCGTTGACGGTGACTACCAGACCTTCAAATCCAAAAACGGTGCCTATGTGCGTGAGCACTTCTTCGGTAAATACCCGGAGACGGCTGAACTGGTTAAAGACTGGACCGATGATCAGATTTGGTCACTGAACCGCGGTGGTCACGATCCGAAGAAAGTCTACGCTGCACTGAAAAAAGCACAGGATACCAAAGGCAAACCAACCGTTATTCTGGCGCATACCATTAAAGGTTATGGTATGGGCGACGCGGCTGAAGGTAAGAACATCGCTCACCAGGTTAAGAAAGTTAACATGGATGGCGTGCGTTACTTCCGTGACCGCTTCAACGTGCCAGTATCTGATGCCGACATCGAAAGCCTGCCGTACATCACTTTCGATAAAGATTCTGCAGAGTACAAATACCTGCACGAGCGTCGTCAGGCGCTGGGTGGCTACCTGCCGTCTCGTCAGCCGAACTTTGATGAGAAGCTGGAACTGCCAACGCTGGAAGATTTCAGCACCCTGTTGGAAGAGCAGAACAAAGAAATCTCTACCACTATCGCGTTTGTTCGTGCCCTGAACGTGATGCTGAAGAACCAATCGATCAAAGATCGTCTGGTTCCAATCATCGCTGACGAAGCGCGTACCTTCGGTATGGAAGGTCTGTTCCGCCAGATCGGTATTTATAGCCCGAAAGGCCAACAGTACACCCCGCAGGACCGTGAGCAGGTTGCTTACTACAAAGAAGACCAGAAAGGTCAGATTCTGCAGGAAGGTATCAACGAACTGGGCGCAGGTTCATCCTGGCTGGCGGCGGCAACGTCTTACAGCACCAACAACCTGCCAATGATCCCGTTCTACATCTACTACTCCATGTTCGGTTTCCAACGTATCGGCGATCTGTGCTGGGCAGCGGGTGACCAACAGGCGCGTGGCTTCCTGATCGGTGGTACTTCAGGCCGTACGACGCTGAACGGTGAAGGTCTGCAGCACGAAGATGGTCACAGCCACATTCAGTCGCTGACCATCCCGAACTGTATCTCCTACGATCCAGCATTCGCCTATGAAGTTGCGGTCATCATGCATGACGGTCTGCACCGCATGTACGGTGAAGCGCAGGAAAACATTTACTACTACATCACCACGCTGAACGAAAACTACCACATGCCTGCGATGCCGCAGGGTGCGGAAGAAGGTATCCGTAAGGGTATCTACAAGCTGGAAACGGTTGAAGGTAGCAAAGGTAAAGTGCAGCTGCTGGGCTCAGGTTCTATCCTGCGTCACGTACGCGAAGCCGCTCAGATTCTGGCGAAAGACTACGGCATCGGTTCTGACGTATTCAGCGTAACCTCCTTCACTGAACTGGCTCGCGAAGGCCAGGATTGTGAGCGTTGGAACATGCTGCATCCGACCGAAACGCCGCGCGTACCTTACGTGGCTCAGGTACTGAGCGATGCGCCAGCGGTTGCATCTACTGACTACATGAAGCTGTTTGCTGAGCAAATCCGTAACTTCATCCCAGCGAGCGATTACCGCGTACTGGGTACTGACGGTTTCGGTCGTTCTGACAGCCGTGAGAACCTGCGTCACCACTTCGAAGTGGACGCGTCTTACGTTGTTGTTGCGGCTCTGGGTGAACTGGCTAAACGCGGTGAAATCGATAAGAAAGTGGTTGCTGATGCCATCACTAAATTCAACATCGATGCAGATAAAGTTAACCCGCGTCTGGCATAAGAGGTAAAGATTACATGGCTATCGAAATCAACGTACCGGACATCGGTGCAGATGAAGTTGAAGTCACCGAAGTGCTGGTGAAGGTTGGCGACAAAGTTGAAGCTGAACAGTCGCTGATCACGGTGGAAGGTGATAAGGCTTCTATGGAAGTCCCTTCTCCGCAGGCTGGTGTCATTAAAGAGATTAAAGTCTCTGTGGGTGACAAAGTTGAAACTGGCAAACTGATCATGATTTTCGATTCCGCCGACGGTGCAGCTGACGCTGCGCCTGCCAAGGCAGAAGAGAAGAAAGAAGCGGCGCCGGCTGCAGCACCTGCTGCAGCGGCAGCGAAAGACGTCAACGTACCGGATATCGGCGGCGACGAAGTCGAAGTGACTGAAGTGCTGGTTAAAGTGGGCGACACCGTTGCTGCTGAACAGTCTCTTATCACCGTAGAAGGCGACAAAGCCTCTATGGAAGTTCCGGCACCTTTCGCAGGTACGGTTAAAGAGATCAAAATCAGCACCGGCGATAAAGTCTCTACCGGTTCTCTGATCATGGTATTCGAAGTGGCGGGTGCTGCACCTGCTGCCGCTCCGGCACAAGCCGCTGCTCCTGCAGCAGCTGCGCCAGTGGCCTCTGCCGCTAAAGAAGTGAACGTACCAGATATCGGCGGTGACGAAGTCGAAGTGACTGAAGTGATGGTTAAAGTTGGCGATAAAATCGCGGCTGAGCAATCACTGATCACCGTAGAAGGTGACAAGGCTTCGATGGAAGTGCCTGCGCCATTCGCGGGTACGGTTAAAGAAATCAAAATCAGCACCGGCGATAAAGTGAAAACCGGCTCACTGATCATGGTCTTCGAAGTAGAAGGCGCTGCGCCTGCTGCGGCCCCGGCTGCCAAGCAAGAAGCGGCGGCTGCACCGGCTCCGGCGGCAAAATCTGCTGCGCCAGCACCGGCTGCAAAAGCGGAAGGCAAGAGCGAATTCGCAGAGAACGACGCTTACGTTCACGCGACGCCGGTTATCCGTCGTCTGGCACGTGAATTCGGCGTGAATCTGGCGAAAGTGAAGGGTTCTGGTCGTAAAGGCCGTATCCTGCGCGAAGACGTTCAGGCTTACGTGAAAGATGCCGTGAAACGCGCTGAGTCTGCACCAGCAGCTGCCGCTGGCGGCGGTCTGCCGGGCATGCTGCCATGGCCGAAAGTCGATTTCAGCAAGTTTGGTGAAGTGGAAGAAGTGGAACTGGGCCGCATCCAGAAAATCTCTGGTGCTAACCTGAGCCGTAACTGGGTGATGATCCCGCACGTTACGCACTTCGATAAAACGGATATCACCGAGCTGGAAGCGTTCCGCAAACAGCAGAACGTGGAAGCTGAGAAGCGCAAACTGGACGTGAAGATCACCCCGGTTGTCTTCATCATGAAAGCCGTTGCTGCTGCGCTTGAGCAGATGCCTCGTTTCAACAGTTCACTGTCTGAAGACGCTCAACGTCTGACGCTGAAGAAATACATCAACATCGGTGTTGCGGTTGATACGCCGAATGGTCTGGTGGTTCCGGTGTTCAAAGACGTGAACAAGAAAGGCATCATTGAGCTGTCTCGCGAACTGATGGCAATCTCCAAGAAAGCCCGTGATGGCAAACTGACTGCAGGCGAAATGCAGGGCGGATGCTTCACTATCTCCAGCCTGGGTGGCATCGGGACTACGCACTTTGCGCCGATCGTCAACGCACCGGAAGTGGCTATTTTGGGTGTGTCTAAGTCCGCGATGGAACCGGTCTGGAATGGTAAAGAGTTCACGCCGCGTCTGATGATGCCGATGTCTCTGTCCTTCGACCACCGTGTCATTGACGGTGCTGATGGTGCACGCTTCATTACCATCATTAACAACACTTTGTCTGACATCCGCCGTCTGGTGATGTAATCGAAAAGCCGGCCTGACGGCCGGCTTTTTTCTGATAAGCTGTTATTTGTTACAGCAATCAGTGATTAAGGACAAATCGTTAGTCGCTTGTTGTTTCAAAATTGTTAACGATTTTGTAAACTACTGCGGCAAAGACACGTCCCGGTGGAAGAGGGCGTTATTAAAAATACACCCTCAATCAGAATGATGACGGGTGTGACGTCACAGACCCGCCGGAAATCAATTAAGAGGTCATGATGAGTACTGAAATTAAAGCTCAGGTAGTGGTACTTGGTGCCGGCCCCGCGGGTTACTCTGCTGCATTCCGCGCGGCGGATTTGGGTCTGGAAACCGTACTGGTAGAGCGCTACTCCACGCTGGGTGGGGTGTGTCTGAATGTTGGCTGTATTCCTTCCAAAGCCCTGCTGCACGTTGCTAAAGTCATTGAAGAAGCTAAAGCGCTGGCGGAACACGGTATCGTGTTCGGTGAACCTAAAACCGACATTGATAAAATCCGTCTGTGGAAAGAAAAAGTCATCACCCAACTGACCGGTGGTCTGGCTGGTATGGCGAAAGGCCGTAAAGTTAAAGTCGTTAACGGTCTGGGCAAATTTACCGGTGCTAACACGCTGGAAGTCGACGGTGAAAACGGCAAAACGACGATCAACTTCGATAACGCCATTATCGCTGCGGGTTCACGTCCGATCCAACTGCCTTTCATTCCTCATGATGACCCACGCGTATGGGATTCTACCGATGCGCTGGAGCTGAAAAGCGTCCCAGGACGTCTGTTGGTCATGGGCGGCGGTATCATCGGTCTGGAAATGGGTACTGTTTACCACGCTCTGGGTTCACAGATTGACGTTGTTGAAATGTTCGATCAGGTGATTCCGGCAGCTGACAAAGACATCATCAAAGTCTTCACCAAACGTATCAGCAAGCAGTTCAATCTGATGCTGGAAACCAAAGTGACGGCGGTAGAAGCCAAAGAAGACGGCATCTATGTGACGATGGAAGGTAAAAAAGCGCCAGCCGAGCCACAGCGTTACGACGCGGTTCTGGTCGCTATCGGCCGTGTGCCGAACGGCAAAAACCTGGATGCTGGAAAAGCGGGCGTGGAAGTTGACGATCGCGGCTTCATCCATGTTGATAAGCAAATGCGCACCAACGTGCCGCACATCTACGCTATCGGCGACATCGTCGGTCAGCCGATGCTGGCGCACAAAGGCGTGCATGAAGGCCACGTTGCTGCTGAAGTCATCTCCGGTAAGAAACACTACTTCGATCCGAAAGTAATTCCTTCTATTGCCTATACCGAACCGGAAGTGGCATGGGTGGGTCTGACTGAGAAAGAAGCGAAAGAGAAAGGCATCAGCTACGAAACCGCGACCTTCCCATGGGCGGCGTCTGGCCGTGCGATCGCGTCTGACTGCGCTGACGGTATGACCAAACTGATTTTCGACAAAGAAACTCACCGTGTTATCGGTGGTGCGATTGTCGGTACTAACGGTGGTGAACTGTTAGGTGAAATCGGTCTGGCGATCGAAATGGGCTGTGATGCGGAAGATATCGCGTTGACCATCCATGCGCACCCAACGCTGCATGAGTCTGTTGGTCTGGCTGCTGAAATCTTTGAAGGTAGCATCACCGACCTGCCGAACCCGAAAGCGAAGAAGAAGTAAGTTCTCTCAGGTTCGCATAGCGTGAATTCAATCCGGCACCTATACAGGTGCCGGATTTTTTTTATGTATCAGAAGCGGGAAATACTCGCGCGCAGAGGAAATCCACGAATGCCCGTACTTTTGGTGATGGGTGCTTGCTGGCTGGCCATAGCACATGGAAGATGCCGCTGCGTTCCACGTAGTCGGTCAGGATCGGCTGTAGTTGCCCTCCTGCCAACTGCTTACGGATAGAGAAATCCGGCAGGTAAGCGATTCCCAGCCCTTGCAGTGCAAAACAAACGCGCGTTTCGATATTGTTGCAGATCATCGAAGTGGGCAATGGCAACTCTGGTTCGCCGGGGAGAAGCCGCAGCGCCCATGGCTCCAGTTTGCCGCTGTTGGGAAAGCGATAGTGCAGACAGGCATGCTGCATCAGGTCGGCAGGTGTCTGGGGACAACCGTAACGGGCAAGGTAGTCTGGCGCTGCCACCACCAGAAAACGGAAAGTGCCTAGCCTGCGCGCGGTGAGGCGTGAATCCACGGGGTCACCTGTCCGTACGACTGCATCGAAACCTTCCTCAATCACATCCACCATGCGGTCAGTAAAGTCCAGATCCAGTTCGATTTCGGGGTATTCACGCATGAATTCGCCGAGAACGGGTAGCACCAGTGAACTGACCAATGGCAGGCTTACCCGCAGGCGTCCGCGCGGTACGGCTTTGGTCTGCGACAGTTCCAGTTCTGCGGCTTCGATTTCGGCCAGAATACGTCGGCTACGCGCCAGAAACAGTGAGCCTTCGGCGGTCAATGTGATGCTGCGCGTACTGCGGTGAAACAGTCTCACGCCCAGTTTTTCTTCGAGCCGTGCGACGCTTTTGCCTACTGCTGACGCTGATACGCCCAGTAATCGACCCGCCGCAACAAAACTGCGCGTTTCTGCCACCTGTACAAACACCATGAAGCCATTCAGGCTATCCATACTCTCTCTCTATTACGGACTGTTTGTTCCGTATATCGAGGAACTGTAGCCCACTTTTTCTTTAATTGCTGATTTTTTATCGTAACGGGAACGCTCATTGATGAAAGGAACATGTTGTGATAACTCCCGTATTCCCTCTGGATACCGATGCGCCATCAACGCATTTCTCCGCCCGAATTCAGTCTGCCGTCCAGCAGGCATTGGACGATCGGCGTTTGGTTGGCGCCGTTGTGTTGGTCGCGCGTAACGGCGAATTGATTCATCAGCAAGCAGCAGGATGGGCTGACCGGGAGAATGCCCGCCCGATGGCGCTGGATGCCATCTTCCGGTTTGCCTCTGTCAGTAAGCCCATCGTATCTGTGGCGGCGCTGGTGCTGGTGGCGCAAGGTCGGCTCGATCTGGATGAAGATATTACTCGCTGGATACCAACGTTCCAGACCCGACTGCTCGACGGCAGCCCAGCGAGCATTACCGTGCGGCAGTTACTCAGCCACACCGCGGGTTTGGGCTACCGCTTTTTCGAACCCCATGCGGACGGCCCTTACGCACAGGCGGGTGTCTCCGACGGTATGGATGCTTCCGACATCAGTTTGAATGAGAACCTGAGTCGTATCGCCAGCGTCCCCCTGCAATACGTGCCGGGAACAGCCTGGGGTTATTCGCTGGCAACGGACGTATTGGGAGCCTTGATCGAACGCGTTCAGGGTTCGCCATTGGATGAGGCTGTGCGCCAACTGGTGACCGAGCCGCTGGGCATGCACGATACGGGCTTCACTGTACGTGATCCATTGCGCCTGACGACGGCCTACGTGAACGACACTCCACAGCCACATCGCCTGGCCGAAGGCGAAACGGTTTCTCCTTTCGAGGGAGCCATCGGCATCGCGTATAGCCCCGCTCGTATCTGTAATGCACAGGCCTTTCCATCTGGTGGAGCAGGTATGGCAGGGACGGCCTGGGATCTGCTGCGCCTGCTGGAAGCCCTGCGTAAAGGGGGAGGCGTGCTGCTGCCTGACGCGTTGATCGAGGAGATGGGGCGCGATCAAACACAAGGGCTGGAGCTGCCCAATGCACCGGGCTGCGGTTTTGGTCTTGGTTTATCGGTCCTGCGCGATCCGCAGTTAGCCGAGTCACCAGAGTCGTCAGGCACCTGGCGCTGGGGGGGAGCTTACGGTCATTCATGGTTTGTCGACCGACAACAAGGTTTAAGCGTGGTGGCTTTTACCAACACGATGTACGAGGGGATGTCGGGGCGTTTTGTCACCGATCTGCGTGATGCCGTGTATAGCTCGTTGGAGGCAATACGATGACGGCCTCAATGACGGATACACATCATGACAGACTGCCCCTTGCCTCATTGCTGGCGTTAGCCACGGCAGCCTTCATCACTATCCTGACCGAAGCGCTGCCTGCGGGCCTGTTGCCGCAGATGGCGCAAGGGCTGGCAGTGTCTGAAGCCTGGGTCGGGCAGACGGTGACTATCTATGCCGTGGGGTCTTTAGTGGCCGCGATCCCGTTGACCGCGGCGACGCAAGGTGTGCGTCGCCGCCTGCTGCTGCTATCAGCCATCGCAGGCTTCGTCGTTGCCAATACGATTACCGCGTTTTCCGGCAGCTATGTATTGACGATGGCGGCGCGTTTTCTGGCGGGTGTTTCAGCCGGGTTGCTGTGGGCGCTACTGGCAGGCTACGCGGCGCGTATGGTGCCTGAACATCAGAAGGGACGCGCTATTGCGATAGCGATGGTGGGTACCCCATTGGCGTTGTCGCTCGGTGTGCCCGCTGGCACCTTTCTGGGTAACTTACTCGGCTGGCGTATGTGCTTCGGTATGATGAGTGGTTTGGCATTAATACTCATGCTGTGGGTTCGTATTCAGGTACCGGATTTCGCTGGGCAATCGGCAGACAAGAGGCTGTCGCTGGGGCAGGTGTTCACGGTCGCAGGTGTGCGATCCGTATTATGCGTCGTGTTGGCCTTTGTGCTGGCGCATAACATCCTCTACACCTATATTGCGTCGTTTCTCGCGGCGGTGGGTATGGTCGCACAGACCGGTCTGGTGCTGCTGGTATTCGGTGTCGCATCGTTACTGGGTATCTGGATGATTGGCGTGCTGATTGACCGCTATTTACGAGCCCTGACGCTTGCCTGTTCGGCATTGTTCTGCGTATCCGTGCTGGCACTTGGCGTGGCGGGTGAGATACATGCTGTGGTCTATGCGGCCGTTTGCGTCTGGGGGCTTGCTTTCGGCGGCGCGGCGACATTGTTCCAAACGGCAATAGTCAGAACCGCTGGGGAAGGAGCCGATGTGGCGCAGTCCATGTTGGTCACCGTCTGGAATATGGCTATCGCAGGAGGCGGTATCATCGGCGGTGTGCTGCTGGAGCATTTCGGTGTCGTCGCATTCTCTCCGGTGCTGTTGGTGCTGTTATTGATTGCGCTCGTTGTGGTGTGGTCTGCCAGACAACACGGTTTCCCCGTGGCGCGACGGTAAAGTACTTGGGTGCGATTTTTTGCCGGACGCTTCGCAGAATGCGCGTTCCGTCCGTTTATTTTTAGCTGCGTCAATTACAATCAAACCTCAAAAAAGAAACGTTGTTTTATTTTTGAGGTTATGATGAATCTTAATACCTTACGCTCCTCTGTCTGGCTATTGGCGGCATTGCTGGCCAGCCCTTCACTGATGGCGAACGATATGAACCCTACGATTCAACCCGCGACGAATCAGGCGGTCACGGATGAAGGGCTGCCTTCGTTTTATCCGCAGCTTAAACAGCAGATGACCTACTCGGACTCCTGGCTATCCGGAAATTTTACGGATTTTAGCCAGTGGCAATCCCAGTCGCGAAAAACACTGCGTTCGCTGCTCCTGACGCCGGATTCCACCAAAGACTTTGCGCCGCAGGCGATTGAAAAACAGGATCGCGGTAGCTACACGGCGGAGAAAGTCGCGTTCAATCTGACGGATGAAAGCCGCGTAGATGCGTTGCTCCTGACGCCAAAAAGCGCGGGGCCGCATCCTGCGGTCATCCTGCTGCACGATCACGGCGCGAAGTTTGATATCGGCAAGGAGAAGATGATCAAGCCGTGGGGCAATGACGAACAGCTCGTTTCTGCACAGGCGTGGGCGGATAAGTTTTTCACTGGTCGTTTTGTCGGGGATGAACTGGCGAAGCGGGGCTATGTAGTGCTGGCGGTTGATGCGCTAGGTTGGGGATCGCGCGGGCCGATCAAATATGAGCAGCAGCAGGCGCTGGCAAGTAACTTCTTTAATCTGGGGCGTTCGCTCGCGGGTCTGATGGCCTATGAAGACATGCGGGCAACGGACTTTCTGGCATCGCTTGAGCAGGTGGATAAGCAACGTATTGGCGTCGTAGGGTTCTCAATGGGGGCCTATCGTGCCTGGCAGCTTGCCGCGTTGTCGGACAAGGTGGCAGCAACGGCGGCAGTTTCCTGGATTGGTACATACGAAGGGCTGATGACGCCGGGCAATAATGTGCTCAGAGGCCAGTCGGCATTCTATATGCTGCATCCGGGGCAACCGACACGCTTTGACTTCCCGGATGTGGCGAGCGTTGCTGCACCAAAACCGATGCTGTTATTTAACGGCGGCCAAGACAAGCTGTTCCCGACGAAATCGGTTGAGGATGCTTACGCCAAAATGCATGAGGTATGGCAATCCCAACGGGCGGGTAGCAAACTGCAAACCAAAATATGGCCTGAGCTGGGGCACGTGTTCTATCAGGAACAGCAGGAAGAGGTGTTTCGCTTTCTGGACCAATGGCTAAAACCCTAGTCGGTAGTGCCTGAATTGTAATAAATTTTTTGATAACATCAGCTTACTGATGCATTGCTAGCCTCTGCGTGCCACGGCATTCAGAGGCTTTTTTACGTTAACAAGGATGGATGAAATGAAGAAATACCTCGGTGTTGTCATCATGGCGCTATGGCTGTCTGGCTGTAATAGCGAAGAGAAATTTTATCGAATTGATGACATTAATCTCAAATTTGATAATAGCAAGGAGACGATGAGTCAAAAGGAGCTGTCTGTCATTCAGGAAGGCATTACTAAAAAAGCCGTCGACAGTAAGGGGGATATTTATTTTAGTTTCACCCCAGAACAGGGAGCCTATTATCTTCAGGGTGAAAAGCATGATGCGAACCTGAAAGGCGGGCGGATGCAGCTTAATGACATTATGTTGACGGTTAAATCTGATGGAAAGGATACGATCCAACTGATATCAGACAAAGAGACCAATTGTGATTTTTTTGACTGTGAAATCACGATGACATTGAAGAGAGTTGAGGAAAAATCGCCTGACTTCGTAAAAATTAAACAAATTCTTGATAAGCAGAAAAAAAGTGAGTAGGCCAGTCTATTCAGAACAGAGATGTGTTAACAGCATAATCAATTTTATTAAGTTGATGTGTTATTAGCCTCTGTATTTCCTATATTCAGAGGCTTTTTAATTTTACAGGGATGAAGTGATGAAGAAATACCTGGGTATTATCATGATGGCGTTATGGCTATCGGGCTGTAACGGAGAAGAGACGCTGAACGAGGGGAAATACCTTGTTGAGGATATCAGCGTGGTGTTTGATAACAGTAAAAATCCTGAAGCCAATAAAAATAGAGATAACCTTCAGGAACATATCGCACAAAACCTCAAGGGCATTAAAAACGACCTCTATTTTAATCTGACGCCGACGCAGGTGAGTTACTACAGCGAGGATGGCGAATATACCGAGGAGATGAAAGACAACCGTATACAGGTCAACGGTATGTGGCACACGCTAAAAATCGCCGGGAAAAACACGGTTACGTTCGTATCGGATAAAAGCGCTGCCTGTGCGTTTTATTATTGTGAAATCACCATGGTCTTGAAAAAGACGGAAGAACAGTCACCCGCTTTACTCAAGCTCAAGCAACGTTTTGACGATCGCAAAAAAGCCTATCAGACGCGGCTTCTTGAAGAGAAAGAAACATTTAACCGCGCGCCGATGGATGATTTCCCCGGTATCCCTTTTTATCCTGAAGACGACTTTACGATTAAGCTGCCTTTTGCCATGTTCGACAAGCTGAGTTTGTGGGAACACGGGACTTATGTGCGCAGAATGGGGCGTCTGCTTATCGATCGGGAAAATAAAGACACGCAGATTTACACCTATCGGGATAAGCAGAATAACACCGATTTTGACCTGTTTACCGTTAGCGCGGCAAAAGAGGATTTTAATCTGGCATCGTGGCTGGAAGGGCAAAAGGGCGTGTTGTTCCAGTCTGAAAACGGCGCGGCATATGCTAATCAACAGGGAAAATTGGAAGCCGTCTATTTTCAATATGATGAGGCTAAGCAACGCTACTTTATCGGGTTAGCGAATGCTGAAGACACCGTCGCATTAGCCAACGCGTTTGCTGTACTGCGTACCATGGATGAACGTTACCGTGGCGAGCAGGCGTTGTCGATGTACGATTTGGCATTATCTCAGCAGGAACTGGAAGCGAAGTATGGAGTAAAGAGCGCTGATGTATTTAATATTTCAGAAATGCATCAGGCTATCTGGAAAACGCTCGAACAGCGCATGGAAAAGCCTGAACGCTTTATTAAACGGAGCATGTCAAAAACGCGCATTGAAATACGGTTCCCGTCGGAAGTGTTTAAGTACGATATTTATTTTACGATCGCTCCCCAATCGATTCCTGAACTCATGGCTGAAACCAAAGAGATCGTCCCTGAAGGTAAAGAAGTTGATAACATTTTTATTTATGGCGACAGCGCGTTTGTCGGCTATGAATACAATGTGAATGTGGGAAGTGGACTCACATTACAATTTTTAGTCCCGAAAGATGCAGGAACGCCGCTGGAGCGCCTGATGTTCCTGCATGTATTACGTCAGCTTGATGTGACGCGTTTCCCTGCTATTGCTGCACAAGAGAAAAAGAACCTGTTTACGTATGGTGAAGCGACGTCTTTTAAAAACAACCTTGATAATCGCTACTTCAAAGTAGAAGAAGGCCTCATCGACAGCATAGGCAAGCTGATCGTCAAGAACCCTGATGATGGCTACTTTGAGTTTAAGTATCTCCCTCCCCATATACTGGCGACCCACTATAAATCAGAAGGGGAAGGGAATTACTCCAGAGTGCCGGGCGTGACGGTATTTGATGAAAAAGGGAAATGGCTTTCCCATCAGGCAGACTAATTCGATCTGACGGCGTGGTGGTTGTCGGCAAGGGTATTGGCGTTCATGGTATTGCCAGTAATAGTATTGTCGGTAATAGGGCTGTCGATAATGAGGGTTATCGACAGCACCTCGCATCTTGTTAAAACAGTATGTTGTTAAAACAACAGCCCAAGCAAATAGCGCAAGTCGCCGTCATGCCGTAATGCGCAGCGGTCGGCGATCTGGTCGCTGTCGAGATGCGTCAGCGAGCCGAGAGTTTGCCGCAGCTTGGCACGGAGATCGGTGGGGCGTGCGGAAGTTTCCTGACGAGTCGTGCGCTGGACTAACGTGTTGCCGTTACGCAAGTGCAGCGTAACTTCATGAAAACGTGCTTCCGGGTCAAGCTCATCGGGTGGGGCGGTTTCATCGGCGCGGCGTATGACGCGATTTGCCAGCGCAGAGATCGTGGTTTCAACCGGTGCTTCTGAGAAATGTGCCAGCTTCAACTCCCCTTCAATCAACGCCGCCGCAATCACATATTCCAGACTGAACCGCGCCTCTACGCCGTTTGTCGCGTTACGGATAAACGGTGCAACATCACCACCCGGTGGGAAAGTCACCGTGATCTGTTCGATGGCATCAGCCAGATCGGCATTCGCACCATTCTGCTTATGCCACTGTTCCCGCAGGGCAAAAGCCGCCTCGGCAGCGCTGTGGGTGCCGCCACAGGTTGGATAGCGCTTGAACTCCAGACCGGGAGAAAGCATGCGCCACGGCGCACCCCAGTTTTCAACCAGCAGCTCCGGCTGCTGTTTTTGATCGCCGTGCGCGGCAAGAAAGGCGTCAATCACCTGCTGTGTGTTGCCCTCGAAACCCGCCAAGCCTAGCTTGACGGCGGTTAGCCCAGCTCTGGCTGAAAGCCCCGCATGTAGCGGTTTGACCGCTGAACCAAACTGCGCCCGTAGCCCTGTGGCCTGCGTGGCAGCCAGACCAAGAATGGTCTGTGTCTGTTCCACCGACGCGCCAGCCAGACGTGCAGCGGCCGCGGCAGCGGCGATAGCGCCGAGCGTGGCGGTGTTATGGTAGCCGAGGCTGTAATGACGTGGGCCGCATGCCAGCCCGATTCTGCCCGCCGCTTCCACGCCGATCACATACGCCGTCAAAAACGCCTCTTCCGTTACGGATGACGCCTCAGCGGCAAGGGCAAACAGCGCTGGCAGAATGACGGTGCTGGGGTGTCCACGAAACGCCGGATGGTAATCGTCAAAGTCCAGTACGTGGCCGGAATAGCCCAGAATCAGACTACGCGTCAGGCTGTCCGTGCCGCTGAACACTTGCTTTAATGGCGCGAGCCCGCTATCGGCAATCGCTCCCTGTGCGATCGGGAGCGCGGTAGAGATGAAGTCAGTGACTCCGTCACGGGCGGCATCAATCGCTTCCCGATTGGGTTCGCTATGGATGATGTGGTGGGCAAGCGCTGCGGTGATATCAGTCTGATTGGTCATGGATAGTCATGTGTGCTGGCAGATAAAGCACTAATTTACTGCGCATCGCTGAAGAGCGATTAATAACCAAACGGAATAACAAATTCCATTTGGTTATTAGTGATTCAGAATCAGAAGCGGTCTTTCAACTGCCCCGGTGTAATCCCGAATGCACGGCGCAGTGCCGTGGCAAAGTTGGCGGGGCTGTTGTAACCAGCGATGCTGGCCGCTTGCGCAATACCTATGCCGTCTTTTTGCAAGGCCAGCATGGCGCGCTGCAAGCGACTGTTACGCAGGTACTCAAACACGCTCATATTGAATGTTTGACGAAAATGGCGCTGTAGCGTGCTTTCACTCATGTTGACGCTTTTGGCTATCTCACTCATCGAAAGCTGATCGGCGCTGCCGCTTTCCAGCATCTCTCTGACCTGTTGAATGCGATGGTAGCCGCGCAGGGTGACGCCGCTGCTTTTTTCCTGCGCTACGCTGGCGGTCAATGACGTAAAGGCCTCGATAATCAGGCCCATACACTGCGTTTCCAAATAAAGGCGCTGGAGCGGCGTTTGGCAAGGTTCAGCGTCCAGCGTTTGTAAGGCAATGGCCAGTGCCTGTCGGGACGGCGTCCATAGATGCGTTGCCAGATGGGTCTGTGTGAAATCGTGGATGGCCTGCCAGTCGCCAACGGTATCCAT
Source organism: Pectobacterium aroidearum (assembly GCF_041228105.1). Classification (NCBI taxonomy): domain Bacteria; kingdom Pseudomonadati; phylum Pseudomonadota; class Gammaproteobacteria; order Enterobacterales; family Pectobacteriaceae; genus Pectobacterium; species Pectobacterium aroidearum. The sequence goes on from NZ_CP166097.1 coordinate 815,263, forward strand.
CATGTTGCCGTACAGCCATTCTCTGTCGAATGTTAGCGTAATCGTTCGCTCATATTCATCACGTTTGCCGATACGGGTAAACATCGTTGGTTCTGTCAACGCAATCAGCGAAGCCGGTTGTTTCTCCCCCAGATGTAGCTCCTGATGGCCAAATGAGATGTGCGCATTACCGCTCACCACGATGGCGATCTTGATGGCGTCATCCAGCAGATTTTGGGTTTTCATGTTGTGGCGATTAATCACATCCGCCGTATGCAGGATCAGATGTGGATTGAGCTGCACGACGCTGAACGAGCCGAACAGCACCGGCGTGTTATCGATCAGCCGGGGGCCGATAAAACGGTAATTGTTCGCGACCAGGCTGGATTGCTGAACGATGTGATCTTTATAGATCGGCTTTGATGACTGTGTGAAGCTGCGCACGTGATTACCTACCTGATTAAAACCTTCGACCTGCGCCTTCCATTTTGATGCTTTGGCAAAACATTTTGCTGCTAGAGCAAACCCCGTCCTGAATGACAAATGTAACAATGACCGCGCCAAAATGGTAATGCAAATACTTCTCAATAGCATTTTTCGTTGGGGACGTCACATTGCACGATAAATGCATTTTCCATTTCCGGCAATGCGGAGAAAAGGGCTGATTGATGACAGACCGTATTTCATAACAACACCACGTGATGCCCGTCGGCATGACGCTTCTCTCCCGATAACCGCCATATCTGCGCGTTTTATCTCCGCCGTTATTCAGCACTTTTGCTGATTGTCGTTAGGTGTCGCTGTACCAGCTGCGATGTTGCTCCTTTTTCAGGCTACTTATTCATTTCTTACAGGGCAGGATAATTTTGATGAAACTACCACAATCGCGTCGTTATCTGGCGACGCTCATTGGCGTTAGCTGCGGGATGACATCGTTTCTGAGCGCTGCGCAGACCTCGACCACTCCTTCTACAGAACCTGCTCCTCAGGTGCAGAATCAGGCGGAAAGTAAAGCATCGGGCGATACGATGGTGGTGACGGCCGCAGAGCAAACCCGTCAGGCGCCGGGCGTGTCGGTGATTACGGCTGAGGATATCAGCAAGCGTCCGCCCGCTAACGACCTGTCAGATCTGATTCGCACCATGCCGGGCGTCAATCTGTCCGGTAACTCAACCAGTGGCCAGCGTGGTAACAATCGCCAGATCGATATCCGCGGTATGGGACCAGAAAACACGCTGATTCTGGTGGATGGCAAGCCAGTATCGAGCCGTACAGCCGTGCGTTACGGCTGGCGCGGTGAACGTGATACCCGCGGTGACACCAACTGGGTGCCTGCCGATATGGTGGAACGCATTGAAGTGCTGCGCGGTCCGGCGGCGGCGCGCTATGGTAACGGTGCCGCGGGCGGTGTGGTTAACATCATCACCAAGCAGCCGAGCCAGGAATGGCACGGCACCTGGAACACCTACCTGAACGCGCCGGAACATAGCTCGGAAGGTGCAACCAAGCGTACCGACTTCAGCCTGATGGGCGGCCTGACCGACAGTCTGAGTTTCCGTCTGTACGGCAACCTGAATAAAACCCAGGCTGATGCACGCGATATTAACCAAGGGCATCAGTCTGCACGTGCGGGTAATCAGTCAGCTTCACTGCCTTCCGGACGCGAAGGGGTGCGTAATAAAGATATCAACGGTCTGTTGCGCTGGGATATGACCAAGCAACAGTCACTGGAGTTTGAAGCGGGTTCCAGCCGTCAGGGCAACATCTATGCGGGTGATTCGCAAAATACCAACACGAACCCGCTCGTTGTTAGCAATTACGGTAAGGAAACCAACCGCATGTACCGCCAGAATTTTGCGGTAACGCATCGCGGCTACTGGGACAGCGGCGTCAGCTCTACGTCGTATCTGCAATACGAGCGTACGCACAATACCCGTATCCTTGAGGGGTTGTCCGGCGGTTTAGAAGGGATTTTTGATACAACGAGTCCGAACCAATATGGCACGATAAAACTGGATAACTTCACCGCGCACAACGAAGTGAATATTCCGCTGAATCTTTGGGTCGATCAGGTACTCACGCTCGGGGTTGAGTGGAACGAGCAGAAGATGACAGATCCGGTTTCGAACACGCAGACGACGACCGAAGCGGGGAGTGTGGGGTCGTTGAGCAGCAGTGGTCGCAGTGAGAAATCCGCCGCTCGTCTGGCTTCCGCCTTTGTGGAAGATAACGTCCAACTGACGGACAGCACCATGTTGACGCCAGCGCTACGTGTCGATCATCACAGCACGGCAGGCACCAACTGGAGCCCGTCGCTCAACCTGTCGCAGGAATTAGGTGACGATTACACGCTGAAGCTGGGTATCGCCCGTGCTTACAAAGCGCCGAACCTGTACCAGACCAACGAGAATTACCTGCTCTATAGCCGTGGACAGGGCTGTGCCGGCGGTACGTCTTGCTATCTGATCGGTAATGAAGACCTGAAAGCGGAAACCAGCCTGAATAAAGAGATCGGTCTGGAGTTTCACCGTGATGGGTTGATCGCTGGCATCACCTACTTCCATAACGATTACCGTAACAAGATCGAAGCAGGCAACAATGTCATCGGTAAAGCGGTGGGCGGGACTAATTCTCAATATGCCAACGCCAATATATTCCAGTGGGGCAATGTGCCGAAAGCCGTCATTCAGGGGTTGGAAGGTAACCTGACCGTTCCTGTCACGGAGACCATCAACTGGCGTAACAACCTGACCTGGATGCTGGAGTCGAAGAATAAAACTACGGGCGACTATCTGTCGATTACGCCGGAGTTTACCCTGAATTCATCAGTGGACTGGCAGGCGACAGAGAACCTTTCCTTCCTGGCCGATGTGACCTGGTATGGTCGCCAGAAGCCGAAGAAGTATAACTACAAAGGTGAGAGCGTAACGGGTAGCGCGACCAATGAGTTAAGCCCTTATGCGCTGTTCGGGTTAAGCAGTACCTATACGTTTAATAAGAACCTGAGCGTGACGGGTGGTGTTGAGAACCTGTTTGATAAACGCCTGTTCCGTGCCGGTAATGCGCAGGATGTGGTGAACAGTAACGTGGTTACCATCGCGGGTGCGGGTGCTGCAACCTATAACGAACCGGGGCGGACTTTCTTTGTTAACGTGAAGACGTCGTTCTAAGTTTTATATCCGTCATACTGAATCGCGAACGCCACGGTGCCATTGTGCTGTGGCGTTTTTTATAGCGTGCCATCCCTGGCCGCCATCCTGCGGGCTGTTGCTGCGCAACGTTAAAAATTTCTCCCGGAAATTTTTTATTGCTGCTATCAGGGGCAGAAAATGCCTTTTAAGGTGGCGACGATCGTTTCTACATTCTGATTTTCGATGCGGTAGTGCAGCGTTTGAGATTCGCGTCGATAGCTAATCAATCCTTCTTCACGCATTTTCGCCAGATGCTGTGAGAGGGCGGACTGGCTGAGCGGGATATGTTCAAGCAGCGCACCCACCGACATTTCACCGTGTTCGATAAGCAGGCAAAGCACCAACAACCTGTTCTCGTTGCCAATCGCGCGCAGCAGCGCCGCGGCTTTTTTCGCACCGTCCTGCATGAATTCCCGATCCGAATTGCTTAACGTCATGTTCATACCGTCCTGCGCGACTGGCTAATTTAGAGATGACTAATGTAGTCAGTTTACTATACCGTGAGCACAATGACGACGCTCGGCAACGTTGAGGATGGGGCACCCGCGCGACGCCGTAGCGGTTTACAATCAGGGCGTTCCTCCTTAGAATAATCGGACATCCTTTCCTGAATCTGCTGCTGCAGGAAAAACAACCTTCTCCTCGAAACGGGAGGAGCGATTTTCTGTTTTTTCCAGGTAGCATCATGTCTACATTCACTCGTTTACAAAAACGTTTATCCCGTTTGGGGATAGACACCAATTACCAACATTCTATTTATCATCTTCGCAGGCAGCATGCAGAAGCGCAGGTTCTGTTGCCGGAAGCGTTGCCGCTGGAAGAAAAGGCGGTTCAGCAACTGCTGGATTTCGCCTCGGTACACCTACCGGGCAGCGATGCACACGTCTGCGCCGCTCGCGCGACACCGGATTTCCACCCCGGCACGCTTGCGCCCGTCGGCAGCATTGTTGCCACTACGGAGAACTTTGTTATCCCTGCGGCGATTGGGACCGATATTAACTGCGGGATGCGCTTGCTGACGACGGGCGTACATCATACTGATGCTGACGTACATAAACCGGCGCTGATTCAGGCGCTCAAGAACACATTGCTGCTGGATCAGCGTGATGTTCCTGTGACGCCGGATTCGTTTTCCGCACTCTTTGATGAAGGGCTCGCGACATGGCTTGCGGCGCTGCCCTTGCAGGGGCTCTGGCAAGACGTAGACTTCCGACGCTTGTCGGCGGAACTTGGCTCCATTGCCGGAACTGAGGCGGTTCGCGCCGATAGTCGACATGCGCCTGAACCGTTTTTTGCACTGCGCGAGATTCTGCGGCCTTCCAGTCTGGGTACTGTCGGGTCGGGTAACCATTTCGTTGAGCTGCAAATTGTCGATGCGGTTTTGGATCGGCATGCGGCGTATCAGGCTGGCGTACAAGAAGGTGAAGTCGTCATTATGATTCATACCGGTTCACGGGACGTGGGCTTTTATGTCGGCCAGCGTGGGATCGATAAAGCGCGAGCCTGCTGGCCTGCGGGAGAAAAATACCCGGCGTCTGGACTGTTTGGTCTGGTTGATGAGCAGGCGACAGACTATATGGAAGCGATGGGCGTTGCTGCTCGCTATGCGTGGATCAACCGGATCGTGCTGACTGAACTGATTCGTTCCTCCTGGAAGCAGGTGTTTACGCGGGATACCAGCAGGCTGGTGGTCGATCTCTCGCATAACATTATTCTGCCGGAACACGGAATGAACCTGCATCGCAAAGGCGCGACGCCTGCCAAAGCCGGAGAATTCGCGCTGATCCCCGGCTCAATGGGGGACTACTCTTATCTCGTCACTGGGAAGGGGAACCCTGATTGGCTGTGGTCGTGTTCACACGGCGCAGGGCGTGCCGAACGTCGGCAAAGTATGCGCAATAAGATCGATACGGCGAAACAGGCAGAGACGTTGCCCTGGCAATGCATCACGCTGAAGGATGAGCGCCTGCGGGAAGAAGCGCCGGCGGCTTATAAGCCGGTTACGCCTGTGATTGATATTCAGGAACGGTCAGGGCTGATTCAACCCGTGGCACGGCTGCGACCGTGGCTGACGTTTAAGGCCTGATGTGATCTCTCCCTAAGGGGAGAGATGCGATATTTTTGTCCTAAACATGACGACCCAATCGGTCAGTGATCGATTGGGTCGTCATGTTTTTCATCGCAGTGGCCCGTTTGTCGGGTGTCTCTCCGAGGAAAGAATAGGGCGCGTTATGGCTTTTGTTTAATGACGTTATTGGCGCCGCTAGAGGAAAGGCGTGGTTCTGTTCCTCCCCACGAGAGGTGGTTGCTGATGCCATTGAAAGAAACCACTGTGGGCCCCTTAAAATCCAGGTCGAGATGATGTTCTGTGCCCGTTACGTTCACCTTTACTGGCTTATCATCGGCAACAATGTGCGTACGGATGGTGTTTTTATACGCGGCAACGGTCAGGTTGCCCGTTGATTGACCTGTAACGGCAATCTCAGAGCCGGTCACGGTGAGCGATGTCGCGGTATCGAATGTGACATTATGCTCGGAACCCATGATGGAAATCGCGGCGCATTGACCGGTTAGTACAATGTTGTTGCCGTTACCTGAAATAGTGACATCATTGCCATTGCAAGGAATATCACGCGTTAAACTGAACCCCTCCAGTTCAATGGGGGCGGCATAGACAGATGCGGTGAACGCGAAGGCCGTGACGAAGGCCGTTTGCAGATACCGGTTTATCTTCATGAAGTCTTTTCCTGAGTCAAAGAGGTCATCCGGCATCGTTGCCGTAGGGGCTCTTATCATCTGTTAACACTTTTCCTGACTCTATTGCGAACATTCTGATTATCACTGCGCCACCGGGTGATGATGAATCGCCTTACGTTGTTAAAAACTCACATATTGTATGGTTAACTCAGCATAGTTAGTGTGCGCCGTCGGGGACATGCTATTCTGCTGATGTCGGTATTTTTCAGTGATAGTGAAATGGGGCACATAGCGTAGTTGAATAAAAATTAATGTTGCTATTATGTGAACGAATTAACAATCAATTCAAATCCTGATATGCTGACGAGGCTGGACCGGACACTCTACTACCTTACATCCACACGCTGACACCCAGGCATGGACACCACAATTGGGAACAAGAGCGCCGGCATAATGAAGACAATGAGAGCGAGGAGAACGTCGTGCTAGAAGAATATCGTAAGCACGTAGCCGAGCGGGCTGCGCAGGGGATTGTTCCTAAACCGTTAGATGCCACGCAGATGGCCGCGCTGGTTGAGTCACTCAAGAATCCCCCGGCAGGCGAAGAAGAAGCATTGCTTGATCTGCTGATTAATCGCGTCCCTCCCGGTGTTGATGAAGCCGCCTATGTGAAGGCCGGTTTTTTGGCTGCCGTCGCTAAAGGCGAAGCCACTTCCCCTTTGGTTAGCCAGGAAAAAGCGGTTGAGCTGCTGGGTACCATGCAGGGTGGATATAACATCCATCCGCTGATTGATGCGTTAGACAACGACAAACTGGCACCGATTGCCGCTGAAGCGCTGTCCCACACGCTGCTGATGTTTGATAACTTCTACGATGTGGAAGAAAAAGCGAAAGCAGGCAATGCGCACGCCAAGAAAGTGATTCAATCTTGGGCTGATGCCGAGTGGTTCCTGTCCCGCCCGAAACTGGCGGAAAAAATTACCGTTACCGTCTTTAAAGTCACCGGTGAAACCAACACGGATGACTTGTCTCCGGCACCTGATGCCTGGTCACGCCCTGATATTCCGCTGCACGCATTGGCGATGCTGAAAAACGCCCGTGAAGGCATCGATCCCGATCAGCCTGGTGCCGTCGGCCCGATCAAACAGATCGAAGAACTGAACAAGAAAGGCTTCCCGCTGGCTTACGTCGGCGACGTCGTCGGTACAGGCTCATCGCGTAAATCCGCAACCAACTCCGTGCTGTGGTTCATGGGTGAAGATATCCCTTACGTTCCGAACAAACGCGGCGGTGGCGTGGTGCTGGGCGGCAAGATCGCCCCGATCTTCTTCAACACCATGGAAGATGCCGGTGCGCTGCCGATCGAAGTGGATGTGAACGATCTGAATATGGGCGATGTGATCGACATTTACCCGTATGAAGGTGAAGTACGCCGTCATGACACCAATGAAGTGCTGGCGACGTTCGCACTGAAGACCGACGTATTGCTGGATGAAGTTCGCGCCGGTGGCCGTATTCCACTGATTATCGGCCGCGGTCTGACCTCCAAAGCGCGTGAGTCACTGGGCTTGCCGCACAGCGACGTGTTCCGTATTTCCAAAGCAGTGGAAGCCAGCAAAAAAGGCTTCTCGCTGGCGCAGAAAATGGTAGGTCGTGCCTGTGGCGTCGCGGGTATTCGTCCTGACGAATACTGCGAACCGAAGATGACCTCTGTTGGTTCACAGGACACCACTGGGCCGATGACCCGTGATGAGCTGAAAGACCTGGCCTGTCTGGGCTTCTCCGCCGATTTGGTGATGCAGTCATTCTGTCACACCGCCGCCTATCCGAAGCCGGTTGACGTGACCACGCACCACACGCTGCCTGATTTCATCATGAACCGTGGCGGCGTCTCACTGCGTCCGGGCGATGGCGTTATCCACTCTTGGCTGAACCGTATGCTGCTGCCGGATACCGTTGGTACGGGCGGTGACTCCCATACTCGTTTCCCAATCGGTATCTCTTTCCCTGCGGGCTCCGGTCTGGTGGCGTTTGCTGCCGCGACGGGCGTGATGCCGCTGGATATGCCGGAATCCGTTCTGGTACGTTTCAAAGGCAAAATGCAACCGGGCATTACCCTGCGCGATCTGGTTCACGCCATCCCGCTATATGCCATCAAGCAAGGTCTGCTGACCGTTGAGAAGAAAGGGAAGAAGAACATCTTCTCTGGCCGTATTCTGGAAATCGAAGGTCTGCCGGATCTGAAAGTCGAGCAGGCGTTTGAACTGACCGACGCCTCAGCGGAACGTTCTGCGGCTGGCTGTACGATCAAGCTGGATAAAGAGCCGATCATCGAGTATCTGAACTCTAACATCGTGCTGCTGAAGTGGATGATCTCCGAAGGTTACGGCGATCGCCGTACGCTGGAGCGCCGTATTCAGGGCATGGAAAAATGGCTGGCCGATCCGCAACTGCTGGAAGCGGATGCTGATGCCGAGTATGCCGCGGTGATCGACATCGATCTGGCTGACATCAAAGAGCCGATCCTGTGTGCGCCGAACGATCCAGACGATGCGCGCTGGCTGTCTGACGTGCAGGGCGAGAAGATTGATGAAGTCTTCATCGGTTCCTGTATGACTAACATCGGGCACTTCCGTGCGGCAGGTAAACTGCTGGATAGCCACAAAGGCCAACTGCCGACCCGCCTGTGGGTTGCGCCGCCAACCAAGATGGATGCGGCACAGCTGACGGAAGAAGGGTACTACAGCGTGTTTGGTAAGAGCGGAGCGCGTATCGAGATCCCAGGCTGTTCGCTGTGTATGGGTAACCAGGCGCGCGTGGCGGATGGTGCGACGGTCGTTTCTACCTCGACCCGTAACTTCCCGAACCGTTTGGGCACCGGTGCTAACGTGTATCTGGCCTCTGCTGAGCTAGCTGCGGTCGCTTCTCTGCTGGGTCGCTTGCCGACGTCAGAAGAGTACCAGACCTACATGTCGCAGGTGGATAAAACCGCGCAGGACACCTATCGCTATTTGAATTTTGACCAGTTAGGTCAATATACCGAGAAAGCTGACGGCGTGATCTTCCAGACGACTGTCTAACTCGCTATAGTTCGCATCTCTACACCGAAGGAGGCCTTGTGCCTCCTTTTTTTCTGCCTGTTTTCATACTTCACGTTGCCTGTTCGCTGGCTGTTGGCTGCGGGCATTGTGCATCTGCAACATCAAAGGTGAAGGTGCGTCACGACGGTGGGGCGCATAGGCGACTAAACTGAACAGAAGAAACATCACAGTGGGGATGGCATCATGGACTATGAATTTTTGCGGGATGTGACAGGCCAGGTCATCGTTCGTATGTCGATGGGACATGAAGCGATCGGGCACTGGTTCAATGAAGAAGTAAAAGGCCAGCTAACGGTATTAACTGACGTTGAAGAAGCAGCGCGCTCTGTTGCGGGCAGTGAGCGGCAGTGGCGGCGCGTGGGTCATGAATATACGCTGTCGCTGGATGAAGAAGAAGTGATAGTGCAGGCAAATCAGCTGTCTTTTACCACGGATGAGCTGGAAGAAGGCATGAGTTATTACGACGAAGAGAGCCTGTCTTTATGCGGCCTGGATGATTTTCTGACGTTGGTGGAAAAATACCGCGAGTTCGTCCTGCATTGATGCTTTTGGCAAAACGACCGCATGTGGCAATGCGATCGTTTTGAGAACACGGTTATGTTGGACGCACCACCCGAGAGGCGGATGATGTTTTGCCATCAGTCAGCCTAGATCGGCATGACCGAAACGTGCCTGCCAGTCATGATCGAACCGGTTAAGGGCATCGTCAACCGCGGGGTCTTGCAGGAACAGCTCGGCAACGGCAGGGTCAACGGTAATCGCCCGACACCCGGCCAGCAGACAGTCCAGAACCTGACGTGGCGTCCTAAAGCTGGCTGCCAGCACCTGAGTTTGCGGGCTGTGCAGGTTAATCAGGGTTTGCAGCTCTTTCACCAGTGCAATCCCGTCGCCACCCTGTGCATCAATACGGTTGACGTAAGGCGCGATATAGCGAGCCCCCGCCAGCGCGGCATAAAATCCTTGCCCCGCGCCGTAGACGGCGGTGCCGAGGGTGGGAACATCCAGCTCTGTCAATCGCTTAATTGCCACTAAACCTGCATGTGTCACTGGTACTTTGACGACCAGAGAAGGAATCACGTCTCTGAGCTTCAGTGCTTCTGCCACCATCACGTCAGGATCGCGCGCCATCACCTGAGCAAACAGCTGTCCTTCTGGGCCGATAACGGCCTGCATCTCACGTAGCACGGTATAAATATCGGCTTTTCCGCGTGCGACAATACTCGGGTTGGTGGTCACGCCTTTAATCGGTAACACGCCAGCAAGCCGTTCTACTGCGGCCACATCAGCCGTATCTAAATAGAATTCCATCATTGCCTCCGTAAACTAAAACTGGTGTCGGATGAGATTAATCATGCGGGCTTAGCGCACGATAATGCCCAGCAGGATCCCCACCGCGCCGAAATCGGAATCGCTGAATGTCGTGTTTGCCAGTCCGATACTGCCCAGCACTGGCAGCAGGAAAACGGGCAGGAAGGTGATCAGCAGTCCGTTGGCAAAAGAGCCTAAAATCGCGCCGCGACGCCCGCCAGTGGCGTTACCGAAAACTCCGGCCGCTGCGCCGACGAAGAAGTGCGGCACGACGCCAGGAATGATCACCGTCATACCCAACAGATAGAGCAGCACCATACCGACCACCCCAGCCGCAAAGCTGCTCAGGAAGCCGACCAGAACGGCATTTGGCGCATAAGGGAAGACGACGGGGCAATCCAATGCCGGTTTAGCATTGGGAACCAGTTTGTCCGAAATGCCTTTAAATGCGGGCACGATTTCCGCAATCACCATACGCACGCCTTGCAGCACGATGTACACGCCGGCGGCAAAGGTAATGGATTGAATCAGCGAAAACATGAACCAGTTTTTCCCACCGGCGTTCATCGTTTTCACCGCTTCAGGGCCAGCAAACAGACAGGTGAAAATGAAGATGAAAAACATGGTAAACGCGATGGCGACCGGCGTATCACGCAGGAACAGCAGACTCTTCGGCACTTCCATGTCTTCGGTTGATTTCTCTTTATTACCAAACTTGCTGCCGATAAACGCTGACAGCAGCTGTGATATCGCAGAGAAGTGACCAAAGGCGACGTCATCCGAGCCTGTGACTTTCTTCATATACGGGTGAATAATGGCAGGGAACAGCACCATCGATACCCCGACGACCAGCGACCCAACGGTAATCAGCAGCACACCTTTCATTCCTGCTGTCGCCAGAATCACGGCAACCATCATCGACATAAACAGCGTGTGGTGTCCGGTCAGGAAGATGTATTTCCACGGCGTAAAGCGGGCGATGGCGATATTAATGACCATCGCAAAGAACATAATCATCGCCATCTCGGTGCCGAAGTTCTTTTGCGCGACGGCGACAATGGCTTCATTGTTAGGGACTACACCGGCAATACCAAATGCATGGTGGAAAATCTCGGCGAAATCACCCAGTGAGGACACAATCAGGCTGGCGCCTGCTCCGAGGATCAGGAAACCCATCACGGTTTTCACGGTGCCTTTGATGCACTCCGTGGCAGGTTTCTTTTGTGCAATCAGGCCGATAAGGGCGATCAAACCCACCAGTATTGAGGGTTCAGACAGCACATCACTCATTAAAAAACGGAAGAATTCCATTTTTGATCCTCCGCTTATAAAGCGCCAAGTTCTGTCAGGGCGACCGACAGGCGTTCTTTCATCGCCACTTTGTCGATCATGTTATTCAGGGACACAATTTTCCCTCCCACCGCCTGCGCGATGAGCTGATCGGCAATATCTTTGGTGCCGACAAAGATGTCGCTGTCCGTGCCTTTCGCCGAACCTAAATCCACGTGATCCACATCAGCAACCACGCCGAGTTCTTTCACGATGTTTTTAATGCTCATTTCCATCATCAGGCTGGTACCCAGACCGTTACCGCATACGACTGTAATTTTCATAATGTGTGTCCCTCTGGTGGCAATTAATAACGAGAAATAACGGAAAGCACCTGTTCGATATCCGTCGCACGGAGTAACGCGGCGACGTCATCAGGTGTGTCGAACAACTGAGCGAGCTGTGAAATAATATCGATATGGCTATTGCTGTCCGTGGCGGCTAAAACAATCAACAAATGCACGGGGTCGTTACCGTCAGAATGGAAAACCACGCCGTCACGAATCAGCGTCAGGCTGACAGCGAGTTGATTCACGCCGTCTTCCGGACGGGCATGCGGCATGGCAATGCCGGGGCCGACGACATAGTAAGGACCGATGGCTTCATGAGAGCGATAGATAGCCTCAATATAGGTAGGTTCAATCGAACCGTTATCCAATAAAGGCTTACAGGACAAGGCGATAGCGTGACGCCAATCATCACAGGCAGGCAAAATCTGAACAACGTCTGGTGTTAGTAAAGTGTTAAGCATTAGAGTCACCTCTGTATCATTCTGAACGCAGGATAGTGTGCTGATTGCGAAAATAATGTGATTAACATCTAAAAAGATAGCGCTAACTGATATGTGTATCATTAACTGTGACCGGCTTAGCACAAGCGGGGCCTTTATTTGTCCACTCGAACCGGCACAGGCACACTATCAACGGTGATGACAGGGCGTGAATGACGCAGCATGTTCGGACGGTGTAATACCGCTGTGCGATGAGAAAAATGACGAATGGAGAGGAAGTGAGCATGCGTAAGCGTCGCAGTACCGGTAAGGTTACGCTACAGGATGTCGCTGACTACGCGGGCGTAGGAACGATGACGGTATCGCGCGTGATGCGTAAGCCCGATCTGGTTTCTGAGAAGCTACGCAGCAAAGTGGAACTGGCCGCCAGAACATTAGGCTATGAACCTAATCAGGAGGCTAGCCAGCTCACCGAGAGCACGAATCGCGTCACGCTACAGGACATTGCGAGTCACGCCGGTGTTGGTGCGATGACAGTGTCCCGCGCGTTGCGGGAGCCGGGGCTGGTTTCCGATGCCACACAGAAGAAAATCCATGATGCGATCAAAACGCTGGGCTATGTACCGAACCACGCCGCAGGGGCGTTGGCCTCATCCTATCAACCCGCTATCGCGGTGCTTTATCCTTTTCAGCAAGATCGCGCCAGCGTGCGTTTTGTGCAGGCATTACAGCAGGCGGTGGGCAAACATAATGTGTCGATAATTATGGGCTGCCATGAATATCGCCAGCACACCGAAGCCGGCATGGTTGAAAAACTCTTGCAGCAGCGGCCAGCGGCGCTGGTGTTATTCAGTGCGCAGCTTTCGCAACGAACCCAGGACATCATCCAGGCCAGCAACGTCATTACGGTGAATGTGTCCGGCGCAGCCGCGCTGAATGCGAATATCAACATTGATATTGCCCTTGCCGAAGCGGCGGAACAACTGACGATGTCACTGCTGGAAAAGGGATATCGCCACGTCGCTTATATTGGTGCGCATACGGATAACCGTTTGCAAAAACAGCAGTTGAATGGCTGGAATAAAGCCATGCTGGCGCATTATCACAATGCGGATTTGAAAATTACGATCCCGGAAGCTCCCAGCCTACAGTTTGGTCGCTATGCCATGACGGAGCTACTGCAAAATCAGCCGGAGCTGGATGCGATTATCTGTAGTCATGAGGAAATTGCGCTAGGCGCGCTCTTTGAATGCCAGCGCCGCCTGATGAAAGTTCCTTACGATCTGGCGATTGCCTGTCTGGATGGTTCTGAACAATGTGAGCATACGTTCCCGACGCTGACCGCGATGCAGCTTGACTATGAAAAGCTGGGCGCGGAGGTCGGGCGTCTGGTGCTTGCCATGATGGACAATGACGAACATCCACCCGTACTGGAAAAAGTGAAGTTTATCTTTGAACCCCGCGCCAGCAGCTAACAGGAGAGACGTGTTGTGCTGCATGTTGCATAGCTATTTGGCAACATGATCGTGTTTTTCCTGAAAAGAGACTCGCGTCGAGTATCAACGGCCAAAGCAGAGATTTCGGCCGTTGATATATTGCGATGGTTGGCAGCCACTATCCGATGCCACGCTTCAGAAAGCGCCGCCTTTCTTCATTATTGATTCTGGTTCCAGCGGTTCGCGCGGCTGAAAGAACCGAAGTCATTAAACCGAACGCCCATATCCCTCATGACTTTATGCGCCACGGGTGTTGATAGCTGTCTTATATAAAAGGGTTCATTCACGACAAAATGATGTATTGCATGTGTGCTGCCAAAATTAAAACAGAAGAAATTAATGGGGTAGAGCCACCAGGGATTAAGAACCTGTGTTTCCTGAATGACATTTCCGCTTTCATTGTCACCATGGTAATGCAGGTTTGACGAGATAAAATGTAAGCAGAATGACCATAGCATATTGGGGCCAACAATGATTACCACGGAGATATTAATAAAGTGAATGGCACTCATCATGGTTTGAGACCAGACTACTGGATTTTCTGTTAATATAAAATAAAGGTTTACGCCGTGAAAAATTAAAAAAGAATACCATATTACCGAGTAGATGACGGCGAAGGGGAAAAATGCTTTGACGGAAAATGAAAGCAATTTCTTTTTCTCCAAAGGCGTTTTGGCATTATTCATCATAACAACGGCGGCGACAACTAAATCACTAAGCATTAAAATTCGTAGAAGTCCCCATTTTCTACCATTACCTAAAAACTTCTCTTCTACATCATGTTCAGAGCCTGATACCTGATGGTGCAGTAGATGTACGTCACGCCTCATCCACGGACTTGCTGTGCTGGGACGCATTAGCCAGACTACGGTCATCATCATATGGTATATAAAGCGATTTTTTCTGAAATATAAATTGTGGATTAGGTCATGTTCAATTTCATGTGCAACAGAAATACATAGCGTATTGACTATCAGGCAAGCCCACCAGGGAAGATAACCATAAAAATAGAATAAGGAACTGAGTACCATCACGACTGTGATTGCAGTTAAGGCACTAAATCCTAATAGATCCTGATGATTTAGAATAGGATGTTTATTTCGCAGTTCCTTACCATATTCAATAATGACTTTTCTGATTTGTTTTGACTTTGCGCTATCATCTCTATCTATCAGGTTAGATATAGGTACATTCATGGTATATTTCTCCGGGAGGCAGGTGAAATGTTAATTAACTATTTATGACATCGCGTAAAGCTCTGAAGTAAACTCTTCTGTGTAATTAGGAGTAATGATTGGTGCGGTAATTAACTCAATTGGTGGAGTAAGTATCTTCATCAAATAGTTTATCTTTTCTATCGTCGGGTTAATGATATTGAAAGATAGGGTATCTGACATATACGGTGTAAAGCTATTGCTGAGGTCTTGTAGCATGTCACTCTCTAAAATGCCTGTTTTTTGGATGTTTTGAATAATAAGATCCAGTGCGTAAGTATAGGTAAGAGCCTGTGCTTCTGCATGGGTGAATCGGCGCTGATTGCAGGCGGTGACCACTTTCTTTTCTATTTCTTGTGCGATGTTTTCTGGTTTAATGTCATGATTTTTAAATCTATTTAATCCAATCATATACTTGGCAATCTGATAAGACATGACGGAGTTATCACCAGCAAAGGTAATATTAGCCTCATAGTCAATCTGCATAGACATAATTTGGTTGTAGTGATGTAGACCCTGAGCCCCGCACATCGCCCGGCATTTGCGTAGGATTTCCAACCCCAGTGATGACCCTAAGTATTTTCCGACGGCGACTAAAATCTGCAATTGTTTATGCGTGCTTTTATCTTCCCAATTCATTTTGAATTGCTCAATGATAACATTATTCAAAACGTGCAGAGAGAATGCTTTGAGTAACTCGGGGTATAATCGTTGACAAAATAATGGCTCCATAATTAAGGTTTGATATGTTGGCTTTAATGATGTGACTCGGTGTTCAGAATATTTATAGGTAATATAAAGTGCGGCTGCTGCAGACAGGCTACCGCTGCTCAATGGAAAAATGCGTTCCTGCAAAAAGGTTTCAAATAGTGACGCGAAACGTTGGGATTTGGACGTCTGACTATAAAACACGCCATCGGAAGTAATTTCAGAATGGCGCTGCATCATCGCTTCAAGGGGCAAACTGACCTGATTAAACCGAAGGCCGGAGATTTGATATCCTTCCACACCGCCTTTGGGGTCGCAAGAAATAGCACTGATGCCGGTAAGTAAATTCTCACCTTCTTTATCTCTCAACGGTACTCGAAACCAATGAATGCCTTCATCACGATCGTTAACGATCAGTCTTGCCAATACCATACCGACGGTAGCGGAATAAAGTGCATTTCCTATCCAGAATTTCGCAGAATCAGGCGTTGGAGAATCGAGTATCAGTCTGTGCTGTAGATGATCGTAAGTGACGGTGGTTTTTATATTGCGTAAATTAGTACCACAGGCTATTTCTGTGCAGCAAAAGGAATAGATACGATCTAAGTTAATTACCTCATCTCGATATTGCCTTATCTGACTGGGGCTGGATTGCGTAAATATTACATTTCCTGCAATGAGGTGTGCTGCAAGAGATATGCCTAATGATAAATCTAACGTGCCGAATAAAGCGACGTTTTTACAGAGTTCATCAAACTGCTCCTGGTTTTCTTGCCCCAACCACATTTCATTATTAATCAATCCATCTTGAAAAATAACCCTCATTCTTTTTACCGTCAAATCCATATAATCACGTGATGAAATATGATGCCTTATTCTTGGATCAAATAACTCCATTTCTATGATTTTATTAAATTTATCATTACAAGACATGCTCACCCCTCCGATGGGATATTAGATATGGCATTGAATCAAGATGTGGACTTTCTTAATGATAAGAGTTTTTCAGTATAGTTATTACTTTTTTTTGTTCAAGGTGAAAATAATCATTTTTCGCTATTAAATAGGGTGCTTATTGTTAACTTAACTAGGTTTTATTTTTTTATTAATGAGTGACTTCATAATTATGGATAATTTTATTTTTTGAATTTTTATTTTTTTTATCTAATATTATTCGATATTATGCTACCGGCCGATAATGGTGAACGAGTGTAGTGGGGCCTGAACGGCCCCGCGATGTAGATACCGTGGTGCTGAGTGGGATGATGAGTGTTTATTGACAGGTGTAATAAAATCAATGTCTTTTACATGCTCGAATACATATTCATGATAATTCCCCCGCTGATAATTAACGCCATAGAGAAGACGGCGGGGAGATCCGGTTTCTGTTTATAAAGCAGCATCGAAATAAACGTTACGCCGACGATGCCAAAGCCGCACCAGAGGGAATAGGCAATCCCTACGGGTAAGTAGCCCATTGCCCGCGTTAATGAAAAATAGCAAAGGCAATAAGCGAGGATCACGATAACGGAAGGTGAGAGTTTTTTAAATCCATCGGTTTTTTTGATCATTGACGTGCCGGTAATTTCTGAACCAATGGAAAGTGCCAGCCAGAGGAATCCGTTTAACATGATGGGTATCCTTACGTTTAATGGATGATTTTGGTGTTTAACGGTGGGTTCTGAACACTGTCCGTGAGTATTTCGGGCTGTTCATCAGCGCCCATCTTAGAGAAGAGGTTCATGATTGCTATGCCAGCGGCAATCACGCTCATGCCAATGATGGCCGGAATATCAGGACGCTGGCCGTAAAAGATAATACTGAGCGTCGAAACCAATAAAATCCCCGTACCGGACCAGGTTGCATAGGCTAAGCCCACGGGAAGATGTTTTACCGCTTTTGATAGCGAATAATAGCAAACGCAGTACAGCAGAATAATTACCGCTAATAACGCTATTTTTGTTATCCCTTGACTATTATCAAACATTTTTAACGTAGAGGTAGCAGACGTTTCTGACAGGATAACTAATAACATCCAAAGCCATGATTGCTTTCTCAGTGACATATATTGCTCCCGACTTATGTTAATAATACGCTATTTG
This sequence comes from Pectobacterium aroidearum, assembly GCF_041228105.1. Classification (NCBI taxonomy): domain Bacteria; kingdom Pseudomonadati; phylum Pseudomonadota; class Gammaproteobacteria; order Enterobacterales; family Pectobacteriaceae; genus Pectobacterium; species Pectobacterium aroidearum. The sequence goes on from NZ_CP166097.1 coordinate 833,118, forward strand.
GTTTTTTCTTTAATGACGAACCAGACGAATATCGAAATCAAATTCGTTAAAGAACGTCTCCAAACGATTTAACTCTTCTTCGTTGTAACTGGGGTCCTCGTTTATTGGGTAAATCATCCCCAGCCTGTCGTATTTTTTGCGGCCTAGCTGGTGGTAGGGCAGTACGTCGATGCGCTGTATATTGCCGCGCTGTGCCAGCGTCTGGACATAGTGAATGGCGTCGGTAACCGCATCGTACGAATCGTTATAGCCGCGAACGAGTGGCATACGAATGACGATATCGGCTCCCAGCCCGACCAGATGTTCCAGATTGCGCCGTATGTTTTCATTCCCAACGCCAAACAGCGCCTTGTGCTGCTGGGTATCAATGTGTTTGATATCAAAAAGAAATAAATCCGTTACGGCGGCTAATCTGCTGTAGTGGGATTTCAGGGTTGTGCCCTGTGTTTCGACCGCGGTGTGAATCATCATGCGTTTGCAGGCGGTGAGCAGATCGACAGCGAAATCCGTTTGTAGACTCATTTCTCCGCCGCTCAGGGTGACGCCGCCGCCAGAGGACAGATAAAAAGGGTAATCCTGCATGATTATTTCCATCAATTCCGTAACCGTCATCTCTTGTCCTATGACGTCCAGCGCGCCGGACAGACAGGCTGTTTCACACTTTCGGCAACCAATGCAGTCCGCTGTGCGATCGAGATGATGGTGCCATTGGCCGCTGCTGTCTGCTTGCATGCGGTGAACACCCGTCGGGCAAACCTCCGCACATTTTCCGCAGTCGATGCATTTATCCTGAGAGAACATGATCTGATAGGCGTTGCTGATCCCCTCTGGGTTTGCGCACCAGGGGCAACGGATATTGCAACCTTTCATAAAGATCAGCGTGCGGACGCCTTCCCCGTCGTAGATCGAATACTTCTGAATATTGAAGAGTCGTCCTGTGGTTTTCTGCGCGTGTTGCATTGCGATGCCTCCTTCTGTCACCGTCAGCGTCCCTGCTCGACGATATGCTGCGAATTCCTTTAGGCGCTGTGGCGATCAGAACTTATCGATCATGGTGCGGCTAATGATCTCATCCTGAACTTCCTTGCATAATTCAACGAAGTAGGCGCTGTATCCCGCGACACGCACGATCAAATCACGGTATTGCTCCGGCGTTTGTTGGGCTTTCCTCAATACTTCATCGTCAACGTAGCTGAATTGCATCTGCCCATTACCCAGAATGGACGATGTTCTCAGCAGGGAAATCAAGCCGTTGCGGCCTTCTGGCGTATCCAGCATGCCTTTGAGGAATTTGAAGTTATGCACCATGCCAATGTTCATGCTTTCCACATTCATTTTGCTGACAGATTTGATGCTTGCCGTTGGCCCTTTTTTGTCAGCCCCTTGCGTTGGGCTGATCCCATCGGAGAGTGGTGCCCATGCCAGTCGGCCATTCGCGCTGGCTGCGGTCAGTTCACCGATTGGAGTGTTATTCGAGATCGATAATGTGCCGTGGCTAAACGTGGAGTAGAGCATCTTGTACTGACGGCACTCCTTTTCCGTCCATTCGGTGATATCCCGCGCAAGCTGGTCGGCCGCGTTATCATCATTGCCGTATTTCGGCGCATTCAGGCAGTCTCTTCTTAGTTCGTCATAGCCTGAAAAATTCGCCAACAGGCCGTCACGTAGTTGTTCCAGCGTGTATTGGCGGTCTTCATAAACGAGCTTGCGGATAGCCGCCATGGAGTCAACGTAAGTCGCCAGCCCGGAGAAAATGAGCCCCGGCCCGTGATTGACGACGGCACCACCGGCCGCCACATCCCGTCCTTTTTCCATACAGCCTTCGACCAGCAGGGACATCAGCGGCTTGGGCGCGACATCACGATGTACGCGCTGGCTGATCACGGTGCCAATCGCGGACAGACGGATAATGTGTGCGATCTGCGTTTTCACTGCGCGATCAAAATCTTCAAAGGTCTCCAGCGTGCTCAAGTCGCCAGTGTCCAGCCCCTGAACGCGATCGAACAGGATCATACGGCCGCGGTTTAAGACAAACTCGATGGCGATCGGCCACTGGGTGTAGCCCGTGGAGGTCCATTGATAAATGCGGCCTGATTTTTGCGGTTCGACACAGCCCATCAGGCAGTAGTCGCGCGCATCTTCAAAGTCGAAGCCTTTGCGCAGCATCATCTTGATATGGGAATCATCAAAGTGACATGCCGGAAAGCCCATCCCTGATTTAACGACGTCGACAATTTTCTCCAGATACGCCTGAGGGGATTGGTTGTGAATACGGCAGGCCAGTGACGGCTGATACACCTTCACGAAGCGCACCGCATCCATGATCAGGTAAGTCAGGTCGTTACAGGCATCGCCTCCGCTACGCTTCTGCCCGCCGACCGTCAGGTTTATGAACGGCTGATAGCCCGCGAAATATTTCGCACCGCTTTCGCTGGACATCCACATCAGTTCCGCACATTTCAGAATGAACATCTGCATCATTTCCAGTGCCTGCTCGCGTGTCAGGCGACCGGACTGAATGTCGGCTTCATACATCGGGTAACAGTATTGGTCGACACGCCCCAGTGAAATCCCTGTCTGGTTCTCTTCCACTTCAAACAGCGACTCCAGCGTCCAGATGCTTTGCAGTGCTTCCTGTAACGTTTTGGGAGGATGGGCTGGCACGTTCTCGTTGATTTCTGCAATGGTCAGCAGTTCAGCGCGCCGTGAAGCATCTGTCTCCTGTGCCGCCAGTTCCCGTGCGTGTGCCGCCATGCGGCGGGCATACGCCATGACGCCGTCGCAGGTTTCAATTGCAGCCTTATAAAAATAGATACGATCGATATTATCCGGTTCTTCCATATCAAGCTGAGCCAGATTCGCCTGCGCATCAGCTTTGATGCCCTCCATGCCTTTGGTGAACAGCAGCACATCGTAACCGGGGCAGGTGTCGCCGCCGCCGTTGATCTGGTGGTAAGAAAGATCGCTGACGAAGGTTTCTCCGCTGAATGCCCAGACGCCCGCTTCACGGTATTGTGTCTCGCAAATCTCATCCAGCGAGCGGCCTTGCCAAAACGGGACTATCTCATCACGGATGGTTTTTTTATCTTCTTCTGAAATTTGAAAAGGATCCTGAGGACGGGTACTCATGGTATCCAGTTCGTCTCGTACCCAGCGCCAGGCAATATCGGGAGAGAACGCCCCCGCACGCGGTTTACCGCAGGGATGCCCGACGATCAGCTCCTCGTCCTGAATCAGTATTGGAGCGGTTTCGCAGGCTTTACGAAAGGATTTTGCCCGTAACAGAATAGGCGGCAGGCCAGGATTGTGCTTCGCCACCTCGGTGAAGGCCAGTGCGCGATAAATAGAAATACTGGGGCGCGCTTCTAAATAACGGGCGCGAAGACGTTGCATGCGTGGGGTAAGGAGCTCTTGCTCCGCGACGCTGGAGGTTTTTTTTACGCCACCCAACGTAGCCATTTTTTCATTATTCAATATGCTGTTATTAAACGGGAAATGATTTCTTTCTGGTGCTAATGCGTCATTATCCATACGAAAATCTCCTGCGGTTATTTGTCTATATCAGTAAAGCGCTATAAGAGAAACCTAATTCGTCATCTCTGAATGGTGGAATAGGCAGGAAAATACCGGCCTGAATATTAGTGCCACTATATATTCTGGTTCTTTATTTTTTAAATTTTTTATTTGTTAAATATCAATGTATTGGTTTTTTATTTGTCTTTGAGGAACATGGGAGGTAAATTATTATTAGTTAACGAATGTTTTTTTTAGGTTGCTGTTTTTATTATTTTCATGCGTTCAGATAGTGTAGGTGATATTTAATTTTCGGTAGTTAATAATAATGTTGATAAATTGACTAAGATCAATTGATTCTATTTTATTGGGCTGTGTTTCTTTATTGTTCTTTTGTTAATTATTTCGGATGGATGTATTCATAATAAAAGAGAGTGATATCTCTCTACATAATGCGAGTTACAGGAGGCGCATAAGGGAGGGGGAAATAATTCAGGCCAATCTCCGTTTAAGAATCTTGGCCTGTAGTTATAAACAATGAGTTATGAACAATGAGTTAGGAATTATGAACTACGAGTTATGGAAATCGTGATGAATTACAGCGATGCGCCGCCGCACATCACCAACTGCTGGCCAGTAATGGCTGCGGCAGATGGGGAGAGTAGGTAGCCCACCAGATCGGCCACTTCTTGCGGCTGGATGAAGCGCCCAATTGGCGGCAGCTTCGGTGGAGAACTCTGACGGCCCGGCATTGTTAGCATCGGGGTTTCTGTGGCACCCGGTGCGACGATGTTCACCGTAATGCCGCGTGGCGCCAATTCCGCCGCCCAGCTTCTTGCCATGCCGATCATCGCAGATTTTGTCGTGACGTATTGGCTGCGTCCCGCTGAACCGCTCGACGTGCGACTGCCCAGCAGCACAATGCGGCCACCTTGTGGCAGCTTATCGACCAGACGGTCGGCGAGCACCTGCGCCGCGTTGATATGCAATCGCCATAGCGTTTCACCGTCTTCCAGCGAAAGTTGGCCGAGCGGGGCAGCTTTCATGATGCCTGCGGCATGGATGACGGCATCAACCTGCGCAATTTCGTCCAGAATGGCCGTCAGCGCGGGCGTATCCATGATATCCACCGCGCGGTGGGTAAAGTGTGGATGTGAATAGTCACCCGGCTTGCGCGACAGGCCGGTTACCCGCCAGCCTTCCGCCAGTAATTTTTGTGTGATGGCGGCACCGATCCCTGAGCTGCTACCGGTAATCAGGGCGTGTTTAGGGGCTGTAGCTGACATGCAATGTCTCCTTCGTTCGGACTTAACGGTTTTGATGCAACCGTGTTAATGACAACGCTATGATTTACAACAACGCGACGGGAATTTTAAACACGGCTTTTTTGACCGGAGCAGGGCTGTCGTTAATCGCACACAGCGCCTGATGGGCTTCGCCCGGATAGAACGTGACGAAGTCGCCTGCCCGCAGATGGATCTGATGCGGCACCTGTGGGTTATCCAGAATGTAGAGATCCGGCTTACGCTCGGTCGCGGGTTGGCCATGCACATCATTCAGACCGTAACCGATAATTTCCTCGCCTTCCAGAATCAACTGAATATCGAGGTAGTTGCTGTGAAATTCGGTATGTCGCGTGGCACGCGGTGCGGTATTCACGGTACCGATATTGTAAAACCAGTCGGCACCTTCCGGCTGATAGCGGCCTTCGGGCAGCGCATTCAGTTCAGCTAACGACATACCGGGTGCAGACAGAATGGTCCAGAGTGCATCAGGCAGCGTAGCGAGTTTGAGGGCGTTTAGGTTTCCTGCAATCATAATAATATCCCGGGTATAGCGGGGGATAGCCCCCGCTGACAAAGAGAAAAAGTAGCGTGGTTTAGTTCGCCTTGACCCACTCTTCACTTACCACGACGTGCTTGATCGCCTGACGGAAGTAGGTGAACGCCACGTGCAGTTTACCGTCCTGCGCCTGTTTGACGCTGGGGTAAGAGAACTCGCGGTTCAGCTTCTCGGTTGAGTTGTTGGTCATGCAGTAGCCGTCGCCCACTTCAATATTACGCTGCCACGGCCAGCTCTTACCGCCATCTTCCGAAATGGCGAGCGTCATCGGTGCACGTGGGGCACCCCAGAAGGCGCTGCGGCTGCCCGCCTGAACTTCCGGCATTTTGGCATTGCTGGCTTTGTCTTCTTCATCCTCGATTTCATCGTACAGCGACAGACGGCGCTCGGTGGCATCGGCGGCGCTCATGTGGTTGAACACCAGCGCCAGATGGCCATTCTCCAGCGTCGTCACCTGAATAGATGAGTTGTTGTTGGGCAAATCGGTCGGCACGGGATCTGACCAGGTTTTACCGCCATCCGTTGAACGACTTTGGTAGATGAAATCAGCCCAGCGGCTGCGGTATAGCGCCAGCAGCGTACCATCCTGCAACGGGGTGATGTTCATATGTACGCAGCCCGTGCTGTTTGGCACCGGATATTCCCGCCAGGTTTTACCCTGATCGCTGGAAATTTTCACGGCGCTATCATCGTTGTTGCCGACCCACTTCTCACCCGGCTGAACGCGGCAGTAGAACACTGGCAGCAGCCAGTCGCCGTTTGCCAGCACGGTGATTGGCTGGCGGATGAACGTTCCCGGCTGGTCGAGCAATGTGCCGATCTCGCCCCAAGTGGTGCCGAAATCCGTGGATTGGCGGTAGCGCACAATGGCGGTGTCCTGATTACCGGATTTCTGCGCGGTATACAGTAGCCATAGCACATTATCCGGCGCGAGGAACAGAACCGGGTTCTGTTCGGAACGCGTAGCATCCTCAGACAGCTTAACGGCTTTGCTCCAGTTATCGCTGCCTTTCACCAGACGGGACATGTAGATAGAGATATCTGCAATCCCTTCCTGTGTGCCGCCGAACCAGACGCACAGCACATCGCCGTTTGGCAGATGGAGCAGGTTGGCCGCATGATTCTGCGGGCATTCCGACGGAATGTAGGCATCCAGACGCGCGGCATCGCCTTCTGCGTGATGAACTTTTCCGCTACGTTCCACGGTAATGATTTCGCTACTCATGACTCAGGCTCCTGATTTATTTTCAGTTTGAGAAATTTTGATTTTGTTCGCTTTGTTCGGAATCATGCGGTCGATCAGCATGACGATCGCTGGCGTGGCCAATGCGACGTACATATTATCGATGCCGTATGGGTTACCGAGTATGTACCAGACCGAGGTGACGACGCAGGCTGATATCAGGCTGGCGTTTGCACCACGTGCGCTGTTGAAAAACGGCAGGTAGAACGCAATCACCGCAACCACGGAAATCGACAGACGAATAGCACGGGTAAAGAACGACAGCTTCAGAATTTCAGGAACGAACAGAACGAAGACGAGCGGCGCGAAACCTACGACAAGCGACAGGATTCGGGTCATTTTCATCTCTTTTTCTGGTGTCGGTTTCCAGTAAGGAACGTAGAAGTCCTTAATCAGCAGGGAAACGATAGCCAGTGCCACCATACTCACGCTGATGAAGATAGACGCGACCAGTGATGTAGTGACCAGACCAGCGAGCCACGGGTTCATGTCTTGCAGGAAGACCGGCATCGCATACAGGCTGTTGATTTCAGGGTGAGCAAACTTCGCTGCGACACCGATGACCGCGATAGCCAGTGCAATCGGCATGCAGAAGAAGAAGGCAACCCAGGTGGCACGTTTGGCGCTGGTGGCATCTTTTGTTGACGAAATGGCCTGAATGACGAACTGCGTACAGAAGATCGAACCGATAGTCCCGATCAACCAGGCGAAGATGGTGCTGGCGCCGAGTTTACCGTCCCACGTCCAGTAGTAATCCGGCATTTGTTCGAACATCGGCTTGAAGCCGCCAGTCATTTTCAATGCCACGAACAGGATGATCATGACGCCAGCGTACTTCACAGCGCTGTGGATCAGCGTGATGTAGGCTGTTCCTTTCAGGCCACCGAAGTAGTAGTAGAAGGTACTGACGACCGCAGTGATCAATGCGGCAACAGGCAGGGAGACTTTCAGCACCGTGGCAATCGCCGCCGCGCCGCTGACGTAGTTGCCCACGTTTACCAGCAACAGCGCATAGATCATGATGATCGAAATGATGTTTTTGGTGCTGGTACCGTATTTCTCGGCAATCGCGCCAGAGATGGTGATCTTCCCGGTGTTATAAATCTTCTTCACCAGAATCATACCAAACAGCGGGAAGCCGATGGCGGCACCAATCACCGACCAGGATGCGGCAAAGCCGTTCTCAAAGGCAGACTGTGCCGTACCGATGGTGGATTTAGCACCGATGAATTCAGTCATCAGCAGGATACCGACGATAAACGCCGGTAGCGCGCGTGACCCTTCCATGAACTCGGTGTTCGATTTACTGCGGAGCTTGTAGGTTAACCATGAGGTGAATGCGATATAAAACACAATCATCCCAACGATTATGAGGGTGTCAGTAAGGTTAAAATGGTTCATATCTTCTCGGCCTATAAGTGGAAATTGATATTTCTCTGTTACTGCGAGAATTGACTAAGTATGTTGCGGATGTTGTCTTCATCCTGTGCGGAAAACTGGATCGGATAGCGGCTGACGCCGACATCTTCACCCATGATCGCCAGCGCTTTTTTCACCACAGCAGGTGAGAATGCGATGGCATACAGTGTCTTACGCAACTCGGCAACCTGTTCTTGTGCCTGACGCGAGCCTTCAATGTCACCGGCGTGGAAACGATGCCAAATCTGGCTGATCGGTTCCGGTGCCACGTTAGCCAGCCCGGAAATACAGGCGGAGCAGCCGTCAACAAAGCCCTGGTGAATGAGCGAGTCTGGGCCATTCAATACGTTAAAGCCCTGTACACCTTTCACCGCTTGCACATAGCCGCTCAGGCTTTCATAACTGCCTGCGCTGTCTTTGATGCCGATGATGTTCGGGTGATCCGCTAGCGTGCGGACGGTTTCCGGCGCCAGCGTATTCCCCGTGCGTGCAGGAATGTTGTAGAGAAACACCGGCACAGTCAGCGCATCGGCGACGGCGGTGTAGTGGGCGATCAGTTCTTCCTGTTTGAGTGGGATGAAATACGGGGTGATGACCGAAACGGCATCAACACCCAGCGCGGCGATGCGCTTGCCGAGCTTGATGGTTTCCCGCGTGGAGATTTCACCGATGTGGCCGACAACCGGCACTTTTCCGGCGACTTCATCAACGCAGGTTTCAGTGACGGCGACTTTTTCATCGGTGTGCAGTACGAAAAACTCACCGTTGGTGCCGTTACAAAAGATACCGTTGCCGTAGCGCATCTGGCGCTGAACCTGAATACGCATGGCAGCGGGGTTAAATTCGCCCTGGTTATCAAACGGCGTGACGATGGCGGTCAGGACGCCGGTAATATTTTTACTCATTGTTCTTCCTCGTGACACGTAATCAAAAAGATGAAAACTTAAAACCGTTTTGCCGAAACCCGCGCTTTAAAAGAGGGTCAGATACACCTCGCGGACATCGTCGGCGCTGACCTGTGTCGGCACGTTTTTCATCAGGCGCTGAACCTGTAACGCGGCATCAACCAGATACGGCAGGTGGTCTTTTTCCACGCCGAGCTGCTGTAAGGTGTTGGGCAGGTTGAGACGTTTAACCAACTCGCTGAAATAGGTCACCAGCGCCTGCGCTTTTTCCGCAGTACCCAGTGTCAGATCGGCATCCGGCAGCAGGTCATACGCCTGTGCGAATTTGTCCTGTGCGGCGTCCTGCACGAAACGCATGCAAGGGGCGAGCAGGATGGCGTTCGCCACGCCGTGTGGGATGTGGTATTTGCCGCCCAGCGGGTAAGACATGGCGTGAACCAGATGCGTACCGGAGTGGGCAATAGCGGCACCGCCGTAATAGGACGCCCACAGCATGTTCAGCTTGGCTTCCATATTGCTCGGCTCGCGTACGGAGGTTTCGAGGTTGGCAAACAGCTTTTTCAGGCCAATCAGCGCGTAGTTGTCGCTGACCGGGTTGGCAATCGTTGAGGTGAAACACTCAATCAGGTGACAGAGCGCATCAATACCCGTTGAAGCGGCGATGTGCGATGGCATGCTGATGGTCAGCTCTGGCACCAGCGCAACGTAGTCCGGCAGCATCACGGGCGTAATAATACCGACTTTGGTTTCTTTTTCTGGGATCGCCAGAATGGCATTCGGCGTGGCTTCTGATCCCGTTCCTGCGGTGGTTGGGATGAGCAGCGATGTCGTGCGGCGAGTCGGTTTTTCCCCTGCCAGCAGACTATCCAGCGTGACGGTCTCGTCGCCTGCGCACAGTACGGAAAGCAGTTTGGCGACATCCAGCACGCTACCGCCGCCGACGCCGATCACCAGATCGGTCTGGGTTTGTGTGAGCTGGCTCAATATCTTGGCAACGTCGTGCTGGCTTGGCTCGGCAGGAACATTATCAACTAACAGAACCTGCGGAACGGCTTGCTTAACTTGTGCGATCAGCGCCTGAACGTCAGGCAGCCCGACGATGTTTTTGTCGGTGACAAATAAAACGTGCTGTTTTCCTGCCAACAGGTGACTGATGTCCTGAAGTACCCGGTAACCGCTGAGGATAGTGCTATTGATATTCATGCTTATTACCTTGCCTTTTCTCTTCTTCGCCAGAGCGTTATCACTATGATAATGGTTGCGATGGTGATTACTTTCAGTCAAATGGAGTGATTTTGGTTACTGCTAAACGCCATTTGCCACATCGTGGTGATAATTTATAGGTGAAATTCCTTTTAAATAATTTGATATTGCTCACATATAATCAAATGTGATTCAATATAATCATTATCAGGTAATCTGAATCGGGGATGGAGTATGTCAAACGTGCAGCAATCAGCAGAACAGGTCTTAGTGGTCGCTGATGACTTTACGGGTGCCAATGATGCGGGCGTCGGTCTGGCGCAGCATGGCGCACGGGTTAGCGTCGTCTTTGACGTTAATAAACTGCACGCGGACTTACTGGGTGATGCGGTGGTGATCAACACCGATAGCCGTGCGGCACGTGACGACGTGGCGTCTCAACGTACTGCAGAAGCGGTTGCAGCCTGGCAGGCAGCAGGCGGACAGGGCTGGATTATCAAGAAGATTGACTCGACGTTGCGTGGAAATCTGGGCGCGGAAATTGCCGCTGCGCTGTCTGCGGCAGAGGTGCCCGTAGCGCTGATTGCCGCTGCGTCGCCAACGCTGGGACGCGTGACCCGCAAAGGCGAAGTCTGGGTGAATGGGCGTTTGCTTACCGATACGGAGTTTGCCAGCGATCCCAAAACGCCGGTGACCTCCGCTTCTATCGCTGCCCGTCTGGCGGAGCAAACCGCGTTACCGGTGGCGGAAATACATCTTGATGACGTCCGTCAGGCCAATTTAGCTCACCGTTTGCAGCAGTTGGCGAACGAAGGCGTGCGTCTGATTATTCTTGATACGGATGTACAGGACGATCTGGAGAAGATCGTTGATGCCGCCAGCGCGTTACCGTTTCGTCCTTTGCTGGTCGGTTCGGCAGGCCTGAGCGAAGCGCTGGCGAATGCGCAGGATTTTACGCGCAAAACGGCGAAGCCGCTGCTGGCTATCGTCGGGTCAATGAGCGATATCGCTCAAAAACAGATTGCGGCCGCCAAACTGCTCAGCAATGTCACGCTGGTTGAGATCGATATCAACGCGCTCTTTTCACCCCATTCATCCACCGTCATGGCATCCCAGTGTGAGGAGGCGGTGACGGCGCTGCTGAACGGCCACCATTGCATTATTCGTACCTGTCACAACGAAAATCAGCGCTTCGAAATCGACGCGCGGTGCCAGCAGCTTGGGCTTAGCCGACAGCAGCTTGGCGAAACGATCAGCCACTATCTGGGGGAACTTACGCGCAACCTTGTTCAGGCGCTAGACAGCCTGACAGCGGACGGTACTCATCGGCGCAAGCTGGGAGGACTGTATTTATCCGGTGGTGACATTGCGATTGCCGTTGCAACCGCACTGGGTGCTACCGGCTTTCAGATTAAGGGGCAAATCGCATCCTGTGTGCCCTGGGGATACCTGCTGAACAGCGTTGTCGGCACGACCCCTGTGATGACTAAAGCGGGGGGTTTTGGCAACGAAACTACTTTGCTCGACGTTTTACGTTTTATTGAGGAGAAGGTCAGTGAGTGAAATTATTGCGGTAACGATGGGTGATCCGGCAGGGATTGGACCGGAAATTATTATCAAGTCGCTGGCCGAGGGCGAGCTTTCCGGCGCGTCTGCCGTGGTGGTGGGCTGCGTACAGACGATGCAACGTATTCTGGCACTGAATGTCGTGCCAGCCGTAGAGCTGAAAATCATTGATAAACCCGCTGACGCGGTCTTCGCGCCAGGCGTCATCAACATCATTGATGAGCCGCTGGAAGATCCGCAGGCGCTGAAGCCGGGCGTCGTTCAGGCACAGGCGGGTGATTTGGCTTATCGCTGCATCAAGAAAGCGACTGCGTTGGCGATGGCCGGTGAGGTCCACGCGATTGCGACGGCACCGCTGAATAAAGAAGCGCTGCACTCGGCGGGGCATATTTATCCGGGTCACACCGAGCTGCTGGCGAAGCTGACCAACAGCCGCGACTATGCGATGGTGCTGTATACCGATAAATTGAAGGTGATCCATGTTTCAACGCACATCGCGCTGCGTAAATTCCTGGATACGCTGAACCGCGAGCGCGTGGAAACGGTGATCGACATGGCGGATGTCTTCCTCAAGCGCGTCGGTTTTACCCACCCACGCATCGCCGTTGCCGGGGTTAACCCGCATGCGGGCGAGAATGGTCTGTTTGGTGACGAAGAGATCAAAATTGTGTCGCCATCGGTTGAAGCCATGAAGGCCAAAGGCATTGATGTTTATGGCCCGTGCCCGCCGGATACCGTCTATTTGCAGGCGTATGAAGGTCAGTACGACATGGTAGTGGCAATGTATCACGATCAGGGACACATTCCGCTCAAGCTGCTGGGCTTCTATGATGGGGTGAACATCACTGCCGGATTGCCGTTTATCCGCACCTCTGCTGACCACGGTACGGCGTTTGACATTGCCTGGACCGGTAAAGCGAAGTCCGAAAGCATGGCGATCTCTATCCAGCTCGCGATGCAACTGGCCTGATTGGCGGTAACTTATCACCGCTGATGGCATGGGTTTTGTAAGCGAATAAAACGCGATACAGTGCGCATTGCAGGATATCTTCCTTCCCGCGTTCGGGAAGGTTTCTGGTATCCTGCAACCAACAATTTAAAACAACTTTATGACAGCAAGATGGGTATCGCCGTGGATCCTACATTAACCGATGCTTTCCGCATGAGCGGGGATAAAGTAAGAGGCCAGAGCCGTCTTGATCAGATTATGGATTATCTGAAAAGCCATAATCTGGTGACGGTAGATGAGCTGGTGTCTGTGATCGACGCTTCCCCAGCGACGATCCGCCGTGATTTGATCAAGCTGGATGAACAGGGCGTGATTAGTCGCAGTCATGGCGGCGTGACGCTCAATCGTTTTATTCCTTCCCAGCCGACCACGAATGAAAAATTACAGCGCAGTCTTCAGGAGAAGCAGGCGATAGCTCGCTATGCCGCGACGCTGGTTAAACCGGGTAGCGCGGTAGTGCTGGATGCGGGAACGACCATGCTGGAGTTGGCGCGTCACCTGACGCATTTGCCGCTGCGCGTGATTACCGCCGATTTACAAATTGCGCTGTTCCTGTCTGAGTTCAAACAAATTGAAGTGACGATTATCGGTGGGCGTATTGATGACAGTAGCCAGTCTTGTATTGGTGAACACGGCCGCCGTCTGTTACGCAGCATTTATCCCGATATCGCGTTTATCAGCTGTAACTCGTGGAGTCTGGATAAAGGGATCACTACGCCAACGGAAGAAAAAGCGGGTGTGAAACAGGATCTCGGCGTGAATGCCAGCCGCCGGATACTGCTGGCGGACAGCAGTAAATACGGCGCCTATTCGCTGTTCTGCGTGACGCCGCTGTCTGAACTGACCGATATCATCACCGATAGTGCGCTCGCGCCCGAGGTGCAGGAGCAACTGAAAGGTAAAACGTTCAGTCTGACGCTGGTGTAAGCCGGGTTTGTGCCTGACGGATGATGTCAGGCCGATTGCCGTCGCCAGTTGAGTTCAGGTTTATGCACCACGCCGTTGAACGTCATCGGATCCGTGGTTAAAGAAAGACGCGTGTCGTTTTCACTGAACAGCGCGTAGCGCAACTGGCTGGAGCCAACCCAGTTCGGAATGAGGCAATAGTCCAGATAGTGGGTGACGGTCTGCTCAGCGTCATTGGTTTCATAACGACCGGCGTAGGCGAAGTAGGTGGCGGCGGCCTGCATCAGCTGCTGCTCTGAACCACCCGTCATAATGCCGGCATCGTAGGGCTCTCTGTCGCTGCCCATGATTTGCACCGTCATCCAGTTATCATCGGTATACTGGATATAGCCTGTCGCTCCTTCTCCCATCATATAAACCACGTTGCCGTCACCCAGCACATCAATGAAGGATTCCAGAAACCATAGCCCGCGCAGTTTCTGGCGTAACAAGCCGTTGTTGAACGATTGCGATGTCATAGATCCCCCTTGGAAATAGCGTACGGATTAAGTGTAGTGAATCTTTTCCAGAGGGCAGGGCAGAGCGGTTTCCTGCCAGCGGCGTGGCACTGGCAGGAATGCGGTTTACTTCATGCTGGCGGCGAGGGTATCGACGTTGTGCTTAAACGCGGCCGTATAGGTTGCGGCGGGGCCGGAGGCGTCGGTCAGGGCTTCCGGGTACAGTTCACCGCCGGGCTGTGCGCCGCTGGCATTGGCAATTTGCTTCACCAGACGTCCATCGGTCTGGTTTTCAATGAAGTAGCTTTTCACTTTCTCTTGTTTAATTTGCTTAATCAGCGAGGCCACTTTTTTGCTGCTGGCTTCTGATTCGGTAGAGTAGCCCACTGGAGACAGGAATTTCACGCCGTACGCCTGGCTGAAGTAACCGAACGCGTCATGGCTGGTCAACACCTTGCGCTGTTCTGACGGAATGGCGGCAAAGGTTTTCTTCGCATAGCTGTCCAGCTCCTGTAGCTGTTTGATGTAGGCTTCACCCTGCTGGCGATAGTAGTCGGCATTCGCGGGATCGGCTTTCACCAGCGCGTTGACGATGTTGTGCGCGTAGACCACGCCGTTGCTCATGCTGTTCCAGGCATGGGGATCGGTTTCTGTTTTGCCATCTTCCACCATGGTGCGGGTTTCAATCCCGTTTGAGGCGGTAATCACGTCGCCATGATAGCCGGATGCGGTGACCAGCCGGTCAATCCACCCTTCCAGCCCCAGCCCGTTAACGAAAACCAGATCGGCGTGAGCCAGCGTTTTGCTGTCTTTTGGCGACGGTTCAAACTCATGCGGATCGCCATTGGGTTTCACCAGATCGGTAACGGTTACGCGATCGCCGCCGATGTGGCTGACCATATCGCCAAGTACAGAAAAACTGGCAACTACATCAAGATTCTTTGCCATCGCCAGTGGGCTAAGCAGCAGGCCGGATAACGCGATAGCTAACAGTGAACGTTTCATTTTTCCCTCACAGAAAGTTGCAGATAACGAAATTGAGCGGTCAACGACGCTGGCGTAACAGCCCACCGTTGTGACCCACACAGACCGAGAAACAGAAAAACAGCGTAATCGTCAGGATGATGGCTGGCCCGGCAGGCAGCTCGGCATAGTAAGACCACAGCAGACCAATCAGGCTGGCGGCCATTCCTTGTAGCACTGCAATGCCGAGCATGACGGGCAGGCGCTGCGTCCAGAACCGTGCGCTGGCGGCTGGCAGCATCATCATGCCGACCGTCATCAGCGTGCCTAACAGCTGGAATCCGGCGACCAGATTCAGCACCACCAGCGACAGAAACAGCCCGTGGATCAACGCCCGATAGCGTCCTGAACTCATGCGCAGGAAGGTCACGTCAAACGATTCAATCACCAGCGCCCGATAGATCACCGCCAGTACCAGCAGGGAGGTGGATCCGATCAGCGCAATGTCGATCAGCGCGGCGCGATCCACCGCGAGAATCGATCCGAACAGTACGTGCAGCAGATCGACGCTGGAGCCGCGCAGTGACACCAGCGTGACCCCGAGCGCCAGCGAACCGAGGTAAAACCCGGCGAAACTGGCGTCCTCTTTTAATTCCGTATGGCGGGTGACGAAGCCGGAGAGCATGGCGACGGACAACCCGGCAATAAAGCCGCCGATTCCCATCGCCAGCAGCGACATCCCAGAGATGAGATAGCCGATGGCGACGCCGGGTAAGACTGCGTGCGACAGGGCATCGCCAATCAGGCTCATGCGCCGTAGCAGCAGGAAACAGCCCAGCGGCGCGGCGCTCAGCGTGATGACCAGACAGCCGACCAACGCCCGACGCATAAAACCGAACTCGGCAAAAGGAGAAACAATAAGGTGAAATAACATCATGACGTAATGATCCTGAGCGTTGGCGTATCGCTGTCGGCCTTGCGCAGGCTGTGTAATATGGGCTGAGCATCCCCCCAGCGATGGCCGTCCGAGGTGAGCTGCAGGATGTTCGGGAAGTGCTGACCGACCAGTTCCAGATCGTGCAAAACGGCCAGAATGGTTCGGCCTTCGGCGTGAAGCTGCTCGATCGTTTGTAGAAGCGCTTGCGTGGTTTGGCTATCCACGCCAGTAAAAGGCTCATCCAACAGAATAATGGGAGCCTGTGTCAGCAGTAGCCGCGCGAAAAGCACGCGCTGTAGCTGCCCACCGGACAGGACGCCAATATGTCGGTCAGCGAAGTCCGCCATAGAGACGGCGTCGAGCGCATCGGTCGCTTTTCGGTGCCAGTTGGCGTTGATACTTCGCAGCAAGCCGCGATGGGGTAGTGACCCCATGAGAACCAGATCGCGTACGCTGATAGGAAACTGTCGATCGAATTCGGAGAGCTGCGGCAAATAGCCGATAGCATTGTTTTTGCTGCTATCACTGAGGCGGAATGAGCCGGAAAGCGGTGGCAGCAGGCCAGCCAGCGTTTTCAGCAGCGTCGATTTTCCGCAGCCGTTTGCGCCGATAATCGCTGTCAGCGATCCCTGATGGAAACATCCGCTGATTGTCGCGAGAGGCGGCTGACTACGATAGCCAAAGGCCAGTTCCTGTAGGGCAATCATGGCAACACCACCGCCCACCCCACCAATAGCCACAACAGCACCAACAGCAGAGAAACCAGTAACACGCGCTTCAGCGCAGAGAGGGAGTAAAAACTTGTCATTATCATCGGTAAAAGTCTGATTTGTTATATTATAACATATCATTTTTTGGCGATGACGGTAGGGGTAATAGGTAAAAAAGTATGTAAGTCGATTAAGGGGGGATTTGGTGTGATTGCTGACAGGTATGGGGGATTTCGTGCGCCACACAGCTGACAAAACCCAGCCAACTCATATCGCGATGGCGCTTCTTTTCGCGGCGTAAAAAATTATGCTGAGGAGATAGCAGGCTTAGGATGAGCCGCATGGACGCGGCGAAAGCTTGCGCCACGTAGGGAACGTGTCGCAAGCGGTCCTCTAAGCCTGATATCGACGAAGGCACCGCTTTAGCGGCATAATTCCGCCAAAAGCCGGGGTTCATAGGGGGCTGGCGTAGCCCCCTATGTCGGGCGCGTGCTACGACGTAGCATGAAAAGGACAATGTTCGAAGCGCACGAAACGCTCTCTGCATCTGCATAACCAATGTGACTAAAAGCCAATTCCATGAATACATCACACTGTGACGAAATTCCCCTGCATATCAACCACAAAGCGAGTTGCAGGCTCATCGTTGATATATCCCGCGAGGATTTTTAGCATCAGGCCGAAGCGATATTGCAGGCTGTCCGGCGGCAGCGTGGCCGTCGGCGTGTAGACCGCGAGCAGGGCGCGGTACTGCTTCACCCGCGCAGCCGGAATATCCTGCCAGGCGAGATCGCTGCCGTTGCGCAGGCAATACCAGTCGGTCACCAGCGTGAGCAGCGAAATATCTTGTAACCCCTCCGTGCCTGCGACCGCATTCGGCTTACGCGCGCTGGCATCAGGCAGCGCTTTGGCGTTAAGCGGTTCTTTTTGCTGCGCAATCCACAGCAGATCGGCGCAGTTCAGCGTGTTGATGAGAGGCGATAAATCTTCCGGCCAGTCTTTCACCAGAAAGCGTTGGCGTACCAGTAGCGCCAGATGATGATGCAGGAAATCGTAATAATCGCGGCTTTTCAGAATGTCGCCCAGCGGCTCACCGGTGCGCTCCAGCTCTTTCTGATAAAACGGGAACAGATGGTTGAACTGCGGCACGTTGCGCAGAACCAGCGTGTCGATATCGACGCGATCGCTATGCAGCGTCGCCAGTTTCATCGCGGGCGGGTAGGCGGCCAGCGACGGCACCGCGACATTCACCAGCGTTCCTTGTGAACCGCGATAAACGCCGGTGTCGTTGACGTGCAGGTGGCCGCTGAAGTGCAGGCGGATTCCGGCCGCCAGCGCCTGTTCGGCGACGTCCGGCCGCGGCGTGCGTTTAATGAAACTGTTGCTGCCAAACAGCTGTTTTTCGTCCTCCACCGTGCCGTCGAGGAAATCGACCAGCGGATAGTGTGAGAATACCAGCAGCTTCTTATTCTGCGCTTTCGCCCGCTGTACCACCGATTTCACCCACGGCAGCATGAACGGCTTCTCGGTCAGCAAGGCATTCCAGCCGGTATTACTGCTGGTGGAATAGCCTTCAATCCCTTCACGTTTCTCCGGGCCGTCTTTGACCTGATACACGTTGGCATCAATGGAAAGCAGCCACAGTCCCGGTTCCGGTTCTACCAGATAGGACGCGTCGACAATGTTCCACTGTTTGCTGCCGTCCGGTGAGCGGGCAAGATACTGGCGTTTACTGAGTTCGTCGCTGTCGCCAAACGGTGTTTCCCAGTGCAGGAAGTCGTCGCGCTTAAAGAAACCAAACGGCTTCATCAGCGGCAGGCCGCGTTCATAGCCGAGTGCCTGCATTTTAGCGGTGACAATCAGCGACTGCGCATCGCCAAGCTTAACGCCGGGCTTGCTGCTCAGCATCGTGCTGCTGCCGTCGGCGTTGAGCATCCTTTGCCACGAATCATCGCCCTGTGGCCGATTGACATCATGGTTGCCCGGCGTGGCGAAGAAGCGCATGCCGTGGCGCTGTTCATACTGCGTCAGGATGGCGGCAATGCCTTCAACGGTAGGCTGCTGGCCGTCATCTGAATAATCGCCGGACAGCACCACGTATTTCACCTGCTGTTTTGCTAGTTCGTCCAGCGCGGCCAGCAGTGCAAAGTAGGGTTCATTGAAGATGCGGGTCGAATTCACCGAATCTTTCAGGGTGCGAATGGTTAGCTTCTTTCCGGTCTGTGCATCGGGCAGGCCGTCAAAATCGTAGTTGCCGTAGATATTATGGACGTGGACATCCGAAATAATGGCAATGCGCAGCGGACTGGCAGGCGCTGAGGATTCGGCGTTGGTGTGAAAAAAACCGCCAGCCAGCGTAATGGCGCTGCCTGCGCCGAGCTTGACGAAAGTTCTGCGAGTAAGTGATGTCATTGATGTCTCCGGCATTATTTATAACGGATGGCTGTATAACGCATAATCATGACAGGCAATCAATCGGGCGCCGTCGAGCGCATCGCCCATCGGGGCGGCGAGTTGGGATTGCCACTCGTCCGGCAGCCAGGGACGAATATGTAAGCCGATGCTGCCCATGAGCGATAAGCGAGGCGTGGCATGGCGCGCCACGGCGGCCAACAGCAGGCTGATTTCGCTGGCCGTCTGCGCCAACAGTGCGTGAGAAACGGCATCGTCCTGCTGAGCGCAGTCAAATACGCGGCGGGCGAACTGCGCGTAGTCGCCCGGTTTTGCCTGCTGGCTAAACCGCTGTAGCGCGTCGGGCGTGTTGGCAGCCTGCGCGTGCGCTGCGCTGGCGGAAAAGAAATCATCGATGCTTTGACTGAGCGCAGACGGCGCGCACCAGCCGTGCAGTACATCGTAGGTGTGTTGCAACGCCGCCAGCCCGAGGCGTGCGCCGCTGCCCTGATCGGAGATTGGGAATTCATGGCCGCCGTAGGCGGTAATGGTCTGTTTCTGCCACGCTAGCCCGCAGGAGCCGGTTCCGGCAATGACCACGCCCGCTTCTTTCCCTTGATTGACGGCCAGACAGGCGCCCAGCGCATCGGTATTGAGTACCTGAGCGGCATAAGGATGCGGCAACGCCAGAAAGGACTCGTAGGCGAGGCGATGTTCTGCGCTGGCGAGTGCCAGCCCGACTTTAAGTCGGGATACGTCATCCGGCGACAGTCCGCTATGCTTCAGCGCCTGTGCGATGGCATCGTCCACCGACTGGCGCACGCTTTCCACGCCGAGCAGCAGATTGGCGCGGCCGCCATGCCCCTGACCGAGCGGCGTACCGTCGGCCTGATAAATACGAGCCCGACAGCCTGTGCCGCCGCCATCTACACCGGCATAGAGCCATGTCGTCATGATGCGCGTGCTCCTGAATCCAGATAGGGAAGGCAGGCCACCGCCAGATCGCCACTGAGGTCGACCGCTTCAGTCGGTGAGTCCGGCAGGCTATTGAGCAGTACGGTCAGCTCGTCAGCGCAGCGGGTCAGCAATTGCACCGCCAGCGCGTCGTGCGGGTGTGCCAGCACCCTTTTCCCTAGCAGGCTGTAGTCCACGGCCTGCGCCTGCTTTGACCAGTCGATCACCCGATCGACATGCTTATCGAAGTGCAGGAACAGCGCTTCACTGAGTGGCGTAAGCGGCGTGATGCCCTCAACGGCCTGAAGCATCTCTTGCATCGCCCACAGCCCCAGCCGCGACAGGCTGGCCGGATTGCCGATGGGAAAGCTGTCGCCGCCGCGACAGCTCAGGAGACCGTCATGCCAGTGCAGCAGCCGGGTGAAACCGCCAGTGACCAGCAGATAGCGGCCTTGCCCTGACCAGTGCTGCTCGCATATCGCGCTTTCGCACGTACGATCAAAGGGGCGATCGCCATCAATGCCGATCTCCCTTAGTTGCCATTTCACGGTGCGTTTTTCCGCTGTTGTTGATTGGTCGCGATCGTCTCGTTGAGGCGTTTCACATCGTTTGACGTCAGGCGCAGATACTCATCAAACGACACCTGATCGTTCAGATATTGGGTAAAGCGCGTCAGAATGATGGGGTACAGTTCGTTCGCACCCAAACTTTCCATGCGTTCCCAATCAAAGACGTAAGACGGGATCTTTTTGATCTCTTCGCGCGCGGTGTTCAGGCCGTCGATCACGTGTTTATCTTTGGTCTGGTAGTGCAGATCGGTAATATCAGCGCCGACGATGATATTGAAGCGTTCGGCAATCTCACGTTGCAGCGGTTCGCTACCCAGCCACTCCATGAATTCGGCCACTTCCTGCGGATGTTTGGTGGTAGTGAACGGCATGATAAAGGTCGCACCGCCCATCGAAATGCACTTCTCTTTACAAGGTGCAGGCAGCACTTTCCAGTCAAAGCCGTCGCCAATCTGCTTACTGAACTGGTTCAACAGCCAGTTGCCGGAGAAGTAGGTCACGATGTTGCCGTTCACGAAATCGTCCGCCATGCTCTTGTACTGGCCGCCGCCCGCTGCGCCCCACATTTCACGTGGGAACACGCCTTCATCTGACCAGCGTTTCAGATCTTTAATCCACTGCTGCGCGGCGGCGTCCGGGAAGTTGATCAGTCCGTCTTTATCGTAGCGTGCGCCGTAAGAGTAGGCCGGACCGGAGAAGCGGAAACCGCTGCGGTCGATGGTGAAGGGGATATGTACGCCGGTTTTTTCCGCGACCAGCTTCGAGGCTTTCATCAAATCATCAATCGTGTAACCCGGCTGCGGCAGAGGAACGCCCGCCTGTTCAAACAGCGTCACGTTAACGAACGGTAGATCGGCCGTCCAGGACGCGACAAAGCCCGGCAGCGCATCTGCTTTATGCACGCCTTTCACGCGCATGATCTTTTCGATACCGGCGCTGTAGCGTTTTTCAAAGGCGGCGGGGTCTTTCAGGTAAGGGCGCAAATCCAGCGTATACCCGAGCAATCCCATTTGTGTGGTTTTGGCAATATCCGGGCCTAAGCCCGCCGCCAGCTGCATCGGTAACTGCGTTTGCAGCGCGTTATAGCCAGTGCTGACAAAATTCACGTCGATGCGCTCATTGCTTTGGGAGAAAGCTTTCACTTTCTGTTCCATGAAATGCACTAATTCGGGATCGTCGTCACTATATAAAAATGTTATTTGCGTTTTGGCGGCTAACACGCTGTTGCTGAATAACCCCAGTGCAAGGGCGGAAAAAAATAACGCGGTGTTGGAACGCATCATAAACCTCTCCACATCATAAGTGTGATTAATGACGTAAATACCCTGTCGCTGTTAACGGGGCTTATTTTCTTTCTGTGAGTTATTCCGTTTTCTTATTAATGCAAATTTGCATTCATCTGTCATTTTCATCATGCAATCATGGACAGAACCCCGACTGATTTATGTGAGGAAGGTTAAAGATATTTTAAATGTTGATTTAAATAAAGCATTTTTGTGATATTAATCACATATATAAACGTGGGAATCTTATTTATTAATGCGAAATGTCAATAAATGAATGCAAATGACAATTTTATGCAAATTTGCATTCAAGTTGCGATATTACGGTGCAGAGAATGGCTCGCTGCCCTAAATATTGGCAGCGTACGCACAGCAAAAGTGCAAATACGTGCAGCCATACATTTTCGTTATTTTATTTGTCAAAGCCGTAAACAGGATTCCGTATGAATATCGGTTGGAAATTAAAGAAGAACGGCGTCATTAATCGGTTTTTGATTACCGAATTGACGGAAAAACGTTATTTCGCCGAACCGGATACGCTGCCGGATAAGGTGAATTACCGCTTTATTAACGGCTTTGTCGATGTCGGCGTGTTGCCCTGCCGCGTGCGTTTTTTGCAGGAAGAGGCAAAGCGAGAGGTGGCGTTGCCGGACAATTTACGCTTCCCGCTGATGTGGAGCGGTGGCGATGAAAGCCGCAGCGTGAATTTCAGCGATTTCTGGCCGTGTCCGGTTCACGTTCAGCGCTTTTCCCGCTGCGTGATCCACAGCGATAGCGCGCAGCCGGCACCCTTTATGCTCAGCACCTGCGGCGGGGTCACACTGTGGCTGAATGGCGAGCAGGTTGCCCGCTTTACGCCCTTTACCCGTAATACCGAACAAACCTGTGCTATCACGCTGCCGCTGAAAGCCGGGATGAACACGCTGGTGGTTCATAGCGAAGAGCTGTGCGAGCGCGATACCGATTACCTGTTTAGCCTGTGTTATCAGGGGGAAGACACGCTCTGCTGGCAGCTTGACGACGACACGGCGCTCAGTGAACAACTGACCGCGCTGGATGGCTGGATAAACGGGCTGGCGCTGGAGAATAACCTGATTCAACCGCCCGTACTGGTGCTGAACAGCACGCAGCCGCTGCCGGAGTCCGTGACGATGGCGCATCGTTTGATTGGTAACGTCAACGAATCCGTCCCCGTATGGCAGCAGAAACAGACGCTGCCTGCTGGCAATCTGGGCTGGCAGGTTGATTTACCCTCCGCTCTGGTGGGCTACTACGATCTGGTCTGCGCCGCGACCTGCAACGGTATTACGCTGACACGCACGCTCAGCTTTGGGCGTTTACCTGAACAAACGATGCCCGCGTTACCGACGCTGGCAGCACGGCGTGAGGCGGTTCTACGCCATACCGCGCTGCACGGTTTTGAACGCCTCGGACGGCTGTTGGCGATTGTTGCGACAGGTGAGGGCAACGATGCTGCTGCGCCGATTCTCAACAGCGCGTTGCAAAAAATCAGCCGCCGCGAAGACTGTGCGGATTTCCAACTGGTGCCGTTGATTTGGCTGTGGCAGCGCTATCAGGGGCAGCAATTGCCGCCGCAGGACTGGCGTCGCGTGCGTAGCGCCATTCTCGGTTTCCGCTATTGGATTGATGAACCGGGCAACGACACCATGTGGTTCTGGAGTGAAAACCACTGCCTGTGTTTCCATGTCGCGCAGTATCTGGCCGGACAAAACTTTCCTGATGATACCTTCCCGTGCAGCGGTCGCCGTGGGCTGGAGCAAAAGGCGATTGCTCACGAACGCCTGACGCGCTGGTTTGATTCCATTCTGGAGCACGGGCTGGTGGAGTGGAACTCGGCTGCCTATTACCCCATCGATCTGATTGGGTTGATGGCGCTGTACGAACTGGCGCAGGACGCCGATTTGCGCGAGAAATCTCGCGTGGTGATTGACCGCATCATGCTGATGACGGCGTGGGTACATCAGAACGGCGTCGCGGTGGGCACGATGGGACGCGCCTACGATAAAGAGCTGCGATCTGGCATGTTGACCGAGCTGTCCGGCTTGTGTGCGCTGATGTGGGGCGAGGGCTGGCTGATTCCGCACTGCGCCGCGCTGCCGCTGCTGTGCCTGAGCGACTATCAACCGCCGGAAACGACGGATCGGATTGCACACTGGTCACTGCCGCACGGCGCAGAAGCACGCTGGGTACAAGGGCTGAACCGTAGCGCCCGCATCATCGCCTGGAAGCAACAGGATGTCGCCTTTTCTTCTGTTTTCGATCATCACCCCGGCCAGTCAGGACACCAGCAGCATCTGCTGGACGTGCGGCTGGGGACACACTATGCCGCCCGCCTGTGGGTGAACCACCCCGGCGAGGATCGTCCCGACGGCGTGCACCGTCCTTCTTACTGGGCGGGGAACGGGCGTTTGCCGCACCTGATGCAGCACCGTAACCGCGCGCTGATGGTGTTCGATCTGCAACAGGATGTCCGTCCGTGGACGCACCTTTATCTGCCGCAAACCGCACTGGATGACGTCATCGTTGAAGACGTCTGGTGCTTCGTACGCGGCGGCAATGGCTATGCCGCCTTCCATAATCCCGCCGGATTACAGCCGTTTGCGACCGCAGGCCAGCAGGCGGAAGGCGAACTACGCGCGTATGGCGAGCAGAACGTCTGGTTCGTTGCCGTGGACAGCGGCGACGGCGCACGAGGATTCGTTGCATTCGCTGCCCGCTTCCGAGGGCGTTCGCTGATACAGGACCGCGACGGCGTACGTATCGACGATCCCGATTACGGCGAACTGGCCTTTAGCCACACGGCAGGATTCAGCGTGGCGCAGCAGCCTTTCATTTTTCCCGACGATGTCCCGGTCGTCCCGCAGTTCAACACAGGAAACCCATGACATGCAGACAGGTTCACTTAACCGACAACAAACCGAAGCGCTGCTGGCGCAGGTGGCGCGGGCATTTTGCCGCCTGAAAGCAATCGACAGCGTGACGCAGGACGACACGCCGGACGCCGGGCTGACGATTCAATTCGAAGAGTGGGATTGGGAAGTCGGTGTCGGGCTGTACGGTTTCTGGAAGCTGGCGCATCTGACGCAGGACGACACCATGCTGACGACGCTGGCGAACTGGTATCAGCAAAAGCTGGATGCCGGGCTGCCGCCGCGTCAGATCAACTCGACGGCGCCGATGCTGGTGCTGGCGTTGCTGTGTCAGGACAAACCGGATGCGCCCGCTCAGTGGCGTGAAACCGTGAGCGATTGGGCGGACTGGCTGCTGCACTCGCTGCCGAAAACCGAGGACGGGGGCTTCCAGCACACGGTGAAAGAGCGCCCGAACACCGGGCAACTGTGGGATGACACGCTGTTTATGGCCGGTCTGTTTCTGGTGGTCGCGGGGAAACTGCTCTCCCGCCGCGATCTCATTGAAGAGGCCGAATACCAGCTCGTCACGCACGCGCGCTATTTGGCCGATGTGCGTAGCGGGCTGTGGTATCACGGCTGGACGTTCGTCGGTCGTCATCACTATGCCAATGCATTCTGGGGGCGCGGTAATGCCTGGATCACGCTGGTGCTGCCGGAAATGCGGGTGCTGGCGGAAGATGAGCTGTCCGCGCCGGTACTGCGCACGCTGGAAGCGATTCTGGAACAGCAAACGACCACGCTGGCGCGCTGCCAGCACGAGTCCGGCCTGTGGCACACGCTGCTGGATGACCCGGATTCACCGCTGGAGACCTCTGCCAGCGCCGGGTTTATCGCTGGCATTCTGACGGCGCGTCGGCTGGGAATGCTGCACGATTTCCCGCAGGAGGTGCTGGAAAAAGGCTATGCCGCCGTGGTGGCGCAGATTGACGCACAGGGTGTGGTGCAGGGTGTCTCGGACGGCACGGCGATGGGGCACGACTTACAGTTCTATCGCGATATTCCCAATGTTGCCGTGCCTTACGGGCAGGCGCTGGTCATGCTGATGTTATTGGCACAGTTAGATTCTGTTTGCGAGGGCTGACAATGGCGAGTCTGGAACTAAAAAACGTCCACAAAAGTTATGGTGCGGTGAACATCATCAAAGGCGTGGACTTAACGATTCATGACGGCGAGTTCATGGTCTTTGTCGGCCCGTCGGGCTGTGGAAAATCCACGCTGCTACGCATGATTGCCGGACTGGAGGAAATCAGCAGCGGTGAACTGTGGATCGACAAGCGCAAGGTGAATGACCTCACGCCGGCGGAGCGCAAGATTGCGATGGTATTTCAGTCGTACGCGCTCTATCCGCACCTCTCGGTGCGTAAGAACCTCGCGTTTGGGCTGGAAAACCTGCACTTCCCTAAAGCGGAAATTAACAGCCGTATTGATGAAGCGGCGCGTATGTTGGGGCTGGAACCTTATCTGGATCGCAAGCCGCGCGCGCTGTCAGGTGGACAGCAGCAGCGCGTAGCCATTGGCCGTGCGATCGTACGCGAACCCGATCTGTTCCTGTTTGATGAACCGCTCTCGAATCTGGATGCCAAGCTGCGCGTGCAGACGCGCGGCGAGCTGTCCCGCCTGCACCAGAAACTGCGTACCACCATGATTTACGTGACTCACGATCAGGTGGAAGCGATGACGATGGCGCAGCGCATTGTGGTGCTGAACGCGGGTCGCATTGAGCAGGTTGGCACGCCATTGGAGCTGTTCAATCGGCCGAAAAACAAATTTGTCGCAGGCTTCATTGGTTCACCGCGCATGAACATGTTCCCGGCGCAGATCGTTGCCACCTGCGCGGATGGCGTCGAGGTGCAGTGCCCGTCCGGTAATCGTCTGGTGCTGCCGTTTATCGGCACCGTCGGACAGAGCGTCACGCTCGGTATTCGCCCTTCACACTGTGAACTGGTTGAAGAAGGCGAGGGGATTGCGCTGTGCGTCGATCGCTGCGAGATGATGGGGCATGAGACTTTCATCTACGGGCGAATGGGCGGCATTGACGACGAGATGATCGTCCATCTGGCGCAGCATCGTGAGTTCGCCGCAGGCGAATCGGTGTTCGTCCGCTTTCCACCGGCGTATTGCCATCTGTTCGATAGCGAAACGGATGACACATTACCGCGCTGCACCGAGCATTAATTATCGCGACGGGAGAGGATGACATGAGAAAGATTGCCTTACTGCCCGCAGGTTCGCTGGTTGATAAGCTGGTGACGCCAGTAGAGAAAGCGGTGAATCTGCTACAAAAACTCGGTGGTCGCAAAGTGATGCCGTGGTTTTTTATCGCGCCCAACATGCTGCTGTTCGCCGTTTTTGTCTTTATTCCGATTCTGCTGGCGGTGTGCTACGCCTTTACCGGCGGCACCAATATTCTGCTGTGGGAACGCCCCTACGTGGGCGTGGATAACTTTGCCACATTGCTGAGCTGCGGCAACTACGCCGAGCCGTCAAGCTGTGAACAAGATCTGTTCTGGACCGGTGTCTACAACACGGTGTCGTTCACCTTTTTCAACGTGCTCTGTACGCTGCTGGTAGCGCTGGTGACGGCGCTAATCCTCAACCGCAAGATTATCGCCCGAGGCTTTTTCCGCGCGATGTTCTTCTATCCGGTGCTGCTGTCACCAGTGGTGGTGGGTCTGATCTGGCAGTGGTTCCTTAATCGCAACGGCCTGCTGAATCTGGTGCTGTCGTCGCTCGGCGGGCAGCCGATTACCTTCCTGCTGGATCCGACGCTGTCGCGCTTCTGGGTGGTGTTTGTCTCCGTCTGGTTTCACGTCGGGTTTTATACCCTGATCCTGCTGGCCGGATTGCAGGCGATCCCGCGTGATATTTATGAGGCCGCGGCGGTGGACGGCACCTCGCGCTGGCGCGGTTTTTATCGCCTGACGCTGCCGCTTCTGGCGCCGAACATTCTGGTGGTGGTGATTCTGCTGACCATCAACAGCGTGCAGATCTTCGATGAAGCCTGGGTGTTAACCAACGGCGGCGGCCCCGGCACGGCCAACAGCTTTATCGTGCAGTACATCTACCAGACCGCCTTTTCGTCTAACGCGTCGCTCTACGGGCTAGCCTCGGCAGCCTCGGTGTTGATGGGCGTGGTGCTGATGATCCTGACTGCGTTGCAGTTCCTGCTGACGCGTCGGCTGGAAGGGAAATAATAACGGGAGCCATGATGAAGATAATCGCATTTCTCACCCGCACCCGTCATCCGGGACGCATTCACATCACCGATATCATGAGCTGGGTCTGGCTGGTGGTCGGTACGCTGCTGGTGTTGATTCCGGTGATGTGGGCGGCGATGTCATCGTTCAAAACGCCGGCGGAGATCAACCGCTTTCCGCCCAGCTTTCTGCCGCAGGCGGCGGATACCATCACGCTACCGGAATACCCGAAGCCGCTGGAGCTGTGGCAGGTTAAGCAGGATGATGGCGACGCGAAAACGATGGCGCTGGTGCGGCGCATCGGCCTGATCGCGCAACTGGTGAACCCGGATGCGCCGAGCGAGGTGGTACGTGTACCGACCAAAGATCTGGTGCCGATGAAAGCGCTGCATCTGGAGATGGATAACTACGCCACGCCGCTGACGAAGTTCCACTTCACGACGTACTTGAAGAACACCGTGTTCGTGACGGTGATGGCGACGCTGCTGACCCTGTTGCTCAGTTCGATGGCGGCGTTTGCGCTGTCGAAATACGAATTTCGCGGGCGGGGTACGGTGTTGACGCTGTTTCTCTCCACCATGATGATTCCGCTGTCGGTGGTCATGGTGCCGACGTTCCTGGTGGTGATTGGCCTGAACATGGGCGATAACCTGTGGGGCGTGATTATTCCTACGGTCGCGACACCGACGGGCGTATTCCTGTTACGGCAATATATGCTGACCATCCCCGATGAGCTGATCGAGGCGGCGCGCATTGATGCCGCCAGCGAGTTCCGTATTTACTGGAAGATCATCCTGCCGTTAACCGCCCCCGCGCTGGCGGTGCTGGCGATCTTCTCGGTGATCTGGCGCTGGAACGATTTCCTCTGGCCGCTGATCGTCCTCTCCAGTCAGGATAATTTTACGCTGCAAATCGGTCTGAACGCGTTTCAGGGGCAGTTCTCGGTGCAGTGGCATTATATACTGGCGATGACGATGCTCTCGCTTCTGCCGGTGACGGCGGTGTTCGTCTTCCTGCAAAAATACATCACGACGGGGATTGCCAACACGGGGATGAAATAATGGCGACACTCAAGGATATTGCCGACCGCGCCGGGGTTTCCATTAGCACGGTTTCCCGCGCGCTGAACGGCACGGCGCCGATCAGCGCCAAAGTCAGGCAGCACATCATGGCGATTGCCACCGAGCAGGGTTATCCGCTGCATAAAGTGGCTAAAGCGACCGTTGCGCAGACGGAACCGCTGCGCCACATTCTGCTGGCGACGCCGCGCAACCTGATGCTGGAGAGCGAGTACAATCTGGTGTCGCTGACGCTGATTAACGCCCTGAAAACGTTGTGTTTGCAACGTAATATCCAACTGCGTCCGTTTTTGGGGGAGCATGACACCATTAACGAACAGCAGTTGCTGCGCGAGCTTCAAGGCGGAAAAGAGAGCGGCATTCTGATCGTGAATGACGATCACCCGACGCTGCTGAATGCCGTGGCGGAAAGCGGGATCCCGGCTGTGCTGATCAACGGTGAAGATCCCTCGATGCGCCTGAGCAGCGTGACGCCCGCCAACCATTATGCGGCGGCGGCGGGAGTGCGTTACCTGATCGAGCAAGGGCATACGCGGATCCTGCACCTGACCTGGACGTCGCGTATGACGATCAAACAGCGCGAGCGCGGCTATCGGGATGCGCTCATGCAGGCGGGCATTACGGTCGATGAGGATCTGATCCTTTCGCTGCCGGATTTCCACCCGCGCACGGCGCGTGATGCGCTATTGCGTTGGCTGACGGCGAACCCTGACAGACTGGGGGTTACCGCGATTTTCTGTGCGGCGGATAATCAGGCCATCGGCGTGATCGATGCGCTGTATCAGCACGGACTACGGGTGCCGGAAGACATGTCGGTGATGGGAATGGACGACATCCTGCCGTTCGATATGTTGCCGGTTTCACTCACCACGGTGCATCTGCCATTTGAAACGATTGCTCGTGCGGCGCTACAGCTGCTGGCGCAGCAAATGACGCCCGCACAGGCGCTCGGTATTGCCCAGCGCACCGAGTTGGCCGGACAGGTGGTGGTCAGAGAGTCAGTACGGCGGGTGGGAAGTCATACCGGTTGAGCTTACGGGCCGCAATGCGGCTCGAAACCCTTTCATAACCCGATGGCAACGGCCAGTCGATGTACCAACGCCTTCGCCATCGCAGGTTCGGTCACATTAGTGAATCCCATAAGTAGCCCACCGTGTGATGACCTGCTCATTCGCCAGTCATTCAGCGCCTGAATGGCAAGACCATGAGATTGCGCCGCCGCTGCCAGAGACTGATCGTTGCCACGGGCGGCCAACTTAGCTAACACATGAATACCGCCTGCCTGCGGCTGGACGATCAGGTGCGAACCTAATGTCTGGAGCAGCTCATCGACGAGATAGCCGCGGCGAATCGCATACAGTGACCGCATTCTGCGCAAATGGCGGGCAAAGTGACCTTGCTCCATGAAAGCCGCCACCGTGGCCTGAGGCAAGATCGAACCGGGGCAGCAAAAGTGATTTGCCGTATCCTTGAAGCGCTCGATCTGCGGTTCAGGGACAACCAGATAGGCTAAGCGTAGGCCGGGAAACAGCACCTTGCTGAAGGTGCCGGTATAGAGCACGCGCCCGTCGCGATCCAGACTTTTCAGCGCTGGCAATGGCCGGCCGTGGTAACGGAACTCGCTGTCGTAGTCATCCTCAATGATCCACGATCGGCGGTGGCTGGCCCATTCCAACAGCTGTAGTCGTCGGGGCAAGGACAACGCCACGCCCATGGGGCTTTGGTGTGTGGGAGTCACTACGGCAAAACGTGCCTCTGCGGCTCGTTGTTGACCCATGTCCACATTCAGGCCTTCCTCATCCACTGGAACGGGTTCCAGATGCATACCTGCTCGCTCCAAAAACTGGCGCGCAAAGAGATAGCCGGGATCCTCGAACCATCCACTATCACCGGGTTGCAATAACGTGCGACACACCAGTTCCAGCGCTCCCCGGTAGCCTGCGGTGATGAACACCTGCTCGTATGTGCAAGTGATACCGCGCGAGATTCCCAGATAGGTCGCGATGGCGCGGCGAAGTGGTTCATAGCCCGCCGGATCGGGATAGATCATGGCTGCCGTATCCAAAGTACGTAAGTTGTGTCCGGCAAGGCGCGCCCAGCTCTTGCGGGGAAAGGCATCCAGTGCTGGTAAACCGAGTTGGAAAGGTTGTACTTGAGCTGCCTCGGTCTGCGGGCGCGTGGGTATTTGAGAAAGGGATGTGGCGATGTGTCCCGACTCGCCCAGATTTTCCAGCCGGGGTGATACGATGGTTCCTGCTGGGCCGCGTGTCATAAAATAGCCTTCACTGGCCAGCATCTGATAAGCCATTTCGACTGTGCCGCGTGCCAGATTTAGCTCACTGGCGAGGCTGCGCACGGACGGCACGCGATCGCCCGGATGAAGTTTTCCGGCGGTAATGGCGTCGCGGTAGCGTCGATACAACTGTAAATAGAGCGGTGCATCGTGTTCTCTGCTTGGCTTCAGTTGCTGCATGTCCATCCGTTATGTCCCATTCATTTACTCAATTCTTGCACCTTTTTTATGGGGCATGATTTTCCTAACATACCTGCTCCATTACAAGGAGATTGGCATGAGCACCTTTCGATTGAGCCTCATTGACAGCGATCGGGACTACCTGGCTTGCTTCGATGTTATGCGGGAGCTACGGCCTCATCTTCCTGATGCTGCCGCATTTACTGCGCAGGCACGTCGTCAGGCTGGGCAAGGTTATCGTCTGTTGGCGGCATGGCAGAGCGATCTCGTCATGGGATTGGCGGGCTACCGCATTCAGGAAAACCTATTGTATGGCCGATTCCTCTATGTTGATGATCTTGTGGTTGCCGTCGCAGCCCGCGATCGGGGGCTCGGCGGCCTGCTGATCGAGGCAATGCGCGAGGAAGCGCAGCGGCAAGGCTGTGTGCATCTGGTGCTTGATACGGCCCTGAGCAATGCGCTGGCACAACGCTTCTATTTTCGTCAGGGCTTGCTCGCTAAAGGGCTACATTTCAGCCAGGCGCTATCGGTGTGAGGGGCCGTGAAACAACGACTTTGCGATCACCTCGGATGGCACGGTCAGGCAACTCCCGACGGTTGAAACATAGGCTCAGACGCTCTATGCGCTGACTTCTTTTCTCGTTCTTTCATTCTTACTGGAGATCTTCTATGAGTACGCTTCGTTTGCCCTACCAAACCCTCTCGCCAGAAGCCTATCAAGGGTTCGGCATTGCCAAGAAAGCGCTGAACAAGAGCAGCCTTGGCAAACCGTTGATCGAATTGGTCTATTTGCGTGTTTCACAAATTAATGGCTGCGCTTTTTGTCTGGAGATGCATGCGTCGGCTTTGCGTGCAGACGGTGTGCCAAATGCCAAGCTGGACAGCCTGGCGGGCTGGCGTGTGAGCGCGCAGTTCAATGAACGCGAGCGTGCGGCGCTGGCCTGGACTGAATCGCTTGTGGATGTGGCTCGCAGCCACGCGCCTGATGAAGATTTCGAACCGCTGAAGGCGCATTTCAGCGATGCAGAGATCGCCGATCTGAGCTTTGCTGTTGCGCTGATGAGTGCCTTTAATCGGTTGGCGATCGGCATGCGCCAATAAGGTGTGAGTGAAGATCAACGTAGCGGGTTCATTCATGTTGTGCTCAAATCCCTTACTGTGATGGTTTTATGTCTACGGAGGGAGTGATGGAGATTGAACAGAGAAACTCGGGCGAACATCAAACGGTTATCAATAATGAATCAGGCGTTATTAACGTCAATAATCACCACGGGCAATACACTAATCTGGTGGGCGAAAACACGGCTCGTATTTATAAGGAAATATCGCATTCTGAGCAGAGTAAGTTCATTGTCAGTTTTGTCGCCGTTTGTTTATTGCCGGGATTGAGTCTTGTCGCGGATCTTATGCAGATTCATCCCGCAATCAACTTACCGCTGTGGGCGTATGTTGCCGCATTCGGGGTGATATTTGGTGTGGTGCTGGTGGGATATTATGACAATCTCCGCATTTTTGTCGTCGGTGCACCCAATAAAGAGGAATGCAAACAGCTTTATGCCGACAGGTTATTTAGCAGAACTGAGGACGGCTATATTGTATTTACCCACACGACAGCATGTATTTATCCAGACTGCTGCGGAAACATCGTGATTGCGACACCTCCAGAGCGATACAACGGAGAATACTCATTTTTCGGTAAATGCAGCCTGGCTGGCAGGCAGCACTCTTACGGAATTGACTATAACTTCAAAGCGTACCCGATAAAGGTGGATTGGCGGCCGATGCCCAAATCTAACCAATAGCGCTGTGGTGGTGAGTGTCTGGCGTCGCGATATTGCATGCCAGACACGATTACTGATGTGCTATTTCAGTGATAGCAGACGCTCAAGCGCCGTGACGCGGTAGTCGCGGGCATCGATATAGCCACCGTACCATTCGCTTTCGCTAGGGGAGACGAGCTTCTCGATAAACCAGCGATTTCTCATGATTGAAACCAGTTCAATAATGGTCATGGCAATGGCATAAGCAAACCAAATCGCAGCGATAACCACGCCAAGATAAAACCACGGCCAGTTGACTGCCATTGTCTGCTGCACTAATAAGACAACGGCGCAGATCTGAATCAATAACTTCCCCACATAGGCGCGCAGGAAAAATTTCTGCATGCTTTCAGCGCTAAAGAAATATGGGTTGGTTAATGACGTTCTGGTTTCACGCACCGGGATACCGTGCACATAGACCATCCATTCACTCTTTTCCTTTGGCAAAAAGACGATGCCTTTTTCACTCAGGCTGTGTAATCGCAGAGAGAGGATGACGGGGTAAACGAGCCCCATGACGAGAAGATAGAAAATGGGGGCGCTGATGCCGACAAGCGCCAGCGCGCCACAGAGACAAATCGCAAAAAAGATCCTGACGGTGTAGATAAAAAGAGAAGCAGATTGGTAGTTCATTTGAAATCCATTTGTACCCGTCATACTTCAAGTTGCATGTGCGTTGGCTTCGTTTACTCACCCGAATCACTTACCTGAGTAAGCTCATCGGGATTCCTTCCCTTGCCGCCTTCCTGAAACTCGAATTATTTAGGCTAAATATACGGTGTTTTCGCCGCATTACTCTACTGCTTATCTTTTTATAGTTAAAGCGGCATTCTATATTCTATAACACCCGGTTTTTCTGCTACCCAATCATAAAGTCGCTGGGCTGTTTTATTGGTTTCCTGGGTATGCCAATACAGCCGATCGCAGTGTTTTTCCTGCGCTTTTTCTTTCACATATTCAATCAGTTTTTTGCCAACGTTTTTACCGCGAGCGGTGGGGGCAACGAAAAGATCTTCCAAGTAACAATAAAGGTTTACACCCCAGGTGGAATCGTGAAAAACAAAATGTGCGAAGCCGATAATGTGTGATCCTTCTCGTGCTACGGCGCAGTGAACGGGAATCTCTGCTTTAAAAAAGCGATCCCAGGTTATTTTAGTGACTTCATCGGTAAGCTGGACGTTATAGAACGCCTGATAACTTTCCCAATAGGGTAGCCATTGCTCATAATCTTCTGGTTCGACTGAATTAATTATAATTTCCCGATCTGAATTCATCATTTTTACTCTCATGTTGTCGCGAATATTTTGTGGTTACGAATGGGTGCTGAAAATCAGGCTGCTTTTCATAGCAATAAGATAGCAACGGAATAGCCGGGTATGCCCCGCCACTTATTGATAGGTAGGCAGACCAATTCGGGGGAGTGAGAGCGGTGTTTGCAGAGGCGCCGCATCGACGCCCCTGATATTTGCGTGTAATAGACTGCGCGGCGTCAGGATTTCTCTGGCGCTGAATGCACGAGCTGGCCTTTGAAATACGTCTTGACCACGCTGGTGCGATGAACCTGTTTGATCGGTACGTTAAATAAGTGACGATCCAACACGATTAGATCGGCAGATTTACCCAGTTCTACCGATCCCGTTTCTTTTTCGATCCCCATCGCTTTTGCGCTGTTGATGGTATAGATACGAATTGCTTCAGACAGATCGACGGCCTCTTCGGGAGCCAGTGTGCCGGGTGCGTCACCCAGTGGGTTCTGACGTGTTACCAGCCCTTCAATGCCAATCCAGGGAGACGGTGTTGGGCCACCTGCGGGCCAGTCAGAACCGCCGGCAACCACTGCGCCAGAACGCAGCAATTTGACCGTGGGGACAAAATCCTTCATACGTTCTTCGCCAATCGTCACTACGCTGGCGTTTGTCATATCGGACGGGAACCACAGCATCGGCGAGAGGTCGGCAGCTACCCGCAATTGTGCAAAGCGTGGCATATCTTGTGGTGAGATCAGGTGTGTATGCGCGATTTGATGCATGGGGCCATTTGGCCCATTTATTTTACGTACCTGCTCAACGGCATCCAGCGCCAGACGCAGCGAGCCATCTCCCGCAGCATGAAGCTTGGTTGATATGCCTTGTTTATCCAGCTTGGATAAAATTTCTACAACCTGCTCGGTGGTGTAGTGTGTATCGCCGTGGTAGTGATCGCCATGTGCCTGAGTGGGCAAATAGGGGGCAAGCAGTTTCGCGGTATGGGCTGGCGGGACGCCATCCAAAACAAATTTAAAACGATCGGGGAAGAAGTTGGTGGTGCGGTAGACGTCGCGCCGGGCAACCAGCTCCATGCCCGCGGCACCTTCATCCAGAAGCGGGGTAGAAACGATCGAGCCGATAATGCGTAAAGGCAGGCCTTCTGCCCGGTCAATCTTGCTCCAGATGCGCAAATTCACTTCAGAACTGACCGCTTCCTGTACGCCCGTGATACCTAACGACACCATCGTTTTTGCGGCACCGCGTCCTGATGTCAGCCGTTGTTCTTCCGTGCGTACTGGAACCAGACTTTGTACATGCTGGAACGCGGGGAATTCTTGCAACAGACCTGTAGGCTCGCCTGTTTTGGCGTCTTTAACAATAACGCCTCCGGCTGGGCTAACGGACTGGGCGGTGATAGTGGCTAAACGCATCGCTTCGCTGTTAATCCAGCGGTTATGGTAGGAATCATCACGCAGAATGACCGGACGCCCGTTACTGACTCTATCCAGTTTCGCCAAGGCTTCAGCGGTAGACAGCTCCGCCATACGCGGGCTACCCCAGGCAGACCCGATCACCCATTCGCCCGGCCCGGCTTTTTGCGCGCATTCACTGACCTTATTCAGAATGTCATCCAGTGAGCTTGTTTGCGCGAAGTTACAGGAGTAAATATCTTCATAGCCGCCGTCTAATGGGTGAGCATGGACGTCATTAATCCCCGGCATTGCCATGCTGTCCTCAAGATCAACCACCTGTGTTTTCGGACCGATAAATTCCGCGGCCTGTGCATTTGAACCGATGAAAACGTAACGACCATCGCGTACCGCGACGGCTTCTGCCCACGGCTGGCCTTGATTAACGGTGTAGATATTGCCGTTACGTAACACTAAATCGGCAGCCGTTGCCGTTTCTGCTGCGATGAGTGTCGGTGAGGCAAAAAGCAAACCAGAGACGGTTATAGCAAGTGCTGCGAGCCTGAAAGATGCGTTGCCAGAATGGGATGAGGATGTCTTGCTGTCGAGGATGTGGGATAGCTTTTTGTTATCGGCGCGAAGCGCACTATTTTTTGCCATACGTTATATCTCCATATATAGCGTTTATACCCCGTTGATGGGGCGTTGCTATTTTTTAGTAGCGATGGAGAAATAACTGTACAGATTGTGCTCTGCTTATCTCGATGAGCACTAAACGCACATCGGGTGATAATTTCTTTAGTTGATTGTTTACCGGTGCCTTTTCTGCACGCCGAAAAAATAAAAAACCCCGATAAATCGGGGTCTTACTATTATTTTTGATCAACGACGTTGATAGACGAATAACTCTTAGAACGGGATATCGTCGTCGAAATCCATTGGCGGTTCGTTGCTTTGCGCTGGAGCGCTGTTTTGGGCTGGGCGCTGCTGAGCTTGTGCGCCGCCGCTGAACTGGTTGCCGCCCTGTGGTTGCTGAGGTTGTCCCCAACCGCCTTGCTGCTGGCCGCCACCTGCTGGTGCGCCGCCGCCCTGACGTCCGCCTAACATCTGCATGGTGCCGCCGACGTTAACGACGACTTCGGTGGTGTAGCGCTCTACGCCAGCCTGATCGGCCCATTTACGGGTTTGCAGTGCGCCTTCGATGTAAACTTGAGAGCCTTTGCGCAGATATTCGCCCGCGACTTCAGCCAGTTTGCCGAACAGCACCACGCGGTGCCACTCGGTCTTCTCTTTCTGTTCGCCGGTCTGTTTATCACGCCAGGATTCGGAAGTTGCCAGTGTGATGTTGGCAACTGCACCACCATTCGGCATATAGCGGACTTCCGGGTCTTGACCCAGATTCCCGACAAGAATCACTTTATTAACGCCTCTGCTGGCCATGCTCGTCTCTCCTGATGAATCGGTAGATTTATTTTCTAAGTCTAAACGATCAATCTTACCATGTGGAAAACTCTCTGTCATACCTGCGAAATAGCTTCAGAAATGAAAGTAAAATTTGCAGCGTTTGCAAGGTAAAGGGGTTTAATACTGGATATCCATTCAGTTTTTTTTGTGCCATAATTGCTCGTTTCGTACCGGTTCTCTCCCTTCGAGAGGCGATGACAAACCGTTTTTATTCCGGGAAGTGTGTGAATGGATAAGATCGAAGTTCGTGGTGCTCGTACCCATAATCTCAAGAATATCAACCTGATAATCCCTCGTGACAAGCTGATCGTGATCACCGGTTTGTCGGGTTCGGGTAAGTCATCGCTGGCGTTTGACACGCTGTATGCCGAAGGGCAGCGGCGCTATGTGGAATCCCTCTCTGCTTACGCCCGTCAGTTTTTGTCGCTGATGGAAAAACCGGACGTCGATCATATAGAAGGGCTATCGCCCGCCATCTCTATCGAACAGAAATCCACCTCGCATAACCCGCGTTCTACGGTCGGGACGATTACCGAAATTCATGACTACCTGCGTTTGCTGTTTGCACGCGTAGGTGAGCCGCGCTGCCCAGAGCATGATGTGCCGCTGGATGCGCAGACGGTCAGCCAGATGGTGGACAACGTGCTGGCGCAGCCGGAAGGCAAACGCCTGATGCTGCTGGCGCCGATTGTGAAAGATCGCAAAGGTGAACACAGCAAAACGTTGGAAAACCTTGCTTCACAGGGTTACATCCGCGCCCGTATCGACGGGGAAGTGTGCGATCTGTCCGATCCGCCGAAGCTGGAATTGCAGAAAAAGCACACCATTGAAGTTGTCGTCGATCGCTTTAAAGTGCGTGACGATCTGGCGCAGCGATTGGCTGAGTCGTTTGAAACCGCGCTGGATCTCTCCGGCGGCAGCGTGGTGGTCGCGGACATGGACGATCCTACCCAGCCTGAACTGCTGTTCTCGGCGAACTTTGCCTGCCCGGTGTGCGGCTACAGCATGCACGAGCTGGAACCGCGCATGTTCTCGTTCAACAACCCAGCGGGCGCGTGCCCAAGCTGTGATGGTCTGGGCGTGCAGCAATTCTTTGATCCGGCTCGCGTGGTGCAAAACGCGGAGCTGTCGCTGGCGGGCGGCGCGATTCGCGGCTGGGATCGTCGTAACTTCTACTATTTCCAGATGCTGCGCTCACTGGCGGAGCATTACAAATTTGACGTCGATGCGCCGTTTGAAAGCCTGAGCGCCGCGGTGCAGAAAGTGATTCTGTACGGCTCTGGTAAAGAGAACGTCGAATTCAAATACATCAACGATCGCGGTGACACCTCGGTACGCCGCCATCCGTTCGAAGGCGTGCTGCACAACATGGAACGCCGTTATAAAGAGACGGAATCCACGGCGGTGCGCGAAGAACTGGCGAAATTCATCAGCAACCGTTCCTGCGCCAGCTGCGGCGGCACACGCCTGCGTGAAGAAGCGCGTAACGTATTTGTTGAGCAGACGACGCTGCCGCAGATTTCCGATATGAGCATCGGTCATGCGATGACGTTCTTCCAGAATATGAAGCTCAGCGGGCAGCGCGCTCAAATCGCCGAGAAAGTGCTGAAAGAGATTGGCGATCGACTGAAGTTTCTGGTGAATGTCGGGCTGAACTATTTGTCGCTTTCCCGCTCGGCGGAAACGCTGTCCGGCGGTGAGGCGCAGCGTATTCGTCTGGCAAGCCAGATCGGTGCCGGGCTGGTTGGCGTAATGTACGTACTGGATGAGCCGTCCATCGGCCTGCATCAGCGTGACAACGAGCGCCTGCTGGAAACGCTGATTCACCTGCGTAATCTGGGTAATACCGTCATTGTGGTAGAACATGATGAAGACGCGATTCGCGCTGCTGACCATGTGATTGATATCGGCCCCGGTGCGGGCGTGCATGGCGGCCAGATTGTCGCTGAAGGCACGATGGAAGAGATCATGGCGGTGCCGGATTCGCTGACGGGGCAGTTCCTCAGCGGTAAACGCAAGATCGAAATCCCGAAACAGCGCGTGCCTGCGGATCCGACCAAAGTGCTGAAGCTGATTGGTGCGAAGGGGAACAACCTGAAAGATGTCACGCTGACGCTGCCGGTTGGGCTATTTACCTGTATCACCGGCGTGTCGGGATCGGGTAAATCGACGCTCATCAACGATACCTTGTTCCCACTGGCGCAGCGTCAGTTGAACGGTGCGACGCTGGCGGAGCCTGCCGCTCACCGTGAAATTCAGGGATTGGAACATTTCGATAAGGTGATCGATATCGATCAAAGCCCGATTGGCCGTACACCGCGCTCCAATCCGGCGACCTACACCGGTATTTTCACGCCGATTCGTGAGCTGTTTGCTGGCGTGCCGGAAGCGCGTACTCGCGGCTACAACCCTGGCCGTTTCAGCTTTAACGTGCGCGGCGGGCGCTGCGAAGCCTGCCAGGGCGACGGCGTGATTAAGGTCGAAATGCACTTCCTGCCGGATGTCTATGTGCCGTGCGACCAGTGCAAAGGCAAGCGCTACAACCGCGAAACGCTGGAAATTCAATACAAAGGCAAAGGCATTCATGAAGTGCTGGATATGACCATCGAAGAAGCACGAGAGTTCTTTGATGCCATTCCGGCGCTGGCGCGGAAGCTGCAGACGCTGATCGACGTTGGCCTGTCCTACATTCGCCTTGGGCAGTCGGCCACCACGCTGTCCGGCGGGGAAGCGCAGCGTGTGAAACTGTCGCGCGAGCTGTCAAAACGCGGAACCGGCCAGACGCTGTATATCCTCGATGAACCGACAACCGGTCTGCACTTTGCCGATATTCAGCAGCTTTTGGCTGTGTTGCATCAGTTGCGCGATCAGGGCAATACCATCGTGGTGATTGAGCACAATCTGGACGTGATTAAGACGGCAGACTGGATTGTCGACTTAGGACCGGAAGGCGGCAGCGGCGGCGGAGAAATTCTGGTCTCTGGCACGCCGGAAACGGTGGCAGAGTGCGAACAGTCCCACACCGCACGCTTCCTGCGACCGATTCTGGCACGCGAAGCCTGATAGCAGGGAGATGGCGATGTGGATGCAATATGAAATCCGCCTGAAGCCGAAAGCCAGGGGTTTCCATCTGGTGACTGACGAAATACTGGCGCAGGTTACTGCACTGCGCCAGATAAACGTTGGGCTGATGCATGTGTTCATCAAACACACCTCGGCGGCGCTAACGATTAACGAAAATGCCGACCCCACGGTGCGGCAGGATTTCGAAAGCTTTTTTAATCGCTTAGTGCCGGAGGATGAACCGTACTACCGCCATACTTATGAAGGTAGTGACGACATGCCCGCGCATCTGAAAGGCAGCCTGCTGGGCAACAGCCTGACGATTCCCATCACTAACGGACGCCTGAACATCGGTACCTGGCAGGGCATCTACCTGTGCGAGCACCGCAACCACGGCGGTAGCCGCTCGCTGGTTGTTACTCTCAACGGGGAATAAGCCTCCAAAATGCGTCGCACCAGCGACGCATCTCGATAAGCATTTAGCTGCCTGTGCGGCAGTGAACTCTTTCAGGGCTTTAATCCACGACCCTACATATTTCTAAGCTGCCTATGCGGCAGTGAACTCATTGACTGGTTCAGAAAGGTGACTGGTTCTCTTCTAAGCTGCCTATACGGCAGTGAACCGGGAAAATAGCGGCACGAACCCGCGAGAACGTTTCTAAGCTGCCTACACGGCAGTAAAAGCAAAGGTTTGTGAAGCCCGCGACAAGCAGCGTTTCTAAGCTGCCTATGCGGCAGTGAACCGGGTTGTGAACCCACCGGGATGTAATGCCCATTTCTAAGCTGCCTATACGGCAGTGAACTCGGCGGCGTGCAGCTCCTTCGCAATGTTCTTTTTCTAAGCTGCCTACACGGCAGTGAACGTTTGGTAGGGTTTATGAGCTTAAACGAGAGATTTCTAAGCTGCCTATGCGGCAGTGAACAATTACCGAAACGTAGCGAGCCTGAGTATTCCTTTCTAAGCTGCCTATACGGCAGTGAACCTGGAAAGCGCTAATTCTCCAAGTAAATAGCGTTTCTAAGCTGCCTACACGGCAGTAAAATCAACCGCCTTTGCCCCTATCTCCCGCAATGCTTTCTAAGCTGCCTGTGCGGCAGTGAACCATTCTGTTTATTTGCGGGTGATAACAGTTACTTTCTAAGCTGCCTATGCGGCAGTGAACGGTGTTTCGTTTTTATCGCGTTGGTCTGACGATTTCTAAGCTGCCTGTGCGGCAGTGAACAATCCGTTCACCCTGCCACCATGCTGTTATGTTTTCTAAGCTGCCTATACGGCAGTGAACATACCAGAGAATCAAGTGGCCTTCTTTAATGCTTTCTAAGCTGCCTATACGGCAGTGAACATACATATGTACGTGTTTTGTTGTTTTCAGAATTTCTAAGCTGCCTATGCGGCAGTGAACCGATGTGTTGTTGTCATGGGTACTACGCAGTGTTTCTAAGCTGCCTATGCGGCAGTGAACACCCCGCTTTCAGAAATTCAGGTATCTTCAAATTTCTAAGCTGCCTATACGGCAGTGAACCCAACTATCCGCAATCTGTCCGCTTTCAATGCTTTCTAAGCTGCCTATACGGCAGTGAACGCGATGTGGTCGATGAGGCGCTTAACGTTGACTTTCTAAGCTGCCTATACGGCAGTGAACTGGCCGATACAGTCATGTTTTCTACGGCTGACTTTCTAAGCTGCCTATACGGCAGTGAACACCCGTAGCGTCTGATATTTTTTACCGTGAGTTTTCTAAGCTGCCTATACGGCAGTGAACAACGCCCAGAAACAATGTATTCAGGGTCTTGTATTTCTAAGCTGCCTATACGGCAGTGAACCCGACGGTGCCTTTGTGGCGATGAATGAACCATTTCTAAGCTGCCTATACGGCAGTGAACCGTTACGTTTTTACGCTAACCACCAGATTGTTAAAGAGAATATGGTTTTTTTTTCGAAAACCCCTTTTTTATTAGGGCGACCAACCGCAATTAAAAATCAATCCGTTGCAGCCGGTCGCCAAAAAAGGGTCAGAACCAGGGAACGGTGGCTTCTGCGCTTAAACCGTAGGAAGAGAAGCGGCCAGCGACAGGGGAGTCCTGTAGCGGGCCATGTTCCACAAACACGAAAAACATCTGCCCGTTGGACAAACTCTTAATTTGCACAAATGGCAGTGCGCTGCGTTTTTCCACCGCATCGGGAATTCGTGCTGCGGCTTCCGCTTCCGTTAGCCAGCCTTTGTTCACCGAGCGTCGGCG
Organism: Pectobacterium aroidearum; assembly: GCF_041228105.1. Classification (NCBI taxonomy): domain Bacteria; kingdom Pseudomonadati; phylum Pseudomonadota; class Gammaproteobacteria; order Enterobacterales; family Pectobacteriaceae; genus Pectobacterium; species Pectobacterium aroidearum. The sequence goes on from NZ_CP166097.1 coordinate 875,954, forward strand.
CAACCGTTCAGCGCTGCTCTTGAGCTGAACGCGGCGTACGGTGCGAAATTTCACGCCGTCAGGTACGGCTTTACACTCAGAAACTTGCGTGTAATCCCGCAATCCTTTCAGCCAGGCCGTTTGCTCCAACGTAGAGAGCGCCTCTTTTGTACCGTGCAGTCGCAGACATTCCCCTAGCGTTTTACCCACATTGGGAAAGCTGATCCCAATCTTGCCATCCGCCACCTGTCCGAGCGCTCGGTGCAGTTTGGCAAACAGCGCGTTCAAGAGCTGCGAGGCTGTGAACTCAAGATCGGGCTGGACGCGAATGTCAATGTAGTGATCCATACCGCCACCTTATTCGCCTTTTTCACCAAACACGCCGCCGCGAATCAGCGTGGCGATCACATAATGCTGCTGCTCTGGCGCAGGTACATCGCCTTTAATCACCCAGTTATCCAGCAGCGTGTAAAAATCCATTTTATCTCTGGGCTGACGGTAGGCTTTGCCTCGGCTGGTGACGGAACCGTAGGGTTCGACGGCAATCGGGCCAGCCTCATCCGCCGCCGGATGCCAGTCGTCGATGGTGCGCAATGCGTTACCGATTTTCTGTGAATGAATCGCGGCGACATCATTGACCTGATAGAGGATTTTACCTTTATCTTTATTCACTTGTTTATCAAGAATGAGTTCCTGAGAAGGGAAAACTTCCTGCCCGTTACCGAGCTGTACGTAAGCTTCCACGGTAAAAAGCACCGATGAGTCGCCAGCTAGCCCTTGTTCAATGGCTTGCGCCAGTGCAGCAAGATCGCCCGTTGGCTGGCTGAACTGGCGCAGTGAATAGTCTTCACCGTTAAATTCCCAACTCCGTTCACCTTTTTTGGTGACGACGACGCGGATCGCCTCTGCACCAATGCGGTTGCGCCACAGAAAACGGCCGTTCGCGATATTTTCTGCATAGCGTGCCGCCAGTGTGCCAAAACCCTGATCCTGAGCGTATCCGGCGATGATGTTACCCAACGCGGTTTGATAATCCGGATCGTTACAGACCGAGGGCTGCGCCAGATTACCCAGCACGCGAAGGGTGAACTCGATTTTCAGGGTATCGGCACCGAAGGGAAGGGCGGCAACGTCCACTTTTTGCAAATTGGCATTTTCAATTTTTTGATTTAGCTTGCCAGGATCGCTAGTCACTGCATTCGGTTGGCGGTTAGAGATCGTCCCGCGCACCGATTTCTCCTGAATGGCAATAGGTGTCCAGCTATCCTGCTGCGCCCAGTTGCCTGCATACATTACCGCGTCCGAATTCGCCAGCTTGCGTTCAAAAGCCAGTACCGATGCAGTTTTTAAACTTGTTGGTGCTTTTGCCATGATGTCGTCCTTTTTAGTAATCGAATTCGTAGGAAGTGTCTTCTGCTGCTGAATGGGTGTCTGCTAATTGGCGGCAGTGATAATCGCCGTTCTGATAGTCGTACTCCCAGAGTATCTGGCCGATATCACTGATGCGATGCGCGCCTTGCCATTCCCCAATGCCGTAGGCGGCTTCGGCAAAACAGAATGGCGTGTGCGGATCGCGGGTTTTATCGACTTCACCGGGTGCATAAAGCGGCGAAATGGCGTGGTAACCGATCATTAACGGGATCAGGAAGCCGCCGCCACCGGGTTTGGGCTGGTACTGCCACTGTACATTGCTCCCGTTGGGATCGCGCTCTGCCCGCATTTTTAACGCGGCGAAGTCCAGCCAGGCATCAATCAGTTCCGCTTGCGGATTATCCTGCTGTAGCGTCTGGAAATGGTCATACAGCAGCGATGTGCGATCTTTTAGTACAAAACCAGGTAACAAGCGGCGCATAACTTTACGGGTTTCCGCTTCGTCGTTGGGTAATGACTGAAGGGTGACGCGCTCGATATCGACAATCGTGCCGCCCGCCAGCCGCTGGCACTGTGCCTGCTGGGTGAGGAAATCACTCAATGCCGTGGTATCCGCCGGGATCTGGCCCTCGCAGCGGATTAACAGCGAGACGGTCATGTGCATACGGCCCTCTTCATTGAAGGCGGCGGTTTTCGCTTCTTTGGTCAATGGATTGCGGGTCAGGGCAAAACTCCGTTCCCAGCTAGAACCGTAGGCGTGTAGCTGATGTTGATGACTCACCACGCCACAGCCATCCAGCGTCAACCCGTGGCGGGCCTGTAACTTGCGTGACAGCGCATGGGTAAAACCAAGAAAGTGCGTAATAGCGGGGAAGCCATAGGTCAGCCCGGCGATGGCGTTGGCATTTTCGACCTTGATACGCCGCAGGATAAGTAATGTGCTCATGCCAGATCCTCTTTCAGTGCGCTTTCCATTTCACGCATCCGGCGCTTGAACAGCGCAGCGGTAGACCATTCGCGGCGTTCGACTTCGCCGAAGATCAAATCTTCATGCTTGAGCCGACGGTTCAGCCAGCGGCCAAAATCGTAGGCCACGGCCTTTTGCCAGTCTCCTGCTTCACGCTCGCGGCGGAAAACCGTATCCGTTTCTGCACGATAGGGATCGAGCCACAGCTGCTGGGCGCGTTTCAGTTCAGACTCTGCGCTCCAGCCCGAGGGCAGGTTTTGCACGCTGGAGACATAAAAGAAGAGCTGATCGATCAACTGGTCGAGATAACGCAGGCGCTGTTGACGAATGTCGCGATTGTTTTGCACCTTTTTCACGCTAAGCAGAAAGCGGCGCATTGATTTCACTATGTCACCGGTGTGATAGTCCATTTCACCGTTAGAACGGAAAATGCATTCATTCTGCTGCGGCGGTTTTTCAACGCTGTTCCACTGTGGCGGTGCGCAACTGAGCAAATAGGAACGGCCGCTGCGGCTGCTATTGAGTGAGGAAATATTTTGCGGCTTGGTGCCGCCCATATTCTGTACCGCCAGATAGGGGTAGCTGATGGAGATCTGCTCGTGCCAGTGATTCGCTTTTTGCGCCTGACGGATCGCTTTGGCTTCGTCACCAAAGCGCACGGTGTTAATCCGCTGGTGGAGCGCCTGCGCCAGCGAAGAAGAGTAAAGCGGGCTGAGCAGATGATATTCACCGTTTTCTGTTGGGAAATAGATCTGTTTGGCTAGCTTATGTGAGCTGGGCTGGCGATCGGTGAAGACCTGCAGAAACCCTGCCAGCCACTGTGCGAGCTGTTCCGGGCTTTCTGCCAGTTTTTCTAATGCACGGTGATCGCCACGCTGTAGGGCCGCGACCAGCGAATCCCCGTCGTGTTCAGTCTGGAGCAGTTTGGCGACATCAAGGGCGGCGGCGTTTCCCACGGCATCGATAGCGGGTTGTGCCAGCGTCGCAGTGGAGAGCGTTTTGGCCTCTGTTACCGTTTCAGCGCTAAAGATGCTGGTGCCTTTGGCATCGCTGTGGGTAAATTTCAGCGCGTGGGTGACCAGGCTGATTTGTCCAGCGCGGCTGGCAGCATCGCTTAACCACGCGCGAACCTCATGTTTTTGCTCGATCTCTCGCCGCTTCTCGGCTAGATCAAATTCCTCTGCGGCTAACGCTTCACCGCTGAGCGTCGCACGTTTCTTCTCCGCTTCTTTATCGAACGCATCCAGCTTGGCCTGCTTTCGCGAACTAATATAGGAGAGTATGAATGCGGGTAGTCCATCTTTCATTGCTCACTCCCTAAGGATTGAATGGTTTATCTCATATAAGATTTTTCTTTAATACACTTAACGATACTGATGGTTGTGGTTGACTAGCTATATCAATATAAAAATTAAAAGTTATTGAAGGTGGTGCTAGAAAAAGAAGCACGACTATAACCACCGCTTTTTTCCTTTTTCTCTGTTTCACGAGAATTTCTCTCCTCTTGATGGTACTCAATAAGGAGAATAGTACAGATTATTTCCTAGGCTAAATGTAAAGCATGAATATTAAGTTTGAAATGCGACCCTCCTCAAATTACTATCGCCTACACAGCCGGATAGGCTGCTTAGAAGTAGGCTAAATGAAGTAAACTGCCGTGCAGGTAGCGGCGCACTCACCTGAGTGCGCCAAACACCCCCAGCAGCGGGTGCCAGAGCCAGTCTTTTTCCTCGTCTTCCCGCAGGCGGATTTCGCCGAAGCGAGCGCTAACCCGTTTGAGTTCCCACTGTTTCTCATCCGCCAGACGTTGGTATAAGGCGTGGTAGTCGGGATCGATCCACGCACCAACGCCTTCTGCCATGTGCAGTGACGTGGGGCGGATAACATCGCTTGGCTTCCAGCCGCTGGGGCCGTCGTCCGGTATCATGAAAACGGCATCTTCATCGTCATCGGCGATCCACAGGGTATACGGTTCATCTCTGTCGGATTTTCGAAAGGGCGTGCGCCGCTGTAATTCACCGTTCCAGTGCGGATGGGCACGCCACCAGAATGCGGCGGGCGGGCGTTTCAGGCTATCGAGCTTTTGATTTGTGAGGCCAAGCAGCGTTTTTCCTAATACCGCGTGCTCTAACGCCACCAGTGAAAACGGTTTGGTGAGGGCCGCCGGTTGTACAATGCGCGGGGAGGCGTTGAGATGACGATAGTCCTCCTCCTGTAATAGCTGACGAAGGTCGTGCGTATCCAGCCGTTCGTCTTCTGACTCAAACCCCGGCTTACAGTACGCGACGTTCTTATCTCTCAGCGCGCGAATATTGTGGCTGAGCAGGGCGATATTCGGCGTTTTAGGTACATGCTGTTCATCCTGCCGATGGCGCAATATTCGTCCGGCGAGTTGGATGAATGAACGCATTGAGCTGGGCTCGACAATCGCCCAGTCGTAATCATGATCTCTACCCACTTCGGCGACCGAGGTCGCCAGCACCACAAAGATATGATGCTGCTGTGGTGTGTTTTCTATCGCCTGACGAATTTCATCGACCTGCCATAGTGCATCGGCGTCGTTACGCATCAGTGCGGCATCAAGTCGCTGCTCAATATAGGAACGCATCGCCAGCGGATGTTGGCTGTGATAAATGCAGTAATGAATGCAGGTGTTCTGCGGCGAGGGGATGGCAAGCAACTGACGGGCGACGGCAACCAGCTGATTGATGTTTGCCATTCTGACCAGCCCCAGCGAGACGGTTTTTCCGTTCTTATGCTGTTGGTGATGCTGTGAATGTAAATCGCGCAGCAGTAGGTGGATCGCCTGAGCGACGGCCAGATGAACATCGTCCGCATTTTTGCTGGAGCTGCTGACGGGTATAATTGAAGCTAGCCGGAGCGGGAGTTCCTCTTTGGTAAGATGCTTCAGCCGCTGCTGAACGAATGAATCATGCCTGGTCATGAAGCCTTTCACATCGCCGTACTGCTCATGCTGACAATCAAATTCATCAAACCAGCCGCAGCACACGTTCAGCGGCGTATTCGGTGTGCCGTAAGCCTGTTGCCAGGCAGCACGGCCATCAAGATAGGCACCGAACAGTGCACAAATTAACGCGGGTGGCAACGTGGCCGAGGAAAGTAGAACACGCGATCCCAGCATGCCTGCCCAGTTCACCAGTCGGCAGAGCGCGGGAAGATCTTCCAGCCCAAAATCATCCGGTTCATCCAGCACCAGATCCGAGGTCAATAGCCGTAGCATCGGGGCAATTTGATGACCGCCGCGCAGCCCCTCGGTGGCGGGCATCAGGTGGTCGATAGTGGTCACCAGCACTGGCGCACTCAATAATTGATGCAGGGTGGGGCTGCGTTCCAGCCACGTCTTTAAGCGACCATCATCCAGCGAACCGTCGTAACGGACATACTGATGCTCAGAGAACAGCGGATCGGCGGATTCACTGCCCGTCTGCGCTGTGTTTTGTTGGCGTGTCTCATTTTCCAACTGCATTTCATGGAGATCTTGCACGGCCTGTGAACCAATCAGCACCGCTAAGTCGTCTTCATCCAGCTTTAAGCGCTGCCGTAGCGCATCACCCGTTTGTAGCGTCAGCGTGCGTAGGCCTAGCGCGACCGAGAAGCGACAGCCGAGCGATTCATCTGCCAACCCATACATAATTCGTGCGTTGGCAAAGGTTTTTCCCCGGCCTGTTGAGGCCATATTGACGCCGAAAAAACCGTGCTGCTTGCTGGCATCGCGTATCGAGCAAGCCAGATCGAATGCGCGATCCTGCCAGCGAAAGCGCGAGTGGGTGCTGCGCTGGCGAAATCCTTTATGCCGGGTAATCGCCGGTAGCGTATCGCGCAGGTTCGGCAGGCTGCGGCCCAGCAGCAGAGCATTTTGCCCGACGCCGACGCAGTGTTCGTCCAGCTTCTGTTTACATTCAGGTTTACTGCCACGATGTTCGGTGTTCGCCCAAACCGGATAAGCGGGATCCTGCCAGCCCGCTGTTGGATCGCCTGCTGAATAATGGTGGTCAGCCAGCATGAGTGCGAGACGCGCCAGATGCACGGTCAGCCGTTGATCTAACTGAGCGAAGTGCATGAATGAAGGGAGCTTTAGCGCTCGACCCGCAAACTTGTGCGCCTTCTCACGCCAGACGCTGCTGCGTAGCGGCGTGCCATGCGGAAACTGCCAGTTTCGCTCAAGATCGGACGGCGTGACATCGGGATTGCGATGGTTAAGCGCGTTCCAGCGTGGAGAAAGGTGTTCGGTTAGCCAGGTATCCGAATGGCCCAAATCCGGAGCGTTGCTGTTTGGATCGGGGGTTTTAGGGACGTTAAACACCGGCAGCCGATGGTGTGACACAATCAGCCAGGCGATAACCTGCGCCAGCGGCGGCAGGGTCAGAAATGGCGTGTCGTTCACTGCTGGCGTATCTTGCTTTAGGCTGGCGAGCAAAGCGACTTCGGCTTCCGAAGTGATGCTACTGAGTGCGGTTAACCAGCCTTTATCGTCTTGCTCCCCCACGAAGGCCTGAAATAGCCGCAGCGACACCCACTCATGACGATACGGTTGGCTACGTGGGCCTGTGCCGCTCAACCCTGACTGGAATAGCGCGTTGGCTTTGCCGACATCGTGAAATAACCCAGCAATGGCCGCCAGCAGGCTAAACACCTCGGCGCTGTGCCACGGATTTTCATCTTGCGAGCGCAGAATATCGCGGCTGGTGGTGTTGGTTGGCACGCTCCCTTGTGCATTAAAACGCCGTAAATTACCGACGATCCACAGCAGTTCCGTATGATTCGCACTGCGAACCCAGTGACAGGCGACGGCCGTGTTACGACGCGCCGTTTTGCGCAGCAGCTTGCGCAGCGTGTTCAGCCCTTCCTGCGTAATAGCGGTTTGCCACGTGCGCTCGCCCTTGCGTTCAGCAAACTGATCCAGTATCCGGCGGGTTTCGACCAGCGCGCGCTTATTGCATTCTGAAATCAGCAGAATGTTCATCGACCCACCTGGCTCAGCTTGCTAGCGACATCCTGTAAGCTGCCGATCATCACATCCAGCGCCTCGGATTGTTGAAATGCGGTCAGGCAGCGCTGACGAAATTCTTGCTCATCTTCGCCTTCCATTGCGGCAATAAACGCCTGCGGCAGTACGAGTGCGTCCTTAATTAAATCGGCAACGTCGAATACCAGCCCGCCGCGGCGAGTTTTACCGTGTAACACGGCTAACCCGTGCGGCAGACCCAGCACCCATGTCGCGACGGCAGCCAGCCCGTAAGCCAGATAGTTGCCGTGATCGAGAAAGCGGTTAGCCAGATCGGTGCCGCCGCCGCGTTTGGCACGGGTAAAGTCTCCATAGCTCACGGCATTAGCGGCCAGTCTGTACAGGGCTTTGGTCATCATCGCTTCCTGCACCAGTACGTCATTGCTGGTACGGCAGTCGGTTAGCCCTTTTTCATAGCGATCAAGAAGCGCCTGAAGATGGTCGGCCTTAAAGGTAAAGCGGGATTCGCGGGACAGGCGCGAGCCCAGCCAGTGCTGACGAATTTGTGCTATTCGCACCTGTTGAAAAGCGATGGCGGCGGCCAGCCTTTTCTCATCATCGAACCAAAAGCTGACCCAGTCCTGCAAATACTCGGTTGGCCGATATTCGCTCTGTGGCGATAGCCAGGATACCGCGACTTCCGCCTCGTTGGCCGCAAACAGCGGTGTGCCGCCGCCGCCACAAAAGCCAACCATCACACCCGCTCTGGCAAATTCCCGCATCGCTGCCTGCGTGACGGAGGTGCCGGTTCCCAGCATCACCACGGTGGTATTGGCGATGGGAATATTCCAGTACAGAGACTGATTTCCTTCTTCCGTGACATATTCGACACGACCGCCGTTAACGAGAATGCGGCAATGTTGGAGGTAATAAACATTGGCGCGTTTGGAATGCAGAATAGTTTTTAAGTCCGAAGGGCTAAAGACGTTATCCATAATGTATTTTCTGCCGCAATCGATAATAGCTGTGACGCCAGCGAATAAATCGCAGGCTAACTATTTGATATAGAAAAATATAATCTTCAGAAAACTAACGAAAATCAGACTATCACAAATATTCTGGGAAAGTGTTGGCTGCCAAAAATATTACCCAGACGCAGACCCTTTTTATTTGGCCTATTTCACAGGATTAAAAATCAATAGGTTACGAAAGGACGGAAAAAAAGGGTTTTTGCGACGAAAACGGCAATTGCTGCTAATAAAACAAACCGTTAGAGTGATCGGGCTACCGTTCACTGCCGCATAGGCAGCTTAGAAATCTTCACCTGGCTGGGTAATGGCATCGAGATAGTTCACTGCCGCATAGGCAGCTTAGAAAATTCAAAGTGAGGCTGAAAAGATGGACGAGGAGTTCACTGCCGCATAGGCAGCTTAGAAATGTTCAGCATTGGTGCCGTATTGCACGCCAACGTTCACTGCCGCATAGGCAGCTTAGAAATATCGTTTTCATCTTGATAAATGAGGCCAAGAGTTCACTGCCGCATAGGCAGCTTAGAAAACTGAGCTGATGCGCTATCTCTGCCGATTGGTGTTCACTGCCGCATAGGCAGCTTAGAAACCAAAGAAATGAATCGCGTCAGCGATGTACTTGTTCACTGCCGCATAGGCAGCTTAGAAAAAAGAAAATCCTGTAACTGAGGTTTTAGGTCAGTTCACTGCCGCATAGGCAGCTTAGAAATCGTGCGCTTCCCTCTCCGCAGCGTCATAGGCGTTCACTGCCGCATAGGCAGCTTAGAAAGTCACCGCGATGAGCAACTTGAGCGGAGAAAATGTTCACTGCCGCATAGGCAGCTTAGAAATCTCAACTCGCTAGTTTTTACTTTCACTGTTCGTTCACTGCCGCATAGGCAGCTTAGAAATTGATGGCCCCAGCGTGTAAATAAGATACGGCGTTCACTGCCGCATAGGCAGCTTAGAAAAGCTGCTCAAGCTGGCGACCGGCGCGGCGACTGTTCACTGCCGCATAGGCAGCTTAGAAACGCAGCGGAGTTAAAAGCCTGTAGATCTTCATGTTCACTGCCGCATAGGCAGCTTAGAAAGCCTCTCAGGACGAACAGGAGTGGGTTGAAAAGTTCACTGCCGCATAGGCAGCTTAGAAAAGGTATTAAATGCATCATCAGCAGAGGAACGTGTTCACTGCCGCATAGGCAGCTTAGAAATGAACGCGTGACATTTCTTCATCAAACCCTACGTTCACTGCCGCATAGGCAGCTTAGAAAACACCGATAACGTGGTCAATTTGTGCGCGCTCGTTCACTGCCGCATAGGCAGCTTAGAAAATCTGCTTACCTGTTGCTGCGTTAATGTCCTTTGTTCACTGCCGCATAGGCAGCTTAGAAAGCTAGTATTGAAATGTTCAAATCAGTAATTACGTTCACTGCCGCATAGGCAGCTTAGAAAAGCCATGAAATTAATGGGCGGTGTCGTGCTCCGTTCACTGCCGCATAGGCAGCTTAGAAAGATCAATACGGCCAAATCTTTCTGACTGCATCGTTCACTGCCGCATAGGCAGCTTAGAAAGACTGCAATTCCATTTCACCTAGATGCATGTAGTTCACTGCCGCATAGGCAGCTTAGAAAAAGAAAGTTAAAGCGCTCGTTCTTCCATTCGAGTTCACTGCCGCATAGGCAGCTTAGAAATCCGGTAAGTGCTTTGGTGGAGTGGTGGGCTGGTTCACTGCCGCATAGGCAGCTTAGAAATTTGCAGGGTCAGTGTTAATCTGAGCCGGATCGTTCACTGCCGCATAGGCAGCTTAGAAAAACCGTTTAGAGCTTTCAGCACTGCCGTTTACGTTCACTGCCGCATAGGCAGCTTAGAAAGTCAGATGACACCAGAAACAGTCACCTTTCTGAGTTCACTGCCGCATAGGCAGCTTAGAAATAATAGACCAAACCAGAAAGAACAACGCCATTGTTCACTGCCGCATAGGCAGCTTAGAAAGCAATAATGTCACGCATCATCTCAGCGGGTTTGTTCACTGCCGCATAGGCAGCTTAGAAACAGTCGAGCGCCTTTTTCTGCTCCAGAGCATCGTTCACTGCCGCATAGGCAGCTTAGAAATGTGCCGTCAGAAAACACAGGTGAGACACCAGGTTCACTGCCGCATAGGCAGCTTAGAAACGGCGCGCACATCGAGATTGGCGCGCGTTCTCGTTCACTGCCGCATAGGCAGCTTAGAAAACCGGGGAAGCGAGCGGGCATCACCCATTGACGTTCACTGCCGCATAGGCAGCTTAGAAAGTCAGATGTCCATTCGACGTGTGCCTCAATAGGTTCACTGCCGCATAGGCAGCTTAGAAAGTTCATCAAATGGGCGGGGGGTAAAACCCGCGGTTCACTGCCGCATAGGCAGCTTAGAAATGCACAGCAAATGCACGAAGAGTACCTGCGCCGTTCACTGCCGTACAGGCAGTTTATACCCAGTTTTAAGCGCCATTATCTGGCTATTATCGAAGTAAGACTATCGTCAGCGTTTGATGCTTTATCCTCTTTAAATAACGTATTTTTGATTCCACTTTTTCGTAACATTTTTAAGTAACGGGTTTCTTTATGGGGAATGAAAAATTGCAGATTGGCGTTATTAATATTTAAAAATCATCATTTTTCCGTTAAAGTTCCCTTACAGGGAAATAGTACGTTGACTTAAGTCAAATTCAAGGGAGTGAGTGGCTGTGAAATACGATCCGGTTTTAAAAACACTTGTTGATGATGACTATCGGTTAGAAGATCATCTTGATTTTAAAAAGCAGCATGCTGATATTAACTATCAGAAATTACATGCTCAACTCAATGAAATAAATAACGATAACATTCATGCCATATTAACTGCGCAGGAAGCGACGTATTTTTTACAAACGTTATGCACACCTAACCCTAATGAGTCGTGGAAAACGGCCATATTTGGCTGTACCGATCCTGTTTCATCGTTTGCCGGAAACATCGCAGAAGCCGTGTCTGTGAGCCGAATCGTGATGGATATGAAAGGGTTCGGCGTCACGGCAACGGAATATGTCGGGAAAAATGGCAGTAAATACATAAAACTATCTGGCTATCCGGGGGTAAGGAAATATTTAGATGCCACCCGATATTTAGTCAGTAACCATAAAATACTTGATATAGGGATAGGTACAAAAGGGATTGAAAGTGGTATTGCGACTGGGGCAAGGTTCTGCATTGTGTTTTCAGGTGCTTATCGAGCCATTGAGTTGATGGTGAAAGATGAATACGCACTGACCGATTTCTTTGTTAATTTAACGATGGATGCGGCAAAACTGGCTGTATCGGTTGGGGTTGCCTGGGGAGCAAAAACATTAGCGACTGGACTTATGGCTACGGGGTTCAGTGTTATTGGCATTGCTTTTGGCATCTTTGCTATTGGGGTGATAGTCAGTCTTTCATTACTGTGGTTGGATAATGAGTATAAAATAAGTGAGACGATAATAAAAAATTTGAAATCGCATAAAATACAATATACACCATACCATCCCGATCAATTCTTTCATGCATGGGGGAGAGTCAGTCGTGGTTAAGATAAATAGACCGTTTTTTTTCATATATTCAGTTTTTATTTTTATTCTTTCGTGCTGGGGAGGATGGTTCTCTTTAAACGGGTATATTGATTTCTTTAATCTAAATGATGTCATTTCATTTTCATGGAAACTCGGAGTGGTGATTTTTCTAGTTCCAATCGTGTTCCAGTTTTCTTATTTTGGTTTTTTTTCTGCTATAAAAAATAGACCAATTAAAATGAATAATAAAATTTCAAATGTATTGGTTATATTTGCTATTTTTGGTACTGTGGTGAGTTTATTTTCATCTATGTATATCTCTTATAGTCTTAATGAGCTGGGTTATAAAATCTGTCCCAAGAGCTCATGGGTAGCTCCCAATAAATATGTGAAAGACATCGCTCTTTGTAAAGAGTAAGAAGAAAAATGGACGTCTGATAGGGAATGCTTTTTCATGCCTGGGGGAGGTACAGTCGTGGTTAAGGTAAATAGGCCATTAGTTGGCGCGTTTGCAGTTTTCCTTTTTTTTCTATCATGTTTTATTAGCTGTATTTCTTTCAATGGATATTTGAGTTTTTTACAAAAAAGTGATGTGATTATTTTTTCCTGGAAACTTGGATTAATGGTATTTGGATCACCTTTGTTGTTTTATTTTTCATATTTGGCATTTTATTCGGCCATAAATAATGAAGTGTCTAAAATGAATAATAAACTAGCTAACTCATTAGCTATTATAGCTATATTTGGTGCGGTCGTTAGTTTTTTCTCATCAATTTATATATCATATGTTCTTAATGATCAAGATTATAAAACCTGTCCCAAGAACTCATGGATAGCTCCTAATAAGTATGTGAAAGATATTTCTCTTTGTGATGAATGGTAAACAATGATCTTATAGGTTTTTATTTTTCATGCTTGTGGAGGGTTGTTCGTGTTTGAAATAAATAGGCCGTTATTTTTCGCGTTCTCAGTGTTGATTTTTATTCTTACATGCTGGGGAATATGGTTTTCTTTTAACGGTTATTGGAATCTATTTAGGCTAAATGATGTCATTATCTTTTCATGGAAGGTAGGCATCCTTATTTTTGGTGCGCCAATATTATTTTACTTTTCGTATTTAGGGTTTTGCATGGCAGTAAAAAACAAACCTATAGGAATGCATGGCATATTAGCAAGTGTGTGTGGTTATTTGTTTTTTATTGGTGTGGTGGTTAGTTTTGTTGCATCTATGTATATATCTTTTAATTTTAGAGATCAAGGCTATGAAATCTGCCCTAAACACTCCTGGATGGACCCCAATAAGTATGTGAAAAATATCTCTCTTTGTGATTAATGGTGAATAACAAGCACAACTAATAAGATGTGCCTGTTATCAAAGGTCATAAATATTAGAGGCTCATTTCCTCCCAAATGCTGTAACCCGATGTTCCTGCGATTTTGTGGTTCCAGGCTATGGTTTTATATTTTAGCTGGACTTTTTCATACGGCATGATGTCGTTGTTATCGATGACGTGTGGATAGACACAGGTGACGTCGACAATGCTCGCATCGGTTAAGGTCACTTCGTAATAAAGTTCTAACTGTCCAGCGGAATTGACGCGATAGAAATAAAATGTCACATCGACCTTTTCATTATAAGAGATTGCCATCCCTAATAACGGGGAAGACTTATCGATTGGCTTAATAAAATGAATCGGATGATGGGCGACATTCTGATCGCGGCTGATGCTATGGTTTAAACCTAATACTTGTATTTGATCTTCATGACCCGTTTGGTAGCGATTACCAATCGAATCTAGCGTTGAGCAACCAGATGATATTAAACCCTGTTTTTGGCCATTAATGCTGGCATAAATCAAATTAGCCATATCAAATCCTTATGAGAATATTTATCAATAGACTGCGTGATAATATATCGATTATCCGCACGGAAATAATACGGCTAAGGCAAAGCTAAAGTAAAGCGGCCATAATAAAAGATGAAGTTAGACCGAAGCTGAATTTATTTCTCGCCAGTTTAGCCAGATGCGCATATCAAATTCCAACTGATGGTAGTCAGGATCCATATGGCAGCAGAGTTGATAGAAGGCCTTGTTGTGATCTTTTTCTTTGAGGTGGGCGAGTTCGTGTACCACGATCATTCGCAGGAAATCTTCTGGCCCGTCACGAAATAGCGTCGCTATTCTGATTTCGTTGTTGGATTTTAATTTTCCACCTTGCACACGTGCCACAAACGTATTGGTGCCCAGCGTCCCTTTTATCGGGTTCTGTTTATTGTCGTAAAGCACCTTTGATATTGCCGGGGCATTTTTCAGGTAGCGCTGTTTCAGCTCGGCGACGAACTGATAGAGCGACTTGTCACTCTGAATCTGATGGCGGTCAGGGTATCTTTTTTCCAGCCAGGGGCCGAGTTTGCCTTGATCGAGGAGCGTTTGTACTTGGGCAACAATCGCCGGAGGGTAACCGTTCAGGTAGCGTAGTTGGGTCATGAAATTTTTATCACACAAGCCACTGAGTTAAGCGAGTTCACAACGGTGAGCCGGTTAAGCCAGTGGCTTTATTATTTTACGATTTACTGAATCGCGGCGAAAGCCGCAGCGACGCGTTGGACGTTGCTGTGGTTCAGCCCCGCTATACACATACGGCCGCTGGCGATCAGGTAGACGCCGAATTCTTCACGCAGACGATCAACCTGTTCCGGGCTGAAACCGGTGTAGCTGAACATGCCGCGTTGGGTGAGCAGGTAGTCGAAGTTACGGTTCGGCAGCGCGTTTTTCAGTGCCGACACCAGTTCCTGACGCATGCTCAGAATGCGGGTACGCATTTCTTCGACTTCCGCTTTCCAGTCAGCGTTCAACTGCGCGTCATTCAGGACTTTAGAGACCACCTGTGCGCCGAAATTCGGTGGGGAAGAGTAGTTGCGGCGGACGGTCGCTTTTAACTGACCCAGCACGCGCTGTGCGCTGTCGGCATCGTCACACACCACGGAAAGGCCGCCGACGCGCTCGCTATACAGTGAGAAAATCTTGGAGAACGAGTTGGCGATGAGTGCCGGAACGCCCGCGCTGGCAACGGCGCGAATCGCATAGGCATCCTGATCGATCCCGAGGCCAAAGCCCTGATAGGCGATGTCCATAAACGGAATCAGCTCGCGCTGGATGATGACCTCAATGATGCGATCCCACTGTTCGGTGGTGAGGTCAGAACCGGTCGGGTTGTGGCAGCATGGGTGCAGCAGTACGATGCTGCGCGCCGGCAGCGTTTGCAGCGTGGCCAGCATGGCATCAAATTTCACGCCTAGGCTGTCGCCATCGAAATACGGGTAGGTGTGAACGTTAAAGCCCGCGCCCTCAAAGATCGCAATATGGTTTTCCCATGTTGGATCGCTGACCCACACTTCTGAATTCGGGAAGTAACGTTTCAGGAAATCCGCACCGACTTTCAGCGCACCGGAACCACCCAGCGTCTGAATGGTGGCGATGCGACCGGCTTCCAGCACCGTATGGTTTGCACCAAACAGCAATTGCTGGATCGCGGTACGGTAAGGCTGTAACCCTTCCATCGGCAGATAAGAACTCGCGCTCTGAGCCGGCTGTTTCAGGCTGCTTTCTGCCGCACTCACAGATCGCAACTGCGGGATAATATTCTGCTCGTTGTAGTAGAGCCCGATACTCAAATTGATCTTATCCGCTCTTGGATCCTGTTTGAATTTTTCCATCAGAGACAGGATAGGATCTCCGGCATAGGTATCAACGTTTTGAAACACAGTGTAGCTCTCCTGAGTGTGTCATTTTTATGGGTACCGCAACCCCGACGATGGTGGGGGGCAATCAGGCCGCATAACGGCCAGGGCGATGATTCATCGCGATAATCAGGTTCAGAACGGTTGCCCCCAGAATCGAAGCAATCAACATAGGTATGCTTACCACGAACAGGGAAGTCAGCACAATCACAACGTCAACGCCCATCTGGAGTTTTCCCGCCCGCAGGCCGTATTTGTCCTGAAGGTACAGCGCCAGAATATTCACGCCGCCGAGGCTAGCCTTATGACGGAACAGGACAATGAAACCTATTCCGGTGATGATACTGCCGAACAGCGTGGCGTAGAACGGATTGAGCTGATCGAAATGAATGAACAGTGGATGTAGATCGGAAAACAGGGACACGAGTCCGACGGCGCAGAACGTTTTCACCGTGAATTCCCATCCCATACGGCGTACGGCCAGATAGTAGAAGGGCAGGTTCAGCAGGAAAAACGCGACGCCAAAGGAAACGTTTGTCAGATAGTGGATAAGGAAAGCTATGCCTGCGGTGCCGCCGGTGAGTGCGCCAGCCTGACGTAGCAGGATGACGCCAAATGACACCATCAGTGTGCCGGTCACTATTGCCAAAACGTCTTCCAGCAGCGTGTGTGATATTTTTTGTGTGGGAATAACGTTATCCATGGTGAGCACTCAATAGACTGTCGTAAAAATATGTGCTTACCAAAGCAAGAATCACACCAGATGATGCCGCGTAGCGGCTGGTTTATGTGAAATACCTGCGGTAATAAGAGTAACGTATTGAATTATATAAATGAAAATAATGCGTGATTTGTGCGTAATCTGTCATTTATTTAGTTATGTTGTGCGAAAAATGGTGATTTGTTGCGTGAGTTTCTCGTTTTTTTGCACCAAATAGACGCGATTGCCCCAAATCAGGGCAACGCAGGCAGTTCTGGCGTGATCAAACCGTTCTCTTTAAGGCGGTTTAATACCACCGAGGTTTTCAGATGCGCGATGCTCTTATTCTGCGACAGAATCTGGCTAATCAGCGTGCTGAGTCCGGGCAGATCCGCGACGGCGACTTTTAACAGATAATCGGCATCACCCGTGGTTTTATAGGCGTCAATAATCGCATCCACTTCCCCCAGCATCTGGTGAAAGCGTTCAACGTATTCGCTGGTGTGGTTGATCAACCGTACTTCAATTAACCCCAGACATTCCAATCCAACGGCATTCGGCGACAGGCGGGCATGGTAGCCAAGAATGAGCTGTGCCTGCTCCAGTGCGATGCGGCGACGGGAGCATTGTGAAGCGGAAAGCCCAACCAGTTCGCTCAATTCCTGATTGGTCAGGCGACCATTGGTCTGTAGCAGCGTCAGGATTTTCAGATCGAAATCATCAATGTTGTACATCGCGTTCCCTAAACCGTGTCAGATAGTGAGTCAAACAGACTACCAGCTTTTTAGGCTGTGTTGCCTATGAGTTTTTTATCGCTACAGGGCCGCTCAATCTCAGTTTGCACCATGATGGTTCAATTCATGCATCGCAGGGCAAAATACGATGCAACTGTGTGCATTATTGATCATTAATGTGCGTTTAATGTTCGTATTTTCTGAATTTATGCGTGATGTGTGAAATTGGAGTGGAAATAAATTTTCTAACTTTTCATTGCGTTATGTGAATGATGATCATGATGGCAGGGATGAGGGGTTATCTGGCCTGATAGTTGCTACATCCTCCCGATTCGAATTTTATTGCTGACGGGGGAAAAATGGAGACACAACAAGAAGAAGGGCAGTTGAAAAGAGGATTGAAAAATCGCCATATTCAACTGATCGCACTGGGAGGCGCGGTAGGTACCGGGCTGTTTTTAGGCATCGCGCAGACCATCAAAATGGCGGGGCCATCGGTGCTGCTTGGCTATGCGATTGCGGGCGTTATCGCATTCTTTATTATGCGCCAGTTGGGTGAAATGGTGGTGGAAGAGCCCGTTGCTGGCTCGTTCAGCCACTTTGCGTATAAATATTGGGGAGAGTTCGCCGGGTTTATGTCCGGTTGGAATTACTGGGTGTTGTACGTTCTGGTCAGTATGGCCGAGTTAACGGCGGTCGGGATATATATTCAGTACTGGTGGCCGGACGTGCCTACCTGGGTCTCTGCGGGGGCATTTTTTGTACTGATTAACGCCATCAATCTGACGAGCGTTAAAGTGTACGGTGAAATGGAATTCTGGTTTTCGATCATTAAGGTTGCGGCCATCATGGGGATGATTGTATTTGGCTGCTATCTGTTGTTCAGTGGGGCGGGTGGCCCTGACGCTAGTGTCGCAAATCTATGGCAGCACGGTGGTTTCTTCCCGAACGGCATCAGCGGTATGGTCATGGCGATGGCGGTGATCATGTTCTCCTTCGGTGGACTGGAACTGGTAGGGATCACTGCGGCTGAAGCTGACGATCCGCAAAACAGCATCCCACGCGCGACGAATCAGGTTATTTATCGCATTCTGCTGTTTTACGTTGGCGCGCTGGCTGTGCTGCTGTCGCTGTACCCGTGGGGGAAAGTTGTGGAAGGCGGTAGCCCGTTCGTCATGATTTTTCATGCGCTGGATAGCAACGTTGTGGCTACTGTTTTGAATCTGGTGGTGCTGTCGGCTGCTTTGTCGGTTTATAACAGCTGCGTGTACTGCAACAGTCGCATGCTATTCGGGTTGGCGAAACAGGGGAACGCCCCGCGTGCGTTGCTGAACGTCAATAAGCGCGGCATTCCGTTGGTGGCACTCGGCGTATCGGCACTTGCGACGGCTCTGTGTGTCGTGATCAACTACCTGATGCCGGGTAGAGCCTTTGAGTTGCTGATGGCGCTCGTGGTCTCTGCCTTGGTCATTAACTGGGCGATGATTTGCATCACTCACCTGAAATTCCGAGCGGCGAAAAAGCAGGAAGGCCATGAAACGCGCTTTAAAAGCCTCGGTTACCCGATGACGAATGTGATTTGTCTGCTGTTTCTGGCGGGGATTTTGGTCATCATGGCGATGACGCCGGGTATTCAGATTTCGGTGCTGTTGATTCCGTTCTGGCTTCTGGCGTTGGCTGTGAGCTACATGGTGAAAAAGAAGAAAAGTGCGATGGCGGCGCTGGCAGTAAAAACTGACTATTAATTAAGTCAAAAGGCACTTCCAGTCGTGGAGTGCCTGATGTTTATTCTTTTAATGATGGTTCTCGGGATAGCGTGATCACAATCCCGGGTAGCATCACTCCACAATGATCCGTTCGTCATTGTCTCCCAGACAGATACTGAGCTGCTGCCCGTCGGGGCTAAAGGCGCAGTAGGGGAGGGGTTCACGCTGGTAGAGATGTAGCGGAAGCGCCAGATAAAGCACGATGAGCAGCAATGCGGCGACGGCTTTAGCATACGTTGGGCGTGGTGCTGTCGCGTTGCGCCGCGCGTGTCGATATTTCACGATGCCGATAGCGGCCATGCCTGCGCCTACCAGCATGGAAACATACAGTTCACCGGGCATGGGGGAGAGTATCAAATTGTCGTTTTCATACTCTTGCCAATATTGAATCCGCCACAGGGCGCTGATGCCGATTTGCAGCAGTCCTGCGAGTATCCAGGCAACACGCCAGCCCGAGAGTCGAAAGAGCGCCAGAAAGCAGAATCCTGACGCCGCGAAAGACCAGTAAATCAGATCGAACATCGCGCTAAACATGCCGCCAAACAGCGTGCCGCCGACATCCGTCGGTTTCAGGGTAAAGTAATTAATGAGGGCAAACAGCGTCAGGATCGCGGCTACGGCAAGCCAGCTTGCCGTATAGTAGACAACCCGTCTGAAAGTCGGCAAGCCTTGCGCTTGCCGATAAAAACCCGTTAGTCCGTTTTTACTCACCGTCGACGTATTCCAACGCGGTGCGCTGCGTTAAGCGCGTGATCAGTTCGTAGGCGCTGGCGCCTGTATGCGCGGCAATGCGTTCAACCGGTAGCGTCGGTCCCCACAGGATGACTTCATCTCCAACCTTATCCTGCGCATCCGGCCCTAAATCCACCGTAATCATATCCATCGACACGCGGCCGGAAAGTGGCACCTCACGCCCATTGATGAGCACGGGCGTGCCGGCTGGTGCGCAGCGTGGATAGCCATCGCCATAGCCGACGGCCACGACGCCCAAACGGGTATTGCGCGGGCTGGTCCAGGTGCCGCCGTAACCGACCGCTTCGCCCGTGTGGTGTTCACGCACGGCGATCAGGTGAGATGTAAAAGTCATTGCTGGCTGAAAGCCAAAATGTGCGGCGTCTTCGTTATCCAACGGCGACACGCCATAGAGAATGATGCCGGGGCGGACGCGATCGCGGTGCGACTGTGGCCACAGCAAAATGCCGCCGGAGGCCGCGATGGACTGTGCGCCGGGTTTACCCTGTGTAAAGGCATCGAAGCAGGCCAACTGGCGCTCGGTAGTTCCGGCCTCGGGCTCGTCGGCACGGGAAAAGTGGCTCATGATATTGACCGGCTGAACCACATTGCGACATGCGGTCAAACGCTGCCAAAACGCGTCGGCGTGTTCCGGCAGAACGCCAAGTCGGTGCATGCCGGTATCGAGCTTCATCCACACGCGTAGCGGCTGTGACAGCGTAGCCTGCTCCAGCGCGGCAAGCTGTTCGGGGCTGTGAACGGCGGTTTCTAGCTGGTGATCTACCAGAAGCGGGAGGTCGTCGGCGGAGAAAAAGCCCTCCAGCAGGACGATAGGCTTGGTGATGCCCGCCGCGCGCAACGCCAGCGCCTCGGAGAGCCGTGCGACGCCGTAGCAGTCAGCGTCGCAAAAGGTATGGGCAGCTTCGATCATGCCGTGGCCGTAGGCGTTGGCTTTCACGATGGCAACGACCTGACTGTCAGGCGCGAGCTGACGGATACGTTGCAGGTTGTGGCGCAAAGCACGCCGGTTAATGACGGCAGTTGCCGTTTTCATTCTTGTTCCTTAGTGCAGTGTTGTCATTGCTGAGCGCTGCGTTATTCATCGTCATATTGTGGGCCGGCATAGTTATCAAAGCGCGACCACTGCCCGTTAAAGGTCAAACGAACGGAACCAATCGGGCCGTTACGCTGTTTCCCCAAAATGATTTCAGCGATGCCTTTCAGATCGCTGTTTTCGTGATAAACCTCATCACGATAGATAAACATAATCAGGTCGGCATCCTGCTCGATGGAGCCGGATTCACGCAGATCCGAGTTAACCGGGCGCTTATCGGCGCGCTGTTCCAGACTACGGTTAAGCTGCGACAGAGCGACGACCGGAACCTGCAATTCTTTTGCCAGCGCTTTGAGTGAGCGGGAAATTTCGGCAATTTCCAGCGTACGATTATCGGACAGCGACGGCACGCGCATCAATTGCAGGTAGTCGATCATGATCAGGCTCAGGCCGTCATGTTCACGGAACACTCGGCGGGCGCGGGATCGCACTTCGGTCGGCGTCAGACCGGAGGAATCATCAATGTACATGTTGCGCTTTTCCAGCAGGATCCCCATGGTGCTGGAAATACGCGCCCAGTCTTCATCGTCCAACTGACCGGTACGAATGCGGGTCTGATCCACGCGAGACAGCGACGCGAGCATACGCATCATGATCTGCTCGCCGGGCATTTCCAGACTGAAGATTAGCACCGGTTTATCCTGCATCATCGCGGCGTTTTCACACAGGTTCATCGCGAAGGTGGTTTTCCCCATCGATGGACGGGCGGCGACGATAATCAGGTCAGATTTCTGCAAGCCTGCGGTCTTTTTATCCAGATCCTGATAGCCGGTAGACACACCGGTTACGCCGTCGTGTGGGCGCTGATACAGTTGTTCGATACGAGAAACGGTATCTTCCAGAATGCGGTCGATGCTTTTTGGGCCTTCATCTTTGCTGGCGCGGTTTTCGGCGATTTGGAAGACGCGGGATTCCGCGAGATCGAGCAGATCCTCACTGCTACGCCCTTGTGGATCGTAACCCGCATCGGCGATCTCATTGGCGACGGAGATCATTTCACGCACCACGGCGCGCTCGCGCACGATATCTGCATAGGCACCGATATTGGCGGCGCTCGGCGTGTTTTTAGCGAGCTCAGCCAGATAGGCGAAGCCACCCGCGGATTCCAGCGAGCCTTGCAGTTCGAGCGATTCGGACAGGGTAATCAGGTCGATCGGTTTGCTCATTTCGAGCAGACGCTGCATCTCGGTGAAAATCAGGCGGTGGGCGCGGTTATAGAAGTCGTTCGCGACAACACGCTCGGCGACATTATCCCAGCGTTCATTGTCGAGCATCAGGCCACCCAATACCGATTGCTCCGCTTCCAGCGAATGTGGCGGAAGTTTCAGACCTTCCATCTGGCGGTCACGGGGTTCATTCGATTTATTGGTGGGTCTTTTCTCTGCCATGAAACGGGTTCTTTACCGGTTGATTTGCCATTGGATTAGGGGGCATTGTATATGCCACTCGTCCGAAATAACACAATCGGATACCTATAATGGTGAAACGATGAACCTGTCACGATTAAGGAGATAACATGGCAAAACGCGTTCAGTTCCGAGCTTATGGTGGCCCAGAGGTTCTGCAATATGTAGATTTCACACCGGCTGACCCCGCTGCGGGAGAGGTTCAGGTTGAGAACCGCGCCATCGGCATTAATTTTATCGATACCTATATTCGCAGCGGCCTGTATCCGGTGCCTGATTTGCCTTCCGGGCTGGGAACCGAAGCGGCGGGCGTCGTAACCAAAGTCGGCGCGGGTGTTAGCGTGCTGAAAGTGGGCGATCGCGTCGTGTATGCGCAGTCCGGGCTGGGCGCGTATAGCGACGTGCATAACGTGGTGGCGGAGAAGGTTGCGCTGCTGCCGGACGCCATCAGCTTTGAGCAGGCGGCGGCTTCTTTCCTGAAAGGGCTGACGGTTTATTACCTGCTGCGTCAGACGTATGAAATCAAGCCAAATGAGGTCTTCCTGTTCCATGCCGCGGCGGGTGGCGTTGGGCTGATTGCCTGCCAGTGGGCGAAAGCGCTGGGGGCGAAGCTGATTGGGACGGTAGGATCTGATGAGAAAGCGGAGCGCGCGACACAGGCGGGTGCCTGGGCGACCATCAATTACCGTACCGAGAATATTGCGCAGCGTGTTGCGGAGCTGACCGATGGGCAGAAGGTCAACGTCGTGTATGACTCGGTCGGGAAAGATACCTGGGAAGCCTCGCTCGATAGTCTGCGCCGCCGTGGATTGATGGTCAGTTTCGGCAATGCATCTGGGCCGGTTACTGGCGTCAATCTGGGGATTCTGAACCAGAAAGGTTCGCTGTACGTCACGCGTCCGTCTTTATTTGGTTACGTAACGAACCGTGCCGAACTGGAACAGGCCAGCAATGAACTCTTTTCACTGATCGCCAGCGGAGCGATTACGGTAGATGTGCCGAAGAACCAGCAATTCGCGCTGTCGGATGCGCAAGCGGCCCATCGTGCGCTGGAAAGCCGCAGCACGCAGGGCTCATGTTTGCTCATACCCTAGTTTGTCGCTGAAAAGCAAAAAGCCTCCCTGTGGGAGGCTCTTGCCATTACGCAAATTTCATCAGACTGTATGTAGGGTACAGCGTGGTGATCGTCACGAAGGTGCCGCTATGCGGCTATTATTTCCCTGACGACGATGAAATCGTGTGGCTTGTTTGCCACCCTGTTTTATTTACCTGGTTTGTTCACTCTGTAAAGGACGATCGAGTGCCAAACAGTGGCGTCATCCTAGCAGCCACATCAGGGAAAAAATATCTGCTGGCGCACACTTTTGTACTAAAGCTGGTCGTATTAGGACAGGCCGAATTAAACAAGTTGGTGTTAAATACGGCCTTGCCCGTCATTTTTGCGCGTAATTCAGATTTTTCCCTGTCTGGCATTACCACTCATTCCCGTTACGCTGGCGATAAGTGTATTTTCGATAGGTATAGCGGTGTGAATTGTAGACGGGACGGCCGCTAAACTTGCGCCACAGCCATACCGCTGCAACGGCCAAAATCAGCCACGGTAGCACCTTTATCGCCATGCTAAACAACCCACCAATCAGCATAAAAAGGGACGCCACAAACAGTGCCGCAATCACGCCCAGCAGTGACACGCCCGTTAACATCAGCATGATAAAAAAGCCAATAACGAAGAAAATTTCCAACATGGTGCGCTCCTGTAGCTGTTAAACCGCATCTGACGCAGGAAAAGTGGGTCTGCGTGCTACATAAGCTATAACAAGAATCGTGCCAAGATGTGCCGCTGGTAAGTGGTTGATTTACCAGCGACGTCAGGAGAAGGAGTGAAGTAGAGTTGATGAAAAAGACTAACTATTAGTGTTTTTTAAACCAGATTAACCAGCGCTAATGCACGTTCTACCACTGCAGCATCGGCACCGGGTTTGTGGGCATTTTCACTGAGATAGCGTCGCCATTGACGCGCGCCGGGAATGCCCTGAAACATGCCGAGCATGTGGCGCGTGATGTGGCCTAATGCCGCGCCGCCGGAGAGTTCGCGCTCGATATAGGGGTACATGGTTCGTACGACGCCAGCCAGATCTGGTGTGGCAGCGTCGATGCCAAACAGATCGCGGTCGACCTGCGCCAGAATACCGGGGTTCTGATAGGCTTCACGCCCCATCATCACGCCGTCCAGATGCTGTAAGTGCGTTTTGGCTTCTTCCAGCGTTTTGACACCGCCGTTGATGGCGATAGTGAGCGCGGGAAAATCACGCTTGAGCTGGTAAACGCGCGGATAATCCAGCGGCGGAATTTCCCGATTCTCTTTCGGGCTAAGACCTGATAGCCAGGCTTTGCGCGCGTGGACGATAAACGTCTCACATTCGCCGCGTTCGGCAACGGTTTGAATAAAGTCGCACAGGAATGCATAGCTGTCTTGATCGTCAATGCCGATGCGGGTTTTCACCGTAATCGGGATTGAGGTGCTGTCTTTCATCGCTTTGATGCAGTCCGCGACCAGTGACGCTTCGCCCATCAGACAGGCGCCGAAACGACCATTCTGTACACGGTCAGACGGGCAGCCGACGTTCAGGTTAACTTCATCATAGCCGCGCTGTTCTGCCAGTTTGGCACACTGCGCCAGCGCTTGCGGATCGCTCCCGCCGAGCTGTAGCGCCAGCGGATGTTCTTCTTCGCTATAAGCTAGATAGTCGCCTTTACCGTGAAGAATCGCGCCTGTCGTCACCATTTCGGTATACAACAGCGTCTGGCTGCTCAACTGGCGAAGGAAGTAACGGCAATGACGATCGGTCCAGTCGAGCATCGGCGCGATGGAGAAGCGGTTAAGGCGAGAAGCGCGAGAGTCGGTAGATACCGTGTGGTGTGTACCTGATTTTACGTCGGTCATGATTTGTCAGTTATCGTTTCGTGTGTGTCTGGCGGTATGGTCTGAGGTTACCTTTGCGGGGCGACTATAGCACAGAGAGCGTGTCGTGACGGATAGTTATCTTACCCTGCCTCAGGGAACACACGTCCCCTGTGCGATAACCGGAGGTCAATAATATGAGTCATGACGCTGTTAGTTACGCATTGTGTATATTGGCTCAGGTTTGATCCAGTTGTGATCTGCTCCCAGTTGTTTAGCGCATCGAAAAGTTGGATACGTCCTCTTCTGGTACGTAGCCGTTAGATTGAGGGGAGGTCAGGTCGGCAACGAATTATAAGCGAGCACATTTCCCATATGGCTTTGGCTTTGAACAACTATTCAAGTGTCCCACTTTTGACATTCAGTTGATTCTGTCCAATGCCAGCTTAGACTTAATTAATGGCACGATTATCCGCTGTAAGGCTGCTAGCCCACTTTCTCGAGCTCAAGCTTTACTGCTTTGAGTATCCTTTGCCGAATCCAGCCACTCCCCACTCTGATTGCCAGCCAGTATCCGGCCATCTTTAACTGTGTCGTTCTGTCAGGGCAATATATGAAGGTTTCTGTGCAGAGGGCATATTCATCGGTAGCGAGTTGTTGAACCTGATATCGCATCAGCAGCTTTGCGCTGCCCGTCTGGAGTGCTGCGCAATAGGCGCTAATATCTGGTACATCCTCAAGGCCAAAATCGCTCCTCCAGAATTGTCCTCTTAAGCCATAGCAAAGTTCGGTTTTTGTGTTTTCTAATAAAGTGAAACTGTGTAGCCCAAATGGACTAGTCGCACTTTCAGATTTATGGCGTCGTAATTTTTGCGGCAGTTGCCGCACCGACATTAAGGTTTTAACAATGACATCCTGTTGGGCATCATAGCTAGCAATTGCCAGTAATATTCTTTCAGGGGTGGTGGTGTTTATGACGGTGCGGTGCCGCTCATAGAACTGAAACTGCGGCAGATATAAGGGTTTATTTTGCCAGTCAGTTAATGCTTTCTTCGTAACAAATCCGAATACCATCGTATTATCACTCCCATGAATAACTAAATTGGCATCTGTTTTATAAATACTTTTCGCTATCCCTTAGCGTGGTTTTATGGTGTGGCTCCATGTACGCTCCGGGCATAAAGCAATTTGCCAGAGGAAGTATTGCTCTGGCTCACAAAAGCGGTCGCCCAAATCTGAGCTAATGCATATTAAGAAATATTTGAATGAACTTGTCGACATTCCATTCTTTGATATCAGAGACTTGCCCATCGCCAATTTCTATCAGGCGAAGTTCACCAGCAGCGTTTTCAGCCATATCAATCGAGAAAAAAGGCGAGCTGATATGTTGCGCTATTTCAGCAACAAGAGCAGGAACCATGTTGTCAGAAGAGTACACGTTATTTCTAAAGGAAAAATAGCGTCTTTCACTGGTTTTTATAATGTCTTCAACTTTTCTCAGACTAATGCCGCCTTCAATGTCGCCACGAAATTGCTTAATGGCGGCTATTATCTCGCGGATCTCTTCAGCATTTTCAGCGATAGACCCTCTGGATGTGGTTAGCGATTTAACATAGTCTTTAACAAAATAGCTGGGCCATTTTAGCTGGTTAGTAATCTGATCGAAGTTATCACTTTCTTTTAGGAAATTAGTCTCTGGCGTATATTTTTCGCATGATTTATACCATCCCGTAATATGATGGCTTGAGAGGTAATCTTCTAAGGATACGAGCATATTACCGCCATTCCGAGTCACCGCATCGCTCAAACGCTTATATTCATCCGATTTGAGCATCCAGCCTCGCCAAATTACTGGGGAATTCGGTTCAAGATCCTTTGAAAACTTGTATTTTCCAGTGGATACATGCTGCGTTGATAATAACAGACAGGGTAAGCCGCGTTCTTTCGCAGAATGATATTCTGCCTCAAAAATCTCATCCACTTTTGAACTATCAAAGTAATCACTGGGGTAAATTATATTCATGTAAGTTATCTCAAAAGAGAAAGGGTGACACTGAAATTTAAAATAACGTATCACACATCTTATTTTGCCGGTGAGTAGCAGTGATTTTCATTTTAAGATATTGAACTCTATGAGAAAATCAATGCAGCTCGACTTCCCAGTCCTCATAAGGAGGGTCAACGGTGAAATTGGGGTCGCAGTATTGTCGTAAATAGTCTGTTGCCCGTTTTTCGGCATATTTGGCGTTCAGTACGTTGCCGTCTTCATCCAGCTCTAACACATTGGCGTAGATAGCGAAGACCTGTTCAAACGCACTCGGCTCTTCACCGTACAGTGAAAGGTAATCAATGCCTTCTAGCGTATTTTGGGTGCCGCTAGCCATGAAATAGGCAAACGTTCTTAATGCGCTGCTAAAACTGTGGCTTAATTTCATGGTAAATCGCTCCTGTTATTGACTGCTTTACGCATTTATAGCTAATCAATCGGTGTCAGCCCGCCGTATTCATCAGAGTAAGCGTACTTTCCGGCAATCACGTCAGAGACATAGCTCTGGAACCAGTTTGCGAACGAGGAGGACAGTTTCTCTCTCTCGTCCATGTCGTGCCACATGGTAATAATCTGGCCGTGCTGGCCTCCGGTCGCCGGATCGAGATCGAGGCAGTAGTGATCGCCGCCGCCGTTGTGAGTGAAGGGGATCCACTTCGCGTTCCACCAGTCGTCTTTAATGCCGTCTTCCGGGCTGGACTGGATGCCCTCAAATTGCCCATCGCTAAGCAGCGATTGCCAGATTTCCCATTGTTCCAATACCGCGTGTGTGGATAAGAATTCTGCGTTCTCGAAAAGGCCGCCTGAGTAGGTATCTTGCCCGTTATGAACACGCAGGCAGGCTTTGTAATCGTCGGGCAGCGTAGTGCCAAGCGCCTGTTCAAGCGCGTCGATTTCTTGTTCTGTAGCGGGGGGATTGAGCCCTTTGCGTCCTTCAGGCCAGTGCGTTTCCAGCCATATTTCAAAAACAGACCACTGTTCGTTCATGTTGCTTCCTTCTCAACGAGATTGATGAATAAACGCGGTAGCGCGTTGATCTATCACGAAGGAAATACTTTAGCGGTTTACGCGGATGAGATACAGCCGATATCGGGAGCGAAAAAAGGGAGCATGCCGTGGCGTGCTCCCTGGAAGGTTGACGAGAACGTTATGCGGTGACGTGGTTGACCATCTGTGTCAGCACCTTGCGCCATGCATCTACCTGACCGAGGTAGTTTGCCGCGGGAATTTGCTGGAAATTCCCGTTGGCATCTTCCAGCGCGAACGTGGGGAAGCCTTGCCCGCGTACTTTCGCCAGTAATTCCCGGCTGGCGCTGATGTGTTTTGACAGCGCTTCTGCCTGAATAAAGGCGAATTCTGTGCAGAAAGCATTGCCATCCAGACCGATTGCTTCCGCACACTGACGTAGCACGGCGGCGTCGACGATCTTGAGCCCGGAAACGTAGTGCGCCTGCTCAATCTGGTACAACATCTCCATGCCTTTGTCAGCCATCGCTTCCGCAGCGAGTACGGCAGCCGTCGGCGGCGCGGAATCCAGTATGACGCTGGTGTCGCGCAATAACCCTTCGTAATAATTTTCCCCGAAGGTCTGTCCGGTCATTTGCGCGATGCGGCGATCGTGAGGAATCACATAATCGTGCCACTCGGGGGTGATGGTGCGGCTATTGCTGCCCGTCATCATACCGCCGCCGTGGAGGATCAGATCCAGCCCCTCAATCTCCTGCGCAGCCAGCGCGAGTGGGGCGGCGCCGTAGCACCAGCCGCACAGTGGATCGTAAATGTAATGCAGTCTTACTGTGGCCACTTCATTTCACCTTTCAGAACCTGGGCGCTCAGTTCAAGACCAGATTCTTCTTTCAGCGTTGGGTAGTGTTTTTTCATTGCAGCGATCAGCTCGGCAGAGTTTTTGGTTTTTGCCAGCTCTTTCTCCACGGTATCCAGATATTGCAGCGTGAAGGTCACATTCTTCAGCGTGTAATCGGTTGGTGCGATGAAATGACCCGGTACGACGGTGGTCGGCTTCAGCGCTTCAATGGATTTCAGCGTTTCACGCCAGTGAACGCGAGATTCTGGCGTTTGGGTATCGGCAAGCCAGACGTGGATGTTGGCAGAGACTGGAATACCACCGACAACGGCTTTCAGCGACGGGATCCAGACGAAGGTACGATCTGGCGTTGGCCCTTTCAGCCCTTTTACTTCCAGCTTTTTGCCGTCAACGGTGAAGCTATCGCCTTCCAGCGGTTGAGGAACCACGATCTCTTTCGGTGCGTTTTCTTTCAGAACGGGGCCCCAATGCGCCACTTTGCCGTCTTTGCTGGCGTTGATTGCGTCGATGGTTGCCTGAGTAGCAATGATTTTAGCATCCGGGAAAGCGGCTTTGATCACGTCCAGACCGAAGTAATAGTCAGGGTCGGAATGGCTGATATACACGGTGGTCAGTTTTTTTCCGGTGGCTTTGATGCGCTCAACCAGCGTCTGAGCATCGTTACGCTGGAACTGCGCATCGATCAGAGCAACTTCTTTATCTCCGCTGATAATTTCGGAGGAAACTGGGAATACGCTGGCTTCACCTGGATTAAACACATCGATTTTTAACTCTGCGGCGTTAGCAGCAGAAGCCAGACCCAGCGATGCAGCGAGTAAAGATACGGTAAAAGCGATAGATTTAGACATGGTGATACTCCACAGGTATGACAGAAAGTGGGTTCATGTTATGTTGCATTAATCGTACGAAAAACCGCAAAACTGGCAATTGTTTGTTGCATAAAACGGACTAATTTATGGATCGCATTACGGCGGCTGAAGTATTTGTGACTATTATAGACCGCGGCAGCATGATCGCGGCGGCAGAGACGCTGGACATGTCTCGAGCAATGGTGACGCGCTATCTGGCAGAGATGGAAGCGTGGGTGGGGGCGCGGTTATTGCACCGTACGACGCGCAAACTGAGCCTGACGGATGCCGGGGAAAAAACGCTGGCGCGCTGTCGGGAGATGCTGGCGTTGACGGCGGATATGCGTATCGAGGCCGATACCGACGATGCCACGTTAAGCGGTTTGCTACGCCTTAGCTGCTCACAATCGTTGGCGCAGGGGGCGCTCGGCATGGCGATCACGACGTTTCTAAGGCACCATCCTCGGGTCGCTATCGATCTGCAAATGAATAACCGCGCGGTGAATCTGGTCGAGGAGCGTATCGATCTGGCGCTGCGTATTACTAACGAACTGGATCCCAATCTGATTGCCCGACCGCTGGCACGCTGTGAGTCGGTGCTGTGTGCATCGCCCTCTTATCTGAATGAGCACGGTATTCCGCGACAGCTGACCGATCTCTCGATTCACAACTGCCTGACCTATACCTATTTCGGCAAAAGCCTATGGCATTTTTCCCGCGATGATGAAAAGTTTACGATTCCCGTCAGCGGTAACCTGAGCGGCAATGAATCGCTGGTGCTGCTGGCTGGCGCGCTGGAAGGGGCGGGGATCGCGCTGCAACCGCGCTATTCTGTGACGCCTTATCTCGCGACGGGACAACTGGTGGCGCTGTTGCCGGAATACCGTCCGCAGGCGATGGGGATTTATGGCATTTACACCTCGCGCCGCCAGATGCCTGCTGCGCTGCGTACCCTGCTGGATTTTCTGGTGGACTGGTTTGCTCACGATCCGCGCTGGCGTGCGTTGACGCAGTGACAGGTTAAAGGAGCCGAGTCAACGTCGAGGGGATTACTGCCGCAAGACCCGCTCCAGACGTGAAGGCACGCCAGCAGCGTACTGCCTGAGTTGGTCAATCACAGTATCGACCAGCGCCGACGCAGGACGGTGCAGTGGGCGAATCAGGCTGACCGTAAAGGGCACATCAATGCTGAAAGGCCGCACGATCACGCCGGAGGCGGCATAATCCAATGCGGTGAGCGGGTTGACGATGGACAGCCCGACGCCTGCCCGTACCATCGCACATACCGACGCTGCACTGTGGGTTTCCAGTACCATTCGACGCGACACGCCGTGTTCCTGAAACAGTTTGTCCAGCAGTTGGCGATAGCTGTCGGCACTCGACAGGCTGATAAAGGGCTCATCGGCAAAATCCTGCGGTGTGAGCACCGCTTTTTGCGCCAGCGGATGTCCGGCAGGTAGCACGCACACCTCATTGAGTAACATCAGCGTTTGCCGTTCTGTACCGGCTGGCGTGAGGCTGTTTTCCGTTAAGCCTAAATCGTGGCGCTGGGCGGACAGCCACTCTTCCAGCAGCGGTGATTCCTGCGGAATGATGTGTAGATTAAGCCGTGGATAGCGCGCCAGCAGCGGTTTGCAGACGTCTGGCAGCAGCGACTGTGAAAACACGGGCAGACAGGCAACGGAAAGCTGCGCTTGCTGAAAACGGCGAATATCGCTGGCGGCGTTGATAATCCGATCCAATCCATAATAAGAACGCTGCACTTCTTCAAACAGCTGTAGCCCCTGTGCGGTGGGGTAAAGCCTGCCGCGCAGTCGCTCGAACAGCGTCATCTGAATCAGTTTCTCGAAGCGTGCCAGTTCGCGGCTGACGGTCGGCTGCGAGGTATTCAGCAGAACCGCCGCTTCCGTCAGATTCCCGGTCGTCATGACCGCATGGAAAATCTCAATGTGTCGTAAGGATATTGCTGCCATATCGCCTCCTTATTCATTTTTATAAACCATATCAGAAATGAATAGAGTCTGCTTAAAACGATATTTGTTTACCCGTGAGGGTATTTTTATAGTGTTTCTCAATCACGTTTAACCCTGTAAATCGGTAACTTTTTATGCCTCACGATCTGAATGACGTAACACATGCTCTGAACGCGCAAAGCCTGCGTGAACTGCCTGCCCGCTTTGGTTGCCCGGTTTGGGCCTATGACGCGCAGACCATCGTTAACCGTATCGCTCAACTGCGCCAGTTCGACACGATTCGCTTTGCGCAGAAGGCGTGTTCCAACACGCACATTTTGCGCCTGATGCGTGAGCAGGGTGTGAAAGTCGATTCAGTATCGCTGGGTGAGATCGAGCGTGCGTTGATCGCAGGCTTTGTGCCGGGCACCGATGCACATGAGATCGTGTTTACTGCCGATCTGCTGGATCGCCCGACGCTGCAACGTGTGTCTGAGCTGAATATTCCGGTGAACGCCGGTTCGGTCGATATGCTGGAACAGCTTGGTCAGCAGTCGCCGGGGCATCCGGTGTGGCTGCGCGTGAATCCGGGCTTTGGTCATGGTCACAGCCAGAAAACCAATACCGGCGGCGAGAACAGCAAGCATGGCATCTGGTACGGCGATTTGCCGCTGGCGCTGGCACACATTCAGCGCTACCAACTGAAGCTGGTGGGCATCCACATGCATATCGGTTCCGGTGTTGATTACGGCCATCTGGAGCAGGTGTGTGAAGCGATGGTACGTCAGGTCGTTGAACTGGGTCAGGATATTGAGGCGATTTCAGCAGGCGGCGGACTGTCGATTCCCTATCGTCACGGCGAAGAAGCGATTGATACCGAACACTATTACGGCCTGTGGAACGCGGCGCGTGAGAAAATTGCCGCACATCTCGGCCATCCGGTGACGCTGGAAATCGAGCCAGGACGTTTTCTGGTCGCGGAATCCGGAGTGCTGGTGGCGGAAGTACGGGCGGTCAAATCCATGGGGAGCCGCCACTTTGTGCTGGTTGATGCCGGGTTTAACGACCTGATGCGTCCGGCGATGTACGGCAGCTATCACCATGTTTCTCTGCTGCCGGGCGACGGCCGTGATATCAGCCAGTCCACCTTGCGTGACAGCGTGATTGCCGGGCCGCTGTGTGAATCCGGTGATGTGTTTACCCAACAGGCTGGCGGCGGCGTGGAAACGTTCGCGCTCGCGGATGCGCAGGTTGGCGACTATCTGGTCTTCCACGACACCGGCGCATACGGTGCATCCATGTCCTCTAACTACAACAGCCGTCCGCTGCTGCCGGAAGTGTTGTTTGAAAATGGCGAGCCGCGCCTGATTCGCCGCCGTCAGACGCTGGACGAGCTACTGGCGCTGGAAGCACTTTAATCACCATGATTTGGCCGCGTCTGAGGCGAGGCGGCCTGCTTTTCCCCTGAACGTTGCACATGACGCAGGCGAGCCCCTTGCCTGCTGAATGTGATACGCCAGCCAAACGTCATTCCGGCGGCGGACAGCAAAATCGCGATGGCGCCAGCAAGCTGCATGGCATCTAGCCGGTGCCCAAACGCGGCCCAGTCAACCAGTGCCGCGATAACGGGATAGATAAACGAGAGTGCTCCAACCAGCGCGGTCGGGATTTTCTGGATCGCGCTGTACAACAGCGTCGACATCAGCCCGGTATGGATCACACCAATCGCCACAAGCATTCCCCACTGTGAAGCCGTAGGCGATGCAGGTATTGCCGCGAAGGGGGCAAGGACAACGACGCCAACGAGCAACTGTATGAGTACGAGTACGTGCGGTGGGATCCCTGACAGCTTTTTCGTTATCGCGGCTGCCACGGCGTAGAAAAACGCGGCACCCAATGCCATCAGCACACCAGACAGATAGCCTTTGTCATCGCTATCGATTCCCGTTTGCGCACTGACGATCAGAACGATGCCGCCAAAGGCGCACAGTAGCCAACAGAGTTTGTTGAGGGTCAGCGTTTCCCTGAAAAAGATCGCGCCTAGCCCCACCAACATAAAGGGCTGTGTGTGATACACCACAGTGGCGACGGCGATAGACGCATGTGCATACGCGCCAAACAGCAGCGTCCAGTTGAACACCAATGCCAGACCGCCGAGTAGGGCAATACCAGCCTGCTTCCGGTTAATGACGCCCCGTCGCAACAAGCCCAATAGCCCGCAGACGATCAGCATCGTCAATGCGCCGAACGCGCAGCGCCAGAAGACTACCGTCATGGCTGGCTGTCCTGACGTCAAAACGAACCAGCCAACCGTACCAGAAATGATCATCGCGATAGCCATTTCTATCGTGCCGCGAGTCTGAGATGTCATTTTTTTCCTGCCTATTTGTGCAAAGTGTGTGCTGTTATAGCGAACAAAATTTTTTATAATGAACAACAGGACAAAATAATGAACACAATGCCTTTGTTCGTCAAGTCGAACAAATGGTCATTATGGTGAACGATATGACAATCGATAATCAGGAAAATGGTGCGCAGGCGATTACGCCCATCGCGCGGTTGGCCGTTGCTATTCGGCGGGAACGTGAGCGGCTAAATCTGTCAGTCACCGAACTGGCAAAGCGTGCAGGGCTGGCAAAATCAACGCTTTCGCAGTTGGAAACCGGGATTGGCAACCCAAGCCTGGAAACGCTCTGGGCGTTGGCGATGGCGCTGGATGTACAGGTCAGCCAGCTGATTGGTCAGTCTCGTCAGCATGTGCAGGTGATTCGGGCTAACGAAGGTGTGGCAACCTATTCGGAGCAGGCAAACTATGCTGCGACGCTGCTGGCCGCGTGTCCGGCAGGCGCGCAGCGTGATATTTATCGGCTTAACGTGCAGCCGGGGGAAGCCAGAGTCTCTCAACCGCATAGGCCGGGGACGATTGAACACGTGATCCTGAGCAGCGGTCGCGCCAGAATTGGACCTGTCGCGCAGCCCGTTGAACTGAGCGCGGGGGATTACATCAGCTACTCCGCCGACGTCCCGCACCTGTTTGATGCGCTGGAGGCGGATACGAGCGCGGTGATGTTGATTGAGCAGGGGTAAAGCGGCAACCCCGTGCGTACTGCTCGTACGGGGTAAGCGGTTACAATTTTTTTTAGCAAAAATGTTAATGAAAATCATTAAATTAGTATTTTTTATGTTTTCTTATGGTGAAAATAAGTTGCAACGCCATTGTGTATAGGTTGTTTTCTGATATTTTACTCACGTATTAATAAGCGGGTAACAGTGAGCGTATAGCCTGTCTTATATTTGTCATATAACAAGTCGATATATTTAATATGCATCCTATTTATTTATTTTTTATTTAATTCAGGCGATAAGTTTAGTCTTTGTTATGTCATTGGTTTTATAGAACATAGTACGTTTTAAATTAGCGGTCTAATTATTGTTTTAACTATAATAAATCTATCTGATGTGCCTTGCTGTTTTTATGTAATAACGACGTTGTCAGTGATATGGAAAGACTGATGCGGGGTTAATGGATCTCGCTGTGTAAATAAGACATTTTATACTCGTCATACTTCAAGTTGCATGTGCGTTGGCCGCGTTCAGTCACCCGAATCACTTACTTGAGTAAGCTCATCGGGATACCTTCTCTTGCCGCCTGCCTGAAACTCGAATTATTTAGAGTATATGTCATAAGACGCTTGAGGGAATAAACGTGCAAGATGGCAAAAGTGTAATCCTGAAACTTAATGCTGAAATCAGCTATCGATTTCCTATCACAACAGATAGAGATGATGTGAATGCTAAACGTCTGCAATATTTTATTGATGCGACGTCCCACCCCTTTGAACGATCCACATTAGAAGGTCATGTTACTGGAACGGCTTTTATTGTGGATAAAGAAAGACAACACACCCTTCTTTTAAGACATAAGAAATTGAATATGTGGTTGCCGCCCGGTGGCCACTGTGATGGCAATGCCGATATTATCGATACCGTATTACGAGAAACACAGGAAGAGACAGGAATCGACAACGTTAATGTTGTCTCTAATGAGATATTGGATATCGATATTCATCTCATTCCCGCCAATCCCAAAGAGCCTGAACATTACCACTATGACATTCGTTTTTTGCTACAGGCTGACAGGCATGTACCGCTGGTTATCAATGAGCAAGAGGCGACAAACCTACAGTGGATAAGCATTGATCGGCTCGAAGATTACACGCAGCTCCCATCGCTTTTAATACTGAGAGAGAAAATGGAGGTATTATGAAAATCGGATTCGTTGGATTTGGTGCACAAGCTCGTGAAAATCTTATACCCGCGTGTAATGCATTATTTGGCGTGGAAATTGCGGCGATTTGTGATACCGACCCTGCAAAGTGTCTTGAAGCGGCGACCCTGTTTAAATTTGATGAAGCAAAGGTATTCAGTAATCATTGTGACATGATGGATAAATGTAAACTCGATGCCGTTATCGTAGCGTGTTATCCCTCCGCCCATTATCAGATAGCTTATGATGCGATAGAACGTGGCATTCCGGTCTTATTAGAAAAACCCGTAGCGGCCCGTTCGGAAGATGTTATTCGTCTTGCTGAAATGGCGAAGCGAAAAGGCGTGATTACCGGTTCCGGTATGAATTTTCGTTTCGCCGATGTAACAGAACGTATTAAACAAATCTATAACGATAAAATACAGATGATCAGTTTACGGCAAATGGCGAATAAACCAGTCTCTGTACTCTGGGATTATAACAGCGTGTTGAAATCCTTTCTGCATGCACAGACTATTCACGGCCTCGATCTCCTGATACATCTCTGTGGCTCGGTCAAGAAATTATCGGTGGCGGATAATAGCAGCGACGGAAATATTATATTTAGCGTATTACTGGAGTTCGTTAATGGTGCTCACGGCACGCTCATTACCAGTAATACCTCGCCACACTTCACTTTTGATTTAGACGTATTAGCCGACGATCGGCTTCATATTAAGAGCACATCACTGAGTACGATTAGCGTTGCAGATATGGACAAAACGTATCTGAAAGGTGAGCGCAAACGCTGGTGCGATACCTGGGCCGTCAGTCCGCTGTCGTCAGGGTATTCGAGAGCGGGGTACACGGGCGAGATTCTCGATTTTATCAATGCCATTCAGGCAGGCGACAGGGATTCCAAGACGGCTCTGTCAACGCTGATTGAAACCTATCGCTGCATGGATGCTATCGAAGAGCAGTGCAAACGCGTGTTAGCGGTTAATTATTAAGTTCAGGTTAACGTTAAGGGATTATCTTATGACCGAAAAAACTTATCAGAACCTTCATATCAATTTCGACCAAAGCGATTACGACGCCGTACTGTCTGCGTTTAATACCACCAGCTTTTCGGGTAAATCCCCCATTTTGACGGAATATGAACACGCGCTCGCCCGTTATTTTGGCACAACCAAGGCGTTACCCTGCTGCAATGGCACCGTGGCGATTGAACTGGCGATTCGAGGGCTGGGTTTGCAGCCTGGCGATCGCATTGCGCTGCCGCCTACCGCGCCGATTATGACCATCCTGCCGATTATCACCACGGGGTGTGTGCCTGTTTTTTGCGACGTCGCCCCCTTATCTTTTTCACCGGATCTCGATCACTTGCGCAAACTCGTGCAGGAACAGCCGATTAAGGCGTTGATTGTCGTCCCGATGTGGGGCTATCCGATTGAAATGCGTGCCGTGGTGGATTTCTGCAAGACGCAAGGCATTCGGCTGATTGAGGACTGCGCTCACGCCTTTGGCACCACCTCTGACGGACAATATCTGGGGACGTTTGGTGATGTTTCCTGTTTCTCTACTCATGAACGTAAGCTGATGAGCACGGGCGAGGGTGGCTTCTGCCTGACCAACGATGATGATGTCTATGAGCGGATGCTCAGATGGCAGCACCACGGGCTCAAAGCATCCAGCAGGAACAACGGTTACATCTTGGGTGAAGACATTGGCACCAACTTCAAATTGCCGCCGCTATGCGCTGCGCTGGGTATCAATCAGTTAAAGAAACTCGATCGAAAAATTGCGGATCGCCGCGAGCGCGTGCAGAAAGTCCGACAGGCGCTGTCGGCTATCCCGACAATAGAGGAATTTCCCCGCTATCAGGGGGCAGAGATCAATGGCTATTCCATGGTCTACCATAACCTCAACGGCGCGAGCGTTGAACAAGGTAACCGCATGTTTTCTCAGGGGGTGATGTCCGACACCACCCGATACAAATACAAACCGCTTTATCGCGAACCGGCTTTTACGCCATACGCAGAACCTTGTCCCAATGCAGAACACATCATTGAAACTATTTTCACCGTTCCCTGCCATGAAGGGCTCAACGATAGCGATATCGATTACATCGTCAGTGTCGTAAACGACAACTTCAATGCCTAAGGAAGAGGTAATGGACGACGCGATCTTTTCAAACGATCTCAACGATCCTGTACAGGCCAGAAAGCGTGAACTGGACGCCGTTATTGCGGTGGCGGCGGGGGATATGGATGCCTCCCTTGCCACGGTCGCGCGCTTTGAATCTGAACTGGCTGACTGGGCTGGGTTTGCAACATGTGTAGGGACGTCGTCTGATACCGGAGGCGTCAGCGTCATGCTCGGCGCCCTTGATCTCCGGCCCGGCGATGAGGTGATCGTGGGCCCAGGTATTCCGGCATGGGTCACGTCGCCTTTGGTGCATGCGGGGTTGATTCCGGTAGCCGCGGATGATGAGGCTGACACGCTGGGCGTACAGTTGGCCTCGTTCGAGCAGCGATTCAGTGACAGAACCCGAGCCGTGCTGGTTTCTTCCTCTTTTCTATACCATCAGGATATCGCTCACGTCATTGCGATAAGCCGGGCGAAGCAATTGGTCACGATTGTCGAACTGACTGCTTCTATTGGCACGATGCTTGACCACCGGCAGATCGTTGAGGGATTCGATGTCGGGCTTTTGTCCTTGCGGGAAGGCGTTTCCGCCATTTCTACGGGCGAAGGTGGAGCCGTATTTTTTCGCCATCGAGAATGGGGCCGCCGAGCGAAAAGCTACTCTCAATTCTCCGATCTGGATGGGATAAATGTAGGCGTTAATCACAAGATAAGCGGCATCCAGTGTGCTGTCGGGCGGCATCGCTTACAGGCGCTGATGGCAAAAAATGTGGCGTATAGCGCGGCAGATTCCCGAATAGATGCGGATGGCCAACACCCCGCCAGTGAATCGTTGTCACCCGCTGTGGACGCTGACGCTGTCGGCAGCGCCCCCGCCATTAAAGACAGTTTTTACCCTGTTGGCACCCGCGAAGAGGCGTTTGTGCTGGCCGCCTTGAACAGCGGTATCGGAGGACGATCCGATACCGTTCGCCAATACGAACAGCAGCTAAAAACGCATTTCAATGCAGGACATGCTATTGCCACATCATCGGGATATGGTTCGCTCGTTGTCGCGCTGTCTGCCTTTGGCCTCAAACCGGGGGACAAGGTGCTGTTAACGCCGACATGTCCGCTGTGCACGGTATACGCCCTCACGTTTATGCGAGTCGAACCGGTATTTTGCGATATCAGCCCGGATGATTTCACCATCGATCTGGCTATGGCAGAACGCATGATCGACGGCAAAACCAGAGCGATTATCGATATCCCGATGTGGGGATATCCGGTTGATGCGAAGCGGGTGGCTGCGTTTGCACGTGCGAAAGGGTTGTATTACCTGCTGGATATCGCATTGGCGCACAAGGCCAAGCTGGATGGCGAATTCCTCTGGAAATATGCCGATATGGCGACGTTTTCCACACACCACAGCAAAACGCTGGTCACCGGCGAGGGCGGGGCGGTGCTGACGGATAACGACGAGCTGGCGCTGAAGGCAAAGCAGTTCACGCACTGTGATTTCACCGCCTCTCGTAATCCTGTCTTGAATTTCTCCCTGAGCGGTTTACAAGCCGCGCTGGGGCTGGCGCGACTCCATCGACTGGAACAGGATGTGCAGCATCGTCTGTCTACTATGCAGACGCTCGGAAAATTGCTGACCAACCCGCACCTTGAACCGTTACCGATTATCTCTGGCGGCGAGCCCGCTGGCACCAAACTGCTCGTGCGATCGCTCACGGGCGACAATGACGCTTTACTTGAACATCAGTCCCGCGCCGGTATCCCTTCGGATATCGCGCTGTATAACTGTAAGGCGCTGTACCAGTATCCCGTTTTACGTGACAAAGCCACGCCGTGCCCGAATGCGGAGCGGATGCTGGCGACCATCACCACCTTACCTGTTCACCCGGATATCCGACAGGCTGACATCGCGGTGATCGCATCGGTACTCAATCGCTTTCAACCTGAGCATTCGGAGGAAGTTCTGTCATGACGACATTAAGACGTGGTACCGATAAGGCTATTGTCATTGGCGCTAGCATCGCTGGCTGTCTTGCTGCGCGTTCGCTCGCCAGACACTTCAAAGAGGTTGTGCTGCTCGATCTGGATACGTTTAGTGATGAACCTTGCACACGTCGGACGGTGCCGCAGGAACATCATGTGCACCTGCTATTAAACCGTGGCGTCCAGATTATCGAGAATTTCTATCCCGGTTTTAAGAACGAGCTGCTGCACTCCGGTGCTGAGGAGATCGATCTGTCTCATGGCGTGAAATGCTATGCCGGCATTGGCTGGAAACAGCGCTGGCCAACCGGTATTACCGCGCACTACTGCTCAAGAACGTTGCTTGAGCATGTCCTGAGGCAATCGGCCAAACGCGTACCGAATATCGCGATTAAGGACGGCTGTCGGGTTAAACAGCTGATTCATGATGACGGAACCGTTCGGGGGATTGTCGCGAGCGTTGGGCAAGTAGAGGAAGCGCTGGAAGCCGATCTGGTGGTGGATGCCTCTGGCAGAAACTCAAAAGCTTCGGTGTGGCTGAAGCAGTTAGGCTACGGTGAGGTGCAGCGCGAAGAGGTCGAGAATCAGCTCGGTTATGTGTCGCGCGTCTATAAGAAAGATCCAAAGCGTCAGACCGGCTGGAAAGTGCTGCTGGTCACCCCCAATTTGCCGACAACACGCAGCATGGGTGTTATCAGCCCCATTGAGGGCGACAAGTATATCGTTACTGCCGGAGGCTGGTTTGGCGCCTCACCCAAGCCCAATGAACATGACTTTATGCAGTTCCTTGCCGAGCTGCCAGTGCCTGATATCCATGATGAGGTCAGCAAGCTGGAGCCGCTGAGTGAGTTTCACCAGTTCAAGATGCCGTGCAGCCTGAGACGTCGCTATGACCTGATGCCGTCATGGCCTGATGGCTTTTTGGTTGTGGGAGACGCGCTATGCAGCATCAACCCTATCTACAGTCAGGGGATGAGTGTGTCAGCCCTGCAAGCCGACGCGCTGGATCGCGCCCTGCCTGAGTACCTCCGGCGCACGATCCCCGCCCGACAGGTGCTGAATGCGCAAGTGATGGCGACGGAAATCTCCTGGCAACAGGCTAAAAAAAGCGACGAAAGCCTGAGCCAGCAGGCAACAAAAGCCGATCTGAAAAATACGCTGAAAGAGCGGTATATCAGTCTGGTTCACGCCGCGTCGTTCCACAATCGGGGCGTAGCGATCGCCACCCTCAAGATCGCTAACCTGCTAGAAGTGCAGCGCACGCTTTATCGCTTCCCCATAGTCAGCGCCTCATTATCCAGCGTCATTGCCCGAGCCATACGATAAGGAACATCACGATGAAAGATAGCACTGCGATTAAACACGTTATTTTCGACTGGAATGGCACGTTGGTCGATGACCTGGCGCTGGCGGTGAAGGGGCTAAATGCGGTGAGGGAATTACAAACGCTGCCACCTCTCGATGCAAAACGGTATCGCGAGCATTTCGGGTTCCCAATCCAATCGTTCTATCAGGCGGTCGGGATCGACTGCGAGAGCGGACGATTCGACGATTTGATCCAAACGTATCTGAGTATTTTCAACAGCGAGATCAACCAATGTCCTCTCCATCAGGGGGCGGTGGATATCATCAGTATGTTGCGACGTACCGGCGTGAGCATCTCCGTGCTGTCTGCCAGCCAGCACGAGACGTTGCAGAATAACCTTGCCAGCGCTGGCATCGATCACCTGGTCGATCATGTGTTTGGCCTCACGAATACCCAGGCTAAAGGCAAGCAGGGTATTGCTGAAGAGCTAGACTCGGTACTGGGAAATCCGGGAACGGCTGCCCTGATGATCGGTGACACCGACCATGATATCGATGTCGCACATGCCTGCGGCTGGCAGATGGCCTCCGTTTCTCACGGCCATCAGACGCACGAGCGGCTGAGCGCGATTCACCCGTTTGTTTTCGGGGATCTGTCATCGGTATACCGCGCCTATTTCCGCTAATTTCGCCAATACCATGGAGAGGTTTCACATGTTAAACCAAGATCGTGTTTTCGATGTGATGGTGGTACTGATCGCGTTAAGCCTGTTTTTCCGGCTGGCGATCAAGCTGTATTACCGCGACGGTGAGCGGATCCTGCCGAAATTCAAACTTAGCCCCGGTAACAGAGATGAGATCAGCTATTACAAGCGATTCGATACGCTATTCGCGCCGCTGCCGTTTATCTATTGCTGGCTAGAGATTTTTGCCGCCGTGCTGTTCTTCCGCTGGACGGACTATAACGTGCTGTCCGGTGTGCTACTGGCGGTGGTGACTTCGGGGCGGATGAGAGCGCTACAAGAGCTGGGTCACAATGCCTTGCACTTGGCACTGTGCCCTTCGAAGAGGCTACAGTGGTTCCTGTCCAACACGTTTTTCCAGTTCCCTACGCTGAAAAGGGATATGGATTCGCGCTTTATTACGCACGTCATTGAACATCACCCTAACGCGGACGTCCCAGGTAAAGATCCGAATCTGCGGCGGGTGATTGCCGCAGGCATGGTGCCCGGCATCAGCCGTGGTCAGTTCATCAAAGCCTTGTTCTATCCGGTCAGCCTTAAAGGTCTGGCGAATAACATCAAGGGCAACTTCCGTGATGTGTTCCGCGAAAACACCTCGAAGCAGACTGCGCTGCTGCGCGCCGTCGTGACGATAAGCGTCGTGGCGCTTTATCTTTGGGTGGGCGGCGTTGCGGCGTTGATTGTCGGGTGGGTGATTCCCATTTTCTCCATTTATCCGCTGTTTTCATGGTGGTCGCTGCTCTCCAAGCACCGCTGGCATACCCCCTATACTCCAACCCGCTATCGGCTTGCTCATGATTACGAACATGGCCGCGCCACGGATTTTTCCGGCGTGTTCGGTGCGATTCAGCGATATCTGATATTTCCGATGTCCGACGCCTATCATCTGGCACACCACATTTATCCCACCGTTCGCTATCAATACATGCCCGCCGTGGATTGGGCGCTGAAAGTCAATGAACCGCGATACACGCAATACATCGCGAAGGGAATGATCTTTGGTTCAGGCGGGCAACCTGCAGCGCTCTCTGAGCTATACCATCGGCTCGTCAACACGGCTGTTCAATCGCCAGTAAACAGGGAAAGAGGAACGATTAATGACTGATCAACGAACGACTACGCCACCCCGTATTGGGATTATCTGCGGCAGCGGCATGGATTCCCTGTCGATCATCGAGGCGTCCGAACGCATCAACGTCACGACTTCTTTCGGCGACCCTTCCGGCATCATCACGCTCGGCGAGATAGCCGGGGTGCCGGTGGCGATCGTCAACCGGCATGGTATCGGCCACAGGCTGCTGCCCTCGGAAATTAACGTCAGAGCCAACATTGCTGCACTCAAGGCGCTGGGGGTTTCACAGGTCATTTCATTCAGCGCCGTCGGCAGTCTGGTCGAAGAGGCACCTCCTGGAACGTTTGTCGCGATCGATCAATATATCGATCGGACATACCGCCGCGTGAATACCTTTTTCGGTTCAGGGGTTGTGGCGCATGTTCCTTTTGGAAAGCCGGTTTGCACGGATAACCATTCGCTGTTGGTTGACGCATTGGGTGAGTTATCCATTCCCCATTTGGCAAAGGGACTGTATGTCGTGATGGAAGGGCCGCACTTTTCAACCAAAGCGGAATCCGCATTCCATCGCCAAATGGGGGGCACGGTCATTGGTATGACCGCCATGCCTGAGCCGAAGCTCTGCCGCGAAGCCGAGCTTTGCTACAACATGGTCGCGATGGTGACCGATTATGACTGTTGGCATACCTCCCATGAGGCGGTGAATGCCTCCATGGTCAGTGAGCAGATGGCCGACAATATTAAGAAAGCCGAGTCTCTGTTATCCGTCATTGTGCCAAAACTCGCACAGCGTGAGGCGCTATGCCGCGATCGCTGCCAACACGCGTTAGATGGCGCCATCATGACGGACTTCAGCCTGATCACATCCGATGTTATTCGCCGTTTTTCACCGTTGCTTGACCGTGTCATCCAGGACGATATGCCGTCCTGAAATTGTTGCTTAGCTGGGAGAGATTGGAATGAAAACTACCGCAGGATTGTTGTTTGACCTGGATGGAACACTGCTCGACACCGACCGGCTGCATCTGGCCGCGTTTAATGAACTTCTGGCCGATTTTGGCCAGTCCGTCACGATCGACTATTACAACGAAAAAATCATGGGCGCGCCGATGGATCAAATCACGCGCGATCTGTTCCCCAATTTATCGCCTGAGCACCGCCATGAACTGGGAGAGCGTAAAGAAGCCCTGTTCAGGAAGCAGCTTACGGGGCCGCTGGAAGGCCGGCCGGGAGTCACTGAGCTCTTTGAGTGGGCGCAGGCCAGAAACATCGGGATCGCCGTGGTGACTAACGCGCCGCGTGAAAGCGCCATCATGATGTTGAAAGGGCTACATTTGCTGGAATCCGTCGATCATTTGCTCATTGGCGCGGAACTGCCGCGTAGCAAGCCCGATCCTTATCCCTACGCGGAAGCGATGCGACTGCTGGGCGTTGGGCGTGAAAATGCATTAGCGTTTGAGGATTCCGGCCCCGGTATTCAGTCGGCGGCGGCGGCGGGGGTCTTTACTTTCGGTATGACGGGAGCGCTGGATGAAGCGGCATTGCTGAAGTACGGCGCGTCCGCGG
Source organism: Pectobacterium aroidearum (assembly GCF_041228105.1). NCBI lineage: Bacteria > Pseudomonadati > Pseudomonadota > Gammaproteobacteria > Enterobacterales > Pectobacteriaceae > Pectobacterium > Pectobacterium aroidearum. Next base: position 920,636 of record NZ_CP166097.1, read on the forward strand.
CGATCCCCGATTTCAAAGATGACAAGCTGACGGTCATGCTCAGCAAGCTTAGCGCCTGAGGAAAAGGAACCGACATGGCCTCCACTATCATTCATGCCCCCACGGGGGACGGCTCAAAGGCCACGCTCAGAGCCTATAGCTCTTTTGAACCCTATGAACTTGCCGATTATCTGCAAGCGCTCGCGCATCACATGCCTGATGTGGCGATCCACATTGAAAGAATGCCGACGGCAGCGCTGACGGCAAGACTGGCTCAAGAACAGCACGCTCCTCAGGTGGATATGATTCTGGGGTGGGCGGATACCGCCTCGCGCACCCTTGATTTAAGCGGTGTGCTATTTGCTCCGGGCGCTGACGCCGATGGATACCTGCGCATCACCGGGTTTTCAACCGCGATCGTTATCGATCCTGCTGTCCTCTCCGAAACGGGCGTGGACATCGCATCATGGGTTGATCTTACCCAGTCAGCCCTTCAGGGGCGGATTGCGTTTCCCGATCCGGCCGTATCGGGCGCAGGGTTTCTGGCTCTGGCGACGATTCTGCAATTCTATGGCGAAACCGAGGGCTGGGCGATCCTCGCTGATATTTATCGCAATGCACACATCAGGCCGCCTTCCGCGTGGGAACCCGCCCGGCTGACCGGAGAAGGACAGATCGCGGCTGGCGTAACGGTAAAAATAGCGGCCTCAAATCGGCAGCGGGAACGTCCCTCTCTGCACATCGTTGAGCCGCAGGATGCGATCGGCATTGAATCCGAGGTTTTTGCTGGCTTTACCACGACCCGTCACCCTTCGCTGGTCACTCAGACACTGGAATGGCTCAGGTCAGAAGAAGCGGAAGGAATTTATGCCAGCTACAACAAAATTATTCTCGGAAAACCGGATAGTCGGCTATTTGTTATTGATGCTGAAAACGCGGTAAAAAACCGAACCCGCTGGTTGTCCCAGCTTGAATTCATTGCAAACGGTAATCACCTATGAAAAACACGACTTATGCACCCTCTGCCACGACGGCGGTCGTCAATGACAGCTGGGTATTAGCCAATGATTGGGGAAAGCTAACCAAATACGACATCACGTACACGCGTTCAAACGGAACGGAACAGCGTCTGATTCGTGAAGCCTATGACCGTGGTCACGGCGCTACTATTGCGCTCTACAACGCGGATGCGCGTACGGTCATTCTCACCAGCCAGTTTCGTCTGCCAGCCTTTTTGATTGGCCACCATTATGAGCTTATTGAAGCGTGCGCAGGCCTGTTGGATGAACGTGACCCGATTCAGGCCATCAGAAAAGAGGCGGAGGAGGAAACCGGATATAAACTCAATGACGTCACCAAAATTGGCGAAATATTCATGAGTCCCGGCTCTGTGACCGAGCGTCTACACTTCTTTATTGCGCCTTTTACGCATGAGATGAGAATTAATGAAGGCGGCGGTATTGCCGAAGAAGGCGAAGATATCAAGGTCATGGAAATTCCGATCAAAGATGCGCTGCAAATGATTGATGACGGCCAGATTATTGATGCCAAAACCATTATTTTGCTTCAGCACCTGGTTATTAAAAATATTTGTAAGCCGTAATTCCCGAGCCCCATAAAGGAAATGAAGAGATGACGGAACAGAGCCTGGTTAAACCCCAATTCAAACGCGACTATTACACGTTCTATTTATATATGTTGTCGGTGGTGTGCGGCTTTCATCAGGCCGTACCGGGCTCTATCACCCCTTTCCTGCGTGATGAATTACAGCTGTCCCGAATCGTGATTGGCTGGCACTTTAGCCTCTACGCCATTGGTATGTTTGCGACAGGCTTTATCGTTACCTACTGTTCCAAAAGGGTCTCGCCAAAACGTATTCTGCTCACCAGCTCGTTTGCGGTGACGATTGCGGTTGCCATTTTCTCACTCCCGATGCCTTCATCGGCAACGCTGAGCATGTCGCTGGTGTTGGGGTTGGCGGGGGGCGCGATGCAAATAGCCATTCAGGAATCGCTGGCACGCCATCATGGTGAAAACAGCGGGGTTGCCATCACGGAGGGATGCATTTTTGCCGCCATTGGGGTCTTTGCCGGGCCGGTCTTTGTCAGCCTCGCGGTGGAGTTAGGGTGGGGATGGCGGATGGCGATGTTTGTGCCCATCATCGCGCTGCTGCCTCTTCTCTTTATCGCACCCGGGAATCTGTCGCGGGTGCCTGTCAATATCGCCACGTCATCCAGCCACCCTGCGGATAGATCCCCTCGCTTGCCGCTGGTGGCGTTCCTGATGTTCGGCATGATTTTCCTCGGCATTTCAGCAGAGTGGGGCATCGGTTTTTGGGGCGCGCAGTTCCTGGAAGAGCAGTTATCCGTAACGGTTGCGACCAGCGTGGGGATGATGTCTGCCTACTTCGGCGGCACGATTGTCGGGCGGATTGTGGTGAGCCGTTTGCTGCTGCGTTATGAAATCAACACGCTCCTGATCGGGGCAATGATTGTGGGCGGTATCGGTTTGGTTATTCTGTGGCTGGTTCCCCATGTTACCGTTGCGCTAGTGAGTCTGGCGATTTTAGGGGCCTGTCTGGGGAATTTTTTCCCGCTGATATTATCGGTTGCGACGCAGCAACCAGCGCAGTTTCTGTCAAAAATCGCGGCGGGGGCAACCCAGTCGGTAGGACTGGCGCTCTTACTGGCGCCCCTGTTACTTGGCAAGGTAGGTGAAGGTATCGGGTTGGTTGGCGCGATCGGGCTATTGACCGTGATTCCGCCCGTGATGTTGGTGGCCTATCTGCTGTCACGCAAACTGTCTTAATGAACCACTGAGCGTATGCCTGTGGCGTCTCTGGTTTCAAGGCTGTCAGACCTGCTCCGTGAGCAGGTCGATATCAGTGAATATTGTGAGAATTAGCGGGAATAGTACGAGAATTAGCTGGAATAGTACGGCCCTTTTTGTACCGATTCGCGCAGCTTAAGTTCACCGGTGAAGGGCTGTAGCGGTTTGACGTCTTTGCCCGCAATCAGATCCAGCACCTGCGTAATCGCCGTGGCCGCCATTTCTTCAATCGGCATATAGACGGTGGAAAGTGAAGGGTGCAGGTAGGTGGCGCAGGGCTCATCGTCAAAGCCGAAGACGGAGACATCCTGCGGCAATTTTTTCCCCGCTTCGTACAGCGCCTTCATCGCGCCAATCGCCATGTGATCGTTGCTGACAAACAGTGCGCTAAAGCTGATGCCGTTATTCAGCAATTGCTTGGCAGCCTGATAGCCGCTGGCGACCATGCTGGTTCCGTGTGCCACCCGACGCGGGTCAACCTCGATGTGGTGGTCGACTAAGGCTTGCTGATAGCCCGCGAGCCGCGCCCGTGCCGTCGGCGTTTGCATCGGTGCGGTGATGCAGGCGATCTCGCGGTGACCTTGTTCGATCAGGTAATTCACCACCTCAAATGCGGCCTGCTGCTGACGGAAGAAAATGCAGCGCTCTCTCGCCTGCGGCAGATCGCGATTCATCACGATCATCGGAACGGTCAGCGTATTCAGCAGCGTCATGAGATCCGCTTCGGACATATAGCGGGTATAGAGAATAATGGCATCACACTGTCTGTCAGACAGAAGTTGTACCGCGCGATGCTCATCTTCCGGCGTATCGTGCCCGTCGGTCACGATGAGGTGTTTACCGTTGCTTTCCGCGATATCCGTCGCGCGGCGTAGCAGACGGCCAAAGTAAGGCCCGTCAAAATTAGAGATAACGAGGCCAATGCTGTTTGACGTGCGGCGAGCCAGAGAGCGAGCCAGGAAGTTAGGGCGATAGCCCAGCTCATCCATTGCCTGAAATACCGCATCCCGTGTTGCCTGCTTGACCTGACCGGTGCCGTTTAGCACGCGGGAAACGGTCGCTTTAGACACCCCTGCACGTTTCGCCACTTCCAGCATGGTTTTCATGGCTGCACCTTAATTGAGTATGATGACGGGCTGAAAGCGCCTATCCATCCCTGTTACGAACACCATATGTCATGTTACCACAGGCATATTGTTGGATTTAACGTCCGGTGCTCGTTTCTCAATCAGATTTTTGTCAGTTTTGTGATGTAGCCATTTCTCGCCGTAGTAGGACAATCTCTTCCGCTAGATCCCGGCATAGCATCGCGGTCATCAGATGATCCTGCGCATGCACCATGATCAGATTGACGGGCACCTTTCCTTCCCCTTCGTCCAGGCCGATCAGCCGTGTTTGAACACGGTGAGCCTCACGAGCCGCTTCGAGCGACGCGGCGAGCAGGTCGTCAGCCTGTTGCCATTCCCGTTGGCGCGCGGCCTGAATCGCCATCATGGCGTTTGAACGGGCTTCGCCCGCGTTGATCAGCAGCTCCATCACGGTTTGTTCCATATCGAATGCAGGGAGGTTCTCTGTGTCTTTCATCGTCAATTTCCTTCTCGCTGTCAGGGATCGATTCTACGTCCACTGACCATTTATGGTATGCCAAAAATCACATTTTCATCATATTGGAATTCCAATATCGTCTTGTGAGAATCGTGTCACAGAAAAATAATTCATTATGGTTGATTTTTGGTATGCCAAACGCGAAAGCGCGGTACCTGCATTTACCCTGCGCGTAACGGCCATCCCGCGTGTTACACGCGATATAACAATATGATGATGAAAGAGGTGGTGTTATGTCATTTAAGGACCAACTGATTGATTCATTGGGCTCCTTTGCCAATAAATTTAACAGTCTGCGTTACATTATGGCGATTAAGGCATCCTTTATTACGCTGATGCCCGTCATTATCGTCGGGGCGTTCTCCGTTCTGATTTCCAACATGGTGATGGATCCGAAAAATGGTCTGGCCAGTTTTTCCATGTTTTCTTTTCTGGCTGAACTTAAACCGATTATGAGCGGCATTAACTATGCCACGCTCAGCTTTCTGACTATCGGTGCCGTCTTCCTGATTGGTATCGAACTTGGGAAGATTAACGGTTCACGCGGGCTGTTTCCCGGCCTGCTGGCGGTGATCTGTTTTATTGCCGTGACGCCAACCACGATCGAAATGGCCGTAAACGGGCAGATGATGGTGGTGAAAGACGTGCTGGCGAAACAGTTCTCCGATACGAAGAGCCTGTTTCTGGGGATGTTTATCGCCATCCTGTCTGTCGAGATGTATACCAAGCTGCAAAATGTCGATCGGCTGCAGATTAAAATGCCGGACAGCGTGCCGCCCAACGTCGCGGCCTCTTTTTCCGCGCTGTTTCCTTCCATCATCACGGTTGTCGCTATCGCCACCTTTGGATTTGTGTTTCACCGCGTGACGGGCATGTATCTGTATGACGCCGTTTATAAAGTTGTACAGCAGCCGCTGGAATCCGTGGTGCAGAGCTTGCCCGGTTTACTGGTGCTGATGTTCGTCGCTCAGTTGTTCTGGGTGATCGGGATTCACGGCAACCAGATGATTAAGCCGATTCGTGAACCGCTGCTGCTGGGGGCGATTGCCGTCAACATGACTGCGTTCGAGCAGGGGCATGAGATACCGAACATTATCACCATGCCGTTCTGGGATGTGTACATGAGCATCGGCGGTTCCGGCCTGACCATTGGCCTGCTGCTGGCGGTGATGATTGCGTCTAAACGCAAAGAGATGAAAGAGATCGCCAAAATTTCTTTCGGCCCCAGCGTGTTCAATATTAATGAGCCGGTGATTTTTGGTATGCCGATTATGCTCAACCCGATTCTGGCTATTCCCTTCATTATCACACCGCTAGTGACGGGCACGATTGGTTATTTCGCCACCAGTATGGGGTTTGCGGGTAAAGCAGTGGTGATGGTGCCGTGGACAACGCCACCGATCATTAACGCCTGGCTGTCGACGGCGGGCTCGATGGGCGCGGTCGCCACACAGATCGTGTGCATCATGGTGGCAACACTGATCTATCTGCCGTTTGTCAAAGTCGCGTCCCGTCGTGCCGAGCTGGCGCAGTTGGAAGCGGAAAAACAGACCGCAGCGGAAAAAGCCTGAAAGGGGCGAGAAGAGAGGTAATGCATGAGTAAGGTTGCACTGACTATTCCACCTGATTTCATTCTGGGCGCGGCGGCGTCAGCATGGCAAACGGAAGGGTGGAGCGGCAAGAAGGCGGGGCAGGATTCCTATCTGGATCTCTGGTACAAGCAGGATCGTCAGGTTTGGCACAACGGCTACGGTCCGGCAAAAGCGACGGATTTCTTTAATCGCTATCGGGAAGACGTGGCGCTGATGAAGCTGGCCGGACTGACGCACTACCGTACGTCGATCAACTGGTCACGCTTTATGCTGGACTATGAGAAAGGCGTGGTGGATGAGGAATACGCGGCCTATATCGATAACCTGCTGGATGAGATGCACCGGCAGGGGATCGAACCGATGATCTGCCTTGAACATTATGAACTGCCCGCCTGTCTGCTGGAGAAGTATCAGGGCTGGTCATCTAAGCAGGTGGTGGAGTGGTTTGTGCTATATGCCGAGGCGGTTTTTGCCCGTTATGCCGGAAAAGTGAAGCGCTGGTTTACCTTCAATGAGCCGATTGTGGTGCAGACGCGCGTTTATCTGGACGCGCTACGCTACCCTTATGAGCAGAACACGCACACCTGGATGCAGTGGAATCACCATAAGAATCTGGCGACGGCAAAAGTGGTGCAGCGCTTTCGGCAGAAAGGCTATCACCGGGATGGCGGCTCGATCGGCGTGATCCTCAATCCCGAAGTGACGTATCCACGATCCCGTGCCGCGCACGATGTGAAAGCCGCGCACCTTTACGATCTGTTCTATAACCGGGTTTTTCTCGATCCGGCATTAAAAGGCGAATATCCGGCGGAGCTGGTGGCGCTGCTGGCACAGCATCAGGTGCAGTGGGATTACACGGAGGAAGAGCTGGCGATCATTCGGGATAACACGGTCGATGAAGTAGGAATCAACCTGTATTACCCGCATCGGGTCAAAGCGCCCAGTCGTGAGTGGAACAAGGAGACGCCGTTCCATCCGGCCTATTATTACGAGCATTTTGAGCTACCGGGGCGTCGTATGAACACCTCGCGCGGCTGGGAGATCAATCCCAAAATCATTTACGACATGGCGAAACGCATGGAGCGTGACTACGGCAACGCGCCGTGGTTTGTGGCGGAAAACGGCATCGGTATTGAGAACGAAGCGCGCTTTAAAGACGACGAGGGGGTGATTCAGGACGATTACCGCATCGCCTTTATTGCCGAACACCTTTACTGGACGCTGAAGGCGAAGGAAGAGGGGGCAAACTGCCGCGGTTACATGCTGTGGGCGTTTACCGACAACGTCTCGCCGATGAACGCGTTTAAAAACCGCTACGGATTGATCGAAATCGATCTGGAGCAGGATCGGCAGCGGCGGCCGAAAAAATCCGCTGCATGGTTTCGCCAGCTACACGACACGCGTCGGCTTGAATTGACGCTGGATGATGAAGAGAAATAGGTGCAGATAACCAAAATGAGGAACGGAATATGAAAAGAATCGTACTGGCTTGCTCGGCAGGCATGTCGACCTCACTGGTGGTCACCAAGATGGAGAAGGAAGCGGAAAATCGGGGGATGGAAGTGAAAATCTACGCGATCCCCGAACAAAATCTGCGGGATGAATTGCAGGAGTTCAGCAGCGATATTATTGCCGTTTTGCTGGGGCCGCAGGTGCGCTTCAAGCTTAACGAAAATAAAAAGCTGACGGACAGCTACCAGATTCCTATCGCGGTGATCGACCCTGTCGCCTACGGCACATTAAATGGCGCAAAAGTACTGGATCAGGCGCTGAGTTTGGTAGACTAATGCCCCACCGCGGCGTCAGTACGCGGCTGGATACATTCGGTGTGGGCCTGACGTCCGGCCCACACTCAGGGCGACAGTGCATGTAGGGTGAAAGCGTGGCGAAGGATGTGGTTCTGCAAGAGAAGAAGCAATATCAGGAAATCGGCTGTGATTTACGTCAGAAGATCCAGTCAGGGGATTACCCCGTTGGATCGCGCCTTCCTCCTGAACGAAATATTGCGGAAACCTATGGCGTTAGCCGGACGATAGTGCGCGAAGCGCTGCTGATGCTTGAGCTGGAAGGCACGGTCGATATTCGTCAGGGATCCGGGGTGTATGTCCTGCGCATTCCCGATGAAGACGACACGGCTGATGGCGCTAAAAACCATATCGGCGCGTTTGAAATGCTACAGGCACGTCAACTGCTGGAAAGCAACATTGCGGCGTTTGCGGCCCGTATGGCGACGCGGGCGGATATTGAAAACCTGCGCAAGACGCTGGAGCAAGAGCAGGCGGCGATTGCCGGAAAAGATTACCGTGGTGATTTCGATCGCCTGTTCCACCTGCAAATTGCCGGGGCGACACAAAACCAGATGCTGCTGGAAACGGTCAGCAATATCTGGGCGTGCCGCGACGATAACGCGCTCTGGCAGCAGCTTTATACCCACGTCGGGACGCAGGGCTATCGCCTGAAATGGCTGGCGGATCATCAGGCTATTCTGGCGGCGCTGCGGCGTCGCGATGTGTCCGGTTCTTATCAGGCCATGTGGCAGCACCTCGAAAATGTCAAAAATACGCTGATGGAAATCTCTGACGCCGATGCCCCGGAGTTTGACGGCTATTTATTTGATTCTGTGCCGATTTTTCAGGGGAAGCTGGTGTAATCATGGCGGACATTTCTGGGGTAAGCATTGTTTATCTGGCGGATTATCCTCAGCATCAGGAACAGGTGATTGACTGGATATGGCAGGCGTTCGGTAGCCAGAACAGCCGTGACTTCTTTGCCAGCGTGGTACGCAATAGCCTGAACCCTGCGGCGCTGCCGCTGACGTTTATCGCGCTGGAGGGTGAGCGCTTAGTCGGAACGGTAGGGCTCTGGCGCTGCGATTTAATCAGCAGACAGGATCTGACCCCCTGGCTGGCCTCGCTGTATGTGGAAGAAAGCCAGCGTGATAAAGGGTTGGGCATCGCGCTGCAACAGCACGTACTGGACTTCTGCCGCCGTCGGGGCTTTGACGATCTCTACCTGTACGCCACGTTTAGCGGCTATTACGAAAAACACGGCTGGCGTTACATCGGCGATGGCTTGGATTACCCGGATAAAGCCGTGCGGCTGTATCACCAGCCACTGTAGGCTGTCCCTTCGTCTTGGTCATGTTTCTATGCAAAAAATTCAGAGGCAGTTTCGTGCGCTATACTGCTGCCATGTCTATGGCAGGTTTTGCTGTTATCTGGCGTAAAAATTATGCATCGGTGGGTTTGGCCGCCGAGTGAGCGGCATGGACGCCGCGAAAGCCAGTGCCGCGTTGGGAACGCGTCACTGGCGGCTCGGTTAGCGGTCAAGAACACCGATGGAACCGCGTAGCGGCATAATTTAGCCGTAAGTCTGGGGTCACGGGGCGAGCGGCGTTTGAGCCGTCCCGTGTCGGGCGCGTGCTACGAAGTAGCATGACAATAACGGTATTATCGCGCACGAAACTGCCTCTAAGTTTGCATAGAAAAATGAAGCAGACCCGAGAAGTATCGAGGACATCAGAACGATGTCCAGTCACCTTCACCGGCTGTGGCCACGTTCTTACCCGGTGCCGCCAGCGCAGGTTGCAGGGCTAACGAGGGGGCTGCCGCTGGCGTACGGGCGATCTGATGGCTGGTGCCCAAGCGGAACTGGCTGACCGTCTCGGCCAGCTGTGCAGCCTGCTGTTGCAGAGACTGCGTGGCGGCTGAGGCTTCATTCACCAGCGACGCATTCTGCTGGGTCGTCACTTCCATCTGGTTAACCGCAACGTTCACCTGCTCAATCCCCATCGTCTGCTCATTGCTGGCAGAGCTAATTTCGCCAACCAAATCGCTGACCTTACGCACGCCGTTGACGATATCCTGTATTGACGCGCCTGCCTGTACCACCAGCCGGTTGCCCGCTTCCACGGTCTGAACGGAACGGTCGATCAGCTCTTTGATCTCTTTAGCGGCAGAGGCGCTACGTTGTGCCAGACTACGTACTTCACTGGCGACCACGGCGAAACCGCGACCCTGTTCTCCCGCCCGCGCAGCTTCTACGGCGGCATTCAGCGCCAGAATGTTGGTCTGGAACGCGATGCTGTCTATAACGCCGATGATATCGACGATCTTCTTCGATGAGGAATCGATCGCGCCCATCGTTTCCACCACTTCCGTCACCAGTTGTCCACCTGACTGCGCTTGCTGTGTAGTCGATTGTGCCAGTTGGTTGGCCTGACGGGCATTATCGGCGTTCTGTCTGACCGTCGAACTTAACTGCTCAATAGAGGCGGCGGTTTCCTGTAGCGCACTGGCCTGCTCTTCCGTACGGCTGGATAGGTCGATGTTGCCTGCGGCAAGTTGTGAAGATGCGCCGGCAATCGATTCGGAACCCTGACGAACTTCACCAACAATAGTGCGCAGACGCACCGTCATGTCTTGCAGGGCATGCAGCAGTTGGGCGGCTTCATCGCGTCCTTCCGGCTGCACGTTATGCGTCAGATCGCCTGCTGCGACGGCCTGTGTCGCACGTACTGCCCGCGCGAGCGGTTGCACGATACTGCGTGTGAGCACCCAGGCGATTAGGACACCGATGATGGCACTTAGCGTGCCCGTGACGGCGAGGATGAGATCGCCACGGCTGGCGCCAGTGTTGATGTCTTGCCCCATCTGGTCGATGCTGGCGCGCTGATGGTCGCGCAGCGCTTCCACGCTGGCCAGATAGCCGTTGGAAGCCGGAACGAACTCGTTGTCGAAGAGCGATCTGGCGCGATCGAAGTTACCCGCGCCTTTTTCCGCGATAATCGCGTCGCGCTTTTTGATGTAGGACTGGCGGTATTCGCCGACTTTGTCGAATAACGCTTTTTCTTCGGGGGTGGAAATCAGGCTGGCAAATTGTTCCTGTCGTTTACCGCTTTCTTTACTGGCGCGGGTGTTTTCCGCCGCAAACAGCTCAACCAGCGAATCGTCATTGCTGCGGGCAACCGCCATACTGCGCTGGACGCCAGCGACGAGCGTAGCATGCCAGTCCGATGCCAGCCGTTCCTTGCGCAGCGGTTCTTGCATCATCTGTTTCGTACTGCTGGATACCTGGTTAAGTTGATAAATGCCGCTGGTCAGCATGGCCAGCGAAAGCGCAATAAGCAGGCCAAAGCCGCCGGCCAGTCGGGTACCTATTTTGTAGTTCTTCATTATTCGTTACACACACCTGGTTAAATTCAGCGTCTGCCCCATGCAGACTCCGCGATCCTACTCCTCACTTTCTGATTGATTCTGTTGAAAAAGTGGACTAATGCCCCTGTGTTTGCGTGGTCATTTGCCCATAAAAAATCCGGAAATGTGAGCGGGCGGGAGAATAGCGAAAAAACGGAGTCGGAGAGAAAAGGAACCTTTAGGGGAAAATAACGGCATTTATCTGGTGAAAGGGCGGTGAAAAGGCGCTTGCCTTACATGATTCGCTAGAATTTTACAGTTGGTTGCACTTATAGAATAACTCTTTCGATTCATCGCTGGTGAAGATAAGTGGCGATCCTTAGAGTAACAAGTCCCAGAGGTATTGATTGGTGATATATCGATGTGCTCTGTACATTGAAACCATTTGATTACACCAACCTACGCGGATGCGTAGGTTTTTTTTTGCCTGAATTTCCCGCTTTCGTTATCTCCAGTGATTTTCATGCTATGCGAATGATGTGCCGACGGCAATCTTCGCGTTCAGCCGCGTACCCATCACTTGAAGTATGATATGTATGTAGTATTTTGACGTATCGCCTGGTGGTTTTGCGCTTCAGCAAGCCGCCCGTTTATCTGTCTATTGGGAGAAGGCATGATTCATACCCTGTTACGTTGGGTGTTCCAGCGTCTGTACCGCATCCGGATCGAGGGCGACAGCAGCCAGTTTCAGCAATCCAAATTGCTCATCACCCCCAATCACGTCTCTTTCCTTGATGGTGTCTTGCTGGCGTTATTCTTACCGATAAAACCCGTCTTTGCGGTGTACTCCTCGATTTCCGATCGCTGGTTTATGCGCTGGCTGAAGCCGTATATCGACTTTGTGCCGCTGGATCCCACCAAGCCTCTGGCGATCAAAGGGTTGATCAAAGTGATCGAACGCGGCCAGCCCGTCGTGGTTTTCCCTGAAGGACGCATCAGCGTCACCGGATCGCTGATGAAGATTTACAGCGGGGCGGCGTTTGTTGCGGCGAAATCCGGGGCAACGATCATCCCCGTGCGCATTGATGGCGCTGAGTTCACGCCGTTTGGCCGGTTGGCGGGCGTGTTTAAACGCCGCTGCTTCCCGCAGATTACGATCACGTACTTGCCCCCTACGACGCTGCCCATGCCGGAAGCCGACAGCGCCAGAACGCGTCGTGCGCTGGCCGGTGAGCATTTGCACCAGATTATGATGAAAGCGCGGATGGAAACGCGCCCGCAGCACACGCTGTATGAAGCCTTTCTGGCAGCGAGAACCCGTTACGGACGACGTTCCCCTAGCATCGCGGATATCTCCTTCAACGAAGACAGCTATCAGGGCTTATTGAAAAAATCGCTGGGCGTGTCGCGCATTTTGCAGCGTTTCACCCGTGCGGATGAACATGTCGGTATGCTGTTGCCCAACGCGACCATTACGGCGGCATCGATCCTGGGCGCATCGCTGCGTAACCGCATTCCGGCCATGCTGAACTACACCGCTGGCGCCAAAGGGCTGCAAAGCGCGATGAAAGCGGCGGGCATCAAAACGATCGTCACGTCTCGCCAGTTTCTTGAAAAGGGCAAGCTGACGGATCTGCCGAAGCAGGTCAGCGAAGCCAACTGGGTCTATCTGGAAGATTTGAAAGATACGGTGACGCTGGCGGATAAGCTGTGGATCCTGTTTCATCTGCTGTTTCCTGCCCGCGCGATGCTGCCGCAGAAACCCGATGATGCGGCTATCGTGCTGTTTACCTCCGGTTCCGAGGGGAACCCGAAAGGCGTCGTACATTCCCATGACAGCCTGCTGGCGAACGTCGAGCAGATTCGCACGGTAGCGGATTTCACGCCGCGTGACCGCTTTATGTCTGCGCTGCCGCTGTTCCATGCGTTTGGCCTGACGGTGGGACTGTTAACACCGCTGATGACGGGCGCTCGCGTATTTCTTTATCCTAGCCCGCTGCACTATCGCATTGTGCCGGAGCTGGTTTACGACCAGAACTGTACCGTGCTGTTTGGGACATCTACGTTTTTAGGCAACTACGCACGCTTTGCCCATCCGTATGATTTTGCTCGTTTGCGCTATGTTGTTGCCGGGGCAGAGAAGCTGTCTGAAACGACGCGTCAGGTCTGGCAGGACAAATTTGGTATCCGCATTCTGGAAGGGTACGGTGTGACCGAGTGCGCGCCAGTGGTGGCGATCAACGTGCCGATGGCGACGAAAATCCATTCTGTTGGCCTGCTGTTGCCGGAAATCGAATCGCGGTTGATTACGGTGCCGGGTATTACACGCGGTGGCCGCCTGCAACTGCGCGGGCCGAATATCATGAAAGGCTACCTGCGGGTGGAAAACCCCGGCGTGCTCGAAGCGCCAGCGGCAGAAAACGCAGAAGGTGAATTGCAGCAGGGCTGGTATGACACGGGCGATATCGTCGAACTGGATGAAAAAGGATTCTGCACCATCATCGGCCGCGTGAAGCGTTTTGCCAAGCTGGCGGGTGAGATGGTTTCGCTCGAAAGTGTGGAACAGCTGGCGGTTAAAGTGTCGCCGGAAGCGCAACATGCGGCCAGCGCGAAAAGCGACAGCAGCAAAGGCGAGGCGCTGGTGCTGTTTACGACAGACAGCCAGATTACCCGTGACGTGTTGCTTGCACAGGCTCGCAGTAGCGGCGTGCCGGAGCTGGCCGTGCCGCGTGATATCCGCTATGTGAAAGCCTTACCGCTACTCGGCAGCGGCAAGCCTGACTTTGTCACGCTGCGCCATATGGCCGAAGAACCTGTCACTAACGCATCGGAGCAGAGCGCATGAGTCAACAGACTGAACCCGCGACACCTTTGCTGTCGCGCAGTATGAACGCGGTAATTATCGCGCAGTTCTTCTCCGCGTTTGGCGATAATGCGCTGTTGTTTGCCACGTTAGCGCTGATCAAACAGCTGGTGTATCCCGACTGGAGCCAGCCGTTTTTGCAGATGGGCTTTGTCGCCGCCTACATCATTCTGGCACCGTTTGTTGGACAAATTGCGGATAGCTTCTCCAAAGGGCAGGTGATGATGTTCGCCAATACCCTGAAGCTGGCGGGCGCGCTGCTGATTTGCGTCGGCGGGAATCCGTTTCTGGGGTACACGTTGGTAGGGGTTGGCGCTGCGGCTTATTCACCGGCGAAATACGGCATTCTGGGTGAGATTACGCGCGGCGATCAGTTGGTCAAGGCCAACGGGCTGATGGAAGCCTCGACCATTGCGGCGATCCTGACCGGTTCAGTCGCAGGCGGCGTGCTGGCCGACTGGAATATTTACGGGGCGCTGTCGATTTGTGCGGTGGCTTACGGCATAGCGCTGGGGGCGAATATGTTGATTCCTCGCCTCAACGCGGCACGACCGGGGCAGCCGTGGCATCCGGTGCAGATGGCGAGCAGCTTCTTTTCCGCCTGTCGGGTGCTGTGGCGCGATGGCGACGCCCGGCTTTCGCTGGTTGGCACCAGCATGTTCTGGGGCGCAGGTGTGACGCTGCGTTTCCTGCTGGTGCTGTGGGTGCCGCATGCGCTTGGGATTACGGACAATGCGACGCCGACGCTGCTTAACGCGATGGTGGCGGTGGGCATCGTGGTGGGAGCTGGTGCAGCGGCGAAACTGGTGACGCTCGATAGCGTGCGGCGCTGCCTGCCTGCCGGGTTCCTTATTGGCGTAGTGGTGGTGATTTTTACACTTCAGCATAACCTCATGAGCGCCTATTCCCTGTTGATTCTGCTGGGAGCGCTCGGAGGGTTCTTCATTGTCCCGCTGAATGCGCTGTTGCAGGAGCGTGGGAAGGCCAGCGTCGGTGCGGGTAATGCGATCGCCGTACAGAATTTGGGTGAGAACGGCGCTATGCTGTTAATGCTTGGGCTCTATTCTCTGGTGGTGAAACTGGGCGTTTCGGTTATCGCTATCGGAATCGGCTTTGGCGTCTTGTTTGCGCTGGCGATTGCGCTGCTGTGGGTATGGCTGGTTCTGGCTAAGCGCCGCGATCGTTCCGCCGGTGCGGAATAAACGAAATAGGAAGGGTAGCAATGAGTCTGATATGGCATGACTGGGATGTGGCAGATCTTAATGTGTATTCGCTGCATGACATATTGTCGCTGCGCAGTCAGGTCTTCGTGGTTGAGCAAACGTGCCCTTACCTGGATATCGATGGCCGCGATTTGGTGGAAGGCAATCGCCATATTGCGGCCTATCGTGATGGCAAGCTGGCCGCCTATGCCCGCCTGCTCGCGCCTCATCCGAACAATGATGTGGTGACGATCGGGCGTGTGATTGTCGCACCGCACGCCCGCGGGCAACATCTGGGGCATCAACTGATGGAACACGCGCTGATTGCCTGCGCACGCCACTGGCCGCAAAAACACCTTTTCCTGTCCGCACAGGCTCATCTGCAAGCGTTCTACGGCGCATTTGGTTTTGTGGCGACCGGCGAAGAATACGACGAAGACGGCATTCCGCATATTGATATGCTGTCGGCGTTCTGAAGAGTATTGAGTGTGCATCGGAAGGAATAGATGCTACTGCGTAAAAAAACCGGCTAACGTCTAACGTATAGCCGGTTTTTTGTTGTTTGACGGTGAGTTAGCTAGCGGCGTGGGAAATGGTGCTACCGAGTTTTTGCACATCTTGGCCAAAGCCGCGCGTGGTGTTACAGCCGCTCAATGCTGCCGTGACCAGCAGCGCCACTACGATCGTTGTTATACGTTTCATCATCGTTACCAGCAGGTTGTTGATAAACAGGGCAATAAACAGAATGCGATAGATTTCTACTGTGGCATAACCGCAGGTAAGAATTCAATCCTCGTTTAGCGTGAACCGGCTGATATTGTTTGAGATTATGTTGCTGCTTATGTGTAGTGGCTCAGGCCTGGGCTGGCACTATTGCTGCAAAGAGCTAAACTTAATCTGACTGGCGGGCTCTGTGCCAAAAGAGGGCGTGTCAAAGATCGCAAAATTTAAGGTTTGTAATGTTGAACACGTGATTTTTATCTACAGGTTCGTTTTACATGCAAAAAAATTTTGAAAATTTTTAGATGCTGAAAAAGCAACGATAAAATTTTCATAATCATTTAGGTAGGGAGTGTTGATGACAATTAAACGTTCAACTAATTTTGTAGACGTAATTGAAAACACCATTGGCAGACCATTATTAAAAAAAGAGTTAATTAAAAATCCGCTAGGATTTACAGAATTAGAAAGTCTTAGCGAAGCGCTTAATGATTTTAATAAGGAATACAAACTGCCTATAAAAAAGGAAACTGATCTGAGGCCATCTATATCGCCAAGACTTAAAATAACAGACAACCTAGGTTTCAACTATGTTAGCCGAATCCATGATTTCTCACAGTACGAAGGGGTGTTCACAGGAGAGCTAAAAAAATATTTACTATATTGTCATGGTTTGGTAATAGAAGATCCGTTGGTCTATCTTTTAGATTATTTTAGACCAGGTTGTACTAATAGTCCGTATGCATTGGCGAGACTACCAGTAATAAATTCTTTGCTTCTAGAGTACAGTGAAATCTCCGATTTAATAAAATCTGAGATTATTTTCCCAGTATCAGAATCACGATATTGTGAAAATGAAGTACCTTACCCAGATGATGATTTATTAAAAGAGATAAGTAAGGGATTGATTTTTAAAATAAATAACTTACCTCAACTTGTAGGGTTTGTTTTTCGGGAGCAATTTAGGAAACAAATTTTTGACAATAACATTGATTCATTTTATCCGGGGCTTGAGTATGTTAGCGTCCTTAAGGAAATAATGAAAATTAGGCAGGAAAAGTTTACTAGTGATGAAATTATAGCGCCTTTTGGAGTTAGTGTTATTGGTAGTGTTTCTTTATTAAACTTAGAGCGTATTTCAATTGAGGATATTTGTTATATGAGGAAACAAGAGGAGTTGTTTTCCGAATGGAGAGGTTTTTTAAACTCAACATTTAAGCGATTATACGACGATTCGTATAATTATACTAATTTGGAAAGTGAGTTTTTAATCGGATCCCAGAATGAATTTCTTAAGTTAGAAAAAAGAATGAATAGTAAATTAAGCAAGGCGTTCTCTAATTATTCATTGATGAATACAGGGAGGGATATAAGTATTGGTGCCGTCTCTGGGGCGTTATCAGGAATGGTAACTGGGGATTTGAAAACAACGCTCTTTATGACATTGTTTACTGGTATGCTTTCTGGAGGAGTGCAACCAAGTGTTGAAGCAGTTATAGATTTGGTAAAAAATAAATCTCGTAGAAAAGAAAATAAAGTTATAAGAAATCATTTCTTGGCTCTCGACCTTCCATCATAGCCGTAAATATAAAGGTGTAATTTGCTTCCCATTAGTATGTTACCAATAACTAGCGGGCATGAAGACCTGTAAGTCCGCCCCTCGCTCATTACAGCCTGTCAGATATGATTGCGTCCTGTCCGTGAAAACCGTCAGTTCAATTCTGAGCGAATACAAATTATGGTCGCTGAAAAGAGCTCATAGCCACTTAAGATGTCGCACAATGTCCTGCGACTGATGAAGGATTCGAACAACAATGACGCTGTCTGTTTCGTACAGAAAAAATAACGTATGTCTGGTGACGGGAAATGAGTAAAAACCTGGCCCAAGCTCTTTGCGTTCGATCCCTATCTTGTTATGCCTGATAGCGGTAAACGCGTGCTCGATGGTTTCCAGATAGGCTTCAGCCCTTTCCTGATTAAAATGCAGCAAGCCGTAGAGGTAAATAGTCTCTAGGTCGTGTTGCGCCAGCGGTGTTAGCTTGATTTTATCGGGTGGCTGTTCGCGTCCTGTTTCTGATTTTTTGCAAGAATTCATCTTTATTCCACTCCTGTGGTTCTCCGCTGTTTATCCCTTCAGCGATTAACTGACGCAGCGTTTGCAGGTCTGACTCCGCCTGCTTTTCCCGTAGCATTCTCAGCGCTTCCCGAATGACTTCACTCTGCGTGCGGTAATCACCGGATTCCACCAGCGATTCCACGTAATGGCGAAGTTCATCTCCAAGGTCAATTGTCATGGTTCTGGCCATCATGCCTCCGGTACTCAGATGTAAGATTTGTTCTTATCAGAAGCCTGTAGCGTACTTAACGATGACATCGTCGTCCAGCACAAGGAAAAAGGATTTTCATGCTGCGGACAAGCGGCGTTTGGTGGAAAAGGGAGGCGGCTCGACATAAGCGCTGTAAGCCTTGCAAAAGGAGAGATAGGGTGGGAAGCGGTGGGCAGGTTTACCAGAGAAAACCTGCCCACGGAATGATTACTCTTCTTCCGCCAGAAACAGCTCCAGCAGGGAGTTCAGAAACAGTTTACCGTGTTCGGTGATTTGCCAGTGCGTGGCGGTTTCCGTCAGATAGCCTTGCGCCAGTGCCTGATCCAACTGCGTGCGGATGCAGTGTTCTTCCAGACCGGTGTACGCCGTGAAATCCGCTCGTGGAGCGGCTTCCAGTAGGCGGAAGCGGTTCATGAAGAACTCAAAAGGCCGATCGTCGTTAGCAACGTCGTGCTGTTTATCCAGATATGTGCCTTGCATATAGCCGCGCGGATGGCGGACTTTGACCGTGCGCAGAATGCGGCCGTCGCTGAAGGTCAGCTTGCCGTGCGCCCCGCAGCCAATCCCTAAATAGTCACCGAAGCGCCAGTAGTTCAGGTTGTGCTGGCACTGATAGCCCGGTTTGGCATAGGCAGAGGTTTCATATTGCTGGTAACCCGCGGCGCTGAGTAGCGCGTGGCCCTGCTCGTAGATGTCCCACAGCGCGTCGTCGTCCGGTAGCGTCGGCGGGCGCGAACTAAACAGTGTATTGGGCTCGATGGTGAGCTGATACCACGATAAATGCGGCGGATTGAGCGCGATGGCCTGACGCAGGTCGTCCAGCGCTTCGTCCAGCGATTGATCCGGTAAGCCGTGCATCAGGTCCAGATTAAAGCTGCGTAATCCCAGACCGGTCGCCAGGTGCGCTGCGCGCTTGGCTTCGTCCGGGCCGTGAATACGCCCTAAGCGCGTCAGCTTTTGCGGATCGAAACTCTGCACGCCGATGGAGATGCGGTTAATGCCTGCGCGCTGATAGCCGCTGAAACGATCGGCTTCAACCGTGCCGGGATTGGCTTCCATCGTAATTTCGGCATCCGGTGTTAGCGGAATTCTTGCCCGAACGCCGTCGAGCAGCGCCTGCATCGCTTCCGCGCTCAGCAGGCTGGGTGTGCCGCCGCCAATGAAGATCGAGTGCAGTGCACGACCGCTCGCCAGCGGCAAATCGGCATCCAGATCCGCCAGCAGGTGATCGACATATTCCTGATGCGGCACGTCGCCTTTCAGCGCGTGAGAGTTGAAATCGCAGTACGGACATTTCTGTACGCACCACGGAATATGGATGTACAGGCTGAGCGGGGGAAGCTTAAGCATTGCGTAGCGCATCCAGCAGCAGGCGCAGCGCCTGACCGCGGTGAGACTGCGCGTTCTTCTCTTCACGCGTCAGTTCTGCCGCCGTTTTACCCAGTTCAGGCACGAAGAAGATCGGGTCATAGCCGAAGCCGCCGCTGCCTGCCGCTTCATGCGTCAGCACACCCTGCCAGCTACCGTGGCAGACAATTGGCGTCGGGTCTTCCGCGTGGCGCAGATATACCAGCACGCAGTGGAAGCTGGCACGGCGTTGTTCATCCGGTACCTCTTTTAATGTCAGCAGCAGCTTATCCAGATTTTGCTGGTCGCTGGCATCTGCGCCCGCGTAGCGTGCCGAGTAAATGCCCGGCGCGCCGCCCAGTGCATCGACAGCCAGACCAGAATCATCGGCAATCGCCGGTAGCCCTGTGATTTGCGCCGCATGACGTGCTTTCAGGATGGCGTTTTCGATGAAGGTCAGGCCGGTTTCTTCGGCGGAATCCACGCCCAGTTCGGTCTGCGCCACAATATCCAGACCGAAATCGGCCAGCAAGCTGGCGAGCTCGCGCACTTTACCGGGGTTTCCGGTAGCCAAAACCACTTTTTGCATCGTCTTGTCCTGCGTGTTTATTCAATGAAGTCCGCGACGTCAGCCGGGATATGTTGCGGATGGGTAATTCTAATCTGTTTATGCCGCCCGAGTTCGCCTTTTTCAATCACGACCAGACTCTTGGCGACCCGAAATTGTTTGGCGAGAAATTTGGTCAGATGGGCATTGGCCTGCCCATCAACAGGTGGTGCGGTAATGGCGACTTTCAGTTCGTCGCCATGCAAACCCACGATCTGATCCCGGCTGGCTTTCGGCTGAATATACAGTCGAATCACCAGCGCATCGCCGTGGCGGGTAATCGCACTCACAGCAGGAACCACAGCCCCGGGAACAGGTCCATGCCCAGATAGTTGAGCATATACAGAATCAGAATGACGGCCATGGCAGAGAAATCAATGCCGCCCATGACCGGAATAATGCGACGGAGCGGTGCCATTAGCGGTTCGGTCAACTGATGCAGCAGATACTCAATAGGGCTACGACCTTGACTGACCCAGCTCATGATGGAACGGATGATGATGACCCAGAAGACCAGATAGCCGGCGGATTTAATCAGCGAAATGAGCCCGACCAGCAGGTTCATTGGGCTGAGGGAAATCGCGCCAACCTGAATCAGCAGCAGTAACGGGTATTTGATCGTCGTGAGAATAAAAGCCAGCAGCAGCGAGGCGCTGTCAATCGGCCCTAATGACGGCAAAATGCGGCGCAGCGGCCCGACAATCGGCTGGGTGATTTTGACGACAAACTGCGACAGCGGGTTATAGAAATCGCTGCGTGACCACTGCATCCAGATGCGTAGCAGCAGGACCATTACATAGAGGTCGACCAGCGTTTTGACCAGAAAAGTCAGGGTGAGCATAAGTACGTCTTTTCCTTGTAAGATAAAGAATCGGGGAATCCGCTTTGGTTAAAAAAGCGTTTCCATTTCCTGTGCGCGAGCAATCGCCGCCTGCATGGCCTCAGCCACAGTTTGCGTCAACTGCTGTTCGTTAAATACCCGCAGGGCTTCTGCCGTGGTGCCGCCCTTGGAGGTGACATTCTCCCGCAGCGTTGACAGCGCCGTATCGGGGTTGGCTTCAACCAACGCGGCGGCGCCCGACGCGGCCTGCTGCACCAGCAGGCGAGCCGTTTCCTGGCTGAACCCCTGACGGATGGCTTCCTGCTGCATGGCTTCCATAAACAGGAAGAAATAGGCCGGTGCGCTGCCCGCGGCGGCGATCACGCCGTTAATGCCTGATTCGCTATCCACCCAGCAAATTTTACCGACGCTCTGCATCAGCTGTGCGGTGAAGTCTTTATCAGCCTGACTGACGGAGGCGGGGGCGTACATCCCACTCATGCCTTTTCCGACCAGAGACGGTGTATTTGGCATAATCCGTACGATATTCAGCGGTTCTCCCAGCAGTGCCTGAAAACGCGCGATACTGATGCCTGCCGCAATCGAGAGTACCAGTTTACCGGAGAAGTTGACTTGCTCATGCAGCGGTTCGCAAACTGTTGCCATCATCTGCGGTTTGACGGCCAGCACAATGACATCCGCTTCCTGAGCGCAGCGGACATTGTCTGCACTGCTGATCACGCCGTATTGTGCCGCCAGCGCATCGCGGTTCTTACCCGAAGGCGCGCAGACGCTGATGTGTTGAGCGGGGTAACCGCCGTTGACTAATCCGGCGATAATGGCCTGCGCCATGTTTCCGGCACCAATAAACGCTATTTTACGTTGCTGCATCTGCATCCTCGTTGCTCACCTGTTTGTCAAAGATGACGTGCCGTTCAGGGCGTGCCTCTGCGGTTTATGCGCTTTTGGCTGATGGTTTGGTTATACGCTTTTTGCTGCATAGTCCCGCGCGCCAAAGATTGCCGTGCCAATACGCACCAGTGTGCTGCCAGCGGTAATCGCCGCGCGCATGTCGTCCGTCATCCCCATAGAGAGTGTATCAATATGCGGATAAGTTGCGGACAACGTTTGGAACAGTGCTGCCATTTGTTTGAAAACGACCAACTGCTGTTCATAATCTGTTTCCGGTGCCGGGATCGCCATCAGGCCACGCAGGCGCAGGTTGGGCAGCGCGGCGACGCTGGCGGCGAGTTCCGCCAGTTCATCGACCATAATGCCGGATTTGCTCGGTTCGCCGCTGATATTAATCTGCAACAGAACGTTTAACGGCGGCAGCGTGGCCGGACGTTGTTCGCTCAGACGTTGCGCGATGCGCAAACGATCTACGGTATGAAACCAGTCAAAATTCTCGGCTACCAGCCGACTTTTGTTTGACTGTAACGGGCCGATAAAGTGCCATTCCAGCGGTGTATTCGGGTGGTTTTCCTGGAAATAATGAATCTTCTCCACGCCTTCCTGAACATAGTTCTCGCCAAACGCCTGTTGCCCTGCCGCGATGGCTTCTTCGATCGCGCTCACAGGTTTGGTTTTACTGACTGCAAGTAGCGTAATGTCTTCTGGTGCCCGCGCGCAATGCGCAGCGGCGGTGGCGATTTGTTGCCGGATGTCCTGTAGATTCTGCTGGATTGTCGTCATGGTTATTCAGGAGGTTAATCTATGGAATTGGATGAGTGGATAGCGCGTAGTGTAAAACATAATGCCTCAGATCTGCACCTTTGTAGCGGCCACCCGCCAGTGTTACGTGTCGATGGGCGGCTACAGCCTGAAAATACCTTACCACGTTTAACGTCAGGGCAGGTGGCACAATGGTGCGATGCCTGGCTTGAACCCGCTCAGAGAGAACAACTGCGGCAGTTTGGTCAGATAGACGGCGCGTTAATGCTGCCTGATGGGCAGCGTCTGCGGGTAAATGTGTTTCGTCAGCGAGAAGGGCTGTCCGCGGCGCTGCGTATTATCCCGTCCGTTCAGCCGTCATTGGACGGGCTACACGCGCCACCCGTTCTGTCGACGCTGCTGGAGAAACCGAACGGGCTGATCCTGATTACCGGAGCGACGGGGAGCGGTAAATCCACGACGCTGGCGGCAATGCTCGGGGCGTTAAACGACAGCAGCGATCGCCATGTGATTACGCTGGAGGATCCGATCGAGTTTATCCATGCCAGCCGACGCTGCCTGATTCAACAGCGTGAGATCGGTGCGCACAGCGCGTCTTTTGCACAGGCGCTACGGGCTACCTTGCGGGAAGATCCCGATGTGATTCTGCTGGGAGAATTGCGCGATACGGAGACGATTCGGCTGGCGCTGACGGCGGCGGAAACCGGTCATCTCGTGCTATCCACACTGCATACGCGCAGTGCATCGCAGGCGGTCGATCGTCTGATTGATGTCTTTCCCGGTGAAGAGAAAGCCTATGTTCGCAGTCAGCTAGCCACCTGTTTGCAGGCCGTGGTGACGCAAAGGTTGTTGCCTTCTGCACTCGGCGGTCGCATTGCGCTTTATGAAGTGCTGACGGCGACAGCGGCAGTCAGCAACCTGATTCGGGAAGGGAAAATGCATCAGCTTCCCGGCCTGATTCAAACGGGAACGGCTGCGGGCATGCAAACGTTCGAGCAAAGCTACCAGCAGCGCTGTCGGGATGGGCTTATTTCACACAATTGCGCCCTTGCCGTTTAGCCGCATAGAGGTTTGCATCGGCTAACTGAATCCAGTCCTCAACGGAAGCAAGATCGGAACGGTAAGCGGCAATGCCTGCGCTGATCGTGAAATGCAGAGTCTGGCGATCGTATTCCAGCGTGTGCTGCTCAATCGCTTTACGAATACGCTCAATGGTCATCATCGCCGTTTGGTAAGAGATATCTTTTAACAGGATGATGAACTCCTCACCGCCGAGGCGGGCGACCAGATCTTCCTGGCGCAGCGACATGCGCATGAGCACCGCCAGCTCTTTGAGGACGGCATCGCCAGCCAGATGACCATATTGATCGTTAATGTTTTTGAATAAATCGATATCAATAATGGCCAGACAGCTTTTATCCGTCTGCTGGTTTTACTGATTGTGGAGAAAAAAGGCATTGGCCTGTTCGAAGAAGCTGCTGCGATTCGGCAGGCCAGTAAGAAAATCATGCCCCGCGCTAAAGCGCAGTGAGGCTTCTATCTGTGTGCGCTCATCTTCCAGTGAACGCGCGTGAATGATGATGCCAAGCGTCTTCACCAGCGGAGCCAGCAGCTCGATCATCGTTTGATCGTAACCTTCCCGGCGGTTGGCCAGCGCGATCATGCCAAGCGCTTTGCCGTTGTGGGTGATAGGAATACCAAGCAGGGAATACAATGCGGGGTGGATGGGCGGGAGATCCCGCCCTGCCTTTTGCCTCAGCAGGTTATTGGTGCACACCACCGTATTGTGGGTCACCACGTGACCAAACAGATTATCCAGTTTACGGATCCTCAGGCCGCCGTGGGTTCTGCGCTGGTTTCTGTACCAGTTCAGGGTTTCTTCATCCCAGGTAAGGTTGGATATCGCGGGAAGGTATAGCGACTGGCCGTCTTCGTCTTCCTGCAACGTGGCAATGAAGCCAAAGGTGCTGTTGGTGACATTAAGCAGTCGCTCAAAGACTTTGTCGCAGGCGGAAAGCAGATTATGGTCGAGGAGAAAGCTGTCGTGGACTGACAATAGGATATCGAGAATGATGCCTTGCTGATGGGCTTTCTTTTCGGTTTCGACGTTTTGCGTGATGTTGTGGGCATATTTAATGATTTTTCGCACATTGCCGTCGCTATCCATGATCGGACTGTAGGTCGCTTGTATCCAGTATGAATGGCTGCCTTTGCCCAGTCGATGGAACCGTCCGCTGATGGGGTGGCCGCGGTGTAAGGTTTCCCAAAATGTTTGATACTCTGTTTGTTCAGTATCAACAGGGTTGCAGAGTAGACGATGGTGCTGACCGAGTAGGTCTTTTTCCTCATAGCCTGTCAGCACCAGATAATGTTTATTGATATGAGTGATATAGCCATCTTTATCAAACTCAATGACGCCTTGCGCGTTCTCAATCGCATCTAACCGTGCACGATGTTCTGACACGAGAAGTTTTTCCTGCGTAATATCCGTTGCCAGTTTTATGATGCCGATATGTCGGCCTTTGTCATCGATAATTGGCGTATAAGCCGCATGGAGCCAAATAATTTCTCCTTTTTGGGTTTTTCGCTGGAATTCCCCTGCGTTGATATTTCCTTTAACCACATCGTGCCAAAAATGATCGTGTTTTTTACGTTGTGCTTCTGGCAGAAAAAACGTGTGATTTTTCTGAATAATATCTTCTTTTTTATAGCCTAGCATTTTGCAAAAAAGAGGATTGGCCTCAACCAGTTTCCCTGCCAGATCGAATTCGGCGATGGCATAAATGGAATCAAGTGCGTGTAGTTTGGCTTCACTGTCAAACCTGGTAATCAAATCAACTGACTGATTATTCATGTTTATCTCTGCCTATATTCTTTCTGTCTTTATCCTTGATTCGCTATTATCAGAAGCATCCACGTTATCATGGTGCCATCTGGCGTGTTATCGGGCGATTGGTGTCCCTTTTTTTGTACGCGAAAATCAATGGAACGAATTAATAAAATAGCGTGCTATTAATTTAATTAATAATCGTTTTGTATTGATATAATTAATGGCAGAAAACGTATGGCGAATGCTACCAATAACAAATATCGCTCATTGTCTTTTTATTCAATGCGTTGAGGAAGTTGTGTTGATCGGTTTTACGCTGAAACCTTATTTATACGCCTATATGTAAAAACAGAGAATAGCGTTAAAAAAATAATACTCAAATTATCCGGAAGTATACCTATGAAATAAGTGTGTTAAGACGGAAATGGGTTCCTGCCTGTTCCGTTGTTTATTGGTTTTTTTAAAGAGGGAAGGAATAAACAGGGGACTCTCTGTGGGGGAATACCTGTGGTCGGCGATGGGGCTGACCACAGGCGGTGTAATATACCAGCGATTAGGAAAGACGAGGTTCTACCTGAAACAGCGCCATAGAGCGCATGAGCTGCTGAGATTGTTGCTCCAGTGATTGCGTAGTGGCGGATGACGCTTTAACGAGCTGCGCGTTATGCTGAGCGACCTTGTCGATTTGTGTGAAAGCGACGTTAACCTGTTCGATACCTCGATGTTGCTCTTGTGTGGCGGTGGAGATATCTCGCATCAGTTGCGTAATACGGATGATTTCGTCGGTCACTTCATCCATGGTTTCACCCGCTTTAGAAGCCAACTCAAGCCCTTCGGACACGCGCGTCTGGGAATCCAGGATCAACGAACGGATCTCTTTTGCGGCCTGCGAGCTATGCTGCGCCAGATTGCGTACCTCTCCGGCGACGACGGCAAAGCCTCTGCCTTGTTCGCCTGCGCGAGCGGATTCAACGGAGGCATTCAGCGCCAGTATGTTGGTCTGGAACGCGATCCCGTCAATGACGCTGAGGATGTCATTGATACGCTTGGCGCTGACGGCGATCTCCTGCATTTTCTCGATGACGTAACAGACGGACTCGTTGCTGCGGCTGCTGGTGTTCGAGACGTTATTGGCGAGTTGATGCGCAAGTTCGGCGTGGTCGGCATTCAGTTTCACCGTGGCACTCAGTTGCTCCATGCTTGCTGCCGTCTGTTCCAGTGCGGCAACGGATTCTTCAGTGCGCTGGGCAAGCTGGGTGTTTTCTTCAAAGAGCTCGCGACTGCCGAGATCGATTTGCGTGCTGGCATCGCGCACCTGGCTTACCGATTCCAGCAGCGCACCCTGCATGCGGCCAATAGCATCGTTGAGTCTACCCAGTTCGTTGTCTCCACCTTGAATCAGGCGGCGGGTCAGGTTACCCGCGGCGACCTGCTCCAATTGCTCAATGGCATAATCCAGCGGTTTGAGCAGCATGTGCCGCAGTGCGATCCAGGCTAATGCAACCAGCGTGACAGACAGCAGGCAGGCAATGGCAATGAGCAGCAGCATCATGTTCTCATTACGTTCGGACTGTGCCAGACCCTGTTCGGACAGCTGTTGGGCATACTGACGAAAGTTTTGAATTGATAAATCAAAGGCTTCACTCAGCGGGCCGAGCTGTTTTTCCAGTACGTCATAATATTCGTCGGTATACTGTTTTTGCAGCGCGCTCAGCATCGGTGTCATGCCCTGCTGAAAATAGGCCTGATAGGTTTTCAGCACCTCCTGCGCCAGCGCCTGCTGCTTCGGATCGGCATTGGCTGATTTGATCACGCGGTCAATGTCTTCCTGCGACTGGTTGAGGTGCTTCTCTACAACCCCGGTTTCCTTCGCTCCATCGTCCAGCAGGCCGATTTCGATTTTCCTGACGGCGAGCGTTGCCGATGCGCGTGCGCTGAGCGTTTGGTTATAGCCGCTCATCAGGTTGCCCAACTCAATACCCTGAATCTGGTTTTGTGCCGTCAGCGTTTCCCTGTCTTTCTTAATGGCAACCACGCCCATGCCGCTAACGATAAGCAGCAACAGGGTGGTTAACAGCAATAGTGTTAATAAGCCGGTACGAATAGAAATATTTTTCAACCTCATGGTGTCCTTTTCCTTACGCCGCCTTTCGTGGGGGATAGCCCAGTCATCAATGGATATGGTGTGTCCAACAGAAGAGAATACGTTATCTGTGTTGCGGTGAGATAAAATTAAAAAGATATGGCTGGCGTAAGAAAGAGGATGTGGGGGAAGAGCGTAGCCAGGCGGTTTCTTTCAACGTGGGTTTCTCTTGACACATAAGGGTATAAATAATTAGCCGTAGCGTTTACGCCTGGTTTATTATCTGTCAATAGCATTGGTTTTTCAGGGGCGTACTTAATATGCCCATTAATGATACCCAGAGGTATCCGAGGTTTATGTGCAGTTAACAAGTTTTACGGATTATGGCTTGCGGGCGCTGATTTATATGGCATCGCTTCCGGGCGGGAAAATGACCAGCATTTCTGAGGTAACGGAAGTGTATGGCGTGTCTCGTAATCATATGGTCAAAATTATCAATCAACTTAGTCGTGCTGGGTTGGTGATGGCCGTGCGCGGCAAAAATGGCGGTATCCGTCTTGGGAAACCAGCAGAAACCATTCGAATTGGCGATGTTGTGCGCGAACTAGAACCGCTTACGCTGGTTAACTGTAGCCACGAGTTTTGCCACATCACGCCAGCCTGCCGTTTGAAGCAGGTGCTTCAACAGGCGGTACAAAATTTCCTGCAAGAGCTGGATCAATACACGCTGGCTGATATGGTCAAAGAAAACCCACCGCTTTATAAATTATTGTTGGTTGAATGAGTTTTGTTCAGCCTCCTGCTGATGACAACGGAGGAACCGCAATGTCACAAGATCCATTCCTGGAACGAGAAGCAGAAAAATACGAATCCCCCATCCCCAGTCGTGAATATATTTTGGCGCACATCGCCAAGCGCGATACCCCGATTAGCCGGGAAGAATTAGCCGCCGACCTGCAATTAACCGGAGAAGAACCTCTCGAAGCACTGCGCCGCCGCCTGCGTGCGATGGAGCGTGACGGTCAGCTTATTTTTACCCGCCGCCAGTGTTATGCGTTGCCGGAAAAACTCGATCTGCTGCGTGGGACGGTTATTGGTCACCGCGATGGCTTTGGCTTCCTGCGTGTGGAAGGCCGCAAAGACGATCTTTATCTGTCGGCTGAAGAGATGAAACGGGCGATTCACGGCGATGTCGTGCTGGCACAGCCGCTGGGCGCGGATCGTAAAGGCCGTCGTGAAGGGCGCATCGTGCGCGTGCTGGAACCGCGTACCGGACAAATTGTCGGCCGCTATTTTGTCGATGCCGGTGTCGGGTTCGTAGTGCCGGATGACAGTCGTCTGAGCTTTGATATTCTGATCCCGAAAGAAGAAATTAACGGCGCCCGCATGGGCTTTGTGGTGGTGGTTGAACTGACGCAACGCGCCACGCGCCGCACGAAGGCGGTCGGTAAGATCGTCGAGATCCTCGGTGATAACATGGGAACCGGGCTGGCGGTGGATATCGCCCTGCGTACCCACGATATTCCGCACACCTGGCCACCGAAAGTGGAAGAGCAGGTGAAAGATCTTGCCGAGGAAGTGCCGGAAGCGGCGAAAAAAGGTCGTGTGGATCTGCGTAAGCTGCCGCTGGTAACGATTGACGGCGAAGATGCCCGTGATTTTGATGACGCCGTGTACTGCGAGAAGAAACGCGGCGGCGGCTGGCGGCTGTGGGTTGCCATCGCGGACGTAAGCTATTATGTGCGGCCGAATACGCCGCTCGACCATGAAGCGAGGGCGCGTGGCACCTCGGTGTACTTCCCGTCGCAGGTGGTCCCAATGCTGCCGGAAGTGCTGTCGAACGGACTATGTTCGCTTAACCCGCAGGTTGACCGTCTGTGTATGGTCTGTGAAATGACGGTATCGGCACAGGGCAAGCTGTCGTCCTACAAATTCTATGAAGCGGTGATGAGTTCACACGCGCGTCTGACCTACACCAAAGTGTGGAATATTCTGCAAGGCGACGCTGAGCTGCGTGAGCATTACAAACCGCTGGTGGGTGGGCTGGAAGAGCTGCACCACATGTATAAGGTGCTTGAGCACGCGCGTGAAGTGCGGGGCGGTATCGCGTTTGAAACTGAAGAAGCGAAGTTCATTTTCAACGCTGAGCGCCGTATCGATCGTGTGGAAGCCGTGGTGCGTAATGATGCCCATAAGCTGATCGAAGAGTGCATGATTCTGGCGAATATCTCCGCCGCGAAATTTGTGGAGAAAAACGAAGAGCCAGCGCTGTTCCGTGTACACGATCAGCCGAGTGAAGATCATGTATTAGCTCTGCGCAGCGTGTTGGGCGAGCTGGGTCTGACGCTGAAAGGTGGAATGAAACCACAGCCGAAAGACTACGCGGAATTGATGAATGAGGTGGCGGATCGCCCCGATCGGGAAATGCTGCAAACCATGCTGCTGCGTTCCATGAAACAGGCGATTTATGACCCGGAAAACCGGGGGCACTTCGGGTTGGCATTGACGTCTTACGGCCACTTTACGTCGCCGATTCGTCGTTATCCTGACCTGTCGCTGCACCGCGCGATTAAATATCTGCTGAGCAATCGCCATGAGCGTTGGACACCGACGGGTGGCTGGCACAGCGATATTAACGAGATGCTACAGCTGGGTATGCACTGTTCGATGACGGAGCGCCGGGCGGATGAAGCCACGCGCGACGTTGCGGACTGGCTGAAGTGCGACTTTATGCAGGATCACGTGGGTGAAGTCTTTACGGGAATCATCTCCAGCGTGACCGGTTTTGGCTTCTTCGTACGCCTGAAAGATCTGTTTATTGATGGTCTGGTGCACGTTTCTACGCTGGATAATGACTACTACCGTTACGATAATATCGGTCAGCGGCTGATCGGTGAATCACGCGGGCAAGTTTATCGCCTAGGCGATGAAGTCGAAATCCGCGTTGAGGCGGTGCATATGGATGAGCGCAACATTGATTTTGCGTTGATTTCCAGCACGCGCAAGGTTCGTGGTGAAGGGAAAACCGCGCGCGACCGTGCGAAGAAACCGGATTCGCGTGAGGCTAAGCCAGCTCGACGTCGTCGCAGCGCCAGCAAAGCGCCAGCAAACTTTGAGCCGGATGCCGCATTCCGCAAAGAAGGCGACCGCAACGCGAAATCGGATAAGCCAAAAGCCAAGCCGAAAAAGAATCGCGATAAAGCGAAAAAGAACGCGGAAAAAACGCGTAAAATCGCCGCCGCAACCAAAGCGAAACGAGCAAAGAAAAAGTCTGCTGAGTAAGGTTAGCTAACCTGTTTCCTCCCCTGTGAAGGGGAGGATGGCGTGGGGCAAACCTCTATCTCTAAATTAACGGGCACTGCCTGTTATGGTTAATTTGAAGAGTATCAATGAGCGAAATTATTTACGGTATCCATGCAGTTAAGGCACTGCTTGAGCGCGATCCACAGCGTTTTCTGGAAGTTTTTGTTCTGAAAGGACGCGACGATCGTCGCCTTCAGCCCGTGATTGCGGAGCTGGAAGCGCAGGGCATCGTCATTCAAGTGGCGAATCGCCAATGGCTGGATAAGCAGGCTGACGACGCGGTGCATCAGGGGATCGTAGCGAAGGTCAAAGAAGGGCGGAAATATCAGGAAAACGACCTGCCTGCGCTGTTAGACAATCTGGAAACGCCTTTCCTGCTGATATTGGACGGCGTGACCGATCCGCATAATCTGGGTGCATGCCTGCGTAATGCGGACGGTGCTGGCGTACATGCGGTGATCGTGCCGCGCGATCGCTCTGCGCAGCTTAATGCGACGGTGAAGAAGGTTGCCTGTGGTGCAGCGGAAACCGTACCAGTTATCAGCGTGACCAATCTGGCGCGTACGATGCGTCTGTTGCAGGAGCGTAATATCTGGATCGTCGGCACGGCGGGTGAAGCGGATCATACGCTGTACCAAAGCAAGCTGACCGGGCCACTGGCGCTGGTCATGGGCGCGGAAGGGGAAGGGATGCGTCGCCTGACCCGCGAGCACTGTGATGAGTTGATCAGTATTCCGATGGCAGG
The DNA here is from genome assembly GCF_041228105.1 of Pectobacterium aroidearum. Classification (NCBI taxonomy): domain Bacteria; kingdom Pseudomonadati; phylum Pseudomonadota; class Gammaproteobacteria; order Enterobacterales; family Pectobacteriaceae; genus Pectobacterium; species Pectobacterium aroidearum. The sequence continues at coordinate 952,297 of NZ_CP166097.1, forward strand.
CAGCGTGTCTTCACTGAATGTGTCTGTTGCCACTGGCGTGTGTCTGTTTGAAGCCGTTCGCCAGCGCGCATAATTAGAGTCGCGAATGATAGCAAAGAGGTGCCCTGGGGCACCTCTTTGTCGTTGGGTCTATGCAGCGGGGCTCGCCAGCCTGTGAATGCTTTGTTGCGAAGGCTGTAAAAGCCGGAAGACGGAAACCGCGTCAGAAAGCACAATCGCCTGTTGTTCCAGCGAGTGAGCGGCAGAAGAGGATTGTTCTACCAACACGGTGTTTTGCTGCGTGTTTTGATCCATTTCTATGATGGCCTGACCGACCTGAGAAATACCGCGGTGCTGCTCGTCCGAGGCGGTTGTAATGTCCTTCATGATGGTGTGAACCTGCGTCACTGACTGGACAATCCCTTCCATCGTTTTCCCTGCGCCGTTAACGAGCGCCGCGCCGTTATTAATCTGCGAAACTGACTCACCAATTAGCGTATCGATCTCTTTGGCTGCCTGCGCGCTGCGCTGTGCCAGATTACGCACTTCGCTGGCGACGACGGCAAAACCGCGTCCCTGCTCACCGGCTCGCGCCGCTTCTACCGCAGCATTGAGTGCCAGAATATTGGTTTGAAACGCGATACTGTTAATCATTGAAGTAATTTCAGCGATACGGTGGGAGCTTTGCGCGATACCGTGCATAGTATTGACGGCTTTAGAAACCTGCTCTCCCCCCAGATTTGCGGTATCGGAAGCATCCATCACCAGCCGATTGGCCTGATGGGCGTTATCGGCATTCTGTTTCACCGTCGATGTCAGCTGTTCCATGCTGGCAGCGGTTTCTTCCAGTGCAGCGGCCTGTTGCGTGGTGCGAGAGGAGAGGTCGGCGTTACCCGCAGAAATTTCCCCAGCGGCATAGGAAATCTGGTTCGCGCTGAGGCGAATTTTATCAATCATGCTGTGCAGATTACTGTTCATCTGCCCCATAGCTGAAATCAGCTGGCCTAATTCATCGCGGCGTTCATTGTGAAGTTGTACGGTGAGATCGCCTTCCGCAATGGCGCGGGTGGCGTGTAACGCCTGATGTAGCGGGCGTACGATCTGCCGCGAGATAACGATTGCCGTGGTCAGACCGAGTATGATGGCGATAAGCGTAATCACGCCCAGCTGGATATCACTGTTTATGACATTACGCCCCGCACGACTTTCTTCCGTGAAATAAAGCTTGTTGATGTTTTCCTGCAACTGCGCCATTTGATTATTGAGCTCGCTGAGCGTCTGTTGACTAACGGTAGGGCTCATGACTTGCTGGCGCTGAGTCAGGTAAGCGTTGAGGGAGGCGCTGATATCCTGAATGGCGCTTTTATCTTCCGCTGGCCAGTTCCCTGTTGCAATCTCCTTCAGCAACGCGGATAGCTCGTCGTTGATATTACCGATCGCGTTGTCATGTTGCTCCAGATACTGTGCTTTACGCTCCAGCGCGTAGCCAAAGTTGCCTTCCCGCGCAACGACGGTTTTGTCATACATGGCGCCAAGACGGCTGATGCGTTTTAACGACTGGTCGCTATTGTGTAATCCGTAAAAGCCGACCATGGAGAGAATCACCCCCATGATGAGCAATAAACCAAATCCTACCAATAACTTTCGCGTTACAGACAGGTTTTGAAATGACATCCAGCGCAGCATAAACTTCTTCCTTTCGTTCATTAATTATTTACCGTTATCGCAGGCCAATAACGGTTTAGTTGTCGTTGTGTGTTTGCATAAAGAAGGCAGGTGATGAACGTGAAACGTGCTCCTATCTAACTGATAAAAAATGCCTTATCTGTTATCGGCATTTCAGATGCAATGCTTATCCATTTTCTTAAAAAATGTGAGGATACTCGTGCGGATAGAGCGGCCGAGGGAATAAAGCGCTTCACAGGGGATTCCTGCATTGTTTATCACGTAAAGTCATGTATAGACGCTTTGCTATGCGAGAATCATCTATATTCTTCATGCTTCCTCTTATTTATTGCTGATGCGCCAACGGGGCTCATTTAAAAGGAATATCGCTATGCCTATTGTTACGTCGCTACTCGCTTTCGCCTCTTATTTCTTTATCGGGTTTGCCATGGTGCTGGCCTTTCTGTTTATCTACACCCGCGTTACGCCGCATGATGAATGGGCGCTGATTAAAGAGAACAATGGTACGGCAGCCATTGGGTTTGGTGGGGCGTTAATTGGCTATGTGATCCCGCTTTCCAGTGCGGCGATTAATTCCGTGAGTCTGGTGGATTACATTACCTGGGGCGTGGTTGCGCTGGTGGTGCAATTACTGATTTATTTCGCTGTGCGCCTGTATATGCCGCGTCTTAGCCAGCATATCCAGAATAACGATGTTGCCTCTGGTGCCTTTCTTTGTGCCGCCTCGCTCAGCGGCGGGATTCTGAATGCGGCGTGTATGTCGTATTAATTTGCCACTGCATGACGATACCGGGAATCTGCCCGGTATTTTTTTGTCCGCCACCCTCGCCAACCATGTTTTGACAACCAGTCTCGCAGATTCAGCGGTACAGCACGGCGCGCGCGAACCACATGCCGGGGAGCGTTGCGGCCTCGGATTTCAGCACAATCACATAATAGTGTGCGCCGGAGGCATCGGCTTTTTGTTGAAGGGCGCGATCGACATCATCTGCGTTTCCGCGCATGCTCACCGAAATCGTCCCCATTTTTTCCAACTGGCTGGTTTGCGCGTAGCGAATTTCAAGCGCTTTCTCCGCAGGCGGCGGTGCCGCGACAGGCTTACCTTGTATGATCTGGCAGCCGGACAGCACCAGTATTAAGGGTAAGAAAAGTATCCGTACGATTTTCATCGTTTCAGCCAGACAGGAATAGATAGCGGAAGTGTAGCACTATTACAAAATCCACTATGAAGGCTTATTTTGGGTTGACCAGATTGTTACTAATTGACTATTTTAATTTGTCTATGGGTATGAACTCTGGATTAAACGATCAGATTTCTGTAGTCATTTATTTGGATGGAGTAGGGCATGGGAATTGCCACTTGTCAGATCAAGGAACTCACCTTAAGTGCACGCTCGGTAGAAGCAATTGAACAAATCAACACATTAGTTGATAGCGCAAACCGACTAGCATTCGCTGTTTCAACCACCCCTCTTTACAGTATTTTCAGCGATCCCCGCAGCGCTAAAGACGTTACTTATAATATTAGCGATTATGATTGGGAACTTTACGGCCAAGCAATGGCTGGTATACCAAATATTCTCAGGCATAAATTGGATCAAGTCGTGGAGCCCATGGCATGGTCTTCTGTAGGAGAAGAGTCTGAATTCTGGAAGTGTGTCTATGCGTCGTACAATAAGTAGGTTTATCTTTTTCTTCTTTATTGCTGGCTATATACACGCAGCCGAACCTTCATTACATGAATTAGATTCGATCTATCAGCAGTGCCGTGATCGGGGCAAGGAAAGTCCCGTCACATTACCGCCTGAAAATGATTGGTTCTGGACGTTAAACGACGATGATAAAGCCACTACGCTTGTTTATTTGAATGAACAGGCGATGAACCGCTGTACCGGAAGTGAGGTGGATAAATTGGCGCTAAAAGCATTCCATTTGGCGGTGGAGGGCGAACGCGGGTTTTTGGATAGGCTCATTGCGGCGCGAACAACAACGTTAAAGCCTTTGCAGCAGCAATGGATAGCTTCGCATCGTGATGAGCTTAATCGACTCGGTCAACAGTCAGATCTACAGATGCCGTTCAGCCTATCCCAATACTTTAAGGCCATTTCCGAGAAGAAATAACAGGCGGGCAATCGGTGCCCGCCTGTGAGTTGAGGTCAGCGCGACGTGACCAGCGTGAAATCTTCGGCTTTGAAGACTTTTACCGGATTGCCGCGTTCGATCTGGTGATGGAACAGACGCCGCTGTGCCCGTAGTTCGGCATGCAGCTGTTGCTGTAACGCTTCCAGACGATAGGCGATGAGGTAACAGGCCAGACGCTTGTTCGCGTGCTGGCTGCGCTCACTCTGCACCTTCACTGTGATGCCGCTGGCGACATGAGTAGCGCGGACGGCAGACTCGGTTTTATTCACATGCTGTCCGCCGGGGCCGGAGGATTTGGTGGCTTCAAAACGAATCTCGTTATCGGCAAACGCCTGTTCCTGATGAAAGCGTGCGACGCCGATAAACCAGTTCTTACGTCCACCCCCTTTACGCCACGGGCTATTGCACGTCCACTGAAGCGTACCGCACCAGTTGGCAGCCAGCGGTTCCGCCCGATCGCCGTTTAACAGCACCAGTGCGGAACGCAGTGTGCCAGAGCGTTTCCCTGCTTCGGTTTCGATGATCTCACATTCGATACCTTGCCGGGCGGCATCCCGTATCAGAGCCTGTAAGGCTTTTGCCGTTGCCAGCATGCATTCGTCCGGCCCCTGCGCGGCGGAGAACTGAAGCAATATCATTTATCCTCCCCGCGCGTTTTGTAGGTGAGAACCGGTTTCAGGCGAGCAATCAGCGTGATTAATCCCGCCTGTTGCATCGCGCCAATCACGCTGTCTATCGGTTTGTAGGCTTCTGGCGCTTCCTGAAAAATCAGCTGCCTGTCCTGACAAATGACGCGGCTGCCAAAGCGGGTACGTGCCAGTTGCTGGGCGCTGTAACGTGAAGACAGCCGATCTTTGCACTCCGTGCGCATCCACTTTCTCCCTGCGCCATGTGCCAGTGAATACAGGCTGTCGGCGTGAGGGATAGGTTGTACGATGTAGCTGTAGTCACCGCGTGAACCGGGAATGATGACCGGGCCGCAGTCGGCAGGCGTCGCGCCTTTGCGGTGCAGCCAGCCAGAAATGCCTTCAATCGTTGTCGGTGTCACCAGATTGTGGTTCACGTCCAGTACGGCATCGCCTTCCGTATGCCAGCGATCCAGCATCCGCAGCGCGATCAGTCGCCGATTGTTGGTAGCAAACGTCAGCGCGAACTGGTGCTGTTCCAGATAGGCCTCTGCGGCTGGCGTGTTGGCTTCAAGCCCCTGATGGCTGAATTCCCGCACATGGGCTTCCAGGATGGTTTGCCCTAATCCGCGTGAGCCGCTGTGAACGAGCAACAGAAGCTGTTTAGGATCAATATGCAGCTCGTGCAGCGCATCCGGCTGATAAATGTCATCAAGCTGCTGCAATTCTGCAAAGTGGTTGCCGCCGCCGATGGTGCCTAGCGAATAGCGGAAATCCGCCAGCGCGGGGGGAATTTCGATATCGTCTTCCAGTGGTCCATCAATATTGCCAAGCCGTTTCTCCAGCTTATCCAACGAAATCTTATTGGCATTAAGGCCTGTGCGCCATAGCGCCATGCCGCAGCCGATATCGTTTCCGACCAGCGCCGGATAGAAGCGCTGTTGTGAAAAAAAGGCGGCGCCAATAGGGTAGCCACGGCCCGGATGCAAATCTGGCATGCCGGCCACGCGGACCATATCGGGAAGTTGTGATGTAATTTGAAGCTGTTGGATTGCTTTATCTTCAATCCAGGTATTTTCCGTCGCGATCACACTGACGCGCGCCGAAATAGAGCGAATAGCATTGCCCATAGATCATCCTGCTGATCAATTTAAAAATAGGGTAAGGCAGGCTACAGCTGGGGGGATAACGCAAAGCGGAAAAGAATGCGGAATTAGTCCCGAGATGTCCTGCAAAGAATCAGAGTTAGTGTTGTCATGATGTCGTCTCCTTTGTCAGTGTGGGGGAAGGGTGAAAAAGCGTCGGCATAATACTCAAGTGGGGGCCACCGTGCAATACCTGCAACACGATGGCCACGAAGAGGGGGGCTTTTGTGTCGCGCGATTAAAATGGCGACACAAAAGCGGAGATTTTACTGGGGGTTAAATTCGAAATACGCTGACCAGTTCGCTAAGGTGGTGGCCTTTCTGGCGCAGACCCTGTGCGGTGTCTTCCGAGTTGTTGACCAGAATGGTGTTTTCCTGCGTTGCCTGACCAATTTGTACAATCGCGATATTCACCTGGCCAATACCGGCAGACTGCTCGCGTGAGGCGATATCGATATCGTTCACGATGGTGCTGACCTGCAGGATGCGGTTACGCAAGTCGTCCATTACCGCCTGCGTTTTTTCTGAGAAATGGTAACCCGCTTCGATTTTCTCCAGCGATTCATCAATCAGGGTTTCGATCTCTTTCACCGCGGTAGAACTGCGCTGCGCCAGCGCGCGCACTTCGGCAGCAACCACGGCGAAGCCTCTGCCGTGTTCACCCGCACGTGCGGCTTCAACCGCCGCATTCAGCGCCAGAATGTTGGTCTGGAAAGCAATAGATTCGATCACCGTCGTGATATCGGCAATTCGCTGCGAGGAGTTCTTGATGTCGCTCATCGTAGAAACAGAGTCGGTGACGGTCTGGCTACCGCTACGTGCCGCTGCGGCACTCTGCTCTGCCAGATCTTTGGCGGCGGAGACGTTATCGGCGTTCTGCTTCACGCTGGCGGAGAGCTGCTCCATGCTGGCAGACGTCTCCTCGACGCTGCTGGCCTGACGGGCAATCTGCTCGCTGATGTTCTCGCTATCGGCAGCCAGTGCATCGGTGCTGGCACTGATTTCTTCGGATGCATTTCTGACCTGTGACACAATCGTCGTTAGCCCTTGTCCGATGCCGTTAATGGCATCGATCAGCCGACCTACTTCGTCGTAACGGTTACTGGAAAGCGTCGCCGTCAGGTTGCCGGCAGAAAACTGTTCCGCCACTTTGACGATTTCAACGAGCGGCTGGCTTAGCCATTTGCGCGTCAGCACGACAAAGAATGCGGCGAAGAGCAGAACCAGAATAATACCGCCACCTAAAAACAGGTTACGGGTGTGATTAATCTCAGCCATGAGGCTTTCTTTACTCACTGTGCCAGCAACAATCCAGTTCCACTGTGGAATACTGCGATACACCATGATTCGGGTTTTTTCTTCGCCGGTCATCGTGTTGTTGTCGTATTCGATCGTGCCATTACCGGTTGCCAGCACTTTCTCTAACGCACCTTCCGACCAGTCAGGGCGCTGGTTGGCGTTGCTTTGGTGGTAAAGATAGTTGCCCGCATCTTTTCCTTTTTTCGTATTAAGCACAAAGAAATGGCCTGTCTCACCCATTTTTTTGTTCAGAATCGTTTGTTGCATCTCGGTAAATTGCTTCGTGATGTCGACACCGACGAACAGAATGCCGATAACCTTGCTGGCACTGTCGCGTATCGGCTGGTACTGGGTGATGTACTGTTTGCCGAACAGCGTTGCTAGCCCACTGTAGGTTTCACCTTTCATCACGAGGGCATAGGCTGGGCTCTCACGATCGAGCTTGGTGCCCATCGCGCGCGATCCGTCTTCTTTTTTCAGTGACGTGGTGACGCGCGTAAAATCTTCTCCATCGCGGACAAAAATCGTTGAGATCGCGTGGGTACGGCTCAGAAAGTCATCTGGCACTTCGGTGTTGAGGTTCAAGACCGTATCGCCAGCCTTAAGCGTTGGCTGAGAAGCGTTGCTGAAAGGCGTGCGGTTAACGGTATCCAGCGAAAACTGCGTCGGCAGAAAGCTTGCCAGCAGACGCGTATAGTTGCTGACCTCGGCTTGTAGGCTGGTATCGTACATGTTGATCATGTCGGTGACTCCATTCACCTGGCTCTGCATGTCATTGAGGGTCAAAGATTTCAGCTGATTGCCTGCGGAGCGGGTAAGAGTGAGGGTGAAGACAATGAACAATATCGCCACGCTCAGGGAGGCGATAATTGATAACTTGATACCCAAACCCCAGTGTTTAAAGGAAAGTCCCAACATACGTGTGTCTCTTATAATAAAAAGGTTATTTTTTAGTCTTACTCACATGCGTTAACGGCAGTAAATGAAAAAAAATTAATCACGGAGTGTAAACATTCATTTCAGTTATTGATCTGGATCAATGTGATTTTTTTATTTACATAAATACGCCGATTAAACCAGCACGGAATTCATGACGACACGGGATAAGAAGATTGCTGTGAGTGGGTTTATCGTAAAAGGATGCCCCCTTTCTGCGAAATACGATTTCGCTACATAAAAATAGGCTGACAGAGCGGAAAACGAGGGAAATATGGTCGAAATGTCATTAGATAAGCTCGGTAGCGGTATTGAGGCGATTCACGCAGTACCGGCGGGAAGCAGAGATCTGCCGTTACCGACGATTTTTTTCTTCCATGGTTACACCTCATCAAAAGAGGTGTATTCGTATTTTGGCTATGCGCTGGCGCAGGCCGGGTTTCGGGTGATACTGACCGATGCAGTTATGCACGGTGCGCGCTATGACGGCGATGAATCGCTGCGGTTGGCTCATTTCTGGGACATCCTGCAAACGAATATTGAAGAACTCCCCGGCTATGTGGCGGAATATCGGCAGCGTGGCTTGATCGACGGGGAGCGGATTGGCGTTTGCGGCGCGTCGCTCGGTGGAATGAGTGCGCTCGGCTGTATGGCGCGTTATCCCTGGATTACTGCGGTGGCGGCGTTTATGGGCTCCGGCTATTTCTCTACGCTGTCGTCGGCACTGTTTCCTCCGGTTCCGGCCGATGGTGAGGAAAATCAGGCGGTGTTGCAGGCATTAGCGACCAAACTGGCGGATTATGATGTCAGCACGCGTCTGGACGCGCTGTCCGAGCGACCGCTGCTGGTATGGCACGGTGAAGCGGATGACGTCGTGCCAGCGGCAGAAAGCGTTCGTCTTTATCAGGCATTACAGGCGCGTGATAAACTGGCCAATCTGACGTATCTGACTGAGCCGGGCGTGGGGCATCGCATTACGCCAACGGCGCTACAGGCGGGCGCTGATTTCTTCCGGCGGACGCTGTAATTTTGCCCCTGGCGCTGAAATATCACTACGCAGAAAACTCCTGTGTTTCTTCCTTGTGTTCTTTAATATCGGGCACTATACTTACGCGTCATTTTTTCAGCCGCACACATACACGTTCCTTGCCTCCACGGGCCGCGGTTGACCCAGACAGGAGGCTGAATAATCCGTAAGGAGCAATTCGATGCGTCATTACGAAATCGTATTTATGGTTCATCCTGACCAGAGCGAACAGGTTCCGGGCATGATCGAGCGCTACACTGCTACCATCACTGGTGCGCAGGGCACGATCCACCGTCTGGAAGACTGGGGCCGCCGTCAGCTGGCTTACCCGATCAACAAACTGCATAAGGCACACTACGTTCTGCTGAACGTTGAAGCGCCGCAGGAAGCGATCGATGAGCTGGAAACAAACTTCCGCTTTAACGATGCCGTTATCCGCAGCATGGTTATGCGCGTTAAGCACGCGGTAACTGAAGCATCTCCAATGGTGAAAGCGAAAGACGAACGCCGTGAGCGTCGTGAAGATTTCGCTGAAGCTGGCGATGATGTGGATGCAGGGGATTCTGAAGAGTAATTGTTGTGGTGACGGTGAATCGTCTGGTGTTGTCCGGCACAGTGTGCAAGACGCCCATTCGTAAAGTCAGCCCGTCAGGTATTCCTCACTGCCAGTTTGTGCTTGAGCACCGCTCGACGCAGGAGGAAGCCGGATTGAGTCGGCAAGCATGGTGTCGTATGCCCGTGATTGTCAGCGGACTCTCGTCACAAGCAGTTACCCACAGTATAACGGTCGGCACGCAACTTACCGTGCATGGTTTCATTAGCTGCCATCAAGGGCGCAATGGGCTAAGCAAGATAGTGTTACATGCCGAGCAGATTGAATTGATAGATTCTGGAGACTAGCCACATGGCACGTTATTTCCGTCGTCGCAAATTCTGCCGTTTCACCGCGGAAGGCGTTGTAGAGATTGATTATAAAGATATCGCTACGCTGAAAAACTATATCACTGAAAGCGGCAAGATTGTTCCGAGCCGTATCACCGGTACTCGTGCAAAATACCAGCGTCAGCTGGCCCGCGCTATCAAGCGTGCGCGTTACTTGTCTTTGTTGCCGTACACTGACCGTCATCAGTAATCGGCCACTGTCCATTAACGAGACTTTGAGAGGATAAAGTAATGCAAGTTATTCTGCTTGATAAAGTAGCAAACCTGGGCAGCCTGGGTGATCAGGTAAACGTTAAAGCGGGCTACGCTCGTAACTTCCTGGTTCCACAGGGCAAAGCTGTCCCGGCAACCAAGAAAAACGTTGAGTTCTTCGAAGCACGCCGTGCTGAACTGGAAGCCAAACTGGCTGACGTTCTGGCCGCTGCTGAAGCTCGCGCCGCTAAGATCAAAGAACTGGGTAGCGTTACTATCGCGTCTAAAGCAGGCGACGAAGGTAAACTGTTCGGTTCCATCGGTACTCGCGATATCGCTGATGCGGTAACGGCTGCCGGTGTTGACATCGCTAAGAGCGAAGTTCGCCTGCCGAACGGCGTTCTGCGTACTCTGGGTGAGCACGAAGTAAGCTTCCAGGTACACAGCGATGTATTTGCTGAGCTGAATGTAGTTGTTGTTGCTGAAGCGTAATTCACGTTTATCGTCGAATTAACACTTTAGTTAACATGTGAAACGCTGGCCTTGTGCCAGCGTTTTGCATTTTAGGGATTGGGGAAATGACCTATTATTACCGATACCTAAAAAGTGAGGCCGGAGGCCACATGCCTGACTTGATTCACCTCATCCGCGTCTATGACGCTCACGCGCCTTTCTCTTCTCCCACATTTCTTATTGACCGCCTGTGGCCGCGTGGCATCAGTAAAGCGCGTCTGGAAGGCGTTGAGTGGTTTAAAGACATTGCGCCGAGCAGCGAACTGCGGAAATGGTTCCACGCCGAGCCGGAGCGTTGGGCGGAATTTGTGGATTATTATCGTAATGAACTCGCGCAGGGGACGGCGTGCGACCGGTTATTAACGTTGCTTGAGCAGCAGAAAGCCATCACGCTGCTTTATGGCAGTAAAGACGCGCAGCACAACCATGCCATCGTTCTGCGCGATTTTCTATTGGGACGGTTAGCTCGTTAGCGAGTACGCGTAAAGGCGCCGTCTGCACCGCGGGTGAAGCGAATTGTCTGGTTCGCCGTGGTTTCGATTTCCAGCTCGGCGACCATGCCTTGCGCATTCAGCTGTAATTTAACTTCCTGACCTGCTCGTAAATTGCTGAGCGGCTTATCCCTGCCTTCCACCTGAGCCATCGCGAATACATCGCTGACGGGCAGATTGTTATCGCGAAAGAGCTGAGCCAGCGTTTGTCCTGAGGCGATCTCGTACTGTCGCCATGGTGCTGATGACGGCGTCGGAGGCGGCGTAGTAGCAGGCTGCTGCTGTGACATTGAAGGTTGGTTTTCAATAATCACGGCCTGCATCGCCTCCTGATTATCTGCCTGGGTAAGAGGAACTGGTGTAGTGCGGATAGGTTGTGGATGTTGTGCACTGTAAGGCCAGAGCAATACGACCAATAGCAGGGCGATGGCGATTAAAATCCAGCGACGGTGGAGGAGCGGCAACGGTTCCATCCAGTGGTAACCATCGGGCAGATGCCAGATTTTTTGCAGCATGGCACCAAGGCGCTCACGCGGGGAAGCAGGAGGCAAGCGTTCCTGATCTTCGCGTTCTCCGTCATTTTCCACGGCTACAGCATTTGAGGGCTGCCGCTGAATAATTCGCTGGCAGAAGCGTACTAGCGTTTGATAATCCCAGGTGGTTTTCCGCTTCCTGGGCGCAATTCTGCCCATGGTGACCTCTCTTACTACGGTTTAATATAAAAAACAGTTCAGTATAAAAACGGCATCACATAAAAATGATGTGATTAACAGCGCTATGCCAGTCACTACGCTATATCAGTAGAAAAGCGGCGTCGGCATAAAAACAGTATCAGGATGATAACGCAATCCAGTATACCGATAATCTGCATGAGCTGACCAGTTAACGCGTTGATGATTAAGGTAACCACTGAGCCAGGAACATCAGAACTACCAGTATAGGCCAGCTTCCCGGAATGGCTTGGCTGGCGTGCGGTTAACGTGATTACCTGCACACAGGATTTTACCCCAATCCCCGTCGCTGTTATGCTGCGCTTTCAGTTTTTTACAGATTAAAAGGAACATCCATGACAACTCCTTCTTTTGATAGCGTCGAAGCGCAGGCAAGTTACGGCATCGGCTTACAGGTTGGTCAACAGTTACAGGAATCAGGTCTTGAAGGTCTGATCCCAGAAGCTCTGCTTGCTGGTCTACGCGATGCGCTGGAAGGTAATGCGCCTGCGGTGCCTGTGGATGTGGTTCATCGTGCGCTGCGTGAAATTCACGAGCGTGCTGATGCGGTACGTCGCGAGCGCCAACAGGTGCTGGCGGTAGAAGGCCAGCAGTTCCTGGCTGAAAACGCGCAGAAAGAAGGCGTGAACAGCACGGAGTCTGGTCTGCAATTCCGTGTGTTGACTCAGGGTGAAGGTGCTATCCCGGCTCGTCAGGATCGCGTACGTGTACATTACACGGGTCGCCTGATTGACGGCAGCGTGTTCGACAGCTCCGTTCAGCGCGGTCAACCTGCTGAATTCCCGGTAAGCGGTGTGATTCCAGGTTGGATTGAGGCGTTGACGCTGATGCCAGTCGGCTCCAAATGGGAACTCTATATTCCACACAATCTGGCGTATGGCGAACGTGGCGCGGGTGCTTCCATTCCGCCGTTCAGCGCGCTGATTTTTGAAGTGGAACTGCTGGAAATTCTGTAATCTCCAGACAAAGAAAGGCGCTCACTGAGCGCCTTTCTTATTTCTATTTTCTACTGACTTTCTTTTTTTATTGAAACGACATTACTCACCGCGCAGCGCGCGTGGGAACAGCAAATTGTTTTCCAGATGGATGTGCTCCATCAGGTCGGTAATGAACTCGTTGATACCGGAGTACAGCGCACGCCAGGTATTGCAGGCACCTTCCGGCGGCACCACGCCATGAGTCAGTTCTTTGACCACTTCCACATCACGCCCGGCATCATCGTGCTCATGCTCCATCACTGAAATCGGTGCCGCGGCATTCGCGCCCATTCCCTGACCGATCATTGGGAAGAGAATGCGCTCTTCTTTCATCATATGCTGAGACAGTTCGTTATAAATGGCGGTCAGTTGGTGTGCGAGGCCGTGTGGGCAGTCTGCTTTATCGTGATGCACACGCTCGACTTTTTCTGCCATCAGAATCAGTTCCGGCAGTTGTTCGCGGTGACGATCGTGAAAGCGGGGGATGATGTACGCGATAATGTCGGCCAGCGGTGCTTCACGCCAGTCCCGCGCATCAGAAGGCTGTGCGGCCAGTTTTTCTAACTGTGCTTCCAGCTCATCGATATTAAGATCTTTTTTGCCAGCGGCGCGACTGAGCGTTTGCTTTCCGCCGCAGCAGAAGTCCAGATTGAGTTCACGAAAGAGTTTGGTCGCGCGCGGAATAGCGATAGCCAACTCACCCAGGGATTGATCGCGGTATGCCATGATGATGCCTCTCAACGAATGCAGTTTATAAATTGCATTTTAAATGCATCTTTTGGCGTTGAATATACCGCTTACGAGGTAGGCGGTATAAAGTGTACCGTGCTACTGCACGGTATTGCGGGTCTCAAGCGACTGCGTGATGGTGTGTAAAAGCGCGGGAATATCCATTTTCGGCAACACGACCTCGATGAGCGACAAGCGAGATTCCGCGTTCACCTGTTTGAGCGTCTGTGCGAGAGCCGTCGGTGAGCAAACCTGTTCGCAGAGTATTTCGTTTTCATCCGCGCCTAACGCGGCGGGAAGCTGTGTCCAGTTCCAGGCGGCGATATCGTTATAGCGCTGTTCAGGGCCGTGAATCGCCCGTTCGACGGTGTAGCCCTCGTTATTCAGCACCACAATGACCATATTCAAGCGATCCCGAATGATAGAGCCAAGCTCTTGCACGGTAAGCTGAAGTGAGCCGTCGCCGATCAACAGTACTACGCGCCGGTTCGGTTCGGCAATTTGTGCGCCGAATGCCGCTGGAAGAGAGTAACCTATCGAGCCCCATAGTGGTTGAACGATGAAATGGCAGTCCTTCGGCAACCGGAGCGTGGCGGCACCAAAACACGAGGTGCCCTGATCGGTCACGAGAATATCGCCAGGGCGGAGGAAACGCTGCATCTGTTGCCAAAACTCGCGCTGATTGAGCATGTCTTTTTGCTCTGACTGCGGTAAGGCCGGGGCTGTAATCGTGCGGTGATCCCAACGGGACGCCAGTGTTGCGGTGATGGTTTCCAGCGCGGCGGTAGCGTCTGACATTGGAATTGAGGGGAAAACCTGGCTGCCGACGCGAGCCAATGTTGGCTGGATATCGATGTTTTTTTCGCAGGCAATCTGATGGCTGAATCCCGTCGTAATCGTATCGGTATAGCGCACGCCAACGCTGATGATGACATCCGCATCTTCGATGTGTGCACGAATCGCTTCGTCACTGCCGCCACCTGAGTAGGTGCCGGTGAAGTTGCGGTGCTGTTCGTTTAGCGTGCCTTTTCCCATCAGTAAGGTGGCGTGGGGGAACGGCGTGTTATCGATCCAGCGTTGGATTTGTTCTGCGACACCCATGCGCTGAGCCAGAAAGTCAGCCAGCAACGAGACCGTGTTGGCTTTGCTCAGCATCGTGGTGGCTGCGGTGATAAAGGCCTGCAGTGAATCATCAGAACGGAGTGGTTCAGGAAGCGCAAGCGGGTATGGCTGTGCGCCGACCGGTGCCGCAGCCACGTCCAATGGCAGAAACAGATAGACCGGTTTGTGCTGAGAAAGCGCTTCTCCAATCACTCTGTCGATCTCTGTGGTTGCGTTTTCGACGGTGAGGCTGGCCTGCGCAGCGGTGACTTCCGCTGCCATGCGCGAAAAGCGGCTAAAATCGCCGTCGCCTAGAGTGTGGTGAAGTAATTCGCCGTTGCGTTGTGACGCGAGGCTGGGTGCAACAGCGATGTGAATAACAGGGAGGTATTCCGCGTAGCTGCCTGCAATGCCGTTAATCGCGCTGAGTTCACCCACCCCGAAGGTGGTGAGCAGTGCCGCTGCCGGACGGCATCGCGCATAGCCATCGGCGGCATAAGCGGCGTTTAACTCATTTGCGCAGCCCACCCAGGTCACCTCTGGATGGCTGATAACATGATCGAGAAAATGCAGGTTGTAGTCGCCCGGTACGCCGAAGAGGTGCTGAATACCGATCTGTGCCAGACGATCCAATAAATAATCGCCCACTGTGTAGTTTTCGTTCATTACGGCTCCCTTTTTATGAATGACGGATACTCTGAGAGTAAGTATTAGCGATAAGATGAATATTTCTAATACTTATTCCCTATGTTTAATCCATATATCTGCATTTTTTGTATAATTAACGGTATTTACATTAATATTATTAATTTATTAGTAGGGCGCTGATGAATAGCGTGTAGTGGCGTTAGCGAAACGTTAAGAACAGTAAAATCAGGAAAATGCGTATTTATCTGATAGTGGCGCAGAGGAATTCCCGTATATCTTTGCCATGCCGCAGTCGCGGTGAGCAAGGAGTTACCCTATGTTTAAGCCACTCGTCATCAGCGCCCTGTTTATGGGAATGTTTGTGGTTATGCCTGCGCCAGAGGCTAAGGGAGCCAGCATCGATCTGATGCCTGGCGTCACGCTGAATATTGGCGAACGTGACAGACGCGGTAATTACTGGGATGGCTATGACTGGCGCAGCGAGCGCTGGTGGCAGGAGCACCGGGGTTACTATCGTGGCGAACGTAATCGACACGGTTATTATTGGGATGGCTGGCGCTGGCGCGATGCCCGCTGGTGGCGTGAGAGCCAGCGCGATAGACGCGATTACGACAATCGCCGTTTTGATCCTCCACGCTATGTTGACGATCGCGGTCCGCGTCGCGGTGAATGGGACAGACGTGGGCATGAGCGAGGAAATGGTTACTACCGCAATGGGCGGGGATCGTTCCGCGATTAGCCGGATAAAAAAAGCGCCGCGAAAGGGCGGCGCTTGTTCCTCGGATACTGGCGCTTAATTAGTTAGCCAGTTTTGCAGCGATGTCAGCGATACGCTGGCCATACAGCTTACCGGTTGCCAGATCGCCTGCGACCACTTCATCTACGCTGGCGTCAGACGGCGTCTGCGCCAGCAGGCCCACGGAGCCCCCGAGGTTATTCAAATCGTCGCGTTTTGCCGCTTTGGCATTGGAAGGGAGCTGGTTCAGGCTGACCCAAATACCGCCGTGCTGTGAAGCCAACGTCTGCAAATAAATCAGCGTGACTTGTTTGTCCCCGTTCAGGCTAGCGCTGTTGGTAAAACCGCCAAACACTTTGTTGCTCCAGGTACGGGAAAACCAGGCTTTAGAGCTGGCATCCGCAAATTTCTTGAACTGCCAGGTCGGGCCGCCCATGTAGGTCGGTGTACCGAAAATAATAGCGTCGGCAGCGGCGAGTTTCTCCCACTCGGCATCGCTGATGTTTCCTTCCGCATCGATGGCAATCAGCTCGGCGTTAGCGCCCTCGGCGACGGCAGTCGCCAAACGTTGTGTGTGACCATAGCCTGAATGATAAATAACAACTGCTTTTGACATAACCTATCCTCATTTCTCTGTGTTTATCAACAATACGCCGTGGCCATCATGTAGCCCTGCGAGTGATACGTGCTTTCTAATGGATACTAACTTTATAATGTGAGGACTATATCGGAGCCTCATGGTTCTGTTAAGAAAGCACTTTTAAGTGAGCTGGTATCTTCAAGGTAACCATACCTGTCATATTTCAAGCGGTTGTGTGTTGTCCGTCTTCGCGCAACTCGACTGATTTAGAGCACAGAGGGAAACTCAACGATGAACAAACGCTATGATGTTTATGCGCAGCATTGCCCGACCCGCATGATTTTGGATCGCGTGGCGGATAAATGGACGTTGCTGATCCTGAATATTCTGGTTGAACGGCCGATGCGCTTTAACCAGTTAAAACGCGATGTAGAAGGGATTTCACAAAAGGTATTGTCGCAAACGCTGAAGAATTTGGTGCGTGACGGCTTCGTCGAACGTACGGTCTTCCCAACCATTCCGGTGACGGTGGAATACGCCTCGACCGTGATGGGAAAAACGTTGGCCAAACCGATTGCCGAGCTGACGTACTGGGCGGAACAGAATATGGATAATGTGCTGTTATCCCAGCAGAAGTTTGATGCGTCAGCGAATAGTGCGGCAGAACCGCTGTAAGGCCAGCGCTCAGGCTCCCGCCGTAGCAGGAACCTGTGGGTAACAGCGCTGTCAGCCCTTATTTAGCCTGTTGCAGGTCAAGGCGATAAACCGCAAAGCCTGTTTCATCATTGCCGACGTGCGTCATCGGATATTGGGCTTTCTCTTTGATAAACGCCGTGGCTTTCTCTGACGGTGACGTTTCAAAACGGATATCCAGCGGCGTGTCGCTGGCTATAGGTGCCAGACGCCAGTTGTTATCCGCCTGCGGTTTCACTTCTCCCGATTTTTGCGTTTCCGCGCTGATGTAGGCCGCCAGAACGGAGCGGTTTTCATCCGGCGAGGCAAAGGCCACATACTTCTCACCCGTACCGGCAAATTTCTCGCCGTAGGCGCGGTAGTTGTTGGTGGCGATCAGGAACGTGGCTTTAGGATCGATCGGTTTGCCGTTAAACGTCAGTGCCTTGATGCGGTGTGCTTTATCGTTGATTAACGCACACTCGCTGTCGTAGCGGGCGGGTTGCGTCACATCAATCTGATAATTGACGCCGTCGATCACGTCGAAGTTATATGTGCGGAAGCCATCCCAGTTCAGCAGGAATTGCGGTTCACGTTTGCTCGGATCGATTTGTTTGAACTGGCCCGCAGAGCACTCCAGCCACTCCTGCACCTGCTGTCCGTTAACTTTCACCACCACCAGCGTATTGGGGTAAAGGTACAAATCGGCAGCGTTACGGAAGGTGAGCTGGCCTTTTTCCACTTCGACATAGCTGGCCGGATCGTTTTTACGTCCACCGGCTTTAAACGGCGCGGCAGCGGAAAGTACCGGCAGATCGGCCAGATCGGGATCGCCCTGAATAAAGTGTTCTACATAGGCGCGCTGAGCATTGTTGACGATCTGCACGGTAGGATCGTCCTGAATCAGCGACAGGTAGCTATACATGTTGTCTGCCGATTTGCCGATCGGCTTGCTGACGAACTCGCGTGTGTCTTTATGCGCGTCAGCGAGGACTTTCACCAGCTTGTCGTCTTCCGCCGCCAGAGATTTCTTCTGCGCTTTGTCATAGATAGGTCTGGCTTCTGCTTTCGCACTTTCTACCTTCCATGTGCCGCTGTCGTTATTTAACGTGAAATCGACGACGCCAAGGTGATCACCCCATTGCCCCGGCATTACCGCGGGGACGCCATTGAGCGTGCCCTGTTTGATGTCAGCGCCCTTGATGTTCGCAAAATCATTGCTGGGGAATACCGCGTGCGCATGGCCAAACATGATTGCGTCGACGCCAGGAATTTGGCTGAGGTAGTAAACGGAGTTTTCCGCCATCGCTTTGTACGGCTCGGCAGAAAGGCCGGAATGGGGGATAACAATCACCAAATCGGCGCCTTGCTTACGCATTTCCGGCACCCATTTTTTGGCACTTTCCGTGATGTCTTCGACGGTCACGTTTCCTGTCAGATTGGCTTTATCCCACACCATGATCTGCGGTGGAACGAAGCCAATATAACCGATGCGCAGGGTATGCTGTTTGCCGTCGCGGTCTTTAACCGATTTGTTTTCAATGTGGTAAGGCGTAAACAGCGGTTTACCCGTTTTGGCATCCAGCACGTTGGCGTTCACATAAGGGAACTTCGCCCCTGACAGCGCCCTATGCAGGTAATCCAGCCCATAGTTGAATTCGTGGTTACCGATGTTGCCGACAGAATAGTCCAGCGTATTCATCGCCTGATAAACCGGATGCACATCGCCAGCTTTCAACCCTTTTGCCGCCATGTAGTCACCTAACGGGCTGCCCTGAATCAGGTCGCCGTTATCAACCAGCACGCTGTTGCTGGCCTGTTCGCGCGCGGCGTGAATCAGGCTGGCAGTGCGCACCAGACCAAATTTATCGGTTGGCGTATCCTTGTAGTAATCGAAATCCATCATATTGCTGTGCAGATCGGTGGTTTCCAATACCCGTAGATCAACGGTAGCGGCATGAACGGTCGTGGCGACCAGCGTAGCAAGCAGGCTGAGTGCCAGTGAATGCTTCATTGCGTAACTCCTTGTGCGGTGATTGTCGACGCGTGAGGCGAACGGGGGTGTCTTTCATATCATGATGAAGTTAAAGTGATTATCGTCTCTAAATACTGAGGATGACATCAATAATGGCAATAATCGTAGATTGCCTCACAGATGTATAATGAATGACAGAGATGAAGTCTGCGTTACGCGTAACCGATAACGACGAGGTCGATCATGTTAGAAACTGTTTGCCAACTGGCTCGCGATGCCGGTGCTGCCATTATGCAGGTTTACGAAGGGCAACATCCTGTGGATGTCTCGCTCAAGAAAGATGATTCGCCAGTGACCGCCGCCGATCTGGCCGCGCATCGGGTCATTAAGGACGGGCTGGCTGCGGCGTTCCCTGATATTCCTTTGCTGTCAGAAGAAGATCCGCCAACATGGGAAATTCGCCAGCACTGGCAGCGCTATTGGCTGGTCGACCCGCTGGATGGCACCAAAGAATTCCTGAGTCGCAACGGTGAATTTACGGTGAATATTGCGCTGATCGAGAATGGTCAGGCCGTGCTGGGCGTGGTTTATGTGCCGGTCACAGGCGTGATGTATTCTGCGGCACAAGGCAAAGCCTGGAAAGAAGAGAACGGCCAGCGTCGGCAAATTACGGTGAAGCCGGCTCATCCGCCGCTGGTGGTGGTCAGCCGTTCTCATGCCGATAGTGAACTGAAGGATTACCTTAGCCAGTTAGGAGAGCACCAGACGGTGGCGATTGGGTCATCGCTAAAATTTTGTCTGGTGGCGGAAGGCGAAGCGCAGCTTTACCCACGCTTCGGGCCGACGAACATTTGGGATACGGCGGCGGGACACGCGGTGGCGGTGGCTGCCGGGGCGCAGATTCACGATTGGCAAGGGCAGCCGTTGTCCTATACGCCACGTGAATCTTTCCTCAACCCCGGTTTTCGCGTCTCTTTATTTTAATTTACTAAGCGTTTTCGTCCTATTTCTCTTCGAGCAATTGGCGCAGCAGGGACATCACCTGCTGCACTTCTTGTCCGCTCAGCGCGCCATCTTTCACGAAACGGATTTTCCCTTGTTTATCCAGCACCGCGATAGCCGAACTTTGGGGCTGTAGCTGCCAGGTTTTTCGCACGTTGCCGTTGCTATCGACAATAAATTGCGACCACGGGAATGCTTTCTTGTTGTCCTCAAGGCTACTGCGCACAAACATGCTGGTGCCGATGATGGCATCGTCGGTATTCACGATTGTCGTCGTTTGGTAATAATCATGCGGTAGGTTAGCGGCCTTCAGTGCGGAGATGAGCGGATCGTTCATCTCTTTGGCCGAGGTTCGGCCGGCTATGTGCTGTATCACCCGTACTTTTCCGGGCAATTGCGCGCTGTTCCAGTTTTTATAACTAAACTGATTATTAAGGTACTGAAGTTCTCCCCGATCTGCGACGCCGACAGGAGGAACCATCTGATTGAGTACCAGCGTATGGGCAGAGGCCGGGAGCGAGATAATCCCTAGCAAGGGCGTGATAGAGAGCGCGAGGAGCAGGTGACGTATTTTTATCATGGTATGTCCTTCTGTGTGGGGGCCCGATGCGATGTTAATGATGGAAAAGGTCAGGCTATGGAATAAGCGTAGATTCAGGACACTGGTCTGTCCTGCTTCGCTGTAAAACGGTTTGTGCCAGAGTGCACAAAACCCTTATTTTTGAAGGTTTATACTGATGACTAAGGGTTTACTTAAACACTGTTCTGTAAAAATCTGTAAAAGCAGTTAAGAATACTGAATAGTGGGGAACTAAATACCGTTTTACAGTACTAATTAGCAGTATCCGTTATCTCATTAGCGCTCCAGAACCTCAGCCATGTTGGCGAAAGGGAGAGCGTAGAAAAATAAAACGGGAGAGTAAAACGATGAGGATCTTCGAACGTTACAATCCTTTGAAAGTCGCCAAATATGTGAAAACCCTGTTTCGCGGGCGGCTGTACATTAAAGGGGTTGGTGCTTTTGAGTTCGACTACGGCAAAATTCTTTTGCCAAAGAAACAGGATAAGCAGCATCTTCTGGTGATGTCTGAAGTGAATCGCCAGGTCATCCGGCTCCAGGCTGAGATGGGATGAATGATAAAGAAACGGCCCGTAGCGGGCCGTTCTGGTTTGTGATGAAGCCCGATTGCTTGGGCATGTCTTCTGGCGGTTAATCGTCGCTATCGATCTTCACGCTTGATGAGACAATCGGGCGGTCTTCCAGACGCGTCACCAACAGCTGATCGATCTTATAGCTATCGATATCGACCACTTCAAACTTATAGCCAGAGAAGCGCACCGCATCGGTACGTTTCGGGATTTTCCGCAGCGTATACATCATGAAACCGCCAATGGTTTCGTAGTTGCCGGAGTGCGGGAAATCATCAATATTCAGCGCCCGCATGACGTCTTCTATTGGCGTACCGCCTTCAACCAGCCAGGAATTCTCGTCACGCGCCACAATCTGTTCTTCCATTCCCTGACCGACGAGATCGCCCATCAGGGTGGTCATCACGTCGTTAAGCGTGATGATGCCGACGACCAGCGCATATTCGTTCAGAATGACTGCGAAGTCTTCCCCCGCCGTTTTGAAACTTTCCAACGCTTCGGACAGCGTCAGCGTATCCGGTACGATCAGCGCCGGACGGATCTGCACGCCGCTGCTTAGCGTCAGGCTCTGGTTTCCCAACACCCGAATCAGCAGGTCTTTGGAGTCCACGTAGCCGACGATCTGATCGATTGTGCCATCACAAACCAAAAACTTGGAATGCGGCTGCTGAGCGATTTTTTCCTTAATGCTGTCTTCCTGCTCGCGCAGATCGAAGTAGACCACACTTTCGCGTGAGGTCATCGAAGAGGGTACGGTGCGGGATTCCAGTTCAAACACGTTCTCGATCAGTTCGTGTTCCTGCTTACGCAGGACGCCAGCCAGCGCACCGGCTTCTACTACGGCGTAAATATCATCGGACGTGATGTCATCTTTACGCACCATCGGCAGCTTGAGCAGACGGAAAATAACGTTAGCCAATCCGTTAAAGATCCAAACCAGCGGACGGAAAAGGAATAGGCAGAAGCGCATGGGGTTGATTATGCGAACCGCGACGGCTTCTGGCGCAATCATACCAATGCGTTTCGGGGTGAGATCGCCAAACAGGATGAACAGGCTGGTGACGAGTACGAATGAGCAGATGAAGCTAACTTTATCGGCGGCTTCGGGTGACATGAAGCGTTCAAACAACATAGAAAACGTTGGAGAAAATGCCGCATCGCCGATGATACCGGCCAGAATCGCGACAGCGTTGACGCCAATTTGAATCACGGTAAAGAAGATGCCCGGCGTTTCCTGAAACTTGAGCACCAGATCGGCGTTGATATTTCCCTCATCGGCCATCAGCTTGAGTTTAATTTTACGGGATGCCGCCAGCGAGATCTCGGACAGCGAGAAGAACGCACTGATGGCTATGAGACAAAGAATCAGCAATAGACTGTTTAACATCATTTTTAAAGTTTTCGCATGAGCCTAAAGTAGCGCAGCGATCCTCAGAAAGGTGAACACATTATGGTAGTTATTGAAGGTATATAACCGGGCAACGCGCTGCCCGGTTCGGGCGCATTATAGCAGGAGCGGTGAATTTACCGCCAGTGGTCAACGCTGAGGAGGCAGACAGACACCGATACCGCCTAATCCACAGTAGCCGTTCGGGTTCTTGTACAGGTATTGCTGGTGATCGTCTTCCGCATAATAGAACGGACCCGCAGGCTCAATTTCTGTGCTGATAGCACGGACGTCACCGTTTTCCCTCATTGCCTTTTGAAAGCGTTGAAGGCTTTCCTGTGCGGCCTGTTCCTGCTCGGGCGTGAGCGTATAGATAGCGGAACGATACTGGCTGCCGATATCACCGCCCTGACGCATACCCTGCGCGGGGTCGTGATTTTCCCAGAACAGTTGCAGCAGTTGATCGTAACTGATAACCGCAGGATCAAAAACGACACGCACCGCTTCGGCATGATCGGTCTGCCCGCTGCACACTTCGCGGTAGGTTGGATTCGGGGTATAACCACCGATATAACCCGCCGCAGTACTGTAGATTCCCGGCTGTTGCCAGAATAAACGCTCCACGCCCCAGAAACATCCCATCGCAAAAATAGCAACGGACATATGATCGGGCACATGCGTCATGGAATGCTCATGGACGACATTCAGCCTGGCCACCGGCATGGGGGTGGAACGTCCCGGTAAAGCATCGGATTGTGTAATCCGCTGCGTCTTATCAATCGAACTCATCACGTTGTTAACTCCAGCTAGACTGGGTAAATAACCCGCTTTCATGGAAAGCATAACCAAGAAGCATTGAGCTGTCTTTATATCTTAATGGGGTTTAATGTTAAGGTAATGTTTATCTGCAATGCCGCGTATTGATGTTTGTAGTTGAAAATCTATTCTTAAGATGAAAAATTAGTATTTATCACTAAGATAATACAAAATTGTTAGGGGATTTCGGCGCTACGTGGCGGATTGTCAGGTAGGCGTACAGCGGCGGCCGTCAACACGGCGGGCGAAGTGATAAAAGCCATGCTATAGGTTTTAGACGACAAGGTTTTAGGCGACAGACCGATTTATCAGGGAGCTCAGTGACTACTTTCATTGCAAAAAGACGTTTCACTTCAAAGAACAGTCTCATTGGAAAAAAAAGCGTTACCGGGCAAAAAGGCATAGCAGGACAAAAAAACAGTTTTGCTGGCTGTGGTGCGCCACGGTACCGGTTTCTTGGCCTGATGTGCGCGCTGCTTCTGTTGGCACCGGAGAGCCAGGCGGCGAATGTGCGTCTGCAAGTCATGGGGCTGGAAGGGCAGCTACAAAAAAATGTTCGGGCACGTTTATCGACCATTGCGGTTGATGAGGTGAATGCCGACGGGCGTTTCCGCTCGCGCGTCGATGAAGCGATCCGTCAGGGATTGCGCGCGCTTGGCTATTACGATCCACAGATTGGCTTTGAATTCCGGCCTGCCGTTAATGGCGGGCGACCCGTATTAATTGCTACCGTCACCCCCGGCGAACCGGTAAAAATTGCCGGAGTGAACATCACCCTGCGCGGTGGCGCGCATGACGATAAAGACTACCAGCAGCTGGTTAAAGACGATCGCCCTGAAATCGGGTCGGTGCTGAACCACGGCGATTTCGATCGCTTTAAAAGCGGGTTGAACGGTTTGTCATTACGCAAAGGCTATTTCGATGCGCGCTTCCAGCAAAGCCAGCTTGGCGTTATGCGGGAAGAGAGAGAAGCGTTTTGGGATATCGATTTTGATAGCGGTGAACGCTATCGCTTTGGCGCTGTACATTTTCAGGGCGCACAAATCCGCGATGATTATCTGCAAAATCTGGTGCCGTTTCATGAAGGCGATGCCTACACCAGTGAAGATCTCGGTGAGTTAAACCGTCGTCTTTCTGCGACGGGATGGTTTAATTCTGTCGTGGTCTCACCCGATTTCGATCAGTCGAAAAGCTCCAAGGTGCTGCCGCTGGAAGCGGTGGTGACACCGCGAACCCGTAACCGCATCGAAACCGGGGTGGGGTACGCGACCGATGTCGGCCCGCGCTTTAAAACCACCTGGAATAAGCCCTGGGTGAATTCGCGGGGCCACAGTCTGGAAAGCAGCCTGAGTGTGTCTGCGCCGGAGCAATCGCTTGATTTTAGCTACAAAATCCCCTTATTGAAGAACCCGCTAGAGCAGTATTACCTGCTGCAAGGCGGCTTCAAGCGCGAAGATCTCAACGATACCAAATCCGATGGCACCACGCTGAATGTGGCACGCTACTGGGATCTCTCCAGCGGGTGGCAACGGGCGATTAATCTGCGCTGGAGTCTCGACCACTTTACGCAGGCGAGCGTGACGGATACCACGATGCTGATCTATCCGGGCGTCAGCATTAACCGAACCCGTCAACGCGGCGGGCTGATGCCGGTGTGGGGCGACACGCAGCGCTATTCCATCGATGTTTCAGACACCCTCTGGGGATCGGATATCGATTTTGCCGTGGTTCAGGCGCAAAACGTCTGGATTCGTACGCTGGCGGACAAACACCGCTTTGTGGCGCGCGGCAATCTGGGCTGGATTGAGACCAACAATTTCTCCCGTGTCCCGCCCTCACTGCGTTTCTTTGCCGGTGGCGATCGCAGCATTCGTGGGTATAAATACAAATCGATTTCGCCGCGCGACAGCGACGGCAAACTGACCGGTGCGTCCAAGCTGGCGACCGGCTCGCTCGAATACCAATACAACGTAACGGGAAAATGGTGGGGCGCGGTTTTTGTTGATTCAGGTGAAGCAGTGAATGACATCAAACGGAGTAATTTCAAGACCGGTTCGGGCGTCGGCGTACGCTGGGCCTCGCCGATTGGCCCGGTGAAACTCGATGTTGCCATGCCGATCGGCGATGCAGAGAAGAAGAACGATGTTCAGTTCTATATCGCGCTGGGGCCTGAATTATGATGGATGAAAAAAACGAAAAAAAAGCACAGGATGCCGCGGCAGAAGAAAACATCGCGCAGGATAACGTGCCGACGACGCCTGTACGAAAAGGGCGCTGGTGGAAACGCATCGGCATTGGTATCGCCGCATTCTTGTTGCTGCTTGTTGTTGGCATAGGGCTGCTGGTGGGCACTACGCCGGGTCTGCACCTGTTGCTGAATACCGCAGCACGCGTGGTGCCGGGGCTGGACATTGCCAGCGTGAGCGGCGGCTGGCGTGATTTAACGCTGAAAAATGTCAGCTACGAGATGCCGGGCGTGACGGTAAAGAGTGATGAATTTCACCTGTCGCTCGCGCTGGGGTGTCTGCGCAAAAGTCAGCTGTGTATTAACGATCTCTCGGCGAACCGCGTCGATGTGATCGTAGATACCAAAGCCCTGCCTGTGGCGGAAGAGCCACCGCCGCCTTCGACTCCAGTCACGGAAATCTCCGCACCTTTCCCTATCTCTCTACGTCAACTCGTACTCAATAGCGTCCAGGTTACCGTGGATGACACGGCGATTTCCTTGGGCGAATTCCGCACCGGAATGCAGTGGGAAGGGCGCGCGTTGACGCTGCTGCCGACCAAAATCAGCGCACTGCTGGTGGCTTTACCGAAAACCCCTGTCGATGTGCTGGAAGATGGCAAAGTGACGGCGGCGGAAATGGCGTCCGTCATCAAAGAAACGGCGGCGAACGTACGTGAGGCGGCTGAGCAAGGTTCTTCGCAAACGCTTCAAATCGATAAAGTGCTAGAGGCAAATAATACGGTAGCGGCCGCCACGACGACGACACCGATACCGACAGCGTCGACGCCAAAAACGGATGGCGCCGCTGACAAGCCGGCAGTCCCTGAACAGCCGCTGGGCGAACGCCTGAGCGAGCTATTCTCCAAACCGCTATTACCGGATTTACCGCAGTTCACGCTGCCGTTGGATCTGAATATTGTTGAGATCCACGGTGAACAGCTGCGGCTGACGGGCGATCAGGACATTGTGATTAATAACCTGTTCGTACAGGCGTCGACCCAGCAACAGCATTTGCGACTGGACAAACTGATCGTGCAATCGCCGCAGGGCGGGTTGAATGTACGCGGTGAAGCGACGCTTAGCGATAACTGGCCCGTCTCGCTGACGGCGAACGGCGTGCTGAATGTCGAGCCGCTCAAAGGCGAAACGTTGAAACTGGCGGTCGATGGCGGCCTGCGTGAACAGCTGAATGTGGCACTGAATCTTTCTGGGCCGCAGCGCGCCCAGTTGGATTTGCAGACCAAACTGGCGGAAGCCGGGTTGCCGCTGGCGTTGACGTTGCAAACCGAGCGTGTGCGCTGGCCGCTGACGGGGACAACGCAGTATCAGGCCAATAACGTCAGGCTGCGTTTTAATGGCAAAGCGACCGACTATGCGTTATCGCTGCGCGGCGATCTGAGCGGTGCGGATATTCCTCCCGCGACGCTGCTGCTGGATGGCAAAGGCAACGAGCAGCAGTTTACGCTGAGCCGCTTGCGGCTGGCTGCGTTGCAGGGGAATGCCGATCTGAGTGCGCTTATCGACTGGAGCAAAGCGATAAGCTGGCGCAGTGAGCTGCTGCTGAACGGGATTAACACCGCGAAACAGTGGCCTGAATGGCCTGCGAAAATAGATGGCAAGATAACAACGCGCGGTAGCGTCTATGGAGGTAGCTGGCAGTTGCAGGTACCGGAACTGCGGCTGGATGGCAACGTGAAAGCGAATAAGCTCACGGCCAGAGGTGAACTGCGTGGCAATGCGGCAGGCCAGTGGACAATACCAGGGCTGAATCTGGCATTAGGCCGCAACCAGTTGAATGTCAAAGGTGACCTGAGCGACAAATGGCAGTTGGATGCAGATATCAATGCGCCGTCGCTGGACGGTATGTTGCCGGGTCTGGCAGGACGCGCCATCGGGACACTCAAGCTACGCGGCAATCTGCGTGAACCGCAGATACTGGCGGATATCACCGCTTCCGGCCTGCGCTGGCAGGCAATAACGATAAGTCAGGTGAGAGTAGAAGGCGATGTGCGCTCCGAACAGCAGATTCAGGGCAAGCTGGCCGTGCGTCTCGAAGCGCTGAAGCAGGATGGTCTGAATATTGCGCTGTTGACGCTGGATGCCAGCGGCAATGAAAAGCAGCACCAGCTTCGGCTGAATATGCAGGGTGAACCCGTCGCGGGGCAACTGGCACTTTCAGGCAGCTTCGATCGTCAGGAACAACGCTGGCGCGGTACGCTGAACAATACCCGCTTCGACACCCCTGTCGGTGAATGGCGTCTGACGCAGGATATGGCGCTGGACTACCTGAATACGCAGCAGAAGATCACCATCGGCACACACTGCTGGCGTAACCCGAACGCAGAACTTTGCGTACCGAAAGCGATTGAGGCCGGACCGAGCGGACAGGCAAGTATCCGATTGAACCGTTTCGATCTCGCTATGTTAAAGCCGTTCCTGACGGCAGATACCGTGCTGGCGGGGACGTTTACCGGTGGTGCGGATATCAGTTGGCAGGCGGGGCAAGGCTTACCACAGGCGAAAGTGTCGCTGGTGGGCAATGGTGTGAGCGTTCGTCAGCAGATGCAGGGCAACACGCTGCCGATTGATTTCGATACCTTTACGCTGAATGCCGGGCTTGATCGCGGGCGGGCGCAGCTTGGCTGGCTGATGGCGATTCGCGAGAACGGGCGCTTCAGCGGTGATATTCAGGTGACCGATCCACAAGGGCGGCGCAATCTCGGCGGCAATGTCACAATTAACAATATTTCGCTGGCCTTGCTCAACCCTGCGTTGAGTAAAGGAGAGAAAGCGGCAGGGATATTGAATGCGAACCTGCGCTTGGCAGGGGATGCGGCACGTCCTCAGATCTTTGGCCAGATGGTGCTGGAGCGATTGGATATTGATGGCAACTGGATGCCGGTTGATCTGACCAACGGGCGGCTGGCGGTGAATTTCAGCGGGATGTCATCAACGCTGCAAGGCTTTCTGAAAACGGATAACGGACAGTTGAACCTCGGCGGGAATGCCGACTGGTCGCGGCCTGATGCGTGGCGTGCGCGGATTGCGGCGAAAGGCCAGAAGCTGAGGGTGACGATTCCACCGATGGCGCGGCTGGATGTCTCGCCGGATATTGTCTTCGAGGCTACGCCGCAGCTGTTTGCGTTAAACGGTTCGGTCAGTATTCCGTGGGCGCGTATTGTGGTTAAAGATATGCCGGAAAGCGCGGTGGCGGTGTCATCGGATGAAGTGATGCTGGATGCCCAGCGCCAGCCGCTGAAGAAAGCCAGTGCAGCGATTCCGATTAATAGCAATCTGACAATCCGCGTCGGAAATGATGTGCGGCTGGATGCGTTCGGGCTGGCTGCCCGCTTGCAGGGCGACCTGAAAATGGTTCAGGACGAACGCGGATTAGGGCTGAACGGGCAAATCGATATTCCGTCCGGCCGCTTTAAAGCCTACGGGCAGGATCTGATCGTCCGCAAAGGGCTGATTCTGTTCTCTGGACCGCCTGATCAGCCGATCCTGAATATCGAAGCCGTTCGTAACCCAGACAACACCGCTGATGACGTCACCGCCGGGGTGCGTGTCACCGGCATGGCCGCCACGCCGAAGCTGGAAGTCTTCTCCGATCCGGCAATGTCGCAGCAGGAAGCACTCTCTTATCTGCTGCGTGGACAGGGTTTGGACAGCGGTGGAGCCGATAGCTCGGCAATGACCTCAATGTTAGTCGGTTTAGGGGTTGCACAAAGTGGTCAAGTTGTGGGTAAAATCGGCGAGGCCTTTGGCGTAAGTAATTTAGCTCTGGATACACAGGGTGTTGGCGATAATTCTCAGGTTGTCGTCAGCGGCTACGTCCTTCCGGGTCTGCAAGTGAAATATGGTGTTGGCATATTCGATTCTTTGGCAACGTTAACGCTGCGTTACCGCTTGATGCCAAAGCTATACTTGGAAGCGGTGTCTGGAATTAGCCAGGCATTAGATGTGCTCTATCAGTTTGAGTTTTAGCGATGCGAATTATTGTTTACGGCAGTTTACGACGCAAACAGGGAAATAGTCATTGGATGACAAATGCGCAATGGCTAGGGGATTGTCAGCTCGCAGGTTTCGAGCTGTACGATCTCGGCCATTATCCGGCAGTAGTACCTGGTGATGGAGAAATCCATTGTGAGGTTTATCGCATTAGTTCGTCGATATTGACGGAGCTGGATGCGTTAAAGCGGGACGGTCACGAATACCAGCGTGAGCTGATTTCCACGCCTTTGGGCAGTGCCTGGATCTATCTGTACAAACACCCTGTTGTAGGGCTGACGCGTATAGCCAGCGGTGACTGGTTGAAGCGTGATGAAGAAGAGGCTTGAGGTTACGTAGCTAATCAGGTCAAGGTCGTTATAAATAAAAACACCGCGTAAGGCGGTGTTTTTGATCGTGCGCTATCTTAGCCCGTAAGGGGTGTAACGCATATTGCGCGGCGATTATTTGTTTTTCGCGCGCTCGAAGGAGGCAACGATCTCGGCTTTTGCCGCTGCAGCGTTGTCCCAACCTTCTACTTTTACCCACTTGCCTTTTTCCAGATCTTTGTAGTGTTCAAAGAAGTGGCCGATCTGTGCACGCAGCAGTTCAGGCAGGTCGTTAACGTCTTTAATGTGATCGTATTCTTTGGTCAGCTTGCTGTGCGGAACGGCAACCAGCTTGGCATCTTCGCCCGCTTCGTCGGTCATTTTCAGCACGCCAACAGGACGGCAACGGATCACTGAGCCCGGCTGCAGCGGATACGGCGTTGGAACCAGAACGTCAACCGGGTCGCCATCCAGAGACAGCGTGTGGTTGATGTAGCCGTAGTTGCACGGGTAGAACATAGCTGTAGACATGAAACGGTCTACAAACAGCGCGCCGGTATCTTTATCAATTTCATATTTGATTGGATCGGCATTCGCAGGGATTTCAATCACTACATAGATATCTTCTGGCAGATCTTTACCTGCCGGAACATCGTTCAGACTCATGTCAGTTTCCTTCTCTTAAAACCTGAAATAGCGTGGCCGTCATTATAGCCAAAAAGCGTTTAATGTCCCCGATTTTTAGCGTACCGAGGCGCCATGCGCTCGCATGCGTCGTTTAAGTAAAAATACTTTCGTTACTAAAGTTTCTTTAAAGAAAGCAGGCTTGCTACCGATAGGAACATGATCGAGATCACGTTATGTGGAGCATTTCTCCGCATTTATTTATCATTTGTAATATCAGGGAAATAAAAATGTTAAGAAATATCACAATCAAGACGAGCTTGATTGCTTTGTTAGGAACGATGGTACTGCTGTTGTTGCTGGTCTGTGGAATTGGCATTACCTCAATCAATCAGGGAATCACGTCGCTTACTACGATCGACAAGATTCAGGGCAAAGAAGTCACGGCGCTGGCGGGGAGCTACACTGCGTCGCTGCGAGCCAGAACGGGGGCTGCCTTGGCCGCTCGTCAGATGGAAAGCGGGTTGACCGATCTCGCAAATGCCTCGGTTGCGCGAGCGGAGGCCTACACCGCGCTCTCGCAAAAAGAAATGGCGCGCTTTCTCTCCTACGGTACCGTAACGGAACGTGGTGCCAGAATGGCGGCAGAGGTTAAAGGCAACTACGAGCAATACATGAATCTTGGCGTTCAGCCGATGGTCGATGCGCTAAAACGCGGTGATATCGCCGCCTATTACGTGCTATTGCAGGACGTGCTGCCGCCGCTCAGCGTTAAGATGGACAAAGTAGCGAACGAATTCCGCGACTTCGGCCTGGAAGTGGGGGAAAACATGCTCACCGAAGCAGAGAACTTTGCGTTCGAACGTCTGACGATCATTGGCATTGCCTGTGTCGTCGTTCTGCTGCTGGTGTTGGCTGCCTGGATTGCGCTGAAGCGCTCTATTCTGTCTCCGCTTGAAGAGACGGTCACCCAACTGGAGTTTATTGCCCGTGGTGATTTGACCCAGCACATCGCTGACGGCGGGAATAATGAAATTGGCCGCCTGATTCAGGCAATGAAAGCAATGCAATCTTCACTGGCGACCGCCGTGGGGCGCGTCCGCGATGCTGGTATGCAGATTGACGTCGGTACGCGTGAACTCTCTTCCGGCAATACCCATCTGGCAGCTCGTACGGAAGAGTCAGCGTCATCACTGGAAGAAACCGCGGCCAGTATGGAGCAGTTGACTGCCACGGTAGCGCTGAACGCGGAGAGTGCGGAACAAGCGCATACGCTGGCGCAAAATGTGTCTGATATCGCGAATAAAGGCAGCGATACGGTGGGCAGTATGATTGAGAAAATGCAGATGATCTCCAGCAGCTCAGAACGTATTGCCGATATTCTGGCCGTGATTGACGGCATCGCGTTCCAGACCAATATTCTGGCGCTGAACGCGGCGGTTGAAGCCGCGCGTGCGGGTGAGCAAGGGCGAGGATTTGCCGTGGTGGCAGGTGAAGTCCGCAATCTGGCGCAGCGCAGTGCGCAATCGGCTAAAGAAATCAAAACGCTGATGGAAGAATCCCAGAGCCGCGTCAGTGAAGGTACCGTTATGGCAAAAATGGCGGGCGAAACGATGAACGATGTTTCTGAGGCGGTAGCGCGTGTGACGTCGCTGATGCGTGAGATTTCAACGGCAACGCGTGAGCAAAGCAATGGCATTGGACAGGTGAATTTGGCGGTATCGCAGATGGATGAGGTTGCCCAGCACAATGCTTCTCTGGTTGAAGAGTCCGCCGCTGCCACACGCTCACTGGAAGATCAGGCCCGTCTGCTGGCAGAAAGCATGGCACAGTTTAAGGTTCAGTCGCAGGAGTTTGCCGCCATCGGCCGATTCTAATTCCCCCTTCATACTTCAAGCTGCATGTGCGTTGGCAATACTCGGCTCATCTCTGAGCCTCGCCCTTAAGGGCCGCCGCAAGCGGCGTTCAAATCGGCTAAGCCGATTTGTCCTCGCTCACCCCAGTCACTTACTTGTGTAAGCTCCTGGGGATTAATGGGCCTCATAAATAAGGCCCACCCTCCGGGCCAGCGCTAGCGCTGTTCAAATCGGTCAAGAGCCGATTTGTCACTGCGTCGCCGCCTTCACGCAACTCGAATTATTTAGGGGGATCTTTCATAAAAAAATTCCCGTGAAAACGGGAATTTTTTTGTCTTACTCTTCGGGAGACGTTTTCTCGTCTTCTGGCTGTTTCTTCTTCCGCAGCTTGTTCCAGATTTTACTTTCCTGCCCGCGCCACAGACGTTGGATATTGTCGTGATGACGCATCAGTATCAGGCAAGAGAGCATCGCGACGGGAAACGTAAACTGTGGCTTGAACCACCAAACGTAAAACGGGGCGATGAGCGCACTGACGATGGCGCCGAGTGAGGAATAGCCGCTCAGCAGGACGGTCAGTAGCCAGGTCCCAGTCATCAGGCCCGTCAGATCCCAGCCGATCGGCGCGATGGCGCCAAAAGCCGTTGCCACACCTTTGCCGCCGCGAAAGTGAAAAAAGACTGGATAGATATGACCGAGGCAGGCCGCAATGGCGGTTAACCCGAGATACAACGGGGAGACGCCCAGTGCGTAAGCGGCCCAGACTGGCAACATGCCTTTCAGGACATCAAAAACCAATACGGTCGCAGCGGCAGCCTTGCCGCCAATACGCAATACGTTAGTGGCTCCGGGGTTCCCGGAACCATGCTGACGCGGGTCTGGTAGCCCAGCCATTCTGCAGAACAAAATCGCACTGGAAATAGAGCCACACAGATACGCGATTAACATCATACCAAGCGCGGTAACACTCATAACGCCATTCCGTTTAATAAGGGTCGTTTTACTCTTCTCATCTGTGGATAATACGCACATTCCGTCGGAAGTGGTATCCGACAGCGACAAAAACAGAGAATGGCGTGATGGATATCGTATTTATTGAAGAACTTACTGTAATCACTACGATCGGTGTTTACGATTGGGAACAGACTATCCAGCAGAAACTGGTGTTCGATATCGAAATGGGCTGGGATAACCGTCAGGCTGCCGCCAGTGATGATGTCAATGACTGCCTGAGCTATGCGGATGTCAGCGAGGCGGTGATTGCTCATGTAGCAAATCAGCGCTTTGCGCTGGTGGAGCGTGTTGCTGAAGAAGTCGCCCACATGCTGATGCAGCGCTTCTCGATTCCCTGGTTGCGGATCAAGCTCAGCAAGCCTGGCGCGGTCGCGCAGGCGCGTCAGGTTGGGGTCATTATTGAGCGCGGCGCGCGATAAATCTTATTTAACAGAAAAATACTGATTTACGTGCAACTAAACCGTAACCCAAATAGTCTATAAGCCAGTTATACCCGTCATACTTCAAGCTGCATGTGCGTTGGCTGCGTTCACTCACCCGAATCACTTACTTGAGTAAGCTCATCGGGACTCATTCGCTTGCCGCCTTCCTGCAACTCGAATTATTTAGGGTGTGTGTAGCGGCTCGCGAAAGTACGCGGCCGCTTTTTTATGGGCTGAATTTTCGTTTTTATTAAGGCAAGGATTTTTAGATGACTGACCTGCATTCATTGCTAATCGCATTTATTCTTGGCGTGGTCGAAGGACTGACCGAGTTTTTGCCCGTATCGTCTACGGGGCATATGATTATTGTTGGTCATTGGTTAGGGTTTGTTGATGATAAAGCCAAGACGTTTGAAGTGATTATTCAGCTTGGCTCGATTCTGGCCGTTGTCGTCATGTTCTGGCGTCGCCTCTTTGGTCTGATTGGGATTCACTTCGGTGAAGTCCCGCACGAAGGGCATACAGCGGGTCGACTGAAATTGACGCACATCTTGCTGGCAATGATTCCCGCCGTGGTGCTTGGGCTGGTTTTTCATGACGTGATCAAATCGCTGTTTTACCCACAGAACGTGATGTACGCGCTGGTTGTCGGTGGTTTTCTGCTGTTAGCGGCGGAATGGCTCAAACCTAAAAAGCCGCGTGCCGTCGGGCTGGATGACATCACGCATCGTCAGGCCTTTATGATTGGCTGTTTTCAATGTCTGGCGCTGTGGCCCGGTTTTTCTCGTTCGGGGGCGACCATTTCCGGCGGGATGCTGGTGGGCGTCAGCCGCTATGCGGCTTCTGAGTTCTCTTTTATTCTGGCGGTTCCCATGATGATGGGCGCGACCGTTCTGGATCTGTATAAAAGCTGGCACTTCCTGTCGCTGTCTGATGTACCGATGTTTGCTGTTGGTTTCGTGACGGCGTTTCTCGTGGCGCTGATTGCGATTAAAACCTTCCTGAAAATCATCAAACGCATCTCGTTTGTCCCGTTTGCGATTTACCGTTTTATCGTCGCGGGCGTCGTTTACATGGTGTTTATGTAAGACTAATTCTATCAGTTGTCGTTAGATAGAGGAGAGGCCACGCATTAGCGTGGCCTCTTTGTTTCAGGATGTAGCGGATGCATCCGGCTGTTGTGCTTTCCAGTCTGCCAATGCCAGAGTGCGGCGACGTGTCAGCTCATTGCGCACGTCGATGCCTTTAAAACCGTCGGCAACCACGCTCGCACTGCTGACCTGGCTGGCAACGCGGAAGGCTTCACGCAGATAGTCGCCTTGCGGATAAGGCGTATCTTCGAAACCTGCCCGCCCTCGGGCGTCAGCTTCGCTAGTGAGCGCTAACTGCTCCAAACGCTGCGGTTTGCGCCAGACGTCAATCGCATCAAATAACTTCAGCAGGGTTTTAGGTTGCAGCACCTGCACGGTATGAATCAGGTCATGATATTCGGCAACCAGTTTCGCCAGATCGCGAATTGGGTTAGGCACGCGCAGGCGCTGACACAGCGCTTCAACCAGTTTGACCCCTGCCGGACCATGCCCGTGATGCCGTGGCCACAGTTCGGGAGGCGTCAGCCCTTTTCCTAAATCGTGGCACAGCGTAGCAAAGCGTACGTCAATCTCAGGGCTGAGGCGTGCGGCCATCGCTACCGTCATCATGGTATGAATGCCGGTATCGATCTCCGGGTGCCATTTGGCGGGGGCGGGTACGCCATACAGATTATCGATTTCAGGGAACAGCACGGCTAGCGCGCCGCAGTCACGTAGCACCTGAAAATAGACATCGGGTGATGAGGTACCAAGCGCTTTTTCCGTCTCTTTCCAGACTCGCTCTGGCGTCAGATAGGCCAGTTCGCCCTCATGCGCCATTTTTTGCATCAGCGCCATGGTTTCTTCTGCGATCTGGAAGCCAAGATGAGCAAAACGCGCGGCAAAACGCGCAACGCGCAGCACCCGTAGCGGATCCTCGCTGAACGCGTCGGAAACGTGGCGCAGTACGTGATTCTCAAGATCGCGACGACCATGATAAGGGTCGATGAGATCTCCCTGCTCGGTGCGGGCAATGGCATTGATAGTCAAATCGCGGCGCAGTAAATCCTGCTCTAACGTGACATCGGGGGCAGCATGACAGACAAAACCGGTATAGCCTTTGCCGGATTTACGCTCGGTACGCGCGAGGGCGTATTCATCGTGGCTAACGGGGTGTAAGAAAACGGGAAAATCCTTTCCAACCTGCTGGTAGCCCTGCGCAAGCAGCTCCTCCGGCGTAGCGCCAACCACCACCCAATCTTTCTCGGTGACGGGTAAACCCAGCAGGCTGTCCCGAACAGCACCGCCGACAAGGTAAATCTTCAATGTCGGGCTCCTGAATAAATAACCAATACTTCACCACATACTACCATCTTTGCGCCGCCGCGTTGGCTGCAAAGAAAAATGCCTGCAAGAAGCAGGCACTTATTTCGATTAGCTCATCCAGCGGTCATTTTTCTTTTTGCGGGGGATGATGTGCGGTAACAGCAGACCCAGCAACAAGCCTATGCCGGCAACTCCGCCGCCATACATAAACCACTGTAGAATAATGGTGCGCTGCTTATCATCAAGCTGGACATTCGCCGCGCTGACTTTCTTCTGCGCAACGATAAGCTGATTTTTCAGATCCTGGTTTTCCTGACGCAATCCGTTAATAACACCATCGCTGGCCGCGACTTTCTGCTGCATATCAGCGGTACGCTGGTTCCAGGTCTGATCGATATTATTCAGTTTGTCCGTCAGGTCTTTAACCTGATTTTCCAGCTCCGGCACCCGCGTGCGCAGGCTTGGCGTATTGCTAAGCTGGTCGAGAGGGATCCAGGTGGTGCGGTTTTTGTCATCACGGATCTGCGCATAGCCCGCGTTTTCATTAACGCTGAGCAACGTGACCTCTGCACCTGCATTCAGTGTGCCGACGATACGATATTGATTGCCCGGCCCGCTGTGGACATACGTCAATAACTCATCGGAAATATAGCGTTTTTCTTCCGCCTGTGCGGTCCAGCTCAGCGTGAGAGAAAATAAAGTAAAACAGAGTAAGCCTAATTTCTGCATAAGATCATCATGTTGCGTTAATGGTGGTCTGATAGTAGAGGCTTAAGTCTGACGAGGCAATGTATAAACCGAAATGAGAACAGTCTTAGAAGGCGGTGCGCGGCGTGTTTAAGCAGGGGAAAGTCGTGTAGCTGATGGCTGGTTTGCATAAGAAATGCGCGCTTGTTCGCAGGTGAAAAAGAGTGTGTGCGGTAAGAGTAGTAAGGTGAAGTAAAATGTTATTTACTGACAGGATAATGAACGTGGTCTTGGTGTTGTGAATGCTATGAGTGAAGAAATTGAGCTGAAATTTATTGTTCATCCCGACAGCGTTGAATCGCTGTTAACGCAGTTGGCTGAATGGGAGAGCGATTATAGTCAGTATGAGCACATGCGCGCTCAGCGCCTGAGCAATGTCTATTATGAAACAGATGATAATTATCTGCGCCGCAACGGTATTGGCCTGCGTATTCGTGGCGAAAATGAGCGCTATGAAATGACGGTGAAAACGGCCGGCAAGGTGATTGGCGGGCTACATCAACACCCAGAATATAACGTTGAGCTGGAGAAAGCCGAGCTGGATCTCAGCCTGTTTCCGGCAGACGTCTGGCCGGAAGATTGCGAGGTTGAAGCGTTGCAATCGTCGCTCAAACCGCTGTTTAGTACGGATTTTACGCGTGAAAAGTGGGTATTTACTTACTACCAAAGCGTGATTGAAGTTGCGTTAGATCGTGGTGAAATTCGTGCTGGCGACCTGAGTGAACCGCTGTGCGAATTGGAAATGGAACTTAAGATTGGTCAGACTACCCACCTGCTGGAACTGGCAAAGGAAATCGCAGAATTTGGTGGTATGCGGCAGGGTAGCTTGAGTAAGGCGGCGCGTGGATACCATCTGGCTAAAGGCAACCCGGTTCGTGAGTGTCTGCCTCTCAATCGATTGGTTGTGGATGCAAAAACCAATATCGATCAGGCCATCCGCGCGGCGCTGGAACTGGGGTTGAGTCACTGGCAATACCACGAAGAACTGTGGGTAAGAGGAAATGCCTCTGCCCGTGAAGCCCTGCCAGAAGCCAGTGCGTTAATGCGCGAAATGCTGGTGCTGGTGGGTGGCGTTGTGTTACGCAAGGTCACTACGCTTTTTCGCTCTGCACTCGCCACTTTGGAAGCCCGACTACAAAGCTCCGATGGCGCGGAAGTGTGCTACAGCGTCGACTACCTGCAAAGTAAGTTGGTACTGACTTCTTGGCTGATCGAGTCTGGCTGGCGTGACCATATGGATAATAAAGATCGCATTAAGCTACAGGGATCGTTCAAACGCTTTGCCGACATTATGCTAAGTCGCAGCACGGCGGACTTGAAAAGCGCCTTTTCTTCTAAATTGACAGAAGCGCAGTACGAACAGCAAATCCCTCGTCTACAACGTAATATCTGCGCTTTTCTTCTCTTATCCGGCGCGTATCCGGCGGAACAGGTAGAAGCCTACCTTGAACACTGGCGGATGTTGCTACAGGAACTGGAGCGTCTCGCTGCCGGGAAAGCGCCTTCCGTGTATCTGGAAGCCTATCGTAAAGAGGCCCTGGCCTTGTCGCCGTTCTGGCTACATAGCGGCGGACAGTCACAGTAACCGTTAACTGCCGCTTGTCAGTGAGGATAGGCGGCGCATCAAGGGAACCCCCATGCCGATACTTCCTTTGCCTGCTTTACCTGTGCTTCTGACGGAACAATCTCAACGTGCACTCGCGCGTTTGCGGGAAACTGCACCGAATGAACCGATAACGGACAGCGATGCCGCTGTTTTGGCATTGAGCGATTTTGTCAGCGATGCGCTTGCGCTGCACCCTGACTGGTGGCAAGGGATTCATCAGCAACCGCCGCAGCCTGAAGAGTGGCAGCACTACGCCGACTGGCTGCGCGACGCTCTGTCCGACGTTAACGATGAAAATGCGTTGATGGCGGCATTGCGTCGGTTTCGTCGCCATATGCTGACGCGGATTGCGTGGTCGCAGGCGCTGCAAACCAGTACCACGGAACATACGCTGCGTCAGTTGAGCGAACTGGCCGAGGTGGTGATTGTGGCGGCCAGAAGCTGGTTATATCAGGCATGCTGCCGTGAATGGGGCACACCTTGCAATGCGCAGGGCGTGGCTCAGCCTCTGCTGATTCTTGGCATGGGAAAATTGGGTGGGGGAGAACTTAACTTCTCTTCGGACATCGATCTGATTTTCGTCTATCCCGAAAATGGTCATACGCAAGGTGGACGGCGCGAGCTGGATAACGCGCAGTTCTTCACGCGTCTGGGGCAGCGGCTCATTAAGGTGCTGGATCAGCCTACTGTCGACGGTTTTGTTTACCGCGTGGATATGCGACTACGCCCCTTCGGCGACAGCGGGCCGCTGGTGCTCAGCTTTGCGGCCATGGAAGATTATTATCAGGAGCAGGGACGAGACTGGGAACGCTATGCGATGGTCAAAGCGCGCCTGATGGGCGGAATGGACGACGCTTACAGTCAGGAGCTGCGTAGCACGCTGAAGCCCTTTGTTTTTCGGCGCTATATTGATTTTAGCGTCATCCAGTCGCTGCGAAATATGAAGGGCATGATTGCCCGCGAGGTGCGTCGCCGCGATCTGCGCAACAACATTAAACTGGGTGCTGGCGGGATTCGTGAAATCGAATTTATTACGCAGGTTTTCCAACTGATCCGTGGCGGGCGTGAGCCGGGATTACAGGGACGCTCGCTGCTGCCTACGCTCCACCATGTAGGGGCGCTGGGGTTATTAACGCCACAACAGGTGCTCGATCTCAGTACTTCTTATCTGTTTCTGCGTCGTCTGGAGAACCTGTTACAAGCCATTGCCGATGAGCAGACACAAACGCTGCCGGGGGATGAACTGAACCAGCAGCGTCTGGCATGGGGAATGGGGGTAGATAGCTGGGACACGCTGCAATCGATGCTGTCGGAGCATATGCAGTCGGTGCGCCGCGTATTTGACGATCTGATTGGCGATGATGCGCCGGACAATAATGATATCCCCGAACATGGCAGCTATAGCAGCCTATGGCAGGATACGCTGGATGACGGCGAACTGGCTCCACTGACGCCGCACCTCACGGAAACCGTGCGTGAAAAGCTGATGCGGACGATTGTGGAATTCCGCAACGATGTGGCGAAACGCACAATTGGACCACGTGGGCGGGATGTGCTGGATCAGCTCATGCCGTGCTTGCTGGCGGAGGTCTGTGCTCGTCAGGAAGCCGATAGCGTGCTGTCTCGTCTGACACCGTTGCTGCTGGGGATCGTCACACGTACGACCTATCTCGAACTGTTGCTGGAGTCCCGTGCTGCGCTCGGTCAGCTGATTCGCCTGTGTGCGGCCTCGCCGATGGTTGCCAGCCAACTGGCGCGCTACCCCCTTCTGTTGGATGAATTGCTCGATGCGTCAACGCTGTATCAGCCGACGGCTCCGGGCGCGTATGCCGATGAGCTACGCCAGTATTTGATGCGCGTACCTGAGGATGATGAAGAACAACAGTTGGAAGCGGTTCGCCAGTTTAAACAGTCGCAGCAACTGCGCATCGCCGCAGGAGATATCGGTGGCGTACTGCCAGTAATGAAAGTGAGCGATCACTTAACGTATCTGGCGGAAGCGATTATCGCGGCAGTCGTTCAGCAGGCGTGGGGACAGATGGTGGCACGCTACGGCCAGCCGTCCCATTTACAGCACCGCGAAGGCCGTGGGTTTGCCGTTATTGCCTATGGCAAGCTCGGCGGTTGGGAACTGGGGTATAGCTCCGATCTGGATCTGGTGTTCTTGCTGGACTGCCCGTCGGACGTGATGACGGATGGCGAACGCAGTATTGATGGCCGCCAGTTCTACCTGCGCCTCGCGCAGCGTGTGATGCACCTGTTTAGCACCCGGACGTCATCAGGTATTTTGTATGAAGTGGATGCTCGTCTGCGGCCATCGGGGGCGGCTGGCATGCTGGTGAGTACGGTAGAAGCCTTTGATGAGTATCAGCGTAAGGAAGCGTGGACGTGGGAACATCAGGCGTTGGTACGCGCGCGTATGGTGTACGGCGAAAGCGGCGTGCAGCAGACCTTTGAGTCTATTCGACGCAGCATCCTGTGTGCAGAGCGTGACGCGGATACCCTGCGGACTGAAGTGCGAGAAATGCGGGAAAAAATGCGTCAGCATCTGGCGAACAAAGATAAAGCGCTCTTTGACATCAAAACGGATGCGGGCGGCATTACTGATATCGAATTTATTGCCCAATATCTGGTGCTGCGTTATGCCGCTCAGGAACCGCGTTTGACCCGTTGGTCAGACAATGTGCGCATTCTGGAACTGATGGCGCAGTATGGCGTGATGGAAGAGAGCGAAGCCAATGCGCTCAAACTGGCCTACGTCACCATGCGCAATGAGTTGCACCATCTGGCCTTGCAGGAACTGTCCGGCCGGGTCAGCAAGGATCGGTTTGTTGCAGAACGGGAGCAGGTGCTGGTGAGTTGGAATAAGTGGTTAGTGGGAGCCTAGGTTCCCCTTAGCTATATGATGATGGGGTATGCGGCCCAATGCTCAGCAAAGAGCCGTGCTGCAGTGACGTGTAATGATTGTGCCTATGATATTATTACGCGCATTATGCGAAATAAGCCTGGAGTAGAGGATGAAAGTGACGCTGCCTGATTTCCGTCAAGCGGGTGTGTTAGTGGTGGGTGATGTCATGCTGGATCGTTACTGGTATGGGCCGACCAGCCGAATTTCACCAGAGGCACCGGTACCTGTGGTCAAGGTTGATACGATCGAAGAACGCCCTGGCGGCGCGGCGAACGTCGCCATGAACATCGCTGCGTTGGGGGCGGGATCGCGTCTGGTGGGGTTAACGGGCATTGATGATGCCGCTCGCGCGCTGAATGCCAAACTTGGCGAAGTCAACGTGAAGTGCGACTTTGTCTCGGTTCCTACGCACCCGACGATTACCAAACTGCGCGTGCTGTCGCGTAATCAGCAGCTGATCCGACTGGATTTTGAGGAAGGCTTTGAGGGAATTGATCCTCAGCCGATCATCGAGCGTATTCAACTGGCGCTGCCAAAAATTGGCGCACTGGTGCTGTCTGACTATGCAAAAGGCGCATTAGCGCATGTGCAAACCATGATTCAGACGGCAAAAGCAGCGGGTGTTCCAGTGCTGATCGACCCGAAAGGCACGGATTTTGCCCGCTATCGTGGCGCGACGTTGCTGACGCCAAACCTGTCTGAGTTTGAAGCGGTGGCAGGGCGTTGCAAAACGGAAGAAGAGCTGGTTGAGCGCGGCATGCAACTGGTCGCTGATTACGAGCTGTCCGCGTTGCTGATTACGCGTTCCGAACAAGGGATGACGCTGCTACAGCCGGGCAAAGCACCGCTGCATTTGCCTACGCAGGCGCAGGAAGTGTATGACGTGACCGGCGCCGGCGATACCGTCATTGGTGTGCTGGCCGCTGCGCTGGCGGCGGGTAATCCGCTGGAAGAGGCCTGTTTCCTGGCGAATGCCGCCGCAGGCGTCGTCGTTGGCAAGCTGGGCACATCAACGGTCACACCGATTGAGCTGGAAAATGCTATCCGTGGCCGTGCCGACACCGGATTTGGCGTGATGACAGAAGAACAGCTGAAAAAGGTCGTTGAACTGGCGCGTCAGCGTGGCGAAAAGATTGTGATGACCAACGGTTGCTTCGATATTCTGCATGCCGGACATGTGTCCTATCTGGCAAATGCCCGTAAACTTGGCGATCGGTTAATCGTTGCAGTCAACAGCGATGCGTCAACCAAACGCCTGAAGGGGCCAACGCGTCCCGTTAACCCGTTGCCACAGCGCATGATCGTACTGGGTGCATTGGAAGCTGTAGACTGGGTTGTGCCGTTTGAAGAAGATACGCCACAGCGCCTGATTGCCAGCATTCTGCCGGACATTCTGGTGAAAGGCGGGGACTACCAGCCACATGAAATCGCCGGCAGCGAAGAGGTCTGGGCCAACGGCGGTGAAGTGAAAGTGCTGAACTTTGAGGACGGCTGCTCCACGACGAACATCATCAACACGATTAAAGCTAACGCGTCTAAATCTTAAAAAGCCAAACTGACGGCACTCGAATCATCATGAAGCCGTTCAGACCGCAAGCTAATGATTCTCGCTCTGTCACACCACGAGCGAGAATCATAACAATCATAACGCCGACAGGGCGACACGTCAGATAAAACAGGTATGAAACCAGTGAAGAAAGAACCAGCCGAAGTGAATGTGGTCGCACTGCGGGTAGCGGAGTTGCGCCGGGTCTTACGCCATCACGAATACAAATATCACGTTGAAGATGCGCCCGAAATCCCTGATGTCGAATATGACAAACTCATGCAGGAACTGAAAGCGTTAGAGGCGGATCATCCCGAGCTGGTGACCAGCGATTCTCCGACGCAGCGTGTGGGGGCAGCGCCGCTGGCGGCATTCGAACAGGTGCGCCATGAAGTGCCGATGTTATCGCTGGATAACGTCTTTGATGAAGAGAGCTATTTGGCCTTCAGCAAGCGAATTGGCGACAGGCTGAAAAACGGTGACGATCTGACATTCTGCTGCGAGCTGAAGCTGGATGGTTTAGCGGTCAGCCTGTTGTATGAAGACGGCGTTCTGGTGCAGGCGGCCACGCGTGGGGATGGCACGACCGGTGAAAATATCACCAGTAACATTCGCACCGTTGCGGCAATTCCGTTGCGCCTTGAAGGTGAAAATATTCCGCGCCGTGTCGAAGTGCGCGGTGAAGTGTTTATGAAACACAGCGGTTTTGAAAAGCTGAATGAAGAAGCACGCCGTACGGGGAGCAAAGTATTTGCCAACCCGCGTAACGCCGCCGCCGGATCGCTGCGTCAGCTCGACCCACGCATTACGGCTAAGCGTCCGCTGACCTTTTTCTGCTATGGCGTTGGCTTGCTGGAAGGCGGTGAACTGCCCGCCAGCCACTGGGAGCGTCTGATGCAGTTCAAGGCATGGGGGCTGCCGGTTAGTGACAAAATTAAGTTATGTACCGGTCCGGCCGAAGTACTCGACTTTTATCGTCACGTCGAACAGACCCGCAGTTCGTTAGGCTTTGATATTGACGGCGTCGTTGTCAAAGTTGACTCTCTGGAGCTGCAGGAACGGTTAGGGTTCGTTGCCCGTGCGCCTCGCTGGGCGGTGGCCTTTAAATTCCCGGCACAGGAACAGCTGACCTGGGTACGCGATGTTGAGTTTCAGGTTGGGCGGACAGGGGCGATTACACCTGTTGCGCGTCTGGAGCCAGTCGCCGTGGCCGGGGTCATCGTCAGCAATGCCACACTGCACAATGCTGATGAAATTGAGCGGCTGGGTTTGCAGATTGGCGATCGCGTGATTGTTCGTCGAGCGGGGGATGTGATCCCGCAGATCGTCGGCATTGTGGAATCTGAACGGCCAGAAACGGTGCAGCCGATTGTGTTCCCTTCGGCCTGCCCCGTGTGTGGTTCGGATGTTGAACGTGTGGAAGGGGAAGCCGTTACGCGTTGTACCGGTGGTTTGATCTGTGGCGCCCAGCGCAAAGAGGCGCTGAAGCATTTTGTTTCTCGTCGTGCATTGGATGTGGAAGGCATGGGCGATAAGATCATCGATCAGCTGGTGGAAAAAGAGTACGTCAAGACGCCAGCCGATCTGTTTCGCCTGAGTGCCGGGATCATGACAGGGCTGGATCGCATGGGGCCTAAATCAGCGACGAATCTGGTTAATGCGCTGGAAAAAGCGAAAAGCACCACGCTGGCGCGTTTTCTGTATGCGTTGGGGATCCGCGACGTTGG
Organism: Pectobacterium aroidearum; assembly: GCF_041228105.1. Lineage (NCBI taxonomy): Bacteria > Pseudomonadati > Pseudomonadota > Gammaproteobacteria > Enterobacterales > Pectobacteriaceae > Pectobacterium > Pectobacterium aroidearum. The sequence goes on from NZ_CP166097.1 coordinate 997,170, forward strand.
CGAATCGACGGCTGCCAATCTGGCCGCCTATTTTGGTTCGCTGGAGGCGCTGTTTGCCGCCGATGAAGAGACGCTACTGGCGGTGCCGGATGTCGGTAAAGTCGTTGCCGCACACGTGCGTCATTTCCTGGAAGAAGAGCATAACCAAACCGTTATTCGCGAACTGACCGATCCCGCAGGCATCAACATTCACTGGCCTGAGGTTGTGGTCGTCAAGGCTGAAGAGATCGACAGCCCATTTGCGGGGAAAACGGTGGTATTGACCGGATCGTTGACTATTTTGTCCCGCGACGAAGCCAAAGATCGGCTAACGGCGTTAGGGGCAAAAGTGAGTGGGAGTGTCTCGAAAAAAACCGATATGGTGATCGCTGGTGAAGCCGCTGGCTCCAAGCTGGCGAAGGCTCAGGAACTGGGGATCACGGTGATCGATGAGGCGGAAATGATCCGGCTGTTGGGAGAGTAAGCGGGTGGAAAAAGAAGACCTGATAGACATTGCCACGATGCAGATGCCCTTTGGTAAATACAAGGGGCGAGCGTTGATTGATTTACCGGAAGAGTACCTGCTGTGGTTCTCCCGCAAGGGTGAATTTCCTAATGGCCGCTTGGGGGAATTGATGCAAATTACGCTGGCAATAAAGATAGAGGGTCTGCAAGGGTTGGTAACACCGCTGAAACGGCCCCGTTCCTGACGATTCGGTTCCTGCGGTAATCTCTGACGAAAAAAAGGTCGCTTCAATCAAGCGACCTTTTACATTTACCGGCTACTCCATCCCTGACGCAGACTAGACGTAGATATTAATCTGGTTATCTGCTGTCGGGCGGTTGACGCCTTCTTGTTTAGCACTTTGAGCCGAAGAGGTGGAATCAGACTGCTGTTCTGATTTTTCACTCTGCAAGCGGGCAATTTGTGCCTGTAACGCCTGGATCTGTGCTTGAATGGCCTGCTGCTGCTGTTCGATCAGTTTACGTTCATCATCACTTTCTGCGCTGGAAGCTGATTCGGTCAGTTTATTCACTTGTTTGGTAAGTGCCTGAACTTGCTTGGTTAGCTGCGCAATCTGTTGCTCTGAGGTGTTGCTGCTTTTACTGCTGCTTGCTGTTGTTGTCGATACGCTGATACTGCTGATGGTGTTTGACATTTTCCCTCCTGAAAATGAAAAGATGCCGATATACCCGAATTATTCGGGGTACAAGCCGTTATATCGGCAATTTAAGCACTTTCTCGAAGGGGATATTGTTGGCAATGAAGCATGAAATACTCACTTTCCTGACAGCTCATGTAACAAAATGTATCAGCCAGGAAAGAGAGAGAAACAAAGACGGGAATGTGTCAAATATTGCTGTCAGACGTAGATATTAACTCCGCCCTTTTTTTCTTTATTTTCAGTTTGTTGTGATGTCGCTTTTGATGCAGCCTCGGCCGCTTTCTTTTCTGCTTCTTCTTTTTGGATACGGGCAATTTCGGCATAGAGCGCCTGTATTTGCGCCTGAATCATCTGCTGCTGTTGCTTAATGAGTTTACGTTCATTCTCACTTTGCGCATCGGCAGCTTTAGCACCCAGTTCTTTTAACTTTTTGGTTAGCACTTTGATTTGATTTTGTAATGCAGCAATTTTTTGCTGAGCACCACTACCCGTATCAGCGGTAGAGGCAGCTTTACTCTCTGTATTAGATGAAGCCTTATTCGTTGCAGGCTTATTGGCCGCAGAGGCCGTCGCTGTTACGTTTGACACCGTATTCACTGTAATGGACATCACTTCCTCCTGAAATAAGTCAATTCTCCGATTGTTATCGGCTGTACCACTCTGTTCTTTACGAAAAGCTTACAAATGGATGAGACTATTGTGTCTTTCTGGCGGGAAAAAGGAACTGGCAAGGGCGCTTTCCTGCTCCCTTGCCGCAACCGAGGGGGTGACGTCCGTTAGCTACCGTATACGTTAATCGCGCTATTCAGCCGCCTTGCCTGAAGGTTTAGCCCTTCAGCGGCTTCTGTTGAGTGCGTAACCATATCGGTATTGCGCTGTGTCATTTGTTCTATCTGTGCAATAGAGGTATTGATCAGGCCCAATGCTGAGGTTTGCTCGTGCGTTGCGTTGCTGATCTCTTTGATCATGGTAGAGACCTGCAAGACTTCATCAACAATGTCGCTGATATGTTTGCCCGCGTTTTCTACCATGGTGCTGCCCTGTTTTACGCTTTCAACGTTGGCGTCGATGAGCGCTTTAATCTCTTTGGCTGCGGAGGCTGAATGCTGCGCTAAATTGCGAACTTCGGCGGCCACCACGGCAAACCCCCGTCCCTGGACGCCGGCACGCGCTGCTTCAACCGCCGCATTCAGCGCAAGAATGTTAGTCTGGAAGGCAATGCTGTCTATCACGCCAATGATATCAACGATCTTATCACTGGCGCTGGAAATGGAATCCATCATGCCGATGGTTTCCTTCATGATATTGCCCCCCTTAAGCGCGGTACTGCTGGCGGCTTCAGCCATTGTGGTGGCCTGTGCCGCCGTTTCAGCACTCTGCTGCACGGCAACGGTAATTTCTTCAATGGCGGCGGCGGTTTGTTGCAGGTTTGCCGATGTTTCTTCTGTACGCGTGTTCAGATCGATATTATTTTCTGCCAGCTTATGGCTAACGTTGGTAATACCGTTTACCTGCGTGCTGACGTCATCAACAAGCGAGTGCAAATTCAGGCCGAACTGGTTAACGGAGCGTAGCAGTAAGCCGATTTCGTCGACCCGATTCAGATGAATATGCTTTACTTTACGGCCCGAGACCACATGCTGAGCCTGTTTCAGTATCATCCTGATTGGCTGGGCAATTTGCTTTTGCAGAAACTGATCCAGAATTACAATCAGTAACAGCGCCAGTGCCAGCAACCACAGCGGATTCATACCGCTGAAAGCAAGCAGCGTGGGAATGAGCCCCGCCGTCAATACCGCGATGCGCAAGCGCCAGCGGACTGACAATTTCTGCAAGATCGACAGGGGAGAAAAGAGTCCGGTGCGAACAACCAACCCTTTGTAGAACTTAATGTTACCTGCCTGCTTTTTCTGCACAGCGCTATACAGCGTTTCGGCAGACTTGATCTCTTCGGCGCTGGGTGTGTTACGCACCGAGATATAGCCTGCGAGATGTTCCTGCTGGTAGACTGGCGTAACGTTGGCGCGAACCCAGTAGTGGTCACCGTTGTTGCGACGGTTTTTAACGAGTCCTGTCCAGCTATCGCCTTGTTTCAACGTAAACCACATGTCGGCGTAGGCTTCAACGGGCATGTCAGGGTGACGCACGATATTGTGGGGTTGGTTGATGAGCTGCTCTTCAGAAAAACCGCTAACCTTAATGAAGGCAGAGTTGGCATAAGTAATGTGGCTATGAATATTTGTCGTGGACATCAATATGGTGTCCATGTCTAACAGATACTCCTGCTGTGTAACAGGTGTATTCACTCTCATTAGAAACCCCGGCGTACGTATCCCGCTCAGTTTCCAGGTTCCGCCATACTGACCGCTTTCCTCGTCTCAGTCGTTCTGATTATTACAGAGGCTGAAACGCTGTGTCGCTGCCGCGTGGTACATCCTGTGAAATCTGTCAGGCATATTGCTGTGTAAATATTCAAGTTATTCAAATGGGTATACTGAATTTTTTTGGGTTACTGACTCGCCGATATAAAATAATGTCGGGCACTATTTATAATGAGCGGGCTATTGACCCTATATTGTGCGTGATGGAGTTTTTGTAACTTTATCCGTCATACTTCAAGTTGCATGTGCGTTGGCTGCGCTTAGTCACCCGAATCACTTACTCAAGTAAGCTCATCGGGACTCCCTCTCTTGCCGCCTTCCTGAAACTTGAATTATTTAGGGTATATATTTTTGTAACAAATATGTCATCAGTGTTAGCACGCTTTTTCAGCACGCGTAAATTTATGATGAGGACGATTACCTGTCAATTGATTCATTTTATGGGCAATAAATAATTGGTAAAAAAATGATTAAGAATAGGTAAGTCGCGCGGAGGGATTTTTCTTAAACAGTGTTTTTAGAGTGAGTTATATTGACGATAAAAAGAATCATTTGTTAATTTTTTTATATTTTTTCTTTGCGTAAATGAAATTAAATGTTGTTTCGCTGGCGTTTATTCCTTTAATTACCGCTTTCCCTCATTTTTTATTGTGGCCTAATTTATTTTAGATCAAATAATGCTATCCGCAGGCCAGAATGAGTCTGGCCTGCGGAGAACGATAATCAGGTTACCGGTGCCGGATTGAAAACGGCCAGTGCGTTATGAAGCCCCCATTGATCGGACCAGGTTTTTTTCTTGCCGCTGGCGATGTCCAGAATGAAGTGGAAAAGCTGCCAGCCCACGTCTTCAATCGTGGCTTCTCCAGTAGCGATGGTACCGGCATCAATATCCATCAGATCGTACCAGCGGTTGGCCAATGCGGTACGGGTTGCCATCTTGATCACGGGTACAGCCAATAGGCCATACGGTGTACCGCGACCGGTGGTGAAGACCTGCACGGTGATGCCGGAAGCGAGCTGCTGCGTGCCGCACACGAAGTCACTGGCTGGCGTTGCGGCGTAAATCAGCCCGCGTTTGGTGGGGCGCTGGCCGGGAGACAGGACTTCGACAATGGCGCTGGTACCGGATTTGGCGATGGAGCCGAGCGCTTTTTCGACCACGTTCGCCAGCCCCCCTTTTTTGTTGCCCGGTGATGGGTTGGCGCTGCGATCGGTCTGGCCGCTGTCGAGGTAATTGTCGTACCAGGCCATTTCTTCCAGCAGACGTTTACCGACTTCTTCATTGATGGCGCGCGGCGTTAACAGATGAATGGCGTCACGCACTTCGGTCACTTCGGAGAACATCACGGTTGCGCCACAGCGTACCAGCAGATCGGATGCAAAACCGACGGCTGGGTTAGCGGTGACACCAGAGAAAGCATCGCTGCCACCGCACTGCATGCCGACAACCAATTCTGATGCCGGGCAGGTTTCACGCTGACGTTTGTTCAACTGTTGCAGGTGCTTGTCTGCCATCGTCAGAATGTCATCCACCATCGATCGGAAACCAACGTGGTGTTCATCCTGCAAGCGGACAATACTGGTGTCGTCGAGGGAGATGGCCTGTACGTCTGACGTCCCTTCCAGCAGGCGCTCTGGCTGTAATTTTTCACAACCCAGACCCACCACCAATATCTCACCGCCAAAATTCGGATTCAGTGCCAGATTGTGGATAGTGCGGATAGGGACGACCGCCGCAGGTGCATTGATTGCTACGCCGCAGCCATAGAGATGGTTGAGTGCGACAACACCATCCACATTGGGATAGTTAGGCAGTAAATCCCGCTCGATAATTTTGACGACATAGTCCACTACGCCCGCGACACAGTGCACGCTGGTGCTAATGCCCAACAGATTTTTCGTGCCTACGCTGCCATCGGCGTTGCGATAACCTTCAAAGGTGTAGCCTTCCAGCGGAGGAAGGGTGGGCGGGATTTTGGTCGCCAGCGGCAGGGTGTCCAGCGCGGGAGCCAGAGGTAACTCGACTAAGGATTCATCAATCCAGCTTCCTTTAGCAATATCGCGCAGCGCATACCCGATAATTTCACCATAGCGGATGATTGTGCCTGATTTTGCGATATTAACAAGGGCAACTTTGTGCCCCTGTGGAACATGCTCAATTAATTCCAGATGATCATTAAAACGGGTTCCGGCGCGTAAGCCATTATTATTAACAACAATGGCAACATTATCTGAATCGTGGACTTTAATATAAAGTGGCTGCTCTTGTGCAGCATTACTTTCTGATTTATCTGACATGATGCAAGCCTTTATTATTGGTTTATCAGAAACGCCGTGGTAGTGATTACCACGCGATTACTCCATTGCTCGCTAACGAGTATACGTGAGGTTCTCTTCTCGTACATTATGCAATTGACCTAAGGCCGCGCTTTTTACTTATGATTTATCAGGCGAAGCCCCAATTTTTGGTGAGTTTGATCACATTCTGCCGGCGTGTGATTTTTAACAGAGAAATAAAAATAATGTGTGTGAATGTAAAAAGAGAATGACGGCATTTTTCGTGAAATACCTCGCACTATATAGGGCAAGTGCACCAACATATTCAAAAGGACATTTTTAATGTTGTGCTTTTATCTAGTGAGCGGCCAGTAGGTAAAAATTATAATGATCCGGCGAGTTGAAGATGTCAGCTAATTACTCTGAAGCTATATAGCCTGGCTATTCGCAAGAAAAATAAAAATGGGAATTTAACTATACCCTAAATAATTCGAGTTTCAGGTAGGCGGCAAGAGAAGGAATCCCGATGAACTTACTTAGGTAAGTGATTCGGGTGAGTGAACGCAGCCAACACACATGTAACTTGAAGTATGACGGGGATATCCACTGATCTTCATTCTGATAACCCTACACGTTATCTGTTATTCGGAATGAATGAGCGAACCGCGATTGAAGCAGGAGTTCATCATGAATACAGTAAGCTCAGCAGCTGGCGCGATACAAAAGAGAACAAACGCCCGCTACTGGATTGTCGTGATGTTGTTTATCGTCACGTCATTTAACTATGGCGACCGTGCCACATTGTCCATCGCTGGCTCTGCTATGTCCAAAGAGATTGGGTTGGATGCGGTAGGGATGGGCTATATCTTCTCAGCGTTCTCCTGGGCATATGTTATTGGGCAAATCCCCGGAGGCTGGCTGCTCGATCGCTTCGGCTCAAAGAAAGTTTACTTCTACAGTATCTTCACCTGGTCGGTTTTTACCTTATTACAAGGCTTTGTCGATATCTTCAGCGGTGCTGGCATCGTCATTTCTTTGTTCCTCTTGCGCTTTATGGTCGGCCTGTGTGAATCGCCTTCCTTTCCGGGAAATAGCCGTATTGTCGCTGCCTGGTTCCCTGCACAAGAGCGTGGAACAGCCGTCGCGATATTCAACTCGGCCCAGTACTTTGCGACTGTGATCTTCGCTCCTATCATGGGCTGGCTGGTACATGAGGTGGGTTGGGCGCATGTGTTCTGGTTCATGGGTGGATTGGGTATCATCCTCAGCTTTGTCTGGCTGAAAGTGATCCATGATCCTAAAGATCATCCTGGCGTGAATCAGGCTGAACTGGATTACATTGAGGCCGGTGGCGCGCTGATTAACATGGATGCCAAAGGGGCGAAGAAAGCGACCGAGAAGGGTGAAAAATGGCATCAGATCAAGCAATTAATGCAGTCCCGTATGATGCTCGGCGTCTATATCGGTCAATATTGTATTAACGCACTGACCTACTTCTTCATCACCTGGTTCCCACTCTATCTGGTTCAGGCGCGTGGCATGTCGATTCTCAAAGCCGGGTTTGTTGCCTCGGTGCCTGCCATCTGCGGTTTTGTCGGCGGCGTTCTGGGCGGCATCATTTCCGATTATCTGATGCGCCGGACCAATTCACTGACCTTTGCCCGTAAAACACCTATTGTCCTCGGTATGTTGCTCTCCATGTCGATGGTGATTTGTAACTATGTAGAAACCGAATGGGTTGTTATTGCAGTGATGTCTGCGGCCTTCTTCGGCAAAGGCATTGGTGCACTGGGCTGGGCGGTTATGGCCGATACCGCGCCGAAAGAAATCAGCGGGTTGAGCGGTGGTCTGTTCAACATGTTTGGTAATGCGTCTGGTATCGTGACGCCGATTGCAATTGGCTACATCATCGGAATGACCGGCTCTTTCAACGGCGGTCTGGTGTATGTCGGGGTTCATGCGCTGGTTGCTATCGTCAGCTACCTGTTCATCGTGCAGGATATTAAACGTATCGAATTGAAGCCGTTCGTTAAGAAGTAAAGCCATTCGTTACCGTATTAGTCTGAATATAGGCAATAACACAAAACGCTGTGCCGTCATACTGATGGCGCAGCGTTTTGTCCTTTATTCATGGCATGAAAAGTCGGGATTTACCTATTTGAAATCGGCTGTCAGAACCCCGTATTTCGGTGTTTGTAAGGCGGAAATTTGCTTTCCCCGGTTTTCGTGAAACACCTCCCATTACCCTGTGATAATGACATATTTAATCTGCATTTCGACCCGGAATGCTGTGCTATTGCCCAATGAGTTGTGAAATAAGAAAACTTATACTTTTTCCTGAGGTTGGTAAGGCGGTATGGGTTCTGACAACGCTTTTCTGACTGGTTTATTCCGGTATCGAGACAGTTATAACCTGTTTTTATTCTGATAACCCTACAAGCATGGCTTATTTCAAATCAGAGTAAAAACAAGGTCGCGCTAATAAAGTAGGAAAACAACATGAAATCATCTACTGGTGCACCATCTGTTTTTTATTTCTGTATGGCTGAATTATTTTCATCTGCTTCAACGTGTTCCTGCGTTTTGGCAAACATCGGAAACCTAAGCGTAAACCCTGTGCGCTCCATTCGTGACGGGAGCCTGTAATGACAAACTTTTCAGCGACTCCCGTAATTACCGACATGAAAGTCATTCCCGTCGCGGGCTATGACAGCATGCTGTTGAACATCGGGGGGGCACATGGTGCTTACTTCACCCGTAACCTCGTTATTTTAACTGACAGCGCCGGACATACCGGTGTCGGCGAAGCGCCTGGTGGTGAGGTTATTTACAACACGCTGGTTGAAGCGATTCCTCGTGTGAAAGGCGAACAAATCGCCCGTATGAACCGTCTGGTTCATGACATTCATGTCGGCAACCAATCTTCTGATTTTGATTCCTTCGGCAAGGGGGCCTGGACGTTTGAGCTGCGAGTGAATGCGGTGGCAGCACTCGAAGCGGCGCTGCTCGATCTGCTGGGGCAATTTATGGGTGTCCCCGTTGCCGAGCTGTTGGGGCCGGGGAAACAGCGTGATGACGTCACCGTGCTCGGCTATCTGTTCTATATCGGCGATCGCACAAAGACGGATCTACCTTACTTATCAGGTGAGAAAGTATCAGGTGAGAAAGGCAAGCACGAGTGGTATCACCTGCGTCACCAGCAAGCGATGGACAGCGAAGCGATTGTGCGTTTGGCCGAAGCCACCACTGACCGCTACGGATTTAAAGATTTCAAACTCAAAGGTGGCGTGTTGCCCGGCGAGCAGGAAATCGATGCGGTGAAGGCGCTGAAGAAACGCTTCCCGGATGCCCGCATTACCGTCGATCCAAACGGAGCCTGGCTGCTGGATGAAGCGATTGATTTATGCAAAGACATGAAGGGCATTCTGACCTATGCGGAAGATCCGTGCGGTGCCGAGCAAGGTTTCTCCGGTCGTGAAGTGATGGCGGAATTCCGTCGCGCCACCGGGCTGCCGGTCGCGACTAACATGATTGCCACCAACTGGCGTGAAATGAACCATGCCGTGATGTTGCAGGCAGTCGATATTCCGCTGGCCGATCCGCATTTCTGGACGATGCACGGTGCAGTGCGCGTCGCCCAGATGTGTGATGAATGGGGCCTGACGTGGGGCTGCCATTCCAATAACCACTTCGATATTTCTCTGGCGATGTTCACGCACGTAGGGGCTGCGGCACCGGGTAACCCGACGGCGATTGATACGCACTGGATCTGGCAGGAAGGGCAACACCTGACCAAAGAGCCGCTGCAAATCGTCAACGGCAAGATTAAGGTGCCGGATCGTCCCGGTCTGGGGATTGAATTGGATATGGAACAGGTCATGAAAGCCCACGATCTGTACAAAAAATTACCGAGCGGAGCACGTAATGATGCCGTTGCCATGCAGTACCTGATTCCCGGTTGGAAATTTGACCGCAAACGTCCGGTTTTTGGCCGCTAACCCTACATAAAAAATGAGAGAGAAAGGATAAGAAAATGACATTGCAAAGTTCAACGCCGGTTATTACTCACATGCAAGTTATCCCGGTTGCAGGTCACGACAGTATGCTGCTCAACCTGAGCGGCGCACATGCACCTTATTTCACTCGCAACATTGTGATTCTGAAAGATAACGCCGGGAATACCGGTGTCGGTGAAATACCCGGTGGTGAGAAAATCCGTCAGACGCTGGAAGATGCTGCGGCGCTGGTGGTGGGTAAAACGCTGGGCGAATACAAAAACGTGATGACGGCGGTGCGTGAGCAGTTCGCCGACCGTGATTCCTCCGGGCGCGGCTTGCAGACGTTCGATCTGCGTACCACCATCCATGTCGTCACGGGGATAGAAGCCGCGATGCTCGATCTGCTGGGGCAGTTCCTCAATGTCAGCGTGGCTTCGCTGCTGGGCGACGGTCAACAGCGTGATGCGGTAGAAATGCTGGGCTATCTGTTCTACATCGGCGATCGTAATAAAACCGATCTGCCTTATCAGAGCCAGACGAATGAGAAGTGTGACTGGTATCGTCTGCGTCATGAAGAAGCGTTGTCTCCAGAAACCATCGTACGTCTGGCTGAGGCGGCGTATGAAAAATACGGTTTTAATGATTTCAAACTGAAAGGCGGCGTACTGGCCGGAAGTGAAGAAGCCGAAGCGGTGACCGCGCTGGCTAAGCGCTTCCCGCAGGCGCGCATCACGCTGGATCCAAACGGGGCCTGGTCGCTGGATGAAGCTATCGGTCTGGGCAAACAGCTGCGCGGTGTACTGGCATATGCGGAAGATCCGTGCGGTGCGGAACAAGGTTTCTCCGGCCGTGAAGTGATGGCGGAGTTCCGTCGTGCGACGGGGCTGCCGACGGCAACCAACATGATCGCCACCGACTGGCGGCAGATGGGTCACACTATTTCGCTGCAATCGGTCGATATCCCGCTAGCCGATCCGCATTTCTGGACGATGCAAGGTTCCGTACGTGTCGCGCAGATGTGCCACGAATGGGGCTTAACCTGGGGTTCTCACTCCAATAACCACTTTGATATTTCACTGGCCATGTTTACCCAGGTCGCTGCGGCGGCGCCGGGCAAGATTACGGCGATTGATACGCACTGGATCTGGCAGGAAGGCAACCAGCGCCTGACGAAAGAACCGTTGCAGATTGTTGGCGGCATGGTGGAAGTGCCGAAGAAACCGGGTCTGGGTATCGAATTGGATATGGATCAGGTGATGAAAGCACACGAACTGTATAAAAGCATGGGATTAGGCGCACGTAACGACGCAATGGGAATGCAGTACCTTATTCCTGAGTGGACATTTGATAATAAACGTCCGTGTCTGGTTCGCTAACGTTCTGATTTTCCGTTTTTTGAGCGCGCCGCTTCAGGCAAGCGGCGCTGGAATGACCGAGGATAAAAAATGAAGACTCCGCTGTTACCTAACCGTTTTCGCCAAGATTTGCAGCAGGGGAAAACGTTGATTGGCTGCTGGTGTGCACTGGGCAACCCGATTTCAACTGAAGTGCTGGGACTGGCGGGATTCGACTGGCTGGTGCTGGATGGCGAGCATGCGCCTAACGATATTGTGACGTTTATTCCTCAACTGATGGCGCTGAAAGGCAGCCACAGCGCGCCCGTCGTCCGTCCGCCGTGCAATGAGCCGATCATCATCAAGCGGCTGTTGGATATTGGGTTCAATAACTTCCTCATTCCCTTTGTGGAAACGGCGGAAGAAGCTGCGCGTGCGGTTGCGTCAACGCGTTATCCGCCTGCGGGTATCCGCGGTGTTTCCGTGGCGCACCGTAGCAACTGCTACGGCACCGAACCGGACTATTTCGCCAAGATTAACGACAGCATTACCGTCGTGGTGCAAATCGAAAGCCAGGACGGCCTTGATAATCTGGATGCGATTATCGCGGTAGACGGCGTAGACGGCGTGTTTGTCGGCCCGAGCGATCTGTCTGCGGCGCTGGGCTATCTCGGTCAGCCTAACCACCCTGACGTGCAGAAAGCGATCCGCCACATCTTCGATCGCGCGGCAGCGCATAACAAGCCGTGCGGCATTCTGGCACCGGTTGAAGCCGATGCCCGCCGTTATCTGGAATGGGGCGCAAGCTTTGTCGCAGTCGGGAGCGATCTGGGCGTGTTCCGCAGCGCAACACAGGCGCTGAGCGACAAATACAAGAAGTGATTAAGCGATTCCACGGCGAATCGAATCTGCCATGAGGCGGGTTCATCGTGAATTGAAGTGATATCTACATCAGACAATGAGGTTAGGGCGATGAAAATTGGTTTTATTGGATTGGGCATCATGGGAAAACCGATGAGTAAAAATCTGCTGAAAGCAGGTTACTCATTAGTCGTGATGGACAGAAATCTGGACGCGGTCGCGGAAGTGGTTGCGGCAGGCGCTACGGCGGCTGGTACGCCGAAACAGGTTGCGGAGCAGTGCGACGTTATTATCACCATGCTGCCTAACTCTCCGCACGTTAAAGAAGTGGTGCTGGGGGAAAACGGCGTCATCGAGGGCGCGCGTGCCGGAAGCATTGTGGTGGATATGAGTTCCATCGCGCCGCTGGCTAGCCGTGAAATTGCTACCGCGCTGGCGGCGAAAGAGATCGCCATGCTGGATGCGCCGGTCAGCGGCGGTGAACCGAAAGCGATCGACGGCACGCTGTCCGTGATGGTGGGCGGCGATAAAGCACAATTTGACCGCTGCTTTGAGGTTCTGAAATCCATGGCGGGTTCCGTTGTACATACCGGTGATATCGGCGCGGGCAACGTGACTAAATTAGCGAATCAGGTGATTGTGGCGCTGAACATTGCCGCTATGTCTGAAGCGCTGGTGCTGGCGACAAAAGCAGGGGTTAACCCAGATCTGGTGTATCAGGCAATCCGCGGCGGGCTGGCGGGCAGCACCGTGTTGGATGCGAAAGCGCCGATGGTGATGGATCGTAACTTTAAGCCGGGTTTCCGCATCGATCTGCATATCAAAGATTTGGCGAACGCGCTGGATACCTCACATGGTGTTGGCGCACAGCTGCCGTTAACAGCGGCGGTGATGGAAATGATGCAGGCGCTGAAAGCGGACGATCTGGGATCGGCGGACCACAGTGCGCTGGCGTGTTACTACGAGAAACTGGCTAAAGTTGAAGTTACACGATAAGCCGTGAAGCGATAGTCACGAGGCTGGCACAGGATGCCAGCCGACTGGCAGAGAATCATTCTGATCTATCCGATAGATTTCAGGACCTGCAGCCCTGAAAGCTGGCGGGTATATACACTAAATAATTCGAGTTTCAGGAAGGCGGCAAGAGAAGGACAAATTCGTCGGGAACGAATTTGACCAGCCAACGGCTGGCCTTCGGTGAGAGACAGGATGTCTCTCATTTCATCCCGATGAGCTTACACAGGTAAGTGATTCGGGTGAGTGAACGCGGCCAACGCACATGCAACTTGAAGTATGACGAGTATAAGCGCCGTTTCATGAGCGCGCGGATTATTGATGCAATCGGAACGTTGATGAAATCGGATCGTTTATGAAAATAGTGATCGCACCGGATTCTTATAAAGAAAGCCTGTCTGCACAAGAAGTTGCTACGCAGATTGAAAAGGGATTTCGTGAAATATTTCCCGATGCCTGCTATGTCAAATTGCCCGTTGCAGATGGTGGGGAAGGCACAGTTGAAGCGATGGTCGCTGCGACCGATGGCAAGATTGTGAATGTTAAGGTGACAGGACCGTTAGGCGATAGCATCGACGCGTTTTTTGGCCTGTCTGGCGATGAAAAAACGGCTTTTATTGAGATGGCGGCGGCAAGCGGTCTGGAGCGGGTGCCTTCGCAGTTGCGTAATCCATTAAAGACAACCAGCTACGGCACGGGCGAACTGATTCGCTGCGCATTAGATTACGGCATTCGGCACTGCATCATCGGGATTGGCGGAAGCGCAACCAATGACGGCGGGTCGGGCATGGTGCAGGCGCTGGGCGCCAGGTTGCTGGATAAGCAGGGCGAGCAGATCGGTTTTGGCGGGGGTGAACTCGACAAACTCGCTCGCATTGACATCAGCGAGCTGGATGAGCGTATTAAAGGCTGTCGTTTTGAAGTGGCCTGTGATGTGACCAACCCGCTGACGGGGAAACAGGGCGCATCGGCGATTTTTGGCCCTCAGAAAGGGGCGACGCCGGAGATGATTGAACAGTTGGATAATGCGCTGAAGCATTATGCGGCGGTGATTCGCCACGATCTGGATATGGACGTGGAACACGTTCCCGGTGCGGGGGCGGCAGGCGGTATGGGCGCAGCGCTACAGGCTTTTTGCGGCGCTGAACTGCGTCAGGGCATTGAGATTGTCACGGAAGCGTTGGGGCTGGATGAACTGGTACGAGATGCCACTTTGGTAATTACCGGAGAAGGGCGCATCGATAGCCAGACGATTCACGGTAAGGTGCCGATTGGCGTGGCGCGAGTCGCCAAACAGTATAATAAACCGGTCATTGGCATTGCGGGCAGCCTGACGGCAGATGTCGGCGTGGTACATGAACATGGTCTGGACGCGGTATTCAGCGTGCTTTACAACATCTGTTCACTAGAAGAAGCGCTGGATAATGCGGCAGAGAATGTGCGCATGGCGGCGCGTAATATCGCTGCGACGATCCGGCTGGCGCAGTCAATGTCGCGGTGAGCGCTATTGTGATTCGGTAGGGGACTGGGCTCAACGTCGGTTAACTCTTAGCCACATTTTATGTGGCTAAGAGACAGAGCTATGCCGATCATTGATTACGGAAGTAGCGGTTTGATATGCGGCTGAGCGGCTTTGTTGACGTTGTCGATTTCGTCCAGTAGCTCCAGCCATTCGGGTTCCAAATCGCTGGCGTGAACGCCTTTACGCAACTGCTGCTCCAGATAGCGGCAAATGCGTTTCAGACGCGGAACGCCGCTGTAGCTACAACTGCCGTGCAGTTTATGAATCAGTTCGATAATGTCGTCATCCGTCTGACCCTTCAGGACGTTTTCTATCTTCTGCTGAACCTCCGGCAAGAAATCCAACAGCATTTGCAGCAGGTCACGCGCCAATTCAGGCTTGTTGGCCGCCTGTTGTTGCGCCAGCGCCCAGTCGAGAGACAGATGACTATCGTCATACTCGTTCAATAAACCTGTTATATCGCCCCGTTCGCGTCTCAGAGGGTCCTTCCGCGCATGGCGCGTTAGCACGCTTTTCAGCATCTGTTCGTCTATCGGTTTAGCCAGATAGTCATCCATACCCGAACGTAGCAAATGTTCACGTTCACCCGTCATGGTTTGCGCCGTCACCGCGATGATAGGCGTAGTGGCATGATGAGGGATCTGACGTATCAGCTCGCTGGCACAAATACCGTCCATACCCGGCATCTGAATATCCATGAGGATGATATCGAACTGATGCAGTTTCGCCTGTGCAATCGCATCCTGACCGCTTTCGCACAGGATAATCGTCTCGACCTGCTCTTCCAGCAGCGTGCCGATCAGTTTCAGATTAGCTGGATTATCATCCACCGCCATCACACTCAGCGGCAGACGAGCTGGATGGCGTATGGCACTCGGGTGAGACACAGTCTCATCCGGCAGGAAAGAGAGCTGGAACAGCGTGCTGTCCTGTAACAGTGGCAGCAGGCGCGGTGCGGCGAGTGGTTTGCTCAGACAGGCATGTACGCCGAAGGTTTTCAGCTGTTCGGCATCCATTTGCGCCAGGCTGGGAAGCGCCAGAATCACGCAGGGCGCGCGGCGGCAGATGTCGCGCAGTCTGGGCGTGTAGTCGAGCAGTGTGTTGCGATATTGCACGGGAACGCCGAGCAGCAGGATATCGAATTCCCCTTCCGGCAGTTGCTCAAACGTCGGGCTGTAGCTCACGATGAGCGGTGTTTGGCTCAGGATATCCAGCGTAGCTTGCGCGGCGATAGGATGGTATTCGACGTAGGCCAGATGTTTGCCTTGCAGCATCGAGTAGGCCGGTTCTGTCGGTATGGCGTGAGGGTTGAGTGGCAGCGTGATGTGAAACCAGAAGGTCGATCCCTTGTTGAGCTGGCTCTGGAAGCTGATATCGCCGCCCATCTCTTTGACCAGACGTTGGGTGATGACCAGCCCAAGCCCCGTGCCACCATGACGGCGTGAAATACTGGTGTCAGCCTGACGGAACGCCTGGAACAGTTGAGATTGCTGCAACTCGGCAATGCCGATACCGGTATCGCGTATTTGCACCTCGAGCTGGACCTGATGATGTTCCTGCCGACGCTTCTCTACCCGAATGTCAATGTTGCCTTGCTCGGTAAATTTAATCGCGTTGCCCAGCAGGTTGGTGATGATTTGCTGTATCCGCAGTGGATCGCCGACAAACTGCTCGGGCACGTCATTCTGAATACTGAGCGTCAGCTCCAATCCTTTTTCATGTGCCGTGTGCGCCAACAGCATCACAACATCGTCCAGCGCGTTGTGCAGCGAGAACGGAATATCCTCCAGCACCAGTTTTCCGGCTTCTAGCTTCGAAAAATCCAGCACGTCGTTAATGATATTCAGCAGGTTATTGGCGGAGCGTTCGATGGTAAGCAGATAGTCAGTCTGTGTAGTGTTCAACGGAGTCTTCAACGTCTGGCGCGTGAAACCGATCACGCCATTCAGCGGCGTCCTCAGTTCGTGTGACATATTGGCCAGAAACTCTGATTTGATGCGCGCTGCCTCCTGCGCCCGCTTTTTGGCCAGGTCCAGTTCGACGTTCTGGATCTCCATCTGCTCCAGCGTTTCGCGCAGATCGTAGGTCGCCTGATCGATATTTTGCTGCATCTCTTCGTGGTAGGCGGTCAGCGACATCGCCATTGAGTTGATGCCGTTTTTCAACATATCCAACTCGCCCAGCATGTATCCTTCTACGCGGCTATCCAACTGCCCACGGCGAATGCGATCGACGGTATCAACCATATTACGAATTGGGGTGGTGACATCCCGCATCAGACGATAGGCAAAGAGGACGGCGGCACCCAACGATAGCAGCAGCAAGAGCGTAGCGATGAAGATTTCCTGATACTGTTGAAGCCGAATAGCGCTGGTGTCCAGTTCGATCACCAGATAGCCGAGAGGCGTGGCGGAGCTGGGCAACACCGGCGGCGTCCCACTTGGCATAAATTCGCTGTCATTGACGATCGGCATATGCAGAATCAGCGCGTCATTCGTGTGGTGCAGATGCAGTTTATTGTAGGAAGGCGCATCGCTGCTGAGTGGTTGCAATGTCACGTTGTTGCGTACGTTGGTGGTAGCCAATAGCTGATTGCGTGCATCGAACACGCTAATGGTACGAATAATCGTGGAGTGCCGACGATGCAGCGTATTGATTAACGCGGGAATCGTGTCCATCTGACGATGGGTAATGGCGTAAGCGCTGATGGTCGCCAGCGGTTCAATGATGCTGGTGCCCGAGTCAGCCAACTGCGACTGCAACTGATTGTAACGATGGATAACGAAGAACGAACTGAGCAGCAGCCCGATCATCAGCGTCGGTGCCAAAATCAGTATCAACATCCGTGCACGAAGACTGTATTTGGTCATGGGGTTCCAATGTGGGAGAATTAGAGGATGCCAGGCACCCTATTATTTAATTTAGTTATACCTTAAATAATTCGAGTTGCAGGAAGGCGGCGACACAGTGAATCCCCAGGAGCTTACTCAGGTAAGTGACTGGGGTGAGCGAGGAAAGCCAACGCACATGCAGCTTGAAGTATGACAGGTATTTAGGTACAGCCGTTCAACTTAAGAGAAAAATCGATAGTACATTATGGCGCAATTCTACTCTCCAAACCGGCGTGTGACGACCCGGAAAGCGATTCCTGCTAAGAACCTCACTGTTACGGTCACGTCACTTGACCCGTTTGGGCAGGGAGTGGCGCGTCACGAAGGTAAGACGGTGTTTGTCACGGGTGTACTGCCGGGAGAGCAGGCTGAGGTCCAACTGACGGAAGATAAACGTCAGTTTTCGCATGCAAAGCTTAAACGCCTGCTGACGCACAGCCCACAGCGCGTTGAACCGCGGTGCCCTCACTTTACCCGCTGCGGCGGCTGCCAGCAGCAGCACGCGGACATCACGCTGCAACAGAGCAGCAAAACGGCCGCATTAATGCGTCTGATGACGCGGGAAACAGGCGCTGAGCTGCCTGACGCGTCTCTGATTGCTGGCACACCTTATGCCTATCGGAGGCGCGCGCGGCTTGCGTTATACTTTCAGGCAAAAGAGCAGCGTCTGTTGATGGGCTATCGGCAGTCAAATTCTCACGATTTGGTGGATATCAAAGCTTGTCCGGTGCTGCGCCCTGAGCTTGAAGCGCTGCTGCAACCGCTGCGCGACTGCCTGAGCCGATTAAAGGCGGTGAAGCGCCTTGGGCATGTGGAACTGGTGCAGGCGGAAAACGGTCCGCTGCTGGTGCTGAGGCACCTTGATCCGCTGCATCCAGCGGATGAGCAGGCGCTGCGAGATTTTGCCGAGCAGCAGGGCGTTTCGGTTTATCTGGCGCCGGATGCCGATTCGCTGACGTGTCTGCACGGCGACGAGCCGGTTTATCACGTAGCCGGACTGACGCTGGCCTTTAGCCCGCGCGATTTTATTCAGGTCAATGATGCGGTCAACCAGCAGATGGTTGCACAGGCGCTGGCGTGGCTGGATGTGCAACCGCAGGATAGAATATTAGATCTGTTTTGCGGTATGGGTAACTTCACGCTACCGCTGGCACAGCGCGTCGCCAGCGTCGTTGGCGTTGAAGGGGTAACCGCGCTGGTAGAGAAAGGGCGCGAAAATGCCCGACGCAATGCGTTGTCCAATGTCACATTTTTTCACCAAAATCTTGAAGATGACGTCACACAGCAGCCGTGGGCGGCTCAGGGTTTTGATAAGATATTACTTGATCCGGCACGTGCGGGCGCGGCAGGCGTGATGGAGCAGATAACCCGACTGGCACCTAAACGGGTGGTGTATGTTTCCTGTAATGCCACGACGCTAGCGCGCGACAGCAAAGTATTACTGGCGGCAGGTTTTACGCTGGTGAATGTCGCGATGCTGGATATGTTTCCACATACCGGGCACCTTGAATCGATGGCACTGTTTTTGCACGATACCGGCACGCGAAAGGCGTAATAAGCTGCAAAGCGGCGTCGTTTGCAAGGTGAAGGGTAACGTAGGGAGAAATTATGGTTGCGGTAAGAAGTGCGCATTTGAATACGGCAGGTGAATTTGTCCCTGACGCGTGGATTGCTTCGCTGGGTATTTCCAGCCAGCAATCATGTGAACGTTTAGCCGAAACCTGGCGTTACTGTGAGCAGCAAACTCAAGATCACTCCGATGCACCGCTACTGCTGTGGCGCGGCATTGAAATGGTGGAAATCCTGTCCACGCTCAGTATGGACAATGACAGCATGCGCGCGGCGCTGCTCTTTCCACTGGCGGATGCAAACGTGGTCGATGAGGCCACGCTGGAAGCCGCATTTGGTAAAAATATCGTTGATTTGGTGCATGGCGTGCGCGATATGGATGCAATTCGCCAGCTCAAAGCAACGCAGAATGACTCTGGCGCGTCTGAGCAGGTCGATAATATCCGTCGCATGTTGCTGGCGATGGTGGAGGATTTCCGCTGCGTGGTCATCAAGCTCGCCGAGCGGATCGCCCACCTGCGTGAAGTGAAAGATGCCCCGGAAGAAGAACGGGTATTGGCGGCCAAAGAGTGTACCAATATCTACGCGCCGTTGGCGAACCGCCTGGGCATCGGGCAGTTGAAGTGGGAACTGGAAGATTTCTGCTTCCGCTACCTGCACCCGGATGAATATAAAAAAATCGCCAAATTGCTGCACGAGCGCCGTATCGATCGTGCGCAGTACATTGATGATTTTGTTAAAACGCTGCGCGATGCGATGAAAGAAGAGGGCGTGCAGGCAGAGATTTACGGCCGTCCCAAGCATATTTACAGCATTTGGCGCAAGATGCAGAAGAAAGCGCTGTCGTTCGATGAGCTGTTTGATGTGCGTGCCGTGCGCATTGTCGTTGAGCGTTTGCAGGACTGCTACGGGGCACTTGGGATCGTCCATACCCACTACCGCCACTTGCCGGACGAATTTGACGACTACGTCGCCAACCCGAAACCGAACGGTTATCAGTCTATCCACACCGTGGTGTTAGGGCCGGGCGGAAAGACGCTCGAAATTCAGATTCGTACGCGCCAGATGCATGAAGATGCCGAACTGGGCGTCGCGGCACACTGGAAATATAAAGAAGGCACCTCGATAGGCGGACGTTCCGGCTACGAAGGCCGCATTGCCTGGCTGCGTAAACTGCTTGCCTGGCAGGAAGAGATGGCCGATTCGAACGACGTGCTGGACGAAGTTCGCAGTCAGGTGTTTGACGATCGCGTGTATGTCTTTACGCCAAAAGGCGACGTGGTGGATCTCCCGGCTGGTTCCACTCCGTTGGATTTCGCTTACCACATTCACAGCGATATCGGGCACCGCTGCATCGGGGCAAAAATCAGCGGGCGTATTGTGCCGTTTACCTACCAACTGCAAATGGGCGATCAGATTGAAATCATCACCCAGAAGCAGCCGAACCCGAGCCGTGACTGGCTGAACCCGAATCTGGGGTATATCACCACCAGCCGCGGACGCTCCAAAATCCAGAACTGGTTCCGCAAGCAGGATCGCGACAAGAATATTCTGGCGGGACGGCAGATTCTGGATGACGAACTGGCGCATTTGGGAATTAGCCTGAAAGCGGCGGAGAAATTGCTGCTGCCGCGTTACAACGTGAATTCGCTGGATGAATTACTGGCTGCTATCGGCGGCGGCGATGTTCGTCTGAACCAGATGGTGAATTTCCTGCAATCGCAGTTAAAACAGCCGAGCGCGGAAGAACTGGATCGTGAAGCACTGCGCCAGCTGACGCAGAAATCGCAGCAGCCGCCAACGCGTACCCATAAAGATAACGGTCGCGTGGTGGTCGAAGGCGTCGGTAACCTGATGCACCATATCGCGCGCTGCTGCCAGCCGATTCCGGGCGATGAAATCACCGGGTTCATCACTCGCGGTCGTGGGATTTCGATTCACCGCGCGGACTGTGAACAACTGGATGAACTGCGCGCCAGCTCGCCGGAGCGGATTGTGGATGCGGTATGGGGCGAAAGCTACTCCAGCGGTTATTCGCTGGTGGTGAGGGTGATTGCCAACGATCGCAGCGGCCTCCTGCGGGATATCACCACGATTCTGGCGAATGAGAAGGTCAATGTACTGGGCGTCGCCAGCCGCAGCGACACCAAACAGCAACTGGCAACGATTGATATGGACATTGAGATCTACAACCTGCAAGTACTGAGCCGCATTCTGGCGAAGCTCAACCAACTGCCGGATGTGATCGACGCGCGGCGCCAGCAAGGGGCGTAAATGATGGTTTCACCATCAGCCAGTTGAAAACCTTGCACGAGTGTGGTGAAAATTTTCGTGCGTGGTTAGCAATATTGTTCTTTGTGGCACCAGTGCCACGCCCGACTGAGGGATGCTCAGATGCCGCATCCCTCAGAACCCAGGCTTTTGGCGAGAATTGTGCCGCGTTGCGGTTCCTTCGATGCATATGCCCGCTGTCGAGCCACCTGTGACGCGTTCCCGACGCGGCACAGGCTTTCGCCGCGTCCATGCGGCTCACTCGGCGGTCATGTGCATCTCAGCACAATTTTTTACGCCGTTGAAATGAAAATAGTGATGTCTTTGCGATTTTTAGCCGAAGTTGGCTGCCGTATTTTGCTATTTTTACACAAATTTTTGCAGGAATATTATGACCGTATCTTTGACGAATCTATCCTCCGTCGAGCGCCTGCTCGCCATCATGAAAACCCTACGCGATCCCGAAAATGGCTGTCCGTGGGACAAGAAACAGACTTTTGACACTATTGCGCCTTATACGCTGGAAGAAACGTATGAGGTGCTGGACGCCATCAGCCGTCAGGATTTTGATGATTTGCGCGGTGAGTTAGGGGATTTGCTGTTTCAGGTGGTGTTTTACGCGCAGATGGCACAGGAAAAGGGCTTATTCGATTTCTCCGACGTGTGTAATGCCATCAGCGACAAGCTGGAACGCCGCCACCCGCATATTTTTGGGGATCTGACGCTGACGGATAGCGATGCCGTGCTGGCAAATTGGGAGCAGACAAAAGCGCAGGAGCGAGCGGAGAAAGATCGCCATTCTCAGTTGGATGATATTCCAGATGCGTTGCCTGCCTTGATGAAAGCGCAAAAAATTCAGCAGCGTTGTGCGTCTGTTGGCTTCGATTGGGACAGCCTGGGGCCGGTGCTCGATAAAGTGTATGAAGAGATCGATGAGGTCATGTTTGAGGCGCGGCAAGCCGTTGTCGATGAAGAAAAATTAGGTGAAGAGATTGGTGATTTATTATTCGCCACAGTCAATCTCTCTCGTCATCTGGGACACAAGGCCGAGAATGCGTTACAGGCCGCGAATCGTAAGTTCACTCGCCGTTTTCGTGAAGTAGAACAAATCGTTACGGCATCGGGAAAGACGTTGGAACAGGCAACGCTGGACGAAATGGAAGCCGCGTGGCAGCAGGTGAAAAAACAGGAAATCAGTCATTAATCCCTATTTAGCGCTAAAGCCGTTTTTTATTGATTTTAACGTTTTTATTTTATTGTTTTTAAAGGTGATTGTGGGGTGAGGTGAAGGTGGTTTCACCTCGTCTGCGCGTGTGTTGGAATCGTCACATTGTGTAAAACGAACATTTGTGGCGCTCATCAGGTTCAGGTATACTACTTTCCCGTCTTGGTACTTCCATCGTCTTTAAACCTAAACTCTCAGGTTCAGCATGACAACTAATTATATTTTTGTGACCGGCGGGGTCGTTTCCTCTCTGGGTAAAGGCATTGCCGCAGCCTCTCTGGCGGCTATTCTCGAAGCCCGTGGCCTCAACGTTACCATCATGAAACTGGACCCGTACATCAACGTGGATCCGGGCACGATGAGCCCGACGCAACACGGTGAAGTCTTTGTCACCGAAGACGGCGCTGAAACCGATCTGGACTTGGGTCACTACGAGCGTTTCATCCGCACCAAAATGTCGCGCCGCAACAACTTCACCACTGGCCGTATCTACTCTGATGTCCTGCGCAAAGAGCGCCGTGGCGACTATCTGGGCGCGACCATTCAGGTGATCCCACATATCACCAACGCGATTAAAGAGCGCATCATTGAAGGTGGCGAAGGCCACGATGTCGTTCTGGTCGAAATCGGCGGAACTGTCGGTGATATCGAATCCTTACCGTTCCTTGAAGCGATTCGGCAGATGGCGGTACAAGTAGGTCGTGAGCACACGCTGTTTATGCACCTGACGCTGGTGCCGTATCTGGCGGCGGCGGGCGAAGTGAAAACCAAGCCGACACAGCACTCCGTTAAAGAACTGCTTTCCATCGGTATTCAGCCTGATGTGCTGATTTGCCGTTCTGACCGCACCGTGCCTGCCAATGAGCGTGCAAAAATTGCTTTATTCTGTAATGTGCCGGAAAAAGCAGTAATATCCCTTAAAGACATTGATTCGATTTATAAAATCCCGTCGCTATTGAAATCACAAGGGCTGGACGATTATATTTGTAAACGATTCAGCTTGAACTGCCCTGAAGCAAACCTGTCAGAATGGGAACAGGTTGTGTATGAAGAAGCGAATCCGGGCGGTGAAGTCACTATCGGTATGGTCGGCAAATATGTTGCGCTGCCGGATGCTTACAAATCCGTGATTGAAGCGCTGAAACACGGTGGCTTGAAGAATCGCCTGACGGTGAATATCAAGCTGATCGACTCGCAGGATGTCGAAACCCGTGGTGTCGAAGTACTGAAAGATTTAGACGCTATCCTGATTCCGGGCGGTTTTGGCTATCGCGGCGTTGAAGGGAAAATCATGGCGGCGAATTACGCCCGTGAGAACAATGTCCCTTATCTGGGCATCTGCCTGGGGATGCAGGTCGCATTAATGGAATTTGCCCGTAACGTTGCCGGAATGGAAGGGGCAAACTCAACGGAGTTTGTGCCAGACTGTAAGTACCCGGTGGTTGCGCTGATCACGGAATGGCGTGATGAGAACGGCAATGTTGAAGTTCGTGATGAAGCCAGCGATCTGGGCGGCACCATGCGTGTTGGTGGGCAACAATGCCATCTGACCGAAGGCAGTCTGGTGCGTCAGATGTACGGTGAGCAGACGATTATCGAACGTCACCGTCATCGTTATGAAGTGAACAACATGCTGTTGAAACAGATTGAAGCGGCGGGATTACGGGTTGCTGGTCTTTCCGCCGACCGCAAACTGGTGGAGATTGTTGAGTTACCCGATCATCCCTGGTTCGTTGCCTGTCAATTCCACCCGGAATTCACATCAACGCCGCGAGATGGACATCCCCTGTTTGCCGGCTTTGTGAAAGCCGCTGGCGCGTACCAGAAGCGTCAGGTGAAGTAAGAGTTATACCAGCAACGCGCGATCGCTATCGCGCGTTGCTCGTCTAGGGTTTTAGTTCTATCTAAAGTTTTAGTTTAACTTGTACTGAGGAAAATCTAATGTCCAAAATTGTTAAAGTCATCGGCCGTGAAATCATCGACTCACGCGGAAACCCAACTGTTGAAGCGGAAGTTCATCTGGAAGGTGGTTTTGTAGGTCTGGCTGCTGCGCCATCAGGAGCTTCTACTGGCTCTCGCGAAGCGCTGGAACTGCGTGACGGTGACAAATCCCGTTTTCTGGGCAAAGGCGTAACGAAAGCCGTTGCCGCTGTTAACGGCCCGATTGCTCAGGCTGTTGTGGGTAAAGACGCGAAAGATCAGGCGAACATCGACAAGATCATGATCGACCTGGATGGCACTGACAACAAATCCAAATTCGGCGCTAACGCCATTCTGGCTGTGTCTCTGGCTGCTGCTAAAGCTGCTGCTGCGTCAAAAGGTCTGCCGCTGTATGCTCACATCGCTGAACTGAACGGCACCCCAGGCAAATATTCTATGCCACTGCCAATGATGAACATCATCAACGGCGGCGAGCACGCGGATAACAACGTTGATATCCAAGAGTTCATGATTCAGCCTGTTGGCGCGAAAACGCTGAAAGAAGCCATCCGTATGGGTTCTGAAGTGTTCCATACTCTGGCTAAGGTTCTGAAATCCAAAGGTATGGGTACCGCTGTGGGTGACGAAGGCGGCTACGCGCCTAACCTGGGTTCCAACGCCGAAGCACTGGCTGTTATCGCTGAAGCGGTAAAAGCAGCAGGCTACGAGCTGGGCAAAGACATCACGCTGGCGATGGACTGTGCAGCATCTGAATTCTACAAAGACGGTAAATACGTTCTGGCTGGCGAAGGCAACAAAGCGTTCACCTCTGAAGAATTCACCCACTTCCTGGAAGATCTGACCAAACAGTACCCAATCGTGTCTATCGAAGACGGTCTGGACGAATCTGACTGGGCTGGCTTCGCATACCAGACTAAAGTTCTGGGCGACAAAATCCAGCTGGTTGGTGACGACCTGTTCGTAACCAACACCAAGATCCTGAAAGAAGGTATCGAGAAAGGCATCGCTAACTCCATCCTGATCAAATTCAACCAGATCGGTTCTCTGACCGAAACGCTGGCTGCGATTAAAATGGCGAAAGATGCAGGCTACACGGCTGTTATCTCTCACCGTTCAGGCGAAACTGAAGATGCGACCATCGCTGACCTGGCAGTAGGTACAGCGGCTGGCCAGATCAAAACCGGTTCTATGAGCCGTTCTGACCGCGTTGCTAAATACAACCAGCTGATTCGTATCGAAGAAGCACTGGGTGATTCTGCACCGTTCAACGGTCTGAAAGAAGTTAAAGGCCAGTAATTACGTCTTTGGTGTATCAGGCCACTGAGAAAACGGCCTGATATACGCCAACGTGATTAACCCTAAAAATCCAGAAGCGTGAAAACGTTTCTGGATTTTTTTATGGCAGACATCCTTGTCCGCCACCCTGCGGGCCGTTGCTGCGCAACGTTGAAAAACGCTCTGTTCCTTCCTTTTGTCAGGTATCTGATGCCTACTTTGGGGTATCAGTTATACGCCTCGTTTTTATATTTTAATTTTTAAAATTCAACGATTTATAAAATAAATCCCTCTATCGCTCTCCTTATTTTCTTTTTGTCATGTCTGTATAGTATGCGGCGATATATAAAAAACTACATATCGATAATTGACATGATATTGGCCAACAGGGATATAGCGGATGAAAGCCCGAAAAAATAATAGAAAAAAAGCACAGTGGTTATTGCCAGCATTAATGGTGGTTGTTCCACCTGTATTGAGCGCCGAACCGATAACGAGTAAAGACAGCGAAAAGGCAAAAGCGGCTGACGTTATGGTCGTTAAGGCAGGGCGTAGTGAGGAGAATGCGAATCTGGCTGGTGCAGGGATGACGACCGATGATGTGGAGATCGGGCCATTAGGTAAACGTTCAAGACTGGATACGCCGTATTCGACCACGACTGTAACGGAAGCCATGATTGACAATCAGCAGGCAAAAAATGTTAACGATCTTCTGAAATACAGCGCGTCCAGCCAGATGCAGGCGCGGGGCGGTATTGACGTAGGCCGTCCGCAAAGTCGTGGTATGCAAGGCGACGTGCTGGCGAACAGCCGACTGGATGGGTTAAACATTATTTCCACTACCGCCTTTCCGGTTGAGATGTTGGAGCGATTGGATGTCATTAATAGCCTGACTGGCGCACTGTATGGACCAGCCAGCCCTGCCGGACAGTTTAACTTCACGCAGAAAAGGCCAACGGCGCAGACGTTAAACCGTTTTACCGTAGGCTATTCCGGTAAAGGTGCCGCGATGGGACATGCTGATTTGGGCGGACATATGGGGGACGAAAATCAGTTCGGCTATCGCATCAACCTGTTACAGGATGAGGGCGAAGGAAGTACCAGCAACAGCACACTGAGGCGGCAGTTAGCCAGCGTCGCCTTTGACTGGAACCTCTCGCCCGATACGGTGTTGGAAGTTAACGCCAGCGAGTACCGCTTCCGCAAAATGGGTTATGCCAGTGGGTTTTCCTATGGACCGACGATTCAGCTACCCAGCGCGCCGGATATTACGAAACAGGGATACGGGCAAAGCTTTGCGGGTCTTGATCTGATAACAAAAACGGCCAGCACCCGCCTGAAACACTACTTTAATAATAACTGGTATGCCTCGGGTGGTGTGGGTTATCAAACCGCCGATCGTGGCATGCGTTCACTATCGCATTCTATTACCAACAATCAGGGCGCAGTGAGCACTTCTCTGACGCAACCTTACAGTGCCGGGCGCTTTAAGGTACTGAGCAATACGCTGCAACTGAACGGCCATATTGATACGAACGGGCCTTCCCATGATGTGGTCTTCAGTACCACCGGATACCAGTGGACGATCTATAGCGGGCTGGGGAATGGCAAGCGCTTTCCGTTGGGAAGTAGCACCATTGATTCACCACGTAATTACGCCGATCCCAGCGATGGGCGTTTTTATCTGGGATCGGGTCGTTATAAATCCAGCCGCACCAGCCAGCAGGCTATCACGGCGGGTGATACCATCACTTTCAACGATCGCTGGTCGGCGATGGGCGTAGTGAGTCAAAGCTGGCTTACCTCACGCAGTTTTGGCTCTGATGGTGGCGTGACCCGTGATACCGGCACCAGCCCGACAGTGTCATTGATGTACAAACCGTTGCCCAACGTGATGACCTATGTCGCCTATGCCGATTCGCTGGAGCAGGGCGGCACTGCGCCAACGGATGACTATGTGGTGAATAAAGGGCAGACGCTGAAGCCTTACCGCAGTACCCAGTATGAAGCGGGGGTGAAATCACAGTGGGATGGGTTGAATCTGAACGCGGCCATTTTCCGTCTGGAACGCCCTTTTGCCTATGTTGCGTCAGATAACGTTTTCAGGGAGCAAGGTAATCAGGTTAATACCGGGCTGGAGCTGATGGCGGATGGTGAAGTGCTTTCCGGCTTGCATGTCTATGCCAGCACAACGCTGCTGGATCCGAAACTGACTGACACAGGGATCGCAGCAACGACGAATAAACGGGTGGTCGGGGTGCCGAAGTTGCAGGCCAACCTACTGACGGAATATAGCCACCCGTCTTACCCCAATATGGTCTATATCGCGAACCTCCACTACACCGGTAAGCGTGCAGCCAATGATACCAATACGACGTGGGCGGATAGCTATGTCACGCTGGACTTGGGCACACGCTACGGCTTTAAGCTGTACGATAAGCCTGCGGCGTTTCGCGTTGCACTCAATAATGTCACCAATGAGCGTTACTGGGCTTCTATTTTCCCCGGCAGCACAGATGGCATTAACGGCGGTGCCAACGCTTTCGTCGGCGATCCGCGTGAAATTCGCGCTTCTTTGACCGTTGACTGGTGATTGTGATGCAGAAACGTAACCTTACCACGCTCTATCGCGAGTATTTACTCAATGCGTTAGTGTTGCTGGCGGTGAGTTTCTCCGGCGTGCATCAGGTTCAGGCGGAAACGCCTGAACCTGCGCAGCGGACGATTCACTATTACGGCGATCGCTCGGTGACGGTGCCTGCGACGGTTGAGCGGGTGGCTACCTCGTGGAATGCGCAAAACTCGATATTGGCTATGCTCGGCTATGGCGATCGTATTGTCGGAACGACGAAGCTGGTGCGCGATATGCCGCTGTTCCGCCAGTTTGTACCATCCATTACGCAGGCGTCGCTGGTTTCCCAGAGCGGAAGCATGGGAATTAATACCGAGGCGCTGATCGCACGCCGTGCTCAGGTCTTTTTCGTGTCGGACAGCGTGCCGGTTGCGGAAGCCGAGGCGCTGAATAAAGCCGGTATTGCCATCGTACCGCTTCGCTACAACTCGCTGGCAGCGATGGTCGAACGCACGCTGATTACCGGTGAGATTCTGGGACCGGAAGCATCGCGTCGGGCACAGGATTTCGCCGCCTACTATCAGGACAACGTCAGGCGCGTGACGGAGGTGATCGAGAAGATCCCCCCTGAGCAGCGCGTCAAGGTCTACCATGCGGTTGGCGATCCGCTAACCACATCGGGACGACCTTCACTGAATCAGGACTGGATGGATCTGGGCGGCGCGATCAACGTGGCGGAACCGTGGTTTAGCCGTGCTGGAGTGACAACGGCACCCGTATCGCTCGAGCAGGTTTTTCAGGCCGATCCTGATGTGATTATTACGATGCGGGCTGAGGATGCGAAGGCGATCCGTCAGGATGCGCAGTGGCAGCAGCTACGTGCAGTAAAACAGGGGCGGGTTTATGCGAATCCGCTGGGCATGTTCTGGTGGTGCCGGGAAACGTCGGAGCAGGCGCTGCAATTTCTTTGGCTGGCAAAAACGCTGTATCCACAGCAGATGCAGCACATTGATATGGCAAAAGAGACGCATGATTTTTATCAGCGTTTTTACGGTATCGATTTAACCGCGCAGCAGGTGGATTCAATTTTGTCTCCACCTTAACCGAGGTGGATTATTTGATGACAGGGCCGCATCGTGATGCGGCCCTGTTTTTTTAGACACAGACATGAGGGGATGGCGCGGATTAAGCCAGCTGTTTGAGGATCGCTTTGGCGACGACTTCCGAGCTTGCCGGGTTCTGACCAGTGATCAGCTTGCCGTCTTCAACGAGGTACGGTGCCCAGTCGGGGCCTTTTTCGTATAGTCCGCCCAGTTTCTTGAATTCATCTTCAATCAAGAAAGGCACTACGTCCGTCAACTGAACCGCTTCTTCTTCACCGTTGGTAAAGCCCGTCACTTTGCGACCTTTAATCAGGGCGTCGCCATTTTCTGCTTTCACATGAATCAGGACGCCCGGTGCGTGGCAGACAAAACCGGTTGGTTTGTTGGCGCGTACAAAGGCTTCGATGAGCGCGATCGAGACCGGCGATTCTGCCAGATCCCACAGCGGGCCGTGGCCACCGGGATAGAAAACGGCATCGAAGTCCTGTTCGCTGACGGTATCGAGTTTTACCGTATTAGCCAGTTCCTGCTGCGCAGCAGGGTCGGCTTTAAAGCGATGCGTCAGCTCAGTTTGAAAATCGGCCAGATCGCTTTTCGGGTCGAGAGGCGGCTGGCCGCCAGCAGGGGAAGCGAGCACCAGCTCGGCGCCTGCATCTTTAAAGGTGTAATAAGGGGCGGCAAACTCTTCCAGCCAGAAGCCGGTTTTATTGCCAGTGTTGCCCAGTTTGTCGTGAGAAGTCAGTACCATTAAAATTTTCATCGTTTTTCTCTCTATGGTTGCAGGATGAATGGGGGAATCGATGCCGATTACCCTTTGAGGGCAGCGACAATCGCGTCTTGTTTCTCATGGTAAGGTGCACGCAACGTCAGGTTAGACGCGCCATCCTCACTCTGTATGACAATCGGTTTAGCGTGGCTGAAACGGCGGAATCCGTGGACGCCGTGGTATGCACCGATGCCGGATGCGCCAACGCCACCGAATGGGAGCGTGTCGATAGACACGTGCGTCATCACATCGTTGATGACCAGCGCACCGGATGTGGTTCTGGCGGCGAAGCGCTGCTGCATGGCGTCATCATGGCTGAACAGATACGCTGCCAGCGGACGTGGATGCGCGTTGATATAGGTAATCGGTTCTTCTGCTGTCTGATAGGTTTTAACCGGCAGCAGCGGGCCAAAAATTTCTTCCTGCATGATCGTCATATCGTCATGGACGCCGAACACGAGATGCGGTGCAATTTTGCGGCTTTTAGCATCGTAGGGGGCTTCGCCTTCCGGTGCCAGACTGACGACGGTTGCGCCTTGCTGCTCGGCTTCTTTCAGGAGTCGAATCAGGCGATCGTAATGCCTGTCAGCAATGATAGACGTGTAATCCGGGTTCGCCTGTAGCGTTGGGAAGCTTTTCTGCATAAAGGCTTTCGCGGCATCGCGGAAGGCCTGCTCCTGGCCTTCGGGCAGCAGAACATAGTCCGGCGACAGGCAGATTTGCCCAGCGTTGAAGGTTTTCACCGTCAGCGTGCGCTCCACGGCTTCGGTGATATCTGCGCTGCTATCGATCACGACTGGTGATTTTCCACCCAATTCTAGCGTGACCGGCACCAGATTCTCTGCCGCCGCGCGCATCACGTGTTTCCCCACGGCAGTGCTGCCAGTGAAGACCAGATGATCGAACGGCAGCTCGCTGAATGCCTGACCGATTTCCGCATCACCCAGTACCACAGCCAATTCCAGCGGGTCGAAATAGTGGGCAATCAGTTCCGCCAGCAGTTCAGACGTACGCGGTGTGAGTTCTGACGGCTTCAGAATCGCGGTATTACCGGCAGCAAAAATGTCAGCCAGCGGGCCAAATGACAGGTTCACCGGAAAGTTCCACGGGCTGATCACGCCGATCACGCCCAGAGGCTGATGCTGAATCCATGCCTGCATACCGGGAGCGGGTTCATCAACTGGCTCTGGCTGCATCCAGCGTTCAACGTTGTCGATGGCGTTCTGTAGCATCTTCAAGGTGGTGCCGACATCAGCGGCGAAGGAGTGATACAGGCTGCGATGGCCGAAATCTTCACTCATGGCTTGTGCAAGC
This sequence comes from Pectobacterium aroidearum, assembly GCF_041228105.1. NCBI lineage: Bacteria > Pseudomonadati > Pseudomonadota > Gammaproteobacteria > Enterobacterales > Pectobacteriaceae > Pectobacterium > Pectobacterium aroidearum. Next base: position 1,028,629 of record NZ_CP166097.1, read on the forward strand.
GCCACGTGGTTTTCGCGGATCAGATTGATGCTGCGCTGTAAGCGATCTTTACGCCGTGCGGCATCGGCAGGGCCAGATGCAATGTGAGCACGCTTCATCGTATTCAGGATAGCCTGTAAATCCTTTTTGGATTGTTGTGTCGACATGTTTTGTCCTCTTTTATTCGTCGAGTACCAGAGAAAACAGAAGGTTAGCCGGAATTTTTGGGCTAATCAGGATGGGATAAAGGATACGGCAGGGGTTGATACACTCGCCAACAAGATTATTATTCGAGGGGTATAAATAATTTTATATCTCAATCTCTATAGGTATTGTATGTCACTCATCCGGTTACGCACATTTGTGGAAGTCTATCGGCAGCGCTCGATTAGCGGGGCGTCGCGCGCGCTTAATCTGACTCAGCCTGCGGTGTCGCAGCACATTGCCGGGCTGGAGGTGGCAGTGGGGCGGCGTCTCTTTGAACGTCAGGCAAACGGCGTGACGCCAACATCGGCGGCAGACGATCTGGCGGCGGATCTGGGCGATAAGCTTGATGAAGCCGAGGCGGCACTGGCTTCCGCCCGCGCGCGATCAATGGACGTCGCAGGCACGCTGCATATCATTGGCCATGCAGATTTCATGGCGGAAGTGGTGTCGGAGCAGCTATTACCGCTGCTTGAAGCAGGCGTGCGGGTGCATATGCATACCGGCGATGGCGATTTGATTAAACAGATGCTGCTGGAAGGACACTGTGATTTGGGTATCACGGCGCACCCGGTGACGGATAAGCGGCTGAAAAGCGATTTGCTAAAGAGTGCGACGCTACAGGCGGTGGCAGCACCTGCGATTGTCGAACGGCTATTGCAGGCCGGTGACTTGCCACAGGCGCTGGCGCAGGAACCGATGCTGGCGTATGACCTTGAGCTTCCCCTGATTGATCACTGGCTGAAGAAGAACCACATGGAGGATAAGGGGTTGGTGCCTGCCGTGGTGAGTCAGGATCTGCGTGCGCTGCGTCGCGTGCTGACCAGCGGATTTGGCTGGACGGTCATGCCGGTGTATTTATGTCAGGATCTGCTGGATGCCGGGAAACTTGCGATTATCCCGCCCCCCGTCGGTACTACACAGCTGGATTACTATCTGGCCTGGGTGCCGGGCGCGCTGCGCCAGCCGCGTTTAGCCCATGCGCGGCAGACCTTCCTGTGGCGATTACAGCACGCGGAATAACGCCATTCTCTGCTACAGAAAGCACCATTTTTCAAGGTATCACGAGGCAGTGTCCATTGACGATACGGCCTGCCTTCCTCCTGACTTCCCTTCTTCCATCCTGTGATCGCCATAAACGAACTGCGGGTTTCGTTCAGTTAAAATGGCTTTTTATAAAATCTTTGACGCGGATCGCACCAATCTTCCCTGTGCTGCCAGCGCGGGGCGCGTGGTGGCAAAAGCGCAAAGGTTTTCACGATCGCCGGGCGCTAACGTAACTGCGTGACACCTTCATAACTAAAAATGTTCGGGGAAGGATGGCGATGAAAACGCGTAAGATCGGTTTGGCTAACTATTTAGCCTACGGTTCGGGGGACTTTCTTGGTGCTGGTACAACCGCGCTGACGGCCGCCTGGTTACTCTATTTTTACACCACGTTCTGTGGTCTGACGCCGATTGAGGCAACCTTTATTTTTGCGATGGCGCGCGTGCTCGATGCCGTCGTCAGCCCGCTGATGGGCTTCCTGACCGATAACTTCGGTTCCACCTGGCTGGGCAAACGCTTTGGCCGCCGTAAATTCTTTATTCTGCTCGGTATTCCCTGCGTGTTCAGCTACAGCTTCATGTGGGTCGGGGACATGGGCTATTGGTACTATCTGCTGACGTATTTGCTGTTCGATATCGTCTACACCATGGTGCTGGTGCCGTATGAAACGCTGGTGCCGGAAATGACCGACGATTTCAAACAGAAAACCAAGTTCTCTGGCGCACGCATCGCACTGGCGCAGCTTTCCGCCATTTTAGCCGCGTTTCTTCCGGGCATTCTGCTGGGCTACTTTGGCAAAGACAACGCCGTTTCTTTCTTCTATTCGAGCCTGGTGTTCTCCGTTATCTGTGCGCTGGTGCTGACGTTGGTCTATTTCTTTACCTGGGAACGCCCGCGGGATCAAATGTCGGAAGCGTCGCTACGGGCGGAGAAAGAACGTCAGTCTCTGACGTTAGGACAAAGCCTGAAACGGCTGAACGTCGAACTGCTCTCAACGCTGCGCATTCGTATTTTCCGTCAGCATCTGGGTATGTATCTGGGTGGGTATATCGCTCAGGACGTGTTTAACGCCGTGTTCACGTACTACGTGGTCTTTGTGCTGATGCAGAGCCCAACGATGGCGTCTAACCTGATGGGAACGATGGCGATTCTGCAATTCATCGCGGTGATTGGCATGATTCCGCTATGTATCCGCTTTGGGCCAGCGCCGTCTTACCGTTTAGTCGTGTGCCTGTTCGGCCTGAGCGCCTTCTCCTACGCGGTTCTGTGGTACAGCGGCCTGCATGACACCTTCTCTCTGCTGTTGTTGATTTCTGCGCTGGCTGGCATTGGGCGCGGCGGGATCAACTACGTGCCGTGGAATACCTACACTTACATCGCTGACGTGGACGAAGTGATCACCGCGCAGCGTCGCGAAGGGATCTTCGCCGGGATTATGACGCTGACTCGCAAAGCCTCTCAGGCGGGGGCGGTGATGCTGGTGGGCGTGGTATTGCAGCTATCCGGCTTTGTGTCCGGGCAGAGCGTACAAGCTCCAGGCGTCAGCCACACGATTCTGATGATTTTGAGCGTTGGCACCGTGGGCGTGCTGGCGCTGGGTTTCCTGGTTTCTCTGCGATTTAAACTCAATCTGCAAACGCACAGCGTGCTGCGGGAAGAAACGCTGAAAATGCGCGAAGCCGGGCGCCCTGTACCGGAAAAGATTACGCCGCAGGCGCGGGCAACGGTCGAAATGCTGGCTGGTATGCCGTATGAATCGCTGTGGGGCAACAACAACATCGGCTACCTGAACCGCCATAAAGGCGACAAGCCGGTCACGCATGCCACGCAGTCGTAACTGTATTGAACTGTTAACTGATAACTCAATTGGATGAATGACTATGACCGTATTCAGTGTAAAACATAGCCCGCTTTTACGTCAGCCGGAACGCTTCATCTCCCGTGAAGGTCTGAAGGCGCTGATTTGCCGTATCACCGACAATCTGGTGAATATTGAGGATAAAACCGGTGAGTTCTTGTTACGGCTGGACGATGGTCGGGTGATTGATACCAAAGGCTGGGCGGGATGGGAATGGACGCACGGCATCGGGCTGTACGGGATTTACCAGTATTATCAGCAGACGGGTGACGAGCAGATGCGTGCCATCATCGACGACTGGTTTACTGAGCGTTTGGCTGAAGGTACGCCGACGAAGAACGTGAACACCGTATGTCCGTTCCTGACGCTGGCTTATCGCTATGAAGAAACGGGCGACGCGCGCTGGCGGCCGTATCTGGAGCGCTGGGCGGAGTGGGTGATGTATGAAATGCCGCGCACGGACAAGCAGGGTTTGCAGCACATTGTTTATAACAATGAAAACCACCAGCAGCTGTGGGATGACACGCTTATGATGAGCGTGCTGCCGCTGGCGAAAATCGGCAAGCTGTTAAACCGGCCCGAGTTTGTGGAAGAAGCCACGTATCAGTTCTTGCTACACGTGCAATACCTGATGGATCGTGAAAGCGGCCTGTGGTTCCACGGCTGGACGTTCGAAGGGCAGCACAACTATGCCAAAGCGCGCTGGGCCCGTGGTAACAGCTGGCTGACGATCGTGATTCCTGAATTTATCGAACTGCTGGATCTCCCGGAGCATAACGCGACACGCCGCTTCCTGTTGCAGGTGTTGGAAAGCCAGATTGAAGCATTGGCGAAATATCAGGATGACAGTGGCCTGTGGCACACGCTGATTGACGATCCAAACTCGTACCTCGAAAGCTCGGCAACCGCCGGTTTTGCCTACGGTATTTTGAAAGCGGTGCGCAAGCGCTATGTCGATCCGAGCTACGCTGAAGTGGCGGAGAAAGCGATTCGCGGCGTGATTAATCACGTTAATGAGGATGGCGAACTGACACAGGTATCATTCGGTACGGCGATGGGCAACGATCTGGACTTCTACCGCAACATCGCGCTGACCTCCATGCCGTACGGTCAGGCAATGGCGATCCTGTGTCTGGCGGAATATTTGCGGGTATATCTGTAACAGCTCATCGCAACTCTTATATGCAAATGCTGTGAATTTTTATGGTTTGGCCGTTATCCGGCGTGAAAATTATGCAGCGGTGCGCTTGACCGCCGAGTGAGCGACAGGACGTCGCGAAAGCCAGCGCCATGCCGGGAGCATGTCGCTGGCGGCTCGAAAAGCGGTCAAACGCACCGATGGAACCGCGTAGCGGCATAATTTAGCCGGAAGCCTGGGTTCGTAGGGCGGCGGCGATTGAGCCGCCCTACGTCGGGCGCGTGTACATAGCGCAACATGAATTGCCGCAGTATGGCGCACGAAAGCCTCTCTTAATCTGCATACAAATGTGATTAAGAGACAGGCTAAGCGGTGGGAACCTGCATAGGTTGCGTCTATTTCCCGCCTGCCAGGTCAATAAAATTCCCAGTGACGTAAGAGGCTTCTTCCGATAACTGCCAGCTATCACCTGCGCGACCAATGCCGCGCGAACCGCCAGCGATCAACGTAATGAATTCCATTCTGCCCCTTAGTTTTTGAGCCCCGCCATACTGTAATTCGCAGGGAGCCAGCGATAGCCGTTTGGTTTACCGTTAGCATCATATACGGCTTTAACCTGGCCTAAACCGGGGAAGGAAATATGTGCCGCACCAATCCATTCATTATTCTGTGCCGCTTCGGCCAGAATCTGTAAGCGAGCTTCTGCGGCTTCATCCATATTGCGATCGAAATCGATCGTGGTCATGGGGCGAGGAAATTGTACGGCTTCTGCATGGATCGTATCGCCCCATAGCGTCAGTTTTTGACCGCCACTTTCGATCTGATAAAGGCTGTGCCCCGGCGTATGTCCCGGTGCTGGTACGGCGGTAATGCCCGGAAAAAGTTGCTGTTTACCCGTGAAGGTTTTCAGTCGCTTGGCGGCAAGCACCGGTTGTAATGAATCCTCAGACTGCCCGAACGTGTGTTTCTCGCTATCCCGCACCTGATTGCTATTAGTCGGATTGAGCCAGAAATCCACATCTTTCTGATTAACGTAAATGGTGGCATTTGGGAAAACCAGCTTGCCGTCACGCGAGACGCCGCCGGAATGGTCGGCATGAATATGGGTCAGTAAAACGGTATCGATCTTCTCGGGTGGGTAGCCTGCGGCGCGCAGATTATCGGGTAATTTCCCTCCTTGTTTGCCGAATAGCGGCCCGGCTCCTGTATCGACCAGTATCAGCTGTTTACCCGTATTAATGAGGTACGCATTAATCGAGGTTTCAACCTGTGGCTGGAGATTCTTTTGCGCCAGCAGGTGCAGCATTTCCTCGTGGGAAATATGGGTGAGCAGCTTATCCAGTGGGATAGTGATTGTACCGTCAGAAAGAGCGGTAATTTCAAACTGGCCTAGCATCATGCGGTAATAACCCGGCGCCTGCGTTCTCAGTTGAGGCACCGATTCTGCCTCGACGATAAGGGGCGAACCCATCAGCAAAACCACGGGTAGTAACGTCTGTTTCAGAAGATTCATTTTCATTGTGCACTCTTGGAAAGTGACCCTGCTCGTCAGGGACTGGAACGATTATTCTGCTGACGCTACTATTGTTCAAATTGATTAATTTGATACTGGCTATCATGGAAAATGATTTTCGTGGTGTGGATTTAAACCTGCTGGTGACATTTCTGGTGTTGTATCGTGAAAGAAGTGTCTCTGTGGCGGCGGATAAGCTGCATTTGGGGCAACCCGCCGTGAGCGGTGCGCTGGCACGTTTGCGTACGCTGTTTGACGATCCGCTGTTTATCCGCACGGGGCAGGTGATGCGCCCAACGGCACGTGCGGATTATCTGGCGACCCAATTGTCACCTGCGTTTGAACAGTTGCAGTCGGTTCTGGGGGAGCCCGAGAGCTTTGATCCGCTGACCGATTCACGCGCGATCACGCTGGGCATGACCGACTGGGTGGAAATATGGCTGATGCCGCTATTGCTGAAACGGCTCAAAGCGAATGCCCCTCATTTGCGCATCAACCTTGTTGCCACCGATCCGTTTTTGGATGTGGAACGGTTGGAAAATGACAGCGTCGATCTGGTCATTTCCGTCGCCAGCTCACAGGCAGGCTGGTTGAAACAGCGTGCGCTGTTATCGTCAGGGTTCAGGGCGTTGTGGCACCCACAACAGCTCGCGCTGCCGTCTCCTGTTCCTTTGGAGGTATACAGCCAGCAGCGCCATTTACTGGTGACCTACCGTGAACGTGCGCATGGCATCGTGGACGACATGCTGGAAAAACAGGGAATGACGCGGACGATTTATTACACCACGCCGCATTTCTCCGCCCTGCCGGGCATATTGCAGCACACGCCGTCAGTTGCCACCGTCCCGGAGAAATTAGCGACGCTGTGGTGCCAGCATTATGGCCTGAACGATAGCCCGGTCCCGCTTGATTTACCGACATATACGCTCTCGGCGCTTTGGCATGCAAGGCAGGACAGTAATCCGGCGATCGCGTGGCTGTATGAGCAAATTGCGGAGGCGATTGCGGAGCAGGAGGCGGATTCGCCCCCTGCTTGAGTGACGACGAAGGGATTACTGTGACAATCCCGATACGCTGTAATTCGCTGGCAGCCAGCGGTAACCGTTGGTGGTGCCGTTGCGTTCCAGACGTGTACCCACATGGCCGATGCCGGGGAAGGGCAGGTGGGCGCCTGCAACCCAGTAAGCCTGACTGGCGGCGTCGGCCAGCGCTTTATTACGGGATTCTGTCGCCTGATCCATATTTGAGTCAAAGCTGATAGTGGTAGCGGGTAAGCTCATCTGTACCGCTTCCGCATGAATGATGTCTCCCCATACCAGCAATTTTTTCCCTTCGCTCTCGACCATAAACGAGGTGTGTCCCGGCGTATGTCCTGGGCTTGGGATCGCGGTCACACCGGGCAGCAGTGCTGTCTGCTGTGCTGGGAACGTTTTCAGCTTGTTCTCTTTCTTAATGGCATCAAAGATAGTTTGCACACGTTGGAACGCGGCCTTTCTGTTCTCTGGTGCGCTTTTCAGGTTATCCGGGCTGAGCCAGAAGTCGGTTTCTGGCTGGCTGACATACACGGTAGCGTTCGGGTAGTTCAGCTTGCTGTCCTGTACCAGACCACCAAAATGGTCACCGTGCAGGTGGGTCATCAATATGGTATCGACCTGCTCAGGCTTGTAGCCCGCCGCAATCAGGTTCGGCAGCACTTTCCCGACCGTGGGATTGCTCTGCTTACCGTTCCCTGTATCGATCAGAATCAGGTGTTTGCCGGTATTGACCAAATAGGCGTTGATGGAGGTTTCCACCTGCGGCGTCAGCGCTTTCTCTGCCAGCAGTTCGGTAATTTTTTCCGGTGGTGTCCGCTGCAACAGTTTATCCATCGGCATAGTGTTGGTGCCGTCAGACAGTGCCGTGATTTCGAACTGCCCCAGCATCATGCGGTAATAGCCCGGCTGGGTTTTAACCTGGGCGATATCCTGCGCCTGAGAAAATGCAGGCACAAAGGCACAAGAGGCGAGTAATAGAGCTAATGGTTTCAATAACTTCATTTGTTTTTGTCCTTGTTAATAATGAAACGTAACGAATGCAGGTGAAATCCTAACAACAGATTGATTATTGATGCACACGTCGAATTACTCAACTGTCCTCGGCAAGGGGGTCGTCGAATGGGGGCTGCATTGTCGCCGTCCTGCAACGCGGAGGATTTAGGGTATAATGCCTTTTTAAGTGAATGAGACAGTGAAAACCATGCAGTACCCGATTAATGAAATGTTCCAGACGTTACAGGGCGAAGGCTATTTTACCGGTGTGCCGGCGGTGTTTGTGCGCCTGCAAGGGTGCCCGGTCGGCTGTAGCTGGTGCGATACCAAACACACCTGGGACAAACTGGCAGAGCGGGAAACCTCATTGGATCAGGTGCTGGTAAAAACGGAAGAAAACGATGCCTGGGGCGCGGCGAGTGCGGACGATATTCTGGCGCTGATGACGCAGCAGGGTTACACGGCACGCCACATCGTGATCACCGGCGGTGAGCCGTGTATCCACGATTTGACACCGCTGACGCTACAGTTGGAAAAGCAGGGCTTTAGTTGCCAAATTGAAACCAGCGGCACCCACGACGTGCGCTGTTCGCCAAAAACCTGGGTGACGGTATCGCCGAAGGTGAATATGCGCGGCGGCATGAAGGTGCTCGATCAGGCACTGCAACGGGCGGATGAGATCAAACACCCGGTGGCGCGTGAACGTGATATTGAAGCGTTGGATACGCTACTGGCGCGGCTTGATGATGATAAGCCGCGCATCGTAGCTCTACAGCCGATCAGCCAGAAAGACGATGCGACCAAACTGTGTATTGCGACCTGCATCGCCCGTAACTGGCGGCTTTCTATGCAGACACATAAATACCTGAATATTGCCTGATTATTTGTGGTTCTTCATGGCTGTTTATGGTTCTTCATATAGCTGTCATGCGCCGCTGAAATAACAGTTTTGGCGGCATTGACGTCTTCAAATCCTTTTAGCTCAACCACTTTTCTTCCCGCAGGCAGTTGTTTATAGACCCGGAAGAAAGCCTGTAGCCTTTCCTGTTCGATTGGCGGCAGGTCAGCAATCGTTTTGATGTTGTCATAGGTCGGATCGATCTTGCTGGTTGGAACTGCGACAATTTTGTCATCGACTTCGCCTGCATCGATCATTTTCAGGATGCCAATCGGGCGCAGTTTAATCAGCGATCCGGGGATCAGCGGGGCGCGGGTATAAAAAATCACATCAAGGGGATCGTTATCACCGCCTAATGATTGGGTGAGCGAGCCGTAGTTTGCCGGGTACGCCACAGGCATTGATTGGAAACGGTCGGCAATAATGAATCCGGTCTCAGCATCGGTTTCATACTTAATCATGCTGCCTGCCGGAATTTCCGTGACGGCATAAATTTCATCAGGGGTATTTTTGGGCTGCGGAAAATCGAGAATATTTATTGGCGCAGCCGTTGCACAAAGTGAGAAAAACGAGAGCGCGACAGCTAATTTTCTGACTGAAAACAACATGGGGATCCCCTATTCATTATGATTATGATGATGAATGCATCACAAGCAGAATGACGGGGACATGTTACAGAAAGATGTAGTAACGGCGGTTTACTCGCCTTTATAGACGCAGCCCGCGGTGCAGGTTTCTTTCACCATCACGGCGCTGAGCAGCGGTAATGTCGGCTTCAACTGGTGCCAGATCCAGTGCGCCAGCACCTCGCTGGTTGGGTTTTCCAGTCCGGGGATCTCATTCAGATAGTGGTGATCCAACCGCTCCCACGTAGGTTTGAACGCGGATTTCAGCTCAGAGAAATCCATCACCCAGCCGGTATGCGGATCCACTTCACCGGTAATTTCCAGTCTCACCATGAAAGAGTGCCCATGCAGCCGCCCGCATTTGTGGCCTTCCGGTACGTGGGGCAAATGATGCGCGGCTTCAAACTGAAAATCTTTAAATAGCGTAGTGACCATAGCGATGTTCCCGGTTTCGTTCTGAAAAGGGGGCTTTCAGAACATAGTATGCAAAAAACCGTCGCATACTACCCGAAAGTACTTATTCTTCCAACTGCACGATCGTGGCGTGATGCCAGCCTGAAGGGAGCGGATCGGGACGGTGGATCGTCATGTGGCTGGTGGTCAGGTTCAGGACGCCGCGAGCAAATAACGCGGGCATGCCGTCTGGGTAGTGCTCAACGCCGAATGCGCGCCCGGTAATGAGATCGACCCGATACGCATTGTCTAACCCCATACCTGTAGGGCGTTCCGGGTTGCAGGGCGGACGCACATCGTACATGCCCTGTTCCGGCGAGTCGCTCTGCCGCTGTTCGAGGTGCACGGCATGGAAATGGATATCACGAATGTAGCCTGCGGGCGTGCTGTGTAGGTTAATCGCTCCCTCGCTGATCCCCGCGATCTGAGAAAATTGCACCGCTTCGATCCGGCCCGGTTCGATGGCAGGATCGCGATAGCGTACGGAGATAAAGATCGGATCGGCTTTGCCCCAGTGGCAGGGATGTGCGGCGATGCACTGGAATGTGATGTTGCTGAACTGCAAGCGTCGAAACGTGCCGCCATCGCGGGATATCAGGCCGATCGCGCGGTTGGTATCGTAAATGGCACAGTTGCTGACGGAAATATCTTCAATGTCGGCAAAGGTTTCGGTGCCGACTTTCAGCGCACAGCTCTTGGAGCGCAACAGGCAATTGCTGATAACGACCTGCTGCACCTTACGTTGCAGATGTGGTGGCTTATTGGTGGTTTTGATGCACAGTGCATCGTCGGCGGCGCTCAGCGAGCAGTTGCTGATTTGTACCTGCTGGCAGCTATCGAGATCCAGCGCATCGGTATTCGCCATGCTCAGATCGTTATCAATCGTCAGGCGTTCGACGATGACGTGACGACAGCTGACCAAATGCACGGTCCACATTGGCGCGTGTTCAATCGTAAAGTCACACAGGCGGATGTGTTCGCAATCCTCAAAAACCACAATGCGTGGGCGATGTTGCGCAGGCAGGCGATAGCCTTGATCGTCGGGTTCCAGCGAGAAATAGGCGTCGGCATTTCCCATGATCTTACCCTGACCGCAGATCGTGATATTGCGCTGTTGGTAAGCATAAAGAAACGCCCGATGTGACAGCTCGGCCATGCTGATGGTGGTAGCCTGCGTAAACTGCTCATAGTCGCCGCTGACGATGAGCTCAGCCCCCGCCTCCAGTTGCAGGCAAAAATTGGAAGGCAGCAGCAATCCCCCTAACAGATAGCGCCCCGGTTCTACCGTCAGGGTGCCGCCGCCCTGTGCCGCAATCCTGTCGATAGCCTGCTGAAAAATGGCGGTATCCGGTGTGACGCCGTCGGCGGCGGGGGAGTATGACTGAATAGAGTGCTTCATGATGAGATCCAATTTTGCCGTCCATGAACGCATTGCAGCACGTTTTGGGGCGTTCGGCAGGATCTGACACGATGAAATCTGCGGAGCTTGGAGCGGGCTTCACAGCCTATGGCGTGTGGCGTAAGAGAATGTGAAAGGCATAACGAAGAGAAGGATGCGGTGCTTCATGCTGTGTGTGTTTCATCACGTTTTTACACCGTTTTCTCTCTTTTACCACGCACACGGGGTGGTTTTGTTGTTTTTGTGTTTCTTATTTGTGAAATGAATCTCTTTTTGGTGTGGTGTGCCGGTTAATGATGTGAGGCACCTCCCTGCTGCGTCAGATAGGGCTCACGCTGCGTGATTGAAACGTCCACTAACGCGATGCGGCCATCAACATTTCTTCCGTCAGCCCCGCAAATCACGCGTTTTTCCGCCGTGACGGCTGGCGCGATAAAAAAGGTTCTGCCTATCTTGTCAGGGTCGAGAAATGTAGTCATGTACCCTACCTGTTCTCATCCATACGCCACACCAGACACACCACAATAATAATGTCGTTGGGGGAAAAATGAGATTACCTGGACTGATTGTCATCGCCTTCTCTGCGCTCTGTTCGCTCGCGCAGGCTGCTGAACCCGTGGAATTACGCCTCTCCTGGTGGGGAGGAAATAGCCGTCATCAGGCGACGTTGACCGCACTGGAGGCGTTTCAGAAAAAATATCCGCATATCAGCGTGAAGCCGGAATATACCGGCTGGGACGGGCACTTATCCCGTCTGACGACACAGATTGCCAGCGCTGAAGAACCGGATGTGTTACAGGTCAACTGGAACTGGCTGCCGATTTTTTCCAAGACCGGTACCGGCTTTTATGACCTGAATAAGCTGAGTGATACGCTAAAATTGCAGGATTTCCCCGAAGATGCGCTGAAGCCCGCGACGATTGATGGCAAGGTGAATGCGATTTCCACCTCGCTGAATGCGCTGGTGATGTACTACAACACGGAAACCTGGAAGAAAGCCGGACTGCCGTATCCCACCACCTGGGATGAACTGTTCCATGCTGGCAAGGTATTTAAAGAAAAACTGGGCGATAACTATTTCCCCATTGCTTCTCCCGCGCAGGACAGCGGTGAAGGCGTGCTGGAATTGATCAACTATTACATGACGCAGAAATATCAGATCGGCATGATCGATGAGAAGAACAAACGCTTTAACTACAGTGAGGCGCAATGGATCGAGGCGTTCCGCTTCTATAAGCGTTTGATCGACGAACATGTGATGCCGTCCTCGAAGTATTACAACGCGTTTGGCAAAGTCGGCATGTATGAAACGCGTCCCTGGATTAACGGCGAATACGGCGGCGCGCATCTGTGGATTTCGGTCGTGAAGAAATACGCCGATCCGCTGGCGGCACCCGGCAAGCTTGAGTTAGGGCCATACATTATGACGCCGGGGTCGGAGAATTCCGGGCAGTTCTTCAAACCCTCTATGCTGTTTGCCATCAGTAAAAATACCAGGCACCCGAAAGAAGCGGCGCTGCTGCTGAATTTCCTGATGAACGACCCTGAGGGAGCGCTGCTGATGGGCACCGAGCGCGGTATTCCGCTCAGCCGCATCGCCAGACAAGCGCTGGAAGAAAAGCAGAAGCTGGATACGAACGATCTGTCGGTTGCCGGATTATCGCTGGCGCTGCAAAAGCCGATGCAAACACCCGTTTCTTCCTATCTTGAAGATCCGCAGCTTGCCAGCCTGATCCTGCAAACCATCGAACAGCTGGATTATGGCAAAAAGAGCGTCGAAGAGTCGGCGAAAAACTTCAGCAATTCAGGCGATCGCATTCTGAAACGGGTGATCCGCTAAGCGAATCACCGAATACCGTAGTCAGTGACTGACTACGGTATTTTATTGGCCGGTGCGTTACGCGAGTTCAGCCAACTGTTGTTGCAGGCTATCGGCTAACGCGCGTGGACGCCCGGCATCAAACATCACATGCATGCTCACCGGGTACTCCCGGTGCTGTAGGCAGAAATCTTCCATCTCATGCCCGATCCCGTACAGCGCCTGAATGTTGGTTTTGGCGATTTCTCGCAGCGTCCAGTTGTTCTCCACCTGTTTGCAGTAGTGCAGCGTAAAGAAGGCTTTTTGCGCGTGAACAAACGCTCGGCAATACAGCGTCAGGCCGCGCCATTCCTGCTGCCAGCGCTGGCGGAGCGCTTCCGGCATCGTGTGTTCACGAGAGAATTGCAGTGCGGCCTGCTGGCACTGTTCCGCCAACTGCCACGCGGCATCTTTCTCTTTCGCGATGTGATAGAGGTTTTGCGACGCCAGATCCGCATGCTGCGGGTCGAACGTAATATCCTGACCGGAGCCCGGTAGCCAGTGGTTACGGTTGAGCTGACCATACAGGCTCCAGATCGCCTGACCAAAACTGGTCGGCAGCAGGCTGTGGCGGTGAAAAACGTGGTGGCGGGCGTACAGTGACAGGGAAATGGCCTGATGCGCCTGATCCAACAAGGTCTGCATCGTGTGCAGTACGCTATCGTCCGGTTGCCACTGATAGCGCGCCATTAACCACTGCGCGAACAGCGTACTTTCGTTTGTCGATGCGGTCTGGTTCATGAGTAAGCGGGAACTGGCGAACAGCGTAAATTCGCTGAGCGTACCGATTACACTGTGATTATCCACGCCTTCCCAACTGATGCGACACAGCGCGCTGACAATCGCGGGATTTTTCTCCCGGCACCACAGCAGTCGCCCCTGCACTTCGGTGTAGCGCAGGAAGGGAAGGTTGCCCCAGCCAACTTCTTCGCCCGCCAGATCCAGTTCAACCCAGACTTCACGCCCGCTGACGTCCAGCAGCGCAGGGTTATTGGGGAACTCAGGCCAGAAGCGTTCTGGCGTGACTTTGATGGCGACAGAAACGGATTCCGGCAGCGTGCGAATAGCGTTCAGCACATTACCGATGTCCTGATGGCTGGCGGGAAAAGCGCGCAATACCAGATGACGCTGGTGGTAGTGCATCACGCGGGCGACGGCGGAAAATAAGCGGTGGTAGATCTGCTCGCTGTCAGCGTTCGTCGGCCAGTGTGTCGTGACGGGAACGACGCCGTTGATCTCATCGCCGGAGGGGGCTGAAAAGCGTAGCAGGCTGTCGCTGTTGGAGATCGCCAGCAGCAGGCCGCTCAGGCGCGGGATCTGCTGCATCAGCAGTTCGACTTTGGCGGCAAGGTAGTCGCACCAAAAATCGGTATCCATGCGGAGGCTATGTTTGTCGTCCAGTAATTCCGGGTGGTGGAGCAATAAATCTGTGGGGAACGACAGCTCTTTGCATTGCAGATACAGCGCCAGCCCCTGTTCACGGCAGTGTGCCGCGACCTGATTCAGGTAAATACAGCGGGAACGTTGTTGGCTGCTGATGCGATCGTCAAAACGTGCGTTATTGTAGGCTTCCGGTGTAACCAGTTTATCCAGCAAATCCGCAGCGCCCAGCACCAGCGTATTGAAGCCCTGTTCTCGGGCGTAATCGGTGACCGAGAGGACCTGTTGCCAGTGCCAAATATCCTGCGTATTGAGTTCCAGCGCGCGTCGTTGCCACATCATTTTTCTCCCGTTGCCACAGGCGTGAGTATCGCATTGATACGCCATTGTAAAAGGATAAATTCCTGTGGCGAACGCCAGAAATGTGAGCCTGTTCGCTAATGTCGATCGTCTAAGAGGTTGTTGGCGGGGCAGCAGAGGCTGAAGATATCAGCTAAAAGCCCTCCAGCAGCCTTAATTGGCTGAATGTGAGTGGCCGATAGAAGATATATCCTTGAATCCCAATGGGGTGGTATTTATTTAACCGGTTCAAATCCGTCGCTTTCTCAACGCCTTCACAGATAATATTTACCCCAAGAGGGATAAGTTTGTTCAATAAGACCTTTAGTTTTTGTGATTTTGTCTCTTCTTTACCGATGCCATCAATAATAGAACGATCGATTTTTATGGTATCGAAGTCAAACAAGCTCAGGCTGTCTATTTGTAGATTTCCTGCGCCGAAGTCATCTAACGAAAGCATAAAGCCATATTTTTTGGCCTGATTTAAAAAAGGTATCCCGTCTATTAACTGCTGTCGCGTCGTTTTTTCACTGATCTCTATTTCTATATTCTGTGGGTTAACCTCATGCGTAATACATTTTTGGTATAACCTTTCCAGATAGGCGGAATTATTAAAAAGTAAATGTGAAAGATTGAAAGATATTGTCATGCTGCTTTTGTTTTTTATTACCTGACAGACAACATCAAACATAAAGTCTGTTACTTTATCGATTGCCTTAGATTTCTCTATTCTATCTATGGTTTGTTGCGTTGATATCAGTGTGCCTTCCGAATTATAAAACCTGGCGAGGGCTTCATAGCGGAATATTTTATTGTGAGGGAGATGGATGATAGGCTGGAACTCTGCTGTCAGCCTAAGAATTTTTCCATCAATATTCAATGTTGTTGTATTCATTTTACTGATTACTCACCCTCTCCATAGAAATAGGAATTCCACAGCCTTGCTCGTCTGGATTCTACACAGCAATTTGGAATAGATGGAAATTGTTTAAAATGATCAATAATTCTTGTTTGATAGTTATTGACTATTGAATAAAAAATAATGATCGTTTAAATCTATGTTGTCATTGGTGTTTAATTCTAATTTTGTTAATTTATCTGGGTTTTTAAATTGATTGTTTTTGTTTAATTGGTGGTTAAGTTTTTTTTGTTTGAATTTAAATCAATATGACGGTGGCGTGTGACCGTTGTGACTTCATAGTATCCTTGTTAGGATGATAAGCGACGTTAAGATTGCCGTTTCGTAATCCTATCAAAGGGGAGAAAAACTCAGAATTGAATCTGGGTGATGTTCTACTCAGTAAGAATCAGCATTTAATTCCGTGTGAGCATTCATTTTATTAAAAAGAGAAGTCCTTTTTGGATTTTGGGGTATATCACCATCGCGTTAATAGGTAGATATTATAGTGGAACATTTTTCTCCTCCTCCCGCTAAAGTGATTAGCGCATTGCTGCAACATTCATATGTGATGTCTATCTATGCCAAGGATATGCTATATGCATTAAAGGCTGACGTTGCGGAATTGAATCTGGATAAAAACCGTATTGTGTTGGCAGTAGAATATTCTGGTTCAGATATCGACAGATATCTTGCCGATGGTGGTTTGAATTTTGATCTGGAAGCGCTCAAAGGTACGGAGAACATCGAACGAGAAACCTACAGTCTGTGTAATATTTCTACGCAATTATTCAAGACGGACAGTATGTTTTATCGTCTGGAGTGTCGCCTGCCAGACTCTGTTTTCGTCACTGAAAACAGAGGTGCGATTCGTATTCCTTTTATTCTTGGTATGCAGGCTCGTGCTCGCATCGAAGTTTATATGCACACGCTTAACGTGCCCGGAACGCTGCGTAATTTATCGACCGGTGGGTGTATGGTCGAAATCGATCTGGTTGAAAGCATTGCGATTGATGTGGGGCAGAATATCCCCGGCATTACGCTGGAATTTCCTAACGGGGAAAGCTTTTATGCCGAGGGAAGAATTCGCCATATACGCCCCTTTGGGAATAATGGCTATGCGGCTGTCGGCATCCAGTTTATCAATTTGTCTTCATCCCAGTCTGAAGCCCTGCTTCATTATACCCATGAGTCGGAAAGAGAGGCGGCATACCGAACCGGCGTCACTGGCAGCATGGTGTATTCGTCTCCGCTGTTCATTCCTGGCACTAAGGAGAAAAATATCTTGCTGCGAGAAAGCCAGGAACGCGAGAAACGCACCCGCCAGACGCCGATGGAACGGGGCGTCATGGAGGTTGCCCATCGGCTTCAGATTGGGCTGATGTACATCAAAACGCGCAATCAACTGCCCGTTGAGATCTTTTATGACTGTGTCGACACCCTGATCTATATGGTCAAAAAAGAGAGAAAGGCTTTTCTGTATGCGCTGTCGTTCCTGCGTGATGAAGCGGAGTGGGTCAGGCATGCGGTGCAGGTTGCAGGGAAACTGGCCGATATGCTGCTACTTTCCGATCCGCACGATCCCTACGTGCGCGAGGCCGTATTAGGCGCATTGCTTCATACTATGGGTAAGCCGCTGCTGGTCAATGCCAGCCTTCCGTCGCTCAAGGTCAACATGAATCCGATGCAGAAAGCGATCCTGATTGGTCACGTAGAAGCACTGCGCGAGAAGTTACGTGAACTGGACTGGGCGATAAGCCCCACTTGCCGAGATGTGATTGAGAATGCTAACGAGCGTTTGGACGGTAGCGGCTATCCGCACGGCAAACGCGCCGAACAATTGTCGCCGTTAGTTCGCTTGGTCTCTGTGATTAAGGCGATTAATAAGCTCAGGCATGCGCGGAATGGTGTTTCGCCCCGTACGCCATTGGCTGCCTACCGCAAAATCTATGAGGCGAACGCCGCGTATGACAAGGCGGTACTGGTTAAATACGTCCAGATTTATGGTCTCTACCCAATAGGCAGTCTGGCGAAATACTCGGGAGGCTTCCTCGGGTGGGTGATGGATATTGATAAAAAGGGGCGACCTATTGCGGTACACCTCGTCAAAAACCTTCGCTTTCCTGACACCAATATCAGCAGCGTCGTCTCTAAAGGCGACTTGTTGCAGGTCGGCCAGCTCGAAAACATCGTGAGTCCAGACGATTTCGGCATGAAAGTCCTGAAAATTTAACTCACATCCTGTCTATATGGGGTTGCGTGGCAGCCCCGCTTTCCGAATGCATATCTTACCGATATCGCCATGAAAGGCGCATGCCATCGGCTATAACACTTTAAGCAATAAGGACTATCAGAAAAACCATTTAGTCATTTTGGTTATTTAATATTTCCATCATTTCTTTAATTGTTAAGATGCAGATCGTTACCCTTATCCTCCATCCATCTTTTTATTGCATGTTTTTGTATTAGCGTCGTTGGCTAACTGCACAGGCACAAGGAAACAGAAATCACAATGACTACTCCGGTTTCCCCCACTTCATTGCTTCCGCTGAGTGCGGAGCAATTAACGCGTTTACAGGCGGCAACCGGTGATTTCTCATCGACGCAGCTGGCCTGGCTATCCGGCTATTTCTGGGGGCTGGTACAACAGCCTGGGAACGTGCAGTCTGGTACCACGATCGCCGCGGCGGCTACCGCTTCCGCAGTAACGGTGCCGGTACAAACCATCACGCTGATTTCTGCCTCACAGACCGGTAACGCACGTCGGGTCGCGGAACAGCTGCGTGACGACCTGCTGGCAGCCAAGCTGTCCGTTAATCTGGTCAATGCGGGTGATTACAAGTTCAAGCAAATCGGGCAGGAAAAACTGCTGCTGATCGTGACCTCGACGCAGGGGGAAGGCGAGCCGCCGGAAGAAGCGGTCGCGCTGCATAAGTTCCTGCTGTCCAAGAAAGCCCCGGCGCTGAAAGACACCGTGTTTGCCGTGTTTGGTCTGGGTGATACTTCTTACGAATTCTTCAGCAAGGCGGGTAAGGATTTCGATGACCGTCTGGCTGAGCTGGGCGCGGAGCGTCTGCTGGATCGCGTTGATGCCGATGTCGATTATCAGGCGCTAGCTGAACAGTGGCGTCGCCAGCTGGTTGATATTTTGCAGGCGCGAGTGCCGGTTCAGGGTGAAGCCGTCGCACAGATTGCCGCTCAGGGCGCACTGGATGAAATTACCAGCAGCCCGTACAGCAAATCCTCACCGTTGCATGCCACATTTGCGGTGAATCAGAAAGTAACCGGGCGTGGTTCAGAAAAAGATGTGCGCCATATCGAGATCGATCTGGGCGATTCCGGTTTACGTTATCAGCCGGGAGACGCGCTGGGCGTGTGGTTTGATAACGATCCGGCACTGGTGCAGGAATTGCTGGAACTGCTGTGGCTGAAAGGCGATGAATCCGTCAGCGTTGACGGTAAGACGCTGCCATTATCGCAGGCGCTGAAAAGCCATTTTGAGCTGACGCAAAACACCGCGCCGATCGTCGAGAAATATGCAGCGCTGTCGCGTAACGAGACGCTGCTGTCGCTGTTGGCCGATAAGCCCGCACTTCAGCAGTTCGCACAACGGACACCGCTGGTGGATATGGTGCGACAGGCGCCGGCTGAACTGACGGCGGATCAACTGCTGGGTCTGCTGCGTCCGTTGACGCCGCGTCTTTACTCTATTGCTTCCTCGCAGGCAGAAGCCGAAAGCGAAGTGCATATCACCGTTGGCGTGGTGCGCTACGAATACGAAGGCCGCGCGCGGGCCGGTGGCGCATCCAGCTATCTGGCTGACCGACTGAGCGAAGATGATGAAATCCGCGTCTTCATTGAGCACAACGATAACTTCCGTCTGCCTGCCAATTCCGATACGCCGGTCATCATGATCGGGCCGGGCACCGGGATTGCACCGTTCCGCGCGTTTATGCAGCAGCGCGATGCCGAAGGGGCAGAAGGGAAAAACTGGCTGTTCTTTGGTAACCCTCACTTTACGGAAGATTTCCTGTATCAGGTTGAATGGCAGCGCTACGTTAAAGATGGGCTGCTGACCAACATCGATCTGGCGTGGTCACGCGATCAGGCACACAAAATCTATGTGCAGGACAAGCTGCGGGAAAAGGGTGCGGAAGTCTGGCGTTGGATTCAGGACGGTGCGCACCTGTACGTGTGTGGTGATGCCAACCGTATGGCGAAAGATGTCGAGCGGGCGCTGCTGGACGTGATAGTTGAGCATGGCGGCATGGACAGTGAACAAGCCGATGAGTTTTTAAGCGATCTGCGCCTTGAGCGCCGTTATCAGCGAGATGTGTACTAATGAGCGAAAAATACGTTTTCAGTGAAAAACACCCTGGTCCCCTGGTGGTAGAAGGGAAACTCACTGATGCTGAGCGCATGAAGACTGAAAGTAACTTCCTGCGCGGCACAATTGCTGAAGACCTGAACGATGGTCTGACTGGCGGCTTCAAAGGCGACAATTTTCTGCTGATCCGTTTCCACGGTATGTATCAGCAGGATGACCGTGATATTCGCGCCGAGCGTGCCGAGCAGAAACTGGAACCGCGCCATGCCATGCTGCTGCGCTGCCGCTTGCCCGGTGGCGTGATGACGCCGGAGCAGTGGCTGCGGATCGATAAATTTGCTGGCGAAAGCACGATATATGGCAGCATTCGTATTACGAACCGCCAGACGTTCCAGTATCACGGTATTCTCAAATCGAACGTGAAACCGGTACACCAGATGCTGAATAGCATTGGTCTGGATGCGCTGGCGACGGCGAATGACATGAACCGTAACGTGTTGTGTACGTCTAACCCGATCGAATCCGAACTGCATCAGCAAGCATATGAGTGGGCGAAAAAGATCTCTGAACATCTGCTGCCGCGCACGCGTGCCTACGCTGAGATCTGGATGGATCAGGAAAAGGTAGCAACGACGGATGAAGAACCGATTCTGGGTTCGACGTATCTGCCGCGTAAGTTCAAAACCACGGTCGTGGTTCCGCCGCAGAATGATGTGGATCTGCATGCGAACGATCTCAATTTTATTGCGATTGCTGATAATGGCCGTCTGGTGGGCTTCAACGTGCTGGTGGGCGGTGGGTTGTCTATCGCGCACGGTGATAAAGAAACCTACCCGCGTACCGCCAGCGAGCTGGGCTATATTTCCATCGAACATACGCTGACCATCGCGGAAGCGGTGGTGACCACGCAGCGCGATTGGGGCAACCGTACTAACCGTAAAAATGCGAAAACCAAATACACGCTGGAGCGCGTAGGTGTAGACAACTTCAAGCAGGAAGTGGAAGCGCGTGCCGGTGTGAAATTTGAAGCGGTGCGTCCGTATGAATTCACCGGACGTGGCGATCGTATTGGCTGGGTAAAAGGCATCGATAACAAATGGCATCTGACGCTGTTTATCGAAAATGGCCGTATTCTGGATTATCCGGGTCGACCGTTGAAAACCGGTTTGGCGGAAATCGCTAAAATCCACAAAGGGGATTTCCGCTTAACGGCGAACCAGAATTTGATCATCGCCGGCGTGCCTGCGCGCAGCAAAGCGAAAATTGATGCGCTGGCGCGTGAACACGGTTTGATTGATGACAGCGTGAGCGAGCAACGCAAGAATTCAATGGCCTGCGTGTCGTTCCCCACCTGTCCGCTGGCGATGGCGGAAGCCGAGCGTTTCCTGCCGGAGTTTGTCACGAAAGTGGAAGATATCATGCAGCAGCACGGTGTGGGTGATGAACACATTGTTCTGCGCGTCACGGGCTGCCCGAACGGCTGCGGCCGTGCGATGCTGGCGGAAATCGGTCTGGTGGGCAAAGCGGTAGGGCGTTATAACCTGCACCTCGGTGGGAATCGCGAAGGGACACGTATTCCTCGTATGTATCGCGAGAACATTAATGAAACCGAGATCCTGGCGGAAATTGATCGGCTTATTGGGCTGTGGGCACAGGATCGCCAGCCGAACGAAGGCTTCGGTGATTTCACTATTCGCACCAATATCATTAGACCGGTGCTGGATCCCGCGCGCGATTTTTATGACTGACAGGAGAGCCTGATGGCCGAATTTAACCTTGAGGCGCTCAACGCGTTACCGAAAGCGGAGCAGGCGGCAGCCTTGGCTGTCGTGAATGGTCAGCTTGAACAGCTGTCTGCACAGGAAAGAGTAAGCTGGGCGCTGGAGAATTTGCCGGGCGATTATGTTTTGTCGTCCAGCTTCGGTATTCAGGCTGCGGTATCGCTGCATCTGGTGACACAACAGCGACCGGATATCCCGGTTATCCTCACGGATACAGGCTATCTGTTCCCTGAAACCTATCAGTTTATTGATGCGCTGACGGAGCAGTTGAAACTGAATCTGCAAGTGTATCGCGCCGCTGAATCCGCAGCCTGGCAAGAAGCGCGCTACGGCAAACTGTGGGAACAGGGCGTGGAAGGCATTGAGCGCTACAACCTGCTGAATAAAGTTGAGCCGATGAATCGGGCGCTGAGCGAGTTAAAGGCAAAAACGTGGTTTGCTGGCCTGCGCCGTGAGCAGTCCGGCAGTCGGGGAGACTTGCCGGTGCTGGCGATTCAGCGTGGCGTCTTCAAATTCCTGCCGATTATCGATTGGGATAACCGGACGGTGTATCAATATCTGAAAGAAAATGGTCTGAGCTACCACCCGCTCTGGGATCAGGGCTATCTGTCTGTTGGCGATACGCACACCACCCGCAAATGGGAACCGGGCATGAGTGAAGAGGAAACCCGCTTCTTCGGCCTGAAACGCGAGTGCGGGCTGCACGAAGGGTAAAAGAGACAACTGGGTATCTCCTGATACTGGTTACTTAAGCCCGTTATTAGGGGAAACACAGGGGGAGGTTCCCGTAGAGACGCCTCACCCCTGTGGTCGCCCCGTGTATCTCAATGCTTCAGCGATAGGCACTAGGGCATTGTCCGGTTTTTTATCACCGTCATTTTTACCGCCGTTATCATCCCAATCTCAGTTGTAAACGTGGTGTTATTCCATTACGGAACTTGTCATTCCAATTCGGCATTTCATAAGTGTTCTGTCCTCACCGTATAGTCGCATTATCTACTTTTTTGCTTAGTTAAGGCGATTGTGAACTATCTCCCTATATTTGCCGATCTTCGTCAGCGCCCAGTACTGGTTGTGGGCGGCGGCGAGGTTGCTACGCGCAAAATCGATCTACTGCAACGCGCGGGTGCGGAGGTAAAAATTGTCGCGCAGGCGCTGGCCGAACCGTTGGCTGTGCAGCATCAGGCCGGGAAGATTGAATGGCTGGCACAGGTTTTTACGCCTGATTTGCTATCTGGCGTATTTCTGGTGATTGCCGCTACGGATGACGCTGAGCTGAACGCGGCCGTATTTGAGGCGGCGAATCAGCGCCATTTGCTGGTGAACGTGGTGGACGATCAGCCGAAGTGCTCGTTTATTTTCCCTTCGATTGTCGATCGCTCTCCGCTGGTGGTGGCGATTTCCTCCGGTGGGCAAGCGCCAGTGCTGGCACGCTTGCTGCGTGAAAAGCTGGAATCATTACTGCCCGCCAGTTTGGGCACGATGGCGGACATAGCCGGAAGCTGGCGCGACAGGATTAAAACCCGACTGCATTCGATGTCGGCACGTCGTCGTTTCTGGGAACGGTTGTTTGTCGGGCGTTTTGCGGCGCTGGTTTCTGCCGGACAACTCGCGCAGGCCGAAGACGAATTGCAACAGCAACTGGTTAATCAGCAAGACGAGCAGCAACTGCCTGCTGCAGCACGCGGTGAAGTAGCGCTGGTTGGCGCAGGCCCCGGTGATGCTGGGTTGCTTACGTTGCGTGGATTACAAGTGATGCAGCAGGCGGACGTGGTGCTGTATGACCATCTGGTCAGCGCCGATGTGTTGGATCTGGTGCGCCGCGATGCTGAACGCATCTGCGTTGGAAAGCGCGCCAGTGAGCATTCGCTCCCGCAGGATGAGATTAATCAGCTACTGGTGACGCTAGCGCAAGAAGGCAAGCGGGTAGTGCGCCTGAAAGGTGGCGATCCCTTCGTTTTTGGCCGCGGCGGCGAAGAGTTGCAGGCGGTAGCGCAGGCTGGCATCACGTTTCAGGTGGTGCCCGGTGTGACGGCTGCTGCGGGCGTCACGGCGTATGCGGGGATTCCGCTGACGCACCGTGATTACGCGCAGAGCGTACTATTTATTACTGGCCACTGTCGCCCCGATGGCGACGCGCTGGACTGGTCAACGCTGGCGCGCGGGCGTCAGACGCTGGCGATTTATATGGGAACGATGAAGGCCGCTGAAATTTCGCAGCAGCTTATCGCGCATGGCCGTTCAGCGCAGACACCTGTCGCTGTGATCAGCCGCGGCACCCGACACGATCAGCAGGTGCAAATCGGCACACTGCAAGAGTTAGAACATTTGGCACGGCAAGCGCCGACACCGGCGCTGCTGGTGATTGGCGAGGTGGTGGATTTGCATCACCAGATTGCCTGGTTTGGTCAGACAACGCCGACGGTGCCGCAAGACAGCCGCCCAGCGGTAGTAAACTTGGCTTAAGGAAAGGGTATGGACGAGAAACGACTGACGCATTTACGGCAGCTTGAAGCCGAAAGCATTCACATCATCCGCGAAGTGGCGGCCGAGTTCAGTAACCCGGTGATGATGTACTCCATCGGCAAAGACTCTTCGGTGATGCTGCATTTGGCACGCAAGGCGTTCTATCCGGGGTCGCTGCCTTTCCCGTTGCTGCACGTCGATACCGGCTGGAAATTTCGTGAAATGTACGAATTCCGCGACCGTACGGCGAAAGCTTACGGCTGTGAACTGCTGGTGCACCGCAACCCACAGGGCGAAGCATTGGGAATTAACCCCTTCGTACACGGCAGCGCCAAGCACACTGACATCATGAAAACCGAAGGGCTGAAGCAGGCGCTGGATAAATACGGTTTTGATGCCGCGTTTGGCGGAGCGCGTCGCGATGAAGAGAAATCGCGAGCTAAAGAACGTATTTACTCCTTCCGCGACCGTTTCCACCGTTGGGATCCGAAGAACCAGCGCCCGGAACTGTGGCACAACTACAATGGTCAGATTAACAAAGGCGAGAGTATTCGTGTTTTCCCGCTTTCTAACTGGACCGAGTTGGATATCTGGCAATATATCTATCTGGAAAATATCGATATTGTTCCGCTATATCTGGCCGCCCCGCGTCCGGTGCTGGAGCGCGATGGCATGCTGCTGATGGTGGATGACGATCGCATCGATCTGCAACCGGGTGAAGTAATTGAACAACGCATGGTGCGTTTCCGCACGCTGGGCTGCTGGCCACTGACGGGCGCGGTGGCATCGGAGGCGCAGACGCTGCCGGAAATCATCGAAGAGATGCTGGTTTCCACCACCAGTGAGCGTCAGGGAAGGGTGATTGACCGCGATCAGGCCGGTTCAATGGAGCTGAAAAAGCGTCAAGGGTATTTCTGAGGAATCGTCGAATGAGCCAAACTTCGTTAAAAGATACAGTTGCGGAAAACGCGGCTGATAAAGATGCCGTCGTCATCAATAATGCGATTGCACAGCAGATTGCCGAGCAAGGCGGTGTGGAAGCCTATTTGCACGCACAGCAGGATAAGACGCTGCTGCGTTTCCTGACCTGCGGTAGCGTCGATGATGGAAAAAGTACGCTGATTGGCCGTTTGCTGCACGATACGCGCCAGATTTATGAAGATCAGCTCAGTACGCTGCACAACGACAGCAAGCGTCTGGGGACACAGGGCGAAAAGCTGGATCTGGCACTGCTGGTCGATGGGCTTCAGGCCGAGCGTGAACAGGGCATCACGATTGACGTGGCCTACCGCTATTTTTCGACGGAAAAACGCAAATTTATCATCGCCGATACGCCGGGGCACGAGCAGTACACGCGCAACATGGCGACGGGCGCATCAACCTGCGAGCTGGCGATTCTGCTGATTGATGCTCGTAAAGGCGTCTTGGATCAAACTCGCCGTCACAGCTTTATCGCGACCCTGCTGGGGATTCGCGATCTGGTGGTGGCGGTGAACAAAATGGACTTAGTGGATTATCAGCAAACGGTATTTGAGCAGTTTAAGCAGGATTATCTGGATTTTGCTCAGCAACTGCCTACCGACCTGAATATCACTTTTGTGCCGATTTCCGCATTGGATGGCGACAATGTCGCAACGCCAGGCACGACGATGGACTGGTATACCGGACCAACGCTGCTGGACGTGCTGGAAACGGTCAATGTGGCACAGCGCACGCTGGAACAGCCGATGCGCTTCCCGGTGCAATACGTCAACCGCCCGAATCTGGATTTTCGCGGCTACGCGGGCACACTGGCCTCCGGCATTATCCGCGTTGGGCAGCGGGTTAAAGTGCTGCCGTCCGGCGTAGAATCTACTGTCAGCCGTATTGTGACCTTCGACGGTGATTTACCGCAGGCGCAGGCAGGTGAAGCCATTACGCTGGTGCTGGCGGATGAGATTGATATCAGCCGCGGCGATCTGCTGGTCGATAGCGGTGAATCGCTGAAGGCGGTGCAGCATGCGCTGGTGGATGTGGTCTGGATGGCGGAACAGCCGCTGGTGCCGGGACAGAGTTACGACATCAAGATTGGCGGCAAGAAAACGCGCGCTCGGGTCGAGAATATTCAGTATCAGGTTGAGATTAATACGTTGACGCAGCGCGTCGCGGAGAATCTGCCGCTGAATGGCATCGGTTCGGTTGAGCTGATTTTTGATGAACCGCTGGTGTTGGACAACTATCAGCACAACGCGGTAACCGGTGGCATGATCTTTATCGATCGTCTGAGCAACGTCACGGTGGGCGCCGGTCTGGTGCGTGAGCCTATCGAGCAGGTATATCAGGAGCCGGGCGCGTATAGTGCGTTTGAGCTGGAACTGAATGCGCTGGTACGTCGTCACTTCCCGCATTGGGGTGCGCGCGATCTGCTGGGAGGCAAATAACGTGTCTGTACGTGATGAACCGACTGACGAGAACGTCGTCTGGCATGCGCACGATGTCACCCGTGAGTCGCGCGAGAAATTGCATGGTCATCAGGGCGTCGTTATCTGGTTTACCGGGCTGTCAGGTTCCGGTAAATCCACGCTGGCAGGGGCGCTGGAGCAGACGCTGCACCAGCGTGGCGTCAGCACTTACCTGCTGGACGGCGACAACGTCCGGCACGGTTTGTGCCGCGATTTAGGCTTTACCGATGACGATCGGCGCGAGAATATTCGCCGCGTGGGGGAAGTCGCCAAACTGATGGTGGATGCCGGTCTGGTGGTGCTGACCGCGTTTATCTCGCCGCACCGCGCCGAGCGCAAAATGGTGCAGGATTTATTGGGCGAAGGGCAGTTCATCGAAGTTTTCGTCGATACGCCGTTAGCGACCTGTGAAGCACGCGATCCTAAAGGGTTGTATAAAAAAGCCCGTGCGGGAGAGCTGCGTAATTTTACGGGAATCGACTCGGCGTATGAGGCACCGGAAGCGCCGGATAGCCACCTGGATGGTGAACAATTAGTAACAAATTTGACAGGCCAATTGTTAGATCTGCTTGGCAAGCGAGCTATTATCAAGCTCTGATATCCCCGCTTTTTTCACCGCGCTGTTGGGTGATGCAGGGGAAGAATGGGAAAGATTATGCAAAATGCCACGCAGTTAACGATTAGTAAGACTCGGCCAGCGCAAGAAGAGGATGACGGCGTTTCCTACCTGTTTATGGGGGCGGTGACGGGGTTCTCCTTCTATTGGTTGGCCTTTAGTATCCCTTTTCTGGTATACGGCTCTAATACCACGTTTTTCTTCATGCTCTATACGTGGCCGTTCTTTCTGGCGCTGATGCCGTTTTCGGTGCTGGTGGGGGTCGGGTTTAGCTTTCTGCTGAGAGGCTATCTTTTTTATACGCTTTTTGCGACGGGGCTGACGGTCATCTGCCTGTTTTGGCTGGTATTTTCTTTTCTGACGGGGTGGTGAAAAAAAGCTGCCAGCGTAGGAGATGCTGACAGCTTTGGTTTTACCGTATGAGAATATTTACAGTACCTTGCTTAGGAAAGCCTGCGTGCGCGGGTTGCTTGGATGAGTAAAAATCGCCTCTGGTGTGCCTTCTTCCTGAATAATCCCCTGATCGATAAAGATCACTCTATCGGCCACTTCTTTTGCGAATGCCATTTCATGGGTCACGATGACCATAGTCATGCCTTCATTAGCCAGCGTTTTCATGACCGCCAGCACTTCGCCAACCAGTTCCGGGTCTAGCGCAGATGTCGGTTCATCAAACAGCATGATCGTCGGTTCCATTGCCAACGCGCGGGCAATCGCGACGCGCTGCTGCTGACCACCGGACAGGCTGTTCGGCCAGGCATCGATTTTATCCAGCAAACCAACCTTGCTGAGCAACGCTTTAGCGCGTTCAACGGCTTGTGCACGGGGTAATTTCTTCACTCCCATTGGCGCCATGATCACATTTTCCAACACCGTCATGTGTGGGAACAGATTGAAGCGCTGAAACACCATACCGACGCTTTCACGCATCCGATTGATATCGGTTTTCTGATCGTGAATAGCAAAACCGTTGACCGTAATCTCGCCGCCTGAAAGGGTCTCCAGCGCATTGATACAGCGCAGAAAAGTACTTTTTCCTGAGCCGGATGGACCGATCAGGCAAAGCACTTCCTGAGGCGCGATGTCACAGGAAATACCACGCAGGACATGGGTATCGCCAAACTGTTTTTGCAGGTTATTAACGTGAATCACTTTTGCCAAACCTCGTTTCCATGTGCCGCACCAGCAGCGAGAGCAGGAAAGTAATAACCCAATAGACGATAGAGATCGCCAGATAGGGTTCCCAGTACGTGGCGTAAGCCCCTGATACCGTGCGAGCGGCATAGGCGAGATCCGCCAATCCGATCGCCGAAGCCAGCGAGGAATCTTTCACAATCGCGATGGCGTTGTTACCCAGCGGCGGCAGCATACGGCGAAAAGCCTGTGGCAGGATGACTTTCCGCATGGTGCGGCCATAGCTCATGCCGAGCGAGCGAGATGCTTCCATCTGGCCGCGATCGATTGACTGAATACCGGCGCGGAATATTTCAGAGACATAGGCGCCCGCATTCAGCGTAATGGCCACAATGCAGGAGAGGAACGCGCCGTAATCTGCGCGTAGCGTGCGGGCAACATCGACCGACATAATATTGCTGGTTACCAGCAATCCGTCACGTGGGTTGATGAATAGCGGCACCAGCGCGAAGTGCACCACCATGATTTGTACAAACAGCGGCGTACCGCGAAAGGCGCTAATGTAGATACGCACCGGCCACTGAACGCCATAGTGCAGGATATATTTCCACGGCCCGTGCGGTGCTTGCGCTAAGCGGCCTAACCCGAGCGTTAATCCCCAACAGGTGCCAAGAATGACACAGATAATAGTGCATTTGATGGTCATCCAGGTGCCTTCCATAAATAGCGGGGCATACTCCTGAATGATCTCCCAACGAAATCCCGTCAAGATCGTTTCCTTTTTTGAATAGGCTAACGTAATGATTCTTTTAAATTAAACCGGACAGGCTGGCTGTCCGGTTGGTGCGACGTCTCGCGTGAGGCAATGGAGACCAGAAGCGCGGTGTATTGCAGGCGTTATTCTGCGGGTAAGGTCGGAACGTTGTTATCAAACCAGGTCTGATAGATTTTGGCGTAGGTGCCATCGGCAACGATTTTTTTCAACCCGGCGTTAATCTTCTCACGCAGTTGATCGTTGCCTTTCGCTACGGCGATCCCAAAATACTGGCGTTCGAATTTGGCATCGGAAACCAGGTTGAACTGTTTTTCAGGGTGAGTCTTAATGTAAAACTTCACCACACCCACATCGCCAACCGCGGCGCCCACGCCATCTTCATACAGCTCTTGTAACATTAATGGGGTGTTATCGAAGCGCTTAATCGATGTACTGTTTTTCCCTAATACGTCAGAGACCACGACATCGGCGGTACTGGAGTTCACAACACCGACTTTGTGATCTTTCAATGCGGCAATCGAGTCGATCGTAGAACCTTTAGGCACCACAATAGACTGCTCGGCAGGGAAATAAGGCGCGGAGAAATCGACCATTTGCTTACGCTTGTCGGTAATTGTGATGCCGGAGATGATAATGTCGCGATCGCCGGAGTTAAGGGTCGCGAAGATACCTTCCCACGGCGTATTGACCAGCTTGATATTGAAATTCTCCGCCTTGGCGATCGCTTTAATAATATCAATATCAAAGCCTTCCAGCTCTTTCTGCGCGTTTTCAAACTCAAAGGGACGATAGGTTCCGCCAGAGCCGACCACGTAAGTGGGTTCTGCAGCGAAGGCGCTGGTTGGGAGTACGGTTGTGGATAATGCGGTGGCGCAGAGCGCACCAACGAATAACAGTTTTTTGAACATGGGTTTCTCCTGGTTTAAACGTAAAATTTTCTTTTTTTATGCACTTTGTATGCATAAAAATACACAGATAGCATTAATGGTTCAACTGACGTTTTCCTGTAGCCGGTTTTATCCCGGTATTTCCTATGGGGTTGTGCCTTCTCGTTACGGGGAGACGGCAGAAAGCGCGAAGATAATGAATAGATGGCGAGAATGTGATTTGGTGGCTGATTTGGTACGAATTCCTGCCCGAAATATCCTCATTTAGGCACGCGGCACGGTGAATCTTGCCTTCCACTGCCCGACACAGTGGAGTCGAAACAAAAGTTATGGGATGATTAGGCGGTTTTTCAGGGGGCGGGATGGGAAAGCTTACGCTGTTATTATTGATATTGCTTGGCTGGCTTCAGTACTCACTGTGGCTGGGCAAGAATGGCATTCATGATTATGTTCGGGTGAAAGATGATGTTGTTGTCCAACAGGGAAACAACGCCAAATTAAAAGACCGTAACGAACAACTGTTTGCCGAAATTGACGATCTCAATGGCGGGCAGGAAGCGATTGAAGAACGCGCACGCAATGAGCTGGGTATGATCAAACCCGGTGAAAGCTTCTATCGTCTGGTTCCGGAATCGAACCACCGTAACGTGAATACGGCTCCATCTACTAATACTCCATCCAACAATACACAACGTTGACGCATGCAGACTCCCAGCCTTTCCCCGCCTGATATTGTTGCCGTTTTGCCCGCCGCGGGTAACGGCAGCAGAATGCAAAACGATCGTCCTAAGCAGTATCTGACGATTGGTAATGATGCAACCGGCCATAAAACCATTCTTGAACATACTATCGACGCGCTTTTACGCCATTCACGCGTGCAGCGTGTCGTCGTCGTTATCAGTCCCGATGACGCATTTTTTCATACTCTGGCGATCGCCAGCGATCCCCGTATTTGTACCGTAACGGGCGGGCAGCAGCGTGCCGATTCCGTGCTGGCAGGGCTATCCGCCGTTGCCGACGGCGCGTGGGCGCTGGTGCATGACGCGGCGCGTCCGTGTTTGCATCAGGACGATCTGACGCGCCTGCTGGCGATTGTTGAGCAGAGTGACGTTGGTGGAATTTTGGCCGCCCCGGTTCGTGATACCATGAAGCGCAGCACGGATGGGTTTATCGATCGCACGGTAGAACGTAACGATTTGTGGCATGCGCTGACGCCGCAGCTTTTTCCCACGGCACTGTTGAAACAGTGCCTGCAACGGGCGCTTCAGGATGGCGTGGCCGTCACAGATGAAGCCTCCGCGCTGGAATATTGTGGCTATCGCCCGCAAATTATCAGCGGGCGGGCGGATAATATCAAAGTCACGTGCCCAGAGGATTTGGCATTAGCTGAATTCTATTTAACCAGTTTGCAGTAACCTCATTTTATTCGTTAAATTTATTTGCTAAATACATAAGGAGAACGCGCGATGCGTATCGGTCACGGTTTTGATGTCCATAAGTTCGGTGGAGAAGGTCCGTTGGTGATCGGTGGCGTGCGAATTCCTTATACTCAGGGCCTGCTGGCGCATTCCGATGGGGATGTCGTGCTGCATGCGGTGACGGATGCCCTGTTGGGCGCCGCCGCGCTGGGTGATATTGGCAAGCTGTTCCCTGATACCGATCCGGCTTTTAAAGGGGCGGACAGCCGTGGTCTGCTGCGTGAAGCCTGGCGCCGTATCAATGAAAAAGGCTATCAGTTGGGCAATCTGGACGTCACGATTATTGCGCAGGCACCGAAAATGGCGCCGCATATTCCGCAAATGCGCGTGAATCTGGCTGAAGATCTGCTGTGCCATATGGATGACGTCAATGTGAAAGCTACCACGACAGAACAGTTGGGCTTTACCGGTCGTGGTGAGGGTATTGCCTGTGAAGCCGTTGCCTTGCTGGTGAAAAAAGGAACTGGCGAAATTGTCGCGTGGTAAGCGGTTATTTTGCAATCAATGTCTTATCAACAAGACCTTATCAATCATAGAAAACTAACAGTATAAGAAACCATGTCATGGCGGTGCATCACCCGGTCATGGTCTTGTAGGATAACGATGGAAAATAGCGAACAACTCGTCTGGCTGCATGGCGAACCACAGGCTACCGGCTCATTGAAGTCCGCTGCGGAAGATTTTGTCGTCGTCGAAGATCTGGGATTCCAGCCAGACGGTGATGGTGAACAGGTATTAGTGCGCGTACGTAAGCGCGGCTGCAATACGCAATTTGTGGCTGAAATGCTGGCGAAATTCGCTCGCCTGCCGCTACGAGCCGTAAGCTATGCAGGTCTGAAAGATCGTCATGCTGTCACCGAACAGTGGTTTTGCCTGCATATGCCGGGCAAGGACACGCCGGATTTCTCTGCGCTGGCGCTTGAAGGCTGTGATGTGCTTGAAGTGACCCGCCATCGTCGCAAGTTGCGCATTGGTACGCTGCGAGGTAACCATTTTACTCTGGTGCTGCGTCAGGTCAGCGATCGACGCGAGGTTGATGCTCGTTTGGTACTGATTGCCGCGAACGGCGTCCCTAATTATTTCGGTAGCCAGCGTTTCGGGCGCAACGGAAATAATCTTGAGCAGGCGCGTCTTTGGGCGAATAACGAGATTCGGGTAAAAGAACGTAATAAACGTAGTTTTTACCTTTCCGCCAGCCGCAGTGCGATGTTTAATCAGGTTGTTAGCGCAAGACTGGCGGGAGAGCAGGAGAAAACCGTTTTATGTGGCGACGCATTGCAGCTAACAGGGCGCGGCAGCTGGTTTGTGGCTAAACCTGACGAACTGGAAACCTTACAGGCACGCCTTGATGCCGGCGAGCTCCAGATTACTGCGCCGTTGCCCGGTGACGGTGAGCTGGGTACGCAGGATGATGCACGAGCATTTGAAGAGCTGGCTTTAGCGGGACAAGAAACGCTGTGGTCTTTGGTCAAGCGCGAGCGGGTTGAATCGGCGCGGCGCGCGGTACTGTTGTATCCGCAACAGATGTGCTGGGAATGGCAGGATGACACGACCGTGGAAGTGAAATTTTGGCTACCTGCGGGTAGTTTTGCGACCAGCGTGGTACGTGAATTGTTGCAGTCATTCCAGGATGCTGATATCGGTGTCTGATGTGTTGCGACGTATTTTTTGCAGAAAATAGTTGAAGAGAATACATACCAGTAACCGTGCGGTAGCGGCGGCTGGCTGGCCCTTATGCGGGAACATTGCTGTATTGGTGACGAGGTTAACCAGAGCTGAGGTCGGCGGGGAATGGTAAACAAGCGTATAGAAACGTTGCTGGCACAGTTGCGCCAGCAAGGCATTCAGGACGAACGTCTGCTGAAGGCGATAGAAGCCGTACCCAGAGAACGTTTTGTTGATGAAGCTTTTGAACATAAAGCGTATGAAAACACCGCTCTGCCTATTGGTTCCGGCCAGACTATCTCGCAGCCCTATATGGTCGCGAAGATGACGGAGCTGCTCAGCCTGACGCCCGTATCCCGCGTGCTGGAAATTGGCACGGGGTCAGGTTATCAAACGGCGATTTTAGCGCATTTGGTTCAACACGTTTGCTCGGTCGAGCGCATTAAGGGGCTGCAATGGCAGGCCAAGCGCCGCTTAAAGCAGCTTGATTTGCATAATGTTTCTACCCGCCATGGCGATGGATGGCAAGGTTGGGCGTCGCGCGGGCCGTTTGACGCTATTATCGTTACCGCGGCACCGCCGGAAATTCCTCGGGCACTGCTGGAACAGCTCGATGAAGGTGGCGTAATGGTGCTGCCCGTCGGGGAACAGTCGCAAATACTGCAAGTTGTACAGCGCCATGCTGGCGAATTTATTATTCAAACGGTTGAAGCTGTTCGGTTTGTTCCTCTGGTCAAAGGGGAGTTAGCCTGATACCGTGGCGTTGGCATGCATTTGTTGTTAAGTCTTTAAAATTTCAACACAACTGTTTTATAGTGCGAACTTGTTGATATTGTTAGCCTCTAATCATCGTGGTGCCTTTCCCGTTTTGCTTATGCGCCAGCGATGGTGAAGTAGCGATCTTTCTCGTTCCAGCTAACGAATACATTACCGGATATCGTTTACGCTACAATCACTTATGCTATTAGTAGTTGGGCTACGGTCAGTTGGGCTACAGCCAGTAAAACGGCAGCAGATGCGAGGCAAACATGTCCGAATTGGATTCTGAGTATTACTGTTTTTTGAATGTTATATAGCCTAAATAGTTCGAGTTGCAGGCAGGCGGTAATCGCACGAATCCCAGGAGCTTACATCAGTAAGTGACTGGGGGAGTAAGAGAGGCCAGCGCACATGCAGCTTGAAATACGACGGATATAGTTACTTTTTTGAACGCTATAGTTATAGGGGAGTAAGGCGCATGGGAAGCCGAATGATGAATTTGCGTCACATTGCTGCTTGTACGGTGATTGTCTTAGGATTGGCTGGATGTACCAACAATAATTCCAAATCCGCACCGATCAGCAGCGTTGACGGAAATACGGGCAGCCGAGGGGGAATGTTATCTGCGCCACCATCACGTATTTCAACGACGAGTGAAAGTGTTGCAACAACGTCCGATGGCCGGATTGTTTATAACCGCAGCTACGGTAATATTCCGAAAGGCAGCTACAGCGGCGGCAATTCCTACACCGTTAAACGTGGCGATACCCTGTTTTATATCGCCTGGATTACCGGCAATGATTACCGGGATCTGGCGCAGCGCAACAATATTCCTGAGCCATACAGCCTGAATGTGGGGCAATCGCTGAATTTAGGCAACGGATCCGGCAACAACGCTTCCGGTGGTGGCCTGACGAGCGGTGGTGGTATGTTGGCAACAACCGATGCCACCCGAGGTGGCGTACCGACGCCGCCATCAAGTACTCAAATACAAACTACATCGGTTGATTCTCAGTCAACTAATGCGTATTCTGGTAACCAGGGTAAACAGAATGTAGGTAAGATGTTACCTACGGCAGGGGCAACAACAACCGCTCCTGTTTCCGCACCAGCGGCTGTTGCCAGCAGCAATACGGCTGCTGTCGGCAGTTGGCGTTGGCCTACCGATGGGAAAGTCATAGATAGTTTCTCTGCTTCTGAAGGGGGAAATAAAGGGATTGATATCGCCGGCTCACGTGGGCAACCGATCACCGCAACCGCCAGTGGGCGAGTGGTGTACGCGGGCAATGCGCTACGTGGTTACGGAAATCTGATAATCATCAAACATAATGATGACTACCTCAGTGCCTATGCCCATAACGATACGATGCTAGTCCGTGAGCAACAAGATGTCACGGCAGGACAAAAAATCGCTACGATGGGCAGTACGGGCACCAGCTCAGTTCGCTTGCACTTTGAAATTCGTTACAAGGGGAAATCCGTAAACCCGCTGCGTTTTCTGCCGCAGCGATAAATCGGGCAGAATATTTCGGTATTCTGCCAAGGGATCACGGGTAGGAGCCACTTATGAGCCAAAGTACGCTGAAAGTTAACGAGTTACATGAAGATACCGATTTCGACGAAAATGGACTTGACGTTTTTGACGATAAAGCGCTGGCAGAGGAAGATACCAATGATAATGATTCGGCGGAAGACGAGCTGTTATCACAAGGGGTCCCACAGCGTGTCCTGGACGCAACACAGCTTTATTTAGGAGAAATCGGCTATTCGCCGCTTTTGACCGCAGAAGAAGAAGTTTATTTTGCCCGGCGTGCGCTGCGTGGTGATGTCCCATCGCGCCGCCGGATGATCGAGAGTAACCTGCGGTTGGTGGTGAAAATTGCCCGCCGTTACAACAATCGTGGTCTGGCCTTGCTGGATCTGATTGAAGAGGGGAACCTCGGCCTGATCCGTGCGGTTGAAAAATTCGATCCAGAAAGAGGATTCCGTTTTTCAACCTACGCAACCTGGTGGATTCGACAGACGATAGAACGGGCGATCATGAATCAAACCCGTACCATCCGTTTGCCGATTCACATCGTCAAAGAACTCAACGTTTATCTGCGCACCGCGCGCGAACTGTCTCATAAACTGGATCACGAGCCGAGTGCGGAAGAAATTGCCGAACAGCTTGATAAGCCTGTTGATGATGTCAACCGCATGCTGCGCCTGAATGAACGTATAACTTCTGTCGATACTCCGCTGGGCGGTGATTCGGAAAAAGCGCTGCTGGATATTCTGGCAGACGAAAAAGACAACGGACCTGAAGACACCACTCAGGATAACGATATGAAACAGAATATCGTTAAATGGTTGTTTGAGCTTAATGCCAAACAGCGTGAGGTGCTGGCGCGTCGTTTCGGCCTGTTAGGGTATGAAGCGGCTACGCTGGAAGATGTCGGTCGTGAAATTGGCTTAACACGCGAACGTGTTCGTCAGATTCAGGTTGAAGGCTTGCGCCGCCTGCGGGAGATTTTGCAGGTTCAGGGGCTGAGCATTGAAGAACTGTTTCGTGAATAATTCGTGATAGGTTACTGAAGTCTTAAAATAAAAAATGGTGGGGAAACCCACCATTTTTTTATGCCTGTAATTCGCCCTTCATAGGAAAGGGCGGTTCGGCAGCGATTAGCGAACGATATTTGCCAGCAGGAAATCGACGATTTCGTTGGTTTTAATCATCTGCTTTTCACCAATCCGGCGATGCTTATATTCAATCTCTTCGCTATCCAGATTACGGTCGCCAATGACGATGGTGTGCGGTACACCAATCAACTCCATATCGGCGAACATCACACCCGGACGCTCTTTGCGGTCATCAAGCAGAACTTCAATGCCTTTAGCGCGCAGTTGCTGATAGATATCCTCAGCGACTTCCTTCACACGGAAAGACTTGTGCATGTTCATTGGCAGAATAGCAACGTGGAAAGGTGCAATCGCATCTGGCCAGATGATGCCGCGTTCGTCATGATTCTGCTCGATCGCTGCTGCAACAACACGCGTTACACCGATACCGTAGCAGCCCATCGTCAGCGTCTGGTTACGGCCATCTTCACCTTGAACCGTCGCTTTCAACGCTTCAGAATATTTGCTGCCCAGTTGGAAGATATGGCCCACTTCGATACCGCGTTTAATTTGCAGCGTGCCTTTACCGTCTGGACTGATGTCACCTTCAACCACGTTACGGATATCCGCAACCTGCGGCAGCGCAACGTCACGCTCCCAGTTGATGCCAAAATAGTGTTTGCCATCAATGTTTGCGCCAGCGCTGAAGTCGCTCATGGCCGCAACGGTGCGGTCGACAACGACTGGAATCGACAGCTTGACCGGGCCAAGTGAACCTGGGCCAGCGCCGATGGTGGCACGAATCTCTTCTTCGGTAGCAAACGTCAGTGGGCTGGCTACCTGAGCAATTTTTTCCGCTTTAATTTCGTTCAGTTCGTGATCGCCACGAACCAACAGCGCAACCAGCTTATGACCGCTTTCTTCCGTGGCTTTAACCAGCAGCGTTTTCACCGTTTTTTCTACTGGTAACTTAAATTGTTCAACCAGCTCGGCGATGGTTTTCGCGTTCGGCGTATCAACCAGACGCAGCTCTTCTTTCGCTTCTGCACGGCCTAGCTTTGGCGCAACGGCTTCTGCCAGTTCAATGTTTGCCGCGTAGTCGGATTCCGTTGAGAAAACGATATCGTCTTCACCGCTAGCAGCCAGTACCTGAAACTCATGGGATGCGTTACCGCCGATAGAACCGGTATCTGCCTGAACGGCTCTGAAATCCAGATCCATACGGCTGAAAATCTGGCTGTAGGCTGCGTACATGGCATCGTAGGTGACCTGCAAAGATTCCTGAGAGGTATGGAAAGAGTAGGCATCTTTCATCAGGAATTCACGTGAGCGCATCACGCCAAAACGTGGGCGGACTTCATCGCGGAATTTGGTTTGAATCTGGAAGAAATTCAGCGGCAACTGCTTGTAGGAGCTGATTTCATTACGAATCAGATCGGTAATGACTTCTTCATGCGTTGGGCCGAGTACGAAAGGGCGCTCGCCACGATCGACAAAGCGCAGTAGTTCTGGGCCATATTGATCCCAACGTCCACTTTCTACCCATAAATCGGCAGGCTGAACAACGGGCATGGAAACTTCAATAGCGCCAGCGTTGTTCATCTCTTCGCGCACGATGTTTTCAACTTTTCTCAAAACACGTAAACCGGTCGGCAACCAGGTGTAAAGGCCAGAGGCCAGTTTACGAATCATTCCTGCCCGGAGCATCAACTGATGGCTGATGACTTCTGCATCGGCTGGCGTCTCCTTGAGAGTGGAGAGCATGTATTGGCTAGTACGCATGGGGTGTTAGTTCCGTTAGAACGACAAATAGCATAGGGCTGCCGCGCAGCCGAAGGCACATAAAAAGTGGTTTAGTTTACCAGCGCGGGCGGCGCGTCAAAAGAGAGCAGGAACAATTTTAGAATATATTGCTGTGGTTAGCGTATTAACACGCGTTTGACGGGTCGAGGCTTAACACTTCGGTTTGTTCTTCGCAGACGCGCCAGCGCACATTGAATTCCAGCAGCAAAACGGCGTATTCACGCGTAGTGCTTTCTCCTTTGCGATAGGCCGGGCGTGGATCTTGCGCCAATACCTGTGTGATAAAGCGCTTTAGCTGGGGATATTTCTTTTGGTGCTGCGCGATCTGATTTTCCGCAAGGGGAGAAAAAAGCACTGGCATTGCTGCATCGGGTGCCATTTGGGCAAAACCCGCTCGTGCCTGAGGATGGCTTTCTGCAAAAGGCAGGTAAGGTTTGATATCGACAACCGGTGTACCATCGACCAGATCAAGGCTGCCTAATTCGAGCGTAATGGCATCGCCTTTTACTCGAATCCCTTTTAATTCAACCAGCGACATGCCAACAGGGTTGGGGCGGAAAGTAGAACGCGTAGCGAAAACACCGGTACGTGCATTTCCTCCCAGACGCGGTGGTCGAACAGTCGGACGCCAGCCACCTTCCATCGTTTGATGAAAAATGAACAATACCCAGATATGGCTGAACGCCTCCAGCCCTCGAACACACTCCGCCTGATTGTAC
This sequence comes from Pectobacterium aroidearum, assembly GCF_041228105.1. Taxonomy (NCBI): domain Bacteria; kingdom Pseudomonadati; phylum Pseudomonadota; class Gammaproteobacteria; order Enterobacterales; family Pectobacteriaceae; genus Pectobacterium; species Pectobacterium aroidearum. The sequence continues at coordinate 1,067,699 of NZ_CP166097.1, forward strand.
GGCGGCAATAACTGAAGCTCTCCGCCTCCATCTTCAATCAGACCCGGCTGCCGCGGAATGGCAAATTTTTCTTTATACGGTGAGCGGATAATCCCGATCTGATTGAAAACAAATTGACTCATTGTGCAGAGACTTTCAGTGCCGTGCCCTGGCAAACGACCTGACTGTAGCAACCTGCTATACCACTGACGGTTTGGCATTCATGCAGTAAAACCGCATTGGCTTTCATGGCAGTGGCGCGGTTTTGCATTCTTTTACGTGCATTCGCCGCATTAGGCGGGGAATCCTGAGCGCTGACCTGACATGAGGAGCCAGAAACTTCGCCCATATCACGGAAAGGCTTACCGACTAATTCTTCTGCGCTTTTATACAATACTGCAGGCGTCGGGCGAACCGCTGGTTTGGGTTTAGGCGCCGGTTCTGCGGTTTTGGTTTCAATAACGGGTTGAGGAGCCGGTGCCGGTGGCTTCTGAAATAAAGAACAGCCTGTCAGCGACATTGCCAACAATATAAAGGGAACAGCACGCATTAAGGATTCCTCTGCTTTTTCTCAAAGAGCGAGTATTGAAGCAAGCTATTGCACAAATAACAAGACGGGCCGTAGCCCGTCTTACAGATATCTTTTAATTAAACACGTTAGGTCTGGATTACCAGCCTTTTACCGCGCCGCCATTAAAGATTTTATTTGCCGCATCGTTTACTTCATCAGATTGGTAGGCCTGAACGAATTTCTTCACATTTTCAGCGTCTTTGTTGTCTTCGCGTGAAACCAGCAGGTTCACATACGGAGAGTCTTTCTCTTCAACGAACAGGCCATCTTTCGTTGGTGTCAGGTTAATCTGGCTAGCGTAAGTGGTGTTAATGACAGCCAGTGCAATTTGCGCGTCATCTAAAGAGCGCGGCAGCTGTGGCGCTTCCAGTTCAACCAGTTTGATATTTTTCGGATTTTCAGTCACATCCAGTACGGTTGGCAGCAGACCAACGTTGTCTTTCAGTTTAATCAAGCCGACTTTTTGCAGCAGCAGCAGAGAACGGCCCAGGTTGGTCGGGTCGTTTGGCAGCGCAACCTGAGCGCCATCTTGCAGCTCATTCAGTGATTTAATTTTTTTGGAGTAACCTGCAATCGGGTAGACAAAGCTATTGCCGACAGAAACCAGTTTATAACCACGATCTTTGATCTGCTGATCCAGATAAGGCTTGTGCTGGAAGGCATTCAGATCGATGTCACCCTTGCTCAGGGCTTCATTTGGCAACACGTAGTCGTTAAATGTGACTAACTCAACGTCCAGGCCGTATTTGTCTTTTGCCACTTTCTGCGCGACTTCCGCAACCTGCTGTTCTGCGCCAACAATAACGCCGACTTTAATGTGATTAGGATTCTTTTCTTCCTGACCACATCCAGCTAACGCCAGAGCACCAATAAGTGCGCCAATGGTCGCAATAGATTTCAGTTTAATCGCCATATCCTTACCCCTAATTAACTATTCTCTTGGCAGATGCCTTCAGGCACATGCGTATTGTGGTGATTACTTGTGTGTGACAGCTTTTACTGCCCTGTCGCCGCAGAATTGAATCAGGTAAACCAAAACAACCAGTAATATTAATACCGTATTCATGACCGTCGCGTTATAACCAATATAGCCATACTGATAACCAATTTGACCTAAGCCGCCTGCGCCCACGGCTCCACCCATAGCAGAATAGCCTACGAGCGTGATTAGCGTGATGGTTGCAGCATTAATAAGGCCCGGTAATGCTTCTGGCAGTAGTATCTTTCTGATGATTTGCATTGGCGTTGCGCCCATCGCACGTGCGGCTTCAATCAGGCCGGTCGGAATTTCAAGCAGCGCGTTTTCCACCATGCGGGCAATAAACGGTGCGGCACCGACGGTGAGAGGAACGATCGCCGCTTGCAGGCCGATGGAGGTTCCAACAATCACACGAGTAAAAGGAATCATCCATACCAGTAAAATAATGAATGGAATCGAGCGGAAAATGTTTACCAGTGCAGAAACGGTCCGGTAGAGCTTTGGATTAGCGATAATCTGCCCTGGACGCGTGGTATACAATAAGACTCCCACAGGTAAGCCAAGCACAAAGCCAAAGAAACCAGAAACGAACGTCATCGCGACGGTTTCCCATACTCCCTTAGCCATTAACCACATCATTGCTTCAGACATAACCCAGAACCTCAATTGTTACGTGACTTTCCTGCAGGAATTGGATTGCGGCTTTTATATCCGCATCGTTGCCGTGCATTTCTGCCAGCATGATGCCGAATTTGACGCCACCCGCATAATCCATCTGGGCGCTAATAATGTTGTTGTTGATGTTAAAGCGTCGAGCAACCTCGGAGAGCAGAGGAGCATCCACCGATTTGCCGGTAAATTCCATCCGTAATAACGGTGTGGAATCTGGGCGAGAGTCAGGAGAGAGACGAGTGAGGTAATCGTCAGGGATGTCCAGATGTAGCGTTGACTGAATGAATTTCTGTGCCAGCGGCGTTTTCGGATGTGAAAAGACTTCGCTAACCGTGTCTTGCTCGATGAGGCGTCCATCGCTGATCACCGCAACCTGATCGCAAATGCGTTTCACCACGTCCATTTCATGTGTAATAAGAAGAATGGTCAGGCCGAGGCGGCGATTGATATCTTTCAGTAACTCAAGGATCGACCGGGTGGTTGCTGGATCCAATGCGCTGGTTGCTTCGTCACACAGCAGAACTTTGGGATTGCTTGCCAACGCACGGGCGATAGCGACACGTTGCTTTTGTCCGCCAGATAAATTGGCTGGATACACATCATGTTTGTCCGCTAGCCCAACCAGGTCCAACAACTCATTGACCCGTTTGGTAATGTCAGCTTTTGGCGTGTTATCTAATTCCAGTGGTAGCGCAATATTGCCAAAAACGGTACGTGAAGCGAGCAGATTAAAATGTTGGAAAATCATGCCGATTTGACGGCGTGCGCGTGTCAACTGGCCATCCGACAGTTGGGTCAGCTCTTGTCCATCTACCAGTACTTTCCCTTTTGTCGGGCGTTCCAATAAATTGACGCAGCGAATGAGTGTACTTTTACCTGCGCCTGATGCGCCGATAACACCATAGATTTGCCCGGTAGGAACATGAAGGCTGACATCAGCCAGTGCGGTAATGGTCCGCCCATTTTGCTGAAAAATCTTAGTAATATTAGAAAGTTCAATCATATATTTTTTATCGTGAGTGCCTATGGCTGGATAAATCCGTTTCTGTATTAACAGAAGATGAAATGGATGTTAGGGCGTCTAGACGTCTAAGTCAATCGGGATTGTCACGGCTCTGCATTCTCCCTATGGGCGAAAACATGCGATACTACCGCGCAATTTAGGCCATTCAGGAGCAAAGTCAGTGGCACAGAGCGTTCCAGCAATTTTTCTTGATCGTGACGGCACGATCAATGTCGATCACGGTTATGTTCATGACATTGACCATTTTCAATTTATTGATGGCGTCATCGATGCCATGCGTGAGTTGAAAAATATGGGTTTCGCGCTGGTTGTGGTGACTAATCAGTCCGGTATCGCCCGCGGTAAGTTTACAGAAGATCAGTTTATGCAACTGACGGAGTGGATGGACTGGTCGTTGGCTGACCGTGGTGTTGATCTTGATGGCATCTATTTTTGTCCGCATCACCCTGAAGCTGGGGAGGATGAGTACCGCCAGACTTGTGATTGTCGTAAGCCTGAGCCAGGTATGTTGCTTTCTGCACAGCGCGATCTGCACATCGATATGGCGGCATCTTATATGGTGGGTGACAAATTAGAGGATATGCAGGCTGCAATTGGCGCAGGGGTAGGAACCAAACTGTTGGTGCGCACGGGTAAACCTGTTACCGAACAAGGCGAAACGCTGGCTGATAGTGTCTTAGAAAGCCTCGCAGACCTGCCAAAATGGATAAAAACGCGCACTTAATCAGCGGAACGAATGAAAGATGCGCAAACAGAAAAAAGTTTACTAGATTTGCTTGCGCTTCTGAATCGGCTGCCTATAATGCGCCTCCATCGACACGGCGCTGTGAATCACAACCGGGTCGGTAAAGAAAGAGAAAACGCTTTAAAATAAGCGTTGACTCTGAAGGTGAAAAGCGTAATATACGCCACCTCGCGAAGCGGTTAAGGCTGCAACGCACTGCTCTTTAACAATTTAATCAGACAATCTGTGTGGGCACTCACAAGACCGTATCTTAACGATATAAAAAGTCTTGAAGAGTGAACAACAGTAAATTCATTACGAATAAACAGTTACTAATTCTTTGAGCATCGCTGACGAGTTCAGCAAATCAAACAAATCTTAAATTGAAGAGTTTGATCATGGCTCAGATTGAACGCTGGCGGCAGGCCTAACACATGCAAGTCGAGCGGTAGCACAGAGAGCTTGCTCTCGGGTGACGAGCGGCGGACGGGTGAGTAATGTCTGGGAAACTGCCTGATGGAGGGGGATAACTACTGGAAACGGTAGCTAATACCGCATAACGTCTTCGGACCAAAGAGGGGGACCTTCGGGCCTCTTGCCATCAGATGTGCCCAGATGGGATTAGCTAGTAGGTGAGGTAATGGCTCACCTAGGCGACGATCCCTAGCTGGTCTGAGAGGATGACCAGCCACACTGGAACTGAGACACGGTCCAGACTCCTACGGGAGGCAGCAGTGGGGAATATTGCACAATGGGCGCAAGCCTGATGCAGCCATGCCGCGTGTGTGAAGAAGGCCTTCGGGTTGTAAAGCACTTTCAGCGGGGAGGAAGGCGATGAGATTAATACTCTCATCGATTGACGTTACCCGCAGAAGAAGCACCGGCTAACTCCGTGCCAGCAGCCGCGGTAATACGGAGGGTGCAAGCGTTAATCGGAATGACTGGGCGTAAAGCGCACGCAGGCGGTTTGTTAAGTCAGATGTGAAATCCCCGAGCTTAACTTGGGAACTGCATTTGAAACTGGCAAGCTAGAGTCTTGTAGAGGGGGGTAGAATTCCAGGTGTAGCGGTGAAATGCGTAGAGATCTGGAGGAATACCGGTGGCGAAGGCGGCCCCCTGGACAAAGACTGACGCTCAGGTGCGAAAGCGTGGGGAGCAAACAGGATTAGATACCCTGGTAGTCCACGCTGTAAACGATGTCGATTTGGAGGTTGTGCCCTTGAGGCGTGGCTTCCGGAGCTAACGCGTTAAATCGACCGCCTGGGGAGTACGGCCGCAAGGTTAAAACTCAAATGAATTGACGGGGGCCCGCACAAGCGGTGGAGCATGTGGTTTAATTCGATGCAACGCGAAGAACCTTACCTACTCTTGACATCCAGAGAACTTAGCAGAGATGCTTTGGTGCCTTCGGGAACTCTGAGACAGGTGCTGCATGGCTGTCGTCAGCTCGTGTTGTGAAATGTTGGGTTAAGTCCCGCAACGAGCGCAACCCTTATCCTTTGTTGCCAGCGGTTCGGCCGGGAACTCAAAGGAGACTGCCAGTGATAAACTGGAGGAAGGTGGGGATGACGTCAAGTCATCATGGCCCTTACGAGTAGGGCTACACACGTGCTACAATGGCGTATACAAAGAGAAGCGACCTCGCGAGAGCAAGCGGACCTCATAAAGTACGTCGTAGTCCGGATTGGAGTCTGCAACTCGACTCCATGAAGTCGGAATCGCTAGTAATCGTAGATCAGAATGCTACGGTGAATACGTTCCCGGGCCTTGTACACACCGCCCGTCACACCATGGGAGTGGGTTGCAAAAGAAGTAGGTAGCTTAACCTTCGGGAGGGCGCTTACCACTTTGTGATTCATGACTGGGGTGAAGTCGTAACAAGGTAACCGTAGGGGAACCTGCGGTTGGATCACCTCCTTACCAAGAAGATGTGTGTTAAGTGAAGTGCTCACACAGATTGTCTGATGAAAATAATGAGCAAAAGCGTCAACAAAGTACGGTGTCGTGTCCCCTTCGTCTAGAGGCCTAGGACACCGCCCTTTCACGGCGGTAACAGGGGTTCGAATCCCCTAGGGGACGCCAGCGCATCCGACCATTCCGGTGAAAGCGGGGGTCTTCAGTAAGTCAACTACTTACCTCATATCTTAAAACTGATTAGCAATAGTCAGGGTTTAAGATATTGCTCTTTAACAATCTGGAACAAGCTGAAAATTGAAACATGACAGCTGAACGTGCGTTGATACCTTTGGGTGTCGATGGCGATGCAGTCTGTCAATGAGTCTCTCAAATAATCGCAGCGCGACAGTGACTTTGATTTATCAAAGACACCTTCGGGTTGTGAGGTTAAGCGACTAAGCGTACACGGTGGATGCCTAGGCAGTCAGAGGCGATGAAGGGCGTGCTAATCTGCGATAAGCGTCGGTAAGCTGATATGAAGCGTTATACCCGACGATACCCGAATGGGGAAACCCAGTGTGTTTCGACACACTATCATTATGTGAATACATAGCGTAATGAGGCGAACCGGGGGAACTGAAACATCTCAGTACCCCGAGGAAAAGAAATCAACCGAGATTCCCCTAGTAGCGGCGAGCGAACGGGGAAGAGCCCAGAACCTGAATCAGTTTGTGTGTTAGTGGAAGCGTCTGGAAAGTCGCACAGTAAAGGGTGATAGTCCCGTACACAAAAATGCACAAGTTGTGAGTTCGATGAGTAGGGCGGGACACGTGACATCCTGTCTGAATATGGGGGGACCATCCTCCAAGGCTAAATACTCCTGACTGACCGATAGTGAACCAGTACCGTGAGGGAAAGGCGAAAAGAACCCCGGCGAGGGGAGTGAAATAGAACCTGAAACCGTGTACGTACAAGCAGTGGGAGCATCCTTCGGGGTGTGACTGCGTACCTTTTGTATAATGGGTCAGCGACTTATATTCTGTAGCAAGGTTAACCGAATAGGGGAGCCGCAGGGAAACCGAGTCTTAACTGGGCGTTAAGTTGCAGGGTATAGACCCGAAACCCGGTGATCTAGCCATGGGCAGGTTGAAGGTTGGGTAACACTAACTGGAGGACCGAACCGACTAATGTTGAAAAATTAGCGGATGACTTGTGGCTGGGGGTGAAAGGCCAATCAAACCGGGAGATAGCTGGTTCTCCCCGAAAGCTATTTAGGTAGCGCCTCGTGAACTCATCTTCGGGGGTAGAGCACTGTTTCGGCTAGGGGGTCATCCCGACTTACCAACCCGATGCAAACTACGAATACCGAAGAATGTTATCACGGGAGACACACGGCGGGTGCTAACGTTCGTCGTGAAGAGGGAAACAACCCAGACCGCCAGCTAAGGTCCCAAAGTCATGGTTAAGTGGGAAACGATGTGGGAAGGCATAGACAGCCAGGATGTTGGCTTAGAAGCAGCCATCATTTAAAGAAAGCGTAATAGCTCACTGGTCGAGTCGGCCTGCGCGGAAGATGTAACGGGGCTAAACCATGCACCGAAGCTGCGGCAGCGACACTTAGTGTTGTTGGGTAGGGGAGCGTTCTGTAAGCCTGCGAAGGTGGCCTGTGAGGGTTGCTGGAGGTATCAGAAGTGCGAATGCTGACATAAGTAACGATAATGCGGGTGAAAAACCCGCACGCCGGAAGACCAAGGGTTCCTGTCCAACGTTAATCGGGGCAGGGTGAGTCGACCCCTAAGGCGAGGCTGAAAAGCGTAGTCGATGGGAAACAGGTTAATATTCCTGTACTGGGTGTTACTGCGAAGGGGGGACGGAGAAAGCTAGGTTATCCGGGCGACGGTTGTCCCGGTTTAAGCGTGAAGGTGGGTGACTTTGGTAAATCCGGGTCATCATTAACACTGAGGCGTGATGACGAGTCACTACGGTGATGAAGTAACTGATGCTACGCTTCCAGGAAAAGCCTCTAAGCTCCAGGTAACACCGAATCGTACCCCAAACCGACACAGGTGGTCAGGTAGAGAATACTCAGGCGCTTGAGAGAACTCGGGTGAAGGAACTAGGCAAAATGGTGCCGTAACTTCGGGAGAAGGCACGCTGATGGTAAGTGAAGTGACTTGCTCATGGAGCTGAAATCAGTCGAAGATACCAGCTGGCTGCAACTGTTTAATAAAAACACAGCACTGTGCAAACACGAAAGTGGACGTATACGGTGTGACGCCTGCCCGGTGCCGGAAGGTTAATTGATGGGGTCAGCCGCAAGGCGAAGCTCTTGATCGAAGCCCCGGTAAACGGCGGCCGTAACTATAACGGTCCTAAGGTAGCGAAATTCCTTGTCGGGTAAGTTCCGACCTGCACGAATGGCGTAATGATGGCCAGGCTGTCTCCACCCGAGACTCAGTGAAATTGAACTCGCTGTGAAGATGCAGTGTACCCGCGGCAAGACGGAAAGACCCCGTGAACCTTTACTATAGCTTGACACTGAACCTTGAGCCTTGATGTGTAGGATAGGTGGGAGGCTTTGAAGTGTGGACGCCAGTCTGCATGGAGCCAACCTTGAAATACCACCCTTTAATGTTTGATGTTCTAACGTAGACCCGTAATCCGGGTTGCGGACAGTGTCTGGTGGGTAGTTTGACTGGGGCGGTCTCCTCCCAAAGCGTAACGGAGGAGCACGAAGGTTAGCTAATCCTGGTCGGACATCAGGAGGTTAGTGCAAAGGCATAAGCTAGCTTGACTGCGAGAGTGACAGCTCGAGCAGGTGCGAAAGCAGGTCTTAGTGATCCGGTGGTTCTGAATGGAAGGGCCATCGCTCAACGGATAAAAGGTACTCCGGGGATAACAGGCTGATACCGCCCAAGAGTTCATATCGACGGCGGTGTTTGGCACCTCGATGTCGGCTCATCACATCCTGGGGCTGAAGTAGGTCCCAAGGGTATGGCTGTTCGCCATTTAAAGTGGTACGCGAGCTGGGTTTAGAACGTCGTGAGACAGTTCGGTCCCTATCTGCCGTGGGCGTTGGAAGATTGAGAGGGGTTGCTCCTAGTACGAGAGGACCGGAGTGAACGCACCACTGGTGTACGGGTTGTGATGCCAATTGCATTGCCCGGTAGCTAAGTGCGGAAGAGATAACCGCTGAAAGCATCTAAGCGGGAAACTTGCCTCGAGATGAGTCTTCCCTGGGCACTAGATGCCCCTGAAGGGCCGTTGAAGACGACGACGTAGATAGGCTGGGTGTGTAAGCGTAGCGATACGTTGAGCTAACCAGTACTAATGACCCGAGAGGCTTAACCTTACAACACCGAAGGTGTTTTGTGAGACGACTCATAGAGAACGATATTCAGCTTGTTCAAAGATTGGTTCTGATGGTTACGGAGATGACAAAGAAAAAAGTCATGTTAAGTAACGGTCGGAATAAAACAGAATTTGCCTGGCGGCGATAGCGCGGTGGTCCCACCTGACCCCATGCCGAACTCAGAAGTGAAACGCCGTAGCGCCGATGGTAGTGTGGGGCTTCCCCATGTGAGAGTAGGGAACTGCCAGGCATCAAATTATACAGGTGCGCTGATATGGCTCAGTTGGTAGAGCGCACCCTTGGTAAGGGTGAGGTCCCCAGTTCGACTCTGGGTATCAGCACCAGTTATTTGGGTTAATGTTCGGCTTAAAAAAAGAATTTACCTGGCGGCGATAGCGCGGTGGTCCCACCTGACCCCATGCCGAACTCAGAAGTGAAACGCCGTAGCGCCGATGGTAGTGTGGGGCTTCCCCATGTGAGAGTAGGGAACTGCCAGGTATCAATTAAAACAAAAGGCCATCCTTAACGGGATGGCCTTTTGTTTATTCCTATTTCAGAATATTAGTTCTTTCCTTTTACCTGAATAGATTCCGCTTATCTCCTTATTAACTCATTCAATAATAACTAACTTCATAATAATGTTCTGGTTGTTGCTGCGCTATTTATCCGTATTTCAGCTAAAGAACATTAATGATATTGGGTCAGGTTGTTACATTAATAAATTATTACAATCAGGAACTTTTTGCCTCAAGGTTTAAGTGCTGCTTTACTATAGCGGGCATCGTTTTATGTCCGGAAAAACAGGAGAATAAAATAGGATGACTGATCTAACGGAAAATGCGAAAGATACGCGCCAGCGTATCCGGGCTATAGTTGGCGCTTCATCGGGCAATTTGGTTGAGTGGTTTGATTTTTATGTGTATTCCTTTTGCTCAATCTATTTCGCCCATATCTTTTTTCCTTCGGGAAATACCACCACTCAATTACTACAAACAGCAGGGGTTTTTGCAGCAGGCTTTTTAATGAGACCGATTGGCGGTTGGCTTTTCGGTTACATTGCTGACAAGCATGGTCGTAAAAATTCAATGCTAATTTCGGTTTGCATGATGTGCTTTGGATCTCTGGTTATTGCATGTTTGCCGGGATATGAAACTATTGGCACCTGGGCTCCATTTTTGCTGCTATTAGCTCGTTTATTTCAGGGCCTTTCTGTCGGTGGGGAATACGGTACCAGTGCAACGTATATGAGTGAGGTTGCCGTTGAAGGAAGAAAGGGATTCTATGCCTCTTTTCAATATGTCACGCTGATTGGTGGTCAACTGCTGGCGCTATTAGTCGTTGTGATATTGCAGCAGATTCTGAGTGATGAAGATTTACATGCCTGGGGATGGCGTATTCCTTTTGCTCTCGGCGCTATTTTGGCGATTGTTGCACTTTATTTACGCCGCTCTCTGAATGAAACGTCTGATAAATCAACCCGCGAACATAAAGATGCCGGTTCGCTTGCTGGGTTGTGGAAACATCGCCGCGCTTTTATTACCGTACTGGGTTTTACGGCCGGTGGTTCCTTAGCCTTTTATACGTTTACCACTTATATGCAAAAGTATTTGGTGAATACGGCAGGAATGCATGCGAAAACCGCGAGCGGGTTAATGACCCTCGCACTATTTATCTTTATGCTGCTGCAGCCGTTCTTTGGTGCGTTGTCGGATAAGATTGGTCGTCGCAGCTCAATGCTTTGTTTCGGCGGACTTGCGGCACTGCTGACGGTTCCCATTCTGACGGTACTACAAAGTGTGACGAGCCCTGTTATTGCCTTCTCGTTGGTGATGCTTTCACTGATTATTGTCAGTTTCTACACTTCTATTAGCGGTATTTTAAAAGCAGAAATGTTTCCGCCCGAAGTTCGTGCGTTAGGTGTTGGGTTATCTTATGCCGTGGCTAATGCATTGTTTGGTGGTTCGGCGGAGTATGTTGCGCTTTCGCTGAAATCCTTTGGCATGGAAACGACGTTCTTCTGGTATGTCTCGGTGATGGGGGCGATTGCGTTTATTGTGTCATTAACGCTGCATCGTAAAGGTAGAGGGATGAAGCTTTAGTGTTCAGATAATTGCCATAGCGCATAGCCGGTGGTTGCACCGGCTACATCCCAAACGAGATCCTGCCAGCTCCATCCTGTTCCGCCTTCCCGACTGTCATAAAGCTCTTTTGCCATACCGAGGCTAATTGACAACATAATACCGAACCCTCCGCTACGATCTGAACTCCAGCGTTGATGAGTGCCATATTCATACCCGGCGGCGCTGATGGCGGCTGAGGCGAGAAAATGTTGGGCTTTATCCTGACCTGTCCAGCGATCTTGCGCAATGTGGCTACATCCAGAGCAGCACATTATTGCAGCAACGCACAGTAAGCGCATGGAACCTCTCCCTATAGATAATAAAAAACCCCGGAAGCCGAGGTTTTTCAAAGTATAGCGTGAGTCTTAGAGAATGCGACTGATGAGCCGATCGATACGAATACGGCGCAGACGTCGTATTAGCTTACGGACTTTCACCGGATATTGCGCGATGCTCTCCAGTTCCATATAGCTTTTTACGATGTGAGTGTGTGTCCTGATTTTATCCAGCTCGTCCAGACGTTGCTGTAATAGAACCTGTTGAGGATCGTGAATCAGAATGGCATTTTCCAGATCCAGACGCCACGCTCGGGGGTTAAGGTTGTTCCCCGTCAGCAGTTGCCATTTGTCATCGATCCACATGCCTTTCAGGTGGAAGCTGTTGTCGCCGTCTTTCCACAGCCTAACAACAAGCTGCTGATTCTCAATGTAGCGCTCCAGACGACTCAGGAAGCGGCGCAGGTTGATCTCATAGAGATACGGTAACGCCCCGATGATCTTAAAAGGTTGATCTTCTGGAATATAGAAATCGTTAGCGGTCTTATCGCCAATAATAATTTCTACTTTCTTGCCGTCCCGCAATAGTCGGATGATATTTCTGACCAGCAGCGCTGGCAGGTTGAAATACGGGGTACAGATGACCAGATGCTCATCAGCGCAATACATCAGATGATGTATGGTCTTATTCAGCGGGCTTTGTTTTCCTAGCCCGACCAGCGGCGTGACGGTTAATTCGTTCGCATCCGCGCTGTGTTCCGGAGCCTGATAGCTAGCGGTGCGCAACGTTTGACGGAACTGTTTGATATCATTTTTGATTTCCAGGCTCTTCGGGCGATCGGTATGATCTAACCGCTGCACTGCCGGGGCTGACAGCATTGTCTGGATATATTGCACCATCGTATCAGCCAACACCGGATTATGAATCAACTGATAGCGGTCATAGCGGTACTTCTGATGCTGATGCAGATAAACATCATTCAGGCTGGCCCCGCTGTAGATGACCGTGTCATCGACAATAAACCCTTTCAGATGCAGCACACCCAACGCTTCACGTGTGTTGACAGGAATGCCGTAGATAGGAAAATGCGTGTCTGGATGTTTCTTCGCCATATCGCAATACCAATCGGCATTGGTATTTTCTGCCGCTGCGCCGATCCTGCCACGCTGAGCACGATGCCAGTCTACCAGAACGCGGACATCCAGTTCTGGGCACTGCCGTTTGGCTTCATAAATTGCGGATAGAATCCCCATGCCACCGTCATCGCGCTCAAGATACAACGCCACGATATAGATGCGTTTTTTAGCGCTCAAAATAGCGTTAATCAGCGTCGTGCGGAAAAGCTCAGGCGAATGCAACGTCTGAACATCATCTGCGGTCTGAGGGATTCTGGGCAGTTGTGCAAGGTGCTGTTGGTATTTGTTGCGTTTAAAATTTGACAGCATCACAGTGCGTTTCTTCTCTCATCAGTTTATACCCACCATACTTCGAGCTGCACTAGGGTATATGACCTTCTGGTCATTATCAAAAGTTAAGGAGTAGCCGAATGGGCGATAATACCATTACTTTTCGGCTGTTGTGATCCTGTTTTGCTATAACAATTCCCGTTGCAAGAGCCATGTCACGTCGTGCGATCAGCCTTTCAGCGGCAATTCCAGCGTCACAATACCCTCTTCTAATTGTACGTCGATGTGAAAACCGAGCTTTTTGGATAGCTGGATCATACCTTGATTATGCGGCATGGTAATGCCGGTCAAGCGGAAGAGACCGTGCGCCCGGGCGTAATCAATCAGCTTTTCCAACAGCCGTCTGCCAAGACCCAGCCCTTTTAGATCGGAGCGCACCAGCACGGCAAATTCCGCATCCGTATTATCCGGATCGGAAATCGCGCGCGTCACGCCAATAATCTCTGTCTCTTCACCGACTTGGCGTACGGCCACGAATGCCATCTCACGATCGTAGTCAATTTGCGTCATATTGGCTAAGTCTTCGTGAGTAAATTCATTAATTTCGCTGAAATAACGATAATACAGGTCTTCTTTCGTCACTCTTGCGATGAACGAACTGAGCAGCGGTTCGTCTTCCGGCAAGATCGGCCGGAACAGGCAATGCTCACCATTTTTGAGGATGGCGGTTTCTTCTAGCTCATGGGGATAGGGGCGTATTGCCAGCCTTGACTGGGGATCGCCACTGAATGGCGTCAGATGCAGCGTAACATCCAGCAGCGTAAATGCATCCCCAGACGCCAGCAGGGGATGAATGTCTAGTCGGGAAATTTCAGGGCAGTCGAGAATCAGGTTGGAAACCTGAACCAGCAAGCGACTGAGCGCGGGAATATCCAGCGGACGCAGGGCGCTGTATTCGCGAATCTTGCCGCCTTTTACCGCTTGCAACACCAGATAGCGCGCCAGCGTCATATTCAGCGGCGGCAGTGCGACGGCGGCCTGCTTTTCTCGCCACTCAACGCCACCTTCTCCTAGCATAATCAGCGGGCCGAAAACGGGATCCTGCTCGACGGCAATTCTGAGTTCCTGCGCACCGGCGCGATTTGCCATGCTCTGTACCAGCAGGCCGTAAATGCGTGCCTGCGGGTAGGTGCGTTTTACCCGGTCGAGAATGGCGTCTGCCGCTTGCTGGACCTCTCTGGCGGTTCGCAGGTATAGCATGACACCCTGAACTTCCGACTTATGCGGAATATCTGGCGATCTCAGTTTAATCGCGACCGGATAGCCAATCTGCTCGGCAATGTGGACGGCTTCTGCACTGTCGCCAGCAATCCAGGTGGGTAAGGTATTCAAACCATAGGCTTGCAGGATGGGCTGAACTTCATGCGTATCGAGCTGAGTGACGCCATCCGACAGAGCTTGATGAATCAGAGCATGCGCCTGACTCGCGTTAATGCCTAAATCCTGTGGCAGCGCTGGGGTTTCCTTTAGCTGTTTCTGATTACGCCGATATTCGACGATATGCATAAATGCCGTTACCGCACCTTCCGGCGTGCGATAGGTCGGAATGCCGGCGTCATTAAACAAGCGTCGTGCTTCCTGTGAGGAGAATTCGCCACACCAGTTGGTCAGTAATGTAATTCTTTTCCCACGCGGATGCTGTTGGAAGAGCGTAATCAACTGTGCTGCGCAATCGGTGCTGGGCGCGGCGGCGCTGGGCGCGTGAATGATCAAGAGTGCATCGACGTCGTCACCGTCCAGTAAGACAGAAACCGCGGCCAGATAGCGAGCGGCCGTCGCATCATCCTGCAGATCGAGCGGATTGCCGATAGTGACGGCCTGCGGTAAGGCGTCCTGTAGCGCTTGTCGGGTCGCATCACTAAGCTGTGCGAGCTTGCCCTGTCTGCTAAGAAGCTGATCCAGCGCCTGTGCGGCTGGCGACGCACCGTTGCTCACCAGCATCAAGCGTTCACCGCGCAGTGGTCGCAGGTGGCTTAAGGTTTCCACCGCGGAAAAAAGCTCATGGGTATCCCGTACCCGCAGCAAGCCTGCACGTTGAATGGCCGCGTCATAGGCGGCATCCAGACCGTGGCGCTGGTCGTTGAGCAGTTGTTGTGCTTGCTGGCTGCGCCCGCTTTTTATCACCAGTATGGGTTTATTTCGTGAGGCACTACGGGAAGCGGAAAGGAAACGGCGTGCATCGCTGATGTGTTCCAGATGCAGCAGAATTGCACTGGTTTTGCCATCGCGGGCCAGAAAATCTAACAGGTCATCGACATCAATATCCAGGCTGTCGCCCAAGGCGATAAAATAGGAAAAGCCAATACCGCGCTGTTGCGCCCAGTCCAGTATCGTGTTGGACACGGCGGCTGACTGCGAGATAAACGCCAGTTTGCCTTTCATAATCGGGACCGGGGAGAAACTGGCATTCAGGCCTTGCCAGGGGGCGAGTAGCCCGAGGCTGTTGGGGCCAAGCAGGCGCATGTGGTAGCGCACGGCGCAGGCCTTTAATTCGCTGAATTGGGTCGGTGGCGCAGAGAGAATGATGACAGTTTTGCAGCCTTTTTGCCCCAGTTCCTCTAACAACGTCAGATTACGGCTGGCGTTGGTACAAATCACGGCAAGGTCGGGTGTCATCGGCAGGCTGGCGACCGTCGGATAGGCTAGCACGCCGCAAACGGCACGATATTTCGGCGTAACAGGCAGGACTGGACCGCTGAAATGGCCGTCCAGCAGATTTTTCATCATCAGGAAACCGGCTCGTCCCGGTTTTTCTGACGCGCCGAGAACGGCGATAGACTTAGGGCGTAACAGTGCTTCCAATCCGCGCTGGCTCATGCGTCACTCCTTACACATCAATCCTCTTTGATACTAAACGCTTTCCACCGGTTGTGCTGTGACGATGGGTAAACTTTCCCGCACGCTGTGGTGTGATTTCCCTGCCAGATAGTGTCGTCGAAAACGGTCGAAATGCTGCGATAGCGCGTCAGCCGCGACCGTATCGCCTGCCTGAGCGAGTAGGGCAATGGCAATCTCGGCGGTGCAGTGTTGTCCAGCGCTACTGGCTTCACGCAACTGATAGCGGGAAAGTGCCTCTACATTCAGCGACAGGATCGGCAGATTGTCCAGATAGGGGCTTTTGCGGAACATCTTACGTGCTTCCGGCCAGGTGCCATCAAGCAAGACAAACAGGGCGGGCTTTTCCGTTACGGGGAACTGCTGAAATACCTGACGTCCTTCTTCTGCCGCATCGGCAAGGAAAACCAGATAAGGCTGAACATCAGGATCTTGCAGAGCCGCAAGCAACTGAGGGTCGGGCTCTGTGCGTGACCAAAGAAACGCCTGAGTCTCAGGAAGAATATCGGCAATGAGACGCCCGGTATTGCTCGGCTTTAGCGGTTCGGTATCAAACATCACCAGACAGAAGCGGCTGCGGGATTGCTGCGCCTGAATGGTGTGGCACAGACAGTTGGTCGCGGGCAATAAACACTGCTGGCAGCGTATTACGCGACAGCCACGGGCGCGGAACGGCTTGGTTGACTGTTCAAGGCGCTGTTGACGCAGGCGGAGTACGGCATTGTCCATGAGGGGACGGTTGACCATTAAAGGATGGTTGATCATGAAATAGGTGACGCCATGAGATTTTGCAACGAACCTGCTTCGTTGTAATGATAGGGAAGCAGGTTCCGAAAGGCGACATTCTAATCGACAGGCGGATTGACCAAAAGGGGAGGAGGCAATAATGCCTCGCGATCTTATCCCAATTCTCTACAGCGATTCGTCCAGCCACTCCTCAAACTGTGCTTTTGGCAACGCGCCATTGAGGATATCGACCATCTGGCCCTGTTTGAAGATCATGAGGGTTGGGATGCTGCGGATGCGGAAACGTGCGCTGAGTGCCGGTTCGGCTTCGGTGTTGACCTTAATAAAGCGGATTTTCCCATTACGCTCCTGCGCGACGTTTTCAAACACGGGGGCGAAGTTGACACAAGGGCCGCACCAGGGCGCCCAGAAATCGACCACGACCGGAAGATCGTCCTGCAACAGTTTATCGAGCGTCGCTTCTGTGGCATTGATGACGTCACCGCTGAATAAGGTTTCTCCGCAGCGACCACATTTTGCATGGTCATCAATACGCGCTTCTGGCAGGCGATTGGTTGTTTGGCAAGATCCACATACCGTATTCATAACAGGGCCTCAGATAAAAGGGCTAAAATAGAGATGTCGCTGATAAAATGCGCGTAACGCGGCATTAGAAAGTCAACGGCATGTTGCTTAAGCGTGAATAAATTATGGTGGGGAGACATTATGGCAACAACGTGGTTTGCCCAATAGCTACAATAGCTTCTGACTGTTAGCGCTCTTTTACCACAAGCGTGTGGCTAAGCGGGTGTACATAAGGTAATCTTCGCGCCCAGCGCGTAGGTGGAGAAAACAATGAGCGATTCATTCAATAGTAAAAGCGGCAAAGTCCGTGTGATGTACGTCCGCAGTGATGATGAGGGCGAGAAAGAGAATAAAAACAAGCGCCCTGCTGACAAAGATCGCCGTGGCGATCGACGTGATGGCGGTGGTTCACGGGATCAGCGTGAAAAGCCGAAGCATCCGCGCGACGTTAACCCGCGTTATGCCCGGGAAAATCCGTCCCGCGACGGCGATAGCAATAAAACGCCGTGGGGCAATAAAGATCGTAACGAACGCAGCGGCGATCGTCCTCGCCGCCCGCGCGGTGAAGAGACGGGCGGTTATGAATCTCCGTGGAAAACCGTGTCTCGTGCGCCGGGCGACAGTGAAACGCCGGATCACGGCGGAATTACAGGCAAAAGCCAGATCGATCCTGAGCAACTGCGCCGCCAGCGTCAGGAAGAAACACGTGTTTACGGTGAAAATGCCTGTCAGGCGCTGTTTAAAAATCGCTCTGAGGTGATTGTTCGTGCCTGGTTCCTGCAGGAAGTGACGCCGCGTTTCCGCGATGCACTGCGTTGGATGGCAGCAAACCGCAAGGCTTACCACGTTGTGGAAGAGGAAGAGCTGATCAAGGCTTCCGGTACTGAACACCACGGTGGCGTCTGCTTCCTGATTAAGAAGCGTCAGGGACTGGATGTGCGTGAGTACCTGAAAACGGCTGACGAGCACGACTGTGTGCTGGCGCTGGAAGATGTGGGTAACCCGCACAACCTCGGCGGCATTATGCGCAGCTGCGCGCATTTCGGCGTGAAAGGTATTCTGGTGCAGGATGCGGCGCTGCTGGAATCTGGCGCGGCCGTGCGTACGGCGGAAGGCGGTGCGGAACACGTTAAAGCGATTAACGCTGACGATTTCCTGTCTGTGCTGGCGGAATTCCGCCGTGCTGGCTACACCATCGTGACCACGTCCAGCCATAAAGGCACTGCCTTATCGCAAGCTACGCTTCCGGCGAAAACCGTGATTGTGTTGGGTCAGGAAGGGGATGGCCTGTCAGATAGCGCCTGGCAACAGGGTGATGTAAAAGTCTCTATCGGCGGTACTGGTAAGGTTGAAAGTCTGAATATTTCGGTCGCAACGGGCATTTTGCTGTCCGAGTGGTGGCGACAGAACCAGGCCTGATAGCGCGCGTCGATTCTCAGGGGGAATGCCCCCTGAGAAGGCATAACCACGGATGAGAGAACGATTGATGAAGCAGAAAGTTATCGCGGTATCGTTGCTGTTGGGCGCACTACTGGCAAGCGGTTGCAGTTCGCTACCGCGCTCATCCACTGCTGTTGCCGCTGCACCGGCTGCTGAGGCGTGTCAGATTGGCGACAAGCAGGTACAGACCACGCTTTATTTTGGTTTGAATCGTCCTGCTGGCCCGGTGATTTCCGAGGCTGAGTGGAAAGCGTTTCTGGACGGCGAGGTAACGCCACGCTTTAAAGAAGGGCTCACGGTGTTCGATGCCAAAGGACAATGGTTGGGGAACGATGGTGTGGTTGCCCGGGAGAACAGTAAGGCGCTGATGTTGATTCATGGCGCTGATAAAGAGCGCGATATTGAAGCGCTTCGCACCACCTACAAATCACGTTTCGCGCAGGAATCCGTCATGCGGATTGATGCGCCCGTCTGCGTCGCATTCTGATCCTTCATCAGCCCCTTTTCAGGGGCCGATGATATTGTCAAAAATCATCGCGATGAGATCGAGATACTCGGGGCTACCACGAGGTGAGGCATCCCTGCGGGAACCTCATCCCCGTGTTTCCCCTCATATGTGACTCTGTCATTAGTATGATGGTTTTTAACCTATCTATTTATGATAAAGGACTATAGCACCAGTCCCGCCACTGCCGCAGACAGCAAACTCACCAGCGTAGAGCCATAAACCAGCTTCAGGCCGAAGCGCGATACCACGTTGCCCTGTGCTTCATTCAGCCCTTTGATGGCACCCGCGATAATGCCGATTGACGCGAAGTTGGCGAAGGAAATCAAGAACACGGACAAAATGCCCAGCCCGCGTGGTGACATCTCTGCCGCGATCTTCTTCAGTTCAATCATGGCAACGAATTCATTCGCCACCAGCTTGGTAGCCATGATGCTGCCCGCGTTCAGGATATCGGAAGAGGGGATGCCGATCAGCCAGGCCAGCGGTGAAAAGACATAGCCCATGATCGCCTGGAAGCTAACGCCGAAGACGGTGCTGAACAGCGCATTCACGGCGGCAATCAAGGCCACGAAACCGATCAGCATCGCCATAATAATCATCGCCACTTTAAAACCGGCAAGAATGTATTCTCCCAGCATTTCAAAGAAGCTTTGGTCTTCGTGCAGCTTTTCCAGCTTCAGTTCTGGTTCGTCGTCAGGCTGGTAAGGGTTGATGATCGACAGAACGATAAAGGTGCTGAACATATTCAGAATCAGCGCTGCAACAACGTATTTGGCGTCCAGCATGGTCATGTAGGCGCTGATGATCGACATAGAAACGGTCGACATTGCCGTCGCGGCCATCGTGTACATCCGCCGTGGCGACATGTCGGCGATGATGCCTTTATAGACGATAAAATTCTCCGACTGCCCCAGCATCAGCGTACTGACGGCGTTAAACGACTCCAGTTTCCCCATCCCGTTGACCTTGGACAACAACGTACCAATCCCTTTGATAATCAGCGGTAAAATTCGCCAGTGCTGCAAAATGCCGATCAGCGCGGAAATAAAGACGATAGGGCAGAGCACATTGAGGAAGATAAAGGAAAGCCCTTGTGCGTTCATGCCGCCAAACACGAAGTCGGTTCCTTGATTGGCGAAAGATAATAGCTTTTCAAACAATCCGGCAAACGAGCTAATCGCGTTAAGCCCAATGCTGGAATGTAAAAGGAAATAGGCCAGCAAAACCTCAATGACCAGCAACTGAACAATAAAGCGCAGCCGAATACGCTTTCTGTCGTGGCTGACGAGTAACGCCAGCAAAAAAATTGCCGCCGTTGCCAAAATGAAATGTAAAACCTGTGACATAGCAGAACCACCATTCCCCGAATAAAAAGAGGCGCATTGTAATCGGAATGTGAAAATATGTTTATCCCGAATCTGTAAATCGTTATTCGCTACAGCGCTATCAGGAATGGGGTTTGAGGCGTCTGATTAATCAGGGAAGGGGGAGGATGAAAGAAGGTTCCCCTTCTGCCTGCTGCTGGCGGAAGGGGAAAGACAGTTTGCGGACGCGCTAGTGCGCGCCACCACCTCCACCGCCGGTAGTAAAGGGCGGTTTAGCGAACCAGACCAGCACCAGCAGTATCAGGAATACGGCTGCGGCGGCCCAGAAAATCTCGTTGGCGGAGATAATCAGCCCCTGTGCAGTAATCTGTTCTGCGATGTAGGCCGAGGCCTGTGTTTGGTTCATTCCCATTGCCTGAAGCTGTTGGTATGTTTCCTGCGCGATCGGGTTATACGGTGTGATCGATTCCGTTAGGTGTGCATGGTGCAGCGATTCGCGCTGTGTCCAGAGCGTAGTGGTTATCGACGTCCCGATCGATCCCGCCAACGTTCGGGTAAAGTTCGACAGACTCGATGCAGCAGCCAGCCGTTCCGGCGGAAGCCCGGAGAGCGTAATGGTTGTCAGTGGCATGAAGAAGCAGGCCACGGCAAACCCCTGAACGAACTGCGGCCAGGCCGATGCGCCGAAATCCATGCCCGGCTCGAAAGTGTACGCACGCCAGTAAAAACAGACGGCATACATAATGAAGCTGAACGTCACCAGCTTGCGCATGTCCAGACGCGGCGCGAATCGACCGATAATCGGTGACAGCACGACTGGCATCAGCCCAACGGGGGCGGACGCCAGACCAGCCCAGGTGGCGGTATAGCCATACACCTCCTGCAACAGCTGCGGCAAGAGCACGATCGCCCCGAAGTAGAACATATAGGCGAGGCTGATACACAGGCAGCCAATAGTGAAGTTGCGCGACTTAAACAGCGACAAATCCACCACTGGGTGATCGTCCGTGAGTTCCCAGACAATCAGGAACGTTATCGCGACCACGGCCACCACGGTCAGGGTGATAATTTCCGTCGAGTTAAACCAATCCAGCTCTTTTCCCCGATCGAGCATCATCTGCAGGCTACCGATACCGACGATCAACAGCGCCAGTCCGATAGTATCGATGGGCTTGATCTCGGTTTTGGTTTCTCGCCCACGCAGTGTTTGCATAGCAATAAACACCACGGCGATGCCTAGCGGGACGTTGATGAAGAATATCCAGCCCCAGTGATAGTTGTCGCTAATCCAGCCGCCCAGAATCGGGCCACAGATCGGTGCGACGACCACGGTCATTGACCACAGCGCCAGGGCGATGCTGCGCTTCGCGGGAGGATAGTTACTGAGCAACAGACTCTGTGACAGCGGGATCAACGGCCCGGCGACAATCCCCTGCAACACACGGGCGAAAATCAGCATTTCCAGGCTGGTGGACACACCACACAGCCAGGACGTCAGGGCGAAGAGCGCCGTTGACCACAGAAACAGGCGGACTTCACCAAACCGTTTGGCTAGCCAGCCTGTGATAGGGATAGAGATGGCGTTAGCGACCCCAAACGAGGTAATGACCCACGTTCCCTGCGAGTTAGACGCACCCAGATTACCGGCGATGGTCGGAATAGCGACGTTGGCGATGGTGGAATCCAGCACCTGCATAAACGTTGCCAGCGACAGAGCAACGGTCATCCAGGCCAGACTGGCACCTTTAAGCGGTTCTCTCTGCACGTTTCTCTCCTGCCCGATTAACCGGCGTTCGCCTGAATAATGGCGCTGATTTCCTGGTTAACAGGGGTGAGATCCAGCGTCAATGCATCACTTTGGTAGGCTGGCGTGGTGCGTGAGGTTTCTGCTAGCGCACTACCTTCGGCATTGGCGGTATCGACATTAACCAATGCGGACAGGCCGATACGCAGCGGATGCTCGGCAACCTGCTGTGGATCGAGCTCAATACGGACGGGCAGGCGTTGAACAACCTTAATCCAGTTGCCAGTCGCGTTCTGGGCGGGAAGCAGAGAGAACGCGCTACCGGTTCCCATATCGAGGCCGACCACTTTTCCCTGATACACCACATCATCACCGTAGATATCTGCGACGACGGTAGCCGGTTGGCCGATACGCATATTGGCTAATTGCGTCTCTTTGAAGTTAGCATCGACCCACAGATGATTCGCGGGAACGACAGCCATCAGCGCTGACGTCGAAGAGATACGCGCGCCAATCTGCACGCTGCGGCGTGAGACATAACCGTCGATCGGGCTGACGATTTTGGTACGCTGTAACGCCAGCCAGGCGTCACGCATTTCTACAGAGGCTTGTTGTATGGCTGGCTGTTTCTCAAGCGGGGTATCCAGAATCATCGCCTGATTCGCCTGATATTGTTGTCTGGCGACTTCCAGCGCGGCTTTGGCGGTCGCGACGGCATCGCGAGCATGCTGCACTTCTTCACGCCCGATGGCATTGGCGCTGCCCAGCGCTTCCCGGCGGCTCAAGTCGCTTTGCGCCTTGTTCAACTCGGTTTGGCGCAGTTCAATATTGGCTTGATACTGCTTACTGTTAATAATCAGCTGATGCGTTTGGCGTACGCTGTTGGCCAGCCCGGTTTTCGCGCGTTCAAGCGCCTGCTCCGCATCGGTAGGATCCAGTTCCACCAGAACCTGTCCCTGCTTAACAAAATCGGTATTGTCGACGTTAACATGGGTGACGCTACCGCTGACCTGCGCCATGATCTGAATCTGATTACCTGCGACGTAGGCATCGTCAGTGCTTTGGTGGTGTCTGAGTACCAGGAACCAGTAAACCAGCCAGGCGCAACCCAGCACGACGAAAATAAACGTCAACAGCGATAACACACGCTTACGCTGCTGTTTCTTGTTTCTTTTGGGCGTCTGCGGCACCTGATTTTCCACACTTTCACTCATGCTGTTCTCTCTCTTTTTATTCTCTTTGTATCGGCTATCGCACCAGACTGTGCAGCCTGGCGATAGTCGCAATGAATTCATCTTGCTGTGTCGCCCGGGGGAACCTTCAGTGCGCCTAGCCCGTAGCGTGAGATTGTCGTTTTGCTAAGCCGCGCGTTGCGACAGCAGAAAGGTCATGCCTATTTTTCGCAGCAAAACCCACCTGCCCGATACATGTGCATCGGGTCATTCCGGGTGAAAAAGGTGCCGACTATGATTCTTTGTTGTTGTTTTTCTGTTGTTATTGACTATCGACGTTATAGGTTGTCGAAGTTGTCCATCTCATCCAGCCGAACCAGAAGTTTTCTCATCAGGGTTTCGAGCTGCTTTTGCTCGTCGGATTCAAGTGATGAACAAAGCACATGCAGGCTGCTGTGCTGTGGTGGAATCAGTTGACCGAGAAACGCTTTACCTTCTTCCGTTAGGTGCAGGTGCAGGCAGCGTCTGTCGCTGTTGCTTTCACGTCGCTCTATCCAGCCTCTTTTCTCCAGATCGTCAGCGATGCGCGTCGCATTCGTACGTGAAGATCCCAGTGCGGCGCTGAGTTCGGAAGGCTGAATACTGTAAGATTCCTGGGATTCTAGTGTCAGCAATGCCATGAAAAGGGTTTCGTTAATCCCCTGGTCTTTCAGCATTCTGTTTCTATTTTCCAAAATCTTGCCCTGAACGTGCATGAATAGACGTAGTAGCAAAACTTCCTGACGTGGAAATCCGGGTTTACGTGAAGCACGTAGATCGAGCATTTGTTCTATAGGAGTGAATGAACTGTCCATTTTTTATATAAACCTCATTAATCACGGTATGCATAGTAACTAATGTTACTAAATGGGTAAACGGCATTCAGGTGGGAAATTGTGCTTATTTCTGTGACAGAAAGTAAGCGGAGAATCGCATGATGTGGGAATAATTCGCCGCTTACTTTATTTAAATCAAAATCTTACTTGATAGTTGGGGTGCAGATTCAAAGCAGTTTAAAAGCAATTCCGTAGCACAACGCTCCCAGTAACGTCGACAAGACGATACTGCGGGTTTTGTAAAAACAGGCCGTTAAGGTAATAAAGCCTACCAGCGTGGGCTGCAGTTTTTCGTGATGCGCGAGAATATCCGGTACGCTGGAAACGATTAGCAACGCACAGATAGAGGCAATGCCGATGCTATCCAACAACAGCGCTTTTTTACCGCGTTGCAGCGAGCCGGAAGCGCGTGAGGCGCTCAGCCGCAGAGGCAGATAGCGGAAGAGATAGTTCACCAGCCCCACAATCAGCCCGATAAGAATAACTTCCGTACTCATGTGTTCACCTGTGGCGTGATGGGGTTAACCAGCGACGCCAGACAGCCGCTGAGAATGCCGAGCAGTATTGCGGCTGGAATGGAGGAAAGCAGCAACCCCAGCAGTGCGCCGCCTAGCGCGCAGGCCACGACCAGACTCTGTTTGCGCTTGAAAGAGGCAAGTAAAAAGCTCAGGAAAAGCGCGGGCAACATGAAAGACAGCGCGGCTTCGACAGCCGGGTAATCATCCAATGGGCCGTTGCCGAATACGGCGCCGATCACCGTGCCGAGCACCCATGAGAGCCAGGCGAGCAGTGACACGCCCATCATCCAGTTTTCTGACCAGCGTCGGTTATCTTTCGCCAGCCGGGTAGCAGCGGCGGCAAAGACTTCGTCCGTCAGGCCGAACGCCCAGAGCGCGGTTTTCCGGGTTGGCAGCCGTTGTGCAATGCGATGTCGTAACGCGGGTCCATACAGTACATGGCGGACATCCATCGCCATGACGGTCAAGGCCGCCACCCAGATGGACATGCCTGCGCTGAGCAGGGCGGTGATGACGAACTGGCTGGCGCCAGCGTAAATGATGCAGGAGAGAAAAATGCCCTCCAGCGGTGTAAATCCTAACTTGACCGCGTTCATGCCAAACGCGAATGCCACGGGCATATAGCCGATAACTATCGGTAGACTGTCAAAGACGCCCTCGCTAAAAGACGCGGATTTTGTCGGTACCGATGATGCAGGTGTGGTTAATGTCTTCACTGGCTTGATATTTTTGTACTTAAAGGAAATTAATCGATAACACTAGCAAAGCGTTACCGGAATTTCACGCTATTGCGAAACGGACGTGATGATTTTTGATGCAATGGTATCGGGCGTAACCTTCCCGGAGGAAACGATCTGGAATGAGAGGGTTTCGACCGGGAGAGTGTCAATGAGAGTGGCTACAGTGCCGCCATGGCTTCCTGCGTCTCATGATGATGGCTGCGCCACCACACCAGCAGGTTCAACAGGCTGATAATGCCGCCTGCGGCACAGACGCCCAGCCAGCCCCATTGCTGGTAAGCCGAGGCAGAGAGAAGTGAGCCCAGCGCGCCGCCGATGAAGTAGCTGGTCATGTAGCCTGCCGTCAGGCGGTTACGTGCTTCGGGCATCATCCGGTAGATTACGCTTTGGTTGGTCACGTGCACGCCCTGAACCGCCAGATCCAGCACGATGATGCCAATGAGCAGCGCCGCCACGGAATGAATACCGAGCGCGATAAAGCCCCACGAGAGCAAAAGCAGGACAATCCCCACGCTGGTGGTCGGCTTGGCTTTACCCTGATCGACCAGACGCCCGGCGCGCGAGGCCGCTAGTGCGCCCGCTGCGCCAACCAGCCCGAACAGGCCGATAACGCCTTCGGAGTAACTGTAGGGCGGTGAGGCCAGCAGGAATGCCATCGACGTCCACAGAATGCTGAAATTGGCAAAGGACAGGCAGCCCAGAATGGCGCGCGTGCGCAGCAGCGGGCTGGCAGAGAACAGACGGAAGATTGAGATCAGCAACTGCGGGTAGTTCAGCGTATTTTGCTGTGGAATACGCGGTAATGCCCGCCACAGAATCAGCGCCATGATGACCATCAAGGTGCTGGCAACCCAGTACACGGTGCGCCAGTCTCCGAGTGAAGCCAGCGCGCCTGCGACGGTACGCGCCAGCAGAATCCCCAGCAGCAGACCACTCATAATCGTACCGACCACTTTACCGCGCGTTTCCGGCGTCGCCAGCGTCGCGGCAAGAGGCACCAGCAACTGGGCGACGACGGAGAACAGGCCAGTTAACGCCGTGCCGGTAATCATTATCCAGAGCGTGGGCGCAGAAGCGGTGAGCAACATCCCGCCTGCGGCGAGCAACGTCATGCCGACGATCAGCGTTCGGCGTTCAAACATGTCCCCCAGCGGAACCAAAAACAGCAGGCCGACGGCGTAACCCAACTGTGCGGCGGTGACAATGAACCCCGCCTGATTGACGGAAAGCTCAAAGGCTCTGGCAATGGTCTCCAGCAGCGGCTGAGCATAATAGTTACTGGCGACGGCGAGGCCGGTCGCGACAGACATAATCAGGGTCAAAGATAGACTGAGCCCCGGTTGCGGCTGGGGTGATACAGCGTGTTGCGGAAGAGACATAGTGTAAACGTTAATATGATGTTAAAAGCAGAGGCTATAGTATCCGGCAGAGCCTAATGAGATACCAGAATATCTTTACGCTTCTTAAGTTTGTTTTGTTTTTAATGAGATTGATTTAGCTTATCGCCAAAGTTATACGACTATCGACAGGGGACAGTATGTTTAAACATTATCAGGTGGTTAAGAAAAAAAGCGTTGCGGTATTAATGGGATGTGCGCTCTTGCCAGCCGCCGCGCTGTGGTCGATGGGGGCGCAGGCGGTCACGGCTGTCTATGTCTCTGCTGCCACTGACGGCGCCATCGATGCCTACACACTCAATACACAAAGCGGCGAATTGACCGCTATCGGGAAAGTGGCCGCAGGGGCGAAAGTGATGCCGATGGCCGTTAGCCCGGATAAATCCTTCCTTTATGTGGCCACGCGTGGCATTCCTTACTCGGCGGTGAGTTATAAAATCGATCCTAAAAGCGGTGCGCTAAGCCCGTTAGGCAAAGCGGAACTGCCGGACAGCATGGCGTACCTCTCGACGGATTTCACGGGGAAATGGCTGTTCAGCGCCTCGTATGGCGGCAATAAAGTTGCGGTTAATGGCATTGATAAAGACGGCAAGGTGAACGCGAGCGCGGTCACGGTGGTGCCAACGGGGGAAAAGGCACATAGCATTATTGCCGACCACAAAAATAAATTCGTCTTTGCCAGCAATCTGGGCAGCGATCAAATCGTACAGTTCCGGTTTGATGCGAAGACGGGCACGTTGACGCCGAATGAACCGGCGGAAATTAAACTGCCTGAAGGTAACGGGCCGCGCCATCTGGTGTTATCGCCAGATAATAAAACGCTCTATGTGAGTAATGAGTTGTCCGGCAAAGTTGCGCGTCTGGCGCTGGATGAAAATACGGGGCAGCTTACGTTACTGGATTATACCGACACTATTCCGGCCGATGCAGGAATGCGAGCGGGAACGATGACGCCGGATAAAAATAGCACCGACAGTCGGCCGCAGATATGGAGCGCCGATTTACGTCTGACGCCAAATGGAAAATTCCTGTACGTATCGGAACGCACCAAAAGCACGATTACGCTGCTGCGGGTAGAACCGAAAACCGGCCAACTGAAATACATTACGCGCTACCCGACGGAAACGCAGCCGCGCGGTATGCAGATCGATCCGAGCGGGACATTCCTGATCGTCAGCGGTGAAAAATCGACGTCGCTGTCGGTGTACCGCATCAATCAGGACAACGGAGATTTAGTGCGAGTCGGGCAATACCCGACTGGAAAAGGCGCTAACTGGGTCGAAATCGTTAACCTGCCGTAATTGCCGCTTACCAGTAAAGAACGCCCCTTCTGCGAAAGGGGCGTCACGCAAAGAGAAAGCCTCTAACTGATGGATTGAACGCGTACTTTTGTACGTTTTTTCATGGCTGGCGTTCACGCTCATTGTCGCCGCTGTCAGTCTGCTTCCTGCTTACGTGAGCGGAATGCCGCGACTTTCATCCTGTTGCCACAGAGCGCCATGCTGCACCATCGCCGACGATGTGATTTGGTGGTATCCAGAAAGAATAGAGTACAGTCGTGTGCCTCACACTGGCGAATATATTTTACCTCAGGCCCGGAAACCAGTGCAGCGAATGCCATTGCTACCGGTTCAAGTAAGCTGGCACAGCTGTTATCTCTTCTGCATTCCACTACGCTGAAACCAGCCTGCTGACTATTCCATTCCAGCATTCTCACCGGCCGTCCACTATCAAGAATTTGGTTTATTCGTTCAGGGTTATATTCCTTACCCGATCGGACGGCTTCTATTGTCTGAACCATTGCCTGACGCAGTGCCAGAGCGTCATGAATCAGGCCTGTTGGTGTGTCTGTAAAATTTTCAGGCAGTTGCTTAGCCGCTTTAAGCCAGGCGATGACACTGGCGTCATCTGTCAAACAGTCGTGGTATTCGTCTCCTGTTCCAAATGCACTGTTGATGAGGTCCAACGCGAGATTGTTCGCGAGAAAGTGAGGCTGAGTTATCGGTGATGTGTGCATTGATGTAACCCTTAAAATGATATTGACAGGTTACACTAAATATTTGTAACCTTCAAATGTCAACTTTAAAGGTTACAAAGGAAAGAGATTATGAATACTGATCTAGCAACGACACCCGAAACCCAAGTCCACTACCGCTATGAGCGGGTGGGTAACGTCAACATTTTCTATCGTGAAGCTGGAAAGCCATCATCACCCTGCATTTTGCTACTGCATGGATTCGCTGCATCCTCGTACATGTTTCGAGAACTGATTCCGGTACTGGCTGAGAATTATCACGTGATTGCACCCGATCTGCCGTCCTTCGGTTTCACGGAATCGCCGGGAAGCGATGAGTATGACTATACGTTTGACAACCTGGCGAAGACGATCGATCGGTTCACTGAACAGTTGAAGCTCCAGCGCTATGCGATCATGGTTCATGACTATGGCGCACCCGTTGGATGGCGTCTCGCCACGACCCATCCCGATCGTATTACGGCAATTATTTCGCAGAACGGTAATGCTTATGAAGAAGGTTTGGCGCAAGGATGGGATGCGATCAGACGATATTGGCAATCACCGACGGCAGAGAACCGTGCTGCTCTTCATGATTTTCCGACAGCAGCCTCCGTGAAATGGCAGTATTTAGAAGGCGTCAGTGATACCAGTCTTGTCTCTCCTGATGGATACACTCTTGAAGGGTTGCATGTGTCCCGCCCGGGCAATGCTGATATTCAACTGGATCTGCTACTGGATTACGCCTCCAATGTTCAGCGCTATCCTGAATTCCAGGCTTACTTCCGTGAGAAGCAACCGCCGCTGCTTGCTGTCTGGGGTCGCCACGATCCTTACTTTTTACCTGCCGGTGCTGAAGCGTGGAAGCGGGATATTCCTCATGCGGATATCCGTTTCTACGATACCGGACACTTTGCTTTAGAAACGCATGCAAGTGACATCATCCCTGTCATCCACGCATTCCTGGATGGCAATATAAAATGATTTTCTGATTGGGTTTGGTGAGGCGTCAGGCTTGCAACGTGTTGTGGCGAGAACGAAGAAAACGAGCGCCCTTAGAAAGGGCGCTCATCTACAGGTGGATTATTTCGCGGCGTCAGCGGCGGTTTTCACCCAGCCATCAAACAGCTGTTGGTGAGCTTTGATCCAGCCATCAACATGACGTTCGATATCCTGCTGTGAACCCTGACCTTCATGCATACGCAGGTTCTGCGCATTCACGTCGGCAATCGGCAGTTTCATGATGGCGAACAGCTTCGCCGCCGCCGGGTTTTTCTCTGCCCATTCCTTATTCGCGGCAATTCTCATGTTGTTAACCGGGAAGCCGTAGTCGGCCCCGTTGGGCAGTT
Organism: Pectobacterium aroidearum; assembly: GCF_041228105.1. Classification (NCBI taxonomy): domain Bacteria; kingdom Pseudomonadati; phylum Pseudomonadota; class Gammaproteobacteria; order Enterobacterales; family Pectobacteriaceae; genus Pectobacterium; species Pectobacterium aroidearum. Next base: position 1,097,986 of record NZ_CP166097.1, read on the forward strand.
TGGTGCTGACGCCCTTCATTTCTCCCGGTTGGGAAGAGAAAGGAACCTGCAACCAGACCACGTCACGTCCCGGCACCAGCACATCACTCACCCAGTACGGCGTCCAGGTGTAGTACAGAATCGGCTTACCTTCTTTATAACGGGTGATGGTGTCGGCGATCATCGCCGCATAGTTACCTTGGTTATGCTCTACCGTGTTGGTTAAGCCATAGGCAGGAAGGTGATGGTTGATGGCCGCTTCACATCCCCAGCCCGGCGTACAGCCCGTCAGATCGGCTTTGCCGTCGCCGTTGGTATCGAACAGCTTGGCGATTTTCGGATCTTTTAACTGCGCAATATTGGTGATTTTGTATTTTTCAGCCGTTTTCTTATCGATCAGGTAGCCCTGAGCAGCACCGGAGACATATTCACCCTGACGGTAGAACTTCGCGTCCCCGCCTGCGGCTTTATACTGGTCGGCGTGTAGCGGATCCCAGTTTACGGCAATAAATGTCGCATCGCCGGAGGCGATTGAAGTGTAGGCCACGTTGTAGTCCACTTCACGCGGGGGTTGCACGTCATAGCCCAGCTTTTCCAACGCGCGACTGACCAGCAGCGTCTGGAACGTTTCCTCGGAGATAGTGCTTTGCACCGGAATAACGGAAATGCCTTTCCCAGGTTGCGCGGTGTCAGCGGCGTAAACTTGTGTACTCAACAGTGTGGTCGTCAGGGCGGCAGCCCAAAGTGTGGTGTTACGCATCATGATTCCCTCTGTTTTTTATCGTGCGTTGATTCGCGAGTGTTGCTAATAAAATGAATAGTGCTGATAAAACGAATAGTGAATGTCGCCGCTTGTCTGGCATCGGCCAGACAAGCGAGACGAGCGTTACTGCTTGATGAAAGGACGGGTCAGCAGGCCAATCGGGCCGCTGGCGTACCAGCTCTTGTTGCCTTTGCTGCGGCGATCGCGTCCCAGAGATTGAGTCAGGCGGTCAAGAATAATAGCCAGAATAACAATCCCGACGCCGCCGACGGCAGCCAGACCCATATCCAGACGGCCAATACCGCGCAGCACCATCTGACCCAGACCGCCCACGGCGATCATCGAGGCGATAACCACCATCGACAGTGCCAGCATCAGCGTCTGGTTAACACCGGCCATGATGGTCGGCATGGCCAGCGGGAGCTGAACCTTAAACAGCATCTGGCGCGGACTGGCGCCGAATGATTCTGCGGCTTCAATCAAATCTGCCGGCACCTGACGAATACCCAGAATCGTTAAGCGAATAATCGGCGGCAGGGCAAAGATGATGGTCACCACGACGCCCGGCACGTTACCGATACCGAACAGCATGACGATAGGCACCAGATAGACAAACGCGGGCGTGGTCTGCATGGCATCCAATAGCGGTCGGATGAACTTCGCCGCCCGTTCGCTACGCGCCAGCCAGATCCCCATGGGAAGCCCGATGAGTATGCAGAAGAACAGCGCCGTCAGAACCAACGCCAGCGTGATCATCGCCTGTGACCAGGCACCAATCGCACCGATGGCGATCAGTGACAGCAGGGTGGCGACACCCATACCGAGGCTGGACATCTGCCAGGCAAGCAGTGAAAACACCAGAATGGCAATTGGCGCCGGCATCCCCAGCAGAAACTGCTGGAAGCCGCTCAGAATAAAATCGACCGGGACACGAACGCCCTGAAAAACCGGTCTGAAGTGCAGCACAACCCAGTCGATACCGTGAGTAACCCAGCTGTCCAGTGGGATCAGCGTGTCTTTAAACGGATCGAGCAAGTTGAAATGCTCAGGTGTCGCGGGAGCCGCACTGTTTAACCAGTCACTGCCGGATTGCGCCGCCTGATGGGCTGCATCGGCGGAACCATCGGGAGCTGGCGCGCTGCTCCAGGCATCACTGCCGTTAGTGGGCGCATCCTGCGCGGGCGCGCCGGTGGACCAGGGATCGCTCTGCGCTGCGCTGTCTGGCGTCGCGCTGTGTTGGGCTGGAGCTGAATCGGCAGGCGCGTTCTGTGTGCTGGTTGCCCACGGATCGTTCTGCTGCGCGCCATTAGCCTGTTCAGGCGCTGCGCTCTGGTCAGCCGGGTGAGATTGTGCCGTGGTGTTGTCCCACGGGCTTGATGTTGATTTACTCATTGGTCACTCCTTCCTTATCCAGTGCCTGTAGCAACATCCCTTTGGAAATGATGCCAATGTACTCATGGTTTTCGCCGACGACAGGAACGGCACAGGGAGCCTGTGCGACCTGAGAAATCAGCTCGTTGAGTGACATATCTGCGGGCACGGGAACAGGTTCGGGCAGTAACGCCTGTTCCAGCGGCTGCTGTTCTTTCAGCGCCTGCTTTAGTGAATCAATCGACACGACGCCAATGAAGCGTTTTCCGCCTTCCAGTACGTAGCCGTAATCACGGTCTTCGTCCTGAAGGATTTTCAGCGCGGAACGCGGGCCTACACCGGGTGTTTTACGGATTAGGGTGACCGGACGACGACGGGCGATATCTTTGGCGCTAAACACGTGGCTGATATCGACACCGCGGAAAAAGGTGCGCACATAGTCATTGGCCGGGTTGTTCAGGATTTCATCGGGCGTACCGACCTGAATCACTTCGCCGCCGTGCATGATGGCAATCCGGTCACCGATGCGCATCGCTTCATCCAGATCGTGCGAGATAAAGACGATAGTGCGTTGATGACGGGACTGGAGTTTGATCAGTTCATCCTGCATTTCAGTACGGATCAGCGGATCGAGTGCGGAGAACGCCTCATCCATCAGCAGGATATCAGGGTCGTTCGCCAGGGCGCGAGCCAGACCGACACGCTGTCGCATCCCGCCGGATAACTCATCCGGGTAAGACGCGGCGTAGGCTTCAAGGCCGACCTGCTGCAATGCATCCAGCGCTTTTTGCTCACGTTCCGCTTTCGGCACGCCAGCGAGTTCCATACCAAACGCGGTATTGCTGAGAATGTTCAGGTGTGGCATCAGCGCAAAAGACTGGAACACCATACTGATCTTTTTGCGGCGCACGTCGCGCAGCGCGGTATCGGATATCTGGGAAATATCCTCACCGTCGATCAGCACCTGACCCCGAGTGGGTTCTATCAGACGATTGAGAAGGCGTACCATGGTGGATTTGCCGGAGCCGGATAATCCCATGATGACAAATATCTCGCCTTCTTCAATGGCCAGACTGGCATCTTTTACCCCAACAGTAAGCCCTGTTTTTTCAAATACCTGATCTTTGCTCAGGCCTTTATCAATCAGTTTAAATGCTCTGTCTGGGTGCTCGCCAAATATCTTATAAAGATTCTTTACTTCAAGTTTAATTGCCATGAAATTATTGTTTTCCTGTGTCGTTTATAATTCTATAACGTAGCCCTGATAATGATTAAACATAATCTACCCTACCATACTCAGATTCTGAGACAACCCTTTATTGCCTCAGTGAGGTGTCTCGTTAGGCCAATGTCAGCGATATCGATAACGCTATTATTGCTGTCTTATCTTCATGATCTTTGTGATCTTTGTGATTTTTGGTTTGCAGGGGAATTCTTTTTATAACAGTATGTTACCTGTTGGTTTTTACGTGATGAATTAGCAGGTGATATAACCTTTTCTGATTATGGATAACCCGCGATTTATAGTGAATTCCACTAATCGAATAATATGGTAAATAAATCACGTTTTTGGTCTTATAGACACCAAAATAGGCCGACGTAGGTACATTTTTTACTTATGCTATCTGTCGGTATTTTATACAGTATAGCAAAGATATAATGGGTGAAATGAGAGTGTTAATTCTCGCCAATAAATGAGAGGGTTCTGAATAATATATCTGTCATATTCAGGGGAAATACAGAGGAAATAAAAGTGAGCAGCAATGCGGATTCGATAAGCTGTTTTGCCAGCTATCGCGCCTTTCTGTTTTGCCGATCGCGATCATATTATCCATGCGAAAATTATGGTTATAGTGACACCTCTTATCTATCACGACTTCATCCATCACGACTATCGAAAGGGGCCATTGTGTTAGATCACCTGAGCATCCCGGTGAGGGATATTGCCCGTAGCCGACACTTTTATGAAGCTGCACTCAAGCCGTTGGGATATTGCCTGATTAAGGACATGTCATTCGCTGTCAGTTTTGCGGTAACGGAAGGATATGGCGAGTCGAGCGATCCCGGCGGTGAGTTCTGGATTTATCAGTCAAAGGGCGAACCCTGTCCGGCAGTGCATTTTGCGTTCAGCGCCGCCTCGCGAGAGCATGTAGACGCTTTTTTTGCTGCCGCGATAGCGGCGGGAGGTCGCGATAATGGGCCGCCGGGGCTGCGCCCAAATTATCATCAGGATTATTACGCCGCATTTGTGCACGATCCCGATGGATACAATATTGAAGCGGTCTATCACCGCCAGCCTTGACACGCCAGAGCGGTAGTTGGAGGGGAAATCTCCCCTCCGTCATTCACTCATCAGGCTGACGTGGGCGGCGACAATACGCCAACCTTCAGGCATTTTTACCCAGGTCTGCATTTGGCGGCCGATCTTCGTGCTGCCTGCGCGGGTGAACTCCGTACTGGCGACGGCCATATCGTGGCCGTAAGTGGTGATGACCGTATTACGTAGCGTCCTGTCCAGACCGGCTGAAGGGCGAGCGAGGCGAAAAGCACGGATTTCCTCGATCCCGTACAGGTTTTCTCCCGCGCCGTAGCGCACCGTTTTTTCATCGTGCCAGAACAGCTCATCCAGCACCGCAATGTCATTTCCCGTTAGGGCTTTCTCGTAGCGATAGAACGCGTCGGTCACGTCGGCCAGCACATCCGGCTGGTTAATATCGTCAGGCAACATATTTTCTTTCCTCATGAAGTATGACGGGTATAAGTTATGCCCTGCTGCTCAAGCGCCCATGCCGTCCGCAAACACAGGTCTTCGCGCCACGGTGCGGCAATAATCTGCACGCCTATCGGTAAGCCGTTGGCGGTCGCCACCGGCACCGTTACGACTGGCAGCCCGACGAAAGAGATCGGCTGTGTCAGCATGCCCATACTGGCGCGCACGGGCAGGTCGGTATCATTAATACGCATGGTTTCCTGCCCGATGAGCGTGGCGGAGCAGGGGGTTGCAGGGGCGATCAGCAGGTCGGTATGTTCAAACAACGCCAGCGTCTGTTGGCGGAAATAGTTACGGAAGCGCTGTGCCTGCACATACCAGGCGGCGGGGATCATCGCGCCAGCCAGCAGCCTCTCGCGTGACAGCGGTTCGAAACGCTCAGACTGAGTACGTAAGTCAGGCAGATACTGGTTCCCGCCTTCGCTGGCTGACAGAATAAAGGCGGCGCTGCGTGCCAGTGCGGCATCGGTTAGCGTCAGGCTCTCCTGTGCGCCCAGCGCCCGTGCGATCTGGCGCACGGCGACGTTGGCTTCCTCGCTGGCCCAGGTAGAGAAATAGCCATCCAGCACCGCGTAGCGCAATCCCTCGCTGCCGATTTCCAACTGCTCTGAGGTATGCCGCGCTTCCTGATTAGCCTGAAAACGATCGTGCTTATCGCGACCTTGTAAGGTGTCGAACACTAATGCCAGATCGTCCGCACGCCGCGCCAGTGGGCCGATGTGGTCGAGGCTGGCGACAAACGGGTGGCTACCGTGGCGTGATAAGCGACCAAATGTCGGCTTCAGTCCGAAAATGCCGCACAGCGACGACGGCACGCGGATCGAACCATTGGTGTCGCTGCCGAGTGTGAAGTTAACCAGCCCGGCCGCGACGGCCGCTGCCGACCCGCCAGACGATCCGCCGGCGATGCGCAGTGTGTCGAGTGGGTTACGCGTGGGGCCGTAATGGCTGTTTTCGGTGGTAAAGCCATAGGCATAGGCGTCCATATTTAACATGCCGGACAGCAGCGCCCCCTGGTTGGCAAGCTGGCGGATGGCAAAGGCATCCTGCGTAGCGGGTGGGCGCTGGCTGAAAAGCTCGGCACCTGCCAGCGTGGTTTCACCGCTGACATCAAACAGGTTCTTGACGGCGTAAGGCACACCGGCCAGCGGCGGTAACGTTTCTCCACGCTGGCGGCGCGTGTCGATACATTCAGCCTCTGCCAGCATACGTTCGTCGGTGACATGGGTGTAGGCATTGATGGTGGGATTGGCTTGCTCAATCGCGTCCAGCGTCTGCTGTGCCAGCTCTCTCGCGGAGAACGTGCCGATCTGCAAACCTTGCTGTATTTGCCGGATCGAGAGCGATGAGGACGCGTTTCGGGCGTATAAACTCATAACGTATACACCCCGGCAATCTCCTGATGCTCATCAAGAGGAAAAGCCATCAGCGGCTGCGCCATGGCATGAATGCGGCTGAACTGCACAAGCAACTCCTGACGCCGCTCCTGATTAAGTTGCAGCGCCAGTAGCGTTTCCATCTGTTGCAGATAGGCTGCCAGCGCATCGTGTTCGATCATCGTCATTCTGTTTTCTCCCGGTTAAATAAAGACTAGAAACCTGCCGCGCTGCCGTTGCTGCGTGGATCGAACGCCCCTTCCAGCATGCCGTTGGTGTGTCGCACAATGGCACCGGCGTGGCCGACCGTTTCACTAAAGCTGCCCAGCAGCTCGACGTCGTGACCTAACTGGCGCAGGGCATCCACCGTGGCAGGCTTAAAGCGATCTTCGATCTTTAGCGTGTCGGAGGCCTGTCCCCAGGTTCTGCCCAGCAGCCAGCGCGGAGCAGTAATCGCCTGTTGCAGCGGCATGCCTTGCTGGACGTGGCGGATGAAGAGCGCCGCCTGCGTCTGCGGTTGCCCATCTCCGCCCATCGACCCGTAGACCATCGTCCGTCCGTCGGACAAGCGTGCGGCGGCGGGGTTTAATGTATGAAAAGGCTGCTTACCCGGTTCTAACGCCAGCAGGTGCGCGGGATCGAGGCTGAACGAGGCGCCGCGGTTCTGCCAGAGCACGCCGGTTCCCGGCAGCACGACGCCGCTACCGAACTCATGGTAGATACTTTGAATGAAAGAAACGCATAGGCCACTGCTGTCGCAAACGCCCATCCAGACGGTGTCGCCGGGGCCTTTTCCTTCTCCCCACGGTAAGGCTTTGCGGGTATCGACCTGACGCGCCAGCGCGCCGAGCGCATCGCTTTCCAGCAGCGCCTGCACATCCTGCGTCATCAGACGAGGGTCGGTAATAAAGCGGTCGCGCAGGCCAAACGCCAGCTTGGTTGACTCGACAATGCGGTGAATTGTCTGGCTATCGTTCAGATCTTCCATTTCCAGACGATCGGTCAGACCGAGAATGGCGAGCGACACCAGACCTTGCGTCGGCGGCGCGAGGTTATAGATGTCGCCCTTGCTGTGCTTGAGCACCAGCGGTGCTGTTCGTTTGGCGCGATAATTCGCCAAATCGTCAGCGGTCAGCGGCATACCGATCAGCGCCATCTGTGTCGCCAGTCGGGCAGCGACGGAGCCGCGATAAAAACTGTCTAGTCCTTCAATACTGAGTGTCGTCAGGGTATCGGCTAAATCCGGCTGCGTGAAACGGCTACCCGCGCGAGGGACATTTCCTTGCGGCATAAAAAGCTGGCTAAAGGCAGTGAAGTCGATCAATTCGTGATAGCGCTGGGTAAGCGCATCTTCCTGCGATTGCGTGACGGGAATACCGTCGGCCGCATAGCGAATCGCGTCAGATAACAGGCGAGCCAGCGGCATCGGGGGGCTGTCTGTTTCTTGTGAATAGGTCAATTCTTGTGAGTACGCCAGCGCTTCCTGCCAGCCGCCAACGGTACCCGCGACGGTCAGCGCCGCTTTAGGGCCGCGATGCGGAATACGTTTTTCGCCCTGATAATATGCCCGGCAGGCCAGCGACCCTGCTGCACCGCTGGCATCAATGGCGACCGGTTCGCCGTGTGGTGGAACAATCAGCCAGAAACCGTCGCCGCCAATTCCATTCATATGCGGATACACCACGGCAATGGTTGCTGCCGCTGCGACCATGGCTTCAATGGCATTCCCGCCTTCACGCAGAACGGCCAATGCGCTGGCACTGGCTAAATGATGAGGGGCCACCGCCATGCCCAACGGGGCGGTATTGCTTTGCATCATGCCGGAATTCCTTTTTTAAATGTTATGTAGGGTGAGTGTTATTAACCTTAGCTTTAAGCAAACGGCGTTCCAGTTTTTTACTGCGGTGGAAAGTCCATATGCAGGACCGGAAGGGGCATCTGTATCATCCCGACAATCCTGTGCTATGTTCTGCGACATGAAATAAACGTTACAGCAAGCGCAATGGGTGAGAGACGATGATGCAAATAGATGAACGATTACGGGATCGCTACGGCGAACTTTCCCCGCAGGAACAGCGCGTCGCGGATTTCATCTTTGATCACTTTGACGATCTGATTAGCTACAACAGCGCTGAATTGGCGCGGTTGAGCGGTGTTTCCAAAGCGACCGTCAGCCGGTTGTTCAAACGATTGGGTTACCCCAGCTACCGCGATATGCGCGATGAGCTCAGAACGTTGCGCCAGAGTGGGATGCCGCTGGCGGATAACCGCGATGCAGTGCAGGGCAATACGCTGCTGGCACGGCACTACAAACAGGAAATGGCGAACCTGACACAGTGGATCAATCAGATTGACCCTGTTCAGTTTGGCGCGGTGATTCAGGCGTTGATGCAGGCGCAACGCCTGTGTCTGATTGGTCTGCGCAATAGCTATCCAGTGGCGCTGCATTTGCGCCAACAGCTACTCCAGATTCGCCAACAGGTCACGCTGCTGGCACAGCCGGGGCAGACGCTCTCCGAAGAACTGGTTGATCTCACGGCGCAGGATGTCGTGATTGTGGTGGCCTTTCGCCGTCGTCCGCGCCTGATTCAGCCACTGCTGGTGCAACTGCAAAAACGTGGCGTGCCAGTGCTGCTGCTGTGTGAACCGCAGGCCAGTGCGCTGATATCACTGGCAACCTGGTCGTTGTGCGTCCCGCTGGACAGCGTCTCGGCGTTTGATAGCTATTCATCCGCCATGAGTCTGGTGAACGTCATCAGTAACGCGCTACTGCATGAAATGCTGCGTGACGGACGCCAGCGCATCCACCAGATCGCGGATCTTTATAGTGAACTGGATGAGCTTGAGCAACGCTAATGGTGCGTTGGGATGGTGCTTTTGCACTAAAATGGTGCTAGTTAATTGGTGTTCTTATCTGTCATGTGGCTTGTTTCGGGCGTGATATCACTGGATTATTTTTGTGACGCAGGCTGTGGGTTGTTTCTCGTTGTTATCTGTTCATAGGCGTAAAAAATTATGATGAGAAACGTGGGGCATCCCGAATGAGCAGCATGGACGCTGCGAAAGCCTGTGCAGCGTCAGGAGCGCGTCACAGGCGGTTCGACAGGATGACACGCGTTTTGAATGTACCGCGTAGCGGCATAATTCACGCCGAAAGCCAGGGTTCGTAGGGCGGCGGCGATTGAGCAGCCCTACGTCGGGCGTGGTGCATGAGTTGCATAAATTATCTTTCTGTAATCACGCCCGAAACATACCACCGATACCTTACTGCCATGCGATATTCCAGCATGGGAATCTGACCTTCTACGTTGTTCCTCATCGTCAAGCGTACGAATGTAATTTGGCATGCTCCTTGCTTAGTATCTGTAACGATAGTTTCAATATTTGTTTTTAAAGAATCTTTCGTTTCAATTACACTAACCGGGGGCAGAGACGATGTTGATCAATAAACTGGGCATCAAAAAAGGGTTACTGGCAGTGATGGGCGCGGCAATGTTACTGGTTCAGGCCGGTAGCGCGATGGCCGATCAGTTGCAGGATATCGAGAAGCGCGGTGTGCTGCGTGTCGCTGTGCCGCAGGATTTCCCACCGTTTGGATCGGTAGGGACGGATCTGCAACCGCAGGGGTATGACATCGATATCGCCCGCTATCTGGCAAAAGAGATGAAACTAAAGTTGCAGCTGGTTCCGGTAACCAGCGCCAACCGCGTGCCGTATCTGCAAACCAACAAAGTTGACCTGGTGATCTCCAGCCTGGGCAAAAACGCCGAGCGTGAAAAAGTGATCGATTTCAGCCGCGCTTATGCGCCGTTTTTCCTCGGGGTATTTGGGCCGAAAGACAGCACGCTGACATCGTCAGACGCGCTGGAAGGCAAGAGCATCGGCGTTACGCGCGGTGCGGTAGAAGACATGGTGCTGACGGATATCGCGCCGAAGGCCGCACAGATTAAGCGCTACGAAGACAATAACACCACGCTGTCGGCGTATCTGTCCGGGCAGGTGGAATATGTTGCCACCGGTAACCTGGTTGTGGCGGCTATCGCCGAGCAGAACCCGACGAAAGCACCGGTGGCGAAATTTATGCTGAAAGATTCGCCGTGCTACATCGGCCTGAAAAAGGATGAACCCGCGCTGAAAGCGAAAGTCGATGCCTTGATTGAGCAGGCGCTGAAAGATGACACGCTTAATAGCCTGTCGGAAAAATGGCTGAAAGCGCCGTTACCGGCCAGCATCAAGGCTTAATGGGAGCACGCCATGACCTATCAGCTTAATTTTTCCGCGCTGTTGCCGTTCTGGCCTGAGCTGCTGGCGGGGTTGTGGGTCACCATTGAGCTGACGGTAATGGCCACTCTCGGCGGTATTGCCATCGGTATCTGTGGGGCGGCCTTGCGCAGCGGCAAGCCCACTCTGCTGAGTCGGCTGTGGGGAATCTACGTCGAGCTGATCCGCAATACGCCGTTTGTGGTTCAGCTGTTCTTCATCGTTTTCGGTTTGCCGAGTCTGGGCTGGAAACTCACCGCTGGGCAGGCCGCGCTGTTGGCGATGCTGATTAACCTGGGAGCGTACAGTACCGAGATCATCCGCGCGGGGATTCAGGTGACGCCGAAAGGCCAGTGGGAAGCCGCCCGTGTGCTGGGGCTGACGCGTATGCAGACCTTTTTGCGTGTGATTCTGCCGCCCGCACTCCAGCGGATTTATCCGGCGCTGGTTAGCCAGTGCATCATCGTCATGCTGGGGTCGTCGGTGGTGTCGCAGGTGTCTTATGAAGAACTGACCTTTGCCGCCAACCTGATTCAGTCCCGTACGTTTCTGAGTTTTGAGGTGTATCTGGCGACCACGCTGTGTTATCTGGCGCTGTCTGTCCTGATGCGGCAACTCTTACTGTTGGCAGGGCGGCGTTTTTTTAGGAGTCAGCCATGATGGCATTTACCGACTGGGATATTGTGCGCAACCTGCTGCTGGCGGCACGCTGGACGCTGCTGTTGTCGCTGACGGCCTTCATTGGCGGCGCGCTGGTGACGTTTCCACTGATGCTGCTGCGGTTGACCAAACGCAAATGGCCGACACGTTTTGTCCATCTGTATTCCGAGCTGTTTCAGGGGACGCCGCTGCTGATGCAGCTGTTTCTCGCGTTTTTCGGGCTGGCGCTGTTCGGCATCGATGTGAGCCCGTGGACGGCGGCGGCACTGGCGCTGACGCTGTTTACCAGCGCTTTTCTGGTGGATATCTGGTGCGGCAGCGTGGAAGCCTTGCCGAAAGGGCAGTGGGAAGCCTCACGCTGTCTCGGTCTGGATTTCGGCCAGACGCTCTATCGGGTCATTGCGCCACAGGCGATGCGTATCGCCATCGCGCCCACGGTGGGGTTTTCCGTCCAGGTCATTAAAGGCACCGCGCTGGCGTCAATCATCGGATTTGTCGAGCTGACTAAAGCGGGAACCATGCTGAATAACGTGACCTATCAGCCGTTTAAAGTGTTCGGATTGGTGGCGCTGGGCTACTTCCTGATGTGCTATCCGCTCTCTTACTACAGCCGCTATCTGGAGAAGAAATTCAATGCCGCTCATCACCATTAATCAGGTTCAAAAATATTACGGCCAGAACCATGTCCTGAAAGGGGTGGATCTGGATATTGAAATGGGCGAAGTCATTTCGATCATCGGGCGCAGCGGCTCCGGTAAGAGCACGCTCCTGCGCTGCATGAACGGTCTGGAAGGCTATCAGGACGGCAGCATCAAGCTGGGCGGAATGACGGTCACCGACCGGGATTCGCAGGCGCGGGAAATCAGCCGCTCGGTCGGAATGGTGTTCCAGAATTTCAATCTGTTCCCGCATATGACGGCGCTGGAAAACGTGATGCTGGCACCGCGCCGCGTACTGGGTAAAAGCGCGGCGGAATGCCGTGAACTGGGCGAGCAGATGCTTAATAAGGTCGGACTGGGTGAACGCCTTCACTACTATCCTGCCAACCTGTCGGGCGGCCAGCAGCAGCGCGTCGCGATTGCCCGCGCGCTGGCGATGAACCCGAAAGTCCTGTTATGCGATGAAATTACCTCGGCGCTCGATCCTGAATTGGTCGGCGAAGTGCTGAAAGTACTGGAGCAGCTTGCCGCAGAAGGGATGACGCTGATTCTGGTGACGCATGAAATGAATTTTGCCCGTGAAGTGGGTGACCGCGTGGTGTTTATGCATCAGGGCACCGTCTGGGAGCAGGGCGACAGCAAAACGCTGTTCGCTAACCCGCAGACCCGTGAATTAAAACAGTTTATTGCCTCGGTTCGGGGACTATCGGAAGCGTAATGACGCTTGCCGAATGTGTAAGTCGAAACAAAAGTTTGGAGCATATAACCATGAGCAGCGAACTGTACGCGCAAATTAATCCACCTCATCGCTTACTGATGGGGCCGGGGCCGATCAACGCCGATCCGCGCGTATTACGGGCGATGGCCAGCCAATTGGTTGGACAGTATGACCCTGCGATGACGAACTACATGAATCAGGTCATGGCGCTTTATCGTCAGCTTTTCCGCACCGAAAATCGCTGGACGATGCTGGTGGATGGCACCTCGCGCGCGGGGATCGAAGCGATTCTGCTGTCATCAATCCGGCCTGGCGATAAGGTGCTGGTGCCGGTATTTGGTCGTTTTGGTCATCTGCTCTGTGAGATTGCCCGTCGCTGCCGCGCTGAGGTTCATACCATCGATGTGCCGTGGGGTGAGGTGTTCTCGCCTGACCAAATCGAAGACGCGATCAAGGCGGTACGTCCACGCCTGCTGCTGACAGTGCAGGGCGACACCTCGACCACCATGCTGCAGCCGCTGGAAGAGCTAGGCGAGATTTGCCGCCGTCATGGCGTACTGTTTTATACCGATGCGACGGCGTCTTTTGGCGGTAACCCGCTGGAAACGGATAAATGGGGACTGGATGCCGTCTCGGCTGGATTACAGAAGTGTCTCGGCGGGCCGTCTGGCAGCTCACCGATCACGCTCAGCCCGCAGATGGAAGCGGTGATCCGCCGTCGTAAATGCGTAGAACAGGGGATCCGAACGGACGCGCATCAGGATGGCGATGACGAGATGATCTATTCCAACTATTTCGATCTGGGCATGGTAATGGATTACTGGGGGCCGGAGCGTCTGAACCACCATACGGAGGCGACGAGCATGCTGTTTGCCGCCCGCGAGTGTGCGCGGACGATCCTCGAAGAGGGGCTGGAACGCAGTATTGCCCGCCATGCGCTGCATGGTAATGCGCTGGTGGCGGGGATTCAGGGAATGGGGTTGGAAACCTTTGGTTCGTTGCCCCACAAAATGAATAACGTACTGGGCGTGGTGATTCCTGACGGTGTGCGCGGTGAACAGGTGCGTAAGCTATTGCTGGAAGATTTTGCTATTGAGATCGGCACCTCGTTTGGCCCACTTCAGGGCAAGATCTGGCGCATCGGCACGATGGGCTACAACGCACGTAAAGACTGCGTGATGCAAACGCTGACGGCGCTGGAGGCTGTATTAAATCGGCTGGGTTTCCGCACGGTGCAGGGTGAAGCGTTGCAGGCTGCCTGGAGTTGTTACGCGACGGACGAGGGACGTGCATGAGTGAAATGTTGATGTCGCCCGCTGCGGCACGCGTTGCCTCTGAGCAGATTATGTCGCGTTGCGATGCGCTGGCAGAAATCAGCGAAACGCCCGGCCAGTTGACCCGCGTTTATCTGTCGCTGGAGCACCTGCGCGCCAATGCACGGGTGGGAGAATGGATGCGCGAAGCGGGGATGAGTGTCTGGCAGGATAGCGTTGGCAACATTTGCGGTCGCTACGAAGGATTAACGCCGGATGCACCAGCGCTGCTGCTCGGTTCGCATCTGGATACGGTACGCAATGCCGGACGCTATGACGGGATGCTAGGCGTCTTGACGGCGATTGAAGTGGTGCGCGCATTTCATCAACAGGGGACTCGTCTGCCCGTGGCGCTGGAAATTATCGGCTTCGGCGATGAGGAGGGGACACGCTTTGGTATTACGCTGCTCGGTAGTCGAGGGCTAACAGGCACCTGGCCGGAGAGCTGGCTGGAGTGTCAGGATGCCGAAGGCACCAGCGTGGCGCAGGCGTTGACCATTGCGGGGCTGGATCCGCTTGAGGTGGCGCTGGCCGCGCGTCCGGTCAGCGACATCGCCGCCTATCTGGAATTGCACATCGAGCAAGGACCGTGTCTGGAACAGCAGGATCTGGCGCTGGGGGTGGTCACGGCGATCAACGGTGCGCGGCGGCTCAACTGCACGTTCCTTGGGCTGGCGGGACATGCGGGCACCGTACCGATGACGCAACGGCAAGATGCGCTGGCGGCGGCGGCGGACTGGATGGCGCAGGCTGAGCGGGCTACGCGTGAAAGCGATCCCCATCTGGTCGCCACGTTTGGTACGTTGCAGTGTTTGCCGGGCGCGGCGAACGTCATTCCCGGTGAAGTGAAGATGACGCTGGATATTCGCGGGCCGGAGGATGCACCGCTGGATGCGCTGTTAGAGAAACTCCTGACGCTAGGGCAGGACATCGCGCACCAGCGCGGTTGCCAGTTTAGTGCCGAGGAATATTACCGTATTGCTGCAACCCGCTGCGATCCCACCTTGCAGTCGATATTAAACGAGGCAGTGGTGCAGGTGCAGGGTAAAACGCTGCTGTTGCCGAGCGGCGCAGGGCATGATGCCATCGCTATCGCTGAACGCTGGCCAGTGGCGATGCTGTTTGTTCGCTGTCGTGGCGGTATCAGCCACCACCCTGATGAATCCGTGACCACCGCAGATGTGGCGCTGGCGCTACAGGCTTTTTATCAGGCGGTGTTTAAGGCAGCATAATGGCGCCTCTATTTATATAACAGTGACGAGAAATAATGATATAACAGAGCCTAATTATTTAGAGTGTCGAAATAATTATTTGACACATATCTAAATTATGCTCACTCCACATTGAGTTCGTTTTTTTATCTGGCGTAGTCTCATCTCGGGTAAGGACATTCAGTTTAAAAATCTCGCGCATAAATAATGGATGTATTTAAAAAGAGTAATGTCGACTCAGGTGGGCATTACTTTTATCGCGTGATGGATATTTACCTTGATGAGAGTAGCCATAATGAGAAAAAACAGACTGCATTTTGTATTATCTTTAGCCGCACCATTATTTTCCTCTGTACCTTTATTTTTTTCTCCGATTGCTTCTGCAATATCACAAGCAGAATTAGGGTATCGCGATGTGCCAACCATTATGCTGGATGGTCTGACATTTAAAGACCTGAACCGTGATGGAAAGGTCAATCCATATGAAGACTGGCGTTTATCTCCCGATCAACGAGCGAACGATCTGGTTACGCGTATGACGCTGGCGGAAAAAGCGGGGTTGATGATGCATGGTTCCGCCCCGACGACGGGGAGTGTGATTGGCGCAGGGTCTGCTTATGATATTGATACGGCGAGAAAAATGATTGCTGAGCGGTCAATCAGCAGTTTTATCACTCGCCTGTCCGGTGACGATCCTACGCAAATGGCGGAGGAAAATAATAAATTACAGCAGATTGCAGAAAATACGCGCCTAGGGATTCCTCTGACGATTAGCAGTGACCCGCGCAATGCGTTCCAGTATTTGGTTGGCGCATCCGTTTCCTCTGGAAAGTTTAGTAAATGGCCTGAAACGCTGGGGCTGGCCGCTATTGGTGATGAATCACTGACCCGGCAGTTTGCCGATATTGTGCGTCAGGAATATCGTGCAGTCGGGATCACGGAGGCGCTATCACCGCAGGCCGATCTGGCAACGGAACCGCGTTGGTCAAGGAGTAGTGGAACGTTTGGTGAAGATGCGGAACTGACCAAGAAAATGGTCAGGGGTTATATCGAAGGCATGCAAAATGGCAGAAATGGCCTGAATCCACAAAGTGTCATCAGTATCGTTAAACACTGGGTCGGATATGGCGCTGCGCAGGATGGGTGGGATAGCCACAATGTTTATGGCAAATATGCCATCTTCAAAAAGAACGATCTCCAGCAGCATATCGAGCCTTTTACCGGAGCATTTGAGGCGCGTGTCGCAGGCATTATGCCAACCTACTCCATTTTGAAAGACGCGACGTGGCAAGGAAAGCCGATTGAGCAAGTCGGCGCGGGCTTTAACCGTTTTCTATTAACCGATTTGCTACGTGGGGTTTACGGATTTGATGGCGTCATTCTTAGCGACTGGCTTATCACCAATGATTGTAAAGATGACTGTGTTACGGGGGCTAAGCCGAATGAAAAGCCCGTACCGCGTGGCATGCCGTGGGGCGTTGAAAACCTGACGGTAGAACAGCGATTCATTAAAGCGGTAGAGGCGGGTGTCGATCAGTTTGGTGGTGTCACTAACTCTTCGGTACTGATTAGCGCGGTACAGCGTGGAAAACTGACTGAGTCGCGTCTGGATGTTTCTGTCAGGCGTTTACTGAAACAGAAATTCCAGATTGGTTTGTTTGAACGTCCTTACGTTCATGCAGAACAGGCAAGCCTGGTGGTGGGTAAGGCAGAATGGCAGCAGCAGGCGGATGAGGCACAGAGACGCGCGTTGGTACTGCTGCAAAATAAAAATATCTTGCCATTGCGCGCGGGAAGCAAAGTCTGGCTGGATGGAATCGATAAGAGCGTTGCTCAAAAGGCTGGGCTGATCGTGGTAGAAACGCCAGAACTCGCCGATGTCGCTGTGGTTCGCAGCGTTGCACCGTATGAGCAACCACATAAAAATTTCTACTTTGGTGCCAAACACCACGAAGGTTCATTAGCCTATACCGAAAACAATCCAGAATACCAAACGATTGTCAGGGCCAGTGCCAGCGTACCGACAATCGTGACGGTGTATCTGGATCGTCCGGCTATTCTGACCAATATCGTGGATAAAGCCCAGGCTGTTATCGCCAACTTTGGGATCAGTGACGATGTGTTACTCAAGCAACTTATGTCTGGAGAGGCATATACCGGGAAACTCCCATTTGAGTTACCGTCTTCCATGAAAGCGGTACTCAATCAGCAACCCGGTGTACCCTATGACAGTAAAAAACCGCTCTTTCCCTTTGGATTCGGTTTAACGAAATAATCGTGGCTTAGTTAGCAATCTGGGGCCAGTGTGTTTATGTAAACTGGCCTTATTTATTTTGCTTATATGTCTTGTTGCTATATGAAATAATGATTTGTTCTGTTTTTCATTGCGCGTTAACACCTTATTTTATCTATGCCATTTACTGTTATAGGGGAAATGAAAAGGACTGTATATATTGATTCTCGGTAAGGCCTGCTTTACTCCGCTCGTATTATTCCACTACGTCAGAATAAACAATGAGGGAGCATGATGAGCGATAAAAAACTGTCTGATAACGAACGTCTTAAAACACAAAGTAATTATCTGCGCGGGACGATTCAAGATGATTTAGCCGACCCGCTAACGGGGGGATTTGTTGCGGATAATTTTCAGTTAATTCGTTTTCATGGCATGTATCAGCAGGATGATCGGGATATCAGGCAAGAGCGTATTGCTCAGAAACTGGAGCCATTGCATACCGTTATGCTGCGTGTCCGTTTGCCGGGCGGGATCATTACGCCGCATCAGTGGTTAGGCATTGATGCCTTTGCGCGTGAGCACACGCTTTATGGCAGCATTCGTATTACCAATCGACAGACGGTGCAATTGCATGGTGTGCTGAAAGATGACATCAAACCCGTACATAAGCTGCTTAATCATCTCGGCTTGGATTCGCGAGCCACCGCAGGAGATGTCAATCGCAATGTACTGTGTACCGCTAACCCGGTTGAATCTGTTTTGCATCGTCAATCCTGGGAATGGGCAAAGAAGATTTCTGAGCACCTTTTACCGCGCACAAATGCTTATGCCGAAGTGTGGTTGGATAAAGAGAAAATTATTCAACCCGATGACGAACCCATTCTGGGAAAAAGTTATCTGCCGAGAAAATTCAAAACGGCGGTGGTCATTCCACCGCAGAATGACGTGGATATTCATGCTAACGATCTGAGCTTTGTCGCTATCGGCGATGGCGATCAATTGGTTGGTTTCAATGTGTTGGTGGGCGGTGGTTTGGCGATGACGCAGGGAGATACCAGCACGTATCCCCGCTTGGCGACGGAGTTTGGCTTTATTCCATTGGCACATACGCTGGCGATTGCTGAGGCGGTGGTATCAACTCAGCGTGATTGGGGTAACCGTGAGAATCGCCGCAATGCGAAGACAAAATATACGCTTGAACGTGTTGGCGCTGACGTCTTTAAAGCCGAGGTCGAGCGACGTAGTGGGGTAACGTTCTCTCCGCTAAAACCCTATGTCTTTTCTGAACGTGGCGATCGCATTGGTTGGGTTGAAGGGATTGATGGCAAGCACCACCTGACGTTGTTTATTCCCAGTGGGCGTCTGCTGGATAAACCGGGATTACCAAATAAAAGCGGTATCGCGGCTATTGCCCGCGTGCACAACGGTGATTTTCGCCTGACGGCGAACCAGAACATCATCATCGCTGGGGTGGCAAGCGACGATAAAGCGCAGATCGATGCATTAGCCCGGCAGTATGGGTTGCTGGATTCATCGCTATCGTCACAGCGTAAAGATTCCATGGCCTGCGTCTCGTTTCCCACTTGTCCGTTGGCGATGGCCGAAGCGGAGCGAGTCCTTCCGGATGTCGTTTCACAAATAGAGCATTTGCTGCATAAATACGGCGTAGGCGATGAGTCGTTCGTTTTTCGCATTACCGGATGTCCCAATGGCTGTGGGCGAGCGATGCTGGCGGAAGTGGGGCTGATTGGGCGGGCTGTGGGACGTTATAGCCTGTACCTTGGTGGCAATCGTGAAGGGACACGCATTCCTCGCTTGTATAAAGATAATATCGACGTTCCTACATTACTGACTGAAATCGAACGGCTGATTGGTTTGTGGGCGAAGGAGAGAAAGGTGGGTGAAGGCTTCGGCGATTTTGTTATCAGGGCGAAAATTGTCATGCCTGTAATCCATGCGCCCGTCGATTTTCACACTGCGGTGTAGCTGAAATGGTTTCCCAACCTCATCTTACGTGATGGGGTTGGGATAGGAGAAGAGCGGTCACTACAGCGTAAAACGATCGGCGTCGCGCCAGGCAGGGAAGGATTCCCGATAGCTTTGCAGCGCTTCCAGCGACAGTTCTGCGTCCAGACGGGCAGGCTGGTTGGGGGCGGCAGAAGCCAGGATTTCCCCCTGTGCATTAATAATCAGGCTGTCGCCACGGTAGCTGTGACCGTTGCCGTCAGTGCCGACGCGGTTACAGCCTGCAACGTAGGCCTGATTCTCAATGGCGCGCGCGGCCAGCAGCGTCTGCCAGTGTGCTGCGCGAGGCGCAGGCCAGTTGGCGACATACAGCGCCAGATCGTAGTCCTGCCGATTGCGCGACCAGACCGGGAAACGCAGGTCGTAACAGATCATCGGACAGATGCGCCAGCCGCGCCATTCAAGAGTGACCCGTTCTGTGCCTGCCTGATAATGGTGGTGTTCGTCCGCCATGCGAAACAGGTGGCGTTTGTCGTAGTGATACACCTCACCGTGCGGATCGACCAGCAGGAAACGGTTCACTGCGCCCTTTGGTGTGTTCACCGCGACGCTACCGCCGATCAGGGCATTCGTTTTCTGCGCCCACTGGTGCAGCCACGCTTCTACAACTGACTGCTCCAGACTGCCTTTAGCGGCTTCCATTGCAAAGCCGGTGGTGAACATCTCCGGCAACACAATCAGATCGTGTCCGCTCATCTCTGCCAATAAGGTATCGAAATGGCGCAGATTGGCTTCCCCATCGCGCCAGACCAGCGGCTGTTGCAGTAATGAAATCTTTAAAGTCGACATAAACGCTCCGCAGCGGCATCCAACGTTGCTTCCTGTTTAGCAAAGCATAGTCGAATCAACGTATGTGGGAACGGGTCGGCGCAAAAGACGGACAGCGGAATGGCCGCAACGCCAACGTGTTCGGTCAGCCAGCGGCAGAAACTGACATCGTCCAGACCGGAAATCGCCCGATAGTCCGCCAGCAGGAAGTAGGTACCTTCGCAGGGCAGAATCTCGAAACGGCTGCTCGCCAGCGCGTTGATGAAGCGATCGCGTCTGGCACGGTAAAAATCGGGCAGTTCACGCCAGTGTTGCGGCTGTTCACGCAGCATATCGGCAATAGCAAACTGGGCAGGTGTGTTCACGGAGAACGTCAGATACTGGTGAACTTTACGCACTTCCGCACTCAAGACCGCGGGGGCGACACAGTAGCCGACTTTCCAGCCGGTCATGTGGAACGTTTTACCAAACGATGAGACGGCGATGGCGCGTTGGCGCAGCGACGGGTGTGCCAGCACGCTAGCGTGCCCTTCACTGTCGAAACAGATGTGCTCGTAGACCTCATCGCTCAGTACAAAGATGTTACGTGCGGCAATCGCCTGCCACAGTTGTTCAAAATCGGCCTTCTGCCAGACGGTGGCGGACGGGTTGTGTGGGGTATTCAGGATGACCAAACGAGTCCGATCGCTCAGCAGGTCAGTAAAATGCGACCAGTCCACGCGAAACGCTGGCGGCTGCAAGGCGATGCGTTTGAGTACGCCGCCAGCCAACGTAACGGCAGGCGCATAGCTGTCATAGCTGGGATCGAAACAAATCACTTCGTCGCCGGGGCGCACCAGCGCAGCAATGGCGGCAAACAACGCTTCAGTGGCACCCGCCGTGACGGTGACTTCACTATCGGCATCTGGTCGCCAGCCGTACAGCGCTTCTGTTTTTTCAGCAATTGCCTGACGCAACGGCGCGACGCCAGTCATCGGCGCATATTGGTTCGCCCCCTGACTGACATGATACGCCAGCCGCTGTTGTAAATAGTCCGGGCCGTCAAAATCAGGGAAACCTTGTGATAGATTGATGGCCTGATGCTGTTGGGCCAGTGCACTCATCTGAGTAAAAATGGTGGTGCCTAGCGAAGGCAGTTTACTGTCGGGGATTAGCGCGGCGCTCATAGCGGGTAGGACTCCTGCAAGCCTGTATTGCCTCGTAATATAACATGCTGTTAGTATTTGGCAATCAAGACGCTTGGACGTTTAAACGGCTAAATGCCTTTGCGTGCTAAGACATAATGAAAAGATCTAAACCTGCAACTGCATGCTTTGAAAAAGAAAGACCAAAAACGGGAAGCTTCATGACTGAAAATCAACAATTGACGGCGCTGCTTGCGGCCTGTCACTGGATCGGCGAGAAGGGCTGGTGTCCGGCGACGGGCGGCAATATGTCCGTACGCCTTGATGACGCGCAGTGCCTGATTACCGAATCGGGTAAAGACAAAGGCAGCCTTCAGGCAGAGGATTTCCTGCTGGTGGAGATTGCCACGAACCATGTTCCGAGCGGCCGTACGCCATCGGCGGAAACGGGGCTGCATACGTTGCTGTATCGCCGAGAACCGACTATTGGTGCGGTGCTGCACACGCACTCGGTGAACGCCACGGTGCTGTCTCGGGTAGAAAAGGGCGCTGAACTGGTGCTGCACGGCTATGAAATGCAAAAATCGTTGGCGGGGCAGACGACCCATTTGGATCGCGTGGCAATCCCGATTTTCGATAACGATCAGGATATTCCGGCGCTGGCACAGCGGGTGACCGAGTACGCTAGCCACACGCCGTTGCGCTACGGTTTTCTGGTGCGCGGCCACGGCCTTTACTGCTGGGGCGCCACGGTGAAAGAAGCACGTCGCCATCTGGAAGGGCTGGAGTTCCTGTTCCAATGTGAATTGCAACGGCGACTGCTGGAGGCGAAAGCATGATTAAGGCCATTGTGACGGATATTGAAGGCACCACCAGCGACATTCGTTTTGTCCACAGCGTGTTGTTTCCCTATGCCCGGGAACGTTTGGCCGACACGGTGCGGCAGCACGGTAGCGATCCTGAGATCGCGCAGGCGCTGGACGCGCTGCGTCAGGAACTGAGCCAGCCGGATGCGGATAGTGAGACACTGATTGCCGCGCTGAACCAGTTTATGGATGAGGACCGTAAATCTACCGCGTTGAAGCTGCTGCAAGGCATTATCTGGCGCGCGGGCTACCGCAACGGTGATTTTCAGGGGCATTTGTATCCTGAAGTGGCGGCGCAGCTCGCTGCATGGCAGCAGCAAGGCCTGCGCCTGTATGTTTACTCATCAGGCTCGGTAGAAGCGCAGCAACTGCTGTTCGGTTACAGCAACGCGGGTGACCTGCGTCCGCTGTTCAGCGACTATTTTGATACCTGTGTCGGCGCGAAGCGCGAGACCGATTCTTATCGCACGATTGCGCAAGCCATCGGGCTACCGGCTGAGCAACTTCTGTTCCTATCGGACATTCGTCAGGAGCTGGATGCCGCGCAGGAGGCCGGTTGGCACACCTGCCAGCTTATTCGCGATGATGCGGATAGCGTAAGCCGTCACCGTCAGGTGGCTCGTTTTGACCAGATCGACTTACCGGAGTACGCCCAATGAGTGGATTAACCATTTTTAGCGACAGCGATGCAAGCCAGCCGATTTGGCAAAGTCAGGATGCCGAGGTGATTCAGAAACAACTGAACGAAATCGGCGTACGTTTTGAACGCTGGGAAGCCAGCCAGAAGCTGAGCGACGCGCCGTCGTCTGAAGAAGTGCTGGCGGCCTATCAGCATGAAATCGATAAGCTGGTGGCAGAAAAAGGCTATCAGAGCTGGGACGTCATCAGTATGCGTTCCGATAATCCGCAACGTGCGGAGCTGCGCACCAAGTTTTTATCCGAGCATGTCCACCATGAAGACGAAGTGCGCTTTTTCGTCGAAGGCGCGGGGCTGTTCTGCTTGCACCTGAACGGCAAGATCTACCAGATCCTGTGTGAGAAGAACGATCTGCTGTCGGTACCCGCAGGCACGGCGCACTGGTTTGATATGGGGCCGGAACCGCACTTCACCGCCATCCGCTTGTTCGATAACCCGGAAGGTTGGATCGCGCATTTTACCGGCGATAAGATCGCCGATGCGTATCCGAAATTGGTGCGATAGCTCTAGAGCTTGTTGTAAACAAACGCTCTATGAATGAACGAGTATGTTTCGTGCGTTTCTACATTTGCCGTTCTATGTTGCATGTTCCGAAACGCCCGACCCAGGGCGGCTCAATCGCCGTCGCCCTGGGAACCCTGGCTTTTGGCGAGAAATATGCCGCTATCGCGGTTCCCTCGTCGTTAATGTGCTTCTGATGGATCGCCAGTGACGCGTTCCCGACGCGGCACTGGCTTTCGCCGCGTCCGTGCGGCTCATCCAGAAGCCCATCATCTCCTCGGCATATTTACGCCGGGAAGAATGGCACTACTGAAATTTATTTTTTCTATTTCAGGGTGTTCTGGAATATCCCTTCTTTCACATCCTGTGGCGTGACCACGCCAGTATCGAGTATCCAGCCGCTGATTAATTCGGCGGGGGTGACGTCAAACGCTGGGTTGTATACCGCGGCGTTCTGCGGTGCCCACTGGCAGTGACCGAAGCTGCCGGAAACGCCAGTGACTTCGGCGGCGGCGCGTTGTTCGATAGGAATGGCTCGACCGTCCGGGCACGCGGGATCGTGCGTGGTGTGCGGTGCCGCGACGTAAAACGGAATCTGGTGATAGTGTGCCAGCACCGCGAGGCTGTAGGTGCCGATCTTATTGGCGACGTCGCCGTTGGCGGCAATGCGGTCTGCGCCGACCCAAATCGCATCGACCTGGCCCTGTGCCATCAGGCTGGCGGCCATCGAATCACAGATTAGCTGATAAGGAATGCCCAGCTCGCCGAGTTCCCAGGCCGTGAGGCGTCCGCCCTGCAAGAGTGGTCGGGTTTCATCAACCCACACCTGAGTGACCTTTCCCTGTTGGTGTGCACGCAGCAGCACACCGATGGCGGTGCCGATACCTGCCGTTGCCAGTCCGCCGGTGTTGCAGTGGGTCAGTAAGCGGCTGTTGGGTTTCACCAGCGCTGCGCCATGGTCGGCAATGCGTTCGCACAGCGCGCGATCTTCTTCTACCAGCCGTAGAGCTTCCTGCGCCAGCGCAGCGACAAACTGCGGCTGTGCCAACGCTAGTTTCATGCGATCCAGATTGTTCATCAGGTTCACGGCGGTAGGGCGCGATGCCCGCAGCGTGTCCAGCGCCTGTGCCAGTTCGGCCTGCGATAACCCTTTCTCTGCCAGTAGGGCGAGCAGCAGGCTGGCGGATAGGCCAATCAGCGGGGCGCCGCGTACGCGTAGCGTTTGGATATGCTCAACCAGTGAGGCGACATCCGGACAAGGGCGCCAGCATTTTTCTTGCGGTAGCGCCTGCTGGTCGAGGATCCACAGTTGGTTATCAACGATTTTCAGGCTGGTGGTGTTAAGTGTCTGCATCGGTCGTTAAATCCATGTTGCATCGATATTCTTATTCTGCCAAGATGCCTAATAGATGTATAGACGTCCGAACGTTTTTATGTCCATATATTTAGTTCAAGGATAGTTTTAATTTTAGAACCGTTTTGATTTCAGAATAGCGAGGAGTTGGAATGTCACTTTACCGCACTTTTACGGCGAATGACGCTGTTGAATATGCCCGCCAGTTCGGCGGTGTCAGTCAGCCGCAAACGCTGGTAGCCGCAGAAGAAATCGGCGATGGCAATCTGAATCTGGTGTTTAAAATTAAAGATGAAACGGGCGTCAGCCGAGTGATTGTCAAACAGGCGCTGCCTTATGTGCGGTGCGTGGGAGAATCCTGGCCCCTGACCCTCGATCGCGCCCGCATTGAGGCCGAAACGTTGCTGACACACGCGCGCTTTTGTCCGCAGCACACCGTGACCGTGCTCTATCACGATCCCGAACTGGCAGTAATGGTGCAGGAAGATCTTTCCGATCATCGTATCTGGCGTAGCGAGCTGGTTAAAGGGGCGGATTATCCTCAGGCGGCAGCACAGTTGGGAGAATATCTGGCACAGACGTTATTCCACACTTCTGATTTTCATCAGCACCCGCATGAGAAGAAAGCGGCGGTGAGCCAGTTCACCAACCCTGAACTGTGTCAGATTACCGAAGACCTTTTCTTTACCGATCCTTATATCGATCATGAAAGAAACCAGTTTGACGCGGCGCTGACGCCGGATGTACAGGCGCTACGTGACGATAAAGCGTTGAAGCTGGCGGTTGCCGGGCTGAAGCATGGCTTTCTGAGCAAAGCCGAGGCGTTACTGCACGGTGATATCCATAGCGGTTCGATTTTTGTCGCAGAAGGGCGTTTAAAGGCGATTGATGCTGAATTTGGTTTCTACGGGCCGATTGGTTTTGATGTCGGTACGGCAATCGGCAACCTGCTGCTGAATTATTGCGGCCTGCCGGGGCTGCTGGCACCGCGTGAGGCGGCGGCAGGGCGTGAACGACGTCTGGAAGATATTCGTACGCTGTGGCAGACCTTTTCCGCTCGTTTTCTAGCGTTGAGCGACAATGAAAGCCGCGATCCGGCGTTGGCGGAATCGGGCTATGCCGCGCTGTTTTTACAGCAGGTATGGCGGGATGCCGTTGGGTACTGTGGAACCGAATTGATTCGCCGCACGATTGGGCTGGCGCACGTCGCCGATCTGGACAGTATTCAGGAAACGGAAGCGCGTTTAGCGTGCCAGCGTCATGCTATCTCACTGGGCAGAACCTTAGTGCTGGCGGCTCCGCATATTGCTGATGTGGATGCGCTGCTGGCGCGTGTACGGCAGAGCGGTGCCTGATTCGCGTAACGGCGTTATGTAAGTTCTCGCTCCCATCGTGAATCGGATGGGAGCGGTAAACAGACCTATTTCTTCCCTTTATTCATCATCGCCTGCAAATTCGCGAAAGGGTTGTGCGTGGCAACGCCAACATCCTTCTGCGCATCCTCACCCGCGACGACCGTCGATCCATACATATCCGCATCGGTATATTTTGAATGCTCATGGTCGTGACAGTAGAGGCACAGCATTTCCCAGTTACTGCCGTCTTCCGGGTTATTGCTGTGATCGTGATCGATGTGGTGAACGGTTAATTCACGCAGGTTGGAATAGACGAATTCGCGTGAACAGCGACCACATACCCACGGGAAAAGTTTGAGCGCTTTTTCGCGGTAGCCGCTTTCAAGTCTGGCGTAGTTCTTGGGGATGTAAGCCATGTGTCGGGTTTCATTCAGAAGGAAAGAGGATGTGGATTTTACAACTGATGCGTGTGTAAATGAAAGAACAGGCCGCCATATTGGCGGCCTGTTGCTGTTTATGCTGCTTCGGTTTTTCTTTCTGACTGCGATACTGGTTTAGGCTTATTGGCGGCCAGTGCGTCGAACGCAAAGTCATCCACGTTGATTGAGCGTAAGCGGCTGGCTTCGGCTTTGGTCAGAATAGCCGCTTCTTCTGCGGTAATCTGACCTTCCACCAGCGCCTGTTCTGCTAACTGATCCAGTCGCATGAACGGCAGCGGCTTGTTGCTGGCTTTCGCCAGACGTTGGTAAATCGGCTCGGCGGCGATGATATCCAGTAAAGCCTCTTCCAGCAGCCCGACCGGGTTGTGTTCGCTGGCAACCAGATATTGACCGCGTCCCAGACGATTACGCGTCTCTGACGGCGTTTGCAGAATCTTCGCGACCTCATGATCGAGGTGGTCAGATGGTGCCGGGCAGCGCAGACCCAGTGGGAAGATGATGAAAGTCAGCAGTCCTGCCACGACACGATTCGGGAAGTTACGCAGCAGATCGTCCAGCGCCTGCTCGGCCTGATGCAGGCTGTCCTGCACGCCCCAGTGCACCAGCGGTAAATCCGCTTTCTGACGCCCTTCGTCTTCATAGCGTTTCAGTGTGGCTGACGCCAGATAAAGCTGGCTGAGAATATCTCCGAGGCGCGCCGAGATACGTTCGCGACGCTTCAGGCTGCCGCCCAGTACCGCCATCGATACATCTGCCAGCAGTGCCAGATTCGCACTGAGTCGGTTAAGCTGCTGATAGTAATGACGCGTTTTGTCGTTCACTGGCGCACGGCTCAGACGGCCGTTGGTCAATCCAAGCCAGAAGCTGCGCACTTTGTTGCTGCCGACGTGGCCAATATGACCAACCAGCGCACGGTCAAAGCGTGATACATCGTTCTCCTGCGCTGCGGCCATCTCTTCCAGCACATAAGGGTGACAGCGGATGGCGCCTTGCCCGAAGATGATCATACTGCGCGTCAGGATATTCGCCCCTTCCACGGTGATCGCAATCGGTGCGCCCTGATAGCTGCGTGCCAGAAAGTTGGTCGGGCCGAGACAGATACCTTTACCACCGGCGATATCCATCGCATCCATCACACTGCGCTGACCGCGGTGGGTACAGTGATATTTGACGATAGCGGAGAGCACCGCCGGTTTTTCACCCTGCATGATGCCGCTGGTAATCAGTGTTGCGGCGGCGTCCATCACATAAGCGTTACCCGCGATGCGTGCCAGCGGCTCCTCGATGCCTTCCATCTTACCGATGGAGATCTTGAACTGGCGGCGAATGTGCGCGTAAGCACCAATGCCGAGAGCAATCGATTTCAGCCCACCGGTGGAGTTGGACGGCAGCGTAATGCCGCGTCCGACCGACAGACATTCCATCAGCATACGCCAGCCCTGACCCGCCATCTTCGCACCGCCGATGATGTAGTCCAGCGGGACAAAAATGTTCTCACCCTGCGTCGGCCCGTTCTGGAACGGAACGTTTAGCGGGAAATGACGACGGCCGATTTTAACGCCGTCGGTATCCGTCGGAATCAACGCACAGGTAATGCCGACGTCGTCTTCATTGCCTAACAGATGGTCGGGATCGTACAGTTTAAAGGCCAGCCCCAGCACGGTGGCGACTGGCGCGAGTGTGATATAGCGTTTATTCCAGGTCAGGCGCATACCCAAAACCTGTTCGCCGTGCCAGTTGCCGTAGCAGACAATCCCGGTATCGGGAATCGAACCTGCATCCGAGCCCGCTTCCGGGCTGGTCAGCGCAAAGCAGGGGACTTCCTGACCGCGTGCCAGACGTGGCAGGTAGTGATCTTTTTGCGCTTCCGTGCCGTAGTGTTGCAGCAGTTCGCCGGGGCCGAGTGAGTTAGGCACGCCGACGGTGATCGCCACAATACTGGAGACGCCAGCCAGTTTTTGCAGTACCTGTGCCTGTGCATAGGCAGAGAATTCCAGCCCGCCGTATTGCTTCTTGATGATCATGGCGAAGAAACGGTGCTCTTTTAAAAATTCCCACAGTTCTGGTGGGATATCGGCGCGTTCGTGGGTGATTTCAAAGTCGTTTGCCATCCGGCAGGCTTCAGCAACCGGCCCGTCGATAAACGCCTGCTCTTCGGCGGTCAATTGCGGACGCGGGTAGTTATGCAGCTTTTTCCAGTCCGGCGCGCCGCGAAACAGATCGCCTTCCCACCAGGTTGTCCCGGCATCGATCGCCTCTTTTTCCGTGTTCGACATCGGCGGCATGACTTTCTGGAACATGCGCAGCGCAGAAGCGGAAACCAATTTTTGACGCAGGGAAGGAACCGTAATCGGAATCAGCAGGATCACGAGCGGAATCATCAGCCAGACTGGCCACAGTAACATCGCGGACATGGCTGCGAAGTAGGCCAGCAGAATGGCGCTGCCGAGCAGCAGACTGAGCCGATGATAAAACATCGCTCCGATGATAATCAGTAGGAGGAGGATACTGACAGCAACCATAACGTGTCTCCAGCATTGTGATCGAATGGAGGGTTTTCACTTTTCTCCAAGCTTAGTGTGCCAGTGGAAAGCGAGAACCGTTTTCATCAGTGAAATAAGGCGTAATAGGTCAATGTCGTAAGAGGTCTGACCTGTTGCTTATATTCGTTGTAGTTTATCTGATTATTTTTATCAATTCGTTTACATCATAATTACAACTCACTTCACAAACCGAACGGCAGTAGTGCGTTTTCTGACGAGCATCAGCGATCCTCTCGATCCCGTGATTACGCGCTTCTCGCTGTTAGTACGATCCGCTACACTGCATGGCAGAAGATGATACTGTCACCAGACAAAATGAGAGGATTCCATGTATCAGGATTTAATCCGTAGTGAACTGAAAGAAGCGGCGGAAACACTGAATAATTTCTTGAGTGATGATGCGAACATTCAGTCGATTCAAAACGCTGCGGTGCTGTTGGCTAACGCTTTTAAAGCGGGTGGTAAAGTGATCTCCTGTGGTAACGGTGGTTCACACTGTGACGCTATGCACTTTGCTGAAGAGCTGACGGGGCGTTATCGCGAGAACCGTCCTGGCTATCCGGCCATTGCGATTTCCGATCCGAGCCACCTGTCCTGCGTCAGCAATGACTTTGGTTATGACTTTGTATTCTCGCGCTATGTCGAATCACTGGGACGTGAAGGCGATGTGCTGCTGGGGATTTCCACGTCTGGTAACTCCGGCAACATTATTAAAGCGATTGCCGCAGCAAAAGCGAAAGGCATGAAAGTCATTACGCTGACCGGGAAAGACGGCGGCAAAATGGCGGGTTCAGCCGATGTGGAAATTCGTGTTCCGCACTTCGGTTATGCCGACCGCATTCAGGAAATCCATATCAAAGCGATCCACATCCTGATTCAACTGATTGAAAAAGAGATGGCGGATCAGTAAGCCGCTTAATACGCTCTAAAAGGGCAAGAAGGGAAGGGTAGAAAGTCAGATGTGTGAATTGCTGGGGATGAGCGCGAACGTACCGACGGATATCTGCTTTAGCTTTACCGGGCTGATACAACGCGGTGGAAACACCGGTCCGCACCGGGATGGCTGGGGAATCACCTTCTATGAAGGGAACGGCTGTCGTACGTTCAAAGATCCGCTGCCAAGCTATAACTCGCCGATTGCCCGACTGGTGCAGGATTATCCGATCAAATCGTGTGCGGTAGTTTCACATATCCGCCAGGCGAATCGCGGCGCGGTGTCGCTGGAAAATACCCATCCCTTTACCCGCGAACTGTGGGGGCGAAACTGGACGTATGCTCACAACGGGCAACTGAAAGGCTATAGCACCCTGAAAACGGGGATGTTTCGCCCTGTCGGCCAAACGGACAGCGAATTTGCTTTCTGCTGGCTGCTGTCCCAACTGTCCGAGCGTTACCCACGCACGCCGGGCAACTGGCCTGCGGTATTCCGCTATATCGCCAAACAGGCGGATGTCTTGCGGGAGAAAGGCGTGTTTAACATGCTGCTGTCGGACGGGCGCTTTGTGATGGGGTACTGCTCAACCAAACTCTATTGGATCACCCGCCGTGCGCCGTTTGGTAAAGCGACGTTGTTAGATCAGGATGTGGAAATTGATTTTCAGCAGCAGACGACACCCAATGATGTCGTCACGGTATTAGCGACGCAGCCGCTGACGGGCAACGAAACCTGGCATCAGATCATGCCAGGTGAATTCGTTCTATTTTGTTTCGGCGAGCGCATACTTTAAGGTCGGCTGGCTGGTCATCAACGGTGGGTTAACGACGTATTGCCCGTTAAATACCGTGATGGCCGGTGGCTGATTGTGCTGATTAAAATAGGCGTACCCCGGCTGAAGCTGTTTCCAGAAGCTGGCGTAGGTGGAATTACGGTGGCGCTGCATGTTCTGTTCCGTCATGCGGAACGGGTAGATAGCGATATCAATCTTCGGCTGACCGTTGCGTAGCGCTGCTTCAGCGTAGCGATAAATCTCATCCATGTAGGTGTTGGTCATGGCATAGCAGCCAACCGACACACATTCGCCGTGAATCATCAAATAGCGGCCGGAATATCCCTGTGATTTATCATAGTCGTTGGGGAAACCGATATTGATTGCGCGGTAATATTGGCTGTCTGGTTTTAACTGACGCAGATCGACCTGATAGAAACCTTCTGGGCTTTTTAAATCGCCTTCAACGCGTTTTGGCCCTAACCCGCCCGAATATTTACAGATTGGGTATTGATCCAATAAACGGTATTCGTTACCGACTTTCGCATACAGTTCGAATATTCGCTCTTCTTTAAAGATCTGAATATAGATCGGAGAGCCTAATAATTGCTGTTTTAATTCTTTTGCTATCGGCGCTAGCGGCGGTGCGGTCTCGCTGGCTGCGCTGGTAACAACAAGAGAAGGCAAAAAAAACAACATCGCAAACGACAGCGCGATTTTTTGCATTATGATTCCTGATAATAAAATTGCCTGCTACACGCGGCATCCGCGTCGCGCTACTGGTGTCTTAGCGAAAGCGTGGGGACAGCCGTTATCGGTATATATTTCGTCGGCGAATAGATAACGACGAAAACGAAATCACATTATCATTGGTTTCATATTAATCAAGCGTTGAAAAGCGCTAAAAAATAACATTTACAAAAAACAGCCCGAAAGGGTACGGGCTGCTCAATGTGAGGTTGTTAATAGTAGGAGAACGCGGGTCAGGCGCGGGTGGCTTCTATCATCATAATGTCGGTGACAAAGGAACCGTCTGCCTGTACGTCAAAATGTTGCACCACCTCGTCCGGCAGCGTTTTTTGCAGTTCACGAATCGCGACAGCGAAATGTTCTGGCGTGCGCATACGGGCGATCCAACTGCTGAACTCCAGCATCAGTCTGTCGCTGGTGACGTTACGCACGATAAACCCTGCTTCCGTAAACAGACTCAGCCATTCGCCCGGCGCGTAATTACGCACGTGCGAGGTATCCCGCAGTTTCTCTACCGTCTGTAAATAGCTGTCCAACAGCGGATGACCGGGAGACACGACATCCATCATGATAACGCGCCCACCTGGTTTCAGGACGCGACGCATTTCCCGCAGCGCCTGCCCGACATCATGCCAGTGATGCGCGGAGTAACGGCTGATGATGATATCAGCGCTGCTATCTTCGAACGGTAAAGACTCGGCTACGCCTTGCTGAACGTGGATATTATTCAGCCCTTTCTGTGTCGCAGCCTGACTGACTACTTCCAGCATTTGAGAAGACAGGTCGTAGGCGACAACCTCCGCGACGGCCTGTGCGGCAACGAAGCTGGCGTGTCCGGCACCGCAGCCAACGTCGATCACCTGTGCCTGCGGAAAAGGCGCTAATAAGGCAGCCAACTGGGTTAAATCTTTGCCCTGCGCATGCACCGCGCTGGTCAGGTAGCTCTGTGCCTGTGATCCGAACTGGCGTTCAACACGACGATTATGATCCTGTTTTTCTTCCATCATTGCTCTCGCTCTATCTGAATTGATCTTGTTTTATCTGGGGTAAACGGCGGCGCGCCAGCCACTAAAGAAGACGTCGGTCTGAAAACACTATAGTGAGGGAAAAATACGGGTACAATATGAGCATTTATACGGGTATAAAATACTCCCTGTTTAATTAACACTTCTTTCACTCATGCTGTTGTCATCGAGTGCCGTTTGGACAAGCGGGATGAAAAGGACACCTGATTATGTCTGCAAATTCGTTTATGTCTGCCAATTCTCTGAGCGGCCCAAAGGCGCTGGGGGCTTTCTTACGGGCACTGCGTGAGCGGACCTCGCCGGAAAGGGTCGGCTTGCCCGCGTCCGGTCGGCGGCGTACCAGTGGATTACGCCGCGAAGAGTTGGCGCAAATCGCCCGCATCAGCACCACCTGGTATACCTGGCTTGAGCAAGGGCGTGATGTGTCCGCTTCCGCCTCGGCGCTGACTCGCTTGTCGCAGGCGTTAAAGCTGGAACCCGCAGAGCATGATTATCTTTTTAGTCTGGCTGGCGTACAGGATCCTCAGAAGCAGGGTAGGGCAATGTCGCTCGATGCGCGGGTTGCCGCCAGTCTGCACCATATTACCTGTCCTGCGTATCTTCTGGATGGCAACTGGAACATGCTGGCGTGGAATGCGCCGTCGGAACAGCTGTTCGCCGGATGGCTGGGAAACGATCCTGAACCGAATCTGCTGCGCTTTATGTTTCTTAACCCGCTGGCACGATCGCTGGTCGCTGATTGGCCGGAACGTGCCAGACGGGTGGTGGCGGAGTTTCGGGCGGAGTCCAGCCATTATGCGTCTGTCGAGTCCGTTCGGCACGTGGTGATGGCGCTGTGTGAAGAAAGCCGCGAGTTCAATCTCTGGTGGTCTCAGCAGGCGGTAACCGCCCGTGAAGGCGGCGAGCGACGTTTCCACCACCCTCTGCTGGGAGAGGTCGCCTATCATCAACAGACTTTCCATCCTGCCGGACAGGGGGAATTTAAGTTGGTGATGCTGATCGCGCAGTAAACGCGGGCATTATTGCGCTGCTTGTCTATACTGACTTTGATCTGTATATTTATACAGTATTGTCAGAGGGCCAGTATGCGCAAAATCATTCATGTTGATATGGACTGCTTCTACGCAGCAATTGAGATGCGTGATAACCCGCGCCTGCGCGATATTCCTTTGGCGATTGGTGGGAGCGCCGATCGCCGTGGCGTCATCAGTACCGCTAACTATCCTGCCCGACGCTACGGCGTCCGCAGTGCGATGGCGACGGCAACCGCTTTGCGCCTGTGTCCACACCTCACCTTGTTGCCCGGCCGCATGGATGTGTATAAGTCCACCTCGCGCCAAATCCGCGATATCTTCGCCCGCTACACCTCGCTGATCGAACCGCTTTCTCTGGATGAGGCTTATCTGGATGTCACCGACAGTCCGCATTGCAACGGTTCGGCGACACGTATTGCCGAAGAAATTCGTCGAACTATTGCGGATGAGCTGAATCTGACGGCGTCGGCGGGGATTGCGCCGATCAAATTTCTGGCAAAGATCGCGTCTGAGTTAAATAAGCCGAATGGACAATATGTCATTACGCCGGAGCAGGTGGATGATTTCCTGCTGTCGCTGCCGCTGGAAAAGATCCCCGGCGTCGGGAAGGTGACGGCGAAACGGTTGGAAGAACGCGGCCTGCATACCTGTGCGGATGTGCGGGTGTACGCGTTGGCGGATCTGCTTAAAGAATTTGGCAAGTTTGGCCGCGTACTGTGGGAGCGATGTCAGGGAATCGATGAACGACGGATTTCGCCGGATCGGCTGAGGAAGTCGGTCGGTGTGGAGAAGACGCTGGCGCAGGATATCCACGACTGGGGACAGTGTGAACATCTGATTGAACAGCTTTATCAAGAGCTGGAAGTTCGCCTGAAACGGGTAAAACCCGATCTGCATATTGCGCGTCAGGGCGTCAAACTCAAGTTTGATGATTTTCAGCAAACCACGCAGGAACATGTGTGGCCGATGTTGAATAAACAGGATCTGTTAAAGCTGGCACAGCAAACCTGGCAGGAGCGGCGTAAATCCAGAGGCGTCCGGCTGGTTGGGCTACATGTGACGCTGCTCGACCCGCAAATTGAGCGGCAACTGGTGTTTGATTGGGGATAAGGCTGTTTAGTTGAGGATAAAAAAGGGGCGACGTCTATGCGCCGCCCTGATTTTTACGACTACGCGATTAAGCGCGTGGCGGAATCGCTTTCAGCAGTTCTGTCAGCAATTTCCAGTACAGATCGACGCTGCCGATATGCACTTGTTCATCCGGCGAATGCGGCCCGGTGATGGTTGGCCCGATCGAAACCATGTCCATGTCTGGGTACGGTTTCTTGAACAGACCACATTCCAGACCGGCGTGAATCACCATGATGTTCGGCGTCTTGTTGAACAGCTTCTGATAGGTTTCGCGAACCAGCGCCATGACCGGTGAGTGCGCATCCGGCTGCCAACCCGGGTAGCCGCCTTTCGGTGACGTTTTCGCGCCAGCCAACTGACCCAGCGCCGTCAGCGTACCGACGACGGCATCTTTACCGCTGTCGATCAGCGAACGAATCAGGCAGATGATTTCCGCGTGGTCGTCTTCCATTGTCACAACGCCCAGATTCAGCGATGTTTCCACCACACCTTTGACTTCGTCGCTCATGCGGATCACGCCGTTTGGTGTGGCATTGAGCAGCGCCAGCAGAC
The DNA here is from genome assembly GCF_041228105.1 of Pectobacterium aroidearum. Classification (NCBI taxonomy): domain Bacteria; kingdom Pseudomonadati; phylum Pseudomonadota; class Gammaproteobacteria; order Enterobacterales; family Pectobacteriaceae; genus Pectobacterium; species Pectobacterium aroidearum. Next base: position 1,133,173 of record NZ_CP166097.1, read on the forward strand.
GATCGCGGCTGTCCTGCGTCAGCGGGTGCTCATTGCTGTCGCTGGCTTCCACCAGTACGGTCAGGTTTTTCTCAACGGCGGACAGTTCATTTTTCAGCACCGCCAGATACTCCTGGCTCAGCGTCTTCAACTGCTCGACGTTCGCAGCTGGCAGTGACAGCGTGGCGAAGGCTTCACGTGGAATGGCGTTACGCAGTGTCCCGCCATTCAGATCGAGAATGCGGATATCCAGCGCTTTCGCCTGTTCGAACAGGAAACGAGCCAGCAGCTTATTGGCGTTACCCAGACCCAGATGAATATCGCCGCCGGAGTGGCCGCCTTTCAGCCCTTTAATCGTCAGTTTCAGCGTTTGGTAACCAGCCGGTGGAACTTCGCGCGTCAGCGGCAGACGGGTAATGAAATCAATACCGCCCGCGCAACCCATGTAGATCTCGCCTTCTTCTTCCGAATCGGTATTGATCAGGATTTCGCCCTGAAGCCAGTTTGGTTGCAGGCCAAACGCGCCATCCATACCCGCTTCTTCTGTCATGGTCAGCAGCACTTCCAGCGGGCCATGCTCGACGTTTGGATCGGCCAGCACCGCTAGCGCAGACGCCATACCGATGCCATTATCCGCGCCCAGCGTGGTGCCGCGTGCTTTCAGCCATTCACCATCAACATAAGGCTGGATAGGATCGGTAGTGAAATCGTGTACGGTGTCGTTGTTTTTCTGCGGCACCATGTCCAGATGCGCCTGCAATACGACAGATTTGCGATTTTCCATACCTGCGGTTGCCGCTTTGCGCAGCAGGATATTGCCGACCTGATCGCGCTCGGCATGAATGCCTTTCTCTTTAGCCCATTCCAGAATGTGTGCGGCCAGCGCTTCTTCATGATAAGACGGATGCGGAATGGAACAGATCTTGGCGAAAATATCCCACAGCGGCTGGGGGGAAAGTTGAGACAATTCAGACACTATTTCAGTCTCCTTGTTAGCGGCCAGCCTTCGCGTTCTGGCGGGCAGGGCTATAGGTTAAAAGTTAATCGCGGTTAGCCACATAACATGGCGTGTCATAACAGAATATCATTTTCCATCAAAGCAGGGGAATTGCCGTCGGCCCTGACTTATTTTTCCTGCTGCAATATGAATCAGCGGGCTCGGCAGAGCGCAGGTTGGCGGGAAAAACTCGGTTCTCACGTTGAGAAAAACTGGTTTTTATGTTGTCGGCTATCTATAATCTCGCGCAACCTTTTTCCCCCCTCAGACTCAACTTAAGCCGTTTTTTATTCGGCTGGGATATATTTTATGAGCGAAAAGTACGTCGTAACCTGGGATATGTTGCAAATTCATGCCCGCAAACTGGCACAGCGTTTACTGCCTGCCGATCAATGGAAAGGCATCATTGCCGTCAGCCGCGGTGGTCTGGTTCCAAGCGCGCTGCTGGCGCGTGAGCTGGGTATTCGTCACGTTGATACCGTTTGCATCTCCAGTTATGACCACGACAACCAGCGCGAAATGAAAGTGCTGAAACGTGCCGAGGGAGATGGCGAAGGGTTTATCGTGATTGACGATCTGGTCGATACGGGCGGTACGGCAAAAGCAATCCGTGATATGTACCCGAAAGCGCATTTTGTGACCATTTTCGCTAAGCCTGCAGGTAAACCGCTGGTTGACGATTACGTCATTGATATTCCGCAGGACACCTGGATTGAACAGCCGTGGGATATGGGCGTGGTGTTTGTTCCGCCTTTGTCTGGCCGCTAATCGTCCCACCGATAAATATCGATTTCCATCAATGCCCGGTTTAGCCGGGCATTATTGTTTATGAACTGTGGTAATTTCTAGCGCAGGCTTTGATCCGATCGTGTGTTTCTGCCGTTGATATTTGTCTTCTCTGGTCTGAGTTCGTTACACTTTAACGGGTGACGAAGAAGTCGTCTGATGTCCGCTAACAGCGGTTTACATTAATGGAGGCTGCTGTGGCGCAAGCTAACCTGTCTGAAACGCTATTCAAACCATCCTTTAAACATCCAGAAACCTCGACGCTGGTTCGACGTACGCGAAATAGTCAGGACGTGCAGGGGCTGCATTCTACGTTGGAAGGGGAAAAGACCCGCAGTTGGTATCGCATGATTAACCGGCTGATGTGGATTTGGCGTGGCGTCGACCCGTGGGAAATCGAAGACGTGCTGTCGCGTATCGCGGCCAGCAAGGCCGACAGAAGCAACGAGCAACTGCTTGATACGGTGATCGGCTACCGCGGCGGTAACTGGATTTATGAATGGGCGAAGCAGGGTGCAGACTGGCAGCAGCGAGCAACAGAAAGCGGCGATGATGCGCAAACCGGACAATTCTGGCTGAACGCCGCCAATCTCTACAGCATTGCTGCCTATCCGCATATTAAAGGCGATGAGCTGGCAGAGCAGGCGCAAACGCTGGCAAACCGCGCCTATGAAGAAGCGGCTAAATATCTTCCTTATGAACTCAAAGAATTAACCTTCCCGATTACGGGCGGCGGCACGCTGACCGGTTTTCTGCATATGCCAGCGCAGGCGAAAGCGCCTTTCCCAACTGTGCTTATGTGCGGCAGCCTGGAAATGTTGCAGAGCGATTATCATCGCCTGTTTCAGGACTATTTTGCGCCGGCAGGCATGGCAATGCTGACGATTGATGTTCCCTCCGTTGGATTTTCTTCCCGCTGGAAATTGACTCAGGATTCCAGTTTCCTGCATCAGCAACTCTTGCGTGCGCTGCCGGATGTCCCGTGGGTCGATCACTCGCGCGTTGTGGCGTTTGGTTTCCGCTTTGGCGCCAATATTGCCGTTCGGCTGGCGTATCTGGAATCGCAGCGCTTACGCGGTGTGGCCTGTCTCGGCCCTTTGGTGCATCACCTATTAAGCGATTCGACTCGCCAGCAGCAGGTGCCGGATATGTTTATGGATGTGTTAGCGAGTCGTCTGGGTATGCCCTTCTCGACGGATACCTCGCTGAAAACTGAGCTGGGACGTTATTCGCTGAAAACGCAGGGGCTACTCGGACGTCGCTGCCCGACGCCAATGCTGGCAGGCTACTGGGATAACGATCCGCTGTGCCCGAAAGAAGAGGCCAGCCTGATAGTGAACTCATCCGCACAAGGGAAACTGCTGCCGGTTAACTTCTCGCCGGTGTACCAGAATTTCGATCGCGCGCTACAGCAAATCAGCGGATGGTTGCAAGATAAAGTGTGTTAAGCATGATCAATGGCAGGCGTAGAACCTGCCAATTTTTTACCCGTTTGGGAATCGTTGAGGGATGCAATGATGTGGGGAATATTGTCTCGTCAGCAGCAAAGCCTGCATGACATCTGTTGTTCAGACCTACCGCTGGAAAAGAAAAAACGACAAATCGACCGCTTTCTGGCGCAGGGCGGCAGCATCAATGAAAGGCAACCCCATAGCGCTAATGTGCTCGGTTTGCTAACGGTCAATACGGACGCACCGGATACGGAGCTGGTTCGTTACCTGCTGGATAAGGGCGCTTTTATTGAACAGCCTGGAGGATTCAGCTCGTTACATAATGCGATCGAGTTTTTCCATCTGGAACTTGCCGAGCTCTACCTTCAGTACGGCGCTGATGTGCACTACCTCAATTTCTTCAGCAACTCATGGCTGAACTACCTGTACTGTCCTCAGGATCGCTATACCTACACCGACGACCAGCGTCAGCAAATGCTCGATCTGCTGTTACGTTACGGTTTGGATCTCAATCGTGAAACCATTTTTTGGACATCGCTGGAAACCAGCTTTCCGATCGAGATCGTGATGTGCGAGAAGGATGTCAGTCTGCTGGAGCATATCTTCCAGCTCGATATCCCGATTCATTTTGCCGAAACCGGCATTTTTGAACGCATCTTTAACTATAAAAGCGAGTGGCTTCCACTGCCGCTCTTTCAACAGATCGTGAAACGGGCAGGCGGGGCGGCTTATCGTGAGCCTGGTGTCATTCTTTCCGAAGACAAGAAGATCCGTACCGATGGCTCGCTATTGGAAATGGCCATTTTTTATGCCGCGGACGAACGACTCTGTGAATGTTTGCTCGATACCTACCCTGATATACGCTGCGATTTAAGCAACTACAGCTTTGTTCTGGATGCCTTGCTTAACCGCTATTCGCTTGAATTGGTGGCGCGGATTGTGCAAAAAACGGCGGATATCGATCGTCCTTATTCCTTGTTCATCTCCTCTGGCCGAAAAAAACAGGACGGATGGGAGGCCGATGCATACCCTGACGTGGGTAGCTCGGCCATGATGCAGTTTGTGGACAACCGTCTGATAAAAGCGCTGAGTGAGCCCGATTACTACGTCTATTTTTACGATGCCATGAGCCTGTTGCTGCAATACGGCGCGTCGCCTCTGGTCGATAAAATGAGCGGGGGGCGCAGCTATGAAATGCGAAACTGGTCATTGCTTTACCTCGTCTGCGTTGAAATGGTGTCGCAGAATAACTTTCGTCCTGACCTGCTGGAGTTACTGATAGCGCATGGTGCGAATTTCAACGTGAAGAAAAGTGCGGTCAGCGAGCCACTCTGCATTACGCTGCTTCAGCGCGGCTATAGTTCGACACATGAAGATGTGCTGCTTCAGGTGATGAACTACCTCTACGAACACGGTATGGATTTGCAGGCGACCAATGCTTACCTGATCAACACGGCAGCCGCGGCGGGAATAGGCTCACGACCACAGGTCTTACAGTGGCTTATTGCGCGCGGTGTGGATATTCACACCCTGAGTGGGTTCGACAATTCCCCCGTTTTGCATAAAACCATCAGCCTGTATAGCGCGGAAGCACTGACGCCGGAGCGGCGTGCGGAAACCGTCGCGGTACTGTTGGATAACGGCGCGAATATTGATGAGTTTTCGATTGATGAACAATTCACGCCGCTGATGTGCGCGGCTTACTATGGTGAAGCGAAGTGTGCCGATGTACTGCTGGCGCGCGGAGCAAACCCGCATGCTCGCAGTGCCAACGGGATGACGCCTCTGCGCTGTGCGCTACATCGCGCCGATGCGGCAGCCGCGCGTATTGTGACCCTGCTTCATCAATATGGCGTGACGATCGCACGGGTGGACGAAGAGGGTAACGATCTGCTGGTCGGCTGTATTCGCAATAAACATGAGGCGATGTTTAAAGCGCTACTGGAGATACTGTCCCCCACTCTGGATGAGATGCATCGGCTTCTGGACTGGCTGGCGCGAGGCAACCGCTACTGCTATTTCTCCGATCAGTTACGCCAACAGATTGCGCGACTAAGCGCAGGCGAGCCGTCTTCTTCTCATCATTCGTTACCGCTATAAGGATGTAGTGTATGTTTGGTTCAACTTCCAAAACGGATACGTTAGAGACGATTTGTTTCTCTGATGCCCCCACCAGCAAGAAACGGAAATTGATCGATCGCTATCTGGCGGCGAAAGGCGACATCAACGCACTGAGCGACGGGAAAACGGTTTTGCACCAATTAAGTCAGGATCGCGACACAGATAGCGATCTTGTCCGCTATTTGCTGGAGAAAGGGGCGAATAGCGAAACGCCTGAAGGCGAAAGTGCGCTCTTCGCGGCTATCACGTCATACTCTCCTGAACTTGCTGCGCTGCTTTTACAACACGGTGCCCGGCTGGATTTTCATGATAATCAGGGACGCGGTTGGCTACACTGCTTTTTTGAACTGCCTGAAAGCCCGGTCTATACCCATGCTCAGCGCAGTACGATGCTGGGGGTATTACTGGCAAACGGGTTGGATATCAATCAGCCAATCCTGTTTCACCCCGAGGCAGAGAAATGCCACCCGGTCGATGTTCTGCTGGAAAAGCAGGATCGTTTTTTGTTAATGCGGCTGTTTCAGGTCGATAGCCCGGTACGCCTGACGGGGACGTCGATACTGGAAGCGGTATTTCGGCACGCCGGATCGTGGATGACGCTGGAGGTCTTTCAGCCGATCGTTGTACAGGCCGAGCGGGAAGGGATGCGGGAATCGGGTTTTACTCTGTCGTTTAATCAGGAACAGAAAACCTCGGTAACCTGGCTGGAAATGGCGTTGCATTGCGGCATGCCCGCGCCGCTTTGTACGTTCTTACTGGATACCTTTCCGGATATGCGCTGCGATGTGCCTTCGCACAGCGTCTTGTTGGATGCGCTGGAAAGGTCGTTTCCTCCTGCGCTGGTACGGCGCATTGCGGAACGGACTGCCGATCTCGATCGCCGCTATCCACTGCGTTTTGAGCAAAACGAACCTGATGATGAAGATGACGCAGAATATGAACACGGTGCTGAGCGCGAAAATGATGTCAATCAGGGGACGGTGCTGGCGCAATATCTCGTGCTGCGAGGCAAGGCTGCGGTAACGGATAGCCGCGTCCATCGCGTGTTTTCTTCCTCTCTCGCACACCTACTGGAATCAGGCGCTTCTCCCAATATTGGCTATACGATGTGGGAGGAGGACGATGACACGCCGACGACGTGGCCTGCGCTTTATACGCTCTGTGAGGCGATGATTGCCACCGGACAATATCATGCTGACTTGCTCGATCTGCTGATAGCGCACGGCGCTGACTTCAATCAACAGCAGGTACTGCAAGAAAGCGGCGCGCTTCCGCTGGGGATAGCGCTGCTCCTGTATTCACAGCATAGTCCGCACGAAAGCGTACTGCTTGATCTCTTCCAGCACCTGCATTCCTGTGGGATGAACCTGCATAGCACGGCACCAGACGGAATGAATATGGTTTATGCCGCTGCGGCAGGGTGTCGTCCGCAGGTGCTGAACTGGCTGGTTCAACAAGGTGTTAGCCTCAATGCGGAAACGGCGAACACCCTTGCGCCGCCGCTGCATCGCGTGATTAATAATGCAAGGGTGACGCCGGAAAGACGCAAAGCAACGCTTGAGGTATTGCTGCAACAGGGGATGGAGAAAGACATCGCGTGGGGCGCTCCCGCGATGACGCCATTGATGCTGGCAGCGAAACAGGGCGCCCAGCATTGCCTCGAGATGTTGCTGCAATATGGCGCCAACCCGAATGCGCGTGCCGCAGGCGGCATGACGCCTGCGCTGTATGCGATAACGAGCCGCCATTCCATTGATTTCCCGCCTCGCCCTGAATCGGTGTCTGCCCGCATGCTGGCGATGCTGCATGCCTATGGTGCGGAGCTTTGCCAAAGCAATGATGACGGCATAACGCCGCTGTCGCTCAGCGTGCAGGAAGAACGGAAAGAGGTCTTTGAAGCACTGCTCAGGCTGACGTCATTTACAGAAGAACAGCTGCGAAGCGTGCTGGACAGCAAACGCCCGATTCACGCTTATTTTGCTGAACGCCTGCAAGCGCTGCTGGCATTGCCTGTGCCACACGCTGAAGCGGGGCTTTCACGCTTTTCCGTGCCACGCAACTCCGTGGCATGCCGCGTTGGCGCAGAGGCAGAAAAGTCATGCGTCAGACAGTAACCTGATGCCAGGTGGTTGATAAATTGCCATTCTCTGCTAAAAAGAAAGTTCAACCAGAGGAGATCGCAGATGATGTTACCGAGTGGACACTCCAAAAGCCGACTGATGAAAAATTTTGCGGCGTTGGGGCCTTATATACGTGAAGCGCAGTGCGAGAATACCGCGTTCTTCTTTGATTGCCTGGCGGTTTGCGTCAACATCAAGCCTGCGCCTGAAAATCGCGAGTTCTGGGGATGGTGGCTGAATCTGGAAGATACTGGCCAGGCCTTTGCCTATGACTATCACTACGGATTGTTTGATAAACAGGGCAACTGGCGTGAGGAAAAAATCAAGGACAAAGCCGTGATGGAACAGGTGGAAAATGCCAAACAGGCTTTCCATGTCCGACTGGAGAAACTGCTGCACTCGCTCGAACCCGCTACGACCCTCGCTGCACGACCGTGATGCTTCCCTGACGATCCCCGATTTATTCGCAGGTTTTCGCGTTATGCCTGTTGGCATAACGCGTCTGTCCTGCTACAACGTTTTCCTTATTCTTATTTTTTGACATCCAACGGCAGAGAAATTATGAGCGGCAGCCAGACTTTGGTTGTGAAACTGGGCACCAGCGTGCTAACCGGCGGTTCGCGCCGTCTTAACCGCGCCCACATTGTTGAACTGGTGCGCCAGTGTGCGCAGCAACATGCGGCAGGGCATCGGATTGTTATTGTCACCTCAGGAGCGATTGCCGCCGGGCGCGAACATTTGGGTTACCCCGAACTCCCCGCCACAATTGCGACCAAACAACTGCTGGCCGCCGTGGGTCAAAGCCGCCTGATTCAGCTGTGGGAACAGCTGTTTTCCATCTACGGTATCCACGTTGGGCAAATGCTGCTGACGCGTGCGGATATGGAAGATCGTGAGCGTTTCCTTAACGCGCGCGACACCATGCGGGCGCTGCTGGATAACAATATTGTTCCGGTCATTAATGAAAACGACGCCGTTGCGACCGCCGAGATCAAGGTGGGTGACAACGACAACCTGTCTGCGCTGGCGGCGATTCTGGCCGATGCGGATAAGCTGCTGCTGCTGACCGATCAGGCCGGTCTGTTTACCGCCGATCCGCGCAATAATCCTGATGCGGAGCTGATTCGTGAAGTGAACGGCATCAATGATGCGCTGCGCAGCATCGCGGGTGACAGCGTGTCAGGCCTCGGAACGGGCGGTATGTCGACTAAATTGCAGGCTGCCGATGTGGCCTGTCGTGCCGGTATCGACGTGGTGATCGCCGCAGGCAGCAAACCGGGTGTGATTGGCGATGTCATTGCAGATATCTCCGTTGGAACGCGTTTTCATGCCGTGGATGCGCCGCTGGAAAGTCGTAAACACTGGATTTTTGGTGCACCACCGGCGGGGGAAATCACCGTCGACGACGGCGCGCTTTCTGCGATCCTTGAACGCGGCAGCTCGCTGCTGCCGAAGGGCATTCGCCGCGTGGAAGGGAATTTCTCGCGCGGTGAAGTGATCCGCGTGCGCAGCTTGGCGGGCCGCGATGTGGCGCACGCCGTGACGCGTTATAACAGCGATGCGCTGCGTATGATTGCCGGACACCATTCTCAACAGATTGCCGAGATTCTTGGCTACGAATATGGTCCGGTGGCTATCCATCGCGACGATATGATTATCAATTAAGGAGTTCGCGATGCTTGAACAAATGGGTAAAGCGGCAAAAGCGGCCTCTTATCAACTGGCAGTCCTGAGCACGGCTCAAAAAGATCGCGCGCTGCTGACGATTGCGGATTTGCTGGAAGCCGAGAGTGCAACGATTCTGGCGGCTAACGCGCTGGATTTAGCCGATGCGCGCCAAAATGGCATGAGTGAGGCGTTGCAGGATCGTCTGCTTTTAACGCAGGAACGACTGAGCGCGATTGCCAGCGATGTGCGTCAGGTATGCCGCTTGACCGATCCGGTAGGGCAAGTGATTGACGGCAGTATGCTGGATAACGGGCTTAAACTGGAGCGTCGCCGCGTGCCGCTGGGCGTGGTCGGCGTGATTTATGAAGCGCGTCCGAACGTCACCATTGATGTGGCCTCCCTGTGCCTGAAAACCGGCAACGCGGTGATTCTGCGCGGTGGGAAAGAAACGTACCGCACCAATGCGGCTACAGTAAAAGTGATTCAGCAGGCGCTGTCGCAGTGCGGCCTGCCTGCCGCCGCGGTGCAGGCGATTGAAAGCCCGGATCGTGAACTGGTTAATCAACTGCTGAAGCTGGATCGCTACGTGGATATGCTGATTCCGCGCGGTGGTGCTGGCCTGCATAAGCTGTGCCGCGAACAATCGACGATTCCGGTTATTACCGGGGGCATCGGCGTTTGTCACATCTATGCGGACGATAGCATCGATTTCGACAAGGCGCTGACGGTCATTGAAAGCGCCAAAGTACAACGTCCTAGCGCCTGCAACAGCCTGGAAACGCTGCTGGTCAATCAACATATCGCTGACCGCTTCCTGCCTGAACTGAGCAAGAAAATGGCGGCGGCGGGCGTTACGCTCCATGCCAGTCCTTCAGCGATGTCTTATCTGAACGGTGGTCCGGCAAATGTCGTTGCGGTGGAAGAGGCCAACTACAACGATGAATGGCTCTCTAACGACCTGAACGTTACGCTGGTGGACGATCTGGATGCGGCAGTTGCCCATATTCGCGAACATGGTACGCAGCACTCTGATGCGATTCTGACGCGCTCGTTGGCCAACGCAGAACGCTTCGTGCGTGAAGTGGATTCCTCTGCGGTATATGTCAACGCCAGTACGCGCTTTACCGACGGTGGCCAGTTTGGTCTGGGGGCAGAAGTGGCGGTCAGCACCCAGAAACTGCATGCGCGCGGCCCAATGGGGCTGGAAGCGCTGACTACCTATAAGTGGATTGGTTATGGCGACGATTTGATTCGCGCTTAATGGATGAATGGCTGCGTGTATCAATGATATGCGCAGCATTATTTTCACTCCGCTTTTTTTATTTTATTCTTTTTCTAAATAAGACATTTCATTCCCGCTGTGATTCTTTTTTTGTGGTTTTTATTTAAATTAAAATCTAACGCAGTAATAGAAATATAATAAAGTAACTACATTAGATAAATATCCTCCAATAGTAACAAACTATGCTTTGTGCAACGTATCACAAATACATAGTCTGTCTGGCTACCGGAGGATAAAGAGTAATTGTTTGTCCTCTGCTGCAATAATGCGTTATTTATTAACGCTGATGATTCTCTGCGGCATTGTGGACTGATCGTGCGGTTTCACGAGCCTGTTTTTCCGCACGGCTGTTAAAATTATCCGCCTTGGCTTTGGCATCAGCCCAGCCTTTTTCGGCGTCTTTTCTGGCTTCGGATTCTCTGGCTTTCACATCCGCTTTGATTTTTGCTTCCCTGTTTTTATTTTCTGATTCTCTTGCCTTTATATCGGCTTTGATGGCATCGGTTTTATCCCGGAAGTGGGATTCGCTGTTGCTTGTCTTCTGCGGTTCACCCACAGAACCGGCATGAGCGCTAGCACTGACGTGACTGGGCCCTTGACCAGATGATGATTCAGTTTTGGTTACGCGCTCAGTTTTGCCATCATGAGTCGACTGAGCACTGGCGGTTGCTGAGGCAAAGCTATCCGCTGCAGCCATGCCGATATAGCTCGTACTCAATAACAAACCTAAAAATAGTGTTTTCATCTTCATTATTCACATCCTCTCACGGTACTTTCTGGTCATGCCGAAAATAATATTTTGATGGTGAGATATTATTTTGGCATCAACGTATAGACAGCATCCTTATTGCCTTGGCAGTAGTAGAGCAAAATAAGAAATAAAAAGAATAGGGATTTCTCCTAAAACAAAATGACCGTTTGGTTGAGACTTATTTCATTTTCATCATAAAGGTAAGAAGTTATTTTTATTGTAACGTTCCTACTCTACGGAGAAATATATTGATTAAAAATGATCGGCGTTTGTCTAGTCAGATATTATCTGTCTGGAACAGACTCCCGAAGCAAGGTGATATAGAAGTCAGATTCCGGCTTATCCGTTAAGCCCAAAAGCTATAGCATGTGGCATTATTAGTACGGAAAATTATCAGAACCGTATCATCTTCAACAGGATGATGATAAAACCAGCAGACGATCGCCAAACGCTTGACTTGATGTACCATTATCACTAATTTGTCACCCCGTAGTTCACGTCTGGCTCTCGCCACGACGATCCCAAAGCCGATATAGCTCAGTTGGTAGAGCAGCGCATTCGTAATGCGAAGGTCGTAGGTTCGACTCCTATTATCGGCACCATTCACTTCTATCTTATTGATTTAATTAACGTTAAGCTCATTCAAAGTGAAATCGCGTAGCCTCTACTACATAGAGGTCATACAGCCGATGGCTCAACGTGATAATCTGTATCGCCGTAGCAGCGGTATTTATGTTGTCCGTATTGCAGTTCCCGCCCGATACCGTCTCTACACGGGACAGCGTGAGATTCACGCTTCAACAGAAACAAACGACATCAGAAAAGCGCGAGCGATTGCCGCAGGTCTATTGGTTGTCTGGCAGCGATGTCTGGGTGAGTATCAAAAATTGGATAGAGAAAAGTTGGTAAGCAGTGCGCCTGCTTTGGCTGGAGAAGGAATGATCAGCCTTGCTGAATTTTGCGGTTTAACTAGCGCTTCCCTGCAACAAGTGGCGCAGCGACTACTTGATACGAATATCCCGCTTTTTTGGCTTGCTGATGGGCGTCCTGCTTACTATGTAGAAGATCTCTCATTAGTGGAAAAGGACGATCCTGAGGCTTCTGGATTTATTATCGATAGTGCCATTAACATCGGGATTAGAGGTTCTCTGAACGGTTATATCCAGCCCTTGATTACCTCATGTATATTACGTCAGATGATCGCTGGCGAGCCGCTAGACGCAGAAACCGCATTTAAATCCTCAGAGGCTTCATCCAAAGCCGCATGGTTCGTTGACTTTCCCGGTGTCGAAATCTCGCCTGGTTCACTAATGATTCATCGTGTGCAAGCCGAGCGCTTACGATTATTTTGGCTGTCACATAGCACCGCAGTTTCTCCAGTAATGCCTGTGAAACTAAAAGCAATTACCCCTGTATTATTGCCCTCATCAATACCGGATAATGAATATGTAAATCGTAAATACTACTCAGTGAAAATGAGCGAGTTATGTGAAAAATATATTCGCTACAAGCGCGGGGGGAAATTCACGGAAAAGGCAGAGAATCGAGTTCGGGAAGGTTTTAGCCTGCTGGTTGAAGTCATGGGTGATCCAAAGCTTATAAAAGTGGATCGTGACTATCTCCGTGAGTATGAGAGCTTACTAAGGTCGATACCTGCACGGCGTGATTTAGCTAAGATCCGATACAAAATCAATGGCATTCATGAGCTGATGGTTAAAGCAAAAGAGAATGGCGACCCTCTAATGAGCGATAACACCGTTCGTAAATATATGCGGGTTATCTTCGAAGCTTTCAGGTGGGCTGATGGAGAAGGTATTTTTATTAAGTCCCCAGCGAATCAATTCTTCGCACCTGTAGAAAATGAAAAGATGGATCAGGACTTCAAAGCTGATTTCACTGATGAGGATTTGCACGCTATTTTTAACCGCCCTTGGTTTAAACGTGGAGCCGTAGATAGAAATAGCGAGGGACGCTTCCATCATTACCGTGCATTTCATTACTGGTTGCCACTCATCGGATTCTTTACCGGAGCAAGGATTAATGAGTTATGCCAACTTTATCTAGATGATATTAAGCAGGATGCTACCGGGTTTTATTTCTTTGAAATCAGCAACGAACGGGCCGATCAGTCACTGAAAACGATTAATTCACGAAGAAAAATACCGTTGCATCCGACATTGCTCAAACTTGGATTAATCCGCTATTGCGAAGCATTGAAGAAAGCAGGTCACGAGCGTTTATTTCCAGAGCTTCCTTACCACTCTGTAAAAGGATACGGCGATAAGGCTTCGGACTGGTTTAACCGTTCGTTGCTGAAAGTGCAGTTAGGATTTGAAAAGGACAGTAAGAAATCTTTCCATTCATTCCGTCACACGTTTTCTACCAGGCTCAAGCAAGCAGGAATCGACAGCGAGACGCGCGCTCAGTTTGTTGGGCATATCCGCGGTTCTGGTGAGACAGAGAACCGATATAGCAAAGATCACCCACCAGCAGCCCTTTTTGCTGTGCTTGAGAGCGTTACGTTGGGGCTACCGGAAGTCGCTCCATTTGTTTGCGAAGATGGTGTCGATGCGGTAGCTGATGCTCTACGGATTAAGCAGAGCAATAAATCGCGAAAAGAACTGCAATAGCCTGACTTTCTCTCTTGCTCTAACGCGCTCAGAATGGTTCTGGCGCGTTTTTTATTAAGGGTTGTGGATTTCATAGTGCTGAATTTGGAGACGCTCAAACGCGTTTGGTGAAGTCATATGACCTACGATTGCACCCGCAGCCCTTCCACGCTTTCCTGCGGCAGACTTATAACTGTTTTCATGCTGGTTTCGATACTGCGAATAATCTCTTCGCGTGGGCCGCTGCGCCAGTCATCGCTTGCGTAAAAAGTTTCAAGAATCGTAGTCATGCTTTCAGCACTGTCAAAGGCGCGAATCAGGTAGTAGCAATCCGGGTCATGAAGCGAGTTGCCAAAGGAAACAACGTCGATCCCGTGGCGTCGGTGTAGGGGAACGCTGATTTCCTGCATGATGGCATGAAAAGCGGCACCGCTGCCTTTGCGTAAGGTGTATTGCAGTATTTCGACGGTTCTCAATTTTATTCTCCATTAATGCTCGGCTATGTGCATAAAATAACAAGATGTATAAGTGGACATATTATTCAACACCAACTTTTGTTTCTTACCGATGGTTCATATTAAGTGAACCAACATTTTTATGATGTCAGTTCACTTTAAAATATCCTATTACTGCTTTTGATTAAATTATTTCTATTTCACTCGAATCAAACCATCCTTTATGTAATAGGTTTTTTCTTAGCATTTCTGTATTATCTGTATAAGCAAGAATGGCGAGGCTTTTTTGTGCTCGGCTACATGTGACGTAAAATAGTCGTCTAGTTCTGTCTTCACTAGTATCTTTACCTTCTTTCTCATTATCTAAATCAGTTTTTGTTTTTTCTTTAATACCGAAAAGTTTGTCATAACTAAACATAAAACCTTTAGCCTCAGAATCATCAATTAAAACTAGAACACGAGGGAATTCTAGACCTTTAACTCCTTGATGAGTATCGATGTTTGTCTTCCCTTTGACATAATTATAATATTTATCAAATTGATATAAAGGAGAGCTAAAAGATTTCTGCCAAGCTTCAATGATATCATCTTGTGAGTTATCATTACTTTCTAGTATTTCTTGTATAGAATCTGGGACGTCAAGTAATTTTATTTCATTTATCTTATGCAGTAAATCAATTGTGATGAGTTCGGGGTTTTTAGAAATAAAACTCTTTAACATATCAAGAGAGCTTCTGATTTGTGTAAGTGGTGAGGTATTATTTGTATTTTTTAAAAGATGTTCTCTTTTTAATAAGGGGGCATTTGTTCGTAAAATGTTAGTGATAGTAAAGGTATCATTTTTAATGCAGGCGGATATTAAGGGGGAAACAATTCCACAAATGAAATTTATATTACCCAGAGAGCCCTCTAAAAGCCCTGTTTTTAATCGCTCAATTTGATAGAGAGGAGTGAACATGTCTATAAAGCCCATACGTGTTGCGGCCATATGATGTTCTAATATTAGGGTGTTTACTAATGAATCATGGTTTTCCCAATCATCATCTAAAGTAATTTCTCTCATTCTTTGCTTTACAAAAGATTCATCTCTATCTTTATTATCAGAATGACATTCTTTTATAAAAATTCTTACATATCCTTCCTCGGCATCTTCTTTGGCCTTTTGCTTATGATTATCCACTTGGCTTCTAATTAAATTAATTAAAGCGACCACTCTTTTTGGAGAACGATAGTTAATGCTTTTTTCAGGTTTTTTCCAGTGTTCGTCAAGGCATGCCTCTAAATCACTTTTACCATCAGAGTATATCCTTTGCATCATGTCCCCTAACAGACCCACCGAGAATGTATCTCTGTTATTTTTCTCAACTTCGAGTAATGCATTCATTAGCAGTTTGTTAGTATCTTGGCTTTCATCAATTAAAAGAATTGGATGGCGATTAACCAATATTTTCTGCATAGTATATTTTCTATCTAGAAAATAAGATCCGAGTTTAATGACTTCTGAATGATTTAGAGAGTCTTTAGTTCTATTATCTCCGGTAGGGTTATATGTGAATTTATATACGTCTGATAAGTTTTGCAGACGTTTTTCTTTGGAAACTATTTTTCTTTCTCTTTCTAAAGAAGCTTGAGAAACTCTAGTTGTTCTGCTTTGTATGTCCCTTAAATCAGCTATCTCCGCAGAAATGTTTTCCATTAACCAAGATTTTATATCACTGGAGTGATATCTAATTAGCTCCCATAGGAAACTATGAATTGTAGACACATCTATTAATTTGTTGAATTTAACTCTTCTTTTTATTTCATCACAAGCCGCATTGGTGTATGTTATCACGGCTATTCTTTTTCCTCTTAGCCTGAACTCTTCTGAGTGACTCTTCAAAATCATTTCCAGAACATTAACTAAAGTTCTAGTTTTACCAGAGCCAGCTCCAGCATAAAGAAGGAAACTATGCTTTTGAGTGCCTGTTAAATAATTATATATATTAGAATCTAATATTTCCTCAGTTTGCTTGATAGTCATTTGGTTTCTCCATCACTGGCTAAATCAGAAACAAGCTCTAATTGTTTTATTTTTATCTTTTCTTCGAGCCACTTTAGACCATTACTTATATAATTAGGTGTGTTTAATTTATCGCTTTCGTCATGGTAAAGTATATCTAATGCAAATTCAGCTTTATTACCTTTAGATAAATGTGAAAATGATTCCTCTCCAAATTCCTCTGCATTTTTGCAATTAGTAATTGATGCTTTAAATTTCTTCACTAAACCATTACCAGTAAGATTACTGAAAAAATCTAGATTATTGTAGACTAAAGAGTCTTCGAAAGTGTTTGGTAAAAACTCTTGGTTAACACCTTTGAATTCAGCCAAAACAGGAATCTGAAAAGCTGAGTAAACATAAAAGAATTCATTATATTTCTTTTCTTTCTTATCTTCCGTGAGTTTATACAATTCATCGACACCGGTAACTTCTGGAACCCAACTTGCAAGTGTTGTATTACTTGTAACGAAACCGCTGCCTTTCTTAGAGGGTTTAACCTTGCCATCTTGTGAATCCTTAGGGTCTAAATCCGTAATAATTAGAGTTAAAAGATTCAAACTAACAATCAGATTCTTTAGCCGATGTGCATGGCTACCACCAATCTCTAATAAGGTAATGTAGCTTTGATTTAAGAAAGGGTAGTGTCTTCTAATTAAGTGAGGAACTAAAATCCTCTCGGCAGGACCTTCAACAAGAATTACTGCATCTGCAAAGAATAAATCACAATGTGTTGCCTTTAGGTATCTTATTACAAATTTTTCTGTATCATCATTTACACCAAAAACATTGGAAAGATTGATTACTGTTGATACAGGGATCTCATGTTCTTTACAAGCAGGAATTCTTCTAAAGTATCGTAAAGAAGAAAATTTACACTCGTGGGCAATATGGCTTGAATGTGTGCTTATAATGAGTTGTGTATGAAGCTCTTCTTTATCGCCTAAATTGTTATGATTCCTCAATATATCATATGCTTTCCTAATGAAGATTTGTTGCACTTGTGCATGCAAGTGAGCTTCAGGTTCCTCAATCAAAACCAAATGCAGGGGAGCTGGAAAATCCTCTTGATTGTCGTCTGCTAATTTTTTATTTGTAGCTTTGCCAACTTTCATCCAACTATCTCTGAACCCCATTAGTCTAAATGCAATTGAGATTAAGTTTTGATAACCTAGCCCATTATAACTCTCTGGCAATCTTAGATAGTCTAAAGATACATTGCTTAAAGCATTAGTTAACTCATATTGAACTGCTGAATCGTGATTTAAGCCATCAATTGGTTCTATTTTTGTGGAGATTTTTAATTTAGGATCAGTTACTCCTGGATAGTTGAGGCCTTCAACTTCTTTTATGGCTTGGGAGAAACAGTTTTTTAATCTTTCATCAAATGTATCCTGAGCATCACGAATGGCTTGTAGAGCTTCAATATCCGATAATTCAGGGCTTTCTATTGGGTTGAGATGTTTAGAATAATAATCTCTTAACTGTGTGTTTAATTTGCTATTCTCTTTGTCGGCAGCTGAGGGGCTTCCAAAGCCACGTTGTGCATTGATCTCATCAATTCTTATTAGATCTTTGAGAGGTATGCCATCAAGTAATGTTTGCTTACTGTCTATTCTTTGGGGTTTGGCTATCCCATTATCAGATAATTCTAGTTTTGAAGGATCTAAGCTATAACACTTGATTGTAAACAGTGAATTCAACTTTCTTGAAAGATATTCATAAATATCTTTAGGCCACAATGCTATTGTGTAATTTTCTTTATCAATCCGCTCAGAAATTCGGTCGTGTATATCTAATGAATTTTGGCGGGAAGATATGAAATCCTCAAAGAAAACATCAAATTTCTTGGGTTCATATCTCAGTCTTACTCCAATTAAACCTCCATTCCACTCTAACGTTGGGAGTATATGGTTAACATATTGGAGCTCATTTTCTTTCGCTTCGATCCAAATATCCATGAAAGGAAAGAGATCTGATAAAGCTTCCTGTGATTTATCAAGATCTATATTTTCCTCAGTTAACCATTGTTCAGTGATATCTTTTATTTTTGCCCAATTGCAAAGTGTCAAATCATTTACGCTAAACCGCGAGGCATCAACGAGGAAATGTCCTAAGGCCTCCATTGCAGCCGTTTTACCGCTATTGTTAGCACCAACAAAGAGAGTGGTTTTTTCTGCAATATCTATGCGGACAGACTTCAACTTTCTGAAATTCTTAATTTCAATGAAATTTATTCTCATATTAATAATATCCTTATGAAATTATTTTGCTGTGCTAAAGAAATTTTGCGTTTCGATTAGAACATAGCCACTTTGATTGTGTAGTCAATAGAAATCATGATGTAAGAAATCGACCGTTTTCTGGCACCTCCCAATCGCACGCTTTCACACTGTTGGAAAAATAGCCTTGGCTTTTCTGACAGGCCATCCTAATGTTGGCCTCGTTTTCTGGCAGGGGTCAGATGGGGAGATAACAATGGCTACTTTTGGCTACGGGCGTGTTTCAACAACGCAGCAGGATACTGAGAACCAGCGACTAGAGCTTGAGCAAGCTGGGTGGCAAATTGACTATTGGTTTGCCGATATTGTCAGTGGGAAGGTTCCGGCTATGCAACGTAAAGCGTTTTCTGAAATGCTTAGCAAAATTCGCGATGGTGAAACGTTGGTAGTTGCAAAACTAGACCGTCTGGGACGTGATGCGATTGATGTTCTCCAGACGGTCAGGGCACTGGCAGAGCGTAATATCAAGGTGATCGTCCACCAGCTTGGAACTACTGACCTCACTTCTGCTGCCGGTAAGCTTCTGTTGTCTATGCTGGCAGCCGTTGCGGAAATGGAGCGTGACCTACTTATTGAACGCACTCAGGCGGGGCTGTCACGAGCAAAAGCTGAAGGAAAGAAGCTGGGCAGACCGTCGAAAATCGCACCAGAAGCCCGTAGGGCGATTATAGAGAAAAAGAATAGCGGGACCAGTATCAGTGCGTTAGCGCGTGAATACGGTGTTTCCAGAGCGACTATAGCCGCGCTGCTTTAAATGCTTCTAAACTTTCATTGCAACCCCGAGTTTTGGGTTAGTTAGCGTGAGAGATTCAAAACGAAAGAAAGATTGTGACACCGTTTCCGGTTAGAGCACCAAAGAAGATCGACGAGGTTGAATGCCCCCACTTATAAGTTCGGGGGGCTTATAGTGGTTACTCAAATGAAGCCGCGATGACTTCCCCGGTGTTGGCGTTGAATACACAAAAATATTGGAGTGGTGTTTGCATCCCAAGGCTATTAATCGCCTTAGCTTGTTGCCCGAATATTTGAATAGTTTGTTTGTTCTTGTCGTGCCAGAGGTAGGTGCTGAAAACTGGTTGCTCTTCGCTATCTAGCCACACATGGCGAAACGTCGCTTTCTCATCCATTACCTGTTTGCACTTTTTGACGGGGTTATGATGTGCTTTTGCATAGCATTCTGGCTCGTTAATCAAGCACAAGGCATTTTGTTTTTCTCCCGGGAGTTCAGCGCCAACAGCTGCGAATGCACTTACTCCCAGCACTAGTGAGAGCGTTCCCAGAACACCCCATGAGATTGCTCGTAGAGTGCTGATCTGCCGTTTTGATGTAACGTGCGCGACCATGCTGTAACTGGCCCAACTGAGCACGGCTCCCACTATCATAGGTAATATAAAATCTGATCCCGCCATGATTTCCTCATTTGCCAAACAACATCACATCTCATAGTGAGCGCCGAAGACACCCAACCTGTGACAGCCATCATACGATATTGGCTTGATTTGTCACTAATGGTGTTCATTTTGAATCTTTGATTGTAGCGATACAGACTTCTCGTGAGGGTGATTGTGCTCACAATAGGGAACGTTAGATTCGAAATGTCTCATATGGAGCGTGGCCTTACAGTGGTCAAAATTGCACATTCAGTGCATGAAAAAATCCCTGAGAATACAGTTTGGCGAGCGGGTAAAAGAGTTGCGCGTTGCCACCGGAATGAGCCAGGAAGCGTTTGCGGATCGGTGTGGGTTTGCACGTAGCTATATGAGCCGCATTGAACGTGGCGGTTCTAATGCATCTCTCGATGCCATTGAGGTGCTGGCTAGCGCTCTCAGTGTTGAACCGTGGCAGTTGTTAGTATTCGACTCATCCGAAGAAAACGACCCAGAACTACTGGTTCCCTATGCGGCGGATGGGACGTGCTTTAATCCCGAACTAGCGAGTAGTCGCGATGGTTCATTTGCAGTAGGAGATAAAGCCGCTCAGAAGCGTTTTGGCTCGTTTATCGAAGCTCTTGAGTATCTCCGTAGCATGGAGACGGCAAAGTGGCGTAGGCCGAATTCTGCGGGCAATTGGGGAATTGTGTCTGCTGTTAAATGGGATAAGCTTAGGAAGTAGTGCCAGTATAAGGATATAAATTTGGCAAACAGGATTTATACATTGCATCCCCATAATGGATGCTGTCCACCCTAGGACTTTTGATTCTTTCGGCTGTATATAGATAATCATGAAACACGGGTGCGTTACAGAGGCGTTACGTATCGTTTTTAATGTTTTTTATTATTAAATTCAAGTTGTTATGATTTTGATGGTGGATTCAAAAAATAAACTCACTCCGTGAGTTTTTGTAAGTTTTATTTTGCTCCGAATCTTCACCCTTCCCGAGAGTTGTTCTTCTATGATAACTCAGGCTGCGTAAGCAGCCCGTCGCGACAAAGTCGCGACCCTGTTATTGGGTAATTAGTTACAGAAGTTAAAAAGCTAAGCAATACCCTAGTCATACAAAGAACTATGATTTAAGCGGGTTTTATGGCAAAAGAGATAGCTCTCATACTGGGTAAACTAATCGCGCATAAACCCGGTAAATTGTTTTTCAAGGCTATCGTTTCATTCAAATTTTGAGTTCACATCTTTTTCTCATATGAATCTAAACGTTGTAAAACAGCTTTTAATGATGATTTAAGCCTCTTCTCATCGTGGCTTTCCCCTGTCATAAATCTCATTATCTGCGCTAAACTCATGCATGATTTATCGTATATGCGTGAAGCAAGCCAAACATTAACCCAATGAGGAATATGTTTTGCTAGATTTCTCCGTTTTGTTACTGAAACTTCAAGTCTCTCCGTAACTTGTGCAATCCCCAATGAATGCAACTTGCCACCTCGGACATCTCCTTGTTGAAGTTTCCGCCATGAATCACGGTGTTTTTTAGATTGATACTGTGCTAACTCCCATTGAAGGTTTACGTTGATCTGTAATGCCCTAATTTTTACATCAGTTGTCCAATTTAGACGCGCAAATTTTTCTGCCAAGATCCAGTCAAATTCTTCACGCTGAAATAGGTGCTCAAACTCTTCTGCACCTACCGCTTTTTTCTGTCCTTGTATCCATGTCCAGTGCATATCAATGACTTGGCGGTCAATGCTTAATTGGTTTGGTTCATCATCAGACGTTCTTTTAGGTGATGGAGGAAGAGCACGAAATCTCGGAGCTATGTATTGTGAAATATTCAACGCAATTGACAATGACACTGCTTCATCTCGATGGTTTAGGTAATCATTTTTGTTTTCAAGGATAGAGCGTAGACATTGCGCTATCTCATTACCATTTCTTGTCAAAACGATCTCTGATGCTTTTGAAACGAGATCTTTAAAAGGAGTAATACCGGGGTGTTTCTCAAGAACTTCTTGAGGTTCGGTAGACATACTACGGGCTGATGTCGCCTGTTCGTTCTCATTGCCGAGAATCGCAGCAAGGACATCAATTTGCTGATCATTTGGAAGCTCAAGCTGGCTACGTAAACTAGTTTCTGATGACATAATTCCCACTCCTTAGTTGAATAAGCGGGACATTATTTTGTGAACTTAGGCTTTTCAATGCTTCTGGTTGGCTATTTTTAAACGGTAATATAACATATTGTTTTATAATGATTTCCATTTTAGGCTATTTTACGTCATGTGCTTTTTAGTGCTCTGTAGAGGACATTGGCTCTCCTACAAAACTGTCCTACAATGCGATTTCATCATTGATTAATGCTTTATGGTTACGCGTCCGGAAAGCCGATATAGCTCAGTTGGTAGAGCAGCGCATTCGTAATGCGAAGGTCGTAGGTTCGACTCCTATTATCGGCACCATTTTTTTCAATGACTTATCTTGCTTTCATATAAATCACACTCTCTCCTTGTGCCATAGTTGTGCCACTGCGATCTAACATCGCATCTATTTTTCTCGCGTGCTTGTTTAGGTGCTCAAATGTGAATCGGCGAGGTAGACGCCGCCAACGCAAAAACCGGCTAATGCCGGTTTTTGCGTCAAACGTCACTACTTAGTGACGGAGCACTCGTCATCTGTTAACCAACTCATTATTTCTTAATTTATTGATTATTAGTAATAAATTTTTTAGGAAGGCGATTTTTGTACAAAATCTTTTTATTGGAGAGGTCAGAGAATACTTTTCTCAAAAATATCGGCTAATGGTCGAATATTGCCGTGGTATCCGGCTACGTTAGCCGCTAACCACTCCTGAACGCCGATATTTTCGAAAGAGACACCATAGCCACAATTGATAATCATATGCTCGAACAATAAACGCTGAGAACGTCCATTACCTTCCCGAAACGGGTGAATCACATTCAAATCTGAATAATATTCAGCTAGCTGAGTTATTAGCGCGGGACGTTCAAAGCCTTGTAAAAAATCATCATTGGATAGCCGTGTAAAAATTTTATTGGCTTCAATTTCGATACGGGATACGGTGCAGAAACGTGTTTGACCTTTAGAAATATCGATACGCCGTATTTCTCCTGCCCAATCGAATAAATCCCCGAATATTTTCCCGTGCAGACCACACCAATAATGCAAATCGTAAGGCGGCTCTTCAAATTCAATATCAAGAACGGCCAGCTCGGATAGTTGACGTTCCGCCTCGTCGAATTTATTGTCATCGTTGATGCCGAGCTTATTTATCAGAACATCGCTATCAGGATAGGTATAAGGATCTTGCCCTGAGCCGTATTTATCAGACATAACCACCCGCTTTATACATGGCAATCAGATTTTTTCTCAGCGCTTCCCTTTCCTGCTTGTTGCCTGGAAGTGGCGTATCCTCAATGCTGAATCCTTCAAGACGCATACTGTCCCGATAGTTTTTGAGTTTCACCTGATTGTAGTAATCACGCTTTTCTTCCAGCGTCACCATACGTGGGGATCGCGTTTTGTCTGGCGATGCTTTTGTTGTGATTTTCCGGTACTGTTTAAATATCGACAGATCGGTATTTTTCAATTTCTCGATCAACCTTTCTCCGTCACCAAACACGCCCCATGACGAGATAGACAAGGCTTGCCGTTTGCCATTTTTTACGCGTGTAATGCTGATATCCATCGTTGACTGGAGAGTGCTTAATACTTCCTGTACTTTTCTTTCAGAGATACCTGTAGCGGTGACGATAGATTGCGTATTAGGAGAATCCTCTTGTACCAGAGCCGCGAGTACCGCCATTTCATAGCGCATGTGTTTTCACCTTTAATCCGCATATATATGCGATAAAGAGTATCATAATTACGACCTAGGCGTATCTTACCTGCATGGGTGATGAGTGGCTCGTCATCTGTTCACTCACTGTTAACCACTTAACTCGCTAAAAATAAAGATAAAAAATGAAAGGTGAAGAGAGTGAACAGTTTTGTGAAAAATCTTTTTATTGGGCGGTATTGTGTATATTACACAGCGACGTTTTGCGTTTGCTTTTTGTGGCTCAAGCGCTGATGTGTATAGGTGTGTGTATAAATGAAATTTTAATAACAAAAAATAATCAATAAAAACAATAACATATTTAGCCTCGTTCGACTCCTATTATCGCCATCTTACATAGGGGCCTACTACCTCGCTCATGACGACCCTGGCGCGTTTTTTCGTAAATGTTTCCTCTGAACGTTCTTTGGGCAAGATCAGTCAGGCAAACTGAATCGCCTTCGAGCATATTAAGCAGCACGGAGGAAGCCATGTGTGATAATAAAACTGATAGTTACGCCAGACGTTTTAAACAGGTCTTTGATTATATTGACTGTCATCTCGATGACACATTATCACTGGAAAAACTCAGTGAAGTGGCTCACTTCTCGCCATTTCATTTCCATCGTCAATTTTGTAGTTATTGTGGGATGCCACCTGGTCGTTACATCCAGATGATGCGTTTAAAACGCGCATCTTATCGACTGGCTTTTAATCCGTTAGAGAAAATCACTGATATCGCGTTCGACGCCGGTTTTCAGCATGCTGAATCATTTAGTCGTGCTTTCAGGCAAATGTTTGGTCTATCACCGACGAAATTTCGCCAGCAGCCCCCTTGGGTAGATTGGCATAGACGCATATCCGAACCTTATAAAGCCAGGAGACAAACAATGCAAGGCCAGGTCAAAATCATCAATTTTCCCGCGACACCAGTCGCAATGTTGACTCATTATGGACAACCGGAGCGAATAAACGAAACTGCTGCTCGCTTTATTGAATGGCGAAAAAACACGGGTTATTCACCTGTTACCAGTAGCCAGACATACGGTATTGCACCACATGATCCTACCTTAACACCGCCGGATGAATTTGAGTTCCATATTTGCGGAACAGTAACGTCACCGATTGCGGAAGACAGTCGCTTCGGGGTGGTAAATAGCGTCATCCCTGCTGGTCGATGTGCGGTGTTGCGCCATCAGGGATCGCATGATGCGTTAACCGAGTTGGCTAAGGCTCTTTATCGCGACTGGTTGCCTGAGAGCGGAGAGGAACTGCGCGATTTCCCGCTTTTCTTCCATTACCACAACTTTGTACATGAGGTAGCGGAACATGAATTGCTCACGGATATCTATTTGCCGTTGAAATAAACTGATTCAGCCTGTCATGTTCATCGCCACATCAGATGTGATACGCACAGGGAATCTCTCTGTGCGTTTTTTATTAAAGGTTGTGGAAAAACTCTGGTACAGGATTCGTGGTGCTCTCTTAGAGCGGATAGCGGAGCCAGATGAAGCTTTAACACGCTGCCACTTTCGGTATATGCGATATCTGGCGGAAAAATTATCAACCAGAGGGGCATGGACGTTTATGGCGACTTACCGACAAATTGCCGATGATGTTAAATGCCGAACGGCAAAAGCAGTCAAAACATGCTGAATAGCGCATGTTAAGTCATTGCATGCGCTAACCTGCCGCGTATCTTCGAACCAGATCAGCACCGAAAGCCGGGTTTACCCTTGTCCTGATAAATGGGTTGCGGAGATCGAGCAATCACTGAAAAATCTGGGTGAGTTTTAGCTTAGCCGCACCGCTTAACGTCGTTCTGTCTTGATCGCTCTATACCAGCCCCTCATCTCCCTCTCTATCACGAGCAGGGAGGTAAATGTCCTCCCAGAATATTATCCTGCCGGATAGCTGCTATTTTTTAACCGGAAAGTGACGGTAAAAAGATCATTTCACTGCCTTAAACGATAGTTTTTGTTATGAAATAACGCCATGAGGCAGCTTGCAGTTAATAGCACTGATTTTCTATTTTTTGATAGTATAAAAACCTTTAAATTTTAATTAAATAATAAATGATTGCTAAATTATCTAATATTTATTTCTTAACTTAAAAATAATTACCTAAAGTTACATAGATATTTATTCTGTCAAAAGTAAAAAATAAAGGGTAAATTGTTTTACTAAATTAAAATTAATGGGGTATTTGTTATTGGTTATTTTTGTTAGCTGATTAAGTATTTCGTTTTTAACGAAATTAAAAGGCACAAAATATATGCCTTTTCCGTTAATTGGAAATCGACGGTATATTCTTTTTTATCCTGCCTATTTTTACTTAAGTTTGTTTTAATTTGTTGTTTTTAGTGCGTTTTGTGTTTTAGTGGTTCGCTTTAGTTGCTCTGCTATATAAGCGTTGACCGTGCATTTATGTTGTGTGTATGATCCAAACTCAAAATATAAATGTATTTAATTCCTTCTTGGTGTGACTCTTTTACACCGATATAAATCGTAAAATTACGATTTTATTATGGTTTTTTAATTCGGTTTTAATTTATTTCATCTCGCTGGTCGAAAAACAAATACGCTATACCCTAAATAATTCGAGTTTCAGGCAGGCGGCAAGAGAAGGCATCCCGATGAGCTTACTTAGGTAAGTGATTCGGGTGACTAAACGCAGCCAACGCACATGTAACTTGAAGTATGACGGGGATATTTGTTTGCCGAATTACTGCCGTGCTTATGGACTACGGCGGGCTTTTGGTAGGAATCGACTTTACTTCTCCGGGCCCGAGAGCCCTTACGTTGGTATAGACACATGGCAAAAGGAACTGACGGTGCATCTGTCGCACCAAAGGAACGTATTAATATCAAATATGTTCCAGCCACTGGTGGTCAGCAGGCGGAAATAGAATTGCCGTTGACGCTGATGATCGTGGGAAATATGAAAGGGCGCACAGAGGAAACGCCGATCGAAGAACGTCAGACCGTCTCGATCGACAAGAACAATTTTACCTCGGTGATGAAAGAAGCAGAGCTGGAACTGAATTTCAGTGTGCCAAACCGCCTTGAAGAAGAAAGCCAGGATGACCTGCCAGTGAAACTGAGCATCGGCGGTCTGAATGATTTCTCCCCTGACCGTATCGCCCAACAGGTGCCTGAATTGCGTAAGTTGCTTGATTTACGTGAGGCGCTGGTTGCGCTGAAAGGCCCCCTCGGTAATATTCCCTCATTCCGTAATCGTTTGCAGGATCTGTTGTCCAGCGAAGAAGCCAGAGAGCAGCTTTTGAAAGAGCTCGATCTGGTAAAACCCGCCGAATAATTGATGTTTACTGACGAAATAGGGAAACGAATATGTCAATAGTTGAAGAACAGGCCCAGGCAGGGGCTGCCAGCGCCTCCGGCTCGCTGCTTGATGACATCATGGCTCAAGCGCGTATCACCCCGGTCGATGAAGGCTACAGCGTTGCTAAACAGGGGATTGCCGCACTGGTCGCTAACATTCTTGATAGCGGTAATGCAGCAGAACCCGTGAATAAAGCGCTGGTCGATAGCATGATTGTCGAACTGGACAAAAAGCTCAGTAAGCAGATTGACGTTATTCTGCATGCTAAAGAACTTCAGGAGCTGGAATCTTCCTGGCGTTCGCTGAAACTGCTTGTCGATCGCACTGATTTCCGTGAAAACATCAAGCTGTTGGTGTTACATGCGACGAAAGAAGAGCTGTTAGAGGATTTCGAGTTCGCGCCTGAAATCTCACAGTCTGGCTTCTATAAACATGTGTACTCCAGCGGTTACGGCCAGTTCGGCGGCCAGCCTATTGGTGGCGTGATCGGTGACTATGCGATGACGCAAAGCTCACCAGACATCAAACTGATGCAGTACGTCAGCGCCGTTGGCGCGATGGCGCACGCACCATTCATCTCTTCCGTTGCGCCGACCTTCTTTGGCGTGGATAGCTTCACCGATTTGCCGTCCATCAAAGATCTGAAATCCGTTTTCGAAGGCCCGGCCTACACGAAATGGCGTTCGCTGCGTGAGTCTGAAGACGGTCGCTATCTGGGGCTGACGGCACCGCGCTTCCTGGCTCGCTTGCCTTACGACCCGGTAGAAAACCCGATTAAGGGCTTTAACTACAAAGAAGATATCAGCACCGATCACGAACACTATCTGTGGGGCAATACCGCCTACCTGATGGGAACGGCGCTGACGGACAGCTTCGCGAAATACCGCTGGTGTCCGAACATCATTGGCCCACAGAGCGGTGGCGCGATTACCGACCTGCCAGTGCATGTTTATGAAGCTATGGGCCAACTTCAGGCCAAGATTCCGACTGAAGTCCTGATCACCGATCGTCGCGAATATGAAATGGCCGAAGAGGGCTTTATCACGCTGACGATGCGTAAAGACAGCGACAACGCGGCTTTCTTCTCGGCTAACTCGGTGCAGAAGCCGAAGGTGTTCCCGAACACCAAAGAAGGCAAAGAAGCGGAAACCAACTACAAGCTGGGTACGCAGCTGCCGTACATGTTCATCATCAACCGCCTGGCGCACTACATCAAAGTGCTACAGCGTGAACAGATTGGCTCATGGAAAGAGCGTCAGGATCTGGAACGTGAGCTGAATACCTGGATTAAACAGTACATCGCCGATCAGGAAAACCCGCCGGCAGATGTCCGTAGCCGTCGTCCTCTGCGTGCTGCACAAATCAAAGTGCTCGATGTGGAAGGAGAACCAGGTTGGTATCAGGTCACCATGTCTGTGCGCCCGCACTTCAAGTACATGGGGGCAAACTTTGAGCTGTCGCTGGTAGGGCGTTTGGATAAGGAATAAGGCTTATGCCGTCTCTTTCTGCCTGGGAAAGGGGAAACGCGGCAAGTCTGTTTGATCGTATCCGTGGGGAGGAGCGCCGCTCCTCCCCAGAAACGGAAGTTGAAGCACTGATCGAGTCCGTTAAGCGTCAACTGGACAATGTGCTCAACACCCGGCCCGGAAATTGTCGCAGCGCACCTGAGCTTGGCGTGATTGATTTTAATGACGCGACGCAGGGTGGGGCGGACATTCGAGGGAAAATCCGGGAGGCGATCCGGCAGTGTATCTGTCGCTTTGAACCTCGAATTGTTCATGTGGATGTCGACGCATCGGACTATTTATCGAATCCGATGGAGATGTCGTTTCAGGTTACCGCGCATGTCAGATTGGAAGATCTGGAGCAGGTCACCTCTTTCAATATCCACATGGATAGCCACCGCCATTACAGAATGATCTGATTATGTCACTGGAACATTTTTTCAGGGATGAGCTGACCTACTTGCGCCTGCAAGGGCGTGAATTCGCCAAGGCGCACCCTGAGCTTACCCGATTTTTGTCAGAACAGACCACGGATCCAGACGTCGAGCGTCTGCTGGAAGGGTTCGCCTTTTTGACAGGGAGCCTGCGGGCGAAGATCGAGGACGAATTTCCGGAGCTGACACACGGTCTGCTGGGCATGCTGTGGCCTAATTACCTGCGCCCGGTACCGAGCATGACGATTATGCAGTTTTCGGTACTCCCCGGCGCAATTGCCCAACCGGCGTTTGTTGCGCGCGGCTGTGAGCTTGATAGCCTGCCGATTGATGATGTGGTCTGTCATTTTCAGACCTGTCACGATGCCTGGATTTATCCGGCGGATATCCGCGAGATCAAGGTACAGAGCGGCAACGATCTTTCCACCATCACGCTGGATATTGGGTTGCATGGCCCGCTCTCGCTCAGCGATTTGCAACTCGACAAGCTGCGCTTTTATCTGGGTGGTGATACCTATACGGCCTACGAACTCTATTTCTGGATTGCCAGCCAGCTGTCGCATATTGAGCTGGAAATTGATGGTCAACGCTTCCGTCAGGAAGCCAGCGTACTGAAGACGGTCGGCTTTGAACGCGAAGATGCGCTATTGCCGTACCCCGGCAACGTTTACTCGGGCTATCGCATTTTGCAGGAATACTTCTGTTTTCCTGAAAGCTTCCTCTTTTTCCAACTCGCGGGCGCGGTATGGCCGGATCTCCCGCTGACGGTAACGGAATTCCGTCTGCATTTTTGTTTCGATCGCCCGCTGCCGGCGGAACTGAAGATTCGTCCTGATTCATTCATGCTCAACTGTGTACCGGCGATCAATCTCTTCCAGCATGATAGCGAGCCGATCAACCTCAGCGGTCGCCAGACGGATTATCCGCTGAAGGCCAGCTATCGTAACGCTGATAGCTTTGAAATCTTCTCTGTGGATAAGGTGGAAGGTTGGGTGGAAGGGAATTCCGGGCGTGCCCGCGGCATTCCACGAACCTATCAGCCTTTTGAGAGCTTTCAGCACCAAATCGAGCGCGCTAAAGGACGGCTGGCGCTTTATTACCGCATTCGGGTAAGAGAAGCGGTGAACGGAAACGGCTTTGATCACATGCTCTCTTTTGTCCGTGGCGATGAGCAGGAAGTAATTGATTTGGATGAATCCATTTCGGTCACCTTGACCTGCACCAATCGCTCGCGTGCGGCACAGTTACCTGTCGGGGCGATCTGCGTGCCGACCGGGAACTCGCCGTCTTTCGCGACATTTCGCAATCTGGTGCGGCCGACGCGACCGCTGCGGCCTGCGATGGACGGTAGCCTGCACTGGACGTTGATCTCCAACCTGTCTCTGAACTATGTGTCGCTGCTGCGGCGCGATGCACTGGTACAGATTCTGCGTACCTATGATTTCCCGGCGCTGCACGACAAGCAGGCCGAACAGGCTTCGCGTAAGCGTCTGGCGGGTATCGAATCTATCGAAACCACCCCTATCGATCGTCTGGTTCAGGGGATGCCGGTTCGCGGCTTGAAATCCATTCTGTCAGTACGGCAATCCGCGTTTTCCAGTGAAGGAGAACTCTATCTGTTCAGTACGGTGCTGGCGCACTTCTTCTCGCTATACGCCAGCGTCAACGCTTTCCACCTGTTGGAAGTGGTCAACATCGATAACAAGGAGCGCTACCGATGGCCGGTACAGATAGGTCAACACTCAATGATGTGACGTTCCGTCAGGATGTTTCACGCTTTAATTTTTTCCAACTGGTGGAGTTGCTTAACCAACTGGAAGGCGTGGATCTGGAACAAGAGCTGGATTTCCGCCCGGAGCAGGAGCGCCTGCGCTTTCGCTCTACCGCCTCCATTGGTTTTCACCCCGGCGATATCTTGCAGGTGGAATACGATGACGAGGGGCGTCAGGAACTGGAGGTCGCGTTTCTTGGCCTGCACGGTAGCCAGTCACCGATGCCCGGTTATTACCTTGAAGAACTAGCCTGGGAATACGCACAGGGCGAACAGAAGCTGGGCGTGTTTCTCGACTTCTTTCATCACCGCTTACTTACGCTTCTGCACCGTGCATGGCGCAAATACCGCTATCACGTGCGTTTTCAGAATGATGGGGAGGATGGATTCTCCCGCCTGATGTTTGCGCTCGTGGGGTTAGGGAATGACGCCGTACGCGATAGCTTGCCAGTTAACCGCGCCAAGATGCTGTCCTACGCCGGGGTGCTCGCAAGCCCTAGTCGCTCGCCAGAAGTGGTCGCGGGATTGGTTATTCACTGTTTTGACCTGGATGACGTAGCCGTTATGGCCTGGCAGCACCGCCGCGTCCCCATTCATGAAGGCCAGCAGAACCGTCTGGGCAAAGCCAACATGATGCTGGGTGGTGATTTTGTTATCGGTGACAAAGTGAGTGACTGTGCCGGCAAGTTTTTACTCAAGGTCGGCAACCTCAGTTTTAGCCGCTTCCTCAGCTTTTTGCCCAACGGCGAGCATTTTCAGCCGCTGGTACGTTTTGTTTCTTTCATTCTTCGCGATCAACTGGCCTGGGATCTGCGTCTTGGCTTTGCGGAAGGCGAAGCCAAGGGCTTAAGCCTGGGCAGTGAACAAAGTAGCCGATTGGGATGGAGCAGCTTTCTCGGGCAGCCGCCCGCGGATCCCTATGTGACGATTTGTGTGCAGGAGTAAATGTGAACGTAACCCACCCACTCACGTTGGTTGTGCTCAACAGTGAGCAGCTCGATATCAATTCTCAGGTACAGCACCAGTTCGATCACCGTGGTGGCACGCTGGGCGCGTCGGAAAAAGACCAGTGGCAACTGCGGGATCGGCTGGGTGCCGTGGTCCCGGCACATGCCCGTATCGACATGACCGATGGTTATTTCAGCCTGTGCGATCTGAGCGGCCAGTCTTTTATTAACGGATCGCTGTCGCCGATTGGGCGAGATCGCAAAGTTATTTTGTCGCACGGTGATGAACTGGTGATTGGGCCTTTCCGGCTGGGCGTGTACATCGGCGATCCCACCACGGAACAGGATATCGATCAGGTATTAGGACAGCGCACCGACGATGTGCTGGGCGGCTGGCTGAGTGACGATAAAAAAGGGCGATCTACGGATCTGGCGGATCCCTCGGTCACGTTGAATGACCCGCTGTGGGCGCTACAGAAAGAACAGAGCCAGCCACTATTGCCATCAGACAGTGAGACGGTCGGAGAATCGCTCACGACCTCTCTTTCTTCTTTTTCTTCTGGTGAGGACACCATGGATCAGAAATTTGTGGAACTACCAACCATCAACACACCGTACGCGGGAGAAGGGCTGGAGGGCTACAGCGATGGCACCTCGCTGGCCCCGCTGATGCGCGGGCTGGGGATGTCGCTTCAGCCGGGTGATGATGCACGGTTACGTGAAATGCTGGAAGAGATGGGAAAAAGCCTGCGTGCGATGGTGGAAGGCCTGCTGGCATTGCAGACGGAACAGGCGGCGATGGCGGACACACATTTACGCCCGATTGAAGATAACCCGCTGCGTTTGGGGCTGGGCTATACCGATACGCTGTCGGTGCTGTTTGCCGAAGGAAAAAGTCCGGTACACCTGTCTGCGCCCGCTGCCGTGGAAGAAGTATTGAACAATGTGCGGGTGCATCACATCGCGAATCAGCAAGCGATTGCCGTCGCGCTGGAAAATATTCTTCAGGCTTTCTCGCCTGCCGCGCTGCTCAACCGCTTTGAACACTATCGCCGCAGCGGCGATCCTCTGGCGGCGGATGACGGCTGGGCATGGCAGATGTATCAGCACTACTACCGCGAATTAACGTCGCCGCGCCAGCAGGGCTTCCAAAAACTGTTCCATCAGGTGTATGCGCAGGCGTATGACCGCGCCGTGCGTCAGCAGCAGGAGCAAAAATAATGCTGCGAGCATTGTGCTTATGTTCCCTGATGTTCGTGCTGTCAGGGTGCACCACGCTGGGCAAGATGGCGCAGGTGGCGGCGAATCCTGACATTCAGGTTGGCAGCAACAATCATCAGCCTTCTACCGTGGGTTTCAGCCTGTTGGCGGAGCCGGACGTTAACCCGAACGACAGCGGTGAAGCCGCGCCTATCGAATTCCAACTGGTTCTGCTGGCGGAAGATTCACGTCTGCTGGCCACCGATTACGATCAGGTAACGACGGATATCGAAAAGGCGTTAGCCAAGAATTACATCAATCATCAGGACTACACGCTGCTGCCGGGACAGTTCAAATACCTGCCGCCTGAAGCGCTGGATGAAAAGGTGCATTACCTCGGTGTGATCGCGCGCTATGCGGATTCGGAAAGCTCGGAATGGCGCAAAGTCATCAAGCTAAAAAATACCGGGCAAACGTATCAGATCCTCGTGCACCTGCGCCGGGATGAAGTCGAAATCAAAAAAGACCAAGAAGAAGAATAACTATGTCGAGTCGCAATCGCATTATCTGGCGGGAAGGCCTGTTCATTAAACCGCAGCATTTTCAACAGCAGCAAAGACACACCGATTACGCACTGCATGCGCGTCTCAGCGCTCTCAGTGATTATTTCTATGGCTTACAGTCGCTGGCGATTAACGAGGAATACCTCAATTTTGGTCGTATCGCGCTGGTGAACGCCAGCGGGGTGATGCCGGACGGCACCGTGTTCAATATTCCGGGTGATGACGCTCTGCCACTGCCGCTGGAAATTACCGATGTGGCGCTGGCAAACCAGAAAGTGTATCTGGCGCTGCCACTGGCGGTGAATGGCGTCAGTGAAGTCGGTCAGCCGGGGCAGGGGATCGCCAGCCGCTTGCAATCGCATCGACATGACGTGCGCGATCTGCACAGCGACGGCGGCGATATCGTTTCTCTGGAGGTCGGTAAGGTCAGCCTGCGCCTGATGCTCGATCGTGACGATCGCAGCGCTTATGCCTCGCTGGCGATTGCCAACATTCTGGATAAACGCCCTGACGGCGGCTTGATTCTGGATCCTAACTTCATGCCGTGCAGCATCAGCGTCACGGCAATCCCCACTTTAAAACGCTTTTTGGGGGAGTCCGCCGGTCTGGTGGCGGAGCGTGCGCGCAGTCTGGCGCAGCGTATTGCCGCACCGGGACAGCAGGGCGTCGCGGATGTCGCTGAATTTATGATGCTGCAATTACTTAACCGCGCGCAGCCCAAACTGTCGCATCTGGCGCGTCTGGGCACCTTGCACCCTGAACGCCTGCACGAAACGCTGGTTGAGCTGTGCGGCGAACTGATGACGTTCACCGATGAATCGCGCCTGCCGCCGGAATTCCCTGCCTACCGCCACGAGCACCAGCAGGCCAGCTTTGAGCCGCTGATGATGGCGCTGCGCCAGGCGCTGAGCACCGTGCTGTCGCCGCGTGCCGTTTCCATCCAACTGAAGAAACAGCCGTATGGCGTGATGGTAGCAATGGTCGGTGATGCGGAATTGATGACCAGCGCCGAGTTTGTGCTGGCGGTACGCGCGCGCATGCCGCAGGAGCACCTGCGTAAACAGCTGTTGCAACAAACGAAGATCGCCTCCAGCGAGAAGATCCGTGAACTGATCAGCCTGCAACTGCCGGGAATCCCGCTACTGCCGCTGCCGGTGGCACCGCGCCAACTGCCTTATCACGCAGGTTACAGCTATTTCCAACTGGATAGACAAAGCCCCGCCTGGCAGATGCTGGTGTCCGGCAATACGTTGGCGTTCCACATTGCTGGTGAATTCCCGGAGCTGGATATGCAGCTTTGGGCGATCCGCGGCCAGTAGTAAGGAGAGGAAGAGATGAGCATCGAGGTGATTAAAAACGATCAACTGGGCGATCTGCTGTTTGATCATGCCCGACAGCTGGATATGGACTCCGACTACTGGTTTCGCCTGCGCGGACAAAGCATCAATCCGATGATTGATGCGGTCACGCCGCTATTGGGCATGGTGGAGCGGGTACGCCAGCTCTCCGCCTACGAGGGCGTAGAGGATCTCTATCAGCGCGTGGTGTCTGAAATTCAGGCTATTGAGCAGGAGTTACATTCTCATGGCTACGAAAACGGCGTGATTCTGTCGTTCCGCTACATCCTCTGCACCTTCATTGATGAAGCCGTAATGGGGCGGGAATGGGGCGGGCAGAGCATGTGGTCGGCCCATTCCCTGCTGACCCGTTTTCACAATGAGACCTGGGGCGGCGAAAAGGTATTTGTCCTGCTGGAGAAGTTACTGGATGACCCGGCACGCTATCGCGACATTCTGGAGTTTATCTACCTCTGCCTCTGTCTGGGGTTTGAAGGACGCTATCGGGTGATGACTCAGGGGCGTGAGGAACTCAATCGCGTCGTGAGCAAGTTGCATGACACGCTACGCCCTGAACCTGCGGATTCTCCGACCGTCTTCCACCTGAATCTGGGGCAACAGGCCTCGCGCTACCACCTGCGCAGACAGGTGTCATTGCGCACGCTGTTCATTGGCGTGTGTGTGGTTCTGGTGGCCGCATTCGGCCTGTACCGTTACCAGCTAACTCATCAAACCCAGGACGTACTGCGTCAGCTGGGAGAATTATTACAATAACAGGAGCTACACCGTGATTCGAATTGAACTGCCGACACTGGTTGAACGACTCAACCCTGTGTGCCGTCATATGCTGGAAGAAGCGGCGGCACTCTGTATTCAGCATCAGGGTGCGGAAATCCGCATTGAGCACCTGTTGATGAAAATGCTGGAAACTCCGCTGTGTGATGTACGCCAGATCCTCAAACGTGCGGGCGTCGATGCGGATGAGCTGTCTTCACTGCTTCTGCCTTCCTCCGTGGATAAGGAGTTTGACGCGGGCTACCCTTCATTCTCTCCTCTGCTGGTGGAGTGGTTGCAGGATAGCTGGCTGCTGGCGTCGGCGGAGTTTCAACACACGCGTTTGCGTAGCGGCATTCTGCTGCTGGTCTTGCTGATGACGCCAAATCGCTATGTGGCAGGCGCGATATCTCGTCCGCTGGCGCAGATCAACCGTGAGCTTTTACGCCAGCAGTTTGATGAGTGGGTGAAGGATTCGGTTGAAACGGAAGTCGCGGTGCAATCGGCTACAGCCGAACAAGCCGTGGCGGCGACCACGCAGTTGTCCCGCTATACCCAAAACGTAACGGAATCTGCCCGACAGGGACAGTTGGATCCGGTGTTGTGCCGCGACCATGAAATCGATCTGATGATCGACATTCTCTCTCGCCGTCGTAAAAACAACCCGATTGTGGTCGGGGAAGCGGGCGTGGGTAAAAGTGCGCTGATCGAAGGGCTGGCGCTGCGCATCATTGCGGGCGCGGTGCCGGAAAGATTGCGGGATGTCGAACTGCTTACGCTCGATCTGGGAGCGATGCAGGCTGGCGCTTCGGTGAAAGGTGAATTTGAGAAACGCTTCAAAGGTGTGATGCAGGAAGTGAAAGAGGCACCGCGCCCTATCATTCTGTTTATCGATGAAGCGCATACGCTCATCGGGGCCGGTAATCAGGCGGGCGGGCTGGATGTTTCCAACCTGCT
Source organism: Pectobacterium aroidearum (assembly GCF_041228105.1). Classification (NCBI taxonomy): domain Bacteria; kingdom Pseudomonadati; phylum Pseudomonadota; class Gammaproteobacteria; order Enterobacterales; family Pectobacteriaceae; genus Pectobacterium; species Pectobacterium aroidearum. The sequence goes on from NZ_CP166097.1 coordinate 1,169,770, forward strand.
TAAGCCAGCGCTGGCGCGCGGTGAACTGCGTACGATCGCGGCAACGACCTGGAGTGAATACAAAAAATACGTGGAGAAGGACGCCGCGCTTTCCCGCCGTTTCCAGCTTGTCAAAGTGGGGGAGCCGAATGCGGAAGAAGCCACGGTTATCTTACGCGGGCTGCGCGGCATCTATGAAAAGGCGCACGGCGTTCTGATTGATGAGGATGCGCTTCAGGCGGCGGCACAGCTGTCGGCGCGTTATATCTCCGGCCGTCAACTGCCAGACAAGGCGATTGACGTGCTGGATACCGCCAGCGCGCGCGTCGCCATTAACCTGACGACGCCACCGCGTGCGGTCAGCCAGCTCCAGACTCGCCTGCGCCAGCAGGAGATGGAAATCACCCAGCTTGAGCGTCAGGCGCGTATCGGCCTGGGCAATACCGAAGAGCGGTTAGCCGAACTGCGTGACGCCCGTGAGGCCGGCGCGGCACAGCTGGCGCAGTTGGAAGCCGATTGGCAGCAGCAGAAAACGCAGGTTCAGCGCGTGATTGAACTGCGTACCGCACTGCTGGATGACGAGCAGGCTGTCGATTTTGATGCAGCATCGGCGACGGCGGAGCTGGCCGCCTGTGAACAGGCGCTGGAAGCGCTGCAACACTCCTCCGTTCTGGTCTCCCCTCACGTTGATAAAACGCAGATTGCTGCGGTCATTGCCGAGTGGACGGGCGTGCCGCTGAACCGTATCTCACAGGGTGAAATGGATGTCGTCACGCGCCTGCCTGAATTCCTAGGCGAGTCGATTAAAGGGCAGCAGTTGGCGATTGCCCACCTGCATAAACACCTGCTGACCGCGCGCGCCGATCTGCGTCGTCCGGGGCGTCCGCTGGGGGCTTTCCTGCTGGTGGGGCCGAGCGGCGTGGGTAAAACGGAAACCGTGGTGCAGATTGCCGACCTGATGTTTGGCGGACGTAACTATCTGACCACCATCAATATGTCCGAGTATCAGGAGAAACACACGGTTTCACGCCTGATCGGGTCACCGCCGGGCTATGTCGGGTTTGGTGAAGGGGGCGTCTTGACCGAAGCCATCCGCCAGAAACCGTATTCCGTGGTACTGCTGGATGAAGTGGAGAAGGCGCACCCTGATGTCCTGAACCTGTTCTATCAGGCGTTTGATAAAGGTGAACTCGCCGATGGCGAAGGCCGGGTGATCGACTGTCGCAACGTGGTGTTCTTCCTGACGTCCAACCTCGGGTTCCAAACGATCGTGAATTACGCCGAGCAGTCGGATGTGTTGCTGGATGCGCTCTATCCCGAACTGGCGGCCTTCTTTAAACCTGCGCTGTTGGCGCGTATGGAAGTCATTCCGTACCTGCCGCTGGCGCATGACACTATGGTCGAGATTGTACAAGGCAAACTGTCGCGTCTGGTGTCTCTGCTGCAACAGCGCTTTGGCGCAGACGTCATTATTGAAGACGAGGTGCCGGAAGAGATTCTGCGGTTGGCGAACCGCAGCGAAAATGGGGCGCGTATGCTCGAATCGGTGATTGATGGCGCCTTGCTGCCGCCGGTCTCGCTACAGCTGCTGCAACGCCTGTCTGCGGGCGAACCCGTCAGCCGCATTCATTTCCGCGTCGACGCCGGCCAGTTCCAGACTGAGGTGGAGGGCTGAGTATGCAACATGCCCTCGAACTGGCGCTTGCACTCACCCGGCAGCATGACGAGGCCGGTCTGTGCGATTGGTTGCTGGAAACCATGCAGGCTGCCTGGCAGCCTCAAGGGATGCTACTGGGGATGGTGGATGTCAGCGGCAGGCAGCTGACCTGCCAGGGGCGGGTGCATGACACGCCGGTGGCGCTGAACCTGGGGGTGGATGACTTTAGCCACCCGCTGGCTTATGCGCTGCATAAGAATCAGGCGCGTACCTGGGATTCTCTCTATGGCGGCGCACGCATTGAGCACCGTGATTTTCGGCAGATGCTGATCTCTGTCGGAACGAATTGCGGGCTTCATGCGCAGCCATTGCTGTCAGACAGCGGTAAGCCGTTGGCGGTGCTGGCGCTGCTGGATACGCCGACGCGCCTGCAAACGTTGCATCAGCGCGGTGAGTGCGAACGGCTGGCACAGGTGTTTTGTCGCCAGCTTATCCTGCTGCGTGAACTGGCGCACACCCGTCGGGAGCAGGTCGCGCTGAGAGATTCGCTCCGCCAGATTAAGGATGAAGGGCAAAGCCGTCGCGAGCAGGAAAAACGGGTAGAAACGACGCTGGTGGGTCAGTCCACCGTGATTAAGGCGCTGCACCAGCAGATTTATCAGGCGGCAAAACACCGTCTTTCGGTGCTGATTCAGGGCGAAACCGGGTCAGGGAAAGATGTGGTGGCGCGTCTGCTGCATCAGTGCTCCGAGCGTGCCAGCAAACCTTTTATTGCCATCAACTGTGCCGCGATCCCGGAAAACCTGATTGAAAGCGAGCTGTTTGGCTACCAGAAAGGCGCGTTCTCCGGCGCGCAAAGCAACAAGATTGGTCTGGTCGAGCAGGCTAACGGCGGAACCCTGTTTCTGGATGAGGTCGGCGATATGCCACAGTCCATGCAGGCCAAGCTGTTAAGGGTATTGGAGACGCACAGTTTCCGTCCTTTGGGCGCGGAGAAAGAAGTGCATTCCGATTTTCGCCTGATTGCCGCGACGCATCAGCCGCTGGAGCAGCACGTGTCTGATGGCGTGTTTCGGCAGGATCTCTACCACCGCCTTTGCCAGTGTTTATTGCAGGTCGCGCCGCTGCGCGAGCGGCCAGACGATATTCGCCTGCTGTGCGAGCACTTCATCAATCAATTCGCAGACAAACAGCAAAAACACGTTGGGCCATTAAATCGGGCTTTTCTGCGCCAACTGGTGGGGTATGACTTTCCCGGCAATGTGCGGGAACTGCGTAACCTGCTGGAGGTTGCCTGCGCCCATACGCCGGACGGCGAGGCGCTGTCTCTGGCGTCGTTGCCGCCCGAGTTGCGTGAGCGGCTAACGAGTAGCACGGCGGAAGAGCAGGATCGCTACCAACACATCCACGATTTGCGTATTGCCACACAGCGGTATGAAGCGGCTGTCATTGAGGCACGCCTGCGCCAGTTTCAGGGGAACCGCCTGCTGGTGGCTGATAGCCTCAATATTCCCAAACGTACTCTTGACCACAAATGCCAGAAGCTGGAGGTAAATTGATGTTTCTGACGATGGCCCCCCTACTGTTGGCAACTGCCGCGACGCCCGATCCCGCCTGGCAGTCGTTATGGGAACAGTGCCGTAATGAGACGGCTCCAGAACTTCGGCTGGCCTGCTATGACGCGTTGGGGCGGGAAGCGGAACGTACCGGTACGCTCTCCCCGCAGGGTGATAAAACAATGGCTGGCAACACCTTTCAACTGGGGCGTGAAGCCGACAGTGGTGATATGACGCTCACCCGCGTGCTGGCTGATGGCAACACGCTGGTGATTAGCTGTGCCAGTAATATTACGCACTTGCGCTTAACGCTCAGTGAACCCTGGAAAGGGGAAGCCGTCACGTCACAGCTTGATGGCGTAACGGTGTCAGACAGCTGGTTTATTCGTAACCGCGGGCTGCTGCTGGAATCAGGGCGCGGCCTGCCAGCGATTGATGCGTTAAAGCGCTGGATTGGGCATCGAGAATTGGTGCTGAACGGGGCGGATGGTCATACGTTGCGTATCGAACTCGCCGGGCTGGGTGACGCGCTCGCGCCGCTGCGTCAGCAGTGTCACTGGTAAAGGAGGCGTTCATGCATGCACATCCCTGGTGTAAACGCCTGCAAACCTCGTTACCGGATGAGATGTTGCGCGCGGCGGTATTGCCTGACGATCCGCTCTGGGAAAAGGTCGAGACGGAGTTGGTCAAGCTGGGATCGCTGGCGCATAACCAGGTCGACCTTAACGTAGTTGCGGGTTATTGCCTGACCTTGCTGGAAAGCAAAACCAAAGACATGCGGGTACTGGTGCAGCTACTGCGCTGCTTACAGCACCCGGCCAAAGCAACACCGTTTTCTACCGCGCTGATGCTGCTGGACAGCTGGCTGGAGAGTTATTGGGCGATCGCCTGGCCTGCCAGTCCGGTTCAGAAGCAGAAGCTGATGATCCAGATTATTCGGCGTTTTGAGAGCGTGCTTCCGCGTATTGCAGAAAGCGGCTCCAGCGCAGAGCTGGAGCAATTGCAGAAATTAACGGAGCAAGTGGCGACCCGCTGGAGCGAACTGGTCAGCGACAAAGCCGCGCTGATGGATGAACTGGTGCAGGGCATTAAGCGTGCCAGACAGCGGCAGCAGGCGCAGGAACAGGCGAATCAGACGGCGAAACCGACGCCGACGGCCAGCGGCGGTGGAGCAACAGGCGGGAGTGAAACCAGCGCCAGCGTGGCCTCGACGCCAGTCAGTTCGGTAGAAATTAATTCATCCGACGAGCGCGGCTGGCGGCAAACCCAGCTGAACGTCGCGGCGCTGCTGGTTGAGCGCCATCCCGGCTCACCGATTGGCTACCGTCTGCGCCGTCACGCTATCTGGTCCGGTATTGCCACACCGCCGATGTCATCCAAGGGAAATAAAACCCAACTGGCGCCCGTCTCGGCGGATCGCGTGGATGAATACCAAAGTGCGCTGGCACAGGCTGACTTGGCGCTGTGGGAACGGATAGAACAAAGCCTGGTGCTGGCACCTTACTGGTTTGATGGCCATATGCTGTCCGCTTCAGTGGCCTCACGGTTGGGACATACCTCTGTCGCGACGGCGATTGCCGAGGAGCTTTCGGCGTTTATTCAGCGTTTACCTGAGCTGCGTGAACTGGCGTTCAGCGATGGCGCGCCCTTTTTGACCGGGAAGTGTAGCCAGTGGCTACAGTCCAGCCAGCCCGTTCGCGGTGGTGGCGGGGCACGGCAGGACGATCTGGCGACGGAGGCGGCCGCCTGCCGGGATGAGAAAGGAATTGGCGCGGCGATGCAGTTATTGGATGAACGTATGCGCCGCCTGAAAGAACCGCGTGACCGCTTTTATGCCGAGTTGGTACTGGCAGATTTACTCGCCGAAGAAGGGATGAAGTCACTGGCAGCACAGCACTATCAGCACATGTGGCAGGAAAGCCAACAATTGGGCCTGATGCAATGGGAACCGGGAATGGTCAGCCGCGTAGAGCGGTTGGCGGCATCCCGCAAAAAATAAGACATTCGGAGTGAATGGTCACTTATGTTTAAAACAATCATAACCTTTCTACGCAAGCAGTTGCCTAAACTGAAACCCTCCTGGCTGCTTTTGGGCGTGCTACTGTGGATCGTCGTGCTGGTTCTGGCCTGGTGGCTGGGGCCGCGTTTGGTGGTGGGCGAATCACGCCCGTTACAGGGAATCTGGGGCCGCGTGGTGTTCACGCTGGTCTGGCTGTGGCTGGCGTTCTCCTATAGTGCCTGGATGGTCTGGCGTCGTGTGCAGCAGATGCGTGCGGAGCGTCATGAACAACAGGTAATTGAGCAGGATCCCTTGCAGGTGTATGTCGATAGCCAGCAGACGTTTCTCGATCGCTGGCTGGAGGCATTTCAGACCCAACTGGGTAAACGCGCACTGTATGCGATGCCTTGGTATCTGACGATTGGTCTGGCTGGCAGCGGGAAAAGCAGCCTGATCCATCGTGCCAACCCGGCAAACAAAATGAACCCGAAGCTGGATGCGGAGCTGCGAGACGTGGCGGCAGGCCAGCAGGTGAGCAGTTGGGTCGGTGAGTCCGCCGTTATCTGGGACCCCAGCGGACAGCTACTCGCACAGCCTGAACTGGAAGGCGATTCACTCGGACAGCGTTATGCTCGACTGTGGCAGCACCTGCTCCAGTGGCTGAGTGAAAACCGCCGCCGCCAGCCGCTTAATGGTCTGGTGCTCACGCTGGATATTTCCTGGCTGGCACAGGCTGGCGTCGCGGATCGCAAAGCTTATGCGCAGGTCATGCGCGCGCGTTTGCAGGAAATTTCCGTCAACATCAATACGCGTTTACCGGTGTATATCGCGCTGACCCGGCTGGATATGCTGAGCGGCTTCGATAAGGTCTATCGTCAGTTAAACCGCGACGCGCGTCAGGCGGTATTAGGGGTGACCTTTACCCCGCAGGCGAGCAATGGCAAAGGTTGGTTAGAAGAGCTGGAGCGTTTCTGGGATGAGTGGGTCACGCACCTGAATGACAACCTGCCAGACATGCTGCTGACGCAGTCCGACAGAAGCGTGCGCAATTCGCTGTTCTCGTTCGTCCGCCAACTCGCCGGCGTGAAAGATTATGTGATGGAAGTGCTGACGGAAACGTTAGCGACGGGCGAGGATCGCGCGTTTCTGATTCGCGGTGTCTACGTGAGTTCTGTCTATCAGCAAGGGGTACCGTTCGACGCCTTTGCGCAGTCGGCTTCCCGACGCTATCAACTGCCTGAACCGATTAATCCTGCGCTGCGCGGGGAATCCAATACGTTCTTTGTGCAGCGCCTTTTCCCTGACGTCATCTTCCCTGAGGCCAGTCTGGCGGGTGAAAACCGGCTGCATAGCCTCTATCGTCGGCGTCGACTGAGCATTGGTGTAGGTTGCATGCTGCTTGCCAGTCTGGTGCTGATTGGCAGCTGGCACCATTTCTATCGGGTCAATGAAGAGGCCGGACGTAACGTACTGACGAAAGCGCAGGCGTTTATCGGCACCAATGAACTGGAAGGGCAGCCGGGCTACGGTTATCAGCAGTTGCCGCGGTTGAATTTGATTCGCGATGCGACCTTATCTTTTGGTAATTACCACGAACGTACGCCGATGCTGGCCGATCTTGGCCTGTATCAGGGCGGCAAGATTGGGCCTTATGTTGAAGGCACTTACCTGCAAATGCTGAACCAGCGCTTTCTTCCGGCGGTGATGCAAGGGCTGCTGGAGGATTTGAATCAGGCACCTGCCAATAGTGAGCAAAAGCTGACGATTCTGCGCGTGATGCGGATGTTGGATGATGCGTCAGGGCGTAATAAATCGCTGGTCGAACAGTTTATGGCGCAGCGTTGGCAGAAGGCATTTCCCGGTCAGGGCAATGTGCAGGAGCAGCTGATGCAGCATCTGGATTATGCCCTTGATCACACGGATTGGCACAAGGCGCGTGAGCAGAAAGATGCGGTAGCCATCAGCACGTTTGCTCCCTTTAATCAGCCGATTACGCTGGCCCAGCAGGAACTGAGCAAGCTGCCGATGTATCAGCGCGTTTATCAGAGCCTGGTCATGAAGGCGACACAGGTGTTGCCGCCGGATTTAGCGATCCGTGATGAGGTCGGGCCGACCTTTGACCCGGTGTTTTCCCTGCGTAATGACAAAGCGGGAAGCGTGCCGCGGTTGCTGACGTACCCCGGCTTTAGTGATTATTACCTCAAGCAGGACAAAGCCCTGTTAGAGCTGACGGCGCTGGATGCTTGGGTACTGGGGCAGCGTGAGCGTGCGCAGTTCAGCGAGGCCGATCGGCGTGAAATTCTGCGTCAGGTGAACGATCGCTACATTACGGATTACATCAACCAGTGGCAGAAAGTGCTGGCGAACATTGATGTGCAGACGCTCGATACGCCGGAGCAGGCGCTCGATATTCTCACGGATATTACCGGCAACGATCAGCCTTTCCAGCGTGTGCTGACGACGGTTAGTGATAACACCCGCATTCGTAAGCTGGCCGATGATGACAACGACACGGCGCAGAACATCAATACGCGGATTGGTCGTCCGTTTATGACCATCAACGCGGCGCTGAGCGGACGTGGTGAGCAGGGGCCGCTGGTGCAAGAGGTCAATCAGAAGCTGACCGATCTCTATCACTATCTCGATCAGATCGTTAACGCGACCGATCCTGGGCAGGCGGCATTGAAAGCGGTGCAGGCGCGGCAGGGAAATAAATTTGCCGATCCGGTATTCGCTTTACAGCAATACGCCCGCAGCCTTCCCGCGCCGCTGGATCGCTGGGTCGGACAGCTCGCCGGAGAGAGCGCGAGTTTGGTGACCGGGCTGGCGATGTCGTCACTGAATCAGGAATGGCTGGATAAAGTCGTCACGCCATTCAATGAGAAGCTGGCGGATCGTTATCCCTTCGACCCGTCATCGAACAAGGATGTGCCACTGTCGGAAATGGAAATGTTCTTCATGGCTGGCGGGACGCTGGACAGCTTCTATCAAACGAACCTCAAGGCGATGATGGAAAGCGGCATGCTGGAAGAAGGCATGGCGTCGCCGTTGCAGGCTGAATTGGTGAAACAGCTTGAACGCGCCACTCGCATCCGCCAGACCCTGTTTAATGCGCAGGGCAGTCTGGAAGTGCATTTCGTGCTGGAGCCGCTGGAACTGACAGCGAACAAGCGCCGCAGCGTACTCAATCTGGATGGACAACTGCTGGAATACAGCCACGGTCGTCGCCAGAAAACGCCGCTGGTGTGGCCAAACAGTATGCGTGACGGAGCTGAGAGCAAGCTGACACTGGTGCCGGACGATCGTGAGCGTTCACCGCGCAGCCTGAGCTTTAGCGGGCCGTGGGCGATGTTCCGGTTAATCAATAGCGATCAGCTGACTCAGGTGAATGAGAACACCTTTGACGTGCGTTTCTCGCTGGAGAACGGTGCGATGACGTATCGCGTGTATACCGATGCTAGCCATAACCCGTTTGCCGGTGGTCTGTTCAGCCAGTTCACGCTGCCTGACTCTCTTTATTAATTAACTCTCGGGAGCCTGTTCAGGCTCCCTATTGCTGGATGATGTGATATGCAAGATGCACAACAGGCCCTGAAAGTCGGCCGCGATCCACGGATGCTGCCGGAGTTTGACGCACTTCGGGCGGAAATTAACAAGTTGAGTCACGCGTCTCGCCCTGAAGTGGACTGGATGCTGGTGCACGATATGGCCACCACCATCTTTGAAAAGCAGGGTGTGGATCTTCAGACCGCGATCTACTTTACGCTGGCGCGTTCAAGACTGGCGGGATTGACGGGCTTCACGGAAAGCTGTGAATTTCTGGCGAACCTGATCGTCACGCAGTGGGATAACTTCTGGCCGCCGGTGCATCAGGAACGGGCGCGTATCGAGATGCTGGACTGGTTTATTGCCCGCATCAGCGAAGTGGTGCGGCAGTATGCCATCAGCCATGAGCATAAGCGGCTGGTTTACCGTTGCGAACGTGCGCTGCAACTCATGAGTGAAAAGCTGCACAACGCCGGCTTGAGCCGCATTCCTCGCGTCGAGAATCTGCTGCACTTCGTTGAAGGCTATACCCATTTGTTTGATGAAACCGAGATTGTCATTGTGTCGGACGATCAGGAATTGAAAAAGCAGGATATGCAGATTCCGCCGATGGTGTTCTTCCATTCGGATATGGAGCCCGGCGCGACGGTGCAAAGCGGAGGTTCATCAGGCTCGGGCCAGGCTCCATTGCCCGCAGGTAGCATTCTCATCGGACGGGAGAAAGGGCAAATGAAGCCGACGGTATTGAAAATTGAAGCGCATAAAAAGCAGAAACCCGCGTGGTTCTGGTTTGTCTCCGGACTGCTGACCTGTGCGTTGCCCGTGGCGGCGATGACGGGCTGGCAGTATTGGCAGGATCAGAAAGCCGATGCGCTGGCACTATTGCAGCAACCCGCGTACGCGTTGCCCGCTGCCCCCGATCATAATGACATTCGCCGGGTGAGGATTGCTCTGGGTGAACAGAAATTACAGGGCATGGAAGGTGAGTTGATCAACCGCTATCAGGCACAGTTAGAGCAGGTGAAAAATGCGTCGCCGTTTTACCTGTACCAATACGGCAACGGCTTGAAAAACGTGATGCAGCAGCTCTATCCCGATTCGCTGGCGGTGAAGGAAATGGAACGCCAATGGCAGATTGCGCTTGAACGCCAACAGGGTGATGAACCGAAAACGCTGGGTTACGAACAGGCGCGCGCCAGAGTCAACGATACCTTGCAACAACTGCTGGAACTGGAACGACAGCGCCGCACGGTGACGATCTCCTACCTGAAATCAAAGCTCTATGACATGCAAAAAGACCTGATGTCGGATGTCCCCTTCGGGATACGGCTGCGGGAACTTGAGGCGCGTAAAATCAAGAACCAGTCGCTGACGCCAGCGGAACTGCGTGCGATGGAAGACGAACTGCGCGCCTTCAATATTCGCTTATACCGTTTGCAGCAGGGTAATTCCGCCAGCTGATTATCGTGAAGGGAAAAGCGCTGAGCACATGATGAAATACAAAAAATTATTGATAGTCCTCTCGGCCTGCTGGCTGGCGTCATGTCAGGCACCGGTCACGTCGCTATCTGAAACGGAATTGGCGGCGTCAGCGAACCGCGGAAACGGTGAAGCGCAATATCAGTTGGCAAAGACACTCGCCGCGCGCTCGCAGTACACCGAGGCGATGCAGTGGATGCAAAAGGCGTCTGGCCTGTCTGAACTCCCCGCTAATACAGAAATGCGCGCTGCTGCCGCGCTTCAGGTTGGCGATTGGTATCAGGCTGGGCTGGGCGCGCCAAAGAACAGCCCGGCTGCCCGCCAGTGGTGGACAACGTCCTCGCGTCTGGGAAATGGCGAAGCGGGGCATCGGTTGGGGATGGACTGTCAGGTTCAGCATCAAGGGAAGCTGGTCGCGGCCTGTCTGAGTGCGTTTGAATCCTCTGCGGCGAATGGCTATCCCCCCGCGCAGTTGATTGTTGCCCAGTGGCACGCGACACATACCGGCGGTGAGAAAGAGGCCGTATCGTGGTTGTTGAAGGCTGCTGAACTCGGCAATCGGGATGCGCAGTACCAATTGGCGCAGCGTTACGAGCAGGGCAACGGTGTGGTGATCCGTCGCGATCTGGCCGAACGCTGGTATTTCCGGGCGGCGACGTTGGGGCAGGCACAGGCGCAGCTATGGATGGCGCGGCATGAAGACGGCGAAAATGCGCTGAACTGGTATCAAAAATCCGCGTCATCAGGTGATGCCGAAGCGCAGCTTTGGCTGGGCAAGGTATACCGCGAAGGTAAGCGCTTACCTTGGGATGAGCAAAAGGCGCGTTATTGGCTGGAGCGTGCTGCATCCGGTGGATCGGGCGAGGCAGACTATTTGCTCAGTCAAAGCCAGACAACCCATGAAAAGCGTGAACAGTATCTGGTTCAGGCCTCCTCTGCGGGCTACATCCGGGCGCAGCGCGAACTGGGTGAACGCTTGTTTAAAGCGAACGAATTTGCGCGTGCGCGTGAAGAATATGCTAAAGCTGCATCGGCAGGAGATACCGACTCCCGTCTGGCTTACGGTGAGATGCTGCGGCTGGGACAGGGCGGCAAAGAGGATTATGTTGAGGCGATGAAGCAGTACCGTCTGGCGGCAAATGACGGTAACCGCATGGCGCAGTATCGGATGGGTATGATGCGTCAGGACGGGCTGGGAGCCTCGCGCAATCGTATTCATGCCTACGCCTGGTATGCGATGGCAGCGACGGAGGGGATGCCTGAGGCCATTCATGCGCGTAACGATCTGGAGGCGACAATGCAGCCGGATGAAATCAAAGCCGGACAGCGGTTGGCGATGCACTGGTCATCGGGGAAAATAGAGTAATCCGTAGCGGTAGATCGTTGTTATCTGGTCGGATAATCGTGGCATAAATAGTGGTAATAAACAGACGGGTGTTGCGTGATAGCAACACCCGTTTTTTGTTTGTATGACTATTTTTATCGTTGGATACGCTGGCTTTGCCATTCCGGTTTATCATAAAAAAGTAAGTGACTGCTTACTCTTATTGTTATGAACATGCGCTATTTATCGCCAAATATAGTTTTTTGCTATTAATAAGCATGATTTCTATCGGTCATTCATTTCGTTAATTCATCACTAACGTAAACATTCAGAATAACTGCGCATTCTGCGCAACTTCTTGCTCACTTTCTGGTGTAAATCACTTTTTGCGCAATGTCTGCAAACGATTCGCGAGGTCTGCGCAATTTCTTGCTCAAGTTTTACTTAGGTGAAATTTTTGTTAGGTAAATTTCTTTATAAAACATAAAGATAAATCTTGGCATATGTATTGCTATACAGACGGTGAAGTTACTCATTCCGTTTAACTAGTAATCCCGTTCAACAACAAGGAGCAAGACTATGCCAACTCCATGCTATATCAGCATCGAAGGTAAAACGCAGGGCAACATCACCGCGGGTGCTTTCACGTCTGATTCTGTCGGCAACATCTATGTGGAAGGCCACGAAGACGAAATGCTGGTACAGGAATTCAAACACATCGTCACCGTACCAACCGACCCGCAGTCTGGTCAGCCATCCGGCCAGCGCGTACACAAGCCGTTCAAATTCACCGTTGCGCTGAACAAAGCGGTTCCGCTGATGTACAACGCCCTGGCGTCCGGTGAAATGCTGCCGACCGTCACCCTGAAATGGTATCGCACGTCAGTTGAAGGTAAGCAGGAGCACTTCTTCTCTACCGTGCTGACCGATTCCACCATCGTTGACATCGACTGCAAAATGCCACACTGCCAGGACCCGTCAAAACTGGACTACACCCAGTTAATCGAAGTGTCGCTGGCCTATCGCAAAATTGACTGGGAGCACACGGTTGCCGGTACTTCTGGTTCCGATGACTGGCGTGCGCCGGTCGAAGCGTAATCCTTCTATCTCTAACCCGGGCTTGCCCGGGTTTTCTGTGTTTTTCTTTGGCGCGGCGTTTCATCAACGTCATGTTTTATCAACATGATGTTTTTATCAGCGTGACTTGCGGTGTGAGCAGACTCAGACCCCAACTCAGGTTTTTATTTTCATCAGGATAGCGACATGCCGCTTCGGGGGAACCCGAGGCGTGCGGTAGCCATGGCAACGGCGAAGAAGGAGAAAGCAGGTGGCAAACAGTACAGGATTACAGTTCACCGTTAAGGTCGGTGCCCTGGCGGCAGGCACTTTTGCAGTAGTGGATTTCAGGCTGGATGAAGGATTGAACCGGCCTTTCAGCCTGTCGCTGAGTCTGGCGAGCGCACTGCCGGATGTCGATTTCGGCGCGGTGCTGGACCAGCCGTGCGAGCTGATGATTTGGTATGAAGGCGAGCTGAAGCGCCGGGTCAGCGGGATTGTCAGTGGCTTCACGCAGGGCGACACCGGTTTTCGGCGCACGCGCTATCAGATAGAAGTTCGTCCGGCGCTGTGGCGACTGGGGTTGCGCACCAACGCCCGTATTTTTCAGGCACAAAAGCCGGAAGCCATTATCAGCATGCTGCTGGAAGAGGCTGGCATCACCGACTACGCCTTTGCGCTGCGTAACGAGCATGTGGTGCGGGAATATTGCGTACAGTACCGGGAAAGCGATTTGGCGTTTGTCACCCGTCTGGCCGCGGAGGAAGGCATGTACTTCTTCCACGAATATGAAGAGGGTAAACACCGGGTGGTGTTTGCTGACGACGCCGGGGCGCTGACCAAAGGCCCTGAGCTGTTCTTCAATCTGGCGACACAAGGACTGAGCGAGGGTGAATACATTCGGCGCTTCCACTACGCAGAGCGGGTGAGCACGGCTGAAGTCGAGCTGAAAGACTATAGCTTCAAGACGCCGGCTTACGGGCTGTCGCACAAGAAGATGAGCGGTGAGCTGGAACACCAGCGTGAAAGTTACCAACATTACGACTATCCGGGACGCTATAAACAAGACCCGAGCGGCAAGGCGTTCAGCGGCTACCGGCTGGATGCGTTGCGGTCTGGAGCCGTGACGAGCGAAGGGGAATCCAACTGCGCGGGGCTGATGCCGGGTAGTACGTTTACCCTGACGGAGCACCCGAATACGACGCTGAATGCGGTCTGGCAGACGGTGAGCGTGACGCACGTCGGGCAACAGCCGCAGGCGCTGGAAGAGGAAAGCGGTGGCGAACCAACCACCATGAGTAACAGTTTTGCGGTGGTGAAAGGCACAACAACGTGGCGCGCCGCGATGCCGTATAAACCGATGGTGGACGGCCCGCAAATCGCCACTGTTGTCGGTCCGACCGGGGAAGAAATCTACTGTGACCCGTATGGTCGGGTGAAACTGCAATTCCCGTGGGACAGATACGGCGCGAGCAATGACCAGAGCTCCTGCTGGGTACGTGTGAGTCAGGGCTGGGCGGGCGGTCAGTACGGCATGATTGCTATCCCCCGTATCGGTCATGAAGTGATCGTCAGCTTCCTTGAAGGCGATCCGGATCAGCCGATTATCACCGGGCGTACCTTCCACGCGACCAATCCGACGCCGTACGTTTTGCCGGCACATAAAACGCGCACGACGCTACGTACTGATACCCATAAAGGCAGTGGCTTCAACGAGTTGCGCTTTGAGGATGAGGCGACGCGTGAACAAATTTACTATCACGCTCAGAAAGATATGGATGGTGTCATCAATAACATCCATCGGCAGAGTGTCGGGCGCGATCAGCACCTCAGCGTGGATCAGGATCAGTTCCAACGGGTTACTCGTCACCGTCACCGAACGATAGGCAAGGACGATTTTGAAAATATCGGTCAGGACCATCATCAGGAAATTGGTCGGAGCTTTATTCAGAAGATTGGTGCGTCGTTCAAACGTTTCATCGGCGGGGGAGAGATTACCCGTATCGAAGGGAGCCGTCAGACCACGATGTCCGGTTCTGAAGAGACGCTGATCGGCGCACACCAGCGTGTTCTGGTGAATACGGACAGCTACCTGAAAGCCGCCGATATCGTACTGGAAGCAGGGCAAGCGTTGACCATCAAGGCGCCGGGCGGTTTTATCAAGATTGATAGCGCGGGCGTGACGATTTCCGGGACGATTGTAAAAATCAACGACGGCGGTGCGGCTGGCGTAGGGACAGCACCGGTATCGATTACGCCAGAAGATCCGACGAAGCCCACGCTGCCGGATGCACCAGACAGACGTTAAGGAGGAACTATGCCAGGAGCTGCACGTTTAGGGGACAGCTGCGCGGGTCACGGCTGTTTCCCTGCCACCCCGATTATTGAAGGCAGTGGTGATGTCATCATTAATGGCAAACCGGCGGCCCGCAAAAGCGATGCGGTCTTACTTCACGCCTGCCCCTGCCCGAATATGCCTCACGGCGTACATAATCGTGCGATATCGGCAGGATCCGGTACGGTCATTATCAATGGCAAGCTGGCGGCGCGTATCGGCGATGCGATCGGCTGCGGTGGCTCGGTTGCCGCTGGCAGTGGGAACGTCATTATTGGTGACTCGCCTTGGAAATCGCCTGTTCATGAATGCGCAAGACAAGCAGCCATGACTCGTGCGCCTATTCTCGCGCTCGATCCGGCACTAGAATCAGAAGAATCTTTTGAAATCATCGCGATGCTTTCTCGGTAAGTTTACGTTGATGGGTTTGCTTATAACGATGGCAAAGGAAAGGCGATGAATTATCGTTACCCAATTAGAAAATCGGATGGTAAAGATTTCTCCCACCTAAATGATATATACGAATTACTAAATAAAGAGAAGCATGGCCAGTGGTTGGCTGGTAACAATGGGATGTGGCATGGAGGAATTCATATTAGCCACACTTCAGTACCATGGTCCGTGATAGCACCTGATAACTATGATAAATCCATTCCGTTGCAATCTATGGCAGGGGGAGAAGTCGTCGCATGGAAGGTAAATCAAGATTATCATCGTGAGAAACTAGGTGGGGTACAATTACAATATTCCAGCTCTTTTCTACTTACACGTACCGTGCACAAACCAAGTGCAGATTCAGCAACATGGCTGACTTTTTACACGCTTTACATGCATCTTGCTCCGCTATCGAGTTACCCCAAAAGGAAAATGTATCAAGTTACAGTTAAGGGAAACGGGCTACTAATGAGACAATATCACGGTGGAGAGATTTTCGAACAACCAGCTCCTGCAACAATACATGGTAGTTTTTTAAAAACAGGTGATAAGGTATTGATTGAGCGAGAAGAAACCTTTTTACTACGTGATAATAAAGAGATTTTTGGGCTGGCTAAGAAGATAAAAAATGGTATTCCACAGGGGCAAAAATTTTGGACTTCCGTTCGCCCGACATTTGTTGAACCGATTGGTGAACGATATGGTGAATTGCCAGCATGGATGTTAAAGGCCGTTGAACAGAAAGTTTACGATCGTGTAGTCGTGCTTCCTCAACCTTTTGAAATTAGAGCTGGAGATGCAGTCGGTTTTCTTGCCCGTGAAGATACTTTAGAAAAGAAAGGAAACATACAAACAGACTGGTTCACACATATTGAAGTTATTAGTAAAGATAAAAATATACCCAGTTTCCTTAATAACCCTGGAAAGTTAAAAAGTGGTAAGCAATATATTCGAATCAATAAGAATCAACCTCTTTACCAGAGTGAAGGACATGGGGAGAAGAGTACATTCAGCCCGTTGAATATCATGACGAAAGCGGATGCAGGAAAGATTGTATTGCGTGAAGGAGATAGTTCAGGTAAGTGGTTTAAAATACGATCGCATACATGGATTCGCCAGGATGGGGTAAAAGAGCTCACCCAGCATGATCTAGCAGAGCTGAATTTTATGGCATTGGAGCAAGTGTCAAAGAAAGACTTCCTGAATAGTATGGGGGAGGCGTGGATAGGTAAGGCGTTTCGGTGGTTTAGTGGGGAGGTTCTGCCGGAGCGAGGATTAGAATATAAAGGAATTAACGACTACTACTCGAAAATGGCTGACATGCTTGACATCAATCGTGATGGTAAGATATCTGCGATTGAAATGGTGATGATCCGTCAATCTATACTGAAGGGATTACAACATCGGAATAATGATGTGGGGGAGTTGCTGCGTCATTTGATTGTGAAGCATGAAAGCGAGTGGTTTGGTGGAAGTGGACATCTGCGTTGGAGAACGTTGTTGGAGAGTTTGTCATCTGACAATCAAGAATATATCAAAAAATGGTTGGATGGGCATGAATGGATGAGTCATATTCCTGCTTTCAGCAAAGATGAACCCATATGGCACTTTCATCCTGTAGCGTTTTTATATGCAATATCCCTCAATGACATTAAGAGGGGTAAGGTAACTGGTA
Organism: Pectobacterium aroidearum; assembly: GCF_041228105.1. Taxonomy (NCBI): domain Bacteria; kingdom Pseudomonadati; phylum Pseudomonadota; class Gammaproteobacteria; order Enterobacterales; family Pectobacteriaceae; genus Pectobacterium; species Pectobacterium aroidearum. The sequence goes on from NZ_CP166097.1 coordinate 1,186,811, forward strand.
AAGAGTTTGTTGAGTTTGTTTTCAATGAGGCTAAGAAGAATGAGGCTGTTTCAAATGTCCCAGCCGCAATAACAACAGCTCAGGCTATCCTTGAGACTGGTTATGGTCGCTCTGTTCCTATTGATATCTATAGTGGTGAATACAGCCATAACCTTTTTGGCATAAAAGCACATGGAAATCCTAACTTTGTTTGGGTTAATACACACGAAGTTATAGATGGTGTTAGAATAAAAATTGTTGATAAGTTTATGAAATATGATTCGTATGAATCAAGCATATCTGGGAGAAGTGATTTCTTTATTAAAAACAAAAGATATCATTTCTTGTTTAATTATACCGACCCATGTGAATGGGCTTTGGGACTACAGCATGCAGGGTATGCGACCGATCCGGATTATGCTAATAAGTTAATAAATATAATGAAGAGAGAGAAGCTTATATGAGTAGTTTTTTTTACTTTTTGCTTTTTATTTTTTATTGTTTCTCTGGCGTGGCTTTTGCTACGTGTGGCGAAATTAATTTGTCTGCGGAAGTCGAACAGGATTTACTTAAAACCTCTGATTCTGGATATATCGTTGTTGCAAGTGGGCGAGCCTATTTATATAGTGCGCCAAGTGAGAGTTGTAAATTGAAAAATACTTTCCTTATCCGTGGGGATAAAATTGATGTTTATGCGGAATATGCTGGTTTCTTTTCTATGATGTATTTAAAGAAAAATGGTGAACCAGTGATGGGATGGATCCATTCAAGTTCAGTTAAGCCAATTGGTGTTGGTATCGGACCTGATAAGTAATGTAATGAATTAGAAATGCTAGTTTGTTAGCTACTTAGGACGATTGTAAAAATCAATGACGGCGGTGCGGCTGGCGTAGGGACAGCTCCGGTATCGATTACGCCAGAAGATCCGACGAAGCCCGCGCAGCCGGATGCACCAGACAGACGTTAAGGAGGAACTATGCCAGGAGCTGCACGTTTAGGGGACAGCTGCGCGGGTCACGGCTGTTTTCCTGCCACACCGATTATTGAAGGCAGTGGTGATGTCATCATTAATGGCAAGCCGGCGGCCCGCAAAAGCGATGCGGTCTTACTTCACGCCTGCCCTTGCCCGAATATGCCTCACGGCGTACACAATCGTGCGATATCGGCAGGATCCGGTACGGTCATTATCAATGGCAAGCTGGCGGCGCGTATCGGCGATGCGATCGGCTGTGGCGGCTCGGTTGCCGCTGGGAGTGGGAACGTCATTATTGGTGACTCGCCCTATCAGTCCCCGGTGAAACCCTGCGCTGAGCAATCGGCAAAAAGCCGCGCACCTCTGCTGGCATTGACGCCGATGCTGTTGCCGACATTAATGGAGTGGGCTTCGGTCGCCGAGCTGCCTATTCTTGATGACTTGCTCTCCGTTGCCCAGCGTAAAGAGCGCTATTTGGCGCGTGCCAAGTTGGCAACCGAGGCAGCGACGCTGCCGGGATTAGCCGATGCGGCAAAGCGGCTGGCGTTTAATAACGACAGCATCTTACGCGCAGAGGCTGCCCAGTATGTTTACTCGGTCGATGAATTCCGACGAGGTGTGTTGGATAAATTACCGAAAGCACCCGTGGGGTTGGATGTTCTGGATACGAGTCTATTACCGGGTCTTAAAGGGGCAAAATTTATGGACCCTGATTCAGGGTTTGGTTCTGCTTTATTCAAGTCTGCGATTAACGGCGAAACGATGCTGACCTATCGGGGAACGAACAATGCGGTAACGGGAGTTAAAGACTGGTTGACCAACGCGGGTCAAGGAATGGGGCTGGAGACAGAACAATACAAGCAAGCGATGTATTTAGCGAAGCAAGTGAAGGAAGCGATCTCTCCCCCCCCTGTTATTGTTGGACATTCATTAGGCGGTGGTTTGGCATCCGCGGGGGTTGGAGTCACTGGATTACCCGGCTATACCTTTAATGCTGCTGGCTTGCACGCCAATACGGTGTCTCGTGCTGGCGGCGCCGATCTGGCGAAAACTGCATCGTTAATAAAGACACAAGCGGTGGACGGCGAGGTCTTAACCATGGCGCAAACTTACGGTAAGGCGTTGATTCCTGGCTTGCTATCCGGGGCTGGCGCATTGATTGGCGGAGCCGCTGGCGCGGTGCTTGGTGGCGTCATCGGTATTGCTAAACTGTTAGAGGGCGGGCTGCCGAAAGCAAGCGGTGATATGATGGCGCTTCCCGCTGTAGGCGGTTCACCGATTGCGCGCCACGGTATGGATCAGGTAATTGCGGGTATTGAAAGCCAGAAAAAGGAAGATATCGGGAAGATAACCAATACATTCAGGGGAATATAATGCAATGGTTGGCACGTATAAAATGGTTGGGTGTCGTTATTCTGGGGTTATTAACCGCTTGTCAGGCAGGAGGACACAGTATGCGGGCGAGTGAGCTTTTTGAGCCATCTGTTGTGTCAGTATTAGAGAGCATTCAAAAAGGTGACGAAACGACAGCCCGTCATCAGCTGTCACAGGGCGTTAACCTGAATATTCAGGGGAAAGAAGGCATCACGCCGCTGCTGTGGCTGATTTATGAAGCGAAGGATAAGAAGGCCGTCACGCTGGCGCTTAAACTGGGTGTCGATCCAAACTATAAAGATGGATCGGGTGATAGTGCGGTGAACCGAGTCTCTGGTTTTAAAGATCCTGACTGGCTGCGTATTATTCTGGATGCAGGTGGCGATCCGAATGCAATTGGGCGCCTTGGGCAGCCAGCAATATTTAGTGCTATTAATGAAGAACGCTGGGCTGATATAAAATTACTTGTGGAACGTGGGGCTGACGTCAATTTAACGGATGAGCAAAAAACCAATAGCGCTCATTATGCTGCTTATCTGAACCAGTATGAAATATCATATTGGTTGATTGAGCAGGGCGCTAATGTTAATACCTATTCGGCTACAGGGGCTAGCCTAGCCTGGAGTGTTGAAGACAGCTTATCCATTATGTCTCCTAAATCTCCTCATTACCCTTGGGCGCTGAAGGTAAAACAGCTGTTGCTGGATCGTGGCGTTAAATTCCCACCGCTGCCACCTGCTGAAGTTCGAGAACGTTGGGAAAAAGGGCTGCCGTTATAATTTCTATTCGTTTTTTTATCACGTATTTTTCATCATATAAATAAACTGTATTTTCTGACCCGATAATCTGCATGATTATCGGGTCGTTGCTGCGATTATCAATACACGCTCATCGTATTAAAATTATCTCATTTATTGACAGGCAAATAACGATGATGGCAAACGGTTATACTCTGTTTGAAATCAGCCAGTTTGATGCGCCTTTGTACGCAATTATCTCGCCGCTGAGTTATCCCCAATTACCTGAATATTGGCAGGCTTTTCAACCTGCGGCGGCGGATATATGGCAACAGCTGCATTTTGGCAAGGATGCTGAAGGCTGGCAGATGTGGGCACCTATTGTGGTGAAAATAGAAGAAGGCAAACCAGGAGAAACGCTGCTGCATTGGTTGACTGAGACTCAGCCGGAGCGCCATGGTAGTGTGATCCTCACGCATGGCGATCTGACATTGCAGCAGGTGGCGAATTTTTGGCAGCAGCGTATTTTCTGTCTCTGGCCTGATGGCACACGGGCGGTATTTCGTAGCTATGCGCCAGACGTTTTATCGGCTTGGTGGCCCACTTTGGATCTGGCTGCTCAAACTGATTTTCTCGGTCCACTCGATGATATGTATTTACCCATAATAAATAGCGAACGTGGGGAATATCAGCTATTCGCACAGCGAGATATTAAGTATAAAAATAAGCACGATGTTGATAACGCGTACCACATTACGTTAACGAACTATCAATATTACCTTCTCGCTAACGACAATCGCTTACACCGGTTAGCGAATGAACTCTTTCTTTTTGTCAGTGCGCACTGTGTTTTTCCTCTGGATATTGAAATAGTTAAAGCGCGCTTTATTAGCGGTATTGCTTTAGCAAAGAACTATTATCCCAAAGCCAGCGAAGCGGAATGTGAAGCCTGGGCTGCCCATCGCTGGGTTCTCGGTAGTGAATTCTATTTGCACCCGATCTTTATTCATCTGACTGAACGTTATTCGATAGCGGACAGTCTTCGGATTTTTAAATCTGAGCCAGAACGAATTGAAAGTGTGCAGCTTAATTACCATCGCCCCGGCTGGATGCGGGGAGAATTACCTGACATAACGGAGGTCACGCTGTGAGTGTATCGCAACCTTTCCTTGAATTGATGCCGGAAGATGATGCGGTCTGGCAAACGCGTATCGCTCAGGGCGGCTGTTTTGTTATCGCAGAAGCCTCGATGAACGAGGCTGTTCCCTGGCTGGCCGAACGCTGGGGAGGCAGTCTGGAACAGACCCGTTTGTACTGGGGAGAAACGGGGCGCGTTCATGCCTCGGTATCGCCCTACTGCATCCCGCTTAACGCTGCTAACTGGCCTCAGGTGAAAGAACACATTGTCACTCAACCGGGTTGGGGAATGGGGTTACAGCTGGCGTGGTTTATGCAGGCATATTCACCGCTCGATCAACTGCTTGAGGTCACGAAGCATCTGCGGCAGTGGAGCCTGGTGGCTTCACCTTCTGGGGAAAACGCCATCCTGCGCGTGGGGGACTGGCAGGTGGTGAAGCAGCTGTTATCCGCCAGTTCCGCACAAGAGGCCTGTGCGCTTTATGGTCCGATAGCCAGTTTCTGCGACATTTCTCCTGATGGCGCGATACGTGCCTTAAACCTCACCGCCCGCGAGCCGCACTCCATTCCAGACATCCTGCCGCGCCAACTGAGTACCGAACAATGGCACGCCATCATGGCGCCTTCCGAACATCAGCATCTGGCGCGCTATATGGAACATCTGCGCACTTATCATGCTGACTGGCAAAGCGCGTCTGACGATGAACTGCAGGCGTTTACCTATCAGCAGACGGAACAGGCTAAGAGCAACGGCTTTAACAACGACCGCGATATCGTGCGCTGGCTAGCATTAGCGGCAGAACTCTCGCCGGAATTCATTCATCAGCCTTGGGCAAAAAATATTTTGGTACAGCCGGAATACATCGGCACGCAAAGCCGTATGGATCGCCTGTATCAGGCAGCTATTGACCACCTGGACGAAGCATAAAATAAAAAGGACGTCATTTCATGAGTCAGGATAAACAGGATTCATTACACCAAAGTAGTGCCGCTGCGGAAAAAAAGTTTTCAACGGACAAAATCATTCAAGGAGGATGTAAAGAATGTGAGTGTGAAACCTTTGTTCAATATGTCTACTCGTCAGGAGATCCTGTACCAAATGCTCCTTTTGTTTTAACCGATAGCAAAGGGAACAAAACGGATGGGCAAACGGATGAAAATGGATACTTTAAAATCCAAAATATGGCGTGCAGTACTTATCAACTTGATATTCATGAAGGCTCTGATGATTTTGATTCCCCTGATACCGTAGAAAATAATCCAGTACTTCAAGCTAATCCCGCTCATGCAGCATTAGCAGGAGAATATTTTACCCTTTATTTACTACTGCATGAAAAAGGGATTGTAGAGTACGACGCTGAGGACAGTGAGCGTTATGATGAAGTTAATGTTGATGATAGTACATGGAGTGGACGATTTTTTTCTAATGTTGAAGATAAATATCAGCTAGCTTATGACCGTTTCCAAATATTAAAAAAACAAATTAATGCAGGAGATCGTGAATTTAAGCGGGCAATTAATAAAATTCATCATAGCTTGTCGGCAGAGGTTGCTGATCAGACAACAGAAACAGCAGTTTTGCTACTTTGTCAAATTATTCTCGGTTTTATTCCTGTTGTTGGTCAGGCACCCGATGTCTATTTTATTGGTGAGTGGTGTTGGGCTGCCTATAAAAAACCAGATAACTTAGAGGATAACTACTTCCTTGCTGAAGGTGCACTGAATATCGTAGGTGTCATTCCAGGTCCTGGACATGCGCTAAAAATTGCAGGTAAATCTGTTGTTCGTGCAATGAAAGCATTAGAAAAAAGTGCGTTGGATAATCAGGCCGTTCAACTGGCCGTTCGTGAAATTAGAAATCTATCTAATGGTAATATAGTTCGATGGTTAATGGACTTTGCTGAAAAAATTAATAAGGAAGCCAAAGAGGCTTTAAGTCTGCTCAATAAAATAATTACGGCTATTGAACTGATGGTGAATAATGCCACAAATTCAGCAAAAAGTTGGATTATTGCATTTGCAAAAGATAGTTTTTCAGCAATTTGTGGTGTTATTAAAAAGCTCATTAATAAATTTAAAGAAATTATTGATGAGATTATCCAAAAAGTTAATACGTTTATTGGGAAAATTATTACCAGAAAGTCTGGAACAGCGGTAGGAAAAGATAAGGCGGCAAAGCCTGAAATTAAGGTAGCAGATAAAACGCCATCAGATGTTGATGGCACTCCCGGTCATGCGTCATCTACGGCTGGTACGGCAGATGGAAAGACCTGCTCTACATCAAATAAATGCCAAGGTGAAGGTGAACCGGTCGATATGGCCACAGGGTATATGGTGGAGTGGCGTACTGATTTCCAATTAGCAGGTATTTTACCGCTGGCGATTAAACGTTATTACCGTTCTGGTGGTGAGCGAAAGCCTGGTTTATTAGGATCATTATGGCGTAGTAACTGGGATATTAGCCTGACACTTGAAGACGGTGTGGTGACATTAATTGATGGTGAGTTCAATCAGGCGATATTTGTTTTGCCTGTCGAGGGTGAATCTACGCGTTCACCATCTAACCCGCAGTGGCGATTGATCCGCCAACAGGGACGGTTAATTCTGCAAGATGCCGGTGGTTTGCACTATCGCTTTGAGCACGCCAGAGGGAAGGAATTATGCCTAACATCCATAGAGGATCGGCAGAATAACCAGATCTCGCTGATTTGGGAGTTTGGCGTATTACGTTGGGTAGCTTTGCCTGACAACCGCTTGATTCATGTGGAAACTCGTCGCCAACGTATTACTTGTTTAACGTTATGTGATACCCATCGCAAGCCTTTGAAAAAATTGGCTAACTATACCTATGACAACAGCGGACATTTATTGAGTGTGCGGGCGGATGAGGGACGCAACTTTGACTATCGCTACTCACCGGAAGGGTGGCTGCTGCGCTGGTCGGATTTAGGTTCGACCTGGGTTGAACACGACTACGATAAAAAAGGTCGTGTAATACGTGATCGAACCTCGGAAGGCTATTGGCCGGGGCACTTTGAATATGACGATGACACCCTGACCAGCCATTACTATAGCGGGTTTGGCGGGGTGATCAGCTATGTGCGCGACGATCGCAACAATATCCTGCTCAAACGCACGCCCGACGGCGGTGAGACCCGGTTCGAATGGATGGATAACCAACTGGTGGCCGAGATCGATCCGCTGGGTGGCCGAACGGTGTATCAGCGTAATGACTGGGGACTGGTCACCGAGGTTATCTTACCCGACGGTGCTACACACCAATATGCGTATGACGATAGTGGATATTTGCTGGCCTACATCGACCCGCTGGGCAGCGAATGGCGCTATCAGCGTAATACGGCAGGGCAGGTTGTCGAGGTTAACGACCCGGAAGGGCGCGAGTGGCTGTACCGTTATGGTGAAACAGGGCAACTGTCGACGGTGATAGGGCCGGACGGCGTGTTGCAGCGTTATCACTATAATCGTCGTGGCCTGCTGAGCAGCCTTGAGCGGGATAATGCACCACCGGTCATGTTCCGGTATGACGACCTTGACCGCCTGACGGAGCGGCATATCGGGCATGAGGCGGGCGTGCAGGTGCGGCGCTGGGAGTATGACGGCGTGCGCGAGTCACCGTCGAAAGTGGTGTACGAAGACGGCAGCGAGACGCGGTTTGGTTACGATGTGGAAGGTAACCTGACGGCGGTGACGGATGCGCTGGGTCAGCGCTATCAGTTCCGCTACGGGGCGTTCGATAACCTGCTGGAAGCGACCGACCCGCTGGGAGCGACGGTGCGCTACCACTATAATGCGGAAGCCGAGTTCGCCGGGGTGACGAACAGTCAGGGACGAGACTGGACGTACGGTTTTGACAGCAGTGGACGACTAAGCGAGGAACGGCATTACGACGGTCGGGTATACCGGTATCAGTACGATGTAGCCGACCGTCTGGTGCAGCGCACCGCGCCGGATGGCAGTGCGCTGCATTATGAGCACGATGCGGCAGGGCGGATAACGTGTATCACGGCGCGTAAAGCGGACGGGGAAACGGACGGCATCACCGAGCTGGCATATGATGTTGCCGGTAGGCTGACCAAAGCCGCCAGCCCGGATGCGGTGGTGGAATACGCCTATAACCGTGCGGGGCAGGTGACGTCGGAAACGGTGAACGGCGAAGCGGTACAGAGCGGTTATGACGCCGGCGGTCAGCGTGCCATTGTCGACGGTATTCTGGCGCCGCTGCAACTGGCGTGGCAGTCGGGACGGCTGTCGTCGCTGGGTATCGGCTCTCACCAGCCGTTGCAGTTCAGCCACACGGCAGCAGGGGAAGAGCAGCGACGCACTAACGGCAGCGGTTTTTCACTGCGTCACGAGTGGAGCCCGACGGGGCTGCTGCAGCGTCAGGCGCTGGAAGGGGCAGATGGCCGGGTGAATGACGTGCTGGAGCGTCGCTACCAGTACGATGTGTTGGACAGTCTGACGGGCATCAGCGACAGCCACTGGGGTGAGCAGGCATTCCGGCTGAACGGGGCCGGTCAGGTGACGGCGGAGCGCCGTGATGAGGGGCGGCGGCGTCAGGCACGGCTGTTTGGCTACGACAGCGAACAGAACCTGTGCGAGGTGTCGCAGATAGCGCCGGGTCTGGGTGAGACGCTGAAGGTGCAGGATGCGGTGGTACAGTCATCGGCGCGGTACGATGCGGCGGGACGGGTCATCGAGCGGGGCCATACGCAGTACCGGTATGATGACTGCGGGCGTCTGGCGGTGAAGCGCGAAACACGGCCGGGGTTCAGGCCGAAGGAAACATATTTCGACTGGGACGTGCAGGACCGGCTGGTGCGGGTGAGCCTGCCGGACGGGGCACGCTGGCGGTATCGCTACGATGCGTTTGGGCGCAGAATCAACAAGGTGCGCGAGGGCCAGGTGCCGTCGGCGCAGGCGGTAGCGCGGGTGGCGTACCGGTGGGACGGAGACCAGCTGATTGGTCAGCAGCAGTACCGGGCAGACGGTTCAGCGGCACGGGAAGTGCAGTGGGTGTACGAGCCGGGGAGCTTCCGGCCGCTGGCACAGGTCGAGGCGCAGGGCGACAGCACGCAGCTGCACTACATCGTGACGGACCTGACAGGAACCGCAAGAGAGCTGTGCAGCGAGGAAGGGGACGTTCGCTGGCGCGGGGAACAGGGGCTGTGGGGCGCACACCGGGAAGAGCGGCGACCTATCCCGCTGCGGCGCTATCTGGGGGATGCGGCGAACGAAGAAGTGTACTGCGAGCTGCGCTATCAGGGGCAGCTGTATGACGCAGAAACGGGGCTTTACTACAACCGGCATCGTTACTATGATGCGGAGAGCGGACAGTACCTGTCGCCGGACCCGATAGGGTTACTGGGTGGTCTGAGGCCGCAGGGGTATGTGCATAACCCGATGGAGTGGGTCGATCCGCTGGGGTTAACGAAAGCAGGTTGTGATGGTGAAAATAGCCCAGAGAATTCAAAAAAACCTGATCCGTCAGCAGGTGGGCATTTCTCAGGAACGGAGAAACCAAGAGTTACAGGCGCTACGCCAAATTCCATGTATACGCATATTGACCCAAAAACAGGAAAAGCTGTTCAAAATGCAATATATGATGGCAATGGTGATGTAATTGGGCATGTGGATTTTAAAAATCATGGGATAGAATCTGGCCATTATCACTTATTCCCTGAACCTGGTAATCCAGCATCTGGGCATGGTCCTGGTAAACCACATTATCCTCATTCAGGTATACCTTCAGGGTGGGATGCTCTTCCGCCGGGAATTGAACCTCATACGCCTATAGGAAAGTGAGATATTTTATGATCATAGATATGCTAGATGAAATAACGAATGGGTATGATGGGATTATTAAAAAGATTAACTTTATTTCCTTTGACAGTGTGATTGTTGAAGTCTCTGTTATAAGGAGAGCTGATAGGGAATGGGTTAATGTAGAATTTGAATTGAAAGGGTTGGTTGAGTTTGCTGTTAAGCAAGAAACCAAATGCAGCAATACAGTAATGAGTAACGGTATATCTTATCAATGTATAGATGGTATTCATTATATTGATTTTTCCCCATATTCTGATGATATGGAGGATATTAGTGATTATCGTATGTCAGATGTGTATTTTGCTGCAAAAAAAATCGGATATAGCATTAGTCCTTATTCTGATATATAAGATGGTAATGTTTTAATTATCAGTTCATTGATTGTCTAATCAGTTTGTAAATAATGGCCGGAAGAGATTTTACGATCCTTTCGGCTATTTTGTTTTTAAATTTTGGTCAGCCGTTACAGATTAATCTTCGTCTCAATAATAATACCCCCCTCTCCACCGTGACGGTGACCGGCATCCCGGTGATAAAGCCCGACCTTTCCAGTCAGCGGCCTTTTAGGTTTTTCACTGCGTCACGAGTGGAGCCCGGCGGGGCTGTTGCAGCGTCAGGAGCTGGAAGGGGCGGACGGCCGGGTGAATGACGTGCTGGAGCGTCGCTACCAGTACGATGTGCTGGACCGTCTGACGGGCATCAGCGACAGCCACTGGGGTGAGCAGGCATTCCGACTGAACGGGGCAGGTCAGGTGACGGCGGAGCGCCGTGATGAGGGGCGGCGGCGTCAGGCGCGGCTGTTTGGCTACGACAGCGAACAGAACCTGTGCGAGGTGTCACAGATAGCGCCGGGTCTGGGTGAGACGCTGAAGGTGCAGGATGCGGTGGTACAGTCATCGGCGCGGTATGATGCTGCCGGACGGGGTACGCTGGCGGTATCGCTACGATGCGTTTGGGCGCAGAATCAACAAGGTGCGCGAGGGCCAGGTGCCGTCGGCGCAGGGCGACAGCACGCAACCGCACTACATTGTGACGGACCTGACAGGAACCGCAAGAGAGCTGTGCAGCGAGGAAGGGGAAGTCCGCTGGCGCGGGGAACAGGGACTGTGGGGCGCACACCGGGAAGAGCGGCGACCTATCCCGCTGCGACGCTATCTGGGGGATGCGGCGAATGAAGAGGTGTACTGCGAGCTGCGCTATCAGGGGCAGTTGTATGACGCAGAAACGGGGCTTTACTACAACCGGCATCGTTACTATGATGCGGAGAGCGGACAGTATCTGTCGCCGGACCCGATAGGGTTGGCGGGAGGGATGAGGCCGCAGGGCTATGTTTCCAATCCCTTAGAGTTCTGTGATCCGCTGGGGTTGGCTGCATCTACTTGTCCTAGTGCTTCTGGGAAATTACCTAGACTCAGAGGGAAAAGTGTTGCGCACATAGAAAAAATATTAAAGAAAAACGGATTTGTGAGAACTAACCCAAATAATGCTGTGAATCAAAAGTGGAAGCATGCTGATGGTTCTGAAGTTCAGATACACGCTTATGGAGATCAGCAACTAAAACCATGGAAAACAGCGAATAATGGACATGTACATAAATACTCACCTATTGGTGGCAAGCTTGATGATCGAGGTTTTCCTAGTACTAGCATGGGTAAAGAGACCCACATAGGTATTAAAAACCCGGCGAATTTACCAACGGTTAGAGGCAGACCGCACGGTTCAGGCATTCAATAATTAAAGGCTTGGCTTATCATGAGTTTAGAGTTATTTTCAGATTTAAAACATCAAATATCTAAAGAAATATTAGATGAAATATTATTGGAGTTGCAAGATAAGTATCAAAGAGTTTATGCGTCAGAATCTGGAAACTATGGCTTTGTTAAATATGGTGAGGAATATAATGCTAAAGAACCACCACTTTTTGATATTTTTATTTTAAAGAATAAAGTCATTTTATCGGTATATGGTGATTTAAATGATCAAAGAACTATAACAGAACAAATTAGTAATGCTTTTTTGGGGAAGAATATCTCTGTTGATTTTTTAGAGGAGTAGAGTATATAAATTAGAAAAAGCCGGAAGCGATCTCACGATCCTTCCGGCTATTTTATTTTTAGTAGTTGGTGTTATTACGCCAGCATAGTCCCCAGCTCTGCCCAAATGGTTATCCTTCCGGGCAGTACCTCAATCATTAACGGTTGGCCGAGTAACCAGCTCAGTGTGAGCCAGTCCCCTGCCAGCGTCAGTTCGCCGTTGTTACTTACCCAATCCGCACTCTCCGTCTCGCTGCCGTTTAGTTCGGCCAGCAGCGCCGCAATATCCGTATCCTCATCCAGTCGGGTCAGTATTAAGCCATTGCATAGAGGTTAATACGAAGCAGCGTCTCGGCGGCAAATCCCGCCTGTTGCAGTGCGTGGCCTGTCAGCGTGAGTTCCGGCTGGTCACCGCGCTGGAATGCGTAATGAATACTCATCGTGCGCCCTCCATGTTCAGCCCGCCGGGAAAATGGTTCAGCCAGCTTGTGACGGCATACTCATCAAATGGCGCAATGCTCAGGGCGTGCAGGTTGCCCCACAGTTCATGGATATCCTGCGTGGTGATAACAATGCAGCCGGGCATAATGCGCAGCTTAAGCGGTTATCCGGTGGTAAATCCGGCGTCTTTTAGCCACTGCCCGGCAATGTTAATCGCAGGGTATTCGACCCACTTGATAATGAATGGCGCTATCAGCGTAATACGGCAGGGCAGGCTGTCGAGGTTAACGACCCGGAAGGGCGCGAGTGGCTGTACCGTTATGGTGAAACAGGGCAACTGTCGACGGTGATAGGGCCGGACGGCGTGTTGCAGCGTTATCACTATAATCGTCGTGGCCTGCTGAGCAGCCTTGAGCGGGATAATGCACCACCGGTCATGTTCCGGTATGACGACCTTGACCGCCTGACGGAGCGGCATATCGGGCATGAGGCGGGCGTGCAGGTGCGGCGCTGGGAGTATGACGGCGTGCGCGAGTCACCGTCGAAAGTGGTGTACGAAGACGGCAGCGAGACGCGGTTTGGTTACGATGTGGAAGGTAACCTGACGGCGGTGACGGATGCGCTGGGTCAGCGCTATCAGTTCCGCTACGGGGCGTTCGATAACCTGCTGGAAGCGACCGACCCGCTGGGAGCGACGGTGCGCTACCACTATAATGCGGAAGCCGAGTTCGCCGGGGTGACGAACAGTCAGGGACGAGACTGGACGTACGGTTTTGACAGCAGTGGACGACTAAGCGAGGAACGGCATTACGACGGTCGGGTATACCGGTATCAGTACGATGTAGCCGACCGTCTGGTGCAGCGCACCGCGCCGGATGGCAGTGCGCTGCATTACAAGCATGATGCGGCAGGACGAATAACGCATATCACGGCGCGGAAAGCGGACGGGGAAACGGACGGCATCACCGAGCTGGCGTATGACGTGGCTGGTCGGTTGACCAAAGCCGCCAGCCCGGATGCGGTGGTGGAATACGCCTATAACCGTGCGGGGCAGGTGACGTCGGAAACGGTGAACGGCGAAGCGGTACAGAGCGGTTATGACGCGGGTGGTCAGCGTGCCATTGTCGACGGTATTCTGGCGCCGCTGCAACTTGCCTGGCAGTCGGGACGGCTGTCATCGCTGGGTATCGGCTCCCACCAGCCGTTGCAGTTCAGCCACACGGCAGCAGGGGAAGAGCAGCGACGCACTAACGGCAGCGGTTTTTCACTGCGTCACGAGTGGAGCCCGACGGGGCTGCTGCAGCGTCAGGCGCTGGAAGGGGCGGACGGCCGGGTGAATGACGTGCTGGAGCGACGTTATCAGTACGATGTGCTGGACCGTCTGACGGGCATCAGCGACAGCCACTGGGGCGAGCAGGCATTTCGGCTGAACGGGGCCGGTCAGGTGACGGCGGAGCGCCGTGATGAGGGACGGCGGCGTCAGGCGCGGCTGTTTGGTTACGACAGCGAACAGAACCTGTGCGAGGTGTCGCAGATAGCGCCGGGTCTGGGTGAGTCGCTGAAGGTGCAGGATGCGGTGGTGCAGGCGTCGGCGCGGTACGATGCGGCGGGACGGGTCATCGAGCGGGGTCATACGCAGTACCGGTATGATGACTGCGGGCGTCTGGCGGTGAAGCGTGAAACACGGCCGGGGTTCAGGCCGAAGGAAACGTATTTCGACTGGGACGTGCAGGACCGGCTGGTGCGGGTAAGCCTGCCGGACGGGGCACGCTGGCGGTATCGCTACGATGCGTTTGGGCGCAGAATCAACAAGGTGCGCGAGGGCCAGGTGTCGTCGGCGCAGGCGGTAGCGCGGGTGGCGTACCGGTGGGATGGTGACCAGCTGATTGGTCAGCAGCAGTACCGGGCAGACGGTTCAGCGGCGCGGGAAGTGCAGTGGGTGTACGAGCCGGGAAGCTTCCGGCCACTGGCACAGGTGGAGGCGCAGGGCGACAGCACGCAACTGCACTACATCGTGACGGACCTGACAGGAACCGCAAGAGAGCTGTGCAGCGAGGAAGGGGACGTTCGCTGGCGCGGGGAACAGGGACTGTGGGCCGCACATCGGGAAGAGCGACGACCTATCCCGCTGCGGCGCTATCTGGGGGATGCGGCGAACGAAGAGGTGTACTGCGAGCTGCGCTATCAGGGGCAGTTGTATGACGCAGAAACGGGGCTTTACTACAACCGGCATCGTTACTATGATGCGGAGAGCGGGCAGTATCTGTCGCCGGACCCGATAGGGTTACTTGGCGGCCGCAGACCACAAGGTTATGTGCATAACCCGTTGGAATGGGTGGATCCTCTAGGTTTAGCCGCTTGCCCCGATTTATATGATTGGTATAAATACAATCGTTCTAAAGGCATGAATGCATCTGAGGCTCATGCGGCAATTAAGAACGCATCACCTCAGGAAATATTTGATTATTCATTACATAGACAAGGTTTGTCAGGGCAAGATTATCCGATCAATTTTAAAGAGAAATTCTCAGCGGGGAATTATAAATACGAAGTAAGAGCGCATGATATAAACCCTAATGCTCCTTTAGGAAGTAATTCGGCTAATGGACCTATTTTTAGGGTAGGGAGAAATCAAATGGGTGTAAATCCATCAACGAATCAAGGATATGGATGGGAATATGGATCATCTGATGGTGCGTGGCACCATACTTCTATTTTGAAAACAAATCAGAATTTCCCTAACCCAAATTATGATCCTATTGCGGCAAATAGCACACATATTCCTTTACCTAATGGAGTAATTCCATGAGAGAACAAGATTTAGTATCCGCTATAAAAGAGCATGATTGGAAACAAAGTTGGTTGGATTTCTCTGTTTTTTTATATGATCGAGAACGTCTAATTATTGTTGGGAGTGATGATTTATCATATTATCATACGTTGGAAATAATCATTGAGTCACCATCATTTTTTCAGGGGATATTGGACTGGCCATGTGATGTGAATGATGATTTTATTAAAATATCTAAAAGCCATTTAGGAGATGAATTCATTATTGAGTTCTATTCTGATGATGACTTTACGTTTAAGGTAATAGGGAAATATATATCCATTAACTTTGATACTGTTTTCTATTATAAGAGAGAAGACTTAAAAATAGGTGAACGCTTAGCATATTTTATTAAATAATAAAAAATCCGGGAGCGATCGCAAAGATCCTTCCGGCTTTTATTTTTAGCTGTTAGCCAGTCGCTACAGATTAATCTGCGTCTCAATAATAATCCTGCCCCGCTCCACCGTCACGGTCATTGGCATCCCGGTGATAAAGCCACACTCTTCCAGCCAGCGGCCTTTGAGGTTGATCGCTGAGGGCGGGTTGGATTTACCATTTTACTCGTCTCATTTTGATATTCGCCCTGCGGGAGTTACTGTAGCGTCAGGCACTGGAAAGGCCGAGTGCTGGGGGAAATAACGCGCTGGATCATCTAATTTAGTCGTGTAAAATACCAGCAGTAGTTTCATTATTTTAAGTGATGTGAAGGGGGAATAATATGAAACTCATCGTCCTTGATGGTGAAAAACAGAAAACACCACATGATATTTATGATCATCTTTCACAAGAGTTAGCGTTTGGTCCTTATTTTGGAAGAAACGCAGATGCACTATATGATTTCATAACCCCGATTGATGATGAATGTCGACCATTGATCGTGGAATGGAGGAATAGTTCTGTTTTTAAAAATAGTTATCCAGAAGAGTTTTCAAGGTTGTTATCAACCTTCAGAAATATAGCAATATTTTCTGGATTTAACGAGGACGTTTTTAAGTTTAATGTTTCTTGATGATGGTTGCATGATGAATACAATGCCAGAAAACACGATTGTTGTAAGCGATATTGCAGGGAGCACTCTGAAACTTAGTGTGCAAGGAGAGGACTTAACAAATAAAATGAAATCTCTTGGTTTTTTACATTCTTGTGGTTTTATGACCAAAGTTGTAGAAAGTGAAAGCGATAAACTCTATCTCATCAGAGAATTGGTTAAATTAGATGCGTTATTTTTGTTTGGCTATGGTTGGTATCCGTCAGAGGTTATGGGATTTTATAAAGAGAAAGGGCTATACACAGGGAAGTATAAAATCATTTCATGGTCAGAGCCAGCTCATTACCAAATTGAAGAGAAGTAATTAACAACAATTCATAATCAATCCCCCTCACGCTAATCACTCCACTCATAATACCATTACGCCAACGTTCCCTTCGCTTTACCCAGTCGGCAATACTTCAATCATCAGCGATAGACTCGTTTTCCCGTTCTGTGCGGTTCGCCGCCCGTCAGAGTCCATTCTCTATTATCCACTTATCCTATCCGCCCTGCCGATAGCAGTATCTGCATCGTGGCTTATTCTCTGGTTCTGATACTTAATTATTTTCTCATGATTATTTTATGAACGATTTGAATTATTAGCGTCGTAAATAAAAATACTGAATATGTTATTCAGTATTTTTTTTGTGCTCGCGTAAGGGTTTTATTTTATTGTTTGTGTGTCACTGCTATGCAGTTAATTCCCTTCTTTAAGTTAATGAGGTTATTTTGGATATAATAAATAATGAATTAGTTTCATCGCTAATATTAAGTGAGTTAATTCAATATCGACGCAGATTTACCCATTCGACGAAACCGATTAGTGAAGAAGAGTCTCAGGTGACTCAGGTTCAATTACCCAGAATCCGTGCCTTTATTGAAGAAGGCCGTCGCATTGAACTTATTCTCCCGGCATTTCCGGTGAAATCTCCCAGCCCTTATAAGGTGTTAGGGAGAAAACCAGATATGGCGGAGCGCTTGTCCCTGACCTTCCTGAATTCGTTATGTCAGCGTATTCAGCTGTATTATCCGCCCGGTGCACATATCCGTATTTGCTCAGATGGACATGTATTTGGCGATCTGATTGGGACTAGCGACGAAACGATTAATCTCTATCAGGATGAGATTGAAAGTTTACTTCATGAACTAGGAGCTGTTCATCTCAGCGTCTTTAACCTTAAGGACGTAGAGAATATGGCGCCGCTTACTGCTGATTATGATTATCTTCGCCAGCGACTGGTTGAGGATTACGCCGAGTCAGAAGAGGACATTAAAGCGCAGCTCATGCAGAGCGAAGAAGGCTTGCAGCTTTATCGTTCAATAACCCGCTTTCTCTATGAAGATAGCCTGCGCCCTGACTATACCGGTTCTAACGCGGCGTTACAGAAGGATGCTAAAAAGCGCGCGTGTGGCGTTATTCAACGCAGTTGGGCGTGGGGCAACCTGCTTGCTGAGCAATTTCCTGACGCGATCCGTTTGTCCATTCACCCTCAGCCTTCGGACAGCCTGAAGCTGGGTATTCATATGATGCCTACCAAGGACGATTGGTTGACGCCCTGGCATGGGGTTGCCGCCAATGTTAATGGGCAGTTTGTGTTGATGAAGAATGCTGATGCGCAGCAGTTGGACGGTGAGATTGTGGAAATCCGTGGTACACCCAGCCATTACTTAGTTAAACAGCCTGATATGGCATAAGCGTACTTTTCTCGTCTTGTCGTCCACACGGACATCAAGATTGTCATCTGATAAAGGAATATACATGATGGAAAATAGCATGAACTGTCACCTTGAACCGCTTTCCCCTTTTGGTGTATTGCTGACGCCTGTTGAAGAAGGACAGGGCATCGCCACACTGCCAATTGACACTCTGCGTGCGCTCGCCCGAGAGCATCATCTTCTGGTACTGCGTGGGTTTTCTTCCGGGTTTTCCGATCCTGAAACGTTGACCGAATACGCTGGTCACTGGGGGGAAATCATGATGTGGCCTTTTGGGGCGGTGCTCGACGTGAAAGAGCATGCGGATACCAAGGATCATATCTTTGATAATAGCTATGTACCGCTGCACTGGGATGGCATGTACAAACCAACCATACCCGAGTTTCAACTGTTCCACTGCGTTTCTGCGCCGGGGCAGGATCAAGGCGGACGTACCACCTTTGTTGACACCACGCGCTTATTGGCAGAGGCCGACACACAATTAGCCGATAAGTGGCGCACTGTTTCAATCACTTACCGTATTAAAGCCGTTGTGCATTACGGTGGTGAAGTCACTTCTCCATTGGTCATCCCTCACCCCAACGGCACCGGTGAGATCATGCGTTATAACGAGCCGCCGACCGAAGGAGAGCGTTTCCTTAACCAGCATGCGCTGGAATACCATAATGTCACGCCGGAAACGCAAAACGCATTTAGTCAGACGTTGCGGCAGCACCTGTACGATCCCCGTTATTACTATGCGCATAAATGGTTGCAGGGCGATGTTGTCATAGCCGACAACTTCTCGCTGCTGCATGGTCGCGAAGCCTTTACGGCCCAGTCTGCGCGTCACCTGCAACGGGTTCACATTCAGGGTACTCCGATTTGTGTGAATACCTGTATTGATAACGCAGCATAAGGGCGAGCATCATGGCACATATTCTTATGGCGGCGATGGCAACGCCGGGGCATGTTTATCCTTTGCTGACTATCGCCCGCTATTTGGTTGAGCAAGGGAATGACGTCACGCTGTTTAGCGGGGCGTTGTTCCGCGAGCAGGCGGAGGCGGCTGGCGTCGGGTTTATCCCTTTTAGTGATGACATTGATTTTGACTACCGACACCTTGAACAGCATTTCCCCCAGCGTGCCATGCTGCCGCCGGGTAATGCACAGATGGCTTTGGCGCTGAAAGATTTTTTTGCAGCACCGATTCCCTTGTTGGATCGCCAGTTGCGTGACGCGTTGGCAAAAACCGATGCCGATCTGCTCATGGTTGAAAACTGTTTTTATGGTGTCCTGCCGTTGTTGCTTTCTGGGCAGCGTCCGCCCGTCATCGTCATCGGGGTTACGCCGCTGTCCTATTCGACGCGAGATTCAGTTTTCTATGGACCTCGTATTCCTCCGAAATTGCTGCCACCCGATCTGAGCCATGAACAGCTTGTTGATGAGGAAACGCGGGCATTGATGAGTGAAGTTCAGCGCGCGTTTGATCATGCGATGGTGCAGTCGGGAGGGAAGCCCCTCGAACAGCCTTTTATGGATGCGCTGATTGGCCGCTGCGATCGTTTCTTGCAGCTATCCACTACCGAGCTAGAGTATCAGCGTGATGATTTGCCACAAAGTGTGCGATTTATCGGGCCTCTATCTCGCCAGATTGCAGCAGAACGTGTTCCTGAATGGTGGACGGCGGATGACAGTCGGCCGCTTATTATCGTTTCACAAGGAACACTGGCGAATGTCGATCTCCAGCAACTGATTGGGCCGACACTGCGTGCGCTGGCTGATTTACCTGTCAGGGTGCTGGCGACCACAGGAGGGCGTGCGGTTGATTCACTGCAACCCTCTTTGCCTGAAAATGCCAGAGTGGTGCGTTTCCTCTCTTATGATGATTGGTTGCCCAGGGCGTCGATCTTCATCACCAACGGTGGATACGGTTCGATAAATGCTGCATTGAAGGATGGTGTGCCTTTAATTGTGGCCGGGGTAGGAGAAGATAAGCAGGAAAGTGCTGCACGTGTGGTATTCGCCAAATGTGGAATTAACTTGCAAACCAGTACGCCAAGTGAACAGCAGATTAAGCAGTCTGTTATTGAGATACTGGAGGATCCGGGCTATTTGCAGCGCGCAAGATGGATTAAGGCAGATTATGCCAGCCACGATGCGTTGGCTCTGATTCAGGCCGAAGTTCATGCACTCTCTTTTTCAAAGGAATACCTGTCAAAGGAGGACGGTATAGCATCAGCCAGGGATGCTTCTCTGCTCCGCGTTTAGGTATTATTCCATATGTAATAACGTCTAAATCAGCCACACGTTATGGGGTGGAACGGTGCCCCATAACGCTATTGCAGATCATGTTTTTAAAATAGAATACGCGCACGGATGTTTTCTCGCAGGGGCGCAGTATATGAAATTATTTTTAGCTGTGATTTTTTCAGCATTGATGATTCCTCAGACCGGCTTTTCAGCAACAAAAACGGATGCGCTGACGTTGCTGAAACATTTGGATGTGACCACTTTCCGCAGTTCTTTTGGGCCGAAACATTTCCCTAAGGGAACGCTGCTGAAGGATACCGGTGACTATGAGTTTAGCCAGGAAAAAGACCGGGCAGACGCAACGGAAAAAGATGGCAGTTGGATATATTCGCTAACGATTATCTCGGAAAATGAAAAAGAGATAATTGCCTGTTTCGTAGATGATGCGCAGATTGGGAGCTATTTTTCGACAAGTCCTTTCCTGATAAAGAAAACGAAAAATGCTCAGGCCTATTCGGTGATTGAGCTTGATCACGACGTAGAAGGATGCACACTCAATCCCAAAGATCAATAATCTTGATTGCCATCGGTAAATGAATAACGTTCGTGATCTGAGCGTTGTTAAAAATAAGGAGCCGCCATAAGCCGCTCCTTATTTGTTTTTATTATCGCTGTTTTACAGCGCTTTATCGGTCAACAACGCGACCTTGCTGGCTTTTGATACCCGCTCAAGGTACGCCTGAACGTTAGGACCAAACTGCACGCCTTTTACGATCGTGAGTGATAGCAAGATAGGGAACAGGATAAAATCGGTGGTGGAAATGGCACTGACGTTTGCCAGTCGCGGCTCCAGTTCGTTGAGTTTTTGTTCCACTTCCGCAATCAGCTCGGGGGTTTTCGCGAGTAGCACATCCAGATCGCCGAAGGCCTTTTCTTCACGCAGGATGTAGGCATGACGCGCTTCTGGCGTGGAAAGCTCTTTGAAATCCGCTTTCGTGAAGCGGGGAACAGCAAGGTTAAACACCGCACTGGAAACGGACTTACACCAGGTTTCTATCTCTGCATCAACCGCTTTGTCGGCGATTAACGGCGCTTGCTTGCTATCGACATAGTGGACGATATCCATACTTTCCGGCATGAAGCTGCCATCTTCTTTCTGCAGGATCGGCACCACTTTGCGACCCACCATGCGCGTTGGCGTGTCGACATCGCCTTCCATAATGACCGATTGCTCAACAGGCAGATCTTTCAGACCAAAAATCATTCTGGCTCTGACACAGAATGGGCAGTGTTCGTAAATGAAAAGTTTCATACATCGCCTCGTAAGATTTTGAAAAAGGCGGCAAAAGTTTGCCAGCCTTGGCATGACAAGTCATGCCATCAGAGTAATACCGGATGCGGTCGGCGGTAAAGTGAATGTGGCCCGCTGTTGTGGATGGTGGGGAAATAAAGGGGGGGTGTGAATCCGCCTTATTCTCGCCGGGTTCCTGTATGATGCAGTGAAATTCCTTTTTCGGAAGAGAAACCATGGATCGCCTCAGCGCGCTGGAAACATTTATCTGCGTTTTTGAAACGGGGTCGTTTTCCGCTGCGTCCCGCAGGCTTGGTATCGGGCAGCCTGCGGTTTCCAAGGCGATTATGCAGCTTGAAAATCATCTGGCAACGCCGCTGCTGCTTCGTTCTACCCGAGGGCTGACGCCGACAGAAGCAGGGCAGCATTTTTATGAGCAAATTTCCCCTGCGTTAAAAATGCTGGGTGAGGCTCAGGAGCAGGTGGTGAGCGGGAGCGCGGCGTTGTCTGGTCGGCTGCGTATCTGTGCGCCGGTAACCTTTGCCAGACTACACATCATGCCTCGTCTCCATGAGTTCATGGCAGAACATCCCCAGCTAAACGTTGATGTCATTCTGGATGATCGCCCAATTGATCTGATTGCTGAAGGGATTGATGTTGCATTGCGTTTGGGTGAAATGAAGGATTCCAGCCTGATCGCCCAACGGCTGGCGTCGTGTTCCATGCGCCTGTTGGCGACACCCGACTATTTTGCGCGTCATGGCGTGCCTGCTTCTCCTGATGTACTGGCTGCACATCCTGCCGTCATCTATTTGCAGGGGGATAGAACCAATCGCTGGATCTTTTCTCGGGATGGCGCACAGACCACGGTATTCCCCAAGGGACGTATCCGTGTTTCTGCGGCGGAAGGCGTGCGTGCGGCCGTGCTGTCCGGCGCAGGGCTGGCTGTAGCGTCTGAATGGATGTTTGCGCCAGAGCTGGAGCACGGGCAAGTTGTCACCGCGCTGGATTCATGGACGTTGGGGAAGATGGACCTGTGGGCCGTCTACCCCGGAGGCCGCATGACATCCGTCCGCGCCAGAATTTTTACCGATTTCGTTCAGCGTTTTTTCTCCTGATTTATTCCTGTTAGGAATAGCTGATATCCATTTTACCTCTCTACTGGGAATGAGTTCGGCACCTTATGCTGTGCTCATCACTTGCCGACTTCCGGCGGGAAACACACAGACAGGTATGATGATGAGTACATTATCCAGCGAAGCCGATGTCAGAACGCAGCAGGTTCCCGGTAAATTATTGATTTTCTCAATGGCTGCAGCCAGCGGTATTTCTGTTGCCAATATCTATTACAACCAACCGATGCTGGGCGTGATCGGTGAAAGTTTTACGTCGAGCGGGGCTGTCTCGTTGATTCCAACGGTGACGCAGTTGGGCTACGCGCTGGGACTGCTATTGCTGGTTCCGCTCGGTGATAAGTTCGCTCGTCGTCGGTTGATTGTGTGGCAATTTTTGATGCTGGCGCTGGCTTCTGCGTTTGCAGCTTTGTCGACATCGGCTGTTGCTTTATTAAGTGCTTCGTTGCTCATCGGTTTTGGTGCGACCGCCGCCCAGCAGATTGTTCCGGCCGCGGCAGCGCTTGCCAATGCGAAGCAGCGCGGTGCGATTGTCGGGACGGTGATGAGCGGGTTGTTAAGTGGGATTCTGCTGAGTCGTACGATTGCGGGCCTTGTGGCGGAAAGTGCGGGCTGGCGTGCGATGTTCTGGCTGAGTGTGCCGTTGGCGCTGGCAGGTGCGTGGGCAATGGGAAGAATGTTACCGGCGTCACCCTCGCATCACACCGTTCGTTACCGTGAGCTGATGCATTCACTGGTGACGCTGTGGCGCGGTGAACGCGCATTACGCAAAGCCACGTTGATTCAGGCGCTGTTGTTTGCATCGTTCAGCGCGTTCTGGAGCGTGCTTGCGCTGTATCTGGAAAGCGGACGTTTTCACATGGGCGCTGCTGCCGCGGGTTTGTTTGGCGTGGTTGGTGTGGCGGGGATCTTTGCTGCTCCGCTGGCGGGAAGAATTGCCGACAGAACCGGTAGTCGTCCGGTTGTGATTGCCGGAGCACTGCTGACGCTGCTCTCGTGGGGAATATTCATCGGTTTCGATTCCGTTATTGGCCTGATTGTCGGCGTTGTCCTGCTCGATCTCGGCGTGCAAAGTGTGTTAGTTGCCAATCAACATGTAATTTACGGGCTCGGCGAGGCGGCCAGAGGCCGAATCAATACCGTATTCATGGGGGGTATGTTTTTAGGCGGGGCGGCGGGATCTTCGGTTGCGATGGCCGCCTGGCATCACGGGGGATGGCTGGTGGTCGGAGGGATTGCCAGCGCGTTGGCCATCATGGCATTGCTGGCTGCGCTGATGAAAACCAAAAAAGCGTGATGGCGACTGGGAAGTCGGCTGAAATGGCCAGATAAGACGGCAGGGAGGCATCGCCAATGTTGTTTTACAACCGGCAGATTAACCTTACCTGCTGATGACAATACTATACATTTGGCTTGCTATAGTCCTTTCATCCCTTGTCAGTACCTCACATCTCTGTGAGTGTTGTGTTAGTTAACCATCCCTGTCATTAGAATGACCTTACCCGCCTCGTGCGGGTTTTTTTTGCCAGTTTTCTCACCTCATGATGGGCGTGTCTATTCTGTGTGGCTGTTGATTGAACTGTCGGGAATGACTTTGGTGACGACTCGGTTTCTGCCTTCATGTTTGGCCTGATAAAGGGCGTCATCTGCGATTTTCAACACGTTATCGATCTGCTCTGCTCCCGGAATAAAGCAGGTGACGCCTAATGAGATCGTGATATTTTCTGGAATCGGCAGCGGCATTTTTTCCACTTTTTTACGCAGCCGTTCCGCAATATCAACGGCTTGCTTCATATCGGTATCGGGCAGGAGTGCGAGGAATTCCTCTCCGCCAGTACGGCAAATCAGATCGGATTCACGTGAACCCTGTTTTATGTTTTTAGCCAGCAACTTGATGACGTCATCGCCGATGTTGTGTCCGTAGGTATCATTCACGCGTTTGAAGTGGTCGATATCAATCACGATGGCGGCAACCTGATTGCTCTTTGGCAGAATGAGTTCAATGCTTTCATAGATGCCACGACGATTGAGTAGTCCTGTGAGTGGATCGGTGTGGGCCTGCAAACTCAGTTTGCCAATGCGTTTGTGCAGCAGCAGGGTACCGAAAAGAATGACGCGTTTGAGCTGTTCAACCTCAAAATACCAGGAAGGGACTTTCTTGATTTTTTCAATCACGCCGGGCTCCTCCATTTTACTGGCAGAAACGGCCAACAGGCGCAGAGGGTTGGCGATAGAGAAGGCGAGCAGGGTGAGTGCAATGAGCGTTAATGCCATCACTGGCGCGCCTTCATATAAAACGGAACGCATTACGCTGCTAAGCAAATCGATAACGGTTTGAGAAGGGTGCAAAGTAATGATGATCCAGCCGGATGAATTGACCGTATCAAAACCCGCAAGAGAGGGAGTGCCTTGCATATCGGGCATTGCGGCGGTGCCACTCTTCTTGTCTCGAAA
Organism: Pectobacterium aroidearum; assembly: GCF_041228105.1. Taxonomy (NCBI): domain Bacteria; kingdom Pseudomonadati; phylum Pseudomonadota; class Gammaproteobacteria; order Enterobacterales; family Pectobacteriaceae; genus Pectobacterium; species Pectobacterium aroidearum. Next base: position 1,212,018 of record NZ_CP166097.1, read on the forward strand.
GGCGTCTTTGATTTTCTGGTTGCTGACGGGCTTGCCGACCCACTGTTTATCCTGATGGTAGAGAACAATCCCACTTTTATCGATCACGTAAACACTGGAGTAATCGTTATAGAAATGGGTGTTCATGAATTCATTCAAGACGCTTTTATTTTTTAAATAAATCGTTCCGCCGATGTAACCGAGGTAATTTCCCTGTTTGTCTTTGATAGGGGAGGACACCAGCACGATCAGATTGCCCGTCACTGAAATATAAGGCTGGCTGATTAACGGCTTTTGTTCCACTAGTGCTAGTTTGCTGGCCTCTGAGGTTAGTGTGCTTCCTTTCAGATTCAGCGATGTTGGGTAAACCGCGTGTATCTGATTCTGGGTATCCGCAACGAAAATAGAATTAAAACTTTGGCTCATGTGGTATGTCTGTTCACTTTTCTCCAGTAGTGCTGCATCGTCACTAAAACTATCCGCTATTGAGGTTGCGCTGTAAGCCAGCTCCTGCTGTGCTGAAGAAAGAAAACTTTCCGTAGTCGCCGCGAGTTTGGAAGAGTAGTTAAGGTTTGAACTTAGTATCTGATCGGTGATGAGCTTCTTTTGTACATTATAAACAGCGATATAGGCATTGGTCAGCGTAATGAGCATGCTGATAATGGCGAGGGAGAGAATGAGTGAACGCAAGTTGACTGGGTGTCGTCTTTTTATTTTCATGGTGGCCGCACCTATTTTCCGCTAGGTAAGCAAAATCACGCTTTCTTTTTGTTATGTCATCATCAATGGAAAACTGGCGGGGCATTCGCTTGCGACCAATGAATAAACCCGCCATTCAAAGTTATAGACGCTAATTAGGCTATCTGGCAACGTATTGATATCTTTCCATCATCTTCGACTTAATGGAGAGAATGCACAATCTCCAGCGTGCCATTAATGATGAATTGCACGCCCATGCAAACCAGCAGAAATCCCATCAGTCGTGAAATCGCTTCAATGCCGCTTTTACCGATCAAACGCATAATCAGGCCTGAGCTTTTCAGACTTAGCCAGACGATCAGGCTGATCAACATAAAAGTCAGTACGGGGGCAACGGTAATCACCCATGGCGTGATATCTACACCGCTCTTGATCTGTGATGCGGTACTGATGATGAGGGCAATGGTTCCGGGCCCCGCAGTGCTGGGCATCGCCAGTGGAACGAAGGCGATATTGACTTCATTGGCGGAGAAACTGCCGTTGATTTCCTCTTTTTTACTTTTGACTTCAGGGGCGTGTTCTGGGTTTTGCTGGGGGAAGAGCATGCGAAAACCGATAAATACTACGATAAGTCCGCCGGCAATGCGCAATCCGGGAATGGAAATGCCGAAGGTATTCATCACAATCTGACCCGCATAGTACGCGACAGTCATAATGATGAAGACGTAGAGCGAGGCCTGAAATATCTGACGATTCCGTTCCCCCTGGCTCATATTGCCGGACATCGCCAGGAATACCGCTACCGTTGTCAGTGGGTTCGCAAGTGGCAGGATTAACACCAGACCAAGACCAATGGTTTGAATCAATTCCAGCATTCTACGTTCCTCTTTATTGGGGCGCTGTCGTCAGTTCAGGAAAACGGTCAATGATGACCTGTCGCTATAGCGTCTGGTGCGGCTTACGCCAGCTCATCCTCCGCTAATTTTTTGAAACGATAGAGCGTTTTCGTCAGCATATCGCGGGAAAACATATCAAACATTTGGCCGATTTTTTTCCCAATCAAGCCTCCCGGTGGATTGTAGCGAATCGTCAGCGTCACGACTGTACCCACTTCTGATGTGGCAGGTTGAAAAGAAAGCCTACCTTCATTGGGAACCCGCGCTCCTTCCAGCGAACGCCAGTGGATATATTCCCCCGGTTTTTCATCAATAATACGCGCCTGCCATTCAATGAGCGCGCCAATCGGCGTGTTAATGCGCCAGTTGGAGTCGGTATAGTTCAGTATCTCAATACTGGCGAAATGCCCCATCAGGATCGGCAACGTTTCCGGTTTACGCCAAAGATCAAACAAGCGTTCTGCCGGGCGATTGATCGTAATGCTACTGCTGATTTCATTGGCATAGCTGCCGTTTTTCGCTGCGGTTTTTCTTAAGAAAGAGGGAAACACCCGTCATTCTCCCTAATCGATGGTTACCCCTTTATGGGCATATGCACACCATTCTGACTGATATCTGCCAGCGAAGCAAAGCGGGAGGCGGCGGGTGATATTGAAGAGTGCTGGTGCAGGCTATCACAGCAATAGTCAGGATTTTTGCGCGTCTAATGTTGGGTTAATGTTCGTTCGGTACTGTAAGCATCAGACAGTAGCCGAATGAAGTGCCGCAAAACACCAGGGTTTTTCCATAATGATAATCGCTGTACCCCGCCCACTATTTTTAGTGGGCTTTTTTTATTTGTATTTCTCTGTTTAGGTATTTTATTTTTATATTAATTGATATTCGTCAATTTATTGTTAATGAATATATACCTATTAAGATGTAATAGATGTTTTTCCGTAGGCTCTGTCCTGTAAATAACACATGGCCTGTGAGTCGATTTACTTTATAAACATGTCGTGCTACGTTTATTGCCAGCTTTTATGCTGGTGAGAATAAATATGAGTAATCCATTTGCTGCCCGGTGGAGCCGTAATGGCAATCTGCTTTGCCACGGTCACTGGTTAATATCTTATAAAGAAAGAGAATTCGCGCTACCGGAAAAATATAAAGAAAATCATATGGGAACGATGGGGATTTACTCTATCATCGATCCTGATGATGAAACCTATCGGGACGGATTAGATGAGGATGATTGGATTCTGGAAAATATCGACTGGCTGGCCGATAGCTTCGAAGAAAATAATGTCCCTATCGAAGAGTGTTATTTTAGATATTTCTTTCAGGCGATAAATAAGCAGGACTGGCGATGCACCAGTTGCGCAGGCTGTATGTAAATTACGCTGTTATTCATTATTCCTCTCTGAGTTTGTACCCTACTGACTATATAGCCACGTCGCGCTATTTTTACCTGATTACACCGACGGCGTTTTATTCGGTTTCCCTCGCTTTTCATCTCTTTTCATCTTCTTTGCTATGCGCTTCGCATACCGCGTAGCGGGGCGTCTTTTGCAAGGAAAAGTGTTACCCTGACCCCACAATCCTTGATTAAGATGAGGCGGCAATGACGGAAGCTGACATTCTGCGGTTAAGTGTTTTGGTCGGTGAAAAACTGAAGGCGCGTGGTGCTACGCTGACGTGCGCGGAATCCTGTACTGGAGGTTGGCTGGCTAAGTCTATTACTGATGTTGCAGGTAGTTCCGGCTGGTTTGACTATGGCTTTGTGACATACAGCAATCTAGCCAAGCAGCGTCTGGTGAATGTGAGCGCGGAGACATTGGAACGGCACGGTGCGGTGAGTGAAGCTGTCGTCAATGAGATGGCCGCAGGGGCTTTGCAGGCCGCCGATGCAGATTTTGCCATATCGGTAAGCGGCATCGCCGGGCCCGATGGGGGGAGTGAAGAGAAGCCTGTCGGCACGGTATGGTTTGGCTTCACAGATAAACAGGGCGGGGCATTTGCGCGGACAATCCGATTCAGTGGGGACAGAAACGCAGTTCGTCTGCAATCGGTTCACTTTGCGCTGCAAACGCTGCTCGACGCGTTTCTGAAAAAATAACCTTGATGCTGTATGCGCATACAGTATAATGTCAGTAATTATTCGGCAATTCATGATTAAGCAGCCGCGTAGAGACAGCAGCTTTACGCCGCATGACAGGAGCAGAAATGGCTATTGATGAGAACAAACAAAAGGCACTTGCGGCAGCACTGGGCCAAATCGAAAAGCAATTTGGTAAAGGTTCTATCATGCGGTTGGGCGAGGATCGCTCAATGGATGTTGAAACCATTTCTACAGGCTCCTTGTCCCTCGATATTGCTCTGGGTGCCGGTGGTTTACCGATGGGCCGTATCGTTGAGATTTATGGCCCGGAATCTTCCGGTAAAACAACGCTAACCTTACAGGTTATTGCTGCCGCTCAGCGTGAAGGCAAAACCTGTGCGTTCATCGATGCTGAACATGCGTTGGATCCGATTTATGCGAAAAAACTTGGCGTCGATATCGATAATCTGCTGTGTTCTCAGCCGGATACCGGCGAGCAAGCGCTGGAAATCTGTGATGCGCTAACGCGCTCCGGCGCGGTTGACGTTATCATCGTCGACTCCGTTGCAGCTTTGACGCCGAAAGCCGAAATTGAAGGTGAAATCGGCGACTCCCACATGGGGCTGGCTGCACGTATGATGAGTCAGGCTATGCGTAAACTGGCAGGTAACCTGAAACAAGCCAATACGCTGCTGATCTTCATCAACCAGATTCGTATGAAAATCGGTGTGATGTTCGGTAACCCTGAAACCACCACCGGTGGTAACGCGCTGAAGTTTTATGCTTCCGTTCGTCTGGATATTCGCCGTACTGGCGCGATTAAGGAAGGCGAAGAAGTCGTCGGCAGCGAAACTCGCGTTAAAGTCGTGAAGAATAAAGTGGCAGCACCGTTCAAACAGGCTGAGTTCCAGATTCTGTACGGCGAAGGTATCAACATCCACGGTGAGCTGGTTGATCTGGGTGTGAAACACAAACTGATCGAAAAAGCGGGTGCCTGGTATAGCTACAACGGCGACAAGATTGGTCAGGGCAAAGCAAATGCTTGTAATTTCCTGAAAGAGAACCCGGCGGTTGCTGCGGAACTGGATAAGAAATTGCGTGAAATGTTGCTGCATAAAGGCAATGAGCTGACACCTGCCACAGCAGGTAATAGCCATGACGAAGATGCATTCGCCGACGAAGGCAACGAAGAGTTTTAATGGTGGCTGAATTCCCCGTGACAAAGCACATCATCGGATAGATGGATGAATAAACCCTTACGCTATGCGATGAATGTGCTTTCTGTTCGGGATTATAGTGAAGCCGAAATACGCCGCAAATGTGCGGCGTATTTATATAAATCAGACAGCGCAGAAGCAGAAGATGAAGCGGGCGAAGCTACTGCTCGAGCTGCAGCAGAAGATGTGGAAGCTGCCATTGCTTACTGCAAGGAACACGGTTGGCTGGATGATGCGCGCTATGCTCGCCGCTATATCAACAGCCGAAGTCGCAAAGGCTATGGCGTCCAGCGAATTAAAATGGAGCTGAGCCAGAAAGGAATCGATAAGACGATATTAGCCACGGCATTAAACGAGAGTGAGATCGATTGGTGCGCGCTGGCGAAATCAGTTGTGGAACGAAAATTCGGGCATCCTCTGTCCGATGAATGGAAAGACAAAGTCAAACATCAGCGATACCTGCTCTATCGTGGCTTCTTTCATGAAGAAATCCAGTCAATTTATACGAATTTTTCAGATTGAACGCATACGGGATTTTACTTCCCATCGAAGAAAATTTATCTTATTCCCACTTTTTTGTTCGTGAGTTGCTCGGTAGCGTCAGCATGCTGGACTAACCTTGCCCGCGACCTGTTCTTCTAGCTTGATTCCAGGACAATTATGAGCAAGAGCACCGCTGAGATCCGTCAAGCGTTTCTCGATTTTTTCCACAGTAAGGGACACCAGGTTGTTGATAGCAGCTCTCTGGTGCCGAACAACGATCCTACATTGTTATTCACCAATGCGGGTATGAACCAGTTCAAAGATGTGTTCCTCGGTCTGGATAAACGTAACTATGTCCGAGCGACGACCTCGCAGCGCTGTGTGCGTGCCGGTGGTAAACATAATGATCTGGAAAACGTAGGTTATACCGCACGCCACCACACCTTCTTTGAAATGCTGGGTAACTTCAGCTTCGGTGATTACTTCAAGCATGATGCGATTCGCTATGCGTGGGAATTACTGACGTCTCCCCAGTGGTTCAACCTGCCAAAAGAGAAACTGTGGGTAACGGTATACGCAACGGATGACGAAGCCTACGATATTTGGGCTGATGAAGTTGGCGTACCGCGCGAAAGAATTATTCGTATTGGTGATAACAAAGGCGGACCTTACGCCTCTGATAACTTCTGGCAGATGGGTGAAACAGGGCCGTGTGGTCCATGTACCGAGATTTTCTTCGATCACGGTGAACACATCGCCGGTGGCCCGCCGGGAAGCCCTGATGAAGACGGCGACCGCTATATCGAAATTTGGAACCTGGTGTTCATGCAGTTCAACCGTCAGGTTGATGGCACGATGCTGCCGCTGCCGAAACCTTCCGTCGATACCGGAATGGGGTTAGAACGTATTTCTGCCGTGTTACAACACGTCAATTCAAACTATGACATTGATTTGTTTAAAACGCTGATTGAGGCCGTTGCTAAAGCTGTCGGCACGACAGATTTAACCAATAAATCGCTGCGTGTTATCGCCGACCATATCCGCTCTTGTGCATTCCTGATTGCGGACGGCGTGACGCCATCGAATGAAAACCGTGGTTATGTTCTGCGCCGTATCATTCGCCGCGCTGCCCGTCACGGTAACATGCTAGGTGCTACGGATGCCTTCTTCTATAAACTGGTTGCGCCGCTGATTGAAGTCATGGGGCCGGCGGCGGCGGAGTTGAAAAAGCAGCAGTCTGTCGTTGAGCAAGCGCTGAAGATGGAAGAAGAGCAGTTTGCCCGTACGCTGGAACGCGGCCTGTCTCTGCTGGACGAGGAAATTAAAAACCTGAAAGGGGATACGCTGGATGGCGAAACGGCCTTCCGCCTGTATGATACCTATGGTTTCCCTGTCGATCTCACTGCGGATGTGTGCCGCGAGCGTGGCCTGAAAGTCGATGAGGAAGGTTTTGAAGCGGCAATGACGGCTCAGCGTCAGCGCGCGCGTGAAGCCAGCGGATTTGGTGTGGATTACAACAGCCTTATCCGTGTGGATGAAAACACCCCATTCTGCGGCTATGAAAAAACGCAGCAGCAAGCGAAGGTGATTGCGCTTTATCACAACGGAAACGCGGTTGATCAGATTGCGGCAGGTGATGAAGCGGTAGTGATCCTGAACGAAACGCCATTCTATGGCGAATCCGGTGGTCAGGTTGGCGACCAGGGTGAACTGAAAAACGCGGGCGTCAGCTTTACCGTTCAGGATACGCAGAAATACGGTCAGGCAATCGGCCACGTCGGTAAACTGACGCAGGGTACACTGCGTGTTAACGACAGTGTTGATGCAAACGTTGATAGCCAACGCCGCGATCGCATTCGTCTGAATCACTCTGCAACGCACCTGCTGCATGCCGCGCTGCGCCAGGTTCTGGGCGATCATGTTGCCCAGAAAGGTTCTCTGGTTAACGATAGCTATCTACGTTTTGACTTCTCACATACGGAAGCGATGAAACCTGAGCAGATTCGTCAGGTTGAAGATATCGTCAATGCGCAAATTCGCCGTAACCTTACTGTGCAAACGGATGTCATGGCGCTGGATGATGCGAGAGCGAAAGGCGCGATGGCGCTGTTCGGCGAGAAGTATGACGACCATGTTCGTGTTCTGACGATGGGGGACTTCTCCATTGAACTGTGCGGTGGCACACACGCAAGTCGTACTGGTGATATCGGCCTGTTCCAAATCATTTCAGAATCAGGTACCGCAGCCGGGGTGCGCCGTATTGAAGCGACTACGGGTGAAAATGCGCTTTCTGCGCTGCACCGTCAGAGTGACGTTCTGCAAGATATCGCGCAACTGCTGAAAGGGGATAGTCACAACCTGACAGATAAGGTACGCTCTGTTTTAGATCGTGCTCGCGCGTTGGAGAAAGAGCTTCAGCAGTTGAAGGCTCAGCAAGCGGCGCAGGAAAGCTCGTCACTGTCTGGCAAAGCAAAAGAGGTTAGCGGCGTGAAGTTGCTGGTTACGCAACTGGACAACGTGGATCCTAAGCTACTGCGCACGATGGTGGATGACCTGAAGAATCAGTTAGGGTCTGCTGTTATTGTTCTTGGAACGGTGGCAGAAGGTCGGGTTAGCTTGATTTCTGGTGTAACGAAAGATCTGACTGACCGTGTCAAAGCTGGTGAACTGATTGGGTTTGTTGCCCAGCAGGTTGGCGGTAAAGGCGGTGGTCGCCCAGATATGGCTCAGGCTGGTGGTTCAGATGTGTCTGCACTACCTGCTGCGCTGGCAAGCGTTGAATCCTGGGTTGCTGCTAAGCTATAAAACGATAGATAACGTTTTTATTCGCGTTATCCAACAAAACGCCATAACTTTCTGGTTGTGGCGTTTTTGTCTGCGGAAAAGGATCCGATAAATGGGATAGAACGTGTACTACTTTCAGATATTCTGAAGTACTACATGCTCAGTCCTGTTGTTGTGATAACAAAAGCACAAGCTACTGATATCGACTAAACTAACAAGTAGTGACAAACCGGAGTGTGATGGTGGTGCTTATACCATCGTCTAGGTTTACGTTTTCACGGCACATGATGGATAATGGCGGGGAGACAGAGAGACCCGACTCTTTATAATCTTTCAAGGAGCAAAGAATGCTTATTTTGACTCGTCGAGTTGGCGAAACCCTCATGATCGGCGATGAGGTAACGGTTACCGTATTAGGAGTGAAAGGCAACCAGGTGCGTATTGGTGTTAATGCACCTAAAGAGGTTTCTGTCCACCGTGAAGAGATCTATCAGCGTATTCAGGCCGAAAAATCTCAACCAACGTCATATTGATTGACAATGCGTCTCGTGTTCGCGGGACGCAATTGTTATTTCCCGCTTTTCCCCCGCACATTTATCGATATATCCATTTTTACTGTGTGCGCCTTTTAGCAAGGTAACCGCCTGTTTTTCTGTCGATAAAACAGACTTTTTGTTGTGAAAATACGCATCTTGGATGCGAATTGTTCAAACAAACACAAGGTGGGAAAAATTGTTTGACTTATAAGTCTGGGAAAGTAATATGTGCGCCACGCAGTACCGGTGAGCACTAACAAGAAGTTCTTAGTAGCGAATCAGGTAATGTAAGGTGAGGTGGCCGAGAGGCTGAAGGCGCTCCCCTGCTAAGGGAGTATGCGGTCAAAAGCTGCATCGAGGGTTCGAATCCCTCCCTCACCGCCATTTAATATGCATCCGTAGCTCAGCTGGATAGAGTACTCGGCTACGAACCGAGCGGTCGGAGGTTCGAATCCTCCCGGATGCACCATTAAGCACTTGCCTTTGCAAGGCAAGTAGTATTAGTAAAAGTAAGTTTTGTCGTAGATAAAGAATCATTAATGCATCCGTAGCTCAGCTGGATAGAGTACTCGGCTACGAACCGAGCGGTCGGAGGTTCGAATCCTCCCGGATGCACCATTCTTAAGTATCTCGTTCAATTCCCTTATTTCTGCACCACACTCTGCATCCGTAGCTCAGCTGGATAGAGTACTCGGCTACGAACCGAGCGGTCGGAGGTTCGAATCCTCCCGGATGCACCATATTTCGATATGGATTAAGGTTGTTATCTTGCTCTTATAATCGATCATTTTTGATTACAAGACCAAGGGAGTAAAACGTTGCTTTAGCAACGGTCCGAAGGGCAAGGCGAAGCCGAGTAATCCTCTCGGATGCACCATATTCTGATGTAAATAAAATCGTTATCTTACTTCCTACGTTAGCGCGACTTAATAAGTGCAAGGATAATATTGCGTAGTCGACGCCTTATCAGGACGGTACAAATCAAACACTGTATCTCAGATACACCACTTCTGTTTTACCAATATGTTTGCTACCTACTTTTAGCGCGATAGCAGCATTGTGCTCTCTTGCCTATTCAGAACGATATTTCTCCCATCATGTTCGTACCTTAATTCTTGCTCTTATCCTGTCTGTATACCGATATTGAATCGGTGAACAAATAACGATTTTCTTACCACTATGGTAGTAATAACCTGTTTTTTATAAGGTTATTGAGTAAGCGACAACGTTTTCACTTTACGATAAAGTAAGCTCTCTTTTCAGTGATCATGGAGTCATGATGTACGATCGCTATCAAGGGCTGATCTTTGATATGGATGGCACCCTGCTCGATACTGAGCCGACGCACCATAAAGCGTGGGATCAGGTTCTTGCACGGTATGGTATGAGATATGATGCCCGTGCCATGACAGCATTGAACGGCTCGCCCACCTGGCATATTGCACAGCGTATTATCGACAGTCATCAGGCTGATATTGATCCTCACCAACTGGCGGCGGAAAAAACGGCCGTTGTTGAGGAAATGCTGCTGGATACAGTAAAACCACTGCCGCTGATTGATGTGGTTAAGCATTATCGCGGGCGCCGCCCTATGGCGGTTGGTACGGGTAGCACGCATGGCATGGCTGATAGATTACTAACGCATTTGGGTTTGCATGATTATTTTGATGCAATTGTCGGGGCGGATGATGTTATTCAGCATAAGCCTTTCCCTGATACCTTTCTGCGCTGCGCAGCGTTGATTTCTGTTGCACCAGAACACTGTATCGTGTTTGAAGATGCAGACTACGGTATTGAAGCCGCCAAGCGAGCTAACATGGCCGTGGTTGACGTCCGTACATTGTGAGTGAGTTCTGGGCCGTTTTTTCTCTTTTCTGGAGTAGCCTGCTCAGTGCAACATTGCTGCCCGGCAGTTCGGAAGTACTGCTAGTAACGTTATTGCTTGCTGACAGTGCCAAACCCTACCTGTTGATCGCTGTAGCGACGGTAGGAAATACGCTGGGCGGGTTAACAAATATTTTTATAGGGCGCTTACTCCCTCAGCCAAAACAACAAGCTGGGTATACGGTGGCCATGCGTTGGTTACAGCGCTATGGTTGCGCTGCGCTGTTGTTTAGCTGGGTACCGATAGTAGGCGATTTATTGTGCGTGTTAGCGGGTTGGCTACGCATGCCCTGGGTGCAATCGGCGGTTTTCATCGGTATTGGAAAAGCGCTGCGGTATATCGTATTGGCAGGTATAACGTTACAGGGGATGGCGTGGTGGTCTTAACCAGATTGCAATGCGAACTGGTGAGAGCTACTGAGTTTCAATTATGCTTACAACCATTACATTTTAACAACGGGAGGTCGATTTGATCCCGGACATTTCAGAAGCACTTTCTTGGCTGGAAAAACACCCACTGGCGGTGAAGGGTATTCAGCGTGGAATTGAACGCGAAACATTGCGCGTAACAGCAAACGGACATCTTGCTACGACAGGGCACCCCGAGATATTGGGCTCGGCGTTGGCACACCCGTGGATTACGACAGATTTTGCAGAAGCGCTGTTAGAGTTTATTACGCCGGTCGATAAAGATGTTGATCATCTGCTGACGTTTCTGCGCGATATTCATCGCCACGTTTCCCGCAATCTGGGTGATGAGCGGATGTGGCCATTGAGTATGCCGTGTTTTATCGACAGTGAGCAAAACATAGAGCTGGCGCAGTATGGCTCATCAAATATCGGGCGCTTCAAAACGCTTTATCGCGAAGGGTTGAAAAACCGCTATGGTGCGTTGATGCAGACCATTTCCGGGGTGCATTACAACTTCTCCCTTCCGCTGTCATTCTGGCAGGCGCGAGAAGGTGTCGCTGATGCAGAAAGTGGGAAAAAGGCCATTTCAGCAGGATACTTCAGACTGATTCGCAACTATTACCGCTTTGGTTGGGTGATTCCTTACCTGTTCGGGGCTTCTCCGGCGATCTGTTCTTCTTTCCTGAAAGGTCGGGAAACTGCACTGCCGTTTGAGCGTACGGAAAAAGGCATGCTTTACCTGCCTTATGCGACCTCTCTGCGTCTTAGTGACTTAGGCTATACCAATAAATCGCAGAGTAATCTGGGGATTACGTTTAACGATTTGGATACCTATGTCGCCGCGTTAAAACGCGCGATAAAAACGCCGTCTGAGGAATATGCCCAGGTTGGTATGAAGAAAGATGGTCGCTATCTACAATTGAATACGAACGTCTTGCAGATTGAGAATGAGCTCTATGCACCGATTCGTCCGAAGCGTGTAACGCGCGCGGGTGAAACGCCATCTGATGCCTTGCTGCGTGGCGGAATCGAATATATCGAAGTGCGCTCTCTGGATATCAATCCTTTCTCTCCGACCGGAGTGAGTGAAAGTCAGGTACGTTTCCTGGATTTATTCCTGATCTGGTGCGCGCTGGCGGATGCGCCGGAAATGAGTGCCGATGAACTACTGTGTACGCGTAAAAACTGGAACCGGGTGATTCTGGAAGGGCGTAAACCGGGGCAAACGGTGGGCATGCGGTGTGAAACTATCCAACAGCCGATTGCCGAGGTGGGGAAATCCCTGTTTGCGGATTTACGTCGTGTTGCGGAAGTGCTGGACGCGGAAAACAGTCAACCGCACTATCAGCAGGTTTGCGATGAGCTGCTTGTTGGCTTTGACGATCCAGAAACGACGTTCTCTGGTCGACTATTAACGTTGATGAAGCAAGAAGGCAATGGTAGCGTGGGGCTGAATTTAGCGGAAGAATATCGCAAAATGCTCAGCAGCGAACCGTTGCAGGTGTTGACGGAAGAACAATTGGCTGCTGCGAGTGAACATTCCTGGCAGCGTCAACGTCAGATTGAGTCTGAAGATACGATGAGTTTTGACGATTATCTGGCGGCGAATTAAAAAGAAAAGGCCACAGAAACTGTGGCCAAATAAACATCTCTAATAGGGATGATGATAATAAATGCGCGTCTTTCAGTAAGTCAGACTCGCATAAAAAGGAAAAGTTCTCGGAAACGAGAAAAAATGAATTTTTTTCTTTGAGGAGGTGGAATTATGCCGTTACTAGATAGCTTTACTGTTGATCATACTCGTATGGCCGCACCTGCCGTTCGGGTCGCTAAAACCATGAAAACCCCTCATGGCGACAATATTACGGTATTTGATCTGCGGTTCTGCCGTCCGAACATCGAAGTGATGCCGGAGCGAGGAATCCATACGCTTGAGCACCTGTTTGCGGGCTTTATGCGCGATCATTTAAACGGGGATGGCGTGGAAATTATCGACATCTCTCCGATGGGATGCCGTACCGGTTTCTACATGAGCCTGATTGGTACGCCGGACGAGCAACGTGTTGCCGATTCCTGGAAAGCGGCGATGGCGGACGTTCTGAAAGTGACCGACCAGCGTAAAATTCCTGAACTGAACGAATTCCAGTGTGGCACCTATGAGATGCACTCGCTGAAAGAAGCGCAGGAAATCGCTCAGCACATCGTGGATAGCGATATTGGTATCAACCAAAATGACGATCTGGCGCTGCCGAAAGATAAGCTGGCCGAGCTGCATATCTAGTTTGTCGGATAAGCGCAGATAAAAAAGAGAGCCGAAAGTTGGCTCTCTTTTTTTGTGTTCGAGGAAGTGTCAGACGGCAAGAAAGTGCTGTATAACCCGGCTACCAAAGTAGGAAAGCGTTAGCATCAGCGCACCGAGCAGGCTGAACCAGACAACGCGCCGACCGCGCCACCCTTCATGGTAATGTCCCCAGAGCAGCAGAATATAGATGAACCACGCAAACAGGGAGAACACGGCCTTGTGCAGATTCTCTTTGTTATCGATCAGATCGTCCATGTAGAACAAGCCAGTACAGAGCGTTAGCGTGAGTAGAATGACGCCTATCTGTGTAATGTGAAACATTTTACGCTCAATGCCCATCAGCGGCGGCATGTCAGCGGCAAATCCCAGCTTTTTATTCTTGAGCAGATAATCCAGCCAGGCGAGCTGGAGTGCATAAAGAGCAGCAATTAACAGCGTGGCATAAGAGAAAAGTGCTAGGCCAATATGGATCATCAAGCCCGGAGACGCTTCCAGATGCGTAATAAATTCACTTGGCATGAAGCTGGCGAAGGCCAGATTGATCAGTGCAAAAGTGTAGACGATAGGAAGAATAAACCAGCCACGATCGCGCGAGGCGACAATCGTCATCACCGTACAGATAATGAGACTGACCAGCGAACCGATATTCAGCAGGCTAAGGTTTTGGCCGACCTGAACATCGAAAATGCGTTGATAGAGCGCCACCGCATGGCAGATTAGCGCAGCGCTGGCCGAGAGTATTGCCAGCCGACGATATGCACTGTTCTTGCGCAGCAGACTGGGGATAATCAGTCCGAGGCTGAGTGTGTAGGCGACAAGCGCCACAATAGCGAAAACAGACATACAAATAGGTTATTAAATATCAACTAGGTAAAATGAAGAATCAGTATAGCGTTAGTCGTCGTGGGTACCAACAGTTCTCCATCAGCAGCACTGAGATCGTTCCCGCTTTTGTGTATAATCTCTTCCATTCGTGTCGCGCTGGCGGCCTGTCTTACGTTGAGCATGAGATATGTTTGAAAATTTAACCGATCGACTCTCGCGCACATTGCGCAACATCAGTGGCCGCGGGCGGTTGACTGAAGACAACATAAAAGAAACGCTGCGTGAAGTGCGTATGGCATTGCTGGAAGCCGACGTCGCGTTACCCGTGGTGCGTGATTTTATCAATCGCGTGAAAGAACGTGCCGTCGGGCATGAAGTTAATAAAAGTCTGACGCCAGGCCAAGAGTTCGTCAAAATTGTTAAGAATGAACTCGTCAGCGCCATGGGTGAAATCAATGCCGAGCTGAATCTTGCTGCGCAGCCGCCAGCAGTTGTTTTGATGGCGGGTCTGCAAGGTGCGGGTAAAACAACCAGCGTGGGTAAGCTGGGTAAATTCCTGCGTGAAAAGCAGAAGAAAAAAGTGCTGGTCGTTTCTGCCGACGTTTATCGTCCTGCGGCGATTAAGCAATTGGAAACGCTGGCAGAGCAGGTTGGGGTCGATTTTTTCCCGTCAGACGTGCAGGAAAAGCCGCTTGCTATTGTAGAACGAGCCTTACAACACGCTAAGCTGAAATTCTACGATGTATTGTTGGTGGATACCGCGGGTCGTCTCCACGTTGACGACGCGATGATGGACGAGATCAAACAGGTTCACGCGGCGATTAAGCCAGTTGAAACGCTGTTTGTTGTTGATGCCATGACAGGGCAGGATGCGGCGAATACGGCGAAAGCCTTTAATGAAGCGCTGCCGCTGACTGGTGTGATCCTCACCAAAATTGATGGCGATGCTCGCGGCGGTGCGGCGTTGTCTATTCGTCATATTACCGGCAAGCCGATTAAATTCCTCGGTGTCGGTGAGAAAACCGAAGCGCTGGAGCCGTTTTACCCTGAGCGTGTGGCATCGCGCATTCTCGGCATGGGCGATGTGCTTTCACTGATTGAAGATATTGAAAGCAAGGTCGACCGTACACAGGCAGAGAAGTTAGCGAAGAAGCTTAAGAAGGGAGATGGGTTTGATTTGACCGATTTTCTGGATCAGCTCAAGCAGATGCGCAATATGGGCGGCATGGCGAGCATGATGAGCAAAATGCCCGGTATGGGCCAATTGCCTGATAATGTGAAATCGCAAATGGATGACAAGGTGCTGGTACGTATGGAAGCGATCATTAATTCAATGACGCATCAGGAACGTGCCAAACCTGAGATCATCAAAGGATCGCGCAAACGTCGTATCGCGATGGGCTCTGGCATGCAGGTGCAGGATGTAAACCGTCTTCTGAAACAGTTCGATGATATGCAGCGAATGATGAAGAAGATGAAAAACGGCGGCCTGGCGAAAATGATGCGCGGTATGAAAGGGATGATGCCACCAGGATTCCCGGGGCGTTAACCACCGAAACCGATGGTGCAGAGAAACTCTTGGCGAGATTACACGCTTTAGATTGCTTTTTGCGCCAAAATGAGTAAAATTTTCGGGCTTTTTATATGACATACTGGGCTCCGTTCCTCGATGGGGCCCAGTTGTTTTATTCACTAAAGAGGATGTTATGGTAACAATTCGTTTGGCACGTGGCGGCGCTAAAAAACGCCCTTTCTATCAAGTAGTCGTGACCGACAGCCGCAATGCGCGTGATGGTCGTTTCATCGAGCGCGTAGGTTTCTTCAACCCAATCGCAGCTGGTCAAGCAGAAGCCCTGCGTCTGGATCTGGACCGTATCGAGCATTGGCTTGGTCTGGGTGCAACTGTGTCTGATCGCGTATCTTCGCTGATCAAAGACGCTAAAAAAGCAGCATAATCTGTTGCGGTGGTGATAATGAGCAATCAACTCAGCCCAAAGCCTCCCGTTAACCCGATTGTGATGGGGAAAATTGGATCGGCGTATGGCATCCGAGGTTGGCTCAGAGTGTTTTCATCCACCGAAGATGCCGAGAGCATTTTTGATTATCAGCCTTGGTTCATCCAGAGCAAAAGCGGTTGGCAGCTTGTCGAGATTGAAGGCTGGAAGTATCACAATCAGGATCTGATCATTAAAGTGAAAGGTACTGATGACCGTGATGCGGCTAATTTACTGACTAATTGCGAAATTGTCGTAGATTCGTCACAACTGCCCGATCTGGGCGAAGGTGATTATTACTGGAAGGATCTTATGGGCTGTCAGGTCGTGACCGTAACCGGTTATGAGTTGGGTAAAGTCATCGATATGATGGAAACCGGCTCAAACGATGTGATGGTGATAAAAGCCAACCTGAAAGATGCCTTCGGAGTCAAGGAACGGCTGGTTCCGTTCCTCACTGAACAGGTTGTTAAGCGCGTCGACCTTTCTACTCAAACTATTGAAGTAGATTGGGATCCTGGTTTTTGAGCTCTGAATCGACCAGTAGTACCCAGCGGAACGAGACTATGTGGATTGGGGTGATTAGCCTGTTTCCAGAGATGTTCCGGGCAATTACTGATTACGGAGTCACTGGCCGGGCAGTAAAAAATGGCCTGCTGAACGTACAGTATTGGAGTCCTCGTGATTTCACTTACGATCGGCATCGCACCGTGGACGACCGGCCTTACGGCGGCGGCCCCGGAATGCTGATGATGGTGCAACCTTTACGGGATGCGATCCACGCAGCAAAAGCAGCGGCAGGCGAAGGCGCGAGAGTGATTTATTTATCACCTCAGGGCCGTAAATTAGATCAGCAAGGCGTACGTCAACTCGCTACGAACCAGAAGATGATTCTGGTCTGTGGAC
Organism: Pectobacterium aroidearum; assembly: GCF_041228105.1. Lineage (NCBI taxonomy): Bacteria > Pseudomonadati > Pseudomonadota > Gammaproteobacteria > Enterobacterales > Pectobacteriaceae > Pectobacterium > Pectobacterium aroidearum. The sequence continues at coordinate 1,229,014 of NZ_CP166097.1, forward strand.
GGTACGAGGGGATTGATGAGCGCGTAATTAAAACCGAAATCGATGAAGAATGGTCGATAGGGGATTACGTACTCAGCGGTGGGGAACTGCCAGCGATGACCCTGATTGACTCCGTTGCCCGCTTTATACCGGGTGTACTGGGGCATCAGGCTTCAGCAGAAGAAGATTCTTTTGCCGATGGGTTGCTGGACTGTCCTCATTTCACTCGCCCTGAAATACTTGAGGGCATGGAAGTTCCGGCAGTATTACTGTCTGGCAACCATGCGGAAATACGTCGCTGGCGATTGAAGCAGTCGCTGGGCCGAACCTGGCTTAGAAGACCTGAACTTCTGAAAAGCCTAGCTCTGACTGACGAGCAAACAAGGTTGCTGGCTGAATTCCAACGCGAATATCAGTCTGAGCAACAAGAGTATTAGGTGGTTACGCCCGTTTACCGTGCGAACCCAACTATCAGTTTACCTAGGGTAAGAGACATATTATGAGCAACATTATTAAGCAAATCGAAGACGAACAAATGAAGCAGGACGTACCTGCATTTCGTCCGGGTGATACCGTAGAAGTGAAGGTATGGGTTGTTGAAGGTAGCAAAAAACGTCTGCAGGCATTCGAGGGCGTGGTTATCGCTATTCGTAACCGCGGTCTGCATTCTGCATTCACTGTTCGCAAAATTTCTAACGGCGAAGGCGTGGAGCGTGTATTCCAGACTCACTCTCCAGTAGTTGACAGCATCGCTGTTAAACGTCGTGGTGCCGTGCGTAAAGCCAAACTGTACTACCTGCGTGAGCGTACTGGTAAGTCTGCTCGTATCAAAGAGCGTCTTAACTAAGATAGCGCTTTCGCAACATCCGAAAGTTGTTATTTTTCAAAGGCCTAGCATAATAGCTAGGCTTTTTTTTATTTAAATGGCGGCAGATATTTTGGTGAAATGTTTTATTGAATAGAAAAATACCATTGTTCGGCTTGCTACAAGTGATCTGTTGGTTGACTGGTGATAAGATATTTCTGAATGTAACTTATGATGGATTAAAAATGAAAAGAATATTAGGGATTAGTCTGATCGTATTATCTTTGGTTGGGTGTAACGAACCCAAAATAGATGCATCTACTAATGACAGTATGAAAGCATCCATTTCCAAAGTTCGTGAATCACTTCCTGAAAGTAAGCGCAGTCAGTTTGATGAGGCTTTGAAGGTAGCCGTTTTCAGCCAAATTAATTTTAAAGAGCTCATGCAGGCAGGGATGACTAACAATTCATCGGTGATTGAAGAGAAAATGAAACAGTCACTGAATGGTAAAACTGGCGAGCAAATTATTTCTTACGCAGCAACACTCAAACTAGAAAGAGAAGCAAAAGAAAAAGAGCAAGCTGTTCAGGAAATAAAAGAACTTGAAGAGAAAAAGAGTTCTTCTATAACAAGCTTAGAATCAATGAAATCGTTCAAAGTTGTACGGTCACGTTTCCGCATGGAGAAACAGAAATATGGTTCAGATCAACCAATTGTTTCACTAAGCATCGAAAATAACACAGGAAAAGCAATATCCAGAGCTTATTTTAAAGGTGTTATCGCTAGCCCGGATCGTGAAGTTCCATGGTTCAGTGACGCTTTTAATTATCAGATATCCGGAGGCCTCGAGCCGGGAGAGAAAGCTGATTGGGAGCTTGCCCCCAACAAGTTTTCTAGCTGGGGAAAGGTAAGTGCGCCAGCTGATGCCATTTTCACAGTAAGTGTGATTAGGCTTGATGGAGCTGACGGCAACCCTATTTTGGGGGATGTAAATTTCACTGAAAAAGATCAAAAGCGTCTTGATGAGCTTAAGAATAAATACATACCGTAGGATTCATCATTTATAGAATCAGACCACGCTAAGTGGTCTGGTTTTCTTTGCGCAAAAAGTTCTATATGAAAACTTAACCCCAAATCTCCTCTTGGCTTTACCGCTTAGAATGTGGAAGAACGGTGTATCCGAGAAACGGTTCATCTAATAAAAATTCATCTGCAAAAATCGCTGAATGTGACCTGCAAGTTTTCTGGTGCTAGGATATTTCTGGATGTAATATTTCGCATCTACATTATTAAAAACTAAAGGAAGAGCTAATCTATATGCGCAAATTATTATTCATTCCTCTCTTTTTTTCCTCGTTTATGGCAGCAGCTGGTTTTATCCACCCTATGGATTTTGATAACTCCGAAGCTCAGAAAAATGAAGTTATTGAGTTTATAAAAGAGACGGTGAAGCAGGATTACTGCGAGAGTGGTTTTGATATGTGTCAGGAAAGTATGTTGCGTATGATGGAGAAGGAAAACCTCAACGCCTTTAAGCTTGCCACTAAAGCTAAAGATAGAAAAATAATGGATAAGGTCATAGAGGATTACTGTGAAAGCGGCTTTGACATGTGCAATTACAGTAACATTTATATGATGTACAAAGAAAATCTTAAGGCGAGCAAACAGTCCCTTGAGTGGTAGCTCCCCTCTCTGAGCGATACCAGGCACTATTATGACAGTAAAAAGCCCACCATGTCGGTGGGCTTTGCTTTCCCTGGCGCGATCGTTATTGTTTGAACTTCAGTACCATGATGACATTAGACATGGTTATTTTATAAACGTTTATACAGATCAATTTTCCAATATTGATCGGTTACGGCGATCGAAGTGTTGTGTTGATACTGTCTGTATCCTGCTCAATACGGCTTACTAGCGATGACCGTTGGGTACATGTGCATACGATCGTTAATAAACTGAATACTAGTGAATCCAGCCTGTTCTAACTGCGATTGCGTTTGTTTGTGGGTACGGAACGCTGTCCAGGTTGCCCCAATAATGCGTGAGAAAAGGACATATTGAAGCGCCAGCAATTTCGGTTCGGCGTTTGTCCACGGAGAGTCTTGCGATTGCGTAGGAGGCGGTGTCATAAAGCTGGTTATCAACGTGCCTCCCGGTTTCAGCCCAGAATAGAACACGCGGTAAAGTTCGGTTACTTTGTCATCATCTTGCTCATAAACATTGAGTCCGTTGCTGGTAATCACATCAGCTTGGGCGGCCAAATCAATTTCCCAGGCATCTGCAAGCACCAACGATATCTGGTTTTCCAGTCCTTGCTGACTGGCAAGTTTGTAAGCTTCTTCCAGAGCCTGTCTATCCAGGTCGATCCCGATGATTTTTACATCTTGATGTTGCGTATAGTTCAGCAGCAATAAGTCAGCCATGACGCCACAGGGGACGGACACCATAACGGCATTCGGCCGTAAGCGTTCTTGAAGCAGGCGTTGGAAAATACTGAACCGTTCGCGTGTCGCCAAAACATTGGGGAGTTGTGTGTAGATGATTTCTTCGAGTGGATTCACATAGTGAGTTGGCTGATGTGTTATTACATTATGCGTCCAGTACGCATTTAGCCCATGATGTTTTAGTAGAAATCGGCCTAATTCAAGGTGAGAGAAGGCGTCCAGTATCGCCAATTGCTCCTCTACGGAAATACCGGGATGGTCGCCGGATTCGATAATTCTGCTCTTTACCGCCGCGACTCGTTCATCATGGCTTTCCTGCGATGAATCTGCGTGTGATAAGAGCCTTGAGTTGCTATTCAGAGACGCGTTATGAGGCTTGTGTGAACCGGACATATGAGCACTCCATAATATCAATCGCGATCAGGAATCATGGAATTCACTATCAGTGAGATATGATCCTTTCGTTATCCCAGCATTAGGTTTTTAATAACCTAATGTGATTATTTTCTTTGGCGATAATAGCGGAGAGGTATGTCTGGCGTATTTATTTGCGAGTACAAAAGTGAGTAGAATTGTTACCAGATGCAATGGTTCATAGTTTTCTATTTAATGTACTGATAATTATGGTAATTACCCTTTTAGGGAGGGTTAAGGCAGGTTCTGTTGCCAGTGGGTTCGTAGCATTTCCGCATTCTCTACGCCATCGCAGCTGGCGGGAAAATTCTTTCCTGCTTTTCCCCATTCTTCCATGTTATCTGTACCGCAAAAAGCCGACTGTCCGGCCTGATAACCTCTTAAGTAAGTTTCACGGTCGATCTGCGGATTACCAAACCATTCCTGTAAGGTGCTATCGTCTTTTACGACCATGCCAGATATTGCATCCTGATAACCCGCCTCGTACCAGAACCCTGACTCACTTTTAGCAGGTAACGAGGGAATGTTGCTTTTGCATGCTGTCATTAAAAGAATTACAGCCAAGATATAACTGTATTTCATCATCAAATCTTCAATGTTTCGGCCATTGGCCCGAAAGAGCATTCCATCAGGCAATGCCCAGTTTTTCTTTCAGTAACCTGAGATAGCGGCGACTGACGGGGATGTGTTTTCCCGTATGCGTCAATACTTCTGCTGCGCCGTTCTCCATTAACTGGATTTCTTTCAGTTGCTCCGTGTTAACCATATATTGACGGTGGCAACGGACGAAAGGCGTTTTTTCTTCCAGCGTTTTCAGTGAAAGTTGGGTATAGCCGGACTGGCTGACGCCCACGACATGCACGCCGCTGAGTTCTGAACAAAGATACTCGACTTCCTCAATCTTGAGCAAAAAAATACGGTTGTGTCCGTTACAGGGAATATGGCGGAGCAAGGGTTCGGAAATTACCTGTACGTTTTTATTTACACTGGTGCCGCGCCGTAAACGATTTAGCGTTTTGCCTAGTCGCTGTGCATCCAGTGGTTTCAGTAAATAGTCAAAAGCATGCTCTTCAAATGCCCTCACTGCGTATTCGTCATAGGCTGTCACGAAGACGACATAAGGCATATTTTCTGGATCCAACATGGCAACCAGCTCTAATCCGCTGACCTTTGGCATCTGTATATCCAGAAAAATGACATCCGGTTGCAGCCGGTGAATCGCGGGTATTGCCTCCAGCGCATTGCTGCACTGTGCAATGATGGTGATATCAGATTCATTTTCCAGTAGCAGGCTGAGCTCTTCACGTGCCAGCTGTTCGTCATCGATGATTATCGCTTTCAGCATCCTTCCCCCTTGTTGGCGTGATTCTATCATTATTCACGCTGGAGATAGGCATGGTTGTGTTGGGAAGTGATAGGGCATGCAGATATTGTTTTTTTGACAATATTTAGGGTGGTAATTTTTTATTTACACTAAGTGGATTGAAATCTTTACGGTTCGTGTTATGGTGTAAACATCACGCGTAGGTTGTGCAGTTAATCAGTTGTGCAGACAGTCGCGAACATACCGAACTTTTCAGGAATGGGATCATGCAAAAAGATTCACTTAACAATATTAATATCAGTGCAGAACAGATTTTGATTACTCCCGATGAATTGAAAGCCAAGTTTCCGCTTAACGATGCGGAACAGCGTGATATTGCGCAAGCGAGAGCAACCATCGCGGATATCATTCATGGTCGCGATGACCGACTGTTGATCGTCTGCGGGCCTTGCTCGATTCATGACACGGATGCTGCATTGGAGTACGCACGCCGCCTGCAGTCACTTGCCGCTGAATTAAACGATCGCCTCTACATCGTGATGCGTGTTTATTTTGAAAAACCGCGTACCACCGTGGGCTGGAAAGGGCTTATTAACGATCCGTTCATGGATGGTTCATTTGATGTGGAATCAGGGTTGCACATCGCGCGCGGCCTGCTGCTGGAACTGGTGAATATGGGGCTGCCATTGGCGACCGAAGCACTTGATCCGAACAGCCCGCAGTACCTGGGCGATTTATTCAGCTGGTCAGCTATCGGCGCACGTACAACGGAATCACAAACGCACCGTGAGATGGCCTCCGGCCTGTCCATGCCTGTTGGGTTCAAAAACGGTACGGATGGCAGCCTGGGAACGGCGATCAACGCGATGAGAGCTGCCGCCATGCCACATCGCTTTGTTGGTATCAATCAAACCGGTCAGGTCTGTCTGCTGCAAACGCAGGGGAACATTGATGGCCACGTGATCCTGCGCGGCGGTAAAAAACCAAATTACAGTGCGCAGGATGTCGCTGAATGTGAAAAACAGATGCAGGATGCGGGACTGAAACCTGCGCTGATGATAGATTGTAGTCACGGTAATTCGAATAAAGACTACCGCCGTCAGCCACTTGTTGTTGAATCTGCGATTGAACAAATTAAGGCGGGAAATCGTTCCATTATAGGATTGATGCTGGAAAGCCACCTTAACGAGGGGAGCCAGTCTTCAGAACAGCCGCGTTCAGATATGCGCTACGGTGTATCAGTCACGGATGCCTGTATCAGTTGGGAAAGTACAGAAGCGCTGCTGCGTTCCGTTCATCAAGAGCTGAGTGCTGCGCGTGTGAAACATTCAGGAGAGTAACAAAATATGGTAGCTGAACTGACCGCATTACGTGATCAGATAGATGAGGTAGATAAGGAGCTTGTCGCGCTGTTATCACGTCGGTTGCGTTTGGTGGCGGAAGTGGGCGAAGTGAAAAGCCGCTATGGTTTGCCTATTTATGCGCCCGATCGTGAAGCGGCCATGCTCAGCTCACGCCGTAAAGAAGCGGAGTCGATGGGGGTTCCACCGGATCTCATCGAGGATATCCTGCGGCGTACAATGCGCGAATCCTATACCAGCGAAAATGACAAAGGCTTTAAAACGCTGTGTCCGCAGTTGCGCCCAGTCGTCATCATTGGTGGCCGTGGTCAAATGGGCAATCTGTTTGAAAAAATGCTGACGTTGTCGGGCTATCAGGTGAGGATTCTGGAGCAAGATGACTGGCCGCACGCGGATGAACTCCTGTCTGACGCTGGTATGGTGATTGTTAGCGTGCCGATTCACGTGACTGAGCAGGTTATTGCTCGTCTGCCAGCTTTGCCGGATGACTGTATTTTGGTTGATCTGGCATCGGTAAAAAATGGCCCGCTTCAAGCGATGCTGGCGGCGCATAGTGGTCCGGTACTGGGGCTGCACCCTATGTTCGGGCCAGACAGCGGTAGCCTTGCCAAGCAGGTCGTTGTCTATTGCGATGGTCGTCAGCCGGAAGCTTACCAGTGGCTGCTGGAACAGATTCAGGTATGGGGCGCGCGTCTGCACCGCATTAGCGCGGTTGAACACGATCAGAACATGATGTTCATTCAGGCGCTGCGTCACTTTGCGACATTCGCCTATGGCCTGCATTTAGCGGAAGAGAATGTGCAGATTGAGCAGCTACTCGCCCTGTCATCGCCGATTTATCGTCTGGAGTTGATCATGGTTGGGCGGTTGTTTGCACAGGACCCGCAGCTTTATGCCGACATTATTATGTCTTCAGAGGATAATCTGGCGTTGATTAAGCGTTACTACAAACGCTTTGGCGAAGCGATTACGTTGCTGGAACAGACGGATAAAGCCGAGTTTATTAACAGTTTCAAGAAAGTCGAACACTGGTTTGGCGATTATGCCAAACGCTTCCAGGCGGAGAGCAGGGTGCTTTTGCGTCAGGCAAACGATATTCGTCAGTAAGTACGTTTGCGCTTCAGACTGTGTTTGATATTTGAATTGTGTTCGAGAGGCCATCCCGGCGAGTAGCCGGGATGGCTTTTTCCATTATTTGTTTACACCGACTATTCGTTCACATCGACGGGTACGACGTTTTCACTAGGATAACAGCCTAGCACCTTTAACGAGCGGGTGATGGGGGCTAATCCTTTTAGCGCTTTCTGCATAGCATCGCTGCGCAGGTTCGCCTGCACATCAAGATAGAACATCTCTTCCCACGGGTTACCGTTGATCGGTCTGGATTCCAGCTTGGTCATTACAATGCCGTTATCACGCAATACCAGGAGTGCTTCCACCAGTGCACCGGACTGTTGACCGGTTGCCATAATCAGCGTGGTTTTTGCCGGCACTTGTTCTGTTACTTCAATGGGTTTACGCGCTAATACAATGAAGCGAGTGATGTTTTGTGACTGATTGGCCAGATCGTGTTCCAGCACCTGTAGCTGATAAAGCTGACCACCGGCTTCGCTGCCGAGTGCCGCTGCTTTTGGTGAGTTGAGCGCCGCGACTTTTTCCATCGCCGCAGCAGTGCTCTCACAATATTCAATCTTCCAGTGCGGAAAACGATTGATGAAATGGCTGCATTGCTGGAACGGTTGCGGGTGGCTGTAAACCGTTTCGATTTGTGCCAGTGACGTCTCTGTGGCGACCAGAACACAATGGTTTATCGGGTTGGTTAATTCGCCGACGATGGATAATCCCGTGTGCTGCAGCAAGTCATAGACGTCGTTGATTGAACCGGAACTGGTATTTTCAATCGGCAGAACGGCATAGTCCGCTTGCCCAGTTTCCACCATATTGAAGATGTCCTGGAACTTCTGGCAGCCGCATTCAATGAGTTGTTCGAAGTGTCGAGCGGCATATTGGCGGGCAGCAAGATGGGAATAAGATCCTTTCGGCCCGAGAAACGCAATACGGGCAGAGTGTGACGTTGTTTGGTTGAGGTGGTGCTGTAAGAGAGCCTGCTGTGTCAGTACTGAATCTTCAATAATGAGCTGAAATAAGCGGGTAATATAGTGACCATCAAGATGATGCTTTTTCCCTGCGGCTGTCAGCTTGTCCAGCAAATCACGTTCACGCTCTTTGTCACGGATGGGGCGATGCGAATGTAATTTGCTGCGAGCAACGTCCAGCGCCAGTTCTCGTCTTTGTGCCAGCAATTCAATTAATTGCAGATCCAATGCGCTGATGCGTTCTCGCAGTGCGAGTAATGGATTGTCTGTCATGATGCTATTACCTGCCTTATGTTCTTATATAAAAAAAGCCTCCCGGTCAGGAGGCTTTTTTGTTCGTCTTCGTATTCTTGCTCTTACGACGAATCGCCTCCCAAATCAGGGGAAGGTGAAAAAGAATACGAAGAAGAACAGTTTATTGGTCATGTGTGCTCGGTTAGTCAGGAAAACCCAAATTCTTAACAGGTAAGGTAACTGTTGGCTTTTCATCCTGTCAATACAAAATCGCCACGTGCAATGTTAAACCATGTATCGTGCTGGCGCTTTAGGGCGTAGGTTACGGGCGAGTAGAATGCAGAAACGCGCCCTCAGGCGCGTTATATTGAGGTAAAGGGAGTAAATTACTCTTCTTGAGTTGGCTGGAGATTGGCTTCTTTGACGCTAGCTACCGCACGTCTGGCTTCGCCTTTATGCTGGAGTTTGTCCAACTGACGTTCGAGTTTGGTAATTAGCTCATTGATAGCGGCATACATATCATCATGTTTGGCGCTGGCAACCAGCGGACCATTTGGCGTACTGATAGTGGCATCGGCCACAAAACCCTGAGGCTCTTTTGACAGAATAATATGCGGGTTAATCAGCTGGGTTTGCCACTTATCCAGCTTGGAAAGACGGTCTTCGACATGTTGACGAATTGCGGGGGTGATATCCATTTGCTTACTGGTAATATTAATAGTCATATAAACTTACCTCTCTGCCTATGTCCGTCTTGGATGATTCCAGCATACCGCGAGTTGTGGCAAAAAGCGTGATATTGATCGCTTTTTTTCGTCACTTTTTGTCAAGAAAACGCGATTTGTGAGACATCATCGGGAATCGAAGGGAAGTGCTTGAGGGGGCATTCGGCCTGTGCCATTATTGACAGGATGTGTTGATGTTACCGCGCTGTTGTTGACTCCTACCAAGCTGTTTTTTCTGCATCATCGATGCATAGCGAACCGATAAAACCATAAAAAAACGGCAACCGAAGCTGCCGTCTCATTATTGTGTGTGGCTTATCGTTTATGCCGGGTTCGCGGCAATAACTTTTGCGACTTTGTCTGCCTGTGCGGCCAGTTGCAGTTCACGATAGGCATTTTCCATCAACGGCAGGGCAGTTTTTGTTGCCTGAGTATCAGGGTAATCACGTAGCATTTGCTCAACGCGATTAACTACTGCCACATAAGCGCCGCGTTTCGTGTAGTATTGCGCGACAGAAAGCTCATACTTGGCCAGACGCTCTTTAAGGTAAACCAAACGCTTGTTTGCGTCGGTGGCGTATTGGCTGTTCGGATATCCCTGAATGAGCTTGCTGAAATCCCGGAAAGCGGTGCGGGCATACTGCGGATCGCGATCGGAACGATCGACGCCGAAGAAGCCTTGTAACGCGCTATCATCCAGCGCCATGTCGGTAAGGCCGCGCATGTACAGGACATAATCCACGTTTGGATGGGTCGGGTTGAGTCGCAGGAAGCGGTCAATAGAAGCTTGAGCCAATGGCAGCTCTGCGGATTTGTAATAGGCGTAGATCAAATCCAACTGCACTTGCTGCGAATAGGGACCAAACGGATACCGGTTATCCAGTGCTTCCAACTGCGTGATGGCTGCTTTAAAGTTGCCGTCCTGCAGTTTTTGTTGAGCATTGGCATAGATTTCAGATGGCGGACTATCAGGAACCGCATCTTTGGAATTGCTGGAGCAACCAGCCAGCGCCAGGCTCAACGTGGCGGCAGCCACCAGATATTTCATACGCGTCATGACGTTTTGATTATCCTCAGAATGTTATTCCGGGAGACTGTCCGTTAAGCTCCCGATTTAGACCAGCTACAATAGTACATTATTTTAAACGGCGTCGCCGTCAAAACCCAACGTTAACGAAGAAGCTGCATAATATGGCACAACAAGTACAACTCACCGCAACGGTGGCCGAATCTCAACTCGGACAACGTTTAGATCAGGCTTTGGCCGAATTGTTCCCTGATTATTCACGATCCCGCATAAAAGAGTGGATTCTTGAGAATCGGGTACAGATTAACGGCAATGTCACCAATAAGCCAAAAGAGAAAGTACTTGGCGGCGAATCGGTAGCGATTGATGCATTGATTGAAGAAGAAGCCCGCTGGGAAGCACAGGATATCAAGCTGGATATCGTGTATGAAGATCAGGATATTCTGGTCATCAACAAACCCAGAGATCTGGTGGTTCACCCCGGAGCGGGTAACCCGGATGGCACGGTATTGAATGCCTTGTTGCATCATTATCCTGAGATTGTCGATGTGCCTCGTGCCGGAATTGTGCACCGACTGGATAAAGATACGACGGGGCTCATGGTGGTCGCGAAAACCGTACCAGCACAGACGCGTTTGGTTGAGGCGCTACAGGCGCGCGAAATTACCCGTGAGTATGAAGCCGTTGCGATTGGCTCGATGACGGCAGGCGGCATGGTCGATCAACCTATCGCCCGCCATTCAACCAAACGTACTCATATGGCAGTGCACCCAATGGGTAAGCCTGCTGTAACACATTATCGCATCATGGAACATTTCCGTGCGCATACCCGTTTGCGGTTGCGTCTGGAAACGGGGCGCACCCATCAGATTCGTGTGCATATGGCGCACATTAATCATCCCCTGGTTGGCGATCAGCTATACGGCGGTCGTCCTCGTCCACCAAGAGGCGCTTCGGAAGCGTTCATTGAGACGCTGCGTGGTTTCGACCGTCAGGCGCTGCATGCCACCATGTTGCGTTTCTACCATCCGATTACCGGCATTCACATGGAATGGCATGCGGAATTGCCGCAGGATATGGTTGATCTGATTGATGCGCTGAAAGCCGATACCGAAGAATTTAAAGATCAGCTCGACTGGTAATGTATTCAATACGATAAGTGCCGATTTATAGAGGTGACGGACTATGCTGATATACCCCGACTGGCCTTTACCAGAAAGTGTGAAATCTTGTAGTACGACGCGTATTGGTGGGCATAGTGTTGCACCTTATGACTCTTTGAATTTGGGCAACCATGTGAGCGATGAGCCTGTACACGTTACCGCAAATCGGCAAACACTGGTGGAGATGGCTGGCCTCCCAGCCATGCCGCATTGGTTGGAACAAGTTCATGGCACCGATGTAATTCGTATTAGCGAGGAGTCCCCCACATCTGTTTGCGGTGATGCGGCTTATACGGATAAGAAAGGGCAGGTCTGTGCGGTGATGACGGCGGACTGTTTACCCGTGCTTTTTTGTGCAAGCAACGGCGATGAAGTGGCTGCTGCGCATGCTGGTTGGCGGGGATTACACGCGGGTGTGCTGGAAGAAACGTTAGCCTGTTTCCGTGCGCAGCCTGCGCAGATCATGGCGTGGCTGGGGCCCGCTATCGGGCCTGATGCTTTTGAAGTTGGCCCTGAAGTGAGAGACGCATTTATTCAGCATGATTCAGCAGCGGCTTCTGCATTTCGGCCTGAAGGAAATAAATTTTTTGCCGATATCTACCAACTGGCAAGACTGCGTTTACGCGCCGCAGGGGTAACGCAAATTTTTGGTGGAAACGCCTGTACTGTGAGCGAACCTCACAAATTTTTCTCTTATCGGCGTGATGGCGTGACTGGCCGTATGGCAAGTTTAATCTGGCTGATATAACCTATTGAATTAAGACGGTCCAGGACAAGTAACGTTTAAATCCTGTCACGACTGGCAAAATAACCTTGAAATTTTTGAGGGATGACCTCATTTAATCTCCAGTAGCAATTTTGACCAGTGTATGGGAGGAGTTATGCGTCTGGATCGTCTTACCAACAAATTCCAACTTGCTCTTGCTGATGCTCAGTCTCTCGCCCTTGGGCGTGACCACCAGTTTATTGAACCCCTTCACTTGATGAGCGCTTTGCTTCATCAGGATGGTGGAACTGTTGGCCCACTTCTGACTGTTGCCGGAGCCAATCTTAATCACCTGAAAACCGAAATCGATCAGGCAATCAAGCGTTTGCCTCAGGTTGAAGGTACCGATGGTGATGTCCAACCTTCAAGCGAGTTAGTCCGCGTATTAAATATGTGCGACAAGCTGGCGCAAAAGCGTAACGATACCTTTATCTCTTCGGAACTTTTCGTGCTCGCTGCGCTGGAGTCTCGCGGCACGTTGGGAGATATATTGAAAAAGGCGGGTGTTACGCAGCAAGGGGTAACAAACGCGATTGATCAAGTGCGAGGAGGGGAGCAAGTGAACGACCAAGGGGCTGAGGATCAGCGCCAGGCATTGAAGAAATTCACAATTGATCTCACGGAACGTGCGGAACAAGGCAAGCTCGATCCTGTGATCGGGCGTGATGAAGAGATTCGCCGCACTATTCAGGTTTTACAGCGTCGGACCAAAAATAACCCGGTATTAATTGGTGAACCCGGTGTGGGTAAAACCGCAATAGTTGAAGGGTTAGCCCAGCGTATCGTTAATGGTGAAGTGCCTGAAGGCTTGAAAAACAAGCGAGTCCTTTCACTGGATATGGGCGCGCTGGTGGCTGGCGCGAAATATCGTGGTGAGTTTGAAGAGCGTTTGAAAGGCGTGCTCAACGATTTGTCTAAGCAGGAAGGCAACGTCATTCTGTTTATTGATGAACTCCACACGATGGTGGGCGCGGGCAAAGCCGATGGCGCTATGGATGCGGGTAATATGCTAAAACCTGCGTTGGCGCGTGGTGAGCTGCACTGCGTCGGGGCGACAACTCTGGATGAGTATCGGCAGTATATTGAAAAAGATGCAGCGCTTGAGCGCCGTTTTCAGAAGGTGTTTGTCGCAGAACCTACCGTTGAGGACACCATTGCCATTCTACGTGGGCTGAAAGAGCGCTATGAATTGCATCACCACGTACAAATTACTGACCCGGCGATTGTGGCGGCGGCCATGCTCTCCCATCGCTATATCGCGGATCGTCAGTTGCCGGATAAGGCGATTGACCTGATTGATGAAGCGGCGTCTAGCATTCGTATTCAGATTGATTCAAAACCAGAGCCTCTCGATCGGCTTGAGCGCCGGATCATCCAGTTAAAGCTGGAGCAACAGGCGCTGAAAAAAGAATCTGATGAAGCTAGCCAAAAACGGCTTGAATTGCTGAGTGCGGAACTAGACCAGAAAGAGCGTGAATATTCCCAGCAAGAAGAAGAGTGGAAAGCAGAAAAAGCGTCACTCACGGGAACACAGAATATTAAGGCGTCCTTAGAGCAGGCGAAAATTGCCCTAGAACAGGCTCGCCGTCAGGGCGATCTGGGGAGAATGTCTGAGCTGCAATACGGCAAAATCCCTGAACTAGAGAAACAACTGGCAGCAGCAACGCAGCAAGAAGGAAAAACGATGCATTTGCTGCGTAATAGAGTAACAGATGTTGAAATTGCTGATGTGCTGGCGCGTTGGACTGGTATTCCTGTTTCTCGCATGCTGGAAAGCGAGAAAGAAAAATTATTGCGCATGGAAGATGAGCTGCATCAGCGTGTGATTGGGCAGAACGAAGCCGTCGAAGCGGTAGCGAACTCTATCCGTCGCAGCCGGGCAGGGCTATCTGACCCTAATCGTCCAATTGGATCGTTCCTGTTCCTTGGTCCAACTGGCGTTGGGAAAACAGAACTTTGTAAAACGCTGGCGACTTTCCTCTTCGACAGTGACGACGCCATGGTGCGTATCGATATGTCTGAGTTTATGGAGAAACACTCGGTTTCACGTTTGGTCGGGGCGCCTCCTGGATATGTCGGTTACGAAGAAGGGGGATATCTGACGGAAGCGGTACGCCGTCGTCCTTATTCGGTCATTTTGCTGGATGAGATCGAAAAAGCCCACCCTGATGTGTTCAACATCTTGCTTCAGGTATTGGATGATGGTCGTCTTACTGATGGTCAGGGCAGAACGGTCGACTTCCGTAATACAGTGGTCATCATGACATCAAACTTGGGGTCTGACCTTATTCAGGAACGTTTTGGTGAGCGCAGTTATACCGAAATGAGAGATATGGTTCTTGAAGTTGTTAGCCACAGCTTCCGTCCTGAATTTATTAACCGTATTGATGAGGTTGTGGTATTCCATCCACTGGGAAGAGCGCACATTACGTCGATCGCAAAAATTCAGCTTCAGAGACTATACAAACGTCTTGAAGAGCGTGGATATAGCGTCACGATTACGGATGCAACTTTAGATATGCTCGGAGAGGTCGGGTTTGATCCTGTCTATGGTGCGCGTCCGCTTAAAAGAGCGATACAGCAACTGATAGAGAACCCACTTGCTCAGCAGATACTTGGGGGAAAATTGATCCCCGGTAAACCGATCACATTAGATGTTGAAGGTGAACAGATAGTCGCACGGCAGTAATCATGTGCGTGAAACGGTAAGCGGCAAACGGGGGCATTCGTTAATGGATACCCCCGTTTTTATATAGTGAGCTCATATTGTATTCACTTTCTGTATGTGAAGTATGCGAAATGGTGTCTTTTGGTTTGTTTTTGAACGGTTGAAAATTATTTTGCATTTAGCGCTTGTCAGGCGGCGAGAAGTCCCTATAATGCGCCTCCACTGACACGGCAACAGCGACTTACGAAGTTGGTGTGACAGAAGAAGATTCAACGAAGGCGGTCAGTAATGACTTGACTTCACAGCGGAAACGCATAATATATGCGGCCCGCGCCACGGAAGATGTGGCACTGCTCTTTAACAATTTAATCAGACAATCTGTGTGGGCACTCACAAGACCGTATCTTAACGATATAAAAAGTCTTGAAGAGTGAACAACAGTAAATTCATTACGAATAAACAGTTACTAATTCTTTGAGCATCGCTGACGAGTTCAGCAAATCAAACAAATCTTAAATTGAAGAGTTTGATCATGGCTCAGATTGAACGCTGGCGGCAGGCCTAACACATGCAAGTCGAGCGGTAGCACAGAGAGCTTGCTCTCGGGTGACGAGCGGCGGACGGGTGAGTAATGTCTGGGAAACTGCCTGATGGAGGGGGATAACTACTGGAAACGGTAGCTAATACCGCATAACGTCTTCGGACCAAAGAGGGGGACCTTCGGGCCTCTTGCCATCAGATGTGCCCAGATGGGATTAGCTAGTAGGTGAGGTAATGGCTCACCTAGGCGACGATCCCTAGCTGGTCTGAGAGGATGACCAGCCACACTGGAACTGAGACACGGTCCAGACTCCTACGGGAGGCAGCAGTGGGGAATATTGCACAATGGGCGCAAGCCTGATGCAGCCATGCCGCGTGTGTGAAGAAGGCCTTCGGGTTGTAAAGCACTTTCAGCGGGGAGGAAGGCGGTGAGATTAATACTCTCACCGATTGACGTTACCCGCAGAAGAAGCACCGGCTAACTCCGTGCCAGCAGCCGCGGTAATACGGAGGGTGCAAGCGTTAATCGGAATGACTGGGCGTAAAGCGCACGCAGGCGGTTTGTTAAGTCAGATGTGAAATCCCCGAGCTTAACTTGGGAACTGCATTTGAAACTGGCAAGCTAGAGTCTTGTAGAGGGGGGTAGAATTCCAGGTGTAGCGGTGAAATGCGTAGAGATCTGGAGGAATACCGGTGGCGAAGGCGGCCCCCTGGACAAAGACTGACGCTCAGGTGCGAAAGCGTGGGGAGCAAACAGGATTAGATACCCTGGTAGTCCACGCTGTAAACGATGTCGATTTGGAGGTTGTGCCCTTGAGGCGTGGCTTCCGGAGCTAACGCGTTAAATCGACCGCCTGGGGAGTACGGCCGCAAGGTTAAAACTCAAATGAATTGACGGGGGCCCGCACAAGCGGTGGAGCATGTGGTTTAATTCGATGCAACGCGAAGAACCTTACCTACTCTTGACATCCAGAGAACTTAGCAGAGATGCTTTGGTGCCTTCGGGAACTCTGAGACAGGTGCTGCATGGCTGTCGTCAGCTCGTGTTGTGAAATGTTGGGTTAAGTCCCGCAACGAGCGCAACCCTTATCCTTTGTTGCCAGCGGTTCGGCCGGGAACTCAAAGGAGACTGCCAGTGATAAACTGGAGGAAGGTGGGGATGACGTCAAGTCATCATGGCCCTTACGAGTAGGGCTACACACGTGCTACAATGGCGTATACAAAGAGAAGCGACCTCGCGAGAGCAAGCGGACCTCATAAAGTACGTCGTAGTCCGGATTGGAGTCTGCAACTCGACTCCATGAAGTCGGAATCGCTAGTAATCGTAGATCAGAATGCTACGGTGAATACGTTCCCGGGCCTTGTACACACCGCCCGTCACACCATGGGAGTGGGTTGCAAAAGAAGTAGGTAGCTTAACCTTCGGGAGGGCGCTTACCACTTTGTGATTCATGACTGGGGTGAAGTCGTAACAAGGTAACCGTAGGGGAACCTGCGGTTGGATCACCTCCTTACCAAGAAGATGTGCGTTAAGTGAAGTGCTCACACAGATTGTCTGATGAAAATAACGAGCAGAAATACCTTAATAGGCTTGTAGCTCAGGTGGTTAGAGCGCACCCCTGATAAGGGTGAGGTCGGTGGTTCAAGTCCACTCAGGCCTACCAACTCTTCCGTGAGTGGTATCTAAGGTATCTGTAAGCAACGATGGGGCTATAGCTCAGCTGGGAGAGCGCCTGCTTTGCACGCAGGAGGTCTGCGGTTCGATCCCGCATAGCTCCACCATTAAAAAGACTTCAGAGCGTATTGGAAACAGTATGCTGCGAAGTATTTTGCTCTTTAACAATCTGGAACAAGCTGAAAATTGAAACATGACAGCTGAACGTGCGTTGATACCTTTGGGTGTCGATGGCGATGCAGTCTGTCAATGAGTCTCTCAAATAATCGCAGCGCGACAGTGACTTTGATTTATCAAAGACACCTTCGGGTTGTGAGGTTAAGCGACTAAGCGTACACGGTGGATGCCTAGGCAGTCAGAGGCGATGAAGGGCGTGCTAATCTGCGATAAGCGTCGGTAAGCTGATATGAAGCGTTATACCCGACGATACCCGAATGGGGAAACCCAGTGTGTTTCGACACACTATCATTATGTGAATACATAGCGTAATGAGGCGAACCGGGGGAACTGAAACATCTCAGTACCCCGAGGAAAAGAAATCAACCGAGATTCCCCCAGTAGCGGCGAGCGAACGGGGAAGAGCCCAGAACCTGAATCAGTTTGTGTGTTAGTGGAAGCGTCTGGAAAGTCGCACAGTAAAGGGTGATAGTCCCGTACACAAAAATGCACAAGTTGTGAGTTCGATGAGTAGGGCGGGACACGTGACATCCTGTCTGAATATGGGGGGACCATCCTCCAAGGCTAAATACTCCTGACTGACCGATAGTGAACCAGTACCGTGAGGGAAAGGCGAAAAGAACCCCGGCGAGGGGAGTGAAATAGAACCTGAAACCGTGTACGTACAAGCAGTGGGAGCATCCTTCGGGGTGTGACTGCGTACCTTTTGTATAATGGGTCAGCGACTTATATTCTGTAGCAAGGTTAACCGAATAGGGGAGCCGCAGGGAAACCGAGTCTTAACTGGGCGTTAAGTTGCAGGGTATAGACCCGAAACCCGGTGATCTAGCCATGGGCAGGTTGAAGGTTGGGTAACACTAACTGGAGGACCGAACCGACTAATGTTGAAAAATTAGCGGATGACTTGTGGCTGGGGGTGAAAGGCCAATCAAACCGGGAGATAGCTGGTTCTCCCCGAAAGCTATTTAGGTAGCGCCTCGTGAACTCATCTTCGGGGGTAGAGCACTGTTTCGGCTAGGGGGTCATCCCGACTTACCAACCCGATGCAAACTACGAATACCGAAGAATGTTATCACGGGAGACACACGGCGGGTGCTAACGTTCGTCGTGAAGAGGGAAACAACCCAGACCGCCAGCTAAGGTCCCAAAGTCATGGTTAAGTGGGAAACGATGTGGGAAGGCATAGACAGCCAGGATGTTGGCTTAGAAGCAGCCATCATTTAAAGAAAGCGTAATAGCTCACTGGTCGAGTCGGCCTGCGCGGAAGATGTAACGGGGCTAAACCATGCACCGAAGCTGCGGCAGCGACACTTAGTGTTGTTGGGTAGGGGAGCGTTCTGTAAGCCTGCGAAGGTGGCCTGTGAGGGTTGCTGGAGGTATCAGAAGTGCGAATGCTGACATAAGTAACGATAATGCGGGTGAAAAACCCGCACGCCGGAAGACCAAGGGTTCCTGTCCAACGTTAATCGGGGCAGGGTGAGTCGACCCCTAAGGCGAGGCTGAAAAGCGTAGTCGATGGGAAACAGGTTAATATTCCTGTACTGGGTGTTACTGCGAAGGGGGGACGGAGAAAGCTAGGTTATCCGGGCGACGGTTGTCCCGGTTTAAGCGTGAAGGTGGGTGACTTTGGTAAATCCGGGTCATCATTAACACTGAGGCGTGATGACGAGTCACTACGGTGATGAAGTAACTGATGCTACGCTTCCAGGAAAAGCCTCTAAGCTCCAGGTAACACCGAATCGTACCCCAAACCGACACAGGTGGTCAGGTAGAGAATACTCAGGCGCTTGAGAGAACTCGGGTGAAGGAACTAGGCAAAATGGTGCCGTAACTTCGGGAGAAGGCACGCTGATGGTAAGTGAAGTGACTTGCTCATGGAGCTGAAATCAGTCGAAGATACCAGCTGGCTGCAACTGTTTAATAAAAACACAGCACTGTGCAAACACGAAAGTGGACGTATACGGTGTGACGCCTGCCCGGTGCCGGAAGGTTAATTGATGGGGTCAGCCGCAAGGCGAAGCTCTTGATCGAAGCCCCGGTAAACGGCGGCCGTAACTATAACGGTCCTAAGGTAGCGAAATTCCTTGTCGGGTAAGTTCCGACCTGCACGAATGGCGTAATGATGGCCAGGCTGTCTCCACCCGAGACTCAGTGAAATTGAACTCGCTGTGAAGATGCAGTGTACCCGCGGCAAGACGGAAAGACCCCGTGAACCTTTACTATAGCTTGACACTGAACCTTGAGCCTTGATGTGTAGGATAGGTGGGAGGCTTTGAAGTGTGGACGCCAGTCTGCATGGAGCCAACCTTGAAATACCACCCTTTAATGTTTGATGTTCTAACGTAGACCCGTAATCCGGGTTGCGGACAGTGTCTGGTGGGTAGTTTGACTGGGGCGGTCTCCTCCCAAAGCGTAACGGAGGAGCACGAAGGTTAGCTAATCCTGGTCGGACATCAGGAGGTTAGTGCAAAGGCATAAGCTAGCTTGACTGCGAGAGTGACAGCTCGAGCAGGTGCGAAAGCAGGTCTTAGTGATCCGGTGGTTCTGAATGGAAGGGCCATCGCTCAACGGATAAAAGGTACTCCGGGGATAACAGGCTGATACCGCCCAAGAGTTCATATCGACGGCGGTGTTTGGCACCTCGATGTCGGCTCATCACATCCTGGGGCTGAAGTAGGTCCCAAGGGTATGGCTGTTCGCCATTTAAAGTGGTACGCGAGCTGGGTTTAGAACGTCGTGAGACAGTTCGGTCCCTATCTGCCGTGGGCGTTGGAAGATTGAGAGGGGTTGCTCCTAGTACGAGAGGACCGGAGTGAACGCACCACTGGTGTACGGGTTGTGATGCCAATTGCATTGCCCGGTAGCTAAGTGCGGAAGAGATAACCGCTGAAAGCATCTAAGCGGGAAACTTGCCTCGAGATGAGTCTTCCCTGGGCACTAGATGCCCCTGAAGGGCCGTTGAAGACGACGACGTAGATAGGCTGGGTGTGTAAGCGTAGCGATACGTTGAGCTAACCAGTACTAATGACCCGAGAGGCTTAACCTTACAACACCGAAGGTGTTTTGTGAGACGACTCATAGAGAACGATATTCAGCTTGTTCAAAGATTGGTTCTGATGGTTACGGAGATGACAAAGAAAAAAGTCATGTTAAGTAACGGTCGGAATAAAACAGAATTTGCCTGGCGGCGATAGCGCGGTGGTCCCACCTGACCCCATGCCGAACTCAGAAGTGAAACGCCGTAGCGCCGATGGTAGTGTGGGGCTTCCCCATGTGAGAGTAGGGAACTGCCAGGCATCAAATTAAGCAGTAAGCCGGAGCAATCTGGTGGTTGTAGAGAAATTCGGTGGAGCGGTAGTTCAGTTGGTTAGAATACCTGCCTGTCACGCAGGGGGTCGCGGGTTCGAGCCCCGTCCGTTCCGCCACTTATTTTGTAAAAAGCCCTAAGTTAACGCTTAGGGCTTTTTGCATATTTAAATATTAAAGCTTTTAGATGGATTCCTCTCTTTCTCTTTGCTCACCATTGCATTTTTTCCTTCCCGATCTCCAAGCGTACATTGCAAGTCTGCGATAAAATTCTTATAACAGAAGGGCACTCTTTTTTGATAGGGTATTAAGTGTATTAAAACTGATAGTGGATAAGGCGTGCGGAAAAAAACTATGCAATGAGGTATGTTGCCGGCCAACCAGCTGAGCGTATCTTTCCTCCCGGGGAAATGCATTATCCGGGGCAATCGCTACCGACAGGCTCATTGTTGCTTGAGGGAGATGTTTTACGTGTAATGGTGTGGAACATTTTTAAGCAACAACGAATGAACTGGCTTTCTGTTTTACAGAATTTCGGCAAAGGTACTCAGCTAGTCCTGTTGCAGGAGGCGCAAAGTACGCCAGACCTTATCCGTTTTGCAACCACTAACTATCTCTCTGCCGATCAGGTGCCCGCCATTATTCTTCCACAACATCCATCTGGTGTGATGACGCTATCAGCCGCTCAGCCCGTGTATTGCTGTCCTCTGCGCGAGAGGGAGCCTTTGCTGCGTTTAGCCAAATCCTCTCTGGTGACGGTCTATGCGCTTCAGAATGGGCAGAGACTGATGGTCATCAATATCCATGCCGTTAACTTTAGCTTTGGTGTTGAAGTGTACACGAAGCAGTTGGCTGCAATTGGGGAACAGCTCCTGCATCATCAGGGGCCGGCGATTATGGCTGGGGATTTTAATGCATGGAGTCAGCAACGTATCAACGCACTTAATCGTTTTGCGACAAGGATGGGGTTGCAAGAGGTATCTTTCGTTGATGATCAGCGACGCAAGGCGTTTGGGCGGCCGCTAGATTTCGTTTTTTATCGAGAACTGACCGTAAATCAGTCCTCTGTATTGGTGACCCAGGCTTCAGATCATAACCCACTGCTCGTCGAATTTAGTCTGGTTTAATTGCCATAAAAAAACAGCCCTCTACATCTGCAGAAGGGCTGTTTCTTGTTACTGATTCTGATATGACGTTAAGAATCAGGCTTTATATTGCTGCTAACATAAAGTGTCAGACGATCGCCTGGCTGAATGTTGGCATTCTTGTTGATTACAGTATTCCAGCGCATCACATCAGCGATATTTACGCCGTGGCGTTTAGCAATGCTTGCCAGCGAATCACCCTTCCGAACTTGATAGGTGATAGAGCTGCTACTGCCCGAAGCTTTGGCAACTTGTAGCGTCTGACCAACCTTGAGCGCACCAGCGCTACGCAGATTGTTCCAACTCTGCAAATCTTTTGTGCTGACATTAAGCCGTGCAGCTATTGCCGATAAGGTATCACCTGAGCGTACCTTATACTGCTGTGATACTGGCGTTGTCTGTGCTTGTGCCAAGCGTGTTGGTTGAATCGCTGCGATGTCTCCATCAGCCAGTGAATCTTTCAACTGCTCAACGTGAGCTTTAGGAACCATAATGTAATGTGGCCCATTTGGTGCGGTTACATTACGCTTATAGCCCGAGTTATAGCTCTTTAGCTTATTCAACGACAGACCAGCCATCTCAGCGGCTTGTGTCAGTTCTATCTGCTGTCCCAACTCAACCTTTGCTAATGCGCGGCTTTCATTGGGTTGCGGCAGATTCACGCCGTACTTCTTACTGTTTTTCAGAATATCGCTCAAGGCCAGCATCTTAGGAACATAAATTGACGTTTCACGCGGTAACGCCAGTGCCCAGAAGTTGGTTGATTTCCCTTTCGCTTTATTCGCTTTCATCGCCTGCATAACGCGGCCTTCACCACTGTTATAAGCAGCAACGGTTAATAACCAATCGCCATCAAACATGGTGTTGAGCCGCTGCATCATATCCAGTGCTGCCGTCGTGGATGCAATCACATCGCGACGTCCGTCGTACCATTGGTTCTGCTTCAAACCATAATTACGTCCTGTGCCAGGGATAATCTGCCATAGCCCAGCGGCGTTGGCGGATGATGTGGCACTTGGATCAAAAGCGCTCTCCACTATGGGTAGCAGTACCAGTTCCATCGGCATTTTACGTTGCTTAATCTGCTCGACTATCCAGTACATGTACGGCTCTGCCCGTAATGTTACATCGTGGAGATAGCTCTTATTTTTCAAATAACGCGTTTTTTGCTCGCGGATCCGGGCGTTATCCGGAACCTCCATCTTCAGCTCGTCGCCAATGAAGTTCCACAGATCTCGTTGCGCGAGGCTATCGTCATCTAGCCATCGCGCAGAGGCCTCTCGACCATCTGTGTACTTTCCTGCTTCACCTTGACTTGCCGAAGACAAACTCTGTGCATGCTGTTTGGGTTGCGAGGTGTCATGGGGGGAAACCTGACAACCCGCCAGCAAGACTGAGGCGATGATTATCGCTTTAGCCTTCATATGTTGGTCAATAGTTTGCTTAAAAGACGAGCAAGGATACTTTGATTAGAGGAATAGCACAACCTAAACCTTCAGAAGCAGTCTTTCTTGCTGCGTAGCATCTCAAAAACTTGCCAATTCTCTATATTTTCAGGTTCTTTTGATAATTTTCTTTTTAAATCAAATTCATGGCAGCGAAGAAATAGGTTGATTCTTCTCTCTAGTCCTAATGTTGTTGGTAAACTTGACTGCGATTTTTCTCGTATCTGACTGATTTCATGAAGATAAGCTTCAATACTTTGATCTTCAGGCCATATCGCATTAGAAAACCTTAAGTTTGATAGCGTGTATTCATGTGCACAACAGACTACCGTATCATCAGGAAACGCTGCTATTTTTTGAATTGATTCATACATTTGCCGAGGAGTGCCTTCAAAGATACGACCGCATCCCGCTGAAAACAGAGTGTCGCCACAGAATAAAAATGGCGCATTATAGTAGGCAATATGACCAGATGTGTGTCCCGGGACCTCAATTACAGAAAATTCCGAATTTAACAAAGAGACGGTATTTCCTTCCTTAAGCAGGCTGGTTGCGCCACATTTAGCGGTTTCTTTTGGGCCAAAAATAGGCAGGTTAGGGTAATGTTTGAGGAGTTCATGAACGCCCCCCACGTGGTCGTTATGGTGATGAGTGAGCAAGATGGCTTCAGGAAAAAGTGCGTGCTGAGCGAGTGCGTCAAGCACTGGTGACGCTTCACCAGGATCGACGATCACACAGCGGTTTTCTTTATTGCTCAATAGCCAAATGTAGTTGTCCTGAAGTGCGGGGATACTGATAAGATTCATTCATCACCTCTTATTTGCTAGTAGCCTGAGGACGAGAACAGAAGATGAAATCGGCACAAATCCCTCAGACCATTGTTGCACCTGATTCATGGGATGATATCACCTGCGGGCAGTTTTATCGCGAGTCGCTTGAGCTGGCTTTGTCGTCGTGGTGGCCAAAACTCTTTGGTTTCCATCTTATCAAGGTCGGGGCGCTGAGTGCGGAAATCAACATAACGGAGTGCGCGATTGCGCATCAGGTTAACGTGGCTCCACACGGTGATAATCTTCATGTCGTGGCTGATGCTCATCAATTACCTTTCTCTGAAAAGTCGATCGATGCTTGCCTGCTTGCCCAAACGCTATCTTATTCCTCAGATCCGCATCGTGTGTTGCGTGAGGTTGACCGTGTTTTGGTTGACGATGGCTGGTTAATCTTGAGCACGTTTAATCCGATCAGCCTCGTTGGTCTGGGTAAATTGATTCCCAGACTCAATAAAAAACATCCTTATTGCAGTCGTATGTTTACTCAAATGCGCATCACGGACTGGCTGGGACTATTGAACTATGAGGTTATCCACCAGACGCATTTTCACGTTACGCCATGGCGAAGAAATAAAGGGAAGTTGAATAAGCATATCCCGATGCTAGGGTGCCTGACGCTGATTATTGCCCGAAAGCGCACGGTTCCGCTGACGTTTACGCCGATGAGGGCGCGGTTGCGTAAAGCATCAGTGCGCCGCACGGTGGGCGCAACAAAGATATATCGGAGATGAGGCGGACGCTTACGGTGATTTACTCAGCCTGATAACCCGTGTCATCGAGCGTTGGTGCACTGGCGGCGGCGCGAGCAAGTTCATCACAGCGCTCATTTTCCGGGTGCCCGGCGTGTCCTTTTACCCATTCCCAGCGTACGGAATGGCGTTGAATCGCGGTATCCAGTCTTTGCCAAAGATCGACGTTTTTGACCGGTTTTTTGTCGGCGGTTTTCCAACCTCGCTTTTTCCAGTTATGAATCCAACTGGTGATCCCCTGACGAACATATTGGCTGTCAGTGCAGAGCACCACATCACACTCGGTTGTCAGCGTTTCAAGTGCTGCAATAGCGGCCATCAGCTCCATTCTGTTATTCGTGGTAAGACGATAGCCTGCACTTAACGGTTTTTCGTGCTGTTTGTAGCGCAGCAGGGCGCCATAACCGCCGGGGCCTGGATTACCGAGGCAAGAACCATCGGTGAAAATTTCTACCTGTTTGCGCATCTCTGGTAGACTCTCCCTTATGGTAAAAACGGCAAGTCTGACATAAACGAAAACGATGAGCACTGAAATTACGCGACAAATCGTCCTGGATACAGAAACCACCGGTATGAATATGCTGGGGGTTCACTACGAAGGGCATAAAATTATCGAGATCGGTGCGGTTGAAGTGATCAACCGCCGCCTGACGGGCCGTCATTTTCACGTCTATATTAAACCCGATCGTTTAGTGGATCCCGAAGCGTATAACGTGCACGGTATCAGCGATGAGTTTCTTGCCGACAAACCGACGTATGCGGATATTGTGGATGATTTTCTCGATTTTATCCGTGGCGCGGAACTGGTCATCCATAACGCAACGTTTGATATCGGCTTTATGGATTATGAATTTCGGTTGCTGAACCGAGATCTTCCCAAGACAGAGACGTTTTGTAAGATCACCGATAGCCTGCTTATGGCGCGGAAGATCTTTCCCGGTAAGCGTAACAGTTTGGATGCGCTCTGCGATCGCTATCAGATAGATAACAGCAAGCGTACGCTGCACGGCGCATTGCTCGATGCCGAGATTCTGGCTGAAGTTTATCTGGCGATGACCGGTGGTCAAACGTCTTTGACTTTCTCGATGGAAGGTGAAACGCAGCAGAAGAACGAGAATACCGAAACGATCCAGAGAATTGTCCGTCCTCAATCGGCGTTAAAGGTGCTTTACGCCGATGAAGCTGAGCTAGTCGCGCATGAACAGCGTCTGGATTTGATTGCTAAAAAAGGCGGTAGTTGCCTGTGGCGAGCGGAATAACGCCGCCAGCGTATCGCCCTCTGTATTGCAAAATGGCGAGGTCGCTCACCCCATGGGTGAGAGAATAGTCAGTAAGATGAAATTATAAGCAAACAGAAACGGTTAGTTATAAAAAGCATTGACGTAATAGTGCCATCATCTTAGTATTCATCCCGCTCAGTGAGCATGAGTGGAGCGGTAGTTCAGTTGGTTAGAATACCTGCCTGTCACGCAGGGGGTCGCGGGTTCGAGCCCCGTCCGTTCCGCCACTTATTATGAAAGCCCTGAATCAGAAATGGTTCAGGGTTTTTTCATTTCTGGGTCTATCAGAAATACTGTAGAAAAGCGTTTGTAGGAAAATGCGGCCACCCAGAAAGCAGTGGCCGTTTTTTTAGAAGTCCCAATCTTCATCTTCGGTGTTGACGGCTTTACCGATGACATAAGATGAACCAGAGCCAGAGAAGAAATCGTGGTTCTCATCAGCGTTTGGCGATAGCGCTGAGAGAATTGCGGGATTCACATCCGTCATGCTGGCGGGGAACAGCGCTTCATAGCCCAGATTCATCAGTGCTTTGTTCGCGTTGTAGTGGAGGAATTTCTTCACATCCTCCGTCCAGCCGACGCCGTCATAGAGTTCCTGTGTATATAACACCTCGTTGTCGTACAAATCCTGTAGCAGATCGTAGGCGAAATTTTTCACCTGCTGCTGACGAGCAGGATCGGCTTTCGCCAGTCCGCGCTGGAATTTATAGCCAATGTAGTAACCGTGTACCGCTTCGTCGCGGATGATCAGCCGGATTAAATCCGCCGTGTTAGTCAGTTTGGCGCGGCTTGACCAGTACATCGGCAGGTAGAATCCAGAGTAGAACAGGAACGACTCCAGAAACACGCTGGCGACTTTCTTCATCAGCGGATCGTCGCTGCGGTAGTGCGACAGAATAATGTCGGATTTCTTCTGTAGCGCTGGGTTCTCTTCACTCCAGCGATAGGCATCATCCACTTCGCTGGTCAGGCACAGCGTCGAGAAAATTGAGCTGTATGAACGGGCATGCACTGCTTCCATAAAACTGATGTTAGACAGCACGGCTTCTTCATGCGGCGTCACGGCATCAGGCATGAGCGTCGGCGCGCCCAGCGTATTCTGGATGGTGTCCAGCAGCGTCAGACCGGTGAATACACGAATCGTCAACTGACGCTCGCGGGCATTCAACGTACTCCACGATGGAATATCGTTAGAGAGCGGCACCTTTTCCGGTAGCCAGAAGTTGGAGGTTAGCCGATTCCAGACTTCCAAATCTTTGTCGTCTTCAATTTTGTTCCAGTTAATCGCCTGGACGCGAGTGAGTGCGGTCATGCTTCGATTTCCTTCCGCGATGGCTTATAGCGCACAGGACACACAGCCCTGAACTTCGGTGCCTTCCAGCGCCATCTGCCGTATGCGAATGTAATAAATAGTCTTAATACCTTTTGTCCAGGCGTAGATCTGCGCTTTATTGATGTCTCGCGTGGTGGCGGTATCACGGAAAAATAGCGTCAGCGACAGCCCCTGATCGACGTGCTGCGTGGCGGCGGCATAGGTGTCGATAATCTTCTGCGGCCCAATCTCATAGGCGTCCTGGTAATACTCGAGATTGTCATTGTTCATGTAAGGTGCGGGGTAGTAGACGCGGCCGATCTTGCCCTCTTTACGAATTTCGATGCGTGACACAATCGGGTGGATGCTGGACGTCGAGTGGTTGATATACGAAATCGAACCAGTCGGTGGAACAGCCTGCAAGTTCTGGTTATAAATGCCGTGGGCAATAACAGATTCGCGTAGCGCCGCCCAGTCCTGCTGAGTAGGAATGTGGATATCGGCTTGTTCAAACAGTTCACGGGCGCGCGCGGTTGTGGGCTCCCAGCACTGTTCAATGTATTTATCAAAATACTCGCCTGTGGCGTATTTGGAGTGCTCGAAGCCCGAGAAGCGCTGGTTCCGTTCTATGGCTAGCGCATTCGATGCCCGAATCGCGTGGAAAGCGACGGTATAGAAATAGATATTGGTGAAATCGACGGCTTCTTCTGTGCCGTAAAAGATACGCTCTTTCGCCAGATAGCCGTGCAGGTTCATCTGACCTAAACCAATCGCATGGGATTCGTCGTTGCCTTTTTCGATGGATGGCACGGAGCGGATATGGCTCATATCGGAAACGGCGGTCAGTGCGCGGATCGCCATCTCAACCGTCTGGCCGAAATCGGGCGAAGCCATCGCGTTAGCAATATTCATCGAACCGAGGTTACAGGAGATGTCCTTGCCAATGTGGCGATAGCCGAGATCGTCATCGTACAGGCTGGCGTCGTTGACCTGCAAAATCTCAGAGCACAGGTTGCTCATATTGATGCGGCCGTGAATCGGATTTGCGCGATTCACCGTATCCTCAAACATCATGTAGGGATAACCGGACTCAAACTGGATTTCGGCGAGGATCTGGAAGAATTCGCGCGCCTTGATTTGGGATTTACGGATGCGCTTATCGTTTACCATCTCGTGGTATTTTTCGGTGACGCTAATTTCTGATAGCGGTACGCCATAAACCTGCTCGACGTCATAAGGCGAGAACAGGTACATCACCTGATTATTCTTCGCCAACTGGAACGTGATATCGGGAATGACCACACCCAAAGACAATGTTTTGATTCGAATTTTCTCATCGGCATTTTCCCGCTTGGTATCCAGAAAACGCAGAATATCCGGGTGATGCGCATTGAGGTACACTGCGCCAGCCCCCTGACGAGCACCAAGCTGGTTGGCGTAGGAGAACGCGTCTTCGAGCATTTTCATGATCGGAATAATGCCGGACGACTGGTTTTCGATACGTTTGATCGGCGCACCGGTTTCGCGGATGTTGCTGAGCATGAATGCAACGCCGCCGCCGCGTTTTGAGAGCTGAAGCGCGGAGTTAATGGCTCGACCAATCGACTCCATATTGTCTTCAATACGCAGCAGGAAGCAGGAGACCAGTTCGCCGCGCTGCTTTTTACCGCAGTTGAGGAACGTGGGGGTGGCGGGCTGGAAGCGCCCGCTGATGATCTCATCGACCAGCGCGCCAGCCAGTGCGGTGTCCCCTTTGGCGAGGGTTAGTGCCACAAGACAGACGCGATCTTCGTAGCGCTCCAGATAGCGCTTGCCGTCAAAGGTTTTTAGCGTATAGCCAGTGTAGTATTTGAACGCACCTAGAAAGGTTTGAAAGCGGAACTTGTGAGCGTAAGCCTGCTGGAAAAGACTCTTGATGAAATCGAAGCTGTATTGATCCAACACTTCCGCTTCGTAGTAGCCTTCTTCAACTAAATAACGCAGCTTTTCTTCCAGATTGTGGAAGAACACGGTGTTCTGGTTGACGTGTTGTAGGAAATAACGGCGCGCCGCGAGCTTATCCATCTCGAACTGGATATTTCCCTCTGCGTCGTAGAGGTTAAGCATCGCGTTCAGCGCGTGGTAATCGAGCGAGTGGGCATCTGAGTCGGCTTTGGTTGCCTTTGCACTCACGTGGTCTGTTGTTGCCAAAATTCAGTTACTCCCTTACGCACATTTGCAACGTCTTCTGCCGTGCCGAGCAATTCAAAGCGGTACAGGTAAGGCACCTGGCATTTCTGCGCAATGATGTCGCCGGCGATGCAATACGCTGCACCGAAATTGGTATTGCCTGCGGCAATCACGCCGCGCAGGTAAGCGCGATTGTGTGGATCGTTGAGAAAGATGATGACCTGACGCGGCACAGCTCCTTTCGTGCTGCCTCCGCCGTAGCTGGGGACAACCAGAATATAGGGGCGATCAACTTTCAATGCAGGCTGTTCTGTCGCTATCGGGATTCTCAGGGCTGGCAAGCCAACCCTGGAAATGAAGCGATGCGTGTTTTCCGACTGGCTGGAGAAATAGACCAGCGGGTTCATATTGCCCCCTTACTGCAATTGCAAGGCGGCGTTCAACGTACTGATCTTGTCTGGGCGGAAGCCGCTCCAATGATCGTCGGCCGTCATCACGACGGGCACCTGCTGATAGCCCAACGCTCTTACCTGCTGTAACGCCTGTTCATCTTCAGTTAAGTCCACCAGTTGATAGTGAATTCCTTGCTTATCCAGCGCACGACATGTGGCGTTGCATTGAACACAATCTGGCTTAGTGAAAATAGTAATACGCATGATTCGTATTTACCCTTTGGCGTGAAAGAAGTATGTCGGAGCGGTTATCCTCAGGGTATGTGTACCCGAACCGATCCACTGGGTTGCGACGCGTTACGCGAGCGCCACACAAAGAATACTAGATGTAGGTGTTTTAAATTTCAACCACACAAGATATATGATTTTTAGTTGACCTTAGACAAATTGATGCAAACCCAGATGCAGCAAGGCTGGCAGAGAATGCAAGTAAAAAATGCAGAAAGAAATAAATGTGATGCGCATCATTTTTGACGAAATAGTGTGCGAAGAAATGAAAGGGAGGGGTGGGAGATGGAAAGTGCTGTTTTTACCCGATCCGAATAGAGCAGTGATTCGGATTGATGACAATGTCTGATATTAGGGGAAGCACGGTGATGAGGTTCCCGTAGGGATACCTCGCACCGTGATAGCCCCGGGTATCTCCGATCTCGGTTTACCAAAGGCAGCATCGCTGCCTGATGCGATCGATTACAGGACGGGCAGGTTTCTGCCGTAATAGATTTCCTGCATTTCGTGATACAGCAGATCGGTAATTCTTTTCCGTTCAGCAGCGTTGAGTTCTTCTGGGCTGACGTTGAACAGGTAGTGTTTCAGGTCGAAGTCTTTCAATAACATCTTGGTATGGAAGATATTTTCCTGATACACGTTCACGTCCATCATATGATAGAGCGATTTCATGTCCTCGGACATGAAGTTCTGAACTGAATTAATCTGGTGGTCGATGAAATGTTTTATGCCATTGACATCACGGGTAAATCCTCGCACGCGATAGTCGATGGTCACAATATCGGATTCCAGCTGGTGGATGAGATAGTTCAGCGCCTTCAGCGGTGAAATCACGCCACAGGTAGACACTTCGATATCCGCGCGGAAAGTACAAAGCCCGCCTTCTGGATGGCTTTCTGGATAGGTATGAACACAGATATGGCTTTTATCCAGATGGGCAACGACGGAGTTGGGCAGTGGCCCTGGGTGCTCTGAGGTATCAACATCTCGTGGGTCGATGGGTTCTTCGCTGACCAGAATGGTCACGCTAGCACCTTGTGGTTCATAGTCCTGACGCGCGATGTTAAGGACATTGGCACCGATAATTGAGCAGGTTTTAGTGAGGATTTCTGTTAAACGGTTAGCGTTATATTGTTCGTCTATATAGGCGATATAACCGTCACGATCGTCGGCCGTTTTGGTGTAACAGATATCGTAGATACAAAAACTCAGGCTTTTCGTCAGGTTGTTAAAGCCGTGTAGTTTCAGCTTGTGCAATTTACGTCACCCCCTTGTGGTTATGTGATCACCCTAAGTGATGGATTATTGCGCATTCTGTAGCGCGCTTAATAGATACTGTGGCAGGGCAAAACTGCCGATATGAACATCAGGCGTGTAATAGCGACAGGTAATCCCTGACTGCGCAAAACGTTGGCGCAGTGTGGTGGCGTCTATCTGGCGCAGTGCCGGGTTATTGCTGGCCCAGGCGAACGTCATAATACCGCCGTAGTACGTTGGGATCGCCGCCTGATAAAAGCTGACATCCTTGAAATAGTGGCCGAGCTTTTTATGGCTGCCGACGGCTTCATCCTGTTGCAGGAAACACACGCCATTCTGCGCGACGAAAATTCCGTCTTCATTCAGGCAGCGGGCACAACCCTGATAGAAATCAGAGGTGAACAGGCTTTCGCCGGGGCCGATGGAGTCGGTGCAATCGGAAATGATGACGTCAAACTTGTCGCTGCACTGTCTGACGAAATTCACGCCGTCATCAATCACCAGATTAAAACGCGGGTCGTCATAGCTACCAGCACTGTGATTGGGCAAATACTGGCGACAGAATTCCACTACGCCTGCATCGATCTCCACCATCGTGATATGTTCGACGCCGTGATGTCGGCTGACTTCCCGCAGCATACCGCCATCGCCGCCACCGATAATCAGTACGCGTTTGGCGTTGCCGTGTGACAGTAGAGGGACGTGGGTGAGCATTTCGTGATAGATGAATTCATCGCGCTCGGTGGTTTGCACCACGCCGTCAAGCGCCATTACACGGCCTAATGCGTCGTTTTCAAAGATGATGAGATCTTGATGATCGGTCTTCTCGTGATACAGCACGCGATCAACCGAAAAATACTGGCCAAAGTTGGCATGTAGGGTTTCATACCAAATTTCTTTCTGGGACATGTTAGGGCTTCCTCCGCGATAACAGCCATGAAAATTGGCGCGCCATCATAGCCGACTCTTTTGTCGCTTGCACGGTCAAATTTCAGTCAGCGCGGAGGAGGGAGGAGGGGATTACTGCGCGTAGGAGAGCAAGCCGAGTGAATTACGTGCCAGAGACTGGCATTTCTTCGGGGTAGGAATCGCAATTTTACTCAGATCGCGATAACTGTCTTCACCCATCGCCGTCATATCATAAGCGCTGTAATTGCTGAGGTCCCAGCGGTTTTGCTGGGCAAAGGCGACCAGCGTCCGACGAATCTGTTCATTCGGTAGATCTTGATAGCCGCAGTGGTTTTTCAGATAAACAAAGATCGCGGTCAGATCGGCCAGATCTTCCGCTTCAAATTCATTCAGCGCCTTGCTGGCGGAAGAGAAGCTCATCAGGCTTAGCAGGAGCAGAGCCAGCGCAGAGTTTTTCATGGTTGAACCTGTTCCAAATATCGTCAGATGACGTTATCACAGATATCCCATGCGGTTCCAAGTTTTCTTACGGGAAACATCTGATATCCCCGTCATTCTTCAAGCTGCATGTGCGTTGGCTTTCCTCGCTCACCCCAGTCACTTACTTATGTAAGTTCCTGGGGATTCGCTGTGTCGCCGCCTGCTTGCAACTCGAATTATTTAGGGGATTGCGAGAAAAAGTCGAGGCCAAAAAGGCGGAAAAATAATAAGCGCAATCTTTTGAAATGGTTAATATTTATTTTACTGCCGTGTGGTGATGAAAATCACCTTGAGGCAATCGCAGGATTAAAGCCCATTTATCGTTGTTTGATACGATGACGCCGCCGTCAGGCTCTGTTATTAATAACAGCGATCTCATCCAATACAGTTTTGATTCTATGATCTCCGGTGTCTGGCGCGTCAGTAGTTGGTTGTTGGCGGGACTGTTGCTGCTTCCTTTAGCAACGGTTTTTTATCAGGCTTTTTTTGCCGATGGGGTGGGATTCGCCCAACTGTGGCAAATCGGGTTACCCACCTACCTGATACATTCTGTCGTTATCGTGATTGGCACGCTTCTCTTCAGCTTACTGTTTGGGTTGCCTTCGGCCTGGTTTATCGCCATGTATCGCTTTCCCGGCCATCGTGTATTGCAATGGGCACTTTGCCTGCCGATCGCGATGCCCGCGTTCTTGCTTGCTTACCTTTATACCGATGCGTTACGACATCTGTCGCCGTTGTTGCGGGAAGGCGGTCTGCAGATTGTATCGTCGTGGGAGGAATTCCACGTTGCTGGGCTATCTGCTTCACTGGGCTGCGTAAGTCTGGTGTTAGCGCTGGTGTTGTATCCCTACATTTACCTGTTGGTACGCGAGGCGCTAGTGAAGCAGCCGGCCAGCTTGATTCACTCGGCTCGTTTACTGAATCAAACGCGTTCCCAGGTTTTGCGCCGCTTATGTTTGCCTATTGCGCTGCCTGCAATTGCCTGCGGTGGCGCGTTAGTGGTGGTCGAGACATTGGGCGATTATGGCGCGGCGTCCTACCTTAATATTCCAACCATGACAACACAGGTGCTGGATATCTGGCAGAAGCAGGGCGATCTCGGCGCAGCTGCACGCCTTGGTGTCTTGATCTTGCCTGCGATCTTCCTCTTGATGTTTCTGGTTAATCTTTGGCGCCGTAAGCAGAAAATTTATCAAGCTCAAGCGAACGCCTCTCAGGTGGCTCCGCCCGTGTTGAGTGGGTGGCGCAGCAAGGTGGTGCGTGGCTACTGTTGGGGAATCGTTTGTCTGTCGTTCCTGTTCCCGGTGCTGTATCTGTTATTTCTGGCGCTCCGGCACATGATGTCGGTATGGGATATGGCGTTCCTCCACGCGATAATGAATAGCCTGTTAGCCTCCGCCACCGCGACAGCCATCATTACGCTGATGGCGCTATCGTTTATCTTCTACACGCGCATGGCTGGGATCTTTGCCAATCAGACGCCAGTTCGGCTGGTCAGCCTGAGTTTTGCTTTACCCGGTGCGGTATTGGCCGTTGGGCTATTTACCTTGCTGTCGCTGGTGGATAACGGAATTAATCTGTTTGCCCGCGCTGCGGGGTTACCGACCGCGGATGCTCTGCTGGCCGGGTCGCTGTTTATTCTTATCCTCGCCTATAGCGTTAAATTCGGGCGTCTGATGCTGGACAGCCTGGAGCGCAGTATGGACGCCATTCCGCGCTCGCTGGACAGCGCGAGCCTTGTACTGGGCGCCTCTCCCCTCAGCCGTTGGTCGCGCGTGCATATTCCGCTGTTGCGTCGCAGCCTGTTCATCGGGGCGCTGCTGATTTTTACGGAAAGTATGAAAGAGCTGAATGTCTCACTGCTGCTGCGCCCTTTTGGGATTGATACGTTGGCAACGTATGTTTTCCGCTTTACGGCGAGTGAGCAGGTTGCGTCATTTGCCTTTCCTGCGCTGGTGCTGGTGGCGGTGGGGCTTATCCCCGTTTTCTGGCTGAATCGCGCACTGAATATAAAAGGATAATCACATGGCCGCGTCGATAGATATTCTGAACGTTCAAGCGGTAAGCTGTACGTTGCAGCAATCCCCAGTGTTGGAGAACATCTCATTTGCCGTACGCGACGATGAGACAATCTGCCTGCTGGGCCGAAACGGCTGTGGCAAAACGGCGCTATTACAGGTGATAGCGGGTTTGCTACCGATTACTCAGGGCAAGATTTTGCTGGAAGGTGAACCCGTCAGCTCGCCGCAAGCGTACGTTCTGCCCGAACTGCGTCAGGTTGGTCTGATTTTTCAGGACTACGCGCTCTTTCCGCATCTGACCGTGGAAGGCAACATTGCGTTTGGGCTATATGGCCGCCCTGAAAGCGAGGTGAAGCCAATCTGTGCGGAAATGCTGACACTCCTGCAGTTGGATGAGGTTGCTGCACGTTATCCACATGAACTATCGAATGAACAGCAACAGCGTCTGGCGATTGCCCGTGCGCTGGCCTGTGAGCCGAAACTGCTGTTGCTGGATGAGCCGTTTCCCGGTCTGGACAGTCAGACCCGTTATCGTCTGATTACCGAATTACGGCAGGTTCTTAAACAGCGGCATGTCGCGGCGGTTTTTGCCACGCATAGCCGGGAAGAAGCCTTTGCCTGCGCCGACCATCTGATTCTGCTGGATGAAGGGAAGATTATGCAGCAGGGTTATCCCTCCGAACTGTACCATCGCCCGAATAGCCGCTTTGTGGCTGATTTTATGGGGAATACAAACTATTTACCCGTGAAAATCATGAGCGACCACCAGTGGCAAAGCCCATTGGGCGATCATCATGCGACCCATCCACTCAATCAGCCGATGGATTCACAGTGCGACTGGATGGTACGACCGGCAGACGTGGCGCTGGCGCTCGATCCCGATGGTCCAGCGTCGATAGAAGATCGGCTGTTTATGGGGACATCAAACTTGTATCGGGTGAAGCTGGGAGAATTGATGCTGCTGGTGCAGACCGGTAACTGGTTTGAACCGGGGCAGCAGGTGCGTTTAAGCATTAAGACGGATCCGCCAGTCTTGTATCCTGCTTTGCCGGCCGCCAGCACTCCGGCTGACGGCTCTGAAAAGAAATAATTACGCCTCGTCGTGTAAATCTGCCGCAGGCATGAGCCAGGTGCTGTTGTGCTTTTCAAACCCTAATTTTGGGTAGTAATCCACCGCCAGCGGCGCGGCCAGCAAAATGATTTTGCAGCCTTTTTCCAGTTGCTGAGCGGTTTGTTGAATCAGTTTCTTGCCTATTCCCGCATGCTGACAGTCCTCTGACACCGCCAGATCGGACAGATAGCAGCAAAAATGAAAATCCGTCACGCTGCGCGCAATGCCAACCAGTGTCTCCCCTTGCCATGCGGAAACCAGCAGGTTGGCGTGCTTAAGCATACCGGCAATCGCGGTCTCATCATCCAGAGGGCGGCGCGGCCCTAATGAGGTTTTCGCCAATAGCTCAACGAACTGCTGGCTGGAAAGCGGGGCATTCACTTTGTAGCAAACATCCACTGATGACGTGCTCATGATGTCTCCTTCATGGTGTGGTTTCTGATATACTTCGCGCGCCTGGGCATTGCCCAGACTGATGTAAACATCAGCATTGGCGCATCATCGATAATGAGTCTGTCATTCTGCCGATGGTGCTGAATACCTTACTTCAAAGAGTTATCAGTATGATGAAACATACCGTGGAAGTCATGATTTCTGAGCAGGAAGTGATGGCGCGGGTTACCGAACTGGGGCAACAGATCAGCGAACACTACCGTGATAGCGGCAGCGATATGGTGCTGGTAGGGCTATTACGCGGATCGTTTATCTTTATGGCCGATTTATGCCGGGCGATCGACGTCCCTCACGAAGTGGATTTCATGACGGCATCCAGCTATGGCAGCGGTATGAACAGTACGCGCGATGTGAAGATCCTGAAAGATCTGGATGAGGATATTCGCGGCAAAGACGTGTTGATCGTTGAAGACATCATCGACTCAGGTAATACGCTGAGCAAAGTACGGGAAATTCTGCAACTGCGTGAGCCGAAATCGCTGGCTATCTGTACGCTGCTGGACAAACCAGAGCGCCGTGAAGTGGCAGTGAAGGTCGAGTGGGTGGGGTTCTCGATTCCTGATGAGTTCGTCGTGGGTTACGGCATCGACTATGCTCAGCACTATCGCCATTTACCTTACGTCGGCAAGGTTGTTCCGCAGGAATAATGACAAGACAAGGCCGATGCCGTGAGCGACGCCCAGCGAGTGGGCGTCAGGCAGTGAATCAAGGCAGAGAGGAAATCGCGCGGCGATAACGCTGTTCCAGCGTTTCCCGGTTGGTCGCTGTCACTTCCAGATCGCGCAGACGGCCATCCTGAATACCGTAAACCCAACCGTGGATCGTGACTTTCTGTCCACGCTTCCATGCGGACTGCATGATGGTGGAGTGGCCGAGGTTATACACCTGCTCGACAACGTTGATTTCACAAAGCGTGTTCAGGCGCTGTTCGGGAGGCAATTCCCCCAGCAGCGAACTATGCTTGTACCACAAATCACGGATATGCAGCAGCCAGTTGTTAATCAAACCCAGCTCTGGGTTTTCCACCGCAGCCTGAACGCCGCCGCAGCCGTAGTGGCCGCAGATGATAATGTGTTCGACTTCGAGAACTTCGACGGCATATTGCACGACAGACAGGCAATTGAGGTCGGTGTGAATAACCAGATTTGCGACATTGCGGTGAACAAACAGTTCACCAGGCTCAAGGCTGGTCAGACTTTCCGCAGGTACGCGACTGTCCGAGCATCCAAT
Organism: Pectobacterium aroidearum; assembly: GCF_041228105.1. Lineage (NCBI taxonomy): Bacteria > Pseudomonadati > Pseudomonadota > Gammaproteobacteria > Enterobacterales > Pectobacteriaceae > Pectobacterium > Pectobacterium aroidearum. The sequence goes on from NZ_CP166097.1 coordinate 1,266,790, forward strand.
CCATAGAAAACGGGGACGTTGTGCCTGCGCCAGACGTTCAAAATAGCCAGGATCCTCTTCCACCATCGTTTTAGACCAAAGCTGGTTGTTCGCGATGAGCGTTTCGATTTCTTTCATGAAAGTAAATGACCTGTAACAAACAAGGGGCAGTGGGGAGTAATATAAGGCAACATGCGTCGTTTGAAAAACGATAGTTTATACTCGTCATACTTCAAGTTGCATGTACGTTGGCTGCGCTACTCGGCCCACTCGCGTGGACCTCGCCCCGTTGGGGTCGCTGCAAGCAGCGTTCAAATCTGCCTCTGGCAGATTTGTCAGTCACCCGAATCACTTACCTGAGTAAGCTCATCGGGATGAAATGAGAGACATCCTGTCTCTCACCGGAGGCCAGCCGTTGGCTGGACAAATTCGTTCCCGACGAATTTGTCCTTCTCTTGCCGCGTTACGATGCTCATAGTTGAGCATCGCCCTAAAGAGCCAACGCGTTGCGTTGTTCAAAACGTTAACGTTTTGTCCTGAAACTTGAATTATTTAGAGTATTTATTTGTCACACTTCGAACCTGTAGAACTCACTGATAATAAGGCAATCCATTTCTTATGACATATGCACTGGAACTGGCGCAATTAACCAAAACCTATCCGGGAGGCGTCAAAGCGTTACGGGGGATCGACCTGAACGTGGAAGCGGGGGATTTCTATGCGCTGCTGGGGCCAAATGGCGCGGGAAAATCCACCACGATTGGGATTATCAGCTCGCTGGTGAACAAAACCGCCGGCAAAGTTCGCGTCTTCGGCTATGACCTTGAGCTGGATAAAGTGAATGCGAAACGCCAGTTGGGGCTCGTCCCGCAAGAATTTAACTTTAATCCTTTCGAAACGGTATCACAGATTGTGGTTAACCAGGCTGGCTACTATGGCGTGAAACGTCAGGATGCATTGCTGCGTGCGGAAAAATACCTGAAACAGCTGGATCTGTGGGAGAAACGCAGCGAAAAGGCGATGATGTTATCCGGCGGGATGAAGCGTCGTTTGATGATTGCGCGTGCGCTAATGCACGAGCCTAAACTGCTGATTCTTGATGAACCTACCGCCGGTGTAGATATCGAATTACGTCGTTCTATGTGGGGCTTTTTGAAGGAGCTGAACGCACAGGGCACCACGATTATCCTGACGACGCACTATCTGGAAGAAGCGGAAATGCTGTGCCGCAACATTGGGATCATCCAGCGGGGAGAGCTGGTGGAAAATACCTCAATGAAGCAGCTGCTTGGCAAGTTGAAATCAGAAACGTTTATTTTCGATCTGGCGGCAAAAAGCCCGCTGCCGCAGCTTGAAGGCTACACGTTCCGCCTGACGGACACGTCAACGCTGGAAGTCGATGTGATGCGTGAGCAAGGTCTGAATGCGCTATTCAGCCAGTTGAACGCACAGGGGATAACGATATTAAGTATGCGTAATAAAGCGAACCGGTTAGAAGAGCTGTTTGTCACGCTGGTAAATGGGACAAGCGGTAAGGGAGAGAAGGCATGATGCATTTGTATTGGGTGGCGCTACAGAGTATCTGGGTGAAAGAAGTTACCCGATTTGGGCGTATCTGGATTCAGACGCTGGTGCCGCCAGTGATCACCATGACGCTGTATTTTATTATTTTTGGCAACCTGATTGGCTCACGCATTGGCGAAATGCATGGTTTTACCTACATGCAGTTTATCGTGCCGGGTTTGATCATGATGGCGGTGATCACCAACGCGTATGCCAACGTGGCCTCTTCCTTCTTCAGCGCCAAGTTTCAGCGCAATATTGAGGAACTGCTGGTTGCACCGGTGCCGACTCACGTGATTATCGCGGGCTATGTTGGCGGGGGTATCGCTCGTGGCCTGTGCGTGGGAGTTTTGGTAACGGCGGTATCGCTGTTCTTCGTCCCGCTGCACGTTCATGCCTGGTGGGTCATTGTTCTGACGCTGTTATTGACGGCAATGCTGTTCTCGCTGGCGGGATTATTGAACGCGGTATTTGCGAAAACCTTTGATGATATCAGCCTGATTCCGACGTTTGTGTTAACGCCGCTGACCTATCTGGGCGGGGTGTTTTACTCACTGACGTTGCTGCCGCCGTTCTGGCAGGCTGTGTCTAAACTGAACCCGGTGGTGTACATGATTAGCGGCTTCCGTTACGGTTTCCTCGGAATTCAGGACGTGCCATTGCTGTTTACGATGTCGGTACTGATTGCCTTTATCGTGGTGTTTTATCTGCTGGTCTGGTGGCTGATTGAACGCGGACGCGGGCTGCGGACGTAGTATGTGAATGAGAAGGCGGTGGTAACACCGCCTTTTGCTTAGCTATCAGGCAACCTGAACCGGAATCGCTTTGGCCTGACGTTGCAGCTCGTTATCGCCAGAGAAATAGGCAACCTTGGGGTTGTGGCTTCTGGCTTGCTCGTCGGACATCTGCACATAGGAACAGATAATCAGTTTGTCGCCCACGCAGGCAAGGCGAGCGGCGGCGCCGTTTACGGAGATAATGCGTGAACCTCTTTCTCCCGCAATCGCGTAGGTAGAGAAACGCTGACCGTTATCAACGTTGTAGATATCAATCGCTTCGTATTCCAGAATGCCAGCGGCATCCATAAAATCCTGATCGATGGCGCAAGAGCCTTCATAATGCAAGTCAGCCTGAGTCACTTTGACCCGGTGCAGCTTGCCTTGCAGCATGGTACGTATCATCGCTTTGTTACCTCGGTTCATACAGTCAAATCGACCTGGTGGTTATCAATCAATCTGGCCTTGCCTAACCAGGCAGCCATCAAAATCACTGCTCGTGTGCTGGCAGTGTTCAGCGGTTGTAGCGTATCAGCATCGCGGATGAATAGTTCATCAGGCGTAAAGCCCGCTTCGCGCAACTGCTCTGCGGTTTGTTCCAGCATGGTCTCTATCTGACGATCGCCGTTGTCCAACTGCGCTGAAAGCGCCATCATCAGCTGATAAAGTATGGGTGCCAGTTGGCGCTCTTCAGCACTGAGGTAGCCATTACGCGAGCTCAATGCCAAACCGTCTTTGGTACGCACGATAGGGACACCGATGATATCAATGTCATAACCCATATCGCGGACGAGCTGCCGAATCAGCGCTAACTGCTGGTAATCTTTTTCACCGAAGCAGGCTACATCCGGCTGTACCAGATTGAACAGCTTGCTGACGATGGTGGCTACGCCGCGAAAATGGCCGGGACGGCTGGCGCCTTCCAACATAGAAGACAGTCCAGGCACATCGACAAACGTTTGCGACTCCAGTCCATTTGGGTATATCACATCCGGGCTCGGTGCGAAAACCAGATCGGCACCGCGGCGATTCAATTTCTCGCAGTCTTCCTGCAACGTCCGGGGGTAGCGGGCTAAATCATCTGGCCGCTCAAACTGCATGGGATTGACAAAAACGCTGACAATAACGATATCGGCGCGTGCCCTGGCTTCATCGACCAGCGTCATGTGCCCGTCATGCAAGTTACCCATGGTGGGAACCAAAGCAATGCGTTTCCCTTCCTGACGCCAGCGACGGACTTCGCGGCGCAGCAGCAGAGGGGTTTCGATTATTAACACACTCGTACTCCTAAAAAATATACCCGTCATACTTCAAGCTGCATGTGCGTTGGCTACGATACTCGGCCCACTTGCGTGGACCTCGCCCCGTAGGGGCCGCTGCAAGCAGCGTTCAAATCTGCCACAGGCAGATTTGTCACTCACCCGAATCACTTACTCAAGTAAGCTCATCGGGATTCTTTCTCTTGCCGCGTTACGAGGCCCATAAATGAGCCTCGCCCTAAAGGGGCCAACGCTTTGCGTTGTTCAAAACGTTAACGTTTTGTCCTGCACTCGAATTATTTAGGGTATAAGTCCGATTAACGGAATGCTCGTTTTTTAATGAAATGAATGTTCTTCGGCCGGATAGATACCCTGTTCGACTTCTTGTGCATACAGGCGTACCGCCGCGCGGATATCACCGCCGCTTTGCGCCAGAAAGTTCTTGGCAAACTTAGGCGTTTTGTCACCGGTAATGCCGAAAGCATCATGCATAACCAGAATCTGCCCGTCGGTAACGTTGCCTGCGCCAATGCCGATCACTGGAATCGATAGCGCGTCGGTGACGCGTTTAGCCAACGCGACCGGTACGCATTCCAGCACGAGCAGCTGCGCTCCTGCTTCTTCAAGCGAGAGCGCATCAGCTAGCAGTTGATTAGCATCGCTTTCGCTCCGCCCCTGAATTTTATAGCCGCCGAAGATGTTAACGGACTGCGGCGTCAGACCCAAATGACCGCAAACTGGCACGGCGCGTTCGGTCAGCATTTTTACCGTCGGTGCAAGCCAGCTTCCGCCTTCCAGTTTCACCATATTCGCGCCTGCGCGCATTAGCTCTGCGGCCTGGCTGAAGGTTTGTTCCGGTGTGGCATAGGTCATAAAAGGCATGTCGGAGAGAACCAGCGCCAGCGGTGCGCCACGGCGAACACATTGGGTGTGGTAAACGATATCGCTGGTGGTTACAGGTAAGGTGGAATCGTGACCCTGCACGGTCATACCCAGTGAGTCACCCACCAGCATCACGCGGATGCCTTGTTCAAAAAACAGGCGAGAGAAGCTGGCGTCGTAAGCCGTAATCGTAGCGAATTTTCGCTGCTCTTGTTTCCATTGGCGCAAATGGGAGATAGTCGTCGGTTTCATGACGGTCTTCCTATGTCAATAGGGCGAAGAATTGAGGGGGACATTCTAATGTAAGCTGACGAGTAGCGATATACCCGTCGCGCTTCAATCTGCTTGTAGGTAGGCTTTATTATGGCTTAGGCGGGATTGCTGTTGTCCCACAATGTCAGACCGTTGCGATCGACATGGGTTAGCCGTTGGGCGAGTGTTTCACCGTCGGGGAATGTCAGTTCAGGGGCGATTTCCGCGAGCGGGTAGAGCATGAATTCGCGATTCTTCATGTCGTAATGCGGCACGGTCAGGCGTTCAGTCTGGATAACGGTATCGCTGAACAGCAGAATGTCCAAATCCAACGTGCGCGGCCCCCAGCGGTGTTCCTTACGTTCGCGGCCTTGTTCCAGCTCGATTGCCTGTGTGCGATCGAGAAGCGACTCGGGGGCTAATTCAGTTTCCAGCTCAACGACGGCATTCAGGTAATCCGGCTGATCCTGCGGGCCGAGCGGACGACTACGGTAAAACGAGGAGCAGTGAACGACGCGGGTTTGTGGAATCGCATCCAGCGCAGCCAGTGCAGCGCGTACCTGTTGCAAAGGCTGGGCAAGGTTGCTGCCCAGCGCCAGATACACTCGTGCCATCAGGCTTGATCCCTGCGTGTCGTAGTCGGTTTACGCGGCCGGCGAGGGCGGGAGCGTCGGTGTGGCGTCGGGCCATCATCCAACGATTTCAGCATGTTTTGCTGGCGTGGCGGCGCAGCAACCTGGAATTCACCCCACCACTGAGCCAGACGCAGCAGCTCCTGATGGTTTTCAATTTCGGCACGCAGGCAAAGCAGGTCATACGCGGCACGGAATTTAGGATGTTCCATCAGCTTATAAGCGCGTTTACCCTGACGACGAGACAGACGCGTTTGCAGTTGCCAGATATCACGGACTAACGAAGTAATACGTTTAGGAATCGCCAGAGAACGGCATTGTTCATCCAGTACATCGTTCGTTGCCAGTGAGAAGGCATCAAAGTAGGCCAGACCACTTTCCTGAGCCAGCTTTTGTGCATGTTCAATCAGCGGGTACCACAGCATGGCAGAGAACAAAAATGCCGGATTGACCCGCATATTGTTTTGCAGGCGCTGATCGGTATTTTTCAACACCTGTGCAACCATACGCTCCAGCGTAGAATCGCCGTTTGGTGTGAAATAGCGACTCAACAGCGGGAAAAGCGGCTGAAACAGCTGGTATTCACACAGCATTTTATAGGTTGGATAGCCATGCCCTGACTGAAGCAGCTTCAGCGACTCTTCAAACATACGCGCGGCAGGGATATCGTGCAGCAGCGAGGCTAGACGAGGAATGGGTTCGGCGGTTTCCGGGCTGACCGTCATGTTCAACTTGGCGGCAAAACGGACTGCGCGCAGCATACGCACCGGGTCTTCACGGTAGCGTGTTTCAGGATCGCCAATCATACGGATGACGCCCTGACGCAGATCGTTCAGGCCACCGGTATAGTCACGGACGCTGAAATCAGCGATGCTGTAATAGAGGCTATTGATCGAGAAATCGCGACGCTGGGCGTCTTCTTCAACCGAGCCGAAAATATTGTCGCGTAGCAGCATGCCGCTTTGGGCCTGCTGAGAAGAATTCTTGGTTTCCTGCTGTTCCTGATGCTGATCGTGGTGACCACGGAACGTGGCAACTTCAATCACCTCTGGCCCGAACATAATATGGGCGAGACGGAAACGACGTCCAACCAAGCGGCAGTTGCGGAACAACTTGCGCACCTGATCGGGTGTGGCGTTAGTGGTGATATCAAAATCCTTCGGCTTTTTACCCAGCAGCAGGTCGCGTACGCCGCCGCCAACCAGATAAGCCTCGTAGCCCGCTTTGTTCAGGCGATAAAGTACTTTCAGCGCGTTATCGCTGATGTCGCTGCGTGAAATAGTGTGTTGGTCACGCGGAATCACCGTCAGATGCTGATGTGGTTCCTCTAATTCGACCATGTCGTTCTCACGATTCAGTACTTTACGGCAAAAATTAGCAACTCGGGAAAAGATAATACACCTCGATAGTGATGGATAAATCAACGGCACAGCAAAAAACGTCCGGGAGACATTTTTGACATCGCCCCGGTGACGGCCTGCAAGGGTGACGGCTAAGAATGGCGCGTCACTAAAAATAGCGGCTAATCATAGCTCACCAATGCCCCTTTGAGAATGCTGATGTGATCGCGGACGCGTTTATTGCCGCCTGTAGCGGGATGACATCAAGGGACCAGTGCGCGACAGACCATGCCAGCAGTGCAGAAAGCGTCATGTCCTGAGTGTGTTCCGGCAGCGGTTGATGCAAAAATTGCAGTGCGGCAAGCAGCACGGGACGCGGATCGCTATTCGGTAACGCCGGTGCATGATTTTGTTTGGAAAGCTTATTTCCGTCTGTATTCAGAACCAGCGGCAGATGAACATAGGTCGGGATCGCATAGCCTAACTGCTGATAGAGCGAAATCTGCCGGACTGTTGGCTCGATAAGATCGGCACCGCGTACGATCTCCGTAATACCCTGATCGTTATCGTCGATCACGACGGCCAGATTATAGGCAAACAGCCCGTCGCGGCGGTGAATAATAAAATCTTCCTGCGCGAGTACCGTGTCGGCATACAACTCACCACGTAACCTATCGTGAAAATGGAATACTGGCGTCGTCTGGCGCAGGCGTAGTGCGGCGTTGTCGGCGGGAAGATTACGCGTCCGGCAATAGCCGTCATAGTGCCCACCTAGCTGCTGAATACGGCTACGCGTACAGGTGCAGTAATAGCTCATTCCCTGCTGTTGTAACTGCTGAAGAATCTCACGGTAACGCGCATGGCGTTGTGACTGGTAAATCACATCGCCGTCCCAGTACAGGCCGTAGTGTTCTAACTGGGCAAGTATGCGGGAGGCGGCACCGGGAATTTCCCGTGGCGGATCGATGTCTTCAATGCGTACCAGCCAACGCCCTTGTTGGGAACGCGCTTGCAGATAACTACCCAGTGCGGCGATGAGTGAGCCAAAATGCAGATCGCCAGAGGGAGAAGGCGCAAAACGTCCGATATAGTGGTCGGTTTCAGTAAAGAGGGGCGATTCAGGAGAAGGGCTGGTTTCAGCAAGACGATTAATTTCAGTAAAACTACTAGCTTCAGTAAAACCATTAATTTCAGCAAAACGGTTTTTTTCGGTACAACCAGCGGTTCCAGACATAAGAGGTTGGTGCTATCTCGTCAGCGTTTTATCCAGACAAGAAGATAGAGTGATGAACATCATTCATCAGCGGTAACATGTCTGGAGCCGGCTCCTGCGGGGCAGGAGCCGATTCTGAGCAGGAAGATTATCCTGCCATTTGCTTTTCGCGTATCTCTGCCAATGTCTTGCAGTCGATACACAGATCGGCGGTCGGACGTGCTTCCAGACGGCGGATGCCAATCTCGACGCCACAGGATTCGCAGAATCCGAAATCCTCTTCTTCGATTTTCACCAGTGTTTTGGCGATTTTCTTGATCAGTTTGCGCTCACGGTCACGGTTACGCAGTTCGAGACTGAACTCTTCTTCCTGCGCAGCACGATCCACGGGATCGGGGAAATTAGCGGCTTCATCGCGCATGTGCGATACAGTTCGATCCACTTCATCCATGAGTTGGTTGCGCCATGCTTCAAGAATACGCTTGAAATGAGCCAGCTGAGCGTCGTTCATATACTCTTCGCCCGGCTTCTCCTGGTACGGCTCTACTCCGGCAATTGCGAGAATGCTCAGAGAAGATGTCTTACGGTTTTGCCCTTCTTGCATGTTGCTTCTCCTACATAACACGACACGCATAATACCCTTTTATGCAGTGAAGTTGCGGCGTTGTCGACCAGAACTTCAGCTATCTGGGTATATCGGCCCCAAAGGGGGAAAAAACAGGCCGCTATAAATAGCAGATGGAGATGGGGTTGGCAATGCTTCCTGACACCGGCCTGATAAAGTGTGAGGAACAACCTGCTTATACCTGTCATACTTCAAGTTGCATGTGCGTTGGCTTCGTTCAGTTACCCGAATCACTTACCTATGTGAGCTCATCGGGACTCCTTCCCTTGCCGCCTTCCTGAAACTCGAATTATTTAGGGTAACCATTAAATAATAAACAATGTGTTACGCCTTTGGTGGTACGTTCGGCGTGTTATGCAATGCTTGTGTGTCATCCCAACAACGGTAACTTGTGCGTCAATGTAATACCGTCAGGGCATAATGTGGAGCCGTAACATAAAATTTCAACCCCTGCCCGTTGTGCTTCTGTAAATAATTCCGCATAGCGTGAATCAATATGCCGTGCGGGAGAAACCTGCTGGATTCCTGAATGGAGCACGGCGAAAAAAAGCACCGCACGTTTTCCATTGGAAACCATCTGTTGCAGCTCACGCAGATGCTTTTGCCCTCTGAGTGTAACTGCATCGGGAAAGTAACCACATTCATGTTGCAATAATGTGACTGATTTCACCTCAATATAGCAGTCAATCTTGTCCGGCGCCTGTAAAAGCAGGTCGACTCGGCTATTTTCCGTACCGTATCTCACTTCCGTTTTTACGTCTGAATAGCCCGACAGTTCTTCTACGCGATTCTCCAATAAGGCTTCGTATAATAATGTGTTGGCACGCAGAGTATTGACACAAATCCAGTGATTTTGTTGCGTTTCTGTCAGCTCCCAGCTGTGCGGATACTTACGTTTAGGGTTATCGGATGTGGAGTACCAGACGGTATCGCCGGGCGTCGCACAGCCCGTCATCGCGCCAGTATTGGCACAGTGCAGCGTGAGCGTCTCGCCTTCCGGGGTCACGACATCGGCCAAAAAGCGTTTGTAACGTTTAATCAATCGGGCGGGTTGTAAACGTGGGGTATAGTTCATGCGTATCCTGTTTTATGCGTTTATTCGCCTGCTCACTTATTTGATAAATGACCAGCTTTCCAACTGCTGATAGCGGGTTTTACCATTGTCGAAGAGTGACTCGTAAAGCGAGAATTGCGTCATATCGACCTGCCAACTGAAGGTTGCGGGGGGAATCGCAACAGGACGAGCCGCGCCGCGCAATAGCGTAATGTGTGGATGAAAAGGTAATGCCGTTTGATAACAGCCGTTGCGTGCAGCTTGAGAACGCAACAGTTCCGCGAGCTGTAGCAGGCCACGCGGCGCGCGGCGGCAGCCCAACCAGACTACGCCGGGACGGGGCCAGTGTCCGGCGTCATTCAGCGTAAGGGAAAAGGCGGGCTGACGGATGCGGCCTGCCAGTGTCTGTAAGACCTGTGCTTTTTGTTCACTCACGTCACCCAAAAAAGCCAGCGTCAGATGAAGATTGGCCGCCGCGACCGGACGACCCGCTTCCAGAGGGAAGTGCTCGGCACGCCAGCGGATAATCTCTTGCTGTGTGGTTTCCGGTAGTGATAGGGCAAAAAACAGGCGGCGAGGGGCTGACATGGCGATCTCTCTGTTCTGATTCCATCAGATGCTACATTTATCCTGATGCTACAATGCTCGCCGCTGAAAGTTAACCTTATACGGAGATGTCTGTGATTTTACCGCCCGTCAGCGCCGTGCTGGACGATGTCATAACGGCGCTACATACCGCGCCTCAGGTGCTGCTCAATGCCCCAACAGGGGCGGGAAAATCGACCTGGCTGCCGTTGCAATTGCTGCAACAGGGAAAGTTAAATGGTCGCATCATCATGCTGGAGCCGCGTCGTCTGGCGGCGAAAAGCGTGGCCTGGCGACTGGCGCAGCAGCTCGGTGAGGAACCGGGACAGACGATAGGGTATCGCATGCGGTCAGAAAGCCGCGTGAGTGACGCAACGAAGCTGGAAGTTGTCACCGAAGGGATGCTGACCCGTTTGCTGCAACAGGATGCGGAGCTGCAAGGTGTAGCGCTGATCATCCTTGATGAATTTCATGAGCGCAGCGTGCAGGCCGATTTGGCATTGGCGCTGCTGCTCGATGTGCAGCAAGGGCTACGCGACGATTTAAAACTGCTGATTATGTCAGCAACGCTCGACAATACGCGGCTGGCGGCGCTGCTGCCGGAAGCCGCCTGCGTGGTTTCCGAAGGTCGCAGCTATCCGGTTGAACGGTGCTATGCGCCGTTAAATAATCAGGAGCGTTTGGAAGACGGCGTTGCGCGACAGGTGCGACGCTTGCTCAGTGAAGAAGACGGTTCGCTTCTGCTGTTTTTGCCCGGCGTCGCGGAGATTCGCCGAGTGCAGGCGCTGCTGGAAAATAGCGTGTCGAGCGAGACGGATCTCTGTCCGTTATACGGCGCATTGACGCTGGCGGAACAGCAAAAGGCGATTCTGCCCGCTGAACCGGGGCGTCGTAAGGTGGTGTTAGCCACCAATATTGCAGAAACCAGTCTGACGATTGAAGGGATCCGGCTGGTGGTGGATAGCGGTCTTGAACGTGTCGCCAGCTTTGATGTGAAAAGCGGCGTTACCCGACTGGTGACACAGCGAATCAGTCAGGCCTCTATGGTGCAACGCGCCGGACGTGCCGGACGGTTAAGCCCCGGTATTTGCTGGCATCTGTGCTCTCGTGAACAGGCAGAACGCGCAGCGGCGCAAAGCGAAGCTGAGATACTGAATAGCGATTTAAGTAGCGTCTGGCTGGACTTATTACAGTGGGGCTGTACCGATGTCGCGCAGTTAACCTGGCTGGATACACCACCCGCTCCCGCGCTGTATGCCGCCCGCAAGCTGCTACGTCAGCTTGGTATTACCGATGAGCAAGATCGGTTGACCGCTGAAGGTCGGAAGATCGCCGCACTCGGCAGTGATGCGCGTCTGGCGACGATGTTGTATGCCGCGTCACAGCAAAGTTCAGAAACGTTGGCCACCGCGGGGTGTCTGGCGGCGATACTCGAAGAGCCGCCACGTAGCGGGTCGATTAATCTGGCTGACTGGTTACATCGCCCATTACCGCACTGGTTGCGGCGGGCAAAGCAGCTGACGCGCCGTTTATCGACGGTTTCGGGACAAATTGACAGCGGAGAAGCTGACTGGCTGCTGGCGCAGGCTTTCCCAGACCGCATTGCCCGGCGGCGCAGTCAGGATGGGCGCTACCAGCTTGCTAACGGAAGCGGCGCGATGATGTCGGCTGATGAGGCGTTATCAGGCACGGAGTGGTTGCTGGCTCCGGCGCTCTTACAAAATAATCAGAACGCAGAGGCACGGATCCTGCTGGCGTTGCCGCTGGATATTGAGCGGCTGGAACGGCGGCTACCCGGACTAATAAATGAACATAACGTGGTGCACTGGGACGAAGAAAAGGGTACTCTGCGCGCCAGCCAGCGTGACCAGATAGGTTGCCTGACCCTGAGAACACGCCCGCTGAACAAGCCTTCCGATGAAGCACTGCAGCAGGCGCTGTTATCCTGGATTCGGGAACAGGGGATTGATGCATTAAACTGGGACGCCACGGCGTTGCAGCTACGCGCCCGGCTACAGTGTGCTCATCAGTGGTTGCCTGAAGTTGACTGGCCGCGAGTGGATGATGAAACGCTGCTGGCAACGCTGGAAATCTGGCTACAGCCGTCGCTGTCCGGCGTGCGTGATTTACGAGCGCTGCACCAGATTAGCTTGAGCGATGCGCTGCTGCGGCTGTTGGACTGGCCGCTGCGCCAACGGCTGGATAGCGCATTGCCCACGCACTACACGGCACCCGGCGGCAGTCGCTTGCCTATCGCCTATTATGACGATAAACCCCCGGTGCTGTCGGTACGGATGCAGGAAATGTTCGGCGAGCAGCAGAGCCCGCTGCTGGCGGAAGGTCGTGTGGCGCTGGTGTTGGAGCTTTTATCGCCAGCACAGCGTCCACTACAGATTACGCGTGATTTAGCCGCATTTTGGCAAGGCACGTACCGCGAGGTGCAAAAAGAGATGAAGGGGCGTTACCCCAAGCATGTCTGGCCGGACGATCCGGCGAATACGGCTCCAACGAGGCGTACCAAGAAATATCAGAATCACTAATTTCAGACGTTTCCGCTTTCCCAAAAAAGGGGCTGGAAACAGAGTAGGCGGCTTGAGCGCAGAGCAGATAGCCGTGAACAACCTGATGGAGAAGTTATTGTAATGTCTCGGGATGACCGCGAACCTATCGGACGTAAAGGGAAAGCGCCAAAACGTAAGCCTGAACGCAAACAGGCCATACGACGTCGCAGGGATGACGACTATGATGATGATGACTATGACGATTATCAGGACGACTATGACGACGATAATGACGACGACGGCGATGATACCATGACGCGGAAATCGCAGAGAAGACGGCGCTGGCTGGGGCTGGCTATCAAGCTGTTCCTGATCTTTGCCGTCGCGATGGCAATCTATGGCGTGTATCTCGACAGCCAGATCCGCAGCCGTATTGAAGGCAAAGTCTGGCAGTTGCCCGCCGCCGTCTATGGCCGTATGGTCAACCTTGAGCCGGGTATGGCCTATAGCCAGAAAGAGATGATCAGCCTGCTGGAAGGTATGCAATACCGTCAGGTGAGCCGCATTACCCGTCCGGGTGAATTCAGCGTGCGCGGCAACAGCATCGACATGCTGCGCCGTCCGTTTGATTTCCCTGATGGGAAAGAAGGGCAGATTCAGGCGCGCCTGACGTTTGCCAACGATCGTCTGTCGCAGATCCAGAATCTGGATAATCAGCGCAACTTCGGCTTTTTCCGTCTCGATCCAAAACTGATCACCATGATGCAGTCGCCGAATGGTGAACAGCGTTTATTCGTGCCGCGTTCCGGCTTCCCCGATCTGCTGGTTGATACGCTGGTCGCGACCGAAGACCGCCATTTTTATGAACATGATGGTATTAGCCTGTACTCGATTGGCCGTGCGTTTTTAGCCAACATCACGGCAGGACGCGCGGTACAGGGCGGCAGTACGCTGACGCAGCAGTTGGTTAAGAACTTGTTCCTGACTAATGAGCGTTCGCTGTGGCGTAAAGCTAACGAAGCCTATATGGCGCTGATCATGGATTATCGCTACAGCAAGGATCGTATCCTTGAGCTGTACCTTAACGAGGTGTACCTCGGTCAAAGCGGTAACGATCAGATCCGCGGCTTCCCGCTTGCCAGCCTGTACTATTTTGGTCGCCCGGTGAATGAACTGAGCCTCGATCAGCAGGCGCTGCTGGTGGGCATGGTGAAAGGGGCGTCGCTGTACAATCCGTGGCGTAATCCGGAGATTACCTTAGAGCGACGCAATCTGGTGCTGCGTCTGTTGCAGAATCAGCAGGTGATTGATGCCGATCTGTACAACATGCTGAGCGCGCGTCCGCTGGGCGTACAGCCGAAAGGCGGCGTCATCAGCCCTCAGCCTGCGTTTATGCAGCTAGTGCGTCAGGAACTGCAACAGCGGCTTGGCGACAAAGTTAACGATCTCTCCGGCGTGAAGATCTTTACCACGCTCGATCCGGTCTCGCAGGATGCGGCGGAAAAAGCGGTAGAGGTCGGCGTTCCGGCACTGCGCGCAGGCCGTAACGTGAGCGATCTGGAAGCGGCGATGGTAATTGTCGATCGTTTTAGCGGTGAAATTCGCGCGATGGTTGGCGGCTCTCAAACGCAGTATGCCGGGTTTAACCGTGCGTTACAGGCGCGTCGTCCCGTTGGTTCGTTGGCGAAGCCGCCGACCTATCTGACCGCGCTGAGCCAGCCGGACACTTATCGTCTGAACACCCTGCTGGCGGATGAGCCGCTGTCGATCAAGCAATCTAACGGTCAGCTATGGCAGCCGAAGAACTACGATCGTGAGTTCCGCGGCCGTGTCATGCTGGTCGATGCGCTGGCGAACTCGCTGAACGTCCCGACCGTTAATCTGGGGATGGCTGTGGGGCTGGATCAGATCACGGCAACGCTGAAGCGTCTGGGGATCCCGGAAAACGTGATTCAACCTGTACCGGCGATGCTGCTGGGGGCGATCAGTCTGACGCCGATGGAAGTAGCGCAGGAATACCAGACGATCGCCAGCGGCGGCAACCGTGCACCGCTTTCCTCGTTGCGGTCAGTGATTGCGGAAGATGGCACGGTGCTGTACCAGAGCTTCCCGCAGGCTGAACGGGCGGTTCCTGCACAGGCGGCCTATTTGACGCTGTATGGTATGCAGCAGGTTGTCGAACGCGGGACGTCACGTTCGCTGGCGGTGAAATTCCCGAATTATCATCTGGCGGCGAAAACGGGGACCACCAATGACCTGCGTGACAGCTGGTTTGCCGGAATCGACGGTAAAGAAGTGGCGATTAGCTGGGTAGGGCGCGATAACAACGGCCCGGCCAAGCTGACGGGGGCGAACGGTGCGCTGACGATTTATCGTCGCTATCTGGAAAACCAGACGCCTCTGCCGCTCATGTTGACGCCGCCGGAAGGCATTACGACCATGACGGTGGATGCCAGCGGTAACTTTATCTGTAACGGCAGCAGTGCCGGACGTGTCTTGCCAGTCTGGACGGATAACCCGCAGGCGCTGTGTCAGGCCAGCCAGCCGCAGCCTTCCGCACAGCAAGGACAGCAAGATGGAGAAGGCGTCGCCGACTGGATCAAACAAATGTTTGGTCAATAAACGCTTCTCACTGCCTCCGGTTAATCTATTGTTTCTTATAGATAAATACAGGGGTATCACGTGTTTTGTCGTTATCTAGCGTAAAAAATTATGCTGAGGAGATAGCAGGCTTAGGATGAGCCGCATGGACGCGGCGAAAGCTTGCGCCACGTATGGAACGTGTCGCAAGCGGTCCGTTAAGCCTGATACCGACGAAGGAACCGCGTCAGCGGCATAATTCGCGCTAAAAGCCGGGGTTCATAGGGGGCTGGCGTAGCCCCCTATGTCGGGCGCGTGCTACAAGGTAGCATGAAAATAACGGTATTATCGCGCACGAAACCGCCTCAATAGTGGCATAAAATGTTCCTAATAGGCTGAATCTAATTGGATTTTTTTCTCTGCTATTTTGAGACGAGCTCCGCATCCTGCCTGAGACCGCTTTTCCTGCCATGCCATTCTGTTGCTGACAGGTAAAAGTCTTGCGATTGGTATTCTGTTGCGCCTATCATGCTGCCTTTATCGTAATCATTATCGTTCTCTTTTAGCCCGGTTGTTACGCGGGGAATTTGAGAGTGACGGGCGTTGCGATCGCGGCTTACTCCTGTCCTTCAGTGACACTAAAAACCAAAAACGCTATGCAAAATCAAACTGTACTGCCTGATACCACCTTCAGACTGGACGACGTCAGCTTTTCCGTCGCCGGGCGCACGCTACTACATCCGCTCTCCATCACATTCCCTGTCGGGAAAGTATGCGGTCTGATTGGGCATAACGGCTCAGGTAAATCGACCTTGCTGAAAATACTGGGCCGTCACCAGCCCGCCAGCAGCGGAACGGCATTGCTGGGAGAACAGGCAATTGGAAGCTGGGATAGCAAATTGTTCGCCCGTCAGGTGGCTTATTTACCGCAGCAGCTTCCTGCCGCCGAAGGGATGACTGTGCGTGAACTGGTTGCTGTAGGGCGTTACCCGTGGCATGGCGCATTAGGCCGTTTCGGTAGTGCCGATCGGGAAAAGGTTGAAGAAGCCATCACGCTGGTAGGACTAAAGCCATTCGCGAATCGTCTGGTGGACAGCCTGTCCGGCGGTGAACGGCAGCGAGCCTGGCTGGCGATGACGGTGGCGCAGGATAGCCGCTGTCTGTTACTGGATGAACCGACCTCCGCACTGGATATTGCCCATCAGGTTGAGGTGCTGGCACTGATCCAGCGTATGAGCCGCGAGCGTGGTATCACCGTCATTACGGTGCTGCATGATATCAATATGGCTGCCCGCTACTGCGATCACTTGGTGGCGCTGCGGGGCGGCAACATGATTGCGCAAGGTGAGCCTGTCGCGCTGATGCAAGGGGATGTGCTGGAAAACATCTACGGTATTCCCATGGGCATTCTGCCTCATCCGGCTGGTGGCGCACCGGTCAGCTTCGTTTGTTAACTCGGTTTTTCTGCTCATGATGCCTGAACGTTTTTCTTCTCCATCCTCTCCCGATCCGCTACGCCGTCGTTTGCTGACGGCGCTGCTATTGTCGCCGCTGGTGTATTCGGCGGCGAGCAGAGGAGCCACAGCCACATTTCCCGATCTACACCGTATTGTAGCGCTGGAATGGTTGCCCGTTGAGCTGCTTCTGGCGTTAGGCATTACCCCCTTTGCGATCGCGGATAAGCATAACTATAACCTGTGGGTGAAAGAGCCTGCGCTGCCTGACTCGGTGATTGATGTGGGGCTGCGTACCGAGCCGAATCTGGAGTTGCTGACGCAGATTCGCCCGTCCATGATTCTTTACTCTGAAGGCTACGGCCCTTCGGTCGCGAAAATGTCCCGCATCTCTCCGATGCTGGGTTTTGGCTTTAGCAGCGAACAGGGTAAACCGCTAACGGCGGCACAGTCCTCGGTCATGAAACTGGCCGATGCGCTAAATATGAAGGCGGCAGGGGAACGGCACCTGACAGAGCTGGCGCAGTTTCTCCAGCAGGAAAAAATCACGCTTCAACCTTATACCCAGAGGCCGCTGTTGCTGATCACACTGGTCGATAGTCGCCATGTGTTGGTGATTGGCAAGAACAGTCTTTTTCAGGAAGTGATGGATCATATCGGGATAGAAAATGCCTGGCGTGGTGAAACCAGCTTCTGGGGCAGTACGATTGTGGGTATTGAAAGTCTGGCGGAGATCGGCGATGCCAACGTGCTCTGCTTCGAGCATGGCGATAGCACCATTATCGCGCAGCTTGATAAGAACCCGCTCTGGCAGGCGATGCCGTTTGTGCGTCAACGGCGTGTGCAACGCGTGCCTGCCGTCTGGCTGTATGGAGGGACGCTTTCGGCGATGCGCTTCTGCCGCGTATTGAATCAGGCCATGGAGGCGAGAAATCATGCCTAGCCCTCTGTCTGTCGGTTCCTCACACGCGCACCAGCGCGTTGGTCATCCTCTGGTGCTGCCAGTGGTCGTGATGGGTTTTCTGCTGATCGTGATGCTGGGAATGGGCAGCTACAATTTGCAGCAGCAATTACCAGTATCACAATGGGTTGTAGGGCTGACTCAGCCCGTTCAGGACAATATGCAACAGCTTCTGTTTCATTACAGCCTGTTGCCACGCATGGTGCTGGCGCTGCTGATTGGGGCGGGGTTGGGGCTGTGCGGCGTGCTATTCCAGCAGGTCTTGCGTAATCCGCTGGCCGAGCCGTCAACGCTGGGGATTGCTACGGGCGCACAGCTCGGGATCACGGTCGTCACGCTGTGGGCGCTGCCTGGCGGTGCCGTGATCCAGCAGGCCGCAGCCATGATAGGGGCGCTTGTGGTTGGCGCGTTGGTTTTTGGCGTCGCCTGGGGTAAGCGTTTATCACCAGTGACGCTGATACTGGCGGGGCTGGTGCTGAGTTTCTACTGTAGCGCGGTCAATCAACTGCTGGTGCTCTTCCATCATGAGCAACTTCAGGGCTTATTCCTGTGGAGCAGCGGCGTACTAAACCAGCAAGACTGGAGCAATGTGCAGTTCGTGCTTCCACGTCTTCTGGTGTGTTTCTGTCTGGCGCTGCTTCTGATTCGCCCGCTAACGCTGTTGGGGCTGGATGACGGCGTCGCGCGTAATCTGGGGCTTGGGCTGTCGCTGGCACGTCTGAGCGCGCTTGGGTTGGGGATTTTCCTGTGTGCGCAGTTGGTGAATGCGGCGGGCATTATTGGTTTTATCGGCCTATTTGCGCCGCTGTTGGCGAAAATGTTGGGCGCACGGCGTTTACTTCACCGTCTCTTATTAGCGCCGTTGCTCGGTGCGTTGCTGCTCGGTGTTGCCGATCAGGGCGTGATCTGGCTGAGCCGCGTGTGGCTTGACGTTCCAACGGGCGCAGCGACAGCGCTGATTGGTGCGCCGCTGCTGCTGTGGCTGCTGCCGCGTCTGCGCAATAGCGGCCAGCCCGCGATGATCGACAGTAACAGCACGCCGGCAGTTGAACGTCGCTTGTGGGGAACCTGGCTGGTACTTGGCATCATGCTGCTGGGAATCGTCGTGGGCGCAGCGCTGATGCTAGGGAAAGACGCACAAGGTTGGCAGTGGGGCGGCGGCGATGTGTTAGGGCAACTGCTCTCATGGCGCTGGCCGCGGGTGCTGGCGGCGCTCACGGCTGGCGTGATGCTGGCGGTCGCGGGAACGTTAATACAGAAGCTGACGGGTAACCCGATGGGGAGTCCGGAAGTGCTGGGGATTAGTTCCGGTGCGTCGTTTGGCGTCATTATTTTGCTGTTCTTCGTTCCCGGTAATGCGTTCGTGTGGCTGCTTCCGGCTGGTAGTGCAGGGGCGGCGTTGACGCTGCTGATCATGGTGATTATTGCCGGACGTGGTGGTTTCTCCACGCAGCGTATGCTGTTGGCTGGGATCGCGCTGAGCATGGCGTTCACCACCGTGATCGCGCTGCTGTTGGCCAGTGGCGATCCCCGCATGGGAACCGTGCTGACCTGGCTGTCGGGCTCAACCTACGCGGTCGAACCGGCAGACGCGATACGCACGGCGGTGATTGCCCTTCTGCTGCTATTGATTGTCCCGCTGTGCCAGCGCTGGCTGCGTATTCTGCCGCTTGGCACCACAACGGCCAGAGCACTTGGCGTGGCTGTCACGCCAGTTCGTCTGCTGGTTTTGCTCTTGGCATCGGTGCTGACCGCGATGGCAACGCTGATGGTCGGGCCGATGAGCTTTGTCGGGTTAATGGCTCCGCATATGGCGCGGATGCTGGGCTTTAACCGCGTGTTGCCGCAAATCGCCAGCTCGGCGTTGATTGGTGGCGCGCTGATGGTTATTGCGGACTGGTGCGGCCGAATGATCCTCTTTCCGGCACAGGTTCCGGCGGGGCTGCTCGCGACGTTTATCGGTGCGCCTTACTTTGTTTATCTGCTCCGCAAGCAGGTGAAATAACGATAACGCGGGCTGAGGCGGGAAGAAAAAACCGCCTCAGCCGTGTGATTAGCGGGAGAGATTGATGGCTTCAGCCAGCATCCAGCATGTGGTGAGTAGCAGAGAGAACGCCATAATGCCGTTGAAGGCTTTCAGTTTCCACGGTTCCTGAAGATGTTTGCCGATACGATCGCCGAGCGCTGCCCAGACTAAAACACAGGGCAGATTGAGTGCCATAAAGGCGATGACTGTGGTGAAAAGGCCACTGCTGGCGGTATAAAGCAGTGCGATGTTGCTGGCCATTAGCCAGGTCTTCGGGTTCACCGCTTGAAATAGCGTTCCTTGCAGTGCAGTCATCGGCTGTACTCGCCCTTGTAATTCCGGTGCCGATGAGCGCACGATTTTCCACGATAGCCACAGCAGATAGACGCACCCCAGCACGGTCAGAGGGAGGCGAATAACGCTCATCCAGCTCAGCAGAAGTTCCAGAGCCACACCCATCAGTGCCGTTTGTATCCCACAGCCAACGGTAATTCCCACCATCATCGGTAACGTACGACGCAGGCCAAAATTGACGCCTGAGGTTGCCAGCAGCAGATTATTGGGGCCCGGCGTGATGGACATGACGGTGACGTAGCTGAAAAAAGAAGGGTCGAGCATGGTGTTATCCTGGTGATGGGGAAGAGCACTATAGTAGGCAGAAAAAATAAATGGTTACAGATACACAAAACGATTATTGTAATGGGTACAAATTGCATTAATCGTTAACTGTACTCATCGGCTGGCGGGGGAACTGTGTCCATCATCGACTCACAAGAAAGTACGCTCTATCAACAGCTCGCGGAAACCTTCGCCACGGCGATTCATCAAGGGACGTTAGCGCCGGGAAGCCGCTTGCCTTCTATTCGTCGCGTCGCCGGATCGCATCAGGTGAGTGTCAACACGGTGTTGAATGCCTGGCGTATTCTCGAAGATCGCGGGTTGATCGAAGCACGGCCACAGTCGGGCTATTTTGTTCGAGGTCGTCTGCCGTCGCTGACGGAAAGTAAGCCGCATCGTGCGCAGGTGATTGTGCCGGGCAGTGAGAAACTGGATCTGATTGATACCGTGTTTGCTGCCCAGACACACCCGGATTACACCAACATATCTCTGGCGTGCCCACAGCATGCCGATTTCTATCCGACCGAAAAGATTAGCCGTATTACCGCTTCCCTATTGCGGCGACAGCCCGACCTGATTGGCCGTTATGCGCTACCTCCGGGCAGTGAGCGACTGCGGCGCGAAGTGGCGCGGCGTGCGATGGATTTGGGCATGACCTTGACTCGTGAAGACATCACGATCACCCACGGCTGTATGGAGGCGCTACAGCTGGCACTGCGCACGGTGACGCAGCCGGGCGATTGTGTCGGGCTGGAAACGCCAACCTATTTTTATCTCTTTCCTCTGCTGGCCAGTCTGGGATTGAAAACGGTGGAGATTCCCACCGATCCACAACGCGGCCTCGCGCTGGATGCGCTGGAACTGCTGCTGTCAGAAGGGAGGCTACAGGCGATTATCGCGATGCCGAACGCACAGAATCCACTAGGGTGCAGTATGACGCTGGAGGATAAAAAGCGGCTGGCAAAGCTGGTGAATGACTATCAGGTGCCGCTTATTGAGGATGGGTTATACAGCGAACTTCAGTTTACCTGGCCGCTGTCGCCGACGGTGAAAGCCTTCGACCGCGAAGGCTGGGTGATTTACTGCTCCAGCTTCACGAAAACGCTGGCACCGGATTTTCGCATTGGCTGGATGGCGTCGGGCCGTTTCCGTGCCAAAGTGGCGCGGCTGAAAGCGGTATCGTCAATGGCGGAATCGGCGCTGCTATCGGAAACACTGGCGCAGTTTCTGGAGTCCGGAGGTTACGATCACCATCTGCGTACGCTGCGCCGTCGCTATGCCGCACAGATGGATGAAGCACGTGGGCTGATCGCCCGACATTTCCCGCAGGGGACGCGGGCGACGCAGCCGCAGGGCGGTTTTGTCTTCTGGCTGGAGTTGCCGGGCGGGGTGGATGGTGTTGAATTGTTCCATCGCCTGCTGCAAGAGCAGATTTGCGTCACGCCCGGCGAGCTTTACACGCTGAGCGGCCGCTGTAAGCACGGGCTTCGGCTATCGTGCTGCTACCCGTTTGATGAACGCTATACGTATGCACTTAAGCGCGCGGGGGCGCTGGCGTGTGAGATGAGCGGTATCGGGCCGGGTAGCGCAACGTAGTCTTATCCCTATGAACATCGCGTTATGGCGTGCCGTTGCGTCCCCAGGTCAGATAGCCTGCGCGCTCGCTTAAGCGCTCATAGTAGGCGCGAACGGCGGGATAGTCCGTGTGTTCCAGCGGCGTTTCATACCAGCGGTTTACCGATAGCCCAATGGGAATGTCGGCCAGCGTAAACGCTTGTCCTGCAACGTAGTGGCCGGTTCGCTCCAGTTGTTGATTCAAAATGCCCATGGTGCGCGACCAAAGATTGCAGGATGCCGTCAAGAGCTGGGGATCCTGATGGGCGGGAGACTGACGCACCAGCGACATAAAAGCGTAACGCCATGAAGGATTGAGCTCGTTAGCCTGCCAGTCGATCCATTGATCGACCGTCGCACGGCTGCGTGGATCCTGCGGGTAGAGCCAGGCGCCGTCCTTTGCGTTGGCGAGGTAACGTATAATCGCGTTCGATTCCCACATGACAAAATCGTCATCCTGAATAACCGGTATCATGGCATTAGGATTGAGCGCCAAAAACGCTGGTGATTGGGGTGACTGATAGCCCTCACCCCAGTCTTCTCGGTGAAAGGGAATCGCCAACTCATCGCACAGCCATAGCACTTTCCGAACGTTGATCGACGATGTGCGCCCTAGAATTTTTAACATGACCTCTCCGCTATTTTCAGGAACAGACACTTACTCATAACCAATTTGAAACGGCTTGTCATTCTCAAACGAGAATCCTGACGAAAAAAAGGGAGGAAGGGATAAATTGAGTCGCGACGGCGTCAGCGAGTGACGCCGTCGAGGTAAACGTTACAGGCGTGAGAAGCAGAGCTGTGCGGCTTCGATGGTGCGGTCGATGTCCTGTGGCGTATGCGCTAGCGACATAAAGCCCGCTTCAAAAGCGGACGGCGCGAGATAAACCCCTTCTTCCAGCATCATGTGGAAGAACAGCTTAAAGCGCTCGACGTCGCACTTCATCACATCCTGATAGCAGGTGACGCTCTCGGCATCCGTGAAGAACAGACCAAACATACCGCCCGCCTGATTCACGACTAGCGGAATGTTTTCGGCTTTCGCGGCAGCTAGCAGGCCTTCTGCCAGCTGATTGGTCAACGCGGTGAGTTTTTCATGGACACCGGGTTTTGCGACTTCCGTCAAACAGGCAAAGCCTGCCGCCATAGCAATCGGGTTGCCGGACAGTGTTCCCGCCTGATAAACCGGACCGGTCGGTGCCAGTGCCTGCATGACTTCACGCTTGCCGCCGAATGCGCCAACTGGCATGCCGCCGCCGATGATTTTCCCCAGACAGGTCAGATCCGGCACCACGCCGTAGTGCGACTGTGCACCCGCCAGTGCGACGCGGAAGCCGGTCATCACTTCATCGATGATGAACAGGGCACCAAACTCGTCGCACAGGGCGCGCAGGCCAGGAAGGAAATCCGGCAGCGGTGGAACGCAGTTCATGTTGCCTGCAACGGGTTCGACAATGATTGCAGCGATTTCGTCAGGGTATTGTTCAAACGCCGCGCGTACAGATGACAGATCGTTATAGACGCAGGTTAGCGTATGGCGGGCGAAATCAGCAGGAACGCCGGGAGAGTTCGGTTGACCCAGCGTCAGCGCGCCGGAACCGGCTTTCACCAACAGGCAATCGGCGTGGCCGTGGTAGCAGCCTTCAAATTTAATGATTTTGTCGCGACCGGTGTAGCCACGTGCCAGACGAATTGCGCTCATGGTGGCTTCGGTGCCGGAGTTGACCATCCGCACCATGTCCATGCTGGGCACCAGCGAGGTCACCAGACGTGCCATCTGCACTTCCATTTCGGTCGGCGCGCCAAAACTCAGGCCGCGTTCTGCGGCGGCGATCACCACATCACGAATTGCCGGGTGATTGTGCCCCAGCACCATTGGACCCCACGATCCCACGTAATCAATGTACGCTTGTTCGTCGGCGTCGTAGAGATAAGCGCCATCAGCCCGTTCGATGAACAGCGGGGTACCGCCGACGCCGTTAAAAGCACGAACGGGTGAGTTTACACCGCCGGGAATAAGTTGCTGTGCCGCAGCATACAGGCTTTCAGATTTGTTCATTACGCGGTCCTGACTGGTCTTAATCGTAAAATGTAGGGGTATTCTAATAAACTGACCGCCGTTATGAAATCGCTGTATCAGCAGATGCGGGTCTCTTTGTCTTCTGTTCTGGTCAAATAGGCAGTTTTATCCTTAAGGGGTAACATAGTGACTCTTATTTCTCTTTTTTGGTTATGACCGTTGTGATCAGACTTTCTACACCCGTTTCTTCTGCGGCGGAGCGCCGTGCTGCCATCGCACAATTTATGCGGCGCGATAAAACCCCCGCGTTGATTCTTCTGCTGGCGGCGATAGTAGGAACGTTAACCGGGTTGGTCGGCGTGGCATTTGAACGTACGGTGAACTGGGTTATACAACAGCGAATGGCACTCTTGACGCATTTTCCTGAAAGCGGGGTGAGCTGGCTTGTTGCTGCGGCGGTGTCGGCTGTACTTGCGGTATGGGGATATTTTCTGGTTCGGCGATTCGCTCCAGAAGCGGGTGGATCGGGGATTCCCGAAATTGAAGGCGCGTTAGAAGAACTCAGACCGGTACGCTGGTGGCGCGTATTGCCCGTTAAGTTTTTTGGCGGTATTGGCACGCTCGGATCGGGAATGGTGCTAGGTCGTGAAGGCCCAACGGTGCAGTTGGGGGGAAATATTGGCGGCATGGTTGCGGACATGTTGCCCAAAAGACAGCAGGACGGGCGGCACTCATTGCTTGCTACCGGTGCGGCGGCCGGGCTATCCGCTGCCTTTAATGCGCCGCTGGCCGGAATACTTTTTATTATTGAGGAAATGCGGCCTCAGTTCCGCTATAGCCTCATCTCAATTAAAGCGGTCTTCATCGGCGTCATTATGTCGAGCATCGTATTTCGTCTCTTCAACGGCGAACAGGCTGTGATCGATATAGGGCAATTGCCTTCCGCACCGCTCAAGACGCTGTGGTTATATTTGGTGCTTGGGATTATTTTTGGCGTTGTCGGCGTGGTGTTTAATGCCCTGGTGTTACGTACTCAGGCGCTATTTTTGGCCTTCCACGGTAAACGGATGTCTCGCTTCCTGCTGGTCGGCGCACTGGCGGGCGGCCTCTGTGGCGTGCTGTCTATTGTTTTTCATGAAGCAACCGGAGGCGGGTTTACGCTTATTCCCCTTGCGGCGGCGGAGCATTACAGCATTAGTATGCTCTTTGTGATCTTTATAATCCGCGTCTTCATGACGCTGCTTTGTTTCGGATCGGGCGCGCCAGGGGGGATTTTTGCACCGATGTTGGCGTTGGGAACACTGCTTGGAGCTGCGTTTGGTATGGCGGCCAGTCAGTTGTTTCCTGATTATGCGATTGGCGCCAGTACGTTTGCTGTGGCGGGTATGGGGGCACTGTTCGCGGCATCGGTTCGTGCTCCGCTCACCGGCATCGTTCTGGTGTTGGAAATGACTGACAACTACCAGCTGATCTTACCCATGATCGTGACCTGTCTGGGCGCGACACTGTTGGCGCAGTTTCTGGGAGGGAAGCCGCTATATTCTTCTATTCTGGCGAGGACGCTGCAGCGACAGGCGGTGGCTGAGCAGGAGCAGCAGATTAATTCAACAATTTCTGTCAAATCTTGAACGTTTTCGCAGACTGCCGGATAATAAGCGTATGAATATGGGTCTATCACCTGATAAGCCCTGAGTTGGGAGTAAAAATATGAGCGACGATATAGCAGCACTGCCTCTGCAATTTACTGATGCAGCGGCAAGCAAGGTGAAAAACCTGATTGCTGATGAAGAAAACCCAGAGCTGAAACTGCGCGTGTATATCACGGGTGGCGGCTGTAGCGGCTTCCAGTACGGTTTTACCTTTGATGATCAAATCAACGACGGCGATATGACCATTGAGAAGCAAGGGGTGTCGCTGGTGGTTGACCCGATGAGCCTGCAATATCTGGTTGGCGGTGCGGTGGATTATACCGAAGGGCTGGAAGGTTCTCGCTTTGTCGTGACGAATCCGAATGCGAAATCCACCTGTGGCTGTGGTTCCTCTTTCAGCGTCTGATCCCGCATTGCGGTGATGGGCCGACTAAGAAAACAAAAACCGTGTCTTGTTCCCAAGACACGGTTTTTTTATATGCCCGTCATACTTCAAACTGCTTGTGCGTTGGCTGCCCTTACTCACCCCAGTCACTTACCTGTGTAAGCTCCTGGGGATTCGCTCGGTTGCCGCCTTCATGCAACTCGAATTATTTAGGGCATAGTAAACCAGCAATTTGTCACAAGAGGCGCTAATTAAAAGAATACGCCGCGTATTTTTTACTGTGATTACCATTCAACCGTAATCAGACGCGTTTCCGGACTCTGCGTAGTTTTTGCCGCAGAAGCAGAAAGTTTTGCCTGATCGATCTGAATACGTGACTCAGTAATCTTAGGTTGTGGGGCAGAGGCTACGTTACATGTCATTTGATATTGGCCGGATTGAGGCGTTACGCCGCACGCCGGTAGTATCGTCAGTTGAGCGTTAATTTGCCCACCCTGATTCCCTGCATATGCCGTGGTACAGGCTACCATCAGTAAGCCCGCGTAAAGCAACGCATTTTTCATAGTTAAAGCTACCTGGTGTTAAAGGAACCGCTGCCGGTTCAAAATTTTCTCATTTTGTATTGCTTTGTCTTTATCGCCGGGTGGTAATTAATGCCATCAATGATGCCTATAATTCCACCGTTACGCTCAGATTATCGGCAAATGTTGGCGAAATAAAAGCCTGTGAGTGTTACAACTTGTATATTAATGAAGCTATTGTTATCGAAGTGATTTCACCATGTTAATTAACAATCACTTTGCTGACGAAGAGCCGGGGCTTAATGCTGTTAATTGAGAACAAATTTGTTGAGCTGCCAATAGCAAACGTGGGCCGCTACGGCTAAACCAGTCTTCATTCACGGTAATCACTGGCACTGCTAATTGCGGCTGCCAAAACGTCTGCACGCTGGCAATTTTATCTGGCGAACCGCCGATAATAATGGCCTGTGGTTGTCGCCTTAACACCTGTTCACGGCTAACCTGCGGCCAGGGCACTGGGCTATCGCTAAAGATATTTTCTGCGCCGCACAGCGAAACGATCTGGCTTTGCAGCGTGGCTTGCGACGAAGTAAACAGCGGCTGAGTGCCGAATTGAATGAATACCCGAAGTGATGCTGCGTTCTGCCCCTCACCCGTGTGCCGTAGCCTGCCTATTTCCTGCTGAAAATCTGTCGCAGCCCGTTCGGCTTGCTCTGGATGGCGGCTGTAGGTCGCCAACTGTCGCAATGACGCGGGGATATCGTCTAACGTTTTTGCATCCAGATAAACGATGGGAATCGAGAAGTTGGCGAGCTGTTCCAGAGGCCGTTGTGGATTGCCCTCGCGCCAGGCCAGAATCAGATCGGGCTTAAGCGCGAGGATCCGCTCCAGGTTGATTCCTTGCCAGGAAGCCACCTGTTCCAGCTTTTTCGCTTCTGGTGGGTAATCTGACCAGGCGCTGACCGCAATCAGCTGTTCGCCCATGCCTGCTGCATAGGCCATTTCCGTTGCGTGTGGTGCGAGGCTAATGACACGCTGTGGAAGGGCATAAGCGGCGGTGCAGAGCAGTAGCCCGGTCAGCCAGGAGAGGAACCTGAGAGTCACGATTAACGTGCGGCCAGCTTGGCCAGAATCGCTTCCACCATCCGCGTTGATTGCTGCGCGGCAACGCTTAGGAATTCATCGAAACTCAGGTGTGATGCTTTATCGGCTACATCAGAAATGGCACGCACAACCACAAACGGGACGGCGAACTGATGGCAGACATGGGCGATCGCCGTCGCTTCCATTTCCACCGCGATTGCTTTCGGGAAGGTCGTGCGGATGCGTGCTAATGGTTCTGCGCCGTTAATGAAGGCATCACCGCTGACCACCAGACCGCGTACGGCGTTTAGCTGTAAATCAGCAATCGCTTCCTGTGCCAGCGCGATGAGTTTTTCATCGGCAGCGAAAGCGGCAGGGCAGCCCGCCATCTGGCCGGGTTCATAGCCAAAGGCTGTGACGTCGGCGTCGTGGTAGCGTACTTCATCGGAAACCACGATATCACCCACGTTCAAGCTAGGTGCCAGCCCGCCTGCGGAGCCGGTGTTAATTACGACGTCTGGCTTGCTGTGCTCCAGCAACAGCGTGGTGCCCAGCGCGGCGGAAACTTTGCCGATACCGGATTTCAGCAGAGCGACATCTACACCGTTGATTTGTCCAGTGTAAATTTCGCAACCTGCACGCTGGAAGGTTTGACGGTTTTCAATCCGATCGCGCAGCAGCGTTACTTCTTGTTCCATCGCGCCGATAATACCGACTTTCATAAGGTTCCCCGCAAATTCTGTTATAAATGGAAGGCGTGTAGCTGGGGTTAGTCTATCATGGCTAGCGGGATGAGATGGAGTGTGCATTATTTTGCTGTAGCGGGATGATAGGGAGAACCGTATGTCTGATATCGATTTCGCCAAAAAAATGAGCTTTCAGCGACATTTCAGCCGACCTAAAACGGCTGAGGATGCTTATACGATCGTGCGCCAGTTTGAGAGCGATCGGGGGCGTATTATTAACTCCGCCGCCATCCGCCGTTTACAGCAAAAAACTCAGGTCTTCCCGCTGGAACGTAACGCGGCTGTTCGTTCCCGTCTGACCCATTCGATGGAAGTTCAGCAGGTGGGGCGCTATATCGCCAAAGAGATTTTGCACCGCCTGCAAGGCGATGGGCGACTCGCAGAGTTGGGTCTTGACGATAGACAAACGCCGTTTGAAAGCATGGTCGAAATGGCGTGCCTGATGCATGACATCGGTAATCCGCCTTTTGGGCATTTTGGCGAATCGGCAATTAACCAATGGTTCAGAAAATGGCTGGATAGCCACTATCTGGACAGTGAATTCCCTGAGCATGTCGATGATTGTAAATCCCCTGTGCTGCGGATGCAGCAAGACGGCTTGGATGAATTGCGTGGGAAAATCCGGCAGGATCTGAGCCATTTTGAAGGCAACGCACAGGCGATCAGACTGGTTCACACGCTGCTGAAACTTAACCTGACCTACGGGCAGGTCGCCTGTATTTTGAAATATACCCGCCCCGCGTATTGGCACGGTAAGCTTCCGCCAGACTATGACTATTTAATGAAGAAGCCGGGCTACTATCTGGCAGAAGAAGCGTTTGTCGCCAAACTGCGTGAAGAGCTGGATATGGGGGAATTTCATCGCCATCCTCTGAGCTACATTATGGAAGCGGCCGATGACGTTTCTTACTGTATTGCGGATCTGGAAGATGCCGTCGAGAAAGATATGCTCACGATCGAAGAACTTTACGATCGCTTGCGCGAGAATTGGGGTGAGGGAGAAGAGAAAGACATCTTCGCTAAAACTATCGAACGTGCTTACAAAGAACGTAAGCGTTTGCAATGGCGCAGTCAGGATGATCAGTTTTTCATGAATCTTCGCGTTTATACCGTGGGGCAAATGGTGCCGCATGCTGCGCTGCGCTTTATCGATAACCTTCCTGAAGTCTATGCCGGCTCGTTCAATCAGGCGTTGCTTGAAGACGACAGCCCGCAGAACCGCTTATTAGGTATTTTCAAACGCGTCGCCTTAAAGCACGTTTTTAATCATCATGAGGTTGAACAGCTTGAGCTACAAGGGGATCGCGTGATTCGTGGCCTGCTAGATATTTATAGTCCGCTGCTCGAAATGCCCTATCAGGATTTCAGTCAGCTTGTCCGCGACGACACGCACAGACGCTATCCGATTGAAACTCGGCTTTATCACAAGCTATCCAGCAAACACTGTCTGGCCTACTGCGAAGCGGTTGCCGCGCTGGAGGCATTACCCGAAAACGAGCGAATCGTCCGTGAATATTACTATCGCGCGCGTCTGATTCAGGATTACATCAGCGGTATGACGGATTTGTATGCCTACGATGAATACCGCAAGCTGATGGCGGCAGATTAGCGATGAACAGACGGCAATGGAAATCGCGAGTTTTGTAAAGCCGTTCAATATTTCCTTACGCTTCACGATCTTCCCCTCGGGAACATTGTTGGTCCATATTTATCTCATACAGCACGACCACTGAGTGTACCCGGTGTTGGGTACACAGGCCGTAAGACTTGCGTGTTGATTACTATGAGACATATTCCTATGAAAAGAAAATCACTGGTTTTGAGTGCGCTGGCGTTAAGTCTGGCGATGGCGATGGGTACTACCACGGCGAATGCGGCTGAGTCAGCGGCGTCTGCCGCGTCATCGGGTCAATTACCCAGCCTGGCTCCTATGCTGGAAAAGGTCATGCCTTCCGTCGTAAGCATCTACGTGGAAGGGCATACCACGAAAGAAAACAATGCCGGCAAAGAAGGCATTCCGCCGCAGCTTCAGCCGTTTTTTGGTGAGAACTCGCCTTTCTGTCAGGACGGTTCGCCGTTCCAGTCGTCGCCGATGTGTCAGGGAGACGGTGACGACGATGGCGACGGCCAGCAGCAACCAAAACAGGAAAACTTCCAGGCACTGGGCGCGGGCGTTGTGATTAATGCGGAAAAAGGCTACGTGGTGACCAACAGCCATGTGGTGGAGAACGCCGATAAGATTCAGGTTCGCCTCAGCGATGGCCGCAAGTATGACGGCAAAGTGTTAGGCAAAGACCCGCGTTCTGATATCGCGCTGGTGCAGTTGAAAGACTTTAAAAATCTGACCGCGATTAAGGTCGCCGATTCCGATCAACTGCGGGTTGGTGATTACACGGTAGCGATTGGTAACCCGTATGGTCTGGGCGAAACGGCGACATCGGGCATCGTGTCCGCGCTGGGGCGTAGCGGGTTGAATATTGAAAACTACGAGAACTTTATTCAGACCGATGCGGCGATTAACCGGGGGAATTCCGGTGGCGCGCTGGTGAATCTGAATGGGGAACTGGTTGGTCTGAATACCGCGATTCTTGCGCCAGATGGCGGCAATATCGGGATTGGTTTTGCTATCCCCAGCAATATGGTGAAAAGCGTCGTGGCACAGATTGTCGAATTTGGTGAAGTGAAGCGCGGCGAGCTGGGTATCACCGGGACGGAATTGAACTCCGAACTGGCGCAGGCAATGAAGGTTGATGCCCAGCGTGGCGCGTTTGTGAGCCAGGTGCGGCCGAAGTCGGCGGCAGACGAAGCAGGCATCAAGGCGGGGGATGTGATCGTCACGCTGAATGGCAAAGCGGTCAGCAGCTTCTCCGCGTTGCGTGCGCAGGTTGGCTCGCTGCCGGTGGGCAGCAAAGTGGCGTTGGGGCTGCTGCGTGAGGGTAAACCGCTGACGGTAGAGGTGACGCTGCAACAGAGCAATCAGGCTCAGGTGGCTTCCGGCAATCTCTACTCTGGCATTGAAGGCGCCGAGCTGAGCAATACGCAGGTGGACGGCGCAAAAGGCGTCAAGGTGGATAACGTTAAACCGGGGTCCGCTGCGGCTAAAATTGGCCTGAAGAAGGACGACATTATTCTCGGTGTCAACCAACAGGCCGTACAGAATATTGGCGAGTTGCGCAAAATTCTGGATAGCAAGCCGGCTGTATTAGCCTTGAATGTACGCCGTGGCGACAGCACGATTTATCTGCTGGCTCAATAACCGCTCTGTTCAACGTGTAAGTTGATAATTGCCTTTTAAGACAGCTTGTTACGTTGATTATCTGGTCGGGCACTCCGGTGCCCGACGACTTCTTGCTTCTCCATGAAAGCGCTTTTGTGAGTTCTTCCACAGATTTAATCTAATTCCCGTTTCTTTGTTAATTTGCACAATGTGTGGCGCACGGTGTGGCGGTATGCTGGTGCAATTGTCAATGTTCCTCTCAGAGGTAAAAATGGCGTCGTATCATCTCAATGCCAAGATGGCACAGGATATTGTCGCGCGGACCATGCAGATCATTGATAGCAATATCAACGTGATGGATGCTCGCGGTAAGATTATCGGCAGTGGCGATCAGGAACGATTGGGGGAACTGCACGAAGGGGCGCTGCTGGCACTTTCGCAGGGGCGAGTCGTTGATATTGATGATGCCGTGGCGCGCCACCTGCACGGCGTGCGTCCGGGGATCAATTTACCCTTGCGCATCGACGGTGAAATCGTTGGCGTTATCGGTTTAACGGGCAATCCCAGCCAGCTGCGACAGTACGGCGAACTGGTCTGTATGACGGCGGAAATGATGCTGGAACAGGCGAGGTTGTTGCATATGCTGGCGCAGGATAGCCGTCTGCGTGAAGAGTTGGTGCTGAACTTGATCCGTACTGACGATCTTTCTCCCGCCCTCATGGAGTGGGCGCAGCGCTTAGGCATCGATCTGAATAAGCCACGCGTCGCGGCGGTGATCGAAGTGGACAGCGGGCAGCTTGGGGTGGATTCCGCCATGGCGGAGCTACAGCAGTTGCAGACGCTGCTGACCACGCCGGAACGTGACAACCTGATCGCGATCGTTTCCCTGACAGAAATGGTGGTGCTAAAACCGGCGTTGAACAGCCACGGGCGTTGGGATGCAGAAGATCATCGGCGGCGGGTGGATACGCTAATGTCGCGCATGGCGGAAAGCAGTCGGTTGCGGGTGCGGCTGGCGCTGGGGAACTATTTTGCCGGCCCCGGCAGTATCGCGCGTTCCTATCGCACGGCGCGCACAACCATGAGCGTGGGCAAACAGCGTATGCCTGCTCAGCGCTGTTATTACTATCAGGATCTGATGTTACCCGTACTGCTGGACAGCCTGCGTGGCGGTTGGCAGGCAAATGAACTGGTGCGGCCGCTCTCGAAGCTTAAAGCGATGGACGGCAATGGTCTGCTGCGCCGGACGCTGGGTGCCTGGTTCCGTAATAACGTTCAGCCCGGCGCGACGGCGAAAGCGCTATTTATTCACCGCAATACGCTGGAGTATCGTCTCAATCGCATCTCTGAATTGACGGGTTTAGATCTGGGAAATTTCGACGACCGTCTGTTGCTGTACGTGGCTTTGCAGTTGGATGAAGAAGAGTAGGGCTGAAAATTGACGGTTTTTACTTAACCCTGTTTGTTCTCCGCCGTACTCACCTGATGCCGCAGGGCATCAGGGTTATCTCAGTTTTACTCGCAAAAAAAGAGGTCTGCTGCAATAAAATTGCTTAGATTGAAAACTATTACATAACCATTAACAATATAACGCGATAGCATAAATTATCGCGAAACAATATTTTTGCCCCCTCCCTATATCCACTATTGTCACTTCCATGTTGTCAGCCTGATATACCCATCCTATTTCAAGCTGCATGCGTGCTGTGCAAAACGATCGTGTTTTGCCCTGCAAATCGAATTATTTAAGTTATGAATCAGTCACATCCGTCATGATTTTATCTGATACTTTCGAGCATTAGGGAGTGATAAGAATGTCAATACGTCGTCTGGGGTTATCTGTTGCTACGGCAGCACTGTTGTTTTCCGGTGTGGCCTCGGCGGCTACCGAATTATTAAACGTGTCTTACGATCCGACGCGTGAACTGTATCAGCAATACAATGCGGCGTTTATTAAGCATTGGAAAGCGACCACCGGTGAAGATATCACTATCAAAAATTCGCACGGCGGTTCTGGAAAGCAGGCGCGTTCGGTGATTGACGGCTTGCAGGCCGATGTGGTGACGCTGGCGCTGGCCGGTGATATTGATGCATTAAACCTGAATCAACAGCTGATCGATCCTAAGTGGCAGGCGCGTTTGCCTGACAACAGCACGCCTTATACCTCCACCATCGTTTTTCTGGTGCGTAAAGGTAATCCAAAGCAAATCAAAGACTGGAACGATCTGGTGAAGCCGGGCGTTGAAGTCATCACACCAAACCCGAAAACTTCTGGCGGCGCACGTTGGAACTTCCTGGCTGCATGGGCGTATGCCAAAGCGCAACCGGGCGGTAATGATGAAACCGCACTGAAATTTGTGACTGAACTGTATCGTCATGCGCCCGTTCTCGATACCGGTGCGCGTGGGGCAACCATTAGCTTTGTACAGCGTCAGTTAGGCGATGTGCTGCTGGCATGGGAAAACGAAGCGTACCTGTCTCTGCAAGAGCAGGGCGGCGATCAGCTTGAGATCGTCACACCATCTTTGTCAATTCTGGCTGAACCGCCGGTTGCCGTTGTGGACAAAGTCGTTGAGCGCAAGGGAACGCAGAAACAGGCTGAAGCTTATCTGCAATACCTTTACAGCGATGAAGCGCAGCGCATCATCGGTAAAAATTTCTACCGCCCACGTAACGCCAAGATTGCCGAAGAGTTTAAGGATCAGTTTGCACCGGTGAATCTGGTGACGATCGATAAGGACTTCGGTGGCTGGAAAGCGGCACAGGATAAATTCTTTAATGATGGCGGCGTGTTCGACGCAATCTTTAAAGAGATCAATAAGTAAGTTTTAACGTCTGACGGATTAAGGCCGCTATCACCTAGCGGCTTTTTTCAGGTTAAAAGGCTGGCGACAGCTGCCCGAAACCTTCTGTCAGGTAGCGCGTGTCGGCAAGCAGTTGTTGGCTGGGTAGTGAGTATGAAAATTAAAGGCACGGTATGTCACAGCGTTCTTCCTCAGTGATTCCCGGTTTCGGGCTAACGTTAGGGTTTAGCCTGAGCTATTTAGGATTAATTGTCCTCATTCCGTTGGCGGGGATGTTTTTATATGCCAGCCAACTAACGTTCGGCCAGTTTTGGGATCTGATAACCAGCCGTCAGGTGCTTTTCTCCCTGCGGCTTTCGTTTGGTACGGCGCTGGCTGCGGCTTTTATTAACGGTATTCTCGGGACGCTGCTGGCCTGGGTTCTTGTGCGTTATACCTTTCCCGGCCGTAAAGTGATCGATGCCATGATCGACATGCCTTTCGCGCTGCCCACTGCGGTCGCGGGGATTGCTCTGACGGCGCTGTATGCACCGAATGGCCTGATTGGCTCGCTGTTTCCGTTCAAAATCGCCTACACCGGGATTGGCATCACGCTGGCGCTTATTTTTGTCACGCTGCCTTTCGTGGTCAGAACGCTGCAACCGGTACTGGCCGATATTCCGAAAGAAGTCGAAGAGGCTGCCGCCTGTCTGGGCGCGCGTCCGCTTCAGGTTTTCCGCCATGTTTTGCTTCCTGCGCTGTTACCGGCGTGGCTGACAGGCTTTGCACTGGCCTTTGCCCGCGGCGTGGGAGAGTACGGCTCCGTGGTGTTTATCGCGGGGAACATTCCGTTTAAAACCGAAATCCTGCCGCTGCTGATCGTCTCCAAGCTCGATCAGTATGACTATAAGGGAGCAACCGGGATCGGCGTGTTCATGCTGCTGGTTTCTTTCATTATGCTGCTGCTGATTAACGTGTTGCAGCGCCGCATTCAACCGAAACTGTAAGGGCTGGTCGTCATGGAACAGGTTATTTCCGCTCAGGCCAGCGCGGCTAAAAGAAAAAAGCAGCCCGCAGCCTATTACATTCTGGTTTCACTCGCGTGGATCGTCTTTTTTCTAATTCTGGTTCTGCCGCTGATGATGGTGGTGACACAGGGACTGGATAAAGGCGTCGGCGCATTTTGGGACGCGATTACCGAACCTGATGCGATCTCTGCGCTCAAGCTGACGCTGCTTGCGACCGTCATTTCCGTGCCGTTAAACGTGGTGTTCGGATTGGCGACGGCGTGGTGTGTAACGAAATTCGAGTTTCGTGGTAAGAGCTTTCTGCTGGCGTTGATCGATTTACCGTTTTCCGTATCCCCCGTTGTGGCGGGGTTGGTGTATGTGCTGTTGTTTGGTGCACAAAGCAAGATCTATCCCTTCCTGCTCGAGCACGATCTGCAAATTGTTTACGCCGTACCGGGCATCGTGCTGGCGACGATTTTCGTCACACTGCCTTATGTTGCCCGTGAGCTGATTCCGCTGATGGAAGAGCAGGGGTCGCAGGAAGAAGAAGCTGCACGTCTGCTGGGAGCGAACGGCTGGCAAATGTTCTGGCATATCACGCTGCCGAATGTGAAGTGGGCGCTGATTTACGGCGTGGTGCTGTGTACCGCGCGCGCGATGGGCGAGTTTGGTGCCGTTTCCGTCATATCCGGCCATATTCGCGGCCTGACGAACACGCTGCCGCTGCATATCGAAATTCTTTATAACGAGTACAACATCGTTGCGGCCTTCAGCGTGGCGATTCTGCTGCTGATCATGTCGCTGGTGGTGCTGTTACTGCGCCAGTGGAGTGAAGGTCGATTGACGAAGCAAATACAGAAACAACAGGAGTTGGCCAAAAATGAGCATTGAGATTCGCAATATTAATAAACAATTTGGCCAGTTTCGGGCGCTGAACGAGATTAATTTGTCGATCCACAGCGGCGAGCTGGTGGCGCTGTTGGGACCATCGGGCTGCGGTAAGACAACGCTGCTGCGTATTATCGCCGGACTGGAACAGCCGGATAGCGGCAGTATTATTTTCCACGGTCAGGATGTGTCCGTCCACGATGTGCGCAAACGCAACGTGGGATTTGTCTTCCAGCACTACGCGCTATTCCGTCACATGACGGTGTTCGATAACGTTGCATTTGGACTGCGAATGAAGCCGAAAAATATTCGGCCTTCGAAGCGTGATATCGAAAAGAAAGTACATGAGCTGCTGAATCTGGTGCAACTGGACTGGCTGGGGGATCGTTATCCTGAACAGCTTTCCGGCGGCCAGCGCCAGCGTATTGCATTGGCACGTGCGCTGATCGTCGAACCGAGTATCCTGCTGCTGGATGAACCCTTTGGTGCGCTGGATGCCAAGGTGCGTAAAGAACTACGCCGCTGGCTGTCTCAGTTGCATGAAGATATCGATCTGACATCGGTATTTGTGACGCACGATCAGGAAGAAGCGATGGAAGTGGCTGACCGTATCGTGCTGATGAATAAAGGCGTGATTGAGCAAATCGGTACGCCGGCAGAGGTGTATAACAACCCGGCCAGTGAGTTTGTTTACCATTTCCTCGGCGACAGTAACCGACTGAAAGTGGCGCAAACGGAAGAGACGATTCTGTTCCGTCCTCATGAAGTGTCGCTATCCGTTCAGGCGCAGGACGGCTATCAGGCGGTGACGGTACGCGATATTCGTCCACTCGGCGCCTTAACGCGCCTGTCGCTGAAGCTGGGCGAACAGTCTGAACTGATTGAAGCGGAAGTCGCAAAAGACGATGTGAGCTTACAAGGGCTCCAGAAAGGCGATGTGATTCAGTTCAAGCCTAAGCGCTATAGCCACGATTGGGAAATCTGATCGGAAGATAGCTGCAATAAAAAACCCGCGAGATTCGCGGGTTTTTTGCTTTTGTCGGAAATACCTGCCGTATGGCAAGGATTAGCGATAAGCGGGGTTAGAGGCAACAGAATAACGGCCGCTGCCAACCAGCATGATGATAATGCCAGCAAAGAAATAGAGTGCTTCCAGTTCCAGCGCCCAGGCACCAACGTCGGTCAGGGTGAAGAATTTACCCATGCCAACCATCAGCGTTGCCACAACCAGCGTCAGCGCGGCAATCAGGCCTGAAATACGGGTAAATACGCCCAGAATAATCAGAATCGGTGCAACGACTTCGCCCACGTAGACGCCGTAAGCGATAAAACCTGGCAGGCCTGCGCCTTGCAGCATCTGTACAATCCAACCCACACCGTGCTCAATTTTTGCTACGCCGTGAAACAGCAGCAGAATACCCACGGTTAAACGCAGTAAAAGTTTACCTGCATCGGGATGATCGGTTAAACGCGTGAACCACTGATTCAACTGAGAAATCATACTAGACAACCTCGTGAGTTAGCGAAAAGTGCTATTGGATATAAGGCGGCAGTGTCGTCGATTTAACGCCTGAATAGAAAACAAATAAATTTGATATTTTCTGTCAAAAAATTAGGTGAAGCGTGTCAATCGGGATAAGCATCGCACCGCGATTGTAGAGAGCTAACGATAGATGGGCGTTCAACTCCCGTCTATCGCTGCTGTTTGAGGAGGCGCGTAATGGCAGCGCAGAACATCACGCTGCCGTATCGGCTACCTTGCGCTTCAATAGTCAATCGAATATGTCAGAGCGAACGTGCGTCCCTGTGCTGGCAGGCTGGATATTTTGCCATAGGTGGCTTCGGCCTGTTGGCTGTAGACGGTTTTATAGTCACGATTGGCCAGATTGTAGATACCGAAGCCGACCTGGCCGCCCAGCAATGGGGCATGAGCGATGAGGTCGAACACGGTATAGCCCTGAATTTTTGCTGCTGGCGTGGAGCGGATGCTTGAGCTGACGGCAGCGGATTTGGCGTCATTATAAGCGCGGTCAGTTCCGCCAACCGTCAGGGATTGCAGACGTAATCCGTAACCATCAGCGAATGTCCAGTCGCTGTATAACGTCGCTTTCAGCGGCGATACACGGAATGCATTCAGTTCGCGCCATTCGCCAGCGGCGTCTTTATATTCGCCTCGGGTGTAGGCAAGAGTACCGCCGACGTTCCAGCTTTCGGACAGCGGGTATTGCAGGTTGCCTTCCATACCCCAGATTCGCTCGTCGGTATCGGCGACTGACACGCTATAGTCACGGTTGAACTGCACTACCTTGTCGGACGTGTTGTAGAACGCGGTAACGCCAGCACTCAGGCCGCGATTGTCTCTCATACGCCAGCCGAGTTCATAGTTATTGACTTTGATGGAGTCGATACTGTCGCCGTTAATGGTGAATGTCGCCGGTACGTCGCGCAACATGCGCTGTGTGTCGGGCAGGCTGAAGCCTTGAGAGAAGTTGGTGAACAGTTGATGGGTATCGGTCAATTGGTACACCAACCCCAGGTTATACAACGTTTCGCCATGCTTCACCTGGCCGCCTTCAAGCTGCCTGGCCTGATAGCCAGATACCCTATCCGCAGTGATGGCTTCGCTGTACGGCGTTGAGGTGGAAACTTTGTTGCGGATGGTCTCGTGGCGCAGGCCTGCCTGTAGGTTTAGGCGTTTAGTCAGCGCGTAGTCCGATTGCAGGAATAGACCGGTTTTGTCCACCTTAACATCTGGCCCCATGGCGTAACGGTTTTCGGCTTGATAACGCAAGCCGTTACTGGCAATGAAGGTGTTGAGGCCGTAGGATTGCCCGCTCTGGCTGTCTTTTTCCTGTTCGTAGTCAAGACCATAGGTTAGCTGTAGGTCGCGTCCTGCCAGACTCATGTTTTTTTGCAATGCGGTACGCACGCCCCAGACATCAATATCCGTGTTGGATTGCATTGCCACATAGGTGCTGCCGCCCGGCAGCGCTGAATGCGTTACTGCGGAGACGGAAGGGAACCAGCGTGATTGTTCTTTGCGATAATAGGCTTCAGCCGTCAACTGCTGGCCGCCCAGTATGTCCCGATTCTGGTATTGGGTATTGACGCCGTAATGCCGGGTACGGGGCTGGTCGTCAAGCTGTAACCCTTTGATGCCCTTGAGGCTAGGCTGAAACGTTGCCGGAGTGAACAGCGCGGCCAGTCCAGGGCCATAATCGGGGCCGTAGTCGCTGTCTTGCTCATCATTGTAATACCTGAACGCACCACTCAACTGCTGATTGTCATCCAGATGCCAGGTCAGCCGGCTATTGAAATCGAGACTGGTTGTGTCCTGGCGATCGGTTTGGGCGATTTCCGGCCCAATCCGATTCCCGTGGGCATTGCGCATGTCCCCTTGTGCGGTATAGTTCAGCCCGGCAAAGCCGCTAATGTCATCGTTATGGAAAGAGGCGGTTTGCGTACCGCTGTAGGCCATACCTGATTTAGACGGCTTATCTGCGCTTTTCAAGCCAAATTGGCTGCTGAAAGTATAAGGTTCATCATCGGCATTACGGGTGATGATATTGATAATGCCCCCCGTCGCGCCCGCGCCGTAGAGGCTTGTGGCGCCTGATACGACTTCGACACGTTCGATCATCGTCGGAGAGATGCTGTTGAGCTGCCGCGAGCCGTCACGAGAACCCGTCAATGGTACGCCGTCGATCATGACCTGCACCGTACGCCCGCGCATGGTCATACCGTAGTTACTGGTGGTGCCGGAGGAGGGAGCCAGGCCGGGTACCAACTGCCCGAGGATATCGGCGGTAGATCTACTCGCTGAGGATTGTTTGGCGATATCTTCGCGTTCAATGCTGTAAACCGTTCCAGCGATATCGGCGATGTTCTTCACCGAACGGGCAGCCGTTACCGTCATGATATCGGTGTCCTGCGTCTGGCTGCGAGTTTGCTGCACTGAGGTCACATCGGTCTGGGCATACACCTGAGCACTGATTGCCAGACTCAAGAAAGTGACCCGCGCGGGGGGCGCAAGATATCGCATAATGTCTCCTGAATAACTGAATGATAAGGGTTAAATAGTTTTGGTCAGATGTTTTCTGATGAGCGGCCGACACAGCAAGACGCTCAGTAGCGATAGAATGCCGAGCAGCAGATAATAAGCGCCATAGCCCAGCCCTGCGGCGAGAAAGCCGGAAAGCGAACCGCCAAGGAAAAACACCAGGAGTTCAAAGCACACCAGCACAGTGAAGTCGGTGCCTGCCTGTCGGCGTGAGCACAGGCGCATGAACAGTGCATAAAGGCTGGTCATTGCCATGTAGCGAATCGCCAACATGACGATGACCAATGTGCCGAGCCAAAATCCTGAAGTCATGGTTGAACCACTGTAGAGCAGCGCGGCAAGCAGCAGATAGACGCCACTGCGCAGCCAGCCAGCACGAACCAGCAGTACGTCGGACGAATAGCGTTTGAGTGCCCACGCTGTGGTGATGGCGCTCAGTAATCCGATCCCCGCCCCAGCCACCGACATCAGAAGGCCGATTTCCACCAGTGTCCATCGCTGATCGACCAGCAGCGGAGTAAGCATGGCCATTGCGGGGGCTTCAACCAGTCGATAGAGCAGAATAAGCAGCAAAGCCCAACGTATCTCACGACGCCTGAACGTATTGGCGAAGCTCGGGCGCTCAGACGTTGGGGAGGTCTGGGGGCGCTCATTAACCCAGGTGACAGCGATCATAGTCAGCGCCGTCAAAACCGCCAGAGACAGCAATGCGCTGCGCCAGCCATACAGCTGATACAGTAACAGGATGCCAGCGCCGCCGATCATGCTGCCCAGCGCCACGCCGATACTTTGCGCCATGCTGCCAAGACGATGATCTGACGCTGCCAGTGATTCCACCGTATAGCCGTCGATGGCGATATCCTGCGTGGCAGCCCAGGTCGAGATCCAGAGTCCAATCAGTACGAATGAGAGCAATCCGTAATCCAGTCCGGTGAATGCCAGAACCAGTACACCGGTTGCCAGTGCAATTTGCGTCAACCATAACCAGGTGCGACGACGCCCCAGGGCAGGCAGATAATAACGATCAATTAACGGTGCCCAGAGAAATTTACAGGCCCAGGGCAGATAAAGCAGCGAAAGCATGCCTATCCAGCGCAAATCCACCCCCTGACTACGCAGAATGCTCGGCATAGCGACATTGTAGAAATAAAGCAGTAGGGCATGCGCTAAATAGAGGGTCACGATCGCCGTCAGCCCCAATCGACTGACCGGTGTGAATTCATGTACTCGTGTCATCATTCACCCATGTCCATCATGTGCTCGGCAATCCAGTGATAACCCTCGGACTTATCCAGTGTGACGAAGTACGGCACGCCCCAGGAGCGGTGTAGTGCGGGGACATCCAGACGTGCCTGTTCGGCGGTGTCACGGGCAATGCGTACCAGACCACGGCAGTAGTGCTGAAACGCGGGTTTGTGTTGTCGATACCAGAATGCCTGAATGGCTCGGTAATCGGGGGCGAATTCAGTGTGCGCGAGCGTGCTGGCGATGAAGAAAAAGGGTTGTTTCGATTCAAGGAGATGCTCGATGTGCGCTAGCCATTCACGTATTTCCTCAGCGCTGACGCTTTCCTGAAACACCGCCTCGACCAGTGCGGTGTGCGTGACACGTAAAACCATACGTTGTTACCCTTGAAATGAAAAATGTCACAGACCTTAGACAGTCGATTGCCGTCATGTTACAAATGAGAATACTTCTAATTCAAAACGTCCGCTTAGGCTAAAAAAAGAAAAATTTAGGCGCGACGAAATTTATTCAGGTACGTTTCATGCGTGTATTTACCTGTGGTCAGTTAAGTCAGTCTGCCAGTGAACAGGGAGGGAAACTGCACTTCGGTCATGAGTTACCGAGCGACCAGCCTGTGTTGGCTGGCTGGCAGCGAATTCAGTCCTTGGGAAATGGTCTGGTGTTGTATCTGAGCCAGAGTGAAGACCTGATCGACGCCTTTAGTCAGAATTTGCTGTCACCGGGTATTACTGCCGCGTTTCTACTTCAGGGACAAGCGGATGTGAGTCTGGCTGGTCAGCGTTTGCGTTTCGATGCCCATTCTGCCCGCCAGCGCGCAATGCTGGTTAATCTGACGGATAGCGATCAGTTTCAGCGTCATTGGCAGGCTGGCCGACGAGAAACCAAGATCTGTCTGAGTTTCAGTCCGGCCTGGTTTGAACGGTTCGCCAGCGAGAGTAGTCTGTGCAGTAGCCGTTTGTTGCAATTCAGGCGCGCGCACTGGCAAAGCCTTTCCTGGCAACCCGCGCCGGATGTCCTGCAGCGTGCCTGCCAACTGGCTTTTGACGATCGTTCTCCAGTCTCGCTTATCCAACGTTTGCAAGGCGAGAGTTTTGCGCTGGATCTGGCGACGGACATTCTACGAAGTATTGATGCCACTCCTCAGCAAAAACGTTTTGGCGCCCATCTTGAATGCTGTCTGGTGCGTTTGAAAGAGTGGCTGAATAGTGGCGAAGCCGATCGCCTGAGTATCGGCCAGATGGCTAAAACGTTAGGTACTAATCCGGTCGATTTGCAGAATGGTTTTCGCACCCGTAACGGTATCACTATTGCTGCCTACCTACGTAAGCAGCGGCTGGAACGAGCCTATCAGGCACTCCACCGACATGTGGTGTCGGTGGATGACGCCGCCGCGCTGGCGGGCTATGAACATGTCAGTAGTTTCAGCGCGGCGTTTAAAAAGCAGTATGGGTTTCCGCCTTCACAGGTCAGATAGGGCAGGGCACCATCATCAGGTTGGGCAGCCATATCTCAATTTTTTCTTCTTTTGATTTTGGTAATGAAGAGAGGCAGGTGGAGTGTGCGACAGGATGACTTGGCCTTTGGCCTTGCATTCTCGCGTTAACGCGGACGATATCGTCTTGCTTGCAAAGCAGATGCAATAAAAAACATTAGGTGGATTTACTTCAGAGAGGAATCACTTTGCGGAAGTGGTGGGTCGTGCAGGATTCGAACCTGCGACCAATTGATTAAAAGTCAACTGCTCTACCGACTGAGCTAACGACCCGCAGAAGTGGTGGGTGATGACGGGATCGAACCGCCGACCCCCTCCTTGTAAGGGAGGTGCTCTCCCAGCTGAGCTAATCACCCACTTCTGTACTACATTTACTTCTTTATTTACTTCAACTTCTAATAAGAAGACCAGCTGGTATGAGATTGGTGGGTGATGACGGGATCGAACCGCCGACCCCCTCCTTGTAAGGGAGGTGCTCTCCCAGCTGAGCTAATCACCCAATCTCAAATCTTCTTACTCTACACAGCGAGCTACTCTTATTTAAAAATCAAAAGAGTGGTGGGTGATGACGGGATCGAACCGCCGACCCCCTCCTTGTAAGGGAGGTGCTCTCCCAGCTGAGCTAATCACCCCCGCTGTGTGGAGTCGCATTATAGGGATCCTTGAATGTGAGTCAACGCTTTTTAAAACTAAAATGATTGTTCGTTGCAAAATTAGTCAAGGCGTCGTATTTATCGCCGTTGATGCTGCATCCTTGCGCAATTTGGCCTGTTATCTTGTTATTTCCGCCAGAATAAAAGCACGGGCGGCATGTTACGGCGTTGAGGAATCGAAGCAGAGTGATAGAATGTTGCCCACTTTTGTTCTTGAGCTTATGTCGGTCTGTGCCGACAGCCGTTGCGTAATAAGGCTGTAATCCCAAATGAAAATCAAAACCCGTTTCGCCCCGAGTCCTACTGGCTATCTTCACGTCGGCGGCGCTCGTACCGCGCTGTACTCCTGGTTGTTTGCCCGTCATCAGGACGGCGAGTTCGTGCTGCGTATTGAAGATACCGATCTGGAGCGTTCAACTCAGGACGCAATTGATGCCATTATGGATGGCATGAACTGGCTGAGCCTGAACTGGGATGAAGGCCCGTACTACCAGACTAAACGTTTTGACCGTTATAACGCCGTTATCGATCAGATGCTGGAAAACGGTACGGCATATAAATGCTACTGCTCTAAAGAGCGTCTGGAAGCGCTGCGTGAACAGCAGATGGAAAACGGCGAAAAGCCCCGTTATGA
Organism: Pectobacterium aroidearum; assembly: GCF_041228105.1. Taxonomy (NCBI): domain Bacteria; kingdom Pseudomonadati; phylum Pseudomonadota; class Gammaproteobacteria; order Enterobacterales; family Pectobacteriaceae; genus Pectobacterium; species Pectobacterium aroidearum. The sequence goes on from NZ_CP166097.1 coordinate 1,311,093, forward strand.
CGGCCATTGCCGAGGTTCTCACGAGCATCATGCTCATGATGAGCCGCACGTTGTGCGTTTCCTTAACCCGCAGGAAGGCTCGGTTATCTTTAATGACCGCATTCGCGGGCCGATCGAATTCAGCAATCAGGAACTCGACGATCTGATTATCCGCCGCACCGACGGTTCACCAACCTACAATTTCTGCGTCGTTATCGATGACTGGGATATGGAAATCACGCACGTTATTCGTGGTGAAGACCATATCAACAACACGCCGCGCCAGATCAACATTCTGAAAGCGCTGGGCGCACCGGTGCCGGAATATGCGCATGTGTCGATGATTCTGGGCGATGACGGTAAGAAATTGTCCAAACGTCACGGCGCTGTCGGTGTGATGCAATACCGCGATGATGGCTATCTGCCGGAAGCGTTGCTGAACTATCTCGTGCGTTTAGGCTGGTCATCTGGCGATCAGGAAATCTTCTCTATTGATGAGATGAAGTCTTTGTTCTCGCTGGATGCCGTCAGCAAGTCCGCGAGCGCGTTCAATACTGAGAAGCTGCAATGGTTGAACCATCACTATATTAACCATTTACCCGCAGAATACGTGGCAACGCATTTGTCATGGCATATTGAGCAGGCTGGAATTGATACCCGCACCGGACCGCAGTTGAGTGAACTGGTTGGTCTGTTGGGTGAACGTTGCAAGACGCTGAAAGAAATGGCGGACTCGTGCCGTTATTTCTATGAAGACTTTGCTGAGTTTGATGCCGATGCGGCGAAGAAACACCTGCGTCCGGTTGCACGTCAGCCGCTTGAACTGGTGCGTGAGAAGCTGGCAGCGATTGCCGATTGGACAGCGGAGAATATCCATCACGCCATTCAGGGCACGGCAGATGAACTGGGTCAGGGCATGGGTAAAGTCGGTATGCCGCTGCGCGTTGCGGTCACGGGGGCAGGCCAGTCTCCGGGCGTTGACGTGACTGTGCATGCGATTGGCCAACAGCGTTCGCTGGCGCGTATTGATAAAGCGCTGGCGTTCATTACCGAGCGTGAAGCACAGCAGTAATCGCTATCGTGTAAATAGCATTGCACAAAATAAACCCCGGCCTGAAAGCCGGGGTTTTTTATTGTTTTATCTGAGAACGGTGTTGCCTGATAACTATTGACCGGCGATAGCGACCGCTTTGCCGATGGCATCCGGGATCACGTCGCCGTGACCTTTATTGGGGAAAAGAATAAAGTCAGTTTTTGTGCCTTGTTCATTGAGCTGTGCGGCCAGCGTTTTTGCCCTTTCCACCATTTTTCTTTGGCTGAGTCGTTCCGCCCGTTTTTCATCGACGGGTTTACCTGCCTGCATTTTGACAGGTTCATCCTCATTTGCCCCTGCTGTGACAGTAATTGACAGCGGTGATGTGGAAAGCAGCGGCGTTCTGGCTGGAATCACAACGCCATTTCCCCACCAGATAGACGGACTGGCGGCAACATAGCGCTGGAAAGATTCGGTGTGATTAAAAAGCGTATAGAGCGTAAACAGACCACCGAAAGAGTGCCCGGCAAGCGTTTGTTTTTGCTTATTGATGGCGTAGTTCGCTTCAACCCAGGGCTTTACCTTGGATTGCAGGAATTGGTAAAACGCCTCAGCTTCACCGCCTGCGGCAAAATCTGGGTCGGTAATCGTTGTTAGCGGCGTGTAGTCACGCGTGCGGGCGGGAACATCGTAAGGTTTATCGATCGGATAACCGATCGCGACGATCAGCGGTGCCGCTCCGTTTTTCGCGTTGTAGCTGTTTACGGCAACAGGAAACTGGGCATTGCCATCCAGCATATACAGCACTGGATAGCCACCTTCAGGTGCGGGCTGGCGTGGAAGTGCGATGAAAAGTCGATAAGCATGTTGCGCATCGCTTTTCATCTCGACTTGCCTGATCTCAAATTGAGTTTTTGCTTGTTCGGTAATATCAGGAATGGTTGGCTGTGCCCGAACAGGCAAAATACCAGACGCAGATACCATCAGAGAAAATACAATCATAGGAAAATAGCGCATGTGATGGGGCTTATATAGGAGGCCGAGAAGCGTAACGTAGAGTGATGATAATAAATCGCGTTATCGTTAGCAGCTTTTTATTGTGCTGGTGATGAGACAACATCGAAATTGTCGTCTGTTTTTTCTCACCTTTGGCGGCTTTTTCAGCGGTTAATCGGATTACCGGATTTAGCCGTTGACACTGTTAATCGGGTTTCATATTATGCGACGCGTTCGCACAGTACTTGCCTTAATGGTGATGCTGTAAGATACGGGGCTATAGCTCAGCTGGGAGAGCGCTTGCATGGCATGCAAGAGGTCAGCGGTTCGATCCCGCTTAGCTCCACCAAACACTCCCTCTGTTTGGTTTTGATTATCACGAACATTCCACACGTTGTGGGGCTATAGCTCAGCTGGGAGAGCGCTTGCATGGCATGCAAGAGGTCAGCGGTTCGATCCCGCTTAGCTCCACCAAATTCTCTTATCTTTCCCTACTATCCTTTTCTTTCAATTCATTGCGTATTTAATCCACGTTGTTAATTTGCTCAATACGTTTATCAGCGATGACTTGTGAGCAATGTTTTGTAATCGTCCTTTATAAAGGGTAGTTGGCCGCCCTCGTGCTTGAAGGGCAACCAAACCGTTATCGCTTAAGCTTCTTCCGGGAGCCTTGGCGTCCAGTCTATTGGCGACAGACCTTGCTGTTCGAGAAGCTGGTTAGCCTGCGAAAAATGTTTGCAGCCCAGAAAACCGCGGTGTGCAGATAGCGGGGAAGGGTGCGGCGATTTCAGAATATGGTGGCGCCGTTGGTCAATGATGTTGCCTTTTTTCTGTGCATGCGAACCCCACAGAAGAAAGACCAGACCTTCCCGTTGTTCGTTCAATGCCGCAATGACGCGGTCGGTAAACGTTTCCCAGCCCAGATTAGCATGTGAATGCGCCTGTCCAGCTTCAACGGTTAATACCGTATTGAGCAGTAAAACCCCTTGTTCTGCCCAGCTTTGCAGAAAACCGTGTCGTGGAATTTCAAATCCAGGGATATCGCTCGCCAATTCTTTATAAATATTGGCCAGAGAAGGAGGTGCGGGTACACCAGGGCGGACAGAAAATGACAGGCCGTGAGCTTGATTCGGGCCGTGGTAGGGGTCTTGCCCTAAAATGACAACTTTGACCTGATGCAGTTCGGTAAAGCGGAATGCGTTAAAAACATCTTTCTGCGGGGGATAGATAGTCTTACCCGCTGCACGCTCTTTCCCTACGAATTCAAGGGTATTGATAAAATAAGGCTGCTTCTTTTCTTGTGCCAGCACGTCATGCCAGGTGAGAGAGGTCGCCATCATGCACTCTTCTTTTACAGGTTTAATGGTGTTGTAGGTAGCTTACCGATCTATCGTGCTGAGGTAAAACCGTAACCGCTATTGTCGGGATGAAAGAGGCTTTTTTGAAAAAAAAATTGAAAATTTACAAAAATATTTGCAATTCAGTGCTCTGGTAAAATTGATATAAAACAATAAATTGCCTTCGCGTAGTGGAGTTGCAGGGTTTTAAAATTGATTTAAGTCAAGGATGTCTGGCTATCAGGCTGGTATATAAGAGGCAGAGACAAACGGTTTTATACGATCGTTACGAAATTTGGCATTTTTCTGCCGATAGCGATTTTAACTCAGTTAGTTTTTAACTAAGACAATAACACGCCGTTTTACGGAGGCAATTATGGTTACTGGTATTCAAATCACCAAGGCTAACGACAGCGCGCTGATCAATTCTTTCTGGTTGCTGGACGAAGAAAAATCACAGGCACGTTGCGTATGTGCGAAATCAGTTTATAGCGAAGATCAAATCGTTCCAGTGAGCGATCTGGGTCAGATCGAGTATCGTGAAATTCCGCTGGAAATCAAACCTGAAGTGCGCGTGGAAGGCGGTCAGCACCTGAACGTGAACGTGCTGCGCCGTGAGACGCTGGAAGATGCCGTTAAGCATCCAGAGAAATATCCACAGTTGACCATCCGCGTATCTGGTTACGCTGTGCGTTTCAACTCACTGACGCCAGAGCAGCAACGCGATGTTATCGCCCGTACTTTTACAGAAAGTCTGTAAGCTGCTGTCCAAGCATTAACAGAAAGGGAGCCGAAGCTCCCTTTTTTATGTCTTTGTTTTATATAATTGTTATTCGCCAGACGGTTCGTCGGTTTTCTGCGTGGGTTGACGACGCTTACCGATATTTTTGCTATCGCGATGACGAACTTTCACCTTAACTTTTTCTTTTTCCTTCTCTTTTTTCTCTTTCCGCATCGCCAGCACTTTTTTCGACGGTTTCCCGGTGGTCTTGGCGCTTGGGGCTTTGGTCGTTGGGCGGAGTTCATCAATGACGCGCGGTTTTAGCGGTTCATTCAGATAGCGGCTGATTTTGCCCAGCAGCAGGTGGTCGTGCGCTTCGACGAAAGAGATGGCACAGCCTTTACGACCCGCGCGGCCAGTGCGGCCGATGCGATGAAGGTAAGTGTCCGATGTGCGCGGCAAATCGAAGTTAAATACGTGGCTGACATCGTTAATATCAATACCGCGCGCTGCGATATCTGTTGCTACCAGCACGTTGACGCGCCCGTCGCTCAGGCGTTTGATCGCCTCATTGCGCTTGGCCTGCACCATTTCACCTTCGAGATAGCATGAGTTAATGCCCGCTTCACGCAGCCAGGCAACCAGCTCATGCACGCGCTCACGCTTGCGCACAAAGATGATAGAACGCGTGACGTCCGGCTGCTTTAACTGATGGCAGAGCAAGGCGGTTTTGTGTTTGACGTCGTCGGCGCGGTAATACCACTGCAGAATTTTTTTACGTTCCCGACGTGATGGATCGGATTCGATTTCAACAGGATCGTTGAGCAAACGCTCTGCGAAATCTTTGATCGCGTCCCCTTCCAGCGTCGCAGAAAACAGCAGCGTTTGCTTACGCCAGCGAGTTTCCCCGGCGATGTGTTCAATATCCTGAGCGAAGCCCATATCCAGCATTCTGTCCGCTTCATCCAGAATCAGCGTTTCTACCGCGCGGCAATCGAAGTTTTCTTCTTTGATATATTGCAGCAAACGGCCGGTCGTCGCGACGACGACATCCTGGTTTTCACTGAACACTTCAGCGTGGTTCATGTAGGCCACGCCGCCGGTGATCGTGGCGATATCGAGGTGCGTATGTGCCGCAAACGCACGTGCCTGATCGGCCACCTGCATGGCGAGCTCACGGGTTGGCGTGAGGATCAGAATTCGAGGCGGACCGGATTTTTTACGAGGGAAATCGATGAGATGCTGCAAAACCGGCAGCAGATAAGCCGCAGTTTTACCTGTCCCTGTCGGCGCGGAACCCAGTACATCGCGGCCTTCCATTGCTGGAGGGATCGCCTCAGCCTGAATCGCGGTCGGGCGTTCGTAGCCCATGTCACGCAGGGCGTCTAACAGGCTTTCATCAAGATCGAGCTCGGAAAAATTGGTTACAGTCATGGTCTACCTCTGTTTGGGGCGCCGATTATAGACGTATTGGCCGGGTTCTTCACCTGTTTAAGCAGACAACGGCACTTTTCCTGTGCTGGCGTTTCACCTATGCTACTGCGGTTTGCGTTTGGAATCTTATTTTCATGAGTCATCAGGCTGATAATAAACTGACATTGCGTCGGGATGGATTTACCTTCAAGCAATTCTTTGTGGCGCACGATCGCTGTGCCATGAAGGTGGGAACCGATGGTATTTTGCTGGGCGCTTGGGCGCCGCTGTCCTCAGTGACGCGGATTCTGGACATCGGCAGTGGTTCCGGCCTTCTTGCGCTGATGTTGGCGCAACGTTCTGACACGCATGTTCGGATCGATGCCGTCGAGCTCGATAGTGCTGCGAGTCAGCAGGCGAAGGAAAATATTTCCGCCTCGCCATGGGCTGACAGAATCGCGGTTTACGCTGAAGATATTATCGATTTTGCTGATACGCGAAGCGCCGACTATTCGTTGATTATCAGTAATCCGCCTTATTTCCCTCCAGGGATCGCGTGTGGCTCGGCTGAGCGTGAGCAGGCGCGTTATACCACCTTGTTAACTCATGAGACGCTGTTGCGCTGTGCGCATCAACTGCTGATGCCCGATGGGCTTTTTTGCGTGGTGCTGCCCATTCAGGTTGCGGAGAACTTTATTCCGTTGGCACAGCAGCATAACTGGTACGTTCACCAGCAGCTTCGCGTATCAGAACAGGAAGATAAACCCGCACACCGCGTTTTGCTGGCGCTGTCTCGTCAGAAAAAAGAATGTGTGAATGCTTCGCTGGCAATTCGTGATGAAGAAAGGCGCTATTCGACGGCTTTCCAACAGCTGACAAAAGATTTCTATCTTTTTATGTAGATGGCAGACGCCTCATCGCCGCGTCTGCCTTTTCTGAGCGAATTATTTTATGAACTATGGCACCAGAATAGTTGGCGTCGGCGCTTCGAACTGTTCTGGATAGTCCAGAGTATAGTGCAGCCCGCGGCTTTCTTTTCTTTCCAGCGCGCAGCGGACAATGAGTTCGGCGACCTGCACCAGATTACGTAGTTCCAGCAAATTGTTGGAAATACGGAAGTGGGCATAGTACTCATTGATTTCCTGCTGAAGCAGATGAATGCGGCGCTGTGCTCGCTCCAACCGCTTCGTCGTCCGCACGATCCCAACGTAATCCCACATAAACAGACGCAGTTCATGCCAGTTATGCTGGATCACCACCTGTTCGTCGGAGTTGTCGACTTGGCTTTCATCCCAATCCGGTAATTTTTTCACCGCTTTGATTTGCGGTAAGCGCTGCAAGATATCCTCGGCGGCTGACCAGCCGTAAACCAGACATTCCAGTAATGAGTTGGATGCCATGCGGTTTGCACCGTGCAACCCGGTGTAGCTGACTTCGCCAATCGCATACAGGCCGTCAAGGTCGGTACGCCCGTGCTGGTCGACCATCACGCCGCCGCAGGTATAGTGCGCTGCGGGTACGATCGGTATTGCTTCACGCGTTAGATCGATGCCGAGAGATTGCAGCTTTTCATCAATGGTAGGGAAGTGTTGTTTGATGAACGCTTCGGGCTTGTGGCTGATATCCAGATACATGCAGTCTGCGCCAAGCCGTTTCATCTCATGGTCAATTGCGCGGGCGACCACATCGCGGGGGGCGAGCTCGCCTCTGGCGTCAAAATCGGGCATAAAGCGCGTGCCGTCAGGGCGTTTAAGGTACGCCCCTTCACCGCGCAGTGCTTCCGTCAGCAGGAAGTTTCGCGCCTGCGGATGGAACAGACAGGTTGGATGGAACTGATTGAATTCTAGATTCGCCACGCGGCAGCCTGCGCGCCAGGCCATGGCGATGCCATCGCCAGAGGAAATATCGGGATTGGTGGTGTATTGATAAACTTTGGACGCTCCACCCGTCGCCAGAACCACCGTTTTTGCCCGGCAGGATTCGACGCGTTCCTGTTCACGGTTCCATATATAAGCACCGACAATACGGCGTGTTCCGGGCAGACCCAGTTTATTCGAGGTAATCAAATCGACGGCGTTGCAGCGTTCCATAATCCGAATATTCGGATGGGATAACGCTTTCTGCACCAGCGTGTTCTCTACTTCTTTTCCGGTCGCATCCGCCGCGTGCAGAATTCGACGATGGCTGTGTCCGCCTTCGCGCGTGAGGTGGTAGCGTTCTTCACCGCTGGTGCTGGTTTCGGTATCGAATAGTACGCCTTGTTCGATAAGCCATTGCACGCAGTGTTTGGCATTGCTGGCGATAAACTCAACGGCTTCCCGTTCACACAGGCCATCGCCAGCGATCAGCGTATCATCGATATGGGAATCAATCGTGTCAGTTTCATCGAAAACGGCTGCGATGCCGCCCTGAGCATAAAACGTCGCGCCTTCGTTGAGTGGGCCTTTGCTTAATACCGTCACGTTGGCCTGAGAAGCCAGACGCAGCGCCAGTGAAAGCCCGGCAGCACCGCTGCCAATGATTAAAACATCACAGACGTATTCAGTGGTCGTTTGCATGGTCGTGTCGTGGATGCAAAAAGAAGAGGAAACCCGATGTTAGCACCCAATGGTTGATTGCTGTATTGGTTTTTAGCTCCCTCTCTACGCTATAAATAAGCGAATGGTGGAGCATGGTGAATCGTGCGAATACCCTAGATTTATCGTATCATCCACGGAAGAGCGTAGATCCTCAGATGAAGAGAATGCGTCATGATACGCATCGCAAAGACGAGTAACGGCGCTAAGCAAAAGAAAAATGATGACCCGGAACTTTATTGGATGTCTTGGTTCTAATTAGGAGCTTGCTCTAAATATGACTTATATAGCTGGCAGTACTATTTTACGCGTGGAGAACGGTTTGAGTAGAGATTACCTCGGATGAGCGAGCAACTGGCAGATCAGGTTCTGGTCGAGCGAGTCCAAAAAGGCGATCAAAAATCGTTTAACTTGTTGGTCGTTCGTTATCAGCATAAGGTAGCGAGCCTGGTATCGCGGTATGTTCCTCAGGGTGACGTGCCGGACGTGGTACAGGAATCGTTTATTAAAGCCTATCGCGCGCTAGAGTCATTTCGCGGCGATAGTGCGTTCTATACATGGCTGTATCGTATTGCAGTGAATACGGCCAAAAATTATCTGGTAGCTCAGGGACGCCGTCCGCCTTCCAGCGACATTGATGCGAATGACGCGGAAAACTATGAAAATGCGGGCGCGCTGAAAGAAATATCGAACCCTGAGAATTTAATGTTGTCAGAGGAATTACGAAGCATAGTTTTTCGCACTATCGAGTCTTTGCCGGAAGATTTACGTTTAGCGATTACGCTGCGCGAATTGGACGGTTTAAGCTACGAAGAGATTGCCGTGATTATGGATTGTCCCGTCGGCACTGTTCGTTCTCGTATTTTCCGGGCGCGGGAAGCTATTGATAATAAAGTACAACCGCTTATTCAGCGCTAGCGAGTTTTTTCAGCTATCCGCGTGACTAATGATGGATTTGACAAGGTAAGGGTGTCGGTATGCAGAAAGAGAAACTTTCCGCTTTAATGGATGGCGAAGCAGTTGATTCCGAACTGCTAAACGCATTGTCTCGTGATGATGCGTTGCAGCAAAGTTGGCAAAGTTATCATCTAATCCGCGATGCGATGCGTGGGGATGTCAGTGAAAATGTGATTCACCTGGACATCGCTTCTCGTGTTGCCGCCGCAATCGAAAAAGAACCCGTTCGTCTGGTTCCACAAGCGCAGCCTGAATCTCAGCCACAACCTGTTGAGTGGACGAAGATGCCGTTCTGGCACAAAATCCGTCCGTGGGGCAGTCAGCTGACACAAGTCGGCGTCGCCGCCTGCGTATCTTTAGCGGTGATCGTTGGTGTACAAAATTACCAGCAGGGTAATGCCTCTGAACACGTTGTCGAATCCGGTGTGTTTAGTACTTTACCTGCGATGGGTACTGCCTCTCCTGTCAGTCTGGGCGTGCCGTCAGAAAATGTTGCTCCTCACAGCGGTCAGCAGAAATCTGATATGCAGCGCAACCGCCTTAACGCCATTTTACAGGACTATGAATTACAGCGCCGACTGCATGCTGAACATGCCCTGCCACAGGACGATCAGCAAGCGGCCATTCAGGTTCCCGGCACTCAATCATTAGGAACGCAGCCCCGGTAATGAAGCGTGCTTGGTCCGCCGCCTGTTTTCTGATTGGCAGCCTGTTTTATTCTACTTTCGCCCCGGCCCAGAATGTGGAGCCGGGCGCGTTGCTGCAACAGATGAACAGCGCAGTTCGTTCTCTGAATTACGAAATTTCCTTTATCAACATTACTCTGCAAGGATTTGAGTCCGTACGCTATCGTCATGCCGTGGTCAATAACCGTTCCTTAGCGCAACTGCTATTTATGGACGGGCCGCGACGCGAGATCGTGCTGCGTGGTAATGAGGTTAGCTACTTCGATCCTGGTTTTGAGCCGTTTACGCTCACCAGCGATCATATCGTTGACTCTCTCCCTTCTCTGGTCTTTGCCGATTTTCAGAAACTATCGCCTTATTATGACTTTATTCCCGCTGACGGACGGGTGCGTATTGCCGATCGTCTGGCATCCGGAATTCGGGTCATTTCACGCGATGGCACACGTTACAGCTATATGGTGTGGATTGATGCGGAATCGAAACTTCCATTGCGTATCGATTTACAAGATCGCAACGGTGACAAGCGGTTGGAACAATTCTTAACGACATCGCTGATTGTTGATGATGATGTCGTTAGCGTGATGCGTCCGCTGGAAGGGATCAAACTTCCTCCCGTGTTACCTACGCCTGCTGCGGATAAAAGTGATTTTACCTGGGAGCCTGAATGGCTGCCTGCTGGGATGAAAGCTCTTTCACACAGCAAAAAAGTATTGCCAGGCTCGTCCATTCCGATCGAAACTCGTCTCTATAGCGATGGTTTATTCAGTTTCTCCATTAACATCAGCCCGTCTTCTGATGTGAGTGAAGAACAGTCGCTGCTTACGGGGCGACGCTCCATTCATACTGTCATGAAAGGCAATCGCGAGATTACCGTCGTCGGTGATATTCCACCTTCTACGGCTAAACGGGTGGCTGACAGCATTATTTTGAAGGGGCAACCGTGATCAAAGAATGGGCGACAGTCGTTTCATGGCAGAATGGCATTGCGGAGCTGCGGTGTGAGCCGAGCTCGGGGTGCGGTAGTTGTAAATCCCGCTCGTCGTGTGGGACCGGCTTATTAAGCCAGCTTGGGCTTTCTGCCGAAAATACGCTGTATGTGCCTTACGAGCGGCCTTTAGAAGTCGGACAAAAAGTTGAATTGGGGATTTCTGAGGGGCGTCTGCTGTTTTCTGCCGCTCTGGTTTATTTCGTTCCGCTGGTCGGTTTGCTGATCGGTGCGGCGATCTGTCAGACGTTATTCGGTACCGATCTGGCTGCCGTCATTGGCGCGTTGTTGGGCGGTGGGCTGGCGTTTATCGGCGTGAAGCGCTGGGCGAAACAGTTGGGTAAGAATAAACGTTATGAGCCCGTTATCCTGCAAATTGCATTGCCTGGCACGCTGTTACAAAATTGACCTGCTTAACTGAGCGTAAACGGCGCGCGGTGCGGAAACATTGTTCACACGTTTGTGATTTTTCGACACGATGTTTACCACGTAATGACACTTTACTTCCTGCTTTCCTCTCGTTGTTCTGCTATTCCAAATAAAACCGTCATAATCAAAGGGAATGCACCGGACATGACTAGGTTTTCACGCCTCTCGCATGTAGAATGCTGCGATTCAGGTGGAATAACATCGCTGCTGTTTTCACCTATGCGCATGCCCATCGGCAAGAATTTCAGGAATATCAAGGTAGAAAAATTTTTATAATGAAGCATATACGAAATTTCTCCATTATTGCCCATATCGACCACGGTAAATCAACGTTATCTGACCGTATTATCCAGATTTGCGGCGGTTTGACCGAGCGTGAAATGGCTGCGCAGGTTCTGGATTCTATGGATCTGGAACGTGAACGTGGAATAACGATTAAAGCGCAAAGCGTAACGCTGGATTATAAAGCGCAGGACGGCCAAACCTACCAGTTAAACTTCATCGATACGCCGGGGCACGTTGACTTCTCTTATGAAGTTTCCCGCTCGCTTGCTGCCTGTGAAGGTGCACTGCTCGTTGTTGATGCCGGACAGGGTGTTGAAGCGCAAACGCTGGCTAACTGCTATACCGCGTTGGATATGAATCTGGAAGTGGTGCCGGTTCTGAACAAAATCGACCTGCCTGCCGCTGACCCAGATCGTGTTGCTCAGGAAATTGAAGATATTGTCGGCATTGATGCCACCGACGCCGTGCGCTGTTCCGCTAAAACGGGGATTGGCGTGCCGGATGTTCTGGATCGTCTGGTGCGTGATATTCCACCGCCAGAAGGCAGCCCTGATGAGCCGCTGCAGGCGCTGATTATCGACTCCTGGTTCGATAACTACCTTGGCGTTGTATCGCTGGTACGTATCAAAAACGGCACAATGCGCAAAGGCGACAAAATTAAGGTGATGAGTACGGGTCAGGTTTATAACGCTGACCGTCTCGGTATTTTTACACCGAAGCAGATTGACCGCGATGTACTGAACTGCGGTGAAGTAGGCTGGTTGGTTTGTGCTATCAAAGATATTTTGGGTGCGCCGGTCGGGGATACCCTGACGCTGGCTCGTCAACCGGCTGAAAAAGCGCTGCCGGGCTTTAAGAAAGTCAAACCGCAGGTCTATGCCGGTCTGTTCCCGATTAGCTCCGATGACTATGAGTCATTCCGTGATGCACTGGGCAAACTGAGCCTCAATGATGCCTCTTTGTTCTATGAGCCAGAAAGTTCTACCGCGCTGGGCTTCGGTTTCCGCTGCGGCTTCCTGGGTCTGCTACACATGGAGATCATTCAGGAACGTCTGGAGCGTGAATACGATCTGGATCTGATCACTACGGCACCGACGGTGGTGTATGAAGTTGAGACGACGGCTAAAGAAACCGTTTATGTCGATAGCCCTTCTAAACTTCCGCCGCTGAATAATATTCAGGAATTGCGTGAGCCGATTGCTGAGTGCCACATGCTGCTGCCTCAGGAGTATCTGGGCAACGTGATTACGCTCTGTATCGAGAAGCGTGGCGTCCAGACCAACATGGTGTACCACGGTAATCAGGTTGCGCTGACCTATGAGATTCCGATGGCCGAGGTGGTGCTCGATTTCTTTGACCGTCTGAAATCAACGTCTCGTGGTTATGCATCGTTGGATTACAGCTTCAAACGTTTCCAGACATCAGACATGGTGCGTGTTGATGTATTGATCAATAACGAACGTGTGGATGCATTGGCGCTGATCACGCACCGTGATAATTCACAATATCGTGGCCGTGAGCTGGTCGAAAAAATGAAAGATCTGATTCCGCGTCAGCAGTTTGATATTGCGATTCAGGCTGCGATTGGTAACCACATTATTGCGCGCTCTACGGTTAAGCAATTGCGTAAAAACGTACTGGCCAAGTGTTATGGTGGCGACGTCAGCCGTAAGAAGAAACTGTTGCAGAAACAGAAAGACGGTAAGAAACGTATGAAGCAGGTCGGTAACGTCGAGCTGCCGCAAGAAGCGTTTCTGGCAATTTTGCACGTCGGCAAAGACAGTAAATAAATTCTGAGGAGTTGGCATGGCCAATATGTTTGCCGTAATTCTGGCATTGGTGACGCTGGTCACGGGGATTGTCTGGTGTTTAGAGCGCTTTGTCTGGGCACCTGCTCGCCGGAAAAAGTTTGCTGCCATGAGCGGTGCCGATCTGGCTGATGGCGCGGTTTCATCGAAAGCCATTCCACAACCTGGCTGGATTGAAACTATCGCATCCGTATTCCCGGTTGTGGCTTTGGTATTGGTTGTGCGCTCCTTCATTTATGAGCCGTTTCAAATTCCATCAGGTTCGATGATGCCGACGCTGTTGATCGGTGATTTTATTCTGGTGGAAAAATTTGCCTATGGCATTAAAGAACCCTTCACGCAGAAAACGCTGATCGAAACGGGGCACCCGAAACGTGGCGACGTGGTGGTGTTTAAATACCCGTCCGATCCTAAAGTGGACTTCATCAAGCGCGTAGTGGGCGTGCCGGGCGATCGTGTCAGCTATAACCCGATGACCAAGCAGGTAACGATCCGTCCATCCTGTCAGGGGCAGCAGGCGTGTGATACTGCACTGGCAGTTACATACAGCAATGTGCAACCTAGCGATTTTGTTCAGACCTTCAATCAGCCGGGTATGGAATCGCGTGGCGGTTTCTATCAGGTGCCTGTCAATGACAACAGCGTGGAGGGAGTCCGCATGGGCGCGCGCAAAGAGTCATTGGGCAATGTAACGCATAATATTCTCTTGGTGCCGGGTCAGCAGGATCAGCTCGGTGGTTATTACCAGCAGTCGCAGCAGCAGCTCGCAACATGGGTTGTCCCAGCAGGGCACTACTTCATGATGGGTGATAACCGTGACAACAGTCTGGATAGCCGCTATTGGGGCTTTGTTCCAGAGAGAAATCTGGTCGGTAAAGCCACCGCTATCTGGATGAGCTTTGAGAAGCAGGAAGGTGAATGGCCTACGGGTGTACGTTTGAGTCGCATCGGTGGTATTCATTAAGCGAAGTAAGCATTAACCAAAAATAAGATACAGGCAGCATTCTGATGCTGTCCGTTGTAGAATATTTTTTGAAACGCTCTTTTTGAAAGAACATGCCCTAAATAATGCGAGTTGCAGAACAAAACGTGTTCGTTTGCACAAGGCTAACGCACAGGCAACACGAGGTATGACGGGCAGAAAGGCAGGCTCCCTTGCGGGAGCCAATGCAAACGAAACAGTTTTGACCGAATTGGTAAGCAGGGCTGTTCCGTATGCTGCTGTTTTTGACGCATCGTTGATCTATTGGTAACACATGAATCCCATCCTGATAAATCGTTTACAAAGAAAGCTGGGCTATACTTTTCAGCAGTACGAGCTTTTGTTACAGGCGTTGACGCATCGTAGCGCCAGCAGCAAACACAATGAAAGACTCGAATTCCTGGGTGACTCCATCCTGAGTTTTGTGATCGCCAATGCGCTGTATCATCGTTTTCCCAAGGTTGATGAAGGGGATATGAGTCGGATGCGGGCGACGCTGGTGCGGGGAAATACGCTGGCAGAAATCGCACGTGAATTCGAACTGGGAGAGTGCCTGCGCCTCGGCCCTGGCGAATTAAAGAGCGGCGGCTTCCGTCGCGAATCGATTCTGGCTGATACGGTTGAAGCGCTGATCGGCGGCATTTTCCTCGATAGCGACATTCAGACTATCGAACGTTTGATCCTGAACTGGTATCAAACGCGGCTGGATGAAATCAGTCCCGGCGATAAGCAAAAAGATCCGAAAACGCGGTTGCAGGAGTTTCTGCAAGGGCGTCACCTACCTTTACCAACCTATCTGGTGGTGCAGGTTCGTGGGGAAGCACACGATCAGGAGTTTACTATCCACTGTCAGGTGAGCGGCTTTAGTGAGTCGGTCATTGGTACAGGATCGAGCCGTCGTAAAGCCGAACAGGCTGCGGCTGAACAAGCGTTGAAAAAACTGGAGCTTGAATGAGCGAAGTACAGACACACTGCGGTTTTATCGCGATTGTTGGTCGACCAAACGTCGGTAAATCGACGTTATTGAATCAATTACTGGGGCAGAAGATCTCCATTACGTCACGTAAGCCTCAGACGACGCGGCACCGCATCATGGGCATTCACACTGAAGGGCCTTATCAGGCTATTTATGTGGATACGCCGGGATTGCACATTGAAGAAAAACGGGCGATTAACCGCCTGATGAACCGTGCTGCCAGCAGTTCAATTGGTGATGTTGAACTGATCATTTTCGTTGTTGAAGGTACACACTGGAACGACGATGATGAAATGGTATTGAACAAGCTGCGCGATCAAAAACTCCCCGTGCTGTTAGCGATCAATAAAGTCGATAACGTCACGGATAAAACCAAGCTGCTGCCGCATATCCAGTTCCTCAGCCAGCAGATGGACTTCCTTGACGTTGTTCCGATCTCTGCCGAGAAGGGCACGAATGTCGATACGATTGCCAGCATTGTGCGTAAGCACTTACCGCAGGCAACGCACCATTTCCCGGAAGATTACATTACCGATCGTTCACAGCGCTTTATGGCATCGGAAATTATCCGTGAAAAACTGATGCGCTTTCTGGGTGAAGAATTGCCTTATTCCGTCACGGTCGAAATCGAGCGTTTCGTGACTAACGAGCGCGGCGGTTATGACATCAACGGCCTGATTTTGGTTGAGCGTGAAGGCCAGAAGAAGATGGTCATTGGTAACAAAGGTGCCAAAATTAAAACCATTGGTATCGAGTCTCGTCAGGATATGGAAGAGATGTTTGAGGCCAAAGTTCACCTTGAACTGTGGGTTAAAGTGAAATCCGGCTGGGCAGATGACGAACGTGCCCTGCGCAGCCTGGGTTATAGCGAAGATCTGTAAGGTTCACGCCGATGGAAGGCTGGCAGCGCGCATTTGTCTTACATGGGCGACCTTATAGTGAAACCAGCTTATTGCTGGATCTGTTTAGCGAAAGCGATGGTCGCGTGCGCGTGCTTGCCAAGGGTGCGCGAGCCCGTCGCTCTAGCCTGAAAGGGTGTTTGCAGCCTTTCACTCCGCTGCTGGTGCGCTGGAGCGGTCGGGGAGAAGTGAAAACATTACGCAGCGCCGAGCCCGTTTCGCTTGCGCTGCCGTTAACGGGGTCGATGCTTTATAGCGGTTTATACGTTAACGAGCTGCTGTCTCGCGTGCTGGAACATGAAACCAATTATTCCGCTCTCTTTTTCGATTATCTCCATTGTTTACAACATCTTGCTGCTCAGGATGCGTCTCCTGAACCTGCATTAAGGCGCTTTGAATTAGCGTTGCTGGGTTATCTGGGATATGGCGTTGATTTCCTGCATTGTGCCGGTAGCGGTGAACCTGTGGCCGATACCATGACCTATCAATATCGAGAGGAAAGGGGATTTATTGCCAGCCTGGTGGTCGATAATAAAAGCTTTACCGGTCATGAGTTACGTTCGCTGGCATCGCGTGAATTTCCTGATAGCGGTACACTGAAGGCGGCAAAGCGTTTCACTCGCATCGCATTAAAGCCGTATCTGGGGGGGAAACCGTTGAAAAGTCGCGAACTGTTCCGCCAGTTTGTTCCTGCTGCTAATTTGTCCAAACCCACGTCTTCTGATAAATAATCCCGTCTCCTCTGTACCCTGCTGCTGTGACATCGGTGTAAACTGCCACGTAACGTGCATGACTTTACCGAGGATTTATCATGGCTGAACTGCTGCTTGGCGTTAACATCGATCACATTGCAACGCTGCGTAATGCGCGTGGGACGGCGTATCCCGATCCTGTTCAGGCGGCGTTTGTCGCTGAGCAAGCGGGAGCGGACGGCATCACGGTGCACTTACGTGAAGATCGCCGCCATATTACGGATCGTGATGTGCGGATCCTGAGGGAAACGCTCCAAACTCGCATGAACCTTGAAATGGCTGTCACCGAAGAAATGCTAAATATTGCCTGTGAGGTGAAGCCGCATTTTTGCTGTCTGGTACCGGAAAAACGCCAGGAAGTGACAACTGAAGGCGGGCTGGATGTCGCGGGGCAGCAGGAAAAAATCAACAACGCGGTTGCCAGACTCAGCCAGGCGAACATATTGGTTTCGCTATTTATTGATGCGGATAAACGACAAATTGATGCCGCCGTTGCCAGCGGTGCGCCTTATATCGAAATTCATACCGGGGCGTATGCCGATGCGCCAGATGATGAAGCGCGTCAGCATGAATTCGAGCGTATTCGTGATGCGGCAACTTATGCTGCGGCGAAAGGGCTGAAAGTCAATGCCGGCCACGGTTTGACGTACCATAACGTGCAGCCGATTGCTGCGCTGCCGGAAATGCACGAATTAAATATCGGGCATGCGATTATCGGACGTGCGGTGATGAGCGGGTTGAAGGATGCCGTTGCTGAAATGAAGAATCTGATGCGGGAAGCATGTCGCTGATGGCGATTCTCGGGCTCGGAACGGATATTGTCGAAATTGCTCGAATTGAAGCGGTGATTGAACGTTCAGGCGAGCGATTAGCTCGCCGCGTTCTGACTGATGCTGAATGGGCGCATTATCAGCAGCATCAGCAGCCTGTCCGTTTCCTCGCCAAGCGCTTTGCCGTGAAAGAGGCGGCAGCGAAAGCTTTCGGTACCGGCATTCGCAACGGGCTCGCGTTCAACCAGTTTGAGGTTTTTAATGACGAACAGGGTAAACCCTGTCTGCGGTTTTTTGCTAAAGCGGCAGAGCTGGCTGAACAGATGGGCGTCAGACACGTCCATGTCACGCTGGCTGACGAAAGACGCTATGCCTGTGCGACGGTGATTGTTGAAAGCTGATCGTCTGTAAACCGATGCTTAAATCCTGTCGGCATGGTGCATGAGTACATATTTTTCCCACAGCTGCTCATTACCTTCCATATGATTTGGATCTTTAACGATCGTGTTGTCGATCGGGCAGACCTTCTGACACGTCGGTGTGTCATAGTGGCCAACGCACTCCGTACAGCGAGTGGTATCAATTTCATAAATGTCCATGCCCATGGAGATGGCCTGATTAGGACACTCGGGCTCACACATGTCACAGTTGATGCATTTATGGGTGATGAGTAACGCCATGATGTTCTTCTACCTTACAAACAGGGCGCAGATTATACCCGTTGGGGCTCGTTTAAACACGCGTAACCGTCATTGATGGGAAATATACTGGCGAATTGATTCCTATTGCCTTTGGTGCGCCCTTTTTCTGGGCGGTTTGCTGAGGGTTCTGCGTGTTTTCGGGTGCCCTTAGCATGTCGCTTATTGGCTGCATAAATAGTGAGGTTACAGGGTAAAATTACCATCTGTTCGTTAAATTGGTTTCATACGCATGCTTTAGACTGTATGAATCAGCCAGTGCGACTGTGTTTCTTGGGTTTTAATTTATTGATTTACAATTTAAATAAATTAGTTGTGATATTGAACCACTTATTTTTGTAATATCATGGACATTGATTTAATCGGTATTGCCGATGAAGTTTGCATCTGGAGAGTCGATGACGGTGCATGTCCGTATGATATAATTTTATAACTAATAGTGTCAGTTTAATGGCGGAACTCATAGTGCAGCAGGAAGGTCATCTTAATCAGGTTGGGACAGGGTTTTTCCAACAGGGAAGCGAGGAGTCATTAAACGCTGATTACTGGCATCAATGTCAACGGCGGTATACTTTTCAGCCCATTTACCGAACATCAGGTAAATTAATGGCTATTGAGTTACTGACTTCCGTTTTTTCTCCTACCCTGCCGCAAAAATTTATCTCCCCTGAAAAATACTTCGCGAATATTGATGTTGAAACCCGTCTGTTAATTATTGTAGAACAACTGCAACTTTTATCTCAGTGGAGTTTTCGATTTACTCGCGACGATCTTTTTGCCTCCATCAATATTGATGGTATGACGCTACTGGCGTTGCAAAATAATCTGGAAGCCAAACGTCTGATCGCGGCGATGCCCTGGATTCGTTTTGAAATGGTCGAAAATCAGGGAGGGCTGCCAAAAGAAATATTAACCAAGCTCCCTGAGGCGCAAACACTGTGGCTGGATGATTTCGGTTGTGGTATGGCGAATTTTTCATCACTGATGCTGGCTCAGTATGATTGCATTAAAGTGGCGCGTGAACTTTTTATTCTTCTCCAACAGAGTGGGGAAGGGAAGACGGTGTTTCCTGCACTGATCGCTTTGCTATCGCGTTTTTGCAATTATGTCGTTATTGAGGGAATCGAAACCAAGGAGGAGTGGGCAATTGTTCAGGCATCGCATGCTTACGCCGCCCAAGGGTACTACCTCTCGCGTCCTCAACCATTTGAGAATTTTGAGGCGCTGAAGCTCGAACTATAGGTGGTAACCTGTTGTTTAGGCTATCACTTTTGTATTAACGCATTGCTGTATATCCCTCCATTTTGCTTCACCATATTCATTCATTATATTTCCTAATATTTCATTGTTGCACACAACATCGCCTCCTTAGCCACTCAGCATTCTTTTCAGATTCACAATCGCTAATTCTGTGTTTTGTTTTATTTTTGTTATTTAATTCTTGTTTTATTTGTTATGGCAGTGTTTAATTTTGATAGCGTAGTGAGAAGAGATACTGCTGATTTTGCATCAAATTATGACATATATAATCAAACGCTTGCGTTAATGATTTTATTTTTTTCTTTTAATTATTTGATTTTTAATGGTAAAAAAATATAATGTTTACTGTTAACGATCAAAAATCATTTTGTGATAGATTTTGTTGATTAAAACAATGATACTTATTGGTATAATTGATTTGCTTACAAAAAATTGATGTTCAGAATATATCGCTATGTACCCCTAGGAATATTTTTTTATTCCATTAGAAAAACTTATAACCCGAACAATTACTACTATTAAATTAAGATACTCTTTTGAATTTGTTGTTTTTATCTGCGCACAGTCATATGCGAGGGCTTTATGCTGACGTTGCCATGTTTCTAAATACTCCTGCTTCATGGAGCATTTTTTCTTTCATCCTTTCTGCTCTCCGGAAATGCGCCAGTCCCGAAAATCGACGGGGTAGGGGTTTGTTACCGGGATTTTTCGTCATCAGCGTTGTGATTTGTACGATCAGGACCACTCGGGCCTGAGGAGAGTGTTATTGTGTATGAAATTATAATAACCCTGCTATTGCTGTTGTTATTGTTTTCTTCTGTGAAAAATAGAAAAATTAAACAAAAGTTTAAAACTGAGCAGAAAAAACAAGATTTTCTCAACATGACTTTCTTTGCGATGGAATATAGTCCTGCTTCAATTATGATCGCAGATGAAAATTGTGAAATTATTTACGTCAATCGTCAGTTTATTACCATGTCAGGCTATATGCCGGATGAGGTTATCGGCAAAAAAACGAATATATTAAATTCAGGTATGACTAACGCCAGCGTCTATGAAGATCTGTGGTCTACCATAAATAAAGGTAATGTTTGGAGTGGTGAGTTCGTTAACCGGCGTAAAGATGGACAGCTGTATTGGGAAAAAGCCAATATCGTTAAAATATATAATAAAGCGAGTAACACAACCCAGTATGTTGGCATTAAGTTAGATATCACGGAAAGAAAATCACAGGAACATCATGATAATTCATACAATCGTGCGCTGGAGCTGTTATCAAGCGGCGCGCCGCTGAAAGATATTCTTGATGCGATCATTTTTAGCGTTGAGGAAAAAAATCCTGGTCGTATCGTTTGTTCTGTTTTACTGGTTGATAAAGACAAGAAATGTCTGACGCTTGGATCGGCGCCTAGCCTGCCAGGTTTTTATAAAAATGCCATTCACAACGTAAAAATTGCCGATGGTGTGGCCTCTTTTGGTACTGCGGCCTATACCGGAAAGCGCGTCATTGCTGACGATATTTCGGTCCATCCGCATTGGTCGTTATATAAAGGGCTCGCACTATATGCCGGGCTGCGTTCCTGTTGGTCTGAACCTATCATCGGCCAGAACAAAGAAATATTAGGTGTTTTAAGCGTTTACCATCGCAAAGTGTATGTACCGACCGAGGACGAAATTTTCTCTATTGAGAAATCGGCACAGCTGATCGCGATCGCCATCGAGCGGTATCATGCTATTGACATGCTGCGGCGCAGCGAAGAACACTATCGTCAATTGGCGCACTATGACTCATTAACGTCGTTGGCTAATGGCCTGACGTTTGCCGAGCAAATGGAACAGGCGATTTTGTTATCCAAACAAACGGGTAGAAAAATCGCACTGATGTTCTTGGATCTCGATAAATTTAAACAGATAAATGATTCGTTCGGGCATGCTGTTGGTGATTTGCTCTTGAAAGAAGCGGCAGCGCGTATGCGCGGTGCGGTTCGCGATTCGGATACGGTATATCGTCGCAGCGGTGATGAATTTATTATTCTGCTTCAGGGTATTAAGGAAATTGACAATACGCTTTATGTTGCAGATAAAATCCATAACGCATTGAACAAGCCATTTGAGATCGATGGAAAAACGCTGGATATATCATGCAGTATCGGTATTGCGCTGTATCCAGAACACGGAACTGATTCTCTGACATTAGCAATTAATGCTGATTCAGCCATGTATCAGGCTAAAGCCATGGGGCGCAGCCAAACTCAGATTTATCACAATATGAACGATCATTGATAAATGGAATATAAAAAAAGGCGCTCTGTTGAGCGCCTTTTTTATTATCTTTCCCGTAACGCTTCTGCTTTTGCCCGAATAATCGGCTTTAACAAATAGCTGAGGATCGTTTTCTTGCCCGTGATTATATCAACTGAGGCCACCATGCCTGGAATGATAAGAAGTGGTTTATCGGCTGAGCCTAAATAATTCTTATCAGTCCGTAAACGAATAATATAAAAGCTGTTCCCTTCTTTATCGGTTACGGTGTCCGGGCTGATTTGTTCCAACTGGCCTTTTAGACCGCCATAGATGGTGTAGTCGTAGGCCGTCAATTTTATTACGGCATCCTGACCTGGGTGCAAGAACGCAATATCCTGTGGACGAATTCTGGCTTCAACTAACAGTTTGTCGTCCAGTGGAACAATTTCCACCAGGTCGCTACCCGGTTGAATCACTCCGCCGATAGTATTCACCAAAACCTGCTGCACGATACCACGGACGGGGGAGACAACCAGCGTACGGTTTACCCGGTCTTCGAGTGCTTTGCCCGTGGCTTCAATTTTGTTCAGGTTGGTTTGTGCTTCGCTGAGTTGAGATAACGCCTCGCTTTTATAACGGCTGCGCGTTTCCTCTATTTTATTCTCGCTCTCTTTAATCGCAGACTCTGCCCGGGGAATCGAGAGCTTGATGGAATCAAGCTGACCACGGGTTTCGACTTCTGCGCGGCGCAGGCGTAAAACTTCTACCTTAGAAATGGCGCCTTCTGCGATCAGCGGTTCTGACATTTTAATTTCTTGTTGGAGCAGACCCAGACTATTGCGGAACTGAATTTCCTTTGCGGAGAAATCCCTCAGTTCCTGGCGACGTTGGATCAACTGCTCTTCCAGACCAGATACTTCATTGTGGAGTTGCTGGCGGCGGCTGTTATAAAGTTCTTTTTCTCCGGCCGCGATTTTAGGCGCTTGCGTCGTAATTTCTTCCGAAAGTACGAGTTCCCGATCGTTGATTTCGGCGTTCAGGCGCTCGATACGTGATAGCAGTGCAAGCCGGTCGGCTTCGGTTTCACCGACATTGGAAGCGAAGCGCGTATCATCAAGGCGCAGCAAAGGATCGCCCGCATTAACGACCTGGCCTTCATGAATGAATACCTCTGTGACAATGCCGCCTTCCAGGTTTTGGATTTTTTGCAATCGGGAAGACGGGATAGCTTTACCGTCACCCCGGGTGACTTCATCGATATCCGCCAGCCCAGCCCACAGTATGAAAAACAGGAAAAAAGCGCCGATAGCCCATAGCGTGAAGCGAATAGAACGCGGTGAATCCTCGGCCATTGCCCGGCTTACTTCCGGCATCGTTTGCAGGCCTTCTTCATCTCCGCCGACAAAATATCGTTTGATTCGTTTGATATATTTACCGAGACGCATTGATTTGCCCCTTCTTCAACGCATCCATCACGATCGCTTTTGGCCCATCCGCGATAATTTTACCTTTATCGACAATGACTAAACGATCGACAAGCGCCAGCATGGAAACCCGATGCGTAACCAGCAAAAGCGTTTTCTCTGCAATGACGGGAGCCAGAGCCTGCTTTAACCGATCTTCACTGGTGTTATCCATCGAGCTGGTGGGTTCATCCAGCACCAGAATGGGGGGATCGAGCAACAACGCTCTTGCTATCGCGACAGCTTGACGTTGTCCGCCGGAGAGCTGCTGGCCGCGTTCGCCAACCTGAAGGTTATAGCCATCCGGATGCAGACGAGCAAACTCGTTCACCCCTGAAATTTCTGCAGCTCGCAGCATCGCTTCGTCTTCGACATAGCGTGCGCCGCTAATCAGGTTATTACGCAGTGAACCGCTAAATAGCTGAATATCTTGAGGAACATAGCCGATATTGTGGCGTAAATCGCTGACATCCAATTGGCGAGCGTCAACGCCGTCGATCAGAATATTGCCGGTATTAGGCTGATAGAGATTCACAATCAGTTTTTGCAGCGAGCTTTTTCCCGAACCGCTGCGGCCAATAACGCCCACTTTCTCACCGGGAGCGATGGTCAGACTGATACTTTGCAGCGAACTGGTTTTTTGTTCCGGGTAATTGAACGTCACATCGCGAAATTCGATACCGCCCCGGATGCTTTCGCGCTTCAGCGGGCGTTCGTTATCGCTACGCTCTTGCGGCAGCTGCATCATCTGTTCGGTGGTCTGCATCGTCAAACGCGCCTGTTGGTAACGACTGACCAGGCCAGACAGTTGACCCAACGGCATGAGCGCTCTGCCGTTCAGCATGTAACAGGCTATCAACCCACCCATACTGAGCTTACCGTTAATCAGCATATAGACGCCGACGACAATCATGGCAACGCCAGCAAATTGCTGGAACCACTGCGTCAGGTTTACCGCCAGTGAGGACAGCACTTTGGCTCGCATTTCCAGCTTGCTCAAGCTGCCAATGGTCTGTTCCCATTGGTGCTGACGTTCGCTTTCCGCATTATTGACCTTGATGGCATCCAGACAGCTCAAGGTTTCGATCAGCGTTGCCTGTCGTTCGCTGGCAAGGTGCATCGTTTTTTCAATGGTGGCGGACAGCGGCTTTTGCATCGCCCAACTCGCCAGCAAGGCGATAGGGTAGGCCAGGATGGAAACCCAGACCAGCGGGCCGCCGATGATGCCGATCACCAACAGCAGCAGCAATGTAAAAGGAAAATCGATCAGCGTCGTCAGCGTTAGTGAGGAAAGGAAGTCTCTGAGCGATTGAAATTCATGAATATTCTGCGCGAAACTACCGACCCGCGGTGGCCGGGCATTCATCGACATACCGGTGATACGCTCAAATAGCGTGGCGGAAATAATCAGATCGGTTTTTTTGCCCGCCATATCGAGGCAAACGCCGCGCAGTGTTTTGAGTATCAAATCGAAAACAAAAGCACCGGTAACACCAATAGCCAGTACCCACAAGGTTGACGTTGCCTGATTTGGCACCACCCGATCATAGACATTCATCACAAACAGCGGTGTAGCAAGCGCGATAATGTTCACCAGCAGCGTCGCGAGCACGGCATCGAGATAGAGTGAACGTGAAAGCTTAAGTGTGTCCTTGAACCAGGATTTGGTGCGGGGGATCAGCGATGGATTTTGCAGATCGAACTGATGGCGAGGCTGGGCGAACATCACCAGACCCAGATAGTTCTGTTGCAGCGTATTGTGCTCAACGGAAATTTCCCCGCCTTCTGTTTCACTGGGCATCAGGCGTGCGCTGCCGTCAGCGTTCCAGCCTAGCAGAATCGCCGCTCTCCCTTCCCGTAACAGCAACATCGCGGGGAGAGACATATCGGAAATTTTATTCAGAGAACGTTTGAGAACGCGCCCTTGCAGCCCCGCGCGTGCAGCGGCTCTCGGAAGCAGTTTTACAGAGAGTCGCTGGTTGGCTAAGGGGAGTCCGGCGGTGAGTGTGGTACGGCTGACCGATTTCCCCTGCAAGGCACAGAGGATCAGTAAACCATCCAATAACGGGTCATCATGACGGCTGCGAGGGTCACTATTTTCATTAGTGACCGTTTCATGAGCGACAGCTGGCTCATGAACAACCGCTGATTCATGAGCAACAGTCGGTTCATGGACGATAGACTCATGGGTAACTGATTTATCAGAACCCTGAGTCTCTTGTACTGAATGCAACTTCATTTAACGGAACGTTCCCTTACGCAACGTAATTCCTCGCATATAAACCATAATTTATCGCCGTCTGACCAATGAAATATATTAATTAAGGCTCGGCAACTCTGCGTGGGTGGTTACGTTTGTCAAGCTGGTACCGGCATCAGGGGCTGGGATAGCCAAACGATTTAATAACTCTCCCATACGTGATGCGATCCGGTATTCGGTATAAAGGGAGGTGAAGCGAACTTCGACCAGACGGCGTTGTGCGGTGAACAGCTCGTTTTCACTGTCCAGCAGGTCCAACAGCGTCCTTTCTCCCAGGCTAAATTGTTTCTGATAGGCGGTACGCACTTTCATACTGCGGTCTGCATATTCGGCGGCGATCGGCAACTGCTGGCGCGAGTTATTTAACGCTGACCAGGCTAGCTTTAGCTCTTCACCCAGCAGGCGCAGGGCATTATTTCGCACATCCTGCGCTTCTTTTACCTGATAGGCTTTTGATTCCATGTTGGCTTTGCTGCTACCGCCTTCATACAGGTTGTAGCGCATCCGCAGCATCGCTTGCCATTCATTGTTTTGACCGCGCGTCCCGTCAACGTTGTTATCCATTGTACGAGAGAGCTCAACGTTGAGGCGTGGATAAAACGTTGATTTCGAGGCTTCATATTGCTGCTGCGTGGCTTCAATATCTGACTCTGCGGATTTCAGCGCGGGGCTGTTAGCCAACATGATGCGCTGGGCTTCCTCCAACGACGCGGGGAGTTTTATTACAGAAGCATCGGGCATCACCAAATTATCCGGCACTTTACCCACAACGCTCATGTAGTTGATTTTGGCATCGTCCAGATTGGTTTGTTCTGTCAGCACGTTATTACGCGCCTGTGCAAGACGAGCTTCGGCCTGATCCAAATCCGCCAAGCGGCCAACGCCCTGTTCGCTACGTAGCCTGATTTGATCGTAAATGCGCTCGTGGCTTGCCAGATTGGCTTCCGCCAGACGGACAAATTCCTGACGTTGCAGAACATTGAGATAGACCTGAACGGTATCTAATGCCGTCGACTCACTGGTATTTAATACTTTATAGGCGCGTGAGTTGACTGTGGCGCGTTGTCTGCCAACCTCGCTTGAGGTGGCGAAACCATCGAACACCGTCTGGCTTAAATTGATACTCGATTCCTGACGGCTGAGTTCAACGCGTTTATTGATGCTGGCGCGTGTTGAGGGACTATCGGTTTCTTCGCGGCCAACACCAGCACTCAGCGTGATGGAGGGAAGATATCCCCCTTTTGCTGCGCGCAAATCATGTTCGGCAGAAAAACGACTATTAATAGATGCGCTCACTTCGGGGTGGGTATAGAGCGTGCTTTTAATGGCTTCCTGGATCGTCTCTGCATACGTCGCTGTGGAAAAAACGGTAATAAAAGGCAATAAAGCAAAATGGTATCTACGAATCATCAGCAGTTTTCCTTCACAAAAACTTTATTTGTGATTATTCCTATTAAAGTGTTTGAGTGTTATATAAACGCTTAACGAATTGACTTGCTTTTATTCCTTTTATATCAATATGTTAATTTATTTTCCTGACGCGCCCAGAGCGAAAAAAATAGAAGTTACTCTAAATGAGTAAAGTTCTGGAAAGAATATTCTGAATTTTTTATTATATCGAGCATTGAGTCAAGCGTTTGACGCATCACGACAACACTATCGTAACGCTTTTTTTAATAAAATGTCAGGACGACACACAGCAAATCAACCCTATCAGGATGATAGCAAAAATCTATAGCCGCAATATCGCTACATTATAAAAATAATTATAGATATCAAGGAGAAAGTATTTTGAACGGTGTGATTGGCGTTATTAAATTCGTTATTGGACAGGTTTTTATCGTCGCGCTTGATGGAAGCCAGAGATTGCTGGTTGCCGGCGATCGGGTTTACAGCGGTGAAGAGGTTGTGACCGGTGCTAACGGCGCGGTTTCAATCACATTACCGGATGGCAAAACATTGGATCTGGGGCGTGATAGCCGCTGGAGCGATGTCAGTAATGCGTCTTCTCAGGGAAGCGCGGATGTTGCCAGTGATATTGCCGCGATACAAGACGCTATCGCTCAAGGGGCTGACCCGACACAGGTGCTGGAGGCCACTGCCGCAGGTAATGACGACACCGGAGAGGCGGGTGACGGCGGCGGCGGGCATTTCAACCCCACGGTCGTTCTGAACTTGACGGCCGAGGTCGTGACTACCCCGATTGGGTATGATACCGCGGGCATCTCGTTTACTGACCGAGCCTCATCCGTTCTGGATGGCGTAAATTCATCCACGTTGCTGACTGCGGCAACGGATACCACCGATACCACACCGCCTTCCGTCACCATTGTCATAAACAGTGATGGCACAATAAGTTTCGTTTTTACCAAACCGCCTGTTGGTTTTGACCTCACTGATATCAATGTAACAAATGGCTCAGTAACGAATCTGGTGCAGGATCCTAACGATCCCACGCGCTGGACAGCGACATTAACTCCCGCTGCCAATTTTGAGGGCGAAGTTCGGGTCAGCATTCCAGACGGCAGCTACACCGATGCCGCGGGTATTCCTGGGACAGGGGGAAGTGAAGGAATAACGGTCGATACCCTGCCTCCTGTTGCCTCAATTTCAATTGATGATGTGACATCTGATAACGTCATTAATGCCAGTGAATCCGGCCAGACGATTGTGGTCACCGGCAAGGTGGGAGATGAAGTCAAAGCGGGTGATGCAGTTACGGTGAAAGTCGGGACCGAGACTTACCAGACCACCGTCAATGCCGATGGTAAAACCTGGAGCGTCAACGTTCCGGGATCGGTGCTGGCCGCGAATGGCGATATCTCTGCCACCGTCACCACACGCGATGCGGCGGGTAACGTCACGACGGTAAACACTAATCACACTTACGGTGTTGATACGGTTGCGCCGACGGCGTCCATCTCTATCGACAATGTCACCAGCGATAACGTTATTAACGCGGCTGAGTCCGGCCAGACGATAGCCGTGACCGGTAAAGTGGATAACGACGTCAAAGTCGGTGATGCGGTTACCGTTAAAGTGGGTACCGAGACCTACCAGACCACCGTCAATGCCGATGGTAAAACCTGGAGCGTCAACGTTCCGGGATCGGTGCTGGCCGCGAATGGCGATATCTCTGCCACCGTCACCACACGCGATGCGGCAGGTAACGTCACCACCGACAATACCAGTCATGCTTACGGTGTGGATACGGTTGCGCCGACGGCTTCCATCTCTATCGACAATGTCACCAGCGATAACGTGATTAACGCGGCTGAGTCCGGCCAGACGATAGCCGTGACCGGTAAGGTCGATAACGACGTCAAAGCGGGTGATGCGGTTACGGTGAAAGTGGGTACCGAAACGTACCAGACCACCGTCAATGCCGATGGCAAAACCTGGAGCGTCAATGTTCCCGGTTCAGTACTGGCCGCCAATGGCGATATCTCTGCCAGCGTGACCACACGCGATCCGGCAGGTAACGTCACCACCGCCAATACGATTCACGCTTATGGCGTGGATACCGTTGCGCCGACGGCCTCGATTACTATCGATAACGTCACCAGCGATAACGTGATTAACGCGGCCGAGTCCGGGCAGACGATAGCCGTCACCGGTAAAGTCGATAATGACGTCAAAGCCGGTGATGCGGTTACCGTTAAAGTCGGCACCGAGACCTACCAGACCACGGTGAATGCCGATGGTAAAACCTGGAGCGTGAATGTTCCGGGTTCGGTGCTGGCCGCCAATGGCGATATCTCCGCCACGGTCACCACGCGTGATACCGCAGGCAATGTCACCACTGCAGACACGACTCATGCTTACGGCGTGGATACGGTCGCACCGACCGCGTCCATTACTATCGATGATGTCACGTCCGATAACGTGATTAACGCGACTGAGTCCGGGCAGACGATAGCGGTCACCGGTAAAGTCGATAATGACGTCAAAGCCGGTGATGCGGTTACCGTTAAAGTCGGCACCGAGACCTACCAGACCACGGTGAATGCCGATGGTAAAACCTGGAGCGTGAATGTTCCGGGTTCGGTGCTGGCCGCCAATGGCGATATCTCCGCCACGGTCACCACGCGTGATACCGCAGGCAATGTCACCACTGCAGACACGACTCATGCTTACGGCGTGGATACGGTCGCACCGACCGCGTCCATTACTATCGATGATGTCACGTCCGATAACGTCATCAATGCCAGTGAATCCGGCCAGACGATAGCGGTCACCGGCAAGGTGGATCACGACGTTAAAGCGGGTGATACGGTTACGGTTAAAGTGGGTACCGAGACCTACCAGACCACCGTCAATGCCGATGGCAAAACCTGGAGCGTGAATGTTCCGGGATCGGTGCTGTCCACGAATGGTGATATCTCTGCCACCGTCACCACACGCGATGCGGCGGGTAACGTCACGACGGTAAACACTAATCACACTTACGGTGTGGATACGGTTGCGCCGACTGCTTCCATCTCTGTCGACAATGTCACCAGCGATAACGTGATTAACGCGGCTGAGTCCGGCCAGACGATAGCCGTGACCGGTAAAGTGGATAACGATGTCAAAGCCGGTGATGCCGTTACGGTGAAAGTCGGGACCGAGACTTACCAGACCACCGTCAATGCCGATGGTAAAACCTGGAGCGTCAATGTTCCGGGTTCGGTGCTGGCCGCCAATGGCGATATCTCCGCGACGGTCACCACGCGTGATACCGCAGGTAATGTCACCACCGCCAATACGACTCATGCTTACGGTGTCGATACCGTTGCACCAACCGCGTCGATTACTATCGATAACGTCACCAGCGATAACGTGATTAACGCGGCCGAGTCCGGGCAGACCATTGCGGTCACCGGTAAGGTCGATAACGACGTCAAAGCCGGCGATGCCGTTACCGTTAAAGTGGGTACCGAGACCTACCAGACCACGGTGAATGCCGATGGTAAAACCTGGAGCGTGAATGTTCCGGGTTCGGTGCTGGCCGCCAATGGCGATATCTCCGCCACGGTCACCACGCGTGATACCGCAGGCAATGTCACCACTGCAGACACGACTCATGCTTACGGCGTGGATACGGTCGCACCGACCGCGTCCATTACTATCGATGATGTCACGTCCGATAACGTGATTAACGCGACTGAGTCCGGGCAGACGATAGCGGTCACCGGTAAAGTCGATAATGACGTCAAAGCCGGTGATGCGGTTACCGTTAAAGTCGGCACCGAGACCTACCAGACGACTGTCAATGCCGACGGCAAAACCTGGAGCGTGAACGTACCGGGTTCCGTGCTGGCCGCCAATAGCGATGTGAGCGCCACTGTCACCACGCGTGATACCGCAGGCAATGTCACCACCGCCAATACGACTCATGCTTACAGCGTGGATACCGTTGCGCCGACGGCTTCCATTACTATCGATAACGTCACCAGCGATAACGTCATCAATGCCAGTGAATCCGGCCAGACGATAGCCGTCACCGGTAAGGTCGATAACGACGTCAAAGCGGGCGATGCAGTCACCGTTAAAGTCGGCACCGAAACCTACCAGACCACAGTCAATGCGGATGGTAAAACCTGGAGCGTGAATGTTCCAGGCTCTGTATTGGCCGCCAATAGCGATGTGAGCGCGACGGTCACCACGCGTGACACCGCAGGTAATGTGACCACCGCCAACACGACTCATGCTTACGGTGTGGATACGGTTGCGCCAACCGCGTCCATTACTATTGACGATGTCACGTCCGATAACGTGATCAATGCGGCCGAGTCCGGCCAGACGATAGCCGTGACCGGTAAAGTCGATAACGACGTCAAAGCGGGTGATGCGGTTACCGTCAAAGTGGGTACCGAAACCTACCAGACCACCGTCAATGCCGACGGTAAAACCTGGAGCGTCAACGTTCCCGGTTCCGTATTGGCCGCCAATAGCGATGTGAGCGCGACGGTCACCACGCATGACACGGCGGGTAACGTCACTACTGCCAATACGACTCATGCTTATGGCGTGGATACGGTCGCACCAACTGCTTCCATTACTATCGACGATGTCACGTCCGATAACGTGATTAACGCGGCCGAATCCGGCCAGACCATTGTGGTGACCGGGAAAGTCGATAACGACGTCAAAGCGGGCGATGCGGTTACCGTTAAAGTCGGTACCGAAACCTACCAGACTACGGTGAATGCGGATGGCAAAACCTGGAGCGTCAACGTTCCGGGTTCGGTGCTGGCCGCCAATAGCGATGTGAGTGCCAGCGTGACCACACGCGATACGGCGGGCAACGTCACCACCGCGAATACCAGCCATGCTTACGGTGTCGATACCGTGGCGCCAACCGCGTCCATTACTATCGATAATGTCACGTCGGATAATGTAATTAATGCGGCCGAGTCCGGTCAGACGATAGCCGTGACCGGTAAAGTGGATCACGACGTTAAAGCGGGCGACGCGGTTACCGTTAAAGTGGGTACCGAAACCTACCAGACTACCGTCAATGCGGATGGCAAAACCTGGAGCGTCAATGTTCCCGGTTCCGTGCTGGCCGCGAATAGTGATGTGAGCGCCACGGTCACAACGCGTGACACCGCAGGTAACGTCACCATCGCAGACACCAATCACACTTACGGTGTCGATACCGTTGCACCAACCGCCTCGATTTCTATCGACAATGTCACCAGCGATAACGTGATTAACGCGGCCGAGTCCGGCCAGACGATAGCCGTGACGGGTAAGGTTGATAACGACGTCAAAGCGGGTGATGCCGTTACCGTTAAAGTCGGCACCGAGACCTACCAGACGACGGTGAATGCCGATGGCAAAACCTGGAGTGTCAATGTTCCGGGCTCTGTACTGGCGGCGAATAGCGATGTGAGCGCCAGCGTGACCACACGTGACACCGCAGGCAACGTCACGACGGCAAACACGACTCATGCTTATGGCGTGGATACGGTTGCGCCAACCGCCTCGATTTCTATTGATGATGTCACCAGCGATAACGTCATCAATGCCAGTGAATCCGGCCAGACGATAGCGGTCACCGGTAAAGTGGATAACGACGTCAAAGCGGGTGATGCGGTTACCGTTAAAGTGGGTACCGAGACCTACCAGACCACCGTCAATGCCGATGGCAAAACCTGGAGCGTCAATGTTCCCGGTTCAGTGCTGGCGGCGAATAGTGATGTGAACGCCACGGTCACCACGCGTGATACCGCAGGTAACGTCACGACGGCAAACACCAATCACACTTACGGTGTTGATACGGTGGCACCGACCGCGTCGATTACTATCGATGATGTCACCAGCGATAACGTCATCAATGCCAGTGAATCCGGCCAGACCATTGTGGTCACCGGTAAAGTCGATAACGACGTCAAAGCGGGTGATGCGGTGACGGTAAAAGTCGGCACCGAGACCTACCAGACCACCGTCAATGCCGATGGCAAAACCTGGAGCGTGAATGTTCCTGGTTCTGTATTGGCCGCCAACAGTGATGTGAGCGCGACAGTTACAACCCGTGACACCGCAGGCAATGTCACCACCGCGAATACCAGTCATGCTTACGGTGTCGATACCGTTGCACCGACCGCGTCTATTACCATTGACGATGTGACGTCGGATAACGTGATTAACGCCGCTGAGTCCGGCCAGACCATTGCGGTTACCGGCAAAGTCGATAACGACGTCAAAGCGGGCGATGCGATTACCGTTAAAGTGGGTACCGAGACCTACCAGACCACCGTCAATGCCGACGGTAAAACCTGGAGCGTCAACGTTCCCGGTTCCGTGCTGGCCGCCAACAGTGATGTGAGCGCTACCGTCACCACGCGTGACACCGCAGGTAACGTCACTACCGCAGACACCAATCATACTTATGGCGTGGATACCGTTGCGCCAGCCGCGTCGATTACTATCGATAACGTCACGTCCGATAACGTGATTAATGCGGCCGAGTCCGGGCAGACGATAGCCGTGACCGGTAAAGTCGATAATGACGTCAAAGCCGGTGATGCGGTTACCGTTAAAGTGGGTACCGAGACCTACCAGACCACCGTGAATGCGGATGGCAAAACCTGGAGCGTCAATGTTCCCGGTTCCGTATTAGCCGCCAATAGTGATGTGAGTGCCACGGTCACCACGCGTGATACCGCAGGTAACGTCACGACGGCAAACACCAATCACACTTACGGTGTTGATACGGTGGCACCGACCGCGTCGATTACTATCGATGATGTCACCAGCGATAACGTCATCAATGCCAGTGAATCCGGCCAGACCATTGTGGTCACCGGTAAGGTCGATAACGACGTCAAAGCGGGTGATGCGGTCACTGTTAAAGTCGGCACCGAGACCTACCAGACCACTGTCAATGCGGATGGAAAAACCTGGAGCGTCAACGTTCCGGGTTCTGTATTAGCCGCCAATGGCGATGTGAGCGCCAGCGTGACCACACGCGATGCGGCAGGCAACGTTACCACCGCAGACACCAATCACACTTACGGCGTGGATACGGTTGCACCAACCGCCTCGATCGCTATTGACGATGTGACGTCAGATAACGTGATTAACGCGGCCGAGTCCGGCCAGACCATTGCGGTCACCGGTAAAGTCGATAACGACGTCAAAGCGGGTGATGCGGTTACGGTGAAAATCGGTACTGAGACCTACCAGACGACCGTCAATACCGATGGCAAAACCTGGAGCGTCAATGTTCCCGGTTCAGTGTTGGCGGCGAATAGTGATGTGAACGCCAGCGTGACAACCCGTGATGCAGCAGGTAACGTCACCACCGCGAATACCAGCCATGCTTACGGTGTCGATACCGTTGCACCAACCGCGTCCATTACTATCGATAACGTCACCAGCGATAACGTGATTAACGCGGCCGAGTCCGGCCAGACGATAGCCGTGACCGGTAAAGTGGATAACGACGTCAAAGCCGGTGACGCGGTTACGGTTAAAGTCGGGACCGAGACCTACCAGACCACCGTCAATGCCGATGGCAAAACCTGGAGCGTCAACGTTCCGGGATCTGTATTAGCTGCGAATGGCGATGTCAGCGCCAGCGTGACCACTCGCGATCCGGCAGGCAACGTCACCACCGCGAATACGACTCACGCTTATGGCGTGGATACCGTTGCGCCGACGGCTTCCATCTCTATCGACAACGTCACGTCCGATAACGTGATTAATGCCGCTGAATCCGGCCAGACGATAGCCGTCACCGGTAAGGTCGATAACGACGTCAAAGCCGGTGACGCGGTTACCGTCAAAGTGGGTACCGAGACCTACCAGACCACCGTCAATGCCGATGGCAAAACCTGGAGTGTGAATGTTCCCGGTTCAGTGCTGGCGGCGAATAGTGATGTGAACGCCAGTGTGACGACACGCGATCCAGCAGGCAACGTCACCACCGCCAATACCAGCCATGCTTACGGCGTGGATACCGTTGCGCCAACCGCTTCCATCTCTATCGACAACGTCACGTCCGATAACGTGATTAACGCGGCCGAGTCCGGCCAGACCATTTTGGTCACCGGCAAGGTGGATAATGACGTCAAAGCGGGCGACGCGGTTACCGTTAAAGTCGGCACCGAGACCTACCAGACCACCGTCAATGCGGATGGCAAAACCTGGAGCGTCAACGTTCCGGGATCGGTGCTGGCCGCCAATGGCGATATCTCTGCCAGCGTGACCACACGCGATCCGGCAGGCAACGTCACCACCGCAGATACGACTCATACCTATGGTGTCGATACGGTGGCACCAACCGCGTCCATTACTATCGACAACGTCACGTCCGATAACGTGATTAACGCCAGCGAGTCCGGCCAGACGATAGCCGTCACCGGTAAGGTGGATAACGACGTCAAAGTCGGTGATGCGGTTACCGTCAAAGTGGGTACCGAGACCTACCAGACGACTGTGAATGCGGATGGCAAAACCTGGAGCGTGAACGTTCCCGGTTCGGTGCTGGCGGCGAATAGTGATGTGAGCGCGACGGTCACCACGCGTGACACCGCAGGCAATGTCACCACGGCGAATACCAGTCATGCTTATGGTGTCGATACGGTCGCGCCAACCGCTTCCATTACAATCGACAACGTCACGTCCGATAACGTGATTAACGCGACTGAATCCGGGCAGACGATAGCCGTGACCGGTAAAGTCGATAATGACGTCAAAGCCGGTGATGCGGTTACCGTTAAAGTGGGTACCGAGACCTACCAGACGACCGTGAATGCGGATGGCAAAACCTGGAGCGTGAATGTTCCAGGCTCTGTACTGGCGGCCAATAGTGATGTGAGTGCCACGGTCACCACGCGTGATACCGCAGGTAACGTCACGACGGCAAACACCAATCACACTTACGGTGTTGATACGGTTGCACCAACCGCGGCCATTTCTATCGATAACGTTACGTCCGATAACGTGATTAACGCGGCCGAGTCCGGCCAGACCATTGCGGTCACCGGTAAAGTGGATCACGACGTCAAGGCCGGCGATGCCGTTACCGTTAAGGTTGGTACTGAGACCTACCAGACCACCGTCAATGCCGACGGCAAAACCTGGAGCGTCAACGTTCCCGGTTCCGTATTAGCCGCCAATAGCGATGTGAGTGCCAGCGTGACCACACGCGATACGGCAGGTAACGTCACCACCGCCAACACGACTCACGCCTACGGTGTCGATACCGTTGCACCAACCGCCTCGATTACTATCGATAACGTCACCAGCGATAACGTGATTAATTCCGCCGAGTCCGGCCAGACGATTGCGGTCACCGGTAAAGTGGATCACGACGTCAAAGCCGGTGATGCCGTTACCGTTAAAGTCGGCACTGAGACTTACCAGACCACTGTCAATGCGGATGGAAAAACCTGGAGCGTCAATGTTCCGGGATCTGTGCTGGCGGCGAATGGTGATGTGAGCGCGACGGTCACCACGCGTGACACCGCAGGCAATGTCACCACGGCGAATACCACTCATGCCTACGGTGTCGATACGGTTGCACCGACGGCGTCGATTTCTATCGATAACGTGACGTCGGATAACGTAATTAATGCGGCCGAGTCCGGCCAGGCGATAGCCGTCACCGGCAAGGTGGATAACGACGTCAAAGTGGGTGATGCGGTTACCGTTAAAGTGGGTACCGAGACCTACCAGACCACCGTCAATGCCGATGGCAAAACCTGGAGCGTGAATGTTCCGGGTTCTGTATTAGCCGTCAACAGTGATGTGAGCGCCACGGTCACCACGCGTGATACCGCAGGTAATGTCACCACGGCGAATACCAGTCATGCCTACGGTGTCGATACCGTGGCACCAACGGCTTCCATTTCTATCGACAATGTCACCAGCGATAACGTGATTAACGCGGCGGAATCCGGCCAGACGATAGCCGTCACCGGCAAGGTGGATAACGACGTCAAAGTGGGTGATGCGGTTACCGTTAAAGTGGGTACCGAGACCTACCAGACCACCGTCAATGCCGATGGCAAAACCTGGAGCGTGAATGTTCCGGGTTCTGTATTAGCCGTCAACAGTGATGTGAGCGCCACGGTCACCACGCGTGATACCGCAGGTAATGTCACCACGGCGAATACCAGTCATGCCTACGGTGTCGATACCGTGGCACCAACGGCGTCCATTACTATCGATAACGTCACCAGCGATAACGTGATTAACGCGGCCGAGTCCGGCCAGACGATAGCCGTCACCGGTAAAGTCGATCACGACGTCAAAGCGGGTGATGCGGTTACCGTTAAAGTCGGCGCCGAGACCTACCAGACCACCGTGAATGCCGATGGCAAAACCTGGAGCGTCAATGTTCCGGGTTCTGTGTTGGCCGCGAATGGCGATGTGAGTGCCAGCGTGACCACACGCGATACGGCGGGCAACGTCACCACCGCGAATACCCATCATGCATACGGTGTGGATACGACTGCACCAGAAATTGATATTACAAATTTTGCTGGCAACGATGGATATGTCAGCCAGAGCGAGTCGAAAAACACGCTAGTCAGCGGGACCAGTAACGAGAAAAAAGTCGATCTGGTCTTTACCGATGTGAATGGTAAGTCGGTTACGCTGCATGACGTGCCTGTGACGAATGGTAAATGGCAGACAAATGTCGATCTGAGCACGCTAGCAGAAGGCAAGATTACCGCTGGAGCGACGGCGACTGATGCGGCAGGTAATCAGGCGCATGATAGCAGTCAGGCGATCATGGATATTACGCCGCCAGTTGCACACGACAATGCGGTATCTGGCACCGAAGACACGCCGCTCCATATTGGCTGGAGCGATCTGGGCGTATCGAGCGATACCACAAGCATCGTGATTTCGTCTTTACCGCCAGTCAGTGCGGGTACGCTCTATTTTAACGACAGCGGGAGTTGGAAAGCGGTCACGGTTGGGCAAACCTTTACCGCAGGTAACACCGATCTGCGCTTTACGCCTGTGGGCAATATCTCTGGCGCGTCGCTGGGTGATATTGGTTATCGTCCTGTTGATGTCGCAGGTAACACTGGTGATAAAGCCGCGCTGCACATTGGCATAACACCTGTAGCTGATGCGCCGGTAGTGAGCCTGAGCATCACCAGTGGCGCGACAACGCCGACCTCTTCGGAGATTATTAAGGTCAATGGCGGTAGCGCCAACGGTGGCTTTGACGTACAGAATGGGAAAATTGTCGCCGTCGGCAACGGTGTCCGCGTTTGGCTGACCGAAGGGGATCCGGTACCGACGGTGGTCGGTAATGGCAAGGTCGCGTACTACAGTCAGGGCAATACCAGCGGAGACGGCAGCTACAGCGATATCTTCGTTGTACATTCCAATAGCGGATATTTCTATCGACAGAGTGACTGGCCAGCCGATCGTAAGGATCATCGCGATCTGGATTCGTTTAACGGTAACCGGACGAATAACGGTAGCAGCGCGCATTCTGACTATGTGTTCGTCATGAAAGAGACGGGTTACACCTATAACGCAACCTATACCACGAACAACAATCAGGATACGTCGGTTAACACGCTGGACGGACTGAAAGTCAACTATACCGATGGCAGCGGCAAGTCTGGTTCGTTTACCACGCAGGTCAGCAACAATATTGAAGGCGTGATCTACAGCGACGGCACGACATACACGCCGGGTACTAACAGCGCGAAAGTGGAAACGGTGCCCGGACAGGCAGGGACGCAGACACATACGATTGATGTCTCGGCAGCTCTGACCGATCGCGACGGGAGTGAAACCCTGTCAGGGATTACGCTCACGGGGATCCCGAAAGGGACGGTGCTGACTGACCACATTAACAATGTGAAATACACCGTTGGCGACGATGGATCGTACCTCATCAAGAACGCCAATAATGCTCAGACGCTGGCTGGAAAGATTACGCTCGAGGTACCTGTTGATGCCGGTAAGTTCAACGTGGTTGCACAGGCAACATCGACAGAAATCGCCAACCACGACACGGCGACCGGGTATTCTGCCGGAGGCGTTGAACAGTACGGGATGAGCATCGGTACGATCGGTGACGACAAGATGTCTGGCACGCATAGCCATGATGTGATGGTCGCGGATGTCTCCGGTTTGCAGATCATTGAAGGCCAGAATTACAACATTGCCTTTATGGTCGATTCATCCGGCAGTATGTCGTCAACGGATATCGAGAATACGCGTACGTCGTTGAGCAACGTGTTTAAAAGCTTGATCAACAGTGCCAGCGGCGTGAATTCCGGTACGGTAAACGTTTTTCTGGCTGATTTTGATACCCAGGTGGGGAAAACTATCTCCGTGAACCTGAACGACGCCAGCGCGCTTAATAAGCTGACTGCCGTATTGAATTCAATGGTTGGGGGATCGGAGAAAGGCGGCGGAACCAACTATGAAGATGTGTTCAAGACGACGGCTAACTGGTTCCAAAGCGATGTGGTGAAAAATAATGTGGGGAATAACCTGACGTATTTCATCACAGATGGTGAGCCGACTTACTATCAGACCAATGAATCCAATGAAGTGCGCGTGAGTGACTGGTGGCAGTCGCTGAATATCGATAACATCGCCTACAAGCCAGGGCAGTCCTACTCTATGGATGTACGCGGTGCTGTACGCGAAGTCATTGATAGCAAAGGCAATGTCTACCAATATGCATGGAGTGATAAGAGCAATCAAGTCACGGGTAAGGTGATTGGTCAGGTACACGCACAGGGGGATGGAACGTATGAAATCTCCTCTCTGGGCGGCGTCGGTAACAACAGCAGTTACTGGGCGCAAGACTATCGCGGCAACTGGTATTGGGTTGATAATTCAGGCAACCGCGATGTCAGCAATACCAATGCGGCTGAGGCTTTCAATTTGTTGAAGAAGCAGTCGACCATTGAAGCGATCGGTATTGGTGCTGATCTAAATGGCGATACGCTGAAGCGCTATGACACTGACGGTGTGGTTCAGGATCACATTGATCCTGCTAACCTTAATAAAGCGATCCTGGGCAGCAGCGAATCAATACATGCCGGTAATGACCAACTGAGCGGTGGGTTGGGGAATGACATTCTGTTCGGCGATGTGGTGTCGTTTCCTAATATCGACGGCAACGGTATCACTGCCTTGCAGAACTACATCGGCAAGCAGTTAGGTATGCAAACCGGCGTGCCGACTGCCAAAGAGATGCATAGTTATATTGCCACGCACAGCGCGGAGTTTGATTTGTCGTCGGCGAAAGATGGCAATGACATACTCAACGGTGGGGCAGGGAATGATATTCTTTTCGGTCAGGGTGGAAATGACACGCTGATTGGCGGAGAAGGTAATGACCTGCTTTACGGCGGCGCGGGGGATGATATCCTGATCGGTGGCCCCGGAGGCGATACGCTCATCGGCGGTGCGGGCGCGGATATCTTTAAGTGGCAGGCTGGCGATATCGGCAACGATGTGATCAAAGACTTTAATGCCAAAGAGGGCGACCGGATTGATTTAAGCGATTTGGTTGGCGAACTGGAAGAGGGAACCGATATCAGCCGCTATATCCGTATCACTGATAATCACGGTTCACCGACGATTGAGGTTAGCACCGCAGGGAACTTTACGGCGGATAAAGGCGGAACGGTTGCAGTGTCGATTACGTTGGAACACTATAATGGTGCATTGCCGTCGCTTGAAAGTCTGATCAGCAAACCAGAACAGTCTAGCTGACGAAAAGGGGGGAGTCTGCCCGGCTCCTTTCTTTATCAAAAACTTAAAAGGTCTCCGAGAATGTTTTATATCCAGCGTGACAGTGATGGCCACCTGATGAAGGTAGAAAAGAGTCCTTTTCCTGAAATGAATGGCGAGTTGCCTGATGATTCGCGCGAGGCACAGGCTTGGCTCCGTAGCCATCAGGCGGCGATGTCCAGCTTGCAGCAACTGCGGCAAAGCGATCTGGAAATGGTGCGCGTGCTGGAGGATTTAATTCAGGTTTTGATCCAGAAAGGGG
This sequence comes from Pectobacterium aroidearum, assembly GCF_041228105.1. NCBI lineage: Bacteria > Pseudomonadati > Pseudomonadota > Gammaproteobacteria > Enterobacterales > Pectobacteriaceae > Pectobacterium > Pectobacterium aroidearum. The sequence continues at coordinate 1,352,086 of NZ_CP166097.1, forward strand.
TGGTGAGCATTACCGATTTCCCTCAGGCCGCGCAGCTGAAGCTGATCAACCGTGCGCAGGCGCGTGAAGCGCTGAATGGCGGGTTGAACAAGCTGATTGGTGACGATGAAGAGACGATGTTTTAAGGAAAGGGTGTTTTGACGAAATAATGTTTAAAGAAAGCGTGTTTTAAGAAAAAATGTTTGAAGAAAGAATGCCTTAACGTCCCATCCCGCTGTTTCCTGCTTTTCAACACGTACCTTGTCAGTCAACACACCCCAGCTTCTCAAGATAGTCGAGAGACGCTGGGGCGTTATAACGCTGCTTACCCAAACGATGTCGCGTTAGGATCTGGCGGCTGGCGCGGGTTCACCCAGTAGCCGTCCCATGGCTCCCTGTAATCCCATATCCTGTAGCACTTTCAGCTCACCTGCGGTTTCAACGCGTTCAGCGATAAGCGGCAGGGCAATACTATTGGTGGCACGATACAGTGCTTCGATAAACATTTGCTTATCGCTTTCCTGATCGATATTACGGATGTAGCTGCCATCAACTTTCAGGTAAGCCAGCCCCCATTGGGACAGGTTGCCGATCATATTAAAGCGTCCACCAAAATGCTGGAGCCCCAGCGCACAGCCATGCTCATTCAATAATTTGATTAAGGCTTCCAGTTGGGCGCTGTCTGGCAATTGATTCTCATCCAGTTCCAGAATCAGTCGACTGGCAACATCCGGCTGATGTTTTAGCGGGGCAAGCAGATCGGCGAGCAGGTGACGATTCAGGACGGTGGCGCCAGACAGGCTCAGCGCGAGGTTGCCGTCGTGCTGGCGCAAATAATCCAACACTTCGCGCAGCATCGTCTGGTCCAGACGCGTATCCCAGCCAAAGCGTTGGATCCACGGCAGGAAACGGCCCGCGGCGATACTGTTTCCTTGCTCATCCTGAATGCGAGCCAGTACCTTGTGATGCAGTACCTGACTGGGATCGTCACACGCGACGACGGGTTGCAGGAAAAGCTGTAAGCGTTCCTGTTCAAGGATCGGGTCGAGCAGGTTAAACCATCTATGGCGATCGGTTTCGATCTGTTCGGCACTGACGGATGGGATCTCGCGAGGAGCGGTGGTATCGGTATTGCTTTCGGCTTGCGTGAGCGCCTGATCGCCCTGAATAAACAGGGATTGTGCAGTGTCGCCGGGACGGAAAGGCACCATACCGAATTGGGCGACAGGGGAGACGTCGGTTTCGCCCGTCAGGTGTAACGTTTCGATATTGCGCGTCAGTTCGCCAATCAGCGCATAGGCTTCTTTATCGACCAGTCCTGGGCAGAACAGCGCAAATTCTCCCCCGCGAATACGTGCCAGAAGACTTTCTGTATTCGTATGCTGCTTTTGTGTTTTACGCAGAATATGCCCAACAGAGGCTAACAGCGCATCGGTACGCTGGCCGCCCAGTCGCTGATTCATCCCCGCCAAATCTTGAACGCGAAGCATAATAAGGAAGCCGGGTGCGGTTTCTTCATCAGCCAGCTTATCGTTGAACTGCATGTCAAACGCACGCCGGTTATTTAATCCGGTTTGTGGATCCTGATAGGCATCCTGACGTAAGCGCTCGCTCCGTTCGGCTTCTTCTTCAAACAGCGTTTTGAGCTTGCTGACCATCAGATTCATCGCCTGTGCTACGCGACGAAATTCCGGCGTATTAGGTAAATCCGGCTGGCTAAGGAACTCTCGACGGGTAATCGCCAGCGACTGATCGACAATATAATCGAGGGGGCGTAACTGGCGGCGCAGGAACAGCGCGCCAATAAACACGCCCAGCGTGCCGCAGCCGAGCAGCCACAGGAAAGTTGCGGTACTGCTGCGCCACAGTCGGGTCACCGCGAACATCGGGTGGCTGATAACTTCGACTTTTGCTGCCTGTTCCCAGCCGCGCATCACGATGGCTTCGCCCGCGCCGGGTTGCAGGTTCACTAACCGGACAAACCAGCCCGGTACGTCAGGGATATCCGGTGATGCGGTACGCTCCAGCGTGACATTGCCGGTTTTTAAATCCCGCACGCGAATACTGGAAAAATAGCCGCTGTCGAAAATCGAGCTGACCATCAGTTCGACCATGGCCGGGTCATCGATATTCGGCGTCAGGGAAAGCCCAAGCGCGGTGGCGGCATCCTGAGCGTGAGAGTGAAGCTGGTTGTTGTACTGTTCACGCGAATTTTCCAGACTGACGAAAAAGCTCCCGCTGAAAATGATTAGCACAAACAGGCAGATGGCTATCAGTAGTTGTTTGTATAGAGACATAGCCTACCCTTACTCCTCAATTGAAAACCCTTCGGCACGCATTTTGGTTAATACATCCTGCCAGCGTGAAAGTCGTTTACTGTCACCGACGCGTTTGTTGCTGCCGCTGGCTCCGGGTAGCCAGAGGCCACCGCCATTAAAGGCGTACACCGGAACTAAATCAGTGCGCTCTGTCGCGGGTTGGATCTTGTCGGTCAGATTATCCAGCACCAGCGGAATCGAGGTGGGCGTTGGATAATAGGTGACCACCATATGCGCCTTATTCAGACGCAGGGCTTTAACATAGGTAATACGTAATTTATCCGCCGGGACGCCTAAATGGCGCAGCGTAAAATACTTGGCGAGCGCGTAATCTTCGCAGTCCCCGGCACCTTTACGTAGCGCCTCAATCGGGGTTGCCCAATAATCTTCCTGATTCCAAACGACAATATCATCACGGAACAGCATGCGGTCATTAAAAAATTGGTTCACGCTACTGAGTAGAACCTTTTCCTCTTTATTGCGGGAATTGGCCAACAGCGTCTGCCACTCGTCTATTCGGCGGCGAGCATCGGGCGTTGCCGGGCCATAAAGCTGCTCGGTACGCTGATTTATGGTAATAAAATCCCAGTCCGCGCGCAGAGAACCCGCCAGCAGAAACAGCAGACAGCTAATAAAGAAGAGCTTGTAACTGGAGAGTCTGAATCCGGGGAGTCGCACTGAGGTTTCTCTGTTTACCTTGCGAGGTGCATGTGGCGAGTGAATTCGATGCAGAATAGCGTACTTTCACAGACCCCAAAAGCATATATACCCTAAATAATTCGAGTTTCAGGCAGGCGGCAAGAGAAGGAATCCCGATGAGCTTACTGAGGTAAGTGATTCGGGTGACTGAATGCAGCCAACGCACATGCAACTTGAAGTATGACGGGTATAGTGGTGAAAATGGTGGTTTGTCATAAACATGTAGAAGCATGAGGTAGTGGAATGCATTCAGATGTGACGAATGGCGATAACCTTAATTTAGGTAAACTGGTTTCCGAAACGAGAAATCCGGCAACGATGGCGTTGGATCAGCTCCCTACACTGGAGATGATGCACGCGTTTAATCAGGAAGATCGGAAAGTGCCTGAAGCCATTGCGCAGGTTTTACCTGCGATTGCCGAAGCGGTCGATCTGGCGACGGCGTCGCTACAGGCGGGTGGGCGGCTGATCTATCTTGGCGCGGGCACCAGCGGTCGTTTAGGCGTACTGGATGCTTCAGAATGTCCGCCAACATTTGGCGTACCGCACGGGTTGGTGATCGGCCTGATTGCCGGTGGGCCGGGCGCACTGCTGAAGGCGGTGGAAGGTGCGGAAGACGATCCCGCACTCGGTGAAGCGGATTTAAAAGCGCTGGATTTAACCGCTGTGGATATGGTGATCGGTCTTGCGGCATCAGGACGAACGCCTTATGTGATTGGCGCACTGCGCTATGCGCGTGATGTAGGCTGCCGGACGGCGGCGATTTCCTGCAATCCGCATTCGCCTATCGCACAGGAGGCGCAGGTGGCGATTTCTCCCGTCGTTGGCCCGGAAGCGTTAACGGGTTCGACGCGGCTGAAGTCTGGAACGGCACAAAAATTAGTCCTGAATATGATTTCTACCGGCGTAATGGTTAAGCTGGGGAAGGTGTACCAGAATTTGATGGTTGATGTGAAGGCAACCAACGTGAAACTGTTGGACAGGGCTTGCCGTATTGTCGTTGAAGCGACGGGGGCCGAGCGGGAAAAGGCGCGGCAGGCGCTGGTGCTGGCGGATAATGAAGTGAAGCCTGCCATTCTGATGCTTCTGGCGAATATTGATGTGGCAGCGGCGCGTGAGCGCCTGAAACAACACAACGGTTATCTGCGTGAGGCGCTGATTGGCGGATAACATTATCTTGGTGTAAGTCGGGAGAAACGTTTTGAGTGATAAGCGAGAGCAACGCATTGTTTTTTTTGATCTGGATGGCACGTTGCATCAGCAGGACATGTTTGGCAGCTTTTTGCGTTTTTTACTTCGTCGGCTGCCGCTAAATCTGGTTCTGGTTATCCCGCTATTGCCCGTTATCGGACTGGGTTTATTGATTCGCGGCCGTGCTGCGCGGTGGCCGATGAGCTGGCTGCTGTGGGCGATTACGTTTGGGCGCGATGAAGAGGAACTGGTTCAACTGGAAAAGCAGTTCGTCGGCGCGTTTCGTCATGATGTTATCCCGTTTCCGCAGGTTCAGCAGCGGCTGAAAACCTATCTTGAAGATAGTGATGCGCAGGTGTGGCTGGTGACCGGATCGCCGCAGCGGCTGGTCGAACAGGTCTATCACGATTCCCCTTTTCTGCCCGGTGTTCGCCTGATGGGGAGCCAGATTACACGCCGCTACGGTGGCTGGGTATTGACGTTGCGCTGTCTGGGGCATGAAAAAGTCGTTCAGATGGAGCAGCGTCTGGGCGCGCCGCTCAAACTCTACAGTGGCTACAGCGACAGTAAACAAGACAACCCGTTGCTCTATTTCTGCGAACACCGCTGGCGGGTGACCCCCGACGGTAGCCTGCAACAGCTGGAATGATTTTTTCATCCTTTCATCTGATTTTTCATCTCTCCATATAGATATAATGCGCCGCCAAAATGTGAATTGTTGAATGAGGAAATGTGAGTCGCGTGAGTAATGATGAATACTGGATGCGCTATGCATTGACGCTGGCTCAGCGTGCACAGGATGAAGGCGAAGTGCCAGTTGGTGCGGTGTTGGTGTTGGATAATGAAGCCATTGGCGAAGGGTGGAACCGACCCATCGGACATCACGATCCTACCGCGCACGCTGAGATTATGGCGCTGCGGCAGGGAGGGCAGGTGTTGCAGAATTATCGCCTGCTAGATACCACGCTGTATGTCACGTTGGAGCCCTGCATCATGTGCGCAGGCGCGATGATACACAGCCGTATTGGCCGTTTGGTTTACGGTGCATCAGATGAGAAAACCGGGGCAGCGGGGTCGCTGGTGGACATTCTGCGTCACCCGGGCATGAACCATCAGATCGTGATTGAATCCGGCATTCTGGCTGAGGAATGTTCTGCAACGCTCAGCGCATTCTTTCGTCTGCGCCGTGAGCAGCATAAAGCCCGTCGGGCGGCAGAGAAAAACGCCGCGCAGGAATAGCATAATGCCGCGCGTTTAAGAACCGAGATACATACGGCGCGACCACCGGCGAGGCACCCCTGCGGGAACCTCATCCCCGTGTTTCTTCTAACATGGGGATGAAGTGACTAGCACTAACGCAGGCATTGCGGCGTTTTTCTTCCTTTATGTCGACTTATTCCGGCACCTTGTTGAGAGGAACGACCGGGTAGCCTTGTGCTATCTGAGTCTGTTGTTGCGCTTTAGTTTCTTTCTCTATCAGGTAGCCTTCCAGACTCACCATATAACGTCGAATGTTTTCCACGTAGTTATAGGCTTCATGTCCGCGTGCATAGCCGTAGGTGGTTTGCGTGTAGTAGCGCTTTTGGCTCAACATCGGCAGACGCATCTTCACATCAACCCAACTATCGGGGTTACCCTTCTGTTTTTCAGTCAATTTACGCGCGTCAAGCAGATGGGCGTACCCCATGTTGTAGGACGCCAGCGCAAACCAGATTTTTTCATCTTCCGGGATGGTGTCCGGCATTTTCTGCATCATATGCGACATGTACTGCGCGCCGCCGCGAATACTTTGTTCCGGATCGACGCGATCGGTCACGTTCAGGCTTTCTGCGGTGTTGCGTGTGAGCATCATCAGCCCACGCACGCCGGTCGGTGATGTCGCCTGTGGGTTCCAGTGTGATTCCTGATAGGAGATGGCGGCCAGCAGCTTCCAGTCGATCTCGGTGGCGTATTTTTCAAATAGAGGGCGTAAATCCGGCAACGTTTCATCAATCGCACTCAGGAATGTGGTGGTATCGACATAGTCAAACTCACCAACGTGGCCGAGATATTTCTCCTCCAGACGCGCGAGCGTGCCGTCTTCGACAATCTGGCTGAAGAAGTCCAGCAGCGCGGCAGACAGGCTGTCATCGTGCGAACGGCGCATATACCAGGTGACGGGCTCTTCGTCACTGAGATCGAAGGCGACGGCGAGCTGCGGATGAATTCGCTGCATCAAGCCAATGGTGACGGAATCCCCCAGCGTGTAGTCCAGCTTGCCGTCAGCAACCTGCTTGAGTAATTCTTGCGTGCTCTGGTCGGAGGCCGATTCCCAGCTGAGCTGCGGGTATTTCTCTGCCTTGAGATCGCGCAGGGTCGCAGCGTGCGCGGAACCGGATGTAACGACGAGTCGGCCTTGCAGCTTATCCAGGGTTTTTGGACGAGGCGAGCCGAGGCGGTAGACCATCTGTTGTGAAATGGAATAGTAGGTTGGGCCAGCACGGAAGCGTTCCAGACGCTCATGGTTGTAAATCAGCCCTGCGGCCAGCAGATCGGCATCGTCACCGTCCAGATCGTCAAACAGTTCGTCAAGGTTTTTACGTGACGAAACCACCAGCTTGACGCCGAGGTAGTCGGCGAAACGTTTTGCCAGTTCATAATCCAGACCTGTCGGGGATCCGTTGCTCATTGCATAAGTCAGCGGTGAATTAACCGTACTGATACGCAACTCACCGCGTGAGAGGATCTGCCTGAGCTGAGCATCCTGGCTACTGCGCCAGGGAATACTAGGCCATAGCGCTAACGCCAGCAGTAACGTGATAATCCCGATGAAAAAATAATTTAATTTTAAAGGCTTCAAATAGTTATCTCTCGGCGGCCGTATGGCCAGTCTGTCTGTAACGGCAGTTTTTTTATACGTCATTTCCCAGAGTGGGGGCATTTTGCTTAACAAACCGCCAGTGTGCAACTTTTATTGATTTGGTCACCGATTAATCATTCTCCTCATGCGAAGTGAAATTATCGCCACGCAAACGGTTTCGTCCGGGGGAAGGATTCTCTATAATGTGCGCGTTTCCCCCCTGTTGTGCCCAATGGCTGTATCGCAGCCAGTGCATCGAAGACGAGAGAACTTTAGATTATGGAAATACTGCGTGGTTCACCTGCTTTATCGGCTTTTCGTATTAATAAATTGCTGGTCCGCTGCAAAGAGCACGTTTTGCCGGTCAGCGATATCTATGCTGAATACGTACATTTCGCCGATGTCAGCGCCCCGCTGAACAACGATGAACAGGCCAAACTGACACGTTTGCTGAAGTATGGTCCTTCTCTCGCGGAGCACGAGCCGCAAGGCCATCTGTTACTGGTCACGCCGCGTCCCGGCACGATTTCCCCGTGGTCTTCTAAAGCAACGGATATCGCTCATAACTGTGGATTAAGCAAGGTACTGCGTCTGGAACGTGGTCTGGCTTTCTATATTCATGCGCCTACGCTGAGCGATGAACAGTGGCAGCAACTGGGGGCATTGCTGCATGACCGGATGATGGAAAGCGTATTTAGCGACCTGAAACAGGCCGAAGCGCTGTTCTCTCATCATCAGCCTGCACCTTTCAAACGCGTTGAAATTCTGCTGCAAGGGCGCCAGGCGTTGGAAGACGCGAACGTCCGTCTGGGACTGGCATTGGCGGAAGATGAAATTGATTATCTGCTGGAAGCCTTCACCAAACTGGGCCGCAATCCTAACGATATCGAATTGTATATGTTCGCACAGGCGAACTCTGAACACTGCCGCCACAAGATTTTTAACGCTGATTGGGTGATCGACGGCGTTGCTCAGCCGAAGTCACTGTTCAAAATGATCAAAAACACTTTTGAACACACGCCCGATCACGTTCTCTCAGCCTATAAAGATAACGCCGCTGTCATGGAAGGCTCCGCCGTCGGCCGTTTCTACACTGATACCAAAGGGCAATATGCTTACCATCAGGAAGATGCACATATCCTGATGAAGGTTGAAACGCATAACCACCCAACCGCGATTTCTCCGTGGCCGGGCGCAGCAACAGGGTCTGGTGGTGAAATTCGTGATGAAGGCGCAACAGGTCGTGGCTCCAAGCCGAAAGCGGGTCTGGTGGGCTTTTCTGTATCGAATCTGCGTATTCCTGGCTTTATTCAGCCGTGGGAAGAAGAAGAGTTCGGCAAGCCAGAGCGTATTGTCAGCGCGCTGGATATCATGACCGAAGGCCCACTGGGCGGCGCGGCATTCAACAACGAATTTGGCCGTCCTGCACTGACGGGTTATTTCCGTACTTATGAAGAACGTGTCGATAGCCACAATGGTACCGAACTGCGCGGCTACCACAAACCGATCATGCTGGCGGGCGGTATCGGCAACATCCGCGCCGATCACGTTAAGAAAGGTGAAATCAGCGTCGGCGCCAAGCTGATTGTGCTGGGCGGGCCGTCCATGAATATCGGTCTGGGCGGTGGTGCCGCTTCCTCTATGGCATCAGGCCAGTCTGATGCGGATCTGGATTTTGCTTCGGTACAGCGCGATAACCCGGAAATGGAGCGCCGCTGTCAGGAAGTGATCGATCGCTGCTGGCAATTAGGTGAAGCCAACCCGATCCTGTTCATTCACGATGTCGGTGCGGGTGGCTTGTCCAATGCGATGCCGGAGCTGGTGAGCGACGGTGGACGCGGTGGGCGCTTTGAACTGCGCGATATTCTGAATGACGAGCCGGGCATGAGCCCGCTGGAAGTCTGGTGTAATGAATCGCAGGAGCGCTACGTTCTGGCCGTTGCGCCAGAGCAGTTGGCACAGTTTGATGAGATTTGCCGCCGTGAACGCGCACCTTATGCGGTGATTGGCGAGGCGACGGAAGAACTGCATCTGACGATGAACGATCGTCACTTTAACAACAAGCCTATCGATTTGCCGCTGGATGTGCTGCTGGGTAAAACGCCGAAAATGCTGCGTGATGTTGAACGCAAGCAAGTTGAAGGCACACCGCTACAGCGTGATGAAATCTATCTGGCCGAAGCTGTCGAGCGCGTGCTGCATTTGCCTGTGGTGGCAGAAAAAACCTTCCTGATCACCATTGGCGACCGCTCTGTTACTGGCATGGTCGCGCGCGATCAGATGGTTGGCCCGTGGCAGGTTCCGGTGGCTGACTGTGCGGTGACTACCGCCAGCCTTGACAGCTATTACGGCGAGGCGATGTCTATTGGCGAACGTGCGCCAGTTGCGCTGCGTAACTTCGCGGCCTCTGCGCGTTTGGCCGTCGGTGAAGCGCTGACGAACATTGCTGCTACACACATTGGCCCGCTGACTCGCGTGAAGCTGTCTGCGAACTGGATGGCGGCAGCGGGGCATCCGGGTGAAGATGCCGGGCTGTATGAAGCGGTGAAAGCCGTGGGTGAGGAGCTGTGCCCGGCGCTGGGTCTGACGATCCCGGTGGGTAAAGATTCCATGTCGATGAAAACCCGCTGGCATGAAGAGGGGGAAGATCGCGCGGTCACCTCGCCGATGTCGCTGGTAATCTCTGCGTTTGCTCGTGTGGAAGACGTGCGTAACACGGTCACGCCACAGCTACGTACCGGACAGGATAATGCACTGCTGCTGATCGATTTGGGCGCAGGCAATAAAGCGCTGGGCGCGACGGCGCTGGCGCAGGTTTATCGTCAGTTGGGTCGTAAGACGGCAGATGTGCATAGTCCAGAGCAACTGGCGGGCTTCTTTAATGCTATGCAGCAGCTGGTTGCGGATAAGGCGCTTCTGGCTTACCACGACCGTTCAGACGGCGGCCTGCTGGTTACGCTGGCTGAGATGGCGTTTGCTGGCCACTGTGGCATTACTGTCGATATCGCTTCTCAGGGCGAGGATACGCTGGCGACGCTGTTTAACGAAGAGCTTGGTGCTGTCATTCAGATTCCGGCTGCCCGCCGTGCTGAAGTGAATGCTGTTCTGGCACTGCATGGTCTGGCAGATTGCGTGCATTATCTCGGTCAGGCTGAAGAAGGAACGCGTTTCACCATCAATAAGGGTGCAGAAGCGATTTATCAGGAAAGCCGTTCAACGCTGCGTCGCTGGTGGGCAGAAACCAGCTGGCAGATGCAGCGCCTGCGCGATAACCCGCAGTGTGCCGATCAGGAACATATCGCCAGACAGGATGATAACGATCCCGGCCTTAACGCGGCGCTGACCTTCAATCCACAGGAAGATATCGCAGCACCTTATATTGCGAAGAATGTCCGGCCTAAAGTGGCTGTCCTGCGTGAGCAGGGGGTTAACTCTCACGTAGAAATGGCGGCGGCATTCCACCGCGCTGGCTTTGATGCCATTGACATCCATATGAGTGACCTGCTGGCGAATCGCCGTAACTTGCAGGATTTCCAGGCTTTGGTTGCCTGCGGTGGCTTCTCTTATGGTGACGTGCTGGGAGCTGGCGAAGGTTGGGCGAAGTCCATTCTGTTCAACTCTCGCGTGCGTGATGAGTTCGCGGAATTTTTCCTGCGTCCGCAGACGTTGGCGCTGGGCGTATGTAACGGTTGCCAGATGATGTCTAACCTGCGTGAACTGATTCCAGGTGCCGATCTCTGGCCGCGTTTTGTCCGCAATAAATCCGATCGCTTTGAAGCTCGCTTCAGCCTGGTCGAAGTGCAGAAAAGCCCGTCGTTGTTCATGAATGACATGGCTGGATCGCGCATGCCGATTGCCGTTTCACACGGAGAAGGTCAGGTTGAAGTCCGCGACGATGCCCATCTGGCGGCGATTGAAGAACACGGTCTGGTGGCGCTGCGTTACATCAACCACTACGGTCAGGTCACTGAGAACTATCCGGCTAACCCGAATGGCTCGCCAAACGGTATTACGGCGGTAACCAGCACTAGCGGTCGGGCAACGGTCATGATGCCGCACCCTGAGCGTGTGTTCCGTACTGTCAGTAACTCCTGGCACCCGGAAGAGTGGGGCGAGGATGGCCCGTGGATGCGTATGTTCCGCAATGCGCGCAGACAGCTGGGCTAAGCGAATATTAGTCAGATAAAGGGGCTTCGGCCCCTTTTTTACGTCCGTTCTTTCCGATTGTCGTTTTTTTGCGACGGACTGGTTTTTTGTTGTCTCTAATTGGTGACATTTAACGTGTTGATTTATATGAGCGGCGTGACAGCGTTATAAAGCTGTCTGTTTTTAGCGACATAAATCGGCTTTTTTGCGCGTGTTACTGTTATTGGCATTGCGGATAATGAATTTCTCGGTAAAGGTTAGAGTAAAAATTATTTATAATCAGTGTGTTAATTTTATTTATTGATAGTTGGCATGATAAGTGCAATATAACTCGTGTTGCTCATTCAACTGGTTATGATTGCGTTGCTGACTGGCAAATATTTTCGCTCATAACATCTGGAATGATGCCAAAAGAAAGGGTGCCTATCGTCCACCAGACCGATAACAGGGCGTGAAAACGAACGTTATCAAGCATCGGGCGACACGTTGAGTGAGGCACCGCCTATTCAGTCACGCGGCCAGAGGGAGCGATTCTTCTGGCCGCGTGACGTTTTACTCCCCGTCACCCCTCCTCCAGAGAATTCAATCCCCCTTTGATTGCTTGTTACGGCATTCATGCTGTATTGCGAAGCGTTGCGCATGTCGTAAGGGAAAACGTTGAACTTTTATAAGACTCGGTTAGCATCAATGCGGATTCGATAGGTAACGAGATGATTTCTTTGAAACGATGGCGTTTATTCCCGCGTTCCCTGCGGCAATTAGTAATTATGGCGTTCTTGTTGGTGCTGCTACCGCTGCTGGTACTGGCCTATCAGGCTTACCAAAGTCTGAACATGCTGAGCGAACAGGCTGCCGATATCAACCGGACAACGCTGGCGGATGCCCGCCGCAGTGAGGCGATGACCAGCGTGGCGCTGGCGATGGAGCGTAGCTACCGGCAATACTGCGTATTGGACGATCAGACGCTGGCAACGCTCTACCAGAACCAGCGTAAACAGTATTCGCAAATGCTGGACTCTCACGCGCAGGTGTTGCCCGATCCCCGCTATTACCAAACACTGCGGCAACTGCTTACTCAGCTCGGTGAGATACGCTGCCATAACAGCGGCCCGGAACAAACCGCATCGAGCCTGCTGGAGGGTTTTTCTCGCGCGAACGGACAGATGGTGCAGGTGACGCGCGACGTTGTTTTCTCTCGCGGGCAACAGCTTCAGCAGGCTATTTCCGAGCGCGGCCAGTTCTTCGGCTGGCAGGCGTTGCTCTTATTTCTGGTCAGCGTGATGCTGGTGGTCCTCTTTACGCGGATGATTATCGGCCCGGTTAATGGCGTAGAGCGGATGATCAACCGCCTTGGTGAAGGCCGTTCGCTGGGGAACACCAGCACGTTCAAAGGCCCGCGTGAGATTCGGACGCTGGCGCAGCGCATTATCTGGCTGAGTGAGCGTCTGTCCTGGCTGGAATCGCAGCGGCATGAATTCTTACGCCATATCTCCCATGAACTCAAGACGCCATTGGCGAGCCTGCGGGAAGGCACTGAGCTGCTTGCCGACGAGGTGGTTGGCCCACTGACTGCCGACCAGAAGGAGGTCGTCGCTATTCTCGATAGCAGCAGCCGCCACCTGCTACAGCTGATCGATCAACTGCTGGACTATAACCGCAAACTGGCGGATACACCGACCGAGCTGGAACGTGTTGAAATCGAAGAAATCGTCGATATCGTCGTGTCGTCCCACAGTCTCCCCGCTCGTGCCAAAATGATTCATACCGATGTGGCATTGGACATTGGGCACTGCTGGGCGGAGACGACGCTGTTGATGCGAGTGATTGATAATCTCTATTCCAATGCGGTGCACTACGGTAAGGAATCCGGTAACATTTGGATTTATAGCCGTCAGATTGGCAATCGCGTTCAGATTGATGTCGCCAACAGTGGTACGCCCATTCCCGACGCAGAGCGGGGTATGATTTTTGAGCCCTTTTATCAGGGAAGTCACCAGCGTCGTGGTGCGGTTAAAGGAAGCGGGTTGGGGCTGAGCATTGCGCGTGATTGCATTCGTCGTATGCGTGGTGAGCTTAGCCTGATTACCGTGGACTATGCTGATGTGTGTTTCCGTATCGAGCTGCCCTTATTGTCCGATAACGAATAGTCCGATAACGAATAAAGTCTGAGAATGAATAAATAATGAATGCATGGTTTATGAAGGGATGGTTTACGAATAGCGTATTTTCCCGCCTTTTGAAGGCGACGCTTATGTCGTCGCCACTCGTTTTAGCGGCGTGTAATAGCCATGTGAACCATGGCTCGGCCTTGCTGGAAGCAGAAACTGCCCCACCGAAAGAGCAGGTTGCGGATTTCCGTATCGCACAATGTGAACACCTGTGGCAGATAGACGATCGTGAATCCATGAATAATGCGCTTTACTGGTTGCGTGCGATGGACTGTGCCGGACGTTTGACACAATTCCAGGCTCGTGAGGAAGCCGGGCTGGTTGCGGGGGATAGCTGGGATAGCGCGTTTAAGCAGGGCATTCTGTTGGATAATGCCGGTATTACTCAGGTTGAGCGGCGTCAGGTGCTGGAACAGATCAATCTATACCGTTTGGCTTTCCCTGCGGCGCTGCGTCCGCTGATGCAAACCTGGCGTGACAGACAAACGCTGTTTCTGGCGCTGTCGGATGAACGCCTGCGCTATAAGCGTTTACAGGAATCCAGCGACAAACAGCTGGACGCCCTGCGTGTCCAGCAAAATCATCTGCAATACCAGTTAGAAACGACCACGCAGAAACTGGAAAACTTGACGGATATTGAACGTCAACTGTCGTCGCGTAAGCAACTGTCGGGAGAAATGCCGGATAACGATACCGATCGTCGTAGCGGTACAGGTGTTAGAGACGGTTCGCGCAATTCGACAACGAAATCCAGAAGTGAGCCAGTGGATGCGGATGATACCTATACGCCGCCGATGGAATCGCATACGGACAAACCGACGACGAAGAAGGAGTCAACAAGACAATGACAGCCCGAAAAACGGCGAGTTTATTGCTCGTGGATGATGACCCCAGTCTGCTGAAGCTATTGGGTATGCGCCTGACCAGCGAAGGATTTAGCGTGATGACAGCGGAGAGCGGCCAGGAAGCGCTGCGGTTGTTAACGCGTGAAACGTTCGATTTGGTGATCAGCGATCTTCGTATGGACGAGATGGATGGCATGGCGCTATTTTCCGAAATTCAGCGCTATCAGCCGGGGATGCCGGTAATCATTTTAACCGCTCACGGTTCTATTCCCGATGCCGTTGCCGCCACGCAGCAGGGAGTATTTAGTTTCCTGACGAAGCCTGTTGACCGTGATGCGCTTTACAAAGCGATAGATGAAGCACTGGCGCTATCCGCGCCAGCAGGTGATGAAAGCTGGCGTGAAACTATCGTGACGCGCAGCCCGATTATGTTACGCCTGCTGGAACAGGCCAGGATGGTTGCACAGTCGGATGTTAGCGTGTTGATTAATGGTCAGAGCGGAACCGGGAAAGAGGTGCTGGCTCAGGCCATTCATGCGGCAAGCCCGCGTGCGAAGAAAGCGTTTATTGCCATTAACTGCGGCGCGCTGCCGGAACCGCTGCTGGAATCTGAGTTGTTCGGTCATGCGAAAGGCGCTTTTACTGGTGCGGTGAGCAGCCGTGAGGGGCTTTTTCAGGCGGCGGAAGGCGGTACGCTGTTTTTAGATGAAATCGGCGATATGCCGCTGTCTCTGCAAGTTAAACTGTTACGCGTTCTGCAAGAGCGAAAAGTCCGCCCGCTGGGGAGCAACCGCGATCTGGATATCGACGTGCGGATTATTTCCGCCACGCACCGTGACTTGCCAAAGGCGATGGCGAGAAACGAATTCCGCGAGGATCTGTATTATCGGCTCAACGTGGTGAATATGAAGCTGCCTGCGCTACATGAGCGTGCCGAAGATATTCCTCTGCTGGCAAATCATCTGCTGCGTGAATCTGCTAACCGCCACAAGCCTTTTGTGCGCACCTTTTCAACCGATGCGATGAAGCGCTTGATGACGGCAAGCTGGCCGGGTAACGTGCGTCAACTGGTGAATGTCATTGAACAGTGTGTGGCGCTGACCAGCGCGCCAGTCATCAGCGACGCGCTGGTTGAACAGGCGCTGGAAGGTGAAAACACGGCGCTGCCAACCTTTGTTGAAGCGCGCCACCAGTTTGAACTTAACTATCTGCGAAAGTTATTACAGATCGCAAAAGGTAACGTGACGCAGGCTGCGCGAATGGCCGGGCGTAACCGAACGGAATTCTATAAACTGTTGGGCCGCCATGAATTGGATGCCAACGATTTTAAAGACTAGCGTTGATAGAATTGGCAGCACGCCTGCAGCGTGATGCGGGGTGGGTATAGATTGTCTGCCTGAGTTCTGACATGCTGCTTATTTGCTGATGCTCGGCTTTGGCCGCAACATAGATAACACAAAGGTTCCTCCATGAAGAAAATTGATGCGATTATTAAGCCGTTCAAACTGGACGATGTGCGTGAAGCGTTAGCTGAAGTGGGCATCACAGGGATGACGGTAACGGAAGTTAAAGGCTTTGGTCGTCAGAAAGGCCACACCGAGCTGTATCGCGGCGCAGAATACATGGTCGACTTTCTGCCAAAAGTAAAAATCGAAATTGTCGTGGCGGATGATATCGTCGATACCTGTGTAGAAACTATCACGCAGACCGCGCAGACGGGGAAAATCGGCGACGGTAAAATCTTTGTCTTTGATGTCGCGCGTGTAGTCCGTATTCGTACCGGTGAAGAGGACGAGGAAGCGATTTAATCGCGTCTCACCTTGCGTTGTTCCTTTTTCGAAGCCAGCCTGATGAGGGCTGGCTTCTTCACATTTACTTCTACTCTACTTCTACTTCCCTTTCGGCGCGGTAGGCACCCAGCCTGCCAGCACTTTGTCTGCTGTATATTCTGCTGCTTCCGCGTCGCTTAACTGGCGGCGCTGATCGTTTTTCTCTGCGCCTTTTCCGCTGGATTTATACTCGAAAAAGCGTGAGTCCTGCGGATGGAACCAGATTTTCTCGCCTTGTTTATCTTTGCCGGACATTTTGTCCCAGCCATAGATGTGGTCGTCCATGCTGGTGTTCAGGAAGACGGTCTGGCCGATAGCGTTAGGGTCGGCATAACGGCCATCTTCAAAGGTGGTCGTTGGATGCCAAGGACGACCCAAACCATAGCTTTTCGCCGGGACGTCTTTCTCTTTAATCACCCGGCTATTGGTAATGACCAGGCCATATTTTTGCTTAATGTCGGTGCTGGGGGCGGTGAGATAGCCGAGAGGCTGATCTTTCACGTCGGTACGGTTGCGCGCAACGATGTCGCAATCGTCAAAGAGTGCGGTACCGTTGCCAAAGATGAAATCAACGGTGCCACTGATACGGCATTGCGAGAAGAAGCTGCGCCCACCTTTCACATATAATGTGTCCTGATAGCCCGTCAGGCTGACATCATGGAACCATGCGCGATCGCTATTTTCAGCAACCAGCAGCGCAACGGCCTGCGAGTCTTTTAGCTTGGTGGGGTCGTCATTGGCTTTGGCCTGATTGGCCGGGTAATCGAAATCATTGCTGATGGTCAGAGAACGGGCGCTGAAATCGGGAGCATCGACCTTCACCGTGTTGCTGCCATAGGTTCCCCATTTACTGCCATCGGGTTTGAGCGTGCCGGCTGCGGTTGTCGCGGTGATCACGGTGCCGTCACGGCTTTCGCCCTGTAGATGAATGTTAGGGCGTGTAATGGTCAGCCGCTCGTGGTAGACGCCATTTTTCACATAGATAACAAACGGCGAGCTGTCTGCCGGTGCGCTGGCGATGGCTTCTGTAATGGTTTTGTAGGCGTTGGCGTCCCCTGCATTGGTGGAAACGAGAGCATTGTAGTCGGCTGCCTGCGCTAACGACCACGGTGAGGAAATTAGCATAGCTAAGGTCAGCGTTTTGCAGAGGTTTGAGGCTTTTATCATGTCCAGAGTCCTGTAATCGGTAAGGGAGGGGTTGTAACGCGCGGCAATGTGGCACCGCGCGGTTCTGTCTTATCGTTTTTCCTGACTGATAACTACTTGTGTTTGCTGACCGTTTTTTCTGCCAGCGACGCTAACGCAGGTTCTTGTCGGATGGCGTCAGCGACAATCTCTGCTACGGCGATAGCGCCTTTTTTCTGAAAATGGGTGGTATCTGGTTTGCTCAGGCTACCTGCCTGATCGCGATAGTAAGGATATTTTTTGGGATCGATCACCAGCCAATACTGTTTCCAATGATCGCTGTTACCCTGGTTCGCTAGAGCGATAGTGGCTGGTTCAATGTCCAGCAACACGACCTTATTATCTGCTGCCGTATCTTTGATGGTCTGGCTGTAATCGCCGACAAAGGCATAACCGTTTTCCGCGTTTTGTTTGGTGAAGTGGCTGTGTACCGCTGGCGTGCCGTTTTTGCCTTCAGCCGTTTTTACTCGGGTGGTTGGGGTAAGCAGAACCGGTGTGAGTTTATGCTGGCGGGCAAAGGTGATGTAACGCTCCAATGATGTCTGGAATGACATATCGGCTTTTCCCTGTGGCGCCTGTTTTTTCCCTGCCGCATCGTTCGGGTAAGTACAGAGGTTAGCGACGTCAGCAGGGCCACGTACCGCTTTTGCACTGTTGCAGTTTTGATCGTTATGTCCCATTTGAATAAACAGGAAATCGCCTTCCTTCATCAGTGGCTGCATCTGGCGGAACCAGCCTTCGTAAAAATAGTCGCGTGAACTACGTCCGGCACGTGTGCCATTCACCACTTTGACGCCGCTGTTTTTACTGAACTGCTGTTCAAAAACCTGCCCCCATCCCATACGTGGGAAGCGCATTTTTTCATAGGTTGCCGCAGTTGAGTCGCCGACGATGAAAATGCGGGTTTGTGCTTTCTGGATTGCGTCCAGACTCTGGCGAGCAGAACGATAATCTAACGGTTCATAATCGCCTTTATTATTCAGGCCGACAATCGGATGGAATGCGCTGTCAGTCAAAACGGTATGGCCGGAGTAGCCCGTGTCGTTGTGATAATTGCGGTTATGGTTAATGACGCTGACGATTTTGGTGACGGCTTCCTGTTGAGCGGCAGAGTAGGTCAGGGGATCGAAACGTGTGGGGGCACTGATGCCAACCTGTTTTAGCGCGTCATTAAAACCGGCATGAAAATCGGCGTAGGCTTTTTTCCATTCTGCGGCGTCCATTTTTGGCGATGCCGTATCGTCCGTGAGCTGCTGTGGACCAATGTAGCCTGCGGCTACCGCGATATCGGAGGTGATGCGGTCAGTCAGCGGGTTGATATTGGCGATATTTTCTTTACCGTCATGCATTGAAGGGGCGACGGCGGACAGGCAGATTGCACGGGAGATATTATTCAGCAGGCAATTATTGCCGCCGGACTCGATGGCTAAAAGACGTAACGGCGGTGTCAGACCCGAGATATCAAGATGATATTTTCCTTGATCATCGGTCTGTGTTTGCCGCTTCTGGCCCTGCTGGTCTCTGATAATGATGGTGGCAGGTAGGTGGATATCCCGTGCGGTGACATTACCCGATAAACCGGTTTTTTCACCCAGCGTTGAACCCGATAGCCATTTCGCGCTCTCTGGCGCGGCGGTCTGGTGTGCAGCGGCGGGGGTTTTAGCATTTACCAGCGTGAAAGGGGCGGAAAGTATCAGAGCTAAAGCCACACTTTCTGAAAAACGTTTTGCCATGGTTAGACATATCCCTTGTTGATTAATCGAAAACAGTTAATGAACCCAAGCGTTGTCAAAGGAAGGTCGCTGTTTTTTATCGTTCTTGTCACGGCCTTTAGAGAAAACGTCGGGGGCTTTATTGTGCACCCAAGCCGATTCAAGGGCGATGCCTAAACGCAGGTCCTTTTTGGTGAAATAACTATTCATTAAAAATGAAATGTTATTTTAATAAGGCGTGTTTTTTTGTGACCCACCTCTTTTTTAGCGGAGCGCTCGTGTGTCAGCACATAAAATTGTGATCGGTAAAGTATTTTTGGGAAGGGGGACTGTCTGAAAAATGAAAAAAGGCCGCAAAAGCGACCTTTGGGTTTGATCCGTTATCAATGAGGGTTAGACAACTTTATGCGGACCAAAACATTCGTAATGTAGCTGCTCAGCCGGGATCCCGATTGCCAGCAATTGCTGTGCAACAAACTGCATGAACACCACGGGGCCACACAGGTAATAGCGCATATCTGGCGTGGCCAATTCATCTTTTAGCGAGGCCAACTGCATCAATCCACTGTGATGGTAATCTTCGCCAGGGCGATCGGCCTGCTGTGGTTCGCGATACCAGATGTGATGCTGGAACTGCGGCAACGATTCTCCCGTTTGTTTGATTTCATCCGCAAACGCATGCGCAGTGCCGTTCTCTGCTGCGTGTAGCCATAACACCTTCGCCTGATGATCCTGTTGTTTTAGCGTATGCAGCATACCCAGCATAGGGGTTTGCCCGACGCCGCCGGAAATCAGGGCTACGGGTGTAGAAGCGGGGATATCAAGGAAGAAATCGCCGTGCGGAGCCGCCAGATGAATGATGTCGCCTTCGCGCGCGGTATCATGCAGATAGCCGGAAACGGTGCCTTGCGCTTCACGTTTAACCGCAATTCGGTAGGATTTCCCATTTGGCGCATGGGTCAGAGAGTATTGGCGAATCTCCTGATTGGCAAAACTGTCATGTTTGACGTAAACCGCCAGATATTGACCTGCTTGAAAATCAGCAATAGGTTGGCCGTCGGTGGGTTCCAGCGTGAAGCTGGTAATGACGGAACTTTGCGGCTGCTTGTTCACAATGCGGAAAGGTCGCACGCCGCTCCAGCCGCCGTTTTTCGCTTCAGTGCTGCGGTAGATATCGCCTTCGCGCTGGATGAAGACATTCGCCAGCACGCCATAGGCTTTACCCCAGGCGTCCAGCACCTCCTGTCCTGGGCTAAACATTTCATCCAGCGTTGCCAATAAATGATTACCCACGATCTGATACTGATCGGCCTGAATGTTAAAGCTGGCGTGCTTCTGGGCGATACGCTCAACTGCAGGCAGCAGCGCGGCCAGGTTTTCGATATTCGTCGCATAAGCACAAATAGCATTGAACAACGCTTCCCGCTGATCGCCATTGCGCTGGTTGCTCATATTAAAAATATCTTTGAGCTCAGGATTGTGCGTAAACATGCGATCGTAAAAATGTGCGGTCAGTTTCGGGCCGGTTTCCGCCAGCAGAGGAATGGTCGATTTAACAATGGCGATAGTTTGGTTATCCAGCATGGTGACTCCCTATTTATTGGTATGACTTATAAGTTGTATTTTATATGCATCTTATTGGGTTTGTCCGCCGCTGTAAATTACCTTTTTGGTGGTAGGGGTTTTTAGGGAGGGCTAAAGGGAATAACATGAAGAAATAGCAGGTTGAGAATGAAGAAAAATCCGTTTAACACCGTACAGCTCATATTTGCTGAAGCCTTGTGCTGCCTGTAGCTAATCGTTTGCGTAAAAACCTCTGTCAAGACCTATCTTCATTAGGGAAAAACGGTTTACACTATACGCCATTCCCCAAGAGGGTTGCCCAATTCCCAAATGGGCCATCAATTCCCAGTATATTTATGTTAGCTGAGTCAGGAGATCCGGATGTTAAAGCGTGAAATGAACATTGCCGATTATGATGTCGACCTGTGGCAAGCAATGGAGCAAGAAGTGGTGCGTCAGGAAGAGCACATTGAACTGATTGCGTCAGAAAACTACACCAGCCCACGCGTTATGCAGGCTCAAGGGTCTCAGCTGACGAACAAGTATGCTGAAGGTTATCCGGGCAAACGTTACTACGGTGGCTGTGAGTATGTGGACATCGTTGAGCAACTGGCTATCGACCGTGCGAAGGCGCTGTTCGGTGCCGATTATGCCAACGTACAGCCGCACTCTGGCTCTCAGGCTAACTTTGCTGTTTACACCGCGCTGCTGCAGCCGGGCGACACCATTCTGGGGATGAACCTGGCGCACGGTGGTCACCTGACGCACGGTTCTCCGGTTAACCTGTCGGGCAAACTGTATAACGTTATTCCTTACGGTATCGATGAAAGCGGCAAAATTGACTACGACGAAATGGCTGAACTGGCGCGTACGCACAAGCCAAAAATGATCGTCGGCGGTTTCTCTGCTTACTCTGGCGTGGTTGACTGGGCGAAGATGCGTGAAATCGCTGACAGCATCGGCGCTTACCTGTTTGTCGATATGGCGCACGTTGCAGGCCTGATTGCCGCTGATGTTTACCCTAACCCGGTTCCTCATGCTCACATCGTGACCACGACGACGCACAAAACACTGGCTGGCCCACGCGGTGGCCTGATTCTGGCGAAAGGCGGCGACGAAGAGCTGTACAAAAAGCTGAACTCTGCTGTTTTCCCTGGTGGCCAGGGGGGGCCGTTGATGCACGTTATCGCGGGTAAAGCGGTTGCGCTGAAAGAAGCCATGGAGCCTGAATTTAAGGTTTATCAGCAGCAGGTCGCGAAAAACGCCAAAGCGATGGTTGAAGTCTTCCTGTCACGTGGTTTCAACGTCGTTTCTGGTGGAACCAGCAACCACCTGTTCCTGCTGGATCTGGTTAGCAAAAACCTGACCGGTAAAGAAGCTGATGCTGCGCTGGGTCGTGCGAATATCACCGTAAACAAAAACAGCGTGCCTAACGATCCGAAGAGCCCGTTCGTGACTTCTGGTATCCGTATCGGTACGCCAGCGGCAACCCGTCGCGGCTTTAAAGAAGCGGAAGTGCGTGAACTGGCTGGCTGGATCTGTGATGTGTTGGATAACATCAACGACGAAGCGACCATTGAACGTGTGAAACAGAAAGTTCTGGATATCTGCGCCCGCTTCCCGGTTTACGCATAATTCGGCATTTTCTCTGACATCACTGTCGGAACACTTCCTAAACGCCAGCCTGTGTGCTGGCGTTTTTTATGGCGTACCATCCCTGGCCGCCACCCTACGGGCCGTCGCAAGCGACGTTGAAAAACGTTCCCCACGTTTTTTTATAGCGCGCCATCCTTGGCCGCCCCCCTGCGGGCCGTTGCTGACGCAACGTTAAACATTTCTCCCGGAAATTTTTTATGGCTGCCGATCGGGTCGATACCGTCATTCACGTTTCATCGCGAATAACGCGTTGCGCCGCCGCATGCTCTCTGACACAGTAACCGGCAAAAAAGAGTAACCAGAAAAAAAGAATCGCCAGCAAAGTGCGTGGATGCATTTTCAGTGGAAAATGCTAAACATCGCGTTTGCGACGATTCGTCGGATGGTGAACGGGCGTGTTCGTCATCGAAAGGGAGACATCATGGTTTTGCAATCGACGCGCTGGCTGGCGCTGAGCTATTTCACTTACTTTTTTTGTTATGGCGTTTTCCTGCCGTTTTGGGGCGGGTGGCTGAAAGGCGAGGGGCTGTCCGCCGAGTCGATCGGGATGCTGCTGGGGGCGGGTCTGGTGGCGCGCTTCGTCGGTAGTTTGGTCATCACGCCCAGTGTGAAAGATCCGTCCAAACTGATTACGGTATTACGTGGACTGGCGTTACTGTCACTGGAGCTGGTCGTTGGTTTTTGGCTGGGTAATGCCTGGCTGTGGCTGATGATAGTGATGATTGGGTTTAACCTGTTTTTCGCGCCGCTGGTGCCGCTGACCGATGCATTAGCAGCAACCTGGCAGCGGCAGATCGTGATGGATTATGGCAAGGTGCGGGTTTGGGGGTCGATAGCGTTCGTTATCGCC
The DNA here is from genome assembly GCF_041228105.1 of Pectobacterium aroidearum. Taxonomy (NCBI): domain Bacteria; kingdom Pseudomonadati; phylum Pseudomonadota; class Gammaproteobacteria; order Enterobacterales; family Pectobacteriaceae; genus Pectobacterium; species Pectobacterium aroidearum. Next base: position 1,375,066 of record NZ_CP166097.1, read on the forward strand.
TCTGCGGCGACGGGGGAACTGGTCGCTATCTGGGGACATCCCGCGATTCTGGCGATTCTCAGTGCGGGGCTGGCTGTCATGCTGTTAGGCATGCTGCTTCGCCCCAGCGTGATGCCGCAAGCCGCAGCGTCGACGGCACAGTCGGTTAGCGTGACGCCGTGGAAAACCTTGCTGACTGAGCCTGCGGTATGGCGTTTCCTGCTTTGTGTATCCCTGCTACAGGGCGCGCACGCGGCTTACTATGGTTTCAGCGTTATTTATTGGCAAGACTCAGGCTATTCCGCCTCAATTATCGGCTATCTCTGGTCATTAGGTGTGGTCGCGGAAATTGTCATCTTTACCTTCAGCCAGCGTCTGTTTCGGCGCTGGAGCGCCAGACAGCTTCTGCTGCTCTCAGCCGTGTGTGGCGTGGTGCGCTGGGGGTTAATGGGCTCGACGGTGGCTCTGCCGTGGCTGATTGTGATACAGATATTGCACTGTGGCACGTTCACTGTGTGCCACCTGGCCGCGATGCGTTTTATCGCGGCACGTTCTGGTGGTGACATTCTGCGGCTACAGGCGTTGTATTCCGCGCTGGCGATGGGGGGCAGTATCGCGGTGATGACGATGGTATCCGGCTTCCTGTTTGAGCATTTACAGGGCGGCACGTTCTGGGTGATGGCGCTGCTGGCGGTGCCGGCACTGTTTATCCGGCCTTCTGTCAGCCACCGTGCTGCGGTCGAAAAGGTCTAATAACGTGGTATCTACTGTCAAGATAACGTAGTGTGGTAAAAATAATGTTACATTATAACGCTTTGAAACGCGGGTACGGACAGATAACGTTGCTGATGACAGGCTTGGCATTCGTCCAACCCGTTTTCGCTCACCCACACAGTTTTATTGATATGCAGACGACAGTTGAGAGCCAGAACGACCACATCACCGGTTTACGTATGCAGTGGACGATGGATCCTATCACATCGGCCGATTTGCTGTATGACGCAGGAAAGGCGAAAACCGATTCTGAAATCTGGAAAAAGCTGGCGGCGGAAGTCATGGCTAACGTGTGGGGGCAGCACTATTTCACCGATATTTATCGTGATAATCAGCCCGTGAAATATACGCTGCTGCCAACCGAGTATCACCTTTCCCGCAAAGGCAATCAGGCGGTCCTGGAATTTGTACTGCCGTTGGCACATCCACAGCCGCTGGCCGGAAAGCCTTTACTGATCTCGACTTACGATCCTACCTATTTTGTCGATATGTCCTATCAAAATGATAAGGCTGTGAAGCTCGCGCCTGAGCTAGCCTCGCGCTGTAAAACGACGCTCGTCACACCAGAACCTAACGCTGAACTGCAATCCTATGCGCTATCGCTGGATAAGAATGATGCGCCGGATGAAGATATGGAGCTGGGGAAACAGTTCGCACAGCGGGTGACATTGCAATGTCAGTGAATCTCGGCTCGCTACCGCGCCGGCGCCCGCTGTTGAATCGACTGCGCGATCTGTGGCCGCTGTGGCTCTTTTTGGCGCTGCTGGCCTCGGCGCTGCATTACATCGTGGGGTACTGGCCGCAAATCCTGTTGCAAAGCGCGATCTGGCAGAAATCGCTGCATCAGCAAATGGCGCACCTGTTGCAAATGGTGGAACAGCAGCCGCATCAAGCGGGGCTGAGTCTGATGATATTCAGTCTGGTCTATGGCGTGCTCCACGCCGTTGGGCCAGGGCACGGTAAAGTGGTCATCATGACCTATCTGGCGACACACCCGTCGAAGCTGAAAAGCAGCCTGAAGTTGACGTTTGCCGCGTCGCTGGTTCAGGGACTGATGGCGGTAGCGCTGGTGACCGTGGTTTTAGGGATCTTACAGTTATCCAGCCGAACGTTGCACAACAGCAGTTTCTGGATGGAAAAAGGAAGCTTCGTGCTGGTCGCGGGGTTGGGGCTCTTGCTCTGTTTCCGCGCATTGAAACAGCTGTACACCGCCCTCGTACAGCAGCCTAAACCTGCGACTATTTTGCGTGTCACCCAGCTTAACGTACCAACGGATAGACGTATGAGGCTTCGCCCGGCGCCTGTGCTTTCCCATTCTTTGCATCAGCACGATGACAACTGCGGCTGTGGGCACCGCCATCTTCCCAGCAATGAGGAGCTTGAGCGTGATAGCAGCTGGCGTACGCGCTTGATGATTGTGCTGGCGATGGGAATGCGCCCCTGTTCAGGCGCTATTCTGGTGCTGCTCTTCTCTAAAGTGATCGGCGTCTATCTGTGGGGCGTGGCCTCTGCGTTGGTGATGGCTGCCGGAACGGCGATCACGATCTCGGCGCTGGCTGTGTTGGTTTTTTACTGCCGTCGCATCGTTGAGCGTTTAGGGGCAAATCGTGCATCGCCCGTATGGCAGCGAGCGACGTTTTCTCTTCTGGCTTTTGCTGGCGGGCTGATTTTGGTTGGCTCCGGCATCCTGCTTTACCTCAGCGCACAGCCCGCGATGATGGGCGGTATTCGGCCATTCTCCGGCTAATTTTACCTTTTATTAACGTCGCGCTAAAAACCCATTGCTTCCGATAATCACGGCAGGATATCATTTCAATAATGATAACTATTATCATTTATAACCATAATCTCAGAAGGGAATAATAATGAAGAAATGGCTGTTCTCAGTCGTTGTTCTGTTGGGGCTGAGTGCGAGCGCTATCGCTAGCGCTAACCCGATTGTTATTGAAGACGTTAGTGGCAGGAAAGTAGAAATTAAATCCGAAGTGAAGCGGATTATTTTAGGGGAAGGTCGACAGATTTATCTGCTGGCTGCCTTTGATACTGAAGCACCGTTCCAACGTGTGGTTGGTTGGCGTGACGATCTGCCAAAAGCCGATTACGACGGCTATATGGCTTATGAAAAGAAATACCCGGAAATTAAAAAGCTGCCGACCTTCGGCGGAGCGAAGGATGGTACTTTCAACGTCGAGCAGGCGCTGACGCTGAAACCGGATTTGGTGTTGATGAATCTGGAATCAAAAGCGGCGACGGATGAAGGTAAATTGATTGAGAAACTCAATTCGCTGGGTATTCCGGTGGTGTTTATCGATTTCCGCGAGAAGCCGTTTGAGAACGCGGAGAAAAGCATTCACATCATGGGGCAACTGGTCGGAAAACCACAGCGTGCGGAAGAGATTATTAAATTCCGTCGTGAGCAGATTGAGCTGGTTACCGATCGGTTGAAGAACTATCAGGGCCCGCGTCCAAAAGTGATGATCGACCGTGCAGGCGGCTATGACGAAGAGTGCTGCATGTCATTCGGTGATGAGAACTTTGGTCGTATGGTTGAAGCCGCTGGCGGTGACAACATTGCCAAGAACATCATCCCCGGCACGTTTGGTTCGTTGAACCCAGAGCAGATTATCAGTTCCCGCCCGGATGTGGTGGTGGTGACCGGGGCGAACTGGAAAAACTACAACACGGCGAATGGCTGGGTTGGCGTTGGACCAGGGGCAGATCAGAAAGAAGCGCTGCAACGTTTGCAAAAACTGATGGAGCGTTCAGCCTTCAAAACGTTGCCGGTAGCAACCAATGGTAATGCGCATGCAATTTGGCATCAGTTCTATGACAGCCCATATCAGTTTGTGGCGATTCAGGTATTAGCAAAATGGATGCATCCAGAACTGTTTAAGGATATCGATCCTGATGCGACGTTCCGTACCTTCCATGAGAAGTTCCTGCCGCTGCCGTATCAACCGGGCTACTGGGTCACGCTGCCAGCGAAGAAATAACACCGTCAGGCCATAATCCCGATAATAAAAAAGCACTGAACCTCATCGTTCAGTGCTTTTTTTATGCCTTTCTCTCTCGTTCAGCTATCTATCGACAGTGGCGCTGAAGAGGAGATTTCACCGCATTCTTTGTTCTGCGAGAGAGCAAAGCAAACGTTTCCCTTCCCACTTACCTGATTACAGGATCGTCAGATGTTTTTGACGATCGATTATCTTGTTTTGATAGTTGGTGATTATTGGTTTGAGATTATTAAATGGTTTTGGCGATCAATGCTATCAAGCTGTTCGCTTCTGTGACGATAATTGAGCGTGGTAAAGGAATGTCTGATTTTTGTTCAACACGCCATGTAGGCAGGACGACGTTGTTCATTCGACATACCGGAATCAGGAAAAAAAGTGCGGTATAAAAATTCAAAAATGGAGCGGTTATGAATATCACGCAACGCTTGCTGCTGACGTTTTCGCTAATGTCGCTAGCACTTATCTCATTAGTTATAGTCACTTTATCATTGTTATCAGGGTTCCAGTCTCGTTTTGAATATGTTCAGGACAATGCGATTCCGAGCATCAAAGATTTAAATAGTCTGGTGGATAAAAGTAATTCGCTGGTGCTTTTTTTGTATCGTCATCAGACCACGGATGACGATCGTAAGCTGCCCGCGATCGAACAGGACATTAATAGAACCATCGAGGAAATGAAGAACCTCAATGAGTACTACCTGATCAATGATGTCTCCAGTGAGGAAGATCGACTACTGATCAACACGGCGATTGACCTGACAAAAAAATTACAGGCGTCGCTACCTGTTTTTCTTAACGCGTCAAAGGCAAATCAAAACGAGATCGCGCTTGGCCTGCTGCAGGGAACGGGTGGGCCTGGAGAAGCGGTTCGTAACCTGCTCGCCAATTACCGTAAACAGTTCGATCTGAATGTCAAATTGGGTGATGACTTACGTGTGGTGAATAAACGGGTCTATGAGCAAACGTGGTTTGGTCTGTTGTCCGGTACGTTACTGATCGTGTTATTGATCGGCTTTTTTGCGGTGAGAACCATTCTGGGTATTAGAAAAAGCTTGAACAATATGAGTCAAACGATGGAGAACGTCAGCACGCATCTCGACCTGACGATTCAAGCTGACGATCGGCGCAAAGATGAAGTAGGAAATACTGCCCGTGCCTTTAATAGCCTGATGCACCGGGTATCTTCGGCGTTGGCATCGGTGAGTGCGTCATCGCAGTCGGTGAGTAGCGCGGCGACGCAGATTGCCGCGGGTAATGAAGATTTGTCATCCCGTACCGAGGAACAGGCTGCTTCGCTGGAACAAACCGCCGCCAGTATGACGGAAATCAGTGAGACAGTGCGCCAGAATGCGGAGAACACGCAACAGGCCAGCCTGCTGGCGGGGAATGCCAGCCGAATTTCCATCAATAGCGCGGATTCCGTTAACACGATGCTGAATACGATGGAACATATTCGTACCAGCTCGGGCAAGATCACCGACATTATTGCGCTTATCGAAGGGATTGCATTTCAGACCAATATTCTTGCCCTGAATGCGGCGGTAGAAGCAGCGCGCGCCGGCGAGCAGGGACGCGGTTTTGCGGTGGTGGCGGGAGAAGTTCGCACGCTGGCACAGCGGTCATCCACGGCGGCGCGTGAAATCAAGGATTTGATTGATGCTTCAAACTCGCTGGTATCGGCAGGTGTTGATCAGGCCAGCGACGTAGGGAAAAACATGTCGGCGATGAAAGACGCGATCCAGCAGGTGACGGATTTGGTGAATGAAATCGCGGCGGCGACCGAGGAACAAAGCCGAGGTATCAGTCAGGTGCATCAGGCCGTTAACCAGATGGACGATGTGACTCAGCAAAACGCCTCATTGGTGGAGGAGGCTTCTGCGGCGTCGCAGTCGCTACAAGAGCAGGCGAGTACGCTGAGTCAGTTGGTGGGGCAGTTCATTGTAGGGCAGGTACCCTCTCTGGCGCTTGCTTCCGCTTCTGCACCTGTGCTACCGGGAATATCAACGCCGCGTCTTTCTCCCGTGAGGAAAAAAGGCGTCGTCACTCAGGATGAAACGGACTGGCAGAGTTTCTGATCCCTCAAGCCGCATGCTGTACAGTGAGACGGTATGCGGCTATAAGATCTTGACCAGTGGTGAAAAATCCAGGGGGATGACGATATGGAATCGACTGAGCACAGTGCGGAAAATTTGGGGGATTATGCGTCGTTACTGACGGAGTTCGAACATATGACCGCGTTGCTTACTCAGCTAATGAAAAGTGATTACCGCACGCTCGATCTCTACCTCAATAATTGCCGTCACCTTATTTTGCGATTTACGGCAATTTATAAGCTGCTCGATAAACCAGAGTTCGAACATTATCTGAAGCAGAATGACGCACCGTTATACTACAACGTAAACAGTGTTGGTCTGGCGCTGCGTTTGTTTGAAAACATGCTGACGAACATGCGCGATATGCTTGGCTCTGAACGCCTGTCCTGTGTTGAATAACGACATCGTCAGAGTAAGCGCTACGAGATCGCTTTGACGCGGTAAATCAAGCGTCGTAGTTCCAGATAAGCTAAGGAAGGAAGACGGTGAGGGAACTCACCGTCTGTTCATTCAACGACGGACTTAGATGGTCGGTTCGCTTACCAATCCGTCGATAATCACCTGCGGAACGCCCTGTGAACAGCGCTCGATACGGCCGCGTACGCCATAGACCGCTGATAAACTTTCCGGGCTAATCACCTCGGCCGGCGCGCCGTCAGCAATCAGGTTACCGTTTTGTAGCATCAGTACATGGTCGCCGTGACGCAGCGCGATATTGATGTCATGCACCACCACGACGGTAATGATGTTGCGCTTACGCGTTTCCTTGCGCACCAAATCCATGACGTGGAACTGATAGTTCAAATCCAGCGCGCTAAGCGGTTCGTCCAGTAGGAGAAGCGAAGGTTGGCGGATCAGCGATTGCGCTAATCCGACCAGCTGTTTCTGCCCGCCTGAGAGCTGGTCGAGATAGCTCAACGCCAGATGTTCAATGCCAAGCTGACGCAGCAGATTCATGACTTCATCCTGCTTTTCAGCACTGTGCATGCCGCCGGACGCACGCTGTGCGACGATGATCGATTCCAGCACGTGCAGGTGAACGCCTGCGGGAAGGGATTGCGGCAGATAAACGACTTTTTCCGCCCGCTGAGCGAATGGCAACGTCATCAGATTGGTATCATCCAACCACAGTTCGCCCTCGGAGGCATTCAGGCCCGCCATGGCTCGCAGCAGCGTGGATTTACCGCTGCCGTTGGGGCCGAGCAGCACGGTAATTTTCCCGCGCGGCAGCAGAGGTACGGACAGATCGCGAATCACCTGACGTTTAGGATAACCGGCGCGAAAGTGGGAAAGGCGTAATCCAGAAGCGGTTTGCTGGTTCATACGTTTCCTCTGTGGCGCAGGATAATACTCAGGAAGAAAGGCACGCCAACCAGTGATGTGACGATACCGACCGGGATAATGACGCCGGGGATGAGGTTTTTCGAGGCAACGGACGCCATCGACAGCACGAGCGCGCCGGTTAAGGCACTGGCAGGCAGATAGAAGCGGTGATCTTCACCGAAAACCATACGTGCGATATGCGGGGCAACCAGACCGATAAAGCCGATGGGGCCAACAAATGCGACTGAAATGGCAGATAAAATACTGATGCGCAGTAGCGTCGCCAGACGCAGGCGGCGAACGTTAATGCCAAAACTCACGGCGCGATCTTCACCCAACCGCAGCGCCGTCAGTTTCCATGAGCTCATCAGCGAAATGGGCATGATGATGGCCAGAACCAGCAGCAGGATGCCCAGTTTTTCCCACGACGCGCGCGCCAGGCTGCCCATCGTCCAGAACACCAGGCCTTGCAGCGTGTCTTCGTTGGCGATGAACTGGAGCATGGAAACCAGCGCATTGAAAGTGAACACCAGCGCGATACCGAATAGCACGACGCCAGACGTGGCGACCTGCGTCCAGCGCGTAATCCCATCAAGCAGCAAGGCTGCCAGCAGAGCAAAGATAAAAGCGTTTGCAGAGATAAACCACTGAGCCGGAATGCCGGGGATACCGATGCCGAGGACGATAGCCAGCGCGGCGCCGAATGCGGCGGCGGAAGAAACGCCGAGCGTAAACGGACTGGCCAACGGGTTATTCAGGATGGTTTGCATTTCTGCGCCAGCCAAGCCGAGCGCCAGCCCGACAATAATCGCCATTAGCGCGTAAGGCAGACGAATATCCCAAACGATCACGCGTGTACCGGCATCGGCGCTGGCCGGATCGGTCAGCGTTTGCCACAGCACATCAAGCGTCAGGCCTGAAGGCCCCATCGTGAAATCCAGCAACAACGAGCCGATGATGATCAACAGCAGTATCGCCATCACACCCACGCGGCGTCGAATGATGCCGCGATAGTTGTCCATAACGGTGTTGGCATCCGCGGCAGTATTGCGGATACCCGGTTCAGTGGTCGTACTCATGAAAAATTACTCACCTTGTTTCCAGGCAAAGATAAAGTCACTGTCAGGCAGCGAGGTAAAATTTTGAATGATATGGTGATACGTGTCATCAGGGTTCAGGCTGGTAAACGCCTGAGGATAAATATCTTTTGCCAGATATTCCATACCGACAATGTTGTAGGGATGGTTGTAGAAATGGTGGTAAACGCCATAGACGTGTTTCGCCTGAACTGCCGGAATCTGGCTAATACCCGTGCGGCTTAGTAGCACATTAGCCTGATTGCGAACGTCTTCTACGCTGGCGCCATAGCCTAACGGCAGTACCTGACTGTTGCCACGCTTAGAGCCCGTCATGATGTAGGCATCAGGTTTCATGCTGATGATTTTTTCCAGCGAGACAAAACCCGTTGCGCCTGGCAGTAAATCTGAACCAATGTTTTTCGCGCCGACTGCTTCAACTAATCCGCCCCAGCCGCTTTTACTGTGCGTGAAGCAGCAGGAATCTGAGTTTCCGGCAATCGGTTCAACAAAGACGCTTGGTTTCGGGGTGATCGTGGCGGTTTTCTGCTGAATGGCATCAAAGTGTTGGCGATAGAAATCGGTATACGCTTTGGCATTGGCTTCGCGGTTCAGCACTTTCCCCAATAGATCGATGCTGGGGGCGGTATCTTTCGCCGGATTCACTTCGTAATCGACAAACAGGACGGGAATATTCAGCGCGCTGAGCTTGTCGATCACACCGCTTTCCTTCAACGCTGGCTTGGCACGCAACTGGGCAATCATCAAGTCCGGCTGTTTTGACAGCACGCTTTCCAGGTCGATGTTGCCTTTGTCACTAAATCCCATATCCAGAATGCCGACGGACTCAGGCCATTTTCCTTTCAGCATGTCCCAGGTTGCTGTGTCCTGTTTTTTTGCCAGATTGTTCCAGGCAACCAGACGCTGGAAGGGATTATCACGGTCGAGCAGTGCCATCGCCATAATATCGCGGCCATCCTGCAAAATGATGCGCTGCGGTTCTTGTTTAATGGTGACACTTTTCCCGTCAAGATCGGTGACGGTAAGGGGATATTGGGTGGCGTAGCTGAAAAGTGGGGTGGTGCAAAGGGCGGTCAGAAAGAGCGATCTTACTGATTTTCTTAACATGGTGGCGATCCTAATTCACAATTTATCAGAGCAATGAGTTTGATAATTATTATCGTATAAGGATAAACAATGCGTATACAGGATTCATATGTAAAGAAAAATAACAACTCCGGCTCTTTTCGTTTTTATGTGGGAGCCGGAGTCGGTCGAGATTAGCGCTTCAGCGCGTCGCTCAGTTCTTCACGGATAGTGCCCAGTATGGCTTTCACTACACGCGGATTACCTGCAACCAGATTGCCAGACGCAATATAGTTATGGCCGCCAACGAAGTCCGTTACGATCCCGCCTGCTTCACGAACCAGCAGCTCGCCGCCAGCAAAATCCCACGGCTTCAGACCGATTTCAAAGAAACCGTCAACGCGACCTGCGGCAACATACGCCAGATCCAGTGCGGCAGAACCTGTACGACGGAAATCCGCGCAGTGGGTGAACAGCGCGCCGATGGCATTGATATAGGTTTTGCTATGTTGCTTTAATTTGAAGGGGAAACCTGTTGCCAGTACGGTGCCTTCCAGATCGCGGGCAGTACTGCTGCGCAGACGGTAGCCGTTCAACTGTGCGCCTTGACCACGGGTCGCGGTAAACAGTTCATTACGCATAGGATCGTAAACGACGGCAACTTCGGTACGGCCTTTAATGCGGACCGCGATAGAAACAGCGAAGTGAGGTAAACGTTTGATGAAGTTGGTGGTGCCATCCAGAGGATCGATAACCCATTGTACTGCCGGATCTTCACCTGCCAGCTCGCCACACTCTTCACCAATAATGGTGTGCTGTGGGTAAGATTTGCGGATGACTTCAATGATCAGACGTTCTGCATCCCGATCGACGTTGGTTACAAAATCATTGCTGCCTTTCTGGCTAGCTTCGACGGCGTCTGGCGTTTCATAGTTTTTGGCAATCAAATTACCGGCTTTACGCGCAGCGCGTATAGCGATGTTGAGCATCGGATGCATGGTATCGGTCCACTGGAATGTTAAAGAACGGAAAGCGGCGCAGAGTATAGCAGTAGAAAAGTAAAATAGCTAAGTTTGTGTTAAGGTACAGCGAGTTCCTTTTCGCACCATTTCCTTCTATCTATCGCACAACAGAGTTCATATGTTAGACAATATTCGCATTGTTCTGGTCGAAACGTCGCACACTGGCAATATGGGGTCAGTGGCCAGAGCGATGAAAACCATGGGGTTAAGCAAACTCTATCTGGTCAACCCGTTGGTTAAGCCTGATTCACAGGCCATTGCGCTGGCGGCAGGCGCCAGCGATGTTATCGGTAATGCCACCATTGTTGATTCGTTCGATCAGGCGCTCGAAGGGTGTGGTCTGGTCGTTGGCACCAGCGCACGTTCCCGAACCTTACCCTGGCCGATGTTGGAACCGCGTGAGTGCGGCGTTCGCAGCGCGCAGGAAGCGGAGCACGCACCGGTGGCGCTGGTGTTCGGGCGTGAACGCGTGGGATTGACGAATGATGAACTTCAGAAATGCCATTACCACGTGGCGATTCCTGCAAACCCGGAATACAGTTCGCTCAATCTGGCGATGGCAGTGCAGATCATCGCTTATGAAGTGCGTATCGCGCATTTGGATCGGTTACAGGCCGGACAGACGCAACATGAAGAATCGCCGTACCCGCTGGTCGACGATCTGGAGCGGTTTTATCAGCATCTTGAACAGACATTACTGCAAACCGGGTTTATCCGACCAGCGCATCAGGGGCAGGTCATGAACAAGCTGCGTCGCCTGTTTACCCGCGCCAGGCCTGAAGCTCAGGAACTTAACATCCTGCGCGGAATACTGAGTTCGGTACAAAAAACACACGACGAATAATACTTGAGTGTTTTGCTCGGTTAAATAGTTGACTAAAACACTCAGGAATGTCAGACTCGCGGTATGTTCTGCCAATACATGTTTTCATAATACATGTTTTCATAATACATGTTTTACCTACAGGTACCACTATCATGAGACTGACATCCAAAGGCCGTTACGCCGTTACCGCCATGCTCGATGTGGCTCTGCATTCCCAGGAAGGGCCAGTTCCATTGGCGGATATTTCTGAACGCCAAGGTATTTCACTGTCTTATCTGGAGCAGCTGTTTTCACGCCTGCGTAAGAATGGACTGGTTGCCAGCGTTCGTGGCCCGGGCGGCGGTTACCTGCTGGGTAAAAGCGCGAATGAAATCGCCGTTGGTATGGTTATTTCTGCCGTCGATGAATCCGTGGATGCAACACGCTGCCAGGGTCGTGAAGGCTGTCAGGGTGGCGATCGCTGCCTGACGCACACGCTGTGGCGCGATCTGAGTGACCGTATTACCGACTTCCTGAATAACATCACGCTGGACGAGCTGGTGAATAATAAGGAAGTGCTGGATGTTGCGGATCGTCAGGATGCGGACATTCGCCGCACCGCCAATGGACGTATTCAGGAAACGATCAACGTTAACCTGCGCGCCTGATACACCTTCAACGTGACGAGTACCTTTACTCGTCACGTTTTGCCTTTCTGATAGCTGCATAATCCTGTCCACATTGCCCAATGTGGGGCTGGTTTAATTCCGACTATCACGATGTTGTGCCAACGATAACATCGTCAGATTTTTGCATTGGCCCGAGAGGTTGCGGGTATAAACAGCCTGTCAATAAAACAAAACGCATTGTACGTTTTGAAGTGATGTACGGAGTTTATGAGCAATGAAGTTACCTATCTATCTCGACTACTCAGCCACCACGCCGGTTGACCCGCGCGTCGCTGAGAAAATGATGCAGTTTTTGACTTTGGACGGTACGTTCGGTAACCCGGCTTCCCGTTCCCACCGTTTTGGCTGGCAGGCGGAAGAGGCGGTAGATATCGCCCGTAACCAAATCGCTGAGCTGGTTGGCGCTGACCCACGTGAGATTGTCTTCACGTCAGGCGCGACCGAAGCCGATAACCTCGCGATTAAAGGCGTTGCCAACTTCTATCAGAAGAAGGGCAAACACATCATCACCAGCAAGACCGAGCACAAAGCTGTGCTGGATACCTGTCGTCAGCTTGAGCGCGAAGGTTTCGAGGTCACCTATCTGGCTCCGCAGCGTAACGGTATTATCGATCTGGCTGAACTCGAAGCCGCAATGCGTGAGGACACCATTCTGGTTTCCATCATGCATGTTAACAATGAAATCGGTGTTGTGCAGGATATCGAAACGATCGGCGAGATGTGCCGCAGTCGCGGTATCGTGTTCCACGTCGACGCCACGCAGAGCGTAGGCAAGCTGCCTATCGATCTCAACCAGTTAAAAGTGGATCTGATGTCTTTCTCCGGCCATAAAATTTATGGGCCGAAAGGGATCGGAGCACTGTATGTTCGTCGTAAACCCCGTATTCGTCTTGAAGCACAGATGCACGGCGGCGGCCATGAACGTGGTATGCGTTCTGGCACCTTGCCTGTGCACCAGATTGTCGGCATGGGTGAAGCCTACCGCATCGCGAAAGAAGAGATGACCGCAGAAATGGAGCGCCTGCGCACGCTGCGCGATCGTCTGTGGAACGGTATTAATGATATTGAAGAAGTCTACCTGAATGGTGACATTGAGCAGGGCGCGCCTAACATCCTGAACGTCAGCTTTAACTACGTTGAAGGTGAATCACTGATTATGGCGCTCAAGGATCTGGCGGTATCGTCCGGTTCTGCCTGTACGTCGGCCAGTCTGGAGCCCTCCTACGTGTTACGTGCGCTGGGCATGAATGATGAGTTGGCGCATAGCTCGATCCGTTTCTCGCTGGGGCGTTTTACCACCGAAGAAGAGATCGACTACAGCATCGAGCTGGTGCGTAAATCCATCGGTCGTCTGCGCGATCTTTCTCCGCTGTGGGAAATGTTCAAGCAGGGCGTTGATATCAGCAGCATCGAGTGGGCGCATCATTAATTCACCAGATCGGGGACGACTATCATGGCTTACAGCGAAAAAGTAATTGATCACTATGAAAACCCACGCAACGTGGGTTCATTTGACAACGCCGATCCTTCTATCGGCAGCGGCATGGTCGGCGCGCCAGCGTGCGGCGATGTGATGAAGTTGCAGATAAAAGTCAACAATGAGGGTATCATCGAAGATGCCCGCTTCAAGACGTACGGTTGTGGTTCTGCCATTGCTTCCAGCTCGCTGGTCACAGAGTGGGTAAAAGGCAAATCGCTGAATGAAGCTGAAGCGATTAAGAACACGCAGATTGCCGAAGAACTTGAGCTACCGCCAGTGAAGATTCACTGCTCCATTCTGGCGGAAGACGCTATCAAGGCAGCGATTGCGGATTACAAAAGTAAACGCGACGCGCAGTAATCTCTGCGGCTGAACTCGGCGGGGCACCGTGTCTCTCGGTGCCTGTTCCTGCCGAGATGGCGAACGATCGAGGTAACAGTATGTCGATTTCTCTGAGCGAAAGTGCGGCACAACGCGTGAGCGCTTTCATCGCCAACCGGGGCAAGGGCCTTGGCCTGCGTCTTGGCGTACGGACATCCGGTTGTTCCGGTATGGCGTATGTGCTGGAATTTGTTGATGATTTGAACGACGGTGATACGGTCTTTGAAGACAAAGGCGTCAAAGTCATCGTGGACGGCAAAAGCCTGGTCTATCTTGATGGAACCGAGTTGGATTTCGTCAAAGAAGGGCTGAACGAAGGTTTTAAGTTCAATAATCCGAACAGTTCCGGCGAATGCGGTTGCGGCGAAAGTTTCAACGTCTGACCCCTCTCGGGTAGTCGCGTGCTATCAGTGAATGGTCGGCGCTGCTACCCAGAACTCCCAGAGTACCACTATGGATTACTTTACGTTATTCGGGCTGCCGATTCGCTATGATGTGGATGGCGGCCTACTTGCATCCCGTTTTCAGGCGTTGCAGCGGCAGTTCCATCCCGATCGTTATGCTGCCAGCCCAGAGCGCGAGCGTATGCTGGCAGTGCAGCAGGCGGCGACGATCAACAATGCCTATCAGGCGCTCAAGCATCCGTTGAAACGCGCGGAGTACATGTTGTCGCTGCACGGCTTTGATGTGAACAACGAACAGCATACGATGAAGGACACAGCATTCCTGATGGAACAGCTGGAACTGCGCGAAGAGTTGGACGCGATCTCACAGCGATCTGATGCGGATGTGGCGTTGAGCGCGTTTGCCGGACGGTTGCAGGCCATGATCGTCAAACGCCGTTCGCACATACGTGATGAACTCGATAATGAGACGTGGACAGACGCCGCAGATACCGTGCGCAAGCTACGCTTTTTAGACAAGCTCCAGCAACAGGTTGAAGAACTCGAAGAACAATTGCTGGACAGATAACTGGTTAATTCGGCGGGAAACCCGATAGTTGTTGCTATACCGGCTTTTTCGCCAGCCAATTGATGGAAGCTCAATATGGCCTTATTACAAATTAGTGAGCCTGGTCTGAGTGCCGCACCGCACCAGCGCCGTTTGGCTGTCGGTATTGATTTAGGCACCACCCATTCTCTTGTTGCTACGGTGCGCAGCGGTGAAGCCCAAACGCTGGCGGATAGCGACGGACGTGACCTGTTGCCATCGGTTGTCCACTACCGTCGCGATGGCCACAGCGTTGGCTGGCAGGCGCGCGACAATGCTGCTCGCGATCCGGAAAATACCGTCAGTTCAGTCAAACGCCTGATGGGGCGCTCTCTGGATGATATTCAACAGCGCTACCCGCATTTACAGTATCGTTTTCATGCCAGCGATAACGGCCTGCCGCTGATTCAGACACCTGCTGGTAACCTCAATCCTGTACAAGTCTCGGCAGATATTCTGTCCGCACTGGCTGCGCGCGCGGAAGCGGCGTTAGGCGGTGTGCCTGATGGCGTGGTGATTACCGTTCCTGCGTATTTCGATGACGCACAGCGTCAGGGCACCAAAGACGCGGCACGTCTTGCCGGGCTGCACGTCTTGCGTCTGCTCAATGAACCGACCGCCGCCGCGATTGCCTACGGGTTGGATTCCGGTAAAGAGGGCGTGATCGCCATTTACGATCTGGGTGGTGGCACCTTTGATATTTCCATTCTGCGTCTGAGCCGCGGCGTTTTTGAAGTGCTGGCGACAGGCGGTGATTCTGCACTGGGTGGTGATGATTTCGATCATCTGCTGGCGGAGTGGTTGCGTGAACAGGCGGGGATTCACGATCGTGACGATCGCCAGTTGGATCATGCACTTCGCGCTGCGGCGGTGAAAGCCAAAATTGCGCTCAGCAGCGCCGAGTCAGCGAGCGTGAGTGTTGCTGGCTGGCAGGGTGATATTACCCGTGAGCAGTTTGATTCGCTGATCGCTCCACTGGTGAAACGCACGCTGTTGTCCTGCCGTCGTACGCTGAAAGACGCAGGACTGACGCCGGAAGAGGTGCTGGAAGTGGTGATGGTGGGCGGATCGACGCGTGTTCCGCTGGTGCGCGAACAGGTGGGAACGTTTTTTGGCCGCACGCCGCTGACGTCGATCGATCCAGATAAGGTCGTGGCGATGGGTGCGGCGATCCAGGCGGATATTCTGGTGGGCAACAAGCCAGACAGCGACATGCTACTGCTTGATGTCATCCCCTTGTCCTTGGGGCTGGAGACGATGGGCGGATTGGTGGAAAAAATCATTCCGCGCAATACCACGATCCCGGTTGCCCGCGCACAGGAATTCACCACCTTCAAAGACGGCCAGAGCGGCATGATGATCCACGTCTTGCAGGGCGAGCGCGAAATGGTGGCGGATTGCCGTTCGCTGGCTCGCTTCTCGCTGCGCGGCTTACCGCCGTTGCCTGCCGGTGGAGCTCACATTCGTGTGACCTTTCAGGTTGACGCGGATGGTCTGCTGAGCGTGACGGCGATGGAGAAATCGACGGGCGTTGAAGCATCCATTCAGGTGAAGCCGTCATACGGCTTGAGCGATACGGAAATTGCCACCATGATCACCGACTCGATGCTGAATGCGAAGGAAGATGTCGGCGCGCGTCGTCTGGCAGAGCAAAAAGTAGAGGCGGCACGCGTGCTGGAAAGTTTGCAAAGCGCGTTGGTGGCTGACGCCGAGTTATTGAGCAATGACGAAAAAGGCGTCATTGTCGCGGCATCCGAACACCTGTACACGATGATGCAGGGAAGCGATCCCGTGGCGATTGAGGCCGCGATTAAAACAGTCGATCAACAAACCCAGGAATTCGCCGCTCGCCGTATGGATGCCTCTATCCGTCGCGCGCTGGCAGGCCATTCTGTGGATGAGGTGTAACATGCCTAAGATAGTTTTTTTACCGCATCAGGATCTGTGTCCTGAAGGGGCGGTTTTGGAAGCGGAACGCGGTGAAAGCATTTTGGAAGTCGCTCTGCGTAACGGTATTGACGTTGAGCATGCCTGCGAGAAATCCTGCGCCTGCACCACCTGCCACTGTATCGTACGTGAAGGGTTTGACTCGCTGGCAGAAAGCACGGAAGAAGAAGACGACATGCTGGATAAGGCCTGGGGACTGGAACCGGAAAGTCGTCTGGGCTGTCAGGCGCGTATTGCCGGGGACGATCTGGTCGTCGAGATCCCGCGCTATACGATCAACCACGCGCGCGAACATTGATTCGAATAGGGAGAAACCGTTATGGGGTTAAAATGGACAGACAGCCGGGCTATCGGTGAAGCGCTTTACGACCAGTTTCCCGATCTCGATCCGAAAACGGTGCGTTTCACGGATATGCACCAGTGGATCTGCGAACTGGATGAATTTGACGATCGACCAGACGCTTCCAATGAAAAAATTCTGGAAGCGATCCTGTTGGTCTGGTTAGATGAAGCTGACTAACATTATGACGGGCTGCCTTGGGTGGCCCATTTTATTTCGTGCCAAAATTCGTAACATTTTCATGTCATGATGCACGGTTTATGTATCTGCAAATATGAAAAGTACCTGCAAACATGAAAAGTGGCAGGAATATCCATTATCGGAGAAGCACTATGACGAACAATACCATGCTGATTTCACTCTCCACGCAACCTGCTGATGCGCGCTGGGGAGAAAAAGCGACGCTGAGTGTGAATGAGCAGGGTTTTACCATTCATGTTGGAACGACGTCACTGAATGGCAAAGCCGCGCTGGCAACGATCCAGCGTGCCGCCCGTAAAATCGACGGGCAGGGGATTAAACACGTTAAATTAGCCGGTGAAGGCTGGGATCTGGCAAACAGCTGGGCATTTTGGCAAGGGTATCGCGGGCCGAAAGGGCAAAGAACGGTTGAATGGGCGGATCTGAACGACGCCGATAAGAAAGAACTGAACGATCGTCTGAAGATTGTTGACTGGGTGCGTGACACTATCAACCTGCCTGCTGAAGATTTGGGGCCAGAACAATTGGCAACCCGCGCAGTCGATTTATTGTGTGATGTTGCCTGTGATGCCATCAGCTACCGTATCACCAAAGGTGAAGATCTGCGTGAGCAGAATTACGCCGGTCTGCACACGGTCGGTCGCGGTTCTGAACGTCAGCCGGTACTACTGGCACTGGACTATAACCCAACGGGTAACGCGGATGCGCCGGTGTTCGCCTGTCTGGTGGGCAAAGGTATTACGTTTGATACCGGTGGCTACAGCCTGAAGCCTAGCAGCTCTATGGACTCCATGAAATCGGATATGGGCGGTGCAGCTACTCTGACTGGCGCACTGGCGCTGGCGGCGTCACGCGGTTTGCAACAGCGTGTGAAGTTGTATCTGTGCTGTGCAGATAACATGGTGAGCGGCAATGCGTTCCGACTGGGTGATATCATTCGCTACCGCAACGGCAAGACGGTTGAAGTCATGAACACGGATGCGGAAGGGCGTCTGGTGCTGGCGGATGGCCTGATCGATGCCTCCGAGCAGAATCCTCAGTGGATTATCGACTGCGCAACGCTGACGGGCGCAGCGAAAATGGCGCTGGGTAACGATTATCACGCACTGTTCAGTTTTGATGATGAGTTGGTTGCGGCATTGCAGGAAAGTGCGAAAGAAGAAAACGAGCCGTTCTGGCGTCTGCCACTGGAAGAATTCCACCGTAGCCATCTGCCGTCCAGCTTTGCGGATCTGAACAATATTGCCAGTGGTGCAAACACCGCCGGTGCCAGCACGGCGGCGGCTTTCCTGTCGCACTTTGTGAAGAATTACCAGCAAGGCTGGCTGCACATCGACTGTTCCGCAACATACCGCAAAAGTGCGGTAGAGCAGTGGGCGACAGGCGCGACGGGGCTCGGTGTTCGCACGCTGGCGAATCTCTTGCTGAGCAACGCCAAGTAGTCTGTTCAGGTCTTAAGCGTCGGTTTTTAACGTAATCATGTTGAGGAAAGTATGGAGTTTTCGCCACGTAATAAACTGGAAGAAGTGTTGATTCTGGCCGCAACGGAACCCGCACATCGTCCTGAATTTTTCAGTGAACTGATGGAAGCCACGGTGTTTGTGCTGGGTACTACTGATGACGGGGATGAATCCGGCGAAGTAGTGTTGCATGCGGGCAGTAATGTGAACATCCAACACTGGGAAAAAGACGACGGCTCATCCGCGATTCCTTTCTTCTCTTCTCTGGAAGCATTACAGAGCGTGATTACGGAAGAGGCCTCTTTTCTGGCACTGCCGACGCGTTCGCTGTTTGAAATGACACAGGGCGTCACGCTGTTCCTCAATCCTAAACTGCCGTACGGCAAAGAGTTTTTGCCGCAGGAAATTGAACATATTCTGTCTGGCGAAGGTAGCGGTTTTGTTCAGCAGCGCGTTGTTGAAGAAGATATGCAGGTGATGCTGAGTCAGCCTGCCGAGATGCCAGCACAGATGATTGATTCCCTGACGCAGCTGTTTACCAAGCATCGTCATGTAAAACGGGCGTTTCTGGCGCAGATTCAGGAACCGGGTGAAGAGCAGCCGCATCTGCTGATCGGCATTGATGCCGATCAGCATGAGGAAACCATCATTCGTGAAGCGGGCAGCGTCGCCAGTGATACCTTACCGGACGAGCGCCCTGTCGATCTGTGTCTGGTAAAGGAAGGCGAACCGGGGATCAGCCACTACATGATTAAACACACTACGCCGTTCTACGAGCGCAAGTGGGGCAGCTTCCTGAGGGAGTTTAAGGCCACCGGCAACGCCTGATACCGGGTATAAGTTTGATACAGGCGACAGCGGATTACGATTTTTCCGCTGTTGCCTGCAACAGCAGTAAATCGATCAACATCACCAGATTCGATTCAAATGAGCTAATCTCGCCGGCTTCCGCCGCATAGTGAACCGCATCATCGTAGAGCCGGAAGTGCAAATCGGCCAACTCGCCTAATGAATTCAATGACGCTCGGGTAAACGCGATCACCTTCATGCCAATGTTTTTGGCGATACGCGCCTTATCCAACACCTGCTCGGTTTCCCCACTGCGGGAAATAGCGATAAATACCTGATATTTCGGCGCGTTATTAAGAAAAATGCCCCGGCTGTCTCCTAGCCCGGAAGAGAACGCATTTTTCCCCAGCACCTGTAGCTTCTTCGCCAAATATTCGGCAAACAGGTGAGAAAACCCCGCACCGTAGAGGAAAAAGTGGCTTTCCTGTCGCAGGATAGCGCTGAAAGTCGCTCTATCCTGATGGCTAATGTAGGCAAACGTGCGCTGGTAGTTGTCGACAAAATGCTGGAAAGCATCGGGAAGTGAAGCGTCATCGGGCGTGACGACGGGTGAGGGGGAAAGCCGCGGATTATCCGTGAGCAGCGTTTTACAGTGATAAATGAATTCACTGTAGCCGCTAAAGCCGATTTTCTGGCACAGCCGCATGATGGTTGCGGTGGAAACATAGGTCTTCTGTGCCAGCTCACGCACCGTGATTTTGCCGATCAGCGACGAATGTTCGGCGATAAAAGCCAGCACGCGGTATTCCGCGCGGGTCAGCACCTGACCGTGCTGCATTAAAGACGCCAGCCGATTATCCACCCACTACCCCTGATTGACGGCAATAAAATACCGAGCAGAGCTAATCACGCGCAATCGGAACGTCATCGCGGCTACCCCAATCGCTCCATGAACCGTCGTACAGCGTCACATTCGGGACATTTAACTGCGTCAGTGCCAGCACTACGACAGATGCCGTTACGCCGGAACCACAGCTGGCGACGATGGGACGAGTGAAATCCACGCCGTGCTTATGCAGAATGGTTGCCAGTTCAGCGTTGGATTTCAGCGCACCGTTGTGCACTAAATCAGTCCACGGCACGTTCAGGCTACCGGGAATATGACCGCGATGCAGGCCGGGACGCGGTTCGTCCACTTCGGCATGAAAGCGCGGAGCGGGGCGGGCATCGACAATCTGTTCTGATTTATCCCGGCTGATGGAGAGCACATCGTCGCGTGAGCGAATCGCGCTTTCATCCAGCGCGGCGTGGAACGCGGTTGGCTTGGGTGTCACATCGTCCTGTTCCAACGGTAGGTTCTGTGCTGTCCAGCCCGCCAGCCCACCGCTCAGAATGGAAACGGATGTCGCGCCGAAGGTTTGCAACATCCACCACGCGCGCGGTGCGGAGAAGAGATTGCCTTCATCGTAAATCACCAGATGTTGCTGATTATCGATCCCCAGTTCGCCCATCGCCCGCGCGAAGTCTTCGCGAGTTGGCATCATATGCGGCAGATCGGTGCTGTGATCGGATAAGGCTTCAATATCAAAAAAAACCGCGCCAGGCAGATGACCGGCACGGTATTCGGCATGAACATCACGGGTGGTGTTGCCCGGCGGCAGCATGCGGGCGTCAATGAGCGTGATACTGCTGTCATTCAAGTGGCTGGCAAGCCAGTCTGCGGAAACAAACCGCTCATGAGAAACGGGCAAATCAGAAGACGATGCTGACATAGATCCTCCACGTTGGGGCCGACGAATTCGACCCCGAATCTACCATTGATGTGCAATGATAGATGCATTGTCAGCGATTTTCCTCCATCCGACAAGTCGCAGATTATTGGGCGATACCGTCTCTATATGCTTGTTTTAATTGCGGCCAGTAATCCTGATTGGCCTCAATCATCTCATCCAGAATGGCTTTGGCATGCTGCATTGTCGGCACAGTACGGTTCAGGGTAAATGCCTGCAAGGCCTTCTCGTAGCTGCCTTCCAGCGTCGCTTCTACAAGCAACTGCTCGGATGCCAACTGTTGTTCCAGCAAGGCACGATGGAACTGCGGAACATTCCCCATCCGCACTGGTTCCGGCCCTTGTGCGGTGATATAAGCAGGCACCTCCACCATCGCGTCATACGGCAGATTGGCGATGGCACCTTTATTCTCGACAATCACCAGATGACGCTGGCGCAGATCGAACGCCAGCGAACAGGCGACATCAACAATAAACGCCCCGTGCACGCCAACGTGGAACGCATCGGGCAGAATACCGGTTTCCTTGTAGCTGGCGGCCGCCGCAAACAGCTTCTTCTCACGCCCGTCCATCACTTCATTGGCGCGCGTGTAGTCAGGATCCTGATGTTCCACGATCTGATTCGGCATCAGGTAGTACTGCAAATACGGATTCGGCACGAACTCCGGGAAATGATCCATGACCGGTTTGATGTTGCGCCAGGTTTTCACCCACGATGGATCGGCGTGCTGCGGATCCGTATCAGCGGCATCGGCGGTCAACAGGCCGTAGCGGGCGATGTGCTCGCGCAGTTCCGGCATACGATCGACGCCATCGACCAGCACGCGGGTAAACCAGCCGAAGTGGTTCAGCCCGAAATAGTCCACCGTGATGTCGTGACGATCGACGCCCAGCACGGCCGCAATGTTACGCATCGCGGCAACTGGCATGTCGCAGATATTCAGCACGCGGGCGTTAGGACGCAGGCGGCGCACGCCTTCGGCAACAATGGCGGCGGGATTGGAATAATTGACGATCCACGCTTCTTTATGTGCATAGCGTTCAACCAGATCGATCAGCTCAGCCATCGGCAGAATGGTGCGCAGACCGTAGGCCAATCCGCCGGGGCCGCAGGTTTCCTGCCCGACGACGCCGTGACGTAGCGGGATTTTTTCGTCCTGCTCGCGCATTTTGTACTGCCCGACGCGCATCTGGGCAAAGACAAAATGCGCGCCGTTAAATGCCGTTTCTGCGTCGGTTGTGACGGTAAATATGATGCTGTCACTGTGGTCGCGAATCACTTTTTCCACCACTGGCGCGATGATGTCCTGCCGCTGGCCGTCGATGTCATACAAACGAATCTCTGCCAGCGGGAAATCCGCGAGACGTACCATCAGACTCTTTACGATGCCTGGGGTATAGGTGCTGCCGCCGCCGGCAATCGTCAGAATGAATGGGGGTTTCGTCATGATCAGTCTCCTGTTAAAGCGCGTTTTCAACTGCTTCGCGTATCGTTTTGACGTGAAGTCCGTAAACCACCTGTACGTTGTTACCCTGCCGGATAACGGCTTTCGCACCGGTGCTCTTAAGCTGTTGTTCATCTACCAGATTCGGGTCGATCAGCGTGACCCGCAGGCGGGTGTAGCAGTTATCCACCACCTCGATATTCGGTTTACCGCCCAGCCCGGCGATGATGGTGGCGCCGACAGGTGGAGCATCACCTTTCACCGCGTCCGGTGTTTTTACCTGACCTTCGGTTTTGGCCTGATATTCGGTTTTAGAATAAAGCCGTGTTTCTTCTTCGTCGGTTTCACGCCCCGGTGTTGGCATGTCGAAATACAGAATCAGGAAGCGGAAGACGAAGAAGTAAATCACCGACATCGTCAGTCCGACCGCGATGTACATTGGCCAGTTGGATTTTTCAATGCCCAGCGGAAGGTTATAAAGCAGGAAGTCGATGACGCCGTTGGCGCCAATCGCATGCACGCCCATGATGGAGAACAGCATCATGCCTATGCCGGTCAATACGGCGTGGACGGCAAACAGCATGGGCGCGACGAACAGGAAGGAGAACTCTAGCGGCTCGGTGACGCCCAGTAAGAAAGAGGTAAAAGCGGCCGGAATCAGGATGGCTTTGGCGGCCAGACGTTTCTCTGGCTTAGCCGTGACATACATCGCCAGCGCCGCGGCAGTCAGACCAAACATTTTACTGATACCACGCGCGTCCCAGACCACGGTTGAACTCAACTGCTTGACGTCCTGACAGGCCATTTCAGCAAAATAGATGTTGCGTGCGCCTTGGTACAGTTTGCCGCATACCTCTGCGGTTCCGCCCAGTTCGGTGTATAGGAAGGGGGTATAGACCAGATGATGTAGCCCGGTGGGGATCAGCACGCGTTCCAGAAAGCCATAAATGGCGATGCCAACAGGTCCTGCCCCCTTAATCGCGAAGGCCAGCCAGGTAATGCCGTGCTGAGCAAACGGCCACAGCGCGCTCATCGCAAAGCCCAGCGCAATCGCCAGCGGAATAACCAGAATGGCGACGAAGCAGTGGCCGGAATAGATCGCCATGACGCCGTTAAACTGTTTACTGGAATAGCGGTTATATAGGTAGCCTGCGAATCCGCCGATCAGAATGCCGGCGAAAACGCCCATTTCCAGCACCTGAACGCCCAGCACCATACCTTGCCCGGCGGCGCGCATCTCTGCGGCTGGCATGAGCTTGCCCTGTAATTGCAGCGTGATATTCATGGCATTAATAAAGATGATAAACATCACCAGACCGATCAGCGCAGCGTAGCCCTTATCGCGTTTCGCCAGTCCAATCGGGATCCCAACGGCGAACACCAGCGCCAAATTAGCCAGAATCGCCACGGCAGATTTGGACACCAGTTGACCAAAATCCTGAATCAAAGGGTGATTAAGCAAAGGGACATAGCCCGCTAAATTGCCGTTACCAAACACGTTCCCAAATGCGATGAATAGCCCGACAATCGGGAGTATCAGCACCGGCCCATACAGGGACTTGCCGAAATTTTGCAATGCATTGACCGCTCTTTTCATTATCAGCCCTCTTACTGGCCATTATGGTGGGTACAGCGGCAAGGCTAGCAGCGAATGATAAAGAGATTCCAGTTATCTTGTTGTTTTAAAAACAAATAACCTATAACGTTACAAGTAACCTTCAGAACTGTGATCGCCGATGATTTGTTACATTCAGCGCAGTGGCAGTGGGGGACGAAAACGTGCGATGCCTGAACGTTAATGAAGGGAAAATGAGAGGTAATATTTTTTTAATAAAATGTTATTTCCTTGGTAGGCAACAAAGGTCTCTGCACCTATAATTTGCGCCACTTTCACTGGCCGGGTATACAATTCTTATAATCCGGCTGCAATCTGACAGTTTAGTTAATGAGGTCAATATGACGATAGAACGTACCTTCTCCATCGTAAAACCTAATGCGGTTGCCAAGAATGCAATTGGTTCAATTTACGCACGCTTTGAAAGCGCGGGTTTTACCCTTGTTGCGGCTAAAATGCTGCGTCTGAGCCGTGAGCAGGCGGAAGGTTTCTACGCTGAACATAAAGGCAAGCCGTTCTTTGATGGTCTGGTCGAATTCATGATGTCTGGCCCAATCATGGTGCAGGTGCTGGAAGGTGAAAACGCCGTTCAACGTAACCGTGACATTATGGGTGCTACAAACCCGGCAAATGCACTGGCGGGCACGCTGCGTGCTGATTACGCGGATAGCTTCACAGCGAACGCGGTACACGGTTCTGATTCCATTGAATCCGCTCAGCGTGAAATCGCTTATTTCTTCAGCGATGACGAAATCTGTCCGCGCGCCTAATTCCGCCTACTCGGTAATAGCACGCACGATGCGTTTTTGTGCGTGATAACAGGTGAGCGCCTGTGATATTGCTTTGTTTCGTCGCGTGAGTGTGCGATGCCAACGCAATGACACAGAAAAAAAGCGGTGATGGTAGCTTACCTGTTTTAAACTTTGTACAATGCTGCGCCCTGGATGAGCCTATACTTGTCTGGGGCGTTTCTTTGGTCATGACCATCGAACTCAACCCTCTTTTTTAGCGCCATAACGTGTAACAACGAGGCCAGGATTTACCAATGTCTAAGCAAATCGTGTCTGAAATCATCGTGCCTGAAACAGCCGCATCTACAACTATCGCGTCTACAACTACTACCGTATCCGAGCAAACCGTGTCCGAATTCTCTCCGGCGTCCGCTGATGCTTCTCAATCCGTCAAAACCAGTGCGGAAAAAATTAACCTGCTGGATCTTAACCGTCAGCAAATGCGTGACCTCTTCATATCGATGGGAGAGAAACCATTCCGCGCCGATCAGGTCATGAAGTGGATTTATCACTACTGCTGTGATGACTTCAATCAGATGACGGATATCAACAAAGTCTTCCGTTCTAAATTGCAGGAAATCGCTGAAATTCGCGCACCCGAAGTGGTTGATGAACAGCGTTCTTCCGACGGCACGATTAAGTGGGCGATTCTGGTGGGCGGCCAGCGGGTCGAAACCGTTTATATTCCAGAAGAAGATCGCGCCACGCTGTGCGTATCGTCTCAGGTAGGTTGTGCGCTGGAGTGCAAATTCTGTTCAACGGCGCAGCAGGGCTTTAACCGTAACCTGCGCGTATCGGAAATTATCGGCCAGGTGTGGCGTGCGGCGAAAATCATCGGCGCTTTTAAAGTCACCGGTCAGCGCCCCATCACCAACGTGGTGATGATGGGTATGGGCGAACCGCTGCTGAACCTGACTAACGTGGTGCCAGCGATGGAAATCATGCTGGATGATTTTGGTTTCGGTCTGTCCAAACGTCGTGTGACGCTGTCCACGTCTGGCGTCGTGCCTGCGTTGGATAAACTGGGCGATATGATTGATGTCGCGCTGGCGATTTCCCTGCATGCGCCGACCGACGACATCCGCAATGAAATCATGCCGATCAACAAAAAGTACAATATCGAGATGTTCCTGAGTGCAGTACGTCGCTATCTGGAAAAATCCAATGCGAATCAGGGACGTGTTACCGTTGAGTATGTGATGTTGGATCATATCAATGATGGTACTGAGCATGCGCATCAACTGGCTGAATGCCTGAAAGATACGCCGTGCAAGATTAACCTGATTCCATGGAACCCGTTCCCAGGCGCGCCGTATGGCCGTAGCTCAAACAGCCGCGTTGACCGTTTCTCCAAGGTACTGATGGAGTATGGCTTCACGACGATCGTACGTAAAACCCGTGGGGATGACATTGATGCTGCCTGCGGCCAGCTGGCTGGTGAAGTCGTGGACAGAACCAAACGCACGCTGAAGAAGAAAATGGCGGGTGAACCTATCGCAGTGAAAGCGGTCTAAGATCGAATGGCGCGGGTTAACGTGGAAGCGTTAACCTAACTCTGCCGCTGAGATGCTTTGCAGAGCAAACGTGATTAAAGTGCGAGGCGCGCCGCGTTGTTGTCAGGTCTGACTGCCGCTCTGTTCATATTCAGGTAACCTCTCTGGTCTGGCAAGGACGACAAGGCGAGGAAACAGGGATGGTGGTGTCTCTATCACGGAGAATAGCGTTATTACAGGGAGCGTACTGGCTGAGTGGTCTGCTTGTGGTGCTGTTGCTGACGGGGTGTGTGTATTCGCCTCAGGGTGCGACAAATCCAGCGATCGCTCAAACCCGTTTGCAGTTGGGGCTGGCGTATCTGGCGCATAATAATCTGGATTCAGCTCGGCAGAATCTTGAAAAGGCGGTGGCGATTGCTCCGCTGGATTATCGAACACAATTGGGGATGGCGCTCTACGAGCAGCGGATAGGTGAAAACCGTCTTGCCGAACAACGCTATCAGCATGTGTTGAACATGGCGCCGGAAAATGGCAGCGTCATGAATAATTACGGTGCGTTTCTGTGTAGTTTAGGGCAGTATGTAGCGGCGCAGCGACAGTTTAGTGCGGCTGCACAACTTCCTGATTACAGTCAGGTTGCTGATGCGTTGGAAAATGCGGGATACTGCTTTTTCAATGCCGGGCAGAGTGAAAATGCGCGCAATTTATTAAGCCGGGCGCTGAGATATGACCCGACGAAAGGCAGTGCCTTGCTGGCGGAAGCAAACAAACAGTTTGATGCCGGGAAAAATGAGCAAGCGCGGCTGCTGCTTGATGTTTATCAGCATAGTCTTCCGGCCAGTGCCGAAAGCTTATGGTTACAGATTCGTTTCGCCGCGTTGGCGGGCCATGATGGCGATAAAGAACGTTATGGCAACGTGCTGGCGCGAAGTTTTCCACAATCTAAACAGTACCAGCATTTCTTAGCTAATGAATACTGAAGCCACCCAAGATACAACAGAAGCAAAACTACCCGGTGAACGTCTGCGTGAGGCGCGTGAACGCCTTGGATTTACCCAGCAAACTATTGCCGAGCGTTTGTGCCTTAAAATCTCCACCGTTCGTGATATTGAAGACGGTACAACGCCTGCCGATTTAGCGCCGACCTTTTTGCGCGGCTATGTCCGTTCTTATGCCAAGCTGGTTCATTTACCCGAAGATGAACTGCTTCCCGCTGTGGATAAACAGGCGATACCTAAAACGATCTCTGTCTCGCCAATGCAGAGTTTTTCGCTGAAAAAAAGCCGCAAAAAGCGTGATGGCTGGTTGATGACAATCACCTGGCTGGTCGTGCTGGTTGTTCTGGGGCTGACGGGCGCATGGTGGTGGCAAAACCATCAGGCTCAGCAGGCGGAAATCAACAGCATGGTCGATCACGCTAGTTCGATGCAGGCACAAACGGAAGGGCAGCCCGTTCCGCTGATGGACAACAGCGCACCGCAGGAAACGGCGACACCGAATTCTGCTGCGGCACCCGCTTCTACGCCAGTCGACCTGTCTGCGACTGTCACGGCGACACCTTCAACGCCTTCTTCTGTTTCCTCAACGACGCCGTCAACGGCACCTTCCAGCCAATCGCCTTCACAGGCAAATACTGCACAGCATCAGACTGCGGGTAATGGGCTGTTAGGCGCTGGGGCAGTCGCCCCCGCTGCGGGTACGGTAGCGGAGAGCAATCCGGTCCCTGCAGCCCATGCATTGGTTATGACTTTCACGGCCGATTGCTGGCTGGAAGTGACGGATGCCAGTGGCAAGAAACTGTTCAGCGGCATGCAACGTAACGGCGGCACGCTGAATCTGGATGGTCAGTCGCCCTATAAACTTAAAATTGGCGCACCTGCTGCGGTACAGATTCAATTTCAAGGCAAGCCGGTTGATTTAAGCCGCTTTGTGCGCAGTAATCAGGTCGCACGCCTGACGCTGACCGCAGAATAACGTGTTGTTCAGGTAAGACTGCAATGTTGGAGATGAAGTAATGCATAACGCTGCACCCATAACCCGTCGAAAATCAAAACGGATTTACGTCGGCAAGGTGCCTGTAGGTGATGGTGCGCCGATTGCGGTGCAATCCATGACCAACACCCGAACCACCGACGTTGAAGCTACCGTCAATCAAATCAGATCGCTGGAACGTGTTGGCGTCGATATTGTTCGCGTCTCCGTGCCAACGATGGACGCGGCGGAAGCCTTTAAGCTTATAAAACAGCAGGTGAATGTCCCGCTCGTCGCCGACATTCACTTTGACTACCGCATCGCGCTGAAAGTCGCGGAATACGGCGTCGACTGTCTGCGCATCAACCCCGGTAATATTGGTAATGAAGAGCGTATTCGCTCGGTTGTCGATTGTGCGCGTTACAACAATATCCCGATCCGTATTGGCGTGAACGGCGGTTCGTTGGAAAAAGATTTGCAGGAAAAATACGGCGAACCAACGCCGGAAGCGCTGTTGGAATCGGCGATGCGCCATGTCGATATCCTCGACCGCCTGAATTTCGATCAGTTTAAAGTCAGCGTTAAAGCCTCGGATGTTTTTCTGGCAGTGCAATCCTATCGCCTGCTGGCAGCGCGTATCGATCAGCCGCTGCACCTTGGTATTACCGAAGCTGGTGGCGCACGTAGCGGCGCGGTGAAATCGGCTATTGGCCTCGGTCTGCTACTGTCCGAAGGCATTGGCGACACGCTGCGTATTTCACTGGCGGCCGATCCGGTTGAGGAAGTGAAAGTCGGCTTCGATATCCTGAAGTCACTGCGCATTCGTTCACGCGGAATCAACTTTATTGCTTGTCCAACCTGTTCCCGTCAGGAATTTGACGTGATCGGGACGGTGAACGCGCTGGAACAACGGTTGGAAGACATTATCACGCCGATGGATGTGTCGATTATCGGTTGCGTGGTGAATGGTCCCGGTGAAGCGCTGGTGTCGACCATTGGCGTCACTGGTGGACATAACAAGAGTGGCTTCTATGAAGACGGCGTGCGGCAGAGAGAGCGCTTCGATAACGAACAGATGATCGATCAGTTAGAAGCCAAGATCCGCGCGAAAGCCTCCATGATGGACGAAAATCAGCGTATTACCGTCAATCTGGTGGATAAATAACCTTGACGGTGTGGCGGTATGCCGCCACCCGCATAATTCACGATTCCTGAACCCGATGGGGACGCCCCGCATTGAAGATGCGACGGCAATCCTTCTATAATCGGGTTTATTTTTTGAAAAACGCATAGAGAACTGACGTGGCAAAAAATATTCAAGCCATCCGTGGCATGAACGATTACCTGCCAGCCGAAACGGCATTGTGGCAGCGTATTGAAAACAGCCTGAAACAGGTGCTCAGCGGCTACGGCTATAATGAAATTCGTTTGCCGATTGTCGAGCAAACGCCGCTGTTTAAGCGCGCTATCGGTGAAGTGACCGATGTCGTCGAAAAAGAGATGTATACCTTTGACGATCGCAATGGCGACAGTCTGACTCTGCGTCCGGAAGGGACGGCAGGCTGCGTCCGCGCCGGTATTGAGCACGGTATTCTCTATAATCAGGAACAGCGCCTGTGGTATGTCGGTCCGATGTTCCGCTACGAGCGTCCGCAGAAAGGGCGTTATCGCCAGTTCCATCAGTTGGGTTGTGAAGTGTTTGGTCTGCAAGGGCCGGATATCGACGCCGAATTGATCCTGATGACGGCTCGCTGGTGGCGGGTGCTGGGCATTGCCGATCATGTGAAGCTGGAATTGAACTCGATCGGTTCATTAGACGCGCGCGCGCGCTATCGTGAAGCGCTGGTCGCGTTCCTCGAACAGCATAAAGATCAGTTGGATGAAGACTGCCTGCGCCGGATGTACACCAACCCGTTGCGCGTTCTGGATACGAAAAATCCGCAGATTCAGGTTCTGCTGAACGACGCGCCAGTGCTGACGGACTATCTGGATGACGAATCGCGTGAGCACTTTGAAGCGTTGGGTGAACTTTTAACGCAGTCTGGTATCCCATATACCGTTAATCCGCGTCTGGTTCGTGGTTTGGATTACTATAACCGCAC
Source organism: Pectobacterium aroidearum (assembly GCF_041228105.1). NCBI lineage: Bacteria > Pseudomonadati > Pseudomonadota > Gammaproteobacteria > Enterobacterales > Pectobacteriaceae > Pectobacterium > Pectobacterium aroidearum. Next base: position 1,405,721 of record NZ_CP166097.1, read on the forward strand.
GGTATTTGAATGGGTCACCACCAGTCTGGGCGCGCAGGGCACGGTCTGTGCCGGTGGGCGTTATGATGGTATGGTGGAACAACTAGGCGGGCATGCAACGCCAGCGGTCGGTTTTGCGATGGGGCTGGAGCGTCTGGTTCTGCTGGTTCAATCTGTGAACCCAGATTTCAAAGCTCAGCCAGGTGTGGATGTTTATCTGATTTCTTCCGGTGCGGGAACGCAGGTTGCTGCAATGCAGCTGGCGGAGAAATTACGTGATGCGCTACCGCAGTTGAAACTGATGACCAACTACGGCGGTGGCAACTTTAAGAAACAGTTCGCTCGCGCGGATAAATGGGGCGCTCGCGTCGCATTGGTATTAGGCGAAAATGAAGTGGCGGCTGGTCAGGTTGTGGTTAAAAACCTGAGCAATGGCGAGCAGGATACATTGGCACAGGCCGACGTCGCATCGCGGCTGGCAACGTTACTGGATTGAGGAGAGAGACACCGTGGAAGTCTATACCACAGAGAATGAACAGGTTGATGCACTACGTCGTTTCCTCGCGGAGAACGGAAAGGCGTTAGTGGTCGGTGTTGTGCTGGGTGTTGGCGCACTGGTTGGCTGGCGTTTCTGGCAAAACCACCAAAATGATAGCGTGATGGCGGCGTCCGCATCCTATCAGCAGGTGACGGAGCAACTGGCTGAAGGCAAAACCGACGCGATTGCGGCAACAGAGAAATTTACGGCTGAGAATAAAAACGCCTATGGCGCGCTGGCTTCTCTGGAATTGGCTCGTCATTACGTTGATCTGAAAGATTTTGCAAAAGCAGAACAGCAATTGGTACAGGCGCTGTCGCAGACGAAAGATGCCGACCTGCTGGCGGTGGTGAACCTGCGTCTGGCGCGGGTTCAGCTACAAGAAAACAAAGCGGATGACGCGCTGAAAACGCTGGATGCCATCAAGCTGGAAGGCTGGGCGTCACAGGCTGCGGAAGTTCGTGGCGATATTCTGGCGAGCAAAGGGGATAATCAGGCTGCGCGTGATGCCTACAACAAAGGGTTGTCTTCCAATCCATCGCAGGCACAGCAAGCGTTACTGCGCATGAAACTGAATAACCTGTCCAGCTAAGAGGAATTCCATGCAATTGCGTAAAACACTGTTGGTAGGACTGGTTTCTGTTGCCCTGCTGAGCGGATGCTCGCTGTTTAACAGCGAAGAAGATGTCGTCACTATGTCTCCACTGCCGCAGGTGGAAAACCAGTTCACGCCAACCAAGGTGTGGAACAGCTCGGTTGGGAGTGGTATTGGCGAGTTTTACTCCAATCTTCATCCCGCATGGCAGGATAACCGCGTTTTTGCCGCCGATCGTCGTGGTACCGTGAAAGCGATGGATCTGAGTGACGGCAAAGAGATTTGGCGCGCCGATCTGTCTGAGAAGACCAATTTCTTCTCCCGCAATAATCCGGCGCTGCTGTCTGGTGGCGTAACGGTTTCTGGCAACCACGTCTATGTTGGTAGTGAAAAGGCGCAGGTCTATGCGCTGAATGCAGAAGATGGTACGCCAGTATGGCAGACGAAAGTGGCAGGCGAAGCGCTGTCTCGCCCTGTCGTCAGCGACGGTGTGGTGCTGATTCACACCGGCAACGGCATGTTGCAGGCATTGAATGAAGCGGATGGCGCTATCAAATGGAGCGTCAACTTGGATATGCCAACGCTGTCACTGCGTGGTGAATCTGCCCCGACGACCGCATTTGGTGCGGCGATTGTGGGTGGTGACAACGGTCGTGTAAACGCCGTGATGATCAATCAGGGTCAGCTTATCTGGCAGCAGCGTATTTCACAGCCGAGTGGCGCGACCGAAATCGATCGTCTGAACGATGTCGATACGACACCGGTTGTCGCGGGCGAAGTGGTTTACGCGTTGGGTTACAATGGCAACATGACCGCGCTGGATCTGCGTTCCGGTCAGATTCTGTGGAAACGTGAACTGGGCTCAGTGCATGATTTCATCATCGACGGCGACCGCATCTACCTGGTCGATCAGGACGATCGCGTTGTTGCATTGAACACTAACGGTGGAGTGAGCCTGTGGCGTCAAAGCGATCTGCTGCACCGTAACTTAACGGCACCGGCGCTGTATAACGGCTATCTGGTAGTGGGCGATGCCGAAGGTTATCTGCACTGGCTGAATACCGCGGATGGTCGTTTCGTGGCGCAGCAAAAAGTGGATAGCTCTGGCTTCCTCGGCAAGCCTGTAGTTGCCAGCGACAAGCTGCTAATTCAGGCGAAAAACGGTGATGTCTACGCGTTCACCCGCTAGGTAACCCCTGTTTAATTTGGATCGCGACGTTTTTAGGCGCGTTCCCACTTTTGAATGTGTTACCACAACGGCTCCTGACACTATCAGGGGCCGTTTCGTCTTTTTATCGTCAGCGAGTATTTCGCTGTAACGTATTGAAATATAAGTAATGAGGTTGTAACAATGATACCTGTCGTCGCGCTGGTCGGGCGCCCGAATGTGGGGAAATCCACGCTATTTAACCGCTTAACGCGCACTCGTGATGCATTGGTGGCGGATTTCCCTGGGCTGACTCGTGACCGCAAGTATGGTCGTGCAGAAGTGGAAGGGCATGAATTTATTATCGTCGATACCGGTGGGATCGACGGTACAGAAGACGGTGTGGAAACGCGTATGGCCGGTCAATCGCTGGTGGCGATTGAAGAAGCGGATATCGTGCTGTTCATGGTCGATGCCCGTGCGGGATTGATGCCTGCGGATGAAGGCATTGCCAAGCATTTGCGCAGCCGTGAAAAAACGACGGTGCTGGTTGCGAACAAAACTGATGGTCTTGACCCGGATATGGTCACGGCAGATTTCTACTCGCTCGGAATGGGGGAAGTGTACCCGATTGCCGCGTCTCACGGTCGCGGCGTCACGTCGTTGCTGGAAACAGTTTTGCTGCCGTTTGTACAAGATGAAATAGAAGAGCCTGTTGAGTTAAGCGAAGAAGAAGAGAACGCAGCTTACTGGGCAGCGTTAGAAGCGGACGAGCAGGCTAGCGAAGAAGAAGCAGAAGACGATTTCAATCCTGAAGATTTGCCAATCAAACTGGCGATTGTCGGGCGTCCGAATGTGGGTAAGTCCACGCTCACTAACCGTATTCTGGGCGAAGAGCGCGTGGTGGTGTTCGACATGCCGGGCACGACGCGTGACAGTATCTACATCCCAATGGTGCGCGACGAACGCGAATACGTTCTGATTGATACCGCTGGGGTACGTAAGCGCGGCAAAGTGACGGAAACGGTAGAAAAATTCTCCGTTATCAAAACGTTGCAAGCGATTGAAGATGCCAACGTGGTGCTGCTGGTTATCGACGCGCGTGAAGGTATTTCCGATCAAGATCTCTCGCTGCTGGGCTTTATCCTCAATAGTGGGCGCTCACTGGTGATCGTGGTGAACAAATGGGATGGCCTGTCGCAGGAAGTGCGTGAGCAGGTGAAAGAGACGTTGGATCTGCGTCTCGGCTTTATCGACTTTGCCCGTATTCACTTCATTTCTGCGTTACATGGCAGCGGCGTGGGTAACCTGTTTGAGTCCGTAACCGAAGCCTATGCGTGCGCCACTCGTCGCGTGAGTACGGCTATGTTGACCCGTATCATGCAGATGGCATCAGACGATCACCAGCCGCCTCTGGTGCGCGGCCGTCGCGTGAAGCTGAAATATGCGCATGCCGGTGGTTATAACCCGCCGATTGTAGTGATTCACGGGAATCAGGTGAAAGACCTGCCGGATTCTTACAAGCGCTATCTGATGAACTACTATCGCCGTTCGCTGGACGTAATGGGCACGCCGATTCGTATCCAGTTTAAAGAAGGGGAAAACCCTTTCGCAGACAAGCGCAACACGCTGACACCAAACCAGCTACGCAAGCGTAAGCGTTTGATGTCACACATTAAAAAAGGTAAGTAATTTATTAACGGGGCGAATAGCGATATTCGCCCCGTTTTGTCAGAGACGAAACGAATCGCCGTTAACAAAACCAATAATAATCAAGGAGAGTCATGTCCTGGGAAACCTGGAGTTTTGCATTCAACGTCACGATGCCTAATGTGATTATGTTATTGATTGGTATAGGGTTGCGTAAGATCAATCTGCTGAATGATGCGTTTTGTGATACCGCAATGCGGGTTGTATTCAATCTTTCTCTTCCCTGCTTGCTGTTTTTTAGTGTTGCAGGTAATCACCAGTCTTTTGCAAGCCAGTGGCCGCTGGTGGTGTATGGCACGATAGGGACATTGGCGACATTTTTGCTGCTGGAAATCGCGGCGGTGAAGCTCGTCAAGGATCCAAAGGAACGCGGCATCTTTGTGCAAGGCGGGTTCCGTTCAAATACTGGCGTAATGGGGCTGGCGTTTGCGATGAGTGCTTACGGTGATGAAGGCATTGCTGTTGGCTCACTGTATTTGATGGTGACGGTGATTATGTTTAACGCACTGTCTGTTATTACGCTGACGCGCAGCTTGCAGCGACAATCGCCTGAACAGAAGATTCCGGTAAGCCAACTGCTACGGGGCATTGTGACCAATCCGCTGATTATTGGTCTGCTTCTTGGTGCGGCCTACGGGCAAAGCCAACTGCCAATGCCGAGCGTCATCAAGCAGACCGGTGGCTTTATTTCCTCAATGGCGTTGCCGCTGGCGTTATTGTGTGCCGGAGCCAGTCTGGAATGGCGCAGTATGTTTCGTTCGTCCAATGTGGCCGTGCTGTCTTCTGTGGCTAAGATATTCGTTGTGCCGGGGCTGCTCACGCTGGGCGGATGGCTTGTCGGATTTCGCGGTGTCGAGCTGGGGATTATTTTTCTGTTTTCCTCAACGCCAACCGCAGCAGGTAGCTATGCAATGACTCGTGCGATGGGGGGAAACGCCACGCTGGCAGCGAATATTATTGGCTTGACGACGGTTGGCGCGTTTTTCATGATTGCTATTGGGCTGTACGTGCTACGTTCCCTCGGTGTGATTTAACCTCTGACCATCACGCGTTATTGGTAGCAAAATGGAGGAGAAAAGATGGATGCGCTTTGTCCTGATTGTCACCACGTGATGCTGTGGCAGTCTGATGGTTCGTTCCTGTGTAAGGACTGCCAGCAGCATTATCTGCGTAAGGCGGCGTGCCCTGAATGTAACCACTTACTTCAGGAACTGAAAGCCTGTGGCGCGGTGGATTACTTCTGCCAGCAGCACGGGATGATTTCCAAACGGCGGGTCGTGTTCAGCTATACACCTGCCGATTAAGCCTATTGCTACTCCTGTGCGCCGTTACGCCACAGCTCGGTCAGTTCCGGCGGCGCACGGTCTTCAGGGATCAGCAGGATAACATCGGCATACTGATTCTGCTGCGGGTGACGATAGCTGATGTGGATGCGGTAATAGAACTGGTCGCCGCGCCCCGGGCCGTCTGGTTCACCGGGGTCGCGAGCCTGAGGAAAGGCGTTACGGATCGCGTTACAAATGCGTTCCCGCTCGGATGACGTCACGCTGGCGAGCGCGAAGCGTCGCAACCCCGCCAGTTTGGGGATGAAGGCGAATCCTCCTTCACGCGCCAGCTCAATGATGGCGTCTTCGTTGAGCTCTGGCAGTGTCTTCATAAGAACTCCTGACGAACCTCCACGCCCACGGTTTCCCACGACTGCATGACGATATCCGCAACGGTGTTGTTAAAACGCTTAGCGGCATGTTGGATCGTATGGCGCGCGAAAATTTCGAAATCCGCATTTTGCGGCAGTGACTTATCGCACAGCGTGTCGTACCAGATGCGGCCAGCTTTTTCCCAGGAATGCCCGCCCAGCGCGATGGCTGTCAGGTAGAATGCTCGGTTGGGAATGCCGGAATTCAAGTGTACGCCGCCGTTGTCTTCGCGCGTGTTCACATATTCACTCATATGAGAGGGCTGGGGATCGATCCCTAGCAGTTCATCATCATATGCGGTGCCTGGGTGAGACATCGACCGCAGCCCCATCCCGTGAATACCGTCTGCCAGCAGATCGGCACCGATAAACCAGTCCGCCTGCTCAGCGGTTTGCCCCAAATGGTACTGCTTGACCATAGAACCAAATACATCGGAAAGTGATTCGTTCAGCGCGCCGGACTGACGAAAATAAATCAGTCCTGCTTCGTGTTCGGTAATGCCGTGAGCGAGTTCATGCGCAACCACATCCAGCGCAATCGTGAAGCGATTAAAGATTTTGCCGTCGCCATCTCCGAATACCATCTGCTGCCCGTTCCAGAAGGCGTTCTGGTAATCCTGACCGTAATGCACTGTGCCCGTCAGCGGCAGCCCCTCGGCGTCCAGTGAGTTACGTTGGAAAATCTTCCAGAAGAAATCATAGGTGACACCCAGATAGTTGTAGGCTTCATCGACGGCGATATCACCGTTGCTGGGCTGGCCTTCCGCACGTACCTGCTTGCCGGGCAACTGTTGCTGCTGTTCGGCATCGTGGATGTTGCGATTAGCCTGCCCGGCGGGTAATTTCTCATGGGGTTCCGGGCGTGGATTGTGGCTGACCATTAATGACTGAACGTGCATCAGCGTCTGTTGCGCGCAGTGGCGCTGCTCGTCTGTGCCGTTTGCAATAATGCGATGCAAAATATAAGGGGGAATCACGCTACAAATCGGTCTGGACTTCATACCTCATCTCCTTGAAAACGCTCATCAGGGGTAACACAGACGATCGATAAAGCTCACTGTATTTTTATCCCATCTTGCTTCACCGCTAACATGCAGATTGAAGTATGACGGGCATAAATTTTAGTGAGCTAAAAATGAGTATAGTTCAGATGATAGGGGCAAGAATGGGGGATCGCCGTTGTTTTAGGATAAATCCCCATCCTGTGAGTTTTATGCCGATCGCGCGATTTTTATGACTGAGATGAGGGTTTTCGCCGCTTTTTCACAGAACTTGGGTTCGGCACCAGCGTCGTGACCTGACTTTCTACCCAACCGTCCTGCAAACGGGTTTTCAGCGTTTCACCGGGGGTAATTTGCGTGACGTTTTTCAGTACATTACCGTCGGGGGCGGTGGTGACGTTATAGCCGCGCGCCAGCGTCGCCAGCGGGCTAACGCCTTCCAGCCGTGAACAGGCGATACCTAGCTTCTGCTTGTTCTGATTTAACTGGCGTTCCACTGCACTCTGCATCTGATAGCTCAACTGCTGTAAGCGCTGTTGCGCACGATGGATGCGAGTCTGCGGCTGCTGTTGCATTAGGCGCTGTTGTAAGCGTTCACTTCGGCGTAAGGTTTGCCGAAGCTGCTGCTGCATGGCGTCATCCAGCCGTTGGCGCAGTTTGACCAGCTGTGCCTGCTGACGCGCCAGCCGCAGTTGTGGATGTTGTTGCTGCAAGCGGTGGTGCAGACGAGTAAATTCCCGGTTGCGCTGGGCAAGGTAATAATCCATCGCCATTTCCAGCCGCTGGCGCTGGGACTGAATCTGGCGCAACAGTTCAAGTTGGTTACGACTCACTAACTCGGCAGCGGCGGACGGCGTGGGGGCTCGCAGGTCACCGACGAAATCGGCGATGGTGACATCGGTTTCATGGCCGACGGCGCTGACGATAGGAATATGGCTGGCAAAGATGGCTCGAGCCACCCGTTCATCATTAAAGCTCCACAGATCTTCCAGCGAACCGCCGCCGCGCCCGACGATTAACACGTCACACTCTTCTCTCTGGTTAGCCAGCTCAATAGCGCGAACAATCTGTAGCGGTGCGTCTGCGCCTTGCACCGACGTGGGATACACGATCACCGGCAGCGACGGGTCACGGCGCTGCAATACCTGCAAGATATCGTGCAGGGCGGCACCGCTGGCTGACGTAATCACGCCGACCTGTTTGGCGGGAGAGGGGAGCACCTGCTTAAACTGCTGATCAAACAGCCCTTCGGCGGCGAGTTTCTGTTTGAGCTGTTCAAACTGTTGCTGCAACAGACCGTCACCGGCAGGCTGCATACTTTCCGCCAACAGCTGATAGTCGCCGCGGGGTTCATACAGCGTAATGGTGGCCCGAATCAGCACCTGCTGGCCGTTTTGTGGACGGAATGTCACCCTGCGGTTACTGGTACGGAACATCGCGCAGCGCACCTGCGCACGTTCATCTTTCAGCGTGAAATACCAATGGCCGGATGAGGGCTGAGAGAGGTTGGAGATTTCACCGGAGAGCCAAATCTGGCCCATTTCCATTTCCAACAGTTGTCTAACCGTCTGATTCAGTCGGCTAACGGTAAAAATTGCAGAGGAGGGAAATTGAGACATTGTGAGCCAGATCAAATTTTAAAACAGTCACTTAATTGATCGATACTACCTACCTGAAACAGGTAATCAAGCATTTTAGTAAAATAATGCTGGAGGCAACCGATTACGCTCTGTATAATGCCACGGCAATATTTTATCTATTCTTACATCCACCTTGGTGAGATATTGCCCATGCTACGTATCGCTAAAGAAGCACTGACGTTTGACGACGTCCTCCTGGTTCCCGCTCATTCTACTGTTCTGCCTAATACTGCCGATCTGTCCACGCAGTTGACGAAAAACATTCGCCTGAATATTCCTATGCTGTCCGCAGCGATGGATACCGTTACCGAATCCGGCCTCGCTATTGCGCTGGCGCAGGAAGGCGGTCTGGGCTTTATTCACAAAAATATGTCAATTGAGCGTCAGGCGGAAGAAGTCAGCCGCGTGAAAAAACATGAAAGTGGTGTTGTGGTCGATCCACAGACGGTCACCCCAGAAACCACGCTGCGTGAAATGAAAGAGCTGACCGAGCGCAACGGCTTCGCGGGTTACCCTGTCGTGGCAAAAGACAACGAATTGGTCGGTATCATCACCGGTCGTGACGTGCGTTTTGTGACCGATTTGGAAAAACCGGTTAGCGCCTTCATGACGCCGAAAGAGCGTCTGGTCACCGTTAAAGAAGGCGAAGCGCGTGACGTCGTGCTGCAAAAGATGCACGAAAAACGCGTCGAGAAAGCACTGGTCGTTGACGACAAATTCCACCTGATCGGCATGATTACGGTAAAAGATTTCCAGAAAGCAGAACGTAAACCAAACGCCTGTAAAGACGAACACGGTCGTCTGCGCGTAGGCGCGGCGGTTGGTGCCGGTGCGGGTAACGAAGAGCGTGTTGATGCGCTCGTTGCCGCAGGCGTTGACGTTCTGCTGATCGATTCCTCACACGGCCATTCCGAAGGCGTATTGCAGCGTATTCGTGAAACACGTGCTAAATACCCGAACCTCGAAATCATCGGCGGTAACGTCGCTACGGGTGCAGGCGCGAAAGCGCTGGTTGAAGCGGGCGTTAGCGCGGTCAAAGTGGGTATCGGCCCTGGCTCCATCTGTACTACCCGTATCGTGACGGGCGTGGGTGTACCGCAGATTACGGCGATCTCCGATGCGGTTGAAGCGCTGGAAGGTACCGGCATTCCGGTCATCGCCGACGGCGGTATCCGCTTCTCCGGCGACATCGCTAAAGCCATCGCAGCAGGCGCGGCCTGTGTCATGGTCGGTTCCATGCTGGCGGGTACGGAAGAATCTCCGGGTGAAATCGAACTGTATCAGGGGCGTTCATTCAAATCTTATCGCGGTATGGGCTCACTGGGCGCGATGTCCAAAGGTTCATCAGACCGTTACTTCCAGACTGATAACGCCGCCGACAAACTGGTGCCGGAAGGTATCGAAGGCCGCGTAGCCTACAAAGGCCGCCTGAAAGAGATCGTTCACCAGCAGATGGGCGGCTTGCGCTCCTGTATGGGGCTGACGGGTTGCGCGACTATCGACGCGCTGCGCACGCAGGCTGAGTTTGTACGCATCAGCGGCGCGGGCATTCAGGAAAGCCACGTTCACGACGTTACCATTACTAAAGAGTCACCAAACTACCGTATGGGTTCATAAGGTAATTTGCGGGCTGATTTAACCCGATAAACCCGGTACTATTGCCTGTCTTTTTAGGGCTATTCGCCGGGTTTACTTATTTTTTAGCTTTTTGGAACATGCTCCTCATGACGCAAAACATTCATCAACACCGCATTCTTATTCTGGATTTCGGCTCGCAGTACACGCAACTGGTTGCACGTCGCGTGCGTGAACTGGGCGTTTACTGTGAACTGTGGGCATGGGATGTCACGGAAGCGCAGATTCGCGGGTTTAATCCGAACGGGATCATCCTGTCCGGCGGCCCGGAAAGCACCACCGAATTTGGCAGCCCGCGCGCGCCAGAATACGTTTTCAACGCTGGCGTACCGGTATTAGGCGTGTGCTACGGCATGCAGACGATGGCGATGCAGTTAGGTGGCCACGTTGAAGGTTCCAACGAGCGTGAGTTTGGTTATGCGCAGGTAGAAGTGAAGACGGATAGCGCGCTGGTGCGTGATATTCAGGATGCGTTGAGCGCGACGGGCGCACCGCTGCTGGATGTCTGGATGAGCCACGGCGACAAAGTGACGGCAATCCCAGAAGGGTTTGAGACCGTTGCGAGTACCGATACCTGTCCGTTTGCCATCATGGCAAACGAAGAAAAACGTTTTTACGGCGTGCAGTTCCACCCGGAAGTGACGCACACCCGTCAGGGCCAGCGCATGCTGGAGCGTTTTGTCCGTGACATTTGCCAGTGTGAAGCACTGTGGACGCCAGCCAAGATTATCGACGATGCGGTGACCCGTATTCGTGAGCAAGTGGGCAACGACCAGGTGATTCTGGGCCTGTCCGGCGGCGTGGATTCTTCTGTGACCGCGATGCTGCTGCACCGTGCGATTGGTGACCGCCTGACCTGTGTGTTTGTCGATAACGGCCTGCTGCGTTTGAACGAAGCCGATCAGGTTCTGGAAATGTTCGGCGATCATTTCGGCCTGAACATTGTTCACGTGGCAGCGGAAGATCGCTTCCTGGGCGAGCTGGCTGGCGAAAACGATCCAGAAGCCAAGCGTAAAATCATCGGCCGTGTGTTTGTTGAAGTCTTCGATGAAGAAGCCAGCAAGCAAACTGACGTGAAATGGCTGGCACAAGGTACTATCTACCCGGACGTCATCGAATCTGCGGCTTCTGCGACGGGCAAAGCGCACGTCATCAAGTCCCACCACAACGTGGGTGGCCTGCCGAAAGAGATGAAGCTGGGTCTGGTTGAGCCGCTGAAAGAGCTGTTCAAAGACGAAGTGCGTAAGATCGGTCTGGAACTGGGTCTGCCGTACAACATGCTGTACCGCCATCCGTTCCCAGGTCCAGGTCTGGGCGTACGCGTGCTGGGTGAAGTGAAGAAAGAATACTGTGACCTGCTGCGTCGTGCGGATGCGATCTTTATTGAAGAGTTGCACAAAGCCGACCTGTACAACAAAGTCAGTCAGGCATTCACCGTCTTCCTGCCGGTTCGTTCCGTGGGCGTGATGGGCGATGGCCGTAAATACGATTGGGTTGTCTCACTGCGTGCGGTAGAAACCATCGACTTTATGACCGCGCACTGGGCACACCTGCCATACGATTTCTTGGGCCGCGTATCCAACCGCATCATCAACGAAGTCGACGGCATCTCCCGCGTTGTTTATGACGTATCGGGCAAGCCACCGGCGACGATTGAGTGGGAATAAACCTGCGTCTGAAATAGCGTTGTACTCAACAGAAAAAAACCCGCGTAACTGCGGGTTTTTTTACGTCTGACTAAATCTTTCTACGTGGTTGAGCGACTGATATTTTTAATTATTGTGAGTATTGGGAATAAGCCGAACGCCTGCGGCTCTGGTGATTTCGGTGAGTGTAGTCAGCGTTGGATTACCATTTTCAGACAGCGTTCTGTATAGCTGTTGGCGAGACAGTCCCGACTTTTTGGCTATTTCTCCTACTCCGCCACGCGCTTCAACGACACGGCGTAACGCTGTCAGGAATGCAGCGATGCCACCTTCCTCATAAATATCTTCTAATGCTGTCTGGAGATATATTTCAGCGTACTCAGGATTTTCTCGTAGCTCCGCAACCATTGTATCATCGTGGCTAATGGCTTTTTCGAATTTAGTGGATTGGGTGATGATTGCCATGATGTTACCTCTTTTGATAATCCCGCCAGTATTGCACCGTTTTATCTAAATCTTTGCTTTGGCTTGATTTATCGCCACCGGTGACGAGCAAAATCATCTTATCGCCTTCTATCGCGTAATACACTCGATAATCTGGACCATAATCAACTCTGAGCTCCCAGACACCGTCTCTTTCAAACTTATGGTCGCCGAAATTTTTGGGTCTAGTTTACATAAATGACCATTTACAAAGTAGCCTAGAGGTTTTCAGAGCGATAGTTACCGTTTAACATCAATTTCCTATGTCGCTTAGTTACCAAGATACATGGATCCACCTTTAGGGAGGTATCCTTGCAGGAGTTTCATCCCATTGTTTACCCTAAAATGTGATATCAATTTGAGTAATAATAAAAATATATTGATTCGTTTTTTTTTATGCGTTTATTATAATTTTAACTATTAATGTTTAGGTGAAATTAATGATTTGCATATTTTGCCGTAATCCTTCGAATGATTCATGTAGTGTCGAGCATATAATTCCAGAATCACTAGGGAATCATACCCTTGTTTTACCCCCTGGTGTTGTTTGTGACTCTTGTAATAATTATTTCTCTAGGAAAGTAGAAAAACAATTTTTAGAGTCTCCTGCGATTAAATCTCTTAGGTTTCATGAGGAAATCTTAAGTAAGAAAGGAAAAATTCCATCTTTGGATGGAGTGTTAACCCCTGGTTTTCATGCAAAATTTTCTCGTGATCCGAAAAAAGATTCAATAACTTCAGTGTCTTTATCAGAGGATGCTTTACGTCATTTAGCATGCGAAGGTAAAGGAGTGTTTTTGTTATCCGCTGAGCCGCCATCACCTCTTGTACTGTCGAGATTTATGGCTAAGGTTGCACTAGAATGTATGGCTTTACGATTAATTGATTATCCTGATGGTTTAGAATATATAGCAACAGAAATCCAATTGGATGTTATTAGAGAACATGCTAGAAAGGGTACAATAAAAGAATGGCCTGTGAGTGTTAGGCGTATTTATGAGCAGGGTGCACAATGGGTTGATGAAAACGGAAATTTTGTACAGCGTGTTCATGAAAGTGATATTATTCAAACGAATTCAGGTGAGTGGTACTTTATACTGGCTATTTTTGGTTTGGAATTAGCTATTAATTATGGTGGGCCAGAAATTGAAGGGTATTATAGGTGGTTAGAAGAGCATGAGAATGTAAGTCCACTTTATTGTAAAGGTGATGGATTATAAAATTTATTTTTATATGATTTTTATTTAATTTTTGGTGTGTCAGTTTTTTATATTTAGTAATAAATTTAATTGGAATTATGCCATTGAGAATAATTTAGTTTATTGAATAGTATTGTCTTTCCCTCTCGGCGTAAAAAATTGCGCTGAGGCGATCGTGGCCGTCGGATGAGCCGCATGGATGCGGCGAAAGCCAGTGCCGCGTCGGGAACGCGTCACTGGCGGTCCGAATAACGGTCACGAATGCCGAAGGTATCGCGTAGCGACGCAATTAGCGCCGAAAAGCCAGTGGTCAAGGCGCTGCGGCGATTGAGCGCGCCTTGTCGGGCGTGTGATGAAATCACAGAGAAATACGGTGGTTAGCACGCACGAAACTTTTGTAGCTATTCACATAAGCAGATAGCCAGAATCATAACGCTCGTCTAATGCCTTAAATATGTGACTCATCGTCCGTGGTCTTGCTCATCACAAAACGCGATCCTATCCACACGGAAATCCAAATGGTTTTTGATAGGTGGAGGGAAATGGAATGAATCACACTGACTGGCATCCGGCGGATATCATCGCGGGATTACGGAAGAAAGGGACAACGCTGGCGGCAGTTTCCAGAGCGGCGGGACTGGCGTCATCCACGCTGGCGAATGCGCTCACCAGACATTGGCCGAGAGGCGAACGGCTGATTGCCGAAGCGATGGGGAAAAGGTCGGAAGAGATTTGGCCGTCGCGTTATTCAGGTGTGAAATAAAGACAGGGAGTAGGGGACATAAACAAGAAAGCGCCATAGCTTACTGGTACTTTATTTATATGACTCTGCCATCTGGCAGAGTCATGCAAAGAGCATCGCTATGGCATCGCTTTTATGCTCCCATTCTTTCTTCAATAAAAAGAATAAGTGAATCAGCTTCTTGTTTATCAGAAAAATTACTAAGCGAAATAGGGATGGCAATCATATTATCAATGATTAAAAATAAATAGTCATCGATTTTATGGAGGTGAGAAATAGCATGCCATTTGTAATGGCTGTGTGAACTTTCCGTTTCCCCGTAGATGCCATCATTGTTTATTATTATTTTTACCTCTACTGGAAATATCCCTGGAGGGGGGCTTTTTATTTTTCTGGTGGGTAATGAAAGTAAAGTGGAAAGTACGGCTAGTGAAGCCGTAAGATAAGAAAATAACTTTATAATAGGGTGGGCTTCACGTTCGCTGGATAAGAAAATGATCGCCAGTAATATAAAGAGCGATAAAAGCAACAAAACAAATGAAAGCATTGGCAGGGAATTAATTATCTTTTGCTTATAACTCTGTCTCTTTTCGTTCCAGTTGGATATCGACCTAATACCCCTTTCGTAGTCGCTTTGTGTTAATGTCTGATGAATAATAAATTCTTTATTGTCTTTTTCCATTTTTTCGACCTCTGTTGTCCATAACACATTATATTCACATCGTGGATACTATACAGAGGTTTTTTCCTGAGCATTCGTACACGCTGTAGCCACGTTGGTGAATGCACTGATAAAGGCTAAATAGCCCAGAGTTCTGAGCTATCAGCATGGGGAATCAAGCAGTCACACGCGAATGTTAACGCTTTTCCTGTTGCTTCAATATTCCTGCTTTAAGTACATCCACTTCTTCGCCGTTAATCGTGGCGGTCGCGGAGGTGACCTGAAATTTCAGATCGCTGAATTGGCAAAAATCGGGTTTGTACTGTGGGAGCAGAGCCGATTCCTGGGAAAAAATAAATTTTTCTCCAATCATTCCGGTATCAAGACTACTCAACCCAAAAGGTGGGAAAGCGAGAGTCTGTTCGGCTGACGCGCCTTCACTGTTTTTGAGTTGTAGCGTGGCGCGAAAATTGGCGACTTCGCCTAATTTATTCGTATTGATAGAGAAATTAAGCTCACATTTATAGGGATTATTATCTCCACCGAATGGACTCGATTCATGTTTTAACGTTAAGAGTGGTAAGACGTCGCGCGTTGCTTTTCTCTCGCGCTTATCTTTTTCACATTGGCGAAAATAATGGCTATCTGCACTTCCTTCGTATTTTTTTGCTTGATGACAATCCACATCAACGTACTGTCCGCTGTAATACATCTGGGACAAATATCTGCTGGCACTGGTCACGTCATTTTTATAGGCCTGCTCAAATAATACATAGGCCTTACGGTAGTCGCCCTTGATGAGTATGCCGTCGTAATACATTTTACCCAGATTCATCAGTGCGTTGTCATTGCCTTGTTTTGCTGCCAGTTCATACCATTTTTCAGCTTCTGCTCCATCCGCATAAATACCCCAGCGTCCTTTTTCGTATACCGACCCAAGAATATTTTGTGCTTCTGGGTGACCACCTTCGGCAGCGATACGGAACCATTTAAGGGCTTCAATATTCTCATTTTTGATACCGGCATAGCCAAAATTATAGAAATAACCGACCAGGAAATTCATTTCTGGATCGCCATCTTTTGCCCAAAATGTTGCCAGCCGTAGCACATCCCGCTTGCTAAAGCCGATACGGGTAAATAAACGTTGTGTATCTTCATCGCCACTGGTGAGGTACCTTTTGGCGGCATAAATTAATCTGGAACGCTGTGATATATCGCTATCGATATTGGCTTTTGCGCTATACAGGTAATCGATGACGTTCTCTATTACATCAGGCGGTATTTTGAGATCGGCGCGATGCATTTTGTCTGCGAACTGTTTGGCGCGTGCTTTATCCTGCGCGACACCTTTGCCATATTGATAAAAATACCAGACGTTGTAGCAGCCAAAATTACCATCTACTTCACAGGCCTGCTGATAATACTGGCGCGCTTGCGTGGTATTTTGCGGGACGGTGATGCCGTATTCATAGATGAACCCCAGCGTACTCAATGCCTGCGGGTCGTGGTCTTTCGCTAATGTCGTCAACGCGGCTAATGCAGTAGCATCCTGCTGCATGAGGCGTTCGTAGAGCGTGTCTACCTTGTCATTTGCCTGACTGATGGATGCCGCCGACAGGACGATCAGCGTGGCAATAACGGTTTTCCTTATCATCAATTTTATTTCCTTAATTCATTCCCTGAGTGAATAGCACTGTGCAGCAAAGGTGTATCAAGGCGGTGGTTTACTCTAAGCCGTGTCTTTTATCACCCTCGCCTTAACCCCCATTCTCATTATCCAACGCGCGCGATGTATTATTCCTCAACAGCGCCCATTTTCTGAACTGGGTCGGTGTCATCTCCATCTGCTGAGAAAAGGCGCGTCTGAAGGCGGTGTCTTCACTGTAACCGCATTCGGAGGCGACCTGCTTGATATTGGTCATCGGGTTTTCAAGCAGCAGGCAGGCCATTTCGATCCTGACGCGGGTAATAAAGTTTTTCGGGCTTTCCGCCGTGAGTTCTTTGAGCTTGCGGTGCAGCGTCCGGTCGCTGAAATTCAGGGCGCTGGCTAGTTCTTCTGCGGTGATTGCCGGATTTTCGTAGCGGATGAGCTGTTCGGCGCGCAGCAGCAGAGGGTGTACGGTGTTAATGAATCCCTGTGGGGCATAAATACGTTGGGAGATCGGCTGGCTGTCCGCTACCGCGATATCTGCTGCCAATTTTGCGACCTTAGGTCCGCCGCTGCGGCGGATAATATGCAGAGCAAGTTCCACCCAGGACAATGGCCCACCGGTGGTAATGATGCCATCTTGTTCTTCCAGCGCTTTGCCCCACACCGGTTTTGCCTTCGGGTATTTCTGCTTGAAGGTGTGGTAGAGCCACCATGTTGTGGTGCAAAAGCGACCATCCAGCAGCCCGGCTTCGGCCAGAATAAAGCCCCCCGCACAGGCACCACCTATCAGCGAGCCCTGTCGATATTGCTCCCTGAGCCAAATAGCCGATTCACTAACGGATGACGTTGCCATCGGTAATTTATCGGGCCCGAGCATCATCCCGGTCGCTAGCACGACATCCGATTTACCCACCGCATCAAATGAGCTGTCGACGTGAATCAGCCTGCCCTGAGCATCACGTACAGGCTTGCCGTCTGCACTGACGATGGATGTTTCAAAAGAGAGCGGTGAGGCGGAGGAAGCACTCTCTGGCTGGGTAATCAGCGCCTGATTGACCATCCAGAAGATATCAGAAAGCCCGGAAATGGCCGACTGCATACTGCCCGGCAGCGCCAGAATGGCGATGTGCATAGTGACCTTTCCTGTTAAATAGAATTTGGCGAATTTTGCATGAACTATGTCAAGTTAGCCATCTTACCGCAAGCATCAACCACGATTAAAATTCAACCATTTGCTGCCCCGAGCCTGATGAAACGCGTTGGAGGGGCAGTCAGTCGTATCACTCTTTCAGAGGAAAGCGTATGACGCATTATCGTATTAAATGGTTCGGCCATCTGGCCATCGCGTTAGGTCTGGTGCTGTCTGCCAGCATTCACAATGTTGCGGAGGCGGCAAAAATTAACAATATCGTTTTAGTCCACGGTGCCTTTGCTGATGGCTCCAGTTGGTCTGCCGTCACGGCCCGGCTACAGGAAATGGGTTACCACGTGACGGCGGTGCAAAACCCGCTGACCTCTTTAGCGGATGACGTTGAGGCGACGGAACACGTGCTGCAAAGGCAGCAGGGTGATGTGCTGCTGGTAGGGCATTCGTGGGGCGGAGCCGTCGTGACGCAGGCCGGTAATGATCCCAGGGTTCGCGGCATCGTCTATTTGTCGGCGCTGGTGCCAGATAGTGGAGAATCCGTCTCTGATTTATTGCAGCGCCTGAAAGCGCCGATGGAGGGCATGGCACAGGACGCTAATGGCCTGATTTGGTTGGATAACCCCGAACAGTATCGTGAGGTGATGGCGGGCGATGTGCCACTGAAGAAAGCGCAGGCGTTGGCTGCGGTGCAGCAGCCGATGGCGGCAAAGGCGTTTGGCGATCGTGTTCAGCAGGCAGCGTGGAAAGCTAAACCGACCTGGTATTTGCTGACGGAGAAGGACAAGGCATTAAATCCATCTATTCAGAAAGACATCGCGAGCCATATCGGGGCAAAGACACGCTCTATTGCATCCAGCCATATGTCTCTGATATCGCACCCGGAAGTCGTCGCGGATTTTATTGATAGCGCGGCTAAAGCCGTTAAATAAGTGAGCTTTGAAACGCAATGTAGGAGAAGTTATTGTGAACATTTTACATATAGACTCCAGTATTCTTGAGAACGGTTCCGTTTCCCGACAGATTTCTGCTGATGTTGTGGCGCAATTAGTCAAACAGCATCCGAATGCCGTCGTCTCTTACCGGGATGTGGTTAAAGATGAAATACGCCACCTGACTGGGCCGATTGCCGCAGGGTTTCGCCAAATCGCATCCTCTTCGGTAGATGACGCCACGCTGCGTGAACACCAATTATCTGAAACGCTGGTCGCGGAGTTTCTGGCGAATGACGTGATTGTTATTGGTGCGCCGATGTATAACTTTTCCGTCTCGAGCCAGCTGAAATCATGGTTAGACCGGCTCGCGCAGGCTGGCAAAACGTTTAAATATACGGAAAAAGGTCCGGTGGGTTTGTCTGGGGGACGAACGGTTATTGTGGTTTCTTCTCGCGGTGGTTTTTATACCGCTCCGCCTTTTTTAGATATGGATTTTCAGGAGCGGTATCTTCAGGGCTTTTTCCGGTTTCTTGGTATTACTGATATTCATTTTGTCCGTGCGGAAGGCGCTTCAAAAGGGGATGAAATCAAGAATCGTGAAATTCACAATGCGAAAGACTCTATCCATTCTGTTATTACATCCATAGCCGTTCAATAATTATTGAGGTAGCAATCATGCTCTATGCTATTACGCTGTATTACACCAGTCCGAAAGATGAACTTGAAAAGAGTATTGACGCACACAAAAAATGGCTGGCTGATCATATAAAAAAGGGAAATGTTATTTTTGCAGGCCCGCTGGATGATGGCACTGGTGGGTTTATTTTAGCCTACGGGTTAGATAGCGCTGATATGGAAGACATTCTGGCGGACGATCCTTTCATCAATCTGGGATTAGTCAAAACAGAGATAAAAGCAATCGAACCAGGAATTTGTTCGAGCCATTTCTATGCAGAATGGGCAGGGAATGCGAAGGTGCTGTAAATAGCCTATCTATGTCCTTATTTATTAATTGCTGTATTAAAGCGCCATACGAATATGGCGCTTTAACATCATTGTGGAATAAAAATAATATCGTAAAGAATATTGTTGTTTACAGCCCGGCAAATTTAAATGGCGTAGCTGGCTTAAAGTGTGCTGAAGCCTGACCAGAATAAATAGTGCTCTGGTTTGGCCCTAAATCTAATTTGCTGGCGTTATCTCCACGCGGAGCAAAGTCGATTTTTTTCAAATCGACCCAAAAGATATTAGGCGATACGGCGGATTCAAAAAAGTACTGTAGCGATTTATGATCTATAACCGTGCGCCAGCGCGTTGAGGAAATATTCGGCATATCTGGCAAGGAATAACCATAGGGAACAGATGCATTACGTATAATACTGAATGCGGTGGCTAAGTCCGCTTTATCTTTTTCTATTTTACTTTTCTCTGCTACTCCTGGAATGAGTTTATTGGGGGCAACATGTTTCACATAGAATGAGGCGCGGACAAAGCGATCGGCGGCGCGGTTCGTTCCCGGCAGCATCACATTGCCACCTATCTGATCCCAATAAGCATTCAGCGTCAACTGCTGATCGAACGTCGGAGAATTGGTCATCACCTGATAGTCCTTATTATGGTGAATGACCTGCTTGCCATCGATATATTCAATAATTGCACTGTCACCGGATGAATCGGATAAGGAGAGGTGAAGCGTTGCCTTTCTATCCTGATGCGGTAAGTCTTTTGTGACCAGTGTAAATTTTTCCTCTTGCAGCGCCTTCACCGCTTCATCGACGGTAGCAAAATTATCCAGTACATATTGTGCCCACGCAGCGATGCTCAAGCCCGGTTTTTTTGCCGTCGGTGCGGTTTTAGGATATTCAGATTCCGCCAGCCAGAGTACGTTAGCCGCCAACCCTTTTTCATTCACGCCATCGGTTGTGGAGGCCATATTTGGGTTACTGTCGAAAGCAGAGGCAATGACACTGCCGTATTTTGATGTCCACTCCAGAGAATGCGGGCCTGCGGCACCAGAACGCTTTAATTCTCGTGGGAAAATCCAGAGGTTGGTCTCGGTATCCTCGGCCCAGTCCATTGAACGGGCGGTAATTGGGTAATCAGGATTATTGATATCTTTATAAACGAGCCGCGTACAGGCAAGCGAAACCGCTGAGCCTAGCGTTAATGCGACTAATGATAGTGCACATACCGTAGACTTAATATGCTTATTATTTTTTTTCATTTAATTACTCCATTCTCTATTTCCAGAGGTGTGTCGTTAATAGAACTTGCCAATTGATTATAGTCAGCGATTATTTAATGACGTTAAAAATCGTAAAATAGATGCAGGAATGTTGATTGATTATTTAATGAATATGTTTTTTGAATATATTATTTTCATAGTAAGTTATTTTACACGCCATGATATTGCTTGCTGAGATGAAATTTTCAGCGTTCGATAAAAATCATGTAGATCCCCGAGGTCACCTGATTTCATTCGGGCAACCGGGGATGTCAGACGCACCCAGTCAGGCAGTTTCTTCTGTTTTTAATCCATCGAAGTTTTCAAAATGCCAGGTTTCGCTGATGCGGCCTCCCTCAATACGGTGCATATCCATACCAGAGAAACGTACCTGCTGACCGGAGGCTTTCCAGCGGTCGAAATCACCAACGTGTCGGCCGCTCATGGCAATCCGGCAGACCACCAGATCGTTCTCGGCAACCACGGCTTCGATATCGATATGGAAACCTTCAAAAGCCGCATGTGTATGTGCCACGGCGCGTTTGAATCCGGCTGGTGTATTCGGCTGACCGGGGTCAGCAGGGTGATTGACCCAATTGGTCGCTAACAGGCGGTCGAAAGTGGCATGGTCATTAGTGTTGAAGGCCTGATAGAAAGCGGCTGCCAGAGACGCGTTATCGTTCATTTCGTTGTTCCTCAGTGTGTTTAACATCGAATATTCCGCGGCATGCGGTTTGAATAAAGGAAGAATCTCGCCTGTAGCCCCACACAACGTAAAAATAGGTCAACATTTTACCCATCGCTTTAATCTTACCGCCAACTGGCAGTAAACTGGCGGAATGATTTTTGACCGATTTTCACTGCGGATACTCTCTCCCGCAGGCGTATCGATTCCGTTCCATCTCTTTTCAGTGAGCTATCTGGCCTATGACGTACCTCAAATTCTTGGGGATTGGGTTTATTTGTGTGCTGTTGCTGTCTTTTTGGCAAAGTTGGGCGCAGTCGACGCGCAACGGCGAAACGTTTAGCGGGCAAACCTGGTGGTCTGCCAAACGGGATTCTTCTGGGTTAGCGCCGAACCCGGTGCAATTTCGCCAGACTGCGATCGTGCAGGTTTATGCCGCGCCGACGTACGGCTGGCGCGGGCTGGTGGCGGTACATCCGTGGATCATTTTCAAGAAAGCGGGGGAAACCCAGTATCGCCGCTATGAGGTGGTGAGTTGGGGGAGTGATAACGTTGTCCGTCTTAACCGGTCGGTGGCGGATGCGTATTGGTACGGGGCGATGCCGAAGCTGCTGGTGGAGCACCGTGGCGACAAAGCGGAAGCCATGATCCCGCAGATTGAGGCCGCGATTAAAAGCTATCCGTGGCCAAATACCTACCACGCCTGGCCGGGACCAAATAGCAATACGTTTCTCGCACACATTGGCCGCGAAGTACCGGCGCTCAAGCTGGATATGCCGGCTAATGCCATTGGTAAGGATTATCGCCCGATCACGCGCCCTGTGGGGATGTCGCCATCGGGAAGCGGCGTGCAGATCTCGCTGCTGGGCGTGCTGGGTATCACGATGGGCATTGAAGAGGGGATTGAGGCCAACATTCTGGGGCTGAACATGGGGGTGGATATGAACCCGCCCGCGCTGCGTTTGCCCTTTGTTGGCCGTCTCGGCTATGAAAAAACGGGTAGCGAAGAAGGCTGAGGGTAAAGCCTTCTCCTTACGCGCCGCACTGCCGCAGGTGGGTCAGCAGATTAGCGACTTCGGGTTGCAGAATCGCACCGGATTTCACGCCCAGCCAGAGCTGGCGTGAAGCCCACTCGTCGGTGAGATTGATGGCGCGCAATCCGGTACCGAGCACTTCTGGGCGAATTGCGCCCTCTGGCAGGACGCTGATACCCAGTCCCGCTTCTATCATGCGGCAAATCCCGTCAAAGCTGCTGACCTGTACGCGCAGGCGCAGCACTCTTCCCAGTTCATCCGAAGCGTCTTTCAGCTGTTTCAGCAAAGAACTACCGCTATTCAGGCCGACGTAATCGTAGCCCAATGTGTCGTTAAAACTCACGTCTGACAGGGCGGAAAGTGGGTGCTGGGGCGGAACGAGTACGACAAGCTTGTCCTTACGGTAAGGGATCTTCTCGACCCCTTGCGATCCGACATTGTCAGCGAAGATACCGATATCGGCATCTCCCATCGCCAACGCCGTCACCACGGTTTTACTGAGCTTTTCCTCCAGGTTAATACGAATAAGCGGCCGGGCCAGAAGGAAGGACGCCAGATCCTGCGGAAGAAACTGAATAATCGCCGAGGTATTTGCCCACATGTGTACGTGGCCGCGCACGCCAACGGCATAGTCATTCATTTCGCTCGCCATGCGCTCCACGTTGCTCAACACATTGCCTGCGAGATTCACCAGTTCTTTACCGGCTGGCGTTAACGTCAGGCCGCGCGGCATGCGGATGAACAGCGCACAGTCCACGGTACGCTCCAGCTCGGCGATACGTTTACTCAGGGCAGAAAGCGTGATGTGGAATTTTTCTGCGGCTTTGGTCAGGCTGCCGGTCTGGGCAACCTGTAAAAAGATGCGGAGCGACTGGAGGTCAAAATGCGCAGGATTAATCATAATTGTTCGAGCTTCCTCGGTGGTGTGAAAAACACCTCAGTGACCGGTGTATTGATGCAGAGCAGCGTGTTGTCACCTTTCTTATGGCACGCTAACTCTATCACAGCGGGAGGTTTTCCTGACAGGAAAGGGTCATTGACGATTCAGTGATTATCAAAAGCCCCTGTTACTCCTAGGATGTGAAATGTCTGATGTAAGAGGGAGCTTGGAAATGTCATTTATTGATCATATCGATCACCTCGTATTGACCTGCGTTGATCTCGCGGCGACCCGGCATTTTTATGTCGAGGTGCTGCAAATGCGGGAGGAAACGTTTGCAAACGGGCGCGTCGCTTTTCATTTTGGCCACCAGAAAATCAATGTGCACCTGCGCGGAGCCGAGCATGAACCAAAGGCGCATCTGCCTGTGCCGGGGGCGCTCGATCTGTGCTTGATTGCGTCGGTGCCGCTAGAGAAGGTTATCGCGCATCTGGCGCGTTACCGCTGGCCAATTACTGAAGGACCGGTGATGCGTACCGGCGCCACACAGCCAATCCGTTCTATTTATCTGCGCGATCCCGATCTTAACCTCATTGAAATCGCGGAATATTTATCCTAAAGCCATCGTCTGTCTACCAGCCTGAAACGCGGTTCTCCAGATTGTCTTGTTATTTATAGGTCATGCACTTTTATGTTTAGCTTAATGATGTTCAGCGATATTGTGTTGTGTTTGCTTTTGGGCGTCGGGCTGGGATTTTGTGGGGGAATGTTGGGGATTGGCGGAGGGATTATCGCGATTCCGATTCTGGGCGTACTTTTCGGGATGGATCAGCATTTGGCGCAAGGAACGGCGCTGGTGATGATTACGCCTAACGTCCTGATTGGTTTTCTGCGCTATCGCCAGCGTAACCGTATTGATACGCGCATGGCATTGACGATGTGTGCATTCGCGACGGGGTCTGCCTACTTTGCCGCTCATCTTGCCTCATCGATTGATGTGCACAACCTACAGCGTGCGTTTGCCACTTTCCTGCTGGTGCTGGCCGCGTACTACATGTGGCAGTGGTATAACAAAAAACGCAGCCAAACGCCGGAGAAAGTACTGTCGACCAAATATCTGCCGCTGCTTGGTGTAGTGAGCGGGTTTATGTCGGGCATTTTTACCGTTGGCGGCGGTTTGGTGGTGGTACCCGCGCTGGTCACGCTGTTTGCCTTTGCGCAAACGCAGGCGCAGGGTATGGCGCTGATTCTGGTGGTGCCGGGCGCGCTGGCGGCGCTGCTTTCCTACTCGCAGGCGGGGAACGTTGACTGGAGTATCGGCTTGCCATTGGCATTGGGAGGCATTGTCAGCGTGTCCTGGGGCGTCGCGGTTGCCCATAAACTGCCCGTCGTTTATTTGCGAGGTGCCTTTTGTCTGGTGCTGGTCGGCGTGGGCATCACCATGCTGGTGCTTAAATAACGGAGGGGGACGCCTTATCTATCGCTGCTAATTCCTATTTATTCCTTTAAATAGCGTGGCATTAAGCCTAAAGTTTTCAGCGCTTTCTCCGTTGATAGGTAGGAAGTGATGCGGTTAGCGTGAATGATTTCTCCGCTTCCTACCGCTGCTGGAACGGCCCGAGCGAAACAGGGTCGGCGTCCCCTCTTAAGCCCAATCTGAATAAGGCGTGATGTATGAGTCTCGTGAGCTATCTAGGAAAGCAAACTCTCGGTGTACTGGCGGGTTATAAGCAGGATGGCGTGGTCATCCATATTTGCGGCGTCTATCCCAATGCGGATAACAGCCTGCGCGTTTTTTTCCCACACGGGCATGAGTTTGCCGTTGGCGATCTGGCAACGATCCATCTTGATAACCGCTCCGGGGTTGATGAATTTGATGCCAATATTCAGGTTTATCGCGCCTCTTACAAAGGCCGCGTCGTCGTCAGCGACGGAGATTGGGTGGTGCTGGAGCCGAGAGAGTGTCAGCTTCTGCACGGTTTCACGCCTGTGTTGGATATCCGCGAGCCGGGTTACCAGTTTCCACAAGACAACCGTCCGTCAACGCCAGTACCGCTAACGCCGATGGTCGATTTTCCACCGACGGAAAAGCAGGATTTCACTAATAAGGTCGGCGTACTCATTACTATGGCTGCCGAACAGCCGCATACCACGGTGCTGGCGTTCCTGTCGTCCGTGGATAACGATATCTTCCTGATTACGTTCCCCGAAACCTTTAAATCTCAGCTGCTCAAACGTAATCCACACTGCTTTTTTGCGATGGATGAGCGCAGCCATTATACCTTCGAGCGGGCAATTGAATGGAACTACACCATTATTGAAGGGGAAGCGTTTATTATCGCGCGTGACAATCCGCTCTATGAAAAAGTGCGCCATGAATTCGTCACCAAGAACCCGTGGGAAATCGCCTTTTTCACGCGTCCTGATGTCGAGGTTTACCATATTAAAAGTAAACAACTCGTGTGCCCCGGTAATACGCAGACGCTTAGCTAAAATATAAAAAACGGGATAGCGAAGTGCTATCCCGTTTATATACAAAGTGCCTCTTAGATTGACAGGTCGATTACCATACGGCCGGTAATTTTCCCGCCTTTCATTTCAGCGAAAATGGCGTTGATGTCTTTCAGCGGGCGAAGCGTCACTTTTGGTTTCACTTTCCCTTCGGCAGCAAACTGGAAGGCTTCTTTCAGGTCTTCACGCGTGCCGACTAGCGATCCCAATACCTGAATGCCATCCAGCACCAGACGTGGAATATTCAGATCCATTGATTCCGGTGGCAGGCCGACGGCGACAATACGCCCGCCTGCGCGAACGGCATCGACCGCGGAGTTAAATGCGGCACGCGCAACGGCAGTGACTACTGCAGCGTGCGCGCCGCCCACGTTTTCCTGAATGATCTTGGCGGCATCGTCTTTGGCTGGGTTGATGACCAGATCCGCGCCCATCTCTTTAGCAAAGGCCAGTTGTGCATCGTTAACATCAATCGCAATCACCTTCGCATTAAAGACGTTCTTGGCGTATTGCAGCGCCAGATTGCCCAATCCGCCCAGACCATAAATGGCGATCCACTGTCCCGGCTTGATTTGTGAGACTTTCACCGCTTTATAGGTGGTCACGCCCGCGCAGGTAATGCTGCTGGCCGCGGCAGAATCCAGACCATCCGGCACTTTTACCGCGTAATCGGCAACGACGATGCACTCTTCCGCCATTCCGCCATCGACGGAGTAGCCCGCGTTTTTCACCGAGCGGCACAGGGTTTCGTTACCGCTATTACAATATTCACAGTGACCACAGCCCTGATAGAACCAGGCTACGCTGGCACGATCGCCGGGTTTCAGTGATGTCACACCTGGACCCACCTCTTTGACGATACCGATGCCCTCATGGCCGAGTGTGATGCCGGTAACATCACCAAAATCCCCGTCTTTGACGTGCAGGTCGGTGTGGCATACGCCACAGCATTCCATTTTTAGCAGGGCTTCCCCGTGTTGGAGAGGGCGCAGTGTTTTGTCCTGAATCTCAACGGAATGATCCTTCGTTACAATGGCTGCTTTCATTCGTCTTCCTTTTACTGAATGTGTTGTGGGGGTAATGTGTTGTAGAGGTAATGTATTAGGTTCTACCTATGAAAGAGTACACGGTGGCTGGCGAGTGGGGTAAGCGGGAATGATTTAATTTTGTTACAAAATGATAGATGAGTGAGCGAGTCGTTAGCAGAGAAGAAAATGTGATTTTCAGTAATATTTCTGATGATTCAGGGAGCGCGGCGCGTCCGTGCAGCCGTGTTATTGAGAGCGGTTATGCGGGGTCCTGAGGTTTCTCTTTCGGCTCCAAAGCCCATTCCACTTTGCCTTTACCGGTGTTTTTGGCTTGGTAAAGTGCGATATCCACGCGTTTCATAAAGTGTTCGGTAGGTTCCTGCGGCTGTTTTTTACCGGCTCCAATGCTGACTGAAAGATGGTGCATATTCTTGATAATGATTTTGTTCGCATTTTTGAGTACTTCTCTTGCCAGTTTCTCTGCCCGATCCTGCGTTCCGGCATACAGAATAATCGCGAACTCTTCGCCACCGATTCGGGTTGCGACCACCTCACTGTTATCGAAACGGGAAAGTATGTGACCAAATTTGCTTAATACTTCGTCGCCTTTCGTATGTCCATATTTATCATTAATGACTTTGAAATTGTCGATGTCGATAATAAATAAATAGGGTGTTTTCGCTTCGAGTTTTTTTAATTCGTTAATAAAAAACCGACGATTAGGAAGCTGTGTGAGTTCATCGCTGAATGACTGTATTCTGGCTTCGACATACTTATTATTGATTTGCTGTATCAGGGTATAGACACCAAACCCGACGCCAAACATACCAATAATTCTCAGCATATCCTCAACATAATACCCAACCAGCTTGGGCTGATAGATAAACTCATCCATCAAGTCAAATGTGGCTGAGCATATCCAGACGTGTAGCCCGAGGCGAATGGATAAGGCTGAGGTATGGTTAAGTGAGATTTTACTGGTGCAGGACAAGATAAAAAAAAGAAAAACCAGTGCAATCGAGTCAGTATAAGAACCCGGATTATTATGCAGTTGCTCCTGAAAGTCGCGGTGTTTGAAGAATACGAGGTTGAATATAATGACCAACGCAGACAACAACAGGGCGAGCCTTACAGACGAGGAGGCTTTCTTATTTCTATCAATAAAGTCGTGGTCATACTCTTTAAAAGGCATTGCTGATCTCCTCTTGCATCACCTTTCAATCCTATCATGAAACCCATTGAATACATTGAGTCGCGTGGTGCCGGGCGGCATATCCCAGAGAATGACGTTGGCTGCGTTGATAGGCAAAAAGCAGACGCCCGATTGCTCAGGCGTCTTTACCGATTAAAAATCCGCTTTCAGTACAACGCGGTAGCGGGCTTTGCCGTCGCGTACGTGCTGGATAGCATCGTTGATTTTTGACATCGGGAACAGCTCCGTCTGTGGCTTCACGTTGGCGCGCGCGGCGAGTTTCATCAGAGAACGCAGCTCATGCGGTGAACCGGTAGACGAACCGGAAACGCTGCGGTCGCCCGCGATAAGCGTGAAGGCCGGGACGCTAAAGGGCTTCATTACTGCGCCGACGGTATGGAATTTCCCGTTATAGGCGAGCGCGTTGAAGTAAGGCTGCCATTCCAGATCGACACTCACGGTGTTGATGATGAGATCGAACTGGCCTGCCAGTGCGGTCAATGCCTGCGGATCGCGGCTGTTGACGACCTTATCGGCACCCATCGCCCGCACTTCCTGCTCTTTAGCCGGATTTGAGCTGAACGCCGTGACTTCACAGCCCATCGCGTGCAGAAGTTTAATCGCGATGTGTCCCAGGCCGCCGATACCGATCACGCCGACGCGGCTGGTTGCGGTGATATGGTGCATTAGCAGCGGTTTGAAAACGGTGATGCCGCCGCACAGCAACGGACCCGCAGATTCGATATCAATGGAATCAGGAAGCGGGATCGCCCACTGCCAGTTCGCACGGATCTTATTGGCAAAACCGCCTTTATTCAGAATCGTCGGCACGCTGCCTTGCTGACAGTTGGTTTGGCTACCGCTGATACAGGCATCGCAGTGCCCACAGCTGCGTGCCGTCCAGCCAATACCGACGCGCTGACCGACCTTCAATCCCTTGTTCTTCGCCGCATCACCCAGCGCGTGCACGCGACCAATCACTTCATGCCCGGCAACCAGCGGATAGCTCGACATGCCCCATTCGTTATCGATCATCGAAAGGTCTGAATGGCATACGCCGCAGTAATCAACCACGACTTCGACATCTTCCGCCTGCAGTTCACCTGCATCAAACTCATACAACTCCAGCTCAGCGCCTGCTTCCGGTGCGGCATAACTTTTTATCATCGTCATCACAATCTCCTCAGTATGGGTTTGATTAACCAGTCTAAAGGGTTATAGCGTTTTTCTCTATGTCACAACGTGCCTGTGGTTTTTCATTTTGTGTCAGGTGGGGAAGGGCGGGCAGCGCTTGATTTACGCTAGGCACTTACTTATGCTGCAAAGCGTAGTACATGACTCGGGGTGCCCTTCTTTGTGAAGGCTGAGAAATACCCGTACCACCTGATCTGGATAATGCCAGCGTAGGGAAGTCACGGTATGCCCACCGGTTGCCGCCTTCTTCCACGCCGGTTGGGAGACTTATGAACACGCGACCCGCCGACTTTTCTGCCGCTCAGGCAGCAACCTCACTCACTCAATTCCGTTCTGCTTCGCCGCTGGTGCACTGTTTGACCAACGATGTGGTGCAATCTTTTACTGCTAATGTGCTGCTGGCGCTGAATGCGTCGCCTGCGATGGTGGTCGATCCCGAAGAAGCTGCACAGTTCAGCGCGGTAGCGGATGCGCTGCTGATTAACGTCGGAACGCTGGAGCGCTCGCGTGCCGAGGCGATGCGGGCGGCAGTCAACAGCGCGCATCAAGCGGGGACGCCGTGGGTGCTCGATCCGGTTGCGGTCGGTGGTTTAACTTTTCGGAGTGAGTTTTGTCGAGAACTGCTGGCGTGGAAACCCGCGGCGATTCGCGGCAATGCCTCTGAAATCATGGCGTTGGCTGGTCTAGCCGCACAGGGGCGGGGCGTGGATAGCGCCGATGATTCGCTGGCGGCGCTCCCTGCTGCACGCGAGCTGGCGCGACAAGTGGGGACGATTGTTGCGGTGACCGGTGCGGTGGATTATGTCACGGACGGCGAGCGAGATATCGCGATAGCCGGTGGCGATAGCATGATGACACGCGTGGTTGGTACGGGTTGCGCGCTGTCGGCGGTCGTTGCGGGATTCTGTTCTCTGGAGGGGGACCGCATATCCCACGTGGCGGCAGCGTGCTATGTCATGGCGCTAGCTGGGCAGCAGGCCGCTTCGGTGTCGCAAGGTACGGGTAGCTTTATCCCCAACTTTCTCGATCGGCTTTATACCCTGCGCGCGGAGGATCTGGCATGAAACGTATCAATGCGTTGACGATTGCGGGCACCGATCCGAGCGGTGGCGCGGGGATTCAGGCGGATTTAAAAGCCTTTTCTGCACTGGGCGCTTACGGCACGTCGGTTATTACCGCGCTGGTGGCGCAAAATACGCGCGGCGTGCAGTCTGTCTACCGAATTGAGCCGGATTTTGTCGCAGCGCAGCTGGATTCCGTGTTGAGCGATGTCCGTATCGACAGCGCCAAGATTGGGATGCTGGCACAGACCGATATTGTCGAAACCGTTGCCGAACGCCTGCGTCACTACGCGGTGCCTTTCATTGTGCTGGACACCGTAATGCTGGCGAAAAGCGGCGATCCGCTACTCGCACCCGAGGCGGTGGAGTCAATCCGCCGTGAGCTGCTGCCGCTGGTTTCCCTGATTACACCCAACTTGCCCGAGGCCGCGGCGCTGTTGAAGACATCACCTGCCGCCAACGAGCGGGAAATGCGCGAGCAAGGGGAAGCGCTGCTGGCGATGGGCTGTCAGGCCGTGCTGATGAAAGGCGGCCATCTGAGTGAAGCGGAAAGCCCGGACTGGCTGTTCAGTCGACAGGCTGAACCGCAGCGCTTTAGTTCCCCGCGTGTGAATACCCGTCATACGCACGGCACCGGCTGCACGTTATCTGCCGCACTGGCGGCGCTGCGACCGCGCCACGATAGTTGGGGAGAGACGGTCAAGGCCGCGAAGGATTATTTACAGCAGGCGTTACAGCAGGCCGACACGCTGGAGGTCGGACATGGCATCGGCCCCGTTCATCACTTCCACCGCTGGTGGTAAAACCATAAGTAAATTGACTTGTACTTTGCGTGACATATTTGCCAGTAATTTCAAACTAAATTAAGCGCATTTCGGCGTGACAGGGCGGGGGCATCCGGTTACTTTGCTGTGAAATCTTGGCGTTAATATGAAATAGGGTGTGGGGATAACATATGGCAGGTTCTGCTCGCAGTGCGATGGCTGCCAAAGCACTTCAGACGATACTCAATATCGGCCTGCTGGTGCTGGCGACTATTCTGGTGATTTTTTTAGTCAAGGAAACGTTCCATCTGGCGAAGGTGCTGTTGATCTCCAACGAGAAAGATTCCTCCTATCAGCTGATAGAAGGGATTGTGATCTATTTCCTGTATTTTGAGTTTATTGCGCTGATCGTGAAGTATTTCCAGTCCGGCTATCACTTCCCGCTGCGCTATTTTATCTACATCGGCATTACGGCCATCATTCGCCTGATTATTGTCGATCACAAAAGCCCGTCGGATACGCTGATGTATTCCGCGGCGATCCTGCTGCTGGTCGTCACGCTGTATCTGGCAAACAGTAATCGCCTGAAACGGGAATAGCCGAAATATGCCGCTATTCCAGTAGCGGGCACTGGGGCGGCAGCCGGCAACGAATCGCCGCAGGAAGCACTTCGATACGGAAGCGTTTGGCGGTGAGCGGCTCGCCGTCCAGATTAAATGTCATATCGTCCGGTGCGGTAATCTCCAGCCAGGGCAAGGTAGCGGAAATCATGTTCTGGTTTTCGCTGCCGGTAAACCAGGCCTGAAGCATATTGGGCAGCAGCTCTTTTGCCGACAGTACGCTCAGTTCCAGCAGCCCATCGTTAATCAGCGCTTCTGGGCAAAGTTCCTGCCCGCCGCCAGCCTGACGACCGTTCCCCACCGCGATGACCAGCGTATCACCCGCCCAGTGAAAATCTGGCCCGTGAATCTCACAGCGCTCGGCTTGCAGCATGTCCATGCGAAAGAGCGCGTGCAGCACGTAAGAAGCACTCCCCAACGCCGCCTTCATTTTGGCTGGTGTCTCGGTGGTAATACGCGTGGCGAAGCCACCCGTCGCCATGTTGATGAAATAGTGCTCGTCGTTCACTTTGGCGATATCAATGTCAGTGGCACGGCCTTTGATCGCCAACGTTAAGGCGTTGTGCATCTCCATCGGTATCTGACAGCTGGTGGCGAAATCGTTGGCCGTCCCCAGCGGTATAATTCCCAGACACGGGCGCACCGCTTCCGGTTGCACCGCTAAGGCTGCGGCGACTTCATTAACGGTGCCGTCGCCGCCAGCGGCGATCACGTTATCCGCGCTGAGCTGGATTGCTTCTTCTACATAGCGCTTCGCATCGCCATATTCCCACGTCACGCGGACATGCAGGGTATAGCCGTCCTTGCGTAACTCACCAATGGCTTCACGGAGTTCTTCATTGCCCGCGCTCTTCCCATTCAGAATCAGCAGTGTGATTGGATTTTTTTCCATGTCTTATTTCTCAGGCTGCGATGTTGTCGTTCATTCAGAGGCCGTTAATTCAGAAATAGCACAGTGAATACAAACGTGTTGCAGTTAATCATAGTCATTAAATCGGTAGGGAGACATCAGAAGAATCGGTGAATGTGTACGGTGGGAAAATACGTGTGCGGGAGAAAAAGAAAAGCCAGCTCAAGGGAGATTGAGCTGGCCAAGGAGGTGGTTCCTAGTAGTATCACTACGCTTATTTTTCGTTCTATGTTTTCTCAGCGACGCAATACTAACCACAAGAACGGCGAATTGATGTGATCTGTTTCTAATATTCGTTAAAAAACCCTGAGCTTTGTAACGATACCTTCAGGCTGTGAGTGCACTTATTTGTGACGGAGAAAGGACGGCGGTGGGGGGGCATACCGTAAGAAAGCGTCGCCCTGTGAAGGGCAACGCTGGATGGGAAAGCTTACTGGCTTATTCGGCGTTAGGATTTCGCGTGGTGGTGCCCGGCAAATTGCGCAGCAGTAGCGCATAATCCAGCGACACATCGTCCGGCACGGGCAGATAGACAATATGGCCGTTACCCGGTGCTACATCGGCTGGCTGACCTTTGGCATTCTGCATCGATTCGATGGTGAATTGAATATTGCCGTTTGGCGTCATCATCTCCACGCTGTCGCCGCAGGAAAATTTGTTCTTCACCTCGACTTCTGCCAGCCCATCGCGGCGTACGCCGGTGAATTCACCGACAAACTGCTGACGATCGGAAACGGAATAGCCGTAGTCGTAGTTCTGGTAATCCTCATGCACGTGGCGACGCAGGAAGCCTTCGGTGTAGCCACGGTGCGCTAAGCCTTCCAGCGTTTCCAGCAGCGTCGGGTCGAACGGTTTACCCGCGACAGCATCGTCGATGGCGCGGCGATAAACCTGTGCGGTACGGGCACAGTAATAGAATGACTTGGTGCGGCCTTCGATTTTCAGCGAATGCACCTGCATTTGCGTCAGGCGTTCAACGTGCTGGATCGCACGCAGATCGCGGGAGTTCATGATGTAGGTGCCATGCTCGTCTTCAAAGGCGCTCATGTACTCGCCGGGACGCATGTTTTCTTCCAGCATAAAGACTTTGTCGGTCGGCTCGCCGATGCCCAGCGCGGGCTCAACGTTTTTCACCGCGATAGGCTCGTGCTGATGGACGATATTCCCGACCTCGTCCTCTTTGCCTTCCTGAACCTTATATTCCCAGCGGCAGGCGTTAGTGCAGGTGCCCTGGTTCGGATCGCGTTTGTTGATGTAACCGGACAGCAGGCAGCGGCCAGAGTAGGCCATGCACAGTGCGCCGTGAACGAAAATTTCCAGTTCCATGTCCGGGACGTTCTGGCGGATTTCTGCAATCTCTTCCAGCGACAGCTCGCGGGACAGAATGACGCGCGTCAGCCCCATCTGCTGCCAAAATTTCACCGTCGCCCAGTTGACCGCGTTAGCCTGAACGGAAAGGTGAATATCCATCTGTGGGAAGTTTTCCCGTACCAGCATAATCAAACCCGGATCGGACATGATCAGCGCATCCGGCCCCATTTCGATGACGGGTTGCAGGTCACGCAGGAAGGTTTTCAGTTTGGCATTGTGCGGCGCGATGTTAACGACGACGTAGAATTTCTTGCCCAGTTCATGCGCTTCGTTAATGGCTTGCGCCAGCGTCTGATGGTTGAATTCGTTATTGCGCACGCGCAGGCTGTAGCGGGGTTGACCGGCATAAATCGCGTCCGCGCCATAGGCAAAGGCGTAGCGCATATTTTTTAGCGTACCGGCCGGAGAAAGCAGTTCCGGTTTAAACATGGTATCTCTCGATTCTGATCACAAGTCAGGCTGCTCCACGGCGGGAGCAGTAAAGGCGGAGGATTCTAGCGCTAATAGGGGGAAATTGCAGTAGACGACACACGAAACGTAGGCCTATTGTTTGACGTAAATCAATTTTTTGACCTAAATAAAGAATGGCCTGCCATTAATGGAACAGGCCAGATCTCGTGGTATTAACGCGTGGCGATACGGGATTTTCCAACCGTTTCACGGTTATGGGACTGAGACAAATCGACCAATGGACCAACCGGTACAATCTGCGTCGGGTTCAGCCAGGCAATACCGTAATAGCCCGCTTTGATGTGGTCGATATTGACCGTCTCCGCGACGCCCGGCCACTGATACAGTTCGCGCAGGTAGTTCGACAGATTTGGGTAGTCGGCAATGCGCTTCAGGTTACATTTGAACGCGCCGTGGTAGGCCACGTCAAAACGCACCAGCGTCACGAACAGACGCCAGTCGGCCTCGGTCAGCGTGTCGCCGAGCATATAGCGATGATTGCCCAGATGATCGTCCAGCTCGTCCAGCGTAGTGAATAGCGTGGTGACGGCGTCGTTATAGTGTTCCTGTGTTTTGGCGAATCCGGTTTTATACACGCCGTTGTTGACGTTGTGGTACACGGTTTCGTTCCAGCTGTCGATCTCAGCGCGCAGATCTGACGGGTAGAAATCGAGGTGGTTGCCAGTCAGGTCGTTAAATTCGCTGTTCAGCATGCGGATGATATCCGCCGATTCGTTGTTCACGATGCGGCCTTCCACACGATCCCACAACACAGGCACCGACACCTTTCCGGTATAGTCGGGCACGCTGGCGGTGTACAACTGGTGCAGGTAGTGAATCTCGCCCACGTGCTCGCCAGCATCCTGTGGGGTGGCAAACTCCCAGCCGTTATCGGCGATGCGTGGGTTGGCAACGGAAAGCGAGATGATGTTCTCCAGCCCTTTCAGCTTGCGGAAAATCAGCGTGCGCGACGCCCACGGGCAGAGATAGGAGACAAAAAGCTGGTAACGACCCGCTTCTGGCACCAGCTCGGTTTGCCGAAATTTGGTTTCTTCACGGTGGAACGCACCGTTTTTGATCTCTTCCGCCGCGACATCGCCGTTAACCCATTTGCCGTTCACTAAACCTGACATATGCTTTTTCCCTTATCCGTTCTGTTGCAGGTGACCCATCTCCCGCACTGTGTGCGAGGTGATACCCGTTATTATTGTAGGCTTAAAATGGTAGCAGCCTTAGGAAAAGAGAAAATGACAAAATTTTCATTAAGTCGGACAGTATTTTTGACCAGCATGGGAGTGGGGTGGCTAACGCTTGGCCGCCAGCAGGCCGTATAGCGCGGAGTCGGACACCTCGCCGTCTACGATCCAACGCTGCTTTAACAGCCCTTCCTGTGTGAAACCCAGCCGTTCCAGCGATCGGGCTGACGCCACATTGCGGGGATCGATTTCGGCTTCCAGTCGGCTTAGCCCCACCGTTTCAAAGGCAAAATCCCGCAGGGCAGAGAGCGCTTCCGCCATATAGCCTTTCCCTTGCGCACTCGCCGCCAGACAGTAGCCGATCTCGGCGCGCTTAGAGTCAACCTCAAGGTTGAACAGCACGCAGGTGCCGATTAGCTCGCAGCTCTCCTTCACCTCCAGACCCAGCTTCATATAGTGCCCGGCGCATAGCGCGCTCCAGTATTCGTCAATCGCGTCATGTGCCTGTTCGATCTGCCGCCAGGGCGGATGGTTCCAAAAACGCATCACGACCGGATCGGACATAAAGACAAACAGCGCAGGTGCATCATCGCGGTAGAGCGGACGCAGCAGCAGGCGAGGTGTTTCGATTTTGGTGGTTTCGGAAAATAGCGCAGTCATTATCGTGAAAGCCTCTCTTCGTGTGGTAACGGGTCGTGTGGAATAGGTCTGTATGAAATGGAAGACGGTTACGCTGACTGATGGCAGGCTTGCAGCGCCGCAATATCACCCGCAGCGATGATATCCAGATGACGTGTAATTTTTTCTATCGGCCAGTCCCACCAGCTTAGCGTTTCCAGTGCATTGATGACGTCTGGCGCAAAACGAGCTTTGAGGATTTTTGCCGGATTGCCGCCGACGATCGTATAAGCTGGCACATCGGCGGTGACCACGGCGCGCGACGCAATGATAGCGCCATTCCCGATGCGGATACCGGGCATGATCAGCGCGTCATAGCCAATCCAGACATCGTTGCCGATATGCGTGTCGCCTTTATAAGGCAGATCCTCTGGCTTGGGCGTCACTTTTTCCCAGCCGTTGCCGAAAATCTGAAACGGGTAAGTCGACAGCCCAGAAAGCCGATGATTGGCGCCGTTCATGATAAATTTTGCACCGCGTGCGATGGCGCAGAACTTACCGATGACTAATTTATCGCCGATAAACGGATAGTGGTAGAGCACGTTTTGCTCGAAGTTTTCCGCGCCATCGGGATCGTCGTAATAGGTGTAGTCGCCAATATCAATATTCGGGTTGGTGACAATATTCTTAATGAAGCACACTTGGGGGAAACCGGCCATAGGATAGCGGTTATCAGGATCGGGTCCGTTCAATAGGGTCTCCATAACATCATAAGCTCCAATAACATCATAGGGCGATTGGTGTTATACCTCATTACAGGGCGCGGCTTCCCAGCGATAGCCGATGCCGTATACCGTGCGAATGAATGAGGTCTCTTCGTCCAGCTGTTCCAGCTTACGACGCAGGTTTTTGATGTGGCTATCGATGGTGCGGTCGGTCACAACGCGATAGTCATCGTAGAGCTTATCCAGCAGCGCCTCGCGGGAAAACACTTTGCCCGGTTCGGTGGAAAGCGTCTTGAGCAGACGAAACTCTGCTGGTGTAAGATCGAGGTTCTGCCCCAGATAGCTGGCCTGAAAGCCGCCTTTATCAATCACTAGCGCCGTTTCGGTTTTCTCGATGGCTTTCACGCCGTCGTTCTGCCAGCCACAGCGGCGCAGCAGCGTTCTGACGCGCACGACCACTTCGCGCGGGCTAAAGGGTTTACAAATGTAGTCATCAGCGCCAATTTCCAGCCCCAGCAGGCGATCGATCTCTTCGCTGCGGGCGGTGACCATGATAATAGGCACGTTGGAAAACTGACGGATCGTGCGGCAAAGCGTCAGGCCGTCACAGCCCGGTAGCATTAAATCCAGTAAAATGAGTGAAGGGGAATGCTGCCGCACCCAGTCGACGACATCGTTGCCGTTGGGCAGCCAGTGCGTGGCATAGTCCGCTGCCTGAAGATAATCCACCAACAGTTGCCCCAATTTGGGTTCATCTTCGACGATCAGAATGGGTGACGCCATAGCGAAATCGGGTGCGGTTGTCATAGCTCTGCTTATTTTCGGTTTCAGGAATAGCAATCAGTCAGGATTATGCAAGGGTAGCTCAATGGTAATCATCACGCCCCCTAATGGCGAATGTTCAGCATACAGCCGTCCGCTATGCGCCTCAACGATATTATTGCAGATAGCCAGCCCCAGCCCGGAGCCGCCGCTGGCGCGGTTGCGCGAACTTTCAGCCCGGTAAAAACGTTCAAAAATCAGCATGAGCTGCTCGTCGGTCACGCCGGGGGTGCTGTCCTGCCAGATAATAGCCCAGCGTTTATGTTGCTGAACCAGCGTAATAGCCAACTGCCCTTGTTCATCGGTGTAGCGCAGGCTATTTTCCAGCAGGTTGTTAAATAGCTGGCTTAAGCGATCCGGGTCGCCAAACACATCAGCCTGAGTCGGTAATTCGGTGGTGAGCGTAATCTGCTTTTTCTGGAAACGTTTATGAAACGCGGCGATAGCAATCTGCAGAATTTGCACGATGTCCACAGACGTTTTGCGGTAGGCCAGTGCACCGCGATCGGACAGAGTTAGCTGATGCAGATCGTCCACCAGTTTGGTGAGCGTTGTCACCTCAGACTGGAGCGAATGTAGAGAATGCGCATCGGGCTTACGTACGCCGTCCTGCAAAGCTTCCAGTTCGCCACGCAGCACTGCCAGCGGCGTGCGCAATTCGTGAGAGACGTCGGCCATAAACGCGCGGCGAGACTGCTCGTTTTTTTCCAGCGTGCTGGCAAGCTGGTTGAAATCCTGCGCCAGCCTGCCGAGTTCATCGTGCGAACTGGCCGTCACTCGGGTGCTGAAATCACCTGACGCCAAGCTGTGCATGCCGCTGACCAGCCGTTTGACGGGCGCGAGCAGACCACGGGCGGTCAGCCAGGTAGCGATGACAGCAAGCAGCGTCGAGAGCGCGACAATCAGCCAACTGGTGCGCTGCTGTTGTTGATCAAAGCTGATGTCGGCGTTGCGGGTCAGGCGCTCAACGGGTGAAGCCACAATCCAGCCGACCGTCTGGTTTTGTACCTGAATGGGCTGCGAGGTACCTTCTTTCGGTATCGGTGCGGGGGAACCGAACAGCTTGCGTTTGTTTGCATCCAGAACCCAAAGACGCACCCGCCATCCCTGCATGCTGTTGTCAGTGTCGCTGTTTTGATCCATCGAGTGCAGCATTTTGAACACCAGACGTTCATTGTTGCGTAGGAATGACCAGTCGCCGTGCAACTGATATTGCTCTGCGAGTGCGTCGCGTAGCTGCGTGACCCGCTGTTCGTTGCCACGCTTAATGTAATCGATAAAGCCGCGCTCGAAGCTGACGCGCACGCCCCAGTGCATGGTAATCAGCACCAGCATACAGGTGGCGAAAATCGCGAGGAACAGCTTGGCGGTGATTCCGAATTTCATAACGACCTCACGATTTACGCGGCAGCGTTGACTGCTTGATGGTGTCTGCCGGGACACGGTTAAAAATCAATGCGGGCAGGGCGATGATGACGATCATGCTGAGGTAGGTGTAAATAAACACCATGTGGGTTTCTCCACTTCCTGCCGCCATATGCGGTTGAGAAAACATGCCCAGCAGAATACCTGCGATGCTGACGCCGAGGCT
Organism: Pectobacterium aroidearum; assembly: GCF_041228105.1. Classification (NCBI taxonomy): domain Bacteria; kingdom Pseudomonadati; phylum Pseudomonadota; class Gammaproteobacteria; order Enterobacterales; family Pectobacteriaceae; genus Pectobacterium; species Pectobacterium aroidearum. Next base: position 1,444,999 of record NZ_CP166097.1, read on the forward strand.
GGTGGACAACTGCATGGTCATCGACATCAGGCTATTGCCGCCGCTGGCGAGTGTATCCGGTAGATCCTTCAGCGTTAGCGTGTTCATGGTGGAGAAACGAATGGCGTTCACCATGCCGAGGAAGAACAGCACGATCGGGATCATCCAGATCCATTGCATAAGTGCGACCAGCGCAAACAGCGCGGTGACCAGCGCCAGCAGCAGCGTCGAGACAATCAGCACGCGGCGGTAGCCTAAGCGATTGACGATCTGCACGACGATTCGCTTCATTCCCATGTTGCCTAGCACCATTGGCACCATCATCAGCCCGGCATGGAACGGCGAAAAGCCCATTCCCAGCTGTAAAAACAGCGGCGTCATAAACGGTAACATACCGCTGCCGATGCGCGCCAATAGCCCGCCTGTCAGGCCGATAGAGAAGGTATGGGTGTCGAACAAACGCAGATTAAACAGGGCTCGTTCGTTACGACGCGCGTGCAGCCAATAGCTCAGCAGTGCGATCAGCCCAACGGTGATTAATGCAAAAATGGCAATCGGTGGAATGCCGAGGCTGCGGTTACCGTCCAGCGCCAGCGTCAGCGTGGCCATACCGACAGCAAGCCAGAGGAAGCCGCGGATGTCAAAGCGTTGCGTCCGCATGGTGTAATTGGGCATCAGGAACCAGGTGGCCAGCGCGCCGATAATGCCAACGGGCAGATTGATGAGGAAGATCCAGTGCCAACTGGCGTATTCCACCAGAAAGCCGCCAAGTGCGGGCCCCATTAACGGACCGATTTGGCCGGGAAGCGTCACGAAGGTCATCGCCGCCATATACTGATCGCGCGGGACGATTTTCATCACCGTCAGTCGCCCTACCGGCACCATCATCGCTCCGCCGATCCCCTGAATAACGCGCGAGGCCAGCAGCTCATTCAGCGTTTCCGAACGAGCGCACAGCAGCGATCCGAGCGTAAACAGCAGAATCGCGGCGAAAAAGATGTTCTTCACGCCGATACGATCCGCCAGCCAGCCGCTGGCGGGCAGCATCACCGCCACGGTCAGCACATAGGAAACGATCACCGAATGCATATGCAGCGGGCTTTCATTCAGACTCGCGGCCATTGACGGCAGCGCGGTATTCACGATGGTGGTATCCAGCGTCTGCATAAAGAAGCCAAAGGCAACAATCCAGAGCTGCCAGCGGACGGAGGCGGAATTCATTGTTGTTGCCCCTGGCGTAAAAAATTGTACTGAGGCGTAAGCTGGCTCACGGGTGAGTGGCATGGACGCCACGAAAGACAGTGCCGCGCCGGGAGCGCGTCACTGGCGGCCCGTAAAGAGACTGCTTTCGGCGAAGGCACCGCGTAGCGGTACAATTTAGCGCCACAAGCCAGGGTTCCAAGGGCGACGGCAACTGAGCCGCCCTTGGTCGGGCGCGTTCGGGGCGCTACTAGAAAAATGGTGAAGCTTGAGCGCACGAAACCTCCCCTGGAATAGCATGTTATTAGATCTTTACCGTTACTCATGTTCAGCCAGATAGTGACAAATCCAGCTGCTCATCCGAGAGATCATCTCCTCCTCAGCATCATTTACGCCAAGGTGGAGGTACGTTGAGAGTTAAGCGTTCCTATTCTCTGGTTTCGGCAATTGAGCCGCCCTTGGTCGGGCGCGTTCGGAACGCTACTAGAAAAACAGAGAACGTTAAGCGCACGAAACTTCCCCTAAAGTAGCATTTTACCAGTGCTCATGTTCAGCTATGACAGTGACACATCCCTCTCCGGTGCTTTGCGCCGAATATTCCTCAGTTTGTCGAAAAACAGATACACCACCGGGGTGGTGTACAGCGTGAGGATTTGGCTCATCACCAGCCCGCCGACAATCGTGATGCCGAGTGGCTGTCGCAGTTCTGCACCGTCGCCGCTGGTCAGTACCAGCGGCAGTGCGCCAAACAGCGCGGCTAAGGTGGTCATCATAATCGGGCGGAAACGCAGCAGGCAGGCCTGGAAAATCGCGTCCTGCGCGCTCAGTTTGCCGCTGCGCTGGGCCACCAGCGCAAAATCCACCATCATGATCGCATTCTTCTTCACGATCCCAATCAGCAGCATGATACCAATCAGCGCCACCAGACTAAACGGCGCGCCGAACCATTCCAGTGCTAACAGCGCTCCCACGCCAGCCGAGGGCAGGGTGGACAGAATCGTCAGCGGATGCACGTAGCTCTCATACAGCACGCCCAGCACGATATACACGGTGATAATCGCCGCCAGAATCAGCAACAGCTGGGAAGACTGCGACTGCTGGAACGCCTGTGCCGTACCGGAGAACTGACCACGTACCGCTGACGGCACGCCCAGCGACGTCATGGTTCTTTCTATTGCCGCCGTCGCGCTGGACAGATCGGTGCCTTCCGGCAGGTTGAAAGAGATGGTTGAGGCAGCAGACAACCCCTGATGGTTCACCGACAGCGGTGCGTTGATCGGCTTCCAACTGGCGAAATAAGAGAGCGGGATGGGTTTACCTTCGCTGTTGATCACGAACATCTTGTTCAGTGAACTGACGTCCTGCGTGTAGGCGTCATCCACTTCCATCACCACCTTATATTGGTTTAACGGCTGGTAAATGGTTGAAATCTGACGCTGTCCGAAGGCGTTATTGAGCAGCGCATTGACGGCAGAGACGCTGATGCCGAGCTGCGCCATCGCATCACGATCGTAGGTTAGCGCCATTTCCGCGCCTTTATCCTGCTGATCGGAGTTCACATCGGCCAGTTCAGGCAGTTTGCTGAAAGCTGCACGAATCTTGGGTTCCCAGGTACGCAGTTCGCTCAAATCGTCAGACAGCAGCGTGTACTGATACCCGGCGTTCGCTTCCCGTCCGCCGATGCGAATATCCTGCACCGGCATTAAAAACAGGTTAGCGCCGGGTTCTTTTGCCAGTTTGATGCGCAGACGGCTGATGACCTGCTGTGCCGACACATCGCGTTCGGACAGCGGCTTAAGCGAAATAAACATCGAACCGCTGTTGGTGCGCGATCCGCCGGTAAATCCGTTAACGTTATCCACCGCCGGGTCGCTGCTGACAATGGTCATGAAGTTCTGGAGTTTCACCGTCATGGCCTGAAAAGAAATACTCTGGTCAGCCTGAATAAACCCCATCAGCCGGCCCGTATCCTGCTCAGGGAAGAAGGTTTTCGGAATGCTGATATACAGCCAGACGTTGAGCGCGATGGTACCCAGCAGGAGCAGCAACACCCAGCGTGCATGGTTGAGCACCCATTTCAGCGATCGCCCGTAGCCTTGCTGCATCGCCAGCAGGACGCGATTAAAACCTTGCTTGCGCGGCTGGCTGCGTTTGGGGACAGCACGCAGCAGTCGTGCGCACAGCATCGGCGTAAGCGTGAGTGAGATCAGCAGCGAAATCATGATCGCCACCGACAGCGTGACGGCGAACTCGCGGAATAGTCGCCCCGGCAAACCGTCCATCAACAGGAGCGGGATGAACACCGCAACCAGCGACAGACTCATGGATAAGACGGTGAACCCCACTTCGCGCACGCCCTGAAGTGACGCCTGGAGCGGCTTCATACCCGCTTCGATATGGCGGGAAATATTCTCCAGCACCACGATAGCGTCATCCACCACGAAACCGGTGGCAATGGTCAGCGCCATCAGCGACAGGTTGTTCAGGCTAAAGCCGCACAGGTACATTGCCGCGAAGGTGCCGATCAGCGATACCGGCACAGCCAGCGCCGGAATGGCGGTGGCACGGCCGGAACGCAGAAACAGGAAGACGACCAGAATAACCAGCGCGACGGCGATAACCAGCGATTGTTCCACTTCCGCCAGCGATGCACGGATGGTGGGGGAACGATCCTGTGCGACATCCAGCTGTATTTCAGCAGGCAGGCTGGCACGCAGCTCTGGCATGGCGGCGCGGATATTGTCTACCGTGGTAATAATGTTGGCATCCGGCGCGCGACGAATCATCACCAGAATCGCGGGCTTTGCATTCGCCATCCCCGCGTTACGTGAGTTCTGCACTGAATCTTCCACCGTGGCGACATCGCTCAGGCGGACGGCAGCGCCGTTGTTGTAATGGATAATCAGCGGCGCGTAGGCATCGGCGGTTTTTAGCTCATCGTTGGTTTTTATTTGCCAGCTTTTCTGGCTGTTTTCCACATTCCCCAGCGGCTGGCGGACGTTGGCCTGCGCGATAGCCTGCCGTACCTCATCGAGGGAAATACCCTGATTAAACAGCGCTACCGGATTCAGCGCGACGCGCACGGCGGGGAGGGAACTGCCGCCGATGGAGACATCGCCGACGCCTTCCATCTGCGAAATTTTCTGTGACAGCTGAGTCGAGGCAAAGTCGTACAGCTGCCCCTGACTGTAGGTGTCCGAGGTCAGTGTCAGGATCATGACGGGCGCGTCGGACGGATTGACTTTGCGGTAGGTCGGTCGGCTGGACATACCGGACGGCAGCAGGTTCTGTGCTGCGTTGATGGCCGCCTGCACATCGCGCGCTGCGCCGTTGATATCGCGATCGAGGTTAAACACCAGAATGACGCGCGTGCTGCCGAGCGAGCTAGTTGAGGTCATTTCGCTGACGCCTGCGATCCTGCCGAGCGCCCGTTCCAGCGGCGTCGCGACGGCGGAGGCCATCGTTTCCGGCGAGGCACCGGGCAGCGAAGCGCTGACCGAAATCACCGGGAAATCCACCTGCGGCAGCGGCGACACTGGCAACAGGCGGAAACCCAGTACGCCACAGAGCGCGATGGCCAGCGTCAGCAGCAGGGTGGCGACGGGGCGGTGGATGAACAGGGCGAAGAACTTCACTCGGTTTCTTCCTCCTGACGCGGCGCACGACGGAAACGCGTCGCCAGACGGTCAAACAGCAGGTAAATCACCGGTGTGGTAAACAGCGTCAGAATCTGGCTCATGATCAGGCCACCGACCATACAGATCCCCAGCGGCTGGCGCAGTTCCGCGCCGACGCCAGTACTCAGCATGAGCGGTAGCGCACTTAGCAACGCCGCCATGGTCGTCATCAGAATCGGCCGGAAGCGCAGCAGGCAGGCCTGATAAATCGCGTCATACGGTTTCATGCCCTGTTCTCGCTCCGCCGCCAGCGCGAAGTCGATCATCATGATGGCGTTCTTCTTCACGATCCCGATGAGCAAAATAATTCCGATAATAGCGATCACATCCAGCTCATTCCCCGCCATCATCAGCGCCAGCAGCGCGCCGACGCCCGCTGTTGGCAGCGTGGACAAGATAGTGATGGGGTGAATAAAGCTTTCGTACAGCACGCCGAGCACAATGTACATTGCGACAATCGCCGCCACGATAAGCCATACGGTGCTACTCAGCGCCGACTGGAATGCCAGCGTACTGCCCTGAAAACGGGTAGTGATATCCGCAGGCAGGTTCATCTGCTGTTCGGCCTGCGTGATGGCATTCACCGCTTCACCCAGTGCATAACCGTTGGCGACGTTGAAGGAGATCGTCGTCGATGGAAACTGGTCAATATGGTTGATTGCCAGCGGCCCTTGGCGCTCTTCAATGGTGGCAATACTGCTGAGCGGAATGGTGCCGCCGTCGCTGCTGATGAGACGCACGTCGTTCAGCGCGTCCAGACCGGTGTTGTTCGTCGTATCGTGCTCGAGCACGACACGGTACTGGCTAGCCTGTGTATAGATGGTGGAAACCAGACGCTGACCAAAGGCGTTATACAACGCGCTGTCGACCTGCGACATCGTGATGCCCAGACGGCTGGCGCTGTCGCGATTCACGTTGACGTAGGCGACGGCGGCGCCGTCTTGCCAGTCGCTGCTGACATCCTCTAGCTGCGGCAGTTTTTTCAGTTCGGTCATCAGCTTCGGCACCCAGGTGCTGAGTTCATCGAGCGACATCGCCTGTAGCGTAAACTGGTACTGTGTGCGGCTAATCTGAGTATCGATAGTGAGATCCTGCACTGGTTGCAGATATAGCTGGATGCCGGGAATCTGTGCGGTCTGCTGTTGCAGGCGACTGATGATCTCTGGAATGCGTTCGCTGCGTTCACTGAGCGGTTTCAGGTTGATTTGCAGCCTGCCGCTATTCAATGCGGCATTGGTGCCGTCAACGCCGATGAACGAGGACACGCTTTCCACCGCAGGATCTTTCATGATGATGGACGCGACGCGCTGCTGGCGGTCGGCCATATTGCTGAACGAGACGGTTTGCGGCGCCTGCACGGTGCCCTGAATAATACCGTTATCCTGTATCGGGAAGAAGCCTTTCGGGATCCAGATATAGAGCAGAATCGTCAGCAGCAGCGTACCGAGCGCGACGCTAAGCGTCAGCCACGGATGATTCAGTACCTTGCGTAGCCAGACGCCGTAGGCATCAATCAGGCGAGTGAAGAAACGTTCGCTGGCACGGGTAAAACGGTTCTGTTTCCGCAGAGACTGATGACTCAGCATGCGGGCGCACATCATCGGCGTTAGCGTGAGTGACACGACGGCGGAAATCAGGATAGATACCGCCAGCGTGACGGCAAATTCGCGGAATAGCCGTCCGACGATATCGCCCATAAACAGCAGCGGGATCAGCACGGCGATGAGTGAGAACGTCAGAGAAATAATGGTGAAGCCGATTTCTCCCGCGCCCTTCAGCGCGGCGTTAAGCGGTTTTTCCCCTTTTTCGATATAGCGGGCAATGTTTTCAATCACCACGATAGCGTCATCCACCACGAAACCGGTGGCGATGGTGAGCGCCATCAGCGTCAGGTTATTGATGGAAAAACCGAGGAAATACATGGCGGCAAAGGTGCCAACTAGCGATAGCGGTACGGCAATGCTGGGAATCAGCGTAGCGACGGCATTACGCAAGAACAGGTAAATCACCATCACGACCAGCGCGATCGCCAGCAGCAGTTCGAACTGGACGTCTTTCACCGAGGCGCGAATGCTGGTGGTGCGGTCAGTCAGCGTGGTGACCTCGACAGCGTTCGGCAGGCTGGCTTTTAACGCAGGTAGCATCTTGTTAATGCTGTCCGCGGTTGTGATGACGTTGGCACCAGGCTGGCGCTGAACGTTGATAATGATCGCCTGCTGCCGATTCGCCCAGGCACCAAGATGAATATTCTCGGCGGCCTGCTCGATAGTGGCGACATCCTGAAGCCGCACCGGTGCGCCATTCTTCCACGCGACAATCAGTTTGCGGTAATCATCAACGGTCTTCATCTGGTCGTTGGCGGAGAGCGTGACCGAACGCGTCGGACCATCCAGACTCCCCTTGGCGGAATTCACGTTGGCGGCGGTAATCGCAGTGCGAATCGTTTCACTGGTCAGGCCGTATGCCGCCAGCGCTGGCGCGTTCAGCCTTACCCGCACGGCAGGACGTTGCCCACCGGCTAACGACACCAGACCGACGCCCGCTACCTGCGAGATTTTCTGCGCGATGCGGTTATCCACCATGTCCTGCACCTGCGTCATCGACATGGCGCTGGAGGTGACGGCCAGCGTCATAATTGGCGGATCGGCCGGGTTTACTTTACTGTAGGTCGGGGGATAGGGCAGATCGTTCGGTAGCAGGTTACTGGCCGCATTGATGGCGGCCTGCACATCCTGTTCGGCGACGTCCAGCGACAGTTCAAGCTGGAACTGAAGCGTGATGACGGAAGCACCGCCAGCACTCTGCGTCGACATCTGTTTTAGCCCGGACATCTGACCGAACTGCCGCTCCAGCGGTGCGGTAATCGCCGACGTCACCACGTCGGGGCTGGCACCGGGATACAGGGTAATGACCTGAATCGTTGGGTAATCAACCTCGGGCAGTGCGGAAACCGGCAGCGCCCGATAGCCGATGATACCGGCCAGTAGAATGGCGATCATCAGCAGCGTTGTTGCGACGGGGCGCAGAATAAACAGGCGTGACGGCCCGCCGCCGCTGGCTGGAACGGTATCCTGCATCAGGATTTCTCCCCGGCGATGGCAGGCGTTTTCTCCGTCAGCGCTGAGGGCACGACTTCCACTTTCGCCCCTTCGGTCAGACGGTCGATACCGTCAGTGACCACCTTCACATCGGCGTCCAGTCCGGCGGTTACCACAACCAACTGGCCGTACTGAATACTGGTGGTGACCTGACGCTTACTGACTTCATTTTTATCATTCAGAATCCACACGAAGCGGCCTTCATTCCCCATTTGCACGGCGGCGGAAGGAGCGACAACGGCGTTTTTCAGCGTATCGACCTTCATGCGGATATTGACGAACTGGTTTGGGAAGAGGGCATCGTCCAGATTGTCAAAACGCGCCTTGAGCTTGATCGTGCCCGTGGTGGCGTCAATCTGGTTGTCCATGCTCAGCAGGGTGCCCTGTGAGAGTTTCTTTTGATTGGCGCGATCCCAGGCTTCCACCATGGGTGGCTGGCCGGATTTTTGTGCGTTCAGGATCGTGGAGATTTCTGCTTCCGGTACGGTAAAGACGACATCAATAGGGTAGGTTTGCGTAATCACGACAATACCATTGGTATCGCCGCTGGTGATGTAATTGCCGACATCGACCTGTTTTAAACCGATCCGACCGCTGATCGGCGCGGTGATCTTGCTGTAATCCAACTGGAGCTGTGCACTGGCTACGGCGCCTTCATCGGCTTTTAGCGTCCCTTCCGCCTGACGAACGGCGGCAGTCTGGGCATCCAGCTCCTGACGGGAGATCAGGTTGGTTTTCACCAGTTGCTGATAGCGCGCTAAATCCTGTTGGGCATTAGCCAGCACGGCCCGATCTTTTGCCAACTGCCCCTGTGCCTGCGTTAACTCAACCTGAAAAGGCCGTGGGTCGATTTCCGCCAGCAGGTCGCCAGCCTTAACCTGTTGTCCTTCCTGAAAGTGCAATGCCATCAGTTGCCCGTTTACCCGGCTGCGCAGCGTGACGGTATTGGCCGAGGTCACGGTGCCTAAACCGGACAGATAATAGGGTACGGACGCGGATTGCGTGACTGCCGCCTGAACGGGAGCCAGCGTGCGCATGGCCGCTCGGCGTCCACCGCCATTGCCACTGCTGTTGCTTCCCGAATGTGACGTACGGGCGGCGTGCTGTTCACTCGTGCCGGGGGCAGCAGGCGATGTCTGAGTAAAGTGGCGCCAGATCAGCACGGCAATAGCGATAACGGCGGCAAATATCAGCAGGCCTCGGATACGTTTGGCATTCATAGTGATGGATTACTCTCTCCAGGTTGCGCGGGAAGCACGGTGTACCCGTCATACTTCAAGCTGCACGTGCGTGCGTTGTCACTCTAGCAAGCAGGTATGGGACTAATGGCCTTATTTTACTAGTTTAAACAGGAGATGCCGGATAAAAATGAAGGAAATATGGAAGATATGTCAGGGTTTGTAGGGAAAAAAATCCGGCAGCGCGAGGCTGCCGGATAGAGATAAGCGAGGAATAACGCAGTGAAGGATTACAGCACCAGACCCGCGATAGCGGCGGAAAGGATGCTCACCAGCGTGGAACCGTAAACCAGTTTCAGACCGAAACGGGAAACCACGTTGCCCTGTTGCTCGTTCAGGCCTTTAATCGCACCGGCAATAATCCCGATGGATGAGAAGTTGGCGAAGGACACCAGGAACACGGACAGAATGCCCACGCTGCGTGGAGACAGTTCGCCTGCCACTTTTTGCAGTTCCAACATAGCGACAAACTCGTTAGAAACCAGTTTGGTCGCCATGATGCTACCCACCTGCAGAGCTTCGTTAGATGGGATACCCATGATCCAGGCGAACGGGTAGAACGCGTAGCCGAGGACTTCCTGGAAGCTGATACCAAAAATGGCGCTGAAAATCGCGTTGACCGCGGCAATCAGTGCAATGAAACCGATCAGCATGGCTGCAACGATAACGGCGACTTTAAAGCCCGCCAGAATGTATTCGCCCAGCATTTCAAAGAAGCTCTGATTTTCATGCAGATTACCCAACTGCAATTCCGGCTCTTCACCGACTTTGTAGGGGTTAATCAGCGACAGCACGATGAAGGTACTGAACATGTTCAGAATCAGCGCAGCAACGACGAATTTTGCATCCAGCATCGACATGTACGCACCGACGATAGACATCGATACGGTCGACATGGCGGTCGCGGACATGGTGTACATGCGTTTTTCAGACATCTTGCCCAGAATATCTTTGTAGGCAATGAAGTTTTCGGACTGGCCGAGAATCAGTGAACTGACCGCGTTAAAGGATTCCAGTTTGCCCATGCCGTTCACTTTGGACAGGAGCGTACCAATCGCGCGGATGATGATCGGCAGCACTCTAATGTGTTGCAGGATACCGATCAGCGCGGAAATGAAGACGATAGGGCAGAGCACTTTGAAGAAGAAGGAAATCAGGTTCTTCTCACTATTCACCATGTCACCGAATACGAAGTCCGTCCCTTGGCCTGCAAATCCGAGTAATTTGTCGAATACCGCCGCGAACCCCTTAACGACACCTAACCCAATGTTTGAGTACAGGAAGAAGTAAGCAAGCAGAATTTCGATGACGAGTAGCTGAATAATAAAACGAATACGAATGCTTTTACGATCGCGGCAGACAAGCAGCGCCAGCGCCGTAACAACAACCAGCGCCAGAATAAATTGCGCGATATGGGACAAGGACATGTGTGCTCCAAATATGAGGCAGGCCAAATTTTCCACGTCATTTTATGTAACGCGTGCATTAAAAATGAGAGGAGTAACGCAAAAAAACAATTATACCTTGGGATTTTATCTAAACTAAATGCTACGTCTCGTTATTTGCGCCTTTCTGTTCATTCATTATTCTTATCCCACACAGAAAGTGGCGTTGCCCTGCTTTAGGTTGCAGGTTGGCGAGTATTTTTATGATGTTTTCTGCATGATTCAAAAGGAGAGTGATTATGTCAGTATCAGATACCACACGTGAACTTGGACGTTCTGGGATCGTGGTTCCACCTTTCTCTTTCGGCGGTAATGTTTTTGGCTGGACGGTTGATGAATCGACGTCGTTTAGCCTCCTGGATGCGCTGCTGGCGCATCGACTGAATTTCATTGATACCGCTGATGTGTATTCGCGTTGGGCACCCGGTAATCAGGGCGGTGAATCTGAAACGATTATCGGCAATTGGCTGAAGAAAAGCGGCCAGCGTGACAAGGTCATTCTCGCCACCAAAGTGGGGATGGATTTGGGTGATGGTAAGAAAGGGCTGTCTCCTCGCTATATTCGTCAGGCGGTCGAAGCTTCATTACAGCGTTTGCAAACGGACTATATCGATCTCTATCAGGCACATACGGACGACAAAGATACGCCGCTGGAAGACACGCTGGCCGCGTTTGATGCGCTGATTAAAGAGGGAAAAGTCCGCGCGATTGGCGCGTCTAACTACAGTGCGACACGTCTGGCTGAGGCGCTGAAAATCAGTAAAGCCAACCATCTGGCACGTTATGAAACGCTGCAACCGGAATACAACTTGTACGATCGACAGGGCTATGAAGCCGCGCTGGAACCGCTGGTGCGCGAGCAAGGGCTCGGGGTCATTAACTATTATTCGCTGGCGAGCGGGTTTTTGTCAGGCAAGTATCGCCAGCCGAAGGATGCGTCGAAAAGTGCGCGCGGACAGGGCGTGGTGGAGAAATACCTCAACGAGCGCGGCCGCACTATTTTAGAAGCGCTGGATAGCGTGGCGAATGCACATCAGACGACGCCGTCGCAGGTTGCGCTGGCCTGGCTGATTGCACGCCCGAGTATTACCGCTCCGATTGCTAGCGCGACATCGCTGGAACAGGTAGCGGAACTTGCGAGCGCAACGCGATTATCGCTGCAGGCAGAAGATATTGAGTTGTTGAATCGCGCGAGTCGTTATTAGGACGCGGCTAGCTTCGGCACACTTTTATATGCAGATGTGGCAATGGTTTCGTGCGCCATAATGCCGTCATTTTCATGCTATGTCGTAGCACGCGCCCGACATAGGGGGCTACGCCAGCCCCCTATGAACCCCGGCTTTTTGGCGGGAATTATGCCGCTAAAGCGGTGCCTTCGTCGATATCTGGCTTAACGGACCGCTTGCGACACGTTTACTCGCCCCATAAATAATGAGGCTCGCCCTTCGGGCCAGCACACGTGCTGTTCAAAAACGTCTCTGACGTTTTTGTCCGACGTGGCGCAAGCTTTCGCCGCGTCCATGCGGCTCATCCTAAGCCCGCTATCACCTCAGCATAATTTTTTACGCCGGATAACGGCAAAACCGTTGAGCGTCGTAACACTCTTAGTGTGCTTCTGCGCCATCATCCTCAAACCAGGCGGCCAGTTCGCGGCGTAGGTTATCTGACTGCGTACCGAAAATAGCCTGTACTTGATGACCGACGATGATCACACCGATAGCCCCCAGTTTTTGCAGGCTGTCGCTGTTGACCAGTCGCAGGCTGTGAACCTCAACCCGCAGGCGGGTGATGCAGGCATCCAGGCTGACGATATTTTCTTTGCCGCCAAAGGCGTTCACCAACTGCTGCAAATTCTCTTTATCTAGCGGTGAAGCGATTTCAATCTCGGTAATTTGCTTACCCAACATTGATGCGAACAATTTCCGAAAATTGTGAATCTTGCCCATCGTAGTCACCTCGTCGTTTGTTTATCAGCGTGCATAGGATAATGCCGTTCACCTGACATTACTGTTAGGCGACACACGGTGATGAGGTTTCGTAGGAATACTTATCACCATGGCCGCCCCAGCTTTGTTGTGCTTAACCGGTAAGCAGGTGTGTTTACTACAGCGTGCGGCGCAAGATCCGGCAGCCGTAGCCTGACAGCGTGATGGATCCTGACAGCGTGCTGCCGGTGGTCATTTCTTCGTAGGCGGCAGGCAGCGTAATGTGCTGCGGCGTCGCCGTGTAGTTCTGTACGAAGATAAACTCGTTTTCCCCGTCATCGCGACGATGAGCGACAATCCCGTAAGGCAGGTCAGTCGGTAGCGCGCGCGGTAGAGCCAGCGCCTGTATCAGCGTGGTGAAGAAATCGCGCTGAAAGGCGAGGTCGTTGCGTGAGGCGATGTAATAGGCCTGACCTTTGCCGTAATCATTGACCGTAACGGCCGGACGTCCGGCATAGAAATCGCTGTCATAGGTCGCCAGCGCTCGCGCGCCCTCAAGGTGAATCAGTTCGCACAGGTGTGTGACCTGATACGGGCCGACCAGACCTTGCTCGTTACCGCTCAGGCCGCTGATGCTGTTGCTTTCATGATCGTACAGCCCGTCGATTTCTTCCGCCCAAACTCCCATGATAGGACGAAGTGGGCCAGGGAAACCGTTCAGATGGCACAGATCGGTTTCGTTGACGACGCCAGACCAGTAGGTGGTGACGAAGCGGCCGCCCTGTTTGACGAAGGCATCGACGCGTTCGGCAAAGCCATCGCGTACCATGTAAAGCATCGGCGCAATCACGAGCTGATAGCCGCTGAGATCGACATCGGCGTTGATGATGTCCACCGCCACGCCCTGTTCCCAGAACGTACGATAATGTTCGGTAACGGTTTTTTCGTAGAACAGCCCAGCGTTGCGCGGCCCTTGAGCGTTATCCATCGCCCAGCGGCTTTCCCAGTCGAAAATGATGGCGACTTTGGCGTCAACCCGGCTACCGGCTACCGGAGCGAGTTTGTTGAGGATGTCACCCAGTTCCTGCACTTCACGCCCGACGCGGGTATCAATATGCCCGACATGATCGACGACAGCGCCGTGGAATTTCTCGACGGAACCGCGGCTCTTACGCCACTGGAAATATTGCACGGAGTCGGAACCGTGCGCGACGGCCTGAAGCGAAGACAGGATGTGCATACCCGGCTTTTTCAACTTGCTGATCGGCTGCCAGTTGGTCAGGCTTGGCGTTGACTCCATCAGGTAGAAGGGTTTTCCGCCTTTCAGCGTACGCATCAGGTCGTGATACATCGCGGTATAGGCACCCAGCGCACAGTCATCTTCCGCGTTATGCCACAGCGGATAGCTGTCCCAGGAGATGAAGTCGATCACCTTTGCCAACTGCCAGTAGTCGTAATCATAGAAGTATTCCATGAAGTTCGTCGTGGTTGGCAGAGACGGATTTTCGGCTTTGAGCGGTGCGATTTCTGCGGCACAGAAATCACTGACCTGTGAGGTGTTAAAGCGTTTCCAGTCCAGATTCAGGCCGTGAATCGACACCTCACCGATGGGCGAGGGCGGTTCTAGCTGTGACCAGTCGGTATAGGTGTGGCTCCAGAAGGTGCTCCACCATGCTTTATTCAGCGCGTCAATCGTACCGTAGCGGGCTTTCAGCCAGCTTTGGAAGGTGCTGCGACAGGTATCGCAGTGGCACTCGCCGCTGTATTCGTTGGAAATATGCCAACCGATCACCGCAGGATGGTGCGAGTAGCGTTTTGCCAACTGGGTGTTCATCTGTTTTACTTTTTCGCGATAATTCGGCGAGCTCAGGCAGTGATTGTGGCGACCGCCGTGCAGCGCCCGCACGCGATTGCTTCCCACGCGCAGCACGTCAGGGTATTTCTGCGACAGCCAGGCCGGGCGCGCACCGCTGGGCGTTGCCAGAAAAACGAAGATGCCGTTGGCATACAGCGTGTCGAGGAGGCTGTCCAGCCAGCCAAATTCGTAGCGGCCTTCTTCCGGCTCAAGCCCAGACCAACTGAAAATACCCACGGACATGACGTTGCACTGGGTCTGCTTCATCATTTCAATGTCTTTTTCCAGAACCTCTGGGTTGTCCAGCCATTGGTCAGGATTATAGTCAGCACCGTGTAGCAGAACAGGGACTTTGCTGCTTAGCGGGGGGAATTTGAACATCGTTCTCTCCTAAACGGGTTGTCAACGTGTTGAATTCGGTTTACGTGTTCGAGAGTGCTTACACGGCGATGATGGGTAGATCGTAAAGACGCGGTGAATACATCCTTGTACGCTCGAGTTGCGCGGATATGAATCTCATCCCTGAGATTCACCCTTTCAGGGCCGTCGCAAGCGACGTTCAAAAACGTTCCTGACGTTTTTGTCCATGGCGCAAACGCTTTACTCTTCTATCCCATTATCGCCGCTCTTGTTCAGTTAAACGGATTGTCACGTGTTGAATTCGATTTACGGCTTAAAAGCTTTGATAGAAGGCAGGACGTTGCCTTTGCAGTCGAACAGCGCCTGATTTTCTCGCGCGTTGCCTTCCTTCCATTCGTCATTGTTGTATTTCATACCTGCTTTCGTGGCCCAGGTTGCGCCAGGGGTTGGCAGCCAGATGGGCTCCCAATAGAAGATGCCTTTGCCGCGCTGATTGGGGACGTTGATGATGCTTTGCATCAGGTCGTGCAGGTAGTTGGCCTGACCCTGAACGGAGGCTGGATAGCCGCCCGCATCCAGCTCTTTTTGCTGGAAGCTGTTTTCCGCGTTATCGCAGTTTTCCAGCGTATAGGCATAGGCAGCTTCGACCACGATGATGTCTTTATTGTAGCGTTTGGTCACGTCGTTCATGTTGTACTGCAACGCGCTGATGGGGCCGTTCCAGTAGGTGTAGAACGAGGCACCGATGACATCGAACGGAACATTGCGTTTGACGATTTCATCGAACCACCAGATAAAGGTGTCGTTTTTGGTGCCTTCTGCCAGATGCAGCATGATTTTGACGTTGTTCGAACCTTGTACGTCCTTAACACCCTGAATACCGGCTTTCAGCAGCGCCGCGAGGCGATCGAACTCGCCGCCACCCTGACCCCAGCTTTTTCCTTCCGGCCACAACATGCCGCCGTTCAGTTCGTTACCGATTTGCACCATATCCGGCATGATGCCTGCTTTCTGGAATTCGCTAATCGTGGCTTTAGTGAAGTCATGTACGGCCGTGGTGAGCTTTGCCATGTCTAGGCCAGACCAGGCTTTAGGCTTGTTTTGGTGAGCCGGATCGGTCCAGAAATCGCTGTAGTGGAAATCCAGCAGCACTTTCATACCGTTCGCTTTGGCGCGTTTAGCCAGCGCCAGCGTAGTGGCCAGATCGTTGTTACCGCCGCCGTAGGCGTTGCCCGCTGCATCTTTCGGATCGTTCCAGATGCGCAGGCGAATATAGTTAATCCCATTCTCTTTCAGAATCAGCATGGCGTCTTTCTGTTTGCCATTCTCGTCATAAAATTTTCCGCCGTGCTTTTCCACCTCATTCAGCATGGAAATATCCGCGCCTTTAATGAAGTCGGCAGGGACGTTCGTCAACTTATTGATCGTCACATTCTCTGCGGCATACAGGGTTTGCGGCAGGGAGAAGGTCAACAGGCCAGTTGCCAGCATGGCGGCCATCAGTACGCGTTTTTTCATTTTCATTTTACGTTCCTGGAATTAGGTACAGATGTTGAATGATTACCCTTTGGTTCCGCCTGACGTCAGGCCGGAGACAAAGTACTTTTGCAATGAAAGATAAAGAATGGCGACCGGCACCGCGATCAGCACGGCTCCCGCGGCATAGGTGGTGTAGCTGGCTCCCATTTTCTGTGCGACCAGGTTGTACAGCCCGATGGGAAGCGTGTACTGATCCGGCGTGCGCAGAATGGTGCTGGAGAGAATGAAATCGCCCAGCGGACCGGTAAACGAGAACAGGGCAATTACTGCGATGATCGGTTTGGACAGCGGCATAATGATCTCGATGAAGATGCGGAAATTGCCTGCGCCGTCCATACGCGCGGACTCATCCAGATCCTTCGGAATAGCATCGAGATAGCCTTTCATCAGATAGGTGTTCATCGGGATCATGCCGCCGACGTAAACCAGCACCAGCGCAATATGGCTGTTCACCAGCCCCAGCATCTGTGCCAGCACGAAGATGGCGATCAGCGCGGAGAACTGCGGGATCATCTGCAACAGCAGAAACAGCATCAGCCCGTTCTGGCGGCCGCGAAAGCGGAAGCGAGAGAACGAATACGCGGTGAAACTGACGCTGATGAGCGTCAGAATCATGGTCAGGAAGCTGATTTTCATCGAATTCCAGTACCAGGCGGCGTAGTCAATCTGGCCGTTAAACAACTCCTCATAGTGAATAAAGGAGAAGTTATCCGGAATGATTGAGGTGTTGAGCAGGCTGCTGCCGGGATTCAACGACGCGCCTACCGTCCAGATCAGCGGATAAATAATGATGATGGCCACTATCGTCAGCAGCAGGTAGGTCAGGCTGAGTTTGATAAAATTCTGGCGTTTAACGCTGTGTTTTTTCATCTTCGCGCTTTCCTAGGCCATGTTGTCTTGTTTAAAGGAATTGGTGGCGCGGAACTGCCACAGCGCGATTCCCACGACAAAGATCGACAGCAGAATGGTGATACTGGCCGCGATCGCATATTGGGAAGAAGACATGGTCAGCTTATAAATCCAGGACACCAGAATATCCGTCCCGCCTGCGTTGGAACCGATTACCGCCGGTCCCCCGTTGTTGAACAGATAGATGATGTTGAAATTATTAAAGTTGAACGTGTACTGCGTGATGATGATCGGCGCAATGGAGTAGAGCACCAGCGGCAGCGTAATAGTGGTCAGCTTGTACCAACTGCTGGCTCCGTCAATCGTTGCGGCTTCGTACAAGTCGTCAGGAATAGCCTGTAATACGCCAGTCGTCATGGCGAACACAAACGGGAAACCTAACCACGTTTGCATCAGAATCAGCGCGGTCTTGGTCCAGAACGGATCGGTCATCCACGCCTTAGGCTCAATCCCGAGCGCGGCCAGAATGCCGTTATTAATCACGCCAAACGTTTCGTTAAACATCCCCGCGAAGACCAGAATGGTGACGAAACCCGGTACTGCCCACGGCAGGATCAGGATGGTGCGGATTAGCGGTTTGAAACGCAGTCCTTTTTGGTTCACCAGAATCGCCAGCAGGATGCCCACGGCACACTGGAGCGTGGTCGCAATCAGCGTCCAAATGACCGTCCATTGCAGAACGTCAAAGAACGTTGAGCGCCAGAGGTCGAGCCGGAAGATGTTGATAAAGTTCTTCATTCCGACCCAGTCGACCAGCTTGGCAGGCGGCGTGTGGTAGAGATCGTAATTGGTAAAGGCAATGGAGAAACCGAAAATAATCGGGAACACCACAACAAATACCAGCAGGATAAAGCCGGGCGTGATCATCAGATAAGGGAAGCCTTCGCTCAGCAGCATCTGATATTGCTTCTTCACGCTGTTCAGCGGCAGGCCTTTATCACGTCTGGTGCCGCACACATAGGCATCGCGCAGGCTGCAATAGTAAACGCCGATGCCGAAGGCGGCGACGATCAGACTGATAATGCCTTTTGCCAGCAGAAAAATAGAGTGATCGCGCGGCAGCTCGGTGCCCAGCGTAATCAGCCCCCACGTGCCGTCCCGCAGGAAATCATGGAATACGCTGATAAAGCAGACCATGACGATAAAGAAAAACGCGCCTTTGACGATCTGGCGGTTATAAATCTGCCCAAGGCCGGGGACGAGTGCCAGCAATAGCGCTGTTCTGGCATGGCGACGTCCTCTCTCTTGTGGCGCAAGGCCGCTGGCGTTGACGGTCACATCTACCTCCATTTTCTTAAAAACATGGGTATCCCCACACCCCAAAATTTATTCGGAGAGAAACAAGGGGAGCCCATGTTGACGCACGGTGATGCGGTGGTTTACTGGTTACTGTGGTTGGCTTCGATCTGCATTTTTATGACTTTCACGGCGGATTCCAGCGCCGCTTTGGTGTCCTGTTTGCCCGTCACGCTCAGTTGCAGCGCGCTGTTGGCTGGCGTCCAGACTTCCTGCATTTCCGGTACGCTCGGCATAGGGACGGCATAACCAGACTGGATTGCAACAGCACGGGATTTTTCGTCATCTTTAATCAGCGGATCGTCAACCAGTGCGGCGATCGGTGGGATTTCACCGGTCAACTGGAAGCGAACTTTGGCGTATTCCGGCTGATTGATGAACTCAATGAATTTTTGTGCCAGCTCTTTGTTTTTGGAGTAGGTGGAAATGCTGTAGCCTTTCACACCCAGCAGTGAACGTGGATGCTCGCCGTTTGGCAGCAGCGGCAGTGGCGCCACGCCGTAATTTACGCCAGCGTTCTTGTAGGGTTGGAATGCCCACGGGCCGGTAATCACCGCCGCGGCTTTTTTCTCGGTAAACAGGGAATCGATGGCGTTAGCGCCGGTTTCGCCGACGATGCCCGGTGGGAACAGGCCATCAGCGTAGAATTTCTTGATGTAGTTCACGGCATCGATGGTGGCTTGTTTATCCAGACCGATGTCTTTGACATTCGGTGAACCGTTGCTGTTCTGGCCGAAAATGTAGCCACCCATCCCAGCGATGACGCCATAGGCGTAATAAATCTCGTCAAATTTTGCCAGCAGACCGTAGCGACCTTCGGCTCGTTGCTGCTTGGAGAAGGTAAACAGATCGTCGAATTTTTCCGGCGGCTGTGGCATCAGGTCTTTGTTGTACACCAGCACGGTGGTTTCAACGGCTTTTGGCACGCCATACAGCTTACCGTTATAGGTTTGCGCTTCTAGTGCGGGTTTGGTGAAAGTCGACAGGAACGTCTGATCCAGTTTCAGTTCGCTAATCAATCCTTGAACCACGGCGGTGCCAACCTGATCGTGTGGCATCACAATCACATCCGGGCCGATACCTGCCGGGCCGTCCAGACGGAGTTTCTCAATTTGCTGAGCGTAAGGTGTTTCCAGCACTTTGATTTTGACATTATTTTGTTTTTCAAAGGCTTTGATCGCATCGGCGATGCCGTCAGATTTCTTGATATCTTCCCATACCAGAAGCTCTTTGTCGGCCGCCAGCGCTGATTTGCTGAGTACGCCGGTGATACCCAGTGAAATCATAATGACGGTGGTCAGTGTTTTCATTTTCATCATTAGTCCTCAAAGCCCTGGTGGGCCCATCATGGTAAGAAATCGTCGCGTACTGTTCTCTTTTGCCCTTTTTGCCGCCTCTATGCGGTGTTGGTGTAACGTTACACTGCACGGCAATACAAAACAGGAAACGAGGCATCTGACGGTACGCGTTTTCTGGTTATCGTCTCTGTATAGCGGTTGGCGCTTTATTGCGCGTTTTCCGCAATGTAGGGTAACGGTTACACCAGTTGCGATTACATTAAGCAGAGTGCGCCACGTCTGCCAGCGAAACATGTAAAGGCTGTGATCTCATGCACAAAAGTAACCCCCTGTTTGTGCAAACGGTTACACCATGCTGTTATATTGGGATTATGACCAGCGTGCAGGTCAGCCTGGACGGATGCGGACGCGTCTGGAAGGGCTGCCGAGCCATTTTGAGTCGACGGGTTCCAGGCCATCGCGACTCAACGCTTATATCCTGAAAAGCAAAATTATCAAGAGGTTACCGTTATGGCGTCTATCCAGTTGGATAAAGTTAGTAAGCATTTTGGCAAAACGATTACGCTTCACGATGTGAATCTGACGATTGCAGATGGAGAGTTCGCTGTTTTTGTCGGGCCGTCTGGCTGTGGTAAGTCGACGTTGCTGAGAATGATTGCCGGGCTGGAAGATGTCACGGGCGGTGAAATCATGATTGATGATGCCGTGGTAAATGATGTTGCCCCCGCTCACCGCGGTGTAGCCATGGTGTTTCAATCTTATGCGCTGTATCCGCACATGACCGTCGCTGAGAATATGGGTTATGGCCTGCGCGTGAATGGCGTACCGAAAGACCAGATTAAGCACCAGATCGAGATGGTGGCGAAGACGCTGCAACTGTCTCATCTGCTTGAACGCAAGCCTAAAGAGCTGTCTGGCGGCCAACGTCAGCGTGTGGCGATCGGGCGCGCTATCGTGCGTAACCCGAAAGTGTTCCTGTTTGATGAACCGCTGTCTAACCTGGATGCCGAGCTGCGTGTGGATATGCGGCTACACATCGCCAAACTGCATCAGGAATTGAAAACGACCATGATCTACGTGACGCACGATCAGGTTGAGGCGATGACGCTGGCGGATAAAATCGTGGTCATGAATTACGGTAAGGTTGAGCAGGTTGGATCGCCGATGGAGCTTTATTATCATCCGGTTAACCAGTTTGTTGCAGGCTTTATCGGCTCGCCAAAAATGAACTTCCTGCCTGCGCAAGTCATCGACTGGACGCCGGATAGCCTGACGGTAAATGTTGCCGAGCAGCTACAGCTTGAGCTGCCGATTCGTACCAGTGAGCTGAGTGCTGGCAGTACGATAACGTTGGGACTACGGCCGGAACACGTTTCACCGGAAGGTGAGGGGATTCGGCTGTCATTTGGCTGTGAGGTCGTCGAGCGTTTAGGCAACAGCACTTATCTGTTCGGTCAATGCTGCGGTATTGATAACTTCAAACTGCTGCTGGCAGGTGACAGCGCCTTAAAGCCGTATGAACATATTGAGGTGTTCTTCTCGCCTGATAACTGTCTGGTGTTTAACGCCGATGGGTTGCGCATCAGCGCCTAGTTAAGCGACGGTATCGCTGAATCTCAATAGCCAAAATCCCTTCTAAACATAACCAGCGCCCTTAGCGGGCGCTGTTTCTGCCATTTGTAAATCCTCTATTGTGAAATATGCCGCTGTTGTTCTTTATGCTGATGCGGTGTAAGTGTTTCGTGCGTGTTAGGCATCTTATTTCTCTGTAACATCGTTACACGCCCGACAAGGCGCGCTCAATCGCCGCAGCGCCTTGACCACTGGCTTTTCGGCGAGATTCGCGCCGCTTCGTGGTGCCTTCGGTGTTCATGCTCGCTATTCGGACCGTCTGCGACGCGAATACTCGTCCCATAAACGGGACTCGCCCTACGGGCCAGTACAAGTGCTGTTCAAAAACGTCGTTGACGTTTTTGTCCGACGCGGCGCAGACTTTCGCGGCGTCCATGCCGCTCATCCGGCGATCATGTACACCTCAGCGCGATTTTTTACGCCGATGTAAGAAAAACAGTGAGTGCATAGATATCAGAAATGGAAAAAGGCTCTCCGTAGAAAGCCTTTTGGGAAATACCCGACGGGAATGATGAGCCCGCCGGGCTGAGGGTTAGTGCTGTATTACCACCAGGCTTCTGCCTGAATACCGAAGTTTACCGAATTGCTGCGATCGTCGTTGAAGCGGTTTTTGTTTTCGTTCCCGCCGTTCAGGTAAGAAACAAAGAAGCGCAGTTCCGGGCGTGTCAGCATCGGAATATCAGCGCTGAAGGCGTGCGCCAGCGTGTATTTTTGGCCGCTGTATTTGCTTTCCGTGCCGCTCGTCCAGCTATCTTTTTTCTGGTATGCACCCGCTTCCAGATAGGTTTTCTGGTTCTTGGTCCAGGCATACTGGCCACGACCTACTGCAGACAATAATTCCGTACTGTCGCGCCAGCGGCTGATTTCATCCGCTTTACCGTAGGTCAGAACATGGCTAAGAGAAATATTATCAGTGATTGGCAGGTCACCGGCCTGAATGACGCGGTAGCCTTTAGCACTGTCGTTAATGCTCCAGACGTCATACCAGCCGCCGCCCTGATCGACCATGTTGTGCGCCAGCCCTTTGTCGGCATATTGCAGCACCAGTTTCTGGTTAGATTTGAGGCCAGAGAAGTAATGGCTGAGTTCACCGGTGATCATCATCGAGTTTTTAGGATCGAATTTTTGGCCTTCTGCGAGGAAGATATTTTTCTGGGTATCCGCTTCATTCGGCATCGCGTAGGAGATACCGAACTCTGTCCACGCGCCGTCCCACGGCTTCCAACCCGCATAGCGTGCGTCCAGGTAGTTGATATTCAGATCGTCGTAGATGTCTATTCTTTTTTTACATTCGTCAGTGTTGGTGTCGCAGCCTAAGTTAATTTTCATGTTTTCTGCATCGGCGCGGATCCAGGCAAACGAGAACGCGCCTTCACCGGCTTTGATGTTTTCGATCCCGGCACCCGCACCGGAAATATTCCAGTATTTAGTATCGATGATGTGCAAGTCATGGCGCTGGTAGTAACGTTTCCCCGCCCAGACCGTGGCATCCGGCAACCCAGGTACAAAGCCTTTCGCCTGAAGATTTAACTGGCGTAAACCAAACTCGGCATCGTCATCTTTTGTGGTTTCATTATCGTTTGAGCCGTTGGAGAACATGGAAATCATACTATCGAAGTAAAACGTTTTCCCATTTTCGTTATACAGCTGCTGTCCTAATTGGATTTCGCCGTAGGTGTCATCTTCGTTACCCAATCTTCCCACATAGTTCTTATCGGCGGTCTGTTGTTTCCCGTGGTTTGATACACCCACGCCAGAACGGAAGTATCCTGAAAAATCAACGGAATAAGAAGGGGTTGCCAGCATTGCCAAACTCAGCGCAATGGATGTTGTCAGCAGTTTTCTTTTCATAATATACCTTTCGCTTATTCGGGTAAGAATGTGGATGTTCCAAATAACATGACGTGAACGGAGGTAAAACGCTTCCACTCATGGCGAAGGATTATGGGGGAATAAAACGGGGCGTGACATGATTGTTCTCACAAAATACAAAAGAGTTACACCAAAATTTACACTGAATTAACGATGTTACAGGCTGTGCTTTGCATATTTATTAGTCTTATTGTGATGTTATTCGCTAGGTAATGATGTGTAATTGGTTACACATCTTGCCGGTATGCCTCAAATGCAGCATAAAATTTTTTTATAGCAGAATCGGAAACGTTGCATAAAAGATGTGACGCGATGCGGAGTAGGAAACATTTCAGGAAAAGAGAGAAAGGATCCCTGAGGAAGAGAAATCGAAAACAAGGGGGATTCAGCAGCCTTATTTGCCTGATGCGAATGATATGGCATCAGGCAAGCGGCGTTGATAAGAGGTGACTACTTCTTACGGGCTGGGGGGCTGACAGAATGGCGGCGTACCAGCGTCGGGCTAAACATATTCGTGGTTTCGCTAAGCTGTTTGCCGTGGGATAACGCGATAGCTAATTCTGCCGCCTGAATGGCCATGGCGGAAACCGGATAGTGCACGGTTGTCAGGCGAGGGCGAAGGTAACGGGCGATCAATACGTCATCAAACCCGACCACTGACATATCCTGCGGTACGCTGATGCTGTTGTCGCTTAGGACGGAAAGGGCGCCAGCAGCCATGGAATCGTTGTAGCACACCACCGCCGTCATATTGCCGCCCCGGCTCAGGAGCTCCATCATGGCAGACTCGCCGCCCACTTCGTCCGGCGAGGCGCGCGCAATGAGGCGCTCATCCCGTGGGATGCCGTGCTCTTGCAGCGCATCCATATAACCTTGCAGGCGATCGGCGGAGTCGGAAATTTGGTGATTAGAACAGAGGAAACCGATCTTCTGGTGCCCTTCCTGAATTAAATGACGGGTTGCCAGCCAGGAACCATAGCGGTCATCGAGCGCAACACAGCGGCTTTCATAGCCGGGTAAGGTGCGGTTGATAAGCACCATATCAGGAATGTGGCTCATCAAAGCGGCCAGTTCCTCATCCGACAGCATTTTGGCATGCACGATCAGCCCCGCACAGCGGTGGCGAATCAACTGCTCAATGGCCTTCTTTTCCTGCTCGGCATTGTGATAGCCGTTGCCAATCAGCAGGAAGTTGCCGGTTGCCTGGGCAATTTGTTCGACAGATTTAACCATCGTCCCAAAAAAGGGATCGGATACATCCGCAACAACCAGCCCCATGGTTTCTGCACTCTGGTGCGCGAGTGCTCTGGCATTGGCGTTCGGATGATATTGCAACTCCGCCATGGCCTTGTGTACGGCTTCCCTTGAGGCGGTACTGGCTTTGGGCGAATTATTGATTACGCGCGAAACCGTAGCGACTGATACACCTGATAGACGAGCAACATCCTTTATTGTGGCCATTGGCATTCCTGAACGGTCAAATGCGCTGTGAGGCGAACCGCAGCCTAACGCAGAAGTTAAAAGAAAAAATCGATTACTTATATTTATAAATGTACAGGTTTTTGGGTGATGTTACCTATCCGACCTCCTTTCCTTTTTGATCCAGACCGTACTTATGTGATCGCTATCAACAATCATCGGTCATTTCTCTCTTCCAAAATACCATCCTGAGGTTTAAATTTAGGGTAACCGATTACACTAATGTGGTGGCTAAAAGATAGCTGGCTATCGGTATTCGGCATTATCACAGCTATTTTATCCATGACATATAGTGAAAATGATTACATTCAGAGGTTTTTCTGGCGGCGTTTACTGGCTGGCTGGATGCCTCTCCCAGGCCGCTGACGGGCTGTTAGCGCCATACAATTGGCCGCGTATGGCGACGCCGTGTACCGAATTTGTGTTTTGTATTGAGGAATAGCTTATGCAGTTTGAGCCAACTGAACATCCGCATCGTCGTTTTAACCCGCTGAAGGGCGAGTGGATTCTGGTTTCTCCGCATCGCGCCAAGCGCCCCTGGCAGGGCCAGCAGGATGAACCGGATCGTTCCACGCCGCCGTCTTACGATCCGACCTGTTACCTGTGTGCGGGCAACAAACGTATTACTGGCGACATCAATCCGCACTACCAGAGCACCTTTGTTTTTACGAATGACTTTTCGGCACTGATGGAGGATACGCCGGATGCGCCGTCGGGCGATGACGAGCTTTTCCGCGTTCAGCAAGCCCGTGGCGTTAGTCGCGTCATCTGTTTTTCTCCCGATCACAGTAAAAGCCTGCCGCAGCTTTCGCTGCCAGCGTTGAAAGCGGTGATTGATACGTGGAGCGATCAGACCGAGGAACTGGGCAAGCGGTATCCGTGGGTTCAGGTTTTTGAGAATAAAGGAACGATGATGGGGTGCTCGAATCCCCATCCGCACGGGCAGGTTTGGGCGAACGATTTTCTGCCGAACGAGGTACAGCGTGAGGACGATCAGCAGCGAGCCTATTTCTCCCGTCACGGTTCGCCGTTGCTGCTGGACTACGTTCGCCGCGAACAGGCTGACGGCTCGCGCATCGTGGTGGAAACGGATCACTGGTTAGCGGTGGTCCCTTATTGGGCGTCGTGGCCGTTTGAAACGCTGGTGTTGCCCAAGTTCGTCGTACAGCGGTTACCGCAGTTGAATGATGTTCAGCGTGACGATCTGGCGCTGCTCCTGAAAAAGCTGACCAGCCGTTATGACAACCTGTTCCAGTGTTCATTCCCCTATTCAATGGGGTGGCACGGTGCGCCATTTAAAGGTGACGACGTGGCGCACTGGCAACTGCATGCCCATTTTTATCCCCCGTTGTTACGTTCTGCCAGCGTACGCAAATTTATGGTCGGCTATGAAATGCTGGCTGAGGCACAGCGTGATCTGACGGCAGAGCAGGCCGCTGAACGTTTACGCAGCGTAAGTGATATCCATTTTCGTGAGCAAATTTGAGGTCATTTTATGAGCCGTATTGATTCTCTACGTCAGTTAACCGAGTCTGTTTTTGTCCGATTATTTGGCTATGCGCCGCATGCCGCTATTCAGGCACCCGGTCGGGTTAACCTGATTGGCGAGCACACCGACTATAACGATGGGTTTGTCTTGCCGTGTGCTATTGATTACCAGACGGTGGTCAGTGCTGCGGTGCGTCAGGACGGCATCGTGCGGGTGGTGGCGGTGGATTTTGACAACCAGCAGGATGAGTTCGATCTTGCTAAAGCAATCGAGCCTCACCCGGAATACACCTGGGCCAACTATATCCGTGGCACGGTGAAATTTTTGCTGGCGCGCGGCCTACCGCTCAGCGGCATGGACATGGTCGTGTCCGGCAACGTGCCTTCTGGTGCAGGACTAAGCTCATCGGCCTCGCTGGAAGTGGCGATCGGGCAGACGTTCAAAGAGCTGAATAATCTGGACATCAGCCAGCTGGATGTGGCGCTAAACGGACAGCAGGCAGAAAACGATTTTGTCGGCTGTAGCTGCGGCATTATGGATCAGTTTATTTCCGCTCAGGGACGTGTCGGTCAGGCGATGTTGATCGACTGCCGCACTCTGGAAGGGCGTGCCGTGCGTATGCTCGACGGCATTGACGTTCTGATCGTGAACTCCAATGTGCGTCGTGGGCTGGTGGACAGCGAATACAATACGCGACGCCAGCAGTGTGAAGCGGCAGCGCGTCACTTTAACGTCAAGGCGCTGCGTGATGTTTCCCTGTCGCAGTTTGAAGCGGGAATCGCGGGTCTGGATCCGGTGGCGGTTCGCCGCGCGCGCCACGTGATTACCGAGAACCGCCGCACGTTGGAAGCGGCCGATGCACTGGCGCGTCAGGATGCCCACCGTTTGTTTACGCTGATGGCGGAATCGCATGTCTCTATGCGGGATGATTTTGAAATTACCGTGCCGCCGATCGATACGTTGGTCGCGTTAATTCAGGATTATGTCGGCGAGCGGGGCGGTGTCCGTATGACCGGCGGCGGTTTCGGTGGCTGTATTGTCGCCCTTATCCCTTCGGCGCTGACTGACGAGGTCAAACAGGTGATTGAACGTGAATATCCGGCGCGTACCGGGCTTCAGCCGTCCATCTATCTGTGCCAGGCATCCGGCGGTGCGGGTCGCTTGAACTAAGTTCTGGCAGGGAATCGCGAGCAAAAAGGGCTTTGATAAAAGCCCTTTTTGCATTGCCTGTGTTTTACATGACCTATGTTCAAGGCAACAGGAACAGCGTTGCCAGCCCAAGGAAGATAAAGAAACCGCCAGTATCGGTGATGGCGGTGATCATGACGCTGGAGCCGACGGCCGGATCGCGGCCGAGTTTCATCATGATAAGCGGGATAGCGACCCCCATTAGCGCCGCGAGTAGTAAATTCAGCAGAATCGCCAGCATCATCACACCACCCATAGCGGCACTACCGTAAAGCAGGAAGGTGACCACGCCCATAATCGTGCCCCATATCACCCCGTTGACCAGCGCGACGCCGAGTTCTTTGAGCAGCAGGTATGATTTTTTACCGTGTTCTAACTGATGCAGCGCCAGCGCGCGAACAATCATGGTGATCGTCTGATTGCCGGTATTTCCGCCGATTCCGGCCACGATCGGCATGAGTGTTGCCAGCGCGACCAAATGAGATAAGGTGTGCTCAAACAGGCCGATGACCCGCGAGGCAATGAGCGCCGTACAGAGATTGACGGCCAGCCATGCCCAACGATTGCGGAAGGATTTATACACGGGAGCATAAACATCTTCGGAGGGCGTTAACCCCCCTGAGCGCCGCAGATTACTGTCGCTTTCCCGGTTCACGACGTCGAGGATATCCTCAATCGTCAGGCGCCCCATGAGTTTTCCTTTGCTATCGACCACGGCGCTGGAAATTAAATCGTAACGTTCAAAAGCTCCGGCGGCTTCTTCGACTTTATCCTCAGGCTGAAACCTCAGCGGCTGATCGTCCATGACGTCATTAACCCGTGTTTGAGGCGCGTGGAGCAGAATACTGGCCAGCGACAGCTCACCGATCAGTGTGTTCTTGCGATCGGTAACGAACAGTTTGTCAGTCGATTCGGGGATGGCTTTGCGGTAGCGCAGATAGCGCTGTACGGCTGCAAGCGTGACGTCGGCGCGCACGGTGATGAGTTTGAAATCCATCATGTGCCCGAGGCAGTCTTCATCATAATTGATGGCGGCACGGAGCTGCGCGCGCTGCTTCGGCTCAAGCGAGGTCAGTATTCTGCCTAGCAGGTGGCGAGGAACGAGACGAGAGAGCTGGGCCTGCTCATCAACATCGAGTATTCGAACGGCTCTCAGGATTTCTTTATCCTGCATATCGCCGATCAGGTCGTCGGAAATACTGTCAGAAGCCTCAATCAACACACGACCGCGTTTTTCTATGGGGATCAGCCGCCAGAGCGCCAGACGTTCATCCTGCGGTAAAGACTCTAACAAATCGGCAAGGTCAGCGGCATGCAGCCCAATGATAAGCTCGCTGATTTCTGCGGTTTGGTCGAGCAGGATGCTTTTTTCACGCAGCCCGATTTTGCTACTTAATACGTCGCTGTCGCTTAACGGTGCGCCATCGCGTTCCGTAACGCGCGGCTGCCGGTTGATAATGTCTTCAACCAGTTCCTTGTTTTCCAATAGCAGAAGGGAGATGCGGCGCCGGAGGTCGGTAAGTTTTTTTACACTCGACATAATGTTTTATGCTCGATCTGTTTTTTATCCGTATTTTATTAAACGTAGCGCAAAATCAGTAGATTAAGAATAGGATTACTGACGAATCGCAGTCTGAAAAGCAGGGCGGATGAGGCGCTGGCATATTTTTTTATAGTGATTTTTATCTAACGGGTTATTAAATCGTTTGCTATTTAATTTTTGGCGGCATATAGTCAGTTCCAGAAACGTAACAAACACTGATGGCAGAGACGATGAACGACAACGCTTACAAACTGGATGGACAGCTGTGCTTCGCACTGTATTCCGCCAATCTGGCGATGAATAAACTGTATCGCCGTTTGCTGTCTGACTTGAACCTGACCTATCCCCAATATTTAGTCATGCTGGTGCTGTGGGAGCGTGATGGCTTGACGGTGTCTGAGCTGGGCGAGCGGCTGTATTTGGATTCCGCCACGCTGACGCCACTGCTCAAGCGGTTACAAAGCGCTGGCTTAGTGGTGCGTAACCGTGGAACAGAAGATGAGCGTCAGGTGTTGATCGGGTTGACCGAGGCTGGCCGGGCGCTTCAGCAACAGGCGCGGGCGATTCCTGAAAGCGTATTTTGCGCGACCGAATGCCAGCTCGAACAGTTGCAGACGATCAAAAAAGATTTGGAAACGCTGCGTAAAAGCTTGATCGGGAATCTATAACAGGTGAGCGTTTGCCTGATGTATCGCAATATCGGTTAGACAGCATCGTGTCTTGAACCCTTTATTATTAAGTGATTTATTTTAAGTAACTTATTTTAAGTAATTATATAGTGAGCGATTTAATTTTTCGCTATTAAATTAAGACCTCAGCAGTATCTCACTGCTTTAGGTCATTCCTTAACGATCTGGAGTCACATTATGTCTATTGAAAAAGTATTATACGTTGCTCATGCTCAAGCCACCGGTGGTCGTGATGGTCGCGCGGTGTCTTCCGATAACGCGGTTGATATTAAATTGACGACCCCGCGTGAGCTGGGTGGTGCCGGTGGTGAAGGGACGAACCCAGAGCAGCTGTTCGCCGCTGGCTATTCTGCCTGTTTCCTGGGCGCGATGAAGTTTGTCGGTGCGCGTGAGAAAATCGCTGTACCTGCTAATACCACGGTAAACGGCAGCGTGGGTATCGGTGCCATCCCTACCGGGTTTGGTATTGAAGTCGAACTGAAAATTTCTCTGCCGGGTCTGGATCGTGCTGTGGCTGAAGATCTGGTGCAGAAAGCCCATATCGTTTGCCCATACTCCAATGCAACGCGCGGCAACATCGATGTGACTCTGACGATTGTCTAAGTCCTGCTAGCAAGTACAGTGTCGATCAATGAAAAATTGACTGATGAAAACGGTGGCTGCGAAGATTCGCACTGCCGTTTTTTTATTTGTACGGCCTAGTCAGAATAGACAGTGGGGGCAGGCGTGAATAACAGGCACAAGAAAACGAAGCTAATAAGCCTGATGCAGAAAAAACAGAATATAAGGAAAAGGAACCGATTGGTTAGGCGCTACTCTTTCTGATTGACGAGTACGTTGGTAGGAAGCAGTAATTGTTCAGCACGCTGCTGCTGTTTGTCTTGATGATGACCAAACGCGGTGATGGTGGAGTAGGCAAAGCGGCCTAAAAGAATAATGAAGCTGATGAGTAAAACGGCACGAGCAATCCGAGAGCCACTTCGTCGTGGACGTATCGATAATCGTCGTTTGTGGGTAAGCGTGGACATTACCAGTTAATCCTCTGTGAAAGCGAACATTCGCTGTTGTTTATTTAGGCACAAGCAGTAGGAGAGGTCAATCTGCCGACGTGAAAAAGATGATGGCTAATGCGGTTTCCGCACGTTCGGTGCAAAGAAAGCGGGGCGAAGGAATAAACGCGAAAAAGGGGAACATAAGCGGGCTGAGAACGCGGCCAAAAACCCGCTCAAAAACGGATAAGCGGGTTGTGTGGTACCAGGGAGTTACGCCGTGGTATTGACGTTACGCCCAATCGCCGGGTTTGCTGGCAGAGGTGGTAATGCCTTCAAAATGCCGGAAACGACAGCTTCTTGATTATCGATCGCTTTTTTCACCATAAGTGCGCTGGCCTCACTGCTGGTACGCATAGTACTGAGGTCGCTCGCGAATGATGAAATTTGTGATACATCCATTTTACTCTCCTTAACACTGAGTTGGATCCATATCCGGCATGAAAAGGAAGCGCACCTTTTCGCCGAGGCTGCATGATGTTGGCAAAATTCTCGCCAGCCATCATTTTGGTATCGGCCCCATCCCTGTAAACTTTACGTCAACCGGGCCTCATCAGCCAGCCCGGTTGAGCAGTTTTTCGTCACTTTATTGTTCAGGAAACACTCGAATTACCTGACAACATTTCCATCAATCAGGCTTTTTCTTCCTCAACCATCAGCTTCCAACCGGTGACGTCCTGCCAATATTCCTGTTCTCGTTCCAAATCGAGCTGTACCAGCGTGTTATTGGTAAAGAAGTCGTGCGGGAACGTCAGCGTCCAGTAATTATCATCGGTATGCAGCCGTAAGGATTCCGGCGTTGTCGTCGCCTGACGCTGGTTGTTCAACAGCGTGGCAAGGCGTAAAAGTTGCACCAGTGGCAAATACTGTTTCTTTTTGAACAGGTTCAACCGCGGCAACTCTTCCAGCTTGATCGCTTTACGGTGCAGCCGCACGATCATCGACAGCACGAGCTGCTGTTCCTGATTGAAGCCGGGCAGGTTGGTATTTTGCAGAATGTAGGCGGAATGGCGGTGCATGCCGCTGTGGTTAATGCCCAATCCGACCTCATGCAACATGGAAGCCCAGTTTAAGATGGCCTCAAGCTGTGGGTGCACCAGATTAGGGTTTTGCTCTGCCCATTGCGCATAAAGCTGCTGCGTGGTTTCCCTCACGCGTCGTGCCTGCTCGCGGTCGATATTGTAATGGGTTGCCAGACTCTGTGCGGTACGGATGCGAATATCCTGATGACGGAAACGGCCTTCCATTTCGTACAGCACGCCTTCGCGCAGTGCACCATCGGACAGGCGTAACTCTTTGATCGCCAGCGCATCGAAAATCCCACAGAGAATAGCCAGGCCGGGCACCAGCACCGACTGGCGATCTTCGGACAGACCCGGCAGGCTCAGCGACTTGAAGTGCTTAAACTGCAAGATTTGTGTGCGTAGCATTTCCAGCCGTTCGGGGGTAATCAGGCCGTCTTTCTCTCCCATCTCCACGAGGATTTCGTGCGTGGCTTTGATCGTTCCAGACGCGCCGAGGGCGAATTTCCACCCGTATATACGGTATTCCCAGGACAGCGTCTCCAGCTTCTGCGCCGCGGCCAGCCGTGCGCGTTTGAAGTTTACTTCGCTAATTTCACCGTTCGGGAAAAATTGCTGTGCGAAGCTGACGCAACCCATACGACGGCTTTCCACCAGCATCGGCTCGAAATCTTCACCGATAACCAGCTCTGTAGAACCGCCGCCGATATCTATAACCAACTTACGGCCTTTTTCCGGCTGCGTATGCTCCACGCCCATAAAGATCAGACGGGCTTCTTCGTGGCCGGAAATGATTTCTATCGGATAGGGGATGATATCCGCCGCGCGGCGCAAAAAGTCCTGCGCGTTGACCGCCTGACGCAGTGCGTGCGTTCCGACGATCGACACATTCACGGCGGGGAAGCCTTGCAGACGTTCAGCAAACAGCGCCAGACAGCTCAGGCCGCGTTGAATGGCCTCTTCGCTGAGCACATTTTTGTTGTCCAGACCGTCGGCCAGATGGACACGCTGTTTTAAACGCCCCAACACCTGAAGCGCACCGTTTACCACGCGTGCGATCACCATGTGAAAACTATTGGAACCCAGGTCGATGGCGGCGAATTCTTGCGGCTTCATCTCGGTTTTTTCATTGTTCGTTAACGGCATTATTCAGGCTTATCTCCAGGTTGCTCCAACGCCTTGATGTAGTCGTAAATGGCATTTTGCGCGCGTACTTTACGCTTGTTGCCGCGTGATACATAGCGGTTGCTCGATTCTTTATCAACGATACGGGCTTTCACCGTATCGCTGAACAGGATATCCAGCGTTTCCAGCACGCGGTTCTTCAACGTGGGGTCGAGAATTTCCACTGCGACTTCAATGCGATAATCAATGTTGCGTGTCATCCAGTCTGCGGAAGAAAGGTAGACTTTCTTGTCCCCGCCGTTGTTGAAGACATACACCCGATCGTGTTCCAGATAGCGGTCAAGAATACTGATAACCTGAATATTTTCACTGATCCCCGGCAAATTAGGGATTAGTGAGCACATACCGCGCACCAGCAGATTAATTTTCACGCCCGCAGAGGAAGCCTGATACAGCTTTTCTGCCAGCCCTTTATCCACCAGATTATTTACCTTAAGCGTAATACCCGCATCACGATTCGCCAGCGCGTTCTCGATTTCGGTATCGATCAGTTGATAAAGCTTGTCGCGGGAGTTTTGCGGCGACACCAGCAAGTGCTCGAAGCTGACCGGACGGTAAGGGTTTTCAATGAAGTTGAAGACGCGACGCACTTCGTTGGTAATACGTTCGTCGGCGGTCAGCAGCGAGTAGTCCGTATACAGGCGAGCGGTTTTCTCGTTGAAGTTACCAGTACCGATGTGCGCGTAACGCACGATGTTTTCCCCTTCGCGGCGGGAAATCAGGAACAGTTTGGCGTGAATTTTCAACCCAGGTACAGAGAAAATTACGTGCACGCCGGCTTCTGTCAGGCGCTTGGCCCAATGGATGTTTGCTTCTTCGTCGAAGCGCGCCTGTAGTTCGACCACAACCGTCACTTTCTTACCGTTGTGCGCCGCATGAATCATCGAATTAATAATGCGCGAGTCTTTGGCGACGCGGTAAATATTAATTTTGATGGATAGCACACTGGGGTCGAAAGAGGCTTGCCTCAACAATTCCAGCACATGTTCAAAGGTGTGGTACGGATAATAGAGCAGGATGTCACGTTCGCGGATGGCATCAAACCCGTTGCGGAAATGATTAAATCCGGTATGTCTCAAGCGCGGCAACGGTTTATTGACCAGATTGGCGCGTCCGACGTTCGGGAAAGAGATAAAGTCTTTGAAATTATGGTAACGCCCGCCAGGGATGACGGAATCGTAGGAAGAGATACCCAGTTTATCAAGCAGCATAGCGACCATCGCGTCCGGCATGTCGCGCTGATAAACGAATCTCACCGGCTCGGCGGTTAAGCGCTGCTTCAGGCTGGAAGACATCAGCTCCAGCAGGCTGGATTCCATTTCCGTAACCAGATCGTATTCTGCATCGCGCGTCATCTTCATGGAATACGCGTTCAGCGCATCATAATCAAAGAAGCCCTTGAAGATATCATCCAGACAGTAACGCAGAATGTTATCGATGAGGATCATGGTCTTACGACGGCGCGGTGCTTCCGCTGGAAGGTTGACGAAGCGCGGTATTTTATCTGAAGGAATTTCCAGCAGCGCGTAGCTGATCTCATCGCCACGAATAATCTCGACGGCAAGGTAGGTATAGTTATCCTTCAGGAACTCCACCAGATCGGTTTCGTCAAAGATCAGTATTGGCGTGATGTGCGGGCGCAGATATTGCCGGAAGTAATCTCTCAGCCACTCTTGCTGATTAGGGGAAACCTGACGTTCATTGACCAGAAAAATCTGGTTACGCGCCATCTCCAGCAGCAGTTCGTTGTACAGGCTGTCAAAGATTTGATCGGTTTTGAGAACACGAGCCTGAATTTTG
This sequence comes from Pectobacterium aroidearum, assembly GCF_041228105.1. NCBI lineage: Bacteria > Pseudomonadati > Pseudomonadota > Gammaproteobacteria > Enterobacterales > Pectobacteriaceae > Pectobacterium > Pectobacterium aroidearum. Next base: position 1,479,766 of record NZ_CP166097.1, read on the forward strand.
CCTAAAAGATGTCGTAAATTGCCGTCCAGACCTTGTTCTTCATTAATCAGAATGCGTCTTTTCAAATCGGCAAAACGGACTTTATAAAATTCATCAAGGTTGCTGGAGTAGATGCCCAGAAAGCGCATGCGTTCGATTAACGGATTACTTTTATCTGCTGCTTCCTGAAGTACTCGTTCATTAAAGGATAACCAACTTAATTCTTTCTCTATGTAGAGTTTGTCCTGACCCATTGTCACTCCGCTCAACTCATGTACTGAAGGTTCATCCAATATTCATACCCTTCCTCTGTGGAGATAGAGTACAACAACATTATGGCGTGTTGATGACGATACCCGTCATATTTCGAGTAGTCAGTACGTTGGCTACCCTCACTTACCCCAGTCACTTACTCGAGTAAGCTCCTGGGGACTCCCTCGGTTGCCGCCTTCGTACAACTCGAACTATTTAGGGTATAAAATCTAATTCATAGACAGACTTACCATTGTCATATTATGGGCGTAAAGGCAACATATGCTACCCGCAATACGTTAGCAACACGACTCTGGCGGCTTCACTCTAACGGCGAGAATAATGGTAAAAACAGGCAACACATCACAGTATCGGGATCGTCGGCGAGCGTGGGTAGATCGTTTGGTTCACCGCATTGTTGCGGGCAGTGGGCTGCTGGTGCTGGCTATGCTGTTGTTAATCTTCTTCTATCTTCTGTATGTGGTGACGCCACTGTTCCTTTCCCCCACGGTTAATGGTCAAAAAACGGTGCAGCGCCATTCTGCGGAAGCGTCGCTGGCGTTGGGGCTTAGCGACAATGGGCAGATTGGATTTCGCATCGATAGTCAGGGCTATGGGGAGTTTATTCCGTTCGCGGAAAGCCAGCCCATGTCGCGCATCCGGCTGGTTCCTGCGCTGAGTTTACTGGCGCAAAGTCAGGGGGAGCGGCAGACTTATGCCCTGAGCCAACCTGACGGCCGTTTAGTTTTCGTGCAGCCCGTGTTATCGCGTACGGAAAACCGTTCTCCTATCTGGACTTATCCGCTGGGTGAACAGGCCTATTCGCTTGGATTGCCTGCGCAGCCGTTGCGTTATCTGGCGGTGGCGGCGGTGGATGAAACGCATGCCGTTGTGGCGGCCATCGGGCAGGAAAATGCGTTGATTATTGCCGATATTGATGAAAACGGCGTGCGGCAACGAGCACAGATTACGCTGCCGGCTGGCGCGGTTAGCCAACTGCTGCTGACGCCAGACGGACAGCAGGTCTATTTGCTCAGCGGCAATACATTAACGCTGTGGCAGGTGGGGACGAACGCGCTGACGCTGCGAGAAGAGCGGCAATTACAGTTGGCGGAACCGTTGCATTTGGCGCTGTTGTCCGGCGGGCGATCATTGCTGGTACAGACCGCTGATGGGCAGATTAGTCAATGGTTTGAGGTGCCGGGCGAAAAGGGCGCGACGTTGACGGAGATCCGCCAGTTTCCGCACGTAGCGGGCGAATCGGTGCTGTTGGCAACGGAGGCTCAGCGGCGAGTCTTTGCCACATTGAACGCACAGGGTGAACTGTCACTGTTTGCCAGCAAGCAGTCGCATGCGCTGCTGACGCAGACATTACCGTCTCATGCGCAGGGGCTGGCGTTTTCGCCGCACGGATCTGCCATGCTGGTTGAAACGGCGCAGGGCTGGCATCGCTATCAGGTGGATAATCCGTATCCCGATATCGGCTGGCGCGGGCTGTGGCAAAAATTGTGGTATGAGAATTATCCGGAGCCTGCCTATATCTGGCAATCCACGTCTGCGGATGACAGTTATCAAGCCAAATTCAGCATGATGCCGCTAATGCTGGGCACGATGAAAGCGGCGATTTACGCCATGCTGTTTGCTACGCCGTTGGCGCTGTCCGCCGCGATTTACACCGCCTGCTTTATGTCGCCGACGCTACGACGCTGGATCAAACCCACGCTGGAAATCATGGGCGCGCTGCCGACGGTTGTCGTTGGCTTGATTGCGGCCATCTGGCTGGCGCCGCATTTTGCGACCTATCTGTCTGCGATTCTGGTTATGCCGATTTTATGGATGCTGGCCGTGCTCGGCTGCGGCTGGCTGATTGAATGCCTGCCGACGCGCTGTCGTCTCCGTTTCCCGGCAGGATGGGACGTACTCTTCCTGATTCCCACGATCCTGCTGACATTTGTGGTCGGCTGTTGGATTGCGCCACGTATGGAAATCTGGGTATTGGGACAACCACTGTATCAGTGGCTGGGCGATGATTTTGTGCAACGCAATACGCTGGTGGCCGGTGTCGCTCTCGGTTTTGCGCTGATTCCGCTGATTTTTTCGCTGGCGGAAGATGCCTTGTTCAGCGTACCGGCTCGTTTGAGTCAGGGCTCGCTGGCGCTGGGTGCGACGGCGTGGCAAACCCTGTGGCGCGTCGTGCTGCCGTCCGCCAGTGCCGGAATTTTCGCTGCGCTGATGCTGAGTTTTGGCCGTGCCGTGGGGGAAACCATGATTGTGCTTATGGCGACGGGCAACACGCCTATTATGGATGAAGGTTTGCTTCAGGGGCTGCGTTCGCTGGCGGCGAATATTGCCATTGAAATGCCAGAAGCCGTGACGAACAGCGGCCACTATCGGGTGCTGTTTTTAACGGCATTAGCGCTGTTTGTGTTCACGTTCATCGTGAATACGCTGGCTGAAACTATCCGGCAGCGTTTACGTCAACGTTACCGCGATGAAGGAGAAAACGCGTGAAGCGCTGGTTCCGTTCGGGAAGGCCCTGGGTGTGGCTGACCGCCTCGTCAATTTCCATTAGCCTGCTGGCGATGCTGGCAATCATCGTGCTGCTGGCGGGGCAGGGGATGCGTTACTTGTGGCCACAACCTGTCTGGCTGCTGACGCTACAGCCGGAACAGGGTGTGCAGCGCGCGCTGATGGGGGAGATTTATGCCGAACAGACACTTTCACCTCAGCAATTGGAACAGGCTGATTTAACCTCTGCGGCTGGTGATGCTGAAACACGCTATTTGATCAAAATTGGCCAGCGTGAAATTCATGGGCAGAGCTTTCGTTCGTTGCTGTCGCGTGACATTGTCCGTTTTGATAAACCCGCCGATATTCTGGTATTGAAGCGAACCAGCAATGGCACCGCCTATGGTTATTTGGCTGGCATGCTGGAGGGCGAGCAGCCGCTGGTGGCGACGGATCTCCCGGCGACCTTACAGCATCGCGTCGAGCAGGTGCAGGGGTTGCTCGCAAAGGCGCAGGCCATCCGCATGGGGGAGATGGCGAAGATCAACCAACAGTTTGAGGTGCTGCGGCTGGAAGAGAAAAAGCGTCAGCAGACCAGAACGTTGGATAATCAGGCACTGGCTCGTCTTCAGGCTGAGCGTATCGAACTGCAACGCCGCTTCGATGAACTGTCGCGCCAGTTAACCGCACTCAATCTGGATATTAATCGCGATACCGTACAGCTACGGGATGCGAACGGCAGTATCCATCTTATTCCGCTCAGGGATATTGAACAGGCCTGGTATCCGAATGCGATGGACCTGTGGGCAAAGGTCAGACACTGGGGCAATCAGGCAAAATATATGCTGGCGCGCTACTCGCCGGACAGCAACAGCGCAGGCCACCTTTTCCCTGCTATCTTTGGCACGGTGCTGATGGTCGTGTTGATGTCTATTGTGGTGATGCCGTTGGGCGTGATCGCCGCGGTTTATCTTCATGAATACGCTGGGAAAAACAGCCTAACGCGTTGGGTGCGAATTGCCGTGGTCAATCTGGCTGGGGTACCTTCCATTGTCTATGGTGTATTTGGGCTAGGTTTTTTTGTGTATCTCATCGGCGGCACGTTGGATCAGCTGTTCTATTCTGAAGCACTGCCAAATCCGACATTTGGTACGCCGGGGCTGCTGTGGGCATCGCTGACACTGGCACTCCTGACGCTACCAGTGGTCATTGTGGCGACGGAGGAAGGGCTGTCACGCATTCCGATGTCGGTACGCCACGGTTCATTGGCGCTAGGTGCCACCAAAGCCGAAACGCTGTGGCACGTTGTGCTGCCGATGGCGGTTCCCGCGATGATGACCGGTTTAATCCTCGCCGTGGCGCGTGCCGCAGGGGAAACCGCACCGCTGATGTTGGTCGGCGTGGTGAAGTCGGTGCCGGTTTTACCGGTTGATGATATTTTCCCTTATCTGCATCTTGAGCGAAAATTTATGCATCTGGGATTCCAGATTTACGATTTGGCGTTCCAAAGCCCGGACGTGGAAGCCGCCAGGCCGCTGGTATACATTACTGCGCTGCTGTTGGTGCTTATTGTCGTCGGGCTGAATCTGGCGGCGATTGGAATCCGCCATGTTCTGCGTGAGAAATATCGTTCGTTATCACTCTGAAAGTAGGATGAAGTTATGGGATTTATGACACAAAAGGAGATGGCACCGCTACCTGATGTTCATCAACTGAGTGATGAACAGACGATGTTAACCGTGGAACATCTGAATCTGTACTATGGCAATAAGCAGGCACTGAACGATATTTCGATTCGTATTCCGAAGAATCAGGTCACAGCGCTGATTGGGCCGTCGGGCTGTGGCAAATCTACGCTGTTACGCTGCTTTAATCGGATGAATGATCTGGTGGACAACTGCCGTACCGAGGGCGATATCTGGCTGAACGGCATGCCAATTAACGACCCGCAGTTAGATGTTGCCGTGTTACGCCGCCGGGTCGGTATGGTTTTCCAACGCCCGAATCCGTTTCCCAAATCGATCTATGAAAACGTCATTTATGGCCTGAGATTACAGGGACTGCGCGATCGCCGCTTTTTGGATGATGCCGTTGAGCGTGCGCTGCGTGCGGCGGCGCTCTGGCATGAGGTAAAGGATCGGCTGAGCGACAACGCGTTGACGCTATCCAGTGGGCAGCAGCAGCGTTTGGTGATCGCCCGGGCGATCGCCATTGAGCCGGAAGTGCTGTTGTTAGATGAACCGACCTCCGCGCTCGATCCGATTTCGACGCTGATTGTTGAAGAACTGATGGGAACGCTAAAGCAACATTTCACGCTGGTATTGGTGACGCACAACATGCAGCAGGCGGCTCGCGTGTCGGATTACACCGCGTTTATCAATCAGGGTAAGTTAATTGAGTACAACCGTACGGACGATCTGTTTACCTCGCCGACGCAGCGCCGCACAGAGGATTATATTACCGGACGCTTTGGGTAAAATTTCATCAGGCCACTGTGTTCAAAGGGCTTAAAAAAATTATGGATACCGTTCATCAATTGTCCGTGCCATTTGAAAAATTGATGATAAAATGCGCGCAAATTTTTTGACTCTGGCAAGTGGCGGGTAAGATGAAATTTAGCACTATGAACGAAGGCGAAATTATTACCGAGCTGTGCCGGAGGATAAAAGACGCCAGAATCCAGCAGCGCTTATCGCAGGTCGATCTCGCCGAGCGAGCAGGACTGGGAATTGCGACGATCAAACGTGCTGAAATGGGCGAATCCATTACGCTCAGCAGCCTGCTTTCCATTCTGCGTGGGTTGAATCGCCTCCATCAGATTGAGGGCGTGCTCTTCGACGCCGAAGTGGAGTCTTTCCACGCACAGATCAGCGGTGAGAAAAAACAGACGCCGCTGCGCATCAGAAAGAAAGCCGCGGCTTTTCCCGCCAAGGCGCTCGCTAAGCATGAAAATGCCAAGAAGCCGACTAACAGCACCGTGGACTGGTACATCGCGGCAGCTGAAAACAACATTGTCTGGTCACTGCCTGAAAGCGATAAAAAATAAAGGGCTAATGCAAATGCATTAACCCCTGCGCATCACCCCTGATTGTCGCGTTAATCTACCTGGCATTTAACGCGACAAGGCCAGTTTGATCATTCGCACAGCACGACTTTAATCGCCAATCCCCCGCGAGAGGTTTCACGGTACTTGGCGTTCATGTCTTTGCCTGTTTCATACATGGTTTCAATTACTTTATCGAGCGATACGCGTGGTTCGCTGGCGCGGCGCATGGCCATTCTTGCGGCGTTGATCGCTTTCACGGAGGCAATGGCGTTACGTTCGATGCATGGCACTTGAACCTGACCCGCGACCGGATCGCACGTCAGCCCCAGATTGTGCTCCATGCCGATTTCCGCTGCGATGCATACCTGCTCTGGGTTGGCACCGAGGAGTTCTGCCAGACCGGCCGCGGCCATTGAGCAGGCCACGCCAACTTCGCCCTGACAGCCCACTTCGGCCCCAGAAATAGACGCATTCATTTTGTAGAGCATACCGATAGCGCCAGCTGCCAGAAAATAGCGCAGGTAAGATTCCGGCGTGACAGGTTGAACGTAGCGATCGTAATAGGCCAGCACGGCAGGAATAATGCCGCACGCGCCGTTAGTTGGTGCAGTGACCACGCGCCCGCCTGCCGCATTTTCTTCCGACACGGCCATGGCGAACATGTTAACCCAGTCCATCGCATCCATCGGATCGTTAGAAAAACGATCGTTGATGAACAGCAGGCGATGCAGTGCCGATGCCCGACGGGGAACGCGTAACGGGCCGGGCAACACGCCTTCCGTATTCATGCCGCGATGCATACAATCCTGCATGGTTTTCCACACGTCGGCAAAATAGTGCTCAAGTGCTTCCCGGCCATGCATCGCAATCTCGTTTTTCAGGACGATAGCGGATAACGACAGGCAGTGATCGTGACAATGTTGCAGCAGTTTCTGGGCAGAAAAGAACGGGTAGGGCGCGCTTTCCTCTGCCAAATTGGGTTTGCCGAAGTTTTCCTGATCGACGACGAATCCGCCCCCGATGGAGTAATACGTTTTGCTATAGACCCGCTCTTGTCCGCTGTAGGCGCGAATGGTCATGCCGTTTTCATGCAGCGGCAGGTTTTCCGGTTGGAAACGCAGGGAAGTTTCCAGCGGGAAACTGACCTCATATTGACCGTTGAGTATCGGTAACCGCTGAGTCTCTTTCACCTGCTGAATAAAGGCCGGAATGCTATCGATATTAACGCTATCTGGCAGATTACCGGCTAATCCCATAATGATGGCTATATCGGTGTGGTGACCTTTTCCCGTCAGGGAGAGCGAGCCGTAAATATCAACGACGATGGATGTCACCGATGAGATAAGCGCGCGGTTCACCAGATCGTCGGTGAACATCTTGCCCGCTTTCATTGGGCCGACGGTATGAGAACTGGACGGGCCGATACCGATTTTGAAGATATCAAATACGCTGACCATAGCGATTTCCTTAAAAAAAACGCCGGTCGTTAGACAACGTTCCGGCGTTAAATTAGTGTCGGGGGCTTACAGCAGATCGCGCAGGCTGTAAACGATGGCGGAAATAGCGATCAGTCCCATCAGAGTGACGAAGACGTTACTGATGTGGCCGCTGTATTTTTTCATTGCCGGGACTTTCTGAATAGCGTACATCGGCATCAGGAACAGCAGGCACGCGATAATCGGGCCGCCCAATGTTTCGATCATGCCCAGAATGCTTGGGTTCAGCGTCGCAACAATCCAGGTAGTGATCAGCATGAACAGCGCAGTGATGCGGTTCAATTTGGTGTTGGAAATGGTTTTGCCTCTGCTGCGCAGGGTTTTCACGATCATGCCGTTGAAACCTTCGCCAGCACCCAGATAGTGACCCAGGAACGATTTAGATATTGCGATAGTGGCAATAACCGGTGCCAGATAGCCCATGACTGGGTTGTTAAAATGGTTCGCCAGATAGGACAGAATAGAAATATTCTGCGTTTTCGCTTCCATCAGTTCAGCAGGAGAGAGGCTCAGTACGCAGCTGAAGACGAAGAACATCACGGTCAGCACCATCATAATGTGGCTATAAGACAGGATGCGTGAACATTTTTTCTCTGCGTCATCGCCATATTCTTTCCGTTTGGCAACGGCGAAAGAGGAGATGATCGGGGAGTGGTTGAAGGAGAAAACCATCACCGGAATAGCCAGCCATAATGTCGCCAATAGACCATTGCCCGTTACGCTGGAACTCAAAGAAATGTTTTCAAAAACAGAGGTATTCCAGTTCGGAATTAAATAAAGCGCCAGCAACATCAGCACGGCGACGAAAGGATAAACCAGAATACTCATTGCCTTAACGATCATTGCTTCACCGAAGCGAACAATAAACATTAACCCGAGGATTAATATTAATGACAGCACGGCACGCGGCGGAGAAGGTAAATGCAACTGGTGAGTAATAAAGCTATCAACCGTATTGGTGATGGCGACGCTATAAACTAACAGGATCGGATAAATAGCGAAAAAATAAAGCAAAGTGATTAATTTTCCCGCACCAACGCCGAAATGTTCTTCAACAACTTCGGTAATATCTTCGCCACCTTTTTTGCCGGATAATACAAAACGGCATAAAGCACGGTGAGAATAATATGTCATCGGAAAAGCAATCAGCGCCATGATAATTAACGGAATTAAACCACCAATACCGGCGTTGATAGGTAAGAATAACACGCCAGCGCCGATGGCCGTGCCATAGAGGCCCAGCATCCAGACGGTATCGCTTTTACGCCATCCTGAAGCCTGTTCTAACACCTGGCTGCTATCTTGAATTGTGCTCATATACTGATTTCTCCTCGGTGAACACATTAATACCCGTCGTGTTGGGGTACAAAAATTACAGTACCGGCAACTTGCCGTTACAGAGTTTAAAAAACGAACAAGACATATTGCTAATTATTTCAGCAGGTCAATACTGTTTTGTGGCGGCATTCTATATCGTGGTGGTCAGCGAATAATATTGAGGCGATCACAGAAATGAATTGACGGGGAATATTTTAATAAATTTTCGAGAAAAATAAAATATCAATCCTGATACTTTATTTTAAATATTTTTAACGGCTCGTTATTGATACTTTATTTAATTACTGAGTGATGAAAATACACAGTGAATAAAATAAATAGCAGCTGAAATAATAAACGCAATTTTGCTGATGTCACGCGTAATGATGATTTTTCTCTTTTTCGACGCAGCGGTAGCGGATGTGCTTTCTGCGAACGTATCGAATGCGTTGCTATTAATAGACGGTTATCCGACAGGCTGTCATCTGCCGGATAACCGTTACCGCGCTGTCAGGCAGTCAGTTTTTCTTCTGCCCACGCTAGACCGCTGTGGTATTCCTCTGGTAATAGAAGAGCCAGCGATTGCAGCGTGTGTTGCAGCTGTGTGGCATCCGATGACGATAAATTGAGGTGTCCAACTTTGCGGCCGGGGCGAACCTCTTTCTCATACCAGTGCAGATGTACCAGCGGCAGCGCCAGCCAGTCGATATTTACGTCGGTGCCAATCAGGTTGACCATCACCGAAGGCGTTTCAACGACCGGTACCGGCAGCGGCAGATCCAGAATGGCGCGCAGGTGCAATTCAAACTGGCTTATCGATGCGCCATTTTGCGTCCAGTGGCCGCTATTGTGTACGCGGGGAGCCAGCTCGTTAATGAGCAGACGATCGCCGACAATAAAGCATTCCATCGCCATCACACCGACATAACCCAGCGCGTTCATAATCGCGGATAGCATCTGCTCTGCCTGTTGTTGCAATTGCGGGTTGGGCTGAGGGAAGGCCACGCTGGTGCGCAGAATGCCATCCTGATGCAGGTTATGGGTGAGCGGATAGAACACGCATTTGCCGTGCGTATTGCGGGCACCGACCAGTGAGACTTCACCGGAAAAATTAATGCCTTGTTCAACGATGCATTCGCCGTAGCAGTCAGCAGGCAACGTCTGCTGTTCCCCATCGCGTAAGCGCCACTGTCCGCGACCGTCGTAACCACCAACGCGACGTTTAACGATCGCCAGTTCACCTAATGAGGAAAAAACGTGCGGCCATTCATCGGCGCTTGCCAGTAATTGCCAAGGCGCGGTCGCCAGATTCAGCGAATCCAGCAGTTGTTTTTGCGTCAGGCGATCGGCCAGACGCGGGAAAATATCGCGGTTCGCAAACGCGGTGTGTTCGGCCAATTCACGGGTGAGGGCGGTTTCCGGCCAGCGCTCGATCTCGGCGGTAATCACACTGTTATGAAACGGCACCGATTCCGGCTCGGCATCCAGTCCCACCGGATAAACGGCAATACCTAATGGTTCACCAGCCTGACGCAGCATTCTGCCCAACTGACCATTGCCTAATACGCAGACCGGTTTCATGCCTCCTCCCGCGGATCGGGATGAGAGAGTACATCGTCGGTTTGCGCCTGACGCCAGTCGGCCAGTCGGGTGGCGATGCCACGATCGTGCAGGGCGAGAATTTGTGCGGCCAGCAGAGCGGCATTCGCTGCGCCCGCTTTGCCAATGGCTAACGTGCCGACCGGAATACCACGAGGCATTTGGACGATAGAATACAGGCTGTCTACACCGCTCAGCGTTGAGCTTTGAACCGGCACGCCAAGCACGGGAACCAGCGTTTTTGCTGCCAGCATACCCGGCAGGTGTGCTGCGCCGCCAGCGCCAGCGATGATCACATCAAAACCGTTCTGTGCCGCTTGTTCTGCAAAGCTGAACAGCTTATCCGGCGTCCGGTGTGCGGAAACGACTTCGGTATGAAAAGGAATGTTCAGCGTGGTGAGGATTTCCGCAGCAAACTGCATAGTGGCCCAGTCACTCTTTGAACCCATGACGATGGCAATTTTAGCCGGGGCAACGTTGGATGACATGCCTGTAACGCTCCTGTGATTGTACGTGTTCGTGACATCTTTGCGTCGGCCAGACGGGGAGGGTCTGGCGTTGAGGGCGTAGAGCATACCACGCCATTATGGCAAGGAAAACGGTTGCGTATGCGGAAATGCTGGGGAAATAAGATTAGAGGCCGTTAAGCCAATGGCAGGAAACGCATTAAAATGGGAAGGAAATCAGTTCGATATTTTGTGGCGTGACCTTAATCATCGACCCTTCTTCATGCCAGGCACCGAGAACGGCGCGACGGCCATAAGACTCGCCGAGATCGACCTGATGAATGGCCGGGCGGTGCGTGTGGCCATGAATCATTGTCTTTACCTGATAATGCCGTAGGCGTTCAAGTACCGCGTCATGATTGACATCCATAATCTGCTGCGATTTTTTCTGGTTTTCCTGCTGACTGGTTGCACGCATCTTCGCCGCGATTTTCACGCGTGATGACAGCGGTAATAGCAGAAAGAGTCGCTGAATGAATGGATTGTGAACCCGGCGGCGGAATTGCTGGTAGTGATGATCGTCGGTACACAGCGTATCGCCATGCAGAATAAGGATCTTCTGACCGTAGAGATCGAGCACCGTTTCCGTTGGAAGTAGAGTCATTCCGCTTTGTTTAGCGAAACGCTTACCGATCAGGAAATCACGGTTACCGTGTACAAAATAGCAGGGAATGCCGCGCTGATGTAATGCATAAAGTTCAGCGGCGATGGTGGCATGTAGCGGCTGGGGATCGTCGTCGCCAATCCAGGCATCAAACAGATCGCCAAGAATGTATAGCGCATCGGCATGAATCGCATCATGGCGTAAAAAACGCAGAAAACCGGCGGTAATCGCCGGTTCATGAAGACTTAAATGCAGATCGGCAATGAACAGCGTTGCCATGCAGGTCGGATTATTCGCTGACCGTTACGTGGGTAATCACCACGTCTTCTTTCGGTACGTCCTGATGCATGCCGCTGCGGCCAGTAGCTACGCCTTTGATTTTATCAACGACGTCCATACCTTCGGCGACTTCAGCGAAAACGCAGTAGCCCCAGCCATCTGCACGCTCTGAACGGAAGTTCAGGAAGTCGTTATCGACAACGTTGATAAAGAACTGAGCCGTTGCAGAGTGCGGATCGTTGGTACGCGCCATTGCCAGCGTGCCACGCGTGTTTTTCAGGCCGTTGTTGGCTTCATTTTTGATTGTCGCGTTGGTTTCTTTCTGATCCATACCTGGAGCGAAGCCGCCGCCCTGGATCATGAAACCATTAATCACACGGTGGAAAATCGTGTTGTCATAAAAACCGCTGCGGCAGTAGTTCAGGAAGTTTTCTACGGTAACCGGCGCCTTGTCTGCAAACGTATTAATAACGATATCGCCGTGGTTGGTATGAAGCGTAATCATAATAATGAACCCTAGATAGCCTTAGTGATTAAGAGTGCTGTTCACAAAAGGCGGTGAACAACAAGAGCGCTGTTATAGCATAACTGGTCGATTGAGTCAGTACTTCACGCTTATCGTGCCGTTGTTAGCGGTTGGCTGGAGGGGTAAATCGTATAAAAATGTTTACTACTCTGATTTTGGTAGGCATCAGATAAGGTGTGCGCTGAAGAAGATTGCGTAATCAGGTGTTAATCAGGGAATAGGGACTTTTAAAAACAAATAAATTGATCAAATTTTTCAATTACAGTTAATTAATTTGAATGATATTTTTGTTGCCCTAGATCAATGTTTTGCGTAATCAACGTGTTCTTTTTTTGCGGCTCAGATTAATCTGAGAGTAATTCTTATTCCTCCTAAATAACTCTAAAGAGATAGGTGAACTATGCTGGGCATTCTGGATAGTGTTAATCGTCTGTTAGACAAGCCGGATTTTGGCAAACTGTTTCTGCGCGTATCTTTCAGCGTTTTGATGTTGTTCCACGGTTGGCACAAACTACACGGTGGCATTGGTTTTATTGAAGGAATGCTGACTAATGCTGGGCTCCCTGCGTTTGTCGGTTACGGCGTTTATATCGGGGAAGTGATCATTCCGATCATGATGATACTCGGCATCTTGACGCGGCCTGCCGCGCTGATCTTCTCTTTCACCATGCTTGTTGCTGCATTGCTGGTGCATTCTGGTGACTTCCTTTCTCTGGAAAAAACCGGCGCATGGGCAGTTGAAGGCGCTGCGGTGTTCTTCTTTGCCGGTATCGCGATTGCTTTTCTCGGCAGCGGAAAATACTCCGTGATGTCGAATCCACGCTTGCGCTGAGTGTTTTTTCGCCAGTACGTCGATTGTGTGAAATGGCCCGGATTTTCCGGGCCATTTCATTTTTATCCTTTCCTACCTTTCCCTTTTCTTATTAACCTTGCAATACAGTAGGGTTCAGGTTTCAATACGCCGTTGGGTATCAACCCTGAACGCATTGATGTTACTGACGCTAGCCGCGTCTGTGATTGACCTATCGTGTGAACGCTATACTTTTTGAACATTGTGTCGAATGTCGTGCGTTTGTGAAAACCATTTCTTTGAAAACCGTTTTTTGTGAAAACCATTTTTTATAAAAACACTGGAACGCCCTGATGCTAAAGATTTTTAATACGCTGAGTCGCCAAAAAGAGGAATTTAAACCTATCCACGCCGGTCAGGTGGGAATGTATGTGTGTGGCATCACCGTTTATGACCTGTGTCATATCGGTCACGGGCGTACTTTCGTGGCGTTTGATGTGGTGGCGCGGTATTTGCGGTATCTGGGATATTCACTGAAGTATGTGCGTAATGTCACCGATATTGACGACAAGATTATTAAACGTGCGGCCGAAAACGGGGAAACCAGCGACCAACTGACGACCCGTATGATTGCAGAAATGCACGCCGATTTTGATGCTTTGAATATTCTGCGCCCGGATGCCGAGCCGCGTGCGACGCACCATATTGCCGATATCATCGAAATGGTGGAAACGCTGATTGCCCGTCGCCACGCCTATGTCGCGAGTAATGGCGATGTGATGTTCTCCGTTGATACCGCGCCGGGCTACGGTGTGCTGTCTCGCCAGGATCTGGATCAATTGCAGGCTGGCGCACGCGTTGAAATTACAGAAGTGAAGCGTAACCCGATGGACTTCGTTTTGTGGAAAATGTCCAAACCGGGTGAACCGCACTGGTCTTCTCCGTGGGGAGAAGGGCGTCCCGGCTGGCATATCGAATGTTCTGCCATGAACTGCAAACAGCTCGGCGAGCACTTTGATATTCACGGCGGCGGTTCAGATTTGATGTTCCCGCACCACGAAAACGAGATCGCGCAATCCAGCTGTGCACACGATGGCCCGTATGTGAATTACTGGATGCACTCCGGCATGGTAATGGTTGACCGCGAGAAGATGTCGAAGTCGCTCAATAACTTCTTCACCGTTCGCGACGTGCTGGCGTACTACGACCCGGAAACCGTGCGTTATTTCCTGATGTCAGGCCACTATCGTAGCCAGTTGAACTACAGCGAAGACAACCTTAAACAAGCGCGTGCGGCGTTAGAACGTCTGTATACGGCGCTGCGTGGAACGGATCCTGATGCTGCGGCGCAAGGGGGAGACGAGTTTGAAGGCCGTTTCCGCGAAGCGATGGACGATGATTTCAACACGCCGGAAGCGTACTCGGTGCTGTTTGATATGGCGCGTGAAGTTAACCGCCTGAAAACGGAAGATGCGCAGGCGGCGAATCAGCTGGCATCGGCACTGCGTAAACTGTCAGGCGTGCTCGGCCTGCTGGAACAAGATCCAGAACAGTTCCTGCAAAACGGTGCGCAAGTGGATAACGACGAGGTGAAAGAAATCGAAGCGTTAATCCAGCAGCGTAAAGATGCGCGCGCGGCGAAAGACTGGGCGTTGGCGGATCAGGCTCGCGATCGACTGAATGAAATGGGGATCGTGCTGGAAGATGGCCCGCAGGGAACGATCTGGCGCCGTAAGTAATCTTCTTCTCTTTCAATAAATAAAAAGCCCGCAAATATACATTGCGGGCTTTTTTTCACCATCATTGCCGTCTTAAGCGTTAGTCGGCGATTTTTACCGTTTCACCGTTGAACTGAACGGTTTGCCCGGCGACGATCTTGCAGCGCTTGCGCGTTTCTATCTGGCCGTCAACGGTCACATCGCCTGCGGCGATAGCCAGCTTAGCCGTCGCGCCGCTTTCACTCCAGCCCAGCAATTTCAAGAGATCGCACAGTTCAACGTGCGGATGTTTTTCAAGATTAAAAGTTGCCATAAATTCCTGCTTATTCGTGTTTGACTCGCCAGTTATTCGGCGTGGTCATGGTACTCTTCACACGCCTGCAGCGTGTTTTGAATCAGTGTGGCAACGGTCATAGGGCCGACGCCGCCCGGCACAGGGCTGATGTAAGACGCTCTTTCCTGTGCGGTTTCAAATTCCACATCGCCGACGACTTTGCCGCTTTCCAGACGATTGATACCTACGTCCAGCACGATTGCACCCGGTTTAATCCATTCGCCAGGAATGAAGCCCGGTTTACCCACGGCGACAACCAGCAGATCGGCATTTTCAATATGGTGGCGTAGGTTTTTGGTGAAACGGTGCGTGACGGTAGTGGTGCAGCCAGCCAGCAGCAGTTCCAGACTCATCGGACGGCCAACAATATTAGACGCGCCGACGACAACGGCATTCAGGCCGAAGGTGTCGATATTATAACGTTCCAGCAGCGTGACGATGCCGCGTGGCGTACAGGCGCGTAGCAGCGGCGCGCGCTGGCACAGACGACCTACGTTGTAAGGATGGAAGCCATCAACATCTTTGCTTGGCGCGATGCGTTCGATCACTTTGGTGTTATCAATGCCCTCTGGCAGCGGAAGCTGAACCAGAATACCGTCAATCGCCTGGTCGGCGTTGAGCTGGTCGATAAGTGTTAGCAGCTCTGATTCTGTTGTCGTGGCGGGTAAATCATAAGAGCGGGAGATAAAGCCGACTTCTTCACACACCTTGCGTTTGCTGGAGACATAAATCTGTGATGCCGGATTCTCGCCGACCAGCACAACAGCCAGACCCGGTGCGCGTTTTCCTGCTGCCAAACGCTGTGTGACTCGTGCGGCAACTTCGTCTTTGACCTGCTGCGCAATCGTTTTACCATCAATAATCTTTGCTGCCATCTGAGATGAGACCCATCAATGTGAAATAGGGGGGAGATGGCCGCTATTCTGTCAGAAGCTGCTCGTGCTGTCAGGCATTGCATCAACATTAATTGTTTCTACATTGAGATTTTTCTCGCTATTCGCTCACCTCGATACGGTTTTTGCCGCCATTTTTGGCGCGATACAGCGCGGCATCGGCGATATCGATGACGGACGACGCGGTGGGCGGCGGAGTATCCACGCAGAACACGTAGACACCCGCGCTAATGGTGACGATTTTGTCCAGGAACAGCGTCGTTTCATGCGAAATTTTTTCTTCGCGCACTAAATCCAGTGCTCGCTGAGCAAGCGTGGTGGCACCGTGCTTATCGGTGTCGGTGATGATGATAGCGAACTCCTCGCCGCCATAGCGGGCGACCAAATCCTCTTTGCGCCTCGGCATGTTGCTCAGGATATTACCAATCTTACGCAGGCACTCATCGCCAGCCACATGCCCATAGCGATCGTTGTATTTCTTGAAGGCGTCGACATCGATCATGATGAGCGCCATACATTCCCGCGTTTCCGCCGCTCGCAATAGCGTTTGCTGTAGGAACATGTCGAATTGACGACGGTTGGCTAAGCCCGTTAGGCCATCAAACAGCGCCAGCGTTTGCAGGGTATGGTTAACTGAGGTGAGTTCATCGCGCACGATGGTTAAATCGACCTGATTTTTCAAATTGATGCGAATTTGTCTCAGCACGATCAGGCCGAGCAGGACAATGGTGAACAGCAGGATGAGCGTAATGGCACCGTAAACCAGACTATCTGTTCTCCATTTTGCGAGCACTAAATTGAGGTCGTAGCCCGCTGCGATAACGATGGGGTAGCGCTTTAATTTGGTGTAGCCATAAATCCGTTCGATGTGATCCAGCGTGGAGACGAATGTCGCTGTACCACTCTCGGACTGTTTCAGATGTTCTGAAAAGAGCGGACCGTTGGATACATTACGGTTGATGTATGAATCGTCGTAAGGCCGACCGTACAGAATCCTGCCATCGGACAGCAAGATAGCGAGCACATCCATGTTCCCCATGGAGTAGTACCCATAATACTGTTTGAAATAGTTCAGTGAGAGGGTGGCAAGTAGCACGCCGTTAAAGCTGCCGTCTGGCTTATTGATGCGCATAGAGACGGGAATGATCAAATCGCCCGTAGAGCGACTCTGAATCACGCTGCCGATGTGCATGGTCTGGCTGACGTTGCTCTGGTGGTACTTGAAATATTCTCTGTCGGCGTTATTCGCATTTGCTGGTTTTGCTATCCCTGAGTTCACCAGCCACTCGCCTTTGTCGTCGTAAATGAAGATGCCATGCAACTGCGGCAGCGTCGCTTTACGATTTTTTAGAATATCGCCCAAACGGTTCAGCTGTGCGGGCGATTGACCATCCTGCTCAATACGTTCTTGTAAATCCTGTAACAATATGTCGACTTGTAAAAATGTATCTTCGGCATGGCGTGCCAGTGACAACGACAGGTTTTTGGCGTTTCGCTCTGTGGAATCGATAAGCTGTTGGTGAGAGTTGAATACTGCCCATCCGTTCAGCGCCACTACCGTGGTGATGATGAATAGCATAAAAATAATCATCAATTTTTGGAGCGGCATTTGATAGTGGCTGGCCTTGTCACGCGTGCTGACCTTCATTGTCCTTCCCATCCTTAGCCAGAGAGATGACTGATGATAAGTGTAGACGTTCTTGTCGTTTGCGCTGTTATTGATGAGATTTGCTTATGATTTTTTGCCGGATTTTATCGAACAATAAGTCGCTTTGATAATAAGGTAACCCCTCTGGATTTCGTCTCCATCTACCGTTGATAAAAACGCTAAAATAAATCGGTATCATCATGCTTATTTACTAAAATCATCTACGATAAATGACGTTGTGTTACATAACGTTATGAAAATTTGTTTCTATGCTAACGATCAAGGTGAGTTACAAGGTGTAAGGAAATTTTTATTTGGCATTAAATACGCTATGTTTAATTGGCGTTTAACTGAAATTGCTAATGATAGGGCTATTGTTTTTTTACGTTTCGGTTGATGAGAGTGACGGAACATTCGTGAATGTAGATTGCTCATCACGATAAGAAGGGCAAGAAATAAATTGAAATGTAACACCTCTATTCAGATTGAAAAATAAGAAAGATACTGCGTCGAAATATGGTTTCAGTCAGTGATGAAATAAAGAGCCCTTCATGAAAATAGCGATTAGCGGAACAGGATATGTCGGTTTATCGAATGGATTATTATTGGCACAACAGCATCAGGTTGTAGCGTTAGATATTGTGGCTGAAAAAGTGGCGATGTTGAATCAACGCAAATCGCCGATTAATGACGCCGAGATTGAGCGTTTTTTACAACACGAAACGCTGAATTTTTCCGCTACGCTGGATAAGCATGAAGCGTATGCCGATGCGCAGTTCGTGATTATCGCTACGCCGACAGATTACGATCCACACACTAACTATTTCAACACGTCGTCGGTAGAGGCGGTCATTCGCGATGTACTGGCGATTAACCCACAGGCCATTATGGTGATTAAATCGACGGTGCCTGTTGGTTTCACCGAGAAAATCAGCCAGCAGTTGGATACCGATAACATCATTTTTTCGCCCGAGTTTTTGCGCGAAGGAAAGGCGTTGTACGACAACCTTTACCCGTCGCGGATTGTCGTGGGTGAGCGGTCGGAAAGAGCCCGTTTTTTCGCTAACCTATTGATGGAGTGTGCATTAAAAAAAGATATTCGCGTACTGTTTACCGACCCGACAGAGGCCGAGGCGATAAAACTGTTTGCGAATACCTTCCTGGCGATGCGTGTCGCCTACTTTAATGAATTGGACAGCTATGCTGAATCGCTGGGGTTGAATACCCGGCAGATTATTGAAGGTGTGTGCCTCGATCCGCGTATTGGCAACTACTACAACAATCCTTCTTTCGGCTACGGCGGCTACTGTTTGCCGAAGGATACCCGGCAGCTTTTGGCTAACTATCGTACTGTTCCGAATAACCTTATCAAGGCTATCGTGGACGCTAACCATACGCGGAAAGACTTCATTGCCGATACGATTATCCGGCGCCATCCGAAAACTGTCGGCGTTCATCGCCTCATCATGAAAGCGGGGTCGGATAATTTTCGCTTTTCTTCCATTCAGGGCATTATGAAAAGAATAAAAGCGAAAGGAATCAATGTCGTGGTTTATGAACCTGGGATTGATGATGATGATTTTCTGGATTTCCCCGTCATTCACCAACTCGACAGTTTCAAACAACAGTGTGACATTATTATTACCAACCGCTATGCCGACGAATTAAAAGATGTAATAGGAAAGGTTTATACAAGGGACTTATTTGGTGAGGATTGATTTCTTGTCGTAAATCAATAAATCGACATTTCGCTATTCGCGAAAAGTTCATTTTTTCATTGTAATTAATTATGTCTTCTTGCCGCTTTGTGATGTTGTGCGGTTTATCTGTGATTTTATGATTGTCGCAATAAATTAAGGTTGGCTTAAGGCTTCATTATTTAGACTGCTTAATGATGATTTGTCGCCATTATTTATTTTGGGAATACGTTATGACGGATTTTTTGCCTTTTTCCCGCCCAAGTATGGGCGAAGAGGAAATTGCTGCCGTGGCGGAGGTATTACGTTCCGGCTGGATAACTACAGGGCCAAAATGTCAGCAATTAGAACAGGCGTTTTGCCAGCAGGTCGGTTGCCGACAGGCGATTGCGGTTAGCTCTGCGACGGGGGGGATGCACGTTACGCTGATGGCGCTTGGCATTGGCCCCGGCGACGAAGTGATTACGCCGTCCCAGACCTGGGTTTCGACCGTCAATATGATTACGCTCCTGGGGGCGGAACCGGTGATGGTGGACGTGGACCGGCATACTCTGATGGTGCGACCGCAGGATATCGAGGCGGCTATCACACCGAAAACCAAGGCGATTATTCCCGTGCACTATGCCGGTGCGCCAGCCGATCTGACGGCGCTGCGTGCTCTGAGCGAACGCTATGGCATTCCGCTGATTGAGGATGCGGCGCATGCCGTGGGTACGCAGTATCGCGATGAGTGGATCGGCGCGCGTGGAACCGCCATTTTCTCGTTTCACGCGATTAAAAATATCACCTGTGCGGAAGGTGGCATGGTGGTGACGGACGACGAGGCTCTTGCTGAACGCATACGTAGCCTGAAGTTTCACGGGCTGGGCGTTGATGCGTTCGACAGGCAGCGACAGGGGCGCAAGCCACAGGCTGAAGTGGTAACGCCGGGGTTTAAATACAATCTGGCGGATATCAATGCGGCGATTGCGCTGGTGCAACTGGATAAGCTCCCGGCGATCAACGCCCGCCGTCAGCAGCTTGCCGCTCGTTATCTTACCCAACTGCGTTCGCTGCCGCTCCAGCCGCTGGCTGTTCCCGATTATCCCCATCTGCACGCCTGGCATCTCTTTATGGTGCGCGTGGATGAAACGCGGTGCGGCATCTCGCGCGATGGCCTGATGGCGGCACTGCAAACGCACGGCATTGGCACCGGACTGCATTTCAGAGCGGTGCACACGCAGAAATATTACCGTGAGCGTTATCCCCATTTGCACCTGCCGGAAACGGAGTGGAATTCGGCGTCGCTGATGACGCTGCCGCTGTTCCCCGATATGCAGGACAACGATGTCGATCGCGTTGTCGCGGCGCTAACCTCGATTCTGGAGTCTGTTCGTGATTGATGACATCAAAAATGTGTCTGTTGTAATTCCCGTTTATAACGAAGAAGAGAGCCTGCCGGTGCTGATTGAACGCACGCTGGCGGCCTGTCGGCAGATCGGTAAACCCTGGGAAATTATTCTGGTTGATGACGGTAGTAGCGATCGCTCGGCGGAACTGCTGACTGAGGCGGCGAGCGACCCGGAAAAGCACATTATTGCCGTATTGCTGAACCGTAACTATGGTCAGCACTCGGCCATCATGGCTGGATTCCAGCAAGCGGTAGGCGATGTGGTCATTACGCTGGATGCCGATTTGCAAAACCCGCCGGAGGAAATTCCACGGCTGGTGGAGTATGCCGCGCAAGGCTATGACGTGGTCGGCACTGTGCGAGCCAACCGGCAGGATTCGCTATTCCGCAAACTGGCCTCGAAAACCATCAACATGATGATCCGGCGTTCGACTGGGAAATCTATGGCGGATTACGGCTGTATGCTGCGTGCTTATCGTCGCCACATCGTCAGCGCGATGCTGCACTGCCATGAACGCAGCACCTTTATTCCTATTCTGGCCAACACCTTTGCGCGGAAAACCATTGAGATCGACGTGATGCACGCCGAACGCGAATTCGGCACGTCCAAATACAGTTTTCTGAAGCTGATTAACCTGATGTACGACCTGCTGACCTGCCTGACGACGACGCCGCTGCGCATACTCAGCCTGATTGGCAGCGTCGTTGCGCTGTCGGGTTTCCTGTTGGCGCTGCTGTTGATCGGCCTGCGTTTGTTCTTAGGGGCGGAGTGGGCGGCAGAGGGCGTGTTCACGCTGTTTGCCGTGCTGTTCATGTTTATCGGCGCGCAGTTCGTCGGGATGGGGCTATTGGGGGAATACATTGGTCGTATCTATACCGATGTGCGTGCCCGGCCACGCTATTTTGTGCAAAAAACAGTGAGCGCGGCAACGCCACTGACCACCAGTTTACGGGATGAAGAAGAATGAAAGCGATCGTATTTGCCTACCATGATATCGGCTGCGTCGGCCTTGAGGCGTTAAAGCTTGCCGGTTATGAGATTCAGGCGGTGTTCACGCACAGCGATGCACCGGGTGAGAACCACTTCTATGCGTCAGTGGCGAAAGCGGCAGCCGAGATGGATGTGCCAGTGTTCGCACCGGAAGACGTTAACCATCCGCTCTGGGTGAACCGTATTCGGGAACTGGCACCGGATGTGATTTTTTCCTTCTATTACCGCACGCTGTTAAGCGACGATATTCTTCAGTTGCCGTCGTTTGGCGCATTCAATCTGCATGGGTCGCTGCTGCCGCGCTACCGTGGGCGGGCACCGGTGAATTGGGTACTGGTGAACGGTGAAACGCAGACGGGCGTGACGCTGCACAAGATGGTGTCACGCGCCGATGCTGGCGATATCGTTGCCCAGTCCGTGGTGGCGATTGACGATGAAGACACCGCGCTGACGCTGCATGGAAAATGTCGAACTGCCGCTGCGGTTTTACTGGCACAACAACTCCCGCTGATCCGCTCGCGTGAGATTATGCTGACGCCGCAGGATGAGAGTCAGGCTAGCTATTTCGGACGTCGTACCGCGGCAGACGGGCTGATCGATTGGCAAAAAAGCGCTCGTGAGATCAACAATCTGATCCGCGCGGTGACGGAGCCGTATCCGGGCGCGTTTACGTTCCTCGGCGAGCGCAAAGTGGTTATCTGGCGTGCCCGCGTGCTGAAAAACGACAGTGTGAAAGCGAATGGCGTGAAGCAGGAACCAGGCTCGATTATCTCGACATCGCCGCTGGTCGTATGCTGCGGTGAAGGCGCACTTGAGATCGTCAGCGGACAGAGCGAGTCCGGGTTGTATATGTCGGGTAGCCGACTGGCGGCGGAAATGGGCATGGTGCCACAGGCGAAACTGGGTAACCTTGCCAGCCGTGTGCAACGACGCCGCACGCGCGTCCTGATCCTCGGCGTGAACGGTTTTATCGGTAATCACCTGACCGAACGCCTGCTGCGCGACGATCGCTATGAAATTTACGGACTTGATATCAGTTCGGATGCCATCGCCCGTTTTCTTGGCGATCCGCGTTTCCATTTTGTGGAAGGCGATATCAGCATTCATAACGAATGGATCGAATATCACATCAAGAAATGCGATGTCATTTTGCCGCTGGTGGCGATTGCAACGCCTATCGAATACACCCGTAATCCACTGCGCGTGTTTGAGCTGGATTTTGAAGAAAACCTGAAAATCGTGCGCGACTGCGTGCGCTACAACAAACGTATTGTCTTCCCGTCCACCTCAGAAGTGTACGGCATGTGTGATGACAAAGAGTTTGATGAAGACACCTCACGCCTGATTGTCGGGCCGATCAACAAGCAGCGCTGGATTTACTCTGTGTCCAAGCAACTGCTGGATCGGGTGATTTGGGCGTACGGCGCGAAAAATGGCCTGCGTTTCACGTTGTTCCGTCCGTTTAACTGGATGGGGCCGCGTCTGGATACGCTGGACGCCGCGCGAATCGGCAGTTCTCGCGCCATTACTCAACTGATTCTCAATCTGGTGGAAGGATCGCCGATCAAGCTGGTGGACGGCGGAGCACAGAAACGCTGCTTTACCGACATTCACGATGGTATTGAGGCGTTGTTCCGTATTATTGAAAACCGCAACGGTCAGTGTGACGGGCAGATTATCAACATCGGCAATCCGCACAATGAAGCCAGTATCCGCGAACTGGGCGATATGCTGCTGACCAGCTTTAATGCCCACCCGCTGCGCGATCGCTTCCCGCCGTTCGCCGGATTCATTGAAGTGGAAAGCAGCAGCTATTACGGCAAAGGGTATCAGGATGTGGCGCATCGCACGCCGAGCATTCGTAACGCCAAACGGCTGCTGGAATGGGAACCGACGGTGAAGATGGAGCAAACCGTCGCGGAAACGCTGGACTATTTCCTGCGTACCGTTGATCCCCAGCACGCCGATAACGTCACGGATACGCAGGGATGACGCGCGTTGGCCTGCGAATTGATGTCGATACCTGGCGCGGTACGCGGGACGGCGTGCCCGCGCTGCTGAAGGTGCTGGCGGAGTTCGATATTCAGGCGAGTTTCTTTTTTAGCGTCGGTCCGGACAACATGGGGCGCCACCTGTGGCGTCTGCTGCGCCCACGCTTTTTATGGAAGATGCTGCGCTCCAGCGCGGCATCGCTCTACGGCTGGGATATTTTGCTGGCGGGCACGGCGTGGCCGGGGCGTCATATTGGCGCACGGTTTGGCTCGTTAATCCGCCAGACGCACGACGCCGGGCATGAAGTGGGGTTACATGCCTGGGATCATCACGGCTGGCAGGCGAATGTCGCTCGTTGGTCGGATGCGCAACTGGCCGCGCAGTTCCGTGAAGGCATGGACGCGCTGACGCCGATGCTGCCAGCGCCGGTACGCTGTTCTGCGGTGGCGGGTTGGCGAGCCGATCCGCGCGTCGTTGAGATGAAACAGCGCTGGGATCTGGACTATAACAGCGACTGTCGCGGCACCCGACCTTTTCGGCCTCGCCTGAAAAACGGTGAATTGGGTACTGTGCAGATCCCGGTTACGCTGCCGACCTACGATGAAGTCATTGGTGAGCGCGTGAGCGACGACGAATTCAACGACTTTATTCTTGAGGCGATCCAGCAGGATCGTGGCGTGCCGGTCTACACCATCCATGCGGAAGTGGAAGGGGGCGTGAAGCTGGCGCTGTTTCGCCAGTTGCTGCTTCGAGCCCGTCAGCAGCACATCGAATTTTGTCCACTTTCCTCATTACTGCCTGATGACCGAGCGACGTTACCCGTCGGGCGAATTGTACGCGCGCCGTTTCCCGGACGGGAAGGGTGGCTTGGCGTGCAAACGGAAGAATAAATAAAGCAGGAGATAGCATGGAAAAAGGCATGATAAAGCTGAAAAGTACCGTAATACTGGTGCTATTCGCTTTGCTCTACCTGTTGCCGCTTAACGGCCGCTGGCTGTGGTCACCGGATGAAACGCGCTATGCGGAAATCAGCCGCGAGATGCTTCAGCGCGGTGATTGGATCGTGCCGCATTTGCTGGACGTTCGCTACTTTGAGAAGCCTGTTGCAGGCTACTGGCTGAATAACATCAGTCAGTGGTTACTGGGTCATACCAATTTTTCCGTGCGCTTTGCCTCGGTATTTTCTACTGGCTTGAGCGCGCTGCTGGTGTTTTGGCTGGCGCTGCTGCTGTGGAAAAACCGGCGTACTGCGCTGCTGGCGGCGACGATCTATCTGACGTCACTGCTTGTGTATGGTATCGGCACGTACAGCGTACTTGATCCCATGGTGACGCTCTGGATGACGGCGGCGCTGTTCAGCCACGTGCTGATTCAGCGCGCTACGCTGACGCGTGAACGGCTGATGGCCTGGGGACTGATGGGGCTGGCCTGCGGCATGGGGTTTATGACCAAAGGCTTTCTGGCGCTGGCCTTACCGGTTATCAGCGTGCTACCGGTAGCGCTGGCGCAAAAGCGGATTAAGGAATTGCTGCTGTTCGGGCCGCTGGCAATTGTTGTCGCGGTATTGCTGAGTGCGCCGTGGGCGCTGGCGGTGCATGCGCGAGAAGCCGATTACTGGCATTACTTCTTTTGGATTGAGCATATTCAGCGCTTTGCAGAAGACGACGCGCAGCATAACGCGCCGTTCTGGTATTACCTGCCAGTGCTGATTGTCGGCACATTCCCCTGGCTGGCGCTGCTGCCGGGTGCATTGCGCAGCGGTTGGACGGAACGAAAGTCCTCCCCGGAACGGTTCCTTCTGCTGTGCTGGATGGTGATGCCGCTGCTGTTTTTCAGCATCGCCAAAGGCAAGCTGTTAACCTACATCCTGCCGTGCTTTGCGCCGCTGGCGCTGCTGATGGCGGCGTGGATTTCCGGGCTGGCCCCTGCGGTACACGACCGTCTCTTGCGCATCAATAGCTGGCTCAATCTTGCGTTCGGCAGTGTGCTGGCGCTCGCCGTTGCGGCGCTGGGCCTCGGTATCATCATGCCGCATCTCTATCAGTCAGGGGAAGGGTTGACCATCGTATCGGGTGTCGTCTGTTTTATCGGCTGGGTGGCTTTTGCCGCAGTCAGCCTGAAAAAGTCGCGATCGTGGGGCTATCTGGTGGCAGGCTGTCCGTTATTTTTGGCGCTGCTCGTCGGCGGGAGTATTCCGGCGAGCGTGGTCGATTCAAAGAATCCTCAAACTTTTATTCGTAGTCATCAGCCATTGCTTGAGGACAGCCGCTATGTGCTGAGCGATGAAGTTGGGCTGGCTGCCGGGCTGGCGTGGGAGCTTAAACGTAGCGATATCACCTTATTTAAGGCACGGGGTGAGCTGAACTACGGGCTGAACTATGCGGATGCCGCCGATCGCTTTGTGGATGAGGGGGCTTTCCCTGCCTGGCTTGCTGAGAAACGGCGTAGCGGAAATGTTGCGCTGGTGCTGAAGATCGATAGAGATACCGATGAAGAATACCGCAACCTGCCTGCACCCGATCAGTTGAAAAAATCGCACCGCTACGTGCTGTTGTTTTATAAGCAGATAGCGCCATGAGTTATCTGCTGGTTGCTATCGTCTGCCTGCTGACCAGCCTGGGACAACTGTGCCAGAAACAGGCAGCGGAGTGCTGGCGGCGTTTGCCGCCAGATCGACGCCAGCGCGTGACGCTGGGATGGCTGATGCTGGCGGCTGTGTTGCTGGGTGTCGGGCTGCTGCTGTGGCTTGTGGTGTTGCAGCATATTCCGCTTGGCGTGGCGTACCCGCTGCTGAGCATCAATTTTGTTCTGGTTACGCTGCTGGCGCACTATTGGTTTGGTGAGCGTGTGGACAGACACCACTGGTGGGGCATTGCGCTGATTGTCACCGGTATCTATCTGATGCAGGGGGGATGATGGCGAGACGAGGCTATGTCTGGGCGCTGGGCAGCATTGTGTTAGCCAGTATTGCGCAGGTATTAATGAAAAGCGGGATGCTGGCACTGCCGAGTATCTCCATGACGCACTGGCCGTCACTCAGCACATTGATGGGCGGTTGGCCTGCGGTTGCGGTGTTCTGCGGGATGGTCTGCTACGGACTGTCGATGGTGTGCTGGTTCATGGTGCTGCGTTATCTGCCGTTAAGCCGCGCCTATCCACTGATTAGCCTGAGCTATGCGGTAGTGTATTTGGCGGCGGTTTTCCTGCCGTGGCTGAATGAGCCGATGAGCCTGCGTAAAAATCTCGGCGTTCTGATTATTATGCTGGGCGTTTGGCTGGTGACGCGTAACGCGCAGGCGGAGCGATAAACCGCCTGAGCGCGCGGGTAGTGCGGGATTATTGACTGAAGACGTGAGCGGTACCCGTGACGCTCAGGCTGACCTGTTGGCCGACAGCGAAAGCAGCGTGGCTGACGGTTTTCAGTTCAATGATCTCGGTTTCTGCGTGGTGGACGTGCAGCGTGAGCGTAGAGACGAAGCCGGAAAAATCAACTTTACGGATGGTTGCGCGAATCGTCGCTGCACGCTTTTCCCCCGCTCGGCCTATCTCTGTGCTATCAACCTCGACATCCTGAATCGCGATCTGCTCGGGTCTGAGCATGATCCGGGCTTTACCGCTGGCGATTGGGCGATCCACTGCGATGCGCCCAAGCAGGCAGTCAGCCTGACCGCCGTTAACCTGCGCATCGAGAATTAGCGTTTCGCCGAGGAAGGTCGCGATGTCTTCGCTGGCGGGCTGATGGTACAGCGTCCACGGCGAGCCGGATTGTGACAGTTGACCGTCGCGCATCACGACGACGCGATCGGCAAAAGACAGCGCTTCCCCCTGATCGTGGGTTACCAGTATTGATGCCACGTTAGCCTGCTGCAAGACGTCCATCACCGCTTTACGCGTGGCGGCACGCAGGCCGGTGTCCAATGCGGAAAAGGGCTCATCCAGCAGCATTAATGCAGGGCGTTGTGCCAGCGCGCGAGCCAGTGCGACACGCTGCTGCTGACCGCCGGAAATCTCATGCGGCGAGTGCTTCTGTAAATGCGCGGGAAGGGAAACCAGCGCCATCAACTCTTCCACGCGCTTTTGCTTTCCCGCCTTCGAGCCTTTCAGCCCAAAGGCGATGTTGTCCGCGATGCACAGATGCGGGAACAGCGCGCCATCCTGCGGGACATAGCCGATCCCTCGCTGATGGGCGGGGACGGAAAGCCCGTTATCGCAGAGCGTTTTCCCGTTCAGCGTGATGACGCCGATATCTGGTTTTTCAAACCCAGCAATCAGGCGCAGCAGCGTGGTTTTCCCTGAACCGGACGGGCCGACAATCGCCGTGCGGCGGCTGTTTTCTAACGTCAGATGAATGTCAGACAGCACGGTGCGCCCGTTAAAGCTTTTACTGACGCGATGAAGTTCCAACATGATTACAGACCCGCCATTTTTTGTGATTGCGTGTAGAGAAACCAGGTCCACGGTAGCGACAGTAGGACCAGAATAAGCGCGTAGGGTGCCGCAGCGGGATAATCGATCTCACTGGTGAGCGCCCAAAAACCGGTTGCCAGCGTGCGGGTGCCGTTGGGGGCCAGCAGCAGCGTGGCGGTCAGTTCGTTAACGATCGCCAGAAAGACGAGCGTTGCACCTGTGGCAACGCCGGGCGCGGCCAGCCGAATCGTCACGGTCATCAGCGTCTGTAATGGCGAACGCCCCAGACTGGCCGCAACCTGCTCCAGCTCCACGGGTGCCTGTGCGATACCCGCGCGTAGATTAACCAGCGCCCGTGGCATAAACATCAGCAGGTAAGCCAGTAACACGGTGAATTCCGTCTGGTACAGCGGTCTGATGAGGTGAATGGTGGTGGTCACCAGCGCCAGCGCGACGACGATACCCGGCAGAGAACTGGTGATGTAATTGCAC
The DNA here is from genome assembly GCF_041228105.1 of Pectobacterium aroidearum. Taxonomy (NCBI): domain Bacteria; kingdom Pseudomonadati; phylum Pseudomonadota; class Gammaproteobacteria; order Enterobacterales; family Pectobacteriaceae; genus Pectobacterium; species Pectobacterium aroidearum. The sequence continues at coordinate 1,508,230 of NZ_CP166097.1, forward strand.
CCTTCCAGAAACCGATACAGGCGGTTGGGGTGGCGAATCGTCAGCCAGGCCATTGGAATGGCCGCCAGCGTCGTCAGTACGGCACCGCTCAGGGCCAGCGTCATGGTCTGACGAAAGGCATCGAGCAGCTCGCGGCGCAGCCAGACGTCCCAGCCGCCAAACCACAGCCAGCGAGACAGCGTAATAAAAGGCACGCCGAGCGTGAGCAGCACCAATGTCACCAGTAACAGCAGTGCCAGTAGCAGCGGAAACGGCGACAGATGTTTTGGTGTGATAGCCTGCGGCGCGCCGGAACCGACATGTGCATAGCGCGTGACGCCGCGTACGCGGGCATCCGCACACAACAGAAACAGGCACAATAACGCCAGTACGCCAGCCAGCATATTGGCCGCCGGGCCATTAAACGTTGACTGAAATTGATCGAAAATCGCGGTAGTAAACGTATCGAAACGGATCATGGCGAACAGACCATATTCCGCGAGTAGATGTAGCGCAATCAGCAGCAGCCCGCCGCCGATAGCCAGCTTTAGCTGCGGCAGCACTACGCGGAAAAATACGGTCACGGGAGGCACGCCCAGCGTAGCCGCGACATCTTCCAGCGCGGGGTTAAGCCGTCGCAGCGTCGCGGCACAGGGTAAATAGAGAAACGGTAAATAGGCGACGACGGATAAAAACACGCCGGCCGGTAGACCGTGCAAACCGGGAGCGGTGCTGATCCAGGCATAGCTTTGTACAAATGCGGGGATCGCCAGCGGCGCGGTGAGCAGCAGTGACCACAGGCGTCGGGCGGGCAGGGTGGTACGTTCCGTCAGCCAGGCCAGCAGTACGCCCAGAACCGTACAAATCGGCAGCGTCAGGGCAACCAGCAGCACGGTGTTCGTCAGCAGTTCGCCCACGCGAGGGCGAAACAGCAGGGCGCGGGCTGTTTCCCAGCCGGTATCAATGCTGACGCCAATCACAAAGCCCAGCGGAACAAATCCCAGCAGGGATAATATCAGGGCGATGAGGGTAAGCAGCGCGACTGGCTTGCATAATGGCGAAGAGGGGGCGGTGAACGCAGTCGTTTCGCTGTAGCTAACGTTTGTCATACGGCCTGTAGCTGCCTCGTCAGGACGATATTTTAAGACGGTGAAGCCGCTCTGAGCGGGCATTCAGGTAAGGATTCATCAGGGTGCGAACGCCCTGATGAAAGGGGTTATGACATCTATGTGCTATAACCCATGCGCGACAATTTATGCGTTACAGCAAGCCAGCTTGTGTCATCAGATCCACGACTTTTTTGCTGTTGAGCTTGGCAGCATCGACTTTCGGTGCGTCCAGATCTTTCAGTGGAACCTGTTTGTCATTTGAGGCCGCGTTAACGCCAACGGCATACTCAAAGGCATCGTTGGTGCGTAAGATTTCCTGACCGGACTTGCCCGTAATCCATTTAATAAAGGCCTGTGCGTCTTTTGCATGTTTGCTGGATGCCAGTACGCCGCCACCGGAAATACTGACGAACGCGCCCGGATCTTTATGTTTGAAGTAGTACAGCTTGGTGTTGTTACTGTTTTCGCCGGTTTTAGCCTGATCGACAAAACGGTAATAGTGATAGATCACGCCGCTATCAATCTGACCCGCGTTCACCGCTTTCATCACTGTACTGTTGCCTTTGTAGGCGGTGAAGTTTTCTTTCATGCCTTTCAGCCACTCTTGCGTGGCTTTCTCACCTTTCAGCTCCAGATAGGCGCTAACGATGGCTTGAAAATCGGCACCGGACGGCGAGGCAGCCCAGCGGCCTTTCCATTCTGGCTTCGCCAGATCGGCTAAGGATTTCGGCAACTGCGCGTCGGTAAATTTGGTTGGGTTATAGACAAAGACGGTTGAACGCGCAGCAATCCCGATCCAGCGTCCGTGGGACGGACGATAATCAGACGACACCTGTGCGAGGGTGGCTTTATCCAGCGGAGCAAAGAGATCGGCGTTATCGACCAGCACCATTGACGGTGAGTTTTCGGTCAGGAACACATCGGCAGGCGACGATTTCCCTTCCTGCACCAGTTGGTTGCCCAACTCGGTGTCGCTGCCATTGCGTAATGTCACCTTGATGCCGGTTTCTTTGGTAAAACCGTCGACCCAGGATTTTACGAGATTTTCATGCTGGGCATTGTAAATCACAATCCCTTCATCGTTTTCTGCTGCATTTGCCGACGCGCTGAGAGCCAAACCGGAAGCGAATAAAACGGCAGAACTCAGTAATCCAAAACCAAGCTTCATATTATTTACCCTTATCAATACTTGTCGTGTTTGCGTATTGCTGGCCTACATGAGAGCCCCCGTGTCGCTGACGATAACCACGTTATTTTAGCGACACAGGCCGATATGTAGCGGCAGTCGAGGATGGATTTTACATATTGGTAATAATAATGATAGTTATTATTATTTCGCTTTCTTAAGGTTAAATTAAGGTTTTGGTGAATGTGATATGTCGGTTATCACTTTATTTCAGGGCGTGTCACGGTGTGGAATAGTATTAATCCATTGCCTGAAAAATAGCCCGGGGCAGTTGTGAAATTTATTTCACCAGAAATGAGATATAACGTCATGATTTACAGAAACAAATCCTGATTCATCATCTATATTTACTGTGCAGGCTGTGAGTAGCGATACAACAAATGCACCGTATTTCTTCGGTGTCACGTGCGCTTGTCTGCAATTTTGGGTTAATTGACCGACAAAAGGTGACACAGCAACTGATATTCGGGGGATGGAAAAATGGATGTAGAAACGCGGATGATTGAGCTTATCGTTAAATCTGGCGAAACACGTTCCTGCGCAATGGAAGCCTTGAGATCTGCTCGCCGAGGGGAGTGGGATCATGTCGATGAACTATTAAAAATGGCAGCGGTGGCGTTGAACCGGGCGCAATTGATTCAGACCGGGTTCATTGGCAACCAGAGTAAGGAAAAAACGAATCTCGAACTTATCGTGGTGCACGCACAGGATCACCTGATGAATGCGATGCTGTGCCGTGAACTGGCTGAAGAGATTATTGAACTCAGAAAAGAGGTCTCTGGCGTCAATCTTCACGTGCGCTAAGCGCATCACGGAGCAAATAGAAAAGCCATTCGGCATCACGCTGAGTGGCTTTGCTGTTTCTGCCCGCCGCGCTTTTTTCTTAGCGACGGCTTCCTTATAGTAATTTTTTCTTGTGCTACTTCGCTTTTCCGTACTGTTCGTCGCTGACTTTTTCCAGCCATTCAACCGGTCTGCCGTTAAGTGATTCGGCAATGGCAATGTGCGTCATGGCGGTTTGTGCCGTGGCACCGTGCCAGTGTTTGATGCCTTCGGGTATCCAGACGATATCGCCCTGATTGATCTCCTGGACTTCGCCACCCCATTCCTGAAGCCAGCCTCGCCCCTGCGTGACGATTAGCGTCTGGCCGAGTGGATGGGTGTGCCATGCCGTACGGGCGCCCGGTTCAAACGTGACCGTCGCGCCGCCAACCCGGGCGGGTGCGGTGCTCTGGAAAGGGGCATCGATACGTACGTTGCCGGAAAAATAGCTTTCTGGGCCGGGCTGGGACGGAAGTGAACCGCTGCGGGTAATTTTCAATTTTTCCTCCATTCCGGCAATCGCAGCCGGAGCTAATATAGATAACATCACAGCAGAGGCGGCAAGTAATTTCATTTTTATGACGGACACCCTTGTCCGTCACCCTGCGCGGGCCATCGCAAGCGACGTTGAAAAACGTTACTGCGATTTATGGGGAAGCACCAGAGGGCAAAAGCCGCAAGAGGCTATGAATTATATTCATTAATTGTGCGAGTAATGCAGGAGGTTATTCCCGATTGCCGCTTTTCAGTGCCGCCAAATCGGCTATTTCCGGTTTCACATGAACATCATTCATGAATTTGTATAATAGGTACACATTGATGACACCACTATTCGGACACGCTGATGTTAAAAGAAAATTTTAATGACCTCATTTCGTTCCTTGTGGTGGCAAGAGAACGTAGTTTTACCAAAGCGGCGGCGAAGCTCGGGCTTTCTCAGTCGGCGCTAAGCCATTCGATTCGTGGCCTGGAAGAGCGACTGGGCGTGCGTTTGCTGACCCGAACCACGCGCAGCGTCGCGCCAACGGATGCAGGGGAAAAGCTGGCACATAGCCTCGGTCCGCGCTTTGCGGATATTGAAAGCGAACTGGTGGCGTTGGGCGATATGCGCGAGCGTCCTGCGGGGAATATTCGCATCACGTCGGGGGAGCATGCGGTTGATTCAACTTTATGGCCGGTATTAAAGCCATTTTTGGCGAATTACCCCGATATTAACGTCGAAATTACGGTAGATAACGCCTTAACCGATATTGTTCTTGGCCGCTTTGATGCGGGGATTCGCTTGGGTGAGCAGGTGGCGAAAGATATGATCGCCGTGCGTGTTGCACCCGAAATGAGCATGGCGGTGGTTGGTTCCCCGAACTATTTCGCGCGTCATCCTGCCCCCGCAACACCGCAGGATTTACAGCATCACCGCTGTATTAACATGCGCCTGCCGACGATGGGGGGCATCTACGCGTGGGAATTTGAGAAAAACGGTCGGGAAATCAAGGTGCGCGTCGAAGGACAATTGACGATGAATAGCCTGCGTCAGCGGATCGATGCTGCACAAATCGGGCTCGGCCTAGCCTATGTACCGGAAGATGCGGTGCGTGAGGATATTGCCAGCGGACGCCTGATTCGAGTGCTGACGGAATGGTGCCCACCGTTCCCTGGCTACTATCTGTATTATCCCAGCCGCAAACAGCACACTACTGCCTTTTCACTGTTTGTGGAAGCGCTGCGCTACCCGCGTTAGCGATTGGGATTTTGAGTTTTCTTGTTAATATTTAAGGAAATGAAATGCACTCTGATAATAATGACGCGCATTTAGCGGTTTTTTCCGGTGAGTTTAGCGTTAGCGACGATGCCTGGACGCTGGATGCCGTGCGGTGGGGGGTCGTTGAGAAGAAAAAGATTATCGCCAGCCTGAAAGGGAAAATGGGGAGCGGCCCGTTTAATGCAGAGATAGAGTTATTATGGCGGGAAGAACTCAACGACTATTTCGGCAGAGGCGAAATTACCTATGATAATTACCGCTCCGAATATAAAACTAATGGTTTCTCAATAAAAATAATGGCATCAGATATTTATCTAGAAGACGATGTTTGCGTTATTGACGAGGCCGAATGGCTGGAAAATGGCTACCCGTATGCCTTTTATGGCGATTTAGAACGAGTAGGTCATTGAAGCGAATAGCGGTCATTTTCAATAATGACCGCTATTTGAACAGCGTTATTTTGAGAGGGAGTGGATTTATTCGAAGGCAATCGTATGTTCTGTAAAATACACCGGATCTTCGCTGGATCTGATGAACATACCCCCGCATTAATGCCTTGATTGCTCGCACTGATTTTTTAGCCTCATCATTTCCGCTGGTGGCAAAGGAGCTGTCATCATAGAACGATACTTCATACACGCTGGCGTTTCATCCGTAGGGGATCTCTTCGTACTGGATGAGCAGGCGATAACAAATAGGGTTATTGAGACGATTAATAGCCGAGGGATTGTGGCCTGATAATTTTTCATCGATTCTCCTGTTTGCTTTTTATACATTATCTTTCAACACTATTCACTTCCACCCGTTATGGGAAAGGTATATGTAAATAGCATAGTTCACGGCCCAATAGCTTGTTGTTTTTGCACTCTGCCATTCTACATATCTCTGAATCAAGTCCGCCGTGGGCAAGAAGACAAAGATGCACCTTAGCTGCCTTTATTTCTTTATCTGAAGGTAATGAATTCACATCCTTCGTCTTTAATGCGAAGAGGGGGGAAGGGGAGTGTTCTGGGGTACACTCGATGTACCATGCTTGTCCACATTCCGCACAGTAATACATGGATTCCTCATAGTTCCACTGTGGTTCAAAATACTCACTATCTGGTGTTTCAAAATGCCGATTATGAGTTAATGCATTTGAAAAATGGAAACCGTGCCCCCAATAGTCGAGTTCAGCCACGCTGGTGGGAAGTTGTTTGCAATTACACATAGTTTTTATATTAAATTTAATCGCACAATAGTAACCCTATAAAGCATGAGGAGGAATACCGAGCGAATCCGTAATATTCGAATATATTAAGTTAACATTAAGAGAATGGTTTGTCAGATGAAATAAAAAGGAAGGTCAGGATGACGCTATTCGTACTTATTCATCACACCAAAGATTCTTGAACGCCATCATCACTGAAATCACTCACAAATCTGAGAACTCGGAGCTGTCAACAACCCTTTACTACCTCATATTCAGGCAGCGTAGATGATAATGACGGCCTGAAAACCCTTCTCCTGTCTGGTTATCAGCCTGATTATTGTGACGGACATAAACACTGTACATACCGTTACACAGCAACGCTCATCATCGGCGATAAGCCTGGTATATAATCCAAAAATACAGGGATCGATTTACTGTGAAGATAAAAATTCACAACTTTCAAACAATAAATATCATGTAGCCTTACTTTATAATGAAAATCAAAAATACTCTCTGCCTACATATCCTGATGGCTACCCTTGCCATCCTGTTTCTTAGCGTTCCCCCGCTGGTGAAGAGCGTTGATCCGGCGCTGACATTCCAGCCGATGATTAACACGATGGAAGGGACGGCAAAAGAACAAAAGGAAAAGATAGCCACCATTTCCCATGCATTACAGGGAAATGCGATTTTCTTTCTCGGGGCTTCCGAGGTATCTACATCGGAAGATGAACATTACGCTGTCTATAATTACTTTAATAACCAGTTACATCGTCCGGTTGTGGCCTATGGCGATAGCTATGTAGATAGCGTCACGCACTTTTTACTGCTTTCACGTTTTAAAAATGAGCTTAACGCTAACAGTAAAGTTGTTTTGCTGCTGGCACCCGATAGCTTTTATTCAGACGGTATTCCCCCGGCAATTTTTGCCAATAATTTCCCGGCATCTATTTTTAATCCCCTGATGCAGGATGATCAGACGCGCCCCTTTTTGGTCAATTACTTACAACATATCGATAAAGAAGAGATAAGCCACTTAACGTTTGGCCAAATGCAAGTCTATGGCTGGGATCCACAAATTATCTGGCAGGAAGTGAGTTATCAATTTGCTAATTTCTGCGAGCTAATAAAAAACGACTGGCTGTCGATGCTAGGTATTATTCCCCAGCCGACACAACCGTGGCCACATCAGCCAACCGTCAATACGATTCCTGACTGGAATCGCGAGTTGGCGCAGGCTCAGGTGTTGAATCAGTCCCGCGAGCAAAGTGCAGACACATTGTGGATGGATAAGTCCGTTTTTGCAGACGATAAAACACCGGAAGAGTGGGACGATGCGCCGATTGTTCCGGCGCAGATGGAAGCGTTATCGGCGACGATCAAACTGCTGAAAGCGCGTAACGTCCAGTTTGTGGTGATTGTCGATCCGATTAATCCGTGGGCGATTAAAAATTCCGAGAAATTCCAGCCAGTCGATAGCCAGATCAGATCGATGCTGGAGGCAAATCAGGTTCGCTATTTTGATATGTATGCGCAGCCTTATCAGAACGGCTGGAATTGGGATCGCCTGCACCCAACCGATCCAGCATGGGTCGCGATGGATCAATTTATTGCAGAGAGTTTTAAATGATGAAAACTGCCATTCGCCTTTTTTTCCTTTATCTCTTTCTGGCAGTCACCATCGTTGCATGGACTTCTGTTGATGAAAGCATGAGTTTAAAAGTGCATTTTGAATATCAAAAATTCTGAAGGATGAATGATGTACAGCTCCGGAATGTTTTTTTTCCTTCTGTTTTCATCGGCGTTACTGTTCGCGCTGGTTAATCGCGTATTCAGTTATCGGCTGACGTATTTATCCGCCTTTTCCGTATTGGTGGTGCTAGGCTGGGGATATATTTTCCAGGGGGATTACCTTGTTCCCGCGGCGGTTTTCCTGAGCTTTTATCTTCTGGTCACCTTAAAAGAGAAAGGGTGGTTAAAAACCTGGCAGGCAGTCAGCCTGACGCTGTTGCCGCTGTTTTTGGTGAAATTACACCTCAATAACCACTGGGGCATGATCGGCCTGTCCTTTATGACCTTTCGCGCCATTGATGTGCTGCTTTATCGCAGCAAAAAAGATGGTCAGCATTTCCTACATTACTTCTGCTACCTCTTTATGCCTTTTATTATTCTGGCTGGCCCGATGTATCGCTGGCGGACATGGGTTAATGACATCACTAAGCCTGTCTTCACGCTCACCCGTGAGCAGTTTTTGGTGGCCATGGAGCAAATTTTTACCGGCATTATTCAGAAGTTCTTATTTGCCATGCTGATCAATAACCTGGTTATTGAATCGTGGAGCCATCGCCCGTTTACGTTAAGCGTTGGTGTCGTGATGTCGCTGGCCTACAGCGCCTATCTCTACTTTGATTTTGCCGGCTACAGCAATATGGCTATCGGGGCTGGTCGCTTATTTGGCCTGAATATCCCGGCAAACTTTAATCTGCCTATTCTGGCCAAAAACCCGCAGGATTTCTGGCGGCGCTTCCATATCAGCCTGTCTGAATGGCTGCGGGATGTGGTCTTTATGCCGATTTATATGAATCTGATGAAGCTCGACTTTTTCCGACAGAACAAAACGCTAGCGCAGAATATTGGTATCTTCTGCACCCTGTTTTGTATGGGAGCATGGAACGGGCTTGAACGACATTATGTCATCAGCGGCGCGCTGTTTGGCGCCATTTCCGTTGCTCACAACATGCTGCAGTGGTCAGCCAAACGCAGCCCAACGCTGAGCAATTGTCTACATCATCCGGTTATTGTGTTCATCGGTCGAATTCTGACGCTGGCAAGCGCCGCGGCCTCCCTCTACATCTTTAGCGGAATGTCTCCTCTATGAACCTTCACTCTGAGCTTCAGGAACTGCAAGATTTCCTCCGTGCGGCCTTACTCCAACCCGCCAACCCAGATTGGTTGGCGATTAGCGGCAGCGATGACGCGATGACCTGGCAACAGCTCTCCGTCGCCGTGACAGACTGGTGGCATCGCTATCAGCAATGCCAGCAGCCTGCGGGATTGCCGGTCGTGTTATATGGTCACCAGCAGGCGGAGTTTGCCGTAGCGATCTATAGCTGTTTGCTGCATAACATTCCGTATATCCCAGTGGATTGCATCTATCCGCAAGAGCGGCTTAAAGAGATTTGCCATCTGGCGAGCGCGCCTTACTATTATGATGTCGCGACCCGACAGTTCATTGCGACCGGGGAGGCCGGACAGGCGCTGGTCGAGGAGGAGCTCGCCTATATTATGTTTACCTCTGGCAGCACCGGAAAACCTAAAGGGGTGCAGATCGGGCGTGAAAGTCTGTGGCACTTCATGAAGTGGGTACGTCAGGACTTTTCGCTGCCGGACGTGCCGGTGCTGATGAACCATGCGGTGTTCAGCTTCGATCTCTCGTTGATCCCGTTGCTGGCGAATCTGGCAACCGGAGGGCATATCGTTTTGAATGCGAAAGAGGATATCGCGGCAGAAAACTGGCTCGATCGCCTGAAAGACAACGGCGTTTCCGTCTGGGTGTCAACGCCCTCTTTCGCTTACCAGAAGCTGCTCTCGCCTCAGTTCAATAGTGAATATTTACCTGAACTCAACGTCTTCGTGTTCATTGGCGAAGTGCTAAACAAAGCACTGGTCAAACAGCTACGCCGCCGTTTCCCACACGCCAAAATTCTCAACTCTTATGGGCCAACAGAAGCGACTATCGCGACCACCGTCATCGAAATCACAGATGACATTCTGCACAGCGATAACGACCTGCTGCCGGTCGGCGCGATGATGCCGGATTCCAGAATGGAAATTACCGCTGAAGGTGAATTGATTATTTGGGGCAAAAACGTGATGCGCGGATACCTTGGGCTAGCGAAAGAGAATGCCGAAAAATTGCTGCGTCGGAAAAGCGAAGCGTTCCGGGGCTACAGAACGGGCGATCTGGGCTACGAGAATGGGTTGCTATACTGTCAGGGGCGCAATGACAGCCAAATCAAACTGAATGGCTACCGTATTGAAATCAACGAGATTGAAAACCGCCTGCTGGCGATGTCCGACATCAGTGAAGCGGTGGTTCTGCCGCTGATGAAATCGGGCGGCGGCGTTCTGCGCATCGCGGCGTTCTGCGTCACGAACTTAGCGCCTGAAGCGATTAAAACGTCACTCTCGAAAGTCATCCCGCCTTACATGGTGCCTTCCCAAATTATTATCAAAGATGCGTTGCCGCTGAATCCTAACGGCAAAATCGACCGTAAACTGCTGGACACCCATGCCCGCACGATCTAATGACTCAGGAAAAATGATGGAACAAGAAATACTCGCGCTGTTTGAAAAGATCTTATCCCGCAAAGTGGGTTTCAACGATGAGCTGATAGAGTCCGATATTCTCGACTCTATTCTGGCGGTCGACTTGGTACTGGAAGTGCAGGACGTTTACGGCTGCGTGATCCCGCCAACCGAAGTCGCTACCGTTCTGAAAACGCCGGCGGACTTGGCTCGCTATATTGAAGAGAACCGCGGCTAAGCCTGAAACGGCAACGGCTTTTCATGATTTAAAAACCCTGGATATTTATCTGGGGTTTTTTTATGGGATTTTATTCAGGGCCATTACATCATCAGATAGTGGTGAACAAGAGGGGGGAGTGATTCTCTATTCCAACCACCCTAATTATTATAATTGTATCCGTGGTGTTGAAAATTTGTTGCCGATATTATCTGAAAAGATCTTTCAACAATGGATAATACACGGAGACGTAAAATGGACTCATTCACTTTAGAAGATCGATTTAATTATCAACCTTTAACCAATTCTCAAGGTGAAATCTACCCTTTTGGCGTGCGTATTGAACCTAAACAGTCAGGTGTGCATATTGGCGAATTATCGCCTAACTGGCTGCGTACACTCGTAGAGAACCAACAATTAGTGATACTGCGGGGCTTTGATAGCTTTACGAGTGCAGAAAATTTAACAACATACTGCGCCGCCATGGGTGACATTATGCAATGGCCGTTTGGCGCCGTGTTGGAACTGGTTGAACAGCCCGATGCTACCGATCATATCTTTGCTAACAACTATGTCCCCTTGCACTGGGATGGCATGTACCTTAAGACCGTGCCTGAGCTCCAGGTCTTTCAATGCGTCTCAGCGATTGGCGAAGGGCAGGGTGGGCGAACCACGTTTTCTAGTACCACCACGGCGTTACGTCTGGCATCACCCGAAACCAAAGCGCTGTGGCAGCGTGCAACTGGTCAGTATCAGCGTGCCGTCGAGCTATACAGCAGTACTGCACTGGCCCCTATTATAGAGCAGCACCCCTACCGCACATATCCCGTCATTCGCTTTTGTGAGCCGCCGATTGCTGGCGATAAAGAATTCTTGAACCCATCCACTTATCATTTCTCAGGCATTGAACCTGAAGAGCAAGAGCTATTACTCAGCAGTTTGCAACAAGCCTTATATGATCCACGGGTTCAATATGCGCATCAGTGGCAAAGCGGCGATATTGTCATTGCAGATAACTACTCGTTATTACACGGTCGTGAATCTTATGCCAGCCAGAGTGGCCGTCATCTACGTCGGGTGCATATCCATGCTAAACAGCCGCTGACTAACCCACATTTGGTGCAGCCGTCATGAAACCACAGCATGTTGATCTTATGATTATCGGCGCTGGGCCTGTCGGCCTGGCCTGTGCCTATCTTGCTCAGCTATCAGGTTTAAGCACCGTCATCATCGATAAATCATCGGGGCCGTTAACGGTAGGCCGTGCTGATGCACTAAACGCCCGTAGTTTGCAGCTGTTTGAAATTATCGGTTTATTCGACGAGCTTTATCCCTTAGGCAAAACCTGCAATACCAGCTCAGTCTGGTCAAAAGGTAAATTTATTTCACGCCAATCTACCTGGTGGGATGCTTTAGAAGGCTGTTTTCACAAGCATTTTTTAATGATTGGTCAGGCTTATGTGGAACAAGCTCTCGATAATAAGCTCACCGAGCTAATAAATAGTGCCGTGCGCCGTAATACTTCTGTGGAAGATATTGTGCTGGAGGACGACGGCTGTCTCACCACGCTCACCAGCGGTGAGACCGTGCGTTCCCGGTATTTGATTGGTGCAGATGGTTCACGATCGTTTGTGCGCCAACACTTTGCTATCCCGTTTGAGATCACTCGACCACAAATTACCTGGGCAGTGATTGATGGCGAAATAGAAACTGATTTCCCAAAAGTACCAGAAATTATTGTTTTCCAGGCAGAAACCGCGGATGTCGCCTGGATACCACGTGAAGGTAAGATTGATCGTTTCTATATCCAGATGGAGAGCGAGGACTTCACGCAACAGCAGGCGATAGATAAAATTAACCATGCTCTGCAACCACACCGTCTGCAATTCAAGTCGATTGAGTGGTACTCACAATTCTCGGTTAAAGAGTCTGTAGCAGAACACTATATCCTTGAAAATAAATTATTTATCGCTGGCGATGCGAGCCATATTCACTCGGTAAATGGTGGGCAAGGGTTAAATACTGGGTTGGCCGATGCATTTAACCTCATCTGGAAAATCGCGATGATTACCCATCATCATGCGCCCCAAACGCTATTACAGACTTACGAAACAGAGCGAAAAGCGGTCGCGCTGGAAGTGGTAAAAACGTCAGCGGAACTCGTGCGTTCGACCAAAACCTCAGAGACAGGCAACCATGCCGATGATTACGTCAAGATTGTCGAAAAACGTGCGGGTTACATCACGGGGATGGGCGTTCGCTATGGAACCGACGGGCGTGTTGGTGAAAGGCTGCATGATTTTATGTGGCGTGATCCTCAATCTGGTCAGCCTGGCAGAATTTACTCACATTTAAATTATTGTCATTACAGTTTGCTCATCATCGGCACAGCGACGGTACCAGCATCACTGCCTGATATCGTCAATATTCTGCACATTGAAGCGGGAAGTAGCCCCTATTCCGATCAATATCTGTTAGTTCGGCCAGATGGCTATATCGCCGCCACCGCTCCTCTCGACCAACCTTCAGTCATCAGTCATTACTTCAGTGGCTGGCGAGTTCAATAGAATAAACGTTGCTGGCTCAGTGGGATTGTACTGAGCCGACTTCACTCTGCTTACAGTGTTATCCAGTTACATGTTCTGGGAAGCCGTAGAATTTGTTCTGGCGAATAATGATTTTGCCAGTAGCTGTCCAAAATGTCGTTTCGGGTCATTACCTAACTCACTAATCTGTGTAAAATCAGAGCTAACCCAATATCGTGGAGTGACCTGCTATGGCTGGCGTCAACAAAACGCACCTGACTGAAACGGATATCATCACCAAATTTATTCTGCCTGCGCTTAAGGAGGCTGGCTGGGATGATTTGGCGCAGATTCGTCAGGAAGTGAAATTGCGTGATGGCAAGATTGTGGTTCGCGGAAAACTGGCTTCACGTGTCAAAGTCAAATCTGCTGATATTGTGCTCTACCACAAGCCGAACTTGCCGTTGGCGGTTATCGAGGCCAAAGCCAATAAGCACGCCATCAGCAAAGGGATGCAGCAAGGATTGGACTACGCTAGCCTGCTTGATGTGCCCTTTGTCTTTGCCTCCAACGGTGATGGATTCATCTTCCACGATAAAACCAACCCGCAACAACTCGAATCCGAAATTGCCCTTAGCGATTTCCCAACACCTGAACAGCTCTGGCAAAAATACTGTGTCTGGAAAGGGTTCACCCAGCAGCAGTTGCCGGTTATCAGTCAGGATTATTACGACGATGGCAGTGGGAAATCTCCCCGTTACTATCAGATGCAGGCGATCAACCGCACGGTAGATGCCGTATCGGCAGGTAAGAACCGTATTCTGCTGGTCATGGCGACTGGCACGGGCAAAACCTATACCGCGTTCCAGATAATCTGGCGGTTATGGAAAGCCAAAAACAAAAAACGTATCTTGTTTCTTGCGGACCGCAATATTCTGGTCAATCAGGCTAAGCGTAATGATTTTCAACCGTTTGGCAACGCGATGACTAAAGTCACCGGGCGTACCATCGATCCGGCTTATGAGATACATCTGGCGCTGTACCAAGCGATAACTGGCCCGGAAGAGTACCAGAAAGCGTACAAACAAGTTTCACCGGATTTCTTTGACTTGATAGTGATTGATGAATGTCACCGTGGCAGTGCGTCTGAAGACTCTGCCTGGCGCGAGATTCTGGAATATTTCGGCAGCGCCACGCAGGTCGGTCTGACGGCAACGCCGAAAGAAACCGAAGAAGTCTCCAATATCGATTATTTCGGTGAACCGGTTTACACCTATTCGTTGAAAGAGGGCATTGAAGACGGTTTCCTCGCCCCTTACAAAGTGGTACGCGTTGATATCGACGTGGATGTGCAGGGTTGGCGACCAATAAAAGGTCAACTGGATAAATACGGCAAAGAAATTGAAGACCGTATCTACAATCTGAAAGATTTTGACCGCACGCTGGTCATTGATGAACGCACCATGCTGGTGGCGCAGACCATCACCGATTACCTGAAACGTACTAACCCGATGGATAAAACCATTGTTTTCTGCAACGACATCGATCACGCCGATCGTATGCGTCATGCACTGGTGATACTCAATGCGGAACAGGTGTTGAAGAACGAAAAATACGTGATGAAAATCACCGGTGATGACGAGATCGGCAAGGCCCAACTGGAGAACTTTATCGATCCCAAAAAAGCCTACCCGGTTATCGCAACGACATCAGAGTTGATGACCACTGGCGTCGATGCACAGACCTGCAAGCTGGTGGTGCTGGATCAAAACATCCAGTCGATGACCAAATTTAAACAGATCATCGGGCGTGGCACGAGAATCAACGAAAAGCACGGTAAGCTGTGGTTCACCATTCTTGACTTCAAAAAAGCGACAGAGCTGTTTGCCGATCCTCGCTTTGACGGCTTGCCAGAAAAAGTGCTGGTGGTAAAACCCAGCGACATTTCCGACCAAGATTCCGATTTCAATGAAAAGCTGGATGAGGAAGATGACGGCGATACTGCCGCCAATAAAGCGCGAGAAGACCCCGCTGACTATCAGATTAATCATGACAAACATTGGGGCAATGGTGAATTCCATGACGATGACGACAACAAAGTCCGCAAATTCTATGTGAACGGCGTGGATGTAAAGGTGCTGGCTAAGCGCGTTCAGTATTACGATTCTGATGGCAAATTGGTGACCGAATCCTTTCAGGATTACACCCGTAAAACGATGCTCAAAGATAGCGAGTACGCATCACTGGATCGCTTCGTGCGTAAATGGCAGGATGCACCACGCAAACAGATCATTATTGAAGAACTAGCGCAATTGGGAATTCTGTGGGATGTGCTGGCGGAAGAGGTGGGTAAAGATCTCGACCCGTTTGATTTACTCTGTCATGTGGTGTACGGTCAGCCGCCGTTAACGCGTCAGGAACGCGCGGCCAATGTGCGTAAACGTAACTATTTTACGAAATATGCACAACCGGCGCAGCAGGTTCTCAGCACGCTGCTGGATAAATACGCCGATGAAGGCGTGCAGGAAATCGAGGACGTTCAGGTTCTTAAATTGAAACCGTTCGATGCGTTGGGGCGTCCGATAGAAATCATTAAAACCCGCTTTGGTGACAAAAAGGCGTATGAGCAAGCCGTCAACGAACTGGAGAACGAAATCTACCAGCTACCACCGCGCTCAGCCTGATAACGAATAAACATCGTGCCACTGGTCGCACCTGCGTCCGGTGGCATCCTTTTTTAAGTATGGAAAGAATACATGTCGATTAGCTCAGTCATTAAATCCCTTCAGGACATTATGCGTAAAGACGCCGGGGTAGACGGTGATGCCCAGCGTCTGGGGCAACTTTCATGGCTGCTGTTTCTGAAAATTTTTGATACCCAGGAAGAAGAGTTGGAACTGGAGCAGGATGACTACCAGTTCCCGATCCCACAACGCTATTTATGGCGTAGCTGGGCGGCGAACAGCGAGGGCATCACCGGTGAGGCGTTGCTGGAATTTGTGAACGACGATCTGTTCCCAACCCTGAAAAACCTCACTGCGCCGATTGATAAGAACCCGCGTGGCTTTGTGGTAAAACAGGCGTTCAGCGATGCCTACAACTACATGAAAAATGGCACGCTGCTGCGTCAGGTGATCAACAAGCTAAATGAAATCGACTTCAGCAGCAGTCAGGAGCGTCATCTGTTTGGCGATATCTACGAACAGATCCTGCGCGACCTGCAAAGCGCCGGTAATGCGGGCGAGTTCTATACCCCGCGCTCGGTGACGCGCTTTATGGTCAACCGCATCGATCCAAAACTCGGCGAGTCGATTATGGACCCGGCGTGCGGTACTGGCGGCTTCCTTGCCTGTGCGTTCGACCATGTGAAAGAACATTACGTCAACACCACCGAAGACCACAAAACGCTGCAAAAGCAGATCTATGGCGTGGAGAAAAAGCAGCTTCCGCACCTGCTGTGTACCACCAATATGCTGTTGCACGGCATTGAGGTGCCGGTGCAAATTCGCCATGACAATACTCTCAATAAGCCGCTTTCTTCGTGGGATGAGCAGGTTGATGTGATTGTGACCAACCCACCGTTTGGCGGCACCGAAGAAGACGGCATTGAGAAGAACTTCCCGGCAGAGATGCAGACCCGTGAAACGGCGGACCTGTTCCTGCAACTGATTATCGAAGTGCTGTCAGACAAAGGCCGCGCGGCGGTGGTGTTGCCGGACGGTACGCTGTTTGGCGAAGGTGTAAAAACCAAAATCAAAAAGCTGCTCACCGAAGAGTGCAACCTGCATACCATCGTGCGTTTGCCGAACGGCGTGTTTAACCCGTACACCGGCATTAAAACCAATATTCTGTTCTTCACCAAAGGTCAGCCGACTAAACAGGTGTGGTTCTACGAACACCCATACCCGGACGGCGTGAAGAACTACAGCAAAACCAAACCGATGAAGTTTGAGGAGTTCCAGACTGAAATCGACTGGTGGGGCAATGAAGCGGACGGTTTTGCCAGCCGTGAAGAGAACCATCAGGCGTGGAAAGTCAGCATCGACGAGATCATCGCCCGTAACTTTGACCTCGATATCAAGAACCCCTATCAGGGCGAAACCATCAGCCACGATCCAGATGAGCTGCTGGCCGAGTACCAGACGCAACAGGCAGAAATCAGTGGGCTGCGTAACCAGTTACGCGATATCCTCGGCGCTGCGCTAGCGGGCAACAAGGAGGCGAACTGATGACCGTTGAGACGCTGATCACCGACCATATCGATATCTGGTCTTCTGCGCTGCAAACCCGCTCGACAGCGGGACGCGGCAGTAATGGCAAAATCGACCTCTATGGCATTAAGAAACTGCGTGAGCTGATTCTGGAGCTGGCGGTGCGTGGCAAACTCGTGCCTCAGGACCCGAATGACGAACCCGCGTCTGACTTGTTAAAGCGTATTGCCGCCGAGAAAACGGAACTGGTGAAGCAGGGTAAGATTAAAAAGCAGAAGCCGCTGCCGGAAATTAGCGAGGATGAGAAGCCGTTTGAGTTGCCGGAGGGGTGGGAATGGGTAAGACTAGGGGAGTTATTTAACTCGATAGCGAGTGGAGGAACTCCCAGTAAGTCTAATCCTGATTTTTGGAATGGAGATATTCCTTGGGCCAGTGTAAAGGACTTGGGCAAAGAGAAATATATTGCAAAAACTCAGGATTACATTTCCCATCAAGGTTTGAATACGGGAAGTAAATTAGCTGATGAAGGTGATATTTTAATCTGTACTCGAATGGGGTTGGGTAAAATTGGAATCGCATCATGCCCTGTAGCGTTCAATCAAGATCTTAAGTCGGTAAAACTGACTAGTGGTGTTTCTCTTGATTTTTTCTTTAATACATATTCAACGGTAAAAATAAAAGGGACAGGAACTACGGTTGAAGGTATAAAACAAGAACAACTTCTTAATTATGTTATTGGCCTTCCATCGGGTAATGAACAGCACCAGATCGTTGAAAAAGTTGACGAACTAATGTCCCTCTGTGACCAACTGGAACAGCAATCCTTGGCCAGTTTGGACGCACATCAGCAATTGGTAGAAACCCTGTTAGCAACGCTGACCGACAGCCAAAATACCGAAGAACTCGCCGACAACTGGGCGCGAATTAGCCAGCATTTCGACACGCTGTTTACTACCGAAGCGAGTATTGACGCGCTTAAGCAAACTATTCTGCAACTGGCGGTGATGGGTAAATTAACAAAGCAGGTTAAAGCAGATTCTGTAGAGTACAAGACTTCTCACATTGATGGTCTTTCTATTTATAATGATATTAATGAAAGAATCCCAAAATCTTGGACTCTAAGGACATTAGATAACATATCCTCCGCAATCATAGATTGCCCTCATTCTACTCCAAAGTGGGCCAATGAAGGTTTTATTTGTGTCCGGACCAGCCAAATAAAGCCAGGCTATCTAGAATTAAAAGACTCTCGCTATGTAAGCGAACAAACATATAAAGAAAGAATTCAGCGCCTTGAGCCGATTTATAATGACATTCTTTACAGTCGTGAAGGCGGTGTATTGGGTGTGGCATGTCGTATTCCAGAAGGTAATAAAATATGTCTTGGGCAAAGGATGATGTTAATTAGGCCTAGTGATAAGGTTTTATCTGAATATCTTGAGATTGTCCTAAACAGTCCATTGATTACAATTTTAGCGCAGCAGATGACTACAGGAGGGGCGGCACCAAGAGTAAACGTATCTACTGTAAAAAAATACCTCATCCCGCTTCCCTCAAAGGAGGAGCAATACAAAATAGTTTCAAGGGTTAATAAGTTATTTGCTTTGTGTGAAACCCTCAAGTCTCGCCTGCAATCCGCCCAGCAAACCCAGCTCCACCTAGCGGGCGCACTTACCGACGCAGCACTAAACTAAGGAACAGACGATGCCGGTTCATCATGCTATCTGGCGAGTAGGGGAAAACCCTCAGCCGCTGACCATCAGCAAACTCGCCAGCGAACAACTGCTGGAGAAGATGATCTTAAACGATCCCACCATCCTCTCTGACCAGTGGATGATTATCGGGCATCAGGAACCGACGCTCGATAAAGGGCGTATCGACCTGTTGGCTATTGCGCCGGATGCCTCGCTGATCCTGATTGAGCTTAAGCGCGACCGCACGCCGCGTGAAGTGGTGGCGCAGGCGCTGGATTACGCCTCGTGGGTGGATGATTTAACCGCCGATCGTCTGTCGCAGATTTATGAAAAATTCTCCGGCGGCGGCAATCTGGGCGACGCATTCAAGCAACGCTTCAATACTGAACTGGAAGAGGAGTCACTCAACCAGTCGCACCAAATCATCATTGTGGCGGCAGAGCTGGATCCCTCCACCGAACGCATCGTAGACTATCTAAGCAAAAATGGTATCTCAATTAATGTGTTGTTCTTTAAGGTATTCCAACACGGCGACGAGCAGTTCTTAAGCCGCACCTGGCTTATCGACCCGAGCGAAACGCAAACCAATGCCGCACAGGCCACCGCCGTAGCAAGCGCCAACGCGAAGGAGCCGTGGAACGGGGAGTTTTACGTCTCGTTTGGCGATCCGCAAAGCCGTGTTTGGGAAGAGGCGCAACACTACAACTTTATCAGTGCGGGCGGCGGAAGCTGGTACAGCCAGACGTTAAAACAGCTTCAACCGGGCAACCGTGTATGGGTAAAAATCCCGGCGAAAGGCTACGTCGGTGTTGGTATTGTGCAGAGCGCGGTTGAACCTGCCAGCAGCTTCACTATCAACACCGAAGAGGGGGAAAAGCTGGCAATGGATGTACTGAAGCACGGCGATCTCTATCGCTTGAACGCGGATGACCCTGAGAAGTCTGAGTATTTTGTTCCCGTGAAATGGTTGGAAACTCGCAGTGAGCAAGAGGCAGTTAACGAAGTGGGGTTCTTCGGCAACCAAAATACGGTCTGCAAGCCTACAACCCAGAAATGGCGGCATACTGTCGAGAAATTAAAGCGCTATTTCGGAAATTGGAACGCCGAATTGTAATGCTCAAATGATGATTTTTCCCGACAGACAAGAAATGAGTATCTCAGAAGACGTCTAAAAGTGAATGGTTCGGTTTATCGGGGGGCTTACACTTACATTTCGAGGATCTCTTGAACCCAATCCCCCCAACATTCACAACCAAGTCGTGACTCAACTGTACCCGGATTAGATGCAAACCACCATTCCTTTACCACTTCATATTCCGAGAGTATAAGGGTGAATGGACGCCAACAACCCATTCTTCCATCTTGATCACATGGATCACTGCCAACCAGGAAGAATTCATTCAGAAAGGGCAAAGGTGGGAAATAGCCAGAAGAACTAATGACACCAAAGATGCCATAAAGCACTTTGGTATTCTCATCTAAAATCCGTTTAGCATTATTAATATTATTCATCGAAATCCATTCATCTGATGTTTACGTTATTGTCATGTTCTTACTAAGTATACGTACCTTGGTTTTCTTACTCGATAGTATTTTTGGATAGTGTTTAGTTATGATGTCGTTCATACGCTCAACCAATTCCAGGCGTTTGAAGGTCAAATGCGGGGTTCCCTTCTGAAAGTAACGAATACTGAAGAATTCATCTTCGTAAGTTTCCTTCGCTGGATTCTCCCGGATATGTTCCATCAATCGCGTAGAGATATTGCCACGGTTGTCAGGGATGGGTTTACCGTTCACTAGGATCGCCACCAGAAGCGACGATTTTTCGAGCCTCTTCCCGTTTTAATCTCGCTTCTGCCAGCGAGATATCAGGATAGACACCGATAGATAATTTTTTCTCTTTCCCTGCAACGCGGTACTTCAAACGCCAATATTTGGCTCCATTCGGCTTTATCAGAAGATAAAGACCTGCGCCGTCAGTGAGTTTGTATTCTTTGTTTTGTGGCTTGGCGGTTTCTATCTGTCGAGCATGTAAGTGGCATCGTGGGGGCTCCTAATAGTCATTGAACAAGAAGAGCCCCCATAGAGGCCCCCAACATCGACTTGATTTCCGGTATGCTGGGTTGACCTCGGTGGAGCTCAGCGACAGAAAATCCTAATGGTATCAATGAATATAACGGGGTTTTGTTGAATTCGGTAGAGTCTGGGGGAACGTAAAATGGTACGCCCTACAGGATTCGAACCTGTGACCTACGGCTTAGAAGGCCGTTGCTCTATCCAGCTGAGCTAAGGGCGCATTGCGCAAAGAAATGGCTGCTGCTTGTCACAACAGTGGGCTGGATTATACCCACACGTCCCAGTGAGTCAACGGGTTGGCGCTGGATTTACGCTATACGGTGAATCCCTGTACAACTTTGGCGAATGTCGCTTTTTCGGGTGTGACTTTTTTGCACAATTGCGAGCTCTGTCCACACGTACTACACATAGCAATGAAAGTTTCAGTTTTATCTGCTGGATGCGTTCAGTAATTCTTTTCAAGTTATGATCGGACGTATTCTGTACCTTGCGCTGTTGGTACACTATGCCCGCATTCGTTGGGTTTTGGATGAGTGTGGGCTGCTTTCACGTATCGGGTTTATCGCTCGGTTATTTGTGGATCCGCTATTCTGTCGAACTTTGGAACCTTTTGATTTATGAACATTCTTTCATCCGCATTCTTGCGCGTTTGCCTGCTGGCGATGTTGATGCTGCCTGTTGGATATGCATTGGCGGCGAGTGCGGATCCTGATCCACAACCTGCGCAGACCGATGCGCCAGTAAAAATTAATGTTGATGCCGAGTTGGTCAAGCTGCAAAAACAGTTAGATAACATCAAGCAGCAGGTATCAGGCACCAATAACGACAGCAAATTTGGCGCGTTGAATGACACCACGCAGGAACTGGCGAATAACGCCAGCGAGCTTGCCAATACCGTAGCGCCGCAGCGCGCTCAAATTCAGGCTCAGTTGGATGTTTTGGGGCCAGCACCAGAACCCGGCTCCAGCATTACTGAAACCAGTGAGGTGACGCGTAAGCGAAACAGTTTGAATGCGCAAAAAGCAAAAATGGATGCGCAGAGCGAGCAGATTCAGGCGTTACGCACCAGCGCGGCCAACCTATCAGCGCAAATTGTCACTCTGCGTCGTAATGCGCTGAAAACGCAGCTGGCATTGAATTCCGGTAGCATTCTGGGCGGGCGTTTCTGGGCACCGGTTGTGACTCCGCAGGCCGAAGACGTACGTCGCCTGAGTGCCTTTCAGGAGCAGTTAAGCGATGCCTTTACTGTAGCCTGGGAGCCTGACTGGCGTTACGGTTCTGCCTTCCTGATTGTGATCGCCATGGTGATGAGTTCGACAGGGCGTCGGTATCTGGAGAAATATCTGGCCTGGGCAGGAATTCACTGGCTGCCAGAAGGGCGTCTGCGGCGGAGTTTTTTAGCTACGGCATCGGTTATCTCGACCGTGGTCACGATCGGCATCGCAGTGAATCTGATCGACTTTACGTTTACGCGCCACGGCGAGGCTTCAGAGCGCGTCGTGTCGTTCCTTGATGCGTTGGTGAGGCAGGCCATTTTCTGTTCGATGGTGGCCGGATTAGGACGTGCGTTCCTTTCAAATCAGCGCCCTTCGTGGCGTTTGCCTGCGATTGCTAACCCCGTCGCTAAAGCGATGAAGCCGTTCCCCGTGGTGGCGGCTGGCATTATTCTGATCTTCGGTTTTATTGAACAAGTGACGGCGACGGTGGGGACATCGGTCGCGGCAACCATTATGGTGAACGGCTTATCTGCGCTGTTCCTTGCGCTCACCGCCGGAACGATAACGCTGAAAAGCGATCAGATTCGTCGGCAGATGGTGCATTCAGGCGAACAGCCAGAAGCGCGTTCGACGTTATCCGGTGTTATTCATCTTGCGGTATTGGCGACGGCGTTCTCGATTCTGGTGTCGCTGGTCATCGGCTATATCTCACTGGCTCGTTTTTTGGCGTTCGAGCTGGTGTGGATTGGCATGGTGTTCTCCTGCCTGTATCTGTTCTCAACATTCATTACTGATATCTGCGAAAGCCTCTTTTCCCCCAACAATGCTAGCGGCAAGCGGATGAAAAATTCGCTCAATCTGGACGATCGCCATCTGGCTCAGGCCGCCTTGATCTTGTCAGCCAGCGGTAAAGTCATTTTAATTTTAATGGCGGCGGTCGCCTTACTTAACGGTACGTTTGGCACCACGACGCCTTTGGAACTCGTGCAAAAAGCCGTTGAGATCTGGGGCGGGAAAGGGCTGGAAACCTTAAGCATTGTGCCTGCTCATCTGGTCAATGCCGTGCTCTTTCTTGTCGTGGGGGTCTATGTTCTACGCTCCTCAAAACGCTGGCTGGAAGACGAGTTCCTTCCTAAAACGACGTTAGAGCGCGGAATCCGTGCGTCACTGGTAACGCTGTTCAGCAACATCGGCTATATCCTGATTATCCTGTTGACGCTGGCGACGCTAGGGATTCAATGGAACAAGCTGGCGTGGATTGTCAGTGCGTTGTCGGTAGGTATTGGTTTTGGTTTACAGGAGATAGTGAAGAACTTTATCTCCGGCCTGATTTTGTTGACGGAGCGTCCGGTGAAAGTAGGGGACTCGGTCAGCATCAGTGGGGTTGAAGGGGATATCCGGCGGATTAATGTGCGTGCGACGGAAATTCAGTTGGGTGACCGTTCGACGGTGATCGTGCCGAACTCTCAATTTATCTCACAGAATGTGCGCAATATTACGATGGGTAACCCGTTTGGGGTTGCTACGCTGGCGCTGACGTTCCCCTTAGATATCGACCCTGAAGAAGTCCGGGCTCTGCTACTGGATGCGTATATCAACCACGATTCGATTCTGGAATCACCGGCACCGTCAGTGAAGTTCAGTCAACTCACCCCGACGGGCATGGTGCTGAGCGTAACAGGCTATGTCAGCAGCCCGAGAATGGTATCGGAAGCAAAGAGCGATCTGTTGTTTGAGATCATCAAGCGATTACGGGCATCTAATATTCCGCTGGCCGTACCGCAGAAGATGGTGTTGGAAAACTCAGGGCTTGCGCTGACTGACGGCACTTCGGGTGAGGATAAATAAGTTGCTTTGTCATCCGTTATCCGACATTGGACGGGTAACGGATGAGCATCAAAGCCGTGCTGGCTGAGTGTGACGCGCGGCTATTTTCCCTGCTGTTTAATCATATCGAGATAGATTTCACGTAACTGCTGGGTAATTTTTCCAGGCTTGCCGTCGCCAATCGTTTTTCCATCCAGCATCACGACAGGAAGGACGAGCATGGTGGCTGAACTGACAAAAATTTCTTTGGCGTGATAAGCCTCTTCCGGCGTAAAACACCGTTCTTCCAGCGTAATACCCTCTTTTTCTGCCAGCTTGAGCAGAGACTGACGCGTAATGCCGTGCAGAATATCGTTGCTGAGTGGACGTGTCACAACCGTGTCGTCATGTAGGACAATGTAACAGTTGCAGGAACTGCCTTCGGTAATGAAACCTTCTTCGACAAAGAAGGCATCATCGGCCTGATTCGCATGGGCGTACTCTTTTGCCAGGCTGGCAGCCAGCAGGCTGACGGTTTTGATATCCCGACGATGCCAGCGAATATCCTCGGTGGTGACAACGTGCAGGCCTGTCGTGGCCTTCGGGTTGCCGACCAGCGAACGTGCCTGAGTGAATAGAACCAGCGTGGATTTGACGTCAACAGAAGGGAAGTAGAAATCGCGATCACCAGCATTGCCGCGGCTAAGCTGTAAGTAGATCGCGCCTTCTTTCAGATCGTTTTTACTGATCAGCTCATCGTGAATATCTTTGAGTGCCTCAGGAGTGACGGGCAACGTGAGCGATAGCTCGCGGCAGGAGCGTTGCAGGCGAGTGATATGATCGGGGAAATCAACCAGCTTGCCATCGATGACCGCAGTCACTTCATAAACGGCATCAGCAAATAGAAAGCCACGGTCAAATACAGAAATTTTTGCTTCATTTTCTTCCAGATACTGTCCATCAACATAAACAAGACGTTGCATCACAACACTCCTTAATAGTTGCTCAATGCAGGTTAACGCGCGTTATCCCCACAATAATGCGTTGGGTGGTAATATTTCGCTACCGTTATAGTGCAACCCGTTATTGCGATCGCGCTGCAAGAGCAGCGGACCGTCCAAATCAACCACGGCGGCACCTTGTGCGACGACAAATGCGGGTGCCATCGAGAGAGATGTGCTTACCATGCAGCCGACCATAATTTTTAAGCCTTCCTCCTGCGCGGAGTGGCGTAGACGCAGGGCTTCCGTTAGACCGCCAGTTTTATCCAGCTTGATGTTGATCATGTCATAGCGCCCGGTCAGAGCGGCCAGCGATTGGCTGTCATGACAGGATTCATCGGCACAGACGGGAATCGGGCGGGGCAGATCTGCCAGCACATCATCTTTGCCCGCTGGGAAAGGTTGCTCGATCATCGTTACACCCAGTGCAGCGAGTTCAGGCACCAGCGTCAGGTAGCGTTCGGCGTCCCATCCTTCATTGGCGTCGACAATCAGGCGAGCCAGGGGGGCGCCCTCTCGAACCGCGGTGACTCTGGCCAGATCGTTTGCATCCGCCAGTTTTAATTTGAGAAGGGGACGATGGGCATTGTGTATTGCGGCGTGCCGCATACGATCGGGTGTATCTAGCGATAGCGTATAGGCGGTCTCCAGCGGCATAGGCGAAGGGAGATTCAAACGTTGCCAAATGCGCTGCTGGTGCTGTTTGCATTCCAGATCCCAGAATGCGCAATCAAGCGCATTGCGCGCCGCGCCTGCGGGCAGAATGGTTTGCAGCGTCTCCCGATCTAAACCGTTACGAAAATCGCTGTGCAATGAGGCAATTTGCGCCATTACGCTGTCGAGGGATTCGCCGTAGCGTGAATAAGGGACACATTCTCCGTAGCCTGCTACCTTGCCGGACTGAAGCGCAACCACAACGACATCCGCCTGGCGTTTGCTGCCGCGTGAGATGGTAAATGCGCCCTCTATTGGCCAACTCTCGGTGAAACATTGCATCTCGGTCATAAGCTGATTCTCGGGTTAACCATCCTGTGCATCAGGGGATAAGCGCCTTGTCTACACGGCCTGAGCGGGTCACCAAGTGTAATGCTTCTTCCTGCATGTATTCCTCATTTTTCGCACTTTTAGTCGGAAATCGATGAGGCTTCATGTCGGGAAGAAAAAATTTATTAAGCGTGGTATCGACAGGGTGAATTATCTGAGATAGCTTGGATAAGCTCACTGCACTTCAGGTCGTACGTGCCGCCGTCATCAACAAAACTGGCTGCCTGCGTTTTAAGTGATATTGAGTAGAGTGCCTTTTTACAGGCACTGCGTCGCTCGGACGGTCCGGGCGCTCACGTTAATTTGAGGATGTTATGGCTGATTCTACTTCTCCGCGCCGTTTTACGCGCATCGATCGTCTTCCCCCGTATGTATTTAATATCACTGCTGAATTAAAAATGGCTGCGCGTCGTCGCGGCGAAGACATTATTGATTTCAGCATGGGTAACCCTGATGGCCCGACACCTCCTCATATCGTGGAAAAACTCTGTACGGTTGCACAACGCGAAGATACTCACGGATATTCGACATCCCGAGGCATTCCGCGCTTACGTCGTGCAATCTCCCGCTGGTACGCCGATCGTTATGAGGTTGATATCGATCCTGAAAGTGAAGCGATCGTCACGATTGGTTCCAAAGAGGGGCTGGCGCACCTGATGCTGGCAACGTTGGATCATGGTGATACGGTGCTGGTGCCGAACCCCAGTTACCCGATTCACATTTATGGTGCGGTGATTGCCGGGGCGCAGGTTCGCTCTGTACCGCTGGTGGAAGGCGTCGATTTCTTCAATGAATTAGAACGCGCTATCCGCGAGAGTATCCCGAAGCCGAAAATGATGATTCTCGGTTTCCCGTCGAATCCGACAGCACAGTGCGTCGAGCTGGATTTCTTTGAACGCGTGGTTGAGCTGGCGAAACAGTACGGCGTGTTGGTGATCCATGATTTGGCCTATGCCGATATCGTGTATGACGGCTGGAAGGCGCCATCGATCATGCAGGTTCCCGGAGCGAAGGACATCGCGGTGGAGTTCTTCACGCTGTCAAAAAGCTACAATATGGCGGGCTGGCGTATTGGCTTTATGGTCGGGAACCCAGAGCTGGTCAGTGCACTGGCGCGGATTAAGAGTTACCACGATTACGGCACGTTTACGCCGTTGCAGGTTGCGGCGATCGCGGCACTGGAAGGCGATCAGCAATGTGTGCTGGATATTGCCGAGCAGTATCGCCAGCGCCGTAACGTTTTGGTTCGTGGTCTGCATGAAGCGGGTTGGATGGTTGATGAACCCAAAGCGTCTATGTATGTCTGGGCCAAAATTCCTGACGCCTATGCGCATCTGGGGTCGCTGGAATTCGCCAAGCGACTGCTGTCGGAAGCGAAGGTTTGCGTCTCCCCTGGTATTGGTTTTGGCGATTATGGCGATACGCATGTTCGGTTTGCCTTAATTGAAAATCAGGATCGTATTCGGCAGGCCGTGCGCGGTATTAAGACCATGTTCCGCGCCGATGGCATCTTACCGACGACCAAACCGGTATCAGGCAAGGGCTCCGCAGCTTAATCATCACGGCTCCCAGTCGGCTGACTGGGAGCAATATAAACATGCCGTGACAGCGGCTTATCATTTGCTAGAATGCCTACCGTTAATCTCAATCAGGATGAGTTCTTCATGTCGTTATCTCTGTCTAAATTTTCCGCGTTAACGCTGCTTTGCGTCACGCTGGCCGGGTGCCAACAAACAGGAACGTCTGCCCACAAAGGAACGGTGGCAGGCCAGTCTTCTGCGGTAACGGTCTCTCCTAACGATCAACTGAACCAGCTGTCGTCGCTGGTTGCAGCTACTCGCTATCTCAAATCAAAATGTAATCGCAGCGATCTTCCCGATGATGCGACGGTTATGAATGTTGCGCTGACGGTAGCGAAACAAAGAGGCTGGAATGTCGCGAGCTACCAGGCTTTACCGCAGCGCAGTGAAAGCCTGTATCAAGGATTATTAAAAGATAGCACGCCAAAAGAGACGCAGTGTTCGGAGTTTAACCGTACGCTGACGCCGTTTATTGATGCTATTCGCAGTCGCGGCTAGGGCGCGGCGCTTCCACTTTCATCGGCGGCGGAACGTTCATTCTCATTGAATTTTCCGCCTGGCCAATCCTCCAACGCCTCCAAAATAAACACTTCACCCTCGACGCTGAAAATGGTCATGTCCTGTTGGATTTGTTCGATGGTTAACCCTTCTATTGGCGAATCGCCTTCACGGAATTGCAGGCCGTTGAGCGTGATACTGCGCTTGGCTTCATCCGACGTGTAAACGTGTGCGCTGTAGGTCAGCGGTGGAACCTCACCATTGCTGATGGCAGGTAACGGCAATGTGGTTCTTTTCTCTGGCAGCGCAGGCGCATCGACATGAGCTTCTTCTTGCTGAGGTGGTGTCGCCGCGGGTGCGGCTGGTGCTTGTCCCTCTGCCGCAGGCAAGGTAGCGGCTTGAGCAGCCAAAGCGACGGCAGGAGAAGTAGAACTCCCCCAGCGCTGATGGCTGAACCAGCCAAGTGCGATAAAAAGCAGAGCATAAATAACCATCAAATACCCGGGCATGGGGTATTTGGCAAGCAGCGCTGGCTGTGAGTGTGTCTGTGCGTCCGGTGCGTTATCCACGCGCTAATCCTTAATTATCTACTTAGGCCGTGTAGCCTCACATCATAAACGAAAGTAGGGTGAGTAGGATGGTGCTGTCTGCCTTATTTTGCAAAAAATAGGAAGAGCCAGAAAACTGAATCTCTCGGTTATGTGACAGTTCCTCCATTTTGATTAAAAACTATTGCAATCATAATAATCACATATGGAATCTTGAAGCGGGTCGCAAAAAAAACGTGTGAATTTGCTTTAATGAAACCGTGTTTTACCCTTGTAGGTATGGCGTTTCTTTTCAGGGTTTGAATAGTCAATAATGTGGAGGTCATAATCATTTAATTAACATTTCCGAGTGTTAAATCAGCAGTCTCATTATGTGGTTTTTACTACAGGTATTGCGCTGCTTTTTTATCAATCAGGGATGTAAAAATCTGCCGTTAATTTATGAATAAAAGCAATTTTAAAGTATGCGATTAATATCGCAGGGTTTTGTGCGGATTTATTTTTCTATTTTGATAATTAAAAAATACTGAGGGATAAAATGTTTAGAGCGGTTATTGGGACTGGTCGTTTACGCACCTGTGCGGTAGCTATTGCCTTTTCTGGGCTCGTGCTTTCCGGGTGTGATAATAGTCAGAAACCAGTGGAAGCAGCAGCTCCGCCAGATTTGCAGGTGAAAACGGCACCGTTTGGCTGGGCTGCGCAATATCAGAATACGGATGGTAAGTTTTATGCAACGACGGGGGGCGAAGGTGCACATGAAAATAGCATTTATGTCGTGACCAGCCGCCAGGAATTAAAAGATGCGTTAAATAATATACGCAGTCCCCTTTATATCGCAGGCGATGCCGATGCGGAGTTGAAGGCAAAGTTAGAGCCTAAAATTATCTATTGGCAAGGCACTATCCGCGGCGACGATTTAGGTAATGGGCGCTATGCGGATGCTGAGTATTATAAAACCAAGCCGAATAAAACAACGTTTGATTTTGATTTATATGTCAAAGCGTTCGATCAGGATTATATGGCGCAGTTGAAAGCGACGGCGGATGCGGGTGGCAGCGATGCGGCGGCGGCTAGCGCGGAACTGAGCCTGCTTAAGAAACAAAATGGTCAACGCTCACAGTATGCCAACAACCAGAAGGCGCAGATTCAATTTCAGGTACCGCCGAATACCACGATTTTAGGCGTAGGTAGCGAAGCGAAACTGGTGGAAGGTTATTTATCCCTCAACACCCTAAGTCATACGTTTGGCAAAACTGATAACAGCAACATCATTATCCGTAATATTACCTTTCAGGCGCCGCGCGACTTTGCCCCTGCATGGGATGCCAGCGACGGCGATAAAGGGAACTGGAATGCCCGTTATGATGCCGTCTCGATTAATGCCAGCAAAAATGTTTGGGTTGATCACTGCACCTTTACGGATGGTGAACATCCTGACTATCAGGAACCGGTGTTATTTGGCAAACATATCCAACGCCATGATGGCCTGCTGGATATAGAAGACGCTGCCGATTATCTGACGATTTCCTACAACATTTTCGCTCAGCATGACAAAACGGTATTAATTGGCTCCGGTGACGGTGATAAAGGGGAATATCGAATCACTTTTGAAGGGAATTTATGGGACAACAGCGTGCAGCGTTCGCCGCGAGTGCGCTTTGGTCAGGTGCATTTGCTCAATAATTACCATCGCGGGGCAACGGACACGAATTACCCCATTCTGTATGCCGTTGGGATGGGATTCGACTCCTCCATTCTTTCCGAAAGTAACGTGTTTAATTTCCAGGGCGGGGGGGCGGATGAAAAGTTGATTATCGGCGCCTACAAGGGAAGCAAATTTAAAGACAACGGCTCCTGGTTCAATGGCAATCCGGCAAGCAATTTGAATCAAATCGCATTAGACAAATGCAGCGCATTGCAAGAGACCGAGAAGGCCGCTGCCGCAAACTCAGGGAAAGCAGTACCCGCATGGGCGCTGGAGACCTGCACCAATGAATTGGAATGGAGCCCGCCTTATGCGTACAGCGCAGGGAAATCCCTCGCCGTCGTTGAGAAATATGTTCTGGAAAATGCCGGTGCGGGAAAACTGGAGATTGCCCTGCCGTAGCCATCTGATCTTACTCGTTATTTAAATTTTCATCTGTAAACCCTCCGCCTGATGTGTGTCTCCCTGTGGTAATGATTCTGCTGCAGGGAGAAAGATGTCGGGCGATATAAAAATACAGGAAATGTTATGACTGATTTTTTACCTCGTACTCGCCTTACGCTCTGCGCAACACTCGTTCTGAGCGGCCTGATTGCCGGATGCAGCGATAGCGACTCAACGCCGAATGTGGATGTTGACCGTTCTGCCGCGCCACAGAATCTTAAAGTGCCGACATTGGCCTATGATGACAACAGTGTGGTACTGGCCTGGGAAAAACCGACCAAACCTGCCGCGGGTATTAAGGATTACCGTGTCTACATGAATGGAACCTTGCTGGGCGGTACGATTGACAACCTGAACACCCATTCGCCCGCCAAGCCTTATATCGATAACTTCTACAACGCGATCGATACCGATAACTGGCATGTTCGCGTTAGCTTCCATAATTTCAAGGTGACAAATCTGTCGCCGGAAACGGAATATCGCTTCACGGTGCGCGCGCTTTATGACGACGGCAAAGAATCGGTGGATAGTGAAACCATCGTGCAGAAAACGACGGCGACGCCAGCCTCATTGAATGTAACCAACTACGGTGCAAAAGGGGATGGCATAGCCAATGACACGCTGGCTATTCAGAAGGCAATTGACGATTGTACGCCAACGGCGTATCCGAAAGGGTGTAAAGTCGTGGTTGAAGGGGGAACGTTTAAAACTGGCGCGCTGTTCCTGCATAGCGACATGACGTTTGAGGTTGCAAAAGGCGCTACGCTGCTGGGGTCGGCAAATGGCGACGACTATCCACTTGCCCGCGGCTACTATCTCTATCCTTACACTTCTCCTCAATTGCCTAAGCGTCCGCCTTCGCTGATCAACGTGTTGGAAGCGGACGATCGGGGCAATAGCCATGCCGGTACCTTTAAAAATATTCGTATCGTCGGACAGGGCACGATTGATGGCAACGGTTGGATGCGCGGCATTAAAGCCAGTGATACAAACATTACTGAAATTGATGAATTAAAGAACGAATTGCCACTCTATCGTGCGAGCAAAGCGACCAATGTTGGCAGTGACGGTATTCTGGCAAAAGACCAAACGGCCAAAGCCGTTACTGAAGGCATGTCACTGGAGGAAGCGTACAAAAACCGACGCTCCAGCCTGATGACGCTGCGCGGCGTGAGCAACATGTATCTGGAAGGGCTGACGATTCTGAACCCGGCTTACCACGGTGTGATGGTGCTGGAATCCGAAAATGTGGCGATGAATGCGCTGGTGCACACGACGTATGATGCGAATAATGCGGATGGCATTGAATTCGGCAACAGCCAAAACGTCATGGTATTCAATAACTTTTTTGATACAGGTGATGACAGCGTAAACTTTGCGGCAGGGTACGGTGCCGAGGTGGCGACGCTGGGGCAAAAAGCGCAGAGCGGGGCCTGGATCTTCAATAACTACTTCCGCCGCGGACACGGCGCGGTGGTCACGGGTAGCCATACCGGTGCCTGGATTGAAAAAATTGTTGCTGAAGATAACGTCATGAATAAGACGGATGTTGGCTTGCGCATGAAGAGTCGACCCTATTATGGTGGCGGCTCGCGTGACGTGGTATTCCGTAATAACGCGATGCGTGATATTGTCAACGAGCCGTTCGTTTTCACTATCAAATATAAAGCGGACGTGAACGATACCCAGCCTGCGGCTGAACCTGCACAATTCCGTGATGTGACTGTATCCAACGTCACGATTGATGGCTCAGCGAAGAAAAACAGCATTCTGGTCGATGGGATGACCATCGCTGAGATGGCTGATGCGTATAAGTTCTCTTTTGAACGTGATGCCTATCATCAAGGCTTGCATTTTGAGAATGTAAAATTCAGAAGTGTAAAAGCCACGGACATTACGTTCCTGAAGAACAGTGACTTTAAAAATGTCATTTTTGAGAATGTACCGGGAGCCTGGAATTTCGGTCATATTGAAAATATCAGGCTCGAAGACCGTGTAAATAATGATGCCGCGCTGACGACCAGCGGTGATGAAACCATCACCCGGGAAGCCGCAACGGAATAAGGCATTTTCCCCACGCCCATCGGCGTGGGGAGTATTATGGATGATTATCTATGGCACGATTGCAAGCTTTCAAAGAACCGTCTTTTAATTCGTTGGTTGCGACTTTTCGGTCACTGCCCGCGCCGCTGATCCGACGTATCGTGTTGGGGCTGATTTTACTGCTGATTTGCCAGCAGTTGGCCGTCTTGACCTGGCGCTTTCTCCTTCCTGAAGATTCACGCATTGTTGGCGTGTCGGTGACGCCTGCCCAGGCGAAAGAAAAACCCGTGACGCCCGGCGACTTTACCCTGTTTGGCCATGCTCCTGATGCGGATGCTGCCGCGGCTAACGATGCCGCGCTATCTGGTGATATACCGCTGACATCGTTAAATATCAGTCTGACAGGGGTTCTGGCGAGTGAAGATGCTAAGCGTTCGATTGCCATCATCGCTAAAGATAGTCAGCAATACAGCCGCAACGTCGGCGATGCCATTCCGGGCTATGAAGCCAAAATTGTGACTATCTCTGCCGATCGTGTTGTGATCCAGTATCAGGGGCGCTATGAAGCGCTGCATTTGTATCAGGAAGAAAACACCGCCGATGCACCGTCGTCTTCTGGCGCATTTAGTCAGGTGAAAGAGGAAATACAAAAAAATCCCCTCTCGGCGCAGGATTACCTCACCATTTCTCCCGTCACGGAAGAAGAAGTACTGAAAGGATATCAGTTAAACCCCGGCAAAAAACCCGATCTTTTCTACCGCGCAGGCTTGCAGGACAACGATCTCGCAGTGTCATTAAACGGCATGGATTTACGCGATGCAGGTCAGGCACAGCAGGCGATGGCGCAACTGGCAGGGATGAGCAAATTTAATTTGACCGTTGAGCGTGATGGTCAACAGCAGGATATATATCTGGCATTGGATGGAGACCACTAATTTGTTTAGCAAGGGACAGGGATTTTTTAAGCCTCAGGTTTTTTCAAAACATAAAAACCAATGGCTTGGTCATGTACGCCGTAAGAGCATGTTATTACTCAGCGGGAGCGTTTTGCTGATGGCGTCATCATTGGCGTGGAGCGCCGAATTCTCCGCCAGTTTTAAGGGCACGGATATTCAGGAGTTTATCAACACCGTCAGTAAGAATTTGAATAAGACGGTCATTATCGATCCGTCGGTCAGCGGAACGATCACCGTACGCAGCTATGACATGATGAACGAAGAACAGTATTATCAGTTCTTCCTGAGCGTGCTGGATGTCTATGGATTTACCGTTATTCCGATGGATAACAACGTCCTGAAAATCATTCGCTCGAAGGATGCGAAATCGACGTCTATGCCGCTGGCGACTGACGATCAGCCAGGCATTGGCGATGAAGTGGTGACGCGCGTCGTGCCGGTGAACAATGTCGCTGCCCGCGATTTGGCGCCGCTGCTACGCCAGTTGAACGATAACGCTGGCGCCGGGAGCGTGGTGCATTACGAACCGTCGAACGTGCTGCTGATGACCGGCCGCGCGGGGGTGATCAAAAGGTTGATGACGATTGTTGAACGGGTTGATCAGACGGGCGATCGGAATGTGACCAGCATACCGCTGTCTTACGCTTCCTCGACGGAAGTGGTGAAAATGGTGAATGAGCTGAACAAGATGGATGAGAAATCCGCCTTGCCCGGCATGTTGACCGCCAACGTGGTGGCTGACGAACGAACCAACTCGGTGCTGGTGCGCGGAGAACCAAACTCACGCCAGCGCGTTATCGACATGATCAAACAGCTCGATCGCCAGCAGGCGGTACAGGGCAACACCAAAGTTATCTACCTTAAGTACGCGAAAGCGGCCGATCTGGTCGAAGTGCTCACTGGCGTCGGCGACAGTATTCAAACCGACCAGCAAAATGCGCTGCCTGCGCTGCGCAAAGACATTTCGATTAAGGCCCACGAACAAACTAACTCACTGATTGTGAATGCGGCACCTGACATCATGCGCGATCTGGAACAGGTGATTGCACAGTTGGATATCCGCCGTCCGCAGGTACTGGTCGAAGCGATTATCGCGGAAGTACAGGATGCCGATGGAATGAATCTGGGCGTTCAATGGGCGAATAAAAATGCCGGGGTAACGCAATTCACCAATACGGGATTGCCGATTACGACAATGATGGCAGGAGCGGACCAATTTCGACGTGATGGAACGCTTGGCACGGCAGCGACAACGGCACTTGGCGGTTTCAACGGGATTGCCGCCGGTTTTTATCAGGGTAACTGGGGCATGCTGATGACGGCGCTGTCCAGCAACAGCAAGAACGATATTCTGGCAACGCCCAGTATTGTGACGCTGGATAATATGGAAGCGACGTTTAACGTTGGGCAGGAAGTACCTGTATTGGCAGGTTCGCAGACGACATCCGGCGACAACGTTTTCCAAACGGTGGAACGTAAAACGGTCGGTATCAAACTGAAGGTGAAACCCCAAATCAACGAAGGCGACTCCGTTCTGCTGGAAATCGAACAGGAAGTCTCCAGCGTGGCTGATGCCGCCTCCAGCAGCAGCACCAACCTTGGCGCAACATTCAATACGCGTACCGTTAATAACGCGGTGCTGGTCAGCAGCGGCGAAACCGTGGTGGTGGGCGGCTTGCTGGATAAAAGTACGAATGAGTCTGCAAGCAAAGTGCCCCTATTGGGCGATATTCCCGTTCTGGGATACTTGTTCCGTTCCAACAGTCAGGAAACGAAAAAGCGTAACCTGATGCTGTTTATCCGTCCTTCCATTATTCGCGATCGCAGTCAGTACCAGAGTGCTTCTGCCAGTAAGTATCATTCGTTCAATGCTGAAGAAGAGAAGCAGCGAGAGGCGAATGGCGGGAAGGCTAATCTGCTGGATAACGATTTACTGCGCTTGCCGGAAGGCGGGAACGCCTATACGTTTCGTCAGGTTCAGTCCTCCATTGTGGCGTTTTATCCGGCGGGCGGGAAATGAGTGACGTTGCCTCCCAGATTATAGAATTACGCCCCATACTGCCTTTTGCCTATGCTCGGTCGCAGCAAATTTTGCTGTTGCAGCGGGAAAATGATACCGGTCTGCGGACGATCTGTGTCGCGCAAACGCCGCCAGCCGCCTTGCTGGAAGCACGTCGGATTGCAGGCTGTTCGCTTAAGATTGAACGCGTTACTGAAGACGAATTTGAGCGGCAATTAGTTATCAGCTATCAGCGTGATTCGGAAGAAGCCCGTCGTCTGATGGAAGACATCGGCAATGAGATGGATTTCTATACGCTGGTGGAAGAGCTACCGGACAGCGATGATTTGCTTGATGCCGATGATGATGCGCCGATTATCCGCCTGATCAATGCGATGCTGACTGAAGCGATTAAGGATAAGGCGTCGGATATTCATATCGAAACGTATGAGCGCTATTTGTTGATCCGTTTCCGTGTCGACGGTGTGCTGCGTGAAATCCTGCGTCCACAGCGTAAGCTGGCGTCGCTGCTGGTATCGCGTATCAAGGTCATGGCCAAGCTGGATATTGCGGAAAAACGTATCCCGCAGGATGGGCGCATGGCGCTGCGGGTGGGAGGACGAGCGATTGACGTTCGTGTCTCCACGCTGCCATCGAACTATGGTGAACGCGTTGTGCTGCGTTTGCTGGATAAAAACAGCGTGAAGCTCGATCTTGAACTGCTGGGCATGTCGGAGCGCAACCGGCAGCAACTGGACAGCCTGATCCATCGTCCACATGGCATTATTCTTGTCACCGGTCCGACAGGGTCGGGGAAAAGTACCACGCTGTACGCTGCGCTCAGCCGCCTGAATGCCTCGGAACGTAACATCATGACGGTGGAAGATCCCATCGAGTATGAGCTGGAAGGCATTGGGCAAACCCAGGTCAATACCAAGGTGGATATGACGTTTGCCCGCGGACTGCGTGCCATTCTGCGTCAGGACCCGGACGTTGTGCTGGTAGGGGAAATTCGTGATGGTGAAACGGCGCAGATTGCCGTGCAGGCATCGCTGACCGGTCACCTTGTGTTATCCACACTGCATACCAATAGCGCGCTGGGCGCGCTGTCTCGTTTACAGGATATGGGCGTCGAGCCTTTCCTGCTGTCAACCTCTTTGCTGGGCGTGCTTGCACAGCGTCTGGTCAGAACGCTGTGTTCTGAGTGTAGCCAGCCGCATCCGGTTGATCCGGTTCAGGCCGAACAAATGGGGATCGCACCGGGTACGCTGCTGCATAACCCGGTGGGTTGCCCGCAGTGTAGCTATACCGGCTATCGGGGACGTATCGGCATTCATGAACTGGTACTGATCAATGACGACGTTCGCGCCGCGATCCACCGCAGCGACGGTGAAATGGCGATTGCGCAGATTCTGGGCACAAGTCGAACGACAATTCGTCAGGACGGGCTGGAAAAGGTACTGGCGGGGTTCACGACCTGGGAAGAAGTGATCCGCGTAACCAAAGAGGAATGATATGGCACAGTACCACTATCAGGCGCTGGATGCGCAAGGGAAAAAATGCCGTGGCACTCAGGAAGCGGACTCTGCCAGACAGGCGCGTCAGCTATTGCGGGAGCGCGGACTGGTGCCGCTGTCGGTTGATGAAGGTCGCGGTGACCAGCAGAAATCCGGTTCTACGGGGTTTTCCCTACGCCGCAAAATTCGTATCAGTACCTCAGATTTGGCGCTGTTGACTCGCCAGTTGGCGACGCTGGTGGCGGCGTCATTGCCGCTGGAAGAAGCGCTGGATGCGGTGGCGAAACAGAGCGAAAAGCCGCATCTGAGCCAGTTGATGGCGGCAGTGCGCAGCAAGGTTATGGAAGGGCATTCGCTGGCCGATGCGATGAAATGTTTTCCCAGCAGCTTTGAGCGACTGTATTGCGCGATGGTGGCCGCAGGCGAGACCTCCGGACACCTTGATGAAGTGCTTAACCGACTGGCGGACTATACCGAGCAGCGCCAGCAGATGCGCAGCCGCATCCAGCAGGCGATGATCTATCCGTGCGTGCTTACCGTTGTCGCGATTGCCGTGGTCAGCATTTTGCTATCCGTTGTGGTACCAAAAGTCGTCGAGCAATTTATTCATATGAAGCAGGCGCTGCCGCTTTCAACCCGCGTGTTGATGGGAATAAGCGATGCCGTGCGCACATTCGGGCCGTGGGTGGTGCTGGCGCTGTTGGCCGCGTTCATGGCGCTACGCGTGATGCTGCGACAGGAAAAACGGCGTATCAATTTCCATCGGCGTTTGCTGTATTTGCCACTGCTTGGCCGTATTGCTCGCGGTCTGAATACGGCACGTTACGCGCGGACGCTCAGTATTCTCAACGCCAGTGCCGTGCCGCTGTTGCAGGCGATGCGCATTAGCGGCGATGTGATGAGTAATGACTATGCCCGCCATCGGCTCTCTCTGGCGACGGATGCGGTACGAGAAGGCGTCAGTCTGCATAAAGCGCTGGAACAGACGGCGCTCTTTCCCCCAATGATGCGTCATATGATCGCCAGCGGTGAACGCAGTGGCGAATTGGACAGCATGCTGGAACGGGCGGCGGATAATCAGGATCGGGAATTCAGTTCGCAGATGACGCTGGCGCTGGGGTTATTTGAACCTCTGCTGGTGGTCAGCATGGCGGCGGTGGTGCTGTTTATCGTACTGGCGATTTTACAGCCGATTCTGCAACTGAATACGTTAATGAGTTCGTAAGCGAACCAACAATTGAACGAGGAAAAGTAAGGATGCAACAGTCTCAGCGTAGTTGTGGACAAAATAGTTATGGTCAGCATGGTTATGGCCAACGTGGTTTTACCCTGTTGGAAATTATGGTGGTGATCGTCATTCTCGGCGTACTGGCGAGTCTGGTGGTACCCAATCTGATGGGGAATAAGGAAAAAGCGGATCGGCAAAAAGCCGTCAGCGATATTGTGTCTCTCGAAAGCGCACTCGACATGTACAAACTGGATAACAACCGTTACCCGTCCACGGAGCAGGGACTGAAAGCGCTGGTGACGAAACCAACCGTTCAGCCGGAACCGCGTAACTACCCAGCCGATGGCTATATCCGCCGCTTACCACAGGATCCGTGGGGCTCGGAGTATCAACTGTTGAACCCTGGTCAGCACGGTAAGCTGGATATCTTCTCTCTGGGGCCAGATGGCATGCCGGGAACGGAAGATGATATCGGCAACTGGAATCTGGATAAAAAATAAAGGCATGGGGCGATATGCCCGTCTTTATAAGTGACTGTTGCAGATGGATCTGTGGATAGTTGCTGTCGATAGCGTGCGGGAAAAGGATGGCAAGGCGCAATGAAGCGGTCAACGAGGAAACAACAGGGGTTTACCCTGCTGGAAATGATGCTGGTCGTGTTACTGGCGGGCATTGCAGCTAGCATGGTGGTCATGGCGTTTCCTCGCGAACGCCAGAACGACAGCGCGTGGCAGTTGGCTCGCTTTCAGGCGCAGTTAGAGTTTGCCGCTGAAAGCAGTCAGGTTAACGAATACATGCTGGGTGTTCGCATCTATCCCGACCGCTGGCAGTTTTATCAACTTCAGCGACCCGCTGCATCGGAAGGGACACCGATCCCGAGCGGCGATCGCTGGCAGGGCTACAAGTGGCAGCCGTGGCAACCGCATCGGGTGAGCGCCTCGGCGACGCTGCCTGAGGCATTACTGCTTGAGCTCTTG
This sequence comes from Pectobacterium aroidearum, assembly GCF_041228105.1. Lineage (NCBI taxonomy): Bacteria > Pseudomonadati > Pseudomonadota > Gammaproteobacteria > Enterobacterales > Pectobacteriaceae > Pectobacterium > Pectobacterium aroidearum. Next base: position 1,547,871 of record NZ_CP166097.1, read on the forward strand.
CAGGCCGATGGGAAAAAAGTGGATAAAACGCAGAGTGGCGACGATCCCGATATCCTGATTTTGCCCGGCGGTGAAATCACGCCTTTCCGTCTGCTCGTTAAGTCTAAAGACAAAGCGCTCTCGAATTGGCTTCAGGTCGATAGCAACGGAAAATTTGTGACGTCGATGAGTCAAGGTAAGAAACGATGAAACGACAGAAAGGGATGACGTTGGTGGAGGTGCTGGTCGCGCTGAGCGTTTTTGCGCTGGCGGGGATTGCCGTTTTGCAAACGACAGCCAGACAGGCAAGCAGCCTTAGCAGACTGGAAGAGAAGACGTTTGCAGGCTGGGTAGCAGAAAACCAGCAGGTTCAACTGCGGCTGGAACAGCGCTGGCCGGAAGCATCGTGGGTGAGGGGCGAAACACAGTTCGCGGGAATGCGCTGGTATTGGCGCTGGCAGGGGGTAGAGACGGGTGACCCTCAGACCAAAGCGCTGGATGTAGAGGTGCGGCGTAATAAAGACGCCTTTGCCGCCGATGCTTCGCTGCGTACCTATGTGGTGAAGCAATAATGTTTAATAAAACAGGGACGTGTAGTCAAACAAGAAGGGAGCGAGAGATCGCACGGCAGAAACGCCAACAGGGGTTTACTCTGCTGGAGATGATTCTGGCGATTGCTATCTTTGCCGCGCTGAGCCTCAGTGCGTTTCAGGTGCTGAACGGCGTGATGCGTAACGATGAAATTTCGCAGCGCAAGGCCGAACGTCTGGCTGAAATACAGCGTGCCTTTTCACAAATGGACAGCGATTTCTCCCAGATGATCGCACGTGGCAGCAGAGGAAGTACCTCTATATTTTATGCTGGCCGCGATCAGTTAAAAAGCGATGACTGGGGCGTCAGCTTTATGCGTAATGGCTGGCAGAACCCGTTTGGCATATTACCGCGCTCTGAACTTCAGCCTGTAGCCTATCGGCTACGGGAACACACTCTGGAACGGTTAACCCACGCGGTGCCTGACCCGATTGAGGGGCTCGATCCCGGTGTAAAACCGCTTCTCACGCAGGTCGATGGTTTTCGCCTGCGCTTTTTCAGCAATAAAACCTGGCGCGATCGCTGGGATAACACGACGCAATTGCCACAAGGGATCGAAGTGGTGTTGACCTTAAGGGATTATGGCGAAATGTCGCGTATGTTTTTGATTACCACCGGGCCGGCTAAATGAGGCCGCGTCAGCGCGGTGCGGCGCTGCTGGTGGTGCTCCTGATTCTGGCATTAATGGTGACGATTGCCGCGGTGATTACGGAACGCACAGGTAAAGCGTTTTTGCGCACCGAAAGCCATTTGAGCCGTCAGCAGGCGAAGTGGTACGCCTTGGGGGCAGAAACGCTAAGCGGGCAGATATTGCTGCGCGATGCGCGGAATATGCCGGGACGTACGTTTGCCGGACAGAACTGGTCACAACCGGGGCATCGTTTCCCGGTGGACGGCGGGGAAATCATCGGCCAGATTAGCGATGCGCGTACCTGCTTTAATCTGAATGCGATCAATCAAGGCGTGGATAACGACAGCACGCTGGTGAAGACGCCTTATCCGGCGCAGGTTTTCCGTTTGCTATTGAAAAATCTAGGCGAAGATGCGGATCGTGCAGAAAAGATCACTGCGGCGGTGCGTGACTGGATTGATGCGGATAACTATCCGTCGGCGAACGGTGCAGAGGATGATGTCTACGCCACACTGCCAGTGCCTTATCGTACGGCCAATCAGAGAATGAGTGAAATCAGCGAATTGCGGGCAGTCTATGGAGTAGACAGCGATCTTTATCGTCGTTTGTTACCTTATGTTTGCGCGCTGCCGGTGGATACGATGTCAATTAATATCAACACGTTAACCGAGTTTGATGCCCCTCTGTTATCCGCCATATTCTTGAATGAAATGACGATGTCGCAGGCGAAGGCGCTGGTGCAGCAGCGACCTCGTACGGGATGGGCAAGCCTTGAGGTTCTGCAACAAACCGGGTTATTGCCTCCGAATAGTAAAAATACCGCGCAGCGAGTGCTGTCAGTAAAAAGTGAATGGTTCTTTGTCAAACTTCAGGTGCGTGTCGGCGACAGTGATTTTCATCAGCGCAGCCTGCTTCATCTGAGTGGACAAAAGGTACAGGTCGTGCAGCGGCAATATGGAGGATATAGGACGGTGAATCCATGAAATTAGCGGGAAAATGGAAGCAAAAAGCCGCGAAAACCCCATTAAATCGAGGTCCGGTTGTTCGTCATCCGTGCCTCATTGTGCGTCTTCCGGTAGAGGAACAGGGCGAGATTGAATGGCAGGTTCGTTCACCCAATGGGGAAAACTTACTGAGCCAAGGGCGTGGTAACGTCGAGCAGGTTCGTCAGGCGCTGGCGGCGTATCCGTCTGTGGCATTTACCCGAGTTCTGGTTCCGGCAACGGACGTGACGTTTTATGCTCTGACGCTCCCCCGGCAGGCCCGGCGTCAGCTAACGCAAGTTGTGCCGTTTATGCTGGAAGATCAGCTGGCGACAGAAATCGAAAAGCTGCATTTTGCTGTGCTGGAAATTCATGGCGATGATGGCACGGTTGCCGTGGTGGAAAAAAAACGGATGCAGCGTTGGCTGGCGCAGTGTGATGCATTGGGGCTCAGCGTCAATACCTTATTACCTGATGCCCGGGTATTGCCGAAACATCAGGATGGCTGGAGCGCGTTGCAACATGATGACATGTGGCTATTTCGTCAGCCGACGGGCCATGCTATGGCGGCAGAGTCCTCCTGGTGCGGCGACCTGCTGAAAGCGTCTATGCCGCTGCCTGCGATATACAGCTACAGTGCTGCATCGGTTGGCGGTGAGCTGTCGCAGTACGAATGGCAGGAGGAGGGCGAGTGGAAAGCTCAGCCCGCAACGGATCTCTTCACGCTGGCTGCAACGGCGCAGCTACCTGCCTCGGTCGATCTGCGGCAAGGCGATTACGCGCCAGAGAAAGCCTGGCAAAACACGCTGCTGCCGTGGCGCGGCGTGGGAATCGCTTTTGCCTGTTATCTTTTGCTGGTCGTGGCCGATGCTAGCTGGGCGCACTATCAGCTTTATCAGCAAGCTGAGCATTGGCGACAGGAAAGCGTGCGCGTCTATCGGCAGATTTTTCCTTCCGAGACGAATGTCGTTAACCCACGTGCGCAGATGCAGCAGCACCTGCAACGTACGGCTGCCGGGGGCGCGGGGAAAGGACTACTGGAGCAATTGAACCCCTTACAGCAATTGATGACGCAAAATAGTGCGATCAAAATTCAGTCGCTGTCTTACGACGGTTCCGCTGGCGAATTCCGGCTGGCGTTGCAGGCCACGTCGTATCAGGAATTAGAGCAGTTTCAGCAGCAGGCTGCCGCTTATTATCAGGTACAAGCGGGAGAGATGCGGCAGGAAAACGATAGGGTTGAAGGCCGCTTAACGTTAAGGAGCCAGCAATGAATGAATTACGGCAACGCTGGCAAGCGATGAGCCAGCGCGAGCGCCAACTGATGGTCGTGTGTGCGGCGGTGCTCCTGCTCTGTCTGGTGTATTACGCCATTTTTCAGCCCTGGCTGCTGCGGGAAGAGCAGTGGGAACGTACGATTTCCCGCGAGCAACAGACCGTCAACTGGATGCAGAAGCAAGCTCCATTGATTCCGCAGGGCAATCAGGCACAGGGAGACAATAGTCAGCGAGACGTCAGCCTGCCGATTTTGATTTCGCAAAGTACCAAACGTTACGGGCTGACGGTCGTACGCTTGCAGCCGCAGGGCAATCAGGCGTCGGTGACGCTGGCTCAGAGCGACTTTACCAGTTTGCTGCGCTGGCTTAGCGAACTGGAACAGAAAAACGGCGTGAAAGTGATGTCGCTGGATGTGAATGCCGTTGAGCAAAGCCCGGGAATGGTGGATGTGACCAGACTGATGCTGGAACGGGCGGATGAAGCTTAAATCCGGCATTGGCGCAGGCGTCGCTATGGTTCTGGCCTATGGGGTGTTCCTGGCGTGCTATGCGCCTGCCCGCTTGCTCACGGCGGTGCCGCTGCCGACCGGAATGGTGGTTGCAGAAGCCGCCGGAACGCTATGGCAGGGGAACCTGCAACGGTTTAGCTGGCGCACGTTAATGTTGGATGATGTGCGGTGGAATATCACCTTCTCGGGTTTTATGCCTGCACTAGAAATTGCCTTCCACAATCCGGAGGGCATTGAAGGCCGTGGGATCATTCGTGGTTGGCAGCAGCCGCAGTTTTATCAATGGCAGCTTTCGGTACCCGCGGGCTATTTATTCAGCCGCATGCGTTTTATCGTGCCAATCGGGGCAGAAGGAAACGTGCAACTGAACCTGCAAGAAGCGACGGTTGACCGTTCTGGCTGCCAGTCGCTCGATGCCAACATCAGTTGGCCGGGCGCTCGGGTGAACACCCCGCTGGGTGGGCTAATGCTCGCAACACCTCAGGCTACATTACGCTGCCAGCAAGGGGCACTTGAGGCAAACCTGCGGCAGACTTCTTCGCATCTGCAATTGTCCGGCAAAGGCAGCGTCACCCCAAAAGGTGAATATCGTTTTACGGGGCAACTTAGCAGCGGAAACGACTTACCCGCTACCATGAAAAAGTTACTGGCGACCACTGGCAAAGCAGACGAACAAGGTGCCAGGACGCTGAATTTTCAGGGGCGTCTGTTGTAACAACGATGGCCGTTTTACTAGGGATGACCGTTGTCATTGCTGTGTAGTGGTTTGCAACAAGGAGCCGCTAACTTATCTCTTTTCTTTATCAACAATCAGGGACTAACGTGGACGATTTAAGGGAATTCGCACTGGTATTTCCGGCATGGTGGTATGGTGCGCTGGGCGTATTGGGCTTGATTGTTGGCAGTTTTCTGAACGTCGTGATTTACCGCCTGCCGATTATGTTAGAACGCCGCTGGCGGCAGGACATAGAGCTGCAAACGGGTGTGACCGATGTCGAGCATGTGACGAGTTACAACCTATGTTGGCCGCCTTCGTCTTGCCCGCACTGTCAGCAGGCGATTGCGGTGAAAGATAACATCCCGTTATTCAGCTGGCTGTGGCTGCGCGGCCGCTCCCGCTGCTGTCATCAGCCAGTGTCTGTGCAGTATCCGCTGGTGGAAGTCATCACGATGCTGGCTTTTCTGATCGCAGGGTTACTGTGGCTGCCCGGCATGGCGTTATGCGGGGCGCTGATTCTGCTGTCCTTTCTGGTGGTTTTGACCGTCATTGATATAAAAACGTTACTGCTGCCAGATGTGCTTACGCTTTCGCTCTTGTGGATGGGACTGCTGTTTAATCTGTCGGAGACCTTTGTCCCATTACGCGATGCCGTAGTAGGCGCGATGGCGGGCTATTTGTCCCTGTGGCTACTTTATTGGGTATTTAAATATGCCACAGGCAAAGAAGCGCTAGGGTATGGTGATTTTAAGTTACTCGCCGCGCTGGGTGCCTGGCTGGGCTGGCAGGCATTGCCGAATCTGGTCTTGGTGGCGGCGCTGAGCGGGCTGGTCGTTACTCTCATCTGGCGCGGGGTGCGTAAAGAAGATACGGCTAAACCGTTGGCCTTTGGCCCCTGGCTGGCGATTGGCGGCGTGTTCGGTGTGATAATAAACGGACTCTATCTGTAAAAAATAACAAAGCGAATGCCGAATTATTAATTGAATGGCTATTGGCAGGCATAAAAATAGGCTGAGGGTATAAATACCATCAGCCTTTTTTATCTCTGTGTGTGCCCTTCAATGTATAAATCGTTGTCGGGCAAATGACAGGTTATTCTACCATCAGCATAAAGGTACTCACCCAAACGACTAAACAGAATGAGATACCCATAAAAAAATACTTCACCGATTTATTCTCCAGCAGAAACCACGCCAGCAACGATCCCGATTGTGCGTTTTATTATGGAAGGAAATTATTACGCTGCCGGCGATGTCACCGAAGGGTAATCTTTCCCGTTGTCATCACCAGAATCACACCAGTTATGACGGGATCGGCGCTAAATCTACGCCGAGTGAGGGGGGGAATTCAAGAGGTCCAGAAACTATATTTTCAAAATAGCATTAAAAAGCGTTGGGTCGCTTCACAGGCGGAAAAAAACGGGGGAATAAGAGTGAAAATGGCCCTCAATTCCCCCGATTCTTGATACGGCTATCTTTGGTTTGACGCCTGTTGGACAGGCTTGAATGCCTTAGGCTACAGGCTTACTCTCTCCACCCCATCGCGGGTGCGACATGCTTCAGAATTGATTCGATAACATGCGCATTGTAATCGACGCCCAGTTGATTCGGCACCGTTAGCAATAGCGTATCCGCTTCGGCAATAGCTTCGTCCTGTTTTAACTGCTGGATAAGGGCTTCCGGCTCGGCGGCATAGCTACGCCCGAAAATCGCGCGCGTTTTTTCATCCAGGAAACCCACCTTGTCGCTATCGTTACTGCTCCCGCCAAAATAGGCGCGATCGCGATGATCTATCAGTGTAAAAATACTGCGGCTGACGGACACGCGTGGCGTACGCGTATGCCCAGCTTCAGCCCAGGCTGCCCGATAGGCACGAATTTGCTGTGCCTGCTGGATATGAAAAGGTTCACCGGTTTCATCATCTTTTAACGTGGAGCTTTGCAGATTCATGCCCAGTTTCGCTGCCCATACCGCCGTGGCATTCGAGCCAGCTCCCCACCAGATACGTTCACGTAATCCCTCAGAATAGGGCTCCAAACGCAACAGGCCTGGTGGATTCGGGAACATGGGCTGTGGGTTCGGTTTTGCAAACCCTTCGCCACGCAACACATCCAACAGCACTTCGGTATGATGTCGTGCCATCTCTGCGTCAGATTCCCCTTCCGTAGGCTGATAGCCAAAATAGCGCCAGCCATCGATTACCTGTTCAGGCGAGCCGCGACTGATGCCGAGCTGCAAACGTCCGCCAGAGATCAGATCGGCGGCACTGGCGTTTTCAGCCATGTACAGCGGGTTTTCGTAACGCATGTCGATGACGCCGGTGCCAATTTCAATGTTTTTGGTTTTTGCTCCAATGGCGGCCAGTAATGGGAAAGGCGAACCCAGCTGGCGGGCAAAGTGGTGCACTCTGAAATAGGCGCCGTCAGCGCCCAGTTCTTCAGCTGCGACGGCAAGATCGATAGATTGCAGCAAGGCGTCAGCCGCGGAACGCGTGCCAGACTGCTGCGATGGTGCCCAGTGGCCGAATGATAAAAAGCCGATCTTCTTCATAGGGTATTTATCCTTATATTCAGGCTCGCTCTGCACAGCAAGGTTCTATACCCGTCATACTTCAAGTTGCATGTGCGTTGGCTACGTTCAAACACTCGGCACGTCGTGGGCCTCACCCTGCGGGCCAACGCTTTGCGTTGTTCAAAACGCTAACGTTTTGTCCTGCAACTCGAATTATTTAGGTATGCACATTCAATGATGGGATCACTCTACGCGATTAATAGTGAGAATAAATATCATTTTTTTAACGTAATAATTCAGTTTATCTGACCAAACGTTAGCAGAATAAATAATCTCTTTAGCCAAGGATTTCTGGCTGTGTTCACGTAAATAGCGCGCTTGTTATTTAAGAAATAATGCTCCCGGCTTATCTACCTCAAAATTGGTATCTAAATATTATTATGAGCGAGATCAGTATTTTCTTTTTCGCCGTCGCTGTATCATTTGATATATAGCGAAAATCAGGATACCAACATGATAAAGAAATTTGGCTACACGCTGTGGTTTGTCGGGCTGTTTTTGGTGTTTTCCAACGCAGGGGCGGCGCGTCAGGTGACCGATCAACTCGGACGCAATGTGACGATTCCCGACCATGTTAATCGCGTGGTGGTGTTGCAGCATCAAACCTTAAACCTGCTGGTGCAATTGGATGCACAAGAGAGCGTGGTCGGTGTGCTTTCCAGTTGGAAAAAACAGCTAGGTGCACATTATTTGCGGCTGGCTCCGCGTCTGGCGGATTTGCCGATGCCGGGCGATCTCACTCAGGTTAATATTGAAAGCCTGCTGAAGCTGTCGCCGCAGGTGGTTTTTGTCGCTAACTATGCGCCACCGGAAATGATTGCGCAGATTGAGCGGACGGGCATTCCGGTCGTGGCGATCTCGCTGCGTCAGGATCAGCCGGGAGAAGCTGACAAAATCAATCCCACGATGAGCGATGAAAACACGGCGTATAACGAAGGGCTAAAAGCAGGGATTCGGTTGATTGGTGACGTGGTCGATCGCCAGAAACAGGCGGAAGAACTGATCGACTATACATTTACGCAGCGGCAAAACGTGAGTACGCGTTTGGCGTCCATTCCAGAAGAGAAGCGTATCCGTGTCTATATGGCTAACCCCGATTTGACAACCTACGGTTCAGGGAAATATACCGGCCTGATGATGTCGCATGCAGGGGCATTGAATGTCGCGGCGGCATCGATCAAAGGCTTCAAACAGGTGTCGATTGAAAACGTACTGGCCTGGAACCCGCAGGTGATTTTTGTGCAGGATCGCTACCCGGATGTTGTGAAGCAGATCGTTAACGATCCGGCCTGGCAGGCGATTGATGCGGTGAAACAGCATCGTGTATATCTGATGCCGGAATACGCCAAAGCCTGGGGCTATCCGATGCCTGAAGCGTTGGCGATTGGCGAACTGTGGATGGCGAAAAAGCTGTACCCTGAGCGTTTTGCCGATGTCGATATGCAAAAAGCCGCCGATGAGTATTATCAACGCTTCTATCGTATGGACTACCGTGCGGAAGCCGCCGCGGCGCAATGAGTTATCGCACCTATCGGATCACGCTGCTGACGGTGGTTGTGTTCACGCTGTTGATTGCTGTGTGCTCGCTGGGGATAGGGCGTTTTAGCTTATCCCCGTGGCGCATCTTCCAAATCCTTATCGAACCGCTGTCTGGCAACGATCTGCTGTTCGGAAAAAAACTGCTGCTTGGGGATATCGAACAGCAAGTGGTGTGGAGCGTACGTCTACCTCGCGTGTTATTAGCCTGGTGTGCGGGCGCGGCGCTAGCGCTGAGCGGGGCCACGCTGCAAGGCGTTTTCCGTAACCCGCTGGTCGATCCGCATATTATCGGCGTGTCTGCTGGCGCGGCTTTCGGCGGCACGTTAGCGATTCTATTAAGCTGGACGCCGCTGTTTTTGCTGCTGTCTGCATTTACGTTCGGCATGCTGGCGCTCTTGCTGATTTTCATGATGGCCGCCGCATTCGGTAAGCAGAACGTGCTGATCCTGATTCTGGCCGGTGTCATCCTCAGCGGCTTTTTCGGCGCGCTGGTCAGCCTGATGCAATATCTGGCGGATACCGAAGAGAAGCTGCCAAGCATCGTTTTCTGGCTGCTGGGCAGTTTTGCCACGGCACACTGGAATTCGCTGGTCGCAACTGCGGTGCCGCTAGGTCTTGCGGGCGGGCTACTGCTGCGACTGCGTTGGCACATTAACGTGTTGTCGATGGGCGAGCAGGATGCGCGTGCGTTGGGTATCGCTGTGCAGCCCTTGCGCTGGCTGATTTTGAGTCTATGCGCCGCGATAGTCGCTGCGCAGGTGGCGGTCAGCGGTAGTATTGGCTGGATTGGGCTGGTTATTCCTCATGTGGCGCGTATGTTGGTGGGAGCCGATCACCGTCGCCTGCTGCCAGTGTCGCTGTGGCTGGGCGGAGGTTTTATGGTGCTGGTGGACGATCTGGCACGCACGCTCAGTGAAGCCGAGATTCCGCTGGGTATTCTGACAGCGTTGCTTGGCGCACCACTTTTTGCCGTGCTGTTATATAAAACGCAGCGGCAGGAGAGAGGACGCTAGCATGCCGACGATCAGGTTATCGACAGAAAGTCTGGTGTATGGTTACCGGCAGGGGCAAGGTTTTTTTGCACCGCTGAATTTGTGTTGTCGGGAAGGGGAAATCACGGCGATTCTGGGCGCGAACGGCAGAGGAAAAACGACGCTGTTGAATACGCTGATGGGACATTTATCACCACTTTCCGGGACGATCCAGCGGGATGGACACATTGGCTTTGTGCCGCAGATATTTACACCGCCGTTTTCCTACAGTGTTCTGGATATGGTGCTGATGGGGCGTGCGGCGCATGTGCGGCTGTTTGCCATGCCTTCCGCGCATGACATCACCGTTGCCCGGAATGCGCTGACCATGCTGGGGATCGCGTCCCTTGCTGAATGTGAGTTTAGCGCGTTGTCCGGCGGACAGCGGCAGCTCGTGCTTATCGCGCGTGCATTAGCTTCGGAGTGTCAAATGCTGATTCTGGACGAACCGACGGCAGCGCTTGATGTGCAAAATCAGGCGCAGGTGCTGCGGTTATTGAAGCATCTGGCTAAAACGCAGCACCTGAGCATCCTGCTGACTACGCACGATCCTTCACACGCGCTGGTCATTGCGGAGCAGGCGCTGCTGCTGATGGATCATCAGCATTACCTTTATGGTCGCTGTGATGAGGTTGTGACGGAGGAAACGCTATCGCGCCTGTACGGCATTCCGATGCGGCAGGTCTGCGTGGAGATGTCGCCGCAGCCTTATCGTGCGCTGATTCCGATATTGACGATGACGGAGCCATTATGACCGATCCCCTTCGCTTATATGCGGCTGGCAGCCTGCGCCTTGCCTTGACGCCTTTGTTGGCGACGTTCGGCGAACGCTATGCGGTGGATGTCGCGCCGACTTTTGGCCCGGCGGGACTGCTGAGTGAAAAAATAATACATGGCGACGCGGTAGATATTTTCGCATCGGCAAACTGCGCGCATCCTTTACGCTTGAAAGCGCTGGGGCTGGCGGAGGAAACCACCGTGTTTACGCGCAATCATCTTTGTATTGTGATGCGTAACGTGCCGGAGCTCACCACGCAATCCTGGCTGATGGCGCTCCTTGACCCACGTTTTGTGCTGTCAACTTCCACGCCTGGCAGCGATCCCGGCGGGGACTATGCGTTCCAGCTCTTTGATCGCATCGAACGTTTGCATCGGGGCTGGGGGAATCAACTACGTGACAAGGCGAAACCGCTGGTGGGCGGGGGGCTCGAACAGGCGATTCCGGCGGGCATGACGGCCGGAAGTTACCTGATTCGGAGCGGGCAGAGCGATATGCACATTAGCTATGCCAGCTATTTGCCGTTACTGCTTAATCAACCTGATCTACATGTGGTTCATTTGCCCGATCCGTATCGTATCGATGCCGAATACATGTTGGCTATCATGAAACCGGCCCGGCGTGAAGCGCGGCTGCTGGCGAACTACCTTTTATCGCCTGAAGGGCAGAGTTTTCTGGTGAACAAAGGATTCGCCTCACTGTTTTAGCCGTGGAGCGAGAGGTAAATCGGTCAACGATGACGAACTCTGCTATGATTGCGGCATATTTGCGTCGCTCTTTGGCTCGGCGTCACCTTTCATTATCTCGTCCTTGGTAGAGTAATCACTGTGAGTACAACCTCTTTTTCTTCCCTCTCGCTGCCAGCAGAGCAGTTATCCAATCTTAATGAACTGGGTTATACCGACATGACGCCCGTTCAGGCGGCGACGTTGCCAGCCGTTCTGAGTGGTGCAGATGTGCGTGCCAAGGCGAAAACCGGTAGCGGTAAAACAGCGGCGTTCGGCATTGGGTTACTGGATCGTATTGTCGTGAGCGACTTTACTACGCAGGCGCTGGTGCTGTGCCCGACGCGTGAACTGGCCGATCAGGTCAGCAAAGAGCTGCGTCGTCTGGCCCGTTTTGCGCAAAACATTAAGATCCTGACGCTATGCGGCGGTCAGCCGATGGGGCAGCAGCTCGATTCTCTGGTTCACGCTCCGCATATTGTTGTCGGGACGCCAGGGCGTATCCAGGATCATTTACGTAAGCAGTCACTGTCTCTGGATAGCCTGAAAGTACTGGTGCTGGATGAAGCAGATCGCATGCTGGACATGGGTTTCACCGATGCGATTGATGATGTGATTTCCTATACGCCGTCCGATCGTCAAACCTTGTTATTTTCTGCCACGTATCCGGAAGAGATCGAACAGATCAGCGCGCGCGTTCAGCGTCAACCGCAGCGTTTCGAGATTGCAGACGACGTGAAAGAGTCGGCCATCGAACAACGCTTCTACGAGACGACGAAAGAGCAGCGATTGCCACTGTTGATTTCCATTCTGGGTCATCATCAGCCTTCGTCCTGTGTCGTGTTCTGTAACACCAAGCGCGACTGCCAAAGCGTGTTTGATGCACTGGATATGCGTGGGATTAGCGTATTGGCGCTGCATGGCGATCTGGAACAGCGCGATCGCGATCAGGTTCTGGTGCGTTTTGCTAACCGCAGTTGCCGCGTGCTGGTAGCAACCGATGTGGCGGCTCGTGGGCTCGATATCAAAGAGCTTGAGCTGGTCGTGAATTTTGAGCTGGCTTTCGATCCTGAAGTGCACGTTCATCGTATTGGCAGAACGGGCCGTGCGGGTATGCAGGGTCTGGCTGTCAGCCTGTGTACGCCACAGGAAATGAACCGCGCTAATCTGATTGAAGACTATCTCGGTATGCGAATTAAGTGGGCTGCGGCGGATAGCCTTGACCGCACTGGCGAGGTTACGCTGGAACCTGAGATGATGACGCTGTGTATTGATGGGGGCAGAAAAGCGAAAATCCGCCCTGGCGATATCCTCGGCGCATTAACTGGCGATGCAGGATTAACCGCGGCAGAAGTGGGGAAGATTGATATGTTTCCGCTGCATGCTTATGTCGCTATCCGTAAAGCCAGCGCTAAACGCGCATTGCAGCAGCTCCAGAAAGGTAAAATCAAAGGAAAAAGCTGCAAGGCCAGATTGTTAAAGTAATCGGTGGCTGATATACCAGACAGGGTAGGATGAGGTTGCTGGGTAACAGACAGGAGTGTTAAGGGCGTGCAGACAACAGAAATCGATCGGCGGCTGACGGAAGTGAGCCAGCAGCTAACGATGGTGCTGGTGCCAGGATTGCGAGACAGCGATGACGAGCACTGGCAGAGCCATTGGGAACGGCGTTTTCCTCACTGGCACCGTATACGCCAGCGGGAATGGTATCAGGCCGATCTGGACCGCTGGGTGTTAGCGATCCGTCGTGAACTTAGCGTCTGTACACAGCCCGTGATACTGATCGGCCATAGCTTTGGCGCACTGGCTTCCTGTCATGCTGTGCAACAAGGTCAGGAAGGGATTGCTGGAGTGATGCTGGTGGCGCCTGCCGAGCCCATGCGCTTCGAGATTGACGAGCGCATTCCGGCTACACCGCTGCCGGTTCCTGCGTTGACTGTTGCCAGCCATAACGATCCTTTAATGAGTTTTACTCGCGCCCAATATTGGGCGCAGGCGTGGGACAGTGAACTGGTTGATGTCGGTGAGGCAGGGCACATTAATGCAGAAGCGGGGTTTGGTCCATGGGAATACGGCCTGACAAGATTAGCTGAGTTTTCAGAGGCACTCATTGCTAGTCGTTAATAGGCCGATTTTCTATTGAGTAACCGCATTCCATTATTAAAGTAACGTTATATTTTCCTTTAATGCCAGGGCAAGGGATTTATTTGTCTTGGCATGCATACCTTATTAAGACAGCTCTTCCCCATTGCCTGAACCATGCAACATTTCCTGAATCTGCTGATAAACTTCGGCCGCAGATAAATTGCTATAGGATGTTTTGCTCTCGAAATGTAATACCTGTTCACCCTCTGAACCATGAAGCGCGCTTATGAGAGCAAGGTCTTCTTGTGTGATGCGCTGTCCCGTAAAGGCATCAAACATTTCAGAATTTCCATCCGGGTACTTAATCACGGAAATCAGTTTGCCGTTGTACAACGGAATTCCCGTTGTACAACGGAATTCCCGTTGTACAACGGAATTCCCGTTGTTGCCAGAGAGTATTCAGTGGCGGCTTTCTGTTGCGCTTTGACCTGTTCAGGCGGGGGAGTATCGTCCTCTGCAGCTGCACGTTTCTTTTGGGAGGACAGCGTAACTTTAGTGCTCTCGTTCGAGCCCTGCATATTTTGAGAGTCGGAGTTTGTTGATGTATCGGTTTTATTCCCCGGGCTGATAGCTGCAACAACGGTTGGGTTGGCAGCAGCACCAATGGGAGGCATGGTCGCCGGGGTTGTCGCACTCACGATTTGAATATCTGGAATCACCACAGTATAACTCCTTCTTATATCTATTTAATGCTGGTAATGGTTTTACCAGTGAGTTACTTCAGTGTGTTAAAACCACATGCGTTAATAACGCAGTTGTTGACAGTCAGAACATCAACACAGACAAAATAATTATCTTCCTTAGAAGATGCATCAATCTGCCGGGTATCATTTCCTATTATTCAACAAGATGACATTAACGAAGTGGTTCATTCAGAACACGGTTAATGTAAAACAGTATTTGTGCCAAACACTATTTATGCAAAATGCAATTGCATTAAAAAACACCCTATCGCAAAGGGTATCGGCTGTTTTTTCTGCTTCATTAATATCCAAAAGGCATAAGATTTAACTTTTTGATTACCAATCGTGCGATCTTATGTGACCAAATCTCTCCATTTTTAAAAAATAGAAAGCTATCATGGCATTAGCGCGATGCGGTGATAACGGCTGCCGCGTATGTGCTCTACAAGCGTAGGGGAACGCGATACACTGTTTCCCTTGTCTTTTCCCTGTTTTAAGAAGCGCTATGCCCAGCATTAAACTGACGGTTAACTATTTGTATCGGCAATCTGGTGAAACGCGTGAAGCGTCGCAGGCGACAGCCCGCGTTTTTGTCGGTGATGAACTCATCGCCACGGAGGTGGTTACTGGTATGACGGAAACCCCGGTTAACAAATATTTGCACCACTCAGGATCAGTATCGCTCCCCGTGCGTGTGGAATGGGATTGCGAGGGAACAACAGCGATGACGGCATCTGAAGTGGAAATCTGCCCCTGCTGTCACCATGATTAGCCGGATAGGCTAAGCCGTTTTTGAACGGTTTAGCTTCATGATTTACTTATAATCAACACAACGCGAAGGGTAGATAAACCAACGCATGAGCAGCTTGAAGTATGACGGGTAGACAAGGTGAATGTATGAGAGTAGCGGTATCAACCTTAATAGCCTGTGGACTGTGGACGGCAACCGCGCATGCCGGCTGGTATGTCGTGAGTAATTACGAAGGCCAAATCGGGCCTTATCCGGTGCATTTTTCATTGCAGAAATACAGTACTGATCAGGATAAGAACCTGCTGGGAAGCTACTTTTACGATAAATACCGCGCTCCGATCCCGCTATATGGGCGGCTCTCGGGAACGTCGCTTGCGATCTGCGAAATCCATACTCCGCAGGATTATGATAAGTATATCGTTCAGGGCGTTAAGTCTGACATCGATATGACACATTGTCCGTTTACATTGACGGAAATGGGAGAAGAGCTCCGCGGCGAGTGGTCGAATGGGAAAGCTCGCTATGATGTTAGCTTACGGCGTGTGGCATCCTTTGATGATAGTGAGCAGCCTGCAAAGGTGGAAGGGCAAGTTGATATTCCTTTCTGGGGACAAACCGCGACTCATAGCTTCGTTGGGGTGTATCAAAACAGCGATGCGGGAATGGTTGTTGAGGGGATTAAGGCGATTAACAAGAAGAGTGGTAATGTTGACCAGCTTCTTAAGCCTGATTTTCAGCAGTGCCAGTTTGGTTTTTTTATGACTCCGGTATATATGAATATTGAAAACGGCGCAGATAATCGCAGCATCATGCTGAACTGCTATTCCCACGGCGGAGGTGATATTCTGCTGGAATACCGTTTTGATGCAGCAACGCAGCGTTATGACGTGGTCGGAGAGTAAAAATCCTAACGGTAGGGGATTGATGTTATATATAAATCCCCCACATTATTTTGCATGCTAAATATATTTTTGTTCATTGTTGGAAATAAATGATTTTTATTTCCTTTTCTTTCTTGTTAAAAGTGTTATTTCCTACTCTCGCATCATAGTCACCTTTTGTGACTCATGGCGACATTGCTTTTCAAAGGACTATTTTTCTAAAGGAGTTAATATGCTTTCAGGAAAGAAAACGATTTTGGCATGCTCAATATTGTTCGCGACTTTTTCTTCACACGCAGATAATTTCCCCAAATTGAATCAGGCCCTGCCATCAGGAATTGATGCGCGGGCGATTGCACCGGTATTTGATTTTGATACGGATGGTTGTCTTCCTAGTGCGGGAGTCAGCCGTAATGGTGTGCAGAACGGCGGACTGAAACCAACAGGAAATATTACGGGCGGGTGCCGATGGAGTAACTTTCTCGACTCGTCAAATACCTTGCACCGATACGCCTGTGTTAATTCCGGTGGTTCTCGCTATTGTGGCAGCTTCTATGCGCTCTATTTTCTAAAAGATCAGATATTAAGTGGTGTCAATTCAGGCCACCGCCATGATTGGGAACATGTTGCAATCTGGACTAAAAATGGCGTAGTGACGCACGGTAGTTACAGTGCGCATGGTAAATTGACGACCAAAGATGCATCGAGTATTGATAAGCAGGATGGTCATCTGAAATTTGTTTATCACAAAGATGGCGTATTAACCCATGCTTTCCGTTTTTCTAAAGAGAATGAGCAAGCGGAAAATCCGTATAAGAAATTTGTCACGCCGGATATTATCAGTTGGTACTCGATGTATGGTGATGGCATTAATAATCAAGAGTTACGTAACCGATTAAACGCCTTTGACTACGATTCAGCGTCTATTCCCCTTAAAGACAATAACTTTCTGAATAACCTGAATAATGGTCGACCCGCTGGTTATCCGGAATTTACAGATGCCAGTATAACGGCGTCGAAATAATCATGATGAGAGAGGTGTGGTTACCCATACCTCTCTCTATTTCCGTATTACCTGATGAAATCCCTGTAAAATAACATCTTGCCAAATGGAGTGTGGGAATACATTAATGCCGTTCAGCGTTTGTCGGCGTTTGCCGCGGTAATGTGAACAGGATGGATATCACCACAAAGCCTACTGCTGCGTAGAGTACCGTTGCATATCCCCAATGCAGATAAAGAGCACCAAAAAGCGTATTCCCCACAAAGACGGCCAAATAGGTAACCGCACTGTTCAGCCCCATGATTGCGCCGCGCTTCGAGACATCCGTTGTGCTCAACCCGGTAATCAGCAAATTGACGCACAGGTGATTCGCGGTGCCCAGAAAAAGCATTAGCACGCACACAACAGGTAAGCTATTTCCTGACAGGGCAAAAATCAGATACACCGTCGCTACCGTAAGGAATGAGGCTGGCATCGCCACTCTGGAATTCACTTTACTTATCATGGTATCCAGAAAAGCTGCTGAACCAAACCCAACGCCATAGCAAAGCGCAATCAGGCCGTTAGCACTGAGAGGTTGGTGGAGTTGGTGGTACAGATAGTCACCCAGATAACCATAAACCCCATAAAAGGCGGTCATGAACCCACCACAGGCAGCCAGCAACGGTTTCACGCCGGGCACGCTCAGTGCCGCCAGCGGTGATGATGAAACCCGCGTGGTATTTTCATCCTGATTACTCAGACGAGAAAGGATGACAACAGCCAAAACGGCCAGTGCGCCGATCCCGAGATAAACGACGCGCCAGTGAAATTGCTCTGCCAGAATCGACGCGAGTGAAACGCCGGCGACAAGGCTCAGCGTCCAGCCGGTAAGAACGACGCCAGTTGTTTTGCTTTCCAGCCCTTTGGGGGCGATAGCCGCAGCGGTGGTATAAATCGCGGGAATCGCCACGCCAGATGCGATCCCTGCAATAAGTTGGCTGATGATCAGCCATTCAACGGAAGAGGCCATCGCGCTGGAAAGCAAGGCGACGACCAGTAGAATCATGGCGTTCTTCAACATTCTAAAGGCGCCGAATCGATCGATGTATCGTGCCAGAAACAGAGCGCTTAGTGCGGTTCCCAGGCCAAAGGCGGCTGAGGCCAGCATCACTGACTGCGCGATACTCTTAAATGATGCGGCGATCTCAGGAGCGATAGGGCCCATGAGTAACGAATTCGATCCAATCACGCCGATACAGAACGTCAGGACATAGGCTGCGCCAGGAACACGACGTGTGCGTGAATTGGCATGACATTCGGCATGTTGATGTTGTGACATTGAAATTTCACTTTTTGCTTAATATGATTCGGAGAAAATACTATTAACCAAACAGAATTAGTTTTAAATAAGGAATGAGAGAATGAAAATAAATAAAGATGACATTAAGCAAAAAGCCATTCCTACACGGGATATTGATGCCACTGACCGAAGATTATTAAGGGAATTGGTTGATGATGCGACGTTGAGCTACGCTGAACTGGGGGAGAAAGTCGCGCTTTCTGCTCCCGCCGCGCATGAACGGGTTAAACGGCTTCGGCGCGACGGCGTGATACGGAAAACGGCTGCGCTGCTCGATCCTGTTGCAATAAAGAAGAACCTTCTGGCCTTCGTGCACGTGGACACCAGCGGTTGGGGCGTTTCGTCAGAACTGATGGAGATCACGCATAATTCCGATGTTGAAGAGGTGCATTCGGTTGCTGGCGATGCGGCTCTGATTCTCAAGATTCGCACGGAAGATGCGCAGTCGCTGGAAAAGCTTCTGTTTCAGCTTTACGCGGTGCCTGGCGTCAGCTCAACACGTTCCTATATTGTGTTGTCTACTTATCTTGAGCGGCCTGTACAGCCGAGCGATAGCTGATTGTCTGGTTGAGTCAGTAGGACGAGAGGTTTATATTCAGGCCATTGCTAAGATAGCAGGCAATAGCCTGAAGCAACATCGGCGTTACTATTACTCTTCGCTTGGATCTAAACTTGATACTTGTTCACTCATCGTTGCATTATGGCAGCGATAAGCATGAATTTGTTCTTTAATAGGAAGATTATTCGCCTCTAAGGATTCGACATTACCGCATTTTTTATTTCTTTCTTTAATCCATGTTTCTTGAGACGCATGGAATTTACTCTTTATGTCTTCAGGTGCATCTTCCAATATTCCATATACGTCGGTGAAAAAGAAAAGATATTGTTCTTTTTCATTTTCAAGCGTTTTCTCTTGCGCGGCTTTTGTGATTTTTTCGGCGTTTTCACTGAGCCAAGCTACGCCATAAATTGCTCTGGATAGGGCATCATAGGATTTTTTTTCTACTTTTATTTCTTTTTCATTATCGAGAATACTGAGATCGTAGGCAAATGACGGAATGACGATTTTGTTATCACTGAGCCTATTATCTTTGCTTTCACCTGTTTTAGTAAAAAGGTTATTGCTAATTTTATCCATTTCATCTTTTGTGTACAAAAGATTGTCTTCATTCAGAATGATATCGATGACCTCCTGACTTACGGGAATTTCAACCCGCAGGCTACACGAGAATGCTTTTCCCCAGCGTGGTTGAGTTGATAATTTAGAATAAATCACGTTCACAGTATCAACAGATTGAGAAGGGGAATTATAGAACAGTGTTTTTGCACGATCGGCAAACGTTTTTTTAACGACTTCCACCGCGTTGAGATCGCTGCATTGAAAGTCGTCCTTGGCATATGCTGACGTGCAAGTAAGGATCATTCCAATCATGACATAGTAGAGCTTTTTCATTTCTTGTCCCTGTTTTCAGTCAATCCAAGCTGTACCAGCCTTTCTCTGGTCATCTGCTGTTGGCAGGTATAAATTTTTGCTTGATCTTCCATTGAGCGGTTGTTATTCGTAATAGTTTCTATTGCACCGCATTTTTTATTTTTGTTTTTTATCCACTGCCGTGCATCCTCTTTCAGTTGCCCTTTAATATAATCGGGCAGGTTACTCCAGTAAGCATTTAACGCACTATCAGCCTCTCTGAATTCAACAATGGCTTTAATATATTTAAAACGTGGTGATTGTTCTTCCAGCCTTGCCGCATTTTCTTGTAACCAGGCCAAACCATAAAGTGTGCGTGAGACTGACTCATCGTGTGGATACATAATATTGGCTTCTTTCTGATTATCAGCAATATGAACATTATAATAAACACGGTCTAATGCGATGTATTCATCGCCTTTTTTGTGGAGGTAAAGATTGGAACGGTAAATACTTTTTGCTTTAGGATCTCCGCTCTCCATAATAGGATAGTATTTTAAAAAATTTGACACATCGGATGGGATTTTTATCTTGGCTTTGCCAAAGCAGCTTAGGTTATTTTTTGTTTTAAGTTTTGTGATAATGATGTCGTATTCAAATTCAATTTTTTTAATTGTCTCTAAAGAGACCCGGTCGCTGATGGGTTGTGCTTTCTCTTGATCTTCTTTGATTAACGACTGAATGACGAGAGGACTACGACACACAAGATTATTTGCATTAACATAGTGTGATGAAAGCACTATCAATAATAGAGATGTTATTATGATTTTTATCATTTTCAATTCCATTGAAATCACGTTAGCAGGATATACAGATTCGTTTATCTGACGACGGATATGAGTTAGCGCCGATCATCTTATAGGTCTCATCTGTTTTTTTGAATTGGTAGATATAAGCGCTTTTGCCTGCTTCTTGTCTAAGTTCAGATTCCCTTTCGTTAAGTAGATTGGTGACAATTCCTTTGAGGCCAGGAGGAGAAACGATGTCCATCTGGATATTAATGATACCTGATGACAACATATAGTAATTCATGACGAAGACCGATCCTGCATCCGTGTAGGATTTTTCAAAATATTTTTCTGACGGCGGTAGGTTTTTTATTTCTTGCAGAAATGAAATAAAAGCTGATTTTCCATTTGAACCATTGAAGATAAAACTAGAATCAGATTCAAGTTTTGGCATTATTTCGTTATTTTTATAACTTATTTTATCCTTTTTCGCTATGCTTACACCATAGCTAGCTGGAATAAAATAGGAATCAGTAAGTTCAATAAATTGGTTATAGTCTTTTTGTGATAATTTACTTTTCTGCAACACATTGGTGAAATCTGTCACAAAAGTGGGGAAGTCTTGCGCATATACCCCGTTGGCGAGAGGAAGGAAAAGAATAGGCAAAATGACGCTTTTTATATAACTCCGTTTCATAATAAACACGCATTCCTTACAAATAGTGAATAAATCCTTTTGATATTATAAGGTTATTCATGGTTGTAAGTATATATTGTTTGCTATTCTAGCCGCTGTTGACGCTTCGGGCTGCGTTTCATTTTTAATTCGCTATCAGCGTTATCAATGGTCTGAAAACCTAAACGTTGGTAGAGCGTTATCGCTCTGTTGCCTTTCAAAACACTCAGAGTGACGGGGACGTTGGCTTCATCTGCCTGCCTCAGGAATGTGTGTAATAGCCATGCTGCGATGCCCTGCCCCTGATAGGCTGGCAACATCTGGATTTGTATAATGATCCACTCATTGACGCCCTTGTGCCGTTTGAATAACCCAATAGGTTCAGATCCCATCAGCACAATATGGGCATCGTCATAATGATATTTGACTCGTTGCCAGTGTGCCGAATCATCGGCAATTACACCGGCTCTTTGGAGATGCTCATCCATCGTGGTTCGGCGAAGTTCAAACAGGAACCGCTCGTCCTCCGATGTAGCGGGACGGAGCGTGATATTGCGCCATTCCATATAACCCTCGTATTGTTAGATGAACGTTGTGTGAGTATTCCTCTCCATATTGACAAAATCAGGTAAGTACCATCAAATAATCTTCAGGAATACATATAAATCAAGGAAATAAGTATGAGGTATTTAGGTTTAACGATGGTTTGTTGCGCGGTTCTTTTCTCGCCATTTTCCCTTGCCGTCGATGTGTCTAAAGTTTATGGCAGAATTCAAATTGTTGATTATAATGAAGACTTTAGAGTGCGGATTGTCGACTCGCGCGAGCACCTAAGAGTGCAGGAAGTCACCGCCTTCGCTAACCGCCCAGGGAAATGGGAAATTGTTGATAATTTTCCTGATTTTAAGATTAAAATTGTCGATGTTCACCCTGATTTCGAAATTAGACTCGTCGATAACTTTCCCGGCCCAACCCGACGATAAGCGGCGTTCTTATTCAGATGCTGGTGCGACACTGTAGTTTTTAGTCGACGATATATTCCACTTAACTTTATGATTTTATAAGGGAAGGTGGGGTTTATTAAGTGCTTCGAGAAGTGTGAATGGTGTCCCCAGCAGGAATCGAACCTGCAACTAGCCCTTAGGAGGGGCTCGTTATATCCATTTAACTATGGAGACGTGAAGCCGAGTCATTATACGCATTTTCGCTCTGAGAATAAGCACTTAACGGCGCGTTTGCTCAAAGTGTCGGCAATCAGCGTGGTACTGGCGTTATTTTTCCTCGTTTTCACGCCGTTTTTGGGGTTTTCCGCGGTATGGATTGCTCATGTCGTTACGAATTTGCGCATGGCTGATGAGGGCGAAAATAAAGGTGCCGCCGATGATATTCCCCGCCAGCGTAGGCAAGGCAAACGGCCAGATGAACGCCTGCCAGGGGATGTGGCCAATAAACACCAAATAGAAAATCTCGGAGGCACCGGCCACGATGTGAGTCAGGTTACTGAAAGCAATCATCCAGGTCATCAGGATAATAATCCACAGTTTGGCGGAGTAGGCGCGTGGCAGCATCCACACCATTGTGGCAATAATCCAGCCAGACACAACGGCATTGGCGAACATCTCCGTCGGAGAGTTTTTCATGACTTTCATGGCGATGTCGACTAACGCTTCCCGCGTTTCACCATCAAAAACGGGCATGTAGGTAAAGGCGAGAGCCGCCAAAGCGGTGCCGATCAGGTTGCCAACCAGCACGACAAACCATAATCGACCAAGTAGGTAGACATTGCCGCGCGTGGGTTTATGCATGATGGGGAGCACTGCTGTGACCGTGTTTTCGGTGAACAGCTGCTGACGTGCCATAATGACAATCACAAAGCCTATGGTGTAACCGAAACACTCAAGCAGAAAACCGCCAGGCACGCCAACCAGATGGTTGTGGAGCATGCCGACCGCCATGAATGAGGTTCCCATCGAAATGCCTGCGGCAATCGCCGACCACAGTAACGCCATCGCATCGCGTTCCAGCTCCTTTTGTCCTTCCTGACGAATCTCTTCGTGGATTGCTGCGGCAGGAGAGGGTAAGCGATCTTCATCCACGTTGATCGCTTTTCCCTGCGTGCTTTCGTCGCTCTCTACCGCAACGTCCTTTTCTTGCTCTGGCTGGGTTTGCCTGGATTTTGAAGATGAATTCATAGTGATTCTCTCGACGAGTGGGTCGGTTGGCGCTTGGCTAACGGAACTGAAGACCGGGGCAAGCATCGACAGCCCTGCTGATAAGCGTAGTCAGTTTTTACACTATGGGATGGTGCGGCGTAGCTCACTGGTTTAGGCTGGCGGTGCTATGCTGTGAGTGGAGCAATGAAAGACTGGGCCATCGTCCACGCTGGAGCGCGTGTCGCAACGATGCCGTGAGCTGCCCCATAAGAAAAATGGCAATCCTCTGAAAATACAGTAATACGTAAGCCAACGTAGCGATGGAGCCATAAAATGTTACACTGTTGGCCGATATCCCGTCCTTGTCGCTCAGTCTGATAGGCTGGGGCTGATACTGGGAATACCCATTTTCGGTCGCGGGTATATACCCTAAATAATTCGTGTTGCAGGCCGGCGGTAAGTGAAGGAATCCCGATGAGCTTACTTAAGTAAGTGATTCGGGTGAGTGACAAATCTGCCAGAGGTAGATTTGAACGCTGCTTGCAGCGGCCCCAACGGGGCGAGGTGCACGTAAGTGTGCCGAGTAACGTAACCAACACACATGCAACGTGAAGTATGACGGGTATAGCACACTATAAATCAGGGAGAACAGATATGAATTACCGCCTGAGTGGGGTGGTGTTTGCCAGCGTGTTACTGATCGGCTGCGCCAGTTCCGGGGATCGCGATCAAGAAGGTCGTTCCGATCCGCTTGAAGGCTTTAACCGTACCATGTTCAGCTTTAACTATGACGTTCTGGATCCTTATCTGGTGCGTCCTGCTGCTGTTGCCTGGCGCGATTATGTACCGAAGCCTGCGCGTAATGGACTGGGGAATTTCTTCAGCAACCTCGAAGAGCCTGCAACGATGGTGAACTATTTCGTTGAAGGCAAACCGTATAAAGCGATGATTCACTTTAACCGTTTCTTCCTGAATACCTTGCTCGGGATGGGCGGTCTGATTGACGTCGCGTCAATGGCGAATCCGAAACTGGCGAAAGAAGAGTCCCGCCGTTTTGGTAGCACATTGGGTAATTATGGCGTGGGTTACGGGCCTTATGTCGTGGTGCCCGGCTACGGTAGCGTAACACCTCGCGAAGACGGCGGTGGCGTCGTAGACACGCTGTATCCGATGCTGAGCTATCTGACGTTCTGGATGTCGGCGGGCAAGTGGGCTATCGAAGGGATAGAAACGCGAGCGCAGCTGTTGGATTCCGATGGTTTGCTGCGTAACTCTTCCGATCCTTACCTGATGATGCGTGAGGCCTACTTCCAGCGGCATGATTTCCTTGCCAGCGATGGGCAAATCACCCCGCAGAAGAACCCAAATGCTGCAGCGATTGAAGACTCGCTCGACGAGATCGATTCAGCGAAATAGTCTTGCATCGTCTCGCTCCTTTCACAGGCACCTTCGGGTGCCTTTTGCTTTTATAAAACACTGCTAAACTTATCGTTACCCCACTGATTCTGTGGTTTGTTTCTTAAAAGTTATTACTTTGTTGTCCGTTTATTTACTTACTAAAATTTATTTCCTTTCGTCAGATAACAATAATGCAACGTCGTTAACCGCTATTGATGTTCACGGTGGCTGAAATGTGTCAGCACGCTGATTTTTTTGTTAGCAAGGTGATTAACAAAAAGGTCATAAGAATGATGCCTTTTGCTGATGGTGGCACGGTCGTGTGTTAATGAATGCCTGGAATTCTATTTACCTGCACTTATAAAAATAGAGATATAAGCATGAAAAAACTACTTGCTATGTTCTTCTGCCTGACCGTGGTGGTTAACGCCCCACTGGCGATGGCTGAAGATGCTAAAACGACAGAGAAGACAACGGATGTGGTACTGATCGGCGGGGGTATTATGAGCTCTACGCTGGGTGTGTATTTACAGGAGCTGCAACCGGACTGGTCTATCGATATGGTTGAGCGTATGGATAACGTGGCGGAAGAGAGCTCTAACGGCTGGAATAATGCCGGTACGGGTCACTCGGCCTTCATGGAACTCAACTACACGCCGGATAATCCAGACGGCCCAATCAATATCAGCAAAGCGCTGGAAATTACTGAGGCCTTTGAAGTCTCGCGCCAGTTCTGGTCCTATCAGGTGAAAAACGGCGTGCTGAATAACCCGCACTCTTTCATCAATAGCGTGCCACACATCGCTTTTGTCTGGGGTGATGAGAACACCACTTTCCTGAAACACCGCTATGATGCGATGCAGCACAGCACGCTGTACCGTGGCATGGAGTTCTCTGACGATCCTAATACGATCAAAGAGTGGGCGCCGCTGGTGATGGAAGGTCGCGATCCGGCGCAGAAGATTGCGGCGACTCGCATGCCTATTGGTACCGACGTGAACTACGGCGAAATTACTCGTCAGCTGGTTGACGCGATGAAAACCAAGTCCAACTTTGCGCTGCACCTGAATTCAGAAGTTCGTGATATCAAGCGTAATGCGGACAATACCTGGAGCGTGACTTACGCCGATCTGAAGAACGGTGAGAAAGAGAGCGTGATTAAGGCGAAGTTCGTCTTTATCGGTGCGGGTGGGGCGGCACTGCAACTGTTGCAGAAAACCGGTATTCCTGAGGCCGATCTGTACGGCGGCTTCCCGGTTGGCGGTGAATTCCTGGTGACAGAAAACCCGGAAATCGTGAAGCGTCACATGGCAAAAGTGTACGGTAAAGCCTCCGTGGGTGCGCCGCCGATGTCCGTTCCTCATCTGGATACGCGTATTTTTGACGGCAAGCCAGTCCTGCTGTTTGGGCCATTTGCTACTTTCTCCAGCAAGTTCCTGAAAAACGGTTCGTTGTGGGATCTGATCGGTTCTGTGACTTTCTCCAACGTGATGCCGATGACGCACGTCGGTCTGGATAACTTCGATTTGGTGAAATATCTGATCGGTCAGGTCATGATGGATGACGACGATCGCTTCGCGTCATTGAAGGAATACTTCCCGAATGCGAAGAAAGAAGACTGGAGACTGACGGTTGCTGGCCAGCGCGTGCAGATTATCAAGAAAGATGATGATAAAGGCGGCGTACTGAAGCTGGGTACTGAGATTGTCAGCTCTCAGGATGGCTCGATTGCTGCGCTGTTGGGTGCCTCTCCAGGTGCTTCTACCGCTGCGCCGATTATGCTGAGCCTGCTGGAAAAAGTGTTTAAAGATAAAGTCGCGACACCGGAATGGCAGAGCAAGCTGAAAGAGATTGTTCCGTCTTATGGTCAGAAGCTTGACGGCAATATTGAAATGACCAATAAAATCCGCAGCTACACCAGCAGCACGCTGGGTCTGGATTATATTGAGGTTAAACCTGAGTAATCGGTATTAACTAGAAAGAATGACAATAAGGCCGCGAAAGCGGCCTTTTTTGTGCCAATTCAAGCAATAAAAAAGCAGGTAAGTCGCCTTACCTGCTTTATTACGTTCTGACTGAGGACAATTAGAACGTATAGTTAAAGTTTGCGCCGTACAGCCAGGCAGAACCTTTAGACGTGAAATCATAGTGTACTGCGCTGAAGGCGCCTGGGGCTGCTTCGGCTACACTGACACTTTTACCACGCATGTAGGAAACGCCTACATCCACTGACATATCTTTATTAAAGGCATAGGTTGCTCCTGCGCTTAACCAGAAACGATCCTGATCCGGAATGGAGATGGAACGTTTGTCGGCAGGTACTGGGCTGTCATCAAACGCGATACCGCCGCGGAACGTCCAGTTATCGTCATGATAATAGGTCGTGCCGAGTGCAATCCGGTAAACATCGTGGAAGCTTTCATCTTTCTGGAACAGCGTCTGCCCGTTGCTGCCTGTTGCTCTCAGCTCCTGGAACTGGCTCCAGCTGGTATAGGCAAGGCTATAGTGCACAGCCCATTTAGGTGCCACGCGGTGGTAGGCAGAGGCTTCCCACATCTCCGGCAGATTGAGTGTCAGCTTACCGGGAACGGTTGCACCACCAAGACCGCCCAGACCACCCGGCAATTGGTTGCTGTAATCGCCGTTAAAGTCGATATCCACCTTCGAGCGGTAAGTCAGGCCGACGCGGTTGTTTTCATCGATTTCATACAGGATGCCGGCATTCCAGCCGTAGCCCCACTCTTTGCCTTCTAATTTCGCTATTTCAGTACCGCGAGGCAGAGCGCCATTAATTGGCGGTAGCGTATTGAGATCGCCGAGATGACGCGTAATTTTTGCATCTGCATAAACGGCGTTAACCCCTAAACCGAAGCTAAAATGCTGGTTCAGACGATAAGCGGCGCTCAGGTTCAGGTTTGATGTCAACAGATCGGTTTTTCCACCGATAGAACCTGCGGCATAGGTATCGTTGAATTCCGTTGCCAGCCCATAGTTGGTGGTGGCGGAAGCACCAATCGCCCATTGTTCATTCAGCGGCATGATGAAATGCAGGTTCGGTACCCAGGCGTGCGGCGCGATATTCTTAGCGCTGGCATCATTGCCTGTCAGTCGGTTTGAACCGCTTACATCAATATCCGGGTTGATATAGGTGACACCGCCGGAGAATGACGGGCGGTCAAACATGGTCATGGTCGCCGGGTTACGGCTGCCGGAGGCCGCATTGTCGGCTACAGCACCTTCACCAGAAAATGCACGTCCCAGACCCGATGAGGAGTATTCATTTAGCTGGAAACCAGCTGCTGACACATTTGCTGAAAACAGGGCCACCGCAACAGCAATTGTGGATTGTTTGAACAGGTTTTTCTGGTTCATGACCAAAACCTCTTTATATGCTTGTTATTTAACGTTGTTACACGGGGTAACAAGGGACGCGCATTGTAGGGGGCGCACTCAGCCTGACAAATCAGACCAGTTGCCAAAGTATAAGTTGGGAATACGCCAATGTTGCGCTTGTGTATTAAAAATATTTCCAAAATGATGCAAAATTTAGATCTGCTTAACGTTTTGGTTAATTTGTGTGAAGAGATATTACCCGGTTTTTACTGCTGCATAACACCTTAATGTGATTGATATCACTAAAATTACAGGGTGGCATGAAGTGCTGGTGCTGCTTTAGGAGGAGGGAGTAAAATATAAGGAAGATACAAATATTTGAACTGGATCAAATCTCCCGCATCTTAAGTCTTAAGAGGAAAGTAGCATGACGAACGTAATCAACAAATGCAGTGCTGAGGAAACCGCAGCGTGTTGCTGTGTCGATGTCGGCACAATCATGGATAACACCGATTGCACGGCGTCTTACAGCAAAGTTTTCAGCGATCGTTCTGATGCTGAAGCGGCGTTGGCCGCGTTGACGGAAAAAGCGCGCGCGGTAGAATCTGAACCTTGCGACATCGTCAGCACGCTGGAAGAGGTAGACGGCGGCGTGAAACTGGACATCGATTTTACGTTCAGCTGCCAGGCTGAAACGATGATTTTCCAGCTCGGTCTGCGTTAAGTATTTTTCTGGTAGGCACTGGTTTATTATGCCTGCCAGATGTTTTTCTCTCCACTCACGTGTATTTCCCTTTCCTACGGTCTTTCTGTTGTTCGCATTGATAATGTGTTGTACCGAATTACGCCTCGTGTTTCCCTCTCTCTTCTTCCGTTAGCAAACAATCGCAATTGGATAGTATTTTTTGTTTCTGGCAGATAACTCTGTGATTCTATTTAATTTCAGTATTATTTCTTTATACAAAATCGAGTCCTGTTTTGATCAGTTTTGAGCATGTTAGCAAGTCGTTTACGACACAGGGTAAAACGCTGTATGCCGTGAAAGATGTCACATTGGACATTGATAGAGGAGAGATTTTCGGCATCATCGGGTTCAGCGGAGCAGGAAAAAGTACGCTGTTGCGTCTGGTTAATTTGCTGGAAACGCCAACGGAAGGGAAAGTGACGATTAACCAGCAGGATATCACTTTGCTTTCCTCAGACGCCCTGCGCCAACTCCGGCGTCGCATTGGCATGGTCTTCCAAACGTTCAATTTATTTCAGTCGCGAACGGTAGCGGGTAATGTTGCTTGGCCGCTACGCTTGGCGCGTATGAATCGCCAACAGATACAGCAGCGGGTTGACGAAGTGCTGCGCTTTGTCGGCCTGGAAGATAAGAAGGATCACTATCCCGAGCAGCTTTCCGGCGGGCAGAAACAGCGCGTCGGCATTGCCAGAGCGCTGGTTAGCTCACCGGATATTCTAATTTGCGACGAGGCGACTTCAGCGCTGGATCCCGAAACCACGGAGGATATTCTTCAGTTGCTGGAGAGTATCAATCGCCAATATCACATCACGATCTTGTTGATTACGCATGAGATGAATGTGATCCGCCGCATTTGCCACCGGGTTGCCGTCATGGAACAAGGTCGGGTTATCGAACAGGGACGTGTGGTCGATATTTTCACCCGTCCTGAGCATAAAACCACGCGTAACTTTGTGCGCTCAATTTTTAACGATCGTTTACCTCCTCGGTTATTGCAGACGCTGCAATCACGCCATTCCGGTTCGCTATACCAGCTCATTTTTCATGACGGCTCAACCAGTGTACCGCTGTTGTCACAAACGGCACGTCTGCATCCGCTTATCGATTACAACATTATTTACGGCAATATCAGCGAGTTACAGGGAGCGTTGTTCGGCAGCCTGATTGTGGAGTCGCCAGACAGTATTGCTGCCGCGCTGGAAACGCTGGCGCAAACGGTGGAAGTCAGGGAGGTGAGTCATGAGGGTTGATTGGACGACATTCTGGCAGACGCTGCTGGTCGCTACTGGTGAAACGTTGGCGATGGTATTAGTGACGTTGTTATTTGCCAGCGTTCTGGGCATTGGTTTGGGCTTGTTGCTATTTCTAAGCCGTACGGGAGGATTATTTGAAAATCGCGTGCTGTTTGTGTTGTTGAATCTGGTTATCAACATTGTGCGGCCCATTCCGTTCATTATTTTTCTGGTGGCGGTGAGCCCCATGACACGCATGGTTGTGGGAACCACCATCGGTATTGCTGCTGCTATTTTCCCAATGATTCTGGTTGCCGCTTGCGCGATTGCGAGGGTAGTGGAAAACAATCTGATGTCGGTCGATCCCGGCATGATTGAAGCCGCACGCGCACTGGGTGCGACCCCTTTGCAGATCATTACGGGAGTACTGATTCGGGAAGCGCTGGGCCCGCTGATTATGGGGCTGACATTTATTACTGTTGCTCTGGTCGATTTCTCTGCCGTTGCTGGAATGGTTGGCGGCGGTGGATTGGGCAATTTGGCAATGACCTACGGCTACAACCGGTTTAACACCTCGGTCATGGTTGTCACAGTGGTGATTCTGATTGTGCTGGTTCAACTGGCTCAACATGCTGGCAACTATTTTTCCCGCCGTATCATGCGGCGCTAACACCCCATGGCGACGGTGGAGTTAAGTTGACGATATTTCACTGGGTTTTCATTTAATTAAGGAGTGAACAATGACATGGCAAAAAATGGTATTAGGAACGCTGTTGACGCTCTCCTTACAGGCTGGCGCAGCACAAAAGCCTGTGGATGTAACCATCGGCGTAGCGGGAAGTGAAGACGCATATTGGAAGGTGCTTTCGCAAAAAGCGAAAGCGGAGAACATCAACATCAAACTGATCAGTTTTTCGGACTATGCATTACCTAATAAAGCGCTGGCTAACGGTGATGTCGATCTTAACGCGTTTCAACATTTGGCTTTCCTCAGTCAGTTCAACGTGAATAACCAACTCACGATTGTTCCGATCGGCGCGACACAAATTGTGCCTATGGCGCTGTATTCGGAGAAATACCGCGAGCTGAAGGATATTCCGCAGGGGGCGCAAATTGCCTTGCCAAACGATCCGTCCAATCAAGGACGTGCACTCAAGGTGCTGGAATCATCCGGCTTGCTCACGTTGAAAGACGGTGCGGGATTGCACGCGACACCTGACGATATTATCGAGAACCCACGCAAGCTGAAAATTCTGCCGGTGGTAGCACAACAGACCCCGCGCGTGCTGGCTGATGTGGCAGCATCGGTCATCAATCAGGGCGTGGCGGTGGATGCAGGTTTGCCTGCCGACAAGATCCTATTTCAGGACGATCCTACTGCGCCGTCTGCTTTACCTTATGTAAACGTGTTTGCCGCTCGAGAAAAGGATAAAGACAATCCGGTCTACCAGCGGATTGTGGCGCTATATCACCAGCCTGATGTGATTGCAGCAGTGAAAGAGGATACAAAAGGCGTCGCGGTCGTCGTGGATCTACCCGCTAAAGATTTGCAGGACAAACTTAACCAGCTTGAAGACGATTTGAGAAAGCAATAAACCTATCTTTTATTCAAATTATTCATATGGCTAGCGTAATGATGACATCAGGAGGCGAAGAATGAGTGAGTTAATTTCCCATCATCGGGGCATCATCCGATCGCATTTTGAACAGACCGCACAGAAATATCTCCAGGTTAGCCATCAGATCCATGCCCGCCCCGAACTGGGCAATCAGGAGTATTTTGCCGCAGAAACCCTGACGGACCTGCTTCGTGACGCCGGTTTTACCGTAACGCGGGATATCGCCGGGCATGAAACGGGCTTCGTGGCACACAAAGGTTCGGCGAACAGCGGGCCACGGATTGGCTATCTGGCCGAATATGATGCGCTGCCGGGATTGGGGCACGCCTGCGGCCACAATCTGATTGGCACGAGCAGCGTGGCGGCCGCGATTGCGCTCTCTCACGTCGTGGATCAGACGGGGGGAGAGGTGTGGGTATTTGGCACACCGGCGGAGGAGGGCGGCGTTAACGGCAGTGCCAAAGGCAGCTTTGCGGATGCGGGCATATTTGATGGTATTGATGCTGCGTTGATGATTCACGGCTCGGGTAAAACGCAACTGACCTCTGCCAGTCTGGCTGTCGATCCGTTGGATTTCCATTTTACTGGCCGAGCGGCACATGCTTCAGCGTCTCCGGAAGAGGGGATTAACGCGCTGGATGCGGTGATTCAACTCTTTACCGGTATCAACGCGCTGCGGCAGCAACTGCCGGGCGATACGCGTATCCACGGTATTATTACCCACGGCGGAGAAGCGCCAAATATCATTCCTGAATATGCGTCTGCACGGTTTTATATTCGAGCCTCAACCTGGCAGCGTGCGCAGGCCGTCAGTGAAAGAGTTCGGGCGGTAGCGGAAGGTGCTGCATTGGCAACGGGGAGTACGCTGAAGGTTGAACGATTCCAAAATCCCGTTAAGGATTTGATTACTAATAGACCGCTGGATACCATCGTGGGAGAAGAACTGGTGGCGTTGGGAGAAACGCTCTCCGACCAGCCACGTCGTGGCCTTGGTTCCACGGATGCAGGTAACGCCAGTCATGTTATCCCCGTCAGCCATTGCTATATCAAAATTGGCCCTGACGATCTGGTGGCGCACACGCCTGCGTTTCGTGATGCCGCCATTTCCCTACAGGGCGATCAGGCGCTGCTGGTGGCCGCACAGGCTCTGTCGCTCTCGGGTTACCGCTTATTGACAGAACCTTCCCTGCTGGAAAGTGTGAAAGCAGACTTTCGCCGCACGCATTCCCTCACCTGATGTAATCAATACCGAGATGGCTGCTGAAATCACTACTCAGCGGTCATCTCGTCTGTTCTCCTCGCGGACAGTGGCATGTTCTTCACACTTTTATGTTGCGCAGCTTTGCGTAATGTAACTATCTGGTTAACAATGAAATCAGGTCTGACCTGTTGTGCGTGCACTTTATTTTCGGTTAACAGGAGCGTTTATGAGCGAGGTATTACCTCTGATAACCCGCCGTGGCGATCGCATTGCGTTCGTGAGCGGATTACGCACCCCATTTGCCCGGCAGGCAACGGCCTACCATGGCGTACCGGCCCTCGAGTTAGGGAAGCTCGTCACCAGTGAATTACTGGTTCGCACGGGTATCGATCCTGAATTGATCGAACTACTGGTGTTTGGACAAGTGGTTCAAATGCCTGAAGCGCCGAATATCGCCAGAGAGATCGTACTTGGCACGGGCATGAGTGTGCATACCGATGCCTACAGCGTGTCGCGTGCCTGCGCGACCAGCTTTCAGGCGGTTGCCAACGTGGCGGAAAGCATTATGGCGGGGACGGTGGAAGTCGGTATTGCTGGCGGCGCAGATTCCTCTTCCGTGCTGCCTATTGGTGTCAGCAAAGCGCTGGCCAGAACGCTGGTGGATATGAACAAAGCCAGAACGCTGGGCCAGAAGTTAAAGCTGTTAAGCGGCCTACGCCCGAAAGACCTGCTGCCAGTTGCCCCCGCCGTGGCGGAGTATTCCACCGGGTTGCGTATGGGCGACACCGCTGAACAGATGGCAAAAACCTACGGCATCACGCGTGAAGAGCAGGATGAGTTGGCGCTCCGTTCGCACAAGCTGGCGGCCCAAGCCTGGGAATCTGGCGTGCTGCGCGATGAAGTGATGACGGCTTATGTCCCGCCTTATGAGAAGGCGCTGAGTGAAGATAACAATGTGCGCCATGATTCCGCACTGGAGCAGTATTCCCGTTTACGCCCGGCATTCGATCGCCGGCATGGCTCCGTGACGGCGGCGAACAGTACGCCGCTGACGGATGGCGCGGCGGCCGTGTTGATGATGAGTGAATCTCGAGCCAAAAGTCTGGGACTCACGCCGCTAGGCTACCTGCGTAGTTATGCATTCAGCGCTATCGGCGTGCAGCGTGATATGTTGCTGGGGCCGGCTTATGCCTCTCCGCTTGCGCTGGCAAGGGCTGGAGTGAAGCTGGCTGATTTGACGCTCATTGATATGCACGAAGCCTTTGCCGCCCAGACGCTGGCAAACCTCAAACTGTTTGCCAGCGATGAGTTCGCCCGTCATCAACTGGGTAGGAATGCCGCGCTGGGTGAGGTAGATCGCGCTAAGTTCAATGTGCTGGGGGGCTCCATTGCCTATGGACACCCCTTTGCGGCCACCGGCGCGAGGATGATTACCCAAACGCTGAATGAACTGCGCCGTCGCGGCGGCGGACTGGGATTAACCACCGCCTGCGCGGCGGGCGGGCTGGGTGCGGCAATGGTACTGGAGGTGACGCCATGAACGATCAACAGCCTTTCTCTGCCATAACGGAAAGCCCCTCTGCCTTTTCCCTCACGATTCGGCCGGATAATATCGGTGTGATCGGCATTGACGTGCCCGGCGAGAAGGTAAACACGCTAAAAAGCGAATTTGCGCAGCAGATTCTTTCGGTCTTCGAGCTGGCGCGACAACATGCGACGCTCAGGGGGTTGATCCTGATTTCTTCCAAACCTGATTCGTTTATCGCGGGTGCGGACATCACCATGTTGAACCAGTGCCGCAGCGCTGAACAGGCTGAAAATCTGGCAAAGCAGGGACAGGAAACCTTTGAGCAGATTGCTGCATTACCGTTCCCCGTGGTGGCCGCGATTCACGGCGCTTGTCTGGGCGGCGGGCTGGAACTGGCATTAGCCTGCGATTATCGCGTTTGCTCGCTGGATGAAAAAACGGTGCTGGGGTTACCGGAAGTGCAGCTTGGACTCCTTCCCGGATCAGGCGGAACGCAGCGTTTGCCGCGGTTGATTGGTCTGGATAGCGCGTTGGATCTCATTCTGACCGGTCGCCACCTCCGCGCGAATCAGGCGTTACGGCAGGGGCTGGTCGATGAGGCCGTTCCGCACGATATCCTGCTGGATACCGCAGTCGAGATACTCAAAAAAGGAAAACGTAAAGTGGAGCCGCTTGGCTGGCGGTCGCGCCTGCTGAGCAGTCCGGGCATTCGCCATGTACTTTTCAAGATGGTGAAGCGCAAAACCCGTGCGAAAACACACGGCAACTATCCGGCTACTGAAAAGATTATTCAGGTCGTGCGCCGGGGAGTGGAAAAGGGTCGTGAAGAAGGATACCGACAGGAGGCGCGAGCGTTCGGTAAGCTGGTGATGACGCCGGAATCTGCCGCGCTACGCCATTTGTTCTTTGCTTCCAACGCGTTAAAGAAAACCACTGGTGCAGCCTCTGACGCGAAACCGATCCACTACGTCGGCATTCTTGGCGGCGGGTTGATGGGAGGAGGGATCGCCAGCGTGACGGCGACGCGCGGGCAGTTGCCGGTGCGGATTAAAGATATCAATGAGCAGGGTATCAACCATGCATTGAAGTACAACTGGCAACTGTTGACCCAGCGCGTTCAGCGTAAACGGATGAAGCCGACGGAGCGTCAGCGGTTGATGACGTTGATTTCCGGCAGTACCGATTATCGCGGGTTTGAACATGCGGATATTGTCATTGAGGCCGTGTTCGAAGATCTGGCGCTGAAGCGGCAAATGGTGGCGGAGATTGAAGATCATGCCGCGCCGCATACGATTTTCGCATCCAACACCTCATCGCTGCCGATCCATCAGATTGCAGAGGGCGCGCGCCGTCCACAGCAGGTTATTGGGCTGCACTATTTTAGTCCGGTAGACAAAATGCCGCTGGTTGAAGTGATTCCTCATGCTCATACCAGTGCCGAAACGGTGGCGACGACGGTTGCTCTAGCCAGAAAGCAGGGAAAAACCGCGATCGTCGTGGGTGACAGCGCCGGTTTTTATGTGAACCGCATATTGGCTCCTTATATCAATGAAGCGGCTTACTGCCTGCTGGAAGGCGAGCCAATTGAATCGATAGACTATGCGCTGGTGCGCTTTGGTTTCCCCGTTGGCCCGTTTGCGCTGCTTGATGAAGTCGGCATCGATGTCGCGACCAAAATTGTGCCAGTGTTAAGTGAAGAACTGGGCACTCGTTTCACCTCCCCGCCCGCGTTTGATGCGATCCTGAAAGATGGGCGCAAAGGGCGTAAGAATGGGAAAGGGTTCTATCGATACAATAAAACGCGCCGTTTCTGGCAGACGGGGAGGGAGGTTGATAGCTCAATTTACCCGCTGCTGGATGTGACGGCAAAGGCTCACATCGACCCTGCGCTAATTAGCCAGCGTGGCGTAATGATGATGCTGAATGAGGCGGCGCGTTGTCTGGATGAAGGCGTGATTCAATGTGCGCGCGATGGTGATATCGGGGCGGTCTTTGGTATTGGTTTCCCACCGTTTCTTGGCGGACCGTTCCACTACATGGATCGTCTGGGGATGGAAACCGTCGTGAAAACACTACTGGTGCTGCAACAACAGTATGGCGATCGGTTCGCGCCCTGTGAGCGTTTGCTTGCGATGCGGGAAGGTCAGCGGACGTTTTATCCGCCAACCGATGAGGACGATAGCGCTAGTTAATTGTGACGTTGATCGTGACGGTGTCTTTATACGCCCCCTCCGGCTTGCTGGCCTGACTGGCGTTAATGCGGGCGGTGTACGGGATACTCTGTGTAATCCCCGAACCCGTCCCGCTGTAATCGTTCGTCTCGGTCCAGGCGATATTCCCGGTGCGATAGAACTGATATTGCAGGTAGTAGGGCGTGCCGCCGACGGTGGCTGTCATTCTGCGCCAATTGGCATCGTCAGGGTGGGTACTGACCAGCTTGACGGTATACGCGCCCAGCAGCGTACAGCGAACGCCGAGGCTATTGTTGACATCCGCAAAATCGGCGGGAAATGCCGCAGTACCAAAGCTGATATTCGGTGCGTTGGTGATCTGGCAATCATTGGTGATGTTCATGGTGATATTGAGGGTTGACGTCGTTGAGCCCTCATCGTAAATGCAGAGGCCTAATGCACCCAGCGCACACAGTCGGTAATCCCATTTGATGGTCACTGTGTCGGTATAGGTACCGGCGGAAATGTTGTTACCGGTACTGGTGCGGATATAGATCGGCATTGTGCCGTCAGTGGAATTGAACAGGCCTAATATGTCCAGAAAGGTAGTCCGGCTCCAGGTGTAGGACGAGTTGATGTTATAGAGCGTACCGCAGCCGGAATCCATACACAGGCTGTAAGGAACGTAATCTGTGCTTGTCCCTCTGCGCAGCCGCATGGTGGTTCCGCTGGGGTTGCTGTCACTCTGTATCGTCGCGGTGATGGTATTGGGACTGATTAAACTCAACACACTCCCCGTACAACGAAACCCGCTTCCCGATGCCACGATCTGTGGTGATCCGTTAACACCGACAACGGAAGAACCATAAGGCCCCAGCGTGGTGTTGCTGGGGGGCGTGGTACAGGCGGCATAGCCAAAAGGCGCGTAATAGAATGTCATCATGAGCAAGGGCAGACGCAACCAACGGATAGTCTGCCAGTTGGCGGAAAAGGTGAAAGGAATCTTCGGTATCGGATTCAGCATCGTTTTATCCTTTTGGGTCAGTCTGGCAGGTGAGCGGGCCGATGGTCGCCATCATGTTCTGAGATTCCGGCAGCGAGAATTCCACCCGGCAAAGCCGTCCGTCTTCTTGTTTAAAGCGTAAGCGATTAGCGGTGCTCAGATTGGCGAAGTAGGCCAGACCATCGTAGCCGCTGATCGTGGTGTCGCCGCTGATTTCGTCGGTGATCCAGGTGCCGATGGTGAGCGGGTTGCCCTCCGAATTGAGCAGCCTGATGTTGGCGGAACGCACGACATGAACGGGGAATTTCACGATGGTGCCACTGCCTTCTTTGACTGCCACGCGTGATTCCACCTGAGGTGTCGTGACGTTGGCTGGCAGTTGTAGCGTATCGATTTCCACTTTCGCCGGGTAGTTGGACACGACCCACGGGACAAGTAAGTGGCCGTTTTTGTTGGTTTTCCCCACGAGCTGATTTTCATATTTCACCGGGACATCGGGGTATCCTTCGGTATCGACCACAATAAAGGCATCGTTGATGCGGTTGCTGGGGAAAAGCCCCCCGTTCATGTAGATTAGCGAGCCGCTCAGTTCCCCCCACTGTGTCATATTGCCTTCATTGCCATACGTCCCGCCAGCAAGCATGGCATAAGGGCCGCGCCAGTTCAGCGCCCCTTGATGATAAGGGTTTCTGCCTGCGCCATAGGCGGCGTTCCAGCCTAATCCGCCTTCTGTCGGCGTGGTGCGGTTCACTCCAATGCGCGGTGAGTAATCGCCATTGCTGTCACGCTGGACCCCGGCATTGATGCTGCCGTTGCGACCAAAAGGCATCACGAACTGGAGTTGGGCGCTGTAGCCGTTTCCTCCCAGCGCTTTGTTAAAGGCGAGGTAAATGGAGCTGTCTTGCCAGACCTGACGGCTGAAAGAGAGATTCAGCAGACGGGTACGGATTGAATCGTACGAGCGGATATCGAAATAACCCACGCCGAATGAACCATTGCCTTCACCAAACAACTGGCTGCTGAGCGTCGCCTGATAACTTTCCCGACTGAGGCGGCCTTCTGTGAGCACGGAGGCTAAATCGCGGTACTTTTCACTGCGTTTAGCGTGTTGGACGCTCAGGCCAAATGCGGAACTGTAGTAAGAGTAGCCCGTGGTGTATTGGTGTCCGGTGGCTTCCTTTTCACTTTGACTGTAAGAGGAACTCAGCGTGCCCCAGCGACCCACGGTAAAGTCCACCCCTGCGCCGAGTAGATACAGATCCTGTACGGCCTCGCCATGTGTCGATACCGTCAGCTTATTGGTCAGCCCGTAGCGATAGATGCCGCTGACGGCAGGATCGTCAGTGTAGGAGTTATTCTGTACCCCATAGTCCCGGCGCAAAACACCAACGGACAGATCGAAATCGCTTAATCCCTCCCGCAGCAAGGCGTTGGAGACATAAAAAGGAATCGTGGTAGAAACCTGCCGCCCTTGAGCGTCCGTGGTAATCACCGTCGCTTCCCCTGCACCATTCAGGTAAGGCGTATTGGTGAGGGTGAACGGACCCGCGTTCAGGTTCGTGCTGTTGGCTTTATAACCGTTAATAAACAAGTCAAGCGTGCTGGGTACGGCGGCCGTACCGGTGTATTGCAGCATTGGATAGGTCACGATATCCGGGCGAAGGCCGAAATTGCGGGTGACACGCAGGCCGCCCATACGCACCGAGTTGCTCCACGTCAGGGAGTTGCTAATCAGATCGCCAACCTGATAGGTGAGCATGCGTTCGTTATCGTTATAACGCCAATAGGTATCGAAGCGCTGATAGCCATCTTGCTGCGAGGTACTATTGCCCGATGTGAAATAGTAGATCCCCGTATTGGATAGGGTTCCGTAGGGGCTGAAGAAGCGCTGTTCCATCCAACTGCTGAGCGAGTCCGAACTGCTGCGGGGCGAGGTGTAATAAAGGTTATAGTTGAATAACAGGCCGGGACTGGTGCGAGCGGGAAGGCGCGCCATATTCTGCCCTCCGCCTTCAACGGATTGCTCGGGTAGCCAGTGCATGGGCACGGTGAGTTTTAGCTGCTGTATGGCCTGATCGTAATCGACGGTGACGTCTGGCAGAGCGCTGATATTGACCAGCCCCACGCTTTGCTCTGACAGGCGAATGTGATTCTGGCGCAGCGCGGCCGCATCCACATAATAGTTCCCGGCACGATACGTGACAGGGACTACCGCGTTATCGCTCTGTCCGTTGACGGAAAGTGTTAAATAATAGACGGATTCGCTGAGCGAGGGCATCGCGCTGGGGGGCGCGGGGAGATCGGTATACTCTTCCGCGAGAAGGGTCGCAGAATAAAACAGCGCAAGCGGGGCGCACATGAGCAGGAGAAAGGCACCTGTTTTGTGCGTCATGCTACATCTCACCATGACCGGACAGCCAACAGACTCGCCTCTGTTATTAACCGATCCATCATTCGCGTTTAATCAGTATGGGATCGGTGATATCGATCAGATTGGTGAAGAGCTGCATCGCTGCGCTCGGGGTGGATACGCCAGCAGGTAACGGCCAGCGCATCTCTTGCCCCGGTAGCACATAGCCTAAAAAGCCGTCGGTTATCTTTATTCGGCTTCCTTTCCCGCTCTGGTCGGCTGACCAATAGACGTTACTCAGCCGGGCATGCACCACGCCACGGTTGCGGACATAAAGATAGTTTCTCCCCCCCACCGCGCTGATTCGCCAACTGAGTACGGGCAGCGTCGGTTCGGCGTTGGCGCGTCGTTTCTCCGGGCGAGCATGTGTCCAGACGCCTTCACCATCAAGAAACAGAGGTAGCAGATAGCGCATCTGGAATTGCAGCCCCATCTGCGGGGTATTTTGTTGATAAGGGGCGGAAATCTCATCAACGATGATGCGGTAAGCCTGTTCGGTATTAGCGGGGGCTGAGTTGACGCGAATCAGGCGCACCATATTGCGTTTACCCGGTTCCAGCGTCATGAACGGCGGTGTCGCAATTACGTTATTTTGTTCGGCATAACGATCCTGAAAGTCTATTTGCTTCCAGGACATGATGCGGATTTGCAAACCAACGGGTGCATTGCCTTTGTTTTCCAGCCACAGGGCTGAACTGTTCTCATCGGATTCAATGACCTGATAAATCGGCCACACGAGGATAGAACTGGCGGCAAAGCACGATGAGCCGAATCCGCTTAATAAAAAGACCATTGCCCGAATAAAAAACGTCATTTTCCTCTTCATCCTGTGTTCACCCTGTTTTGTTTTTAATAAGTCAGGCTGACGGTCACGTTATCGGTATAAACCCCTGCGGGAGGCAGAGGTGTGCCGCCAAAGTAGCGGGCATAAACGGTGTAGGTCTGGGTTGTGCTGGGAAAGGAGACAATGCTGAACGCCAGACTTCCCGTTCCCCATACCTGCGTGCGCGCAGCATCGCGGTAAAGCTGATAGGCCAACAGGCGCGTTCCTGCTGCATTTTTCAGATAACGCTGTGCGCTGCTACCGCCATTGGCACCGTAGCTCAGTTCAATGATGGCGCTTGTGCCTGGTGTGCAGGTGGCAACAATCGAGCCGCCGCCGCTCGTGCTGGCGACATCCACGTTGGTCGCCGTGGCGCTGCGCGTTCCGAAGTCAAGTGTGCCCATATTGGGCTGACTATTTGCCGTACTGGTGCCAAAAACACAGCCTCTTTGTATCGTTGCCGTGACATCGAATGTGCTGCTAACGGTGAGCGCCATCGCCACCATGGGGATGATGGAACCGGACAGCAGAAGTGGCAAAACCAATACCGATGGAAAACGCATCGCAATACCAGTGGTTACTTGGCCTGAATGGCGATGCGGGCAGAACCCAACGCCAGGGGGAACGGCAGGGCACTGGCAGCAAACGCGATATCGCGTATAAGACGTGGTGACATAACGGCTCCTTTTCTTACGGATCAATGACCCTAAAAAGGCCGACACGTAGGCATGTCGGCCTGTAAAAGATTACCATTCGATAGTGGCAGTGACGGTATCGGTATAAGACCCAGCGGTGGGTGCCAGAACGGTCTGGTCTGACGGCTGAATACGCGCATAAATCGGAACCATCTGCGGGTTGCCTGTTGCGACGATAGCAATACCCGTTGCACTATTCAGCGGGATTTCAGTCGTGCGGGTTGAGTCACTGTATAAACGGTAGGGGACGTTATAGGTTCCTGTGCCTGGCGCCAGTCTGCGTAGCGTGGTGGAGGCGTTTGCACCTTCACCGATACGCAATGTGGCTGGCGTGCCAACAGAGCAACTGACAGTGATCCCGTTGCCACCGATGCTGGCCACCTGGCTATCAATCGCGGCAGTCAGGTCGGAGTGGGAACCGAAGTCTATTGTTCCCCATGTGGTTCCTGCTCCTCCCCCGTTATT
The DNA here is from genome assembly GCF_041228105.1 of Pectobacterium aroidearum. NCBI lineage: Bacteria > Pseudomonadati > Pseudomonadota > Gammaproteobacteria > Enterobacterales > Pectobacteriaceae > Pectobacterium > Pectobacterium aroidearum. Next base: position 1,589,658 of record NZ_CP166097.1, read on the forward strand.
GACTGTACAGGCGGCGGTAATGGTGAGTGATACGGGGATCTGACCATTAATCGTCACGCTGCTGGCGGTGGGGGAAAAGCCGAATGTGGTGAATAGTGTCGCCAGAATAGATAATGTTATACGTTTAGAATTCATAACGATTCCTTTATATGCCTCTCACTTATTTTCATTGAAAGTGTCTTCACGAAAGTACCGTGGTCTCCGTGAAAACTGCTCGTTATGAGTGATTATTACGAAAGAAATCATAACGAGTCGTTTAATCAATATGGGTATTTATGCGGCATGGTTTTGGCTATTCAGGAAAATGTAGAGAAAGGCGTTATTTTTCCTTATTTCCTAAACCACGAACGCAAAAATGTCATATTTCTGAAATATATATCACTACTATTTTCAGTGCTTTCCGTTTGGTGAGAATAAATCTATAAAGAAATGTATTACTAATTTTTCTTCCATGGCGTGAATAATGGCGGGCATATAAAACAACAGAGAGGTTCTTCGGGCTTTATCCTGAATTGCGCATTCGTCCATAAATAGAAGAGCAATCTATTTTTATTATATGACGTTATATTCTGTGTCATTACCTTGTTTATATAAAACGAATAGTAAAAAAAACACTATTTAAGATAAAGATAGAAGTAGAGTGGTTGTTTAACAATATCACAAAATTAATATGTGTTAAAAAAGTGTAAAAAATTGACTTTTTTTATTTTTTTGGTTTTTTATGCTGATTTGTTTTTATTTTTTGAATTCTATATCTTATTTATTCGTTTTATTGTAATTGATTATAATGACCATTTTAAAATTATGGTCATTTTCTTCGGGTGGCGAATGATCTCTCAAATGTCTTTAAATATTTTATTTATCAATATGTTATTGATAAAAACTGAAAGCTGAGTGCGCCTTCTGATTTTATCGATTCATAACGATAATTGACTCTTTGGCGACGGATCGGATAAAAACGCGGCATTGAGGTGGTTAATTTTGCAACAGTATTCGGTCGTATTTTTGTCTGATTACGGTTGGTTGCCTGTGGTAAGACGCGGCGATGATGCGTTTTTCTACCGAAACCTGATCTCAGGCGAGTTTACATAGCAAGAAACTCAGGTAACCTACAGCAAGACACTATACCTTATATGGCTTATGTTGCGGGCATGCCCAATTGCAGAAAAGCCAATCCTCATACCGACAGGGTTATGAGGATATACCATATATTTCATTAACATAGCGGTGTGATATGCAAGTGTTGATAATGCGTCATGGTGATGCGGTACTTGATGCAGCGAGTGATGCCGTTCGGCCACTGAGCGACGCTGGTCGCGATGAATCTCGCCAGATGGCGTGTTGGCTGAACGAGCAAAATATTGATATTGAGCGCGTTTTGGTGAGTCCTTATTTACGCGCCCAGCAAACGCTCGACGTGGTGAAGAAAGAGCTGCTGCTGCCGGAAGAAGCGGATTGCTTAAATGAACTGACGCCCGGTGGTGATGCCCAGCTTGTCGGTTATTACCTGCAAACGCTGGCGAGAGAAGGCGTTAGTGTGGTTCTGGTGGTTTCGCACCTGCCGCTGGTGGGCTATCTGGTTGCAGAATTATGCCGGAATGAAACGGCTCCGATGTTCGCCACGTCCGCCATCGCCTGCGTGAAACTGGAAGCGGAATCCGGCAATGGTGTGCTGCATTGGCAGGTTAGCCCAGCACAACTGACCGCGAAACCCTGATTGCTAATCGAGAAACTCGGCATTCAGAGGGGATGAGGCGTGTAGCCTGCTACACGCCCGCATGCTTGACGTATGACAAGGGTTACTCAAGCGAAGGTGCCTCCAGTGCCACCAATACCAGTAGCGCGGCATTCCCCCCAAATTCTTTCGGGGCCTGATGAAACGCCAACACATCGGGGTGCTGCGCCAGCCAGAGCGGCGTTTGCTGTTTCAGTATATGTTTGCCGTGCCCGTGCATCACGCAGGCGCAGTAAACATGCTCCCGACGGCAAGCTGCCAGCAGCGCGCCCAGTTCCTGTTTCGCCTGAAGCTGCGTCAGGCCGTGCAGATCCAGAAACAGCTCCGGTGAATAATCTCCCCGTCGCAGTTTCTTCAATTCATAGTGGCTGGCGCCTGGACGGACATAGCGCGTAGGGCCTTCTGCATCCAACTGCGGCTGAAATTCATCCGAGAAATAGAAACTGGCATCAACCTGCTCCTGCAATGCCCGTTTTGCCGGTAATTCGCCTATTTTCCTGCGCAGTGGTTTGTGGGTATAGGTGTCCTGACGCAACTTTTTTGTGCCAGTGATTGACGTGCGAAAAAGCTGTAATTCGTCGTCATTCAGCGAATATTTATTACTCATATTTCATTCATCTTGCGTCAACATTCGATCAGTTTACCTTGTCTGCCTGCTGTCGCTAAATAAAAGTCTGTATCGGGGGGCGTTCAGTCGGTTATATCTGCTGATTTGTCGCGGGCTTCATGGCAAACTAAGCGCCAATTTCCCGTTCAGAACTGTCTGCGGAGGACACCCTTGGACAAAATTTTCGTCGATGAGGCCGTCAGTGAACTTCATACCATTCAGGATATGTTGCGCTGGGCTGTCAGCCGGTTTAACGCAGCCAACGTCTATTACGGTCACGGGACGGATAATCCCTGGGATGAAGCCATACAGCTGGTATTGCCTAGCCTGTATCTGCCGCTCGATATTCCTGAAGATATGTACACGTCTCGTTTGATCACCAGCGAGCGGCAGCGCATTGTTGAACGCGTGATCCGCCGCGTCAACGAACGTATTCCGGTTGCCTATCTGACCAACAAGGCCTGGTTCTGCGGCCTGGAATTCTACGTTGATGAACGCGTGCTGGTGCCACGTTCTCCTATCGGTGAGCTGATCAATAACTATTTTGATGAGCAGTTACCAAAAGCACCAAACCATATTCTGGATCTGTGTACGGGCAGCGGTTGTATTGCAATAGCTTGCGCTCAGGCATTCCCTGAAGCGGAAGTTGACGCCGTGGATATCTCCAGTGATGCGTTGGCGGTAACCGAACAGAATATTCAGCAGCACGGCCTGGAATACCGCGTGACGCCGATTCGGTCTGACCTGTTCCGCGATTTGCCTGCGATTCGCTATGATTTGATCGTGACCAATCCACCGTATGTGGACGAAGAAGATATGTCCGATCTACCGCAGGAGTTCCGTTTCGAACCGGAACTGGGGCTGGCAGCGGGCAACGATGGTCTGGATCTGGTTCGTCGTATTCTGGCCTGCGCGCCAGACTATCTTAGCGACGACGGCGTGCTGATTTGCGAAGTGGGCAACAGCATGGTGCACCTGATCGAGCAATATCCAGAGATTCCGTTCACCTGGCTGGAGTTTGATAATGGCGGTGACGGCGTATTTATGCTCACGCAATCACAACTGGTTGATTGCAAAGCGCACTTTAGCGCTTACCGCGACTAAGCGGTCATAACGATATTCATTAGTCCTATCGTGCATCTGGCTGCGCGGTGGGACAGAAACAGAACATATGCGAAGGAGTTGTGATGGCAGGCAACAGTATTGGGCAATTTTTCCGCGTCACTACATTTGGTGAATCCCACGGTATTGCTCTGGGGTGTATTGTTGATGGCGTACCGCCGGGGATCCCGCTGACCGAAGCGGATCTGCAACACGATTTGGATCGCCGCCGTCCGGGGACATCCCGCTATACGACGCAGCGCCGCGAGCCCGATCAGGTCAAGATCCTGTCCGGCGTTTTTGAGGGCGTGACAACAGGGACCAGCATTGGTCTGCTGATTGAAAACACCGATCAGCGCTCTCAGGATTACAGCGCGATTAAAGATGTCTTTCGCCCCGGTCATGCGGACTACACCTATGAGCAAAAATATGGCCTGCGCGATTACCGCGGTGGCGGTCGCTCTTCCGCACGTGAAACCGCGATGCGCGTTGCCGCAGGCGCGATTGCGAAGAAATACCTGCAGCAGCAATACGGAGTGAAGGTACGTGGCTATCTGTCGCAGATTGGCGATGTCACCTGCGAACTGAAAGATTGGGATCAGGTTGAGCAAAACCCGTTCTTCTGCCCGGATGTCGACAAGCTGGAAGCCTTGGATGAACTGATGCGTGCGCTCAAAAAAGAGGGCGACTCCATTGGCGCGAAGGTGAGCGTCGTGGCGGAATCCGTGCCCGCCGGATTAGGTGAGCCGGTCTTTGATCGTCTTGATGCCGATCTGGCTCATGCGTTAATGAGCATCAATGCTGTGAAAGGCGTTGAAATTGGCGATGGCTTTGCGGTTGTCACCAAGCGTGGCAGCGAAAACCGTGACGAAATCACGCCGGACGGTTTCCAAAGCAACCACGCTGGCGGCATTTTAGGCGGGATCAGCAGCGGCCAGCATATCGTTGCGCATCTGGCGTTGAAACCGACCTCCAGCATTATGGTGCCGGGGAAAACGATCAACCGTCAGGGCGAAGCGACGGAAATGGTCACACGCGGCCGTCACGATCCCTGTGTCGGTATTCGTGCGGTGCCGATTGCCGAAGCCATGATGGCGATTGTGTTAATGGATCACCTGCTGCGCCAACGCGCACAGTGTGGGGATGTGAATAGTCAGGTTCCTCGCTGGTAAAAAATAATGAAACAAGGGTTAATCGGGGTTCTCGCGCTGGCGCTGAGCGCGCCGCTGTGGTCGAACGTCGCGTGGGCGAAAACGCCCTGGCAGGAGATCGCACATCCGGTTGCGGGCGCGCCGCAGTCAATTGGTAGTTTTTCCAATGGCTGTATCATCGGTGCCCAGCCGCTGCCATTGCAGTCGCTGGATTATCAGGTGATGCGTGTCGATCAGCGCCGCTATTTCGGCCACCCCGATCTGCTGGCATTTATTCACCGCCTGAGCAACGAGGTGAAACGTACGACCTCGGGTAATGTGCTGGTGGGGGATATGGGCATGCCTGTCGGTGGACGTTTCAGCAGCGGCCACGCCAGTCACCAATCCGGGCTGGATGTCGACATCTGGCTGCAATTACCCAGACAGCGCTGGAGCGAGCAGCAGTTGCTGAAGCCGCAGCCTATCGACTTGGTTAACGCCAGCGGACTTAACGTTAACCCGCGCGTCTGGCGACCGGAAATCACCACCCTGATCAAAACCGCCGCGTTGGATAACGATGTGACGCGTATCTTCGTCAATCCGGCGATTAAAAAACAGCTGTGTGCCGAAGCGGGCCACGATCGTGACTGGCTGCGTAAAGTCCGCCCCTGGTTTGCGCATCGCGCGCACATGCACGTGCGCCTGCGCTGCCCGGCGGACAGTCTGGAATGTCAGGAACAGAGTGAACCCCCCATCGGTGACGGATGCGGTGCCGAGTTAACCAGCTGGTTCCAGCCGAAGCAGCCGAGTAGCGAAGCCCCAGAAAAAACCACGCCGCCGCCATTGCCTCCTTCTTGTCAGGCATTGCTCGACAGACATTTTGCTGCGAGATAACGAATAACGATGGACTGGTTAGTTCTTGGGCCAGAGATGCTGGCCGTGCTGTTTTTTGTTGGGGCGTTGGCAGGGTTTATTGATTCGATTGCGGGCGGTGGCGGTTTATTGACGATCCCAGCCTTGCTGGCGGCGGGTTTATCCCCTGCGCAGGCGCTGGCGACGAATAAACTTCAGGCCGTCGGAGGATCCTTTTCCGCCAGCCTGTATTTCATCCGTCGCCGCGCGGTCAATCTGGGCGAGCAGAAGCTGGCGATTGCGCTGACGTTTATCGGTTCGACCTTTGGTGCCTGGCTGATCCAGCAAATCCATGCCGACTTTTTGCGCCAACTGCTGCCGGTGCTGATTATTGGTATTGGTCTCTACTTTTTACTCACGCCAAAAATTGGTGATGACGATCGGCAACGCCGCCTGTCGCCGCTTCCGTTTGCGATTGTGGCAGGCGGCTGCGTCGGTTTTTATGACGGCTTCTTTGGCCCCGGTGCCGGGTCGTTTTATGCTCTGGCGTTTGTCACCCTGTATGGTTTCAATCTGGCAAAAGCGACGGCGAATGCCAAAATCCTGAACTTTACCTCCAACTTCGGCGGGCTGCTGTTTTTTATGCTTAGCGGAAAAGTGGTCTGGGTAGTTGGGGGCGTCATGCTGATCGGGCAGATCCTCGGCGCGCGGCTTGGGGCTAAAATGGTGATGACGAAAGGGCAAAAGCTGATTCGTCCTATGCTGGTGCTGGTTTCCGCCATTATGAGCAGCAAGCTGATTTATGACAGCCACGGACACGAGATTGCTGCCTGGCTGGGACAGTTTTTATGATAACAATCTTATGATCACAACAGATAACATGACAACGACGCACCATTATCAGCAACTTATTGATATTTTTAATGATTGCTTTGGCGATGAATACAACACCCGTCTGGTAAAAGGCGACGATGAGCCGATTTATTTGCCAGCGGATGATGACATTCCGTATCACCGGATTGTGTTTGCGCATGGTTTTTATGCCAGCGCGCTGCACGAGATTTCCCACTGGTGTATTGCCGGTGCCCAGCGGCGTTTGCAGGTCGACTTCGGCTACTGGTACTGCCCGGATGGCCGCGATGCCACGACGCAAAGCCAGTTCGAAGTGGTAGAGATTAAACCCCAGGCCTTCGACTGGCTGTTCTGTGTTGCGGCGGGTTTTCCGTTTAATGTCAGCTGCGACAACCTGAACGGCGATTGCGAGCCCGATCGCATTGATTTCCAACGGCGTGTGCATGCGCAAGTGATGCAGTATCTGGACGAGGGGATTCCTGCGCGTCCGGCGAGCTTTATTCGTGCGCTACAATCGTTTTACAATACGCCCCCGCTGACGGCGGCGAGCTTCCCGTATCCAGCCGATCTGTGATGAGCGGGAACTGCAAAAAATTTGAGGATAAGAAATGATCGCAGAATTTGAAACGCGCATTCTGGCGCTGATTGATGACATGGTAGAACATGCCAGCGACGACGAGCTTTTTGCTGGTGGCTACTTGCGCGGTCATCTGACAGTGTCGGTTGCAGAAGCGGAAGAAAACGGGGAACACACGCTTGAAGCACTGCATGTGCGCGTTAGCGACAGTATTAATAACGCTATTAAAAATGGTGAACTGTCACCGCCGGATCAGGTATTGGTTAACGGAATGTGGGAACGACTTTTCCAGCAAGCGCAGAACAGTACACACTGATTTCATCAGTGCTCATCGTTAAGCAATCAGTGCTGGCTTAGTCAAGCCAGCACATCTTCTTCCTCATTAATCCTGAGTGACGGGTTTGCCTTTCAGCAGTTTCCTTATCCAGAAGCGATTCGGGTTTAGCGCAGCAAGCGTGTCGCGATCCAGCGGCAGCGGTTCTCCATACATTTGCGAAGCCAAAATTTCTGCCGCGAGTGGGGCAGAGCAGAGCCCGCGTGAGCCTAACGCACCGATAATAAACAGATCTCGCCAATAAGGCGCGTTCGGCACGGTGTCGGCACGGTGCTGTGGATGCAGCCGATCTTCATATTCTGCCAGCGTTTGTTCATAGTCCGGCACGGCTCCTAACAGCGGCAGATGATCGCGTAGCGCACTGCGCACACCCTGACGTGCTTGCGCATCGCTGACATCGATCGTCTTGGCCCACTCTGCGTGGGGCAAGCAGTTCAGTAGCCGCTGGCGGTTCTCTTGCTGTTCTTCTTCCCGATAATCACAGCGGGTTTCTCCCCGTACATAGCTTGCTCCGATGCAGTGCGTTTGATGGCGCGGGCTGACCGGCGTCAAATAGCCGTCGTAGCACAGAACCTGTTTAAGCTGCCCCAACACGGGGTTAGTGGGAATATGACTGACCTGCCCGCGCACGGCGTAGGCGGGTAAATGATGAGTTTGCGACCAATCAGTAATGTGATAGCCATTTGCCAGCACCACAACCGCATGGCTTACCCGTTGGCCGGTACTGAGGGTGAGCGCCCAGCCGTCGTCCGTTTTCTCCAGTGTGGAAACGATGGTATTCATCTGTACCGACAGGCCGTTCTGCTGTGCCAGCTTCAACGCAGCGGCTGTTAGTTCTGCCGGACACAGCCAGCCGCCGTCGGGGTAGGTGATGCCGTTTACGCCGGGATTCAGACCGCTTTGGTTTTCCAGTTGTTGTGCATCCACGCTAATGACTAACTCTTCCGGCCATTCTCCTTGCAGAATCTGTTCGATCTTACGCGCGCTTTTTTCATCCCAGGCGAGCTGGCTAACTCCGCACCACTGGTGCTCAAATGCCAGACCCTGTTGCGCCAGTGCCGTGTAACTGCGGCGGGCAAAGTCAAAAGCAAGGGAGAAAAAGCGGGATACCGCATCGTGTCGATTATTCAGCAGAGGATACAGCGCACCTTGACGATTGCCGGAGGCGCCCGTGGCAGGCTGGGCTTCCGCACAGTAGAGCGTGACCTTTGCTCCGCGCCGTTGCAGCGCCAGTGCGGTGAGCACGCTGGCGATGCCGCCGCCGATAATCGCAATATCGTCAGTCGTGCTGGCCGCAGGACGCGCATACCACGGTGTCGGTGAGGTGATGGGAAGCGTCTCGGGAAGGATGCCGCTCAGCATCTCGCGTTTTTGTCCGAATCCTTTGACCTTACTGACCTGAAACCCCGCCTGTTGCAGACCGCGACGTACAAAGCCCGCAGCGGTAAAGGTGGCAAACGTGCCTCCTTGACGGCACAGACGAGCCATTGCCTGAAACAGATTATCTGTCCACATGTCCGGGTTTTTGGCGGGGGCGAAGCCGTCCAGAAACCAGGCGTCGACCTGATGATTCTGGGTGTCATCCAACTCAGGCAGCAACGTGTTGACGTCACCAAACCATAAATCGAGCGTGATAGCGCCTTGCGCCAGAATCAAGCGGTGGCAACCCGGCAGCGGCAGCGGCCATTGCTCACGCAGTTCATCCGCAAAGGCGGCCAGTTCCGGCCACTGAGCATGTGCGGCCGCTAAATCATGCCGACGCAGAGGGAATTTCTCGAAGCTGATGAAATGCAAGTGGTGCAAGGTCGCCTGCGGCTGCTGTTGACGAAAGTCGGCAAACGCCTGCCACAGCGTCAGAAAATTCAGACCCGTACCAAAGCCGGTTTCTGCTATCACGCAGGCAGTGCGTGGATGTGTGGCGAAACGCTCAGGAAACTGATTGCCCTTTAAAAACACATAACGGGTTTCAGCTAACCCATCCTGATTCGAAAAATAGACGTCATCAAACTGTTGCGATACAGGTGTACCCTGAGCGTTCCAACTTAACGACGCATGTTGGATGGGGAGGTTCGTCACGGCAAAAGCTCATTATTCAAGTGATGGCGAGATTTTAACGAGCGGAATATCGTGGCGCAAATTTAGCAATAATTTCGCGATAGTTCGGCTGATCGGACTTGTTCAGCTTACAACTGTACGCTAAAGTGCGAAGCGAAATCCCAAACTCTATAAGTGGAAAAAGAGGTATTAAATGAAACGTGCAGTGATTACTGGCCTGGGGATCGTATCAAGCATCGGTAATAACCAGCAGGAAGTTCTGGCATCATTGCGGGAAGGCCGCTCGGGTATTACTTTCTCTCAAGAGCTGAAAGATTCCGGTATGCGTAGTCACGTCTGGGGGAATGTCAAACTGGACACCACTGGCCTCATCGATCGCAAAATTGTGCGTTTTATGAGTGATGCATCGATTTATGCCTACTTATCCATGGAGCAGGCGATTCAGGATTCCGGCCTGTCTGATGAAGTTTATCAAAATAACCCACGCGTTGGCCTGATTGCCGGTTCCGGCGGTTCTGCGCGCTATCAGGTGTTTGGTGCTGACGCGATGCGCAGCCCGCGTGGCCTGAAAGCCGTTGGTCCTTATGTTGTGACCAAATCCATGGGTTCCGCGGTATCTGCCTGTCTGGCAACGCCGTTCAAAATCCACGGTGTGAACTACTCCATCAGTTCTGCCTGTGCGACCTCTGCACACTGTATCGGTAACGCCGTTGAGCAAATTCAGATGGGCAAACAGGACATCGTATTCGCTGGTGGAGCTGAAGAGCTGTGCTGGGAATTGGCCTGTGAATTTGATGCGATGGGCGCGCTGTCGACCAAATACAATGAAACACCAGAAAAAGCGTCCCGTACCTATGATGCCGATCGCGATGGTTTCGTGATTGCAGGCGGCGGCGGTATGGTCGTTGTCGAAGAGCTGGAACACGCGCTGGCGCGCGGTGCGCACATCTACGCAGAAATCGTCGGCTACGGTGCGACGTCTGACGGTGCAGATATGGTTGCCCCATCGGGTGAAGGTGCCGTTCGCTGCATGAAGATGGCGATGAACGGTGTTGATACGCCAATTGATTACCTGAACTCTCACGGTACCTCTACGCCGGTTGGCGATGTGAAGGAACTGGGTGCGATTCGTGAAGTGTTTGGCGACAAATCGCCAGCGATCTCCGCGACGAAAGCAATGACCGGTCACTCTCTGGGAGCCGCAGGCGTTCAGGAAGCCATTTACTCATTGCTGATGCTGGAACACGGCTTTGTTGCGCCAAGCATTAACGTGGAAAATTTAGATGAGCAGGCTGCTGGCCTGAATATCGTGACGACGCCGACGGAGCGTAAACTGACCACGGTGATGTCTAACAGCTTCGGCTTCGGTGGTACGAATGCGACGCTGGTAATGAGAAAACTCGATAAATAATCGGTTTTTCATTCGCGTATTATTATGAAAAGTAATCAAACCCCGCTGGCGCAAGCCGCGGGGTTTTTTGTGGGCAATACTATGAGCCGCCTTGGCCGTAATGAGAACGGTGCTTAGATCAACACCCAGAGTAGAAATGCGGCCACGCAGGTGCTGACAATCACCAGAAACATAGGCTTATGGAACAGGGATTGCCAACTGAGCGGCAGTGAGGCAATCAGGGGGTTGAACAGCGGGTGCAGCAATTGTGAAGTCGTTGTCCAGTCCGTTTCCTGCGCACGCTGAATGCGCTGTGTAAACAGGAACGTCAGCAGATCGCTGACCTGCATCGGCGTCAGCGGCGTTTGTAAGCCGATATTGAAGCGATTCTGCGTGTAATCCATCAATAGGTGCTGTTCCTGCGCGGTCATTGGCTGTTGTAGCAAAGCCTGCAACGGGGCGAGGTTTGGGGAAAGCAGCGCGTTCTGTGCCGATAGCGGCTGTGATGATAGGTTCGCTGTAGATGACAGATTCGCGTTTGTCGTATTAGCCGTGTTGGCTGTCAGCGATTCTGGTGCTGCGCCTGCGGTTCCCGCATTTGTCGGTGTCCCCTGCGATGCCGGTGAGGTGGCGCGCAGCAGCGTCTGTGTTTGTTGCAGCTCTACCTGCGCTTGCAGGAACTGCGTGAGCAACGGCAGGTGTTTTAACGGGATGGTGTCACCCGCATTAAGATTCTGCATCATCATCAGATTACTCAGCACTCTTGCTGGTTGTTCACCGGTCATGGTCGCCAATCGGGTGACTAACTGATTCAGGCCGCGCTGTTCAGCAGGATTGAGGGGACGATCGGGCGAGTTGGCAGCCTGAGCGGTTTGTGTCGCACTGGCCGGTGTCGTTGACTGTGGGATTTGCCCATTTTGCAGCAGCGTCACAACCTGCTGTAGCTGCGTTTTATTCAATGCGCTTAGCGTGGTGCTGCCGAACCGTTGCTGGATAAAATCGCTGACTGCCTGACGATTATTTCCCTGAGACAGCATATCCGTCAGGCGCTGAAGCAGTTGCTGGCGTCCACCGCTATCTTGTGCCTGCGTTAAACGCGTCTGGAGTATCTGCTCGGCAGGTTGGTAGTGGCGGGACTGCAATTCGCTATTTTCTGCCAGACCTAATCCTGTTTTTACCGTCGTCCAGACTTCCGCTGCTTTTGATGTTGTCAGTGCGGCAACTTTAAGCACCAGATTTTCCAGCGTGGTGCGCTGTGCCAGCGTGAGCGGTCGATCGCCGTTGGCGGAGCCTGTGGTATTCGAGGCTGAGGATGTGGTTGTCGACGTAACCGGGCGCTCGCCGGGCAGCGGGGCACCCGGGCCACTTACAGGTTGCATATCGGTTATCCTCACTGCCGTTATGATTGAGAGGAATCATAGCAATCTCCTGTGACCGCCGATAGTCATGCACTGCTTAAAAGGCACGAATCTCATGACGGGGTCTCATGAGGGGCGTCCCAGCGGCGTACGCAGACGCTGGGCGAGGATAACACCGAGTAGTGTGATGCCACCGCCAATCAGATGGTAATGGTGCAAAGGCTCGTGCAAAAATCCAATCGCGATCATTGCTGTAAAAATGGGAGTCAGATTCATAAAGATGGCGGCTTTGCTGGCTCCCAGACGCATAACGCCCTGAATCCACAAAAAAGGCGCGATGATTGAGGCCATGATGCCAGCGAAAATCACCAGCGGCAGATTTTGGGCATTAAGCTGCACGTTGTCCGTCAGCAGGAAATTTGGAATCAGTACCACCACGCCAAAGGCAATTTGCACATAGAGCGATACCCAGTTGGGTAACGGGATGCTCCAGCGTTTGGTTAACACGCCATAGAGTGCATAGGACAGCGACGCACAAAACATCATGAATTCACCGGGGCCGATGCCCTGCGCCAGAATCTGTTCTGGATGTCCTTCTCCAATCAGCCAGATAATGCCTGCCAGCGACAGGATGCTGCCGAGCAGCACGCCCAATGTGGGGGCGATGCGTAGCAGAGGTATGCTGAGCAGGACCGTGAGGAGTGGAATGAGCGACCCCATAATGCCCATCATCACCGCGCTGATCGAGTGCGCTGCGTAGTAGGCCAAACTTTGATACAGCACCATGCCGAGTAACCCCAGCACCAGCAATTTCCAGGCGTGTTGACGAATGGCCGTTGCATGCTGACGCAGGGTTGGCAGCATGAATGGCGTCATGACGAGAAATGCCAGTAGCCAGCGATAAAATGAGATAGCAGCCGGGTCGATGACGCTCGCGGAGAGCTTGTTGACAATGACATTCACTGACCAGATCAGCACGGCAATGGTGGGGAATAAGGCGTTCAACGTTGGATTTCTCATAACAGACCAGACAGAGAACGCATCGGTTGTCTGAGCTGGGAGGTAAAGATAGGGCAAGTGCCGCAACGGCAAACAACATAGCAGAGCCACACGGCGACTATCAACTCGGGATGTCCTTTAACACGGTTTGGTTTTGCTGCGGTAAATGGCCGCCTCATGCGGGGATGGGAGCCGCGTGATGTTGATGTGAGCAGAGGAAGGAAAGACATCGCGTCGTAATTGCCTTGGGTTTCTGCCCCATTCGGTGGCAAAATATCTCCCCGCTTTTTTTGGCTGGCTACCGATGTCGGAGAAGACAATGAAGATTCTGGTTGATGAGAATATGCCGTATGCCCGCGAACTTTTTAGCCGTCTGGGCGACGTGCAGGCTGTGCCGGGACGTCCTTTACCGCGCGATCTGCTGGCAGGCGCAGATGCGCTGATGGTGCGTTCGGTCACGAAGGTGAATGCGGATCTGCTGTCTGGTTCGGCGGTAAAATTCGTCGGCAGCGCGACGGCTGGCACCGACCATGTTGATGATACCTGGCTTAACGCCAACGGTATCGCGTTTTCTGCTGCGCCCGGCTGCAATGCCATCGCGGTAGTGGAGTACGTGTTTTCTTCTTTGCTGATGCTGGCCGAGCGTGATGGCTTCCAACTGCGTGATAAAACCGTCGGGATTGTCGGCGTGGGAAACGTTGGCCGACGTCTGGATGCGCGTCTGAAAGCCTGGGGCGTTAAAACGCTGCTGTGCGATCCGCCGCGTGCCGATCGCGGTGATGCGGGGGATTTCCTGCCGCTAGAGACGCTGGTGCGCGATGCTGACATTCTGACGCTGCATACGCCGCTGTATCTCGATGGTCCATACCGTACCCATCACTTGGTTGATGCCAGCGTGCTGGACGCGTTTGCCGACGGACGTATTCTGATTAACGCCTGCCGTGGCCCGGTGGTAGATAATGCGGCACTGCTTGAGACCTTGCAACGGGGTAAAAAACTCAGCGTCATTCTTGACGTATGGGAACCCGAGCCTGAATTATCAACCGATCTGCTGGCACGCGTCGATATTGGCACGGCGCATATCGCTGGTTATACGCTGGAAGGGAAGGCGCGCGGTACTACGCAGGTCTTTGAAGCCTGGAGCGAGTTTATTGGAACCCCCCAGAAGGTGGCGCTTTCGTCGCTTTTGCCTGAGCCAGAGTATGCCGAAGTGACACTGACCGTGCCGCTGGATGAGGCGCTGCTAAAACGTCTGGTGCATCTGGTGTATGATGTGCGCCGGGATGATGCGTTGTTGCGCCACGTTGCGCATCAGGAAGGCGAATTCGATCGCCTGCGCAAACATTATCAGGAACGACGCGAATGGTCGTCACTCCATGTTATCTGCGCTGATGCTGACAGCGCAGATTGCCTGAACGCGCTGGGATTCACGGCGTCAGTGCGGGGCGCACGCTAACGGCGTTTCGCGCGAGCATCACTTTTTTATTCATGAACCAACAGACGGCGTCGCGATCGTCTGTTGGTTCCATTTATGATTTGTGTTTCATTCAAAATTTGGGAGAGAACCAAATGTCTGACGGCTGGAATATTGCTCTGCTGGGTGCCACGGGCGCAGTAGGCACGGCGTTACTGGAATTATTGCAGGAACGCGAATTCCCAGTGGGTGAACTGTATCTGCTGGCCAGCGAACGTAGCGCGGGTGAAACCATACGTTTTAACGGCCAGTCCTGTCTGGTCACCGATGTGGCTGATTTTGACTGGTCACAGGCACAGCTGGCGTTTTTTGTCGCTGGTCAGGATGTCAGCGCCCGCTATGCAGAAGAAGCAGGGAATGCAGGCTGTCTGGTTATCGACAGCAGCGGTCTGTTTGCGCTGGAGCCGGATGTCCCGCTGGTCGTGCCCGGCGTTAATGCACATACGCTGGCAGATTACCGTAACCGTAATATTGTTGCGGTGGCCGACAGTCTGACCAGCCAACTGCTGACGGCGATTAAACCGCTGACCGATGCGGCAGGGCTTTCACGCCTGCATGTCGTCAATATGCTGGCGGTTTCCGCCCTCGGCAAAGCGGCGGTAGACGATCTGGCTGGGCAAAGTGCGCGTTTGCTGAACGGTATTCCGCCAGAAGCCGGGATTTTCCCGAAACAGCTGGCGTTCAATCTGTTGCCTTTACTACCGGATGAAGCCGGCAGCGTACGTGAAGAACGTCGTCTGGTGGATCAGGTGCGTAAAGTCTTGCAGGACGAAGGATTGCCGATTTCAGTGACCTGCATCCAGTCTCCTGTGTTCTATGGACACGCGCAGGTTGTCCATCTTGAATCGCTGCGTCCGCTGTCTGCGGAAGAGGCACGCGATGAACTGCTCAATGCTGGAAATATTGAAGTTAGTGACGAACAGGATTACCCGACGCAGGTCGGTGATGCGTCCGGCAATGGACAACTGAGCGTCGGCTGTCTGCGTAACGATTACGGGATTCCTGAACTGCTGCAATTCTGGTCGGTTGCTGATAATGCTCGTTTTGGCGGTGCGCTGATGGCGGTGGAAACGGCAGAATGTCTGGTGAGGGAGTATCTCGGGTAATGTCGGAAACCACTCAGGCGGAGGCGATTCAGGCCGACGCCGTTGCGGAAAACGAACGCGCCCCGCTGAAAATCGCGTTGGGCATTGAGTATGACGGTAGCCAGTATTATGGCTGGCAGCGCCAGAGTGATGTCGCTAGCGTGCAGGCTTGTCTTGAAAAGGCGCTGAGCAAAGTCGCGGATGAACCGATAGAAGTGTTTTGTGCCGGCCGAACCGATGCTGGGGTTCACGGTACCGGACAGGTTGTGCACTTCACCACGCAGGCGATCAGAAAAGATGCCGCCTGGACGATGGGGGTGAATGCGAATTTACCGCCAGATATCGCTGTGCGCTGGGTGAAAACGGTGGAGGAGGATTTCCATGCGCGCTTCAGCGCGACGGCACGTCGCTACCGCTATGTCATCTATAATCACCGCTATCGTCCTGCTGTGCTTTCACATGGCATGACGCACTTTTATCATCCGCTGGATGTGGAACGGATGGAGCGTGCCGGGCAGTGTCTGTTGGGGGAGAATGATTTCACCTCTTTTCGGGCGGTGCAATGCCAGTCGCGCACGCCGTTGCGCTATGTAAATCATTTAAAGGTTACACGTCACGGTGACTATATCGTGGTAGATATTAAGGCCAATGCGTTCGTTCATCATATGGTGCGCAACATTGTTGGTAGCCTGATGGAAGTCGGTTGTGGCAATCGCCCGGAGTCGTGGATTGCAGAGCTGCTGGCGGCCAAGGATCGTACGCTGGCGGCAGCGACGGCCAGAGCCGAAGGGCTGTATTTAGTGGCGGTGGATTACCCGGCGCGTTTTGCTTTGCCACAGCCCACGATGGGTCCACTCTTTTTGGCGGACTAGTGCTTATTGGTGTGAGTTGTGCGTTTTTTGTCGTATCGCACGGGGCCTGTTGACCTATGGCCATCTGACCGTGTGCGGTGCGTATTAAGGACGATGCTGTTTGGCGTGCTATACGCAAGGCAACGCGGGAATTCCGGCTGCCTTGCGTATATCGACCGCGTGCAATCGGTATACACTTTGGGGAGAAGAAGTTGTGATGGAATTTATACAGTTTATTATTGATTTTATTCTGCACATTGACGTTCATCTGGCGGAACTGGTGGCGCAATATGGTGTCTGGGTTTATGCCATTTTGTTCCTGATTTTGTTCTGTGAAACCGGGCTGGTGGTGACGCCGTTTTTGCCGGGCGATTCACTGCTGTTTGTTGCAGGGGCGCTGGCGGCGTTACCGTCGAACGATCTGAATGTGCATACAATGGTGTTCCTGATGATTGTTGCTGCAATCACGGGGGATGCAGTGAACTACACTATTGGACGGCTGTTCGGTGAAAAGTTGTTTAGCAACCCGAACTCGAAGATTTTTCGCCGCAGCTATCTGGATAAAACGCACGCGTTTTACGAGCGTCACGGCGGTAAGACGATAATTCTGGCGCGCTTTGTCCCGATTGTGAGAACATTTGCGCCGTTTGTCGCCGGGATGGGGCACATGAGCTATCGGCATTTTGCGGCCTATAATGTCATTGGTGCGCTGTTGTGGGTGCTATCGTTCACCTATGCGGGCTACCTGTTTGGCGATTTGCCGGTAGTGCAGGAAAATCTGAAATTACTGATTGTCGCGATTATTTTTCTCTCTATCCTGCCGGGCGTTATTGAGATTGTCCGCCATCGTAGAGCAGCCGCGCGCGGCAATGTGAAATAAGTGAAGTATTTTAACATCCGGTTTGACCAGTTTTTTATCCACAGTCCCGGAACGTTATGGTTTAATGGGCAGCATTTATGGTCTGTTCTTGGGAACACCCTGAGTGCCGATGCCTTTGTACCGCGATTGTCGTGCGTCTCAGGCATTTTTTCATTGGCAATGTTGTCAGGGAATAACATGAACAGCGGACTGGCATTTGCCAGGTTCAAGCAGAAAGGTTATCAATGAGCTGGATTGAACGAATTCTTAACAAAAGCAACATCACACCGACCCGTAAAGCGAACATCCCTGAAGGGGTCTGGACAAAATGTGATAGCTGCGGTCAGGTTCTTTATCGTGCTGAGCTGGAGCGCAATCTGGGGGTCTGCCCGAAGTGCGATCACCATATGCGTCTTTCCGCACGTAACCGTCTACAGGCGTTTCTGGATAAAGAAAACACTGTCGAACTGGGAAGTGAACTGGAACCGAAGGATGTCCTGAAATTCCGGGATTCCAAAAAATATAAAGATCGTCTGGTTTCTGCGCAGAAACAGTCCGATGAGAAAGATGCGCTTATCGTCATGAAAGGCACGCTCTACGGCATGCCGATTGTGGCTGCATCCTTTGAGTTCTCTTTCATGGGAGGCTCAATGGCCTCTGTTGTCGGTGCGCGTTTTGTGCGTGCCGTTGAGCAGGCATTGGAAGATGGCTGTCCGCTGGTGTGCTTCTCTGCCAGTGGCGGTGCGCGTATGCAGGAAGCGCTGATGTCGCTGATGCAAATGGCGAAAACCAGTGCGGCATTGGCAAAAATGCGTGAGCGCGGCTTGCCGTATATCTCCGTGCTGACTGACCCGACGATGGGCGGTGTTTCCGCAAGTCTGGCGATGCTGGGTGACCTGAATATTGCCGAGCCGAAAGCGCTGATCGGTTTTGCCGGTCCACGCGTTATCGAACAAACCGTGCGTGAAAAGCTGCCGCCGGGCTTCCAGCGTAGTGAATTCCTGATCGAGAAAGGGGCGATCGATATGATCGTTCGTCGTCCGGAAATGCGCTACAAGCTGGCCACTATTCTTGCCAAACTGACGAATCATCCAGAACCGGGCAATGATGACGTGGAAATCCGCAGCGATGCGCCGTCGGAATCATCACAGGATGACGCATAACTGACATGATGGGCTGGGCGTGTGGCACTCAACCATGTCGTTCTCGACGGGGTAATAATGCGCACGCTCTGCCCGCAATGAACCGTAAGCCAGTGAACGGGACTCATGGATACACTTCAAACACCTCAAGCCACGTCACCTTTGGTCACGTGGCTTCATTATCTTGAGCACCTGCACGCTCAGGCCATTGATTTAGGTCTGGAGCGCGTTAAGCAGGTTGCTGAACATCTCCATTTGCTACAGCCTGCCCCAACGGTTTTCACCGTCGCGGGGACGAACGGCAAGGGAACCACCTGCTGTACGCTGGAATCCATTCTGCTGGCCGCAGGGCTGCGGGTTGGCGTTTACAGCTCTCCCCATCTTGTTCGCTATACCGAGCGGGTGCGTATTCAGGGCAAAGAATTGCCTGAAGCGCAACACACTCAGGCATTTGCGGATATCGAAGCAGGACGAGGGGCGGTATCGCTCACCTATTTTGAATTCGGTACGCTGTCGGCGCTGCAACTCTTTAAGCAGGCGAACCTGGATGTCGTCATCCTGGAAGTGGGGCTTGGTGGGCGCCTGGACGCCACCAATATCGTGGATGCGGATGTCTCCGTCGTTACCAGCATAGCTATCGACCATACCGACTGGTTAGGTAACGATCGGGAAAGCATCGGTCGTGAGAAAGCCGGGATATTCCGACAGAGTAGACCTGCCGTTGTCGGCGAGCCGGATATGCCGGGAACGATTGCCGATGTTGCCGCTGAGAAAGGGGCGCAGCTGCGCCGCCGTGGTCGCGACTGGGACTATTCCGTTCAGCGCGAAACGTGGAGCTGGCAGGATAAGCAGCGTGAGTTATCACGGCTGCCATTACCTAATGTCCCGTTGGCGAATGCCGCCACGGCGCTGGCTGCATTGCACTATTCGTCACTTAATGTGAGCGAAGACGCGATCAGGCAAGGGTTACAGCACGCGACATTACCGGGGCGTTTTCAGACGGTGCAGGAGTCACCGCGATTGATTCTTGATGTTGCACACAATCCCCATGCGGCGGTGTATCTGGCAAATCGGTTGGCCGCGTTGCCGACCACCGGAAAAATACGGGCTGTCGTCGGCATGCTGTCGGATAAAGATATTGCCGGTACGCTGGCCTACTTAACACCGTTGGTGGATGAGTGGTATTGCGCACCGCTGGAAGGGCCGCGTGGTGCCACCGCACAGCAGATTGCCGAGCACCTGACGCGCAGCCAATCGTTCCCTGATGTCGTGGCGGCCTGGCAGCAGGCGATGTCCGAGGCGGAGCAGCAGGATATCGTCATTGTATGTGGATCTTTTCATACGGTAGCGCATGTAATGGAAGCGCTGGATGAGGAGAAGGCGAATGGCGAGTAAATTTCAGAACCGCCTGGTGGGTACGGTCATTCTGGTCGCGCTGGGCGTGATCATTTTACCCGGCCTGCTGGATGGTAAGAAAAAGCACTACGAGGACGAGTTTGCGTCGATTCCGCTAATCCCTAAACCGGGTGATAGTAATGAGATGGAATCGCTGCCTGCGTTGAACCCGTCGCTGCCGAGTCAGCCACCGGAAGGGGCGGAGGCGGCGATGCAGAACAGCCCGGAAGCCGAAGCGCCTGATGCGAGATCATCGACAGCTAATTCATCGGCAGCGACAGCACCTGAAACCACGACGCAGACACCGCCATCATCCCATTCTGGCGCGAATACGCCAGCGATGACGGCACCGCCGGTTGTGGTGGAACGTCCGCCGGTTCAGACGCCGAAGCCTCAGCCAAAACCTGAGGTGAAACCGGAAGTAAAACCGAAGCCTGAGCCTAAACCGGAACCCAAACCGGAAGTGAAGCCTGAAACACAGCCGACGCAGCAAGCGCCCGTCGGACAGGCTTATATTGTTCAGCTCGGTGCGCTGAAAAACGCGGATAAGGTGAACGAGATTGTCGCCAAATTGCGTCTCTCTGGCTATCGTGCGTATACCGTACCGTCAACGCCGGTTTCAGGGCAAATCACCCGTATTTACGTGGGGCCGGATGCCTCGAAGCAGAAGCTGGAGTCGTCGCTGGGTGAGCTGCAACAGCTCAGCGGACTCAGCGGGCAGGTGCGTGCACATTCCGTTCGTTAAGGCTGGTTAAGCGTGAAAATAACGGGGTGGATTGTCTGTTGTCTGCCGCGTAATAGTAGAAGAAGCAGGCTGCGGGGATGAGGCTCATATGCGTGATGCTTCGCCCCGCACTCGTTTTGAGTGGCCTGTTGTTGATTTTGTTATGCCGACAGTGAATAGAATCAGGCATAGCGAGTTGCTGGTTTTTTCGCCTGATTATCTATTGATGAAATCGGCGGAAATACGCTACGCAAACGTTTTCTTTTTCTGTTAGAATGCGCCGCGAACAGGATGACGTAGCGGCTTATCGGTAGCATCGTTCATTATTAGGATCGTTCATGGTTTGGGTTGATTACGTCATTATTGGCATCATCGGTTTTTCGGCTCTGGTTAGCCTGATCCGGGGGTTTGTTCGTGAAGCGCTGTCGTTAGTAACCTGGGGATGTGCGTTTTTTGTCGCCAGCCATTACTACGCTTACCTCGCGGTCTACTTCACCCGTTTTGATGATGAGTTGGTGCGTAACGGCATTGCGATTGCCATTCTGTTTATTGCAACGCTGATTGTGGGGGCTATCGTCAACTATGCGATTAGTTCGCTGGTTGAACGTACCGGATTATCCGGCACCGATCGCGTTCTGGGCATCTGTTTTGGTGCGCTACGCGGGGTGCTGATCGTTTCCGCACTGCTATTCTTTCTGGATACTTTCACCGGTTTTTCACAAAGTGATGACTGGAAGCAGTCCCAGTTAATCCCGCAGTTCAGTTATATTATCAGGTGGTTTTTTGACTACCTGCAAAGCACGTCAAGTTTCTTGCCGCAGCATTTACCGCTGCGGTAGCGCTGATGAGGAAAAGACACCATGTGCGGTATTGTCGGTATCGCCGGTTTTACACCGGTCAACCAGTCGATTTATGACGCGTTAACGGTGTTGCAACACCGTGGGCAGGATGCAGCGGGTATTGTAACCATCGATGCCTTTAATTGTTTTCGCCTGCGTAAGGCCAATGGCCTGGTGAAAGATGTGTTTGAAGCGCGGCACATGCAACGCCTACAGGGAAACATGGGGCTTGGCCATGTGCGTTATCCAACCGCAGGTAGCTCCAGCGCCTCGGAAGCACAGCCTTTCTATGTTAACTCTCCGTTCGGTATCACGTTGGCCCACAACGGTAACCTGACTAACGCCCATGAACTGCGTAAAAAGCTGTTCGAGCAGGAGCGTCGTCACGTTAACACCACGTCTGATTCTGAAATTCTGCTGAACATTTTTGCCAGAGAGCTGGACCGTTTCCAGCATTATCCGCTGGAAGCCGATAATATTTTTGCGGCCGTTGCCGCGACGCACCAGCAAATTCGCGGTGCCTATGCCTGTGTTGGCATGATTATCGGACACGGTATGGTGGCTTTCCGCGATCCTAACGGGATTCGTCCGCTGGTGATTGGTAAGCGCGATCTGGAAGATGGTCGCAGCGAATACATGGTGGCGTCAGAAAGCGTCGCGCTGGATACGCTGGGCTTTGAATTTTTACGTGATGTGGCGCCGGGAGAAGCGATCTACATTACGGAAAAAGGGCAGCTGTTTACCCGCCAGTGTGCAGAGAATCCGAAGAGCAACCCGTGCCTGTTCGAATATGTTTACTTCGCGCGCCCGGACTCTTTCATCGATAAAATCTCGGTCTACAGCGCACGCGTTCGCATGGGTCAGAAGCTCGGTGAAAAAATTGCGCGCCAGTGGGAAGATCTCGATATTGACGTCGTGATCCCGATTCCTGAGACTTCTTGTGATATCGCGCTGGAAATCGCGCGTATCATTAACAAACCGTATCGTCAGGGGTTTGTGAAAAACCGCTATGTTGGCCGTACCTTTATCATGCCGGGACAGCAGGCGCGTAAGAAATCGGTACGCCGTAAGCTGAACGCCAACCGTGCTGAATTCCGTGACAAAAACGTGCTGCTGGTGGATGACTCCATTGTACGTGGTACAACGTCGGAGCAGATTGTGGAGATGGCGCGTGAAGCAGGAGCCAAGCGTGTGTATCTGGCCTCTGCGGCACCGGAAATTCGCTTCCCTAACGTGTATGGCATCGACATGCCGAGCGTCAACGAGCTGATTGCTCACGGTCGCGAAGTGGACGAAATCTGTAAGATTATTGGCGCTGATGCGCTTATTTTCCAGGATCTCGACGATCTGATCGACGCAGCGCGTGAAGATAACCCGGATATCGCTCAGTTTGAATGCTCGGTGTTCAACGGGATTTATGTGACGAAGGATGTTGATCAAGGCTATCTGGATTATCTGGAAGTATTACGCAATGACGATGCCAAAGCGCTGCGTAGCCAGAATGAAGTCGAAGATCTGGAATTGCATAACGAAGGTTAACGGCTAGCTGTTCGTTAACGCTTCATCGAAGGGGGAGGACGCGAAAGTGTCTTCCCCCTTTTTATATAGAAAACATGTTGTATATAGAAAACTGGGTTGTTTATAAAAACGCCGTTTCGGCGCTTCTCCTTGCTTATCGCCAATCAATGCGGCAAAGTTTGCGCAGATAATTTTTCCGCGTTTTTGCTTACGCGGTCAGCCAGAGGCAGTACGAATGAAGCGACTGATTGTAGGGATTTCCGGCGCGAGCGGCGTCATTTATGGCGTCCGGCTGCTACAGATTTTACAGGCGCTGGAAGGTATCGAAACACACCTGATCATGAGTCAGGCCGCCCGGCAGACGCTGGCGTTAGAAACCGATTTTAGCCTGCGTGATGTACAGGCACTGGCCGATGTGGTGCATGACACGCGTGATATCGCGGCCAGCGTCTCTTCGGGGTCGTTTAAAACGGCGGGGATGGTGATTTTACCTTGTTCAATAAAAACCCTGTCTGGCATTGTGCACAGTTACAGCGATAACTTATTAACGCGCGCGGCCGATGTGGTGCTGAAGGAGCGTCGTCCTTTGGTGCTGGGAGTACGTGAAACGCCGCTGCATTTAGGACATTTACGGCTGATGACCACCGCCGTTGAACTCGGGGCGATAATCATGCCGCCTGTGCCTGCGTTCTATCATCGCCCAGAAAGTGTGCAGGATATTGTCGATCAGACGGTGAACCGCATTCTGGACCAGTTTGATATCGACCTGCCGAAAGATCTCTTTACCCGTTGGCAAGGTGCGTCATAGCAGGCTAGATGCTAACTCGTTCTATTTTCTTCTCTGCGGGCAGTAAAGCGTTACTGCCCTTTTTTTGTGCCTTTTTATCACATTGCACCAATTTTGATCGCAAAAGCACTTAAATGGTGCGTTTGCGTTTTTGTATTCATGGCAATGTTATCTATCCTTATTGTTATACGCCAAAAAGTTTCTCGGAAAATATTTCATAATCAAACAGTTATTCATTTGCTTTCCTATGTGTTGATCATGGGGTTTCTACAATGCCCCTGCGTTCATTGTGGCATGAAAACTGCTATGAAAAGGGTAATAGTCGGCGTTATAAAACAAATAGCACTTACATCGTTCATTTTTAAAGCAATAAATCGATATCTGTTCCGACATTGACGACACATGACATCAATCACTCATGATAAGGGTAGCAATATGAAGAAACTGATCAAAGTTTTGCCGTTGGCACTCATTCTGGCTGCGGGCAGCGCGATGGCGGAGATTCCTAAGAACATTAAAATCGGCACCGATCCTACCTATGCGCCTTTTGAATCCAAAAATGCCAGCGGTGAACTGGTTGGGTTTGATATCGATCTGGCGAAAGAGCTGTGCAAACGTATTCAGGCTAACTGTACCTTTGTGGAAAGTGACTTTGACGCGCTAATTCCTTCCCTTAAAGCTAAAAAAATTGATGCCATCATCTCTTCTCTGTCCATCACCGAAAAACGCCAGCAGGAAATTGCCTTCACTGAGAAGCTGTATGCCGCCAACGCGCGCCTGATTGCGAAGAAGGGCGCTAGCATCGAGCCAACGTTGGCGTCTCTGGGCGGCAAGCGTGTCGGCGTTTTGCAGGCATCAACGCAGGAGGCATTTGCTAATGCGAACTGGCAGCCAAAAGGCGTTGAGGTTGTGGCTTACCAAAACCAGGATCTGATTTATGCAGACCTGACCGCAGGCCGTATCGATGCCGCCTTTCAGGATGAAGTCGCAGGAAGCGAAGGTTTCCTGAAGCTTGATATGGGCAAAGACTACGCGTTTGCTGGCCCAGCGGTGAAAGATGACAAATTCTTCGGTGTGGGGACGGGGATGGGGCTGCGTAAAGCGGATACCGAGCTGAAAGCTGCGCTGGATAAAGCCTTTGAAGAGATGCGTAAAGACGGTACCTACGATACCTTCGCGAAAAAATACTTCGATTTTGACGTCTACGGCGGCTAATTTCTCCTAACGATTCACACTCTGTAGCGGAATCGCAGGGCCATACGACATGGGACCGTTCCTCCTGTGTCGTATTCCTGCCGATGACGCACTGTGCCATTAACCGCTATTTCAACGGATATCATTGATGCTTTATGGCTATTCCCAGCTAATTCTGGATGGTGCCATCATGACGCTGGAGCTGGCAGCGAGTTCGCTCGTGCTGGCGCTGGCTATCGGCCTGATTGGTGCATCGGCGAAGCTGTCTTCCAACCGGCTGCTGGCAGGGTGTTTTTCCTGCTATACCACGCTGATTCGTGGCATTCCTGACCTGGTGCTGATGCTGCTGATTTTCTATGGCCTGCAAATCGTCTTAAACGGCGTGACGGAGTCGATGGGGATGGCGCAGATTGACATCGACCCTTTGACCGCCGGGATTATCACGCTGGGCTTTATTTACGGCGCCTATTTCACGGAAACCTTTCGAGGTGCCTATCTTGCTGTACCGCGTGGGCAAATCGAAGCGGCTGTGGCATTCGGTTTTTCTCCTATGAAGGTGTTCCGCCGTATTCTGTTTCCTTCCATGATGCGCTTTGCGCTGCCTGGCATTGGCAATAACTGGCAGGTGATCCTGAAAGCTACGGCGCTGGTGTCACTGCTTGGCCTGAATGATGTGATTAAGGCGACGCAACTGGCGGGAAAGGGCGCACATGAACCGTTTTATTTTGCGCTGGTTGCTGGGGCGATGTACCTGATTTTTACCACCATTTCTAACGGCGTGTTGTGGTGGCTGGAAAGGCACTATTCGCAGGGAGTCAAGAAAGTAAACTATGAGTGAGATCCTGCAACAATATTGGCAGCCGCTCTTGTGGAGCGATGGTTACCGACTGACCGGGCTGGCGATGACGCTCTGGCTGCTCATTTCTTCGGTGGTCATCGGTGGGCTGATGGCGCTGCCGCTGGCGATTGCCCGCGTGTCGCCTCGACGTCGGTTCAGCTTTCCGGTGTGGTTATTTACTTACGTGTTCCGCGGTACGCCGCTCTATGTGCAGCTTCTGGTGTTCTATTCCGGCGTGTATAGCCTGGAGATTGTGCGCGGCACCGATCTACTGAATGCCTTTTTTCGCAGCGGGCTAAACTGTGCCATCTTGGCGCTGGCGCTCAATACCTGTGCGTATACGACAGAAATTTTTGCAGGCGCCATCCGCGCGGTGCCGCATGGGGAAATTGAAGCGGCCAGAGCATACGGATTCTCCCGTTTTAAGCAGTATCGCTGCATTATTTTGCCGGGAGCGCTGCGTATTGCACTGCCTGCCTACAGCAACGAAGTGATTCTGATGCTGCATTCGACGGCGCTGGCCTTCACCGTAACCGTACCGGATATTCTGAAGATTGCCCGAGATATCAACGCCGCAACCTACCAACCGTTTTATGCATTTGGTATTGCTGCGGTCATCTATCTGGCGATTTCATTTGTGTTAATCGGGCTGTTCAGAAGGGCGGAACGGCGCTGGTTACGTCATCTTTATACCCGTTCATCTCATTAAGCGCAGGAAAAAAGCATGTCGAATAACAAACTGATGGTGACGGAACTGCGTAAACGCTATGGCCAGCATGAGGTGCTTAAAGGGATCTCATTACAGGCGAAAGCGGGTGACGTTATTTCAATTATTGGCTCGTCCGGTTCGGGAAAAAGCACCTTACTGCGCTGCATTAATTTTCTGGAAAAACCTTGTGAAGGAGCGATTTACGTCAGCGATCAGGAAATTCGCATGGTGCGTGATACTGACGGACAGCTGAAGGTGTTTGATAAAAAACAGCTTCAAATGCTGCGGACGCGCCTGACGATGGTGTTTCAGCATTTCAACCTGTGGAGCTTCATGACTGCGTTGGAAAACGTGATGGAAGCGCCGATTCAGGTATTAGGGCTCAGCAAAGCGGAAGCGCGGGAGCGGGCGGTGTTCTATCTGAACAAGGTCGGGATCACCGATTCTGCCCAGCAGAAATATCCGTCTGATCTCTCTGGTGGTCAGCAGCAGCGTGTGTCGATTGCGCGAGCGTTGGCGATGGAGCCGGAAGTGCTGCTGTTTGATGAGCCGACATCGGCACTCGATCCTGAACTGGTCGGCGAGGTATTACGTATCATGCAGCAGCTTGCTGAGGAAGGGAAAACGATGGTGGTGGTGACGCATGAAATGGAATTTGCCCGCCATGTCTCCAGCCACGTTATCTTTTTACATCAGGGCGTAATTGAAGAAGAAGGCCCACCGGATCAGCTTTTCGGGAGTCCGAAAAGTGCGCGTTTGCAGCAGTTTTTGTCCGGGGCATTGAAGTAGGTTTTGGGGCTGATGGTGATCAGCCCCATACGTTTCTCTCAGCACTGAGTCAGCCCGGTTTTTTGACGACGTCCTGCAGGGCTTCTTCCAGCTCAAAGAAACGGAAACCAAAGCCTGCGGCTTCTAACCGCTGCGGGATGGCGCGTTGTCCGCCCAAGACCAGCGTCGAGGCTTCTCCCATCAGCAATTTGATCGCAAAAGCGGGCGCTCGCAGAAAACCGGGGCGATCCAGGACGTGTGCCAGCATGGCGGAAAATTGCTCATTATGAACCGGATAAGGCGCAACCATATTGAAGGGGCCGCTCAATATCGGTTGGTCTAGCAGGTAAATGATACCGTTAACCATGTCATCAATATGAATCCACGGCATATATTGCTTGCCAGAGCCCATCGGGCCGCCAAGCCCGAGCCGGAAAATCGGCAGCATTTTTGCCAGCGCGCCGCCCTGTGCTGAAAGCACGATGCCGGTGCGCAGCAGGCAGACTCGGGTTTGATCGCTTTCGGCGGACTGAGCCAGCGCTTCCCAGCGAGCGCACAGGTGATGCGTGAATTCATCGACCGGAGATTCATCTTCCGTAACCAGCGCTTCACCCTGATCGCCATAATACCCGACAGCAGAACCTGAGATAAAAACGGCTGGTGGTTCACTGCTGGCTTTTATCAGCGTGGCGAGTTGCTCGGTGATGTTCCAGCGACTCTTTGCCAGCAGCTGTTTTTGCTGTGGCGTCCACCGTTTGTCGGCGATAGGCTCGCCGGCCAGATTGATGACGCCATCAAAGTCGTTCAGTGAGGTGATATTATTCAGCGTTGACCAATATTCCACCTGATTGCCGAGAATGCCTCGGGCGCGTTCAGGATCGCGTGTCAGTACCGTAATGTGATGGGAAAGCAGCTGTAATCGTTGGATAAGATGGCGGCCAATAAGGCCGGTTCCGCCTGTTATGAGTAGTTGCATTGCACCCCTCTCCCTATCTTTATGCCTTGTGATAACGCAGGGTCATAGAAACCGAATCGGCGTATCGCAGGGCAAACGGTTTATCTACTTCTACTTCAGCATAGGTGATCCATTCGTGCTCGCTGGCGATGTTGAGCACATCCTGTGTTAATTTTTCCAGCAAAGCGAAGCGGTTATCTTCTACGTGGCGAATAATGCTTTTGGTGATGGTGCGGTAGTTCAGCGCATCGGCGATATTCTCGCTATTGCGCGCCTGCTCTGCTGGGTAGTGAATCACAACGTTGATGATCACATCCTGCTTATTCGTAATTTCCTCTTCTTTGATACCGATGAAGGTACGCAAACGCAGATTTTTTATACGAATAACGGCGTCAGAATAGTGATGTGGCATTGCTCGGCCCTCGGTTGCTTCTGTGACTGCGATGACACCGCAGCGTCAGGGTATCGTTAACGACAATATGTTGATTACCATAGCAGAAGATACCCAAAGGCCGAATGAGATGATGCCAGAATTTTATTGATCGGCGAGCTGATAGGCCCGCTGCGTTGCCGGACGTTCGCTAATGCGCGTATACCACGCTTTTACCGCTGGATAATCATCAAGATCGACACGCTGGCGGGCATAAGAAACCACCCACGGGTAGGTTGCGATATCGGCGATGCTGTACTGCTCTCCCGCTAACCACGGATTGTCCTGCAGGTGTTTATCCAGCACGCGATACAGGCGCTGTGTCTCCTGCTGATAACGTTCAATGGCGTAAGGGACTGGCTGAGGCGCATAGTGGTTAAAATGGTGATTTTGTCCCAGCATGGGGCCGAAACCGGCGACCTGCCAGAACAACCACTGTAGCGTGGCCGTGCGTTCACGTAGCGATGAGCTTAATAGTACGCCGTGTTTTTCCGCCAGATAGAGCAGGATCGCGCCAGATTCAAACAGGCTGATAGGGGCGTTGCCTTCCGCTGGCTGCGTATCGACAATCGCGGGAATTTTGTTGTTAGGCGAAATAGCCAGAAACTCCGGCCTGAACTGTTCGCCTTTGCTGATATTCACGCGGTGGAGCTGGTAGGGGATATTCACTTCTTCCAGAAACAGAGTGATTTTGTGTCCGTTAGGGGTTGGTGCGTAATACAGGTCAATCATGAATCAAGTCTCCGTTTTAATTCAGAAAAACATCATGGACTGTATGGCAGTTGATCGCTTCAGAGAGCGATGCGCTGTCAGAATAGCGTATTGGGGAACGGGTTCTTACCCTACCACTTCTACGGGTGAAAAATAAGCGATGGCGCACATCGTTGGGCGATCTTTACCGGAAGCGGTTGGTCAACTTTGGTAGACTACTTCTGGTGAAAGGTACGCGTCTTGTGGATATAAACGTTGTGGAGATGACGATGAAGTTGATGTTTGCGTCCGATATACACGGTTCTCTCAGCGCGACGGATCGCGTGCTGGCGATCTTTGAGCAGAGCCGTGCCGACTGGCTTATTTTGTTGGGTGATTTTCTCAATCATGGCCCGCGCAATCCGCTGCCGGAGCAATATCAGCCTGCGGAAGTGGCGACTCGGCTGAACGCCTATGCATCGCGCATCATCGCCGTACGCGGGAATTGCGATAGCGAGGTGGATCAGATGTTATTGACCTTCCCGATAACGGCACCGTGGCAACATGTGCTATTGCCGCAGAATCGTCTTTTCCTGACGCACGGTCATCTTTATCATCCAGATAATCTGCCGCCGTTACGCGTGGGGGATGTGCTGGTATATGGGCATACCCATATACCGGTTGCTGAGCGACGCGGAGAATATTATTTCTTCAATCCCGGCTCAGTAAGCTTGCCGAAAGGGGGATTCCCCGCGAGCTACGGGTTGCTTGAACAAGACACGCTGCGGGTTCTGCCATTACACGGTGGCGATCCTATTGCGCAGGTCGCGATTAGACACTAATTTAGCTATACCCTGTTTTTGACCTTGAATAATGCCAAGGTAGCAGGGAAGATTTACAGCAAAATCGATCATTTAAAACAGACGCGCGTAGCAACGTGCCAATACTAAAGGGTTTCAGAGGATGGCGGAACAAAGTCAGGCAGCAGGCACAGAGTGGGTTGATATCGTCAATGAAAACAACGAGGTAATTGCTCAGTCAAGTCGTCAGCAGATGCGTGCGCAGAGTCTTCGCCATCGTGCTACTTACATTGTTGTGCATGATGGAATGGGTAAAATTCTGGTGCAGCGCCGGACCAAGATCAAAGACTTCTACCCAGGCTGGCTGGATGCGACCGCAGGTGGTGTGGTGCAAAGTGGTGAGCAAATGCTGGAATCCGCACGTCGTGAAGCGGAAGAAGAACTTGGTATTGCTGGCGTGCCGTTCGCAGAACATGGCTTGTTCTATTATGAAGGCGAAAATTGCCGGGTGTGGGGCGGGCTGTTTAGCTGTGTCACCCACGGGCCGTTCGCGTTACAGGAAGAAGAAGTGGATGAGGTTAGCTGGTTGACGCCGCAAGAGATCACCGCGCGCTGCGATGAGTTTACGCCGGATTCCCTCAAAGCCCTGTCTCTGTGGCTGACGCGCTATAGCGATCAGGAATACGGCAAGCCGATTTCACGCAAACTGAATGAGGTGGTAGAAGCTGCTGAGACATCTGCTGTTCAGCATGACAATGTTGATGATGAGAACGGCAGTAACGTTGCTCCATCGGAAACGGATTCACAGAAATAATCCGCGCCTGCCTCGCCGCGACTTTCTCTCCGCGGCGTCTTTTCCTGCTCTTCCAAATAAAAATGCCAGCCCTCGGGCTGGCATTTACGTCATCATGAAGATGATTAGAGCTGTGTAGCCTGAATGGCGGTCAGAGCGACGGTGTAAACGATATCGTCTACCAGTGCGCCACGAGACAGGTCGTTAACCGGTTTGCGCATGCCTTGCAGCATTGGCCCGATGGAGATCAGGTCGGCAGAACGCTGTACCGCTTTGTACGTGGTGTTACCGGTGTTCAGGTCAGGGAAGATGAACACGGTAGCTTTACCCGCAACTGGTGAGTTCGGCGCTTTGGACTGTGCAACGTCAGCCATGATAGCGGCGTCGTATTGCAGCGGACCATCGATAACCAGATCAGGACGTTTTTCCTGTGCCAGACGGGTTGCTTCACGTACTTTCTCAACATCGCTACCCGCGCCGGAGTTGCCGGTGGAGTAAGAGATCATTGCAACGCGTGGGTCGATGCCGAATGCAGTAGCGGAATCAGCAGACTGGATAGCGATTTCAGCCAGTTGCTCTGCGGTTGGGTCTGGGTTGATGGCACAGTCGCCGTAAACCAGAACCTGCTCAGGCAGCAGCATGAAGAACACAGAAGACACCAGAGAGCTGCCCGGTGCAGTTTTGATCAGCTGCAACGGTGGACGGATAGTGTTAGCAGTGGTGTGAACGGCGCCAGACACCAGACCGTCAACTTCACCCTGTTCCAGCATCAGCGTACCCAGAACCACGTTGTCTTCGAGCTGTTCGCGCGCAACCACTTCGGTCATGCCCTTGCTCTTACGCAGTTCAACCAGACGCGCAACATAGCGCTCACGTACGACAATCGGATCGACGATTTCAATGCCTTTGCCCAGTTCTACGCCTTGAGCGGCGGCAACGCGTTGAATCTCTTCCGGGTTACCGATCAGCACACAGTGAGCGATACCGCGTTCAGCACAGATAGCGGCGGCTTTAACGGTACGCGGCTCATCACCCTCTGGCAGAACGATGCGTTTGCCTGCTTTACGTGCCAGCTCGGTAAGCTGATAGCGGAATGCTGGTGGAGACAGACGACGTGAACGCTCAGACTCTGCACTCAGAGAATCGATCCATTGGGTATCGATGTGGCGTGCAACGTATTCCTGCACTTTCTCAACACGTTGACGGTCATCAGCCGGTACTTCAAGGTTGAAGCTTTGCAGGCTGAGTGACGTCTGCCAGGTGTTGGTGTTGACCATAAATACAGGCAGACCAGTCTGGAAGGCGCGCTCGCACAGCTTGGCGATGCTCGGATCCATTTCGTAGCCGCCAGTCAGCAGCAGGGCACCGATTTCCACGCCGTTCATGGCAGCCAGACAAGCGGCAACCAGAACATCAGGACGATCGGCGGAGGTCACCAGCAGTGAACCCGGACGGAAATGCTCCAGCATATGAGGAATGCTGCGTGCGCAGAACGTCACAGACTTAACGCGACGCGTTTGAATGTCACCTTCGTTGATGATACGAGCATTCAGGTGCTTCGCCATATCGATCGCGCGCGTTGCGATCAGGTCAAAGCTCCATGGAATGCAGCCCAGCACCGGCAGCGGGCTGTTAGCGAACAGCTGCTTAGGATCGATGTTGGCAACGCTGGCTTTCGTGGAGTCATCAAAGATTTCAGACAGGTCAGGGCGAGTACGACCCTGCTCATCTACTGGCGCATTCAGTTTGTTGATGATTACGCCAGTGATGTTTTTGTTTTTGCTGCCGCCGAAGCTGGAACGCGCCAGTTCGATGCGGTCTTTCAGCTGTGCTGGAGAGTCGTTACCCAGCGCCAGTACGAAGACGATTTCTGCGTTCAGCGTTTTGGCGATTTCATAGTTCAATGCGTTAGCAAACTGGTGCTTACGGGTAGGAACCAGACCTTCAACCAGAACGACTTCGGCGTCTTTGGTATTTTCGTGATAGCGCGCGATGATTTCTTCCATCAGCACGTCTTGCTGGTTGGAACTCAGCAGGGCTTCAACGCGGCTCATCGCCAGCGGCTCAGCGGCGTTGATAGCGGAATTCGCACGGATAATGGTGGTCGTCTGATCTGGCGTATTGTCGCCACTGCGCGGCTGAGCGATAGGTTTGAACACGCTCAGGCGGACGCCTTTCTGTTCCATGGAACGGATGACACCCAGGCTGACGCTTGTCAGACCGACGCTGGTGCCAGTTGGGATCAACATGATTATACGGGACACGGCTGAACCTCTTTACGGTTGCTCGTTAGTCAAAAACAACACCGTCAGCCTTGGCTGACGGTGTTGGGAGTTACGTGTTTTACGCAGTCAGACGGTAAGCGTCTTCAGCGATGACCAATTCTTCATTGGTCGGGATAACCAGCGCTGGACGGGTGCCATCTTTAGCGATGTTGCCACCTTTACCGAAGCGTGCTGCCAGGTTGCGTTCGTGATCGACGTCAAAGCCCAGCAGACCCAGTTTTTTCAGCGACAGTTCACGAACCATTGCGGCGTTTTCACCGATACCACCGGTAAAGATCACGGCATCCAGACGACCTTCCATCAGGGCGCTGTAAGAACCGATGTACTTAGCCAGACGGTGGCAGTAAACGTCCATTGCACGTTTCGCGTCTGCTTTCGTCTCGTAGTTATCTTCAACGTAGCGGCAGTCGCTGGTGACTTCTGTCAGACCTTGCAGGCCGGATTCTTTAGTCAGCAATTTGTTGATGCTGGCTACGTCCATGCCCAGTGCGTCGTGCAGGTGGAAAATCACAGCCGGGTCGATATCGCCACAGCGCGTACCCATCACCAGACCTTCCAGCGGCGTCAGACCCATAGAGGTATCAACGCATTCGCCGTTGCGGATTGCCGTAACGGAACCACCGTTGCCCAGGTGACAAGTGATGACGTTCAGCTCTTCTACAGGTTTGTTCAGCACTTTAGCGGCTTCGCGAGAAACGAAGTAGTGGCTGGTGCCGTGGAAACCGTAGCGACGGATGTGGTTTTCTTTATACAGTTTGTACGGCAGTGCATAAAGGTAAGACTCTTCCGGCATGGTCTGATGGAATGCGGTGTCGAAGACAGCGACGTTTTTATCAGCCAGGTGTGGGAAGGATTTCAGTGCTTCTTCGATACCGATCAAGTGCGCCGGGTTGTGCAGAGGTGCAAAAGGTACGGAATCTTTGATACCCTGAAGAACATCATCAGTGATGATCGCGGATTGGGTGAACTTCTCACCGCCGTGAACGATACGGTGACCGATAGCAACCAGTTGAGCAGACAGCTCTGGCTTCTGAGACAGAATGGTATTAACGATGAAGTTCAGCGCTTCGCTGTGAGCTGCACCGGCACCCAGTTCGGCGTCGTGTTTACCGCCGTCCATTTTCCATTTGATGCGGGCTTCAGGCAGGTTGAAACACTCGGCTAAACCAGACAGGTACTCTTCTCCGTTAATCGCATCGATGATGGCGAATTTCAGGGATGAACTACCGCAGTTAAGAACCAGTACTAACTTACTCGACATGGAAGTACCTACTTGTTATACATGGTTAAAAAAATGTCATACAGGGCATAGCGTATCGCATGCCGCCGCTGGCATTTATGATTAACATCATACCTTGGTGTGATACACCAGACACAATGGTGAAATAGGGTCGATACTATGACGTATGTTATATCGGGTAATCGTTACAACAATTAATCGCTATAACTCATCTTTACAACAACGTGACATCGACCTGATGTAAACCGCAGCTTTTAAAGCGATGAATAACCGCGTTATGGCCGTTGGCTGCGCTTGTGTCGCAAGGGAATTATACTCCTTGCGTGTAGTCATACTACTTTAGGTATACAGCGGCCAAAAGGCCGATCTAGGATACCGATAGCGTAGAGTAAACACAAAATATATTTTAACCTTATCAACTTGAGTTGTTGATTTGTGCAAAAGTTTTATTTTTTATCTGTAAAGTTGAGGTGTGGCTATGGCGACGAAACCAGACAGTAGAATCAGTTGGCTACAGCTACTCCAACGTGGGCAGCATTACATGAAAACGTGGCCAGTAGAAAAGCAGCTGGCGCCAGTCTTTCCTGAAAACCGTGTAGCGCGAGCGACGCGGTTTGGCATCCGCATCATGCCGCCGCTGGCGGTGTTTACCTTAACATGGCAGATTGCGCTCGGCGGCCAGCTCGGCCCGGCCATTGCCACTGCGCTGTTTGCCTGTAGCCTGCCGTTGCAAGGCCTTTGGTGGCTTGGCCGCCGTTCCGTGACGCCTTTACCGCCGACGCTGGCACAGTGGTTCCATGAGATTCGTCATAAGCTGCTAGAGTCAGGTCAGGCATTGGCCCCATTGGAAGAAGCGCCGACTTACCAATCATTGGCAGATGTGCTGAAGCGGGCATTTAGCCAGCTTGATAAAACCTTCCTTGATGATTTGTGATCGGCGTCAGGCTGTGTGAGGGTTGATAGCTATTTTGTTCTTTCCCCTGTTTCAAATCAAAGAAGCGGTGGCTACCGCTATCGTGACACGATTCAGTATGCGATTCTGCGGTTAATACCTATTTAGCGACATTGGCTTACACCAAAGAGGGTTCAGGAGAGCAACATGGAAATGACGAATGCCCAGAGATTGATCCTTTCAAACCAATACAAAATGATGACGATGCTCGATCCTGACAACGCCGAGCGCTATCGCCGGTTACAAACGATCATTGAGCGTGGTTATGGTTTGCAGATGCGCGAGCTGGATCGTGAATTTGGTGAACTGACCGAAGAAGTCTGCCGCACTATTATTAACATCATGGAAATGCACCACGCTCTTCAGGTGTCGTGGACCAATCTGAAAGATAAGCAGGATTTGGATGAACGACGTCTGACCTTCCTGGGCTTTGATGCCGCAACGGAAGCGCGCTACCTCGGTTTTGTACGCTTTATGGTACATGTCGAAGGTCGCTATCCCCACTTTGATGCAGGCACGCATGGGTTTAACGCGCAGACGAAGATGTGGGAAAAATACAACAGAATGCTGGCTGTCTGGCAATCCTGCCCGCGCCAGTATCACTTGAGTGCGGTGGAGATCGCACAGATCATCAACGCCTGATTAATGAATAAGGGGCTTTCTGTGGAGTGTAAAGGTTTTCTGTTCGACCTCGATGGTACGCTGGTCGATTCACTGCCGGCTGTAGAACGTGCGTGGATTAACTGGGCAAAAGATCACGGTATTGAACCACAGGAAGTGCTGGATTTTATTCATGGCAAGCAGGCAATCACGTCCCTGCGCCACTTTCTTCAAGGGCAGAGCGAAGAAACGATTCAACAGGAGTTCGATGCGCTGGAGAAAACCGAGGCCTCTGATACGCAGGGTATTGTAGCTATGCCAGGGGCGAAGGCGCTGTTGGAGCGTTTGGATGCACTGGATATTCCCTGGGCGATTGTGACGTCCGGCACAGTGCCGATTGCCAGCGCACGTCATCATCGCGGAGAGCTACCTGCTCCTCGTGCCTTTATTACGGCGGAGCAGGTTGCCAAAGGTAAGCCTCACCCCGATGCTTACTTACTTGGCGCACAGCAGCTAGGGCTGAAACCGGAAGAGTGTGTTGTCGTTGAAGATGCGCCAGCGGGCGTGCTGTCAGGTCTGGCCGCGGGCTGTAAAGTCATTGCGGTGAAGGCGCCAGCGGATACGCCAAAGCTGGATCAGGTCGATCTGATCCTTGATTCGTTGGAGCAGATAGAAATAGAACCCTTACCGAACGGTGCTAAGGTGCTTCTGCGCCAGTAGGCGTCTGTAACATAATGACAAAACTGTGACTAAATATGATCAAACCTCGCATCCGCGAGGTTTTTTTATGGCAGACTATACCCGTTATACTTCAAGCTGCCTGTGCGTTGGCTCCCCTTTTCAGGGTATGCGAACCCACACCTCTCAACATGCATTTTTCCGTCAGGGGAACCGTTTTGAATAGCGAACTTCTCTGGGTTTTATCCCTGTTGCTGATCGCCATTGTGTTGTTTACCACCAATAAATTACGCATGGACGTCGTAGCGCTGTTGGTCATCATCGCGTTTGTTCTGAGCGGCACGCTGACGCTATCTGAAGCGCTGGTCGGGTTCAGCGATCCGAATGTGATATTGATTGCTGCCCTGTTTGTGATTGGTGAGGGCTTGGTTCGTACCGGTGTGGCTTATCAGGTCGGTGATTGGCTGGTTCGTGTGGCGGGCAGCGGTGAGATGAAAATGCTGATCTTGCTGATGGTCACCGTTGCGCTGCTAGGTGCTTTCATGAGTTCCACCGGCGTTGTCGCGATTTTTATTCCCGTGGTGCTGAGCGTTTCCGCACGGATGAAGATTTCCCCCGGAAGGCTAATGATGCCGCTGAGTTTCGCCGGGTTGATTAGCGGCATGATGACGCTGGTGGCGACGCCGCCGAATATGGTGGTGAGCAGTGAACTGATGCGCGAAGGGGTGGCAGGTTTTGGGTTCTTTAGCGTGACGCCGATAGGGATAGTGGTATTGCTGCTGGGCGTGGCGTATATGATGGTGGCGCGCTACTGGCTTGGCGGCGCGGAGACAGCGACAGCAAAAGAGATGTGGAAGAGAAGAACGTTCCGCGATCTGATTCGTGATTATCGTCTGACGGGCAGGGCGCGCCGGCTGGCGATTCGTCCGGGATCGCCTTTTATCGGCCACCGTCTGGATGATTTACGCCTGCGTCAGCGCTTCGGGGCGAACGTGGTGGGGATTGAACGCTGGCGTAAGTTTCGCCGCGTGATGATCAGCGTAGCGGGCAATACCGAGCTTCGCCTGAACGATGTTCTCCTGATCGACATGTCTGCATCGGAAGTGGATTTACGTGAGTTTTGTACCGCTCAACGGCTTGAACCCATGGTGCTGCGCGGTGAATATTTTTCTGAACAGGCGCGTGACGTGGGGATGGCGGAAGTCTCGTTGATTCCTGATTCCGAACTGTTGGGGAAAACGCTGTACGATGTCGGCTTCCGAAGCCGTTATGGTCTGAGTGTCGTGGGGATCCGCCGGGCAGGTGAAGCGATGGAAGGTATCCTCGCCGATGAACCGCTCCAGCTCGGCGATATTCTGCTGGTGATGGGCGACTGGCGTATGATTCGGCAGTTGCACACGCAGAAAAACGACTTCCTTTTGCTTAATCTTCCTGCCGAGGTTGATGACGTCGCACCCGCGGTAAGTCAGGCTCCACATGCGCTGTTTTGTCTGGCATTGATGGTAGCGATGATGTTGACGGATGAAATACCGAATGCGGTTGCCGCGTTGATCGCCTGTTTACTGATGGGTAAATTCCGCTGTATTGACATGGAAAGCGCCTACCGGGCGATTCACTGGCCGAGCATTATTCTTATCGTCGGGATGATGCCGTTTGCGCTGGCGTTGCAGCAAACTGGCGGTGTTACGCTGATCGTTAAAGGGCTGATGGATGTTGCCGGGGACGCAGGGCCGCATGTGATGCTGGTATGTTTGTTTGTGCTGTGTGCCGTCATTGGCCTGTTTATTTCCAACACGGCGACGGCGGTGTTGATGGCGCCCATTGCGATCGCCGCAGCGAAGCAGATGGGCGTGTCACCGTATCCCTTTGCGATGATCATCGCAATTGCGGCATCCGCCGCGTTTATGACACCGGTCTCGTCACCGGTGAATACGCTGGTACTGGGGCCTGGCGGTTATAAATTCGGGGACTTTGTACGCGTTGGCGTCCCCTTTACCGTTCTGGTGATGCTGGTCAGCGTAGTGATGGTGCCATGGCTGTATCCGTTCTGACGACCTCTGACCGTTATAGCGGATGCGCGTTATAACGGAGAGTCTTGGCTGATTTCGTCGAGCGACAGGCTAAAGCTGGGAACGAAGACCGTCATGAAATAGTCCATTTCCGGGCTGTGGCGCAGCTGCAATGTTTTTTCCAACCGCGCTTTGGCCAGCGTGAACTCTGCATTTCCTGCGGATAACTCTTCCAGACACTTCAGGTAGGCGCAGAGCGCGTCGGCCTGCTTAACGATGGCGCGTTCTTCTTCGCTGGTGTAGCTGTCGTCCAGCAGCATCCGATAATCCTGCTGGAGTTCTTCCGGTAACATCTCAACCAGTTTCTGCTGCGCAATCTTCTCTATTTTCTTGTACTCATGCGCGATCTGCGCGTTGTAGTACTTGATTGGCGTCGGCATGTCGCCGGTCAGCACCTCGCTGGCATCGTGATACATCGCCAGAAGCGCGATGCGTTCTGCGTTCAGGTTACCCTCGAATTTGCGGTTTTTGATGACCGCCAGCGCGTGCGCGACAAACGCAACCTGAAGGCTGTGCTCGGAGACGTTTTCCGTGCGCACATTACGCATGAGCGGCCAGCGGCTGATGAGTTTTAGACGAGATAAGTGGGCGAAAAAGTGGCTCTGATTCATGGCGATCTCTCAGACAACAGCACGGTGAAATAGCGATATCGTGGGCGTCTATTGTGAGGATTTGCCGGAGATTATGCAAATGAAGGTCAGGTTTTCGCCGGGCGATGATTGCCCGGCGAAGACAGGTACAACAATTGGGTCGGGTTACTGGTGATAGTGCCCCAAGAAACGCCCTAATTTGTGGATTGCCATATCCAGCTCATCGATACGCGGCAGCGTGACGATGCGAACATGGTCTGGGTAAGGCCAGTTAAATGCGGTTCCCTGAACCAGCAACACTTTTTCCTGTAGCAGGAGATCCAGCACCAGTTTTTGGTCGTCATGGATATTAAAGCGTTTGGCATCAATGCGTGGGAACATATACAGCGCGCCGCGCGGTTTTACGCACGATACGCCGGGAATCTGATTGATCAGTTCCCAGGAACGGTTGCGTTGCTCGTACAGGCGTCCGCCGGGCTGAATAAATTCGCTGATGCTTTGATAGCCGCCCAGCGCAGTCTGAATCGCATGCTGCATTGGCACGTTAGCGCACAGACGCATGGAAGCCAGCATTTCCAGCCCTTCAATATAGCCTTTGGCGTGTTTTTTCGGACCGTTCAGTACCATCCAGCCTTGACGGAAACCCGCTACACGGTACGTCTTGGACAGGCCGTTGAACGTGACCGTCAGCAGATCCGGCGCGAGCGCGGCAATAGAGTGATGCTGCGCATCGTCATACAGAATTTTGTCGTAAATTTCGTCGGCGAAGATGATCAGGTTATGTTCGCGTGCAATCGCCACGATATCCAGCAGCAGCTCTTTGCTGTAGACCGCGCCCGTTGGATTGTTCGGGTTGATAATGACAATACCGCGAGTATTGGACGTGATCTTTTTCCGGATATCATCCAGGTCAGGGAACCAATCGGAGGACTCATCGCAGAGGTAGTGAACGGCGTTGCCGTTAGACAGAGAAAC
Source organism: Pectobacterium aroidearum (assembly GCF_041228105.1). Lineage (NCBI taxonomy): Bacteria > Pseudomonadati > Pseudomonadota > Gammaproteobacteria > Enterobacterales > Pectobacteriaceae > Pectobacterium > Pectobacterium aroidearum. Next base: position 1,629,888 of record NZ_CP166097.1, read on the forward strand.
GGCTGCGGTCCAAAGTGGGTAGTCTGGCGCAGGAACCAGCATTTCATCGCCTGGGTTCAGCAGTGCCTGCATGGATTGCACGATGAGCTCGGACACACCGTTACCAATATAGACGTCTTCAACCGTAATATCGCGCATATCCCGCGCCTGATAATGCTGAACGATGGCTTTACGGGCGGAATAGAGGCCTTTGGAATCACAGTAGCCCTGTGCCGTGGGCAGGTTACGGATGACATCGACCAGAATCTCGTCCGGTGCCTCGAAGCCAAAAGGGGCTGGGTTACCAATATTCAGCTTAAGGACTTTATTACCTTCTTCTTCAAGCCGTTTGGCTTCCTTTAAGACTGGGCCACGGATGTCATAGCATACGTTCTCCAGTTTCTTGGATTTTTCAATCGGAGACATAAATAGTACGAACCTTCTGCAGAGAGCGCATATTCCCATACGGAATAGCATAACCTGCTTAATGTACTCCTCCTGTAGTACCTTTTGAAGAATGATTATCGCTTTTGCTGCAAATGGTTGCGCATCTGCACTATATGGTTGTGTACTCGTTGGATGGTGCGATATGGTAGGGGTGCGGACGACTATTCATGCCGCACTTTTTTAGCGCCAGAATAGGGTGACAGGGAAGGCTCGTTTATTTAAATGTGAAGCGTATTTATTTCGCAGGATGAAATAAAGAGAAAGTGTCGTTGTTATTGAATGAAGGATTAAGACTGGTGAGCCATTTAATTAGTGATGTCTTACCAATGGAAAGGCGATAGGGGTAACGAAATATAAGTATTTTTTTGCCCTTATCGTGCGTCTGCGATAGTGTCTTTAAATGTATCGGTCATTACCTGTACATGTAATAAAACACCAGGAATATTTTGTTAAAATTAAAATAGATAAGTGAAAAATCGTATGACCAGTGTAAATCGACCAGTACTTAATCTCGATCTTGATTTACTGAGGACGTTTGTTGCCGTTGCAGATTTAAATACATTTGCAGCGGCGGCGACCGCAGTCAATCGGACTCAATCGGCTGTCAGCCAGCAGATGCAGCGGCTGGAGCAACTCATCGGAAAGGAGCTTTTTGCCCGGCACGGGCGTAATAAATTGCTGACCGAACACGGCATACAGTTTTTGGGTTATGCCAGAAAAATATTACAATTCAATGATGAAGCCTGTATTTCATTAATGTACAGCGATATTCAGGGAACGCTGACCATCGGGGCGTCTGACGATACGGCAGACACCATCCTTCCTTATATTTTGCACCGGGTGACATCGGTATTTCCTAAGCTCTCCGTCAATGTCAGCGTAAAACGCAGCGCTGAAATGATGGATATGCTGAATCAAGGGAAAATAGATTTGGTCATTACCACAATGAACGGTGTGGTGTTTCCTCATGTGTTATTACGGAGTTCTCCGACGCTATGGTATTGCGCGGCGGATTATCAGTTCCGATCGCAAGAACCGGTACCCTTGGTTGTTTTGGATGAGCCAAGCCCTTTCCGTTCCTTGGCGACGCAGCAGCTGACGGCCGCAGGGATTCCCTGGAGAATCGCCTACGTGGCTTCAACGCTATCTGCTGTGCGAGCCGCGGTGAAGGCTGGCATGGGTATCACCGTGCGCTCGGTGGAAATGATGAGCCCGGAACTGCGTGTGTTGGGCGAAGAGGAAGGGTTGCCGAGATTGCCTGAAACACGTTATTTCCTCTGCCAGAACCCTAACCAGGAGAACGAACTGGCGACGGCAATTTTCAATGTGATTGAATCAGGGAAGCCCTCTCACATTACGCCAGTCAGCATGCTAGCAAATAGCACGAATGAAGCGTTGTCTTCCGATCCGTCGCTGAAGGACGCGATCTAATCGTAATGGGTAGTTAACTATCATTCGGGGAGAGTAAGGATGCACCCCGAATGATGATGATTTATGACTAAGGTGTTAAACCCGCATCGGTAGAGCCCCATTGCTCTGATTTCTTCAGTCCGACCCCTCTTTGCATTTTCCATTTCACATCAACAGGCTAGGCGCAGCGAGATTCACGGTTATCTCTAATTTATAAAACGCCGGTTCTATTTTTTTAAAATTATGTTATGGAAAATGACGTCCAGTCTTGTCCAGCATCATCTTGATTTTTTTACTAACTAAATTGGTAAAAATGTGTGCTGGATCAAAAAATACCCCTAATAACCACATGGGGGAACAGGCATTTTCTGTGAAAATGGTATAGTGACGCAGTGAATTTGCTTCCTGTGTTGCTGCTCGCTGGTTAACCGACAAAAGGACTGACTCGATTTAGCTATGGGTGAGGACACAAAATGTTAACAAAACAGCGTGCATGTAAAGTAATGTACTGTTATTTTTAGTAAGGTTGAAAAAAAGGTTACAAATTTAGGGGCTCAACCATACCAAGCAAGGCTTACCTGATACGTTTCCGTGCTTTTTTGTGGTTATTAATCCTTCCTTTTAATCGATGTGGCGCATTAACTGCCGATAATAGAGCAGGGATGTTACCCGCCACTTTTGATGAGTAAGCAAAGAGAATGTCAACAACTACTGAAATCCTCGCCCATCATTGGGCATTTGGGCTATTCCTTATCATTGCCGTAGGCCTTTGCGTCTTCATGCTGACCGGTGGATTCTTGCTGGGGGGGAGAGCCAGAGCCAGAGCTAAAAACGTACCTTATGAATCCGGGATCGACTCAGTGGGTTCAGCGCGGTTACGCCTGTCTGCTAAATTTTATCTTGTCGCTATGTTCTTCGTTATCTTCGACGTTGAAGCCCTCTATCTCTACGCTTGGGCTGTGTCTATCAAAGAAAGCGGCTGGATTGGCTTCATTGAAGCAACCATTTTCATTTTGGTGCTGTTGGCTGGTTTGATTTATCTGGTACGCGTTGGGGCACTTGACTGGACCCCGGTACGTTCCAAGAGACAAGTCGTTAAATCAGACATCATCAACACTACCAACACTCATCCGCAGTAACAGCGAGGCATTTTAAGATGGACTATACGCTCACCCGCATAGAGCCGGACGGTGAGAATGACCGTTATCCCCTGCAACGTCAGGAGATCGTTTCCGACCCTCTGGAGCAACATGTTCACCGCAGTGTCTACATGGGCAAACTGGAACATGCGTTACACGATACGGTGAACTGGGGGCGTCAGAACTCCCTGTGGCCGTACAACTTCGGCCTTTCCTGTTGCTACGTAGAAATGGTGACGTCATTTACGGCGGTTCATGACGTGGCGCGTTTTGGTGCTGAGGTTCTGCGTGCATCGCCACGTCAGGCTGACTTCATGGTCGTAGCGGGAACCTGTTTTACCAAAATGGCCCCCGTTATTCAGCGTCTGTACGAGCAAATGCTTGAGCCTAAATGGGTTATCTCCATGGGCGCCTGTGCAAACTCCGGTGGTATGTACGATATCTATTCCGTCGTTCAGGGCGTAGATAAATTCCTGCCTGTTGATGTGTATATTCCAGGCTGCCCTCCGCGTCCTGAAGCCTACATGCAAGCGCTGTTGCTGCTGAAAGAATCCATCGGTAAAGAACGCCGCCCTCTGTCATGGGTGGTAGGTGAACAGGGCGTTTACCGTGCCAATATGCAATCTGAGCGTGAACGCAAACGCGGCGAGCGAATCGCTGTGACCAACCTGCGCTCGCCTGATGAGATTTGACCTGTAGATGATAAACCCGGTGACCGTGTAATACCCCGATAATAGTGTGCGGTCATTATCAGATACAGAAATAGCACATTTAATGTGGTGACATATTTATGACAGATTTAACGACACACGATCTCGCTCAGCCAGGCTGGCAAACCCGCGATCACCTTGACGATCCGGTCGTTGGCGAGCTGTGTAACCGTTTTGGACCAGATGCATTTACTGTACAAGCAACCCGCACAGGTATTCCCGTTGTGTGGGTCAAACGTGAGCAATTACTGGACGTTGTCGCATTCCTGAAAAAACAGCCAAAGCCTTATGTTATGCTGTTTGACCTGCACGGTATGGATGAGCGTTTGCGCACCCACCGTGAAGGCTTACCTGCCGCCGACTACTCCGTCTTTTATCACATCATTTCCATCGAGCGTAACCGCGACATCATGCTGAAAGTCGCGTTGGCCGAGAGCGATCTGCACGTACCGACCGTGACCAAACTGTTCCCGAATGCCAACTGGTATGAGCGTGAAACGTGGGAAATGTTTGGTATTACGTTTAACGGCCACCCGCACCTGACGCGCATCATGATGCCGCATACGTGGGAAGGGCACCCGTTGCGTAAAGATTATCCAGCGCGTGCGACCGAATTCGATCCTTTCGTGCTGACCAAGCAGAAAGAAGATCTGGAAATGGAATCGCTGACGTTCAAACCGGAAGAGTGGGGAATGAAGCGCGGCACTGAAAATGAGGACTTCATGTTCCTCAACCTCGGTCCAAACCACCCGTCTTCACACGGTGCTTTCCGTATTATCCTGCAGTTGGATGGCGAAGAAATCGTCGACTGCGTGCCTGACGTGGGTTACCACCATCGCGGCGCGGAGAAAATGGGCGAACGCCAGTCCTGGCACAGCTACATCCCTTATACCGACCGTATTGAATACCTCGGCGGCTGCGTTAACGAAATGCCGTATGTGCTTGCCGTAGAAAAATTGGCGGGCATTGAGGTACCTGATCGCGTCAAAACGATTCGCGTGATGTTGTCTGAGCTGTTCCGCATTAATAGCCACCTGCTGTATATCAGTACCTATATTCAGGACGTTGGTGCGATGACACCGGTGTTCTTTGCGTTTACTGACCGCCAGAAAATTTACGATTTAGTTGAAGCGATTACCGGCTTCCGTATGCACCCTGCCTGGTTCCGCATCGGCGGGGTGGCGCACGATCTGCCACGCGGTTGGGAGCGTCTGCTGCGTGAATTCCTCGACTGGATGCCGAGTCGCCTGGATACCTATGTTAAGGCTGCATTGCAGAACACTATCCTGAAAGGCCGTACTCAGGGCGTTGCCGCTTACAATGCAAAAGAAGCGTTGGATTGGGGCGTAACCGGTGCGGGTCTGCGTGCGACAGGTATTGGTTTTGACGTGCGCAAATGGCGTCCGTATTCCGGCTATGAAAACTTCGACTTTGAAGTGCCTGTCGGCGACGGCATCAGCGATTGCTATAGCCGCGTGATGCTGAAGGTTGAAGAGCTGCGCCAAAGCCTGCGTATTCTGGATCAGTGCCTCAAGAACATGCCGGAAGGGCCGTTCAAAGCGGATCACCCGCTGACGACGCCGCCGCCAAAAGAGCGCACATTGCAGCATATCGATACGCTGATTAACCACTTCCTTCAGGTTTCCTGGGGTCCGGTTATGCCTGCCAATGAATCATTCCAGATGGTTGAGGCAACAAAGGGCATCAACAGCTATTACCTGACCAGTGACGGCGGCACGATGAGCTACCGTACCCGTATTCGCACGCCGAGCTATGCGCATCTGCAACAGATTCCTTCTGTTATTCGCGGATGTCTGGTATCCGATCTGATCGTTTACCTCGGCAGTATTGATTTCGTTATGTCAGATGTGGACCGCTAATTATGCCTGATCACAATATTTCTGAACGCAACATTTCTGATAACAACGTTTTTGTGTTGAGCGACGCCGAGCGTGACGCGATTGAACACGAAAAACATCATTATGAAGATGCGCGCGCGGCGTCCATTGAAGCACTGAAAATTGTGCAGAAAGAACGCGGCTGGGTACCGGATGGTGCGATCAACGCGATTGCCGATGTGCTGGGCATTCCAGCCAGTGACGTGGAAGGCGTAGCGACATTCTATAGCCAAATTTATCGTCAGCCGGTTGGGCGCCACATCATTCGCTATTGCGACAGCGTCGTGTGCCACATCAATGGCTATCAGGGCGTTCAGGCTGCGCTTGAGCGTAAGCTCAGCATCAAACCGGGACAGACAACGTTCGATGGACGTTTCACGCTGTTGCCGACCTGCTGCCTGGGGAACTGTGACAAGGGGCCGTCAATGATGATTGACGACGATACCCATAGCCATGTGACGCCGGAAGGAATTGAATCGTTATTGGAGCAGTATCAATGAGTAAAAACATTGTTCTGACTGCTGAGCAGCATCCTCTGACCTGGCGTTTACGCGCAGACAAACAGCCAGTATGGCTGGATGAATATCGCAGCAAAAACGGCTATGTCGCGGCGCAAAAAGCGTTAACCGGCATGGCGCAGGATGAAGTGGTCTCACTGGTTAAAGACGCTGGCCTGAAAGGGCGTGGCGGCGCGGGCTTTTCGACAGGCTTGAAGTGGAGCCTGATGCCGAAAGACGAAAGCATGAACATCCGCTACCTGCTGTGTAACGCGGATGAGATGGAGCCAGGGACTTATAAAGACCGCCTGCTGATGGAGCAAGAGCCCCATCTGCTGGTTGAAGGTATGTTGATCAGCGCGTTTGCGCTGAAAGCCTACCGCGGTTACATCTTCCTGCGTGGTGAATACATCGAAGCTGCCGTCCACCTGCGTCGGGCAATCGAAGAAGCGAAAGCCGCTGGCCTGCTGGGCAAGAATATTCTGGGTAGCGGGTTTGATTTCGAGCTGTTCGTGCACACAGGCGCAGGGCGTTATATCTGCGGTGAAGAAACGGCACTGATTAACTCGCTGGAAGGCCGTCGTGCCAACCCTCGTTCGAAGCCGCCATTCCCGGCGTCTGCGGGTGTTTGGGGTAAACCGACCTGCGTCAACAACGTGGAAACGCTGTGTAACGTACCGGCGATTATCGAACACGGTGCGGCGTGGTATCAGGGCTTGTCTGCGGGTAAAAGTAAAGATGCCGGCACGAAACTGATGGGCTTCTCTGGGCGCGTCAAGAATCCGGGCCTGTGGGAACTGCCGTTCGGCACCACGGCGCGTGAAATTCTGGAAGACTACGCGGGCGGTATGCGCGATGGTCTGAAACTGAAAGCCTGGCAACCGGGCGGCGCAGGGACGGATTTCCTGACGGAAAACCATCTCGATCTGCCGATGGATTTTGAGCACATTGCGAAAGCTGGTAGCCGTATGGGTACGGCGCTGGCGATGGCTGTCGATCACGAAATCAATATGGTTTCGCTGACGCGCAATCTGGAAGAGTTCTTCGCCCGTGAATCCTGTGGCTGGTGTACGCCGTGCCGCGATGGTTTGCCGTGGAGCGTGAAGATTCTGCGTGCGCTGGAAAATGGTGAAGGCCAGCCTGGCGATATCGAAACGCTGGAACAGCTTTGCCGTTTCCTCGGACCGGGTAACACCTTCTGTGCGCATGCGCCGGGTGCGGTCGAACCGCTGCAAAGTGCCATCAAGTATTTCCGGGAAGAATTCGAAGCGGGTATCTCTAAACAGTATTTAGGCAACGTCAAAGCGATTGGCGGTATTCAGCCTAACCTGTTGAAAGAGCGCTGGTAAGTTATCGCTCAACATGTGCGAGATGCAGTGAATGTATCCGCAGGGTGGCGCAAATAAGCCACCCTCAATAAACCCAATAGATTTCAGGGCGCAGGTAGCCAACGCATTTGCGATTTGAAAGATGAGGGTATACAGAATTTTTGATTAGCGCTCGTGGCAACACGGGCCATTATGGAAGCATGCTGACTATGGCTACTATTCATGTAGACGGCAAAGAGTATGAAGTAAACGGAGCAGACAACCTTCTGGAAGCTTGCCTGACTCTGGGACTTGATATTCCTTACTTTTGCTGGCACCCCGCGCTCGGGAGCGTCGGATCCTGCCGCCTCTGTGCGGTAAAACAGTATCAAAACGCGGAAGACACCCGCGGTCGTCTGGTGATGTCTTGTATGACACCAGCAACCGAAGGAACGTTCATCGCGATTGAAGATGAAGAAGCGAAACTATTCCGTAAGACGATAGTTGAGTTTCTGATGACCAACCACCCGCACGATTGCCCAGTGTGTGAGGAAGGCGGTAACTGTCATTTGCAGGATATGACGGTCATGACGGGGCAGAACTTCCGTCGTTATCGCTTCACCAAGCGTACTCACCGCAATCAGGATCTCGGCCCATTCATTTCTCATGAAATGAACCGCTGTATCGCGTGTTATCGCTGCGTGCGTTACTACAAAGACTATGCGGATGGCAAAGATCTCGGCGTTTACGGCGCGCATGACAACGTCTATTTCGGTCGCCCGGAAGATGGCACGCTGGAAAGCGAATTCTCCGGTAACCTGGTTGAAGTGTGTCCTACCGGTGTCTTCACCGATAAAACGCACTCCGAGCGCTATAACCGTAAATGGGATATGCAGTTTGCACCGAGCGTCTGCCAACAGTGCAGCATCGGTTGTAATACCAGCCCCGGTGAACGTTATGGCGAACTGCGTCGTATCGAAAACCGTTTTAACGGTAGTGTAAACCACTATTTCCTGTGTGACCGCGGCCGTTTTGGTTACGGCTATGTTAATCAGAAAGACCGTCCAAACCAGCCGCTGCAACGTCGCGGTGATGATTGGATCGCGCTGAATGCCGATCAGGCTCTGCAAGGTGCGGCGGATGTGCTGCGTCAAGCGAAGAAAACGATCGGTATCGGTTCGCCGCGTGCCAGCATCGAAAGCAACTTCGCTTTGCGTGAGCTGGTAGGGGCAGAGAACTTCTACACCGGTATTGCGCAGGAAGAACAAAATCGTCTGCAACTGATCCTGAAAGTGCTGCGCGAAAGTGGTGTGAGAACGCCAGCGCTGCGTGAAATCGAAGGCTACGATGCGGTTCTGATTCTGGGTGAAGACTTGACGCAGACGGGGGCGCGTATCGCACTGGCCGTTCGTCAAGCCGTTAAAGGCAAAGCCCGTGAAATGGCAGCAGCGCAGAAAGTGGCTGACTGGCAGATCGCGGCGATCATGAACATTGGTCAACACGCCAAGCACCCACTCTTTGTCACTAACGTAGACAGCACTCGTCTGGACGACATCGCAGCATGGAACTACCGTGCGCCAGTTGCCGATCAGGCGCGTCTTGGTTTTGCTATTGCACACGGTCTGGATAGCAGCGCTCCAGCGGTTACCGATCTGGCTGCGGGTCTTGACCAGAAAGTCGATATCATCGTACAGGCGCTGGCCGGTGCGAAAAAACCACTCATCATTTCCGGCACCAATGCTGGCAGTGAAGACGTGATCGCCGCGGCGGCAAACGTTGCTAAGGCGCTGAAGAATCGTGGTTCTGACGTCGGTATTACCTTTGTTGCACCCGCTGCCAACAGCATCGGGCTGTCAATCATGGGTGGTGGTTCGCTGGATGATGCGCTGGCGCAGTTGGAAAACGGCGAAGCCGATAGCGTGGTAGTGCTGGAGAACGATCTCTACCGCCATGCTCCAATTGCTCGCGTTGATGCTGCGCTGGAAAAAGCGGAAAACCTGATTGTGGTTGACCATCAGCGTACTCGCATCATGGACAAGGCCAACATCATTCTGTCCGCTGCCAGCTTCGCTGAAAGCGACGGTACGCTGATTAATCAGGAAGGCCGCGCGCAGCGTTTCTTCCAGGTTTATGATCCAACGTACTACAACGACAAAGTCGTAATGCTGGAAAGCTGGCGCTGGCTGCACTCGCTGTATATCACTTACAACAGCCGTCAGGTTGACTGGACGCAGTTGGATAATGTGATTGATGCGTGTGCTGCGGCACTGCCACAGCTGGCGGCGATCAAAGATGCTGCGCCGGACGCCTCGTTCCGTATTCGCGGTCAGAAACTGTCGCGTTCACCGATTCGCTCCAGTGGTCGTACTGCGATGCGTGCCAATATCAGCGTGCATGAACCGCGCCAGCCCGTCGATAAAGACACCATGTTCGCCTTCTCAATGGAAGGGAACAACAGTCCGACAGCCAATCGTCAGCAGATTCCGTTTGCCTGGGCACCAGGCTGGAACTCACCGCAAGCCTGGAACAAATTTCAGGATGAAGTGGGCGGACATTTGCGTCATGGCGATCCCGGTGTGCGTATGATCGAAGCCGGAGAAGGTTCACTGACATATTTCGACAACATCCCTGCGGCTTTCGTCCCACAAGCGGGTCAATGGCGCGTTGCGCCGTATTATCACCTGTTTGGCAGTGATGAAATGTCACAGCGTTCCGACGTGATTCAGCAGCGTATGCCAGAGCCTTACGTGATGGTAAACCCGGCTGATGCGGCAACGCTGGGTGTGAACGCCGGTACATTGCTGGAGCTGACCTGTGCAGGACAAACGCTACGTCTGCCACTGCGCTTAAGTGCGGAATTGAGTCAGGGACAGGTTGGTTTACCGCTGGGCTTGCCGGGTATTGCACCGGTACTGGCGGGTGCAACCGTTGAAAATCTGCGGGAGGCCGCACAATGAGTTGGTTAACACCGGAATTAACCGAGATTCTGATCACCGTCGGAAAAGCGATCGTGATTCTGCTGGTTGTGGTGACCTGTGGCGCATTCATGAGTATGGGTGAACGTCGACTGCTCGGTCTTTTTCAGGGACGTTATGGACCAAACCGGGTAGGTTGGGGCGGTTCATTACAGCTTGTCGCTGACATGATCAAAATGTTCTTCAAAGAAGACTGGGTGCCGAACTTTACCGATAAGGTGATCTTCACGTTGGCACCGATGATCGCGTTCACGTCAATGCTGATTGCCTTTGCGATTGTGCCGATCACGCCAACCTGGGGTGTCGCCGATCTGAACATCGGGATCCTGTTCTTCCTGATGATGGCGGGTTTAGCGGTTTACGCAGTGCTGTTTGCCGGTTGGGCGAGTAACAACAAATACTCGCTGCTGGGGGCGGTACGTGCTTCTGCACAGACCGTGAGCTACGAAGTGTTCATCGGCCTGTCGCTGATGGGCGTTGTTGCTCAGGCGGGTTCGTTCAACATGCGTGACATCGTCGATTCTCAGGAACACCTGTGGAACGTTATCCCGCAGTTCTTCGGCTTTATTACGTTTGCCATTGCAGGCGTGGCGGTGTGTCACCGTCACCCGTTTGACCAGCCTGAAGCTGAACAGGAAATTGCCGATGGTTACCACATTGAATATTCCGGTATGAAATTCGGTCTGTTCTTTGTCGGGGAATACATCGGGATCGTTACGGTTTCTGCGCTGATGGTGACGCTGTTCTTCGGCGGCTGGCATGGTCCAATCCTACCTCCATTTGTCTGGTTTGCGCTGAAAACGGGCTTTTTCATGATGATGTTCATCCTGATTCGTGCTTCGTTACCCCGTCCGCGTTATGACCAGGTGATGTCTTTCGGTTGGAAAGTCTGTCTGCCGATAACGCTTTTGAATCTGCTGGCGACAGCGGCCGTCATTTTGTACAACGCTTAAGAAGGGGTGAATAAACCATGACATTGAAAGACTTAGTGGTTGGTTTCGGCACCCAGATACGCAGTATCTGTATGGTGGGTTCGAATGCTTTCAAGAAGCGCGAAACCAGAATGTATCCCGAAGAGCCTGTGAATCCACCGCCGCGTTACCGTGGTCGTATCGTGCTGACGCGCGATCCTGATGGTGAAGAGCGTTGCGTTGCCTGCAACCTGTGTGCGGTGGCCTGTCCGGTCGGCTGTATCTCATTGCAGAAAGCGGAAACCAAAGATGGTCGCTGGTATCCCGAGTTCTTCCGCGTCAACTTCTCACGCTGCATTTTCTGTGGCTTCTGCGAAGAGGCGTGCCCGACAACCGCTATCCAGCTGACGCCGGATTTCGAAATGGGCGATTACAAACGTCAGGATCTGGTGTACGAGAAAGAAGATCTGCTGATATCGGGGCCGGGTAAATATCCGGAATACAATTTCTACCGGATGGCTGGTATGGCAATCGATGGGAAAGACAAAGGCGAAGCGGAAAACGAAGCCAAACCTATTGATGTCAAAGGCCTGTTGCCCTAAGGAGCTAGCATGGAATTCGCTTTTTATACCACAGGTTTGATTGCGATATTGGCGACATTGCGCGTCATTACGCATACCAACCCTGTGCATGCACTGTTGTATATGGTCACTTCGCTTATGGCGATTGCGGGCGTCTTTTTCTCGCTCGGGGCTAATTTTGCCGGTGCGCTGAGTATCATCGTCTATGCGGGCGCCATCATGGTGCTGTTTGTGTTCGTCGTCATGATGCTCAACCTCGGCAACTCCGTGGAAGAACAAGAGCGGAATTGGCTGAAACCCAGCGCTTGGGTTGGGCCTGGCATTCTCTCTCTGGCGCTGCTGGTCATTGTCGTCAATGCAATCCTCAGCCTGAAAGAGCAGGGCATCACTGGCACGCCTGTTGAGGCGAAAGCCGTCGGTATCAGCCTGTTTGGGCCTTATGTTCTGGCCGTTGAATTAGCGTCAATGCTGTTGCTGGCGGGATTGGTTGTCGCTTTCCACATTGGTCGTGAAGATAAACGTGGTGACGTTGTCAGTAAAGAAGGCGCGAACCAGGACGTTGAGAAGAAAATAACGGGGGAACGCGCATGATTCCGTTACAACATGGGTTGATTTTAGCCGCTATCCTGTTTGTTCTAGGGCTGACTGGTCTGTTAATTCGTCGTAACCTGCTGTTTATGTTGATTAGTCTTGAAATTATGATCAACGCTGCCGCGCTGGCATTTGTCGTCGCGGGAAGTTACTGGCAGCAGCCGGATGGTCAGGTGATGTACATTCTGGCGATTACGCTGGCAGCGGCTGAGGCCAGTATTGGTCTGGCGCTGTTGTTACAGATGTATCGTCGTCGTCAGACCCTGAATATTGATACAGTCAGTGAGATGCGCGGATGAACTTACTCTATTTAACAATACTCTTCCCGCTGCTCGGCTTTCTGTTGCTGGCATTTTCCCGTGGTCGCTGGTCGGAAAATACGTCCGCGACCGTCGGTGTTGGCTCGATTGGTCTGGCAGCGTTGGTTACCGCTTGGGTAGTGGTCGATTTTATGGGCCAACAGCACGGCGGCGTCACCTTCTTTAATCAGCATTTGTGGACATGGATGGCCGTGGGTAATTTCGACATCAGCGTAACGCTGACTCTCGATGGTCTTGCGGTGACGATGCTGTCCGTGGTTACGGGCGTCGGCTTCTTTATTCACCTGTTTGCTTCCTGGTACATGCGTGGGGAAGAGGGATATTCTCGTTTCTTCGCCTACACCAACCTGTTTATCGCGAGTATGGTCGTTCTGGTACTGGCAGATAACCTGTTGCTGATGTATCTCGGTTGGGAAGGGGTGGGGCTGTGCAGTTACCTGCTGATCGGTTTCTACTACACCAATCCGAAGAACGGTGCGGCGGCAATGAAGGCTTTCATCGTTACGCGTGTAGGTGACGTCTTCCTGGCTTTTGCTCTGTTCATCCTTTACAAAGAATTGGGTACGCTCAACTTCCGCGAGCTGATGGTATTAGCACCGCAGAAATTGGCTGAAGGTTCACCGGAAATCACCTGGGCTACGCTGATGTTACTGGGTGGTGCGGTCGGTAAATCTGCACAGCTGCCGCTGCAAACCTGGCTGGCGGATGCGATGGCCGGCCCAACGCCGGTCTCTGCACTGATCCACGCCGCTACGATGGTTACCGCGGGTGTCTACCTGATTGCACGTACCAATGGCCTGTTCCTGATGGCACCGGATGTCCTGCATCTGGTGGGTATTGTGGGTGCGGTAACGCTGGTGCTGGCGGGTTTTGCCGCTTTGGTGCAAACCGACATCAAACGCGTGCTGGCCTATTCCACCATGAGCCAGATTGGTTACATGTTCCTGGCGCTGGGCGTTCAGGCATGGGATGCCGCGATTTTCCATCTGATGACGCATGCGTTCTTTAAAGCGCTGCTGTTCCTCTCTTCTGGTTCGGTCATTCTGGCCTGCCACCATGAGCAGAACATCTTCAAGATGGGCGGCCTGCGTAAAACGATTCCGCTGGTTTATGTCTGCTTCCTGGTCGGGGGCGCGGCGCTGGCTGCACTGCCGCTGGTTACCGCAGGCTTCTTCAGTAAAGACGAGATTCTGGCTGGCGCATGGGCCAATGGTCACATCAATCTGATGGTGGCTGGATTGGTCGGTGCCTTCATGACCTCGCTGTATACGTTCCGTATGATTTTCATCGTGTTCCACGGTGAAGAGAAAACCAAAGCGCATGCAGGAAAAGGCATTTCTCACCACTTACCGCTGGTTGTGCTGATGGTTCTGTCCACCTTTATTGGTGCGATGATTGTTCCGCCGTTGCACGGTGTGTTGCCGGCGACGACTGAGCTTGAACACGGCCAGTTAATGACGCTGGAAATTACCTCTGGCGTGGTGGCGATTGCCGGTATTCTGCTTGCTGCTGTGCTGTGGCTGGGTAAACGTCAGGCGGTGAGCAGCATCGCGAAGAGTGCTCCGGGTCGTTTCTTCTCGACCTGGTGGTTCCACGCGTGGGGCTTCGACTGGTTGTACGACCATGTCTTTGTTAAACCGTATCTGGCTATCGCGAAGCTGTTGCAGCGTGATCCGTTAAATGGGCTGATGACCATCCCGGCTACGATTACCCGTTGGGGTAACCGTGGGCTGGCACTTAGTGCGAATGGTCAATTGCGCTGGTACGTTGCTTCTATGGGCTTTGGTGCCGTGCTGGTGCTGGCCTTGTTGCTGCTGGTGTAACGCGGCATCCGGTAACGTATGAAAGGCAGGGCATTCCGCAGAGAGGGATGCCCGCCACGGCAAGTTTTCAGATTTCTTTAATTTAGGGACACAAAACGCCATGCTACTACCTTGGCTAATTCTTCTCCCCTTTATCGGCGGTCTGCTGTGCTGGCAGTTAGAGCGTTTTGGTACGAAAGTACCGCGCTGGATAGCGTTGATTGCAATGGGGCTGACACTCGCACTGTCTCTGCAACTGTGGTTGCAAGGCGGTTACTCACTGACCGCGCCGACAGGCGTGCCACAATGGCAATCCGAGTTTTATGTGCCGTGGATCCCGCGCTTCGGCATCGGTATCCATCTTGCATTGGATGGCCTGTCGCTGCTGATGGTGGTGCTGACGGGGTTGCTGGGCGTGTTGGCAATCCTCTGTTCCTGGAATGAAATTCAGCGCTATCAGGGCTTCTTCCACCTGAACCTGCTGTGGATTCTGGGCGGCGTTATCGGCGTGTTCCTTGCCATCGACATGTTCCTGTTCTTCTTCTTCTGGGAAATGATGCTGGTACCAATGTACTTCCTGATTGCACTGTGGGGGCATAAAGGCTCTGACGGTAAAACCAGAATTACGGCGGCGACCAAGTTCTTCATTTATACCCAGGCAAGTGGCCTGATCATGTTGATTGCGATTCTGGCGCTGGTCTTTGTGCATCACAATGCCACCGGTGTCTGGACGTTCAACTATGAAGACCTGCTGAAGACGCCGATGTCGTATGGTGTTGAATATCTGTTGATGCTGGGCTTCTTCATCGCGTTTGCTGTAAAAATGCCTGTTGTGCCGTTGCACGGCTGGCTACCGGATGCACACAGCCAGGCTCCAACCGCAGGTTCTGTTGACCTGGCGGGGATCCTGTTGAAAACGGCGGCCTACGGTCTGCTGCGTTTCAGCCTGCCGCTGTTCCCGAATGCCTCCCATGCCTTTGCACCGATTGCCATGTGGCTGGGTGTGATTGGTATCTTCTACGGTGCCTGGTTGGCCTTTAAACAGACTGACATCAAACGCCTGATCGCTTACACCTCGGTGTCCCACATGGGCTTCGTCATGATTGCCATCTATTCCGGTAATCAACTGGCTTATCAGGGCGCAGTGATTCAGATGATTGCGCACGGCCTGTCCGCTGCCGGTCTGTTTATTCTGTGCGGTCAACTTTACGAGCGTCTGCATACTCGTGACATGCGTGAAATGGGCGGTCTGTGGGCGCGTTTGAAATACCTGCCAGCGCTGTCTCTGTTCTTTGCTGTCGCGACGCTGGGGATGCCAGGAACGGGCAACTTTGTTGGCGAATTCATGATTCTGTTCGGCAGCTATCAGGTTGTGCCGGTGATTACGGTGATCTCAACCTTCGGTCTGGTATTTGCGTCAGTCTACTCACTGATCATGATGCAGCGTGCTTACTATGGCGCGCCTAAATCTGATGAGCCATTGAAGAGTATGTCGATCCGCGAATTGTCTATCGTGATGCTGTTGGTGGTATTACTGGTGTTGTTAGGGGTTTACCCGCAACCGATTCTGGATACCTCCAGTGCCGCGATGTCAAATATCCAGCAGTGGTTTATGTCGTCTGCTCCAGATTCAATTATTTCAACAACAAGGCCGTAATTCGCCATGACAATAACTCTTCAACAACTAATTGCGCTATCGCCGCTGTTGATCGTCGGATTGACGGTAGTGGTTGTGATGCTGTGCATTGCGTGGCGACGCAACCATTTTGTCAACGCAACCATGACGGTTATCGGTCTGAATATTGCGTTGCTGTCACTGTACTTTGTCGGCCAGGCTGGCCCAACGGACGTGACGCCGCTGCTGCGTGTTGATGGCTTCTCAATGTTCTATACCGGGCTGGTTCTGCTTGCGAGTCTGGCAACCAGTACGTTTGCCTATCCGTGGCTGCAAGGCTACCCAGACAATCGTGATGAGTTCTACCTGCTGGTGCTGATTGCTGCGTTGGGTGGAATCCTGCTGTCAAGCGCCAACCATCTGGCGTCGCTGTTCATCGGGATTGAACTGCTTTCCCTTCCGCTGTTTGGTCTGGTGGGGTATGCCTTCCGTCAGAAACGTTCGCTGGAAGCCAGTATTAAATACATGCTGCTGTCGGCGGCGGCGTCTTCCTTCCTGCTGTTTGGTATGGCGCTGATTTATGCTGAATCGGGCGATATGAGTTTTGCCAGCCTCGGTAAGAGCCTGAGCGATCATCAAATCCATGAACCACTGCTGCTTGCTGGTCTGGGGATGATGATTGTCGGTCTGGGCTTCAAGCTGTCTCTGGTGCCGTTCCAGCTGTGGACGCCTGATGTGTATCAGGGGGCGCCTGCGCCAGTCTCTACCTTCCTGGCTACGGCTGGTAAAATTGCGGTTTTCGGTGCAGTAATGCGTTTGTTCCTGTACGCACCGATGACTGACAGCGAGTCTGTCAGAATCGTGCTGGGCGTTATCGCGTTCGCATCGATCCTGTTCGGTAACGTGATGGCGGTATCGCAAACCAATATCAAACGTCTGCTTGGTTACTCCTCCATCGCGCATCTGGGTTATTTGCTGGTTGCACTGATCGCGGTTCAGAGCCATCAGCTGGCGTTGGAAACTGTCGGCGTGTATCTGGTGGGTTACCTGTTCAGCAGCCTGGGCGCATTCGGTGTGGTTAGCCTGATGTCCAGCCCGTACCGTGGCCCGGATGCTGATTCGCTGTTCTCTTACCGTGGTCTGTTCTGGCATAAGCCGATCCTGTCCGCGGTGATGACGGTGATGATGCTGTCGCTGGCGGGTATCCCGATGACGCTGGGCTTCTTCGGTAAATTCTACGTGCTGGCTGTCGGTGTTAATGCTGAACTATGGTGGTTGACTGGTGCGGTCGTGCTGGGTAGCGCCATTGGTTTGTACTATTACCTGCGCGTGATGGTGAGCCTGTACCTGACAGCGCCTCAACAGCTACAGCGTGATACGCCAAACAATTGGGCCTTAACGGCGGGCGGCGTGGTGGTACTGATCTCCTCCATCGCAGTGCTGTTCTTCGGTTTGTATCCGCAGCCGCTTATCTCTCTGGTACAGTTGGCGCAGCCAATGCTGTAACCTCCGACAAGAGTCGGGTTGAATGACGAAACGCCGTTGATGAGAATCAACGGCGTTTTTTTATCAGCAAAATCACCACGTTCTCGGATGGTAGTGAGGGCAGGCAAAATACGTTTTAGGAATGATCTGGTCTGCTGAAGCCGTAGATGTCAGGAAAAATTGTCTATAGTTAAGAAGGCAACGATTTATAACTAATGACTTTTCATAACAGAAGGAAGTACTTTATGGCGGCAACTAAAAAACAGCCTGAAGAAATTCGTGTCGATGATGATTTAAAACTTCTATCTGAAACGCTGGATGAAGTACTGCGCTATACGGGCGATCAGGCAGACCAAGCCTATGTTGATTTGAAGAAGGGAGCGGAAAAAGCGCTGCTGGAAGTTAAAGCCCGCATTGGCGTAACGGACAGCTATTATGCGCGTGCAAAACAAGTGGCCGATAAAGCCGATATTTATGTGCATGACAAACCTTGGCACGGTATCGGTATTGGCGCCACCGTCGGCCTGGTGCTGGGATTGCTGCTGGCTAAGCGCTAGTTTCTGCCATCATGTAGCGGGATTCCCCGCTACATCCTCCGAAATCCTCTATTCCTGAATCTTATCCTCTTTCTCCTGCATGCCTTGTACCCAATATATGGCTTCAAACGGACGTAGCTCCAGTACTGCGGGTTGAGGTTGAGCATCAGAGTAATTGCTGAATAACAGTCGCCACCGGCGGCCGTGGATATCAATGGGAGGCTGCCAACGCAGAGGCTGTTTACTGAGGTTTGCCAGCACCAGAAGCCGTTGTTCTTCCCAGATACGCTGATAGCACCAGATGCAGGGATGATCCGGCAGCAAATCCTGATAGTCTCCGTATGTCAGTAGTGGTAGCGCTTTACGCATAGCGATAAGCTGTTGATAGGTGTAGAAAACGGACGCTTTATCTGCCAATGCTTGCTTTGCGTTGACGTGGGAAAAGTTTTGACACGGTGCTATCCACGGTGTGCCGGTCGTAAATCCGGCATGGTTACTGGCATCCCATTGCATCGGTGTACGGCCGTTATCGCGTGATTTGCTGGCGAGGATTGCCAAGGTTTGTGCATCTGGCTGACCCCGATCGCGCTGTTCAGCAAATTGATTCAGGCTTTCAATATCCCGGTATTGTTCAATCTGCGTATAGCCGGGATTGGTCATCCCCAGTTCTTCGCCCTGATAGATATAGGGCGTGCCCTGCATGCCGTGAAGCACCATCGCCAGCATTTTGGCGGATTGCACGCGGAATTCGCCTTCATCGCCAAAACGCGACACGATGCGCGGCTGATCGTGGTTACACCAGAACAGCGCATTCCAGGCATGGTTGTGCATACCCTGTTGCCAGTGAGTAAAAATCTGCTTGAGCTGGATGAAATCAGGTTCTGCCAGCGTCCATTTTTCCCCATTGGGATAATCGACTTTCAAATGGTGAAAATTGAACGTCATGGAGAGTTCACTACCGTCCAACGCGGCGTAGCGACGGCAGTGTTCCAGCGAGGTCGATGACATCTCGCCGACGGTCATTAAACCGTGGGGCTGAAAAACATCCCGGCTGAATTCCTGCAAGTAATCATGAATCAATGGCCCATCGGTGTAGAAACGGCGTCCATCGCCCTGAGCGTCTGACGGAAAATTCTGTTGCTTAGAGACCAAATTGATCACATCCAGCCGCAGTCCGTCTACACCTTTGTCCGACCAAAATTCACAGACCTGCTTTAATTCATCCCGTACACGTGGGTGTTCCCAATTCAGGTCAGCCTGTTCTGTGGCGAAAAGGTGCAGGTAATACTGTTTGCTCTCCGCGTGCCATTGCCAGGCTGGGCCGCCAAATTTTGAACGCCAGTTATTGGGTAGCGCACCGTCATTGCCATCACGCCAGATGTAAAAATGTCGGTAGGGACTACGGCGATCCTGTGCGTTCAGGAACCAGTGGTGCTGCGTAGAGGTATGGTTGAACACCATATCCATGACGACACGAATACGACGGCGATGCGCTTCTGCAATCAACGTTTCCATATCGGCCATCGTGCCGTAGGTTGGATCGATGGCACAGTAATCGGCGACGTCATAACCGTTATCAACCTGAGGGGAAAGATAAACCGGGGTCAGCCAGATCGCATCAACGCCCAGCTGTTGCAGGTAATCGAGTCGCGCAGTGATGCCGGCGATGTCGCCAATGCCATTTCCGGTACTGTCCTGAAAGCTCTTCGGGTAGATTTGATAAATTACGCCGTTTTGCCACCAGGGAAGCGAGGTAGTCATGAACAATCCTCCTAATCTATGTGTGGCCGCTATGCGGGATCCAGCGTGCCATTACGGCTCTTACGTTTATAGACCAGCGCCGTCAATACAATCGGAATGATGACGGCAACCAGCGTGGCGAGAGCAAAGATTCCCCAAAACTGTGGCTTGATGGAGAGAATGCCCGGCAACCCACCGACACCGATGCCATTTGCTGTTACGCCGTACAGGCCGCAAATGAGTGCGGCGGCGGCGGAGCCGATCATGGCGCACAGCATCGGAAAGCGGTATTTCAGGTTGATGCCATACATGGCTGGTTCGGTCACGCCAAGAAAGGCGGAAATGGCGGCGGGAACTGAAACTTCGCGTTCGTTGTCTTTTCGGCTGACGAGAATCACTCCAACGACGGCTGCCGCCTGGGCAATGTTGGACAGCGCGATGAGTGGCCAGACCGGCGTGCCGCCCATACTCTGAATCATCTGCATATCAATCGCTAACGTTGTCTGGTGCACGCCCGTGATGACCAACGGTGCATAAAGGAACCCAAACAGCGCGGCGCCAATCGGAGCAAAGCTGCCGGTCATGACGGCTTTCACGGCCCAGGCAACGCCATCGCCAATCATACGGCCAAAGGGGCCAATCAAGGTATGTGCCAGGAAAACGGCCAGAATCAGTGAGGTTACAGGCACGACCACCAGATAGAGGTAATCCGGTACGATTTTCTTCAGCCGAGTTTCAATCAGCGCCAGCGCCATCCCGGCTAGAACGGAAGGGATAACCTGTGCCTGATAGCCTATTTTCTCTATCGTGAACCAGCCAAAATTCCATACCTCGGGCGTTTGCTGCCCGATGAGGTAGGCGTTCATTAACTGTGGCGATACCAGCGTGATACCGAGTACGATGCCGAGGATGGGCGTGCCACCCATTTTGCGTACGGTTGACCAGCAGACCGCAACGGGGAGATAGAAGAAGATGGCTTCGCCCAGCAGCCAGAGGAAATCGTAGACGGTTTGCCAGGTAGGGTAAAGCTGTACCAGCGTTTGCCCGTCACGCATCGGGATATCACCGATCACGTTACGCGCACCGAGGATCAAGCCTCCGCTGATGAGCGCGGGAAGCAGCGGGAAAAAGATCTCAGCGAAATGTGAAATGCTGCGCTCAAACCAGCTCATATTCTGGCGGGCGGCGACTTTGGCCTCTTCCTTATTGATTTCGCCTTTGCCTGTCGTGGCGAGCAGTGCTTTGTAATACTCGTCGACGTCGGTGCCAATCACGACTTGAAACTGTCCTGCGTTGGTAAAGCACCCTTTGACAATACGCATTTCTTCAATGTTTTTTGGATGAGCTTTGGACGAATCGTGCAAGACGAAGCGGAGACGGGTAATACAGTGCGTGACAGCCGCGATGTTCTCGCGTCCACCAACTAGTTCGATCAGACGGTCAATATCCTGTTGCTTAACTTTACTCATAGTCATGTCCTTTTTATACCCGTCATACTTCAAGCTGCCTGTGCGTTGGCTGCTCTTACTCACCCCAGTCACTTACCTGTGTAAGCTCCTGGGGATTCGCTCGGTTGCCGCCTTCATGCAACTCGAATTATTTAGGGTATATCTTTTAGCGCAGACGTCAGGGACGCGAAGCAAGTACAGCTACAGAAAAGCATAGTCTGTTAACGATGATTGTGCTGTGAAAGGAAAACGCATTGGGCTGTTTTTAAAAGAGAATGTTCAGGCATGCGGTGTGCCGCACAGATCTGTGACGTACGGGTAGACAAAAAAGAAAGAGAGATGAATAGGATGTGGGAGCAGGAGAAAAACAAAAGCCGCCTATAGGAGGCGGCTTTAGAGATTGTTTATATCACAATCAGAACGGGCTGATGATTGACCCAATACGTTCACAGTAGCTGACATAAACATCTCCCATTCTTTTAAAGAATTTGCTGATTCTACGAAACATAGTCATTATCAGACTCCTCTAACGGGTTAATTAAGTGTGATGTTCATCACGTTTTTAATGGTAGCGGAGATGAAATTGGATTTCAACATTTTTGTGATGTTAGTCACAAAAATATAACGAGTTGGCAAATAGCGTGCGCCGTAGAGCGAAACGAACCTGATACGCGCCAATAGCGCTGCGCATCAGGTGAGGGAATGCAAGATGAGGCCGTGTCAGGCGGGATAGTGATAAATATTATGATCGAACCATTGCTCACCAATCTGCTCTGCATCTTTCTCCAGGTGATGAAAACGGAAGCCGAGCCGTTGAGCGACGGCGTTGCTGCGTGTGTTGGCGGTTGAGGCTTTGATGACGCAGCGATCAACGAGATTGGCATCGGCATAGGCTGTTATCAGCGTGTTGACGGCCTGAGAAATGATGCCTTTCCCTTCAAATGCTTCGGCGAGCCAGTAGCCGATGACGCCTTCTTTATCCTGAATCGTATTGAAGGAGACGATGCCAGCCAACGCGTCGTCCCAGCGGATAAGATACACGGCAGAGGTTTTGTCAAAGAACGCCTTTCTGTTGTCGCCAATGGTTTCACGCGTGTCATCGACGTTCGTGACGGAGTCTGGCCAGGGTAACGTTCGTCGCAGACGGGCTTTTTCCTGCTGAATCAGGTTGAAGAGCGCATCGGCATCGCATTCTTCCTGTATCGTTAGGCGCAGATGGGGCTGATGACGTAGCTCATACAGTTTGTCTGCAAATAACGGATCGACAACCGACGTTTCCATAAAATCCCTCCCTTACCCTTGCAAGGTACCGTCAACGATCGTGACGCTATGCCCGCCGATCCAAGGTTCATCGTTCAGATAAGTTACGGTAATCCGGCCATCGCAGTGCAGCATCGTGCCCTGTCGTGCCAGGTAACTGAGTGGCGCGGTGACGTTATTGGTCGAGTGCTGCTGGCGAAGCAGCGCTGCCAGACAGGCGTTGGCACTGCCAGTAACCGGATCTTCTTTGAGATGGCCACGTTCAATATAGAATGCGCGAACTTCGTAATCGGCTGGCGTCGCGTTATCGTGCGGGCCGTAGATGGCGATGCCGTTAGTCTGACTAAGGTTTTGCACGGCTGAGAGCGCGTCTGCATCGGGTGTGATGTTCAGACAGGTGTCGGCGCTGTCTACACGAATCACCAGCCAGCGAATTCCCATATGTACTGCGGTGGGCGGGTAGCGGTTATCGATAGCAGCATTATCAGAACCAGTAATGCCAAGCGTTTTTTCCAGCAGTGGCATATGCTCGTCACCGAACGGAACCATGGTGGCCTGCGGTGCGTGAAAAGCCAGACTGCCATCGTCATGAATATTGATCGGAACTAAGCCAACGCCGCACTGTTGCACTAACTGACCTGGGGATTTCGGGCGCAATCCTTCTTCCAGCAGGGCATGCGCGGTGCCTAGCGTCGGGTGTCCGGCAAAGGGCATTTCCGATTCTGGCGTAAAAATGCGCACGTGGTAATCTGCCAGAGGATCGGTAGCTGGCAGGACAAACGTGGTTTCTGACAGGTTTGTCCAACGCGCGATATTCTGCATTTGCGCATCGGTTAACCCATTTGCTTCCAGAATGACGGCAAGCGGATTGCCCTTGAAAGGCTGCTGGGTAAAAACGTCGACCTGTTTGAAACGACGTACTATCGGCATCGCATTTCTCTCCTGTATGCGCTATCGCTTAAATATTACTCAAAACTAACCGCGATCCTATCGCGCGCTTGTGGCATAATGCGCGCCAAATCACATTCCGACTCGAGTATAAGTGCTGTGTTAAGTACCAACAATATCACCATGCAGTTCGGCAGCAAGCCGTTGTTTGAAAACATTTCCGTTAAATTTGGCGGCGGCAACCGTTACGGTTTGATTGGCGCAAATGGCTGCGGTAAATCCACATTCATGAAGATTCTCGGTGGCGATCTGGTGCCGAGTGGCGGTAACGTCTTCCTCGATCCTAATGAGCGCCTGGGTAAACTGCGTCAGGATCAGTTCGCTTTTGAAAAATACAGCGTGCTGGATACCGTCATCATGGGCCACGGGGAACTGTGGGCGGTAAAAGAAGAGCGCGATCGCATCTACTCATTGGCTGAAATGAGCGAAGAGGACGGCTACAAAGTTGCCGATCTGGAAGTGCAATACGGTGAGATGGATGGCTACAGCGCAGAATCTCGTGCCGGCGAACTGTTACTGGGCGTTGGGATTCCGGTTGAGCAACACTATGGTTTGATGAGTGAGATTGCTCCCGGCTGGAAATTGCGTGTCCTGCTGGCGCAGGCGCTGTTTGCCGATCCCGATATCCTGCTGCTCGACGAACCGACCAACAACCTGGATATCGATACGATCCGCTGGCTGGAGCAGGTGCTGAACGAGCGTAACAGCACCATGATCATCATTTCGCATGACCGTCACTTCCTGAACATGGTTTGTACGCACATGGCGGATCTGGACTACGGCGAACTGCGTATTTATCCCGGTAACTACGATGAATACATGACGGCTGCGACGCAGGCTCGCGAGCGTTTACTGGCCGATAACGCCAAGAAGAAAGCGCAAATTTCCGAACTGCAATCGTTCGTCAGCCGCTTTAGCGCCAACGCCTCTAAATCCAAACAGGCGACATCGCGTGCGCGTCAGATTGATAAAATTCAGTTGGATGAAGTGAAAGCGTCCAGCCGCCAAAACCCGTTTATCCGTTTTGATCAGGATAAGAAACTGTTCCGTAATGCGCTGGAAGTGGAAGCGTTGAGCAAAGGTTTTGATAACGGCCCGCTGTTTAGCAAGCTGGGTCTGATGATCGAAGTCGGTGAGAAAGTGGCGATCCTGGGTACCAACGGTATTGGTAAATCGACGCTGTTGAAAACGCTGGTCGGCGATCTTCAGCCAGATAGCGGCACCGTGAAGTGGTCAGAAAATGCCAAAATTGGCTACTACGCGCAGGATCACGAATATGAATTCGATGAGACGCTGACGGTGTTTGACTGGATGAGCCAGTGGAAGCAGGAAAAAGATGACGAGCAGGCGGTACGCAGCGTGCTGGGTCGTTTGCTGTTCAGCCAAGATGATATCAAGAAGAAAGTGAAGGTGTTATCCGGTGGTGAAAAAGGCCGCATGCTGTTTGGTAAGCTGATGATGCAACGTCCGAATATTCTGGTGATGGATGAACCGACCAACCACCTGGATATGGAATCCATTGAATCGCTGAACATGGCGCTAGAGATGTACGAAGGGACGCTGCTGTTCGTTTCTCATGACCGTGAGTTCGTTAGCTCGTTGGCGACCCGTATTCTGGAAATTACGCCAAATAAAGTGAACGATTTCACCGGCAACTATGAAAATTACCTGCGCAGTCAGGGTATTCAGTAAGCGTTGTATTACGGCCTCATTATTGAGGCCGTTAATCCCCGTCATACTTCAAGCTGCATGTGCGTTGGCAATACTCGGCTCATCACTGAGCCTCGCCCTGAAGGGCCGCCGCAAGCGGCGTTCAAATCGGCTAAGCCGACTTGTCCTCGCTCACCTCAGTCACTTACTGATGTAAGCTCCTGAGGATTCACTGTGTCGCCGCCTTCCTGCAACTCGAATTATCTAGGGGATATATTCGTTTAGTCAGGATAGAAGCCGCGATTCAGCGCTTCAACCGCTTCGACAACGCGCGGCCCCATTCCCAGTAAAATCGCCTGATCGAGTGCGATAATACGTTGGTTTTTCCAGGCTGCGGTTTGCGTCAGTCCCGGTACTGCCGCCAGCGCTTCCACACCGTTTTCCACACTTTGTTTGGTCACCACCACCACCTCTGGATTTGCCGCAATCATTGCCTCGCCGCCGTAAATACGATACTGGCTATGCGTAGCAACATTTTCCCCGCCCGCCAGCGCGATCAGGCTATCCACCACGGTATTTTTCCCCGCGACCTGCGCCGCGCTGCTGCCGACACTCAGCAAAAACACGACGCTGACGCGATCCTTTCGCGTCGCCAGCCGCTCTGATACCGCATTGAGCTGCTGAGAGAGACGCGTGGCCAGCTGTTCGGCAGCCTCAGAACGATTGAGCAGTGTGCCAGCCTGACGAATATTGCTAAACAGCTGCGCTGGCGTACTGGGCGTGCGGGTAAAACGGGCGACCGTTACGCCCGCCTGCTCTAGCTGGTTAAGCACCTGCGGCGGGTTGGCATCCTGCCAGGTCATCAATAACGTGGGGTGCAGTGACAAAATCCCTTCGCTCGTCAACTGCTGCCAGTTGCTGACCTTCGGTAGCGTTACCGTTTGTGGCGGGTAAGTGGTGGTCTGATCGACACCCACTACCGTATTGCCTGCGCCAAGTGCATAAACGATTTCCACCAGCGAACCGCCGGCAATCACCACGCGCGGTTCGGCCGCGCTGGTGAAGGAAGACAGCCCGAAGAGCATTAACGCGATAAACGCCTTCATCATCCTCATCCTCATTCTCAGAAGGAGAATGCCGCGCCAATCGCGGTGCTGAAGCCGGATGCGGGAATACTTTCATGCGCGGTGGTGTAGCGCTTGTCCAACAGGTTGTTCAGCGCCAGCGTGACCTGATACTGATTCTCGCTGCCGAAGGTGCTGGTGAACTCCAGATTGGCCGTTGCCCAGCCGCTGTGCTGGACAGCGGTATCTGCCGTTTCATCCTTCGCGCGTGAAGCCGCCCGGAGGTAGAGATCCGATTCCAGCTCCATACGCTCGAACAGCGTGATGTTTTTGACCCCGACGCGGCCAGTCAAGGTGGGTTCTCCGGTACGATAGGTGCTACGAGTCGGCAGTTCCAGCTCACGGCGGATGATATTGCCGTTAACGTAAGGCGACAGCGTCCAGCCGAGGTATTCCGCATACATCTCCATCCCGTACGTGGTTGCACGGTTGGCGTTGGCGTAATAGCGGCTGCTGCTATCCGTGCTGCCGGAGCAGGCGGCGTTACCGGCGCAGTTAAGCGTGGTGATGTAGTCTCTGGCGCGCGAGTGGTAGACCGCGCTGTCCAGCAGCCAACTGTCGTCTTTATAGCGCATGCCGACTTCATAATTGTCTGACTTTTCCGCTTTTAGATTGGCGTTGCCGTAAGTGGTGCTCCCACCCGCTGCGGTGTCGTAAAACTTATGCGTCAGGGTAGGGTAGACATATCCTTGTGCAAAGGATGCACGCAGTTGGATATTGTCGAAGCCGGAATAGCGCAGGCTGCTGGCGGTGACTAAGGTGCTGTCATTTTCCTTCGCGGCGGCAGATGTACTGTTGTTCGGCATCACCATGCCGTTCATTCTCACCGTACCTGTTTTCTGGCCACCGTAGGAGAGTGACTCCACCCAGTATTGGCGAGCACCCAGCGTCCACGTCCAGTCCGGTGTTATTTTCCATTCGTCCTGTGCGAACAGCGCCCAGCTATTTTGCCGCCAGTGGTTATTGGATACCGAGCTGGGGTTAACCGACAGAGACGGTGTGCCCATCGGCGACAATGATCCCGTTACCCGGACATCGGAGAACGCGTTTTGCTTCACCACATCGGAGAGCCATTGTCCTCCGGCAATCAGCGTATGATCGGTGAATGGTGTGATATCTGTCTGTAAGGTCAATCCCCGACTGGTCTGCTTGTCGTCGGTTCCCGTGCTCATTGCCATTTTGCCCTGATAAAGCGCCATGCTGTTATAGCGCAGCGGATTACCACTCTGCGACAGGTTGTTACGGAATTCGCGTTTGATATTTTGCTGGTAGGCATCCAGATGCAGGTTTTTCAGCACCTCGCCGCCGATCTGCCAGTCATAAAACAGGCCGACCTTCTTTCTTTCCAGTTCAGGAATACGCACGCTGAAGCTGTCGTATTCAGTCGAATCGGTGTAGGTCTGCGTGCTGAGTTTGAAGCTGTCTAGCGACAGGCCGAATTTATGATCGCCAAGACGGTAGCCGAGCCAGGCGGACTGCCCGCTGTTACGGAAGTGGGTATCCGGCAGTCTGCCATCCGGTGTGCTGCGGTTGCCTTGATCGCTATAGCTGCCGCTGAGGCGGTAATCAAAATTACCGATAGAGCCGTAGGCTAAACCCGACTCCTGCCAGCCTGCGGTCGCGCTGTCATAAACGGCTTTGATTTTCCCGCTCAGCGGCTTGTCTCCGCCCTTGCGGGTAATAAAATTGATAACGCCGCCGATAGCCTGTGAACCATATAATACCGAATGTGGGCCTTTCACCACTTCGATGCGTTCGATATAAGAAGGATCAATTAATAATCCGAGGCTGTAATTAGGGCCGGCGCGTTGATAAGTAACTTCCTGTCCATCAATTAACACTAATACGCGTGAGGCTTCTTCGCCGCGAATACGTATTTGTTTACGGCCAGCCAATGCGGTATCGGTAATATCGACGCCGGGAATATCACGCAGCGCTTCGGCAATAGAATCGCCGGTATATTTACCCAGCTTTTCATTATCGATAACCTGCATCGTTACCGGACTTTCCCATAAATTCTGTTCCGTTCTCCCTGCACTAATAACGGTTATTTCATCGCTGTTTGTGGTCGAATGATTTGTAGATGAATCGTTTGTGGCTGCATTAATTGCGCCGCTGTAAATAGCAGGCAGCATAAAGAGAGCCCAGCGAGAGGTCTTTTTATTCATGGCTTTTTCTCTGAAAAGTTAATGATTCTCATTTACGTTATCATTTGGGCGAGGGAGGCGATAATTAAATTTGAATGAATATTAAAAAATGTGAC
This sequence comes from Pectobacterium aroidearum, assembly GCF_041228105.1. Classification (NCBI taxonomy): domain Bacteria; kingdom Pseudomonadati; phylum Pseudomonadota; class Gammaproteobacteria; order Enterobacterales; family Pectobacteriaceae; genus Pectobacterium; species Pectobacterium aroidearum. Next base: position 1,658,524 of record NZ_CP166097.1, read on the forward strand.
TGCAATCTCATTTGTTATTAAATAAGGACTTGCAATATTTTATCGGTTGTTAAATTAACGAATTTTAATTTAGTGGTTTTTGTTTTCATTTATTTAACATTTAAAGGCAGTGCAAGGGATTAATGTTCTGAAAATAATGGAAAATAACCCTGTTTATTTACACCTGAGATTTTAAACAAAATAAGCAACTCGGTTAATTTAAAGAGAAAATGACACGAAAAGAATAATCCGCCTCCTTTCGGCCTGCCGGGCAGGTTGCCAAATAAAAATAATTATCATTTAATTTATTTTATTGATTATTTGGGGGCCGTTAATGAACATCGATTTGACGCCGTATTATGCCGAGCCCGGTGAGCAGCCTTTTAGCGCCCGACGTATGGCAATGCCTTGGCGCAACCATGTGCCACTTTCACCAGAACAGATTCCGGCCGGTTGGCAGGCGCTGAAACAGCAAATCGTGCCTGCGCGTAAACGTCTGCTCTATTTGCATATTCCTTTCTGCGCGACGCATTGCACGTTCTGTGGTTTTTACCAGAACAAACTGCGTGATGACAGCACGGCGACCTATACCCGCTACCTGTTGCAGGAACTGGCGATGGAGGCGGACAGCCCGCTGCACCAGTCTGCGCCCATTCATGCGGTGTACTTTGGCGGTGGCACGCCAACGGCGCTGGCAGCCGATGAGTTGTCGCAAATTATTCGTGCGATCCGCACCTCACTGCCGCTGGCGCCAGACTGTGAAATCACGGTAGAAGGGCGGGCGATGGATTTTGATGATGAGCGGATCGATGCCTGTCTGGATGCGGGAGCGAACCGCTTCTCCATTGGGATTCAGACGTTTGATACCCGCATTCGTCAGCGTATGGCGCGTACGTCGGATAAACAGCAGTCAATCCGTTTCCTTGAACGCCTGTGCGAGCGAGACAGGGCCGCAGTGGTGTGCGATCTGATGTTTGGCCTGCCGGAACAAACGCCGGAAATCTGGCGCGAAGATCTAGCCATCGTCAGCGATTTACCATTAGACGGCGTCGATCTGTATGCGCTCAATCTGTTACCGACAACGCCGCTGGCGAAAGCCGCCGAAAATCAGCGAGTGGCATTGCCTGATGTGGTTGCGCGACGTGATTTCTATCGGACTGGCGCAGCGTTTCTGGCTGACGCTGGCTGGCATCAGCTCAGCAATAGCCACTGGGCGCGCACTACGCGTGAACGCAATCTGTACAACCTGCTGATTAAACAAGGCGCGGACTGTCTGGCAATGGGGAGCGGGGCGGGCGGCAATATCAACGGGCAAGCCTACATGATGGAACGCAGTCTGGAACGCTATTACCAGCAGATCGATCAGGGGCAAAAACCGATCATGATGATGACGCCAGCCAGTCCGACCGGGCCGTGGCAGCATCAGCTTCAGGCGGGGATTGAAGTGGGCCGCATCAAACTGCCTCAGTTGACCCAACATGCCCGTGAGCTTCAGCCGTTACTTAGCCAGTGGCATCAGGCCGGGCTGACCTGTGACGATTCTACCTGTCTGCGCCTGACCAACGATGGTCGCTTCTGGGCAAACAACCTGATGCAGGCATTACAACAAATTATCCCTCAGCTTAATGCCGAAGAGCATGCGCACTAACCGGAGACGCAACCATGACCATGACACTGAATGAATTACTGGCAACCAACCCTGATGGCACATTGGAAGAGATTGCCGGAAAGTACAATACCTCGCTGTTTGCCGTCGTTGAGGCTTTGCCTGCGGCGCAGCGTACGCTGGCGACGGGCGATCGTTTCGATCAGGTGTGGGACACAATAGCGACCTGGGGTGAAGTGACGCTCATTAGCCATACGGCGGACGCAATTCTGGAATTCAAGAGTGAACTGCCAACCGGTACGCATCGCCACGGTTACTTTAATTTGCGCGGCAAAAATGGCCTGAGTGGACACATCCGCGCGACGAGCTGTCAGCATATTGCGTTTATCGAGCGTAAGTTCATGGGGATGGACACCGCGTCCGTGGTGTTCTTTAATGCCAGCGGTGCGGCGATGTTTAAAATCTTCCTTGGACGAGACAGCCACCGCCAATTGCTGAGCGCTCAGGTTGAGGCGTTCCGCACGTTGGCGAGTGAATTACAACCGGAGCAGGTATGACGTGGTTACTTTTCGGCGCGGGCAATGGGGTCGGCGCCTGTTTATTAGAGCGTGCTATTGAGTGCGAGCAGGCGGTCGTACTCGTCTTGCGCAATCCTGAACAGGCTAAACACTGGCGTGAGCAGGAGATGACGGTAGTGGAAGGCGATGCCTGCGATCCAGAAACGGTCGCAGAAGCCTGTCGTGTGGCTGGCCCTTCTGCCATTGTGGTATCGACAATGGGCGGTGGTACGGTAAATTATCAGGGGCACCGGACGGTGATCGATGGCGCAGAACAGGCGGGCATCAAACGTATGCTGCTGGTGACGTCGCTGGGCTGTGGTGATAGCTGGCCGCTGCTGTCGCCACGCGCCAGAGCCGCGTTTGGCTTCGCGGTACGTGAGAAGTCTCTGGCAGAAAGCTGGTTGCAAAGCAGTTCGTTGGATCATTGTATTGTGCGTCCCGGCGGTCTGCTGGACGTGGTGGCGACGCACAATGCGCAACTGACGCAAGGCGCGGCGACGTTGGGACTGGTGTCCCGCTGGGATGTGGCGCTGGCGGTTGATCAACTGCTGCAACAGCCTGTGTTTGGCAATCAGATCTATAATCTGATTGATCCCGATCTCACCATGCCTGCCATTCCGTAATCCCTACTGCGCCGTAATCTAATGCTGTCGGGATACTTTCTCCCGGCAGCAGACAAACTGTTATAGTCAATCTGTCGAAAACTGTATCTGTTATCTCTTATATGGCTATGTTCTAATCGACGCCAGCAGTGTTGTATTCCTTAAGCATGATGGTGACGACGATGGACGAAGTAAAACGCCTTCTTACCGAAGAGATCGAACGCATTAACCGGGAAGAAAAACGCGACAATAAAATACGTTTCAGCCGTAAATTCATGCAGTCTCACCCTTATTTGTTTGCCGCGATGCTGGTGAGCTACGTGCCGGTCGCGCTCATCCTCTTTTATGCCTCTTATTTTGGTTTACCGTATCTGATCGGTTTTACCGTTTTCCTGCTGGTGATGACGCTGGCACTTTCGATGGATATTAATCCAACCTATCGCTTTGAAGACATTGATACCCTGGATTTACGTGTGTGCTATAACGGCGAGTGGTTTACGATCCGCCACGTATCGCAGGACACGCTGGATCAGCTGCTACGCAATGAGCAAGTGCCGCCCGCGGTGAAAGCGGGAATAGAGAAAATTCAGCGGACGAAAGGCGACGTAGATTTTTATGACGTTTTCTCTCTGGCCTATCGTCAACAGCCTTCTGCCTGAACGATATAAAACAGCTTTCCTGATATACCCTAAATAATTTGAGTTTCAGGGCAAAACGTTAACGTTTTGAACAACGCGAAGCGTTAGTCTTTTAGGGCGAGGCATACACAAGTGTGCCGAGCCGCGTAGCCAACGCATAGGCAACTTGAAGTATGACGGGTATAAAATTTCGGCTATTTATATTCCCTCTATTTATCATCACAATAAGAAACTTTTATTATTCCTTTTTTTCTTGCGGATCGCTTATCCGACAAAGGTAAATCCTTACCAAACCAAATGTTATAGAAATTTTATTTTCTTATTAAGAAAGTGCAATATGATTGTGACCCTTTAAAAAGCATCTACGCTATTAAGTGGGGTGGAAACGATATATCCAGCATATTTATGCGGTTTCTCGACCCACATTCTCGCTTTTCTAAAACACTAACGTAATGCATTCCTTTCTCCATCATCGTGTTAGATGTGGGGTAAATGATGTGAAGATAAGGTTTGCTCGTATTGATGGAATTTTCTATGGCAAAACCACTTGTGTCCAGGTTGCAGGGTATCTGGCTGCTGATCTTGGGGTTAATCGTAACGGCGATAGGCGCTTTCTTCGCCTATTATGGCGCCAAACTGATTGGTTTGGGGGGGAGCGCCTATTTTCTGGTCTCCGGTTTAGTACTGCTGATTTCCGGGGTACTTCTCTGGCGTAAAAGCGTCTTAGGCGCTTATTTGTACGGTGCCGTTTTGTTAGGAACCGTTATTTGGGCATTGTGGGATGTAGGTCTGGATTTTTGGCCTCTGGTATCGCGTTTGCTTACGCTGGCAGGGATCGCCATTCTGGTTGCACTGTCATTGCCTCTCTTGCGTAATTCAGCGGGCAAGCAGACGAGTTGGCGCACCGCAGGGCTTTCTGCGGGCGTGCTGGCACTGGCCTTTGTTGCCACAGTTGGCGGGATGTTTGTTCCCCATGCGCCAGTACCGTCTTCCGGTGCTCAACTGCCGCTCGTCCCTGTGAAACCGGGTGAAGAGCAGCGTGACTGGAGCAATTACGGTAACACTTCTGGTGCGTCGCGTTTTGTCGCCTTGGATCAGGTCACGCGTGATAACGTGAAAGATCTCCAGGTCGCGTGGACGTATCGTACTGGTGATGTGCCGCAAAGTCCGGGCGGTGGCGGTGCTGAAGATCAGCAGACTCCGCTGCAAGTGGGTAACCGTTTATTCCTGTGTACGCCGCATAACAACATCATTGCTGTGGATGCCACAAGTGGCGAACAGCTGTGGAAAACGGAAATCGGCGCGCACCAGAAAAAATGGATGCGCTGTCGTGGTCTTGCCTATTTTGATGCCACACAGCCGCTAGTGCAGCCCGATCTTCCAGGATCTACACCGGTTGCTCAGGTTTCAGTACCTGCAGGCGCGGTTTGCCAGCGTCGCATCCTGATGAATAGCGTGACGCCAGAGCTGATCGCCGTGGATGCGGACACCGGGGCATTTTGCCCAGATTTTGGTACCAATGGCCGGGTGGATCTCAGCGATCACATGGGCAAAGGTAGCGACAAAGGGCAATATTATCCGACGTCAGCGCCCACATTGGCAGGGACGACTATCGTTATTGGCGGCAGGGTCGCGGATAACGTCAGTATCGATATGCCCGGCGGTGTCGTTCGCGGGTTTGACGTGATTACCGGGAAATTACGCTGGGCATTTGATCCTGGCAATCCGCAGGAGACGACAGAACCAGCACAAGGTCAGAACTATACGCGTTCGACGCCTAACGTGTGGGCGCCGATGTCCTACGATCCGCAGTCAAATACGGTGTTCATGCCGACGGGAAGCGCCGCCATCGATTTATGGGGCGTCAAACGTAGCGATCTGGATCGTAAATTTGGTGCGTCAATGGTGGCGGTGGATGCCTCCACGGGGCAGGTCAAATGGGTCTACCAGACGGTTCACGATGACCTGTGGGACTTTGATGTGCCGATGCAGCCTTCTTTCGTTAATTTCCCCAGCGAAAATGGCAAAAACGTACCCGCGTTAGTGTTCGGTACCAAAGCCGGTCAACTGTTCGTTCTCGATCGTGCGACCGGTAAACCGTTGACTAAAGTTGAAGAGAGAAAGGTTGAGCAGGGAGAAATCCCGAACGAAGTCTATTCGCCAACTCAGCCTGTTTCCGTTGGTATGCCGCAGATTGGCGCAGATGTCCTCAAAGAGTCTGATATGTGGGGAGCGACACCGTTTGACCAGTTGCTCTGCCGCGTCCACTTCAAATCTAAACGTTACAATGGACTGTTTACCCCGCCGGGTCACGATCCGTCACTTAACCTGCCTGGCTCTTTAGGTGGCATGAACTGGGGCGGATTATCTACCGATCCGGTGAATAACTACCTGTTTGTCAACGATATGAGAGTGGGACTTGAGGTTCAACTCGTACCGACGTCGGCGGAGGATAAAGGTAAGAAAAGTGATGGTAACGAAGCGGCCAGCATTGATCGTCCGGTACCGCTGGATGGCACGCCGTATTCGGTTAATGCGAAAGTTCGCTTCATGTCGCCTATTGAAATTCCTTGCCAGAAACCGCCATTTGGCACGCTGACGGCAGTGGATTTAAAAACGCAGAAAATCGCCTGGCAGGTTCCCGTTGGTACAGTGAAAGATACGGGGCCTTTCGGTATTAAGATGGGATTACCTATTCCGATCGGTATGCCGACGATTGGCGGCACGCTCGCGACTCAGGGCGGTCTGGTATTCATCGCCTCAACGCAGGATTACTATCTGCGTGCCTTTGATAGCGCGACCGGTAAAGAAGTATGGAAAGCCCGACTGCCAGTAGGAAGCCAGGCTACACCTATCAGCTACAAGTCTCCGGTTGATGGTAAGCAGTACGTCGTTATCTCGGCTGGTGGTGCACGTAACTCACCGGACCGTGGTGACTATGTGATTGCTTATCGGTTACCGTGATACCAAAGGATCGGTATCGCCGTTAAAACGGTAGAGATGAAAGGCCACCTGTCATTGAGGTGGCCTTTTACTATCCAGCATATGACTTGGATAGGAATCGTATTACGTTAGTGCTACGTTCGTAGGAGATGCTGCGCGTCGTGTTCTTGTTGTTTTTTGACGGGTGGTTTTTCAGCCGAATGATTTTTTCAAACTTGTGATTTTTGAATACGGGCAGAACAGGACGATGAGCGAAAAGGTATTGCTGGTGATTCAGTTGGGCCAACCGCCGGAAGGCATTGCCTCTCAGGTTGGGCAACAGGGGAAATGGTTTAGCGATGCAGTACAGGGGAATTCGCAACCGATACAAGTGGTGCGTCCCGACCGTGGCGAGTCGCTCCCACCGTTTGATACGCTGGCGGCGGTGATTATTTCCGGCTCGTGGTCGATGGTCACGGATCGGCTGGACTGGAGCGAATACACCGCGGGTTGGTTGCGCGAGGCGTACCACGCGGAGGTTCCACTGCTGGGCGTGTGTTATGGGCATCAATTGCTGGCCGATGCGCTGGGCGGCAAAGTAGGGGATAACCCGAACGGCAAGGAAGTCGGTGTTCAGGTTGTGACAACGAATGAAGCCGCAGCACAAGATCCCTTACTGCGTGATTATCCGCAGCAGTTCGGTGCTTACCTGACCCACCAGCAATCCGTGCTTGAAGCGCCTGAAGGGGCACAGGTGCTGGCGAGTTCAGAGATGGACGGCTGCCAGATTATCCGCTACAGCGAGAAAGTGTTGACCGTGCAGTTCCACCCTGAATTCAGCACGGACATCATGCTGACGTGTCTGCGCCATAATGAAACGGCGCTGCGACAGGGCGGTTGGGATGTCGACCGAATGATGGACATTCCACAGGAACCGGTCTGGGCGCGTAAGATCCTGCTGGATTTTGTACAACGCTACGCGGCGAAATAGTCCTCGAACAACGCGTTGTTCTCGATAAAGTATCCTTCTCGAACGTCACTCGTCGGTGGTGTTCGAGCCAAAAATAATGACAGCTTCATCCACCGAAACCGTAGCGCTATGGCAAAGTTTGAACAGCTCGCTCACCAGATTCGTGAGCAACTTCAGGAAGGGATTTGGCAGCCGGGTGACAAACTGCCCTCGCTGCGGGAGAAATCACTGCATTCGGGTATGAGCCTGATGACTGTACTGCACGCCTATCAACTACTGGAAAGCCAAGGGTTGATTGTGTCGCGTCCGCAGTCGGGTTATTACGCGGCGCCACAGCTGTCCGCATTACCCGCAGACAGTCTGCATTCGCCCGTGGGGCAGGAACGCGTTCAGCTTACCGAAGACGTCGACGTCAATGCGTTCATTTTTGACGTGCTTCAGGCTAGTAAAGATCCCGCGGTGATGCCGTTTGGTTCGGCGTTTCCCGACCCGCAGCTTTTTCCACAACGCCAGTTGACGCGCTCGTTGGCCTCGGTAGCGCGTCATATGCAGCCGCAAAGCGCACTGGATAATTTACCGCCGGGTAATGAGAGCCTGAGGAAGAATATCGCCCAGCGCTATGCCTTGCAGGGGATCGCCGTCTCGCCCGATGAGATTGTGATTACGGCGGGTGCGATGGAATCCCTGAACCTCAGCCTTCAGGTGCTGACGGAACCGGGTGACTATGTGGTGATCGAATCTCCGGCGTTTTACGGCGCGCTACAGGCGATTGAACGTCTTAAGCTCAAGGCGATTGCGATTGCAACCGATCCGCAGCAGGGCATCGATCTTGACGCGTTGCAGCAGGCGCTGAACGACTACCCGATCAAAGCCTGCTGGCTGATGACCAATTTTCATAACCCACTCGGCTGTACGTTGTCTTTGGAGAAGAAGCAGCAACTGGTGGCGATGCTGGAAAAACACGGTGTCGGGCTGGTAGAAGATGACGTCTACAGCGAGCTTTACGCTGGCCTGCAACGCCCGCTGCCTGCGAAGGCGTTGGATAAAAAAGGGACGATTCTGCACTGCTCCTCGTTTTCTAAAAATCTGGTAGCCGGGTTTCGCGTCGGCTGGGTAGCCGCGGGGCGTTATGCGGGAAGCATTCAGCGTTTACAGTTGATGAGTACATTATCAACCAGCGCACCGATGCAACTGGCGATTGCCGATTATCTGGCGACCAGCAGCTACGACAGCCATCTGCGCCGTCTGCGGCGGGCGCTTGAGCAGCGCAAACACGCGGCGTTACAGTCGCTACGCCGGCACCTTCCGGGCGACGTGCGTATTAATCATTCCCAAGGCGGTTATTTTCTCTGGCTGGAATTGCCTGAGGGAGTCAGCAGCACGGAGCTATACCGTCGTGCGCTGGCGCGGGGTGTCAGTATTGCGCCGGGAAAAATGTTTACGACTGGTGATAAATACGATCGCTACTTTCGTTTCAACGCCTCTTATGCGTGGGACGATCGCTGTGAACAAAGCGTGATCGTATTGGCAGCGCTGATCCGAACCCAGATAGGTGAACGCCCGCCCCGATCACCCCTTTAGAGGTGTGGAGATGCTTGCCGCTTTTCTGCTACTGTTCCGTCATCGTGGAAGGTGACGGCATCGATAGTGAAAAACAGCCATAACCTTGCCAGAAATCAGGAAGTCATCAGGCACGGTGCGTATAATCTCTGCTAAAGGTGAGCTATACCCGCTATCTTTCGGACCGCGCTGGCGGCCTTCCTGCACCCCGAAACCTATCGGATAGACAACGTAAACAACAGGAAAACCTACCCTGATGAGTATTCGCATTGTTCCTCAGGAACAGTTAGAACAGAATGGAAAATCGACGCCGGAAGGGCATATCCCTCCACTGCTTTTTGCCAACCTAAAAAGCCTGTACAGCAGCCGCGCGGAGCGTCTGCGCCAGTTAGCTGCTGATCACCCGCTGGGGGATTATCTCACCTTTGCCGCAGGCGTGGTGGAAGCGCAACAAAAGGTGCTGCACGATCATCCGTTGCAGCTTGATCTGAGTAACGTGCTGACTCAGTCTGGTGAACGCCCACCGCTTGATATCGCGGTATTCCCACGCGATAGGCACTGGCTCACGCTGCTGCGCGCGCTGATTGAAGAATTGAAGCCGGATGCCAGTGGGCAGGTATTATCCACGCTGGAGAATCTGGAAAAAGCCTCGGAGCAGGAGCTGGAAGAACAGGCAACGGCGCTGCTGCAACATGAGTTTCATGCTGAAAACAATGATAAAGCCCCGTTCATCTGGGCGGCGCTGTCGCTGTTCTGGGCACAGATGGCAAGTCTGCTGCCCGGTAAAGCGCGCGCCGTGCCCGGCGAACATCGTCAGTTCTGCCCGGTGTGCGGCAGTATTCCGGTATCGGGTGTGGTGCAGTTAGGTACGTCCAGCGGCTTGCGTTATCTGCACTGCAATTTGTGTGAGAGTGAATGGCACATGGTGCGGGTGAAATGCAGCAACTGTGAAGAGTCGAGCGATCTCAATTACTGGTCGCTGGATAGCGAAAATTCCGCAATCAAAGCAGAAAGCTGTGGTCACTGCGGCACGTATCTGAAGCTGCTATATCAGGAAAAAGATCACCGTGTGGAAGCCGTCGCCGACGATCTGGCTTCGCTGGTGCTGGATGTGAAAATGGAGGAAGAAGGCTTTTCTCGCAGTAGCATCAACCCCTTCCTGTTCCCGGAAAGTTCGATCGAATAACCCATCTCATCGGTGAAGCGCGTTTGGGCTTCACCGCCTTTCTTTCAGAAAACCTTTCTTTTCAGAAAAAAGTACAGAAAATCGGGGCCTACCACACGCCGCTGAAATGCAGCAGCAAGACCAGTGCGGTGAGCACTATTGACGACGATGTGAGCACGATTAATCCCTGACTGGCGCGTGATAGCACCGATTGGCAACAGGCATTAAAACGGTAGCGCAGAATCGCCAGCACCGACATCAGCGCGGCAACGCACAAGAGCAGAATGGCGCAGGCAAACACCACACGGCTGTCGTCCACCATGCTCAGACGAAAACACAGCAGGCTATTGATCAACATGACGAACAGCGTCCGTGACCAGGCCATGCCAGTTCGCTGCGGCTGTAATCCCGGATCGCGTGTCGTTTCCATGTGTTACCCGAACAGGATCATGGCGGCGAGTGCGATAGCGATGAGGGTGATAAACAGCGTCACGATCAGCAGCATTGGTGTATACGGCATATCGCTTTCCTGCCGCATGGCTTTTTCATTGCTAACCCAGCGGCGATACGCCAGACCACCGAGCAGTGCCGCGCTGACCACCAGCAACAGCGACAGCCCCTGACGCACCAGCGGATCGATGTGCACGGTAAATTGGTCGATACCCACCGCTCCCGCGAGAAACGCCAGGGCGGTGCGGATCCATGCCAGAAAGGTGCGTTCATTCGCTAATGAGAAACGGTAGTCCGGGGTTTTCCCCTGGCTCCACCACGGCGTTTTGTCCTGTCTGGGTGTTGTCATGTCGTCGTCTGATTTCAGGTTGAAGAGGGTATCCGATGTGGGCATAGCCTCTGCATTCTAACGCCCCTGGCTGATTTCGTCTGCCCTGGTGACGATATTTGCCCTGAATGATGAAGCGCCGATAGGGCGCTTCGTTTTCTCATGACGCGTCTTTTCCCGCTTCATGGTTCTCTACCGCTAATGCGGTGACCAGCGCGAATGCGCAGGCCAGCAGCGTGCCGAGTATCCAGGCGAAATACCACATCTTCTTTCTCCTCAAGTCCTTAGTAAACGGAATGCTTATTTTCTTCGATGTAGCGGGCATCGACCCGGCCAAACATTTTGTAATAACACCAACTGGTATAAAGCAGGATGGTGGGGACAAAAATACAGGCCAGAATGGTCATCACCTGAAGCGTCAGTTGACTGGACGTGGCATCCCAGATGGTCAGGCTGACGTTGGGATCAAAGCTGGAAGGCATAATGAATGGGAACAGCGTAATCCCTGCCGTCAGAATCACGCAGACAATCGTCAATGACGAGGTCAGAAAACCCCAACCGCAGCGGTTCAGGCGTGAGAAGAGCACGGTTAGCCACGGCAGAATCACGCCCAGCGCGGGGATCGCCCACAGTGTAGGATATGCCGTAAAGTTGGCTAACCAGGCACCGGCCTGCTGCGCCACTTCTTTGTGCAGCGGATTAGACGGAGCCGCTTTATCCATTACGGAGGTAATCATGTAGCCGTCGATGCCGGTTTGCACCCAGAAGCCAGCCAGTAAGAAGGTGAGGCTCATCAGTGCACAGGAAAACAGTACGGTTTTTTGCGCGCGGCGCTGAAGTGCATCGGTGGTGCGCATTTGCAGGTAAATCGCGCCGTGTGCGACGATCATGGCGACGCTTACCATGCCCGCCAGCAGCCCAAACGGGTTCAACAGGCCAAAGAATCCGCCGTGGTAGGTGAGGCGCAAATACATATCGACGCTCAGCGGCACGCCCTGCAACAGGTTCCCAAGTGCGATGCCGAACACTAGCGTAGGGACGAAGCTGCCGATGAAAATGCCCCAGTCCCACATATTGCGCCAGCGGCGGTTTTCCAGCTTGGAGCGATAATCAAAGCCAACTGGGCGGAAGAACAGGGCGGCCAGCACCAGGATCATCGCAAAATAGAAACCGGAAAAGGCGGCGGCATAAACCATCGGCCAGGCGGCGAACAGCGCACCCGCGCCGGTGATGAGCCAGACCTGATTGCCGTCCCAGTGTGGAGCGATCACGTTGATCATCACCCGTCGCTCGGTATCGTTCTTGCCCAGCAGGCGCAGCAGAATGCCTACGCCCATATCAAAGCCGTCGGTGATGGCGAAGCCGATGAACAACAGGCCAATCAATCCCCACCAAATCAGGCGTAATGTTTCATAATCCAGCATTATTATGGCTCCCGTTAAGGTTTTGCAGGTGTTGCGAGTGACGATTCGGTCGGTTGTTCAAAGTGGTAGCGGCCGGTTTTCAGGCTGCTTGGCCCCAGTCGGGCGAATTTGAACATCAGATACATTTCCGCAATCAGAAACAGCGTATACAGTCCGCAAATCAGCCCCATCGACAGCAGAATGTCGTGTGCCTCCAATGAAGAATTGGCAACGGCGGTAGGCAGAACCTCGCCGACTGCCCACGGCTGACGGCCGTACTCGGCGACGAACCAGCCGGATTCAATCGCGATCCAGGGCAGAGGAATACCGTACAGCGCGGCGCGGTGCAGCCATTTACGCTGTCCCATGCGGCCACGTATCACGCTCCAGAATGACAGAGCAAAAATGCCAAGCATCAGCACGCCGCAGCCCACCATCAGGCGAAACGCGACATACAGCGGTGCGACGCGCGGGATTGAGTCTTTGGTTGCCTGCTGAATCTGGTTTTCGCTGGCGTTGGCGACGTCATCGGTATAGCGCTTAAGCAGAAGGCCGTAGCCAAGATCGCGCTTGGCAGCCTCAAATTGGGCACGAACGGCGGGATCGGTGTTGCCCGAACGCAGTTCCTCCAGCAGACCATAGGCTGTCATGCCGTTACGAATGCGAATCTCATGTTGTGCCATCAGGTCTTTAATGCCGACGACGGGTTTGTCGAGCGAGCGAGTGGCGATGAGCCCTAACAGATAGGGGACGTGGATGGCGTACTCATTCTGCATCGTTTCCTGATTAGGAATGGCGAATAGAGTGAAAGAAGCCGGTGCAGGCTGTGTTTCCCATTCGGCTTCGATCGCTGCCAGCTTGGTTTTCTGTACGTCGCCCATCACATAGCCGGATTCATCGCCTAGTACGATGACGGACAGCACCGAAGCCAGGCCGAAACTTGCTGCAATAGCGAACGAGCGCTTGGCAAAGGCAATATCGCGGCCTCTCAGCAGATAGTAAGAGCTGATGCCGAGGACGAACATCGCGCCAGCGGTGTAGCCTGCCGCTACCGTGTGCACGAACTTCACCTGTGCGACCGGGTTCAGCACCAGTTCGGCGAAACTCAGCATTTCCATGCGCATGGTTTCATAATTGAATTCAGCGGCAATCGGGTTTTGCATCCAGCCATTGGCGACCAGAATCCACAGGGCTGAGAAGTTGGAGCCCAGCGCAACGAACCAGGTCACCAGCATATGCTGGACTTTAGTCAGACGATCCCAACCGAAAAAGAACAGGCCGATCAACGTGGATTCGAGGAAGAACGCCATCAGCCCTTCCATCGCCAGCGGCGCGCCAAAAATATCGCCCACGTAGTGAGAATAGTAAGACCAGTTGGTGCCGAACTGGAATTCCAGCGTCAGACCAGTTGCCACGCCCAGCGCAAAGTTGATGGCGAACAGCTTGCCCCAGAATTTGGTCATATCCTTGTAGATTTGCTTGCCGGTTAACACATACGTGGTGTTCATAATGGCCAGCAGGAAAGACAACCCCAGCGTTAGCGGGACAAAAAGAAAGTGATACATGGCGGTCAGGGCAAATTGCAGCCGCGACAGCTCAACGACATCAAACATGTTACGCTCCTAACTTCAGGCAGGAAAATGCAGTTATTCCGATACTTGCCGGAATAAATAGTGATGAATAAATGTGAATAAATTACCGTCGACGATATTTGCATCCGTCGGAAATTAACGTCACTGATTGACGTGAGATAAGAATAAATAGTGAGTGAAACGTGCGGGGATTATACCGTGCAAAAACTGAAGGATAAATAGTACAGTTTTTCGATTTGGCGTCTTTATCGTTAATGTTGATTTTTCGGTTTTATATTTTCAATTTTATCTTATTCTTGGTTTTTAATTTCGCATAAATTAAATTTATTGTGTTTTTATTCTTGATTGTTGCGTGTGTTAGTGTCTTATTTTAATTTAAATAGTACAGATTTGAAATATATAAATATAACAGTTTCATTTTTTATTTAAATTTACATTTTTGATGGAGAATAATTGGGGATTATCAGAATAGCCTGCTCAAAGAGACGGAAATGATGAGAGTGCCGTACGCTCAATACGGCACTCCTGATGTGTAATGGTTACTGGTGTTACCGATTAAATGGATGGGGCTTCTGGCCACATCACTGATGCGGCGGTGAGATCAAGGCGGCTCAACGCGACCAGATAAGTTTTCCATTGGGTTAGCCGTTCTTGCTCCTCATCTGTGGCAATGGCTAAGTCCACGGCGTAGCTCAGCTCGGTAATGCGTGTGTTTGCCGTCGTACGTCGTGCTGCCAGTTCCTGCTGCACATTTTGGGCTGCGGCAAGCTGTTGCGCCTCCCGATTTGTCACCCATGTCATTCCATCCCACCGATCAAACTCGGTTGCTGGAGCCAGAAACGTCATATTTTCAGGCAGATTGCCGAATTGCATCACCGTCTGCGCCTGGCGTGTTTCTGTGTTGTAAACCGTCTGGCCGCGATAGTCTGGCACCTGTTCCCAGGCCTTATCGTCTGCGCTACGGCGCAAAGCTTGGCCAACTGGCGGTAATTGCGGTTCGTCGGCATAGCTGTCGGCGGGCAGGCCAACACCTTGCATCACATATTCATAGCTGGCGCTCTGGTATTCCCGCGTCGTCGGGTTCACGTGATAAACCGTAATCCAGCCCGTGTTGATGGCTAATCCGTGTTCGTTCAGTTCTGCGTTTTTAATTTGTGTTGAATAGTTGCTCATTATGCTGCTCTCACGATGTAGTTAAAGGCGATATTGCGTGGACGGGTTTCGTTAGCGGTGCGCGTTTGTAGCGATGAATCAAACACTGCACGAGCACCACCATTGGCATGAGATGATTGTGCGTCGTAATTAACAGATGCTGTTTTGTCGATGTATACAGCTCCAGATGGGGGATAGTTAATGCCATCACCAGCAGCTTGATCATCAAGAACCCATTTTGCCGTTATGGGTTGCATAGCATCACCTTGCGCTGAAAGCAGTGCCCGACTTGCATCCACCCCACGTCCGTCATCCCAGCCGCGCACGAACTCGCCGCGTAGGTCTGGTAACACACCAGATGGATAACGGGATGCTAAAATCGGATACCGTGATTTATCAAATGATTGACCGTTGCATTTTAGCCAGCCAGTAGGGGCGACAGCGCCGGGGAATGGCAGGGGGATGCCAGCTAGATCGTTGATGGAAATAGCTCCCACATCTGCGGAGGTGGGTTTATTGTTGGGACTGTAGATGCGCTGGCCTTTTTCAGTGATTGCACCAACCACATTTACATTATGCCCGGCAGTTAACTCTCCAGTGGCAAGATTGATATCAAATGGCCGTAATGAATTAAAACTCCCTTTTTTATCGCCTTTGTTTGTCAGCAGTATATAAAATCGGTAACCGTCATTACGAAAAATAACGCCATAATCCCCATAATTCAGTCGCAATCCATTAGCCGCTGATAGCTGTAGTTCTCCAGTTGCCTCCCCGCCGGATTGTTTTAAATACCGGGTATCACCCTCGTCTTTTGAGTATGTACCGATGTCTTCCGGTGTAGGCTTATTATTCGGGCTGTAAACCCGTTTCCCTGCTTCATGCAGCATGCCGGAAACATATAACGACCCGTTAGAATTCAGTGACGCCAGTTCGCTTAATGCCTCATGATTGCCGTTCCAGAATGAAAAACCGCCACCGCCGCTGCCACGGTGATTCACGAAATCGGTACGTCCTTCCCCATTAATGCGATTCCAGCATAAAAACGCGCCTTGAGAATCCGGTAATTCAGTCCCCCTTCCGGTTACTTTTACAATATCGTTTGTCTCCAGACGACCGGACATTTTACCCCCGGTCAGCGACAGTTTTCCGGCTAACGCATTCAGTATCGTGGTGGAGAAGTTCGGATCATTACCTAACGCCGCCGCCAGCTCTTGCAGCGTATCAAGCGCGGCAGGTGAACCGTTTACCAATGCTGCTACGGCGGCTTTCACAAAGGCGGTCGTCGCCAATTGCGTGTTATTAGAATTGGAGGCAGCCGTCGGCGCTGTTGGGGTACCCGTGAACGCAGGGCTGTCTTTCGGGGCATATCGAGGGTGTGCATCGAGGACGGAAGCATGGGCATTCAGTTTATTGGCCGCATCAGTTTTCACATCAGCAATCGCATTCAATATGGTTGTGCTGAAGTGCGGATCGTTGCCTAACGCATTTGCCAACTCTTGCAGTGTATCCAGTGCCGCAGGAGAGCCATTGATCAGTGCGGCAATGGCCGTTTTCACAAATGCCGTAGTGGCAATTTGCGTGTTATTTGTCGTCTGCGCTGTGGTAGGTGCAGTAGGCGTCCCCGTCAGCGCCGGGCTATTTTTGGGGGCATATTGCGAATGCGGATCGCTGGCGGCGAGATGGGTTTGCAAACTCTTGCCCGTGGTTTCCTGCATTTTTTTCAGATAGGCCGTGCGGCTGGCTAACTGCTCTGCCTGACGGTTGGAGATTCCTCCTGGACCTGCGACAACGGGATCCGATGTCTCAAGCTGATAAATTCCATCAATCCAGCTTTCTTGTTCAGATAAATTTGCCATGTTCATGCCTTCCTATGGTTGTGTCGTCGCTACGATGCGGTTTTTACAGCGATTTTTTCTGTTTCCGCGCCGATGTCAGCATCGTGCCGATGGCTATAAAACAGTTTTAGTAACGATGATGAGAGTACCTTTTGCGGTGCGGCGGGTTTAGTAACGGAGTTTAAAAATGGAAGTGAAACGTGTACGCAAGTGGCAGTCATCGTGCGGAGTACATGTCATTTCTTCCTGCCGCACTGAGCTGAGGTAACTGGCGCGCTAATTGCATCTTTCTGGCAGTGGTTTTTTTCAGGAGAGACAGCGATGGTGGCGGAGCCTTCAACGACAATTCGATTTTTACTTGCCTCGCGCCAGTGTGAGCTAAACAGCCTGCGCTACCTGCTGCAAAGTGGTGAGCTGGT
Organism: Pectobacterium aroidearum; assembly: GCF_041228105.1. Classification (NCBI taxonomy): domain Bacteria; kingdom Pseudomonadati; phylum Pseudomonadota; class Gammaproteobacteria; order Enterobacterales; family Pectobacteriaceae; genus Pectobacterium; species Pectobacterium aroidearum. Next base: position 1,675,705 of record NZ_CP166097.1, read on the forward strand.
GGGGAAAATCAGCCAGCTTGTGCATCTGTTGCAGCGCGAACGGGGAACGGCCAACCTGTTTCTTTGTTCCGATGGCCGATTTTTCGCTGACGAACTGGCGCTACGTGAGAAAGATGTGCAGGCGGCGCAGGCACACTTGATGACGCATCTGGCCGGATTGGAAAAAATGACGGCAGAATTGCCGCAGGCGAGCCGTCTGTTCAGCCGTGTCGCCAGCGTGGTCTATGCGCTGAGTCTGCTGCCCGCGCTGCGCCAGCAGATTCGCCAGCGTTTGCTGCCTCAGCCACAGGCGATGACATTTTTCAACGATATTGTTCGTAACCTGCTGGCACTGGTTTTTGAGGTCTCTGACACGGCGGCCGATCCAGGGATTTCCCGCGCGCTGATTGCCATGTTCAGCTTTATGCAGGGGAAAGAACTGGCGGGGCAGGAGCGGGCTATTGGTGCGGCGGCCTATGCAGCAGGCAGTGTCGATGAGGACACCCGGCAAAAGCTGCTGGATTTGATTGAGCGGCAAGAGCGTTGTTTCGATACTTTTCTGAGTTTTAGCGATGAAGAAAACCAGCAGTGCTGGCGTGCTATCGCGGTAGACAGTGAATTTGAACGCTTGCGTCGCATCGTGTGCACCCGTAGCCCGATAGAAAAACTGTCGGAAGCCGACAGCCTGCACTGGTTTTCGATTGCCACGCGACGCATCGATGAAATGAAACAGATGGAAGATGAACTGGAGCAGACGCTGATGCAGCGCTGTCGGACTCGTATTGCGGCGGCGGAGAAAGCGTGCAGCGATCAGCGGGCAGATCTCGAAGAGCTGATGGCGCAGCAGGAGAATGACGATCCCGGTTATTCGATATTTGTCGCCGGTCATGACGTGGAAGGGCAGAGTGCCCCTCCCGGTTGGCTACATAGTGATGGCGTCAGTCCACAACTGGGACGCTCGCTGCTGTCGCTGGTGCAGCAACAGTCGCGGCGCTTACAGGCGCAGGATCATGAACTGGCTGCACTACGAGCGACGTTAAATGAAAGAAAACAGATCGATCGCGCGAAGGGCTTACTGATGCAACACCGTGGATTAAGCGAAGAAGAGGCCTACAAAACCCTGCGCCGCATGGCGATGAGTCAGAATAAAAAGCTGATTGATATCGCAACAGCGATGCTCGCAGTAGCAGACGTATTCGGGGATACCCCTTAAGAGGTATATGCACATGAACTGTGCGTGTTCTGCCAGTTAGCGGTGCAAAACTCTGTCTTGTGAGTGGGAAAATAGCTGAGTCACTGACGGTGTGAAGTGGTTTCGTGCGTACAAAGATCGCTATTTCTATGCTACGTCGTAGCACACGCACGACACGGGGCGCTCAGTCGCCGCCGCCCCGTGACCCGAGGCTTTTTCGCGGGAAATTACGCCGCTGCGCGGTTCCTTCGGAAAATCAGTCACCTGACGGACCGTAGCTGACGCGCTCCCGGCGCGGCAGCCACTTTCGCAGCGTCCATGCTGCTCATCCTGGAGACTGATTTCTCCTCAGCGTAATTTACGCGACAGAAAAGATAAACCACTATTACCCTCTTTCTGCTGTGGTCATAAATTGTAAAATTTCACTATTTATTAATATCTTACTTTTGCATGGCGTAAAAATTATGCAGCGGTGGGCGTGACCGCCGAGTGAGCGGCATGGATGCCGCGAAAGCCAGTGCCGCGTAGGGAACGCGTCACTGGCGGCTCGATTAGCGGTCATGTTCACCGATGGCACCGCGTAGCGGCATAATTTAGCCGGAAGCCAGGGTTCGCAGGGCTGCGGCGCTTGAGCGCCCTGCGTCGGGCGTGTGTGAGATATTGAATATAATAGTGGGGGTATGGCGCACGAAACTATCTCCGAACCTGTATAGATAGGTGATTAAGAAACCGCCCCTGAGAAGGGAAGGTTCGCAAAACTGTGACATCTGGCACAAACCTTGCTTTAATTCATTAGCAACAACCAAACATTCATAACGCGTTTCGGGCCAACGGCGGTGCGGAAGGTGTTAATCGGACAACGGCGTCCATAAGCGTGCAGATTCTGCATGGGCTTGTGGACGCCGTTTTTGTTTTTCCCGCCTGAAAAGGTGTTTTGCGCAAGGGTGTCGTTGATGAGTGATTCCAAAACCAAAAGCATGACCGTCTCTCGCCGCCAGTTTCTGTTGGGGAGTGCAGCACTGGGAGGCAGCTTGATGCTGCCAGGGTTGATGAATAGCGCCTGGGCCGCGGGTTCCGATGCACCGGAGAAAAAGGAAATCCGGGTCGGTTTTATCCCGTTGACGGACTGCGCCTCGGTCGTGATGGCGGCAGTAAAAGGTTTCGATAAGAAATATGGCATCACTATCGTGCCCAGCAAAGAAGCCAGTTGGGCAGCGGTGCGCGACAAGCTGGTGTCGGGCGAGTTGGATGCCGCACACATTCTGTACGGGCAACTGTACGGTCTGCAAATGGGGCTGTCCGGGTCGCAGAGCAACATGGCGGCGCTGATGACGCTCAACCAGAACGGACAAGGGATCACGTTGGCTAACCAACTGCGTGAAGCCAATGTCACGGATCTCGCTGCGCTACAAAAATATATCGCCGCCAGCCCGGCGGGCACCTATACCTTCGCGCAGACCTTCCCGACCGGTACGCACGCCATGTGGCTCTATTACTGGCTGGCCTCCGCCGGAATTCATCCACTGAACGATGTACGCACCGTGGTGGTGCCGCCGCCGCAGATGGTGATGAACATGAAGATCGGCAACATGGTTGGTTATTGCGTCGGTGAACCGTGGAACCAGCGTGCCATCAGCGAAAAAATCGGTTTTACCGCTGCTACCTCGCAAGACATTTGGCCGGATCACCCCGAAAAAGTGTTGGGCACCCGCGCTGACTGGGCGAACGCCAACCCACACAGCGCCCGTGCACTGACCGCCGCGATTCTCGATGCTTCGCGCTGGATTGATGCCTCGGACGACAACCGCCGTGAGACGGCAGGTGTCGTTGCCGGACGTGCGTACATCAATGCTAAAGAAGAAACCATCGTTGGACGCATGTTGGGCCAATACGAAAATGGGCTGGGCAAAAGCTGGAAAGACGAACACGCGATGCGTTTCTACCACGACGGTTCCGTGAACTACCCGTACCTGTCCGATGGCATGTGGTTCCTCACCCAGCATAAACGCTGGGGCTTGCTCACCGAAGAGCCGGACTATCTGGCCGTCGCGAAGCAGGTTAACCGGATTGATATCTACAAGCAGGCGGCCGAGGCCGTGGGAAATGTGCCGTTACCCGGTAGCGACATGCGCACTAGTGTGCTTATCGATGGCCGCCGCTGGGATGGTAGCGATCCGGCGGGCTATGCCAACAGTTTTAGCGTGAAGAAATAAGTGAGGTTGATGATGAAAAACCAGGCCCAAATCATTCCGATTACTGCGGATAACGCTCCGGAAACCGTGCACAGCGCTGAAATTATGCCGCTGCCAACCAAACCGGTAGCACCTGAAAAAGCACCGGCAACGCCTGCTTTCGCCTACCGCCCGCTGCTGCGTAAGCTGTTTCAGCCGCTTTTCCCAGCGGTACTGGGGTTGGGGCTGCTGGTGGCGGTCTGGCAGATTGCCGCGCTCAACAGCGAAAACTTCCCGACGCCGTGGGCGACCTGGCTTGCGGCGCTCAGCCTCTTCGCCGATCCGTTTTATATCGCAGGACCGAACGATCAGGGTATCGGCTGGAACGTATTGGCCTCGCTGCAACGCGTGGGTATTGGCTTCGGGCTGGCGGCGCTGGTCGGCATTCCTACGGGGTTCCTGATTGGCCGTTTTACGTTTCTGGCCAATATGCTCAACCCGATTATTTCGCTGCTGCGCCCGGTCAGTCCGCTGGCGTGGCTGCCTATCGGGCTGCTGCTGTTCCAGCGCGCTGAACCGGCATCCAGCTGGACTATTTTCATCTGCTCCATCTGGCCGATGATCCTCAACACCGCCGAAGGCGTACGTCGCATCCCGCAGGATTACCTGAACGTGGCGCGGGTGTTGAAGCTCTCCGAATTCACCATCATGCGCAAAATTCTGCTGCCCGCGGTGCTGCCTAACGTCTTAACCGGCGTACGTCTGTCGATTGGCGTTGCCTGGCTGGTCATTGTCGCGGCGGAGATGCTGACCGGCGGCGTCGGGATCGGCTTCTGGATTTGGAATGAGTGGAACAACCTGAATGTAGAAAACATCATCATCGCCATTGTGGTGATTGGCGTTATCGGTCTGCTGCTTGAGCAGGGACTGGTGTGGATTGCTAACCGTTTCAGCTATGACAACCGCTAAGGAGCCGACGATGCGTACAACACCGATTATTCAAGTGCAGCAGGTGAGCCAGCGTTTCAACACCGCCAGCGGTGAGTTTCTGGCGCTGGATCAGGTGAGTTTTGACATTCATACCGGTGAGACGATCAGCCTGATCGGCCACTCCGGCTGCGGCAAGTCCACGTTATTGAACTTGATCGCCGGTCTGACGCTGCCGAGCAGCGGCGGTCTGCTGTGTGACAACCGTGAAATCGACGGACCGGGGCCGGAGCGCGGCGTGGTCTTTCAGAACCACTCGCTGCTGCCGTGGCTGACCACCTACGAAAACGTTGCGCTGGCGGTACGCCAGGTATTTCGCGGGCAGATGAATAAGCACGAGATGCACGAATGGATTACCCACAATCTGGAACTGGTGCACATGGGGCACGCGTTGAACAAGCGGCCGAATGAGATTTCCGGCGGGATGAAGCAGCGTGTGGGTATCGCCCGCGCGCTGGCGATGAAGCCGAAAGTGTTGCTGATGGATGAACCGTTTGGTGCGCTGGATGCGCTGACTCGCGCGCACCTTCAGGATGCAGTCATGGAGATTCAGCAGCGTTTGCAAACCACGATTGTGCTGATTACTCACGACGTAGACGAGGCGGTGTTGCTATCGGATCGTGTGCTGATGATGACCAACGGCCCGGCGGCGACGGTCGGTGAAATCATGACGGTCGAGCTGGAACGTCCACGCTCGCGCGTCGCACTGGCCGACGATCCGCGTTACCACCACTACCGTCAGCAGGTGCTGCATTTCTTATATGAAAAACAGCCTAAAGCAGCCTGATAGCGAGGCCGGAACGATGATGAAACCGCATCTGATTGTGATTGGTAATGGGATGGCAAGCGCACGATTCGTCGATGTGCTGCGTCAACTGGCCGCGACGCGCTACCGCATCACCGTGATTGGTGATGAACCGCGCGCCAGCTATAACCGCATTCTGCTGTCGCCGGTATTGAGCGGCGAAAAAGCGTTTACGGATACGCTGCTGACGCCTGCAGCTATCGACGATGATGCGGCGCTGCCGGTGAACACTCTGCTGGGTGAGCGGGTAACTCATATCGATCGCCAGCAGCGTGAGGTGACAACGACGCAACGGCAACTGCATTACGACCATCTGGTGCTGGCGACAGGTTCCACGCCGTTTATGCCGCCGATGCCCGGTATCGATCTGGCGGGTGTGTGTGGCTTCCGCACGCTGGATGATGTCGAGCTGATGTTGGCGACGATCCGCCGGTCCGTTCCTGCGGTGGTGATTGGCGGGGGCTTGCTCGGGATTGAAGCGGCAGCGGCGCTGAAACTGCGCGGCGCTGACGTCACGCTGCTGCATCGCGTTCCGGTTTTGATGGAGCGGCAGTTGGACGCTATGGCAAGCGATCTGCTGTGCGACAGCCTGCGCGCACGCGGTATTGCCTGTGAGACGGATGTGCAGGTTGTGGCGCTGCACGGTGATGAACACGGCGTCACGGCTGTTGCACTGGCGGATGGCCGCACGATCCCCGCCGGTCTGGTGGTGGTGACCGCGGGCGTGATCCCCGCCAGCCAGCTTGCACGCGAGTGCGGATTACCCTGCAACCGCGGCATCCTGGTGGACGGTCAACTGCAAACTGCCGACCCCTATATCAGCGCGATCGGCGAATGCTGCGAGCTCAACGGTGAAGTCGTCGGGCTGGTTGCCCCGTGTTTTGCCCATGCCACGCTGGTGGCGCAGCGTCTGGCCGGACACGCACCGCAAGATTATCAGCGTGAACAGGCGGCGACGCGGCTGAAAGTTACGGGCATTGGCGTGGTCAGCGGCGGCGATATTAACGTGGCGCCGGATGATGAGGTGTACACCCTTTTTGATCCGCAGACGCAGCACTATCGTCGTCTGCTCCTGCGCGACGGGCGGCTAAGCGGTGTTCTGCTGTATGGCGACACCGACGACAGCCAGCGTCTGCTGGCCGCAATGGATCGCGCAACTGCAGGCGAGACGATTCCGCCTGCCTCGCTGCTTTTTGGCTTTTCTTCCCCCGATTCTGACTCACAGCCTGAAGCTGTAAGGATTCCTGTCATGAGCAAACCTATTTTAGTGGTCGTTGGCCACGGTATGGTCGGCCACTATTTTCTTGAACAACTGGTCGAGCGCGACTTGCACCAGCACTACCACATCGTCGTCTTTGGCGAAGAACGCCATGAAGCCTATGACCGCGTGCATCTCTCCGAGTATTTCTCAGGGCGCAGCGCCGCCTCGCTGTCGCTGGTAAAAGAGGGTTTTTTTGCCGAGAGCGGTATTGAGCTGCGCAACGCCAGTGAGATCGTGGCTATCGATCGGGAACGTCAATGCGTATCTGACGCGCAGGGCAGAGAAATCGCCTACGACAAATTGGTGCTGGCGACGGGCTCTTATGCATTTGTTCCGCCGATTCCCGGCAATACGCGCCCCGGCTGTCTGGTGTATCGCACACTGGACGATCTGGACGCGATTGCGGCACAGGCGAAAAAGGCTAAATCCGGCGTAGTAATCGGTGGCGGCTTGCTGGGGCTGGAAGCCGCCAATGCCCTGCGTCAATTGGGGCTGGACACTCATGTGGTGGAATTTGCACCGCGCCTGATGGCGGTACAGTTGGATGACGGCGGTGCCACCATGCTGCGGCGCAAGATTGAAGCGCTGGGCGTACAGATTCATGTCAGCAAAGAAACGCGAGAAATTACCGACGGCGAGCAGGCGTTGCATCGTCTCTGCTTTGCTGACGGCAGCGTACTGGAAACCGATTTGGTGCTGTTTTCCGCCGGGATTCGTCCGCGTGACAAACTGGCGGATAGCTGTGATTTAGAGAAAGGGCCACGTGGTGGCATTGTGATTGATGACCATTGTCAAACCTCCGATGACGCAATTTTTGCCATCGGCGAATGTGCGCTATGGAAAGGCCAGATTTTCGGACTGGTGGCACCGGGCTACCAGATGGCACGCAGCGTAGCCGATACCCTGGCGCAGCGGGATACGCCATTTACCGGCGCTGATATGAGCACCAAGCTGAAACTGCTGGGTGTTGACGTGGCCTCGATTGGTGATGCGCACGGACGAACGGCGGGAAGCCAAAGTTATCAGTGGACGGACGGTCCGAACGAGATCTACAAGAAAATCGTCGTGTCTGCCGACGGCAAGCATTTACTGGGTGCGGTATTGATTGGCGATAGCAGCGATTACAGCACGCTGCTGCAAATGATGCTCAACGATATGCCGTTGCCCGCACAGCCGGAAAGCCTGATTTTACCTGCACGTTCTGGCGATGCGCCGAAAGGGCTGGGCGTGGCGGCGTTACCCGCTAGTGCACAGATCTGTTCTTGCCATAATGTCAGCAAAGGCGATATCTCTGCGGCGGTAGCGGGTGGCTGCGGCGAGCTGGGCGCGCTAAAAACCTGCACTAAAGCGGGAACAGGCTGCGGCGGCTGTGTGCCGCTGCTTAAACAGGTGATGGAATATGAACTGACGCAGTTGGGCGTCGAAGTGAAAAAGGACATTTGCGAGCACTTCGCCTACTCACGTCAGGAGCTGTATCACCTGATCCGCGTGCACGAAATCCGTTCATTCGACAGCCTTCTTGAGCGTTATGGCCACGGCTTGGGCTGTGAAGTGTGTAAGCCGCTGGTGGGGTCGATGCTGGCGTCTTGCTGGAATGATTATCTGCTGCAACCGCAGCACCTGCCGTTGCAGGATACCAACGATCGTTTCTTCGCCAACATCCAAAAAGACGGTACGTATTCCGTGGTGCCACGCGTGCCGGCAGGGGAAATTACGCCAGAAGGGTTAATCGCCATCGGTCAGGTGGCGCAGCGCTACAACCTGTACACCAAGATCACCGGCGGCCAGCGGGTGGACTTATTCGGTGCACGATTGGAACAACTGCCGGCGATCTGGCGTGAGCTGATCGACGCTGGATTTGAAACCGGCCATGCCTACGGTAAATCGCTGCGTACCGTGAAATCCTGCGTGGGTTCGACCTGGTGCCGCTACGGCGTGCAGGATTCCACCGGGCTGGCGATTCAACTGGAACACCGTTACAAGGGGCTGCGTTCACCGCATAAGATCAAAATGGCGGTGTCTGGCTGTACCCGCGAATGTGCAGAAGCGCAGAGCAAAGATATCGGCGTGATTGCCACTGATAAAGGCTGGAACCTTTACGTGTGCGGCAACGGCGGTATGAAACCGCGCCATGCGGATCTCTTCGCCAGCGATCTGGATACGGAAACCCTGCTGCGCACCATCGATCGGGTCTTGATGTTTTATATCCGCACCGGCGATCGCCTCCAGCGTACCAGCACCTGGATGGATAATCTGGAGGGCGGTATCGACTATTTACGTCAGGTGATTCTGGAAGACAGCCTGAATATCGGTGAAGAGCTGGATAAAGAGATGCAGCGTGTGGTGGAGGCCTACCAGTGTGAATGGCAAACCACGTTGGAAAGCCCGGAACGTCTGGCGCTGTTCCGCGGCTTCCTGAACAGCGATAGCCCGGATGAAGCGGTGGTGATGGTGCCGGAGCGTGGACAGATTCGTCCGGCACAGGATCATGAGAAAGCGGTATCGCCAGAACCGGTTGCGCTGAAGCCCACGGCACATGAAGCGGAATGGGTACAGGTGGCGACGCTGGGGGATATTCCGCGTCATGCGGGTATGGCGGCACGCCTCGGACAGCAGCAAATCGCGCTGTTCCATCTGCCGGGGAGCGAGCAGCAGGTGTACGCGCTGGAAAACCATGAACCGGGCAGCGGGGCGAATGTGTTGTCCCGTGGGCTGATAGGCGACGTGGCGGGTGAACCCGTCGTGATTTCTCCGCTGTACAAGAAACGCTTCAAGCTGCGTGATGGCGTGAGCCCAGATGACAGCGCGCTGTACGTGCGCGCCTGGCCGGTGCGCGTGGAAGACGACGAGATTTGGGTGTGCCGTCAGCCGCTGGCCGTACCGGAAAGCGTCGGTCTGGCAGACGCTGCTATGGCGAAAGCATCATGAACGCGCGCGTCTGTCGGACAACCTGCCCGTATTGTGGCGTTGGCTGTGGCGTGCTGGCAGAGCGCGACGAGCAGGGTGCGGTAAAGATCAGCGGCGATCCCGTGCATCCGGCGAATTTAGGGCGGTTGTGCGTCAAAGGCTCTGCGCTGGGAGAGACGCTGGATTTGAACGGTCGCCTGCTGTGGCCGCTGGTGGAAGGACGTCGTGTGAGCTGGGAGCAGGCGCTCGATACGGTGGCTGAGCGGCTGCTGGCAACCATGCAGCAACACGGCCCGCAGTCGGTGGCGTTTTATGGTTCAGGTCAGCTGTTGACGGAGGATTACTACGTTGCCAACAAGCTGATGAAGGGCTTTATTGGCGTCGCCAATATGGATACCAATTCGCGGCTGTGCATGGCGTCGGCGGTGATCGGCTACAAACGTGGACTGGGTGCGGATGCCGTTCCCTGTAATTACGAAGATATCGAACAGGCGGATGTGGTGGTGCTGGTGGGATCTAATACCGCCTGGGCGCATCCGGTGGTATATCAGCGACTGGTACAGGCGAAACAGCAGCGATCACAGATGCAGGTCGTGGTGGTCGATCCTCGACGTACCGCAACCTGCGATATCGCCGATCTGCATTTACCGCTGCAACCCGGCAGTGATGCCGGGCTGTTTAACGGCCTGTTGCAGTGGATTGTGCAGCACTCGCGTGTCGACATCGCCGAACTGGCCGAGCGTTTTTCCGGCGTAGAAGAGGCATTACAGTCGGCGCAGATGTGGTCGGTGGCGCAGGTGGCAGATTTCTGCCAGTTGAATGAAGCCGATATCGTGCGTTTTTATCACCTGTTCAGCACGAGTGAAAAGGTGGTCACGCTCTATTCACAGGGCGTTAATCAGTCGTCATCGGGTAGCGATAAGTGCAATGCGATCGTCAATGCTCATCTACTGAGCGGAAAAATCGGCGCGCCGGGTTCTGGCCCGTTTTCGATAACCGGACAGCCAAACGCGATGGGCGGGCGGGAAGTCGGCGGGTTGGCTAATCAGCTTGCCAGCCACATGGGCTTTACGCCGCAGGATATTGATCGCGTGGGGCGCTTCTGGCAGAGCGATAACGTAGCGACGCAGCCTGGCCTGAATGCGGTGGATCTATTTCGCGCCGTGGAACGTGGCGATATTAAAGCCGTGTGGGTGATGGGCACCAATCCAGTGGTGTCGATGCCGGATGCGGATCGGGTAAAACAGGCGCTGGAGCGCTGCCCGTTGGTGATCGTCTCCGAGGTGATGCGCCATACCGATACCGCAGAAACCGCCGATATCTTACTCCCCGCGCTGGGTTGGGGGGAAAAAGACGGCACGGTGACCAATTCCGAACGCCGGTTATCTCGTCAGCGTGCCTTTCTACCTGCACCCGGAGAAGCCAAAGCCGACTGGTGGATCCTGAGCCAGGTGGCGCAGCGTATGGGATTTGCCGAGGCATTTACCTATCAGCATCCGGCGGACATCTTTCGTGAACATGCAGCGCTATCCGGGTTTGAGAATAACGGGAGTCGTGCGTTTGATATCAGCGGGCTGGCGGCGCTTAGCAATCAGCAGTGGCAGCAGTTGGAACCGATACAGTGGCCAGTGAACGCGGCATTCCCACGCGGACGTGCCCGACTGAGTGACGATGGTCGATTCTGGCATGCCGATGGCAAAGCACGTCTGGTGGCGATAACCCCATCGCTGCCGCAAAGTCCGTGGAGCGCGGCATATCCGCTGGTGCTGAACACCGGGCGTATTCGCGATCAGTGGCACACCATGACGCGCACCGGTAAAGCGGCTCGCCTGATGCGTCATATCAGCGAACCTTACTGCGAGCTGCACCCGCAGGATGCGCAGATGCATGATATTCAGGCGGGCGATCTGGTGCGCTTATCGTCAGTGCACGGTTGGATGCTGGCGCGGGCGCGGATTGACGCCGGACAGGCGCGCGGCAGCGTGTTTGTGCCGATGCACTGGAATCAGCAGTTCAGCGCACAGGCGCGGGCAGACAGCTTAGTCCCGCCGATTACCGATCCTCATTCTGGCCAGCCGGAAAGCAAACACAGCCGGGTACGTATCCAGCCTTGGCATACCGCCTGGCAGGCAACGCTATTTTTTGCCGATGAATCGGCTTCAGCACCATTAACCTTACCCGCGGAGCATGATGTTCTGCCTCCGCCTGCAACGTATTGGAGCAAGATTCCGCATGCGGGTGTGACGCAGTACCTGTTTGCCGACCGCTTGCCAGTGGACGATTGGCAGGCGTGGTTGACGGAACATTATGGGTTAGAAAATATGCAGTGCCAGATTGCGCAGGGCAACGGCGTATTTCACCTGGTTGGCTGGCGCGAGGGCCGCGTAGTGTTGGCCTGCTATGTCAGCGCACAGACGCTACGCATCGACAGCGATGCGGTGTGTCAGGCGTTTATCACGCCACCGCAGCGACCGCACGAACGGCATGCACTACTGGCGGGTCAGGCACCGCAGGGGCAGGCGCAGCAGGGAGCCACGATCTGCAGTTGCTATAGCGTTGGTGAAGCGATCATTGTCGATGCGATTCGTCAAGGGTGCCACAGCGTCGCGGCATTAGGGGGAGCCCTGAAATGTGGCACTAACTGCGGTTCCTGTATCCCCGAACTGAAGGCGTTATTGAGTCAGCACGTGCCAATAACGGTCAATGAATTGAAGAAAGCAGGTTGAGCGCCACGGCGTAATGAGGTGTGACATGATGACAACACAATCAATATTGGCGCAGGGCCAACGGCGTCAGCCTGTACTCGGCGGTGAAATCTGGCTGGTGGGCGCAGGGCCGGGCGATGTGGAACTGCTGACGCTGAAGGCGCTGCGGGCAATCCAGCAGGCAGATGTGGTGGTCTACGATCGGCTGGTGTCGGCGGAGATAATGGATCTGGTGTCGGAGCAGGCGCTGTGCATCGACGTTGGGAAAACACGCGGCTGCCACCGTCTGTCACAGGAAAAAATCAATCAGCTGTTGGTCGAGTTGGCGCAGGCTGGGCAACGGGTGATCCGTCTTAAAGGCGGCGATCCCTTTATTTTTGGTCGCGGTGGCGAAGAGATGGACTATGCTCAGCAGGCCGGAATTGTCTGCCATGTGGTGCCGGGTATTACTGCCGCGACAGGCTGTGCGGCGGCCGTGGGGTTACCGTTGACCCATCGCGCCTGTGCACAGTCGGTACGTTTCGTGACCGGTCATTCGCGCGATGGCGAACCCCAGCTAGACTGGCCGACGCTGGCGGACAGCCAGCAAACGCTGGTGTTTTATATGGGGCTGAGTCACAGCAGCCGACTGTGCCAGCGCCTGATTGAGCATGGGTTGTCAGCACAAACGCCCGTTGCGATTATCGAACGCGGCACCCAGCCGGATCAACGGCTATTGACTGCAACGCTGGCAACCTTACCTGCATTACTGGCACGCTATCAGCCGCAGTCGCCCAGTCTGTTGGTGGTTGGTGACGTGGTCCGCTTCTGCCGTCATCCGGCGTTGCACGTCGACGCGGCTCCTGCGCGGCTGGCGATGGAAAAGCATGAAGCCGCCTGACGGTAACGACTCACTGACTATAGCCAGCGCCTCGACATAAACCGTTTTTTCTTCGAGGCGCTTTCCACTTTCTACGTTGTTTTCTGCTTTATCATCGCGTCCCCGTTACTCTCCCTACTGAATTTTTAGCCAGCGTCTGACAGGGAAGGGGGCGAGATGCCATCGCACGATGCGATCTTTAAACAGTTTCTGAGCGACATCGCCGTCGCACGGGATTTTCTGACCATTCATCTGCCGAATGAAATCCGCGAGCGCTGTGATTTCAGCACGCTGCAACTGGAGTCGGCGTCATTTATTGATGAAAAGCTGCGTGCGCGGATATCGGACGTGCTGTACTCGCTGCGTACCACCGCAGGTAAAGGGTACATTTACTGTGTGATTGAACACCAAAGCCGCCCGGAAAAGCAGATGGCTTTCCGACTGCTGCGTTATTGTCTGGCTGCCATGCAGCAACATCTGGATCAGGGACACGATCGCTTACCGCTGGTGGTACCGCTGCTGTTTTATCACGGTAAGACCCGTCCTTATCCCTACCCCCTTCGCTGGCTGGACAGCTTTGCCGATCCCGTACTGGCACAAGCGCTGTATGAACAGCCTTTCCCACTGGTGGATTTAACCGTCATGCCGGACGATGAGATTCGCACGCATCGACGTATGGCGTTACTGGAACTGGTACAGAAGCATATTCGTACCCGTGATATGCTGGAGCTGGCGCGTGAGATTGGGTTACTATTTGAACGCTGGTCGGTGCCGCTGACTCAGCGTCGGGCGCTGTTATTTTATATTGCACAAGTGGGAAACACATCCAAACCCGCAGACTTCATTGACGCACTGGCTGCACCGCTATCAACCGGTCAGGAGGACATTATGACGATTGCAGAACAATTGAAAAAAATGGGATTCGAGGAAGGCATCCAACGCGGTATTCAGCAAGGATTGGAGCAGGGTATTGAACAAGGGATGAAAAGCAGCGCCAGACAAATTGCCCGAGAGTTGCTGTTAACGGGTATGGATAAGGAAAAAGTGCGGCAAATTACCCGACTTGAAAACGAAGAGCTGGAGCAGTTGGTCACGGCTATCCTGCATGAAACACAGCACTAATAGCGTATTAAAAGATACCGTATTAAAAACCGAGCGTTGCTGATGCCTGTGATGGAAAAAGGCCAGTCAGGCAACGCTCACGTCCTTTCGCTAACGCGTTGCCGTTAGCCTTTACGTACTCGCGCCGTCAGCCCTTTCAGGAAGTAGCGGATGACCTGATCGCCGCAGGTGCGATAGTTTTTGTGGTCAGGTGCGCGCATCATCGCGGTGACTTCCGGCACTGAAATGCGGAAATTTTGTTCCAGCAGGATCGCCTGAATATCATCCGTTTTTAGCGAGAATGCGACACGCAGCTTTTTCAGAATAATATTGTTGGTCATCTTGCGCTCAAACTGAGGTGCAGGCTGATTTTCATCTTTGCCACGTTTTTGCAGAATCAGCCCATTCAGGAAATAACTCATCACGATGTCCGGGCAAGGTTGATAGCCTTCCTCACCCTCTTTTTTGACGTAGCTCGCCAACTGCTGGGGAGGGACGGTCATCTCCACCAGCGCCAGGATTTTCAGCAGGTGGTCGTTATTCAGATTCAGCATATAGCGCACGCTGCGCAGGACATCGTTGTTCATCATTACAGAAGGGGTCTCGCCGTTCGTCTTGGTACAAAACGCACAGTATAAAGGGAACGGCGGAGAAATGCAGAAACGATCGTGGAATTAGTGAAACGTCTCCCGTCCGGTAAAGTGCCCAACCCAGCCTTCTGGATTAGTAAAAATGCGGATCGCGACAAAATCAGGAAATTCGCCGCAGTCAAACCAGTGCGGCGTGTTGGCGGGAACGCGTAAGAGATCGCCGGCCTCGCAGGTAAGCTGGAAAACCTGCTCGCCAATCGGCACAAAGAAGCTTCCGCTGCCGCGCACGAAGAAGCGCACTTCATCTTCACTATGGGTGTGTTCCTGAAGAAATTTTTCCCGCAGCGCCAGTCTCTCGGCGTGATCCGGCGTCAGGCTGATCACGTCGGCAGAGGTGTAGCCCTCTTGCTGTTTGAGACGCTCAATATCGGCATGATATTGCGTCAAGATGGTTTCGTTGCTGGCGTCAGGCGGCGGTGCGTCAGTGTGCCAGTGTTCCAACTGGATCCCGGCGCTGGCGAGCAGGGAAGCGATGTCAGTAAACGCGGTGAGCTGTTGGACGGGCTGTGTGATGTGCGGGCGGTGATAAATCGAGAGCGTTGTCATGGCCGTTTTTCTCATCAGGATAGAAGAGCCTTAACCATTCCCTTTATGGGGACAAAAAACAAGATGCTTTTTTTATAACTTATTCCTGCTAATTCAATGATTAACAATCATTACATCTGCCGATCAACGCTATTTCCATTTAATTACTAGCCATTATCATTTTTGTTATTTCGATTTAACTTTTCCCGTTGCTAATCTCTTTCCCTGCTAATAATTTTATAAAAATCGGGATAAAAATGATGAAGACGCGCTTTTCTCACCTGGCTGCATGTAGCGCGCCGCGAAAAATGAAAAAGCGCGTCATGAAAAATGAAAACGCGCCTTGTTTATCAAAATAAATGAACTCTACCTGCCGCCAACGACAGTCACTTTAAATGATGTCGGGTTGATCGGAACGTTAGCTGCGTTATAGAACCTGATGCGAAATGACATCTCAGCTTTGAATATCACTCGATGCTGTATGAAATAATCGTCTTCTGTGTACTCTACGTCCACGCTATAGTTTTCAGGAGCTAGATGGCTAATAGCTACATCAAAAACTCCTGTAGCTTCTGACGTGCAGGCGTTCACAAATCCGGTCACTGTGCTTTCGACACCCCGTTTGAAAAGGGTTCCAGACACGCCACCATATACATCGTTACTTCTCACGTTCGACCAACTGTCAAAAACGACCCCTTCCACAGCAGCAACGCCAGCGTTTTGCCCAACGGCGAACGTCAGCATATGCCATCCACGCGTCGTAAAATGGATATAACATCCGTCAAGCCGTCCCACTGTGTATTTTTCAGTTGTGCGATTACGCGGCCCTGATCCGCTAATAGAACGCCCTGATACGATATATTGTCGATCACGCAGAATAGGAATGATTTCAACGTTAGACGGATAGTCTGGCTGTTTAGCGCCGTCGTCGCCTATTATCCCCATTGAAAAAGGCTCCCCATCGGGATTTATCGATGGAAATGCCACAACGTTATCTTCATCAACATAAATTGCGAACGTCACACTGCCGCCAAGATCGTCATTCGGCAGCATTACACCAATAGATTCAGGATTGTCTGTGCCGCCGCCGAACGGTGGCGATGATCCGTTTTTAAAAGTGCTGCGTATTATCGTGCGATTTGATGATATTGGATTCTGAAAAAATCCGGGTATAAACACATCACCGGTGCGGATCTTGCGAGGGTTTTTATAGTCTATGTGCATGAATACGCACGCAAACCTTTTGCCGATTATTTCAAGAAAATCTTCGCGAAGATGAATACCATCGTGACAACTTTCACTGATGCCATACTGTTGAATGACATCGCGCATTGTGTCTACGAACATGCAACCGAATTCACTAGCGACAGCATTAGCTGCGGCATTGTACGTCTCAGATAGATAACATTCTGTCATATTCCCCATCGGGGACAGGTTAGCACCGCTAACCCATTGCGTCATGCCTAACACAACAACGCAGCGGCCGCGCAGCAGCTCGCGGGCGATAAATTTACGCATCACTACTGCATAGTTTTTGACGCCGTACAGAGTATCGCCTGCTATGTCGTCGGGGTTATTTCCGTTATTCGTTGCCGCTTTAATGTCATTAACGCCCAACATAATTGTAGAAATATGCCCAGCCGTGCCGTCATTGATATTTCGCACGTAGTTTGTCAGTGCGCGATCACCTGAAGACGCCATGTTTTGGCTAGTCCACACGCTCTGTGTGCGAGTAGACATTGTTTTTGCTATCTGGACGGGATAGTTAAGAGGGTATTGCCCGCCGTCTGGTCGAAGTCCCCATGTGATACTGTCGCCGTACGCAACCATCGCGATAGTTTTATTCGTACGCAGTCGGGACAGATATTTAGAGTAGTTACTCGATTCTAATTCACGCAATTTACTGTAATCATCAAATTCCAGCATTCCTCCAGATGAAACCAGTTTATGTAACTCATCATCATCAGCTATTCCAGACAATTGATGACCGGGAATGATAGTACGCGTTGAATTGAATTTAAAAAAATAACCAATATCATTAATAAAAACACGCTGTCCTTCATTAAACTTTTGGTATGACTTTGCCTCATTTAAAGTCATTGACTTGTCATTAAGTCTAATAAGTAAGCTGATTGCTTCAGCTAACTGATTATTTTTATACTTATCTGGATCTACCCCAGATGACTTTAACAGGTTCAACAATTCAGCTTGAACAATATTAAACCAATCAGCACCGGGCCAACTAATGCCACCTTGTTCATCGCTTTCACCGAACCAGCGCGTAGCATTGCTTTGTAGTGGTTTTACTTCCGGCATTTCAGGAACGCCGCTGGTGTTATCCAAATGAAACATGGCGACTCCTACGGTTTTTCTGGCCAGTTGATGTTCGGCGCTGTTGATGTATCGACACGATTCAACTCGACACGGTACGCTTCCCAGAGCGGCAATTTATTTATTTCTGTTTCCGATGCAATTCCATTATTCACAGCGTAACTGAGGATTGAAATTTGTTCAGTCGCGATTGATATACGCCGTTCTTTATCCTGCTGGGCTGCATTAACCAAATAGGCTTTTTCTTGACTTTCATTTTTCACCCATACGGATTCGTTCCACTCATCAAATTGGGTTGAAGGTGGTAACAGCGTATAGCCATCTGGCAATGGCCCCAACTCAGAAATAACTTTCGTCTCTTTTGTTTCTGTTGAATAAGCTACTTTCCCGCGCAAATCCTTCACATATACCCATTCGTCACCGTTCCATTTCGTGACGAACGTTGGCTTAGCATCTGGCGGAGAAACGAACGTATAGCCATCTGGCAGCACAAAGTATGCATCTGGGACAATGGTTTTATTTCCCATGCTATCGTAATAATACTGTCCGGTTTTATCTTCAATTTGCGTCCATTCGCTATTTACAAATAGCAGTACATAACCATTATCCGGCGTGGGCGGCGGCGTCATGATTGCCCATGTTGGCAATGATTCTGTAATAGTCGAAATAACATATCCAACACCACGCACATTCCAATACTGTGTACCACGCGGATCATCAACATAATCCCACGTATTGCCATTGAAAACGCCAGTTTTACCAGCCACTGGCTGACATACTATATGCGTTGAATTAGCCGGTAATCCAGTCCACGCCGGGACACTATAGAAACTATTACCGACATAAACCCCAGAATGGTCATATTGATAAATCCACATTCCCTTCGGATTTGCGGATAGTTCAAATGCGGACATTAATATAGCCTCGTAATATAATTAAATGCTCTGTTTTTTACAGTGTTTTCAGAGTTGCCGACTTCCATTATTGTTGCTACGTGTTTGTGAGCACCTAACTCAATACTGTGAATGTGATTTCCATCTGTGCTGGTTGTTCTATTAGTGCCATCAATAATAGTTTCAACACCAACATCATCTATCGACATAGCTAACCCACGGGTGCCAAATGTGTGATGGTGTAATCCATTCTCTGTTGTTGCTTTTGTTCCCAAATCCACATCTGAAATTTCTGCTGGGTGTCCATGCTTTATTACACCATCAGCCTCATAACTCAGAACAACACGCCCCGAAATCGGTTTTCCCTTAATCGTTAGTGCCCGCATATCAGGAATAATTAAATTTGGATATGCTTCAGCCAATTTAGGGTATGCAGTAGCGCTAAATGACTGACCAACCATAAAGGCGAATCGCTGTGGCATCATCGATGGCAAAATATCTGAAGGCCATGGCAACGGAATGCCGGGAGGAATCATAAAATCAGACGAAAAAAATCGAATAGCTTGCGCGAACTGGTCATGCTGCATTTTATCCGGCGTAATATTTGCCAGCGACAACACATTCATCATTTCCGCTTGAATAATATTAAACCAGTCTGCGCCAGGGTAACTCGGCTGAATTCCGTCACCACCTTCAGTAAACCAGCGTGGATCCGTATATAAGACAGGCGCGGTCTTTGGCATATCGACAACACTAGATTCATTATCCAAGCAATACATAATCAAACCTCATACTGAAAATCATAGTCGTGTCCGGCCAAGCGATAACGCCGCAAAAAGCACTCCAAAATTTGAGCCTGATAACTGATTAATGGCGTCAATACATTACTAATCGTTTTAAATCGGATCATCGGCATATCGGTAACCGTAACTTGCATAATGAAACGGTATTTTCTGGAATAAATGGGATGCATAATATTTCGTAGAACGTGATGCGGTAATATTTCCGTGACTTGAATAGTGAAACCCAATGCATCTTTAACCGCTTGTTCAATTTGCCAGGGCGCTAATCCGCCTTTGCGGTGATATTTCTCTACGACAACATCGCGACGGCGCTCAAAACCATCAGGGATAGCATTGCACTCGGGCAATCCTAAATAGTCTTCCCACTCGGCCAGCATTAATTCTGTCGTTTCTGGGCGCATCTCGTTAAGCAGCAAGTCGGCATTCGCTTCAGCAGCGTGTAAACGGGCGCTAAAGCCCCTTAAAAGGGAAGTTAAAGCCGCCGTCTGGTCACGTGGCCACGCTTTACCACGCGGCATCAATTGCTGAAGAACGTCATGCCACTCGTCTACACTATGCGCCATGTGATCGCCCCCATCGTAATCAGCTCATAGTTTGCACTGCTCTGATTTGTCGTAAGGTCTAGCTCGTAGTCCGTCACGCCGGTTGCTGAGCCGATAGCCGTACGAATAGAAGACAGCAGTAATGTGTCTCCGGGCGAAACAGAGCGGTACAGCGCTGTAAGATTCAGCATCGTTGACTGACGGGTGGCTTCCGTATCGGGTACGATACGAATTCCCATATCAATGGGCTTAAGAGTTAACGGAATTGACCAGACTTCAATCCCGCCGGGCTTGCCCACCCAATCACTGGTGGCCGGATCCTGATGGCGGAATAGATAGGCTTGCATCACAGCGATGTCCGTCACTGTCGGAATAATGTCAGTACGTTGGTCATACACCCATGCCAGGCCAACTGTACTTAATCCGTGCCAGGCATCAAACGCCCATGCGCGGCTTACGCCTGCGGTTTCAGTGGCCCATATAACGTAATCATGTAATGCGCCGCCCAATGGCGGGTTACGTTTGCGGTATAACAGACGGGTCAGCAGTTCACCGATGGTTTCAATATCCGCGCCGCCGGATAGCCCGCCGATTGCCACAGTGCCTTCACTGTTAACGCCGGGAACGGGGGAGATCAACGTTAGCATCTCGCCGCTTGCCAGGTTGCCACCAGTGCCGACGTCTGCCGCCTGAACAGTTACGCTAATCTGACCGTTATCCGGGTCTTCTGTCGCGGTAACGTAATAAACAACGCCATCATCCGTTTGCATTTCAGTATCAATCGGTAACGGATTCGTGCCGTTGAATATGACAGAGCCGGATGCATACGACGCCGACTTACGAATAACGCCTTCATTTCGTGCGGTATCAATAATGGTTTCATCATCTGATTTATCAGACGGAATAATCTGGTTCTTAATCCACGTCTGATAATCATATAAATCGCGTAATGCGCCGCTGAATGCCGTATTTAACGCACGCTCAATACCGACAATCGGCAACTTCTGATTTAATTCAATCTCAAGGTCTTGAATGCCGGTGCGAATAATGTGGCGGGTTGATGGAACGCTATACGCCATTTTCTATTGCCTCCCAGCGTTTATTTATTTCAACCGTTAGCGCTGAATTATTAGGCCGCGTCAGCACAATACTCAGCGACAGCCAATTCATACGTGGGATAGTCGCAATAACCTGCGCAGCACGGGTATAGCCGTAACGGATTAACGGTTGCATGGATAGATTGGCGTAGTTTTCGGCACGCATACGCACGGCCTCAGTGAGCTTTTCACGCTCAATCAGCCACAGCTTGGAACCCCAAGGGAAATCACTAAAAGAATCACCGGGCCAGCCGCGACGGTCTTCAGTACCGTCGGGTATCTCGTCACTGTCAGCAGCGCGGGCATCGGTGAATAAGCAAATCAGCACTAAAGAAACAAGGCCCTCGTCAGACGAAAGGCCATTGTGCTCTATTTCAATATCACCGCCTTCGGGTAGGTGCCAACGTACTCTGATGGTCATAACGGTTTCGTTGTGTTCGCACCGTCACCGTCAATGTGAATGTGGTCAAGGAAGCTCTTTCCTTTAACCTGAATATCTTCACTGAAGACTGCGGGGCCGGTGACATTAATGAGTTTGCTCACAATGTCACAGGAATCTTCAGCGACCAGATTAACCTTTTTCCCCCTTACTTCTATGACGCCATCTTTCTTGAGGGTAATAGTGTGGCCCTCACTGTGATACACGCAAACATCTCCGGGGTCTAGTCCTTTTGGGCGACAGGATTTGTCTTCGACAGCGATGGCCACCAGGCCAGAACGTCGGCCTCCAATGGCAACCACCACGGCGTCAGCCCCCACTGGCGGTACGGACGACAGGCCATAATTTTGGAAGCGTTCGACGTTATCATCCGTCTCATCTGCCAGGCTCTGCACCTGAAGGTTTTGCCGCCCCAGGCTATCGGTCACAATAAGCACTTTTGCGCGATCAACCATCAGTCGCAGACGTCGACCGATGGCGCTGATAGCACGGGAAAAATTGCCTTCTTTCAGTCCCATGTCACCCCCACACTGGATTTTTTGCCTTTCTTTTTTGCCTTCTGAGACGGCATATCCATCGACTCTGGCGGGACCAGTGTTAGCACCGTCACCCGGCCGTTATCGCCTTCCATGAACGAAACCGTCTTAATCAGCCAGGTCACATCAAGCTGCTGGATCACGTCCTTGACTTGAATCTGGCAATTTATCTGCCACAACGGGCCTGTCGTGCCGTTCTCTCGCCATCCAGCGACAGTAATCTCGGTAGTATTGGCCTCGCCCAACGCTGTGGCTTTATACCATTCACCCCGTGCGCTGGCCCCGCCGACGGTCAGATTGTCCTCATTGACTAAAATCTTTGGACGATAGCGGGTTATCTCGGAATCAGCGACGATGATTTGGCGACCACCGACTACCTTGGCTGGCTGGTCATCCCACGTCGATCCCCCGGCAGCCGCAGAGCCTTTGACGATGTACTGACTTGCTCGGCCTTGCCAAGAGAAGCGGCCACGCGCCGCCAGAATGTTGTCACCAAGAATGAGGGATACACCGGCGCGTGTCGTTGATGCACGAGTGATCACCAGTCGTCCCCATGCGTCGGACGTCATCAGTACACCGCGCTGTTTTGCCAAGCGATCAAGCAGTTCGAACCCCGTTTCTCCCTGTTCCAACGTGATGCTGGAAAATGTCTCGCCAGTATCAGTTTCGTTGATAACCTCAATACCGTAGGGTTTGCAGATAGTCGCCGCCAGTTGCTCCAGGCGCTGACCTTTCCATTGCCCGGATTTATCGACAACAGAGCTATCAACCAGGTCGCCGGTTTTATCACGCCCCATCACGCGCAGTGAAACATTCTCCGCATCATAGCTGGGGATGAAGTCATCAATATAGCCTGTCAATACACGGTCACTACCGATAGCGACATAACACGCCATACCCGGCTTGATAGAGCGTGGCGCGGCCGCTGACCAGCGTGCAGTGATAGTGAGGTCAAATTCTCCGGCAATGCTGTCCAGTGAACGATTGACCGTCATTTCCGTCCAACCTCCCCAGATTTTACCGTCCACGTTCAGTACCACGTCATCACTCATTGTCGATTACCTCAATGACTTGGGACGGTTTAATAAATGCCGGGTAACGCAGACGGTTTCGTGTAACCAGTGCATCACTCTGTTCGGCATCGCCAGTTTCACGCCATGCTAATAGCATGACCGGTGTTGTTTGTCGGGTCGATATGCGCCTCAGCTCCGGGAGCTGGACGCTACGAATGCGCACATCGTTAACAACGGCAAAACGCAAATCACGCAGCGAGCGCCACAGCTCGCGCTGACCGGATTCAACGGCATCTATCGCTTGCTCGCCCAGCCGTTCCGCCAGCGCATCGCCTGTGCCTTGTGCGTCATGACTGGTTTCAAATGTCATGCTAGCTACGGTTTCGGCCTGTGCGACAAGGGCGGAGACAATCACCAGGCGATGGAACTCATCGATATTGGCTTGCATGGCATCTGAAATTTCAATCGTCGACGAACGAGTTACGCTGCTGGCAACGCCGGTTTCAACGTCAACTACGATGTTATCAGCCAGGGATTTTGTCGCCGCATGAGCCGCTCGGTCACCGTCCCATTTATCACGCAACTGGTCATAAACGTTTAATGCCCATGGTGGTTCTGTGACCAGGTCTTTTATGTCGCTGATAATGCCTGTTACATCGCGGATCAATTCACCTGGTGCGGCGGCGATGATGCCTGCCTGGTCTTTAAAACGATTGAGCCTATCCATCCATTCTGTTACTGCATCTGGGATAGAGGGCAGATTAGTGATAAGCCCGTCTAGGTCATCCAACAGCGTATCAACCATATTGCCGACACCATCAAGGGCAGCAAAGTAGTCGCCGTTGGCCAGCGCTGCTTTTACGCGGTCGGCAGCACTGAGCGTCGTCGCTGTGGTGTCTTCGGTCTGCGTCGGAAAAAGTTGCTCACCCGCTTCGAATACTTCGAACGACACATAAGCAATGCCGCCTTCTTCCGTACTGAGTTTGTGCGAGACCTTACCGACTTGCACCTGTTGCGCGCCAAACCATGGATGCACCAGCTCTCCCGGCCCTGGCGTATTCAACGCTGCAAGCAGGCGATTAAGTTGAGTCTGGTAATCACTACCCAGCAGGATGGCGTTAATCTGTTGCTGTGTCAGTACCGCGCCGTGGTCTTCAGTCCAACCGACTTCTTTCTTCGGGTACGCATGAGGTATAGCACGGCGTCCGCCGGTGCCTTCCACGTCAACAAAGTAGAAAGGGACGTTACGAAACGACGCATCGCGCAGGTCTTCCCATTTGGTTGTGGCCATTAGTCTTGCTCCACATTGCGAATGCCGGTTTGCGCACTCATCGTTACGCCTGGCGTATTGATTTTGACCTTGCTGACCTGTACCCGGTCATCTTTAACCGTGACCTCGATTTCGCCCTGAAGCGGCTGGGGGATGAAAGGGTATTGTGATGCTGACTGATTCTGAGGTTGCATCGCTGACCATGGACGTGGATCAATATCAGTTGGTGCGGAAGTTAACCAGTTCTTGACGTCATCCCACATTGTTTTTCTGTTGCTATTATCCTGAGCACGCTTGATGAGCGCGGCGCGTTCTTCATCATTTTTCGGGAATGGTACAAGTGAGGCTATCTCTGATGCTGTGTTTATAGCCATGCCGATCAAACCACCAGTGCTACTTTTATTTTTTTGCGGATTATCTGGGATGCCTGGCACATCACCGCCCCCCATACCACTGCCGCCCATATTAACAACGTAAACCGGCATTACACCGCTGCCGAATACGTCAGTAACACCCGGTGGAACGCCTTTTTTACCGGGGCGTAGGAAGTCGTAAACGCCTTTACCGATTTGCCCGGCCTTACGTGCGACGAGTAATCCACCTGTTGCTAGTGCAACGTTCTTGCCGATTTCCAGCCAGTTTTGCACGGTTTCTTGGTCTACAGAGTTAAGCGCATCTGCCAGCTCTTGCACCGGCGCTGCCAGCTGGCTATTTGCGAATTTATTCCATGTGGTATTCATGCTTTGCATAGCAGACGTAAAGTCTTTCGCAGCATACTCAGCATCTTTCATGATGCCGACGCCGTCACCAACAACAGCTTGGTAACGCTTCAAGTTCTCTGCGCCTTTTCCTGATGTGACACTACTTATCAACAGAATACTGTCTTGATTAAAACCGGCATTTAGCAAGTTAGCATTTTGCTTCTCTGCGCCTTTCCTTCCCGAACGTTTAGCAACTTCATCTAATAAAACAGGTAGTTCACGCATTTTCCCAGATTTATCGAATACATTGATGCCGTTTGCTTTTAACGCCTTAGCAACCTTCGGATTCTGTAAGTCTCGAATGAGGTTTTCTGTTGCTGTAGCTGCTGTGTCTCGATCACCCGTCACATCAATCGCTGACTCAAGAACAACACCAACATCTTTTATCCCTGATACCCCTTTTCCTCCCGCTGCTGCATACATTGAGAAAGCCCTGACGCCTTTTTCAGCGATATCCTTCAGCTCAAATGCGCCTTCTTTCCCCAATTTGTTTAGCGTATCCATCGCTTTTATCGCTTCTTCTTCCGTCTGTACCTGGAACTTTGTGAAGTTAGCAAACAGCCCGCCTATTGATTCACCAGTACCGCCAGAAGCTGCAATAGACGCCGCGATCGCATTACGGTTTTTATAGCCAAAGTCAATATCGCCTGTGACCGTACCCACTTTTTCGATAGCATTAACCACTTCGCTATCATCAACCCTGAATTTGATAGAGGCATCTTGCATACCGCCCAGCATAGATGCCATCTCGTCGCGTGTTTTTTCGGCCGCAATACCAATCCGAGTCATACGCCGATCTAGCTGTGTGAATTCGCGCAACATAGCACCACCGGCGAATCCGGCTATCATGCCCGTATAGCGATTTCCAAGCATATCCAGGCCACGCCCAGCGGCTGCGCTTGTCGACTTGATGACAGACATTGCACGCTCATTTCGGCGCGCGAACTCCGACATATTGGCCCCGTACTGGCGGGCTTTGGCTGTAAGGTTTCCCGCTAGGTTGATGATAATCTCAGTGTCGAGGCGCTTGGCCATGCTGCTTCCTCAATTGCTCGGTGATGCGGAACAGTTGCCGTAGCGGCAACTGTTCCAGGTATGACACGCTAAAACGTGATGACAGATTGACGAGAAGGTTAGTCAGCGCCGTCGCCAACGGCATCAGCTCGCCCCCGGTTGCTTACCCCCGTCAGCAAGTCATCCATATCGCTGGCCTTCTCCGTCAGTAAATCCAAATCTTTGGGGTGAAGCTGGTAAAGCTGCTTGAGACTGAGCGGGCCGGGGATATCACCGATTGATGCAATTTGTCGGCGCAGCATTTCCAGCCCCATCATCACCTCAGAGCAATACGCATGAGCCTTGCCGTTATCACCGATCACAACCCGCTCTGCGGCAAGCTGTGAATCGATGACATCTTTAGTATCCAGTTCGCGCAACTCGACAACCATATGTCGGGCTTCATCACTGGTGCCTTTTCCCGTCACAAGGCCGTGGATCAATGTCACTGTCATCTTGGCCATGTGTTACACCTTCACGCATTTAGCGCCGATAAACGTGACTGAAACCTGACCGTCTGATTCCGCCAGCTCTGCGGGGTTTTCCGCCGCTGCGCCAGTCATCATGTAGCTCAAGCCGTTGTCGCCTTCAAACATCACAGTGACGTTTTCCCAGCCGCTGATCTCGATCACGTCAACGTTTTCAGCGGCGGCAATCGTCAACTGAATAGACGGGTTAACCCGCTTGCGCGACATCCCCCACGTCTTCCCCGCGCCATTATGTGCGGTGCGGGCATAACCGCCAGGGTTCAGGGTAGATGCGCCCTGGGTTTGAATTTCACGGCCATTCACGCGAATGGCGGCTTCGCCTAAAATCATGCTGCCCCCTTTAGAGCTTGAACTGAATCAGACCAGCCAGGACACGGAGCTGGTTAATGATGTTCGGATGGATAATAAAATTCAGCCGGTTGCGGTCTGCGGTGTCACGCACCACCGATAGCGTTTCTTTATAGTCGTCAAAGTCTTCGACTAATCCTGCTGGCTCCAGCTCGGTGAGGAAAATATCAATCAGCTCTTGCGTACACAGCTTCGGTGTCATGACGTGCTGGCCGGGTTCCAATACGTCCAGCACGTCATCATCAGCGAGTTTGTGGCGGGGATAGCGGTTGGTGAACCGGTTCTTGATGACGTAACGAATATGGCCCAGCGTCGCTGGGGACGTGATATCAAGATAAGACGTGTCAGCATCGCCAAAACGATTGACGCGATACGTCGTAATTTCCCGCTCGATGCAGACGTTGCCGCCAGCATCAACATAATGCGTTGCTACACCGTCAAATAAATGCAGATTACGCTCGACCATATCCCAGCGCACTTCCTTGGCCGGTGCCAGAATGCCGGGCATTGCTAGCGTCTGAAGTGGTCGCGCTGGATCAATCGCCAGATAATAAGCAGCAATCCCCGCGTAAGCTGCTGCCCAAAGATACGCAGGCTGCGGGGAAATGTTGGTTCCCATGGCGGTGATCAAGAAGTCGTTACGATTGCCGCCCCATGTTCCTGTCGCGGCGTGAGTACCACGAACGGCGGTGTATGCGATGGCCTCAATCATCTTCAGCGGCCCCCAGCGATTGAGCAATTCATCACGCAGGGTGTTCATGCTGGCGACGTCGTTAAACGGGCAAACGATATGGTTAAACCACTCATCACCAAGGGCAGCAACCACAGTTGACATATCCGGGGTGCCGGTGCCACCGGTAAACGCCGTCGTCGTTATACTCAGTCCCGCCGGTGTCTGTTCGCCCACGTAGTAATTGACGCGCACATCCAGATCGTTGGTTGTCTGGCCTTTCCATTTTGCCGTGAGCACCACCGTACCCGACGCATCAACTTTCACGGCGGCGGTAACCGGTAGCGTGGTTACAGCATTGATGGCGGTCACAATCGCCGTAGCGACAGTTGCATCAGTATCCGCTGCGCTGACGCCAACCTGCACCGTGACGCCACATACCAACAGCGCCAGCGTACCAGCGGCGGTAGCCGTGCCGGTCACCGCGAGTTCCGCGCTGGCCGCGCTGCCAGCAGCAAGGTCTTCAATACCCATCGCCCAGGTTTCGGTATAGCTGTTGCCTTTGCGCAAGGTCTTCAGCATGTCCGCCAGCATCGAGCCGCGCCCATAAAGGTTATCGGCTGTGCTGTCGCTGGTAATGCGATTTTGCGTCAACGCTGTGGCAGTGCCGGTAGCCAGTTGCTGACCAATGACCAAAATTTTGTGTTGTTGCGCCGGGGCGCTGTCGAGTGCCAGGGAATTATCAATTTCGATATAGACCAGCGGCACCCGGATATCATTGGGAATATTGCCTAACGCCATGGTTTATTTCTCCGCCTTGGTTGATTTAGTGGCGGCTGGCTGGCTGGCCACGTCGGTTACAGCAATGTCAGTTACAGCAATGTCACCTTCCGCGATGCGGCGTAACCAATACGATGACAGCGGTAAATCTTCTCCGTCATCGTTTAAGTAAGCCCCATCAGGCTTGCGCACCTTGACGCCGCCTTTAGGTTTAAGATGTTTGGTTTTCATCGTCTTCCTGTTCTCTTACGTTGATAACAGATTCAATTACAGGGACGCCGCCGCGTGGCGTTGCGGTCATTCCCATTCGGAGGAAATCAGGCAATTCGCTGATATCCGTTTCTTCATCCAGCTTGAATTCTTGGCTCCACATCACGGCCCACATCGTCAGCCCCAGATTGTCAAGGGAACCGCTGTAGATGTTGTCCGCAGATAAAGTGTCGGCCTTGCGCTCCGCACCCATTTCTTTTGCTGCTTGCGGGTTAGCAATACGTTTAGCCAGCTTCGACACCATGACTTCAGCACGCAGATCGCGGCCGTAGCCCCAGTAGTCTGTAGCCATCACATACGCGCACCAGGTCACAGTCCCAACCACGCCACCGGCCTGGTGTTTAATGTCCCGCACGCGCAGGGCTGCGATGCGGATACAGCCGCATTTGTCGGATAGATGACGCTTGACCTCTTCCGGGGTGTTGAATTGTCCGATATGACGCTCAACGACCGGAACCTGGTCGGGGTTGTTCCCTTGTAGAACCGGCTGAAGCCAGGCAACAATCCGCTCGGCGGCGGCTACAGTGCTGCCCACGGTGACCAGGCTCGGACGTTCTTGACTCACGGCAATACCTCTTTCCAAAAGTCGCCAATAACGTGCAACAGCTCGTCGCTGTTACTGCTCGACAGGCCCAGCCACTCACGCTGGGGAATGTTCATCATGCGGCTATGCTCCTTCACGCTTTGCCAGACCGGATGTTTTAGTACCCGCCCGAACGCTTGCTTAATCAAGCGCTGATGCGCACCGACGGAAACGCTACCGCTGAATCCATCTTGATGAACGCCTGCATACCCGAGAGGAGAGCCGACGCGCACCAGGTTGCGTTCAACTACAAAGGTGATGCTGTCTAGCAGATCACCATTGCCTTGCAACAGGCTCTGATTGCCGTGTCGGGTCTTGGCATAGCCTTCAGACCAGTTTTGCCAGGCCGTTCCACCGGGCGATTGTTTCTCATCGGTGATACGGCGGCGGGTCTGTGATTCAGCAATGGCACCGATACTTTCCAGCAATTCTGTGCGTAAGCTGTTATCCGCCAGTTTCTCCATCGCCTGGCGGATCTGCGCGAGCTTTTCCGCGCCCATCATCTCAACCTGGATACCCATTACAGAACGTCTTTCAGACTGTCACGGGTGAACAAGCGCGTGTTATCGCCAACCATGATGACCTTGCCGCCGTCGCCCTCAGCCGGCTGTTCCAGCGTCGGCAGGCCGATATCACGCTGACCGCTGGCGATTTCTTTTAGCGTATTGATGGCATCTTCATAGCGCTTGCGCACAAGCTCCGTGGCTTGGTTGTCGCGGTCAGCCAGCCAATAGAAAGCGATAGACACGGCCACACGGTTCAGAATGCGTGGAACCGTGGTTTCCAGCGGCAACTTGTATCTGCGGGACAGCAACGAATTGATTTCTTCATCAGTGTCTTCGAGCGCTTGAGCAATAGCGGCTTCATCCAGTTCATTCGTATCCCTTTTGATCGCGACATTCCAAAGATAAGAACCGTCGGCAACCAACAAATCCTGGCGCGTGGCGTAGCCCATCATTCCCCCTGGCTTTCAGCCGTGACGGGCTGGATCACGGTCACACGCAGTTGCGGTTCAGCTTTCAGCCGTGCAGCAGTCGCCACACTTATAAAGGGCTGCGATGGTGTCACGCCGAAATAACTTTTGAGGGAGTCAGCAACGCAGTCGGCGTTGTCGCCGTCCGGATCATCACTGACGAATACATGCACGCCATCAAACGGCCAGAACCAGCCACACCGATAGAAACCATTCTTTGATACGGCTTGAACCCACAGACATTCTTTGCCCATCGCGCTAGCAACGTCGGCTGACAGCAATGGGTCATCTACGGGGTCGGTGCCGGTGATAATGTCATGCCCTGGCAACAAAATTTCCGGTTCATGTCCGTTACTGTTGCTTTCATTAAGCGATGCCACCGACGTCGATGATGCCGCGCCAGTGCTATCCGTAGGCTTTTTCTGGCTCGCTGTCTTTGTTTTCGTTCCACGCATTTTCCATCCTCTTTGAGAAGTCTTTAAAGCGGGTTTAACCCCGCTGTAAACGAACGCCTTCGGGTTATGCCGGGGTCACGATGAACGGGCTATTTAAAATATCCACGTCTTTGTAATAGATGTTGGAGTCCCCACCATCGACCAGCATGGCATCAATGATGCGCTTTGCTGCGGCGCGGTTTTGGCGACCAACCACGAGCGTAGTTGGGGTGATTCCCAGTGGTTCACCGTCGTCACGCTTCATACCCGATAGGATATCAACGGCTTTCTCGTAGTTTGCTACCGTTAGGGGCGCACGCGAACCAACTGCGGTTTGCCAAAAGCCAAAGCCGACGTTGCTACGGCCATCAACCCCATACAGAAATTCGTTATTCTTGAACGTGTGTTCGTTGTTGAGGTCATCCATGGATGTGAATTTAAACGGCCGGCGGTTCTGGTACAGAATAGGTTTCAGCACCTGTGATTCATCAATCAGGAACCACGGTTCACCAGTTTCAGTACCATCGCCCACGATATTGCTGTATGTGCCGCCCGCCATGGGATGGTCGGTATCAAAATAATACTGGTCGTCAAAGCACTGTGTGGTGAACCCTTCTGACAGCAACTTAAATGACAGCGTATCCGGGAAAATACCGACTTTTTGGCCGTATCCTTTAGCAATAATGCTGTATTGCCCAATCTGATCGTCTTCAATATTTTCCCGCTTTACACGGATTGAGCTTTCCCAGGTTTTGTTGAAAATGCTGTAACCACGCTGGCTCAGCACGGCAAGCTGACGTTCACCAATCCACTCTTTGATCCCTGGCAAATCGGACAGCCAACCGTAAGTGTTTGATGCAGTGCTGCTCGGTACTTCGGTGGCTATACGCAGGTATTGGGGCTTAACACCGGCCAGTCCTGCTGTAAAGGAGGCGCTCAGCGACGTAGTGAGCGCGTGTAAAACTTCTGCTGATGGTGCTGGCATTATTGCTGCTCCTCATTTGATTGTTTAGCGGCAAGAAACTCTTCTTTCGTGATACCCATACTGCGGCACATTCCCAGTTCGGTTTCTGTCAGTTCCTGATTGTTTGTTTCAGGTTTTGGTTTCTTTTTCGGGTCGTTACTGACAATCACCGGCGCACCTTTGACGAACTCGGTAAACTGCTTACGGCCGTCCTCGCTGCGACACGTGGCCAGGTACATATCCTTGTTTGCTGGGGCAACTTTCCCTTCTTTGATCGCTAAATCAACTAGGGCTTCGATTTCGTTGTCGGCCTGCACCTTCAGCTTGCCTTCAGCTTCCGTCGCCCGGTTTAACGCCAGTTGATGCGTCTCAATAGGAATGAATTTTGTCACATCAGGATTTTCGGCACGGTTCAGCGCCACTTGTTCACTGGTTTGAATTTGCTGGATAGCCTTCACGGCATCATCAACTGACGCGGTGGCAGACAATCCCAGCACTGTCACAAGCTGGACAGGGATGGTCATATCGTTGTTCTCCGAGTTAAGAGCGGGAAAAGCCAGGTTAGGCTTGTTGGTTAGTCCGACGCTGGATAAGCGGGTCACCTGACCGTCGGCGGTAAAGAAAAAAGCGGGGCTGTAAAAGAGGTATTTTTTGCCACGAATAAGGGCTTCGCCATCGGCCGTCCACTCAACGTGTGCCTCAATAGTGCCGTCATCACGCTGGCGTAGGGCATCAATCCAGCCATAAGCGGGCGCAGGGTCACCCTTCGGGCCTTTAAGCTCCGTTGCGTGCTCAATATCAATCGGTAATTTTGGATAGCGGAAAGAGCCCGTAATCACATCAGCCGGATTGCTGGTCACCCACACGCGACCATCACGGCCGGTGAATTGACCAGCAGGAATAACAGGAAGCCATTCCGGCAGTTTATCGTTATCAAACTGCGGCAATTCAAAGCACAGTGCCAACAGTTCAAGATTGGAATTCATAGGGTCGTCCGTAATCAGGAATACTGACGGACAGTGTGCGGGAGGCAAAGAAAAAGCCGGATTAACCGGCTTCACTCTAACTGGGGGATGTAACGGCGTTTAAACCACGTTTAAAAGCGAACAGAAACGTTTAACAAAATTTCCATGCGCCATCGTATCACAGACGGTGATAACGTCACTACGGCGGTTTTATAAGGCCTACATGATAATATTATTGGTCAGCATTAAATGCCATTTGCTTGGCGCTTAGCTGACGATCAAGTGCGGCATTGCGATTGATGCCAGGATTGTAATTCCAACCCGGATCAATCCCTTCGGGAATTAGCTCTTCTTCGCCAGTCCGCTTGTTCAGCCACCTCACGTTTTTCATCTGCGGGGCCTGGGTCTTCAATGGAACTTTCTCGCGGCTTACTTGACCTGTGGGCTGTCCATCTTCATATACAGGCGACGTGGATGTAACGCCATTCTTCACCATTTGGTCATACTCGTATTTGCTGACCTGGCGAACGCCGCATTTACAGCCCCAGCCATTGGGGCCGGTATGCGTCAACCAGAAAGGGTCGTCAACAGGTAAACAAGTATTCGCCCATTTTAGATGATCAACTCGATGTTCACGTGATGGCCCCAACGTATACAGCAGATACGGCATGGCGCGTTTAGTTCGCTCGATACGTTGCCACTGGCCAGCCGTTCGAGCGGTACGCATGTTTGTGTCGTAGATTGTACGCAGTCGTTGATCGCTACCGAGCTGCACAAGCTTGTTTTCACCGGTAAGCGGGTCAACCATTTCACGCACGCCCCACCATCCTCGTTTGACCAAGCGCGGCTCTAATGCTTTCTGGAACTCCCGAAATGTCTGGCCTTCTTCCAATGCCTGGGTTAGCAGCTCCTTCACGTCATTAAGCAGATCAAGATTGGTCATCTTGGCCACGGTGAACGCGGCGCTATGCTCTTCGAGCCAGACGTCACGATAGTCAAAGCCTGGTCTCAGCTTTTTCGCTTTGAACCAGGCAAGGGATTCTTTCGGGATGATATCGGGGATTTTATTAGACATGCTTTCTACCGTAGTAATAGCCATGGACTTGAGCAAAATAAGTATGATGTTTCACTGGCCAATATTCGGGCCGGTGGAAATCAAGCCGCTCACGGCGTACATATTTAGTTCGCATCAGCGGATTCCTTCACTAGCTTTTCCAGCGCTTCCAGGTGCGCTTTTGCTAAATGATGAATTAAGTGATTCTCAGGCCATAGAATCACTAATCGGCGCAAATGTTCAGGGTCATTCACTAATTCGGTAAAGCGTTCTTTAGTCGCATTCAACATTATTCCCCCCCGCCAACTGGCGTAAAGGTTTTGCATCCACAGTTCGGACAGCATTTGTCCGTCCATTTTCCGCGAGAGTTCCACTTATCGACCAGTTCGGTCTTATTCATAACCTTGCGACAACGACGGCATTTTATCTTCTCAGGCATCATTCACATCCCCCAGCCCACGCGCTTGGAAACAGAGCCGCGCCAGTTGATCAACAAACTCCCCAGCGTCCAGGCTGTCTTGCAATTCCGGCAACCGTGCAAGAAACGATTCATAGCTATCCACTTCATTAGCCAGGGCTAACACCGGATTGGTAAACGCGGGGCCGACGCGCTGCCAGTCACTGATCGCTGAAGCGGTAAGCTGGTCGATATCGTCCGGTGGAGACGTGCGGTTGAGCGCGATTTGTTCGCGGTTCAAGGCGGGTAACATCGCGTAATTGCTGGCGGCGGTACTCGCTGGCTGAAGAATTTCCGCGTCTTTCTCCGGTTCTGCCAGGCCAAACTTGTCGCGCAGCTCCGACATCTGCACTTTCATACCCCGATCAATCAGCGGGATGATTGAATCAACAAGCGATTTAAGGTCTTCCGGTTCATTGATACGCAAACGAACGCGCGGGTACTTCTCTTGCACACCGTAGTTGAGTATGACGAACGGCCTTACCAGAAACTCATTGAGCGTGTTCTCTAACTGCCTTGCGTCCCATCTTGCGATATCCATCCGCACTTGATTATGTACATTAGCCTGGCTCTGGCTGCTGCCGTCATCTGTTGTCATGGTCTGGCCCAGCACGGCTTTACTGGTCTGTGCATCGCACCATTCCGCCATCCCCTCGAACAGATCGCCGCCGCCCTGGCGGCTGGCGGTTTCCTTCATCTCAATCAGCATTGATTGTGGGATAGCACAACCGGCGTCAGACGCCAGAGACGCAATCGCATCAATCAGGGTTTGGATATCCTGCGGACTCGCATTAGGCCCATATTTAGCGATGACGATGGGTAAGCCGAACTTTTCGCCGAATGCCCACCAGTCGCGGACGGTAAAGGATTTCAGCATGTACATGACTGCGACCAAACGGGCCAGGCCATTACGTAATGGCAGGCCAGACTTCAGGCGGGGCTGGTGAATGATGTACTTGTATGCTGCTAACGGTTCGCCGTTGAATGGCTCCGCCTCGGTTAACACATGCACTTGGCGCAATGTGTCGGCATCCATCTTGAGAAAGCGCGGATCAACCCACGAATAATCCCGCGGCATCCACGGCACCGTGGACGTATCCCACAGGATTTCCGCCACAGCTATTCCTTTCCCCAAGCCATCCAGCAAATCAAATAACAGTTCGGGGATTTGCGGCCGTTCCATCATGATTCGCACCGCGTCCGCTAGCTTAACGTCGCTTTCTTCATCGGACGCAGCTTCTATTGTTGGATCTATACCTGCGACGGTTAGCTTACGTGTGCGCAAAACGCTTGAATAATGGAGGTCGCGCTCTTCCATCTCTTCAGCCAGAATAAAGTAGTCCCGTGGGTTGCCGTCAGCGGCGTTACGCAGCACTCCGGCCAGGCGGCGGGGTGTAAGTGTACTCGCTACGCTGATACCAGCATTAGCACGACGAATGCCTGTAGAGCGTGCGCGGGTCTGCTCTTGTTGCAATTCCTCTTTGCTTACAGACACAGTTTCACCGGTGTCCGGGTGGATCAGCTTACGAATTGCGACGGTGAGTTTATTTAACATTACAGCATTCCTCCCTGGTTCTTCAGCCCACGGGTGATCCGCATTTGACGGCGTTCTTCACGTTCGTCTGGCCGTTCGGGTTTATTTAATCGATGCAGCTCGTAGCGGCGACAGTCTTCTTTACTGGCGAGAAACGCAAGGAAGATGGCATAGGCGCTGTCACCATGCCGTTTATGGCCATCGCTCCCTTTGTTCTCTTTATCATCAATGCCAGGCACACCGCGCAAGACGACAATTTGACCCAGATCGTTAATGACGTCCTCATGCTTTGGCACCACAAGTTCATCGTCTTCAAACGCGGCTTTGAATTTCGGCATGTTTTCGCGGTAGTGAGCGACGGAAGGCATCACAACTTCAACTTCATTGCCGTAGCGTTCTGCCGCTTGCTCAGCAAGATAGTTACCGTTCCCCCGGCCATCTAGCTTGATGCCGTCCCTGCGAGGTAAACGGTCGCAGATAAAGTAAAGCGCCTGCTCTTGTTGCTTGTACGGCACGTTCGCAAGCTCAACAAGGAACGGCACCGTGCGCGTGGTATCGTCGTTGATAGTGATAGGCGCGAATACAGTAAGGTGGCCAGAGCGGGCAAAGTCTTCACCCAGGGCATGGCGTTGTTCGCGGGGTAGCTGATTGAGCACCGGCAAGACGCTTTGCTCTAACCATTCCTGCATATCTAATGCGCGATAGGATTCGGGGAGTGCGTTGTATTCCGCTGTACCAGTGAAGCGCAGCACGGGGCCTTCACCCCGTGCGGCACGCTCCCGGATTGAACGCGGTAAATAGGTGCCGCCGCCATTTTTGGGAACGCAATAGTATTCTTCGAGGGCGTCGTCTTGGGTCGCGGTGTCGCGCAGAAGATCGGCTTTCCACTGGTCTTCCGCTTCTTGGCTCCACACCATCCGTTTTACTTGGCAAATACGCTTATACAGCCCATCAAGACAGGCATCATCGAGAGTAATTGTGTGAACGGAATAGCGTTTCTTCCCGGCTAAGCTGTCCTGTATCAGCTCGTTAAACAGGTTTTCGGTGCCGTTGTGCGTACTGATAAGACGGACTTTTGCCCCCCACATCGTGAGCGCCAGCGCCGCTTTAAGCACTTCGGCAAGACGCTCATGGAACGCGGCTTCATCAATCGTGACGTTACCCTGCATACCACGTAAGTTACTGGGGTTACTTGATAGCGCCTGGACTTTAAAGCCACTGGCAAAGTAAATGACAAAGGTCAGTATGTCTTTGTCATCGTCCACCAACACTTCTTCACGAACATCTTCAGCCGCCAGGTCATAGGCTTTGGCCCACATTGCCGCCGCGTCAATAAACTCGCGGGCCATCTCTTTATTAGAACCGACATAGAAATGGTTAGTCCCGCCCGCTGATTTCGCCTTTGCGGCCGTCAGCGATGCATCGGCAGCTTCCGCCCATGTGATACCGGTACGACGCGATTTTTGAGCAATTTTTAACGGTGACTCATCTGCGATCCAGCGCCGTTGATAACCAAGGAGGACTTCATTCTCGTCGAAGTCCTCCCCACCAATAATACTGGCTGCTATGACGTTTAGACTGGCAAGTAGCATCATGCAATCCCCAATATCTGCCGCTTGATATCAGCCGCTTTGTCAGCAGATAACCCCGCTTGTGAAACGATTTTTTCTGCCGTCGCCGCTGCTTCCTCGGCGAATGCCTGGCGTATCTCTTTTTCACGTTTGTGGCTGACCATCTGCGCGGATTCAATACGCTGTGCAACTAATGCCAGTTGCCCCAATGCTTTCGGCTCAACGGCTTTGTCTTGTTCGGCTAGAGACATTGACGTTTCAAACGCCAGAGTTTTCACAAACTCCATCAGCAATTTGCCGACATCGGAAGTGGGCGCGGAACCCAGCTTAGCCGCCCAGATCTCCGCCATCTCACGCGATGCGCGAATTTTAGAACCCACGCTTTCCATACGGCTGGCGTATCGGTTCAAACCAGTACGGCTAATTTGCATATCACCAGGAAGATTGTGATCGTCAATCAGCTCGTTGATGGCTTCGCGGATCTGCTCCTGTGTGTACTGCTTATCACGCAGCATCTGATGAAGGGCGTCACGAATAGCATGTGGCAACAAGTCGATTTTGGAAGGACGGCCACGGGTCGGGCGTTCATCTGCCATGTTTGTTCCTCGCCATCAGTAGCTGTTGCTTACGCTCTTTATCGATGGCACGGCTTAGCGCTTTCCAAGCTCGGTCATACTCGGCATTAGCCGAAAAAAACGTGTTACTGAAGCTGTCCGGGGCGTTCCTGTCATACGGTTTCCCTGTAGCCTTTTCAACAGCTCCTGCAATAACTTCACGCTCAATTTCGAGACAAACCATAACGGCCGCAAGCTGATGAATATAACGGCGGGTTGCAGGGGTATACGGTTTAACAGTAGCCATAATTACCCCCGCGCCCGTGGTTTCTTCACGCCAGGCACCGTTGCAAGCCCACGCGCCACATCGTCACCGCGCCCGGTGATTGCTGCGACAAAACACCCGGCTACGTCGTCAAGGTCAATCAGTCCCTGCTCAGAAAGCCAGCTTAAATGGGTGCGCACTGCATCACGGGAAACGCGGTGGCCGTAGGCTAGTAAACAGGTTTGTAATACAGATTCGTTGGCGCTATCGCCGCATTCAAGCAGTGAGCGCAAGATAACTAATCGCTGATCGCTATCTAAAATTTCACGCATGGCCATCGCCTCACTTATCCTTCAGTTCGTTTTCAAGAAGTAAATCGCTAATCCGTTGAACTTGTGCCAACTTCGGTGCCAGCTCTTTTAAGTCACCGCGCAAATTGCTCATTTCAAGCTGAAGCGCGTGAAGTTCTTTTTGATTCGGCATTCCAGCCAGCGCATTTTCCATGCTCCACACCCGTTGTTTTAACGCATCAACTTCTTCACGTTTCACATATGTTTTTGCAAGCAGGAACATCACCAGGTTTACGGCTGTCATCACCAATGCCCAGATCATCCCCCAATATTCTTTAATGTTTTGCCAGTCCACGCTGTGCCTCCCGCTGTTCTCTAATTTCCTGACATGTCACACAGCAAACGGCTTCAGGTTGAGCGGCCAGACGCATGGCGGGGATTTCATGTCCACAGTCATTACAAAATCCGTATTCGATAACTGGCTCTTTAATACGGTTTACATGGGCGTTTAACGCCCGTTCACGTTCATCAATTTCCAGCAAGCTGGCGCGTTCAAAATCATCCATTATTAATTGGCACCTTGTGTTTGCTGGATTTGCTATAACGGGCAAAGCCATCAAGCGTCCGAAATCCCAAATAACCCAGCGCAGGGGTACATAGCATCAAGGCAATATCCCAATCTGGCTCGGGCATATTAATCACATGGCCAGACGCGGCAGCGATAGCACCGGCTTGTTGTCCAATCGTCATCAACAGCACGTAACCGATGGCGCTATACAGCGACAGACGGGCCATTTTTGGCCGCGTCTGCCGGACATATTCATCCGTAGCGTTGTCCCCATTCCTGATAGTTTCCTGCTGCTCATGATGCGCGGCCTGTTGGTCTGCCAGAGTAGCCTTTTTCCGTTCGAGCTGAATTTGTTGCAATTGGACTTTCAATGATTCCAACTGAACCAATTGTTCTGGGGGAAGTTTTGCCAGCGCTTGTTCCAGTACACGCTGCTTGTCTTGCGGATTGATTGCGTTGTTGACGCTTTCGACAATCCCCGCGACAGAATCAGCGGCTTTAGCTGTGTCACTACCGAACCACCCGCCAACGGTGCGTACCAGAGCGGGGCCAGCATTGAGAAGAACAGAGGCAATGGATGACAGCGTTATCGGATCCATTTCACACCCCATACAATGAACGTCCTGTAAATAGAGGCAGGATGAAATACGCACAGCAAAAAGAAGAGTGGGCCAATAGCGGAACCGATATTGATCAATGAAAGGAACCAGGCAGTTACAAACATCGCACAGCCTAGAGCACCCAATAAAAACTGATACACATATAGGCAAACTGGCGTATCGGGTAGAAAACTAGGGTGTTTGAAACTATAGAAAAAAATAACTACACCAATGATGCAGCAAACCGCCATCATCGCCACGGCATAGCCGTAGATGGCGATTCCAGCGATGATCGTAATAACAAGAAATGCGCTGCACACAGCCCAAAACCATTTATTACTGAGAGTGCTTCTGACGTTCACGTTGTATTTCCTTGTAACGTTGACATTGAAAAACGATGTCTCTGAGGTCTACAGAGTTCCAACCTTTCATGTAAAAGGCGGCATGAGTGCCATCGCAGCCACAGTAATTCGTTGGTTCAGCCTTCGGGCCGTTGGCCATTCTTTGCAAAACCTCGCGTTTAAGGCGATCACGTCGGCCCTGGCGCATGGACTCATCCCAGCCTTTTCCCATCACGCACGGCTCACAGAAATTGAACCGCCGACTACTTCCCAGGCAGCATTAGTTACGCTGTCGAGACGGTTAAACCAGCCGTTAAGGTATTTACCCTGGGAGGAGTTTGACTTGATGATGTCGGCGTAATAACGCGCACGACGTAACAGATAACGGGTCAGTAACCATTCAGGGTCTGCGCTGTTAACCGCTGCTCTCGTGTCCTTACCAACAATTCCATCGTCATCAACACCGGCGGCTGATTGCAGTAGTTGAATCGCCTTTTTGACACCATGCTGAACAGCAGAATCAAAGACGATCAGTGAAATACCGTCCGGCCATTCTTTGCAGTACGATGGATACCAATATTCGCGGTAATAAATCTGGCTGGCTTGTTCGAGTGTTAAATCTTTAATACGCACATCAGGCTTTTTATCGCCGTCAATGTCAGTCATGCCATCTTTGATCCCGTCACGCAGGTCAGAAATACCGAATTTGGTTTCGCCGCCTTTATCAGTAGGGTCATTGACATAGCCGCCTTCTTTGGCGAGGACAAAAGCCACTGCATGGGTAAACGATGGGGAGGGAATAAATTGATTCACTACTGCACCTTGAAACGCTAATTAGATAGGGTTTCATAGTGCTACGGGCATAAAAAAAGCCGGATTAACCGGCTTCATTGGAAATGGGAGTTAGGCTTTCTTGGCGGAACAAGTTGTTAACATGGCGGTTCTATAAATGCTGACTTTCCAACCATCAATAACCTTTTCAAATTTTTCGTTATGAACCTTATCTAGCTTGCTTTCACGCATAAAATTGAATGGGTCGTTTTTAGGTTGTGACTCATCATCCCAAGATACTGGTTCTGCGTCTTTCGGAGACGGATGAATTAGTTCAGAAATGATAGAACGACATACTCCTGTAGTGACTCGGCTAAATTCATCACTATCTGGGCGCTTAGAACCGGATACAAATTCCATCTTGATGTTAACTTCATCATCACGGACTGATGCTTTTACATGTCGATAAACACCGATAAATCCATCGTTCTCAGCAAAAGCCGTGTCACCCTTGTTATACCAGTCAACAGAATCTATCCGTG
Organism: Pectobacterium aroidearum; assembly: GCF_041228105.1. Classification (NCBI taxonomy): domain Bacteria; kingdom Pseudomonadati; phylum Pseudomonadota; class Gammaproteobacteria; order Enterobacterales; family Pectobacteriaceae; genus Pectobacterium; species Pectobacterium aroidearum. The sequence goes on from NZ_CP166097.1 coordinate 1,716,606, forward strand.
CATACATTTCCAGTAAGGCTTTGGCGTCTTCTTTGATTGACGATGTCGCGGCAAAGGTTGAAAACGATGCGCAAAGCAATAATCCTAAAAGTATTTTCTGCATTTTATTCCTTAAAAAAGTGGCATCTGATGCTTACGATGCTCAAGTTTTCGCATCCTTTTGATAGCTTTATACACCGTTTTATAGGTCACATGATAGCGTTCAACAAGTTCCGGCACGTTGTGGCCATCAAAATCACGCCAGATTTTCATATCACGCACCAGGTATTCCAACGTCTGTCCACGTGGAAAATAAACTTGCATACCGCCGATCTGTTTACTGATAGCAACAACAAGTTCCAGTGAAACGCGAGGGTCACACCCCAGCCGCTCCAGTTCTTGCCGTAGCAACGCATTCAACTCTGACAGTAAGGCAGGAAAACGGGAGCGTTCGCCGTCGGCTTCGTCCAGATGATCCAGGATGCTATCATCCTGTTTATCATCAAACATATCCAAGTTATCCGACATTTTTAGCCCCTTTATTACGTTCCAGCCAATCAATGCCGCCGGGCAGTTTTGAAACATCTTGTCCCAGGCTGTGCATGTGGGATAGATATTCATCGCGCCCGCGTTCTTGGTCTATAACACGATTATCAGCGTCTTTTTCTCGTACCGCTACGCTACTGCTCTGTGCAAACAGTTGTTCGGACGTTCGGTAGACCTCACGTAAGTAGCTGTGATTACTGAGTGGCTTTTTATCCCCGTTATTTCGTTTTGCCCGGATACGCTCAACTGTTTCACTCAATGCATGGGTCAAAACGCGCCCCGGCTGATGTTGTTCTAACACTTCGTTAACCAGCTTCACAGCACGGGAGTTCGACAGATTCGACTTTTCAGGGCGGAACAGGCCGATATAGGCCACCATCGCTTTTCCCGCACCGCCTGGCAATTTAGTTAATACGGCAAGCAGCTCCCGCGCTGCGTCATCTTCAAGAATTGCATCAAGATGCAGGTCAGAATGGCAAATAGGACAGCGTGAAATTTTCATCGTTTGGCCTCATACACACATACAATAACGCTGTAATCCCGCGACGCTTTACCGGTACTTGGGTTAATAACAAAACCTAAACGATCAAGAAGCATGGATTGAAGCATTAACCTTATATGCCATTGCTTAAGTGATTCCAGAACGCGATAAGCTAACGATGAATCCAACCAGCCCAGCTCGTCGACACCTTTCCCATTATTCAACTTAACAGTCATGCGTTTCACATACGCGTTAAGTGAACGCTCATCACTGCTGTTAATAAAACCGTGCTGGTGCATAGTTATCCATACCGCGCGAATTTTAGGGATTTCTTCAGCTCTGCTACGGCCTTTTGAATCAGGTTTAACTCGCGGTGAGTGTTTTTTAAAACTGCGTTTAAATCCTTTTTCACGCATGGCAGAATAAACACTTTCTAATTCTTTGTGGTTCATTTCGCTACAACTGGTTTTGCCATTCGCAACGTTAGCAAGCAATGTTCGGTATGTATCATCATCAATTTTTAACTTACTTTTCGCCACATGAATTAGTCTTATTAATTGTTGTTTGTCCATTATCTTCCTCATTAAATATTGATTTTGGCGTAATCCAGTGCTGACGGGTTTACGCCATATAAATCACAGTGGGAATATGGGGTTAATTAATCTGTCGGCTTCAATGAAGACAATCGCACAAAAAACGGTGCCAGACTAATTTCAACAATTGCCCCTGATCTTTCAAAGTCCCGTGCAACATCTTTGGTTCTAACTATCTTACCGCCCAAACTATCTGGGCCGGTTAGATAAATAAAACGCGTACCGACAGCATATTTCCGATTAAATTCTTTCGCGTTCATAGTTATACCTTCGAAATATCCAGTCCGATTTGTTGATATTGGCCATCGGGCTGGCGTTCGTAGACACGCAGATACTGACTGGTATTTGATACCTGAATAGAATCAGCGATAGCTGACATCGCCGATTGCCACTCTGGATCGTCTATATCAATCTGGCGCAAACTCAGCACCTGATTAACGTCAATCCGCCCCTGCTTATTCACCCGGAACGCATGGTTGATAATGGCCTTTATTTTGGGGTCAGCATCGGCACCCCAGCGAATAACCAAATCATCCAGAATCTTTTTGGCTGCTTGGATACGCTCATCAAAAATACGATGATCGCCAACGGCGCGGCGTACTTGGTACATGCCATCAAAACTAGGCAACGATACATTGCCTTTCGCACCGCCATATTCGACGCCATATTCACTCGCGGACAAGTCAACAAAATCGGCGATTTCAGCCATGGATTCAATCTTAAACTCAGCCATGGCTTTACGTTGTGCCTTAGCTTTATTAACGATGTTCATTACCACATCGTCACGTAGCTTATCGATAGGTTTGATTAAGTCCTCTGGCACCAGATGGCCAAGTGCGTTCAGGCGGTAGCCGTCAGGAATAGTCGTTTTATTCATGATAAACATCCTCAATTCAAATAACGTGGTTTTTGCTTAATAGGTATTTCAATTAAATTTTGCTGATTTGCATGATCAACACAGATTTCAACGGCATCAGCATGAAACGTTTCCAGCAGCTCTTTATATTTATCGATGAAATCACCGAAACGTGAATCACCCTCTATATCAACATCGGCCACCAAGCCATTGGCAGTTGAACTGATAACCATGATTAACGTCATTACCCGATTTGCCATTTCTTCCGCCTTTCTTTTACTGGTTGAAGTTTATAGGCTTCATTAGCCCGTTTAATAAAACGTGATAACGCTTGATACGCTGCTCGTCTGCTACTTGCGCAGTACATATCTGAAACAACTAATTTCTCACTGCCTGGCAGTGTTAATGCGATTTTATTTATTACTTTAAATACCTGATCTCTATCCCCTGAGAGTATGGGAGTCGCATATTCTGGAACATTACGCCCAAAACCAATAACGCCGCTGGCCCATGCGTACGCGGTTATCTCCATCCTGTCTCCAATAAATAATGCAACCCTGAATAGATGCAGCCGATACAGCATGATAATCGTGAGAGCGGCGCAACAAATCAGCATCAGGCGCTGATACTTCTACGATTGGACGTGAACGACTAACATTGACATTTTTGATTTCAATATTTCGACGTTGCAACCAACCCAGCGTATTAACCAGTTTTGTTGGATTAATCATGATGAGAACCCTTCTAGGTCTTTAATTGCTTCACGAATATGCTTTTCAGATAACGTTTCTTTTTTACCGTGCGCAAACATTGCAGCTAAACGCAGGGTATGCGATATCGTTCTTAATGCGCCGGGTTTCTCTGATAACGCATGAATTAATTCACGTTCAGCATTTTTATTTAAGCCCCACGCATCGGCTATCGCGTCAACATCGGCCTTTTTGGTTTTCAGAATAGAAACCTTTTTAGCGATACGACTAAACAAACGAGCAAAGTCCATGTTTCGACTATTACCACCCGTTAATTTCCCATAAACTTGATGGTTACCAATTAACGCCAGCCCTACGCCTGTTTCTTCCTGCAAAATCCGCAGCTCTTCAAGCACTGAATAATCCAAGTGATCGGCTTCATCAATCAGCACAATACCGTTTGTGCCGCGCAGCTTGCGGCGAATAGCGCGACCCAACTGACCAGAACGGCGCGGCGCATCGCCGATCCCTAACTCTAACGCAAGCTCATACAGGCATTCGCTGAGACTGGAGCGCGATGGGGAAACGGTAATCAACCAGACGTTCGGACGTTCAGCGACAAACTGTTGCAAAGCGCGAGTTTTACCCACGCCAGAATTACCATAAATAACAGTAATACACTGCGCCAGTTGTGCATATTGCAACGCATTCCAGATTTGTTTCACTGTGCGGGTGGCGATAAAGTCCGGGGCAACAGGCATTTCATTAGTCCGGCGAGAGCGATTATCAAGCCAAACCGTTAATTTATTTGCGAGTGAGTTATTATCACCACGATACGCACCGTTAATAAACTGTGAAAGCTGGCCGCTGGATACACCAATTTCACGTGCGACCGCTGCGTATGTCACATCTGAGTTCTCAACGGTATTTCGGACGTCGGCACGAACTTTATTAATAGTCTCTTGCTGTTGGTCTAATTCAATTACGTTAGTCATAATCTATTTATCTCCGTTAAATCTGTTTATTTTGAAATGCGGTATAAAGCTGACTGACAGCATTGCCGAACGCCTCGTCAGAATCGTCGTCAATTTCTTCTTCAACAATATGCCGTTGCATGGTATTCCCAGCAGGGCGCAGAATTTCTACAACACGCGATTCAAGCGGAGCTGATGGGACTGTATCAGGCATAAGCTCTGCCGCTTCTAATGCCGACATACGACGGGCAGCACTAGCCGCTTCTTTTGTACGTTTAACAAATTGAGTGCGATTACGTTTATGCTCACGCGCAGCTTGAGTATCACCGAATCCGGTTTTCTCAATACAGGTCGCTTCACAGATAAAACGGCCATCTAACGTGTAACAAAGTACGCTCTGATGCAGGTTTTGCGGGTCGAAACGCACCACCACTTTATTGGGTTTAAGGCCGAGTAAACGCTCGTTAAAGTAACGGTTTTTACGGGCATGAACTTTTCCGCCAGCTTCCATTACAAACGTACCGGATTCACTGATGCGTACCGCTTCAGCAGGCAGCAGTAACAGGCGGCGCTGTTCTGGAGTGGCTTTGCGGATAGCGGCTTGCTGATAGCTTTCCTCAAATGCCTGGTCGAATGACATCACGCCTCGGCACACTTCAGTATTACGATTAGGGCGACGATTCCAGAACGCGACCCCCTCAGCCAACGCTTTCAGGAAAACATCAGCATCAACGATTCGGTCACCATAATTATCGGGCTTGTCCATGGGATTCGGCCCGGTATGTGCTCCGGCAAGTAAAGGATGTTTATCAACGGTTTCACCCAGACCACCGTGAGAAAAGGCACGTTCTATAGGCTTCGCCTGACCATGGCCACGGCCAAACATGACACTCGTCCAATGCAGTTCGATGCCAAGTAAGGGAATGATCCCCTTTGGATCATCTTCTTTAACTTTGAAGCGATAGCGATTAGGAACACCGCCGGTTGTCCATTTGTTTGCTGCCGCCATCGTGTTATCGATGGTCAGTTGGCGCGGAATACCATAGCGCTCAATCATGTCCGACAGAGAAAGGCGGATAGAATCACTGTTTTCACTGACATCGGTACGCCATGCCAGAATCTTACGAGTGCGGATATCCTGCCAAATCCATGTTTTTGGACGAATGATTTCACCATTGAACCACCGCACAAACACGTTGTGCTGATAGCCATCGCCGTTCACCCACTCCATTGCCGCCAAATCGGCAACAGTACGCTCTTGTGACGGGAACAGACGCATAGCGGCATGTTCACCTTCGCGTAACAACACGCGCTGTTCGCAGGGTATCTCACGCTCCAGTTTGCGACGAACGGAAGAAAGGCTAGGGATAGCCCAACGATTAGCGGCGGCAGCTTCCTCAAGACGGGCGTAAGCGGTTCTAAGCGCTGGACGCTCAGGGCGCAGGTAATCTGCAATGAAGAAATCCCACGCCACTGGATCGCAATCAGCTTCTTTTTTGCGGCGAGTTTCGAGGTTATGGCCATACTGACCTAACAGCGACGGCATCCAGTCCTCACGCGAAAATTTACGTGCGGTGTAGTACCAGCGGCGGACGGAAGCAACAGACGCATCGTGTGTTTCGGCTACGGCATCAAACGCCGTGACAACATCAATACCAGTATCTACTAGCGCAGATACCGCCATCACGGATTCAGTTTTCTTCTGCGCTGCAAGCCGTTGTTTTTCTGTGGCTGATTCCCATCGGTGCCAAAGCACTTCGCGACAATAATCTGCGGTTGAACCATTTTCACACGGTATTTTGTATGATTTATCACCAACATGAACTTCCCCTCGCTGCCTTAAAACATAAGTTCTAGCAAGAGGGGTGAGGGTCGATATGTTGTATTCAAACGCCTTAGTTCCCTGACGCTTTCTTCTAATTGACGGCTGGATAGCTGCTTGTTTATCCATTGTCATTCTGAGACCGCGTTCAGTTGTCGGATAGCCTGGCGCACCTAAAATTTCAGCTATAGTTAGCCATTGGGCTGCACTGGCGGTGGCGGTACTCATTGCACACCGCCATCGTTATATCGAGACGGCCAAATATCAGCAGGACTGACGCCGATAGTATTTGCAATGATCGCCTCACCTTTTGGCCAATGACGATCTAACGCATTGTTCAACGTTCTGGCATGCCAACCCTGCTCGCGTGATAAAGCGGCTAAAGTCGTTTTCTTTTTCTTCACGGCTGCAACGATATCGGCACGATGCCAATCGCTTCCATTCGGAATCAAATTTTGAGAAGCTACGCTATTACTCATAGTCATAACACCAAATCATTATTCACTGTGGGTACAGTATTGATCCAAAAAGGAAGCACGTCAAGCCGTTCGATTCCTTTTTGGTTCAAAATAGCGGTTCAGCAAATCATGTATTTATTGGAGATAAAACAATGACATATGGGAAATCGGAAGAGAATGAACCTAAAAGGAATCATGATCCGATTGATGATAGTTCGAAAGGAAGCGGATTTGCAGAGCGATTGAACCTACTTGTTGGTTCTGAATCGGGTCGATCATTTGCTCGAAAAGTGGGGATTCCGTACAGCACGTTTTACAAGTACCAGCAGGGCACAACACAACCCACCCTGGATAATCTGATTATGTTATCTGCTGCAATGAGGGTAAGCATTGAGTGGCTAGCACTAGGAAGCGGTGATAAAGAAAAACAAAAAGAGCCATCTTCATTTTTAGACGACTTTGCCCTAATCCCAGGCTATGACGTGCAAGTGTCAACAGGGAACGGAACAATAGCATTAGATGAGAGACAACCGTCTCGTCATTTAGCATTTAGACGTAAATGGTTGTCTTATAGGGGATTTAATGAAAAAGACTTAATCTTGTTGTGGGCGAAGGGTGACTCAATGGAACCAACAATTTCGAACAATGACACTCTGGTAGTAAACACATCACTGACAAAGCCTATTGATGGGAATATCTATGTAATTCGTCATGAAGATAACCTATGGGCAAAACGGGTGCAGGTTCAACCTGGAGCGTGGCTACTGATAAGCGATAACCAGGCTGTCTACCCGCCAATTGAAATAAAGCGCGAGGATATGGCCAACTTTGAGGTTATAGGCCAGGTTGTCCATATCTCTAAGGATGTGGGGGTTTAAACGGGGTTTAAACATCAAATTAAGAACGATGGGTTTTATCAAACTAAACGAACAAACATCTAGATCCGCACGACGTTTTTCATTTTCAATTTTCTGGCGTTTTTTTGAGTTTTACTCGCTTAAGGTTCGCTTAGCCCAGTAGTGGTGCGGCCTACGCAATCCCGCGAGTTCCCGAAAAATTCCGCCAATTCCCTAATTAATCTTTTTAATTCTTACTGACCCATAACACTGCATGCGTGTTGGCTACAGGGGTAATGACCTCGGTTCAGGCAGCGGATGAGACATTGTCATTGAAGGGAAAAACCATTGGCGTTGCCGTGGTGGGAACACAGCACTTTTGGGACCGTGAGGCCTACAAAGGGGCAACCGAAGAAATTGAGAAACTCGGTGGGCAGGTCGTGGGAGTGGATGGAGGGCGTGATAATCAGGTTCATGCCAATAACCACGATATTCTGCTGGCGCGCAAGGTCGATGCGGTGATCAGCATTCTCGGCGACAGCGCGGTAGAGCCGAAGTTTAAAGCGTTGCGTGAGGCAAAGATTCCGGTTTTTACCGTCGATCATGTCTCGTCTTATTCCATCAATAACACGACGTCAGATAACTACGCGATCGGCTCGACGATCGGGCGTTATACAGCGGATGCACTGGGTGGAAAAGGGAATATCGCCGTTTTCAACGCCTTCTCCAACGCGCTGCGTATCTGCGGTATTCGCTATGACTTGTGGAAATACGTTCTGCAAGACTATCCGGGGATCAAAATCATTCAGCCTGAACTGGCTGAACAATATTCCAACTCACCGGAAGACGCGCGCAAGAAAACCCTTGAACTGCTGAGCCAGCATCCGAAAGGCACGCTGGATGCGATCCACATCGCCTGCTGGGATCAGCCTGCCATCGGCGTGGTGCAGGCATTGGAAGAAACCGGGCGTGACAAGGACGTGAAGGTCACCGCGATTGATGCTGGGCCAGAAACGTTGGAAATTATGGCGGAAAAAGGCAGTCCGTTTGTTGCCAACGTTGCGCAGCAGCCGCGTCTTATCGGTACAACATCGGCGAAAAACGTTGCCCGTTATTTCGCGGGTGCCACGCTGCTGCCGCAGACGTTTGTGCCGGTCTTGCCCGTCAAAGGAGAGGCAGAAGCCAAGGCGGTCTATAAACAGCTTGGCTATGGCGACCTGAAATAATCTATGGCGGGATATGATTCAGCCCCGTCGCCATCTGGCGGCGGTCTGGCAATGACGCACATCAGCAAGCAGTTTGCGGGGATTTCCGCGCTGGACAACGTATCGCTAACGGTCCGGCCAGGAGAAATTCTCGGTCTGATTGGGGAGAACGGCGCGGGGAAATCGACCTTAATCAAGGTGCTGGCTGGGGTCTATGCCGCAGATGGCGGTGAAATCGCTATCGATGGGCAACGATTGAGCACCGTGACGCCAGCGGTTATCCACGCGCACGGCGTGCGTTTTATCCATCAGGAACTGCATCTGATTCCCCATTTTACCGTGGCGGAATCGGTGTTTCTCGGACAGGAGCCTGTGAACCGCTGGCGAGGTGTCGATCGTCGGGCGATGCGGCGTGAAACGGAGCAGTTTTTTCAGCACACCTTTAATTTATCGATAGACGCTAACCGGCTGATTCGCGAGTTAAGCCTGGCGGAACGCAAACTGGTACAGATTGCGAGGGCACTGATTGACGGCAAGGCACGGCTGGTGGTGTTTGATGAACCAACCGCGCCGCTGGAAGCACGCGAAGCCGTGCAGCTACTGCATACGATCCAGACACTGAAACAGCGTGGTATCGCCATTATCTATGTCTCGCACTATCTCAATGAAATTGCAGATATCTGCGATCGCGTCACCGTGTTACGCAATGGTCGGGGCGTGACGACGCTGGACGATCCTGAGACGAAGGATATCGATGGAATGATTCGCCTGATGGTGGGCCGAGAGATTGCCAGCCTGTTTGACGGGAAACGCAAGACAGAGAAAAGTGAGACGCCGCTGCTACAGGTTGAACAGCTCACAGATCGGCAGCATTTCCAACCGATCCGTTTTCAGGTGGCGGCAGGAGAAATTGTTGGTATCGCGGGGCTGTTAGGTTCGGGGCGTGAGGCGCTGGTTGATGCACTCTATGGTATTGCGCCCGCCCGTGAAGGACATATTACGATTGAGGGTCAGACGCTGCGCCCGCGTTCTCCGGTACAGGCCATCGCGCAGCGTATGGCGCTGGTGCCGCGCGATCGTCGCCATGACGGGCTGATTTTACCGCTATCCGTGGCGGACAATATCAATCTGGCTTCCCTGCCTGCTGTCGCCTGGCGTGGCTGGCTGCTGCGTAAGAAAGCCACTACGCAGGCGAATCATCTGGCGCAGATGCTGGATATCCGGCCACGCGATGTCAGCGTACCCGTGCGCAATTTAAGCGGCGGCAACCAGCAGAAGGTAATACTGGCGCGCTGGCTGAAGACGGACACCCGACTGTTTATTCTTGATGAGCCGACGCTGGGCGTTGATATTGGCGCGAAGGCGGAAATCTATCAACTCACCCGGCAACTGGCGGCGGAAGGGCGGGCCGTTATCGTCTCTTCCAGCGATGACGGCGAACTTCTGGGGCTGTGCGATCGCATTCTGGTGATGTGGCGCGGCGAACTCATCGCCGATGTGCCGACGGAACGCCTCTCGCTGGATAGCCTGTTGGCGTTGACTAGCAGCGGCCGAACGCAGGAGGCGGTATGACACGAGCCTTACAATCCCTTCGAGCGACGCCGTATTTAGCCAGTTTTTTCAATCATATTCCCTTGTTGCTGTTTGCCGCGCTATTGCTATTCCTCTGCCTGAGCGCACCTTACTTTCTCAGTTGGCAAAATATCACCATTATTTTGCGACAAAGTGCGCCGCTGGCAATTCTGTGCTTTGGGCTGGTCTGCGTCATTACGGGCGGCGGTGATGATGTTGTCTCCGGCGGTATCGATCTCTCGCTGCCCGCGATTGCGGTACTTGCCGTAGCGATAATCAGCGATGGTTTGACGAACGCAGGGTTCAGCTATCCGTGGTTGATTGCATTGGTGGTGGGGGCGGCGCTAATGGCGGGGGCGGTGAATGCCGCGCTGGTGGTGGCGATTCGGCTACCGCCACTATTGGCGACGTTAGCCTGCTCCGTGGCGGTTATTGGACTCACCAATTTGCTCACCCAGCAGCGGCGCATTAGCGTTAGCGATCCGGTGATTGTGGCGTTTCGTGATAGTAGCCTGCTCGGGTTACCGCTGGCGGTCTGGTTTATGTTACTGGTTTTTGTCTTGTTTCAGTTTATCGTCCACCATAGCCGCTGGGGCCAGCATTTGCAGGCCGCAGGAGGAAACCGCGAAGCGGCGCAACTGTCGGGCATTTCCCATACGCCGTTGGTTATTGGTTCGTATCTGTTAGGGGCACTGGCGGCGGCGCTGGCCTCGCTGACGCTGGTAGCGCAAGGATCGGGCAGCTCGCCCGGCACGGCAGAACCGCTGTTGCTGGAGATGGTATTGGCGACGTTTCTTGGCGCGGCGTTCTCTCGCCGCCGGGTGGTTACCATCTGGGGGGCGTTGCTGGGCACGCTGTTGGTTAATGCTCTGTCGAACGGCATGGCGCTGCTGCGAGTCGATATTTTCTGGGTTGGCGCGATTAAGGGCTTACTGATTCTGGTGGTGCTCACCGCTGCCTCGTTACGCAGGCAAAGGAGTCACGCGTGAAACCTTCTTCTTTGGCGGCGCAGCCTGTGCTGCCGGGTAACAAGCCAGGGCTGTCGTTTTTTATCCGCTATGGTTTTCTGGTCATTCTGCTGGCCTTTCTGGTGTTTTTCTCACTGCAAAACCCGATATTTTTGACGTTAGGCAATTGGGGGAACCTGCTGCAGGGCAGCGCGGTGCTGCTGATTGTGGCACTGGCCATGACGCTGGTGGTGACAGCGGGTGGGATCGACCTGTCCGTGGGCGTTGCGCTGGATTTTGGCGCTGCCTTCGCGCTGGTGGCGCTCAAAGTCTATGGTCTGCCGTGGCAGGCTGCAGTATTGGCCGCGTTGGCGGGGGGCGCGCTGGTAGGGCTGGTTAATGCGGTGCTGATTATTCATTGTCGAATTAAGCCGTTTTTGGCGACGCTAGGGACATGGTTTATCGGTAGCAGCATCGAACGTATCTACACCGAAGGCGGCGGGCCGATCGCTTACCGCCGGATGGCGCCGCAGTACCACGAACTGGCCGTGGGTGACCTGTGGGGCATTCCGGTACCGATCGTGATTGTGGCTGTGCTGTGGCTTGCCTACTACCTGTTATTTGAACGGACGATTGCCGGTAAACGTATTCACGCGATGGGCTTGAATGCGCCAGCGGCGCTGATTGCCGGGGTTAACGTGCAGCGCACGATGTTCTGGCTGCTGATTGTCACGTCGGTGACATGTGCCATCGGCGGCGTGGTGTTATCCGCCAATCTGCGTCAGTTTACGCCACTGGCCGGACAGGCTTACCTGATGGACGCTATTGCCGCTGTGTTCATCGGCACCGCGTTTCATGCTCAGGGGCGGCCCAACGTGGCGGGGACGCTAATCGGCGTGCTATTTCTCGGTATGATCGCCAATGGTTTGAACCTGATGGGGCTGAATTTCATCGTAAAAGATGCGCTGAGCGGCGTGATTTTAGTGCTGGCGTTAGCGCTCTCTTTCCTGCAGGGGCGCCTGCGTCAACGGCAATAATGAATCGAACACGAATCAAAACAGAATGTGAAGAGGGAGCTAGCGTGAGCCAATTTGATGCGGTTTTTGTCGGATTAACCATTCTGGATGTCGCTGGTCGACCCGTAACCGGTTTGCCCGAAGGCGGTGGTGTCCACTTTATCGATGAAATTCGCCTTAATCCCGCCGGTACGGCCAGCGGTGCGGCGATGAATGCAGCCAAACTCGGTATTCGTACGGCGACGGCTGCCTGTCTCGGTGAAGATGAAAAAGCCGACTTTATTCTGGCGACCTATCGCAAGCTGGGCATCGACTGTTCGCTAATACAGCGAACGACAGCGGCATCGACCTCTGCGACTATTCTGACCATTCGGCCGGACGGCGAGCGTCCGGCGCTGCACTATCGCGGTGCGTCAGATCACCTGTTCATCGATGAGCAGGACTTTGACGCCGTGTGCAATGCGCGTTTCTTACACCACGGTGGCACGGGGCTGCTGGCGAAAATGGATCAGGGGCAGAGTGCGCGTCTGCTTCGACACGCCAAAGCGAAGGGGTTGACGACCAGTTTCGATCTTATCGCGCCAAATGCGGAGACGCTGGCGCTGCTGACGCCGTTGCTGCCAGATGTAGATTACTTTATGCCGTCGCTGGACGAGGCCGCGTTTATCTCCGGCCTGACTACACCGGTGGAGATTGCAGCTTTCTTTCTCGATCGCGGCGTCGGCACCTGCATTTTCAAAGCGGGTGCCGCCGGATCTTACGTGTTCGGCCAGGATGTCACGCGGCACATTCCCGCCTACCGCGTGGCGGTATCGGATACCACGGGCTGCGGCGACAGCTACTGCGGCGGCTTTATTGCTGGTCTGGCGAAAGGCTGGGCGCTGGAACAAGCCTGCCGGCTTGGCTCGGCCGTTTCAGGACTGGTCGCCACCGGTTTGGGATCTGATGCGGGCGTGATTGACTGGGAGGATACGATGAAGTTTATGGCAGAAGCGCCTACCTATTAAGAGACGCTGACCGACGAGATCGATGCCGCGTCTATTTCCATTCGTAAAGCAGCGGTTCACCGCGAATAAACCGCTGCAGGTCGGCGGCGATCATCGCAGTGTGCTTGATCAGCGTCTCCCGCGTCGCGCCGGCAATGTGTGGCGTGAGTACCACATTATCAAATTCGGTAATGAACGGGTGATGACGCCAGAGCGGTTCGCTGTCGTAAACATCAAGTGCGGCACCCGCCAGCCACTTTTCGCGTAGCGCTGCGATCAGATCGGCTTCGACAACAACGGCAGCACGCGAGGTATTGATCAGATAGGCGGTAGGACGCATGGTTCTGAGCCTATCGAGGTTGACCAACCCTTTAGTCTGCGGCGTGCTGTTCAGATGCAGGCTGACGAAATCGGACTGTGAAAACAGCTCGTCCAGCGTGGTTTTTCGTATGCCCGGTTCGTCGATCTCTTCGGCGGCGACATACGGATCCGCTATCAGCAATTGCATACCGAAGGCACGCGCCAGCTTCCCGACACGATGACCAATACTGCCATAGCCGATAATACCGAGCGTTTTATTACGCAGTTCGCCGCCTTTGAAAACTTCATACGGGCTGTCTTTGTCTACGTCCCACACTACATCCTGCCGTAACCCGTCCTGTGTCTGTGTCACTGTGTGGGTTTCGCGCGTGAATTCGCCGCGCTTTAGCGCGCTATGAGCCTGAGGGATGTGGCGGGTGGCATTCAACATCAGCGCCAGCGTTAATTCTGCTGCAGCATCGGCATTGCGTCCGGGCGTGTAAAGCACCGGAATACCTCGGCGGCGTGCGGCCTCGATATCGATGTTGACCGGGTTGGCGCGGGTACAGGCGATAACCCGTAGGTGAGGACACGCCTCAATGACGCGGGCGGTAATATCGTCATAGCTGGTAACGATGACGTCGGCGTTCTCCGCCAGTCGAATCAGCGCCGCTTCGCTCAGTTTGGGCTGACCGATGGCCCAGCCGTCTACCACCAATTCCCCCAGTGCCTTAAAGGCATCAAGGCTGCCGCCGTATTCGGCGGTAAATACGATCTTCATGAGGCAAGACTTTCCTGTGAGCTAGGAGCCGTGTACGAACGCGCCGCGTTGTGATTGTCGAGTGCATTAAGCGCCTGAGCCCGTGCCTGCCAGAGCGGCTGTAGCTGGTCGCGCAGTTGGCGAAAAATCGGAAACAGAGTCTGATACTGCTGATGGGCGTCAGCATCAGGGAGAAACGTTGAGGCCTGTGCATTGGCGGAAGGAACCAGGTTGGCACTTTCTCCGATGGACAGGGCGGCAAGGCGCGCGGTACCGCATGCGCTCAGCTCTTTGACCGAACTGGCAATCACCCGTCGGCCGGTGCAGTCCGCGATGATTTGCAGCCAAATCGCTGAAGCGGCGCCGCCACCGGCGATGTAGAGATCGCCGTGAGCAGGGTAACCGCTGAGCGCATCGGTAATCGCATAGGCGAGCCCCTCAAAGACCGCGCGCAGTAGATGCGCGTTAGTCGTGGACTGCTCAATACCAAAAAATCCCGCTCGTGCTGAGGTGCTGTAAAACGGTGCCCGCTCGCCATTAAGGTAAGGCTGATAGAAAACGCCACCACTGCCGGGCGGCACGCGGGCAATGCGTGCGTTGATGGTCTGAAAATCGGCATCATCGGTTAGCGTGCTCAGCGCCCAGTCAATATTTGGCGTGCCGGACTGCATCGCGAACAGGTTGAGATAGTGTCCAGGCCAGGCGTGCGCGACAAACCGGGTTTGCAGGCTCACCTGCGTTAAACCCTGGCAGACAATGCCAGTGCAGCAGGTGGTGCCGAGAATGGTGAAAATATCGCCGTCATGAATAGCGCCGATGCCCAGCGCGGCGGCGGACACATCCAGTGCGCCTGCGCAGACGGGAATTCCCGCAGGCAGACCCGTTTGTGCGGCGATGGCGTCGCTGAGCGTGCCGGCGATGTCATCGGGATAAAGCAGCGGCGGGAAAAGTGGTCTGATGGCGTGTAAGTCCAGCTTATCCAGCACGGTTTTTGACAGCGTTTCGCTATGTAGATCCAGCAGCGACGTCCCAGCATCTGTCAGTTCCAGATTCGCCTGTCCCGTCAGTCGAAAGCGAACCCAGTCTTTGGCAAAAAAGAAGTAATCGGCATTGTTCAGCGCATCCGCCTGATGCTGTGCCAGCCAGCGCAACTGCTGCGCGCTGTTACAAGGGAGCAGGGGAGAACCGGTTTCGGGAAAGAGCGTCGCTTCCAGATTCGGGCGCTGTTTAAGCTGATGAACCTGTTCCGCCGTCCGAGTATCGCTCCAGAGGATGGCTTGCCGGATAGGTTGCCCGTGGCGATTGCTCAGCCAGACACCTTCGCCTTGGCCAGTCAGCCCGATGGCTCGCACACGCCCGTGGTGAAGCAGCGGCGAAGCGGCCAGCGTTTTCAGGGTGGAAAGTACGCCGTCCCATACATGGTGCATATTTTGCTCGGCGTAGCCGGGCTGCGGAGAGTAAGTAACGGTATTGGCTGATGCAATCTGAAGTTCGTTGAAATCGGCATCGAATAACACCGATTTGACCTTTGAGGTCCCGATATCAATGCCAATGTAGTAATCCATCCACGCAGCCTCATAAAACCCGTATCAGCATCAGAGTAATGGAAAAATGGCGGCCGCTATATTCATAGAAATGCAAAGCAAAGAAGCAATATTGGAATAGCAGGAAAGGGATAATGGAGGGGCGTGTGCAATGGCGGAACGACCGCCATTAATGCTAAAAATTTACTCGACAGGTTGAGACAGAATGGCGTCGAGCAGGCCGGGAAAGCGCTGTTGCATTTCACTGCGGCGCAGTCGGTTGATGTGCGTAGTACCGATGTTGGTGGTATGCAGCAAGCCCGAGTCGCGCAACACGCGAAAATGGTGCGATACGCTGGATTTCGGACGGCCGCCATCAAGTTCGCTACACGTTGCTTCTTCTTGTACGGATAAACAACGCACAATGGATAAGCGTAACGGATCGCTCAAGGCATACAGGACGCGCTCAAGGGTAAATTCTTCGGGGGATGGGTGCTTAAAAGGTCTCATAGGGGAATTATAGCGATAGGGTTGTCTAAAATCCATTGTTCGATTAATATCGAATTATCGAATTATCGAAGTTAACAAATGAAATAGGAAATGTTATGTCCGCACTGTTTCAACCCTTCAAATTGAAAGACATCACGTTACGCAACCGTATTGCCGTTCCACCGATGTGTACCTATTCCGCGAATGACGGCCTGATTAACGAGTGGCATCAGGTGCATTATGCTTCGCTGGCGCGTGGTGGTGCCGGGTTGGTTATCGTAGAAGCGACGGCGGTTGCCCCCGAGGGCCGCATTTCTCCGCACTGTACTGGAATTTGGAACGATGAGCAGGCGCAGGCGTTTGCCAAGGTCGCCAAATCCATTAAGGACGCAGGGTCCGTACCGGGCATTCAGATTGCACACGCCGGACGCAAAGCCAGCGCCAATGTTCCCTGGGAAGGCGACGACCATATCCCTGCTGGCGATCCACGCGGCTGGCAGACTATTGCCCCTTCCGCGGTGCCTTTCGGTGCGAATTTGCCTAAGCAGCCGCAGGAAATGACGCTGGAAGATATCGCCCGCGTGCGTGATGACTTTGTCGCTGCCGCTCGTCGTGCTTTGGACGCTGGGTTTGAATGGCTGGAACTGCACTTTGCTCACGGCTATCTGGCACAGAGTTTCTTCTCCGTACACTCCAACAAACGTAACGATCAGTACGGCGGCAGTTTTGACAACCGCAGCCGTTTTCTGCTGGAAACGCTGGCTGCCGTTCGCGACGTGTGGCCGCAACATTTGCCGTTGACCGCTCGTTTCGGCGTGATTGAGTTTGACGGTCGCGATGAGGAAACCTTGCAGGAATCCATCGAACTGACGCGCCGCTTCAAAGCTGCTGGGTTAGATATGTTGAGCGTCAGCATTGGTTTCTCTACACCGGAAGCTAATATTCCGTGGGCGCCTGCCTTTATGGGACCGATTGCGCAGCAGGTACGTGAGCAGGCCGATCTTCCTGTCTCTTCCGCCTGGGGCTTCGGTACGCCGGAACTGGCCGAGCAGGCCGTCGCATCGGGCCAGTTGGATCTGGTGATGGTGGGTAAAGCGCATCTGGCGAATCCGCACTGGAGCTATCAGGCCGCCCGCGAACTGGGTATCGATCGCGCCTCATGGACGCTGCCAACGCCTTACGCCCACTGGCTGGAACGTTATTAATCACGACTCACGATTGCAGGCGGCTTTTGCCGCCTGTAGCAACCCTTTCGCTTAACCGACTTCACCCTCCTTATTTGTCCAACGTTGTGCCAGAAACGAACGTTCTTATGTCGCAGTCTATTGATTTAGGAGAGGGGAACTCACTCCCCCACATGAACTGCACTCTTCATTTCTTGAAAAATGTTTTCAGACTAACGCTTGACTAGGTAGAACGATCGTTCTACCATTTATTCATGAACAAAAAACTAAACGACACCCGAGAAAAAATCCTGGCGACCGCTGAGCAACTTATCTATCAGAACGGCATTCATGCGACTGGCATGGACCTTCTGGTCAAGACCTCTGGCGTAGCAAGGAAAAGTATTTATCGCTATTTCGCGACCAAGGATGACGTGGCAGCCGCGGCGTTGAATGCACGTGATGAACGCTGGATGCACTGGTTCAGAACGGAATGTGATAAAGGCAATACCCCTCAGGATCGCATCCTGAATATGTTCACTGTACTCAAAAGCTGGTTTGAGTCAGAGGGCTTTCGTGGTTGTGCCTTTATTAACACGGCTGGAGAAGTCGGTGACCCTGCCGATCCCGTTCGCCAGATCGCGAAGCTTCATAAACAAAAATTGCTGGATTACACGCTTGAACTCACCAGTCAATTAAACATCGAGCAGCCGTCAGCCTTAGCCAGACAGTTGCTGATTCTGATAGAGGGTGCCATCACCACATCACACGTGATGGGTGATTACAGCGCAGCCGATAGCGCAAGAGAAGTGGCGCAACTGTTGTTGAAGCAGGCCTCTCACTAGGGCCTGAGTTTCAAAAAATTCCGTTCTACTGATGTATACCCCCAAATAATTCGAGTTGCAGGAAGGCGGCAAGAGAGGGAATCCCGATGAGCTTACTCAGGTAAGTGATTCGGGTGAGTGAACGCAGCCAACGCACATGCAGCTTGAAGTATTACGGGAATATCCAAATTTTCTGGAGGCTCTACCATGTCCGATAAACAGATTCGCCCGCCACTTCCTCCGTTCACTCGCGAAACGGCGATTGAGAAGGTGCGACTCGCTGAAGATGGCTGGAACAGCCGAGATGCCGAAAAGGTATCGCTGGCCTACACGCTGGACACCAAATGGCGTAATCGCGCCGAGTTTGCAACCAATCGTGAAGAGGCCAAAGGTTTCCTCACGCGGAAGTGGAAAAAAGAACTTGAGTATCGTCTGATTAAAGAGTTGTGGGCGTTTACTGATAACCGCATCGCCGTTCGGTATGCCTATGAATGGCATGATGACTCGGGTAACTGGTTCCGCTCTTATGGCAATGAAAACTGGGAATTTGAAGCAGATGGCCTGATGCACCGCCGCTTCGCCTGTATAAACGACATGCCTATTAAAGAGAGTGAACGCAAGTTCCACTGGCCACTGGGTCGCCGTCCGGATGATCATCCAGGTCTGTCGGAGCTGGGCCTGTAACGTTCTAAATATTCTTCCGCTAAGCCCCCCGACAACTGTCTCAGTCGGGGGCTTTTTCTCAACTTAAAAATGACGGCATCTATTTATCGCACTACTGATGTCATTCGGATGAGATTATTTTCGTTACCCTTTTGACCGACAGTAGCATGATTCCAGTTTGTCGAGGAACGTGAATAAAACTCTATTCATTTCACTGTAATCATGAGTCCGCAGTTCTTCTGGGGTGTTGATGAAACGATATTTTTCGGCCTGACTTAATTCCTTATCTGAGTGTGCAATTAATAATTCGACGACGTCCGGCGTGAGTTCCATGTGGCATTGAAAGCCGTAAACCCGTTCGGAATAAGCAATTATCTGGCGTGGGCATCCTTCGCTGTAGGCGATAATTTTAGCCTCAGGTGTCAGGCCTGGCATATCGTTATGCCAGTGACCTACGTTGAGTCGATTTCCGAAGTGAGAGAACAGTTCGCTTTGGGTACCAGTATCCGTCAGAAAAATGGGAAACACGCCTATCTCTTTTTCCGGACTGTGGGCAAACGGGGCACCCAGCGCTTCGCCAATCAGTTGAGAACCCAGACAGACACCAATGATGGCTTTACCGAAACTCACTGCAGAGGCAATCAGCGCTTGCTCAGCTTTTGAATCGAAATGGGCGCATTGATCTATGGTGACGGCAGGATCCTGTGGGCCGCCCATCACGATCAACAAATCGATGTTCTGGGCATCTTGCGGCAGTTTTTCACCCGCATAAACACGGGAAAACGTTATTTCATGACCACGACTCATGGCCCAGGTTTCATAAGCGCCGGGCGCTTCGAAACTTTCATGCACAATAAAATGTACTCGCATTGGCGTATGCTCCTGTAATGCTTGTTACAACCTTAATTCAGTACGCGTTACCCTGCCAAAATGATCAGTCGGGCAGTGTTAGCTAACTCATGGTAAACAAAGGGCTTCAATCTGAGATGCCAGTCTGTATAGATAAAGCGCCAAGACACGATGAGGCGACGGGGTGGTCAGGGACTGCCATATCCTATCAACGTGGAGAGGTCGATCCCCCCCATTACCATCTTGAAGGGCAGCTATTGTTTGCCACCAAGGGGGTTATGCTTGTTGAAACCGCAGACAGGCGATGGGTTATCCCTCCTCAGCGTGCGCTGTGGATCCCACCGTTGATGATTCATTCTTACAGTATTCTGTCCCATACAGAATTACGTGCTATCTACGTCAGTCGCAGCCTTATTGCGGAGTGCACAAATTTTACGAAGAACAGTCAGGTTCATGTCATTAACGCGACAGTGCTGTTGAAGGCGTTAATCGCGGGTCTGTTTACTGATGAATACAACGGTGCGGCTAAGCGAAAAATGGCGCTTTTACTACTGGAAATTCTTAGTGAAGCGCCATCCGTGCCTGCGGAACTCCCTATGCCACGTGATGAACGTTTATTTCGTGCCGCAAGGGAACTGGTGTTCAACCATCGGTGGGAAGCGACCTTAATGGACATGGCTGATATTGCGAATATGTCGGAACGTACTTTTTCCCGCCGTTTTTTACATGACACAGGTTTCAGCTTCAGAATGTGGAAACAGAGAGCCAGAATATATACATCATTAGACCTTCTCTCTAATGATGTATCCGTTAAACAGATCGCCTACCAACTCGGCTTTTCCTGTCCTGCGGCTTTTTCTGCTGCATTTCGTTCCGTGATAGGGACAACCCCAAGCGAGTTCTAACCTGGCCTTGAGTGTTTCTACTTAATAAATTCACTCGCAGTGGATACAAGTTTTCGTTTTCGCTCTTAACTGACGGAGCGGTCTTTTTACCTGACTGCTAAGTGCCAGGAGCGGACATTTCATACATCTTTTTGCGTTTGTCATCAGAGGAGTTGACATGCTTTGGAGAGGGAGATGGCTGCTCAATAGAGTGATTATTGAGCAGCAAGCGCTGGTTTATGCTTGAAAAGTCTGAAGATTAGCTCGCTTTCTTCGAGAAAACGTACATGCCAACCCCATCATTTCCCATGTCCTCGACGCGCACAATGGTAAAACCGCACTTATTTACGTAAAAACACACGTTATTAATCAGGCATGTCGGGGTTCTCAGTGTCCATTCTTTAGCGTCAGGATACATTTTTTCAATTTCCATCCATGCATGCAAACCGTAACCTTTGCCCTGTTCTTCAGGCAGAATGAATAATCTGGCAAGGGTGTGTATTCCTATAGAATTGCCGGAAATAACAGCACCGCCGATGAGGCGATCCTTTACCCATAATCCCAGCACTGTTTTGTCAGGCATCATTATTGCGGACTCAAATGAAAAATCATCTTCTCCCTCGTCATCTTCTTCCTCCATATTATCAGGAAAAAAAGAGGCGTTTGATTCAAACGATAATGAATAGATTTGTTCAAGTTCTGTAGCATTAGCAGGAATAGCTGCTTTAATGAGCATATGATTTTCCATTGCGTATATGAAGAAGGGGTAGTTTTAAAGCCGGTCTGTCAGGGGCCGACATCCGTCGTGGACGATCAGTTAAATTATTAATCAGCACAGCTGACGGACATTCCTCCGGGGCATATACACGAACGCATGTTAACAGGTCTCAAGATTCAAGTTAACGGCTGCTTGCTCATAGCTGCTAATGAAATTATATGTATTAGATGAAATTTATCTTTTAGAGCGCATCAATTTATGAAAAAGATTATGGAGTATGCTCTTGAAGAATCAACGCTTTTCTCAGGAACGCGTTTTCTTTTTCTGGGTGAAGCTATACACGGTGTGTCAGAATTTTCTAGATTGAGGATGGAAATTGCAGAATGCTATTTCCGCAATCTAACGGTTTTGATATTTGAAGCCGATAGCAGCGGGATGCTGTTTTCGCATCAACACAATGAAGATGCCAGTTCTCGTCTTGAAAACTTCCCACGCATTATGCGGACTCAAGAGATGTGGAATTTTCTCACCTGGGCTATAAGCAGAAAAATTCCCTGTCTTGGTATTGACTGTATTCCCCGTCGTTCTTTAACTGAATTTCCTCGGGAATGGCATGCGACACGCATGCGAGAAACTGATGATTATCTTAAGGCTAAGTCATCACAAACTTTTTTTGAATGGCGTGACATCCGAATGGCTAACCAATTGATTAAGTTAGCCTCATGCTATCCGGAGTATCGCATGTTGATCATGCTCCATAATCTGCATATAAAACGCTTTGGTAGCCAGGAGACGGGAGATCTGAGGTTGAAATCAGTACGGGAATACTTCGAGGATTTTTTCCCTCAGCAAAGCAACTCTATTGCTCAACTCGCACGAGGCGGTACTGCTTTACACAATGATTTAACGCCATTCAGTTTTAAAATAAATGACCCATTCTCTCTGGAAAATTACTCAGGAGCGGCTAACTGTATTTTACTTACAGAGTCAAAAATACCGGATGCTTGCATTACATGGCATCACGCTTTCGAACGCGAAACAATAACACCCAAAAAGCAATATGAGGGATGTTTTATATTCAAAGAAGTACACCCTCCGACGTTGGTATAAGCTGAATGTAAAGATAGACAGTAATCACTTATAAAATCACATATCAAAAAGATTTAAGAGTCCGGCGTATTTATGTCCGCTCATCACTGCCCCGCGAGAAACTACCGCATTGCTGGCTTGCTCGCCCCTAAAAATACCGGCCAGATGCATTCGTATTTCTGTTGTCGGAGAAACTGAGCGTACAGGATACAGCTTAATTTGCTTTCAGAGCGTGTCATCCGACACGGCTGGCGGGCTATCCGGTTTCCAGGAGATAATATCGCCGGGCTGGCACTGCAGCGCCTCGCAAATTTTCGCCAGCGTATCAAAACGAATACCTTTAACCTTCCCAGACTTAAGTAGCGACAGGTTCTGCTCGGTGATCCCCACAAAGGCTGCCAGCGCTCTGGACGTCATCTTCTTCTCTACCAACAATTTGTCCAGATGAACCTCGACAGCCATAATCAGATAAACTCCTTATTTTCTTCTTCCGCTCTGATCCCCTCGAGGAGGGAGTGAAACGTCACAAGTAACAAGCCGCCTGCTAAGAGCAGAACAACATCCCCAATCAACAGAGTGGCCTGGTAGTAATGTTCCGGCCACCAAACCACCAGAGGGATCAAAAAGCGGCACACCGGCAACACGATCCCCAGACTTAGCATCACCATCGCAATTTTGCGGACACTGCGTGCCAGTGCCTGAGTGAGGATCTGTTTTTGGCGTACCAGTCGCGTGACTCTCATACCCTGCCAGATAGCAAAAGCGAACAACCCTGCCGGGAAATAGATAATTGCCAGTAATAGCATCTGGCGAAGCGGCGAAACCGTCGTGATCGGTAGATTATCGCTCTGAGCCTCGGCGAACTTAAGCATACTGGAAATAAAAAATGACTCACCAGTGAAATACATCCACAGCGGTGTAATTAACACCAGAATGAGAAATAACGGCAGCACCCCTGCGATGAGCGCCAGACTGAGTTTATTTCGCACACCTTTCACGTTTAACCTTCCTGAATATCAGGCATTATTTTAAGACCAGCATGCTCAAGCATGACATAAGCATCAGCGCGATGGCAATCTTGCCGCCGTTCAGACTGTTAGGGCCGTGTTTCAGCCAGGGTTTTCGCCATACTCTGTAAACGCTGCAAGCGATATATGACGCCTGAATCGTCCAGGTCAACATTCTGAATAAGTAACCTGACTTGCTCAGATGAGTTATTGTCTGCATCATCTCTACAGCGTAAATAATAATGCTGATGGTCAGGATATAGTTCACTAAACGAAGTTTGTAATGTGAAGTCCACGTTCCGCAAACAAACACGATGACCGACGCAACGGTGAGTACCGCCCAGAGAATATCAATCCAGTTCACGGTGTGCCTCTGTTTCAGAAGATGGCTGGGTTAGCAACAACCGTATTGCCGGGCCAATCACCGGCCATGCGGTGTCAGAGAGGATCACAACGGCGCTTTTACGCTGCAGATCGAAGGCGATAGCGGTCGCGAACCCCGAGGATTCTCCGTCATGCCAGGTGATATCTCGCCCCTGTATGCGGGTGGTAAACCAGGCATAGCCAACGCGTGAATCGGGATCGTCGGTGGCAAATTGCGGCGACATCGCTTCGCTCCCTGCGAGTTTTCCTGCCAGTAACACCTGAGCATAATTTGCCATATCGACAATGGTCGATCGCACACCTGCGGCAGGGGTAAATGCGTGCAATACCCACGGCGCTTCGCTGAGTCCGGAAGCTGACCAACCGTGGCTGAATGCGGGCGTGTCGCGTGTCGAATCACTGGCGACGACGGATCCTGTCATTTGCGCCTGCGCAAAAATCCGCGTTTGCAGCAAAGTGGCAAAAGGTTGATGTGATGCACGCGCCAGCGCCAGTCCCAGCAGAGCGTAACCAGTATTGGAGTAATCAAACCCGGCGGGCCTTTTGACGCTGGTATTATTCACCATATCTATTAATGTCTCTTCATCGTAATCCCAAAAATTGTCACGCAGGATAATTGCCTTGAGTACCTGAATTTTCTGTCGTAATGATGTCGCTAGTGGTGGCAGGCCGGAGCGATGTGACGCCAGTTGTGCAAGTGTAATGTCGCTCGCTGGACCAGTGATTTCCGGGACGAGTTCTCCTACACGGGTTTGCGCGGTAGTTTCGCCACGCCGCTGCGCCTCAATCAGCAGACTGCTGGTCATGGTTTTGGTGAGACTGGCGATCTCATACTGTTTTGCATAATCACTGTTCCACAGGGCGTACTGTACGCCTCGCGGGGTGATAAATGCGGCGGCAACGCTGCTCCGTGATCCCCTCAGTAATGGCGTTAAAAACGATACCACCGTTGCATCTCCCTCCTGGTGCTGAGAAGGTGTACTAAAACCCGGTTGCAGGTAGATGCCCGCGGTAATCAGCGACATAAAAACCGTGCCTGCGGCTAACAATCGCGCACGACTGCGCACATATTGCCTGTTCATTGTTGTTCGCCTCAGAATGTATACTGGATCAGTGATGACAGGCTGTACTGCATTCTGCTTTTTACCAGCGGACTCTTGCCCGCCTCATCAAGCAGGTATGCCGCGCGACCGGTCACCCCTGCCGCCAGATTTTCGCTAATGTGCCAGACTAGTTCGGTATAAACCCCACCTTGCTGAAAACCCGAAGAGGGATAATAAGAGGCAAAATCAGTGCGTTGTGCCTGGCTTGTCGTTACCCCGTAATGGCGTTGCTGATAACTGCTGTTTGCCCAACTGATATCGCCAGCGACCGACAAATCGGCGTCCCGCCAGCGCCACAGGGTTGTCTTTACGCCGCTGTTCAGGGTCATAGCCAGAGCCTGCGTTTCGCCACCGTACGGGTGCTTTTGCGCTGCGCTTAATGCGCGCAGCCATAACGCCCAGTCCCCATGTTGATAGCGCAGTTCCGCACCCGCCATGAGCATGTCGGGAAGATCGCCCATTCCTTGCAGATCTCGGTTTTTTCGGGTGGAAAATGGATAGCTGAACACCTCTTTTCGCCCCTCATCCGGTGTTAACAGCAGGCTCACGGTAAACGGGGAATCGGATGGCAGCGTCCACGCTAGTCCCTCCGTTGACAGGCCCCAAAGCCCCCAGCTTTCACTCCTTAGGCTTACGCCAGCTTTGAGCAACGGACCGGGCGCAGAATGCTGTGATCCTGAGTAAACAGGGCTGACGGCAACGCCCAGACCCGCGTACCCGGACAGCTCTGCACTCTGTAAGGGAGCGCAACACACTATTCCCGCAAGCGAAACGCCATATTGCAGACTTATTTTCATTCGATGCCTCTCTTGGCAAAGGGTGGGTTGTAGCGTGTGCAGGTTAGTCTTTTGTTTATCGTTTTACAATAAAATTTTATTGTTTTAAATTAAACAAATTAGGCGAGAAAATGATTTAAGGAAGGCACAATGGCACGGTTCTCGGATGAGAAATTTGTAATTACAGGTGTGAGTAGTGGTATTGGTCTGGCAGGAACAAAACGCATTGTCGAAGAAAGAGGAGGTCATGATGACCGGACGCCATGTGCAAAAACTGGAACGGCAGCTTTATACAAAACAGTGGTGCCAGAAGCGAACGCTGTGAACATCACGGTGAGTTAGAGCCGATTTGCCAAAAGCGGATGGTGCGGTTTGACGGGAGATAACACGTCTGACAGAGAGCGTGACTTCAGGTCATATTCAGAAAACCTTATTTGATGGGCCCCTGAGATGAGGCAGATGCTCTGATTAACAGGGCATAAGCAGAGCGAGTGGGTGAACTGAGCACCGCCCCATCATCTGAACTAGGGCGGTTCGAATGTGTATTGATTGACAGTGTATAGCCACAAGCAGCCTGTAAGCACACGTCTAACAACGATCAGAAGCTATATGTCACCTTCAGGCTTCCGGTAGGCGATGTTTTTCGTTGAACAATTGAGCTATTGCGTGCATCGCCAGTCAATTGCGTAAAGCCTGCTGTGGCAATCATGCTCCAGTTTTGGTTGAACTTGTGCGTCCAGTCAGCATTCAGTGAATAGGCATAAATCCCAGATCCGACATCATGTTGGGCAAACCCCGATGCGGCCGACTGTGATGCATTTACCCCGTAGTAAGTCTGCATGTACTCGCTACTCCCCCAACTACTGGTCAGCGCCAGCGTGACGGAATTTTTCGATGAGGTATAGAGCGGGCTGATAATGCCAAAATGCAGGGCTTCACCATTGCTTCGTTGAGAAACCGGCACCTCAGCCTGCAATTGCAAATTAAGCCAGTCCGTTACCTTATACCCCAGACCAAGCAGACCGATAGCCGATCCTTTGACGTCACCCATACCTCGCAAGTCGTCGCTACCGTAGCTGATCGAGTCGCTGTCCACGTCACGATCCTTACGACCTGCGCGATAGCTCAGCGCAGCGCTGTAATCCAACTTGCCGATGTTGTTACTGTAACCGATACCACGTGTGGTGCTGACGAAGAAACCATTTACCATAGAATAATCAATCACCAGGGCAGTGGTGACGCGGCTTTTATCCGAACCAGAATAACGTGGCGCAACATCCACGCCTCCGCCCAGAGTCAACTCGTTGCCCTGTTTCTGTTCTGCTGCCAGTATTGGGGTGGCCAGTAATGCCAGGACAGCTCCCGACAATAGTTTTTTCAGGGTACGCCCCGAGAGCGAATGGAGGAACTTATGACGCAGTTCGATGTTTCTCATTAAAGAAGTCCTTGTGGATTCAACTGATTACGATACAAGCGGTTTTAAACACCAGAACGCGCAGTTTGAATGCTCACCCTGAAGTTCTCATGAGCCAAAAGTGAAGAAATGCTGAAGTCAGTACTGTGCTGCAAATCTGGTCGATTTCCTGATACCGTTTTTTTCTTCAGACGTTCTTCATTCACTGTTGATAAAGTAACTACTGTGAACATTCTCCTAATTGAAGACGACCTCGATCTTGGCAATGGCGTACGTATTGCTCTTGAAGATCAAGGATTAGATGTTATATGGGTGCGCCGTAAAGTGGATGCGCTGCATCAACTCGATCTCTGCGTGCCAGAACTTGTATTGCTCGACCTCGGTCTGCCCGACGGTGATGGTATGAGCCTGATGGCGAGTCTGCGTCAGCAGCTCAAGGGGATCCCCGTTATCATCCTGACTGCCCGAGGTACCCTGCAAGATCGCCTGACTGGGCTGGATGCTGGTGCGGACGACTATCTCGTCAAACCTTTCGTTCTCGCCGAGTTGTTGGCCAGAGTGAGAGCACTTGCGCGGCGCAGTTACGGTTTTCAGGATGAGGTGATAGAAATTCGAGGATTATCTCTCCATGTGCCGACTCGACGCGTGGCCGTGGGTACACGTAATGTTGATTTGACGGCGAGTGAATACGCGCTGCTTGAAACGTTAATGCTGCGCACTGACCGCGTGCTTACACGACGGTTTCTGGAAGAAAAGATATTTGGTGCAAAAGAAAACATGAGCAATCCTCTCGATGTGCATATGGGCAATTTGCGTCGCAAAATCGGCGAGGGCTATGTGCGAACGGTGAGAGGCGTAGGGTATGTCATTGATACCGTACCGATTCAGAAGGGGGCAGGTTGATGCGCAATTTTTGGCGCCACCTGAGAATCCCAACGCTCGTACGGAGAATTATTATCGCCCAAATGCTATTGCTTACACTGCTTTGGTGTCTTTTTCTGACCTACGTTTTATGGGAGAACTTGCGCAGCCCCGCTATGCTATTGGGCAACAAGACTTACGAAACCATTCTTACATTGGTTGATCGTATGGGGGATCGCCCGCAGGATCTAACCGATGTGCTGGAAAAGTTTAGCAAGGCGTTGCAGGAAGGTTATGGCGGAGGGGAAGATCCAGCACTGTCAATCAGCCTAATCGTTCGGAAGAATAAAGAGATAATTTATTCATCTGACGGTGCTCCTGCGGTGGTGAGAAACACCCGATATGAGAAAATTCAGAGCATTCAGAGTGATGGCCGCACCTGGACTAGCCGTACGCTAAAGTCCGCGAACTCCGACGCGGAGGTAACGCTGGTCACCCCTGCCGGAGGCTGGAACTTCTTTATATACCTGAACTCGCGTGGATACTACATATTGCCGCTGCTGGTATGCATTCCTTTTCTTTTGTTTCCCGCGTGGCTGTCAATCCGCATTGCAATGCGCCCCTGGAACAAGGTGGTCAATGAAATTGCCTTACGCACTCCAGAAGATCTCTCTCCTTTAAAAGAAGTACCAAAGCACAGGGAGCTTCGCCAAATGGTGGACGCTATTAATATATTTCTTGCCAGGGTGCGAGAAAGTGCTGAAAGGGAACGGGTTTTCATTGCAGATGCTGCTCATGAGCTGCGTACCCCTCTGGCTGCGATGCGTATCAATGTTGAGGCTTTGCAGTCCTATATAAGCAGCGATAACCAACAGGCGTTGCTCGCGGGGATTATTCGCAGCAATAGCCGTGCTGCTCGTCTCGTTAATCAACTGCTGCTGTTGATGCACAGCGAAGCGCGCATTGACACGGTTATGGAGCCTGTGCCGCTGACGACGCTCATACAAGAGCGGATGGCAGCGTTGGCACCGCTAGCGGCTGGGCGCAGGATTGAACTTGAATTTTACTCCCATGATGAAATCTGGATTACCGCTGTTAGGGAACGCCTGATGTCGCTGATTGACAACGTCATTGAAAATGCCGTGAAGTACAGTCCTGAGGGCGGGCGGGTTGAGGTAGATGTACGATCATTAGATCAATCCACGCAGTTACGTGTCTCAGATGCAGGGCCCGGTATTCCCGTTGAATTGAGGGAGCGCGTGTTCGATAGATTTTTTCGCGATCCCAATCAGATGCAAAGCGGGAGTGGGCTGGGACTGGCAATCGTCAAAGCGGTTGCGCAGCAACACAACAGCAACGTATACCTAAGTACGTCTGCAGAAGGCGGGCTCATGGTAACGGTTGACTTTCCACACCACAATTCCGCCTGAAAGAAAACACAATGTTGTCCTTTTCCTTATTACTTGAGAAATCAGTCGCGCATTGCGGATCCAGCATCAGTGCCTCATCCGCTTCCGCCTTCAACGCCTGGATGAGATTAAGCCAAAGCGGCTTTCTGGCAATCCGGCAAAAAAGGGTGACCGGATACTGAAAAGTGCACCGTCATAGGTGGTTGGCTCAGTAAGTCCAACACGTGCGCTGGTGCAAAAAAGCGTGTTCAGTGACGAACCGCCGAGCACCGGGCAGGTAGTCTGGATGGCAGGAGCAGACAGAATACTGTGCGTTTCTCCCTCTGGGCTGTAACGAACAACCCGACTGCCGCCCCATTCGGCGTTCCACAGATAACCCTGTGCATCAATGCAGGAACCATCAGGCGCGCCGCCGCCTTCGACTTCCGTAAAGATTCGCTGATTGTCGAGCGAAGGATAATCACAGCAAAAGATTCGTCCCTGCATGGAGTCGCTGTAATACATCGTGCCCCCATCCGGGCTGAAGCAGATGCTGTTAGGAATGGCAACAGCGGGCAGATCGAGTTTTTCCGTTTCCAGACTGACAGAATTTAGCCTGTGAAATTTACCGATGGGCTCCACCGGATAGCCGTCGTGCATCGTGCTAAATACGAAGTTTCCTGCGCGATCGCAGCGGCCGTCATTAAGCCGGAAGCTTCGTGCGGGCAGCAGAAGCGCTTTCACTACCTGCTTCAACGGTTACCAGTACCATTAAAAGTCTTGAGAAATATCTGCAGGTGCGCCTGCTTAACCGGACAACGAGGCGGGTCAGCCTTACCCCAGAAGGTTTGCAGTATCTCAGTGAGTGCAGGGAAATTCTCTCATTAATCGAACATGCGGAATCCGGCCTGAAGGATTCCGTCAGGCGACCACAGGGGCGTTTGCGAATTGATATGCCGGGTGGGATAGCCCATTTTATCGTTATGCCAAACCTGAAAGACTTTTACCGGCTTTATCCGGATATTTACCTGATGATTGGGGTAAGCGATCGACAGGTCAATCTCGTTCAGGAGGGCGTGGACTGCGTAATCAGGACGGGGGAGTTGAATAACTCTACGCTTGTGGCCCGTCCGCTTGGCCGTTTTCGGTGGATCACTTGCGCATCACCGGACTATCTCAGGGAGTATGGTATTCCTGATAGCCCAGAAGCGTTGTCACAGCATCGGGCCATTCACTACTTTTCCGGCTCTGCCAGGCGCGCGGATGAACTGCATTTCCTGCGTGGCGCTGAGACGTTGTCCGTGCCAGTAAAGGGAAATGCCGCCGTTAATGAAACGGGGCTCTATATTAAAATGTGTCTTGACGGTTTTGGGCTGGCACAGCTTGCTGAAAGCATCGTCTTTGAGAATCTTCAGGAAGGGAAACTTGTTGAGGTTATGACTGACTGGCAGCCGCCATCAGTTCCGGTCATATTACTTTACCCACATCAGCGTTTTCTTTCTCCGGCCGTTCGCGCGTTTGCAGACTGGGTTGCCACTATTCTATGAAGCACACGTGCCAGCGCTATGAATGTCTTTTCCCGCTCAAAGCGGACCGTGCCCCGTTCGCAATGACTGCTTTGTGCCAGAAGCGGACGTTGCTAACTCACAAACTGCGTAGGGAGTAAACCAATGAGCTGATGTTATCTCGTTCTCATTTTCTGACTACGAAGATCACTCTGTAGGATATTAATAGGTATAGTTGTCTAAGACTTTCATGGGGGGCTTATTCGAAAACACTAGATGCTAGGTAAGATCACACTCATCGGTGTCAAACATGCCAATGACTGGTATTAGAATAAATATCAGTAGTATGGTGTAAGAAATGTATCTAACATAAGGGATGGAAATGCGCGATTATTCACTACTTATTGGAAATGGCATAAATAATATTACAAATGGAAATTCTTGGCTTGATGTTTTAAATAATCTAGGGGAAACATATGGGATAACAATTGACACACATGAAAAACCATTCCCACTAGCCTATGAAGAGATTTATTTTAATATTTCAAATAAAAAAATTAATGGATTTTCAGAAAATAAAATAAAAGATTCGATTGCATCAAAGATAAATACAATACAACCAAATGAAATTCATAAAGAAATAATAGGGTTGGAATGTAATAATATTTTAACAACAAACTATGACTTGGCTTTTGAATATTGTTTAGATGACAACATCAGGCCTGAGGATTTAAAAAATGAAGGTGTAATAAAAGAAAGTAAATACAATATCTTCAGGCATCACAAGGTGAAAAGCAAAAAAATATGGCATATACATGGAGCAGTGAATAACCCAAGCTCAATAATCCTTGGCTATGAACATTACAGTGGTTATTTGCAAAGTATGCGGGGGTATACAACTACCGGGAGTCAGTATTCCAATAAATCGTTCAACGAGCCACTTACAAAACGGTTGCAAGAAAATGATATTGGTAATAGCTGGATCGATGAGTTTTTTACTAATGATGTATATATCTTAGGCTTGAGCTTGGATTTTGTCGAAATTGATCTTTGGTGGTTACTTACATTTAGAGAAAGATATAAAATTGAAAAGAAAATAAGCTTACAAAATGAGATAATATATTACATTCCTAGTTATTATTATAATGATGCTGCTTCCAAACCAAAAATCGATCTTTTGGAAAGTGTTGGGATTATAATTAATCATGAGTTCGGATTAGTGTTCAAAGGGAAGGAAAAAGAGTATTACCTCGAGGTAATCAAAGACATTCAGAGTAAAACTAATAGATAATCTTTTCTCTATAAAGAGAATGGTCAAAGAATACTATTCTTTGACCGCTGAGATGAGCATTTAGTCCGCTTCTCGCTCATAGCAGACCTGATAGCTTTTCAGCATGTTTACTCAGTGCTGGAAGCAGAGATTTCTCACAGGACAGGGATGCCATTGCAGGTTAGATCGGCTATTAATGAGTAGAATGTGGTATGTATACAGAAAAATCGTTATGACTGAATAAGGGGCATGAATTCTTTTTTCTTTCTCGTAGCCCATTCGGGCTTGATTGAGAGCATTAAGTAAAATTGTCTTCGGAAGTATATATCCCTGAATTTTTTGTCAGGGGATACCTTCGATGCAGCATAATCTGAAGCTAAAGCTCGAACACCGCAATCTGCAAACCAATAAAGGATTTCGTCGTCGCTAAGGGTAACCTTACGCTCGATTTCCATGCCTCGTTCACTCACAACGAAATGGTATTCTTGCCTGTAAATTTCCAGATAGGGAGTCGCGACGCCATCAGGTTGGTCGGGGATGATGAAGTAATGGTTAGGCCTGACACCACAACCAAGTCGCACGCCAATACTAAGAAGCTCTGCCCTCAGTTCTTCGAGAGTTTTCATGACATTCTATTCATCTTGTATGCTAACCACCCATTCCATATATTTTCTGTATCAATACCCGAATAGCCACGTTTTTCCATCATATTTCTGGCAAGAAACGTATGTCACTCCTGCAATATCTTTGAAAAACAGACCGCCTCTTCCCGGCCTATATAGGGGCCGTAATTCTCAATACGTACATACCCATTTTTTTCGTAAAAATGTACAGCCCTGTGGTTAACGTGCCGGGTTTCAAGCCTGAGCTCGATATACCCCATATTCTTTGCCGATACTTCTAGAAAAGTGAGTAAAGCTCTGCCAATACCTGGCGCGCTTCGGTCTGAAAACATCCTTTTAAGCTCAGCGATATTTTGCGTTAATGGGCGAATAGCGCCACATCCTATCGCATCGCCATGAGTGTTTTTTGCTAATACCCACAGTGATCGGTCCCTATCTATTGAATCAACGGTGAAATTGCTTTTGCCACTATCACCGGTAATAGCAGCAAGTTCTGATGACAATGTTTCGATTAAATAATGAGATTCTGGAGCAGATGGATCTGATTTCTCTACTGTTATCATGGTTATGCCTTTTGCCTAAGTCATCGCCAGCATAGAATATCCTGATGGAAAAGGCATCATCCTGAAATAGGTGAGAGTAAATCGCTAAATGCCACCTATCCGGGGCCACGACGGCCTATTCCGCGCCAATCCATACTGATAGCGGTTTCTTCCCACCGCATGTACTGCGTATAATACAGCTTCTATACACTCTGAAAATTACTGTGGCTAATGGTATGAGTCTCAATTACTTTTGTTATTTACTATTGGTCTTTGCGGCGATCGGTAGCACGATGACGTCTGACCCCTTTGCTATGTGGCTCCTGCTCGCCAATGTACTGACGCTGGTGATTTACGGCGTTGATAAAATGGCGGCGCGTAAGGCCTGGCGCAGAGTGCCTGAATCCACGTTGCTGGTGTTTGGGGTTGTCGGTGGGTGGGTTGGCGCGATGGCGGGTCAACAACTCTTTCGCCATAAAACACAAAAGCAGCCATTTAAAACATACTTCATCGTCAGCATAATATTGAGTATCTCAGTTATGGTGGCGGTTTATCTGTTCTATCCATTTCCTCCTTCCTGAGGTGTTGCTTCGTGCCAGAAGCAGACGTTATCTGCGGATAAATTTCAGTACTTCTCTCTAGAGACACGGCGTAACGGCAATCCGCTGCACTTATTCATATTTTCCAAAACAGAAAAGTATTCCGCTGCGTCAGTTGGTAGTATTCGACATCGCACAGTGTTGGGCATTTAAATCAACAACGAGCATGACCCTCTAACAATGAAATTGATACTTGTTCGACACGCGGAAACCGAGTGGAATTTGAAAGGAATTATTCAGGGACACTGTGATAGCTCTTTGACTCGTCGCGGTTTGCGTGAAACATCCGCCTTACTGGATGCACTTACTGAAAGTGAGTACCAAGTAGAACGTGTTTACGCTTCTCCGCTTGGACGTGCCTGGCAAATGGGGCAGAGCCTGGCTGAATATTTTCGCTGCTCGCTGACGGCTGAACCGGCCCTTAAAGAGCAGGCCTTTGGTCAGTTTGAAGGGATGCCACTAGAACTGCTCAGACAAAAGCATCCGAACGATGCAAATGCGTTATTCAGGCTTGATGCAGAATATTGTCCACCAGGTGGTGAGTCACTGGCACACGCTTCTCAGCGGGTTATACGTTTTGTACAAAGCCTGGAAGATACATCATCACATCATCAGACAATATGTATTGTGTCTCACGGGCACGTCAGTCAGGGCATTCTGGCAATGTTTAAAGAAGGGACTGTCAAGAGTTTCGCTCGGTATGCTCAACCCAACGCGAGTTATTCTGTTATCGATCTGATTAATGGGAAATGTATCGATCTCAGGTGGGGGATTGCTACACACTTACGTCAACTTGAAAGGTAGATGACTTTCAAATATTCGAAGTCCTTCCTGATAAGCCAGCTTGATAAAAGTTCAAGGTTCCCTGCTCGCTCTTAGCAGACCACACGGCTCTTCAAATGATCCGCTTCGTGCCAACAGCGGAAGTAGCTAACAACAGTTTATGTGGAGAAGCTGTGAGCAGGTCAATCATTACTAAAGTGATAGTACCCATGATCCTCTGCATATGAGGCCATTGATTCATGATCATTCGGGTCAATTAATTCATAATACTCCTGAGGGGTATAATGTGTTCTGTTTGTGTAGTGATCTGCTACCCCGGCCGCAGCTAATTGAGCATAACCATTTAGTTTCAATCCACAAGCTGGACATGAAAATACAGTTGGAATTACTGATCGCCTAGTTATTATCTCTGTCCCTTTGTTTTCCACTTGCTCTTTCCCATATTCATTCCCATGAACTGTAGCAGTACAAGAACATGCTGGACATTTCACCTTGTGATGCTTTTTATGAGAAAGATCTTCGCCTTGCTTTTCAGCGATTATCTTTATTGCCTCTTTCTCTTCCAATGATTTATCATTAAAAACTTTCTCATAAGCATTGATTTGAGTTATTACATGTTTTTTGACCTGTTTATCAAGTTCAGTAATAATTTCATGAGCCGCTTTTGCTTCATCTTCACCAAACAGCTCTTCTAGGTTTTTATCTTGCGCTTGTGATAACACTCTACAACATTTATAAAATGCCCCAATCCATTGTTGAGGTTTATATTCAACAAAAGCGGCGGTGCCTGAGTGAACCTCTTCATTTCTACGTCCGGCCAAAGCCAAAGCTATCGTGATCTCCTCCTCATTGAAATCTGGAATCAAATCTTTGCAAAGTTTCAATACCTGAGATGTAGATATAGACTTAGCCTGCGAGATATTCGCGTTAAGACCTAAAGCTGCAAGGAGATTTTTTTGATCTTTATCAGGCTCAGCAAGTAAGCACGGACTAAAGTGTGAGATAGTTGACCGTGAAAGTAACTCAAGCCCCATTGCGCACCATAGCCCAAAAATCTCTGAATCTCTGTCATCATTAAATGCTCTTTGAAAATAAACCTTACTTTTTGACCACAATGAATCATTATCCCAACTCATTTTTCACCTCACGTAAGCTCTAAATATTTTTCGGATTTCATGCTTGTTCTCGACCTTACTCCTTCCATGAAGCATGTTCCAGTTATTAAGAACCAAAGCATTTGAACCCGACCAATTAAAATTAATTAAATTCATTCCTCGGATTACCTCATGAAATATCTCTATAAACTTCCTACCTTGTTCGTTTGCGGGTGTCATTATATTCGGGTCGAATCTGAATCCATTTCCTAATGGAGAAGAAAATTTTAAACCTCGATAGTTTACACTTTCATATGTATGAACTTTAAATATAGCATCATTAATGATTTTCTTTTCGCTTTCAGAGAAAGCGTCTACTATATCTCTCCACGACAAGATGGTTGTTGATGTTGCGCTAGCCTCGGGTGACCACATTATTAAAAATCTTGCTGGTATTGCCCAAAAGGCAGTATCGGTGTGTAATGGGAATTCGGCAAAACCGAAATTTTGACTGAAAGAACCTGTTTTGGCATTAACACCGTCATTTGCTATAATCACATCGTATACTTCGCCATTAGGGTGAGGAATTATTTCACCTAAACTCTTAGCCAACGATAGAAAGCTCTCTACTGAATCGCATTCTTCTACAATATTATATTTATTCATATAAAAACACATAGTGATAGACGTTAAAAAAACGATATATGTTATAAAATTCACCAGTTTGACACTCTAATTGCGATTATCCATCCTATCATGGTTATAAAACAGGTCAACATTCTATCAGTGTGGTATTACTTTCAGCGTTGCGATAAAGAGATTTAGTATTTTCTATCTTAAACATCCGACGCCAGCTCCTCACTCATAGCCGCTCTGGCCTGCTCCCAGTTGATTAGATAGAATGCCCATAGCTATGTCCGCTCCTCGCTCTCAGCAGACTTTCAGCGTCACGTACTTGTCTGCTGTGTGCCAGGAGCAGACGATCCTAACATCACAGCGTATTTATTATCTGGGGAACAGATCATACTTTTAAACTTAGATAGTTATGCCCGCATCCATTCCAAGATAAACTCGACAATGCTTATAACAGAGCAGTTTGTTTATCAACCAACCGCAAAAAGTGTGTTGCTTAATTTGATTAACCGTTGAGGATTAAAATGAAATTGGTTGCAAATGGTTTAAATAAGCAGTTTTTTAGGTCTCTGTTACCCCCTTCGGGAACTGAGTTGGACGGGGTTGTTGCAGCAATTGCGTATGGTGATGACAGAACTGAGCTGTTACAACATTGTATAAATAACAAATATCGATTAGATATTTGGATGCGCTATGACCATACAGTGCCTGTTTCACCTGGTTTCTTATCTAAATTGTTGAGTAGTGCAAAAAATAATGTTTTTTGCAAATTAGTACCAGATTCATTACATAGTAAGATTATTTGGTGGAAAGGCTACGGCGCTTACATTGGCTCTGCAAACCTTACAGATCGAGCATGGAATAGTAATATTGAAGCTGGTGTTTTTTTTAGTGAAAGTGATTTATTTAATTCAGGAATGGTTGAACAACTGACAGAATTTTTTGATAACCTTGAGTCTTTAGATGTCTGTTTTGATTTAAATGAGACAATCATTGAAGAACAAAAATCATTTCTTGGGCTTAACAAGAAGAGAAGGAAAGAAGAAAATGAAAGAGTTACTAAAAGAAGTATTCCAGTTTGGGAAGGTGTGAGTTTTTCTGATGACAGAAAATCGAAAGACAAGATAAAAGATAGTTTCAGAAAAGAATGGGAGAGTACTCTTTCAACAATTAAACATATTGCCTCTCAGATCAAAGATTTTAGACCAATCTGGATTGACGTAGATACACCAGTTTTTTGGCAAGTGGACCAATTTTTACATGCTTATTATTACAATCAAGTTAAACAGCACAACAATACCTATCCTTACGAAGAGTACTACCAGGCCAACTGCAAAGATCCTCAATCGGCTCTAATGTCAATGCTGTCTTGGTGGATAGAATTACCAGCACCGCCATCGAATGAAGCTTATAATTTACAAGTGTATGCTCCACTTATTCGGCGATGTCTACAACGTGAACATATCCATTCCCTAAAGAAAGACGATTTACAGGGAATATTGCGTGCAACTCATGCGACGATGGATCACCTCATAAAAATGAGTACAGAGTCATTGGGAAAACCGAATCAAAAATCTTTGTCACGAGAAGAGCGTGTACCTTTATTCGCTGAGTGGTTAATCAACCAACGCAACCTTAATGGTCAGACTATACTCGAACTACTCGATTTTGTTTTGTATGGTGGTAAAGCTGAAAATATGTGGGAGAGAATATATCTTGCTGGTAAGCATGAGGATTATAAATTTGCTCATTATGGTATTAACTCAATTGCTGAAGTTGCTGGTTGGGCGAAGCCAGAAGATACTCCACCCAGAAATGGTCGAACGAATAAGGCTCTAAGAGCCCTAGGTTACCCAGTAAAGATTAATATATAACCTATGCCCAAAATAATTCGAGTTGTGGGTAGGCGGCAAGAGAGTTTATCCCCAGGAGCTTACTTGAGTAAGTGACTGGGGTAAGTAAGCGTAGCCAACACCCCTAAGGGTTTCTTGAAAATATTATAATGTATTTGGTTGTGTTAGCTAACCTGTTGATTGAATTAAATGTCTCCAGGGCTATAAATTCATCTGGGGTACTTAATTGTTTTTTCATGGTCATCAAGTATGAAAAAATGGTCGTTATTAGAAAAACATTTTTCATTCGATGCATTCATAATAATTGTATTAAAATTAGCGACTTCATTTATTGATGCCTGATGTAGGTTAGGTAATTTTATTTCTTTGCTGCCAAAAAGAAATGTGTTTTTATTTAAGGGAGTTAATATCATTGTCCCGGTCGACCCTAAGCCAAATGTGTGCAATTTATTATGAGCTAAAATAAGAGGTGCATCACTTGTAATAGCATTGAAAGGGGCAAGTGTTTTTATAAGTGAAAATTGGAATAAAGAAAAATAGTATGCAGCAACTTTAATTTGCTTAAGCTCGTATTCTATAATGTCGTCTTTAATGTAATTTGTTGCCGAGGTGTTTAACACTATGCCATTTTTATCATAATCATCCTTCATCGACTCTGCTACTCTTTGTGCATGTCTCAAAGGTTGACCTGCTCCCCATTGATTAACACACGACGATGTTAGTAATGTCTTCATCAGCAACATGAGGACAACCCCATGAAGAAGCGTTTTTCCGACGAACAGATCATCAATATTCTTCGCGAAGCCGAGGCGGGTGTTTCCGCCCGCGAACTTTGCCGTAAGCACGCCATCTCCGACGCCACGTTTTATACGTGGCGTAAGAAGTTTGGTGGCATGGAAGTACCTGAAATAAAAAGGCTTAAGTCACTTGAAGAAGAGAACGCCCGCCTCAAGAAGCTGCTCGCCGAAGCCATGCTGGATAAAGAGGCACTACAGGTGGCTCTGGGCCGAAAGTACTGACGACAGACCAGAAGCGGGAAGCCGTGACAGTGATGTGCAAAGCAATAGGTCTGTCGCAACGGCGTGCCTGCAGGCTGACAGGTTTGTCTCTGTCGACCTGCCGTTATGATGCGCACCGCCCGGCTACTGATGCGTATCTGTCTGCACGTATCACCGAACTGGCAATGGAACGCCGACGTTTCGGTTACCGGCGTATCTGGCAGCTTCTGCGTCGTGAAGGCCTTTGCGTTAACCACAAACGGGTCTACCGCATTTATCATCTCAATGGCCTGGGCGTAAAACGCAGACGGCGCCGTAAGGGGCTGGCAACTGAGCGGCTTCCGCTGTTGCGTCCGGCAGGTCCCAACCTGACGTGGTCAATGGATTTTGTCATGGATGCGCTGGCCAGTGGTCGCCGGATTAAATGCCTGACCTGCGTTGATGATTTCACGAAGGAGTGTCTGACGATCAGCGTTGCTTTCGGGATTACAGGCGTTCAGGTATCACGCATTCTGGACAGCGTTGCGCTGTTTCGTGGCTATCCGGCGACGATAAGAACAGATCAGGGGCCTGAGTTTACCTGCCGTGCGCTGGATCAGTGGGCCTTTGAACATAATGTTGAGCTGCGGCTTATTCAGCCGGGCAAGCCGACACAGAATGGCTTTATCGAGAGTTTTAATGGTCGTTTTCGCGATGAATGCCTGAATGAGCACTGGTTCCACGATGTTGTTCATGCAAAAGAAATTATAAGCGCATGGCGGCAGGACTATAACGAATGTCGGCCTCATTCTTCGTTGAATTATCAGACCCCTTCAGAGTTTGCAGCGGGATGGCGAAACGGAGAATACGGGAGTAAATCAACCGACATTACTAACTGATTATTGTGTTTAATACTGGGGGCAGGTCAATATTGGGAGTTTAAGTTCATAAACAGATTAACAAAATCAGGCAGAAACCTGTCGGTCTCGGCCTGAAGAGGCTAAATCGCTAGTTTTCAACATCCAGGCCGGGTCCGATAGCGACTGAGAATTTTCCATCCTCACGCTCTTGGAAATCTTTGATAATACGTACTGCCTGCAGATGCTCAAGGATTAATATCACGCGGTCCCTGTTTGCAACAGAAATTGTCGCTTTGGTTCGATTGATGAATATATTTCTCAATTCATCTTCACCCAACTGATGACAAAGCCCGGCTAGTTGATGCTTATTCAGTCCTGTCACAATAAATCGTGTGAATAGCATTACCTTGAATTCTTCATTGCTGGTACTGTTAAATACCAGCAGCAGGACATCATTAGGTAAATTGAGATCGGTGATATCAGACTCAATGAAATAATCAATAAATAGCGACACCAGATCCGCTTTCTCTTGCACAGTAAAGAGCGCGTAGACCATGACTTTTGTGAGCATGACTTTAAAGAAGTGCTCATCTTTTTCTTTTCTGAGATAGAACTCGGGTTGCGCAATAAATTCGCTTTTATTCTGACTGAACCAATAGACTAGGGCATCCCTAATATTTTCATCCTGAACCATGTATTGAGCCACAATTTTTTCATACACTGTTGCCTCGAGTGGCAGTTTCAACATGGCTATCAAGGTGCAGAAGTTACGCGCGCTAAGCTGTTCATCAATTTCCTGCGTGTTAATCTCAAGCGGTGCAACCAGGCTCTGATAAGCCTGCTCATCCAGCTCATCATTGCAGATAATTTTCATATACAGCATGTCATAGCGGTCGCTGTCATAGACTTCAGGGGATGACTGGCCGAATGCAGACGCATGCTTTGTTACATACGCAGTCAGTGTCTCCATGTTGCAGTCTTCACAGATATAATCTAATAGGACTCCCCATTCCGGTGCGACTCGGTCATAACGGTAGAACAGATCGTGATAGGAGAGCGTTAGCTGGCCTTCGTTAAATTCTGCTTTGGCCGATACACCGGACAGATCTGTAAAAACGAAGGTCATTTTTCTAACAATTTCGCCTTTTAAAGTGTCGCTTAGAGAGGTGCGGGTTAGAACGTAGCGGATACAGCCAGCATCCTCAGCGGAGGAGATAAACACATCCCTTACGAATATATCGATGTTTTGACTGAAGTAATCAGAAACCGCACTGAGTTTATGCTCATAGGCAAGCGTCCAGGGTTTCCTTTCCGCCTCTTCAGGCGTTATGTTTTCAATAAGACACGAAACAGCAATGCCAACATTATGTCGGGTTAACTGATAAAGACTGTTTTGCACAATAAACTGCACACAATACCGCTCTGTTGGCGTCAGCGGTTCAAACAACTCGTCATAGCATATGTCCGCTTGTTGTACATGACACATGAATTCTTCCTGATTTTCCTCGGTGAGCTGAGAAATAACGCGGCTACCCAGCGAATGAATTAGCTGAAGGTATTGCAATTTATCTAGCGCATGCTCAGGAGATACGCAGGATATGACACTGATCGCAATATCGTTGGAGTATTTATCACTGGGTTGGCCAACGAGAACGGCAATCATTTTGTCAAGATAACCATTTTTTTGCAGTGCGATAACGGTTAATTTATTGAAAGTTTCGGGTTCGCCAAATCGGTTATAAAGTTCGGAAAAAACTGCAAGGATATGTTCATCAGACTTGCTGAATAGCGAAGCGATCATACTCGGCAGATGTTCATTCGTGTTATCAATCAAATGAGTCATTAGTTGATGATGAAGTGCGCCATCAGCATAAATACGGTTATGTTCAACCAGTTCACTGATGACTCTTTCCTCATCATCGATAAAATATTCACCGTTTGAGGTTGCACAGTCCAGATCCTGACCGACGGCTTTCAGGAAGTCGTTATCATTTACGGTCATCGATCCTTCATGGAAAATAGAGCGGTATACCATAAAGTCCTGCATCACCAGACCATCAGACAGCAGCAGATACAAGGCATCTAACCCACCATTGCGCATATCAGTGCACAAAGCATGGAGCTGCTGCTCAGAGACGAAGTCATGATTATTCATCTCCTCAAGATATACCTGTGCAATTTCTGCAAATTTCTTACGCCCAATGTTCGTCGTAAGTTCTCGCAGTGAAATTGCGTTTCTTAATTTTATTGATTCTTTAATTTTCTTTGTTTTTATTTGTAATTCTCTGAACGCTGAGTTTTTATCTTTACCCAATATAGACTTTCTTTTTAGATATTCTTGTTTTAATTTTTCTCTTAATATTCTATCAAAGAGTGAAAATTTGTTTTCGTTGTAATGAGAGTAACCAATATAAATATCCTCGCCGAGTGATAAGAAATCCAAAAATTCCTTTTCACCTTCAATTAAACTCGAAGTTGAAACATTATTAAAACTACCGCGCCCATACACTGTTGCAAAAAATACACGATCCCAGAGTATTTTCGGCAGATATCTACATACGATATCCTCTCTAATTCCCCTATCATCATACATTGGCTCATGATTAAGATGTTCTATTTCAGACTGTAAAATACCTAGTTTTTTTTCCAAAGAGTCAAAATGATTACGGTGAAGTTCGCGGGTACGATAGTCGCGAATAAAAGAATATAAAACCCCTGTTTTCTTATCGGTAAGAAAATAGTCTAAGGCATAGATATTTTTATAAAATACGAGCGATAACAGCTTAATTTTATCTTTGCCGTTATCAACAATATTGCTGAATACATGGTACTCATTGACCAAATTCTGCAGGCTTCGCATATCGTTTATATATGCCGAAATATCTTTCAGATATTTATCGTTATGCGTATCAAACGACATCTTTCTCTTTAATAAAGTAAACGCATTCCTACTATCCATAAATGGAATAATGGGAAGGATAAAATCAAAGAATTTAGTTCTGGCATCAGCGCCCCAAAATAAGTCGTCTCTTACCGCATAAACAAATCTGACCGGGTTGCCATCAACAATATTGTTATTAACTATTTTGTTAATTTCGCGCAATTTAACGAAAATCTCAGGCGTTCCTAGTCTGTCAAGATCTTCAAAGATTACCACCTTATATTCCAGTCTGGTGAAAAAATACACTATCTCATCAAGGCAGTTATTCAATAAGGACGGTGTTTCTTGGTTGCTTGCCTCAACATCTCCGCTTAAAAGGGCGATCTTGCTGAGCTTAATTTTCTTATCAAAAATACCTATTCGAGATGCGCTGGCAGTTACAAAGTACAGCGCCGTAAAGGCCAGAAAAACTAATGCAATTCCTTTTATAATGTAGTGTGTATTAAACACCTCCGTCCAGGAAGGTGGGAGGCTTAGAAACTCAGAAATCATTTTGAAATAGATAATAAATGCGGCAACTGCGATGGGCGCAATGACTTTAAGTAAGGCCCAATAGGTTCCTCTGACATAGTGTGGGCCCCTGTTGATTATTCTGTCTATCCTTGAGTCGGGAAGCTTCTCTCTATTCTCTTTATAAAGAATTTGTTGCAGGATACTGAGTTCAACCTCTTGGTGAGTCGGGCTGACGGTTGTTTCATTTTCAGTCATATCAAATCCCGCAAGAGATACATTGATGTATTTATCATCGCAGTGATATTTCATAAATGATGAAATAACCGTACTTTTTCCTGCGCCGTAGCTCCCTGTAATGGCAATGTTTCTCACATCTTTCTGAGACAAGGCGTATTTCAGGGCAACGAAATACTCTCGCATACTTGCATCATTGATGGTTTTTGGTGCTAAAGTGTCATAGTGATCGCCTGACTCTCCTTCCGTCAAACCCAGCCGCTGCTCTGCGCATTGTACCTGATCCTTTGCCTGGTGCTTAACCAGCCATGCTTCCGTCTTCCTGCACAGGCTTATTGCCCAGCTCAACACCCTCATTCAGCGACTCCATTTTGCCAATACCCGATATGATAAGCGGAAATTCCCAACTGTATTTAGTGACATTCAGAATAATCTTAATGGCTATATCGTAGCGTTTCAACACGATGAAAACATGTTCTTTTTTAATTTATTCGTGCGCAATTCACATTTGAGATGTATGAGAAGGCCTCTCTGAGGATTGTGACATTGCCTTAGCCATCTGCTTTCCGGATAGATTTAGAAAAGTCCGCACCTCGCCAAAGCAGACAATCCCAAACGAGCTCTTAAACCTGAGGCGTCGCTGAATAATACCGCTGGACGGCCTATAAACCCCGGCGACTCAATTTCCCCGAGCAGACGTCGGGGCTTATCGTTATTCCGGTGAGTGAGTAATGGAAAGCAACTGCCTCCCTATAACCTCACTCAATGCGGTGCCACTTTCGAAAGGATATGAATCACCCGCACACCCGTGCAGAATCATAGATTACTGAGCGTTTCTCCTGTGTGGGATATCAGCGTTCATATTCCCATTTCGGAATCACGCAGCCTTTAGGGCCGGGGGCGGTTTGTTTTCCGTTCTCATCGAAACGGGTTTCACAGCCGGTGGTTAGTCTGCCGTCTTTCCAGACTCCGCTGCTTTTGACTTTGCCATCGGGGTAATAACAGGCGCTTTCGCCCTGGCGCAGCGCGCCCTGATAATCTTTGTACTCTTTGCCATTGACCACCAACGGCTTGAAACCCTGCGCGCGACTAATGCATTGCATCTGGCCGTTAGGGTAATAGCTGATTTGGGTGTAGCTGTCATCGGTGCCGATACGCGTTTCATCCTGACGCTGACCGTTCGCATACCAGGTATTATTGGTTTGCTGGCGGTTGAACAGATAATCGGTTTCGGTGAGGGGCGTGCCGTCAGGGTTGAAGGTTTGCTGCTTGCCGCAGTAGCCACGACCGCTCATCGACAGAGGGCAGTAATTACGTTCGGTAATTTT
This sequence comes from Pectobacterium aroidearum, assembly GCF_041228105.1. Classification (NCBI taxonomy): domain Bacteria; kingdom Pseudomonadati; phylum Pseudomonadota; class Gammaproteobacteria; order Enterobacterales; family Pectobacteriaceae; genus Pectobacterium; species Pectobacterium aroidearum. The sequence goes on from NZ_CP166097.1 coordinate 1,761,456, forward strand.
GACGCCAGTGGCGGTAAATTCCTGCATCAGTCCGACTTCATAACCGTGGTCAAGGGTTGATATGGACTTCGGTTTTCCGTCAGGGAAATTATAGATATACAGGCCGTCGAGTTCACCATTGCGGTAGCCGCGATCGGCGCGCAGAGTTGTGCCATCGTCATAATATTCGATTTCACGGCCCTCCAGTTTGCCCATGGCATAGTCAGCCTGATACACCATTTTTCCGGCAGCGTTGAACTTCTGGTACACGCCGTGAGGAAGATTATCTTTATAATGAATGAGTTGTGTCAGACGGCCTTGCTTATCACTCCAGCGCAGTTCTCCCTGCTTTACGCCAGCGATCAGTTCGACCTGCTGGATCTCGCCGTCAGCCGTCTTGAGTTTCCACATCCCGTTAGCCACGCCTTTCACAAACGGGCCTTCGCCGTTTTCGGTGATCCACATGCCTTCAGGCTGATCATCAACATAATCGCCCTTCGAGCGCAGCACACTCGCCAGACGGCGCTCGCTGGGGCCATGACGCTGGCCATTGAGGTAAGTATCGAAGCCACTTAGCTCTGGTGTATTGCCATCCATGCCGTCGGCGATCTCCCAGCGGCCTTCACGTTCATCGTTTTTCATCAATCCCGTTGCCGTTTCTTGCCCATCGCTGATGGTCCACTGGCCTTGCTGTTGTCCCGCTACATAGCTACCTGAACTGGCGAAGTTCTCGCCGACGGTGGTCCATTTTCCGTCAGGAACGCCATGTAGGAAAAAACCTTTTACTAAGCCATATTGCGGCGAGTAATAGACATAAGGCCCATTCTCGCTGCCGCTGAATTTAGCCGGGTCAGCTTGCCAACTGATGGCTGTCGCGCGAAATCCGGGCGTTGCGCTGTCTTCCACGCGACGGAAGGTTACGGTAAGAAATAAACCGTCTTTTTCCGCGAAGGTTTTTTTATAGGCGTAGACGTTGTCTGCTGGCTGCTTCGCAGCATGAGACGGTGTGCCATCGTCAAGATACCAGCCGACAACGTCGCCCTGAGTAAAGTCGATGTTATCGAAATCGTGATTATCGAGCTTAGGGTACTGCGCGCTGTAGTCATAAGGCGGAAGCTTGGCGAGGGCGCGTTTTATCGACGTTGAATTGAGATCCTTATTTTCGCGAACCAGCTTGTCCAGAACTGGCTGTAAACTCAGCACCGGAATATAGCTGCCGTCTTCAATGTAACGCCAGCCGCGCAGGGCGAACTTGCCGTGGCTTTTACTCAACACCAGCGTGATTTGACCAGCCTGGTCCACGTCGGCATAAAATACGGATTCGATGGTGGAATCGGGGAAGGTACCGAGCAGGTGGGGAAGGTGATCTGCACTATGTTCCTCTTCGCTACAGAAGCAATAATAGCCTTTGACCACCTGGTTTTCCTGAATGAAAACCAGAAGGGCGCTGTTGTCGCGTGCGCCCGAAATAATCGGATGCGCCAGCGTTTTACCCGCGTAAAAAGGGGGGGCGGTGTCGTCTGGGGCAGCGATAGCCGTGCTGACCCCTATGACCATATTCAGTAATAGGATGCCAAACAGTAACTTTACGGCTTTCATTCCCTGACCTGCTCTTCTGAAAAAGTGGCGCTTAGGTTACATGAAATGTTTCTGACGGTTAATATTTCGTTGAATCAATTCGTTGTTGAACGTAGCGCCTCAATCACTGCGCGTGCAAATACGCCTCATACCAGCGGCTGAGCTGCTCGGTTACTGGGCGGTGTTCGGCGTTAAACGGGCGACCGTCCAGCGCTTTTACCGGGGTGATGCCTGCCAGCGTGCCAGTGACAAAGGCTTCATCAGCGGTAAGGGCTTCTGCCAATGTAAAATCCTGAGCCTTGACCTTCAGTCCATTGGCCTCTGCAAGGTTGATAATGGTCTGGCGGGTAATGCCGTTGAAACAGTAGCGGCCTGATGACGTCCACAGTTCACCGCGGCGGACGATAAAAAAGTTGGTGGAATTACAGCTGGCGACAAAACCGTGTGGATCCAGCATCAGTGCCTCATCGGCACCGGCCTGCAACGCCTGTAGCAGCGCCTGAATAAGATTGAGCCGACTGTGCGAATTCAGCCGCAGATCGAAGACGTCTGGCGTACTGGTGCGGTAGGTGGAGGTAAACAGCGTCAGGCCACGCTTTTTCGCCGCGGTATCGACGACCTTATACTCCGCCACGCACACGATGGTGGCGCCGCCGATAATAAAGCGGGGATCCTGATTTGGCGTATGCTTTTTCCCTCGGGTAATCATCAGACGAATATGCGCGCCATCGGTCATGCCGTTGATGGCGAGTGTTTTATGGAGAATATCAGTCAGCGCTTCCCGGCTATGGCCGATATCCAGTTGGATCGCGGCAGCGCCGTCAAACAGGCGATCGAGATGGGCATCCAGCGCAATCAGGCGACCATTAACCAGACGCAAGCCTTCCCATACGCCGTCGCCGCACACGTAGCCGGAATCAAAAATCGACACCACCGCGTTGTCGCGATGAACAAATTCCCCATTCACATACACCTGTACGTCGCGGTTACGCGGATCTTGCAAATAAGCCTGACTGCTTTGGCTGGATAAGGTGGGTTGCATCGTGCTGTTCCTGAATGATGAGTTAAAAGGCGCGCTCGGCAAAGCGGGCGAGAAAGGCTTGGGTACGGGGTTGCTGCGGATTTTTGAGCACCTGCTCGGCGCTGCCCATTTCGTGGATCACGCCATTTTCGATAAAGATAACGCGGTCGGCGAAGTGATAGGCGAATCCCAGTTCATGGGTGACTAACAGCAGGGTACGGCCTTCCTCCGCGAGCGCGTGGATGGTGTGCAGCACTTCGCCCACCAATTCTGGATCCAGTGACGATGTGGGTTCATCGAACAGCATGACTTCCGGTGACATCGCCAGCGCACGGGCAATTGCCACCCGCTGCTGCTGACCGCCGGATAGGCTACCGGGGCGCGCGTCTTGCTTGTTGCTCAGCCCGACCTTTTCCAACTGGGCTTTGGCGATGATATCCGCGTCATGTCGCGGCATTTTCTTCACCGACACCAGCGCTTCACGCACGTTTTCCAGCACGGTCAGATGGGGAAACAGGTTGAATTGCTGAAACACCATGCCCACGCGTTCCCGCACGGCGCACAGTTGCTTTTCGGGATAATCACGCTGGCCTTGCGAATTGGTTTTTCCCAGAACCACGCCATCGAGTTCGATGGTGCCGGCGCTGGGGATCTCCATAAAATTCAGGCAGCGTAGCAGGGTGCTTTTTCCCGATCCGCTGCCGCCGATGATGGCAATTTTTTCGCCACGGCGTACATCCAGATCGATCCCCTTTAAGACCTCAACGGCACCAAAGCGTTTCTGAAGCCCGCGAATGCGCAGGACGATATCTTCATTCAAAGTACTGTTTTCATTCAAGGTAATAGTTTCACTCATAGCAATCCTGTGGCGCTGTCAGACTAGGGGGTTGAACGGAAACGACGTTCAAGTCGTGCGGCAAGGTAACTCCCCGGCCAGATCAAAATGAAATAGAGCAGCGCGACCACCGTCAGGATTTCCAGCGGACGATAATAGGTGCTGCTCAGCAGCCGGCCTTGGTACATCAGTTCGTTGACGGCCAATATGGAAGCCAGTGAGGTCACCTTGGCCAGTTCGATCATCCGGTTGGTGAGGGCGGGCAGCATATTGCGTAACACCTGTGGCAGAACCACGCGGCGCAGGATCACGGCCTGCCGCATGCCCAGCGCTTTTGCGCCTTCCCACTGTCCGTGATCGATGGATTGCAGCCCCGCGCGGAAAATTTCCGTACAGTACGCCGCGCTATACAGCGTCAGAGCCAGCGCCGCGGCGGCAAAGGTGCTGAACTGTATGCCGACCAGAACCGGAAAAGCGTAATAAAACCAGATCAGTTGGATCAGGACGGGCGTATTACGGAAGATTTCGACAAAGACTCTGGCGGGCAGTGACAGCCAGCGTTTGCCAAATACGCGAAAAAGACCGAAAACCAGCCCTAGCACGGTTCCCAACACACCGGCCAGCAGCCAGAGTTCGAGTGTGACGCCGAGGCCTTTCAGCAGCACGGGAAGGTTGTCCCAGACCAGCGAGAAATCCCATTGATAGTGCATGATGTTCCTTACGCGAGCCGACGGTCTGCCAGCGACAGCCGTTTCTCAATATGTTGACTGAACAGGCTAATCAGCAGCAGCAGGGTGAAATACATCACCGCCACCAGACTGTAGACTTCCAGCGGTCGGTAGGTTTGGCTGTTTATCTGCATCGCCTGATAAAGCAGCTCGCTGTAGGCCAGAGAGGACGCCAGTGATGTCGATTTGATGAGTTCAAACGAGCGCTCAATGAAGGGGGGAATCATCCGGCGTAACGCCTGCGGCAGAATAACCCGACGCAATGCGGTCGATTTCGGCATACCCAGCGCTTTGGCCCCTTCCCATTGCCCCGCGTGAATCGAGGAAATCGCACCACGGTACACTTCTGCATAAAAGGCACCGGACTGTGCGGACAACGCGATCACGGCGGCGGTGAAAGGCGAAAACGTTAACGGCGTAATGACGGGCAGGGCGTAGTAAATCCAGAAGAAGTGCACCAGCGCGGGCGTATTACGATAAAAGCCAATCAGCATCGCGGCGGGCAGGCGCAAGAGCCGCCGGGGCGACATTTTCATGGCGGCAAGCACCATGCCAGCCACCATCCCGATCAGGATGCTGGTGGCACCGATCTTTATCGTTCCCCATAGCCCCTCCAACAGCAACTGGTGGTAAGGCCAGATGGCGGAAAAATCCCACTGATAAGACATAAAATAGCGCCCCTGGAAACAACGTAATTAGGAAATACATTTCTTATTTTGTTAGAACCGATGCATCTTAGCAGGTCGAAAAAATGATAAATAAATAATAAAACGTGGTGCTAATATTCCTTTTATTTATAAAAGAATGGCGGTATGCCGATGTCTCACGCTGCTGAACTCCCTCTGACGTTGCGCCTCGCGACCTTTGCCCACCGATTGACGATTCAGGACATTCCCGCTGCGTTAAGAAGAAAAATCGTGCTGCATTTTATCGACAGTCTGGGCTGCGGCATTGCCGGTGCAGGTAGCCAGGTGGTGCAAGACTGCGCCCGCGTTGCTCGCCTGCACTATGCGGCAGGCAACAGCCCGATATTGGACGGTGGCGCACCGCTGGGTGCCATTGGAGCGGCGTTTTTGAATGCGGCAGCGATCAATGCGCTGGATTACGATGATGGCTATGAGGTTGCCGGACGCGGTATGGGACACCCCGGCGCTTCGCTGGTTGCCGCCGCATTGGCGGCAGTCGGTGCACGTCCGATCGACGGCAAAACGCTGATCTGCGCGCTGGCCGCCGCGTATGAAATCAATGGCCGGATCATTCAGTCTCAGCAACCGAATCCGGCGCGTTTTCAGCAGGTCTATGGCGTGTGCCAACATGAATCGATCGGGGCGGCGGTGGCCTACGGTTTACTCACGGAGTGTGACGCCACAGGGTTAGAGAACGCTATCGGTCTGGCGGCGTCGCTGACGCCGTTGCCCAGCTTGCACAAATACAACTGGCAGCAGCGGCCGCTGGTGTCTTTTAAGGATTACAACGCGCCTGCGGCGGAAGCCGGCGTCCGTGGGGTAGAGCTACATCGCGGCGGGATTATTGGGCCACGGGATGTGCTGTCCGGCGAGCAGGGTTTCTGGCGCATGATGGGATCTGACCGCTTTGATGAAGCGGCATTGATTGCTGACTTGGGAGAGGAGTGGGCGATCCAGCACGCCAGTTTCAAGGCCTATCCGGCTTGTCGCTGGATACATACCGCATTGGAATCCTTCGAACGCATGCAGCATGAGTTGGCGCTGTCGCCGCAGGATATTCAGCAGATTCGGGTCAAAGGAAGCCAGAGGCTGGCCGCTGATTTTATGGATGCACGTCCGCAAAATGCGACAGATGCGCAGTTCAGCCTGCCGTTTACGCTGGCGTGTCTGGCCTACCGCATTCCGCGCCATCACTGGAGTGCGGACGATACGTTAACCAATCCGGAACTTCTGGCGTTGGCCGATAAGGTTCACGTTGAGGTTTCTCCCGAACTTGACCAGCTGATGGCGCAGGCACGTCGGCCAGTGCTGCAGGTTGATGTCGTCACGCGGGGAAGTGTTGTGAGTGGTGAGCGCATTGCGTTTCCCCTCGGCTGTGCAGAACACCCGCTGGCGGAAAGCCGCATCATGGCGAAATTTGCGGAGAATCTCTCGTCCCGACTTGCCCCAACAACGGTTGCGGAGGCAACGGCGGCGTTATCCGAACTGGAGCAATGCCCAGATGTCGCCGCGCTGCTGACCCCGCTAATGCAGATGTCCTGAATCCGTTCAGGACTGTCGCTTTAACCGCTTCGGGCTTATTTCCAGTCTTCTTTAATGACCGATGGCACTTTGCTGACGTCTACGCCGCGCAGTTTGAGCGCCTGCTCATAGTAGTGCTGCGTTTTACCGGACTTATACAGCTTGGCAAACTCGTCATTCAGGAAGTTATGGAAGGTCTGATCGGCTTCTTTACGGATTGCCCCGCTCGTGCTGACCTCAATAATCGGCTTCGGCAGAATCAGATTGCCCTTGCCGACTTTAGCCTGTTGCAGCGCCAGCGCAGGGTGGAAATAGGACAGCGCATCGACCCGGCCAGCGTAGAACGCGGCTACGCCTTCATCCATATTAGGGAAACGCACCAGTTGCGCTTTTGGCAGACGTTTGGTCAGAATCAGGTCGGGGCTGGAGCCCAGTGTGACGCCGATTTTAACATCTTCCCGATTGAGATCGTCCCAGTTGGTGACGGCGATGCCATCGCGAATCAACACGCCTTGTGCATACCAAAAGAAGGGCTGCTCAGGAAAATCGACCGCTTTTTTCCGCTCTTCCGTTGGGTCGAGCACTAACATGGTATCGATCTGACCAGTCTGTAAGGCCGCGATGGCGTTGCCCCAGGTGGTTTCCACCGTCACCAGTTTTACCCCAAGATCGTTTGCCAGCTCTTTGCCGATGTTATAGCCGATGCCGTCCCATTCTCCGGTTGACGGATTTTTAAAATACCAGGGCTCGCCCTGTGCCACACCGATGCGTAACTCACCGGTTTGTTTGATGTGTTGCCATGTCGAGGTTTGTGTGTCGGCGGCCTGACTGAAAAAGGAGGCGCTAATCAGCGTGATCGCCATGAATACCTGGTGAAGTGAACGTTTCATTATAGTTACCTTGATGATTGAGTTTTAATCGAGGCGATATATTTCGCTCATGCAGAGTAGCGAAATACTTATAATGAAATTAGTTTTTTTCGTCTTATCTCATTCCAGATAAATATAAGAATAGCGCGGAAGAAAAACCGCGTTGGTACGCGGCCTGTCTCGCTACAGGGCGTGGCGTCTGGAGTTGTTCCATTTACCCCGTCATGTAGCCGATGAGTATTGCCACGGTTTGCCATGTTTTTTCCCGGAGGGAAGGCATAGCAATAATTTCGCTATGCTTTTTAACTATTGGCAATTACTGATAATGCACCGTTCTGTCAGGCACCGTTTTTTCAGGTACTGTTCTTTCAGGTACTACGAGGCAGCGTCATTATGATGACAAGTCCGCCGTTCTTGCTGTGTTCTGCATAAATAGTGCCGCCATGTGCAGTGATAATGGCTGACGCGATAGATAGCCCAAGCCCGCTGCCGCCGGAGTGCCGTCCACGCGAATGCTCTGCACGCCAGAAGCGGTCAAAAAGCAGGGGCAATGATTCTGGCTCAATCCCCGGACCGCGATCGGAAACGGTAATCTGCCAGCACGGCGCGTTTTCACGCAGCGTCGTTTCACGTACATCAATTGCCAGATAGCGGCCATCGCTGGCGTAACTTAATGCATTCTCAATCAAAATCGAGAACACCTGTCCTAACCGTTCGCGGTCGGCAAAGCAAAAGTCGCGTTGTTCAATATACGTATGCGTCTGGAACCCGGCTTGTTCTAGCTGCGGCCGATACCAGGTCAGTCGCTCAGTGATGAGCTCGTCGAAGTAGAAAGGGGTATGGACCAGTTGCAGCTGTCCTGCTCTGGCGAGTGACAGGAAGTGCAGATCCTGAATGACGTGGTTGAGCTGTTCGAGCTGTTTGATGACCATTGTCAGCTGTGATTTATCTCGTGGGAAGACGTCATCAAGCATGCCCTGAACGCGACCCATCGCTGCATTTAACGGTGTACGCAGTTCGTGAGCCAGCGCCGCGCTGGATTCACGCAGTTCCCGTTCGTAGCGCTCCAGCTGTGCGGTCATGTTATTAAAGTCGTCTGCCAGCGTCACCAGCTCCATCGGCGCCTGTTCGACAAGCTGCGTGCGCGTGTCAAACTTTCCCTGAGCGACGTCGCGTGCGGCGCTGGCAATATTGGAAAATTGCTGTGACAGCGGCCTCGCCCGCCACAAAACCACGACGACGACGATGGGCAAGGCGATCAGAACCATGATCGAGAGCACCAGCCAGTCGGTGCTGGCAATATTCGGCACAAAGAAATCCGGGCCGTAATACTGATTGATAATCTGCTGATAGCGAGGATTACCGTAATCTTTCTGTTTGCTTAACAGCTGAAACTCAGCCCGCACCTCATCCGGCATCTGCTGTTCGACGTAGACATTGTTGACGGCGAAGCGCAGCCACATCAGGGTAGCGATGATGAGCAGGGTGGCGAGCAGCAGAGAAATAATACGGAAACACAGCCAGCGCCACAGCGACATTTTTTCTGACAGAAAGATCGATTTTTTCATCAGGTTCACCGGAATCGGTAGCCGACAGAACGGACAGTGACAAGCACATTGATGATGTTGTGCTGGTTGAGCTTCTTCCTGAGATTGTGGACGTGAGTGTCCACCACACGTTCCAGCGCGTCGCTTTCCGGCAGGCTGGCTTCCAGTAATTCGCCCCGTGTAAAGGCGCGGTTTGGCGCTTTGAGCAGCGTCACCAGAATATTAAATTCAGTGGGAGTAAGGTCGAGAACCACGGATTCGGATGGTGATAGCGCGATGCTTGCCGTCACGGAACTCGGGTCAACGGATAAATTTTCGAATGTCAGGATCGCCTCTTCCCGAATGGCGTAGCCGGTGCGCCGAAGCACGGCCTGCACGCGCGCCACCACTTCCTGCGGGTTGTAAGGCTTGACGACATAATCATCCGCGCCGTAGCGCAGTGCGCCAATTCTTTCCGGTTCGTCGCCGATGGCGGTGACCATAATCACCGGAATATTACTGCGCTGACGCAGGGCGGACAGCACCTCAGAGCCATTCATCTTCGGCAACATCACATCCAGCAAAATCAAATCGGGTTTACTGGTCAGCGCCATGTGCAGACCTTTTTGTCCATCAGACGCGATAGAAACCTGATAGCCATCGCGTCGCAGATAAGCTTCGAGCACGCTGGCGGCGTCCATATCGTCTTCAATAATTAACACCCGTTTTTCTGCCATCACGACCTCTTGATGAAATCTTAAAAAACCACAAATCGTTTCTTGACTAAGCATCAGCATAATTCGCCACGGTGCCGAAAAGCCAACACCAATTACCTTGCACCCGCCGGGGAAACACCACAGTGCAAGATTATCGCGTTAAAGAGGGGATGTATGAACATAACAACAATGATTTTATCCACCAGTCTGTCCGCTATCGTGCTATCTGGCACTGCATTCGCTGCGGAGTCGGAAGCATCGTCGCCCTCGCTTTTGGGCGATCACACGGATGTGACCGTGGGCGTTGCCGCCCAGAATGCGCCGCGTTATCGAGGGAGTAAAGCTCGTCAAACCAACGCTCTGCCTGTACTGACCATTCAGCGCGGCCCACTCTATTTCGACTCCTCGCACGGCATTGGCTGGCAATACCAATCGCCTTCTGGGTTTTATCTGGATCACGCGATTGGCTACGACATGGGAAGGGATGACAAAAACAGCCAATGGCGCGCAGGCTCAAACCGACTGAAAGGAATGGGTAAGGTTAAAGGATCGGTAACCACCACCGTAACGGCGGGGTATCAGTTTGCGCCGTGGCTGGCGCTGGAAGCGAGCGGCGAATTTGCGCTGAGTGAAACAAAAAGGGGAAACCAGTACCGCGTCGGAGCAAAGAGCACGGTATGGCAGTCAACGACAAAAGACGATGTGCTGGCGCTGTCGGCGGACGTGCTGATGGGGGATGCTCGCTTTAACCAAACCTACTACGGCGTGACGCCGCAGCAGAGTCAGCGCTCTGGATTTGCCGCGTACCATGCTGGAAAAGGCGTTTACGGCTATGCGCTGGGCGCGAACTGGACGCATCAATTTAGCCCCGCTTGGTCAACGAACGTCGGAGTGACCTCAACCTGGCTCACTGACAAGGTTGCCGATAGTCAGGTGGTGGAACGACGGAATGATACCAGCGCCACGCTGGCCGTTCTGTATTCGTTCTGATGTTATCTGATGAGTGAGAGGATGCGATGATGGTCAGTCGTTTTGCCTTCTGTCTGCTGTCAGCCCTGCTGCTTAGCGGCTGCGACAGCGCCGATGATTTACCTGCGCCACCGCCCGTCAGGCCGGTGAAAACGCTGGTGGTTATGCCTGCGATGAACCGGGAACCCGTGACGTTAACGGGGGAAGTTCGCCCACATGAAGAAACGGCGTTAGGTTTCCGGCTGGATGGCCGCATCCTTAATCGTCTGGTGGATGTGGGGGCGTCGGTGAAGCGGGGCGATGTGATTGCGACGCTTGATGCGCGCGACAGTGAAAATCAGCTGCGTAGCGCGCAGGCGGATTTAGCCAGCGCCATCTCGGCGGAACGGCTGGCGAAAAGCAACTTTTCGCGCATGAAGGCGCTGGCGCCGGGCGGGGCGATTGCGCGGGTACAGCTTGATGAAGCGCAGGCAAACTGGGATGCAGCGGCTTCCCGTCGTGAAAGCGCGCAGGCAACGGTGAAAGGTGCGCAGGAACGCTTCGGCTATACGCAACTCACAGCCGCGCAGGACGGCGTCATCACGACGGTCAGCGCAAACCCCGGTCAGGTAGTGAGCGCTGGACAAGAGGTGGTGAAGTTGGCCTCTCTGGGCGGACGTGATGCGGTGTTTGACGTGCCGGAGCGGCTGGTCAATCAGTCACTTGCCTCGCGCGTTATCCGCGTTTCGCTGTTGTCTGAGCCGAACGTTCAGGCTGAGGGACGCGTGCGCGATATCAGTCCGCAAGCCGATCCCGTTACGCGTACTTTCAGAGTGAGAGTCACGTTGACCTCGCCGCCCGCTGCGATGGTCTTGGGTGCCAGCGTGAATGGCGCGATACAGCAGTCCGATACTGCCGTCATTGAACTGCCCGCTTCTGCGCTCACCCGACAGGGCGATCAACCTGCTGTCTATGTCGTGAATTCTGCGACTCAGACGGTACGTTTGCAGCCAGTTACCGTTGCCCGCTATAGCGACACGGCGATCTTCCTTTCCGGAGGACTGGAACAAGGCGACCGCGTGGTAACCGCTGGCGTCAGCAAACTACGGCCGGATGAGAAAATTCGGCTGGATGAAGAGGGGCGTCGCTAATGGCACAAGAACCGCAATCGACAGCACGTTTTAACCTGTCCGCCTGGGCATTAGCGAATCAGCAACTGGTCGCCTTTATGATGCTGGTCATTATGGCGGCAGGTGTGATGAGTTATCAACGTTTGCCCCGCAACGAAGATCCGGCGTTTACCATCAAGTCCGCAGTGGTGTCTGCCGCCTGGCCGGGCGCGACGGTGGGCGATACGGTCAATTTCGTCACCGATAAGCTGGAGAAAAAATTACAGGAAACGCCGTATCTCGATTATGTCGAGAGCTACACCCGAGCCGGGGAGTCGGTCGTTTTCGTTAACCTGCGTGATGATACGCCGCCGTCTGCCGTGCCGAATATCTGGTATACGGTGCGTAAGAAAATGACGGATATTTCCAGTTCGCTCCCTGATGGCGTCAGCCCACCTGCCGTTAATGACGAGTTTGATGACACGTTCGGTACGATTTATGGCTTCACCGCTGAGGGATTCTCGCCGCGAGAGCTGCGCGATCGCGTGGAGGATATTCGCTCTGCGTTACTGAGCGTACCGGATGTCGGTAAGGTCGATATGCTGGGGGTGGAAGAAGAACAAATTGTGGTGACGTTTTCTCCCCGACGACTGGCTGGATTAGGGATTGATGCGCAGCAGGTTATCGATTCACTGAAAGCGCAGAATGCGGTCACGCCCGCCGGTATTATTCGCACCGACGATGAGAAGATCGCCGTGCGCGTCAGCGGCGCGTTTACCTCCGAGCAGAGCCTGCGTCAGATTACGTTACGCATCGGCGGAAAATTTGTCCCGCTGGTCGATATCGCCACGATTAATCGTGAAACAGCCGAGCCGCCGTCGCCGACGTTTCGGGTTAATGGCGAGAAGGCCATTGGACTGGCGATCTCAATGGCACCCACTGGCAACATGCTTCATTTCGGTCAGGCGATTCGCGAAAAAATGAATACGCTCTCTGCGCAACTGCCGCATGGGATTGAGATGACACGCGTGGCCGATCAGGCCGAGGTGGTGAAGGGGGCCGTCGGTGGCTTTGTTAAAGTGCTGCTGGAAGCCGTTGCCATTGTTCTGGCGGTGTCGTTTGTGTCGCTCGGTAGCCGAGCGGGACTGGTGGTGGCCGCCTCTATCCCGATTGTGCTGGCAATGACCTTCATCGGTATGGAAATCACCGGTATCGGGCTACAGCGCATTTCGCTGGGGGCGCTGATTATCGCGCTGGGGCTGCTGGTGGATGATGCCATGATTACGGTGGAAGCGATGGTGTCACGGCTGGAGCAGGGCTGGGATCGCAAACGCGCGGCGGCCTGGGCTTATGAAAGCACGGCATTTCCGATGTTGACGGGGACGCTGGTGATGATCGCCGGGTTTATTCCGGTTGGATTTGCCGCATCCAGCGCGGGGGAATACTGTTTTTCGCTCTTTATCGTGGTTCTGATTTCGTTGCTGAGCTCCTGGATTGTCGCGATTCTCTTTTCGCCGTTGCTCGGTGTCTGGCTGTTGCCAAAAACGTTTAGCCACCATCACGACGAGCCGGGACGATTGGGGCGACTCTATCGCCAGTGGCTTCAGCACGCGTTGGCGCACCGGGGAATGACGCTGGCTATCACTCTCATTCTTCTGGTCATTTCGCTGTTTGGTGCCACCCGACTGGAGGGCGAGTTTTTTCCTGCATCCGACAGGCCGGAACTGCTGGTCAGCCTGACGCTACCGGCGAATGCCTCACAGGCGGCGACGGAAACGCAGGCGAAACGGCTGGAAGCCGTGCTGAAAAACGATCCCGATGTTGACCATTTTTCCACGTATGTCGGATCGGGCGCGGTGCGCTTTTATCTCCCGATGGATGTCTTGCTGAGCCACGAAAATATCGCGCAGCTGGTGGTGGTGGCAAAAGATCTGGATGCGAGGGATGCGCTGGCTGCACGGTTGAAGCAGGTGCTGGCGCAGGATTTTAGTTCTATTGTGGCGCGCGTGTCTGCACTGGAGCTGGGGCCGCCAGTGGGCTGGCCGCTTAAATATCGGGTGACGGGGCCGGACAGTCAACGTGTCCGCGACATCGCGCAGGGGCTTGCCAGTCTGGTAGGGAAGCAAACCGACGTTCGTGAGGTGAATCTGACGGCGGGTGAACCTGAACGCACCGTGAACGTGGTGTTGAATCAGACGGAAGCGCGCGCCGTGGGTATCAGTTCGCAGGATGTGGCGAGTATGCTGGCAGCGATATTTTCCGGTTCGACGCTGACGTCGGTGCGTGATGGCAATCGGCTGGTGGATGTGGTCGTTCGCGGCACACCGCAGGAGCGCAGAGACGTTGCGACGATCGCCAATCTGCAAATCCCGATTGCGGATGGACGTTCCGTACCGCTGGGACAGATTGCGACCGTTACGTATGGCGTTGAGGATCCGATTATCTGGCGTCGTCAGCGCGAACCGTTTATTACGGTGCAAATGGATATGGCGCCGGGCGTGCGGGCACCTGCGCTGTCTGAAAAACTGGCACCTGACATTGAACGTTATCGCGCCTCATTACCTGCGGGTTACCACATCACGGAAGGCGGCGTTGCGGCGGAGTCCGACAAGGGTAATGGTTCCGTGTATGCAGTGCTGCCAGTGACGCTGCTAGTGATGCTGGTGTTATTGATAATTCAACTGAAGCGGATTTCCCGTATGGTGCTGGCGTTCCTTACCGCGCCGTTTGGCCTGATTGGTATCGTTGCGGCCATGCTGCCGACGGGTACACCGATGGGGTTCGTGGCTTTGCTGGGGGCAATTGCGCTGGCAGGGATGATCATTCGTAATGCGGTGATTCTGATTGGTGAGGTCGATCTGAACGTGAAAAACGGACAGCCTGTGGTGGAGGCGATCGTGAATGCGGCCAGTCACCGTTCACGCCCGATTATACTGACGGCGCTGGCGGCGATTCTCGGCATGATCCCGATTGCACATCAGGTATTTTGGGGGCCGATGGCCTACGCGATTATCGGCGGATTGATGGTCGCGACGCTGCTGACATTGCTTGCTCTGCCTGCGGCGCTGAGTCTGCTGATGCAGTGGGAAGGACGGAAAATGGCAAATCAGACACCACCCTAAGAGCAACACGGCAGGTCGTGGCGCGATATCTGGTAGCCACGACCTACCGAAACACGGTTATTGATCGACGACGGAACCGTCAACGTGCAGTCGGGTTTTCAGGCCGCGACGGCGATAAGGGAAGCGGTTCTCCAGATCGTCCGCCAGCTCTATACCGATGCCGGATTGCGTCGGGATCTCCATAAATCCATCCACGCACTTGAAGGTGTTCTTCACCACGTCTTTTTTCCGCACGCCGTTCTCTACGCCGGTTGCACCAAATTTTTCCGACAGTGCCGGCTGGTCATCTCCCGGATATTCCAGCAGCGCGAAGTTGGGAATGCTGACGGCGATCTGCAAACAGGCGGCAGTAGACACCGGGCTGAGCGGGTTGTGTGGCACCACCATTAAATCGTTGGCTTCTGCCAGCGCGGCCACTTTTTTCGCACCGGTAATCCCACCGCACATGCAGACATCAGGGCGTACATAGGCGACTGCGTTGCGGCGAATCAGCATCGCGAACTCCTGTGGATTATTCAGGCGTTCACCGGTGGCGATAGGAATATTGATTTTGTCGGCCACTTCAGCCATAGAATCGAAGTTATCCGCGCCGATAGGATCTTCAATGAAATAGGGATAAAACGGCTCAATGCCGCGTGCGAACACCACGGCATCGGCGGGTTTCAGACGGCGGTGAACTTCGATACACAGGTCGACATCGTTACCGACCGCTTCCCGATAAAGGCCGATGCGCTCGATGGCTTCGCCGATCTCTTTGGCGTGAGTAGTGAAGTAGGGCGCGTCGCGCGACTCATCCAGAAAAGGCGTCAGATGGCCAATCGCGGTAAAGCCGTCAGCTTTGGCCTGTTTCAGGTTAGCGATGGTTTCTTCTGTAGTGCGCCCGCCTGCATGGGCATAAACACGCGCCTTGTCGCGGCAGCGCCCGCCCAGCAGGTTATAAACCGGCGTGTCGTAATACTTGCCTGCGATATCCCACAGGGCGATATCAATGGCGCTGATCGCACCCATGATGGCGGCGCCGCGGAAATGCCAGCAGCGGTACATATACTGCCAATGGTGTTCGATACGCAACGGATCCTGACCAATCAGATACGTGCGCAATGCCTCGACGGCACCTTTTGAGGCATCAAGAAAGCCCCAGGCACCGGATTCGCCAATGCCTGTTAGCCCTTCGTCGGTGGTGACCTCAACAAACATATATCGATTCGCGAGAATCACGCGCACGTCGGTAATTTTCATCAACCCTTTCCTTAAGTTAGCCTGCTTATCATTGAGTCTAATCACAGAGGTGTGCGGGTTGTCAACGATGATGTCAGTAGCGTGGTGAGCGCGTCAGGCGCATCGATCATCGCATCGTGGTCGCTGTCGAGCGTGAGAAAACGCCAGGTTGGATCGGTTTGGGCACGCTGTATCGAAGTGGTGAGATAGTTTCCTGCCGCACGTGTGCAGCGGATGTAGGTCTTTTTCAGCGTCTGGTAGGCTGTGATGAGGTCGGGAGCGTGGTCCAGCAACTTCTCACCCGGTGCGGGTAAAAATGCGTCCAGCAGGATCAGGTGGCTCACGATGTCAGGCAAGTGATATGCGGCAGCCGTCGTGGGAAACCCGCCGTAGCTGTGGCCGACCAGTGTGACGTTATGCCCGCCCTGTTGCTGAATAGCGGCGATAATGTCGTTAATGTGGGTGGAGAGGTTAATGCCGCGCGAGAGCGCGTCACGGCGTTCTGCCAGCCCGGTCAGCGTCGGGGCCGTGGCGGCGAAACCCGCAGCATTAAGCCGTTCGGTCACACGCGACCAGCACCAGCCGCCGTGCCAGGCACCGTGTATCAATACGAAGTGGGTGGTCGGTGTATCAGCTGACATCGCTATTCTCTGATGCGCTAGAGAATATGTGGGAGCTTTCTTGCGGAATAAGTGTTGCAGGCATGCTTTCCTCCTTTCTATGAGGAAATAAGATAAAGCATCTGCCCGTCACGCTTTAGTTTGATTCCTGGTATTCATATCCACAGAAGAGATATACCGACATTTTCCCTTGGCCGTAGCCAAGGGAATGGAAGTGATTAGAGATGCCCGGACAGGCGCTGGTGAATTTTGGTGCTATGAGTATCTAACCCGACAATCGCGACTTTCGCATCGTAGCGATGATAGCGGGTCTCGATTGCGTCGAGCGCCGCCACGCTGGAGGCATCCCAGATTTGAGCGTGCGTCAGATCGATGGTGACGTTCTGTGGGTCCTGCGCATAGAGAAAGTGCTCGAAGAGATCATTGCTGCTACCGAAGAAGAGCGGCCCACGTACCGTGTAGTGTACCGACTGGCCGTCTTCGCTCACCTGACGCTCCGCGTGAATGACGTGCGCCACGCGGCGTGCAAACAGCAGGATGGCAAAGATCACGCCGCCTGCCACGCCGATAGCGAGGTTGCCCGTCGAGACGGTCGCAATAACTGTCACGATGACCACCAGCGTTTCCGACAGCGGCATACGTTTCAGCGTAGCGGGGTGCAGGCTATGCCAGTTCATGGTTTTCAGCGCGACGATCATCATAATGCCCGCCAGTACCACCATCGGAATCTTCGCCATGATTTCGCTCAGCCCGGTCACCAGTAGCAACAGCACCAGCGCGGCGGCGAGAGTGGAAATGCGCGTGCGCGCTTTGCCTAATTCCACGTTGACCACGGTCTGCCCGATCATCGCACACCCGGCAATGCCGCCATAAAATCCGGCGAAGATATTGGAAACGCCCAGTCCCCAGCACTCACGGCGCTTGCTGGACGGGGTATCCGTGATATCGTCGACCAGTTTGGCGGTTAACAGTGATTCCATCAGCCCGACAAAGGCGATACTCAGCGCGGTTGGCCAGATGATGTGCAGTGTTTCAAGATTGAACGGCACCAGCCACTGGGTGAATTCCGGCAATCCGGGCTGCATCGGCCCAGCATCGCCGACGTTAGGCACCGTGATGCCGGTAAAAATCGCAATCGCGGTCACCGACACAATGGCAACCAGCGGCGCGGGGATACTTTTCACCACATAGGGCAGCAGCAGAACAATCGCGAGCGTCAGCGCAAACAGCAGCCAGACAAGCGAGGATTGTCCGTAAACATGCGGCACCTGCGCGGCAAAAATCAGGATGCCCAGCGCGTTGACGAAGCCGATCATCACCGAACGGGGAATATAGCGCATCATCCTCGCCAACCCGGCCAGCCCAAACAGAATCTGAACAATCCCAGCCATGATCACCGCAGGCAGAATATAGGCCACGCCGTGCGCGTGCACCATCGGACCGATAACCAGCGCCACGGCACCCGCCGCCGCCGTCACCATCGCCGGTCTGCCGCCGAGAAAGGACATGGTGAAACATAATACGATGGAAGCAAACAGACTGACTTTGGGGTCAACACCCGCAATGATGGAAAAGGAAATCACCTCTGGGATAAGCGCCAGCGCGGTGATGGTGCCCGCTAAAACCTCGCGCATTAGCAGCGAGGGCGAGCGTAATACAGCAAGCGTTGACGTCGCAGAGGGCGCTGGCGTCGGCGTTGCGTCGGGTGATGAGATCATATATGCAGGCTTAATTTTTATGTCATAACAAAAGGCGGGAGAGGATAAATTATCGGCAGGATAAAAGATACTGTCCTTCATCGGCGGGCAGGGAAAAGTCTGCGGAGAAATGAAGGGGCGGATATCCTTGCCGCGATATCCGCCCAATTGCTGTGTTTTCGTCGTCAATAACTAGGCATCAAGTGCCAGAATAGCCATAAATGCCTCACGCGGAATATCTCGTTTTGAGAACCCAGTATTGTGTTTTTTGTTTTCCCGCTGTTTACGGATCAGGCGCTGTTTTTGCGACAGGCTACCCTGAAAGCCTTGTGCCAATGCGCTTTTGCGTAGCGGGGGAATATCTTCGCGAGCGATGACTTGATTGCCTATTTTGGCCTGAGCAGGGACGGGATATAGCTTGCGTGGAATCACGTACTTCAACGTTTTCACGATCTCGGTTGCTCGCGGCCAGGCCTTGTGACGGGGAATGATGAAAGAGAAAGCATCAACTAACTGGCTATCAAGATAAATATCACAACGCACCAAATCGGAACGTCGGTAGCCATCTAACACATAGTCCAAGGTCGCGTAGCCTTGTGTCAGTGATTTCAGAGCATCAAAGAAGCCAAAGACCATTTCGCTAAGCGGCAATGTCCAGTTGAGTGCCACCAGACCATTATCAAGGTATTGCATATCGATAAATTCCCCGCGCCGCGATGCGCCATATTCCATCAGTGTGCCAACGTAGCGCTGGGGTGAGTGAATCGTGCAGATAACGTAGGGTTCTTCGACAAAATTTAACGTCTCTTCACCGGGGAAATGTGCCGGATTATCGATGGTCTGGCACTGGCCGTTATGCAATGTAACCCGATATTCCACGCTGGGCGCGGTGGCGATCACGGAGATGCCGTACTCGCGTTTGAGCCGTTCGCGCACAATATCCATATGTAACATCCCAAGAAAACCACAGCGGAAACCGGCACCCAGTGAGGCGGACACATCGGGAGTCATGTGCAACGCCGCGTCATTAAGCGACAGCTTATTCATGGCGTTGCGCAGGCTTTTTAGATCGTCGTCCGCATCGGGGTAAAGCCCAGAAAATACGACAGGTTTTATTTCCTGATAGCGTGCAACCGGTTCTGTCGCGGGGCGATCGGCTAAGGTTAGCGTATCGCCCACCCGAATCGCGGCGGCATCTTTCAATCCGGCAGCGAGATAACCCACCTCACCCTTTCTCAAGACGCGACGAGGCTGGCGTTGGGGAGAAAAAACGCCGGTTTCGGTGACGTCGAAACACGTGCCGGATGACATAAAACACAGCGTTGAGCCTGCCTGAACGCTGCCATCCACCACGCGAACGTGCATGATTGCGCCCTGATAGGGATCGTAATGTGAGTCAAACACCAGCGCGCGCAGCGGCGCATTAGCGATCCCTTTTGGCGCCGGGAAGCGGTGAGCAACAACACTCAGCACCGCCGCCACGCCTTCTCCGGTTCTGGCCGAAACGGACAGCACGGTAGTGATATCCAGCGAAGGAATACCTGCTAATTGCTGCATTACCTGCGGCACGTTGGCCTGTGGGCTGTCGATTTTGTTCAGGACGGGCAAAATGGTTAACCCAGCTTGTTGGGCGAGATTGAGGTTGGCGATGGTTTGTGCCTGAACGCCCTGCGTGGCGTCAATCAGGAGAATGGCGCCGTCACAGGCGGCCAGACTACGGGAGACTTCCGCAGAAAAATCGACGTGCCCCGGCGTATCCACCAGATTGAACTGATACGGCTGGCCGTGTTCATCCTGATAGCTCATGCACACAGTTTGCAATTTGATCGTGATACCGCGTTCCCGCTCTATCTCCATCGAATCTAGCAGCAACTCACGCATGTCACGTTGAGCGACGGTGGCGGTCATTTCAATAAAACGGTCGGCGAGGGTGGATTTGCCATGATCGACATGGGCAATAATGCAGAAATTACGAATCTGAGGTGTACACATAGAACAAGGCCTTTCACATCATAATGCCTGACTCGGTATTGTCGGGAGCAGGCAGAGAAATTCGCGCTGAAAAAAATTCAGCGAAGGTGAAAATCAAAAGATGTAAAAGTGAATAGCCGCAGCGATGATAGCGCGTTTTATTTTGCTGCGGCAAGTCATGATGTTTGAGGGGCGTTGTTCCCGAAAGCTCAGCGCTTTCTTATTTCAGTGATATACGTGACGGCAACGTGCTCGGCAAAATTGGGAACATCCTCAAATGCGGCTTTACCCATTGGCGAGTTGAAGGCAGCCATCGCGTCGTCGATTGAGTCGAACCATAGCTCTGAAAAACCATCCACCGGCGAGTCGGGGTATTTTTCCCGATCGATAGGGTTCAAAACGTACCCCCTTAAACCGGGCAAGCGCAGGGCGATTGCGGTATGAACCTCATTCCAGTGCGTGACGAATTCCTCAAAACTCTGATCTTGTTTACGGGTAATAAAACCCACGTGTTTAAAACCTGTTACTGCTGACATCGTGTTCTCCGGTAGAGAGGCAAGCTGGACCATTCCTGTGATGGCCGAGGCCGTTATTCTTTTCAGTGGGGGTTATGACGTCTTCGCGGTGGTTTCCGGAGGCTGCCAGCCGCCGCCGAGCGCCTTGAATGCGGCGATGGCCGCGCGCGCCGCTTCTGTTTGGGCCTGAGCCCGAGCATCGGAAGCTTGCAGCAGGGTTTCATCGGCATGGAGGACATCAATCAGGCTGGCAGTCCCTTTCTGATAGGCGATAAAGGACGACTGCCGCGCGCTGGTCAACGCGGTTTCCCCTGCGGTTAACGTTGCGGACTGGGCCTCGCGATTGACTACGGCCGACAAGGCGTTTTCCACATCTTCGGTCGCGCGTAATACCGACAGGCGGTAAGCCGCGAGCGCTTCGGCTTCCTGCCCTTTAGCCCGATCGATCTGAGCGTTAATGCGGCCGAAATCGAAGAGCCGCCAGCGTAGTCCCAATACGCCTGCCGATTGGCTGGCGCCGCTGGAGAACAGGTTGCCGCTCGACACCGATGTGGCGCTGCCGAGTAGTGCGTTGAGTGAGAATTTAGGGTAATACTCGCTGATGGCTACCCCGATGCGGGCGTTGGACGCCGCGAGATGGCGTTCGGCCACGATAATATCCGGCCTGCGGCGTAGCAGGTCGGCAGGTGTACCCGTTGCTATGAGCGAGGGCGGTTGTGGAATGTCACCTGAGGCAGACAGTTGGACTTGATGCGTACCGGGAGGCGTACCGAGTATGACATCCAACGCGTTCATTGCGGCATCGATCCCGGTCTGGATCGCAGGCACGGTGGCCTGAACCTGCGAAAGCGCGCCCTCCGTCTGACGAACCTGATACTCGGCGGCGAGCCCTTTGCTATGGAGTCGCTGTACCTTATCCAGCAGTGCTTGCTGTGTATTGACCTGCCTGTTGGCGATCGCCAGGCGCGTTTGTAATCCACGCAGGGTGATATAGGTATCGGCTGTCTGAGCGGCGACGGCCAGACGAGTGGCGCTGACACCGGCTTCTGAAGCCTGATAGTCAGCCAGCGCGGCCTGATGATCACGTCTTAGCCCACCGAATACATCAATTTCCCAACTGGCGTTGAGGTCGGTTTCATAAGCATTGCCGTAACGGTTATAGCCAGGAACCGCGTTGAGTAGCTGGCCTTGCGCGGTTTCAACCGACTGGTAGGCGCGGGCGGCTTGTCCGCTGATGTTGCCCGAGGGCAGCAGCGCCGCGGTTGCTGTGCCAAGTCCGGCGCGTGCCTGACTCATCCGTGCGGATGCCTGAGCCAAATCAAGATTCTGTGCAAGTGCTCTTGAAACTAACTCATTCAGTAAGGGATCATTAAAGCTTTCCCACCAGACGGCAAGGTTGGCTGCCTGAGTGACGTTTCCCTGCTCTGCTAAAGACGATTTTATGGCAGATTGCGTCTGATAACGATCCGTGAGTGGCGCGTCCGGACGGTGATAATCCGGTCCAACCGCGCAACCCGCTATTGCTCCAGTCGTTACCACCAAGGCAAGGGTACGGAGGGATAACATAGTAGTTCCTTGAGTCAAAAAGGTTGTGACCATATTACATATTGGTCACTCGTTGTCAATTAGCGCTCGGTGAGCTAAGCTTGAGAAATGACTAAACATATGAATACTCCGTCCCCACGCGGGCCGTCGGACCATAGCGTTCGAGATCAGGTTGTGGAAGCGGCTACTGAGCACTTCGGACACTTTGGGTATGAGAAGACAACCGTATCCGATCTGGCCAAAGCGATTGGCTTTTCTAAGGCATACATCTACAAGTTTTTTGATTCCAAACAGGCCATCGGAGAGATGATTTGTACTAACCGACTGGCAACGATTATGGATATTGTCAACGCCGCGATGGTGGATGCGCCAACGGCTTCAGAAAAGCTGAGACGTCTGTATAAGGCCTTGATAGAAGCGGGTAGCGATTTATTTTTTCACGATCGCAAGCTTTATGAGATCGCCGCGGTATCCTCGCGCGAACGGTGGCCTTCAGCCGTTGCGTATGAAGAAAAATTACGCCAGCTTGTTCAGAAAATTCTTCTCGAGGGACGACAGTCCGGGGAATTTGAACGCAAGACGCCGCTGGATGAGGCGGCAGATGCCATCTATCTGGTGATGCGCCCTTACGCTTGCCCTATTCAACTGCAATATAACCTGGATTCGTCAGCGTCCGCTGCGGTGTTACTGCCGTCGTTGATATTGCGTAGTCTGGCACCATAAAATTGTGACCATTGACAAAATTGGTCACAAGTCGGAGAATGCGGTTTCTGTCCTGTTAATGTGATAAGGGAACCCATGCTTCGGCTCAACTCTGCCACTATTGCTGTTTGCCTGTTGCCTCTCGCCCTGGTGGCGTGCGGTGATGCTTCTGACGTCGACGATCCTCGCAATCAGCCCCCGCTGGTGAGAGCGGCTACCGTGGCGAGCGCCGCTGATGCCTCGCGCGCATTTACTGGTGTGGTTGTCGCACGAATCCAAAGCGATCTGGGTTTTCGGGTACAAGGCAAAATCCTTGAACGTCTGGTGGACACCGGGCAGACCGTGAAACGCGGTCAGCCTTTGATGCGCTTAGACCCTATCGATCTCAGCCTGCAGGCACAAGCCCAGCAGCAGGCTGTTACCGCGGCTCGCGCCCGCGCCAGACAGGCGACCGATGATGAAGCTCGCTATCGTGGTCTGGTTGCTGCAGGTGCGGTATCCGCTTCAGCCTACGATCAGATCAAGTCCGCTGCCGAGACGGCGAAAGCGGAACTGAGTGCCGCGCAGGCTCAGGCAGATGTAGCGAAAAACGCGACAGGCTATGCCGTGCTGCTGGCCGATGCTGACGGTGTGGTTATGGATACGCTGGCAGAACCCGGCCAAGTGGTGAGTGCAGGACAACCTGTCGTCAGATTGGCTCGGGCAGGGCAACGCGAGGCCATCGTGCAACTGCCTGAAACGCTACGCCCAGCGGTTGGGAGCGAAGCGCAGGCAACCCGTTATGGCACCGAACAACAGCGTGTTTCCGCGAAACTGCGGGTGCTCTCCGATGCGGCCGATCCGTTGACGCGTACCTTTGAAGCGAGGTATGTGCTTGACGGCGCGCTGGCGAGTGCCCCGCTCGGATCGACCGTTACGCTCCATATTGAGAAAGAGGATGCATCCCGCCAGATGCTGCAGGTGCCGCTGGCGGCAATCTATGATTCGGGGAAAGGGCCGGGTGTCTGGCGTATTTCCGGTGACCCAGCCAAAGTATCATGGCAACCCGTTCAGGTGTCTGGCCTTAGCGACGATAGGGCAAGGGTGGCCGGAAACCTTAAGCCGGGGGAACAGGTCGTCGCTTTGGGCGCGCACCTGCTGCATGACGGCGAAGCGGTTCGAGTGATTGAACCACGTGGCGCCAGCGTTGCTGGGAGTCAACCATGAGCGAAGGAAGATTCAATCTTTCGGCGCTTGCTGTCCGCGAGCGTTCCATCACGCTGTTTCTTATTATCCTGATTACCGTCGCTGGCATTCTCTCGTTCTTTGAGTTGGGACGGGCCGAAGATCCACCGTTCACGGTTAAACAGATGACAATTATCACTGCATGGCCGGGAGCGACCGCTCAGGAAATGCAGGATCAGGTGGCCGAACCGCTGGAAAAGCGCATGCAGGAGCTCAAGTGGTATGACCGTAGTGAGACTTACACGCGTCCTGGACTGGCTTTTACCATGCTGTCACTGCTCGATAGTACGCCGCCTTCACAAGTACAGGAGGAATTCTATCAGGCGCGTAAAAAGCTCGGCGATGAGGCTAAAAACCTGCCGGCAGGCGTGATTGGGCCGATGGTGAACGACGAATTCTCGGACGTGACTTTTGCGCTCTTTGCGCTGAAGGCAAAGGGCGAACCGCAGCGGTTGCTGGTGCGTGATGCCGAATCGCTGCGTCAACGTCTGTTGCATGTGCCGGGCGTGAAGAAGGTCAATATTATCGGGGAGCAGGCGGAACGCATCTTTGTCTCGTTCTCGCATGACCGGCTGGCGACGCTGGGTATTGCTCCTCAGGATATTTTCTCCGCGCTGAACAGCCAGAACGTGCTGACGCCGGCCGGCTCGATTAATACGAGCGGGCCGCAGGTCTTTATTCGTCTGGATGGCGCTTTCGACACGCTGGAAAAGATCCGTGAAACGCCGATTGTCGTACAGGGCAGGACGCTAAAGCTCTCGGACGTGGCAACCGTTGAACGTGGCTATGAAGATCCTGCGACCTTTCTGGTCCGCAATCAGGGTGAACCGGCGCTGTTGCTGGGCATTGTGATGCGTGAAGGATGGAATGGTCTGGATTTAGGGAAAGCACTGGATGCCGAGACAGCCAAAATCAATGAGGGTATGCCGCTCGGCATGACGTTGACGAAAGTCACCGATCAGTCTGTGAATATCAGTTCGTCTGTCGACGAATTCATGATCAAATTCTTCGTCGCGTTGCTTGTCGTGCTGGTCGTTTGCTTCATCAGCATGGGCTGGCGCGTGGGCGTTGTCGTTGCTGCCGCGGTGCCGTTGACGCTGGCTATAGTCTTTGTGGTGATGGAGGCCTCCGGCAAAAACTTTGACCGTATTACGTTGGGTTCCCTCATTTTGGCGCTGGGTTTGCTGGTCGATGATGCCATTATCGCCATCGAGATGATGGAGGTGAAAATGGAGGAGGGCTATAGCCGTGTCAAAGCCTCTGCCTATGCTTGGAGTCACACGGCTGCACCGATGCTTGCTGGTACGCTGGTCACCGCCGTGGGTTTCATGCCTAACGGTTTCGCGCAGTCTACTGCAGGTGAGTACACCAGCAACATGTTTTGGATTGTCGGCATTGCCCTGATTGCCTCCTGGGTTGTTGCGGTGGTCTTCACTCCCTATCTAGGGGTGAAAATGCTGCCGGAAATCAAAACCGTAGAGGGGGGACACGCTGCCATCTACAACACCCGCCATTACAACCGATTTCGCCGTTTACTGACGCGTGTTATCGCGCGGAAATGGATCGTAGCAGGTACCGTGGTGGCTGCCTTTAGCGTAGCGATTTTAGGTATGGCGCTGGTTAAAAAACAATTCTTCCCGACCTCCGATCGTCCTGAAGTGCTGGTAGAAGTACAGATGCCCTATGGGACGTCTATTGAGCAGACCAGCACGGCCACGGCGAAGGTAGAGAACTGGCTGCTGGAGCAGGAAGAAGCAAAAATTGTTACGTCTTACATTGGTCAGGGTTCGCCGCGCTTTTTTCTGGCTATGTCGCCAGAACTGCCCGATCCATCGTTTGCAAAAATTGTCGTGCTGACGGACAGTCAGGAAGCGCGTGAGGCGCTCAAGTTTCGATTGCGTGAAGCGGCGGCCAACGGCCTGGCTCCGGAAGCGCTTGTCCGGGTGACTCAACTGGTGTTTGGCCCCAATTCACCTTATCCGGTGGCCTACCGTGTTATAGGGCCGGATCCGACCACGTTGCGTGAGATTGCAGACAAGGTGAAAGCGGTGATGTTGGCAAACCCGATGATGAGGACGGTCAACGCCGACGGGGGGCCGCAGGTGCCAGCGCTGCATTTCACGCTCGATCAAGATCGCTTACAGGCGGTGGGATTGACATCGAATGCGGTCGCTCAGCAGCTTCAGTTCATGCTCTCGGGTGTTCCGATCACATCGGTACGTGAAGACATCCGCTCGGTGCAGGTCATGGGGCGCGCTGCCGGGGATATCCGCCTTGATCCAGCAAAAATAGCAGGCTTCACGCTCGTGGGTTCTGCCGGTCAGCGCATTCCTCTGTCACAGATAGGGGAGGTCGACGTGAAGATGGAAGACCCGATCCTGCGCCGCCGCGATCGTACACCGATCATTACCGTGCGCGGCGATATCGCTGAAAACCTGCAGCCGCCGGATGTTTCTATGGCGATCCTGAAACAGCTACAGCCCATCATTGATACGCTTCCCGCCGGATACCGAATTGAACAGGCTGGCCCGATTGAAGAGTCAGGGAAAGCCACTCAGGCGATGGCGCCGCTGTTTCCGATCATGATTGCCATCACGCTACTGATCATCATCCTACAGGTGCGCTCAATGTCGGCAATGGTGATGGTGTTTCTCACTTCACCACTGGGGCTGATTGGTGTGGTGCCGACGCTGTTGCTCTTCAATCAGCCGTTTGGCATCAATGCGCTTGTGGGGTTGATTGCGCTCTCCGGTATCCTGATGCGCAATACCTTGATCCTTATCGGGCAGATCCATCACAACGAGCAAGAAGGGCTCTCGCCATTCGATGCGGTGGTGGAGGCGACGGTGCAGCGAGCCCGCCCCGTGTTGCTGACGGCAATGGCCGCCATTCTGGCGTTTATCCCGCTGACTCACTCGGTGTTTTGGGGAACGCTGGCTTATACCCTGATTGGTGGAACGTTTGGCGGCACCATCATCACACTGGTGTTTCTGCCAGCGATGTATGCCATCTGGTTCAAAATTCACCCAGAGAATAAGAAGCACATCGATAAGCCCGTATCGGTGTAAGCCGTCATCCCTATAAAAACGCTCGTCACATAAGGTGGCGAGCGTTATCCCGTCTGCTGCGTGGCACATATTTCCACGCCGTCATTACCGTAAGACCACCATGAGTACTGTCATTATGGCGAAAACGTATTCCTTTGAAGCCCCACGATTAACCGGAAAAATTGTTGCGCTCTTGGCGGGGCTTTCGGCCATTAGCATCTTGTCTACAAACATTATTCTTCCGGCTTTCCCCGATATCGGAGAACAACTTGGGGCATCTCCCCGTGAACTTGGTCTGACGCTTTCCAGTTTTTTCATTACTTTCGCGCTGGCTCAATTGGTTGTTGGCCCGTTATCGGATCGCTATGGACGCAAGACGCTCGTATTGGGAGGACTTTCCGTCTTCATCGTTGGTACGGTCGTCGGCGGCCTTGCTGGTTCACTTGAAACGCTGATTGTTGGAAGAGTTATTCAGGCGTTGGGGATATGCGCTGCCGCAGTGCTAGCCCGTGCAATTGCACGTGATTTATTTGACGGTGAAACGTTGGCGCGGGCGCTCTCCCTGACGATGATCGCCACGGCAGCGGCACCAGGCTTCTCACCGCTGCTGGGAAGCGTGCTGACCACCACTCTGGGATGGCGAGCGATCTTTATACTGGTGGGGCTTGCCGCGTTTGCCATCGCGGTCTTCTATGCTCATGGATTGGGAGAAACACATCCTGCTGAACGTCGGGCTCCACACTCGGTTCCAGACGTGATATTGGCGTACGGTAAGCTGGTAGTGAATGGGGCATTTATCCTTCCGGCACTGTCAATGAGTCTGTTGATGAGTGGATTGTTTGCCTCTTTCGGTGCTGCACCCGCGATTCTGATGAGTGGGATAGGCCTATCGTCATTTCAGGCCGGGCTCTATTTCGCCTCCACCGTGTTCGTTGTCTTTGGTGCGGGTATGGCCGCGCCGCGACTGGCCCACCGTTATGGGCCGCGAAGAATAGCGTCGGTGGGGCTCGCTATCGCGTTAGCCGGCGGGAGTTTGCTACTGTTTGGGCCGAAGGCTCCAGGTCTGAGTTGGTATACCTTTTCCATGATCGTGTTCCTCTGGGGAATGGGCTTAGCCAATCCACTGGGAACGGCAATAACCATGGGGCCCTTCGGGAAAGAAGCGGGTCTGGCGTCTGCGCTACTTGGCTTCTTGACGATGGGAATGGCGGCGATGACAACCTGGCTGGGCTCTGTGCTGCCGTTTCCCCCTGTCACCACGCTAGGTGGTATACAGGCAACAGCCTGTTTGATTGCACTGGTATTGTTTTGCTGTAGCGCATTCGTGAGAGCGAATACGCGCTCAAGGGAAATTATATAGAAAATCCCAGCCCAAAAGAGGGGGGATGATCGGAGAAGGCTTTCTCGTTAATAGATTGAAAGGGAAATACCCACGAAAAAAACGCCAGTCCTTAAGCTTTATTAAGGACTGGCGGCAGCGTTACTGTGTTACCACCACATCATTGATGGCATAGACAGTACAGTTGGCAGCTCCTTTTGGCTGGAATTTTTCACAGTTTCTGACGGCGGTATCAGCCGCTTCATGGCCGTTCCGTGCCCAATATGCCGTTCCCCATGCCCCGTCTTTTCCTGTCGCAAATGCCTTCTCATAAAGCCGTGCCGCTTCGTATTTCCTGAACGCTTTTTTGCCCGCAAGGTTATTAAGGTTTGCGGGGGAAGTAAGGTGTACTGTCGGTAAGGAGACGACTTCATTGACTGGCAAGTGCTGCTGTGCAAGGAAGTCAGCCACGCGTTTCCACCAGAAATTCTCCGGTGCCGTATCCATAAATACGTGTCCGTTTTTTTCAAAAGCAGGCATTTCAATAAATGCAGCGTTACCTCCACCGCTACGATAGGCCTCAGAAAATGCTCTGCCCATTTCTGGCGTGAAAGATTGATCGTTGCTGGAATAGAGCCACAGTGAAGGGATGCGAGCAGTGAGGCCATACGTGGTGAATGCGTTAATCAGACCGGATCTATCACAAAGTGATTTGCCGTCGATGGAACCTCTACCACCGTCAAAATTGATGATAGCCTGAACACCGGGCGGGTTAACCGCGCTGGTTGCCAGAACAGCAAAACCGCCTGCTGACATGCCTGCCAGAACTGCTTTATCTGGAGAGGCCCAGGGCTGGTGCCTTATTGCGGCAAGCGCGGCCAGTATATCTCTTGTGTCTTTTTCACCTGCCAGCTTATGCAGAGGCTGTTTACAGGAGCCGCCTGAATATTCAGCTCCGCCGCTTGAATAACCGTATCCCTCCCGCAGAACGGTAACCGCCGCATAACCGTGGCGCGCAAAGGCAAGCGCTGTGGACGATTCACGATTTGGGTTCATTTCCCAGCGATCAAACTCAGCAGTACCCACGGTGCCATTAGTAATCACCACTACCGGGAGTTTCGCTTGGCTGACTGGCCGGGTGACGAATGCATCGAGTAGTGCTGGCTCACCATTATTCAGTGTGACCTGTAATGAAAGCGGTTCTCTGATTAGTCCTTCGAATTGCTGGTGTTTGAGCGAAACATCCGGTAGAGCAGCGATGGAAGAAAAGGTAAGACAAAACAATGCAGTAATGACGGTTACTCTGATTAGATCGGCCACCGAGTGATGTCGCATTCTTGTTAACCTTGTCTGGTATGTGGTGATGTGTTTTTGTTCAACACGCTTCGATGAATATCAGGTATTCATCGAAGCATCAACAGCAACTAAAAGTCTATTTAACGGTGGTTTAAATAAGCCCAGGCTGAATGCATCGGAAGCGTGGAGGGGCTGTCAGAAAGCTTAAGGCTGCGGATTTTCACGCCGCCAAGAGGCATTTTGGGGGAACGCAGATAGCTAACCAATTTGGCCCCAAATCTGATCACCTGCTTTTCCAGTGTTGAGGGTAAAGGGAATATGTGTTGGAGCGTTTTTACGCGAACATATTGAATAAAAAGGTAAAAGCAAAAATCCCGCTTAAGTATCCTTAAGCGGGATTTTCTAAATTTGGCTCCTCTGACTGGACTCGAACTTCATCTGTAACTCCTACTATTAGTGGATTAATACAAATACTGCGATTTTTTACCAGCATTTTTACCGTCATTATTTAATCTACAACCATAAAATGTCAATTAAAAACAATTGGTTGTTGTCATAATCTGTTGTCTATTGATGCCTTGGAAAGTTTTGATGATCAATATCATATTGTCAGTGTTTTTATGATTTTATGCTTTAGAAACAGATAATTATGGAATGAAAACTCCATTTTTAACATTGTCCACTGATTGCGCTTGATACAGGTTGAAGCTGGATTCACTATTTGTGAAAATCGGCATCCGGTTGGTTAGCACCAGCAAAATCCGAAACACCTACATGCTATGTGACAGGCTGCTTCGAGCGAGGTGCGGATGCTGGCTATTGTGACCATCGTCCAAGATGACAGTAATACTATTCCGGTGTATTAATTATTGGAGGAAAGTAAAAGCGAACAGAGTAATCAAAAAGGCTGCGGCTGCATATGATATTACCACATCAAACTAGCAAGTTATATTCTACATTCGTTCTATTTCTTCTTAGAGGCTACATATCCGTAATTCATACTATAAACATTGAAAGGTTGTGGGGACTTCCTTAGCACCCTGTCAATGACTTCACTTGTTTTTTCAGGACTTAACCATTTAAAAACGATAATTGTATTTGTTGTGATATCGTAAACCAAGTTGCTTAATGACAAACTTTTTATGTCATAAGCGTGAGATATACAAAAAGCAGCAGAGCGACCGCCTAGCATGTAAATATCCTTATGTGTAACCACTTCCTTCTTTAACACCACTTCAGACTGGCTATCATTATAGCGATCGATACCTAGATTAACATTCTTGATATTTTCCCTATGTCGATTGAGGGCATTATGAAAATCACAGGATTTGTAAACTGCTATAAGATTAAGAATGACTTCATTTTTAGTTGGATTAGTTTGATAGATAAAAGATTGTTCGCCGATTTTAAGCGATACACCGTGTTTAAAACTCTTCACGATGTCAACGGAAGAAGACCATGAGGAAATTCGTTCCGGAAGACAAAAGTGCGCAAAAATGCTAAACACACCATCCTTCTTCAAATTTATTTTCCTGTAACAAGGAAACTCAGCCGTTCTGTATTTATCGGGAAGGTTTACACATAGCTCTTCTAATTTTTTTCCACGAGCTGTAGTGGTCCCGCGCTGCCAATCGTTGATAGCCTGAAGTATTTCTAATGTGAAAGGGTTATTCATATGACACTTATATGTTTTTAGTAGCGAATGGAAGTCCAATTCTACATTTTTTTAGCTTGTTAAAGTACTAATTTTACACTGGCCCCGAATCACCAAGGCCTGCTCCTTCGTGAGTAACATCTACCTATCCTCGTGATGTCTGCCTCTGGCACAGGGTTGCTGTTGCAGCCCTGACAATCTTAGACTCAATCGATTCAGATATCTCTAACGCATTATCGACTTCAATGCCCCTATCTTGCAGAGACTGACATCTTTTTCACTTTCTCTATGCTGTTGAATGAGATAGCTTTATTACACATTAAAAACAACATTTATAGAGAAAACAATGACAAAAAAGATGCCTAAAGCGGAGATAGTTGAAGCACTGAGCGAGTGGTTTGATGTAAGCCGTTACGATGTGCTGAAAGACTTAACGCTAGAACAAATCTATGCCGAGCTGGAGAGGCGTATCTTTGCCTATAAAACCAGACAGCAGTGGGAAACAGCAGGTCAAGAGAACCAAATTCTGGCGATATACCATGATGCTCTGATCCGTTCTGGTAAGGTCATACATGAGACTAAATGGGTCTCTGACAGCCATATGCTGGCACACAGTTATGCTGTCAGGCCAATGACAAGGAATTCACTGTTCAACTATGGACGGGCAATGTATCGGCTGGAAAATAACGCGCCTAAAGATGATGTTTCAGTGAGTTCGGAATATATCTCTGAATATCTGAAGCAGGGCGGTTTGAACCCTGCTAACAAGATGCTGATCGAAATTGATTTGGATGAAGCCAGCAGTGACGATCTGGCAGAACACTTAAAAGTGCTTATCACTCAATGGCAGAAGCACCTGAAAGTGCCTAAGCCACCGGAAAAAGATTTCCGTTTTGGTCATAAAACCTTCCAGAAGATACTCGATTACAAAATCATCCCTCTTATGGATCTCATTGGTTGGGAACAGCTCAACAATCAGAAAATCCCGTATCCTGTATTGGCTGGCCTCCTGCACCCCGATATACGTTATGCCAGAGGCAGCGAGCAAATCAAAGACACTGATTACCCTCTGGCCTATGATTTCTTGAATAATGACAATTATTTCAAGTCGTTAAATGATTTTTTCATAAAAAACATGCTCATAAAGAGTTCGAATATTATTGAAGTCATCAACATGAATGACAAACCTGAAGACAAGAAGAAAACAAGGGAAAGTCGCTAAGCCTGAACGTCCCCTGTATTCACCTCCCATAAACATCCCCTAAATTCACCAGCCCTGAACTTCCCGCCTGTTCAGGGCTGGTGAACCAACCTAGTTTCTCACATGAGTTATCCATACAATTATTTCCATCAAATGCACAGGAGATAAATATGGTTCAAATCGTAGAAAATAAACAACACCGCCTTATTCGTTTACCAGAAGTAAAAAGAAGAACAGGTTTTGGGAAGACGTGGATTTATGCGCTTATTAAATCTGGACGTTTTCCTTCACAGGTGAAAACTGGTGTAAGAGCAGTTGCCTTTATTGAAAGTGAAGTTGATGCATGGATTGAGGAAATCATTTCTGATTCACGTCCTGTATCTGAATAAAACATATTAATAACAACAAGAGGAAATAACATGAATAATCAAGAAATGGAAAGTATCAAGAAGTTATCCACAAAAACATTTTATGATATGACAAAGTATCTTTATGTGGCTGGAATGCTGATATATAAAGAGCAAGGAGATCATGAGTTAGTCGCATCTATTATGTTAGATAATAATAGAACGGAATCGTATCTTTCACATGTTAAAGATCATCTGGCTAAGCGTTTTGATGGATATATGGAAGAAGCGGGTAAAAGAGAAAGACTTATCTATGTTGATATGGATAAAGTCATGTGTGAAATGAGATATGTTCATACTCAAGCATTACTTTTTAGTATGAGTTAACAACAGCGTATTCGGCCCCGAAAGGGGCTAATAAAAAACACAGTGAATTAAATAAGCATTTAACTATGAGGGTGTAAATATGTCTAAAGAGAAGATAGGTGTTAATAAATCAACCAAACTGTTCTATGACCTTGCATGTAGATCGTTTTCCGCAAGCTGGAATATGTTCATGGAAGTTAATGGAGATGGGGATGCTAATGATTATTTAGATGACCCGGATTTTATGAGTCCATTTATTATCCATGTTATTGATCATATCCAGAACAACTTTGAAAGATTCACTGCCCAAGAAGGAAATAATGGTGATATTAATCAAGTTAACTTTGAACAGGTTGCTGCCATGTTAGTCGGGTATTCAGAAAGTTTCAGGAAATAATAAAAAATCTTGCCCCGCAAGGGGCTAACATCAGTAATACATGAAAATATAAATGGTAAACAACAACGAACAAAGTTCTATGACAAATAAAATATCTGTAGTAGTCAGTATGCTGTGTGAAGGAACTCCTAAAGTAATGAATACTATTCAAGAAAGCTTTGATGTGTTTGTTGCCCTTAGCGGGTATTCAGTAGAAGAAATGATAGAGAATAAGGGTTTGATTGATGCCTTAAATCGACATATCAATAACGATTTAGTTGATGAGTTAGATCTGGAATATGGCTCTGTTATTGTTAACATATTTTATAACAACTAATTATTTTTACTAACTATTAACATAATAAAAGGATTAAAGATGAAAGAGATTACATTGAACAGCCATGATAAAACAAAAAACCATCTTATTGCTAACATCTTACAAGGGTTCTGTGATGAGATATATGCCATTTATGAAAAAGATCCTGAAACAGCAATCTATATTATGAGTTGGGGGAAACTTTCAGAAGTTATTTATGATGTGGTGATAACTCGTGAGATAATAAAATACTCTATCAACAACAATATATCTGGTATCAATAAAAATGATTTGAAGGAAGATATTTTACATTGGCATCTGGAGCATATCATTGAACTCGTGTTTAAAAATATAAATCAGGATGAAAATCAAGACCCTGTTTATTGGAAGTTAAAAATGTCAGTTGTTTGATATTCAGATGTAATGAGTATTTCCTCGAAAGAGGGAAATAACATGAATGATAAGATTAAGGGTTATAATATGATTGATGAATTCCACGTAATGTATATGTATAGAAAAATCCAAGCTGAAGCCGCTACTACTGATATCAAAACATTGAATCAACTGTTAAAGAAGTTCCGCAAAGTGGTAGCAGAGCGTCGTGAAGAATACTATCAGGAGATTGGTGAGAAGAAGGCGCGTAAATTAAGGGTAAATAGGATGAAAAAAATACGTGAGCAAATGGCGCGTGACAGGATTTTACCAGATGCGCTGATTGACTGACAATAGTCAGTCATAATAATGTATGCTTCATCAAGTAATCGAGGTCATTATGGGTTGGGAACTTCACATCGCAAGAACAGAAAATTGGTTCGATAGCGCAAGTAATCCAATCAGTAGTGAGGAATGGCTCAAGCTTGTTGATCATGATAAAGAACTATCAATAGATCGCAAGAATGGGGAGTTTTTTGCTATATGGAGTGGTCAAAGTGAACACGATGAACCTTGGCTTGATTGGGATGATGGAAGGATTTCAACTAAACATCCTGACGAGGCGCTTTATTGCAAGATGTTGCAGATCGCTAGCAAGCTAGGGGCAGTTGTTGCCGATGACGATGGTCATAAATATTTATTACCAAGTGACCTTATAAACCCATCATGGGGGAACCTATCGCCCGCTGCTAAAAAATATTCTTTTTGGAATAAGTTAATTTCAAAATTCAAATACTAAATTAATATAACATACTGATGATTGCTTAATTTAACATTTAGTTTCTCTGAATGTTTAAATTTATGGATGCAAATTTACTGTTATGACCAATAAGGTTAATTATTTGTTTTAATAAGTATGGAATAAAAATTACACTTTTCGCAAGTGGAATATTAAAAAACTATTTTGATATTACTGTTTTTTTATTTTCAGATCACTCAATTCATAGCTCCAATCAATCAGGTTATCTGGGCGTTGTAGGTCAAATAGAATACGAATTTTATAACCGTTCCCCACAAAACTACAGCATCCGTCAACATCTGATGCGATGCCTTGATTGCCAACAAAAAGTGTATTTTCAGTAGATTCTTCCTCATCACTCAGATAAAACAACCCCGGATACCTACTATTGGCTCGGTTGAAAAATTGCTGATGATCGAAGCACATAATGATAATCAGTTCACCCGAAATGATATCAAAAAGCAATTCTGTTGGAAGATTCAGGCTCATAAATGGCCGTGACAAGGGATCGAAAAAGCTGTAGTTGATATTAACTACCTTGCTTTTTATGTCTATGCCATCCATCCACGTACTAAAAGCCAAAAAGCCTTTTTCAGCATCACGATAGGCACCTAGGTAAAGACAATCATCAAT
This sequence comes from Pectobacterium aroidearum, assembly GCF_041228105.1. NCBI lineage: Bacteria > Pseudomonadati > Pseudomonadota > Gammaproteobacteria > Enterobacterales > Pectobacteriaceae > Pectobacterium > Pectobacterium aroidearum. The sequence continues at coordinate 1,797,311 of NZ_CP166097.1, forward strand.
AACATCAATTGCCCAATTTTTACCTGAGCAAATAGTTTCCCAGAGGTGAATCAGATTTTTATTATAAAATGTAGGGACGAAGTTTCTGTCATAAATTTTAATTGGTGATTGGGAAAGATTATCAAATCCTTCACCTGTATAAATTGCTTTTAGTACATTATTTCCCCTAACAATTTGTTTTTTTATCCTGTTAAACTGATTTACATCTTTTTCAGACATATTATTTATATGGTGATCTTCAGGGGTGGGGTGGTCAGAGGTGAAAGATTTTAAGGCTGCTTCATACAGTTCATGGTTCCTTTTTCCCGTTTTGACTTCAATGAGCTGGAAACCCTCTTGAAGTGAGAATGTTGCTAGATCACCTATATGAACAAATGTGCTCATGTCCGTGACGACAGCCAATTTATGTTTATGCTCATTAATCAGGTCTGCGGCAATCATAGAGTCAATGATGTTTATACGTGAAAGATTGTCTGTATGTGGGGTGATAGGAAGGCGTCGTATTGAAGAAGGTTCATTGTCCAGCATGCTCCATATCAGTGAGTCAATGCAACGGCGTAAAACCAATATCTCATTCTTTCTTAAAGTAACTGCATAAATGCATGCTACTTTCTCTTCTTTATTCCTATTCCGGTGATGTTCCTTTTTTTTCGCTTCCAGTTTTATAATATCATCCAATCGGAAAATAATTTCAAATGACATTATCTTCTGTGCTATCTTCCAGTTACTTAAGCAAGCCTCATAATCTAACATAACATCTTGTTCTTTTTCTAAAATTTCAGATTTCTCTCCCCTAATTAGGCCCATTAGGTGGCGAATGAGAACAATGAACTCTGGAGGAAATCTCGTCCAGAAATTCCTAAAAGGTTTGAATTTATTCTTCATGTCTTCGCCCTTAGTGAGTTTATTCATGCAAAAGCCTCATTTTTTTGAAGTGGTATATAAAATCAAGATCTTTTAATTACCTATACTACTAGGCTGAGTCCCTTAATTGTACATCTTTTTGTAAAAGGGTTGGATGTAGTCTAAATTCATCATCGATATATAATTCCTCGTAATTATATCGTAATGTGTACCAATCCGTTGATGTTTTTTAATCAGCCCAAATACCTCTTCGCTACGTTATGATTGCGGTAAACGTGCTGGTGAAGCGTGAACGACCGTCCGAAAGAATCACTTTTCCCCTCTGCTTTTGCCTGATTAAGAGGCGTTTCCGATACTACTTCTCTCTGTGTAACGGCAGCGATGGTCATGTTCTAGGGCGGTAGTAATTTAGCTGGTGAGGCTGATTTACGTTCTGGTGCAATACGCTTCACGCTCTGACCCCACCTTGTCATTAGCATTTGCGATAGGGTGTCAACTATACTGACAGAGGGTGATGTATCCTCAAGCATAGTCATCTGTTCTGCTAAGACATTCAGAATGTCATTTTTGGATAGTTTTTCATGAAGTTTGATTTCAAGTGAACCGGGGAGTTTTTTCATTTTTTTTCCTTATTGTTATTTTTATCATGATACTGCTTTCAAATGGTTTGTGGCATCAGCTAAGTCTTTTCTTGCCGCTTCATTTTCCTTCGTTCGTTTGTATACCTTTCGGGGCTTATCGATCTTGATACTGTTTTTAGCATTAGGAACAGCATTATTCTTTTTCTTCTTACTAAAAATAAAAGCATCCGTGTAGATCTCTTTCGTTTCTCTTTCTAAAGCTAGGTTTCGTCTTTCTTGTTTTGAGTAATCAGTATAGTTTTCTGGATATTTTTCAAGCTCAGCATGAAGACTTCTGGCATTGCTTAAATGCTCTTTACGCTTTTCATCAAGTTGATGGCTTAGACCTTTGGCGAAAATGTTCGAATTAATATACAGATGCCCATGATGTTCAACGAGAATGCCTTTCTGTTTAAGCTTTTTGAATATGTTGGACATATTGCCGGATGCGATATTCAATGCTTTACAGAGTGATGATTGCGACAGATTGATAAGGTTTCCAAACTCCATATATTCTAAGATATAAGTCAAGACACGGAATTCATTCTTAGATATATCCAAATCAGAAAAAACACGAAAGTTGGAAGTGAAAGCAAAAACATAAGGCTGTGCAAATGAGATTGCTTTATCTTCTTCTGTTGCAATAACAGTGGTCGATTTTATATCTCTGTTTTGTAGTAAGTGTCTTGCGATATCAATCTTTTGTTCAGTGGTTAATGTTTCAAATAGGCTAAGTAGTTCAGTGTCATTAGTATTCATATTATTCTCTCTTATAATTTTTATTATGTTATTTTAAATACTATGCAGAAAAATAAAAGTCAATAGTTAAACTATAAATAAAATAGGGATTTTATTATTATGCTATTGTTATATGTTAAAAAACCTATGTTCAAACATAGATCTTGCTATGTTCGAACATAGGACGGATCTATGTGCGCACATAGGAGTTTGCTATGTTCGAACATAGCAAAAAAAGTTGTGAAGCCTTGATTTCATTGGGCTGGGACAGTGCTTATAATTAAATAATTAGTAAGAAGTTAAGAGAGTCCAGTTTTCCTTTTTTCTTATATGCAGGGTGTTTTACGTGCGAATATGTGGTTTTCTTGATACTTATTTTCAGTTTCGTGATTGTTTCATACAATCACGAAGCGCTGCTGGTGTTTTAGGGATACTGCAATTGTTTTTCTTATATTATATTGGCGGCTATCGCCGCAATTCTCTATGGATAAATCCATCATTAACAGGGGCAAGCCCTGTTCCAGCAATGTGATTGTTTTGGACAATCACTTAGTGCTGCTTATCTGAATATAGTTTTCCTATGTGTTTAAGAGCAAATGCTATAGCCTTGATGAATTTCTAGTTAATATAATGACAAAGGGCGAAGCCATGAGCGATAGCTCATAAGAAAGGATTTGTTTTTCAATATGAAGTTTTAATTAATTATAGGGTAAATCTGGTATATATAATATCTTAAAAACTAAACCGTACATGAAGTCGTAAGATTAATCATACTATTTCTTCTTTATCGGCTATCGCCGAAATTATTTATGGATAAATCCATCATTAACAGGGATGAACCCTGTTTCAGCAATGTGATTTTTTTGGACAATCACTCAGTGCTGCTTCTTTGAATATAGTTTTTCTATACGTTTAAGAGCAAATGCTATATGTTATCGCGGTAATTCTGTGTTCAAGAATAAGATCAATTTTGTTTTTTATGATTAAACGATCTGAAAAACATCTTTCCTCTTTTTGCTATCAATACTAAAAACGTACTTCATCAAGATAAAAATACATATTTCAGAGTTAGGGCGTAGCCGTGCTTATGAATACAGGTTCATCGTTTTCGACAGCACATGAGCGTTAGCTCATAGAGGGCAGTGATTTTCAAAAAAGGGTTTTAATGAAACAAGAAGGAAAGCTTCACAATAAAAAATATAAACTTCATTCATAAACAACTAATCATTTTTAATGTCGAAACCCCTCATGGCGATCATAAAAATCGCCCGGTTTCTTTTAATCCTATTAAGTATTATCTCTTACTTCTTGCAAAATTAAATTAAGAAAAATCAGCCTGTAGCCCTTGTAGTATAAGGACTAGAACGAAAACAGGCGACTGACCGTACAGTCAGTGCTCCTGACTCTATAGTCAGTATTCCTGACTGCGTGGTCAGCTTTCCTGACTTTGCAGTCAGTTTCTATGTCATTTTATAGCTTAAAAACGACAGTGATTTAAATTATCGTCACTGGAATAGTTGCGATTTTTAAAATATTTTCGCAAAAAAATATGCAAAAAACTTGATATCTATTTTGTGCATGGTATTTAATTTATTATAAATAAAATAACAAGAGGAAATACATGATGAATGAAATAGACGTTGACTTGGATTTAGGCTTAAATCCTTTTTGTTTTGAGACCGAGTTAAAGATTGAAACACGAAAGAAAAATCTGACCGTTTCAAGAGGAACGGAACTTATTGAAAGAAAAGATACCAGTAAAAGCTACTTCGCCAATATCGTACATACACAAGAGGTCGATAAAGAAGAGTTTATTAAACTCTATACCTCTCAGATAAAAGCGTACTTTGATCTCACGAAAACCGCCTATAAAGTATTTTTTATCTTTTTACGTATTTATCAGGATGCGATAGGAAAAGATCACTTTTATCTGAGTTGTAAAAAAGCGATGTCGCTTGCGGAAAAGATAGATCATTTCGTCTTGTCTGAATCAATCTTTTACAGAGGGATAAAAGAACTCATCGAAAAACGTATTATTGCGAAAACCAATGAGAAAAACTGGTATTTCGTAAACCCTGCTATTGTCTTCAATGGTGATCGTGCTCGCTTTGTTTCAGAGATTATAAAAAAGAAAGAAGCAATGGAAGAACAACCCGAAAGCATGGTCAGTAATGGTGGTAGAAATGTTAAAGGAAAAAACAAGTCAATTGAGTCAGTCATAGAAGACGTGAATAACCAAGAAGACATAGATTTGTTAATCGCAAGATTACAGGCTAAGAAATCCCAAGCGAGAATGATGAGTAAAAACATGGATGGATGTGCCGCTACTGAAGAAGTAACTCTTTTACCACCAGAAGAGCCGTTAGATTGGGATAATATTCAGGGCGATGTTTCATTTACAAAGATGATGTTCAGTGATTCAGTAAATATGATGCATGAAAATATTTCAAGTGGAATCTCAAGGGAAATATTATTTAAATGAGCTGGGTTAAATTTGATTTCCCTAAAATAAATATGGTATTAAAAATAAAACAAAAAGGAAAATAAATAATGACTAATATTAAAATCATCACACTATTTAATACTAATGATAAAATACCATTTATGACTTGTGTTGTTAAAGATGTTGAAGAGAATGAATATGGGATAAAGCTTACCCTCGAAAACAACAATAACATTTATGTTAAAGATTACGATTCTTTCTTCCTGTCTGAATCAGCAAATGATTGCGATAAAGGACGAATGGTAAATGTGTATGGGAGATTGATTTCTGAACTCAGCCAAGTAAGCGAAGAAACAATAAGATCTCTGATGTCAGAAACCAAAGCCTATAACAGTCAGCATCCCAACACGCCCGTTAGTGTTCTGGATGATTACTATTACTGTGGCAGGGTGAAAGCCAATACCTCAGATGAACCCGCATTGATGAATGCGCTTGGCCTACAGGATCTGCGTGAAGTGATAGCTGAAGATAACTTCTTATCTGAACTGGAAGTCTCTGGCGGTATCGTGCTTCACATTGACAGGGGGTATCCAGTAGCGGAATACAAAGGTACAGACATCAGAATAGCTATAGAACCGATAAGCTTTGCCCATATGCTGACCAATGGCTATGTGGTAATGTTCAGGAACGGTGAGTTCGAGCATGAGTTTGAGGGCGATCTCTATGAGGCGTTATCTCAGGCTGTTGATAGGTTTAAGATCGCTGTTGCATTGTATGAGAATGAATGAGTCATTAAAGTGAAATCCTTCCCTCCTTATGTTTTATCTATTGGTAGTGGAAAATAATTAGAGTCGTTAAAATACGCTAAATAATAATTATCGTGCAAATTATTTTCTTTGGTTGTTCCTCATTTTTATTATTTATATGCTTTTAAAAATACAGGTAATGCGTTATGTTTAGCATTGCTGTGATATTTAACAACAAAGAAGCTAACAAGCGATGAAGTCGTTTTACATGGAGAATGATGAAAATGGAATATATCGAATCATCTAATAAAGTTCTTGCCAGATATTATGATGCTTTTATAAAAAGAACAAGTGGTATCATTCAGGAAACGGCAGAGGATATTGGCACGGGTGCAGTGAGAATGTCAGTTTGGATATCACCAAATGCAATGTTATCTGTAGATCCAAAGTATTCAAAATTAATTTCAGAATTTAGACATTTAGTCATTCAGGAAGATAAAAGAATGATGGTTTGTATTTTATCTCTGATCGCAAACCCTAATTTAATTTATGATATGGTAAAAACCATTGTAGATTATTTATTTTCAAAAATGCCAGAAAAAACACAAAGAAACCTATCGGAGAGATATCGGGAGTTGGGTAGTAAAGTATCCAATGTAATCGCAGAGCAGGCTATTAAACAAGCTACGAAAATAGCAATAATTGAAGGGTTGTCAAAATTAATTGCAACAAAAATATCAAATGAACCAATTACAAAACTCACTGCCGATCAAATGTCAAAAGGTGTCATAACAGCATTTCAAATATATAGTTACGTTGAAAAAGCAGCTCAATCCGCACGAAAATTAAGACGTGATGATAGAGTAATATATAACATGCTTTACTCAAAAAATACTGAAATGTTTTACTTCATCGTAGCGAAAAAAATAGATCCTTTGATTGTTGTGACAAAATTAAACGATCATACTAACGCTGATGAACTTATAAATGTACTTGCTGATATTTTCTACGACTGGTGATGTCATGTTAAAATCAATAAGATCGGTATTTTTAGACATTGCTGCTATTTTTCTGACAATAATTTTTTCAATCCTATCAATTTACATTTGTGGGAAGATTTTTCCTGAAGATTTTTTATTTCCATCATCCGTATTTGGCATGATATTCTCATTTTGGCTTAGCAATCGATTAATAAATAAACTAAGATAAATGAATAATGTTCAAAATGTAGATTTTTTTATGTCTTTCTGGGGGGGTAATGTTATCACTTTAGATAAATTATCACTTAGTAGGAAAAATAAGGCACAGACACTAACAAAATGATTATCTGTGCCTGTGTTTTTATTTAATCACAAAATACTTTCATTCCAGATACTATAGCCAGATGTTCCTGCTACCTTATGCTCCCATGATATAGAGCCGTATTTTAGATGCACTTTTTCATATGGCATCATTTCATTGTTATTTATTGAGTGTGGGTAATTACAGGAGATGTCAACAATACGCGCATCTGTTAATTTAATTTCGTAAAAAAGTTCCAATTGACCAGCGGCATTCACTCTGTATAAGAAAAAGTTAGCTGTTAACCGCTCATTTGAAGAGGTTGAAACACCAAGTAACGGCGATGATTTATCAATAAATTTAATTAACTCAACAGGGTGACAGGACAGGTTATCATCATAACTCATTGAGTGATTGAGACTCAATACTTGTATTTGGTCTTCATGACCGAGTTGACTTCTGTTGCCAATTGATTGCAGTGATGAACAACCAGAAGAAATTAATCCTTGCTTATCACCTGTAAGTTCTAAATAAATAATGCTAGACATTTTTCAATAACCTCAAGAAGTAAATTTATTAGTGTATTGATGGTGTATCAAGCTTGAGTGAAAGTTTTCGCCCATCTGATGTTTTCATTTCAACAAGATTGCTTTGGGTAACTTGCATCAGAGAAAGGCATAACCTCATCATCAATGCTAATATTTCTTCAGGAGGTAATGAACTATTAAGAAGGCTGCTTTTTAATTGTTCATTAAGTTGAGTAGTTAATTCTTCTTTATTTCCCATATTCTCTCTCCATGTGTTAATCCACTATTCCTAACTTAAAATCAGCTATCCCAAATACGGAGTAAAATGCAGTCTGATGATTGATACGAGTTGGTTCTCGCTCTCAGGTTTCAATAGTACAACTTAATTATGAGCTTTTCAATATTCATTCAATCCAGTAGTCTACGAAAAACCTTACTCTCCTTTGGCTTAAATTATATCGGTTAACTACATTTCCTTTGAACCAAATGTCTAAGGATTTCATGTGAGCTGTGTTGCTGTTCTTCAACAGAGGTAGATCGGGAATATAGTTCTAAATCTGATCCTTGCCTGACATACTGGAATAGGGCCAGCTCTCCTGACCATCATTGGTTGCTCGTGTTTTTAGCTCACCGAAGCTATTTAAGGTGTTTTTCTGGTTAGATGTTTTTTATTTTATCAATTCTAATATTGTGTAAAAATGGGATCTGAAATATTCATATAAATTATTAGCTAGGAGATAAAGTGTTAAGGATTAATCAGATAATAAAAATTCTTAGTGATATAAGGCCGTATGCCCCTCATACATACAAAAGCAAAACGGAAAAAGTGATAGATAAGATACATGGTAGATTAGTAATGGTTGGGCTTGTATTTATGTCTGCACTTGTTTTATTAGTCATTTTTTATAAATTGACTAATTTATTTAAAACAGATTTTATTATATACGCCATCTTTTTTATGTATTTTATTACGACGCTAACAGGAGTAATTATTATGATATTACCTCATTTTGTAGCAATAAAATACTTGGCATATTGGAAAAGAGAAGCATTTAACGATTTTGTTTGTGAAATATCTCATGATGAGGAAAATGCGAGGCTTCTCTTAGCTTACTCAGAAAAAGAATTATTATACGCAATTCATTGGCTACAAATGAAGGTAAACAGAATAATTATAAGGGTTAGTAATTTCTTCGGTGAAAAGACGGCAGTATTATCGATATTGGGGCTTTGCTATTCAGCAGTACAATCATCTATTGGCTTTAATAAATTAAGTAAAATATTCACTAGTGGTTATTTTTCTTCAGATACTACTAATGTTTTTATCATGTTCGGATTGGCACTTTTGCTAGGAATATCGCTAGGGGCGTTAATGTTGAAGAAAGTCGCGAATCATCAGTTATACCTCAAAGAAATTGTCGAACTGGCAATAAGGATCAAAAAGGATACTGAAAATGATGAGGGGATATCTGCATAGATTGCTCCCTTTTGATACCGATTACTAAAGTATAGAATAATAGAAATTATGTTTAAAAAGCCAGAGTTTATCTTCTGGCTTTTTTATACGTATATACCAAATAAACCTACATCTTGAGGTCATTGGGCATGTAATAAATTATTCCATAAAGTAATGAAATAGATAGGTGCCATTTTAAAGGCACCAATAAATAAAACCTGATAAAAAAGCCAAAATATATTTTGTTGTTATTCGTTAATCCAACAATCCTTTCGAAACCTTACTCGCAGTCTGACTGAAATTATATCGGTCAACAACATTCCCTTTGAACCAAATGTCTAAGGATTTCATGTGAGCGGTATTGCTGTTCTTCAGCAGGGCCAGACCGGGGATGTAGTTCGAGATCTGACTCTCGCCTGACATGCTGGAGTAGGACCACATTTCCTGACCATCATTTGTAGCTCGTGTTTGTGGTTCCCCGAATGCGTTAATAACATCTTGCGGTGTCGTTTTCCCCTTAACGATTTTGGTTTTTACGGTTTGTTGGGATTCGTCTTTCAGGGATTTATTGCCATAAGTCGTGCAGGCGGAAAGAGGCAGGATCACCAGTGCTGCGATAAACATTTTTTTCATGTTAACTCCATATAAACAGTAAACGTAGAAACAGGCGTAAAGAAGCCGGGGCCAGAGGTATGTCGAATCTGGCTATTACAATTTGTGTTAATGGCTGGCGAAGAAAGCCGCTTATCAGATGTTGTGAGTCTTTTTATCTAATCCGCTAACGGCATCCCTCATGGTTGTTTTCCCTGATGTAGCATTAATAGAAGCGGCGCAAATGCCATAAAACAGCTTTAGGCGTTTGTCTTACGGCCAGTAGCTCCATCTCCTTGAACCCACTCGTAAACAGCTCTGTGGCTCTTCCTCTCACTTTATCCAGTAACGATTCTTCTAGCAAGAAAATGATCGATATAACAGATCGATAAATTAATATTAATAGTTTATAGCGATTGATAATGCTTTATCGATCGGCATTTTAATTGATTTAATCGATCGAATAATAATATTTGATAGATATTAACTATTATTATTTTGTTTTTGATCGTTACAAACGATATGACGACCCTCAAAAATAATTGAATCCTATCAATTGGTTAATCAGGTGGCTTTTCTGTGGTCGTCCTGTAAGAGCAAGCTGTAACGTCTTCAGGCAACCCGAAAGGCATCAAAACATAACAGCTTTTATGATTATCAGGATGGATAGGAAGATGAAGAAGATTTTACTCGTTGCTTCTGCTGCTCTTTTGTTGGCGGGATGTGGTGAGAAAGGTGACTTTGAAAAAGTGATAAATGCGAAAATTTCAAAATCAAAGGTGTGCTACTCACTGCAGGATAATGACATTGTGTTCAACAAAGGTTTTCCGGTAAAAGTTAATCATGGCTACCGTTCTGCCGGATACAATGCCAGTGATGAAATCCTGAACGGGCTTGTTGAACAGGGGCTACTCACTGTTTCGCAGCAGCCTAACGGATTTAGCAGTGTTGATGTTCTGGAAGTTACCGATAAAGGCCAACAAGTTGAGTTTTGGGACCGTGAGGAAGGTGCCTGTGTTGGTCATCGTGTTGTTGCTGAGATCACAAGCTGGACTGAACCGAGTGATGGAGCTGGTGCTAAAATCACGCAAGTGACCTATACGTGGAAGCTCGATGGCGTTCCGGGTTGGGTTGATAAGAAAGCCTTTTCTGGCGTCAGGGGAATGGCTGAACCAGAAGAGGCCAAAATTGTTCTGGTGAAAACCAATAACGGCTGGGCCGCTCGGTAATTACAGGAAGAATGCTATGAACTCTATCTATTGGGTGTTTTTCATCGGTCTGCTGATAAACATACCATCACTGGCTCCGGTGCTGTTTCTACATAAGATATCGAAGAAGGTGAAGGTATCGATGGCCCTGAGACTTTTTCTGCTGAATGCCTTCTTGGTACTTTCTGTTGTGACGGTATCGCAGAACACCACGCAAAAATACGGACTATTCCCTATATGGCTGGTTGTTGCTGCTATTGGGCTGTTTGCGGTCACGCTGGTGCCAACGATAAAATTTATACGTAAGTATTTAACCGTAGGTAAAAGCAGGGCTGTTATCCTGTCATCATTCCTGATTGTCTATGCCGTCAGATTTCATGGCGTGTTTTCAGATGTGAACGGCAGTGGCTACACAGTTAATGGATACAATACGGTGTGGACATTGTTCTTTCTGTTTGCCTGCCTGTTGGCTTCTCTCGGTTGTACTGGGAGTAAAACATATTCTGGTTATTCTGCGCCGTCATCTGTACCGCAATCAGATTATTTTAAACCGGCCAAAGAGTACGAGACACAATCACAAATCGATTATGATATTGCTGTGAAGGGGCGGAGCGTTCTGTCTGATCCCAATCTGAGTATCGTGGAACGGCAGCGTTATCAAGATAGATTAGATGAAACACACCCCGGCGGTTAATAATCATCATGTGGGATTAACATATATGGATAGTTCGATGCATTAAACTATCCATACATTGTTTTTCTATTAACTATAAATGTATTACGATTAAAATCGTCGCTTTTTATCATCGAACGATATATTTACGTTAAATATTTTAAGACTACCTATAATAACTTGGGAACTTATCATTATAAAGCAATCGCCAGCACTCGAAAGCTTCTTGTATTTTATCCTCTCGAGTTAAATTCCTTGCTTTTTCTGATCTCGAAACAGCAGTTTTTAACTTGGATATGACATCATTCTTTTGTGAATCTGTCTGGCATGGGTATATGTAACCAGCTATTCCCATTGGATCCTGCATTGCAGAAAGTTCGCTATTTAAAAGTAAATTTAGAATACAATTAACATCTATATCAAATACAATAGATTGCTCAGATTCCGCATATTTTGCAACCCTCATTTCTAAATAAAATGATTTTATAGGAACATCCCGGAAGTATTTCCATGCTTTGATGAAACGAATTAACTTTTTCACCTTTCCATCGTGTTTATTATCAATTTTTCTCACATAATCGTTATGTGCTTCTGGACTAATTCTCATCCATTCATCATTGCCATCTGCAATCTCATATACACTAAAATTATTTTCTTCTTTAATATAGTCAGCAACAACAATTTCAGTTGTCTCTGAACCGTCTTTACCAAAAGGACAGACAACGGCTGGGCAACTCACTCTTACTCCTGTGTTAGGAAATCGGGTGGCTAATGCCTCTTTAACATTACTGAGAGATACCGAGGATCTTTTTTTTAAATTTTCTGTTGGGATGCTGGCTAAATAATCAACATCACTATATCCTGAGATATTAGTTCCATTACCAAATGAACCTATTCTGAAGAATTGTGTTAAATTAAACTTATCTTTTAAACATGACTCTATTGATGCTCTGTGTGACTTTGCTGCTGCGGTTTCAGCAGCCGTAGTTTTAAGTTTATCATGGAAATCACTGAATCCCTCTTCTATTGTTCGCGGCATTTTTTATCCTCTACTCTAGGTTAGAAAAATAATAAAATTACTTAGTGGGTGAAGATATATTATAAAAAACATTCTTATCAATTTCTTCTATGGAAATTTTATTTTTATCTCTTTGTTCTATATAAAGATATGTTTAATAATTAACAATCTAGTTTATCAAGATAATAATTAAAATGTCTTTTATATTGTTCTTCATTTTTTTTCCGAAATAATTTGTGCATTAGATCAGGTACAGGTTGATTGCTAGCTCTATGAGAATATATTTCATCTTGAATGGTCCTAATGGTAAATGTTAACTCTTGATTTTCAATTTCTTTTTGGGATGCCAATGTGTCGATTACTTTCTCAATAGCTTCATTAATTCGAGTGCATTTTTCTATCGTGGCTTTATTTTCTTTAAATTGTATATAAAAATGCCTAAGTAAAGGTAGTAAAAAAACAATGTAGAAAAAAAACTCATCTACCTTCATTTGGAAATAGAATCCTACACCCAGTAGCGAAAGGAAAGATAGACATAATATTGAAATAAGAATTTTGCTTAAAACAATTCTCTGAGATAGATCCCAACCTACATTTTCATTTTGACACAAAATAGCAGCAGTGCTGGTTTTGAATTTATACTCTTGATCAAAATACCAATTTTGGAACTCACTATGTCTATTTTTGTTTTTGTGATAGAGCGATGATTTATATATTATACTGTAACTAGGCTTTTTCCCTACTTTGATATCATTCCATCTGATTGATAAAACATCGCAGTCGAACATCTCTTGGATTAGAGCCGCTTTCTTTTTTAGATCTGAAACCATCCCATTTGTAATAATTGTAAAGGCTAATATTGCAATACCATAATAACCTAAATATGGTATGAATTTGTTAATCTGTAATAGCTCATATTTATCGATGAAAACTTTTACTAGAGAAATAACAACTGGAACAATCACACTGAATAAGAAATTAATTTTGTTAATAAACTTAGCCTTGGAATATAATCTCCTGACAGCCATTAACATTTCAATATTATCGTTTTTATTTTGCTTTTTATAAACAGAGTTGATTTCCATATTCAAAATCTCATAATGATTTATATAATAAAAGATTTAGTTTTTATCAAAAGCTACTGACATTGTCAGACTGGTCTTTTAGGGTAATGAGAATAATCATTATATTCTCTAAATTGTTAGATCTTTGTGAAAAATCATCTTGTGTTGTCAAATAAAAAATTATATACAATGGTATTTAAATCACAAATTTATTAAATATGAACACAATAGCATTAGGTTTGTCAATGAATGAGTGAAAAATAAATTTCACATTGTTTCTTAACTGCTAATTACGTGAAGCGAGTGCTACCAATATGGAGATATGATCTTACCCAGCATTATCATGTAAAACTATTAGTAGGCTGTATAACCTAAATAACTACGCACATTGATGCTTCACTTCTCATCGTGCAAGGCGGCTAGTACTGGCAGGGACTGCCTTCATCAAGTGTAGCGCTATTGTGCAAAGCTATTTAGATTTACTTTAGCTTTCGCGATAACCCGGTGGTTTAAACCTATACGTGTTACCTTTCTTGAGATTTTCTGGTTGTTTAGATAGAGTGAGGTCGGGGACAATCATGGCCTCTGACTGTTTGTGCTGCGGACGACTTGGAAAACGCCCGATCTCCTCTTTGGTTGGACTATAAGTATCACTGTTAAACCTTGCGCGTCTTTCGTGCTCAGCGCGTGGCACATAGATACCCAGCACCTCATCAAACACGTAGTTTTCTGAAATACGTTGATCGTGCTCAACATCAGAGGCAACGGGCTTCTTCTTGGCCCAGACGAATTTCTCCCTTATATATTCAACCACCAGTAGGGTGAAACGCTTGAACAAACCAGTCTGATAAGGCTTAACTTGCTTCCTCTTACTTTTAACAGGAGCGCGTTTATCCGCTCTGGCAGTTGGAGATGATGGGGTTTTCAATTTAGTGCGTGTATGAGGCGTAGGGGCAACCAGAACAGGATGTTGATCTTCTGATGACGACGACTGCGAACCCGTTTTCGGTAATACGATTTCAACAGGCTCAGGCATTTCTGATACGGTGAAGCTTCTAAGGTCAACAACGATCTGTAGATCCAAATCTTTGAAGACACCATATGTGGCCTGAGCTTCTTGTTTCATCTCATGACAAACAGCCTGTTCAGCAGCACGTTTTTTCTGAGCGCTCTTACTGTTCCACTTGGCACGATGAACACGTTGCATTGGCGGACGACTGGTTAACGTTGCTTTGGCAAGCCATAGCGCTTTTTCTTCAACATCCAAGGTAATAGCGGCATTTTCCAAGGCTTCATTGTGTTGAGCCTCAATAGAACGATGATCAATACGTTCATTACTGCCAGCAGCAGTAAGATAGCGATTGGCAATCACTGACCATGATTCGCGCCAAAGGATTACGTTCTTCTTATCGTTCCAGCTTCTTTCTTTTTTACCGAAGCCATCAGCGGTGATCGGTTTTAATGTCAACATTACATGAGCATGGGGATTTTTACTATTGAGATCATGATATGCGATATCAGCAATCATGCCTTTATCGACAAAATTCTTCTGACAGTATTCAACAACCAGTTTTATCTTATCTTCATTGTTAAGCTCACAAGGGATAGCGACATCAAAATAACGGGCTGTTTGACCGTCTTTCTGACGTTCAACCCTTTCGACTTCATTCCAAAGAGCGGTAGAGCTTTCAATAATATGAGCAGGTGCGGAAACGGGCGCTAATATCTGATGATGGAATAAATCTGTCCTGTGGCTGAAATCATATGTGTTTCCAGTGCGATCATCTGTTATTCTGCAACGCGCATGATAAGCAGCTTTCCTACAGGAAGACATGCCCTCAGAGCGCTTCACAATTTTAAACTCCAGATGAAAAATCGCCATATAACAAATACCCTCAAATATAACTATGCTGCTGTTAGTTTTTCGCAAGAAAAACTCTATGTGTTGACCTTGGTTTTTCTTTTAGCCTGCGGCAGGCAACCGTCGGTAGACCCCACACGCTCACGAAGTGAGTGTATAAGTGGGCATTGTTTTTTTGAACAATGTAAAATCCCTACTTAATTAATACGAAATATATTAACGTCTGTAAAATCAGAGCCAAACAAAACGCCAAATTAAGCGGCGCAATCTGGATAAACGGCTGAAGTATTCCGCGATATTACATGAATGGGTTTTAGATAGCGTCCGAAGGACAAGAAAAGTGTTAATTTATCCCGCCGTAAGGCGGGAAAGCACTAAAACAAGAAAATAGTAGCTTTTATAAGTGGTTTTCCCTGTTGCACAATTCACAGGTTAACCATAAAAATAAGAGTGAAAATTTAACAGATGAAATGAAAATTACTAACAAACAAAAATAAGTAACGCGGAGAGTATTAGATGAAATAGTTAGTGGTTATTATCATGTTGTGTTGTTGATTTTTATTTTACTTTGCTTTTGTGGGTTTTTTATGATTTTTGACAAAGAATAAAAAATAGAATAGTTAATATATAACAATTATTAATTAACAAGAGAGGATTCAGAATGGGAGGGTTGATAACAACAGCAGCACGCCTTAAAGATGGTACAGTTGTAAGCTTTAGGCACTATACCAACAATGACTTTAACCTTGTCTTGAGACAAGATGATTTTATTAAGGAAATGAAAAAGATTTCTCCAAGCATAAAAATATCACCTCAAAGGAAATACATGAAACTCAGCAGGGATGATGTTATCGATAAATTTGAAAGAAGGTTCTCAAAGACAACGTTTGATTATGTGTGTGGGAATAGCTTTCTAGCTCCTGTCTGGTATGGAATCAACTTCTTTGATTATAGAAAAAATGTGGCATTTTCGGTGAGCGACTTTTCAAGCAATTTGCATTTTTTGACTTACAACCTAATGTCTAATCCGATAGTCATAAAAATGCTTAAAGAGGGTGTTATGTTTACAGAGAGTGATCTTGTTCGCTTATCTCATAATGTACCTTTCGTTTATTTAAGAGATATTCTTAAGCTCAAGGAACTTAAGAATATAAATGCATTATATGATGAAAATGTAGAGGTTATTGATCTTAAAGGCCGTGACACATTTGATATCATTCGTTCTTTTTTTGATGGTAATTTAGTTAAACCTGAATATTTCAAGCTAAGAGTTAAATATCCGAGGTGGGATTTTTATTCCCGCTCTGATGGTGAGTATGGATTCGATATATTGAAGGCTTACTTAGAAAAGGAAAACCTCCTGACTAAAAATGATAAGATTTCGTGGGGGCTATTCGAGTCAAATGGGCGATAATTGAACATGGCAACGGTTGATGTTGCCATGCATATTCTATGCGTTAAGGCCTATTTTTAGGTTTATTCTGACGCTTAGGTTTTAGCGTTATTTTTGGCTTAGGTAAGTTTGTTTCTATCTCGATAAGAAACCTATTGAACTCATCAAGACCACTTTTTAACATTGTATCAATGTCATCTGTATTAGTTTCTCCATGTAAACAAGCCATAACATGGTCTATAAGATAATCATCGAAAATTATACTATCTTCATGGAAATACTTCTTTTCACGATCTCCTATATGAACGACAGGAATCTGATGGCTGTTATATCTTAAAATCACGATATAATGTTCAGTGACTCTCGCCATCTTCGCGCATTGTACTGAGAGATCTTTAGTATCAGAGCTTTTTAACGTGTTATTTTTGGCCTGACCTATGATACCTTTTTGAAGGCTTTTATCGGATGTAGAAATCCATTCTATCTTAATCCCAAAATCACATCCGAATCTGTGTTCAGGAGAATTTTTTCCCTTATGTGCAGTTTTTGATGTCTTAAAGCGTAAATAATATCCATTACCAAAAGATATCTCTGCTAATGATAACCCAGCGCAAAATGCAGCGAAGAAATCATCCTCTTGTCTATAATTTTCCCTTGTAAAAATATTAGTGATTTTTGTAAGTTCAGCATGTAATTTCGTTTTTAATTCATTGTAGTCATCGATAGAAATATTTAGCCTTTCGTAACTCATTTATAGTCCTTAATAATTATGAGTGTCAATTTTCTACTTGTTGTTAAATGCTTGTGATAGTTTATATGTTTTGAAACATCAGGAATAATAGCAGACTTAAAATGGAAATAACATGATTTTAGGTTGATAGCTCTCACGTATAAGTTTTCGCCTCGCGCGATGAGAAGTGAAGCATCAATGTGAAAAGCTATTTAGGTTAGTTGGATGAAATAATATTAATCTCGATAGGGCTTTGTTGAGTAAATCGAATTCCCGTGATTTTAGAGCGTTCTAACGATGTGTGGCATTCTGTAACTGATTGATCTGTCGTTGTTAGCAGTGTGCTATTTGCTTCATGAATCGAGAAAAAGGGAATTATTCAACAAAGCCTTTCGATAGGTATTAATGCTGTTATGTGGGGTATCAACATCGGTTTGATGAGTTTTTTTATAAAATAAAATGAGTTGCCTGTATTGATAATTATTAAAAATATGGTAAAGGAGAATATACAACAAATACAAGGAGGTGTAATGTATAAAAATAACGATGAAGCCATTGATTGGGAAGCGAAAAAACTGCTTGATGAAGGTGTTTATACCGATACAGAACAAGCCTATTTAGAAGCAGAAAAACGAGTGAATAAGATAAGGGATAAATTCAGAGAGTATCAGGTTAAACAGCAATTTAAATTGAAGATAAAATCAATCAAGAAAAAACTGAATAATGATGACTATGCGAATATTCCTTATGATAAAAATAGAAAATATTGGGGGAATGACATATGACAACAAAAACAATTAAACAACAAATTGCTTCAGTACAAGAACGCTTATACTTCTTGGAAGCAAAAAAGAAACAACAAACAAAAAAAGAAAACACACGTCAGAAAATTATTTTCGGTGCAGAGGTTGCCAAAGTATTAGGATGTGATATTGGTTATGTAGATAAGGAATTGGTCTTTGGGATTCTGCTTGATATCCCAAATCTTCATGAAAGCGATATTGAAAGGTATAAAGCACAAGGCCAAACTTATATCGAAAATGTTATAAATAAATCCAAACAGTAAATTTTCCTTTTTCACGTCCGAACGGTGAGCCGACCTAAAACTTGTTTTTAGGTCGGTGAACTGTTGAGCAAGCCCCTGAGGGCGCGGTAGCTAATTTAAATAAAAAGATATAAAAAACACAGAGGTTTCTACTTTTTCAGTAATATACTTCGCGATATCGTTTACGGTATCTTAATCAAGCAGAGAGCAAGAGTGTCATGAAATCAGTCAGAAACGCAGTAGGTGTCGTTGGTTTGGCTACTTTTATAGTGTCGGGTTATGTTCAGGCAGCAAGTCTACAGGACTCGCTTTCCAATGCAGTTGGTCAATTCAGTCAAAATAACTCTTCATCTGAAGCGTTGAGTGGACTTTCTGGACTTCTTACAAACGGTAATCAGGCGCTGAGTGCTGGCAATATGAATAATGCTGCTGGGATTTTGCAATATTGCCTGAAACAGAAACTGGTTTCTGCAACCAACACGGAAAATATCAAAAATCAATTGCTGGACAAGCTTGGTTTAAGCTCTCAGGATGAGAAAAAACAGACAGATTACACACAGGGACTGGCTGGCCTTTTGAATACCCGTGATGGAAAACAGTTGAACCTGAACAATATCGGAAATACGCCATTGGCTGAAAAAGTCAAAACCAAGGCTTGCGATCTGGTGCTAAAGCAGGGGATAAAATTTATTTCCTGACATGCTTAAGGGCCATTTCAATTGGTTGGCCCTTATTATTTCTAGCGAAGTAGAAACGATCAAATTTCAAAATCTTCCAAAGTCTTACCATTTTCAAGTGCAGCGGCGATAGCTTTTGGTGTACGGCCCTGACCTGTCCATAATTTTTCACTGCCGTTTTCATCGACATATTTATATTTGGCTGGACGAGGAGCACGTTTAGATTTTGCTGACTTAGTGGCAGAAACAGAACCAAGCAGTTCAGCCGGATCGATACCATCTTCTAACAGTTTGGCACGAAGGGCTTCAATTTTTGCCAGACGTTCAGCCTGTTCTTGTTGAACTTTGGTTTCTTCTTCGCGGCGCTCTTCAACAATAACGGTGAGCTTTTCCAGCATTTCTTCCAGTGTCGCCAGATCGGTTTCTCGTGCCTGAGCACGCAGGGTACGAATGTTATTTAATACTTTGAGAGCTTCACTCATAGCTTATTATCCTGATGGTGATAAAGAATCATTGATGGGGTATATCGAAATTTGACACATGTCAATAATAAATTATATATCAGTATGGAGACGGAGGAAATAATGAAAAAGAAGAAATTAAAGAAAAATCCGCTTGAGGATACGGCAGTGTTAAGTCGAATTGCCAAAAACGCCTCACAGAAAGCGATCAACGAGGCATTCAGGGCTGGAATGCCTATCCACTGTATTTCAGAAGGAAAACTGGTAAAAGTGTATCCTGATGGAAGAATAGAGTGTGTGAAAAATCTGAATATAGAACCTATTTCTCTCGCATCAGCCGTTCGTCAGTTAACCCGCTAATTACATACCGCTATCTATTGTCTTATCCTATGTAATCGTTTATCTGTTTTTCATCGTTTCGGTGAAAAGGAGTTAAACATGGTGCTATTAAAAAACAGAAAATATAGAAAAGGGTTTTCTCTGCTGGAGTTGCTTTTAGTTTTAGGTATTGTTGCCGGGTTGGTTGTCAGTGCGTTTATTGTTTACCCTAAGGTTCAGGCAGCACAACGTGTAGAAATGGAAAGTAAGAACATCGCTGCAATTCAAGCCGGAGTGAAAGCATTCTATGCCTCTGCGCCTGATTACAGTGGATTGAACAATACCGTTGCGCTTAATGCCAGTATTTTTCCTGACAGCATGTTAAGTAGTGAGGGAGATGAAAGAAAGGTTGTAAATTCATTCAACGGTGATGTTGAGCTGGTTGCTTCGGGGATCAATCAGAATGGCAATATTATTGCCGATGCTGCTTTTTCTATAACTTATTATGGTGTACCAAGTGCTGAATGTATCAGGTTGATTTATGCTGTTCGCAATAATTTTTACTCTGTGTTGATAAACAGGGTAGCTGTTCCTCAAGACGATTATGAATTTTCTTCAAGGCGATGCAGTTCAACAACAAGCAACAGGATCACATTCATTTCATTATAATTAACTGCTATTAATATTTTCTATGTTCCTCCTTTGGTCAATAAAGATAAATGATATCTTGACCGATTTTTTATTTTTGCTAATTAACATGCATGTAAATAAAAAAGGACGATGAAAATGAAAATAACAAATCAAAAAGGGTTTTCCCTATTGGAAATAACACTGGTGTTAGGTATCGGCACAGCAATGACTTTCATTAAGTTTCAGGATATGAAAACAGAACAAGAAAATATTCTGGCCTCTGCTGTTGGTCAGCAAATGAAACAGATGGGTGAGGCGGTTAATCGTTATATCAGCATTCGATATGACAAACTTTCAACCCTGACTTCCAGTAGTAGCCAGAGCAGCGATCCGGGACCACGAACCTGTTCGGCTAATGGTTGTGAAATTACGTATCAGACGCTGGTAAATGAAGGGCTATTACCCTCTACCTATACGGGTGTAAACGCGCAGAATTCTTCCTACAAGATCCTGTTAAAGCGCGATGGGGGTTCACCTAATTACGTTATTAACGGGCTGGTTATCACTACGTTGCCGTGGTCAGAAGGGAACCGTGTTCGCT
Organism: Pectobacterium aroidearum; assembly: GCF_041228105.1. Taxonomy (NCBI): domain Bacteria; kingdom Pseudomonadati; phylum Pseudomonadota; class Gammaproteobacteria; order Enterobacterales; family Pectobacteriaceae; genus Pectobacterium; species Pectobacterium aroidearum. Next base: position 1,818,256 of record NZ_CP166097.1, read on the forward strand.
ATGACTTATTAGGCCGTGCTATGCAGGCGGCTGGCATTGATAGTGGTATGACGCAATCCGCTACGGTGGCATCTGGAACCGCTGGCCAATGGGCTGAGAACCAAAATAGCTACAGTGGGATTAATGCAGCAGGATTGCTGGCCTACCGTGTTGGATATGACAGTTCTATGTATTCGGTTTATCTACGTCGTGATGGAACATTACCAATGACGGGTGATCTGAATATGGGAGGTCATAGTATTAATAACGCAAGAGATATAACAGCTTCTGGAAGCTTAAGTATTGCTGGTGTGGTTTCTGCTGGACAAGAACTTATTTCTAATAATCATTTAACTGTAAAAAATGAGGGTTATTTTGGTGGTAGGATCGCTACTAATGGATTAAATCCTCATGATTTACCTGATGGATGGGGAGGTGGTATAAGAACATGGGATATTTATGCCGTTGGAACTATAGCAACAGGTTCTGATAAAACAATTAAATCTTACTTAAATAGTCATGGAGATATCGGCGCTTCGAGGCATATTTCAGCAGGTGGAAACATAACTTCATCAGGAACGGTATCTGGTCAATATTTTCAACCCACATCAACATCTGTAGCCGGATCATCGTGCGCTTCAGACGGATTGATAAGTAAAAATAGTGAGGGATCAATCCTATACTGCCAGAATGGGGAATGGAGGGGCATCGGAGGAGGAAGTATCACCCGAACAGCCACTGACAGTTTACGTCTTCAGTCCACGGGGGATTTTAACTATCTTAATGTGTTTGTGGCGTCAAAATTTTATCCGGCAGATGGTACACACACCGGTTCAGCTACGTTTAATGTTCTGGTAGGGGGCAAGATGGTGGGACAAATCACGACTTCAATTACGGTCTGGAAAGCGGGGAGTCGTGGACATTACTGGGGTTATGAAAATACGGGCGCGACATTGCGTATGTTTGCGACAGCAGTAAAACAGGGCGATGTTGTTCAGGTGGTTATGGCAAGTGCTGGATTTCATAGCAGCAGTGATATCAGCGTTTCATTATCTCAGTAAGCGTAGGGGGAATAGGGATTTTTTGACAGGTTTATGACTTAATAAGAAATAATATCTGACCCTAAATAAAAATCTCATTCATCATTTCTGTATCGACGCCTGATACGGGTTTCGGTATTGAATCATCCATAAAAAGCGCCCAACATTCAGCCCTCAAAGGAATGTTTTACTGTCAAAGGAAAATGACAATGCCGGGTGCTGCCCGTCTTAATGACATCGGAAGTGGTCATGACTGTTTCCCTGAAACCCCGATAATCGAAGGCAGTTCTGATGTCATTATTAATGGTCAGCCTGCTGCCCGACAAGGTGATGCTGTTCTGCTTCACGGTTGTCCCTGTCCCAATGCACCACATGGTGTTCATTCCCGAAAAATCGCCGAAGGTTCATCCACCGTCATTATTAACGGTAAACCTGCTGCGCGTATTGGAGATGGTATCAATTGCGGTGGTGTCATTGTCTCCGGCAGTGGCAACGTCATTATTGGTGATACACCCCATCGTTCTCCCGTTCAGGAATGCGCTAAACAGGCAGCATTAACCCGTGCGCCATTGCTGGCATTAACACCGATGCTGGCAGTTGAGCCTGTTTTTGCCAAATCCTGTTTACGTGGAGCGGGTTGTACTGGTGCGGGAAAGGAAGAAGAGCCACAGGGCAATATCGGGGAGATGAGCTTTTATGTCGCCGAGCCTGTTGGTAAATCTATCACTCCGGCTGATAAACCGGGTGAAGTGAAACAGTATGCGCAGGCGGCGAAAAAGAAAAATTCGTCTTCTGCTGTTTCTCCTCCTCAGTCATTTGCCGGAAAAAACGAACCGTTACCCAACACCCCGTCTGGTGCGACTAACAAGCCTCAGATACCCCCGATGGAGCCGTGGTATAAAACGGTATTCGACCTGTTAGTGGGTAAAGCGGATGCGGCAATGTTGCCGCCACCTCAACAAGTGGTCATGGCAGGTACGGCAGCACAGGCGGGTGCGACCGCTGCTACGGGTGGCGCTGTAGCGCAGGCCAATCAGGATGCAGCAAAGGCACTGACACATCAGATGAAACGCCTTTCTGGTCCATCAATCTGGCAAGGCCAGTTGCAGATGGCGCAAAGTTTCTTGCTGATGGGAGCGTTGATTCAGCACCATCTGAAAGGTGAAAAAGACGATCTGCTGACACAGGAAAAGCTACTGGAGGTAGCGAAGAAACAGGGAACGGTGCCCAGTCGTGTTCGCTATCAGTGGGTGGAAGATGAGGAAACAGGCAGGCTGAAGGTGGTTGGCTACCACACCAGTATGGAAAGTGGTCGCGATCAGGTGCGCGTCAGATTACTGAAACATGATTTCCCCAATAACCGTTACGAGTTCTGGGAAGAGGGCGCAACAGGACCGACGATTTTATGGACACCGGATAATCCGGGTATGGAATTACCTACAGACACGGCACACGGTGAACAGCCTGTTATTCCGTCAGCAGTGCCGGGATTTGAAATTCCCGAAATGGATGATGTCAGCATTCTTGCAACACCGATGCCGGACGAGAAGGATTTTCGGGACTACATTCTGGTGTTCCCAGAGAATGCGTTTCCACCGATTTATGTTTATTTGAGTAAAAAGATTGATACGCCTATTTGGACAAAAACGGAAGATTTAACCCCAGTATCTAATGCTTATACGCATTGGATAAAACATCGGAAGGAGTTTTCTGAAAAAAACTATAACAATTCTAAGGAATATGTTAACGATACACATGATTTTGTTAACAATCCTCCTGCGGGGGTTTTAATAAAAAAACGTGGCAATGGTGATACTTTATATTATCATCCAGAATCAAATACATTCGCTGTAATGAATAAACATGGTGTTCCGAAGACAATGTTTAAGCCAAAGAATAAAATGTTATATTGGGAGAAGCAATGAGCAACAAATTCTTGTGTCCATGTTGTGGGGAGAGAACAATTTACGCTTTGGGCGATTATGAAATTTGTCCTGTATGTAATTGGGAAGATGACCCAGTGCAGTCGCGAGAACCTGATTGTGCAGGAGGGGCAAATCAGATGAGTTTAAATGAAGCCAGAGAAGCTTTTAAAAATGGCCAAAAAATTAAATGATGTAATAGTAGGGATACATGGCGAGTTGTTTTTTATTTGATGTTATTTATTTAAAAAATGATCTTCCAGATAAAGGGTTAAAAAAAGGAATGTTAGGGACTATTGTTCACATTTATAATGAGCCATTCCCTGCATATGAGATAGAATTTTGTGATGATAATGGTGAGACACTGGCCTGTATCACATTAAAACCAGACTGTTTTAGTAATGTTGATTTTAAAAAATAGTTTGATGATTCACTCATTAAAATAAAAATCTCATAACGATGAACTGTAATCAAAAAATTAAATAGCAGCACAACTATCTGTATGTGCTGCTCAACTTCCCACACAATTAAAGCCGTGGCCTTAATGCGTAATCCTCATGCCCGTTTCCTTAGCCTACTGGAATCACTTCTGGCGTATGAAAAGTACGGAATAACAGATCAAGTCGTTCCCAAAGAACGAAGATCAAAATCTCTTTTGCCTTGGGTTCATCCAGTTCAACAACGGCGTAAATTAATGCCCGACACTGATCGATGATTTCTTCCAGTTCCAGTGGGGTGTTATCGAACATGATAAGCCCCCGCTGCTGGATATGGCAAAAAAGCAGTAGCCAGATGCAGATTTTCAGGAAGGGAATAGGTAAACTGACAGACAGCCATAGCGTTAGTCCTTATAACGTTGAGGTTAGCCCTTGTCTGGTATTGCAAGTACCTTTCAGGGGCGATTATTTGATGAATAGCTTTGTGTTAAGGTGTGTACCTGCTTGGCTGCAATGTAAAGCTAGGATTGGTGCTAGTCAATTGCTAAACGTGATACAAAAAATCCACGTCGGGTAAATCCCAAAGCTTTCTGGTACATATAGTCCCAGACCTACGTGAACAGTTGGATGAGGCGAATACGAATACAGGTATGAGTCTGGGGGAACTGGTTCAATGAGTTACTTCTACAGGAAATAAAAAGATTGTACGGCGTATTTTTCTGGCTTAGGATTATTTATAGAAAATGGTGCGGAGAGAAGGGATATCAATAAAATAGCAACCTGTCATTACAGGCTGCTATGGATAAATCAGATGCTACGATTGTGCTTTGAAAATATTTTGGATTCAATAAAAATTATCCGATAGCAACATCTCAATTATACCTTCTGAGCTAGTCGTTCAAAGCCAAGTAATACGGAAGGACTGAATGACTCGAACTGCCATGTTGGTAACTTTTTCCGGCCAGTATTATAAGCGTTCATCAATTCATTAAGATCTGATAGTTTATCTATGCCTAAAACATATTTTGCCTTTTCAAAGTATGACTTTGATGAAGACCTTGCGAAAACTTCAAATGCACTATGAAAATGACCAACATACAGTAAAGTGTCTGGAAACCAACTGGTATAAGAATCAGTTTGATGTATACCATTTCGCAGAAAAAGTATAAAGTCAGCTTGCATTAAATAGCGAAATTCTATGCCAGAAGTCTTACTTCTTTGCTCAAGTAAATCCGCATGGATAGATAAACGCCTTAGCTCTAATCTATTATTCCGATGTTCTAAAGAGCGTAAATACTCTCGAAAAACTTCGTATCCAACCATTGCATCCTTTCCATAATCATTTCTCCCTGCTATATAATACTGTTGTGTCAATAAAACGTTAACTTCTCTAAATCTTTCATACTTCGTTAAAATGGCAACCGCATATAGAAAAAGTTCATGAATGATAAATTTAAAATTATCAAAATCCCACGTACTACAACTGCTTACATTTTCTGGTCTGCTCATGTATGGGATCAGGGCTTCAAAGAAACGATGTAATTTGAGAATATTTTCTTCTGTTGATGCATATTGAGAGAGAGTAATGAATAATGTAATTGCTTCATTTCTGTATGGCGTGAATTTATCTATATTCTCAACAACTTGATCATCAAACTCACCTTCTTTTTCGGTAATTCTAAATCTCTCAAGGTTACTAACAAATGTAGATAAATACTCATCTAAGGCACCCGAAGCAAAAATTTTGTTTTCTTTGATAGCTGATACGGCTCTTTTGTATATAGCAGTTGTTCCCAGAGATATACTATCTGATTCATCTAAAAATGAAGGGCGATTTCCTATCGCTGGTCTAGTATATAAGGGTTTGTCGTATATCCAGCGCAATAATTTATCAAAATTATCGGTATAGTTATCTGGTTCACTTAAATCAATATATATACGTGATTTGTAATAAGTGGGTAGAAATGCTTTTCCTTGTGAATCTTTTTCTGAAATAATTGCTACAAACTTCCCTTGCTCCTGATTTTCATAAACTTCACGTGAGATAATTTGGGTTTCTGTACCGACACCACCAGCTCGACCATCTGCCTTTGATGCGTAAATTTCATCGCATATAATTGCTACTTTGGTTATCTGGGGGTCTGTAACCATTTTTTCCATGAAGGCAACCGAGTCATGGCCTTCTTTTAGATCCCATTTATCAAGAATTACATGGATACCAGATTCTGTTAGCTCATTAGCCAAATCAATTACCCATTGTTCATGGGTTGGGTTAGACCAACTATAAGAAATGAATAATTTGGGATTTTCCATTTGTGCGTAAATCCTTAATGAGTGGATAACTTTGCCGTTAGTGTGCTGTGAGTTGTAACGGTTGATATCATGAGCCTTTCTTGATAATAACATTAACAGATTTTTATCAGTCATCCATGACCTTAGCTAAAATTTATCCCTTCTGCCCAAACTCAAACGGCCTAACCATCCCGTTGCTGTTAGCATCCAGAAAATCAGCCCACCATTGCAGCATTAGGCGGCGTTGTTCAAGGTGTTTGGCCTTGTGAGTGTAGGCAGCGCGAACGTTGTTCTTTTCCATGTGGCTCATCTGAAGTTCAACCACATCTTCAGGCCAGATACCCGATTCGATTAGTGCGCTACACGCCAGCGTTCGGAAACCATGACCGCATAGATCGATTTTGGTGTCATAGCCCATTTTGCGCAGTGCCTTGTTGATGGTGTTTTCACTCATAGGCTTCATCGCATCATAACAGCCAGTCAGGATAAAGCCGTCATCACCGTTAACATCATAGGTGAGGTCTTTAAGCTCTTCCAAAATTGCCAGTGCTTGATCGCATAGAGAAACATAATGTTTCCTGCGCATTTTTGCACCACGGCCTGAATGCTTGATCCCTTCAATGGATTGACGTTGTTCAGGGATAACCCATAAAGCACTTTTGAAATCGATCTCTGACCAACGGGCAAAGCGGAGTTCACTGGAACGGACAAAAATCAGCAAATTGAGTTTTATCGCCAATTGGGTCAGTCTGCTACGGCCTCTATAAGATTCAATACGTTCCAGTAGGACTGGTATCTCTTCAAGTTCGATAGCGGGGCGGTGTTCGGTCTGGGGCTTCTGAACCGCGCCTTCTAAATCATAGGCAGGATTGAAACGGATCATCTTTTGCTGGACGGCATAACGCATGATGGCTGTGGCGTACTGTTTCACCCGCATAGCGATTTCCAGATAACCCAGCTTCTCTATCTTTTTGATGGGAACCAGTAGGTCGCCTGTATCCAGTTCAGCAATATCTTTTTCACCAATGTCAGGGAACAGATAGGTTTCCAGTCGTGTCCAGACCGAACGCTGATAATCTTCCGACCATTTGGTTTTGGTGGCAAACCAGCTTTTGGCAACCGTTTTGAAAGCGCGGGTGTTGTTACGCCGCTCTTGAACGATTTTGTTGTCAGCCTGTTTTTTGGCGCTGGGGTCGATTCCCGCCGCTAACAGCTTTTTTGCTTCATCTCGTCGTTGTCTGGCATCAGCCAGAGAAACAGCAGGGTAGACGCCGATGGAAAACACCTTCTGTTTCCCTTCAAAGCGATAGCCTAACTGCCAGTATTTGGAACCGTTGGGATGTACCAGCAAGTAGAGGCCGAACCCGTCAGTGAGCTTAACCACCTTTTCTGACGGCTTGGCATTTTTTACTTTAGTATCAGTAAGTGACATGACGGCTCCCTCCGATTGCTGGTAAAAACGAAATCGAACCAGCTTTACCAGTATTTTTACCAGCAAAAGGGTATGGCTTCGAGTGTTTTTGAGTGAACGAGGGCGAACCTGAAGAAGGGGATAACCAATTGATAAAAAGCAAAAAAGCAGACGTCAGTGAACGTCTACTTTCTTTAAATTGGCTCCTCTGACTGGGATCGCCTTTGCCAGTAACTGGCTAATAATTAAGCTAAACCTGAATTCACTTTCTGTCAAGACCACCAGAATGACCACCAGTAGTTGTGGGTTATATAAATTTTGTTTGAGCAATCCACGGCATATGATGATCGTTATTATGGTGTTCCCTGAAAAGGAAGAACAGTTAGAGAGGGCAACGACGAGACTATCCTAATGGAACTGACTCTAAAGAGGTCTAACTGTCTGCTCGTTCCAAAAGTAACAATACGGTGATCAACGGCGACCTCGTCAACGGTGCCACACGTAGTGTCTAGAACTTTGGCGTACGTCTTAGCAGGGTGGTGGTCAAATTAATTTTCAATAATTTATTGATTTCTAATGGTAAGGTTATATTCTAGAGATGTGGTTCACGTAATGTGGTTTGCAATTCTGACTAGAGGATGTATGGGATGCCTGTCTTCTATGCTTCATTTTATAAAATGATATGTATTATATTTTGTTGGGGCAATATAAATGGCTTCATCTAAAAGTGTATCTTTCAGGACTCACCTACTTTCTAATACATTAGATCTTATGGCTGAAATTGATCTTGAATGTAGCTTAACTTCTAAATTAATTTCAGGGATCGTATCTCAACTAGCCGCTTATACAGAAGAAGGGGTGCCATTAAAACCTGCTGTTTTTATATGTAACTCAATTTCGGCTTTATTGCAAAGAGCTGGTGTGGGCGAGTATATCCCTCTTTCAGGTGATATTGCGAGTGATACTGCTGGCCCTAAAATACTAAAGGCAGCGGCACCTCTTTGCCGCGATAACTGGAGAATATATATCGAACGCTCTAGCACAGGACAAACGTGCAAGTTCGGTGTTTTTTGTGGAAGTAGTGACCCTTCATCTTTAACTGTTGATGAGGTTGTATTAGATAGTTTTTCGCATGGTTTCCCTGTAATAAAAATTGCACAAAGCGCAGTCAATAAAGTTGAAGTCAGAACAAATTCAGGTAGCAAAATAGAGTTCCGCTTTAATAATGATAATGACATGTCAGAATTAAATTCTGAAGCTCATATACATGGACTTGCAAATGCCATCTCGGCTAATTTGGGCGACGATTCTGAAATCTTCTCAAGCTTCGTTGAAAGATTGCTAAGTTCTGCTGTGAACAACAGCCATGGGACATTAATTGCAGTTATTTCTTCTGATACAGATATATTGCCAGTATCACTGCAAGATGCTGTTCTTCTGAGTCCTTCAATAAATCTCTTTGATAAGGTCAAATTACATACTGACGAAGGGAAAACAGCGATCTCCGTAAGCAGATTACAAGCAGCAGCGGAATTAGTATCGGGATTTATTAACAGTGATGGCATAACTATATTTAACAAATCGGGATGTGTTTTAGGATATCGAGCTTTTATTCGTAATGATGAAATGTCCAATATTTCTGGTGGGGCGAGAAGTCGCGCATTTGAATCGATGAAGCAACTTATTGGATCAGAATTATCAGCGGCCTTTTTTCGTTCTCAAGATGGGCGTACTGATCTTCATACTATATATTGAGGTTAGTGAAAATGAGTAATTCCGTTGTTATTTGGCGTGAACCTATCGGAGCAATAGTCCCCAAAGCTGCCTCTACAGCTATTGATATTACTAGGGTTGCCCAGAATTTAAGCACCCGAGATCAAAAACAAATTGTAACTGCATTTAATTCTGATGCTTATGAGATGATGGCTGGATTTGTGCTTAATAAGGCATTATCACAGCTCAAAAGAGCCCTTGCTTCTCTTGGTATGGCATTTGTGGGGGAAATGCTTGGACGAGCAGATCTTACTGAAGATTCTGTACCGACCGTAAGCATCTCAAACTATGAAGCAATTACTCTAGCCCGAGAGTTAGGACTAATAAACTCTACTGACGCAACACGTTTAACTCAACATCTAGAGTTACTTGCTCATTTCGATAGTCTAAATATAGAAGACTCAGAAGCAGAAGAAATGTCTAGGGAAGAGGCTCTCTCTTTTTTGAGAACATGCGTCAATGCTGTGCTAGGTAGAAATGGAAATATCGCTCCCGCAGAATTTATGGATTTTCGTTCAGAACTTGAAGGTCGTACGTTTAAAATATCTGATGCAGAAGTTGCTACGTTACAAGCAGCACCTTATTTTTTTAAAAAAACCACACTAAGTATTCTCCTTTCAGGAGTTAAATCTAAGACTGGGGCTCAGTTTGAACATACCTTAGGTAATATAGTAGTACTTGTGCCTTTTCTTTGGGAAAGTTTAAGAGATGCAGAGAAATGGTCGATCGGCCAATCTTATGCTGAAGCAGTGAATTCTGGTCATTCTCCGGCAGTTACTGCACTTAAAAAGGCATTAACGGCTACTCAAGGTTTTGATTTCGTACCTGAATCATTACGTTCCCAGACATTTGCAGCAGCGGCATCAAATGTTATTAGTGTTCATACCGAGATGAATAATTTTTATAATGAACCAGCGGCAATAACCGCACTTGCAAAATTAGGAACAACTATACCATGGCCTGCTTTTCCAATCAGTATGTCTGCAATTTTAGCTGTTCGGTTAGGCAATAATTATGGGGTATCAACAGCAGCTCAGACTGATGCTATTAACTTGTTAGAACGTTTAACTGCCAATCAGTGGGAGTATTATCTGAAGGAATGTTTACCAGGAGATGAGTTAATTCTACAAAAATTAGCATGGTATGGTAAACCTCAATCTAGGTGGGCTAATCTTGTAAAAGATTTTGACCTTGCATCAAAGAGTTTTAAAAATAGAAATCTAACTAAGTTACTAGATGCAAGTATCAAAGGTGATAGTGATGGGATAAGAGTATCCGCTGAAAAATTACTGTCGGATATGCGAAAATGAACTTAGAAATATTTCTTAATTCAAGAATGTCATTATGGTATTTTATTAAAAATTAACCTGAAACCACGCCTTATGGGTGTGGTTGTAATATATTTTTAGTTTCATTGAATTCAAATGGAATACTCAAGGTTGCTTTGTGTAAGTGCGTTTTTATCATTTTTGATTTTATCAAGATATATATACAAGTATCTTGGTGCACTCCTCTATAACTCGCATGGTTAAATATAATTTAATTTAGGGCGTTATTTATGAAGAACAACATAAGGTTTGATTTGTCAGATTATTTAATTCATTTTTACCGTGATGTTAATTTAGATAGCGGTAGTCACATATTATTACCAGAGCATTGCGGATTTAACTGTAATCATCATAATACATTAATTGATGCTAGGTATTTACTTCGTTTGGCATTGCGTAACAATAAATTATCGGCCTCGTGGTCTTATAGAAATAATATAAGAACTATTTATGGTTGCTCTCCCGCAATTTGTTATACGGACATGCCGATTTCTGCTTATCTGGAGTCGGGTTTTAATCGCATGAATAATAGGGAAAATATTGGGTTATATGCTCTTGTTTTTCCGAAAGATAAAATGTTTCAGGTTGGAGCAAGGCCAGTTATTTATGCTCTCGATTCCGATAATTCAATTTGTTTCGATTCTGATTTTGGCGATGAAAGAATAATAAATACTGATGTTCTTCCTTTAATTGAGCAATATAGATATGTTACGTATGTTCCTAACCGCATTGACTGGACTCATGAAAGAGAATGGCGTTGGCCGTACCGCGGTGATACGGAATATTTAGATAAAATGATTAAGGAATTCGGTATCATAGATGACATTTCTAATATACCCGGGTTGGACTTTAGTAAAGTTGATGTGGGAGGTGCGGGCGTAATTGTTCCTTATGCAAATGATGTCTCTATTATTTCCCATGATATTTTAACGCTTATTGATAGAGGGGTAATACATAAGAATTTCTTTAAATTTATAATAGCAATTGAAAATATAAGTTCATTTTCACAGATTTTAGAACCGTTAGAGTTGTCAAATCATATTAATAGTTGTGCTTTTGATTTTGATGGATATTTCAATTTTTCATCTGATGAAGTTAATCTTTATGTCAAACCACTATTAGATTATGTAGATGAACTATATAAAGACAAATATTTTCTAAGCAGTTCTTATCCCTACGAATATGGGAATTCATGGATCTGGGTTCAAGATAATCAATCTGCATTTGTTAGGGTATTACTTCAATCAGGTATAATCTCTGTTAATAAGGAGGGGCGTTACTTGATAGATATTAAATTAAATGAAAAAGGCTGGTCCCTTCGCAAAAAGGAAGATTTTGCTAACCATGTTGCAGAATGGATAAACAATAGGTTTGGGCTTCTTGCAACGTCATTTTCTGTTGCTGGTTCTCATGATTTCGATGAACTACCTTATTATGTTGATTCGTTAGACGAAGAACACCCATTCTATAATGAAACAATTTCTGTCGATTGGTAATTCGAGGATTAAGTGGTGAGTTTAAATTTCCGGTTTTCACTTTTACTAGTGATATAAATTAAATTGATATTCTAAATGATTAATGTCTTAGGGATTTATAGAATAGTAATTAAGTTACGAGTAGTGAAGTAAGTTCTCGCAGGGTTAAAATTGGGGAGCGATGCTAATTTAAAGATAGATGAAAAAATCAACTCAAAGAGTTTCTAATAATAAATATATGAAAATGTTCATTAAATTAATATTTATAGAATTTTTTCGTGGTTTTCATAAGCAAGGTAAACATGAGTTGTAATGAAAATGTAGTATTCAGGTTTTAGTTACTATCGGTCAGAGAGGTTTTGATATGAGTAAGTCTCATTTGAGATTTCAGGTTGATTCTCGTATTGCCACTTTATTAAGTCAGGAATATCCGTCCTCTGAACGTGCATTGAAGGAGCTTGTAGACAATGCATGGGATGCAGATGCAGAAGGTGTCACTATCCTGCTCCCTAAGCCACTCAGTGGCGACCCCATTGTCATTAAAGACAATGGCACTGGCATGACTGAAGAGGAATTGAGGCGACATTATTTATTCATTGCAACTGACCGACGTTCACATCGCGGCGAACGAACCGCCTTAAAAAATCGATTGGTTAAAGGGCGAAAGGGTATAGGTAAGTTTGCTGGTTTGATGGCTGCATCAGTCATGACTCTTGAAACCCGAGCTCGTGGACGTGTGTGCCGCTTTATATTGCGTTTGGACGAGCTTTCGCAGGTAGATGATATTGAGAGGCTAAATATCGACTTGCACAGTGATTCATGTGATGTAAACCAGCATGGAACAACGATTACCCTGAGTGAACTGCATCAGGGCCTAAGTTTTCCTGATGCTAATAAACTACGTCAAATCCTCCTACAGGATTACGGACGTCAAGACGATTTTTCCATCAATGTTAATGAAAAATACCTGGATGTTGATGATGTATCGGGTAATTACGCAGAATTTGAGACTGAACTCGCAAATGTTGGTAGTGTTAGACTGCGTTTTACTATCAGTGATGCTAAAGCTGGATTACGTCAGCCGGGTGTGACACTACGTGTCGATGGAAAGTCTGTTGGACGACCAAGATTCTTTTGTAAGCATCCCGGCAAAACGGCCCATTCACTTTTAGAGATCTTCCGACATACTGATTATGTCACCTGTGGAGATAGCTATGCGTAAGATCCGATTCACTGAGCACCAGATCATCGCCGTTCTGAAGTCTGTCGAAGCCGGGCGCACCGTCAAAGATGTGTGTCGCGAGGCCGCTATTTCCGAAGCCAGCTACTACAACTGGAAGGCGAAATATGGCGGGATGGAAGCCGCTGATATCAAAAAAATCAAAGATCTTGAGGACGAGAATCGTCGTCTGAAGCAGATGTTTGCCGATCTGAGTCTGGAATGCCGGGCGCTGAGGGACGTTATCGAAAAAAAGCTCTAAAACCAGCGATAAAGCGGGAGCTTGTCAGCTATCTGACTACACAATTTTCCATGAGCATCCGCCAGGCATGCAGGACAGTATCGCTGAGCAGGACGGTGTATTTTTATCAGACCGATACCCGGCGTGATGAACCAGTGATCCTGGCGTTGACTGAACTGGCAGAACGCTATCCGCGCTACGGATTTAAGAAGCTTTTTCAGGTGCTTCGCAGGCAGGGACACGTCTGGAACCACAAGCGTATACACCGGATTTACTGCCTGCTGAAACTCAATTTTCGTCGTAAGGGAAAGCAACGCCTGCCGGTGCGCAATCCGGTTCCGCTGGCGACGCCGGAAGCACTCAATCAGAGCTGGTCGATTGATTTTATGCACGACGCGTTGACATGTGGTCGACGTTTTCGGACCTTCAACGTCGTGGATGATTTTAACCGCGAGGCTCTGGCCATCGAAATTGACCTGAATATCCCGGCGCAGCGGGTTGTGCGGGTGCTGGACAGGATAGTGGCAAACCGTGGATATCCGGTGAAGATGCGGATGGATAACGGACCGGAGCTGATATCACTGACTCTGGCACAATGGGCTGAGGACCATGGCGTGATGCTGGAATTTATCAAGCCAGGCAAACCGACACAGAATGCCTTTATCGAACGCTTTAACCGGACGTACCGGACAGAAATCCTGGATTTTTATCTGTTCAGAACGCTGAATGAAGCACGGGAAATTACAGAGCGCTGGCTGACGGAATACAACAGCGAGCGGCCTCATGAATCCCTGAATAACCTGACACCGGAAGAATACCGGCTGATGGCTGAAAAACCGGAAACCTCAAAAAGTGTGTGGAACTAAAATGGGTCTACTTACATGATCATGCACTTAACCATGGAGACTATGTTCAAGCTATAGCCTATAGACATGAACTGTTAAAATATGTGGATTTACCTATAAAGGTTTTGCTTGTTGGTGGGAGTCGTTCTCCTGACTTTCCTGTTAATAATCGAGAACCTGAGGTGAGTGTTATGCTATTCAATCAAATTATTTCAACCGCTCGAAAGCAAATCGAATGGCAACTGCGAGTTTAACAATACGAGAAATATTATGAAATTAATCAATGTGGCATATCAATTCTTCACTTTATTGCTGCTGTTATAAACGGTGTAACATAACTAAAATACTCAGATTGAGCGGTCCTGTGAACATCCCAACGTTTGGCGTTAGCAGGACGTTGTCGCTCGTCTGCATGCGTTAATATCAATCGTCTTTTCGCACGTGAAACACCAACGAAAAATGCACATCGATTGTCATCTTGGTCACCAAAGAAAATCTCGTTTTCAACCGCCATTATAATTACAGAATCGAACTCTAGTCCTTTGCTTTTGTGAATGGTCAGAATCCGGACTGCTTGGTCATCCGTAAATCGCCCGAGCGCTTGCGGCAAATCTGATTCAATTTTAAGCAACTCCTCAATCCGTGCTTTGGTATCACGAAAAACTTCCTGTAAACGTTTGTGGGATTCGTAATCAGGTGATAAGGCTACGATCGTATCAGAGCCAATATGCTTTAAAAACGCCTTCACAAACTTCCACCAACAAGAAAAAGGTGAATCAAGCTGTTCAGCACTAGCTGCTTCTTTGCGCTGTTTTTTTAACAAACGATCAAGGTCCTTTCGCGCGCTAGACTGTACTTCTTCATCGGCAAAAGGAATCAACTGATTCATCAAACGGATCCAAGCCTTAGGTTCACGTTTTCCATAGAGGCATGAAAGATAATCTACGATTAAACGTGCAGCGGGCTCGACAGTAATATCCTGCATTTGCTGTTCATTTCGATATGGGATACCACGTAATTCCAGCTCCATCATTAAATGGTCAGCATAGAGATCTAACTGTTTAGAAACTAAGACAGCAATCTCGGTTGGTGGTAATTGTTCTTTATTGATCCAGTTATTAATAATATTCGCTAAATAAATGGCTTCTTCTTGGCTGTTTTCGAAACTCTCGACATGAATCTCACCTCCGTCACCATTCAGTTGTTCATTTGGCATGGCTGAGGTCGGATCAAGCTCCCGAATTATTTCGTTCTGGACTTTTAGTAATTGCGGTTTTGATCGGAAATTACGGTACATGTTTAGTGGTACTGCATTAAAATCATTAGTAAACTTTTGAAAAATCCCATCCATCGCTCCCGCCCAACCCATAATTTTTTGCTTAGTATCGCCTACAGCAGTAAGGCGGATTTTAGTCCCTAGAAAAGCAAGCTTAACTAATTCATACTGCAAATTTGTACAATCCTGAAATTCATCAAGAAAAATATCACTGTAAGCCTGACGAATTGCATTACGGGCAATACTTGAGTTTTGCAATATCTTGATAGCCAATGGAACAAGATCACTAAACTCTATTTGGGTGCTAGATATACCGATTTTCTTTTCAACGATCGTATAGCCGGGATCCAATGCATCTCTTCCTTTCAGGACTGGTCTAAAGCGATCGATTATTCGCTTGGCAAATGCATGGAAAGTATAGCTGTCGAAACGGGAGGCAAGGTCTGCACCACAGCGCCGTTCGACGCGCTCTTTTAAATTTCTACTTGCATCAACTTTGAAGGAGATAGCGAGAATCCGCTTCGGATACCGACATGTGCCTGTCCGTAATAGGAAATCTGCCCGCTGTGCTAGCATTTCAGTTTTACCAGCGCCAGGACCCGCGGTAAGAGCTAAACAACGGTTACGGGCTTTTGCTGCTCGTTTTGCATTCGGTTCCAGTGTTAATCCATCGGCGGGTTGCCATGCTTCAATAGGAATCATTCAGGTAATTCTCCAAGTTTGGCAATAACGGCATCAACTAGTCTATTCAGTGATTCTGGAATATTCGCAATTAATTCTCTGTCGCTTAGTTTCGCTAAAGCATCAATGTGTGCGGCTGGCTTACTACCTAATTTAAAACGTTGATGGTAAGTAGCGAACAAGCTCTGTTCATCTGCACTATATTGAGAAACATTGTTATAGTTTTTGCCAAGGACTGCTTTTATTGTTGACTCGTCCGGCTCATCTTCTTCCACTCCATAAGCTTCGGGATAAGCTAGCAACATGGAAAAGTCCAAATCCATGGGAAAGGAAAAAAACACAGATCTGTTTTCAAGTTCTTCAAAAATGTCTTGTGTGCCTTTATTAAAAAAATGGTGAGTTCTTACTGGTGTAGCTTCATCATTCCATCTTGTAATTTTCCATTCTGTAGGGAGTATTTTCTCCGGCTCAAATGCAGCAAGCTGATCGTTAACGTATTTAATTCGCCCCCATCCTGCACCGTACCGAGCTACATCCAGATCAAGCAAAGTCAGATAAGGAATCTGCAGTGCGGAAAGCAACCGCCAGAAATGATTTACATGCCTACCACCTAATGGTGCTACTGTAATAGCTGATTCATCAACAGGAGTACCTTTAACTTGGAGCAAACGCGGCAGCACTATTTCTTCACTATCTCCTTCGCCAAGAACAACCAAGCGTGAGAAATAAATCTCAGGGAATGCTTGTACAGCCTCTCTCACAAATTTATGTGCTTCATCTGCTTTAGGTGGCAATTTGATACACGCAACTCGTGTTTTTCTTTCCTCAGTAAGTCTTAGGTAACGTATAAACTTAGGATCAACTCTTCGTAACATTGATGGTGCATGAGTAGCAATTAAGGCTTGCGCATCAATATTCTTTGCCATGGTATTCAAGGCACTGACAATACGTCCCAAGTAATGGGGGGAAAGGCTATTCTCCGGTTCTTCTACTGCGACCAGCGTAAAAATCGGAGGGCGTAACTTGTCGGGATCAAATGTAACATCTTCCTCTGCGAGCACAGCTCTACCGATCGCTTGAGATGACAGAACAAGAGAAAGGTAAAGCATCGATTTTTGACCATCGCTCAACCGAGAAAAATCGACAAGCGAGCCATCATGGCCGGGAGTAAATGAAACCGATAAATGTCGTAGTAATGCTTCAATCTCCGAAGCCACAAATGTAATTTTAGGATCAGAGAAAAATTTGCCTTTGTGTAGTGTTGCCCAGGTTAATTTCAAACTTTCACTGAAAGCATTGATGGAGGGGTTAGCTGCTAAGCTCTCGCTTATCTGCTTGGTTAATTCCTTAATCGCTGTACGCTCATCATCCCAACGTACTGCACGAAGTAAACGTCCGAGTAATGCGTTAGCACCGTAAGCAATATGGTCTGCAGGATCTCGTCTGGCTGGCAAATAGTGAATTTGGATATTATTACGCTCTGCCCTTGTTACTTGAGCTGTGGTTTGAGGTGAACTATCAGGATTGACATCCAATACATATACTAAGTTTTCCTCAATATCCCCATCCATTCCCATAGTTGCAGTGAGGCGAAAACGCACACGTGGAATACCTTCTGGCTCATCAAGTCGCATATGACCAAAATGAGGAGCCACGGTACTGTTATCCTCATCCTCAGCAAGCTCGTGAAACAGGAAGTCGGCTTCAATCCACAACTGTCTCTCAGGAGGAACTTCACCTTCATCAAAATGGACATGGAAATCTGATCGTTGGACACGACGCAATGTTGGTTCAAACGCAAAAAGTCGACATAAAGCCTGAAGTACTGCTGTTTTACCAGATCCATTAGGACCAATGAGATAGGTAACATCTTCCAAGCTCAATTCGGTTGGTACTTTGCCAAATGACTGGAAACCAGATAATCGAATTGCCTCAAGCTTCATTCTAGCTCCTCCCTTAGTACAAGTTATCCAATGAATTGATGAGTTAGTTCATTTGTTGCCAATAATACGGTAGCCATTCTGTCGTTGCTCTCATGTAGACTTTAAAGATAGTTGTTAATGGGCAAAGCCCGTCGCGAGGCTATGGGGTTTTGGCTGCTATTCATTCCGTGACGATCCCTGCGATTGTAATTGTGTCTGATGCAATAAAGAAAAATTGTGCTGAAAAACTGTAAATCTATGACCAGTTTTAGTTTGCTCTGAGAACATTACATTATGCCGAAATTCATTAAACCGCTATAACTCCAAAAACTGTTTCACCGCTGCGGCCTAAGGGGCGCTACGTCCGACTATGCAGGGTCAGTTTTTTTCACCAGCGCGTTTTCCGTTCCCCGTATCAGCTTCCGGCTAATCGTTCCCCAACATAATCCGTTCCGCAAGGGTAAATGGCACGCATTCTGCGCCCTTGCTGACCGGAACGATGTCGGGAAAGCGAACCGTCAGGCGATACGAAGACGAAAATCACACCACTGACGGAGAAAAACATGATCATTTCCCTGCATACCCAGACTAGCGCCACTAACACCGCAGCGGCGACCAGCGTATCCCCGCTGGAGCAGTCAGGCTCCTCAAAAACGAAATTTTCTCAAACCCCAACAGATATTTATCAGACCGTAACAGACAACATCATTGCAGCGCTTGAAGCTGGTGTAAAACCGTGGTCTTGTCCGTGGCAACGAGTGCCAGGCATGTCTGGGTTGCCTTCCAACTTCGCAACCGGAATCGCGTATAGCGGAATGAATATCATGCTGTTGTGGTGCAGTGCGTCAAAACAGGGTTTCGGTGATTCACGTTGGATGACCTACAAACAGGCGCAGGCAGTAGGTGGGCAGGTTCGAAAAGGTGAACACGGCACGACAGCCATTTTCTATACAACCTTAGAGAAGGAAAACGAAGACGGCGAAATCGACCAGATCCCGATGCTGAAAACTTTCAACGTGTTTAACGTTCAGCAAATTGACGGTTTGCCTCTGACAACTGAAACAGTCAGCCCGGAAGCAACCTTTGACCCGTTGCCGGAGGCTGAAAATCTGTTCCAGAAGAGCGGCGCAAACATCATTGAGAAAGGACAAAACGCCTTTTTCAGACCCTCAACTGATGAGGTCTGGTTGCCGGAGCGCCATCTGTTTTCAGATGCAGCTAATTTCTACGCTACTGGCTTGCATGAGCTGGTTCACTGGAGTGGTGGTAAAAAACGACTTAACCGTGAAATGAAAGGGAAATTTGGCAGTGCAGATTATGCGGAGGAGGAATTAGTGGCGGAGCTGGGAAGTGCCTTTCTGATGGCGGATTTGGGGATTGTTGGAGAGGTGCAGCATGAAAGCTATATTGCCTCATGGCTTCAGGCGCTGAAAAATGACAAGCGCTATGTTTTCAAAGCGGCCAGTGCCGCCTCAAAAGCGCATCGTTACCTGATGGATAAAATTTGAGTCGGAGATGATAAGCCGCAAAGGAGTGCGGCTTTAACCTTATTGCGGGGCGGCAGAGTGACAGAAGTCTCAAGGAGATTAATTTCCCTGCGAATTTTCTGGGCATCGAATGCCCGGAAAATTCGCAGGCTGCGGGTGCGGGCGGCAAAGAGCCCGCGCATCCCGCAAACGGCGTTTGTACAGCGGTAATTTTTGTAAACGACGGCTCAGGTATGACGACTGGCTGTGAAGTTTGCAGGACTGCAAGGGTAGCAGAGCCTGTCATTGGTGTTATGATAAGTGTATTATGCCGTGTAATGCACACGTATTTCATACAGGAGAGAAACCATGACCGCGAAACAACGCAACACGCAGAGCGTGACCATGACAGTAGAGCGTGCCTTACTGGTAAGAGCGCGTGAAGCGGGCATCAATCTGAGTGCTACCCTGACAACCGCTCTGGATGCAGAGCTTCGCTCTCATGAAGCGAAAAAATGGCAGGAAGAAAACAGGGAGGCTCTCGCAGCACTCAATCGTTTTCATGATGAGCAGGGTTGTTTCAGCGATGAATACAGGACGTTTTAACCATGCAATTCACTGTATACGGTAATACCGGGAAAAGCGTCGTTTACCCGCTGTTGCTCGATGTCACGAGCGATATCATTGGGCAATTGAATCGTCGGATAATGATCCCATTGCTCCCAATTGAAAAGTATCCGGCAGGCCGCCGACCAGATCGTCTTGTCCCCGTCGTCAGGCTGACGGACGGCAAAGAATACGCCGTAATGACCCACGAACTGGCAAGTATCCCTGTCCAGGCTCTGGGTACGGTGTTTTGTGATGCTTCGCAGTACCGTACTCAGGTAAAGGCTGCAATAGACTTCCTCATCGACGGGTTCTGACGTTTCTTTCTATGCTGTTAAACAGGCATGCCTTTAATCGTGGCTTGCGGGCATCTGTTCAAGTTCGTCTATCGTGCGGAAGAGAAACATCTCCTAGTTTTTCGCATCAAAAGGAACCGAAATTCCGTTCCTTACCACCGTCCTGTTACTGTCAAACAGTCTAACCAGACCGCTGCTGTTAGCATCCAGAAAATTAGCCCACCATTGCAGCATCAGACGGCGCTGTTCAAGGTGCTTGGTGACTTTACTCTCTGTCCGCTCCGTGCCAGGAGCAGACATTACAAGCTTTGCTTGCATTAGTCGGTCAGGAACAAACAACCCGCCTTCCACTCCAACTGAGAATCAGTTTGAAGATCCGGTCTTGGCAGACTCTTCTCAGAACACATAGTCGAGAACGGACTTATGTGCTCACTTTCATTTTTGGGTCGAATCTTTGAGCCTACACTGATAGCATTCGGTTGCTTCTGAGAAACAACACTGTTTTTTGTAATGGGTTAAAATGGTTCATAGAGTTCAGTTAGGGTATACGATGATGGAGCAGAACACTTTTGTTGACCGATTTTTCCACAGCAGCTATGAGCTCACAGATTTCAGGAAGACTGGTGAGCGTGATATTAATACATTATTCAGCTTTCTAAATAATTTACACTCCTTACAGGACAGAGTCCGTGAGCAGTTTGGAAAAACTATTTCACAGCACCCAGAGTTTAAATTACTGCGAATAATCAGAAACTATCATCATCACGTCGGCGACGTTGATGAATTCAGGGTTTTTAATACTAGGAATGAATTTTCATTTAGCCATTCTGAGATGATTATTATCCCGTTATTCGTAGTTGCTAAAGCGATTGTTAACGCAAAAAAAAGACCTATTGGAGAAAAGGAGATCAAAGAAATATCAGAGTTCATCGATAACTTTGAGCATATTTCAGAGAGGGCTTCGTTTTTTTCTGAAGAGCGACATCTCATTAATAAAGATAAAAAATACTATCCAGGGTTTGACATTTACAAATGCGTTTATAACATTACAAATATTATTGCTGACATCTGTCGTGACATACCCGAGCTTTCGACCAAAGAATGTATTACTACTTTAGATGAAACATATACCAGTGCAAATAATATAGATAAACTCAATCTATTCTGTCATGCCGGAGAGGTCCCATTTCTCACTACTGAAGGTTATATAATAATTTCACAAAACTGAATATATTATGAGGCCCACATGCTTAAAAATTTAGCGAGGATGAAACATGCCCTTACGGAATGGGCTATCAAAGAAAGCATGCTTGATGATGCTACTTTTTTTACTCAGAAGGAATGGAACGACCGTGGAGAAAAACTCCATAACGATGCACTACTGGTCCTAGTGATTGACGGTAGCGGGTTATTTAGTTTATTGAACAACGGTTGTGACACAACCGAATTTGAGGATCTAGTTGAGTCCTTTGGCTTCTGGTATGAACAGGGGTATAGCTGGAGCCTGGGCTTTTACCCTACTGACAATTATGATTACAGCAGGCTAAGTGGTACCTACACATCCAAACTTCGGGATCCGAGATGGTTAAGGAAAGCAGTCCTAGTTAAGGATGAGGCTGGACACCGGTGCGAGGATTGTGGAGCGCGTGTATGTCTCGAAGCTCATCACTGCTATTACACGACGATGAGTCTGGGTTATGAGCCATGGGAGTATCCACTTAGTGCATTTCGGGCGCTGTGTTCTACCTGCCATATTACACGTCCTATTCCTGAAATAAGGGCACGGGCTTTCCTCGCACGACTGAACCAGTCCCAGCTTTCAAGGCTGCTTGATGGGTTGGATAATGATTTCAACCGATTTGAAGCCGATTCCTTCATTGAGTTTATGCGGAAGGCTAACTTTCATAAGAAGCATATGGATGAAGCTCTTTTGCTTCTGAAAAAAAATACCGATATATACGACTGACTGTTTCATTTGAACTATAACGGTGCTCAATGACAAGGAAGGCCGCTACAATCAGTTGCTACACGTGAAACAAGTCATGTCGCATCTGGAGGAATAGGCATCTAAAGTAACGTCCGCTCCTCGCTCTTAGCCGACCATGAGATTTGGCAACGCCAGATTCAGCTTATGAATATTGCCTCAACTCCAGTTGCCGCAACTCGTCGAGAGTATAAATGCGAAAAACATTGCGGTGACGTGCTTCCAGAGAGATAGGTTGATGATTAACGATGACGTGTTTGATGTTGGCGAACAGTAGTTCAAGAGCGAGTTTTTTCTGTAGGTCCGGTACGATATAAAAGACGTAAATCCAGTGCTTTTGTGTCCGGGCCAGCAAATGGCTGGCGATGATTGACTGATAGCGTGCTTTGGTCTTTAGGCGACGCTCGGTTTCTACTGCGATGACCTGTCCGTCAGGGAGTGTGATGAGTCCATCCGGACGGTGTTTGACCTGATACTGGCTTAGGAAGGTTGAGCGATCGCCGTTTATCCATCCGGATGCGCCTTTTTTCTCCAGGAGCAGCCTAGCCACCTGATTATCAAGATGGTGTTCCAGTGTCCAGCCGGTAATTTTTGAGGGTTCAAAGCGCGCGGGGAAAATATCATCGTCCGGCGTTAAAACGACGGCCAGTCCGTCGCTGGTTATGCCCCACAATGACATTTTCATCGTCCGTGATTCAAATACATACTTTTGTATTAACCCCATTCGCTCAATTTTTGTCAGCAGCGTATACAGCGATTTATGATCCCTGAAGCCAAACAGCAGCATCAGTGTTTTAAAGTCGCTGTAGGTTTCTTCCTTCAGGAAATTCAGCAGCCTTTTTATCTTCTCGCTATTGCGAGCGATGCGCTCGCTATACGTTGCGATAAGCATGAAACCTCCTAAAAATTGAGCAAGGACGGTGTTTCGTCATCATCAGATCTCGGTTTTGCTGATTTACTTTCCTCTTCAAAGAAAAGTTCTGGCCGGGTTGCCGTGACAGTGGGCGTTGAAGCGGGAGGCTCTTCTTCCTCGTCGAAGTCCAGCGCAATTTTTACCGGTGTTGCCGACGCGGAAATATCCGGAGACACGGAATAAATCTCCAGCTCGCGTTTTTGTACCTTGATGGGGGAAATCAGTGAGGCTGAGGGAAGCGTTCTCGTTGTAAAGATAAAGCTGACAAAATCGGGTAGGTTCAGGATCATATTGCTGTCGATAAAGAAACGCTCGGCCTGTCTAATCGTACGTTCACCGTCGATGGTTTCCGTCAGTACGACATCAGTTTTGGCTTTGCGGATTTCATCATCCACTAAGATGGTGCCGGACATTCTCGCCACCCATTCCGCCGTATCCGGGTCCATAACGCGGTAAACTAGCTTGAATTTGGCGTTTTCAACGACCGCACCGACAACCGCATCGCCTTTTAAATCCGCCGGGCAGTCTTTCAAATCGGCGACGGACTGATGGGCCATGATGATATGTATGCCTTTATCCCGTGCTGCGCCTAACCCCTCCAGTGCTGGTTTTGACAGATGGTATTTCAGTTCGTCGAGAAAGATGGCTATGGGGCGGGGCGTTTCTTTTACCCGGTCGCGCCGTTCTGCTAACTGGTACAGACGTACCAGCAGCATACGCTGCGCAGTAATGATTTTGCTGTTGCGCATTGAGCCGATGACATAGCAGCAGCCACCTTCATCAAAAACCGATTGGAGTGAAAATCCTGTCGGCGCGTTGATGGCATTGAGCAATGCCAGCTCTTCAATCTTGCCGAAAAAGGCTTTGATATCCTCCGCGATACCTTGAACATATTCGCCGTTATAAATATTGCGGATAGTAGAAGAGGGATGACTGCTGACAAATTGTGCCGCCATACGTGCCGCTTTTCGGTCGTCGATACGATAAAAATCGGATTCCTGACCTTTTTCCGCCAAGCTGAATCCCGCAACAAACAATTCTTCCAGCTCGTCAGGCGTAATGTTTTCAATCAGATTTAATTGGTATTGCGGTTTTCGCAGGTCAATTAAGCAAAAGGGTTTACCTGCATCCTCGCAGGCTTTCCGATAAAGATGCGGTGCCCATTCATCATCCTTGGGGTCCATAATAAATACCCCTTCACCTGCAAGGATACTTTGGTAAAGCAATATACCGGTTGCAACCCCTTTACCAGCCCCGGTGGTGCCGATAATATCCGCGTGTTGTTTTTGCCAGTCTCCTAACGGCAGATACATCGGTTTTTCATCACGGTCTATCCCGATAAAAATGCCCTTGTTTAGATCGATGTAATCCAGTGGGTCATAATGCAGTGTTTCCGGCAGCAGCGATTTCACCGTGCGGACATCGGTGCGCAATTCCCGTTCAAGCGTGGTTTTTCTGACGAGGCGTTTCTTTATTTTGTCTAATTCAGGGGTTAATACCCTGCGCAGCAGAATATGTAAAATAAACCCGGCCACGGTAAATATAATTAATATTGACCAGTCCAGAATGGGAGTGCGGGTCAGTATCCGACCGTTATAAAGCCACTGAAAAACACTAATGAGTAATGGTCCCATTGTGCCAAACAGAAAACACAGCAGGGAAAAACTGATAATCAGCTTTTTCCATAGCGGAGCTTTCTGCCGTTCATCGTTTTTCATTGAGGCAAAAAATGGCAGGGTCAGGCCCGATAATAGCGCCAGCATCAATTGATGCTGTTGCATAACATCAATAAAGGCCAGCGCACCATTCACTATCGGCGACAGTGAAACGGCAAGCTTATTTAACATCATGATGCCTCCTTCGCCAGAGACTCGCCCCAACGCATCGCCCCATCAATTCGCCCCACGGTATTGGGCGAAAAGGCGGGGCGAACGTCTGGGGCGAAGAAGGTGACCGCTCTGCGGTCATGTGTCAGAAAGCATGCTTCCTGACACGAAACAGTGTGCGCCAGTTCATGCGGGCTGGACGCCCTTATTGCCTGGCGCATGGGGGTAATGTCGCTGCTGGACGCCGCGCCAAAACCCCCAAGGTTAACGGCGGCACACCGTCGCCCGCTACGCGCGACCACCCCCTTTGAGACGCCGTTTTTCGCCTATTTTTTCTTTTGTCCGTTCCGGCCAAGCGAAAAAATGGGAAAACGCCTTCAAAGCGGGTGGTCGCGCCACGCTACCGGCTTTT
This sequence comes from Pectobacterium aroidearum, assembly GCF_041228105.1. Classification (NCBI taxonomy): domain Bacteria; kingdom Pseudomonadati; phylum Pseudomonadota; class Gammaproteobacteria; order Enterobacterales; family Pectobacteriaceae; genus Pectobacterium; species Pectobacterium aroidearum. Next base: position 1,843,600 of record NZ_CP166097.1, read on the forward strand.
GGCCGGAGACTTAGCTGCGACGGTGTGCGGGGCAAGCCCCCCAAATAAACCGCTATCGTGGGCGATAGCTTTTCGCTCGCTGGGGCGGCGAAATTTATTCGGCTCCCCCCGGTCTGCAAAATCCGCGTGGGCGCGGCTGTTTGCAGATGGGTTCGGCGACGCAAATTAGCAATTTCTTTGAAATTGAATTTACTTGCCTTACGCCACTTTTAAATTTCTGCTATTCGCATAAATTTAAAAGCCTAAAACCGTCACGACCAGTGCCGAGTTTGCCATCCTGAGTTGACAGGGGAATCGGTAATAATCCGGATATTGTTATTACCGTTTTTCATTGATTTCAATTACGCACGCGGCCAAATTTATTAATTATCTGGTTGATAATTTTCGGGTCGGCTGATTTGCATTCGATCAATAAGTTTCTTCGGGCGTCGGCGGTACGGTTGGGGTGAAATCCGTGTCTGTTCTTTTTTACAATATTAAAGAAAGAGCGTTCAGCAGACTGACATTCATTTCCTCCGCCATTACCGGTTGTTTTACCGTACAGGCATAAAACAATCTCGCAGGCATCAGCGGCCATTACGGAAGAGGGAAGTAATAAACTCATGCAGAAAAGACAGGCGGTGAATAGGACCGTTTTCATATTAAATACCTTTGTTGGGAGTGAGGAGGATTTAATTGTTCGTCTATCTGAATGCTTTCTGCATTTGATGAAGGTGTATCGGTTTGAAATAAATATCCCCCATCCGACGAATATCACCGTGAATATCTACGCTGACGATGATATCCACGCATTTAAGCACCTTGCGTAACAGCACATCGAACGGGATATTTTTGCAATCTGGATTTTCATAACAGCGGTCAATGATCCCTTCAATACATTCTTCCGGGCTGCCTGCGTGCAGGGAGGTGATAAGACCTTCATGCCCAGAGCCGATAATTTTCAGCGCATCCCACGCTTCCCGCCCACGAATTTCCGCCAGCAGAATCCGATCTGGATTCATTCGATAATTCGCTCTGATAAGTCTTCCGGGTGTGATAATCGCCTCGTCTCCGGCATCTGCCGGGTAAAACAAATGCACATAATTGGCGTGACGGTAAAACCGGATTTCGGGGTTATCTTCAATAGTGGTCAGCCTGAGATGTGCTGGAATATAGTGCAGCAGTGTCTTCATATAGGTGGTTTTACCGGAGCCGGTTTCACCCACAATAAAGAGGGTTTTGCCGTACTCGACGGCCTTTTCGATAAAGTGGGGAATATCACCATTGTCATAGCAGCGGATCAGTTCATCATCTTTGCTTTCGTTTCTCTCCTTACCCGCTATCCGGTTATAAAACCCGGCATCAATCCAGGACTGATGTGTTTTCTGCTCAAATGACGGATTTCGCAGCGTAATAGATACGGTATTCCGCTCGCAGGCCGGGGGAATAATGGTCTGGACACGTTCACCTGATCCCAATGTGGCGGAAAGGATAGGGGAGGTATCATCAATATTGTCCTCATTCCATGAGGCCAACGCTTTGGCAAAAGCATGACACTGACGCAACGTAACCGGAGAATCATGCTTCTGCCATCGACCGTTTATTTTGGTGTGGATCTCTCCGGGACGGTTGATGGCGATTTCCGTCAGGCCATCCAGTTTGAGATAATCGCCGAACAACTGAGTTTTCATAAAATCCAGAGACAGGTTTTCAGCGTTCATACCACCTCTTTTTTAGACGCAGTTGATAAACGGAAGAGAAATCGATATCTGTACCGGTCATGATACCGATCACATCGCCCTGATTGAGGTACATTGTGGGCGGGATGTTGATGCTGTTTTCTAAGGCTGTTTTCGCCATTTCTGACGCGGCAGCGCGGGTGTTTTCGGTGTAATCGGTATTGCGGTCTTTACCTGGTGCTGAATTGGATGCGGCGGCGGCCACGTCCTGTACGGTGCTCAACATCAACGCATTGCCGAACCGTTCCCAGAAATGGGTATCAATCCAGCCGCTAATCCCGGCCTCACCCAAAGGGCCAGTCGCTTCGGTATCAACCAGTGGGATTTGCAGGCTACCGGGTTCCGGTGTGCGTAATTCCGTCCAGATAACAAACATTCGGCTCCGGCCATGTTGTAGCGCCCCGGTACGGTAGAACCCTCTGGCGACGGTTCCGGCAGGGAGCAACTTCACGTAATGGTTGGCGCTGTAGACATCTTCACCGATAAGGCAGGAAATCCGGCCACCCACGTCAGAGACAAAACGCCGCATCATTGAGCACGGAATATAACGATCAACCGGCAGGTAAAGATTGGGATCGAGACCAAGTCGTCTGACGCTGGTCACTTTCGCCATGCCGGGATTGGCGTCGTTAGTTTCTGTGCCAGATGTGATTGCAGGTGTGTCTTTGCTCTGATTGCGTTGTGTGCCGGAAGGGGCAATTTGTGAAGCCGGAGTATTACCGCGTTGTGTGGACTCAACGGCACTACTTGACCCATCGACCAGTGCCGCCGCTTTATTTAAAGCAGGTGGCTCTGACGGTGGTGCAGTCTGTATTAGGAGATTATTTGTTGCGGTTTCCCGTTTGTCCTGACCGAACAGGCCGAACGGATTGTTGTCCATACCGAGGTTTTTACGCTCATGTTGCCCTGTACTGGTTGATGGCGGTGCTGGGGTTTCAACCGCCTTATCATCGCTTTGCTTTAATGCGACAAGGAAGCGATCTCCACCCAATGCCAGTGCAATCAGTGCGCCCAGACTTAGCAGGCTGACCAGCAGTGTCCGGCGGCTTGAGGCTTTTCTGAAACGGGTCACTTCGGGTTGACCGGGAGGTGTGTTTTGCTCTGGTGCCTGACTCGCCATCGCTGAACGGGCGCGTTCACGGGCTTCGGCTTCCAGCTCCGCCACGGTTTTTTCCGTTGTCTCTGAGTCTGCTTTATCAGTCATCTGGCCTCCAGTGTGACGACAGGTGAAACGGTGTCACCGCTGCCAACGGTGGCGTTGCCGAATGACGTATTCTCAATCCCGACTACCGCGCTGCCGTAGCGCAATACCAACTGTGGCGACATTGCCCGCACGACGACCACGGTGTAGTTTCCGTGTTTGGTTATGCGGGGTGTTACGGTCTGTTCCTGCCCGTTAACGACCCGGAAGATCGACGGAAGGATTTTGACGGGAGAAAAACCGAGATAGATAAAGCGGCCATCATCGTAAGTAAAATCTGGTGCAATGGAGGCTGAACCCGTCGCGACTCGCTTGGTATAAAGCCAGTTACGCGGCGTGGTAGCCTGCTCAAATGCTGTCGTTATCTGCTGCTTTTCCTGTGTTTCACGCAGGAGTTTCAGCCGCGCTGCGCTGGCTGCGTTTGCTTGCCTGCGTTCGTCATCCGGATAGCGAAAACGGATAATAAAGGCCTGCGAAGGCGAGTCATTTTCCAGCACGTTCAGTTCCAGACTGTAATCGCGCTTTGATGTCACGATAAAGAGATTGGTTCTCCACTCTTTAGCCGTTGGCAGAAACACCTTATTGACGTTGTTGCCGTTATCATCGGTTACCGGCTGGGTAATGGGGTTTGGGCTGACACCGACCCGGTTATCGCTTTTTGTGACTTTCCAGCCCTTTGGAAAGCCAGCTTGCGCGTCGATGACTTCTTCATTGTCATCAAACAGGAGTGTGGTGAGGTAGCCGGGGCGAGTGTTGACGATGGTCGCATTTTGGCTGTTATAGGTGACATTCTGCATTCGGCTGTCATACGTACTGGATCTCGGTATCGCCGCGCTCCAGGCCGTGGATGACATCAGAAGGAGCCACAAAATCACTATTTTTTTCAGCATCATTCACCTCTCAGTTCTTTATCGCGCTGATAGCTGGTCACAATGAACCCCAGCGGATTCACTTCTCGCTGGCTGTCTGTCAGTTGTTTGCGGGGGAGGTAGCGATAAGTCAGACGGATGTTCCAGACATCTGTTTTAACCGAATTATCGACAATGCGGCGGATAGTCCGTTTAATGCGTAAGGTCGCCAGATGGTCAGGATCTGTCGCGGTCGCGTGAACGTTGGAAATAATGTCGATAGATACGACATATTCCGCTTTATTAAAAATCACATCGGGAGCCTGATTGCTGTTAAACCCGTCGAGATAATCCCGATTCACACTGTCGCTGTTGAATAACTGCACATCGTCGTAATCGCGCTGGAGAGCAAAATAGTTGTAACCCTCGCGGAGCCTGACGTAATGCGCCGCTAACGCCTGAGCCAGCGCTTTCTCTGTGGAAATATTCTGCTCTTTAATCCGGGTCATATATTCATAGCGCCCTGTCTGTTTATCCACTGACCACAATTCGATTTCTGTGTTTTTCAGCGGTAGCAGAATAATCAGTGTGGTGATCGCCATAGCGGCCAAAGCAAACCCTATGGCTGCTATGCGCCACGCCAGTTTTTTTTCCCGTTCATCCTTTTCCAGCAGGACAGATTCAAAGGTACGGGATGACGCAATGATGTTTTCTGTTTCAGACATGCTTTGTCAGCTCCTGAATAATCGCGGGGGAATTAACCGGTTGAGGATCGCCAGATACTGGCGTCAAATCGTGCTGACGCTGTGCGCAGCCCGTGAGGACGCACAGCATCAGAAAAATGAGGCTGGATTTCATATCGATTCCTGTGTTTGTCGAAGACAGAAATACCATACCGATGGCGGTTGCCACGGCATGCGGTGGAGAGACTACGTTAGAAGGGGATTAGCGGTGACGCTGTTGGTTGAAGCGCTTCATACTATCGATAGACGCCGCACGTTTTTGCCATGCGGATAGGGCTTTGTTGGTGCCTGCGGCGATAAGTGAACCTGTTGCAGTAGCGGCGTTGACGCCCGCTTTTGCCGCTAGCCGGGCACCCGCCGCCCCGGCTTTCATAGCGGGTTTCGCCGCGTCAGAAGACGGTTTTGTCAACCCACGTAGACCGCCCATAGCGGCACCCTGTAGTGCGACCTGAACAGCGACGCCGCCTAATGCGTTCGCGATTTTGGCTGAAAACCAAATAATGACGCCTGAAATAACACCCGCAACGCAGCACTGAACACCCAGTGTGATGATGTTGGCGCTATCTGCAAAATTAACCGCTTTATCTAACAGGCCATTAAGATAATTGATGACAATCCTGATGGATAACGCGGAAAACATAATCGTCAGGATCACTGTGAAGATAATTTTCAGCCAGTTGTTAAACATCGGAATAAGGAATCCATACAGCAGGCAGAAAATAAATAGCGGTGCAGTGGTAGTCATTAATACAATGATAATTCCGGCTAACAGGTTAACCGCCGAACCAAATAGCAAAGTGACGATTGCACCTCCCCAGACCAGAAGTTGGGCAATACCGCCGTTGAGCTTTACATAGGTGGAATCATCCTGCTGATAAAGCTTTTGTCCTATTGTTTGCGCTTTCGCCCAAACGGTATCCAGTAACACCCAGACATTGTCATCACCGCTGACGCCGTCGGTTAATCCGTGAATGGCAGAAATGGCTAAATCCAGCCAGCCATCGAGATTTAAAACGAATGTCATGATTAATAGCATTCGCCCGACATCCCATATGACATCTTCTACTGGTGTGTGGAGTTTTCCTGCTAGGGTTTGATAACCCCGATAAGTGACAAATAACGTGAAGGAGCTGACGGCGATAACGCTTACCATATCGCCGTACACGGAGGTTTGTCCCCGCAGTACGGCATGTAAACCGTCAGTGATCGTGTTGTTCATTCCAACAAACATACCACCTGACATAGATGACCCCTTTAATTCAAATCGGGAACCTTGGCATTTTCCTGACGGAGTTCAAATCGCGCCTCTCGTGCATTTTTGCAATCCTGGGAGTCATCGCCGGATGATTCACACGCTTTATATCGCTGACTCATTTCATCCGGATGTTCTTTGTACCACTGCGTTGATTTCGGGTTATCACACCCCGCCAGAAATAATGAGCCTAAAATAACCGGGAAAATGTAAAGTGACGTTTTCATTCTTACCCTCTCAATGATTGAAGTCAGGAATCGGGGAGACGAGTTGTTGTTCATTGAATGCTTTTTGCCGCTGTTGAGTCAACATCACGGATCGCTGTTCAGCCTGCTTGACTGACATTTCCCATTGGCTGGTTAATGCGTTCAATTGTACGCTTTTGGCTGCCACCGCGTTAGCCAGGTCCTGTGACTCTTTCGAGTCTTTGGCGTTGGCAATGCGGTCGGATAAGTCTGATATATCGTTTAATGTGCTATTAATCTTGTTTTGGACATCGCTGGTATTCTCAATCGATACTGCCTGATTGAGGACAAGTTGTTTGCAACTTTCAAGATAACGTTGCGATGAACTGGACTGATTACAAATATCAAACGAGTGATATTTGTTATATAGACGCTGAAGATCAGAGGAATAATAACCGCTTGGGTTAGTCAGCAGGTCATCCAGTGAAATACCATTTTTACGCAGATGTTCGATATCATTTTTCAGGCTTTTCGCCTCGCGGAGAAATCCCTGAATATCCCGTATGCCTGTTGCGGCCGCTAATTGCTGCTTATAGGCGTCAAGCTCGCTTTTATAGTGTGTGACCGTTTCCTGCCATTGCTGGAGTTTCTGTACCCATTGGTTAATCGACTCGGTATTACTGGCTGCATCAAACACCGGTATACCAGCGCTTATCGCCGGTGTAGATATCAATAGCGATAACGCCAGACACATCTTTCTGGTTTGCATGGTGATGACCTCCGAGGTGAATATCAGATAGCCTGGTTAAGGAACGTTTCTTTCCAGTCGGTGGGTGACATGCCTTCCTGATAAATGGCATCAAATATTTTCAGGTTGTCTTCACTGCCGCTCAGGATTTTGGTGATGTTCCCGAGGCCCGATAAGTCCATTCTTGCCATGGCGACAAACGGGCGAGTTTCACCAGCACGCAGTGGTGTTTTCAGGACAACCATATAGTGCTCGCCGGGATCAAGGTTGCGGACAATATCGTAAACGCTTTCCGGAACTTTCATTTTCTCAACGTAATCCGCATGGCTGGCTTTGGGGTTAGCGAGAAAGATTTGCGTGCTGCATTGCTCAATAATCGCCGGAGCGATGGGATGCCTGACTATTTCATCGGGCGACTGGGTGGCTGGGATAAAAATGCCGTTCAGCTTGCGGATCACTTTGAGCATATTGAGGGAGAATTTAGAAAACTCGACATCAGCCAGCCATTTCCAGAACTCATCCATGAACATCACCAGTCGGCGACCATCCAGCAGGCTGGTGACACGGTATAGCAGGTAAAAGGTGATCGGCCCACGCATGTCGTCATCATCCAGGAATTCCGTACCGTCGATACCAAAGTTATCAATATTGCTGATGTTGAAGGTGTCCTCCTCGTTATCGAACACCCAGCCGAATTCACCGCCTTGCGTCCACTGTTTCAGGCGTATACGCAGACCGTTGGTCCGGGCCTCTTTGGTTGGTGGCTCCGGCAACACTTCCAGCAATCGGGTAATACCATAACGGCGATATTCTGGCGGGTAGTCCAGCATAATGGTGTCCACCGCAGTACTGATACGCTCTTCATCGCGGGGATCGAGTGGCTTACCGTCACGACGGCACAGCATCCGGATCAGCCGCTTGATAAAGCTGATGTTCCGTCGCGTGGGTGCAAGTGAAAACGGGTTGAATCCGGTAGGGATACCGGTCCGGATACGGAAGTAGCGACCACCCATTTGGCGGATAGACATCTCCGCCGCTCTGTCTTTATCAAAGTAAACGGTGGTCAGCCGTTTGAGGGTGGCAGAGGCGGAAAAGGTCGCTGGGTTGCGGTACTTCTGCATCAATTGTTTCATCATCGTCATCAGCAGGGTCTTTCCTGAACCTGTTTTACCGATGATGGCGGTATTCCCCGGTGTTTTCTCATTGAAGTCATTCCGTCCTGCCTGACTGTCATGCAGGTTTAGATAGTAACCGCCACCACTGGGGGATTTTAGGATAGCAATAGCCTCACCCCACGGATTGCCGTGACGTTTGTGGGGGTGAAAGTTATGCAGACTCCCCATATCCGCGTAATTCTGGCTACTAACGACCACCAGACGCGGTCGCAACGCATAGACGCCGGGGAGTTGAGCCAGATAGGCGGCTGGTAACGACAACGTAGACAGGGATGTCATGATGCCGAGATCGTTAAAAGGCTGGGCCAGCGCATTGGTCTCCTTGACTACCTGATCGGCGCTGGCGGACGAAACCAGCAGCGAGAAGTGATACTTGCCGCAAGACACATGCCCGGACTGGAGCAGGTCGCGTAAGACGACCAATTCCTCACGCTGTGAAATGGCGTCATCGTCGGTTGAGTTCAGTCGTTTTTCCGCCAGTCGGATATGATTTTGCGCTTCATCCCGTGCCATACAGGTAAAAGACTGCGTCAGCACATACTCGCTTTCGGCATACAGCAGCGCATCGAGCAGGCCGGTGTAGGTCTCCGGTGAATAGTCTTTAATTTCCAGACTGCGGAAGAAGCGGGAACCGCCGACCGTCTGACATTCGGCGGTATCGGTAGTGAAGAACACATCCGGCGTGCTGAGTGTGTGATAAAACGGTGTGCGTGTCACCGCCACGTTCTGCCATTTGCCGGTAATCAGGCGATGGTAGAAAGCCAGTTGCGAAGAGTAAACCCGACCTTTTTCCTCATAAGTACCTAATGGTGTTGCCACATAGCGTGATAGGGCGGTGTTGAGGGCTTCATGGTGTTCCAGCATCCCTTTCAGAGCATCAGCCAGTGCTGCTTTCCTTTTTCCGGCGCTCTGCGTCTTCATGACTTTTTTCTCCAGCGTGGAGAAAGGGGCATAACAGACAGTGAAAAACAGCCGGTGCCGCCAGAGTGATTTCTCTTGTAGTGACTGGTAATAGCGTTCCGTGACGTCATCCGAAAAGGGGATGCCCGAACTGGCCTCAAAGCCATCCTGATATTTCTCTCGTATGCGGTGAATATAGAAGGTGATCGGTAGCCCTTCATACGAGCGGATCAGGTTGCTAAGGTGGCTTGCCAGCATTGTCAGATGATGTTCATCCTCACATTCAAACACAGTGCCGTTCAATTCCCAGGTAGCGACTAAATCACCGGCGCGATTTCTTATGATGTGAGGGTGAATGTGGGAGGAGTAGGGGATGTATTTATCCAGCGTGATGCGCTCGTTTAATTTCATCTTAGCGGTAAACTCCGAAACATCGACGGCGTCATAGTGGCTTGCCAGAATGGCACGGGCACCGAAATGGCGATTGGTGGCAAATCGCCCACGGGTTTTAAAGGCCAGCCACAGCAGTCCGAAATAATGAATATCCGTTCGGGCCTTTGCCTTCATTTCCAGCCAGGCAGGGATTAATAACAAGGCAAGGTAATAGCTTGTGTAAACCGACAGCAGGACAATAGCCCCGCTGACGATCACGAACGGGACGAGAGGGATGCCCATAATGGCGGCGGGGCGGGTAAGTGCTTTGTTCAGGGTGGTCATCGGTTCCCCCTAGGATGCCCAATAGGCACCAAAGCCCGATGCGCCGACAATCAGGATGGCTCCGATAATGACGTTGCGCATGTCATGCAAACTTTTACCATCAAACAGCACCTTGTAACCCACCCACATGGTTGCCAGTGTGATCGTGACGGCGGCCAGCCCGAGCAAACCAGTGGACGTATTACTCAGCGTATCGTTGGCTTTATTAAATCCGCTCCCTGCTGCCAGCGTTTGGCTTGATATCAACAGGGAAGAAAACGCAGGCCAGTATTTACGTTTTTTCATCGTCATTGCTCCTCATTAATTACATGCATGGATACATCGCCGCGAATGATGGCGTTGGGATAGTGCAGGGAAGTCAAAACCGGTATGAATTTATCGGTGAGTTCACCGCGCAGGACGGTGGTCGGATAATGAATCTCTGAAGTGGATTGGCTGGTGGTACTGCGCTTGAGATCTTCCCGCGTAGACGGGACCACATAGCTAATACGCTGGATATAACTGGTTTGGTTAAAGGCGGATTCTGGCTGCTGACCCGTATCGAAATTGCCGGAATAGTAACAACTGAGCGCTCTCTTCAGCGTGCCGCCTCGCTGGTAGCAGTCGGTGAGGATGCGTTCAAAAACGGATAGATTAGTGCAGGGATCTAACAAGTCATGCGCTGTTACGCCGTAATGGCGAAAGTTGGTACTGGTGATTTGCATCAGCCCGACCGAATAACGGCGACCTTTCGCGACTACCTGCTTGATGATGTTGATGGCAGTTTGTTTGCTGGTGGGCTGATGAGAAATGACGCCTACGCTATCGGGCGCTCTTTCTTCCTTCGGCACAATTTCAGCGACGGCATAAGGATTAAAACTGGATTCTACCTTCGCTACATCAGACGCGGTGGAGGGGGGAATAGTGGCGGCACACTGCATAACCGCCGCCAGAAAAGCAGTGGGTGAAAGCATGGTTGCCTCGATAACAAAGTCTAGCCACACGTAGCCATCGGATAGTCGGTGGCAAGAGAAAAGTAAGGAGGAGAATTGAGCGTTAATCGTTCTGGGCTGCCAGCGGCGTATCGCTATCATCCTTGGGTTCAAGGAGCACCAACTTACCGGAGACAGCAATGCCGGGTGTCAGTACGATGTTCAATCCGGGTTTGCCGTTATGAGCGAACGCCACGCCGACTTTTGTCCAGTAGGTGTTTTTCTCTCGGTTTAAGTCGGGTTGGCTTTCCTGCGTGACAAATACGTGATAGGTAGGTTTTCTCATGTTATTTCCTTTAATAGAAAGTCATGGTGAATTAACTACATCGATCACATCCCGATTCTGCATTCCGGTTTCAACGGGTCAGCGAGAACATTCAGCGGCACCCTGAATTGTGGTTGTGTGACAGCCCGACTTATATTTTTAAAGAGCAATACTCGGCCCGGACGAATGAACGTCCATAAAGCTCGCCGGTGGAAGGTGGCGTGATAAGCGTGCGATATTGGCGCCAGGATGAGAATGCTAAAATCAAAAAGGGAATGAGAGAGAAAATATGTAGCGTGGTAATTATTTGAATGGTTGTATTGGCTTGGTTTTGAGTTGTCGCTTATGGAAATACCTAAAATGACTGACAGGTTTGTGCCAAAAGCGGAAGTAGTTAACATCCGCGGCAGGTTAAAAGAAGTTCATTCCCTTTAAGCACACTATCAGCGCACGGTTTTTACTATTTCATCGATCATCAGGTTCACAATTTCGTTGTTCATAGAGCTTTCGCTTCTCACCACTGCCACTTCATGAACCGGAAGAGGAGGAAGGCTCTCGTGTCCGCTCGGACTGAGATGCTCAGGAACACAACATTCGGTCAGCACGGCCATGGCCATCCCGCTTTCAGCTGCGGCTATCAGCCCCGCAATATAGGGGCTGTTATAGACAATACGATAACCTCCCGGCATTTTTTCCAGGGCTTCAAGCAGGTTTCTACGCGCCTCACTACCAAACTCATACATCGCTACCGGTAAAGGCTCAGGCAGGACAGGTTCTGCTTTAATAAGATTGCCGAACCATACGAGCGGCACACTGACCAGCCAGGTGCCTCTGTCAGGGCGGTTCTGTGACACGATAGCCACATCAAGTTCGGCAGCATCGATTTTTGGTATCAGAGAAGAGGAAGGTTCACAGAGCAACGAAATCTCTATGCATGGATACTTCTGGCTGAATGTTCTCAGGAGAGGTGAAAGATATCGGGCTGCATAGTCATCAGGGATACCGAGGCTGACGTGGCCTTGTTGAGCTTTCTGTTTAAGCGTATTTAAGGCAACTGCATGTGTTCGAAGAATTTTATCTGCATAACCTAAAAGATCTTTTCCCGCCGGTGTCAGCGTCAGTCTCCTGACTTGACGGTAGAAAACTTTACGCTCAAGCACGTCCTCAATTTTTTTTGATGTGCATACTTATTGCTGACTGAGAGCGACAAAGCGTTTGTGCCGACAACGCCACAAAAAATATGTTGTATGGTGCTTATAGCTGTGGGGTTACTTATTATCACTCCTGACATTCTGCATGACCCGGAAGCAGGACTGGCGCTTGTCTGGTCTCTGGCAGCAGGATTCTCCTATGCGATTATTGTGTTGTATAACCGCTATACGGCATCCGGCGTCCCCCCCTTACAGTCGTCATGTATTCAGTTTTTCAGCTGTGCAATTGTCACATTGCCCTGGGGATATACCTTTCTGACTTCAATGAGTAACGCAGATTTTGTCAGCGCTATGCTCCTGGGACTGATATGTACCGGACTGGCCTATACGCTTCTCATTTTCGCCATGAAAAAGGTCGAGGCAGCCCGGGCTGCGGTGATTATTTCTCTAGAGCCTGTCTGGGCTATTCTGTTCGCTGCCGCATAGTTCCAGGCGCAGCCTGAATTTCGTACACTCGCTAGGCGGAGTTCTCATTATCACAGCAGTATTTATCAGCTCCGGACAAGCCAGTGCTGACCGTGATAAATAAGTCAGGCTTCCGCTCCTAAGTTAGTTCTGACTGGCGGCTTCTTCATGGACAAGTCTACGGGCAAGCTGTCCAAGCTGGGCAATTCCGTTTTTATACTCTTCCGTAAGTATGAAACAAACCGCCATACGCAGGCAGTTTTTAAAACCCCGGTTACCTGCGCATAAAAGGCCAGGCATACACAGAATTTTAGCCTCCAGGGCAATATGAAACAGTTTCAGGGTATCGACGCCATCAGGCAGCTCGATCCAGAGGATAAACCCGCCCTGCGGCCTGGTTACGCGCGTATCTGCCGGAAAGTTTTTTGCTATACAAGCCCTGACGGTGTCTATCTGCCGGTCGTACAGCCGCCTCAAATGACGAAGATGCAAATCATAGCCACCACTTTCGAGAAATGTTCCCAGCGTTTCACTTAACAGTGCCGATTCAGCAACGCTGGTTGAAAATTTTATTTGCCTGGCGCGGCTGCGAAAACGTCCGGCGTCCAGCCAGCCAATACGGAAGTCTGGTGCGATAGTTTTCGTATAGCTCGCACAAACCATGACCCAGCCATCCTCATCAAATGCTTTGATATTCGGGATGATACGCTCGCCAAACTGAAGCTCTGCATACATGGCATCTTCAATGACCGCAAACTCATGCCTGCGCGCCATTCGTGCCAGTTGTCTGCGGTTATCTTCCGGCATGATAAAACCAAGTGGATTGTGACCGGTTGGGATTGTTAGCACGGCGGCGACCTGCTCACTATCCACAACCTTCTTTAATGCATCCATGCACATGCCGGTTTGTGGATGTGTGGGGATGCTGACGATTCTCCTACCCATATTTTCCAGCATAGGATAAAGGTTATAAAAAGTGGGCGTTTCGACGGCAATAAGATCGCCATAGCGCGTTGAAGCCATTACCGCGATGCTCAGCGCCTCCATTGCACCATGAGTAATCAGAATATCGTCAGCAGACAGATACATGCCCAGTTGCATGCCCCGACGTGCAACCTGAGTTCTCAGGAGTTTCGAACCAGGGGGCATGCAATACACATTCTGAGAATGCTGGCCTGAGCGCAGGTGTTGCGCCATCAGTTTTTTTATCCTGCTGACTGGGTAGAAAACGTCTCCAGTCGGGCAGGCCAGCGCCAGATCAATACAGTCCCCCCGCTGCTGGTTTTCCATGACAACCGAAAGAAGCCGGTTAACACCCGTCAGGGACACCTCCTCATCAGGGACCATGTTTCCGTTGCTGTGCGGTTGTTCCGGGAGCGAATGATTGACGTAATACCCTGACTGAGGACGTGCGGAAATTAATCCGCGATCTTCCAGGAGCCTGTAGACGGTTTTAACCGTGTTGATACTGACCTGGTGCATGAGGGCAAAGTCTCTGACTGACTGCAGACGTGCTCCATGCGGCAATTGCCCGTTAATAATGGCATTCGCCAGTTCTTCAGCAAGCCTTTCGTAAATATACATCTCATACTTTCCTGATAACTGATGGGCACAATTTAACGCTGGATTATATCAGTTTCAACAAGGTTTAAATTCTTTACACCTGCGCCATTTAATTACACTGTGTCCATCTAACTTTCACATTTCTGTGTCTGTATCCCTACAATTTTGCCGTGTAGGATATTGAGTCTCATTACAGTATTTAAGGAACGGATGATGGGCGGAGTTGAGTTTCGACAAATTGATGTGTTCACTGCCAGACCTTTCAAAGGTAACCCGGTTGCCGTTGTAATGGATGCAAGTGGTCTGACTGATGAGCAGATGCAGTCGATCGCCAGCTGGACGAATCTTTCAGAGACAACCTTTGTCCTGAAACCGGAAGATAAAAATGCCGACTATCGGGTGCGAATTTTTACGCCGGGGAGTGAGTTACCGTTTGCCGGCCATCCGACGATAGGCACTGCTTATGCGCTGCTGGAAGCAGGTGTTATTCATCCCACTGACGGAAAGATCGTACAGGAATGTGGCGCAGGTCTGGTCAGTCTGTCGGTATCAGCCACCGGTTCAAAGGGCACGTTTATCTCATTTGAACTTCCTGAACCCCGTATAACGTTGCTTACGCCGGAGCAGGTTGATCAGCTGGACAGTATTCTTGGCTGCGTGATTGACCGTTCCCTCACGCCAGCACTCGTTGACGTCGGTGCCCGTTGGATTGTTGCCCGTACGCTAGACGCATCACGCGTCCTGCAGACTCAGCCAGACTACGCACGGCTGACTGAGCATGATCGGAACATGGGGATTACCGGAGTTTGTTTGTATGGAGAGCACCGCGCTGACAACGGAATGCATATTGAAGTGCGATCCTTTGCTCCTGCATGTGGTGTTAATGAAGATCCCGTTTGTGGCAGTGGTAATGGCAGCGTTGCTGCGTTCCTGCGTCATCATTCAGTTACTCTTCCACCCGGCGGAGCGGTGAAATCTTCTCAGGGACAAAAACTCGGGCGGGAGGGAGAAATTGGCCTGACGATCGGCCGGGAAAAAATTCTGGTAGGTGGACTGGCAGTCACCTGCATACGCGGAACGATTCATTACTGAGTGAAGGCTGAAATGTCAGAAGAAGGATTGCAGGAATGAGCGTGTTTCAGTCAAAAGAGAAACCGTCGTCTTCATCACCGCATTTTTCATCCGCAGCGGTTTTCTTCATGTTCGTCATCCCGCCCCTTTTGTGGGCCGGGAATTTCATCGTAGGGAGAGCCATAAGAAATGACGTTCCTCCTGTGACGTTAACGCTGGTTCGCTGGATTGTGGCCCTGGCAATCATTCTGCCTTTTGCGCTGCCGCATATCCGGCGTGATTTACCGCTCTATTACAGGCATGCGGGTCGCATTATTGCTGTATCGCTTAGTGGCGTAGCGGCCTTCAGTCTGTTGGTTTATGTGGGACTTCATCATACCTCTGGCACCAACGCACTGTTGCTGAACTCATGTGTGCCTGTGCTTATCATGCTTTTTTCTGCTCTTTTCTTCGGGGGACGTCTTACCGGAAGGCAGTGCGCAGGGCTTTTAGTTTCATGCTGCGGGGTACTGGCCATCATCTTTAAAGGTGATCCTGGTGGGTTTCTGCAATTGGTGTTTTCGTCCGGGGATTTGTTGCTTCTTGCAGCCATGTCCTGCTTCGCATTTTACACACTCTGGCTTAGAAAAATGCCCCCGGAAATAAACCGCATGGGGCTACTGGGCATGCAGGTGATTATTACTGTGACCGCTGTTTTCCCTCTGTGGATTTGGGAGCAGGGAGTCAGTGCTTCAGTTCACTGGAGCCTGCCGGTCGTTACCGCCGTGATTTTTCTTGGGCTCTTTCCCTCCTTCATTTCTTATTTACTGTATGGGCGCTGTGTGGAGGCGATAGGAGCTGCACGTGCGGGATTGAGCATTCACCTTATCCCCGTTTTTGGCGTTGCAATTTCAGCGTTATTTCTTAACGAGCCGGTCCATCTCTATCATCTCATCGGAATAGGCATGATTCTGGCCGGTGTGAGTCTGGCAAGCACAAACAGGAAAGTGAAACTTTCATGAAAAAAATAATCACCATTTCAGATGCGCTGGCTGCGCCAGTCGGACCGTTTTCAGTTGCCACATCTTATGCAAATCTCATTTTTGTGTCCGGTCAGACAGGCCAGGATCCCGGGACTGGCAAACTGGTAAGCCATTCGGTTGAGGATCAGGCAAGGCAGAGTCTTGGCAACCTGATGACAGCTGTAAAAGCCGCCGGAGGAACATCCGACACCGTTCTCAAAGTGAATTGTTATCTGCTTACCATGGATGACTTCACGGCATTCAACGCGGTTTATAAGGAGTTCTTCAGTGAAGGGGATTTCCCCGCGCGCACGTGTATCGCAGTCAGTGCGCTGCCTCTTGGTGCAAAGGTTGAAGTTGAGGCAACAGCATTCAGAGCCGCGCCACAATAATACAAAGTCATAAACCCATTCGCAGATGCCCGACGCATCTGGCTGTAAGGAGTCTCTCGTTGAAAATAGCTGAACGCGCACTGAAAATTGACCCTTTTCACGTGATGGAAGTGGCTAAAGCCGCATCACTGATGGAGTCAGGGTTAACTGCTGGTGACCCTTCCATGATCCATCTGACCATTGGCGAACCGGATTTTACCGCGCCTGAGCGGGTTCAGCGGGCCGCAACAGAAGCGATAAGGAAAGGCGTGACTCAGTACACGCCTGCGCTGGGGATCATGCCACTCCGTGAAAAAATAAGTGGCTGGTACAGCCAGCGCTTCGGGCTCAACGTTCCATCGGAAAGAATAGTTGTGACAGCGGGGGCATCGGCTGCGTTATTGCTTACCTGTCTTGCGTTGATTGATGAAGGCGATGAGATCCTGATGCCCGACCCCAGTTATCCCTGCAACCGGCATTTTGTCAGTGCAGCGGGCGGGCGCTCCGTGTTGCTTCCCACGACACCGCAAAACAGGTTCCAACTGACTGCGTCTCAGGTGGCAGCTAGCTGGAGTGAAAAGACAAGGGGCGTGCTCCTGGCTTCCCCCTCAAACCCAACCGGTACATCGGTACATCCTGATGAACTAAAAAGGATTCATGCTGCTGTCAAAGCGAGGAACGGGATAACCATTCTTGATGAGCTGTACCTCGGGCTCAGTTTCCAGCAGGAATTCAGCGTCAGCGGCCTGAAAATCGATAACAGCATCATCAGTATTAACAGTTTTTCGAAATACTTTTCAATGACCGGATGGCGGCTTGGATGGATGGTTGTGCCAGAGGTTCTTGTACCGGTGATTGAGCGGTTAGCGCAGAACTTCTTCCTTTGCCCAAGCACGGTTGCCCAGCATGCGGCGATCGCCTGTTTTGAACCGGACAGCATTGATGAGTACGAACAACGCCGCGCGGAGTTTAAAGCGCGCCGTGACTGGTTTATACCGGCTCTTCAGGAAGCAGGGTTCCATGTTCCTGTTCTCCCCGACGGGGCATTTTATGCATGGGCAGACTGCACTGACTGGTGCGAAAGATGGGGCGTTCCGACAAGCTGGGAGTTCGCTTTTGAAGCAATGAAGCGAGCCCATGTAGCCATCTCTCCGGGCCGCGATTTTGGTTTTGATTCAACGGACCGGTATGTGCGGTTTTCAACCGCCAGTTCACTGGGTGAACTTGAACAGGCCATCACCCGGTTCATTGACTTAAAGAGAAGTTAGATGGCTGACTTTACCTGTAGCTGATTCAGAAATGGCAAGGTAAAACGCATTATGGCAGCGGCATTGAGCAACTTTGTCCTAGCCGCCAGGTCCAGGGGAACGCTATCCTCTGTAAGTGATTCAATGAAGGTGATGGCATGAAGAACAGATTTTTATATCTTAAAAATAATGTACTGGAAGACGTCACCTTCCTTGATGCCAGTATTCAGGATTTTTACTACAAAAAGCATTCTCACGAAGAGTATGCGATAGGGCTTATCAATACTGGAAAAATAGGTTTTAACTGCCGTGACGGGATGTTTCACATTCCGGGTGGTGGGTTGATGCAGTTAAATCCGGGAGATCCCCATGAGGGTACGCCGGACGTTGAGAGGGGCTATGATTACTGGATGCTCTACATTCCTGCATCACAAATGGCAAAAGTTGTCAGCGATTACTGCGGATTTTCCCGCTTTAAAACGTTCAACTTTTCCGGAAATGTGAGTAGGAATACGTTGTTGAGGGAACGGTATGTGAATTTTGCCGCTGCAATGCTCGGCGATCGGACAGCAGATGCTGCGTTAGAGCAGTCATTTGCAGACCTCATCCATTGCCTGTGCAATCTGAATCTCGGCGAGGGTGCGGGTTACCATACCGGCAGGGTCGATAACCTGATCCGCCGGGCAGAGGATTATATACGGCAGAATATTCACACGAGCCTTTCAATTGATGAAGTCAGCCAGGTCGCAGGCATTTCGAAATATCACTTCATGAGAATGTTTAAGGCACAGGTCGGCGTTACGCCTTATCAGTACATCATTAATTGCAAGGTCAATAAAATTAAGCTTGATATTGATTCGGGCTATTCCGCAGAAAAAACGTTCAGTGAAGAGTCTTTCTTTGATCAGAGCCACTTCAATAAACGGTTCAGGGAAATATATGGCGTCACCCCAAAGGGCTATCAGCACGCCATACGCAAGGGCATTTAGAATTTCAGGATATTTATGTTAGAACTATTTATTTACGTTTTCAGTATTATGTACACGCCTGGCCCGGTAACAACCATCGCATTTAATTCAGGCATGAACCCTCGCGCGCCTTTCCGTATCGGATTCGCAACTGGCGTTGGTGTGGCAATGTATCTTCTTTTACTGGTGTGTGGTTATTCCGGGCAGGCGGTTGTCAATGAAAGCCTGCTACCCTGGATAAGCGCAGTAGGTGGCGTGTATATTCTCTACCTTGCTGTAAAAGTAATATTATCCTCAATCGAAAGTCAGGATGAAGTCGGGGGCGGCGGTAAAATCGGATTTAAATCCGGCTTTGTCATCCACTTATTTAACCCCAAAGCATGGCTGGCCGCATTGCCACTGGTCGCACTGTATTATCCTGCCAATAACATCTATGGCTGGAAACTGTTATTTATCTCTACGGTTATCGCCGTGATTTGTGGGTTTTCCTCTGTGTTTTATAACCTTGCAGGCCGATACTGCTCGAAGCTTTTTTCCAGCGGAAGGTCCCGTATGATTATCAATTACCTTATGGGAGCCCTGCTGTTATACAGTGGGTTTATGATCCTGTATGAGCATGTTTATCAACCTTTTATTCATTAATTTGCGGAGGAAATATGAACGAATTATCAGAAGCACCGATTTCAGCCGGACAGAAAATGCGCATTATTGTCATCCTGCATAAAGATCTTCCGACCTGGAAAAAAATCAACGTCACATCTTTTTTAATAAGTGGCATTGCCACTCAGGAAGGTGCGACGGGAGAACCTTATACGGATGCCTCTGGCAACCATTATAATGGCATGATCACTGATCCGGTGATGGCATATGCAGTCACGGATGAAGAACTGCGGGCTACATATAATAAAGCAATGTCGCGATCAATATCTTTATCTGTTTTTACGGAAGATATATTTAATACCTTTAATGATATCGATAACCGGGCAGTGGTTTCTGATAAGAACGCAGAAGATCTTCCTCTTGTAGGTATAGCATTCAGAGAGAAGAAAAACTCGGCTGATAAGATTGTAAAAAGCCTGACCCTTTTGAGCTGATATTTGATTTTAAAAAATATCAATTTTTAATGTGGCAGCACACAAACATGATCCTGCGCAGTAATGGTTATTTTCCATGGATTAATATTTTTCGATAGGATGATTAAATCATCTTTCTGAACACATCATATGGATTCCGCACTTAAGAATTACCTGTAGTTATGTTTCTGAGATTTATTTCATTGTTACTGTTCATAATGATTTTATTTAAGGTTCATTAACAAGAGGAGATCATATGCCGACTTACTATTGCTCATTTCCATCCGGTAACATCCCGGATAGTCAGAAAAATGCTATCGCCCAGGCCATTACTGAAAGACATACTGAAGCGACCGGTGCACCGGGCTGGTTTGTACAGGTAATCATCAACGAGGGAGAAGGCCAGCAGCGCTATCTGGGGGGAGAACGTTACGATGAACACGTCTGGATAAGAGCTGATATAAGGGCCGGGCGTAAGAAGGAGCAGCTTGAATCTCTGATTACCAACATCCTGAATGATGTGAGCAAAATTTCCGGTATAAGCCAGGATGACATATGGATTTATCTCAATAATCTTGAACCTGAGAACATGGCAGAATATGGCCATATCCTTCCTCCGCCCGGAAACGAGCAGTCCTGGTTTAATGCATTGCCTGAATCACTCCGCAATCGGCTCGAAGCCCTCGGAGTTCATCCTTCCCGTTTTACCCTCTGATCCACTATCACTCTCCATCAGATAAACAAACTGGTCACGCCCGGAAAACCGGCGTGACAGCCCGCATGAGCCGGTATACCCTTAATAGATTAGTCTTGTCATCTAAAGGGACCGTAATGGGACGATCAAGCAAAGAGCAGTCAGTTATCAGTCGTCGGCATATCGTCGAAAATGCGAGCAGGCTGTTCCGTGCAAACGGCATCGATAATGTCAGTATCTCAGACGTTATGAAGGCAACCGGTATGACAACAGGCGGTTTTTACAAACACTTTGAGTCCAAGGAGGCGCTTGCAGCAGAAGCAGCTGATCTGGCTTTCACTGATGCCAGTAACAACTGGCAAAAAATACAGACTTCAGTACAAAGCATCACTGCATCTCAGGCAGATATAGCCTCCTATTACCTGACGCCGGTATCTGGTAAACAAAGATGCCCGATGATTTCACTGGGGAGTGATATCAGGCAGTCAGATGATGAGGATCTTAAAGCGTGTTATACGAAAGGGCTGAAATCACTGCTTGAATCATTCGTAAAAGCGGGCGGTTCGGATGGACTGAATTCAGCACCAGAGCGTGATTTAGCCTTGTTTGCGGCTATGATTGGGGCCAGTTATCTGAATGAAGTGATTGCAGACAGAGGGCTGGCTGAACAGTTTGCGAAAGCTGTTCAACAATTAATTACTGTTGCAGAACAGGGATCTTAACGACCCCTGTTCAGTACATTTCAGGATTATTTTCCGGCAGATTTTCTAATCGCCGCAGTCAATTCTTCAGTGGTCAGTATCTCAGTTGCATACGTCGGACCATCAATATCCAGTGCTGCGTGTAGCGCTTCTTCTGAACGGGCGGACGTTGCATCGCGAACCAGTGTCACGTGAAAGCCTAGTTCCATGCCTATACGGGCAGTGGCTTCAAGACAGGTGTTTGCCAGAAGTCCTACGCAAATTATCTTTTCTTTGCCATAGCGTTTCAGTTTGTGCTCAAGATCTGTGTTGGGAAAGCCGCTGGATCCCCAGTGTTCAGTCGCAACAACGTCACCCGGCTGAACCTGGAAATCATCATGGAAAGTACCACCCCAAGTATCTTTGGCAAAAGCCTGACGTTCTCCTGCGCCAATCTGGTAAGGAGAAGGATATTTCCAGTCCTTGTAGTCGCCTTCCTCCCAGCGGTGATGCGGAACATGATAAACCGTTATACCTGCCTCACGGGCTGCTGAAACCACTTTGCGCAGGTTTTCATGCATGTTGTTCTTTTGAGCGAGTTCCTTAACCCAGGGATAGAGCTTTCCGCCCTCAGCAAGAAAATCATTATATAAATCAATGCACAATAAGGCTGTGATTTCTGGTTCATAGACTGGGTTTGCCATTCTGACTCCTTGGTACACACGTTTATGATGAAAATATATTATCATTGTAATCTATTTTGGTGCAAGCATCCGGATTTTTGCTCCTGCCACAATCCGATATCAAATTTTCTGTTGGGTCTTAGATTAGGAGGTCCAACGGCTCTTCATTCACTCTTTAAAGATTATTCCTTCTGACATTGAGGTATTGACCTAGTCCCTCTTGATTCACACAGAATGCTGCCAGCAATGTCCGCTGTTCGCTCTTAGCGGGCTATTTATTTTGGTGCCCGATCTTCGCTCATTACTGACTGTCAGGTTTAATCGTTGTAATACAGAACCTTGCCAAATCAAATCTGAGACAATGCAGAAAAGCAATAATAGTGACGGTTCCTATTCAGTATTTCACTGCTTAAAATAAGCATCGTGGCTTACTTATTCAGATAATAAATAACGCGCAGAGAGAATAACTTCTCTGCGCGAAGGTCATCCTGCTATCAGCGCTGACGGTTCTCAAGAATAGTCTGGCATTCCGTACAGGTTGTCACGCCCGGAAGGGTTTTCCTCCGCTTCTCAGGGATGGGTTCACCGCACAAACGACAGTAATGTAATGAGGGTGTAGTTGCTGGCTTGAAACGGTTCTGTTCAATCATCTCTTCCAGACGTTGCTCATTAAATTCTTGATCGCGATCGATCTCATCTGGCATGCGATGTCCTCCTGTTTAGTGCTTCTTTCTCGCAAAGGGTGATACGGTTCCAGACGGCGGTCAGGGAAAGTCCTTTTTCGCGAGAAGACAATGATTCAGTAACCTGCATCATTGCTTCCAACGCATTAGGTGTATCAAGGTTCTCAGTGCGTTTCTTTTGCCATGACAGCCAGATTTCAACATCAACGATTTCATCTGGAATAGGCGTTCGGCCATAAGGGATGGTGACACCCAGCAACCGGCGGCGAGTGCAGACTTCATTCGAGGTGAGGCCAAAAAAATGATTAAGGAGTGCAATAGATCCCCCCAATCTGATGGCCCGATTTATCTGCTGCTGGCGCTGCGCTTCCTGATGGGACAGCGTCAGGATTTGTTGTAGAGCGTCGTGGCGGACAGTGATCGACATAAACTGTGCCGATGCCCTGCTGACGATAAACAGTTCGTCGAGGGATAGCTGATTGAGGGCATTCAATTCGTCGAATGTGAATCCTAACGTTTCACAATAACGAAAATTACCTTCCTTGAGTGCGGCAAGGGCGTTTGTTAACACCGCGTAATTCAGTGAGGGGAACATAATGCTGTATCTCCCTTCAGCGCGTTAAGCGGTTAGCTAATTTGAGGTTAATCCATTCGTCAATTTCAGATTCCAGCCAGGCTACGCTGGCAGGTCCAATCTTTATTGAGGAGGGAAAGGTGCCTTCTTTCATGTACAGGTAGATTTGCGAGCGTTTCAGACCGGTTTTTACTTCCACTTGTTTCAGACGTAATAACTGATGAGCTGTCATAAATACCTCCAGTGCAGAAATGGGATATGCCCGGAGATGACAAAAAAACACAATGAGGAAAGGAGTGAAAGTTGAAGAGCCCGTATTAAGGACACCACAATCCTTAATACGGGTTTTTAGATTGAAGCGTGTAATGTCATTTTAATTGGGAGCCTAAACGGATGTCGGTGAACCACGTTCAAGCGCCGTTTTTAACGTATCGCCGCTGAATCGATCGGTCATGCCTTCGTCTGAGGCCCACTGTTCAAAGATGGACAGAAGCTTATAGGGTTGCCTGATTAATGGGCTGATAGACTCATTGTTTTTACAGGCAAGCCAGAACAATCTGGATAACGGCGTAGATATACGTGTTGAGGAGGGAGGAGAAGTATCATTTTTGGCAGGCATGCTAATTAATTTTTCAAGTTCGGCATGTTTGATGACAAAACAGGCGTCCTTTGGTAAATCGTGAATCGGAAAATATTCTCTTTGGCTATACTGCTTTGTTTTCTGGTATGGGATGTTTTCAGTAATATGTGATGCAATATTTTTAGGAAGTCTCATGGTTTGCTGTTTTATCCTTTCGCGATACCTGATTTTCTCAAATATTTGAAAGTGATCGTCGCCGATATTGACGGTAAGACCATAGTTAACGTGATTTTCTCCGATTACGGGTTGTGGAATACCCAGAGATCTGGCTAATAAACGTTGAACCAGAACGTATTCATAGCCGACAAGCGTTGTATCAATCACTTGTTGAGTGGGGTAAGTATATTTACCCTCGGTGGTGACGATTAAGTTTCTGTTATTGATTAAACAGTTTTTTTCGAGAATGCATAGCTGGTTAATCAAATGATTGCCTATAGGCTTAAGCTTTGCCTTAGCATTTGATGTTTTGATTCTTCGTAAGATGATTGGAGATTGGAAGTAGATCGAAAGGTTGATATCTCCGTATAAGGCATGGCGATAAATATCAGCTTCTGTTAACGGTGAGTTTCTTACCTGAGTCGCTATCACTATGGCTTCTGGTATCGTAATCCAGCTAAATTCATCACTCGTGGTATTAAATATCCTATTTTTCGTTATCATGATTCATCTCCTTTATATGAAAATGATATATTGCATAGGTGGCTAACGTTTCCTTATGCAGCCATGACGTATAGATAGGATTCTGAAAATGAGGAATAGGATTAGTGAAGGGTTGTTGGGATAACGATGATGTTATTGATCGCTTTTCGCTGGCCGTCACAAAAAATGTCTAAATTAGGAAGCCATCACCAAACGAGCTATCTCGCTCATGTCGATTTTTACTCCACGCGATGCCGATTTTATTCAGATCAACACAGTCAAAGCTCTGTATCAAAAAAGAAGGGACATACACTGAATCAGGCATATCAATTGGTTCGAGGTAATTAACGAACCAATTGATGATGTGGAATGGTTGAATCGAGTGGAGACCAGAATGTTATTCCCTGATGGTTGGCGATTAAGCCCAGCAAGTGATCTAATTGTTTTTATGACGAATTTCTCGCGGAATGCGTTGCCCTTGTGAATCGAAATAACGATTCGGCCAGATTTCACTTGCCGGAATGCCCAGTGCGTCGGCGATTAGTCGTTCACCTTTCGGCCAGGGCCGGTTTAGTGCATTTGCAAGCGTTGATGAACTAAGACCCGCCTCACGTGATACGGCTGCTAACGTCGTCTTTCGTTTGCGCAGGGCTGCAATGATATCGGCAGGATGCCAGTCCATTCGTTGTTCCTGTTGTTCAATGTTCATACTTCCTCCTCTTGGATTAAAACTTTACTTCTTCTAGTAAACTATATCTTTATTATGGATGAAAAAACAACCAAAAATAAAGATAAAATTTATTTAGGAAAGAAATGCTTTAAGAAAGGCTTGTTGAGAGAAGTGATAATCAGTCTATGTTGATCAGTACCATGGATAACGCCGTGATTGGTAAGCGATTAAGACTAGCCCGAGTGAACAAGGGATTAAAGCAGGCAGAGCTCGGTTGCCTAGCTGGTCTGGATGAGGAAACAGCAAGCTCTCGTGTGAGCCAATATGAAAGAGAAATCAGTGCGCCAGATTTTGGGCTGGTTTCTCGGTTCGCTACAGTGCTGGATGTTCCTGAAGCGTATTTCTATGCCGTCGATGACGATCTCGCCACCTTGATCTTACAGTATCACCGTTTCAAGAAAGCCAACCCAAACTCCACGCTGCTCATCACACCTCAGTAAGGTTGGTGCCCTAATGCGTCTGGTGTTCAATTCCTGTGCGTTTACCCTTCTAAATTTAATTATTCCTACTCTCAATAAATTAAATCTTCATTTTTGAGTTTAAAACAACCAAAAATAAATTTTAAATTTACTGGGTAAAGAACCACTTCAAGAGAGGTATAGCGGGAACGGCGATAATCGGCTTATGTTAATCTGCGAAGCAGGTAATTCCGTGATTGGTAAACGATTAAGACTGGCGCGAGTGAATGCAGGATTAAAACAGGTCGAGCTCGGTTGTCTCGCTGGACTGGATGAAGAGACGTCGAGTTCCCGCGTAAGCCAATATGAAAGGGAAGTCAGTTCACCAGATTTTGGTCTGGTTTGCCGTTTTGCGGCGGTGCTGGATGTGCCGGAAGCCTACTTTTATGCTGTCGATGAAGATCTCGCAACGCTAATATTGCAATACCATCGTTATAAGAAAAGTAACCCTAATTCTACGTTGTTGATTACCCCGCAATAGACCTTCATTCATGTATCCGGCCTGAGCAATTTCCTGACGTTTCTCGATTTTTTGTGAAATGCTGAGGGAAAAACGTTCTCGCAGTCCGAAAAGCAGGTCCTGTTATCAGGATCTGCTTTCCAGAGTGTTATCGATCAGGCAGTTCCGACCGTCTTATGTTGTTGAGCATAAATGTATGGCGCAACATATTCTTCCCGGTTGGTATCCAGATAATCTGACCACCACTGCATCATCGCTTTACGAGCATCGAGATATTCAGCTTTATGGATGTAAGCCGCTCGAACGCTATTGCGTTCTTGATGGCTCATCTGTCGTTCAACCGCATCCTGCGCCCACAGTCCAGATTCCATCAGCGCACTACAGGCCATTGCCCGGAATCCGTGGCCGCAAATTTCATCTTTCGTGTCATACCCCATCAAGCGTAGCGCCTTGTTGATGGTGTTTTCGCACATTGGCTTATATGGATTATGGTCACCGGGGAATATCAGCTCCTGATGCCCGGATATTTCCCGTATCTGTTTCAGAATAGTGATGGACTGACGGGAGAGGGGAACGATATGCGGCGTGCGCATTTTTGCACCACGCCCGGAATAACGCACACCGGAGATAGCTTCACGGGTAGCCGGAATGGTCCAGATTTTGTTTCTGAAATCGATCTCAGACCAACGGGCAAAGCGCAACTCGCTGGAACGGATGAATAGGTGCAGGGTGAGTGAGACCGCCAAGCGGGTTAATTCTCGTCCTTGCTTGTAGTCCTCAATGCGAGTCAGTAGTTCAGGTAGCCGCTCCAGCGAAAGGGCAGGGTAGTGACGTTTAACGGGAGGGGCAATAATGCCGTCCAGATTTGCCGCCGGGTTGTGCTCTATCAACTCCTGATGCACGGCATGACGCATGATGTTGCACATATGCTGTCGGGTTCGTGCCGCCACTTCCAGCAAACCTTTTTTCTCAATCCCTCTCAGTAGGTCGATGAAGTGGCGAGTTTTCAGTTCTGTGACTGGCTGGTGTCCAATGATCGGGAAAATATGGTTATTCATGCTGGCGAGAAGACGGGCGGCATGGTTCTCTGACCAGGTTCTGTTGCTCTTATGCCAGCTCAATGCCACGGTTTTAAAACTTTTTGCAGGGGAACGAGCTGCCTTTTCAGCGGCACGTTGCTGCGCAGGGTTGATATTTTGCACCAGCAGTTTGCGGAGTTCGTCACGTTTCTGGCGTGCTTCTGACAGACTGATTAACGGATAAGCGCCCAGCGCTATGCGGGTCTCTTTGCCAAAAAAATAGTATCTGAAGTACCAGAGGCGCGAACCAGTAGGTTTAACGTGAAGATACAGGCCGTGTGAATCGGATAGTTTTATGGGGGTAACAGGTGGTTTTAAGTTGCGGATTTTAGTGTCGTTAAGAGACATATGCGGGTCACTCCATTATCGAACCGGAAAGACCCCAAATCTGACCACCAAATTCTCCCGATGCGGAGGGTAAACTGAAAATACATCGGGAAGACTTTTCACGCTAACTTATTGAATCTGAATCATATAGGGATTCGCAAAGCGGCATGAAAACAAGAATTTGGCTCCTCTGACTGGACTTTAACATGCACCTATCTGGTTGTTTTTTCATGTTAAAACCGATTTGTCGGAAAACTTCTACCAACAAATCTACCAATAACACTATCTGTTTTTAGAAACCAATGTCAATAAGAACCTAAGCTAACTTTCGTTGCTGTGGCAGGGATGAGGGTAACTGGCACTGAGAAATCGCGGGTCAGCCTGAATCAACTATCCTTTCTGGACGGAAGAACAAAAGACACTGGATGGCAATAATGAAAAACTTGTCAGACAAAGGCATTAAAGAAATCGAAAAATGGCTAAATATTGATACCTATCGTCAGTTTGAAAACATATCCCTTGAGCGGCTTTATCATGAGCTAGTGGTGAGGGCGCTATTTTTTAAACCTGATCATGGGGATTATGAACGCTTTCTGGTTGAAACTTATGCAGCCAGTATCTTCCGAGGGGAGCCACTCCTCATTACAGATAGTCATATGAACCGACTTAAAACAGAAGCCAGGCTTTCGTTATCCCCATACTTCTCTGTAACAACAACCGGAATGCTGGCCGATCTTTGTATTTACGGGATGAAGAAGTCTCTGTTTGGTCAGCATAACCTTGATGAGTATTGGATTGATGAAAAAGTCGCAAATATCCCGGTTGCGGAGGCTATGCCGGAATTATGTCAACATAGTGTGATGATTGATATAGACCTCACCAGTGGCACAGACGAAGAAATCACTGAATCACTGAAAGCCATGCTTCCTCAGTGGCGTAAAATCCGGGGGATTGAGCCAGAACCATCAGACTCTGTTCGCTTTGGCTATGGAACGATTAAGAAAATTATCAATTACAGGTTGCTCCCGATACTTGACATACTTATCTGGGCAAAGCGCAATGATATCCGGGTGTCAGATGATCGCCTTTCCACTCTGCTCCACAGCGATACTGATAAGGAAGATAAAACAAGAACGGGTAGTCGCATAAAGGATACCGACAAACCCCTTGCGATTAAAACAGTCAGTAAGTCATTCATCCTTCAGTTTCATCATTTTCTCAACAAGAATCCCGACTTGAGAGATACAAAAGTGTCTGAGGTCATGAAGCGCGCAGATAAGGAGGCAGATAAGGAGAAAAATTAGGGAAGTCTGGAGGTGCTGAAGTTCGCTTGTTTCTCTGATTTTTTCATATAGTCTCTTCTAAAACCAATAGGAGAGACTATGAATACCCAGAATCGCCTTATTCGTTTCCCAGAAGTAATGAGAAAAACCGGCTTTGGAAAAGCCTGGCTCTATCGTCTTATTAGTGAAGAGCGTTTCCCCCAACCTGTAAAAATCGGTATCCGGGCTGTTGCATTTGTTGAAAATGAAATTGATGAATGGATATTGACTGCTATCGAAAAGAGAAAATCTTTTAAAGGGTAGGTGATTTAAGTGAAAAGGATATGTTTTAATAAAAGTGTAAAGTTTACCTATGGGAATTGATGCATTCTTTACAAAATACTTTACATTTTATCAAAAAGTCCTTTATTTAAAAGACTTCTAAGGGAGATCGGTATGGATATATGCATCTAAATATCCCAGAATTCTTACGGGTTATACTCGCATTTTTATCAAACAAATAATTTGTATTGTTATATATATCTATATTGCTATTTATTATTTCTTCATTTTTAGTTTTTAATAAATTAAACATTTCTATTCGATTAAAATAAAACAAATAATTAACTATATTATTTCTATTTTCATCGGCTTGAAATAAATCTTTAATTTCCATCTTATTGATTAAGGAATTAAATTCTTCTTTTTTATTTTTTCTTACTAGCCGTACCTGTTTATTTTATGTCAAATAATTTCCTTCAAGATATTAATAAATAAATGAATTAGTCCATTTATTTGTAAAAGGTTGACTTATTTAATTTGTAGATATATTAGATAAGTCAGGACGATATTAAAATGTAAAGTTTGAGGGAGCTATGGGATATAAAATAAAAAAATTCATTATGAGTAATGGTGGGCGAGAATGCCTAATCCTTGATAAAGAAACTAAACTGCCAGTTATCTATCAAAATCTTTTTCTTATCACAAATATCAGGAATAAAAGTGCTACTGCATCAACGATGGAGATAGTTGCAACTAACCTACTAATTTTCAGTAATTTCTTAAAGAGTAGAGAAATAGATATAATAGAAAGAATTAAGATTAGAACATATCTCAGTATTGCTGAAATAGATGACCTGGTAAGATACGCAAAACAAAGGTTCGACAAACAGAAAATAACAAATATAAAACGGATGAATAGCAGTCCTCTTGCTAAGAAGACCTTTAGTTATAGGATATATGTTTTTTCAAATTACCTTAAATGGTTGTGTGGATTAGTTCATTCCAGAATGGGAATTAATGCTAATAATGAAGTAGACGATTTTATTGAAAGTATTAGAGCTCATACTCCGAAAAAGCGTTCATTAAATATGAATGATAGATATGATAAATCTTTAAGTGACGAGGAGATAAAAATACTTTTCAGTCTGTTAGAAATTGGGGGGGTAAAAATCCTTTTCAAAAGGAAGTTCAGGTAAGAAACAGGCTTATCTTCTCCTTGCTTTTGAATTTAGGTTTAAGAGCTGGTGAATTACTCAATCTTAAAATAGATGATTTTGATCTCAGAGAAAACACTCTGAGTATTATAAGAAGACATGACTCAAAAGAAGATAGAAGACCTTATCAGCCATTAGTCAAAACGGGTGAGAGAGTTATTCCATTGTCCGAAAATTTAGTCCGTGAAATTTTCAGCTACATAGAAGATAGCAGGGATAATATGGCTAAGAGGAAAAAACATAATTTCTTATTAGTGGCTCACTGCACTGGAAAAAGCGCTGGAGAACCTTTAAGTATTTCAGCTTATGAGAAAGTAATATCAACCTTGAAAGGAGCAAGTCCAGAATTATCCCGCCTATCAGGTCATAGATTAAGGCATTCCTGGAATTATATATTTTCAAAGGAAATTGAAGGATCTAATTTAGAAGCTAACGTAGTGAAACATTTAGTGCGTTATATTATGGGTTGGGCGAAAGATTCAACAATGCCTGATCATTACAATTTCAAATACATATCGCAACAAGAAAAATACTTTTTACTAAGCGTTTACGATTCAATTAACAGAATAATTAATGGAGGCTAAAGTGAAAATAAAATTTATTGAAAATGAGGAGGTGTTTTTAGCCAAGAGGTTTGGATATAGTTTCAAACTTTCAGACCGTAAATGGCAATTAGACAAAGAAATCTGTGTATGCCCGCATAAAGTGGTAGAAAGGATGCCCGAACTGATGAGGCTTGGTTACCTAAAGACATTGGCTTACTATGCTTCTGAATATAGTCCAGGTTATATTAAAAATATTAATAGTCTGTTCCATAAGTGGTTTGAGATAGTGAGCATAAATACGATTGATGATAAGGCAGTATATCAGTTTGATTTTTATTTAGGCCCAGATAAAAACTACAAACTAAACACTATTAAGTCTTTTATCATCAAATGGAAAAAATTCAAGTATCCTGGGGTAGAAACAACAGCTCTTAGAGTGATGGAAACAATAAAAATAACGCCGAACCAAACTGGAGAAGCTGTCAAAAGACGAGATCCAAATAGAGGTCCATTAACTGAAACTGAACTCAATACCATCCTTGTAAGTGTTAGCAAGCTTTACCAGGAGAAGAAAATTGATAGCTATTTATATTGCTATATTATGTTGTTGGTAAAAACAGGAAGAAGACCATTACAGTTAACCTCTCTTAAAGCTAAAGATCTCATTCAAAAAGAAGAAGGGTATTTTCTTAATATACCAAGAGTCAAGCAGGGAAAAGATTTCAGGAAAGAATTCAATATGATAATGATAGATAGTGTGTTGTATGAAAATTTATTGATACTGATTAATGAAAATCAGGCTTTTGCTGAAGATAAATTTGGTGTTGATATTAGTCATCTAAAAAAAGAGTTACCCATTTTTATGGATTTTGAAAAGATGGTTGAAATAAAAACTATTGCAAGTTTTTCATCTTACTTGACGATGGATTATCTTCACATGAAGAATTCATTTATCTCAAGAAAATTAAAAAGGTTTCCTGTTGAATTTAATGTCCTTTCAGAAAGGACTAACTGCTATTTAGAACTCAATGCCAGAAGGTTCAGGTATACATTAGGGAGTCGTATGGCTAATGAAGGTGCATCGATTGAGGTCATTGCTAAAGCATTAGATCATAAATCAATAAACTCATCTGGAATATATATAAAAAACAGTCCTGACAATGTTCCTGATATCGACAACAGACTGCATTCATTTTTTGCTCCCCTAGCTAAGATATTTATGGGAGAAGAAAGCGTAGAAAGCAAAAAATCTTTCATTAATTATATTTTGAGTTCTTACGGGCTAACTGACGATAAGAATGATGGAATTAAATGTTTAACCTGCAAAAATTTTAACCCGTGGAGTGCATAATGAACAATGTTTTAATATTTGAACCAATCAATACAAATAATCCAGGTGAAAATATCATTAAATTCATCGAATTTTTCAAGACAACTATTTTTAATAGCAAGTTAGTAAGTTCATGGGCAAGCAACGTATGGAAAAGATCTTACAGATTTAATAAGTTTAACATGGAAAACAACTTAAACAGCCAAGAGCCTTTAGATGCCTGCTTTATTGATTTTGCAAAAGCATATATGTTGTATGTTCACTCGTTCAATAAAGCAAAATTGAAACCCATAACATTATCAATGTTGAAAATTGTTGAATTTGTTTTATTAAAATCACATGCACAAGCCAATATAATTAATTGCGATAATTTAGTTTTTGATGAATGTGTAAAATTGGCCTTTAAAAAGTATTCAAGATCACATGCATTTGGTGTCGGAAAGGAGATTGAGAAATTAAGTGCGTTCCTAAATGAAAATAGGATGACTAACTCATCTTACTTATTTTGGGTAAATCCATTAAAGCATAAGATCACTCAAACCTGGAGTGGTTATGATTATTCACTGGAAGCGCATCCAAAATTGCCTGATATCAAGTCAGTTATAGCCATTGCGGAGATTTTTTCAAAGGATGATAAACAATTATCTCTGAGGGATATATTTACTACTTCTGTCCTCGCTTTACTCATGTGTGCGCCAGGCCGGATCTCAGAAATTTTAGGTTTACCAGCGGATTGTGAAATCACCGAAAATGATAGTAAGGGTATTCAACGATACGGTTTGAGATTCTTTTCAGCAAAGGGATATGGGGGAGATATAAAATGGATACCTACTGTAATGATACCTGTAGCTAAAAAAGCTATTAGTAGATTAAAACAGTTATCCAATGAGGCAAGATTTTTGGCAAGCAAATTTGAAGATAATCACTCTGATTCGTTGGGAAATACACTCAAAAAGAATATACCGGAAGACTTCCCTTGGTATGATGCAGAGAAGAATATCAAATATTCAAATGCACTATGTTTGTTAAATGAAGGGCAGTTATGTAAAAACAAGACCGTCAGGTCAGACAAATTATTCAGACCTACAACTCAGTTTTTTATATTAGATATTATTGATTCAAAGTATATCAAAGGCGAGTTTAATATCTTTAAAAGGCATGGCTATTTTAATGAAGATGGTAGCCCCTATTTATTAAGAACACATCAGTTGAGACATCTTCTCAACACATTTTCTCAAATAAATGGTATGGATGAATTTAGCATTGCCCGTTGGTCTGGAAGAAAGCTTATTTCACAAAATGTGTCTTATGATCACAGGTCGCATCTTCAAATGTCTAAATTGATAAGAGAGGGGGGATCATCAGTATTTATTAACGATCATAGAATAAAACGAATACCTGTTGTTGATCTAAATTATTTCGATTCATTGAGTAGTGGTGCCATTCTCATTACTAAGCATGGGTGTTGTAAGCATTCATATGCATTTGAGCCTTGTGGATTTTACCCTTTTAAGGAGTCTGGTATGGACAATGAGGACTTATCTAAAATACAGAATAAAATTATAGAAAGAACACGTTATGATAAAAATGATGGAAATATAAATGCTGAGAGATGGTATGAATTTCAAAATAAAATAATAAAAGGAGAGTAAATGGCTAAGCATATAAATGGTTTCCATGAAAAGAAGATAGTAGATTTAATTAACACATGGCCCACCGATAACAAACTAACCTGGGATACTTTATGTGACAAGTTAATCGAAGTCATTGGAAAAAGACCATCGAGACAATCTTTAAGTAGTCATGCAAGGATCGCGGAAAGCTTCAATGTAAAAAAAACCATTATCAAGACTGGTGAAGTCCACAGTGTGAAGCCTGCTAATTTAAAAGTCGCATCCCAAAGAATTCAAAGGCTTGAAGCAGAGAATGAAGCTTTGAAGGCAATGAATACTCTATATTTAGAGCGGTTTAGTGTATGGATATACAATGCGCATCTTAAAAAAATAACACCAGAAGAACTCAATAATCCTTTACCTGAAAAGTTCTTTTAATATAAATCGATAGGTTTTAGCTATTGACATGGTTAAATATTATGATATTTGTTTAGTTGTCAGGATGACAATTGATAATAATGTAAATGCAAGGATGCATAGTTATGAAAAAAATAAATATGAGTTTGATGGAAAGGTATCTGCTGTTGCTGGACAGATTCGTTGATAAGATCAATGAATCTGGTTTTTCAGAAGCAGAAATCACCGAGCAGTCTTATCTTTTTTGTGCAGGGTTTTACATTAAATACCAGCAAGACATAGAAAACCTTACGTTTTCAAACCGAGAAGTGGTGCTAAGTTTTTTACTTCTCTCTTACTATAGCCATATCGAAAAAATCAGTGATGATTTGATTGATAAACCCCGGCTGAATAAAGTCTTCCACGCCATCATCAGTTTCATTATCGATAATGGTGGAAGAACTGAAAGAATTTACGTTCATGAGAAAAAGAAGTATGACGCGAACAAGTTGATAAGGGCTTCAACGAGCGGCAGGAAGAGTAGTTGTAGGATGTGATGAAAAAGCCCGTAGCGTTGAAACTACGGGCTCATGCATCCCTTGATGCTATTTATGTGTATTAGCTCGGACTTGAGTTGATCGGTTTTGTAGGCAGAACACAGCGAAATGCGGACATTAACGTTCGCTACACAGGCAGTCCAACGCCATAGGCGCGATGTAGTAGCGCTTGTTAGGCTGTGCGCTCACTCAATAAGTCCTGTTTGATTGATTATGGGAAATCTAGTGTTTCCATCAGGTATGCCATCAATAGTCAACTTCCTATCAGGATATTTATTACGAAACCAGTTTCGTAGTTCATCAGGGGTTAGGACGTGCCTTGCTGCATATCTGAACTCTTGGCTTTTCTGGTTCCATAGTGGCGAATGCACTTGGAGAGTAGGATCCCAATAGAAAGTGGTCTTATTATCTTTGGTACAAATTAGCCATGCATGAGGGACTGTGTCGTGACCTGGAGGGCTTAAAAAGCCAAGTGCATATCGAATCAAGAGCTGATGGTTTTTTATTTTTTTAGAGTACTCATACTCACCCAAATTGCAAATTGTGGCCATACCACTATTTGAAAAGCATTCCCCCTTATTTATTCGAAATAAAACATTCAGCGACAACAAAATATCCTCCGGGATTCTTGCTATAAGCATTTTAACTCCTTGAAGTTTCAATCATCCTAAAACTTGCATGTTGTGCAGTGAATTTGCAACGAGTAGTAAGTCGTGCTTGCACATCGATGGTGTTTTAAGTGCAATTAGCCACTTTGTTATAGGTTTTTTTGGGCGTCAGACGCATAACCTGCCTAAAATACAACGCATGTTCAAGCCCATGTCGGGTAATGTCTTTTGTTTGGGGATCAAAATATGTTTGAACAACCCCCTTTTTATCAAAAACTTTATACGGCAATCGATTCAAAGCATAAGGGTTATGATAAACCTGTAAACCATCAACCACTGTTTCGGAGTGCTCTTGACTAAATAAGACTCTTTGGGAGGGAACACCATCTTTTGAGCTCGACCAAACAGAACGAACTTCAACATTTGAGCCAAAATCTAGACTCATTGCGCTGAGCTTTCCCCATGAAGCTGTACAAGAAAAAATAACAGCACTTATATGTTCGAATTCATTCGTAGAGAAAAATCCTAGTGGCACTTCAGAACCATTATCTTTTTCAATAAAATCAAGCTCTACAGTTGGCGGGCCTATTGGATATTTTTGGGGGTTGTCTAAATATACATCCTCATCAACATACTGGTTATACAATACTGCATTAATTGGTCGATTATATTGTAGGTTAAAATGTGGCTGTTCAAACGGAGCAATAGCAAGTACAAAGGGCTTACTCTTCACATGTTCTAACTTTGAGTATGACTTTATGTACTTTTTTGATTTGCTCAAGAATGAGTTTGCCAACCGTATCATCGCTTCCTTGTTGAGCTCAGTGAAGCGATTGAGCTTCTTTAGCTCTTCTTGGGAAAATGTTTTGTCCCATTCATTTAGTTTACCATTTGCCGCATTAGCCGTTGTTGCTTCTAAAGTAAAATTAGAAAATGGAGATGCAATATCAAAATCGGGAGCTGAATTAGTCCAGTCTACCGAATATCCAAAATCTTTGATTACCTTAAACAAGTAAATTTCCCAAAAACTAGAATTAAAGGTGGTTTGAAATTCCTTTACAAACTTTTTATCTCGATCAAAAAAACCATCAGCCCATGATTGAAATAACCTACGCTCTATCTCTCTTTCTGGCACCAAAATATTTCTAAAATTTTGATGTAAATTTTCTTCTGATACTTTTAGTTCGAATAGATCCATTTCAATCCCCATAACAATCCATTTTCAAAGGCAGCCTGCCCGCAAGTCGAACATTTTTATACCTTCTTTCCTGAATTTAACTCATACCAAACTAACGCTAATGTACATCTATTTCAACAGGCTTTTCTGAAATCAGTAAATTCGCGTCCAGCAAAATTTATACAGACAGTATGCTAGTTGTTATTGAATTTACTCAAGCTGGAGATGTGGGAATTTATCCAGTGGTTTGTGCTAGGAGGTGATGGATTTTTCAGCTATTTGTCTGGTATTTATGCAAGGCAGAGCCTGTGTGTAGTTATTCTCCATATACAGGTATAACGCCGTAGAAATGCCAGACAAATACTGCCCTGCCGGTTCTTTTGAAAGCGTTTTAGGCTTTGTTTGCTCGTCATTCACTTAGAATAACTAAGCTACATTCCTCGCGTCGTGCCTAAAACGCTTTCAGAATGAACAAAAAACCATCGCCTACCTAGTAAAAGAATTAATAATCAGGTATTTACCACAATGCCGAATGTCAGCTTCTGTCACGAAACGGACCTAATGAAGAGCTGCGAGGTCTGCTAAGAGCGAGGAGCGGAAGTTCGCTTTAAATGTAAACTAATCAGCTCGCTTGAAGATCTCTGAAAGAGAATGGTCCACTCTGCCGGGATACTTACAAAATGGCTGGGAGGGGCAGTTTTATCGAAACCCGATCTATTTAACAAAGCCGTACCATCCATAAATAAACCGCCCATCAGGCGGCTTAAGGAAAATCGAGAAGTGGAAGCAATCAGACGAACTGCTGGAGCACTTCGAAGAATTTCTCTTCCGTAAATGGCTCCAAAGGATGTACCAAGGAGTCATGCATAGTAATTGGAGCTCTGTCTGAACGAATCTTCCAAACGCCTTGCCCGTTCGAACAAAGCATGAATCGCGTCGGGCCTTTAGGAATCTCAATCAAGAGAGCTTGCCCCTTAATGACTTCTTTGCTAATAAAATCACGCTCGGCGTAGATACAGAGAGGCATGATAATAAAAATTTTGTTATCGTGTTGGATTTTTAAACAGGTAATGTCATAAGTGCGG
Organism: Pectobacterium aroidearum; assembly: GCF_041228105.1. Lineage (NCBI taxonomy): Bacteria > Pseudomonadati > Pseudomonadota > Gammaproteobacteria > Enterobacterales > Pectobacteriaceae > Pectobacterium > Pectobacterium aroidearum. The sequence continues at coordinate 1,880,949 of NZ_CP166097.1, forward strand.
AGGTCTTCCCCCTCAGGGAAAATTCTTAAAATACTGTCATCCTGCAAAGGATAAATGATGGTTTCGACTACAACATCTGTCCCCTGAAACCAGCGCTTAATATCTCCAGCTAACGTCAACATGGAATTTTGGAAAATTGAAATATCACTTTTGACATTTTCTATTTTCGCGTTTTTTTCTTTCCCGCTCTCTTCAATCTTCTTGAAGAAATTATCTTTTTCAGTCATCGTTCTCGTCCTTTTTTATAACTAGAGCATACATATGGCTTTTAATCGGTATTACAAGTGTCTGGACCAAAAATTTTTTCAAATCATTACTTTTATTAGCTATGCATTAATAACTATGAGTTATTAATAGGATCGTTCTTTAAGGAGGAGGGCCGGTTTATATCTAAAATTATTGTACGTTATGGCCCTGATCCAAAATCCTGCTCAATTCAGAAACAAAATTCCACCATGATATTGATCTCCAATAGCTGAGGTGGTGCCGATGAAAAAGTCATGATTCGCCGAAGAGCAGATTGTATTTGCCCTGAAGCAGGCCGAGCTGGTGATGTCCATACTTGGCACTGAACTGCCTGTCAGATTAGGTTTGGCTATGTGCCATCGCTGTGTCAGGAAGAGTGGTGGTTGGATGTGATGAAAAAGCCCGTAGTTTTAACGCTACGGGCTGGTGCTTTCCCTGATGTGGTTTATGGCATATTCATTATTTTGAGGGCGAAACCTTCCACTTGCCTTCAAATCGAAAGAACTTTAGCTCCAGAGTTGATGTTCTGTCGTGTGTATTACCAAACAACGGGATTTTTGTACTGTATTCGACCGTGCATTTGTAACCCCCGTCGCTGTCTTTCTCTTTGCAGGCGATTTTCTTAGCGGAGTTAAAGGTTACCCTCGCTGATTCAGATGGTGCGCCTTTGTTCATCTCTTCAGTAAAAGACTGCATGGCCTTTGAAACGTCAGCATCAGACGGTTCGCTGTCGCAGCCGGTAAGGAAAAATGACAGCACCAGTAAACCTAAAGATAATTTTTTATTCATCATGGCTCTCATTCTGAATATTGCTTAATTTAAAAGACACCGTTTTTAGTTTCGCTGGCACCGGCATTGAATTCATAGGAGCTGACCTTTTCACCTTTAAACGTGATGAAGAGGGATTTCATTTGCATATCATGACCGCCAGTGAGTAACCCGCCAACAATAGGGATAAACGAGGTTGCTTTCATCTGATTGTTATACATGGAGTAAACCCATCGGTCTTCACCGTCTGTCACCATACGGTTATCAGGCTCACCAAACGAAGCTAAGACATCCTGTTTTGTCGTTTTTCCTTTGACCAGTTTAGTTTTCACACTTTCATACGTTTCGTTCTTTAATGACTGGTTGCCACTGGATGAACATCCGGCCAGAGAAAGTGATACCAATGCTGCGATGATAATTTTTTTCATTAATATATACCTTGGGGTTTATTATTAATTAATTTTTTAATTTGAATGAACTAACAAGATGACTGAACGCGATCTCAAATTTGTCAATTCTGGCATTCAACCACCTTATCAAGATATGACAGCCTAGCGTTGCTAATAAATAGGTGTGCCATAATTCGATATTGTCAAAATCGAATACGAAAATGAGAATTGAAACGGTAGCAATAATGTTAAGGATGATAAAAGTAGCAGGGAAAAAACTAGGGACAGACATAGCAGAACTATAGCTTGCAGCAGTAAATTGAAATCCGGGACCAAGAAGCAGCGTAATCGTACTTGGCCCAAATACAACAAAACATCTTCTGGGGAGGTTAATTTGTCGCTCTTTGGTGGTTGTATTAACAATCAGTGCATCATGAAATGACGTATAGGCATTATGTTCATGGTAGCAATGAAATGCGTATTTTTTAATACGGTGTGAGCTTCGGAAAGGTAAACCATGCGCGGAAATTTGTGTTTCGGCTCCGTCATCTGTTTTTACCCAGATAGTGTCATTGTTCGGGTTGTAGCTGATGACCGTGCCTGAGAATGTTTCTTCAAAGGTGTATGCCTGACCGCAAAACTCAAATTTTTCGGTGGTGATTTTAGCGTCCCATTGCTGACGCCGCCAGTCGTTGCTATCAGCCTCTTCTTTCCGGCTCTTCCTGTAAGCGAAAAGAGCCCAGATGAGCAGGGGAGCACTGACGGGTAGCCAGAGCCACCACAACCGGATAGCACCTGTCATAGAAACCCATTCAATAATCACAGGAAGCAATACGCCGATCCAGAAACGTCTCATGAGTAAAAGGCTCATACAAATTCCTCAATAGCTGAAAGTGAAAGTCATATTCGATGTATGAAGAAATGAGGGATTACGCATGAGATGAGGTTTGTCATTTTGAAACCTTTTCGTTAGCTGAATAAGTAAATAGACCAGTTAAATCAGTCTATTATGAGATATCGCAAAGTTACATTTTGAACAGTTGTGATTAAACAAAGCAAATCGCTTATAACGATCGATGGTTTACTTGTGATAGCTGAAAGCTATCATAAATAAAATATAGATCGTTTATACCGATCGTTAATCTTGTCTTTTTTGTATGAAGAAGGGCTTGCGGAAGCCTTGTCAGCCCTACATTGAGGGGGAGCGGTTGCTGTGGATTGAAGGGATTTCAGTTGTGGTTTTTGGTGTTGTCGTAATTTCTATCATCTTCACGCCAGTAATGGTGTTGTGTTTATCTGGGCGTTTGAGTATCGGGATTTTCAGTTTTTTTAACATGCCAATGATGATGTTGAGGTAGGGGATGGTTTCTAGCCATCTGAAGCCCGTTAGCACCATAGATATCGGTTTTCTGCGGTGAGTTTCTTTTACCGCTTCGGTTGCATGTGCTTCTTTACCACCGGCACCATCTTCTTTTACTGCTTCGATTGCATACGCTTCTTTGGCATCAGCATCAGCATCAGCATCAGCATCAGGGAGAAGCGCTTTGGGATAATTGATAGCGTATTCGCCCTGACCAGCTTCATTATTGAAGATAAACGCTTCGATGGGACTGCTAACGTCTTCTTTGATGATTTTAGGGGTATCTGTAGCAATGGTTATATCAAGAGCTTCGCTAACCGATGCCTTACTGACTGAGGGCATTTTCAATGCAAGCAGGAAAGCATTGTCGCGTTCCGGCTGGTAGTCGAGCCTGTTTTGTAAGGTAGACCAGGAATAGCCTTTGCCAAGCTGCGAAGCTTTGAAAGCAATCCCTTGGTATTCGAATGAAAACCCATTCATCTTTCCGGTAGAAGCGATATTCGGGACTACCGTTATGTTTCGTGCCACAAGCTGTGTCACGAACTCAGTGGTAGATGGTTTACCGGCAAGTAACGCTTCCAGAGCTTCCTGGATGAGTGTTTTGGGTGATGGCTCTCCTTTATACTTCTCCATCATCGCTTCGTTACGCGACAGCCTTTTAGGTTTTGGTATTGCGCCCATAGGTTTTTTTGTCGGGGATTTTCTAGATAGCGAAGGAGGGTAGGGCGAAGCTGGGGATGGTGATATTACCAATTCCGCTCCTTTGGTTCTTGTCAGTGAATAGTCTCGTTCGAGCTGCTGGATGATGCGAGTGCTGATGAGATTTTCATTTTTGCCAAGGTAGAGTTTCCCGGCATTCAGGTCGATACGACTGGCAATAATGTGGATGTGTTGGCCGTCAACATCATCATGTAACACATAGCATCTCAGATGCGTTTCAGAGAAGCCCATACGTGCCATGTAATCATCAGCGATTTTTGACCACTGAGCATCTGTCAGCGCTTCATTCTTCGGTAAGCGAAGCGAATTATGCCATACGGGTTTGACCACATCCGGGCGAAGCGTTTTTGTGGTATTAAATTCAGCGATCAGATCACCGGCTATATCCCCCATCATGTTTCCACCAATTACTACCGGATCTCTTTTATGATGAGAACCTGGTCTTAATGCGTAAAGAACGACACCAGCGAAGTTTTTACCCCGCCTGATCTTCTGCATTCCCTTCATGGGAAGCACTCCACAAATTATCTGCAATTAAGTGCTGGCGAAGCTCTGCGATCTGGCGTTTCACGGCAAAGATTTCAGTTTGTGAGAGTGGGCTGTCATTACCCTTGTTATCCAGATGGGCGACCAGCCTGTTCAGCTTCTGTGAAATCTCACCAAGGGTTTTCCATGCTTCGAGATTAATCGGGGGAATAACCGGGGGAAGGTTATGCAGGAATGCCATACGCAACCATTCACCTTTGCGATGACTGCCACGCCTTTCATTCAGAAGCGACAACTCTTCATCATTAAACCTAACACTGACGCAATGGCAGCGAAGGATATTATTAAAAGTATTACCAGTGCTCATATGAACTCCTTTTCATATAATCTCTTAAATAAAAGCATATTCCGATTATGCTTAGACTTACTTATATGACAGAAGCCAACAATGTCAATCCGTATGGTATTGATTTTTCTTTTAATTTTTTTCAACCGAAGGGCGAAAAAACAAGGGAGAACTCGAAGAAGCAGCGTAGCGCTTCGTAGAGTTAGCCCTTGCTTAATTATGTTGTATTTTTTTCAAAAAATATTTGATTTTAATTTTTTATGTGGTATGTACATATCATGGGTTAAATAAATTTAAATAAGTGAGATTATATTAAGATGATTATAATGGCTTTAATGCTTGGCGTTCTGGATATATTCCTTGGTTTTTATATATATGAAAAAGGAGGAGCTAATGAAGCTATTGCGTCTGGATTTTTAGGTAATATGGCATGTTTTATTATTTTTATGACACCGGCAGTTTATTTATCAATGCTTATATGGTCACTTCCTTATAGGAGAAATTAGCTATCACAGCAATTAAGGAGTGATAGCTACTAAATAACTTCGCACATTGATGCTTCATTTCTCATCATGCAAGGCCAGTACTGGTGGGGCTGCCTTCAGCAAGTATAGCGCTATTATGCAAAGCTATTTAGGAATTTTATTTTTTTATCGATATTTCTATTTTTTTTCTTTCTCGATTAAAACATATATATCATTATTATTTGTTGACTTTATACATATGTTTGTACTTTCGTTTTGTTTTATTATTTCACAATCGATAGGGGCTTGGATAGTTGGTTCTCTAAGCGCAAAATATTCATTTAAAAGTTCTTTCAGGCCAATACATAGTTTTATTACTCCAGATAAGCTTATTATTGTAAGGAATAGGTATCCCAATAAACTGGAAAATATATCAGAAAAAGAAAGAGTGGGGTTTTTATGTGATATGCTAAATATATAATACCCAAAACTTATTATGGAAAATAACGCTAATAATGACTCGGCTGACTTTTTAAATAACTCATGATATCTCTTTTCTGAGAAGAAGGATACAATTATTCCACATACTAAAGGAATTAGAAATAGTATTAACGTAAGGGCCCAGTTATGACTTTCACCATATATGTAAAGAAATAAAAAACATGCAAAAACAACGATCAGGGATATCATTTTACTAATAAAAGGTTTGTTTCTCACATTTAACTCCATTTTGGTTTTTTGTAATTAGTAATCAATCATAAACTGTAGTTTTTATAATCATAAAGGCATAGTAAACGACGATAGGGCGTGCTGTTTTTGTCTTCACAGTTTAAGAGGAAATTCTTAACTTCTTCAGACGATACACGATTTTCATAATAACTATGAAAAATACAGTCGTCCTTCTTAGATAATGGAATGTTAAAATCGCTGATTAAATTATTTATAGATATGTGTTCATTTCTACAATTGTTATTAGACGTTCGATCAAAGTGGTCACCAAGTTTTTTTATTTGCTGTTCTTTGTATGTACTAATATTTTCTAAGTCAGGACAGATTTCACTGAAAGCAAATATAGGAAAAAACTGCGAGCTTTGTATTTTTTGTTTATTTAATAAAATTATTAATTGCTTATTAGCTTCATCAAGGATTTTAAAGTAATCTTGCATCATTTCAGGTTTGGTTTGGAACTCATACTTAACCCGCTTATGCGAGCCTACAGCTAAAACCATTTGTCCATTTTTTAACTGCTCTAAGTCTTCAGTTATTTTTACCTCTATATCGCCACCGCTCTTAATCTCATTCCAAACTTTTTGGACTTTTCTAATGTCCATAGCTGACACCGGTAAAATTAAATCCGATAAACTTGAGTATATTGAAGAATAATCGTCTGTTTTAATTTTGTTGATTCTTATTGTTGTTGCATTTCCTATATATATGTCATGTTCAGATATAGTGGTGGATTGTGAGTTTTTTTCATACTCTACTAGTAAAAAATTGTTTCTAATTTTGTTGGCAATATCAGAGTTAGTGGGAACGTAGGAGAAAATGGTTTTTAAAATTTTCTGTATATTGCTATCGCTAATGCTATACCCAATAAAAATAACAGGGTTATGAATGAATAAGGACAGTAATTGAGCTCTTATCAATTCATACTTGCTATCAAAGAAATTGTAATCGCTCTCTGTTATAGTTAACTCCGAGGGCGAAGACACACAACCATGTATTTTATAGACAGAACCATATGGATTGCTAAGTAATATGCTATTGCCTATTAATGGTTCAAATTCAAAAAATTGTTCAATTAATGTGTCATAATTAGTCGTAATAATTGAACCGATATTTTTTCTCATTTTTATCAATTCAGCTATTTCATCATTTTTTTCTTCTTTGATTAATGTAATTGATAATAATTTGGTTATATATATTTTGAATCGACTTAAATTAATACCTTTATCCATTTCGTCATAGAAAATATCATTTATTTCTTTGAACTTACCATTTCTATCTTTAGATAAATTTTCGTTGAATTTTTCTTCTATATCACTTGCGATTTTTTCATATTTATACTCTCCATTAATGTAACACTTTGATTTAATATCAAGATAAGCTTCTTTATCCCCAGTGAGTTCGAAACATATGTGGGATAGCAAACCATTCCAGTCAAAAGAATTAGACAGGTATCGCAAACTGAACCCCGTCCCTATGAAAAGAACTGGATGATTTCGATAGTTTCCTATAAACTCATTAATCTCCATATTTCACCATAAATTGTTGATTTGATAGTATTTAATTTGGTGGTGTCAATATTCAACTGCATTTTTAATTTACATTATTATTCTTCTTCATGTATGTTGTCCAGCACATCATAAGAAATTCATAAATCAGTAAAGTAGTCTAATCGTGCATTTAATTCGACTGTTATCTCTTGGTTTCATTTTTTACACAGTCATTTACTCAAATTTTTTGTTTTTTTATTCGGTGAAAATAATGCTAAATATTAATAAATGTCCACTTTGTCGTAAAAATAAAAAGCTTGTTGATAGTCATTTGATATCTAAGTTTATTTATAAAATTATTAGAAAATGTCAACCATATGAGAAAATAAACGATTGCTCACCGATGGTTGTTGATAACCGGTTAGGTATTTTACAAAAGTCACAACGTCAAGAAAAACAAACTCTACTTTGTTCAACATGTGAAGGGTTATTTTCTGAAAAAGAAACTGTTATTGCTGAAATCATTCGTGAACTCCAAATGACGAACGTCAGGAAACAAAAGTTGTTGGCATATAAAAAGGATATTTGTGGTGGATTAGATGAAAAAAATATTCTTTTTTTTACACATGAAATGGTAAGTGTAATTAAATATTTCGCAATGTTAAATCTATTTAGAAATATAGTGTGTAAGAATGTTCCTCGATTGGTAAGAAAAGAGTTAATTAAAATAAGAAAATATCTTCTCCATGAAGCCGATTATTGCCTACCATTAATTGTTTATGTCAACGAAAAAGATTTATTCCCAATTGCAACAACTCCCTTCAAATTAGAATCTGATAATTGCTATCACTATTTTTTTATGATTCCTGAGTTCTTTTTTCATTTTTTTATTTGTATCCCACCACTTACTTTAGAATTTAATGACATAATTATTATGCCAGCAGATTTTTCTAAAAAAGAAGATATAGAAATTCACCTTAAGAATGCAATGAAAGATGTGCGCATTGCTAACAATGCTAAGAGATATATAAAATGATTAGTGTTATGGGGATTTTTGTCTAAATAATTCTTAAATTCCTGTTGTCGGTCATTTTTTAATACATTTCACTGTATGGTGAAAAGAAATGTCTTCTAAGACTATGTCAGTTTTTAGATAAAAACATCTTGTGCCATGCAACGATTTACCAACTGTGATCCCTGAGAAATTATTTCCACTTTTTTTTTCCATTCACTGTGGTTTTTTGAATAACTCAATCAAAAAATCATAATCCCTACCACTAACCTCTTGATTGTCTGTTGTTGTATTTAAAATGCTCTGTGTCTTCTTAATTATTTCCTGTCTTGTAGAAAAATAATTATTGCCGATTACATATGACATATTTTATTCCGTTTATTAAAAAAGATAAAAAACAGCCTCATGTTCCGATATTTATGTAGTTCCAATTTAAGCACACATGTTTTGGATGGTTTTTTATTTCATCCCATGGACGTAGGTTTTACTAAAAAGTAATTTACTGAGAGTGTGGCTTGTAGAATTACATCAGTCAATTATTTATATGTACTACCTCCTTTGAAAGGAAAACTCTATTTTTAATTTTGATATTCTCTTTGATGCTGGATAACTAATTCGAATTCTCTAACTTCTGCAACTACATGAGTTACATGATGTGACGTATCAATTGATACCCAATTCGTTGTGTTGCCGACAAATTCTTCAATAGCACATTCGTGAATTTTTTTGTCACCCCAGCTAAATTGACTTCCTTTATAATGCGGAGATGAAACTAAGGTTTTGCTCAAATCTTGCATTTGAGCCCCTTTTTTACCGGTGGCCCTAGAGTAACCTCTTACCACAAAAAGACTATCATCTATAGTATATCTAATCTTGCCATTAGCATCTGGTGCAATGATGTCATCGCCGATGGAAGGATTTACAATACCATAGTCGCCAAAGACTAAATTTAGTCCAGGTTGGAATTTTTTAAATGCTTTCCATACTTTAACTTCTTTACGGATTACGATACCTTCTGAATTGTGAGTAGCAACCATACCATTAATGTCACTAGTTATTGAACTTCCAGCAATCGATATGAATTTAAAATTATATTTATGCAATGCATCTAGTGCTCTCTGCAATTTTTCATTTAGATCAACAATCGATGTTTTTGTTATATCTTCGAAGTCTATCACCACTGAGCAATTTTCAGGCATTGCACCGAGCGAGGCTAAAATATCGTCTATTGTTTCAAAAAATGGTTCTTCTTCTATCATATCTTCAAAAGCAAATGAGTTGAGTCTAATGATAAAGTCAGTCTGACTTGCTCCTAATTGTTGTAAAGTGGTTGCATACTCATCATCTTCCCATCTGTCATAACCGATGACAGGAATGACATTACACCCAGTATTATTTAAGGAACTAATGATGTGACTTAAAATGTGTTCACCAGATTCAAGTGCAGAATTAGGCGGCCATCTACTTATGTCTACTCCCATCGGGAATTTTTTCATTTCCTCTGATAGTTTTTTAATACTGTTATTTAGGAAGAACTCAACAGGGTTTCTGATGGTAGAGTATTTTTTTTTCAATCTTTGCTTTTTGGAGAGGTATGGTATTTCAAAAATTGGAAGCATGTCCTCCATGACATGAGGATAAGGGAGCATAGAGTTGATGGCATCTAGCTCACCTTTCTTAGCTTTTAAAATTGGCATATATTTAGGATACATATAGAACCTCGTCTACCAAATATGATTAGGGAAATGTTTTCTTACTTCACCTTGACCTACTAACTCAGAAAATTGATTGTATTTTTCAGTCTCTCTCCTAATTCTCCCTGCAATTATAGCGGGATGAATTCTTAACTCTCTTGACAGTTCTTCAATCGTGACAGTATTGGGGTTTAAGTAAGCTGAGCTTCGCTTCCAAATGACACGAGGGATGAGAGTATCTCTCGCTATTCGATTGGCTTCAGCTTCCATTTTATCCGTGCTGTTTTTGAACGTTTCAAGATCATCAACAAATGTATTATTGGAGTCTGTATGTTTCCATATATGAACTACCTCATGCAAAAGTGTAAACCAAAAATTATCCAAGCGATCCTGTCTGAGGGTGAGAGCAATAATTGGTCTACCGTCAATATCTTTCAGAGCTGCTCCATCAACAGCCGTGCCTGTTAGACATGGTTCAATTACTACACAAATCCCATTTTTTTCCAGGAATTCTACCGCCAATAAAGGTCCATACTCAGACCAGCTTAAATGTGCGATTTCTTTCAAAAAATCTTTGTTTATACAATCTTTTTTAAAGGTAATTTCGAGATTTTTTTCTCTGGCTTTCTGAACGACTCTTGCAATCCATGCATGTAATTTATAAACAGTCGTTGGTGAGTAAGCCTCACCATTAAGTGTGCGTTTGAAGGCTGCTGTAGAATAGTTTGCACCCAAACGTTCAATGAAGTTTTTAACTTTTTCTTCAGTGCTCACCTTCGTCTGAGACGCGATGTTTTCTATCCAACCTTTGGAAAGCATTTCTTTTATAGGGAATTTTGACCAATTTACTTCTTCAACTGGCGAGCGATCTGCATATCCAGTTTCTGTTTCTAAGCCTAATAATGTTTGGGGAGACATCCCTAAACCTATTGATAAGGCTTTAATCATGGCAACAGTTAAAGGTCGTTTCCCAGATAAAACCTCTGATACACGGCTTTTCGTTCCAAAATATGGGGTTAAATCTGCTTGACGTAAACCCTGTTCCTCCATTCTGAATTTGATGGCGTCGATAGGATCAACAGGGGTTACTGGATAATTGGCGTTTTCATAATTCTCAATAACAACTGTGAGTAAATCAAGCCGTTCTGATTCTTCAGAACCAGCAGGAAGCTCCAATCTGAGTAATCTCTCAACTTCTGAAAGAGACGCATGATATTGTTCTTCAGTTCGAATCACTCGAACTTCAGTAATTTTACTCATTTAGATACCACTTGGTTGATCACAGCAATGCTCCTTTCAAACTGGAACGTAACTTTTATGCTCTGCGATTTAATGCCACGGACAAAAAACACATAGCATAAATTATCAATCTGTTGTGCTCTGGGAAAAGCATCTAGAACGCACTTAGCATCTTTCCAGTAAGCATTTGTTAGCTCTGTAATCCAAGCGGAAAGCCAAACATCTGTTTCCGTGCTAGTGCCGCTTAGTACTTGTAGCCTTTGCTTGCCGATTAGTCGCATCGATGTTCTCCATTTGGGAACTAGAATAAGAGTGGTGATTCTGAATGTCAATACAATGTTCCCATAAGTGGAACATTGCGAATTCAGCTCTTATCTCTTTATGGATGCTGAAGTTATAGAGTCAATGCAAAGCTTATTAATTAGAACAAAAATATGATTTAGATCAAAAGGATGGATGAGTGCTACAAAAGCGTGAGTAGAGATAAAGTATTTTATAATCAGCTACTTATGTTGTTTGACTTTTGAAAGTTACAGGTTGGCGGGGCTGATATTTTTATCATAATCATTATGTTGATATGAAGCGGGAATCGCGATATCAAGTTGAGTTTGGATAAAATCGATATTCTGATGCATCTTTCACAAAAATAAGCCTATCATCAGTGATGATTCCATCATCACGGAACGATACTGATGAGATTAATGATGGTATCTTTGCTGATCTTTATTAAATTATTCTATTAAGATCATTAGGATAGTTGCGATGTTCGGGTCGGTCCTCGCTTAGGATTTTATATAGTTGTTTGTTTTAAGAGCAATGATTTAACTGAGGGAAGGGATCTGAACAAGAGGATATGCCAGATCCATTTGAAGGAGTTGCAATAACTTCACATCATTGAGTTTGTGTATCATTCATTCTGAATGAAAATCCTGATACAGCCAGTCAAGCCTTTCCCAGAGGATGAACGTCAGAATTTCTTTGACTTGTGGCTGTTTGGTCTCGATCACTGCGTAGATCAGTGCTCTGCACTGATCGATGATTTCTTCCTGCTCTAAAGGTGTGTTATCGAACATGATGCACCTCCGTATCTTGCCAGAACAGGTTAAAATAGCGCTTAACTTGTTTAAGGTGCTTATCCAAAAGGGAATTGCTAGACTTGCTGATAGCCATATCGTTAGTTCCATAACGTTGTGGTTAGCCCCTGTCTGGTAGGCTAATACCTTTCAGGGGCGAAACTGGTGATGAGTATAAGATGCGTTTGTGATAGTGTACGTACCTATAAAACTCAGCATAGTTAAAAAGGTACGTACATGTCAACGATAAAACGCGATACGAAGAAATCTTCATCAACAGGGAAATCACCCACTTTTCAGATCCGGATCTCACCTGAACTACGCGAACAGTTAGACGAAGTAGTAGCGAAAGAAGGGGTTAGTCTCGGAAACTGGTTCAAAGAGCTTGCCCGTCAGGAATTGAGAAAGCAGGGGATTGAGCCGAATGGGTGAACGGGTTTTCTCTCCCTTTCCTGGTCTTGGCCAAAAACTAGCAAAACCTATCTCACAGGAAATGTAAGTGAACGATGAAGTCGAAGAGCTACTGGTTGCAGCAATAGACTTGGCAGCGAAATACAACAAACTTACAGGTAAGCCGCTCGGAATAATCAGTGTCATTGACAATACTACAGCATGTAATGCACTCGATTAAAAATTATTATCTGGCGGTTGAGAAAATACCGCCATGATGCAAATCAGAAATCTGTTTTACTCAGAAATAACCTATCAGAGTATGTTCAATGATTGAATGCGGCGCTCATATTCCTCGATCCAACAATAAAAAAACTCATCATACAGCGGAGCATCTTCTGGTTTTTTAAGAGAGTTTTCATTGAACTCTTTTTTATAATATTCTGAAAGATTATATAAGAGTTTTTTTAGAAAGAAATGATTAGGAACTAAAATACGGTTAAAAGCAAAATCAACATTTCCTCTATAAGTAGGACCAATTATGGAGCTTTCTCCATAAAAATCAATTACACTGCTATTCACTCTGATTTCTCTCTCCCATGTGAAATCAATCCCATGCGGATGGTCATTATCTCTTAGTAACGGCTCATGTCTTGCATATCTCCATTTAAGATTATCCGGTAACGAATGAGACTCTTCCTGAGTGCAGTTAATAATTTGCTTTCCACCAAGTGTATATATGTCATTTTTATAAAACTCCAATCCAAAAGGTTGATATTTAGAACGGTCAGTGTGGATAAAGTTTATTGGGGTTTCCGTAAAACAAATACATGGATGACCATAAGTTATATTTAACGATTGCCCAGATTTTAACTCTCCAGAAGTAAGTATCTTTATTAAGGTCTGAAATGCATCTTCATACCATAACTCTTTGTTTCCTAATGATGTGTTTGCTCTAATCCAATGGTAGCAATAACCTGAACTATCTTCCCTTTTAGCCATGTCTCATTCTCTCACATAAATTTTTTAGTAAGTACCCTTATCAGTATAACAATTGATAAATGTTTGATGTGTTAAATTAAAATAATTATTTTTAATGGCATTTCCCTCTTTAAATAAAGAGGTGATTTTAAAAATCTACTTATCTAATTGATATATTTAATATATGTTATTTATAGTAATGTTAAGCCTGCGAATACACCCTCATTTTGGAGTTAAGGATCATGGGATATTTAATTAACCACCATGTTTTAGTGTCTGTAGTGCTTTAAATACATTTCAACAAAAACATCACGAGGCTCAACTTCACTACCAAGAAGCTGCTTCTTAAACTCGTATATTAGGGTTATTTCGTTCTCAGTCAACGGGGAACGTCCATCATAGTTTACGAATGAGCAAATCGATTCGCTGAGCTCTTTGATATCCATATCATCCTAATCATTATAATTGCATCAATGGTCTTGTGTGTTCATTAACGATAATATGCAAAGTGCAAAACCATTGAAAAGGAAATTTATATGGCTAATTATGCATACATGACTATCGAAGGTAAATCACAGGGATTGATTTCTGAGGGTTGCTCCACATTAGAATCTATTGGTAACCGATATCAGGCAGGGCATACCGATGAAATCATGATTTTGGCTTTTAACCATATGATGAGCAATGACGGCCATGCCGTCCATAACCCAATCACCCTGGTAAAACCTATCGACAAGTCAACGCCGTTAATGGCAATGGCATTGAACGAGCAAGAGAAGGTCAAAGTGCTGCTCGACTTTTACCGCACCACGCAACATGCCAAGCAAGAGAAGTTTTTCTCCATTCAGATCAATGATGGACTCATATCTGATATCAACCTCGTCATGCCTAATATCATTGATGATGGGGCTGGCCTGATATTGGAGCATATCTCTATCAGGTATAAAGATGTGACATGGACGCACCACAAAGCCGGAACGTCTGGTTATGCATTGTGGGAAATGACGAAGTTCATGAACTGAACAAGTGCAGGGGAGGCCCTGCATTCACTTTTCATCAAGCCATGTGAAGAGCTTCCCTAATCCGAAGCAGACTGCAATGGCGATGATGAGATGAATGGTTTTTTCATTCCACGGAGCATATCCAACCAATAAAATATAGATGATACAAAGAAAGGATATGCTGAAAAGAGCAAATATGATGTTTTTAAATAAAAAATAGACCGTTTTTTTTAAGAGTTTAAGCATGTCATTTCATCCGGTATTCAACTTTATCAATCAGATTGTTAAACATACCTGCGCCATAAGTTCTTCTCATTTTTATCGCTTCAACCAGTGGCTCCACTTGATCTTCGAAAAGAAAGAAAAGAAGATCTAAATCATCTCTTCTTAGTTCTGAATAAACCTCAGGATTCTGCTCTCTCAACGACCGGGATCTATATATTGCTCTATCCATCATTCCACCTAATAGCAATACATAATACACCATTGCGGTAGACACTTTTGGCATATTACCAATGCGCTTGGATGTGATCATCACAGCCTGAGAAACAATGAATCCACCGACCAATCCTCCGGCTACCTTATTATAAATTGCCTCTTTTTTAGCTTCGGAAACATTACGGTTGAAGATGTTGAATATGCGGGTTATTGCTTCAATGATCTTATCTCTTGATACAATCCCTTTATGAATCGCTCTGATCAGCCTTTCTACCTCTCTTTCTCTTGATGAGCGAGAGTCGGTATCTATAAAGCCATATGCGAGATAACCGTAGTTCTTGCCTATCTCTGATATTCCAGATCCCATCCCTTCATAAAAATCCGTAGTGGTTAGCATCTTCACTATACGGTCAGCCAGTTCATCCAGATCTGCTTCAGTCACTGTCATTCCATCCGTGAATTACATGATTGCGTTACGATTGATTGTAATGCAATCAACTAATGAGCGGAATACATTCTTATTACATTAATAGCTTGCTATTTATTTGGTGAGGATAACCGCTATTTGATTCATCATGGTTGAAGGTATGCTCATGTCTCAAAAAACAATGTAAAAGGCGGTTATCAGAGGGGGATGTGTTGATTTTCAGATATAGATAACCGTTAGGTCGTGAATAACTCAATGAATTTTTAACGAAAGACGGTATCATCTATGCCACTGACCCAAAGAATTCACCGGTCAGTAACTGGCGTAAAAAGTGATTGAGTTACAAAAACTGTTTTTATGATTGAATTATTATATGAGGGATTATGAGCGGAAATATTTTTCCAGATGATTTCCTGGAACAACTTAGCAAGATAACGATTAAAGAAATCCCTGAGCCTAATTTCTTTGATGTAGGTGGATGTGGTTATTTTGAAAACCCTACATCAGATTTAATGGCATTGTTTATGGGAGGTCATGGAAAAGTAACGCCGTGGTTGTTGAAGGCATTATTAAAAGTATTAAAAGTAGATGCTGAGAATATGGATTTTTCGTCACTCACTGCCAAGAGAGAAGTGGGCTGTGAGGATGGAGAAAGAATCGATATCGTAATATGCCATGACGATTTTATAATCGGCATAGAGAATAAAGTTATCTCCGGTATTAACAATCCGTTTGAAAAATATGAGGAACAACTTAAGAAATACATTGATAATAATCAAGATGTATATAAGTGCATACTTAAGCCCTCATGGAATAAAAGCTCAGTAAATAATGACTGGGAAGTTATTACCTATACTGAGTTGGCTGATATGGCAATTTCCCTTCTGGGTCAGGATATGATTAATGAACCATTAAGTAAATGGACGATTTTCTACAACGAATTTTTATCCCATCTATCTGCATTGAGTGAGGAAGAAATGAGTGATTTATTGAGTAATGAACAGTCTGATTTTATCACGGAAAATTTTGGAAAACTTATAAAAGCTAAACAGCTTTTGGAGGCGTTTGAAAATACTATCTCTCAGGAAGGGAAAAGTGTCATTTCCAAAATCCTTCCTGACAGCAATATCACCAATCGTATGAATAATTGGGATGAGGATTATAAAGCATTGCACTTTTATCCAAGTGAGTGGGGAGGCGAAAAAACGTATATGACTTTGGTTTATAGTCCTGATGGGGATGGAATTGAATTTTATGTCAATGCTGAAATTAATAAAAATCAATATTCCGATATAGCCTATCTCAAGGGTGAAGTAGAAAAGAGCATAGCCAGGAATGATTTCATACCGAGTGCAAGTAATGAAGATTACTCTGTCTCTTCCTCAAAAAATGGAGCCCATCTTTCTCTCAGTTTCTGGGGGCTATCGAAAGATAAACAGGGAGCAATGACGCTGCTGCATGATATGACTGTGTGGGTGAATGAAAAAATAAAATCTGTTCTGTAAATGCGGCTTTTTTTGCACGATATGGGCTACTTTCCTACAAAATGTAGCCCATCTACGTTGAACCGCGTGCCTGAAAAAGCCCCAACGACCATGAAGGGGCTAAAAGGGCAGTGGTTATTGCTTCCTGTTGGCAAACTCAAACGGGCTAACTACTCCATTGCGATTCGCATCCAGAAAATCAGCCCACCATTGCAGCATCAGTTTACGCTGATCA
This sequence comes from Pectobacterium aroidearum, assembly GCF_041228105.1. Lineage (NCBI taxonomy): Bacteria > Pseudomonadati > Pseudomonadota > Gammaproteobacteria > Enterobacterales > Pectobacteriaceae > Pectobacterium > Pectobacterium aroidearum. Next base: position 1,897,918 of record NZ_CP166097.1, read on the forward strand.
AGATGGCTGACTTTATGGGTATAAGCAGATCTAACGGTGTTTTTCTCTTTATGGCTCATTTGAAGCTCGACTGTATCTTCCGACCACAATCCAGATTCTGTTAATGCACTACAAGCTAACGTGCGAAAGCCATGCCCACACAGATCGGTTTTGGTGTCATATCCCATACGCTGAAGGGCTTTATTGATAGTGCCTGAACTCATCGCAGAATCACTGTCGTAAAACCCGGTGAAAATAAACCCATCACCAACTTTTTCACCATAAGTGATCTGTTTAACCTCTTCCAAGATCTCAACCGCCTGCCTGCACAGTGGGACAAAATGCTTTCTCTTCATTTTGGCACCACGGCCAGAGTGTTTTACCCCTTTAACTTCCTTCCGTTGTTCAGGGATAACCCAGAGAGATTTTTTGAAGTCGATTTCACTCCATCGGGCAAAACGTAACTCACTTGACCTGACAAAAACCAATAATGTGAGCCTGATCGCTAATTCTGTTAAAAGACCCCGGCCACGGTAGTTGTCGAGTTTTTGTAAGAGATCGGGAATTTCATAGATTTCGATAGAAGGGCGGTGAACTGTCTCACCTTTTTCGATAGTGCCTTGCAAATCATAAGCAGGGTTATAACTGATGATCTTCTGCTGGACGGCGTATCGCATGATAGAGGTTGTATACTGCTTCAGGCGCATGGCGATGTCGAGATAGCCTAATTTCTCAACTTTTCTGAGGGGGATGAGTAAATCACTGGTATCAAGCTCTGATACACCACGTTTTCCCAGATCTGGCAGAAGGTAGCTTTCAATACGTCTCCAGACCTTAACCTTGTAGTCTTCTGACCACTTGGTTTTGGTTTCAGCCCATGCACGAGCGATTACAGCAAAGGAGCGGGACTCATCGTGTGTCCCTGGTTGATCCCTGATACTTGCCTTTTTCTTAGCTCCGGGATCAATCCCATTAGCAATCAGCTTACGCGCTTCATCACGACGCTCCCTTGCGTCAGTCAACGAAATAGCAGGGTAAACGCCCAACGCTAACAGTTTTTGCTTTTGTGCAAAGCGGTAGGAAAGCCGCCAGTATTTAGATCCGTTCGGGTGGACAAGCAGGTGCATACCAAGACCATCAGTAAGCTTGTATTCTTTCTCAAGAGGTTTAGCTTTTTTTACTTTGGTGTCAGTAAGTGACATAGATTCTCTTTCCTTTTTGTTGGTATAAGGAAAATCTAACCAGAACTACCAAGAAATCTACCAACAAAATTGCTGGATATAGGTGTATTTCAGTGGATGTTAGTAGACAAGAGAGGGGAGGCAAGTGATTGATTAAATGCAAAAATGTAGACGCCCGTAGACGTCTACATTCTTTAATTTGGCTCCTCTGACTGGACTCGAACCAGTGACATACGGATTAACAGTCCGCCGTTCTACCGACTGAACTACAGAGGAATCGGTTAAGTGCGATGGATAATAGCGGGAGCATTTCGGGTTGTCAAAGGCTGTTATCGTTCGGTGCGTTTGATTGCCGAACTAATAACCAACATATTGAAATTATTGCTCAAGTTGAGCACGGGAAAGCAGTGAAACGTGCCGGTTAGCGGGCAGGGCTGCACTCTAAAATAGCAGGGTTTGCTTTAGGATGGTGCAGATGGGGAGTGGTTCTGTGACAGGTTCTGCATGTTAAATCAGAGGGGTTGGTTAGCAGAATCATTGCTTTTCCTTATTTTACCTGTGGCTTATCAATGAGGTATCACTTTTTCTTAGGTATAGGAACATAATATGGCGCGCTTTTTGCTACCTCTTTAGGGTAACTACTCAGGAGGCAGACATGAATCTTAGACGGCTCAAATATTTTGTGAAAATCGTTGATATCGGTAGCCTGACGCAGGCTGCTGAGTTGTTGCATATTGCACAACCGGCGCTGAGCCAGCAGGTCGCGACGCTGGAGAGTGAACTCGAAAAACAGCTGCTGGTGCGGAGTCGGCGTGGTGTAACGCCTACCGAGGCGGGGAAAATTCTTTATTCTCATGCACAGACGATATTGTCACAGTGTGAACAGGCAAAGGATGCGGTGAGTGGCGCACGACAATCAATGAGTGCGTAAGCGTTAACGATTAGAGCCAGCCATTTCCCGATGGCTGGCTACTTAATCTGATTCTCTTTTCTGGCATTCTGCCTGAAGTCTATGTGTTTCTGTTTTTTTTTCGTGAACTTCATCACAATTCACAGTTTTATCGATCTTCTTCAGAAAAGCGACTTTTGCTCTTAAAAATAAAATGGGTTTTTAGTTTTTTTATTTATTTGGTTTATTTATCTTCAACTTCATTTTATTGCCGCAGTGTGAATATGATTTCCGTAAAATGATAATAGACACTAGCGATCAGGCCATTCACAGTGTTACATTAATCTTCGTTATGTTTTCTCTAATCCTGTACGTCATGACAGGTCTTGCCTTATGGGTGTATGACGGTTATTTTTTTGATTTAGGAGTTCAAATGAATAATATCCTCTCTCATCTTTTAATAAAGTTGGCAGAAAAAGAAGTTGGAGAAAAAGCGCTTAACGCGAAGATTGAATCGTTAGAGATGCTGATTTCTGCCATTGTTTCAACATTTGATGACAGTAAAATCAATGAGTTAAATAGAAAGATAGAAGGCGCTGTTGCTGATGCTTCTCAGCGAAAGGATGACCATAATTCCTTAGCTTTCGAACTATTAGCAAAAAATATCAATCGAATCACAACCGTTTCATTACGGGAATAACTTTCTTATATATCAATGGTGACGACATTAATTGATCGCATATTAATTTTGCATATCCAATTGAGAATTGTTTATATCCAATAATAGAGAATACTTGTGCTATGTGTGATTTTGCTGAAAAAAACTGAAGGCGCCGACGTTGTCCGCGCCTTTCTTGCATTTATATGCTTTTTACTTCACGTCAATAGTCTGCTTTTTCCGACGAATAAACTGATAAGCAATAGCCAGAACAATAAACCACAGCGGCGTGACAATCAGCGCCTGCCGGGTATCTGGTTGTAATGTTAACAGTACAATAACAAAAGCGAAAAAGGCCAGACATACCCAGCACATGAAAATACCCAATGGCATTTTATAGGATGACTCGGTATGTAGCTGAGGGCGCTTTTTACGATAGGTCAGGTAAGAGCACAGGATGATGCTCCAGATGAACATGAATAAAATAGCGGAGACGGTGGTCACCAACGTAAAGACGGTCATCACGTTCGGAATCAGGTAGATCAATACAACGCCGGAAAGCAAACAAATACAGGAAAACATCAGTCCAGTCGAAGGAACGGCGCGTTTAGAAAGCATGCCGAAGCTTTTCGGGGCATCGCCTTGTTTAGCCAGACCAAAGAGCATACGGCTGGTGGAGAAGACGCCGCTATTTGCTGAGGATGCCGCAGACGTCAGGACGACGAAGTTGATCATACTGGCAGCCGCAGGTAAGCCGACAAGTACGAACATTTCCACAAAAGGACTCCGATCCGCTGTGATCGCACCCCAAGGCGTGACGGACATAATCATGATTAGCGCAAAAACATAGAACATGATGATGCGAATCGGAATGGCGTTAATCGCGCGAGGCAGTACGACTTTCGGGTTTTTCGTTTCAGCAGCAGTTGTACCCACCAGTTCGATGCCGACAAAGGCGAATACGGCGATCTGGAACCCGGCGAAGAACCCACTTATTCCTTTAGGGAACATGCCGCCATCATTCCAGAGGTTGGTAAAAGAGGCGACATTGCCTGATGGGGAAGAGAATTGCATCATCACCAACACGGCGCCGACTGCGATTAACGCAACGATAGCGACAATTTTTATCATGGCGAACCAGAATTCCATTTCGCCAAACAGCTTCACGGTTGCCAGATTTAGCGTAAGTAAAAGCAGAACGCAAAGCAGAGAAGAGACCCACTGCGATAAATCAGGGAACCAGAACTGAGAGTAGGCGCTGATGGCTACGACATCGGCTATCCCGGTGACAACCCAGCAGAACCAGTAAGTCCAGCCGGTAAAGAAGCCTGCCCATGGCCCAAGCAGGTCGGCCGCGAAGTCACTAAATGATTTATAGTTGAGATTGGAAAGTAATAGCTCTCCCATTGCGCGCATGACGAAAAACAGCATAAAGCCAATGATCATATAAACGAAGATGATCGAAGGGCCAGCCATGCTGATTGTTTTGCCCGAGCCCATGAATAGCCCAGTACCGATCGCTCCGCCGATGGCGATGAGCTGAATATGACGATTAGTCAGATTCCGTTGCAGTCCTTCGCCTTGTTCAGGGGCGAGATCTGCGGTTTCTTTTGATTGTTCGACCATTTAAGTACACGTTCCTGTTTCTGTCTGTGATGTTTTTTTGAGCTCTTTGGCGGCTCTCGTTTGCGAAAATCGAAACAAATAAGATAGCTCAACCGCGGTACTTATTACAGCGGATGTCTGAAATAGCCAGGCATAAAGAGGGCAGATAATGATGTAAAGTGATGCTGTATATTTTTCGCCCTAAAATGAAGAGGATATAAAACGATGAGAGGCATAGATAAATAGGTAGAGTAGGTTAACAAATTTACCAATCGCTAACAATGCTATTATCGTGAATAAAAAATTAATATGAAGTGTTTGACAGACGGGTCTGTGAGGAGAATAATCTCCCCCGTTGGGTCGTTAGCTCAGTTGGTAGAGCAGTTGACTCTTAATCAATTGGTCGCAGGTTCGAACCCTGCACGACCCACCAACAATATCAATGAGTTAAGGCTACTCTCTCAATTTGTTATTAGTGTTTTTCTTTTGTGTTAACATATTTTTAATTATATCCTTTATTAAATTTATTCGTATTTTCTGCATTAAATAACACCTCCCATTTTTTTTATTTAATCTCATCTCTACTACACTATTTTATCCTTAATAAATGGGGTTTTCTCTGGCGTGTTTTTATTCATATGGCGCGTTAACGTCGGTGAAAATATAACTCGGTTGATGATCTTGCTGAAAGTTATCGCCCGGCCTGATGAGGATGTGACTCAGGCTCCCTGAAGAGTCGCGATAAAGTGCTATGCTTAACAGATGGAATAGTCAACAGCGCGTAATGGTGTTAGCCAGTGCGTATGTAGCTTGGTATGACGAAATTTCACAGGGTTGTGTTCACATCCACTGGGGCGGCGTTTAGAGGTAGCTGGAATTTCCTGGTTAGCCATAAGCAAATTTCTGCTTGATTTCGGAGGTTCATATGGGATTCGAAAAATTACTGGCTGTCATAGAAAAAAGTCACCAGGATCCAAAATCAGTTATCTCATTGTCTGAATTGAGCCAGGCAATCCACGAGATAATTTGTACCGAAAGTTCGAAAGAGTACAAAATAAATGAATGCTTCACTGAGCTGAGGGAACTGGTTGATGAAAGAAAAGCGCTCTCGAGGAAACAGTTCCTGGATAAAGCGTTGGTGACGGAATTAACGCAATATAAAAAGAAAGAAGAGGCGCTACTTTTGAAGCTCATCAGTATCGGGAATAAATAGACGAGAGTCTCTATTTTCTAATCAGGGAAGCAAAGCTAAATATCACTACACCGCCGTTGCAAATTATTAAGATGGCGGTGTAGCAAATAGTGCTATTTACGGTAACTGGTTTTGATTTGTTTAATCGTGTTATCAAAAACAGCGGCTTGCTCAGCATCTTCCAATTGAGCAATATATCTTTCCATATTGATGATCACTTTACCGGCATCCGCCTGGCCAATTGCTTTTAATAACAGCGTCACCATCGCCTTCAGGCAGGTGACCTCGTGGGCCAGTGTTTCAGCGGATGCGGCAGTAGAAAAATCTACGTTGCTCATGTTTTCTCCTCAACAAGAAAAAGATGTTTTCCTTCGCCTGCTGCGGGCGTTACCGCTGATGCGACAGGCAGGTCCAGATGGACGGGAGTATAACATAAAGCATATTGTGGGTTGATATTATTCGCGGATAACATCATTTTAGTGACTGTTTTTTATGCATTTAACTTATTAAAAGAGCGACTATATTCTGGACGTTTTTTCGTGGAAAAGGCTATAGATGTGTTTCGTTTAATACATATGATGTTCACTATGGACGTTCTTCACTGAATATATTATTTGTATAATAAAGCGGTAAGCGATGGTAAAATTTCTAATGATATTCCGCTTACAATAGTGACTTTTTATTGACATTTAAGATGTAAAGCCAATTGCATGCCATTTGATTTGCATTGTTTTTTATACATTTTGTGCCATCGAACTGTTTATACTGTGTGGCGTATTTGAAATGTTAAGAATGTGATCAACATACACCCTCAGGTCGACGATATATTGTTATGATCGAGAATGCGCTTTATTCCTTCTCGGCATATTTTAAAATACATATTCATATAAATCAGTGTTCATTATTTTTTGAAACCAACGTAGTATCACCTGCAAGCAACTTTTTATGTAAGTGTTACTCCCTTTTTTGGAGAATTATTCTTTGATTAGCGTTTTTCTTGTTGATGACCATGAACTGGTGCGGGCAGGGATACGACGCATTCTTGACGATATCAAAGGTCTGAAAGTGGTTGGTGAGGCATGCTGTGGTGAAGATGCCGTGAAATGGTGCCGAAGCAATGATGTGGATGTTGTCCTGATGGACATGAGCATGCCGGGCATCGGCGGGCTTGAAGCAACGCGTAAGATCCTGCGTTTTACTCCAGATATAAAAGTCATTATGCTCACTATTTATACAGAGAATCCTCTGCCTGCAAAAGTGATGCAAGCCGGAGCTGCGGGATATGTGAGTAAAGCTGCTGCCCCTCAGGAAGTGATCTCAGCCATTCGAGCAGTGCATGCCGGTAAGCGGTATATTGCTTCTGATATCGCCCAACAGATGGCATTAAGCCAGTTGGAGCCGCAGACGGACGCGCCGCTGGAGTGTTTGTCTGAACGCGAATTACAGATTATGCTAATGATAACGAAGGGGCAGAAAGTGACTGAAATCTCAGATCAGCTTAATCTCAGCCCTAAAACAGTGAACAGCTATCGTTATCGTATGTTTAGCAAGCTGAATATCAACGGTGACGTAGAGTTGACTCATCTGGCTATCAAGCATGGGCTTTTTACCGCGGAGACATTGTTAAGTAGTGAGTGAGAGTTTCGATGCTTCGGCATTTTTAAAAACGGTAACGAGCCAGCCTGGTGTCTACCGTATGTATGATGCGGGCGATACGGTCATCTATGTCGGTAAGGCAAAAGACTTAAAAAAACGGCTTGCCAGCTATTTCCGCAGTCATGTCGCCAGCCGCAAAACCGAGGCGTTGGTCAAAAGCATCAAGCATATTGATGTCACGATCACGCATACAGAAACTGAAGCCTTACTGCTGGAACACAACTACATTAAGCTTTATCAGCCGCGCTATAACGTTTTGCTGCGCGACGATAAATCCTACCCCATGATTTTCCTGAGCGGTGACGCTCATCCACGTCTGGCTGTTCACCGTGGCGCCAAGCATGCGAAGGGCGAATACTTCGGCCCGTTTCCCAATGGCAATGCCGTGCGTGAAACGCTGATATTGCTGCAAAAACTGTTCCCAGTGCGCCAGTGTGAAAATAGCGTCTATCGCAACCGCTCCCGTCCTTGTCTGCAATATCAAATTGGTCGTTGCCTCGGGCCTTGCGTTAGCGGTTTGGTTAGCGAAGAGGATTATCAACAGCAGGTTGATTATGTTCGCCTGTTTTTGTCTGGCAAAGATCAGCAGGTACTGAATCAACTTATTTCCCGGATGGAAGCGGCCAGTCGCGATCTGAATTTTGAAGACGCAGCCCGGATACGCGATCAGATCCAGGCCGTTCGGCGGGTAACGGAAAAACAATTTGTTTCTGGCGACGGTGAAGATCTGGATGTGATCAGTGTGGCTTTTGATGCGGGTATGGCTTGCGTCTATGTCCTGTTTATCCGACAGGGAAAAGTGCTTGGTAGCCGCAGCTATTTCCCCAAAGTGCCTGGCGGTACGGAATTAGGTGAAGTGGTGCAAACGTTTGTTGGGCAGTTCTATTTACAAGGAAGCCTAAGCCGAACGCTTCCTGCAGAAATCCTGCTTGACTTCACCTTGCCCGATAAAGACGTGCTGACGGAGTCCCTGACGGAGGTTGCGGGGAGAAAAGTGCAGATTCAGACGAAGCCCCGTGGCGATCGCGCTCGCTATTTAAAACTGGCACGGACGAATGCTGCGACTGCGCTGGTCACAAAACTGTCCCAACAATCTACAATTCATCAGCGTTTGGCTGCATTGGCAAGCGTTTTGCAACTGCCAGAAATTCATCGAATGGAGTGTTTTGACATCAGTCATACGATGGGGGAGCAGACTGTGGCATCCTGCGTGGTATTTGATGCCAATGGCCCGTTACGTTCGGAATATCGCCGCTATAATATCAGTGGCATTACGCCCGGTGATGATTATGCTGCCATGGCACAGGTCCTCCGACGCCGGTACGGTAAAGCGCTGGATGAGAGTAAAATACCTGATGTTATTGTGATTGATGGCGGGAAAGGGCAGCTCGGCCAGGCTCAGGCCGTGTTTGACTCGCTACAAGTATCGTGGGATAAAAATAAGCCTCTGTTGCTTGGTGTTGCGAAGGGGAGTGATCGTAAAGCTGGGTTGGAAACGCTGTTTTTTGAAGCAACAGGCGAGGGCGTGGCTCTGCCACCCGATTCTCCTGCGTTGCATGTTATCCAGCATATTCGCGATGATTCTCATGACCATGCGATTGGCGGGCATCGTAAAAAGAGAGCAAAAGTAAAGAATACCAGTACGCTGGAGCTTATCGAAGGTGTCGGCCCTAAACGTCGTCAAACCCTGCTGAAATACATGGGAGGGCTACAGCCGTTGATGAATGCCAGTATTGAGGAGATTGCAAATGTTCCGGGAATTTCGCATGCATTGGCAGAAAAGATCTTCCATGCATTGAAACACTAGGGACAATGTAGCAACATACTCTTAGTATCCACTCCAGCCAGATAGTTACCTAAGCGCTATGCAATTTAATATACCGACGTTGCTTACCCTGTTTCGTGTTGCTCTTATTCCGTTTTTTGTGCTGGCGTTTTATCTTCCGTTCGTCTGGGCACCGCTGCTTTGTGCGCTGATTTTCGTGTTTGCCGCCGTGACGGATTGGTTTGATGGTTTCCTTGCCCGCCGCTGGAAACAGACCACGCGTTTTGGTGCTTTCCTCGATCCCGTAGCGGATAAAGTGATGGTGGCTGTCGCGTTGGTGCTGGTCGCGGAATACTATCATTCCTGGTGGATTACGCTGCCGGCAGCAACGATGATCGCGCGAGAAATCATTATTTCAGCCTTGCGCGAGTGGATGGCTGAAATTGGCAAAAGAAGCAGCGTTGCTGTGTCGTGGATAGGAAAGGTGAAGACTACGGCTCAGATGATGGCGCTTTTTGCTTTGCTATGGCGCCCAGAGCGCATTGTTGAAGGTGTTGGTGTTGTGGCGCTCTATATCGCGGCTGTGCTGACTTTTTGGTCCATGTTCCAATATTTGAATGCCGCACGTCACGATTTGCTTGAACCTTGATCGAAGCGCCGTAAAAACCAGCAAACGAACGTGGTTGCTTGATAATTCTGTTGACTCATCGTGTCAGGTCAGTAGAATGCACCGCATCAACAGCAACGCTGGTTTGTAAGAAGTTAGAAGAATCAGTAAGTTCTGTGTTGCGGGAATAGCTCAGTTGGTAGAGCACGACCTTGCCAAGGTCGGGGTCGCGAGTTCGAGTCTCGTTTCCCGCTCCAATTTATGATCTGTAGACAGCTACTGAAGTCTGCAAGTCGTTGAAAATAGGACCTTCGGGTCCTTTTTTCGTTCCAGCGAAGTCTACTGGAATCCGTCTACATCCACGCTTTTTTAGTCCATTTTTTAGTCCATAAAAAACGGGTGCGTGGGGTTCCGTATTCTTGCTGGGTCGGAGCGAGCCATGAGTCGAGGATCTAGCCTAACTCTTCAAGTTAGGAGCTGGAACTATGGCACTATCAGACATGGCGGTTCGCCAAGCCAGGGCGACAGGCAAGGCCTATACGCTAGGCGACATCGATGGTCTCTCATTGGCTGTGACCGACATGGGCGGTCGGTCTTGGCACTTCCGCTATTCTTGGGCTGGCAAACAGAAGCGTATGTCCTTGGGGACTTACCCTGAGGTCGGTTTGCGTGAGGCGCGAACGCTGCGCGATCAGGCTCGTGCCTTGCTTGCCAAGGGCATCAATCCCAAGCTCGATCGTAAGCATAAACGGCAGTTCGTACGACTTGCCGACGAGCACACATTCAAGGCTGTGTTTCTTCAATGGGTTGAGCATCGTAAGCTAGAGCTCAAAGAGGGGCGCAACAGCACCTTGTCGCAAATTCTGCGCATCTTTGAGCGTGATGTGCTGCCAAGCCTGAGTAAGCTCTCTATTTACGACGTTCGTCGTGCCGACTTGCTGAACGTGCTCTCCAAGATTGAGCAGCGAGAGGCGTTCACCACCGCAGAGAAAGTACGCTCCTGGCTCAATCAACTGTTCCGATTTGCGCAGGTGAAAGTCGAAAGACTGGAGAGCAATCCGGCATCTGACTTGGATGTGGTTGCTGTTCCTGCTCCACCTGTTGTTCACAATCCTTTCTTGCGTTTACCTGAGCTACCCGAACTTCTGCAAAAAGTACGACGTTATCGTGGGGCGATCACGACGCAACTCGGAATCCGCTTGTTGTTGCTGACGGGCGTGCGTACTGGTGAGCTACGGTTGGCGACTCCGGAGCAGTTCGATTTGGAACAAGGGCTGTGGATTATTCCTCCGGAAGTGGTCAAGCAACTGCAAACGGATATGCGCAAGAAAGGCAAGCGACCCCAGGATATTCCCTCCTACATCGTACCGTTGTCTATTCAGGCGATTGAGATTGTTCGCTACCTGCTCGAAGAAGTGAGGCCGGCACAACGGTATCTTTTCTCGCACCGCAGCGATTTGAAAAAACGTATCAGCGAGAACACGTTGAACGGTGCCCTCAAGCGTATGGGTTATCAGGATTTGCTCACTGGTCACGGCATCCGTGGCACGATCTCCACAGCACTCAACGAAGTGGGCTACCCCAAAGTTTGGGTGGACGCCCAGCTTTCGCATTGCGATCCCAACCAGGTGAGTGCAGCTTACAACCATGCACTCTACGTCGAGCCCCGGCGTAAGATGATGCAGGACTGGGCGGACCGGTTGGACTTGCTGGAGCAGGGAGAAGTAGAAGCGGCCAGTCAGCATCTGACCATTCGCATTGATGGCGTGCCTGTTCTGGATGAAAGCAATGGGACGGAGGCAATGCTGAAAGATGCGTCACCCGTCGGTGGAATTACGCCTCACCGCTTGTCTGCTGTGCCGGCACGCCCGGTGCCTGAATCTGTCGTTGAAATCCCTATTTCTGACCTGCAGCGTGAACGGATGGAAATGCTTGCAGCTTATGAAGCACCGCACAACTTGCCAGTCGTTCAGTTTGCCAAACTGGCTGGCAAATCCAAGGAGCAGATTAATCGAGAAATCAAGGCGGGCAAGTTGTTGACAATCAGCCTTGGGAACCGTGGGCAGAGGGTGCCTGAGTGGCAACTGGTGCCGATGAAACTCAAACTGACGCAGGTGATGATGAAGATGCTTCCCCATGCTGAAGGATGGGATGTATATCGCTTATTAACCAGCGTTCATCCTGAACTGGATGATCGTGCAGCTATTGATATTATTACGCCGAATAATATGGACAACGTTGTGCAGGTTTTGCTGCCTCAACAAGCATTCGAGGCTGGCCGAAAAGTGTGAAGAGGTTTGTGGGTTGTTCGGCTAAGCTGTAGCCTTTATAGGCTTGGGTGGAGCATCGATCTGTGAAAATCTTATTTCTCAACTGCGTAAATGCTTTTGGGTTAATAAAAAGCGTCATATATTGAGGGGGGAGATTGCTGTTTTTGTAGCTTTTTCCCCTGTCAAAATGAAAAACCAAGAATGCGTAACAATAATATTTTAGCCAATCAGGATTTTTATGTCAGATAATATTGATCAATTTTCAATTTATGCCGCTAAGGTATTTGAGACCTTGTATGACAGCTTTCCTGTTCCGATCGCTATCAAGCAGCGGGAAGTGATTGCGGATTATTTGAATTTTGATAATTATGAAGAGTTAAAACAGTTGAGGATCAGGCGTGATATTGCTGACATAGTTGATTGCGTAGAGGATGAGGATCTGAAGGCGACGGTCAAGGAAAAGCGTCCCGCTATTGAGGCACGACTTGCTGAACTAGAGCGTGACCAGCGTAATGGTGTAGACCGGCAAGAACGAATTTTCAATGGCACCTTAGATTTTCTGTGCTGGGAAGGCCTCATACGTCACTGTGATAATGGATATCAGCTCACGGCGAAGGGGTTTTCTCATCTGAATAAATCATTCAAAGGTGGAGAGATAGCTGATGAGAATGACAAAAATATCTCTGTTTTGAAAGCGGTGTTTGAAAAGTCGTCAGAAACCTCACTTCAGGTTGCAGTGGGAACCATAGTCAATGTTTTAACCAAGGTTCTGGGTTATAGCTAGCCAGTCAATCAATTTCTTTCGTGGCCTGTTGGTCGCCCACTCCTGACAGGTGGCTGATTATTTCTGCGTTATATTTTAAGGAGATTCCGTGAGCAACGGAGCATCATCATTTTCTAGTCAATTGCTAATTGCCATAATTCCAATATTCTTGGGATCTTTTCTTTTTGCAGGAGTGCTAGAGAGCTACAAGAAAGATCAAGGCCTTCAAAAGGAGCTTATAAAAGATTACTACAGGCCTATGAGAGAATTGCAAGGCTTTTGTTCGACCTCACATAATGAACTTTTTCTAAAATATGGAGATTTAGCAGGTTCTTATCAACTTATGTTTGATGAAATAGTACATATGTTTGAGACTCCTGAATCCAAGTTGGGGCGAGATTATGAAGCTATCCCAATGTCAGTCGTCAAAGCAAATTCTGAGCTAAAAAAGAGGGTCGAAGAGCTTGATGTGGTGGTAAAAAAATGTAGATCTGATTTGTTTCTAAAATATGAGGAGCTTGCCTTGGCTACTGGTTCATACCCAGAGCTTATGAGGTTGGCAGAAAAACGCACAAACGAGATTAATGCTATCTATTCAGAAAGAAAGAAAAAGGCCAAAGAAATTATAAAAGATATAGACCCTAATCAGTTGATGCCATTAATGAGAAGGTTTGTTTCTATTGATATGTCTAACGATATGAATAAATCTATGCTTATCAGTGAAATGAAAAAGATATTTGAGCCAGCAAAACAATACGATTTAATTATGGCGGAATCTGAACAGTCAATATTTCAAAAGGAATATGAATTTTTTCAAAAACTTCATGAGTTGTTTGCAAAGGAAATTAGCAAAAAACATTCGGGTGGTTTTTTTAGTTGGATGTTTTGAAATATAAAAAATCAATTAACTATGTGTTTTTTTGCGTAGTCCGCAAAAAAGTGGAATCGGTTGTTGAGGTATTAGGCATGGCGAGGTAATCAATCGAAATGAAAACTAAAAAGCGTGAGTGGCATGGTGCACATCACTCTTGGGGGGATGATCCTAGAGCTTTTCGCTGGTTGGGCGAGATGATTGGCGGAATAAACTTGCTGCCGATCGCAACAGATATGCGTGCTTGGATGCAGCAGCGAGGACATTTGTCTCTTATGCCTGCTCAAGAGGCACCGGAAAGAAGTGGGTTCACTAACCCGTATACAAAAAATGGAGTTACTTTGTCACTTATTATGGGGAGGGTTATTAACTATTTTCATAATTATGCGCACGGAGCTGCTGAGCCTAGTCATGATGAAGTAGATTCAGAAATTGAACGGCTGAGAATTTACAATGAAATGATTTTATATTCTGCAAGACTCTGCGAAGTTGCAATTAAACAGCTTCTCTACTGCACACATATACCTGAATCAATATACGGAAGAATGGCGCTGGGCCAATTGCTAGAAGCACCATGCCCAAGCTGTAAACGAGCAAATGATAAAAAACCTCACTTCGTTTCATTGGTTGGAACTTTGGCACATCCATATCATTTGTGTCTAGAGTTCGAGCACTGCGCCATGGATCATATGGATCTCGTTAACAAGTTGAGAAATTCCCAGGTGGCTCACTCGGGAATTCAAGAGTTGAATATCAGAACGTCAGACGTTTCTAGAGCGCAACTGCTGAAAGAGGGAGACGATATACTTAACGGGTTTCTACATATGCTTTCTCACGTTGAGGCTCTTGAGCAAAAGATAATCCGAGATTTAGAAGATAAAGCAAAGGCCATTAATCTTCTTAAGATTAATGGCCTGAAGCCAGAGGATTGTAATTTCAATTTGGTTCCGGGTGAGAAGTTTGTGTTTCATCCAAAGGAGTAATGTGCCTGACAACTCCAATTGGTCTGAAATGTTTTCCGCTGCTGAGGGCGTTAACGTCAGCTAATCGCTCTTTGAAATATATCAGGTTTTCTCGTGTTCTAATACAGATCACGCCTAGATGAATTTTTAATTCATATTCAATTTCTGGTTAAAAGAACTCTGCTGTATTTTTAAGCGTCTGGAAATGAATTTTGTCGCTGCTTTTATGAGGTGAGGGTATCACCTCTTATTTTCTTTTCATAATAATTAAAATTCTGCAGTGCTTATTTCCCCGGTGTGGAACGCAAGTCAATCAACTATTCCTGGTTTTCCTTTCCAGTTTATTGCCATCATCATCAAAATACCGACTAGGCCAGATTTCGGCGGGTTCCACGCCGAGTGCATTGGCAATCAGTTGTTCGCCTTTCGGCCAGGAACGCGTAAGTGCGTTGGCGAGAGTAGAGGAGCTTAGCCCTGCTTGTCGGGACAAAGCAGCCAGTGTGGTGTGCTTTTTGCGAAGGCCTGCGATGATATCGGCGTTGTGCCAGTCCTGCTTGTTCATTGTCATATGAAGTAACCCTGAGTCTTACTGCTGGTGGCGATTCAGACAGGGTTTGCAGTACCGGGCAAGTTACCTAAACCGGCGAGGACATTGTCCTCCCCTGCCTGAACCGCCATAACAGGGGCGTACTCAGGCACACCAGCGTGCGAACGCTGATGGGTAACTCGCTATGGGGCTGCAAATCCCCGCCAATGGATTTTGCCAAAGGCATAATTAAGATAAGTGAAATTTGCAGCTTTCTCAAATTAAAAAGTTGTTGTGTTGGGGACTGGCGGCGTTGAGCTGTTATGGCAGCATGTCGGGAGAGTAGTAAGTAAAACAGGTAGTGAAGACGCATTTTTGTGCTGGCAGATGATTTTGCCAGCAAGTGATTGTTTTTAGCCAGAAACGGGTGTTCGTGCTTTTTTGAACCTTCGGGTGACTTTGTTGCCCGTCTCATCGTAATACCGGCTCGGCCAGATCTCGGCTGGGTCCATGTCCAGCGCTTCTGCAATCAATTTTTCGCCTTTCGGCCAGGGGCGATAAAACGTATTAGCGAGAGTGGAATCACTGAGTCCGGCCTGTCGTGAGAGTGCGGCCAGGCTGATACGTTTCTTGTGAAGTGCGGCGACGATATCCGCCCGGTGCCAGTCCTGTTGCTGCTGCGCCATAACCATAAATAGCTCCATGTTGTGGGTGGCGGTTCAGACAGGGTTTGCACTACCGGACATGTGACCTAAACCGGCAGGATAAATCCTCCCCTGCCTGAACCGCCATAACAGGGGCGTACTCAGGCACACCAGCGCCTAAACGCTGATGGGACACATGTATAGGGGGTGCAAATCCCCGCCGATGGATTTTGCCAAAGGCCTAAACAAGATAAGTGAAAAATGCGCCGCACTCAAAAACTTTTAAGCACATCATGTTATTGGTTCTAATTACTGGTCGATCGAGAAGCTAATATTTGCACGCTATTATTTGAAAGATTGATAGCCATGTCCTCTCAAGGAGATGGTAGTCTCAAAAATTAATCAAAATTATCAGAATAACTGCGAAGCTCAGGCCATTTATTGCGCAGCTCACAGAACAATCCGACTGTCTGGGTCAGTTTTACAAAGAATCATCATTGTTTCGGGATGGTCTGAGCAACTTCTTGCTCAAATTTGGCTTAGGGGAAATTTGATTTAAGAAAATAAACAATAAAAACAGCAGGATAAAAATTGGCATGGTTATTGATATGAGTAACGACGAAGCGTTACCTATATCAACAACAAGGAAAGGAGCAAGACTATGCCAACTCCATGCTATATCAGCATCGAAGGAAAAACGCAGGGCAACATCACCGCTGGAGCCTTCACTTCTGATTCTGTCGGCAACATCTATGTGGAAGGCCACGAAGATGAAATGCTGGTACAGGAATTCAAACACGTCGTCACCGTGCCGACCGATCCGCAGTCTGGCCAACCGTCTGGTCAACGCGTCCACAAGCCGTTCAAGTTCACCGTCGCGCTGAACAAGGCGGTGCCACTGATGTACAACGCCCTGGCCTCCGGTGAAATGCTGCCGACCGTCACACTGAAGTGGTATCGCACGTCTGTGGAAGGCAAGCAGGAGCACTTCTTCTCTACCGTGCTGACTGACGCCACCATCGTGGATATCGACTGCAAAATGCCACACTGCCAGGACCCGTCCAAGCTCGATTACACCCAACTGATCGAAGTCTCTCTGGCCTACCGCAAAGTCGACTGGGAGCACACCGTGGCCGGAACCTCTGGTTCTGACGACTGGCGCACGCCTGTCGAAGCCTGATGCCGCTCAAACCCGGCCCTGTGCCGGGTTTCCTGCACTGAGTCATGGCTCATGCCATGCCTGAGTGTGGATGACAGCATCAGGAGGACGTGTGGCAAACAGTACAGGATTACAGTTCACGGTAAAGGTCGGTGCATTGCCCGAGAGCACCTTTGCGGTGGTGGATTTTCAGCTCAGCGAGGCACTGAACCAGCCGTTTTCCCTGTCGCTGAATCTGGCCAGCCCGCTGCCGGGTATCGACTTTGGTGCCGTACTGGATCAGCCGTGTGAACTGCTGGTGTGGTACGAAGGTGAACTCAAGCGCCGTGTCAGCGGCATTGTCAGCGCCTTTGCACAGGGCGACACCGGTTTTCGCCGTACCCGCTATCAGGCAGAAGTGCGACCGGCGCTGTGGCGGCTGGGGCTGCGCACCAATGCACGGATCTTTCAGGCACAGAAGCCAGAAGCGATTATTGGTACGTTGCTGGAAGAGTCCGGCATCACCGACTACGCCTTTGCGCTGCGGCACGACCACGCGCCCCGCGAATACTGTGTGCAGTACCGGGAAAGTGATTTGGCCTTTGTCGCCCGTTTGGCGGCTGAGGAAGGCCTGTACTTTTTCCATGAGTTTGAAGCCGGTAAGCACCGGGTCGTCTTTGCCGATGATGCCGGGGCGCTTGGCAAAGGCCCGGAGCTGTTCTTCAACCTCGCCACGCAGGGGCTGAGTGAAGGCGAATATGTCAGACGTTTCCGCTACGCCGAAGCGGTCAGCACAGCAGAAGTCGCGCTCAAGGATTACAGCTTCAAAACGCCCGCCTACGGCCTGCTGCACAGCAAGATGAGCAGCGAGCTGGCGAACCAGCGCGAAAGCTATCAGCACTTCGATTATCCCGGTCGCTTCAAACAAGATCCGAGCGGCAAGGCCTTTACCGGCTATCGGCTGGATGCATTGCGCGCCGGTGCCATGACGGGATCGGGTGAATCAAATGCCGCGATGCTGATGCCGGGGAGCAGTTTTACCCTCACCGAACACCCCAATCCAACGCTCAACGCAGCCTGGCAACTGGTGGCGATCACCCACAGTGGGAAGCAACCGCAGGCGCTGGAAGAAGAAAGCGGCGGCGAGCCGACGACCTACAGTAACAGCTTCGAGGTGATCAGTGCCAAAAGCACCTGGCGTGCCGATCTGCCCTACAAACCGATGGTGGATGGCCCGCAGATTGCCACCGTGGTCGGCCCCGCAGGCGAGGAAATCTACTGCGACGAATACGGGCGCATCAAACTGCAATTCCCGTGGGATCGCTACGGAGCCAGCGATGACCAGAGCTCCTGCTGGGTGCGCGTCAGTCAGGGCTGGGCAGGCGGTCAGTACGGTCTGATAGCCATCCCACGCATCGGCCATGAGGTGATTGTCAGCTTCCTCGAAGGCGACCCCGACCAGCCGATTGTGACAGGCCGCACTTTCCACGCCACCAATCCATCGCCGTATCCACTGCCAGCGAACAAGACACGCACCTCGCTGCGTACTTCAACGCATAAGGGCGCGGGCTTTAATGAACTGCGCTTTGAAGACCAGGCCGGGCAGGAAGAGGTGTTTATCCACGCTCAGAAAGACATGAACACCGTGGTGCTGAACAACCGCAGCACTACCGTGACGGCTGACCATACCGAAAACGTCGGCGGCAATCAGACGGTGTCGGTCATCAAAGACCAGTCCACCGAAATCCAGGGGCAGCAAACCGTTGCCATCTCCGGTAGCCGCAGCACGGTGGTGGGTGATGTCACGGCAACAGAAGAACTTCACGACAGCCTGCAGGTGAAAAACAACATCCTTATCCAGTCGATACAGGGCGGCATTCTGATTGCCGCCAACATCGGTTTTATCAGTATCAGCGACGAAGGTGACATCACCATCAAGGGCAAAACCATCACGGTCAACGGCAACCGTATCGACCTGAACTGAATAATAAAAACAACAAGGACGCTGAAACATGTACCAGATGAACGAAGGCACGTTGAACATTCCTGCGCAATGGCGAGATGAGTCGCTGCACGTTTTTGTTCTGCCTGACGACACGACCAACCTGGTGGTCAACCGCACTCCAGTGGAGGGCGGTAAAACAGCCGATGCGGCTTATCAGGACACGCTGGCGCAGTTGTCGGCGCAGCTTAAAGGTTATGAAGAGCGGCAGGCGTGGACGCTGACGCTGGATGGGCAAACCGCTCAAGGGGTTGAGTACACCTGGCAGTCGCCCGAAGGGCAGATGCATCAGGTGGTGGTGATGCAAATGCGTGGCAACCTGCTGCTGACGTTCACTATTACCGCCGCTGATGTGCTCAGTGATGAGAACAAAGCCAGCTTGCTGACCGTGATTGAGACCTTCAAAGCCGTTGAATTGCCTGCCACACCGGAGGATAAGGCAGGCGGCCATGCGTGAGGAAATACTCTCCCGTATTGCACGTGTTGGTGCCATGCATGCGGGCAACCGCCCTAAGCTGCCACCGGGTTTACCTGAGCCAGGACAGGGTAAGCCGCCCACCTCGCCAGGCAAGGCTATCAAGCACAGCAGTTTCTGGGGCGCACTGGCAGGAGCGGCTGTCGGAGCGTTGATCGCGGCTGCCGCGTTTACCGTGGCCGCCGCCGCCGTTGCGGGTGCAGTGGTGTTGATGGGGGCCACCGGCGGGGCTGGTCTCGCCCTGGTGGTGGGAGTAGTCAAGCTGGCGGCAGGGGCGGCGCTGGTGTATGGACTGAGTGACCTGATAGGCGGTGTCAGCAAGCGTGTGTCCTCGATGGTTGACAGCATGTCGCCCTCTTCAGGGGCGGTCAAAGATGGCTCGAAGACAGTCTTTGCAGAGGGTAATCCAGTCTCCCGCGCTGAAATCGATGCGGTGCTGTGCGACAAACACAACGGCCCGCAACTGATTGCCCAGGGCAGTGCCACGGTATTTGTCGAGGGCTACCACGCAGCACGTGTAGATGACAAAACCGTATGTGGGGCCACGATCAAGGAAGGGGCATCAACGGTGTTCTTTGGTTCAGGCCAAGAATCGCCACTCAAGGTCGAGGATGAATTCAGTGGCTGGCAGAAAGCGCTGATACTCGCAGTGGAATTCCTGATGCCCCCCAGTCGTGGTCTATTCCGGGGACTGGGCACTCTGTTTACCAAAGGACCGATGGCCGTACTGCGAGGCATGCAGGCCGGGGCATCATTTGCCCTGAAAGGACTCCGTAGTGCTGTGGAGTGTGCCAAAAACGGCTTTAAAGAAAGCAAAGGACTGGCGCGTGTCACCGAGTCCATTCGCGGCTTCCTGAAAGACCCCGTCTACATTGCCAGTGGCGAGGTCATTGAAAAACGCCTCGATCTGGAACTGGGCCAGACCGTTCCACTGCTGTTCGAGCGCACCTACCGCTCTGGTAGCCCACACTCCGGCTTGCTGGGTCATGGCTGGCACGATAGCTGGAGTGAAGTCGCTACCGTTGATCGCACTGACCAGGGTGACATCCATGTGACGCTTACCCTGGCGCAGGGCTATGACATCGACTTCACCTTCGGGATAGGTGCAACGGTGGTGTACTGCGCCGAATACCCCGAATTCAAACTGGTCAAACGCCATAACGGCTTTCACCTGTGGCACCGCGACAGCCAGACCTGGCGTGCCTTTACCGTCAAGCAGGGCGACCAACTGCTGCTGTCATCCATTACCGACAACCACCACAACCGAATCAACTTTCTGCGCGATCCCAAGGGCAACCTGCGCAAGATCAGACACAGCGACGGCATCGAGTTGCTGCTGGTATGGCAGGGGGAATTCCTGCGCCAGATACAGCGTATCGACACTGGGCAAAAAACGCTGTTGGCGGAATACCGGCAGGATGAGCGCGGCAGATTGGTCGAGGCCGATGCCTCACACGCCTACCACCTGTTCTATGACTACGACAATCACAACCGCCTGATCCGCTGGCACGACAACGACAAGACCTGGGCGCGTTATGAGTATGACCACCAGGGCCGCTGCATTTACACCACCTGTGCTGACGGCTACCTGACGGCTAATTTTGAGTATCTGGCTGACCGCGTGGTGATGACCGACGGGCTGGGTCAGCGTCATGAATACGGCTTCAATGATCTGTACCTGATGGCTTGGGAAAAATCCCCACTTGGCCATGTCACCCATTATGAATACGACGACGTAGGCAACCTGCTGCGGGAAATCTCTCCGGCAGGGAGGGTCGTGGAATTTGCCTACCTGGACAACAGCGGGCTGGTCAGCACCTTTACCGACGGCAGCGGCCATCAGTGGCACTACGACTATGACCATTACGAGCGGCTGACTGGCATCACCGACCCATTGGGCCGAAGTTGGGCATGGCAGTACGACAGCAAGGGCAATCCGCTGAGCCTGACCGGGCCGGACGCCAGCGAAGTCCGGTTTGCGTGGAACCGCTACGGCCTGCTGACCGAGGTGAGCGACGAACAAGGCCGGACGCAGGCCAGTCTGTTTTATGACCACCGCCAGCGCCTGATGAGTGCCACTGATGCGGAATCCCGCACCCAGCAACTGCGCTATGACCAGCAAGACCGACTCACAAGCTGGACACGTCCAGATGGGGCAACGTATCGCCTCGGTTACCGCCGTGCCAGTTGGAAGCTGCCGGAGCAACTGATACGCCCGGACGACAAGCAAGAGCAACGCCAGTACGACAAACACAACAACCTGCTGCACTACACCGACGGTAACGGCGCGGTCTGGGCTCAAACCTATGGCGCGTTCGACCTGCTGACCTCACGCACTGACGCCGAAGGCCGCACCTGGCAATACGAGTACGACAAAGAAAGCCAGCAACTGATTGGTGTCACCGCACCCGATGGCAACCGCTGGCAGTGGTGGCTGGACGCCGATGCGCGGGTTATCCGTGAGCGGGATATGGCCGGTACGGAAACCCACTACAGCTATGACGAAGACGGTCACTGCATCAGTATCCGCAATGGTGAAGGAGAAACTCGCCACTTTCTGTACGACGGGCGTGGACTGCTGATTCAGGAAACCGCGCCGGACGATACCTTGCACCACCGCTACGATGCGGCAGGCAGGTTGATCGAAGTGACATCCTCCACCAGTCATATCCAGTTTGAGTATGACGAGCGTGACCGGGTGGTACAGGAGCGGAACAGCGGAACGGAAATCCGACGCCAATACCAGGGAGAGTCGCACACCGTCACTCGCACCCTGTACTGGGAAGGCGAAGAAAACAGCGCGGCGCTCACCAGCACTTTCTGCTACCGTGCGACGGGAGAGCTGCGCCGGGTGCAGTTGCCGGATGGCGCAGAGCTGACGCTGGTTCACGACGGCGTAGGCCGTGAGTCTTCCCGCCAAAGTCAGGCTGGCTTTATGCAGCATCGCGAATACGACGCCATGGGCTGGCTGACGCGGGAAATGAGCGGCCAGAAGGTGGACGGCCGCCTGCAGCCGGTGCAGACCCGTGAATACCTCTACGACGGCGCAGGCAACCTGACCGGCACCCGGCGCAATCGCGAAGCGGCAGGCTATCAACTCGATGCCAGTGGGCGGGTGCTGTCGGTACTGAGCGGCGGCGCGGGGCGCAGCGTCGAAACCGAAGAGCAATACTGCTACACCCGCAGTGGTTTGCCGCAGGATGCGACAAGGCTGACCGAGTGGCAGGCTGGACGACTGACTCAACAGGACAACGCCCACTACCAGTATGACAAGGCCGGGCGGCTCATTCGCAAACAGGTGGTGCAGCCGGGCTATCGGCCGCAGGTGTGGTATTACCGTTGGGACAGTCGCAATCAGCTTAGGGTAGTGGATACGCCCAGCGGTGAACGCTGGTTCTATCGCTACGATCCGTTCGGACGGCGTATCGGCAAACGCTGCGACCAAACCTATGAAGATATTCGCTACCTGTGGGACGGCGACCAGATAGCAGAGGTACGGCGCTATCGTGACAACCAGCTTATCAGCCGCCGCCACTGGGTGCATAACGGTTGGGAACTGCTGGTACAGCAGCGGCAACATACGGACGGCAGTTGGGAAACGGATTTTGTGACCAGCGGCCATAATGGCGAGCCGCAGGCGGTCTTTAATCCGCAAGGTGAACTTCGCTGGCAAGCTCCGCGCACCAACTTATGGGGGCAGCGTTATACCGATAATACCGAAAATCTTGATCCGGGGCTGGCCTTTGCCGGGCAATACCGTGACGCTGAAAGTAGCTTATGCTATAACAGGTTCCGCTATTATGATCCAAATGGTGGTTGTTATATCTCACCCGACCCGATTAGTGTTTTGGGTGGGGAGAGTAACTACGGATATGTGCCTAATCCGATTGGCTGGGTTGATCCATTTGGATTGGCTTCTTGCCCCAATATGTCATATGACGATTGGATAAAATCTAAAGCGGCACAAGGAAACAATACTCACGTATACATAGGGTACAAGGATGGGAAGCCAATTTATGTGGGAATAAGCAAGGACGTTGATGTTCGTGCTCTACAGCATGGTGATAGGTTTGATCGATTGGTTCCTATAACTGACACTCCATTGAATCGGGGGCATGCCCGGAGTATAGAGCAGGCTTTGATCGATAATAACAAGTCAATTTTTAAGAACGAGATAAATAGCATTAGCCCCACAAGAAAACTTTACTCAGATGCTGTGGAGTGGGGCGAAAACTGGCTTAAAGATAATGGGATTAAGTTAAAATGGTAAATGAAATTTCTGTTGTTAAAATGGATGTATCGAAGAAGCCTAAAAGGCCCATCAAAGGGGATGTCTTCTATTTTAAAACAAATAAAAATGAATACTTGTACGGGCAAGTTGTTTTGGCCGACTTGACAGTTGGTCCATTTAAAAACACTCTGCTGATTTGTATTTTTGATAAGAAAACGATGGAGTTGCAGGGTGAGGTTTCTAGTAATGGTTGTGAATTTCTGGTGCCGCCAATTATCACTGATGAGTCATGCTGGAAGAACGGTTATTTTTTTTATTTAGGCAATGAATCCTTTGATGAGGATGTTTTGGATGATTTTTTGTTTGTAAATCCATTGAATAATAGAGCATACGATTTGTCCGGAAATCTATATGAGGGGAGCAGAGAGGGGAAGGTTGTTGGGGAAAGGGCTCTTTGTTACTTTGAAAATGTAATCAAAATAATTGAATGTAAATTAAATGAAAGGTTTATGCCAAATTAAATCTATTTGGTTGTTAATTGTTAAGTCATGTTTTCACGTAATCTAGTACGACAAAGCCGGGCGGTTAATCCGCAAGCAATAGGTGCGGGCTATCGACACACAGGTGTGGCATTACCGTTGGGACAGCCGCAACCAGCTCCGGGCTGTGGATACGCCAGGGTGTGAGCACTGATGTTGCTGCTACGGCCCGTTTGGATGCTGTGTCGGCAAACGCTGCGTTCAGACCAGTGAAGACTCTGCTACCAGCGGGACGGTGGCCTCATAGATGAGGCGCCTCACCACCGCGACGGTAAACTTACCTCATGCTGTCATCAGGCTGATTTTCTATTATCTGATAAACCAACTGAAAATGAATATGCGAGGAACCAGAAATGCCGCTGCCGATTTTGGATGGTTGGATCACTATCATATCTTTATTTTTATCTTTATTGGCTGTTAGCATATCGCTTGTGTCATTTGTGTTCACTCGAAGAAGTTGGTTTCAGTCAAATCGACCCATCGTGTCGGCGGCCGTCGAGACTCATGCTGGTGGTAGTGAATCAATTGCCTACAACTTAGTGCTAAGTAACACTGGAACTCGACCTGCTATAAATGTTCGCATTCGCGTTAAAGAGGTTGAGATTGACGCGTGTATATCCGAATGGGTTAAAAATCATAAAAATACGAACGCTATATATTCTAACGTGATGAGGTGTTTCTCGGATGACGGCGAGATTCCATTGCTGTTGAACGGAAAAAGTATGATTAATTCCTTTGGTTATACCTGCGCTGATGAACAAACGTTTTGGCTATATGGAGTCAGTCTGTCTGTAGAAATCAAATATTGTGATTTGGATGGTCGAAAGTATAAATCAAAACAAACAATTAGAATTAAAGACTCGGAAGGTTTTGCTGGCGGAATTTGGCAGTCATCAGCTAATTAATATTCAAAACTTGATCAAGCTCACTCCATGCTTGCTGCTCTCCGCAGTGAGCATTTTTTTTGCCATCTTTAATCCGTCTGAAATACGGGTTATGCTATTTGAAATAAATTTATCCAATTATTCCAGTTTGTCTCTGAGGTATGGGCTGTAGATGGCTTTTATGTTCGTAAGGCCGTTAATTATTAAGTGTCATAATAATGATGTTGGTTGTTTTTCAATTTTTTGTGAGTGGTTTTTATTAATGGGAAGTGTTCCCATGTTTCATGGGAGGCGATGCTTGTCGGTTTGTAAGTAAAATATAATCAATTCGTTCTGGTGGATAAATTATTTTATAAACGTACAGGAATAAAAATACGGCAAGGAGGTGGCGATGTCTGAATGCAAAGGATTGCCGAAAGGGGAACAGAAGAGCAAAAGCGGTAAAGAGTCGGGGCAGATATCCCGGCTTGATCTGGCATTGACGCTGACTGCCCAGAATACTGAGGCTGAGGTGTGTGACTGGCTTTTATCTACACTGGCATTTTACTTGTGGCCCCAGGGAGCGATGCTGGGGTTAGCTGATAGCAGCGGCAGGCAACTCTTGTGCCAAGGCCAGGTGGCAGATGTCCCCGTTGTGATGACGCTTGATGTGGATGATTTCAGCCATCCATTAGCCTATGCCTTGCATGAGAACAAGGCACACGTCTGGTCATCGTTGAATGGTGGTGCGCGTATTGAGCATCTGGCTTTTCAGCAGATGCTGTCGGGGTTGGGGGCAGCGTGTGGGCTGTATGCCATACCGGTGTTATCGGATAACGGCACTGTGCTGGGAACACTGGCGCTGCTGGATACACCAGAGCGTTTACAACAATGGCACGATAGTGGAGAAGGCAAAAAACTGGTTCAGATATTCTGTAATCAGATGGTGCTTTTGCGCCAGCGATCGGGAGGGTTGCATCAGCAGTCAATGCTTAGCGCTTCTGTCAAACGCGCTCGGGATGAGGCGCGCCATCAGGCGTTGATAAAACGCATGCAGGATGTGCTGATCGGTCAGTCGCCATGCATGAGGGTGCTGCAACAGAAGGTCGGACAAGCGGCTGAGCATACGTTGTCGGTGCTGATTCTGGGCGAAACCGGTACAGGCAAGGATGTGGTGGCTCGCCTGCTGCACCAATGTTCGAGCAGGGGAGATGCGCCGTTTGTGGCAATTAACTGTGCCGCGATCCCCGAGAGTCTGATCGAAAGCGAGTTGTTCGGTTACCAGAAAGGGGCGTTTTCAGATGCCCTGAGCGACAAGGTTGGTCTGGTGGCGCAGGCCAATGGCGGTACGCTGTTTCTGGATGAGGTCGGGGATATGCCGCTTGCCATGCAGGCCAAGTTATTGCGGGTGTTAGAGACCCGGTGTTTTCGTCCTCTTGGCGCAGCGCAGGAAGTGCATTCGGATTTCCGGCTGATTGCTGCTACGCATCACTCGCTGAAAAAGCGCATATCGGACGGTGCGTTCCGCCAGGATCTGTACCACCGGCTATGTCAGTGTGTATTGCATGTCGCGCCACTGCGCGAACGTGCAGAGGATATTCCGCTGTTGTGTCGTCACTTCATCGCACTCTGTTGCCGACGGGATCGGAAAGTATCCGTGACGCTGGAGCCGTCATTCCTGCGTCAGTTAATGCAGTACGGTTTTCCTGGTAACGTACGGGAACTATGCAACCTGCTGGAAGTTGCTTGTGCTCACACCTTATCCGACCAGCAGATCACCATGCAGTCACTGCCGCCCGAGGCGCAGAAACGGCTGACAAGTGAACGGGCTCGGGGAGAGGATTTTCAGCACATAGCGGATTTGCGCCTCGCAGTGCGAGTACGGGAGGCTGCCATCCTGCAAGCAAGGCTACGGCAGTTCGGTGGCGATCGTCAGGCTGCCGCAGATAGTCTGAATATACCCAAGCGTACGTTCAATCGTAAATGTCTCAGGCAGGGGATCAGGTACTGACGCTGATATGTGCAGCGTTGTGCCGGATTGCATGATTAAGCTGACGTGTTCTCCAGAAGCGTTAAGTATGGATTATTGGGCGGTTGCTCCGAGAAGATGCTCGATGGCTCTGTGAGTAAGTAACCGTGCAACCGCCGAGTCTTTCTTGGCCCGGTCACCTGGCATGTCCAGATGTTCAGCCCGCTGGGCTGTTTGCGATGCACCTGCTGCTTCTCGAAGCGCTTTTGAATCCACTGCCAATCCTGTAATCCCTCTTGTTTTGCCTGGGTGGCAATTGTCGGGTGCTCCTGCGCATAACGCTGGAAAATCCCAGGACTGACAAGATAGACCGTATCGTTCACGGTATGCACCATCGCTTTGGCGTCGTTGATGATGAGTTTGCGTGATTGAACCCCCTCCCTCAGCCAGACCATAAAGTGTTCGCTCGAAAGCGGTTTGGCTGGTTCTGGTTGGGATGGCGTATCCGAGGCCTGTTGCGGTATGGGCTCATCCGTGTCATCAGGTGGTGAGGTGGTGGGTTGTGCAGTGCTCGACGCATTGGAGGATGCTGCTGTGCTAGGCGCTTCGGCTGGTATCAGCATTGCGAGTATGTCTTCCATGACATCGTGTGGCGCAGTGGGGGATGGTGCTGTTGCAAGAACGGATGTGGGGTGAGCGGGAGAGGCAGAGACGGCGGGTTCAGGTGCGGGAAGCATCGCGTCGCTGCTATCGGGGGAACTGATATCGATCGTTACCGTTCCTGTGAAAGGATCTGGACGCTCGGACGCTTCCCAGATCAACGCCGGAGAGAGCTTCAATAGCGTGAAGCTGTGTGACCAGCCGGATGCGCTGCTGATGGTGGCTTTCCAGATGGCCTTGCCATCCAGTGTAGGCTGCAGTACGCCATGCTCCTGCAACACGTTGAACACAGCCGTGTTATTGGATGGAATGCCTTCGATCCCCTGTGACAGCAGATGGGCGCGCAGTTTGTCAGAGACGGTCTTGCTGACCAGCCAAAGTGTGTCCTCTGTCAGCCAACCATCCGAGGCCTGGGGCTGGTTGATTTTCAATTCCTCTTTGAGCAGGTAACGCAACCCGTCGAGTAGCTTGCGCTGTAGCGCCTGTTTGGGGGCCGCAAGGATGACGCGGTTGGGATTTCCGCCCAGTTCCTGCGCCACCGAAGCGCGATCGGCCTGGATGACGAGTTCGCCCAGCATGCCGGCATGTTCGTATTGGCCTGCAAGCGCATACAGCAGCGAAGTCCAGAGGGTAGGGTAGCTGCTGAGCCAGTCGAGGATGTGGTTATCGAGTATTTGCCGGTAGAGCAAGCCTGTGGCAGCGCCATGAAGGCGATATTCACGGTCATCCCGGTAACGAAAGCGGTAGGGCTGTTTCAGCGGCCCATGCCAGGGGTGCCAGAGGCTACCATCCTCGTGCTCGATATGCAGATCAACGGCAATCTTGCCGATGTCGTGGAGCAGGGCAGCATAAGCGATGGCCGCAGTCCAGGCTTCTGATTGAGCGGCTTGATCTTCCGGAGGTGCGCCTGCCGGCAGCAGGTGGGACTGTCGCAGTTTCAATGCAAAGGCGACGATCTCAAGTCCGTGATCGAGCATGCCGCCATGGTAAGCATGATGATGCGTTTCAGAGGCGGGAAACAACTGTACCAGCTCTGCGTAGCGCTCCAGAGGCCTGCGGTAAAGTGTGATGAATTGCTTGCGAGAGAGTGAGGTGCGTTGCCAGATATGTTCCAGCAGCTTTTGCCGACGAGGTGTGGCCAGCAAGGACGCCACGGGTTCTGGCTGGTGCAGCCCTTTTTCTGGCATGACAGGATCAGGTTGGGGGGGCGTGGGCTTTTTTCGCTGGAACAGAGTAAACATTGTGATGCCTCAGGTGCGGGGTAAATGGGCCTTTTCCTTTTCTGGGTAGGGCCTTTCCCCTTGACCCCATTCCATTGCCTTTTATGGGTTTTACCCTTGTTGGTGCCTTTTGATATAGCGTTGTTTGTCTGTGCCATCGAGTATCAATGCGGCAGGGGGGAGTTCTTTTTGTGTTGGGAATGGGGGGCTATTGAGGATGTGAAGACTTTGTTTTGCAGGGAACGTTACTATGAGATTATTTATTTCTGAGGTAATGACATTTTTTCTTTGGTTGGGAAACGGTTTTGTTTAGTTAACTGGAAATAAAAATGACGAAGGATATTGAACGCGATATCAGTACTATCAGGCGGGAATTGACAGGTTCTGAATTGGATCTGTCACAGCAAAAGGCACGGTCCCTGAAGTACTATATCCGGGGTATTTATAACGATTTGGTGAAATGGAAGTTTACGCGCCAATATGAACAAGAAGAATCACAGCGCAAGCTTGAGGTTGCCCTTTGTGTAATTGGTTTAATTGGCGTGTTGCTGGCGATTACCCGCTCAGCGGCGAGTGATATCGATTGGGTACGAGAGCATACTTTGGCATTCCGGCTATGGGGAGTGGCCTTGTGCGCTATTTTCGTTGGTGTATCGCTCGAACGATCTTCTCTGGTGAGTTCTCTGTGGCGTTTTACTGTCACGAAGGTGTTGCTATCAATTGTACTGTCGGGGCTGGTGATCTATGCACGGGGTCAGGCGGGCATTTATGTCAATGCTGTGTTTCATGTTGATGCGTCGGCTTTACCTATTACCCTGTTGTTTACTACCGGCCTTATGGTATTTAAATTGCTTTTGCCGTTTATAATCTTCGTGGCTGTGATTATATTTTTAGTGAATTTATTCTTTATTCTGGCCTGGCTCAAGAATAAATTTTATGGTGAGGATTCAGAGTTGTCATTGTTGTTATACCCTGCTCTTTGCGTATTTGTTTCATCCGTCCTTCTTTATCATGGATGGTTGTGGTCCAGTGATCAATTGAGCGATTCTCGGGTATCTGAAAAAATCTATCTGCTGGCTCATGCACTGGATTTTAATGATTCGCATCAATGTGCGAATGTGCCTGCAGATCGGCCAGTGGTTTTTCTTGGTAATGCTCAGGACGCAGTGTTAGTTGCACCTTATCAATTGGAAGACTTTGATTTCGCCACGTTCTTTGAGGCCTCGGCAAATGTTCCCCGCCAATTTGTGCGGATGCGATGTGAATACAAACCAGCACAGGCGTTTCCAGAAGGGGGGTGATTGATGCACACTTTGTTCCTGATTAGTTTATGCACTGTCAGAGCAATAAGCGGGACAGGCGATCTCCGACAGTTGGATATTTGATGTATGGTATTTCTGCTCTAAGCTAAGTAGACAAGGCGATTTCCGTAACAACATCGTGTTCAATCGCTGTAAGGTGGACTTCCGGTACAAGCGGGTAACGCAGGAAAATGATGACCATGAATAGCACGAGCCATAACAGTATTGCAGAACGCTTTGGCCGTTGGCTCGGCAGAGGCTGGCGTGGCTATGTGCGTTGTGAGCAACAGATATCGAGCTGGTTTGTCGATCAGGGGATGCCCGTTAAGGTAGCGTTTGCCCTGTTGTGGATTGCCAAACTGGCTCTTCTGGGACTATTGCTTTATGTGGCGTTCTGGTTGGCCCTTTTGCTGATAGGTCTCTTGCTTGTTGCACAGAGCCGTGGCAACAGAGAGCATGACGATTTGCAGCCAAGCATTGAGTTACGTCATGGTGAGGCTGGATTTGGGTTGTACTCATCGGATGGTCATCGAATTGATCCCCATGACCCCAATGATCCGTACGATGATTGATGGCCGTCCGTAAAAGCTTTGAGCCATCAGTGCATCGCTTTGTTTACGCCTGATGCTGTGCTGTCTTTTGCATCTTTACTGCCGGTTCCTAGATTCTGTGCAATTGCCCCCGCCTTTACACCAGCCCATCCCAAAGCTGCAATCCAGAAAGTTGGAAGAACCAGAAACATGGTTCCCATAACGAAGTTCAGCAACATGTCGCCGAAGGTATTGTTCATGCCCATAAGCGGATCAACATTGTTGTGTGGCCGATTCCAGCCCCATCCCCAACCGTAAAGCGCATCGAGGATCGTACTGTCGATCCAGCGAGCAAGCTGGAACCAGAAATCCACAAAGAACAGCGCAAACTGCACGATGCTGAGCGTGACAACGGTCTTCAGGTCGTAGGTGCCTACCAGGAGCACCAGAGGGATACAGATCACCAGTGCCATCTTCATTAGTGCAAGCACCATCGGCAGTGCCTGGCGCACGACGTCCAATGCCGGGAATGCGGCGATCCCTCCAATGGTCATGCCGATGTCGCCTGCAGCACGTGTGACGATATTCGGTAAGGTTTTGTCGATTTGGCCACCATAATCGGTGTATACACTGCCTTGGTTGAGTTTCTGCTGGCGGGGGGAAGCAAGCGCCCTGATGACTGAGTCATCTACCTCTGCACGGCTGATGAATCCTGCCCAGTTGGCGATGCGACTAAGTAGGCTGGGGTCGACCTGTGCCAGCAGGCGCGCACGCAAGCCGTTGCCACCATCGCTCCACCACTGGCGGCAACTGGGGTAGCCCGCCCCGCTTGGCACCTGAGCCAGTCCAGCGTCACGAGTGCTGTCATAAGCCCAGCCCTCACGTGGTGTCTTGGCGCGGTAGGTGTCGTAGAAGCCCCCGGTGCTGACAAAATAGGTCGAGCCGATCCAGGTCACGTCGTGCATTTGTGCTTCATCAAGATCAGGACGATTCATGAACAGTTTGGCACGTGCAGGGCCGTAGCAGTCGTGGGTAAAGTCCGCGACTTCCTGAGCCAGCAGGGGATCGTCAATACGGGTGGCATTGATCTCCATCCGCATTTGTCGCAGGTCGGTGCCGCATGGGATAGCCGCCACTGATGCTCCAGTGATCGCGCGTGAGAGCGCATGCATGAAGGCCCACCATACTGGCACTTTTGCACTCTGGTTGTTGAGGGTGCTGAAGGATTGTGACCAGCCTGTGTCTTCGGGCTGTGGCACGCTGATCTGGCACTGTGCCGAACGCGCCTGATCGTACCTGATTGTGTTGAGGTCAACATCAATGAACGGGATACCGGCGAACATCACCACCACGATCGCTACCCATACCCGGTTTTCAATGCGCATTGAAGACAGGACGCCCTTGTTGCCTTCGTCAGCACCCTCGGTACGGGATCTCAACCATTCGTCGATGATGATGGCCACGAAGGGGAGGACGAACACACCGCTGGAAACCAATACTGCCCAAATGCCGTTGTGGACGACCCAGCTCACCAGGGTCAGGTAATACTCCAGATAATCGGTGGTGAAAAGCGTCATGGTCATATTCCCTATACGTCCTGCACCAACAGGCTGAACTCCAGCACCAGCAATGCCGCAATACCGGAAACTTCGGCGCGAATGAGCCTGCGCCGTGCATCGGGACTGGTATCGCGCAGGAGCAGGCGACGGCGCATCCACAGCCAGCCATAAACGGTGGCACCGTACAGGCACACTCGCCACAACAGGAAATAGCTGGCAGCATCGGCCAGCCAGTGTTCCCAGCCCGCGATGCTGCCAGCAAAGTAGATGCCCAGGACGTTGGCTGTGACGGTGATGACCAGCAATAGCACCATCCAAAGAAGGGCTCTGGCAGTACGCCAACTGAGCAGACGGTGTGAGCGCAGCCTGGCAAGACTCATGGCGTGCCTCCAGGATGGGGACGCTGCAACTGATCAAGGCGATTAGGTACGGGATCGCCTTCATAGATGCCGCGTGAGCCGGCAGCGCGTGCGCTGTGACGCTGGATGATGGCCATCGGCGAGTTGTTGGCAAGTTCGCGGCGCAGTTCAAGCTCGGTTTTGAGATTGAGAATCTCGCGGTCAAGCGTGTTGCTTTCCTGATCGACGGTGGCGATTGCCAATTGGTTGGCGGCAACGTTTGGCTCTTTCTTGCCGGTCAGTAGCGTTCGTTGCAGCAGCAGGGCTTTTTCCAGTACCGATGCCAGTGCGACTTCGGAGGCCAGGCGTCGGGCCAGAATGTCTTGATCCGGTTCGTCACGCAGTGCCTCGATGACGCTGCGGGTGATCGGCAGCGAGGCACTGCCTGCTTCGCGAAGGTTCTCGAATGTGGTGTTGCGGGTTCCCCTGACCAGTTCCTGCAGGGCTTCCAGCTTGGTGTCGTATTCGTCCTGGATGACCGGGGTCAGCCCGACGCCTGGCACGGTCTCGGTCTTGGTGCAGCCTTCGCAGGTGCGCTGTTCCTGCTCGCCCAGCACGCGGGTGGCAAAGTCGATGGCCTGCTGTGGTGATGCCCAGGTCTGGCAGGACAGGCTTTGGCAATTTGCTGTGTCGATGGATGAGGTGTCGGCCACATTGCGACCATTGACCAGGTTGTAGCCTGCGCGGGTGACATCACTGACGACCTTGATTGACCGCTGACCGGCTCCACCTGCGTTGCTGCCACCGACCCACGGCACTCCGTCGTTGCCCCGGTTTTTTTCAGCCTGTTCAATAGCCGAGACGGCATCGGTGCTGGAGACTGCCTGACGCAGCGCCATACCTTGGGCAATCTGGTTCCAGCCGAGCTGGCCGCCTGCGGTGTCTGCCATGCGCTCCGCCATCGCCTGGCAGGAGAGCTTGGAGCGGTCAAAGTCCAGTCGAGCCTGCAGAACGCCATTGGTCAGCAGGTTGTAGAGCCCCGGATCGGCCCGCTGGATGATGAGCGCGGGCAATGAGGCGACCGCGCTGGTGGCGTTCTGGATCACATTGCTCATGATGTTCTGAAAGCCGTTGGTCAGCCCGTTGAGCTGATTCTGGATTGTGGTACTGATGTTCATGTCGCCACAGATCAGGTTGCTGTTCCAGCCCACACCGACACCAAGCGAGCGCATGCCGGCCGCACCGCTCATCGACACGGCGTTGCCGCCACCGATGGAGTACATCACCTCATCGCCAATGACGGCACCGCTGTTCTGGAACCCTCCGTTCTGTGCCAGTGCCAGACCGCTGTTCAGAGCCAGTACGGCAACCAATAGTGCGGGTTGCCACAGGCGCGGCGCAGGAATTGAAAACGCTTTCGGGTCGAGCCGTTTCATCATCATGTCCTCAGTTGAAATCCACGCTGCCGAGAAAGGTCTGGCCGCGTCGCTGGCAGCAGCTATAGGGTCGCCAGAGTGCCCAGGCGTAGTCGTCTTGCTGCGCCTGAGCCAGTGATTCTTTATGTGGGAAGACCGTGCAGGAGGAAGACTGGCGAGGAGCCAGCGCTTGCCATTTTCCGGTCAAGGCATCGCTTTCCATCAATGCGCCTGCCGGCCAGTAACCGTCGCGCGTATTGGCGAGCAGGGGTTGGTACACGTGCAGTTGCCCTCGGCGGGTCACGATATCGCCCGCCCGCTGGGCGGCCACGGCGCTGGCCTTGTAGCTGTCCACTTGATGCAGAAAACCGCCGCGTGGATAGACGTTGCCCCACAGGTTCAGTGCGGTGCGTGAACCGATCTCACGCATACCGGGTATCAGCGCCTCGGGATACACCGATTCGGGAATGTTGTAGCGCCACGCGATGGTATCGAGTGTGCTCAGTAGGTACGGCATGAAGGCGGTGCCGGCACCGTCGCAGATATAGCCTGATGACGAGGCAAACTGACTGAATGCCTGGCCGCCAGGGTGGCCTATTACGTCTGCGTTGCGGAAACTGGAGAGATTGTTCTCGTTGCCATGGTTGCTGGTGCCGTCACCACCGCTCTGGGCTGTGGGGTTGGACATACTCATGGCGCGCACTTCAACCCACGGGTTGTCGCCCGTGTTGCTATAGCTCGATACCACGGCATCGGGAACGTAGTGCCTGACTTTGACGGAGGTGCGTACCGAACAGCCGAACTTGGTGCAAAGCAGCCAGTAGCAGATCCCGGTGACCCGGTATTCCATACAATCCGGGGATAGCGATGAGGCAACGATGGTGGCGGTATTGAGGGCGAACGACGAGCTGGCAGCCGTAAGCAAAACGGCGGCAGTACTGGTGCGCAGGCGGCGTGAGCGTTTCATGGCTGAGTTCTCCTGTGCGTGTTGATGAGTTCAACCGCTCTGGCGATGTCGGGTTCGCCATAAACCACATACCGTTGATCAACGATAACGGCGGGCAGGGTGGTGATGCCCAGGCTCCAGGCATCGACAACGTCCTGATAGGCTTCGTTGATGCGTTGCTGCAGGGCTGTGCCGCCTTCTCTCAGGCGTTGTTGCACGATGATGGCGGCGCGGGCGGGGTCTTGGGGGAGGTTGGCGGCCAGTTCGGCTTCGATGCGTTGAGCGGCGTCCAACTCAATGACCCGCACAGACGGGTGTTCGACCTGCACTGGATGGCGTCGATCAGTAACGACGATGATGTCAGCGGCGAAGGCGTCGGTAGCGAACAGCAACGCGTACAACCAGGCGGTGATGGCGAGTGGCCTCAGCCTGGGCAAAAGGAATGGAAGGGGATACGTCAGCATGTCGAGCCACCATGTAGTTGCTAATGGTGGTAGTCCACTGCAAAGCCGAGTGGGGCACGACAAACAAAAGGAAGCTGACGGTCACCGTATTGATGAGAGGCGTGAGTCGACTACTCTTTCAAGTTGCGCTCGCGTGTATATCCCTTACTGGAGCAGGTCAAATTTCTGACTTCAACCCAGTGCGTGTCCATATGGCAGGGGGGTTATGCCACGCGCATGGTCAATCGTTTCGGCCACTTTGAGTGCGGCATCCAACTCGCCAATGCCGAACTGCTGCATCAGTTGGTAGCGTTCGGCTTTTTCCTCGGGCTCGGTCTGCGCCAGAGCGAGATAGAGGCTGGGCGGTACGGCACGGAAGAGCACTTCCAGGTTCTTGGAGAGGATGACGCCTTCGGTGAACTTGCCAGACTCTTTGCGTGCGGACAGCATCAGCGCCTTCTGCGCGGGTGTCAGCTCCCTGAACCTGGCGATTTTTTCCACCTCGTCGGGTGGCATCGACAGGCAAATCCACCATTCGATCATGTTGAGCATGGGTTCTGCGGCCTTCGGCAGGTCGTCGATGTTCTG
The DNA here is from genome assembly GCF_041228105.1 of Pectobacterium aroidearum. Classification (NCBI taxonomy): domain Bacteria; kingdom Pseudomonadati; phylum Pseudomonadota; class Gammaproteobacteria; order Enterobacterales; family Pectobacteriaceae; genus Pectobacterium; species Pectobacterium aroidearum. The sequence continues at coordinate 1,933,703 of NZ_CP166097.1, forward strand.
TGTCGCGAGCCAAAACCACGCACCCAACTTGCGCCACATTTTCGTGACCTTCACGACGTAGGGCGAGAGCAAGGGGTTTTTGGTGATGATATGGCCTTCATCCGTGACGTTGAGGATGGGGCGTCCCAGGAATTGGTCGCGCTCGGCGATGTTGTTGACGGTGTTGATAAGCGAGATATAGGCGATCGACAGTTGTGCGTTGTAGCCTTCGCGTGCATAGGTCGCCAGGTCGACCAGGGTGATGTCGGCCTCGGGCCAGGGCGTTCCGTCACGGTCGAACATTTCTCCATCGCTGCCCTGGCAGAACATATCCATCGCGTCGGCCATCTCCAGCAGGCGAGCGCGCCGGATTTCCGGCAGCGTGGTGTCATGACCCCGCTCACGCAGCGCATCGCGCACATCGCGGGTTAGCACGGTACGGTTGGCAGCGACGCAGCGCTGAGCGGCGTCCAGAATGCATTGGCGGATCAGAGAGCGGTCAGCCCGGGTCATGCGGGCTTCTTCCTTGTCTTCACCCCCCGTGATCATCAGGCGTGCCGTGATCTCCAGTTCGCCCAGTACATCGCGTTGTTCGTCGGCCTCGGCTTCCTTGCTCTGCTGCTCATCATCCAGTTCATCGGCATCGAGTGTCTGTACATCGCTGGGTGTTTCGATGAGTCTGCGGGCATCGGCGAACGGCGCAAGGCTCACACCAGCTCCGGGGGCGAGCTTGACCCGATTGACGGTCAGTCCCAAGCGCCGGGCTAACTCACAGAACAGACCGAAGGAGTTGCCGGCCTCCACAATGAAGATGCGTGGACGATAGATGGCGGTGACTTGATTGAGCAGGTTGTTGAGGGTGGCGCTTTTGCCCGAACCTGTGGGGCCGAACAGGAAAAGGTGCGCGTTCATTTGCCGATCCAGGCGGTTGAAGGGGTCGAACGTGATCAGGCCGCCTCCACGATTGAAGACGGTGATGCCTGGATGGCCTGTACCCTGGCTACGTCCCCAGGTTGGCGAGAGGTTGGCCACATGCTGGGCGAACGTCAGTTGCGTGTACCACTGTTTGCGGTCTTGGGCCGGGTTATACATGCACGGTAGCCAGCGTAGATAGGTGTTGAGCGGGGCGACTTCGTCCTCTTCGCGCACCGGTTGCAGGCCTGCGCCCAGCATCACGTTTGCCAGTTGAAGGCCCCGACTGTCGAGTTCCGTTTCATTCCGGCCACGCAAATAGAACGCCAGGCTGGCGCGGTACAGCTTGTGAGAGCTGCCGATCAGCGAGCGTGCCTCTTGCACGTCTGCCAGGGTTTGTTCGGACGCCAGCGTCTCGCCAACGGCTTTCTTTGCCAGATGATTCAGATGTGCTTCGAGTACATCCTGCGGTGTGGCAACCAGTGTCAGGCACATCATTGTGTCTTCCGGCATCTGGTCGAACAGGGTGTTGATGGCGTCGCCCTTGCGATTCTCGCCCGTCATGTGACCCACGTTGGGTGGTGTGCGCAGGCGGTCGGTCATCATCACCCGATGCGGCATACCATCAAAGTGCCACACGCCCCGGGCCGCATCTGAGCGTGGCTGGCCGAAGAACAGTCTCTGACTGAAATCTCGCCCGGAGGCCAGCTCGATTTCATCGGCGTCGTGAGTGTCCGGGTAGGCGGTTAACTGGTAGAAACGTTCGCGGTCTTCGGCGCTGGGTCCCAGCAGCGTGGGGTGTGGGTTGAACCAGCGCAGCAGCCAGTCGTGGATGTGCTGCGCGTTCAGGCGCTGGGTGCGGATGCCTGCGTTGGCCAGACCACCGCTCAGGCGATCACAAACCACATTCAAAGCCTGCTCTGGCGTCTGGCCGCGTCGGGCCGTGCTGCCAGTGGTACGGCGATAGACCACCATGCGTACCCGTCGTGTTTGTCCGCGCCAGGGCAGTCGCGTGACTGTGGCATCCTCGAACAGGCCTCCCGGTTTTGCTACTGCGCGCAGGTGATGGGCCATTGAATGCAGATAGAACTCGGTGAAGCGTGAGTGCTGCGCACGTGACTGGATGTAGCTATGCAGGGTCTGCAGATACGAGTCAAAGTTGGTCTCGTCCTGAGCGTAGAGTTGCAGTACCCAGGGGTTGTCGTCGAGCTCGTCGAAGCTGTCCTGCAGCGCGTTCTCCAGCGCATCCCGTGCCTGAGCCAGCCAGGCTGGCTCGCGGCCTTCGGTGCCCAACGGGGTCAGCTCGAAGAATGCGGCAACCGAGATACCATCTTCCAGCAGCATACTTTGCGATTCGGGCAGGTATTCGACCCAGGGCAGCAACGCGACGAACGATGGCGCAACCTCGTACAAGGCCTGCTCATCCGCCTGCGTGGCGGGGCGGTTCCCCCTCACTGCGGCACCGGGTTCGGGAATGCCAGCGTGATGCAATGCATCGGTGTGGTGTTGCCAGCCGTCCGGCTGTTCGTCTTTGGTAGGCACCGTGGGCTTGCGCCAGGGAAGCGACCAGACCATCAGTAATCCTCCGTACGTTCGCCCGGCATCGCGTACTGCACACGCTGGTAGAGGGGGAAGATGGTCGTGTAACCCGGTACAGGAACCGGGTCCGTCCCCGCCAGATGCGGGAACACGTACATCAGCAGGTCGGGGTTGGGCAGTCGCTGAAACTGGCTGCGTACTTCATTGGCGGCGGTACGCGTGTAGTGTGCCTGTTCTGCTGGGGCCGCTCGTACATCCGCATGGCTGAGTGGACGGCGCAAGCTCTGACGGGCATCGAGCAGTTGTCGATAAGCCATCTGCCCCACTCGACCCCCATTGCTGCTTTCTTGCTGCCAGATCTCCTGCATGGTTTGGCCGCCATGGGGTAACAGGTCTTCTTTGCTCGTGGCGCAGCCGGTCAATACGATCACGGATAGCATGATTGCCAGCGGTTTAGTCCAGTTCGAGCGCATGGCTTTCTCCTGTGCGATGGTCGACTTTGCGACCTTCAGGCTCGTAGTCGATGGCGAGGGGTTTTTCGAGGTGGACGGCGACATGTGCGCCTGGTTTCACATAGACCGCTGCGAATGCCTGTCCATAGAGCTTGTTGACCCAGTCCGACATGTCGCGCACACCGCCTGCGAGAATACGGCCCACAGCCTCGTTGCCGCTGATGCCCACCGTACCGATGGAGCCGTCGGCACCGGCGTAGGACATCTGACCGCTGTCCGAATCGATGAGCGATGCCGCGCCTGCGCCCGCAGCGGTGATCAGCGCCTGTGTGCCGAGATATTGCTGGGCATTACTGCGGCGCTCGCCGGACACGCACGGGATGCCGTAGGGATCGCTGATCCATCCCAGGCCGTTCTGATCATTGTTTTGTTGATTACTGCGTTCGCTGTCTTCCGGAAGGGTGCGGATGGTGCCGTCATGGAAAACGAAGGTGATGGAGCGAACTTGCCCCCTGACGCATGAGAGTGTCCAGTCGCCGGAGGCGGTGCCGCTGAATACCGCTCCTGCCACATCAGGGATATCGATGCCGTTGGCCGTGAGGTTGTCGGAGCCGACCAGAATCTTGAAGGGGTAGGGGTCATTGACGGTGCCATCGATTGGCACGCGACCGATCAGCGCGGTCATCGCGACAGAGCCCATCAGCGTTGAATTGGTCGGTACGGTGTAGACGGTTCTGGCAGTTTTGACGCCAGCAGCCCTGGCTCCCGCATCGGTGATAGGGTTGGCCGTGGTTTCCAGCGTCTTCTGAGCGGGCCCGAAACGTGTCGGAAAGCTCGGCGCAGCGTTGCCATGACGACCCTCAGTCTGCCTGGCATCATCAGGCTCTACCCAGCGGATTGTGGCCTCGTCGCTGAATCCTTCCGCATCCCCGCCTTGCAGGCCGAGGCCGACAGGCAGGTCGCCATGGCCGCCGCTGCCCATGCTGTCCAGCCGCCGTTGCAAATCTGCCAGCAGACCCTCGGTCTGCTGGCGCTCGCTGCTGAGTTGTTCCTGATCGCGGCGCAGGTTGGTTCGCTCGGACTCCAGTGCAGTGCTGATGCGCTGGTCAATGGCGCTTTCGCGCTGGCGCAAACGCTGGTTCTCTTCTCGCTGTGCCCGGTTGTCGGTGGTGGCGGTTTGCAGCTCGGTGCGCAGTTGCCGGACCTGGGCCACCAGGGTCGCGACGGTATCACGTGGTGTGTCCCCTTCGATGCCCAGCGCCTTCATTTCCTCTGGGGTGAGCTGGCTGTCCGTCTTTGTCGAGGCAGGGGACTGTGTGTCGCCACCAGAGAACATGCGGATGCTAACGAACAGGACCAGCAGTGCGACGGGGATCATCAGCCATTTCAGCAGACCGTTACTGCGCATGCTGCACCTCCGTCGTCGGGTTTGTCGTAGTTTGCACGTGCCTGGCGGGATCGAAGCGTTGGATGGCGGGTAGCAGTGACTGTGATAGCCCATGCTTGCGGGTGACCAGATACAGCACGGTGGTGTCTTCGGGGGTGCCGCGTGGGCCAAGCGTCGGATGCTGGAACGTGGCGGTGAGGAAGTTGCCCTGAAGTGTGCGCGGGTCGAGTTCGATCCAGCCCCCCTCCATATGGGTCAGCTGCACGGCAGTAACCCACTGGTCTTCCAGTCGCCATGATGCCAGCGCGGTCGCCTGAACAGGCAGCGTCGGCAGTAAGGTGTCGAGTGGCAGGTCGCGGCGCAGGTTCACGCGCACAATGCCGGGTCCAGGTTCAACGGTACGCAGTGGTGCGTACAGGTTCTGTGCTGCGTAGCGCGTCAGTACCACGGCCACGGGGGTTTCACGTCGCGCCGGCCTGTCCTGTTCTGTGATGGCGGCGTCGGTTTCGCTGTCCCGTTGCTGGCCGTAGCGCGGTGGCGTGATATTGCCCTCAACGATGCGTACCGGCTCAAGCGCCGGCTCACCGTCTTTGGCGGGGGAGGCTGCAATGTCGAGCAGAATCAGCGTGCCGCTGTCAGCGTCCTGCAACTGCAATCGGGTGGGTTCGATGGACTCACTGGCTCGCAGGTAAATTGCCCCCCCTGCGCTCTGCACGCGCAGCCGATCGCCAACGCTGGCCGGGACGCCGACACGGATGTTGCGATCCACAAACACAATGCGTTCCTGTCCGACCGTAAGGGGAACGGCAAGCGGCAGTCGCTCCCAGCGCAGGATCTCCACGGCATGGGCAACGGGCGTCAGCATCAGGGTCAACAGCCCCAGCCAGATAAGACTGAGAGGGTGGTGCTTCATGGGGTTTCTCCCTGTGTACCCAGACCGCCACGACTCGGTGGCTCCGGTGTGGGGGTTGTGATGCGTTGCGGAGCACCGTCATAGCAGTCGAGCACGAGGCCAAACGGATTACGGGCTGGATCGACATCGGCACGTGCGACTTTCACCGGGTAACGCACCAGGGCGCGTTTGACCTGTTCCGGGCCGTGGTACTCGTCGGCGCTGAGGTCGAGGGTCACCACCCAGTCACTATTGGATATTGTGCGCACCCGTGTGGTGGGGTTGTCGCCATAGCCGCGCCCTGGGATTTCGTAGACACCGCGTACGCGCTGCCGTAGTTCTCCAGTACTGCGGCGATAGTCGTAATCCGCCTGCAGAAAGGCACGGCATGCTGGGGTGAGGTACGGCGACAATGCATGCAGGTTGCGTGCGTAGTCCTCTTCCCCATTGGTTGGCCAGCGGTTGAGTTGCTGGAATACATAGAAGGTGAAAGCGTAGACCGACTCGGGAGGCACCTCCCACCAGGCACGTGCGCTCCCCGAGCGCAGGTCGGGCGGTACGTGAATGGTCAGGTCACGCGGTGCGCTCCACCAACCGGCCCCCATCACCAGTGATACCAGAAGTAATGCACTTGCACCGATACGAAGGGTCTTGATGTGTGCCTGTAGATGTGTGACTTCGTTCTTGAATCGGCTCATCGCGTTGTCCTTCTATTCGACCAGAAGCCTGAGTGCGTGATCAGCCGGTGTCCGCCGACCCAGCCTGTAAGCAGCGGATAGCGGGTCGTGATGTGCCATTGCAACTGGCGGTACAACCAGGTGTCGGGGCGACCGCGCTTCTGTCGTCGCAGGAAGCCGCCACCAACGAACACGCCGCAGGCGATGCCCAGCACAATGCAGGTCGGTGCCAGAGCGATGGTTGAAAGTAGCCAGGACAGCGGGATGCCGATGAGCAACCCGGCGCTACCGGACAGGCCACAGCAGATCCACAGCTCATCGGCTGTCAGACCGCGCACCACCACCGGATGCCGATTGAGCCGATGCGGCAGGAACGTGACGGTGCCGTCTGCGCGGATATGAGGATGCGCTGACATGTCCAGCCCCTCTCACAAAATGCCGGTAGCTTCGGTCAGCAGCCAGATGCCGATCACCAGCAGTACGGCCCCAACCGCAACCGTCAGGCCGAACTGGCCCCAGGTTTTCTTGCCGTTGTGGATCTCGGCGTAGGTGCCGTACGCGTGATAGCACACACCGATGAACATGCTGGCTACTACCAGAAGCGCGACCAACAGGACGATGTCGTAGCCGTAGTTGCGGATGGTTTCCATAATGCCGCCACCGGTGCCTCGCGATGGGTTTTCCAGTTGCGGCAATCCCTGTGCGAATGACAGTGAGGGCAAGGTGGTCAGGCTCAAAGCCAGCGCGACGCGCTGAACGAGGCGAGTGGGAGAGTGGTGGTATTTCATGGGGTTGATCCTTTCTGGTTACGAGAGGAGGAAAAACGTCAGCACGAGGTACATCGCGAGAAAGCGCACGATGACACCGAGGAACTGACGCTGGTTGAGTTGGTTCTCGGCCCAGCCGACGTAGGCGGTACGGATGGCCCATGCGCCCCATAGCAGCAGAACAGCGAACACGATGCCGATCAGGACAGTGGACATGGCTGCAGGTGTGATAGTGCTGTTTGCCTGGAAGGCGCTGATCTGTGCGGCAGTCATGGCTGGCCTTCTGGGGGGACGTTGCTGTGCTCGGATACCGATTCCTGGCGGTAGTGACTGCTCAGCTCGGTGGTGTCGCGCGGCTGGGCGCGGGACGGCGACAGATGGAACTGGATGCCTGTGCGTACACGCGCTAAATCATCGAGCAACCGGGGGTAGTTGAAGTGATAGCGTTCGCCTGATACTGTGGGAGTTCTGGATGCGCTTTGCACAACGAAGTGCTCTAGTGCGTCTAGCTGGCGCAGTGCGGCCGCCAGTTCTTGACGCTGGGCTGGCGTGTCGGCATGGGCAGTCAATGGACAGCCCTGCATCAGAGCGGCGGAGAGAAAAATGAGCGCGCTGTAGTGCGCAGCGCGAAGTCGGGTAGGATGCACCATTGCACTATTCCTCGATTCGATCAGCAATGTGGTGATCGTGACGAAGTAGGCGCTTCAGGGCTGCAAACAATCGGAACTGCGGAGCTGCCGTATTATTTTCGATAACTTAAAATAATGTAATTAGCATCACTTCGAGACCAGTTTCCTTTTGGGGGATGGTATGGTGCTCTTAAGTATTACGTTTCGGGATGTTTTTATAAAATTTTTATTGTTTTGACCTCACTATTTCAGAGTCAAATGAGGGAGAGGGTTAATTTTTTTATAATTGCTATGTTGTTTGATGGTTTTTACTGAATCGTCCCATTCTAATTTACTTGGTTTGGATGGTCTCAGTGATGTGTGTGGTGAACTAATTGATAGGGGAGTTGTGAATTGGTTTGTTCAATTCGTATTGGGTGAAAAAATTTTGCTGGGGCGATAATGGGGGCGTGGAATTGTAAATAGGCTAACGATTGAGATGGGTTTTATCTAAATTTTAATCTTACTTAAATATTTTAGTGGGTGGGTTATGGGTCCTGTGATTGGTCGTCGCTCTATTGATGATGTTGTTCGTGATTTTGGTGTTTTGGTTGGTAACTTTGAGAAGTTGCTTTCTGAGTCAGGGTCAAAAACAAATATAAAAAGTACAAAGCTGGGGAAGTACCAGAAGATGCTGGATGACTTATCTGGTATGGAAAACCGCGAGCTGTCGGGGTTGATTGGTATTGTTAATAGATATCTTGCTATGAATAGCCTTTTTTCTCATGAATCAGGAGTGTCTATTAATAACGATAAGTTGATGAAGATTCTGGAAGGGGATGCAAAAATTCATGATGCTAATGAAGGTTATAATGACGACTTCTTTGAACTTTCTATGGCTATCAGATTTGCAGTTACCTTCAAAGCGAATGACTATCCTTCCGATATTGATTTAACCACAGTGTGTGATGTTATCGCTGGTAAAGAGTACGCTATTGAGTGCAAATATTTGCATAGTCTTAGAGGTCTAAGAGATAATGTTGCAAAGGCTATAGATCAAGCTAAAAAAAGAGTTGATGGTGGGTTGGCAAAACTTGGAATTGTTGCGTTGGATTTATCTAATGTATGTGATAATGATAAGATCTGGGATTTTAGTCAGGATGTCTTTTCTTCGTTTCTAAAGTCTTATGGAAAAATGGCGAATAAAGGTTTTTTCTCTAATCAGATTAGAGAAGATGGAGTTTTGAGTTCTATAATTTCTGATGGGAATTTTTCTAAGTTGCTAAATGGTTATATTTCCCACGAGGCTGACTCGGTTTTTTATAGTGAATTTGGCAAGAGGGAGTTTGATAAGCTAAATCGAGATGTGATTGCCATAATTTATCAGACGAGCAATTGTTTTTGTTTTGAATTGGATAGTGAGGTTATTCCTGTGCCTTTTAGGTCGATGGGCTATTATGTTAATCCAGAGTTGCCAAGGTTGCATTATTTTGCTACGAAAGGGATGCTTAATAACCTAGCTTCAGGTATTTAACTTTAAAACTACAAGTATTTCTTGAAACTACTCGCCGTCAGCGCCACAGCGACGCCCAGCAATGCAGCGCCGGGCAGCAGAATCATCAGCGGATGCACCGATACCGGCAGTGCCAGATAGGCTACCCAGGGCAGTACAGCCAGCGGCAGTAACGCGGCTTTTGCCCTGTGGTAAACGAATCCTGATTCCCGACCCGCCCCAAACCTGCGCACATCGCGCCGCACCAGACCATCAACCAGGCCCACAAACACAGCCATGACAATGAGCGGCAATGTCAGTACCAGTACCAGCAAACGCACCATGAACGTCAGTGTGGTGAAGGCTGCGGCGATCAGATAGTTTTCTGACCACACATAGGCTTGGCTTACGAAGTAGCGGAAGTCGCGTCTGGGTGTCTGGCTGGGAGTACGCGCATGCTCGGCGGTCTGCTTCATGCGTTCAAGTAGTCCGGTCTTGATGAACATCCATTCATAGCCGGTGTCGATGAGCTGGTGTGCCGTGCGGCCCGGCTCCTGCACGATGACGCTGCGGGTAAAGTTATTCGACAGGTGTCCCAATTCGTACTGAAGCATCGCCTGCGAGTGTTGCCAGCCCTGGTCTTTCCAGAAAAGATGCATGCCTGCGCATTCCACGATGATTGAAATCAGCAATGAGCCAATCAGTACACCCACTAACCTGAATGGCAAGGTGATGACACTGGCCAGCAGGCTTTTCCGGCGTGTCTGCTGATGTTGTGCCGTAGCTGCTGGATCGCTCATGGCGCTTTACTCTCGTCGATAATAGGGTCGGCATCCTCATCAAGCAGTTCAGGCGGTAGCGCTTGCTTCTGTAGCATAGGTGAGCCCTGGTTCTGCCACCATTGACTGGTATCGGTGTAGCTTTGACGCATGTAACCTGCCAATTGCTGAAGATCGGTTGGCATGATTTCATCTGGATCGGGGGCGGGCAGGGGCATGCGGACTTTCCACAGGTTGCCACCCTGTAGCAGTGCAAAGCATTGCCCTTTTGGAAGTTGAACAACGTGTGACGGCTCAATCATCGGCACACTCGACATGCTGATGCGATCCTGTGTGTTGCTGGTGAAATCGGTTTTGGTGTAGATGTCTGAACTGTCGGTTGCGCCGCTGACCACCGTGGTGGTGTAGACCTCCACCTTGGGCAATTGCTTGGTGAGCAGTTCGGCGGTGGCTGTCTCGCGCACGCGCAGCATGAACAGGTTATTGAAATTTCCGACGACTTGACCTGCTTTGGCGCGATTGCCAATGCGTGCTTCGATATCGCTCAGGGTTTGAGTGTAGGCGGTGACCTGGATGCCGGCACCGCCACCTTTGTTGATCATCGGGATGAATTCATTGCCCATCAACTCATTGAATTCATCGGCATGAACGTTGATTGGTACTTTGGTGTCTGCCGATGCACCGGGCAGGCCGTCGTCGATACCGAATTTGTAGATGTGTCCGGTCACAGAGACCATATCGCTGAACATCGAGTTGCCCACTGCGGCGGCGACTTCGGCATCAGACAGCGCATCGAGCCCGACGTAGACTACCGCACGTTTCCTGATGATTTGCATCCAGTCGAAAATCGGCCTGGGGTCACTCAGATCCGAATAGTTCGGTGCCAGCAATTGGGCGATTTTGCCGCTGGTGAGTTTTTCAAGTAGGGGCAGCAAGCTGGCGACGATCTTGTCGAAATAGGTCTTGTCGTAGCGAACCGCCGATCTCAGGCCATCCAGTACGGGGTCGTAGTTACGGGCCTGACTGAGGTATTGCTCAAGGGCAACCACGCGCTTTTCGCGGCCGATCATGTTCCTGGGAATATTCTTCTCGTTGAGCTTGGCTTCAATCTGAACGATGACTTCCCAGGCCTTGGGTTCCGTTCTGGCGAAGTAGTGCTGGGCGTATTCGATGAACAAGGCGTCGATATTGATGACGTGGCGCTGGATCAGCATATAGTCTGGTCGTTGCCCCAGTTCAATCAACGCCCTGGCGATGATGTTGACGAATCGCCAGGCAAATTCCCGGAAGGCCGCACTGTTTCCCTCTCCCGATAGCTGGCCCGAGATACGCGTCGCGACCTCGGAAATTCGCCCGAAACGGCCTACTGCGTTGTAACGGGCGCTGATCTCCGGCCACCCCAGATGGAACACGTAGAACGCGTTCTCTCTGCCTGCGCGTCTTGCCTCGACGAACATCCTCTTGAGCAGATCTGCGTCTCCTTTAGGGTCGAAAACAATGACCACTTCATGCTCGCCGAGGTGATTCTTTCGACGAATGTCCTGGGTGATGAACAATTCGGCCAGCCGCGTTTTACCCACGCGTGTGGTGCCCAGAACGAGTGAGTGGCCAACGCGTTCACCTAGCGGCAGGCTGACATCAACTTCCTCCGGTTCGATGCCATGCAGGCGCGGCAAGCCGCCAACAGGCGGTAATGGCCGTACTGGATTGAGCGGGATATCCCAGGTTGTGAGGCGGGGCAGTAGCGACAGCGGAAAGGGTGCGAATTCCAGCCGTTCCTCCAGGTGTCGTGCCAACTGGTAGGCGGGTGTCGGCTCCACATAGCGCCTGAACTCGGGCCGGTAGGTCTGCATCAATCTGTGGGTGTGCTTTTGTTCCCAGCGAAACCCTTTGCCAATGAACAAGCGTTGTTGGCTGACAGGCACATTCCTGCTCGTCATCACGTAACGTGGCAGGCGACGGATATCGCGGCGGTAGCGCAGGATCACCTGCGCATCGCGCCAGCGCAGTACGCCAAAAAAACCGAATGCCAGTGCGCTACCGATGCCGATGTCCGGACTCAGCGCGAGCGACCACGGTGCTGCCACGCACAGCAGCGCGGCTCCGGCACAAACGGCAACGGTGTAGAGCTCCACAGGAGGGCGCAGCAGTACCTCGACCGGCTGAGTCTGTGCCATCGTGTTATTGCTCAATACCCGTGCTGGTGATGAGCACGGGGTAATGGCGCAGGCCAAGGCGTTCGGCCAGGTCATCGGCGGCAACGGGTGCAAGCTGCAGGCCCGGCGCGGCTGCGCGCAGGCGTACCAGACCGTCCTCAGTCTCTACGTTGACGACCAGACCGACGGCACCACGCTCGCGCAATGATGCGCCCTGGCGTTGCAGCCACACATGCGATGCTTCATCGTCGCCGACCAGGAAGAACGGCTGCAGGCCAGGAGCGTCAATGATCCGGCGTGCTACGGTGCCGGGTGTGAGTTTCGGGCTACGCACTGGCAGCATGTCCGCTTCGGTGGCTGGATTGACCTGCACCGAGGGGAGTGCAATAGGGGGGCGTGGCGTACCAGGTGAACGTGCCTGAAGGCTTAGCGCTTCGTAGTACGGCAGGGCGGATGCCCCGCCCAGGTCTTTCACCACGATGGGCGGTTGTGCCGCGTGCAGCAACGGCGGTACGGTGGTGAGGGGCAGGAGCAGGCCGTATACGGCAGCGATATGAGGCATCATGGGGAGGTCTCCTTGCTGATAGTCGTGGCGAACAATTGCTGTTGTGGCCCTAATACGCGCTGAAGGTGCTGCGACACACTGCGGCGGTAGCGTGCCGCCGGAGCACCTCCAGCGGGTCGGTGGTAGCGACCAATCGCCAGCAGCCAGTCTTCGCCGGGTGTGTGCTGCTCTTTGAGGATCTGCGCAGCGATAGCCAGGTTGTTGTACGGATCGAGTAATTCGCAGGGCTGGCGGTAGCGGTGCTTCTGCCAACCGAGATTGATCTGCCCCAGGCCCACGTCGATGCGGGTAGGTGGTACGTCTTGCAGCGCCTGATGCACTCCTGCGCAGGCTTGCGCCTGGCTGGCATATCGGCGTGACTGGCCGGCGACATTCAGAGACCACGGCCACGGCACGATGCGCTCTCTCTGGTACACGCCACTTTCCTGCAACGCCACGGCATACAGGACGACGGAGGGAATCCCTGCGCGTTGAGCGGCCAACTGGTAGGCGGGAGGAGGGATTTCTTGCGCCTGCGCCAGGTTGGTCAGCAGCAGGTACACCAGTAGTACATTCAGGCGCTGCATGGCGTTCAGGGCTGGCGTTGCCATTGACCATTGATCTGTCTGAGACTGGCAGGCAGTTCTCCGGGCATGCCCAGAGACAACCAGCGGCCGGCATCGTGGTTCAGGGTGATGGTGCCGTTACGCACCCGTACAGGGTCGATCCGGGCACGCTTGGCCCAATCGCGGATACGCGCATCGTCTTGCCGCGAGCCGACCATGTACAGGTCGAATTCAGTACCCGACGCTTGCAGGCGCTGTACGTGCTCGGTGCATGAAAGGCAGTCTTCTTTGATGAACACTGCCGTGCGGCCGCTGCCGGTCATTGCGTTGCTGTTGGGGGCGGCATCCGGCAGGTTCACCCGCTGCATGCCAGGATTCAGCCTTTGCCAGGCTTCATCATAAGCGCGTTGATAGGCCAGCAGCTTTTCAACGCGATGTGCTTCTGCCTGTACTTGCAGTTCGGCATAGCGTTGCCGTTCGTCGTCACTGCGTGCCTCGATGCCCAATGCTGATAGTGGGTCGAGGTTGGGTGAGTATGTGCCGAGTGGCCCCTCCATGAGTTCGCGGTAACGCTGCCATTCTTCGGTGTTCAGGCCCCAGTCCTGGGCCAGGTGCGCGTCTCGGTGCTGTTCGACCCGAGTCGGTACGATACGAGACTCCATAGTGGTGGGCTGCTGTGCCATCGTGGGGAGTGGAAGGGCGGTCACCGCAGCAGCGATAAGGATCGTCATCAGGCGTTTCATGGTCTTCTCCATCAGGGGATCGCCAGGCGGCGCGTCTGTCCAGCGCGGCTGAAAATTGCGGTGTCACCCTCAATGGCATCCAGTCGCCACTGGCCCACGGTTTCGCCGAGCGACACAAGCTGGATTTGTGTGGATGACAGCTTTCCGCTGGCAGGTGCCAGCGAGACCATGCGTTGTCCCGCACGCAGCTCCAGACCCAAGATGCGGAACGGGAATGGCATGTTCCTGGGCGCTGTCGCTGCAGGGTTGGCAGTGCTGTGGGTGGTTGGCGGGCTTGGACGGGCAACGTCCTGTTGAGACTTGAGCCGTTCAAGCTCGTCACGAAGGGTTTGCACGGCTTGTGTGGAAGCCTGGTTTTCCTGCATCTGCTCGATTTGAGCGAGGCGATTTTCCAGATTCTGCTGTAATTCCCGTAGGGCTGTAGCGCTGGCAGGGAGAGTGTGCGTTTGAAGTACCTGCATGCTATCAGCCAGCTCTGCCATGCTTGCTTCCAGTACGTGAACTTGCCGCACGCTGGCATCCACCTGTTCACGTTCAGCAAGGTTGGCTATCGCGCGATAGCTCTGGCTGATAAAAACAGTGAGCACACTCAACCACGCATAGATCAGGAACCAGGAGACAGCGGTTGCCGTGCGCTTCAGCCTCGTAGGTGCGTTGTTCATGGTTGACCTCCTGCGGACAGGGCCGCTTTACCTGCCTTGGCGGCCGGGAGGTCGCTGGAAACTGCACCGACCTTGCTATCTGTGCTGGCGCGTACAAAGCACACCTGCCGCACTCGGTCATCGACCTGCATATCCCATGCTGAGCCAGTCAGGGTCAGCAGAGCGTCGCGTAGGGTCATGGGCCCCATGTGCAGGTGTGCGGCGGGGAGCGGAAGTGAATACAGTTCAATGAGGGTTTGTGCTGTTTCACAGAGCTGGTAACCGCTGCGTTTGAGCACATGCCGCAGGCCATCACCGACGGTGGCACGGGCGTCTTCGGGTATTGCCACGTCAATTACCTGTAGCAGCAGGTCGCGTTGCGCCGCATTGGGTGCCAGTTCAACAAGGGTATAGCGCCCGTAGCGCACGATTGGGATGAAGTCCGGCGTCGCGTCGGGAACCGGGGAGACCGTTTTAATGGGCGGTGAGGGGGGCGGGGCAGTGGTTGTTGTGCATCCGCTGCTCAATGCTGCAATGATCAGCAGGTGACTGACGAACAACTGCCGGGTTGAATGTGTGGGTGACATGGTTCAGCTCTCTGTTGCGATGAGCTGCTACCTTCGTCTGAGGCGTGGGTTTGATCAGCAAAGAATGCGGATTGGGTGCCTTCCTATTTTGCGTCGTTGCCGCAGACGAAGTAGAGGGGGATTTTCTGTTTGACGATGATTCCAGCTCTGCAATTCTCTGAACTACGCTAGGGCCTGATGCAGTAGTTTTATCAATCGGTGAGGCGAGTTCAGCATATGCTGGTGTTTTCCGGAACTTGACCCAATTGCAGCGGCAGGCAAGGAAATTCGGCTCATCGAGGACGATGAGTTGGTGCGGATTTTCCGTCACTGTCACCTGGATCATCTGGAGGCGGAGGGACTGGAAGACGGCGCCATTCCGTTGGCGATCCTCATGCAACCGGTGCCCGTATATTTGGGAGTTACTGGAACAGGTAAACCGTTTATGAAGGTAGCCCCACCGCTCCCTTATAATCACCATGGTCTGACTAAATTGGAGTGGTAATATGCAAATTTATTTAGGTGGAAGTAACAAAAATCTGAACGGAATTCTATAATGTCTGTGATAGGTCAAGAGCGGACATCCAGAAATAGCTGCGTTAAGCCCGAGGTGGTTGTCATCAACCTCTCGTAGACAGTGTCAAATCGCAATTATTTCTCCGCATTTGAGATGTATTGACGTCTAGGAGTCCGTTCAGGAGCTGAGAAATGGAAATTCACCACTACACAAAAGCATCTACCCTTCCATTAATCCTTCAAAGTGGCAAGATCCGGTTCACAAGAGCTGATCACTTGGATGACCTCGCGGAGATGCCTTTTGAAACATTTCACCTGTCGCGGCAGGCTTACTTTGTAAGCTCCTGGGTGAAATCAACTGTTGAAAAATCAGGGCAGTGGTACCGGTATGCAGATCAACACCGAGGCGTTCGCTTGAGCTTCAATAGCTCCCCATTTCCGGTGAATAAATTGCAACTTGAGCTTAGCCGCCCATATAAAACCAAGGACGGCGAATTAAAGAAGGTGGGACTTAAACTCAATGATGCGCCAGCACCATTTACAAAAAAACAATGTTTGGCAAGGGCTTTGTGCTTATGCCATGGGCTGACGAGGAATCCTTCGGTGGCGAAATTCTATATGTCGAAGATCCTTCCGCCTATTTGAAGCAGTTCGTTCGCTCAAATCCAGAGATAACTGAGATTACTGGAGGCTCTAGGTTATGCCGGATAAAGTCCGCGCACTGGGAAGATCAATCTGAGCTTCGGTTTACTCTAATGGCCATTCGAGGACCAGAGCTCATCTATGAAGATAATCCTGATGAGTATGAGCATGAGCTCCTCAACCTCATGGAAAAATGGTATACCTTGGAAACAGGAGCCCCACCGCCAGAGCTGCCTTTCATTGATCTGCCGATAGGCACTTCAATGCTTAATCACATGACATTAACGTTGGGATCAAGTATTAACGAGAAAGATCGCGAAGTTGTATTGCAGGCCATCCAACGCTATGCCCCTAATACCTTAGTTTTAGAAAGCGCGGTACTGATCCGGTGATTTCGAAAAACTGCCAAAAAATGATAGACAGGTCTGGAACGATTGCAGTCACGCGCCAAGCAGAGACGAATTCTACTGAAGTAGTATATTTTTTAGGCTTAAATCATATAGCGCAGACATAAAAATAATGCGTGAATTTCGAGGGCCTCATGCTAGAAAATTATGAATTAATGGAGGAGCGATTTGTTGCATTTATTGATATCCTTGGCTTCAAGGAAATAATCAGAGGCATAGAAGAGCGCAACTCAAAAGATGACCTGATTTTTATGAAAATAAGGTCAGTTTTAAACTTCCTGGATGAAGAGACTTATGAGCCAAACTATGCTACAGACCTTCCAATATACGAAGAAACGAAAGACGGCCTGATAGAAAGAGAGCTTGGAGATCCAAGGCTAACATACATTTCCGACTGCATAATAATATCGGCTCAGCCAACTATGGATGGTTTTAAAGGGTTATCAAGGAAAATTCATAAGATAACCGCTGACTTAGCTTCCGATGGCATATTTTGCAGGGGCGCTATTACTAAAGGGAAATTATTCCACAAGGAACGGGTGATTTTTGGTAGCTCATATATTCGAGCTTTCACGCTTGAAGAGGAGCTTGCAGTTTTTCCTAGGGTAATCATAGATCCAGAAATTATGAATTTCTTTTCCATAAAAGAAGGGCAAATGCCATTGGCTCCTGCTTTTTATGGGCTTGATATTGACGGCTTTTATTATCAGCGCTATTGGACATGGTTTTTATATCCGCCGCATGCTGGTGCGTATTATTCATATTTATACCGAGTGCGTGGGCACATTGACGAAAACCTTGAAAAGTTTAAAGATTCGCCTCGCATCTTAGAAAAATATCAATGGCTTGATCGAGAGTTCAATAGCTTAATTTCTTGGTGGCAAGAGTTGGGACTAATGAAGTTAACGGAACATGAGAACATACTAATGCGCAAATGAGTCGCTTCTCGGATTTGTCAGAGAACTTCCGCTAGCCCTTACGATACATCTATCGTAAGGCGACTATGGGTTGAATCCGCAGCCAGAAGCGGACGTTGCTCTTAACATCTCCAATTTCAGGCTGGGAGCAACTGCTAGACCTGCATATTGTAAATTGTCGTTTTTGTCGAGATCGGACATATAGTGGGCAGTCCAATAAGGAAATCTCCTCCTCCTGAAACCACTCCATAGCTTTGATTGCTGCGGCAGCGGATAGATTCCAGTGACTGCAATAAGGTCGAAAGCAAGCATCTTACTTTGCATCTGGTGTTGTGCCTTCTTTGTTTTAAATGGTGCGCGAAGGAATGGGTTGCGATGACGAACAATCCCGTTGTCTCTGGGCAGTTTTCATTGCCACAGCGCAACGTGTCATGTGAAAAAGCCGACGTCCTTGCGGGACGCCGGCAGACAGGAACATCAGGCTGCGACAAGTTGCCGGGCCAGGGCGACTTCAATAGAGTCTCCATCTTGATTAAGTACATCCAATCCTGATTCAGGAACGTCTCCCGACGTGCTCTGAGAGACCAGAATCTTCTTCGCCATCAGCGCCAGGCACGTCATTTGCGACGTGGCCGCATACCCCAGGTAGATCACCTTCACAGGCTGCTTCTGGCCGATACGCCAGGAGCGTCGTGCGGCCTGCTGCAGTGTGTACACGTTGTACCCTGATTGCATGAACACAATCGTGGGGAACTCCAGAAGATCCAGCCCTGTTTTGACAAGCTCCGGGTTGGTGATGAGGACATCGATGCCACGGTCGAGCTGTTCTGCAATCCAGTCTTCACGGCGGCTGGCATCGACGCTGGCGCGCAATACCGCAACCCGAAAACCTTCTTGCTCCAACAGCATTTTCAGCCTGCTGGTGGTATCTCGCGTGCCTGTGTAGACGGAATAGGCCAGGATCTTGCGCCCCTCTGCTTTCTCCTGCTTGCAGATGTCGATCAGTTCCCGCTCTTTAGGCATCACCTGCAGCTCGTTGAACTGGGCCTGGGTGAATGCCAGTACCTCTCGCGTACGCGGGTGGCGCACGGTTTCGGTACGAAAGCAGCAGTCAGACCAGGCCAGCAGCACATTGAGCACCACGCCCAGCAAGGTGGTGTCCCGCTTACGCAGGGCTTCCTTGAGCTGACTCGTCAGGCTGGCAGCGAGCTTGCTGTAGGTATCACTTTGCTCGGCATCCATCTCGACTTCCCTGAACTCTTCGTCATATGGGGGCAGTACGCCACCAATATCCCGGAGTTTGAGGAAAATCGTGAAGGGCAGAACGCAGCGCAGCACGCCCTTGGGGCCGAACCCTGGCGCTTTAACGGTTCTGACGGTGACCTTCGAGCCTCTTGCGGTCTTGTGGGCCGGGCCGTCGCTCTCGGAATAGATGTCCTTGAGGACGCCATGATCCCGCATGAATGCCATGGCCGCAGCGTTCATGCTGCCACTGGTACTGGGTCGGTAGCCGTCTTCGATCATACGTCCGGGCAATGCTCGGAACAGCAGATAGAAGAGATCGGAAGCGTAGCCTCCCATCAGCGTGCCGGTGAGCAGCAACGTTTTGCGGGTTTTGGCCGCAATCACGCCCATGGCCTGACCTTGCGCGGAACCGCCTGTCTTGTACTCGTGGGCTTCGTCGGCGATGAGCAAATCGAACGTGCTTTGCGGCAGATACCGCTTCACGAATTCGCTGGGTTGATAGCCGCCCTCACCGAAGCCGAACTCCATACTCGACATGGCGCGTTCCATGCGCTGAGCCTGCCGGTCTGAAAAGACCAACTCCCCCCGGTTGTCCATCAGATTGATGAACTGGTGGAAGTTGTCCCCAAGCATCGAGGCCAGGAATGAATCGCCAAAGGTCTTCATCAGCTTGGCGGCTGTGGCTTCACCAATGGTCGGAATGCGTTTTAGCGCCCGCAGTACTGCTGCGGATTGATCGCTGCCTGACAAACTGCGTGGTCGCATCAGTGTCCAGAGGGCACTTTTGCAAACGCCACACTTGCGACGCACTTCCTCAGCATCGAGTTCCAGTGCGCTGACAGGCTCGCCATCAAGGGTGTGAACCATGGTGCCGCAGTGTGGGCAAAGCCCAACGGTGCCGTGACGGGTGCGTTTGCGAACGAATGCAGGCTTCCAGTGGAAGCCCATTCGCATGCGCACACGGCCAATGATGAAAAATTCCTGTCCATCGGCTGGCACGTTCAGTTGCTCGCGCAGCTTGATCAGTTTGAGCAGCGTGTCCGGGCCGTTGAGCACCCAGACTTTGGCTCCCGTGACGGTTTCGAGAATCTCCCGCCGCCATTTGTAGACCAGGTGCGGTGGGCTGAGCACGAGTGTGCGGCGATAGCCTTCCGCATTGAGTACCGCCGCCAGCGCGATGCCGACAGTGGTTTTTCCTGTCCCCATCTCACCATTGACGATGGCCGCGCGCTCGCCCTGATTGACGAGCAACTCGGCCGCTGCATGCACGACCTCAGCCTGGGCGGGGAACAACTGTCGCTTGAGACTGGCAAGAATGCGTTGTCGGTTTGCACGTGGCACACCTTTGTAGACCGGTGGATTGGCCCGGTTGAGAGAGTCGAGCAATTCATCCCCGAACTCGCTGACGAAATCCTGCATGCTGATGGAGAGTTCGTCGTTCGCAGGGCCGAACAGATCATCGGTTTCGGGTGATTGCGTGACGGCAGGGGCCGCTTCAATTTGTATGCTCATGGTGATGCTCCAAAAAATGGGGCATGCACCGCCCAGGGGCGATGTATGCCCCGATGGGTAAGAGAAATGAGCTGGTGTTGAACTCGGGTTCAGTGGCCAGCAGTGTGTAGGTGGTACTGCTTCCCCTTGCAGGGATCAATGGATGGTGAGAATCCGTCCCAGCATGGCTGAGTTAGGAGACAGGTCCCATGCTCTGATGACGGGCACGAACTTATCGGTGAGAATGCGCGTTTCGGCGATTGAACCGTCATCGCGTTCGCAATACTCGGTGCTCGTTGCTTTCTGCTTGTAGGTGTCGCCCTTGACGGCAAGTGTGCGGCCGCTTTGGGACTGCACGACGCCGGAGATCGCACCCGCTGCCAGGGCCAATGCCAGGTGCCATTCAGATAAAGCACGAGCAGGCGCGCGCAGCGACTGCTGCGCGGCACCGAGGTGAGTCTCGAACGCTGGCCACAAACCTCGCAGACGCTGTACTTCTTCGGCGAACTGCATCGGCTCCATGCTGATGCGATAAAAATGCTCGGGTTCGGCCTGGGTGCCTGGCACGATATAGGGAAGCGACGTCCACTCGGGCGGCAATTCCTCTACGTCCTGTTCTCCCTGCCCGATTTGCAACAACCGGGCGCGGGTGGACTTCACGTCTTCACTCGCCAGATCGCGCTGGCGAGCACGACGACCAAATAGCACCACTTGTTTGAATTGTGTATCTACCGCACGGAAGATACGCAGATCGGCGAAGTGGCGCGTGAGCCAGCCCACCATTTCCTGGTCGAGCACATAGAACGGAATGATGAAAATGAGAATGCCGTGGTACTGCAGCAAGGGCAGTGTCCGCTGGTAGAACAGCTTTTCCAGTCGGGGCCGGCCCTTACCGTCGTAGCCGATGTTGCCGTTGGCATCTCTGGATAAGTCGCCGTACGGTGGATTGAGCCAAAGCAAACCGAATGCCTGACGCGAGATGAGAGTATCCATCAGGTCGGCATGGATGCAGTGATCGACCAACAACCGTGCATGGCTGGCGCGCTCCTGATCGTACTCGACAGCGTACGAACGGGTGTGATCAAGCCCGAGGGCATGGGCGGCTTCGGCAATCGCAACGCCTTCGCCGGCACAAGGGTCAATAATGCACATGGGCTCATCGCTGGGAGCCAGTGCGGCGAGTGTCCGTTCGAGCGTGGACTCATCGGTAGGGTAATAGCCATTTTTGGCAAAATTTCTGGCGAGCCGGGGAAACATGAGTGCCATAGGGATCTCCTGTCTGGCGATGATGAAAGAACGTGCAGGTGCCTGGTAAGGTGCGCCTGCCGTGAAATGATCAGACCACCGCGTGCGGTGTCCAGATCTGTGACGGATAGGGATAGGCCGTGAGAACGCCGTTACGAATAAGCTCGCCCAGCGCATCGGTGAGTGCTGGCACGTCCAGTCCAAGGCGAAAGCCCTGCAGCGGCCCGAGAGCGACCGGTAGCTCATGGAGCATGTCGCGGCTGCTCAGTAACTCCAGCACGGGCGTTTGCCAGTGGTCGAGCAGTGGCAGCGGACATGTATCTTTGACGAGTTGCCACAAGCGAACGGTCGGTTCAGCAGCAGAGCGCGGCAGTAGCGCCAGTGCGCTGGCTGTGCTCTTGTCAGGGCAGATGCAACGCTGGTCGAACAGCCACAGATTGGTGAGCGATCCAAACAGCGTGCGGCGATAGTTGCGGGTCAGACGCTTTTCAAGGCGCTCGACCGAAGGGATGAACACAGGTACGGAGCCGCCGTGCTCTGTGATGAGGTGAAACTGGTTCAGTCCATCGTCATCGCGGCCCAGTGTGAGTCGGGCGATAAATTGCTGGATAGCAGTATCCCGCGCCCAGATTGAGACAAAGACCAGATCGCCATTCTCGCGGCAGACGCAGGCATCGACCATCAGGTCAGTACATTCGTCGATGCGGAACAACGGTTGCTGTAATGAAGATTCGGGCATGGTGGTGTCCTCAATAAAAAATTGAGGGGCAACACCACCCTTGGGGCCGTGTTGCCCCAAGGGGATGAAAGCGCGTGAGCCGTTCAGCTTTCACGTTCGGCGAACGAACCGTCAGCCTGATGAATGACTACACGGTTGCCGACATTGTTTTCGGCATCACGCAGAACTTCGCTGAACATGCTCTCGGGCACGGTGATCTGAAAATGCAGCAACACGGCACGGTAGTAATCCAGGCCATGGCCAAATGGATCACGCTCTTGCAGGTTGCTGTACAGATAGATGTCGTGTTCGTCACACGTGTCTTCCTCGATCGGTTCTTCCGGTTTCTCAATGACGAGAAAGAAGTACTGCATCGGGCGATCCCAGCCGAGGTAGAGAGTGGTGGGAAAACCCAGGTGAGAGGTAGTGAAGTAGTGCCGACTCATGGTGAGGCTCCTGAAATGAAAGGACCGGGAACCTCCCTTGCGGGGAAGACCCCGGCGGGTGGATAAATACCGCATCAGCGGCGTGGAGATCGACGGTTGGCGTTCAATACTCGCTGCAACCAGCCGGACAGCAATTCGGATCAAGACCGTGTGTGCAATAGCCGTTTTCAGCATTCCAGTCCTGGGTCTCCTGCCTTTCAGCGGGCGTTGCATAATCCCATTCCCGTGCTATTGACAGCGCCTGTGCACGCAGGTGCTCGGGTAGTTGATCAACATGCTGGTCAATTGATGAGCTCAGGAGAACAATGTAATGGTCGTAAGCCAGCCCGCAGTACCTGCTAGCCTCTGTGGCTGCTGTTTTGCAGACAACCTGCCAGGCTTGTTCATCCAGTACGATGCGGGCATTTCCGTCAGCGTGCGAGAAAGAGGTTGTATCGTTTGTGAACATGATGGTGTGCTCCAGAAAGAAATCGGAGTCCTCCCCCAGGGAGGCGGGGCTCCGGTGGGTGGGGAAAAATGCGGCAGCAGTGACAGGATGAATCAGGTCGCCAGAGATTCTGGCTGGCGGTTCCACTGCTGGGCCGTGGCGTCGAACGCATAGCTCAACTGGCTCAACCGCGCGACTTGCAGGCGCAACGTGCGGCGGTCAATGGTTGCGTCCAGCTTCACCGATTCACCCAGCGGCCAGAGGATGCCGAACAATGCAGCATCATCGCTATCGGGATTGTCCGAGGCCGCTACAGTCGCGGAGGGTGCATCGACGCTGAATGGCGTGGTGTCGACCAGTGGGTCCTGGGTGGCTTGTACAGGGGCAGGCCTGGCCTTGGATTTGGACGTTGCGGTTGGCGTGGGTACGGGTTGAGTACCCGATTCCTCATCAAGCGGATCGACATCCTGCGTGGCGAAGGCGCGAGCCTCTGCTTTGCTGAGTTTGTCGATACCAGACAAGGTCATGCCATCCAGGTTGGCCCGGATCTCGAATCGCATGCCGTCGCCGACAGGATAGGCTTTCGGATAAATATATCGAATCGCAAATTCACCCTCATACTTTCCTTCGGGATACTGCTCCAGTTCGGGATCTTTGACATGGAACAGCCCAAGGTGAGTGGTGAGACGACCGACTGTGAACCGGCCGTTACGACCGGATATTGTGCGGATTGCGAGTTGGCCGCGAACGATAATGGGGGGAGTGGATTGAACGGCTGCTGTAGCCATGGATAATCTCCTGGGATGCGTTGTACTACCGATAACCTTGGGAAAAGAGACAAGACCCCAATGTGAGGTCTTGCCGATCGGCTTAGCGTGAAGTGACGAGAGCGGGCTCTTCTTCTACCGAGGATTGCGCTTCAGGTTCGGTTGTACCGGGCGTCGTAGGCGGCATATCCACGCTGTTATCAGACCTTTCTGACGCAGTGGATACCGCTGTAGCATGCTCGGAAGAGGGAGCCTGGTTGGCAGTGGGATAGACCAATTGGCCATCGATCTTGATCAGGCCAATATGGATCAGTTTGGACTCCAGACTCGCAGCCGGCTCGCCGGCATGCTCGCCCTTCGTGCGAAGGTACGGATCAGCTTTCATGTCGTTGAGACGAAAGGCCACCAGTACCTTGCGCTCAGCCTCGACGGCCTGCACGCAACGGCGCACCAGATGTTGAGCCTCCGGTGTGGTCACGATGGTGTTGATGTACCGGTATTCCGGTTCTTCGACAGGCCCGGCCAGCGCACCGATGGTGCATGCGAGGAACGGGTCACCCTTCTTCGGTGTGACGTCTTTGGGCCGATTGAGGTAGCCAATGCCCCGAGTGACCAACTCGTACTGTTCGATTATTTGCAGTGCGGCAGGGGCGATCAGTTCAGCTTTCAGGAGCCGTCCCTTGAGACTGGCTGCCGGTTCACCCTTGCGCTCACCGCTGGGGCGAATGAATGCATCACTCCACAGATCCCCCAGCCGGAACTTGATCATCGGACGCTGCTTTGGATCATCAATGCCGACATAGTGTTCGACCAGTTTTTTAGCCTCGGCACCTGTGACTTTGACATCAAAATAGCGGGTGGTCGGTTCTTGGGACGAGCCGACCAGCGCTGCGATGGTGCAGGCCAGGAAGGGTTGAGCACGTCGGCCACCCCGCACGGGAACTTCCCGTACGCGTTGCAGACGACCGTAACCTTCGGTGTGCAGATCGAAATAGGCCTTTTCGCCTGAAGTAGAATGAGTCATGGTGAAATCTCCATTGAAAATGAAGCGGAGACACACCAGGCCCGATGGCGGGGGTGTGTCACCCCGCGATGGGTTGATAAGGCGAATGCATCCACTACCGGTAGAAGCCGGTGGTCGTCCGCGCGAGGATGCTGTGCGAACTGGCTTGGTCATGCGGTTTTTGCCGCACCGCAACCTTGGAGACCGTGGTTGCGTGGCATGTCGCTGACAACGTCAGCAAAACATGCAGACAGAATGCCCGTGCCTCAATGCCGGCGCGACGAGAAATATGAACTGGAGTCGTTCCCTATTTTCGAGATGCCATTCCTCTGGAAATGGCTGTCGTGGTACAAACGCGTACTTAACGACTTTCTGCATCACCCATGGAGGGAGAAATAATGTCGATTGATTTGCAGGCGCTGTCCGCAGCCGAATTGAAGAACCTGATCGCATCCGCACAGGATCAACTGGTCAAGGGAGAACGTGAACGCATCAAGGCTGTTCGCGAGAAAATTCTGCAGTTGCTGGAAGGTGAAAATCTGGAGCTGGAGCAGGTCTTCCCGAACTCGAAGCCGAGTCCTCGGGTAAAAAATCCTGTGGCTCCCAAATATGCACATCCCGACAACCCAGGCCTGACCTGGAGTGGTCGAGGTAAGCAGCCGAACTGGTTCAAAGAGGCGCTCGCGGCAGGCAAAACGCAGGCGCAGTTATTGCTGCCCTAGTCGTTATCCAAAGTGGCACCTGATCAGCACAGACCCAAGACAATCAGGTTTCCCTGCGGCGCGATTTAATCACCGCAAAAACAGGCCACCGCATCTTCGGTTGAATCGAACAGATCACCCTGATTTGCGGCGAAGCGCGCCAGATCGGCATAGCTGGGACCGTCAATACGAAACCGTGTGCCACTGGCTTTGCTGGCCAGATTCAGTGATTCCATGCGTATCCACCATATGGCAGCTTCCGGTCTGGCCTTGATGAGGGCCAGTCGCTGTCCCTGTGGCTTGAGGAAGCACAAATCACAGTTGCCTTCGAGTGTGCGGCCTTTCACGGTCAAGAGTTCCAGATCGAAAGGTTGCGCCTGCCAGAACGCACTGACCTCGTATACGCTGATGTTTGCATCGGCCAATGGCATGCACATCATTTCATGGCTTGATTCCGTGGAGTGACCGCGTGCCCGAATTTTGGCGACACGCCGTTGCTCGTCGGCGCGGATGCCAATGAATTGATCCCATTCCGCCCAACCAAGACTGCGCAGGTATTTATGCATCGGCCGAATTTTCAGGCTGGTGGTGCAGCCGCGAGCAACGGGATTGGGCAGGTATTGGCGTTTACGGATCAACGCCTCGAAAGGCTCACCCTGACGGCTGGCCGTCGTGAAATCGACCCGTGTGAACCCTGGTGCAGCGTCCTGATATTCGAGCCAGTGGATGGAGGTTTTCCAATGTGTGGCGCAGTCACGCACGAAGCGCAGGGTAGCCTCTACTTCTTTGCCCGTGTTGGCGAAGCAGACTATGGTATCGGCAGGCAGGCCGCAGTTGGCCTGTAAAACGCGCCACAGCATATAGGCACTGGTGCGGCCACCGGAAAAACTGATGCAGGTCGGGGAGTCAATCTTGAACGGGTCGCGCATGGGGGTGTCTCCAGGGGATCGCTGGCGGAATGGCCCGTCGTGGGCTGAGACGCATGCGTGTCAGCGGTGGAGGTGCTGGCGCGATAGGAAAGAAGCCCCCATGAGGGCTGACGGTTCCCCATAAATAAAGACAGGCATAGAAGGTTGTGATCTACTTAGTGTTCCACCAAAAAGTAAGGTCACGCCTCTATGCCTGCTTCACAAGTTTGCCATAAATTTTTTAGCCAGTCCCTGAACTCACTCCATCAGTACCGTAAAATGCTCTGCTCGATATGACCGTTGCACTGACGCGTGGCGCATCGCTCTCTCTGACCAGCATCGGCAGGTATCTGCCAGGACCGGCACGGGTTAAGCACAAGATTAAGCGTGTTGACCGCCATCTCAACAGTGACCTGATGTTTAGCGATGTCCCCGCTGTTTATCAGAAGCTTGTATCCCGCCTCACCTGCAGCCTTTCATTATGCGTTATTGCCGTGGACTGGAGCGGCTATCCGTCATCGGAGCTCAGCGTTTTGCGGGCGAGTCTACTGTGCGATGGAAGAGCTATCCCGCTGATGAGTAAAGTCATTTCCTCTCAATACCAGAACAACGCTACCGTTCAGAACGATTTTCTCGATCAGATGGCTGCCGCCATCGGCAAAGATAAGCAGGTCATTGTTGTGACTGATGCAGGCTTTCGCAGCAGTTGGTTTCACCACATTCGCTCTCTGGGCTGGCATTTTGTCGGACGTATCAGAGGTCGCCTTTATTTTCAGATAATCGGGGATGAGGAATGGAAAATGGCGCGGGATATTACGTCAAGAGCGAAGTCATGCTATCTGGGATTTGGGCGACTGGCACGCAACGCCAGCCGTGACTGCCTCGGGCATTTCTATACCGTGCATAAGCGGGCAACGGGCAGGAAAGGTAACCAGTGCTTCCCTAAAACGGACAAGATGTATCGTAAAAGCGCGCGTGAACCGTGGCTGCTTTTTACCAGCCTGATGGGATATAAACCACGTGAGATAGTTAAAATTTACAGTCGCCGTATGCAGATAGAGCAGAATTTTAGAGATGAGAAAAGTGAGCGCTATGGACTGGGGCTTAGGGCAAGTAAAAGTCGGGGCGAAAAGCGAATATCAGTGCTCTGCCTGATAGCGACACTCTACAGCATCATCATGTGGCTAACGGGTTATTATCTTGAAAGCAAAGGAATAAATAGATGGTTTCAGGCGAACAGTGAGAAATCTCGGAGGGTGTTGTCGTATCTGACATTGAGTGAAAATGTCATCCGTCAATCACCGAGGATCCTGTCGAGGATGAACCCCGACAGGGTATACGACGATATGGCGAGAGCCTATCGAAACATCATCATGGTGTATTGATGATGTTTCTGGGGATCTCTCAGCCCATGAGGGGGCTATGGAGGACGAGGCTCAGTTGCTATCGGGGCTTGTCGCGACAACTTGCAGGAAAATCTGTGTTGCGGTAGCGGACACTTCGAGATCACCAGCACCATCCAGGATGCCGGTAAACACCCTGTCGCCAGGTTCGAAAAACTCACCAAAATCATCGCCACCGAACTCAGCGCGTGAACGCTCCCACCAGTCGTCGAAGGGCGCAACGTCAGGGTTGCAGCCAATTGCGTAGGCGATCAGCTTTTGACGCCCATCGGGATGGCGTTCACCATGCTCGGCGAGCCAGTAAACACCCTGATCCTTGACCAGGATGATGCGGCACTGATTGGCAACAGCCTCGGCGATGACGGGCCGCAATTCGGCTCCTTTGAAGCGTAAAGTCATACAAGTTACTCCTGAGAGGATGGTATGCCGGGCAACACAGTGAAGAAGTGTTGTCCGGGGCGGGGGATTGGTGCGTATCCCAGTCGAGGTGCGATAAGTAAACGATGCTGGTCAGATAACCACCGTATAGACGGGTTGTCTGTCGCGTCATGACTTGCGTCGCAGCGGCTTTTGAATGGTGCGCACACGTATGCGACGCCAACTGCCATCGTCGATCAGCCTGAACAGTACGTCTCCGAGGGTATCGAAGAACACACCGTCAACCCGTTCAACCAACTCTCCATCGTGGCTCAGCACTACGGCATAGAGGTCGTCGGCGCGTTCGTATTGCACAGTGACGCGGCCATTGAATTTCGCCGTGCTTGTGTTGAAGCTGATAGCCGGTGGTGTAGCGATGATGTCCTTGGGCAGTGGATCAACCCAGGTGAAATCCCGCGCACCCGCATCAACCAGCAGGTGCGTAATCCGACGAAAACCATCCGGTGCCGGCAGCTCCTCCAGTTGCCTGATCAGTTCCTGTAACTCCGGGCAGCGGGGTTGCGGGATCGGAAGCTTGGCGGGGGCGGAGCCGAGGACATACGTCTGGAGCTTGTAGGGCTTGCCATCAGCGGTGTATTTGGTGCGCTCTTCGGGGGTGTCTGCGCGAAGACCGTCGAAGCGATGCCGTGCGTAGGGTTCGACCTGCACCCTGGCTCCTTCGTCTGGATCTTCGGTCACGAGCGTCCGGTCAAGCACGGCGAACTCGATTCGGCCCGTCTTGACGACAATGGCATCCTCCGTCCTGGCGATGATCTTTCCTTCAAAAGGCTTGGGATCAATGTGAAAGCCCAGTGTCGACACCTTGGGCTGGCCGTCAAAAATTTTGAACCTGAAACTGCGGGCATTGGAAGGAACGTGGTCACGCACCAATGACTGCATCTGATTGCGAATGGTTTGATGATCCATGGGAAAGTCTCCAAAAAAAGGAGCTCCCCAGCCACAAGGGAGGAGAGCCCCTATGGGTGGAATGAGAAAATAGCGAAAGCCAACACACCGTCGGCGTGTCGCAGTCTTGATGGCCTTGACTGCCTGGGATGTTGCCAGCTACGCCGGCGAACATGTATTCAGCATGACGTGGCAACGGTGCGTGTGTGTGGAACAACACGCATCAGGACGTGCCCGTATTGGTTAGCGCGATGTCACCCGGGTGTCTGCAATGCCTGGAGCAGACGCTGACCCAGCCAGGCTACGCATGGTACGGCCATAGAATTGCCGATCGCTTTGTAGCGGGGGGTATCAGCAGCAGGTTTGCCGCCGCGATATGGCACCAGCGTCCAGCCATCCGGCATGCCCTGCAAGCGTTCGCATTCGACGGGCATGAGCCGCCTGACCCTCCATTGCTGCCAGTTTTCTCCATTATGCTCAAGCGGCGTGTAATGGAAGTGCGCGTCAGGCGGGGTGACGCTGAACACGGTTGGCATGCCCTGACCGGGCTTTCCGCCGCTGGCGAGCAGCGTGCCAGCGATCTGCCCGTGACCCGATTCCAGGCGCAGTTCGCCACGCCCGTTCTGTGCAAAGGCGATGGCAGGCCAGGCCCTGGTCCGCAATGTCGGGGTGACGTCTTTTACGGCATCCGCGCCATAGTCCTGAGCGGTAAAGGCCATCATCGGGATACCTTTGTTGGCACCATCTTCCCTGTAGTCTTTGCCATGCGTTGCCGGGTTCAGTGTATGGCTGAGGGGGCCTGCCATCGACTGCACCAGGAAGTTCTCGGTGCAGATGTCATGTTTGGAACCGGCTGCCATCAGGCAGGCCGCCACGTTGACTGGCCCTGTACCGCCAGCGAAACTGAATGTCGTGACCACCTTGTCATAGGGGCTCAGTCCGGCATAGTCGCTTGCTGTCGCAGGGCCTGCTCCAGCAGCGCGGGCAGCTTCTTGCCACGGCGAGCTGCTCGCATAAGAATGCCCGCGCACGCTGTCGCGCTCAAAAAGTACTTCGCAGGGATCGAGGTCGTCTCGACCACTTGCCACAAGAAACACACGCTTGCGGCGCTGGGCGACACCGAAGTGTTGGGCGTCGAGCACCCGCCACGCGAGGCGACGGCGGGGTCCAGACACGTGACCTGCGTGCGCCCATTTTTCCCCTGGCGGGTTGAGCGCATGGCTTTCTCCGGCCAGTGCGCCCAGCAGGCAGCCAAAGGCGTTGGAGCGGTCACTGAGCACGCCAGGGACGTTTTCCCAGACGATCGTGGTGGGGGACTGATGATTTTTGAGACGGATTTGGTCGATGACATTGGCAAGCTCCACGTAGCTGAGGGTTAAGGCACCGCGAGGGTCGTTCAGTCCCCGTCGTGCGCCGGCAATGCTGAACGCCTGGCAAGGTGTCCCGCCAACCAGAATATCTGGGGCGATGACCTCGCCAGCGTGTACCTGGTTGGCGATGTGCGTCATGTCGCCGAGGTTGGGCACATGGGGGTAGCGGTGTGCGAGCACGGCACACGGGAAAGGGTCGATTTCCGAAAACCAGGCGGCTTTCATACCCAGTGGTTCCCAGGCGAGGCTGACTGCCTCGATGCCACTGCAGACGCTGCCGAATTGCAGTACATGGGGTGTTGTAGGTTGCATGTTCATAGGGTCTCCTGTTTTTTGGTTCAGGGCCACAGGCCCAACCTTGTGTGTCGTAAATCAGGAGAAAAAGTGTCGGGGACCTGTTGGCCTCCGACTTGGTAGGAATAAACCACCTGTGGGCTGTTTCAGGATGTGGTCGTCGTCAAAACCATTCACTGTCGCAGCAATCGCACCCGGCCGTTATCGTGGTTGTGGCCGGAATCCTCTGGCATGTATCCACACACAAAGGGAGCCCAGTTTTTCGCCGTTGGGCGCGGCAACGAATACCGTCATCCCCGAAGGGTTTCCTGATGTCTGGCCTCTCAAACAAGGCATCAGGAAACCCTTCAAGGAAGGCGGAAGTACCGGAGAAGAGGGAAAGCGTCTGGTGCGATCCGTGGACGAGTTGCCCTCTGCCTCGCTGCCTGAGCATAGCGAAGTGCGCACTGTTTAGTAGAAGGCTTGGTGCGCGGGGATTCCCGCATGGGCGCGGGGGGGGGGGAGCCATGTCATCACTGAAGATGTGGCATGGCTTTTGGGTTCAGGGCGGTTCAGGATGCCCGTGTGCTGCTGTTACGTTTGCGCGGCATAGCACGTTTGTGTTTGCCGTTGTCGATAGGCTGAGAGCCTTTGCAGTCAGGATAGCGAGGGCAAGACCAGAATGGCCCGCTTTTGCCAGTACGCTGACGCATAGCGGTGCCGCATTCTGGGCATGCAGGTCCCTGTGGCACCTTGATAGACAGCGATGCACCTCGATACTGCTGTACCAACTGCGTGATCCAGGCTGACTGCTTGTCGATGAAGACATCAAGAGTGAGCTGACCGGCTTCGATCATGTCCAGCGCCTGTTCCCAGATGGCGGTCATGCCGGGATCGGCAATGGCACCGGGAACGGCGTCGATGAGTGTGAAGGCCGCATCGGAGGCACGTACCGAACGGCCTTTCTTCTGCAGGTAGCCACGGTCAAGCAATCCTTTGA
Source organism: Pectobacterium aroidearum (assembly GCF_041228105.1). Taxonomy (NCBI): domain Bacteria; kingdom Pseudomonadati; phylum Pseudomonadota; class Gammaproteobacteria; order Enterobacterales; family Pectobacteriaceae; genus Pectobacterium; species Pectobacterium aroidearum. The sequence continues at coordinate 1,965,205 of NZ_CP166097.1, forward strand.
TGATATTGGCGCGAGTTGCCTCAGTGCCGATACCCGTGGTGTCCTTCAGCTTTTGCTTCAGGCGTGGATCGGCAACCAATTTAGCAACGCCCTTCATCGCTTTGACCAGTTCGCCCTGGGTATAAGGACGTGGCGGCGATGTCTTGAGCGCTTTGCAGTCGATTCCAGTGGTCTGGCAAGACAAACCTTCATGCAGCGCTGGCAGAACCTGGCTGCGCGGAGTGGTCTCGCCATCATCGTCTGGCCTGGGCTCAGCGAGTACCTGCCGCCACCCGATGACGACGACCTGCTTGCCGACAGCCTGTAGCGTTTCACCCGCACAGGATAAGCGTGCAGTGGTGCGGTCAAACTCATGTTGCGGCAGAAACTGCGCCAGATAGTGGGCACGGATCAGCATATAGACTGCCCGTTCCTTGTCACTCATTGCCTTAAGGTTGGCGGGTTCGAGCGTGGGAATGATGCCGTGGTGCGCCGTGACTTTGCTGTCGTTCCATACACGTGAGCGCTGGTTGCGGTCTAGCTTGTCAACGAGCGGTCGCAGGCCAGGATCGGTTTTGAGAAGACTGTCGAGTACGGTGGGCACCTCGGCGAACATGCTGTCGGGCAGATAGCCGGAGTCTGAGCGCGGATACGTCGTCGCTTTGTGAGTTTCGTACAGTGCCTGAGCGATTTCCAGGGTTTCCTGCACGTCCAGGCCCAACTGTTTTGAGCAGATTTCTTGCAGCGTGCCCAGATCGAAGGGTAACGGTGGGCCTTCACGCATGCGTTCAGTTTCGACGGACGTGATCTGGGCGCTACCAGCCGAACGCATGCGCTCTACTGCCTGCCGGGCTATGGGCTCCTGCAGGCAGCGGCCGGCATCGTCTGTTGCTGTATCTGGTGCAAGCCAGGCTGCAGTGAAAGATTGACCTGCGCTCGATAGTACGGTCTCGACTGCCCAGAACGGTACAGAGACAAAGCATGCGATCTCGCGGTCGCGATCGACAACCAGTTTCAGCGTTGGGGTTTGTACCCGGCCCACGGAGAGGACGCCATCGTAACCGGCCTGCCGCCCCATAACGGTGAACAGGCGACTGAGATTCATGCCAATCAGCCAGTCTGCGCGGGAACGGGCCAAGGCCGAGAAGTACATCGGCATGGTTTCGCTTGATGGCCTGAGCGTTGCCAGTGCTTTGCGGATCGACGCGTCATTTAATGCCGATAACCAGAGCCGCTGGATGGGGCCGCGATAACCGCACAGTTCGATGATCTCACGTGCGATCAACTCGCCTTCCCTGTCAGCATCCGTTGCGATGACCAGTTCGCTTGCCTTGCTCAGAAGGTCTTTGACGACGTTGAACTGCGAGGCGGTCTTGGATTTGACGTCGACGCGCCAGCGCTCAGGGATAATGGGCAATTGCTCGATAGACCAGCGTTTGTACTGCTCGCCATAGGCATCGGGCGGTGCTGCTTCAACGAGATGACCGATGCACCAGGTTATGGTGATACCTGAACCGGTGAGGCAACCCTTGCCTCGTTGGGTAGCCCCCAGTACACGTCCGATATCTTTGCCCTGGGAGGGCTTCTCGCACAGAAATAGCTTCATGGAATTCTCTCGGCACGTGAATCATGCTGTCGAGTATTCCCGGCTGGAGATTTTAAAATGATAAAGAATGCGGATTACGAGCCAACGTATTGGTGTCGCAAGGCAGGTATTATGCTGGTGTTTTTAGTATGCTGGATTTATTGCGCAACGCAGTGGGGAAGGTTTGAATAATTTAGTGGTTATCCCTCCTGATAATTATCGGGAGTTTCGAAGTCGAATTCTATCTAGAATTGCGGCAGAAGAAAAACGACAGGTTGATATAAATCAGCCAATGCATCCTCTTCGGGAGTTAAGGCAGGCAATCGCTGCTTACCAGCAACATTTGGCCTTCTATGGCGAGTCGATGTTGGCAGAGGACGTGGCTGTTGAATCCCATCTGCGCAGAGCATTACGTATCCCAAACCACGTATCCTTGCGGCCTTCAAAAATTGAAATCATCAGGCAGTATCTGATGTGCTTTCTGCCGTTGTCGATGGTGCTGCATCGGGCCAGAAAGTTTCTTCATTATGCGGGTTCGTTCTGCGGAAGAAGTCTGGTCTATTCGGTACATGTGAAGCGGACACTCACAGATAGCCATTACTACAGCCGATCGTTTGATTTCGTCATGCGCAAACTGGAACTGCCCAATACATTCGAGGCGTTCCGAGGCATGCGAGAGCTGGATATAGACTGGATGCAGTCATATTGCTGTTTGGGCGTTCAGCAAAAATTGCAGATGGATAAATCCCATGCAGTATTGCCCGGGCGGCAGGTTAATGGCGCACGAGTTCTGACGTTGGTGCGACAAGGGATCGTCCAGCGAGTGGAGGATCTCTCCTGGCTTCCTGAGCGTCCAAGTTGGTTGAGTCGTTACGAGCAACCGTCATTGGAAGAACAGCTACGCTTCAAGGAATTGGTAGTGCTGTTGCGCAAAGCGGGTGTCCCAGCCGAGAAAATTGCCCGTCAGGTGGATGTCGACCTATCGCATCGAAATGTTGAGTGGCTGACTGAGAATCTCGAACAACTGGACTGTGATAGCGAGGGGCTCGGGGTGCTTTTTGAGCACATGGCACGGCATGTGTTGTTTACTCAACCGCAGCGTTGGCGCTTTCTGCTGCAGGTACTCAAGATCCGCCGTGCTGTCGATCTGGTGCGCTTTGATCGTTTACTGGGGGGCCATCAGACTTGCAGTGCTGAGTTCGCCCTGGCATTGCTGACGGCCGGAGCTGATATTGATGGGTTGGTTGCTTGCCAAAAATTGATACTGGAAACGGGTGAGATGGATGATCTCACTCCGGTCACTGCCAGACTCAATGTGTTGCTGTCGGCACCTTGGCTTTTTACCTTCGAGCAATTGGCTAGCGCCGAGGATTACCTGCTGCTGGAGCTGGATTTGTCAGCTTACTTGCAGGTGCTGCAGGAATATGGATTTTCAACTGCCGCTGCCGTACTGGCCTTTCAGGGCAGTTATCGGCAGCTTAGAGCAGAATCGCTGTCGCGTTGGCTGGCTATTGCGGCCTTGCCGGGCGTAGGACAGACGCCGTCAACCGTGGCCAAATGGCTGCAAAGAGCAGCCTCTGGCGGGTATGCGGACGCCTTTGAATACATGCAGCAGTCAGGGGAATTGCAGACGTTTGCGCACTTGCGCCAGGTGACCAAGGTGGCCTCCCTCGGCACTACGCTGCTGTCCTATCTACGTGAAGATCGCGGACTTGTCGGGCTACCTGTCCTACTGAAGTGGTTTTACAACTATGCACCTGGTATCAAGGATGTACACCTTGGGGTAGGGATCGACGCCATCAAGCGTGTGCTGTTGGATGATGCCTTTACCCGTTGTGACTTCACGCTGATGGCAGGCAATCGCACTTGTGTAGAATCGTTGCTAAGCCATTATGTGGAGCAGAAGATAGGCCGCTATCCCTATCAGGCCGAGGATGAGCAGAAGACGAGTTACCTGCAATGCAGCAGTGACCTTCGCCATGAGCTGGTAGAGCGTTTTGCTCCTTGTATAAAGCGCATGCTGGGGCTGACCGATGGTGTGCTTCTGGATAGCCTGATGCCATACCTTGAAGCACCACTTGTTCAGCTTGAGGGAGAGGTTGATAGCTTGCGGTTACTGCTGAATGATCTGCTTGCTGGCCGTGGGCCTTCAACAGTGACATTAAGCCAACAGCAAGCCGAGCTTGTTGCCCTGGTGTATCGCACCAGTGCTTCTACCATTCGCCAGCTTTGGCCATGTCTGCAGTCGCGGGAGACGGATGTACCTTCTAGCTTGCTGGAAGCAAGCTATCCAATGACGTGGATGCGCACTGAGTTACAGGTAGAAGGTGATGTCGATTCGCGAGGGCTTGATGCACTTGCTAGAGCATTGGTATTTGCTGCTCGCTTCTCGTCTTGCATTGCACAAGATGAGCATGAGGCTTGCCGGCATTTGAGTCCAAAGCGTTTGGGAGATAGTGCTGCCGATGTTTGGTCGTTGGCACCACATCTTGGCGTGTTGCTAGCTATCTGTCATGCCGATGAAAATGTTGCTGTGTGGCTTAAAGAAGGAGAGGAAAGGCTAAGGACAATGGCACAGGCGGGCTCGGAGATCGTTCTGCTATTGGATTCACTGCGTGCGTTGTTTGATGTGGATATCGGCGATGCTCTGGATGTCCACATTGCGCCCTTCGTTGCTGGATTGAGCAGTAGCGCTGTGGCGGTGCTGGGCTCGCGTCTTGATGCTCGCTGGCAGATAGACGAAGGTGCTCCTGATCAACGACTGTCAGAGGCGATAGCTCGAACTAGGGTATTGGTTTTAAAAAAATTTGGACGCTGGAGTGAGTTACAGCGCAGGCGCGTGGTTCATGAGGGGGAGAGTCAGACGGGTAGCCAGATGGTTGCCTGCGTTTCTAAATCACCCGCGGCGTTCTTTGCCAAGATGTCAGCTGGTATTTGTACCGGGAACAATACGCGGATGTGGGAGGAGTCCCGACATGTACACATGCTTGTGTTTGCACCAGGCGATAAGCGCATTGCCGGAATGGCATTGTTGTATTTCGAGCGGATAGGGAGCTTTGATAAAGCGGGATTTACATTGGTGATCCGTGCCATTAATCCGATCGGGGATGTGTTTGCTGCCCACAGTGTGTCATCGATTGTGGATGGCTACTTTGATGCAGCCATACGCATCGCTCAGGATGCTGGATGTGTCATGGTCGCGTTTCCGTCTCCGACCGGCATGCACCTGATGTCAAATCGCAAGGATATCGAGGATGACATCAAGACGCGCTATATCGGCCGTTCTCGTAGGATGTATCGCTATGACACTGAGGATGCTGGAGAGGATTGGCGAACTGAGCCGCGTCAGATAACCACGAATTTCTACGCCTACGAAGAGGGGGTGAACCTAGTCAACGAACTGTATGTGATCTGGCGGGCACAGGAGCCCGCACAAGAGGTGGATGATGTGCGGGTAGTTGCAACGCAGAGCTAGCGGCGGGTAAGCCTATTTTGCAACAAAAACCAGCACATGTTTAGTGCGAAGGATCGACCCAGTCGGGTCATCTGGTTTTCTGGTATACCAACTGGGCGATGGGCTCCGGGACTCAGGAAGCTGAATACACCTGCCAGCCCTTTTTCTTCTTCTAAAGTGATTTCTGCACTTTCACGCAGGAAACGGAGAACCTCGCCCCATTTGGCTGCATTATAGGTTGGTGTTGGCTCCATTCCTTCTGCAACTTCGGCTGCAATATCGACTGCCAGAGTTTCCAGTGCGATACGAGCATTGGTCAGTGATGCGTTGTAGTCAGGAGGAGAGGAGCGAAAGCGCTGATCGGAATCTCTGATTTTGGCGATGATGTCTTCCCAGCGTGGTAAACCACATTGTCGTAGTGCTTCCATCAGGTCGTCTTCCATTGGGGATGCATCGGCAATGGAGGGATCACCTTGAGTCAATTGTTGATCATGGATGATGTAGCCATCAAGCACGAGACATTGGCTGAGATCATGCATTCGTTCGTCGAAGAGGACCTTGGGTGATATAGCTGCTCGTAGATTTTTTGTTGTTGCAATGATTTCCTGCAATATCGATAACAGAATCGCGTCACTCATATTTTGAAAGGCGTGAATCAGATTAAGCAGTAATTGTTGTGAATATAGATTCTGATGGTCAACATTGTTCTTGCCCAAAAGGGCGATAGAGACAGAGATGTCCTGTATTGCCAAAAACTGGGCAAGAGAGTGTCGTGTACGCTGACTTATCATAATGGCTACCGGAAATGGTGAATTGAACAATTATGCCAATCTTTGGTTAATGAATCACCATCGTCGTTCAGCCTCAAGGTGTTTCAAGAGTACGACTACGGCGGCTTCTGCCCCGGGAAATGTCTATACTGGGCGCGGCTCGCTTATGCAGTCAGCTTCTTGCGCTGGCGCGCGCGAAACGCAGTAGACGTCAGTGGAATAGGGGACGACCACTTTCTGGGATCGTCACGAAGTGCGATGTGTTACTCGGTCTGTGGCCCCGGATCTGCTGGCCCTGACTTGGGGCTCAGGGTGATGGCCTCGATTCGGTAAGGGAGGATGCCAACGCTGCGTGCATTGACCCGGTAAGTCGTGCGCGGGTTGTTGTTCTCATCGGCCCAGTCGTCGCGCTCCACACGTCCGCCAACCACGACCCGCATGCCTTTCTGGAACAGTCCAGAGAATTGCTCCGCATCACGATGCCACCAGTCAACTGGCCGCCAGAAACCGCCACGATCTTCAAAGGCACCGCTCTTGCCGGGGACGGGGTTGTCGAAGTAGACGTTCAGACGCAACACCCGACGTGGTTCTTCGTTGCCGTTGGGGTACTCGTGGAATTCTGGCGCAGAGCCGATATTTCCCTCGCCACTGAAATGTGTACTCATGTCTATGACTCCTGTTTGATGTGAAATGCCCGTATTGGAAAGACAATGCCGGTTGAAACCGTCAACGGTGTTGTGCCGATGCCTGATGTTTCATGTGGTCTCCCCCTGTATGGGGCTGGTTTAGATCTGCCTGATGGCCTGTCCGGCGCAGATAAATATCGTCGGCATGGGCCACTTTGCTGGCGCAGTCCCTGGCCTGGCGTGCGAGTGTGTGCAACAGGCTAATCTGCATGTTCAGCACGGCACGCTGGACTTCTATTGCGTGTAAATCGCCGATGAGTCCGGGTGGCGTAGCCGGATTGGCCATCATCTTCTGCCACAGGGCTACGCCCATACTGCTGCGATCGAGGTTGCGCCAGCGCAGAAAGGTGGTGCCTGCGCCAGTGGTTTGCTGGGCCAGTTGCGTGGGTAGCAGGTTGAAGGGATGGCTGCGTGCCTGTGCCAGAACCTGTCGTTGCGCCAGCACGATCAGGTTGTCGCGCAGTGCCTCGCATTGGCTGGCCCAGACTTCGAGTGCCCCTTTACCTTTAAAAGGTTTTAAAAGGCCTTTTAGGTAGCCTGCATGTCCCAACTGCTGGAAGGCGGTCTGTTCCAGCAGGGTGAAACGTGTCGATGCGCTCATGCGTGGTCATCCTCGCTATCCTGTGCCTCTTCAGTTGGGTTTCCACTGGTGTTGGCATGGACATCAGCAGGTTCGTCTGCGTGTGAGGGTGTTTGATGTGTGGTGCCTGAATGCGCCATGTTCGTTTGTCCACGCCGGATCAAGGGTGGTGCGAAGCGTGAACGACGCGTGCCTTCGAGCACGTCCTGCGGCAGTTCTCCGTATTTTTCCACTGCGGCACGGGCTGCGGCATTGTTGGCAGCAAAGTCGTCGCGCCGGGTGCCGGAGTAGCGGTATTGCTGCGCCAGACTGAAGAGACTGCGCAGGGCATGGGCTCCGTCGTTGAGCCAGCGTTCAAGGGTTGAGCGGTCAATCAGTGCGGTGTGGTGGGCCAGGATCAGGCGGCGGGCAAGATCGTCGTAGTCGGCCAGTAAATAGACCGCCATAAAGCCCAGTTGCGAGGAGACGAATAGCGGCAGCTTGACGGGTTGCACATTCATGTTTTCACCAATACTCAGCGCGGGTGGTACGTCAGCCAGTGCTTGATCCACTTGTTGGCGCAAGTTCTGGAGCTGTTCTTTGGTGAGCGACAGCTTGTCTTCAATGCGCAGCATCCACCAGTCGGAGTAGGGATCGTCCTGCTCGGCACCGCGCTTGAGCTTGTTCATGATGGAGACAAATCCGTTCAGGCCGACGATGCCGGGTTTTCCTTCTGCGGCTGCGCGTCCGTGCCAGATACGCGACGCGTGGTGGGTATGCAGGGTCAGTGACATCGCACTGCGCAATGACCCCAGGTTCAATTGCAAGGATTCGGTGGCATTGTTTTCGTTGGACATGGTGATGACTCTCGGTAGTGAAACGAGTCGCCAGCTTCGGCTGTAACAGGAAGGCCGTCAGTCATGAAACCGCACTGCTGGTCAGCCTGTTTTGCGAAGCGCCTGACTGCCTGCGAGGGAAGGTTGTGTGTGCAGCTATACCCGGGGTATAGGCGACGGTGGACGTCAGTGGACGATATATGGCTATTTTTGTGTGAGTCGTGTGCGTCTCATCTGGAAGGCTGTGTGTGCAGCTATACCCAGGGTATAGACAACCATGGATGGTGATGGATAGGCCGACTCAGGGGGCATCCAGCAATTTGCGCAGTCGTGCCAGATGGGCCAGTGCGACATCTCTGTTCGCCGCAGGCGGCTGCGGTGGGATGGGGGCTTCACGTGGTTTGGTGGCGGGCGTTGTTTGTGTGTTGTCCTTCTGCCCAGCCCAGGCTCGGAAATCACCGCGCAGGGCTTTCTGGATGATGCCAAACAGATAGCCTGCGGGGTTGCGAATGGTGGTTGTCGTGCAGCGGGCATCCCATTCGTCAAGGACGGATTGGTGCAAACTGGGCTCAACCGACTGCAATGCGGCCAGCGCACCGGATTGCTGCTCAGCCTTGAGTGCCATAAAGCGCTCCGGGAAATGCAGCATCCCAAGTTCTTGCGCACGCGGTACTGTAAGTACTTTTTTATTATTTTCTTTTATATGTACTGTACTGATGTTCTTCGGATTCCGAAGTGGGTTGATTTTGCTGGCGCTCAGGCCTGATTTGGAATCCGAAGTCAGGTCGCCATTATTCCGAAGAGGGGGCGTTATCCCTTCTTCGGAATCGTGATCGTTCATATCCTGTGGGTAACGTGAATCCATGCGCCAGCCCTGTGCGGCCAGACGCTGTGTCAGCACCTGCAATCGGGTTGGCAGTACCTGGCCGCTGAGCATCGAATCCTGGGACATCTCCTGTAGCGTATACACACCGACACGTTGGACAGACTTGCTGGCATGGACCAGAGACTGGCTGACCAACGCCAGGTAGTCGGCGTCAAGCTGGATTGCCTCATAGGGAGTGAGCGGTTCATCGTGCAGGACATAGAGGTTGCCCAGAATGCGGCCTGTGCGTGAATCACGTCTGCGCCTGACCAGGCTGATCCATCGGGTCAGGCGCAGCATCGTCAGGGTGCGTGCGACCGTTTCGTGAGACGCTCTGGCCGCGCACGGCATGGAGGCAAGCCAGGGGGCGAGTTGATCGTACGTGGGCATCGCGGTAATACCATCCTCTGCAAGCATCAGCCGGAAAACTTGCCAGCCGTTGCGTTCAAGCGGGGTCAGCCGTCCGTCCATCAGTAGTGCCCGTGGCACACTGTCATGGTGATTGCCGCTGAAGAGGAAACCATCCGTTGCCGCAGGCGATGAGGCAGATTGAACCGGCTTCGCAGATTGCGGTTGCAGATGGGAGAAAGCCTGGTCGAACAGCTCATTCAGCCGGATGGGGCCGTTCGTGCGTGGCTGGCCTCCTGCCATCAGGTCTGTCCTTCATCAATCCATCCGCGTATGGCACTCCAGATAACGGACAAAGGCAGATCTGTAGCTTCGGCGAGATCTGCTGCGATACCCAGCATATCCATATCATCATTGAGTGCCACTTTCTGTGATTTAACTGCAGCAGACCAGCTGTGCCACAGATTGGTATCCTGCTCTTCGGTCAGAACCGGATGGCGGCCTTTCCTTTTTGGCAATCCGATCACACTGCGGCGCAACGCGATTTCCTGATGGGTGAGCCCGAAGAACTTACTGATAAGTTCGGTACTGGCCCCCAGGCGCAGAAGCCGGTCAATTCTGGCGACTTCTTCGGTTACACCATCGACCTGATGCAGTAGCCGACGCAGCACATCGCGGTTGACCACGACGGAGCACCAGGACACGTTGGCGTTGGCCAGCACACTTGCCATGGCAGGATGTTTCAGTGCATCGAGGTCAGTGTCATCAAATCCCATGGACTTGGCTCTGCGCAATTGACCATTGCGCAGATCATGCAGTGCTTGTGCGATGACAGCCTGATTGAGAGGGTGTGGACCGGTCATGGTTGTGCTCCTCATGATCCGGGAATGACGTCGCCGTCATCCTGTGTGCCGTTCTCAATGTCGATCAGCCTGCGGGTCAGCCGTAGCAATCGGAACAGCTTCACCAGTGCGCTGTCATTGAGCCGCTGTGGTGCATCGTTTGCGTCATTGCTTGCGTCCAGTATCCCCTGCAATAAATGCCCGAGTAGCCCAAACCGGATCGAAGACGCGGTATCTGAAAGCGGATGTGTGGCGTGCAGATAGGGGGCGCTCAGGGCGTGCAGCAGCGCCAGCACCATGGATGCTGACGTATCTGTGTTGACACGGTCATCGGCGCATTTGCAACTGAATCCGATGCCATTTTCGTAGGGCTCAATAGCATCTTGCGCACCGACTTCATGGGCGATTTCTGCGGCAAACTGCGCAATATGGGTGCGTAGTCGAGAAGGTTCATCCAGCGATGCCTCAATGTGCCAGATATCGGTGATCGGATACAGGCTATCGGCCTGGATAGGGATGGATTGCAAGACATTGCGTTCGAAGTCCGGCAGGGTCTCGCCAGTATGGCCGGCGACCAGCCGTTGAATCGACTGCAGCCGTTCGGTTGTGGCAGCAGGAGAAACAACATGCTGTTGCAGTAGCGCGGCATGCTCATCGTTTCCTGCCGCAGATTTGTCTTGTGAGGTGCGGCCAACAGGTTCAGACGGGGGCGATCCCGGTTGTGCAGACGCCTTGTCGGTCGTTGATGGTTCGATGTTCCTGGGCGACGTGGATTCCGATGTAACTCCGGGCGGCGTTACGGGTAATGGCGTCTTCTCTTGCAGCGTAGATGCCCCAGGTTCAGCCGATGGTGCTTCGTTGCTGAGTAACTGCCAACGCCGATCGGTGTCGGTGATCTCGAATGCCAGCGTGTCGTATTCCATCTCCAGCAGATCGGCCATTTGTCCAATCAACTCATCCTGTACGCGCTGGACACTGAAATTGCCCGGTGTGCTGTCGAACATCACCAACACATCCTGGAACAAGGTGGTGAAGTCGATGTGGTGGTGCGTGTTGGTGCTGCGAGCGGACCAGGCCCGTTCAGCAGCACGCCGCAGGCTGGTCAACTGCTCGACCTGATGCCTTCCCAGCCCGGCATAAAGCACGGTAGGGATGGCCGGAAGCAAGTATTGAATGGCCTCTTGCATGCGACTGATATGGGGCTGGGGTACTGGGTAGCCATCGGCCTTGAGGCGGCGGGCCAGCTCTGACTGTGACAGTGATTTCCCGGTCTCTTCTTCATAAAGCTCCCGTGCTTTATTGACGCCCAGGGCACGTTCAATAAATGACAGGCCACCGTGCAGCTCGTTCTCAGCCAGATGCCCTGTCAATGCGATGATTTCACCGCGTTCCGGCCATGGGCGGAACAGGCATGGAATGCGGAAAAAGCGTTCGTCCCTGGTCTCAGTCCAGAGCTCGCGCAGAATCGACAGTCTGGTATTGCCCCCGTTGCGAATGATATAGCCCTTTGCCCCTGGTCGCTGAGTGATGGAAGGCGGGGAGTCGAGTCCGCGCTCGCGTATTGAGGCTTTGATATCGTCGTAGAGCGGGTTGCGGGTCAGTCGTGGATCGAGTTCATAGGGTGACAATTCGTCGAGTGTGATAACCATCGCGGTTTCCGCAATAGGTGCGCTTAACACTCCGGTAATCGGTGCTTTGCTCGCGAAGCCTTCGCTCAGTAGCTTGTTGGTCAGGTCTTGTACGGAAATATCAGGCATGGCGGCCTCCCTTGTCAGGAGAGGATTGGTCAGTGGCAAACTGGTTCTGCGTACGTCGGAGCAAGGCGCGTGCATTGCGTCCGGCGCGGTAGTCGCTGGCCGTAGAACTGGTGAAAATAGGAGGCATGCCCGGTTTGGTGAACTTCAGATGCCCACCAGAGGTACGCACAACCTCCCAGCCTTCTTGCAGCGCGTATTCAATCAGCGGTAGTAACTGCTTGTGGCCTTTAGCCAGTTCACGGGCATTTGACATGGGCATGCCCTCCGCTGGTTTTTCCTGTGACCAGTGCGAACTGCTCACGCCACTGGGGCAGTAATTCGGTTGCCAGGCTGCACATGATTTCTCGCGCAGAGCGGGTCTGGCGACCGTAAGGCCTGGTACGCTCAACACGATGCGCTGGCAGACCGCGAGTCGCCGCACGGGGAAACGCTTCAATTGCTGGTATCTCGGTGTCCAGAATGTGGATGCCCGCTTGCTCCTGAAAAACCAGACGCAGGGTTTTCTGGATCATGCGGGCATTGGACGACACGGCTGGCACGCGATTGATCAGCAGGTGTAGAGGTGGGGGCGTAATGCCCAGATTACGGTAAGGTGCGATGTCCTCGACCAGTTGCAGGGTTCCCCGATGTAGCTCACGGGCAGTGAGTATTTCTGGCGTGACGGGTGAAATGGCCTGTTGTGATGCCAGTAATGCCATCTCCAGCAAGACTGTGCGTGCACCCTGCGTGTCAATGACAACGAGGTCGTAGTGTGGCTGGAACACAGGCAATAAGTTGCGCAGCCTCAGCCTGCCGTCTGGAGCGTGAAGTAGCAGTGTGTGCAACTGGCGATGTTCATCGTTGGATAGCACAACATCCAGACGCTCAATGGCGGTACGGGAGACAATTTTCCCCTGATCCTGTTCATTGAACGCCAGTAGTTCATAGATGCCGCCAGCGGCATGGTTGCTCAACTCATAGTAAGAGGACAGTGTGGGTTGCATGTCCAGATCGAGTAGGAGTACGCGGAATCCGGCATCGGCAACGAAACTTCCTAGGTTGGCAGCAATGGTTGTTTTACCCACGCCACCTTTTGTTGAAATAACAGAAATCACTTGCATGGTCTGCTCCTGGTAATTGGCGACTGGGAGCAGTCAGGCTCGTTCTTTGAGGCGATCAGTGATCCACTGATCAATTTCGGCAGAGTCCCATCCCACGGCGCGCACGCCAAGACGCAGCGCCTTGGGAAACTTTCCCTCTTTCATCAAGTTATAAATATGGGCTCTTTTAAAGCCGGTTTTGGCTTCAACTTCAGCTCGGCGCAGGATGCGACGCTCTGGAACGGGAACAGTGTTCTGTTGGAACATGACAGTCACTCCTTAATGCTTGGTAGCGCTTATTGAGGGTGACTGCCATTAAATAGACACCATCGATAAGCCACATCAAACAATAGGGACGAGCGGGTCACCGCTTTCTTGTCGCAACAAGCACGACCTTTGATTTAAACCAATATCTGCTTGCCCCAAAAGTGACAATATTGGTTATCACTTCCGACCAATAAAGCATGCATCTGATCAAACCTTTCAATGCATAAAAATGAGCAGCCAAAATATTTTGGTTGTTGTTTGTCTGTAGACGAAAAATGTCTGAGATTGATTTTTGTTGGATGTTGACACGCGCTTCAAGCCCTGGGAGCTATACGGGTTCGTTCACTAAAGCTGTGTGGCAAGGATTTTTATGCAATAGAAGGACTGTTTTTTGTCATGAAAGTGACAAAAACAGTCCTTTTGTTTCATTGTGGTGTCACAGTGTTCGGGTCGGTGGGGCGTGCGGCAAAGTTGGCATTTCTCCGATTGCGATAGCCCGGTTGATAAATCGAACCAGCTCTGCTGAGCGTTCTCTTTCTGCTGTTACGACAAACGTAGCTGTGCTGGGAATATTGTCTGCTACTTCGCGGATAATGACATTTGGATGGTTATAGAGAGCAATTTGGGATGCCAGCCCGAGACCGATTCCATAGCCTGCTGCAACTAACATGATCATGGGCTCATGCCCTGAAACATATTCGGCAATGTTTGGTGTAGGGAGTGACGGATTGCTGAACAAATGTCGAGTCAGGTTATATCCACCAGTGCACTGTTCGGGGTGGCAAAGCACTAGCGGATAGCGAAGTATCTCGGCGTCAGAGATTTTTTCTTGTGAGAGTAACGGGTGATGAGTTGGGATTGCAATGGCTGGGCGCTCAGTCCATACAACCTCTTTGAGATACCCCGGTATGATTGAATTATCGACAGTAAAACCAACATCGATTTGATCGTGACTGATTGCAAGTAACATCTCGCTGACGGTCATTTCCGTGATCCTAATCTCGGTGCTAGGTTCCTCCTCACGACAACGAGCGAGCAGTTTTGTCAGCCTTGGTGGAGCCAGGCTGTCTGCAAGTCCAATACGCAGCCGACCACGGTAGCCTTGCGAGGCTGAGTTAACCCGTGTTTGAGCGTTCTCTATAAAGGCAATGATGCGTTGAGCCTCTTCACGAAACACTTCGCCTGGCCAGGTCAGCCTGATACGTCCTTTGGACCGATGAAGCAGTTGTACCCCCAGATGGCTCTCCAGTTCCTTGATGGCTCGTGATAAAGGTGATGGTTCGATATGAACTCTGGCTGCAGCTCGGGTGAAACTTTGTTCTTCTGCAACGATCAGGAAATACCGCAGGTAGCGTATCCTCATATTTTCATACTCCTTTCTTTCCATTGGGTATTGATTCCTTTAGGAAGGTTCCGCCACGCGAATAGGACTCATTCATGTATTTTGGCTGTCTTTTGTGGGGCACTCCACGCTGAAATGCAGCCTCAATTGGTTGTGAGGGTGTAGGGCATTTCAATAGCTTGCTGAGCCGAGTTTTTCTTAGGGCAGGTGTGGAAAACGAGCAGATCAACCCGGCTGTGAAGCATCGCTAATGCTAAGGCTGCTTCTTATGGGGTTTTGTTCACACATTGCGTGTTTCTGTCTCTGGATGTAGTGGGGGGAACTGATGAGATCTGGCGCTTGCTTGTGGTTGGGGCCGCTTGGAAAACGGAAAATATCCTACGCGAAGCCTGCTTTTTGTACAGACTACTATCCACTAAGCGTAACTGTCCGGTATTTACCCTGTCCCAGCTTGAGGTTTGTTCGCCAGACGTAATCCCCGCTCAGATTTATGTACTCCCATCCCAGTAGGGACAGATGAGCAATAAATTCTTTATTTACCGGGAGTCCTTTTCGCTTCAGAGAATCTATGGCTCTTTCTATATATACAGTATTCCACAGTGGGATCGCCGCAGTCAGCAATGTCAGACCGCTAGCCTTGGTTTTCCAAGCCCCGATCTTTGATTTCCCCCAATCGGTGCATAAAGACGCTTCGCGCAAGGGCATTGTGTGCCTCACCTTTATTCAACCCTGCCTGAACTCGTCGACGCAGTGAAGGATCTCGGAACCAGTCCAGCATAAATAATGACCTTTCGATGCGGCCTCTCCCCCCAGAGATTTACTATAGCGACAGACATTCAGATTTATTTCTGCGATCCTCAATCTCCCTAGCAACGTGGCTCAAATGAAAATACGAACAGATTGCTCAGACAATATTTTCCAAAAGGAACTGACTTATCAGTTCACAGCCAGCAAAGACTTATCAGTGTTGCCAGACAGCTCAACGAAAGACCGAGAAAAACGCTAGACTATGAACCACCCGCAGAGCGGTTCAATAAGTGTGTTGCATCCATCGGTTGAACTCACAGCCATAAGCAGACATCTGGTAATTAATTTGAGAACAGCTGGGCATAAAATTCTCTACCTTAGATAACGTACGAAAGCAGAAGCGTACATCCCAGCGCTACTACTGATGCAATAAGCGTGGCCGAGGTATAGTAACGGAACGTTTCACTGAGCGTTGCGCCACAATATTGTTTAACAAGCCAGAATAATGAGTCAGTAACGATAGTGCAGCCAATCGCGCCTGATCCGATGGCTATCGCCATAATTTCAGGGCTCACGCCAGGGTACATTGGCAGCATGGGGCCCACGATGCCGGTTGCCCCCATCATGGCAACGGTTGCCGATCCTACGGCCGCGTGAAGAATCAGCGCAATTAACCAGGCCAGCACTAACGGGTGCATATGAAGGTTTGAAAGAATATCAGCAAGCGCTTGTGCAAGACCGCTCTCTTTGAGAACACCGTTAAAAGCGCCTCCTGCCCCGATGATTAACAGAATATTTGCGATTGAGCCGAAGCAGTTTTCTGTACTGGTCAGCAACGTTCCCATACTCTCGTTGCGACGCAGGCCAAGCGTGTAGTAAGCCACAAGTACAGCAATAAACAGGGCGGTGATAGGATTCCCAATGAAGGACATGATGCGCATTGCACCACCTTCAGCCGGAAGATAAATTTCGGCAAGGGTTTTAATCAGCATCAATCCGATGGGCAGCATCACCGCAAAAAGCGATGTGCTTAGCGAAGGGAGCGTGTGCTCTTCGCGCAGGACGAGGCCAGAAAATGCCTCTGGCACCGGCTTGAACGGGACTTTTTTTCCAAGAAACCTCAGGAACAGGCATCCACCGACCAGCGAGGCCGCCAGGCCGACGAGTAAACCGTAAACGATCACCGTACCGACATCTGCGCCAAGCTTGTTTGTGACGAAAAGTGCAGCAGGGTGAGGCGGAACGACACAGTGTACGGCCATCAGCGCGGTACAAAGCGGAATGGCAAGCTTAAGCAAAGATGCGTTTGTTTTGCGTGCCACCGAGAATGCCAGCGGGATCAGCAGCACCACGCCCACCTCCACAAACAGCGTTATACCGCATATCAGGCCGACCAGCACCATAATGACATCGGCTGACAGCCAGCGGCTTTTCTCAAGGGTGAGACCAATCCGTTCTGCTGCCCCCGATATCTCCATCATTTTTCCCAGGATGGTTCCCAGCCCAATCACTGCCGCGAGAAAGCCCAGCGTTCCGCCAATACCGTTTTCGATAGCGGCTACCATATTCCGGGGATCCATTCCCGTCAGCGTGCCGACAAAGAAGCTTGCCAACAGAAGCGCAAGGAAGGGGTGCAGCCGGTATTTAACGATGGTGACCACAATAATAATTATGCTGAGCAGCAGTACGGTTACAGTCCAGAACGGGGTCATCATAATAGTTTCCTGACATGATTATTGTCCCGTCATTGGATAAAAAATGACATGCTTTGACAAACGATGAATTGTTGCTTTAACGTGAGTCATATTGCATTAAAGGCGTGATCTCTGTCATTTACTATCATAGTAAGTGCTTATAATGCGATTTTATTCATGTGTAATGCCATGATGTGGTTGCTCAAAAAAAGGAAGGTGGCGTAATGAATGGTATTGAAAAGCTGATAAGAAACCGTCCACTCACCGGCGCACAGCTTTCCCGTATGTATACGTTTGAAACCGCCGCGCGGCATGAGTCGTTTGCGCTGGCTGCAGAAGAGCTTTCGCTGAGCCCCAGCGCCATCAGTCACCAGATTAACCAACTGGAACAGGAACTGGGGATCCAGCTGTTTGCGCGCTCCCACCGCAAAGTTTCCCTGACGACAGAAGGCAGGAGAGTATTCTGGACGGTAAAAGCTTCACTGGACGCCCTCAATCGCGAGCTGCTTGATATCAAGAATCAGGAACTGTCAGGCACCCTTACTATCTACTCCCGTCCCTCGATCGCGCAGTGCTGGCTCGTCCCCGCCCTGGGGGACTTTGCACGACAATATCCCGCCATCGCGCTGAATATCCTGACCGGCAATGAGTCCGTTAATTTTCAGCAGGGGGGCATCGATCTGGCTATTTACTACGATGACATGACTCCCGGGAACCTCGCACAGCATTTTCTAATGGATGAATCCATTCTGCCGGTCTGCAGCCCCGACTATGCCCGGTGGTTTAACCTGTCTGATAATCCTGCGGCCCTTAATCTCTGCACCCTGCTGCACGACAGGCAGGCTTGGAGCTGTGATTCAGGGCACGGTGAGTGGGACAACTGGGCGGACAGCTTTGGCATAACGCTGCCGGAAGCGGCAGGCATGAGCTTTGACCGTTCAGATCTGGCCGTTATTGCAGCTATTAATCACGTTGGGCTGGCAATGGGACGTCGCCGTCTCGTACAGAACCGTCTTGATCGTGGAGAACTCGTCTCCCCGTTTGGTGCAATGACGAAAAAATGCGAGCAGCATTATTATGTCTCTACGCTTTCAAACCGCCAGTGGCCCAAGATCGAGGCATTCATTGCATGGCTTAAGTCCCGGACATAGTTTTCAGCTGTTTTGCTCTGCGTCAGCCGTTTCTTTAAGCCATCGGGTGAAGGCTTTTACTTTGGGCCACCGCCTGTCGGCGTGCGTGCTGATATAGTAGCGCTGGCTGCATTTCAACTCTAATTCCGGAAAGGGCATTATCAGTTCACCTGTGTCAAACTTATGCCTGAGCAACCGCTTGCTCGGCCTGATCGAACTGAGCCTGCGCTGAGGAAATATCGACACCATAATGCTGCGCCCAGAGTTTCCATTCGTCATCGCCTGAATCGGTGCTCCAGGCTTTCCTGTCGTGAAGCAGATGACAGGAAGCAAGGTTTTCCGGCTGCCCCGCGAGCTGCCAGTGCCGGGCATACTCCGGACTGCATACCGGAATAATGATTTCGTCCATCAGGTGCTCCTGATGAAAACGGCCGTGACTGGCATCGTCAAAGCTTACAGACAGATCCACGCCCATACCGGTGCAAATCGATATCCTCGTTCCCCGTGTAAATCACCAGATCAATAAGCGGATACGGCCGAGCCAGGACTGCGCAAATAATGGTCTACAGTAAACGGTCAGACGCCCGCTGACCCCTCATTTTTGATGCCTAGCAGATCCTTATTCAAATAGTCCAGTGATGTGCTCATCGCGGCAAAAATTCGCTCACCTTCTGCGGTCAGCTCAACTTTACGGTGCGAAGGGCTGAGCAACCTCATTCCCAGCTCTCTTTCACGCTGGTTTATCCGGTGACTGACCGCACTCGGCGTCAGGGAAAGCTCGGCTGCAGCTTCTGAGAACGACGCGCACCTGGCCGCGACTTCGAAGGTATAAAGCCTGTCCAACTGACCTCCGTTAATTTCATGCAACCGATTTCCCATTCGCAATACCTCCGCTCAGCGTTTATCTGAAAATTATACCGATAACATCATGAATAAATGGGATTATATTAGAAATTAATGATGCCCATTTTATCTGTACAAATCCGATCGGAAGCCGCGCTTTGTGTTAAATGAGTTCATGTGAAGATGAAAATCCATCGTTTGTCAGCGCACCGGGGGTGTTATGTAATTGCGCCCGGAATACAAATCGCGTATTTCAAACAAAAGGTCTGTCAGTATGGCCCTCTACTTTGTATTTCTGCTAACACTGGTGCCCGTCCTGACGCTTGCTACCGGTGTTGCCGCTTTGATTTTGCTTTATTCCCTCGCGATCAATGCAGGGCTGAAGTTTAAATCTTAAAAATGGACTGATTAACAGGGACGTTTTACAACCGCCTCCACCGCTGCCTGAAACGCTTTTCAGTCTGAATAAGGAGTGCGGGGAAAAAACGCACTGTAGCCCACGTACCCGAACCACAGTTGAGAGTGCACCATGACCGAATTCAATAAAGACATTCTTTCATTGCCTGTCGTTACCGAGCTGCAGTCCCTGCGCGCTACATTCTGGCTGAATCCTGGAGTCAAAACGGCTGAAGAAGGCCTTAAGCGCGTTGGACTGACGATTGCTGATACTGAGGATGCCGAAGCCCGGCTGCAACGCTTCGCGCCGCTGCTTGCAAAGGCCTTTCCTGAGACGGCCGCGACTGCTGGTATCATCGAGTCTGACATGATCCGGGCACCTCACATGCAGGCTGAGCTCGAAAAGGCAGGCGCAATACAGGGTAACCTCTGGATTAAAAAAGACAGCCATCTTCCTATTTCCGGTTCGATAAAGGCGCGGGGCGGCATTTATGAAGTACTGGCCCACGCTGAAAAACTGGCTCTCGAAGCCGGCCTGCTCACCACGACGGATGATTATGCCGTACTGCTCTCTTCTGAGTTCCAGCAGTTTTTCAGCCAGCATAAGATAGCCGTCGGCTCTACGGGCAATCTCGGGCTTTCCATTGGCATCATGAGTGCCAGGCTAGGCTTGCACGTGACCGTGCATATGTCTGCAGACGCACGCCAGTGGAAAAAAGATAGACTCCGTTCGCACGGAGTGGAAGTCATGGAATACGAGCAGGATTACGGCGTTGCCGTCGAACTGGGGCGCAAGGCTGCGGAGTCCGATCCCGCCTGCTTTTTTATTGATGATGAGAATTCCCGGACGCTGTTCCTCGGCTATTCCGTGGCCGGGCTGCGACTACGCAGCCAGCTGCAGGCGAAGGGCATTACCGTGGACGCCAGTCATCCCCTGTTTGTATACCTGCCCTGTGGCGTAGGCGGAGGACCGGGCGGCGTTGCGTTCGGCCTGAAGCTTGCCTTCGGAGATCACGTGCACTGCTTTTTTGCAGAGCCCACGCACTCGCCCTGCATGTTGCTGGGCATGAGTACCGGCCTGCACGACGCCATTTCGGTACAGGACATCGGGATTGATAACAGGACTGCAGCAGATGGTCTCGCAGTCGGTCGCGCGTCCGGATTTGTCGGCCGGGCAATGGAACAGCTTATCGATGGCTGCTATACGCTGAGCGATGAGTTGATGTATGACTATCTCGCTATGCTGGACCGTACGGAAGGCCTGCGGCTCGAACCCTCGGCGCTGGCCGGTATGAGTGGACCCCAGTATGTCACGTCGAATATTTCTTATCAGAAACGCCTTGGGCTTTCCGTGACCGCTATGGCTGATGCCACCCATCTGGTCTGGGCAACTGGTGGCGGGATGGTGCCTGAGAAAGAAATGCAGCAGTACCTTGCGAAAGGAAAGCGCTGAGGACCGGCACACGCCTTACCTGTATCCGGGTTTTCATATCCGAACCAGCCCCGGCGCTACGGCTTATCGCTGCGCCAGCACTGATTATTTAACTGTTAAACGGTACGATGAAACCCGATCCCCGCAAAAAATCCCGCTCCACAAAGATTATCCCTCTGATACTCCTGTCTCTGGTACTGGCCGCTGGCGGCATAGGTTTCCTGTATGTTTTTTCACTGGCAAAACAGATTGATGAAGATATTGAGCAGCGTCTCGGTAACGGCATGTGGGATATGCCCGCTCAGGTATACAGCAAGTCATGAGTACTGAGTCAGGGCGATTCGCTTTCCCTAGATACTCTGGTGAGGATACTGAAAAGCACGCGATATCAGGAAAGCGCCTCTCCCGACGCTCCCGATGAGTACAGCCTGAAGGCGGGACGGGGTTGTGATTTACCGGCGTGAGTTTGCCTACACCGATCATGCCGCAGCGTCGGCCGCTATCGCGTCACGTTCAGGGACGGAAAAATTGCGCGATTGTTGCTGGTAGCGATCACCGCACCGAAAACACGCTCAAAATTGAACCACGACTGGTATCAATGATGTATTCGGCGGGGGGGGAGCAGCACATTTTCAGACCGCTTGTCAGCTATTCTGAGACGCTTATCAGCATGCTCATTGCAACAGAGGACCACAGCTTCTGGCAGCACCACGGGATAAATCTGACTGTGATCGCCCGCGCGTTTTTCAATAATCTTCGCGCGGGACGCACAGTTGAGGGCGGCAGCACCATCACCCAGCAGGTGGTCAAAAACCTTTTTCTTTCGCGGGACAAAACCTACAGCAGGAAGATCCGCGAAATTCTGATGCGTTTATTCTTGAGAGAAAATTCAGCAAGGACCGCATCCTTGAGCTCTATCTGAATGAGGTTCACATCGGTCAGGACGGTTCCCAGGGCATTTACGGCTTCCCTCTTGCCAGCACCTACTATTTTGGCCAGCAGGTGAACGCGCTGACGCTGGCGCAGCAGGCCATGCTGATCGGCATGGCGAAAGGCGCTTCGCTTTACAATCCCTGAAAACGCCCTTGCACGGCGTAAAGTCGTTCTGGGGGCTGCCCAAGCAGCAGCCGCCATTTATGAAAAGGCGCGTCAACTTGCTCTGAAAAGTGAACTGCGCGTACAGCAGAAAGGCACCGTTTTTATCCAGCATCCGGTATTCATGAGCCTGCTGAAGAAAGAAATACGTAACAGCAAGGAGCTGGATATGAACGGCCTTTCAGGAGCCCGCATTTTTTCAATCTTTGATCCTGTTGCGCAGGACTATGCCGAAAAGACCGTGACAGAAACCGTCCCCTAGCTCGCGAAAAAATCCGGTAATCAAGACCTGCAGGTGGCGCTGATTGTGGCTGAGAGTCAGAGCGGCAATATTTCAGCGATTGTCGGTGATCGCAACGTTGACTACAACGGATTCAACGGCGCAAAAGACTCCAACTGGCAGATAGGTTCGCTGGTGAAACCGTTTGTCTACCTCTTCGCACTTCAGATACCCGAGCTGTAGGGGCTAAACACCTGGCTCGAAGATGAGCCGGTAAAGATTGGGACAGGCAAAGGCCAGTACTGGTCCCCCGCAACTATAACCGGACCTACAGCGGCAGGGTCATGCTTGTCGATGCGCTTGCTCACTCGGTTACCCAAATGTCATAGGGCAAATCCTCCCTGAAAGTCCCTAATGTTATCACCTATTTGTCATGGGCATAACGGTCATAACCTAAATGTCATGAGTTAGATCGCCATAAGGGCATGCAGTACATTGTCTCGGTGCCGAAGCTATATACTACATGACTGCGTAACGTTTTTTAGGTGTGATTCGTCGATTGAACCAAGAACAAATAACGCGCTTAGCGTAGGATATTTCGGCTTTCCAAGCTGCCCCTGGTAGGTTGCAGCATTGTCACTTGACGGGGCTATGGCTTGGAGCCCTTATCTGAAAGGCTTTGTGAAGCCTTCTTGTCTATGTTCGGTGGATGTTGTTGTACATGTACGACGCTGTATGGAAAAAATTCAGGTTCCGACTTGCCAAGATTTAAGTTCTAGTCCATAATGCTGTCCATCCTATCTAGGGATGTCGGGAAATTCTTTCTAAAACAAAGAGATAACGGGTGGATTTCAGACTCGTTTCCCGCTCCAATTTAAAGCATCGGCAATAGCGGATGTTGGTCTTAAGACCTAAATATTCTGGCGCGTTAACAAAGCGGTTATGTAGCGGATTGCAAATCCGTCTAGTCCGGTTCGACTCCGGAACGCGCCTCCAATATTTAAGCCCGGGTGGTGAAATCGGTAGACACAAGGGATTTAAAATCCCTCGGCGTTCGCGCTGTGCGGGTTCAAGTCCCGCCCCGGGCACCATTGATTTAAAAAGAATTAAAACAAGCACTTATGTGCAATGTCGCAGACCGCCGAAAGGCGGTTTTTTTGTGCCTGAAAAACGCTTTCCTAATATGATTTTTTGTCAGTGCTAGGCCGGCACGACTTTGACCTTTTATTCTGACTATCAATCATCGGAGTTTTGCGGCAGATATCATGTCGTCTTGCTGATAGTCAGGAGCTTACTATTTCCTGTTTTTCGGCTAATCGCTCTTATCTAAAAAGGCTGCTGCTTTCCTCTACATAATGTAACGGGCTATAAGCGTCAATGACGCTAAGATGTCACCCGTATCGCTTTAACTGGCTCGTTTGCTGCCATTACGCGAGCTGCTGGTCTTGCTCCGCCATCTCTTTTATACGCTCTTGTACTTTGAGGCCTAACGCCATGCGTTCTTCTAACGGCATTGCCTCATATTGCTCCTTGGATATTCCCATGGATGCAAGTACGGAGAAAAATAATCTTTCTTCATGAGACATAGAGACCCAGTCCATAAATTCTTGCGCTGCTTTTGAACGCTGAGGTTCAACTTTAGCGCTGGGCTCGTGTCTGGAGATCTGTCCGCTTTCCTTTGCCTTCTCAAGTGCCATTTTGAAAGTATCTTCATCTGGCACAATAGCGTGCTTGCTGGCCTGGGCAAATAAAGAATTAGCCCCCTGGATATCCGATGCGATCATATGAATTCTCCGTAGTTAGACAGGATAGATACTCACATGAATTGAAGGGATGTTATCGAAAAGATACCACCTGGATATATGTTTAATTCACATGATGAGTTGTGATGCTGGAAGGCGACTGAGAGCGGAAATGGCAAATTGATATGGCGCAACGCGACACCTTACATCGCCGTTAAGAAACGGCGACAAATACCGAAGATGTGATGGTTACATTTTCATCTATCTGATTTTTCGGCATAAAAATTTATCTTTTATCACGCCATCAAAGAAACGACCTTTAGAGACGACAGCATCAGACATAAATTTTTTATAGATAGATTCAGGCACGCCAACATATTGATAGATCTCTTTATTATGAAATTCTATCTCAAGGCTGTGCGTTTTTGTATCGTACCCAATCGAATGAATTCGTGACGATGAAACCTGCTGTCGCTGCAATGCTCATTCCTCCCCTGCATAAAATAAGTTCAAACTATCAAAGATTCACTACATGATGCATTGTCGACGATCATGCTTATTTATTGAATATGTATCAAATTTTTGGCGGGTTGGTTAGTAAAATCGGTAGTTTATCGTTTTTATGCTGTGAATTTGTTCAGTTGAGGGGGGCACGGCTTGCTTAGAGGAGGATGCAAACCTGCGATGATGAATAGCGGGCTATTCTTTTCCGGCGGTGGTCAGAAACGCAGGCTTGCAACAAGGAAAAATAGTTATTCCTCTTGCGCGTATTCGATCCTGTTTCTGCCGTTGGCCTTGGCCTGATAGAGTGCATCGTCCGCTGCCTTTATCAGACACTCATAATCTGGATGACCGTTGTACACGGCGATACCTGCACTTATGGTCATTGTAATGCTTTCGCCGTTTTGAAGATGAATAGGGTGATCCTGAATTTTCTTTCTCAGTCGCTCGATGATGGTGTGGGCGGCGACTTTGGGCGTCTCAATAAGCACGATCATGAATTCTTCCCCGCCGTAACGAAAAACATAATCGCTGTTTCTCGTACTTTCATATAGCACTTCTGCAATCCTTTTCAGGATGTTATCGCCAGCAGCATGGCCATAGGTGTCATTGACGGTTTTAAAATGGTCAATATCAATCATGGCGATGCTGAGCGGAGTACTTGAGTGCATTGCCAGCGATATTTCATGCCGAAGAATGGTTGGCAGGAAGCGACGGTTTAGCAGAAGGGTCAACGTATCCTTACCACTTTCCAGCTTTTGGACTTCGTCAAATAGCGATCCCAAAAGCATGTTTATTTTATAAATCTTGCTTCTGACTGCTTTAAGCAGCGGAGCGTAATCCTGCTGCGTCAGTAGTGCGGTAGTGCTGTAGCCGCGAATATACTCGTCCGTTTCCGTTATGATCGAGGCGATAGTGCGTATTCCCTGAATGTTACTGAAACTGGATTTTCCCTTATGGTTAAACCATAGACCGAACTCTGAATCACTCAGGTCCTGGATGCTGGAAAGAGGCGTACCTGTTGCAACGCTGAAAATAAAAGCATTTTCCCAGTTGAGCAGCGATGCGTTCTGACGCTCTCTTTCCATGCTGGCATTTTCCAGAATGGAAAATAGCCGATAGGATTCTTCATTTTTGGCGGCGAGATCGTGCGATTGTGAATAGGTTTTACTCATGATCTCTATGGCGATATCCATAGAGATAGAGGCAAAACGCATGGCATCAAAACACAGCGCTTTATCCTCGGCGACCTGCGCAATGTCTTCATAAAGGTGCCATTTTAGACGCCTGGCTCCGCGCTCAACCAAATCGACGGGAATGCCAATACGTGCATGAATCTGGCCAATTTTCTTTTGATGATTAATCAGGTCAGCCAGGTGCTCTCCGGTATTCGTCAGAATATCTGCTATCCATTTACTCATAGACCCATGGAGGCGATCGTGAACTTGCTGACTGGAAAGAAAAAGTGAAGCTTCCTGATCTTTGAGCATGTAGGAGTAGAACTTGTCAGCAAAGTCGGACGCTTTCTGCTCGGAGATAGTGCGCAGTAGATTAAAAGATTTCTGTGAGGTTGTAGCTATTAATTGCGTCCATTCTGATGTTATGACTTGATTGTAGTCCAACTCATCGTTATCTCTCTGTTCATTAACGTTCAATAGTTCGTTCAACTTTTAATCTCTTTTGCGAGTCTGTCGGATGTACTAGGATAGAAACGATCAATTTTTTGCCTGAATAATCGATATTTAATGACAGAGAGGGTCAATATGGCGTTGTTAAAAACAAATAAAATTAATCATTTCATATAGGTACTATTACTGCCGTTGCTGTAAATGATAATGCTGTTTTTTTGATGTTAGAAGCTATTTTGAGATAATTTTATGAAAGTGAACGATCTGGTTACGGTTAAAACCGATGGGAAAACGCGCCGGGAAGGGACGATTCTGGCTGTGGAAACGTTTCAGGAAGGGATAATGTATTTAGTTGCATTAAAAGATTACCCAGCCGGTATCTGGTTTTTCAATGAGGCTGACAGCAAAGATGGTACGTTTGTTGAGCCAAAGACGTTGCCGGACGAAGAGTAAAAAGAACACACACGAGCATTGTCCGCGTTAACAATGCTCGCTGTGATTGCTGTATCCAGTATTAGAACGTTTCCCAGTTGCCGTTTTCCGTATTGGTTTTACGGGGGAGGGCGAGTGATGAACGATCCTTTGCGGCCAGAGCGTTCGGCCGACCAGGTGCTGAAGGAGCGCCTGATAAATGGCCAGATAGCTTAAATGTCGCAACTGCGCGGGTCAGCAGCGCGGCTTGCTCTTCCAGCGAGGCAGCTGCTGCACTGGCTTCCTGAACAAGCGCAGCATTCTGCTGTGTCACGCTGTCCATTTCAGATATCGCCTGGCCAACCTGAGAGATTCCCCGGCTTTGTTCGTCAGAGGCAGAGGCAATTTCACCCATGATATCAGTGACGTTAGTGACGGCATCGACGATTTCTTTCATTGTCTGACCCGCATTATCAACCAGAATAGAACCACTGTTGACCAGGTTGACGGATTCGGAAATCAGCGTTTCAATCTCTTTTGCGGCTTGTGCACTACGCTGTGCGAGGCTACGAACCTCACTGGCGACGACGGCAAAACCGCGACCTTGTTCTCCCGCTCTGGCAGCTTCAACTGCGGCATTTAGCGCGAGAATATTGGTTTGGAATGCAATGCTGTTAATGACATTGGTAATTTCAGAGATTTTCTTTGAACTACCCGAAATACTGTTCATCGTATTGACGACGTTTGCAACGATCTCGCCACCCTGTTTGGCTTTTCCTGAAGCATTGGCTGCGAGCTGGCTTGCGTGATGTGCGTTTTCTGAGTTTTGCTTCACCGTTGCCGTCAATTGCTCCATGCTGGCTGCGGTCTGCTCAAGCGCGGCGGCTTGCTGCTCGGTTCGTGAGGAAAGGTCCGTGTTACCGGATGAGATCTCCGTTGAACCCTGATAAATAGAATCTGCACTTTCCCGGACGGTAGTGACGGTTGTTACCAGAGAAGATTGCATTTGCTGAACGTTGCTGGCTAGCGTACCGATTTCATTCCTACCATAACGATCTGACATCTGAGTCAGATCGCCTTGCGCAATACGCTGAATTCTCGCGACCAACTGATTCATTGGTTTGATGAGAATACCTCTCAGCAGGAAGAAGGTCAGAAGTGTTAAAATCGTCGCCAGAGCAAAGCTGCCCCCCATCAACGAATATCCGAGTAGCGCGTTTCTCTGCGCAGTTTCATTTAATTCTTTCGCTCTTTGTGTACGGTAAGCGACAGCCTCTAACAGAAATTTGTTATAGGCCAAATCCAAAACCCGGGTTTCTTCGGATTCGAGAGTGATGACTTCTTCAAATAGCCCCTGTTTTGCTGCAGTGAGCATTAACATAAGACCTTGATTCACATAAGCATCATAAGATTTGCGCAGTTCGTCGTCCAACGCCATATCCTGCGGCGTTTTAACTGGACGCTCTTCATAGACAAGGAATGCTTTTTTTGACTGTTCCAGCCGCTGTTCAGCTTGCTTCAGGTTGTCATTGAAGACCTGAGAGTCACCGATACGTGCAGCTGCCGCAGCCTGAATGAGCAACAGACGCGCAGTACGAAGGTGGTTGGAGCTGTTTGAGATCCCCATTCGGGTATCAATTTCTTGTGTAACGTCGTCTAATGACTGATTGCTGCTTTGCAGAAAGTAGCTGGATGTGCCGATAGATGCTGCAAATAACAGCATGATTCCACCCAGAATAATGACGAATAAGGGAACTAGCCGTAAATTGCTCAGCATGCCAGCCTCGACGTGCTGCTCAGACCTTGAAGTTATTTTCATATCCATTCGCTCATTCTCAGGAATTTATGATTTACCATGCCACTAGTAGTGGCATCGGCGTTTAGGTTTTAGTGTCTACATTAATGACAAGCCATTAGCTAAACAACCAATGTAAAAGATAATCGGCATATATTGAGAAACCTTAATCAAATTCGGTGCGATCCCGATCACGTTTTTAACTCTTTAAAAAGAAAAGAGAAATACGTGATGCGAAATCATACAGATTGATAATAAAAAATAAAGAGTCTGGTTTCCTAACTTTATTTGTCTGGGGTTCAACGCTATTATGTCGGCTCTATCTTCGGAGGAATTTTTCTTGGAAAAGCACACGCATTTTTTTTCTGATAAAAAAATTGTTTTTTTTGTCGCCACATTATGCTGTTTGCTCTGGGGAAGTGCTTATCCGGCAATTAAAAATGGTTATGAACTGTTTCACATTGCAGATAATGATATTCCTGGAAAACTCGTTTTTGCAGGCTACCGGTTCGCCTTCGCCGGGCTGTTGCTGTTAGTGCTGGCTGTGTTAAGCGGGCGGTCTATCGGGCGTTTTCAGCGTGGGCAGTTAGTCCAGTTGAGCATCCTGGGAATATTCCAGACATCATTGCAGTATGTTTTTTTCTATATCGGTCTGGCTTATACCACAGGCGTTAAAGGCTCGATCATGAATGCAACCAGTACTTTTTTTAGCGTGCTGCTTGCTCATTATTTGTACCAGAATGATAAATTAAATATCAACAAGCTAGTGGGTTGTATATTAGGCTTTGTCGGTGTGATGGTCGTTAATATCAACAGTAACGGCATGAGCACCAGTTTTACGTTGTTAGGTGATGGGTTCGTTGTTATTGCCGCATTTATTTTGTCTGCATCTACTATATATGGTAAGCGGATATCGCAAACCATGGATCCAACTGTAATGACAGGTTATCAATTGGCTATTGGTGGGATCATTTTAACGATATCGGGGTACTGTACAGGTGGAACACTCATCATACCTGATTGGAAAGCTGTGCTGATGCTGGGCTATCTTATTTTGCTCTCTTCTGTCGCTTTTTCATTATGGAGCCAATTGCTGAAATATAATCGAGTTGGTATGGTCGCACCATTTAATTTCCTCATCCCGGTATCTGGTACGCTGCTTTCAGCGCTGTTCCTTAATGAAAGCATCCTAGAGTGGAAATATTTCTTTGCACTTGTCTTGGTTTGTTCAGGTATTTGGTTGGTTAACCGAGTGGTGAAAAGCGCTCGCTAAGTACCTCCGTCATCCAGTCCGCATATTGTCCTAAAGACGCTGCCTGTAGCGTGAAGTTTGAGAGTAGAACGACTTCACGCTATCGCGTCTGCAACTAACCCCAATGTCTCATTAATTTCTTTAATATCAATGAAATATCTTATTTCCTTCCTTTTTATGTCATACTTCTATGCTTTGTTGTCATTGCGGCTGTGCTTCGGCAGAAGATAGATAAATTTTGCTTCAGAACATGCGTTTAAGAGTTTTTTGGGTAAAAAGTGTAAGTTTTTCGTGAAAGGTATAAACTTACATAGCGGTATGCATCTTAGACGTAATGAATTTTTTGTATATCTATCATTTATATAGCAAGCAAATCGTTTCTTTTTGATCCTTTTCAATGATCTTTTTTGTAACGTTTGGTGCGCGTTTTTGGCGTAAAAATAGGCGCAAAAGTGATCTGACCAGACGGGCTTTGGCTCATAATGCTTTCATTTATGTGATCTGTATCACATAATGGCCAAAATCATTCTTCAGCCGCGTTGTATGTGCTACGGATTAGGCGGTACAGTTGCGCTGTTTTAGGATTAATCCTATGCTTTGGTTGGAGTGGGTCTTCAGGATGTGACTAAAAAGCAACGGATGAACGGATTCGCAGCGTGATGCGTAAAGTTGGCAAGTAACGATTGCCCGAATAAGAAATGATAAAGTAGTAACTCGCAGTATCTGGCACCGATAGTTTTTTATGCCATCAATGGAGAGTGATTTTCGAACTGGGCGATATGGTCTATCACCTAACTTATGTTTTAAACATAGCCTGTCGGGATGGGAAATATGGGTACCTCTGAATTACTCAAACACATTTATGACATTAATCTGTCTTATTTGTTACTGGCGCAACGCTTAATTAATGATGAAAAAGCTTCTGCGATGTTCCGTCTTGGAATCAATGACGAGATGGCAGATACCTTGATGCAACTGACTTTACCGCAGATGGTGAAGTTGGCAGAAACTAACCAATTGATATGCCATTTCCGTTTTAACGATCACAATACAATCAAAGTGTTGACTCAGGAATCACGTGTGGATGATTTACAGCAAATTCATACCGGGATTCTGTTGTCGAGTCACTTATTACAACAGTTAACTTCGAAAGAAGAAAACCTGCCTAAGAAAAGGGCATAAGTAATGGCGGAGAAAAGTATTGTTCAGGAAGCGAAAGATATCCAATTAGCAATGGAGCTCATTTCGCTTGGTGCTCGTTTACAGATGTTAGAAAGTGAAACTCAGTTAAGCCGCGGACGTTTGATTAAACTGTACAAAGAACTGAGAGGAAGTCCGCCGCCAAAGGGAATGCTACCTTTTTCAACGGATTGGTTTATGACCTGGGAACAGAATATTCATTCATCAATGTTCTACAACGCATACAGCTTTTTAATCAAGAATGGGCAGTGCAGTGGTGTTGAAGCGGTTATTAAATCTTACCGGCTTTATCTCGAACAGTGTGCGCCGCAGAGCGACTCTCCACTGTTGGCATTGACGCGAGCCTGGACATTAGTCCGGTTTGTTGACAGCGGTATGCTGCAACTGTCGTCATGCAATTGCTGCAAAGGGATGTTCATTACTCACGCTCATCAACCTAAAAACAGCTTTGTTTGTAGTTTGTGCCAACCCCCTTCCAGAGCAGTAAAAAAGCGTAAACTTTCGCAAAATCTTGCCGATATAATACCTCAACTGCTGGATGAACAGGTAAAACACGCAGTCTGAGCCTGTAGCGATTTGTGAATCTATCACTGTTGGTTGTGAAGGCAGTGATAGATTTCTCCTTCAAGAACGTCCTGGCTACGGCTCCGCAGTTTTATCTCACTCTCCGCCCACCTTTTTTATTATAAGGATTTCTTGTGCTGGTTATATTGGGTTATATCGTAATTGTGGCCTCGATACTCGGCGGTTATCTCATGGTCGGTGGGGCCTTGGGTGCGCTTTATCAACCTTCGGAGCTGTTGATTATCGGTGGTGCGGCGGTAGGTGCTTTCATCGTTGGTAACAATGGAAAGGCGATAAAAGCAACACTACGCGCATTACCTCTTTTGGTCAAAAGCTCCAAGTATAATAAAGCATTGTATATGGATCTCATGGCCTTACTCTTTCGTGTGATGGCCAAATCCCGCCAGCAAGGCATGCTTTCCCTGGAATTTGATATTGATAATCCTCGTGAGAGCGAGATCTTCTCAAGCTACCCGAATATCCTTGCTGACAACACCGTCGTTGAATTTATTACCGATTATTTGCGTTTGATGGTCAGCGGCAACATGAATGCGTTTGAGATTGAAACGCTGATGGATGAAGAGATCGAAACGATTGAACATGAAAGCGAAGTGCCTGCGACGAGCTTGACGCTAATGGGGGATGGTCTTCCGGCATTTGGTATCGTAGCCGCTGTTATGGGTGTTGTTCACTCACTAGCTTATGTTGATCGACCTGCTGCTGAGCTGGGGATGATGATCGCTCATGCTATGGTGGGAACCTTCTTGGGTATCCTCCTTGCTTACGGCTTTGTTTCGCCATTGGCGGCTTTATTGCGCCAGAAGAATGCAGAAAAAATCAAAGTATTACAGTGTATTAAAGTCACTTTGCTGTCGAGCCTTAATGGCTATGCTCCGCAAATTGCCGTTGAATTTGGTCGTAAAACGCTGTACTCAACGGAGCGTCCTTCCTTTACCGAATTGGAAGAACACATTCGTCGTGTGAAATCGCCGACTCAGCAAGCGTCGGACAGTAACGCATGAAACATCAGCATCCCATTATTCGCAAAAAGCGTAAGTCTGGACATGGGGGCCACCATGGTGGCTCCTGGAAGATTGCCTACGCTGACTTCATGACAGCAATGATGGCATTGTTTCTTGTAATGTGGCTTATCGCAATTTCTACGCCAATGCAGCTGGCCCAAATCGCAGAGTATTTTCGAACTCCACTAAAGGTTGCGCTAACGTCAGGCTCTAAATCAAGTGACAGTTCCAGCCCGATCCCGGGCGGAGGAAACGATCCAACCCAGCAAGATGGTGAAGTGAAAAAGGCCATCAAAACAGATAACGTGGAAAAGAAGCTGGATGAGGTTCGACTCAACAGATTGCGTGAGCGTCTGGATCAGTTAATTGAGGCCGATCCACGGCTGCGCGCACTTCGTCCACATCTGTTAATTGAAATGATCGATGAAGGGTTACGTATCCAAATCATCGATAGTCAAAATCGCCCAATGTTTAAAACCGGAAGCGCACAGGTTGAACCTTATATGCGCGATATTCTGCGTGCTATAGCGCCTATTCTGAACGATTTCCCCAATAAACTGAGTATTTCAGGCCATACCGATGATGTTCAGTATACGACGGGGGAACGTGGTTATAGTAACTGGGAACTGTCCGCAGATCGTGCTAATGCATCGCGCCGAGAGCTTATTTTTGGTGGTTTGTCTGATGGAAAAGTTTTGCGCGTTGTGGGCATGGCTGCGACAATGAACCTCAAACAGGCGACAGGTGGAAATGATGCGATTAACCGACGCATCAGTCTGCTGGTATTGAGCAGACAAGCTCAAAAGGATATTGAAGAAGAAAATGCAGAAAGCTCTGCTGTAAATATAGACAAGGCGGAAAATTTACAAAATATGGAGTTGGATAAGCCTAAACCTACCACTCCGGCTGCCGAAAATAGTGATAATAATACGAGTGGGAGTGGTGGGGCATCGCCACAACCAACTAATGGAGTTCCTGCTCCAGAGCGTCAACAGCCAACCACTGCGTTGCCTGCTGCGCCCGATAGTCAGGCGACGCCTTCTCAATAAGCCGCGATTCACAGCAGAGGTGACCACGTGAGCATGGACATGAGTGCTTTCTATCAAACTTTCTTTGATGAAGCAGATGAATTACTGGCAGATATGGAACAACATTTATTATTGTTGGATCCGTCGGAGCCTGATACAGAGCAATTGAATGCAATTTTCCGAGCGGCTCACTCCATAAAAGGGGGCGCAGGTACGTTCGGTTTTAAAGTATTACAAGAAACTACACACATTTTAGAAAACCTACTCGATGGGGCAAGACGTGGAGAAATGCGTCTTAGCACTGATATCATCAACCTGTTTCTGGAAACAAAAGACATTATGCAGGATCAGTTGGACGCTTATAAAACCGCGCAGGAACCCAATGCCGAAAGCTTTGAGTATATCTGTCAGGCTCTGCGCCAGCTCGCCCTGGAGTCTAAAGCTGATGGTGACGTCACCCAGGCTGAGGCTCCAGTTGGAACACAGCACACTACCAGCCCAGCATCTAACGCTGTAGGTAAAGGTGAAATGCGTATCGCATTAACCGGCCTGAAATCCCAGGAAATACCTCAAATGCTGGAAGAGCTTGGTAATCTGGGAACCGTTAAAGATCCTCACCAGACTGACACTAGCGTAGAAGTGACATTGGTTACTTCGGAAAGTGAAGACGATATTAGTGCCGTGCTGTGTTTTGTTCTTGAACCTGAGCAAATCAGCTTCAAGTCTGCCGTAGCTAGCCAACCTGTCGTTGCTGAAGTTGTAGAGACATTGGCTGTTGTTGAAGCGCCAGCCCCAGCCCCGGTAGCTCCAGTTGCACCGTCTGCGCCAACTGCTGCAAAACCGCAAGCTGCACCGGAAAATGGAAAAAATAAAGCAAAAACCGGTGATACCAGTATTCGTGTAGCGGTTGAGAAAGTTGACCAGCTTATCAACCTCGTTGGTGAGTTAGTCATTACGCAATCGATGCTGGCACAGCGCTCAAGCGAACTCGATCCTGTGGCGCATGGCGATCTGCTTAACAGCATGGGGCAGTTGGAACGTAACGCTCGCGATTTGCAAGAGTCGGTTATGTCCATCCGTATGATGCCGATGGAATATGTGTTTAGCCGTTTCCCTCGCTTGGTTCGTGACTTGGCTGCCAAATTGGATAAGCAGGTCGAGCTGACGCTCATGGGGAGTTCGACTGAATTGGATAAGAGTTTGATCGAACGTATTATCGATCCTCTTACTCACTTGGTGCGTAACAGCCTCGATCACGGTATCGAATCGCCAGATAAACGCGTTGCTGCAGGTAAATCTGCAGTAGGTAACCTGACGCTTTCCGCGGAACATCAGGGCGGTAACATCTGTATTGAAGTTATCGATGATGGAGCTGGGCTCAACCGCGAAAGAATTCTGGCTAAGGCGCTGTCTCAAGGATTGGCCGTGAGCGACACAATGTCTGATGAAGAAGTCGGTATGTTGATTTTTGCTCCTGGTTTCTCCACGGCTGAGAAGGTCACAGACGTTTCTGGTCGCGGTGTCGGCATGGACGTAGTTAAGCGAAATATCCAGGAAATGGGTGGGCATGTCGAAATCCACTTCCAGGCTGGGAAAGGTACAACTATCAGAATCTTGTTGCCATTAACGTTAGCCATCCTCGATGGTATGTCCGTTAAAGTTAACAATGAAGTCTTTATTCTACCGCTTAATGCTGTGATGGAATCCCTGCAGCCTCAGTCGGAGGATTTGTATCCATTAGCCGGTGGCGAGCGTGTACTACAGGTTCGTGGTGAATATTTACCTCTCGTTGAGCTATTCCATATTTTTGATGTGGATGGCGCTAAAACGGATGCTACACAGGGAATCGTCGTTATCCTGCAGAGTGCGGGACGGCGTTACGCCTTGTTGGTCGATCAGTTGATTGGGCAACATCAGGTCGTCGTTAAAAACCTGGAAAGTAATTATCGCAAGGTACCAGGCGTTTCAGCCGCTACCATTCTTGGTGATGGTAGCGTTGCGCTGATTGTGGATGTTTCAGCGTTACAAGCGCTTAATCGTGAAAAGCGTGTGGTTGAAACTGCTGCTTAATAAAACAGATCGTTAATAAAGGGTGGAAAACATGACTGGACTTGCAAGCGTCACGAAATTAACTGGCGAAACAGTAGGACAGGAATTCCTGATTTTTACGCTGGGTGACGAAGAGTACGGCGTTGATATTTTAAAAGTACAAGAAATTCGCGGTTATGACCAGGTAACGCGCATTGCCAACACGCCTTCCTTCATCAAAGGTGTCACCAATCTACGCGGTGTCATTGTACCGATCGTTGACTTGCGCATTAAATTCGCCAAGCAGGATGTTGAATACGATGACAACACGGTTGTTATTGTTCTGAATCTTGGTCAGCGTGTCGTAGGTATTGTCGTCGATGGCGTGTCTGATGTGTTGTCATTGACCGCAGATCAAATTCGCCCTGCGCCGGAGTTTGCCGTAACTCTGTCAACAGAATACCTGACTGGTTTGGGCTCTTTAGGCGAGAGAATGCTGATTCTGGTTGATATCGAAAAACTGTTGAGCAGCGAAGAAATGGCGCTGGTTGATAGCGTATTAAAAGTCTAATCCATCGGCCTTCAGGGGCTACGAAAGTGGCCCCGAAAACCTTCCTTAGTCATATCCTTGTCAGTTCAGAAATTCGTAAAGATATCCAGAATAGTGCCGATATCATCGGTGGTTGGTCTACTCAAAAGGCGTTATATGTTTAACCGTATAAAAGTTGTTACAGGTCTGATGCTTGTACTGGTGTTGTTTGGGGCACTTCAGCTTATTTCTGGTGGTTTATTCTTTAGTGCATTAAAAAATGATAAGGATATCTTCAGCTCAACGCAGATTATTAACCAAAAGCGTTCTGAACTGGATTCAGCATGGTCATATTTATTACAGACCCGTAATACCCTTAACCGGGCAGGTACGCGTTTTGCTCTTGATGCGAGTGGTACCGGTGCTGGTGCTGGTGGTAAAGAGCTTCTGGTTTCAGCTCAAAAACAACTGGTTGTGGCAAACGATTTTTTCTCCCGCTATGAGAAAGTGCCGCAGGACGCACGCCAGGATGAAGCCGTTACTCGGGGCGTAAAAGAGAATTATGTGGCTTTGAATGGCGCATTAACGGAATTAATTCAGTTTTTGAATGCAGGGGAATTTAAGAAGTTTGTTGAGCAACCGACACAAAGTTTCCAGGATAACTTTGAAAAAGCGTATTACGCCTATAAAGCGGAAAGCGATAAACTTTATCAGGCCGGTATAGCGAAAAACAACGAAGCTTATGACTCGGCGCTTTGGATCCTTGGTTTCATTGTTGTGCTGGTTTTTGCGGTAGCTCTGGTTTCCTGGATTGGTATTCAACAACTACTAATTAGGCCGCTAAATAATATTGTTGAACACATTCGTCATATTGCAAAAGGTGATTTGACAAAAACAACCCACTTTCACAGCAGTAATGAAATGGGAATTCTGGCTGACAGTATTCGTCATATGCAAAGTGAGTTTGTTGCAACGGTTAGTGCTGTTCGACAAGGCGCTGATGCGATTTATACTGGCGCAACAGAGATTAGTGCTGGAAATAACGACCTTTCTTCACGTACCGAGCAGCAAGCTGCTTCGTTAGAAGAAACAGCGGCAAGTATGGAACAGTTGACCGCAACCGTTAAACAGAATGCGGAAAACGCCCGTCAGGCCAGCCAGTTGGCTCTGAGTGCGTCAGAGACGGCACAGAAGGGCGGCAAGGTCGTCGATAATGTTGTCAAAACCATGCACAATATCGCTGGAAGTTCGCAAAAAATTGCCGATATTACTAGTGTGATTGATGGTATTGCTTTCCAAACCAACATTCTTGCGCTGAATGCGGCGGTTGAAGCGGCCAGAGCAGGGGAGCAAGGCCGTGGATTTGCGGTTGTTGCAGGCGAAGTGCGTAATTTGGCACAGCGTAGTGCGCAAGCTGCGAAAGAAATTAAAAGTTTGATTGAAGATTCTGTCAGTCGGGTCGATGAAGGTTCTGTGCTGGTTGAGAGTGCGGGCGAGACGATGGGAGAAATCGTCAGTGCGGTTACTCGTGTAACAGACATCATGGGCGAAATTGCCTCAGCTTCAGATGAGCAAAGTAAAGGGATCGATCAGGTTGGTCAGGCTGTAACTGAAATGGATCGCGTAACGCAACAAAACGCCTCCTTGGTTGAAGAGTCTGCGGCCGCAGCGGTTGCTCTGGAAGAACAAGTGAAAGTGTTGAATCAGGCTGTTGCGGTATTCCGCCTGTCTGAAGATGCGGGTTCTTTTAGAAGAACGACACCAGCAGCGACGGGCCAAAAACCTGTATTGCTGGCGCCATCAGCGAATGGCGGCAAGAAAGCAAAAGAAGGTTTATCCAATGATAATTGGGAAACGTTCTGATAAGGAGCCGTCTATAGGCTATAAATAACCAAGCTGTAGGACGTGTTACTGAGCCAATTCCCAGCCGCTTACGAGTAGGTGGCTGGGTGCTCGCTTACTCGCCATAATTTAAAAAATGAATAGGTGAGTAATTTATCTCTGCATGCTTGGGGTTTTATAAGTGATATAGCACTTGGTGCTTTGAAGCAGGATAATTCATGGTATTGTTCAATCTGTAACTTATGTTATGGATATGATGGGGTGAGGCTGGCTTTGGTATTAAAGCCAAAGAATAAAGCAGGTAGCGCAGCTGTGATGAGAGGGAGAATGCCACCCGACAGCATGTGGCTTTGGTAGAACTAACACACTGACTGGTTTTGTTTGCAGAACTTGTAGGGTGTATTACCAATACAGTGTCAGTTTTAATCGCCATGCGATGAGCAATTGACGAATGACAATAAAAAACCTGCGTTAGCTGTAAAGGAAAGTTCAGATTGAAAAAAACCATAGCAAAAAACACTATTCGAGCGGTTTGATATGAAAAGTACACCATCGCAAAATCGCCCTGAATCTGCCTCTATTCTGACGCAGATGGTTGACCGGTTGCCGTTGTCGGACACTCATTTCCGACGCATCAGCCAATTAATATATCAGCGAGCCGGCATTGTTCTGGCCGATCACAAACGCGAAATGGTTTATAACCGTTTGGTTAGACGTCTCCGTTTGCTTGGAATTAATGATTTCGGTCAGTATTTAGCGTTGTTGGAGTCAGATCCTAACAGTGCAGAATGGCAAGCCTTTGTTAATGCGTTAACCACTAACCTAACGGCATTTTTCCGTGAAGCTCACCATTTTCCTATATTGGCTGAGCATGCCAGAAAACGTCCAAACGGTTACACTATCTGGAGTACAGCGGCTTCTACAGGGGAAGAACCCTATTCGCTGGCCATGACACTTGCCGAAGTTTTGGGTAATAAAGCAAGTGGATGTCAGGTATGGGCCAGTGATATTGATACCCAGGTATTAGAAAAGGCAACGGCTGGCATCTATCGTCAGGAGGAGTTGCGCTCTCTTTCTCCACAGCAACTACAGCGATTCTTTTTACGCGGTACTGGGCCACACAGTGGTTTGGTTCGTGTTCGTCCTGAGCTTGCGTCAATGGTGCATTTCCAACAACTAAATCTACTCGCTCCTGATTGGTCTGTTCCCGCGCCATTCGATGCTATTTTTTGTCGTAATGTAATGATTTATTTCGATAAAGAAACTCAAGAGCGTATTCTCCGCCGATTCGTCCCGATGCTTAAGCCGGGGGGATTGTTATTTGCCGGGCATTCAGAGAATTTCAGCCAGATCAGTCGCGAATTCTATTTGCGTGGGCAAACTGTATACGGGCTGGCTAAGGAAAGATAATGAGCAAGATAAGAGTATTATGCGTTGATGATTCTGCCCTCATGCGTCAGATCATGACTGAAATAATTAATAGCCATTCTGATATGGAAGTTGTCGCAACTGCGCCAGATCCATTAGTTGCTCGTGATTTGATTAAAAAATTCAATCCTCAAGTATTAACGCTGGATGTTGAAATGCCGCGTATGGATGGATTGGATTTTCTTGAAAAGCTGATGCGTTTGCGCCCGATGCCTGTCGTCATGGTGTCGTCCCTGACGGGAAAAGGTTCGGAAATCACGCTTCGTGCTTTGGAGCTTGGTGCGATTGATTTTGTCACCAAGCCTCAGTTAGGCATTCGTGAGGGGATGCTGGCGTACAGCGAGCTGATTGCGGAAAAAATTCGCATGGCAGCGAAGGCTCGCCTGCCGCAGCGTAGTGCAGCGGCTGAGCCGACAAAAATTATTCAGCATATGCCATTGCTCAGTAGTGAGAAATTGATCGCGATTGGTGCATCAACAGGGGGAACGGAAGCGATACGGCATGTATTACAGCCTCTGCCGCCGACAAGCCCCGCATTACTGATTACACAGCATATGCCACCAGGCTTTACGAAATCTTTCGCCGAGCGGTTGAACAAACTGTGCCAGATTACGGTGAAAGAAGCGGAAGACGGGGAACGTGTTCTTCCTGGTCATGCCTACATTGCCCCTGGAGCACGCCATCTTGAACTGGCGCGTAGTGGAGCAAACTACCAAGTACGTTTAAATGATGGACCTCCGGTGAATCGACATCGTCCATCAGTCGATGTGTTATTCCGTTCGGTTGCACAATACGCCGGGCGAAATGCTGTAGGGGTAATCCTTACTGGAATGGGGAATGATGGGGCGGCTGGTATGTTGGAACTCCATCAGGCTGGCGCTTATACTCTGGCCCAAAATGAAGCAAGTTGTGTGGTTTTCGGGATGCCACGTGAAGCGATTGCTATGGGTGGCGTCGATGAAGTGGTGGATTTGCACCAGGTGAGCCAGCGTATGTTGGCACAAATCTCTGCCGGACAGGCATTACGTATATAAGCAGCTCTCGGTGAGCAATAAATATTTTAGGAGTAGGTATGGCCGATAAAGAACTCAGATTTCTGGTAGTGGATGATTTTTCGACGATGCGCCGAATTGTCCGTAACCTGCTGAAGGAACTGGGCTTTAATAACGTAGAAGAAGCAGAGGATGGCGCTGATGCGCTGAACAAGCTTCGTGCTGGTGCTTTTGATTTCGTCATTTCTGACTGGAATATGCCTAACATGGATGGACTGGAGCTGCTGCAGACTATTCGTGCTGACGGTTCGCTTTCCAGCCTTCCGGTGCTGATGGTAACTGCGGAAGCGAAGAAAGAGAACATTATCGCTGCAGCACAAGCGGGTGCTAGCGGCTATGTAGTTAAACCATTTACTGCAGCTACCCTTGAAGAAAAACTGAATAAGATTTTCGAAAAATTGGGTATGTAAGGGGATCTTATGACGCCACATATGCCGTCCGTGAACGACACTGCTTCAGCAACCGAGATCATTTCGCGTATTGGCCAATTGACTCGTATGCTACGCGACAGCTTGAAAGAGCTGGGTTTGGATAATGCGATAGCAGAAGCCGCAGAGGCTATTCCTGATGCCCGCGATCGCCTTGACTATGTTGTCCAGATGACTGCGCAAGCGGCAGAGCGCGCTCTGAGCTGCGTAGAAGCTGCACAGCCACGTCAAAACCAACTAGAAGCTGATGCTAAGTCTCTGAAAGCTCGTTGGGATGAGTGGTTTGAAAATCCAATCGAGCTGGCAGATGCGCGTGAATTAGTCACGGATACGCGTAGCTATCTTGAAGATGTACCGCAGCATACCTCATTTACCAACGCTCAACTGTTGGAAATCATGATGGCGCAGGATTTCCAGGACCTTACCGGTCAGGTCATCAAGCGTATGATGGATGTTGTCCAGGAGATTGAAAAACAACTGTTGATGGTGTTGCTGGAAAATATCCCAGAAAAACCAGATGCACCTAAGCGTGCAAATGATGGTCTGCTGAATGGGCCGCAGTTGGATAAAGGTGCAGCAGGTATCGTCGCCAATCAGGATCAGGTTGATGATCTTCTGGATAGCCTTGGGTTCTAATCCATCTTGTTTCAAGAAAGGGAGTGATTCCTTTTTTTGAAAAAATGATGAACACCATCGCCTGGTTATTTATGGCCAGTACTTATGGCCATAAATAGCTAAATTCGATATTCCCCACCTTTCCCCCTTACTATTCGTTAAAGAAGCGTTGGTTTTTCTCGTTGTTCCAGCCATAAAATTTTTCCGTATTTGTCATGCTAGGCAGCAAATTCCTATCCCGAAAGTCGTAACAGGAACGCCATAGTGGCTGATGATAGCGATCTAGAAAAAACAGAAGCCCCCACTCCCCAAAAGGAGGAAAAGGCGCGTGAAGAAGGCCAGATCCCACGATCTCGAGAGCTGACTTCTGTTCTGATGATGGTCGCAGGATTGGCTATTTTGTGGATAGGTGGCGATGCTATGGCTGGCCGATTGGCCAGAATTGTCTCACAGTCGTTAAATTTTGATTACGCCACGATCGGCGATGACACCCAAATGCTACGGCATGTTGGCTCATTACTGCGTCAGGCTGCGTCGGCGTTAATACCCATTATGTTCGGGGCTGTGTTGGTTGCACTGTCTGCGCCTTTGCTGCTCGGCGGGGTACTATTTAGTACCAAATCATTAAAAGTTAATTTTAAAAAATTAGATCCTATCTCTGGACTGAAGCGGTTGTTTTCTGCTCAATCACTAGCTGAGCTTTTTAAAGCAATATTAAAATCAGTCATGG
The DNA here is from genome assembly GCF_041228105.1 of Pectobacterium aroidearum. NCBI lineage: Bacteria > Pseudomonadati > Pseudomonadota > Gammaproteobacteria > Enterobacterales > Pectobacteriaceae > Pectobacterium > Pectobacterium aroidearum. The sequence goes on from NZ_CP166097.1 coordinate 2,006,926, forward strand.
TTGGGATCATTAGTACGCTGTTCTTGATTCATAACTGGCCAAAAATATTGCATTTAATATCCGAATCGCCGATTTCGGCGTTAGGTGATGCGTTAGAGTTGGCCGTAATGTGTGGCTTTCTCATCATCATGGGCCTGATTCCTATGGTCGCTTTTGATGTGTTTTGGCAAGTCTGGAGCCACATCAAAAAATTACGGATGAGCAAGCAGGAAATTCGGGACGAGCATAAACAGAGTGAAGGCGATCCTCATGTTAAAGGCCGTATTCGTCAGCAGCAGAGAGCAATTGCTCAGCGTAGAATGATGGCTGATGTTCCTAAGGCTGATGTGATAGTCACTAACCCGACGCATTATGCGGTAGCATTACGTTATGATGAGAAAAAAATGAATGCACCGAAAGTGTTGGCTAAAGGTGCGGGTGAGATCGCTTTGCGTATTCGTGAGTTGGGGACCGAGCATCGCGTCCCTATTTTAGAAGCGCCCCCGTTGGCTCGAGCGCTATTTCGTCATTCAGAGATCGGAGAGCACATTCCCGCTGCGTTGTATGCTGCTGTTGCAGAAGTCTTAGCTTGGGTTTATCAACTGAAACGCTGGAAGCGCGAAGGTGGATTAATTCCTAGAAAACCGAAACATTTACCAGTGCCTGATGCGCTGGATTTTGCTAAAGAGAATACTACTGATGGCTAATTTGGCCTCTTTGCTTCGTTTACCGAGTAATATGAAAGGTACCCAATGGCAAATATTAGCCGGACCTATACTGATCCTGCTGATACTTTCCATGATGGTATTGCCGCTGCCGCCATTTATCCTGGATCTGCTATTTACCTTTAACATCGCACTGTCAATCATGGTATTGCTGGTTGCGATGTTCACGCAGCGGACGCTGGAATTTGCTGCATTTCCTACGATCCTGCTGTTTTCTACGTTGCTGCGTTTGTCACTCAACGTCGCGTCTACCCGTATTATTTTACTGGAAGGCCATACGGGCACCGCTGCTGCCGGTAAGGTCGTTGAAGCATTTGGCCACTTTCTGGTTGGCGGAAATTTTGCCATAGGTATTGTGGTCTTTATCATTCTTGTCTTAATCAACTTCATGGTTATCACCAAAGGTGCCGGACGTATCGCCGAAGTCGGCGCGCGTTTTGTGCTGGACGGTATGCCAGGTAAGCAGATGGCGATCGATGCCGATCTTAATGCTGGGATAATTGGTGAAGAAGAGGCGAAAAAACGCCGTGCTGAGGTGACGCAGGAGTCTGATTTTTACGGTTCAATGGATGGTGCCAGTAAGTTCGTGCGCGGTGATGCTATCGCCGGACTGATTATCATGGTCATTAACGTTATTGGCGGATTGATCGTTGGTGTTGTACAACACGGTATGCCGGTAGGACAGGCCGCAGAAAGCTATACGCTGCTTACCATCGGTGACGGTCTGGTTGCTCAGATTCCTGCTCTGATTATTTCTACCGCAGCGGGTGTTATTGTTACTCGCGTGAGTACCGATCAGGATGTTGGCCAACAGATGGTCACCCAACTGTTCAACAATCCACGGGTTATGGTACTGAGTGCGGCGGTTATCGGGCTTATTGGCTTGGTTCCCGGTATGCCTAATTTTGTCTTTCTGTTATTCACTGCATCTTTGTTAGGGCTAGCCTGGTGGATGCGCGGTGAGCAGCAAAAAGAACCTGTGTTGCAGCCAACACCCGCAGCAATGGAGAAACATCAGGTTATTGAAGCCAGCTGGTCTGATGTACAGCTTGAAGATCCGCTAGGTATGGAAGTGGGTTATCGCTTGATTCCAATGGTCGACGCACAGCAAGATGGTGAACTGCTGGGTAGGATTCGTAGTATCAGGAAGAAATTTGCTCAGGAAATGGGGTATTTACCGCCGGTGGTTCATATCCGGGATAATTTGGAGCTTCAGCCTGCCAGCTATCGTATATTAATGAAAGGTGTTGAGGTTGGTAGCGGTGAAGCTCATCCTGGGCGTTGGATGGCGATCAACCCGGGCAATGCGGTTGGTTCTTTGTCTGGTGATATCACGCAAGACCCTGCGTTTGGGCTGCCGGCTGTCTGGATTGATAATGCCCTGAAAGAACAGGCCCAAGCTCAAGGGTTTACGGTCGTAGAGGCCAGTACGGTGGTGGCAACACATTTGAACCACTTAATTGCATTACATGCCAGTGAGTTGTTTGGAAGACAAGAAGCGCAGCAATTGATGGACCGCGTTGCGCAGGAAATGCCAAAACTGACAGAAGATTTCATTCCTGGTGTCGTGACGCTAACAACGTTGCACAAGGTCTTGCAAAATCTGCTTAGCGAGAGAGTATCTATCAGGGATATGCGTACCATCATGGAGACATTGGCTGAACATGCGCCAGTGCAGCCGGATCCTTATGAACTCACCACGGTAGTGAGGGTGGCTCTGGGACGTGCTATCACTCAGCAGTGGTTCCCGGGAGACAGCGAACTTCAGGTTATAGGCCTTGAAGGATCGTTGGAACGCCTTCTGTTACAGGCACTTCAGGGGGGCGGTGGCCTTGAGCCTGGGCTTGCCGATCGCCTGCTCGAACAGGCGAAACAAGCGTTACAGCGGCAGGAGATGCTAGGTGCTCCACCGGTTCTGCTTGTGAACCATGCCTTACGTGCTTTGCTCGCTCGCTTCCTGCATCGCAGCTTGCCAAACATGGCTGTGCTATCTAATTTGGAAATCAGCGATCATCGCCAGATCCGTATGACATCGATTATAGGGGAAGCCCAGAAATGAGGGCGGTGATGCGTTTTTTGTCGGTCGCTGTGCTGGCGCTTCCGTTCTATGCTATTGCGACACCTGGCAGTTGGAACGGGAGTATGGCCGGAATAAAGCTGGATTACCGTGGTGAAATGGTTACCACGTCGGCTTTCACGCCTAACATTGCCGTTAAGCCAGAGGAAACTATCACAACAATATATTGGCGGCATCTTATTGATTCAGAGATACCGACAGGGCTTGCGGTTAAGCTCTGTTCACAAACACCGCAGCGTTGTGTTGACTTAGGCGGAAGTGGTGATGGACAAACTCAGGCATTTGAGGGACTGGCGGCTAACAATGAGTTTCGCTTTGTCTACTACATTGCAGGAAATGGACGTATAAATCATACATTCAGCGTTCGCACGATAGATATCGCGGTGAACTATAAGTAGTTTTTAAAAAAGTAGCAGTTTTAAATGATGAAAAGTCTCTGCTGAAATACAGAGACTTTTAGAACGTGATTTTTCTACCGCCCACTGTTACACCTTTTGACTGACCATCAGGACCATACAATCCCTGACCATGACGAGGCTTCAGTATATTGATGGCTTCATTGGTATAGGCAATATGCCGACTCAGCAGAAGACCATTGTGCTTATTCTGATCGTTCAAACGTCTGGTTAGCTCTTGAACCTGCTGCCAGTAAGCAGACAATTTCTCAATACCATCATAAGGTGCTTGCAGCTTAAGCGTTGATTCGATGTCATGACGTCGAGTTTCCAAATGCTGCATCGTTGCCAGCAAAGAGGTTTTTTTCTCCGTCACCTGTTGTAGAGCAATACTATTGATATGCCCCGCGCAAAGTAACGTTTGCTCGTCAGACATGACAGCATCAAGCTCACGCAGGTTATGCAGCAGCTGCTCCAGAATCGATTGCAGATTTTCCATAGATATTACTTACCTGCTAAAAAATCCTGTGTTTCTTTCAGCAATGTATCCGCGATCTTTCCGGCATCAATTTTAAGTGAGCCATCACGAATTGCCTGCTTCAGCGTTTCAACACGGTTCATGTCGATGTCCTGCGTACCAGGCTGCATCAATTTTGCCTGCGCGTCGCTCAGTTTTACCTGTGTTGCGCTGACTTCAGACTGAGCCTCAGCCTGTTTGCGTTTGGTTTTAGCGATATCGCCAGACTCGCGTTGTTGCACTTGACTGACCGGCTTCAGTGACTGGGTGCGATCAATACTCATAATACATCCCTCTGATTTGAGGATAAAAAGTTAATCATCAATGTGTTACAGAATTTCCATCACATTGGTGTTCAATTTTAAAACGTCGTCAGTAATGACTCTGTAACTATCATCGGCAAACATGAGCAAATCTTTAATTAATTACTGTGAGATCAGAATAATCCCATCTTCGTTCGTGATTCCGCTGATTATTTGTCCATTTGCCGTTCTAACTCTGACTGCTTGCCCAGCTGCCGCGTTGTTCATGGCTTTTCCTTCGCCATTAATCGTGAAACCTTCTCCCTGGGCAATAATCTGCACCGACTGACCGGCCTTGACGACCCATGCGCGCCTGATCATGGAAGCGGTAATAACCTGGCCCGGAGTGAGATCGCGTAAAAGGACTGCACCCTGTGCGCCTTGTAACGTCAGTATAGGGCGCAGCGGTAATAAATCGAGCCTGCCTTTGGTCAAACTAATGTCTTTTTCTGTCAGCGTTGTTCCACGGTTTATCGGCCGTGAACTGGTGACATAGTTCCCTGTTACCTGCACTTCAGTTTGAATGAAGCGGCGCTGTTGTCCACAACGTATGGACAGGCTCACATTACCCCACATTTTCGTATTCCCGGGCAGCGTGATTTGGGGCGCTTCGCACTGTGGCCACTGTGATTCCGGCGATTTTATCACAACGTTAACGGTATTTGGGCTTCCCTGAAAGCGTGAGGCAAAGAATTGATTGATCTGCGCGGGAAGGTCATTGGCATTGACAGGAGCGCATAGGGTAAAAAAACAGGATGTCGCCAGACAAAGGTAATAATATATTGTTTTCATTCCAGTTCAGCGCTCCTGATTCCGATTATGTCGGGCAATAAGTGTAACGATGTCAGCGCAAGGTTAAGGCAATAAATAGCGCTGCATTTGGTGCCTATTCGTTCGATGACATAGCCATAATGAGAATTATCCTACCCACTCCAAATTCTAACTTGCGGAGGGAGCATGCTTGATAAATTAGACGCCTCGTTGCGGTTCCAGCAGGAAGCGTTGAACTTGCGTGCCCAGCGGCAGGAAATTCTGGCCGCGAATATTGCTAATGCGGATACGCCAGGCTATCAGGCCAGGGATATCGACTTTGCCAGCCAGCTCAGTAAAACGATGGAGCAAGGGCGGGTGAACGGTACAGGTATCGCGCTGAAAACCACATCTGTACGGCATATACCGGCACAGAATTTTCAGCCGCCGGAACTTGATTTGCTCTATCGCGTACCCGATCAGCCTGCATTGGACGGTAATACGGTCGATATGGACCGGGAACGCACTAATTTTGCCGATAATAGCCTGAAATATCAAACCAGCCTGACCGTCCTGGGCGGGCAGATTAAAGGCATGATGTCGGTCTTGCAGTCAGGTTCGTGATCGTAGCGCGATGAGAAGGTAAAGATTCATGTCGTTATTAAATATATTCGAAATTTCAGGCTCAGCGCTCTCTGCGCAATCTCAGCGTCTGAATGTGAGCGCCAGTAACCTGGCTAACGCAGACAGCGTGACGGGCCCTGATGGCGAACCTTATCGCGCCAAGCAGGTTGTATTCGAAGTGAATGCGGCCCCGGGGCAGTCAACTGGCGGCGTGCGCGTTGCTAATGTTATCGAAGACCCGTCACCCGCACGTCTGGTTTACGAACCGGGCAATCCGCTGGCTGATGGACAGGGATACGTTCGTATGCCGAATGTTGATCCAGTGGCTGAGATGGTAAACACCATTTCTGCATCACGCAGCTATCAGGCAAACGTCGAAGTTTTGAATACGACAAAATCGATGATGCTGAAGACGTTAACGATCGGGCAATAATCGGGAGACGCAATAATGTCTGTAACTATTAATGATACTTCCTCGGCAACGAGTACATCGAGTGTCTCGTCGACAACGGCGGTAGAGAAAAATAGTAGTGCCGACCTACAGAACCAGTTTCTGACGCTTTTGGTTGCGCAGTTGAAGAATCAGGATCCAACGAATCCGATGAGCAACGATCAGCTTGTTAGCCAGCTTGCTCAGCTCAATACAGTGAGTGGTATTGAAAAACTGAATACCACCTTGGGTTCTATTTCCGGCCAGATCAATAACAACCAATCCATGCAGGCAACGACGCTGATTGGTCATAGTGTCATGATCCCTGGAAAAGACATTCTTGTGGGTAAAGAAACCAGTACACCCTTTGGTGTGGAACTGGAGAAAGCCGCAGAAGTCGTTACTGTCACCGTTAATGATGCGACTGGTAAAGCCGTTCGCACGATCGAACTGGGGACGCTTTCTGCCGGTGTTCACTCGTTTAACTGGGATAGTAAGCTTTCTGATGGCACGGTTGCGCCTGATGGTGCTTATACCTTCACTGTCGCTGCCAGCACGGGCGGCGCGCAGCAAGTTGTTCAGCCATTGAGCTATGCGGTTGTAAATAGTGTCGTTCGCGGCGATAGCGGTGCATTGCTGGATTTAGGACTGCGTGGCAGAGCCACCATGGACGATGTCCGGCAGATTCTGTAACGCTATAAATTTCACAGTATTCCGGTGAAACGCATTACCGGGAATATGACTTAATCAATTCATCTGGAGAACGACATGGGTTTTTCTCAGGCGGTCAGTGGCTTAAACGCGGCATCTAATAACCTGGATGTTATCGGTAATAACATCGCTAACTCAGCAACAGTAGGTTTTAAATCCGGTACTGTCACATTTGCTGATATGTTTGCAGGCTCTAAAGTGGGTATGGGTGTGAAGGTTGCATCGGTATTGCAGGATTTCGGTAATGGTACCGTCACCTCCTCTTCACGAGACCTGGATATTGCGATTAGCGGCGGTGGTTTTTACCGTCTGCAGGATACCAACGGTTCCGTCTATTACAGCCGTAATGGTCAATTCATGCTGAACGGCCGTAATATTGTCAACGCACAAGGTATGCAACTGACGGGTTACCCGGTAGCGGGGACGCCTCCAGTTGTTCAAACGGGTGCCGATCCCGTTCCGTTGACGATTCCTGATGGCGACATGTTAGCGAACCGTACGACAACTGCGTCCATTAAAGCCAACCTGAAATCTTCAGACTCAGTTCCAGCAAACTCCTGGGCGACAACACCTGGTGGAGAAGGTACCTATAACAGCAAGACTGCACTAACAACCTATGATGGTCAGGGTAACGTGCATAACTACACGCTGTATTTTGTCAAAACGGCGAATAATACGTGGCAGACGTATGCGAAAGATGACGCAGTCACCCCTGCTACTTATCAAAATGCTGGAACGCTGAATTTTGAAGCAAATGGTGCTTTAAGTTCCACTGGTGCCACTGCTCATACGCCTTTTACTATCAATATGACTGGGACGAATGGCGCGGCAGGTGGTACGTTCGCTCTCGATTTGACGGGAAGCGTGCAGCAAAATACCGAATATAGCTACAAGAGCCCAACTCAGAATGGTTTCGGTCCGGGATCGCTGACTGGCTATGCTATCAATGACGACGGTACTATCGTGGGTAGCTATAGTAATGGTCAGAAACAGGCTCTGGGTCAGATTCTTCTGGCTGGTTTTGCTAACCCAGAAGGTTTATCACCTGAAGGCGACAACGCGTGGTCTGAAACGGCAAGCTCTGGTCAGGCTGTTGTCGGTCTCGCTGGTAGCGGAAACCTGGGTAAGCTAGTGGGTAAATCCACCGAAATGTCGAACGTTGATTTGAGTAAAGAGCTGGTCAACATGATTGTTGCGCAGCGTAACTACCAGTCGAATGCGCAAACCATCAAAACGCAGGATTCCATTCTGCAAACGCTGGTTAGCCTGCGTTAATTATCCTAACGGGGACATTGCATGGATCACGCGATTTATACAGCAATGGGTGGCGCGAGCCAGTCATTGGAAAAGCAGGCGATTACTGCGAACAACTTGGCTAACGCCTCAACGCCGGGTTTCCGGGCACAGCTTTCTGCACTGCGTGCTGTGCCGGTAAATGGGTTGACACTGCCCACCCGAACGCTGGTTGTTGCTTCAACGCCTGGTGCTGATATGACCGAAGGCGTGATGAATTATACTGGCCGTGCAATGGATGTCGCCTTACCGAAAGAGAGTTGGCTGGCAGTACAAACAGCTAACGGCGGTGAGGCGTACACCCGTAATGGTAATATGGAGATCAACGCTGATGGGCAGTTAACTATCCAGGGGCGTGTAGTGATGGGCGACGGTGGGCCGATTGACGTGCCGCCGCAGGCCCAGATCAGTATTTCTGCTGACGGTACGATTTCTGCTCTTAACCCTGGGGATCCACCGAATACGATTGCTCAGTTGGGGCGTTTGAAGCTCGTTAAGGCTACAGGACAAGAAGTTGAGCGGTCTGATGACGGTTTATTCCGCTTGACGCAACAGGCTCAGCAACAACGTGGTAATGTTCTGCAAAACGATCCCACCGTGCGCATTATGCCGGGCGTGATTGAAGGCAGTAATGTGAACACGGTCGATACTATGGTCGATATGATTGCCAATGCTCGCCGATTTGAAATGCAGATGAAAGTCATTAGCAGCGTCGACGATAATGCACAACGCGCTAATCAGATATTAGCAATGGGTTAAGCGCCGAGTGCGCACAGGAGTGAATAAATGATCCGTTCTTTGTGGATTGCAAAAACCGGCTTGAATGCTCAGCAAACCAATATGGACGTTATTTCCAATAACTTGGCAAACGTCAGCACCAATGGTTTCAAGCGTCAGCGTGCGGTATTTGAAGACTTGATGTATCAAACAGTTCGTCAGCCTGGCGCTCAGTCTTCAGAACAAACGATGCTACCGTCCGGCTTGCAGTTAGGTACCGGTGTTCGTCCGGTATCAACGGAGCGTATTCATACTCAGGGGACGTTTTCCGAAACCGGTAATTCTAAAGACGTTGCCATTAAAGGGCAGGGTTTCTTTCAGGTTCAGCTGCCTGATGGGACAACGGCTTATACGCGTGACGGTGCTTTCCAACTTGACGGTAACGGTCAGTTAGTGACGTCCAGCGGTTATCAGGTTCAGCCCGCTATTACTGTTCCGGCGAATGCGACAGAACTGAACATTGGCCGTGACGGTATTGTCAGCGTTAAAGTACAAGGGCAGGCGGCAACAAACCAGATCGGCCAGCTGACATTGACGACCTTCATTAATGATAGCGGCCTTGAGAGCATGGGTGAGAACCTGTATCTGGAAACCGCAAGCTCCGGTGCGCCAAATGAAACAAACCCAGGTTTGAATGGCGCAGGCTTGCTGTATCAGAAATATGTCGAAACCTCCAACGTCAATGTGGCGGAAGAGTTGGTATCGATGATTCAGACGCAGCGTGCTTATGAAATCAACAGTAAGGCAATTTCTTCTTCTGACCAAATGTTGCAGAAATTGACTCAACTGTAATAGGTAACTCGCTACTTTCAGGAACGAGGGCGGGTGCTCTGGTGGTCTGATGTTAGCAATATAGACAGTGTTTAACGGGGTAATGATGGCCATAAGCACCAGATAAGTGGGGCCGATATGGTTTTGATTTACCCCGTGAATATGTGAAATAGATTAATTTAAGGCGATATCCGCAGTGATAATAAATGCAAAGTCGGTTATCAAACCACTCCGCCGACCCCGTCTGTTGGCATTGATCGCGATGTTAGCACTTAACGGTTGCGCCTATATTCCGCATGATAAAGTTGTCACTGGGCCTACAACTGCCCAGCCTGCATCACCAGTGTTAGCGGGCCCTAATGGTTCTATTTTCCAGACTGTGCAGCCTATGAATTATGGCTACCAGCCGATGTTTGAGGATCGTCGCCCACGTAATATTGGCGACACATTGACGATCGTGTTGCAGGAGAATGTCAGCGCCAGTAAAAGTTCATCTGCTAATGCCGCTCGTAATGGATCGTCGACGTTTGGTGTGACGACGACACCACGCTATCTCGAAGGACCTCTGGGTAACAACCGTGCTGCATTAGATGCCACAGGCACAAATGATTTCACCGGGAAAGGTGGCGCTAACGCCAACAATACGTTCAGCGGCACGATTACCGTTACTGTGGGGCAAGTGCTGGCCAATGGCAACCTACAGGTCGTTGGCGAAAAACAAATTGCCATTAATCAGGGAACAGAGTTTATACGTTTCTCTGGGGTAGTTAATCCGAGAACCATTAGTGGTAATAACTCGGTGCCATCAACCCAGGTTGCGGATGCGCGTATTGAATATGTCGGCAATGGCTATATTAACGAAGCGCAAAACATGGGCTGGTTACAGCGGTTCTTCCTCAATGTTTCTCCGTTCTAAGCTTAAGAGGCCTGCCATGCGGATTGCATCATTTTTCACTGTACTGCTGACGTTACTGACGCTGAATATTGCCCCTGCGTCGGCAGAGAGAATTCGCGATCTGGTGAACATCCAGGGCGTACGTGGTAATGCGTTGATTGGTTATGGTTTAGTCGTTGGTCTGGATGGTTCTGGTGACCAGACGATGCAGACGCCGTTTACCACGCAAAGCTTAACTAACATGCTTTCCCAATTAGGTATTACCGTGCCAGCCGGAACCAACATGCAACTGAAAAACGTTGCTGCGGTGATGGTCACGGCGGAGCTTCCGCCTTTCGGTAGAGCTGGCCAGAATATTGATGTTGTTGTTTCTTCACTCGGTAACGCGAAGAGCCTGCGCGGTGGGACACTGTTAATGACCCCATTGAAAGGGGTCGATAATCAGGTCTATGCCCTTGCTCAAGGTAATGTGCTGGTTGGCGGTGCTGGGGCATCCGCTGGCGGAAGTAGTGTTCAGGTTAACCAGCTTGCCGGCGGCCGGATCAGTAATGGTGCGGTTATCGAGCGAGAGTTACCCAGCACATTTGGTGCATCGAATACCATTATGCTGCAACTGAAAAATGACGACTTCTCCATGGCGCAGAAAGTGAGCGATGCCATTAACCGCTCTGGATATGGTGGCACGGCTACTCCGCTGGATTCTCGTACCATTCAGGTGCTTGCTCCACATGGCAACAGTTCTCAGGTGCGCTTTTTGGCCGATGTCCAGAATATTGAAGTTAACGTCGGTATTCAGGATGCCAAGGTGGTGATCAATTCTCGCACAGGTTCTGTCGTGATGAACCGTGATGTCACGCTGGATAGCTGCGCTATCGCTCAGGGCAACCTTTCTGTGACGATTAATCAGCAGGCTAACGTCAGTCAGCCCAATACCCCATTTGGCGGCGGGCAGACAGTTGTGACTCCGCAAACAGAGATTTCGGTTCAGCAGGCGGGTGGGGCTCTGCAGCGAGTCAATTCCAGCGCCAACCTCAACAATGTCGTGCGTGCACTGAATTCTTTGGGGGCGACGCCGATGGAGCTGATGTCTATTCTGCAGGCGATGCAAAGCGCTGGCTGCTTGCGTGCCAAACTGGAAATTATCTAATGAGTGATATACAGACGCTGAATAATGCGGCCTATGATGCGCAGTCCCTGAATACGCTGAAACGTGAAGTTTCAGGTAATCCCCAAAGTAAAGAGGGTATCAGGGCGGTTGCGCAACAGATGGAAGGTGTGTTTGTGCAATTGATGATGAAAAGCATGCGTTCTGCGATTCCGCAGGACGGGCTCTTCAACAGCGATCAGACGCGTCTGTATACCTCAATGTATGACCAGCAAATTGCCCAGGAGATCTCAACGAAGGGCAAGGGATTGGGGCTCGCGGATGTCATGGTTGAGCAATTGACTCGTCAATCTCCCGATGCGGCAGCAGCTAAAGCACCGGTCCCTTCTGTTCCATTAACATTCGATGGTGATGTGCTAAAAACCATGCCAACGGCGGCCGTCGAGCAGATGGTGCGTAAAGCGCTGCCTAAACTGCCCACTACCGGTTCAGCCTTGCCGCTATCCAATAGTAACTTTGTGTCGCAGATTTCTTTGCCCGCTCAGATTGCTAGCCAGCATAGCGGTATACCCCACCATCTTATTATTGCTCAGGCGGCGCTTGAGTCTGGTTGGGGCCAGCGTGAAATTCCTACCGAAGATGGGCGTCCTAGTCACAACCTGTTCGGTATCAAAGCGGGCAGTAGCTGGAATGGGCCGACAACTGAGATCACCACGACAGAGTATGAGCAGGGCGTAGCCAAGAAGGTCAAGGCGAGTTTCCGGGTGTACGATTCCTATATTGAAGCGATTGGCGATTATGTGAAATTGCTCACCAACAACCCACGTTATTCAGCGGTGATGAGCGCTGGAACGGCTGAGCAGGCAGCTCATGCGTTACAAAAAGCGGGTTATGCAACGGATCCACAATATGCTCAGAAGCTGGTGAGCATGATCCAGCAAATGAAGAACTCAGGTGAGAAAGTGGCGAAGGCATATACGCACGATTTGAGCGGCCTATTTTAATTTTTTATTCAAGATTTGCGCTTCCTGACCGATAAAGTAATTAACTTATGTAGCGTATTTGCTGCTTTCAGCATTTGGTTAATCGCGCAGGGCGAAAGAGCCTGTGTAAAAGGAACAACACCCTATGTCCAATTTAATTAACACCGCGATGAGTGGCTTAAAAGGTGCACAGGTTGCGCTCAGTACGGTGAGTAACAACATTAGTAATCAGGCTGTTACTGGCTATAGCCGGCAAAATGCGATACTTGAGCAGGCGACTAGCAGCAGCACATCGGCTGGATATATTGGTAACGGTGTCAATGTTGTTAGTATCAACCGCCAATACAACGAATTTATCACCAATCAGCTGCGTGCTGCGCAAACAACAAGCAGCTCTGTCACGGCGTACTACGAGCAGATCTCCAAGATTGATAACTTGCTGGCCAGCAGCACAACAAGCCTTTCATCAACGATTCAGGGTTTCTTTTCTAACCTGCAAAACCTGACCAGTAACGCCGGCGATTCATCGACTCGCCAAACCGTGCTGGGTAAGGCAGAAGGGCTGGTAAACCAGTTTAAAGTTACAGATAAATATTTGCGTGATATGGACAGCGGTCTGAATACGCAGATTCAAAGCACCGTTGGTCAGGTTAATACATATACTGAACAAATTGCGTCTTTAAACAATGAAATCACGAAGCTAATGGGAGCAAATAGCGGCACGATGCCTAACGATTTGCTCGATCAGCGTGATCTTCTGGTCGATCAGCTCAATAAGCTGGTGGGTGTTGATGTTACTGTCCAGGATGGCATTGTTTACAACGTTGCATTGAAGAATGGTACTAACCTGGTTCAGGCTGGAACGAGCAACCAACTGGTCGCCATTGGTTCTAGCGGCGATCCGACTCGCCTGACCGTTGGGTATAGAGACCAGACAAATGATGTTGTCTCGCTGAATGAGAGTACTTTAACAGGTGGTTCATTAGGTGGGTTGCTCTCTTTCCGTACAGAAACGCTGGATGAGGCACGTAATCAGCTTGGGCAGCTCGCGTTGGCATTTGCCGATGCATTTAATGCTCAACATCAGCAAGGTTATGACCGTGATGGTGTTAAAGGCGGCGACTTTTTCTCTTTTGGTAAAGCGGTCGTTCTGAATGATAGCAAGAATGCTGGCAATGCCGTGTTAACGCCGTCTTACACCAATTCCAAAGATGTGCAGGCAACCAATTATTCGATCAAATACGATGGCGCTAACTGGCAAGTGACCCGTTTGTCTGACAATTCAAAATTCACTGCGGCAGTGACGACAGCGGGGACTCCTCCTGAGAGCAGCCTGAATTTTGATGGCATCAAAATGACGATTACGGGTACGCCGACGACAAACGATACTTTCCTGCTCAAGCCGGTTAACGACGTGATTATCGATATGTCGGTGGCTATTTCCGATCCTAGTAAAATTGCTGCGGCGTCCGTGAAGCTTGATGATGCTGGCAATCCTGTAGTAGATGGAAGCGGTAATCCTGTGTTTGGTGGTGTTAGCGATAACACGAATGCTAAAGCGTTACTTGCACTGCAAAATGAAAAAATTGTGGGCGGTAAAGCGAGTATTTCCGGCGCATACGCGGGCTTGGTCGGAGAGATTGGTAACCAAACCAGCACCCTGAAAATAAACAATACATCGCAGCAAAACGTTGTTAAGCAATTAACGGCAGAACAGCAGTCCGTATCTGGTGTAAACCTCGATGAAGAATACGGCGATCTGATGCGTTACCAGCAATACTATATGGCAAATGCTCAGGTAATAAAGACTGCACAATCTATATTTGATGCGCTGTTGGCGGCTCGTAGCTAGTTTGACCATTTGAGAAAGAGGAATTGATACCATGCGCTTAAGTACCAGCATGATGTACCAGCAAAATATGCAAGGCATTATTAATGGTCAGGCAACGTGGCAAAAAACGGGTGAGCAGTTATCAACCGGTAAACGCGTCGTAAATCCATCAGACGATCCGATTGCGGCGGCGAGCGCCATTATGCTTGGCCAGGCTCAATCAGAAAACAGTCAGTATACGTTGGCGCGTACGTTTGCTAAGCAAAGTATGTCTTTGGAAGAATCTATTCTTAATAAGAGCTCGACCACAATTACCAGCGCATTGACTGAAGTCATCAAAGGCGGCGGTGTTTTGAATGACGACGACCGTAAATCGGTCGCGACTTCTCTGCGCGGTATGAAGGCTGAATTGTTGAATATGGCTAACAGTACCGATGGTAATGGTAACTATATTTTTTCTGGTTATGAAACCGATAATCCTCCTTTTGTTGACGGTGCGACGGGAATTCAGTACGTCGGCGGAAATCAGGCCATTTCACAGCGTGTTGATTCCGCTCGAAATATGACAGTCGGCCATACTGGCTCTGCGGTTTTCAATGGTGTAACTGGTGATGCCAAAAAAGAACCGGATGGGAGTATCCAGTCGGATTTATTTGAAACGCTAGACATTGCAATTAAAGCGCTTGAAACCCCACTTGCGGATGCTGATGATGTAACAAAAGCCAATGTTGCTGCAGCGTTAGAAACGGCAAACCGTGGTTTAAACAATTCACTTAATAACATCTCATCCGTTCGGGCCGAATTGGGTATCCAGCTCAATGAGATTGATAATCTCGATGCGGTTGGTAAAGATCGTGATGTAGCGAATAAAACGACATTGTCGCAGTTGCAGGACACCGACTGGTATGAAGCGATCTCGTCTTATATCATGCAGCAGTCTTCTCTGCAGGCTTCTTATACGGCTTTCCAGAACATGCAGGGTATGTCGTTATTCCAGATGAAATAGTAGTAATAGAAAACATTTATCTATTCTACTGTACGGTTTGAATACGCTTAAACCGGGCGTATTTTTTGGGCGTGTCATTCTCTTTATTATATTGGATGACATGCCATTTTTTATCCTACCGTCATTGCTCTACATTTTCCCTTTTCCCTGTTAATTCTAATTCTCTTTATATTATCCTCATCTTGTTAGCGCATTGATATTTGACATGGCATGTGTGACTACATGCTATTCCCCACGATCGCGACGGGGCTAATTATATAAAAATTGAAGTAGGGCATGGGCGACAGAAAAGCGGATCCCTGACTAGTCAGTCACATCGACTTATGTTTGCTTATAGGAAATTAGGGGCTGGATAGCTGGGTAAGGATATCAGCGAGTAAATCGAAAACTTCGCTGAATAAGTGCTCTGCAAATGGTGGGATTAACGGAATTAACAAACCTAGCGTCATGATACCCACGGTAAGGGTTATCGGGAAACCCACGACAAATATCGAGAGCTGTGGGGCAACGCGGTTAAGCATGCCTAAGGCCAGGTTAATAGTTAGCAGCAGGGTGATGATTGGCAGCGCCAGCATCAATCCGTTAATAAAAATCAGTCCACCGGCACGAGCAAGCGCGAGAAAGGCATGGCTGTTAATAGGATTGGTGCTGATGGGCAGAGTATAGAAGCTATCTGCTAATAACGAAATCATCCAGAGATGACCATCAAATGTCAGGAACAGTAAGATGGCAAGAATATTCAGAAAACGCGCTATTACCTGCATATTCGGGCCGCCAGTGGGATCAAAAAAGGTCGCAAAGGCGAGTCCCATCTGTAAACCAATAAGTTCGCCGGCATGGCGAATCGCGGCAAATGCTAACTGCATTGACAGGCCGAGAGTAACGCCGATGAGAACTTGTTGTATTAACAGCCATATACCCGCGACGGAAAAGATAGGCGTGGTGTTTAATGGCAAATAGGGCGCAACCAGTAGGGTGATCAGCACACCCAGACCAATTTTCACCCGGTTCCCAATCGCTCTTTCGTTAAAGACAGGAGCAGTGCTAATCAACGCAAGAATTCTGACAAAAGGCCAGAAAAACTGGCTGACCCAATTCACCATGTCCCAACTATTAAACGTCAGCATGCTTACCCAATAATATTAGGTAACTGGCCGAATAGCGTACGCATGTAGTCCAGCATGAGGTTTAACATCCAGGGGCCAGCGATCACTAAAGTGAAGAATACGGTGAGGATTTTAGGGATAAACGACAGTGTCATTTCGTTTACCTGAGTCGCCGCCTGCAAGAGGCTGATCGTCAGCCCGCTGAGCAGTGCCGCTATCAATGGAGGGGCTGCAAGCGCCAATGCTATCTTCATTGCTTCATAGCCAAGCGCCATCACCGATTCTGGTGTCATAGTCGCATTCCTCTATCCGTCTAACTATAAAAACTTTGGGCTAATGAACCGAGTAGCAACTGCCAGCCATCGACTAATACAAAAAGCATGAGCTTGAAAGGCAAGGAAATGGTTGCCGGAGGAACCATCATCATCCCTAGTGCCATCAATACGCTGGCAACAACGAGGTCAATGATCAGGAAAGGGATAAATATAGTAAAGCCAATCTGGAAAGCGGTTTTTAGTTCACTTGTCACAAATGCAGGGAGAAGCACACGCATGGGAACCGCTTCAGGCCCCTGAATTTCAGGAATTTCAGCCAACCGAGTAAACAACGCCAGATCGGTTTCCCGGGTTTGCCGCAGCATGAATTCACGCACAGGCTCTGCCCCGCGTTCGATGGCGACCTCCATACTGATTTGATCCTGGCTGAAGGGAAGATAGGCTTCTTCATAAACGCGGTTTAATACTGGCGACATAACAAAAAACGTCAGGAAAAGCGTCAGCCCTAACAAGACCTGGTTCGGTGGTGCGGTTGGCGTACCCAGCGCGTTGCGTAACAAGCTCAGTACAATGATGATCCGAGTGAAGCTAGTCATCATTAACAATGCGGCAGGAATAAACGTTAATGACGTGAGGAAAACCAGCGTTTGTACTGATAGCGTCCAGCTCTGTCCACCGTTAGGTAGCGGCTGAGTCACAATTCCAGGAAGCTGGGCCCACACCGATGGAGCCAGAAGCAATAAGCTGATGGCTAAACCATAGCGTAGCGTGCGTAACAAAGCGGTGATACGAAAATAATTAGGCAAGGCACTCATTCCGACTTTTCCGGACGCTTTAAAACTTTCTTTAACAGTTGGTTGAAATCGACCGGCTTGTTACCGCCAGCAGATGAACTGTCGTTGGTTGGTTGTGCTGGGAGCGTATGCAGAGGTGTGATTTGTTGAGCAGTAACACCTAACACTAGCCAGGTATTATCAACTTCTACAATAACTACACGTTCACGTTGCCCAACAGGGCAACTGGATACCACTTTTAGCAACTTATTTTGCTTGGCTTGCGGTACAAAACCCAGTTTGCGAACGAACCAGGCAATCAGCAGAATAAATAATAAAATACCAGCGAGCACACTACCAACCTGTGTCAGTAGCATGCTGCCGGTAAGTGGTGGCTCAGTAACAAGCGTCGACTGCTGACTTGTTACTGGAGTCGGAGGTGAGACCGAGGCTATTGCCATTAACGACTCAGGCGGCGCATACGTTCGGATGGTGTGATGATGTCGGTAATACGCACACCATACTTGTCAGATACGACGACAACTTCACCCTGAGCGATGAGATAACCATTGATCAGGATATCCAGCGGTTCACCAGCCAAGCCATCAAGTGCGACAACAGAACCTTGGGTGAGACGCAGAAGCTCTTTTATCGTCATTTTTGTCCGGCCAAGCTCAACGGTGAGTTTGACAGGAATATCCAGAATAAGATCGATATCCTGTAAGGCACCCAGCGGATCATGACCTTCCAGCGATTTGAAAATGCCTTCGGTTGTCGCGGCCGGTTTTTCTGCAGCCTGTTGCTCGTTAAATGCATCAGCCCACAGATCGTCCACTGATTCCTTGTCGTCGGACGGTTTCTTGGTGTCACTCATGGGGCTGTTCCTCGTTATCCAGAGAATTCAATATAGGGTTAATCAAATGTTCAACACGTAGAGCATATTGCCCGTTCAATGTGCCATATTGGCTGGTCATCACCGGCACACCGTCAACATGGGCAATGATTTTGTCAGGTTTGTCGATCGGTAACACATCGCCGGGTTGGAGCTTCAGAATCTTGGACAAGCGCAGCGGAATATCAACAAAGCTTGCGACCAGCTCCAATTCGGAATGCTGTACCTGCTTGGCTAAGGTGTCTCGCCAGCTCTGGTCTTCCTGACGTGAGTTTTCCAATGGTGGATTCGCAAGCAGTTCGCGCAGCGGCTCGATCATCGAAAAAGGAATACAGATGTTAAATTCGCCAGTTAGTGAACCGATTTCAACATGAAACGGTGTAGTCACGACGATATCATTAGGCGACGTTGTGATGTTGGTAAACTTGACCTGCATTTCTGAACGTACGTATTCGATGTCAAGTTTGTAAATCGCATTCCAGGCTTCGCCATAGGCTTCCAGAGCCAAGCGCAACATACGCTTAACTACGCGCTGTTCTGTATGGGTAAATTCACGTCCTTCGACTTTCGTCGGAAAGCGCCCATCGCCGCCGAAAAGATTATCTACGGCGATAAACACCAGACTTGGTGAAAATACAAACAGAGCCGTGCCGCGTAGTGGTTTTAAATGAATCAGATTCAGGTTTGTCGGTACAGGAAGGTTCCTGGCAAACTCATGGTACGGCTGGATCTTGATTCCACCTACGGTGATATCAGGGCTGCGGCGTAACAGGTTAAACAATCCCATACGGAATTGGCGCGCAAAACGCTCATTAATGATTTCTAATGCCTGTAAACGCTCGCGGATAACACGTCGTTGCGTATTCGGATCGTAGGGTTTGACGCCCCCATCCACTTTTGACGACGCATTGGCATCAGCGTCGCTATCGCCGCTGTCGCCATTTAATAATGCATCAATTTCTGCTTGTGAAAGAATGCTATCGCCCATAATGGTTACCGCAGTATAAAGGCCGTGAACAGAACATCAGTAACGACCTGGTTAGGTTGACCAGGAACTAATGGTGGGCTTAGCACTTGCTTAATTTGCTCAATCAGCTTCTGTTTGCCTTGCTCATTAGCGAGCGCAATCGCGTCCTGACGAGAAAGTAACAATAACAGTCTGCTGCGAACCTCTGGCAGATAATTAGTAAACCGTGTGCGCGTTGCTTCATCTGGTAAACGCAGCGTGAAGCCAACATACAGGACGCGGTCAGGATCGTTATCTGCATTGACGAGATTAACGGTAAAGGTATCCAGCGGCATGAAAACAGGCTCTGGCGGTGGCGGTGCTTCCTGCTCGGCCGTTGCTGAGTTTTTCTGATTTAATAGCCACCAGGCGGCGCCCGCAGCACCAGTCGCAGCGAGAGCAACGATAATCAGTAGTATTAGCCAAATAGACCGTTTACGTCCTGGTCGAACTTGCATATCAGACATAGCCAAAGATAGTTCCCGTTACTTATCGATATTTACTGCTGGATGAAACCAGCAATAAATAAATGCGTAATGTCGATGATTATCCTGCCTATTGCTATGTTCAATACAGAGAATAGGCAGGGAAAACCGTGCTAACTTATTCGTTTACTTCAGTTTCAGGCAAAGATATCAACGCCGTTGACCGATGACGCCATTGATCTTAACTGTTCTGGTACATTTAGTAATTCACCCGTGCCTTCTGCTGAATGACCAAATTGCTGCTGATAAGACGGGCCACGGTTATTGCCGTCGTTATTATTACTGGCCATTTGCTGTTGCCAGGCAGAGGAATCACTACCTACGCTGCTTTGGCCAAGGTTAATTCCGCTTTCTGCCATCGCATTACGCAGGTGGGGCAGCGCAGCTTCCAGTGCTGAACGAACCTGACTGCTTGCTGATGCCAGATGAATCTGTGCCTGATTATCATCAATTTTTAGGCTGATGTGCAGAGCGCCCAGTTCCTGCGGGTTCAAACGTAGTTCCGCGGTCTGCTGTCCATTACGGCTGAACATCACTATCTGCTGTCCCAATGCGTCTTGCCATTGTGGTGAGCCAAACGGTGCATTCAACTGCGCGCTTGCTGCCTGAGGTGCTGGTGTGGTCGTCCCCACTGCTGCTGGCTGAATATGCATAGCCTGTGCGACAGGCGGTGTGGTTTGAGACACGCTGTTGCTTAAGGTGGAAACCGATTCAGAGGCATTGCGATCGCCTGCTAGGGAATTTGGCGTCGTTAGCGCAAACTTGGCTGCGTCATCTGCTGACTCTGTCGCAGGAGATGAGGTTTGTTTGGCTGCATGGCGCAGATCGCGTGATATACCCGCATCTTTATCCGGCATTACTGATGTGTCTAGCAGCTTTGCCAAGGTACTTTTGGCATTCTCACCCGTACTGTTCAGTACAGAAGTAGGAGCCTCATTCTGGCGTTTTGCGTCAATGAGCCCCGGAATCGTTAATCCCGCATTTACGGCAGTCGCGGCAATGCTATCAGTGGCAGGCTGCGTCGCAAGTGGCGTTGTCTGCAACATAGCAAGCAGCGCCTGCATCGCGACGGCGTCATCTGACGTACTGGTACTGTCTTTCTTGTCCAGGCCCTTAAGCTTCGCCTGTTCGGCAATGTCTGGATTTTGCTTACCCGCAGTAATGGCTGCGCCAGTAAGTGAACTGAACGAAGAAAGCAGCGCGTTTAAATCATCGCGGCTGAGGGAAGCAGCATCTTTCCCTAAAGCGTTTAGCAGCGCTTCTTCGTCCACTTTTTCGAGTGTTTTTTTATCCGATGTATCGGCTATTTGCGATATGCGTTTGCTCAACAGATCAACAAAATCTTTTGGCAGCTCGCCCTGTGTCAGCAGAGAAGCAGAAGAACTGCTCGTATCACTGACAGTAGTCGCTATGGGTAACGCGGACAGATTCATGATTCTGCTTTCCTCTGTGAGGCCCGTTGGGCAAATTCATCCATTTGTTTTTGTTCTATTTTGTTTTCTTTGGCAAGCTGTCTTGTCAACTCACGATCTTGCAGTTTCTCAAAGGCGTTCAATCGCTGCTGCTTTTCTTGCCAGGTCTTCATTGCTAAATCTAAACGTGATGTCCACTGCGAGAGCTGTTGTCTGTGTTGCTCAATTGCACTGTCCAGCGTTCGGATGAACTGCTGATAATTCTGCCAGCTATTATTCGCCATACCAGCAGACATCGTCGAGTTCAATTTTTGACGATAGTCATCCTGATAGTTTAACAGCATATTGAGCTGCTGTTCTGCTTGTTGATGCGCCTGACGCACCTGTCCCAACTGGCCTGCTGCTTTCTCAACCTCTTTCTGCGCCAGTTCGCGTAGTGTAACCAGCGGTGACTGGGTTTTCATCTGCTCTCCTACTCGTTACGAGGGAAAATAGTGTGCAACGCCTGGCAAGATTCTGCATAGTTACTTTGTTCAAACATACCCTGCTGCAAGAAGGCTTCCAGGTGCGGATAGAGCCGAATAGCTTTGTCGAGCATAGGGTCACTGCCTGCGGCGTAGGCGCCAACACTGACTAAATCACGGTTACGTTGGTAACTGGATAGTAACTGTTTAAACTGTCTCACAGAAGCGTAGTGGCCTTCATCTATCAGCGCGGTCATCGCACGGCTAATCGAGGCTTCGATATCAATTGCTGGATAGTGACCAGACTCAGCCAATTGACGAGACAACACAATATGTCCGTCCAGGATGGCGCGAGCGGAGTCGGCTATTGGATCCTGCTGATCGTCACCTTCTGTTAGAACAGTATAGAAGGCGGTGACTGAACCACCTCCATGAATACCATTACCTGCACGTTCTACCAGCGCGGGCAATTTGGCAAAGACAGAAGGGGGATACCCCTTGGTTGCCGGCGGTTCGCCAATTGCTAAAGCAATTTCACGCTGTGCCATGGCATAACGCGTGAGCGAATCCATGATGAGCAGAACGTGATATCCACGATCGCGAAAATCTTCCGCAATACGCGTGGCATAAGCGGCGCCCTGCATCCTTAATAATGGAGAAACATCCGCTGGCGCAGCAATAACGACGGAACGCGCTCGTCCTTCTGTGCCTAAAATATTCTCGATAAAATCTTTTACTTCTCGGCCACGTTCACCGATAAGGCCGACAACGATGACGTCAGCTTGAGTATAACGCGCCATCATGCCCAACAGCACACTTTTACCCACCCCTGAACCAGCAAACAGACCCATTCGCTGCCCCCGGCCCACGGTAAGCAAGGCGTTGATGGCTCGGACACCTACATCCAGAACACTTTCGATCGGCGTTCTTTGTAATGGGTTGAACGGCGGTGTAATTAGCGGTGCACGATAGCCTGTATCCGGTGCAGGTAAACCGTCCAGCGGTTTTGCGCTACCATCCAGCACCCGGCCAAGTAGTTCAGGGCCTAATGGTAATTGTTTTCCCTGACTGCTGCTGTCCTGGCCGACGCGGGCATAAACGCGTGCGCCGGGGGTAATGCCTTCAACTTCTTCCAGCGGCATGAGAAAGAGTTTTTGCCCGTTGAACCCGACCACTTCACTTTCGATTTCTTCAACCTGAGAGCCATTCTGTCGTTCGATGAGGCAGGTGGCGCCCAGTGGCATATGCAACCCTGTCGCTTCCAATACTAAACCTGTCGCCCGGGTTAAGCGGCCGTAACGACGTACCGAAGGCGTGTCGTCAATACGCTTCTCAAATGAATCGAGAGAAGAAAGCCAGCGTCCGAGGCGTGAAGTCATCATAGTTCTCCCGGTGCAGCTAAACGGCAAAGCTCATGCCAGCGCGTTGCTAGGCTGGCATCCAGATCGCCTTCTTCCGCGCTGACTTTACAGCCACCAGGATGAAGTTGGCTATCGGCAAGTAATCTCCAGCCATGCAAACTGAGTGTCGGGCCCAAATACTGTTCAACGCGTTCCAGGTCTGAAGGGTGAACGCGCAGTTGCGTTTTACCCGAAAACATAGGTTCTTGCTGAATCAATTGCTGTATCTGACCGAGCAGCGCGTTACCGTCGCATACCGGAGGTTGTCCCAAAATCTGCTTGGCTGCGGTCAGAGCCAACTGCATCAGACGAGCTGGGATCACACTGTCGAGTGTATCCAACGTCTGTTGAAATTCGGTGACCATATTCTGCATCTGTTCGATGATCGGCTGTTGCTGCTGCAGGGCATTCTGCAGACCCTGCTGTTGCCCTTTGGCTAAACCTTCCTGATAGCCCGCGTCATAGCCTTGTTGGTGGCCTTGCGCAAAACCTGTTTCTCGCGCTTGCTGAAGTGTGCTTTCGCGCAGAGAAGCCAACTCGTCCTCGGCTGCTGAAAGAGCGTTTTCTTCAGCGAAACGCTCCATGTCAGGCATCTCAGGCTCATCATTTACCTGATAGGTTGGGATGACTGGTTTCGAAACGGGCTCAGCCAGATCGTTAAGCTTCCAGGGTTGCCAGGCCAGGTTCTTGGGGGCGTTAGACATAAGCATCCTCGCCGCCACCGATAATCATCTCGCCGCTGTCTGCCAGTCGACGAACGATAAGCAGAATGGCTTTCTGCTCGTTTTCCACCTGCGACATACGTACCGGGCCGCGGGTCGCAAGGTCGTCGCGAAGAATTTCTGCCGCACGTTGAGACATGTTGCGCAGGAATTTCTCGCGCAAAGGCTCTTCGGCACCTTTCAATGCCAACAGCAGAGACTCGGACTCGACTTCTTGCAGAAGACGCTGGATGCTGCGGTCGTCCACGTCCACCAGGTTTTCGAACAGGAACATTTCGTCGATGATTTTCTGTGCCAATTCGCCATCGAACTCGCGTACGGCATCAATAACCGCTTCTTCCTGCTGAGTTTTCATCAGGTTGATAATTTCAGCCGCAGTACGAACACCACCCATCTTGCTGCGTTTGAGGTTCTGTCCGTCCAGCAAGCCATTCAGAACGTCTGTCAATTCTGCCAGTGCGGAAGGCTGAACGCCGCCGAAGGTCGCAATACGTAGCATGACATCATGACGAAGGCGTTCGTCAAACAGAGCTAAGATATCGGCAGCCTGAGCACGCTTCAGATGCACCAAAATTGTTGCGATAATCTGTGGGTGTTCGTCGCGAATAAGGTCTGCGGCAATCTGCGGCTCCATAAAGTTGAGTGTTTCCATCCCACTCGTAGAGTCGCGGCTTTCAAGAATATCTTCCAACAGGCTAGATGCTCGTTCTTCACCAAGCGCTTTGACAAGCACTGAGCGAAGGTAGTCGCCGGCATTCACGCTGAGCGCAGCATATTGCTCTGAGTCCGCCTCAAATTCTCTCAGGATTTCGAGCAACTGCTGTTGTGATACCTGTCGCATGTTCGCCATCGCAGCACTGAGATGCTGTACTTCTTTGGTCGAAAGGTGAGTAAACACCTCTGCGGCGCGGTCTTCACCAATGGTCATCAATAAGATGGCGCTTTTTTCTGTTCCTGTCAGGGTCATAGTTCAGTACTCATCCATTGACGAATTACCAGAGCGACAACGCGTGGATCGTTCTCTGCCATTTCACGTATGCGGTTACTTTGCATTTCTGCATTGACGCGTTGTTGCGATTTCCGCTGCTGTTCAACTTCCGAGCTACTCAGGTTGACCATAACATCGTTGTCTGCACCTTGAGACAGGGCAGCCGCTGCCAGTGCCGCTTCTTGCTGCTGTGCTTTTCTCTGCAATTGTGGACGAACCAGCTTACGCCACAGAATCCAGGCAACGATCAGAACCAGCAGCCAACGGCCAGCTTCCATCAGCAGATCGAAGAATGCCTGTTTTTGCCAGAAGGGGAGTTCGCCAGAACCGTCGGTGCTGTCCATAAATGGCGTATTAACGACATTCAATGTATCACCGCGTTCAGCAGAAAAGCCCATTGCTTCACGTGCTACTGTTTCAATCTGTTTAATCTGTTCTTCCGTTAGTGCAACCGGTTTGCCGTCTTCACCAGGTGGCTGGTAGTTAACGATAACGGCAGCAGACAAACGCTTTACACCACCCGTACTGTGTTTGGTATGTAAAATCGTCTTATCAACTTCATAGTTGGTTGTTGCATCATTACGAATATTTGATGTTTGAATGACGGTATTCGCGTTTGCCGCATTGGCTTGCGCACCCGCTGCATTGTTTTGGTTCTGGTTCTGTTGGCCAGCCTGATTGTTCGCATTGGCATTAGCATTGTTTGGCTGTGTTGCGATAGGCGCGGTTGGAGCAGGCGCTGGCTGATTGGACAAGGCACCAGGAACACCACCTACGTTAGGGCCGCCTCGTTGCTCACTCTGGCTGGTCTGCTGAGAGCGAACGGCCGCTTTATCTGGCGGTTGGTTAGGTTGATACTGCTCGTCAGTCTGTTCGCGGGCAGAGAAATCAATTTGTGCGGTGACCTGGGCATGCACGTTACCCATACCGACCATGGGGGCGATGATTGATTCTATGCGGCGCTGGTACATAGCTTCGACTTCGTTGCTGTACTTAAGCTGCGCTGCATTCAGATCTCGACCGCTTCCACCCGCCTGAGTCAACAGACGTCCGGTCTGATCGACGACCGTAACATTATCTGGAGGCAGGCCAGCAACGCTGCTGGAAACCATGTAAACGATGGAGTTGATTTGGCCTTCATCTAATGCACGGCCTGGCTGTAACGTTAGGGTGACAGAAGAAGAGGGGGCTTTTTGCTCACGAACGAACAGTGAAGGCTTCGGTATGGCAAGGTGAACTCGCGCATTCTGAACAGGGCCGAGCGTTTCTATCGTTCTGGACAGCTCACCTTCCAGCGCACGCTGATAATTAATCTGCTCGCTGAATTGGCTGATGCCAAATTTTTCCTGGTCGAGCAATTCAAAGCCAACTGCACCACCTTTTGGCAGGCCAAGTTGAGCAAGTCGGAGTCGGGTCTCATAGACCTTTTCGGCGGGAATCATGATCGCGCCGCCGCTCTCCGCAAAGCGATAAGGGATATTCAGCTTTGTTAATTCGCCGACAATCGCACCGCCATCCCGGTCATTTATATTGCTATAAAGAACCCGATAATCTGGACCTTTAGCCCATAGCGTTAACGCGACGACAATGGCAATAGTCGCAGCAGCTGCGATCAATAGCGGAATCTTCGGATTGGCGCGTAACCGGTTGAGTATTTCGCCAAAGCTATTTTTACCGGTAGCGGCGCCGGTTAATGAGGCGTTCATACTCTATCTCTGCTTGGTTGTTGAACGATATACTTAACGTTGTGACGTGACAAAACAGAACTCCCTGATTGCGCAATCAATAAAACATTTCGCCTACATTTATCGGCATGTCATTATTTTCCGTAAAAGAAAAATCGATGGGTCGATAAGGTGGCATTTTTCACGCTAATTACCCCATTTAGCCTAAGAGTGGTGTGATAGGGTATCGCTGTCATAAATGTGTATGAAAAAGCCTAATTAGCATGGTTTAGTGAGGTATTATGTCGGTTCAAGGTATTGATGGCGTTTTACAGCAAATGCAGGTCAAAGCCCTGCAGGCATCTGGTACGCCAATAGCCAGACCATCGGTAGAACCTGGTTTTGCCAGTGAGTTGAAGGCTGCGATCGATAAGATCAGCGACACGCAACAGACGGCTCGTACGCAGGCTGAAAAATTCACTCTGGGTGTGCCAGGCGTAGCATTGAATGATGTAATGGTGGATTTGCAGAAGTCATCCATTTCAATGCAAATGGGCATTCAGGTACGTAATAAACTGGTCTCTGCGTATCAGGAAGTGATGAATATGTCCGTTTGATGCCACTTCATGGCATCAGGCTGTAATTATCAACATTATTGTGCGCGATCTCACTGTTAATGCTGATGAGATTGCGCGCAATTTTTTATTTGTGCTGATTTCCCGCCAGTTTCTTCCTGCTTATCAACGCAGTTAGTCTTCAATCTTTTTAGCGCCTACAGATTGCCTTCTGCCGATAGTCTAACCATGTTGACGAAAAACAGCCAAAAAAACGCCTCAATAATAGAGGCGCGGTGAGCTCGGTATATCGATAATGTGTGATGCTACTATGAGCGTGTTTCATCAGGTAAGGCATCACCAGGCAGCATTCTCTGCCCCGCAAATTCGTTATAAGTCGTATTAATTGACTTTTGCTTCAGTGACTGTCCCATTAACGAACTTAACTCGTCCATCCGCTTCTGCAGAAGTTGTTTTACTTTCGCTTCATTATCCATCACTTCCTGCAAAATTTGTCGCAGATGCAGACGCATCACACTGTCAATTTCGTCAGGAATTGGCGTGTTAACTAAGCCTTCAACGGACTGAACATAAACAATCTCTTGCTCAACCAACGTATCCCATTGGCCGTTGACTGCCAAATGAAGAATTTTTTGACTCAGAGACAAAAGTTGTTGGTAATCTTTTAGAAGCCGATGGGGGGAGGCCATTAACGTACTTCCTGCTCTGGTTTGTAATTAGGACCGATTTGCCGCCAGGCATCAGCGATATTTTCCAACAACACTTCAACTTCTTCTATCGCTTTTGCATCGTTATGTAAATTGGCAATCAACAAACGCTGGGACATGTAGTCATACAGAGCGGACAGGTTTTCAACGAGTTCGCCCCCGGCTTCCATATCCAACCCGGCTTTGAGTCCGTTATTGATAATGTTGATTGCTTTAGATAACGCCATGCCTTTGCCTGGGATATCGCCCTGTTCCATGAGGATGCGCGCGCGAATCATCGCACTGCGCGCACCATCAAACAGCATGACGATAAGCTGGTGAGGGCTTGCGCTCATCACGCTGCTTTCAAGGCCTACCTGAGCATAGGCTTGGCTGCCTTTCATGTTGTACATCACGTTACCTATCTTTAATCGAAAATTTAGAGTTTAGAGAACATGCTCGTTAAACGACTCATGGTGCTATTCATGTTAGTCATCGCTTTATCAAGATCGACGAATTGTTTTTGATAAATAGCAATTGTACTTTCTATTGCATCTTGGACACGCGCAGCCTGAGTATCCAGTTTTTTCAGCGAACTATTAATACCATCTTCTTTGGTTTTAATGAGACCTTCTGACGTATCAAGGACTTCCTTCAGGTATGTACGAGTCTGTGTCGCAAATCCTGTTTTATCATTATCACCAACGAAAAAGTCTCGAACTCTACCGGGTTCTTCTTTCAGCGCTTTTTCTAACTTGGTATCACTGATTTCTAACTTCCCTGTTTTGAAGTTTTGCGTAATACCAAGATCTGCCAGAATACGGAATTCGTCACCGCCGCTTTGTACCGTTGTTAGCTGCGCTTTGAGCTTGCTCTGGATACCACGAACCGTAGAATCACCTAATAACGCGCCGTTGGAGCTTACTTGCGATTCGCCTGCTTCAACTGCAGTGTATTTTGTTTGAGCTGAAATGGTGTCTTGCAGCGCATTGTAAGCATCAACCCAGGCTTTGATCGTATCCTTCATCCCGGTGATATCTTGCTCAATCGTCAGCGTTTCCGGTTTGCCTGTCTCAGTTTGGGCCAGAAGATTGATCGTGACGCCTTCGAAAGCATCAGAGATTGCGTTGCTTTGTCTTTCGATCTCAATGCCGTTTGCCGTGATTTGTGCGTTTTTGGCCGCAACTTTTTCTATCGGCGCACCATTAAAAACGCTCGTGTCGTCTCCCCCGATAGAGATTTTACTCTCGGTACCGCTGTTTTTGGCGGTCAGCATCAGGTAGTACTCATTATCTTTGGCTTTGACGACGCTTGCTGTTACGGTGCCATTGACTTTGTTAATAGCGTCACGAACGTCGTTCAACGATGTTTCGCCCGCTTTGATATCTATTTCCAGATATTTTAGGTAATCATCACCGACTTTAGTGAATTTACCGTTATCTTGGGCAATAACGAGTTTTGTATCTGTTGTACTCAAGGGCTCTGTGGCGCTAGTTTTGGCCGTTGACGTTATTGAATGCGCTTGTGCTAATTGTTTCACGTCAATGCTATAGGTACCTGCCACCGCTTTACTATCGGTGGTGGTAGAGAATGCTTTGTTTGTGCTGGAAACTTTGGTTGATGTGATGCCATCAATTGAACCTTTAACAATGCCGAAAGATTCAGAGATCGCTAAAGCATCGTTCGCTGTTTTGAGTTTATCAAGCGCACTTTTCAGGGCACTGATACCGCTCAGTTGGGCCTTGAAGCTCGACTGTTGGGTTGTTATTGGTACAAGCTTTTGATTTTCAGCGGTTTTAAGCTGTGTTAGCAATGAGTCTAAAGGTAGTCCTGAACCCACACCTAATGAAGAAATACTTGCCATGGTAGAATCCTTTTATTCAGAGTGCGATGAGCTATGAAGCCATTATCGGCAGAATAGAGAATAAGTTTAGCAGTAAAGAACACCTCTCTTTATGACTGATATTGTCGCAGGATAGGGGGGAGGTCAGAATCGCCCTTTGAGCAATAAAAATGAATTTAGGCTAAAAAAAATTAAAGCTTCTGAAAAGCGTTCCGATAAATGTTAGCGACGGGGATGAACCCGTGGGTCTAACCCGAAACTGATAACCACTGATTAAGGAACGCTATTATGGCAGTTATTAATACTAACATCATGTCTCTGACTACTCAGAACAACCTGAACAAATCTCAGTCTGCTCTGGGTACCGCTATCGAGCGTCTGTCTTCTGGTCTGCGTATCAACAGCGCGAAAGATGACGCAGCTGGCCAAGCGATCGCTAACCGTATGACCGCTCAGATTAAGGGTATGACCCAGGCCGCTCGTAACGCCAACGATGGTATCTCTCTGACTCAAACTGCCGAAGGCAACCTGAACGAAATCAACAACAACTTGCAGCGTATCCGTGAGCTGGCAACTCAAGCAGCGAACGATCCTAACGGCAAGACTGACCGTGATTCTATCGTTAAGGAAATGACCCAGCGTATTAACGAAGTTAACCGTGTTGCGCAGAGTGCTTCTTTCAACGGCACCAAACTGCTGGACGGTTCTGCAAGTGCTGGTATCATCATTCAGGTTGGTGCTAACACTGGCTCAACTGAAACCATCACTATCGACAGCACTGCGTTGATCAACGCAACGACTGGCGGTTCAATGAGTGATGTTGCTGATAAAATTACTTCTCTGGGTGCTGTTGCTACTGGCAGTTCTGCTAACGCCGCCGCTCAGGCACTGATCACCTCTCTGGATACTGCACTGTCTGCTGTCGACACTGCTCGTAGTAACCTGGGTGCGATTCAGAACCGTTTCTCATCTACCATTACTAACCTGAACAACTCTATTAACAACCTGTCTTCTGCTCGTAGCCGTATCGAAGACGCTGACTACGCGACCGAAGTATCAAACATGAGCCGTAGCCAGATTCTGCAGCAGGCTGGTACTTCTGTACTGTCTCAGGCAAACCAGGTTCCACAGACTGTTCTGTCTCTGCTGCGTTAATTCTCAGCCAGACAAACTCTGTAGCTTATATGATAACCAGCCCTTCGGGGCTGGTTTTTTTATGATGAATGCTCCATGTATTACACTGTTGTGAAGCAATATCACTCTTCCCTAACGTATGTTATACGCCTAATATTTCCCTCTATTTATAAGATTGCGTATCTTAATAGTTGATACGATAGTAGTAATTTCTTTTTCCTCTCATGAAAGGTTTTCCCTTCTGATGACTCTAGATACTGCCGCCAGCCATCCAACAACGAGCGCTGCTGATCGCTGTCCTTTGCCTTATACCTCACCGACGCATTTGCAGGCAGTAGCATACTTGCATGGCATTGTGGCAGCGGATCCTGATAGAGCACGGGTACTGGAACTGGGATGCATGAGTGGCGCGAACCTGTTGCCATTTGCTACTGCTTATCCGCAGGCGCAGGCTATTGGTATCGATCTTGATGAGGAAAAAATTGCGCAAGGGCAGATGTGGGTTCAGCAATATGGATTAACCAATCTGCAACTCCAGGCAATGGATTTGGCATCGCTTTTGGACAGCAATCTTGGCAAATTTGATTATATCATTGTCCATGGTGTTTTCGGACTGGTTAGCGGCGAAGCTCGCTCGGCGTTGTTAGCATATTGTCACCGTCATTTAAGTGCAAAAGGCGTGGTGTGTTTTTCCTATTCGACCTATCCTGGCGGGAAGACAGAGGAAATTCTGCAGGATGCTTTAAATCTGCACGCGAGTCTGGCAGAAACACCGGAACAACAGCAAGCCAGTGCAAGAGCCATGTTGAGCTATTTATCGCTGGGCATGTCTGCAAATAACCCTCAAAGAGCCGCTATTGCGACTCTGGTTGAAGAAGCCGAACAACTGGGCGATGTGTCGCTAGCGCTCAACTATCTACAAGGCCTGAATCAACCCTGCTATCTGCTCGACTTTAATGCACTGATTACGCAAGAAGGCTTGGCTTATGTTGGCGAAATTGAGCCTCATACTGAGATTGCCTCTCACTATGGTGACCAGGTAGATAACTTACTGCGCACAATCTGTCCGACTGGCAATAAGATATTGAAACAGCAGTATCTGGATTTTAACGTTGGACGCAAACGTCGGTTTAGTCTGCTGGTCGCTGCTGAACGGGCGGAAAAGTTGGAATCGGAAATTGATGTCTCGCGGCTGGATAAACTTTCCTGGGCCGGGAGTTTCCGCCGTAGCATGTTGAATAAAGGTTTGGCGTCCAACGCTTATTCGACTAATACTGGAATACAGATATCGACCGATCACGAACTTACCCAGCAAATTCTGGATGTCTTAGGTAATGCGTGGCCTGCGAGTGTTTCCTTTAAGGAACTGATATTTAATACGCATTTTCCTGAGAAAGAAAATGATAAACACGAACATGAAAACAATGTGCGTGAATCCCTTTATGCTTTGTTAAAGCAAGGGTTATCGAGCATTCATTTCTGTGTCGGTGAATGTGCTTATCGTAAAAGCGAATTCAGTACGCTGCGAGTATTACCGAATTGTGGGGGTAATTATCCAGTATTTAACTACTGGTATGAATCTTTCACTTTACCGTCAGAGGCTCAAGGGCTAAAAATTCCGATGGACTTATTAGATGAGCAGGACGAGGGCTCATTAGCGCTGTTGGATGAATTGCATCATAAAGGTCTGATGGTCGGCAGCGCTCTGGCGTGGCAACGTTACTTCCAAAAACGTTTGGAATTGGCGAAGGACGTCAAAGAAGTAATCCATAATATCAATCCGTTGCTCATATATTCCAGCAACGCGAGTGGCGGTGGCTTATTCAAGGCTAGTGACGCTATAAAGGTTGAAAAAAGTCGAAAAGAATTCGTTAATAACGCGATTGATGCGAAAGTCAAACATCAATTATATGAGTTATTAAAGCAACAGAAATACAATGAAGCTCGTTCTCTGGCAGAAGAGTTGACGATAAAACAGCCGAATAATTTACAGAATTGGATTACGCTAGAGAGAATTAACTTCGTTACTGGGGATAAAAATGCGGCAATATTCTCTTTGGCGAAAGTTATTTCCATGTATAGCAATGCATGGTTAGTCTATAGTGAATTATCTAGTTTGTTGCACAATACATATCATTATTGGGAAGCAATTAACTTAGCCTATAAGGTTATTCGCTGTGATAGCAACGTTGCTGTCGCCTGGAATGTGGTGGCGCTTGTTTATTTAAAATTCGAAAATATGTCTGGGGCAGAAGTCTGTCTAGAAAAAGCGATGCAACTTCTACCTAACGATGCGGCAATACTGAACGGTATGGCGATGGTGTTGGATAAAAAATCCAATGTCGAAAGTGCAATTGATTATTATCGCCGAGCGGTTGCTGCAGCTCCAGATGATTTAAGTATATACAGTAACCTTTTATTTGCTTTACTACATAATGCCAATATCCCGGCTTCAGAGGTTTTTGCTGAGCATTTATTGTATGGCGAAGCGGTAGAAAAACGGATTGGTGCGAGTACACCTGTTCACTATCTACAAAATAAAGATCCCAACAGAGTATTACGTATTGGTTTTGTTTCTGGAGATTTATATTCACATCCCGTCAGCAAATTCTTATCGCCGGTATGGAATGACATAAACCCTCAACACTTTGCCCTTTATGCCTATTCCACATCACATCATTATGATGAAGTGACTCGTATGCTGGAAGAACGTTCAGCTGTGTGGCGTAACGTGGCGAGCAGTAGCGACACGGAATTATTCGAACTGATTAAACAGGATGAGATAGATATTCTTTTCGATCTTTCCGGTCACACTGGCGATAACCGCTTGTCAATGTTCGCTATGAAGCCTGCACCGATCCAGATTAGCTGGATTGGTTACCCGGGAACGACGGGATTAAAAGCGATGGATTACTATCTGGTCATGAACCATGCCCCATATCCAGAAGTTTTAGCCCATCAATTTACTGAAAAATTACTGTATGTGCTATTTGACCGACAATTTGAACCGGTAGTTAATGGCCCTGATGTTAACGATCTTCCTGCGTTGAAAAACGGTTATCTCACGTTCGCCAGCTTCAACAGACCGACTAAGATTAACGATACGGTATTATCGGCATGGGGAAAAATCCTCGTTCAGTTACCAACCAGCAAGATGATTATTGGTGCGTTGCCTAGCCAGCAGTCGAGAGAACATATACGTAAAAGGTTAGAGTCGCAGGGTGTTCAACCTGATCAGCTGATTTTCCGCGAACGTGTCAACATAATGAGTTATCTGGCTATGCACCAGGAAATTGATGTGCTGCTAGATACGTTCCCCTATACCGGGGGAACCACGACGAACTATGCGTTATGGATGGGCGTGCCGACTCTAACGCTGGCCGGTGAAACCTATGCTGCTCGCCAAGGGGTGGTAAACCTTGGCCAGGCTGGTTTGAATGAGTTTATTGCAGATTCAGAAGCTGACTATATCGACAAGGCTATTTCCTGGAATAATCGGTTGGATGAACTGAATCAAATTCGCCATAGTTTACGCAAGAAAATGGAGCATGACGTCGGTGCTGATAATGTAACCGCCGCCACCTATTTCGAGCAGGCGCTAAGAATGGTATGGAAAGCTTACTGTGCCGGTGAGCCACCTAAGAGTTATGCGATAGGTCACTCACCAGTGCCATGAAAATGATCGGTTTCATGGATGCACGTCATCAGGCTGACTGATAGAAATGATCGAGATAATGGCATGAACGCTTATGCCATTATCGGTAAAAGATAATTTTCAACGTATTGCCGAATAAGTAGAGGTCGGCTACGGATATTATAGAAAGAGAATGCGGCATTAATATTTTTACCTGGGGGCAGCAAACCTGAGCATTTTCTTTTTATGTCATCAAAATGGGTAAGTTTTCAGCGCGTTGATAGCTGTGAGTCAAGGGCGGTAGCGTTGATTGCGAATAATCTATAAGCGGAAGATGGTGAAATGAAAAAACCAGTGTATGTAACAAGCCCGTTATTACCGCCTTTGGATGAGTTTACTCCTTATCTTGAAGAAATATGGGAAAATAAGTGGCTAACTAATAATGGGACATTCCATCAGCGTTTAGAGCAAGCTCTGGCTGATTATCTTGGCGTTCCATACCTTAGTTTATTTTCCAATGGCACACTGGCTTTATTAACTGCTTTGCAAGCGTTACGTATCACTGGCGAGGTCATTACTACTCCTTACTCATTTGTGGCAACATCGCATACATTATTGTGGAATGGGTTAAAACCCGTCTTTGTTGATATTGATCCAGTAACATGTAATCTTGATCCTTCTAAATTAGAGCAGGCTATTACGCCAGCAACGTCTGCAATTTTACCCGTGCATTGTTATGGATTACCTGCAGATGTTGACCGTATTCAAAATATAGCTGATATATATGGCCTAAAAGTGATTTATGACGCGGCTCATGCTTTTGGTGTTAAGAGGAATGATGTCAGCATATTAAATCATGGCGATCTTTCGATTCTCAGTTTTCATGCGACGAAAGTTTTTAGCACTATCGAAGGTGGTGCGATTATTTCTCAAGATGAGAAAACGAAAAAAAGAATTGATTATCTTAAGAATTTTGGCTTCGTTGATGAAGTAACCGTTGTTGCTCCTGGTATTAATGCAAAAATGAATGAGGTTCAGGCCGCATTCGGATTGCTTCAATTAAAATATATTGATTCAGCATTGGAGCAGCGTAAGAACATTTATCTAAGATATTGTGAGCTTTTAAAAAACATTGCGGGAATTAATGTTGTGAACATTCCTGAGAATGTGACCTGGAATTATGCTTATTTTCCTATTTTCTTCTCTGATGATTTCCCTAAAAAAAGAGACGAAGTATACAATATAATGAGAGAAAGAAACATATATGCCCGCCGATACTTTTATCCGCTAATTAGCACCTTTCCAATGTATCGAGGGTTGGACTCAGCTAAAGAAGGTGGCCTGCCAACGGCAAC
The DNA here is from genome assembly GCF_041228105.1 of Pectobacterium aroidearum. NCBI lineage: Bacteria > Pseudomonadati > Pseudomonadota > Gammaproteobacteria > Enterobacterales > Pectobacteriaceae > Pectobacterium > Pectobacterium aroidearum. Next base: position 2,042,511 of record NZ_CP166097.1, read on the forward strand.
GCACATTGCTGACAATGTGCTCTGTCTTCCTATTTATCCTGATTTGTCAGATGAAAGTATATTGGATGTTGTTAGGTGTATTTCTGATTGTGCGTAACGTAAGCGAAGGTTTTTTGATTAGAAAAACAATAGAGTCAATTACAAACTATCAATATACGATGGTTTGTAATTTACAATTCATATCTGTATTGGGTAGCGGTTTTAGTAGTGCCAGGAGAGCGAGTTGATAAAGTATGCGGTAATGCAACCTTATTTCTTTCCTTACATTGGCTATTTTCAGTTGATGGCCGAAGTAGATGTTTTTGTGGTTTACGATAATATAAAATACACCAAAAAAGGATGGATAAATCGAAACCGCATTTTGTTAAATGGGAAAGATAGTACGTTTAGTCTACCATTGAAGAAAGACTCTGATTTTTTAGATGTTAAAGATAGGGTACTGTCAGAGACATTTAATAGAGAAGACTTAATCAACAAAATATGTGGTGCTTATCGTCGTGCTCCTTATTTTAAAGATGTTTTTCCATTGCTGGAAAATATAATTAATTATCGAGATGATAATTTGTTTAACTATATATTTTTCTCATTGAAAAGCATTAAAGAATATCTTGGTTTAGCATGTGATATAAAAATATCCTCTTCTATCAATATCGATCACTCACTAAAATCTCAAGACAAAGTGCTTGCATTTGGGAACGCTCTCGGCGCGAAAACGTACAGTAACCCACCTGGTGGTATTTCTCTTTATTCCCAAGACGCCTTTGCGTCACATGGAATGACTCTGAATTTTATCCAGCCAAATAGTATTATTTATAAACAATTCGATGAACCTTTTGTGGCTTGGTTATCAATCATTGATGTCATGATGTTTAATTCCAGTGATGAGGTACTACGCCTTATTACTACTGAATATGAGTTGATATAAATATGTTCCAGTGGAAAAAGTTAGGTAAGGTATTCACCCCGCAAGAGATTAATGACCGCCCCTGGCTTAAAGAGTTTGCACAGGCACCCGCAACGCTGGTCTTTGATGATTTTGTCCGTGTTTATTTCTCTTGTCGCCCACCAGCTGATGAACATGGCATGTATGTTAGCTATTCTGCCTGGGTTGACCTGGATCGTCATAATCTTTTCAATGTATTACGTGTTTCCGAAACCCCTATTTTACCATTAGGGCAATCGGGTGAATTTGACGAATTCGGTACCTATCCGGTATCCGTTGTTCGTGATGAAAATATTTTCCGTGCATATTATGCCGGCTGGACTCGGTGTGAGTCTGTACCTTTCAACGTTGCCATCGGCATGGCCACTAGTGATGATGGTGATGTATTCCGCAAAGCTGGGCCAGGACCGATTATTAGCTATTCTCCTGAAGAACCCTTTGTTATGAGCGGGCCGAAAATTCGCCGTTTTAATGGCGAATGGCAGCTATTCTATATCGCAGGTCGTAGATGGAAACGGGTTGATGGTAGAGCAGAGCCTGTTTACAAAATTCGCATGGCGTTATCGAGTGATGGCATAAATTGGCGGAAGATCAATAAAGATTTAATCAGCAGCCGAATTGAAGAAGATGAAGCGCAGGCGAGTCCCGATGTGTTTTATGCAAACGGCAAGTATCATATGTTCTTTTGCTACCGCTACAGCGAACATTATCGAGGCAAAAAGCATGGGTATCGTATTGGATATGCATGGAGCTCCGATCTCATTGACTGGCATCGTGATGATGAAAAAGCAGGAATTGATGTGTCTGAAACAGGGTGGGACTCGGAAATGATCAGCTATCCCCATGTATTTGAACTTGATGGTAAGGTCTATATGGCATATTTAGGCGATCAAGTTGGGCGCTATGGTTTTGGTTTGGCACAGTTAGAAGGAGAATTGCGCTAATGCTGACATGGCGTAAACATGGGCTAATCTATTCACCTCAGGCGCATCCACCTTTGATTGGTGGGGCAGGGTATGCCCAATCCCCTCAGGCCTTGGTATTTGATGATTTTGTTCGTATATATTTTTCTACTCGCGAAATAGATGAGAAAAATAATAAATTCATCAGTCGAGTTTCTTATGTAGATATGGATAAGAATCTGCAGGAGATCTTGAACGTTAGTGCGGCACCTGTGATCGATCACGCAGAATTAGGCACGTTTGATGAACACGGCATTTTTCCCTTCAACGTTTTGCGCCACAATGATGCAGTAATGGCTTGGACCACAGGATGGAATCGCCGGGTCTCTGTTTCTGTGGATACCTCGATAGGTTTGGCAATTAGTCGTGATGGCGGTAATACCTTTCAACGGCATGCGACAGGCCCTGTGATGTCGGCTTCCTTGCACGAACCTTATTTGGTCGGGGATGCATTTGTTCTGCATCTCGAAGGGCGCTTCCATATGTGGTACATCTACGGCGTGGGTTGGAAAAGGCAACAGTCTGATTCTCCACCAGACCGCGTTTATAAAATTGCACATGCTGTTTCTGACGATGGCATCGACTGGGTGCGAGAGAGTAAGCCTATCATTGCCGATCGGCTTGGTGATGATGAATGTCAGGCGTTGCCGACAGTGATCAAAGTGGGCAATCGATATCACATGATTTTTTGTTATCGCGAGTGTTTCGATTTTCGCTTAGGTGCCGGACGTGGATACCGTCTTGGTTATGCCTGGTCAGACGATCTTATGACATGGCATAGAGATGATTCTCAGGTGCCTGCTATTTCGGGACCTGGGGAATGGGATAGCGAGATGCAGTGTTATCCGCACCTTTTCCGAAGTGATGAGAAGGTATACTTGCTCTATAACGGCAACGCATTCGGAAAAGAAGGCTTTGGTTTGGCTGAGTTGACTGCATGCAGCGAATGATTATACGTCAGAATAGCGCCACCGCGGAGGATATCGCATCGCATCTGCGTGCCTGTGATGATGCATTTGTCCGTTCGCTAGAGCACCGAGTTGAAATAGCGGCCTATGCCGCTAAGATAGCTCGCCTTGCTCATTGCATTGAAGGATGGAGAGACGAACGTTTAGTCGGCCTTGTCGCTTCATATTTTAATGAACAAACAAGGATTGCATTTATTACTAATGTTTCTGTACTCGTGGAAGCTCAGGGCATGGGTTTCGGCGGTATTTTGTTGGAACACTGTATCGCGAAAATGCAAACGCTAGGTGCGATAGAAATACGTTTGGAAGTTGAAGAAAGTAATCAGGTTGCCAGATACTTTTATCTAAAACATGCTTTTATTCAGTCAGGAATTAGCGGCAATATCCTGCAAATGATCCGACATTGTGAGACGAGAACATGACAATCAACAGAAATTATGATCAGGAAATTAAGGATACAGCAGGACATAAATACGCCTATAATTTCGACTTTGATGTGATGCATCCTTTTATGGTTCGTGCATTCACTCCTTTCTTTCGTCCAGGAAATTTATTGGAGCTAGGGAGCTTCAAAGGTGATTTTACTTCACGGCTACAGGAACATTTCAACGATATCACATGCGTTGAAGCGTCCGCAGAAGCGATTTCATATGCTAAAGGTCGGTTAAAAGACGGAGTAACTTATATTCATTCACGCTTTGAAGATGTTCAATTACCTCGTCGTTACGATAATATTGTATTGACGCATGTGCTTGAGCATATTGATGACCCCATCGCTCTGCTTAAGCGTATTAATGATGAATGGTTAGCGGAAGGAGGACGTTTATTCCTCGTTTGCCCTAATGCTAATGCAGCTTCCCGCCAGATAGCCGTAAAAATGGGGATTATTTCCCATAATTCGGCGGTGACTGAAGCAGAATTTGAGCATGGACATCGTTGTACGTATGCACTGGATACACTTGAGCGCGACGCGAGTCTTGCTGGATTACACGTTGCCTACCGTTCAGGTATATTCTTTAAAGCTTTAGCGAATTTTCAATGGGACAAATTATTGCAAACCGATATCATAACAAATGAATATTTAGAAGGTTGCTATCAGCTGGGCCAACAATACCCTGATCTCTGTTCTAGTATATTTTTATTGTGTAAAAAAAAATAATCTGATTTTAATTTTTATATAACTAATGAACATGGAGGTTTATTATGCAAAGCTACGCTCATGCCAAAGCTATGCATCAATTTTATCGGGATGTATTTACAAGAGATATTGAGCTTGGTGAGACGGGTAATATTCCTCTGAGAGTCATAGACAGTGTGGTTAAAGAATTTAATTGCGATGTGTTATTTGTTGCCAGAGAGCTGAGTTTACATGATAGCGGGCTGCCATCCGACAAAGATAAAGCGTTAAAACAACTACTTGTCACGATGGCCCATGCTAATATGGCTTTCGATGAAAAATGGAGTGGATATCAGAAAAAGCTGCCTGATGAATATGTTATTGGTATTCGCAATTCATTAATAGATATACTGAAATTAAATCCTAATATAGAATACCTTGTCATAGCAATTCAAATTTTATTTAGAATTGGTGACGTTGACTCATCGGTTAATTTGATAAATAACAATTTCTCGACATTAAAGAACTCCCCGGCAGCTTTCAGAATATTGTTGATGATCTGTATTATTGAAGAGGATTATGAACTTACCTTACCTTTAATAAAGGAAATGACATCTAATCAACATTTAATAGGTGAAGATTTGATGGTTTTATTAATGCTGGTTTGTTCGATTTATAGGCTTGGTGGATATCCAGATTCTTTTATTAACTTCTCTTCGCTCTTAGACGAAAAAGCTCATTCTATTTCAAATGATGACTATAATTGGATAATAAGAAAAAACCATCAGAATAAGAAGACAACCATCATCATAGCTTGTGATGTTAAATATTACTATGAGCACGCTATACCAGCATTGTATTCAATTTATGAAACAAATAAAGACAGTTTTAATGTCCATATTCATGTTTATAATATTGATGATGAAACATCTATTGATATTAAAAATAAAAATAAGCAGTTTCCTGAGCTAAATATTTCTTGTACGGCAGAGCGTTTATCTACGTCTTCAAACATGAGTGCCGATTATGCATCAAGGCGATTTGTTTTTGCTAATTACGCTTTAAGTGCATTAGATACCCCTTTGCTAATTTTAGATGCTGATTGTTTATTAAGAAAGGATTGGCTATCGTCAATTCAAACACAGGCATTTGACTTGATTTTGACGACTACTGAAAATGCGCCTTTTTGGGAAAACGCATCGGCAGGTTTTGTTTACCTGGGTGGTGGGGAAGAGTCAAGGAATTATATTGATAGAGTATCGTCATTCATTCATGTTAATTTAGTCAACAATAATCATGTATGGTTTTTAGATCAAGTTGCGCTTTCTGCCGCCCTTGATTATGTAAAAGATAAAAATACTGTTTTCAGGATTAATTCCTCATTTGTTTGTGACATTAGCCATACTGACTACTCATTTATGTGGGTAGTAACCACTATGAAAAATATTGAAGGAAGATATTTTTCATATAAAAATTATCTTATTGATAAATATAGTGTTAATCATTAAAAAATACGTTACTACATAGCAGCAATCGAATATTATAAGCTCTGTGTCATCTCTGAAATATACCAACAAAAAGGGATGACGCAGCCTGTGTCTCCCCAGCCCATAAACCTCCTTTCCTCTGCCAGAGGTCTGCGTTAGAATCATCTCCCTTCTGAAGAGATCTACATCACAAATTTTGTATTGCATTGCACCCTGTGTGCCTGCCAATTGTGTTTCTCATCGCAGAGTCTTTACCTAATCCTGTCATACATGGCAGGAATAACCCTTCTTTTTTGACGCTATTCAGCCGATTGGCTACCCTACCTAAAAGCATAATAGTGTCGATAACATTATCATCGTAGGTATTTGTCACTGTGAGCGATTTGTATACCGCCGAAGGCACAATGGATAAAAATTCCCTTTGGAAGCGCTATGTTCCACTAGTGCGCCATGAAGCCTTGCGTTTACAGGTTCGTCTCCCCGCGAGTGTTGAGCTTGACGATCTGCTACAGGCTGGTGGTATCGGCTTGCTCAGCGCAGTCGAGCGTTATGATTCGTTGCAAGGTACGGCGTTTACTACCTATGCCGTTCAACGAATCCGCGGTTCGATGCTGGATGAATTACGCAGTCGTGATTGGGCTCCACGCAGTGTACGGCGTAATGCGCGGGAAGTGGCACAAGCAATGCAGCAGGCTGAACAACAGCTCGGTCGTACTCCAACAGAGCAGGAGGTTGCGCAGGCCCTGAATATCACGCTTGAGGATTATCGTCAGATATTGCTGGATACGAACAACAGCCAGCTTTTCTCTTACGATGAATGGCGTGAGGAACATGGTGATAGCGCAGAGGCTCTACTGGAAGGCAATGAAGATGCGAATCCATTGCATCAATTGATGGAAGGCAATTTGCGCCATCGTGTGATGGACGCGATTGAAAGCCTGCCAGAGCGTGAGAAATTGGTATTGACGCTTTACTATCAGGAAGAGTTGAACCTGAAAGAAATCGGTGCCGTTCTCGAAGTCGGTGAGTCGAGGGTCAGTCAGTTGCATAGCCAGGCGATAAAGCGCCTGCGCGTGAAATTAATGAACGATGTTTAATTACGCTGCGTAGGAATACTGTTATCAAATATATCTTCAGTCTCTGAAGCACAAAAACATGGCAGCATTTGAATATTGATGAGTGTTTTTGCATCAGTATTTACGTGATCAATACTGCCTGTTGTTAGCACTCCAGGTTTTCTGGCGTAATGAAAGGTGCTGTTGCTTCATATTGAAGTTATATATCGTCATGGAATGGATTCATGCACCCATCAATTCGGAAGAAACAGCTGCTAAGCCGTTATCTGAAAGACTTCAAACACAGACAGACCAACTGTTCCCAGTGTGATAAAGAGCTCGACCGCGTTTCACTGGTATTTCGCAATCAGCTTATCAATAAAAAATCGATTGGCAGCATCGACAGGCTTATTGATGACGAAATATGGTCCGGTCTTCAACAGGAATTAATCCCGCTTTGCCGCTTTTGTAGCGAAATATTATGCAATACGACTGCTAGCTATTTCGATATTAAAGCTTTCACGCAGTATCTGATCGAACAGACTGAAGTCCGCCATAGCACGATGCGCGAGTATGTCATTCGCCTGCGGCGGTTGGACGAGCTGCTGGCTGCAAATAATTACCCCGCGGAAACCTTTTCCCGTCACCGCGATGGGGTACAGCAGCGCGTTTGTGATTACCTTCCCGATATTGAGCAAAATATTTACCGCAGTGCCTTACGAAAATACGATCAATATCTGGACTGGCAGCGGCATTTCTGACGTACATAATGCGTCGTTCTCAGGCTGACATTGCCAAACCATGGGATACTGACTATACGTAAATGTTATGACAGTGTAAAAAATGCTTGCATTGCAGGGGCAAATTATTGCACTGTCATACTACTGAAATCATTCGGCACTAATTTTTAGGCAATGGTTAGCAGTAGTTCTACGATGCGATCAATCATTATTCAGTGGAATAGTCGTTGTCACAGTGAGGAACGCGAATGGTAATGTCCTTTTTTGGACTTTGTAGTCGATGTCAAGATTCTACGCTGCTGACTCGCCGATGCGAGGGATGTTCCTCCCACTTATTTTCAACGCTACACCATTCTCTTGTTACCCAAACTCTCCGTTTATTTTCGTTTTCTATCCATGAACGCGTTATCCATTTTTCACTCGGTTCGTGGATGAATCATGTGTATTTTCTGTCCGCTATTGGCTTAATAAGGAAGCCTAACCTCGTTAGTGAGTTAAACGTCACGCGCTGTAGAACAGTGCGGTAAGTGAAACAAACTGTAAGGTGCCACTATGGGAAGACAAAAAGCAGTGATCAAAGCTCGTCGTGAAGCAAAACGCGTTATTCGTCGTGAGTCGCGTAGCCATCGTCAGCGTGAGGAAGAATCGGTCACTTCTCTGGTACAGATGGGCGGGATTGAAGCAATCGGCATGGCGCGTGAGAATCGCGATAATTCCGTTATTCAAGCTCGTACGGCTGCCCAGGAACATTACTTGTCTGCGATAGAAAACAAACAGTTGATTTTTGCCACAGGCGAAGCTGGCTGCGGTAAAACGTATCTGAGCGCTGCGAAAGCGGCGGAGGCACTAATCCATAAAGAGGTTGAGCGTATTATTGTTACGCGGCCAGTATTACAGGCCGACGAGGATCTTGGCTTTTTACCTGGAGATATTGCGGAGAAATTTGCGCCTTATTTCCGCCCGGTTTACGACATACTTTTGCGTCGGCTGGGGGCCTCTTTCATGCAATACTGTTTGCGGCCGGAAATTGCCAAAGTTGAAATTGCGCCTTTTGCGTATATGCGCGGGCGGACATTTGAAAATGCAGTTGTGATTTTGGATGAGGCGCAAAACGTGACGGTGAACCAAATGAAAATGTTCCTGACGCGTTTAGGCGAGAATGTCACGGTTATCGTCAATGGTGATGTGACGCAGTGCGACTTGCCGGCTGGTGTGAAATCCGGCCTGCGCGACGCGCTGGAGCGCTTTGTTGAGGATGACATGATTGGCGTGGTCTCTTTCGGTAAAGAGGACTGTGTGCGTTCGGCGCTGTGCCAGCGCACGCTCCATGCCTATGGCTGATGTCTGTATGGTGTGGGAGTGAAAACTCCTGTACCATCAGCATATAAAAGAAAACGCCCCTGAGTTGCGTCAGGGGCGTTTTAATATCAGGCATGTACATGTTTGATGGATTGACTCGCGGCGTCCTGCCGCTCGCCCTCTGGGCCGCCGTTGGCGGTCCAAAACGCCAGTCTTGTTATTTTGTTGTACCCTGTCAAAGTTTCTTATCTGTACCAACGGTATAAAAGAAAACGCCCTTAACTTGCGTTAAGGGCGTTTTCTTTTATATGGCGGTGAGGAAGGGATTCGAACCCTTGATACGTTTTCACGTATACACACTTTCCAGGCGTGCTCCTTCAGCCTCTCGGACACCTCACCGGGGGTTACCTACAAGGGGCAACGGGGCGCTACTATAGGGAGTCGCTTAGCTTCGGTCAAGCAGTATTTAGCGCGAATGGTGCGTCTGGCTAAGCATTGAACGGTAACGGATAGTCAGCGCTACGGTGTCATGAAAATGCAGGAAAAATGGGTGGGGAATAGGCATAAAAAAACCACAGACCGCGATGGCCTGTGGTTTTTTATCAGCTGTAGGACAATTACGCCAGCAGCGTTTTGACGTAGCTGGTCAGTGCTTCGTCTTTGCTGTTAGCGAAGAAGTATTCTTGGAATTTAGGACCAGCAACGGCGCCTTTAACCAGATCCTGATCGAGACCTTTCAGAATGGTGATCAGGTCGTTGTAGGTCACTGCTTTTACGGCATCCAGGATTTTTTTGTTACGTTGTTGAGGAACAACGCGATCGCTCGGATAGCCACGGCCGCCTTCTTCTTTGAACAGCTGGGTAAACAGGTTTTCCAGGTTCAGTTCAGCGCCCCAGCCAAAGCCTTTAGCGTAAGGAACGGATACGGCGTTACCGTTGTTGATCTGAGAGAACAGGTAAGCATCAGATGGGTCAACAACCAGACCACAGATTACGCCTGGGAAAGAGTTACAAGCCAGCATGGCGCCTTGGCCAGTACCGCAGCCAGTCACAACGAAATCAGCAGCGCCAGAGTTCAGCAGAATAGCAGCCAGAATACCGTTCTGGATGTAGGTCAGCTGTGCGGCATCTTCAACGGCGTATTGACCGTAGTTGTGTACAGTGTGGCCCAACGGTGCAACCGCTTTGGTCAGAGACTCGGCGATGATGGCGTTTTTGGCAGCCTGGCTGTTCTCGTTAATCAGTGCAATTTTCATGTTCGTTCCTTTTCTGTGACGGACAAATACATTTTTTAAAACTGTATTTCAATTTGATGTGTGCAGTATACCGTTTCAAAAATAAAGCGCAAATCGTGGAAGCAAAGAATGCGGCATAGCCCATAGATTCAGGAAAAACACAATGAACGAAAAAGGGGCGATAAAGACATAACACATTGAAAAATGGCGCTGTATTTCAGCGCCATAGGGGAGAGTTATGCATCTGGGAAGGTTAGCGTATTGCCGGGCGCTTCTCGATTAATATGAAGAAAATTCAGGTGGCGTTCGTACTGATCCAAAATGTCGTTAATCACCTGTTCCTTGCTGTAGTCCATCAGATCATTTCCCTGACTTCCTTCCAACAGGAAGGTTTCAAGGCGGTAATAATCTGATTTCCCCGAGCGGGCCCGGTAGGTAAACGCTGGGACGCTATAGCGCTGTGGCCAAATTTGGTAGAGGAAATTCTGCTCATCACCCAAATCCACCAATAGTTCGAGGTGATTCAGACGTTCATCTTCGACTGGCGGTAATTCGTTGACTTCAACATTGGCACCGCGCAGACGCAGTTCACGTGCAACATCCTCCATCGCCGCTTTACAGACGTTATCCAGCATTTTCTGTGTATGCGTTGTGCCAGGGAAATTCATGACGCGTGAGATGCGTTGTTTCCAGTTCAGACGATCGTCGCCTGAAATTGGTATCGGCGCTGAGGTTTGCAAGGAGCTGGCTTTACGGTAATCCTCAACCCGCAGTGATTTATATAACCCCGCCATAATAAAGAACATCACAAAGCTAAACGGCAATCCCATGATGACGGTCGTGTTCTGTAATGCTGACACGCCGTTTGTCATCAACATACCCAGCGTCAACAGGCCAATCGCGACTGACCAGAAAATTCGCAGCCAGTTTGGTGCATCGTTGTTGATGTCACCAAGGCGAGAGGTGAAATTGCCCAGTACCAGCGAACCAGAGTCGGCAGAGGTAACATAAAACAGCAGGCCGGTAATGGTCGCGACAGAGGCGCTCAGGCTGAAGCCGGGGTACTGTGCCAGCAGGCTGTAGAATCCACGTTCCGGGTGCTGCATGACTTCGTTCGCAAAGTCCAGATTACCGTGAATTACCTGATAAAGCGCACTGTTACCAAAAATGGAGAGCCACAGCAGGGTAAAGACAAACGGGATGATCAGCGTGCCGACGACAAACTGCCGAATCGTTCTGCCGCGCGAGATACGCGCCAGAAACAGCCCGACAAACGGTGCCCACGCGACCCACCACGCCCAGAAGAACAGCGTCCAGCTATTCATCCACTCGGTCGGGCGATCGAATGCAAAGCTGTTGAGCGTCATACCGGTAAAGCGGTTGATGTAATCCCCGACGTTCAACACCAGCGCGTTTAGCAGAAACTCGGTATCCCCCCAGAAGAGCAGAAAGAGAATCAAACCGAGTGCAAGCAGGACGTTCAGCTCGGAAAGGAAGCGAATACCACGATTGACGCCAGACGTCACGGAAACGGTCGCCATGATTACGGAAAGCAGGATGAGTGAGGCCTGAACGGTAAGGTTCTCAGGAATCTGGAACAGGACTTTCAGCCCGTAATTAAGCTGAACGACGCCGATACCCAGCGTAGTGGCGATACCGAAGATGGTTCCGAGTACGGCTGCGATATCGACGCTGTGTCCAATCGGGCCATTGATGCGTTTACCAAAAATGGGATACAGGGCAGAGCGAATAGTCAGCGGCAAATTATACCGGTAGCTGAAGTAGCCCAGCGCGATGCCCATCAGCGCGTACATTGACCAGCCTGTGAGCCCGTAGTGAAACAGCGTCCAGACCATAGCCTGCCGAGCTGCCTCCATCGTCTGTCCTTGTCCTTCCGGCGGCATCATGTATTGCGTAATCGGTTCCGCGACGGAAAAGAACATCAAATCAATGCCGATCCCCGCCGCAAACAGCATTGCAGCCCAGCTCATCAGGCTAAATTCTGGTTTCGACTGCTCCGGCCCGAGCTTGATCGAGCCAAAGCGAGACGAGGCGATGAAGATGACGAAAACGATGTAGAGCGTGGCGGCTAGCAGGTAATACCAACCAAAGGTGGCGGAAACCCAGTTGAGCGCGTGGGTAATCCAGGCATTTGCTTCTTTGTTAAACAACATGGTCATCAGCGAGAAGGTCAGGATAAGTCCCGCTGATGTGTAGAACACGACAGGATTCAGGCGATCCTGCTGGGTGGTCGTTTCTGATGCTGGCATGGTTATCCCTTGCGTTACGTGAACAGATACTCTGATTCCTCTCTCCACGAAGCGTGCTTAGCGCATACCAAGAACGGGACGCAGGACATCCGCTGAGTACGCTTTCCGTTGAAGATCGTCGTCAGAACAAAAAAGAAATTATTCTTTTTAAGTTGGAGTTATCGTCTGAACTCAAACTGTTTTTCGTGATAATTGATACAGATTTTTAACCTTTCAGCAATAAAAGATATTCATTTTTTATTGAACGTTCAATCAAAAAAAAGTTTAATGGGACAAATCGGATCATGAATCATCGTTTTTTACCGTGATTCATCACGCAAAAATGAAGGGAAGGAAATGAAGGGGAAGTGCAGTGCCTAAAGTCGGAATGCAGCCCATCAGACGGCAGCAACTCATCGAAGCGACACTGGCCGCGATTAACGATGTGGGGATGCATGATGCCTCGATCGTACAGATTGCCCGACGTGCGGGTGTGTCGAATGGGATCATCAGCCATTACTTCCGCGATAAAAATGGCTTACTGGAAGCGACGATGCGCTACCTGATAAGTCATCTGGGGCTGGCGGTGAAATCAAGGCTACTGAGCCTGACAGAAAACACGCCTCGTGCACGTTTGCGGGCGATTGTTCAGGGAAATTTTGATGATAGTCAGACGAATAGCGCGGCGATGAAAACCTGGCTGGCGTTTTGGGCCAGTAGCCTGCATTCCCCCATGCTCCATCGGCTACAGCAGGTTAACGATCGGCGGCTTTACTCCAACCTGTGCGTCGAGTTTAGCCATTGCTTGCCGAAAGATAACGCGCGTATTGCGGCAAAAGGGCTAGCGGGGCTGATTGATGGGCTGTGGCTGCGCAGTGCGCTAAGTCACGACGCCTTCAACCGCGAAGAAGCATTGAGCATTGCCTACGACTATATCGAGCAGCAGCTCACTCGCACGTAATCCTTCCTTATCATTTTGCCTTTTCTGCCCGGAGTGCGTACCGGGTAGCCATCAGACAGGAGAATTTATGTCTCGCTACGGTTTACAACAGCTTTATATCAACGGCGCTTATGTCGACAGCTCGGGTGACGATAGGTTTGATGCAGTAAATCCCGCAAATGGCGAGATCATCGCTCAGCTCCAGTCGGCCACTGTTGCTGATGTTGATCGTGCGGTCATTGCCGCCGCCGCAGGGCAGAAGATATGGGCGGCGATGACGGCGATGGAGCGCTCGCGTATTTTACGCCGTGCCGTGGATATCCTGCGTGAACGCAATGATGAGCTCGCGTTACTTGAAACGCACGACACTGGCAAACCGCTCTCAGAAACGCGCACCGTCGATATCGTGACCGGCGCGGATGTTCTGGAATATTACGCGGGGTTGATTCCCATGCTCGAAGGGCAGCAGATCCCCCTGCGTGATACCTCGTTCGCCTATACCCGCCGTGAACCGCTTGGTGTGGTCGCAGGCATCGGTGCCTGGAACTATCCGATTCAGATCGCATTGTGGAAATCGGCCCCTGCGCTGGCGGCGGGCAATGCAATGATCTTCAAACCCAGCGAAGTCACGTCGCTTACTGCGCTGAAACTGGCAGAAATCTACACCGAGGCTGGATTACCGGCTGGCGTATTCAACGTGCTGACGGGAACGGGACAATCCGTTGGTCAGGCGCTGACCACGCATCCTGGGATTGCCAAAGTCTCTTTCACGGGAGGGATTGCCAGCGGGAAAACGGTAATGGCCAATGCCGCAGGCTCGACGCTGAAAGACGTTACGATGGAGCTGGGTGGGAAATCGCCGCTGATCGTTTTTGAGGATGCCGATCTGGATAAGGCGGCGGATATCGCCATGATGGCGAACTTTTTCAGCTCAGGGCAGGTGTGTACCAACGGTACACGCGTCTTCGTTCCGCAGGCATTGCAGACGCAGTTTGAGGAAAAAATTCTGGCGCGTGTTCAGCGCATTCGTATCGGTAACCCGACTGATGAAGCCGTAAATTTTGGTCCACTGGTTAGCTTCCCGCACAGAGAATCTGTACTGCGCTACATCGAAAGCGGAAAGCGCGAAGGTGCTCGCGTGCTGGTGGGCGGCGAACCGATGACTGACGAGAAATATGCACAAGGTGCATTCGTTGCCCCTACGGTGTTCACGGATTGTCGGGACGATATGAAGATTGTGCGGGAAGAAATTTTTGGCCCGGTCATGAGTATTCTGACGTATCAAAATGAGGCTGAGGTTATCCACCGTGCCAATGATAGCGAATATGGGCTGGCGGCCGGTATTGTGACCGGAGATTTGAATCGGGCACATCGGGTTATCCATCAGCTTGAGGCGGGGATCTGCTGGATCAACACCTGGGGTGAATCTCCGGCTGAAATGCCAGTGGGCGGCTACAAACATTCGGGTGTTGGCCGTGAAAACGGCATAACAACGTTGGAACACTATACGCAAATTAAATCTGTACAGGTTGAACTGGGTGAATTCCGCTCGGTATTTTAAACGAAGGGGAGAAAGCCTAATGGAATATGATTACATCATTATCGGAGCCGGTTCTGCAGGTAATGTGCTGGCAACGCGTTTAACAGAAGAAAGCGACGTCAGCGTGCTGCTGCTTGAAGCTGGTGGCCCGGACTATCGGTTGGATTTTCGCACGCAAATGCCTGCCGCATTAGCGTTCCCACTACAAGGGAAGCGTTATAACTGGGCTTATGAAACCGACCCGGAACCGCACATGAATAACCGCCGTATGGAATGCGGCCGTGGCAAAGGGCTGGGTGGCTCATCGCTGATTAACGGCATGTGCTACATCCGTGGCAATGCGATGGATTTCGATAACTGGGCGACGATGCCGGGCCTGGAAGACTGGAGTTACCTTGATTGCTTGCCGTATTTCCGCAAAGCGGAAACGCGGGATGTGGGCTCGAATGACTATCATGGTGCGACGGGGCCGGTTTCCGTGGCCACGCCGAAGATGGGAAACAACGAACTGTTTCACGCGATGGTTGAAGCGGGCGTACAGGCGGGTTATCCGCGTACCGACGATCTTAACGGCTATCAGCAGGAAGGCTTTGGGCCGATGGACAGAACCGTCACGCCGAAGGGGCGTCGCGCCAGTACCGCGCGAGGTTATCTGGATCAGGCGAAAGGTCGTAAAAATCTGACCATCGTGACGCACGCCTTAACCGACAAGATTCTCTTTGAGGGAAAACGTGCCGTTGGTGTCGCTTACTTTAAAGGCGAAAGCCCGCAAACAGCGCAGGCGCGTCGTGAAGTACTGCTGTGTGCTGGTGCGATCGCCTCGCCGCAGATCCTGCAACGCTCCGGCGTGGGGCCGAAAGATCTGCTTCAGGGACTCGATATTCCTGTTGTGCACGATTTGCCCGGTGTCGGTGAGAATTTGCAGGATCACCTGGAAATGTATTTGCAATACGCCTGCAAAGAGCCGGTATCGCTGTATCCGGCGCTACAGTGGTTTAATCAGCCGAAGATCGGGGCAGAATGGTTGTTCAGCGGCACAGGTATTGGTGCCAGCAATCAGTTTGAAGCGGGGGGATTTATTCGCAGTCGTGATGAGTTCGCCTGGCCGAACATTCAATACCATTTTCTCCCGGTCGCGATTAACTACAACGGCAGTAACGCGGTAAAAGAGCACGGGTTTCAGGCGCATGTGGGCTCTATGCGTTCGCTCAGCCGTGGGCGCGTTCAGGTGCGCTCCAAAGATGCGCGTGAGCACCCCAGCATCCTGTTCAACTATATGTCGACAGAACAGGATTGGCAGGAGTTTCGCGATGCGATCCGCATTACGCGTGAAATCATGGGGCAGCCTGCGCTGGATAAATACCGTGGGCGAGAGATCAGCCCTGGCCTGGAAGTGCAGACCGATGAGGAACTGGATGAATTTATCCGTACTCACGCTGAGACGGCATTCCATCCCTCCTGTTCCTGCAAAATGGGAGAGGACGAGATGGCAGTGGTCGATGGACAAGGCCGTGTCCACGGTATGGAAGGATTGCGTGTGGTGGATGCTTCTATCATGCCGCAAATTATTACCGGCAATCTGAATGCGACAACTATTATGATTGCTGAGAAAATTGCCGATCGAATCCGTCGGCGCCAGCCGCTGCCGCGTAGCAGGGCGCGTTACTACGTGTCGGGAAATACTCCGGTCAGAAAAGCGCCGCTGAAACCAGCCTCATAACATTCTCCGCATAGCCAGATGGACCGCCCAGAAAGCGCGGTCCATACTTTTCATTGCTATACACAATCTGACAAACAAACGCCTTCCGCACCATTACTATGGGTGACAACACCATCAGTGATGTCACTTTTCCTTGAGGAATGAAAATGAATAATTGGCTGCAACAGATTCAGGGCTTATTAAACTCCGGTAGCAAGCAGGGGAATCATCATCAAGGGGGTAAAAACGGCAATTTGGGCGACATGCTGAAACCCGCTGCGCTGGGCGGTTTGGCTGGCGTCTTGTTGTCGAATAAATCCGCTCGGAAGATCATGGGCTCATTAGGGAAAAACGCGTTGATCATTGGTGGCAGCGCAGCGGCGGGCGTGGTGCTGTGGAACCAGTATAAGAAACGGGTTCGCGACACGCATCAGGACGATCCACAGTTTGGCACTCAGTCTTCGAGCGATAATATTCGTGCGCGTCGTTTGATTCAGGCGCTGGTTTTTGCAGCTAAGAGTGATGGTCATATTGATGCGTCGGAAAAGCAGCGTATTGATGAGAATATCCAGCAACTGCAACTGGGTAGTGAGGCACATCACTGGGTACAGGAAGCGATAGAGCAACCGCTTGACCCGGTGCTGCTGGCTAAAGACGTGAAGAATGAGGAAGAAGCGCTCGAGATCTACTTCCTGAGCTGTGCGGTCATTGATGTCGATCACTTCATGGAGAAGAGCTATCTGGATGCGTTAGCGACCGAGTTGAAGATACCGCAAGATGTACGGCAATCGATCACCAATGAGTTGAAAAGCTCGTCATGATAAGGCGAGTGATTTAAGTCAGGATGAGAGTGCGTCGGAGAAATAAGCGGATAACGCGGGCGAAAAGGGTTTCGCCCGCAGTGCTATCTGACGCTTAGAAAGAGCTGGTGTCTTTGAACAGACCCACTTTCAGTTCGTCAGCGGTATAGATCTGCTGACCGTCAACCAGTACTTCGCCATCAGCAATACCCATCACCAAACGGCGATTGATCACGCGTTTGAAGTGAATGCGATAAGTCACTTTCTTCGCTGTCGGCAGTACTTGTCCGGTGAATTTGACTTCGCCAACACCGAGTGCGCGGCCTTTACCTTCGCCACCTAACCAGCCCAGATAGAAGCCGACTAACTGCCACATGGCATCCAGACCGAGGCAACCTGGCATCACTGGATCGCCGATGAAATGGCAACCGAAGAACCACAGGTCAGGCGTGATATCCAATTCGGCTTCCACGTAGCCTTTGCCATACTTACCGCCGTCTTCCGTCATTTTAACGACGCGGTCCATCATGAGCATGTTAGGGGCGGGTAACTGAGGGCCTTGCGGACCAAACAGCTCACCACGACTGGAGGCAAGGAGGTCTTCTTTTGTATAGGATTCGCGTTTATCTACCATGGTCTCTGTAAGCCTTATTTTAATGAAGCACGCAGGTTAGCGTACACCTGTACGCTGGGCAAGTCTGTTGCGTCTGGTTGAACCAGTTGGTTTAACGGAAAAACCAAGGGAAGCGTCTACGCTCCTGCGGTGTAAGTTGTCCAATTCGCTCACGAATCGTGCTCAGCAGATTGGGCTGCTGTTCATCGTCATAAGCGAAATTAGTCAATAATGATAACGCTTCTGGCGCAGTTTCTACCGGGAACAAGTGGAATTTCCCTTCTCGTACGGCTTCAACGACATCGTCCTGTAAACAGAGATGGCGCAGGTTAGCCACAGGTAAAATCACGCCCTGCGTTCCCGTCAATCCGCGACGCTGGCAGACCTCAAAGAAACCTTCGATTTTCTCATTCACGCCACCAATTGGCTGTACGCGACCAAACTGATCGACGGAGCCGGTTACGGCGAACTGCTGATTGATTGGCCGTAAGGAGAGGGCGCTGACTAACGCACACAGCTCTGCCAAAGAGGCACTGTCACCGTCAACTTCACTGTATGATTGCTCGAAGACCATGGAAGCGGAGAAGGGAAGCTGTTGATCAAGCTCTAACTCCGTAATCAGGAACGCCTGCATGATCATCATGCCCTTGGCGTGTAAATTGCCCGCCAGTTCGGCTTTGCGCTCGACGTCGGTAAATTCACCGTCGCCAGCGTGAACGACGCAACTGATGCGTGCCGGCTCGCCAAAAGCAACAGGGTAGCCAGGGAATTCGAGTACGGACAGGCCGTTAACCTGACCGACGACTTCACCTTCCGTTTCGATCAGGATTTGACCTAATTCTATTTCATCCTGCATACGTTCACGAAGGTAGCCTTCACGCCATTGGCGAGCGGCAACGGCGTCAACCAGCGCCTGTTCCGTGATCTGGCCATCTCTGGCATACAGCGAGGCATATTTTAACTGGCTGGTTAACCACCGTGGGCACAGTGGTAAATTGCCCTGATCGCCGCTGTAGCGTACTGCGACATTGACTAAGGCTGGCCAGGCATCGGCATCCAGCAGCGGTAGTTGATTCTCGCTACATAATGCATTGATGTAGGCACACCAGCGCGCCATGTCATCCGTTTCAATCAACTGCAATTGCGCTTCAAATTCACCGTAAATGGCGTGCTCGCCTAATTCCGGCTCCATATCATGAATATCAGCCAGACTTTCTCGGTCGCCAAGAATAATCAAGCGGATATCAAGCGGCATCGGTGGAACGTCCACGGGCAGAGGCTTGCGCTCGTCTGGTGAGAGCCAACGATAGATTCCTTCTGCCATAATCTGCTTCAGACGCAGCCACATTAAAGGCTGAGCCAATAGCGCTCTGGCCGACAGGATCAGCGTACCGCCATTAACCTGATGAATCAGTCCTGGATGCAGAGTGATTTCGTCGTGAAAACTGCGCACGCAGCCGAAGAGTTGTTCAGGTTCGATCCATTCCTGATAGCCACCGGACTGCTGTGCGGCAAAATTATCTGCAGGCTGTGTGGCTGGCTCGACCTGGATATGACGACCCTCAATGATATATTTACTGCCATGTATCGCCCCGGAGTCTGGCCTGATTGCACTTAACGCACGGGCGATCAATGCCATATATTCATCGTTCTCTTGCGCTTTCAACAGCATAAAGCGAGAAGGAGAGCGAGGGTGGCAAAAGAGCGTCAGACTGTCTGCCAGACGCGACTGAATAGCGGAGAATTCAGCAGGAGCAAGCTGAGCTGCCTGAGTGAATAGCGTTTGATAAGGCGTATTATTGGGCAGTAAATGCTGCCATGAGAGTCGGTTACTGGTCAAAGTATCAATGTAATCGTCTAAAGGAAAAGCGTGATTATACAAGAATAATGACGAGTGCACATAAGGAGAGTCATCTCTCCGTCATCTTTAACATGTTGAAGCGGGACGGTGCTTGGCTGATTGTCTTAAAAGCCGCCAAAAAACCGCCAGAAAGCGGTCAAAATCAGGGAAAACTGTTATGCTGAAAGTAACGTTACGCGGTCACTGAAGAATTTAATATGAAATATCAACAACTAGAAAATCTTGAGTGCGGATGGAAATGGAAGTACCTGGTGAAAAAACACCGGGAGGGTGAAGAGATTACGCGCTTTCTGGAGCAGAGTGCTGCGGATGAGGCGGTACAGGCATTGCTTAAAATGGAAAACCAGCCAGTGAAAGTGCTGGAGTGGATTGCGCAATGTATGAACCCGACCTTAGAAAATCGGATGAAGCAGACGATCCGGGCACGGCGTAAACGTCATTTCAATGCAGAGCACCAACATACGCGCAAGAAATCAATCGATCTGGAATATTTGGTCTGGCAGCGCCTTGCGGCTCTGGCTCAGAGACGCGGAGTGACCTTGTCGGAAACGATTGTACAGTTAATTGAAGATGCCGAGCATAAAGAAAAATATGCCAGCCAGATGTCGTTGCTCAAGCAGGATCTTAAAGCCATTCTGAATAACGACGAGATGTGATAGGCCAGTTATCTTTATCTTGCCGATAAACAGGCATAAAAAAACGCAGGGAGCGTTTTTCAACGTTGCGCAGCAACGGCCAGCAGGGTGACGGACAAGTATGTTTGCCATAAAAAAAACCTCGCCGGAGCGAGGTTTTTTTTCGTTAATAACTTAAGCCTGAGGCTGAGTTACAACGTCTTTGATGCCTTTAACTTCGATCTCTACGCGACGATCCGGTGCCAGGCAGTCGATCAGCGCAGCACGAGGTTTCACGTTGTCACAGGTAGAACCGGTAACAGGTTGAGATTTGCCCAGGCCACGAGCAGAGACTTTGTTCGCAGGGATACCTTTAGAAACGAGGTAATCAACGACGCTCTGTGCACGTTTTTCAGACAGGCCTTGGTTGTATTGCTCTGAACCTAAACGGTCAGTGAAGCCCAGAACAACAACGGAACCATCTTTTGGATCCAGAGAGCTCAGCTGAGTGTACAGTTGATCCAGTGATTGCTGGCCTTCTGCTTTCAGCGTTGCTTTGTTGAAGTTGAACAGGACGTCAGATTTCAGCGTGAAACGCTTGGTTTCAACAACTGGAGCCGGAGCTGGAGTTGGCGCCGGAGCAACAACTGGAGCTACACGGTCATCCTGGCCGAAACGGTAAGACAGGCCAACGCTCATCAGCATGTTGTCTGGACGGGCACCAACGGTACCAGCATCACCAATGTTGCTTACCCACTGGTAGTCAACACGAGTAGCCCAGTTTTTGTCTATAGCGTATTCAACACCGATCGCAGCCAGCGGAGAAACGCCAGTGTCGTCGTTGTTGAGGTGGTTGCCGCTTCTGTCAGCGTGAGTGTCAACGCTCCATACCATACCACCCAGACGAGTATAAACGTCCAGATCTGGCAGCACTGGGTAGCTCAGTTTAGCAGCCAGTTGGATGCCCTGTGCTTTCAAGCTCGCGCTGTCTGCTGCGTTAGAAGTAGAACCTGCATACTTCATGCGGCCCAGCCAGTCGTAGCCCAGTTC
This sequence comes from Pectobacterium aroidearum, assembly GCF_041228105.1. NCBI lineage: Bacteria > Pseudomonadati > Pseudomonadota > Gammaproteobacteria > Enterobacterales > Pectobacteriaceae > Pectobacterium > Pectobacterium aroidearum. Next base: position 2,063,683 of record NZ_CP166097.1, read on the forward strand.
AAAACCCAGGTACGGGTTGGCTTGATAACCAACAAATGCACCAGCGCCTAACTTGCTTTTGATTGGGTTGTTGTTGACACCGGTGTAACCATTTCCGTAGAAACCAGTATCGTGGAATTGAGACACACCCAGTTTACCACCGGTGTACCAGGTATTGTCTTTAGGAGCTGCTTGCGCGATAGTCGCGAAGCTAGCCAGTGCCACTGCAACTGCGATAGCTGTTTTTTTCATTTTACGCCTCATTATCATCCAAATCGGTAATTAACCTGATGGGCTAATAAACCTTTGGTTAAAATCCTTTGGTTGGAGACTTTGCCCTTATTTATGACTTACTGTCAGTCAACTGACGTTATAAAAGAGCAACTCCAGCGAGTTAAAGTCTACAACGTGATGAGAAAGTTACAAGTATGATGTGATTTGCGTCATAAGAAAACCGCACGATTCATACATACTTGCTAACAAATAGTAGATGCTTTTGACAGATCTTACGCCTTTTAGCTGTGCTAAATACACGTCAAAAGCCCGCAGAATACCGCTCTGCGGCGATCTGTACAGTAGATAACCAGATAGAGCTGAGAAAATTCTTAATTTACTTAATGATACAATGTCGAATGAATTTTAAGGCTGGGAAATAGTCTATAGGCGTCACCGCCAGTGCTTTCTGGTCGCATAATAAAGCCGTACGTATTTCCTGCCTGGGCTGCGTGCCGTAGCCGAACTTTCTCTTCTTCCGTTAATTCGTGCGGTAACCAGCACAACACCGCGCTGTAATTTCCTGTCAGCAATGCTCTCTCCATTGCATCAACCGTGAACAACGGATTGATGTGGTGGAGTTGTACCATTTTATCCAGCGGTAACCCAGATTGCTGTACCCAGGGGCGGCTCAATTTTTGCTGAGGAGAAAGCCATAGCAGCCAACGAGATTGCGTACCTAACTGCTGTAAAAGCGGTAATAGCAGGTGTGTGACTATGGGCTGATCGGCGTTGTACACGATTTCGCTGATAATTCCGCCCGCGCTGATCGAGGTTTCCGCAGTATGCTGATTTGCAGAAAACGATGACGACTGAACGTTGTGAGAGCTGATTGATTGCGTACGCATAATGAGTGCTACCCATAGTGTTACTGTATGGGTATACAGTATCTGCTGTGTGCGTGAAAATCAACCTGATTTTTTTGAAAGCGCTTCGCATATTCCTTATGCAAGAGACAGTAAACACATTTACTGTTTGAAGCCGCATCGGGGCTGTGCTTAATTATTTGTTCCTGCTACAGATATTTTTAATTGTTCAGGAAGAGATCATTTCAATACTAAGGATTATGGCAATGAAGCAATTATGCAAAAAAAGGATTTTGCAATCTCAGCATTCTTTTTCATCTTTGGGGGATATCACTTCACGTTCCCAATTTGGTGGCTACAGCATCGCAGCAAATAAAACGATTTTTGGACTGGTCTCGGAAGGGGAACTTTATCTGCGTGCCAGTAAGAAAGATGAAAGATATTTTCAGCAGCGCGATATGCCTCATCTGATTTATACCAAACGCGGAATGCCGTTACCGCTGAACTACTTCCTTGTCGATGAAGCATTATGGCAAGAACCGCAAACGCTATTATATTTTGCCCGACTGGCGTTGACCGGTGCGCAGCATGATCAGGCCCTCAAATGTACGAGCGGGCGTTTAAAAGATCTCCCGAATCTTAACCACGATATTGAACGACTACTGTGGAAAGCGGGGATAAGGAATGTGGATGAATTACAGCATTATGGCGCTAAAAATAGCTATCTCGAGTTGAGGAAGGTTCGCGCTAATCTGAGTGTTAACGTGCTGTTGGCGCTTGCTGGCGCCATCTGTGGCACGCATCAGGAGGCACTCCCTCGCGGTATCCGCAACGAACTGCTGGAGTGGTATAAAAATAATGCTGTCTCTAAAGGATCAAAGCACTAAGAAATACGCTTTATTCTCACTGTCTCATCATGTCATTTTTGAGCTGTACGAGTTCAGGAAGAAGGCCGAGCAGTAGACCGATTTGCTGAATAATCAATGATTCTTTACTGTCTGACTCAGGCGAAAGGGATTGAATGCTGGCGGTAATAGTTTTCAATCCCTGATTGATGCGTGAGCTTTCCTCTTCGCTACAGTGTAGCGCGTCATCAACATGACACACGGCATCATCCAGCAATTGCAGCGTTTCCGATGAGGTAATTTTCCCACGGTGCGCGCCGAGCGTTGATATATAGCTTAACAGCGTATGATTCAGGCACATGAAGCGAAATGCACTGTCCAGCTTATTTCTGGTCGCGTGAGGTTCTGAAGACATATTAGACACGACAGATGCCAGCTCTGCATCACAGTTATGCGCATCTCGGCGGGCAATGCGATAAGGCAGGCTATTATCTTTCCCCTGATGATATTGCACCATAATCGCATCAAGATAACGGCAGTTGGCGTCCAGAGTCTTATTGATAACGGTGGGCAGACCGCGAAAGCGCCAGTCCGGCCAGATAAAGCTCACCGCAGCCCACGCGATGGCGCACCCCAACAAGGTATCGATAATACGTGGCACCGCGACTTCAAAGCCCTCGCCCAATAGATTGAAACAGAGCAGGACAAGCAGCGTAATAAACATGGTTGCGTGCGCGTACTGCACGTTGCGAAAGGCGAAGAACAGTACGCCACTAATGACGATGAGCGTGAGCTGCCCTTCCAGCGATGGGACGAAATACAAAATGGGCAAGCCGAGTAAAATACCGGTCAATGTGCCAATAATCCTCAACGTCAGCCGTCGCCGGGTGGCGTTATAGTTTGGCTGGCAAACAAACAGGCTGGTCAGCAGGATCCAGTAACCGTGTTGCAAACCCGTTATCTGAATCAACGCGTAGCCGCTACAGAGGAGTACGGACATGCGGATAGCATGACGAAACAGCGCTGACTGGGGCGTCAGGTGGCGACTAATACGTAAGCGGATGTCGCTCCAACCCGTTATTTTGTCGTCTGCCAGCGTGTTTTCCGGGTTATTTTCTTGCTCGATGGCCTGTTCGGATTCGATAGTCGCTAACTGCGCGTCAATGGCGCGCAGATTATTTAATAAATATGTGAGCGCCTTAAGTTGTGCGGCATCTGCCATGTTGCTGGCCGCGATGCGCGTAATAGCGGACTCGATATGCACGAAAGCCCGTTCAAGGCGGCTGTCATGCTGATATTTTTGCTGTAGCAGAATGGATTGAGATAGTTGCTGACAGGCTTTGGCCTGCATGCTGAGCAGGCGTTGAAAGCGAAATAAGACGTCGCTATAGCGCAGTTTCTCGCGTAGTTGCGGATAGTAAACGTGTGATGAACTGGCCCGTTCGTGAATATCCTGAGCGACAAAATAGTAGTGCAGCGTTTGACGCGTCCCGCGCTGTCCGCGGTCGCCACGCAGACGCGTTAACAGCGAGGATTTGGTCTGGTTGAGGATCGCGACCAACTGGCTGTTTGCCATCGCGACGTCAATCAAGGGCTTGTCGGTTTCTTCTTCAATATCGGGATCGAATAGGTTGGCTTTTGCATCCAGATAGCGGGCCAACTGCTGATAACACTGTGCGAGGTTGTCCTGTAACGGGCGGATGGGGAATATCAGATGGCCGAACAGCGTAAGCAGGTTGTACCACGATGCCCCGATCAGCAGCATGATGGGCTGCTGATACCAGTTGTCGTAAAGAGAGATTCCCAGCATGGTGTAAATCGCAATCAGCAGTGCGCCGAAGGCGATAGTCGCATAGCGCTGCCCTAATGCGCCGAGCAGAATAAAGCCGCAGGTCGATATAGCTAGGCCAAACCCGAATAGCCAGGGATAGGGAAAAAGCAGTTCGATCGAGACGGAAGCGACAAAAAAGCAGGCCAGCGTAATGAACAGATTACGCAGACGTCCGGTGAGGCGATCGTCAAGGTCAGTGAGGGCGGCCGCAACGACGCCAAGCGTGACCGGAATGGTTGATGTTGGTTGACCTAGCCACCAGGGAACTGCCGCCGCACCGCTGAGCGCAATGAGGATACGAATGGTGTACAGCCAACTGCTGTTGTACACATAGCGACGAATTCCTGGGGCAAAGGTGAGCAACGTAATATCCTTAGATGCCGTTAGCGAAAGTGGCTGCGGGCATTGTTTTCCCGCGCAGCCTGTGCAAGTTCGACGGAAACCACGCGACGGCCAACTGGCCACAGCGCGATGGCAGCAATTTTAAAGTTAGCGATGCCAACAGGAATGCCGATGATGGTAATGCACTGCGCGATACCGGTAATGATGTGCGACAGGCAGAGCCACCAGCCAAAGAAAATGAACCAGAAGATATTCAGCAGAGAACCGCCTGCATTGAGAATCGTGCTCTTTTCATCCGGGCGTAGTTCATCAACATGGATGGCTTCATTGCCATAAGGGAAGAGCGACAGCTTGGTGATTTCCCAACATGAGCGTGTTAGCGGTAAGGTAAAAATCAGCAGCACGCTGACGACAGTCGCCAGAAGCCAGGCCAGTGTGGTGAAAAAACCACCTAATACGAAATTAAGGATATTCAACACAGTACGCATAGTCTCTCCTGTACTTGTAAGGTAACCCGATAAAGTAACCAAACTTGCTGATGGTAAAAGAATTATCACATTAAGCATCAGGATATCCTAACCTGTTTTTAAGGCTAGAGCGTGAAGTCCGATAACGGGTAAACTAGGAACAGATAAACGACAAAGTATGGACGAATAACCTCTCACATAGTCATGGCGCGAACATCATGGAACTGAAATCTACCTCGTTAGGTAAACATCTGGCCCAGCATCCTTACAATCGGGTGCGGTTACTGAATGCCGGTGTCGAAGTGAGTGGCGATAAACATCAATACCTGATTCCCTTTAATCAACTGCTGGGTATTCACTGTAAAAGAGGCCTGGTGTGGGGAGAGCTGGAATTTGAATTGCCTGCCGGGAAAGTGGTGCGCTTGCACGGCACTGAGTGGCAGGAAACACAGGCTTTTTACCGCCATCTGCTTAAATCCTGGCTTGACTGGAGCGAGGAGATGAGTCTGATTAGCGCGGAGGTTTTACAGCGCCAAACGGACAGCATTCAAACACTGACGCAGCAGGATAAATGGTTTAGCCGACAGGCGCTGTCAACGTTGCAGAAAGCCGTCCGCGATTCTCTGGAAGCGCTGCCTTTGCCTGTTCCCAGACTTGAAACCTTTGACAACTGCCGTGATAACTACCGGGACTGCTTGCGCTGGCTTGAACAGGGCGAAGAGATGCGCACTGCGGTGAATCAGAGATGGATGGATCGCACGTTAGCGGCAGAACAGCCTTTCTTTGAAACGGTGGAGAGTTCGCCATTAAACGTGTCGCAGAGTAAAGCCGTGATAAATGGCGAAGAGGGCGTACTGGTGCTGGCGGGTGCCGGTAGCGGGAAGACATCCGTGCTGGTGGCCCGCGCGGCGTGGTTAATGCATCGGCAAGAGGCTGCACCCGATCAGATTTTGCTACTGGCGTTTGGACGTAAAGCGGCAGAAGAGATGAACGAACGTATTCAAGAACGGCTCCACACGGATGAAATTCAGGCTAAGACGTTCCACGCCTTAGCATTGCACATCATTCAGCAGGCGAGTCGCAAGGCACCGATGATAAGCCAGTTGGAAAGTGATGCAAAACAACGTCGGGAACTGCTGATTTCTCACTGGCAGCAGCAGTGTGCCGAGAAAAAAACGCAGGCTAACGGGTGGCGGCATTGGTTAACAGAAGAGCTGGAATGGGAGATTCCTGAAGGCGATTTTTGGAATGACCCAAAGCTGGCGGGGCGGCTGGCCGGGCGACTGGAGCGCTGGCTAGGGTTGATGCGTATGCACGGCGGCAGCCAAAACGATATGGTTGAGCTGGCGCCAGAATCCATTCGGACAGAATTTCAGCAACGTGTTCGCCTGATGGCACCATTGTTGAAAGCCTGGAAAAAAGCGCTTAAGGATGAAAATGCGGTCGATTTCTCCGGCCTCATCCATCAGGCTGTCAATCTTCTGGATAAGGGGCGCTTTGTTAGCCCCTGGAAGCACATTCTGGTGGACGAATTTCAGGATATCTCGCCACAGCGTGCGAGCCTGCTGGCAGCACTGCGTCGTCAAAATAGCCGTACCTGTCTTTTTGCCGTAGGGGATGACTGGCAGGCGATTTACCGTTTTAGCGGTGCAGAGCTGACGTTGACGACAGCATTTGAACAGCATTTCGGTGTAGGTGAGCAGTGTGCTCTGGATACCACCTATCGTTTTAATGAACGCATTGGTGAAATCGCCAATACGTTCATACAGCAGAACCCGTATCAGTTGAAGAAACCGCTTAATAGCCTGAGTAAAGGAGATAAAAAAGCGGTGACTATCCTGCCTCAGGATCAGCTTGAGCCACTTTTGGATAAACTGAGCGGCTTTGTGAAAGCGGATGAGCGCATTCTCGTGCTTGCTCGCTACCATCATTTACGCCCTGCTATTTTGGATAAAGCCGCAACCAAATGGCCGAATTTGCACATTGATTTTATGACCGTACATGCCAGTAAAGGGCAGCAGGCGGAATACGTCATCATTGTGGGTATGCATGAAGGGAGAGACGGTTTCCCGGCGCCGGCTAGGGAATCCGTGATTGAGGCCGTGCTGTTACCTGAACCTGAAGATTTCCCCGATGCGGAAGAACGTCGCTTACTGTATGTGGCATTGACGAGAGCGAAACACCGCGTTTGGCTGCTACAGGATGCGGCGAATCCATCGGTGTTTATTGAACATCTTCATCGCCTAGGTGTGCCGACGCAGCGTAAGCCGGGATAATGAAAGCGAAAGCAGAGAAGAGAGAAGTAGGAGAGTAGACCAGCGACGGTGTGGCACGCCGCTGGTCCATGATGATGCGCGTGACTATTTCAGGCGGTCTTGCAGATAGCGTTGATAATCGGGGATGGCGATCTGTACGGGTTCTTTAAATAGCGCAGAATTGACCAGAAAATCCGCCGTTGCACGGTTGGTGGCCACGGGAATGTTCCAAACCGTAGCCAGCCTCAGCAGCGCCTTCACATCGGGATCGTGTGGTACGGCGTTAAGTGGATCCCAAAAGAAGATCATCAAATCGATTTTCCCTTCGGAGATCAGCGCGCCAACCTGCTGGTCGCCTCCCATTGGCCCGCTCAGCATGCTTTTTACGGGCAGCCCCGTATTCAACTGAATCAGGTTTCCGGTGGTTCCGGTGGCGTAAAGCGTGTGCTCTTTGAGCTGTTCTTTATTCGTACCAACCCAATCCAGCAAGGATTGTTTACAGTGGTCGTGTGCTACCAGCGCAATATGTTTTTGCGCGGCGATGGTACGGGTGGTGAACTCCATGGTTACGTCCTTCAATCTGGTGTAGTAAAGCTGACGCTAGGGTACAGACAGATTACGGAAACGCTGTTTCGGTGCAAAGCGATAAAAGCAGGAAAAGGCGAACGGGTATCAAAAATCTGATGCGACTGCGCGTAAAATCACCAGGTTACAGATTCATTCAGCGCGGCAGAAAAGCCAGCAACGGACGCGCCTTTCGCCGCTGCATTGTACTCCGACATTTTTCGTTCTATATCGAGCAGCTCATTGTCAGCAATAACAAGCGCATCGGTACGCACGGGGATAGCCTGATTTTTTTCATCAAGCAATTGATACTGAGGCTGAGCAGTGAAATTTTTTCGATCTTCAAGGGTATGCAGCGGCGGTAGTTTAAATGACACCGATGCCACTTTTACCGTATTAAAGGTCGCAATAAACGTAGAAGGAAAATAGGTCACTGGCGCACCGGTTTGGGCATCGACGGTGTCGACAACTTTGAACAAAATCTGGTGTTGCCCACTGCCAAGTTCGAGGCTATCGGCACCCTTTAGCAACGAGCCTGACATCTTTTGCCCGTCAACCATCAGGAGATCGATTTTCTGATCTAATTTCAACGTTGTTGCCGCAATTACTGAGGTACTGAACCCTGCAATAAAAAGGCAGACAGTGATGAAGCCGAATTTCATATTTTTCCCAAATAGCACGCAATCCGAGTATTGTTGAGGAATTGTCTGAATGTGTCAAAGGTTTCAATTTGAAACAGGCTGTTATGGCATTTTTCGTTCTATAAGATATAGACGGCGGGTCTTCAAGCCATTTTCTGCGATCCGTAAAATGTGCGATACACTGTAATAAATCACGCAAGAGAGGCTGAATAGCATGAATGACAGTGATATTGAATCTGTACTAAAAACGGTCAAAACCATTGCGCTCGTGGGGGCTAGCGATAAGTCGTCCCGCCCGAGTTATGGTGTGATGGCATATTTGCTAGAGCAGGGATACGACGTTATTCCCGTTAGCCCCAAACTGGCCGGACAAACGCTGCTGGGTCAAAAAGTGTATGCCAGTTTAGCGGATATCCCTAAACCGATTGATATGGTCGATGTCTTTCGCCAGCCTGAAGCGGCTTACGAGGTTGCCAAAGAAGCCATTGCCATTGGCGCTAGCGTTTTATGGCTACAGATCGGCGTCATTAATGAACAAGCGGCAATTTTGGCTCATGATGCCGGGTTGAAAGTGGTGATGGATCGTTGCCCGAAAATTGAAATCCCACGGCTGGGTCTGGATAAATAAGCGCTCAGGTAAAGAAGGCACAGACATTCGGCGATGCTGAGTATCACAACATCGCCAATGTTTGTTTTCGGCCGCCAATATTGAACGTAGGGAAAAATTAATGGCGCAGCTGTGGCGCACGGCGCTGAATGACCTCGGCTAGCTCGTTGAGTGAAGGGTGTTCGTGTTCCGACAGTTCTTCCTTCATCAACTGCGCTTCTGCCAGATAAGTATGTATAGGTTGGCCTTCGTCATCTTCCATCACAACGTGATACCACGGTTCGGAACGTGGCGTATCGTTGCCGCTAATCTCTTCCCAAGTGGGTGTTTCTAATGAGTATTCGGGATCGATATCGATAACGACCCCCGGAAACCCCAGTAGCTTATGACGAATCTGTTGTCCGATGCCAAATTTACAGATGATCATATAACCCCCTGGAAATAGATTACACTTTCTACTCGCTGCGGATTACGTGGAGGAGGACAACCGCATCCGACAACGCTTTTTAGCGTACAGCGTTTTTCAAGCGATGTGTTCGTCGATGAATCAGTGCCTGAACACATTATTAACAGTATGGTGTAAATTTTTAGAAGATACAGCCCTGCTAATGAAATGTTGTTTAGCCTCGTAGATTGGGAAGGAGGAGAAGATGGCAAAGATAGCGACTATCGCTTATGTCTATGGCCTGGTTCAGGGCGTTGGGTTTCGCTACAGCACGCAACATCAGGCCGTGCGACTCGGACTCAATGGGTATGCGCGCAATTGTGATGATGGCAGCGTGGAAGTGGTGGCAAACGGCGACGCTCAAGCGGTAGAAGCGTTAATTGAGTGGCTGAAACAAGGAGGCCCACGAAGCGCCAGAGTGGATAAGGTGCTTATTGAGCCACATGGCAAGACGGACTATGAAGGTTTTACGATCCGCTATTGAAACCGGGCAATGCTAGATGCATTTTACTGGTTTGGGCAAGCCGGCAATTTTAGTCGCCTGCTTTGCTGGCCCTTTGGGGAAAAGTTTGTACAGGTAGCGGCTATTCCCTTTCTCTTCGCCATACTTTTGCGCCATCGCTTTAACCAGCATGCGTATCGCGGGTGACGTATTGAACTCCTGATAAAAATTCCGCACAAACCGGACGACTTCCCAATGCGGTTCGGTCAGCATGATGCCTTCCTGCTCTGCTAACACGTGAGCCAATGCCTCACTCCACGCGTTGCTATCCATTAGGTAACCTTGCGCATCTGTTTCGATTGTTTGTCCTTCAAACTCCAACATCTTTTCTCCGCCTGCGATAGATCAGCCCGCAGTTTAACAAATATTTCTGTCTGTGCTGGAAATAAAAAAAGCCCCGGTTGGGGCTTTCTCGGTGTGGCAATAAATAAAACTTAGTCGTTACGCATGATGCCCAGAATGCTCAACAGGCTAACGAAGATATTGTAGATCGCGACATACAGGCTAACTGTTGCTCGGATGTAGTTGGTTTCGCCACCGTGGATGATGTTACTGGTTTCCCACAGGATGGCACCCGCAGAGAACAGAATAAACAGGGCACTGATCGCCAGATGCAAGGCCGGAATCTGCAAGAACAGATTGGCGATGACGGCGACAACCAGAACAACAAAACCTGCCATCATCATACCTGACAGGAAGGACATATCTTTACGTGTCGTTAATACGTAAGCTGAACAGCAGAAGAACACCAGTGCCGTGCCGCCCAGCGCCAGCATGACAATGTCGCCTGCGCCTGAGGAAATCAGCGAACTTAAAATCGGGCCTAGCGTATAACCCATAAATCCGGTCAGTGCGAACGCTGCCAGAATACCCGCAGGGCTGTTCGCCAGTTTGTGCGTCAGGAACATCAGGCCATAAAACCCAACCAGCATCAGAATTAATCCCGGAGCGGGCAGGTTAAGTACGGTACTTGCTGTTGCGGTAACGGCGGAAAAACCCAGCGTCAGCGACAGCAGGAAATAGGTGTTGCGCAGCACTTTGTGCGTGCTGAGTAGCGAGCTTTCACGGGTAGAAGAAACAACAATACGATCCATATCAGCGACTCTCTCTTCAGGGTGCTATTATCCAATGTCAAAGAGTAAATAGTTGCAGGACGTTATTAAAGGTGGTTTACCCTTCTTTACGCTGCAAATTATTCATCCTTAGGTCTTCGCTCGTGTTTTGTTCTGCAATTTGTCGGGTGCTGGAGATAAATTGCGCTATTTCATCTGCCGCATGGCGGTTTTGCGTTCAAATGCGCTACGTTAGATTATTTTTCAGGCAATTGAGCGCTGTGATGCTTTACAAGCTCTCATTCACTGTTTATAGTTCGCGTCATTGCGGAGGAGTGGCCGAGTGGTTGAAGGCACCGGTCTTGAAAACCGGCGACGCGAAAGTGTTCTAGAGTTCGAATCTCTACTCCTCCGCCAAAAAATTCAACGGGTTAGCTTAGGCTAGCCCGTTTTCGTTTCTGCTATCTAACCAATCGTATTTTTATCTCATACTGCTGATGTGAGTGTTGTTCATAATGACGTTCGTGTTGAGCAGGTGTGGACGTGTAGCGACGCTGCGGTACGAATTTTTTCCCTTACATCATTCATTCAGAAATGAATATTAACGATTGGTAAAATAAGCAGGTCTCGCGCTATTCGGTATTAATAAATTGATAGTCGCGGGTCAGGAATAATAACAACATAAACACTTGTGTTATTTATCGCTGACTGTGCGCATTAAATAAAATTCTGTCCAATAACGTATAAACGCTACTGGAAAACGAGAGAATAGTGTTTTCAACGGGCATTAAATCAGGAAGTCGTCCTGAGTTTTATAAACAATCAGTTCCAGCAATGCTCGATATTTCTCCTGAAAAGCGGCATTAGCCTCTGTTTCAATCTTGTGAATTAATTTAGCGATGATGGCCTTGTTACTGACGGAATGGCCGGACTGAATGATTTCTTCCACAATGTTGCCGAGTATTTCCATGTCGTTGACCTGAGAGTCAAGGCCGAGAGTGTCAGATATCGGGAGCTCATTTGGGGGTACCTCTGAATGCATTGTTTTTCCTCCCTTACCTTGTGCGTTTTCTGACGTGATTAATGCACGTCTTGCCAGACAGCACGCATTCGCTGTCCGCCAGACATGAAGAAATGGTTAGTTAACTTTAGTCGATCGTACGCATAAAACCAGTCGGTAAGATAAATAAACACAGCGTGATTCGGCGACGTACCGGAATGCGAAAGGATGACGCCGATCAATGGTCAGGCTGATAAATATGAATTTATCGTTCTCCACCAATATTATGTCTGGAATAGTTATGTGAGACGCATGACTTCAATAAGTTAAACACAAAGAAATGAAAGGAGGCAGAGAAAAACATTCACTGAACATAAAAACTATTAATGCATTTTGATTAAGTTCTAACAGATTTTTATCTGTAAAAAAAGATGACATATTTCTGTGCTACATGTCGCTTATCAATAAATGTCTTTTTATCAAAAGAGTGCTGTAGTTTAGAGAGTTGTAGTTTACCTGGAGCGTTGACATGCAAAAGATCAGAGCGAAAGCAGTTTGTCTTTTCCGAAACCATGGAAAGATTCTGTTAGCAGAAGGGTATGACCCTATAAAAGATGAGCATTACGTGTTGCCGCTCGGTGGTGGCGTCGATTTTGGCGAATTGTCGCAGGCGGCAGCGGAGAGGGAAGTCCAGGAGGAAATTAGTGCAGCGACCAAGGATTTCTCACTGTTAGGCGTTTCAGAGAATATTTTTTCCTACAATGGCAAACCTGGGCATGAGATTGTCTTTGTTTATGAGGCGCGCTTTCAGGACGAGTCACTTTACCAGCAGGAAATTATCCATGGTATCGAGACAAATGGTGTTCCGATTGTTACCCGCTGGTTTGATATTGATCGGCTGCGGTCAGGGGAAATCAAGTTTTATCCTCATGGTATAGTGGACATGATCTAGTCACAGTCAGTCTGGTTGGAGTGAGACAAGCCGTTGCTTCCCTGAGGATCATGACTGCCGATGTTAAGTGCCAAAATAAGGAAAAAAGATGCGGGTTTTGATAGTGATTGATATGCAGAATGCGGTGTTTGCAACACCAAGAGCACGACAGGCACAGACGGTCGCATTGATAAATCAGCTTTCAGGCGCAGCAGATCGGACGATTTTCATTCAGCATGAAGAAGACGGCATGTTGTCAGGCAGCGAGGGGTGGCAGTTATTGCCTGAGCTGAACCAGCCAGAGGGTTGTTTATCTATTACCAAAACGGCGTGCGATGCGTTTTACCGTACGCCGTTAGCCGATGTATTGGCAGAGTTGGGCGTTAGCCACCTGACGATTTGCGGATGCGCGACGGATTATTGTGTTGATGCCACCATTAAGAATGCGGCCAGCCGAGGCTATGCGTTGACGATCGCCGCCGATGCACACACGACGGCTAATCGCGGTGAACTGAAAGCAGAACAATTAATCACGCATTACAACGAGGTGTGGCGGAATTTTATTATTCCAGGCAACACGATTACGGTAGAAACAACGGGGCACATCGTTGCCTCATGGAAGATGAGTTGCTAGCCCTATGTTGAATATTATTTCTGTCAGAAAGAGCCCTGAATACAAAGAAAGGGCGATTCATTATTTCCAACGCCACTGGGCATCTGACGAGACGTTGATGCTTTACGAAGACTGTATCAACCACTGTATTGGTGCAGAAAACCCATTGCCTGATTGGTATTTGCTGGAAAAGGATGGGCATATTATTGGTGGTGCCGGGTTAATTACCAATGATTTCATCAGCCGTATGGATCTTTATCCCTGGCTATGCGCGCTTTATGTTGAAGAGAATCATCGTAGCAATGGGTATGCGGGGCAATTGATTGAACACCTTGCTCAGGAAACCCGTTGCGCTGGTTTTTCTACGCTGCATTTATGCACAGAGCTGCTCGGCTTTTATGAACGCTATGGTTTCCACTTTACCGGAATGGGCTATCACCCTTGGGGGGAATCTTCACGTATCTATTCACGACCGCTTTAAAGAAAAGTTGGCGGTGAGCTAACGGGCACTTGGCAGGTTAAAAATAGCGGGCAACATGTGTAAAAGTGAACGGGATCATATTCTGCTGACGACGAGCAGACTACGCTTCTTACATACTGACAGGTAATCAGTTATCCATGCAGAGGAGAGGTGATTATGTACACGAGCATCCTAGTGCCAGTAGATATAGAAGAAGATGAACTCACCCAACACGCGATTACGCATGCAGTTAGGTTGGCTAAAATGTCAGGCGCCGCAATACACCTTTTCCATTCCCTCCCGGATGCATCGGCGTTCTTATCTGCGTATTCTTTTGGCATAAAAGAGTTTGAGAATGAGGCGGTGGTGAAAGCAAATGACAAGCTCAAATCGCTGATGAAAACGATCGATCTGCCGGCGTCGCGGTTGTCATGCAGCGTCAGTTTTGGTTCGGCCAGAGACGAGGTGCTGGCGCTGGCGGAGGAGATGAATGCGGATTTGATCGTCATCGGTTCGCGGCGGCCAGATGTGAAAACCTACCTGCTTGGCTCAAATGCCGCAGCCATCGTTCGCCATGCGAAAATGTCCGTATTAGTTGTCCGTTAGTTTTGCATAACGCAACTGCCGCATTAGGGTTTGTCCGATGGGGCAGTTGCGCTGCTACGCATCAGAATGACGATCGAAGTATTCAACACGTTCAATTAACTGTTCGATCTCACGATCGGAAAACACGTCGATACCGTGGCGACGCAGCAGCTCTGCGGTAACGCCACTTCCTGCTGTTTGTGAACCATCAAACCGCCCACTATATATAATGCGACTGCCGCAAGATGGGCTCCCTTCCGTGAGGAGCGCGAAGCGGCAGTTATGCTGTTGCGCCATTTGCAGCGCTAGCCAGGCACCCAGAATATAACGTTCGGTCACATCGGCACCGGTTGCTTCGACAACCTTAGCGCCTGCCGTGATGACAGAATTGCCGCCAGTAGCCGGGATGATTTCCGCTGAAGGTCTGGGCGTTGAGAAACCTGCCGCCAGTTCCGGGCAAAACGTAATGAGTCTCTCCTGTTGGCGCCACTGGGCAAGATAGCCGCCAACCGATTTCTTTTCGGTGCCGTTATAGCGGACGGGAAAGCCGGACAGACAGGCACTGATCAGAATGTTACTCATTGTGGGCATTCTCTCTTAAAAGGCGCGAATAGGCGCTGCTGCGTTGATTCACCATGCCGGTTATCTGGAAGAGAAGCAGCGCTTCAAAAAATGGAGAACAACAGGACAACTGGAAAGCTCAGCGGCCAGGTTAGCCCGACAATTAACGACGCGAAGAATCGGATGAACAGGGATTTATCTTTACTTAACAAGAAAGTAACGATCAGGGCGATGACAAAACCGATCGTGTAGGTAAGCTTAATAAGTTCCCATAGGGAGTGATGTGGCACGTTTGTTTCCTTTTATCCTCGGAGCGCCTGCATTTTATGTTGTTAATATTTCATGATCAATTTTTTAACCCATAGTGGGTAGCCGTGAGACCGTGTTCTGCGGTGCGAATTTTGTACTACAGTGATTATCTTCTGATTAAAATAAGGCCCTCGTATGAAAACGACGCTGTCTGTTGCGATGGTGTGTGCTGTGGCTCTGCTTTCTTTTTCTACACCCAGTATGGCGAAAAATACCCGAATTTCTGATGAGCAGATCAAAGAACGGCTCATTCAGGAATCAATTTCTTCTTATTCTGGTAATTGTCCTTGTCCTTATAATTCAGCGCGTAATGGTAGCAAGTGTGGCAAGCGTAGCGCATGGAGTCGGGCAGGGGGATATGCCCCGATCTGTTACAAAGACGAAGTGACCCAGAAAATGATTGATGACTGGAGAATGAAAAATGGGAATACATAACATTCGGCAGGGAAATAAAAATAGCGAAATAATAATCTCTTTGCTAATAAATTAATTACGCTATTTTTGTGACAGAAATATTAAATTTTTATTTCAGTATGGACATTGCCGGCTGGCTGTCATAGCTTACTATTTTACCCCATGAGAAAGGTAATGAAATGAGTGAGATATCTAGCCTGTCCCTGAAGATTTCCTCAGAGCTGAAAGAAAAAATCAAAGCGGCTGCCCTGGAAAATGAAGTCTCTATCAGTGCAGAGGTCAGCGCTCGGTTACTGAAGAGCTTTGATGAAAGCCACCATGCCTCTGAATTGTCTCCTGAGCTGGTGGACAGTCAGGGTACAGAAGAAGTTGGTGCGGAAGTGCCGTTAACGCAGAAAGAGCTAAAGAAAATCCGGGAATTACTGAAAGGTAAATCTAAAGCGGCTTCCAAGAAAAAGTAATGCGGTTCTGAATCTCTGATTGATTCAAAAAATATATAACAAAATTAAATCACCCAGGCGCATTGATGAAAATGCATCTGGGTGAATATTTTTCGATCAATCCACACTGCTCGTGTCGAACGAGAAAATGGCTGGAAGTGTCCAGTCCCATGTCCATTCACCTAACTCTTCATATTCCTACTTCGCATTCGTGACATAATATAAACGCAGAAGGTATTTATTTAAAAATATAACAAATTGTTATTATTTATTTTTGATTTTATTGTTACATCCTGAATACCATATTCATTTCATCTGGAAATATATATCTTATAAATAGATAGATTGTAAAAAAATGATCGATTAAATAGATATTAGTGCCATAAGTTAGAAAATATAAAGATTATCTACAAAAAGCCGATACTGCCTTCGGCGTCAGGAAAAGTTGTTCTGGTGTGTATTCGTTCCTTGCCGCTGCTATTAGACCATAATTTTAGTGACGGTAATTCTCCTGGATTCTGTGAGTCATAGGAACGTAAAAAGTCAGGTTATGGTACGGAGAAATGCGGTGAAAGATGAGGTGTAAAGGATGACGTTTTTTCTACTGCCAGCATGTGCAGAAGTCTGCTATCGCGCGCCGTATCTGGTTAGACCAATTCGACCGTACCGCCATGAATATGGTTTGATGCGCATGTCTACCTACATATTGTTCATGTTTCTCACCAGGGCATATAAATTATCTGTCCAGAAATGTGTATTTTTTGTTATGAAAAAGAGTATTGGAGCTATCTGTATTTATTGAATAAATATTAATTTTTCAATTATATATTTTTATACAGATAGAAAAAATTAATTAAGGAGATGTTAATGAGTTTATCCAACTGGCGTATAGGGTATCGATTAGGGGCGGGGTTCTCTTTTCTGGTATTAATGCTTTTGGTAATTGGCAGCGTTGCCATTTCAAAATTAAGTGACTTTCACGAAAAAATGGATGAGATTGTTTCGCAAAATTATCCATTGACCGTCAAAAGTAATAAGCTGATTGATGAATTGAATGGTTACCTCAATAATCAGCAACTGTTGTTATTACTTAAATCAGAAAGTGAAATCAATAAACAGTTGGCGCTGAACAAAGAGCGTTCAGGGAAAATATCTGAACTCATGGAGTATCTGAACCAGTCCGTCAGTGACGATAAATCGGTTGCGGTACTGCGTGATATTGGTGATATCCGCCGCGATTTCCTTGGTTCAGCGAACAAACTCTCGTCATTGATCTCGGCAGGGAACACCGAAGCCGCATCTGAAGAATACTTCAACGTAACGCGTGTGACACAGGCAAAATACACCAGCAAGGTCAACGAATTCATCGGGATACAGGATGACAAGATGGCATCCGCTGCGCAAGCGGTGGGGGAAAGCTATAAAAATGCGCTGATGGTTCTCGCCACGATTATTCTCATCAGTGCGCTGGCTGGGTTGATTATTGCTTCACTGATTACCCGCAGCGTGACCCTGCCGCTACAGGAAGCGCTGGGCGTTGCTGAAAATGTCGCGAAAGGCGATCTGACCTCTGAGATTTATACCGATCGTAAAGATGAAACCGGCCAGCTGTTATCTGCCTTGAACAATATGAACAGCAGTCTACGGCAGATTGTTAGCCAGGTGCGCGATGGCGCAGAAACGATCTCCAGCGCCGCATCGCAAATTGCAGCAGGGAATCAGGATTTATCGGCCAGAACGGAAGAACAGGCAAGTTCGCTGGAAGAGACTGCGTCATCGATGGAGCAACTGACGTCAACGATCAGAAATACCGCTGATAATACGACGCAGGCAACAGATCTGGCGGCCAGCGCGTCTGAAACGGTGAAGAAAAGCGGCGCCATGATGGAAACGGTCACGCAGGAAATGCGTGGTATCCGTGATTCTTCACAGCGTATGGCAGAAATTATCGGCGTGATCGATGGTATTGCCTTCCAGACCAACATTCTGGCGCTGAATGCGGCCGTTGAAGCGGCACGTGCCGGTGAACAGGGGAGAGGGTTCGCCGTTGTTGCCAGTGAAGTACGTGCGCTGGCTCAGCGAAGCGCTACGGCGGCAAAAGAAATCAAAGAGCTTATCGATGATTCATTCAAGAAAGTGCAGGACGGCATGGGGCTGGTAGAAGAAACGGGTGTCACGATGAATTCACTGGTGACGAATGTGCAGGGCGTAACAGGAATTATCAGCGAAATTGCGCAGGCCAGCCGTGAACAAAGCGATGGAATCAACCAGATCAACTTGGCCGTAGGGCAGATCGATACGACAACCCAGCAAAATGCCGCGTTGGTTGAAGAATCCGCTGCCGCCGCGCTCTCTTTACAGGATCAGGCAAATAGCCTCGCGCGTACGGTCAGCGTATTTAACCTTGGTGCATCTTATAAAAGCGCGGCATTGAGTAGAAAAGTGGAAACGCCTGCGCTGTCAGCCCCTAAAAATAACCGTGCAGAAAAAACCGCGGCTAAAGGTGAGTTAGCGGACTGGACGACGTTCTAACATCCGCCATTAAGCTGTATTGCTGATTAACCGCCATTGTGTTGCACAAATTGTGTCACACAGTGGCGGTTTTTTTATGTCTGGATCTAACGATGATGGCAGTCTGGCAATCAGCTTTTGGCGATAGCCTGCTTGGGGTTGCCCATATACCACCGAACTGTATCAATCAGCAGGAAGATGAGCAGGCTGATCCCCATGACGGGTAAACTGACTGCCAGTAGCAGCGTGATAAGCGCAATAAGCACACGCTGAAAGACGGGAACCGCTAACCATGCTGCCGTCAGCGTGTTGACCGGATTCACGCTATGACGAGATTTTGGACGACGTATCCACCACATCCGATAGCCCCAGACGATCATTGCACAGAGCCCAAGTCCAAATGCCGCGAGGATGAGCTGATTTGGCAAACCGAATAGCACGCCCATGTGCGCATCCACGCCCCAACGCGTGAGTTTGGCGGCCAGCGGGAAGGTGTTGAAATCGGTTTTGTCCACAACATCCAGCGTATCAGGGTTAATTGATACGGCATCAACCTGCGTTGGCCAGGCGCGGTCGATCTCACTGACTGTCCAGGCGCGGTGCGGCTGAGTGGCGGGGCGGATTTCGATTTTATTGGCATCAATCCCTGCATGACGTGCGGCAGCCAGTACCTCATCAAATAATGTAGGTGAAGAGGCGTCGACATCCCCCATTGGCATTGACGCATGATGTTCCGCGTGCTCATCCGTAGCCATCGCCATATCGTGACCGTGCATCATGTCGTGATGAGACATCGGTGCGGGCAATTGGGTTTTGACTGATGGGGTCTGCCATCCTAATGCGGTACGCGCGACAGAAATGTTGCTGCCTGCCCACTGTGACCAGGTTAGCCCCGTCGCGGAGAAAAAGAGCAAACCAAGCACAAGGCTTAGCCCCACCGTGGCATGCCAGTGGCGCAGTCGCTGCGTCTTTGCCGCCGTCGTCTGGCTATTTTTCAATTTCCGTCGTTTGGCCGCTGACGAGACATGTCGGGTTGACCACCAGATGACAATGCCGCCTAGTGCCGCGACCCACAGCCAGGATGCCGCCAGCTCGCTGTAATTACGCCCGATATCACCTAGCAGCAGCCCGCGGTGCAGGTAATCAAGCCAGGTACGGAATGGCAGAATGCCGCTGGTGCCGTAAACAATCTCACTACCGCGATTTTCCAGCGAAACCGGATCGATGAAAACGGCGCGGCTTTCCGATGGCCCCAATTCCGGCAAGGCAAACATGACGCGGGTGGTTTCTCCGGCTACCGGTGCAGGGCGGATCGCAAGCAGTTTTGCATCCTGACGGTGAGCGAGCCCCGCCTGTGCCGCATGGATTTGCTCAGACAGGGAATGTGGCGTGCCCTGACTCTCGGTAAAAAGCTGGTGTGAATACAGTCGATTTTCAATCTGCGGCGTCAGGACATACAGCGTACCCGTCAGGGCTGCGACGAAAATAAAAGGGCCGACAAAAATACCAATATAGAAATGCAGACGGATGAAGAGAGCGACGATCGCAGCACGTGGCGATACGTTGTCTACCGCGTGTTGATCCGGCGCGGTTTCTCCGGCTGAGCGCGTGCCGGAGGCGGCAGCAGTAGCTGATGCCTGATTAGGGTGTGACATAAAACCCTCTGAAATCATTTAACAAAAAAATGATCAAACGCCATACCTGAAAGGGTATAGCGCGATGCGTTATAAATGCACATGGCATGATGATGCACGATTCAGAAAGGTGGGGCGCGCACTACTGGGGAAGCGTAACGTTCGGGAAGGACAATGCGGGAGATAAAATGAATAACCAGCGCTTCAGATAAAGAAGCGGTCAGTATCGGATTGAGTGAACCTGTTGCGAACAGCGCTGGCGTATACGAAAAGAGTACGCAGTAACCACAAGCGGCATGATCCATCATCATCGACGGTGATGAGGGAGAATGGTGTGATGGGGTCGTGTGGTGCCCGGACATTGCGTGTCCGGTATGCTGTTGTTCCGCTAGATTGCCGTTGTGGCTGGCGTGCGCTGTTGCGCTATTTTCATTGTGCCCGTGTTCATGAAAGTTATGCTCACGCTCGTAAAGCACCCGTGTTTGTGAAATCACTGGTGCAACGAAGATGGTCAAAATAGCGAAGATGCCGACCCAGGCTGGGAAACTTCGCCGTCGAAGCGCGGACAAAAGCATAGCAGTCTTAATTCAACAATACCGGGTTCAGTCGAGGAGTGTACTTTACTTGCCCCTGCATTGTTACACAAATGTTTATACCCGCCATACTTCAAACGGTATGTGAATCAATGTCACTGTTCGTCAGATCTTTTATCGCTGGGCAATGGGAAACGGTATGGGCGCAAACGGAATAATCCTACGCACGTGCAGGTCGATATTCGCTATAGTCCGTGGCTGTTTTGCATTTTTACAACCCGGTTTATCATGCTTTAGCGTTCTCGTTGTTTAAACGCTGACCTATTATGATGAACAATATCTTTATCAAGTTGTAGGAAAGCTAACTTATCCATTAATATGGATTTTAGTTGATTGAAGCACACCAACAGGGGGAGCTGTGCTGGATAATAAATTTGGGTTTAAACAGCGGGTTGCCAGCCTTCGCTGGCTGTCCGCCGCCATTATGCTGTCTGTAAGCGCAGTGCCTGCTTGGGCATTCTCTATTGATGATGTGGCACAGCAGGCTGAAAAGCTGTCACAAAAGGGTTTTGAAGCGCCGAAAAGTAATCTTCCTGCGCAATTCCGGGATATGAAATTTGCGGACTATCAGCAAATTCGTTTCAATAACGATAAGTCATACTGGAATAATGTACAGACGCCATTCAAACTCCAGTTTTACCATCAGGGGATGTATTTCGATACCCCGGTGAAAATTAATGAAGTCACAGCGACAACGGTTGATGAGATTAAATACTCTCCTGAGTATTTTGATTTTGGTTCCGTCAACCACGATGCTGAAGCCGTTAAAAATCTCGGTTTTGCGGGTTTTAAAGTTCTCTATCCGATCAATAAAGCCGATAAGAACGATGAAATTGTCAGCATGCTGGGTGCCAGCTACTTCCGTGTGGTAGGAAAAGGCCAGATTTATGGCTTGTCTGCCCGTGGCTTGGCTATCGATACCGCATTACCTTCCGGTGAGGAATTCCCTCGTTTCCGTGAGTTCTGGATTGAACGTCCAAAACCAAATGATAAACATCTGGTTATTTATGCGCTGCTGGATTCTCCGCGTGCCGCAGGGGCTTACCGCTTTACCGTTTATCCGGGGCGTGACAGCGTCGTAGACGTTCAAGCTAAAGTCTTCCTGCGTGATAAAGTGGGCAAACTGGGTATTGCTCCGCTGACCAGCATGTATCTGTTCGGGCCGAACCAGCCTTCTCCGACGCTGAATTATCGTCCGGCGCTGAACGATTCTAATGGCCTGTCAATTCATGCCGGCAATGGTGAGTGGATTTGGCGTCCGCTGAATAATCCAAAACACCTGTCCGTCAGCACCTATGCGGTAGAAAACCCGAAAGGATTTGGTCTACTGCAACGCGGTCGTGATTTTACTGCCTATGAAGATCTTGACGATCGTTACGATCTGCGTCCAAGCGGCTGGGTTGAACCGAAAGGCGAGTGGGGCAAAGGAAAAGTAGAGCTGGTTGAAATCCCTACTGCGGATGAAACCAACGACAATATAGTCGCTTTCTGGACGCCTGATGTATTGCCTGAAACGGGCAAACCGCTGGATATTAAATATCGTCTGCACTTTACGCGCGACGAAGATCAACTGCATTCTCCGAACATTGCCTATGTTCAACAAACTCGCCGTTCTGCCGGTGATGTTAAGCAATCTAACCTGATCCGCCAGCCTGACGGCACGATCGCGTATATTGTGGATTTTGTTGGACCGAATTTAAAAGAGTTGGATGAGAGCACTCCGGTGGCCTCTCAGGTCAGCATTGGTGATAACGGCGAGATTGTAGAAAATAATGTTCGCTATAACCCAGTAACTCATGGCTGGCGTCTGACGCTGCGTTTGCGTGTGAAAGATGCGAAACAGCCGACTGAAATGAGAGCTGCATTGGTTAATGGCGAGACGACATTGACTGAAACCTGGAGCAATCAGCTGCCTGCTAATGAATAAGTCAACTTCTTCTCTCGATTATATTGAGAAACTACCTCTGCCTGCCGAGCAGGCAGAGGTTCTTCGCGAAAAATTACCGCAAGCGGCCTGGAACGATCAGGCCGTTTTGCATCAGGCTTTGTCTGAAGGTAGCCCGTCTGAAGAGCATCAGGTTAATGTTCAGTCTGAAGATGATGCTACGCTGCAGTCTGTGCAGGCTCGTCTTGAAATGGCCTGGGCAGAAGGGCTGGACAACGGTAAACAACTCGGCACTGACAGAGAAGGGCGGACGGCATTAAAAGCGATGCCCGTCATTACCCGCGCTTCTATGTTTCCTGACGTCTGGCGAACCAATCCTTTGGTTCGCTGGTGGGAAAGCTTACTGGGACGCACTGTACCGCCTCGCCCTCATTACAGCCCGGAAGAGAAAATCTCCGAAAACCGCTGGCGCCTGGTGGGAACAATCCGCCGCTATATTCTGCTGGTGTTAACGCTGTTTCAGACGGCGATCGCAACCTGGTATATGAAAACCATCCTGCCTTATCAGGGATGGGCGCTCATCGATCCGTTTGAAATGGCGGGTCAACCGTGGACGCGTTCGCTGATGCAACTGCTTCCTTATGTGCTGCAAAGCGGCATACTGGTTCTGTTTGCAGTGCTGTTCTGCTGGGTGTCGGCTGGATTCTGGACCGCACTGATGGGGTTCCTGCAACTGTTGATTGGTCGAGATAAATACAGCATCTCTTCCACGACGGTAGGTAACGAGCCGCTAAATCCAGAGCACCGCACGGCGTTAATCATGCCGATTTGTAACGAAGACGTAGAGCGTGTGTTTGCGGGATTGCGTGCGACGTATGAGTCGGTTGAAGCAACGGGCAATCTTGAACATTTTGATATTTACGTACTGAGTGACAGTAACGATCCCGACATTTGCGTGGCAGAGCAAAAAGCCTGGATGGAACTGTGTCGTGATGTCGGCGGTACAGGGCGCATTTTCTATCGTCGTCGTCGTCGTCGAGTCAAACGTAAGAGCGGCAATATCGATGATTTCTGCCGCCGTTGGGGTAACCAGTACAGCTACATGGTCATTCTGGATGCCGATAGCGTCATGAGTGGCGAATGTCTGACGTCTTTGGTCAGACTGATGGAAGCGAACCCGAACGCCGGTATCATCCAGTCTTCACCGAAAGCATCGGGCATGGATACGCTGTATGCGCGCTGCCAGCAGTTTGCAACGCGTGTTTACGGTCCGCTGTTCACCGCTGGCTTGCACTTTTGGCAGTTGGGCGAATCGCATTACTGGGGGCATAACGCGATTATCCGCGTTAAACCGTTCATCGAGCACTGTGCTTTGGCACCGCTGCCAGGTGAGGGGTCGTTCGCCGGTGCGATTCTTTCGCACGACTTCGTCGAAGCAGCGCTGATGCGTCGCGCAGGATGGGGCGTGTGGATCGCTTATGATCTGCCGGGAAGTTATGAAGAACTGCCGCCTAACCTGTTGGATGAACTGAAACGTGACCGCCGCTGGTGCCATGGCAACCTGATGAACTTCCGGTTGTTCCTGGTTAAAGGTATGCATCCGGTTCATCGCGCCGTTTTCCTTACCGGTGTGATGTCTTATCTGTCGGCACCGCTGTGGTTTATGTTCCTGATGCTCTCTACGGCGTTGCAGGTTGTGCATACGCTCATGGAGCCCCAGTACTTCTTGCAACCCCGGCAGCTGTTCCCCGTCTGGCCACAGTGGCGTCCGGAGCTGGCTATCGCACTCTTCTCGACGACATTGGTCTTGCTGTTCTTGCCAAAACTGTTGAGCGTGATTCTTGTGTGGGCAAAAGGCGCAAAAGAGTACGGCGGTGCTTTACGGGTGTTTATTTCGCTGCTGCTGGAAATGCTGTTCTCAGTCCTGTTGGCACCGGTTCGTATGCTGTTCCACACCGTGTTTGTTGTCAGTGCGTTTCTCGGTTGGTCGGTGCAGTGGAATTCCCCGCAGCGTGACGACGATGCAACTCCTTGGAGCGAGGCGTTTGTGCGCCACGGTTCCCAGTTGATTCTGGGGCTGGTCTGGGCGATTGGCATGGCATGGTTGGATCTGCGCTTCCTGTGGTGGCTGGCTCCGATAGTCTTCTCGCTGATTTTGTCGCCGTTTGTTTCGGTTTATTCGAGCCGCGCGTCATTAGGGCTGGGATGTAAACGTGCCAAGCTGTTGATGATACCGGAAGAGTTCAATCCACCTCGTGAGTTGGTTGCTACGGATGAATATTGCCGACTGAACCATCAGCGTAGGTTGGATAATGGGTTTATGCAGGCCGTCTTTGATCCGTCAATTAACGCTCTCGCCAGTGCAATGGCAACGGCGCGTCATCGCTTCAGCCAAGCGATTGAAGACGTACGTGAGAAGAATGTGCGTGATGCCTTGAACCGTAAGCCGGAAGAGGTGAGTAATAATCAGCGTCTGGTACTGCTTAGCGATCCCGTTACGATATCGCGCTTGCACTACCATGTGTGGCAAAAACCGGAAACCTATGCTGCGTGGGTTGAGTCTTACCAGAAACTTCCCGCACCGCATATCAAAAGCTAACTTCGCGTTGGCGTGAAAGATAAAGCAACGGCAATCAATCGCCGTTGCTTTTTTTTCGTCTGTCACAAGAGTGGCTGTTCCTGAAATGAGCAACTGGAACGAACGTGTTAGTTAAAATACGCTCCTTAATAAAAGGACGGTTCGCCTTCCGGGCGGGTTTTGAAACGACGGTGCAGCCACATATACTGATCCCGTGCGAGCAGAATATTCTTTTCAACAACCTTGTTCATCCAAACGGCTGTCTCGGTTTCATTCTCTATAGGTGCATCCTGCTCTGCAGGTTGGATCAGCAGTTCATAGCCTTTTCCGTCAGGCAGACGGCGTGGAACAAAAGGAATGACGGCAGGGCGCGCGGTCTTGATCAGCATATAGCTACCGCGGGTTGTCGCCGCTTTTTCTACGGCAAACAGAGGGGCGAATACGCTGCTTCGTGGACCATAGTCGTGATCTGGGGCATACCAGATAATATCGCCCTGTTTGAGAGCACGAATCATGCCCTTAAGATCTTTTCGGTCCAACATGGATTTATTGGACCGCATTCTTCCCCACGTCTGTAACCAATCAATCAGCTTGTTATCATTCGGACGATAGACACCGATCCCCGGATTGTGCATGCCAAAAACTCGTGCGCCGAGCTCCAATGTTAAAAAATGCAGTCCGATGAGCAGTACTCCTTGATCCCGTTCGTTCTCAGGACGAATGTGCTCAACGCCCGTCACCGTAAACCAGCGCTCGATACGCCAGTCTGGCCAAAACCAGGCCATACCGGTTTCAATCACTCCCATGCCGACAGATTCAAAATTCTTCCTGACTAACTCATCACGTTCAGCCTGCGACATCTCGGGGAAACACAGTTCAAGGTTACGGATGGCAACGTTGACGCGCTTTGGCAATAGACGCATAGCCAGATGACCAAGTGCGGTACCGATACGATACAGAACGGGATAGGGAAGCAAAACGATAAGGTAAAGGATGCCGATGCCCAACCAGGTGAGCCAGTAGCGCGGATGTAGCAATGAACGATTAAAAGAAGGGATTTGTGTCATGGCCTCAGTATCAATATTTGGGTGCTGGTCAGCACGCGAACCGTTAAAAAACGAGTTAATGGTTAACTGCAAGATAGATTATTGCGGCGCTTTGCCAATAACACAAATTAGCGCTGCGTTATTGACTGATTTTTATGCAAAAAAACAGCTTTGATCCTATCATTTTCAGAGAATGAGTTTTGACCTTTGATGGCATGACGTCTGGCGAGGTAGGAAAGTGGCGACCCAGATAGGATCGCCTGACACAGTGTATCTACCGCTACTGTTTGAAAATGCCCCTGGCATAGCGTGGTTCACTACGCCAGTACTGTGCCGGGGCGGATACCTGCGCGCCCAGTCTTGCGGCCGCATGCCATGGCCAACGGGGATCGAAGAGAATGGCGCGAGCCAGCCCAATAGCGTCTGCTTCACCAGTTGCGACGATCGCTTCTGCCTGTTCCGGCTCGGTTATTAGCCCAACAGCGATGGTGGTGATTCCTACCTCTTGCTTAATCCGCTGCGCATACGGCACCTGATAATTGGGTGCCGGATGGATTTGTTGCAACGGCGATAGTCCGCCACTGGATACGTGGATGAAATCGCAGCCTAATTCGTGCAGCGCTTGACTAAGCTGTACCGACTGCTCCAGATCCCAACCTCCCTCAACGCCATCTGTCGCAGAAATGCGCACGCCAACGGCTTTGTGCGCCGGGAAAACCTCGCGTACTGCACGGTAAATCTCGACGACCAGGCGTATCCGGTTCTGAAGTGAACCCCCGTAGTTATCTGTGCGCTGATTTGTCAGCGGTGAAAGGAACTGATGCAGCAAATAGCCGTGAGCAGCATGAATTTCTATCAGGTCAAAGCCCAGACGATCCGCACGTTTAGCAGACGAAACGAATGAATCAATTAACGCACGAATGTGTTGTTCTGACATCGCTAGCGGCGCAGCATCGCTGTCATTATAGGGGATCGCTGATGGTGCGATAGTCTGCCAGCCTCCCTGCTCCGGACGCAGAAATGCTCGCCCGCTCCAAGGAACCCCCGTTGAGGCTTTGCGACCTGCGTGACCCAGCTGTATGCCGAGAGGCATGGAAGAATAGGTTTTGACCGCGTTAACCGCGTCAGCAAGGGCTTGCTCTGTCACGTCATCCCACAAGCCAAGGTCGCGTGGGGAAATTCGGCCTTCTGGAGAAACCGCGGTAGCTTCGATAATGAGTAATCCTGCTCCGGAATGTGACAGGTTACCTAAATGCATGGTATGCCAGGCCGTCGCTTTGCCGTCCTCAGCCGAATACTGGCACATAGGGGCAATGATGATTCGGTTAGGTAGTTCGAGTTTACCAAGAGATACGGGGGAGAAAAGCTGACTCATAATGACAGATCCTTCGATGATGATACTTCATGAAAGCGAAATGAATCCCAGAGGCTATTGGCTTACGGTAGATCACTCTTTGTTGCCGCGCTATTCATTTCATGCCCTGACAGCCTCAGCTCTATCAGGTATGATGCCGGGCGATTCAATATATCGATCTCTGATTCGATGATGAACGTCACACGCTAACCTCAATGAAGACAGGAAACGTACACCATGCCAGTGTTACATAACCGGATTTCTAATGAGGAACTGAAGGCGCGTATGCTTGCGGAAACCGAGCCGCGTACCACAGTTTCCTTCTATAAATATTTCACCATTGACGATCCCAAAGCCTTTCGCGATCGTCTGTATATTCAGCTTGAGCAGTGTAAGGTCTTCGGTCGCATTTATATTGCTACTGAGGGGATTAACGCGCAAATCAGCGTACCCAATAATCAGTTCGATGCTTTCAAGGCGGTATTATTCAGTGCACACCCGGCACTCGATCAGATTCGCTTGAATATTGCCCTGGAAGATGACGGGAAATCGTTCTGGGTATTGCGTATGAAAGTGCGCGAACGGATTGTCGCTGATGGGATAGATGATCCGACATTTAACCCAGCGAATGTTGGGCAATACCTGAAAGCCGATCAGGTTAATGCCATGGCGGACGATCCTGACACCGTGTTTGTCGATATGCGTAATCATTACGAGTATGAAGTCGGACACTTCGAGAATGCGCTGGAAGTGCCGTCGGATACGTTTCGTGAGCAGTTGCCAATGGCGGTTGAGATGCTTGATGAGGCGCGTGACAAAAATATTGTCATGTACTGCACGGGCGGTATTCGCTGCGAGAAGGCCAGCGCCTACATGTTGCACCATGGCTTCAAGAATGTGTATCACGTAGAAGGCGGTATTATTGAGTATGCGCGCCAGGCTAAAGCTCAGGGGCTACCACTGAAGTTTATCGGCAAGAATTTCGTTTTTGATGAACGAATGGGAGAGCGCATTTCTGATGACGTTATCGCGCATTGCCATCAGTGCGGTGCGTCGTGTGATAGCCATACTAACTGCCGTAATGAAGGGTGCCATCTGCTGTTTATCCAGTGCCCTGCCTGCGCTGCAAAATACGAAGGTTGCTGTAGCACACAGTGTTTGGATGAAATGAAATTGCCGTTGGAAGAGCAAAGAGCGATACGCAGCGGGCGTGAGAATGGAATGAAGATTTTCAATAAATCTAAAGGACTATTACAGTCAACGTTGCACATTCCGGCTCCTGCAGTGAAAGACAAGGCCGAATAATTAGCGGTTAAGCGCGTAATATAAAAAGCCCTTTCCAAAGGAAAGGGCTTCGTACAGTCAATGCCTAGCCTTACTTCTGGCGAACGCCTTCAACGGCAATAATCAGTTCCACCTCTTGCGAGGCTGGACCTAAATCAGTCGTAATGTTGAAGTCTTTCAGCTTGATAGTCCCTTCGGCTTGAAAACCGGCACGATAGTTACCCCACGGATCATCACCCTGGCCGATAAGTTTGGCATCAAGCTTAACGGGCTTGGTGACGCCATTTAAGGTCAGGTTGCCGGTAATATCGTAATCTTCACCGTCTTTCTTCACTTCCGTTGACGTAAACGTCGCCTGCGGATGCTTGGTAACGTTTAAAAATTCTGCGCTGCGAAGGTGCTTGTCACGCTCAGCATGATTGGTGTCAACGCTGTTGGTGTTGATGGTGACATTCACTTTATCCGCTGATGGGTTTTTCTCATCAAAGGTAAAGGCGCCATCGAAGTCATTAAAGCTGCCGTAAAGCCAGCTGTAACCGAGGTGTTTAATGCGGAATTCAATAAACGCGTGCTGGCCTTCTTTATCGAACTTGTACTCTGCCGCCAGTGCAGAACCGGCAGAGGCAAGCATGGATACTGCGGTCAGGCTCAGTAGTGTTTTCTTCAGCATTGGTATTTCTCCATAAATCCAGAAAGTTAAGGAACGTTGCGACCCAACATCCGTTTCAACGTGTTATCACCATCGATAAAGTGGTGTTTTAATGCGGCTAAACCGTGCAGCGCTGATAAGGCAACCACCGCCCATGCAAGATAAAGATGCACGTCGCCTGCTATATCGGCCTGATCCGTCAAGCCGCTGACAATGGCCGGAATAGAAAACCAGCCAAAAACTGAGATGGAATGCCCTTCGGCAGTGGAAATGAGATATCCACTAATAAGAATGGCGAAAAGAATGACATAAAGCGCAATGTGAGCCAGCGTCGCGCTGACGCGGGTCAATGTGGAGTAGCTTTTCAACGGTGGAGGCGGTGGAGAAATAAAGCGCCACACCACGCGAAAAATTAAGATGGCAAAGAACAATACGCCAATCGCTTTGTGGATCTCCGGAGCACGGTGATACCAGATATTGTAGTAGCCTAATGTGACCATCCACAGGCCTAAAGCGAACATGCCATAAACGGTTAACGCTGCAATCCAGTGCAAAAGAATGCTGATATGGCCATAACGAGAAGAGGTATTACGCCAAAGCATAGTGATAACTCCTTATCAAAACGATAACGCTGTCAATTCGGCGAAATTTAACAGGATGAAACATAAAATCAATATAAACTTTCAAATTGTAACATTATCATAAACATGAGCAGTTTTTTTGAATTTAAATTCATAATTTATTCAGTTTGGTTATGGAAGTTATTTAATAGCAATAGCTATTTCTGATGTCTGTTGGCAAATGAAGAATGAATAAGCTGGCAGAGAAATAAATGTGCGGCACTGCAAAGAGGCTCTATTAGTTGAATAATGATGCAGTAAGTGATTATTAGTATAAAGACAGACGGTACGAATTAATTTATTGGTGAATATAAAAAGAAATGAGAATAGCCCTAAAACGACAACACCGCCTTAATTGGCGGTGTTGTCGTTTTAGGAAAAACTGATGGGTATTGAATATACTATTAATAACGTTATCAATTACTAATGTTTTCGATAATCACTGACGTCACAGTCTGTTGATTCGATTTTTGCAATACCGGCTTCGAGTATGTGTATCAGTTGCCGTGCAACATCGGTCGTTAGCCAAAGCGTGCGGTCTACATGTGCTTCATCTGGTGCTTGATCCGAGGTGGATAAGTAGTGTAAACGGATCATCATGGCATCATAACTGTCAACGGTGCTGATATCCCAACCTACAAGAGGATGTGTCTGAATAACTTCATTTTTTCTATCCATAAATACCCCTTATTGACTAGTTACTAACATGAGTGACTAACGAGGCTTCAGGTGGCTCATTATTTTTAAATGAGCATTATCAGTATACTGCTGCTTATTTAATTTATGGGAAATATTTTCAGTTTTTCGTAAAAAATATTACACAGACGGTATGGAGAAAGGGGGTAAGCGATGCGTCAGATAAAATATCGGGACGAATAGGCTTTCATCCCGAAGGTGTTGTTAGCAGGGGCAGCAGGACATTATTCCACACCAGAACCTGCATTTTTCTCCAATGCGGCAGCAAGCCTGGCAAGGTATTTTTTCATCGCTGGATCTCGATTCTCATTTTGAGATTCGAGAGTCAGGTTATGAATCATCAGTGTGTTTGCTTTTTCATCGAGGCAGAATGCCAGAGACGAAAAGGCGAGTTCCAGAGCATCGATTTTGCGTTGTTGCTCGCCAATCAGCTCCAGCAGTTCCCCGAATGTCATTGCCTCTTCTGGTTTTTCTACCGTCATAACAGATACCCTCGGTCATAGCATATGGCGAAATGCCGCTTTAAACTGCCATTACAGCCCATATCTTCGTTATCTTTCAAGTTTTAGATTACTCTGCTGTAAACCAGTCGTCGGCACTTTCCCACGTTTCCTGCAAAATTTCAGAGATACGATCTTTGTCATCTTTGCCTGCACCCATTACCGTCAGGTTATTTGCAGATGCATAACGAACCTGAATGGGCGTATCGGGATAAATTTTGTGAATACGTTTTTCCAGCTCATGCCTGAGTGCATCAATCGCACCGGCGGGTAAAGGCGTTGTCTTTGCAAGAGTGATTTCTACGCGCATGATGACCTCCAAATTTTAAACTGTTTATTTATACAGTTATTGCAAGTGGAGAACAAGACACGCAACAAAATTTAGCCCATCGGCATAATGCGGATGGGCTTGTCGATTAACGGACTGACCAGTTGAGGCTTTGTCCGGCAAGGAAGGGGATTAACGACTCATCGCCAAGCGAGATTTCTTCCGGGAACGTGACCGTTTCACGGTAAAGCTCAATCCAGCTGTCGTTCACTGGCAGGCCATAAAAACGTGGGCCGTTTAGGGAGCAAAATGCTTCGAGTTTATCAAGCGCGTTCATTTCTTCAAAAACGGTGGCGTATGTGCTTAATGCCGCCTGGGCATTGAATACTCCAGCACAGCCACAGCTGGATTCTTTCCTGTGTTTCGCGTGAGGCGCTGAATCAGTACCGAGGAAAAGGCGTTCACAACCGCTGGCTACGGCTTCACGTAGTGCCTGCTGATGCGTATTGCGTTTTAAGATCGGCAGGCAATACAGGTGAGGGCGAACGCCGCCAACCAGCATATGATTGCGGTTAAACATCAGGTGCTGCGGTGTAATGGTTGCGGCGAGATAATCATTACCTTCAACCACGTACTGCGCGGCTTCTTTCGTCGTAATGTGCTCGAGGACGACCTTCAGCTCAGGAAACTGTTGGCGCAATGGTTCCAATACCGTTTCGATGAATCGCGCTTCCCGATCGAAAATATCCACGGCAGCGTCGGTAACTTCACCGTGGATGAGCAACGGCATGCCAATTTTTTGCATTTTTTCCAAAATGCCGGAGATATTGGCGACGCTGGTTACTCCATGGCTGGAGTTTGTTGTGGCGTTGGCCGGGTATAATTTGGCAGCAGTAAAGACGCCTTGCTCAAAACCACTCACGATTTCATTGGCATCAAGCGCATCGGTCAGGTAGCACGTCATCAGCGGGTGAAAGTCATCACCCTGCGGAACCGCGGCTAAAATACGTTGGCGATACGCGATAGCGCTGGCCACCGTGGTAATCGGCGGCGTCAGGTTAGGCATAACAATCGCACGGCCAAAGAAACGGCTGGTATAGGGGAGAACGGTTTCCAGCATCCGATCGTCACGCAGGTGAATGTGCCAATCGTCAGGACGACGGATTTTAAGAATAGTGGGCTGTGCGGTCATGGAATTGCGCTCCGGCGGTCAGTAGAAAAACATCGTCTTTCGGTTGGTTTTGGGACTGATACGGCGGGGGATAAGGATAAGCGTAAAGCCATTCGAATGCATCCGTTTGTTGATGAATGCTTGAAATTAACCGTGGATTGGCATCTGATAGCACTATCTTTTCATTGATAAATAAGGGATGTATATGGAAATTCGTATTGTTGCTACCATTCAGGCAAAAGCAGAGTTCATTGCAGACGTGACCGCAACGCTAAAGCGCGTGGTGGTGCCCAGCCGACAGGAAGCGGGTAATGTGCAGTATGATCTGCATGAAGTCGTAGATAAAGCTGGTTCGTTCGTGTTCTTCGAGCGCTGGAAAGATCGAGAGGCTTTGACATCACATGAGCAGAGCGATCACTTCAAGAACCTGCTGGCTGAACTGGATGGCAAAACGGACAGCGTAGATATCAAGCTATTGCGTTTTTTAGGCTAACAAGCGTTAGTACATAAAAAAACACCCGCCAATTGGCGGGTGTTTGTCTATAGAAGTCAGGATTATTCGCTGACAGGTGTAGGCTTGGTTGCTGGCGCAGTTGACTGGTTAACTGCAGCATGACCGCCTGCCGAACCTTTTCCTGAGAACGGATAGGCAGGACGAACCCAATCACTCTGTCGAGCTGGTTCCGCGTGGTATGTCGGCGCAGGAGCCTTGGTCATCGGCGCTGTCGCATGGAACTTATAGCGAGGTTGCTCAGCAACGGTTGCTGCTTTTGCTACGCTCGATACAGGTTCTTCCACTATCGGCTGTGCGCTGGCCGCGGTGACAGGTTCATCCTGAGCGCGCTGTGGCGGGATCGTTTCCTGTACTGCGGAAACTGCTGGAGTAGAAACGGGTTCTGCCACATCAGCCTTCTCGGTTGCATCAGCAATGCTATCCGTCTGCTTGTCTTCTACGGATGCTTCCGTAGCGACATCGTCAGTAGCTAAAGTTTCAGCAATTACAGTTTCAGTCGCAACAGGTTCAACGATCTGTGCGTCTTCAGCGGCTAGTGCAGTATCAGCAACCTTTGCTTCCTCAACGGCACTTACGGCAACCGCAGCGATAGCATCGTCGATAGCGGTGTTCTCGGTAACGGGCTCGATGACGGTATCTTCGTCTGCGGCACTCACCTCGACATTTGCGACATTGCTATCCTGAATCACGTCGGCAGATTGTGCTGTTGCGGTGACAACAGCGTCTTCCTGAACCGCGGTTTCAGCAATCGCCACATTTTCAGCTACGTTGGATTCCGCGGTATCGATTTGCGTAGTCACTGCAGTTTCGACGACGGTTGGCAACAGCGGTGTTTCAATCG
Organism: Pectobacterium aroidearum; assembly: GCF_041228105.1. Lineage (NCBI taxonomy): Bacteria > Pseudomonadati > Pseudomonadota > Gammaproteobacteria > Enterobacterales > Pectobacteriaceae > Pectobacterium > Pectobacterium aroidearum. The sequence goes on from NZ_CP166097.1 coordinate 2,097,749, forward strand.
CCGCAACGTTTTCGTCCTGCGGTTGGCCTTCAGCCTGCTGTGTCTGGGCAAGAGGATAGCTGATCCACACTTTTCCTGATGCCATTTCCGGTGATGCGGCGGCAAATTCCAACTGCATAGGAGATTGAGACGGGTAGCGCTCATCACGATAACGACGACGGCGTTGGCCGCTGACGCGCAGGTGACGCGGCGAACGGCGTGAACGACGTGGCATTCCCCCATTCTCGGCGTTGGCACGATTTGCGTCGTTTTGCTCGCTATCGACCTCGTTGTTGTCTACCGCAGCCTCGTTCGACTTGACATAGGATTGAGCCTGCTCAGATGGAACAGCGACAGGCACTGTGCTATCGGAGAGGGTATCCTGCTGAGTGTCAGACTGAACACGTACTTTCTGTGACAACTGACGGCGTTGACGACGTGGCATAACCTGAGTCGGTTTATCCTGCTCGGCTACGTTGTCATCGGAATCATCAACAGTTGCCTGAGTTTTTGCTTCAGCAGGAGCCTGACGGCGCTCATCCTGACGACGACGCTGGCGCTCAGCACGCGGTTCACGGCGAGGCTGTTCTTCTGAACTGGTTTTCTCCGCGTTTTCCGCAACCACTTCCTCGTTCTGTCGCTTATTACGGCGCTGCTCATCACGCGGTTCACGATTGTCACGAGAACCACGATCGTCACGAGAATTGCGATCGCGGCGGTTATTGCCCTGACGACGAGAATTCCGGCGTTCAGAACGCTGACCGTCAGCCGATTTCTCTTCTTCTGCCTTCTTCTCGTCGACGCTATCCGCTGCTTTTACCGCAGGTTCAGAAGCAAAGGCGCTTTTTAAGGCGCTGAAGAAACGGCTGATGAGGCCTGGCTGAGCGGTTTCCGCAGGTTTCGCCGCAGCAGGTGTCGCTTTGGCTACCGACGGTGCGGTTTCCGCTGGCATTTCTGCCATGGTAAACGTCGCTAAAGCAGGTTGCTCAGGCTGTTTACGTTCAATCGTCTGTTCGTCTTGCTGTTGCTGTGTTTCCGTTTCCAAACGCTGAGGCAGCAGATAGCTGAGCGTTGGCTTTTCTTCGCCTTTACGGACGCGGACAACGGAGTAGTGAGGCGTTTGCATGCCATCGTGTGGCACGATGACCGCACGCACGCCGCCTTGACGTTTCTCAATGGCGTTAACGGCATCACGCTTCTCGTTCAGCAGATAAGAAGCAATCTGGACTGGAACAATCGCGTGGACTTCTTTGGTGTTTTCTTTCAGCGCTTCTTCTTCAATCAGGCGAAGAATAGACAGAGAAAGTGATTCATTGTCACGAATCGTACCTGTACCGCTACAACGCGGGCAGACGTGATGGCTGGATTCACCCAGTGACGGACTCAGACGCTGACGCGACATTTCCAGAAGACCGAAGCGGGAAATGCGGCCAATCTGAATACGCGCACGATCCTGACGTACGGAATCTCGCAGGCGGTTTTCCACTTCGCGCTGGTGGCGAACCGGGGTCATATCGATAAAGTCGATAACGATCAGGCCACCGAGGTCACGCAGGCGCAATTGGCGAGCAATTTCGTCTGCGGCTTCAAGGTTGGTATTAAACGCGGTTTCTTCAATATCGCCACCGCGCGTTGCACGGGCGGAGTTGATATCAATCGCCGTCAGCGCTTCGGTGGTATCGATAACGATAGAACCGCCGGACGGCAGGCGAACCTCACGCTGGAAAGCCGACTCGATCTGCGATTCAATCTGGTAGTGGCTGAAAAGCGGGATTTCACCACTGTACAATTTGATTTTGCTGCTGAAATCAGGACGACCCAGCGCAGAAATGTGTTCTTTCGCCAGATCGAGAATTTTCGGATTGTCGATCAGGATTTCGCCAATATCTGGGCGCAGATAGTCACGGAAGGCGCGAACAATCACGTTACTTTCCTGATGGATCAGGAACGGTGCAGGGCGGCCTTCGGCGGCTTTTTTGATCGCGTCCCAGTGTTTCAGACGGAAAGCCAGATCCCATTGCAGGGCTTCAGCGGATTTACCCACACCAGCAGTACGAACAATGAGACCCATGCCATCAGGCAGTTGCAGCGACCCCAGGGCTTCTTTGAGCTCGGTGCGATCGTCACCTTCGATGCGACGGGAGATTCCACCGGCGCGCGGGTTATTCGGCATTAAGACCAGATAGCTACCCGCCAGGCTGATAAAGGTAGTCAGCGCAGCGCCTTTGTTGCCACGCTCTTCTTTGTCTACCTGAACAATGACTTCCTGACCTTCACGTAACACGTCTTTAATGTTAGGACGACCATGGGAAGCATAGTTGCTGGGGAAGTATTCGCGGGCGATTTCTTTAAGAGGGAGGAAACCATGTCTTTCTGCGCCGTAATCAACAAAAGCCGCTTCAAGACTGGGTTCGATACGAGTGATTTTACCTTTGTAGATATTTGCTTTCTTCTGCTCATGACCTGGACTTTCGATATCCAAATCATACAGCCGTTGACCATCAACCAAGGCAACACGCAACTCTTCCTGCTGAGTTGCGTTAATTAACATTCTTTTCATCTTCAACTTACTCGTTATTTTTACTTGCATTATTGATAGAGCTGCGGACAAAAGAACCGCATGACCGGAGTGAACCGATGGCCTCGTGGCTTATCGCAGGGACGTCAACCTCCCGGTTGTCGCCTGCATAGAGACGCATGTTTCGGTAGCCTGTGTTTCCTGATGGAAAACAGCGCATTTACTGAGGGAACAGCTTCTGAATAATGTCGCCAGATCTGATTCCATTTGCCGGCCAAGCTGCAATCCGCAGCCCGCTAACTGCTTGATTTCGCATTACGTCTTACGCCATTGCTGCGTGTGTGCGTCATCAGGCAAATTTAATAATTTCGCAATTTCCCCTTGTTTTATCGGAAATCCGCGTGGGAAACGCAAAAGCATTATTCCACTGCTGATACCGTTATAGCAAGGTGACTTTGCCTGTCTGTATAAAGATAGTTGTGTCGTTATCGCCAAAACGGGCAGGGTTTGATGCTACTGAGCAATTCACCCGTTATCTACCCGCGTTACTTACCCGATAGTGCAACAATATCTTCATAAGTCAGACACACAGTTAAGCACAGAAAAAGAAGTGGCGCTATCGGGTTGCTCTATTTAGAATCGCGCATCATGAAAACAGATAATCCTTCAGTACAATTTGTGACGATCTCCGCAGATGAAGCGGGGCAGCGCGTCGATAACTTTTTGCATACCCACTTAAAGGGTGTGCCTAAAAGCATGGTTTACCGTATCTTGCGTAAAGGCGAGGTAAGGATAAATAAGAAACGGGTCAAGCCTGAGTATAAATTGCTCGACGGCGATGTCATTCGTATTCCGCCTGTTCGGCAGGCAGAACGTGATGAAACGCCTGTTTCTGCGAGTCTTGGTAAAGTCGCGGCGTTGGCCGAGTGCATTATTTACGAAGATGACTACCTGCTGGTGCTGAATAAGCCCTCGGGTACCGCTGTGCATGGCGGGAGCGGTCTGAGCTTCGGCGTAATTGAAGGCCTGCGTGCTTTACGCCCGGAAGCGCGTTTTCTGGAGCTAGTACACCGCCTCGATCGCGATACGTCAGGCGTTTTGCTGGTAGCGAAAAAACGTTCGGCTTTGCGCTCTCTGCATGAACAGCTGCGGCTGAAAGGCATGCAAAAAGATTATCTGGCGCTGGTTCGCGGACAATGGCAATCCCATTGCAAGGTTGTCCAGGCACCGTTGCTAAAAAATATTCTACAAAGCGGTGAGCGCGTTGTGCGGGTTAACAGCGAAGGTAAGCCGTCAGAAACGCGCTTTAAGGTAGAAGAGCGTTTTGAGCATGCAACTCTGGTGAGGGCGAGTCCTGTCACCGGACGTACGCATCAAATTCGTGTACACACTCAATATGCTGGGCATCCGATAGCATTTGATGACCGTTACGGCGATCGTGAATTCGATGAGCAACTGGCGGACACCGGTTTAAAACGTCTGTTCCTGCATGCGCAGGCACTGCGTTTTGAGCATCCGAATACTGGCGAGACGTTGAGAATCGAAGCGCCTTTGGATAATGGGCTACGTCGCTGTCTTCAGGCGTTGCGTAAGACAAAAGCATAACGACGCGTATCGCTTATACGCCTTTATCTGTCGGGATAGAACGTCATCGCGCTATCCCGATTTGTATTACGCCGTCAAAGGATTAACGCCTTCCTTTTGTAGCATCTGAATCAGCGCGATCAGTGGTAACCCAATGAGCGTATTAGTATCGCGCCCGGATAACCGTTCAAAGAGGGCAATACCCAACCCTTCGCTTTTGAAACTGCCCGCGCAGTTCCACGGCTGCTCCTTCTCCAGATAGCCGTCAATTTCCGCATCCGTTAGCGTTTTAAAATGCACGTCAAATGGTTCCGCGATGCGTTGTATTTCTTGGGTCGCACTATTGAAAAGCGCTAAACCGGTAAAGAAGGAAACGCATTTCCCGCTGGCCTGCTGTAACTGTCGCGTTGCATTCTCCTTATTATGGGGTTTTCCCGTAATGGTATTTCCCAGAACGCAAACCTGATCGGAGCCGATAATCAGGTGATTGGGGTAGTGTGTGGCCAATGTTCGGGCTTTGCTTTCAGCAAGGCGAAGCACGAGATCGACGGCATCTTCACCCGGCTGCGGGGTTTCATCGATGTCTGGCGACGCGCAAACAAAGGGGAGGCCCAGTTTTTCCAATAAGGCCCGGCGATAAGGTGAAGTTGAAGCGAGAACGATCTGCTGCATAATTTTTTGATAAACCGTAGCGTAATGATGAAAGGCATTTTAAACTGTGCGCCGCTCTGGAAGCGAATATTGGTGAAAGGTGGTGTACCACTGCCTTTTTCTTTGACTCTATGTCGTTACGACGTTAATATGCGCGCCCTATGCAAAAGGTAAAATTACCCTTAACCCTTGATGCGGTCCGCACTGCTCAGAAGCGTTTAGACTACGTTGGTATCTATTCGCCAGAACAAGTAGAGCGTGTTGCCGAATCAGTGGTGAGTGTGGATAGTGATGTTCAGGCCTCTTTATCTTTCAATATTGATAATCAGCGTCTGGCAGTGATTGACGGTAACGCCGATGTTACGGTCACACTGATGTGTCAACGTTGCGGAAAGCCGTTTGAGCATCAAGTCCATGCGACATTCTGTTTTAGCCCGGTCGTCAATGATGAGCAGGCCGAAGCGTTACCGGAAGCGTATGAGCCGATCGGCGTTGATGAGTTTGGCGAAGTCGATCTGCTGGCAATGATTGAAGATGAAATTATTCTGATGTTGCCTATCGCCCCGGTGCATGATTCTGAACACTGTGAAGTGTCCGAAGCGGACATGGTGTTTGGCCAACTGCCTGAAGAGGCGGAAAAACCAAATCCGTTTGCCGTATTAGCCAGTTTAAAGCGTAAGTAATTAAGGAGTAAGGTCCATGGCCGTACAACAAAACAAACCTAGCCGTTCCAAACGTGGTATGCGTCGTTCACACGATGCGCTGACTACCTCTTCTGTATCCGTAGATAAAGTTTCTGGCGAAACTCACCTGCGTCACCACATCACTGCGGATGGTTACTACCGCGGTCGCAAGGTCATTGCTAAGTAATTCTTGCGAATTATTTGCAAGGCAATACCTTGACACGCCTAACTCTGGCGTTAGATGCGATGGGCGGGGATTTTGGTCCCTGCGTAACAGTGCCTGCTGCATTGCAGGCACTGGCTTCTAATCCAGCTCTCAATTTGTTATTAGTCGGCGATCCTGCTGCGATTACACCATTACTTGCCAAAGTCGATTCTGATTTACTTTCCCGCTTAGAAGTTGTTCCGGCGGAGTCGGTTATTGCTAGTGATGCGAGGCCGTCGCAGGCTATTCGTGCGAGCCGTGGTACCTCAATGCGCATAGCGCTTGAGTTGATTAAAGACGGCAGAGCACAGGCCTGTGTGAGTGCAGGCAACACGGGGGCGCTCATGGGGCTGGCCAAGCTTCTGATTAAGCCACTTGAAGGTATTGAACGACCCGCATTGGTGTCGGTCTTACCTCACCAGCAGCACGGAAAGACCGTCGTGTTGGATCTGGGAGCGAATGTTGACTGTGATAGCACAATGCTGGTTCAGTTTGCCGTGATGGGTTCAGTCATGGCGGAAGAAGTGCTGGAACTGAAGAACCCTCGGGTCGCGTTGTTGAATATTGGTGAAGAAGAAAGCAAAGGGCTGAGCACTATCCGTGAAGCAGCGGCACAGTTAAAAGAGGCACCATCAATAAATTATATCGGTTATCTGGAAGGCAACGATCTGCTGACTGGGAAAACGGATGTGATGGTCTGTGACGGCTTTGTGGGTAATGTCACACTGAAAACGGTGGAAGGCGTGGTAAGGATGTTTCTGTCACTGCTGAAATCGCCAGCCTCAGGCCCGGGGCAAAAACAAAAACGGTCCTGGTGGTTGAAATGGCTGGGACGTTTGTTACAAAAGCGCTTATCAAAGCGTTTCGGTCATTTGAACCCCGATCAATATAATGGCGCATGCCTGCTAGGATTACGGGGAACTGTAATCAAAAGCCATGGTGCAGCAAACCAGAGAGCGTTTGCGGTTGCTATTGAACAGGCAATGCAGACGGTACGGCGGCAGCTTCCCGACCGGATTGCCGCCCGTCTAGAAGCGGTATTACCCAAGAGTGACTAAGCGTACATGTATACAAAAATAATCGGAACGGGCAGCTACCTGCCTGAACAAATCAGGACGAACGCTGATTTAGAAAAGATGGTGGAAACGACGGACGAATGGATCGTCACACGTACTGGAATCCGTGAGCGCCGTATTGCTGCGCCGGATGAAAACGTTGCGACCATGGGATACCGTGCCGCGCAGAAAGCGCTGGAAATGGCAAATGTCGATCCTTCTGAAGTCGGTCTTCTGATTGTTGCGACAACATCATCAAGCCATGCTTTCCCGAGCTCTGCCTGTCAGGTTCAGCAGTTGTTAGGGATCAAAGATACGATCGCTTTCGATCTGGCGGCTGCCTGTGCAGGTTTTACCTATGCACTGAGCGTTGCCGATCAATATGTTAAAAATGGTGCGGTGAAATACGCACTGGTGATTGGTTCCGATACGCTGTCTCGTACATTGGATCCTGAAGATCGCGGCACGCTGATTTTATTCGGTGATGGAGCGGGAGCGGTGCTGTTAACGCAATCAGAGCAGCCGGGTATTCTTTCTACCCATCTGCACGCTGATGGGCGCTATGGCGAACTGCTGGCGCTGCCGCATCAGGATCGTAACCATGCGGAGACGCCTGCTTACCTGACGATGGCGGGTAATGAAGTCTTTAAAGTGGCCGTGACTGAACTGGCACATATCGTTGAAGAAACGCTGCAAGCGGCTCAACTGGACAAAAGTGAATTAGACTGGTTGGTGCCTCATCAGGCTAACCTGCGAATCATTAGCGCCACGGCGAAAAAGCTGGGTATGGGGATGGACAAGGTGGTTGTGACGTTGGATCGTCATGGTAATACCTCCGCGGCTTCCGTGCCTTCAGCGCTTGATGAAGCCGTGCGCGATGGGCGCATTAAACCAGGGCAACTGGTGCTGCTTGAAGCCTTCGGCGGCGGTTTTACCTGGGGTTCCGCGCTGGTTCGTTTTTAATTAACAGGATTGTGATATGACGCAATTTGCAATGGTATTTCCCGGTCAGGGATCGCAGACGGTAGGGATGTTGGCCGAGCTTGCGGCAGAATACCCAATTGTCACCGAGACGTTTGCTCAGGCTTCCGAAGCGTTAGGTTATGACTTATGGCAACTCACCCAACAAGGGCCTGCTGAAGAGTTGAATAAAACCTGGCAGACGCAGCCTGCGTTACTGACCGCTTCTGTTGCTATCTGGCGTGTCTGGCAGCAGCAGGGCGGAAAAACGCCAGCGCTGATGTCTGGCCATAGCTTGGGTGAATATTCCGCACTGGTTTGTGCTGGTGTTCTCGATTTTCAACAGGCTGTCCGTTTAGTTGAACTGCGCGGCAAACTGATGCAGGAAGCGGTACCGGAAGGAACGGGCGCGATGTCTGCGATTATCGGGCTTGATAACGATGCCATTGCCAAAGCGTGTGAAGAATCCGCGCAGGGGCAAGTTGTCTCTCCGGTAAACTTCAATTCACCGGGTCAGGTGGTGATTGCGGGCAATAAAGACGCCGTTGAGCGTGCCGGTGCAGCGTGTAAAGCAGCTGGCGCGAAGCGTGCACTGCCGCTGCCTGTCAGCGTACCGTCACACTGTGCGTTAATGGAGCCAGCGGCGAAGAAACTTGCTGTTGCGCTGGAATCTGTGACCTTTAATTCTCCGGTCATTCCCGTTGTCAATAATGTTGATGCGAGCATCGAAACGACGCCGGAAGCGATTCGCGATGCGTTAGTACGCCAGCTTTATCGCCCCGTGCGCTGGACTGACTGTGTTGAATTTATGGCCTCTCAGGGCGTTGAGTCACTGTTAGAAGTCGGGCCGGGTAAAGTATTGACTGGCTTAACCAAACGAATCGTCGATACCCTGACAGCAGCTGCGGTGAACGATCCTGCTTCTCTATCAGCGGCGATTGAGAAATAAGAACGGAGAAGACAATGAGTTTTGAGGGGAAAATTGCACTGGTTACCGGTGCAAGCCGTGGTATAGGGCGTGCCATCGCCGAGACGTTGGTTGCCCGCGGGGCAAAAGTCATTGGTACCGCAACCAGCGAAAAAGGTGCTGAAGCAATTAGCGGCTGGCTGGGTGAGAACGGTAAAGGTTATATGCTGAATGTTGCCGATGCAGCATCAGTAGAAAGCGTATTGGCAGAAATTCGCGCGGAATTTGGGGAAGTTGATATCCTTATCAATAACGCCGGTATCACGCGTGATAACCTGCTGATGCGTATGAAAGATGATGAATGGCACGATATTCTGGATACCAATCTGACGTCGGTATTCCGCATGTCTAAAGCAGTAATGCGTGCCATGATGAAGAAACGTTTTGGTCGTATCATTACCATCGGTTCTGTTGTGGGAACGATGGGCAATGCAGGGCAAGCTAACTATGCGGCAGCGAAGGCGGGGCTGATTGGGTTCAGCAAATCCCTCGCGCGTGAAGTGGCTTCTCGTGGTATTACGGTCAACGTCGTCGCACCTGGTTTTATCGAAACAGATATGACTCAGGCATTGACAGAAGAACAGCGAGCAGGCATTTTGACGTCGGTTCCAGCTAACCGTCTCGGTGATGCTAAAGAAATCGCCAGTGCTGTTGTATTTTTAGCCTCTGATGAAGCTGCTTACATTACTGGCGAAACATTGCATGTCAATGGCGGCATGTATATGATCTAAAAAGCTCGAAAACTATTTGCATTATTTGCGGTGATAACCGCAAAATAGCACAAAATCGTGGTTCGACCAGCCGAGATTTTGTTGCATCTTTTCAAACATTTTATACACTACGAAAACCATCGCGAAAGCGAGTTTTGATAGGAAATTTAAGAGTATGAGCACTATCGAAGAACGCGTTAAGAAAATCATCGTTGAACAGCTTGGTGTTAAGCAGGAAGAAGTCGTAAACAATGCTTCTTTCGTTGATGACCTCGGCGCTGATTCTCTTGACACTGTTGAGCTGGTAATGGCTCTGGAAGAAGAATTTGATACTGAGATTCCAGACGAAGAAGCTGAAAAAATCACGACTGTTCAGGCAGCCATTGATTTCATTCAGGCTAACCAGCAGTAAGCGAACATATCTAGGCGGTCATTCGACCGCCTAAGTTTTTTTGTCCCGCAGTGTCTTTTTTTCCCTCCCTGGAGGATAAGCGTGTCTAAGCGTCGAGTAGTTGTGACCGGACTGGGCATGTTATCTCCTGTCGGCAATACAGTTGAGTCTACCTGGAGTGCTCTTCTTGCCGGTCAGAGTGGTATCAGCCTGATCGACCATTTCGATACTAGTGCCTATGCAACGCGTTTTGCTGGCTTAGTAAAGGATTTTAATTCTGAGGAATTCATTTCGCGTAAAGAAGCTCGCAAGATGGATGCCTTTATTCAATACGGTGTTGCTGCTGGCGTTCAGGCTATGCAGGATGCCGGTTTGGAAGTAACGGAAGAGAACGCACCGCGTATCGGCGCAGCGATTGGTTCCGGCATCGGCGGTCTGGGTCTTATTGAAGAGAACCACACAGCGCTGGTGAACGGTGGCCCACGTAAAATCAGTCCGTTCTTCGTGCCGTCAACCATCGTCAACATGGTGGCTGGGCATCTTACTATCATGTATGGACTGCGTGGCCCGAGCATCTCCATTGCTACAGCCTGTACGTCTGGCGTGCATAATATTGGTCATGCCGCTCGCATTATTGCTTACAACGATGCGGATGTGATGTTGGCCGGCGGTGCAGAAAAAGCCAGTACGCCATTAGGCGTTGGTGGATTCGGCGCTGCTCGTGCGTTGTCTACACGCAATGACGATCCTCAGGCGGCAAGCCGTCCGTGGGATAAAGATCGTGATGGTTTTGTGCTGGGTGACGGTGCTGGCATCATGGTGCTGGAAGAGTATGAACACGCGAAAAAGCGCGGTGCGAAAATCTATGCAGAAGTTGTTGGATTTGGCATGAGCAGCGATGCGTATCATATGACGTCTCCGCCGGAGAACGGTTCAGGTGCAGCACTGGCGATGGAAAACGCCCTGCGTGATGCGGGTGTGTCAACGAACCAGATCGGCTATATCAATGCGCATGGCACTTCTACGCCTGCAGGTGATAAGGCTGAAACACAGGCTGTGAAATCCGTGTTTGGTGCGGATGCTAGCAGCGTACTGGTTAGCTCGACAAAATCCATGACGGGTCACTTGCTCGGTGCGGCAGGCGCAGTGGAGTCAATTTTCAGTATTCTTGCTCTGCGCGATCAAGCCGTTCCGCCAACGCTCAATCTGGATAACCCAGATGAAGGCTGCGATCTGGATTTCGTGCCGCATGAAGCGCGCCAGGTTAGCAATATGGAATATGTATTGTGTAACTCTTTCGGCTTCGGCGGAACCAACGGTTCTCTGATCTTCCGTAAGATTTGATCGCAATAGTGTTTTTAAAAAACCCGGTTTCCGGGTTTTTTTTTGCCTGCATAAAATCAGACACACCTGCTTGTCTGCAACGCAGCTTTACTGGCAAGCTGACGATGATAAATGATGCGGAGCTTATTATGCTGTGGATTAATGGCCAGTTACAGGAACAGCTCTCGGTGCTCGATCGGGCGACACAGTATGGTGACGGCTGCTTTACGACAGCCAGAGTCAGTGCTGGAGAGGTTGTCTGGTTGGATCGACATATCGTGCGCCTGCAACAGGCCGCGACACGCCTGTTATTTCCACTTGTTGACTGGGAAGGCCTGATTGCAGAAATGAAACTGGCAGCGCAGAGGCGGGCGGACGGCGTAGTGAAAGTGATGCTAACGCGCGGTGCTGGCGGGCGTGGCTATAGTCCCCAAGGCTGCATGCAGCCAACCCGGATCGTCATGCAGGCAGGCTATCCTGCGCACTATGCCGATTGGCGCGAACAAGGGATTAGCCTGAATCTTAGCCCGGTGACGCTAGCTAAAAATCCACTGTTGGCGGGCATAAAACATCTGAATCGTCTTGAGCAGGTGCTGATTCGAGCGCATCTTGACCAGACATCAGCCGATGAGACCCTCGTGCTTGACACTTCCGGTGCGCTAGTGGAATGCTGTGCCGCTAATTTATTCTGGCGCAAAGGAAATCATGTCTATACGCCGGATGTATCTCAGTCTGGTGTAGATGGCGTTGCCCGACAGCATATTATTGCCTCGCTGGCAGGTTCTGACTTCGATCTACAGATCGTCAGTGAACCTGTGGCTGCATTGGCCGATGCGGATGAGGTGCTGGTTTGTAATGCATTAATGCCGATAGTCCCCGTGAATCAGGCGCATGTCTGGCGTTACCACTCCCGAGAGCTTTATCGATTCCTGAGTTCTGACTGCTAGTAGATGGTTGATTTATGAAGAAAAAGAAAATTGGTTTGCTGATTATCGCTGCCGTTGTGCTGATGTTGTTGGTAGCGTGGCAGAAAATGCAGCGTTTTGCTGGTTCTCCACTGGCTATCGAAAAGGAAACTATTTTTACGCTTCCGGCCGGTACGGGAAGAGAAGGGCTGGAAACGCTGCTGCTCGATCAGAAAATTATTACGGATGGCGTATTTTTTCCGTGGCTGCTGCGTCTTGAGCCTGAGTTGGCTAAATTCAAAGCGGGTACGTATCGCTTTACTACGGGAATGACCGTCCGTGAGATGCTGGCATTACTGTCCAGCGGAAAGGAAGCACAATTCTCCATCCGTTTTGTCGAGGGTTCACGCCTGAAAGAATGGCTAACCACGTTGCAACAGGCACCCTATATTAAGCATACACTGTCCGATAAAACTGAACAGGACATCGCAGTGCTGTTGGAAATCAAAGATAAGGCAAACCCGGAAGGCTGGTTTTATCCTGATACCTACGCCTACACGGCGGGTACGAGCGACAGTACTTTGTTGCAGCGTGCGCATCAGCGTATGAAAAAAACGGTGGATGAAGTATGGAAAGGGCGTGAAGAAGGGTTACCGTATAAAACGCCAGACGAGTTGCTGACGATGGCGTCAATCATTGAAAAGGAAACGGCGATCAATGAAGAACGTACGCAGGTTGCTTCCGTTTTTATCAATCGGTTACGGCTCGGCATGCGCTTGCAAACCGACCCCACGGTGATTTATGGCATGGGCGATGACTATAAAGGCGTGATAACCCGTAAAGCATTAGACACACCGACGCCGTACAATACCTATGTTATTTCCGGTTTGCCGCCGACGCCAATCACGATGCCGGGAAAAGCCTCATTAGATGCGGCAGCGCACCCAGCCAAAACGTCGTACCTGTATTTTGTGGCAGATGGAAAAGGCGGACACAGTTTTACCACTAACCTTGCAGACCACAATCGTGCTGTGAGGGTATACCGCTCAGCGTTAAAGGAACGGGATGAACAGTAAATTTATCGTCATTGAAGGGTTGGAAGGCGCAGGGAAGACCACCGCGCGTCATATCGTGGTGGAAACGCTGCGGTTGCATGGCGTGAAAGAGGTGGTTTTCACGCGAGAACCCGGTGGCACGCCGCTGGCAGAGAAGCTACGTGAGCTTATCAAGCAAGGTATGACCGATGAGAAGGTCACCGATAAAGCGGAAGTCCTAATGCTGTACGCCGCCAGAGTTCAACTGGTGGATAATGTAATCAAACCCGCTCTGGCTGACGGACAATGGGTTATCGGCGATCGTCACGATCTTTCTTCACAGGCTTATCAGGGCGGTGGACGTGGGATCGATCAGCAACTGCTGCGTTCACTGCGCGATACCGTGCTGGGCGATTTTCGCCCTGACCTGACGCTCTATCTGGATTTGCCGCCAGCTATTGGTTTGCAGCGCGCGCGCGCGCGCGGCGAACTGGATCGGATTGAGCAGGAATCGCTGGCTTTCTTTGAACGCACTCGCTCCCGTTATCAGGAGTTGGCAGCGGAGGATGACAGCATCCTGACGATCGATGCTTCACAATCGATTGATGCCGTTAGTGCGGATATTCAGGCAGCGCTACAGCAGTGGTTGCAGCAACAAGGGTTGCAACCTGTCGCGCAGGAGCCGCGCTGATGGAGTGGTATCCGTGGCTGAATGCATCCTATCGGCAGCTCATCGGTCAGTATCAGGCGGGCAGGGGTCATCATGCGGTGTTATTGCATGCGCTGCCGGGTATGGGCGATGAATCGCTGATTTATGCACTGAGTCGCTGGCTGATCTGCCAGCGGCCTGATGGCATGAAAAGCTGCGGCCACTGTCACTCCTGCAACCTGATGACAGCGGGAACGCATCCAGACTGGCATGTGCTGAGTCCTGAGAAAGGCAAGCAGAGTTTGGGTGTCGATCCGGTGCGTGACGTCGTGGAAAAAGTGTATCAACACGCCCGACAAGGCGGAGCAAAAGTGATCTGGCTGTCTGCCGCAGAGCAACTGACAGAAGCGGCCGCGAATGCGCTACTAAAAACGCTGGAAGAACCGCCACAGAATACCTTCTTTTTATTTGGCTGCCGCGAACCGGCCAGGCTGCTGGCAACGTTGCGCAGCCGTTGTCTGTATCACTATCTGGATGTCCCGACTGAGACGCAAAGCGTGCTGTGGCTGAATGCCCGCCATCGCCATGACGGTAAGGCGTTGCGCACGGCATTGAGACTGCAATCGGGCGCGCCATTAGCCGCCGAAGCGTTATTGCAACCAGAGCAGTGGAAGCAGCGTAGCGGGCTGTGTCAGGCATTTTCTGCCGCGCTGACTTCACGGGATCAGCTCTCGTTGATTCCGCAACTGAATCATGACGATGCAGATACCCGCATTCACTGGTTGACCGTGCTACTGTTGGATGCCATGAAATGGCAGCGGGGGGCGAGCGAGCATTTGGTGAATCAGGATCAGATCGAACTGGTTGAGCGTCTGGCGCGTGAACCCTCCGTGCATTTGCAGTATGAGCTGCAACAGTGGCTGGTTTGTCGGCAAAAATTGCTAACCGTTACGGGCGTAAATCGTGAGTTGCTGCTGACAGAACGCCTGCTTGATGGGGAACGTACGTTTGCTTCGTCGGTTAAGCGCGACAGCCATCCTTTTTCTGTTTAATTATTATCGAGTAAATATCATGTTGTTAGTGGATTCCCACTGTCACCTTGACGGTCTGGATTATCAGTCATTGCATAAAGATGTCTCCGATGTTCTGGAGAAAGCGAAACGTCGCGATGTCGGCTTCCTGTTGGCCGTGGCAACTACGCTGCCCGGTTACCGTGCCATGGTAGAGTTAATCGGCGAGCGCGATAATGTGGCGTTTTCCTGCGGCGTTCATCCGCTAAATCAGGAAGCCCCTTATGATTATGCCGAGCTGCGCGAGCTAGCCAGCGCCAGTCGCGTGGTGGCGATGGGGGAAACGGGGCTGGACTATTTCTACCAGCAGGAGACGAAAACCCAACAGCAAGAATCGTTTCGCGAACATATTCGTATTGGCAATGACTTGAACAAACCGGTCATCGTGCATACGCGTGCCGCCCGTGAAGATACGCTGGCTATTCTGCGTGACGAACACGCGGAGAAATGCAGCGGCGTGCTGCACTGTTTTACGGAAGATTTGGCGACGGCAAAGTCTTTGCTGGATATGGGGTTTTATATCTCGTTTTCTGGCATCGTGACGTTCCGTAATGCCGAGGAATTGCGTGATGTCGCGCGTTACGTGCCGCTGGATCGGATGCTGATTGAGACGGATTCCCCTTGGTTAGCGCCGGTTCCATTCCGTGGTCAGGAAAACCAACCTGCGTATGTACGTGATGTTGCGGAATATCTTGCCGTAGTGAAAGGCACATCGCTGGAAACCCTCGCTGCCGCCACGACAGAAAACTTCTCCCGCCTGTTTCACATCGATCCGACTCGGTTGACCGCTGCGCAATAGTGGCTGAGAATAGCCGAGTTTTTTTTACCCGTGTAATTAATAGCACTGCATAATCCCTCTGATTAGGTTTTTCCTCTTCAGGGGGACGTGTTTTTTAGCGATATATCACAGAAAAGTGCAATATCTGTTCGAACTCAGCCTGTTGGCTTGTGGAAACGTGATAGCAATCAAACATTGTGACCGCTATTTATTTTACTCTGCGTAAAAATTAAAGGGGGCTAAGACACCCCAACTCGCAAAGGCCATCCTCCCCGTCTTTGCTTATATGAAGTATCAGAAGTAAAAGCACTATTACTCAGGAGCACACTCAATTATGTTCAAGAATGCATTCGCAAACCTGCAAAAAGTAGGTAAGTCGCTAATGCTGCCCGTATCCGTACTCCCTATCGCAGGTATTCTGCTGGGTGTCGGTTCGGCCAATTTTAGCTGGTTGCCTGGAATTGTCTCCAGCGTCATGGCGCAGGCCGGTGACTCGGTGTTTGCCAACATGCCGCTGATTTTTGCTATTGGTGTTGCCCTGGGCTTCACCAATAACGACGGTGTTTCCGCACTGGCGGCGGTGGTAGCTTATGGCATCATGGTAAAAACCATGGCTGCGATTGCACCGCTGGTTCTTAATCTACCGGCTGCCGAGATTACTGCGAAGCACCTGGCGGATACCGGTGTTCTGGGCGGGATCATTGCCGGTGCGATTGCCGCGTATATGTTTAATCGCTTCTACCGCATTCAACTGCCTGAGTATCTGGGTTTCTTTGCCGGTAAACGTTTTGTGCCGATTATTTCCGGCCTGACGGCGATCGTTACTGGTGCGGTGTTGTCTTTCATATGGCCACCGGTCGGTAGCGCTATCCAAACGTTTTCACATTGGGCTGCGAATGAGAACCCGATGTTGGCATTCGGTATCTATGGGGTCGTTGAACGTTCTCTGGTGCCGTTTGGTCTGCACCATATCTGGAACGTACCTTTCCAAATGCAGGTTGGTGAATTCACCAATGCCGCGGGACAGGTTTTCCACGGTGATATCCCACGTTACATCGCTGGTGACCCGACTGCGGGTAAATTGTCTGGTGGTTTCCTGTTTAAAATGTACGGTTTGCCGGCTGCAGCTATCGCTATCTGGCACTCTGCTAAGCCAGAAAACCGCGCGAAAGTGGGCGGTATCATGATCTCTGCGGCGCTGACCTCGTTCCTGACGGGTATCACTGAGCCAATTGAGTTCTCATTCATGTTTGTTGCGCCAATCCTGTATGTGATCCATGCGATTCTGGCGGGTCTGGCGTTCCCAATCTGTATCCTGCTGGGTATGCGTGATGGGACTAGCTTCTCTCACGGTCTGATCGACTTCGTGGTACTGAGCGGTAACGGTAGCAACCTGTGGCTGTTCCCGATTGTGGGTCTGTGCTATGCGCTGATTTACTACACCATCTTCCGCGTTCTGATTGCGAAACTGAACCTGAAAACGCCAGGCCGTGAAGATAGCTCTTCTGAGCAAGCGTCACAGGACAGCACTGAAATGGCTGCCGCACTGGTTAGCGCGTTTGGTGGTAAAGAAAACATCACTAACCTGGATGCGTGCATCACCCGTCTGCGCGTTAGCGTAGGCGATGTGGCTAAAGTTGATCAGGCTGGCCTGAAAAAACTGGGCGCAGCAGGTGTGGTTGTGGCAGGTTCCGGTGTTCAGGCCATTTTCGGTACCAAATCCGATAACCTGAAAACCGATATGGACGACTACATCCGTAACCACTGATGCGTTGTTGGGGAGTGATAAAAAGGGGCGAAAGCCCCTTTTTTATGGTCAGAACCGTCTTATTCCTCTTCCTGAGACTGACGGGCGTAAACCACCAGACGTAGATGGCGATCCTCATCGATGGTTAGCGAAGTATGTTCGAAAACTTCAGCCTTGCCGTCGATCATCAGTTGCCGCACGCCGCTACATGGGGCGTGTACCTCATGCTGCCGCCACCACGTTTTGAAATCTGGCGATACCCGCTCCAGCTCGTCCATCAGTTCATGAATGTCTGCTTCCTGCGTCGCACGTGCGAAATCGCGGCGAAAACTCGACAGCATCTGCGGAGCCTGTTGCTCCCAGCCGATGAATCGCTCATGCAGTAACGGGTTGGTGAACAAGAGCCAGAGCAGATTACGTCTTTCGGAAGGATGGGCATCGAAGCTGAAAAGCTGATTTGCCGGTTCATTGAAGGTCAACACATCCCAGCGCAGGTTGAGGATATAGGCCGGATGCGGAGCCAGATCGTGCATTAGACGCCGTACCAGCGGTGGCACGACGCACCACGTCTTACCCGGTTCGGCCGGTGGTCGCTCATGCGCCAGCAGGAACAGATGGCGACGTTCAGCGGCATCGAGTTTTAGCACCCGTGCCAGGCTGTCCAGAAATGCTGCCGACACACCGATATCGCGTCCCTGTTCGAGCCAGGTGTACCACGTCAGGCCAACGCCAGCCAATGCCGCCACTTCTTCGCGTCTTAACCCCGGCGTGCGCCGTCTTCCTCCGCTAGGCAAGCCCACGTCGGCGGGTGACACCCGTTCACGGCGCGCGCGCAAAAATGCAGCCAGATCATGGCGAGTTCTTTCCAATGTTCGCATCGTTTACCGCATTGCTTTTAGTAATAGCATAAGTGGTTAAATTGTAATTGTTTAAAAAGGATTTGAGAATGGCGGCGTCATTATTTTCGATACGCAACTTCTCGATATGCAAGGAGACACAAGATGAACTCAAATTATCGCGCGTCGGCATTGCCTGCGCCAGCCGTCAACAGCCCGCCGTGGCTTGGCCTCTCTGTGCTGCTGATGGCCGGTTTTGTCACGATCTTCGATCTGTTCGTGGTCAATGTCGCTATTCCCAGCATGCAGGCCGATCTGGGTGCTAGCTTCGCGCAAATCGGTTTCATCGTAGCGGGTTATGAACTGGCTTTCGGCGTACTGCTGATTACGGGTGGGCGGCTGGGGGATGTATTTGGTCGACGCAGCCTGTTTGTGGTGGGCATGGCCGGGTTTACGCTTGCCTCTGCGCTGTGTGGTCTAGCGCCCAGTGCGGGGTTTCTGATCGGTGCTCGCATCTTACAGGGACTGGCGGCCGCTTTACTGTTTCCACAGGTTTATGCCTCTATCCGCGTCAATTTCGACGGTGACGATAGCCGCCGTGCCTTCGGTCTGCTGGGCATGACGCTAGGGCTCGCCGCTATCGCGGGTCAGATACTGGGAGGATGGCTGGTGCATGCCAATCTGTTTGGGTTGGGCTGGCGCAGTATCTTTCTTATCAATGTACCGATTGGCCTGCTTGCTATCGCCGCGGCACGATTTATCCCTGAGTCTCGGACGCCGCAGCGCCCTTCGCTGGACTGGATGGGTGTGGCGTTGATCAGCGTTGGGCTGACGCTGCTGCTGGTGCCGCTGATTGAAGGGCCGGGACAAGGGTGGCCAGAATGGAGCCTGTGGATGTTGACCACAGCAACGCTCTTGTTAGCGATGTTTTACCGTCAGCAGGAACGTCGACAGCGAGCGGGGCATCTTCCGCTGGTGGATATGCGTCTGCTCGTACAGCGCCGTTTCCTGCTGGGTGTGTCGCTGGTGCTGCTGGTGTATTCCACATCCAGCTCATTTTTCCTGTGTTTTGCTTTGCTGGTGCAAACAGGGCTGGGACTTGATCCTTTCCTTGCCGGAAGTATTTTCGCGCCGTGCAGCGTGGGTTTCGTTCTGGCATCGCTGGCTGCACCTCGTCTGGTTGCTCGCTGGGGCACGGTTACTATCGTCGTGGGGGCGCTGGTTTATGCTGTCTCGATCGGCCTGTTGATTATGCAGGTGCAGCTAGCGGGGGCCGATCTGGTGGCCGTTCGGCTGATCCCTGTGTTGGTGGTGGTAGGGGCAGGTCAGGGCTTCATCATGACGCCGCTGTTAAATCTGGTGTTGGGATTTGTGGATGAGGCTCAGGCGGGTATGGCATCGGGCGTGATCTCGACGGTTCAGCAGGTTGGGGCGGCGTTGGGTGTGGCCGTGGTGGGCATCCTGTTTGGTACTGCACTGGCGACAGGCGATGACGCAGTTGCACAAGCGGGTCAATACGTTTCAGCCTTTGTGGCGGGAATGCTCTACAACCTGATTGCTGCGCTGCTGGTCTGCATCCTGTTGCTGATGCTGGTGAGAACGCAGCGGTCATTCGGTTGATGGGAAGGCGCACACACGAATTTTCGATGGATGATGCGAAATCCTGATCGCAGGGGCGATAGTGTCGCTGTTTTCGGGAGAAGGCGGGCGTATTTCTGGTTTTTACTGGGAGTCGTATTTTGACCACCCGCACCAGAAATAGACGAAGAAGGTTGAAAGAAATGGAATATGTCACTCATACTGCCTACATGACGTCGTTCAATGCCAGCTTTAACAAGGAAATCAATCATGGCTGAAGAAACCATCTTTAGTAAAATCATCCGCCGGGAAATCCCTGCCGATATCGTGTATCAAGATGAACTGGTCACCGCCTTCCGTGACATTGCTCCTCGCACACCCACTCACATCCTGATTATTCCGAATGTCTTGATCCCTACCGTTAACGATACGGCGCCGGAGCATGAAGCGGCACTGGGACGGATGGTGACGGTTGCGGGCAAAATTGCGCAGCAGGAAGGTATTGCCGAGGACGGCTATCGTCTGATAATTAACTGCAACCGACACGGCGGGCAGGAAGTTTACCACATCCACATGCATCTGCTTGGTGGCCGCGCATTAGGGCCTTTGCTGGCAAACTAGATCTTATAGCACTAGATCCTATAGAACCAGGTTCGATGGTCATGGGTAGACTATCGTGCGAGAAAACCATCATGCGAGAACATCATGCGTAACCCGATGCTTTTTCTATCCGCGTGTTTGATCGCCGGACTGCTGGCGGGCTGTAGCGCGCCAAAGGTGCTGACCATCAATGAACGGCAAACGCTGGTATTGGATGCCCCCGTGCTGTCGGCGGGCATTACGGCAGGGAATCCGTCGCTGGATTCAGAAAAGGGTCGGCTGCGTGCTTCTTCCGTTGTCAGCAACGACGCCTCACAGGCGGTGACCGTACATTACCGTTTCTATTGGTATGATGAAAATGGGCTGGATGTGCTGCCGTTCGAAGACGTGCAGTCCATTGAACTCCCGCCACAGACGGAAATGACGGTGTTTTCAACGCGCAGTAGTCCCACTGCGCGCCAGGTTCGCCTTCATCTGTTTTTGTAATGGTGTGCAGAGAGAGAAAATATGAAAAAGTATCTAGGTGTGATACTGGCGGCATTGGTACTGACAGGGTGCCCCAGCCGCCCACCGGAACCGACTGAGCCGCCAGCGACGATTGAGCCCGTTGAGCCTCAAGTGCCAACCACGCCAACGCTACCGCCGGGTGAATCTGTACCGCAACCGCCGAAAATCCAGACGTTGAACTGGGAAGCCAGCATTAATCCGCTGGTGGCGCAGATGCTACAAGCCGATGGCGTCACACCGGGCAGCATCCTGCTGGTGGATAGTGTGAAAAACAACACTAACGGTTCATTGCCGATTGCGAAAGCGACAGGTGCGCTGTACAGCGCGTTATCTTCGGGCAAGGCGTTTACGCTGGTGCCGCGTGAGCAGTTGGCCGCCGCGAAACAAACGCTGGGTCTGTCGGTTGATGACAGTTTAGGGTCGCGCAGCAAGGCGATTGGCCTGGCGCGTTATGTCAGCGCACAGTATGTGCTGTATAGCGACGTCAGCGGCGATGTGAAATCGCCACAGATCGACATGCAACTGATGCTGGTGCAGACCGGTGAAATTGTATGGTCAGGCAATGGCGCCGTTCAGCATTAAGCAGGCAGGTATCCAGCAACAGCTGACGGCGGCGATCCAGAAGCATTTCCCCGCTGTAGAGATAGCGGATATTCGCTTTGAGTTGGTTGGTGGGCTAAGTAGTAAAAGCTGGCGCATTCGTGGCCCGGGTATCGAATGGCTTGCCCGTCGACAGTCGCCAACCGAGCGGAAGATGGGCGTCGATCGCCAGCGAGAGTTCTCCCTGCTGCGGCAGATGTCCGCGATAGGACTTGCGCCACGGCCGCTGCTGTGGCGCGACGACTGGCTGATTGTCGAGTGGGTGCCAGGGCGCATTGCCACATCTGATGAGTTCCTGATGATGCTGGCTAATGGCGAAGTGGCGCGTGTCTTGTCTCGGCTTCATCGCCTGCCGCGTAGCGGCCATCCTCTCGATATCAAAATGCTATTCGCTCAACACTGGCAACTGATGGATCCGCACCGTCGTTCGCCCGCGCTACTGCGCGCCCATCATTATTTTCAGCGAGCGCCATTGCCCACGCCTTTGGCGCTGGCGCCTCTCCATCTGGATGTGCATGCTGAAAACCTGCTAATCACGCCACAAGGAACGATGCTGATTGACTGGGAATATGCCTCAGATGGCGATATTGCCTTTGAACTGGCGTTCATTGTGCGAGCCAGCCAGATGGACAGTATGGCGCAAAGGTATTTTCTGCAGAGCTACCAGAGGCATCGGCGAGGGTTTTCCGTGAACCGCCTTCAGCAACAGATGAGGCAGTGGTTCCCTTGGGTCGATTATCTGGTATTGATGTGGTTCGAGATACGCTGGCAGCAAACGAAGAACCCCGAATTTTTAGCGGACATTCCCGCGCTCTATCATCGGCTACAATTGGGTCATCGGCTACAGCCAGACTGATGGTATAGCTTTTGTTGTCGTGGTCATTTTACTCAGCAGTACACTTTAAAGAATGAGGTTTTTGTGGGTCCGGTAATGTTAGATGTCGCCAGCTATGAGCTGGATGCGGAAGATCGTGAAGTGTTGGAACACCCGCTGGTTGGCGGCGTTATTCTGTTTACCCGCAATTTTCATGATGCGGCGCAGCTGCGTGAACTGGTGCGCCAAATCCGCGCGGCGTCGCGTGAACGTCTTGTAGTTTCCGTCGATCAGGAAGGCGGGCGCGTTCAGCGTTTTCGTGATGGATTTACTCGCCTGCCTGCCGCACAGGCCTTCGCGGCGTTAAATAGCGAACCAGAAGCTTTGCGTCTGGCGGAAGAGGGCGGCTGGCTGATGGCTGCAGAAATGATCTCGATGGATATCGACATTAGCTTTGCGCCGGTGCTGGATATCGGTCACCAAAGCGCGGCGATTGGCGAGCGCTCATTTCATGCTAATCCAGAGACCGCTTTGGCGGTGGCACAGAGCTTTATTCGCGGCATGCACAGTGCGGGAATGAAGGTGACAGGTAAGCACTTCCCCGGTCACGGTGCGGTCAGTGCCGATTCACATAAAGAAACGCCGCGCGATCCGCGTCCGCTTGCGGAGATTCGCGCACACGACATGCTGATTTTTAAAGCGCTGATCCAGCGTCAAGAGTTGGATGCGATCATGCCTGCCCATGTGATTTATACGGAGGCCGATCCGTGTCCGGCAAGTGGGTCGCCCTATTGGCTCAAAACGGTGTTGCGTGAAGAACTGGGTTTTGATGGCATTATTTTCTCCGACGATCTCTCGATGGAAGGTGCGGCGGTGATGGGCAGTTACCCCGAGCGGGCGCAGGCGGCATTGCAGGCGGGATGTGACATGATTCTGGTCTGTAATCATCGGGAAGGTGCGGTCAGCGTGCTGGATAACCTGTCCCCGGTCAAAGCGGAGCAACTGACGCGCTTATATCATCAGGGTTCGTTTTCTCGTCGGGAACTGCTGGATTCGCCGCGCTGGAAGCTGGCTAATCAAGCGCTCACATCACTCAGCGAGCGCTGGCAGGCGCATATACACTAAATAATTCGAGTTGCGTGAAGGCGGCAACTGCGCGAATCCCCAGGAGCTTACTTAGGTAAGTGACTGGGGTGAGTAAGGGAAGCCAACGCACAAGCAGCTTGAAGTATGACGGGTATAAAAATGGCGAGAAATAGGCAACCCAGTCAGTGGTGAGGATGAAAGATGATTATCTATTTACACGGTTTTGACTCAACCAGTCCCGGTAACCATGAAAAGGTCCTACAGCTTCAGTTTATTGATGAAGATGTACGGCTGATTAGCTACAGCACGCTGCATCCGCGTCATGACATGCAACATCTGCTAAAGCAGGTGGATAAGATGATTCAGCATTCTGACGACGATCGTCCGCTGATCTGCGGCGTGGGATTGGGTGGTTTCTGGGCAGAACGGGTCGGTTTCCTGTGTGACATACGGCAAGTCATCGTCAATCCTAACCTGTTCCCGCAGGAAAACATGGGCGGGAAAATTGATCGCCCGGAAGAGTATGTAGATATCGCCACCAAGTGCGTGGCGAATTTTCGTGAAAAGAATCGCGATCGCTGCATGGTGATGCTCTCCCGCCATGATGAAATGCTCGACAGCCAGCGCAGCGCGCAGATGTTGGGAGCGTATTACGAGATTGTCTGGGACGACATTCAGACGCATAAATTCAAAAGCATCTCCCCCCATTTGCAGCGGATCAAAGCCTTCAAAACGCTGGGTTAAGCCGCTTTAGCGATGATGTGTTAATCGCTGCTCGTCATTCCTTCTGATGCCCTCGTTTGGGAGCGTTCGGGAGGAATAACGCGATTTATTTACTTTTCTTAGTGCGTGCCGTGAGGCATTTGCACACGATTCAGCATTTTTTCTTCACACCGACTTCCGCTAATTCACTGAAATAAAGATGGAATTTTTTCGGTAAAAACCTGGGTGACAAAATAAATTGATATATATCAATTTTGGTATGACCAAATAACCTAGCGTGCTATTCTTGCTGCAGATATCAGGCTTAACTTACGCGAACCCTATGTTATATAAGGATATTATTTTTTACTCTTTATTAACCATTGGTTCACATTTTAGGGGGTCATTTTGACATCACCAACCAAAAAAATTGTCATTGTCGGCGGGGGAGCTGGCGGACTTGAACTTGCTACAAGTTTGGGCCACAAGTTAGGACGCAAGAAAAAAGCAGAGATCACGCTGGTGGATCGTAACCATAGCCACCTGTGGAAACCGCTGCTGCATGAAGTAGCAACCGGCTCGCTGGACGACGACATGGATGCGCTAAGCTATCTGGCGCACGCCCGTAACCACTATTTCCAATTCCAACTGGGCATGCTGACGGATATTGACCGTGAGCAGCAGCAGATCCAACTGGCCGAAGTGTGTGACGAACAAGGCGACGTTCTGGTTGCGGCGCGTCGTATCCCGTATGACATTTTGGTGGTGGCGTTAGGCAGTGCCTCGAATGACTTCGGTACGCCGGGCGTGAAAGATCACTGTATTTTCCTGGATAACCCGAAACAGGCCCGTCGTTTCCATAATGAAATGCTGAATTTGTTCCTGAAATTCACGGCGAATCAGGATGAAAAAGAGCGGGTGAATATCGCGATTGTGGGCGGCGGTGCGACGGGGGTTGAACTGTCTGCGGAACTGCATAACGCGGTGAAACAGCTGCACAGTTACGGTTTTGACGGGCTGGATAACCAAACGCTGAACGTCACGCTGGTGGAAGCGGGTGAGCGTATTTTACCCGCGCTGCCGCCGCGTATTTCCGCGGCAGCACATCAGGAACTGAACAATATTGGCGTCCGTGTGCTGACAAAAACCATGGTGACCAGCGCGGAAAGCGGCGGCCTGAATACGAAGGACGGTGAATTTATTGAAGCCGACCTGATGGTGTGGGCAGCAGGGATTAAAGCTCCGGATGCGATGAAAGAGATTGCAGGTCTGGAAACAAACCGGATTAACCAACTGGTGGTTGAACCGACGCTACAGACGACGCGGGATCCCAACATTTTCGCTATCGGCGACTGTGCCTCCTGCCCGCAGGAAGGCGGTGGTTTCGTGCCACCACGCGCGCAAGCGGCTCACCAGATGGCGTCTCGCTGCCACAGTAACATCATTGCGTTGCTGAACGGACAGACGCTGAAACCATACGTCTATAAAGATCACGGTTCTCTGGTCTCGCTGTCTAAATTCAGTACAGTGGGTAGCCTAATGGGGAACCTGATGCGGGGATCGGTGATGGTAGAAGGGCGGATTGCGCGTTTCGTTTACATCTCCCTGTATCGTATGCACCAGGTTGCTCTGCATGGCTATGTGAAAACGGGTCTGATGATGCTGGTCGGTGGGATCAACCGGGTGATTCGCCCGCGCCTCAAATTGCATTAATCCACAACGGCTGACATCCTTCTGATACGGGCGTGAACGTGAGTTTGCGCCCGTATTGTTTTTCTCATCTGCCTGCTTTGGTTCTCTCGAAAAAACGTGCCCCCCTATCAGTACGTTCACAAGACTTTGTCCCTTAGCCGTACCTCTATTCGCCGTGTTACTGAGCCCCTGAAATAACAGTATAAAATATCGTCCTATTAGCAATTCCAGTTAAGATAATTCCCAAATGACGCTTTTATGTTACGAATCTGACACTTTTGGTTAATTAGTCTTATTGCGAGAGTGTGAAACATTGTGCAGACTTTCCACTGTTTACAGATGGCGTAGCACGCACGTCGAAAATTCTGAATGCTGATATTCAGAAGGAACCATCGGACTCATCGCGTTAAACGCGAGCTGGCGTAAAGCAAATCTTACGACGGGGTTGCAGATGGGGAATGCGTGAGAATAGATTCGGGAGGTATCCTGTGAACAAATCAATGTTAGCGGGTGTAGGTATTGGTGTGGCTGCTGCATTGGGTGTGGCGGCGGTGGCGAGTATGGACGTGTTCTCCTCTAAACCTCAGTTTGCACAGGTGCTAACGGCAACACCGATTAAAGAGACGGTCAAAACGCCTCGTCAGGAGTGCCGTAACGTAAACGTGACGCATCGTCGTCCGGTACAGGATGAAAACCAGATTGCTGGCTCGGTGCTGGGTGCTGTCGCGGGTGGTGTGCTGGGGCACCAGATTGGTGGCGGACGCGGTAAAGATATCGCGACGGTAGCGGGTGCACTGGCGGGCGGTTATGCCGGTAACCGCGTACAAAGCGGTATGCAGGAAAATGATACGTACACGACACAGCAGCAGCGTTGTCAGACGGTGTACGACAAATCACAAAAAGTTTTGGGTTATGATGTCACCTATAAAATCGGCGACCAGCAGGGTAAAATCCGCATGGATCGCGATCCTGGCACACAAATTCCAGTGGACAGGAACGGTCAGTTGATTCTGAATCAGCAGAGTTGATTTACCCTACGTCTACGTTTTTGCGCTGACACCATCTCTAAAAACCGCGAGACACCTGAATAAGGTGCTCGCGGTTTTTTTCATTATCCTATTTTGTTGTTTTCGATCCGCGTCATGCTCAGGGATAACAGCAAGGCGACAACGGCACATCCACCTGCGAGCCAAAGCGTTGTGATTAGCCCTGAGCTATCTACGACTTGGCCACCAGTCCATGACCCGAGTGCGATGCCAATATTGAAAACGCCAACATACAGTGCGGCGGCAATTTCTACGTCGTGGGGTGCCGCCTTCATCATCCATGTCATCAACCCGACGGACACGCCGCCGTAGGCCAGCCCCCAGGCTAGCAGCGTCACGCCGCCACCGATGTGTGAGGCACCGATGGTCAGGAACAATATCGGGGTCAACAGCAGCCCCAGTGCGATCGCCATCAAGGCTAGTGCCGTGCGCTTTGCCGCGATGAGTCCCGCCAGAAAATTGCCGACGATGCCTGCAATGCCATAAGCGAACAGCAGTGCGCCAATCCATCGCACCTCGAATCCTGATACCGAGAGCAGAAGCGGGCGCACGAAGGTAAAGGCCATGAAGTGTCCGGCGACCAGTAGCAGCGTCAGAATCAATCCGACTTGCAACTTACGGTTGGTCAGCTGTTTGCCGAACTGATGTACGGTGACTGAATGGGCAACGGGCAACGCAGGTATGACCGCGAGGTGGAGCATTAGTACCAGCCCGCTAAACATAGCCATGCCGCCGAAAGCCCAGCGCCACCCGACGACATCGCCGATCAGTGCGCCGAACGGTACACCCAGTACGGAAGCCGCTGCGACGCCGCCAAAGATAATCGATGTTGCCAGTCCGATGGCGTGCTCGGGAACAAGTCGGGCAGCCAGACCGCCGGCAATCGCCCAGATGCCACCCATGCAAAAACCTACCAGCACGCGCGCAGCCAGCATCCAACCTATATTCGGTGCCAGTGCCGAGGCGATGTTGGCGATGACCAGCAGCGTCAGCAGCCCACACAGAATTCGGCGTCTATCTATGCCGCCGGACACGATCACCACCAGCGGGGCAAACAGTGCAGCCAGCAGGGCGGGCAGGGAGATCATTAAGCCTGCAGTTCCGGTAGAGGTATGCAACGTATCGGCAATCGGGTTCAGCAGGCCGACTGGAAGCATTTCCGTCGTGACTACAGAGAAGGTTGCAAGGCCGACGGCGGCGACGGCCAGCCAGAGATGCTGTGCAGCCCTGTTCATCGGGATAGATGAAGACGTATTCATAGTTCAGTCCTTAATCGGGGAGAAGAGCGTCATGTCACCGTCAGGCGGCATTGGCAAGAGAGGCGGCGTTTGCCCGCAGACGCAGATAGCCCCACAGCGCGACCAGCAGCACCAACGCGCCAGCGCACAGTGCCACGGTGAACCCAGCCCGCGCGCCTCCGTTATCAACAACGTGACCTGATACCGCTGCGCCTAGCGCCACGCCGATATTTAGCCCTGCCAGCAGCCAGGTCATGCCTTCGGTTAGACGGTGCTCGGGCACCAGACGCTCGACCAGCGACATCGCCACGATCATGGTCGGGGCGAAGAATAGCCCGGCGATCAGGACGGCCATTGCCAGTGCGGGAATGCTGCCAACGAATAGCAGAGGGAGCGTGGTGATTGCCGTAGCCAAACCGCCCAGCAACAACAGGCGGTGTAGTGCGGTTCGCAGCTTGAGAGCGCCGAACAGCAGTCCGGCCAGACAGGAACCTACGGCATACGCTGACAAGACCAGACTGGCCGCCACTGGCTGACCACGCTGCGCGGCGAAGGCGACGCTGACGATATCTACGGTGCCCACGATGATACCCATCGCGACCATCAACAGCGTCAGCAGGCGTATGTTGGCCTGTTTGAACACCGAACCGGAACGATCGGTGCTGGTACTCATTGCTGCCACAGGTGGCTCGGTGCTGCGTTGTGTCACCAGCGCAAACACGCCGATAGCCAGCAAGAGCGCTGCTGCCAGCGGGCCAGCCTGTGGAAACACGGCGACGGACAGCCCGACAGCTAGCGGTGGCCCGGCGATAAAGGTGACTTCATCGAGCACGGCTTCCAGCGAGTAAGCGGTTTGCAGGCGGGGATCTCCCCGATAGATCGCCGTCCAGCGTGCGCGCACCATCGCCGATAGACTGGGCATGAAACCGGCCAGTAAGGCACCGATGAATAAGGTCCACTCCGGTGCCTGCAACCAGGAACAGGCAAGCAGAAGCAGCATGCCGATCGCGCTGACGGCGGTTGCGATGGGCAACACGCGGCTTTGCCCGTAACGATCGACCAGACGGGAGATCTGCGGTGACAGCAGTGCGTAGGTCAGGACGAAGGTGGCAGAGACTGCGCCAGCCAGCGCATAGCTGCCGTGCAGTTGCGACAACAGGGTGATAATGCCGATGCCTGTCATGGGCAGCGGCATCCGTGCCAACAGGCCAGCCAGCGCAAAGCCTTTTGTGCCGGGCGCAGAGAAAAGCTCGCGATATGGGTTAACCATCTTGTTCTCCAAAGTGAATCCGCTTGCCACCACATCGCGGCACAGCGACAATACATACAAGGCGTATGAATAAAAGCATATATTCATACGGAGTGAATGTAAATAATCATACGGTATGTATGTAAAGGAGTGTCGATGGTTCGTCGTACCCGTGCTGAAATGGAAGAAACCCGTGCTACGCTGCTGGCGACCGCCCGTAAGGTCTTCAGCGAACGCGGTTATGCGGATACCTCAATGGACGATCTTACCGCGCAGGCGAGCCTGACCCGTGGGGCGCTTTATCACCACTTTGGTGATAAAAAGGGGTTGCTGGCGGCAGTGGTGGAACAGATCGATGCCGAGATGGACGAACGACTGCAAGTCATCTCCGACACTGCCGAGGATGCCTGGGACGGCTTTCGCCGTCGTTGCCGTGCCTATCTGGAAATGGCGCTGGAACCGGAGATTCAGCGGATTGTGCTGCGCGATGCCCGTGCCGTGTTGGGTGGTGCCTCACCGGATTCACAGCGCCATTGCGTTGAGTCGATGCAGCGGCTGATCGATAACCTTATCCGGCAAGGTGTAGTGGCTGAAGCCGATCCACAGGCGCTGGCATTCTTAATCTATGGCAGTCTGGCCGAAGCGGCATTCTGGATTGCGGACGGAGAGGATGGTAATGCGCGGCTGGCACAAGGCGTTGCCGCGCTGGAATTGCTACTACGGGGGCTGTTAGTCAAGCCACACTAGTTAATCAAAAATAAATAACACGATGGCCTGACGAGACGGATAGCTTACGTCTCGCCTTTGGCTTAACGGCGAAAGATAATCTCTGCCCAGCGCGCCAGTCCGGCGGTAACAGAACCAAAATCATTACCGCTGGCGATAGGAATATCGGGAAGCAATTGCTGAATGGCCTGACGCAACAGGGGAGAGCGTGCGCTACCGCCGGTCAGGTAAATGACTTCCGGGCGGGTTTCGCTGGTTTCTAACGCCAGCGTTACCTGCTGCTGAATGCGAGTCAGTGGATTATTGATGGCGGCGTTGAGTTCGTCCGCATGAATGCACGTTGCCAGACCTGACTCGATAAAGTGCAAATCGGCCGCCGTCTCCGACTGATGGGACAGGGCAATCTTGCTCTCTTCCGCCAGTTGAATCAGACGGTAGCTCAGGCGCTGTTGCCACACGGTCAGCAGTCTTTTCACCAGCTCGGGCTGGCGGGCATCGCGGATCATTTCGTTGATTAATGCGCGGCTGGCGGTGCTATGGAACTCTTTTTGCGCCGGAATATCGTTAATCGCGACGGCATTCCACCAGGTCATGATCGGCAGAGCGATGCCTTTTTCCGACTCGCTATTCATGCCAAGCAGCGGCATGAGCTGTTTGAACGCGAGCATGATGTCCAGATCGTTACCGCCAACGCGGCAGCCGCTATGTCCTAGCAGACTTTGCGCGCGTTCGTGCTGCTTATGCCACTCTGGCCCCATCAGCAGCATGGAACAGTCGGTGGTTCCGCCTCCGATATCCACGACCAGCACGCGTGTCTCTTTCGTCAATGTCGATTCGAAATCCAACCCGGCGGCGACGGGTTCAAACTGAAAGACAACGTCTTCAAACCCGGCACGGTGTGCCGCACGATCTAAAATCCCTTGCGCCTGCTGGTTGGCTTCTTCGCCCCCGATGCTCTGGAAGTTAATCGGGCGACCGATAACGGCCTGACGAATAGGCTGGTCAAGCTGGCTTTCTGCCTGCTTGCGGATATGCAACATCATCGCGCAAACCAGATCTTCAAACAGCGCGATTTGCTGCGCTTTCAACCCGACAGCTCCGAGGAAAGATTTCGGCGATTTAACGAACCACGTCTCTTCCGGGTCATCCATATAGTGGCGTAACGCCTCGCGTCCGAACTTCACGCTATCGGGCTGTACGCGAATATCTTCCTCGCGGTTATAGCTGATGGCACGTTTGAGCAACAGCGCGTTCTCGCCCTCAGCGCTGACCTGATGGTGCCGCCATAACCACTCGCTCACGGCTTCACGTACGGGCGCGCACAGCAGAGAAGAAAGATAAGGAGAATCCTTTTCCAGCGACAGGAGCCGTGGTGTACCTGAATCCATCACTGCCACGGAACAGTTCGCCGTGCCGTAGTCAAAACCGATAAACATCGTCGTGCCCCATGCCATAAAAATTTCCGGGAAAAGCGTTTAACGTCGCACCGGCGACGGCCCGGAAGGGAGGCCGCCAGAAATGGCAGGCCATAAAAAAAGGTGGCGACTTTACTGCGTTCTGGCAGGGCTTGTAAAGTCTGATGTATCGCCCGGCGATGGCATGAATTGCCACCATTCTGGCGCATATAGCAAGTTTTCTGCCCTTATTTTACCCTAGAATGACAGTTTGCTTATCAACCGACGATGCCATCACCAGATGGTCTGAGAAGTGAAGATGACACGCAGCGAAATATTTTTTCTCAACGCGGGCTGGAAGATCTTGTTGAAGGATTTGGGTGTTCGGCCTGTGAATGTAATGCGCAGGGCTGGTCTGCCGGATGATTTATTGTCGAGAAGCGCTGTGGGGCTCTCTACGGCAGAATATTTTCGCTTTTGGCAGGGGCTTGAAGAGGAGGTCGGTGCACCGTTATTTCCTCTGGATATTGTGAAAAAGGTTTCCGCTGACTTTTTTGATCCTCCACTTTTTGCCGCGCTGTGCAGCACCAGCCTGATGCAGGCCGCTCAACGACTGGCAAAGTACAAGCAGTTGATGGCTCCGATGCGTCTGGATATCCGGGTAGGTCAGGATGGTAATATGACGCTGGCACCTGTCTGGCTGTATGCACAGAGTGAGGTGCCATTCTCATTGCAGATTGCTGAGCTTGCCTTTTTTATTCGTTTGGCGGAGCTGGGTACGCGTGAATCTGTCAATGCGCTTCATGTTGCTCTGCCGGTGCTCCCGCCGTCGCCGTATTCTCGCCATTACACCCATTTCTCTGGGTGTGACATTGTGCATGGCCCACAGCCGTTAATTACTTTTTCATCCACCGACAGCCTGCGTCCATTCCTCACAGCCAGTGATGGAATGTGGAAGATTTTCGAGCCTGAACTTCGCCGCCGCCTGAGTGAACTGGATGAGAAGGCCAGTATTACCGAGCGTGTTCGGGCGCTGCTATTGGAATTGTTGCCCGGTAATAGCGCAGGTGTCGCTGTGGTTGCGGGCCGACTGGCGATGAGCAGGCGGACACTCCAGCGGCGTCTGGAAGAAGAAGGAGAAAGCTTTCGCTCACTGCTGAACGGTACGCGTGAAAAACTGGCGCGACATTATCTCGAGAGCACATCAATGCCCGCAGGCGAAATCGCTTTTCTTCTCGGATTTGACGATCCGAACTCTTTTTACCGCGCGTTCCATGAGTGGACGGGTCAGACGCCGGACAGCGTTCGCAATACGGCACACTTACACTGACAAACCGCCTTACCGTAACAACGCCACGCTATTTGAATACCGACGTTGGCTATTGGCGCATAAGGCAAGTGACATGGCACAATACGCTATCCCCGTGGTTGACAGTGTCGCCTAAAGTACATCACAAGGACGATGATGAGCACATCGCGTGCGTCACCGTGTTATGTCAGCAATAAGGGCCAATGTATGAAATCAAAAGTTATTCTGGTGACTGGCGCCTCCTCGGGGATTGGTGAAGCGACCGTTATGCGTTTAAAGGCCGCCGGCCATACTATTTATGCTGCTGCTCGTCGGGTCGAGAGGATGCAGAAACTGGCAGAGGCGGGGATACGTGTACTGCCGCTGGATGTGACAGAGAGTGTCTCGATACAGACGGTGGTGGATACCATCATTGCCGAATGTGGGCGTATCGACGTTGTGGTAAACAATGCGGGTTATGGTTCCTATGGCGCTGTGGAAGAGGTGTCTCTAGAGGAGGGACGCGCCCAGTTTGAGGTGAACGTCTTTGGTGCAGTACAGCTAACGCAACGGATACTGCCGCATATGCGGGCACAACGTTCTGGCACCGTGATTAACATTACTTCGATGGGAGGGAAGATTTATACACCTCTCGGTGCCTGGTATCACGGAACCAAATTTGCACTGGAAGCGATCAGCGACTGCCTGCGTCTGGAAGTGGAGCCTTTCGGTATTGATGTCGTGGTCATTGAACCCGGTGGCATTAAAACCGAGTGGGCAGATATTGCCGCCGCGAAACTGTTGGGTGTATCAGGGGACGGAGCCTATGCAAAACAGGCACAGGCGATGGCCGATTCCATGGTGAGTGAAAGTAGCCGGAAACGCCAGTCTTCCCCGAATATGATTGCTGACACTATCGCTCTGGCAGTGAGCGCTCGTCGGCCCAAAACACGCTATGCCGTCGGTTTTGGTGTAAAGCCGATAATGTGTATACGTCGGCTGCTATCAGACCGTGCCTTTGACCGCTTCATGCGTATGGCGACCGGTATTTCTCGCTCAACTAAATGAGATAAAAAGGAAATGAGATGAATTCCGACGTAGCGTGGCCTGCCACCGGCGTGACATGGCTACAGCACGGGAGCGGTTGGTATAAACGGGAACCTTCAGGTTCCCGTTTATACTCGTCAAAGCGAATTATGCCGCCAGCGTATGCTGCGCCATGTTCCCCAACAGCGAACCGATAAACTCAATGCGCTGCGGGCGATCGCTTAAATCCTTCATAAATTTCAGGCGGGTCGGGCCATCAAGACGGTAGGTGCCCGGGTCGCGCTGTAGCAAGCCGATGAGGTGAGAGGGATCGACGCGATTTTGCTCGCTGAATTCGATAAATCCACCTTTCTCATTGCCTTCAATACGGCGAATACCCAGCGCTTGCGCCTGCTGGCGCAGGGCAGCAATCTGCAACAGATAGCGGCTTGCATCGGGCAGGAGGCCGAAACGATCGATCAGCTCGACCTTCAGCTCATCCAGCTCGTCGCTGGTTTTCGCACTGGCGATACGTTTGTATAACGACAGGCGCGTATTGACGTCGGGAATGAAATCATCGGGTAGCAGGGCAGGTAACCGTAGTTCGACGTCGGTCTGGCTGTTGATCAGATCTTCCAGCGACGGCTCCCGACCTGCTTTCAGAGCATCGACGGCGCTTTCCAGCAGTTCCATATACAGCGAGAAACCGACGCTGGTCATCTGTCCGCTCTGGTCTTCTCCAAGCAGCTCGCCTGCGCCGCGGATTTCCAGATCGTGCGTTGCCAGCGCAAAGCCTGCGCCGAGGTCTTCCAGCGAAGCGATCGCTTCCAGACGTTTCTGCGCATCGGTACTCATCGCTTTGGGGTTCGGCGTCAGCAGGTAGGCATAAGCCTGATGATGGGAACGCCCGACGCGGCCACGCAACTGGTGTAACTGCGCCAGACCGAAGTGGTCGGCACGCTCGATGATGATGGTGTTGGCGCTCGGGATGTCGATCCCGGTTTCGATGATGGTGGTACACACCAGCACGTTAAAACGCTGGTGGTGGAAGTCGTTCATGACCCGTTCCAACTCACGTTCACGCATCTGGCCGTGGCCGATAGCGATACGTGCTTCCGGCACCAGTTCCGCCAGTCGCTGAGTGGCTTTTTCGATATTTTCGACATCGTTATAGAGGTAATACACCTGCCCACCGCGCAGGATTTCACGCAGGATGGCTTCGCGTACCACCAGATTGTCATATTCGCGCACGAACGTTTTTACCGCTAAACGACGGGCAGGGGGCGTGGCGATGATCGACAGATCGCGCATCCCGCTCATCGCCATGTTGAGCGTGCGCGGAATCGGTGTAGCGGTTAGCGTCAGGATATCGACATCCGCCCGCATCGCTTTGATGCGCTCTTTGTGACGCACGCCGAAGCGGTGTTCTTCGTCCACAATCAACAGCCCTAAATCGCGCCAGCGCACGTCGCTCTGCAACAGCTTATGGGTGCCGATCAGAATATCGACCTTGCCTTCCTGCGTTTCCTCCAGCACCTGAGTTTGCTCACGGGCGCTACGGAAGCGGGAGATCATTTCAATCTTCACCGGCCAGTTGGCAAAGCGATCGCGGAAGTTGTCAAAATGCTGTTGAGCCAACAGCGTCGTTGGCACCAGAACGGCAACCTGCTTGTGGTTTTCAACCGCCAGAAACGCGGCGCGCATCGCCACTTCGGTTTTACCAAAACCGACATCGCCACACACCAGACGATCCATCGCCAGCGGCTGACACATGTCGCTCAGTACGGCGTTGATGGCCTGCGCCTGATCGGGGGTCGTTTCAAAGGGGAAGCTTTCGCAGAAAAGCTGATACTGCGTTTTGTCATGTTTAAAGGCAAAACCGCTTTTCGCTGCGCGCTGAGCATAAATATCCAGCAGTTCGGCGGCGACATCACGTACTCTTTCCGCCGCTTTTTGCCGTGCGCGCGACCACGCATCGCCACCCAGTTTATGCAGCGGTGCATTTTCATCGGCACCGCCTGCGTAGCGGCTGATCAAATGCAGTGAAGAAACGGGGACGTACAGCTTGTCTTCGCCCGCGTAGGTCAAAATCAGGTATTCAGCCTTGATGCCACCGGCTTCCAGCGTTGTCAGCCCAGCATAGCGACCAACGCCGTGTTCAAGATGGACGACGGGCTGCCCCGGTCGCAGTTCCGCCAGATTGCGGATCAGCGTATCGGTATTGATCGTGCGGCGATTATCCTGACGACGACGGCTAACGCGTTCGCCCAGCAGATCGCTTTCGCAGATTAAGGCGCGCTGGCGCAGCGTGTCGATAAAACCGTGCTCGCTGGCACCGATGATCAGGTAGGTGCCACGCTCCTGAGCCTGTTCCAGCGTGCTGATGAGCGTAGGATTCAGTTTGATGCGTGCCAATAGCTCTTGTAGCGTTTCGCGACGGCCTTCGCTCTCGACGGAGAAAATGACCTGACCTTCTGACTGTTCAATGAAGCGGCGCAGTGCATCCAGCGGGGATTTCTGTTGATGCTGAATCGCCATCTCTGGCAACGGCAGATAGGCCAGATTCACGTTGGCGGCTTTTTCCGGCAGAGTATCGGTTCTCAATTGTACGCGCGGCCACGCTTTCAGCTCCGTGAACAGACCTTCTACCCGCAGCCAGAGTGAGTCTGACGGCAGTAATGGGCGCATGGGATCGACACGGCGGCTTTCAAAGCGCTGCTGAATATCCTGCCAGAAGCGCTCGGCGCTCTGTTCGATATTCCCCGTGTTGACGATCAGCGTGTTATTAGGGAAGTAACTGAACAGCGATGGCAGCGGCTCACTGAAGAATAACGGCTGCCAGTATTCGATCCCTGCGGGCCAGACGCCTTTGCTGACCTGTTGATAGATGTGCTCGGCATCGCGCCGTACCTCGAACTGTTCGCGCCACTGGCTGCGAAAAAGTTCGATGGCGGTTTTATCCGTTGGGAACTCGTGCGCAGGCAGCAGATTAATGTGCGGCACTTCATTCAGCGTGCGCTGCGTATCCACATCGAACAGACGCAGACTGTCGATCTCGTCATCAAAGAAATCGATGCGATAAGGTTCTTCGCTCCCCATCGGGAACAGATCTAACAACGCGCCGCGCGTGGCATATTCACCGTGTTCCATGACCTGATCGACACTGCGATAGCCCGCCTGCTCCAATTGCGAACGCAGCTTATCGCGCGCGAGGCGCTGGCCTTTTTTCAACACCAACGCATGGCCGTGCAGGAAACTGTGCGGACAGACGCGCTGCATGAGCGTGTTAACCGGCAGAATCAGAACGCCGCGCGTCATGTTGGGGAGTTGATAGAGCGTGGAAAGGCGAGTCGAAATAATCTCCTGATGCGGAGAAAAACTATCGTAGGGCAGCGTTTCCCAGTCAGGCAGTGTGGTGACGTGCTGGTCGGTAAATTGCTGAATCTCATCGCGTAAGCGCAGGGCATTTTGCATATCGGGAGCGATAAGCACCACCAGCCCGGCGTGGCGTTCAATAATCTCTGCACATTCAACGGCGCAGGCAGCGCCGGTTAACTGGCCCAGCAGGCGCTGCTCACCGGCTTTGGATGGCAGCGAATAACGGTAATTTTCAGGCATCATCTGATTATCGGGTCTCGCCTCCCTGCATCCGGCCAAGAATAAGAAAAAGCCGTAGAGTGAGGGTGTTAGGGTTCCATAAAGCAGTACTACCCTTTATTATCCTTGATCACTTTGCTTTGGCAACCTTATCCAGACGGATTTCATGTATCAACCTGTCGCTTTATTTATTGGCCTGCGCTACATGCGTGGGCGTGCATCAGACCGCTTCGGCCGGTTTGTCTCCTGGTTATCCGCCATTGGTATCACGCTGGGCGTGATGGCGCTGGTCACCGTGCTTTCCGTGATGAATGGCTTCGAGCGCGAACTGGAAGACAATATTCTGGGCGTGATGCCTCAAGCGGTCATCTCTACGCCGCAAGGTTCGCTGAACCCGGCGTTGATTCCTGCTTCCTCCTTAGACTCGCTGGACGGCGTGACGCGCATTGCGCCGTTGACGACGGGCGATGTGGTGCTGCAAAGCGCCCGCAGCGTTGCCGTGGGCGTGATGTTAGGGATTGATCCTGACGAGCAGGAGCCACTGTCGCGCTATCTGGTCAACGTCAAACAGCAGCAGCTGCAACCCGGTCAGTATCAGGTCATTTTGGGCGAAAAACTGGCCGCACAGCTAGAGGTTAAAGCTGGCGATCAGATTCGCATGATGGTGACGAGTGCCAGCCAGCTAACGCCGATGGGGCGTATTCCCAGCCAGCGTATCTTCACCGTTGTCGGCACCTTTGCCGCGAACAGCGAAGT
Source organism: Pectobacterium aroidearum (assembly GCF_041228105.1). Classification (NCBI taxonomy): domain Bacteria; kingdom Pseudomonadati; phylum Pseudomonadota; class Gammaproteobacteria; order Enterobacterales; family Pectobacteriaceae; genus Pectobacterium; species Pectobacterium aroidearum. The sequence goes on from NZ_CP166097.1 coordinate 2,135,693, forward strand.
GGATAGCTATCAGCTGTTGGTCAATCAGCAGGATGCCTCTCGATTGATGCGCTATCCGGCGAACCACATTACCGGCTGGCGTTTGTGGCTGGAAAAACCGCTGTCGGTTGATACGTTGAGCACGCAAACGCTGCCGGAAGGCACGGTCTGGAAAGACTGGCGCGAACGTAAAGGCGAGCTGTTTCAGGCCGTGCGCATGGAGAAAAACATGATGGGGCTGCTGCTCAGCCTGATCGTGGCCGTGGCCGCTTTCAACATTATTACCTCACTGGGTTTACTGGTGATGGAAAAACAGGGTGAAGTCGCCATTTTGCAAACGCAGGGGCTGACTCAACGCCAGATTATGGCGGTGTTTATGGTGCAGGGGGGCAGCGCTGGCGTGATTGGCGCGTTGTTAGGGGCAGTGCTGGGGACGCTATTGGCCAGCCAACTGAATACGCTGATGCCAATACTGGGCGTCTTGCTCGATGGCGCCGCGTTACCTGTGGATATTGATCCCGCGCAGGTGGTGACCATTGCCATTTCCGCGATGGTGATTGCTCTCTTATCAACACTTTACCCGTCATGGCGCGCCGCCGCCGTTCAACCCGCTGAGGCTTTACGCTATGAGTAATTTATCATTATTGCAGTGCAACAACCTGTCCAAGCGCTATCAGGACGGCAAGCTGTCGACTGACGTGTTGCGCGACGTCTCTTTTGAGATGAGCAGCGGGGAGATGATGGCGATCGTCGGGAGTTCCGGTTCGGGCAAAAGTACGTTGCTGCATGTGCTGGGCGGGTTGGATACGCCGACGTCGGGCGAGGTTATCTTTAAAGGTCAGTCGCTGAATACGCTCTCGGCGGCGGCAAAGGCAGATTTACGCAACCGCGAGCTGGGTTTTATTTATCAATTCCACCATCTGTTGCCGGATTTCACCGCGCTGGAAAATGTGGCGATGCCGCTGCTGATTGGTAAAGTGCCAACCTCGCAGGCGCAGGATAAAGCACGGGAAATGCTGGCGGCTGTCGGGCTGGAGGCGCGAAGCCACCACCGTTCGTCGGAGCTGTCCGGCGGTGAGCGGCAGCGTGTCGCTATTGCACGAGCGTTGGTTAACAGCCCGTCGCTGGTGTTGGCGGACGAACCGACGGGTAACCTTGACCAACGCACGGCGGATACCATTTTCGAACTGCTGGGAGAGCTAAACGTCCGGCAGGGCACTGCGTTTTTGGTGGTGACGCACGATCTGCAACTGGCTAGCCGACTGAACCGCCAACTGGAAATGCGTGATGGTCAATTGCAGCAAGAGCTGACCCTGATGGGAGCGCGGCAATGACATTTCCTCCGCTCTCGTTGCTGATTGGCCTGCGTTTTAGCCGTGGCCGTCGGCGTGGCGGCATGGTTTCGCTGATTTCAGTTATTTCGACGTTAGGGATTGCCCTCGGCGTGGCGGTGTTGATTCTTGGCCTGAGTGCGATGAATGGCTTTGAACGTGAACTGAATAACCGCATCCTCGCCGTCGTGCCACATGGCGAGATCGCGCCGGTCAATCAACCTTTCGACGGCTGGCAGGACATCCTGCCTAAAATCGAACAGGTGCCTGGTGTTGCAGCCGCAGCGCCTTATATCAATTTCACTGGTCTGCTTGAGAACGGTGCCAAACTTCAGGCGGTTCAGGTAAAAGGCGTCGATCCGCAGCAGGAGAAACGTCTCAGCGCGCTGCCTAATTATGTTCTCAATGATGCCTGGCAGCGGTTTCACGCGGGCGAACAGCAGGTCATCATTGGGCAAGGTGTGGCAAAGGCGCTGAATGTTGCGCAAGGGGACTGGGTCACGGTGATGATCCCGAACAGCGACCCGGAAATGAAGCTGATGCAGCCTAAACGCATCCGGCTGCACATCAGCGGCATCTTACAATTGAGCGGCCAGCTCGATCACGGTTTAGCGCTGATTCCACTTGCGGATGCCCAACAGTATCTGGATATGGGGCAGAGTGTAACGGGAATTGCGATCAAGGCTAACGACGTGTTCTCCGCCAATAAGCTGGTGCGGGATGCAGGTTTAGTCACGAAGTCTTATGTCACTATTCGCAGTTGGATTGGCACCTATGGCTATATGTATCGGGACATCCAGATGGTGAGAACTATCATGTATCTGGCAATGATCCTGGTGATTGGCGTGGCCTGTTTTAATATTGTTTCAACGCTGGTGATGGCGGTGAAGGATAAAAGCAGCGATATCGCGGTCCTGCGTACGCTGGGAGCATCAGACGGACTGATTCGAGCGATCTTTGTGTGGTATGGGCTACTGGCCGGACTGCTGGGCAGCGTGATAGGTGCGGTGATTGGCGTGATAGCTACCTTGCAATTGACGCCAATTATTCACGGCATTGAAGCCCTCATCGGCCATAAGCTGTTGTCTGGCGACATCTATTTTATCGATTTTCTACCGTCAGAATTGCACCTGATGGATGTCTTTATCGTATTAGGAACCTCGCTGGTACTGAGTCTGATTGCCAGCTGGTATCCGGCACGGCGCGCCAGCCGGATTGACCCTGCCCGCGTCTTGAGCGGACAGTAAGCCAAGCCAACGCACATGCGGCTTGAGAGATGACGGGGATAGTCCCTATCGTGTGGGAAAGCGATCACACCCTAAGGAGCAGTCATGTACTACGGTTTTGACATGGGCGGAACGAAAATTGAGCTGGGCGTGTTCGACGCCGAGCTGAACAAAGTATGGCAAAAGCGGGTGCCGACACCGCGTACGCATTACGATGAGCTGCTCACTATGCTGGTTGATCTGGTGCATGAGGCCGACGCACAGGTCGGTGTACAGGGCAAGGTCGGTATTGGCATACCGGGAATACAAACGGGCGATAACGACGCGCTGTTTACCGCTAATCTGCCTGCGGCGATGGGCAAACCACTGCGTACGGATCTGTCGCAGCGTTTGCAGCGAGATGTTCGTATCAACAACGATGCCAACTGCTTTGTGCTGTCGGAAGCGTGGGACGCGGAATTTCGTTCCTATCCTGTCGTTTTGGGCCTAATTCTGGGGACGGGGCTGGGTGGTGGACTGGTGATTAACGGGCGTCCGGTGGACGGGCGCAACGGTATCGCCGGTGAGTTTGGTCATCTCCGCCTGCCGTCCGACGCGCTGGATATCATCGGTGTGGATATTCCCCGCGTGAAGTGCGGCTGTGGGCAATCTGGCTGCATTGAGAATTATATTTCCGGCCGTGGTTTTGAATGGCTATATGAGCATATGTATGGTGAAGCTCTGCCTGCCGTAACCATCATCCGGCACTATCGTGGTGGAGAGGAAAAAGCACGAGAATTTGTCGACCGTTTTATGGATTTGCTGGCGGCCTGTTTGGGTAACCTGCTGACCCTATTCGATCCGCATCTGCTGGTGCTAGGCGGCGGCCTGTCGAATTTTGATGAAATTTATCAGATTCTGCCGACGCGTCTTCCTTCACGACTTTTACCGATTGCGAAACTGCCACGGATAGAGAAAGCGCGTCACGGTGATGCGGGCGGCGTACGTGGCGCGGCGTTGCTACACTTAATGGATAACTAGCTGGAGAACGTATGTATACGCGTCAACGATTAGGGCGTTTTCATAAGGGAAAGCGTATGCGGCAACAGCGTCTTCGTGCGCGTATTTTCCATCGTGATTATCTGGCAGCAAGCGAAGTGAAAAAACCGCGCGTGGTGGTACTGACGGGGGCTGGTATCTCAGCGGAGTCGGGTATTCGTACCTTTCGCGCTGCCGATGGCCTGTGGGAGGAACACCGCGTCGAGGATGTCGCCACGCCGGAAGGCTTTCAGCGTAACCCTGAGCTGGTGCAGGCGTTTTATAACGCTCGTCGCCGTCAGCTACAGCAGCCGGAAATTGTGCCAAATGCCGCACATCTGGCATTGGCCAACCTGGAAGCGATGCTGGAAGATAACTTCCTGCTGATTACGCAAAATATCGATAACCTGCATGAGCGTGCCGGTAGCCAGCGTGTCATTCATATGCACGGTGAGCTGCTGAAAATACGCTGTAGCCAAAGTGGACAGATCGTTGAGTGGACGGACGATCTCGCCGTCGGTGAACGCTGCCACTGCTGTCAATTTCCCGCGCCTTTACGCCCGCATGTAGTGTGGTTTGGTGAAATGCCGTTGCACATGGACAAGATTTACCATGCGCTGTCGCAGGCAGATTACTTTATTGCGATTGGCACATCGGGGCATGTGTATCCCGCTGCCGGTTTTGTCCATGAGGCTCATTCGCACGGTGCCTACACGCTGGAGCTGAATCTGGAGCCCAGCCAGGTAGAAAGCCAGTTTGATGAAAAAATCTACGGTCCCGCCAGTACAGTCGTGCCAGAGTTTGTCGCGGCCTGGCTGACGCGTGGTCAAAGCATCAAGTTTTAAACGCCAGCAAAAAGTGAAAACGTCATGAATCGTATGAGGACGACGTTTTCTCTTGTTTATTTCTATCGTTGCCGCAGCAGCATTCGTCAAGCTGATCGAATGGCAACATGGCGGTGTGGTTAAAGAAACAATATTCACTCTCGCTACAGCGAGCATGAGCAGCGGTGTCTGTCGGCGAGGCCGCCTGTGGATGCCGTGGCTGTTGGCTGTCATGGCGTGACGATGTTCCATGAAGAGATAAGGTTCGTCGGAAAAAGTCCAGCATAGCGTTACCCTCACGGTATCTCATCACGATAGGCATGAGATAATTATGTTAATGAGAGCTATTCTCATTAATGTAAGCTAAGCGTAGTTGATAATTCGGTGATGAGGGAATGACAATTGTCAAAATGTATATACTCGTCATACTTCAAGTTGCATGTGCGTTGGCTGCGTTCACTCACCCGAATCACTTACTTGAGTAAGCTCATCGGGATTCCTTCCCTTGCCGCCTTCCTGAAACTTGAATTATTTAGAGTATAACCACCGTTGTTCTATCCACCCGTCATGCCTGAATCGACAAAGACTTAGAACGATCAGAATGTCCGTCTGGCCTCGGCCGCCAGTTCTTTCAGATAATTCAGATCGCACAATTCCACCTGATGGCCCCGATAGGTAATGTAGCCTTGCCGCTTCCAGTCGGACATCAATCGGCTCAATGTTTCACCGCGCATCCCTAATGACGTTGCGAGCTGCCCTCGGCTCACCGGTAATGTCAGTTGCTGCGTTTGCTGAATGTGGTGCTGCCGCAGCAGATAATCAGCCAGACGCTGTGGCGCGGAGCTGGATGTCAGCCAGTCGATTTGGTTGATCGTCGAATAGAGTTTTTTGCCCAGATAGTTGAGCAAACGCAGCGCCAGTTCCGGGCGCTGCAAACAAAACTGGTGAATATCATGCCGTGGAATCATCAGCGTATGGCCATCGCTCAACGCGCGGATATTCATCGGGAAACGGCCGTGATCCATAAACACCGCCGCGATGGCGACAAACTCACCGCGTTCAAATTGCCCGAAGATCTTTTCATCCCCGCCATAGGTATGGCGAAAAGCCTGCAACTTTCCCGTTTCAACCAGCAAACAGTGCTGCATTTTGTCGCCTTCGCGAAACAGGACGTCATCCTGCCGGAAAAACAGGCGCTCGCTTTTTGCCAATAACTCACACACCACATCGCTGGGTTCACCGCGCATCCAGTCATGCTGAAACAGCACCTCACCGTATTCGTCGGGCGACAGCGCCTTTTTGACAAATGTCATTTGCCCTCCCAGAGGCTGGTATTACCATCAAGCCAGTAAATGAAAATAATAATCACTTGCATGGATTCGGCAAGCAAAATCACGGCATGCCGAATCGAGAATAGCGGAGCGTTTCTATGAAAGAAAATACCCTTCCGGCGGCACAGGCGCTGGTTCTCCATGAGTTGATTACCCCAACCGAACACGGTATCGCCAGCCGCGTATTGGCTCGTACCGACGGCGGCAATGTCACGTTGTTTGCTTTCGATCAGGGGCAGGGGTTGAGTGAACACAGTGCGCCTTATGATGCACTGGTTATGGTGCTTGAAGGTGAATTATTGCTGACGATCGGTGGCGAACCCGTTGTCGCGCAGCCTGGCACGTTGGTGCGTATGCCAGCCAATATCCCACATGCCGTTGATGCGCAGCAGTCGTCGCGTATGTTGCTGACCATGTTGAAGACGCTGAAAACGAACTAAACAGCTATTTCATAAACGGCTAACGCGATAAACAGAATTAAGGAGTGACAGTATGAGCGATCATGAAGCAGGGCATAAATTTTTAGCCCGATTGGGGAAAAAACGTCTGCGTCCCGGCGGCAGAAAGGCGACCGAGTGGCTGCTCAGTCAGGCTGGGTTCCGGCAGGACAGCGTCGTGCTGGAAGTTGCCTGCAATATGGGCACTACGGCGATGGAGATCGCCCGTCGTTTTGGCTGTCAGGTCATCGGTGCGGATATGGATAAAGCCGCGCTAGAGAAGGCGCAGGAAAATGTCGCGGCGAACGGTCTGGCTTCGCAGGTCACGATTATGCAGGCGAATGCGCTGGAACTGCCGTTTCCCGATAATCACTTTGACGTGGTGATTAACGAAGCCATGTTGACGATGTATGCCGACAAGGCCAAGAGCCGGATTATTGCTGAATATTATCGCGTGCTGAAACCGGGTGGCCGCCTGATTACTCACGATATCATGCTGCTCTCCGAGAAAGATACCGGGGCATTGCAGGCGGTGGAACAGATGCACAAAGCGATCAACGTACATGCTCAGCCGATGCTGCGTGAGCGCTGGGTGACGCTGTTTCAGGAGTGTGGTTTTAGCAAGGTTAGCTACGATAACGGTGCAATGACGCTGCTGACGCCACAAGGGCTGATTTATGATGAAGGTTTGGCTGGCGCGGCGCGCATCGTAAAAAATGCACTGAAGAAAGAAAACCGTGGCATGTTCTTCAACATGTTTCATACCTTCCGCCGCAATCGCAACCAGCTTAACTATATTGCGGTATGCAGCACGAAGTAGCGTTCATATTCATTTTGATTGCATTGCGATAACAAGGAAAAAGCGTGTAAGGCGGGCGAAATCGTTTAACATACGTGACAGGACGTTATCTTAACTGCGCTTTTTCATTGCGCTGGATCCCTTGTTACGGTGAACAATGCAGCCATTATCGCCGGGTGATATCCCGCTAAAGCACGCGACGCAGTTGCCTCACTACAGCCAGCTAAAACAACAGCAGTACAGACGCGATCGTCGGAGTCTGGTACTGCTGTTGGCGTTTCTCGCGCTTACGCTGGTCGTCAGTTTGTGTGCCGGGGAACGCTGGATTTGGCCGACGGCCTGGCTGGATGAGGCTCAGCAACTCTTTGTCTGGCAGTTGCGTTTGCCCAGAACGCTGGCCGTGATGCTGGTGGGGGCCAGTCTGGCAATGTCGGGCACTGTGATGCAGGCCGTCTTTGATAATCCATTGGCGGAGCCGGGGCTGCTGGGTGTGGCGAACGGCGCAGGCGTGGCCTTAGTGCTGACGGTGCTGCTGGGGCAGGGACTGCTGCCCGTCTGGACGTTAAGTCTGAGCGCGATAGCTGGCGCGCTGCTGATTACCTTTCTGTTACTTCATTTTGCCCGTCGTCATATTTCCAATACCCGTCTATTACTCATCGGCATTGCGCTCGGCATTATCTGTAGTGCGGTGATGACCTGGGCCGTCTATTTCAGTACCAGTCTCGATTTACGCCAACTGATGTACTGGATGATGGGCGGCTTCAGTGGCATTGACTGGCGGCACGGCTGGCTGATGTTGGCGCTCTTGCCGCTGTTGCTGTGGTTAAGCCGTCAGGGGACGGTGCTGAACGGGTTGACGCTCGGCGAGATTCAGGCGCGTCAGTTGGGCATTCCGGTCTATCGCTGGCGCACGATTCTCGTGCTGGTCATGGGCGTACAGGTTGGGCTGAGCGTGGCGCTGGCTGGCATCATCGCGTTTATTGGCTTGGTGATCCCGCATATGTTGCGGCTGTGCGGGTTGACCGATCAACGTTATTTATTGAACGGCTGTGTGTTGGCTGGCGGCGGGGTTCTGCTGCTGGCGGATACGGTCGCGCGCGTTGCGCTGAGTGCAGCTGAGTTGCCGATAGGCGTGGTTACCGCTACGCTGGGATCGCCATGGTTTATCTGGCTGTTATTACGTAATCGGTTGTAGCGATATGTCTTGTTTTATCCATTCTTATTGATCATTAAAGGGAGCAAAACGATGAGCACTGAAATCTACGCTATTCCACTGACTACTATCGACGGGAAAGCGACAACGTTTGAGGCGTTTAAAGGGCAGGTTGCTTTAGTCGTCAACGTCGCCTCTCAATGCGGCCTGACGAAGCAATACGACGCGCTGGAAAAACTCTATGAAACCTATCGTGACAAAGGCTTGGTCGTGCTGGGATTCCCCTCCAATGAATTTGCCGGTCAGGAACCGGGGTCGGAAGCAGAGATCCAGGCGTTCTGCCGTGGGACGTTTGGCGTTCAGTTCCCGATGTTCAGCAAGATTGAAGTGAATGGCGAGAATCGTCATCCGCTGTACCAGTTGTTAATTCGTGAACAGCCAGAAGCCAACGGAACCTGGAAAAGTGACTTTTTTGCGCGTTTGGTCAATAAGGGACGTAAGCCTAAGAACCCGGAAGACATTCTGTGGAATTTCGAAAAATTCCTGGTAGATCGCGAAGGGCGTGTGATTGATCGCTTTGCGCCGGATATGGCACCTGACCATGACACTATCGTGAAAGCGATCGACGATGCGCTGGCAAAATAATTGACGCAACAGACTTCTCCGGTATTGGAGCTGCGACAGGCTGGTGCCTCGCCGCGTTTGTCACCGACGACGGCGGAGTGTCGTCGCGGTGAACTGCTGCATATCATTGGCCCGAACGGCGCCGGAAAGAGTACATTGCTGGCAAGGGCGGCGGGGTTGCTGGCGGGAGAAGGCGAAGTCTTGCTGGCTGGCACGTCGCTGTCGCAGTATACGGCGGCAGATTTGGCCATACGGCGTGCCTATCTGGCACAGCAGCAACCGCCGCTGGCGCTGATGCCGGTATTCCAATACTGGCAACTGCATCAACCGCCTCTGGCTCAGGAATACGCGGTTGAAAAAGTAGTGCATCTTCTGGCGGAACGCCTGATGTTAACCGACAAGTTGGCGCGTCCGCTTACGCAACTGTCGGGGGGCGAGTGGCAGCGCGTTCGGCTGGCGGCGGCGCTGTTGCAGATTTGGCCGACCCTCAATCCGCACGCGCGTCTGTTGCTGCTGGATGAACCGACCAATAGCCTTGATGTGGCGCAGCAGGTGGCGCTGGATGCGTTACTGAGTGAACTCTGCCGTTCTGGCATCACGGTTGTGGTTTGCACACACGACCTGAACCACAGTGCCCACCATGCGGATCGCGTATGGCTATTGTCGGCAGGCGCTCTGGTGGCTCAGGGCGAAACGGCCGAGGTCATGCGGCCGGAGGTGCTGTCCCCAGTATTCGGTGTCGCGTTTCAGCGGCACGTGGTCGATGGTAAAAACTGGATCATCACTCGTAGTGCCTGATGCCGAGAGAAAATCTGCGTCGTTAGAAAATAGGAAAAATCGCCTTTACTTGCCAGTCACCCCGATTAAACGCTAAATTAATCCAATACCTAGCATTTTCAAACGCCAGAGGTCTATGGCCTGAGCGGTTTTATGGTAATTGCGATGATACGTTTACGACACGCTTTGATTCTCGCCAGCCTGATTTTGGTCGGTTGTAGCAGTAGCCGGCATAATAATCCGCCGCCGAACGCGCGTCTGAGCGATTCGATCATGGTGATGGTGCAGCTAAACGATCAACTGGGACAATGGTACAGAACGCCTTATCGTTATGGCGGGCTGGATCGTAATGGTGTCGATTGTTCCGGCTTTGTCTACCTGACGTTCCGCGATAAATTTGGCATGCAGCTGCCGCGCACCACCGAAGAACAAACCGAATTGGGCGAGCGCATTGATCGCGAGAATCTGTTACCGGGCGATTTGGTTTTTTTCAAAACCGGCAGCGGTAGCAGCGGGTTGCACGTCGGTATTTATGACAAAGACGACCAGTTTATTCATGCCTCCACCAGTCAGGGCGTAATCCGTTCGTCGTTGGATAACGTGTACTGGAAACGGGCTTACTGGCAGGCTCGCCGCATCTGATTTTCTCCCTTTATTTAGTGTACTTACAGCACGGAGCTGCTCATGTCCTCTCTGCGTTTATTGATCTCTGACTCTTACGATCCCTGGTTTAATCTGGCCGTTGAGGAATGCATCTTTCGCCAGATGCCCACTACGCAGCGGGTGTTGTTTTTGTGGCGTAATGCGGAAACTGTGGTCATTGGTCGTGCCCAAAACCCGTGGAAAGAGTGCAATACGCGGCGGATGGAAGAGGATGGCATCAAGCTGGCACGACGCAGCAGCGGCGGCGGGGCGGTTTTTCACGATCTCGGGAATACCTGTTTTACCTTTATGGCGGGCAAACCGGAGTACGATAAAAGCGTCTCAACGCAGATCGTTCTGGATGCACTCAGTGCTCTTGGGTTAAAAGCCAGCGCGTCAGGTCGCAACGATCTGGTGGTGGAAACCGCAGACGGTGTGCGCAAGGTGTCCGGTTCTGCCTATCGCGAAACGAAAGATCGCGGCTTTCATCACGGCACGCTACTGCTAAACGCAGACCTCAATCGTTTAGCCGATTACTTGAACCCAGACATTAAAAAACTACAGGCAAAAGGGATTACGTCTGTGCGTTCTCGCGTTGCCAATCTGGTGGAGTTGCTGCCTTCTGTCGATCATCAGGTGATCTGTCAGGCGGTGACGCAGGCCTTCTTCGATTATTTCGGCGAACAGTGCGAGCCGGAAATTATCTCGCCTTCTGCTTACCCCGATTTACCGGGGTTCAGCGAACAGTTTGCGCGTCAAAGTAGCTGGGAATGGAATTTCGGTCAGGCGCCGGACTTCTCGCATTTACTTGATAACCGATTTACCTGGGGCGGGATTGAATTGCATTTTGATGTGGAACGCGGCGTGATTGTCCGCGCGCAGGTTTATACCGATAGCCTGAACCCTGCGCCGTTAGAAGCACTCGCTTGCGCATTACAGGGAACGGTATATCGCCCGGAAAATATGGCGGCAACGTGTCAGGCATTGATTACCGCTTTCCCTGAACAGCAAAACGAATTGCAGGAACTGGCTGAGTGGCTGGAGCAGAGTTTGCGTTAAAACGTGAAATTCGCTGCTAAATGAGTCCTGTTGCATGGCAGAAAGACGCTTTTCGTGCGTTATGCGAATAAGCGCTGTAGATTCATCTATAATAATAACGTAATGTGATTATTATTAATCTCCATGCAGTACAGGATCATGCGCATCCACCTTGCTGTTGACTACACCAGTGACTATGTTTTCTGGCCGATATTCAGGTTGGATGGAACGTTGCTGGCAGTCGAAATGATAAGCCATTTTAATGGTCTTTCGGGCAAGCTGAGCATGCCTGCCGATATTCTTCTCATGCAATTAAATCCACGCCAGAAGCATGATTTGGTTCATGAACAGCTGCTTTTTATCAAAGAAAAATCCGCATGGTTTATCGATAACCACATTCAATTGGTGCTGAAGGTGGGGCGTGAAATAGCAGAAATTTTAATCAATTCTGAAGTGCTGCGCGGCGAAATCAAACGTCTCGACTTTGTCCTGTTGGAAATTAATGAGTTTTTCCCGCAGCTCTCGCAGGGAAAAGAAAACGCCATGTTGCTGAATCTGAGTCAGGCCTTTCCTTTATGGCTGGATAATTTTGGTTCTGGAAAGACAACGCTTAAGCCTTTGTATGATGGCCTGGTACAAGGTGTAAAGTTGGATCGCCAGTTCATTGGGCAACTTTTATCGCGTCCGGCAAATACGTTGATGATGGAGCCGTTGCTGCGGACGATTAAAAGCAGCTATTCAGGCATCAGCATTGTCGCCAAGGAGATCGACACCGTGGCGATTCTGAACACAATGAGACTACTGGACATTGATGCCGTTCAGGGGCAAATGTGGCCTGCCGTACATTTTGACGAACTTGAGCCACACACGGCGCTTATTGGCTAATTCAATCGGTCTAACTACTTTTCGGATGTGAGGTTTTTTTGGATCTCGCTTGTGAAGCGAATACCCTTATGTTTCCTCCGTGTTAATTTCATTACCATCCCTCTACACTTTCTGCATACCCGTTAGTCGATGTGTGGTGAGCGTGTGGCTCTCTTCACCTGAACAGGGTGGTATTAGGGAGACAAGATGCAGCAGACACCGTTATTCAAAAATCACTATTTTCACCAATTGCCGGGGTTCTATACCGCGCTACAGCCCAAACCGCTACATGGTGCGCGCTTGCTTTACCATAGCGAGGGGTTAGCCGCCGAACTCGGTTTGTCTTCTGACTGGTTTACGCCAGAACAGGATGCCGTTTGGAGCGGCGAGCGTTTGTTGCCGGGAATGGAGCCGCTGGCGCAGGTGTATAGCGGCCATCAGTTTGGCATGTGGGCCGGCCAATTGGGTGACGGGCGCGGCATCCTGCTGGGAGAACAACAGCTGGCAGATGGTCGCAGCATGGACTGGCACCTGAAAGGCGCAGGGCTGACGCCGTATTCGCGCATGGGGGACGGTCGTGCCGTGCTGCGCTCGGTGATACGCGAATTTCTGGCCTCGGAAGCGATGCACCATTTGGGGATCCCCACTACGCGGGCGTTGACGATTGTCACCAGCACGCATCCGGTACAGCGTGAGCAGGAAGAAAAGGGCGCCATGCTGATGCGCGTAGCGGAAAGCCATGTGCGTTTCGGCCATTTTGAACACTTCTACTATCGCCGTGAGCCGGAAAAGGTGCGTCAACTGGTGGAGTATGTCATTGCCCGCCACTGGCCGCAGTGGGAAAACGATGAGCGTCGCTATGAGCTGTGGTTTGGCGATGTGGTAGAACGTACCGCCCGTCTGATTACGCACTGGCAGGCGGTGGGGTTTTCACACGGCGTGATGAATACGGATAATATGTCGATTCTGGGGCTGACCATCGACTACGGTCCTTATGGCTTTTTAGATGCCTATCAACCCAACTTTATTTGTAACCACTCCGATCATCGCGGGCGCTATGCGTTTGATAATCAGCCTGCGGTGGGGCTGTGGAATCTACATCGTCTGGCGCAGGCGCTGTCGGGGTTGATGGATACCGACACGCTGGAGCGCGCGCTTGCCCGCTATGAACCGGCGTTGATGCAGCATTATGGCATGCTGATGCGCGCCAAGTTGGGCTTGTTTACCGCGAGCGCGGAAGATAATGACGTACTGGTCGGGCTGTTACGTCTGATGCAGCAGGAAGGCAGCGACTACACCCGCACGTTCCGTTTGCTGGCAGACAGTGAAAAGCTGGCATCGCGTGCGCCGCTCCGTGATGAGTTTATCGACAGAGCAGCGTTCGATAGCTGGTTTGCGACCTATCGCCAAAGGCTGATGCAGGAAGAGCAAGGTGATGAAGAGCGACGTCGGTTGATGAATACGACGAATCCGAAATTTATTCTGCGTAATTATCTGGCGCAAATGGCGATTGAACGGGCTGAAAACGATGACATCAGCGTACTGGCACGTCTGCATCAAGCTTTGTGTCAGCCGTTTGACGAACAGCCGGATAAGAACGAACTGGCGGCGTTACCACCAGAGTGGGGCAAACATCTGGAGATTTCCTGCTCCAGCTAAGCCGGAGCAGGGGGATGGCTATTGCCGCAGGTAAACCTGAGGAAGGGGATAGTCAGGGTGTGAACCGACGCTGAGATCGGCGCGATACCAGTGGGTCAACGTCTCCGCCTGCAGCACCTGTGCGGGCGTACCCTGTGCGACCAGTTTTCCTTCGTGTAACAACAGAATGCGATCGGCATACAGCGCCGCCAAATTCAGATCGTGCAGGACGCAGCATACGGCTAACGGCTGTTCACGCGTAAGCTGCTTGAGTAGCCGCAAGAGATGCTGCTGATGGTACAGATCCAGCGCCGACGTGGGTTCATCGAGAAACAGCCAACCCGGCGTCGGTTCTGGATGCCACAGCTGCGCCAGCACGCGAGCGAGCTGTACACGCTGCTGCTCCCCGCCGGACAGGTGGCGATAGTCACGCGCAGCCAGTTCCAGACAGCCCGTTTGCGCCATGACCTGCTGAATGACGTCATCATTTTTCGGATAGCCCCCATGCGGGGAACGCCCCATCGCGACGACATCCCGCACGCTAAATGCAAACGCCATGCCGCTATGCTGACGCATCACCGCGCGTGTTTTTGCCAGCGCGCCGGGCTGCCAGTGTGAAAATGGCTGTCCGGCTAACAAGCACTCGCCGTCATCGGGCGTCAAATAACCGGTCAACAAACGGAGCAGGGTCGACTTTCCCGCGCCGTTGGGGCCGATAATTGCGACGATTTCCCCACAGTGCAGTTCCAGAGAAACATCATCCGTCAGATAGCGACCGTTGGTCTGAAAGCGTAGATGGCGCGCGACTAACGTCTGGTCAAACGCGGAGTCAGTCATTGCCACGTCCTTTATGCTGAACGATCAGCCATAAGAAATACGGCCCGCCAATCAGGCTGCTTAACAGCCCAACGGGCATTTCTGCTGGCGCAAGCAGCGTGCGTGCCAGCGTATCGGCAAACAGGAGCAGACAGGCACCGCCGAGAATAGAACCGGGAAGGAGCCAGCGATGATCGGCACCCAGATGCAAACGTATCAGATGTGGAATGATAAGCCCGACAAACCCGATCACGCCGCTCACCGCCACTGCGACACCTACCAACAGCGAGCTGAGCAACAGAAGAATATGCTTGGTACGCCTCACGTTGACACCGAGGTAGTGCGCTTCTTCATCCCCGAGTTGAAGCAGGTTCAAACGGCGTGCGTAGTACAGCGTCACGATCATGGCGGGGATGGTCAGCGTACTGGCAACCAGCAACATCGGCCACTGTGCCTGTCCGAGACTGCCCATGCCCCAGAGTGAAAACTGGCGCAACTGTTGGTCGGTGCTGATGTAGGTCAGGACACCGATCAGCGCGATACACAGCGCATTGAGCGCGATGCCTGCCAACAGCAGTCGCGTTAATCCACCTTGTTCGGAACGGCTGAGGATGAAAATGATGGCGGTAACCGCCAGACTCCCCGCAAAGGCGGCAAACATCGGACTGTAAAGTGCCAGCAGTGGGGGAAGACCAAGCGGTAGCACGATAGTCAGCGCCACGCAGAGTGCGGCACCGCTGCTGATGCCAAGCAGGCCGGGATCGGCAAGCGGATTACGAAATAATCCCTGCATAATTGCGCCGGAACAGGCCAGCGCGCCGCCGACGAGTATCGCCAGCAGTACGCGAGGAACGCGGATATTCAACCAGATATGCCAGATCGGATCGTCAAGCGGCGTTTGCCATAACATTTTGAGCGAGAGGGTCAGTGCGCCCATGTTGGCGGCACCGACCATCAGTGCCACCATCAGTAACAGCAGTGCGAGCAACCACGTGCGCGGGTGAAACCGTGACGTCATTTTATCGCTTCGGCTGTCTGGCGCAGCGTTGCCATTAGCGCTGGGGTGTCGAGCGTAAAGCCGAGCATTGCCATGTCATCGACGACGAGCAGGCGTTTCTGCTTGCCAGCAGGCGTCAGTTCCAGACCGGGTAATTTCCAGACTTGCGCTTCACCACCCAATGTTTTCAGCCCCTGACTGGAGATCAGAATCAGGTCCGGCGCACTGGCAACCACGCCTTCTTGCGACAGCGGCTGGTAACGCTCAACGTTTTGCATGGCATTCTTTAATCCCGCGCTGCGGATAATCGTGTCCGCCGGGGTATTTTTGCCTGCCGCCAGCGCGGTCATGCCGCCGTGGCTGAGAACGAACAGCACATTCACCGGCAGCGGGGCGTTTTTTACTGCCGCCAGTTGCTGTTGATAGGTTTCCGCCAGCTTTTTACCTTCCGTCTCTTTCCCCAGCGCCTGTGCGATGACGCCGATTTTTTGCGGCACAACATCCAACGAAGGCTGAGCAGGAACGTGAACGACTTTGGTACCGCTGCTGGCAACCTGCTGCAGAATGAGAGACGGCTGAGACAGATCGCTGGCGACAACCAGAGACGGTTTCATTGCCAGAATGCCTTCGGTATTGAGCTGGCGCATATAGCCGACATCAGGCAGCTTCTTCACCGCTTCCGGGTGCAGGCTGGTGCTGTCTCGCGCAACCAGATCTTTCTCTGCGCCCAGCGCATAGATGATTTCCGTGACGTCACCGCCGATAGACACGATACGTTCGGCAGCAGACACCCCCAGTGGGAGTGTCAATAGCAGGGGGAATAGCCAGTTTTTCATGCAGCGAGATCCTTATGCGGTTTCAGGGCATCGATTTGATTACGCCATTGCTGTTGTTCCGGCGTTCCTTCGGTACGTTGCCCGAAGAGTTGTGCAATTTGAGAGCCGTCTGCGGCATAGAGTTCGAGGCTGGTCACGACACCATCGACCGTCGGTTTACGCGTCACCCAGCTTTCAGCAATCGCGTCTTCGATCAGATGCAGAGTAAAATCTTTATTAAAGATGTTAATCCATTCCGCGTGTTGTTCCATACGTTCTACGCGCTCGAGTGTGCCGGTGAAAATTTGTACACAGCCACGGTTGCCGACAAATACCATGATTTCGTTTTGATCTTCACGCGCGGCAAACAGGATCTGTGACAGCGCATCGTTGTCTACTCGGTAGGCCAAATCGTCAGCGACCGAGTTAAACGCCTGCTGACGCGTCAGGTTATAGCGCTTGAGCAGGATGAAGAAATCATGCACATCCTTCATCGCACGCCAATCTGCTTCAAACTGAGGATTATGGGCGATGGCCTGTTCGGCCGCCGTGCCATTGCCTGCCGGACGAAGTGCCAATGCGGGG
Source organism: Pectobacterium aroidearum (assembly GCF_041228105.1). Taxonomy (NCBI): domain Bacteria; kingdom Pseudomonadati; phylum Pseudomonadota; class Gammaproteobacteria; order Enterobacterales; family Pectobacteriaceae; genus Pectobacterium; species Pectobacterium aroidearum. The sequence continues at coordinate 2,152,586 of NZ_CP166097.1, forward strand.
TTTTCGCTGCTGGTGAATTTCTCAACGAATAGCTGCCAGGCGGCCATATCCGTGGTGTCGGTCGTGTAGACCTTCAGAATCGCATCGCCCTGATGATCGAAGAATTGAATGCTTTGACGCTCTCCGCGCGCGGTGTTTTCACGCAGCGCAAAGGCTGAAGCCCATTGAGAGAGGAATAAACGCAGATCCAATCCGCGCGGGTTGAGGATAAGGCCAGCATGTCCATCCAGCGTCTGGTTTTGATAATAGCCAGTATGCTCATGCACGGCGTACTCGTTGCGCGTGATCGACTTGGTATTACCAACCTGCTCCAGCGCGCTTAACCAGACTTTAGCATCACCCTGTAGGCGTTGCGCATCGTGTCCGACACGGGCGTGAGTCAGTTCCGCTTCGCTGATGCCGAGTAGCGCAGCTAGATCGCGAGCATATTTACGCGGATGTTCAACTTTAGCCTGGAGGTATTGTTGGTAAATAGACGTCTGCATCTCGTTCGTTCCCTTAATCGTTGTCGTATTGATTATAGCAATGAATGAGAATCATTTTCATGTAACAAAAACGCAACCTCAAGTGAAGTTTTCTTAATAAGTGGAATAAGAGAAATCGTAAGAGGAATTTACGTGCTGCGAAAGTGTGAGAGAGGCGGCGGGAAAAGAGGAAACGGCTGGCACACGACCGGAGAAGGTGAGTGTGCCAGCGCGTATCGGATTAGAAACGGCTGTCGACGGCGTCTGCCAGACGAGCCAGCAGCGTTTCGGTGTCCTGCCAGCTCAGACAAGGATCGGTAATGGATTGCCCATACGTCAATGCCAGAGGATTGATAGCAGGCTGGTTGCCTTCAATTAAGAAACTTTCCGCCATGATGCCCGCGATGGCGCGTGAGCCCGCACGAATTTGCTGGCAGATGTCATCGGCTACATCGAGCTGGCGACGGTGCTGTTTCTGACAGTTGGCATGACTGAAATCGATCACCAGATGCTCGGGCAGCGAGAACTCACGCAGATGAGCGCAGGCGGCAGCGATGTCTTCCGCGTGGTAATTCGGTTTTTTCCCGCCGCGCATAATAATATGACCAAACGGGTTGCCCTGCGTTTTGTAGACCGACATGAAGCCCTGCTTATCCGGCGAAAGGAACATATGCTGGGCACGGGCGGCACGAATGGCATCGACGGCGATGCGCGTGTTGCCGTCTGTGCCGTTCTTGAAGCCGACGGGGCAGGACAGCGCCGAGGCCATTTCCCGATGAATCTGGCTTTCAGTGGTTCTTGCGCCAATCGCACCCCAGCTAATCAGGTCGGCAATATATTGGCCGGTGACCATATCGAGGAATTCCGTCGCGGTTGGCAATCCGAGTTGATTGACGTCCAACAGCAGGCGGCGTGCAATCTCCAGCCCTTCGTTTACCTGGAAGGTGCCGTTGAGTGCCGGATCGGAAATGAGTCCCTTCCAGCCGACGACCGTGCGCGGTTTTTCAAAATAGGTGCGCATGACGACTTCCAATCGATCCTGATACTGCGTGCGCAGCGCAGCAAGACGGCGTGCATAATCTAGCGCACTGTCGGTGTCATGGATCGAACATGGGCCAATCACGACGAGAAGACGTGGATCGTGACCGGTTAGGATGACTTCAATTTTCTTGCGTGACGAGGTGACATTTTCGGCAACGGCAGGGGTGATCGGGAATCTGGCGAGTAACGTTTGGGGTGTAACCAGACTCTCGATGCGCGCGCTCCGCAGTTCATCTGTTTGTAGCATGTTTTGTCTCTGAATACGGTCAAGTCGAAAACCTGTCATCACCGAAAAAACATGGACATCCCGGTGTTTTCAGACAAGGTTTCCAACTAAAAGGTTGCTTCGCAGCGGCGAAATGCCGGGAAGTGATGGAGCACACAATAAACGAAATGGCGCACATTACAACCGCATTAGGACAAAAAATCTATCATGTACTAGTACATTCTTCGACTCATGCCAAGAATGTCGATGATTTTGGCGGAAATTTCCTCAACGGAATAATTGGTCGTATTGAGATATTTAATCTGGTGTTTGCGAAATAGCGCTTCAACTTCGCTGAGCTCCATGCGGCACTGGCGTAGTGACGCATAGCGGCTGTTTCCCCGGCGTTCTTCCCGAATGGCCGCCAGCCGTTCTGCATCAATGGTGAGTCCGAAGAGCTTGTGCTGGAAGAGCTTCAACGCATCCGGCAGGCGCAGGTTGTCCATATCATCAGCAATAAAAGGGTAGTTGGCGGCACGAATACCGAATTGCATCGCCAGATAAAGGCTGGTCGGCGTCTTGCCGCAGCGTGACACACCCAGCAAAATCACCTGCGCTTGATCGAGATTGCGCAGTGAAATGCCGTCATCGTGTGCCAGCGTGTAGTCGATGGCAGCGATACGGGCGTCGTATTTGCTCAGATTATTGGCCGTCAAACCATGAGTACGGTTAGCAACTGGCGTAGGCGGCGTGTTCAATTCTTCCTGTAAGGGTGCAACCAGCGCCTGTACGATGTCCTGGCAAAATCCTTCGCTACTGATAATAATGTTACGCACGGTCGGCGTGACAATGGAGTAAAACACTAGCGGACGCACACCGGTTTGCTGATACAACGTATTGATTTGTTCACACACGGCTTTGGCGCGCGCTTCACTTTCAACGAAAGGTAAGGTATAGCTAACTGTGTTCACGGGGAACTGGGACAACACCGCATGACCCAGTACTTCTGCCGTAATGGCCGTACCGTCCGAGACATAAAATACGCTTCTTTCCACATAACCCCCTTGTGATACTTCCGACAGCTCGAACACGTTAACCTCGTCAAAAATTGTGTTTTACGAATACTTTTATTAAAACACCATTTCATTATCTTTATGATAAAGAATGCTAATCTTCTACGATATTGGATTTTTACCGTGTTAGGCAATCATTCGCCGTGAAATCAGTTTTTTTTCATAGGTTGATCGATTCACCTGTCCATGTTCATCAAAACGCTATGCTAACCTGATTGCGTTGAGGCGATTCTCAACCGAACTCTTTCATACCCTAATTGTATGCAGAAAGGATTATTTTCGATGTCCAATAACGGCCCTGATTTGCGTAATGTCCTTTGGTATAACCAGCTCGGTATGCACGACGTTGAAAGGGTGGGGGGCAAAAATGCCTCTCTGGGTGAAATGATCACCAACCTTTCAGGATTGGGCGTAGCCGTTCCCAACGGCTTTGCGACAACGGCGCAGGCGTTTAATGATTTTCTTAATCAAAGCGGGATTAACCAGCGCATTTATGAGCTGCTCGATCGCACCGACATTGACGACCTGAATCAACTGGCCAGCGCGGGTACGCAGATTCGCCAGTGGATTATTGATACGCCATTCCAGCCGGAGCTGGAGAAGGCGATCAGCGACGCCTATCAGCAACTGGCCGATGGCGAGAAAGACGCCTCGTTTGCTGTGCGTTCTTCCGCCACCGCAGAAGATATGCCGGATGCGTCTTTTGCCGGCCAACAGGAAACTTTCCTGAATGTGCAGGGTATTGATGCTGTGATGGTCGCGGTGAAGCACGTGTTTGCGTCGTTGTTTAATGACCGCGCGATCTCCTACCGTGTGCATCAGGGCTACGACCATCGCGGTGTGGCGCTGTCGGCGGGCGTGCAGCGCATGGTGCGTTCCGATCTGGCTTCCGCGGGCGTGATGTTTACCATTGATACCGAATCCGGTTTTGATCAGGTGGTGTTTATCACGTCGGCTTACGGTTTGGGTGAAATGGTGGTGCAGGGCGCGGTGAACCCGGACGAGTTCTATGTCCACAAGCCGACCTTGCAGAACAACAAACCTGCGATTGTGCGCCGTAACATGGGATCGAAAAAAATCCGTATGGTGTATGCCGCGAGCCAGGAACATGGCAAGCAGGTACGGATTGAAGATGTGCCGGCAGAGCAAACGACGCGTTTCAGCCTGACGGACGACGAAGTGCAGGCGCTGGCGCGTCAGGCACTGCTGATTGAAAAACATTACGGCCGCCCGATGGACATCGAGTGGGCGAAGGATGGTCACACCGGTAAGCTCTACATCGTGCAGGCGCGCCCGGAAACGGTGCGTTCCAACGGTCAGGTGATGGAGCGTTACCACCTGCCAGCCAGCGGTACGGTGCTGGTGGAAGGCCGTGCGATCGGTCACCGCATCGGTGCGGGTGAAGTCAAAGTGATTCAGGACATCAGCGAGATGCACCTGATCAACGCAGGCGATGTACTGGTTACCGACATGACCGACCCGGACTGGGAACCGATCATGAAGAAGGCGGCAGCGATTGTGACCAATCGCGGCGGACGTACCTGCCATGCGGCGATTATCGCGCGTGAGCTGGGCATTCCAGCCGTTGTGGGCTGCGGCGATGCGACCGAGCGTTTGCGCAAAGGGCAAAAAGTCACCGTTTCTTGTGCGGAAGGCGACACGGGCTATGTGTATCAGGATCTGCTGGATTTCTCCGTGAAGAGTTCACAGATTGATGAAATGCCAGCTCTGCCGCTGAAAATCATGATGAACGTGGGCAACCCTGACCGCGCGTTTGATTTTGCCTGCCTGCCAAACGATGGCGTCGGTCTGGCGCGTCTGGAATTCATCATCAACCGCATGATTGGCGTGCACCCGCGTGCGTTGCTGGAATTCGACCAGCAAACCCCTGAGCTGCAACGTGAGATCAAGACGCTGATGCAGGGCTTCGACGATCCGATCGAGTTCTACGTCGGTCGTCTGACGGAAGGGATCGCGACGCTGGCAGCCGCATTCTCGCCGAAGCGCGTTATTGTCCGCCTGTCCGATTTTAAATCCAACGAGTACGCCAATCTGGTCGGTGGCGAGCGTTATGAGCCGGAAGAAGAGAACCCGATGCTGGGCTTCCGCGGTGCGGGTCGCTATGTGTCGCCGGACTTCAAAGCCTGTTTTGCGCTGGAATGCGAAGCGGTTAAACGCGTGCGTAATGTGATGGGTCTGAAGAACGTGGAAATCATGATCCCGTTTGTTCGTACCGTGGCGCAAGCGGAATCGGTGATTGCAGAACTGGCGAATCAGGGGCTGCGTCGTGGCGAAGATGGTCTGAAAATCATCATGATGTGCGAGATTCCGTCCAACGCGCTGCTGGCTGACGAATTCCTGCAACACTTTGATGGTTTCTCCATCGGCTCAAATGACATGACGCAGCTGGCGCTGGGTCTGGATCGTGACTCCGGCGTGGTATCGTCGCTGTTTGATGAGCGTAACGATGCGGTGAAGGCGCTGTTGTCGATGGCGATCAAGGCCGCCAAGAAGCAGGGTAAATACGTCGGTATTTGCGGACAGGGTCCGTCAGATCACGAAGATTTTGCCCTCTGGCTGATGGAACAAGGCATCGATAGCCTGTCGCTCAACCCAGACACCGTGGTGCAAACCTGGCTGAATCTGGCTGAGCACAAGTAATTAGTTCGGTGAATGTCTGATATATAATCATCAGGCAACTGAAACAGTATTCACAGAATGAAAACGGTGGTAATGGAATAGAAGAGTAAAGCGTTTGCGCCATGGATGGCGCAATCCGAGCGTACAGGGATGTATTCACAGCGTCTTTACGATCTATCCATTACCACCGCTCGACCGCCGCTGATCGCAAGTCGTGCTGAAAATCACGGTGCCGCAATCAGGAAGGATTTAAACTGTGGCGTCATTACCGCGCTAAAACCCTTATCCGTTTTGGTAATCAGATAAACCGCTAGCCCCTGTTGTTCTGCCAGCTTCAACGCCTTCTCTGTTCCCAACACCATCAAACCGGTATCCCAACCATCCGCTTCCAGCGCAGTCGGCGCAATTACGGTCGCAGAAACCAACTGGTGAGTAATCGGTCTGCCCGTCTCGGGATCGATAACGTGAGAATAGCGTTTGTTGTCCTGCTCAAAATAATTCCGATAGCTGCCGGAGGTGCTGATTGCATAGCCCTGCAAATTCACCGCTGCCTGTGCCGCGTTTTCCTGGTCGGTTGGCTTCTGAATCGCCACGCGCCACGGCGTTCCTTCTGCATTTACGCCACGGCTGGAAATGGCGCCGCCGACGGAAACCAGATAATTGGTGATCCCTTTACGCGTCATTAACTGTGCGAGAACATCTGCGCCATACCCTTCGCCCAGCGTGGAGAGATCGACATACAAATCCGGGAGATCTTTCTGAATCCATTCTCCTTTTTCGTCGCCGATCAGTTTCAGGTGACGCACCCCAACGTTTTGCCGTGCGACATCGATCTGCTGCTGGCTGGGAATACGCGTAGGCTGTTTTTGCGGGCCGAACCCCCAGAGGTTAACCAACGGGCCGACGGTGATATCCATCGCACCGTGAGTGGCTTTACCGATACGCAGCGCAGCCAGAATAATATCCGCCATGCCGTTGCTGATAGGCTGTGGATCCGTTCCCCGATACTGATTAAAACGCGACAGCACGGAATCGTCACGGTAGGTGGAAATGTCGTTATTGGCCTGCTCCAGCAGGGCATCGATTTCTCGTTGCAACTGCGTTTTGTCTTCGGTGATGTCGCCGCTAATTTTTACGCTGTAAAACGTCCCCATCGTTTTACCTTCAATGGTCAACAAGGGGCGCTGTGCCGTTGGAGCTGGATTATCGCAGGCGGTCAGAAGACTGAATAAGCCACAGAGTAGTAATCTCTTCGCGGCGAGAGGCGTCATGAAAAACTCCTGAAAAACTGAACTGAGAGTAGGCAGACAGGAGAGTAACAAAAAAGGAATGACGCGTAATTGAATGGAAGAGAAATGAAAGGAAAAAAAAGGCCCATCTCAGGGGATGGGCAAAGACTACACACAGCAATTCGTTACTAACTCTGACGAGGAGGAAACCTCATTGACATACAGTAGGTTAATACTAGCTCCGGTATTAATCCTATGGATTATGCGCTATTCAGTCATTAAGAATCATCCTAATAGTTAATTATCTTTTAAGGTTTGGCTTCTCGGGATTTTGATATTGTCAATAATATTGATGCATTAGAGAAATGATATCAAAATTTTTAGGACTAATCCCCAAGAATAGAGGGTTAATCATTAGCTATTTTTACCTATTGAAAAAGTAAGGGAATAAATCGGTGCGAAGCAATTACGAAGCAATAATGCTGAGAATGAGCAATGCGTGGGCGGCACACCGCCCACGGGGAGGAGAAACGGTGTTTACCGTCTTTATTCTTTGTTGGGTTTGCTGGACGTATTAACGGAGAGGATGTTTTGCGGTTCGGGGATTTCACGCATCCAGGCAAAGAGCAGGCGATAGGAAACGGCGAGGACGACCGGACCAATAAATAAGCCAATCATGCCAAAAGCCAGCAATCCGCCAATGACGCCGGAAAGAATCAGCAGCATAGGAAGATCGGCACCCATCCTGATTAATACCGGGCGGATAATGTTATCGATTGTTCCAACGACGCAGCTCCAGACCAGCAGGATGGTGCCCCAGGTGTTATCACCCGTCCAATACAGCCAGATAATGGCAGGAATGAGTACCGGCAGCGGCCCCAACTGCGCCAGACAGCACAGAAACATCAGTACGGTTAATAGTGTGGTATAGGGAATCCCGGACAGTCCCAGACCGATTCCGCCTAACACCGATTGCACGATGGCCGTTACCACTACGCCCAGCGCAACGGCACGAATTGACTGCGCCGCCAGAATCACGGCGGCATCGCCGCGCTCCTGTCCCAGCCGGATAGCGAAATGCCGCACGGCTTTCGCAACGGCTTCTCCCTTGTAATACAGCAGGGCGCTGAAGATCAGCATCAGAGAGCAGTGCATCAGAAAACGCCCGACATGGGCGGCCTGTGCAACCAGCCAGGTTGCGGTTTTACCAAAATAGGGCTGCACTTTGGCAAATAGGCCGCTGCCGCCGCTTTGTAACAGCGCCTGCCAGCTGTTGAACAATTTCTCTCCAACTAAAGGAATTGACGTTAGCCATTCCAGCGTGGGCGGCGAAAAGTTTTCCTGCCGGGCTCCCCAACTCATTAACGCCGAGCTGTTATCCACCACGCTACTGACAAGCACGCCAATGGGGACAATAAACAGCAGAATGAGCAGCAGCGTCATAACGATGACGGCCAGAGAACGCCGACCCCACAATAACGCCTGAAATTTAATCAGCATCGGCCAGGTGGCAATGACCACCATACACGCCCAGGCAAATCCCAGAATAAAAGGCTGTACCACCCAAAAGCAGGCAATAATCATGATGGTAATAAACGCCAGACTGAACAGGATTCTGGCCAGATCAAATCGTGGTGGCTGAGAATATTTGCTCAACGAATCATTCCTCAATAGCAAAAGAAAAGGCTGAAGGCGAGGTAGCTTGGGTGACAACCTATTGTCACCCGTCATCATGAGATATTTCCGGGGGTTTTGACAGCCTGTTGAACATTTTGTTGGTGAAACGGCCATTAGCCAACACGCTGTATGTTTTTGCCGATCCGGGAGCGCACACGATTGCGAAATGTGATAAAACGTGATGTCCCCGATGAAAGGGCGGCTATATACAAATGCTAGTCACTTAAGCATGGCTTTAGGGGAAGCACTGTGATGAGGTTCCCGCAGGGATGCCTCACACCGTGGTAGCCCCGGTATCTCTATCCTTAAGCGATCAAGATTAGGCTATATACCGCGCTTCACAGGCATATCACGACATATTGGCAAACACATCATGTACGGACAGGGTCAAAAAATAATGATCCCACAGATCACGCAATCTCCCGGGCTGGTTCAGCCGGTGCTTAATTTTTTGGAAGCATTGAAGAAAAATGGATTCACGGGCGATACGGCGACCAATTATGCCGATCGTCTGACAATGGCAACGGATAACAGTATCTATCAACTTTTGCCGGATGCGGTGGTTTTCCCCCGTTCAACCGCTGATGTCGCGATCTTATCCCGCCTGGCGGGGGAAGCACGTTTTTCAGAGCTGACCTTTACTCCACGCGGCGGCGGTACGGGAACGAACGGGCAGGCGCTGAATCGCGGTATCGTGGTCGATATGTCGCGTTATATGAACCGCATTCTGGAAATTAATCCTGAACAGGGGTGGGTGCGTGTCGAAGCGGGCGTCATTAAAGATCAGCTTAACCAATATCTGAAGCCTTATGGCTATTTCTTTGCACCTGAGCTGTCGACCAGTAACCGGGCGACGCTGGGCGGCATGATCAACACCGATGCATCGGGGCAAGGTTCGCTGGTGTACGGCAAAACCTCAGACCATGTGCTGGGGCTGCGTGCGGTACTGTTAGGCGGCGAAATGCTGGATACGCAGGCGATGCCAGTGGAGCTGGCAGAGAAACTGGCGTTAGAAGATTCACCTATCGGTCGTATTTACCATACGGTGCTGCACCGCTGTCGCGAACAGCGCGAGTTGATCATCGACAAATTCCCCAAGCTGAATCGTTTTCTGACGGGTTACGACCTGCGCCATGTGTTCAGCGACGATCTCCGTACTTTTGACCTGACGCGTATTCTGACCGGCGCTGAAGGTACGCTGGCGTTTATCACCGAAGCGAAACTCGATATCACGCCGTTGCCAAAGATTCGCCGTCTGGTGAATATCAAATATGACTCCTTTAATTCAGCGCTGCGCAATGCGCCGTTCATGGTGGAGGCGAAGGCGCTGTCAGTTGAAACCGTGGACTCTAAGGTATTAAACCTTGCCCGCGAGGATATCGTCTGGCATTCCGTTAGCGAGCTGATTACCGATGTGCCTAATCAGGAAATGCTCGGCCTGAATATCGTTGAATTCGCGGGTGATGATGACACGCTGATTAACGGACAGGTTGACGCGCTCTGTCAGGGGCTGGATACGCTGCTGGCGAGCGGAGAAGGCGGGGTGATTGGCTATCAAACCTGTAACGACCTGGCCGGAATCGAACGTATTTATGCTATGCGGAAAAAAGCCGTAGGGCTGCTGGGCAACAGCAAAGGGCAGGCGAAGCCGATTCCGTTCGCGGAAGATACCTGCGTGCCGCCACAGCATCTGGCGGATTATATCGAAGAATTCCGTGCGCTGTTGGACAGCCATAATTTGACGTACGGGATGTTCGGCCACGTGGACGCCGGCGTGCTGCACGTTCGCCCGGCGCTGGATATGTGCGACCCGCAACAGGAAATGCTGATGAAACAGCTTTCCGACCAGATTGTCGCGCTGACGGCTAAATATGGCGGCCTGCTGTGGGGGGAACACGGCAAAGGCTTCCGCGCCGAATACAGTCCTGAATTCTTTGGGCCGGAGCTGTATGCCGAACTGCGCCGCATCAAGGCGGCGTTCGACCCTGATAATCGCCTGAATCCCGGTAAAATTTGTGCGCCGTTGGATGTCGAGGCGCCGATGATGAAAGTCGATGCGGTCAAGCGTGGCACGTTCGATCGCACGATCCCGCTGACGGTGCGCACAGCGTTCCGTGGCGCGATGGAGTGTAACGGTAACGGACTGTGCTTTAACTTTGATGCCCGTAGCCCAATGTGCCCGTCGATGAAAATCAGCGGCAACCGTATTCATTCACCGAAAGGCCGTGCCACGCTGGTGCGCGAATGGTTACGCCTGCTGGCGGAGCAGGGCGTCGATCCGGTGGCATTGGAAAAGGCATTGCCGCAGCAGAAGCTGAGCCTGCGCGCATTTATCCAGAAAACGCGCAATACCTGGCAGGCGAAGCAGGGGGATTACGATTTCTCCCATGAAGTTAAAGACGCGATGTCGGGCTGTCTGGCGTGTAAAGCCTGTTCAACGCAGTGCCCTATCAAGATCGATGTGCCTGGTTTCCGTTCCCGCTTCCTACAGCTTTACCACACGCGCTATCTGCGTCCGGTTCGTGATTATCTGGTTGCCGGTGTCGAAAGCTATGCGCCGCTGATGGCACGTAGCCCGAAGACGTTTAACTTCTTCCTGAAAATGCCGCTGCTGAATAACCTGAGCCGCAGCCAGATCGGCATGGTTGATTTACCGTTGCTGTCATCGCCGTCGTTGCGCCAGCAGTTTGCCGGGCATAGCGGCGTCAACACCACGCTGGAACAGTTGGAGCAGTTGCCGGAAGCGGCGCGCCAGCAATACGTGCTAATCGTGCAGGATCCGTTTACCAGCTATTACGATGCGCAGGTGGTGGCAGATTTCGTCCATCTGATTGAAAAGCTGAAGCTGAAACCGGTGCTGCTGCCGTTCTCGCCAAACGGGAAGGCGCAACACATTAAAGGCTTCCTGCAACGCTTTGCCAAAACGGCCTCGAAGACGGCAGATTTCCTGAACCGTGTCGCGAAACTGGGGATGCCGATGGTGGGCGTCGATCCGGCGTTGGTGCTGTGCTATCGCGACGAATACCGTGAAATTCTGGGTGAGAAGCGTGGTGATTTTCAGGTGCAACTGGTGCATGAATGGCTGGTGACGGCACTGGCCGACAGCACGCCGCAGCCTGCCACTGGCGAATCCTGGTATCTGTTGGGGCACTGTACGGAAACCACGGCGTTGCCGATTAGCACGAAACAGTGGGCCGATATCTTCTCGCGCTTTGGTGCCAAACTGGAGAATATCAGTGTCGGATGCTGCGGCATGGCGGGAACCTACGGTCATGAAACCAAAAACCTCGCTAATTCGCAGGGCATTTATGCGCTATCCTGGCAACAGGTGTTGCAGAAGTTACCTCAGAAACGCTGCCTGACCACGGGCTATTCATGCCGCAGTCAGGTGAAACGCATGGAAGGCAGCGCATTACGCCATCCGCTACAGGCCTTGCTGGAGATTATCTGATGTTATGGAAACGACAGGTTACGCTTGAGCAACTGAATCAACAAAGCCAGACGTGCATGGTTGGTCATGTCGGTATTCATTATACCCATATCGCGGATGATTCTCTGGAAGCGGTGATGCCAGTGGATGCTCGCACACGCCAGCCGTTTGGCTTATTGCATGGCGGCGCGTCCGTTGTGCTGGCGGAATCGCTGGGTTCCGTCGCGGGCTATCTGTGTTCTGAGGGCGATCAGCAGGTGGTGGGCCTTGAAATCAATGCCAACCATCTGCGAGCCGTGCGTGAAGGTGAAGTGCGGGGCGTGTGTCGTGCGCTTCACGTTGGCCGCCGTAGCCAGGTGTGGCAGATTGAGATTTTTGATAATCAGAATCGCCTATGCTGCATTTCACGTCTGACAACATCCGTTATTACGCCGTAAACATGAAGCGCTGAACCAGACTGCTGGCCGGTCTGGTTCTGTTTTTCTGGAATGGCATTATTTTGAAAAGATAGTGCTCTTCAGGGCAGAAAAGGCACGCGCTTAACGAAATCGGTCTGAAACGCGGTGGCTTTGTCCCATGAACCTTGCATGCTTAACTGATGGCAAATCGACTTCAGCGTGTTACGGGCAAAGTAGTAGCTTTGCACGCGAAAGAGATGGCAACGCCCTTCATTATTAATCTCTTTAATCAACCGATTATGCAACTTGACCAGCGCATGTAGATAGCTGTCGTCATCGCCGTTTCTCAGACAGAGTTCAACCATATCCATGCAGGCGTTATGATAGCGACGTAAATGGTCAATATTGCTTCCAGGCCGGTTCAGGCGAGCTTCCGCCATGTAAAAATCAACGGTGGCATCGCGAATCTGAAATTTATATTCGTCAATCTGGTGGTGCAGCCAGGCATTCACGGAAAGCATGGTGATCGATCCTGAATATCAAATGATAATCATTATCATATTGATAAAAAAGGCCACGATCAATGGGCAAAATGTGCTTTAACGCCAAAAAGTACGATCGGAAATCACATAAATCTTCATATACCTTCCCTGTTTTATAAATAGGTATCACCGATAAATGTTATAATAATGATAACGAGATGATAACTATTATCCGACCATAAGAGGTATGGGTAGGGAGTTTAATTCATTTATTATCAATTGGTTAGTTGATTTTTTGCGGCGTTGTTTGGCGAGCCCGAGACGTGTAAAATAACGCTATTAGCTCGCTAAAAACCGAAATGTTACGAATAGCCCTGCGAAACAAGAGGTTGAAGCTAGTTTCATTATCACTAACATTAGGGGAAACCAGCCGAAAACTGGTACCACACGCAATGAGGTATTCCATATGCAAGCGGAAAATGTAGGGACGTTTTCACTGGATGAAAATGTCTGGCAAGGATTGACGCTGACAGAGAGCGCCGTGAAGCAGATTAAGAATCTGATGAAGCAGGATGAGGCCGTGCAAGGACTGCGGCTCAGCGTTAAACAATCAGGCTGTGCGGGGTTTGGCTACGTGCTGGATCTGGTACAGGAGTTCGAAACCGACGATCTGGTATTCGAACGTGATGGTGCAAAACTGTATGTCCCACTGAAAGCAATGCCTTTCATTGACGGCACAGAACTTGATTTCGTCCGTGAAGGGCTGAATCAGATATTCAAGTTTAATAATCCCAGAGCGCAACATGCTTGTGGATGTGGCGAAAGCTTTGGCATTTAAGTGATGAAAAATTATGGCACGTAGCACGGTAGATGTACCTGATGATGTCCAGATCTGGATGGGTGATGGACGCTATAAAGAAGGTTTCTTTACGCAATTGGAAACCGATGAGCTGGCGCACGGCATCAATGAAGATGTCGTACGGGCGATTTCGGCGAAGCGTAATGAACCTGAGTGGATGCTGGAATTCCGCCTCAACGCCTACAAGGCGTGGCTGGAGATGGAAGAACCACATTGGCTGAAAGCCCATTACGAGAAACTCGACTATCAGGACTATAGCTATTATTCCGCGCCTTCCTGCGGTAACTGCGACGACAGCTGTGGCTCTGAGCCCGGCGCCAAGCAGCAATCCGGGATTACGGACGTGAATAATTACCTGACCAGCGAAGTGGAGAATGCGTTTAACCAGTTGGGTGTTCCTGTCCGCGAAGGCAAGAAAGTGGCAGTCGATGCGATTTTCGACTCCGTATCCGTTGCGACCACGTATCGGCACGAGCTGGCTGAAAAAGGCATTATCTTCTGTTCATTCAGCGAGGCGATTCAGGATCATCCCGATCTGGTGCGCCAGTATCTCGGAACGGTCGTACCCGCGAATGACAACTTCTTTGCGGCGCTGAACTCGGCGGTCGCTTCTGACGGCACGTTTGTATACATCCCGAAAGGCGTGCGCTGTCCGATGGAGCTGTCGACGTATTTCCGCATCAACGCGGCGAAAACCGGTCAGTTCGAACGTACGATCCTGATTGCCGATGACGACAGCTACGTCAGCTACATCGAAGGTTGCTCCGCGCCCGTTCGTGACACCTACCAGCTGCACGCCGCCGTGGTGGAAGTCATCATCAACAAGAATGCCGAAGTGAAATACTCCACGGTGCAGAACTGGTTCTCCGGTAAAGATGACGCAGAAGGCGGGATTCTGAACTTCGTGACCAAGCGCGCGCTGTGTGCAGGCGAGCATTCAAAAATGTCATGGACGCAGTCGGAAACCGGCTCAGCGATCACCTGGAAATACCCGAGCGTCATTCTGCGCGGTGACTACTCCGTCGGCGAATTCTTCTCTGTTGCCTTGACCAACGGTCGTCAGCAGGCCGATACCGGCACCAAGATGATTCACATCGGTAAAAACACCCGTTCGACCATCATCTCCAAAGGGATTTCCGCCGGACGCAGTGAGAACACCTATCGTGGCTTGGTGAAGATCATGCCGAGTGCAACCAACGCCCGTAACTTCACCCAGTGCGACTCTATGCTGATCGGCAGCGAGTGCGGCGCACACACCTTCCCTTACGTGGAAGTGCGTAACAATACTGCGCAGTTGGAGCACGAAGCGACGACCTCGAAAATTGGTGAAGACCAGCTGTTCTACTGTCTGCAACGTGGAATCAGCGAAGATGACGCCATCTCGATGATCGTGAACGGATTCTGTAAGGACGTCTTCTCTGAATTGCCGCTGGAATTTGCGGTAGAAGCACAAAAGTTACTGGCGATTAGCCTGGAACATAGCGTGGGTTAATTCGGCGGTTACCGGGATTTTCACAGACGAATAATGAGAATCATCGGTCCCGGAATTCATTAAGCGCTCGTCGCATTGGGCGTTGGAAGGAATAAGCATGTTAAGCATCGAAAATTTAAAAGTCAGCGTAGAAGGCAAAGAGATCATCAAAGGGCTTAATCTCACCATTAAGCCGGGTGAAGTTCACGCGATTATGGGCCCGAATGGCTCAGGAAAAAGTACGCTCTCCGCGACGCTGGCTGGACGTGAAGAATATGAAGTGACCGACGGTTCGGTGGACTTCAAAGGCAAGGATCTGCTGGAACTGTCTCCAGAAGATCGCGCGGGCGAAGGCGTCTTCATGGCGTTTCAGTACCCTGTAGAAATCCCCGGCGTCAGCAACCAGTTCTTCTTGCAAACCTCCGTTAACGCGGTGCGTAAATACCGCGAGCAGGAACCACTGGATCGCTTTGACTTCGCCGACTTTATCGAAGAAAAGATTAAGCTGTTGAATATGCCAGAAGACTTGTTGACCCGTTCAGTCAACGTGGGCTTCTCCGGCGGTGAAAAGAAGCGTAACGATATTCTGCAGATGGCGGCGCTGGAGCCGGATCTGTGCATTCTGGATGAAACCGACTCCGGGTTGGACATCGACGCACTGAAAATCGTCTCTAACGGCGTGAACTCCCTGCGTGACGGCAAACGTTCGTTCATCATCGTCACGCACTACCAGCGTATTCTTGATTACATCAAACCGGATCACGTCCACGTTCTGTATCAAGGGCGCATTGTGAAATCCGGTGATTTCTCGCTGGTGAAACAGTTGGAGGAGCAAGGCTATGGCTGGCTTACCGACGGGCAATAATGTGACGAGCGAGAACGCGGCGGGTAAAACTGGCATCGCACAGAAACAAGAACAGGCGTTGCAGCAATGGCAAGGTCTGTTTGAACGTGATGCGTCGCGCCGTTCTGAAGCGGCGAACCAACACTGGCAGGACGTGGTGCGTCTTGGCTTACCGCACCGTAAGCACGAGCACTGGAAATACACGCCGCTGGATGGTTTGCTGAGCAACGAATTTGTCGCACCGCAGGCCCCGTCTCTCGATCGCGCAGCGGTGGATGCTCTGGCATTCGCGGTAGATAGCTGGCGTCTGGTGTTTGTCGATGGCGTATTCAATGCTGAACTCAGCGACAGCGCCTGGGGGCCTTATCAGGTTGACGTACAGGCGTCGCGAGCGCAGGGCATACTGCCTGCGGCGATCCAGTCCGAGGTGTTCCTGCATTTGACCGAAAGTCTGGCTAGTACGAGCACGCTGATTCGTCTGGCTGCCGGACAGCAGGCGGAAAAACCGCTTTACCTGTTGCATATCAGCAGCAGCCAGGCCGCGGCATTGAACACGGTTCACCATCGCCACCACCTGAACGTTGAACGTGGCGCGAGTGCGGAAATTATCGAGCACTATGTCAGTCTGGATGAGCATGCCCACTTTACTGGCGCACGCCTGACGGTGAATGCGGCAGAAAATAGCCAGGTTAGCCACTATAAGCTGGCGTTTGAAGCGGCGGCGAGCTACCACTTCGCACATAACGATCTGGTGCTGGCACGCGACGCTCGGGTTCGCAGCCACAGTTTCCTGCTGGGAGCTGGGCTGACGCGTCACCATACCAGCGCTCAGTTGAACGGCGAAGGTACCAATTTATCCATGAATAGCCTGATTCTGCCCGTCGGCAGCGAAGTGTGTGATACGCGAACGTATCTGGAACACAATCAGGGCTATGGTGAAAGTCGTCAGTTGCATAAAGTCATCGTCAACGATCGCGCCAGAGCGGTGTTTAACGGCATGATCAAAGTTGCCCCTCACGCGCTGAAAACTGACGGACAGATGACCAACAATAACCTGCTGTTGGGCAGACTGGCTGAGGTCGACACCAAGCCGCAGTTGGAAATCTACGCGGATGACGTGAAATGTAGCCACGGTGCCACCATTGGCCGTATGGATGAAGAGCAGCTGTTCTATCTACGTTCTCGCGGTATTACGGAGCAGGATGCGCAGCAGATGATCATCTTCGCCTTTGCGGCGGAAGTCACAGAAGCGATTGAAAACGAGTCTCTGCGAGATGTGGTTCTGCAACGTATCGCGCAGCGTTTGCCAAACGCGCTGGCGAATGCCGGCAAGGCGGTATGATGAGTTATCCTATTGAACGGGTTCGCGCCGATTTTCCGTTGCTGGCAAGCGAGGTTAACGGTCAGCCGTTAGCCTATCTTGATAGCGCCGCGAGTGCGCAAAAGCCGCAGTCGGTTATCGAACGTGAAGCCGAATTCTATCGTCATGAATATGCTGCGGTGCACCGCGGCATTCACACGCTGAGCGCACAGGCGACTAGCGCGATGGAAGCGGTTCGTGAGCAGGTGGCTGCTTTTATCAATGCAGCCTCAGTGGAAGAGATTGTCTTTGTTCGCGGGACGACGGAGGCCATCAATCTGGTGGCTAACAGCTATGGCCGCACATTCATCCAGCCGGGCGATAACCTGATCATCACCGAGATGGAACACCACGCGAATATCGTTCCCTGGCAGATGCTGGCGGAAGCGCGTGGCGTTGAGGTTCGCGTATTGCCGCTGGCCGAAGATGGCTCACTGGATGTTGCGCAGCTTCCTGGATTACTGGATGAGCGAACTCGCCTGCTAGCAGTAACGCAAATCTCTAACGTACTCGGTGCGCTAAACCCAGTTAAGACCATGATCGCACAGGCAAAAGCAGTTGGTGCGGTTACGTTGGTCGATGGTGCGCAGTCGATTATGCATCAGACTGTCGATGTGCAGGATCTGGACTGTGATTTCTTTGTCTTTTCAGGACATAAGATCTACGGCCCTTCGGGTATTGGCGTGCTGTACGGCAAACGTGACCTGCTTCAGGCTATGCCGCCGTGGGAAGGTGGCGGGGCGATGATTCGTCAGGTTAGCCTGCGCACAGGTACCACCTATGCGGATTCACCGTGGCGCTTTGAGGCTGGTTCGCCCAATACCGGCGGTATCATGGGCTTAGGCGCTGCGTTGGACTATGTGACGGCGTTGGGGCGGGAAGAGATTCAACGTTATGAATCCTCGCTGATGAAGTATGCGCTGGAGGCACTAAAGCAAGTGCCCGATCTGACGTTGTACGGCCCTGCTGAGCGTCACGGCGTCATTGCGTTTAATCTTGGGCAGCACCATGCCTATGATGTCGGAAGTTTCCTCGATCGGTACGGTATTGCGATTCGCACCGGCCACCATTGCGCGATGCCGCTGATGGAACATTACGGTGTTCCCAGTATGTGCCGCGCCTCGCTGGCAGTTTATACTACGCGCGAAGAAATTGACCGGCTGGTTGCCGGATTGCAACGTATCCATCGATTGCTGGGCAGTTAAGCGCCGCGCGCGAATCTGTTCGGGGAGGAAACCATGGCGAGTCTGCCAGAACCGCAGAAACTGGCGCGCAACTTTGCGCGCTGTAATGACTGGGAAGAAAAATATCTTTATATCATCGAGCTAGGGGAGCGTCTTGATCCGTTGCCCGATGAATGGCGTAATCCAGATAACCTGATTTCGGGGTGCCAGAGCCAGGTTTGGATTGTGGCGCAGCCTGACGAGCAGGGCGTTATCGTTCTGCACGGCGACAGCGATGCCGCTATTGTGAAGGGGCTGATTGCGGTGGTTTTCAGCCTGTATCAGGGGTTGACAGCGCAGGAAATAGTTGAGTTGGATGTACGGCCTTTCTTTGAATCGCTGGCGCTGAACCAACATCTGACGCCATCCCGCTCTCAGGGGCTTGAGGCGATGTTACGCGCAATTCG
This sequence comes from Pectobacterium aroidearum, assembly GCF_041228105.1. Lineage (NCBI taxonomy): Bacteria > Pseudomonadati > Pseudomonadota > Gammaproteobacteria > Enterobacterales > Pectobacteriaceae > Pectobacterium > Pectobacterium aroidearum. The sequence continues at coordinate 2,171,389 of NZ_CP166097.1, forward strand.
TGCGCACGCCGCCGCACTGCTTTAATTTTCTTCCCTGTTTTCTGCTTTCCTGGAGTGTAAAAAAGCGCTGTGACGGAAAAAACGTCCAGCGCTTTTTTGTTTTTTCCATTTACGGTTTTTTACCAACGGCACGTTATTGTTTTCCGGCATATTTATTAACTCGCTGATATTTCAGAATTCGTCCCGTATATTTATTTCCCGTTAAATTTTATGCTGACTCTGCTTTGTAAAGAATTGAATATCAATGCTTTGATTTTTAAATAAAATATTCTTTTGTTACAACAATGCTAATATATACCCACGTTCGGTGGAGAGTGGCAGTAATAGTCGCATTGACACCAGATCAAGAGGTATAGCCGGATACTGCATTCTGGGTACATAGCCAGATGTTATTGATTGTAGGGAATCTAATATGAAACGCGCGTTAACTTTACTTGGTATGGCTTTCGCGGCATACCTGACCAGCACCGCCGCTAAAGCGACGGAATACCCGCTACCGCCACCAAATAGCCGCCTCATCGGCGAGAATATCGCTTATACGGTCCCCAATGATGGTCGTCCGCTGGAAGCTATCGCGGCGGATTTCAAGATTGGTTTATTGGGCATGATGGAAGCGAACCCAGGCGTGGATCCTTACCTGCCGAAAGCGGGTTCCACGCTCACCATCCCAACGCAAATGCTGCTGCCGGATACCCCGCGTGAAGGTATTGTGGTCAATCTGGCGGAGCTGCGCCTCTACTACTACCCGAAAGGGAAGAATACCGTCATTGTGTACCCGATCGGCATTGGTCAGTTGGGGCGTAATACGCCACTGATGACGACCAGCGTGAGTGAGAAGCGTGAGAACCCGACCTGGACGCCAACGGCAAACATCCGCAAGCATTATCTTGAAGAGCAGGGCATTAAGCTGCCAGCTGTCGTTCCGGCTGGACCGGATAACCCAATGGGATTGCATGCGCTGCGTCTGTCCGCGCACGGCGGCGTTTATCTGCTGCACGGTACGAACGCGGACTTCGGTATCGGTATGCGCGTAAGCTCCGGCTGTATCCGTCTGCGTCCGGATGACATTAAGGCGTTGTTCGACAACGTGCCGGTTGGTACGCGAGTGCAGATTCTTAACGATGCAATTAAAACCTCCGTTGAACCGGACGGCAAACGTTACGTTGAAGTGCATCAGCCTCTGTCGAAGACCGATAAAGACGATCCACAAACCATGCCGATTCCACTGACGGCGAAGACGCAGAAGTTTGTTAAAGATGCGGAGACGGACAGTAAAGCGGTTGCTGATGCGATTGTGCGCCGTTCAGGTATGCCGATCGTGGTGAGCATAGGACAAGATATCAATACCTACCAGCCACCGGTAGAATCAGCGCCAGAAGCGCCTGAGACGCATCAGGCTGCACCGATCACGGCTATCAGTACTACCTCGCGTTAATCATGAAATAAATCGGCCAGATGCGTTCAGGCGCATCTGTGCTGGTTCCAGGGATAGTGCTAAAGGATGACGATGCCTGATCAGGCGAAAAAAGGATTGAAAGGGAAAGCTGAAAAGGTAAAACGCAGACAAAAAAAATGGCGCACATTGTGCGCCATTTTCACTACTTAACCAGTTCGATTACTTTTTGTAAGTACGAACTTGGTTGTCCAGACGCTGGTTAGCACGAGCTGCGTCGTCTTTAGCAGCTTGTACGTCAGAGCGGATTGCGTTCACGTCGTTGCTCAGTTGGTCAACTTTAGCGTTCAGAGTCTGAACGTCAGAAGACAGCTGATCAATTTTAGCGTTGCTTGAACAACCAGCAAGCAGAGTAGAACCCAGGATTACCGCGCCCAGTACCAGTTTAGTACGATTCATTATTAATACCCTCTAGATTGAGTTAATCTCCATGTAGCGTTACAAGTATTACACAAACTTTTTTCTAATGAGAATAAATTTTTGATGAGAACATGCTTAATTTTGATCGTTCGCTCAAAGAAACAGCGAGTTTTACCTATTCATTAAAAAAGTAAGGAAAACAGTGCTATTTTTATCGGATAACTCCGAGGCTTTAGGCTATTAAATGGCGTGTTACGCAAACGCATTAATTAGGTTATCGCGCTGTAGGAAGTCGTTTCAAAATATAAAAAAAGCGCCATTAAGGCGCTTTTTTCCGATCTGATTGTTGGGATCAGAGACGGTGTACGGAAGAGGTGTTGGTTGTGCCGCTGGAAACCAGTGCGCCAGAGACCATCACCACAACGTCGCCAGCCTGCGCATAACCGCTGTTCAGCGCCGCTTCTTTACCGATGCGGTAGAAATCATCGGTAGAAGCGATTTCTTTCACCAGCAGCGTATCAATGCCTTTGCTCAGCAGCAGCTGACGCGCGGTGACTTCGTTCGTTGTCAGCGCCAGAATGCGGGCATTTGGGAAGTATTTGCGGATAGATTTGGCAGACTTACCGCCGCTGGTTGCAACGACAATCAGCGGTGCATCCAGTTTCTCTGCAGTTTCTACCGCACCGCGGCAGACGGCTTCGGTGATACGCAGTACGCCAGGGGTCTTGATGGTATCCAGACGGCTTTTCATCACAGAATCTGTACGCTGACAGATGGTCGCCATGATGGTAACGGATTCCAGCGGGTATTTACCCTTAGCACTTTCACCAGACAGCATAACGGCATCGGTGCCGTCGATGATGGCGTTAGCGACGTCGCCAGCTTCAGCGCGGGTAGGGCGTGGGTTTTTGATCATGGAATCCAGCATTTGCGTCGCGGTGATAACCACTTTGCGTGCCAGATTACATTTCTCGATCATCATTTTCTGCGCGAAAATGACTTCTTCAACCGGGATTTCAACGCCCAGATCGCCACGAGCAACCATGATACCGTCAGACGCTTCCAGGATTTCGTCGAAATTGTTCAGACCTTCCTGGTTTTCGATCTTGGAGATGATCTGGATGTGCTCGCCACCGTGTGCTTTCAGGTGAGCACGAATCTCTTCAACGTCGGAACGTTTACGGATAAAGGAGGCCGCAACGAAATCGACACCTTGTTCACAACCGAAAATCAGGTCGCGTTTGTCTTTTTCGGCCAGTGCAGGCAACTGGATGGAAACGCCAGGCAGGTTAACACCTTTATTCTCGCCCAGATCGCCATTGTTCAGCACTTTACAGACGACGTCGTTACCGTTGATTGCCGTAACCTGCATACCGATCAGGCCGTCATCAACCAGAACGGTGTTGCCGACGCTGAGGTCTTCAGTAAAGCCCGCGTATGTGACGGCGACGCGATCCTTGTTACCGACGATGCTCTGATCGGTGGTAAACGTGAACGTCTGACCGGCGGTCAACGTGACGTCAGCACCATTTTCCAGCTTCATGGTACGAATTTCAGGGCCTTTTGTGTCAAGCAGGATAGCAGCTTTCTTGCCGGTTTTTTCCGTAACGGCACGCAGGTTCTTGATGCGTTGGCCGTGTTCTGCGTAATCCCCGTGAGAGAAGTTCAGGCGCATAACATTCATGCCGGCAGACAGCAGGTTGCCAAGCACTTCTTCTGACTCTGTTTTCGGCCCGATGGTACAAACAATTTTTGTCTTTTTCATACGATAGTTTCTACAAGTTGTGATGGATAAAAAAACGAGTGAACCAGTGGCGATGCGAGGCAAGCCGCTGGAAAGAATGTATGAGGAAACAGTATAGAAAAGGTAAGTATAGATGGTCGTAATGAATGGATGATGAAGTGCGCAACCGCTCGTCGCATAAGATTTGCGGGAGTCGCGTTGGCGATGCCGTTGATAATAATGTTATTGATAGTGGCACGTTGTTTAGCTGAAACCATTCAATTGAAACGACGTTCCGTATTATAGTTATTAAGCGACGAGAAACAAGGTGGTAAAAGGTATGAAATTGAATATTTCGTCGCGTTTACGCAAAAAATTGAGCGATTTGGTGTTTTTACCCAACTTTGTTGCGCAACTGCCTAACAAAAACGCAGTATGAATGCAGTACTGCGGTGAATGGGCGCTCGGGTGCGATTCTTGTAACGGCTGGCAATAAATAAAGAAAATACGTGTAAGCCGCACGCTTTTCTGTCGATCCGTATCACGTTTTTGTGTCATGCTTCTTGAGAAGATAAAGGCAGATGGTAGTTTACCTGCCATTGCGGATTGTTACTGCGTAAGCAGGCAAAACCAGATGCTCGTTCTTGCTACGGGTGTCTGGTTTTTTTGTTTCCAGGGTTTGAAAAATGAAGATTGCCAAAATACTCAACAATAATGTCGTTACCGTAATCGACGAAAACAATAATGAGTCGGTTGTGATGGGACGCGGGCTGGGCTTCAAAAAGCACTCTGGCGATCTGCTGGACGAAACGCTGATTGAGCGCGTGTTTGTGATGAAATCCGGGGAGTTGACGTCACGTCTACAGGAATTGCTGTCAGAGATTCCGATGGATGTCATCACGACAGCAGATAAGATCATCCTGTTGGCAAAGGATCGGTTGCCTGGGAAACTGCAAAACAGCGTCTATATCTCTTTAACGGATCACTGCCACTTTGCGATAGAACGCCACAAACAGGGCGTGGATATCCGCAATGTTCTGCTATGGGAAATAAAGCGCCTGTATCCAAAAGAATTCGCTGTCGGTCTGGAAGCGCTGGATATTATTGAGCAGCGTTTGGCCGTGCGTTTACCGGAAGATGAAGCCGGGTTTATTGCTTTGCATTTGGTGAACGCGCAGCTCGACAGCGAAATGCCGGAAGTACTGCAAATTACTAAAATCATGCAGGAAATACTGAATATTGTAAAATATCAGCTTAACCTGGATTATAACGAACAAGCGTTAAGTTATCATCGCTTTGTGACACATTTGAAGTTCTTTGCGCAGCGGTTAATAGGAAAAAGTACGGTCTTTAGTGATGATGAGTCATTACATGATGTGGTGAAAGAACGGTATCAACTGTCTTATCGCTGTGCGGAAAAAATACAGGCACACATTATTCAAAAGTATCACTACACGTTAACGAAAGAAGAGTTGATGTTCTTAACGATTCATATTGAACGCGTGCGAACAGAAGGTCAGGATAAAATAGAACCAGGTGATGGGGAGTAATTTCTGCTAATTTGCTTTTCGTCACAAAATAGCCGCATGACAAGGTAAATGTACTTGCATACGGGGAAAGTGAAAGAATAAAGTATGTGGAAAGTAAATTATCAGATGAAGTACGTTTTTATTGTTAGTGCGTAAGTCGCGCTGGCAAACAAGTAGGATTGTTACTGTTCAGGCTAGTCTCGGCGGGCAGGCAAAACCTAAATCGTTTTCTCAATGCGTATTGGGAAAAGCGATTTAGGTTTTTTTTTGTCTCAAACAGAACTGGCAATCTTAAATTATTGATATTTAAGTCTGTTTAGCATTAAGGATAGGCGATGGAATACAAAGCATTAGCAAGTGAGATACTCGATGGTGTCGGCGGACGCGGCAACGTCATTAGCGTCATGCACTGCGCAACCCGATTACGTTTTAAATTAAAAGATAACAAAAAAGCGGATGCCGCGGCGCTGAAGGATAACTCAGGCGTGATCATGGTCGTTGAAAGCGGCGGGCAATTTCAGGTTGTCGTAGGCAATCATGTTAGTGATGTCTATAACAGCTTGTTGGATATTTCTGGATTGACCGACAGGACGGATTCCGCGAATCATGAAGACGGCGATGAGAAAAAAGGAAATATCTTTTCGCGCTTCATTGATATTATTTCTGGAATATTTACCCCGTTAATTGGGGTGATGGCAGCATCGGGTATTTTAAAAGGTTTTCTGGCGCTCAGTCTGGCGTGTGGTTGGATGGTTGAAACCAGTGGAACCTATAAAGTGTTGTTTGCGGCAAGCGATGCATTATTCTTTTTCTTCCCGGTAGTATTAGGCTATACCGCAGGGAAAAAGTTTGGTGGCAATCCATTTGTTACCATGGTAATTGGTGCCACGCTGGTGCATCCATCCATGATTGCCGAATTTGGTGCCATGCAGAATGCAGGTTATCAACAGCTGTATTTCCTTGGCATTCCGATTACCTTCATCAATTATGCCTCTTCAGTTATTCCGATTATTTTCTCGGCCTGGCTTGCTTCACGTCTGGAAAAACCGCTGAATGCCATCTTGCATATTAATATCCGCAATTTCTTTACGCCGCTGCTGTGCCTCTGCATTACGGTTCCCGTCACGTTCTTGCTGATTGGCCCTGCGGCAACTTGGCTTGGGCACATGCTGGCCAGCGGTTACCAGTTAATCTACGGGCTGAACTCCATGATCGCGGGTGCGTTGATGGGCGCACTGTGGCAGGTGTTTGTTATTTTTGGTCTGCATTGGGGGCTAACGCCGCTGATGATCAATAACCTCAGCGTATTGGGGCATGACACTATGATGCCGCTACTGGTTCCTGCGGTATTAGGGCAGGCGGGAGCAGTACTGGGTGTGTTGCTGCGTACACGTGATATGAAGCTAAAAGGGATTTCCGGTTCCGCTTTCTCGGCTGCGATCTTTGGTATTACGGAACCGGCGGTGTATGGCGTGACGTTGCCGCTGAAGCGTCCTTTCATTTTTGGCTGTGTTGGTGGCGCAATGGGTGCCGCCATTCTGGGATATTTCCATACCACTATCTATTCCTTTGGTTTCCCGAGCATCTTCACCTTTACTCAGGTTATACCGCCGTCAGGTGTTGATAACACGGTCTGGGCCGCCATTATTGGTACGGTGATTGCTTTTACCTTTGCCGCCGCCGCGAGTTGGGCCTTCGGCATTCCGTCTCAAGAAAATACGAAAGAAATCAATACATCCACGGCAACGCCGCAAGCCACACCGCGTCAGAGCGATACCACGCGTAAGCAAGAGATAAGCAGCCCGATTTCGGGAACGGTGCTTCCGCTTGAGCAGGTCGGTGATGAAACCTTCGCCAGTGGCTTAATGGGGAAAGGGATCGCGATTAAACCGCAGGCCGGACGTGTGGTTTCACCCGTGAGTGGCACGGTTGCCTCGCTGTTCAAAACCAACCATGCCATTGGACTCGAATCTGAAGAGGGAGCCGAGGTGCTGATTCACGTCGGTATCGATACGGTGAAATTGGATGGTCAGTATTTCACCGCGCACATTAAAACCGGCGATGTCGTGAAGCAGGGCGATCTTCTGGTGGAGTTTGATTATCAGGCGATTGAGAAAGCCGGCTATGACACAACGACGCCCGTCATTATCACCAATAGCGAAGATTACGTTGATGTTCTGCCTACTGCCGGAGACACCGTGCAGGAGCAAGGCGCCTTACTGACGTTAATTCGCTGACATTGAAATTTACGACCCAATTGGGAGGAGAAAAGATGAGCCATCAGTTTCCGAAAGCATTCTTGTGGGGCGGCGCGATCGCAGCCAATCAGGTTGAAGGCGCGTATTTAACGGACGGTAAAGGGCTATCAACATCCGATTTACAGCCTCAGGGTATTTTTGGCGAGATCGTCACGCGTACGCCGGGCGACAGCGGAATTAAAGATATCGCGATCGATTTTTATCACCGCTATCCGGAAGATATCGCGCTCTTTGCGGAAATGGGTTTCAAATGCCTTAGAACCTCGATTGCCTGGACGCGTATTTTTCCGCAGGGCGATGAAACCCAGCCGAATGAGGCAGGGCTGGCATTTTACGATCGCCTGTTTGATGAAATGGCGAAATACGGCATTCAGCCATTGGTGACGCTGTCCCACTATGAAATGCCGTATGGCCTGGTGAAGAATTACGGCGGCTGGGGAAGCCGTGAAACGATCACCTTCTTCGAACGCTATGCCCGCACGGTATTCCAGCGCTATAAAGACAAAGTGAAATATTGGCTGACGTTCAATGAAATCAACTGTGCGTTACATGCCCCATTTACCGGAATTGGTTTGCCGACCGAGAGCAGTAAGCAGGATATTTATCAGGCGATTCATCACCAGCTCGTTGCGAGTGCTAAAGCGGTGAAGGCGTGTCATGACATCATCCCTGATGCCAAAATCGGCAATATGATGTTGGGTTCTATGTTCTATCCATTAACCTGCAAGCCTGCGGATGTCATGGAAACGATGCAGCAGAACCGCGACTGGCTGTTTTTCGGCGATGTTCAAAGCCGAGGATACTACCCGGCGTACATGAAGCGTTTCTTTGCACAGAACGGGATTACGCTGACGGTAACGGAAGACGATCGCCAGTCGTTGAAAGAAACTATCGATTTCATTTCTTTCAGCTACTACATGACGGGCTGTGTGACCACCGATGAAGAAGTGAACCTGAAAGCGCGCGGCAATATTTTGAACATGGTGCCGAACCCGCATCTGGAAAGTTCTGAATGGGGTTGGCAGATCGACCCGGAAGGGCTGCGCTATTTGCTGAACTATCTGTATGACCGTTACCAAAAACCACTATTCATTGTGGAAAACGGTTTGGGTGCCAAAGACAAACTTGAAAGTGATGGCAGCATTAACGATGACTATCGCATCAAATACCTGAACGATCACCTGTATCAAGTGGGTGAAGCGCTGGAAGATGGCGTTGAGGTTATGGGTTATACCTGCTGGGGGCCGATCGATCTGGTTAGTGCATCAAAAGCCGAAATGTCGAAACGCTACGGCTTCATTTATGTCGATCGTGATGATGAAGGGAACGGCACATTAGCGCGTCGACGTAAGAAAAGTTTCTACTGGTATAAAGACGTTATTGCGACACAAGGACAGGTTTTGACATTTTCAAAAGAGTAATAGCGGTGTGCCAGATAAGTGAAAAGGACTTCACTTACTCAAACGTTTTAATCATTAATAATAGGTCGATAAGTCATTTATTTCTCTGGACGTCATTTTAAAGTTATTCAATGAATGTTTTTAGAGGGAGAGATGGTAGTTCTGATTAATTGATGGAGGTAATGGTTTTTTTAAAATTAGAATCTAAATTTTACCTAAAAATGATAACCGAAAATGTACCTGTAATTAGTGGTAGGTGTATTTGTTTTTCCACATAGAATGACTTGGGATAGAACATGCGTAAACAAACATCTCTGAAGTTGATAGTTGTGTTGATTGCCTCAGCGATTGCTTCTAATAGCGCTATTGCAGCGAAATTAACGGTAGAGGAACGGCTGGCTTTACTAGAAAGAGAGTTGGCCGATAATAAAAAAGAGCTGCAATCAACGAAAGCAGAATTGAGAGAGTATAAATCGATTGCCCAACAGCAACAAATAACGGCAAAAGAAAATATTAATAAACCAACAGGAAAGGAACGAATTGTTGTTCAGTCTGTTGCTGCATCCCAACCCAACACATCGGATAAGACACCGTCTGCGGTAGTGGCCAATACACCTTCCTCAGTACCGGAAAATAGATCGCTAACGCTGTCTGATATTAGTAAGTACGTTAAAGATGATATTGGTTTTACCTATTCAGGGTATTTCCGGGCCGGTTATGCGACCGCCTCGAATGGTTCACCGGAAGGATGGGCGCCTGGTGGGTTAGGGCGATTTGGTAACGAACATAATGGCTGGTTTGACTTTATTTTTAAACAACGGGTTTATCAGCAAGGAGACAAGAGCGCTCATGCGATAGTTAAGTTAGATGGTGTTGTTGGACAGCAATATTCCGCAGGCTGGTTTGGTGAATCGCCGCAAACAGAAAATAGACTTCAATTTTCAGATCTTTATCTCACAACGAAAGGATTCTTACCCGCGTTTCCAGAAGCAGATTTCTGGGTGGGCAAACATGGTTTGCCTGTTTATGAAATCCAAATGCTGGATTGGAAAAGCCACCGTTCTGGCGTTGGTGCGGGTGTTGGTATCGAAAATATTAATGCGGGTGTAGGGAAACTAGATGTAGCTCTGACAAGAGAAGATCTTAATCTCAGGAAAGTGTCAGATAACACAACCAAGCAAGCGAATACCAATACAGTAGAAGTCCGTTATAAGAAGATTCCACTTTGGGATAAGGCCGATCTCACATTTACCGCTAAATATATGGCAGCAAACAAAAGTGACTCTCAAAAAAGCGGCGAAAGAAGTGGCGAATATTTCAAGTTGAAAGATGCTTACCTTGCGAGTGTGATCCTTAACCAGAAAATGAATCCAAAAGGATTTAATGAATTTACACTCCAGGTTGCGAATAACTCAATTGCCAGCAACCTATCGCGCTACACTAACTCTAACCCCTTTACGGGAGACGGAGCGTTGCCAACGTATTCTGGCGAACATAGTGGTACGGCATTACGCTTGATCTCCCAAGGAGAAATGTATCTTGCTGATAATGTCATCATGGCTAATGCTTTAGTGTATACTCAAGGCAGCGATATTTACAGCCCTTATACTGGCGCGCACAGTGACTTTAATAATATTAGTGGTGCAATTCGTCCCGCTTATATTTGGAGTAATTATAATCAGACTGGCGTTGAACTAGGTTACTTTAATCAGAACAATAAAGACAAACTGGGTGTTAACTATAAGCAGTCTGGCGTCAAAACAACGTTATTCCATACCATTAAAGTTGATACCAGTATGTTGTCATCTCGACCAGAAATTCGTTTCTATGGTACATGGTTACGTGTATTGGATAATGAATTAGATAAATTCACATTTAGAGATGATAAGCAGGACCAGTTAAGTGTAGGCGTTCAGGCCGAAGTGTGGTGGTAATTTACACGTTTCACTACCTTTAACATCGTTCATTAAAGTAATAAAAAACACAGTACGTCAGTACTGTGTTTTTTTATGAATTTATTTTTATTAGTAATGCATTGATTTTATTGTTTTACGCATTTTTGTTGGTGTTGCACGATGATTCAGCATTTCTAGTATTGTTTTCATTTTTGGCAATACGTGAGTGAGATGAGTGGAAAAGCCGTTGCATAAATAATGTTTATTTGGCCGACCATCACTGGATAACTCGAAACGATGCTTGGGGCAGCCGCCATTGCATACTGGTTTAACTGGGCAATTGAGACAGTCTTTACTGATGTTGGTCAATTTTTTTTCGCCGAAGGCGATATTCTGGGGGGAATTGACGAGTGTCAGCAGATCATCATCGTTCACATTTCCCAGTTTATTTTCTGGATAAACGAAATGATCGCAGGAATAAATATCGCCGTTCGATTCCACAATCAAATTTCCGCCACATACTTCGTTGATGACGCAAGCGCTTGGCATACCAGTCATTTTTGCCATTGTTTGCTCAAAATTCATAACAAAAACGGTACCAAGATCTTTCTGCACCCATTCATCAAAAATGGTATTAAGAAAACGTCCCCAGGCAGTCGACGGGACGGACCAGGATTCGACGCTACATTGGCCGGAAAAATCAGGTTGAATCAGCGTCAACCCATTAGCATCGGGCTGTGAAGCACGTCTCTCTACCAATGGAATAAATTGCATATAGCGGCTGCCGATACGTTTTAAAAAGCGATAGACGTCGAGCGGACGTCTGACATTTTCTGAATTGACGACGGTTAACGTATTAAATTCGACATGGCGGCGTTGCAATGCTTCTAAACCTTTTATCACATCATCAAAGGTACTTTTTCCTGACCGTGTCAGGCGATGTGAATCATTACTGATACGATCGCCGTCAATAGATAAACCGACCAGAAAGTTGTTCTCTTTTAAGAAGCGCGCCCAGTCATCATTAATGTTTGTCCCATTGGTTTGGAAGTAGTTATTTATTTGTTTATTGCCGCGATAGAGATTTTGTAGCCGAACTGCTTCGCGGAAAAAATCGATACCCAACAGCGTAGGTTCTCCGCCTTGCCAGAGAAAATCAACGACATCTGCTTTTTGCCCCGTGATATTTTTTCTGACGTAATTTTCTAGGGTCGTGTTGTCCATTTTCCAGTGACTTTTTCGTTCTGGATAGAGGTGCTCTTTCTCCAGATAAAAGCAATACGAGCAGTCAATGTTACATACTGAACCTGAAGGTTTTGCCATCAATTGAAAATTCTGTATTTTCATACTCATACTACCCTCACATAAACGCCGTTCTACATAATGTGATATTTGAGGCTGGAAATAAAAAAACCTGGCAGAAGTTGGTTTGGTTATAACCAACGCCTGCCAGGTTTCGCCCAATATAACTGGTAACGATCTTAATTAACATCATACCAAAAATATGATGCATATCAATATTTATGGCCGCGAGTGAGAGTCTGTTCACACAATAACGGTTCATGATTGCTACATGGTTGATAGTTACAGAAAAATAAAAATTATGCCAGGATACATCGGGTGGATATGTTATTTTTGGGTCATCCGCTATTGGCGATAATATTTATAGCAGCGAAAGTGATCGAACTCACAGATATGCTTCAGTTACATTGAATTAAGAAAAATTTGCGGCATCCTATGAAGGTAAACAGGGCGTAACGCTGTATGAACGTGACCTGACGCGGGTTGAATAATATTCAATCCGCGTCAGGTTTTTTTTTGAGTTTCATCTGGGAAATAGGGGCTAACTATGAATACCTTTGTACGTAGCGCAATTGCGTTATGTTGTTTACAGGCACTAAGCGGTTCGGTGCTTGCAGCAGACAATGCGACGGCTAATAAAGCAGGTAGCAACGCCGAATCACAACGTCCAAATATTGTTTATATTTTACTCGACGATCAACGGTATGACGCATTTGGTTTTATCAATAAGAACATCCAGACGCCACATATGGATGAAATTGCAAAAAATGGTACTTGGTTTAAAAATGCGTTTGTTACCACCTCTCTTTGCTCACCCAGTCGCGCCAGTATTTTGACAGGGATGTATGTGCATAATCATGGTGTGTCAGATAACAATCCGACAGACTTGTCAAAACTGAATTATTTCCCAGAAAAATTGAAAGAGCGTGGCTATCAAACCGGTTTCTTTGGCAAATGGCACTTTGGTGGCGCAGATTACACCGCTAAAGCTGGTTTTGCTGGTTTTGACCGTTGGGTCGGGTTATTGGGCCAAGGGGACTACTACCCAATAAATATGTTTGGTGAACAGGCAAAGCTGAATATTGATGGGAAAATGGTTCCACAAAAAGGATACATTACCGACGAGTTGACCGACTACGCGGTTAACTGGTTAGACGGTATTGATAAGAAAAAACCTTTCATGATGTATTTATCGCATAAAGGGGTTCATTCTGATTTTTATCCGGCAATCAGACACAAAGGGTCGATGGATAAAGTCACTTTCCCACTGCCAGAGACGTATGCTGATACACCGGAAAATTACGAAGGAAAACCGATGTGGGTTAAAAACCAGCGTAATAGCTGGCATGGTGTAGATTATCCTTATAATAAGAAAATGGATATGCAGCAATTCCAGCGTGATTATTATGAAACGCTACGCTCGGTCGATGATAGTGTCGGCCGTGTTCAGGAATGGCTGAAGAAAAATGGACTGGATAAAAATACCATAGTTATGGTTATGGGGGATAACGGCTTCACCTTTGGCGAACATGGATTGATCGACAAGCGTAGTGCTTATGAAACATCAATGCGTGTTCCACTTATTGCATCAGGACCTGGTTTTGGCAAAGGTGATGTTGTTGAAGATTTAGTCGCCAATATTGATATTGCACCGACATTCCTGGAAGCAGCGGGTGCGGAAAAGCCGAAGAACTATGATGGTAATAGCTTCCTGAATATAAAATCGGATAAAGAAAAACAGGCAAAACGCAAAGACTATTTCGCCTATGAATACTTCTGGGAATACGATTTTCCTTATACTCCGACGACATTTGCCATTCGTACACCAGAATATAAATATATTCAGTACTACGGGATTTGGGATAAGGAAGAGCTGTATGACATGAAGAACGATCCGGATGAAAAACAAAACCTGATTGATTCTAAAGATAAAAAACTGATTGAGACGAAGATCGCTCTCCGTAAGCAATTGTATATGGAGCTGAAGGATCATGATAACAGAAACGTTATCCCTTACAACCAAAGGACAAAGGAAGGGCAAGTTTTCCGTTATCAAGAGACAGGTAAGAAAATGGCAGACTTTCCTGATGAGTGGCTACGTGGTGATAACCCTCGCGACAAGTATTCAGGAATCATCCCGGAAACCGTAAATAAAGATGCTGAAGGGGAAAAAGTCTTTGCTTCATTCGAAAAGGCTGACCAAATGGTTAAAGAACTGATGAATAAAAAGGCTGATAAATAATTATCCGCTCACGATAGGTTGTTAACCTAGGTGCTTTAAAGATAGCCATATTATATGGCTATCTTTTCTTCTAAGTTATCTCGTCTATCTGATGAATTTCTGTATGTAAAACTAAGAACTCAGGTAATCAGTGCTTACTGAATAGAAGAGATTACTTTGCTTTTCCAGTTAAGTGCAGATAGTGAAAGGAGCTAAGAATGAAAATGAAATATTTAGCATGTTTACTTTCTTTGGTATCGGTGAATGCACTCGCGCTACCTGCCGATTTTCCTGTTATGCCTGCGGCAACTGTCCCCGTGAGTGAATACGTCACGGCGGTTAACGCGGATAGCAGCATTACCTTCCGCCTGTTTGCGCCAACGGCGAAACAGGTCAGTGTTTTTACCGGTTCGACACCCGATAGCATCGTGTCCCATGCGATGACGAAAGATGAATCTGGCGTGTGGTCGTTCAAAACGTCAGCGTTGGCACCGAACCTGTATGAATATTTTTTTAGCGTGGACGGTTTTCGCACCATTGATACCGGTACGGCGTTGACTAAACCGCAGCGTCAGGTGAATACCAGCCTGATTCTGGTGCCGGGGAGTATTCTGGATGTGCGTCAGGTGCCACATGGTGAGCTAAGAACGCTAACCTATCATTCCAACGCGTTGAAATCTGAGCGTCAGGTGTATGTCTGGACGCCGCCGGGCTATAGCGAGTCGTCAAAACCGCTGCCGGTGCTTTACTTCTATCATGGCTTTGGCGACACGGGGGCATCGGCCGTGGTGCAAGGACGGATACCGCAGATAATGGATAACCTACTGGCGGAGAAAAAGATTGAGCCGATGCTGGTCGTCATTCCGGATACGGAAACGGACGTTCCCGGCATTATCCCGGAAGAATATCCACCGCAGGAGCGCCGCAAGGTGTTCTACCCGCGCAATGCGCTGGCGGCGGACAGGGAGCTGATTCATGACATTATCCCCGAAATCGGCAAACGTTTTAACGTCCGTAAGGATGCGAACGGCAGAGCGCTGGCCGGGCTGTCTCAGGGCGGCTATCAGGCGCTGGTATCTGGCATGAGCCATCTGGATCATTTCGGCTGGCTGGCAACGTTCAGCGGTGTTACCACCGAAACGGTACCAAACACGGCTGTTGCTGCACAGCTTGCGCGGCCTGAGCAGATCAATCAGCAACTGAATAACTTTACGGTCGTGATTGGTGAAACCGACAACATCACCGGTAAGGATATTGCAGGGCTGAAAACGACACTGGAGCAGAAGAATATCCGTTTTGACTACCGCCATTATCCGAATCTCGGCCATGAAATGGATGTCTGGCGACCGGCCTACAGTGAATTTGTTCAGAAACTTTTTAAATAGCGTCTTCGTACTGCGGGCAGCGTCATCGCATGTCCGCTTTCTCTGATGGCGAGGGAAAATAAATTGGCTGAAGGATAAAGAGTGTTTACTAAATTGTGAAGTTAAGACGTACCGGGATATGACGTTCTCGCGGATGACACTCCGTGCCTGCAAAGCATCTCGAGCCTTAGACGATCGCCATTAGATTAAGGACACATCTACAGGTGCGTTTACTACTTAAATTTTGATTATCTATTTACTGAGTTTTTTCTACCGATAAAGACCGTGTGTTATCAGAAAATACCCTGGGTGAGATGACGATATGGCATCTCATCCCGGCGTTTGTGACCTATACCCTGATGTTTCATTTCGCAATTTTTAAGTTCCTGCACCTATTTTGTTGAGTCTTTCCGCCGCGATTGGGACTGGCATCAAGAACTTTTCGATACGATTCATTACTTTTCTTTACCTTTGATCAAAAACAATATTTTGAATGCATCTTTTTGTTATTCATACGGCGAGTAATGTCACGACAGTTGTTGTGGTTTCTGTCAAATAGATAACTAAAATGACCGCCAGTAGGCGGCTTAAATTGGACACAAACGCATGGTCAGGATAAGCACGTCAATCTCCTATCTGTGGGGCATGGTAGCCAGTCTTTTTCTCATGATGCCCGCCTATTCCGCTGATGCTCCGGTGTCATCGCCTCCCGCTCCGATAGAGGCAAGAAATTCAGTCTTCACCGCTCAACACCCCGATCAGTTCAACTCGTGGAAGGCCACCAGCGAACAGTCAGAACGTCATGATGCGCTGGCAGAAGATCCCTATATGGTGATCCTCTGGGCGGGTTACCCCTTCTCCAGGGACTATAACAAGCCGCGCGGCCACGCTTACGCAATAACAGATGTGCGTGAAACGCTGCGTACCGGCGCACCGAAAACGGCAGAAGATGGCCCTTTGCCAATGGCGTGCTGGAGCTGTAAAAGCCCTGATGTGGCACGATTGATCCAGCAGGAGGGCGAGGACGGTTACTTCAAAGGTAAGTGGGCGCGAGGCGGGCCGGAGATTACTAACGATCTCGGCTGTGCAGACTGCCATGATACCGCGTCGCCGGATTTTGCTCAGGGCAAACCGGCGCTGACGCTGTCTCGCCCCTATGCGGAACGTGCGATGGAAGCGATTGGTAAGCCGTTTGATCAAGCCAGTCGGTTCGGCCAGCAGTCTATGGTCTGTGGACAATGCCACGTTGAGTATTATTTTTCTGGTAAAGACAAAGCGGTGAAATTTCCATGGGATAACGGCACGAAAGTCGAAGACATGGAAAAATACTATGACGCCATTTCTTTCTCCGACTGGACCAACACCCTTTCCCGCGCACCGATGCTGAAAGCCCAACATCCAGAATATGAAACCTGGAGCGTCGGTATCCACGGTAAAAACAACGTGACCTGTATCGACTGTCATATGCCGAAAGTGAAAAACGCAGACGGCAAGCTGTACACCGATCACAAGATTGGTAACCCCTTCGATAATTACGGCGAAACCTGTACCAATTGCCACACGCAGGATAAAGCGGCGATGCAGGCGGTTGTCGCCGAACGTAAAACGGCTATTCATGAATTAAAACTGAAAGCGGAAGAACAGCTGGTTCATGCGCATTTTGAGGCCAAGGCGGCCTGGGATGCCGGTGCAACTGAAGCAGAAATGCAGCCGATTCTGATGGATATCCGCCATGCTCAGTGGCGTTGGGATCTGGCGGTTGCCTCTCACGGTATTCACATGCATGCGCCAGATGAAGGCTTACGGATGCTCGGCACGTCACTGAGTAAATCCGCTGAGGCGAGAACCAAACTGGTGCGCCTATTGGCACAAAAAGGCGTGACAGGCGAAGTCAAGCTGCCGGATATCTCAACGAAAGAAAAAGCGCAGCAGGCGATTGGGCTCAACATGCAGCAAATCAAAGCCGAAAAACAGGATTTCCTGAATACGGTAGTGCCGCAGTGGGATGAGCAAGCGCGTAAAGCAGGACGACTGAACTAATAACCCCTCATCGCCCGTGGACGCGGGCGATCATAAAGTGGAGTGGATATGAGCGTATTACGTTCGTTATTGACTGCCGGGGTGCTGGTATCAGGCATGCTTTGGGCATTGCCAGGGCTGACGCAGCCCGCACCTCAGGCGGAAAAAGGAGAGCGGTGGGAGGTTATGCCACAGCGCAATCCTGATGAGGCTTGTCTACAGTGTCATAAACCGGAAGAGGATGGCATGCAGGGGAAACATGCTTCCGCCATCAACCCGCATAATCAAAAACAGCTGACCTGTACTAACTGTCACGGCAAGCCGTCGCTGCTGCACCGCGAAGGCGTGAAAGATGTCATGCGTTTTAACTTCCCGATGTACAAGGTGGAAGAACAAAACGGCGTCTGTATGTCATGCCATGCGCCGGAACAGTTGCAGAAAGCGTTCTGGCCACACGATGTGCATGTGACGAAAGTAGCGTGTGCCAGCTGTCATCAACTGCACCCCGCGCAGGATAGTATGCAGACGCTGAACGACAAGAGCCGCATCAAACTGTGTGTGGATTGCCACAGCGACCAGCGTAATAACCCCGATTTTAACCCAGCCTCAGTGCATCTGGGTAATAAGAGGCAGCCATGAGTTGCTCTCGTCGTCAATTTCTTGCCCGTATGGGAGGGCTGATTGCCCTCACCAGCACGGCGGGGCAGGTTGTCGCACAGACGCTGAGTATCAACGGCGTCCGCTACGGCATGATCCACGATGAATCGCTCTGTATCGGCTGTACGGCGTGCATGGATGCCTGTCGTGAGGTCAATCAGGTGCCGGAGGGCGTATCGCGCCTGACGATCATTCGCAGCGAACCGATAGGGACGTTCCCGGACGTGAAATACCGTTTTTTCCGTCATTCCTGCCAGCACTGTGATCATGCGCCTTGTGTTGACGTGTGTCCTACCGGGGCGTCGTATCGCGATGCAGCAAACGGCATTGTGGATGTGAATCCCGATCTGTGCGTAGGGTGCCAATACTGTATTGCTGCCTGCCCTTATCAGGTGCGCTTTATTCATCCGAAGACGAAAACGTCGGATAAGTGCGATTTTTGCCGCAAGACCAACCTGAAAGCCGGAAAACTGCCTGCCTGTGTGTTGTCTTGTCCGACCAACGCGCTGACGTTCGGTAACCTTGACGACCCTGACAGCGAGATTTCCCGCCTGCTTCGTCAACAGCCGACGTATCGCTACAAAATCGCGCTCGGCACTCGTCCTAAGGTTTATCGCGTACCGTTTAAATACGGGGAGGTTCATCAATGACGCCCGTGTCTTCAAGCGCATTCCATTTTGATTCGTTGGTCTGGGATTGGCCGATTGCGATTTACCTGTTTCTGGTGGGCATTTCTGCGGGGCTGGTGACGCTGTCGGCTCTACTGCGGCGCTACCATCCTGAACAGGCAACCGCCGACAGTACGCTTATGCGCACCACGCTGATTCTCGCGCCGTGCACCATCATTTTTGGATTGCTGATTCTGATCTTCCACCTGACGCGCCCCTGGACGTTCTGGAAGCTCATGTTCCATTACAGCTTTACCTCGGTGATGTCGGTCGGGGTCATGCTGTTTCAGGTATACATGGCGGCGCTGGCCGTCTGGCTCGCCAATATTTTTAGCGAGCAGGTTATCGTGCTGCAACAGCGCTGGCTACCGAAGCTGACGCTCGTTCCCAAAGTGCTCGGCTGGCTGGCGCCGCTGCAGAAATCGCTGGATATCGTGATGTTGCTGCTGGCGGTGATGTTAGGGGCTTACACCGGATTTTTACTGTCCGCGCTGAAGACTTATCCGCTGCTGAATAACCCGATCTTACCGGCGTTGTTCCTGTTTTCAGGGGTGTCCTCTGGTGCCGCGGTAGCGTTGATCGCCATGGCCTGCCGCTATCGTAATAATCCGCATAGCGAAGAAGCGCACTTTGTACACCGCGTTGAAACACCGGTCGTGTGGCTGGAGATCTTCTTGCTGTTCGCGTTCTTTATCGGCTTGGCCTTAGGGGACGATGGGAAGCAGCGCGCGCTGGTGGCCGCACTGGCTGGGGGATTCTGGGCCGTATGGTTCTGGCTGGGCGTTGTCGGGATTGGATTAGTCATTCCCTTGCTGCTCAAGTCATGGGCTAGCCGGTTGCATTCACCTTATGGTGTGCTGGCGGTGTGTGGCATGAGTCTGGTGGGTGTCCTGCTACTGCGCTTTTTTATCCTCTATGCGGGGCAGTTAACCGTTGTCTAATTCCCAGCAAGAGGCCTGTTGATGTTGTTATTGCCAGAATGTGGGTATGTGGCGCTGTTGCTGGCGGTTTGCGTCGGTGTGGCGACAGCGTTGCTAACATTTTCAGGCTACACCCTGCGCTGGTCGGGTACATACCGACTGGCGCGGTGCTGGACGTTGGTGCTGTTTGGCCTTGTGCTATTCGCGTTTGTCGCGTTGACGCTGAGCGTGGTGCAGGATGATTTTTCTGTTAATTACGTCGCTCAGCATAGCCACCGTGATTTACCGCTAGGGCTAAAGATTGCCGCGGTCTGGGGCGGACATGAAGGATCGCTACTGCTGTGGCTGTTATGTTTAACCGGCTGGAGCGCTGCGTTCGCCTTCCGCTACCGTAAGGCGACGAGCGACCTGTTCCCGCTGACGCTGGCGGTACTGGCCGTGATAGCGACCGCGCTGCTGGTCTTCATTGTCTTTTTCTCCGATCCCTTTGTGCGTCTCTTCCCGCCTGCAGTGTCGGGGAGGGATCTCAACCCTATGCTGCAACACATTGGCCTCATCCTCCATCCGCCGCTGCTCTATATGGGCTATGGCGGATTAACCGTGAGTGCGGCGCTGGCGTTAGCGGCTCTGATCCACGGTGAGTTTACGGCGCCTGCTGCCTGGATCTGCTGGCGCTGGACGCTGCCTGCATGGAGCCTGTTAACGCTGGGGATCATCCTGGGATCGTGGTGGGCCTATAACGAACTCGGTTGGGGAGGATGGTGGTTCTGGGATCCGGTAGAAAATGCCTCGCTGCTCCCTTGGTTAACGGCCAGTGCATTGCTTCACAGCCTGTCGGTTACCCGCATGCGCGGCATCTTCCGTCACTGGTCGCTCATATTGGCATTGCTGACGTTCATTTTATGTTTGCTGGGCACGCTGATCGTGCGCTCCGGGATATTGGTTTCCGTCCATGCCTTCGCCCTCGAACATGACCGCGCGGTGCCTTTATTTATTCTGTTTGCCTGCTTAAGTATGGCGGCGCTGGCGGTTTACGGCTGGCGCGCTCAGCTTGTCCGCTCCGCTGCCCGCTTCTCCGGCTGGTCGCGGGAAATCGCGCTACTGCTGGTGCTGCTGTTATTCAGCGCCGTCGCGCTGGTGGTACTGCTTGGCACGCTTTACCCGATGATCTATGGGTTAGCGGGGTGGGGAAAGATCTCCGTAGGTGCGCCCTATTTTAATCGTGTGCTCTTGCCCTTCGGGGGCTTGATGCTGCTGCTCATCGGGGCTGCGGCGGGAGGCTATTGGAAACGCAGTGCACGGTGGCCTGTCCGGCGCTTAGGCATCACGCTGGTGGTCGGTGTCGTCACCGCGCTGATCCTGTGGCCGTATGGGGTCGCCGTCGCTTTGGCTGCGGGGGTGATCGGCTGGGTGATGGCCGCGCAGTGGTTACAGCCGCTGTCCGCGATACGCCACCAGCTTCCTGCACTGCTGGCACATACGGGCGTGGCGCTGTTTGCCTTGGGGATTGTGTTCTCTGCGGGCAGCAAGCAGGAAATCAGTGCCAATGTCGGTCAAGGGGAACAGGTCTCGCTAGGCGACTACCATTTCCGCTTTTTACAGCTGGATTTAGTGGCGGCGCAGAATTACACCGCAGAGCAAGCCGTGATTGCGATTTATCGTGGCGACTCGCCGATCGCCCGCGTCATGCCGGAACGTCGTTATTACAACGCACGCAAGCAGCAGATGGTTGAACCGGGTATTGCCTGGGGGCCGATCAGAGAATGGTATGCCGTGATGGGTGAGAAAACCGGCGAAAACCGCTATGCCATGCGGTTCTATGTACAAACCGGTGTTCGCTGGGTATGGGGCGGCGGCCTGTTGATGGTCGCGGGCGCACTGCTGGGGTGGTTCAGAGGAAGAAAAGCCTATGACTAAACACATTGCGTTTCTTCTTATGTTGCTGGCTTTTTCTGTGCAGGCTCAGGTGGTGGATACCTGGGCGTTTTCCAGTCAGGCACAGCGGCAGGAAGCGATGGCGATTGCCGGCGAATTACGCTGCCCACAATGTCAGAACCAGAGCCTGCTGGAATCGAATTCGCCCGTGGCGGTCAGCATGCGCCATGAGGTCTTCTCTATGGTGGAGCAGGGCAAGGACAAGTCAGAAATCATTGCGTTTATGAATCAGCGCTATGGTGATTTTGTTCAGTACAACCCGCCGATGAAAATGCAAACGGGCATTCTCTGGCTCACGCCGCTGTTTTTGCTGTTAGCGATTGCCGTTATCGCGTGGCGGGTGATACGGCGACAGAACCGTGGGGCGAGCCAATGAACCTGTTAACCCTAAATCTGTTAAATATCGTGTTCATCGTTGCCGAGAGTGTTGCTCTGGCTGCCGGACTGTTGTGGCCGCTGTTGCCCCAACGCAAGACGGAGGGAGAGGACAAGCTACCGCGTTTAGCGGATCGCATCTGGCATTTTCAGTGCGAGCAGGCAGGGAAGTCCCTTTCTGAACATGAAGCCAGAATGCTAGGGCGCGAGCTGTCTCATGACCTGCCGTTAGCGTCACCTTCAGTTTCTGCATCGCGCCCGATGCCTGTTATCGCCGTTGCGGTCGCGCTCATCGCTATCCTGTTGGCCAGTACGACGTTCTACATGCTAAGCCAGCGCGGTGCGCTTGTTCAGGCAGAACGCCAGCGATTGGCCGATCCGCTACACGATTTTAGCGCCGCGCAGCAGCAGGAAAAGCAGCTGGCTACCTTGCAGGACCGTATTCGCAAAACGCCGGGTAACAGCGTCCTCTGGGCTGAACTGGGTGAATATTATCTTTACCGCAACGCCTATGACAACGCGCTGCGCGCTTATCGGCAGGCGATTGTATTGAAGGGTGACAGCGCGGAGCTGTATTCGGCGCTGGCGACGGTGCTGTATTACCAGGCGGGCCAGGCCGTCACGCCGCCTATGCAGGAGATGGTCGATAAAGCGCTGGCGCTGGATGCCAATGAAGTGACAGCGCTGATGCTGCTGGCGTCAGACGCGTTCCTGAAAGCGGACTATGCACGCGCAATTACGATTTGGCAGCGCCTGCTGGATACCTATAGCCCGCGGGTTAATCGCGTCCAGTTGATCGAGGCGATCAACACCGCAACGCTGCTGAAGAACAGCCAGAAATAGCGCGCGATACGTTTTGCTTTCGTTGTTTCTCATTCCGTACGGCTACAGCTTATTACTGGTTTTACTGTTATACGGCGTAGAAATTATGCAGCGGTGGGCGTGAGCACCGAGTGAGCGGCACGGATGCCGCGAAAGCCAGTGCCGCGTCGGACAAAACGTCAAAGACGTTTTGAACAGCACTTGTGCTGGCCTGCAGGGCTAACCCCATTAATGGGGTTAGTAATCGCGTCACTGGTGGCTCGGGTTTTGCTCATGAACACCGATGGTACCGCGCAGCGGCATAATTTAGCCGGAAGCCAGGGTTCGCAGGGCGACGGCGATTGAGCCGCCCTGCGTCGGGCGCGTGCTAAGCGGTAGCATGAAATGAAGGTCTTGTGGCGCACGAAATAGTCTCGGCAGCTGCATAAAAATATGCCCAATAGATTTCCGGTTTAAGCATGTCGGCGTGGTTTTCGATACGGTGCGATGACAGGAATAACCGGAATCACCGGTTTTATTGATCTCAATAAAAGAGATTAACTCTTTATGGTTAGGGTCCCCGAGAGGGGGGAGTAAGGGCACCATGTTATTCTATATCCAAGGGTATATGGCATTAGAAAGCAGGAGTACACCCCGATGTTAGAAGCGCGCGATGTGGTTTGCATACGCGATGAGCATGTGCTGTTCAGTGCGTTGTCGTTTACGGCGAGCCCCGGTGAAATGGTGCAGATTGCCGGTGCTAACGGCGTGGGCAAAACCTCGCTGTTGCGCATTTTAAGCGGTCTGGCGACGCCCGAGTCGGGGGAAATCCGCTGGAAGGGGCAACGCATCAACCGCATGCGTGAGCAGTTTAACCAGCAGCTTCTGTGGTTAGGTCATCAGCCGGGCATCAAGAGCGTCCTGACTGGTGAGGAGAACCTCCGCTTTTTCTATCCGCATCAGCATCAGGAGGCGCACTGGCAGGCGCTGGCCGCTGTCGGGCTGGCAGGGTATGAGGACGTACCCGTGGCGCGCCTTTCGGCAGGACAACAGCGGCGCGTTGCGCTGGCGCGTTTGTGGCTTACCGATGTTCCGCTGTGGATTCTGGATGAACCGCTTACCGCGCTCGACGTGGCGGGCGTCGACATGCTGACACAGCGTATGGAACACCATATTGCGCGCGGCGGCATCATCATTTTAACCACTCACCAGCCGCTGCGTCCGTTCGCTCAGACTATTCGCTGTATCCAGCTTACGCCGAGTGAAGGAGCACTATCATGCGGCGTCTGATGGCCCGAGAGTTGCGCGTCGCGTTACGTAATAACGCCGAAATTCTCAACCCGCTGTGGTTCTTCCTGATCGTCATCATTTTGTTCCCTCTGGCCATTGGATCGGAGCCACAACTATTGATGCGTGTGGCACCGGGTGTGGTGTGGGTCGCGGCATTGCTGGCTTCTCTACTGGCGATGGATCGGCTTTTCCGCGACGACTATCAGGACGGTTCGCTGGAACAACTGACGCTGCTGCCTTTGCCGCTGCCGTTAGTGGTGCTGGCGAAAGTTGTGGTGCATTGGATGGTTAGCGGGCTGCCGTTGTTACTGCTTTCCCCACTGGCGGCGCTGCTGTTTGGACTGGACAGCCACGGTTGGTGGGTGATGGCGTTAACGCTGTTGCTCTGCACGCCAACGCTCAGTTTTCTGGGTGCGATTGGGGCGGGATTAACGGTCGGATTGCGCCGCAGCGGTGTGCTGTTAAGCCTGCTGGTCTTGCCGCTCACCATACCGCTGTTGATTTTTGCCACGGCGGCGGTCGAGGCCGCCATGATGCAACTGCCGGTCGGTGGGTATCTGGCGATCCTCGGCGCTTTTCTGGCGGGCAGCGCCACCCTGAGCCCGTTTGCCACGGCGGCGGCGTTGCGGGTGAGCATACAATAATTTTCCGATCTCAGGATCGCGTTCATCGTCCCGTTGGGATGAGTTTTAGCAGAGTGAGCACTCGTTATGTTGAAAAAAAACTATCAGCTTACGCAGCCGGATCGCCTTTATGGCCTTTGCGGCAGGCTTATCCCGTGGTTTGCCTTGATTAGCGCGGCGCTGTTGATCGGCGGTTGCCTGCTGGGATTTGGTTTTGCACCTGCGGATTATCAGCAAGGGCAAGGGTATCGCATCATGTACCTGCACGTGCCAGCGGCCGTATGGTCGATGGGCGTTTATGCCGTGATGGCGATGTTTGCGCTTATCGGACTGATTCGGCAGTCAAAAACGGCAGAGCTTGCCGTCGCGGCGATGGCGCCGGTCGGGGCAGTATTTACCTTCATTGCGCTGACTACGGGATCCACCTGGGGTAAACCGATGTGGGGGACCTGGTGGGTCTGGGATGCGCGCCTGACATCGGAACTCGTTCTGCTGTTCCTGTATGTGGGTATCATCGCGCTCTACAACGCGTTTGACGATCGCCGTCTTGCTGGTCGTGCGGCTGCCATTTTGGTACTGGTCGGCGTGGTGAATTTACCCATCATCCATTTCTCGGTCGAGTGGTGGAATACCCTGCATCAAGGATCGACAAAAATGCAGAAGACCATCGATCCCGCCATGCGTCTTCCGCTGCGAATCATGATGTTAGGTTTCATGAGTCTTTTCGTGACGTTGTCACTCATGCGCTTGCGTAATCTGATACTGATGCAGCAGCGTCGTGCGCCTTGGGTTGCGGCGCTGGTCAATAAAGAGGGAGTCGCACGATGAACATCGCTTTTACAAGCTGGCAGGATTTCTTTGCGATGGGCGGCTATGCCTTTTACGTCTGGCTGGCCGTGGTGCTAACGCTGCTGCCGCTGAGTGCGTTGGTCGGGCAGACCCTCTGGCATCGTCGTACATTGATGAACGACATCCGTCGCCAGCAGGCGCGCGAGCAGCGCAAGAGCACGGCCCGTCAGTCGAAAGCGGTGGAGGTGACGCCATGAGTGCGCCGCGTAAAACTCGCCTTTATGCCATTCTGGCCGTCATTTGCGGTGCGGTGTTGACGGTAGCGCTCACGCTCTATGCGCTGAGCTCAAATATCGATCTCTTTTATACGCCCAGTGAAATTCTGTACGGCAAGAACGAAACGCAGGAAAAACCGGCGATCGGGCAGCGTTTGCGCGTCGGCGGCATGGTGATGCCGGGCAGCGTGCGTCGCGACAGCCAAAGTCTGGAAGTGCGTTTCACCGTTTATGATGCGCAGGGTTCCGTCGAGGTAACCTATAACGGGATGCTGCCGGATCTGTTCCGCGAGGGGCAAGGCGTGGTGGCACAGGGCATTCTGGACACCGACGATCACATCATGGCGAAAGAAGTGCTGGCCCGACATGATGAAAACTACACGCCACCGGAAATCAAGGCGGCGATGGAAGGACAGCACGGCCATGCACCGGCGACTGCCACAGAGGGTAAACGGTTATGATGCCTGAAGTGGGCAATTATCTGCTCTGTCTGGCTATGGGTGTTGCGCTGTTGCTCAGCGTGTATCCGCTGTGGGGCGCGGCGCGTCAGGATACCCGCCTGATGGCATTGGCGCGTCCGCTTGCCTGGGCGCTGTTTGCATGCATTTTGGCGTCTTTCCTCGTGCTGGTGCATGCGCTGGTGATCAATGATTTCACCGTTCTTTATGTAGCCAACAACTCGAACCGTGCGTTGCCGGTATGGTATCGCGTGGCGGCAGCGTGGGGTGCACATGAAGGGTCGCTGCTGCTCTGGGTGCTGCTGATGAGCGGCTGGACCTTCGCCGTGGCGATATTCAGTCGAGGGATGTCGCTGGATGCGGTCGCCCGTGTGCTGGCCGTTATGGGGATGATTAATGTCGGTTTCTTGCTGTTCATCATCCTGACGTCGAATCCCTTTACGCGCACGCTGCCGGACTACCCGATTGACGGGCGCGATCTTAATCCTCTGTTGCAGGATGTCGGGTTAATCTTCCATCCGCCATTGCTCTACATGGGCTATGTCGGGTTTTCTGTGGCGTTTGCCTTTGCGGTCGCTTCGCTGCTGGCGGAACGACTGGACAGCGCGTGGGCGCGTTGGTCCCGACCGTGGACGCAGGCAGCCTGGTCATTCCTGACGCTGGGTATCGTGCTGGGTTCGGGTTGGGCGTATTACGAGCTTGGCTGGGGCGGCTGGTGGTTCTGGGATCCGGTCGAGAATGCATCATTGATGCCGTGGCTGGTGGGCACGGCACTGCTGCATTCGCTGTCAGTTACCGAAAAACGCGGCAGCTTCAAGGCTTGGACGGTACTACTGGCTATCGGTGCGTTCTCGCTCTGCCTGCTGGGGACATTTCTGGTGCGGTCCGGTGTATTGGTGTCGGTGCACGCCTTTGCCTCCGATCCGGCGCGCGGCATGTTTATTCTCGCGTTTCTGGTCATTGTTATCGGCGGTTCTTTGCTGCTGTTCGCCATCAAAGGCAACCGGGTACGGGCGCGGGTAACGAATTCACTCTGGTCGCGTGAGACTTTTCTGCTCGGCAATAACCTGATCCTGATGGCGGCAACGCTCGTGGTGCTGCTGGGAACGCTGCTGCCGCTGGTGCATAAGCAATTGGGCTTAGGCAGCATCTCGATTGGCGCACCGTTCTTCAACACCATGTTTACCCTATTAATGGCACCGTTTGCCTTACTGCTGGGCGTAGGGCCGTTGGTTCGCTGGCGGCGCGATGAGCCGCAAAAGCTGCGTAAGCTGCTGCTGATTGCGCTGGCCGTGACCGCGGCACTGTCGCTGCTGCTGCCGTGGTTGTTACAAGATTCGCTGGTTGCCATGACGGTGGTCGGCCTGTCGATGGCGCTGTGGGTGTTCTTCTTAACGGTATACGAGCTGCATAGCAATTCCACTCGGCGTCATGGTCTGCTGCGCGGTTTGACCAAGCTCTCACTGAGCCAGTGGGGCATGGTGTGCGGCCATATTGGGTTGGCGGTGACGGTGGTAGGGATCGCCTTCAGCCAGAATTATAGCGTTGAGCGGGATGTGCGAATGCGGGCTGGCGACAGCATCCAAATACACGATTACCGTTTTACGTTTCAAGGCGTGCGTGATGTCGTTGGGCCTAACTGGCACAGCGGTAAAGGGACGATTGAGGTGACGCGTAACGGCAAGCCGGAAGCGACGCTGAAAGCGGAAAAACGCTTCTACAACACCAGCGGCGCGATCATGACGGAAGCCGCTATTGATGCGGGTGTAACGCGCGATCTCTATGCGGCACTGGGCGAAGAGCTGGATGACGGTAGCTGGGCGGTACGGCTGTATTACAAACCCTTTGTCCGCTGGATTTGGTACGGCGGGGGGCTGATGGCGCTAGGCGGCATCTTGTGCATGTTCGATCCTCGCTATCGCCTGCGTTGCGCTGTTAGGGAGGCATCATCATGAGCCGCAAAATCTTGTTAATCCCGCTCGTCCTGTTTTTACTGCTGGCCGTTGCTTTGTTGTGGCAACTGGTGCGTAACAGTGACGGTGACGATCCCATGCGGTTGGAATCTGCTCTGATTGGTAAACCGATTCCCGAATTTCGTCTTGAATCGCTGGATCAGCCGGGAAAGGTTTATAACCAATCTGAACTAAGCGATGGAAAACCGCTGCTGCTGAACGTCTGGGCGACCTGGTGCCCGACGTGCCGCGCGGAACACCAGTTCCTCAACACGCTGGCGGCTCAGGGAATTCGCGTCGTGGGCATGAATTATAAAGATGAACGCCCCAAAGCGGTTGAGTGGCTGAAAACGTTAGGCAACCCCTATGCGATGAGTTTGTTTGATGGTGACGGCATGTTGGGGCTGGATCTGGGCGTGTATGGCGCACCGGAAACCTTCCTGATCGACGGGAAAGGCATCATTCGCTATCGCCATGCGGGCGATCTCAATATGCAGGTGTGGCAAGAAACGCTGCAACCGCTGTGGGAGAAATACAGCAAGGAGGGCGGCGCATGAGAGTGCTGAGTTTCCTTGGTGCATTACTGCTGTCGTTCAGCGTGCTGGCGTCCTCCGAGGTATTGCGTTTTGACAACGACACGCAGGAGCAACAGTTTCGTGAGTTGACCATGCAACTGCGTTGCCCTAAATGCCAGAACAACAGCATTGCCGATTCCAATTCGATGATTGCTTCGGATATGCGGCAGAAAGTGTACGAGCTGATGCAGCAGGGGCAAACGAAAGAGCAGGTTGTCGATTATATGGTGGATCGTTACGGTTATTTTGTGACGTATGAGCCGCCGATCACGCCGTTTACCATTCTATTATGGCTGCTGCCTGCGCTGTTTCTGGCAGCAGGAGCGTGGATGATTATCCGGCGTGCGCACCGCATCAAGAGCGTTAAAGAACCGATGAGCGAACAGGATAAAAAGCGCTTGCAGACGCTGTTGGGACGTGAGGAGAAACCGGAATGATGCTACTGACAGCAACCATTGTGCTATCGCTGATTGCGCTTTCTGCGCTGCTGCTTGCGCCGTGGTCGTCACGGGGCGAATACGATCGTGATGCGATTAATCAGGCGCTGTATCGCGACCGGCTGCGTGAGCTTACTGCGGATGTTGCCAATGAACAGGAGCGTGCTCAACTGGTTGAAGAGCTCCAGCATACGCTGTTGCAGGATATTCCCGGCGGTGCGAAGGCACAGCTGCGTCCGCTAAACCGCTGGGTTTTGTTGCCGGGCGTATTACTGCTGGTTATCGTCAGCCTCGGCGTGTTTTGGAAGACGTCTGCGGTTAATCGGGTGCAGGAGTTACAGCAGGTCGTTGCGTTAACGCCGGACCTGATGAAGCGGGCATTGGATCCCGACGCTGAACCACTGACCATTGAAGAGGTCGCGCGTCTCGGTCTGGGACTACGTAGCCAACTGGAAGCTCAGCCAGATAATCCCCAAGACTGGTGGATGCTGGGGCGCATTGCAGGATTACTGAACAACTACGACATGTCCGTGCAGGCATTTGCCAGGGCGTTCCAGCTCGATCCGAAAAATACGGATCTGGCACTGGATTATGCCGATCTGCTGTCGCGCTCCACCGACCCGCGTGATAGCCAGCGTGGTGGAGACATGCTGCGTGAACTGATGCATTCCGGCTCGACCAATGTGCGCGTGCTGAGCCTGCTGGCTTTCAATGCCTATGAAGCCCAGCGCTATCAGGACGCGATTGACGCCTGGCAAACGATGCTGACGCTGCTCCCGCAAAACGACACACGCCGTGCGGTCATCGAGCGCAGCGTCGCGCAGGCGAAAGCATCACTGTCGGTGCAGGCGGTCACTGGGAAGTAAAAATTCTTTTGTCTTTATCATCAATAGCAGAAGGGCGAGATATCGCCCTTTTGTTATCCGACAAGTTATCTCTTCCAAACGTAGTGTTTCCGCTCAAACGCTTATGGTTCATCACAGGCAGAGATTTGGAATCTCAGCCGTTTATGTCAGTAGCGTGAAGATTTCGTGCGCATTATCCAACGTTGTTTTCTGCAACCGTTGCAGCACGCGCCCGACACGGGGCGGCTTAGTCGCCGTCGCCCCGTGACCCCTGGCTTTTCGCGGTAAATCGCGCCGCTTTGCGGTGCCTTCGGCGTTCGTATCCGCTGTTCGGACCGCCTGCGACGCGTTCCATACGCGGCGCAGGCTTTCGCGGCGTCCATGCCGCTCATCCGGCGGCTACGCCCACCTCAGCGCGGTTTTTTACGCGAACCAACCCCATAAAATCAAAAGACTGAACGTAGCACATCTTTATTTGTGAAGGGATTCCTCCGCCTGCACGGAGGATTGCTGTGGACGGCCTTCATGTTGAAGGGGATGCCGTCCTTATACCGTTCTATTTGCAGAATGAAAACGGGAGTAACGGAATAGAAGAGTAAAGCGTTTGCGCCAGGGATGGCGCAATCCGAGCTTACATGGACGTACTTGCAGCGTCTTTACGATCTATCCGTTACTACCGCTCTACGGGCTTTGTCAGCAACGATAGGACGGCATACGCCGTCCCGAATGTTACGAAGGGGAGTTATAACCCGCTTTTGACGCCGTGCATGTCCGGCAGTTTGTGGGCGATGCCTTTATGGCAGTCGATACAGGTTTGACCGAGTTTTATCGCTTCGCTGTGTTTTTCCGCCGCGACTGTTTTTTGCCCTGAGAAGTCCATATAGTCAAAGTTGTGGCAGTTGCGGCATTCCTGAGAATTGTTGTTTTTCATGCGCCGCCATTCGTTCTGCGCCATCGTCAGCCGGTGTGCTTCAAATTTTTGTGGCGTATCAATCGTGCCCATTATTTTGCCGTACAGCTCTTTACTGGCCTGAATCTTACGTACCATTTTCGGCACAAACTCATGCGGAACGTGGCAATCGGGACAGGTGGCGCGTACGCCGCTGCGGTTGCTGTAGTGCGCGGTTTCCATATATTCCTGATAGACGGTATTACGCATTTCATGACAGCTGATGCAGAACGCTTCGCTGTTGCTCATTTCCATGCCTTTCTGGGACGTCGCCAGAAAGAAAATACCGCCTGCGAAGCCGATAATGAGCAATGTTCCCAGCGCCAGCCGACTCGGGCGGCGCCACCATTGCCATAGCTGGCGCAACAACCGTCCCACTTTTCCTGGCTGTTTCATAGCAAACCTCACTGTCCAAAGCCTTTAGAAGGGGTGAACGTGTTACCGGTGATCGGTGAACTATCCGCTTGCGGCACGTGGCATTGCAGGCAGAAATGACGGGCAGGGGCGACATTGCTCAGCACTTTACCGTCTCTGTCGACAAAGTGGGTTGGGCTGACCCGGGGGGCGCTGGTGGAACGATAATTCTCCACGCCGTGGCACTGTAGGCAGCGGTTAAAGGTCGGGGTGACCTGATAGCCATCCACGCTATGCGGGATCATCGGTGGCTGGTTGACATAGTTGAGCGCCATACGCTCCTGCTGCTTCGGCATCCGGCTATTTCCCGGCTGTGTCGCGGCGACTTCCGGCGATTGACTTAAATCGACCTGTGCAGTGGCTATCGCACTGCACAGTATCGCCAGGGCGGTGATCCAGCGAAACCATCCCATTCTCAGGCTTTTCATGACTTTGCTCCCGATTTCCATCTAAGGGTTATTTTAAAAACGTCTTCAGCGCAGACATCAATACAGCGTCCGCATGTTATGCAGTCTCGGTCCGTGATCTGTACCGGACTGTGTTTATCGAGCAAGGGCGCGCGCAGCACCTGCGGCTCTGGACAGACATGGAAACAGTCCATACAGCGGGTACAACGTTCACGCTCGGCGGCATCCACAGCCAGCGCGCCTTTACTGCCAAGCACACCGTACAGCGCGCCGGTTGGGCACAGATGCCCACACCAGCCGTGTTCCACGACCAGCAAATCAAACAGAAACAGTGCCAGCAGCAGCCAGATACCTGCGCCAAACCCGAAAATCAGCCCGCGCCCTGCCAGTGAGACCGGATTGACCCATTCCCACAGCAGCCCGCCCGTCAGTGCGCTTCCTGCCAGAATAAGCATCAGCAGCAGATAGCGCAGATTACGGGGGATCGTCGCCGAAGCGGTGATGCCGAAACGACGACGTAGCCAGGCGGCTAAATCGGTGAGCGGATTAACCGGGCAGACCCAGCTACAGAACAGGCGTTTGCCTGCCAGTGCATAGCTCAACGCAATAATCAGCGCACCAATCAGCGCAAGCGTGGCGGGCTGATGACCACTGGCCAGACTTTGCAGCACCATCAGCGGATCGCTGAGTGGCACCGTGTCGAGCAAACGACTGGCGCTGTAGTTACCGCGCAAGATCCAGAACCCTAGCAGCGGGCCGCTAAGGAACATGAGCAGCACCAGAGATTGCGTCAGACGGCGCAATACCAGCCAGCGGTGGCTGCGCCACCAGCCTTTTTTCGCCCGGGCTTCTCGTCCGGCGTCCTGCTTACGATTTGCCATTGCGTGCCTCCAGCCAACTGAAACGGTAGTGATGTCCGAGTTCGCCTTTTGCCAGCGCGCGCGGCAAAACCTTTACCGCAGGCTGTTCCAGTACGCAGGCTTTTTCACATTTGCCGCAGCCGGTACAGACATCGCTATGCACCGTAGGCAGAAAACGGGCGTGTTTTCCGGTTCGGGCATTGCGCTCCGGCTCCAGCGTGATGGCGCTATCGATGAGGGGACAGACGCGATAGCACACATCGCAACGTAACCCCTGATAGTTCAGGCAGTTCTCCTGGTCGAGCAGCACCGCTAATCCCATGCGGGCGTCATCGATGGTGTCCAGCGGCTGTAAGGCGCCGCTGGGGCAGGCGACGACACAGGGGATGTCCTCACACATCTCGCACGGGATATCGCGTGCGACAAAGTAAGGGCTTCCGGCGGCGGAACCGGAGACCAGCGTTGCCAGTTTCAGTGTGTCGTACGGGCAGGCCTGAACACATTGGCCACAGCGGATGCAGGCACCGGAAAACGCTGCTTCCGACAGCGCACCCGGCGGCCGTAGCCGGATCGCGTCGGCCTGAGCGCGTCGCTGCTGAATGCCGAGTATCGTGACCGCGGCGGATAAACCCGCAACGGCACGGACGGCGTCACGCAGAAAGCGACGGCGAGCGGGTGATGAATGTTCCGGGCGTGCCATGCGCGCTACACCTTAGCCAGCTTGACGGCGCATTTCTTAAAGTCCGTTTCTTTCGACAGCGGATCGGTGGCATCCAGCGTCAGGACGTTGGTCATCTGCGCGGCGTCGAAGAACGGCATATACACCAGTCCACGCGGTGGTTTATTACGGCCGCGTGTTTCAACCACGGAGACGACTTCACCACGGCGCGAGATAATGCGAACTTTCTCACCGCGACGCAGATCGCGCGCTTTGGCATCCTGTGGGTGGATAAACAGCACGGCCTCGGGGAAGGCGCGGTGCAGTTCCGGTACGCGACGCGTCATGCTGCCGGTGTGCCAATGCTCCAGCACGCGACCAGTGGAGAGCCAGAGATCGTACTCGTCGTCCGGCGCTTCGGCGGCAGGTTCGTATGGCAGCGCGAAAATCACCGCCTTGCCATCTGGTTTACCGTAAAAACGGTAGGCTTCTCCCGCTTTGACGTAAGGATCATGCCCTTCGCTATAGCGCCACTGCGTTTCCTTACCGTTAACCACTGGCCAGCGTAGCCCACGAGCTTTGTGGTAGTCATCGAATGGCGCTAGGTCGTGACCGTGCCCACGGCCAAACGCGGCGTATTCTTCAAACAGGCCTTTTTGCAGATAAAAACCGAAGTCTCGGGATTCGTCGTTCAACTGATTTTCCGCTAATTCACTGAGTGGGAAGCGCGTGGTGACATCGTTCGCAAACAGCACGTCGTAGAGCGTCTTGCCGCGATAGGCCGGTTTCTGCGCCAGAAGTGCTTCCGGCCAGACTTCTTCTACGGCGAAGCGCTTGGCAAAGCTCACGACCTGCCACAGATCCGATTTTGATTCGCCCGGCGCTTTCACTTGCTGGCGCCAGAACTGTGTCCGGCGTTCGGCGTTGCCGTAAGCGCCTTCTTTTTCCACCCACATTGCGGTCGGCAAAATCAGATCGGCAGCCAGCGCGCTGACGGTCGGGTAGGGATCGGAAACGACGATAAAGTTGCGTGGGTCGCGCCAGCCTGGCATACGCTCCTGATTGATGTTCGGGCCAGCCTGCATGTTGTTGTTACACATCACCCAATAGGCATTCAGCGTGCCGTCTTTCAGCGCCCTGTCTTGTGCGACGGCGTGCAGACCGATCTTTTCAGGAATGGTACCGGTCGGTAACTGCCACAGTTTTTCCGCTATCGCGCGGTGTTTCTCGTTGGTTACCACCATGTCCGCAGGCAAACGGTGGGCGAAGGTGCCGACCTCACGTGCAGTACCGCAGGCAGAAGGTTGACCGGTTAATGAGAACGGCCCGCAGCCAGGTTGGGAGATCTTGCCCGTCAACAGGTGGATGTTATAAACCAGATTGTTCGCCCAGACGCCGCGTGTGTGCTGGTTAAAGCCCATCGTCCAGTAGGAGATCACTTTCTTCTTCGGATCGGCGTAGAGTTTTGCCAGCTCTTCCAACTGGTCGGCAGGGACGCCGCTGATGGCGACTGTTTTTTCCAGCGTGTAGTCGGCGACAAAGGCTTTGTATTCTTCAAAACTCATGGGTTCGGATGCGTCGGAGCCCGGATTTTTCGCCGCTTTCTCCAGCGGGTGCGTCGGACGCAGCCCGTAGCCGATATCAGTCACGCCTCTGCGCAGGTTTACGTGGCGGGTAAAGAAGGTCTCGTTCACCGCATTGTTTTGAATAATGTAGTTAGCGATGTAGTTGAGAATGGCCAGATCGGTTTGCGGCGTAAATACCATACCGTTATCCGCCAGCTCAAAACTGCGGTGCTGATAGGTGGACAGCACGGCGACGGTAACATTGCTGTTCGATAGGCGGCGATCGGTGATGCGCGACCAGAGAATCGGGTGCATCTCCGCCATGTTGGAGCCCCACAGTACAAACGCATCGGTCTGCTCGATATCGTCGTAGCAGCCCATCGGTTCATCCATACCGAAGGTTCGCATAAAGCCCACGACCGCCGATGCCATACAGTGTCGCGCGTTGGGGTCAATATTGTTGGAGCGGAAACCGGCTTTGAACAATTTAGCGGCCGCATAGCCTTCCCAAATCGTCGATTGTCCAGAGCCAAACATCCCTATCGCGTTCGGACCTTTCTCTTTCAGGGCGGTTTTGAATTTCTCCGCCATGATGTCAAAGGCTTTGTCCCAAGAGATCGGGGTAAATTCACCTTCTTTATCGAATTTACCATCACGCATCCGCAGCAAGGGCTGGGTCAGGCGATCCTGTCCGTACATGATTTTTGGCAGGAAATAGCCCTTGATGCAGTTTAAACCACGGTTAACCGGCGCGTCGGGATCGCCCTGACTGGCGACGATGCGGCCGTTTTGCGTCCCTACCAGCACACCACACCCTACGCCACAGAAACGGCAGGGAGCTTTATCCCAGTGGATGGCTTCTGACTGCTCGGTCGCGGCGCGGACCGCGATAGGGATGGTGATGCCCGCGACCGCAGCGGCCGCTGCGACAGCGTTCGCCTTCATAAAGTGTCGTCGACTGAGTTTCATGGTATTTCCTCACCCTGAGCTTGTTGATCAAGAGGTTGTTCATCGAAAGTAAAAGACTGTTCAGCAAAAGACGGTTCATCAAGCTGGTGATAAACCAGCGAAACAGCCAGTACGCCTGTAAGTTCGCGTATTGACGCTATTTGTTTTAACAGTGCGTCTTCTGAATCTGACTCCAGCACCACGGCCATTTTTCCGGTATCGCTATCGCTGGCACCCACCTCGATATTGGGCAGCGTCGCTAACACCTCGCCCACGGCCGCCATCTGTGCCGTATTGACGTGAACCACTACACTGCAAACATGCCAGACTGTGCTCATCGGTTTTCCTGTTGCGTCAGGAGACGCGTTGGTGCGGGGTGATGCCCCGCAGTGATCTTTTTCATCGATATAGCGCCGACAGAGCATCCGGAAATACAGGCGCCACAGGTGGTACAGGCATCGTCGTCGATTGACGGTGCGGCAACGCGCCCAATGGCGGGACGAAACCGTATCGCCCCGGCGTCACACGCATCCTGACAGCTGCGGCATTCCACCTGATGTAGCGACAAACAGGCGTCCTGAATTGTCAGGTGGTATTCCCACGGCGTGGTGTGGCTCTCCGCGAACAGCGCTTGTGGACAGGCACGCGCGCAGTCGTAGCAGAACGTGCATTCGCCGCGCTGAAAATCGATGGTGGGAAAACCGCCCGAGCCGCGCTGAATGATCCCCGAATCGCAGGCATCAATGCAGGCGTTACAGCGTATGCACTGGCTCAGAAACCGACTTTCTACGCCGCTCCACGGCGGACGCAACGCGTTGTCTGCCCGCTGTAGGCCACCAGTCAGTAGGGAACGTCGGGAAAGGTTAGTCATGGCAGTTTGTCGCTCTGGCATGCAATGAAATATCCAATAAGAAACACGCTGTTTTTGTAGGGGTTACACTATTCCTCTTAGGCTGTATGCGATAATCACCCTTTAGAGGTAAATGGAGGTGCCGGATCAAGCTTATGTGGGATTCGCGTCTCATTGGCTTGCCTGTTCGGATGGGGATCGCGATAGTGGCGCTGAGACGCTGCTCTACTTATTTAGAGTAGGTATGACGTTAAAGGGGATTGCTCGTTGTGATGGTTAAACGTCCTGTTTCTACCAGCCTGGCTCGCGCATTTTTTTATATCGCGCTGCTTTCATTCCTGACGACCGGCATTGCGCTACTAACGCTGGCCAGCGGTTTACGCGATGCAGAAGCGATCAACGTTGCTGGCTCCATGCGTATGCAAAGCTATCGCATGGGATATGACTTGCAGGGCGATCGCGCAGAATTAGCATCGCATCGCCGCCTTTATGCGCAAACGCTGGATTCCCCGGTTTTTCATCTGTTGGATCGCTGGTATGTGCCGCGCGATGTGCGCGATCGCTACGCTGCGCTGTTGCAAAGCTGGAAAACGATGGATGAGCGCCTGAGCGCGGGGGATCGGACGTGGTATCAGGACAACATTGTTCGCTATGTCACGCAGATCGATCTCTTTGTGCTGGCGTTGCAGCACTATTCCGAACGCAAGATGATGATAGTTGTTGTGACATCAATAATTGGTTCGATCACTATCTATATACTGATCTTCTTTACGCTGCGCCGCATCCGCCGTCAGGTGGTCGTGCCGTTGAATAAGCTGATGGCGGCCTGTGCGTCTATTGAAAAGGGGCGTTTTACCCATTCGCGGCTGGACGTCAATTTGCCTAACGAACTGGGCTTACTGGCGCAAACCTTCAGTAGCATGACTGATGAACTGCAAAAGCTTTATCGTTCTCTGGAAGACAAGGTACGGCAGAAAACGCTGCGCTTGCAGGAAGTGAACCGCATGCTGAAGGTGCTGTACAACTGCTCTCAGGCGATGAATGTCAGCACCATCGACAGACATTGCTTTCAGCAGATTCTGCAAATTGTTCGCCGCTATGAAACGGTCGGCTGTCTGGAAATGCGGGTAGGAGAGAACTGGCTGTTATGTGAAGGCCAGCCGGATGAGCAGGCTGCGTGGCAGACCTTGCCCATCCGTTTGCAAGAGGTTGAGTTTGGGCAGTTGCGATGGCAGGCATCAACGCAGCAACCGTCGGCGCAGCTGATGGAAAGCGTTGCTAATATGCTGGGCCGCGGCCTCTATTTTAATCAGGCGCAGAAGCACTACCAGCAGCTATTACTGATGGAGGAACGCGCCACCATCGCGCGTGAACTGCATGACTCACTGGCTCAGGTGCTCTCTTATCTGAATATCCAGATGACGTTGTTAAAGCGCGCGGTCGCGGAAGAAAATGCGCAGGCCCAGCAGATCATCACCGATTTTGAACAGGCGCTCAGCGATGCTTATCGCCAACTGCGGGAACTGCTGGGTACGTTCCGACTGACGCTGCAACAGGCCGATTTGCCTGCGGCGATGCAGGAAATGATCGCGCCGCTGCGCGCGCAGACTCCGGCGGCAATCACGATTGACTGCCGGATTCCTACGCAAGCGCTGGATGCCTCACAGCAGGTTCACTTGCTACAAATCATCCGTGAAGCGGTGCTGAATGCCATTAAACACGCGCAGGCGACGGCGATTACCGTCAACTGTCGGACGCAGCCTGATGGCCGTCATTGTGTTGATATTCGTGATGACGGCTGTGGCATTATCAATCAGGAGGAACCCGCAGGACACTACGGTTTAAATATTATGCAGGAGCGTGCCGAACGGTTAGGCGGAAAGTTATCTATCGGCCTTCACCCTGAAGGGGGAACGCAGGTTAGCGTCTGTTTCTCGACGCCGACGGCAGCGCGTGAACGCGATAACACGAACACTCTCTACCCGGAATAAGTCGAGTGGAAAGCAGGTCGCTTGAAGTATGACGGCGATAAATCATAGATCATAATCATAAATAAAATAATAAGATCCATATTACATTGGGGCTGGGCATGTCAGAAAAACCATCTTATCGTGTGTTGATCGTCGACGATCATCCGCTTATGCGCCGGGGAATCCGTCAGCTACTGGCGACCGATGCCATCTTTGACGTGATAGGGGAAGCCAGTAACGGCATGGAGGCGCTGAGCCTCGCGAACCGGGATTCTCCCGATATCATCTTGCTCGATCTCAACATGAAAGGATTGAGCGGGCTGGATACGCTTCACGCGCTGCGGCGCGATGGGATCTGTGCCCGTGTGATTGTGCTGACGGTCTCCGATGCGCCCAGCGATATTTATGCGCTGATGGACGCGGGGGCCGATGGCTATCTGCTTAAGGATAGCGCCCCAGAACACTTACTGGATGCCATTCGCAGCAGTGATGCTTTCAGCGATCAAGTCAGGGACGTGCTACGCCACCGCATCGCCATACAGGAAACACCGTCGCCTTTTACCGTATTGACGGAGCGCGAACTGGATGTGCTGCAGGAAGTGGCGTCAGGATTATCCAACAAGCAAATCGCCGCAGTGTTGTATATCTCAGAAGAGACGGTAAAAGTGCATATCCGCAACATGCTGCGCAAACTCAACGTACGCTCTCGCGTCGCTGCCACGGTGCTGTATCTGGAGACACGCGGCCAGTAGGGTCGCGTTGTTGTCTGGTAGATGAGACGATTTTTTAGTCTGCCTTGGCGTTTGTAACCAGTTCGTCAATAGGCGTACCGTCGAGGCCAGTCACTCCTTTGATTCATCGTCCCATGATAGGCCGGTATTCTTTGAGCATAAATGACGAATGATTTTTTACGAATCGAGCCCAAAAAGAAGAAGGGTTTTAGCCAGCGCGATTTATCGCAGTAGCCTGAATTTGAATTAATCAGAATGTACAGCGGGAAAAACGTCAGGATTGAATTAAGTTTTGCGAGACTAACAGGATACGAGTAAGAGGAATTTCAACTCACATTCATTAACCTACGGGCATAGGGTAATATTTGCAGAACATGAATTGGTACGACCGAGTGGACTCGAACCACCGACCCCCACCATGTCAAGGTGGTGCTCTAACCAACTGAGCTACGGTCGTACAGGAGATAACATCTTAATCAGTAACGTTTTGATTAGAATGCTTTTCTTCATTCCAGCGTTTGGAATGGGCGCTATTATGGACGGCTCCGGCGCTGGTGGCAAGCGCTTTGTTTATCATCTTCTTTCAAGTGTCGAATGTTTAGCCGGATTTGCGTCCTGAGGTTAATTATTCAGCCAGAATCCCTGTGAGTCGTCCTGGCTGATATCTGTAATGCTCCGTTTTTGCCGCGTTTGGCTTGCGATTAGCGAGCGGGGCGGGTTTCCTGAGTAAGGGGTGTGCTGTCCAGTGCATTGTCAGGCTGAGGTGAATATTCACCGCACCATTTTGCAACGACGATAGTGGCCACGCTGTTTCCGATGGTATTGCACAGCGCAATCGCCATAGACATAAAGCGATAGACACCGAAAATTAACGCCAGTCCTTCTATCGGCAGATTACCCACTGTTGCCACCGTTGCCGCGAACACCACGAAGCTGCCACCAGAGACGGCTGCGGCGCCTTTTGATGTCACCAGCATGATGAGCAAGATGCCCATCTGCTGTTGCCAGCTCAGGTCGACGCCATAGGCATTGGCGATAAACAGCGTACACATCGACATGTAAATACTGGTTCCGTCGAGGTTAAATGCATAGCCTGTCGGGAGAATCAGCCCCACGCTTTGGCGTGAACAACCAAAACGTTCCAGTTTCTGTAACAGCCGAGGTAAGGCACTTTCGGACGAGGCCGTACCCAGCACGATGACGATCTCATCGCGGATATATTTAAGAAAGCGAGTCAGGCTAAACCCGGTAAATCGGCAGATAGCGCCCAGGATAACAATGATGAAAAAGGCGACGGCAGCATAAAACATCAATACCAGATTCAGTAACGAAAGCAGCACGCTACTGCCGTTACTTCCTACGGCATACGCCACGGAACCGAAAGCACCAATCGGGGCTAATTTCATGATTAAATTGATGAACTCGAAGAAGCATTCTGAGATACGGTTCATGCCATTTTCAATCACGCTGCGTTTTTCGTGGGGGAGCGCAAGTAAAGCGAAACCAAAAATCAGTGAGACCACCAGTACTTGCAAGAGCTGCCCACCAGCGAAGGCGCCGATGAAGTTATCGGGGAAAATACCGTAGATAAAATCCATGGTGGTGGTAGGCATGTGGCCTTTTGCTATCGCAGAGTCAACGGCAGCGGTAGCTGTCTGACTGATACTCCCGGCATGAATGCCTGAACCGATATCAATGATGTTTGCCCAGCCGAGACCGAGTGCGAGAGCGAAGGTAGACACCAGCTCAAAATAGATCAGCGCACGCACGCCGATTTTTCCCACTTTCTTGATATCCCCTGCGGAGGCGATGCCGTGTACCACCGTAAAAAAGATGAGCGGTGCGACGGCGGTTTTGATGAGTTTTAGAAAGATGTCGCCGAGGATTTTAAACTTTGCGGCCAATTCCGGTGCGGCAAAACCGAGGGCAATGCCCAGGGCCATCGCTGCCAGAACCTGAAATGTCAGACCTTTCCAGACAGGTGTTTTTGTCGACATAGTGTTGATCTCTTGTAGGTTGAACAGTACGGATAAAGGCTGAACCAGCAAAACTCGCCATCATGCAGTGAATGTCCCTAACGACATGAACTAACAAGATTTTTTTATTTTTAGCGATACAACCCGCGTGATGAGTCATGTGTCGTAGCCACTGTCATATTCATATGTGCGGACATTTTAACTTGTCCGTACATATGAATATGGCGTAGCAGTGACGTTGTCAACGGTGGGGTCTAATGAAATGTGAATAACATGATCTCGGTTGGATATTTAAGTGTTGCAGAGATCATTGACGGTTCTGCCACTGCTTTAACTCTTTCTTTGCTCACTTATGATTGTTTTTGATTCTTGTTGCGCATTGTCAATAAGTGCTATGCTAACCCTCGCGTTATACCTCAATGAATCTGGCGTAAATGGATTGTTGTTGTGCTTTCTGTGCTCTTTTGTGTATATCTAACTCATTATCGAGCTTGATCGAGCATTGGCGTCGAATCACCGCGTCAGTTATCTAACACGCCGCACAAAGCGATGTTTTCTTTGTTCAGACAGGCTGCGACAGCCTGACTCACGGCTATCTGTATACGTAAAATCTGAAAGGGGGAGTGGAATGATCAAGTTGGTAATTACCGATCTGGACGGCACGTTTCTTCACAGCGATGGCGATTACAACAGGACTCTGTTTGCTGAGGTTTATGCGTTAATGAAAGATAAGGGCGTACAGTTTGCCGCCTGTACGGGTAAGCAGTGTGAGCGGGTCGAAGCGCTTTTTGGTGATGCTGCAAAAGATATCTGGATTTTGGGAGATAGCGCGACGCGCATCAAATATCGGGGAGATTACGTTTACCAATCGCTTATCAAAAACCGTCTGGCCTTGAGTCTGATTGGCGTGCTGGAAAGTGTGGATGACCGACACGTAGTCATCGGTTGTACCCCACATGGTGCGATGGTCAGGGAAACGATCAACCCGGCTTTACTGGAAAAGGTAAAGAGGTCGTACACCAACGTGACGCTGATCTCCAGCTTTGCTACCGTCACCGATGACTTTGTGAAAATCACGGTTTATGACCCGGAAGGGCACTGTCATGAGACGGCGAAGTATCTCGATGCGTTTCACGATCATGTCTATATCGTGGTCTCTGAAGCGGCTTGGATCGATATTGCTAATGTCGGCGTACACAAAGGGCATACCGTAGACATCCTTCAGGACAAATTGGCGGTGACGGCAGAGGAAACGATGGTGTTTGGCGACGGCTACAATGATATTGAGTTAATGAGCCGCGGGGCTTACAGCTTTGCGATGCGCAACGCGTTTGAGGAAACCAAAGCCGCGGCGAACTTTGTTGCCCGTAGCAATGACGACGATGGGGTTCTCAACACGATAAAGTTGCTGCTTTCATGAATTGAGCCGCAGGAAGCAAACCGGCAGCCGTTGAGGCTACCGTCGTGTTATCTGGCAATAATCAGATCCAGGTTTTTTTCGCTTAATGCGTCCTGACAGGCAGGGGCGATTTCATCATCGGTCACCAGCGCGGTAATATCTTCACACCCAGCGACGCGATAGCGCGCCAAAGCGGAGATCTTATTAGCGGTCAGCGCGACGATCACTTCGCTGCTGCGGGTGACAAGGCACTTTTTGAATTCTGCATCGTCATATTCAAAAACGGTCAATCCTTCGTTGGCGTCAAAGGCACAGCCCCCCAGCAGGCATTGATCGAAATACATCTTCTCTAGCTGTCTGAGCGTATCGATACCAATTGCGCCGCCGACTTCTTTCTGGATCCGTCCGCCAAGAAAAATCACTTCTACATCCTGATGTTGCATCAGCTCTGTCGCGATAATGGGCGAATTACACACGGCGGTAAATTTCAGGCCCAGCGGAAGCTGCTTCGCCACTGCCAGATTGGTGGTGCCAGTGTCAAAGAAGACGCAACTGTTAGGTTTTATCAGCGGGATAACGGCCTGAGCGATACGATCTTTCTGGACGGCATCGATACTCGCTCGGCTGGCAAAATCGATGGCTTCTGGTGGCATGATGACCGCACCGCCGTAGACGCGCTTACAGGCACCGGATTGCGCCAGCTCCTTCAGGTCGCGACGTATGGTGTGCTCGGATACGTTCAATTCACGTGAGAGCTGCGTGCAGACGACTTTGCCTTCCTCGCTGAGGATTTGCCGGATTTTGGCTTGCCGCTGTTCGGGAAAGTCGGTGTAATCGAACATAAATGTCCTTTGTTAATCACTATCATGCATCACCTGCTGTCAGCGAGCAGGTGCCACTTTTGTCTGGGCTGTGTAACGCATGGAATCGCGCCATGTTAATCCGCCCCTTCCAGTAACACAACCTCTCTGCCGCGTTGCTCTGCAATGTGTGCGTCATAGTGTAAAATTTACGCGTTACTATACCGATATCACCGATAAAGAGAGAAAAACATCCGTGTTTCATATCATTACCGGGCTTATCGCCCTCTATGTTATCTGGCGTCTGGTCTGGCGCTTGCGTGTCAGTATATCCGTAAAACGCATACTGGCGGTGCTAGTGCTGCTGGCGTCACAGCATCATCTGATTACGCGCACGTTTTTTGGCA
Organism: Pectobacterium aroidearum; assembly: GCF_041228105.1. Taxonomy (NCBI): domain Bacteria; kingdom Pseudomonadati; phylum Pseudomonadota; class Gammaproteobacteria; order Enterobacterales; family Pectobacteriaceae; genus Pectobacterium; species Pectobacterium aroidearum. The sequence goes on from NZ_CP166097.1 coordinate 2,215,447, forward strand.
CGATGGCGTCGCCGGAAGTGCCCGCGTTTGTCCTGATGCTTCTGGGCTGGGCGTTTGGCGCGCTGCTGATAGCCGCATTTCTGCTGTTGGCTATCGATCTTCTTGGCGTAGCGAGTCGTTTTTTATTTCGGCCAGCGGGGAATGTTCTGCTGAAAAATATGGCGCTGCGTGGTGGCATTGCCGTTGTGGCGATGGGGCTGGCGGCTATCGGCGTGTGGGAGGCGGTGCGTGTTCCTGAGGTTCGTACGGTAGAAGTTAAACTGAAGCAACTGCCACCCGAATTGGATGGTTTCCGGCTGGTGCAGCTAACCGATTTACATGCCAGTCGTCTGTTACAGCGCCCGTGGATAGCGACGGTGGTAGCCCAAACCAATGCGCTTAAGCCCGATCTGACGGTGATTACTGGCGATCTGGCCGATGGCACCGTGAGCGCTCGCCACGAGGATATGGAGCCGTTGCGTAACCTGACTGCGCCACACGGCGTGTTTGCCATCGTGGGCAACCATGAATATTACGTGGAATATACGCAATGGGTGCAGCGGCTGAACGCGCTGGGTTTGCGCCTGTTGCTCAATGAACATGTGTCGATCGGGCGCGATAATGCCACGTTTGTACTGGCGGGCATCACCGATCGTACTGCCGCCGATTTTCAACAGCCGCTGCCGGATACGGGCGCGGCGCTCAACGGAGTATCGCCAAATAGCGCCGTTGTTCTGCTTAGCCATCGGCCAACGGGGGCGAAAGAAAATGCGCGTGCCGGGGCGGATTTACAGCTCTCCGGCCATACGCACGGTGGTCAGGTGCTGGGCATGCACTGGGTGACACAGCTGGCGAATGAAGGCTATGTGTCTGGCAGCTATGACGTGGATGGCATGCATCTGTACGTGAGCAATGGTGCGGGGCTGTGGAATGGCTTTCCGATCCGCTTAGGGAAACGCGCCGAAATTACCCAGTTCATACTCCGTTCGTCTTCGCTGTAGGTTTTTTGGGAATAGCGTCAGCGGCTTCCTCAAAGAGACTGTCATAATGATAAGACGGCTCATTATCGCAAACTGTGCTATCGGCAAGATTATTGATGCAGATAGGAAAAATGTGCGATTGAGCCGCTTTTCATCAGCTTAAACTATCGCAGAAGTTAGCATATACAATTATAAATTATAGGGAGACTCTGGCACTGTCTTGCATCAAGAAGAGGGAATAGGTGAAGTCTCCGTAAGGTTATCGGAGGACGACCCACCTTCTTGCGCAGCGATTAAGGCAATGCAACATACTGGGAGATAATGATGGACGAGAATAAAACGAAACCAGCCGGCAAGTGTCCGGTTATGCACGGCGGAAATACGGCTACTGGCTCATCAAACACGGACTGGTGGCCAAATGCCCTCAATCTCGACATTCTTCATCAGCATGATACCAAGACCAACCCGTTAGGCAGCGATTTCAGCTACCGCGACGCTCTCAAAACCCTCGATGTCGATGCCCTCAAGAAAGACCTGCATGCACTGATGACCGACAGTCAGGAGTGGTGGCCGGCGGACTGGGGTCACTACGGCGGGCTGATGATTCGTATGGCCTGGCACTCGGCGGGGACTTACCGTACAGCCGACGGTCGCGGCGGTGGCGGAACGGGTAACCAGCGTTTTGCACCACTCAACTCCTGGCCGGATAACGTCAGCCTCGATAAAGCGCGTCGTTTACTGTGGCCAATCAAGAAAAAATACGGCAATAAACTCAGCTGGGCGGATCTGATTATTCTGGCAGGTAATATCGCGTACGAATCTATGGGTCTGAAAACATTCGGTTTCGCCTTTGGGCGTGAAGATATCTGGCACCCGGAAAAAGACATCTATTGGGGTTCCGAAAAAGAGTGGCTGGCGAAAAGCACCGGGCGCTACGGTAGCGACGATCGTACCACGCTGGAAAACCCGCTGGCTGCTGTACAGATGGGGCTGATTTACGTTAACCCGGAAGGCGTCGACGGCAATCCCGATCCGCTGCGTACCGCACAGGATATGCGCGTGACCTTCTCCCGCATGGCGATGAATGATGAAGAAACCGTTGCCCTGACGGCGGGTGGACACACGGTAGGCAAAACCCACGGTAATGGCGATGCCAGCCTGCTGGGTAAGGCGCCGGAAGGAACGGATGTGGGTGAACAGGGCCTGGGCTGGCATAATCCGACAGGTTCGGGCAAAGGGCGCTATACCGTCACCAGCGGGCTGGAAGGTGCCTGGACAACGCATCCGACGCAGTGGGATAACGGCTTCTTCCATATGCTGCTGAATCACGAGTGGGAACTGAAAAAGAGCCCGGCGGGAGCATGGCAATGGGAACCTGTCTTCATTAAAGAAGAAGACAAACCGGTGGACGTTGAAGATCCGTCTATTCGTTACAACCCGATGATGACCGATGCCGATATGGCGCTGAAAGTTGACCCAGAATATCGCAAGATTTCCGAGCGCTTCTATCAGGATCAGGCTTACTTCTCCGAAGTGTTTGCCCGCGCGTGGTTCAAACTGACGCACCGTGATATGGGGCCGAAAACGCGCTACCTCGGCCCGGATGTACCGCAGGAAGATTTACTGTGGCAGGATCCGGTTCCGGCAGGCCGTACCGACTATGATGTCGATGTTGTCAAAGCACGCATTGCAGAAAGTAGCCTGTCCATTAGTGAGCTGGTAGCCACCGCATGGGATAGCGCTCGCACGTTCCGTGGTTCTGATATGCGCGGCGGTGCCAACGGTGCGCGGATTCGTCTCGCCCCGCAGAAAGATTGGGTAGGGAACGAACCGGAGCGTCTGGCGCGAGTGCTGGTCGTACTGGAAAATATTGCGGCCGCAACCGGGGCCAGCGTGGCCGATACCATTGTGCTGGCAGGTAATGTCGGGATTGAGAAAGCGGCGAAGGCAGCGGGCGTGAATATCACCGTGCCATTTGCGCCGGGACGCGGCGACACCACCGATGCCCTGACCGATGTGGAGTCTTTCGACGTTCTTGAACCGATCCACGATGGCTACCGCAACTGGCTGAAGAAAGATTATGCCGTGAGCCCGGAAGAGCTGATGCTCGATCGCACTCAGCTGATGGGGTTAACGGCGAAAGAGATGACGGTGCTGGTTGGCGGGCTGCGTGTGTTGGGAACCAACTACGGCGGCACGAAGCACGGCGTATTTACCGATCGTGAAGGGGCGCTGACGAATGATTTCTTCGCCAACCTGACCGACATGAAATACACGTGGAAGCCATACCGTAAAGACCTGTATGAAATCCGCGATCGTAAAACGGGTGAAGTTAAATGGACGGCGACGCGTCTGGATCTGGTCTTTGGTTCCAACTCCATTCTGCGTTCTTACGCCGAGGTTTATGCACAGGACGACAACAAAGAGAAGTTTGTGAATGACTTTGTTGCTGCCTGGGTGAAAGTGATGAATGCGGATCGCTTCGATCTGGCAGAGTAACAAGAGGTAAGGCTCCCCGTACTGCTGTTCATGCTGCGCGGGGAGCTGCATTTTTACCGCGGCCCTTTGCGGCTCACTGCTTTTTGAGATTCAGCATAAATTCTTTGAACGGGGCGGCAAATTCCTTAAACAGCGGGTGTTTTCTTTGCTGCATCATGACTTCGCTGAAGAGTTTCAAACCGACGATAAAGGCCTGAGTCTGTTCTGGCGTCATGTCCATCTTGCCATCAACTTTTTCCAGTATCTTGAACAGGTCATCGTGAATCGAGTATTCAAACGACAGCGTGCGCTGCGGCTCTGCTTTTTCTTCCACCGTAATCTGATAGACGTTTCCCATCGTAGCCTCGGTAAATTGAACTCATGATAGATAGTTGATAAAATCAACTATATGATCATTGGTTGATTGAGTCAATAAAACATGATGAAAGCTCTTTTTGCCTTACTGGAAAGCTATAAGGCACAGATGCAGGAACAGATGAAAGCACACGACATTAGTCTGGATGTGGTGCATATCCGGCTATGTAAGATCATCGCGATGGAAGGGCGCATTACGCCTCAGTTGCTGGCGAAAACGGTGGGGCGAGATAAGGCGCAGATCACCCGCATGGTCGCGGAGCTGGTCAAACGCGATTATGTCCGCAAGATCGATAACCCGGATGATGGCCGCAGCGTGTGGCTCAGTCTGTCCGATAAGGGCGTCGCGTTTACGCAGGTTTTTCTGCATCAGGAAAAACAGATTGAGGCGCAGATGCTTCAGGTACTGTCACCTGAGGAACAGGCCACGTTCAGCGCGCTGCTGGAAAAAATAGCGGAGAACCGTTCTGCACGCTAAGCCCCATGCCCGCTAACCCTCACTGCACTGCCGTGAAGCGCACTCGCTGTGCTACTGCACCGAGATGGCGCGAGAGCGGCGCACTTCTCCCTATCATTCTCCCTATAAACCACCGCAGTACCGGAATTTTCGGTGCTGGCACGCATTTTGCTCTTATCTATTCGGGACAGCACCACATAGGGCGCTGAACAACCTGAATAGCTGGCTAGGGTTCCGATCCATGCAATATGGATGTCTGGTCCGAGAGCTGGCGACCTCCAGTTGAGGTTACACGGCGGGACAAAAGCCCGGGAGACAGCAACACCCATGGTGTCGCGCTGTTCCCGCTTTTTTCCTACTCAACCGGAGGTCTGGCATGAACCTATCTCGTTTACTGGGCGTTTGCGTCCTCAGTCTCTCAGCCTTGCTGAGCTTCCCTTCTCAGGCGGCGCCTAAAACGCAATTCAATGTGTGCTGGACTATCTACGCCGGATGGATGCCGTGGGGATTCATCGGCACGCAAGGTATTATTGATAAATGGGCCGACAAGTACGGCATCAAGATTAAGGTCACCCAGCTCAACGACTACGTCGAGTCGATCAACCAATACACCGCCGGACAATTTGACGGCTGTACGATGACCAACATGGATGCGCTGACTATTCCTGCCGCGGGCGGTGTGGATACCACGGCGCTGCTGCTCGGCAGTTTCTCCGCAGGCAACGACGGTATTGTGCTCAAAGGCAAAGGGAAAACGCTGAGCGATTTGCGTGGGATGAAGGTCAATCTGCCTGAACTCTCGGTCTCGCATTACCTGCTGGTGCGCGGTCTGGAAACCGCTGGCTTGAGAGAACGGGATGTCACGGTCGTCAACACGTCGGATGCCGATATTGTCGCCGCCTTCGCTACCCGCAGCGTGCAGGCGGCTGTCGCCTGGAACCCACAGCTTTCTGCAATCAAAAGCCAGCCGGACACCACGGAAGTCTTTCAGTCCGGTCAGATCCCCGGTGAGCTGATCGACATGATGGTCGTGAACACGCAGACGCTACAGGACAATCCGGCGTTGGGCAAAGCGCTGGCTGGTGCCTGGTTTGAAATGATGGCGCTAATGAAAGCGGGCGACAAACCGGCGCTGGAGTCAATGGCTGCTGCTTCCGGCACCGACTTGGCCGGCTATCAGGCCCAGTTAAAAACCACCCATCTGTTTTATTCCGCGCAGGACAATCTGGCGTTTCTGACCAGTTCGGATCTTCCTAACACCATGAAGCGCGTCGCGGATTTCTCCTTCGATAAAGGGCTGCTTGGCGCAGGCGCACAGAGTGCAGATTTTATCGGCATGACATTCCCCGGACAGGTCACACAGGGTGACCGTGCCAATGTGAAACTGCGCTTTGACGACACTTTCGTGCGTCTGGCCGCAGAGCACAAACTCTGATCCCACAGACTGGAGAAACTACCGTGCGCTTGATCAATCGCTCACCCAGCCGGGGCGGACGACTGTTGCTGGTTCTGCTGCCGTTTGTCGTGCTGCTGGTGCTGTACCTCGTTGGGTCGGCGCTGCGGCTGGAGGCTAACCCGAATGACAAACTCCTGCCGAGTCTCGGGCAAATGGCCGAGGCGATGCAGCGCATGGCATTGACCGAGGACAAACGCAGCGGTGACTACCTGTTCTGGCTGGATACGCAGGCCAGTCTGGTGCGCCTCGCGCTGGGGCTGGGGATCGCCAGCCTGTTGAGCCTGCTGTTCGGGATTGCGGCAGGGGCTTTCCCGCTCTTTCGCGCGTCGCTCTCGCCGTTGATGACCGTATTGTCGATGATCCCGCCGCTGGCGATTTTACCCATCCTTTTTATCGTCTTTGGCTTAGATGAACTTTCGAAAGTGATGCTGATCGTCATTGGCGTTACGCCGATGCTAGCGCGCGATCTCGAACAGCGCGCCCGCAACATACCGCAGGAAACGTTGATTAAAGCTCAGACATTAGGTGCGAACAGTTGGGTGGTGGTTCTGCGTGTCATTCTGCCGCAACTGCTGTCGCGGCTGCTGATTTCACTGCGGCTGTTGCTGGGCGCTGCGTGGCTATTCCTGATTTCTGCCGAAGCGATTTCAGCAACGGCCGGGCTGGGTTACCGCATCTTTCTGGTACGACGCTACATGGCGATGGATGTGATTCTGCCGTATGTCGTATGGATCACGCTGCTGGCATGGCTCATGGATATGGCGCTGCGCTGGCTGCATCGCCGCTGGTTCCCGTGGTCAGAGGAAAGCAAAGCATGAGTTTTATCGAAATCGATAACATTTGGCAGGAATACGGCGACCACGTGGTGCTGGAACGGCTTAACCTGAACGTTGAGGAAGGGGCGTTCTGCACGATGGTCGGGGCATCCGGCTGCGGTAAATCCACCTTTCTGCGCCTGCTACTGGGACAGGAAACGCCCAGCCGTGGCGAAGTTCGGCTTGAAGGGAAGCCGCTGCCCGCAGAACCGGATGCCAGCCGCGGCGTGGTGTTTCAGCGCTATTCGGTTTTCCCACATTTGACCGTGCTGGAAAACGTGGTGATAGGGTTGGAAATCCCGCGTTCCCCCTGGCTTGGCAGGTTATTCGGGCAACATAAGCAAGCGGCAAGAGATCGCGCCGCGCGGATGCTGGAGCGCGTCGGGCTTGGACACGCCATGCATAAATACCCCAACCAGCTTTCCGGCGGCATGCAGCAACGGCTTGCGATTGCACAGGCGTTTATTGTCCAGCCTCGCATCCTGCTGCTCGATGAGCCGTTTGGCGCGCTGGATCCCGGTATTCGCGGCGATATGCACACGCTGCTGTTGGAGCTGTGGCGGGAAACCCGCTTAACGGTTTTTATGGTCACCCACGATTTGCCGGAAGGTTTCCACCTCGGTACGCGTTTGCTGGTGTTCGACAAAGTCCGTGTCGATCCGCATGCGCCGGAAGCCTATGGCGCACGCATTACCTATGACATCCCGCTTAATCAGGAGCGTCTCGCTACGCGTCAGCGTGCGCTTACGCCAGTGCCTCCCGTGGTCAGTGCGGCGATATCCCCCCTTTAAGGAGCTTTCTGTGATGACAGAGATACAGACATCGACAAACACATCGACAGGCCGAACCCCATTTGATGAAGAAGTCATTCCGGGCGGAGGACATACCTCTTTCATTCTCAAGCGCGGACAGATTCTGCGCATCGAAGATGTTGAAGGCGGCGGCAATGTTGGCCTGCTGTTGTTCAATGCGCACCAGACCAGCGAACGCCTGAACCTACCGGATACCCTGAAAGGGCAACATACCGCCAGGCTGACGGTCGGGCACTGTCTCTATTCCGATATGGGGCGCGTGCTGGCGGCGATCGTTACCGATACGTGCGGCTGGCACGACAGCTTTGGCGGCGTGCTCAATGCGCAGGAAGTACAGGAGAAATACGGGCAAGGGCGTTATCAGGAACGGCGCAACGACTTTTTCCGTAACGGCATGGATAACCTGTTGGTCGAGATGGGGAAATGGAACCTCAATCTGCAAGATCTGCTGATGACGATCAACCTGTTCAGCAAAGTCACCGTGGATGAGCAAGGGCAATTTCATTTTCACGCCAATTATGCTCAGGCGGGGGACTACATCGAGCTGTATGCGCCGATGGATACGCTGGTGGTGCTGACCGCCTTGCAACACCCGATGGATCCTCATCCGACTTATGCGCCGCGCCCGATTGCGCTTACCTGGAGCCGAGCGGAAGGCGAAGATGTTGCCGCGTACTGCCGTGCGTTCCGTGAGGAAAATGCACGTGCGTTTCACAATACCGAACGCTTTTATCTGTAAGGAGGCCGGACATGACGTTAATTGCCAGCAATAAAACGCCTGAGGAGGCGGTATTCCGCCATGTGATTCCTGCCGGAGAACCCTATCTGTTTGAGGTGAAACAGGGACAGACGCTGCGACTGCTGGATTTGGAAGGCAATCAGGCGGTGGATACCTTGTTCTATCGCGTCGGTGACCCGCGCGAACGCTACGATCCACAACGTACGCTGCGACGCCAGAATAGCGTCTATCTGACGACGGGCAGCGTGCTGTATTCCAACCTTGGAAATCCGCTGCTGACGATTGTCGCCGACACCTGCGGCCGCCATGACACGCTGGGCGGTGCCTGTGCGCAGGAAAGCAATACCGTGCGCTATGCGCTCGACCGACGCTACATGCATAGCTGTCGCGACAATTTTCTCTGCGCCTGTCTGCACGATGGCCGCCTGAATAAAAAGGACATTGGCGCGAACATCAATTTCTTTATGAATGTGCCGGTGACGGCGGAAGGCGGGTTGACCTTTGAGGACGGCATTTCTGCACTGGGGAAATACGTGGAAATGCGCGCTGAAACGGATGTCATCGTGCTGATCTCCAACTGTCCGCAGTTGAATAACCCGTGCAACGGCTGGAACCCAACGCCAGCGGAGGTGCTGGTATGGAACTGACGACGGATCGCGGCGGTGAAAAACCTACGCGCTGGCAGCGAGTGAAAATGTGGCTGGTGAGCGCGCTGGAGGCAAGGGCAAACCGGTATTTTCTGCCGTCGACGAGCCGTTCTCAGTCTGACAAAACCTGATGATTTCGGTGTGGTAGCACGCCTCTACATCCTTTGACCGTTACCGTGATGGACGACCATCATGCGGATCGCATTCTGGCGGGACGACCTGCCCTTGCATGAGTCTAGCGTATGTTCGACAAACTTCTGATTGCCAACCGTGGTGCGATAGCGTGCCGTATTCTGCGTTCGCTGCGCGAGATGAACGTCCGTGGCGTCGCGGTCTATTCCGATGCCGATATCAGTAGCCTGCATATTCAGGACGCCGATGAAGCCATTAGCCTGGGCGAGGGCGCGGCGGCGCACACCTATCTGGATGTAGAAAAAATTCTCTCTGCGGCTCGGCATAGCGGCGCGCAGGCCATTCATCCCGGCTATGGTTTTCTGTCCGAGAATGCGGCGTTTGCCGAAGCCTGCGAAGCGGCGCAGATCGCCTTTGTCGGGCCGACGCCACAGCAACTGCGGGTATTCGGCTTAAAGCATACGGCGCGCGCGCTGGCGAAAAAACACAACGTGCCGCTGCTGGAAGGCACCGAGCTGCTGGAAAATATTGATGCGGCCCTCGGTGCGGCGGTAACGATCGGCTATCCGGTGATGCTTAAAAGCACGGCGGGCGGCGGCGGGATCGGAATGCGCATCTGCTATAGCGCCACGGAGTTGTCCGACGCGTTTGAAACGGTAAAACGTCTGGGGCAGAACAACTTCAGCGATGCAGGCGTATTCATCGAAAAGTATATCGAGCGCGCCCGGCATCTGGAGGTACAGATTTTTGGCGATGGTCAGGGCGACGTGCTGGCGTTGGGTGTTCGGGATTGTTCGGTACAGCGCCGTAACCAGAAAGTGATTGAAGAAACCCCCGCGCCCAACTTACCGGATGGGGTCGCCGATGCGCTGTGCGCGGCGGCAATCAGTCTGGCGCAGGCGGTGAATTACCGCAGTGCCGGAACGGTGGAATTCGTTTATGACAGCGCGACGGACCGTTTTTACTTTCTTGAAGTGAATACGCGTTTGCAAGTGGAACACGGCGTCACGGAACAGGTCTGGGGCGTGGATCTGGTGCGTTGGATGATCGAACTGGCTGCGGGGGATTTACCACCGCTGCGCGAGCTGGCCGTCGGACTAAATCCTCAGGGGCATGCGATTCAGGCGCGTCTGTACGCGGAAGATCCGGGCAAGCAGTTCCAGCCGTCGCCGGGGTTACTGACGGAAGTCGCGTTTCCCGCCGCAGAGGGGCATCGTCTGCGCATCGACACTTGGGTGACGGCCGGATGCGAGATCCCGCCGTTTTTCGACCCGATGCTGGCTAAGATTATCGCCTATGAGCCTACCCGCGAGCAGGCGATGGCTGGGCTGGATCGGGCGCTAGCGGATACGCGACTCTACGGCGTGGAACACAACCGTGACTATCTGCGTCAGATTCTGGCGGCAGAGCCATTTGCCTGCGGCCAACCGTGGACACGTTGTCTGGATGCGCTGGTCTATCAGGCGACAACCTGCGAAGTGGTGAGCGCGGGTACGCAGACCACCGTACAGGACTATCCCGGACGTCTCGGGTACTGGGCGGTCGGCGTGCCGCCATCGGGTCCAATGGACGATCGCGCGCTGCGTTTAGGCAACCGTCTGGTAGGGAATCCGGCGGGCACGGCCGCGCTGGAGATCACGATGAACGGGCCGACGTTGCGTTTTAATACGGATGCGGTGGCGGCGGTCACCGGTGCGGCTATCGCTATCGAATTAGACGGCAAACCTGTCCTGATGGATAGCGTCTTTGCGATACTGGCGGGCGCCACGCTGCGCTTAGGTGCGGCGAATGCGCAGGGAGTCCGCAGCTATCTTTGCCTGCGCGGTGGTCTCGACGTGCCGGATTATCTCGGCAGTAAAAGCACCTTCACACTGGGGCAATTTGGTGGTCACGCGGGTAGAGCGCTACGGGCGGGTGATGTATTGCACTTCGCGCCGCTCGCTGACCGACGTATCGGCGACAGCCTGCCGGACGCGTTGCGCACCACGTTGTCTACCGTACGTGAACTGCGCGTGATTTATGGCCCACATGCAGCACCGGATTATTTCACGCCTGCCTATATGGACACGTTTCTCACCACCGAATGGGAAGTGCATTTTAACTCCAGCCGCACGGGCGTGCGTCTGATTGGTCCGAAACCGGAGTGGGTGCGCGATAGCGGCGGTGAGGCGGGGCTACACCCGTCGAATATTCACGATAACCCTTATGCTATCGGCGCGGTGGATTTCACTGGCGATATGCCGGTGATTCTGGGGCCGGATGGTCCGAGTCTGGGAGGCTTCGTTTGCCCGGTGACGGTGATTGAGGCCGATCTGTGGGCGCTGGGGCAGCTCAACGCCGGTGACCGCGTACGCTTTATTCCTGTCGATCTCCCCACGGCGCGCGCGCTGGCGCTGGCACGTCAGGCGGAGGTGGAGCAGCTTGCTCCGATTGCGATCGACTGGTCGCCTGCCGCGCTGATTTCTCCGGTGGTGTTGGATATCGGTGACGCGGATAAACGACTGGTTGCACGACTGTCCGGCGATACCCATTTACTGCTGGAAGTGGGGGCGGCGGAACTGGATGTCGCGCTGCGTTTCCGCGTCCATGCGCTGATGCTGGCGCTGGAACAACTGACGCTCGATGGCATCGTTGACGTGACGCCGGGTATCCGCTCGTTGCAGGTACATTATCGCCCTGAGGCGCTTTCGCTGTTGCACCTGCTGGACGTGCTGTCCACGCTATGGCAGGAGGTTTGCACCCAGCAGAATCTGACCGTGCCGTCGCGGGTGGTTTATCTGCCGCTGTCCTGGGACGATCCCGCTTGCCAACTGGCGATCCAAAAATACATGACCACGGTACGCAACGATGCGCCCTGGTGCCCGAGCAATCTTGAATTTATCCGGCGTATTAACGAGTTGGATAACCTCGATGAGGTTTACCGCACGGTTTTTGACGCCAGCTATCTGGTGATGGGGCTGGGTGATGTTTATCTCGGTGCACCGGTGGCAACGCCTCTGGATCCGCGCCATCGCTTAGTCACTACCAAATATAATCCGGCGCGCACCTGGACGGCGGAAAACTCGGTGGGCATCGGTGGTGCGTACCTGTGCGTTTACGGCATGGAAGGGCCGGGAGGCTACCAGTTTGTCGGACGTACGCTGCAAATGTGGGATCGCTATCGCGGCGTTGACGCGTTTGACGGTAAACCGTGGCTGCTACGCTTCTTTGACCAAATTCGCTTCTATCCGGTGTCGGCCGACGAATTGTTATCTATCCGACGGGATTTCCCGCTGGGGCGCTATCCGTTGCGGATCGAGCAAAGCGAGCTGGCGTTAAGCGCCTATCAGGATTTTCTGTCACGGGAAGCGGAGGGCATCGAGGCATTCCGCGTGCGTCAGCGGGCAGCGTTTGAGGCGGAGCGCGAACGCTGGCGTATTGCCGGTCAATCGTTGACGGATAGTGTCGACATGGTGATTGAGGAGGCGGACGACGCGCCGCTCCAACCGGGACTGGTCGGCGTAGAAAGTTCGATTTCCGGCAATCTGTGGCAGGTGACGACGGAGGTTGGCAAAACGGTCGCGGAGGGAGAAACACTGATGATTCTCGAATCGATGAAAATGGAAATTCCGATTGTATCGCCGCAGCGCGGCATGGTGCAGGATATCCGCTGCCAGCCCGGTGCATCCGTGCGCGCCGGGCAGTGCGTGGTGGTGATCGAACCTCTAACGGAATAACGGCGGCGCTCTGTCGTATATCCCCTTCATACTTCAAGTGGCATGTGGAGTTGAGCCCTGTTTTTCCAGACGGTTAAGCAGGGTAGAAAGAGTGGCGGAACGTTTGCTTTTGCGCCAGAGTAATACTCTGGCGTGACACGACCTGTGATAAGTGTGGACACCATGCAAAGTCACATCGAGACGTTGCTGTTGTCAGAGCGAATAAAAGTGAGAGACATACACGTGCAGCCAGTCAGGGAGGAGCAAATATTTTTTGATGAGAAAGAGGCTAACGGCGAACGTTCCTATTGAAAAAATAATATGAAAGCCGATCCAAAAATTAAAACAAAATTCACCACGATGAAAGGTCACGTCTTTTCTATTAATTCTCTCAACCAATACGCCTGACTTTAATCCGTTATAGACGTGAAAAATTTCCCATATTCCACCGCCAATGAGAAGTAGCGGTATGTAATCACGTAACCAATCCATTGCAATCTACTCTTTCAATATCATTTTCGCGGAAGGATTCTATCATAACCGTCGAGGTGTCTATACAAACCTGTGGAAGTTCAGTGCGTTGCTTTTGAGTCAGATCAAATAGACGGAATGCAATTGGTATTACGGGAAGATAATTAATGCAGATTCAACAGAGGATTGAGCAGATTATTTTCAGTAGGAAATAGTGAACATGAAGTATTTTGAAATACAAGGAATGGTGCGTTCAATTGGACTCGAACCAACGACCCCCACCATGTCAAGGTGGTGCTCTAACCAACTGAGCTATGAACGCATTGAGATACCGGGCTGCCTGTCTGACAGCGAGGCGAATAGTAGCGAGCAAGGGGAAAGCTGGCAAGAGGAAAAATGCAATTTTGTGCTCTTGCCAGCGCGATTGCTGGGGTTGTATCCATTCCGTCGTTTTTTTCGACGTAAACTGGATGAAACGTTATCTAGCGGGCGGCGCGCGCTAAAATCCGTGCGGCAGGCTGGCGCTGGAGAAAACGAATCCGCGTCACCATCATCACTGCTGCTGCCGTCAGGCCAATGATGAAACCACACCAGAACCCCGCCGGTCCCATGCGTGGGACGATGATATCCGTCAACGCCAGCAGGTAGCCGCTCGGCAATCCCAGCACCCAGTACGCGGTGAACGTAATATAGAAAATCGACCGGGTATCTTTATAGCCGCGTAACACGCCACTGCCGATGGCCTGAACGGCATCGGAGATTTGATAAACGGCAGCCAGCAGCATGAGCTGAGAAGCCATCGCGACAACCAGCGGGTCCTGATTGTAGAGCAGGGCGATAGGTTCACGCAGTAGCGTGGTGAAAATGGCTGTACAGCTGGCTAACGCCACGCCGGCCATAATGCCAGTGTGCGCGGCAATGCGGGCGTTCTCAACTGAACCTTCGCCTAAGCGATGCCCGACGCGAATGGTAGTGGCAACGCCAACCGAGAGCGGAAGAACAAACATCAGCGAACTGAAGTTCAGGGCAATCTGGTGACCAGCCACATCGACGACGCCCAGCGGCAACACCAATAGTGCCACCACGGCAAACAACGTGACTTCAAAAAGCAGCGCCAACGCGATGGGTAAACCGAGGCCAAAGAGGCGTTTTAGCACGGCACCGTCCAGACGGAATGCAGGGCGATGCTGGCGGATATCGCGTAGCCAGGAGGCGTGCCGGGTATAGAACATCATCAACAGCATCATGATCCAGTAAACCGACGCGGTCGCGACGCCGCAGCCTACGCCGCCCAGTTCGGGCATACCAAATTTGCCGTGGATAAAGACATAGTTAATCGGAATGTTGATTAACAGCCCGATGAACCCAATCATCATGCCGGGGTAGGTTTTGGACAGCCCTTCGCACTGGCAGCGTAAAACCTGATAGAACAGATAGCCGGGTACGCCCCACAGTAGCGCATGCAGGTAACCGATAGCCTTCGCGGCCAGTTCTGGCGAATCGTCGCTCATCAGATTGATGGCATATTCCCCTTGATACAGCGCCAGCATGGTAAATATGGAAATAATGGCGGCCAGAAAAAAGGATTGTCGTACCTGATGCGAGATGCGATCGCGTCGACCGGAACCGTTGAGCTGTGCGACAACGGGCGTCAGCGCCAACAGCAGGCCATGGCCAAAAAGAATGGCGGGTAGCCAGATAGAGGTTCCCACGGCGACGGCGGCCATATCGGTGGCGCTATAAGCACCGGCCATGATGGTATCAACCACACCCATCGACGTTTGAGACACTTGCGCAATAATGACAGGAACAGCAAGCGCCGATAATTTACGCGCTTCTGTCAGATACTGTTGCACGGATACCTTCCTTGAATGACTTAATTTTGCTAGCGGGATGAATAATCTGGATATGAAAAACGTCAAGAATAAAACGAGATCGTTATTGTAACGACTTAATAAAAGTAAACCAGCTTGAAAGAGAATATATTCTTTTTGTTACGTTGCGGTTTCGATAGCGTCTGGCGTACCGTATTCCGGTTTGGTTTTCCGCGGAATATCGGGCACACTGCACAAAGTCATTTCTTTGTTTTTAAGAGGCAAACCGCATGTTTACCGGTATTGTTCAGGGCACCGCGCCGGTGGTGTCGATTGAAGAAAAATCCAACTTTCGCACGCACGTTGTCCAACTTCCCCCCGACCTACTGCCAGGGCTGGTGCCCGGCGCCTCGGTGGCGCACAACGGCTGCTGCCTGACGGTAACCGCCATTGACGGCGATCGTGTCAGTTTTGATCTCATGAAAGAAACGCTGCGATTAACGAATCTGGGCGATATTCATGAAGGCGATGTCGTGAATATTGAGCGCGCCGCAAAATTCGGTGACGAGATTGGTGGACACGTCATGTCGGGCCACATCATGTGTACGGCTGAAGTGGTGAAGATTCAGGTTTCAGAGAATAACCATCAGATTTGGTTCCGCCTGGCAGATGAAGCGCTGATGAAATACGTGCTGCATAAAGGCTTCGTCGGGATTGATGGCATCAGCCTGACGGTAGGGGAAGTCACCCGCGGGCGTTTCTGCGTGCATTTAATTCCTGAAACGCTGAACCGCACGACGCTGGGACAGAAACGTCTGGGGCATCGCATCAACATTGAAATCGATCCGCAGACACAGGCCGTAGTGGATACGGTTGAACGCGTGTTGGCCAGCAAGCAGGCGAGCGACCCCGCCAACGAAGCGTAATTTCTACGTTGCCTGTTTTTGTAAACCGGACGAACAACCTCGTCCGGTTTTCTCTTTCCTCTCAGCGTGAAACGCGTAATCCACCATCTATTCCATTGATACTGAATACGATCTGCCAGAGCTGAAGTTCTCTTGCTCTGAATTCCCCTGCACAAGCGTTCAAATAATAGCTGAACATTCGACGAAAGCGTTCAGTGTAGCGTGTGGCAAGTTGCGGCCAACATTGCTGAAAACGGGCTTGCCATGCCATTAATGTGCGATCGTAATCGGCACCGAAGTTGTGCCAGTCCTCCATCACCATGTAAGGCTCACTCGCCTGCGCAATGTGCTGTATGGAGGGAATGCAGGCGTTGGGGAAAATGTATTTATTCATCCAGGGGTCAATGTGTGGGGTGGTCTTATTGGCTCCGATGGTATGCAGCAGAAACAGTCCATCAGGCTTTAGATTACGCTTTGCCATGCGAAAGTAAGTGCCATAGTTACGCGGGCCGACGTGTTCAAACATGCCAACAGAAACAATCCGATCGAATTGCTGGTTCAGATCGCGGTAGTCTTGTAACGCAACGATGACGTCCAGATCCTGACAGCGCTGTTGTGCCAGTGCCTGCTGTTCTCTGGAAATGGTGATGCCGTAAACGGAAACACCGTAACGCCGCGCCGCGAACTCAGCAAGCCCGCCCCATCCGCAGCCGATATCCAGCAGCGTCATGCCGGATTTAAGCTGGAGTTTTTCACAAATCATGGTGAGTTTATCTTCCTGTGCCTGTTCCAGCGTTTGTGCCTGTTTCCAGTAGGCGCAGGAGTATTGCATGTAAGGATCCAGCATGAGGGTAAAAAGATCGTTCCCCAGGTCGTAGTGCACTTCACCGACCACTTGAGCGCGCCGACGGGATTGTAAATTCGTGACGCGAGAGAGGGCGACTCGCATGGCATCGTGCAGGCGGTGAGGTAAGGTTTTCCCTAGCCCTGCGCGCAGGACACGATGGAAAAACATATCCAGCCGTTCACACTCCCACCACCCATCCATATAGCTTTCACCTAATCCCAATGAACCTTCTCGCAAGACACGTTTAAAAATGCCGGGATTAATCACGCGGATGTCAAAAGGGCGGGTACCGTTGATTATGATATCCGCAGCGGCCAACTTATCCCGCATTATGCGGAACCAAGGCGTGGCATCGTGATCCCATTCTTCTGTATAAGGTGAACCCATCATGTCTCCTTAACTTTATGTAAAAGTATCGTAAAACACCTGGACAGCACTTATCGCAGCCGACGTAATCGGCTGTCACCAGAGGAAATGAAACGCGATAGTAGATTTATAACTGCTTCAGCCAGCATACAAGAAAATGGGCTGAAGCAGAGAGGAAAGCGAACAGGAATAGAAAAATCGTTTGGACGGTATTGCTGCCGTTAGCGGCGATAGTCGAGGTAAGGGCCGTCTGCAACCGAGCGGCGCTCAATCAGCGTCGGGTGCACTTCGATGACGTGCGCATCTTCCCGCTTGCTGGTAATGCGATCCAGCAACATCGCGAAAGCAGACTGCCCCAGACGCTCTTTCGGCTGATGGATGGTCGTCAGTGCCGGCGTAAAGAAACGCGCGTGGCGCACGTTGTCATAACCGATCACCGAAATATCCTGCGGCACGCGCAGACCTAATTCATCTGCCGCACAGATCGCGCCCATCGCCATGATATCGCCACCGCAGAATACGGCCGTTGGCCGCTGTTTCTGCGCGAGAATTTGATGCATCGCTTTATAACCGGACTCCGGCTCGAAATCGCCCTGAACAACCCACTCTTCACGCACGGTGATGTCGGCTTCCTTTAACGCTTTTAAGAAGCCGAGGTAGCGTCCGCTGCCGGTGTTACGTTCTTGAATACCAGGGATAGCACCGATATCCCGATGACCACGTTCGATCAGGTAGCGACCGGCCATATAACCGCCTTCAAAGGCGTTATCGATAATCGTATCGGTAAAATCGCTGTGCATCTGCCCCCAGTCCATCACGACCATCGGAATGCTGCGATAATCTTTCAGCATCGCCAACAGTTCAGGTGGATATTCGGCGCACATGACCAGCAGGCCGTCGACGCGTTTTTGCGCCAGCATGGAGAGATAGGCGCGCTGTTTACCGATGTCGTTATGCGAATTACACAGCACCAGCGTGTAACCCTTGGCGTAGCAGCTGTTTTCGACAGCTTCAATGATTTCGGCGAAGTAGGGCGCTTCGCTGGATGTGGCCAGCAAACCGATAGATTTGGTGTGATTAACTTTGAGGCTGCGGGCGACGGCGCTGGGCGAATAGTGCAATTCTTTGATTGCCGCCCTGACGGCTGCCTTGGTCTCTTCGGCGACGAAACGTGTTTTATTGATCACGTGCGATACGGTTGTGGTGGAAACGCCAGCACGTTTTGCCACATCTTTAATCGTTGCCATCTAAAAATGACTCCTGAACTTACCTGTTACAGACGTAAGTATATTGTTAATCGTTTGCCTACGTTTAATGTTCTTCTTCTAAGCTAAAAAACAGGATTTCAGAAGGAGAATGCCGAATGTTATACCGAAGGGATCTGGGTTGACGTTTTTCGACTGATACGCAGCGCTTTCATAAACAGCGGATTGTGTCCGATTTATCATGAAAGTGAAAGGGGTAATTTATACTATTAGTGATGCATACGTCCGAGATTTTTCACTAGAATTATGAAAGAATCGTAATAACCCTATTATTTGTAGATTTAACTGCCTAAATGGGTTCGGCTGTGAATCGCGGTGTCTTTATTTCAGATAGCGCTTTCAGGTGAAATTTTCAGCTAAAATTTGTTCGCTAATAAAGGAGTGGTTTATGGATACAGATCTGAAGATGTCTTTGCTGACAACCGTTGGCTCGTTGGCTGTCATCATCACGTTTAGTTTTATTGCGGTGCTGAATTAACCGAACGATGCTCTGCACAGGCTAGGTATTCAGACACGTTGATGCTACATAAAACGTGTCTGAATCATTTCCATTCGATGTAGGTTGTCTGTCTCTTAACGAATTGTCTGCGGTGTGACCACGCGACGCGCGCCCACGTAGTGCTCCTGCCAGTAATCTTCACTCAGCTTGCTGATACGAATATCTGAACCTGTACGCGGCGACTGAATAAATTTCCCTTCTCCCAGATAAACTCCGACGTGATCGGCTGCGCCACGATTATTGATGCGGAAGAACACCAAATCGCCGCTTTCCAGTTCGCTCTTTTTAATCGGAGCGGCATCACGCAGATGATACATTTCGTTAGCGGTGCGCGGAATTTGGATTTTAACGACATCTTTGTACGCGTAATAGACCAGCCCGCTGCAGTCGAATCCAGTAAAGGGTGATGAACCGCCCCAGTGATAAGGCTTACCTATCTGGCTCATCAACTTATTCATTGCTGTCGTTTTGGCATGCTGATAACGCTTTTTATGTGCCGCGCTCAGCGCCATTCCTTTTTCCGTGGGTGACGGGTTTTTATCTACCTTTCCCTTGAGCACTGTCTTTTTCAGCCCGGTTTTGACTCTGACCTGCGCGGTCGTCTGCTTCTCTTCTTCAGGCTTCAGCTTTTTGAGGTTTTTTTTCACTAGCGCGGGCGTGCTGCTTTGCGTCCGGGATGGCTTTTTCTCTGTTGATTTGTTCGCGCTACGGGGCTTGGTTTTCGTTCTGGCGGCGGTAGGTTCTGGTTTTTTGCTTTTGATCGGTGTCGGTGATTTAGCATTACCCTTTGTTTGGCGGCTTTTCTTGTTGGTTTCTTCAACGGCGCTTTTCTTCGGCGCAGAATGCGGGGTATGCGGCGCAGCCTGAACGACGTTCAGGGATAGATTACTGAAAAATAATATAAAAAGAGTAATAAATAAGCGCATAATAAAAGTGACCGAACATAATCCTTAACTCGCTCAATCCGCACAGTATTCCTGAAAACGGCGTCATAAAAAAGTGGGCATGACCGCTTTATTCATACAGAATAGTGAAAAAACGTTAATAGTTGTTTTTTCGATTGATTTATCAACGCATTCTGGTGTTGATTTCATCAATGGCGAATAACTTGCAGGGAAAATACCCTTACAAAAAATGGCGTTTTTTTGTGGCTAGTGGCATCGGTACAATATCACTGAGTCAATGTCGCTGTCGTGGTACCTCTGACGGCGGCTCATGGCTAGCGTTTTGGACGTTAGCCATCCTATAGGTTTAAGGAAGCAAGAAGATGACGACACCGACAATTGAAAAAATTCAGCGCCAAATTGCTGAAAACCCGATTTTGCTGTACATGAAAGGCTCCCCGAAATTGCCAAGCTGTGGTTTTTCCGCACAGACCGTTCAGGCGTTGTCTGCATGTGGCGAGCGTTTTGCGTATGTTGATATTTTACAGAACCCGGATATCCGCGCTGAGCTTCCGAAGTACGCGAACTGGCCGACATTCCCGCAGCTGTGGGTTGATGGTGAGTTGATTGGCGGTTGTGATATCGTGGTTGAAATGTTTCAGCGTGGCGAACTGCAACCGCTGATCAAAGAAACGGCAGACAAATACAAATCGCAGCAGGCCGATCAAGAGTAATACTTTCTTTTGGCGTAATGACGATGCGTAATGTTGTTACGATGCGAGCGTAAATCCTCTTCCAGCGGGTGCCTCATGGCACCCGTTTTTTGTTCTCTGGATTTCCCATTTTTTCAGTCTTCGGCTGATACGTCTTCCAGCGAATTTTCTTCCAGCGCAATCGGCCAGCCGCCCAGGCGTTTCCAGCGATTAACCAACTCGCAGAACAGTAATGCCGTCTGGTTGGTGTCATACAGCGCGGAGTGTGCCTGACTGGAGTCAAACGCAATCCCTGCGGTAATACAGGCCTTAGCTAGTACGGTTTGGCCTAACACCAACCCGCTGAGTGCCGCGGTATCGAAGGTAGCGAAAGGGTGGAACGGGTTACGTTTCAGGCTACAGCGCTCCGCTGCTGCCATCATGAAACTATGATCGAATGTGGCGTTATGCGCCACGATAATGGCACGATTACAGTTTTGCTCCTTGATCCCTTTTCGCACGACTTTGAAAATTTCATGCAGTGCATCATATTCGCTCACTGCACCGCGTAGCGGGTTTGTGGGGTCAATACCGTTAAATGCTAGCGCGGCGGGTTCGAGGATCGCGCCTTCGAATGGCTCAACATGAAAATGTAGCGTTTCATCTGGCTGCAACCAACCGTCTTGATCCATTTTTAATGTTACCGCCGCAACTTCCAGCAAGGCATCGGTTTTCGCATTGAATCCGGCAGTTTCAACATCAATCACTACCGGGTAAAACCCACGAAAACGACCGCTCAGGGCGTTCAGATCACTTTTATCAGCCATTTGTCTCTTAATTGTTAGCAAAACGCAGCGCGCATTATTGCAAATTTTGGCCGGAGATGCAGCATGCCGTTGCCGTTCAAACGACGGTGATGGCAGAAGAAGGGGGGAGAACAGGTGCTGCTGCAGCACCTGTATAAAGCGAGATATTAGTGGCCGATGCCGTTACCCGCGTGGGCATTTTCGATCAATTCGATTTTATAACCGTCTGGATCTTCAATGAACGCGATGACGGTGGTGCCGCCTTTGACCGGACCGGCTTCGCGCGTGACATTGCCACCTGCTTTGCGGATACGCTCACAGGTTGCGGCAACATCGTCGACGCCCAGTGCGATGTGACCATAGGCGTTGCCCAGATCATAACTGTCGACGCCCCAGTTGTAGGTCAGTTCAATAACCGCACCTTCGCTCTCTTCGGTATAACCGACGAAAGCCAGCGTGTATTTGTATTCGGTATTTTCGCTGGTGCGCAGCACGCGCATTCCCAGAACCTGAGTATAGAAATCGATAGAACGTTGTAAATCGCCAACACGCAGCATGGTGTGAAGTAAACGCATAGTGTCCTCGTTAAAAAGTGCAACAAAAGGGAAGTATAGCGTTGTGGCTCTGTCGAGTCCAAGCTGTTGGGATGATGCTAAAAATGCGACACGATGGTGAGGTTTGTGTTAAAACGTACTAACAGGAGGGGCAAATAGCGCGTTGGAGCACTTTTAGATCGCTTGACGTGTAAAAAAATCGTCAGTTATTACAATGGTTATCTAATTATTTTCATTATGACTGTCTGTTTTGGCTTGCCAGCGGTAAAGAACAGGGCTTCAATAAATAGAGTTGTAGCAGGAGGTGTTGTGCCAGAGCAACTTGAACTCTTTGTTGTCCCTAATCCATGCCGTGGTATTTGTCAGGCGGATGAAGGCGGGTATTGTCGCGGTTGCTTTCGCAGTCGTAATGAACGCTTTAGTTGGGGCCAAATGAGTGATGCGCAGAAACAGGATGTGCTGCGTTTGTGTCGGCAGAGAATGAAACGCTCACAGCGTTCAGAGAAAACCGATACGCCAGCAGAATCCCGTCAGCCATCGTTGTTTTAAGTCATCTTGTCTTAGATGATCTATTTACGTGAAATTTTGTTTAAGCAACGCAGGAGCGTTCGATTGAATAAAATAAGCCTGAGATCATTTTTAGAAGACTTTTATTTGATAGAATCCATTTCACGATGGTTCTATTTTTACAACAATAAAGTCGTTTCTTATTTTATAAATCAGAGTTGATTGCAATCCAGGGATATAACTTAGCGTGCTAACAATAAGGAGAGGTGATGGAATTGCCATTAGGATCTGATTTAGCCCGTCTGGTGCGCGTGTGGCGTGCGCTGGTCGATCATCGATTAAAACCACTTGAACTGACCCAGACGCATTGGGTTACGCTGCATAACATATACCATCTACCCCCTGGTCAGTCGCAGATTCAGCTGGCCAAAGCGATAGGTATTGAGCAACCCTCGTTAGTCCGAACATTGGATCAGCTTGAGGAAAAAGGGTTAATCACTCGCCACGTTTGTGCGCACGATCGTCGGGCAAAACGTATTATGCTGACCGAATCAGCAGAGCCGATTATACAGGCAGTCAATGGCGTAATTAGCCATACACGTAATGAAGTATTATTTGGAATTACGCCGGAGCAGGTTGATGAATTAGCGCTGCTGGTTGCGCGCCTTGAGAAAAATATATTGGCATTACATGAAAATCAAGCGTAGCTAAATTTGGGTTACGCAGAGGGAGAATTAAATCCCGGCAATATTACCGGTATCTGTTATTGGTTGTTTATTCCGGGAGTTGATTATTCGTTGTGACGCTCGCCACAGACAGTGGCGAGCGTCACACAGCATCAGCGTGGAGAAACGGTGATACTGCGGCCATTGCTGGCCATAGCAACGCGTTGACCTGCGCTGAATTTCGTATCGCCTTGTTTCTGTACCACCATAATGGTACTACCGTCATCACGACGAATTTCCAGTTCTACACCTTGCGTGCGGTTCAGTGCACCTGTGGCGCTTTGACCCGCTACACCGCCGGCGACTGCGCCAGCTGCTGTTGCCAGACTACGACCGGAACCGCCGCCGATAGTGTTACCCAGGAAACCACCCAATACGGCACCACCCAGTGCGCCGATCACGTTAGAATCTTCTCCCGCCTGAATCTGAACCGGGCGCGTAGAAACAATCGTACCGTAGGTAACGGTCTGTACCTGTTTAGCTTCGGATGCACTGTAAACATCACCTGAAAGCGTACTGGTATTAGCACAACCAGCCAGCGTGATACCTGCAAGGGTAACCACAAGTAAACGCTTCATCATAATTCAAACTCCTTAATCGCGAATATGTCGGGCTGGCACAGCCGCGGCCGACGCAGTGTTATACCAATAAATTATGGTCTGGCTCAGTGTAGCATGCCACTCTTTTTACTCTTTTTTTCAGAATATAATAGTGCGCTTAAATTTCGTATAAACAGAGAAGTAAATAGCACGAGAAGTGGTTTTTTTTGTAGCAAATATTATCAAAAACCCACATTTGGTTAAAACCTAGCCCGTGTGGCAAAAACGCAAAAAATTTAATAATTCAGCGTGTTAACGTGCTACTTTTATTCTCGATATAACGGTTGTTATCGGTGTTCTCTTTTTATCCCACAGGGGCAAAGGCTACATAATGAGATCAGGCAGATATATTGGCGTAATGTCCGGCACCAGTCTGGATGGTGTGGATGTTGTGCTAGCCGCGATTGACGAACATACGGTTGCTCAGCAGGCCAGCTACTGTCACCCGATACCGCAGGACATCAAAATGGCGATCCTGGGGATGTGTCAGGGGCAGGCGGTGACACTGTCGGCGCTGGGGCAGTTGGATACGCGTCTGGGGATCTTGTTTGCCGAAGCGGTGCTGACGCTGCTTAAAGAAACGGAGTTGAGAGCTCAGGATATTACGGCGATTGGCTGTCACGGGCAGACGGTCTGGCATGAGCCCACGGGCGATGCGCCCTGCACGTTGCAGATCGGTGATAATAACCGTGTCGCCGCATTGACGGGTATTACCACCGTGGGAGATTTTCGCCGCCGCGATTTGGCTTACGGTGGTCAAGGTGCACCGCTGGTGCCATCGTTCCACCATGCGTTGCTGCTACATCCTGTCGAACGGCGTATCGTGCTCAATATTGGAGGTATCGCCAATCTGTCGCTGTTGGTGCCGGGTGCGCCCGTGCGCGGTTACGATACCGGTCCCGGAAATATGCTGCTGGATGCCTGGATTTGGCGGCATTGTGCACAACCGTATGATAAAGACGCCATGTGGGCGATGAGCGGGCAAGTGAATCCGCTGTTGCTTCGTCGGATGTTGACCGACCCGTATTTTGCGTTACGGGCGCCCAAAAGCACTGGACGCGAGTATTTCAACCTGAGCTGGCTGGAGAGAATGCTGGCTGGCCTGCCGCCGATGGCACCGCAGGATGTTCAGGCAACGCTGGTTGAGTTAACCGCGATGAGCATCGCCGAACAGGTGCTGTTGGTCGGCGGATGTGAACGTTTACTGGTTTGTGGCGGTGGAGCGCGTAATCCGCTCATCATGACGCGTCTCTCGGCTTTGCTGCCGGGCATCGAAGTCAGCACGACGGATGAATGTGGCGTAAGCGGTGATGACATGGAAGCGCTGGCATTTGCCTGGCTAGCTTCACGCACGCTGTCGGGACTGTCTGGCAATCTGCCTTCCGTCACGGGAGCGAGTCAGGAAACGGTATTAGGCGCGATTTATCCGGTCAACGCGGATTAATCGGATTTTGCCGAGAGGTTCATGTTTATCCTCTTGTTAAACTTCAGTATGCGGCCGTGTCAGTTGCCGCCATCGACAAGAATGACAGGAGAAAAAAATGAAACGATTGCTGACAGGGACAGCGCTGATTCTGCTGAGCGGATGCAGCTATTTCGGTCATAAACAAACGGTTGAAACGCTGCATTATCAATGCGGCACCATGCCGCTCACGGTGACACTACAGCAGGGCGGTGAAACGCCTTCGCAGGTGAGTTTCCTGCTAGATGGCGAACGTCTCGCTCTCCCTCAGGTGGTGTCCGCTTCTGGCGTCAGATACAGCAATGGCACCTACACATTCTGGAGCAAAGGCGATCGTGCATTTATCCAACGTGGTGAACGGGTTATCGTGGATGACTGCATACTGGCACCGATGTAACTACGCCGCACGGTTGCGGTGTTACTGCTGATTGCGATTTTTCGGGTACGGGAGCAAAATGGGATTTTCGCCCGCTTCTGGCCCGACATTGCGACAGCAGGATATTATGACTCAGGAACGCACGCCCTCTGACAGTACTCCTCTTCTTCAATCCGCCGATATTGCCGACATCCGCCGTGAATACACGCGTGGTGGGCTTCGTCGTAGCGATCTTCCCGCTAACCCGCTGGATTTATTTGAACGCTGGCTGAAGCAGGCCTGTGACGCGAAACTGGCCGATCCTACCGCAATGTCCGTCGCGACCGTTGATGAGCACGGGCAACCTTACCAGCGCATCGTTCTGCTTAAGCACTATGACGAGAAAGGCATGGTGTTTTATACCAATATGGGTAGTCGCAAAGCCCGTCATCTGGAAAACAACCCACGTATCAGCCTATTGTTCCCTTGGCATATGTTGGAACGACAGGTGATGGTTCTGGGTCGCGTAGAGAAGCTCCCCACGCTTGAGGTGCTGAAATATTTCCACAGTCGCCCGAAAGACAGTCAGATTGGCGCGTGGGTATCCAAGCAGTCCAGCCGGATTTCAGCGCGCGGTGTGTTGGAAAGCAAATTTTTGGAATTGAAGCAAAAATTCCAGAATGGCGAGGTGCCTTTGCCGAGCTTCTGGGGAGGCTTCCGCGTCGTTATCGATTCTGTCGAATTTTGGCAGGGCGGAGAACACCGCTTGCACGATCGATTTTTCTACCAGCGACAGGAAGAAGGCTGGCAGATTAATCGTTTAGCGCCTTAATCGCGAAATATCCGTGTTAAACGCTGGCGCTCCTATCATCAGCACTTTATTCTATGAAGTTTCGCGTTGACTGGGCATTGCGCGGCGATATGGCGTTCGTAGCCTATTGCGTAAGGTAATGCGACAGCGAAATCATCATGCGGCGGCAGGCAGGTATGCTGCGCATTTCTCACGGCGTTGTGCGTCACCCAAAGAAGGGACGTAACAGCCTGTTTTTTATAAAAATGGAGTTATCGATGGCGAGTAGTAACCTGATTAAACAATTGCAAGAGCGGGGCTTGATTGCCCAGGTGACGGATGAGGGTGCGTTAGCAGAGCGGCTGGCGCAAGGGCCAATTGCACTGTATTGCGGCTTTGATCCCACCGCTGACAGCTTGCATTTGGGGCATCTGGTGCCACTGCTTTGCCTGAAACGCTTCCAACTGGCTGGCCACAAACCGGTGGCACTGGTAGGCGGCGCCACGGGGCTGATCGGTGACCCAAGTTTTAAAGCGACAGAACGTAAGCTGAACACGGCCGACACCGTGGGTGAATGGGTAGAGAAAATCCGTCGTCAGGTTTCTCCATTCCTGGATTTTGACTGCGGCAAAAACAGCGCGATTGCAGCCAATAACTACGATTGGTTTGGCGGTATGAACGTGCTGGATTTCCTGCGTGACATCGGCAAACATTTCTCCGTTAATCAGATGATTAACAAAGAAGCCGTCAAACAGCGTTTAAACCGTGATGACGTGGGCATTTCCTTCACCGAGTTTTCTTACAACCTGTTGCAGGGATATGACTTTGCCTCGCTGAACAAGCAGCATGACGTCGAGCTGCAAATTGGTGGTTCTGACCAGTGGGGCAACATCACGTCCGGCATCGATTTGACACGCCGTATGAACCAGAAACAGGTTTACGGTTTGACCGTGCCATTGATCACCAAATCGGATGGGACGAAATTCGGTAAAACGGAAGGCGGCGCGATCTGGTTGGATGCCAGCAAGACCAGCCCTTACAAATTCTACCAATTCTGGATCAACACGGCAGATGCCGATGTGTACCGTTTCCTGAAATTCTTCACATTCATGAGCCTCGAAGACATCGACGCGCTGGAAGAAGAAGACAAAAA
This sequence comes from Pectobacterium aroidearum, assembly GCF_041228105.1. NCBI lineage: Bacteria > Pseudomonadati > Pseudomonadota > Gammaproteobacteria > Enterobacterales > Pectobacteriaceae > Pectobacterium > Pectobacterium aroidearum. The sequence continues at coordinate 2,242,706 of NZ_CP166097.1, forward strand.
CAGCGGTAAGGCTCCGCGTGCGCAGTATGTGCTGGCAGAAGAAGTGACCCGTATGGTGCATGGCGAAGCGGGTCTGGAAGCCGCTCGTCGTATTACACAAAGTCTGTTCTCTGGCGCGTTGCAGGATATGACGCAGGACGATTTTGCCCAACTGGCGCAGGATGGTATGCCGATTATCGAACTGGAAAACGGCGCCGATTTGCAACAGGCGTTGGTGAGTGCCGAACTGGTGCCGTCACGCGGTCAGGCTCGTACGATGATCTCCTCGAATGCGGTAACCATTAACGGCGAAAAACAGGCCGATCCTGAATACACCTTCAGCGCGCCTGACCGTCTGTTTGATCGCTATACCTTACTGCGCCGTGGTAAAAAGCACTACTGCCTGATCTGCTGGAAAGCATAAGCATTACCGATAAGGGAGCGCCAGCTCCCTTTCTTCTTGTAAGTTGAGGCGCGCAGGCGCTGGCAAGGATTTGAGTCGTATCTAATGAAAAATATACTTTCCATCCAATCCCATGTCGTTTTTGGTCATGCCGGTAACAGCGCGGCAGAGTTTCCGATGCGTCGGATGGGCGCAAACGTTTGGCCGTTGAATACGGTGCAATTCTCGAATCATACCCAATACGGCCACTGGACGGGGTGTGTGATGCCTGCCAGCCACCTGACCGAAGTGGTGCAGGGGATTGCGAATATTGACAAACTGAAGACCTGTAATGCTGTACTGAGCGGTTATATCGGTTCAGCGGAGCAAGGTGAACATATTCTGGGGATTGTGCGGCAGGTAAAAGCGGCTAATCCTGATGCGCTGTACTTCTGCGATCCGGTGATGGGTACGCCAGAGAAAGGCTGCATCGTCGCGCCCGGCGTGTCTGATTTTCATTGTCAGCAGTCGCTGCTAGCGGCCGATATTATCGCGCCGAACCTGCCTGAACTGGAACTGCTGGGTGGCCGTACCGTGCATAACGTGGCGGAAGCTGTGGCAACCGCGCGCGCCTTGTGTGAAAAAGGACCAAAAATCGTTCTGGTTAAGCACCTTAGCCGAGCCGCCGCGCGTGAAGACAGTTTTGAAATGCTGTTGGTTACGCCGACGGATGCCTGGCATATCAGCCGACCGCTGGTGGAATTTGAGCGTCAACCTGTCGGCGTGGGCGATTTAACCAGTGGATTACTGCTGGTGAACTTGCTTAAAGGCGTGGCGTTGGATAAAGCGCTGGAGCACACCACGGCGGCTGTTTATGAAGTCATGCTGGTGACGAAAGAGATGAATGAATATGAGCTGCAACTGGTTGCCGCTCAGGATGGGATTGCCAATCCGCGTCATCATTTCCAGGCGGTTCGTCTGTCGTAAAACGTATAACGCCCCGAATGTCGGGGCGTTATGGCGTGTTATCCTTTCAACCTTTCAACCTTTCAACCTTTCAACCTTAAGCGCGGTCGCGACGGAAGGACGTTCGGCAATATGGTCGAGGTAAGCCGCCAGCGCAGGGTAGCGGAACATATCCAGTTTTAGCGACTGTGCCCAGCGCATCACGGTAAACAGATACGCATCGGCGATACTGAAACGGTTGGCGACTAAATAATTCTGCTCACTTAACACCAAATTGATATAACGGAATTTGACCTGCAAATATTCCATTAGCAGCTCTTTATACGTCTCCGGCGTACCAGGACGGAAGATCGGTGTAAACGTTTTGTGCAGTTCAGCAGAAATGTAATTCAGCCATTCGAGAGTATGGTAGCGCGCCATGCTGCCGGTGGGGGCGATAAGGTTACAGTGCGGAACCAGATCGGCAATGTACTCAGCGATGGCGACACCCTCCGTCAGGATAGAACCATCATCTAGCTCTAACGCTGGCACCATCCCTTTTGGGTTGATGAACGTATAGTCGGTTCCACGCTCTGTTTTTTTCGTGCGCAGATTAACCTTCTCCAGCTTGAACTCCAGTTTGGATTCGATCAAAACGATGTGTGTAAAAAGAGAACTGCTTTCAGCTTGATAAAACAGTTTCATGAAAACCCCTTTCTATTATTATTTTTCCATCAACACATGCGCTGATGATTGTTGAATAGCTACATGTCGTTTTTTTACAACAAAACGTAACGGGAGAGTGTGAGGCCTCTTGCAAAATACTCCTTATGTATGATTATTGCATGAAATTTGGGCGATTTTGACGGTGCAACGTCAAATTTTTATACGTCATTTCGAGGCCGTCTTGCTGGTTTTGGCACGAAGGTGAGTAAAGCCGTGCCGCACGTGACGTATGCCATCTTTGGCTGGGGAAGATTCACCTGCGTTACGGTTTGTTAGGGGGCTTCAGGGTGAGCCTGATCGCGACAGGCAGGGTGAAGAGGCGATAACGCAGGGAACGCGCTAAATAAAATGGCACAGTGGGTTTTTGAAGCACATGCGGTTAAATCAGCGGCATGAGTGATGTTTTTCTGCGCATGACTTATAGATGTTAATTAATTATTACTAAATCTGTTGATAAGAAAAATTTCATTAGTGACAGGTTTCGTATTTTTCATGGTACCGTCAATTTAAGTTATTTCCCCAAGGCGAGTGCCTCATGGATATTTAAAAATGAAAATAGGAGGGGGTATGAAGGGACGTCGTTTATTGTCATGCCGATTAAATTACCCCTTTATTTGTTGCATGTAACAAAAGAGGAGTAGCTATGTTGAATGATTTTCGTGAAAAGAGCGTGAAATTAGCGAGTCATGAGGTTTCCAATTATCCCCTCGCGTTGTTGAAATGTTTCTATTAATGATGAAGAGTCAATAACATTCCCAGTTATTCTTGTATCAAGATACAGACAATATTACGACCAAGAACAGGATGAACTGTAAGGTGATTGCGATGATGTATCGAACGGTGAATTCTTACTAATAATGCGTATTGTCTGGTGCTATTTATTACCATGAGGTTACTATGAAAAAGAACAGCTTATTGTTTTTTATCGCCTTGGCTATTGTTCTCGGAATTATTGTTGGCGGGATTTGTCATTCTTTATTAACTGAGCAGCAAGCTAAAGAAGTCGTCTCCTACTTTAATTTAGTGACCGATGTTTTTCTTCGTCTGATAAAGATGATTATTGCACCATTGGTATTCGCCACATTGGTATCTGGTCTTGCCAGTATGGGGAATTCTTCTTCCGTCGGCCGAATAGGCCTGAAGGCTATGGTGTGGTTTATTTGTTCTTCAATGGTTTCCCTTTTTATTGGCATGTTATTGGCAAATATCTTCGAGCCCGGTGTTGGCATGAACCTCGCCATTCCCAGTACGCCAATAGCGGTAGATACTGGCGTAAGTACCGGTGGATTTACGCTGAAAAGCTTCATTGCCCATATATTTCCACGCAGCATCGTCGAGGCGATGGCGAATAATGAAATATTGCAGATCCTGGTGTTCTCGATGTTTTTTGGTTCTGCACTGGCTTTTGTGAAAGGCCAAAACAAGCATGCGGTTACCATGGAATCGATGGTCGAGGAACTGGCGAAAGTGATGTTTCGGGTGACGGACTATGTCATGCGATTAGCGCCTTTGGCCGTATTTTCCTCGCTGGCGTCTTCTATTACGACCGAAGGTCTGGGGCTTCTGCTCGACTTTGGCAAGGTCATCGGTGAGTTTTACCTTGGGTTGGCGCTGCTATGGGGGCTTATGTTCGGTGCCGGTGCGCTGTTCCTCGGCAAGAAAGCAACCTGGGGGTTGATCAAACTGTTGCGTGAACCCAGTATGCTGGCTTTTGCCACCGCCAGCAGCGAAGCGGCCTATCCAAAAACAATGGAAGCGCTGAGCGAGTTCGGCGTTCCTAAAAAAATCACCAGCTTTGTACTCCCATTGGGGTATTCCTTTAACCTTGTCGGCTCCATGATATATCAGGCGTTTGCCATTCTGTTTATCGCGCAGGCTTACAATATTCACCTCAGTTTGACGCAGCAGACGCTGATTCTGCTGACGTTGATGATTACCAGTAAAGGTATGGCGGGCGTAGCACGTGCGGCGGTGGTGGTGGTGGCGGCGACATTGCCGATGTTCAGCTTACCCGAAGCCGGCATTTTACTGATTATTGGTATCGACCAGTTTCTGGATATGGGCCGCACGGCGACCAATGTGATTGGTAACGGCATGGCGACCGCGGTTGTTGCCAAGCTGGAACGCAACCACGATCTGGAAGAACCCGAGCATGAGCATTCCGAGGAAGAAGCCCCTGTGATGGCAACCGGGAATGTCTAAATCCAGTTCAGGTTAATACGCAGAGAAAGACGGCATCCGAGCCGTCTTTCTTTTTTGCCTTCGCTATCCTCTCCACGCCACCCTTACCACTGTTTTCTACCATTTTCACTTTCCTCTTTGCGCTTGTTCCGCGCTGCTGCTTTTCAATAGTTAGCGGCTATTGCTGCATTCATATCGTGTTGTTGCAAAAACGTTATTTTTTGTTTGTGTTATCTTTAAATAAGACCGCAAGCTCAGGCTGGTTATTCATTAATCGCCCGATGCAGAATAACGAATAGCAAGTTAATTTGGGAGGAAGCATGTCATCACACCTTCGCGACACTTGTCTGGACACACTGACGGTACAACAGCAGATTTACCATTACTACAGCCTGCCAAAGGCGGCGAAAACGCTCGGCAACATCGATAAATTGCCGAAATCACTCAAAGTGCTGCTGGAGAATTTACTACGCCATCAGGACGGCGACACAGTAGAGCAGGACGATCTTCAGGCCGTCGTGGACTGGCTGAAGACAGGCCATGTTGACCGGGAAATCGCTTATCGTCCCGCGCGTGTATTAATGCAGGATTTTACCGGCGTGCCCGCCGTGGTCGATCTGGCGGCGATGCGAGCGGCGGTGAAACGGCTAGGCGGCGATGTGAATAAGGTTAACCCGCTGTCGCCGGTCGATCTGGTTATCGACCACTCGGTGACGGTTGACCACTTCGGCGATCGTCAGGCGCTGACGGATAACACACAGTTGGAAATGGCGCGTAACCGTGAACGTTATGAATTTCTGCGCTGGGGGCAAAATGCCTTTAGCCACTTTAGCGTTGTGCCGCCGGGAACCGGAATTTGCCATCAGGTGAATCTGGAGTATCTGGCTAAGGCCATCTGGTATGAAAAGCAGGGCGGCAAACAGTTTGCCTATCCCGATACGCTGGTGGGAACCGATTCACACACCACGATGATTAACGGTTTGGGCGTGCTCGGCTGGGGCGTCGGCGGGATAGAGGCCGAAGCGGCGATGCTGGGGCAGCCTGTTTCGATGCTGATCCCTGATGTGGTTGGCGTCAAGCTAAGCGGCAAGATGCGCGAAGGGATCACGGCAACCGATCTGGTCCTGACGGTCACGCAGATGTTGCGTAAACACGGCGTGGTCGGCAAGTTTGTGGAGTTTTACGGTGATGGACTGGATTCGCTGCCGCTGGCGGATCGTGCAACCATCGCCAACATGGCACCGGAATACGGTGCGACCTGTGGCTTCTTTCCTATCGACCAAATCACGCTGGACTACATGCGGTTGACCAACCGTGCGGAAGAACAGATTGCGCTGGTGGAAGCTTACAGTAAGCAGCAAGGGCTGTGGCGTAATACCGGGGATGAACCGGTATTTACCAGCCAGCTCGCGCTGGATTTGGCGACGGTGGAAACCAGTCTGGCGGGGCCGAAACGTCCGCAAGATCGTGTGCCTTTAGCGGGGGTACCGGAGGCTTTCAAAGCCAGTCGGGAGCTGGATGTCAGCACGGTGAAGAACCGTTCTGACTATGAAGAATTCACGCTGGAAGGCGAAACGCACCGTTTACAGCAGGGGGCTGTCGTGATTGCTGCGATCACCTCCTGTACCAATACTTCGAATCCGAGCGTGCTGATGACGGCCGGGCTGTTGGCAAAAAACGCCGTAGAACGCGGCCTGAAAACCAAGCCGTGGGTGAAAACCTCGCTGGCGCCCGGTTCACGGGTCGTAACCGATTACTATGCCAAAGCGGGATTAACGACGTACCTTGATGCGTTGGGATTCAACCTGGTGGGTTACGGCTGTACTACCTGTATCGGTAACTCCGGGCCGCTGCCGGATGCGATTGAAGCCGCGATAAAAGCCGGCGATCTGACGGTTGGCGCGGTGCTGTCAGGCAACCGTAACTTTGAAGGCCGTATTCATCCGCTGGTGAAGACGAACTGGCTGGCGTCACCGCCACTGGTCGTCGCGTATGCGCTGGCGGGGAATATGAACGTCGATCTGACGCAAGAACCATTGGGGGAAGATCGTGACGGGAAAGCCGTCTACCTGAAAGATATCTGGCCGTCGACCAAAGCGGTGGCAGACGCGGTATTGAACGTCAGCGCGGGTATGTTCCATAAACAGTATGCGGCGGTGTTTGAAGGAACACAGGAGTGGCAGGACATTGAGGTCGATGACAATCCCACCTATCAATGGCCGGAAGAGTCGACTTATATTCGCCAGACGCCTTTCTTCCTGGATATGGGGAAAGAACCTGAACCGGTTCAGGATATCCACAAGGCGCGTATTCTGGCGATGCTGGGGGATTCGGTTACCACCGACCATATCTCACCGGCAGGCAATATCAAACGCGATAGTCCGGCTGGGAAATATTTGCTGGAGCGCGGCGTCGAAACTGCGGAGTTCAACTCTTACGGTTCACGACGCGGTAACCATGAAGTGATGATGCGCGGGACATTCGCCAATATCCGTATCCGTAATGAGATGGTGCCGGGTAAAGAGGGTGGCTATACCCGCCACATCCCGTCGCAGAATGAGATGACGATCTATGACGCGGCGATGCGCTACAAGGACGACAATGTCCCGCTGGCGCTGTTTGCGGGGAAAGAATACGGTTCAGGCTCTAGCCGCGACTGGGCAGCGAAAGGCCCGCGTTTGCTGGGGGTTCGCGTGGTGATTGCCGAATCGTTCGAGCGTATTCACCGCTCCAACCTGATCGGGATGGGGATTCTACCGCTGGAATTTCCTGAAGGGGTGACGCGTAAGACGCTACAGCTCACCGGAGACGAGCAGATTTCGATTACGGGATTAAATCAGCTAACACCGGGTGCTACGGTTGAGGTCAACATCACGGATGCCAGCGGTAACACGCAGGCAATCAGCACCCGCTGCCGCATCGACACCCGTAACGAACTGACCTACTACCAGAACGACGGTATCCTACATTACGTTATCCGCAATATGCTGTAACGCCACTCCCGTTTAGTCCTGTCGCGCTGGTGCACTTTTTCCTCTGCACCGGCGCACGTTTTCCCACATTAAATGCTCGAATCCTCAGGTGAATTGTGGTTAGGTTGTAGTGACGCTAACTACATGGGGAATAAGTAAAAACTATTGCCCAGCCATGCCCCGAATACAGCGTGAATGCTGCTAAGAATGACGGGGATATAACAGGAGGTTACATGAATGAGTTGATCAAAAAACGTTTCAAACACTCGCTGCTGTTTCTCACGCTGTGTACGGCGGGGGCGACATCGGCTTTTGCAGCTCAGGTTCCTGCCGGCGCGGTGCTGGCGGATAAGCAAGAGTTAGTGCGCGGCAATGGTTCTGAGCCTGCCTCGTTGGATCCGCACAAGGTGGAAAGCGATGTAGAAGGCCACATTATCAATGATTTCTTCGATAATCTGGTGCGTGTCGGTGATGATGGTGTTATCCAGCCGCGACTGGCTGAGCGCTGGGATAATAAAGACAACACGGTGTGGACGTTCCACCTGCGGCCTGATGCCAAATGGTCCGATGGTTCACCGATTACCGCTGACGATGTGGTTTACAGCTGGCGACGCCTTGGCGATCCGAAAACGCTGTCACCTTACGGCAGCTATGTCGCTAGCATGTACGTGAAGAATGCGGCGGATATTATGGCGGGTAAGAAAGCGCCAGACACCTTGGGTATCAAGGCACTGGATAGTCATACCGTTGAAGTTACGCTGGAGCATCCACTTTCGTATTTTCTGGAAATGTCGGCTTACCATGTACTGGTGCCATTACCGAAAGCGGTGATTGAAAAACATCCAGAAAACTGGACGCAGGTCGGTAATTTTGTCAGCAGCGGTCCCTACACGCTGAGCGAGTGGGTGGTTAACGAACGCATTGTCGGCAAGCGCAATAGCCAGTATTGGGATAACGCGCATACGGTGATTAACAAAGTGACGTACCTGCCGATCAGCTCGCAAGCGGCGGAATTAAATCGTTATAAATCGGGCGAAATTGACATTACGGGGCTTTTATCACCGATTCAGTTCGCATCACTGAAAAAAGAATACCCGCAGGAAGTGAAGGTGGCACCGCAGATCGGTACCTACTTCTATCGCTTCAATACGAAAAAGGCTCCTTTTGACGATCCTCGTGTCCGTCGTGCTCTGGACCTCAGCTTAGATAAAGACATCATCGCAAATAATGTATTGGGGATGGGACAGACGCCTGCTTACAGTTTGATTCCTAAAAATATCGGGGGCTTCCAGCGTAAGGATCCTCTATGGGCAAGTTGGACACAGCAACAGCGCAATGACGAAGCGAAAAAACTGTTGAAAGAGGCCGGATTCGATGAAAAACATCCGCTGAAATTCAACCTGCTTTACAACACCTCTGAATCACATTTACGTGTGGCGATCGCCGCGAGTTCAATGTGGAAGAAAAATCTTGGTTCAGAAGTGACGCTGCAAAATCAGGAATGGAAAACCATGCTGGATACCGTACGTACGGGGGATTTTGAAGTGGTCAGACAATCCTGGACAGGGGATTACAATGAAGCCAGTACGTTCCTGAATACGTTGGAAACCAATGACAGTAACAACAACGGTAAATTCAGTAATGCCCAGTATGATGCGTTGCTGAAAAAGGCGCTGACGGTCAAGGATAAGCAGGAGAAAGAGGCTATTTATCAACAGGCTTCGGATATTTTAGATAACACTATTCCATTGTTGCCTATCTACTATTATGTTCAGCCACAGATGGTTAAGACGTATGTTGGTGGTTTTTCGCCGAATGTGCGCGGCGATTATTACACGCAAGATATGTACATCCTAAAGCACTAATCTCAATAAAACAGCCGGTGAGAAACCGGCTGTTGTCATTTAAAGAAACGATTCTGACGCGAAGCGGGATCGTTATTTCATATCCAGCATGTGCCCCATTTTGGCAGCTTTGGTTGCCAGATAGTTCTCATTCTTCGGGTTGCGTCCGACGATTAATGGCACGCGTTCGACGATATTGATCCCGGCTTCGTTGAGGATTTTCACTTTCTGCGGATTATTGGTCAGCAGGCGAACTTCATCAACACCCAACAGTTTGAACATGTCGGCGCACAGCGTGAAATCACGCTCATCGGCGGCAAACCCAAGCTGATGATTGGCCTCTACCGTATCAGCGCCCAGATCCTGCAACGCATAGGCACGGATTTTATTCAGTAACCCGATATTTCGGCCTTCCTGGCGGTGGTATAACAGCACGCCGCGACCTTCTTCGGCGATATGGCCCAATGCGGCCTCAAGCTGGAAACCACAGTCACAGCGCAGACTAAATAATGCATCCCCTGTCAGACATTCGGAATGCACACGGGCAAGTACGGGAACTGAACCGGAAATATCACCATAAACCAAAGCGAGGTGATCGTGACCTGTGGCGATCTCTTCGAAACCGACCATCAGGAAATCGCCCCACGGGGTGGGTAACTTGGCTTCCGCCACCCGTTTTAGTTGCATACTTTCCTCCAAAAATGCTGTATCCAAAAAGCTGTGTCCAAAAAAATGCTGAGACGAATCCTACTGCGACCCATCGCGCTTGACCAGCAAAAAAGCCTGTCTAAGAACATCACAAAAATTGAATTATAACGTGACCAGACTGCCATCTGGTTTCAGGTTCGTTGACAGAACTGAGCGCTATTTTACGCCATACTGACAGTTCGTGTCGGATTTTCTGATAGAATTGTGAAAGTTTTGTTGCAAAGCATCATGCTGAATTATGGGAAGAAATTATGTACGAAATTGCCAAGCGAACAACCATTGGTGCCGCACTATTACTGATTATGCCAATGATTATCTGGATGAGCGGTTGGCAGTGGCAACCGGAGTATAACGGGCTCTGGTTACGCGTACTCTTCTGGATTACAGAAACGGTGACGTCGCCGTGGGGCATTCTGACCAGCATTGTGCTGAGTCTCTGGTTTCTCTGGTGCCTGCGTTTTCGTCTGAAGCCAGCGCTCGGTCTGTTGGTCATCATGGCGATTACCGTACTGATTGGACAGGGTATCAAATCGGCGATTAAAGAATGGGTGCAGGAATCTCGGCCCTATGTGGTCTGGCTGGAACAAAACCATCAGGTGGACGACAGCTATTTCTATTCACTCCCGCGTAAGGAACGTTCGGAACTGGTGAAAACGCAGTTGCAGGACCAAACGCAGATTCCACAATGGCTGCGCAACCATTGGCAGTTTGAAACTGGATTTGCTTTTCCCTCCGGGCACACCATGTTTGCCGCAACCTGGGCGCTGTTGGGCGTTGGGCTACTGTGGGCGCGCCGACATTATAAAACGGTGGTGATCCTGATGCTCTGGGCCAACGGGGTCATGGGGAGTCGCCTGGTGCTCGGCATGCATTGGCCGCAGGATTTGGTGGTGGCGACGTTAATTAGCTGGCTGCTGGTGGTGGTAGCTAGTTGGCTGGCACAGCGCTGGTGCGGGCCACTCTCGCTCCAGTATGAAGAAATCAAAGAACAGGCGGAGGAGGATGCCGCCGACAATAAATCCTCATAGCACTCGAATTATCGTTCCTGTAGTCAGTCGTACCCCATAGATAATCCCCTGTAGCGCGTATCCTGCGGATGGCATCAGTCATCCGCTTTTTTCTCTCCTGTTTCTTCTCCGTTTTCACCATTATCGCCTCGCACAAAATGTAAACAATTTGTGAGCTGCCTCGCTATTCCTGTTTTTGCTGTTGGACAATTTTTCGGTTGGTTGTAAAACTTCATTTGAATGTTAATTCAATATTGAATATATATTCAAACAGGAGAATAACAATGAAACCTTACCGTCTGAAATCCTCTCTGCTGGCTATCATGTTTTCCTTCTCTGCCGGTGCGTTCGCCGCAGATAACGGGTTGATTGCCATTATTACCCCTTCACACGACAACCCATTCTTTAAAGCGGAAGCCGAAGGCGCCAGAACCAAAGCGATCGAACTGGGTTACACCACGCTGGTGGCATCGCATGACGATGATGTCAGCAAACAAAACCAGCTGATTGAGACCGCGATTGCCCGCAAAGCAAAGGCCATCATTCTGGATAATGCAGGCGCAGATTCCACCATTGGCCCGCTGAAAAAAGCGAAAGCCGCCGGTATTCCCGCTTTCCTGATCGATCGTGAAATCAATGAAACTGGCGTGGCCGTGGCGCAGATCGTTTCCAATAACTATCAGGGTGCGCAGCTCGGTGCGGAGAAATTTGTCGAGCTGATGGGGCAGAAAGGCAAATACGTCGAGCTGATTGGCCGCGAGTCAGACACCAATGCACACGTCCGTTCGCAGGGCTACCACGATGTGATCGATCAATATAGCGACATGAAGCGCGTCGCCAGACAAACGGCGAACTGGAGCCAGACGGAAGCCTTTACTCGCATGGAAGCCATCTTGCAGGCAAATCCGGATATTACCGGTGTGATTTCCGGCAACGACACGATGGCGTTGGGGGCGGAAGCGGCGCTGAAAGCTGCAGGGCGTCACGACGTGATTGTGGTGGGTTTTGACGGCAGCGACTACGTGCGCGACTCCATCATCAATAAAGGCAATATCAAAGCCACGGTGCTACAACCCGGCTGGCAGCAGGCGCAAATGGCGGTCGAACAGGCGGATTACTACCTGAAAAACGGCAAAGCGCAGCATGAAGAGAAACAGCTGATGGACTGCATTCTGATCGATGAATCTAATGCGACCAAACTCAACACCTTTGCGTTGAAACCGTAATTAAGGCGACAGGAGCGTCAGCTCCTGCTGATAAAGGAGTCGTTATGCTGTTCGATGAACGATACCGTGCCTGCTGGGTTGGGATCGGTGCCTTGCTGCTGTCGGCCTGTACGGTGGTCGATCTGGATGAAAACGGTAAACCGATCATTCCGGTCGATCCAGCCTCCACACCGGGCTATAGCACCATGACGCCAGAGAATATTGCGACGGCGCTGTGGCAGCCAACGTTGCTCCCAGCTGCGCAGCAGCAGGCGTTGTCCTGGGATGAAGTGAAGCAAGCGCAGGCGGCACTGGAGGATTCAGCGCGTAAAGCCGTCTATGCACGGCTTCATGGCACGGTCCGCGGGATTGATCGGGAAAGTCGCGAAGGGAAATTGATGCTTGATGTGCAAGGTGACGCTGTCACGCTTCAACTTGGGCCGATCGTCAAAGGTAATGCCATTCGTGATGCGGCTGGGTTTATCCGCTTTGAGGATTTCAAAAATCAGGTGCAGTTCGCCCAACTGGCGCGTGCGCTGAATAACAAAGCGATCTCGTCGTTGCCGGCGCTGGAGGCAGGCGTGCAGGGTAAACCTGTCAATGTTCTGGCTGCACTGGTGATAACGAAACAGAGCATCAGCGATGCGGTACCGATGACGTTAAACCTGACCGAAACGAGCGGTGGAGGAGCGCAATAATGGAAAAACCAGACGCTTCTCTGCAATCAAACGCGGTGAGCCGCCCCGAAATAGTGATGGCGACCCGTGGCATTACCATGCTGTTTCCCGGCACCAAAGCGCTGGATAACGTCGACTACAACGTGTATCGCGGCAAGGTCAACGTGATTATTGGTGAAAACGGGGCGGGTAAATCGACGTTGATGAAGATTCTGGCCGGCGTGCAGCAGCCGACATCCGGGCAAATTCTGTTGAATGGCGAAGCGGTACGCATCGCGGATACGCGTGATGCGGCGGCAAAAGGTATCGGCATGGTGCATCAGGAACTTAACCTGTCCGAGAACCTGAGCGTGGCGGAGAACATCTTTCTGGGACGGGAGTTGCAAAAGGGCGTTGCACCTATTGATTATCAGGAGCAGGAGCGGATTGCGGCGGAGCTGATGGCGCGTCTCGATCAGGCTATTTCACCGCGCACCGAAGTCGCCAGCCTGAAAGTCGGCCAGCAGCAGTTGGTGGAAATCGCCAAGGCGCTGGCGGATCAAGCCGACATTCTGATTCTGGACGAACCTACCTCCGCGCTGAGCAAAACGGAGGTCGAGATTCTGTTTCGCGTGATCCGCGAACTGACTCGTCAGAATGTTTCCATTATCTACATTTCACACCGACTGGAAGAGTTGATGGCGATTGGTGACTACATCACCATCCTGCGCGACGGGTGTTTTCAGGCGGAGGCGGCCGTCAGCGACATCGACGTGCCGTGGATCGTGCGGGAAATGCTCGGCGGTGACCCTGTCACCAGTTTTTTGCACCCAGGCAGAACGTTTGGTGCGCCCGTGCTGGAAGCGGAGCACCTTACCTGCCTCAATGATGCCGGGCATCAGGTGGTCAATGATGTCTCGCTGATGGTGCGTGAAGGGGAAATTGTCGGCATTTACGGACTGATGGGGGCGGGACGCACCGAACTGTTCGAGTGTCTGCTGGGTATTCAGAATGACTATCTGGGCAGGATTTATCTCGATAGCAAACCGGTTAATTCACGGCTTTCTACCGCGCAGCGCATTCGTATGGGCATGAGTCTGGTGCCGGAAGATCGTAAAAAAACCGGCATCTTTCCGCTGTCATCGGTGGCCTCCAATCTCACTATCGCCAGCCTGTGGCGACGGCTGAAATACGGTATGGCGATCTTCCAGAGGCAGGAACAGGAGGTGGTTGCCAGTACGATTGGGCAACTGGCGATCAAAGTCTCTTCGCCCGAGGTCGAAATTCAGGCGCTCAGCGGCGGCAATCAGCAAAAAGTGGTGATTGGTCGTTCGTTGCTCACCAGCCCCAAGGTGTTGCTGCTGGACGAGCCGACGCGGGGCATCGATGTCGGAGCCAAAGCCGACGTATTTGAAATGATGGTCGGGCTGTCCGAACAGGGCATCGGCGTGCTGTTTTCCACCTCGGATCTGAAAGAGATTATGGCAGTATCGGACCGTATTTTGGTGATGTCGAATGGCAAGCTGACGGCGAATATCGTACGTCAGTCTGCCAGCGAGTCGGCATTGGTTTCGGCAAGTGCACAAGGGTTCTGACATGAAAACGACTCACCTTACGGCGGCGTCAGGCGCGCTATCGCCGGGTAAGTTTGTACGCTCACGGGAGAGCATCCTGCTATTGATTCTCAGGCTGCGCACGTTCATCGCGCTATTCCTGATTCTGGGGTTCTTTTCCTTCACGGTGCCAGGGTTTTTAGCCACAGGCAGCCTGATCATCATGGTGAAGCACATTGCCATCAATGCGTTTCTGGCGTTGGGGATTACGTTTGTCATCATTACCGCCGGAATTGATCTGTCAATCGGCGCCACGCTGGGGCTGTGCGGCATGGTGGCGGGTTACATGATTACCCAGGGAATTGTGCTGCCGATGTTCGGCGTCGCGATTTTCCCCAGCGTGTGGGTCATCGTACCCGTTGTGTTGCTGATCGGTGCGCTCATCGGTGCCATCAACGGCTGGATCATCACGCGGTATAACGTTGCGCCCTTTATCTGCACGCTTGGGACGATGTACATCGTGCGTGGGGCATCGATGCTGATTTCCGGTGGGGAAACGTTTCCCGGCTTAGGTGGTAACCCGCAGTTGGGCAATACCGGTTTTGAGCTGATTGGCTCTGGCACGATTCTGGGATTACCGTTGGCGATCTGGTTGATGCTGGTGCTGGCCGTGGTGATTGCCTATGTAGCGCGCTGTCTGCCGTTCGGCCGGCATGTCTATGCGATTGGCGACAACGAACGTGCCGCTGAGCTCTCCGGCGTTAAAGTGCGTCAGGTCAAAGTCTGGGTCTACACCATTTCCGGTTTCTGCGCGGCTATTGCGGGTATCGTGGTGTCGTCTCAACTGGTCGCCAGCCACCCGGCAACGGGCACGGCCTTTGAAATGAACGCGATCGCTGCTGTGGTGCTTGGCGGAACGTCGCTGGCAGGCGGACGTGGCACGATTCTGGGCACGCTGATTGGCGCGTTTGTTATCGGGATTCTTGCCGACGGACTGGTGATGATGGGCGTGAGTGAATTCTGGCAGATGGTGATTAAAGGTATCGTTATTATCGTAGCGGTCATTATCGACCAGATGCAAAACCGTATGCAGCACAAGGCCGCCATTGTGTCACAGAAGGCCGCAGCGGAAGGGACATGAAGAAACACCGTGAGGTGTAGGTAGCAAGGGGCGTTGAGTCGCGGTGGGAATGATATCGGTAGGTATATCGAGGCCCGATTTGAACGCAATTTTTTTTGATTTGTTATGAATAAATATTCGTTTTTGAGTAAAAATTCAAGCGAGGTGAGGTATGAATCCGTACTCCTTGTCGGTGGAGGCGCTGACGCAAAAAGCTCGCGCCATTCGTCGCCGCATTATTCATCTGAATGCCAATAGCCCGGCTGGCGGGCACACGGGGGCTGACCTGTCACAGGTTGAGATGCTGACGGCACTGTATTTTCGCATTCTGAACTGTGCGCCGGATCGGCTACAGGATCCACTGCGAGATATCTACATCCAGTCAAAAGGTCATGCGGTCGGCGGCTATTACTGCTGTCTGGCCGAAGCGGGCTACTTCCCGGAATCGTGGCTGACCACCTACCAGCACCCTGATTCGCATTTGCCGGGGCATCCGGTCAAACACAAAACGCCGGGGATTGAACTGAACACTGGTGCGTTGGGGCATGGGTTGCCGGTTGCCGTTGGTATCGCGCTGGCGGCGAAGCGCGATAACAGCCCGCGTCGGGTGTTTGTCTTGACGGGGGATGGTGAGCTGGCAGAAGGCAGCAACTGGGAAGCGGCACTGGCGGCGGCGCATTACCAACTGGATAACCTGGTCATCATCAACGACAAGAACAAGCTACAGCTAGCGGGGCCGACGCGTTCCATCATGAACACCGATCCGCTGGCGGAGAAGTGGCAAGCCTTTGGCTTACAGGTCACGGAGTGTGCGGGTAATGACATGCGCTCGGTGGTGGAAACGCTGGAGAATCTGCCGCGTAACGGCAAGCCGAATGTGGTGATTGCAAATACGGAAAAAGGCGCTGGCGTATCGTTTATTCAAGGGCGGGCTGAGTGGCATCACCGCGTGCCGAAAGGCGAGGAAATTGCACTGGCGTTGGAGGAATTAAAAGATGAGTAACGCAGAGCATTTGGCAACCGTCATGGTCGAGCAGTTCATCAAGGCCGTCGAACAGGGGATTGATGTCGTCCCGGTGTTGGCGGATTCAAGCTCAACGGCGAAGATTTCGCCTTTCATACAGCGTTTCCCTGACCGCATCGTCAACGTGGGCATTGCCGAACAAACGATGGTGGGCACGGCGGTGGGGTTGTCCATCGGCGGCAAGATTGCCGTGACCTGTAACGCGGCGCCGTTTTTGATCTCCCGTGCGAATGAGCAGCTCAAAGTTGACGTCTGTTACAACAACAGCAATGTCAAGCTATTCGGGTTGAATGCTGGCTGTAGTTACGGCCCGCTCGCCAGCACGCACCACAGTATTGATGACATCGCGGTGCTGAGAGGGTTTGGCAATATTGAGATCTACGCGCCGTCCAGCCCGGAAGAGTGCCGCCAGATTATCGATTATGCGTTTGAACATCAGGGGCCTGTCTACATCCGTCTTGATGGTAAACCGCTGCCTGCCTTGCATGATGATCAATATCGTTTTGTTCCAGGGCAGATCGATGTGCTGCGCAAAGGCCACGATATCGCACTGGTTGGGCTAGGGTCGACCGTGCATGAAATTGTGACGGCAGCTGAATTATTAGCAGAAAAAGGACTTGCCGCTACGGTGGTCAATCTTTCCTCTATCCGCCCGTGCAATACTCAGCAATTGCTTGAAATTCTGAGTGAAACACCTCGAATCATCACAGTAGAAGAACACAACGTCAACGGCGGTGCAGGCAGCCTGGTAGCGGAAGTGCTGGCGGAAGCGGGCAGCGGAATTCCTCTTGTGCGGTTGGGGATTCCCGATGGTCAATACGCGATTGCCGCCGATCGGAGCGCGATGCGGGCGCATCACGGTCTGGACGCGACGGGCATTGTCAACGCAGCACTGCGTCTTTGTCCGGGAGGCTGATGATGTTTACGCCGGTTATTTTGGCAATCGATGAAGGGACGACCAACGCCAAGGCGATTGCCGTCGATGAGCAGGGACGTATTCTGGCTAAAGCGGCAGTCGCTTTGCAGGTGACGCATCCGCAACCGGGCAGAGCCGAGCAGGACGCGATGGCGATCTGGCGTGCGGTTTGTCAGGCGGCAGAAGCCTGTCTGTCGTCACTACACCGGGTTCAGGTGGTGGGCGTGGCGATCAGTAACCAGCGTGAGTCGGTGCTGATTTGGGAGCGGCGCACCGGAAGGCTGCTGACGCCGCTGGTCAGTTGGCAAGATCGTCGTGCCGAGAAATTTTGTCAGGCATTGCAGGGCAGTGCGGAAGCGCGCCTCATCGAATCCCGAACCGGGCTACAAGTCGATCCGCTTTTTCCCGCCGCCAAGCTGCATGCCATGCTGGCAGAACTGCCGGATGGCGTCGCCCGCGCGATGCAAGGGGAATTGTGCATCGGAACAGTGGATTGCTGGCTTAACTGGCAGTTTAGCGGTGGACGAGCGTATTCCACCGACTACTCCAACGCGGCGAGAACCCAACTGTTCAATATTCACCGCGGCTGCTGGGATGAAGATTTGCTGGCACTGTTCGGTATTCCCAGCGTGTGCTTACCTGCCGTCACGCCGTCCTCGGCGCTGCATGGTCACACGGGCGTGACGGGCATCAGCGGGCTTGCTGCTGGCGTGCCAATTGTGGCGCTGATTGGCGATTCTCATGCAGCGCTGTACGGGCAGGGCATCACCCAAAGCGGTGAAATCAAGGCGACATACGGCACGGGTTCGTCGTTGATGACCACCATCAATACGCCGCATCAGCATGCTGCGGGGCTTAGTACCACGATTGCCTGGCACGATGGCGAATTACGCTACGCGCTGGAAGGCAACATTACCCACACCGGTTCGGGATTTGCCTGGATTGGTCAGATGCTGGGCATTCCTTCTGTTACGCAACTTACTGAGCTGGCGCTTAGCGTCGAGTCTACTCAGGGCGTCTTTTTTGTTCCGGCCTTATCCGGGCTGGGCGCGCCCTATTGGGATGTGCAAGCACGCGGCCTGCTGTGTGGTTTATGCGATGCCACCACGCCTGCCATCATCGCTCGTGCGGGGTTGGAATCCATCGCATATCAGATTGCCGATGTCTTTTTCGCTATGGAACAGGCGTCGCAGGCCGCATTACCCGCGCTGCGCGTGGACGGCGGCGCGACGCAAAACCGCTGGCTGATGCAGTTTCAGGCTGACCTCTTGCAGCGCCCGTTGATTCGCAACCATAACGCGGAAGTGTCTGCGCTGGGCGCGGCGTATCTGGGCGGAAAGATACTGGGATGGTGGGAACACAACGAACAGATTGCCGCTTTGCCCAGAGAAGTGGAGGTCATCGAGCCCTCGGCGGCCAGCCACGCCATTCTGGAGGGGTATCAACAGTGGCGCACGGCAGTGGCGCGTGCGCGTCTACGGCCTCAATCATGATTATTTTTAACAGTAAGCATTTTTAGTAGTAAGAACCTATCCGATACGCAAGAAAAATAAGCAGCTCAATATCTTTACAAATCAATGAGGTGACTTTTATGGCAACGTATACCTACCCTGAATTTGGTGCCGGTTTGTGGCATTTTGCGAATTATATCGACCGCTACGCGGTGGACGGCTACGGGCCAGCACTGAGTACGATCGATCAGATCAAAGCGGCCAAAGAGGTCGGCGAGCTTTCCTACGTCGATTTGCCTTATCCCTTCACGCCGGGCGTAACGCTCAGCGAAGTGAAGGATGCGCTGAAGGAGGCAGGGTTGAAGGCGATTGGCATCACGCCGGAAATTTATCTGCAAAAGTGGTCGCGCGGTGCCTTTACCAACCCCGATCCGGCTGCGCGAGCGGCAGCATTTGAATTAATGCATGAATCTGCTGGCATTGTGCGTGAATTGGGTGCGAATTACGTTAAAGTCTGGCCAGGTCAGGATGGCTGGGATTATCCATTCCAGGTCAGCCATAAAAATTTGTGGAAGCTGGCGGTTGACGGAATGCGCGATCTGGCAGGGGCGAACCCGGATGTAAAATTCGCTATCGAGTACAAGCCACGTGAACCGCGTGTGAAAATGACCTGGGATTCTGCTGCAAGGACGCTGCTGGGGATTGAAGACATTGGACTGGATAACGTCGGCGTGCTGCTGGACTTTGGGCATGCGCTGTATGGCGGCGAATCGCCAGCTGACTCGGCCCAGTTGATTATCGATCGTGGTCGGCTGTTCGGCATGGATGTGAATGACAACCTGCGCGGCTGGGATGACGATCTGGTGGTCGGCACCGTGCATATGACCGAGATCTTCGAGTTTTTCTACGTGCTGAAAATCAATAACTGGCAGGGCGTCTGGCAGCTCGATCAATTCCCGTTCCGTGAGAACCACGTTGAGGCGGCGAAGCTGTCCATTCGTTTCCTGAAGCACATTTATCGCGCGCTAGACAAGCTGGATATCCCGGCGCTTCAGGCGGCGCAGGAAGCGCAAAATCCGTTACTGGCGCAACGAATTGTGCAGGATGCGTTGCTGTCATCCATTAACGTTAACGAGTAATTTCGTCACGTTTCGTCAGGCGCGGAGCAGGGGGAAATCATCCTGCGCCTGACGTTACCGTTTTACTCACCATAAGGTGATTAGCGTGTTAGATCAATGTCTCGGCGGTGAGTCGATCGGTAATCAACACATCAACATAGTGGCCAGTTAATGCGCCGCGAATCGCGGCACTTTTCTCAATGCCGCCCGCTAGCGCGACCACGCGCGGACACTGGCGCAACTGCGGCAGCGCCATACCAATCACCGGATCTTCATCGTCCTGCAACACTGGTTCGCCTTCGGCATTGTAGTAATGCAGACACAAATCGCCCACGGCACCGCGTTCAGCCAGCTGTTGCAGCATCGCTTCGTGATAGTAGTTACCGGAATTTTTCAGCAATTGCGACGGTTCCAGCACGCCAATACCCACAAGAGCCAGACTCACCTCGCTAAATTTATCGACCACGCTGGAAACTTCATCGCTGGTCACCAAACGAGCGCGATCCTCTACCGAGCGTTCGATGCTTTGTGCAGGTAAGAGGTAAGCGGGGCAACTGAGCTGATTGGCTAAGGTTTGTGTCAGGATCGTCGCTTGCACGTTACCGTTCGGCCCCACGCCACCTAACAGTTGGATGACGCCTTGAGCCTTGACGCTTTGCGGATGCAGACTATCCACCATTGCTCGCAGCGTGCTGCTCCAGGATGAAATACCAACCAGGTCGTCAGGCCGGATACTGGTCTGGACATAGTGCGCGGCCGCAGAGCCAATCGCCTGCTTGATTTGCGTCAACGTGGCGTTATCGGCGACATCTACCACGATAGCCTGATCGATGCCGTAGCGCTTCTGAATTGCTGCTTCCAGCCCCATGAACATGTTCGGGGGTTGAATTACGCTGATTTTGACCACACCTTCTTTAACACAGCGCGTGATGGCGCGGGAGACAAAAGACTGTGACAAATGGAGTGAGGCGGCAATTTCTGCTTGTTTCATCCCTTCGCTATAATAGAGCGTAGCGATCTTGACCAATAATCGCTGTTCGTCCTGCTTTGACATGACTTTTCCCCTTGCTGGCATGCTGTTGTCATTTTTATTCAGCACAGAATAAATAACAAGCGTAGACGGTGGTGGAGCAGGGTTCTTGTTTTTGACTTTTGTACAGTGGAAGCGTGGTGATAAGTGCGGCGACAAAAAATCGAGCTGACGCCGTGATTTCCCTGTCTGCGCTGGACATGGTAATTTAATGGGGTTTGTCGCCAAAATTTGGCATAATTCATCCGGTTAATGGATATCACAGGAAGGACAATGTGAAATATTTGCTGATTTTTTTACTCGTGCTGGCGATATTCATCATTTCTGTCACACTGGGTGCGCACAACGATCAGGTTGTGACATTTAACTACCTGCTGGCACAGGGGGATTACCGTATCTCCACGCTGCTTGCGACGCTGTTTGCCCTGGGCTTTGTCCTTGGCTGGGTCATTTGTGGTCTGTTTTATCTGCGTCAGCGCATTGCGCTTGGCCGTGCACAACGTAAAATCAAGCGTCTGGAACAACAGCTTTCTACCTCTACCGAGGAGAACGTGACGCCAGTGCAGACGGTCACCCACTAAGGAATTCTCTCTATGTTAGAACTGCTGTTTCTGTTGCTGCCCGTGGCCGCCGCGTACGGCTGGTACATGGGTCGCAGAAGTGCGCAGCAGGACAAAGAGCAGGAATCTAACCGCCTGTCCCGTGAGTATGTCACCGGGGTTAACTTTCTGTTGTCCAATCAGCAGGATAAGGCGGTTGAACTGTTCCTCGACATGCTCAAGGATGACAGCAACACCTTTGAAGCCCACCTCACGCTCGGTAACCTGTTCCGTTCGCGCGGCGAAGTTGACCGTGCGATTCGTATCCATCAGGCGCTAACCGAAAGCGCATCGCTCACCTTTGAACAACGTTTGTTGGCGGTACAACAACTGGGTCGTGACTACATGGCTGCGGGGTTGTACGACCGCGCCGAAGAAAGTTTCAACCAGTTGGTGGATGAAGAAGATTTCCGGCGCAGCGCCTTGCAACAGCTCTTGCAGATTTATCAGGCGACCAGCGACTGGCCGGCGGCGATTGATGCTGCGGAGAAATTGGTCAAGATGGGAAAAGATCAGCTCCGCGTGGACATTGCCCATTTTTATTGCGAATTGGCGCTGCTGGCGATGGGCAGTGACGATCTGGATAAAGCGTTAACGCTCCTGAAGAAAGGCGCGGCGGCGGATAATCAATGCGCCCGTGCGTCTATCATGATGGGGCGCATCTACATGGCACAGCAGGATTATTCGCGTGCCGTGGAAGCGCTGAGACAGGTTCTCGATCAGGATAAAGAGCTGGTTAGCGAAACGCTGCCGATGCTCCAGGAGTGCTATCAGCATTTAGATAAGCCCTTGGATTGGGCGAATTTTCTCAAACGCTGTGTAGAAGAAAATACCGGTGCGACGGCGGAATTGATGCTGGCCGACATCCTCGAAAGAGAAGAGGGTGCAGAGGTTGCACAGGCTTATATTAACCGTCAGCTTCAACGTCACCCGACAATGCGCGTGTTCCATCGTCTGATGGATTTTCACCTGCATGAAGCAGAAGACGGACGAACAAAAGAAAATCTTCAGGGGTTGCGCGACATGGTGGGCGAACAGATTCGCACCAAACCCCGCTACAGTTGCCGCAAATGTGGCTTCACGTCGCAATCACTCTATTGGCAATGTCCTTCTTGCCGCACCTGGGCCAGCATAAAGCCGATCCGTGGGCTCGACGGCCAGTAACCATCCGTTAGCGCCACTTTCAGACAATAGTATTGTTTTTTAATCGTATAGATTTCATCATTCACCACCAAATGGTTATCTTTATTTACTTAATATTATTTTGATGGCTTTTTCTTTGGCGGCATTTCCAAAGACCTGATATGCCTTTTCAATTTCGTCCAGTTTAAAATGGTGAGATATTAACTTTTTGGGATCTATTTTTCCTGAAGAAATACTTTCCATTAGCATTGGTGTGCTATGAGTGCATACAAAACCAGTCGTTATCTGTATGTTACTCCCCCATAGTTTATCCATGTGTAAATCTACTTTTTTACCATGAACGCCTATATTAGCGATTCTTCCACCTTTGGCTATTATTTCTTGGCACATTTCAAACGTTTCTGATATGCCAACACATTCAATAGCGACATCAACACCGTATCCATCAGTTAGTTCTTTACATATGGATGCATAATCATCTGATTGGGGATTTATTGTATGAGTTGCCCCAAGCTGTTTTGCCATTTCTAATCTGGATTTGTCCATATCAATCATAATTATTTTGGCTGGAGAATAGAATTGAGATGTGATGAGTACAGATAGTCCAACTGGACCAGCACCAATAATTGCAATTTTTTGACCTGGTTTAACTTCGCCTGCCAGGACTCCAACTTCAAACCCTGTCGGCAGGATATCGCTTAACATCAGTGCTGACTCTTCATCTACGTTTTCTGGTACTTTAATCAACGAATTATCTGCATGCGGAATCCGAGTATATTCAGCTTGAGTACCGTTGACAGAGTTACCTAAAACCCATCCACCATCTTTGGACTCACAGTGGCAATATAGGCCTTTTTTACAATGGTGACATTTGCCACAATATGAAATTGCAGAAATAACAACTTTATCACCTTTTTTGAATTGAGTTACCGCATCTCCAATTTCTTCTACAATCCCTATACCTTCGTGTCCCAATACTCTACCACTGGGTACGTACGGCATATCTCCTTTCAATATATGTAAGTCTGAGCCACAAATAGTGGTTTTTATTATTTTTACTAAAGCGTCAGTATTTTCTTCTAGTGTTGCATCCTTCACTTCTTTCCATGAAATTTTTCCATTGCCATCATATACTGCTGCTTTCATTTTTTAGCCTCGTGAATTCGTTAAATAAACCATAAGGTTATTTAACTTTAGCATGTCTATTCCTGGTGGCGAATAAAGAACCATTTTTTATCTCTTTCCCTGATTTTTTTGTGAGGCCTTATCCAACCGCTTCCATCATTGACCTTCAAACCCTGATGTCAGGTGAATATCATTTAATGTAGATTAGTTACAACATACTAATGGCTATCAATGATTTCTGTTCCAGACAGCCTCTTTAACGGCATTGGTCTACAGGCGGCTGGGATTTCAGGGGCGGGGCATGTAGAATGCGGCGGGAATTTTGGCTTCGCAAGAGACTGGGTGACGAATGAAAAACGAGAATCTACAGCAAAAGCATCAAACGGTATCATCCCCGATTGTGGTCGCGCTGGACTATGCCAGTCAGCAGGCGGCGCTGTCGTTTGTTGACCGTATCGATCCGCAGGATTGCCGTTTGAAGGTAGGCAAAGAGATGTTTACCTTGTTCGGCCCGCAGTTCGTGCAGACGTTACAACAGCGCGGCTTTGATGTGTTTCTCGATCTGAAATTCCACGATATTCCAAACACCGTCGCTCACGCCGTTGCGGCAGCGGCCGATCTTGGCGTGTGGATGGTGAATGTCCATGCCAGCGGTGGTTCGCGCATGATGGCGGCCGCGAAAGAGGCGTTGGTGGCGTTTGGTAACGATGCGCCGCTGCTGATTGCTGTGACGGTGTTAACCAGCATGGATGAAGACGATCTGCGCGGGCTTGGCATTACCGTCAGCCCGGCTGAGCAGGCGGAAAGGTTGGCTGTGTTAACGTATAACAGCGGGCTGGATGGCGTGGTGTGTTCCGCACATGAAGCCCTGCGATTGAAGCAGGTATGCGGTCAGGCATTTAAGTTGGTCACGCCGGGTATTCGTCCTGCGGGTAGCGACGTTGGCGATCAGCGCCGCATCATGACGCCGGTGCAGGCGCAGCAGGCGGGAGTGGATTACATGGTTATTGGACGTCCGATCACCCAATCTGCGGATCCGGCACAGACGCTGCGCGAGATTCGCGCTTCACTGTTAAACGGTGCGTCATCATGAACATGCGTCGTGATGAAAATAGCCAACTGGTTTACTCCACGGAAACCGGGCGTATTAAGCCGGAAGAAGAAAAGGCGGTTCGACCAAAAGGCGATGGGATTGTGCGCATCCAGCGTCAGACGAGTGGACGTAAAGGAAAGGGCGTATGCCTAATTAGCGGCCTCGATCTTGACGATGTTGCTTTGGATAAGCTGGCGGCTGAATTGAAGAAAAAATGTGGCTGTGGCGGTTCAGTGAAAGATGGTGTGATCGAAATTCAGGGAGATAAACGCGATCTGCTAAAACAGCTTCTGGAAGCGAAAGGAATGAAGGTTAAGCTGGCCGGTGGCTAAAGTATATAAAGATAAAAGCAGCAGGCATACTCCCGTAAACCTGCTGCTCATGAATTCGTTATTTATCGACCTGACGGCCAATCAGCCCGCCGATAGCGGCGCCGCCCAGCGTTCCTAATGTTCCGCCATCCGTTAAGATAGCCCCACCTACCGCACCGGCACCGGCACCAATCGCGGTATTACGGTCACGTTTAGACATGTTTGAACAGCCCGCGAGCGTAACAGCAAGCGTAATCGCCAGGGCGGCTGTTGCAAAACGTTTGTTTAATTTCATCTTTTTCCCCTTCTGCTCTTTGTCTCACGTTTCTTGTGAGGAAATATCGAACAACGTGCTTTTTACGGTATTAAATAAAGAAATCGAGCCTTTTACCGCTTGATGACAAGTATAATCATCGGAAAAAACTGCAACAGGTAAAAACTCTTAATTCCCCCACGGTTATGTTAACGATAGCAATAATTGATAAATCTGGCTGTTTTTTGCTCAATTATGTGGGGTGTCTCTTTCTTTTTCCCATAGCAGAACACCGCTAGGTCTTTAGCGATTTAGCCCATAGCGACGCGCTCGTCAGGCCGCGAAAATGGTGTCATCGCGTCGATGGGAGGCTGATATGTTAGAAACGCTAAAAAAACAGGTGTTGGAAGCCAATCTGGCCTTACCACAGCACAATCTGGTGACATTCACCTGGGGAAATGTCAGCGCGGTGGATCGGCAGCATGGTCTGATGGTGATCAAACCTTCTGGCGTGGAGTATTCAGCCATGACGCTAGAGGATATGGTTGTCGTTGAACTGGAAAGTGGCAAGGTGGTTGAGGGGACGAAGAAACCGTCGTCAGATACCGATACCCACCGTGTACTGTATCTGGCGTTTGCCGATATCGGCGGTATTGTGCATACCCATTCCCGCCATGCCACGATCTGGGCACAAGCGGGTAAAGATATTCCAGCCTGGGGAACCACGCATGCGGACTACTTTTATGGTCCTATTCCCTGTACACGCCTGATGACGGATGAAGAAATCAACGGTCGCTACGAGTGGGAAACCGGGCAAGTGATCGTCGAAACGTTCCAGCAGCGTGGCATTTCTCCGGTAGATGTCCCCGCCGTACTAGTTAACTCGCACGGCCCCTTTGCATGGGGGAAAGATGCAGACAACGCGGTGCACAATGCTGTTGTTCTGGAAGAACTTGCCTACATGGGGATTTTCTCGCGCCAGCTAACACCTCAACTGGGCGAGATGCAGCAAACCCTGCTGGATAAACACTATTTGCGTAAGCACGGTAAGAACGCCTATTACGGACAATAAACCGCAGCGATTCCTTTCACTTTCCATTTAAGTTACATAGCGCCGCATTTGCGGCGCTATCGTTTTTATGTCGGACAGAGATGGCACGCCATAAAAAATCCCTCCGCGAGGGAGGGATTGAGAAATGGGCGTCGGTGGCGTTTAAGGTTGCACGCCGTCCCGTAATACAACTGGCGTCTCTTTTGCCGTTGGGACATCGCTGTTCAGTGCACGACGAATGACGAAGAATGCAGAAACCAGCATCGTCACCGCTACCAGCATGAAGAACCCGCACAGCGCGGCGTTGATCTGGTTACTGAAGACGATGGTTTCCATGTCTTTAATCGATTTGGCCGGGGCGATCAGGGTATTTTGCTCAATGCCCGCCGCGAAGCGTTTCGCCTGTGCCAGAAAACCGATGCTAGGTTTTTCATGGAAGATTTTTTGCCAGCCCGCTGTCATCGACGTAATAAACAGCCACACGGTAGGGACGATAGTCACCCACGCATAGCGCTGTTTCTTCATCTTGAACAACACCACGGTACCGAGAATTAACGCCATTGAAGCCAGCATTTGGTTACCGATACCGAACAATGGCCAGAGCGTATTGATCCCTCCAAGTGGATCGATGACACCCTGATACACGAAGAATCCCCAACCGGAAACGGCGACGGTTGTACCGGCCAGGTTCCCCAACCAGGAGTGGCTATTGGCCAGTCTGGGAATTGCAATCCCCACCAGATCTTGCACCATGAAGCGACAGGCGCGCGTCCCGGCATCTACTGCGGTCAGAATGAACAGAGCTTCAAACAGAATCGCGAAGTGATACCAGAATGCCATCATCGCCCGGCTATTAAAGATCTCGGTGATGATGTAGGCCATGCCCACTGCGAAGGTTGGTGCACCGCCGGCGCGGGAAAGAATGGAGGCTTCGCCAACGTCATTGGCAATCGCGCTCAACTCCTGCGGGGTAATCACAAATCCCCAGCTATTGATGGCCTGCGAGGCGCTCTCAACCGTGGTGCCGATCAGCGCGGCAGGTGAGTTCATGGCGAAGTAGATGCCCGGTTCGATGACTGAGGCACAAATCAGCGCCATGATGGCGACGAAGGATTCCATCAGCATGGCACCATAGCCAATGAAACGGATGTGGCTTTCACGTTCAACCAGTTTCGGCGTGGTGCCGCTGGAAACCAGCGCATGGAAGCCCGAAATCGCGCCACAGGCGATGGTAATAAACAAGAAGGGGAACAGCGTACCGGAGAAGACCGGGCCGGTGCCGTCAATAAAGCGGGAAACGGCGGGCATTTTCATTTCCGGCATCGCGAACACGATACCGAAGGCCAGACCGATAATGACCCCGATTTTCAGGAAGGTGGAAAGGTAATCACGCGGCGCCAGCAGCAGCCAGACCGGCAACACGGAGGCGATGAAGCCGTAGATCACCAGAATCCAGGTGAGCGACGTGCCTTTCAGTGTGAAGAACGGACCCCAGTAGGGATGTGCAGCAATGTTACCGCCATACACAATCGCCAGCATCATCAGCACAAAACCGATGATAGACACTTCCGCGATTTTACCCGGACGTAAAAAGCGCATGTAAACGCCCATAAAGAGCGCGATAGGGATGGTGGCGGCGATGGTGAACAGCCCCCATGGGCTTTCCGCCAGCGCCTTAACGACGACCAGCGCCAATGCTGAGAGAATGATGATCATCACGCCCAACGCACCGAGCATGGTGATGATACCCGCGAATGCCCCGAGTTCCTGTTTCGCCATCTCACCCAAAGAACGACCATCCCGGCGGGTTGAGATAAACAGTACCAGGAAGTCCTGCACGGCGCCCGCCAGCATAACGCCGACCAGAATCCAGATCGTGCCGGGGAGGAAGCCCATCTGTGCGGCGAGGATCGGCCCGACCAGCGGTCCGGCACCGGCGATGGCGGCGAAGTGGTGGCCGAACAGGACCCATTTATTGGTGGGAACGTAATCCAGACCGTCGTTATGACGCTCCGCCGGTGTCAGGCGGCGATCGTCGAGCTCAAAAACTTTTTTGGCGATAAACAGGCTGTAAAAGCGATAGGCAATGCTGTAACACGATACAGCAGCGACGACTAACCACACGGCATTGACGTGTTCACCGCGGCTCAGTGCCAGCGTGGCGAACGCAAAGGCGCCCGCCAGGCCGACTAGCAGCCAGATCACAATGCTCTTTACGTTACTCATAACAACGGCTCCTTCGTTATTCAGAAAGGGTATACCGTTAATACTTCAAGCTGCATGTGCGTTGGCTTCTCTTACTCACCCCAGTCACTTACTTGTGTAAGCTCCTGGGGATTCATGCGTTCGCCGCGTTACGAGGCCCATTAATGAGCCTCGCCCTCGCGGGCCAATGCTTTGCATTGTTCAAAACGTCAACGTTTTGTCTTGCAACTCGAATTATTTGGGGTATATGGCGCGAGTGTTAATGCAATTTAACAATAGTGGGTTTAATGGCGAAGAGAAGGGAGTGGATGAGAAAATGTGAGCGAAGGTGAATTTTTGTAAAGAAAATTAAAGCCCAAACAAGGGCTAACGTGCTGGCGCGGTAAAAAGGGAGAAAATAAGGGCGGCAAAACAGAGGACGCAGTCTGATGAATAATCAGCTCCGACGTGCGATAAAGATCGTGGATCCATGCTGGCAATGTCATTAGAAATACGCGGACATCGCCCGCGTATTTTTGTATGTGCTGTCTATTTCATTAATGGCATTCTACTGATGCTGTCAACGGGCTGCTTCGTTTATCGACCACCCCAACCGCGATAGCAAGGATCAGTGCACTCAGCGACAGGATCCCGCCAGCCCAGTTTGGCGCAGTGAAACCAAAGCCGCTGGCGATAACGCTTCCGCCTACCCAGGCACCAAGGGCATTACCAAGATTAAAGAGACCAATATTGACCGCGGAAGCTAGCGTCGGAGCACCTGCGGCTCTGGCCTTGTCCATCACCAGTTTCTGAATGGGAGAGACGGTCGCAAATCCAAAAGCCGCCATCAGGAATATGCACACTATCGAGGCAATCTGGCTGCTGGCCGTCAAATGGAAGATAAACAAAATGACAGCCTGTCCAAACAGCGTGATGTACAGCATGGGCATTAACGCTCTGTCAGCGAAACGGCCGCCCAGCCAGTTGCCAACGAATAAGCCCAAACCAAATACCATCAACAGCCAGGTAATCGATCCCTCTGAAAAGTGAGCGACTTCCGTCATCATGGGCGCGATATAGGTAATTGAGGTAAAGAAAGCTGCGGGACCAAGAATAGTGATGCCCATTGACAACAGGACTTTTGAGTTTCCGAATGCGGCAAACTCATGCCCGATATGCTGTGCTTTGGGTTTGGCTGTGGGAGGAATAAGCATAATTACGCCGACCGCCGTGGCGACCCCAATCATCGTGATGACGTAGAACGTGGCTTGCCAGGAGAACTGATGGCTAATCCAGGTTCCTACTGGGACGCCGATAAGGTTCGCGACCGTAAGGCCGGAAAACATAAAGGCGATCGCACTGACACGTTTCTCTTTAGGCACCATTTCCGCGGCGAGTACAGAACCAATCCCGAAGAAGGCACCGTGTGTCAGAGACGTGATAATGCGTCCGACGATCGCTATGCCTATAGACGGTGCGAGAGCGGTGACCAAATTCCCCAGAATAAAGAGTCCGGCAAGAAAAACCAGCATGGTTTTTTTGGGTAGCCGGGAACCGAGAATAATAAGTACAGGCGCGCCGACAAAGACCCCCAGCGCATAGCTTGTCGCCATATATGCCGCCACAGGAATCGTTACTCCGTAATCGGTAGCGATTGCCGGCAGCAAACCCGCGATGATGAATTCTGTCGTTCCAATCCCAAAGGCGCCAATAACCAGGGCCCATAAAGCAATAGGCATGATATCCCCTATGTCTAACAATTTTTGCATGTGCTAAATTATGCCTAATACCATTAGGGCAAGGAAATAAAATGACTAATGAAATAGAAAAAACGAATGTGCTTAGGCAAGAAAGGCATATCCCCGCAAAACTGGATGAAGTGGACCGAAAGATATTAGCCCTTCTGGCAACCGACAGCAGTCGGAGCTATGCCGAGTTAGGGGAAGCGCTGCACCTTTCCGCACCGTCCGTGCATGAGAGAGTGAAGCGGCTAAAAAAGGACGGGGTCATCAAGGGGACCATTGCAAAGATTGATGGCTGTAAGGTCGGTCGGACCTTATTAACCTTTGTGCTGGTAAACACGAAGAATGTCGTGAGTACCAAACGTTTACTGGCACTAAGTCATTTGCCGGAAATTGAGGAGTTTCATACCGTTGCCGGAGATTGTGGCGTCATGCTCAAGGTTCGTGCCCGGGATACGGAAGACTTAGAGGAACTGTTAGGCAAGCTACAGGAAGTGGAAGGTGTCGACAGCACACGTAGCTATATTGTCCTGTCGACCTTTGTTGAACGCGGCCCTATGCCCAGTTTGTAACGCGTTCCCGTTACCCGAGACGCAGGGCCTGTGCGCTTAAGACAACATGTGTCTTAAGGCAGAACGTTTCCGGCGGCGCGATAAATCTCGTACCATTCTTCGCGGCTGAGCGATAGGGTAGACGCCGCAGCGATGTCACGAATACGTTCCGGGCTCATGGTGCCGATAATCACCTGCATCGCGGCAGGGTGGCGCAAGATCCACGCGGTGGCGATCGCGGTGTTGGTGACGCCATGCTGCTCGGCGATGTGATTAATCGTCGCGTTCAGCTTGGGGAATTTCTCATTATCGAGGAAAACGCCCTCAAAAAAGCCGTACTGGAAGGGTGACCAGGCCTGAATGGTCATGGTATTCAGGCGGCTGTATTCCAGAATGGCGCCATCGTGATTCACCGATGCGGGGTTCGTCATATTCACGTTAAAACCCGCATCAATCATCCCCGTGTGCATGATACTGAACTGCAATTGATTGGCGATAAGCGGCTGGCGCACGGATTGTTTCAGTAGCTCAATCTGCAACGGGTTCTGATTGCTGACGCCAAAATGGCGCACTTTCCCGCTGCTTTCCAGCTCATCGAAGGCGGCGGCAACCTCATCGGGTTCAAACAGCGTATCTGGGCGATGCAGCAGGAGCGTATCAAGATAGTCTGTTTTTAAACGCTGCAGACTGCCGTCAACAGAGGCGATGATGTGCGCTTTGGAAAAATCAAAAAAACCTTTGCGGATACCGCATTTCGATTGCAGAAAAATCGACTCCCGGCGGATAGACGTCTTGTGTAAACCCGCGGCGAAAATCTCTTCCGACAAGCCGGAACCATAGATATCAGCGTGATCGAAGAAATCGATGCCCGCCTCGACGGAAGCATTGAGGATCTCAGCCGCTTCATTCGTGCTTTTCTTCGCCATTCGCATACAGCCCAGCGCAATGTTGGAAGCCTGTATCGCGGATGTGCCGATTGTTATTTTTTTCATCGGGAACACTCCTGTTAGTAGAGTTGCCGCCTGCCGTTGACTGCGATCAAAACGGTTCAGGCGTGGCTATTTCGATAAACAACTCATTGGTAAAAGTCGGTGGTAAAGCATATCGCGGAATAAACGATGATGACGCGCGGAGTCGTTCGTTATGAACGCCCGCGCGGAGATGCTGCCCGCCGAGATGAATCGGCGGTATGACGCTTATGCGGCTGGCTTTGCCACGACGCTGCGGGTTTCCAGACGAACTTCCGCGATGACGACGTCCAGCGTATCACCCTGACGATAAACCACATCGCCTTTCACCGCGAGGGTGCCCATTTCCTGGCTACACACCAGCTCATCGCGCACGGCGTGGATAAAGGAGGATGGGATAAATGCGACTGCGCCGTTATCCAGCAGGCGGACACGCAGGCCGCCGCGTGTGACATCAATGATTTCCGCGTTGAAACGCACATCGGTACCCGCTTTGTCGCTGAGGTAGCGGGCGTACAGCCAATCGCCGACATCACGCTCGGCCATACGGTTAAGGCGACGGCGTTCTGCCAACTGTACCGTAACATCGTCCTGCGGTTTTTCCGCTGCCTGTCCGGTGATAACCGCTTTCAGCAAACGGTGGTTCACCATATCGCCGTATTTACGGATAGGGGATGTCCAGGTGGCATAGGCTTCCAGCCCCAGACCAAAGTGCGGCCCCGGTGTGATGCTGACTTCCGCGAAAGACTGGAAGCGGCGAATACGGCTATCCAGGAACTGTGTCGGTTGGGCATCCAGCTCACGACGCAGCTTACAGAACCCTTCCAGCGTCAACAGTGTCTGCGCGTCGGCTTGAACACCGTGGGTGTCCAACACGGTAACGGCCTGATCAATCGATACCGGATCGAAGCCGTTATGGACGTTATAGATACCAAAGCCTAGCTTATCGCGCAGCACAATGGCCGCACAGACGTTGGCGGCAATCATGGCTTCTTCAACGATACGGTTGGCGATGCGGCGGTGTTCAACCACGATATCCAATACGTCGCCTTTTTCACCCAGCAGGAAGCGGTAATCAGGACGATCTTTAAATACCAGCGCATGGGTAGTGCGCCATTCGCTGCGAGCCAGACAGACGCGGTGCAGCAAACGGATTTGTTCAGCAATCGCGTCATTTTGCGGCTGCCATTCGCCTTGTTCTTCCAGCCAGTCGGAGACATTGTCATACGCGAGCTTGGCTTTGGATTCGATCCAGGCGGCAAAGAAGTGAATATCGTCACCCAGCGCACCATCGGCGGCAATCGTCACACGGCAGGCGAGGACAGGACGGCGCTCGTCCGGGCGCAGTGAACAGATATCATCGGACAGCGAGCGCGGCAGCATCGGGATGTTGAAGCCGGGCAGATAGTTGGTGAAGGCGCGCTGGCGTGCAATCTTGTCCAGCTCGCTACCCGCGTCGACATAGGCGGTCGGATCGGCAATCGCGATAGTTAATTGTAGAGAACCATCGCCGTTGTCCTGTACGTACAGTGCATCGTCCATATCTTCAGTGCTGGCGCTGTCGATAGTGACAAAGCTCAGCGCGGTCAGATCTTCGCGGACGAGTTCACCGTCATGGCGCTCCGTTGCTTCAACGTCCGGTGCAGCACGCTCCAGATTATGACGTGACAATGTCACCCACCACGGCACCAGCGGGTCATCGCCCGTCGTAATGTACTGTGTCAGTTCAGCATGAAATCCACGGTCGCCTTTCAGCGGGTGACGGCGCATTTCTGCCACCGCCCAATCGCCTTCCTGAAAATTGTGCGTCACATCGCGTGCGGCACGGCAGGGAATCGCATCTTTTAGCAGTGGATGATCAGGCGTAATGGATAAACGATCGTCTTTTTTATGAATGCGGCCAACAAATCGGGTCAGGAAGGGTTCGATAAGCG
The DNA here is from genome assembly GCF_041228105.1 of Pectobacterium aroidearum. NCBI lineage: Bacteria > Pseudomonadati > Pseudomonadota > Gammaproteobacteria > Enterobacterales > Pectobacteriaceae > Pectobacterium > Pectobacterium aroidearum. The sequence goes on from NZ_CP166097.1 coordinate 2,276,477, forward strand.
TTTCAGGTTCGACAATTTCCCGATCTTTTTCCGTATGCAGGGTGGCGGTAATCCGGTCACCGTGCATCACTTTTTTCATATGTGGAGGGGGAATGAAATAGCTTTTTTGTCCGTCAGCTTCAAGAAAGCCAAATCCTTTATCGGTGCCTTTGACGACACCTTCAACACGCGGTGTCTGAGAGTGAAGTTGCTGTTTTAGCTGTGCAAGCAGCGGATTATCTTGAAACATAGCGTCCAGAAATACGGTTGTGAATGGCTCAATTAGCGGTTCACAGTTTTACTCGAATCGGGTGCTGGCGGCAAGAATAATCGGGGATGGTGTGGGTGTATTGTGGCGGTGAAAGCGCGAATCAATCTGAGAAAAGTCAGGACTGATTTCAACGCCTTCACCTGCCGTGCACATCATCGAGTTTGTGGCACGGCAGGGGCGTTGACGGAATGATTTACAGCCTAATGGGCAGATGCTTAGGCGATACGCAGCAGAGGCTCTGCTTGCGTACTGCGTCGAACACTAACCGGTACCGATTTAGAGGTCGGCGTGTGCGTTTCATCCCCGAAGCTGGACAACGGTACCAGCGGGTTGGTTTCCGGGTAGTAGGCCGCCAGATTGCCGCGTGGAATAGCGTAGCTCACCAGCTTGAAACCGTTGACGATACGGGTTATGCCATCGTTCCACAGCGTTTCGATATCGACCAGATCGCCATCTTCCAGCCCCAGCGCGCTGATATCATCCGGGTGCATGAACAGGACCTCCCGCTGCCCGTACACGCCGCGGTAGCGGTCATCCAGCCCATAAATGGTGGTGTTGTACTGATCGTGTGAACGCAGGGTTTGCAGGGTAAAAGGCACGTCGCTGCCTTGTAGCTGTGGGAACAGCGTATCGGGCAACTTGGCCTGGCTGAATTGCGCCTTCTCGTTGAGGGTATTGAAGCGCAATTCGGCGGCAGCGTTACCGAGATAGAATCCGCCCGGCAGGTCGCAGTTGGCATTGAAATCGGTAAAGCCGGGAATGGTCGCGGCGATGTGATCGCGGATGCGTGAGTAATCGTCCGCCAGCGCCAGCCAGTCGAGCTGTTCATGACCGAGGACCGCATCAGCAATCCCGGCAACAATCGCGGTTTCCGAGCGCTGCAACGGCGAAAGCGGCTGCCCGACACCCTGTGACGCATGCACCATGCTGAAAGAGTCTTCGACGGTAATAAACTGCGGGCCGCTGGCCTGCATGTCGAGATCGGTTCGGCCAAGCGTCGGCAGAATCAGCGCATCAACCTTGCCAGTAACCAGGTGGCTGCGATTGAGTTTGGTACTGATATGCACGGTTAGATCGCAGCGGCTGAGTGCCTCTTCGGTACGCGCTGAATCCGGTGCAGCAGCAGCGAGGTTACCGCCCAGCGCGATGAGCACTTTTATCTCATCACGCAGCATGGCCTCCAGCGCTTCTACCGTGTTGTGGCCTGCGGCGTAAGGCGGTGTGAAGTCATAATGCGCCGCCAGACGATCGAGAAATGCCGCTGTCGGCTTCTCATCGATCCCCATGGTCCGGTTACCCTGCACATTACTGTGGCCGCGTACTGGACACAGACCTGCACCCGGTTTCCCCAACTGCCCGAACAGCAGTTGCAGGTTGACGATCTCCCGCACGGTAGCGACGGAATGCTTGTGCTGGGTAATGCCCATCGCCCAGGTGCAAATCACACGTGGAGACTGCTGATAAATCGCCGCCACATAGCGTAGTTGCGCTTCGCTCAGGCCGGATTGCTGTTCGATTTTCTGCCAACTGGTGGCGTCCACCACGGCGAGGTATTCATCCACCTGCTGGGTGTGTGTAGACAGGAAATCCTGATCGAATAAACCCGCTTCCCCGGCAGACAGACGCTGGCGATGTGTTTCCAGCAATGCTTTTACCATGCCGCGCACGGCAGCCATATCGCCGCCCAGATTAGGCTGTAGGTAGGTTTCACTAATGGTGCCGGACAGCGGCGTGAGCAGCTCCAGCGGATTCTGCGGATTGGCAAAACGTTCCAGACCGCGTTCGCGTAGCGTATTAAAGGAGACGATGTGCGCGCCGCGATCGGCAGCGTGGCGCAGGCTGTGCAGCATGCGTGGATGATTGGTGCCGGGATTCTGACCAAAAACGAAAATCGCGTCAGCGTGTTCGAAATCGTCCAGCCGGATCGTGCCTTTCCCCACGCCGATACTTTGTTTCAGGCCAATTCCGCTGGCCTCATGGCACATATTTGAGCAGTCGGGGAAATTGTTGGTGCCCAACATGCGGCCAAAAAGCTGATACAGATAAGAGGCTTCATTACTGGCACGGCCGGACGTATAAAGCTCCACCTGATCGGGATGAGCCATATTATTGATGTGCTGAGCAATCAGCGCAAACGCTGCGTCCCAGTCGATGGGAACATAGCGGTCGCTGGCGCGGTCATAGCGCATCGGGTGGGTTAAACGCCCCTGATACTCAAGGAAATAGTCGCTTTGCTGGCGTAGCGTCGTGACGCTATGGGCGGCGAAGAAATCCAGATCGACCGCTTTGCGCGTCGCTTCCCAACTTACCGCTTTCGCGCCGTTTTCGCAGAAACTGAACGTGCTGCTGTTGTCATCACCCCAGGCGCAGCCGGGGCAGTCAAAACCTTTCGATTTATTGACCCGCAACAAGTTTCGGATATTTTTCAGCGCTTGCTTGCTGTCGAGCACAAAACGCGTGGTGGCTTCCAACGAGCCCCAGCCGCCAGCCGCATTGCGGTATGGCTTGATGGATGGTTTGAATTTCATAGCATGTTCCGCAGGTGAATAAACCCGTCATACTTCAAGTTGCAGGTGTGTTGGCCGCCTCGCTCACCCCAGTCACTTACTTGAGTAAGCTCCTGGGGACTCGCTGCGTTGCCGCCGTCCTGAAACTCGAATTATTTAGGGTTTTGTTTTTTTTATGTGAACAAAATTTTAAATATTTGCTCTTGAGGGAAGTTTAGGTGCCGTCGGCGATCCCGTCTAATCAAATGCGGCTATGGTGGGATAGAGGCTATTTATCAGAGTATATACCCGTCATACTTCAAGTTGCATGTGCGTTGGCTGCGCTCACTCACCCGAATCACTTACTTGAGTAAGCTCATCGGGATTCCCTTACTTGCCGCCTTCCTGAAACTCGAATTATTTAGGGTATACTTGTGGCTTGCCCACTACAGAGTCTGACGATGGATATTAAGCAACTGCAATACCTGTGCAATCTGGAGAAAGAGCGCCATTTTGGCCGGGCAGCGGAAGCCAGTTTTGTCAGCCAGCCAACGCTCTCCATGCGGTTGAAGAATCTGGAAAAAGAGCTGGATTTGGCGCTAATCAACCGGGGTAACAATTTTGAAGGCTTTACCGCCGAAGGCGAGCGCGTGCTGGCCTGGGCGCGGGAGATCGTCTCGGTGTATCAGGGGCTGAAGCTTGAAGTGGCGTCGCTGAAGCGTGGCGTGAGTGGCGTATTGCGCATCGGTGCGGTGCCGCAAAGCAGCATCGCGTTATCGAGCCTGCTGGCCGCGGTCAATGAGGTTTACCCGCAGTTGGATTTTCAGATTTCGCTGTTCAGTGCGGATCAACTGCTGGAAGCGCTGAATGCGCATTCGGTAGATGTCGGTATCGGCTTTTTTGAGTTTTCGACGCTACAGGAGCTGCACTTTCAGGCATCGCCGTTGACGGAGCAGGGTATCGATCTGTTGTTTCATCCTCAGCATTTCCCGCAGTTAGTGGGTGACACGCCGCTGCCTCTCACCGCACTTTCTGACGTGCCGCTCTGCCTGGCGGAGGCCAGCCGCTATTTCCGCCGCTATCTGGATAGCCATTTTCGCGAAATGGGCGTCTCGCCGTGGGTCAAGGTGGAAAGCGCTTCTGTCCTGCAACTGATCCAAAGTACCTATGTTGGGCTGGGGTGTGGGATTGTTCCCCACGGTAGCTTGATCCCGGAAATGACGCCTGCGTTAACGCTGCGGCCGCTGCAATTTCCGCCGATGCGCCGCCGCGCCGCGGTTGTTGTCGCACAGGCAGGCAGAGCAACGCCGCTGGCGCAGAACTTCTTTGATGCGGCGCAGCAGTGGTTGCAGGCTCAGTCGTAAAGGCTTTCGTCCTGTACGGGTGCAACCGATTTACTGGCGCGTAGCCGCCTGACGGACTGGCGTGCCACCAGCGTACCGTTGAGTAGCGTGTTGCCAACCGGGGCTTCGGGACGGATCAAACGATATTGCAGCAGCCTGACGGCTTCTTCGCCTAGCGCTTCACGCGGCACGTGTACCGACGTTAGCGGTACATCGTGGATGGCCGACAGATTGAAGCCATCCATACTCATCACCGAGACATCCTGCGGTACGCGTAATCCCGCCTTATGCAGCGCATTGACCACCCCGACCGCGATGAAATCACCGCCTGCCAGAATAGCCGTAGGCCATTTATCCTGCGGACAGCGTGACAAAAAGGCGGTCATCGCCTGTTCCGCATCTGCCGTGCTGAAATTATCTAACGACAGCAAGTTCTCCCCGCTGGAAAACGGCAGATTATGATACTGATAGGCATCCCGGATACCGTCCAGACGTAGCTCCATTGTGTAGCGACGCAGGCATAACAGCGTCAACACGGTATGGTGTCCTTGCTCGAAGAGATAGTGCGCGGAGAACTCGCCGATTAACCGGTGTGCCGGTGCCACACCCGGTAATCGCATCTTACGGTCGAGACAGTTAATCAATATGCAGGGCTTACCGCTGTCTGCCGCCAGCGCGTGAATATAGGGATCGTCGATGCCGATCAGCAGCGCCGCCTCCGTGGCCGGATCGCGCATTTTGTCTAAAAAGAGCGCGGCATCGCTGTCATTTTCCTCCAGTCCACAGTACCGCACTCGCACATCGTGTGGCTTCAGGGCATCAATGATGCTCTGTACCACTTTGTGATAGAAGATGTCGGACCGAATATCAAAAGCGCGCGGCGGGGCGAATATCGTCAGCCCGTTCAAGAGCAGGCGGCCGTTGGCAAGATCGGCCAGTACGCCGCACTGGCGGGCACAGTTGAGAATGTCTGCTTTTGCGTGCTCGCTGGTATTGGACTGACCAGACAATACGCGTGAAACCGTACTGATCGAGTAGCCTGTCCGCTGCGCAATTTCACGTATTTTCAGGTTTCCTTTCATTTTGTGATCCCGTTCACCTTCGAAAATGACAAAGTTTTCATTGCCATCTGTTGCCTGTTTTCAGGCGGTACAGAGGTTTTTTTGCCTGCATTTTGACCATAGCATGAAAATGTTTTCAAAAAAGTGAGTGTTTCACGATTTTCAATTGTTCTACTCTCAATTTGGTAAACCAATTTCAGTGGTTAGAGGCAATAAAAAAGGATTTAAGTTAACAAATACAATGATATAAAAATGGTTTGAGTGTTCGGTAGGCTATAAATACAAAAATGCCGCTGAGATATCAGACCAATGTAACCCTACTTTCCTGTATAGGAGTCACCATGAGTCTCGACATCAATTCGTCCTCCATCGCTACCAAAGGTAAACGGACATTCAGAAATTTGCGCTGGTGGGTTCTTGGCCTGTTTCTGCTTGGCGTTACTGTTAACTACATCACGCGTAATTCGCTCGGTATTCTGGCACCAGAACTGAAAACCACGATGGGCATTACCACCGAACAATATTCCTGGATTGTGGGTGCATTCCAACTGGCCTATACCATTTTCCAGCCGGTGTGCGGCTGGCTGATCGATGTCATTGGTCTGAAAATGGGCTTTATGATTTGTGCCACAATCTGGGCGCTGATGTGCATCTTCCACGCGGGAGCGGGAAGCTGGCTGCATCTGGCGATCCTGCGCTTCTTTATGGGCGCGTCCGAAGCGGCGGCGACGCCGGCGAATGCCAAAACGCTGGGCGAGTGGTTCCCGAAAAAGGAACGCCCAATTGCGGCAGGCTGGGCCGGTGTCGGTTTCTCCATCGGCGCGATGCTGGCACCGCCGATTATTGTCGTGGCGCATGCCTATCTGGGCTGGCAGGGCGCGTTTATGTTCACCGGTGGGCTGGCGCTGCTGTGGGTGATGCTGTGGTGGTTGTTCTACCATAACCCGGAAGATCACCCCAATTTAAGCCGCGAGGAGCTGGATTTCATCCGTCAGGACAACGAAGCGCCTCCTGTCAAACTGCCTTTCTTTACCGCACTGAAAACCGTCTCAAAAAACAAACGCTTTTACGGTATTGCGATTCCCGCGTTTATGGCGGAACCCGCGTGGGCCGTGCTCAGCTTTTGGGTGCCGCTCTATCTGGCAAATGAACGCGGTATGGATCTGAAACAAATCGCGATGTTTGCGTGGTTACCGTTTCTTGCCGCCGATCTGGGCAGCGTCGCCAGCGGCTACCTCACTCGGCTCTACACCCGCTGGTTCGGCTGTTCGCGCGTTAACTCGATTGTGGCCAGCTCGGTAACGGGCGCGTTTCTGATGCTGTCGCTGGCGTTGGTCGCCATCAGTAAAGATCCGTGGGTAGCGATTCTGCTGATCTCCATCGGCGGGTTCGGCCATCAGGTGATTTCCTGCATGTTGAGCGCACTGGTCGTGGAATCGTTTGATAAAGGCCAGATGGCAACGGTGAACGGGATGCGTGGTTCATTCGCCTGGATTGCCAGCTTCCTGTTCTCGCTGTTGATTGGCGTCACCGCCGACAAAATCGGGTTTAACCCGTTGTTTGTCGCCATGGGATTCTTCGATCTGATCGGTGCCGTCTTCCTGATCGCGTTTATTGCTGAACGTCGTGGGAAAGCGCGGCCACAGGCGTAACGGCTAATTTATTTTTTCCTGAAAAGGACGCTGTATGAAAACGTTGAAAAATTGGGTGTTCCGTCATCAGAGCGCCGACCATGTTGAGTTGCTGGTGGATGACAGACATGTTTTTCGCCTGTACGTGCTGGAACCGATGTTGGCCCGCGTGCTGGTTAAACAAAATGATGAACTGAAGCTGAATCGCACCTGGAGCATCGCGCCGCAGCAGGATGTTCCCTGGCAGGGGCGCAGCCGCGAAAGTAGCGAAGGCTTTAGCCTGCCGGGATTCTCGCTGGAACAGTTGGACAATGCATTGCGTGTCAGCACCACGCGGATGCGTATTACGATTCATCAACCGCTGTGGCTGGCGTGGGAATACCGTGATGAACAGGGTGAATGGCAGCCGTTTGCCGCGGATAGACCCACCAGCGCCTATCTGCTGAATCCACAGGGTGACGGTGTGGCGCATTATCAGCGCCGTTTCCCAACTGAGCGTTATTACGGTCTGGGCGAGAAGGCGGGCGATCTGGAACGCACAGGACGCCGGTTTGAGTTCCGTAATCTGGATGCGATGGGCTACAACGCGGCGAGCACCGATCCGCTGTATAAGCATGTTCCGTTTACCATTACCCGACGCGATGATGTCAGTTTCGGCTTGTTTTACGATAACCTGAGCACGACCTGGCTCGATCTCGGTAATGAAATCGATAACTACCATCTGGCTTATCGGCGCTATCAGGCGGAAGCGGGCGATCTCGACTATTACCTGTTCATCGGGCCGCGCGTGCTGGATGTGACAAAAGCGTTCGTGCGCCTGACGGGTAAAACGCTCTTTGGGCCAAAGTGGAGCCTCGGCTATAGCGGTTCCACCATGCATTACACGGATGCGCCCGATGCGCAGCAGCAGCTGATGAAATTTATCGCGTTGTGCCGCGAACACAATATCCCGTGTGATTCATTTCAACTCTCGTCGGGCTACACGTCGATTAACAATAAGCGCTATGTGTTTAACTGGAACTACGACAAAGTCCCGCAGCCGGAGGTGATGTCGCAGGCTTTTCATGATGCGGGCCTCAAGCTGGCTGCCAATATCAAGCCCTGTTTACTGCAAGACCACCCCAAATATGAAGAGGTATCGGCGCAGGGGCTGTTTATCCTCGATTCCGAGTCCGATGTGCCAGAACGCTCCAGCTTTTGGGACGACGAAGGGTCGCACCTTGATTTCACTAACCCGGCAACGGTGGCGTGGTGGCAGGAGAACGTCACCCGGCAACTGCTGGAGAAAGGGATTGATTCGACGTGGAATGACAATAACGAATATGAAGTCTGGGATGGCGAAGCCCGCTGCCACGGATTCGGCGACACGATGGCGATCAAACACATTCGCCCACTGATGCCGTTGCTGATGATGCGTGCTTCGCTGGAAGCACAGCAGCGTTTTGCCCCGACGCTGCGCCCTTATCTGATCTCGCGTTCCGGCTGTGCGGGAATGCAGCGCTACGTGCAAACCTGGAGCGGCGATAATCGCACCAACTGGCAAACGCTGCGCTACAACACGCGAATGGGCGTGGGAATGAGTCTGTCCGGCCTGTTTAATGTTGGGCATGATGTCGGCGGCTTCTCCGGTGACAAACCGGACGCCGAGCTTTTTGTACGCTGGGTACAAAATGGCGTGATGCATCCGCGTTTCACCATCCATTCCTGGAATGACGATCATACGGTGAACGAACCGTGGATGTATCCTGCGGTAACGCCTGCGATACGCAGCGCCATTGAGCTTCGCTATCGTTTGCTGCCGTATTTTTACACCTTGCTGTGGCAGGCTAGCGCGGATGATGAACCGATGCTGCGCCCGACGTTCCTCGATCACGATCAAGACAGCGCGACGCTGGCAGAAACTGACGATTTCATGCTGGGACGCGATATTCTGGTTGCCAGCGTGGTTGAACCGGGGCAGCGTCAGCGTACGGTATATCTGCCAGCGAATACGTCAGGCTGGTACGATTTTCATTCCGGCCAGTGGTTCAGCGGCGGACAGACCATTGTGCTGGATGCCCCGTTGGAGCGCCTTCCACTGATGGTCCGCTCGGGGGCGATGATCCCGCTGTCGGAGCGAACGGCATATGTCAGCCCCCGTGAAGACGAACAGCGTGAATTTCTGCTCTTTCCGCCTGCGGCGGGAGGCACGGACAGCGGACTACTGTTTGAAGACGATGGTGAAACGTGGCAATGGCGCGAAGGAAACGCGCTGTGGCTGCGTTGGGAAATTCGTACGGATAACCAGCGCATTGACGTGACGTTCACATCGGAAGGGCGATATCAGCCTGCCTGGCGGCACGCGACGCTGCGCTTGCCGGCGGGCGAGCAGCGTCAGCTATACATCAACGGCGTTCGCACGGAGACCTATCAACACCAATAGCCATCCCATTTTTGCCCCGGATTATTTGTTTACCGGGGCGTTTTTTTGTTATGCAGAATATAAATAATATTCGATTGGTTATTTTCAGGATAAAGAAATGTTAATGAAGTGAATGGAATATTAAATATAGAAAAGAGTTGTGCGAATACCCTTAATAAAAGCGGAACTACAAAATAGTTTAAATAGTAAAAAAACATTTTATAACAGTTAAAAAAATAGATACTTGGTAAGTAATAAGTTCGCAAATTATCAGCCAAAAAAATTAATAAAAACAAATACGGCAGCTTTCGATTCATTTGCGAACAGAGTTTTTATTTTAAGTGGAGTATTCGCTATGAAGAATAATCACCATGATCTATTTGCCGCTTTTACACTCCCCAACGGCGCGACGCTGAAAAATCGGGTACTGATGGCTCCCATGACCACCTGTAGTGGGTTTTACGATGGGAGTGTCACCAAAGAGCTGGTGGAATATTATCAGGCCAGAGCTGGCAGTATCGGCACCGTAATTGTGGAATGCTGCTTTATTGATGACAAAGGGTTAGCGTTTCCCGGTGCGATAGGGATAGACCACGACGATAAAATTGCCGGGTTGGCTAAAATTGCGACGGCGATTAAAGAAAAAGGCTCGACGGCGATCCTGCAAATTTATCACGGTGGCCGCATGGTCGAACCGCGTTTTATTGGCGGTGCGACACCGGTTGCTCCGAGCGCTATTGCCGCGCCGCGCGCAGGAGCGACGGTTCCGGTCGCGCTGTCGGGCGATGAGGTTGACGCCATGATCGGCAAATTTGGCGATGCCGTCCGTCGTGCTATTCAGGCGGGATTCGATGGGGTAGAAATTCACGGCGCGAACACCTACCTGATCCAACAGTTCTATTCTCCACACTCTAATCAGCGCTCAGATAAATGGGGCGGCAGCCGTGATAACCGTGCGGCATTTCCGCTGGCGGTGTTGGATATCACCCATGAGGTCGCGGCTCAATACGCCGATCCTGCATTTATTATCGGCTATCGTTTCTCACCGGAAGAGATCGAAGAACCGGGCATTCATTTTGATGATTCACTCTATCTGCTGGAGAAATTAGCGGCACGCGGGCTGGATTATGTCCACTTCTCTATGGGAAATATCCTGCGCTCATCCATTATTGAGATTAATGACCCGACGCCGCTGATTAAAAAATATGTTTCCCGTCGTTCTGCAACATTAGCCGCGATTCCGGTTATTGGCGTCGGGGATATTGTGAATCAGGCAGACGCCGACGCGGCGCTGGAAAATGGTTATGACCTGATTGCCGTCGGCAGAGCCTGTATTGCTTATCCAGACTGGGCAGATCGTATTGCCGAGCAGGAAAAACTCGAACTTTATATTGCCAGTGATAAACGTGAAGCATTAATGATTCCCGAACCGCTGTGGCGTTTTTCATTAGTCGAAGCCATGATTCGGGATGTAAATTTAACCGGAAAAAAATTTAAATCCGGGGTTTATCAGGAAAGCATTCAGGATGAATGTGGCGAGCTGCGAATTCATGTTCATTTTGAGCAGAATCGGGTCGCCGATATCGAGCTGGAAAATAGCGAGATCGATGATTCACTGAAAATCAGTTTTGATATTATCCGCGAACGCATTCTGGATACCAATAGCCCACATGTTGATGCCGTAACGGGCGCAACGGCACAGAGTGAAGCGATTAAAAAGGCTGTCACCAAGGCGATGGTGAAATCCAGCAAAGACGCCATTATTGCCGATGGCGGTAACCCTGACGCGCGCCGCGAAGCGGACGTGGTAGTGATTGGCAGCGGCGGTGCGGGGCTGGCGGCGGCGATTCAGGCCAGCGAAGAGGGCGCGCGCGTTATCGTGATTGAAAAGATGCCGGTCATTGGTGGCAATACCATCAAGGCATCTGCTGGTATGAACGCGGCGGGAACCGTCTTCCAGCAAAATAAAGGCATCGAAGATAGCCACGCGCTGTTCTATAACGAAACCCTGAAAAGCGGCAAACAGAAGAACAATCCCGCGCTGGTACACTATTTCGTCGAGCACGCATCTGACGCGATTAACTGGCTGGCGCAGCACGATATTGAACTGAGCGATATCACCACGACGGGCGGCATGAGCGTTGACAGAACGCATCGGCCTGCCAACGGCGCCGCGGTGGGCGGTTATCTGGTCAGCGGACTGATTAAAAATCTCAATAAGTACAATATTGAGGTGCTACTGGAAACGTCGGTAACCGAAATTGTGCAGGATAAGGGCAAGGTTACTGCCGTCAAAGTCGTTAATGATGAGCAGGAAGAAAGTCTGATTACGACAAAAGCGGTGATTGTTGCGACAGGCGGTTTTAGCGCCAATCAGGCAATGGTTGAGTCATACCGCCCAGACCTGAAAGGCTTCGTCACCACCAACCACAAAGGTGCGATGGGCGGCGGGATTCGGCTGCTGGAGCATATCGGTGCGGATACGGTGGATATGGGCGAAATTCAGACCCATCCGACGGTGGAACAAACGACATCTTATCTGATTTCCGAATCCATTCGCGGCGGCGGGGCTATTCTGGTGTCACAGCGTGGAGAGCGCTTCTTTAACGAAATGGAAACGCGGGATAACGTCTCGTCAGCCATCGTGAATCTGCCGGAAGGTTATGCGTACATCCTGTTCGACGAGCAGGTGAGAAACCGTAATCGGGCGGTCGAAGAGTATGTCGCGCAAGGGCTGACCGTCAGAGCGGACAGTGTCGCGGAACTGGCTGATAAGCTCGATATGCCGTCGGCTGCACTGCAAACCACGATCGAACGCTACAATGCCTTCATTGCCGATAAACAGGATGAGGATTTTGGCCGTACGACGGGGATGCGCGATCCGTTAAATCAGGCGCCTTACTACGCGATTAAGGTGGCGCCAGGCGTGCACCACACGATGGGGGGCGTGACCATCAACGAGAAAGCGGAAGTGCTGAACCGCTATAAAGAGACGATCTCCGGGGCTTATGCCGCAGGGGAAGTGGTTGGCGGTATTCACGGCGCGAACCGCATTGGCGGCAACGCCGTGGCGGATATCATTATCTTCGGTATTCAGGCGGGTATTCAGGCGGCGGCCTATGCGCGGATGCCGCGTCGTTCTGGTATTTTCCCAACGAAAGCACGGAAGGCGAAGTTTGTGAAAACAACGGTGAAAACGGCGGAAAATCAGTCGATGCTGGTAGAGGAATAAGTGATAAAACAGTAGGTATACTGGCGGGCGTCTGAAAGGGCGTCCGCGATTTTCCGATGCTTCCCTCTCTGTATTGCCGTTCGTTCATTGGAGCTACCGTATGCCTTCTGTCGATAATGCTTACGTCTATTCCGTTCATCTCATGGGTAGCCCCATTCTGCTCAAACTCTTTGTTCATGATGAAACCGCTGTCAGGCAAGTTTTCCTGCGCATCAAGCAGCTTGAAGACCTTCTAACCGTTAATCGGGCGCAGTCGGAAGTGATGAGTATCAATCACGCGGCGGGAAAAGCGTCTGTGCCGGTCAGCCCGGTTGTCTTTGCGCTGATTAAGCGCGCTAAAGCGGTGAGTCTGATTGAAAATAGTGGCTTTAATGTGGCGATAGGTCCCGTCGTCAAACTCTGGAAAATCGGTTTTAGCGGCAGCACGGTGCCTGACAGCGAATCGATACAACGAGCGCTGGCATTGACACATCCCGAGCGCATTATTCTCATAGAGCAGGATTGTGCCGTATTGCTAGAAAGCGCCGGAATGGAGATCGATCTGGGGGCGATTGCGAAAGGCTATATTGCCGATATCGTCCGAGATGTTCTGCATCAACATGCGATTCAGGATGCGCTGATCAATCTGGGGGGGAACGTGCTGGCTATCGGCAGCGCGCTGACGGATGAGCAAGGGCTATGGAGCGTCGGGTTGCAGAAGCCTTTTGCGGATCGCGATAGCCTGCTTGGCATCATTAAGGTGAAGAACAAATCCGTGGTGACATCCGGCGTTTATGAGCGCTTTTTTACCGTGGACGATCGCATCTACCATCATATTATCGATCCTCGGACGGGTTATCCGCTGGATAATGAACTGCACAGCGTAACGGTTATCTCGAATGATTCTCTCGACGGTGATATTTACACCACGCTGCTCTACGGCATGGGCGTGAACGTGGGCATTGAGTTTCTACAGCATCAACCGGACATTGAGGCCATCTTTGTGACGAAGAGTAAAGAGATCATCTTTTCTTCTCAGCAACATCATACGTTTGAATTGCTGGATACGGATTATTCGGCGACTATACGGTGAAGGTTGGATCTGAGCCGGAAGGTGAATAACGTGTCGTTTATTAAGGAAGATTTTATCCCGATAGGGGATAACGAGCGCATTGTCTTACCCGATTTAACCGGGCGGCATCATTTGGCTGTTAATGTCGATGACGTGCTCGAAGGCTTGTTACCGTTATGGCTGATTATTGAAACCGAGTGCGTGGCAGCCTGCTGTGGCTTTGATGCATTTGATTTCTCTGCTGATACACTTTATGCCGCAGCCCGCAAGCTGGACGCCCCAGAACTTGGTCACACTCTACACCGCGCCATTGAGCAAATAACCTTACTGGATACCACGGTGATATCCAGCAGTTATCTGAATAATCTGGCGGATAAACAGGCCTTTATTACCTTGTTGCTGCACATTCGTACCAGTTTACCGCAAGGAAACGACTAAATTTATGCACGCTCAGGCACAAGACTGGAAACACGCTCCCGCACCGCAGCAAACTGCGCCGCTTAATTTTCAGGCGCTGTTTACGGATGAGGACGCTGAAACAATGAAGCAGGGCATCATTCCAAAGCAAATGGAAGATAAATGGTTTATCTATTTTGAGGACGGCTGGCTCCGTTTTCATCGGAGTTGGACGGGCTTTTTTATCTATGCGGTGAAACTGGATGGTTCACCCGCCGGCGTTCGGGTCACGGACTCGTGGGTCAATAGAGACCCGGCACAATACACCAGTACCGATCTGGATTATGACCAGAAGATGCTGCGTTATCTGATAGATGTAGCGCTGCTGAGAAAGGGAGGAAAGTAGCCCATCAGGGACAGGCTACTTTTGATGACTTATTTCAGTTCCAGCTCGTTCATTGCAGCGATGCTGAAGCCGCCGTCAACGTGCAGAACTTCACCGGAGATACCGGCAGCCAGATCGGAACACAGGAACGCAGCAGAGTTGCCCACGTCTTCAATGGTAACGACACGGCGGATTGGTGTAACGGCTTCGCAATGAGACAACATTTTCTTGAAGTCTTTGATGCCGGATGCAGCCAGTGTACGAATCGGGCCCGCAGAGATGGCGTTAACGCGCACGCCCTGAGCACCCATGGCGTTCGCCATGTAACGTACGTTTGCTTCCAGAGACGCTTTTGCCAGACCCATCACGTTATAGTTCGGGATAGCGCGCTCAGCGCCCAGATAGGACAGGGTAACCAGCGCAGAGTTCGGGTTCAGCATTTTACGGCAGGCTTTCGCCATCGCGACGAAGCTGTAAGAGCTGATATCGTGAGCGATGTTGAAACCTTCACGGGTCACGGCATCAACGTAGTCACCGTCCAGTTGGTCGCCCGGTGCGTAAGCAATAGAGTGCACGAAGCCATCAAAGTTCGGCCATACGTTAGCCAGTTCGGTAAACAGTGCTTCGATGCTCGCATCTTCAGCGACATCACACGGCAGAACGATGCTGGAGCCCAGCTCGCTGGCAAAGCCTTCAACGCGTGCTTTCAATTTGTCGTTCTGATACGTGAAGGCCAGTTCGGCACCTTCACGCTGCATTGCTTGTGCAATACCGTAGGCAATAGAACGGTTGCTGGCAACACCTGTTACCAGAATGCGCTTACCGGTAAGAAAACCCATAGCAGTAATCCTTGTGATCATTGTTGCTGCGATCGCCACTTCGGTGCCGGTAAACCTACGCGGCAAGTGACGACCGAGATGAATAAACCGCGCGATTCTACCATGTTGGGGACGGTAGCGGTACTCCGAGCAGTATCCTCCCTTCTTTCACCGTCCTGCGGCCGTAGCGGGGATACCGTCGTTGTGCGCGGAGATTAACGTTGTGCGCCGTCGCGTCGCCAGGCGTCGGCGCTGAGCGCTTCGCCGAAGTGGCTGGCAATCAAACGTTTCGTCAGGTCATGGAGCGGGGCGGACAACACATCGGCAGTACTGCCGCGTTCGACCACTTCACCAGCCTGCATCACCAGAATCTGGTCGCTGATGTGCTTCATCATACCCAGATGCTGCGTCACGTAAATATAAGAGATACCGTGCTTTTCCTGTAACTCCAGCATTAGATTGATAATCTGTGACCGCATAGACATATCCAGTGATGCCAGCGCCTCATCGGCCACAATCACTTTCGGTTGCAGGATCAGCGCGCGCGCCAGACCGACACGCTGTTTTTGTCCCGGCGCGAGCGCATGCGGATAATAATAGGCATGATCGGGGCGTAACCCGACCTGCTGCAGCGCCTGATTAATCGCTCGTTCGCGCGCTTCGGCGCTGAGGTCGGTATTCAGCCGCAGCGGGACATCCAGCAGCTGCCCGATGCGCTGGCGCGGATTGAGCGCATTGCTCGCATCCTGAAAGATCATGCGGATGCGCTGGCTGCGATAACGGTAATCGCCGTAATGCAGCGGGTGATCGTCAATAACCAGTTCGCCGGACGTCGGGGCTATCATGCCTGACAGCATTTTAGCCAGCGTCGATTTCCCCGATCCGTTCTCACCGATGATGGCGAGCGTTTGTCGTTCACGCAGCGTAAAGCTGACGGATTTCACCGCCTCGACATGCTGACGACGGAACAGTCCGGTTCGATAGCGGAACGTTTTGGTCAGGTTGCGGGCTTCAAGCAGCATCTCAACCATTACGGTTCCTCCATGTTGAGCGGGAAGTGGCAGGCATATAAGTGGTTCTTAACCGAGAGCAGCGGCGGTGTTTGCATACACTGCTTTTGTGAATATGGGCAGCGCGGGCCGAGTCGGCAGCCAATCGGCAGATGCTCCAGCGAGGGGATCGCACCGGTTAGCGTGTTCAGCCGGCTTTTGTGCGGCAACGAACGACCGAAATCGGGCATTGCGCGAATCAGCGCCTGCGTATAAGGGTGGTGCGGCGCGGTGATCAAATCTTCACTGGTCGCGCTCTCTACCGTTTGCCCGCAATAGAGCACGTTGATCCGGTCAGCCCATTTGCTCATGGTTTGCAGGTCATGGCTGATGAGCAGAATCGTGGTGTTATTGTTCTGATTCAGCCGCGAAAGCAGGCGGAAAATCTGCGCCTGCGTGGTGGATTCCATCGCGTTGGTGGGTTCATCGGCAATCAGCAGGCGCGGCTGGTTCGCCAGCGCGATGGCAATCATCACTTTCTGGCACTCGCCGTCGCTCAGCTCATAGGGATAGCTGCCCATAATATCTTTATGATCTTTAATCCCAACGCGGTGCAGCAGTTCGATAGCGCGGCGTTTGCGCCAGTTGAATCGCTGCCACCAGCGGCCTTTATACGTCCAGCCGGGAATCGCCTGCACCAACTGCCGCCCGATACTCTCGGACGGATCGAGACAGGATTGCGGTTCCTGAAAAATCATGGAGACGTTATGGCCGACCAGTTTACGCCGCTCGCGCGACGACAGTTGCAGCAGATCGATATCATCAAAGCGGAAGCGGTCGGCGGTTACGCGCCAGTTCTCTTTGGTGATCCCGCAGATGGCTTTGGCGATCAGGCTTTTACCTGAGCCGGATTCGCCCACCAGACCGCGAATTTCCCCTTCGCTCAGCGTCATGCTGACGCGGTCGACGGCTTTGACGGGGCCGTCGGCGGTGAGAAATTCAATCGTCAGGTTACGGATATCAAGTAATGGCATAGGGAGTCGTCGCCTCTTATTCCGTTTCCGCGACGAGCGCGCGGCGGATGCCGTCGCCCAGCAGGTTGACGATTAACACGCTCAGCGCGATAGCCGCGCCGGGCAGCATCACGGTCCACGGTGCGGCATAAACCAGCTCCAGCGAGTTGCCAAGCAGCGCGCCCCATTCGGTCGTCGGCAGCTGTGCGCCCAAATCGAGAAAGCCCAGCGCGGCGATATCCAGAATGGCGATCGACAGCGCGCGGGTAAACTCGGAAACCAGTAGCGCAGCGATGTTCGGCAGCACAACGTACCACACCAGATAAAACGTGGACGCGCCGTCAAGACGAGCGGCGATCACGTACTCTTTGTCCATTTCTGCGTGTACGGCGCTGTAGATGGTGCGCACCATACGCGGCAGCAGCGCCAGCCAGACGGCGAGCATCGCGTGTTCGAGTTTGGGGCCGATAAAGGCAATCACCACAATCGCCAGCAGCAGCGAGGGAATCGACAGCAGCGTATCCAGAATATGGTTGAGCATCGCAGAGCGCAGCCCGCGGGTGACGCCCGCAAAAACGCCCAATACGATGCCGCACAGCGCCGCTGCGTAGGTGACGATGAGCGATGCGCCGACGGTCGGCGCCGCGCCGCTCAACAGGCGGCTTAGCTGGTCGCGGCCTAAATCGTCGGTGCCAAGAAAGAACGACACTTCACCATAGTGGGACCAGGAGGGGGGCAACAGTTGGTAGCCTAAAAATTGCTGATCCACTTCATAAGGCGCAAGAAACTTGCCGAACAGGCACAGGCCAATCAGGATCAGAAAACCGTATAGCCCGATCATCGCGAGCATATCCTGATGGAACGCCCGCCAGGTATCGCCCAGTCGGCTTGGCAGCCGTTTTTCGCTATAAACGTTATCGAAGGGCATACCATTCCTTGTGTTTCAACGGATTTGCCATAGCACCCCAAATATCGGACAGGATGTTGACCGTGATGACCATCGCGCCGACCACCATGACGCCCGCAGAAATCGCGGCATAATCCTGCTGGCGAATGGCGTTCACCAGCCAGCGGCCGATGCCCGGCCAGTTAAAGACCACTTCGGTAATCATCGTCAGCGTCAGCATCGTGGAAAATTGCAATCCCAGTTTGGGAATGATTGGCGGTAGCGCATTGTGAATCAGGTGGCGACGAATGACCGTAAAACGCGAGAGTCCGCGAGTGGCCGCTGCTTTAATATAGTTTTTGCTGATAATTTCCGTGGTGCTGACGCGCATCAGGCGGATCACTTCAGTCGTCGGCCCGACGGCCAGCACGGTAATCGGCAGAATTAAGTGGCGGATAGCGCTGACGATCATTTCGCCACGGTGTGGCGAATCTGACAGCCAGGCGTCAATCAGGGCAAACCCGGTGACGGTTTTCACCTGATAGAGCAGGTCAAAGCGGCCTGAAACCGGCAGCCAGCCGAGGTGCAGCGAGAAAAAGAGCGTTAACAGCAGCGCCAGCCAGAATACCGGCAGGGAAAAGCCGATAAGCGCCAGTGTACTGATCACAATATCCGCGCCGCGGTTCTGCATCACGCCGGCGGTAATGCCCAGCGGAATGCCGACCAGCAGCGAGAGCGCAAACGCCAGCAGACAAAGCTCGATCGTGGCCGGGAACACTTCTTTCAGCAGCTCGCTAATGGCCTGCCCGTTAATGCTGGATCGGCCAAAATCTCCCTGAAGCAGACTGGTGAGATAAAAGTGATAGGCATCAAATAGCGCTGCGCCGTTGAGCGGCGCATTGGGCGTGTAGTAGCTGAGGCTAAAGCCAACCAATGTTAGTAGTGACAGTGTCACTATCAGTAACACCAGACGTCGTAAGGTAAAAATAATCACGGCTGTGCTTCCTCCACGGTTTCCGGTGCAGAGGGTTTCTGCTGCGCCTGCTGATCCTCGCGGAAGACGCCCGCGAACGAGGCATTGCCGAACGGGCTCAATACCAGCCCTTTCATGTCATAGCGGTAGGCCAGTAGTCGTAATGACGATGCCAGCGGCAGAACGGGTAATTGTTCTGCCAGAATACGCTGTGCCTGTTGATAATAGTCAATCCGCTTAGAAAGCTGTTGTGACGAGAGCGCGTTTTGCAGCACTTCATCAAACGTGGGATCGCACCAGTGCGCGTAGTTGCTCTGGGAGCGAATCGCCGCGCAACTTAGCAGCGGTCGGAAAAAGCTGTCCGGGTCGTTACTGTCCGTTGCCCAGCCCGCCAGCGTTAAATCGTGGCTGAGTTCCATCAACCGTGCCTCCTGAAAACGGCCTTCCACCGGAACAATGGTCACGGTGACGCCAATCTGCGCCAGATCGGCCTGTATCAACTCTGCCGTTTTCAACGGGCTGGGGTTGTAGGACTGCGAGGCGCTGGGCACCCACAGGCGCAGGTTGAGGTTCGTCAGCCCCAAATCCTGCAAGATTTGCCGCGCTTTCTGCGGGTTATATTCCGTAATCTGCGATTCATTGTCGTACGCCCATGAGGCGCGAGGCAGAATCGACGCCGCGGTTTCCGCCGTGCCGTAATAGATCGACTGCATCAGTCTGTCGTTATTGATCGCCAGTGCGATGGCTTCCCGCACGCGGCGGTCGTCCAACGGGGGTTTACGTACGTTGAAAGCCAGATAGGCGACGTTCATGCCAGGGCGCAGCGAGAGACGCAGGCGAGGGTCGTTACGCAGAATCGTTAGCTGGCTAGCCGCCGGATAGGCGAGGACATCGCATTCGCCCGTCAGCAGCTTGGATAAGCGACCCGTACCGCCGGAACCGAGATCGACAACGACCTGCTGCATGCGTGGCAGGCCGCGCCAATAATCGTCGTTGCGCGTCAGCCGGATATATTGCCCGTTGCGGTATTCATTGAGCAGATAGGGGCCGGTACCGACCGGTTCGCGATCCAGCAGCTCCTTTTTGTCCTCTTTTGCCAGACGCTGCGCGTATTCCGCAGACAGGATCGGTGCGTAGTGCGTGGCCAAATGCCAGAGGAAAGACGCATCCGGGCTATTGAGGCGGATCTCAACGCTATACTCGCCTAGTTTGCGGATGCTTTGTACCGAATCGGCGAATTGCAGGCTGTCGAAATAGGGGTACTCACCGCCGTTAACATCATGATACGGATGCTTTTCGTCCAGCATGCGCTGGAAGCTGAAGATCACGTCGTCGGCGTTCATATTGCGGGTTGGGCTGAACCAGGCGGTACGCTGAAACGGCACATCGCGGCGCAGGTAGAAACGGTATGTCGAACCGTTGTCCAGCACTTCCCAGCGCTGAGCCAGCTCTGGCATCAGACGATAAGTATAAGGGTCGACGTCCAGCAGGCGGTCATAAAGCTGTGCTGCCAGCGTATCAATGGTGACGCCGCTGCGCGCCATCTGCGGGTTAAACGTGTTCAGGACATCATTGACGCAATAGACAAAGCCGCTCTGGTGAATATTTTCCAACGGAGCAGGTGACGCTGGCACGGACGGCGATGCGGCCAGTGCAGGCAATGCCAGCCAGGTGAATGCCAGTGCGAAACAGGTTTTTCCGAACATACGGGATTTTTCAGTCAATACGGTTATACACAGAGTGTATCGCACTCTTGGCATCCTCCCCACTCTTGTTATGCGCGTCTGGCGACTTTCCAACCGGTTGAGTCACCAGACTAACGATTGAAAACGTCATAGTGAATGCTATAGTTAAGTCATAATGACGAGGAAGTGACCATGAATGCAGAAATCAGTCTTAAAGTTGAAAACTTTGCCCGTGAAGCCGAACTGCCTGACGGCGTGTTTCATGACCCGCTGATGTTTGTCAGTGTGGTACGCGGCGGAATTTCCGGCGCGATGCTGAAACGTGGTGCGGATGCCAGCGGGCTAAGCCGGAAGCTAATTGGCTCGGCACTGTCCGTCGATCCCTCGAACATTTCCCGTTTGTTCCGTCGTAAGCATTTAACACTGGAACAGGGAGAGGCCGCGCTGGAGACGTTTCGTTTATGGCTGAAAGCCATGACGACATTTGAAGATGAAGCGAAGGCACAACTGTGGATGGAGAGCGGTATCCCGGCCTTTGGCGGGAAAACGCCAGCGGAAATGCTGGATACGCACAAAGGGCGTCAGCTGGTTGATAATGCGCTGAGCCGGATCGAATACGGCGAATTCATATGAGGCTGTACCGCATTACCAAAGCGATCTGGCTGGAGTCATTTTCAGGGCAGACGGGCGTGAGCTTCCTGCACGGTGCTCGCTTCAATCAGCCCAACACGCCGGTTCTGTATTTTAGTGAAACGCCCGCGGTCGCGATGTTGGAAATGGGTAATTATCTGCCTTCGCCGCAGTTGCTGCCTGCCAGCTATCGTCTGGGGGTGTATGAACTGCCGGACGACGTCCCGCAAGAGTCCATTACGCTGGACATGCTGCCTGAGGATTGGCACCGCTACCCGTTTATGCCTGACGTACAGGCGCTGGGGTCGCGCTGCCTGAATGCGGGGCAATCACTGGTGATTTGGGTGCCGACCAGCACGGTTAAGCCGTTTGGCAGCATGCGTAATGCGCTGATTAATCCGCTACATCCGGCGGTAAGCCAGCTGAGACTGATTGAAGCGATCCCAGATTTTTACAGTCATAGACTGTTTAACCCTACGGGGCATTGAGCTTGCGATTGGTAGCGATAATGCAGTCAGGAACCCTATCGTTAGTATGGAAATGAGAAAAATTCTCAACAAAGTGCTTTACAGATGATACTGATAACTATTATCATCATTTTCGCACTTCGGCAGTGGCTTCTCGCAGGCACTGAAGGAGAGCACGACATTGCTCACATTGCTTCCAGTATTATTTTAGCCAGCCTATGTGCTGGCTTTTTTTTGCCTGAAAAATGGCTCCCCTCGACGAACTCACTCTGTGTTTCGGCGTTTGTCTCCCACAAATGCCGAAGGTGATTGACCGAATTGTTTTCTGAATGCTGTCGTATAGGCGCTGTGGCTGTCATAGCCACTGTTCAGTGCGACCTGAATGATGGGCGCGCCTTGCACCAGCATGGTCAATGATGAGATCAGGCGCAATTGCTGGCGCCACTTGCCGAACGTCATACCTGTGCTTTTCAGAAAGCGACGATGGAAGGTTTTCCCGCTAACAGCCAACTTGCCAGCCCAGTCATCAGCCGTTGCGATATAGCCAGGGTCGCTCATGAGTGTCTGGCAAACCGTCTGCATTTGCGCGTCCTGAGGCCAGGGTAGGTAAAACGGGAGATGCGGAGGGGCGCGCAGTTCCTCGATTAGCAGTTCTCCGAGCAGTTGCGTATAGCGCGACGTCCTTTCGTGGCCATCTCTATCGGTCAATTTACCGATTAACTCTCTCGCCAATCCGGATACTCGCACCACACAATCCACGGTGGGCAACATCGTGCAAATATCCTCGCGCACGAAAATGCCATGCGCCTGTAAGGCAACCGGGATGACCAGACGGTGGGGGACGCCGGGGCGTAACCAGACGGCAGATGTCGGTGGCACCAGCCACTGTCCGGTGGGCGTCTCCACGCGCAAAACGCCACTGTCCGCATAAATCAGATGACCTCTGCGGTGGTCGTGCATGGGAACGATATGCCCTTGTGGATAGCGTATGGCGACACCCGTGACAGGTTGCGTTGAGGCCTCCGTTGCGTCTAAGTCAAGCGCGTGCCCGCCGTCTCCGGGAGAGGAAAAACCCATATCGACTCACTTTGTCCAAAACAAGCAATGAAATGTCTATTTTCATGTAGATGGACGATGTGTGCAAACCTAATATGAAAACGCAATCACAACGTTGAGCCTCGCGTCTGTATTGCCGTTCAGCCATCATTCGCGCGCGGCTACGACGATTGTCTCTCGGCCGGGGTCGGCACGCATGCATTTGCGTCAGCTCTATCCTGATTCCATCTGACCCCCACGATTAGCCGCTTTCCTGTGCTGGGGCAGGTTCTATTGATTCCCCCTGGAGGTTTTTATGCTGACCGATCCTTCCCAAAAATACCGTCCTTTTCCTGCCGTTGATTTGGCCGATCGCCAATGGCCATCGCGCACGTTGACGCGCGCGCCCGTCTGGCTGTCCACGGATCTGCGTGACGGCAACCAGGCGCTCTTCGAGCCAATGAACCACGAACGTAAGTTGCATCTGTTTCAGGAATTGGTGCGTATCGGCTTCAAGGAGATAGAGGTTGGATTTCCCTCCGCATCGCGTACTGATTTTGAGGTTGTACGCCACTTGATTGATGCCGATTTGATTCCCGATGATGTGACGCCGATGGTTATCACGCAGTTACGTGATGACCTGATAGAAGAAACGGTGCGCAGTGTGGCCGGCGCACGCCGTGTGATCGTCCATTTTTACAATGCCATTGCGCCGGTCTGGCGCGAAATCGTGTTCGGCATGAGCGTTGAGCAGATCATCGAAAAGGTCGAACACGCTATTGCGCTTCTGAGACAGTTGACGGCAGAGCACCCTCAAACAGAATGGGTTCTTCAGTATTCCCCTGAGACCTTTTGTATGGCTGAACTTGAGGTTTCGCTGGCCGTCTGCAACGCCGCCATTCAAGCCTGGGATGCAGGCCCGCAGCGCCCGATGATCATCAACCTGCCAACGACGGTGGAGGTATCTACTCCTAACGTTTTCGCGGATCAGATCGAATGGATGCACCGGCGCTTAGCACGTCGCGAACACATTGTGTTATCCGTTCATCCGCACAATGATCGCGGCACCGGCATTGCCTGCGCCGAACTGGCGCTGCTGGCAGGCGCTCAGCGGGTCGAAGGCTGTCTGTTTGGCAATGGTGAACGTAGCGGAAACCTGGATGTGGTGACGATGGCGCTGAATTTGTATACCCAGGGTATCCCACCGCATCTGGACTTCTCTGATATTGCCGCTGTCGCACGCGTGGCGGAAGATTGCACCGCACTGCCTATCCACCCGCGTCATCCTTATGTCGGCGATCTTATTTTCACGGCATTTTCCGGCTCGCATCAGGACGCTATCGCTAAGGGCTTTGCCACACAGCGTGCGGATGCAGTCTGGCGTGTACCGTATCTGCCCATTGATCCTCAGGATGTGGGGCGTAACTATGACAGTATCATCCGCGTCAATAGTCAGTCGGGTAAGGGGGGAATTGCCTTTCTGCTGCAACGTGACCATGGCATCGTGATGCCGCGCCGTATGCAGGTAGAGTTTAGCGCAATTGTCCAGACGTTGGCTGATGCGAGCGAAACTGAACTGAGTAGCGAGAGAATTTGGGAGATTTTCGAACAGACTTACCTCGCACCGGTTTTTGAGCAGCCCGGCTTCATCTACAACGCGCATCGCCTGTCAGAACATCCTCAAGGGCAAGGTGTTGATTTAACTTTAATTGATGTTGATGGTGAGCCACGACATTGCCGGGGGGAAGGTAACGGGCCAATCTCCGCGACGGTGGCGGCACTGGGACTGCCATTGCGTATCGACAGCTACGAGGAACGCAGTCTGGGAGCAGGGGCGGATGCCGTAGCGCTCGCTATCGTGGAAGCGGTCTGGCCTGGCGTATCAGGATCGCGCTTTGGTGTTGGGCGACACCCGAACATTGTCACTGCTTCGGTGCTGGCGGTGCTGAGTGCCGCGGCCAGATTTCCGACAGTCAACGAGGCCGCTGGTTGAGCCGGGTGTGCACGATCGCAGGTCGGTCGATTCGGCCGATCGCTTATTAACGCTCATCGGGTGCTTTGTTGTTCTTTTGCAAGTACGCCTGTTGGGAAATGTATCATTGCGACTGGGGAATTCAGGGTAGAAGTCCCCGTCAAGGTTGTGCCACGGACATCAGGATCACGCGCCAGTAAACATGCTGTCTTCTTATCAACTCTCACTACATCACACGCTTACTATTTCTCTGTAAATAATTAATAAAATCAAACTGATTGGGATATTTCCTAAATTGTTTGCGGGAACAAAAATCTCCCTTATCATGCCTATACCCAAGATCATGGGTGTTCACAATGGAGATAAGGAATATGTGGATGAGAAGGAATCAAATCGTCAGGAAATTGACGTTAGGGGTGGTAACAACGGTGCTGGGGATGTCGCTCAGTTTTTCTGCATTATCCGCCACACCGGTGGAAACGCATGGTCAACTGTCCATTGAAAATGGGCGACTGGTGGACGAACAGGGGAAAAGGGTGCAACTGAGAGGGATCAGTTCGCACGGTTTGCAGTGGTTTGGTGACTACGTCAACAAAGATTCGATGAAATGGCTGCGCGATGACTGGGGGATTAACGTATTCCGTGTTGCCATGTACACGGCAGCGGATGGCTATATTTCCAATCCTTCTCTCGCGAATAAGGTCAAAGAAGCCGTTGCGGCGGCACAAAGCCTCGGCGTCTACATCATCATCGACTGGCACATTTTGTCGGATAACGATCCTAATATTTATAAAGCACAGGCAAAAACCTTCTTTGCCGAAATGGCGGGGCTGTACGGTAATTCGCCGAACGTGATTTATGAAATCGCCAATGAACCCAACGGCGGCGTGACATGGAACGGGCAAATTCGGCCTTATGCGCTGGAAGTGACTGAAACTATCCGTAGTAAAGATCCTGATAATCTGATTATCGTTGGCACGGGTACCTGGAGTCAGGATATTCATGACGCGGCGGATAATCAGCTGCCCGATCCGAATACGCTGTACGCGCTGCATTTCTATGCGGGTACGCACGGGCAGTTCCTGCGCGATCGCATTGATTATGCACAAAGCCGCGGTGCCGCGATTTTTGTCAGCGAGTGGGGGACAAGCGATGCGTCCGGCAATGGCGGACCGTTCCTGCCTGAATCGCAGACCTGGATCGATTTCCTGAACAACCGTGGTGTGAGCTGGGTTAACTGGTCGCTTAACGATAAATCAGAGGCGTCTGCGGCGCTGGCTCCGGGAGCGAGCAAAACAGGCGGTTGGACGGAGCAGAATCTGTCGACGTCAGGCAAATTTGTCAGAGCACAGATTCGCGCGGCTGCGAATCTAAGCGGTGGCGATACGCCAACCACGCCAACGGAACCGACCAATCCAGGTAGCGGAACCACGGGTGACGTCGTGCTGCAATATCGTAATGTGGATAACAACCCTTCCGATGATGCGATTCGCATGGCCGTCAACATCAAAAATACCGGAAGTACGCCGATCAAACTTAGCGATCTGCAAGTGCGCTACTACTTCCATGATGATGGCAAACCGGGTGCGAACCTCTTTGTTGACTGGGCGAACGTCGGTCCTAACAACATTGTGACCAGCACAGGTACGCCAGCCGCCAGTACCGATAAAGCCAATCGCTATGTTCTTGTGACCTTCAGCAGCGGAGCCGGTTCTCTTCAGCCGGGTGCTGAAACCGGTGAAGTGCAGGTGCGTATCCACGCCGGAGACTGGAGCAACGTGAATGAAACGAATGACTATTCATACGGTGCTAACGTCACGAGCTACACCAACTGGGATAAGATCACCGTACACGATAAAGGTAAGCTGATATGGGGCGTGGAGCCGTAATAGCACGTCGCTGACCTATTAATCTACTGATTCCGCGGGCGTGAATTCGCCCGCTTTTTCTTTCCCGTTTCTTACTCATTTACCGCGATATCGTGTTTCTTCAGCAATCCACGCAGTTGGTGATAGGTTAATCCCAGCAGTTCAGCGGCTTTACGTTGGTTAAACTTTGCCTGAGTTAATGCCCGATCGATCAAGCTTTTCTCTTGTTCCAGTAGCCACGGTTTCATATCCAGCGGTAAATCCGGCTGACCAGATGTGGCTTGTGTTTTTTCCTGAATGGCGGGAGTCCGACGGAAGGGATTCAGAATGATGGCATCAAGAGGCTGTTCGCTGTCGCCGTGACGATACACCGAGCGCTCAACGACGTTTTTCAGCTCGCGGATATTGCCTGGCCAGCCGTAATTCAGCAGCGTCTGGCGCGCGGCGGGCGTGAAACCGGGAAACAGCGGCAGATGTAATTCGCGGCACATCTGAATCGCAAAGTGATCGGCCAGCAGCATGATGTCCTGCTGGCGTTCGCGCAGCGGCGGAAGCTGCACAACGTCAAAGGCCAGACGGTCAAGCAGGTCGGCACGGAATTTACCGCTGGCGGCAAGTGCAGGCAGGTCGTCATTGGTCGCACACACCAGCCGCACATCAACCTGTAGCTGATCTCTGCCGCCGACGCGTTCCAGCATGCCGTATTCGATCACCCGCAGTAATTTTTCCTGCACCAGCATCGGCGCGGTGGCTAGCTCATCCAAAAATAGTGTTCCGCCGTCGGCGCGCTCGAAGCGTCCCAGATGGCGTTTCTGCGCGCCGGTAAAGGCACCGGCTTCGTGACCAAATAGCTCGGAGTCGAGCAGATTCTCGTTGAGTGCCGCACAGTTCAGAGAAACGAATGGCCCTTGCCAACGGGGGGAAAGGTAGTGCAGGCGGCTGGCAATCAGCTCTTTACCCGTACCGCGTTCGCCGATTACCAGCACTGGCTTATTCAACTGGGCCAACTGTGACACCTGTTCCAGTACCTCTAAAAAGCTGTTGGCCTCGCCCAGCAGATTCTCTTTTTCCTGAAGCATGATGTTCCACCGTGTTATTTTTACTAACTATTAGCGTATTTGACTAATCTAACGAAAAGAGAAAAATAGTCAAAATTATCTACTTCTTAATTTTCAATCAGTTAAATGAAATTAAAAGTTGGCATGCTTATTGATATACCTATAGGGAGATCGCGACTGGCTCGGCTGGTCACGGTGATAAATCAGGCGTAATCAGACGCTGGAAATCATGAAGAGGATGTAATTATGGGTATTTTTTCTCGTTTTGCCGACATCGTGAACGCCAACATCAATTCATTGCTGGATAAAGCTGAAGATCCGCAGAAATTGGTGCGGCTGATGATTCAGGAAATGGAAGATACGCTGGTTGAAGTGCGTTCAACCTCGGCGCGGGCGTTGGCAGAAAAGAAACAGATTGCCCGCCGTATTGAACAAGCGCATGGTCAGCAAGATCAGTGGCAGGAAAAAGCCGAGCTGGCACTGCGTAAAGATAAAGACGATTTGGCCCGTGCGGCGCTGATTGAAAAGCAGAAACTGACTGACCTGATCGCCGTATTGCAGCATGAAGCCGAAAGCGTGGATGAAACACTGGAGCGCATGAAGCGTGAAATCGGCGAGCTGGAAAACAAATTAAGTGAAACCCGCGCTCGCCAGCAGGCACTGACGCTGCGTCATCAGGCTGCGGCATCGTCGCGTGATGTGCGCCGCCAGTTGGACAGCGGTAAGCTGGACGAAGCGATGGCGCGTTTCGATCAGTTTGAACGCCGCATCGACACGATGGAAGCGGAAGCGGAAAGCCACGGTCTGGGGAAACAAAAATCGCTGGATCAGCAGTTTGCCGAGCTGAAAGCGGACGATGAAATCAGCGCGCAGTTGGCGGCGCTTAAAGCTAAAGTTAAGCCAGCAGAGTAATAAACGCGTAGATGCCATCGGATGGCTGTCGTTAGAAAACGGCAGCCACCCGCGTGCGAATAATAACTAAGGAGACACAATGAGTGCGTTGTTTCTTGCCATTCCGCTGACCATTTTCATGTTGTTTGTGGCGCCGATATGGCTTTGGCTACATTACAGCCAGCGTAAAAACAGTGCTCAACTGGGACAAAACGATATGCAACGTCTGACACGCTTAACGGAAGAGTCCAACCGCATGCGTGAGCGTATCAGAGCACTGGAAGATATTCTGGATGCAGAACACCCGGATTGGAGAAAATCGTAATGAAAAATACGTGGTCAGGTAAAACGTTATACCGCATACCGGAAGAAGGCATGCTGAAAGGGGTTTGTGCTGGTTTAGCGCGTTATTTTGACGTGCCGGTGAAGCTCCTGCGGATAATCGTGGTGCTGTCGATGTTTTTCGGCCTGTTCTTTTTCACTATCGTGGCTTACATCATTCTGACGTTTATGCTCGATCCGGCTCCGGCGGGAATGGGATTTGAGGATGAAAAAACGGCCCGCACACCCAGCCAACTGCTGAATGAGGCGGATGCGACATTGCAGGCCAGCGAACAGCGCCTGCGCAGCATTGAGCGCTATGTCACCTCGGATACGTTTGGCGTTCAGAACCGCTTTCGTCACCTGTAATTTGTCATCAGTTATACGCTTTCGCTGACGTTATCCACCGTACGACTTGTGTCGAGAGTGGATAACGTCACGCTGCTTTTTCGCTGCAATCTCTATGATCCGATCCCACTATGCATCGGGTGCCAGCCATTTCCTTCTTTCGCGCTGTAGCGCACATTCTGTAGCGGTACCAGTTTCCACTGACCATTACTGTCCTTCACGATTTCGCTGGCATGCGCGCGGCACTGGTAATTCAAGGTATCGGCTTCCAACTGGAACTGATAATTTTTGCCTTTTTCTGGAATAAAGCGAGTGGTGATCAGGCATGAGTATTTACTTTCAACATAAACGTTGACTATCGCGGTTTCAACGCCTGCTACTAATGGTGTTTCGTAGTAGTCGATATCGTATTTTTCTCCGGATACTTTTGGCATTCCGCGATCCTGGGTGTTTTGTAAAACCCATTCACTGGAACGAATAAGACCGCCAGTGCGTTTACCGTTTAATGTCTGGTAGATACTTGTCTGTTCGGTATTATCTACGATGCGTACCCACGGGGAGTCAGTTTTTTCAGCTGGTGGGATAAAAAAGGAATTATTCGGCATGATGGAGCAGCCTGAAGCTAAAATAGTTATCGCAGCAAGGTTGGTTAGTTGTACAAATTTCACTTTCATTTCCTCGATACTGGACTATTCAAATCATCTAGTGAAAGGGGAGAATAATATCTAAACGTTTTATTCAATCAGAGTAAAAATAAGCCTCAGCATTATGCTGAGGCTACACGATTATTCACTGTACATTTTGGGGAAGTAGTCGTTAACTCTGTCGTTATCGAATAGTCGATCTGTTGTGAAATCGGCTACGTCTGATACTGCAATGCCGTGACGCAGCTCGCTGGGGAAATCGTTTATTGAGCCGTAAACTGTAGGAATTAAGAATCTGAAATAATCCCCCATTTTCGTTTCGCCATCATAGCCAGCAAGATAATCTTCACCCTCATAGCTGCCCTCAATGCCCTGATAGACAAAGAATCCTTTTACTGAAGGTACATTATATTCCCCGAGTTTATGTTCATGCCCGGAACGTTCTGTTAGCCATTGATCAAATTCTTCCCGGTTAGCCATATGGCTAAACCTTAACCCCGAATAGAGGTCAGACACAGTCTGCCCACATTTATTCTCGGGATAGTCGGTAAAGTGTTCTGATTCTTCCCATAAAAACTCATTTAACTGATCGAGTAATAATTCGGCATTATCGATAGATAAAAGCGCTTTCGGCAGATCACCAAAGCAGTTATTAACCATAACGGCAATTTTCCCATGCTTGTCCATCGCAAACCAGGTGAAAATTGTACCGAATTCAGGTTTCCAGTTTATGTTTAAGGTATTCATCATTATTTTCCTTTAGGCCATGTTACCTGGCAATTTTCGCAAGGTTTTATGACCGATTCAGGTGTCACTGTACCTGCGTCGTACACCGCTCTTGGCCTGACGGCATCCGTGAATTTAACATTTTCCGGAGATACGCCCTGACGAACCAGTTGGTCTGCTGCGGAAACTTCAGCACAGGCTCCTGCTTTGTTCTTACAAAAACTCGTAAACTCACCGATTTTGACGCCTAACTGTTTTTCAATGTAGGCAACAGTTTTAGGATCCAGTGCATCTGCTGTGATACTGGCATTACTGCTTCCTACCGCGGTTTTACCTGTCACTGGGTCATAGGCGCCAACCATGGTGGCGGTTTTATTCGCCTGGGTTTTCGACGGGAAGCTCTTGATTTTATCCAGCAGATCTTGCTGCGCCTGTGCTGCAACTTTATCTGCCTGATTTAAAACATTCCCTTTCCCTGTACCTGCCTGAGTTTTTTGTACGACTTTATTGAACACCATGCCAGAAGCAAATTTTACAACGTCCTGCGCCGATGCACCATTATCGTATAGGCTCAGTATGCCATTGATATCTACAGGTGTTAGGGCTGAGCTAATGATATCGTTTTTCAGTGCCAGCTCACGGATTTTCTCATCGCTCAGTCCCTGTGCTTTCCATTCGGCAAGTTGTTCACTGCCCTTAATAGCGGCGACATACGGATTGCCAGCGACGCCCATTGGTGTCCAGTCAATGCCTGTCTGCGTATAGATGTCACCGATGAATCCAGAGTAATCAGAATCTAGCTGGCCCTGTCGCGCACCATACATCATCGTTCTGGCATAATCTGTTACGAGATAGCCGAACTCATCAGCCGTTATTGCCCCAGATTTATACATCGCGACCAGCTTTTCGCCTGCTTCTTTTTCCAATTTACGGTACTCATTGCGGATATCGGTCTGGCATTTACCATTAGAGCCACAGGCAGTAAAGCGTTCCTGCAGTTCATCCATACCACCGATACCCGCGGCTTTGAGTTTTTCATACAGCGCGCGACCTTCTTTACTCAGTTTCTCAACGCCGTACTTATTGGACAGCAGGTTATAATCAACGGCATTTTTACCTGCATCATGTCCTGCTACCGCGCCTGCAGAAGAATCGCTCGCCAGGCCTGCCGCCATGGTTGCTGCCAGAGACGCCAGATTACTGACTTTCGCCCGCTCATCATCAGTCAGTGACTCAACCGTTCTGTTTGGATAGAGATAGTTGACGATAGCGCGTGCCGCCAGTTCACCTCCCGCCGCACCGACTGCACCCGCAGTGGCGTTTGAACCAGAAAGCTCGGCCACCACGCCGCCAACGATGGCGTGACCAATGGCATTTGCCGCGATCTGCCCGGCGGTTGGATTGTCACTATTTTGCAGGGTTAAATCGCGCACCGAGCTTGACAGATAAGGTGCAGCGCCCTGAGCCAGCGCTTTCAGTGGATCACCACCCGCCAGTGCAGTGATGGCTGCCGCTGCGGCACGAATACCTTTTTCCAGGTCGCCACCTGCCTTATACTGCTCGCTGATATCTTTATAAGCCGCAGTATTCTGCACGCGGTCCCAGTACTCTTTGCGCGTCTCTTTCGTCTTATCCCACTCACCCGCAGCTTCGATCCCGGCACTGTTCGCCATGATCTGCCCTTGGGTAAGGGTGATATCCACGCCCTGATTAACAACGTCGCCAATTAACCGCAACTGGCTCAGACGCTGCTGTTCCTTCGCCTTATCAAAGATTGGGCTGATGCTTTGATTCGCATGCTCAACATCGCGGCTCAGTTCGCTGACATCCTGCTGCTGGTTCGCCTTGTCACGGATAATCAGCGATCCCGGCGAAACGGCGGCATAAGTCGTACCGGAAGCATTCCCATCGCTGCCATCCGCTCCCAGACCATTAGCCGCCAGATTCTGTACGGCATTTTTCAGCAGATCCTGTGCGCCCAGCCCGCCAGTGCTGATGCCGACGCTGCTGTGCGATACCTCAAACTCGGCACTGTTTTCGATATTGCTGAAGCCCAGCGTGCCGGTGTCGAGACGGTTTTTATCTTCGCTGGCGGTGCTGCCAATCACTGCGCCATCCAGCTGTGTGTGGTTACCGACGGTGATATCTAAGCCGCCATCACCAGCGAAGATACCGGTCTGCTCCTGCACACTGTTATAGGTGCTGTGGATCTTATCTTTCGCTACGTTGGCGCTGACGCTGCCAGTCATGCTGCCAAAGGTAAAGCTGGCACCTGCTGAGCTGTTCTTCTGCTTCGAGTCGTAGTTATTAACGTCCTGCTCACTTTGAAGCGTCAGGTTACGGCCGACATTCGCCACCACCTGGTCGGCGCTCAGCTGTGCGCCGCGCAGGGTGGTGTCACGTCCGCTGTTAACCGTCAGCTTATTACCGGCGTCGACGGTGGTTTCGGTATGCGTCAGGCCATCGCCATTTTCGTTACCGGAACCTTTACTGGCGTTAGCAAACACACTGATCCCCGCGCCGCCCTGACCAGCGCCGATGCTCACGCCGATGCCGCCACCGCTGCTGCTGTTTTTACCGGTCTGCAGTTGGGTATTCTGCGCCGACAGCAGGTTGATATCGCGGTTCGCTGACAGCAGCACATCGTTACCCGCTTTCAACTGGCTGCCGCCAATCGTCAGATCGCCATCGGTGCCATTTTCTGAACCGGTCGCTACCAGGTTGATATTGTTGCCCGCCTGCACGGTACTGCCGGAAGCGTTAACCGCTTCACTGTGGCTCTCGCTCTTCGACTTCGAGGTGCTCAGCGACAGGCTGACGCCAATGGCGTTCTGATCGGTAGTGCTCTGTGCTGCCAGTACCGCTGCCTGAGCGGCCTGTACGCCTGCCAGACCTGATTTCAGCTTTTGCAGCGATGCCATACGGCCATCCTGCTGCTCATCGGCGGCTTTCGCGCTGGTGTAAGCGGCATTAATAGCGCTGCCGATCGCGCCGGACAGCGCCAGCGTCAGACCCGTCTGTTTACGCTCGTAAGTGGTATCGGTGGTGCTCTGGTTATTCGCAGCATCAATGGTGATATTGTTCGCCACCATATTGATGTCGTTACCGGCGATCACATCAGAGCCTTGCACGGCGATATTATTGCCCGCCACCAGACTGGTATCGCCATCGACGCTGCCCAGCGTGCTGTTGTTGTGGGTCAGTGCCGCAGTATCGGAGGTCGAACTCTCTTTAATCGAACCAACAAAGAAGCCAATGCCGCCGCTGCTCATCAGGCCTGACTTGGTGGTTTTTTTCATCGACCAGCTGTCGCGGCTCTCTTCCGCCGCCGTGACGTTGAGGTCATTACCGGCACGCAGCGCCAGATCCCGATCCGCCGCCACATCGCTGCCGGTGATATTCAGGTTGTTACCCGCGCTGACGGAGATATTTTCCCCGCCCAGACTGCTGCCGTTTGCCAGCGTGGCATCGTAACCGGCGCGGGTGGTAGTGGTGCGTTTCGACAGGAAGCCGGAACCTTTCACCTTCGAATTCATATCCAGATATTCCTGGCTGCTGGCGCTGCCGAGGTTGATATCATTGGTGGCGGTCAGTGCAAGCTGCCGATCGGCATTCAGTTTTGCCGCTTGGGCGTTAATATTATTGCCGGCATTCAGCGAGATATTGCCGTCGCTGGTGACTTCACTGCCCTGTGCCTGAGTCAGCGTCTGCGTGATGTGGTTATCTTTATCCCACACCACCTTGTCGCTACTGCCGGTGGTGACGGTGGTCATATTGATATCGCGGTTAGCAGCGATCTGCGTCTGGCTGTTTTCACCGGAGCTGACCACCTGCGCGGCCTGCAGATTGACATCACGGCCTGCCTGCAGCAGCAGTTTGCCATCGTCACCCTGCACATACATGCCTGCCACTCGGTCGATATTGTCGCGGCTGAAGCGGTTACTGCCGTTCTGACTTTCCGCGTGGTTAGTCTCGCTGGCAACGGTGATATCGCGTCCGGCCTGCGCTAGCAGGGTATTAGTGGCACGCACCGTGCCGCCAGTGTTAGTGATATCGTTGGTCGCCTGCAGCGACACGGATTTACCAGCAATAATGCCGCCGACGTTAACGATATCGTCGCCGGAAACACTAACCAGCTGTGTGGCGCTGATGCGTCCGCTGTTCAGCATGCCGCCGCTGATGCCAATGCTAACGTTCTTACCGGCCAGCAACGCACCGCTGCCGTCCATATCGCCTTGCTGCACCTGTGCATACACCTGCGGTACCAGCACGCGCTGAGTCGTGCCATTCGGCATCTTCACATCCTGCGCCACCAGCCACACCATATCCTGGGTGATCTGTTTCATCTGTTCGGCAGTGAGCGCCACGCCCGGCACCAGGTTGAATGTCTTCGCGAAGCTGACACCCGCTTCCATCAGGCCCTTATACTGCTCTTCATCGCTGGTGTAGTCGGCGAGATAGCGCTGGCCGACCAGCTCAACGATCTGCTCGCGCACTAGACGTTGTTCATAGAAACC
This sequence comes from Pectobacterium aroidearum, assembly GCF_041228105.1. Lineage (NCBI taxonomy): Bacteria > Pseudomonadati > Pseudomonadota > Gammaproteobacteria > Enterobacterales > Pectobacteriaceae > Pectobacterium > Pectobacterium aroidearum. The sequence goes on from NZ_CP166097.1 coordinate 2,311,554, forward strand.
ATCGCCGAGGCGTTTTTGCGTGATCGACGGATCGGTCTGCAGCTGGCTCAGCATATAGTCGGAGCTCAGCCAGGCTCTCTGATTGGTGAAGCGCGGATCGGTTTCGATCAGATAGCTGCTGGTGGCATCCGGCAGGGTGGTGAACAGGCTGCCGGTTGGCAGGGAAGCATCCGGCGTCATGGAACGAATCACATCGGTGTTCTGTCCGGCCACTTCCACGCGCTGCGTGGCATACTCAGCCAGCGATGGTACGCTGCTGGTTGCCTGAGTATTCTCCTTCATCACGCTCGGGCTGAGGTTGATGGACTGAATTTCCGTTGGCGGTGTATAGGCTGAAGCGCGTGCTTTCTGGCTGTCTTTGCCTTTTTTATGGATACGATCCCATTCGATGACCTGACCGACTTTTTCCGTCAGTTTCTGGCCAGTGACTTCGGTATTCACCAGTTCCTTCACCGCCGTCAGCAGGGTGCCACCGGCAATAATCTGGCTCTTGTCGTTCAGCAACTTATCGCCGGAGAGTGAAATCTGACCGCCCGCGATGATTTTCGCCGGGTCGCTCTGGGTGATCTGCTCTTCGCTGATGGTCTTGGTATAGCTGTACTGATAGTAATGGTCGCGACCACACACCACGCCTTCGATACAGATATGGCGCACTTCATCTTTGTAGAAGCTGATGTTGTAGTCGTCAGGGCTGTAGTGGACGCCATTCCTCAGGTCCACCACCATGTACTCCTCTTTCTGCTGCTGGGACAACTGCACCATACTGGTGACGAAGTTGTCATTGATATTGTTCAGCGCGGTGAAGCTCAGCGCCATATTGCCCACAGATTCGATAGTCGAACTGTGGTTGTTTATTTCGCCTGCTTTGCCGGTCGCCAGTGCGTCCGCATCCAGCGCGCCGCCGATGGCCATATCACCATTGCTGTAGATCAGGGAGTGGTCGCGGTTATTCAGCGTACCGATGCCCAGATCCAGACGCTGACGCGCCGCGATGGTGGCGCTGCTGTTATTTTCCGCCAGGTTATTCAACGTCGTTGCGCCGATCGCCAGTCCGTCGCCATAAATACGGCCGGTGCCGACATTGTTGACGGTGCTGGCGTTGATACGGGTCAGCACGCCGTCGATCAGGCCGCGGTTGTTCAGCGTATCGCTGGCGTTCAGCGTGGTCTGCTGGGAACTCAGTTCGCCAGTGGTCTGGTTGTCGATGTTGCTGGCCTGCACATTCAGCTTACCGCCTGCGCCAAGCAGCGCCGTGTTGATCAGGCTGTTGTTAACATTCAGCGTCAGATCGCCGTTCGCCAGCGTTTTGCCGGTGTTGCTGAAGCCGTCGGCGAAGCTGAGATCCATATCGCCAAGCGACAGAATTTCACCGCTGCCATTAATCTCGCGACCGCGGAAGATCAACTGCTGACCTGCCACCAGACGGCCACCTTCATTGCTGATACGCAGATCGCTGCTGGTGGCTGCGGTGCGGGCGAGGGCGCTGCTGTTTTGCTGCTCGAGCGTCAACTGCTTATTGGCGGAGATCTGTCCTTGATTGTTATTCAGCACCGGAGTGGCGATCGCCAGATCGCTGGCGGCGGCCAGCGTACCGTTCTGGTTATTCAGTCCACTGCTAGCCGCAACATCCAGCGAGCCGGAACCGGCCGCCATAATGGTGCCGCCCTGGTTATTCAGACTGGCGCTCTGTACGCTGAGCTTTTTGGCATTGGCGGCGATGCGGCCATTCTGGTTATCAATGCTGTCGCTGCTGAGTTGCAGATCGCTCTCGCCGCTCTGCAGTAACTGGCCACCGCGGTTACTGATAACCGGCGTGCTGACCTGCAGCGTATTGGCGTTAATCACGCCGCGATCGTTGCTAAGTTTACCGGCGGCGGAGAGTTTCAAATCGCCGCTCGCCAGCAGCTGCGCGTCGTCGGTGATGATATCGCTGTTACTGGTCAGAGTGGTGTGATGCGCGGCGGTATCGCTGCCGCTGAGATCAATTTGGCTGGCGCTGGCGTTCAGATCGCCACCGGCCAGCGCCTGACCTTTGCTGGTCAGTTTACCGTCGCTGGTGAGTGTCAGATTGCCGCTATTGGCCAGCGTGCCATCGGTTTTCATCCCGGCGGCAATGGCCGCACCTTTGCTGTTGCGGATGCTGTCGCCGCGCACACGGGTGTTGCCTTTGGCGGCGATAAGGCCGGTATTCGTCACCGCCTCGCTGGCGGTCGTGCTCTGATCGCGCTGGGCGAATAGGGTACCGCTGTTGTCAACTTTTTTACCGCCCAGCAGCAGATCCTGACCGGCATTGACCGTACCGCTGTTGACGATATCGCCATTGGCGTTAATGGTGATGTCGCCCGCCGGACTGCCAAGAGTCCCTTTGTTGCTGACGCCGACCCCTTGCTCGGTCGCCACCAGGCGGATTTTACCGGCATACATGCCGCCCAACTGGGCGACGTCGATCGCCAACGTCGGCTTGACGTCGTTGTCCGTCGCGCTTGTGGCTGTAGCTGTGGCGGTGCTGTTATCGGCGGCCACCTCGTTTTTACCGGTGGTGACGGTCACATCTTTCGCCCAGATACCGGCATTGACCTTCACGGTGCGGGCAATCAGGTCGGTGTAATCCTGACGGCTGCTGTCCATGCCAGCACCTTCTACCACGATTTCACCATTGCCCACGCGGTAACCGCGCAGTTCACCGTTGGTCATCTGCGGCGTGCCGCTGGTCAGAGTGGCGCGATTGGCGTTAATAAAGCCACAGCCGTCGCAGCTGATGCCCGCCGGGTTAGCGATGACCACCTGCGCCTTACGGCCTGCCACTTCGACATAGCCGTTCAGCTTGCTCGGGTCGCGCGAGTTGACCTCGTTAAGGATAATTTTGGCTTCGCCTTTCGCCAGCCATGGGTTACCCGCCACCCAGCCGCCCATCTGGGTCTGCACCTGTTTGTGCGAGTTATTAAGAATCGCGCCTTTGTTATCGACGTCAAACTGGGTGTATTTGTTATGCGAAACACCACCGGCGCTTGGTGTTTGGATATTGACCTGCGGCGTGCCGTTGGCGCTCTGCATCACATTCGGCTGCTGGCCGCCCGGGGCGCTCTTGTCGGCGACAATTCCGGCCGCCAGCGCCTGTGGCGCGAGCGTGACCAGTCCGAGTGCGGTCATGGTCAGGAAGGTGGCGGGCTTCATGCGGCCAATCAGCTGGCTCAGCGTATGGCCGACGCCGTTGGCGCCGCTTTTACCCTGGCCGCGGTTGATTTCGGAAACCACCATTAACAGGCCGCGAGCCTTGTTGAAAATGATGCGATAGAGGTTCTTATTCACGAAAAGTTATCCCTGCTAAAAGTGATGTTAAGCAACCAGCGGCGTGTTCTGCTGCCAGAGTCTGAATTGTTGTTGGGTGACGTCATCGCCACGGAATTGCAGTACCCGTTGTCCGCGTTCCGCCCCTTTGTGGTACAGCGCACGGCCACATAAGTGGGGAAACAGCGTGCCGCCGACGATGCGACGAAATGCCTGCTGATCGCCGAATGGCGCGAGCCAGTCGCGGAACCACAGGCGGTTGCCGCTGGTCCAGTCCTGCGGCTGCACCAGGATGCCGGGGCCAGTGAGGTAGCGCTGTTCCGCTTCTTCGTCCATCCACGCCCAACTGAGGAAAAACACGGGTTTGTCATCGCGGCTGGCAATAACAAACTGCTGATGTTTGATGGCGGGCAGCAGCAGCGTCGGCAGTACACTGAGCGGAATATCGCGGTGCTGCTCCGAATGCATCCACAGCCAGACCGCCGCGCCAAGCGCTTCCGCTTCGCTGAACTGACCGCCTAGCAGCGGGGCGGTTAACTGATAGCCATTAACAGGAATCTTCATCACGCGCCTCCTTAGTACTGCCAGCTGAGGTTGAAACCGAGAGTGACCGGGCTGGTGTGGAAACCTTCCGGTTTGGAGAACGGCACACCGACAAACAAGTCGTAGCCGGTGTTAAAGGCGTTACCGCGCAGACCAAGCACGCCGCCCGCCAGATGTTTCCCGGCGAGATAATCACGCGTACCGTCTACTTCGCCGTAGTCAGCGCCGAGATACAGTTCCTGGTTAGGAAGCGGAGTGCGCCAGGCCAGATCGTTGCGCACGAACCAGCCGTTGTCGGCCGTCAGGGTGCGTTCACCATCAAAGCCGCGCACGGTCCAGCGGTTACCAATCGACAGCTGATCCTGTGGCGTCAGTTTGGTATGGTTGATCTGGCGCAGATACTGCACGTTGTAGCGGAAGGTCTGATTGCCCAGCGTAAACGGCACATCGAGTTGTGCATTCAACTGGATAATTTTCGCCAGCGCGGTGCCTTCATCGAAATACTCTTCCTGCGCCGGAATAGCGCCGAACCAGCGGGTGCCGCGCTGGTAGCTCACGGCGGCATCAAGAGTGGTGGCGCCGAAGTAGTGGCGATGCTGGAGGCCCAGACGCCAGGCGCTGGTTTTACGTCGCTGCACATCCACTTCGGTATCGTTGACGAAGTTCTGTGATTCGCGCGTCAGAATTTCATAGCTCATTGAGGTTTTCTGACTGCCGCTGCGGTACAGCACACGGCTCAGCTGGAAGTTAAGGTTTTTGCTGTTGCCGCTGTAGTTGTAGTCTTCATACGCGCCCGCCACATTCTGGTTGTAGTCGTAGCCGCTGGCGGTGACGCCCGCCATCCAGTAACCGAACGGTACGGAGTAGTGCAACATATAGTTCTTGCTGCCTTTTTCGCTGCCGGATTCAATGTCATGGTTGCCGGAAATATAGAACAGGTCGCTGAGTGCGAAGGGGTTATCGATATACAGCGTCAGGCCGCCCTGATAACGGCCGGTGGTTTCGGTGCCAGAGTCATCGAGCGTCGCGCCGAGACGCCACATTTTTTCCTGTTTCCAGGTGACGTCAATGTCGCTTTCGCCGGGCTGTTCGCCCGGTACAATCGCCATCTCTGCCTGTACAGTGGGCACGCGCTGCAGGTTTTCCAGTCCCTGCTCAATATCACGCAAATCCAGCAGTTCGCCTTCACGCGCCGGCAAGGCGCTCCAGAGGCTCACGTAGCGATCGCTCTCTTTGGTCCGTTTGATCTGGCGCGTTTTGCCCGGAATCAGGGTGATATGCAGGGTGCCGGTTTTCAGGTTTTGCGGCGGTGCCATTACGCGTGCGGTGACATAGCCATGGTCGATCAGACGGTTTTGCAGTGCGCTCATCAGCAGGTTGACACCCTGAGCGCCCAGGCACTGACCTTTACCCTGATCGGCCAGCTGTTGCAGCGGCATACGCAGCCAGGAGGGGAAGTCTTCTTTGCCGGTCAGTATGATGTGATACAGCGTAAAGCACTGTTGTTCCTTCGGAAATTGCAACGTAGTAAAGAATGAGGAGGGTGGCTGCAAACGCACATCGGGCGTTTGCGGCGCTAGTTGCTGCTGCATCGCACGCTGGCGATCCTGCTGGTTGATATTTAGCTGTTCATCCACCCGGTTCGGTGCGGCAAGAGGCGTCAGATTATTATCTGCCGCCCAGCTGCTTGCTGAGGTGGTCAATAAAATAAATAGCGCAAGCGGGCTGAGACGCGCAGGTTGATACCCGTCAGTGAATGACGCATTCCGTAGCATAATTAATTAACCTGAATTATTGATTATAATTGGGACAATATTTGTTACTTGGTACAATTTCAGGTTATATACGTTAACAATTTGTTTGCTAAGAGTTGTCTTATTGCTTGCTAAGAGTTGTCTTAAATTTATCGTTTCTTTACATTCCGGCGGTAAAAATACGGTATGAGATAGATGATCGTGGTTGAACTTATGTCGGCGTGAGGCGTTTTTCTGATTTTGTTATATTGATACGATATATCTCTCAACCAAAGGAGTGATGGTTCATTCGATGAGTCGACTACAGAACGAAATTAACTCACTGGTCAATCGCGGCGTAGATCGTCACCTGCGTCTTGCTGTCACCGGGTTGAGCCGCAGTGGCAAAACCGCGTTTATCACCGCGTTCGTCAATCAATTATTGAATACCCACAGCGGTGCACATTTGCCGATGTTTTCCCCCGTGCGTGAAGAGCGTTTGCTGGGGGTAAAACGCGTGCCGCAGCGCGATCTGGGCGTGCCGCGCTTTGCCTATGATGAAGGCATGGCAGCGTTGTATGGCTCTCCGCCTGACTGGCCGACGCCGACGCGCGGCGTGAGCGAAATCCGTCTGGCGCTGCGCTATCGTTCTAAAGATTCATTACTGCGTCACTTTAAAGACACCTCGACGCTCTATCTGGAAATTGTCGATTATCCCGGCGAATGGCTGCTGGATCTGCCGCTGCTGGAACAAACCTATTTGAGCTGGTCGCAGCAAATGAGCGGCTTGCTGCAAGGGGGACGCACCGAGTGGGCAAAGCCCTGGCTGGCGCTGTGTGAGAAAATTGATCCGCTGGCTCCGGCGGATGAAAATCAGCTTGCCGAGGTGGCGCAGGCTTACACCGACTATCTGCATCGCTGCAAACAGGAAGGGCTGCACTTTATTCAACCGGGACGGTTTGTGCTGCCGGGCGATCTGGCGGGCGCACCGGTGCTGCAATTTTTCCCCTGGCCGCAGGTGAATAATATCGGTGAAGCCAAGCTGGCGCAGGCGGATGAGAAAACCAACATCGGCATGCTGCGCAAGCGTTTTGACTATTACTGTCAGTCGGTCGTCAAAGGGTTTTATAAGGATCACTTCGTCCGTTTCGATCGACAGATTGTTCTAGTTGACTGCCTGCAACCGCTCAATAGCGGTATTCATGCGTTTAACGATATGCGTCTGGCGCTGACCCAACTGATGCAAAGTTTTCACTACGGGAAGCGTACGCTGTTCCGCCGTTTGTTCTCGCCTTGCATCGACAAACTGATGTTTGCGGCGAGTAAAGCGGATCACATTACCGCCGATCAGCACGCCAATCTGGTGTCTTTACTCCAGCAACTGGTGCAAGAGGCGTGGCAGAACGCCGCGTTTGAAGGCATTGATATGCGCTGTGAAGGCATTGCGTCGATCCAGTCAACGCAGAGTGGCGTCGTCGATCATCAGGGACAGAAAATTCCGGCGTTGAAGGGGCATCGACTCAGCGACGGTCAGCCGCTGACGGTTTACCCTGGCGAAGTGCCTGCTCGCTTGCCGGGTGCGGCATTCTGGCAAACGCAGGGCTTCCACTTTGATCAGTTCCGCCCGCGAGAAATGACGGTAGACACACCGTTGCCGCATATTCGGCTGGATACGGTCATGGACTTTTTGTTAAAGGATAAATTGCGATGAACGAACCACTGAAACCCCGTGTCACGTTCGATGATGCTTCACCGCAAGAGCCACTGCCGCAACTGCGTGCAGGATTAGCATTTGACGAGCAGAGCGGCACGCCTTTTTCCCCCATTAGTCGTGAAGAAGAAGTGCCGGAAGAAGGGGCCGCGGAAGAGGCGATCAGCGCGGCGCTGCGGCCGAAGCGCAGCCTGTGGCGGCGTATGGTGATGGCGGGAATAGGGCTGTTTGGCGTCAGCGCGCTGGCACAGGGTGTGCAGTCGCTGCATAACGCTTGGATACAGCAGGATTGGATTGCGCTGGGCGGCATTACCGCGGGTAGCCTGATTGTGGCAGCGGGCGTCGGTTCGCTGGTCGTCGAGTGGCGACGGCTCTATCGTTTGCGGGAACGTGCTGAAGAGCGCGACGTGGCCCGCGATCTGCTACACAGTCATGGTGTGGGGCGTGGGCGCGAGTTCTGTGAAAAGCTGGCGCGGCAGGCAGGGCTTGATAGCGGCCATCCAGCGATACAACGTTGGCAGGCTTCGCTCCATGAAACCCACAATGACCGCGAAGTGCTAGAGCTTTATGCACGTCTGGTTCAGCCTGTACTGGACACGCAGGCACGGCGTGAAATCAGCCGCTCGGCTGCGGAATCTACCTTGATGATTGCCGTCAGTCCGCTAGCGCTGGTGGATATGGCATTTATCGCCTGGCGCAACCTACGCCTGATTAACCGTATTGCCGCACTGTACGGCATCGAACTGGGCTATTTCAGTCGCATTCGCCTGTTCCGGCTGGTGCTGATCAATATCGCGTTTGCTGGCGCATCGGAGCTGGTACGGGAAATTGGCATGGACTGGATGTCGCAGGATCTTGCCGCGCGGCTATCGACTCGTGCCGCACAGGGCATTGGCGCGGGTCTGCTGACCGCACGTTTGGGCATCAAAGCGATGGAACTGTGCCGACCGCTGCCGTGGCTGGATGACAAACCGCGCCTCGGTGATTTCCGCCGCGAGCTGATTGGTCAGGTGAAAGAAACGCTGCAAAAAGGGCGTTAGCGATCAAGACGATGGCACTGGACGTGTGCCATCGTGATTTATCTTTCTGCTTAACGGGGAAATACAGCACAAGCGGCGTCCGACTTTGGCAGACAGTACCGCTATGACAGAATCGTGTGTAGGATAAAAACTCCTCATCGCTATATAACAGGACGTTTTTATGATTCTCGATAAAAAATTGACGCTGGCAGCACTGTCGCTGTCGGCCGCCATTTTCTGCTTACCTGCCAGCGCACAGCTGGTGCTGACACCTGCCGATGCTGAGCGTTACGCGCAAAACAGTTTTCCTGAATATCTCGAATTACTCACGCTGCCTAATGATGCCGCCGTGCCGGCGGATATCCAGCGCAATGCTGGCTGGCTAGAAAAGGCCTTTCAGAAGCGCGGCTTCACCACGCAGCAACTGGCGAATGGTGATAAACCGTTGGTTTATGCTGAGCTAGGCACGCCAAAAGCCGATCGTAAAACCATCTTGTTTTACATGCATTTTGACGGGCAGCCTGTGAATCCGACTGAATGGCAAACGCCGCCGTGGCAGCCCGTGTTGAAAGAAAAAGATGCCGCGGGTCAATGGCAGACGCTACCTGAATCACGTCTTCTGAAAGGAGACATCAACCCGGAATGGCGTCTTTTTGCCCGTGCGTCCGCTGATGATAAAGGGCCGATTGCGATGTTTCTCGCCGCTATGGATGCGATGAAAGATAAAGGCGTTGAACCCGCCGTCAACATCAAGGTGCTGCTGGACTCCGAAGAGGAAAAGGGCTCACCCGGCCTGACGACGGTGATGGCCGAACATTTGACGCTGCTGAAAAGCGATGGGATGGTGATTTATGACGGTGCGATGCCATCCAGCAATCGCCCTGGCATCAACTTCGGCAACCGTGGTTCCATTCAAATCGATATGACAGTTTTCGGTGCTAACGCGGCAGCGCACAGCGGCGGCTATGGCAATGTCATTCCGAATCCGGTGCAAAATCTGGTTACGCTGCTTGCCAGCATGAAGGATGCGGACGGTAAGGTTACGATCCCTGGCTATTATGACCGCGTCACGCTTAGCGATAGCGATAAAAAACAGGTAGCGGAAACGGCACCACCTGCGGGTTCGTTGGAAAAACGCTTTGGTGTGTCTCAGTTAGAGAAGGTCGCCAGCAATGCGGCAGAGGCAGTGCAATATCCTTCGCTGGATATTCTCGGTATTAAAGCGGGCGATACAGGAAAAAAAGCGGCTAATGCCATTCCGGCAACCGCAACGGCCAGCGTGAATATTCGTACCGTGCCGGAGACGTCACCGGATGATATGTATGCCCTGTTACGTCAGTATATCGCCAGCAAAGGTTTTCATATCATTGCGGGCGAAGCCCCTACGCAGGCTGAGCGCGAGCAGTATCCGCATCTGATTTCCCTTCATCTGACGGCGTATCCGAGCAGTGCCTATGCGGCCAGAACCGAGATCGATTCTCCTCTGGGGCGCTGGGCAGTCGCGACCACAACCGCGCCGCGCGGCATCGCACCGGAGAAGAACCGTATGATGGGCGGAACGTTGCCAATGAGCGGGGCGGTCAGCGTGTTGAAAGTGCCTTACGTCATTGTTCCTCTGGTGAATGCCGATAATAACCAGCATAGTTTTGATGAGAATTTACGTCTCGGTAACTACCTGGAAGGCGTTCGAACTATTGTGACGATGGCCACGACGCCGCTGCCATAATCCCGTTTCGCTATTGACGTGGAAAAAACGTACAGATGTGTCAACTTTTGCTGCCACCTGACTTCATCCGGTGCAAACGAAAGGGTATTATCAACAGCAATAGCCATATCGTGTCTCTTGAAGAAGGTAGCCGTTGATGCATCTGGAAGTGATTTGTGAAGACCGCATTGGTATGGTCCGTGAACTGCTAGATCTGCTGGCGTCACGCAATATTGATTTACGCGGCATCGAAATTGCCCCCATTGGCCGTATTTACCTCAATTTTGCCACCCTCGATTTCGATGCTTTTCGTCTGTTGATGACGGAAATCCGCCGTATTGAAAACGTGAGCGATGTGCGCACTGTGGCGTTTATGCCGTCTGAACGTGAACATCGGGCGCTGAATGCGCTGCTGGAATCTATGCCGGAACCGGTGTTCTCGCTGGATATGAAAGGAAAACCGGAGTTATTTAATCCTGCCGCGTTGGCGCTGTTTGAGCAATCGGCAGAGACCATCAGCGATTTGACGATTGGCAGCATGATCCCCGGTTTCAATTTTGCCAACTGGCTGGAAAAAAGTAGCACTGTCGTCGCTGAGCGCGTAGTGATTCGCGGTCAGGATTTCTTGCTGGAAATGACGCCGGTCCGTCTGGACGATGATGACGGTAAAACCGCCACGGCGGGAGCGCTGGTGATGCTGAAATCGGCCGCTCGCATGGGACGGCAACTACAGAATCTCACCGTAAATGATGAAAATGAATTTGATCACATCGTTGCCGTTAGCCCGAAAATGCGTCAGGTGGTTGAGCAGGCGCGCAAACTGGCAATGCTGGATGCGCCGTTGCTGATCGTCGGCGACACGGGGACGGGCAAAGATATGCTGGCGCGAGCGTGCCATTTGCGCGGACCACGTGGCAAAAATCCTTTCCTGGCGCTGAACTGCGCGGCGTTACCCGATGATGTGATGGAGAGTGAACTGTTTGGCCATGCGCCCGGTGCGTATCTCAATGCGCAGGAAGGTAAGAAAGGGTTCTTTGAGCAGGCTAATGGCGGTTCGGTTCTGTTAGATGAAGTCGGTGAAATGTCAGCGCAGATGCAGACTAAGTTACTGCGTTTCCTTAATGACGGGACATTTCGTCGCGTGGGCGAAGATCACGAAGTTCATGTGGACGTGCGGGTGATTTGCGCAACCAAGAAAAACCTGTTGGAACTGGTGCAGCGCGGCGAGTTCCGGGAGGATCTTTATTATCGCCTCAATGTGCTCACGCTGATGTTACCGCCGCTGCGTGAGCGTCCGGCGGACATTATGCCGCTGGCCGAGCTCTTTGTGGCGCGGTTTGCCGATGAGCAGGGGATTCCACGGCCTAAACTGGCTCCAGATGTGGAACATTTCCTGCCGCAGTATGGCTGGCCGGGTAATGTTCGGCAGTTGAGGAACACCATTTACCGAGCGCTAACGCAGTTGGAAGGCAACGAGCTGCATATGCAGGACATCGATCTCCCTGCGTTTTCGATTGATGCGCCACAGGATGAAACCTTGCTCGACGGCTCGCTGGATGACATCAACAAACGCTTTGAGCGTTCCGTACTGACCCGTCTTTATCAATCCTATCCAAGTACGCGCAAACTGGCGAAGCGGTTAGGGGTATCGCACACGGCGATAGCCAACAAACTGCGGGAATATGGACTCAGCCAACGTAAAGCGGCGGGGGACGACGAGGAATAAATAACAAAACGGCTGCGCAAGCAGCCGTTAAAGATAGCAGATTCAGGCATACCATAAATCAGAGGATGTAGGGAGCGTGAAGCGGTCTGTAATCATTTCTGAGTGTAATTGAATATATTGGTCAACGAGCTGATCCATATTACTGGCATGTGAAGCAGCTGCATTGGAATAGTTAGGAACAACAAGAGATTTGAATTTTAATCCAAGATCGCCAGCATTATAGTTTTCAATGATAGCTTCTGCGGGATCCAGATTAGCAAAAGAAGCCGATACGAGCAGTGTTGTGCCGGACAAGGTATAACAAACAATAGAGCGATTTCGCACCTGAACTTGCTAGAGCTGTCTGTTCAATAAGTAATTTTTCAAGCTCTTTCTGTTGATGGGTTGATAAGATAAATCCACCATTTCCGTAATGGTATTCATATGTGACCGCCATATATTTATTTCCATATATAAAATTAAATTAGGGGGGACTCTTCTTCCAGGGATAATCTTTAATCACGGCCTGTTCTAATTTTTCTCTCAGATATTTATCAAAATTAATAACCTCGGCCAGCGGTAATTCATTAGGTGTAAAGGTATAGTAGAGGTTCACCGTAGGGAAAATTTTATAACTGACTTCGCAGTCGGTTCCCCCAGAAATGGCAAACATACAAAAAATAGCAAGTCTCTTATTAAACGGAGCTGAATATACCTCAGGATCAATCAGCCAGCTTCCTGCCTCCTCCACGTCATATCGGTCTGGGCGTGCAGGGTTCTTCTCAAATAAACAGGCCGTCATGTTGGGAACCAGACCTGTCTGTTTTAAGCGGTTTTCACACATCTTGTCATGGCGCTCGTCTAGATGGAGTCCCCAATGATCCGGCGTTGAGCTGAATAGCTGGAATTTCCGTAACGGCCAGGTTTTGGGCCAGTCAGGACGATCGCCCAGCTTTCCGTTGAAATTGCGACTGAACAATAAACTTTGCTGACTCAGCGGATTGCCTTTACACCCGAGAGGCTCGCTAGGATCGGGTGGGAGTGGCACGGTTTCGCCATCGCGTAAAACAGGGTCGTGCAGGATGCTGAGCTGATCGATAGAGATGTGGAATACCGTATCCCGCAAGGCAACATAGGCTTTGCCTTCTGGATCAGGGATATGGCATTTCAGAGGATCAAACGTGAATGCAGCTTCACTGCTTTGGCTAAAAGCGAGGCCTGAAAATAAAGCCGCTATTTGAAGGGGAAGTAATAATATTCTCAACAGCCATCACTCCTGTGAATAGCACTAACATACCAGAGTTAGTCATGGTGCAATTACTTTCTATTTTCCACATTCATTATTCCACACAGAAAATAGTAGTTATTATTGGCATAGTATTTCCCACGATGAAAACGCCAAAGTATGGCGAGAAACTCTATATAAGATGGGTATTATCGAAAAACTGATACATTCATATCATAAGCGTGATGAAATAAATTATTAATAAAAATTAATATATCAAATAGAGACAAGATGATTAACAAAAAACCCAATTATATGTATGGGAATCGATAGATATCAAAATAACAAAACGGCTGCGTAAGCAGCCGTTTTTTCAATACTGACAGTGCGAATAGCTGTCAGTGTTGTTTATTTCAGAACAGCCAGTGCGGCGTCATAGTCTGGTTCAGTGGTGATTTCGTTCACCAGCTCGCTATGCAGCACGTTGTCGTTTTCATCCAGTACAACAACCGCGCGAGCGGTCAGGCCTTTCAGCGCGCCATCAGCGATAGCAACACCGTAGTTTTCTTTGAACTCACCGCCACGCAGGGTAGACAGCACAACGACATTGTTCAGACCTTCCGCGCCGCAAAAACGGGACTGCGCGAATGGCAGATCGGAAGAAATACACAGAACAACGGTGTTATCCAGCTCAGAACCCAGCTGGTTGAATTTGCGCACGGACGCGGCACAAACACCGGTATCGATGCTTGGGAAAATGTTCAGGATTTTGCGCTTGCCAGCATAGTTGCTGAGTGGGGTATCTGACAAATCTTTAGCGACCAGAGTAAATGCCGGGGCTTTGCTTCCTTTGGCTGGGAATGACCCTGATACTGGCACAGGATTGCCTTGAAAATGTACGTTCTGTGACATGTTTGCGTCCTTAATTACAGGTGATTAACACGCTGCTCAGTTTAGGGCAACATTAGCAACATTGGTATAAAAATTATCATTAAAATTGCTGGCTTAGCAGCGCAACCATCGCGTTAAGGTAGCACTCGCTGGCAGCGTCTGCCGAGATTGGCGGAAGCTCAGCGGTAATACAATGGAGCGAACGATCGGCGCACCAGCTTCCGAAAGAGCCAGGTGTGTCGTAGCCGATACTCGATACTAACGGCAGCTCGCATTGCTGCGCCAACCATCGACCCAGTTCGGAACGATGTGGATCTTCAATGCAGGCGAGTGGCTCATGAAAAGAGACAACCCAGTGGGGATTAAGTTTCTCAATCAGTGTGCAAAGGGCTTTCGTTTCCGGTTCTGAACCGGCGGTTTCACCCGTAGATAACTCAACATCGCGTTCATCCGCCGCGCTATTCCAGCGGTAGACGGTTTTCCCCGGCTGCCAGTTACTGGCTGGAAAATTGCGGTTGAGATCGACGCCGTTAGCATTGGCGCGCAGTCCCAACTGACACCCATCTGGGTTCACGGCAAGAATGACGTGATGGCGACGCTGCCCTGAAAACAGCGTACGCAGCGCGCAGGAAAGCGCCACCACCGCTGCGGTTTCATCACCGTGCGTTCCAGCAATAATCAGCCCGCTCTCCGAGGGCGCTAGCTCGGCGGGGAAATACAGCAGCGGTGCGCCCAGCAGCGATTTCCCATAAGGTTCGCCCAACGACGGCAAATTGCCTCGCTGCTGGCGTGCCTGAAGAGGAATGATCGTGTTTTCCATGATATTGCCCTGTGGTTGCGTATGCGTTTCATCATAAAAAAATCGACCTGGAGACGCAAACGGCGATGTGAGCTGACAAATTGCGGGTGAGCGCTGGATGATAGCGCTGATTTCTGACTATTATATTCTTCAATCATTTCATTATGCTTTCAGGTCAAATCATCATGCACTCTAGATATTCTGCATTTTATGTCGCGTTGATGGCGGCCATGGCGGGCAATGCCGTCGCGGCACAGGTTCCGGCGGGAACGGCTCTGGCCGAAAAACAGGAAATCGTCCGCCACATTAAAGATGAACCGGCTTCTCTCGACCCGATAAAAGCGGTGGGGCTGCCGGAAGCACAGGTGGCACGTGACTTATTTGAAGGGTTGGTCAATCAGGATGCCAAGGGGAACATCGTTCCGGGCGTAGCGCTACGCTGGCAGACGACCGATAACCGCACGTTTGTCTTTACCTTGCGTGATAATGCCCGCTGGTCTAACGGTGACCCCGTTACGGCAAACGATTTTGTCTACAGCTGGCGCCGTCTGGTGACACCTGAAAACAGCTCGCCGTTCTCCTGGTTTGCTCGGCTTGCAGGAATTCAGAATGCCGAGCAGATTCTGGCGGGCAAGCTGCCTGCCGATCAGCTTGGTGTGACGGCGGTCAATGACCATACGCTGAAAGTGCAGCTCAGCAAGCCAGTCCCTTATTTTGTCAGCCTGACGGCGAATTTCAGCCTGTTTCCGGTACATCAGGCCACGGTAGAAAAATTCGGGAACGACTGGACGAAGCCGGGTAACCTGGTTGGCAATGGCGCGTTTAAGCTGGATCAGCGCGTGGTGAATGAGAAACTGGTGCTGACGCAGAATCAATATTATTGGGATAACGCCAACACCCGCCTGACAAAGGTGACCTTTGTTCCTATCAATCAGGAATCGAACGCGACAAAACGCTACCTGTCCGGGGATATTGATATCACCGAATCGTTCCCTAAAAACCTGTATCAAAAGCTGCTGCAAGATTTGCCCGGTCAGGTTTATACGCCGGATCAACTTGGCACGTATTATTACGCATTTAACACCCAGCGGGCGCCGACCAACGATGCCCGAGTAAGAAAAGCGCTGTCTTATGCTATCGATCGCAAGGTGATTGCGGAAAAAGTACTGGGCACGGGGGAAAAACCGGCCTGGCACTTCACGCCGGATGTCACCGCAGGCTTCAAACCGACGGAAAGTCTGTTGCAACAGTATTCTCAGGATGAGTTGGATGCGCAGGCTAAAGCGCTGATGGCGGCGGCAGGCTATGGTCCAAATAATCCGCTGAAATTATCGCTGCTGTACAACACCTCAGAAAGCCACCAAAAAATCGCAATTGCCGTGGCGTCCATGTGGAAGAAAACGCTGGGGGTTGACGTCCGTCTGTCCAACCAAGAGTGGCAAACCTACATCGACAGTCGCAATAGCGGTAATTTTGATGTCGTGCGGGCGTCCTGGGTGGGGGATTATAACGAGCCGTCGACATTCCTCTCACTACTGACTTCGCACCATAGCGGTAACATCGCGCGCTTTAAAAATGCGAATTACGATCGCGTACTGGACGAAGCGGGTAATCAAACTAACCCGCAGGCGCTGAATGCCGACTATAACCGGGCAGAGCAGATATTGATGGACGAAGCACCGATTGCGCCGATCTATCAATACACCAACGGACGTTTGATCAAACCGTGGGTGAAAGGTTATCCCATTACTAACCCTGAAGACGTGGCCTACAGCCATATGCTTTACATCGAGAAGCATTAAATACCAGATTGACACATCGAATGATGTGGCGATAACGCCGGCGTGGTCATGATGACCATTCCGGCTGACAATCGCACAGTTGATAGTAAAAGAATTAATAGCAAAAGAGCGATAGCAAACACCGTTGGAGGCAAGACGTGGAATCCTTTGCAGGAAAAGAGTTGCAACACAGCGGTGCGGTTCATGCGTATCAGTTGGATGGAAAGGGGGGCATAACCCCGATTGGCGAGCAGGATGTGGTTAACAGCGAGAAACCCTGTTGGCTGCACCTGGACTCTACATTGCCTGCCAGCGCGCGCTGGTTGAATAAAACGACTCTGGTACCGGATAGCGTGCGCAATGCGCTGGCGGGGGAAAGCATCCGCCCCAGAGTGACGCGTTTGGGGGATGGCACGTTAATTACGCTGCGCAGTATTAATCTGAATGCCAATGCACGGCCGGATCAACTGGTGGCAGTTCGGGTATTTATTACCGACAAGCTGATTATCTCTACCCGACGTCGTAAGGTTCTAGCTATTGATGAGATTCTTACCGACCTGAAGGAGGGCAATGGGCCAACGGACAGCGGAAGCTGGTTGGTTTCGATTGCGGAATCATTGACCGATCACACCAGCGAGTTTATTGATGATTTGCATGAGAAAATCATCGATCTGGAAGACGATTTGCTGGAGCAAAAGATTCCACCGCGCGGTGAGCTGGCGCTGATCCGCAAACAGCTCATTGTGCTACGCCGTTATATGACGCCACAGCGCGATGTGTTCTCACGTATTTCTGGTGAGAAATTGCCCTGGATGCAAGATGACGATCGCCGCAGAATGCAGGAAATTGCCGATCGGCTAGGACGTGGGTTGGAGGATCTGGATGCCAGTATTGCGCGCACCACGGTACTTTCGGATGAAATCACCGCGTTGATGACCGAAGCAATGAATCGCCGTACCTATACGATGTCGCTTTTGGCGATGGTTTTTTTACCAACGACGTTCTTAACCGGTCTATTTGGCGTCAATTTAGGGGGAATTCCCGGCGGGGATGCACCGTTTGGTTTTTTCACGTTCTGCCTGATGTTGGTGATATTGGTTGGCGGCGTTGCATGGTGGTTAAAACGCAGTAAATGGCTATAGCGACTTGCGGTGTGTGGGTGCGCAGATAATCACAAACTGTCGCGAACGGCTAAAAAACCACGCGTAAATTGAGCAATATCAACATTTTTTACTCTGTTGTACGGCACTATCATTCTCGCAGGTGAATGCAACGTCAAGCGATGGGCGTTGCGCTCCATATTGTCTTACTTCCTTTTTTGAATTACTGCATAGCACAATTGATTCACACCATGCCGACAGTTTTGTCGGCTTTTTTTTGTCCTTCGATCCCACTTTTGCCTGTTCATCCCACACAATGCTGCCAAATGCTTTTGGCATTTTATTATGGTGGGCTACGCGCCACCTCCCTTCGGGCCGTCGCAAGCGACGTTATAAAATGCCTTTGGCATTTTATTCATTAGCTTACTATGCTTAAGGGGAAGGGTGGTACTGACTGACCATCCGTAACGCATGTCTGTACTGCTTCAGTCGCTGGATTTGCTTTAACATTATCCAACACCGAGGAGGAAAATATGCTCACTCAAGGCGCAGCGGATTATCTGCAAGCCGATACGGTTCCGGTTGAACCGATTCCCATTATACCGAATGACCCGACACCTCGTCCGCTTCCCGATCCACCGCCCATTCCTGACCCGCCACCGACAGGGCCGGAACACGAACCGGTCACTGAACCACCGCAAGGCCGATGACGGCGCTGTACACGACAGAAAATGGAAATAAAAACGGTGGCGAAACAGCAACTGCTGCTGCTTGCCACCGTGTTCAGCGTCTTAATGCTATTCCTGACGAGAATGTCGCGCTTATTTAATTTCCAGCACATCGAGGCGGGTGAGTGACGACGCTTCTTCATCGTCTTCCGGTTGCCAGCCAACAGGCTGTAATGGCAACTCTTCACGGTCGAAAGCCAGATCGCCACCATCCACCACGTCACTACCGTGACGAATACCTTTGAAATCAAACAGCGCATGATCGGCGAGATGAGAAGGCACAACATTCTGCATAGCGCTGAACATAGTCTCAATACGGCCAGGGTAGCGTTTGTCCCAGTCACGCAACATATCTTTAATCACCTGACGTTGCAGGTTTGGCTGCGAGCCACACAGGTTGCACGGAATAATCGGGTATTGACGAGCTTCCGCAAAACGTTCGATATCTTTTTCACGGCAGTAGGCTAGCGGGCGGATAACGACATGTTTGCCGTCATCGCTCATCAACTTCGGTGGCATGCCTTTCAGTTTTCCGCCGTAGAACATATTCAGGAACAGCGTTTGCAGAATATCGTCGCGGTGATGGCCGAGGGCGATTTTTGTCGCGCCAAGTTCCGTTGCAGTACGGTATAAAATCCCGCGACGCAGACGTGAACACAGTGAACACGTAGTTTTGCCTTCTGGAATCTTATCTTTCACAATCCCGTAGGTATTTTCTTCGACGATCTTGTATTCCACGCCGATGCTATCAAGGTATTGCGGCAGAACGTGCTCTGGGAATTCTGGCTGCTTCTGATCTAAATTCACCGCGACCAGAGAAAAATTAACGGGCGCGCTCTGTTGCAGATTGCGCAAAATTTCCAGCATGGTGAAGCTATCTTTCCCGCCGGACAGGCACACCATAATGCGGTCGCCTTCTTCAATCATATTGAAATCAGCGATAGCTTCGCCGACGTTACGCCGCAGGCGCTTTTGCAATTTGTTTAAATTGTACTGAGTTTTTGGGTTAATCTCTTGTTTTTCTGACATTTTATCTGTGCTCGTTGCAAAAGGCGTTGCGGATAGAAAACGGTTCGGCGCAGACGCTAACACGGTCTGCGTAATCATGGCGTGTATGGTACGGATTACGGCGACGAATACCAGATCGTTTTACACCAGCGTTCCACAATGGCTCTATGGTGCCGCATGTGTAACTGATTTTTTGCTCACGGTGCGTGTTCTGGGTAGAGAAACGAAGCGTAAACGCTGGATTTCAGTAAGGCCATATTCTCTGTGGTGATAGACAATATCGTTCGTGCGCTTGTTCCCCGTGATTTTCATTTGAGACTGAAGTGTTTCCAGAGCCGGTTTAAGCAAGGTGACTGTACGGATACCAGCCTGAGTTTTAGGAGGGCCAAAGTGCCCGAGGATTGTTAAATTACGTGAGATATGGATAACACCTGCATCCAGGTCGATATCTTCTCAGGCTAATGCGGCTAACTCACCATGGCGTAGCCCGGTGTAAAATGCCAATTGCCATAGGTTCTTGCTTTGCCCCGACAAACTACCGATAAGCTGGTCAAACTCATGCTTAAGTAACGGAGCGGGGCGTGGGCGGCTTTTTTGCAGCTTCTTTATCCCCTACAAATGGCCTACCTGATATAAAACCAGAGCGGTGCGCAAAGCGGAGTAGTGAGCAGAGCAGGGCAGTGGGATAGCGTGTTTCCCCGTGCAGTAGCTGGCTTCTATAGTCCAAAATATCATTTTGGCTAATATCACCCTGCGCATGCTTCAGCCGGCATAGTTGTGCGGCACACGAAAACCGCTCAGGTTGTGCAGTGCGGCAATGCCGTTCCGCCTCCGTTTGCCGAAGTGCTTGTGCGTGCAAATCTGCCGGAAATGTGCGCCGAACGTGAAGGGGTAGTCGCATGACAATAGCTACCCGCACCAAATCACCTAAGAAGCACAAAACCGAAGCGCTGGGCGTTCTGCTGCCCGGCAGCGGCATCAAGTATTGTACCGATCACGATCGTGACGTAATGAAAGGGGTGCCAATCGGCACTCCGATCTCGCTCACACCTATCGGCGACCGGCGTAATATCAAACATCACCGTAAATTCTGGAAGTTACTTGAGCTGGGTTTTGCGTACTGGGAACCAGAATGGGCGTTTGTCAGCAAATCGGAGGCATGGATAGCCCAGGAAGTTGCCAAGGAGCTGGCGCAGGAAGCGGGCGATTTATCGCTCTATGACAACGTGACGAAGGGCATTGCGGTGCGGGTATTGGAAAGGATTGCAGCCCAACGCCGCCAGCGTTTTGATCCTGAAGCGGTTAAAACCAAAGATGCTTACTTGAATCACGCCATGGTAAAGGCCGGATTCTATGATTTGGCACCTAATCCTGATGGTGGCACGCTTAAACAGCGTTGGAGCATTGCATTCGTCAATATGGGGCAAGAGAAGTTCGACAAGGTTTACCGCGGCGTATTTGGCGTGATCTGGAACGAGACGTTGAGCCAGTATTTTGCTGATCAATATGAAATGGAACAAGCTGTTAGCCAACTGATGAACTTTTGATTATGATGAGAAAATTTCCTGCTTTCAGAAGCAAAGCGCTACGTGAGTCTGCCCGAGGGCAGGCTTGTACGTTGCAGATCTCTGGCATCTGTAACGCTAATCTCGAAACAACGGTATTGTGCCATCTTCCCAGCCCTACGCATGGGATGGGGTATAAAGGTGACGATTTCTGGGCTGTCTATGGCTGTTCATCTTGTCACGATGTGATTGATGGGCGTGTGCCGTATGATTGGCGGGCAGGGGAGAAGGAGGAAATATTTCTCAGCTCATTATATTACACATTAAGAAATCAATATTAACAATAATATTATAAGAGTGAATATGAAAAATAAAAAAGGCAGTCAAGAAAGACAATATTTTTGGGTGACAAATAATGAGAATTATCATAAGGAAGTTCCTGGCGGATATCTACATTCTGTCGTTGGTATTGGGACTAAGAATGGGTATAGAGAAACATTAAATCTCGTAAGAGAAAACGATGTAATTTTTGTTTGTCATGCTGGTTACATTAGTGATATCGGCTTTGCAAAAACTAACGCGAAGCACGAAATAATTAATGGGTATAATGACTACAGTGTGTCCGTTGTGTTTTATTCTCTTAAAAACCCGATGAGAATTTCTAAAAAATCCGAACATAAAAATCATTTGGTTGCTATAAAGGGAAAAGACTATCCGCCGATAACTATTGAAGGTACCCCCCATCAAAGATCTTATATATCTAAGATAAATATTGATATGGCTACATACATTATGGCTTGTACTTCTATTTATTTAGATGCCAATAAGGTGATAAATATAAAAAAAGATAAAGTTGGTAGAGTATCAGATTTTGAGAAATTTCTTTCTAAGTTAACTGATTCTCATGTCATTCAAACGCTAAATCAATTTCCTAATATAAGTTTTGAAAATTATTGCTATAAACACTCAAGTACATATGATCTGATTTATGATGGGAAACGGTATGCACCTAAACAAGTTTTAGGGTTTTCAGTGAAACACATTATAAATAGACCATTAATATCTTCAGAATTTAGTGGGGGGGATGATTCAATATGCTTTTCAGTTTTGAGAAATTTAGGATTTGAAATAATCCTTAAGACTGCTAATGAAAGTTTATCTGTTAATAATAAATACAACAGGGAAGAAATTTGTAATCTTTTTGAACCCAATTATAAGTTCACTCCACAATCAGGGAAGTGGGGAGTGTCTGGAATAGTAAAAATTGATAAAGATGTTGTTTTTATTGTAACTTTGGAAAAACCACATGAGGGTAATCCATATGGGGATTCTTTGTCAGATGATGGTTTACTGAATTGGAAAACCCAGACAAAAATGAGTATCAACGATGACTTTGTTCAACGTCTTATTGGACATGATCACAATACTAGCAATATTCATCTATTTTTGAGATATAATAAGAAAGATAAGTACTCATATTTAGGACTTCTTCGATATGAGTGGCATAACGGAAATAGTTCTAATCCAGTGCATTTTAAATGGCGGTTAATAAACTCGGCTATTAGTAAAAAATTAAATGATCTTTTTGATTCGAGCAATCTTGTACATAGCATTCCATTAGTAAGTGATGCCGATGATTTTGATCCTGCGAATTTTTTTCTTAAAGAAGAAGAAAACAACAGGAAATATAAAGAGAGAACGTCGACCGTTTATAAAAGTCAACGAGAGATATCAGAGATTGAT
Source organism: Pectobacterium aroidearum (assembly GCF_041228105.1). Lineage (NCBI taxonomy): Bacteria > Pseudomonadati > Pseudomonadota > Gammaproteobacteria > Enterobacterales > Pectobacteriaceae > Pectobacterium > Pectobacterium aroidearum. The sequence continues at coordinate 2,334,038 of NZ_CP166097.1, forward strand.
CGAGCGGCAGCAGATGAAAGGAATTCGAACTTAGGAAGTCAGGGGGAGTTGTTGGTTTTGCATTATGAAAAAAACGAGTTGATAAAAGCAGGAAGGGCAGATCTTGCAGAGAAAGTTAAACAAGTATCGGAAATGAACTGTGCGGCTGGATATGATATCCTTTCCTTCGATTCTGATGGGAATGAGAAATATATTGAAGTTAAAACAACTATGGGTGGTAAAAATACGGTTTTTTATATTTCTGAAAATGAAGTGAAAGTATCAAAAGCTTGTGAAGAAAAGTATTTTATTTATCGTGTTTATAATTTTGATGTAAAGAATAAGACATACCAGCTTTTTACCCAGAAAGGGGCGGTGGAGCTGAATTTCACTTTAAGCCCAGTTAGTTATCGAGCTGCAATCTCATAGATTGAGTGGGTAGATAATATCGTTGTTGATGGTGTTGGCATCGGCGATTATCTACTGCATATCCCAAATGAGGTAAAGCGTGGACCGAAGGCAGCGCGTGATGCAAAGCGGTTGGGTGTTTGTGCTGGTGTGCCAGATCTGTTTCTGGCTTTTTCTCACTGTGTGTGGATTGAGATGAAAGCTAAGGGAAATACGTACAAGTCTCTTGCCAGTGGAATTGCATCTGATATTGGTGATCCTCCGACGAGATTTGTTGGAGGGAGTAACTGAGAATAACTATACAGGGGCTAACTGATCATTGATGCCTCACTGAGTAGGGCATCAATGATCCTATATAGTAGGTAGTTAGAGTATTTATTTTTTTTGTCTTTGTAAAATGCATTTAAAAGGGTGCATTTTATTTTCATTATCTGCATATGAAGAAAAAAAACCTTCAAAAACACGACCGTTCTTTATAAGCATTAAACTTAAACTACCTCTATCTATATTGGAAGGATCATCATTCTCATATTCGCCCGTAAAGATAAGGTTTTTGAATGATCCTTTCACTGAGTATGTATGTATTTGACTTGCTCCTCCTATTTCAATAATATTTGCGGTTATTGTATGTCCTGATCTTTTTATTTCCGCCCTAATTTCAATAGGTACGACAGCGATAGATATTTTTATAGTTGATGATTCGTGATTGCTTTCTTCTCTATCATTCCCATCATTTTTTAAAATCAATTCCGCATCAACTTTTTCCTCTTTTCCCTTGCTGTCAATTAGTAATGCTGAAACTCCTGTTTCTTTTTTGATCTCTGTTTTGCTATTTACGTCACTCCCCATCTTTCTCTTTGATATTATCCCCATGACTATTTTTTGTCGTCTTTTATCAATTTGATCAATTCCAATATAGGGAATTAGCATACCCTCCCAAATTCCTTCTACTTTAGTGTCTTTATATAGGGTGTTTTCTAACCAAGGAGTGATATTGGAACGCCATAAGAAAGAAAATATTACTACAATCAAGGATGTAACTATTCCACTTATAATTCCATTGCTTATTGTTTCTACTAGGTCTCGATTCTGTTGATTGGATAACTCGATCCATTTCCATAAGAAAAATAGAGATAAAGCCAAGGTGGAGTAACAAATAAACTTAAAAATCCATGAAGTGTTTCTCAATTCAATTATCTCCATTTGCAACTGATTTTTGTATTTTAAATAAATCAGTAAAATAAAAATCATTTAATTAGCTTAAAATATCTTGGTTTTGATTACACTGAAATCGATTTTTTAATGCTAAAATAAGAAGGACTGACCAAATGGCCATAGCTATAGAGCAACTTATCAAAATGCGTGATCCGCGCTGTATGAGCATTGAATCACTAAATGTTGAGCGCGGGCAAGGTATTCTTTCCAAGGATCAGATCGTTGGTGCTTTTGCCGTCACACAGCAATACCATTCCATTGGCTTTGATGTGCTAATGGCAAAATATCGCCACGATAGCCAGGCAGAACAACGTATTCGAGTTGCGATTTCTAACTGGGTAAAAACTCGAACTCACCTTATGTACTCAGTCCCCGCCTGTCAGTTGGCGCTAAGCATAGTGCTTGAGCGCAATCTTCCCGCGCAAATCGATCATATCGCCGGGCTACTGTGCAGATACGGCGCTAAAGCAGCGCAGGCGCGCAAGAATACTGATGCTTTTCGCTCAGAGATTAAGCAACTTGAAAGGCAGCGCTGCCGCGAGAAGGTGAGCCACGCTGATTACATCAGCGCGGGGATAGAAATCGCCGAGCTAAATGAGCGAATTGGTTATGAGCGTAAAGCGTTACGGGAATGGTCGGAACGCCAGGCGGCGCAATTGAATGTCTGCCCACGCTGTAACGGAACGGGGAAAACGCTACGCCCAGCCATTGCGGTGTGTAATGAATGTGGTGGTAACGGGCATATTGCGCCGACGTTCGAGCATCTGCGTAAATCGCTGGCTATCATAGGGGCTGTGATAGCCGCCGGTGAATGGCCGCAATATTTGGATCTGGTTAAACGCTGTATGCGCTGGTTGTATGTTGAAGAGTCTCAGGCGGTTAACGCTCTCAGCATTAAAATTCATGATGAAATGGAGGCATGACATGGGAATTTATGGTGAAACAGCAGTGGCCGTGGTGGCTGCATTCGACAATTTTAATAAACCAAATCCAAAAGAGTGCTGGGAATACTCAATAACACATTTTACGGATAGCAAAGAAAGCCAAAAAAAGGGTTGCCCCAAATCTGCATTTCTTGGGCTGTGTCAGGATGGTTATGTAAAAGGCATTCCAAGAGGGAATTATTTACCGCCGGAAAGCCCAAATAAAAAATACGCAGTAGCGGCGGCTGAAAGGTTATTAAGTGAACCTGCCCAAAAACATTCTAAATCTGATTTATGGAAAAAAGCGACAGAGCGTTGCGATAAAGCAGCGAAAAATCAAAATGGGCAAATGGATGTTGTCTTGGCATTAAAAGACGCCGGATTACTACAGAAACCCAATTTACCTAATCGCCTATACGCGCTAAATTCGCGAAAAGATACCGGAGTATGCCTCAGAAAGCTGCTCCGGTTTTTTATTGGTCAGTCCTCAAGCCTGCATGGTTCGCCCAGCAGGCTTTTTTATTTCCTGCACATAGAACGTGTTATGTCCAAAATTCTCACCCTTTTAGATTACCGGGTCGCCGCGAGTGGTTTAGGTGTTCCGGTTGCTACGGTTAAAGCTGTGACCGAAGTAGAAAGTAACGGCAGCGGATTTCTATCGGATGGTCGGGTCAAAGTGCAATATGAGCCGCATGTCATGTACCAGCAACTGACGAAACATTTCGGCGGTGATCGGGCAAATACCGAATTAGCGAAACATCCTGATCTGGTGGCTCGTAAACCTGGTAGTTATCAGTCCACCGATAAAGAGGATAAAGATATGGACCGGGCTGCGACAGTTATTGATCGCGGCTGCGCGTTGCAATCTGCATCGTGGGGAGCATTCCAGATCATGGGTTACCACTGGAAAACTTGCGGCTACCCGACATTACAAGCTTTCATTAACGCCCAATACACAGCGGCCGGCCAACTCGATACGTTCGTGCGCTTTATTAAAGCGGATAACAAACTGCTATCGGCGCTGAAAAGTCGTGATTGGGCAACCTTCGCCCGAATTTACAACGGTCCAGCGTATGCCAAAAATCGCTATGACACCAAACTTGAGAGTGCATATGCCAAGTACCAGGGGGCTGCGTAATGGAATGGCTATCCCGACTGTGGGAGCAATCTCAATGGGCGGTAGCCGGGCTCATTGGTGCACTGATATCTGTACCATTCCAGAGCGACTTAAGAACGGCACGCGGGATCGCGATCTTTGTTTTCACGGGTAGCGCCTGCGCCCACTACCTGACAGGCATTGTTGGTGATTATTTCAATATCAATCCTTCGTCGGCTGGTGGGATTGGCTTTCTTCTGGGTGCGTTTGGCGGTTCGTTGATTGCTGCCGTTATCAAAGCCATTGAAGCTGCCGATCTGTGGGGGCTCATCCGATCCCGATTTGGTGGAGGTGCACAATGATTTTCACCATCGCCTACGTCACCATTCTTTTGTGGGCTGGGTGGTGCGTGTTCAGTGACCACGTTAAAGATGGAGTAATCGGCAAACTAATGTATTCGGCACTTTCTATTTCGTGCATGGGGGCGCTGATTGGTGGAAGTGGATCAGATAGACAGGCCGATAGCATTATTTTGCTATGTATTGCGATGATAGGAATTCGGCACTTTGTCCTAAAACAGATTAATTTGTCTAAAAATTAGCCTTTCTAGCGTTGTTTTGGCGACGCTACGTGAAATCTAAATTACTCCCCCTCATCAATCCTCTCACTTTTTAACAGAGAAACCATGTTAACCACGAAAATGAAAGCGCTGCTGCTATGCGGCGGGTTGGCTGCTGCGTCCTGCGCGGGTTGGTATACGCAGGGATTGCGATGGGATAAGGATATTGCGCAGCGGGATAAGCAGCAGTCGGACGATATCAATACAAGTCAGCAAGCTATTATCGCCGGGCAGTCGCTTCAGTTCCATCGTTATAACGAAATCGCGCGCAACGCGAATCAACACGGCGCAATTATTAAAGCGAATTCTAATGAAAAGCAGATTGTTTACAGGACAATTATTAAACGTAGTCCTGCTAGTCGTGAGTGTGTGCCTGATGATGTCGTTACTGGGTTGCTCGACTACGCGCACCGTCTACGTGCCAGCGCAATGCGTGCCACTGCCAGCGGAGTTGACGCAGCCAGTGTTAGTACCGCAGCCTCCGGGTGCCGATTGACGTATGGGCAGGCCGTTTACTGGATTGACCCGTTACTGACGGCGATTGAGCAGGTTAATAGACAATTGGATGCTATACGAGAAAAATTTAAACCAAAACTCGCGATAGAGAGTTTTTTACAATAAGAGGAAAAAATGTTGAAAGATAAATACGTTCAATCAGAGCAAGACTCTAAAAAACTCGATACGAAGGAGGAAAAAAATGAATCGGTAAGTATTCCCACCGATAATGCCAAAAGGAAGAACGGATGTAATAGAAAGAAATGCCACTGCGCACGATAAATTTTTATTTAAATAAAAGGATAATGAGTATGGCTACTTATAAAATTAAAGATTTGACAGGTAATGTTGAGTTTGAATGTTCTGACGATACTTATATACTCGATGCTGCTGAAGAAGCAGGGCTTGATTTACCCTATTCTTGCCGTGCTGGGTCATGCTCATCATGTGTAGCTCTACTTATTAGTGGGAGTGTTGATCAGCGTGATGCTTCTTTTTTAGACGAAGAGCAACAGAAATATTTTGTATTGACTTGTGCGGCATACCCTAATAGCAATTGTGTTATTAAAACTGGGGTGGAGGAAATGCTATTGGGTTATGATTCATATCGTGATATGTCTGAGTATTTATTCGGATTACTTGGTGGCAACGATTCTCCAGAACTTTTAGACGGGTTGTTTACCCCAGTAGATGCTTTCCGACATTATTTGTTTGGTAATGGAACTAATAAATCTATTAATATAAATGACGTAGGGCTTTCTATTGATGTTAGTCAAATTCCACCGATCATGAATATTATCAATCAAGGTTTTATTGGTCGATTTGATATTAGCAGTGATTTCAATCGTAATACTGTGCTAGACGGCATTATCCCTGCTTCCTATCTTGGCAATATTACGCTAAAAACAGAAGGGGTTCTTAGTATTTCACCCGATGGTGCATGGAGTTATAATGGTGGGATTCGTGCTTATAATGATCTTTATGATGCCAATCCTAGTACCCATCGTGACAGGTTAGGAGAGTGGTCAACAGGAGTACTTGATAAATTCAACGGTACTCCTTATGAAATTCAAATCCCTGGCACACTTGATATTTCTGGGCGTGGTCAGCGTTTATAAACTTGCTCAGTTCTTGACGCTATATTCAACAGAACCGCTTTTGCATTCATACATGGCAAACAACTGATGAGATTTTTTTGGGTAGGATACGGTTACTGGTAATAGATAAACATCTACTGTTCTAGATGTGTTTTCTTTATCAAAGATGATATCAGGTGAAGCAATGTCGGGAGAGGTTGGTCTTAGTTTTAGCCAACGTGGTATGCGATGCTCGATTAGATCATCTTGTACATTAGTTACTACTTGCTCATAAGTGATCTCGTCACATGAAGGTCCAATGAACTGAGAGTAATATTTATACACTGATAGCGAAACCACGGTTATCAAGACACTGAATATTGCTTTTTTTTTCCATCCCATAGTTTGCATTCCTTATTGAGTATACCTATGCATCATCTATTTAAGATAATAACAGTTATCACAATCTAATAGTAATGATGAAGTACAGTATGAAAAGCACCGGTCAGCATCCGTCGGTGCTTTCATCGTCCCAACAAAAGGCAAGTACATGACACAAGTCACCGATCAACACATTGAGAAAAAGATTCAGGCCAAAGGCTAACTGTACTATGTGTTAAGCCACAACCGGAGTGCGGTGAGTAAGGCATTCCAGAGTCACTTCCCAGAGGTGGCTCTATAATGCTTACTCAGTAGGACGCTATGGTTAAGTACGATTGGAAAAAGCTGCTGACCGATTATGCAAACGCATACTCAGCGACGAGAATCTTTCCAGTGGATTGGTGCGCTCAGCATGAGGTTCCATATAACTCTGCGAAGCGTCAGATCACGATACAGGCTGCACAGGATTTCATTAAACAGGCGTTCGAAAATTCTCTGTTCGCAAAAGCGAGAAAAAGCGCGGTAATTCTGGCTATAATGGCATTTAGGAATCAGCAAACACAGACAACGACAGCTGCGAAGCCTCCGCACCTGAAACGAAAAGGCACGGCAGAGATTCCAATGGTCGCTTTACTGAGGGAAACCCCGGCAATACGGGGGGCCGACAAACGCATTTCCACGCGGTAATCAATACGCTAGAACACACGGTGCTTACGCTAAATATCTGGATGCCGATGAGTTGTTCGATGCAGCCAAGGATTCTGATCTGCGTGATGAGCTGATTTTCATTCGAGCCCGTGCGCTGTCAGTGACGAAAACGCTGAACAAAATCATGGAGGATTTACAGAATGCTGAATCAGTCGAAGCGCGCATTGAGCTTTACGATAAGTTCATCAAGGCTGAGCAAGGACTTGATCGCAACATTGCCCAGATTGAGTCAATTGAGAACAGACTGAGCAAGTTACGTAAGCATCCCGGTAAACCGGACCATTCATTTTTAGAGATCTTCCGGCATACTGATTATGTCCCTGGAGGAGATCGCCATGCACAAAGCCCGATTCACCGAACATCAGATTATCGCCGTTCTGAAGTCCGTCGAAGCCGGGATCTCTGAGGCTTCGTACTACAACTGGAAAGCGAAGTTTGGCGGTATGGAAGCCTCTGATATCAAAAAGATGAAAAGCCTCGAGGATGAAAACCGCCGGCTGAAACAGATGTTTGCGGATCTGAATCTCGAGTGCCGCGCACTGAAAGACGTTATTGAAAAAAGCTTTAAAACCAGCGATAAAGCGTGAGCTGGTCAGCTATCTGGCGTGTATGGTACGGATTACGGCGACGAATACCAGATCGTTTTACGCCAGCGTTCCACAATGGCTCTATGGTCGAGGGGGGATCGCTACTTTTACTAACTTTTTCAAAGTGATAACATACAAACAGAATACCGATTCTGTTTGTATGTTATCGAGAACTGAAGCCATTTTTGGCAACGGTGCCGCTTATGACTATCCTGATAGAGGAGTCTTTAACCAAGAGAGGAAGATATCATGAGTAAAGGCACATCAAGGGGATCATCGTCCAGTCACCCTCAACAGGGAGGAAACTGGCCTAGCACAACCGGAAATCCATCGGGCGGAAATAGAGGTAATGCTCCTTCATCTTCAGGCGGAAATTCAGGCAAGGCAGGAGGTGGTTCTGGAAAAGCAGGGAAGTAGAAGATATAAACAACGCTACGGCTAGTGAGATAAGCAACCTAGCCGTAGTGTCATTTTTTCTATGAACTATTTATTGTGGTAAGACTTCTTCAATTTTAGTAATGTGCGCATCGCCGCTCAGTGGCTTATAAATATGAATTTTGACAATTTTTAGCGGGGCTTCTGGGGTCGTTACCGTGCCTTTCGTCAGGAACGAGTAGTTCGTACCGGATACCACCTGTGTTGCAACAAATAGCGGTGTGTAAGCCACACCCAGCAAATGTACGGTAGATTTAAAAAGTGATTTATCAGCATCATTCAAATCACGGAAAGCAGTCCATCCACCAGAAAGTTGATCTGACATTATTTCACCTCATTTAATTTAATGGATAATTCAATTGCTGTGTTGCCCTATTAATATTTTTCACAGGGCAGTAAAGTGAGACTAGGTTATTTTATTTTCTTTGGCAAGGGAGAGTGCCATTCTCTTTATATGAATAAGATGAAAGTATATCAAGAAATAAAATAAGAATATTTAGGTGTTTTGCTAGTGGCTAGAGTGTTTTAAAAAAATTGGTGATAATGAAAATTATTTCATGTGAAATTATATTTTAATATGAGACGATTATGTAATAAGTATAGATTAATCACGTTTGCATTCTGAGCATTTCCCTTATCCCTCATCGTAATGTTGCTATCGAATACTGTTGTACATTTATGTACCCGCTCACTCGCTCGGTAACGCAAACCGAGCATTCGATGCTGCCCAGCAACCGTCTGATTAGTAAAGTGCTTTAAAATAACAAAATAGGAATTAGACGTAATATATCTCTCGCGCTGTGACAGCTGTCATTGGCTGAGCGGAAATTTCCACCATGCTCACTAATCAATTTAATAAAGAGGGGAAAAATGGAAAAAGAAAACAATGAACGTTTGAAAAATGAACATGTGTCAGAAGACGTTAATAAAAAAGAGGAGGTCGTTGATAAAGAGCATCGCGCTGATGACTCAAATAAAAGACGGCCTGGATGTAATCGCGCGAAGTGTTTCTGTGTACGGTAAAAAATTTCAATTTTTATAAAAGGATAAAAGTGATGGGACATACTTATACAATTAGAGATTTAACCACAGGGGCTGTAATTCAGGCTCCTGATGATGTTTGTATTTTAGATTCACTTGAAGAGGCTGGTGTTGATTCACCTTATTCATGTCGTGCCGGAGCATGCTCTTCATGTGCTGCGTTACTGATTAGCGGTCTCGTTGATCAATCGGATGGTACGTTTCTAAGCGATAAGCAGAAAGTTAGATTTATATTAACCTGTTCAGCATATCCTCAAAGCGACTGTATTATTCGAACAGGGGTAGAAGAGCTCCTGGAAGATGAAGAAAAAGCGCACAAAGTCTTCTTTGAAGACTGGCAGAGATGGAACTGATTGCGGATTTTTTAAGCTTGTATCTTTAAAATGGAAAATATGTCCCCTTCATAAAGAAGGGGCATTATCAAAACAAAAACATTTGGGCCAGACCATAATGCTTGTGCTTTATAGTTGCCCCACTTCCCAGATAACCCACCATTTCCTTGATCTTTTCCCGATTACCCGCATTGAACCCTGTGTTGTCGTCCCGAGGTGTGATAGATATAGTCCTTGTCTGAAAAATCTATTCGATAGGTGTTGATGCCAAATGTGGTGTCAGAGCCGACTCTCCACCCGATCTGAGGCCAAAACATGAAATTATTGCCATGGCTGTGTACTGCCGCTGTGTTGTTACTGGCAGGATGCAGCAATCATAGCCAGAACGCTGCGGCTACCCAGCAAGATACCACGCAAAATGATGATAAGAATGCCGTCGTGTTGCTGAAAAGCAGCTCTCCGGTTGACGTCAACTGTACGCTGATTGGCGGCACGATGGGGATCTCTCGGCAGCTTGACGGTGCGAGCGTAGGGGCCTGCCAGTTAGCCAATGGTAAGCGCTGTAGCGAACAGTCGCTGATGAATGGAAGCTGTCCTGCGGGGTAAGTGTGCGGCAGTCAGTACTGCCGCAGGAATGACTTAAAGTGTAACCAGATTTGCACAAGGCGCGTTCTGGCTGATGTCTTTGAGGTTCTGGAGCGTGGTTTGAGAAATGCTGATCAGCGCTTCTTCCGTCAGGAATGCCTGATGCCCGGTGAACAGTACGTTATGGCACGCGGACAAGCGGCGGAAAACATCGTCCTGAATCACATCGTTGGATTTATCGGCGAAGAAGAGATCGCGTTCGTTTTCATAAACGTCCATACCCAGCGCACCGATTTTTTGTTGTTTCAGCGCGTCGATAGCCGCCTGTGAGTCGATCAGTCCACCACGGCTGGTATTGACGATCATGACGCCGTTTTTCATTTGTGCAAAGGCTGCCTGATTCAGCAGGTGATGATTCTCCGGCGTCAGCGGGCAGTGCAGGGAGATGACATCCGCGTTGGCATACAGCGTTTTCAGATCGACATACTCTGCCCCTAATTCCAATGCCTGCGGGTTTGGATAGGGATCGAAGGCCAGCAGGCGCATGCCAAAACCTTTCAGGATACGCATGGTGGCGATGCCGATTTTTCCGGTGCCGATAATGCCCGCCGTCCGGTTGTGCATATTGAATCCAATCAACCCTTCCAGAGAGAAGTTCGCATCGCGAGTACGCTGATAAGCGCGGTGAATACGGCGGTTAAGCGTCAGCATCAATCCGACGGCGTGCTCGGCGACGGCCTCAGGGGAATACGCGGGAACGCGCACCACACTGATGCCCAGTTCCTTCGCCGCGTCTAAATCGACGTTGTTAAAGCCTGCACAACGTAGCGCCAGCGTTTTAATGCCCATCTCTGCCAGCTCGGTTAACACCTCGCGACCACCGTCATCGTTCACAAAGATGCAGACAGCTTGACAGCCCGCGGCTGTTTTCGCGGTGCGCGATGTCAGCATGAAATCAAAAAACTCCAGCTCATAGCCAAACTGCTGATTGACCTGCTCCAGATATTTACGGTCATACTGCTTGGTGCTGTAAATTGCCAGTTTCATTGATAGTTTCTCCGAAAAATCCTTAGATTAAGCTATCAGAAAATAGGGCGGTGACAAACCGTTACCTGACTGACAGTAACGGTTTGAAATTGACGGGGCAATAAGAGCGTAAGAGCGGGTTTAGCGAGGCGTACTGAAAACTGACACGGCTTCAGACATCGTGGAGATCTGCTGTTCCAGGCTGTTAATGGCAGAACTGGAATGTGTGGCCAAAATCGTGTTCTGACGTGTCAATTCATCAATGTTGTTCACCGCTGAGTTAATTTGCCCCAGCCCTTGCGATTGTTCCTGTGTCGCCAGACTGATCTGATTCACAAGCTGCGTAACCTGCTGCACCTGCGTCAATATATTGTTCATCGACTGGCTGGTGTGATTGACCAGTTTATCGCTGGTGTGAATATTGGCGATCGTGGTATCGATAATTTCCGCGATGTCTTTGGCGGCGGCGGCGCTACGCTGCGCCAAAATACGCACTTCCCCTGCGACCACGGCGAAACTCTTACCCTGTTCTCCTGCGTGAGCGGCTTCTACGGCGGCATTGAGCGCCAGAATGTTGGTCTGGAACGCCAGATTATCCAGCACGCTGATGATGTCGGTGATTTCTTTGCTGGAACGCGTCATGACTGCCATGGTGTCTGTGACCTGGCTGACGGCTTTCTCCCCGGCATCGACGGCCTGATTGGCATCGTTCGCACAGCGCGTCGCGAGTTGAGAAGCAGAGGCGTTGCTTTGAATCGTCGCTGTCAGTTCTTCCATTGATGACGCGGTGGATTGTAGACTTTGGGCGGTATCTTCACAGCGCTGGCTCAGTGTGTAATTCCCGGAGGCGATCTCGCCGCAAGCGTGGCGCAGTTCGACCAGCTTGCCGTTGACATCATCGACAAACGTGCGGAAGTTCATACCGGATTGATTGACAGCGCGTAGTAACATGCCGACTTCATCCACACGATTAAGCTGAAACGAGTTGTCTGCCTGCCCGGATGCGGAATTAATGGCCTGGCGTAGAATTTTTTCCAGCGGCTTTGCCAAATGCTGAACTAATAATTCGCTGGTTATGGCCGCGCTAGTGAGTAGCACCAAAGCAAAAATTAATAGCGGCGTAGTGAGTGGAAGGGTAGCAAGTAAGAAAAGCAGCGCAAATAGCATAAAAAGGAATACGTAGCTTCTTATCCGCCAGCGTACGGGAATGACGTTAAATAAGCTAAGAAATTTTAGTGGTCCTTTATAAATCAGCAGCCCCTGAAAGAGTCGGCGGTTTTTTAATTTATTCTCATTCATTTGACGGTAAAGTGCTTCAGCTTGCCGAATCTCTTCCTGTGAAACCCGAGTTCGTACCGACATATATCCTGTTATTTTCCCTTCCTTCATCAGCGGTGTCGTACTGGCTTTTACCCAATAGTAATCGCCATTCTTGCGGCGGTTCTTGACGACGGCAGTCCAGATTTTACCTGCCTTTAGCGTCGCCCACATGTCGGCAAACGCCTGCGGAGGCATGTCTGGGTGGCGCACGATATTGTGAGGTTGGTGGAGGATTTCTTCAAAGTCGTAACCACTGGCATCAATAAAATCGTCATTTGCATAAGTGATATGACTATCGGTAGTGGTAACCGACATTAGCTTGGCTTTTTCATCTAATAAATACTGAATATCACTGACCGGAAAATTCTTACGCATTTATTAATCCTTTTAGTATAAGCAAGCATATCCCCACCATACTTCAAGCTGCTTGTGCGTTGACTGCTCTGACTCACCTCAGTCACTTACTTGTGTAAGTGACTGGGTATTAATGAACCTCATTCCTGAGGTTCACTCTTCGGGCCAACGCTTTAGCGTTGTTCAAAACCCTAGCGTTTTGTCACGCAACTCGAGTTATTTAGGGTATAAGTATGATATTTTTAGATCTATTAGCGAACGGGAAAGCGATGAGTGCTATTTAATTAACGGCAATATTTGCGAAATAATTAGCGGGTAGACTTATATATTGTCACTAATTTCGCCCGTTATTTTTTCTGCGGGAAAGTAGTTATCTAACCCGACTCGCGATAAACGCACGTGCCGATGACCAAAAGCATTCGTTTGTTAAGTATATTATGACTCTGCGAATTTGCACTGCGGCAACGAATGCTGGATAACGGCGAAATGGCGAGAAGAGGAGCGACGAGCGCTCTGACGTGAGCGCCCGTGAAGACGAGATTTAGCGAGAAAGGCTGAAGACAGACGCGGCCTGTACCATGCTTGATATCTGCTGTTGCAGATGATCGGTGGCCGAGTGTGACTGACTGGCCAGCGCAGTATTCTGATGCGTGAGTTCATCGATGCGGTTTACTGCTTCATTAATTTGTTCCAGCCCCTGAGATTGTTCCTGTGTTGCGAGGCTGATCTCATTCATCAAGTTGGTGACATGCTGAACCTGAAGCAGAATATTGCTCATGGATTTGTGTGTATGCGAAACCTGTTGTTCGCCAGTACGAATACTATTCAGCGTTTCGTCAATGATGGTCGAAATATCGCTGGAAGAGGAAGCGCTGCGCTGTGCCAGCGAGCGAACTTCACTGGCGACTACCGCAAAACTTTTACCTTGTTCCCCGGCATGTGCGGCTTCGACGGCGGCGTTCACGGCCAGAATATTGGTCTGGAATGCGAGGTTATCCATCACGCTGACGATATCGGTAATGCGTTCGCTGGAACGCGTGATCGTCTCCATGGTAGTAGAGACCTGGCTGACGGCCTGTTCTCCAGAATTTACCGCCTGATTGACATCCTGCGTATATATCGAAGCCTGAAGTGAGGCTTCCGCATTGCTTTTTATCGTCGCAGTCAGCTGTTCCACAGAGGCGGCAGTTTGTTGCAGGCTTTCTTCCGTTTCCTCGCAGCACTGTGCCAACGTCTGGTTGCCTTGCGCGATTTCATTACAGGCGTTTTTCAACTCACTCAGATTGGTGTTCACATCGTCCACGAAGGTGCGGAAATTCATACCAGACTGATTTACGGCCCGCATCAACATGCCAATTTCATCCACGCGATTAAGCTGCGTCAGGTTGTCTGCCTGGCCGGCAGCGGAACGCATAGCTTGAGACAGGATTTGTTCAATGGGGCGAGCGATATGGTGCACCAGAAGCTCGCCACTGACAAAACAGCAGGCGATGAGCAGCGGAAAGAGTACGGAAGCCAATGCCGTTCCCGCCAGCAGGGAATAGGCGGCGATCAACGGGATCAGGCTAAAAAGCAGAAAGTAGCTACGGATGCGCCAGCGTAGCGGCATGGTTTTAAACAGGCTTAGGATGCGTAATGGCCCGGTATAAATGAGCAGGCCGTGATGGAAGGTGCGGTATTTCAGTTTACCTTCGTTTGCATTGGCGTAGAGCGCTTCGGCCTGACGAATTTCTTCGGGCGACGCGGCGGTTCGCACCGACATATAACCGGTAATCTCCCCGCTTTTTCTCAACGGTGTAGTGCTGGATTTTACCCAGTAATGGTCGCCATTTTTACACCGATTTTTCACTATGCCTGTCCAGATATTGCCCGCACGCAGCGTTTTCCACATATCCGCGAAGGCGGCTGGTGGCATATCCGGGTGTCGGATAAGATTATGGGGCTGCCCCATTAGCTCATCGGTGCTATAGCCGCTGACGTCAATAAAATCTTTGTTTGCATAGGTAATATGGCTTTCTGGCGTAGTGACCGACATCAATCTGGTTTTTTCAGAAAGAGTGAGCTGGCGGTCGGTGACAGGGGTGTTATTACGCATGAAGCAGTCCTTGATATGCTGTGTCCGAATACTGATTTAACTGAGGTGTATCCACGGAAATGAATGAGTGGATAGCAGTAATGGTTCAGGTTGCTCATTGCTTTTTTTAAGGCGGTTCGGACAGAAGGAGATAATCCTGATGTTCACCCCGAAACGCTTTGTTCATGATGAGATAACGTGGTTCATTACAAAATATAACCTCAATTAAACATTTTACCACGAAAGGGTAATGAGCATGTACGCTCAATGGTGGTAAATGTGAGTTGGATAGGATTGTTTGTTAACAAAAAGAGCGATTTGTGAATGAATAAACGACAGAGACAGATAGGACGAATTTTTGCCGCTATTGAACAGGATGCTTAATTCGCGCTAATGATTAAAAAACATGCACTTCCAATCGCTTTCCTGCTTGTCGCGCTGCTGTTTCTTTCCTGGCGAACGCTGCCGCAGTGGCTGCCACGCATCGCCACAATCTGGCTGCCCACGGAGATGTCTTTAGTCGTGAATGGGGTGCCTGGCTGGCAGGGCGGTGGGCCATATAGCGCGGGGTTCAGCATTATGGCTGGCGAGTGCCAGCTCGTTGACGTACGGAATATGACGCTGCGTTGGCATGGCTGGCGATGGCATGTTGCGATTGATGCCGTGACGTTAAACAGCGATTGTCTGCAGCATGTGCCAGCGAGTAGCCGTTCCGAATCCCCAGCGCAACTGGCGCAGTGGCAACAGCGATTGCCTGCTGCCGATATTCAGATAAAAGCGTTTACGCTGCTGCCCTGGCAGGATTATGCCGGGCAGGTGCGACTCAGTAGTGACGGTAAACGGCGACAAACGCTGGATTATCAGGGCGATCAAGTGGTGGTTAGGGCTGAACTGAATGAGACACAACTGACCCTGCATGAAGGTATGCTCGCCACGCCTGCGGGATTTGTACGTCTACAGGTCAGCGGTGAAATGACGTTGGCCGATACGCTGGATGCCGCGCCGATACAGGGACGACTTACCGGAAAACTGGATTCAGGACAGACGCCGGATCCACTTTCGCTCCTGCTGGACTGGCATCATCAAGCTGGTGAATTAGTGCTGAATGCGGCGAATGATGACACGCCGCTGATATCGCTGCCGTGGCAACTGACGGATGAGGTAATTCAGGTCACTAACGGCGTCTGGCGTTGGCCTTATGCCGATCAGCCACTTTCAGGGCAGATCGCCATGACGTTGCAGCATTGGCGACAAGGGCTGGATGCCACCACGATTAATGCGCGTTTGAATATGTTGACGCAAGGACATAACGGCAAGGCGAACGCTGTACTGGTGCTGGGGCCGGGCAATATTGGCCTGCTCAACAGCGAATTGCGCTTTCAGCTTACCGGGCAGGCTAATTTACCGGCGCTCTCCCTGACGGCGACGCTACCGGGGGTGTTGCAAGGTTCGATCCTCAATCCTGAACTCGCTCTTTTACCAGGGGCGCTGCTGCGTGCCTGGGGAACGCCTGCGCCGCAGATTTATCTGGAAGAGGCGCGCTGGCCGCTGGCGGGCGTTCGGGTCAGTGCGACCGGCGTGAATGGACGACTACAGGCGATTGTGAAAGCGCGAGAAGCATACTGGGGACGTTTTAACCTGCACCTTGACGGTCAGGCACAGGATTTCTGGCCGGATCAAGGGCAGTGGCAATGGCGTTATTGGGGCAATGGTCACCTGCCGCCGCTGAAAGGTCAGTGGGACGTAGCCGGGCGTGGGCAGTGGCAGGACACCTTGCTCGAAGTCAGCCAGTTGTCGAGCGGTCTGGATCAATTGGGTTATGGCATTGTGACGGTGCACCAGCCTCGGCTGACGATTACGGAGCCGATCCGCTGGCAGCGCGCCCGTTCTGGTGAGCACTTTCAAGGGGCGTTGCAACTGGCCTCAGAGCGGACGCATTTCAGCAACGGTGGCTATCTGCCACCTTCGTTGTTAACGCTGGCGATGCAGGGGCGCAGCCCGGATGATTTCCAGCTACAGGGGCAGCTTCAGGCTGAAGATATCGGCCCGGTCAGACTGCGTGGGCGCTGGGATGGTGAGCGACTGCGCGGTGGTGCATGGTGGCCGACGCAGCCGCTTAAGGTGTTTCAGCCTCTGCTTTCCCCACAGTTGAAAATGAACATTCGCGCCGGACAGTTTTACGCACAGGCGGCCTTCTCCGCTGCACGTAAAGAAGGGTTCAGCGCGGGTGGGCATTGGGTTGTGAAAAATGGCGGGCTGTGGTTACAGGATGGTGAAGTCAGCGGCGTAAACTTTGTTCTGCCTTACCGCTTGAAAGATCAGCGCTGGCAACTGGGCGTCAGGCAGCCCGTCACGCTGCGAATTGACGTACTGGATAACCTGTTTCGCATGAGCAATATCCGCGTCGATCTCCAGGGTTTTTACCCGTACAGCGAACGACGACCGCTGATTATGTCTCAGGCGGATATGGACGTATTGGATGGGCATATCGGGCTATCGACGCTGCGCTGGCCACAGCGGGAACCCGCGTTATTTACCGTTAAGAGCGTGGATCTCAGCGAACTGCTGACGGTGTTGAAGCAAAAGCAGTTCGCGCTGTCCGGGCGCGTGAGCGGTACGCTTCCGTTGAATTTTAATCACCCCACCATGTTGATTGAAGGTGGACGCATTACCAATGATGGCTTCCTGACGCTGCGATTGGATAACCAATTGGCAGATGAGTTAGCGAGTAAAAATCTGGCAGGCGGTGCGGCAATTGGCTGGTTACGCTATCTGGAGATCGGGCGTTCCTATGCCACGCTTGACCTGAGTAATCAGGGTGAACTGACATTAGCCTCGCAGGTGCAGGGGAAAAATCCGCAGCTCAGTGCGAATCGACAGGTTATTCTTAACTATCGCCATCAGGAGAATATCTTCCAGCTATGGCGCAGCTTACGTTTTGGCGATAACTTGCGGGATACGCTGGAACAACAGGCAAATGAATAAATTCAAGGCAGAACAATGAACAAGAGCGAGACATTGCTGGTGGCATGGTGCACGGTCGTTTTCCTGACAGGATGTGTGCCGCGTATCGAAGTGGCTGCGCCCAAAGAGCCTATCACTATCAATATGAACGTGAAGATCGAGCATGAAATTCACATCAAAGCGGATAAAGAAGCGACGCAACTGCTCGAAAAATCGGACAATGCAGCCGGTGATGAGATAAAGAAAAGCGCGCCGGAGGGCGCGCAATAATTAAGCCAATTAAAGCAATATAATGGCAAGGTCGGTAACAATGATTCGCGATGAATAACGATTCGTTATGCAGTGACCAGTTGAGACAGCTGGGTTTTCGCCGCTTCGGTCGCTTTCTGCGCCACATCCGGGCCGTAGCCATAACCTTCTGCGAATACGAACTCAAGGTCGGTCAGGCCCAGGAAGCCCAGGAAGACGCGCAGGTACGGTTCCAGCAGGTCGGTTGCTGTGCCTTTATGGATACCGCCACGGCTGGTTAAGACGATAGCGCGTTTACCTTTCACCAGACCTTCTGGGCCTTGCTCGGTGTAGCGGAACGTGACGCCAGCACGGGCAACCAGGTCGAAGTAGTTCTTCAACTGGGTAGGAATGTTGAAGTTATACATTGGCGCGGCGATCACGATAATGTCATGCGCCTGCAGCTCGGCGATCAGATCGTCGGACAGTTTCAGCGCTTCTTGCTGACGTGGGGTCAGTGCAGCATCGGAAGGACGCAGTGCGCCGACTAATTCGCCATCAAGAACCGGAATCGGTTGAGCGGCCAGGTCGCGTACGGTGATGCTGTCGTTTGGATGTGCAGACTGCCACTCGGCGGTGAAGTGGTCGGCCAGTTGGTTTGACTGAGAATAACCTGCCAGAATGCTTGATTTCAGAACCAATACTTTGCTCATTGCCAATTCCTTTAGTGATTGAAGTGGGCGACAACATAACGCCCTTTGATGTGTCACATCTTATGCGGTGCTCTGGAAAGTGAAAAGTGCAAATATTCGAGGTCTTTATTCGATTTTCTTGAATAAGACGATGTTTGAATAAGACTGCGCGGGGTGATTAGAGCCGCTTATGACAATGTGCTACTATCCACGACTTAAAAATTCCCACGGTTTAAGCATTTCCACGGTTTAAACATGCCGTGTTTTGAAATCAGGTAGGCTCAATTGAGCCAGATTCGGCGACGCGTATTGTCCCGGCAGAGAAAAGAATTAGAGAAACGATTAAGGAAGAGCAACGTGAAATCACCTCTCAGTGCATTATCTACGCAGTTAAGTGAGCTAATGCTTCGCGATCGGCAGCGTCTGCACCGCCGCTTGCAGGGCGCCGCGAAGGTCAGCAGCCCGCAGGCTCAGGCTGCGATCGCGCAGGAAATTGAGGGGGAGATTGTCGCGGCGCGCCAGAAAGTCGAGAATCGACGGGCAAGCCGTCCGGCGATTCACTACCCTGAACAGCTTCCCGTTAGCCAGAAAAAAGACGAGATACTCGAAGCGCTGCGTAACCATCAGGTGATTATCGTCGCGGGCGAGACGGGGTCGGGGAAGACCACGCAGTTACCGAAAATCTGTCTCGAACTGGGGCGTGGCGTGCACGGCCTGATTGGCCATACGCAGCCGCGGCGTCTGGCGGCCAGAACCGTCGCTGACCGCATTGCTGCCGAGCTGGAAACGCCGCTGGGCGGCAGCGTCGGCTATAAAGTCCGCTTTAACGATCAGGTGAGTGACAATACGCTGGTCAAACTGATGACCGACGGTATCTTACTGGCTGAAATTCAGCAGGATCGCCTGTTGATGCAGTACGACACATTGATCATCGATGAAGCGCACGAACGCAGCCTGAATATCGATTTCATCATGGGCTATTTGCGCCAGCTGTTGCCAAAGCGCCCTGATTTAAAAGTGATTATTACGTCGGCTACTATCGACCCGCAGCGTTTTTCTCGCCACTTTAATAACGCCCCGATCATCGAAGTGTCCGGGCGGACGTATCCGGTGGATGTGCGCTATCGTCCTGTGGTGGAAGATGCCGACGACAGCGAACGCGATCAGCTACAGGCCATTTTTGATGCGGTAGACGAGCTGACGCGCGAAGGGCCGGGGGATATTCTGGTCTTCATGAGCGGCGAACGTGAAATCCGCGATACCGCAGAAGCGCTGACCCGTCTGGACTTGCCGCATACCGAAATTCTCCCGCTGTACGCGCGTCTGTCGAATCAGGAGCAGAACCGCGTCTTTCAGTCACATCATGGCCGCCGTATCGTGCTGGCGACCAACGTAGCGGAAACGTCATTGACCGTGCCGGGAATTCGTTATGTGATCGATCCAGGCACGGCGCGTATCAGCCGCTACAGTTTCCGTACCAAAGTCCAGCGCCTGCCGATTGAGCCCGTCTCACAGGCATCGGCGAATCAGCGTAAAGGGCGCTGTGGTCGTGTGGCCGCCGGGGTATGTATCCGCCTCTATTCCGAGCAGGATTTCTTGTCGCGGCCTGAATTTACCGATCCTGAAATTTTGCGTACCAATCTGGCTTCCGTCATTCTGCAAATGACGTCTCTGGGGCTCGGCGATATCGCTGCGTTCCCGTTTGTTGAAGCGCCGGATAAACGCAATATTCAGGACGGCGTGCGGCTGCTGGAAGAGCTAGGTGCCATTACGTTGGCGGAAAATGGGCATTATCGCCTGACGCCGCAGGGGCAGCAGTTGGCGCAATTACCGATCGATCCACGTTTGGCGCGAATGGTGCTGGAAGCGCGTAAAACCGGCTGTGTGCGTGAAGTTATGGTCATCACTGCCGCGCTGTCGATTCAGGATCCGCGCGAAAGACCGCTGGATAAGAAGCAGGCATCGGATGAGAAACATCGCCGTTTTGCCGATAAAGACTCCGATTTTCTGGCTTTCGTCAATCTGTGGGACTACTTGCGTGAGCAGCAGAAAACGCTGTCTTCCAGTCAGTTCCGCCGTCAGTGCCGCACCGATTTCCTTAACTACCTGCGCGTGCGCGAATGGCAAGATATTTACACGCAGCTGCGTCAGGTGGTGAAAGAACTGGGGCTGCCGGTCAACAGCGAACCGGCCGATTACCTGAGTATTCACTGCTCGCTGCTCACCGGGCTGTTGTCGCATATCGGGCAGAAAGATATTGAGAAACAGGAGTTCAGCGGCGCGCGTAACGCACGGTTTGCGATTTTCCCCGGGTCGGGGCTATTCAAAAAGCCGCCTAAGTGGACGATGGTGGCTGAACTGGTGGAAACCAGTCGCCTGTGGGGACGTATTGCCGCGCGTATTGAGCCCGAGTGGATCGAACCGCTAGCCCAGCATCTGATTAAGCGGAGCTACAGCGAGCCCCATTGGGAAAAAGCGCAGGGCACGGTGATGGCGCAGGAGAAGGTGACGCTTTTCGGGCTGCCGATTGTGGCGGCGCGCAAGGTGAACTACAGCCAAATCGATCCAACGCTGGCGCGTGAGATGTTTATCCGCCATGCGCTGGTGGAAGGCGACTGGCAAACGCATCACGCCTTTTTCCGCGCTAACCTCAAGCTGCTGGCGGAGGTCGAAGATTTAGAGCACAAATCGCGCCGCCGCGACATTCTGGTGGATGACGAGACGCTGTTTGCTTTCTACGATCAGCGCTTGCCGCACGATGTCATCTCGTCGCGCCACTTTGACAAGTGGTGGAAAGTCGCCAGCCGGGATAATGCCGACCTGCTTAATTTTGAAAAGAGCATGTTGATTAAAGACGGCGCGGAGAAGGTGAGCGCGCTGGATTATCCGAATTTCTGGCATCAGGGCAGTCTGAAATTACGGCTGTCCTATCAGTTTGAGCCGGGTGCGGATGCGGATGGCGTCACGGTGCATATTCCGCTGCCCATCCTCAATCAGGTGCGTGAAGAGGGCTTCGAGTGGCAGATCCCCGGCGTGCGGCGCGAACTGACGATCGCGCTGATTAAATCCTTGCCTAAACCATTACGCCGTAACTTTGTTCCCGCGCCGAACTACGCCGAAGCGTTTCTGGCGCGCACCACGCCACTAGAGAAAGGGCTATTGGATGCGCTGGAGCGTGAGTTACGGTTGATGACGGGTGTGACAGTGCCGCGCGAAGCGTGGCAGTGGGATCAGGTGCCTGATCATCTGAAAATCACGTTCCGCGTCATCGATGAGAAGAATCGGACACAGCGGGAAGGCAAAGACCTGAACGCCTTGAAGGATCAGCTCAAAGATAAAGTGCAGCAGACGCTATCATCCGTGGCGGATGATGGGCTGGAGCAGCGCGGTCTGCACGTCTGGAGCTTTGGTTCATTGCCGGACTGCTATGAGCAGAAACGCGGCGGTTACTCGGTTAAAGCCTATCCGGCGTTGGTGGATGAAAAGGATAGCGTGGCAATTCGTCTGTTCGATACGCCGCACCAGCAACAGCAGGTGATGCGGCAGGGACTACGTCGCCTGTTGCTGTTGAACATTCCATCACCGATCAAATATCTACATGAAAAGCTGCCAAACAAGGCGAAGCTCGGTCTCTATTTCAACCCGTACGGCAAAGTGTTGGATCTCATCGATGACTGTATCGCCTGCGCGGTGGATAAACTGATTGAGACATCCGGTGGTCCGGTCTGGCAGGAAGAAGCCTTCCAGCAGTTGCATGAAAAAGTGCGTGCGGAATTGAACGATACGGTGGTGGATATCGCCAAACAGGTTGAGCAAATCCTGACGGCCGTTTTCACCATTAATAAACGTCTGAAAGGGCGCGTAGACATGGCGATGGCGCTGGCGTTAAGCGATATCAAGAGTCAGATGAACGGTCTGGTGTTCCGTGGCTTTGTGACCGAAAACGGCTGGCAGCGCCTACCGGACGTGCTGCGCTATCTGCAAGCGATAGAACGACGTCTGGAGAAACTGGCACAGGATGTCCACCGCGATCGGGCACAGATGTTGAAGGTGGAGCAGGTTCAACAGGCGTGGCAGCAGTGGTGGAACAAGCTGCCAGCGGAGCGACGTGACGATGACGACGTTAAAGCGGTGCGCTGGATGCTTGAAGAACTGCGCGTCAGCTACTTTGCCCAGCAACTCGGGACGCCGTTCCCGATCTCGGATAAGCGCGTATTGCAGGCGATGGAGCAGGTCGAAGGCTAATCTCTTGTTATTCCATCAGGTCGCGACGGTTGTTTTTTAGTTCCAGATAAGCCGACCTGATTGCCTCTTCACCATAGGTCTGTTCCAGACGTTTTATGATGAAATGGCCTTTCGCCATGTTTTGGTAGTGGTGGATAAACAGCGTATTGATGGCGGCACCGCTGGCAGCGCCAATCACCGGGACAATCTGCGCGGCCATTTTCTCTGTCATGGTCACACCGAGTCTGGTTGCGACGGCATCAATCAGCTTTGCCAGCGTTTTTCCTGCCTGTGAGGTGCTCATTCTTGCAGAGGCTTTCCCTGCGCTTTTTTTGCCAGCAATGCCGATTAATTCGCGGCTGGCATGTTTGGTGATATCAGCCAGAACGGCGCGTGAGGTGTAATAGGCTGAATCGGCAGCATCATCGCTTTCTTGTGTTCCACCGAGCGCGAAAACTTCCACACAAGCGGCTTTAACGGAAAGATCGCTGAGGGAGAAACCTTCGCTGCGGGCGATGTCCGCCACGGAACGCATCATGATCGTCGTGCTGATAGGCAGTTCGACCAGTAGACCCGCGGCACCAAAAAAGCCGCTGACCGCACCAGAAGCGGCGACGGCCAGTTTATGTGTCTTTGGCGACGCCACGCGAGCGGGCGCATCGTCCAGCGTATAGAGCGCAGCGTCTACCGCTTTGTACAACGCCGTGTGAACCACATCCTGTATTTTGTTTTTCACCAAGGCGGGTAATTTCGATAGGCTCCATTCAATCGGTTTTCCAACCAGACTCGCCGCCTGTATGGCAAAAGAGGGGGCTTCCAGTAGCGCCATGGCGTTTCTGATAGCGAGCTCATCCTGCGAAGTAAGAAGAGTCATGCGCGTTCTCCATACCGTTTGTTGAATAGCCCGCTGACGGGGGATGTTATGTCGAGGTTTGTGACGAGCGCGTTGTTAACCAGGTGGTGAATGCCTCGGGAGGAATGGGCCGGGAAAAATAGTAGCCCTGCACTTCATCACACCCAAAACAGGCCAGGTAGTCGAGCGTTTCTTTATTTTCTACGCCTTCCGCCAACACAATATAGTTCAGTTTGTGCAGCATACTGATAATCGATTCCACAATGACGCGGCTTTTATGGTCCGTTTTTATATCTTTAATCAGCGATTTATCCAGCTTTATCACCGTAGAGGGGATATTACGCAGATAGCTTAGGTTACTATATCCCGTGCCAAAATCATCAAGCGCGATGGTAAATCCGAGTTGTTGTAGAGTTTGAATGGTGGCGAGTGTTTCGGTGCTTTCGATGATTTTCTGCGTTTCGACGCATTCGATATCAATATCCTGAGGGGTAAGCCCGTGGTTCTCCAGAATGGTGATGAGGCGTGGGATAAAATCATTCTCGGAGAAATTTCTGGCAGAAACGTTAATTGACACCGGGAAGTGTAACCCCTGCTGACGCCACTGCTTCACCTGGCATGCCGCTTCCCGGGTAACCCAGTCCGTCAATGGTCGCATCAGCGTGGTGCCTTCCGCGAGCGGAATAAACTGGTCAGGGTAAATCTCACCCAAATCAGGGTGACGCCAGCGAATCAGCGCTTCGGCGCCAATAACGGTGTTGGTCTTGATACTTAATTTCGGCTGGTAAACCAGATAGAGACCCGGTTTGTTGTTCTGTAACACGTCGGCCAATTCATTGAGCAAGGTAAACGCGATTTGCTGTGCCTTATCGGCCTCTTGGTTGTAGGCGAACTGACGAGTATTGGTCGTGATAGCGGCACGCAGCGCGCTCATAGATTCACGCAGGATTCGCTGAGGATCGTTGGCCGGGATCTGGAATTCGGTATATCCAACGAAAAATTCCAGCTTGAGCGGAATATGGCTGGTGATGCTTTCATGAATCCGCTCGGCACAGGCATCGAGCTCCGCCAGAACCTGTTCTTTATTTTCCGACTTCACCAGCAGGGCGAAGCGTCCTACCGCGGCGCAGTAAATATTTTCTGGCGAGCTCAAACTGAGGCGCAGGAAGATACCGATATCTTTCAGCAGACCCTCTACCGTCGGCATACCCAGCGCGCATCCCATTTCATAGGCGTAAGAAATGTCGATGGTATCAATCAGAATAAGCAGGTAGCGCTCGTGGATGTCGGTAATGCGGCTGATGTCGTCAATGAGGCGCTGGCGGTTGGGCAATAGGGTCACGGCATCAATCAGTCCAATCGCGTTGCGGTATTCCATTAATACTATCGCGATGGCGGCTAAATCATGCAGTAACCGCAGCTGGATTTTACTGAACGTGCGCGGAACATAATCGATAATGCTGAATGTTCCGATGGCGTAACCTTCTTTGGTTTTAAGCGGAACACCCGCATAGGAGCGAATAAACGGCGTCCCTTTTACGTAAGGACTTTCCTTAAAACGCTCGTCATGAATAGCATCAGGGCAGATAAAGGCCTGACCCGTTTGTACGGTAAAATGGTCGAATGAACCGATTTTATCCATATCATCCAATGGGAAATGGGTTTTTGCTTTAACGTGCAGAGATTTGGTGCCGGTTAGCGTCACTAGGGCCGTCGGGGCTTCGAGCAGTTGGCAGGCTAATTTTGTGAGCTTGTGAAGAATATCGTCTTGAGATATATCGGTTTTTTGTAATTCGTCGAGAGTCTGCATGCGTATTTTTTCGTCATGGCTCAAATGTTTTAACATGTAGACTCTTCCTTTCCGCAATAATAATCGCGACGACATCAATTTAATTTAACGGCGACACAATAACATAGAGGTTAAAAATTGAGGTAACTTATTATACCACCTTTATCTTTCCGTTAAGGTTCAGGCGATTTTTTGTCTTAAGTCATGTTTTCATGTTTCAATGCCCGCTGTAAATTCATGATATTTTCCAATTGCTTATGAGTAAAAATAAACCGTTTAGCTGAGAAAACGCTCTGCGAATAAATGAGAATCTAATTATAAAAAATGGCATTTTCAATAAGGTAAAAATAGCATCCTGATAATTGTTGTTCCGTTGTTACAGTAACAATATGGATGAATAACCTATATCTCTGATAAGAATAGAACAGATATTTTTTTATACTGTGACGCGGATGGGAAGACGGGGACGCCAGGTGATCCCTGAATAACGGTTTCTACCTGGCGTATCTGCTAGTCGTTAACGTTGTTTTGCCAACATTTCTAACTGCTGACGAATCGCAGTAACGGAAACGGCTCGGTTATCGGCGCGATCGCGTTCACTGGCATCGGGCGCAGAGCTTTGAATGCCCATAAGCACCCAGCCTGTCGCTGAATTTAGCATCAGAGGGGAACCGCTATCGCCAGGCAACGTATCGCACTGGTGCGCCATCACGGCGGTGTGAACCCAGCCAGTGATCAAACAGTTTTGATGGCGGTAAAGCGTCTCCTGATGATCTTCCGGGTAACCAGCCTGCGTGACGCGCTGACCGTTATCCTTTAACGCCTGCATCAACTCCTGGCGGCTGCCTTGCCAAAGCGGCAGCGGGCGAATTCCCGGCGGCGTTTGCTTTAACCGAATCAGGGCGTAATCCAACGGTGCGGCTGAAGGCGGAACGATCCATCCTTCGCCGTCAGCTTTCAATTTTTTGGCGAGGGTTTTATTCGCCAGTGCTTCAATTTCCGTCGTTTCATAACGCCAGCCATTTTCTGTCGCCAGAAAGCGTAGCGCGACGGGTTTATCGATCTCGCCTTTCGGTGGCGTGACCACGCAATGCCCGGCCGTCAGCGCCAGATGAGGGGAGATCAGCGTCGCAGTGCAGAGGTTACCGCTGGCGGTTTCCAACTGCCCAATAGCCTGCCACGGCCAGACCGCCGTATCAGGAACCACATCCCGATCGTCGTGATTGAAAAATAAAATTTGCTGCTGCTTCTGCGCGTCGGTATCTGTGGATGGGGATTCAGCCCAAGTTAGCGGGGCGATAAATGATAATGAACATAACAACCAGGCTGATATGCGCATGTAGTGAATAAACCTTATGATAAAAGCCATCTTGAGGCGCTAAATATAGCGCGTTGGATTAACTATAGATGTATTTGTTGGTGAGGGACTGAAAATTAAAATGTTATTGAGTGTAAAAGGCGCGGTATGACATCACTGCACGGCAGCGGGCAGGGTATTATCGAACGTCAAAAGGGTTGTTGCGGGGCGAGATTATTTGCGAAAAACCGTTCTGCGACTGTTTCACTATGTCCCCATAGGTTAAACGCTACGCCGCAGTCTTACGTGGCGTAGCGTTTTCAGATCAGTAAATGACATCTCGCGGTGCCATCAGCCTTATTCGTAGCTGACGGTCACGATACGTACATTTGAACTCAAGGTTTTTGCGCTCACGGAACCGATGCTTTGTGGCAAAGCCGCATAGTGTGAGCCGTTTTTCATTTGTAGCGTTTGTACTCTTCCTTGCCGTTCACAACTGACAGTCACATTGCTTGACTGTGTCGTAACATCGCAAACGGGCTCGACGATGGCACCGACAAAGCGAATGATGCCTGTTGATGAAGAGGATGAGGCGAAGGTATACGGTGTTGCAGCCACAATGCAGAGCAAGATGGCTGTTTTTTGCAGGATTTTTTTCATTATGGTGTTCTCGGTATTGCCTGGTGTGTAATGGTATAAACGGCATCAAATGATAAAACTTTATTGCACCTAAACCTTTGTTGAGTGATGTTCATCCAGTGTGAATAATCATTTTTTAAATCAGTTAATTACATCACTCGAAGGTTGAGCGCTTTTGCACTGCGTGATTGGGTATTTCATTGCAATGCCTACTGTTTCTCCATTAGCTACTTACCCTCAATACCATCGTTTTTTCTTTATCCTGTGTGATCCGCTTTTTTATTTCCTATCTATCGATGACGCATTCGCGTTTTTATCGCAGTGGTCCGCTTTACGTTGTGAAATCAACCATGAAACATCATAAAAAATAAACATACGGGCTCATTTGGCCCATTTCATGCGCTCGTGTTTTTTATGCGAGGATTCACTGCTGAATAAAAAAATAAACGTATATTCCTGATTGTTTTTATTTTGTGATTTTAAATTTCAATATTTTTTATTTTGTTGGTTTTTAATGCTGGTTTTTTACTTTTTTTATCAGGCTGCAACCAACTTTTACAAATTAACCATCATGAAAAATATTTATTAACGCATCACGACGGAACGTGTGCAGGCCATCTTGGCCTGACGTTTTTCTGTGTCTAAGGACGTCAGAAGAGACCCTGACTGATGCACTGAGGAAAAAGATCGAGATGTCGCTTTAGCGACAGAGCCACGATTGTTTTTAAGGCGATCGTTAACTTTTATCTGTTATCAGGAAATATAAGTTATGCATAAATCTCTACTCAATACCTTGATTGGCGCCTCATTATTGTCATCCAGTGTGACCGTTTTTGCGGCCACCGTTGCAGGTGGAACGGTTCATTTTAAAGGTGAGATCGTTAACGCGGCTTGTGCAGTCAGTACCAATACGGCCGATCAGATTGTGAATCTGGGCCAATACCGTACCGCGCGTTTTACCGGCGTGGGAACCTACTCTGGCAAAGTGCCGTTCACCATCAACCTCGAAGATTGTGATTCCACTGTTTCTACTACGGCAGCTGTCGCCTTTACCGGTACGGCTGATTCGAATGACAACACCGTTTTGGCCGTCAGTAACATTGGTGGCGGGGCATCTGGTGCGGCAGGCGGTGTGGGTATTGAAATCTCCGATCGTACCGGTGCGGTTCTGACGCCAAATGGCGCTGTGTATTCAGCCCCGCAAACTCTGAACGATGGCAGCAACGTCCTGGCGTTTAATGCACGCTATAAAGCGACGCAGGCGACCACGACGCCGGGCGCGGCAGATGCCGATGCCACGTTTACCATCGATTATCAATAAAGATGCCTTAGGGAGGAAATAAAGCCAGGGACTGGCTTTCGCTGTGTCTTTAGATCCAATTCAACAACACTTTATCGTGAGGTTGCGTGTGCAGAACTCATCTCTCTTATTTCAATCTTTCACCTTCGGTCTGGTGCTTTTTGCTTTATTGACGGTTCATCAGGCACAGGCGGGGGGGATTGCGCTGGGCGCTACGCGGGTGATCTACTCCGCAGAGGCCAATCAGGCTTCACTTTCGATTATTAACAGTGATGAAAATAACCGCTTTTTGATTCAATCCTGGGTAGAAGATAAAGACGGGAATAAAACCAAAGATTTTCTGGCGACTCCTCCGCTTTTTGTGGTGAAACCCAAAGGTGAGAACACATTGCGACTGATGTATGTCGGTACACCTTTGCCTACCGATCGCGAATCCGTTTATTGGGTCAATGTCAAAGCGATTCCGGCGGTTGAGAAACGATCGCTGGAGGATAAGAACGCGCTGCAATTGGCGGTGTTATCTCGCATTAAACTTTTTGTCAGACCCGCTAATCTTCCCACGGGGGCCGATAGCGCACCCGCGACGTTACGCTTCCAGCAGTCAGGCTCGGCGCTCACGATCACCAACCCCTCTCCTTATTTTATTACGCTGGTCAACCTCCAGTCTGGCAGCCAGAAACTTCCCAACACGATGGTGCCGCCAAAAGGTTCGACATCACTGACGCTGTCTGGGGGAGCACCCGGTGCGGTGAGTTTCCAGACCATTAACGATTACGGAGCCATGACGCCGCGCGTCACAGGTAAAGGGCTATGAAACGGTGAGGTACAGGCCGGCGTCAAGCTGCGTTGCAGCGATTGCCTGCGCTTTTCATCATCATAGATGAGGAACTTTTGTATGCGTTCAGAACCGACGAAACAGCAGCGTTCCGCCGCCCCTTATCGCGCAGTCCGTCCATGCCTGCGTTGGTACCCGGCCGTGATGCTGTACATGGCATTCCCACTCGCTGGTGATGCTGAGACTTTCTTTAATCCGACATTTTTATCGGACGATCCTTCGGCTATTGCCGATCTCTCTCGCTTTGATAAAGGTGAAGGGCAACCACCGGGTATCTATCGGGTAGAGATTTATGTTAACGCAGAATATGCGTTTTCTCGTGATGTTGCGTTTCAACTACGCACGCCATCCGATAAACCGTCCAGTGATGATACAGGTCTTGAGCCTTGCCTGCCGATAGCGTTGCTGGAACAACTTAATGTCAATCTACAGTCGTTTCCTTCTTTACGTGATGAACCGGCTTCCGCATGCATCAACGTGCCTCAGGCGATTCCCGATGCCAGCGTGCGCTTTGACTTTGAACTCCAGAGATTGAACATCAGCTTGCCGCAAATTGCGCTAAAAAATGCCGGGCGAGGATATATTCCGCCGGAGGAGTGGGATGAGGGCATCACGTCAGCGTTATTTAATTACCAGTTCACGGGCAGTAATACGCACGGCGATGCTCGCAGTGACAGCTATTTTCTTAATCTTGATAGCGGAGTGAACTGGAACGGCTGGCGGTTGCGCGATTACTCTACCTGGCGTTATTCCCGCTATGCAAACCAGCGCTATAACGAATTCCAGCATGTCAGTACTTATTTACAGCGTGCCATCATTCCCTGGCGCAGCGAATTGACTCTCGGCGACAGCAATACAGTAGGCGAGGTTTTCGATAGTTTGGGATTTCGCGGCGTACAGATTGCGTCCGATGACGCGATGCTGCCGGACAGCCTGAGAGGGTTTGCACCAACGATCAGGGGGATTGCCAAAAGCAACGCCCGCGTCACCATCCGACAAAATGGCTATGTGATTTATCAGGCTTATGTTGCGCCTGGTGCGTTCGAAATTACCGACCTTTACCCAACGTCATCCAGCGGCGATTTACAGGTAACCATTACTGAGAGCGATAACTCGACGAACAGCTTTTTCGTGCCGTATTCCGCCGTGCCGCTGCTCCAGCGTGAGAACCGGATGAAATATTCCGCGATGGTCGGTAAATACCGTAGCAATAATCCACAACAGGATCAGCCCTTGTTTGGTCAGGGGACGCTGATCTGGGGGCGTTCGGCTGGGGTGACGTTGTATGGCGGCACACAACTGGCTGAAGATTATCAGGCACTGACGCTAGGTTCAGGGAAAAACCTCGGCGACTGGGGCGCATTTTCAGCCGATCTCACGCAGGCTTATAGCACGTTATCGGATGGTAGCGATCATAAAGGGCAATCACTGCGTTTCCTGTATGCCAAATCGCTGAATGATCTGGGGACGAATTTTCAGATCCTGGGTTATCGCTATTCAACCAAAGGTTTTTTTACGCTGGATGAAGCCAGCTATAAAAACATGAGTGGTTATACGGTCGACTTTACCGATGTTCAACCTGTGGTACGCGACTACTACAACCTGAATAACGCGAAAAAAAGCAGGATGCAGATGAATATCACCCAGCAGTTAGGGAAGGGAATGGGGTCCTTATTTTTAACGGGAAGCCGACAGGATTATTGGCATACCAAGGGTACAAACGATCTGTTGCAGGTCGGCTACAGCAATGTGTACCGCGGTGTGAGTTATAACCTGAGTTACAGCTATAACAAGAATCAAGGACTGGAAGAACGGAACCAGCTGTTTGCTTTTAACCTCTCTGTTCCACTGAGTCAGTGGCTCAGTGGACATCGTGAAGGGATTAACCTGCGGCGTTCACAGAATACGGCTTACGCTTCCTACAACATGACGTCGGACAATCAGGGGCGCACGTTACAGCAGGTAGGGCTCAGTGGCACGATGCTGTCGGATGGCAATCTCAACTACAACGTCTCCCAAGGGTATGGTAATCGCGGCATTGGGAATAGTGGGAACGCGGGGCTTGGCTATCAGGGCACCTATGGCAACAGCAACGCCAACTACAACTATACGCGCAACACCCGTCAGCTTAACTATGGGGTGAGCGGCGGAGTGGTGGCGCATGCCGATGGGGTCACGTTTAGTCAGCCGCTGGGCGATACCAACGTATTGATTAAGGTTCCCGGTACCAGCCGTGTCAAAGTGGAGAATACCACCGGTATCCAGACTGACTGGCGTGGCTATGCCGTTATTCCTTACGCCAGCGTTTATCGCAATAACCGCATTGCCCTCGACGTCAACTCGTTAAATCAAAACACAGAGGTCAACAATACTGTCGCCAACCTTGTACCGACGCGAGGGGCGATGGTTCGTGCCAGCTTTACCGCCTATCAAGGCGGGCGTGCGCTAATTTCGCTACAGCAGCGTAATGGCCGACCGGTTCCTTTTGGTGCGCTTGTCTCCCGTGTAGACAGCGATAGCACCGGTATTGTTGGTGACGATGGGCAGGTCTTCCTGTCTGGGCTAACCCCTGAAGGCGAGCTGAAGGTTGCATGGGGTAGTGGTTCACAGCAGCAATGTACGCTTCGCTACGCTCTTCCAGACGGCAGTGAAAACCAACCGGTATCCTATACGAAGGCGGTATGTCAATGAAATTATTAACGAAAAATAAAAGTGGCGCAACGCGAAGCGCTATGTGGTGGCGCGGCGTCAGCGTGGCGGGTTTGTTGGGGATTGCCAGTCAGGCCAGTGCGATACAATGCACGACCTCAAGTGGTTCACCTTTAACGTATGACTACACTTACGCGCTGGCTTCCAGCCAGAACAATGTCGGATATGTTACGGGGTGGAATGAAAAAACCGATGCAGGTTCCTATGCGATAAGTGGTCCATGTAATAACCGAGATACGGTCTACTATTCCGCCCGGTCCGGCCCATCGTTGGTTTTGGCATCAACGGAAAGCGGCGTGAACTGGTTTGATATTACCGGCAATGATTATCTCCAGGTGGCATCGCGTATTTTTGTTTATAACCGCACCTCGGCGGGCATTTTTCATAATGTGCCGTTTACCGATGTGAGCAACAACTGTGATGGACTGTGCGGTGGGAATGCGACAACGGGCAGTCGGGTTCAGGTAAATTTCCGTATCAAACGCAAGTTTGTCGGGGTTTCCAATATCCCGATGACACCCATTTTTTACCTCTATGGCAATCAGGGAGGTAGTGGGCAAAGCGTGGGGTCGCCACTGGTGGTTGGCTACATGAGCGGTTCGGTCACGGTTCCTCAAAGTTGCGTTTTGAATGCGGGTCAGATCATCAGCATTGATTTTGGCGGAATTTCATCAGGGGCGTTTAAAACGGCGGGTGAAAAACCGGAGGGGGTTCCACCGGTGACGCGGACGATTGGTATCGCCTGCAACGGTATCGATGCACAGGCAAGTATGTCGATGCGTCTTCAGGCTGATAAATCGTCTGGCAACATGGTGGTTTCTGACAATCCTGACGTCGGCTTTATTGTTACAGACAGTGGAAGTAATCCCTTGACGCCCAATGATATTGCGAGCGTGATTCCTTTTACGCTGGATGAGGCAGCAAGTGCCAATGTGGCGATTACTGCGTATCCGGTCAGCGTGACGGGGACTAAGCCCCAGGAAGGCGTCGCGACAGCAAATGCCTATCTGCGCGTCGATTTTTACTAAAAGGGGGAATCGATGAACCGATCTCAGGGTGTGATGGCTGGCGCGGTGCGTACGCGAGTAACATGGGCCGCGCGTTTCGGCTGGGTTTCTCTGCTCTTTATGACGTGTGCTGTGCAGCCAGTCCGTGCCGATCTCGGGCTGACTAATATGCGGCTCACGGCGACGCTGCTGGCGAACAGCTGTAGCGTCAGCACAGGGACGCAGGAACAAACGGTTGAACTCGGTACCTGGCCAAGTAAGCAGTTTGCGGTAGGATCGCAAAGCCCTAATCCTACGCGTTTCGAGATTGTGCTGGAGAACTGCGGCGTCGCGGCATCTGGCGTCGAGATCACGTTTCATGGCAGCGCGCCAGTGGGGGATAGTACGCTGCTCGCGCTTAATGCCAGTAGCAGTGCGACGAATGTTGCCGTGGCGATACTGGATAGCGAACGCCGTCGGTTGCCACTTGGCCAACCGACACCCGTTTATGCGCTGTCGGCAAACGCTGCACGCGTGCCGCTGGTGTTTTACGGGCAGTATGTTGCGATTGGTACGCCAGTCACGGTCGGTTCTGCAAATGCGGATGCAACATTTACCCTAACCTATCAGTAAACGTTGGAAGACGGTATTGAAGAGACGTGACGGGTCAGGTGACCCGTCGTGATAAGTGATTATTTAATTACATTCAGTGAGGTGGCGTAATTTACCGTGTTCTAACGTGAGTAAACCTTGTTGTTGTAATTGTTTCAGTCCCCGTTTTATCGTGCTTTTTGATAGTGATGTCCGTTGAGAAATATAGGACAGAGCAGAAAAGCGGAGTTTGACATCCGGGGGAAGTTGATTCAGCGAACGTAGCATTTTATGCACGATAGAAAGTGAATCGCCATGATTCCCAATACAGTGATCGATCAGTGCATGAAAGCCGGTATTAACAATCGTTAAGACATCATCGAAACGTTCATAAGCCGTAATGATGCGCATGGCGGTATTGAAAGGAATACTACGAATTTTCCCATAATCGACCCTTTCCAGATAAAGTTCGCCACCATCAAGTGTCACCATGGACCAGCCAACGATAGCGGGTGATAAGATAACAGAAATAACCTTATCATCGATGGATTGCTTCATTAAGAATGTTCCTTCATCCAGGAAGTAAATAACTTGCTCCCCTGATGGATAAAAGAAATAGAGCCGTTTCCCTTTAATAACTTTGGTTGGGGTTGCGATATTGCTGTGTGGAGAAAGTATTTTTGTGATGCGAAAAATAGATGTATTTAATTCTTTCATTTAAAACCTGTGCATGATGGAGTTATAACGCGTCCATTTCGTCTTATGATGAATGTAAATTCCTTAAAGGTATGTAATTAATTGTGTGGTTTTGAAAGTCAATCCATATTCGACTAAATATATTATTGTCTTTTAATCAATAGAGACCTCATTAGTTTAAATGACTATATGGGTAATGCTTCATTAGCACCATGAAATGACAAACAAGACCGCAGTGCGGCATTGTTTTTTGATGTCATGATGTTTTCGGAAATTAAACCTTGTAGTTAGTGTGCTTTACTTTTAATAATAAATTTATTTGAGATCCAATGTTAATTATTATTGATTTCGAAATTGTAGTTTAAGATTTCGATAATTCAATTGTTATTGGCTTATTTGTCATTGCAGCTCAGGTGTATATTTATAAGGCATTGATATTATTTGGTTTGGGTGGTGGTTTTATCTGGTTTGACCTGTCAGATGGGAACGAAAATTATTAAATTACACCAAGAAATAATACTGTTAATGAGACTTGTTATCAAAGCGGCGTGAGGTTTTATTTACGTATGGCTTCGACATTGAAAATACAGGGATAGTCGGAGGAGAGAGGAATACTGACGGTTAGAGAAAAAAACTCAGGGTGATAAGGCCACAAAGCAGAACGAGGGACAACATAATTTCAAATGAATAACGACGCATCATTTTCCCGTCCCCCGATGAAATAAACACCCGGTAAACCGGGTGTTTGATAGTTGCTCTATTTTGGTCATCCTTTAGCGATTTGATTCAAATCGGGACTGACCGAAAGTGGCTCCTTCCCGTGGGGAAGGAGCGGGTACTTATTGATTACGCGGCTGGCGTGGTGGTAGCCGGTTTTGCAGTTTTCGCTTTTTTCACGTGTTTCTTGGCAGCCTGTGCTTTCTGAGCAGGAGCTGGTTTAGCTTTCTTCACGTGTTTTTTGGCAGCTTGCGCTTTCTGAGCAGGAGCTGGTTTAGCTTTTTTCACGTGTTTCTTGGCAGCTTGCGCTTTTTGAGCAGGAGCTGGTTTAGCTTTCTTCACGTGTTTCTTGGCAGCTTGCGCTTTCTGAGCAGGCGCTGGCTTCGCTTTCTTCACATGTTTCTTGGCAGCCTGCGCTTTTTGTTCAGCGGCAGGTTTCGCTTTTTTCACCTGTTTTTTATGGTGAACGGCTTTAGCCGGAGCAGACGTGGTCGCCGTTGGCTGAGCTGGTGCGGTGGTTACGGTATCCGCGGCAAACGCTACAGAGGACAGACCCAGTGCCGCACCTGCGATCATAACTAATACTTTATTCATCATCATTTCCTCGTTATCTCATTCACGTTTCGTAGCCCTCGGTTGGGCCGGTGAAGAGAGAATAGGAGAAACAGAGAGCGGCTTCAGTGAGTGATTGGTTTCGGCGTGTAACCTAATGTACAAGCCAGGGAACTGAGGGAAACAGGAGAGAAACGGCGGGGTTACCGCCGTCTCTGCGTTAGTGCTGGATGGCGATGGCTGGCTGCGCTGTCGTGGTTTTTACCGGCCAGCAAAAGCGGAAACGAGCGCCGCCGAGCGGGCTTTCATCCACGGTAATGCTGCCTTCGTAGGCGCGGGCGATAGCATGAACAATGGCCAGCCCGAGCCCACACCCGCCACTGCTGTTCTCGATACCCGCTTCCAGACGGATAAACGGTTCAAACACGCTTTCCCGGCTTTCGGGCGCAATACCGGGGCCGTCATCTTCGACTTGCAGACAGGCGATATGTTCGGCGTCGGACGTCAGGCTGATGTGTAATCGGCTATGGCAGAAGCGCAACCCGTTACCGATCAAGTTATTCAGAACCCGTTCCATCAGGCGCAAATCGAGTGCGCCAATCTGCGCTGAAGGGGGCATATCCAACGAAATATGTTTGTCAGGGTGGATTAGACGAAAATCGTCAACTTTTGCCTGTAACCACGAAGGAATATCGATATTGGCAAGGTGCAACGTCACCTGCGGACGGTCGAGTCGGGCATAGGTCAGCAGCTCGTCAATCAGTGCTTCAAGCTGGCCAATATCCCGGTTTAGCGCCTGCTGCTCGTCTTCTGTCAGATTGTCGCTCATGGCCAGCCGATAGCGCAGCCTGACCAGCGGCGTACGCAACTCGTGTGCAATATTATCAATCAGCTGTTTTTTACTGTTGATGAGCTGGTTCAGGTTATCGGCCATGCGGTTGAAGGCAATGCCAAGCCGGAACAGGCTTGAGGTGCTATCGAAGTGAATACGCTCTTCCAGATGGCCATCGCCCAGGCGTTGTGCCGCATTCTCCAGTTTTAGCATCGCCTGCCAGTGTGGCCGCATCCAGAGGAAAACCGGCAGCGCCAGCGACAGCCCAATCAGCATCACCAGCAGTAAATCCAGCAGCCGCATTTCGTGCAGGAAGAACAGATACGGAATAGGGCCGACAGCGAGCACGTAGTGGCTGCGGGGGATGCGTTGGATAAACGTATATTCGTCATCCAGTGCAATAATTTCCCCCTGATTCAGACGCTGGCGATTCTTGGGACTCAGCGCATACTTGCTCACCGGTTCGATGTGCAGTTTGAACGACAGGTTTAAATCAAGCTGGTTGATGGTTTTATGCCAGTCGCGAGGCGGGATCGCGCGCAACTCATTACGAATGAGGTACAGCGAGCTTTTCATCAGGTCATCCATGGACTGACGCCCGGCACGTTCGGCCGTGACTTTATAGACCAGCCCGACCAGTAACGTCATGACGACAAAACAGGCGAACAGCAATAGAAAAAACTGGACGAACAGCTTTCTCATAGCGTGACGCTCTCCCAGGTATTGGGGGCGAACAGATAACCCTTGTTACGCACTGTTTTGATGCGGAACGGCTCCAGCGGGTTGTCGTACAGTTTTTTACGCAAGCGGGAAATCGCTACGTCAATGCTGCGGTCCATGCCGTCATAGGTAACGCCGCGCAGGTTTTTCAGCAGCGCATCCCGATCCATGATGTGACCGGCGTGGGTCGCCAGTTGCCAGAGGAGATCGAAGTCCGCGGTGGATAACACGATGTGCTCTTGTCCTAATGTCACTTCGCGATTGACCGGATCGATGCAGAGCAGACCGAAGTGCAGTGATTTATGCACTTGTAATGCAGCAGGCGCGGCGTTTTCCGCCACAACCTGTGGCGCG
Source organism: Pectobacterium aroidearum (assembly GCF_041228105.1). Classification (NCBI taxonomy): domain Bacteria; kingdom Pseudomonadati; phylum Pseudomonadota; class Gammaproteobacteria; order Enterobacterales; family Pectobacteriaceae; genus Pectobacterium; species Pectobacterium aroidearum. The sequence continues at coordinate 2,371,670 of NZ_CP166097.1, forward strand.
GTGGCGTACTGGCGTAAATGCAGGCGCAAGCGGGCGAGCAACACGGCAGGCGGTGTGGTTTTCAGGATGTAATCATCGGCGCCCATTTCCAGCGCCAGAATATGGTTCATATCGCTGTCCAGCGACGTCAGCAGCACAATCGGGCCGGTATACTGTGGCCGCAATTCCCGACAGATGGTCATACCGTCTTTACCGGGCAGCATGATGTCCAACAACACAAGGTCGGGCTGCTGTTGTTCAATAAAGGCCAATGCCTGATCGCCTCGAGCTTCAACCTGAACATCAATGTCATGCTTGCCGAGGTAGGCCGCGATCAATTTTCCTACTTCAGTATCATCTTCTATAAAAACAATCTTATGCATGGTATCTACGTCATCCCCATCTCACTGCTGATAGCATAGCCTGATGATAGATGATAAACGAGATATGAAGCGTAAATGGGTGTTAAGTGTTTGTTTGCTTGTCCAAATTAGATAAGCTGCGGTGCGTGCTTTTTGGGGCGATATCGCACCGGATTTTCGTCGTTTATCAAGAACGGCCACGCCACCATTACCGATTATTCCACTGGGAACCGCGCTGAAGATGAAACCGATTGACCAGATAAACAGCTGGATGCAGGAAGCCTTACGCCCTTATTTTGGGCTGGAACCGTTATCGCCTGAATGGGATATTTTAACCGTACGCGATGACTATTTTATCTGCTTTGATGGCGACACGATCCGCAAGCGCATTACCGCCACTGCGCTAAATTATCAGGAAGACGATGTCATTATTCATACGCGTGGACGTGAGGTGATTTTGCCGAGAACGACGCGTGGTAAAGAGAAAAAGCTGACGTACACCAGTGTTTCCAGTGTGAAGGCGGATGGCGTTGTGTTTTCTGCGGGCGTCAGAACGCTGAACTCGGGAAACTATGGCTACATCAACGCCAGCAATTACCGAAACTCTATTCGGCTACCGCTGCCGGAATGTCGGCATTTGGTCAGCAAAGAAGAGCTTGTCGACTGGCTACAATCTTACCCCGAGCGTGTACCGACTGATTACGCGGATAAGCTGGAACGGCTGATGAGTATGAAAAACCAGCAGCATAAAACGGTTCCAGGCGACATTTTTCGGGTTGAAATAGACTTACATACCGATGGCTATGTTCTGGTTATTGGTAACCTGCGTCAGATGCAAAAGGACGCGCTGTTTGCTGAACACAGCATTTGGCATGATGTGATGACGATGCCGCTGTTTGTCCGGCCTTATCTGTTTCGCACCACCGTGCGTAATCCCTCCTTATCGGAGATTGTGGCGTCGCCCTTGTCTGAAAAATGCTGGATCGTTATGGATGACGCCTTTCTGCGCGGTAACTATGAATTTGTGGGATCGAAGATATTGGCGGAAGAAGACATTCTGTTCCCGGTGGGCTATGGATCCAGTATCAGCGCACAGAAAAGCGACTATCGCCTGTCATGGGGGCCTTGTTCGATCAATAAAGCCAGTCAGGATACGGTTTTCAGGGCCGGACGCAGCTACATGAACAATGGCGCCTATAGCAGCGTGTCGGCCGAATGCTTTGCCGATAGCGGTTTCCCTCACTACGATAAAACGCTACTCAATCCAGAACACCGTGAAGCATGGGCGCAGGTGTTGGCTGAGTTCGATTTGCCGCCCGACACCACCTACGATGGGTTTGCTCAACATGTTGGTGGGATGACGCGTGCGGCCTACCTGACGTATGTCGCCGGCAATAAAGCGTACCAGCGCAAGGGGCGAGCGAAGAACAAAGCGTGACATAGCGCCAGCGATCTTATTGGGCGGGACTTTAGCGCAAAGCCCGTCCACCATGAATGCCCGGTGTTTTTTTCCGTACCGAGAAAAATAATAAGGATTGACCGAATAAATTCTCCCTCCTGAGCGTTTACGCGTTGTTTATTCTGAGGAGAATCCTGTTATGACACGCATCCTTCCCGTATTGGTCAGTGGGCTGCTCATCAGCCCGCTGTTACATGCTATGCCGCTTAACTACACCGTTGCTACTGATAGCACCGTCATTGGGCTTTCGTGGCAAGCATTTGGGCACCCGTCACAAGCCTCTCTTGACGGCGTGACGGGCAACATTACACTGGATGCTGAAAAGGAAATGAATGACCGTATTGATGTGAAAATCCCGATCACGACGCTACAGGCCTCCAACAGCCTGTTGACCTATCAGTTAAAAAGCAGCCTGTTTTTTGATGCTGAACACTATCCCGATATTACGTTCACCAGCAGTAGGGTTGTGGCGTTGGGGCAGGGGCACTTTCGGGTTTTTGGTTCACTGTCGGTAAAAAACGTCCAACGTCCGGTCATTCTGGAAGCCACACTTGAAGAACAGGGCGGAACGTCATCGCATGACGGTTCGCTGTCTCTTCATGCTACCACCGCGATTTCGCGCTCCTCGTTTAACATGGATCGGTTTACCGGGGTGGTGGACGATCGCGTCGCGATTAATATTGAAATCCGGGCGAAAGCCCGAAACTCGGTCTAACCCGCAACTCGGTCTAACCCGACACTCCGTATAAATAGTGGCCTTCCACACGTGGAGTCGTCCGTGTGTGGAAGGCTGTTCACGGGCTATGTCAGCGACGTTTGTAACCTGCGCGCATTTTCTGTCATCGAGGCAACAGGGCTACGGCCAATTAAGACGAACTGATAGTGGTGAGCGTACCACCAGACAACCTGCATATCATGACGTTGCTCATTGTTAAGCGCCGTGGACGTTGCCTGACGCTCGGGGGAAATGCACAGCGCCATCGGTCCATATTCGGCATGCATCCAGGTAATCTGCGCAATCGGTATATTGTCATAGCGCAGCAGACGCACCATTTTCAACTCTGCGTCGTGAAGCGTCAGCTGTTGCTCATTGAGATGCAATCCCATGTCCTGAGCCGTGCGCGAGAGCCCTCGTTGCAAGGTCTGTGCGGTATTATCCGCATCGAGTAGGGTTTCCGCGCGGTACAGTGACATGTACTGCGCTTCAAGATCGCGAATTTTCTCGCTGTCGCTGAGAATCATCCGGGGCGAACGCGCGAGGTAACCTAACCCTGACCCAATCAGCAAAAAACTGAGTGACGCCGCAATAAGCGAACGGCGGCTGACACCAGCATGAGGTGACGGGGGCGCTGATGTCGGCGCGTTCGTCATTAACGTCTCAAGTCTGGCCTGCATGGCTGCTTCAGGCGCTTTATTGAGCAAGGGGGCGAAGGCGGCTTCAAAATCAAGCTGACTTTTCATCAGTTCGGCGACGCGCTCGGCAAGCTGTGCATCTCCCTCAAGTAATGCCTTGAATCGTTGCGCATCGGCTTCATTCATCTCACCATCCAGCCAGGCAACGATGGCCTCGTCGCTGTAGGGAGGCGTAAAACGCATGGTGTTCAAGGCAGTTTCTCCTTTGCAGAGGGCAACGTATCAATGGATTTAGCCAGCGTACCCCGTGCGGCAGCCAGTCGGCTCATGATGGTGCCGATCGGCACCGATAGCGTGTCTGCCGCCTCCTGATAGGAAAACCCTTCGACATAAACTAAAAAGACGGTGTTGCGCTGTGCTTCGGGAAGCGCGCTGACGCGCTGCATGATTTTCTGGTAATGCAGGCGATTGTCATCCTGCTCATGGGTATCCGGGGCCAGCAATGCTTCGCTTTCGATAAACCCCTGTCCCTGACGCACGCGGCGGGCGCGCAGTTCGGAAATCCATATTGAATGGAGAATGGAGAACAGCCATCTGTCGATACGCGTGCCGGGTATAAATTGCGTACTCTTTTCGAGCGCCCGAACGCAGGTAGACTGGACAAGCTCTTCGGCAACTTCATGGCTACGCGACAGCACCAGTCCATAGCGCCATAGGCGCGTCAAATGTGCAGTCAACTGCTGGCGAACGTCGCTGGTGGTGATGTTTTTATCCTCACAGTGAGACTCAGTGCGTTAACGTAAAGCCCGGCCACCATCAACGCCCAGCGTTTTCCCGGTAACGTAGCGGCTGTTGAGCAGGTAGGCCACCAATTGGACGATCTCCTCTTCGCCGGGGGCGATTTTCATCAAGGATTTGTCCAGCGCCTGCTGACGATAGGCTTCATCATCCTGTTCATTAAACAGAATTAAACCGGGGGCAATCGCGTTGACCTTCACCTCCGGTGCCAGCTTGCGGGCAAACGATCGCGTCATATTATCCAGCGCCGCTTTACTGGCGGCATAGGCGATGTGTTTATCGCTGCCTTTTTCTACCACGTAATCCGTCAGATGAATAATATCCGCACCCGCGGTGCCTTGCCCACGCAGACAAGGTTCCAGTAACTGGTTGAGCAAGTAGGGTGTATAGACATGAATTTGCAGCATATCGGCCAGCGTTTGTTCTGGCGGTATTGTGGCACTTTCTGGTTCCCAGCGGCTGGCATTGTGAATAATGGCGCGCAGCCGCGGCGTGAGTGACTGGATTTGCTCCGCAAACGCATAGATATTTTCCGTGGTGGAAAAATCGGCGGCCAGACAAACCGCCCCGTCTTGCTGTAACGCCTCCAGCTCGGGATAAGGCGTACGATAGCTGATGATAACCGGAATCGACTGCGTCAGAAACGAACGCGCCAGTGCCAGCCCAATACGCCGCGCGCCGCCGGTAATTAACACGGGAGCAGAAGAAAAAGTTGTCACAATTAGGTCTCCTCAACACGCTAGTCAAAAGGGGGCGAACCGTGACAATATACCCGAATTAACTACTATACAGGCTATGGTTTTATACCCGTCAGGGTAGTACGCCACACAACACTGGCGAAGAGGAGAGGTGGGAATATGGAAAAATCCCCTGAGTCTACAAGTTCCAGTGAGCAACTCTGTCTGGACTATACGGATTATTTGGCGGCACTGTGCAAAAAACGTTGGCGCTTTATGGATGCGATGTACGGCGTGATGCCGATTTTTGGTATGGTGACCAAGATGGCGCCGTCTCGGCAAAGTGCGCCGAAAGAGCGGCTGAAGATGCTTGCGCTACAGGTACTTTCTACGCAGGTGAGTGACGAAACCAACATTATCAGGCTGATTACGCTGGCACGTCAGCAAGGCTTGAACGCGTTTGATATCCAACTGCCTTATTCATTGACGAACGAGCAACTGAGCACCATTAGCGGCGAATGTGACGCCGCGCTGGATTTAACGCTACGGGACGAACGTCTGTCCGTCCGCTTCAATATGCCCGCCGTACAGCACTAGTACGGCGGAGCCTGCACGGTATTTCTACTCTGTTTTTGCTACGTTGGGGCGCGCCGTCGTCGCCTCAATCGCCTGCGCTAATGAGCCGTAGAAGCTAAGCCGCCCTTCAATCGGATGAACCTTCGCCCGCGCCAGCGTTTTTAACGGCTGGAAGGGAATGTCGGTGATGATGAGCTGCTTGCCTTCAGGCAGCGTTTCGCTAAAGCGCAGGAACGCATTGAGCCCGCCGGCATCCAGCACCGGCACGGCATCCCACTGCAAGATGATATTTTGATAGCCTTCACTGCGCACGGTCAGATCGTTGAAGATGCGCTCTGCTGCGGCGAAAAACAGCGGGCCGTTAACGCGCAGCACCAGATGGTCCGGTATTTTGGTGTCCGGTAGTTCACTCAGACGGGTCATCTGCGCGATGCGCCGCATGAAGAGCAGGGATGCCAGCACGATGCCGACAGTAATGGCGATCACCATGTCGAACAGCACGGTCAACGACATACACAGCAGCATCACGATGATGTCATCTTTTGGCCCGTGGCGCAGTAAATCCACTACCTTGTGTGCTTCGCTCATGTTCCAGGCGACAATCAGCAGCAGTGACGCCATTGCCGCCAGCGGCAGATAAGACAGCCACGGCGCAAGGATCAGCAGCGCCAATAACACCAACAGTGCGTGAACCACGGCGGAGATCGGCGAGTTCGCGCCTGCACGCACGTTAGCGGCGGAGCGGGCAATCGCGGCGGTCGCGGTAATACCGCCAAAAAAAGGCGCGATGATGTTACCGAATCCCTGGCCCATCAGCTCCGCGTTAGAATTGTGTTTTTTCCCCGTCATCCCGTCCAGCACGACCGCGCACAGCAGCGACTCAATCGCGCCCAGCATCGCCATAGAAAATGCGGCAGGCAGCAGCGCGGAAATACTTTGCCAATCCAGCGTCATTGTCTTGCCATCCGGCGACGGAATATCCCACGGCAGAATGAGCTGCGGCAGGATAGGCGGAATCCCTTGCCCTTGCGAACCATCCGCCAGCATATAGCTGAATCGGGAGCCGATGGTGGCCACATTCTCACCGAGCAGCGACATGATCCCCATCACCGCGACGCCTGCCAGCAGGGCGGGCAAATGGCCGGGTAAGCGAATACCGAGTCTGGGCCAGAGGATAAGAACCAGCAGTGTCGTTGCCCCAATCAGCGTATCCGCGAGATGCAGAGTAGGCAGCGATTGCGCTAGTGCCGCCACTTTTTCAACGTAATGCTCGGGGACGACGGCCATCTGCAAACCGAAGAAATCCTTGATTTGCATGGTACCGATGGTGATCGCGATCCCGGAGGTAAACCCTAGCGTCACGGAGAGAGGAATGTATTCAATCAGACGGCCGAAGCGGCAGACCCCCATCAGCAGCAGAAACACACCGGAAAGCAAGGTGGCAACCAGCAGACCGGATAGCCCGAACTGCTGCGACACCGGATACAAAATAACGACGAAGGCGGCCGTCGGGCCCGACACGCTGTAGCGTGAACCGCCGCTGACGGCGATGACGATCCCGGCAATAGCCGAGGTATAGAGCCCGTACTGCGGAGGCACGCCGCTGGCAATGGCTAGTGCCATCGCCAGAGGGATAGCGATGATACCGACGGTAACGCCGGCGATAATGTCGTGGGTAAAACGTTGCAGCGTATATTTTTCGCGCCAGCACGCGTCAATCAGCGCGCTGAATGGCCTGACACCGTTAATTCCGTGCGTTTTCATCTAAGCAGAAACCAAAGTAAGGAAATAGATCAACATGGCGGGCCTGTCGGTCCGTCGACGACAGCCTTACGATACGCCGGACATGCTCAGAAGATCCAGATATACATCAAGAGAAGTGAAGTCTTGCGGGGCCGACGCGGCGAAAACCGCGTCGGCAGAGGGGTTACAGTGTGATGGTGATCAGATAGGCGGCAAAGAGCGCCAGGTGTGCGCTGCCGCTTAATACGTTGGTTCTACCGGTGGAGAACGTAATGTGGCATAGCACCAGCACCGACAGCATCACGACAATGTGCGGCATATCCAGACCGAAGTTCAGCGTACGGCCGGTAATCATGGCGATGATCGTAACGGTAGGGACCGTCAGTGAAATGGTTGCCAGCACGGAGCCGAAAAACAGGTTCATGGCACGCTGCACCTGATTTTTCAGGACGGCGCGGATCGCTCCCAGCCCTTCAGGCGAGAGGATTAACAACGCAACCAGGAAGCCCGTAAACTGCGTCGGCGCGTTCATTTCGGTCAGCAGCGCTTCCAGCGGCATGGAGTTCATTTTGGTTACCGCGATAACGGCAATCAGGTGAATCAGAAGCCAGCCAGTGTGCCATAGCGAACTGTGTGCGGATGGTTTACCGTGATGAGGGTCATCGCCATCGCCTTCGTCTTCATGCTCATACACAAACAGGCTTTGGTGCGTACGCGTTTGAATCAACAGGAACACGCCGTACATCGCCGCAGAAATAGCGGCAATAATCAGCGACTGCGCTACGCTGAAATTACCATCTGGCAACGCGCTGGGGAAAACCAGCACAATCACGGCCAACGGGAAGATCGCCATCAGGTACTGCTTGATGCCGCTGAGATTGACGTATTGTGTAGCGAATTTGCGGCCGCCGAGTAAGAGGGCGAAGCCCACCAGGCCACCGGTGACAATCACGATAATCGAATAGAGGGTGTCACGCATCAGGTCTGGGCCAGCGTCACCGGTTGCCATCAGCGCTGAAATCAGGCTGACTTCCAGAATGACAACGGACAGGCTGAGGATCAGCGATCCGTAGGGTTCACCCAGACGGTGCGCGAGCACGTCGGCGTGACGTACCACGCTGAACGCGCTGAAAAGTATTCCGGCTAACGCAAGGGCGTTGATGCCGAGAATAGCGATGAAATCTTGTGAACTGCCCCACATGTAGAGCACGGCCAGCGCAATAACAGGAAAAATGAGTGAGTATTCATGATGGCGAGTTTTGACCACCTCAGCATGAGACTTCATTGCGGGAGTTCTCCTTATCCAGAGGAATGATACGGCAAAATATCCCCGTCATACTTCAAGCTAGCATACCGGACACTCGAATTATTCAGGGCATAAAACGGTAATAAACAGCAAAAGGTTACTAAAAAGTAGTTATAACGTAATGAAACGAACAATATGATAACAGATTGTCGGCGTAATGCGGGGAGTTTTACGGATTTTTACGCTTTGAGATAAAATTCAAATGAAAAGGGAGAATCTGTGTATCTTCTCCCTATCATAATAATATCAAATGTATTTTTTGTGGTTATTCGTCAGGATTGTCCATGATATCGTGGCGTTTATGATGATAATCCTCTTCATTTAACCCCTCTCGCCAATAAGGCACTGCATACATCTGATTTCGTTCACACCCACGTTCACGACGCACATGGCGACGAAGCTGAACCACGATACGATCCTCACCCGCTAACCAGTAAAATACATTTTCAGCTGTTGGAAGCGCCTGAAAACGTTGCAACAGCGTATCGGTCGCGTCTGTTCCGCCGACGATCCAGTGCAGTTGAAGCTGTGATGGTTTAACGATATCGAGCTTATCTGCCTCGCTGTCGACACGAATGACGGCATGTCCCTGAGCATCGTCAGGCAGGTTCTCTAACAGCGCCATCAGTGCGGGGAGCGACGACGGGTCAGCGGCCAGGTAATAAGCGGCGGCTGGCGGCAGCATAGGGAGCGGGCCGCCGGGTTGTGAAATACCGACCCAGTCACCGGGCTTGGCCTGACGGGCAAAGACGACGGCAGGACCAGCGTGATCATGCAGCGCGAAAACCATATCCAGCTCCGCCTCTTCCGGTCGCAGTGCGCGGACGCTATAAGTGCGAACGATAGGGCGGGCTTCGCCCTCCGGCCAGATCGGGCCGCGTTCGCCAATGGCTGGCAGAATCGGTTTTTGCTGTCCCGCCTGTGGCAGAAAAAGTTTGATATGCGCGCCATAGCGCTCGGCTGGGTAATCGCGCAACACGTCATGCTGGAAAGTAATGCAGCGCAAATGAGGGGAAATATCGTGGATCTGTTTAACCTGAACTAAAACAGGCTGACGCGGCGTTGCCATGCAGTGTCTCCGTGGGTAGTCGATGCCAAAATAAAGAAGATAATAACACGAGATGATAATTGTTATCATTTGATGTTTGGCCGTTATTATCTTGTCGCCGTCGATATTCTGCGAGCGCTGGCGTGTAAGCGGCAAACGTACGATTTTCGGCAGGTTGCTGACGTCACAAAAATGAGGTTTGTCTCAGGAAAACGTCAAGTCTGGCGGCGCATTGCCGATTAAGTTGATACAAAATCGGAATATCGCGTGGATGAAACATTATCACGAACTTTTTTAGTTTTTGTGACCACTATCAAACTTGATTGCAAAGCCATAAATGAATAACCTCAATATTGATGGTGTTGTAAAATTGAGCAGATGGAGCAGTTAGGTTTTTAAACGCAGGGCGAGAGCCGATCTGACGAGCAGAAAAAGAGTAAGGTTGGGGGTAGTAAGTAGTGTTAACACGCGATTTTTTGCAGAAAGCAGATTGTAGAACGTCTTTTGGTTGTATTGAGGAAACCTTACTGCTCACGCCGCAACAGCGGGCTGATTCGTTGGACAGGATGCTGGCGCTCCGGCCCAATAGCTGTCCGGTCTGGGTATTTGGCTACGGTTCGCTGATGTGGAACCCGGTTTTTGACGCTGAAGAAACCTGCCTTGCCACGCTGACAGGGTGGCAGCGTGCTTTTTGCCTGCGTCTCACCATCGGTCGCGGCACGGTAACCCAGCCGGGACGGATGCTGGCGTTGCAGCCCGGTGGACAAACGACAGGTCTGGCTTTCCGGTTACCGGAAGCGTCTCTGCGTGAAGATCTGGAGCTGCTGTGGAAGCGTGAAATGCTGACGGGCTGCTATCGTCCACTCTGGTGTGAGCTGCATCGGAAAAACGGCGCACCGCTGACGGCGCTGGTGTTTGTGTCCGAACCGGAACACCCTTTGAATGAAAATGATACCTGTATTCAGAGCGTTGCCCCGCTGATTGCCCGTGCGAGCGGGCCGCTCGGCACCAATGCACAATATCTGTTTGCGTTGGAGCAGGAACTGAAAAATCACGGAACGGAAGATGCAAGCGTGAGCGAACTGGCGCAGCGGGTGCGTATTCTGCAACAGTCGTGTTCTGCGGCAGCAGGGAACGGACAATAACGGCGCGATGAGCGTGAGAATTGAGGTGAACGACAACATCGCCGTTCACCTTGAGACGTATGAAGTGACCGAATTACCAGCCGACGCCAACACCCATGGTGTACAGCGTGTCGTCAACATTCCCCTGATTACTTTCAATACGGGTACGTGACACTTTCATGGTCATCGAAGACCAGTCGGTCAGTTTGAAACGCAGACCTGCATCCGCTTTCAGATAGATTGGCGCAGTGCCATCAAATGAACGCCCCAATTCACCGTTGGTGAAGGCTTCAACCGATTTGCTAAACATATAGCGGTTATACGCCCATTTGATTGCACCAGAGTAGAAATCATCATCGCCCTGATCGCGGTATACAAACGTTTGGGAGTTGACCAGTGAGGTCAGAGAGAACGCGCCTAAATCGTTATCCCAGAACTGATAACCGGGACCGAGACCGAAGGAACGGTTGATTTTAATACTTTCGATCCAGTCACGTTTGTATTGATAACGGCCCTGCCAGAACCAGTTCTCATCCACGAATTTGTCCAGCGCATATTCGCCAGCCGCATTTTTGGTACTCTCGACTTTATCCTCTTTTGCCAAATGGTAACTGGCATCAAGGTTGTGTCGCCATGTATCGTGACGCGCTTTGGTGTTCAGCGTCACATCGTAGTTATCCGTTTCAGTCGAACTTTTCTTGTGCGACATGCCGGCATCAATGTTGCCTTTCCAGGCGAAATCGGTCACCAGCGGCTTCTGCGCGACGATGGACGTGATCTCGGAAAGTGGCAATGTTTGCGGGCCTGCGGCTTCGTTAGCAAGTGACGGGTTCGCGACGATGGCACGGTTTTCGCTCGCTTTGATCGTCGGATACAGGACGCCTTTCTCGTAGCGTTCGCCTTGAATCACCAGACCATGGTCGGATTCAAAGGTTTTCACCTTGTCCCAGGCTACAGAAATAGAGCCAGCATAGTCGGTGTTGATAAAGAGTTTACCGCCGTCGAGCAGCGTGATTTTCCCTGTGAGCTTGTCGCCGTTGTTCAGCCAAATGGTGTCAGCGCGGCTCTGTGTAATGCCAGCAGAGAGGGCGATAACCAGACTGAGGGAAGAGATTGCGTGTTTGGATAGTGTCATTATTGCCAAGTAAACAGTGGTGACATGTATTGAGATGTCCGTCAGAGACGTACAGCCGTTGAAAACGAACCGGTTTAGCCCGGAACGGCAAACATTAACAGGAATCGAAGTGATGCTCTACTCGAAAACGGTAATTGATTAGAATGTAAATAGTTATAAAAGTTGCTATTGATGATTAACAGCTATAACGCGATGTCTGTCACATTTTGGGGCTGATAGAAAGGCATGTGTCATGTGGGCAGGTTTCTCTGGCCCGAGCGATTTCAGGCCAGAGAGGCGTGTGCGAGAACTGATGCTACGCGGCGCGTTGCGTTCGTGAAGTACTGTTGGTGTTCAGGAAACGCGAGGTCAGGAACGTCCTCACGCGCAGCACGATCCGTTCCTGGAAGAGCACACAGAGCGTCACGGTCGTGAGCAGGAAAATAATATAGCCCGTCATGGAAAGCTGCACCTGACCGGCGGCGGCAATGCATTGATCCCAATCGCTAAAGCAGGCCATCGGATTACCGCGCACCAGCTGTTCCAGCGTACGGAACAGATTGAAAAGCGGAACGTGCAGCGCAAAGATCGAGAGCGATGCTGCACCCAGACGCGGGGACCAATGTCGCAGCCACGCGCTGTCAGGCTCACGAGCCAACGCGCTGAGGCAGACCAAACCGACCTGTGCAGGCAGAAGCAAGCCGTTATGCAACAGGAAGTACCAATAGGCTTCGCCTTTTGTGAACAGCCAGGTGGCGACAAGAAAATTTACACTGATAAAGAGGGCGAGTGCAGAGCGCTGGCCTTTGGTCAGCGGCAAGCGATCTTTCTGACGATAATGACGGAATAGCGCATACCCCAAAATCCCGGCCAGAAATTCCGGCAGACGGAAGATCGGCCCGCGCTGCAATAACCCGGTGTACGGCATGCCGAACTGCTGTTGCCAGATAACCCAAATCGGCGGCAGCAGGTATAACAGGCAGACGATCCCCATCCACAACCACGGATGACGGCTGTTCAGCAGACGCGGGGCCAGCAGCGGGAAGGTCAGATAGAAAAAGAACAGGGTAGAAAGCGACCATAACGGGGCATTGAAGGTCAGGAAGTAAGGATTCCATGCCTGCAACATCAGTACCTGCAATAACCCGTTGAACGCCAATTGCGCATTCGTCATGTAATGGCGCAGCGTTTCGGGGTCGGCAGCGGGGTCGTTAGTGTCATAAATAACAAAACGCGCACTGGCGACTTGCCCTTCCGGCGGCACGGCCAGCCACTGCATGAGCGTGACGACGGCAATGGAAGACAGCAGGGCAATGATGTGGATAGGGTAAAGATTAAAGAAGCGTTTGGCCCAGAACTGACGAACCGGCTCACGCAGACGCCCGTCTTTAATGTAGACATGCGCGAGTAAAAAACCCGACAGAACAAAGAACGTGCTGGTCGCGAAGAATCCCATGCTGGTGAGCTCGCTTAAGAAAGGAATGCGCTCACGCTGGGGATAAACGTGGACCGTGTGATAAATCATCACATAGCAGCCGAGCAAAAATCGTAACCATTCCAGGCCGATAAATCGCTCCTTATTGACCTTCTTCATGTTGTTCCTCAACGTTAAACTCGGTGTAAAAGCCGAAAAATGCGATTACAAACTAGTTTAGACGAGAGCAACGTCACATTAATTAGGATAATGGCTATAAATGCCGGTTTCGTTTAGCAACCGTTTACATTTTGTGGGGCGTTGGCGGGATTTGCATCAACTGTCGCTGCATCCTCGCTCGCGCGAGGATAATCTCGGACGGTAGGGCGCCAGAGCGCCTTATCCGTACCGCTGACAATAGCTGTTTTTTATGACAATTTAATTAAATCACTTTTTCTTGTAATACCCAGACGGCCGCTTCAACCCGTGATTTTAACTTCATCTTCTTCAACAGGTGTTTGACGTGAACCTTAACGGTGCTTTCGGTAATCGTGAGTTTGCGGGCAATGACTTTATTGGACAATCCTTGAGCCAGCAGTTTCAGAATATCGCGTTCGCGCGGCGTGAGCTGCTGAATATCCCGGTCGCTGCTGTGACGGCTTTCACGCAGGCTGGCGGCCAGAATCGGCGTCAGTGTTTCACTCAGCACCATTTTTCCTGAAGCGGCCTGATGCAGCGCAGCCAGTAAATCTTCTGGCTCCATATCTTTCAGCAGGTAACCATCGGCCCCATTTTTTAAGGCGTTGACAACATCGTCTTCGTGGTTAGATACGCTAAAGACGACAATACGACCAGACAGCGATTTTTCCCGCAGACGATTCAGCGTTTCCAGGCCATTCATGCCGGGCATGTTCAAATCGAGCAAAATCAAATCCGGATCCAACTGCTCCGCGAGCTCAACACCCTGTTCGCCGTGACTGGCTTCACCTGCTACCTGTAATTCCGGGTCCATGCTGATGAGTTGCTTCACGCCATTGCGCAACATGGGATGGTCATCAATCAGCAGTAGGGTGGCAGCATCTTCGTTAATCATGAGTTTCTCCTGTTAATGGCAGCCGGTGACGGTATTCGGCGAGGAAGCTGACGTTCACTTCAGTGCCCCCCGATGGCCGGCGTCGAACAATGCATTCGCCGTGCAAACCCCGTGCACGGTCGCGCATGATAATAAGTCCATAGTGGTTGGCGCGGCTGGCATCATCAGGAATGCCGATGCCATTATCGGCCACGCTAAGTTCGATGTGGCCCTGACGTAGTTGCAGGGTGATATCGACCTGTGTGGCCTGCGCATGTTTGTAAATATTGCTCAGTGCTTCACGCACAATTTGCAGGACGTGAATGCCCTGATGTGCGGAGACCGACTGCGGCGGCAGACGGTAATGGAGTTCGATGGGGTACCCAAGTCGTTTGCTGAATTCATCGACCGAGGCCCGCAGCGCGGCAAGTAAGCCGGATTCCGACAGTTTCAGCCGGAAGGTGGTCAGGAGTTCACGCAGTTGGCGATAGGCGGTGTTCAACTCTTCCCGCATTTCCGTCAACAGCTGCTGTGAAGCCGGGGGCAAATCACCGCCTTGCATTTGCAGGCAGCTCACCTGAATTTTCAGGCAGGAGAGGGACTGCGCGATAGAGTCGTGTAGTTCGCGGGCAATCGTGGCGCGTTCTTCCATCAGCATCAGCTGCTGTTGATGGTTGGATTGCCGCTCCAGCGCCAGCGTGCTGGTCAACTGTTCCAATAAGGTATTCAGTAACTGATTCTGATCGCGGCTTAGTGCGGTATTGTCTGGCAGCGTGGCCAGTACGACGCCGTACTGCCCGTGTTTATCGTGCAGATCCCAACAGTGAGGCTCCCCCTGCATCTCTTCACGTTTTACCTGCATGCCGCAACTTTGGCAGCTGTTGTCCGGGCAGTGATCCGGCTGCGACTGGCTGAAATCACTGAACTGATGAAACTGCTCCTGATTGTTATCTTCATACAGCCGTAGTTGAATATTGCGAAGCGGCGTCAGCGATGACAGTTCGTTCAGAATCGGCATTAGCCGACTGCACAGTGGCGCACCGGTATGCAGGCGTCGACTGGCGCGATAAAGGAAAGAGAGTAGATCGTTTTTCTGTTGCAGGTCGGCGGTTTTCTCTGCCACGCGCTGCTCAAGACTGTGGTACATGGCGGACAGTTCATCCGACATGCTATTCAGCACCTGTCCCAGCGTGCTCATTTCATCATGACCGTTAATGGTGACGCGCTGGGTGAAATCGCCGTGACCGATGGCCTGCGCCATCGACACCAAGCGTCGCCACGGTGTCAACAGACGGCGACGCAGATAAAAGAACGTGGTGATCAGCAGAATAAGCATGATGCCGATAAAGACGCGCTGCACCAGCGTGACCATCATCAAGCGCTGCTCGGTCTTATGATCGATGGCGGAGACCAGATCGTCCAGTTGCTTCACGAAGCGGGCGACATCTGCCGACGCATCGGAAGAATGCGTTGCCTGTCGCAGATGTGGTTGTAGATTCTCCAGCCAGAAAACACGCAACGCGGTAAATTGTTCGCTAAGTCCTTCCCGACGTACGGCCTGCTGTAGGTCGCTGCTGATTTCGTCCTCTTCCAGTTCTTGCAGGTAAATTTCATTCTCGGCAGAGAGTGGCACCATCGAGAGTAGGCGGTAACTCTGCATGCGAAGCGAGCCCGCTTTATTAATGGCGTGCGCGTTCCCCTGGATGCTCTGAGACATCCAACTGGAAACCGACATACCTGCAATACCCAGCAAACCGAGTAGCAGCATCAATAGTGCAACCTGATTGACGAGCGACAGCGGCAGCAGGAAACGTTTCAACATAAACAGCGACCTCTGCTGGAGGAGTAGAAAATCAGTACCGGGAAGGATAACCCTTTTGGCATTTTTCCCGATCCTACATGATAACCCTATACCCACTAGTGAGTACCACCGAATATCCGTGCCTTGAAAGGGGGTATGACAGTCAGAAAAAATGGAGATATAACAGATTGAATTATCGCTGCTTATTTTTCTATTTTTATTACTCATTAAGGAGTGTGGCTGTTTTTACACGGTTTTTTTACCTGACAGCGCGTTGATTTGCATCAACTTTACCTGCGGTGTAATCCCTAATGTTGCGCCTTAATTCTACCGCGTTTTTATTTATCGAGGTTTTTATGACGCAGCCTTCATCACCCGAAAAAGTATCGCAAAGTACGCTGATCAGGGAATGGAACCCTGAAGATACAAAATTCTGGCAATCTGGCGGCCAACGGATAGCACAGCGTAACCTTTGGATCTCTGTTCCCTGTTTGCTGTTGTCGTTTTGTGTCTGGATGATATTCAGCACCGTAGCCGTTAACCTAAACAAGGTCGGGTTTCGTTTTACCACAGATCAGTTATTTTTACTGACCGCGCTGCCTTCCGTCTCCGGCGCGCTGTTGCGTGTACCTTACTCCTTCGTTATCCCGTTGGTTGGCGGTCGCCGCTGGACGACGCTGAGTACTTTCATTCTGATTATCCCGTGTATCTGGCTCGGGTTTGCCGTACAAGACCCGCACACGCCTTACAATATTTTCGTGACGATTTCCCTGCTGTGTGGTTTTGCAGGCGCAAACTTTGCCTCCAGCATGGCTAACATCAGCTTCTTCTTCCCCAAATCACGGCAGGGCAGCGCGCTAGGCATTAATGGCGGCTTGGGTAACCTCGGCGTGAGCGTGATGCAACTGCTGGTGCCGGTGGTGATCTTCCTGCCAATTCTGGGCTTCTCCGGCAATGGTGTTGTTCAGCCAGACGGCCATCAGATTTGGTTGCACCATGCGGCATGGATGTGGGTACCGTTTTTGGTGATTGCTGCAACCGCGGCCTGGTTTGGCATGAACGATCTTCCTGCGCCTAATGCGTCAATACGCAAGCAGTTGCCGGTTCTGAAGCAAATGCACCTGTGGGTGCTCAGCTTCCTGTATTTGTCTACGTTTGGCTCATTTATCGGTTTTTCTGCGGGTTTCGGCATGCTGTCCAGAACGCAGTTCCCAGACATTGTGATTCTGTACTACGCGTTCTTCGGGCCGCTGCTGGGGGCGTTGGCGCGTCCGGTGGGCGGAATGCTATCTGATCGTTTTGGCGGTGTGAAAGTTACGCTGATTAACTTCATCCTGATGGCGATTTTCTCGGTGTTGCTGTTCCTGTCTCTGCCGAGTGCGAACTCTACGGGTTCATTCGAGATGTTCTTTGGCATCTTCATGATGCTGTTCCTGACGGCAGGTTTGGGGAGTGGCTCAACCTTCCAGATGATTGCGGTGATTTTCCGTAAATTAACGGCGGATCGCGTTAAATCGCAAGGCGGGAGCGATGCGGATGCGCAGAGTACCGCAGCCACGGACACGGCGGCGGCGCTGGGCTTTATTTCGGCCATTGGCGCGATCGGCGGGTTCTTCATTCCTCAAGCCTTCGGGATGTCGCTGGAGTTAACCGGTTCACCCACGGGGGCGATGAAGGTGTTTGTGGTGTGCTATGTTGTGTGCGTATTGGTGACCTGGCTGTTCTATGCCAGAAAGAAAAATTAGTTGCCTAAAATTCCAGAATATTCTCTGTTTCTGTTTTTCCGGCGTAAAAATTATGCAGCGGTGGGCATGAGCACCGAGTGAGCGGCATGGACGCCGCGAAAGTCAGTGCCGCGTTTGGAACGCGTCACTGGCGGCTCGAATAGTGCTCATGAACACCGATGGGACCGCCGCAGCGGCATAATTTAGCCGGAAGCCTGGGGTCTCGGGGCGAGCGGCGCTTGAGCCGCCCCGAGTCGGGCGCGTGCTACGAAGTAGCATGAAAATGACAGTGTTGTCGCGCACGAAATATTCGCAATACCTGCATAAAACATAAAAATGTGACTACGGCGCCTCCTCCTTTTCGGGGAGGCGTTTTTTTCACGCTGCATCCAGCGTCCCCCCTTTACTGAATTTGTACGATTCTTCGTCTCTTTCCGACTACTACCTCTAAATAGTCGTGTGTATGAATTCAGTATAAACACAAAATTAATGGTTTTATTTTTATCATTATATATCAGTAATTTAGTTTGTTTTTTCGTGATAATTCTTTAGTGGTAGTTGCTGATGTACTCCGTTTTTCACCGGGGGACACTCTTGATCGTTATCAAATTTGGCGACGTGGTTGCTGGATACCCTAGCGCCAACTTGAGCGATGTGTCGTAAGCAAAAACAGATGTCTGCTACGAGCATTTCATAACGACAGGGGCCAGCAGGCTTCGCAGCAGGAGAGTCCGGATGAGCAAATTCCTTGACCGGTTACGTTACTTCAAACAACTGGCCGAACCGTTTTCCGATGGTCATGGCCAGACCCTCAATACCAATCGTGACTGGGAAGACGGCTATCGCAGTCGCTGGCAGCATGACAAAATCGTACGTTCTACCCACGGAGTAAACTGCACCGGTTCATGTAGCTGGAAGATTTATGTGAAAAATGGTCTGGTGACGTGGGAAACGCAGCAGACTGACTATCCGCGTACCCGCCCGGACCTGCCTAACCATGAACCTCGCGGTTGCCCGCGCGGAGCCAGCTATTCCTGGTATCTCTACAGCGCTAACCGCCTGAAATACCCAATGATGCGTAAGCGCCTGCTGAAACTGTGGCGTGAAGCGAAACTGACGCACAGCGATCCAGTTGATGCCTGGGCATCCATCGTTAACGACCCCGAAAAAACCAAATACTACAAACAAATTCGTGGCCGTGGCGGCTTCGTTCGTTCTGACTGGAACGAAGTCAACGAGCTGATCGCCGCCTCTAACGTTTACACAGCCAAGACCTTCGGCCCAGACCGCATTATCGGTTTCTCCCCGATTCCTGCGATGTCGATGGTGTCCTACGCCGCGGGTGCGCGTTACCTCTCTTTGCTCGGCGGTGTATGCCTGAGCTTCTACGACTGGTACTGTGACTTGCCGCCTGCGTCACCGATGACGTGGGGCGAACAAACTGACGTACCGGAGTCTGCCGACTGGTATAACTCCTCTTACATCATTGCCTGGGGTTCTAACGTTCCGCAAACCCGTACCCCGGATGCCCACTTTTTTACGGAAGTCCGCTACAAAGGCACCAAAACCGTGGCGGTCACGCCGGATTACGCTGAAATCGCCAAGCTGTGCGATCAGTGGCTGAACCCGAAACAAGGGACCGACAGCGCGATGGCGCTGGCAATGGGCCACGTTATTCTCAAAGAATTCCACCTCGACAAACCAAGTCAGTATTTCAGCGAGTATGTGCGCCAATACACGGACTTACCGATGCTGGTGCTGCTGGAACCGCGCGAAGACGGTTACTACGCGGCGGGTCGTATGCTGCGAGCCTCCGATCTGGTGGACAACCTCGGTCAGGACAACAATCCGCAGTGGAAAACCATCGCGATTGACGATGAAAGCGGCAACCTGACGGCACCGCAAGGGTCGATTGGCTACCGTTGGGGCGATCAGGGCAAATGGAATCTGGAACAGCGCGACGGTCTGAGCGGTGAAGAAGTGAAGCTGCGCTTGAGCCTGCTGGGGTCGCACGACGATGTCGTTGATGTCGGCTTCCCGTATTTTGGTGGCGCGGTCAGCGAGCATTTCAACAACGTTGAGCTACAAGAAATTCTGCTGCACAAACTGCCGGTTAAGCGTTTGACGCTGGCTGACGGTAGCGAAGCGCTGGTTGCCTGCGTGTATGACCTGACGATGGCGAACTACGGTCTGGATCGCGGTCTGGGCGACGACAACTGCGCGCGTGATTACGATGATGTCAAAGCGTACAGCCCTGCCTGGGCCGAGAAGATTACTGGCGTTTCTCGTCAGAACATCATCCGTATTGCACGTGAATTCGCAGACAACGCGGATAAAACGCACGGGCGCTCTATGGTCATCGTCGGTGCGGGTATCAACCACTGGTACCACATGGACATGAACTACCGCGGCATCATCAACATGCTGATTTTCTGCGGCTGTGTCGGTCAGAGCGGTGGCGGTTGGGCGCACTACGTCGGACAAGAAAAATTGCGTCCGCAAACGGGCTGGACGCCGCTGGCGTTTGGTCTGGACTGGCAGCGTCCGCCGCGCCACATGAACAGCACGTCGTTCTTCTATAACCACTCCAGCCAATGGCGTTATGAAACCGTCGCGCCGCAAGAGCTGCTGTCACCGCTGGCGGACAAATCCCGCTTTAGCGGCAGCATGATTGACTTCAACGTACGTGCTGAACGTATGGGCTGGCTGCCGTCTGCGCCGCAACTGAACGTTAACCCGCTGGATATCGCGGAGAAAGCGCGGGCCGCGGGTGTAACGCCGCAGGACTATACCGTTGCCGCGTTGAAATCAGGCGAAATCAAATTTGCCGCTGAACAGCCGGATAGTGAGCAAAACTACCCACGCAACCTGTTCATCTGGCGTTCTAACCTGTTGGGTTCCTCCGGTAAAGGCCACGAATACATGCTGAAGTACCTGCTGGGTACGGAGCACGGTATTCAGGGGCAAGATCTGGGCACGGCAGGCAGCGTGAAGCCGGAAGAAGTGGAATGGCGCGATCAGGGCGTTGAAGGAAAACTGGATCTGGTGGTGACGCTTGATTTCCGTATGTCCAGCACCTGCCTGTACTCCGACATCGTTCTGCCAACGGCAACCTGGTACGAAAAAGACGACATGAATACCTCGGATATGCATCCGTTTATTCACCCGCTGTCTGCGGCTGTCGATCCTGCATGGGATTCCAAAAGCGACTGGGAAATCTACAAAGGTATTGCGAAAGCTTTCTCCCGCGTGTGTCAGGGACATCTGGGCCAGGAAACCGATCTGGTGACCTTGCCGATTCAGCACGACTCGGCGGCGGAAATGGCACAGCCGTTTGGCGTGGATGACTGGAAAAAAGGCGAATGCGATCTGATTCCGGGCAAAACGGCACCGCACCTGATGGTCGTGGAGCGCGATTACCCGAACCTGTACGAACGTTTCACCTCGCTCGGTCCGTTGATGGACAAGCTGGGCAACGGTGGTAAAGGCATCGGTTGGAACACGCAGACCGAAGTCGATTTCCTGAAAAAGCTGAACTACACCAAAGCGGAAGGTGCGGCGGCAGGTCGTCCGAAGATTGAAACGGCGATCGACGCGGCAGAAGTAATTCTGTCTCTGGCCCCGGAAACCAACGGTCAGGTAGCGGTGAAAGCATGGGAAGCGCTGAGCAAATTCACGGGGCGTGACCACACGCATCTGGCACTGAATAAAGAAGACGAGAAAATTCGCTTCCGCGATATTCAGGCGCAGCCGCGCAAGATTATCTCCAGCCCGACCTGGTCTGGCCTCGAAGACGAACACGTTTCCTATAACGCCTGTTATACCAACGTTCATGAGCTGATTCCGTGGCGTACGCTGTCCGGCCGCCAGCAACTGTATCAAGACCATGAGTGGATGCGCGCCTTCGGTGAAAGCCTGCTGGTCTACCGTCCGCCGGTCGATACTCGTGCGGCAGAACCTGTAATGAATAAGAAACCTAACGGCAACCCGGAAAAAGCGCTGAACTTCCTGACGCCGCACCAGAAATGGGGCATTCACTCCACGTACAGCGACAACTTGTTAATGCTGACGCTGGGACGTGGCGGCCCGATTATCTGGCTGAGCGAAGAGGATGCCCGCGATTTGGGCATTGCGGATAACGACTGGATAGAAGCGTTTAACGCCAACGGTGCGCTGACGGCACGTGCGGTAGTTAGCCAACGTGTACCTGCGGGCATGACGATGATGTACCACGCGCAGGAACGCATTATTAATCTGCCTGGTTCGGAAGTGACCCAACAGCGCGGCGGTATTCACAACTCGGTGACCCGCATCACCCCGAAACCGACCCATATGATCGGTGGCTATGCCCAACTGGCTTATGGCTTTAACTACTACGGCACCGTCGGGTCAAACCGCGATGAATTCGTCGTGGTTCGTAAAATGAAACGCATCGACTGGCTGGATGATGAAGGCCAGGACTATGTTCAGCAACAAACGGTTCAGCAACAAACAGTACAAAAATCGGTACAGCAGGAGAAAGCCTGATGAAAATTCGTTCACAAGTGGGCATGGTGCTGAATCTGGACAAATGCATCGGTTGTCACACCTGCTCCGTTACCTGTAAAAACGTCTGGACCAGCCGTGAAGGGATGGAATACGCCTGGTTTAACAACGTCGAAACCAAACCGGGCGTGGGCTATCCCCATGCCTGGGAAGATCAGGAAAAATGGAAGGGCGGCTGGATCCGTAAAATCAGCGGTAAGCTTGAGCCGCGTATGGGTAATCGCGTCAGCGTGTTGTCCAAAATCTTCGCTAACCCGGATGTGCCGGAAATCGACGACTACTATGAGCCGTTCGACTACGACTATCAGAACCTGCGTAAAGCGCCGGAAGGTAAGCATCAGCCTGTCGCCCGCCCGCGCTCGCTGATTACCGGCCAGCGGATGAAGAAAATCGAGAACGGCCCGAACTGGGAAGACGATCTGGGTGGTGAATTTAGCGTACGCGCCAAAGATAAAAACTTTGAGCATATGCAGAAAGAGATGTACGGCCAGTTCGAAAACACGTTCATGATGTATCTGCCGCGTCTGTGTGAGCACTGCCTGAACCCGGCGTGTGTCGCGACCTGTCCGAGCGGCGCGATCTACAAACGTGGCGAAGACGGTATCGTCCTGATCGATCAGGATAAATGCCGCGGCTGGCGTATGTGCCTGACCGGTTGCCCGTACAAGAAAATCTACTTCAACTGGAAGAGCGGCAAATCAGAAAAATGTATTTTCTGCTACCCGCGTATCGAAAGCGGTCAACCGACGCTCTGCTCGGAAACCTGCGTTGGACGTATCCGCTATCTGGGTGTGCTGCTCTATGATGCCGACCGCATCGAACAAGCGGCGTCGGTGGAAAACGAGAAAGATCTGTACCAGAGCCAACTGGACGTGTTCCTTGATCCGCACGACCCGAAAGTGATTGAACAAGCACTGAAAGACGGCATTCCAAACAGCGTCATTGAAGCGGCACAGCAGTCGCCGGTGTACAAAATGGCGATGGATTGGAAGCTGGCGCTGCCGCTGCACCCAGAATACCGCACGCTGCCGATGGTCTGGTACGTCCCGCCGTTGTCACCGATTCAGTCTGCGGCGGATGCCGGCCAACTGGCACACAGCGGCGTATTGCCGGACGTCGAAAGCCTGCGCATTCCGGTGCAGTATCTGGCGAACCTGCTGACCGCAGGGGATACCGAGCCTGTCTTGCTGGCGCTGAAACGTATGCTGGCGATGCGTCACTACAAACGTGCGGAAAGCGTAGAAGGCAAGATTGATACCAGTGCGCTGGAACAGGTTGGGTTGACGGAAGCTCAGGCGCAGGAAATGTACCGCTATCTGGCGATTGCTAACTACGAAGACCGTTTCGTGATTCCATCAAGCCATCGTGAACTGGCTCGTGAAGCCTTCCCGGAAAGCAAAGGCTGCGGCTTCAGCTTTGGCGATGGCTGCCACGGCAGCGATACCAAGTTCAACTTGTTCAACAGCAAGCGTATTGATGCGATTGATGTCAGCAGCAAAACGCGCGATATGAACAGCAAAGTCATGCGGGAGACTAATCATGATTAGCCTGCGGATTATTGCCCGCCTGCTGGACTACCCCGATAGCGAGTTGTGGGAAAACCAAGCTGAGCTGATCGAGGCGGTAGAGCAGGCCGATGCCTTACCGTTGCGTGAAAGCCATCAACTGATGCAGTTCATCAATACCTTGTGTGCGCAAGATTTGTTGGACAAACAGGCGGAGTACAGCGGCCTGTTTGATCGCGGCCGGGCGACCTCGCTGCTGCTGTTCGAGCACGTTCACGGTGAGTCTCGTGACCGTGGTCAGGCGATGGTCGATCTGATGCAGCAATATCAGGATGCCGGTTTGGCGCTGGATTGCCGTGAGCTGCCGGACTACCTACCGCTGTATCTTGAGTACCTTTCTCGTCTGGAGCCCGCGCAGAGCCGCGCGGGTTTAGTCGACATCGCGCCAATTCTGGCGTTGATTGGCGCGCGTTTGCAGCAGCGTGACAGCAGCTATGCTGTGCTGTTCGATCTGCTGCTGGCGCTGTCCGGTAGCGACCTGAAAAGTGACGATGTCACACACAAGGTGGTTGACGAAACGCGCGACGACACGCCGCAGGCGCTGGATGCCGTGTGGGAAGAGGAACAGGTTAAGTTCCTCGGCGAAGAAGGCTGCGCATCGGCCCAACAAACGCAACACCAACGCCGCTTCGCTGGCGCGGTGGTGCCGCAATATCTGAATCTTGACGCGACATCGGCGGGAGGGCAACGCTAATGAGTGCAATCACGAACTCTTCTTTTATAAACTTCAGCAATGTGTTCTTTTTTGACATCTATCCTTACCTGGCGATGGCCATTTTCCTGATTGGTAGCTGGCTGCGCTATGACTACGGCCAGTACAGCTGGCGTGCGGGTTCGAGCCAAATGCTGGATAAGAAAGGGATGCGTCTGGCGTCCAACCTGTTCCATCTGGGGATTCTGGGCGTCTTTGCCGGGCATTTCCTCGGTATGCTGACGCCGCACTGGATGTACGAAGCCTTCCTGCCAATGGACGTAAAACAGAAAATGGCGATGTTTGGCGGTGGTGCGGCAGGTCTGCTGACGTTTGTCGGTGGCGTGCTGTTGTTAAAGCGCCGTCTGACCAACCCGCGCATTCGTGCCACGTCCAGCGTTGGCGACATTCTTATTCTGTCTTTGCTGGTGATTCAGGCGGGGCTGGGGCTGCTGACCATTCCGTTCTCTGCACAGCATATGGACGGCAGTGAAATGTTGAAGCTGGTTGGTTGGGCGCAAAGCGTGGCGTTTTTCCAGGGCGGGGCGTCTGCACATTTGGCTGGGGTTGCGCTGATCTTCAAGCTGCACATCGTGCTGGGGCTGACGCTGTTCGTTCTGTTTCCGTTCTGTCGTCTGGTTCACATCTGGAGCGCACCGGTCGAGTATCTGACGCGTCGCTACCAGCTCGTGCGTAACCGTCGCTAAGTATGATAAAAACGGCGGCGTTATCGTAACGCCGCCGTTTTAACGTCTTCCTTTTCATCTTTCCCCGCCAACAACGGCCGTTATCAGCAGTTCTTCATTAATTACTTACCTCGTGCCGTCGTCCATTGCACGGCGAAAATGCTGGCTAACACGATCGCCAAACCCAGAAACGCCGTACCGGTCATCGATTGCGAAAGCAGAACCCAACCCAGCACTACGGCAGTGAGTGGACTTAGCAGCCCTAATGAGGCAACGGCAACCGTTGGCAGACGGGATACGCCACGGAACCAGAGCCCATAAGCGAGTACGGCACCCGCAAGGCAAAGATAGGCGTAGGCGGCCCATTGCGACAGGGTTAACGCGGGCAGCGGCGCATCAACCAGCCATGCGACTGGCGCCAGCATTAATCCGCCGATGAAAAGTTGCCAGCCGGTAAGCGGCAGCACGGGCAGATCGAGCCGCCAGCGGCGCGTCAGCCAGACTCCCGTCGCCATACACACCGCACCCAGCAGCGCAGCGGCGATTCCGATAGGTTCAAAGGTCGTCTGCGGCGACAGCAGCAGAATGGCCATGCCGCCGACGCCGATGATCGCCGACCACAGCGTAGCCAGTCTGGGGGCGCGATGATCCACCGCCCAGACCAACACCATGACCAGCAGCGGTTGGATCGCGCCCAGTACCGCTGCCAATCCGCCAGGCAAACGGTAAGCGGCGACGAACAGCAGTGCCTGAAAAACACCGATATTCAGAGCGCTGAGCACGACGATGCGCCACCAGTCTTGCCGGGCAGGAAAGCGGCGGGTGAATAAAAGCAGTAATAGACCCGCAGGCAGCACGCGGATAAGCGCCGCCGTGAAGGGACGATCCGGTGGCAGGAGTTCGGATGTCACAATGTAGGTAGACCCCCAAATCGCGGGAGCCATCGCCGTGAGTAGAACGTCACGCCAATAGTGTGGTGAGGATGCAGTGTTCATGACTTTACCTTCAATTCAAGATATTATGATAGTGTTGATTAATTAACTTGAAGTCAAGATAAATGAAAAATCAAACTCGCGAGCGCGAATACGACGCGGTCGATGCCATTCTTGAACAGTGGCGGCGCGAACGGCCTGATCTAGATGCCAGCCCGATGGGACCGATTGGACGTCTACGACGCTGTGCCGTGCTCATGGATCAGCGTCTGGAATCCTGTTTTTCCCGATTCGATCTGAGCAGTTGGGAATTTGATATGTTGGCGACGCTGCGGCGTGCGGGCGCGCCGCATTGCCTGAGCCCGACGGATTTGTTCTCCACGCTGATGGTGACGTCGGGTACCATGACTCACCGCCTAAAGCGTCTTGAAACCCGTGGATTTATCGAACGCGTGCAGAATGAACAGGATGCGCGCAGTACGCTTGTGCAACTCACTGGTACGGGGCTTGAACTGATTAACCGTGCCGTTGAGGCACACATTGAGAACGAGCGTCAGGTGCTCTCGGTACTGCCTGCCGATGTCCTGGCTGCGCTTGATGATAACCTCGCGGCGCTACTGCGAGGGCTGGAAAATCATAACAAAGGGAACTGAGCCATGTCTGAATACCGTGCTTTAATCTGCTGGCAGCGCGATGGGCAAGATTTTATTGATAACCGCTACAGCCGACTGCATCAGTGGCAGTTTGATGGCGGTATTACGCTGCGTGCCTCATCGTCACCGCATGTTGTCCCGCTACCTTTTTCGCTGGAAGACGCAGTCGACCCTGAAGAGGCGCTGGTGGCCTCGTTGTCCAGTTGCCATATGCTGTGGTTTCTTTCCATTGCGGCCAAAAAACGTTTCTGCGTGGATGATTATCAGGATCACGCGGTGGGCACGATGGGCGTGAATGCGGCAGGAAAAACGGCGATGTTGGACGTCACGCTGCGTCCGCAGGTAACATTCAGCGGCGAAAAGCAGCCTACCGCTGAGCAATATGCCCAGTTGCATGAACTAGCACATGACGCCTGCTACATCGCCCACTCGGTGAATTTTCCGGTGAACTGCGAGCCGACGTTAGGGACGAGCAACTGAACTGAACGCGTTGACGGCGCGCAGAGATAAACGTGAGTGATGTGAAATCACCGCCCGACGCGTGCAGATCGGGCGGGATGAGCGATTGCATGTAGCCGGTCATCACCATCCGGTAATGCGCTGCCAGGTTTCCTGCGCATTCCTGTGCGATTTCAGCACCTGATAGTGTTGATGCATCGCGGCTGTCGCGCAGGCGTGGTTAGGCAATATCCGCAACCGCGTGCCGACGGGGAAATGATCGACCGAAAGTCCACTGTCGACAGGTAGCGTGATAATGCCGTGTTCCTGATTGGTGATCGTCACGCAGAGGTCGTTGTAAGGGCTGCCGTACAGGTCGCAAACTAGCCCGTAACCGTAATCCTTTGCCTGAGGTGCTGTGCCGCGATCGCGGGAAAGCGCCATCCAGCCTGCATCAATAAACACCCAGCCTTTTTCACGGTTGTGACCAATGACGGTGCTGACAACCGACAGGGCGATATCGTCCAATGTGCACACCCCGACATTTTTCATTACCAGATCGAACGTGGTGAACACGCCCGCTCTGACTTCGGTCACGCCGGTGAGATCTTCGGCAAAATGTGCCGTCGGCGTGGCACCGACGCTGAGTTCAGGGCAGGCAATCCCCAGCGCGCGAACACGCCGTCCGGCGGTGTTGATGGCTTCACATTCTGCACGTGCGGCCGCCCTGATCGCCTCGTCTGTGCGGCAAGCGTACGATTCTCCCGCGTGCGCCAGCAGGCCAGTGAGTGTTGCACCGTTGCCGTCGATCTGTTTCGCCAGCGCAAGTAACGCGTCGCTTTCCGGCGGGATGCCGCCGCGGTGCCCGTCGCAGTCGATCTCAATAAAGACTGAAAATGTCACGCTGTTGGCGCGAGCAAAATCGACCACCGCCTGCGCCTGTTCCGCGCTATCCAGCAGAATATGAATATTCACGCCATTACGGATTAAGTTGGCGATGCGCGGCAGTTTGTGCGGGGCGATTCCCACGGCATAGAGCAGGTTGGTATAACCCGCCTCGGCAAAGGCTTCCGCTTCTGCCAGCGTCGAAACTGTCGCGGGTGAATTGGCATCTTTGAGCAGATAGCGACCGGCTTCAATCGAGCGTAGCGTTTTGAGATGCGGTCGAACCCGGCTGCCCAACGCTTCCGTTCGCTGATAAAGCCTGTCGATATTGCGTTGAAAGCGGAACTCATCAATCAGTAAAAAGGGCGTTTCCAGCGCGTTAAGCCATGCAATATTGTTCATTGTGCACCTTCGTCTCGTTGAGCCTGCTGCCAGGCGGCAAGAATGCGCTGGCCGATATATAAGTCCTGAATGGACAAACCGGAACTGTCAAACACGGTGATGTCGTCCGGCGTTTGTCGTCCCGTAGCACCTGCGCTAATCACGTTGCCGATGGCCGTCAGCGTCACATGGGCTGGCGCGTGTTGGAAGTCACCTATCATGCGGGACTGGGAAGGCAGATCGCAAAACAGGCGGCCAGCGGTAAACAGTTCTGGCGGCAGTTCCTGCTTGCCGACGGCGTCCGATCCCATACTGACGACATGCGTTCCGGCTTTAACCCAGTCAGCATTAAACAGCGGCGCGCGGGATGGCGTTGCCGTCACGATGATATCCGCTGCGCGGCACGCGCTTTCCGCATCGCTGATTTGCGCATCCAGCCCGGCGGCCTTGAGTTCTTGTGCCATCTCTGCGGATTTGCGGCTATCGCGCCCGACAATCAGCACGGTACGAATCGGGCGAATTCTTGCCAGCGCGGCGCACTCATAACGCGCCTGATTGCCGGTGCCGAACACGGCCAAAACCGAGGCATCAGGTCTTGCCAGCAAATCGGCGGCAACGGCATTGGCAGCGGCGGTACGAAAGGCGTTTACCTTTCCGGCTTCAATCGCGACAGCGATTTTCCCGATTTGCTGATCGAACAGCAAAATCAGGGAATTATGACGGGGCAGCCCGTTAGCAGGGTTTCCCGGCCAGAACGAACCGACTTTTAGCCCCGCAAGTTCACTTGTGGCGGACGCTTTGATGCTGAAAGTGTTACCTGGATCGGAACCTTGGCCGTGTACCACCGAAAAACTGCGAGCTTCCGGTTTGCTGGCGGCGAGCAGCGCCTCGCGAACGGCATCATAGGCCAGCTCATGGCTGATGAGTGATGCCGATTCTGCTTCAGAAATAAAAATCATGGTTCTTTCCTCAAGCATTGCCGGTCAGAAAAGCGCCGTAGCGGCTGATATCGACGTTTCCGCCGCTGATAATAATGCCGATGCGTTTACCGCGTAGCGATTCTCTGAGATTGCGTGCTGCCGCAAAGCTGAGGCAACCCGTTGGCTCCACGACAATCTTCATGCGTTCGGCGTAAAACCGCATAGCGTCAATCAGGTCGTCATCCGTCACGGTCAGAATATCGTCGACGTTCTGGCGAATCAGAGGAAAGGTATGGTTGCCCAGATGCTGGGTCTGTGCGCCGTCGGCAATGGTGTTGGGTGTATCAATATGCACAATGCTTCCGCTGCGGAAAGATTGCTGTCCGTCGTTGCCCGCGAGAGGCTCGACGCCATAAATTTTACAATGCGGTGATAGCTGGCGAGCAGAAAGCGCCGAACCCGATAGTAGCCCGCCGCCGCCCAGACAGACGAACAGGGCATCCAGCTCACCGGTTTCTTCCAACAGCTCTTTGGCAGCCGTGCCTTGTCCGGCAATAACGTGCGGGTGATCGTAAGGAGGAATCAGCGTCAGGCCATGTTTTTCGGCGAGATCTCTACCAATCTGCTCACGATCTTCGGTATAGCGATTGTATTCCACCACGTTTCCGCCATAGCCACGCGTTGCGGCGACTTTTGCTGCCGGTGCATCGTGCGGCATGACAATCGTTGCCGGAATACCAAGTAATTTGGCGGAAAGGGCAATGGCCTGTGCATGGTTACCGGAAGAAAACGTGACGACGCCAGCGGCTTTCTGCTCGTCGGAGAACTGCAACAGCGCGTTCATGGCACCGCGAAACTTAAATGCGCCCATGCGCTGAAAGTTTTCACATTTGAAGAAAACCTCTGCGCCGAATACGTCATTGACCGTGCGTGATGTCATCACCGGCGTTTTATTGGCATAGCCAGCAATACGTTCCGCTGCGGCTACCACATCGTCGAAAGTGGGGAGGCGTAAGTAACTCATGTCTGGATCACCTGCTAATCGTGATTGTGAATACCGAGGCCGCTGACCCCGATGCTGTCGAATGCGCAATAAACAAAATATATAAAATTAGATAAATTGTCTAACTTGATTTATGTTTAGCGTCTCGCTGCTGTGAGACTCATCGTGTGCTGCTGAAAAAGGGCAGAATGAGTAGGGATAAGGCGCGGTACTAAATCGGGTGTACTTACAGTACACTCAGCGCCAGAAAACGCGCTGGCGCAAATATTGGTAGGGGAGAGAAATATGGCGGCATCTGGAGAAGGTCTGTTGCTGACGCAGCTAGAGGCCATCGCGAAAGGGCTGAGCGAGACGTTTGCGCCATTTTGTGAAGTGGTCGTGCACGATCTGAAGAACCCGGAACACGCGATACTTTCCATTCACAATAACCTCTCTGGCCGGGAGGTGGGTGCTCCTGCGACGGAACTGGGTCTTGCCCGCATCGCCTCGCCCGAGTTTCCTAACATTCTGGCGAATTACGCCAACCAGTTTGCCGATGGGCGTCCAGTAAAAAGCACCTCGGTCGGCATCAAAAATGCAGACGGTGACTACGTCGCGGCGCTATGCCTGAACGTCGACATGACGCTATTTCGTGGCATGCAGAATACGCTAGCGCAGTTCACCCAACTTGCTTCCGATTCTGTGACCGAGCATCTGGAACCAAACGGCGCAGCGGCAATCCGACAACACATCGACAATTTCGCCGCCCGGCTTGCCACCACACCACGGGCGCTAAAAGCGCAGGACAGAAAAATCCTGCTTCAGGAATTGAAAGACAGCGGCCTGCTGGAAGTCAAAAAATCGATGGAAACCATCGCACAGTACCTGGGTGTATCGCGGGCTTCGGTGTATTTGTATGCGAAGGAATAGGGCGAAAGGTTAGTTGAAACTAAAGTGCTAGAGCGCTCCTTTCGGAGCGCAAGTATGTTAGGCCTATATGCGACTAGATTATATCGTAAGAATTTTATTGACTTTCTAGAATCACATACGCGGGCTATTCGAACCTTTATCGTTATTCTTTTGGTGATTGTTTTTTTTATTGTTAGATGAGAATTTAATGGGAAAATTTCTCTGAGGATCATTCATTGCCTGTATGAGATCACTCTCGCCAGAAAAATAGTTACTGATAATTCCTTTCAGGTTGTTTGTTATATTTTTATTTTTGGCATACTTTCTTAATGTTTCTGATATATCGGTTGCTATTTGTGGTGTGAGTATGTCAGCGTAAAGCATACCATTGTTTCCATACGCTATAGCAATCATTCCATTTGTTTTAAGATAATTTTCACCTAAGGCTGTGAGTATCGCTCCAATATTTCTTTCACCTGTAGCACCATGTGTATTAAATAAGTCTTTTATATATAAATGGTTATTAACTAGTGGTCGTTTGCTATCTAATAAACTTGGCCTGCTCATTTTTATCTCTTCCATTACGAGTTCAGCATAATTCTTGGGTTGAGGTCGAGAGAGATATGAAACATTCGCCTCGTTGTAAAAATAGCGGATAGGGAAACCATATTCTTCAAAATAACAATTAGCAATAAATTGCTCATCATCCCAAGAATTCAACTCCCCGCTACTATCAAGAACTTTAACCTCAGCCATGTAAAAATGGCAACAACTGAGCGTGAATACGAAATCAGCACATAATTTATTTAACGTATCGCCTTGTTGATTATTATAAAAAGACATGTGCTGATAGCCAATTTCGTTCCTAGAACAATAGTCTTGTAAAGATGACATGATTGCAGTTTGCAATTCATTTTCTTTCATTTTTTATCTCTAGATATAGGTTGCTATGAATGAGTTTTTAGGGTGATTAAAATAATAAAATTAATTACTCTCAATATAATACCTTCTGAGGGTTTTAAAATAAACTAATATATGAAAAAATACATGGAAATTATATCTAATGTCATTTTTTTAGCTAGCTATTAATTTATCTTATTTCATTTTTAACATCATGGGTATTTTAGGTGTTTCCTCTATGAGTTGAGAATCCATCCAAGATTTTATCTGGTTGGCGCGTATATATACATGAGGTACTGACTCTCTGTCTTCTCCCATACCGCCAACCATTTCCTCAATCCTCACCTATACTTGCTTAACTGTCCGATTTGCCAATGAGTGGCAGTGTCGGGTGTGGTGAAACGAAAACGCGAGGAGTAGGTATGGGTATTCTGTCCTGGATTATTTTTGGCTTGATTGCGGGGATTCTGGCTAAGTGGATTATGCCCGGTAAAGACGGCGGCGGCTTTATCCTGACGGTGTTGCTCGGGATTGTTGGTGCGGTCGTGGGCGGCTATATCAGCGTTTTCTTTGGGTTCGGCCGGGTCGATGGCTTTAACTTCGGCAGTTTTGTGGTGGCGATTGTCGGCGCGATTGTCGTGCTGTGGGTGTACCGCAAGATTCGAGACTAGTGCTATACCCGTTGCCCCTGTTCTGGGGCAACGGCCTTTTTATTGCTTCAATATGAAGAAAACCAGTCGAGCAGTTGCTCTGCGGCCTCGTGAGGTGCCAGCGCAGAAGTGTGCAGTGAACGATGATGGGCGGCATCGATCGTATCGGCGTAGTTATAATTCTTCAGAATTTCTTTGAGCTTATCCTGCGTATTTACTTTACCGAACTGCTGTCTATCAGCGTTTTCCACTCGATTTAAGAGATGCGTTTCGTCGCTACGGAGCTGCACGAAAAATGGCGTAACGCCCTGTTCCGCGCACAGTGTCTTTATCGCCTCAATGTACCCGTCGTCTTTGGCTCCCTCATAGCAGAAGGTCGTGATCAGGTCGCGCTCATCCTCTGCAAAAAGCAGTGCGATGGCATAGAGCCTGAGCTGACAAGCGAAGCGCCTGAGCGTGCTAAATGCACTATCAGGCGGGAGCACCGCCATCGCGACATCATACGTCAGATGATTATGAAATAGCGTTGCTCCCATTTTCTCCGCCAGCAGGCGACCGATCGTGAGTTTCCCCACTGCAGGTGGCCCGTAGAGGAAAATAAGCTTCTTCACTGTGCCGTACTCGTCGTGCCGGGTTCGTAATAGGTAATATTCAGCGCATTACGTGTTTTGACGGAAACGCCAGTTAGTGGCACGACGGCATGCCAGGTTTCATAAAACCCGTTGCGGATGATGACGCTGGCGTTGCCCATGAGCGGGAGGACGGAATGGCAGACGTCCGCATGGTTGTCTGGGTTGAGAATCTGAAAGGCGCCGCCCCAGCTTTCTTCCCATTCGGCGTTGAAATAGATAATCAGGCGGAATCCGCGTTTCAGCGACGCGTCGACATGGGGGAGATAGTGGGTGTCCCGGCCGCCGCGAAAAGCCACCGCTTCCATTTTGAGTTCGGAAAGGTCGGCTCCGCAAAAGGCGGACAGGGCGGCAGTAAAGACGTCAGAGGTCAGCTCGTTACACATTCCCAGCCAGGCGTCAGAGAGCGTGGTGGCATTGCTCACTTTGCCAGAGGCTAAAGGAATCAGCGTTCGACGATAAAAGTAACCGCCGTTACGTTCACGGTAGTTAAATCCATCGGTTGGGAACTCATGGGCAAGCGTCGAGGCGATGCTGCTGTTACGCCATATCTGGGTTAATTCGCCCCACTGGAACGGGGTTTCATGTCGTTTGCCGTGTATGATACGTTCAAGATCAAAATAGTCGGACATTTTTCACTCCCTGTTGTTAATTATATCTGATGGGTGTTAATCACACCCGATAGCGGCGGCTAACGCCCATCAGAGGCTTCCCAGTGCGGTAGTCATACGTTGAATCAGTTCCTCGGTTTCATTGGCTGAAATCGTGAAGGCCGGTGCCAATTTTAGGTACGGGCCTGCTGCGCCAACGATGACACCCTGCTGACGTATCGCCGCCTGCGCGCGGCCGCACTGTTCGAGAGAGGCAAATGTCATCGACAGCATCAGGCCTTTGCCTTGCAGGCTGATCAGTCCCTCGGTTTGAGGGAAATGCTGTTTGGCGAGTTGGAGGAGCGTCCTTCCCTTTGCCGTGACCGCATCGTAGAGGTGATGTGCCTCCAGATAATCCATGACAAATAGCGCCGCGCGGCAGCCTAGCAGGTTGCCGGATTGCGTATGACCGTGGCGGAAAAACGGCGGCGCTTGTCCG
The DNA here is from genome assembly GCF_041228105.1 of Pectobacterium aroidearum. Classification (NCBI taxonomy): domain Bacteria; kingdom Pseudomonadati; phylum Pseudomonadota; class Gammaproteobacteria; order Enterobacterales; family Pectobacteriaceae; genus Pectobacterium; species Pectobacterium aroidearum. Next base: position 2,406,075 of record NZ_CP166097.1, read on the forward strand.
GTGAAGCTGTCGGTAATGGCTTCAGTGGCAAGTACGGCGGTGATAGGAACGCCACCGCCGAGACACTTGCTGAAAATGACGATGTCAGGCTGTGCGCCTTGTGCGACTGATTCACAGAATGTTCCCGCGCGGCCAACGCCGCAGTAGACCTCGTCACAGATCAGCGGAATGTCGTGTTTCTTTGTTAACCGCGAGAGCTGTTGCAGGAAGCCCTCCGGCAGGAGCCGAGTGCCCTCCATTGCCATAATCGGTTCAATAATGACGGCAGCGATGCTCGATTCCTGTTCTTCCAGCAGCGTTTCCCAGACGCAGATGTCGCTGAGATGTTCAGGCGGGGGCATCGTGATCGTATTGCTGTCGAGCAGAGACGGTAAAATGCCTTCATTGATAAACGGGCGTCTTGTCGCCATCATCGCGCCGAGTGTACAGCCGTGGTACGCGCCGTTGATCGCCACGATTTTCGTTCGCGCCGGATGGGAGCGGTTGACCTGATATTGCCAGGCCATTTTTAGTGCACTTTCAACGCCTTCGCTGCCGCTCCCGACGATGAACGTCTTGCTCAGACCCGTACCGATGAGCTTCGCGGCAAGTTTCTCAGCCAGTTCACCGGGGAGTTGGGTATTTGAATAGATATTGCAGGCATGAATCAGTGTGGATAGTTGCTGTTGCAGGGCGGCAATGAATTCAGGGTGAGAGTGCCCCAGACAGTGGTTATAGCAGCCGGACATCCCGTCAAAATAGCGCTGGCCGCGTTCATCGTAGAGATAAACCCCTTCACCACGATGAATCAGCGGGCGTTCGTCTTTCTCTGCGAGAGCCGTATAAGGCGGCCAGTATGAGTTAGAGGTAGGATTCATATTTTGTCCCTGTCAGCGTGGTTCTGAGGTCGTCAACGTTACTCACGATCGTATCAATAGATCGGGTCTCTTTTTTCCCTGTGCCGGCGCAGAGCCTGAAATCGGAAATCCCCAAAAAGGACAGTACCGTGCTGGCAACACGATCGGGTGCTGACATCAGCGTTTCGTAGTCAAGACTGAGGATGTCGTGGTGCTGAAAAGCCTGATAAAACGCAGCCTGATTTTCCAGATTGTTATCGATGAACGCTGTTAATTCATCGGGCGATACCGCCATTTTCTCATGAGAAACCGGGCGGCTGTCATGCTGACCGACGTACCAGATACGGTCGCGCAGGCTTTTCTTCAACGACACGAATTGCTGTAGCCGACTTTGTCTTTCCAGCAGGATCAGTTTCAGGTCGGGGATCGCCTGCAAGGCAGGCCAAATCGGCGCATCACCCCAGGTAGTATCAAGATCCCGAAACAGTACGAAACCAACCGCCTCGACGTATTCAAAATAGGGTTTGAACAGGTGTCGATGCAGGATCGTCTCAATAGCGGTGTCTTTAACGGAATAGGGCAACAAATGTTGACCAAAGCGGTTGAACGCTTCACCGTGCATTTCAATGTTCGGGTGGGAACCTAGCAGCGTGCGGAGTAGGTGGGTGCCCGCTCTGGGCGTGGAGACGATAGCAAATTTCTGATAGCGGGTTTGTGCTGCCAGAACGTCTGCATCCACGCTGCCGCCGACCCATTTATATTTTTCAGCAAGGGCAATTTTCTCGCAAAACAGCGCAAAATACGGCGGTGCATCGTGCTGGAGGCCTTGTAGTTGATCCTGAACTTCGTCTCCGCGTATACCCTGAGCACTCCAGTTTACGCCGTTGAGTCGGTATTCATGAACGAAGGCCAGCATGGCTGCCAGCGTTTTCTCGCTGATCGGCGTCTCGGCTAACTCATCCCGCATCCGAGCGTGGAGGTGCTCTTGCGGGCACGTCAGCCAGCCATCCCAACGTGCCGCTAAGACGGATTCTGTCATTGAACGATCGGTCATTCTCTCTCCTTGATTATGCGATCAGGGTTGGTTCGCGGGTGAACATTCCGCGCAGCAGCGTTCTCGGATGGGCGGGATCGTCCGTGTAGGCATGACGTCCGTGAGAGATTTTATCGTTACGCATGATCAAGGCCTGCCCGCGATAAAGAGGGAATGTCAGGTGATAGCGGCTACCTTCAGCGGCCAGTTGTGATAGATACTCGACGGCCTCGACAACGCGCGGGTTGATGCCGCGCGAATACTCCCAGTCGGCGGTCATATCCAGCGTAAAGCCACCAATAAACCCACCGTCGCGATCGCGACGAAAAACCGGGCCGATATGGGCATACTGTTTCCCTGACTGTGTGCCGGTTGAACGGCGACGGAAAATCTGTTCTTCGAGCAGAATATTCGCTAAATCAGGGTGTTCAGCCTGAAGCTGCTGAAAGGCGGAAACGCTGTCGAACAGCACGGTTTCACCGCCCTGGCTGGCATGCTGCTTACACAGAAGAATCGACGTTTTTATGCTCCCAATCGGGATATAAGAACCATCGGTATGAAGAGAAAGGTGTGAGGTACTATTGAAAACCATATGCGTGCCGTGTGAGAGCCCGCCAATCTGATTTACCCCAGATGTGGAAACGCCTTCTTTATGTTCCTGACGGTTAAAGGCTGACTGATAAATCTCCCCCAGCGAATAAAGCGCTGATATTTTTTTGAAGTCAGTATCATCGTATTCCCATTCGCTGGTAACGATGGCAAATCGATATTTTTCGAGATGCGCAATAACGGCCGCTTTATCTTCACTATCAATAACCTGTGGTGACCATCCATCAAAGCAACTTTTCATCGCTATTACTCCTGTAATTAGCTCGACTGAAAAACACCGTACATGAATCTATATCCGTCATACTTCACGCTGCATGGGTGTTAGCTGCGTTCAAATCTGCTGTCGGCAGATTTTCCACCTGCCTGAAACTCGAATTATTTAGGGTAGAGCTAATAATGCGGAGGGATTTATATGGCGCTCATACCTCCGTCAATAGAAAGTATTTGGCCCGTAATATATTTACTGGCGTCGGAAGCAAATAAGATCGCAGCACCTTTTAAGTCTTCATCATCACCAATGCGTCGCAGTGGAGATTTTTGCGCCAGCGCATCGACGCCAAGCCGATTCAACAGGTTCTGCGTCATCGTTGAAGGGAAAAAACCGGGCGCGAGTGCATTGACGGTGATATTAAATTCTCCCCATTCGCCCGCTAATGCTCGGGTAAAATTCACCACGGCACCTTTGCTGGTACTGTAGGCTATGCCTTCCAGCCAGCCGGGCAGATTACCCTGTAAACCAGCAAGCGATGCCACGTTAATAATTTTTCCATAGCGGCGGGGGATCATGCTGCCTTTACCGATTTTCTGCGTTAATAAAAACAGGCTGCGGATATTCAGGTTCATGACGCGATCCCAGTCAGCAATCGCATGGTCTTCCGCCGGGGAACCGAATGCTGTACCGGCATTATTGACGAGAATATCTATCTGACCTGTTTTAGCGATAGCTTCCTCTGCGAGGCGTTCAATATCGCGGTCTTGCGTATTGTCGGCGACAATCCATTCGGCACGAATACCCAGCGAGGAGAGGTGTGACTGCGCGGTCTGTAATTCATCGGCGTGGCGCGCTGAGAGGATAATATGAGCGCCTTGTGCACCGAGTGCTTCGGCAATTTGCAACCCTAACCCACGCGATCCTCCGGTGATGAGCGCGGTTTTTCCAGACAGGGCAAAGAAGTGCGGCGTATCCATACCGATTCCCTTATATTGAGATTTCCATCCATTAGAATGTGCCCTAAATAATTCGTGTTGCAGAATAAAACGTTATTATTGAATAACGTACCTGAAACTTGAAATAGGAAGGGATCGCACTTGAAACTGTATTGAGTTTAAATAGATATCAGGAAAAAACTCCAGCGATATTCTGTCATTAATAAACAGGATATTTTTGAGTTGTGATTAGTCACGCATTAATTACCTAAATAAAATTATTCAGTATAAAGATAATTATTTTCTTCGTTTTAATTGTTACCTCCGTGTTGGTGTGACTGTGCGGCGGGATTGTTTTACAACCCCGCCGCCATCAATGTTATCTGTATAAACCTAAAAAAGATGCCCATCTAGCTGCAAAGGTTGTAAGCGTTTCTCCCACTCAATTAAATCCGTGTACCACTGTGCGGTAAAGCAGGTCGGCTGTGTTCCCGCCAACTGATCGGTAGTTAGCACATGAACAATTTCTCTTACTCCATCACGAATGCTGCGTGTAGGTAAAAAACCTAACGTAGTTCTCGCATGGGAAAAACAGAGTTGATAATCACGGGTATCCAGAGATAGAGGGTGATGAACGATTTTCACCTCGGGAATTTCCTCGGTGATGATGGCAGCAATGCTGTTGATGGTGTGATTTAACGAGTCGCCACCAATATTAAAAACGGGGGGCACTGAAAGTGGGAGATCAAGCTGTAAGGCGAGTAGTACGGCACGGGCGACATCCTGAACGTGAATAAACGGACGGTGCTGGAGGCCATCACCATCAATGGTAATGAATTTCTCCCGCACGGCCATACGCGTCATGATATTGACGGAGAGGTCATAGCGCATACGAGGTGCCAGGCCGAACACTGTGGCGTTACGCAGAATAATTGGCTGAAAGGTGGTATCGCTTAGCCGAATAAGTTCTCGTTCAACATTCAGTTTTAGCTCCGCGTAGAGGCTCTGTGGTTTGCACTCCATTTCTTCATCTGCTGATTCTGCACCAGAACGACCATAAACCGAGGCGGAACTCATATAGATGTAGCGCTGAACACCCGCCTTTTTTGCCGTATTGGCGAGATGACAAGCGCCGTCGTAATTGATGGCATGGGTGAGCGTGGACGATATTTGTGCGGCAGGATCGTTGCTTAATCCCGCGAGATCGATGACGGCTTCAACATTGTGCAATATATCGGGGGTGATGTGGCGTATATCGCCACGTAGCGTATGGAATTCTGGAGATTGTGGCATTTCTGATACGGGCTGGCCGAAGTAAAAGCGATCGAAGGCCACCACGCGGTATCCCTGATTAATTAATAAATGGCATAGCGGTATGCCGATGTAGCCACCTGCGCCAGCGACCAATATCGTGTTTTTCATGCGTGTACTCCTTCAGCAACATGGTGAGTGAGGGGAGAAAGGGCTAATGCGCTGAGTGAAGTAAGGATGAGTTCGCATTCTTTCTCCGTCATGTCGTTGTAAATTGGCAATGCCAAAACACATGCAGACAGAAGTTCGGTTTGTGGGAGTGAGGCCTGCGGCTTCCGTGCATAGGCGGGCATGAGATGACAGGCTGGTGCGTAATAGCTGCGCACCATGATCCCTTGTGCATGCAGCGCGTGTTGCAGGTCATTACGGCTCATACCATAACGCTTCGCATCTACGTAAATGGGGAGATATTGCCAGACAGGGGATTGCCCTTCTGGGGGTAAGCAGGGGGTCAGGCCGGGAATGGAAGTCATACCCGTAATCAGACGCGATGCTGCTTGCCGACGGCATGTTAATTGGGATTCCAGATAAGGGAGTTGTGCCAGCCCGATAATCGCGTTGAGTTCACTCATCTTGCCATTCAATCCAGGAAGTACACAGATACCAGATGCATCCTGCCCGAAATTGCGAATCGCTTCGGCACGTTTGATGAGCTCCGCGTCATGACTGCATAGGCAGCCACCTTCAATGGTGTTATATGACTTCGTTGCGTGAAAACTGAAAATTTGTGCATCGCCGAAGCCACCGATCCGTTGTCCATTAACCGTGGTACCAAATGCAGGGGCACTGTCGATAAACAGACGCAGTCCGTGGGTTCGCGCAATTTGTTGTAATGCGGCATAGTCGCTGGCATAGCCATAAACGTCCACAGCGACAATCGCGGTAGTATTCGCAGTGATGCGACGTATAACATCGTTGGGATCCAGCAGCGGGCAATCCTGGCTTTTAATATCAGCGAAAACTGGCGTCCCCCCAGCCATAACGACAGCATGAGGCGTGCCAGCAAAGGTAAATGAGGGGACAATAACGTCTTTGCCCTTAATGTCTGCTGCCAGTAACAGGGTAATTAATGCCTGCTCACCGTTACAGAATACGCGTGTGGGAACCGATTGATATTCAGTTAACCGACTTTCTAATTGGCGAACATAGGGGCCATTGTTGGTGACATTACCGCGGGTAAGACTCTCTTCTATGATCGACGAGAAGGACTCGAAAGGTGGGAAAACCGGCCTGACGATAGGGAGCAAAGAGGAGACGGGATATTCAACGCGATCGACAAAGGGAACAGATGCGTGTTTACGCCGCATGCGCAATCGTTTGGTGAGACTGGCACCGATGCTGGTGATGGATGACAGTATTATACGAACACAGAAAAACATGGCAGCGCATTGGATAATGAACATCCATTGCGTGTTAGGGAGTGCCAGCAAGAACAGTAACACGACGGTCAGTGAACCGGCACCCCAGATAAATAGCAGTTTGTCGCGAGTGGCCGCCCACGATTTTTGTTTATTATCCCCAGACTGATGAGTGGTCAAGCCTTTGGTTCCCCAACTGACATCATTAATGTTGGCGATAGAGTAGGTTGTCAGATAGAGGCTGAAAATCGGTAATAGAATGAGGTAAAGGGGCATCCAGCGTAGGAACTGCCGTAGATAACTCCATGAATGCAGGCCAATGGCAAGGCAAAGCAGTAACAGAGCCACGCCCATGAGGCTGACGTTCGTTATGGAGGTTTCCAACAGTGCCAGGATACATGCTGCTCCCAGTAATCCTCCGAGTACCGACATCGCAGCGATGTGGTAGCACGTGCCAGCCTCATTATTCAACGTGGCTCTACGGTTCATACAGAGCGTTCCGATCCAGATGACAATAAAAAGCAGTGCCGCACCTATGGCTGCAGTGGTGTTAAGTGACGGATTGGCGTCTGGCAGGATACGGCTGACAAATGTGTGTACACCTGCCGCGAGCAAAATGGCGCTAAATGAGGGCATCATAAATTGAGAAATAAACTGTAACATTCCCCAAAGTAAAGAAAGCGTAACATTGCAGCGTCGCATTGGCGAAAGAGAGGACTGCGTTATCACCTCGGGCAATCGGGATAACGAGTGTAAGCGAGCGGCAAGGGTACTATTGACCCAACGTCGTCGCTGGCGCAGAAGTTCTATGAAGGTAGGCGCTGGGTCTGAACGTACAACGGCACCTTGCTCATAACGTACCCCACTCCCTTGATGGTGTGTGGCCAGTTCAAACCCCATAACCCGATCTTCCGCTAGAAACAGGTTACGCTCTAATAAACCTTGGGGAATTAACCCACGCAGATAGGCCTCAACCGGCGCGTGCGGATGTCCGTGATTTTCACAAAATTGGCTCCATCGAATCATACTGCATTGTCCAGGAACCACTTCCAGATAATGCAGAGCACTGCCGATGGCCCAATCACTGACTTTTTCCCAAATAAAATCGGCATATTGCCAATTCTGCGCCAGGTTTGCATCAGTAGGAACCGGGAGCATCACGCGCGTTGTGACGGCCCCACAATAAGGATCTCGCCACATATGTTGTAGCAACTGTATCAAACATGCTGACTCAGTGACCGATCCCGCATCGATCTGCATGGCAAATTCGGCCTTAACGACACGCCCTACACCCCAAAAAAACCAGGCGTGGCTATCCAGCTTTCCTGCATTATGGCGCTTGTTGGCAAGAAGTAGCGTCATGTTCTGCTCCGCGCTTTCAGCTATCCCAGATTGATCACAGCAGCGCAGAATATGAGAGGTGGACTGTTCGCTGACCTGAAGCGTCAATGAATTGCTCTGCTTGTCCGATGTGGGCGTTTGCATTGGCAGTAATCCCAGCGAGGCTAAAAGCGAGACGGTTGATGGGTGAGCGCTGTCGGTGCCATCAAGTAGGATGCAAATGATGAGGTTGGGCGGACGATTGGTAAACGTTGTGGTTAACTCTTGCTGATTACGAACCAGCCCTGCCAGCGTATCGGCAAGCATGGGAGCCGGTTCGTTATACAGCGTGAGGCACACGAGAATATCGGCTTGTCCGGCGGGGAGGCCTCCGCTTATATGGATATTATCACGACAGGATTGCCGGATTTTTGCCAGCATTTGCCAGTTATCGCTATCGGTGATCGTAGTCGGATGGTTCAGTGCCATGGTTTTTTTCATACAAGGGTGTCCCGTAGAAATAAGGCGATCGGTTAAAGGCGAATATTCAGAGGAGAGAGCGGCGTTCCCCCAGCCTGAGTCACTGGAAGTTTCCAAAAACGTTCGGCGACGGCGGCGTATATCGAGCGGAAATCGGTAGAGAAATAAGGGTTGCCATCGCTATCCAACTTATCGAGTGGGCTGCGGGCTCCCCAGATGCCCCCCTCGACTTGACCACCCAATAACAACATTGGCCCACAGGTGCCGTGATCGGTTCCGCCCGATGCATTTTCTTTTGGCCGACGTCCGAACTCTGAGTGCACCATAATCAGGCTGTCCTGCCAGGCGCCAATATCGATGAGTCCTTGCCGTAGCCCCAGCATTAACGTTTCTACTTTGCTGAGTTGGCGTTCATGCTCACCGCGCAAATTGCTATGCAGATCGAAGCCAGACAAACTGATTTTGTACAGCGGTGAACGGACATTATTCTCTATAAGCCAGAGTATTGTTGCCGCTTGGGCATTTTGCGGTTCAATGTAGCCGTCGTGGGTAAATCGACGAGTGAAATGGTTCTGATTGCGCAGCTTATTTTGAATTCGTCGACTTATCGTGCTGGTACTCTCCATTAACCGCAGGATGTGTTGTGCTGCGGGAGGGCGGTTATCATTGGTTTGGGAGGAGGCCAGGGTTAAATCGGTGCTAAGCAGGGCGCGACTATCCTGAAGCGTCAGCGCCTGGATCGTCGGATGGATAAGTAAAGACTGATCGCCAGAGAGAATAATGCCATCGGTATCATGATACCGCTCCTCACGTGAAGAGGTGCTCAGAACGCGACCAGCCCATCCTGATTTCAGCGTCGGGGTATCAGCGCCATTGGCCCATATTGCGGCGGAACTGAAATGAGACAGATTGGGCGACGGATAACCCACGTCTTGTATTACCGCTAACTCCCCCTTTTGAAATACATGAGCGAGTTTTTTCCAGGCGAGGTTAAAAGCTAAATCGTCGTTTAAAGGCGCATATTCGTGCGCTTTTAACGCTAGCATAGGGCGATAATGTCGATAGAGCGGATCCCGATAGGGAACCAACGTGTTTAACGCATCATTTCCCCCAAATAATTCAATGACGATCAAATGCTTATTAATAGGAATGGTGCTTTTGGCGAACCCGCGCAGGGGAAGCATGGTTGTTAATATCCCTGCGGCAAGCCCACCGAGAAGTAAACGCCGTGACGGTATAAACGGTGCTGACATAAGCAGATATCCTTATCTATTTCATATTAAATGCAGGGTCAAGTGTCAGTGCCTTTAAGGTCACGGCACTGTTATCCCAACTGACGGGTTGTCTAAAAGGCGAGATAGCCAGTAGTGAATGAGGAGATATACGGGCATAAGGTGTGACGCTAGTGGGTAGCGTGCTTCCCGATTGACTAAATTGCGGCTTTAGGCGACCTGTACCGTATTCGATGTTGGCGTTGAGTGGCGTACTCCGATCGATCAGACTGGCCTCTTCGCTCCCAACCGGTAGAGTAAGGTCAAAAGATAAACTCAGGTTGCAGTAAAAAGATCCTAACGGTGAATCTGCCTGGCAGGAGGAACCTTTCGGGATGACCCAACTGGCTTGATGGGGAGAAAAACGATAGCCATTGAAGGAAATCCAATTGATAAATAAATGGGTATCGGGTTCATCTGCATCCATCGTAATGGTGACATTTTCCAATGTTGCGGATCCACTGGGTAAGAGAATAGCGACGGTTTCCCACATGGGTTTCAGATTTCCTGGCTCGTTGGAAGTTTGTTCTTGCCGGGTATCTGCCCCGATCTTTGCAGTAATTCTGGCAAGCTTTTGCCCATTGGCGGTGACGATAAAGCGAGCAGGTAGCCCACGACTTTCGGATGAAAAACGCACGATTAACCCATCATTGTCAGGCGGCGGATTTTCTACAGCAGACCACAGTCGGGTTAACACTCTGGTACGATCGACCAGTGTCTTGCTATCAAGCCATGCCATTCCCTCTTCCCATCCCGCCACTGAGGGAGCCATAAAGGGGCTTTGTCCCAGAGTCTGAAGATAATCAAGTAGGATCTGTTGATCGGGCAACACCAGCGACAGCGTGCGAGAAAAACCGACGATAAGATCCAGCGGGGATTTGACCAATGCTCCACGATTGCGCTCGTGCCAAAAAGCGGGACTGAGCAACAATTCACGTATGAACGGTTTCATCGCATAGTCATTATTGCGTAAATTTTGTGCTAATGCGGATACCGTTTCAGGGTTATCCTCTAGCGAAATAAAGGCGCGGTAAAACTTTCCTGCTAAACGCGTTGCCGTTTGGGGTTGCGACAATAAAACATCAACAAGCTGATCGAGTTCTTCATCGGGTGTTCCTTGAATTCTCTTGCCTAGCAGCGTTTTTTCGCCAGATACCGCCGCAATGGCGTCAAATCGATAACGCCATTGCTGCATGGCGTTGACACCATGCCCGGCCAGAATGCGGGCCACTTGTTTGACGTCATTTTCACTGTAATTACCCTCTCCTAGGGTAAAGAGCTCCATCAATTCTCTTGCAAGATTTTCATTAGGATTCTGGCGTGTATTAGAGGTGTTATCCAACCCGCTGAGCATCATGGGGTCTTGGAGTATTTTTCGTATCAGAAGGCGAAAGCTCTGGCTACCGACCTGCCGAAATAGAGTGAGCTGATCGAAAAAAGGGGCGGTGATGAGGGTGTTGTCAAACCGGGAAACGAAATGGTTGTGCCAGAACAGCGTGAGGCGATCGGCAAATGGAGTGGGTGTCAGAATCATTTCCTGTACCCACCACGTCTGCAGCTGGTTAATTTCGTTGATACGGAAGAAAATCATATTTTGCTCTCGCCAGCCTTCCTGCCAGTAATCTGGATAAGGTTTCTGCACGAAAGCCGGGGGAAGAGTGTAAAAAGGCGCATCGAGTGTGCTTAGCAGATAATCCACGGCTTGTTCCCGCGTCATCTCTTTGAAACGTTCAATATCCTGTGGGGTTGTGCCAAATCCAGTGCGGTCGACCAGATGACGTGTTTCTGCAATTGTTAAGGCGATTCCTGAGGTGCAGAATGTGAGAGTCCACAGCAGAATGAGAATGTTGCACAGACTACTTGCAAAAGATGATGGTCGTGGTTTTCTAAGGGGCGACGAGATCTGCTGGGTATGAAATGGCGTAAGATACGCTAATGCAAAACGAGCTTGTTTATGCATGATAGTAGATTATCCCTCAGACGTAATAGAATGATGTGGATATCTACTATGTAAAAAGAGTATGTGGTTTTCACCTTAGCTGGGGTGATGTAGACCCTGGTAAGGGTAAAAACTATGAGTTATTGAGTAGACGTTTTGCCTGAGCGAACTTGTTTTCAAGCGTGCTTTTGGAAATGCCCCTTTTATCGCCATAGTGAGCAATTAAGGCAGAAATCACCGCATCCTGAGAGGTAAAAAGCGTATATGCCTGGCCTGAAGGTGAATGTTTATTATAAAGGCTAATTAATGCCCCAATAACTGTCAGATATGTACTTTCACTTCGTTCTCCCAGTGCAGGCTGCGTTGAATTCAGCATCGCTGATGCGCAAATAGCTTTTAGTGAAAGGTAATCGTTTTGTATATTATTATGCTGGGTTTCAAGGTGGTTGTTCTTTATACGCATCACCTCTAATTCGGCTAAAAGTATATGCACCGAATTCATATTTATTGTTATGGCGGAAAATTGTTCCTCTGGAGAGAATAAAAAATCGGGTTTCTCGTTTGGATAATATGACATCATCCAGTTTTTTAGATCGATATGACGAATGGATAAATCGGGATCGCTTAAGTCTATGGGGGTTGAACTGGTCACTCCGCGTTTACTATGCCGCAGTTCCCCATTGATGAGCCCATCAATCACTCTTTCGTGGTTTAATGACAGTTTTGGCCACATTTGAGCAGAATAATGTAAGAAAGTTAGCGGTGCTTCATCGAATTTATCAAGTATTTCAGACTCTGATGGTATTAAATAACTCCAACGAATAGCAACCTCTATAGGGCGGTAGAATGTTTTTATAATGGGGGGGGCATGATATTCTGAAAGCATAATGAAAAATCCTTTTATCATTTTACTTCTGATTATATTTCCTACGGTTTTGTCGAACGTTCTATTGTGATTGTTAAATTATTCTTTAACGGGGTTTCCTCCTGTCTATTTAATAATATTCATTATCACCGAAAATATTATGATGAATATGCTAAGTTTTTTATCCACAAAATGCTTTTTTGGTAGGTGTATTATCGAGTTAAAATAACCTCAGAGTATATCGGTCATTCTTCAAACTGCATGTGAAGGGGCGTGGGGAAGGTGATTATGGTTAATACTGATGGTCAGAGAGCAAGAGTGACGGGGTGAGGTAAAAAGCAGTGCGCCCATTTTTGCGCACTGCGTGCGATTCATATCCGTGCTTTTGTCAGTTAATGAGTGATGATGCTATCCAGCGCGCGCAGGTGCTCTGGCTGCCATGACAAGTTGACTTCGGTGCCGGCTTTCCAGTGCGACTGAATCTCGCTGGCGGGGAGTTTCACCATGAATTGCGGTTGCCCAGCCACTTCCGTCATCATCCGGACGTGATCGCCCAGATAGATGAACTGCTGAATGCGGGCTTTGACCTGCTGCATGCTGTCGTCGACGTGGGGCGCGTTGACGTGAACGCGTTCCGGGCGGATGCAAAGCGTAATTTTTCGACCCGGCGAACTGGGGCGGACTTTCAGCGCACGCAGTGAAGTGCCGTCGTCCAGTGTTGCCCGGTAGAATGCGCCTTCGGCCTCGGCGCGTGTGGCGAGCAGCGTATTATTTTCGCCGATAAACTGTGCCACAAAGGCGTTTTCCGGTTTTTCGTAGATATCGCTGGGGCTATCCATCTGCTGAATCACGCCATCGTTAAACACGGCGACGCGGTTGGACATCGTCATCGCTTCGCTCTGGTCATGGGTGACGTACACCACGGTTAACTCCAGCGACTGATGCAGCTCCTTGATTTCCAACTGCATATGCTCGCGCAGCTGTTTATCCAGCGCGCCCAGCGGTTCATCCATCAGCACCAGTTTAGGCTCGAAAACCAACGCGCGGGCTAGCGCCACACGCTGCTGTTGGCCACCGGACATCTGCGCGGGGTAGCGGTCGGCCAGGCTGGTGAGTTTCACGCGATCCAGAACTCGATCCACTTTCTCTTTGATGTCGGCGCGGTTCAGGCGACGGATGGACAATGGAAAGGCGAGATTCTCTGCCACGGTCATATGTGGGAACAGAGCGTAGTTCTGAAATACCATACCGATGTCACGCTGATGTGGTGGAAGATGGTGCAGCGGCGCATCGCGCAGCAGAATTTCGCCCTGCGTCGGGGTTTCAAACCCGGCGAGCATCATCAAACTGGTGGTTTTTCCCGAGCCGGATGGCCCAAGCAGGGTCAGAAATTCACCTTCACGGATATCCAGATTGAGGTTTTTGACGATCAGACGGTCGCCGTCATAGGTCTTCTGAACATTCCTGAAGCTGACATAATTTCTCATTTTTCACTCTCCGGCAGTCACTGTTATTCATAAGAATGCATAAACCATGCCGGATACTAAGCGAACAGAAAATACCGCGCGCAATGCACGAAAACGCGATCGTTCACTACCACAGATGCGCTGTTATGGGGCGTGTTGACGCAAATGGCACCGTAACGGTGCGTGCTGGCCTGGATGAATACGAGGGCGATCAGACGTCGGAATGGCGGGTATTCAGCGCCTGAATACAGGCCACAATCACGGAAAACGCCTTCGTCATTTGGCTCTCTTCCACGCTGGCGTAGCCCAGTAATAAACCACGCTGTTGCGTCGGTTGCAGGTAGTAGCTGGAGAGGGGTTTAACCATCACGCCACGGCGCAAGATTGCCGCGCTTAGCACGACATCGTCGATATGAGGAGGCAGACTGAGCAGCATATGCAGCCCGGCGTTGCTGTTGTCTCCAACGTAATCCGCGCCCAGATGTTGTTCAATCAACGACGTCAATAGCGCGCGACGTCGGGCGTAGAGCAGGCGCATGCGGCGGATATGTGCGGCGTAGTGGCCTTCGTGGATAAACTGCGCGAGCGTCGCTTGTGTGAGCCAGTGACCGCCGCGATAGAGTTCGGAATGTGCGGTCTTTAGCGACTGCGCCAGCAGCGGAGGCAGCACCATGTAGCTGACACGCAGACCGGGGTAGAGTGTTTTGCTGAATGTGCCGATGTAGATCACCGGTGATTGCGCCTGTAGCCCTTGCAGCGCGGGGATCGGGCTGCCGGAGAAGCGGAATTCGCTATCGTAATCATCCTCCACCACCCAACAACCGTGCTCCTGCGCCAGTGCCAGCAGACGTTGACGCCGTGCCAGACTCATCACCGCGCCCAGTGGATATTGATGTGACGGTGTCACGCAAATCAGGCGTGGAACGGCATCAGGTGCCAGCGTTTCCGGCGGTGCCAGCCCTTGTTCATCGACATCAACGGGGGCGACTCGCAGGCCGTTAATCGTCAGAACATTGCGAATCCCCCAGTAACAGGGATCTTCAATCCATGCCAAATCGCCGGGGTTGCACAGCATTTTAGCCAGCAGATCCATCGCCTGATGCGTGCCTTCGGTAATCAGAATCTGCTCCGGCGTGCATTCGACAGAGCGGGCGACGCGCAGATAATCCACCAGAGCGAGTTGCAGTTCGGGACAGCCACCAATCGGTGAATAGGAAAGCTGTTCGGGACGAACGCGGCGCGTCAGTCGCGTCTGAATCCGTCGCCACAAATCGTGAGGAAAGCTAGCGATATCCGGGATGCCCGGCATAAACGCGCCCCATTGGCGGGCGGAGGCACCGGCATAACCCAGCAGATGCATACCGCGACGCGATAATTCATGTTTAGGTTCACGGATTTCTCCGGCGCTGTCGTTGCTCACCGGTTGCATATTGCCATCGGGTAACTGTTCCGTGACGAATGTCCCGCTTCCTTTGCGCGCATCAATATAGCCTTCTGCCAGGAGCTGTTCGTAAGCGGTCAGTACGGTATTACGTGACAGCGATAGCTGCTGCGCCAGATCGCGCGACGACGGCAGACGCTCGCCAGCGGCAATCGCGCCATCAAGAATCGCTAGCCGAATGCAGTCGTACAAACGCTTGTTTAGCGCACCGTCTTGCTGGTTGGCTAAACGCTGAAGCAATAAGTCGGTCAGAAGTGAGCGCAAAAGTGGATCCTTCAAATATTCAAAACTGGCACTGGATTATAGAACCATCTCGCGTCTAAATGACATCATCATCTTGCAACTACACTAACAATCATCGTTCGACTCACCATCGTTCAACGACTAACCGATGTGTTTGGGATACCGGAGCAGACCATGAAGAATAGCGAACTGAATCAACGCCGTCTGGCCGCCACGCCGCGTGGTGTGGGCGTCATGTGTGACTTCTATGCTGAGCGTGCGGAAAATAGCACCCTGTGGGATGTTGAAGGTCGAGAATTTATCGATTTCGCCGCCGGGATTGCGGTACTGAACACCGGCCACCGTCATCCGAAAATTGTTGCTGCGGTGCGCGAGCAACTGGATCGCTTTACCCATACGGCCTACCAGATTGTGCCTTACGGCAGCTACGTTACCCTTGCCGAACGCATCAATGCGCTGGCGCCGATTGACGGCGCGGCAAAGACTACGTTCTTTACCACCGGAGCCGAAGCGGTGGAAAACGCGGTGAAAATTGCTCGCGCCTACACCAAACGCCCCGGTGTGATTGCCTTCAACGCCGCGTTTCACGGCCGCACGCTGCTGACCATGACGCTAACGGGCAAAGTGGCACCGTACTCCACAGGATTCGGGCCGTTCCCCGGCTCCATTTTTCACGCGCTTTACCCCAGTGAACAGCACGGCATTACCGTTGAGCAGGCGTTGGAAAGCGTTGAACGTCTGATGCATACCGATATCGCCGCCGATCAGGTTGCCGCCATTCTGCTGGAGCCGGTGCAGGGCGAAGGTGGTTTCAACGTCGCACCACCGGCCTTTATTAGCGGGCTACGTAGACTGTGCGATGAGCATGGCATCCTGCTGATTGCTGATGAAGTGCAGACGGGCTTTGCCCGTACCGGCAAGCTGTTCGCGATGGAATATTACGCGGAGAAAGCGGATCTGATCACGATGGCAAAAAGTCTGGGCGGCGGTTTCCCGATCTCCGGCGTCGTCGGTCGTGCTGATGTCATGGACGCACCTGCGCCGGGTGGGCTGGGCGGCACCTATGCGGGGAACCCGCTGTCGGTGGCCTCCGCGCTGGCGGTATTGGACGTGATTGAAGAAGAGAAATTGTGCCAGCGGGCACAGCGTCTGGGTGCTGCGCTGGTGGAAACGCTGGAGAAAATCAAAGCGCAGTGTCCGGCGCTGGTGGCGATTCGTGCGCAGGGGTCGATGGTGGCGGCGGAATTTAACGATCCGCACACCGGAAAACCCTCGGCAGAGATTACCCGTCAATTTCAGAAAAGCGCGTTGGAAGCTGGTCTGCTGCTGCTGACCTGCGGTGTACATGGCAACGTGATTCGTTTCCTGTATCCGTTAACGGTGCCTGACGATCAGTTCAGTAAGGCCATGAGCATCCTGACGCGCGTATTTACACGATAGAAGAGAAACTATGCAACAGAAAGCAACTATACCGCTAAAACAGCAAGCGTTATTCCGCCAACACTGCCTGATTGACGGCGAGTGGCAAGACAGCCACAACGGTGAACGTCTGTATGTCACTAATCCGGCGACGGGCGAGGTGCTGGGTAGCGTACCGTTAGTGACGGTGTCACAAACTGAGCAGGCGATTGCTGCGGCTGAACAGGCGCTGGTTGAGTGGCGTAAAAAGACGGGGAAAGAACGCGCCGCGTTGTTGCAGGCGTGGGCGCGTCTGATTATGGATAATCAGGATGACCTGGCTACGCTGCTGACGGCAGAACAGGGCAAACCGCTGGCGGAAGCACGGGGGGAAATCGCCTACGCCACCAGCTTTATCGACTGGTTTGCGGAAGAGGCCAAACGTATTGAAGGCAGCGTGCTGCAATCGCCACAAGGGCAACAGCGCCTGCTGGTCATCAAGCAGCCCATCGGCGTGTGTGCGGCGATTACGCCGTGGAATTTCCCGGCGGCGATGATTACCCGTAAGGTCGGGCCCGCGCTGGCGGCGGGCTGCACGATGATCGTCAAACCTGCTGAACAGACGCCGTTTACCGCGCTGGCGCTGGCTGAACTGGCGCAGCAGGCCGGTATTCCGCGCGGCGTGTTGCAGGTCATCGTCGGTGACGCGCAGTCGGTCGGCAAGGTGCTCTGCGATAGTCCGGTGGTGCGTAAATTGAGCTTCACCGGCTCCACGGAAGTCGGTCGCATCTTGATGGCGCAAAGCGCGCCAACCGTGAAAAAGCTGTCGCTGGAACTGGGAGGCAACGCGCCGTTTATCGTGTTCGATGATGCCGATGTGGATCTGGCGGTGAAAGGCATTCTGGCCTCCAAGTTCCGCAACAGCGGGCAGACCTGCGTCTGCGCCAATCGCATCTACGTGCAAGAGGGTATTTATCCAGAGCTGGTCGAACGACTGGTAGAAGAAGTGCGCAAGTTGAAGGTCGGTGAGGGTACGCAGCCGGGGGTGACGCAGGGACCACTGATAGATGCCGATGCGATTAGCAAGGTTGAGCAACATATTGCCGATGCGCTATCGCACGGAGCAACGCTGCTGCTGGGGGGCAAACGCCATGAGCTGGGTGGCACGTTCTTCACACCAACCATCGTCGGCGGGGTGACGCGCGACATGCGTTTTGCCCGTGAAGAGACATTCGGACCTGTGGCACCGCTGTTCCGTTTCAGCGATGAAGCGGAGGTGATTGCGATGGCGAACGACACCGAGTTTGGGCTGGCGGCCTATGTCTACACGCGTGATGCCGTGCGCCAGTGGACGGTGCCGGAAGCTCTGGACTACGGCATGGTCGGCATCAATACCGGCCTGATTTCGAACGAAGTCGCGCCGTTTGGTGGCGTGAAACAGTCTGGGCTGGGGCGTGAAGGGTCACGATTCGGTATCGAAGACTATCTGGAAATGAAATACCTCTGTGTCGATCTTTCCCGGTAACACATCGCTTAGATCATCGGTAAGAAATGCGTGTCGATAGTCGATATCGGCACGCGGATAGCAAGCGCGCAATGCGTTTAGGTGGTGCAAGGCAATATCAGATTGCACCACAATATGGCAAAAATGGCGAAGTCTCATCAGGTGTAAAGGATGGCCGTCTCTCCCTGATGCTTCTCATCCCCGTTCCCGCCGCCGCTGTAGCAAAACATCAATAAAATTTTTGAATTGGCACAATTTATGCTCATATTTTTTGGCATGATTATTTTGATACATGATGCATCAAAAATAATGTGCAAGAAATAGCGTGCGCAAATGGTGATACGCATTTGACCTTTACGTTGACTACCACTCCAGGAGCGAAATGATGTTCACATTTAATAACAGGTTCACATTCAATAACACGCCCAAAGCAAAGGGACGTCAGGCGCTGAAGAAAATTGCGGCCACGGCTTTTCTGGTGACGATGGCCTGTCAGGCTCAGGCGGAATCCGTCACGGTAATCTCATTCGGTGGTTTGAACAAGGACGCGCAGGATAAGGCATTTTACAAACCGTTCGCCGCTGCGGGTAAAGGCACGGTCGAAGCCGGTGAGTACAACGGTGAAATGGCGCGTATCCGGGCGATGGTGGAAACCGGGCAGGTAGGTTGGGACGTCGTGGAAGTCGAAGGTCCTGAGCTGATGCGTGGTTGTAACGAAGGGCTATTTGAGCCGCTGGACTGGTCAAAGCTGGGCGATCAATCCCAGTTTGTCAAAGGGGCAGTAACCGAGTGCGGCGCGGGAATTTTCCTGTGGTCAACCGTCTTGACCTATAACGCGCAGAAGCTGAAGCAGGCACCGAAAAGCTGGGCTGATTTCTGGAATGTGAAGGAATACCCCGGCAAGCGTGCGCTGCGTAAAAGCGCCAAATTTACGCTGGAAATCGCGCTGTTGGCTGATGGCGTGAAACGTGACGATCTTTATAAGGTGCTGGCGACGCCAGAGGGCGTCGATCGTGCCTTTAAGAAACTGGATCAGATCAAATCCAATATTCAGTGGTGGGAATCCGGTGCCCAGCCGCTGCAATGGCTGGTGTCGGGCGATGTGGTAATGACATCCGCGTATAACGGTCGCGTCTCAGCGGCGCAGAAAGAAGGGCATGATTTCAAGATTGTCTGGGCCGACAGCATTTACGATCTGGATAGTTGGGCAATCGTCAAAGGCTCCAAGCATAAGGCGCTGGCGGAGCAGTTCATTGCGTTTGCCAACCAACCGGAAAATCAGAAAGTGTTCGCTGAGAACATTCCCTATGGCCCGACGCACGTCAAAACCACCAGCCTGCTAACTCCAGCGGTCGCCGCCAATCTGCCGACTGCGCCTGATAATTTGGCACAGGCCTTGCAGGTAGATACAGAGTTTTGGATCGACCACGGTGAAGAGCTGGAGCAACGTTTTAACGCCTGGGCCGCGCAGTAAGGCCGTAGTGATTGACTGTACGTGATGATGGAGAAAGAGCCTATGTCCCAGAGCGATATCGCCGCCGCTGTGCCGTCTGGCGGAAGTGAGGAAAACTCGACCTTGAAACAACAACTGTGGCTGGCGCAGAAAGCCTATAAAAAACGCTCTCTGCTGCTGATTGCACCGCTGTTTCTGTTTATCGTGGTGAGTTTTCTCTTCCCGATCACCTCGATTTTGGGGAAAAGCGTCTCCAATCCGGAATTGCGCGACAATATGCCACAGACCATTGCCGAGATGCGGCAATGGTCGGGCAACGATGTGCCGGATGAAACCGTCTTTCGGGCGCTGGTCGGCGATCTGCGTGATGCCCGCAGCAGCGGTAAGTTAAGCACGATTACCAAACGACTAGGGTATGAAGGCTCGGAATACCGCACGCTGATTACCCGCACATTGCGCAAGCTGCCCGCCGAGGGCAGCAGCGACGTGCGCGATCAACTGATCCGTGAACAGCCGATGTGGGGAGAATTAGCAACCTGGAAAACGTTCGATCGTGCGGCGCGGCCTTTTACCAGCTATTACCTGTTGGCGGTGTTTGACCATAAAGTTGATGCCACCACGCAGCACATCGTCCCACAGCCAGCCGATCAGGCGCTGTATGTGGACGTGCTGCTGCGCACGCTGCTGATGGCGGGCGTGGTAACACTGCTGTGCGTGGGGCTAGGATACCCGCTGGCGTACTGGCTGGCGAAGCAGCCCTCTAACCGCGCCAATCTGTTGCTAATTTTGGTGCTGCTACCGTTCTGGACATCACTGATCGTGCGCACCGCGAGCTGGATTGTGCTGTTGCAGTCCGGTGGATTGATCAACCGTTCGCTGATGAATATCGGCATTATCGATGAACCGCTGGTGCTGGTATTTAACCGTATCGGTGTCTACATCTCGATGACCCACATCCTATTACCGTTCTTCATTCTGCCGCTGTACGCGGTGATGAAAGGCATTTCCCCGAACTATGTGCGTGCGGCGGTCTCGCTGGGTGCACATCCGTTTATCGCCTTCTGGCGGGTTTATGTGCCGCAAACCTACGCCGGTGTGACGGCAGGAGCGCTGCTGGTCTTTATGATGGCGATTGGCTACTACATTACGCCAGCGCTGTTAGGCGGGCCGAGCGACCAGATGTTGAGCTATTTTGTTGCGTTCTTTACTAACACCACCATGAACTGGGGAATGGCGGCTGCGTTAGGGACACAACTGCTGATTATCGTGACGCTACTGTACGTGGTGTACATCCGGGTAACGCGCACTAATGCGGAAGCCGCGGCGCACTAAGCTCGATATCCGTAACTTTATATTGGGAGATAGCAAATGAGACAGCAGGGTGAAGTGGTTATCCGTCTGTGGAATACCTTCTTTAATTTCTACGGGGCGGCGATGCTGTTGTTTTTGATTGTCCCTGTGTTGGTGATTGTTCCGCTTTCGTTTAATGCCGGTTCGTTTCTGAGCTATCCGCTGACGGGGTTTTCCCTGCGCTGGTATCGCGAGTTTTTTAACTCCAGCGAGTGGCTGGGTGCACTGGGCAACAGTCTGCTGATTGCTCCGCTAGCGACGCTATTGGCGACGGTACTCGGCGTGTTGGCATCAGTCGGGTTGGTGCGCGGTGAGTTTCGTGGCAAATCGTTGGTGATGGCGGTACTGATTTCACCGATGATTGCGCCGGTGGTGATTGTCGCGGTAGGGATGTTTTTCTTCTTTGCCAAACTGTCTCTGTTGAACAGCTATCTGGGTTTGGTATTGGCACATGCGATGCTGGGCGTGCCGTTCGTGGTGATTACGGTCACGGCGGTATTGAAGAACTACGATCACAACCTGACGCGCGCCGCCGCGAGTCTAGGTGCTTCGCCGCTGCTGGCTTTTCGCAAGGTGACGTTTCCGCTAATTGCACCCGGCGTGTTTTCCGGGGCGCTTTTTGCCTTTGCGACGTCGTTTGATGAGGTGATCGTCACACTGTTTCTCGCCAGCCCGCGCCAGCGTACGCTACCGCTACAGATGTTTGCCGGCATCCGCGAGAACCTCGACCCGACGATCGCCGCCGCCGCGACCATGATGGTGGGCGCTGCGCTTATCCTGCTGATCGTGATGGAAATCCTGCGCCGCCGCTCGGAGCGTTTACGGAGTGGGGGCTAAGGTGGGTAATCAAGTACTACATGTCATGTGAGGATGTTTCGTGCGCGTTGAGATCGCATTTCTCCCTTTGCATCGGAGAGCGCACGACCAAGGGCGACTCAGTTGCCGTCGCCCTTGGAACCCTGGCTTTTTGGCGGTTCATGATGCCGCTATGCGGTGCCTTCAGAGATAACGTTTTCCTGACGGACCGCCAGTGACGCGTTCCCGACGCGGCACTGGCTTTCGCAGCATCCATGCTGCTCATCCTGAAAAACGTTTTCTCTTCAGCATCATTCTACGCCAAGGGGAAAAATCGTTTTTTTTCGCTGAAATTTTTTTCAGCTTTTTTTAAAACCCAATTTATGATGCATCAAACACCGTTTTGATGAATCGTCTACAAAGGCTCAGGAGGTTCGGTATGACAGCACAAAAAACACTCTTGCTGACCGGTGCCAGCCGGGGAATCGGGCATGCCACCGTTAAGCATTTCCACGCGGCGGGGTGGCGGATCTTTACCGCGTCGCGTCAGAACTGGGCGGAAGAGTGCCCGTGGGCGGAAAAGTTGCTTAACCACATTCATCTCGATTTGGAAGATATCGACAGCCTGCAACAGACGCTGCCGCTGATTAAGGAAAAACTGGGCGGACGGTTGGATGCGTTGGTCGATAACGCAGGGATTTCGCCAAAGGGGGAAGGCGGGCAGCGTTTGGGCGTGCGCGATACAGACTATGCGACCTGGCTGCGGGTCTTCAACGTCAATCTGTTTTCCTGCGCACTGTTGGCAAACGGCCTGTTTGACGAGCTAAAAGCATCACAGGGCTGCGTGATTAATGTGACCTCGATTGCCGGATCGCGCGTTCATCCTTTTGCTGGTGTTGCCTATGCCACCTCAAAAGCGGCGCTGTCTGCGCTGACGCGGGAAATGGCGTTTGATTTTGGTCAGCATGGCGTTCGCGTGAATGCGATTGCGCCGGGGGAAATAGAAACCTCGATTCTGTCACCCGGCACGGATGACATCATTGAACGGCAGGTGCCAATGCAACGCTTAGGTAAACCCGAAGAGGTGGCAAGCCTGATCTATTTTCTCTGCACCTCCGGTGCGTCTTATGTCAACGGCGCGGAAATCCACGTTAACGGAGGGCAGCATGTCTGAAGGACGGCTTACGACATTTTCTCCCATGTTCCAATCTTCTGCGTCCAATCAGCCGGTGTTTGCCGAGGCGGTATCGCATAGCGACGACCTGATGACGCAGGCCGTGCCGCAGGTTTCCTGCCAGCAGGCGCTGGCCATTGCCCAGCAAGAATATGGTTTGTCCGGGCAGATGGCGCTGCTTCAAGGCGAGCGCGATATGAATTTCTGCCTGACGGTCACACCAGATGAACGCTATATGCTGAAAGTGATCAACGCGGCGGAACCTGCCGACGTCAGCGATTTCCAGACTGCGCTGCTGCTGCATCTTGCTCAGCAGGCACCTGAGCTGCCCGTGCCGCGAATCAGGCTGACTCTCGCGGGTCAGGCGGAAACGTGTGTTGAAATGGGTGGCGTACTGCTGCGCGTGCGGCTGGTGAGCTATCTGGCAGGCACGCCGCAGTACCTGACTGAGCCTTCCACGGCATTGATGCCGCAGTTGGGAAGCACACTGGCGCAGTTGGATAATGCGCTTCACGGCTTTACGCATCCGGCGGCGAGCCGTTCGCTGCTGTGGGATATCAGCCGCGCAGAGCAGGTGCGTCCTTACCTCGATTTTATTTCTGAACGACAGCAGCATCAGCATCTTCGGCGCATTTTTGATCGCTATGACAGCCGCGTCGCGCCCGAATTGATGACGTTGCGCCGTCAGGTCATTCATAACGATCTGAATCCGCATAATGTGCTGGTCGATGGGGCGTCACCGACGCGGGTGACCGGCATTATCGATTTTGGCGACGCCGTATTCGCCCCGTTAATCTGCGAAGTCGCGACAGCGCTGGCGTATCAGGTTGGCGATGGCGCCGATCTGCTGGAACATGTTGTGCCGTTTATTGCCGCGTATCACCAGCACAGGCCGTTAGCACCAGAGGAGATCGCACTGTTGCCGGATTTGATTGCGACCCGCATGGCGTTGACCTTGACGATTGCACAGTGGCGAGCATCACGCTATCCCGACAATCGGGAATATCTGCTGCGTAATGTTCCGCGCTGTTGGCACAGTTTGCAGCGTATCGCGACCTATTCCCATGCGCAGTTTGTGACTCGCCTACAGCAGGTTTGCCCGGAGGACATGCTATGAGTCAGAGAGATATCACGCCTGAAATGACAACGACAGAAGCGTTGCTGGCGCGTCGTCAGCGGGTATTGGGCAGCGGTTACCGCCTGTTTTATGAAGAACCGCTGCATGTTGTGCGCGGCGAGGGGGTGTGGCTGTTCGATCATCAGGGGAAACGTTATCTGGATGTCTATAACAATGTGGCCTCGGTCGGGCATTGTCATCCGGCGGTGGTAGAGGCGATGGCGCGGCAAAGCGCTCTGCTCAACACCCACACGCGGTATTTGCACTCAGCCATTGTCGATTTTGCGGAAGATTTACTCAGCGAATTTCCCGCCGAACTAAATAACGTGATGTTGACCTGTACCGGCAGTGAGGCCAACGATCTGGCGTTGCGCATTGCCCGCCACACCACGGGGGGAACGGGCGTCCTGGTGACGCGCTGGGCGTACCACGGCGTGACCAGTGCGCTGGCGGAGCTGTCGCCGTCGTTGGGGGATGGCGTGGCGCGCGGTAATCATGTGAAGCTGATTGACGCACCAGATTCCTATCGTCAGCCCGGCGCATTTCTTACCAGTATTCGTGAGGCGCTGGCACAGATGCAGCAGGAAGGCATTCGTCCTGCCGCGCTGCTGGTGGATACCATTTTTTCCAGCGACGGTGTGTTCTGTGCGCCGGAAGGCGAAATGGCACAGGCGGCGGCGCTGATTCGCCAGGCTGGCGGATTGTTTATCGCGGATGAAGTGCAGCCGGGCTTTGGTCGCACCGGGGAGTCAATGTGGGGCTTTGCGCGTCACGGTGTCGTTCCGGATTTGGTGAGTTTAGGGAAGCCGATGGGCAACGGGCATCCTATCGCCGGGCTGGTTGGACGTTCCGCATTGTTCGAGGCATTCGGGCGAGAAGTGCGTTATTTCAATACGTTCGGCGGCAATCCGGTTTCCTGTCAGGCGGCGCACGCGGTACTGAGAGTGATTCGGGAAGAACAGTTGCAACAGAACGCCCAGCGCGTGGGGCATTATCTGCGGCAAGGGTTACAGCAATTGGCACAGGATTTTCTACTGATCGGCGATATTCGGGCTTACGGCCTGTTTATCGGTGTAGAGCTAGTCAACGATCGTGAAAGCAAAACGCCAGCAAGTGAATCTGCATTGCAGGTGGTGAATGCGATGCGCCAGCGCGGCGTGTTGATCAGCGCGACAGGGCCCGCGGCGAACGTGCTGAAAATTCGCCCGCCGCTGGTGTTTCAGGAAGAACACGCCGATGTGTTTTTAACCACGTTAAGCGATGTCTTAACGCTAACTGACTGCACCCGCGCGCCGAGATAACCGATTACGCGGGTGCAGTAAAATGCGGGAAGGTTAGATGCGGAACGCCGCAACGGCGTGGCTGAGTTCACCTGCACGTTCGGACAATGAACCGGCGGCAGCGGCGGCCTCGTTAACCAGTGCGGCGTTCTGCTGCGTGACCGTTTCCATCTGCGAAATCGCGGTATTAATCTGTCCTATGCCCAGACTTTGTTCATGGCTGGCGGTGGAAATTTCGGTCACCAGCGATGCAACCCGTTTGATGTCCTCTACGACGCTCTGAATCGTGCCGCCTGCGTCGATGACGACGGTGTGGCCGAGGTTTGCCTGCTCGACGGACGTTCCGATCAGTTCTTTGATCTCTTTCGCCGCGCTGGCACTGCGCTGTGCCAGCGTGCGGACTTCGCCTGCGACGACGGCAAAGCCTCGTCCTTGTTCGCCCGCCCGAGCGGCTTCCACGGCGGCGTTCAGTGCAAGAATGTTGGTCTGGAACGCAATACCGTCGATCACGCTGATGATATTGGTGATTTTCTCTGCGGATGACACCATCTGTTGCATGGCATTGGTCACATCGCCCATCATCTTGCCGCCATCAACAGCGCGCTGCGAGGCGGTCGTTGCCAGTTGGCTGGCGTGGGCGGCATGCGTGGCGTTCTGTTTAACAGAGGAGGTCATCTGCTCCATTGACGCCGCCGTTTCCTCCAGCGAACTGGCTTGCTGCTCGGTTCGGGAGGAGAGGTCGATGTTGCCACTGCTGATCTGGCTTGATGCGGTTGCAATAATGTCTGCGTTGCTGTGTACACGTTCAACGATATCCGTCAGGTTCAGCACCATTTCCCGCAGTGCGGTTTGCAATTGTCCCATTTCATCGCGCGAGGTAATTGCGATGCGATGCGTCAGATCGCCGCTTGCAACTTTTCTTGCTAAATCCACCGCATTTTTTATCGGTACGGCAATCGACATAATCAACCGCCAGCCGGATAAGGCAACGATAACGACGCCGACAAGAAGCGTAATGACTACGAAAAATAATAGATTACTGAAACTACTTTGTGATTCGGAATAGAGTGTCTGACCCACATCAGATTGTAATTTAATCAACTGGTCTGCTGTTTTTTGTAGCGGCGCGTATTCGCTTTTTAATGTGTGATTGATAATATATTCTAATGCATCTTTGTCATTTTTATGTATTGCATTGATGGCGGAAACAACGACTTTATCATTGTATTGCTTATATAATACTGCAAACTGTTCTTCTAATATTTTTTCTTCGCCCGTTAAATACGTCTTACTGTATAAGTCCCATTGCTCATTATAAATTTTCTGTGCGTCTTCGATGTGCGCTAGCCCGGTCTTCACATTGTTCGGTTGAGCGAGGTCAATGCTGGCGATTTCAAACATCACGTTGTTTACCTGTCTGGTGATATTATCCAGATAGCCCAGCGCGATCAGCCTGTCCTGGTACAGGGTTTTCATCGACTGGTTGGTATTATTCATGCCAAATAACCCAATCAAAGAGACAACCAAAAGCAATAATGCCATTAACAACATAACCGAAATTAATTTAATTTTAATACTCATAAGTACCTCTAAATGACTCCAGAATAAGGAGCGGTATTTCTATATCGACGGAGAAAAGATAAGGTTTATATTGAGATTAACTAAAATTAAAAAATGGCATTAGGGGACTTGTAACAGCATCGATTTACATTGGTTTACAAAGCGATCGCTATTCTATGCTGATAGGTAAATAACCATTAAAATATTATCCTGCCTGGAAAGTTACCGTTACAGCTAAAAGCGTGGAATAATCGTGACGATACGCTATGAAGGCACGACTGTAGCGTTATCGTTTCTTCATAGAGGGGCGATTTTAAAAAAAAGAATCATTAATTTTTAAAAAAAGTGAAACGACACCAAGTGAAGATAATAATGATAATGAATTTCCGTAATTAAATATTATCACTCCTGTGACGTTCCTCTTCCCCGCGTTAGAAAACGCGAAGAAGAGGGATCCGTTAGCGGCGCTGTGCTGACTGCACGGCGTCATGCAGGTTGAGGCGCTGCCAGAAATTTTGCGTGCCTTTGTCGCCCGGCGCACCGGAAAGCGGGTAACCGTCATCTAGCGCGGTTTTCACCATCAGGTTTTTTCGCTCGGCGGCGGAGAGATGTGGAAGCACGGGATCGAGCAGGACTTCTGCACCTTCGGGAACGCTAATTGGAGACGCTTTACCGGGTTGCGCCGGTAGGCCGTAGGTCATCGTGTAGCGATAAAATGTCTTCATTTCCGGCGCGGCGTAGGGGTCGTCCTGTGGAGCGCTCTTGGCGCAGGCGCTCAACGTCGTACCACAGGCCTTCTCTAGCGCGCTGCGCAACTCCGTCTTCGCCTGTTCAAACAGTCGGCGATACAGTGGATCGTTGAGGTAATGCGCCACGTTACGTTCGGCCAGCATCCGTGACCCGATTACATCCAGCGGATAATGCACGCCCAGCACGATGCGTGAATAGCCGTAGCGCGCGCCGCGATCGATTAACGGGACGAAACGCTCAGGGATCATTTCCGCTAAGAGCAACGCATCGGTGTAGCCGGTGTTGGTATGCCCGCTCGGAAATGCGCCGCCGGAAGCCGTGTAGGGCTTATTATCGCCAATCACGGCGGTATCCGGCACCAGATGAATGGTGTTGTTCGGCTGGAGGAAAGGGCGCGGATAGTTAAAATGCTGTTTAGCCGCGGACGTACTGACGGCGGATAGCTTGAGTAAAACGGCTGCCTTGCGTATTTCACCGTGGTTATACTCGTTAATGAAGACCTTGCCCAAGCGTGGACCCAGCGCATCAGCCAGATAATAGAGATACCCCTGACCCTCTGCATCCACCAGTGCCTGTTCGCGCTGCCCGGTGGTGGCTTCGCGATTAATGCGCGTCACAATAGCGGTGTTTTGTTGTAACACATCGGTGGAAAGGTGTGAGAAGGATTCCAGTAACGCAATGCCCGCCTGCTGGTTGGCTTTCACGGCGAAGTCATAACCGCTGTTGTTGAGCCAATCGATATCCGCCATTTGTGGCGTTTCTCTCGCCTGCTCTAACTGCGCTCGGGTAAGCTGCGGCGCCTCTCCCTGGATCGCTTTGCGCAACGCAGCCTGAATGGATTGTTCCAGTTCAATCACGTGAGGGCGGTTACTGGCCTGCGTGGTGGTATCGACAATGGCGCTGATACTCGCGTTATCTGGCTGAGCCGGAGCCGCCACGCCATAGAGGGGGAACAGAAAAAGGCCAGCAACAGGCAGCCGTTTGAACGCCGATAAGATATTGAGCGCGGGTAATGTTTTGGTCGCCGGTAGCAGCATAGAGCGATAACGCATGGTGGCATCCTTAATCGGGAAGATAAACGTTTTCAGTGCGAGATCAGGCTAGGCGCTGATTGTGATAGTAATGTTTCAGGATATATTTTGAGATGCTTATCAACGAATTATCATGATTTGTTATGTTTGGTGATGTCGTGATGGGTATGGCGATCACCGAAGGCGGCGGTAACCTATATAGAAGAAAAAGACATAAAAAAGTTTCTAAAAAACAGAAAGGTGATTTGCTTTTTTTATCATTGACGCAAAGCTCATTTCTCTCTAACTTAAACAGACGAATATTTTTTAATATTTTATTGATTTATAAAGAATTAATCTAATTATAACAAAAATGGCAGCCATAAATAGCCCGGTTATTCCTCAATGCAAAAAGGCGATGAAGAGCCTATCTCTGTTCAACATAACAAGTGAAACAGTTCCGTGGGATAGGCTTAACGCCCGCTAATGAGAAATGACTTTACCCACAAACACAGGCTTCCCTACATCAAACAGGCTTACCTTGCGTATGCCACCGTTATATCTCTTAAAATAGTCAGTCAGCAGGAGTGAGTCAGGTAATGATTCGGTTAGAAAACGTGAGCGTTGATTTTCCCGCCGGCAAAGCAGCACAGTCCAGAGCGGTAAACAACGTCAACCTGACCATTCAACAGGGTGAAGTTTTTGGGATTGTTGGCACCAGCGGCGCGGGGAAAAGTACGCTGCTGCGGACAATCAATTTATTGCAGCGTCCAACTGAAGGACGCGTGTTTCTGGGCGATACGCTGATTAGCGATGCGTCTGGCCGCGAACTGCGTCAGCATCGGCAGCGTATCGGGATGATATTCCAGCATTTTAATCTGATGCACACCCGTAACGTGTATGACAACGTGGCGTTCAGCCTGCGTGCCGCGGGGAAGAGCAAAGAAGAGATTGCCTCACGCGTGCCGGAAATTCTGGCGCTGGTTGGGTTGCAGGACAAAGGGACATCTTATCCGGCGCAGCTGAGCGGTGGGCAGAAGCAGCGTGTTGGCATCGCCCGCGCGATTGCTAACCATCCCGAAGTGCTGCTGTGCGATGAACCCACCTCGGCACTGGATCTGGAAACGTCAGCCTCTATTCTGGCGTTATTGAAAAGTATCAATATTCGATTAGGCATCACGATCGTGCTGATTTCCCATGAAATGAGCGTGATTAAAAGCATTTGTCAGCGTATGGCGGTGATGACGGGCGGCAATATTGTGGAAGAGGGCGATGTCTTTACGATCTTCTCTTCGCCTCAGCATGCCTACACCAAACAGCTGGTTAGCCATACCAGTCCGGTCGAATTACCTGAACGCTTTAAGCAGAATAATAAAGGCGTCTTGCTGAAAATACTCTTCGCCGATGATTCGGTAGAACAACCGATATTATCTGACGTGGCGCAGCAGTTTCAGGTATCGGTAAATATTCTGCACGGCAATATTGAATACATTAACGATCGCGCGCTGGGGCATATTATCGCCCAGATTTCATACCGTGACGATCCGACGGCGGATAACCTCGCCGCCGCTATTGCTTATATTCGACAGAATACCTTTGGGGTGGAGGTCATCAATGGCTGAGTTATTTGGTGAATTAGTTTTCGCCTTCGGTGAAACCTTCACGATGGTGTGTATTTCAACGCTTTGTGCGGTGATATTCGGCCTGCCGTTAGGTATCGCGATTTATGTGACCGATCGTCATTTATTCTGGCAGAACCGTTTTATCTATCTGGTTTCGACCGTTCTGGTGAATATTATCCGTTCGATCCCGTTTGTGATCTTGCTGGTGCTGTTGTTGCCATTAACCCAGTTTCTGCTGGGGAACACGATAGGGCCAGTGGCAGCGGCAGTGCCGATGTCCGTGGCGGCGATTGCCTTTTATGCTCGACTGGTGGATTCCGCGCTGCGTGAAGTCGATCCGGGTATTGTGGAAGCGGCAGAGGCCTTTGGTGCCAGTCCAACGCGTATCATCGGCACTGTGCTGTTGCCGGAGGCGCTGGCGGGGTTATTACGCGGTCTGACGATCACGCTGGTCAGCCTGATTGGCTACTCGGCGATGGCCGGAATTGTCGGCGGCGGCGGTGTGGGCGATCTGGCGATCCGCTTCGGCTATTACCGTTATGAAACCGAAGTGATGGTCGTGACCGTGATTGCGTTGGTGGTGCTGGTGCAGATTGTACAAACGCTGGGTGATTTGCTATCACGACGGGCGAATAAGCGCGAACGCCGCTAAACCACGACAGAATAGGGTATTCAGGGCAGCAGAGAGATGTCATGAAAATAGACAAAATTGTATTAAGAAAAATGAAAATGGCGCTGAAAACGCCATTTACTACCAGCTTTGCGACGCAGACGGAGAAACACTTCTCCATCGCGGAAGTTCACGCGGGTGGACATATTGGTTACGGCGATTGCTCGGCAATTTCTCTGCCGTTTTATAACGAAGAAACCAACGTCACCGCGTGGCATATTATGCGTGACTTCCTGATCCCGATGGTTAAGCAGGCTGGGGATATTGAGCACCCTTCGCAGGTGCGCGATATTTTCGCGCCGGTAAAGCGTAATAACTGCGCCAAAGCGGCAATCGAAGGCGGTATTTGGGATGCTTACGCGAAAATAAAAGGCGTACCGCTACATCAACTGCTGGGTGGCGTACGGGATAAAGTTGAAGCGGGTGTCAGCATCGGTATTCAGGAAACGCCGGATAAATTAGTCAGCGTGGTCGATAATTTCCTGAAGGAAGGCTACAAGCGCATCAAAATAAAAATCAAACCGGGAAAAGACTACGACTATATTGCGGCGCTGCGCCAGACGTTTGGTGATATTACGCTGATGGTGGATGCCAATTCCGCCTACACGCTGGACGATATCGATTTCTTTAAGCGGATTGATAAATTCAATCTACTGATGATTGAGCAGCCGCTGGCGCACGACGATATTATCGACCACCGTAAACTTCAGGCCGCAGTGAATACGCCTATCTGTCTGGATGAAAGTATTGCGTCGGTAGAAGACGCGCGTAAGGCAATAGAGCTAGGTAGCGCCAAGATTATCAATATTAAAGTCGCTCGTGTCGGTGGTATTACCGAAACCAAGCTGATTCATGATTACTGTCAGGCGCACAATATTCCGGTATGGTGCGGCGGCATGCTGGATACGGCAGTCGGTAAAGCGCACAACATTGCGGTATCAACGCTGCCGAACTTTATCTACGCGCACGATATTCCACCGTCTTCCCGCTACTGGCATGAAGACTTCATGCTGCCATTTGTCGAATTAGACAAAGACAGCTGCGTTGCGGTGCCAAATAAGCCGGGAATCGGCTTCGATATCAACCCTGAACTGTATGACAAATATTGCTACGGACAGGAAACCTTTTTGTTTTAACGGATGTTGATTAACGATTTTTTAGTAAGCCTTTTTTAGTAAAACATGTGAGCAGTAAAACGTTATCCAACACCAGGGAATAACGTTATAAAAATAGAAAAAAATAATGAGCGATGCCACGCAGGGCATAAGAGTATGGATTTAGGGAGAAACACGGTGATGAGGTGCCCGTAGGGATACCTCACACTGTGGCCGCTCCCGGTATCTCGATCTTAGCCCTGTGCTGGCGCTCTATATAACAATAACGAGAATGCCGTTAGCAAAACGGTAAACACTGACTAAACCGGACAGACAGGAACGCGACGATGCGATTGAAAAAACTTATTCCACTCATGCTGGCGTTGGGCATTTCTCAGGCTTACGCAGCAGATTCAGGCAAAGAAATCACCATCGGCGTATCGCCGGGGCCATACGGTGATATGGTCACGAAAGCGATTAAACCGGAGATGGTGAAAAAAGGCTACGACGTAAAAGTGCGCGAATTCAGCGACTACATCCAGCCTAACCTGGCATTGTCGAACAAAAGTATCGACGCCAACCTGTTCCAAAACCGCCGCTATCTTGATCGCTTCAGCGCGGATAAAGGGCTGAAACTGGCGGAAGTGATCACCGTACCGACGGCCAGCATGGGCTTTTACTCCAATAAAGTCCGCTCGCTGAATGAGCTGAAAGCGGGCGATATCGTCACGCTGCCAAACGATCCATCCAATCTGGCACGTTCGCTGGATTTCCTGCAAAAATACGGCCTGATCAAGATTAATCCAGAGATTACACCGACTAAAGCCTCACTGCGTGATATCACTGAAAACCCGAAAGGTCTGGTCTTTAAACCGCTGGAAGCCGCACAGCTGCCGCGCGCGCTGGGTGGCGTAACCGGTTCGCTGATTAACGCCAATTTCGCGATTTCTGCTGGCCTGAATCTGTCTGACGCAATTCAGTTAGATGTGCTGCCGGAAGATCTGAAAAACATGATTGTCGTGCGTGCAGAAGATGCCGACAAACCGTTTGCTCAGGATCTGAAAGCTGCCGTTCAATCTCCGGAATTCGCCGCATTCTTTGAAGATAAAAACTCGATGTTCCACGCGTTCCAGAAACCTGAGTGGATGAAAAAGTAATCTCTCTTTCAAATTGCTAGTGCCGCATAAGGTAAGAAAAGCGGCACTGGCTTTCGCGGCATTTATGCCGCTCACTCGGCGGTTATTTCCGCCTCAACCTAGTTTCTAATGCCAGTAAAAGGCACAAAAAGTTAGCGTTAAACATCACCTCTGATTCGCATATTCGCGGTGTTCTTCTAATAGTGCCTGTCCTTGCTCCCCCAGTTCCCAGAACAATCCAGTCATGATCGCTAATCCTTCGCGGGCGACGGATTTCAGCAGGTGTTCGTTGACCGCGTGCTGGCCGCATGCCGGATAAGAGTGGGGAATCCACAGTGTCGGCAGGCCGAGGATGTCGGCGAAGACGTCATTAGGTAGCGATCCGCCCAGATTTGGTAGCAACGCGGGTTGTTTACCGCTGATGTGCTGCATCAATGCCAACGTCCAGTTCACCAGCGGATCTTCCGGGTTAAAGCGCGTCGCCGGAGAGGTGTTAAGCACCTCGACGTCCACCTGCGCAAAGCCATGTTGGTCAAGGTGTTGACGCACATGTTGTGCCAGATGCTGCCAGTCGGTGCCGATCACAAAGCGCAGTTGGCAAATCGCTGTCGCGTCGGCGGGAATCGCGTTCACCGGCTTACGCGGGTTGCCGGTAATGAACGACAGCACTTCCAGCGTGTTCCAGCCAAATAACCGCTCGGCAGGCGTAAGTCCCTCTGCGCCCCAGTTTTCATCAAGCGTCGGATCGCCCTCGCTGCCTGCGGGATTGATCGTGCTGAGAATCTCTCGCAGCGCGGAGGTTAACGGCGGTGGCAGCAGGGCGTCGATCTTCATTCGTCCTTGTCCATCCACCAGGCTGGCCACGGCGTTCGCCAATTGAGTACCCGGATTGCTCAGCAGCCCGCCCCAGTTGCCAGAATGGTAGGCCTGCTCGCGAGCCTTGATGTGCAAACGGAAATTCACGCAGCCGCGAGAGCCGAGGAACAGCGTCGGGCGCTCTGCGTTAAGACGCGGTCCATCAGAGGCGATAAATATGTCGGCCGCCAGTTCCTGCTTGTACTGTTGGCACAGCTCGGCAAGCCCCGGCGAACCAATTTCTTCGCCCATCTCGAACAGCAGTTTGCAGTTGAAGCCCAAGCGCTGCCCGCGAGCCTGAAACACCTGTTCCAGCGCCATCAGGTTGATGCTGTGCTGGCCTTTGTTATCGGCACTGCCGCGTCCGTACCAATGGTCGCCTTCTTCCACCAATTCCCAGGGGGTGAGCCCATCACGCCAGTTTTCTTCATCACCGAAAACCACATCACCGTGGCCGTAAGACAGCACTGTCGGCAGGCTGGGATCCTCAAGGCGTTCGGCCAGCAGAAAAGGGGATGTCCTTCATTCAATGGAGCAATCTGCCTTACGCTGAACCCCATCGCCTGTAACACGGGTTGGATTTCCTCCGTCAGATAGCGGTTCAGCGCGAGCTGGTTACCCGCTTTCTGGCTCTCGCTGGCATGGGCAATGCGCCGTGCCAGCGTTTGTTTAAATTCTCCGCGATCGAAACGTTCACAGGCGATACGAATAAGGTCTGCGCTGGTCATGCCTTTCCTTGCTGGATAATGTGCCGAAGTTACCGATATTTAAAGAAAAAATGAGCTTTGCAACAATAATAAAAATTGCAATTAAGCTTTGCTTTTAATATAAACCTGCCAATCCCCCCGCGATGTCTGGAAGGAACGCCGTCATGCACAGCACCGAGATTCGTTATTTTCTGGTGGTTGCCACCACTGGTTCGCTCAGCGCCGCTAGTCAGCACTTATTTGTGGCCGTGTCTGCGATCAGCCGTCAAATCCAGCGGCTGGAAGAACGCATTGGCGTGCCGTTGTTCGAGCGTCATGCGCGCGGCATGGTGTTAAATGATGCCGGGCGCATTCTGGAAAATCATGTGCGCAAGAGCATGATGGACATGGATGCCGCTGTAGCGGAAATTCAGGGGCTGAAAGCCAGCCGTCGAGCGCTGCTGCGCATCGGCTGTACGGAAGGGATGGCGTTTGATCTGCTGCCGACGCTGTTTGCGCGTTTTCGTCAGCATGACCCGGATACCACTTTTGCGCTGAAGGTGGACTCGGCGATGCAGGTGTCGCAGATGATTCGCAATGGTGAAGTGGATATCGCGCTCCAGTTTGCGCTGGCGCCCGAGCAGGGCGTGAATGTGGAACTGGCGCTGCCTGCGCCGCTGATGCTGCTGATGTCCGACGATCACCCGCTGGCGCAGCAGTCTATTCAACTGGCCGATCTGCATCCTTTCCCGCTGGCGCTGCCGGAACCCTCGACCACGCTACGCCAACTGTTTGACCTCTCGTGCCGCATGAATGGCACCTTTCTGGAACCGACGCTGTGCTGCAACAACTTCACCACGCTTTATTACTATGCGATGAGCACGCCGGGTGCGGTTACCGCCTGTAGTTTCTATTCCGTGATGTACAAGTGCTTACTGGAGCCGATGCGCCTGAAACCGCTGAATATCAGGCAGCTTGACCAGCGTTCACTTCAGATTCAAACGCTGGCAGGGAAAGCCCATGCGCCCCAGCAGCAGGCTTTCCTGGATTTCATGATGGCGGAACTGCGTCAGGGGGAAGCGCACTACTTGAGTCAGGTGGCGGAAAACTAAAGATCCGCTTTCACTCCATCTCGATAATATCGCGTTTTTGCTCGTCTTCGAGTTGGCGCAGGACGCGATACACCTGCGCTACGGCCTGAAGCGTTTCGCGCGGAATGTACTGGCCTTCCGGCGTGGTGCGATACAGCGTACGGGTCAGCCAGATGAAGCGAATCACCGGAATGTCTGCTTTTTTCGCCTGAGCGATGAGTTCCTGCGCCGCACTATCTTCCCCCTTAAACAAGATGCGCGGTAACGGCGTTTTGCCGGGACGATAGTAAAGTCCCACCGCATAGTGCGTTGGGTTCACCAGCAGCATATCGGCGTCTTCGACTTTGGCTTTGGGGCGCGGCGCGGCGGGTTCGTTCATCAGTTCGTGTGCCAGCGACTTACGATGGCCTTTCATGTGGGGATCGCCTTCGGAATCCTTGTGCTCGTTGCGTAAATCCTCATGGCTCATACGCTGCTGCTTGAGAAAGAAATACTTTTGCAGGCCGAAATCCAGTGCAGATAGCACTAAAAGCGCCGTCAGCGTGGTGCGAGCAATGCGCGTCAGTAGCGCTTTAACCCCTTGCCAGAAACCGTGGAGATCGCCGTAGGCCAATTCGACCAGCGCTTCCAACTCTGGCACCACCACTTTATAAAAGACCGTACCGATCACTACGGCTTTCAGGATATTGGTCAGCATTTCCACCAGCTTACGCATCGAAAACATCTGCTTAAACTGGTTAATCGGGTTCAGTCGATTGAGATCGAGCTTCAGCGCTTCGGGCGCAAACAGTGGGCCATATTGGATCCAGCCGCCTACAATGCGCAGCAAGACGGCAATCGCGGCGGCTAACAGGCAGAGTGTGCCTGCCAGCACGGCGGCGTCATGAAAGACTTCTTTCGCCACCTGCGCAAACGGCGCATCCAGCCGTTGTAGCGGCAATTGCACCAGCGTTTGGAGTTTCCCCATTGTGCTGTCCGCTAATGCCAACACGCACTCCAGTAGACCGACGCAGATCAGCAGCTTGGGCACATCCTGACTTTGTCCGACTTCTCCTTTACGGCGCGCGTCTTCCAGCTTTTTATCTGTGGGCTGTTCCGTTTTCTCGCTCATGGTTCCGCCTGATTAGCTATTTGTCGATGCCGTAAAAAGTAGTGGGAGCAGGTGCTTAAGATCCGGTAGTCCCTTCAGTCTGTCGCCGCCCAGATACTGCAACACCGGCAGGTAGACGATGAAAAACGCCATCCCGACCAGACACTTAGCCGGAATGGAGAGGACGAAGACCTGAAGCTGTGGGCTATACAGACTGAGTAGCGCAATACTGAATTCCAACAGCAGCAGTAGCGCCACCAGTGGCCCGGCGTACACCACCAGATGGGTGAAGGTATCGGCCAGCAGGTCGAGGTAGACCTCAAACCCTTGTTCGCCCGGCGCGGGCAGCCAAGACAGTACCGGCCAGATCTGGTAGCTATCCCATATCAGCTGCGTTAGCCCCTTCAGGCCGATACCAATAATCAGCAGCAGAATCAGGGTCTGTTTCAGTAGATGGCCGAGCGGCGTGGCGTCCGAGCCCAGCGCAGGGTTGAGCTGACCGCCCATTAACGCGCCGCGCTGGTTATCGAACAGGGCGCCGACGGATTCAAACAGCCAGAACGGCATCGCCAGAATCAATGCGATGAGCAGCCCGACAATAATCTCTTTCAACAGCAGACCGGGCAGCATCGGCCAGGACAGCGGCGTCAGCAGGAGTTGCTGTTGCACGATGGGAGCAGGCAGCAGCGTCAGGGAAATCACCACCGCGTTGCGCATCATGCCTTTCAGCACGTTGAGTGAAAGAACCGGCACCAGAATAAAGCAGGGATACAGCCGGGCGATACCGAGCGTTATGGCGATGATAAAGTCGTAAACGTGCTGAATGGTGGCGATCATGCGGATTTATACCCCGGTCTGCGCAATCATGTTGAACGCGGTAATAGCCAACTGCATCAGCTCTACGCCAATCCAGCGTCCGCAGAGCGCCAACGCCAACCCGACGGAAATCAGCTTGACGGCGAAGGGCAGCGTTTGATCCTGTAACTGCATCACCGCCTGTAGCAGCGAGATCAGCACGCCGACGATCACCGCAACCAGCAGCGGCGGCGCCGAGAGCAGCACGACCATCACCATGGCCTGACGGAAAAGTGTGATTATTTCCATCGTGGCCTCACAGATAGCTGTAAAACAGGCCATCAAGCAGCCGCGTCCAGCCGTTCACCAGCACGAACAGCAGCAGCTTTAACGGCAGCGACAGCGTCATTGGCGCGACCATCTGCATCCCCAGCGCCAGCAGCACGTTGGAGACGATGAGGTCGATGACGATAAACGGGATATAAATCAGGAAGCCGATTTTGAACCCGGCCTGTAGCTCCGACAGCACGAAAGCCGGGATCACCAGCAGCAGATTTTGCGTATTCACCTTTTCGGATAGCGACGCGGGCCACATTTGCAGGCTGTTCTCATGCAAATGGGTGAGAATATCCGGGTCAACGTTGCGCGACATAAAGGTTTGCAGCGGTTCCAGACCGTAGGTCACGCTGGCCTGAAGCGACGTGATATCGGTCATATCCAGCGGCTTTTCCTGCACGCGCTTGCTGATGTCCTGAAAGACCGGTGCCATCACAAACAGCGTTGCCGCGAGCGCGATGCCGTACAGCGCCATATTGGGCGGTACTTGCTGTACCCCGATGGCGTTGCGGGTGATCAACAGCACAATGGCAATCTTCAGAAAGCAGGTGCAGACAATCATCATCAGCGGAATCAGGGAGAGTGCGCCCAGAAAGAGCGCAAACATCAACGGGTCGAATGCGCCGGAGGTCATGGTGCCAGCTCCGGTTCGACGGCGTGATCCTCATCCACTGCCGGCAGACTTTGTGTTGGTGCGGAAAAATGTGTCGGTGCAGCAAAGCGCTGGGTAATCTGTAGCCCCAGCCGGCCTTCCACATCGACCAGATCACCGCTCGCCAGAGCGATATCGCCGTAATACAGCCAGGCTTGTCCCGGCACCACGTCGCGCAGTGTTAACACGCTACCGTTGGCAAGATGCTGCAATTCCGTTAGCGTCATCGTCAGGCTGCCGCAGCGAAGGTGTAAGGTAACCGGCAGCGGTGGCAAGTTTTCTGTGACATTGTCACTTTTTTGCGTGAATTCAAATGCCGATGCCTCTGAGTGGGGATCGGTGAACATTGTATCGGTAGC
This sequence comes from Pectobacterium aroidearum, assembly GCF_041228105.1. NCBI lineage: Bacteria > Pseudomonadati > Pseudomonadota > Gammaproteobacteria > Enterobacterales > Pectobacteriaceae > Pectobacterium > Pectobacterium aroidearum. The sequence goes on from NZ_CP166097.1 coordinate 2,445,170, forward strand.
AGACGAGGGCATTGAGACAGTCTCCATGTCGGTAATGGTAAAGGTATAGGGTGCATGCGCGGTGAGCTGTAATGTGCCGTGCAGGCGCAGCGTGCCGGATGACAATGTTCCTTCTCCAGAGGGGGTAAACCACGGACGGTTGGGCAGAATGAGGTCACCCGTACGCAAATGGTGTAACGCGGGCAGCGGCACTACGGCATCAGCCAGTGTGAGTGGCAGAGCGATCGTCATTCCTCCGGGGAGTGCACGGCGCTGACGGTGCCAGCCTGCGCGAGAAAACAATGCCAGCCAGACGGCGTCAGTGGCCTGCATCCGGCTGCGTGCGGTAATGCCATTCCAGCTAACACAAAGCCAGGCACAGAGGGCGGCACCCTTGTCGTGCGGCGTTTCATGATCCATACCCAGCGGATAAATCTCCCCGACGAGCGCGCGCAAGACGGGATTGAGTGACTGGTTGTAGAGCGTCCAGTACCACTCCTGTGCCGCATCATCGTCTTCAGATAGCGGCAGCAGCGGGCAGTCCGACAGCAGGCTGAGCACCGGGAACGGATCGGTCAGTGAGATATCGCCAATATCGCTACGCCAACCGTGTGGTTGTGCAGAGAACGATTCCTCTGCCAGCACGCATTCGTTCGTCAGTTGAAGATGCAGTCGGCCCTCGCACCCCTCGCGGATAAACGGCAGCACTAGCCCGGTGGCCAGCATCGAGCGGATGCGGGCGTGTTGCGCACGCAGCGTCGGCAGTGTCAGCGGTCGAATGTGTGGGGAATTTGAACTCATCGCTCATACTCTCTGGCGTCAAAACGCAGGTTTATCGGGCAATCCAACGCGCTGGCGAGCGAATGGCGGCAGGCTTCGCGCCGATCTTTTAACTGGTGGTAGCTTTCCCGGCTAAAACGCAGAGAAATATCCCAGCCGCGCGGTACCAGAGTGGCTAAGCGTGCATCGATATCGCCCAACTGCGGCAGTTGCAGGCTAAAGGCAAACGGCGGGGCGCAGATGTTGTCCATCGCTTCAATCAGTTCACATTGCAGTGGCTGCCACGGTGACGGTGTCACATATTGTGGGTTGTCCGACGCGTCAGTCTGCAACGGCAACGGGGCATTGAGAGCACCGCCCGGTGATAAAGCGACAGGCGTATCCTGATAGAACGCATCTTCAAAGCCATCTGAAAATGTGAAGGCTTCCCAGAAATCGCTAGATTGTGGATCGGGCTGTGGATCATGCTGTGAGCCGTCTGCGCGAGAGGATTTACCGTGCAGTACGGCCTGCGCGTTCTGCGTCGCCGTAGATTCGGATGACGCAATCTGTCGGTTATTCATACGTGCTCCTGAGGTAACGTCAGCAGATATTCCAGTTTCTCCACTGCCTTCTGGCATTGGCGAGTGGCCTCTCGGGCGTGATCAACCTGGCGCTGCTGATCGTGATGTTGCTGCTGTGTGGCTTGTACCTGTTGCGTTTCTTCCGCTATCTCGCTGAGTAAGCGCTGTTCGGCGGCAAGGCGCTTTTTCAGATTTTCCAGCGTTTGGCGTTGCCCCTGAGTGTCTCGGGCAAACTGGTCGCGCTGCGTCTGGCTGGCTTGTTGCAGCGCGTCAACCTGTTGCTGATGACGCTGCTGCTGCTCCGCAATCCGTAGCAACTGCTGTTCTTCCTGCCGCTGTTGGCGCTCGCTGCGGCTTAAGCGTTGACGGCGTATCGGCATCAGCAGATTCAACACGGTCTGTAATTCGGCATCGCGTTCGGTGTTATGGGGCATAGCGGCTGACTCCGGCGAGCTGTTGCTGAATCACGCCATAAGGCATCGGTTCACGCATTGACTGACGCAGGAACTGCGTGATTTCTGCATGGGCGTTGACGGCGGAATCGGTCAGCACGTCATGGCCGGGCTGGTATTCGCCGAGGCGAATTAGCATCTCAACCTGTTTGTACGCCGCCATCAGACGCCGTACGCCGCCCGCGTTGCGGGTGTGATCGGTATCTACGACGTTACTCATGGTGCGACTCAGGCTGGCCAGCACGTCGATAGCCGGATAGTGCCCCTGTTCCGCCAGGCGTCGGGCGAGCACGATGTGTCCGTCAATCAATGAACGGACTTCGTCGGCGACCGGATCGTTCATGGAGTCCTGTTCAATCAGCACGGAATAGAGCGCGGTGATGGCGCCGTCTTCCGTTTGTCCAGCGCGTTCGACCAACCGCGGCAGCAGCGTATAGACCGACGGCGGCAGTCCGCCGCGCCCCTGCGGCTCTCCGAGCGCCAGACCGATTTCGCGCTGGGCACGAGCGAAACGCGTCAGGGAATCAATAATCAGCAGCACCTGACGGCCTTCGGCGCGGTAAGCCTCGGCGATAGCCGTAGCAGTGAACGCCGCGCGCGCACGTTCCATGCTGCTGCGGTCGGAGGTGGAACACACCAGTACGGTGCGACTGCGCAGTTCATCGTCCAGTTCATGATCGAGAAACTCGCGCAGTTCGCGGCCACGTTCGCCAATCAGCCCGAAAACAATGGCGTCGCACGGCGTATTACGTGCCAGTTCGGCCAGTAGCGTGGTTTTGCCGCAGCCCGCGCCGGCGAAGATGCCGACGCGTTGCCCCTGACCGATGGTTAGCAAGCCATCGACGGCGCGCAATCCGGTGGGGAGCGGCTGGCTGATGCGCGGTCGGGAGGTCGGCGGCGGGGCATCGCCCAGCACCGGCTGCGTGCGACCTGTAGCATGACCGGGTTCGACAAACGCGCTCTCACCATCTTCCTCCAGCGCCCGCCCAAACCCGTCCAGCACGCTGCCCAGCAAACGTTCCGACACCTGAATGCAGTGCGGCTGATACAGCGGCGTCACGGTGGCACCCTGAGCGATGCCGTCCAGCGCCCCGAGCGCCGAGAGAAAGGTATTGTCTGGGCTAAACCCTACGACTTCGGCCATCATCTGGCTGTCGTCCTGGCGTGCCACCCAGCACAGGTCGCCAATGCGCGCCTGCGGCAGACTGCACTCCAGCAAGATGCCGCTGACGGCCATGACGCGGCCTTTTTTCTCCACGGGCGCAAAGCCTGCCAAATGCTGGCGCTGCCGTGCGACCCACTGATCGAGCAGGGGGAAAGAAGAAGGTTGTGTCTGCATTACCAGTTCACCGTTATCTGTTGTCTGCCGCTGAATTCAATCTGGTGCTCATCAATTTTCACCAGACGCAGGTTGTCGATCTCATCGCCGATGAAAAAGCGCTGACCATCCGCCGTGACGACATTCGCCCGCGACCCGCTCGTTACCTGAACGATCTGAAACGGCAGTTGCTCCGTTTTCAATTGCGTCCGGTTATCCACGGACAGCGCGGTTCTATAACGTTGGTGGAGTTGGGCGAGCATCCGTTCCAGCTTTTTTTGATCGTCCGGCGTTAATTGTCCGGTGAGCGTGACGCGATCCTGATACGCCGCCACTTTCACGGCCGCGCTCAGTTCCCGCTCCTGTAACATGATGCGCAGCGTGCTTTCTAGTTGTGGCAGCGTGCTGAGCGGTTTGCGGGTATCCTGCGGCGGCGGGGCGGCAGGCATCGCGACGCTCTCCTGTAGTTGCCAACTGCCTACCATCACCAGCAGCAATGCGCCAAGCAGCAGATAGCTGGCTTTGGCCCACAGCGGCAGGCGTGGCGCGGGCGTAGGAATAGGCGACGCGATATGAACTGGCGGTTCGTCGGCGGATGGTTCCACAGGGGGAACATCTTCTTCTGCGGTTGGAGGCGTTTCGCTGTCGTCAGGCCAGGGGGTATCCGCCGCGACAATGCAGAGCCAAATCTGTCCCAGCGCAAAGGGCGTGCCGGGCGGCAGAGCGTCAATCTGTTCGACGGTATGGCCTTCCGCATTGCATAACGCACCATCCTGTGCGCTGAGCGCCCAGCCGTCTGCGGTCTTCTCCAACTGGCCGTGGCAAGGCGCTATACCGGGATCGTAGAGCACGAGATCGGCATCATCGGCTGCACCGATGCGCCAGGCGTTTCCACAGAGCGGCAACGCCGCACCGCGATGTAAACCAGTCAGCACGCGTAATTCAAACATGGTGTGTTCCTATGCGCTAAAGGGATCGGGGGAGTCGTAAAGATCGAGACGCCCAATGACGTTGATCGACAGGGTGGATTCCAGTTCGGTGAAGGACAGCACCGGAACGTGGTGAAATTCGTCTTGTAACAGGGTACGCAGCGGACTGCGTAAATCCTGCGCCACCAGCACCAGACTGCGCTGCGACGAGAGCGGCGGAAACGCCTGCCGCAGCTGGCTGAGCAGCGTTGAGGCGTAGTCCTGTGTCAGGGCGAAGAAGGTTTCGTTCTGCGTCTGGCGCAGCGCATCACGCAGCAGCTCCTCGCTTTCCGGCGTCAGTAGCCAGACGGCAAGGCTGTTTTCATCGCTGTACTGGTGGCAGATTTGCGATTTGAGCGCCAGACGCACGTAGTCGGTCAGCGCCAGCGTATCCCGCTCATGCTGGCCGACTTCAATCAGCGCCTCGGCGATGGGGCGCACCGATCGAAGCGGCACGCGTTCGGAAGCCAGCCGTTGCAGCACGCTGGCGAAACGCGAGAGCGGCATGATGCGCTGTAGCTCCTGCGCCAATTCCGGCTGTTCGCTCTCCAGCCAGGCCAGAATGGATTTGGTTTCCTGCAAGCCGATGAATTGTGAACCGGTACGATGAATAGCCTGCTCCATACGCGCCAGAATCAGCTCATCCGCTGTCCAGCGCGGTACGTCGTCGGACTGCTGCGCAACATGAGCCAACGGCAGCCAGAGCCATTGGCTTTCATCCCGTAGCGTGGGACCCGGCGTGGCAAGCTCGGTATCAACCTGTTCAACGGCAGCACTGGCAACAGCCAACCGATCGGTGACAAAGGTGGCTTTCACGTAGGGAATTTCATAGACGCAAAACTGAAACTCATCCTCCGCCAGCCGATCGCTGAATTCGATATCAAAAGACGGCAGCGTAAAACCGAAGCGATAGACCAGTTTGTTACGCAGGCGGCGGATATTCTGCACCAGCGCCGTCGCCGTCGGCTGCCCTTGCCAGATGGGATGAAACAGCAGCAGATAGGCACGCGTGGGGTTGAAACGCCGCAGATCCTGATAGCCGTTCTGTTCGGCTGGCATGTTGTCCGCCTCCGACTGGCTGGCATCCAACTGACCTTGCTGCTTGATGCGCCAAAGCTGAAACAGACCACTGCCGAGCGACGCCAGACTGATAGCGACAAACACCAGCGTCGGCATCCCCGGCAGCAGCGCAAAGCCAAACATGCCGATGGAGGAGATGATCCATGCTTTGGGCTGGCTGGTGAGCTGTTCCGCGATTTCCCGACCAATATTGGCATCCACTTTTTGCCCATCGGCCGAGACGCGGGTGATGATCATCCCCGCCGTCAGCGATATCAGTAGCGCCGGGATCTGGGCGATCAGTCCGTCACCGATAGTCAGAACCGAGTAGACGTGCATGGCATCGGACGCGGCCATATTGTGCTGCAACACGCCGATGGCGAAACCGCCGATCATGTTGATGAACACGATAACCAGCGACGCAATGGCATCGCCTTTGACAAACTTCATCGCGCCGTCCATCGCCCCGAACAACTGGCTCTCTTTCGCCAGATTTTCGCGCCGTTGCCGCGCCTGATGGGCTTCGATCAGCCCGGCACGCAGATCGCTGTCGATGGACATCTGTTTGCCGGGCATCGCATCCAGCGTGAAACGTGCCGCTACCTCAGCTACGCGCTCGGAGCCTTTGGTGATCACCAGAAAGTTCACCACCGTCAGAATCAGAAAGATAACCAGACCGACCGCCAGATTCCCGCCTACCACGTAGTTACCGAAAGCCTCAACGATATGGCCACCGTCCTGCTGGAGCAGGATTTGGCGTGTGGTGGAAATGGAGATCGCCAGTCGGAACATGGTGGTCAACAACAGCACCGCGGGAAACGTCGAGAAGGCCAGCGGCTTGGGCAGATACATCGCCAGCACGATCAGCAGAGAAGAGGCGCAGATGTTGAGCGCGATGAGCACATCGATCAGCCCGGTGGGCAGCGGGATGATCATCATGAAAACGATAGACATCACGATGACCGCACCAACGACCTCGGAGCGCTGCATCGCGCTCAGCGCAATACGGTTCAGCCAGGTAATCAGCAGATTCATGGCTGCTCCTTATCCGAGTCGCGCGCGTCCTGTTTTTGCGGCGATGCGGCGTCACGCGGCGCCCGTTCGTTATGCTGAGAATTACTGGCCTGTTGCTTTTCGTATTGGGCGATATCGCCAATCATGCCGCGTATCAGTTGAAGCGCCGTTTGCCGGTTTTTACTGTCCCGCCACAGCGGATGCGGCAGGTCGCTGACGAGTGGCAGCAGGGCGCTGAAAAACATCGCCTGATGCTGTACCTGCGTCCCGGCGACTTCCCGACCGAGATTATGCAGGTCGCGAGCATAGGCACCGTTGGCACTCAGGCCAATCAGGCGACGGGTCAGCTCCACGGCACCGAGCGTAAAGGCTGGCACTTTGTTCGCCAGCCGCGTGAGCAGCGTCTGGCTGGATGACAGCGTATGGCTCAGGTGGCGGGAATCATTGAGGTTGCTCAGCATTTTGCTAAGAACGGCTTTCGAAATAGAGGGCGTCAGCGAGGCGATATCCGCCGCCAGCGCCCGCTGCAACGTGCGCAGCCCAATGGAGAATGTGGCGGCATCAAAGCGTTCCAAAAGAGAGTCCAGCAGTGCGCTGGCCGATTGCTGATGCACGATTTTCTGGTAGTACAGATCGCGCATCGCCTGTTTCTGTTCCGGCTGGGTGCTGAACAACGCAATGGCCGTCGCGGTATTCAGACCCGCTCGGACTTCCGGCCCTTTCTCTTGATGCAACTGCTGTAGTGCAGTCTCTGCCGTCGTCGCCAGTTCTGGCTGCTGGGCAGATTGCTGCTGGATGTGGCGCAGCAGGATATCGCCGCGCGCCGGATCGTTGCCTGCGGCTTCCAGAATGGCGTCAAGCGACGGCGAACCTTTCTGCATCAGCAGATCGCGCATGCGGCTCAACTGCTGGTCGAGCGTACTTTGCGACGGGTTTTCCAGCATCCTGAACAGTTCCGTCAGCTTCTCAATCCGTTCGACATTCGCAGTGGCGCGAGCCTCTGGCTGCTGGGCGATTTGTCGTCGATTCAGCGATTTACTTCTCCGCTCAGCCTGCTCGCCAAATGCCATCGCTACCTCTTCCATTGAGGTAGATAACGGCGATCCGGGAGCCGCGTGGTGAGAAGTGGTCTGCTGCACCGCGGCCTGCGGCACGGGGTCGTCATCCACGACGACAGGGCGCGGCAGGGCGTTGCTAGAGGGAAGGACGGTCGGCATTTTGATCATGGTGTCATCCTGAATAAGTCGGCTACGTGTCGTGGTGTGAACGTGCAGCGATATGCATGTATTGCTGTGTGGAATCTGAAAAGAATGGGTTCCCCCGCGTGAAGTCATCGGAGCAGGCTGAATTTGATGGCGGATTGGGTGAAATGCCGTTTTACTGATTGCAATAACTTGCAATTTCGTGCTGTGGGCGCTGGCAAAAAATGGCACGATAATAGGCAAGGTGAAAAATAACTGATTAAAAATCAGTGTTATAAAAACAATTCCGGGCTGGCACAGGGCTTGCTCTTCCGTTTTTGCCAATGGGGCACAACAACGGAGAGTCAGCAAATGGATATGTCTACCCTGAAACACATCGAACCGACCCCTTCGCTTTACCCGGCGCTCGCTGTCGATTGGGAACAGGTGTTTCGTCAACACGGAAAGAAATTGCATAACTTCATCCGCAAGCGCGTCAGCAACCATGACGACGTTGAGGATTTACAGCAAATGACCTACCTGGAAGTGCTCAAACATCAGGATAAATTTGCGGGAGCATCGCGGCCGGAGACGTGGGTATTTGGTATTGCCCTCAATCTGGTTCGCAACTATTTCAAGCAGGCACGGCAGCGCGCTCAGGAAATGGGTGATGAGATGCTGGAGCATATTGCGATAGATCTCGATCCCGGCGCGATCGCTGAAAGCCAGCGGGCATTGAAACGCGCAATGGATGCCATCGTCTCACTGCCTGAGGATACCCGTCAGATGCTGATGCAGTTGCTGGATACCGATGCCAGTTATCAGGATCTTGCGTTGCAGTTGGAGATCCCCATCGGTACGGTGCGGTCACGGCTGTCTCGTGCCCGAGGGGTGATCCGTCAGGCCGTTGAGTCCTGACGGCATTTCACGGGACGAAAGGGCGAGCCTGTACCTACCGTTTTTCACTGACTGCTGTGGTAACCGCCTTGCTCAAGGTGGCGGTTGCCGCTCAGTGAGTGGGTCGCACGCCGTGATATCAGGTCGCATTTATGCCGTTGCAGGGTTTCCTGTCCATCTTCTGGAATGTTGAGACGCCGTATCGCGCTACCTGCACGGCGGGTGGCTGCACAAGTGTCTTAATTCAAAATAAGGAGATGGCAATGATGTTCACCCAACCGTTTCGTTCCGATGAAAAAACCAAGGCTCCCGAGCTGGAATTGGTGGATTTTGCATTTGGTCGCATCAAGGACGCGATTTATATCGTCAATGAAGATCAGCGTTTTTGTTATGTCAATGAGGCCGCCAGCCAGACACTGGGCTACAGCATTACGGAATTCATGCATCTGAGCGTTGTCGACATCGACCCGCTATGGAGTGCCGATCATCGGTCACCGGACTGGCTGCAGGAGTACGAATCAGGCGTGGGGACCACGTTTGAAACCCGGCACCTCACCCGCTACGGCATGACTATTCCGGTAGAAGTTAATCTCACACATTTCCAACACAGAGGACGTAGCTACAGCATGTGTGTCGTCAGAGATATCAGGGAACGTAAACATATTGAACAGTTAGCCTATGCGCGAGAGCAGGAATTTCGCGCGCTGGTTGAGAACACGCCGGATTTGATTATTCGCTTCGATCCCAACCTGAATTGCCTGTACGCCAACGCGGCCAGTTTGAAACATCTGGATTTCACCGTAGAGCAACTTCGGGGCCGTATGATTACGGAGTTAATGCCCGGTGTTGGGTGTGCAATCCGTATGGAACAGCTGGTGCAGCAGGTGGTTGATACCCGCAGCAGTGCGGAAGGTGAAGTGATGGAGTCGCGGGGGAAAGGCGATCAGCGCCATCAAAGTATTCACCATATTCGCTGTGTGCCGGAGTTTGATCAGCATGGCGCGCTGGTGTCGATTCTAACCGTAGGACGGGACATTACCGCGATTCGCTATGCGGAGAAAAAACTGGCTGATTCGCATATGCAACTGCGTTTGCTGGCACGCCAGCGCGAGATTTCGCGTGAGGAAGAACGTAAGCATATCGCGCAGGAAATTCACGATGAGCTGGGGCAGCATTTGACCACGATCCGCATGAGCCTGTCGCTGATGCGCATGTGTTTTGCCAAGGAAAACCCTGACATGCAGGCGCATTTGCAAAAGCTGATGCAGTTGGCTGACCAAACGATTCAGGTGGTGCGTAACGTGTCGACCCGGCTTAGGCCGAATGTGTTGAATATGGGGCTTACACCTGCGCTGGAATGGCTGTGCGACGAATTTAACCGGCACTACAGCGCCACCTGTCTGCTACGAACGTTGGGGGAACCGCTGGCGCTCAATGACGAAAGCACCACGGCGGCATTCCGCGTCGTGCAGGAATCGTTGACTAACGTCGCGCGCTACGCCGCCGCTACCCAGGTACGCATTACGCTGGATAATCAGCCTGACTGTGTGGTGCTGTGCATCAAAGACAACGGCAAAGGTTTTGATTCCCAAGCTAAAAATAAAAACGCTTTCGGGCTCATGAGTATGAAAGAGCGAGGGCGGATGCTGGGAGGCGAAGTCGTGATTGAAAGTGAGCCCGGTAAAGGCACGCTGGTGCAGTTAACGTTTCCTAAAAATGGCGATACCCGTTAATCGCGGGATAATAACAACAAAAGGAAGAAATGAGCGATGGGTAAACCAATACGTTTAATGATCGCAGACGATCACGTCATCATGCGTGAAGGGCTCAAGCAGATCTTCGCGCTGGATGAATCGCTGAGCGTCGTCGCCGAAGCCGGAAATGGCGCACAGGTACTGGCACAACTGCGCAGCGTGACGCCCGATTTGCTGCTGCTGGATATGTCGATGCCCGGTATCAGCGGTGAAGCATTGATTTCACGCGTGGTGGCGCAATATCCGCGTCTGCCGATTCTGGTGCTCAGCATGTACAGCGAAGCGCAGATTGCACAGCATGCGCTGAAGAGCGGTGCCAGAGGTTACATCACCAAAGATAAAGACCCGGAAGCCCTGCTGTCGGCGATCCGACGTGTGGCGCAGGGAGCTCGCTATATCGACCACACAATTGCCGAGCAACTGGTGTTTTCCAACTACACGGAGGGGGGCAGAGCCGAGCACGATGTGCTGACGGCCAGAGAGCACCAGATCATGATTATGTTTGCGCAGGGTATGGGCATCAATGCCATCGCCAATGAATTGGCCATCAGCAATAAAACGGTCAGCACTCATAAGGCGCGTCTGATGGAAAAAATGCAGTTCAGTACCAATGTGGAGATCGTGAAATATGTTGTGAGTAAGAAGCTGATTCCCTAGCAGTGGGAACCGCTGTGAAAAGGAGAACAGATAAAAGGGATTCAACCGTCGCTGAATCCCTTTACTGACCCTTACGATTTCCTAACGATATTCTTTCGCTTTCTTGTGTATTACTTGAAAAGGTAATGGGCTGTTTTTTCTTGCTTTGGTCGTTTTTTTGTAGGTATTTCCCTACAAATTGCTCTGGAATTCCTACCTGATGTTCAGCGATGCCTGATGGTTTCATTATTCAATGGCGGTAATGCTTGTCATCGTTCCGCCGGTGATGAAATCGGTGTGCGTTATGCGGAGAAACGCCACGGATTTTCGGTGGACCCCACGTTATGGAAGGCAGTCAGTTAGCCCGTTTGGGCTCCAGGAGTAGTCAATGAATAATCATTACCGTCAGGACAGACAACACGATTCATCACTCGAGTATTCATCATTCGATCATTCACCCGTAGAGAAGGCGTCATCAGCAGACTTTCGGTCATCATTCGACTATTCCCTGCCGCCGTCGTCTACGGCTGATGATATTCACTCATCGCTGTCGCCAATCATCAATGTTATTGCTCCCCTTAATGTCGACATCGTGCTGGAAGGTGAAACCGGTACGGGAAAAGACACACTGGCGAATCGCATTCATCGGTTGTCCCGATGCAGCGGCCCACTGGTGGCGGTGAACTGTGCCGCCGTACCGGAAAATCTGGCCGAAAGCGAACTGTTCGGCGTAGTGTCGGGCGCTTATACCGGCGCGAACCGCTCCCGCGCAGGCTATCTGGAAAGTGCGGATAAGGGGATTCTGTTTCTGGATGAGATCGACAGTATGCCGATGACGCTACAAGCCAAGATGCTACGCGTGCTGGAAAGCCGTGGCGTAAAGCGGTTGGGAAGTACCCAGTTTACGCCCGTGGATATGCGTGTGATTGTGGCGACGCAAACGCCTTTGCTGCAACTGGTGGAAAAAGGGCTGTTTCGACGCGATCTCTATTTCCGTCTTGATACGGTCAAGATTCAACTGCCGACGCTGCGCTCCCGTAGCGATCTCATTCTGCCGCTGTTTCAACGCTTTAGTCAGGAAGCGGCGGTACGCCTGAGAATGACGCAACCACCGATGACGGCAGAGATTTACGAGCAGCTGCTGACTCACAGCTGGCCAGGCAATATCCGTGAACTGAAGGCGGCGGCGGATCGCTGGGCAATGGGGCTGTCGCCCTTGGCTGAAATTCAGCCGCTGCTGCACCCGCGTCCTTTGCAGCTCAAAGATCGGTTAAAGCGGATTGAAAAATTTCTGATTCAGGATGCGCTGCGTCGCCACGGCCACTGCATTGACGATGTGATTGTGGAACTGGGGATCCCCAAGCGGACACTCTATCATCGCCTGAAAGTACTGAATGTGACGGTGCGAGAGATGTGCGCCGGGGGCGGGGAAGCCTGTCAGGCATGAAGGCTGAATATCGAACGTTGACCTGTCGGGATATGGCAGGTCAACGTTCAGGTTGCGCTGTTTCTATTTGCACTGTTTCTGGCTACACCGTTTCTATCGGCGGGCACGGATAGTGATGGATATCCGGGAGATCGTGCAACGCGACCGCCCGACTGAAATACCATCCTTGAATAATCGCCGATGGGCAATGTTGCAGGATGTAAGCGGCTTGCTCGCGGGTTTCTACCCCTTCGATGATCACAGGGACGTCCAGTTTTTTGACCAGGGTGAATAACAGATCTGCCATAGCGGCATTCACCGAGTCGGTACCGATGGCGCCGACAAAAATCTTGTCGATCTTGATCATATCGAACGGTAAATGGCTCAGATAATCGAGGTTGGAATATCCCGTACCGAAATCATCAAGCGCGACCTTATAGCCCGAACGGCGTAAGGCCTCAAGGCCGTCTGCCAGTGTTTTATGGGATGTGCTCGACCGCTCAGTCAGTTCTAACATGACACGAGTTCTGTCTATCCTCAGTTCGTCGCACAACTGCTGTAGGAAGTGATGATAATCAGGCGACACAATGTCAGACACAGACAGATTAATGCTAAGAAGAAAGGGTGATTCCTGCGTGAGATACGGCTGCATGTCTCGCAGCGCCTGACGCGTGATGATGCGGGTTAGCTCGGCGGAGTAGCCCATTTTTTCCGCAATGCCGATAAAAAGCTCTGGCGAGACATTATCACCACGTTCATTCTTCCAACGTGCCAGCGCTTCTACACCAATAATCGCACGCTGTGGCAGACTGATCAGCGGCTGGTAATGTACATGCAGTCGCTGGTGTTTGATTGCGCGTTTTAGCTGTGATGGCAAAGCCTGATGCCGATCGTCGTAGAGTTGATAGGACAGGGTAAAACTGGCGCCGATGAGCGCTCCGACAAAAAACAGGGCGGTGATGATATACCACGGACGATACAGGATACCCGCAGAATCTAACTGAGCCAGTACGCAGATATCCCGGTTTGCCGCACAGAAAAACGTCTGACGTTTTCCCATGGTCAGCCACGCGTTCTTCTGCTGCTGTGTCTGCTTGAACGCCGAGAGATCGATATCTCCAAAGGTCTGATAGATATGACCCAGATTGCGCGTTATCAGCATGGCGTTGTATTCGGCAGGCGGATGAATGAAACGGCGAAATGCGGCGGCGGCGGTAATCGTGACGACACCATTCAGGCTTGCCATATCGGCGGTAATACGTGGATCAACCACGTCTTTCATCGCGGTCCATAGCTGCACGCCCTCTGGCGTCGTCAGGTTCGGCGGCAGCAGATAAATCGGTGGGTTGAGAATCCCCCAGCCTGCGGAGCAGATGAGATAGTTGTCCTTGATACGCCCGATATCGCGTAGATAAACGGAGTAAAAGGAGATCAGACGTAACTCTTTCAAGTCGGCGCTGGAACAAGGCGCGTTATTCAGCGTCAGCACCCGGTTGATGGTTTCCCGACCTTCATTCGCGACGGCGATTCCCTGATCGAGGACGTCCTGACTATAGTGCTGCAACTGCGTCTGTTCCAGCCGGGCTAAAATGCCTTGCCCAATAAACAGCGCCAGCAAAGCGCTGGCAAACGAAATCAAAACAAGTCTGAACCACAATCCGGTGTTGGTAGTTAAGGTGAGCATAGCGACCATCTGGCAGCGTGACGAGAATAGTACGGCATGGGTTCAGATATCGCATCCTTGCCAGTTACACAGGGTAAAACGTTCCTGCAAATTGGAAATAACTTACGATCTTTCGGTAAGGCAATAACGCTTTTTATTATTTTAAAAGAAAATCTACGATAACTAACGGCCGGAAACACAGCGAAAACTAGGCTAGTTCTGCCCCTCACACTGTTCTTGTCGAAAGAATCTTGTTATTACCGAAAGAATTTCCTTTCTGCGGGAACTCACTGACCCGCTCTCCCACTTAATGAATGAACAAGATGACTGTATGTACAGCATGACAGTTCACCACCGTAAACATTCATCATATTTGGAGATATATCATGGCTTTAGGACTTTCTCAGGTTGCATCTCAGGCGGCTTCTCAGACTCTGGATACCGCGATGGCTGGTTCTCTGACGCGTGCAGCAGGCGCTCAGGCACAGAAAATTGCGCTGGATACGGAAAACTCCATTCTGGATGGTCAGATGGATTCTGCGTCCAAATCACTGAACTCCGGGCAGAAAGCGGCAAAAGCTATCCAGTTCTGATTGTGAGTCAACGAGCCGGAGCCTTGCTCCGGCTTTATTTTATCCGTCCGTGATGGAATCCACACCATGAAAATTAATCATGCCACTACGCTGTCTCAGCCGGGGGATGCGCCGCTGGCGGACAACGGCACGTCTTTTTCCTTTTCCGCCACGAATCAGGATGTGTCCTGGTTCAGCGCGGCGCTGTCGTCGGCACCAATGACGGCAGAAAGCGGTAATAGTCAGTGGCTGGGTGCGCTGGCGGAAAAATCTCAGGGACTGAACGGCGTCTTTAAATCCGCCGAACGCGACGTCAGCCAGTCGATGCGTTCCAATAATCCAAAGGATGTACTGGATGCGACCCGAACGCTGTCCTCGTTCTATCTGGAAAGTCTGCTGAGCGCCAAACTGGTGGCGAAAAGTGTACAGAGTCTGGAAAAACTCACCAACTTACAGTAGCGGCCTATGAAAATCGATAAGCGAGTGTTTCTTCTGCTGATCGGGCTATTGGCTGGCTGTGGCGAGCCGATTGAGCTGAATCGCGGGCTGTCGGAGAACGATGCCAACGAAGCGATTTCGATGCTTGGCCGTTATCAGATCGGCGCGGAGAAACGGGTGGACAAAACCGGCGTTACGCTGGTGATCGACGCAAAAAACATGGAACGTGCCGTCAATATTCTCAATGCGGCGGGCTTACCGAAGCAATCACGTACTAATCTGGGCGAGGTCTTTCAGAAAAGTGGCGTGATTTCGACGCCGTTGGAAGAGCGCGCCCGCTATATCTATGCCTTATCGCAGGAAGTGGAAGCAACGCTGGCGCAGATCGATGGCGTACTGGTGGCGCGGGTGCATGTGGTGCTGCCGGAGCGTATCGCCCCCGGCGAGCCGGTTCAGCCTGCTTCAGCAGCGGTGTTTATCAAATACCGTGCTGAACTGGAGCCTGATGGGATGGAGCCGCGCATCCGCCGTATGGTGGCCAGCAGTATCCCCGGCCTGTCCGGCAAGGATGATAAAGAACTGGCGATCGTCTTTGTTCCGGCCGAACCGTATCAGGACACGATCCCGGTTGTCACGCTGGGGCCGTTCACGCTCACGCCGGATGAGATGCGACGCTGGCAGTGGAGCGCGGGGCTGTTTGGCCTGCTATTGGCTGGACTATTAGGCTGGCGCGTTGGCATGCCTTACCTGCGCCAATGGCAGCAGAAAAAAGCGGGGGAGCCGTCGTCATAATGACAACACAAGAGCACCGCAGGGCGTTGACGTCGGGTGACGCAACCGCGCTGGCATGGCTGACCTGGTGGGTAAAAGATTGTTTGTTACAGGCCGATCCCAGTTGGTGGAGCGGGAAGGTAGCGTTACCCGAATCGCCGCAGCGCCGCGACTGGCTGCATGTGAACGCCGAACAGCTTCATCGCTATTTCTCTCTGCCACAGCGGTTGCCACCGGATCCGCTTGCTTCACTCATGCACATCGGCGAGCTGGATACCGCGCAGCGGGAAACGGTATTACGCCTGATGGCGCGGGTTTGTCAGTCCATACGTAATCCGGATCGCGCTGATGCCGAGGGCATATGGTGTGAGCGGCTGGCAAAAGCATTACGGCCTGGCTTATGGCTACCGGCGGAGATGACCTTTTCTGCTTCATCTGCCGCGCCATCGCTGTCGGAGTCCTCCGCAACCGGCTATCAGGATGCATTGCTGCTGCTGCGTATTCGTTATGGTGAAGTGTACTGGTCACGTCTACGGCTGCTCTTTCCACGCGATTGGCCCGATCATCACCTTATCTCGGCGGTGTCATTGCCTGCCGCCAGACTCAATGCGCTGTGCGATGCCCTGATCTGGAAAGCATCGGCGCCCGCATAATCCCCTCATTTTCATTCATTTTGCTAAGGACGAAGCATGCTGACGACGAAAACGTTTGTGACATTACCCGATGCCAGTCGGGATGAAACGGTGATTATTCCGGCGGAGCGGGTCGCGGCACATCGGCGCAGTCGGACACTTTGGGAAGAGGCCAATGCGCAGGCCGATACGATCGTGGCGCAGGCGCACGAACGTGCCCGAACGCTGTGTGAGCAGGCAGTAGAACAGGCAGAAGCGGAATTCTGGCAGCAGGCAAATGTGCTGTTGCAGGGGGTTCGGCAAGACCGAATGCAGATGGAGCAGGTCATGATTACGCAAGCCGGACAGCTACTGCGCGATGCGCTGGCACATGTGCTGGATAAAACACCTGCGCCGTCGCGCCATCACGCTTTACTGCGGCAGTTGTTGAAGCAACAGCAGGGGGAAAGCCGGGGAACGCTGTATTGCCATCCCGCCCAGCTTGCCGATGTGCAGCATTGGCTGGATGCCCATGCGCATCTGGAATGGCGTCTTGCCAGCGATGAAGCGCTGGATAACGATGCCATGAAGCTGATTACGGCGCACGGCGTGATGTCGTTGAGCTGGCGGCAGGCGGTAAAACAGCTCATGCCGCCGGAGTATCCTGCCGCGATGTGACATTGCGGCTGACAAAATTGCGACTGACAATGGGAACTGCACGCCGGGGTTAACCACTCACTATCAGGTCAATGACCCATTTTTAGGTCAACGACCAAAACCTGTGTTGTGAGGAAACTACCTTATGAGGAGAGCGTGCGATGTCCCTTAACCCAATCCAGCGTCGTCTTGACGCGCACCTGGTCGATTCGCAGAAACAACTGGATGATATTGCGCTGAATGTTGCCGAAGGCGGCGCCAGTCAGGCGGATAGCTACGCCTTTTTTGAGGCCAGCATGGATTATTCTAATGCCAGCTGGGCTGTCGGGCAGTTGTTGAGCGTTAAACACGGTCTGGCGAAGGCCATCATCAATGACTTCAACTGAGTTGGCCGCGATGCTGGAGCGGTGGCTAAACGGCGGAACGTCAACGTTGAAGCTGGAGATTGACGGCGGCGCGGTGGCGATGGTGCGGCAGTCATCGGGCGTGGCGTGCCGCGCGGTCATTCCGCTGCGCACGTTGCCGGATGAGCCGATGCTGACACGAGCATTGCAACTGGCCGATGCCGCCCACGCCCAGTTTCAGGATGATACCGCCATCCTGTCGCTCTCAGCGCAGAATGAACAACTCTGGCTATGGATGCGGCCCGATGCTGATGACGTCATGCAACTCTGCCGCAGCCTGGAAACCCTACTCAATCAACGGGATGTTTGGCTGAGCATGCTCACGCCGCGCGCAAAGGTGCCCGTTTCCGCTCCATTGAATCTGAACACGCTGGCTTTTTTGCAAGGAGAACGACATGCGTAAGGGATTGATGCGTCATCGGTCGTATAGCATTTTGCTGGCGGTCTATCGCTGGTTTTGCTGGGCGGTGGTGTTAATGGGGATTATCCCTATAAATGGGGTGATTTCTCTGGCGCACGCCGCCACGCCAGCCGACTGGAACAAGGGGGCATACGCCTATTCTGCCGAACAAACACCGCTGTCTGCGATTCTGACGGATTTTGCCAACAGCCACGGCGTAGATTTGGTGCTGGGAAACATTGCGGACAATGACGTCACGGCGAAAATTCGGGCGGAGACCCCCGCGCTGTTTCTCGACAGGCTGGCGTTGGAGCACCGTTTTCAGTGGTTTGTGTATAACAACGCACTGTATGTCAGCCCGCAGGATGAACAGGCATCGGTGCGTCTGGAGATTTCCCCGGATGCCGCGCCTGATATTAAACAGGCGCTCAGTGGTATCGGGTTGCTCGATGCGCGCTTCGGCTGGGGGGAGTTACCGGAAGAAGGCGTGGTGCTGGTCACCGGCCCGCAAGCGTATATCGATCTGATCCGTAATTTTAGCCGGCAGCGGGAAAAACAGGACGAACGGCGTAAGGTCATGATTTTTCCTTTGCGCTATGCCTCGGTATCTGACCGGACGCTGCAATATCGCGATCAGAAGGTCACCATTCCCGGCGTTGCGACCATTCTCAATGAGTTGATGGATGGTCAACGTGCGGCACCGGCGGGCGCATCGGGTCCGATGCCTGTGCAGCCGGATACGGGGATGGAAGCGATGCGGGACAGTACGCGTTCGCTGATGACCCGGCTGGCAACTCGTAATAATCCCGGTCGCAGTGGGGATGCATCGAGCCGCGTGACGCTAAGCGGCAAGATTTCTGCCGATGTACGCAATAACGCGTTGTTGATTCGGGATGATGAAAAACGCCGGGCGGAGTATCAGCAGCTCGTCGATCATATCGACGTACCGCAAAATCTGGTCAACATTGATGCCATTATTCTGGATGTGGACCGTACCGCTCTGTCGCGGCTGGAAGCAAACTGGCAGGCGCAGCTCGGCAATGTGAGCGCGGGCAGTACCATGATGATGGGGCGAAGCACCCTGTTTGTCAGCGATTTCAAACGCTTCTTCGCCGATATTCAGGCGTTGGAAGGGGAAGGAACGGCCTCCATTGTCGCTAATCCTTCCGTACTGACGCTGGAGAATCAGCCCGCGATTGTCGATTTCAGCCGGACGGCATTTATCACAGCGACGGGCGAACGTGTTGCAGACATTCAACCAGTGACTGCTGGCACTAGCCTGCAGGTAACGCCGCGTGTGGTCGGCGAAGGCGAGCAGCGCAGCATCCAGCTGGTTATCGATATCGAAGATGGTCAGGTAGAGACGGGGCGCGAAGGTGAAGCGTCGGGCGTGAAGCGGGGCACCGTCAGCACGCAGGCGCTGATCGGTGAGAACCGTGCGCTGGTGTTGGGTGGTTTCCACGTCGAGGAGAGCGGCGATCGCGATCGTCGCATTCCGATCCTTGGGGATATCCCGCTGTTGGGGAAACTGTTTACCTCGACGCGCCACGAAGTCTCCCGCCGTGAACGCCTGTTTATCCTGACGCCGCACCTTGTCGGCGATCAAACCGATCCCACGCGCTACGTTTCCTCCGCCAATCGCCAGCAGTTGAACGGTGCGATGAATCGCGTCGCGCAGCGCAACGGTAAAACGGATCTCTATAGCCTGATTGAAGGCGCCTTTCGCGATCTCGCCAGCCGTCAGCTTCCCGCCGGATTTAAGACTGTCAGCAACGGCGCGCGATTGGGTGAGGTGTGTCGCTCGCAGTCAGGCCTGATCTACGACAGCTCCCGCTATCAGTGGTACGACAACGGTCAGGTGCGCCTGAGCGTCGGCGTTGTGCGCAACGGCGGAACACAGCCGCAGCGTTTTGATGAAGCCGCCTGTGCCAGTAGCCGCACGCTGGCGGTAGCCGTATGGCCAAAAACGACGCTGGCACCGGGGGAATCCAGCGAGGTATTCCTGGCGTTACAGCCCGCGCTCGCGTCTCAGACCGCCCGGCGTCATGTGCTGACATCCCGATAAACGGTCGCGTGGGCTGATGCCCTCAGGACATTTTTCCCCTCCCGAACGCCTCCTGTGAAAGTGGGGCGTTGGGAGGGGCAAGGTCGATAGGTCACCTCAATGTCAGCCCGCTCATCTCGTTAATTGCCCAAGCTAATAAAGGATATTTTCATGAACTACAAAGCACTGTCTATCGCGCTGATAGCACTCCTGCTGAGCGCCTGTAATGCACCGCGGCAGGTAGCCAACTGTGCCTCGGTCACTTGTCGTCCGCAGCCGGAAACGCGGCAGCTCATCATCTGGTGGCAACCCGATCTGCGGAGCGGCCCGGCAGATTACAGCAGGGTTAGCGTGGATGAGTGAGGTAGCGGCCGTATTCGACAATCAGCATGATTTTCTCATGGCGCTGGAAACCACACCGACGGCCTGCTGGGTCGTACAGCCGGGCGTCACGCTGTGGTTTACGGCGATCTCGGCGCGTCAGGCGGCGCTCGTCTTAGTGTTGGCGCCGGCTCACCATTATCCCGGTATGTTGCGGCAAATATTACAACGCCGCTTTCTGGAGGCTGACGCGCTGCCAGCCTGTAGCCTGAGTCTGGATGAACAGCAACATCTGCGCTTACGCCGCACATTATCCACATTAAGTGAGTCGCTCACGGCGATCGATGAACTGTGGCGTCTGGCGGGGCTGCCGCCGCGCTGAACGGTGAAAAAGTCAGGCGTTTTTATGCATCAGACGGGAACCGCGCAGGCAAGAAAATCACTTAATGGGGGAGTGTCACAATTACGCGGGCTGACCGCACATCCATTGGCGCTTTCATAACCCATTTACTCATTGAGGAAACATTATGCTTAATTCTCTTGGTGGCGGAACCTCTCTGCAAATCACGATCAAGGCGGGTGGTAACGGCGGTTTATTTCAATCTCAGTCTTCACAACAGGGCGGCTCGCCGTCGCAGTCGGCGTTTGGTGGCCAGCGCAGCAACATCGCAGAGCAGCTGTCCGATATCATGACGACCATGATGTTCATGGGCAGCCTGATGGGCGGCGGCCTGGGTGGCGGTTTAGGCGGTGGGCTCGGTGGCTTGGGCAGCAGCCTGGGTGGATTAGGTGGCGGTTTGTTGGGCGGAGGACTGGGTGGCGGTCTTGGCAGCAGCCTCGGTAGCGGACTGGGCAGTGCACTCGGCGGTGGCTTGGGCGGGGCGCTGGGTGCCGGTATGAATGCCATGAATCCATCGGCCATGATGGGCAGCCTGTTGTTTAGCGCACTGGAAGATCTGCTGGGCGGCGGCATGTCGCAGCAACAGGGTGGACTTTTCGGCAACAAGCAGCCAGCGTCGCCAGAAATTTCTGCCTATACCCAGGGCGTTAACGATGCGCTGTCCGCCATTTTGGGCAACGGCCTGAGCCAGGCGAAAGGGCAAACTTCACCGCTGCAACTGGGTAACAACGGTTTGCAAGGCTTGAGTGGCGCTGGCGCTTTCAATCAACTGGGCAGCACGCTGGGGATGAGCGTTGGGCAAAAAGCCGGTTTGCAGGAGCTGAACAATATCAGCACACACAATGACAGTCCGACCCGTTACTTCGTGGATAAAGAAGATCGGGCGATGGCGAAAGAAATTGGTCAGTTTATGGATCAATATCCTGAAGTCTTCGGCAAGCCGGAATATCAGAAAGATAACTGGCAGACGGCGAAGCAGGATGACAAATCCTGGGCGAAAGCGCTGAGCAAACCGGATGACGACGGCATGACCAAAGGCAGCATGGATAAATTCATGAAGGCTGTGGGTATGATCAAGAGCGCGGTCGCTGGTGATACCGGCAATACCAACCTGAACGCTCGCGGCAACGGTGGCTCGTCTCTGGGTATTGATGCGGCCATGATTGGTGACCGCATCGTCAATATGGGGCTGCAAAAGCTCGCCAGCTAAAACGAAAAAAGCGAAAAAACGACAGGGAGCAGGGCGGAAGCACTGCTCCCTTGCTATTAGTTTCAATGTGATTATTTCAATTCAAATCAATTGGTTTACTCGGTTTTAGTCCTTTTTTTGCGCTATTAGCACTATGAACATCTTGTTATCCTTTATGCGTATTTTCTTAAAAGGAATAGCGTCAAGGATGCCACATGGAACACTTTCATCACTCTTCACACCGCTTCAACCCTGCGACTCTCTTGTTTTCCACGACGTGAACACACCGAATCTCTGCTCGGCTTAAATGTTTTGCGCTTTTCATCCACGCAGCGTTTTTAGCCAATATGGCGTCTTTATAACGTCTTGTTTTATCAATGTGATGTTTTATCAACATGAACTGTGGTGTGAGCAGACTCAAACCACAGTTTAAGCATTTTGCATTTTATCAGGGGAGCTACGGAACGCATCGGCGCATGTGGTAGCCGTGACAGCAGAGTAAGAATAAAAATAAGGAGAAAGCCGATGGCAAACAGTACAGGATTACAGTTCACCGTTAAGGTCGGTGCCCTGGCGGCAGGCACTTTTGCAGTAGTGGATTTCAGGCTGGATGAAGGGCTGAACCGGCCTTTCAGCCTGTCGCTGAGTCTGGCGAACGCGCAGCCGGATGTGGATTTCGGCGCGGTGCTGGACCAGCCGTGCGAGCTGATGATTTGGTATGAAGGCGAGCTGAAACGCCGGGTCAGCGGGATTGTCAGTGGCTTCACGCAGGGAGACACCGGTTTTCGGCGTACGCGCTATCAGATAGAAGTTCGTCCGGCGCTGTGGCGACTGGGGTTGCGCACTAACGCCCGTATTTTTCAGGCACAAAAGCCGGAAGTCATTATCAGCATGCTGCTGGAAGAGGCTGGCATCACCGACTACGCCTTTGCGCTGCGCAATGAGCACGCGGTGCGGGAATATTGCGTGCAGTACCGGGAAAGCGATTTGGCGTTTATCACCCGTCTGGCCGCGGAGGAAGGCATGTACTTCTTCCACGAATATGAAGAGGGCAAACACCGGGTGGTGTTTGCCGACGATGCGGGCGCACTGACCAAAGGCCCGGAGCTGTTCTTCAATCTGGCGACACAAGGGCTGAGTGAGGGTGAATACATTCGGCGCTTCCACTACGCAGAGCGGGTGAGAACTGCCGAAGTCGAGTTGAAAGACTACAGCTTCAAGACGCCGGCTTACGGGCTGTCGCACAAGAAGATGAGCGGTGAGCTAGAACACCAGCGTGAAAGTTACCAACATTACGACTATCCGGGACGCTATAAACAAGACCCGAGCGGCAAGGCGTTCAGCGGCTACCGGCTGGATGCGTTGCGGTCTGGAGCCGTGACGAGCGAAGGGGAATCCAACTGTGCGGGGCTGATGCCGGGCAGTACGTTTACCCTGACGGAGCACCCGAATACGACGCTGAATGCGGTCTGGCAGACGGTGAGCGTGACGCACGTCGGGCAGCAACCGCAGGCGCTGGAAGAGGAAAGCGGTGGCGAACCAACCACGATGAGTAATAGTTTTGCGGTGGTGAAAGGCACAACAACGTGGCGCGCCGCGATGCCGTATAAACCGATGGTGGACGGCCCGCAAATCGCCACCGTCGTCGGTCCGACCGGGGAAGAAATCTACTGTGACCCGTATGGTCGGGTGAAACTGCAATTCCCGTGGGACAGATACGGCGCGAGCAATGACCAGAGCTCCTGCTGGGTACGCGTCAGCCAGGGCTGGGCAGGCGGTCAGTACGGCATGATTGCTATCCCCCGTATCGGCCATGAAGTGATCGTCAGTTTCCTTGAAGGTGACCCGGATCAGCCGATTATCACCGGGCGTACTTTCCACGCCACCAATCCCTCGCCGTATCCGCTGCCTGCCAACAAAACACGGACCACGCTTCGTTCCAAAACCCATAAAGGCAAAGGCTTTAACGAACTCAGCTTCGAGGATGCGACCGACAACGAAGAGATCTTCCTTCATGCCCAGAAGAATATGGCTGTGCGGGTACTGAATTCCAAAGATGAGCGCGTGGACTATAACCGCACGACGAGCATCGGACATGATGAAGAACTGGTGGTCGCCAGCGATCGTAAAATCACGGTGGAAGGCAATCAGGATCACAAAACCACCGGCAACCATTTATCGCTGACCGAAGGCGATAGCGGCATACAGGTTAAGGGCGATCTGACGCAGAAAATCAACGGTGTATTCAGCGTAGACAGCAACGGCGATCTGACGCTGCAAAGCGGCAGCAAACTGACGCTCCGCGTCGGAAGCAGCTTTGTGGTAATCCACGCTGGTGGAGTGGACATCAAAGGGCCAGCCATCAACCTGAATTCAGGCGGCAGTCCGGGCGATGTTGCCCTCCCTGCTGACCCGGCGATATTGAAAGCAGCGGCGGCCGCAGGGACGATGTTTGTGGCGCACTGTCCGGCAAAGGAGAAAGAAAACAGTGAGTGAGATAACTCGTTGGGCAATAGTGGATGCAGCAGCAGAGCCTGAATTATTTTCGATGCTGGAACAATTCGATCCCCCTCATGCCAGTTTATATGCGGAGCCAGTACCGAAAGATATTGGGCAATTGGCACCGTACCTGGTGCGAGTTGACGACGCTGTTATTCAGTGGCTTGAACAACGGGAAACCCCTTGGGGAATACTGCTTGAAAGCAGGGCTGATATGAAAACTCTGCGTCAGCATTTGCGTAAATATCTGCATGTTCAGATCCCCAATGAAGAAAAGCCGGTCTTCTTCCGTTTTTATGACCCGCGCAATATCTGGCCGTTGCTATCCGTACTTTCTGACTGGGAAAAACATACCTTTCTCGGCCCCATTGAGGTAATAACGACGAACTGGCAGGGAATATCGCAGTGTGAAAGCTTTGCTACTCTGCGCGCAATGTTTCATGCAGGAAGTGCTTCTCGGCGAAAAATAATGCGGATCTCTCCAGATCAGATGGATGAATTAACGCTAATTTTTGAGCAACGCTATATCGACGATCTGGTTAGCAAAATTGAAAGTTGGGACGGAGAAAGCAGGTCGATTGATTTACCAAAAATTGGTGAAATATTTCGTTGGTTGAGACTACAGGGAATAACCGATGACAGGAGTATTCGCGGTTTATTCTCGCTGTTTCATTCCCGCGATTATCTGACACTGGAAGACATTCCTGCTGATTTTAAAAATGTCCTCTGTGTCGAAGGTAAAAAGGGTGTCTTTAAAGCAGAAGTGCTGTTACTCAGGGAATTGGGCTGCGTGCCCTTATAAGGAAAGGCTATGGTAAGTTTGACGGCGGGGTCACCATCGTGTAACTGCGAAAATCCAGATACCTGCATACATGCGTTTTCACTAAAAGTGAAATACTGGACATTTGATTACAGCCAAGATGATTTTGTCACAACGGTAGAAACCATTGATGAAAAAGCGGAAGGTGTTCCTATTTCGCTCGGCCTGACAGGGAAAGGTTGCGTTTCACATAATCCATTGTGTCCTCATGGCATCATTTATGATTCTGAGCGACGTCGTGCTCCTAAGACATTTAGTAGCGGTCTGACAAATTATGTGTGTGATTATGGCGAAAAGGACAATATTTTTTCAACACACGATGCCATCGATTTTCTGAGAGAGTATGTCTTTTCAAAAGGTATCAAGGCCTTGTTACCTAAGGAAGTGTATACCCTGCGTGTTGGGCAGTGTAACGATGAACCTTTTATCCATGAATCGCTGGCCTTTCTTAATGGCATATCACAGGTATTTAGCCTGCCTTCCAGAGATGCGCTTCGCACGCAAATTATAATCTATCCGTCATTCAAATGGGATGTCAGTGTGGCGATTGGCACCGATGAAACCGTTATCGAATTTACTGAACGGCAGAAAAAGAAGCAGGCTAAAGAGGAAAACCAAGCTAAGGGGACCCCACAGCGTGGTACTCGCGGATGGACGAAACGGCCTGACTATGAAATAAGCCGCTCTCTGGAGATCGGGGGAGAATTTACCTACACCCTTGGTAATAACCCTGAACATAGTTATTCGGCTTCGATGAAAAAAGATTTTAAGCGAAAAGCCAATACGCTTTCCTGGCTGAATAAATCGGTAAAAGCCATCGATTTTATTAGTAAGACGCTGTCTACAACTAAAGGCGAGAATGACAAAATCACGCTGCTGGAAACGGAAATCATCTATCCGGCATTAGAGATTAACGCCAAGGGGGAATTAAAAGAAGATAGCACCTCCGGTGAGGTTTACATTGAAAGAGTATTATCGCTCGGGTTGGCCCCGCTGATTGGTATAAAAATGACGCTGGATCTGCTTCAGGCATTTGCTGCCTGGTATCGGGCCGATGTGTTGTTGGCAGCGGTTCGTGAAAAGTTGATGTCTCAGGAACAGGCTTACAAGGAAGGGAGTAATGCGGCATTTTTCGGGACGAAATTTTGGCTTATTGCAGAGGGAAAGCTTAACTTTACGCTGGTATTTAAATCAGATGCCAAAAATGAGTGGGAATGGCAGAAAGACGAATCAGCAGAGGCCGTGCTAACGTTGACCACAGAGGCTAATGTCAGAGCGGGCGTCCGCTTTTATATCGCTGAAGGGGCATTGGAGATTGGAGGAAAGGCCGTAGCAAAAGGTTGCCTGGGGCTACATGCGCCTACAAAAGATACGCTGGACTTGGTATTTTACCACGAAGGAATAACGGCAAAGGTTTATGTGAATTATACGGTAAATATATCTCAAGGAACAGGAACTAGTTCAAATGAAGATGGGGGGGTTTTTGGAAATTCTTCCAGTGATTCAACAGTGGAGAAAAATAATAATGCTAAAAAGGAGTGGGTTATCCATGACAAATTGGAAAAGAGTGATTCAGAATGTCGGTTTAATCTTATTTAATATAATTTTTTGTTTTTTTCTATTAGGACTGTATCCAGTTAGGGCTGACGAAATGAGTAATGAGAAATACCTATTTTCTTTTAAATCGTACAAAAGCTCTTGTATTTTAAGAGTTAACTCATTTCCTGCTGTAGATACAGGGCATGCTGAACAAGGTACAATGTCGGCAGGATTTAATCTGACAGCATTTTTAGAAAATGGAAAGAATGAGATCGAACTACTTATGGGATCGCAGGATCATAAAGATCCCAAGACTTTATATCCTGACTCATCTTGTCAGGTGATAGTCACAAAGGATACGGAGACAACCAGTACAGAAATCGCCAATTTTAGATTAAGCGTAAATGAAAAAGGTGAAATTACAGCAAGAGATTCTGTCACGACGAAAAATAGCTCAACCGTGTTTGAAGGCTATACCAAGAATGAGAAAGACTATGGATTCTATAAAGTCAGAGGCGCGTTAAAAATCGATGGTTTACCTCGCTGGTCGTGGGTCAATGCCACCCCAGTGACAGAAAATGATATGCCTAAAATCAAGCTGGCCTATACGGATATCTGGATGATGATGAAGGATCGCGATATTGAAGGTTTGAAAAAAATCACACAACTCTCAAATGAAGAGATGGCTTTTGCAGAAGGCGCTACAACGGGGATGATGTTTATTTCAACCGATTTCCCACAGCATGTAGTTGATAAACAGCTTACTCCTCTTCCGATTGAATGGAATAAGTATAAAATCATAAAATATCGTGATGGTCGATTATTTCGTCTAGGTGTTGGCTATTATCAAAACTCACCACTTCGCTTTATAAATAGCAGTGGGGAAATAATTTTCTCTTACAATCCTTATTTCTCAATAATAGATGGTAAGGTAACGCTGGTAAGGTAATTTATGGTAATGGTTCTGGAATAAATGATCGTTTATTTATTTTCTAACGGACTAATTAAAAAATGGGTAACGCAGTTAAATTAGGCGATAGCGATACCGGTCATGGTAGTCATCCGCCGACGCCTGTCGCAGTGGGTTCATCGACGGTTAAGGTTGATGGTATGCCGTTGGCTCGACAAGGCGATCCTTTGGTTCCCCACGGTCATGCTCGGAGCATTAGCGGTGGTTCATCGAGTGTATTTATTGATGGTAAACCCGCGGCACGAACGGGGGATGGTGTGAGTTGTGGTGGCGTGGTGATTGGTGGGGGAACGGTCACCATTGGGTGATGGCTTATTCACATTCACGCCTGACATCTATCGAACTGAGCTAAAAAAGCCAGCACAGGTTTCCCTGGCTGGCTTTTCCCCGGTGCGGTATGGCGCAGGTATTACATTTGACGCACCGCAATAAAGCGATCGGCGATGAGGCGGGCGACCCAGAACGAGGTCTGCGCCACGTCGCTGTGTAGCCCGTTCTTCGTATGGATATCGGCCTGATGCAGGAAATCCTGCTCCAGCGAATCCACAAAGGCGTCGAACTCGAACTCACCCCGCCGCAGCGATCCTGACTGGCCAAGTACGGTGTTCAACTGTGCTCTCACCAGGTGGATGGCCTGAGTGAATGATTCACGCTGAGCAGGCGTGATGTATCCGCCTTGTCTGGCGAGATCTGCCCAGCGTGTCGGTGTGGGAGTGGTCATCGTGTTTGGCATCTTAATTCACCTGCAAGTTGGCGGAATCAGGCACTTTGTAGTGATTATTGACATTCGTCAGGTTGATATTGCTGCCTTTAACGTTCAACCCTTCACTGTCGCTTTTCACGAATGAGAACTTGCCGTTTTCTGCATCAATGTTGCTCAGGTTCAAATTCCAGTTACCCTGTTGTCCGCCGTTGGTGCGAACAAATGTACCGAAATCTTTCGCTTTGAAATTATCGATGGTCAGATTGGCGTCTGCGTTCAACTGGAAAATCTTGTCGGCAGCGCCCTGAGCGCTACTGTTGGTGATTTCCACGTTAGCAGGTTTGCCTGTATTGGATTTCACCGTCAGCGCATCTTCTGCGGTGCGCCCACTGACGGCGATCCGCCACCTTGGGATTGGCCGCTACCTTGCGGCTGACCAAACTCACCTTTCTGTGAATCCATCAGATTGCCGATCAATTCCAGCAGCGCTTTTAACAGATCGTTACCGCTCAGTTGGCCGCCGCCGTCCGCCGTTGGGCTAATAGCATTATCTAATGCGCTGCCAGCCGAATCTTGCAGCAGAGAGCGGCTCAGATCTTCTGGGTTTTGTGCGCTGCCTGCGCCACCAGGGCCAGATGATCCCGTCAGCGGTGAGGCACCACTATTGCCACCTGCCGCACCCGACGAACCGGAAGAGAGCGGATTCCCCGCTTCCTGCCCGTTTTTCCCCGGAATTAGCGCTTCCAACAGTTTCATCAGCATATCGGCGGGGCTGCCGTTTTGTCCTAACGCCGAGCTCCCTCCGTTGCCCGCGCCCGTCTGGCCCAACGGGCTGCCATCGGTCGAGGACGGCGTATTGCCCTGTGCATTAGGCAAGAGCGCGCTGAGCAGGGTGCCCAGTGCCTCCATGAGCTGGCTATCTTGCTGTGCAGAGCGTTGCGATGCCCCGCTGTTGCTGCCTGAAAGCGGGGAATTCAGACCTGTTGAGGACAGGCCTGCGCCGGGTTGTATGCTGAGCGTAATCGTCATATCAGCCATAACATCTCCTTGAAAGTGAATCGTGATGGGTTATTAACAGGCTTACGTCTGTTGCGTATTAAGTGAGGAGAGGCGTGATGTGGTTCCCCGTCAGGGAAGAGAAAGATGATGGGAACCAGAAGGGGAAAACGACCACTTAACCGATACGTTCACCTCATCACCTTTGGAACTTGTTATGCAGAAAATCCAGCATGTTCAGCCTGGTCTGTCCATTTCGGAGATTGCACCAGCTACGTTAGCTAAAACATCGTTATCGCAGGGCAGTAGCACCAGTGCGAGCCAGAAAGGCGCGCAATCCCTGATTCAGCAAGGTTTGCATGATAAAAATAGACCGCCCGAGCTGGAGCAGGGAAGCAGCAGCCAGGTGAAGAGTCAGGGGGCGCGATCAACGACCTTACGCGAACTATTTTCATCGGAAGACATGGGGAAGGCCTTAGCGCGTCCATCGCGCGATTCGCTGGCGTCAGGCGGACCTATCCAGAGCCTGCCGCGTTTTGCCTCCATCGCGGCGGCTGAGAGCAAAATCAGCAGTAGCAGTGCCGCGCCACCTGCGGCTAAATCCGATATCACGCTGGACAGCCGCGGTAAGCTTCAGTTCGGCAAAGGCTTGCCGGAGGCGCTGACCACGCTGTTACAACAGACCATCGGGAAAAATAGCCAGCCGTTCGTTGCCCATCATGAAAATCAGGATACGCAGCAGCATGCGTTAGTCGATAAATCAGGGCGATTGTTCGTGATTCAAAGCAATGACGATCAGCATATTGCGCTTCACAGTAGCGGCCGCAGCGCGATGCCGACGGGCAAATCGAGCGCAGGTAGCGTAAAGCTGGAATCCACGCCAGAGCATCTCTCCCTACAAACAAAAGCGGGGGAATCCACCAACGTTCCGCTATCTGGGCGCATGAACCATGAGCTGTTGACCGGTATTCACCGACAGCCTGATTCAGCTTCAGGCGCGGGCGAGCAATTGCGCCTGCATGACGGCAAACTTTTTGCGTTAAACACCGAGTTTGGCGTCTGGCAACAAAGCAGCGATGTCGCCCACAGCCAGTTATCCCGGCAGGGGGATGGGCAACTGTATGCGGTTAAAGATAATCACACGCTGAGTAATCTCTCGGCGGGAACGGAATCAGCCACGTTCAGCGATAAGATTACGGCGTTCTCCGCCAATCAGAATGGGCAATCGGCTGTGCTGACCGAGCAGGATCACCTTACGCAACTGCATCTGATGAGCGCGTTGGATGCTGCGCCGCAGCCGGTGGATCTCAAACTGGAAAGTGGTGAACCGGTGTATGCAAAAGCGGTGGGGTTAACCGCAGAACATCTGCTGATTGCCGATAATGACGGCAAACTTTACCACGCACCACGGCCAGAAACGGGTGAACAACAGGTTACATTAACCCCGGTCAGTACGCCGGAATTGAATGCGGTGCTGGGCAACGACCATCGTATTACTGGATTTGCCCATGATGAACACGGCCAGCCGCAGGCGCTCGCCACCGATCGTCAGGGACAAAAACACGTCGCTTCTCTGGGACAAAATGGGCTGTCGCCAACGCCGGGGTGGAACCTGAGCGACAGTCTGGTCGTCGATAACAAACTGGGGCTGACGACGACAGCCCCCGCCGCGAAAGACACCTTAGATCTGGGGCGACTAGGGCAAATTGGGTTACAGGACGGCAAAGTCCATTTTCACAACGGCAATACCCAAAACTGGGAGGCATCCAGCGTTGAAGCCAGCCAACTGAAGCGCGGACTAGACAATCAGGCTTACACGCTGAAAGACGGTGAAATCACGCCGCTGTCCATCAACCAGAAATCCGGCTCTTTTACACACGGTGACAACACTGTGTTTGCGCTGCCGCAGGTGCGAATGACGCCGTCTGCGGGCACGGCGCTTCCTGGGATCGCCAAGGACGACGGCGTATCGGCGATGGCGGTGCTCAACCGCAATAAATTTATTGCCGTCGATAAGCAGGGCGATCTGCATTTCCATCAGATCAAACCGGGAACGGATAAACTCGCCGCGCCACCGCTGGCGTTGCCTAAAAATGGGTTGTCCGGTGAGATTCAAGACATCACGCTGGATCACCAGCAGACGCTCTTCGCCTTGAACAAAGACGGGCAGCTTTTCCAACTGCCGAAGGCCGACTGGCAAAATGCGGCTAATCATGACTCTGCCCAATGGCAGCCGGTGAAGACGCCGATTGAGGGGAAAGTCAATTCGCTGAGCACGGATGCGCAGCATCATTTGCAGGTGGCGCATGACGATCATGAGCTCCATACCCAGCAAGGCAAGGCGTGGAAAACGACGGTGCCGAAAGGGGAAACGCCATTACCCTCGGAAGCGCGTGCCGCAGAAACGGTGTTTGGCCGGCTTGATGTCGCGACAAAAGGGACGAAGATACCGTTGACCGGGGTCACGGTTAAAGCCGATGTGCAGGTTCTGGGTAAAACCGGCGAAGAGTCACAGCAGGTGAAAAGCAAGCTGTCAGATTTGCTCAGAGCGCATGTTGTCTCGTTCTCCATGGAAGTTCCCCGGCCGTTAAAAACCTTTGCTGACCATGTTCAGCACCAGATCAGCGGGCGTGAAGGGTTGAAGCCCGTTTACGACATGCAGACGGAGTTACTGAAAAAACTGGATGCCACGACGGGCCAGCCGCAGAGCGCGGCGATGGATCTGGAAAGTAAGCTAGATAAGCTGGATCTGGGGGAGAAAGGGAAACCGTTGGTGAACTTGCTCAAACAGTTCCATACCGAACTGGAAAGCAGCTCGGCCAAAGCAGCCTTGCTTATTGGCAGGCAACAGGGCGTGGTGAACGATAACGGTGCCATAAACACGGAAGGCAAGCCTGCCAGCGTGCACGGCAGAGAAAAAGATCTGGCTCCGGTGCTGCTGGCGGCGATGGAAAGTAACCCTTCATCGAAAACGAGTACGGCGGGTACGCTGATCAAAGCCTTTGTAGACAGCAAAACGCCGATTGCTCAAAAGCCGAATAGTGACGCGTTTGGGCAGCAGCGGGATACCAGTGACGCCCTGTCGTTGGCGAAAACGCGGCTGGTGCTGGATACCCTGGTGATGGGGGATTTGCATAAGCTGACCGATCGCATTGATACGTTATCTGGCACATCGCCGGGTGAAGCGGAACTGGCCTCGATGATGAAAGAGCTTAACGCGCTGCGTCAGGGGGACTACGGCGACAATCCAGTGAAGAAGATGACCGACATGGGGTTCACCAACCATAAGGCGCTGGAAGCGGATTATGACTCGGTGAAAACCTTTATGAAGGCGTTCAGGAAAGAAGAGAATGCCGTCAGCGTAACGTCGAAAACCGTGATGCAGGCGGCCAACCAGACGGACATGATCGATAAAATGAAGGCGACCGTCTTATCGTTGGATAGCAACGAAAGCATCGCCTTTAACCGAACCTATGGCGGCGGAGCATCCATGTCGTTTGTGGTCAGCGGCACGCCATTGCCTTTTCCTCCGGTGCCGGGCGGCGGTGTCAGCGGGGAACGGAATTACAATCTGAGTTTTTCTCGCGGTGAAAACGGCATCAATGTCGCCTTTGAGCGTTCAGGTGGCATCACCGGTAAAGTGAGCTACTCCGGCGGGTATGACGTCAGCCAGTATCTGACAGGGAAAACCACGGAGCAGATGACGCAAAGTATTAACAGCAAACACAGCTTTGCACCGGATGTCCGCGCCTCATTCGGCGTATCCGCCAGCCTGCAAATGGCGCAGCAAAACGCCCTGAATTTCACCCTCAGCGAAGAAGAACTGCCTGGATTTATTGACGGCCTGTCGAGCGGCACGATCAACCCGCTTGCCCTGCTGGATAAAGGGGAGCAGCACAGCGTGAAGGCCGGTAAAACGGTTAGCTTCAATCTGGATAGCAACGCGGCGCTGGAGCTGCGCGGCGGCATAAACCTGACGGAAAAAGGTGCGGCACCAACCAGCGCTACGCTGCGCGGATCCGTCGGCCTGACGGCAAGCGCCAATGTGCTGTCTGCTACCAGTTCGTCCAGCGTCGCACAAGGTGAAAAATCCACAACCTACACGGAATCCGACAACCGCCTGCGTTTCATGAATCAGGCCGCGATGGGAGCAAACGCGACCCTGAGTGCCGGTGCGGCCAGAACGACATCGGATGGCACCGTCCCGTTCTTCACCTCGGCCAGCATCGGGGTGAATGTGGCGGCAGACTCACGCACTAACCAGTCGATCAGTCTGGGCCTGAAGAAAGCCGAACCGCTGGAGAAAAAGGACATCGATTCGCTGACCAAAACGCTGAACTCCGCGTTTAACGACCCAGCCAGTCAGCTTTTGATTGATGGGGTGAAAAAAATGGCGGAGCCGGACGATCAATTAGCCATCCTGAATGAGCACTTTGCGGATAAAACGGCAAAAACTGACGATCAGCATCAGGGATTGATGAGCCTGAAAAAGCTGAACGTGCGGCAGGATGTTGCGCAGCGCGACGGAGCCACGCTGGATAGCGTCAAACACACGACGTCCTACACCAATCTCAGTAAATTGACGGAAAACGGGCTGTTCCAGGTCATCGGCAACCATTTGTTTTCTTCGCTGCCGCCGAGTAATGCCGATCGCATTAATCAACTGATTGCGGACAACCCCGCACTGAAGGATATCGTGAGTCGCTTGCAGGATAACGACAGAGCGTCGGTGACGGTTGCGCTGGAACTGAAAGACGATGTGCGGGAGAAGATAGAGAAGGGCATTCAGGACAAAACGCACGGCAAAGATGACGTCATTGCGCTGTTTAAAGACGGCAATAATTTACGTCTCGCCAGTATTGATGTCTCGCAGACGGTGAAGAAGAGCGAAGGGTTCAATACCCCAGCGGTCATCATTAACGCCTCAAGCAGCGCGGGCGTCAGCATGAATAAACTGCTCGGTAGCGTCAACTTCAGTTACGGGCAGGATCAAAACGTACCGCAAAGCTACAAACTGGGCGGCGAAATTGCAAAAGCCAGTCCGGCTACCGCCAACGCCCTGCAGAAGTTACAGCAGGAAGGCCTGCAACTTAACGGCTGATCGTAAATAACACACGGTGATTAAAGGAGAACAGGATGACACCCACACAACAGCATATTACTCGCCTATTGCGCCATTACGGTTCGCTCAGCCGTACTCAACTGAGTTTGCAGGACGGAATCTGTGCGCTACGCGAATCTGACGGACAGGAAGCGGTGGTATTAGAGGTCCCCACCAGCAGCAGCGTGCTGCTATTACACAGCGATGTGATGCGATTTCAGGGAGACGTCAGCACGGCGGTTTACCAGCTCATGCTGATGCTCAACTTTGAAATGGCGGCGATGAAAGGCTGCTGGCTGGCGCTGGATGAGAATTCCACGCTGCGTTTGTGCACTCAGCACACCGCAGAATCGCTCGATGAACCTGGCTTTACCGCGTTGCTGCCCGCGTTTATCAGTCAGGCAAAAGAAACCCGACTGCTAATTCGCGGCTTGTTGCCACGACTCATGGCGGCATAACGCGATAACCTATTGTTCTATCGCAATAAAAGCCAGCATTGTTTCGCTGCCATCCAGAATGTCGGATTGAATGGCCTGTCGGGCGGTGCTGGCATCGCGCTGCTGTAGCGCGGCGAGGACATCTTCATGATGTTCGATCGCCATCTGCACGGAAAAATGCGCATAGGCCTGTGCAATCAGCGGGCCGGTGCGCATCCACAAGCTGCCGATAAACTGCGTCAACAGCGGCATACGAGCCGCCTGCGCCAGAAACAGATGAAATTCACTATTTAACCGCAGCGCTTCGCGTAGATTTTTCTCGTCAATCGCCAGACGATTCTGGCGAATATTTTCCTCAATCTGCCCCAGCATTTTCGGCGTAATGTGTGCGGCAGCCTGCTCGGCCCCCGTGCCTTCCAGTGCCAGCCGCAATGTGCGGATCTCGATAAATTGCGCTTCGGTCAACTGAGGAACACGGATATCACGCGGCGTTTTGAGCACCAGCGCCTGTTCTTTCGCCAATTGCAGGATCGCATCTCGCACTGGCGTGACGCTGGTACCCACCTGTGCGGCAAGCTCCCGTATTCTCAGGCGGTCGTCCGGTTTGAGTTGGCCGGTAATTAACGCTTCACGCAGCATGGTATAAACGCTGGAGCCCAGATAGCTGTGATTGATCTGCCCGATTGGATAATTCACTGTTCCCCCAGAGAGAAGCGCTGCGCAACGTGGTGAGATAAATATAAGTGAGTGCCGCAATAACCTACGGCGATGAGGCGCTAATATACAATATGATGCATCAACGAAGCTATGGGCGAGGTGTCTGTCGGTTGGCGAATCGACAAGAAAAGGTCATGAAATGCGCAGCATTGTGTGACTAGGTGTAACAGGCCTGAAATTATTGGTTAAGGAAATATTTTATCGCGACTTAACGCAAATCCATTATCATAAAATTATATATTACCTGACATATTGAGCTTGGTAATTAACGGCTCTACTATGCCAAAAAAATTATTATCATCAGGGATGAAACCATGCGTGGTTTTTTCAGGCTGATTGCTATCATGCCTGCGCTATTTTCTTATACCGTATTTTCCGCGCCGCTTAATCCGGCAGACCGAAATGACATTCAGCAGCGCCAGGCCGAGGTGATCGATCAATCCCGGCAGCAGCGCGATTCCTTATTGCAATTAAATCAGCCACAAACGACGGTGAATCCCACAGGTGGAAGTAATGCCGGACACTGTTTTTTCATTAAAGATATTTATTATCACAATAGCTCGCTGCTGCGTGAAAGAGATAAAAACAGGTTAAATAAAGATTATATTAATCGTTGCCTTAATGTTAATGATATAAATCAGCTGATTCATGACGTCAGTAATTGGTATATCGAACGGGGTTATATTACCAGTCGCGCTTTTATTGCTGAGCAGGATCTTTCTGGCGGCGTATTGCAGATCGATATTCTGGAAGGGCGCCTCGAATCTATTAATCTTAATAACCAATCAACGTGGGCATTAAAACAGGTTTTCCCAGGCCTGGAAGGCGAAATTCTCAATCTCCGGGATATCGAACAGGGCATGGAACAGCTCAACCGCATGCCGACGCAGCAGGTGAGCATCGAAATTCAGCCCGGCAGCCAGCCCGGTTATTCCATCGTCAACCTGACCAGTAAAAAGCAAATTCCGCTGACGGCAAATATCAGTTTCGATAATAGCGGGCAGAAAAGCACCGGGGTACGGCAGCTAAGCGGCGGCCTATGGGCGGACAATGTGCTGGGGCTGGCCGACCAGTGGTTTATCAACGGTGGACACAGTAGCGAATTTCGCGATAGTCGCAATGCCGAAAGCCTGCAGGCGGGTGTCTCGCTGCCTTACGGCTACTGGACGCTCAGTTACGACTATTCTGAGAGCCGCTATCGCAACGATTTCATCAACCGGGACTTTCTCTGGCATTCAACGGGGGATAGTCAGACGCACCGCGCCACGCTGTCACGCGTGATATTCCGCAACGGTGACATGAAAACCAGCCTCTCGGCGGGCATGTCGCACCGTATCGGGCAGAACTACCTGAACGATGTTCTGCTGCAATCCAGCAGTCGTAAACTCAGCAGCGCGATTATCGGCATCAATCACAGCCAGAAACTGTGGGGCGGGCTGGCGACGCTCAACCCCGCTTATAGCAGAGGAACGCGTTGGTTCGGCGCAGAAAGCGATGAAGGGAAATCTGATGATGCGCTGCGTGCCGAATTCAACAAAGTGACGCTGGCGGCCAGTTATTACTACCCGATTGCTGACAACCTCCATTACCTCACCAACCTCTATGGTCAGTATTCACCGCAGCGCCTGTATGGCAGTGAACAGGTCACGCTGGGCGGGGAAACTTCCGTACGGGGTTTCAAAGAGCAGTATCTCTCAGGCAATCGTGGTGGTTACTGGCGCAACGAGCTCAACTGGCGGGCGGCACAGTTGCCGCTGTTGGG
This sequence comes from Pectobacterium aroidearum, assembly GCF_041228105.1. NCBI lineage: Bacteria > Pseudomonadati > Pseudomonadota > Gammaproteobacteria > Enterobacterales > Pectobacteriaceae > Pectobacterium > Pectobacterium aroidearum. The sequence continues at coordinate 2,482,211 of NZ_CP166097.1, forward strand.
CAGCGTTACCCTGACGGCGGCGGTGGACGGCGGGCATCTTTTCTCACAGAAAGCTGAAAGCGAATCGGCGGGTACGCTGTGGGGCGCGGCGGTAGGAGCTGGCGTCGCGAATCAATATCTCTCACAACAAATCACGGTTGGCTGGCCGTTGGCACACCCCGACTGGCTAAAACCGGATAGCGCCGTGGTGTATTACCGCGTTGGGCTGTCGTTTTAATTATTCGTTGTTAATTTTTCTTTGTTAATTATGCATCGTTAAGACCGGGGATCAGGGATGAAACCAGTAAAAACCACACAGCGCCTGCTGGCGTACACGCTGATCCACCTGATTGCGTTTCAGCCGCTGCTGCCGGCCATGGCGGCGGGCGTGCAGGTCGCGACGGGCAACACCGCGCTGGATCAGGCCGGTAACGGCGTCCCGGTCATCAATATCGCCACGCCAAACGGTGCGGGAATTTCCCATAACCAGTATCAGGATTTTAACGTCGATAAACCCGGTCTGATCCTGAATAACGGCACGGCGCAGCTCAATCCGACCCAGCTTGGCGGGCTGATCCAGAACAACCCGAACCTGAAAGGCAAGGCCGCCGAGGCCATTATCAACGAAGTGGTGTCCAGCAACCGCAGTACGCTGGCGGGGTATCTGGAAGTGGGCGGCAAACAGGCCAGCGTCATCGTGGCCAACCCGAACGGCATTACCTGCGACGGCTGCGGCTTTATCAATACCCCGCAGGTGACGCTGACTACCGGCAAACCCCAGTTGGATGCGCAGGGGAACCTGCAGCATATCGACGTGACCCGCGGCGATATCACGCTGACCGGGCAGGGGCTGGATGCGAGCAAGAGCGATTACCTCAGCCTGATAGCCCGCACCGCGCAGATTAACGCCGGGCTGAATGCCAATGACACGCAGATTGTGCTCGGTGCCAGTCAGGTCGATGCAACGGGCAAGGTGACGGCGCAGGCCGCAGACAGCGGTGTGAAGGTCGCACTGGATACGGGCGCGCTGGGTGGCATGTACACCAACCGCATCAGGCTGGTTTCCAGCGATAAGGGCGTGGGCGTCAACGTCGGCAACCTCAGTGCGCGTAGCGGGGATATCACGCTGTCGGCCAACGGTAAACTCAGCCTCGGCGATACGGTGGCGCAGGGGAATATTCAGGCTGACGCGGATGCGCTGGCGCTGCGGGGCAAGCAGCAGGCGGGCGACGCGCTGACGCTGAACGCGAAGCAGGACATTACGCTGCAGGATGCGACGCTGCGTGCCGGACAAGACATCGCGCTGTCATCGGGTGGTGGGCTGAAGGCACAAAACAGTGTCATCAGCGCGGGCGTCGATGCGCAGGGTACCGTCAAGTCCGCCAATCAATTATCCCTTATCGGTGACGCTGTCACGCTTGAGGCTGCCCAGCTTGCCGCCGGCAAGGTGACGGTCAACGCAGGCCAGTCGCTGCAGCAGGATGCGGCAAGTGGCATCAAGGCGGAGTCGGTGCTTGATATGCGTGGCGACACCGTATCGCTGGCGGGCAGCGCGGGCGCCGAAGACGTGCGACTGGCGGCGAAGACCCTTAACGGTGCCGGCAGCGCGCAGCTTCAGGCAAAGAATAATGCCACGGTGCGCGTTACGCAGCAGGGCGACTGGCAGGGAAACTTGACGGCGGGCAATACACTGAGTGTGGAGGGCGGACGTCTGGTACAGCGTGGCACGCTGGCAGGGAAAACCCTGACGCTGACGCTGGATGCGCTGGACAATCAGGGCGATATCGCTGCGTTGCAGGGGCTGACGTTCAGCGGCGGTGACATGACGAACCGCGGTACGCTGGCGGCGGCCGAGCGCCTGACGGTTAACGCATTGCGTCTGGACAACCGCGGGTTGCTCAGCGCCCGCCATGACGTGACGCTTGAGCTGCAAACGGTGCTGAACAATCAGGGCAACATCCTGACGGATAATCAGCTGTTTTTGCTGGCTGACACCATCACCAACGGCGGCACACTGCAGGCCGCGACGCTGAGTGCGCAGGCTAACCAGTTGACCAGTCAGGGCGAGGTGACCGCGAACACTCTCGATCTGACCAGCCAGACAACAGAAAACCACGGCACTATCAATGCGCGGCAGATGCTGGCGCTGCACGGCGGTAGTCTGGTGAACCGCGGCACGCTCAGCGCGGGTGAAAAACTGGCGCTGACGCTGGGTGACACGCTGGATAACCGCGGCCTGATGCAGGCCGGCAACACCCTGCAGGTCACCGCTGACCGCCTCAGCAATGACGGCACGCTCACCGCGCCTGATTTACAGCTGCGCACCGGCACACTTGCCAATCAGGGGACACTACAGGCCGACAACGCGCTGCAGCTTGAGGCCACGCGTGCCCTGACGCAATCCGCGAGCGGCTCGCTGCTGGCTGGCACGGACCTGACGGTGAATGCCGGACTGGTCGAGACCGACGGTGCCATTCAGGCGCAGCAGTTCCTGCTGAATGCAGCACGCTGGCTGAATACGGGGAAAACCAGTCTTACCGGCGACGGACAGATTACGGCCACCCATCTGGACAACCGCGGCAGCCTGTTGACGGCGGGCAACTGGACCATTCACAGCGATGTCGTCAGCCAGGCCGGGGCGTTGCAGGGCAATGCCCTGACCCTTCAGGCCAATACTCTTACAAGCAGCGGGCAGGCACAGGCGCAGGGGGCGGTGAACCTGACCGTCGCCGACGCCTTTACCAATAGTGGCGACTGGCTCAGCGGAGAGGCACTGCGTCTTCAGGCGGCGAAGGCCGAAAACCGGGGCACGCTGCAGGCGCTAACCCTGACGGCGGAGGGGGCGTCTCTCGACAACCGTGGCACGGTCAGCGGTATCACTAACCTGTCGCTCTTCCTGAACGGCAATCTGGCTAACACCGGCACGCTGCAGGGTAACCAGCTTCATGTGGAAGCCGCACAGCTAGACAATCAGGGCACGCTTCACGGTACGGATGCACTGACGCTGGCGATAGCCGGCAACCTGTCTAATCAGGGAACACTGCAGAGTGACGGTGACAGCACTACCAGGGCTAAACGGTTCGATAATCAGGGCACGTTGCAGGCGAAAAACGTCACGCTGCAGGTGGAGGAACTGGATAACGCGGGAACGATTTTCGGGATGTCCTCACTGGCGCTGACGGCGGCCAGCGGGCTGACCAACCGGCAGGCGGGGAAACTGCTGTCTCAGGGCGCGGCGGTGCTCACCGCGGCGGAGGCTGTTAATGCCGGAGACTGGCAGGCGAAAACCCTGACGCTGACGGCAAACAATCTCACCAATGACGGCCAGCTCCAGGGGGATGACGCCTTGTCCCTGACGCTACCAACGACCGGCGGCACAGGGACGCTAATCAACCGCGGCACGCTGACCACGGGCGGTGACGCCACGCTGTTCGCGCGCCTGATGGAGAATCCGGGCACGCTGTCCAGCCGGGGCCACGCGACACTGACGGGCATGTCGCTGAGGAACGACGGCCGTCTGGTCGCGGCAACAGGGCTGTCGCTGTACGGCGACTATCAGGGCCGTGGCCTGCTGAATACGGCGGGCACCCTGACGCTGGAGGGCGACACGCTGGTTAACGGCGGGCACTGGGAAAGCCGGGCGTTGTCCCTGCAAGGGAAGCACTTTACCAATCAGGGCGCGGTGCTGGGTAATGACGTGACGATAACAGCGAACCGCCTGACGAATCTCGGCGGCGTTGTGGGCACCGATTCGTTGGGGATCGTGTTGTCGGGCGGTCTGGATAACGGCGGTGAACTGCGCAGCGACAACCTGTCGGTTGCAGCGGTGGACGTGAACAACCGTGGCGATATGCAGGGCATCAATACCCTGCAACTGAACACCACCGGGCTGCTGGATAACACGGGCGTCATCAGCGGCAATCAATCGGTGGTAGTGAAGGCAGACGCCGTTAAACAACGCGGCACGCTGGAAGGGAAAAGCGTCACGCTGGACGCCGCCTCGCTGACCAATCAGGGCAAAATGCTGGGCGTGGACGCGCTGACATTGTCGATTGCCGGTAATTTTTCCAACGACGGCAATCTGCTGACGCAGGGCAACGCAACGGTGACCGCGCAGAGCATGGATAACCGCGGGCTGATGCAGGCCGGAAACCTCACGCTGGAAGCGGATGAGGTGACCAATGCCGGGCAACTGCTCGGTATTCAGGCGCTGTCGGTAACGGCACAGGGCGGGTTGACCAACCAACAAACCGGCAAACTGCTCACACAGGGGGCGGCGGTGTTACAGGCTGCCCAAGCGGAGAACCACGGCGAGTGGCTGGCGGATAACCTGACGCTGCAGGCCGCCCGTTTCGCTAACACGGGACGGATTCAGGCCGATCGCGATCTTGATATCACGGTCACGCCAGCGGGTGCCGCACGTCAGCGTTCATTCCTGCCGATGGCGCTGTCGCTGGCGGCAGATATTCAGCAGCTCAACGCCTCATCTTCACCTCAGGGACGCGGGGCGGGCGACGGTGTACTGGACAACCGCGGCACGCTGGTGTCGGGCGGTGATCTTCAACTGCAGGCCACGCAAATCACCAATCAGGGCTCGCTTTCCGGTAACGGCACGGCAACCCTGACGGGCAACACGATCCAGAATGACGGTGCCGTGGTCGCCCTGACATCCCTGTCGCTGACCGGGGATTATCAGGGACTCGGGACGCTGCAGACCGACGGGCGGCTGGACTGGTCCGGCACCACGCTCACCAACCGCGGGCGCTGGCAGGCGAATGCCATTCAGTTGCAGGGGCTCACGCTGGAGAATCAGGGCACGCTGCTGGGACAGCGGACAGACATCACGGCGGATACCCTGTTTAACGGCGGCGAAATTGCCGGGGTTAACGCACTGCAGCTAATCCTTGCTGAGCGCCTGACCAATCAGGGCAAGCTCTACGGGGCGACGCTGGGGCTGTCGGCGACCGGCCTGTTCAATCAGGGGGAACTCTCCGGTGACGACCTGCATCTGACGTTGCAGGAGACGGCGCACAACAGCGGCCTCATTAGCGGCAGCCAGCGGGTACAGCTGGAGGCGCGTCAGGTCGAGCAGTCGGGTTCTCTGGAAAGTCGCCAACTGCAGGTGCAGGCGAACGCTCTGGACAATCAGGGCACGATGCTGGGCGTGGATGCACTGACGCTGGCGATTAACACCACGGCGCGCAACAGCGGGAAGTGGCTGAGTCAGGGCGACAGCACGCTGACCGCCAGACAGCTGGAGAACACAGGCCAGTGGCAGGGCAACACGCTGACGCTGACGGCCGATGAGGTCGGGAATGCCGGACAGTTGCTGGGGCTGTCGGCGCTGACGCTGACGGCAAAAAACAAGCTGACCAATGAGAAAACCGGTACGCTGCTCACGCAGGGGCTGGCAGTGCTGAACGCGGCCGAGGCGAGCAATGACGGTGAATGGCAGGCGGACAGCCTGACGCTGGAGGCGCAAACCCTGAACAACCGCGGGCACATTCAGGGCGATACATCGCTGACGGTGACGCTGGTAAACGGTGATGTAGACAATCAGGGCACACTGTGGAGCACGCGTGCCGATATTGCTGCCCGCACGCTGACCAACGCGGGTGAGATCACCGGCGTTGACGGTCTTCAACTGACACTGGATGACGCCTTAACCAATCAGGGCGCACTGAGCAGCTATCACCTGACCGCACAGGCAGGCAGCCTCGACAATAGCGGCACAATCACCGGCCTTGACCGGCTCGAACTGACCGTTGGCAATAGCCTTGATAATCAGGGCACGCTGTACGGCGCGGCGCTGGCGCTGAACGCAAACGACCTGACCAACCGCGGCACGATGACGGGCGTGGACAGCCTGTCCCTGAGCCTGAACGGGACGCTGAATAATACCCGTGACATCAGCAGCACGGCGCTGACGCTCAACGCCAATGACGTTGTCAACCACGGCACCCTGACGGGCGTGAACGGGTTAACGTTCCGGCTCGGCAATCATCTGGATAATCAGGGCGCGCTGAACAGCCAGGCGCTTGCCATCACCGCCAACGATCTCACTAACGATGGTCAGATCAACGGCACGCGCAGTCTGCAACTGACGCTGGACGGCACCCTGACCAACACCGGTGACCTCACCAGCCCGCGCATCGGTATCACCGCGCAGAACGTGCTGAACCACGGGCAGATGCTGGGCTCTGACGATCTGCAAGTTGATTTGCGCAATACGCTGGAGAATCACGGGCTTGTCAGCGGCAGCAATACACTGGGTATTGTTGCGAACGATATCGACCAACAGGGGACGCTGGAAGCGCGGGCGCTGACTGTGGACGCGCAGACGCTGGATAACCACGGCAAGATGCTGGGTGTCGATGCGCTGACGCTGGCGATTGCGGGGACGGCCCGTAATCAGGGCAAATGGCTGAGTCAGGGCAGCAGCACGCTGACGGCGGGTCAGGTTGACAATCAGGGGCAGTGGCAGGCGGGTGACATCACCTTGCAGGCCAGCGATCTGACTAACCGTGGGCAGATTTTTGGTCTCAATGGGTTGTCGCTGACGACACGCAACACACTGAACAACCAGCAGGACGGGAAACTCCTGTCGCAGGGCATCGCGGTATTACGCGCCGCGAACGCGACAAACGACGGTGACTGGCAGGCAGACCGCCTGACGTTTGACGCGCAGCAACTGACCAACCGCGGGCGCATTCAGGGGGATAGCGGGTTAACGGTCACGCTGGATAGCAATAATCCGGCCAGCCTGCTCACGAATCAGGGCACACTGCTCTCCGGCGGCGACACACAGCTGAGCGCCAGCCAGCTCGACAATCAGGGCACCGTGTCCGGCGTAGGCAAGCTTGATATCGAGAGTGCCGAGATCCGCAATGCGGGCAGCGTGATTGCCGACGGTGCACTGTCTCTCAATGGCGACTATCAGGGGGCGGGTCTGTTGCATACCGCCGACACCCTGACGCTGCGCGGCAATCAACTGAACAACCGCGGACGCTGGGAAAGCCGGGTGCTGGCGCTAAACGGCGGGACGTTCAGCAACACCGGCACGGTCATCGGTGAGCGCGGTATCACGCTGGAGCTGCGTGACGGCCTGACGGTCGGCCGCGACGGTCAACTGCTGACCAACGGGGCCTTGCTGGCACAGGCGGACTCGGTGATGAACGATGGGCTCTGGCAGGGTAACACGCTGACGCTGACGGCCGATGAGGTCGAGAATGCCGGGCAACTGCTGGGGCTGTCGGTGCTATCGCTGACGGCGAAAAAACGTCTGACCAATGCGCAAAATGGCAAGTTGCTCACACGGGGACTGGCAGTGTTGAACGCGGCCGAGGCGAGCAATGACGGCGAATGGCAGGCGGACAGCCTGACGCTGGACGGGCAAACCCTGCTCAACCGCGGGCACATTCAGGGCGATACATCGCTGAAGGTGACGCTGGCAAACGGTGATGTCACCAATCAGGGGACGCTGTGGAGCAGGAGCGCCGACATTGCTGCCCGCACGCTGACCAACGCGGGTGAGATCACCGGCGTGAACGGTCTTCAACTGACGCTGGAGGATGCCTTAACCAATCAGGGGGCGCTGAGCAGCTATCACCTGACCGCGCAGGCCGACAGGCTGGACAATAGCGGGAAAATCAACGGCCTTGACCAACTAGGGATCACGGTAAACCAGAACCTCAACAATACCGGCACGCTGTACGGGGCGGCAGTGACGCTGAACGCGAACGACCTGATCAACCGCGGCACGCTCACCGGTATTGACAGCCTGTCTCTGGGGCTGAACGGAACGCTGAATAACACCCGTGACATCAGCAGTAATGCGCTGACGCTCAACGCCAATGATGTCGTCAACCAAGGTACCCTGACGGGCGTGAACGGGTTAACGTTCCTGCTCGGCAATCACCTCGACAATCAGGGAACGCTGAACAGCCAGGCGCTCGCCATTGCTGCCCGCGACGTGACCAATGGCGGACGGCTTAACGGCACGCGCAGTCTGCAACTGACGCTGGACGGCACCCTGACCAACACCGGTGACCTCACCAGCCCGCGTATCGGTATCTCCGCGCAGAACGTGTTGAACCACGGGCAGATGCTGGGCGCGGACGATCTGCAACTGGATCTGCGTAATAAACTGGATAATCGCGGTTTAATCAGCGGCAGCACCACGCTGGGTATCGTTGCAAACCATATCGACCAGCAGGGGACGCTGGAAGCCCGTGCGCTGAAGGTGGACGCGCAGGCGCTGGATAACTACGGAAAAATGCTGGGCGTCGATGCGCTGACGCTGGCGATTACAGGGACGGTACGCAATCAGGGGAAATGGCTGAGTCAGGGCAGCAGCACGCTGACGGCTGATCGGGTTGATAATCAGGGGCAGTGGCAGGCAGGCGACATCACGCTGCAGGCCAGCGATCTGACCAACCGTGGACAGATTTTTGGTCTCAACGCGCTGTCGCTGACGACCACAAATGACCTTGGCAACCAGCAGGGCGGCACACTGCTGTCGCAGGGCATCGCGGTATTACGCGCCGCGAACGTGACAAACGACGGTGACTGGCAGGCAGACCGCCTGACGGTTGACGCGCAGCAACTGACCAACCGCGGGCGCATTCAGGGGGACCAGGGGTTAGCCATCACACTGGATCGCGCTAATCCGGCTAGCCGGTTAACCAATCAGGGGACGCTGCTCTCCGGCGGTGACGGCTGGCTGAGCGCCAGCCTGCTCGATAATCAGGGCACCGTGTCCGGCGTAGGCAAGCTTGATATCGAGAGTGCCGAGATCCGCAATGCAGGCACTGTGATTGCCGACGGTGCACTGTTGCTCAATGGCGACTATCAGGGTGCGGGTCTGTTGCATACTGCCGACACGCTGACGCTGCACGGTAATGAACTGAACAACAGCGGACGCTGGGAAAGCCGGGCGCTGGCGCTGAACGGGGGGACGTTCAGCAACACCGGCATGGTTATCGGTGAGCGCGGCATCACGCTGGAGCTGCGTGACGGCCTGACGGTTGGCCGCGACGGTCAACTGCTGACCAACGGTACCCTGCAGGTGCAGGCGGGCACGGTGATGAACGACGGGCTCTGGCAGGGCAACACGCTGACGCTGTCTGCAAACGACCTGACAAACGGCGGGTCGCTGCTCGGACAGGACGGGCTGCGTCTTGATTTGCTGGGCACCTATCAGGGAAATGAACAGTCACGTTTGCTGAGCGATGGCGAGGCTGTTATCACGGCTGACCGCCTGAACCAGAGCGGTGAGATAGCCGCGGGCACGCTGAGCCTGACCACCACCACGCTGGATAACAGCGGGCGGGTGCTGGGCAGCAATGGCCTGACAGTCACTAACCGTGATGAGCTGCTTAACCGTGCCAGCGGCGAGTTGCTGACCAACGGCGCAGGCCGTGTTGACAGCGGCACGCTGAGCAATGCGGGTACGCTGCAGGCGAATGACCTGCAACTGCGGGCTGATGAAATCGATAATCAGGGGCGTATTCAGGGCACTGACGCGCTGCGTCTGCTCGACGTGCTGCGCTATGTCGGCAATAAGAGCAGTCAACTGCTCAGCAACGGTGTCGCGACACTGCATGCCACACGGGCGGACAATACCGGTTTATGGCAGGCGGGTACGCTATTGCTGAACGGCGACACGTTCAGCAATAGCGGCACGGTGGCGGGGCTGAACGGTCTGTCGCTCAGCGGATACGCACTCAACAATCAGGGGGAGCTGTTCTCGCAGGGCACAGTAACAGTAACCGGTAAGACGCTGGAAAACGGCGGCACGCTGACGGGCGTCGGCGGCTTTACGCTCCAACTCACCGACCGTGTCGATAACCTGACGACGGGGCGGTTACTCAGCGGCGGCACGGGCGAACTGACCACCGGTGTGCTGCGCAATCAGGGACTGTGGCAGTCGGACGCGTTACGCCTGACCGCCCGTGACCTTGAGCAGCAGGGCAATCTGCTGGGCGTACAGCGCGGGACGCTGCAACTGAGCGGCTCGTATCAGGGCGCACAGGGTAGCCAGCTGGTCAGCGGCGGTGACCTGAGCCTGACGGCGCATGACATCACCAACCGCGGGCAGATACAGGGCAGCACACTGACGCTGGGTGCCGATGAACTCACTAACCACGGTACTTTGCGTGGCAATAGCGCGCTTGACGCGACGGTCTCCCGTCAGTTTACCAATGCCTCGCAGTCACGTCTGAGCAGCGACGGCACGCTGAACGTGCAGGCGGCGACGCTGGCCAATCAGGGTGACATCAAAGCCGCGACTACCACACTGACGGGGAATACCGTGACCAACGGCGGCACGGTGCAGGGCACCACGGCATTGCAACTGGACGCGACAGACCGCATCGTCAACCAGCAGGGCGGGCAATTGTTGTCCGATGGCACTACCACGCTGAACGCGGCGGCGGTGGACAACCTCGGCTGGCTGCAGGGGCGCGGGCTGGCGGTGAACACCGCGCAGCTAACCCAGCAGGGCAGCCTGATGGCACAGGATAAACTGACGTTATCCATTCCGCGGTGGGTGAATAACGGGCTGGTGCAGGCCGGTGAACTGGAGATTATCGCCGACGAACTCGACAACCATGGCACGCTGCTGGGCCTGACACAGCTGGCGCTGCAGACGCAGCGGCTGATTAACCGTCAGGGGGCGAAGCTCTACAGCGCGCAGGACCTGCGCCTGAAAACCCAAGAGCTGCAGCAGGACGGGCAACTGGTGGCGCTGGGCAACCTGAGTGCCGACATTACCGGACCGCTGACCTTCACCCAAAGCATGGCGGCCGGACGACAGCTGACGCTGAACGTGGCGGGCGACCTCGACCAGCGCGGCACCCTGCAGGGTCAATCCGTCCAGCTGACCAGCACCGGCACGCTGACCAATCAGGGCAATATTCTGGCGGGCGGTGGGGAATCGCGCGTCAGTGCAAAAGATATCGTACAGCTGGAAGCGGGCAGCATTCAGGCGGGCGGTAATCTGACACTGATAAGCGACAATACGCTGAATAACAAGGGGCTGATTGGCACCACGGGCGACCTGCTGGTGCAGGCCGGCGGCTTGCTACACAACAGCAGCATGCTTTACGCGGGCGGCAATATGCGTCTGCTGTCGGATTCGCTGACCAACGTGTTCGGCACCATTCTGGCGGGCAATAACCTGTGGGTGCAGCGCGATGCACAGGGCACTGCCAGCACCTCGCTGCTCAACAGCTCCGGCACGATTGAAACCCAGTCCGGCGATATCACGATCAACACCGGCACGCTGACCAATCAGCGGGAAGGACTGGTTGTGACGGAAACGGAATTGGCTGGGGACTCGGTGCCGGATTGGGTTGGGAGAACAACGGCGAATATTCCTATTGAATGGTTTAAAGCTGAGGATTATGGGGTCGCAAGTTTCATATCTGTTTATAGAGGTGATGGATATTCTAGTGATGAATCAATAATATATGGTATGAAGCCATCATCTTCGTTATATGTTCCCTACGAACATGCTTATATTAAAAATATCATAATAGCAAATAAGGAAATTAATATATCTGTACTAGGTTATGATGGCCGAATTTATTCTGGGAATAATATTTCTATAAATTCAATTATCCTAATTAATGATGCCTCTCAGATTGTTTCAGGAAAAAAAATAGAGTTAATTGGAGATAGTATAAGTAATCAGTCATATCAAACTGGGGTTACAAAAAAATATTTAACATATCAGTATGAAAATACTAAGTACAAACCAGCACAGTATTATATAAATGGTGTGCTTTCAAAAGTTAAATATACACCATCTAGTTTTGATTACATGTTGGCCAATTTTTCCCCATATCTTACTTATATCTTGAAAAATACCCCAACCACCGAAAAAACCGTTGGCGAAAGCTATAACGCCTTAATTCAGGCGGGCGGTACCATTACTGCTGACTTCAAACAGGATATTAGTAATACCACCCTGCAGCCGGGCAGCGGCGGGTTTATGCCCGCGTCCACCAAGCCTGTGCTGGATGTCATCACCACGCTGTCGCCGTTGCAGAAGCAGACTACGCGCCAACTGGTCAGTCAGGATTCGTCGTTTAATGCCGGGGCGGTTGACGTCACCAAAGCCGGCGGCGGGCAGGCGCCGCTGGCGGGCAATGCCGCAGGCGTGAATGCGACGGGTAAAACCGTGACGCTGACGCCGCAATCTGGCACCGCGCTGCAGGTGGGCGCGCAGGCGGAGAACATCACCGCAGTCATTGCGGCCCCGAATACTGCTGAGCCGCTGACGCTGAACCCTAGTGATACAGTGGTGTTACCATCTTCTTCTTCCGGTCAAATCAACAACCCCGATGCGGTCACGCTGACGCCGCAGTCTGGCACCGCGCTGCAAGCCGGCGTACAGGCGGACAACATCACCGCAGTCATCGCGACACCGACTACCACCGGGCCGCTGACGCTGAACACCGGTGATGCGGTGGTGTTAACCCCTTCAACCTCCGGCCATGTCAGCAACCCTGATGCCGTTGCGCTATCGTCGACAGGCCCGCGGCCCGATACAGGCAGCAGCCTGACGCCGGTTAGCGTGGACAACACCGCAACGGGCATCACGGTAGCGGGCACGGTGGGCACCCCTGCCACGCTGGCGACACCGGGCCCGGTGGCGGTGGAAACGCTGAAACCAACGGTCAGTGCAGACAGCCTGCCGGGCGGGGCTACGCCTGCTGTGAAGCCACCGCTTTCTGCCGCAGACTTGCTGAGCGCCATCGGCAACGGCCTGCAAAATCTGAGCACCAACCCGCTTGCGGAGTACCCATTGCCGACCGGCAATAAAGGGCTGCTGGTTGTCGACCCGAATGCCGACAGCCGCTACCTGATACACACCAACCCGAAACTGGAACAGCTGGGGCAGGTCGACAATGCGCTGTTCAGCGATTTGCAGACGCTGCTGGGGCAGCAGCCGTCAACGGTGGTGCCGGTTGAGACACGCTCGCAGTGGACGCAGACCGACCGGGTGCTGGGCTCGTCCTACCTGCTGGACAAGCTGAATCTGGATGCAGACCACGATTACCGCTTCCTCGGGGATGCGGAGTTTGATACCCGCTACATCAGCCAGGCGGTATTGAAACAGAGCGGCCAGCGTCACCTGAACGGCACGGGCTCCGATTTGGCACAGATGCAAATGCTGCTGGATAACGCGGCGGCGGCGCAGAAAGGCATGAACCTGCAACTGGGTGTCAGCCTGACGCCGGAGCAGGTCGCCAACCTCAGCCAGAGTCTGGTCTGGTGGGAAAATATCGAGGTCAACGGGCAGACCGTACTGGCACCGAAACTGTATCTGGCGCAGGCGGATAAAAATAACCTGCAGGGCAGCGCGATTGTCGCGAACAGGGTCGAGCTGAACGCCGGCGGCAGCGTCACCAACAGCGGGACGCTCAGGGCGGTTGAGGTGCTGGCGATTGCCAGCGGCGACAGGATTGATAACCACGAAGGCGGGCTGATTAAGTCAGACGGCGGCCTGAATCTGGTGGCGCTCAACAACATCACCAACAGCGGCAGCCGGATGGAAGGCAACACGCTGCAGCTTGCCAGCATCAACGGCGATATCATCAACCGCACCGAAAGCCGCACCTTCCAGACCGCGCAGCCGACGGCTTCCCACAGCGGCACCGGCTCGCTGGTCTTCACCGAACTGGGCAAAACCGCTGAAATTGTGGCGGGCAACAGCCTGACGCTCAGCGCGGGCAAGGATATCCGCAACGTGGCGGCCACGCTCAACGCCGGACAGGACATGGCGCTGAACGCCAAAGGCAATGTGGCGATGGAGGCGCTGACGCTGACCAATAACCGTGTCGATATCGGCTGGGGCAGCAGCAACACCGCGCTGAACACGGCGGTACAGGGCAGCACCGTCACGGCGGGCGGTGCACTGAAGGCGGTGGCGGGTCAGGATATTCAGATTGCTGCCAGTGCGCTTTCCGGCGGCACGGCGCTGTCGCTGGCGGCGGGCAACGATATCCGCCTGACGGCACAGGATACGCTGAAAGAGACGCTGTATCAGGGCGGTAGCACGGCGCAGCATCGTACGCAGGAGGTGGCTAATGCTCAGTTGCTGAGCGGTGGCGAGTTGAGTCTGGTAGCCGGACGGGATGTGCTGTCCGAGGCGGCCAGCCTGAACGCCAAAGGCACGGCGACACTGGCGGCCGGGCGTGACCTGAATCTGCTGTCTGAAACCGAAGAAACCTACCGCGGGAACTGGTGGAATCGCCACGCCGACTGGCAGCAAAATATCACCCAGCAGAGCACCGAACTCACGACGGGCCAGGGCCTGAACCTGCAGGCAGGCAGAGACATCAACCTGCAGGCGGCGCAGGGCGTGGCGAGCGGCGCGGTGACGGCGCAGGCGGGCAACAACATCAATCTGCTGTCGGCGACCGAAACGCAGCACACCTTCTTTGAAGAAACTCAGGTCAAGAAGAAGCGGTTTTCGAAGACGGTAACGCATACCCTGCAGGAAACGTTGCAGACGAATGAGAAAGGCAGCCTGCTGTCGGGTGACAGTGTCACACTGGCGGCTAATCAGGATATCAACCTGCAGGGCTCCTCGGTGGTCGGTGACAAACAGGTGACGCTGCTGGCGAACAACGACGTCAACACCGCTGCCAGCGTGGAGAACTACCAGAATTATGAAGAGCACAGCAAGAAAAAGAGCGGGCTGTTCAGCGGCGGCGGTATTGGCTTTACCATCGGCTCAACGTCAACCAGCCAGAAACTGCGCGACCAGGCGGCGACCCAAAGCCAGAGCATCAGCACCCTCGGCAGCACGACCGACTCGGTGACGGTGAAGGCCGGGAACGATGTCAGCATCAGCGGCACCGACATGGTGGCCGGGAAGGATATTCTCCTGCAGGGCAACAATGTCACCCTCGACCCGGGCTACGACACGCGCAAACAGCAGCAGGAGTTTGAGCAGAAAAGCGCAGGGCTGACCGTGGCGCTGTCCGGCGTGGTGGGCTCGGCGCTCAACAGCGCGGTGCAGAGCATTCAGGCGGCGAAAAGTGAAAGCGATGGCCGGCTGGCGCTGCTGCAGGGCATGAAGGCCGGGCTGGCGGGGTATCAGGCCTATCAGGGCAGCCAGTCCGAGCTGAACAACAAGGGGGAGGCGTCTTTTGTCGGCGTCAGCATTTCGCTCGGGGCGCAGAACTCACGCTCCAGCCAGACCAGCGAGCAGAAACAGAGCTTTGGCTCGACGCTGAATGCGGCCGGGGATATTGGTATCGAATCGCGCACCGGGGATATCACGGTCGCGGGCAGCCAGCTTAAGGCGGGTGGCGATGTCCTGATGAACGCAGCGCAGGATATCCACCTGCTTTCCGCCCGCAACAGCGAGGACATCCGCGGCAAGAACAGCAGCAGCGGTGGCAATATCGGCGTCAGCCTGGGGTTGAGCAACGGCAGCGCGGGGCTCAGCATTTTCGCCAACGTCAATGCGGCGAAAGGGCGGGAAACCGGCACGGGCAACACCTGGTCAGAAACCACGGTGGATGCGGGCAACCACGTCACGCTGAAAAGCGAGCGCGACACGCGGCTGACCGGCGCGCAGGTGAGCGGCGGGCGCATCGATGTTGACGCCGGGCGTAACCTGCTGCTGCAAAGTCAGCAGGACAGTGACCGCTATGATTCCAGCCAGGTGAGCGGGTCGGCGGGCGGCAGCTTTACCTGGGGCGGCGGGGGCGGCAGCGGCTATATCAGCCTCAGCAAGGACAGGATGCACAGCAATTATGACAGTGTGCAGCAGCAGACGGGGCTCTTTGCCGGTAAAGACGGATTTGGTATAAAGACCGGAGAACATACCCAGCTTGACGCTGCGGTCATTGCCTCCACCGCCAGCGCCGAGAAAAACCGGCTGGAAACGGGGACGCTGGGCTGGAGCGGGCTCAATAATAAAGCCGAATTCAAGGTGGAGCACAGCGGCGCCGGGTTCAGCGCCAGCCCGTCCCTGAACGGCAGTATGCTGTCGACGCTGGCGATGAACGTGCCGTCGGCGCTGATGGCGCTGGGGAGCAGCGGCAATGCGTCCAGCACCACCTATGCGGCGGTGAGTGACGGCACGCTGCTGCTGCGGGATACGGCGAAGCAGGTGCAGGATATCGCCACGCTGAGCCGTGACGTTGAGCACGCGAACAACGCGCTCAGCCCGATCTTTAACAAAGAGAAAGAGCAGAAACGCCTGAAACAGGCGCAGCTGATAGGTGAAATCGGCGCGCAGGTGATGGATATCGTGCGCACGGAAGGCGAGCTGAAGGCGCAGAAAGCGGCGGAGGCCAAGGGCGATGCTACCGTCGAGCGTCCGAAAGACGGTGATCCGGTCGCGATGTGGGAGGACTATAAAAAGGCGCTGACGGAATCGCCGACCTACAAGGCCGAGATGCAGAAATACGGCACGGGGAGCGACTTCCAGCGTGCGGCACAGGCGGCGACGGCGGCGATCCAGGCCCTGGCGGGCGGGGATATCCAGAAAGCGATAGCCAGCGGTGCGTCGCCGTACCTGGCGCAACTGGTGAAAGACGTCACGCTACCGAAGGATGAGAGCAAAATCACGGCATCGGATATCGCGGCCAATGCGATGGCGCACGCGGTGGTGGGGGCGGTAGTCGCGCAGCTGTCGGGACAGGATGCGGCAGCGGGGGCGATTGGTGCCTCCAGCGGTGAACTGGCCGCCCGTGCGATTATGGCTGCACAATATCCCGGCAAGACGGCGAACGACCTGACGGAAGCGGAAAAGCAGTCGGTCAGCGCGCTCTCGACGCTGGCCGCCGGGCTGGTGTCCGGTCTGGCTGGCAACAGCACGGCTTCTGCCGCCAGCGGCGCACAGTCCGGGCGTAATGCGGTGGAGAATAACTCGCTTACCGGGGATAAGGGTCGAGAGTTACTGAAAGAAAGTGCGGAATGGTGGAAGAAACAGATCCGCGACAAGCTGGGTGAAGGCACTACATCGGCTATCGCGAACAGTATTATCAATGCTGTCGCTGATACTGGTGATGCTGCATTAGGTGGAACAGATTATGTTGCGGATGGTGCGATGGCACTGGCGTCATGTGCTGTCGGAGATGGTTATTGTAATAAGGCTTTAAGCGATCTGGCAGGTAAAAACCAAGCAGCAGCCGACTCGGTGAAAGCGCTGATGAAGAGTGAAACCTGGTCAGCAATAGCCGACACGATCAAACAGGCGTCTGGCGGCAATCAGGCTGCGCTGGAAGCGACAGGTGGAATATTGGCGAGCATATTTTTACCTGGTAAGAAAGTGCCGGAGTTCAGTGCTGTACTGGGAAAAACAGAAAAGCTGGTCAAGAATGCAGATGGTATTTACGAAGTAAAAGTCAATGTTACACCGCTGGAAGGACATGACCGACTTAATACCCCGGATCTGGGGGGGAACGGTAAGCTAAAACCGGCGGAAGCTGCATCTGCCGCACAATTAGAGCCTACTCTTGGTACAATGGAGCGCTATACGCCACCACCAGGGATGATTACTGATAAAACACCTGATTTTGTGATTACGTCAGGCCCCAATAAAGGTAAAACCGTCGATGCCATGTATACGACTGATAGACTGACACAGAAAGAAATAGATGGATTAAATAAGTTTTATGAGAAAAACATGATTTCTGGGAATGGACAAAAAGTAATTCAAGAACATTTGCAAAAAGCTGATTTTGTTCCTGTTGACTTTAGAGTGTTAACGCCTGCTAACCAAAATATTTTCATGAATTATATAAAAAAATTGCCTAAAACACAGCAAGATAAAGTTATCATTATGAGGTAATGATATGGGAGCTAGTATTTTTTTTCGTAGAGATGAAACTATCGAAAAACCTGAAGATAGATTGACTTCTGCATTTATTCATAGCAGTTATTGGGATGCCTTTGGCGAAATGCTGGATGCTGTATTTTTACCAGACCATCCCGAACTGCATGAGATAATTAAATCTGAAGAAGGTGAGTATCTAAAATTTTATTCATTTGTTGAGTTAGATAAGGTGGATTTTAATCAAGCAGTTAAGCTAATCAGGGATTATATTGCGAAACAGAAAAATCCGACAGAATGGCAAAACATGGCGAATACTGTGTGGAAAGATGTTGCAGAGCCTTACATTATTCAGGACGAGCGTTATGACGTTAATGCATGAATAAAATAACGGCCACTCAGACTGATGTATTTTATTAAATTAAATTGACTAAAATCCCAGCCCTAGCGGCTGGGATTTTTACATCAGCCAGTCAGAAGCGCAGTTCAGTCTCAATCACCAGCCGCCCGCGTGATTATGGCCGCACAATATCCCGGTCAAACGGCGAACGACCTGACGGAAGCGGAGAAACAGTCGGTCAGCGCGCTCTCGACGCTGGCCGCCGGGCTGGTATCGGGTCTGGCTGGTAACAGCACGGCTTCTGCCGCCAGTGGCGCACAGTCCGGGCGCAATGCGGTGGAGAATAACTTCCTGTCCAGTGATATGTATGCACTAAACAGAAAAGTGAAAGCTGCTAGAGAAAAAGGAGAAGATATTGCGCCCATTCTTGAAGAGGTACGCAAGCAGGCAGAAAAAGACAGGGAAAAACAGGCTGCATCCTGTCAGGACCACCCTGATATGTGTGCATTTGGCCGCGATGTAGCAAATGATGCTTATAGTTCATATCTTGAGAACGGATTCCTCCTGGGGATTGATTCGGATGTTGCCCGATTTGTACAGCAGGAAACGGCGAAAGATAATGCAGTCATAGACCGATATGCCAGTGAGTTTGGTAAAGATCTGGCTGTTGCTTCTGAGGGGGCAGCTTTGCTAGCAGGGGCTGGTGTTAGTGCAGTGTTGCCGGGGAAAGCCGGTGGTTCAGCCAGAGATGCAAAATTAAGCCAATCTGAAATAAATGAGATTGTTAATACTCCTAAAGCGTCACAATCATCACAAATTATAAAATCTTATGGGCCACATGAAGTAGGGCCGTTAGGAAATCCAAATGATCTACGGGCACCTGCTTCGACTTTCAGAAGTGGAAGCTACACGGAGAAAGTCGCAGAAAGAGATGTATATCTTTATAGGGATTATGGCGGAGACGCTAAAGTTGATGGTCGCTATTGGACTCCAGAACCATCTAAAGGGCCATTGCAGTCTCAGTTAGATAGTGCTGTTTTACCTGAGTGGGGTAATACATTCCAAAATAAAGCGATAATAAAAATACCTAAAGGTACTAAATACTATGAGGGGCCAGCCGCCGTACAAACAGGTACAAAAGAAACTTACACAACCTTGCATGGTGGCGGTACGCAAATATTTTTACCTAATCCAAAGACTGAGTGGAACATCAAAAAATGAGCACTAATGAGTTAATCAAAATGTGGATTGCAGGAAAAGAGTCACTCTATTTCTTTTTACCTGACGGTCCTTATGGGCGACCTTTTGATAATCAATATGTTGTAAAAAAAATAGACTCGGCTAACAGTTATCTGGTTATCCAGTTTGAAGGCGACATTGTTCTATCTTTTATTGGTGAGTTAAAAATAGTCGATGAAGGATGTAATTTATTGATAAGTAATTATATCGAATGTAAATTCGAGACTAAATTGCAAGCGCCTAAGTGTTTTGATTATGGTGAAGTTGTATTAAATGGGTTTTAAATATGACGCTCCTAGTTTCCGAGTCGGGAGCGTCATTTTTGCCAGTCAGAACCTTAGCTCAGTTTCAATGACCAGCTTACCGTGCTCAACGGTGACAATCACCAACTGCCCGGTGTTGAAACCGAGGTATTCCAGCCACTTGTCGCTGAGCTTGAGTTGCGGGCTGGGCGGTTTTTTACCGCCGTTGGGGGCGTAACCGACGGTGTAATGCTGCCGGGGCTTTTTTACTTCAGTTGTGCGGGGGCTGACTGACGTTGATCACGAGAACAACGCGCTCAGCCCGATCTTTAACAAAGAGAAAGAGCAGAAACGCCTGAAACAGGCGCAGCTGATAGGTGAAATCGGTGCGCAGGTGATGGATATCGTGCGCACGGAAGGCGAACCTTGTCTCAGGCAGATAAGTCAAAGATTGTTATCTTGAGGTAAAAATGGCTGGATTTTTGTATTTTTCAAAAAATAACGGTGTGTCATTGGGGTCTTCAGCAATTGATGTTGTTGCTGAATATTTACGCTCCTACATCAGTCAGGTAAGCAAAGAGATTATGGAGGAAATCTATGAAACTTATGATTTCTATGATCAAACCTTAGATTTTTCTAAGCTATCGAAATCCAATTATATGCAATGTTATAGAAATATAGAGAAAGCAATAGAAATAGACTTCAAAGCTAATCCTGTAATAAATAATCGTCCACAAGACTGGATTTTTAAGGCTTGGTATGAAGAAATCAAGCCCAAAATGCAGGCCTCGCCTTTGTACGATCCTAACATGTTGGATAAGTAATTCGGACGCTATAAATAGTTCTGTATGCAGGTTTCTCGATTGGTTATGTTGAATTAAAAAATCTCGCCCCCTAAAAAGGCCGGGATTTTTACATCAGCCAGTCAGAAGCGCAGTTCAGTCTCAATCACCAGTCGCCCGCGTGATTATGGCCGCACAATATCCCGGCAAGACGGCGAACGACCTGACGGAAGCGGAAAAGCAGTCGGTCAGCGCGCTCTCGACGCTGGCCGCTGGGCTGGTATCGGGTCTGGCTGGCAACAGCACGGCTTCTGCCGCCAGCGGCGCACAGTCCGGGCGCAATGCGGTGGAGAATAACTACTTTGGTCCAAATGGCATGCCAAAAGGGATGACTGATGTTGGTATGTCGATGACATCGTTGTATACCAATACCAACCTGCTGGATGAAAACGGTAATGTATTGAATCCGATAACGGAAGAAGAGCGTCAGTATGCGATGCACAAGTTGATCACAGGTACGATACCGGAAGGACAAGATCCTGTCCGAGGTCTGTTAATTGCATGGGGGGCTGGAGCTTCTGTGGTTGTCGCGCCCGTATTTCTACCCAGTATGTTAAGTGCAGGCACAATAATTGGTGGTGGGGTTATCAGTGGTACAGCAAATATTAGTAATCAGTTAATGGGGAATGGTCCATTTAGCTATACAGATGCGCTGATTGCTACAGGCGCTGGTGCGGTAACGCAAGGTAGAGGATTCTGGTTTACAGAAGTGGTAAGCGTTGCTGGTGCATATGCGGGTGCAAAATTGCAGAATAAAGATCCGTTAACTGCTTCTATTGCTGCGGGAATTGGTACGGTAGTTGGTGCTGCTGGCGGTAAAGTAATCACCTATGGTAATAAGCTAAATCCTATTGTTTCAAATAGAGCTGCGGAATCTGTAGGGGCGGTAGTCGGTGCTTTGAGTTCAGAAGCAGCGACTTCTGAAGCGGAGAACCAAGTAAAGGCAATCAGGAATAATCAAAATGGTAAATAAAGTAGGGATTAAAACTCTTTTGGTTCTGATCACGTCATTCACTGTGCTCATTGCTTTAACTATGCTTCTTATTAGATTGGGTATAGCATTTGTATTCTTTCTTAAGGATGGTTTTTTTTACTTTTTGTGGCAGAACGGAGTTATTGACTCAGCTAGAAAAGGTCTATCTGGGGGAGTCCCCTTGGGAATAGGAATCTGGATTATGTCCTGGATCAAAGCGAATAAAGAGAAATGAAATGTGTTCAAAGCTCCCGGCCTGACCGGAATTAAAACTGAATTTTTCAAGTCACCACCTATGCGGCGCTCAGCCCGATCTTTAACAAAGAGAAAGAACAGAAACGCCTGAAACAGGCACAACTGATAGGTGAAATCGGCGGAGGCCAAGGGCGACTCCAAAGTCAAACGTCCGCAAGAGGGCGATTCGGTCGCGATGTGGGAGGAGTATAAAAAAGCGCTGACCTACACGGTATTAATACAACATATATAGGTAGTTTATTAAAAGGTGAAGATCCCACAAATGCTATGTTAGGGCCTCTTGGTGGATCACTAATCGGTTTTGGGGCAGGGAAATTGATAGAAGTACCTTTAAAACCGATATTTAATAATGTGCGAAATGAATACGGAAATATCCCTGTTATATATCCTTGGATTACAACAGGTAAACCTAAAAGTCCGATACCTGGAACTGTCGGTGGTCTAGGAGGCTCAGTTGGTGCTGAAGTTGGTGGAAAATATACGAAAAATAAGGTAAAGGATATGAAAAATGATAAGATAAACTTGATTATGTTTGTCTATCTGATTGTTTTTTATGCTTTTTTAATGTTTTTTTATTCTTTTTATTAAATTTAATGTTTAGCGTTGTTGATTTCTTGAGTGAAGGTGAATTTAATTTTACATGGGAGACTGCAATAGATTGTTTTACATTGGGAGCCATAACTGGACCTATTGCTGCATTAGGAATTTGGTTTATGCTTAGATTTAGGATGTGATGAAAAAATTTATGGCTGAAACCCAATAGTAAACTTGAAGGGAAGAAGTTTCTCATTTATCTCAATGGAATAAGCGTCAGCACATTGATGAATGGTTTCCTGCTCTTGACTCAGGCTATTCTCGAATATGACTAGATCATATTCAAGGCTGGGGACAGAAAAAATGTTATATCTGGTTTAATAGGTACAATTATCGGGGGCTACATCAGTGAGAAAACATGAAATGCTGTAAAAGATACTCTCGA
Source organism: Pectobacterium aroidearum (assembly GCF_041228105.1). Taxonomy (NCBI): domain Bacteria; kingdom Pseudomonadati; phylum Pseudomonadota; class Gammaproteobacteria; order Enterobacterales; family Pectobacteriaceae; genus Pectobacterium; species Pectobacterium aroidearum. The sequence goes on from NZ_CP166097.1 coordinate 2,504,863, forward strand.
TAAAAAGGATGATGTCAATGCTAAAAAATAACATTATAAAATTATCTAAGTTGATATTATGTTGCTTGGTTTTATTTTTAGTTGCTGATGCAGCATCAGTATTTCTTGCATCATTAATTATTTATTTTAAAAAAGATTTTTTCCCATTTAGTTGGCAGGACGTTTTTTCATCCTTTTTTGAATCAGGATACGTAGGAGGCCTTATTTTAGGTGTCGGAATATGGATAAAGGTCACGCTAGAAGAACGTAAGGGCCGAAAAAAATCAGCCAAATAATCCTAGCCCTAAAAAGGCTGGGGTTTTTAGCTGCCGCTCAGAAGCACACCTCAGTTTCAATGGCAAGAATAATGCTGCTGACGCTGGCCTAAAACTATATTTTCTGCAATTTTTCCCCACATGTAACATGGATTGGAATACATCGGGAAGTGTCCGCATTGAGGGACTTCTGCTAGTAAAACACCATGTTTCTCTATATTTTCAAGATAGCTCAGGGAGCGATTTTGTTCACCAAACATGAACATTTTAGGGCATGGCAGTTTGAGAAATTTGTCCATCAATGCGCCGTGATCGGATAGATGAACCATCGAGCTAAAAATGCCCTTTACCGCGTCGACGTGTACTTTATTTGGTAAATTAGCTGCGTAGAGAGCGCTGGAAAAATAAGGCGAAAAATGTGTTCTTTCAATGAAGTGTTCAAAAAATTCACCAGCGTTATCACTAGGATAATTTATAATCTGACGGCTCAAAAAACAATCTTCAGGTGCGATATTTCCCTCTATATTGGTAAAAGATAATACACGTTCAGGGTTCTGATCTGCCAAAAGTAATGCGGTTAATCCGCCCATCGAATGGCCGACTAAATGACATTCTCGAAATCCCATCGCATCCAGCATGGAAATTGCCGTTTTTACAAGAAAGGGGATGGAAACTGACGTAACATCGTTACATTGTGTTTCACCACATCCCGGTGCGTCATAAGCCAGAAAAGGATGACCATCGAACTCAGGGTGTAGAACGATATCTGCGTAGTCCTCCTTAGTCGAGCCGAATCCATGTAAAAAAACAATCGGCGCTTTTTCTCCATGACGTGTTATGGCAGAGATAGTGACATGAATTCCATCGATTGATTTAGAGAATTGCTGTTTCTCAAAAGGAGCCATGGTGACCTTAAATAGGTGGAAATTGGCTACTTTCATCTGTCTGTATTGATATGTAAATTCGTTTTTATGTATCTGTATGATACTAAAATAAGAATAGAACTTTACATTCCACTCGCATAGTGTTGATTGGTCTATCAGGCGGAGGCAATACATTGAGTAAAATCGATTATAGATTAATCAAGCAATTGTATTTATTCCTTGCTGTTGCTGAAGAAGAGCATTTTGGTAGGGCGGCAGCGCGACTTGGGATGTCTCAGCCTCCGCTGACTGAACAGATAAAAATACTCGAGCAATCGTTGAAGTTAACATTATTCGAACGTTCACGGCGTGGGACGACCCTTAGCCCAGCCGGAAAAGCTATTTTGCCGCAGGTCAAAAGATTTGTTGACCACATGGCGTCGTTAGAAAAAATGGTGAAAGAAGTCGCTCAGGGAAAGGCCGGTGTGATTCATATAGGTGCAATTACATCGGCGATGTTTGATGTTGTCCCTGAATTTCTAAACTATTTTAAACATCACTATCCCGACGTGACTGTTTTTGTTAATGAGATCGACAGTGCTGAAGCTATTTCATCATTATTATCTGGCAAATTGGATATGGCTTTTGTCAGGGTTGAGGGGGATATTGGACAGACGCTGAAATCTATACCGCTGACAGAAGATTTATTGGGAGTCGCATTGCCTGTAGAACATCCTATGTCTTGTAATAATGAAATTCGGCTTGGCGATCTGAAAGATGAAGCATTCGTTATGTCATCACGACGTGTGAACCCGACATATTTTGATATATTGACCTCGGCTTGCAGAGAAAATGGTTTTAATCCACGAATTCTGTATGAAGTTCGTTCAGTGACGGCGCAAATTGCTTATGTGAGTTGCGGACAGGGCGCTGCTCTTGTCCCTTTGAGCATGAGTCGCTTTATTCCTGGTAATGTCCGTTTAATTCCTCTCAAAGAATCAATAAAAATAGTAACAGCTGCTTTAGTTTGGAATCCTGGTAACGGTCATCCTCTTGTTGAATATGGGGTTAAGTGGCTAACGCAATACGTGGCTAATAAGAAATCCGTATTAACCTATTAGGTAATTGGTATTTCACTTTATTACTCAACCTCTCCACAATGTCGTATGCCACAGACATTTAGGATGAAATACGATTGTGAACAGTTATCTGAGTTTTGCCGCTATTGCACTGACCGTTGTTTTCATGCCAGGGCCAGGAACAGTAAAGTCGATCGCCAACTCAATAAACTATGGACTAAAAGGGTCTATCGTTGGCATTTCTGGATTAACCATCGGTGTCTGTGCGGTTGCCGGGCTCTCTGCAACCAGCCTGGGGTTGCTCCTTGTCTCATCACCACGTGCCTTTAAAGCCATCTCTTATTGCGGCGCTCTTTATTTGTTCTATCTTGGTGTGAAGTTGTGGTTTACTCAAAGTAAAGTTATGACGATTGAGAATGCGAAAGTCGTTAGAAAAAGACGTATTTTCACAGAAGGCGTGCTCTTACAGTTTACAAACCCAAATGCTCTCTTGTTTTTCTTTTCTATTTTTCCTCACTTTATCGATAGGCGACAAGATTACTTACTGCAATTTTTATCTCTGGTGGGAATCTTCTGTTTAGCGTTTGTCTGTGCGCATGCAACATATGCGACGATTGCCTATAAGGCGAAGTCTATTTTTAATCGTGAAGATAATACACTACTGAATAGGATCAATGCTGTGTTCTTTATTTTATTATCTGTTTATCTGGCAAGCAGTTCTTAGCGTAATCACATACATCCCAAACCATGATAGATATGATGGGAAAATTATGTATCACTACGTCGTGGTTAATAGATATCCATTTTTAAGTGGAGAGTAATAACTCCCAGAGTTTATTTTTTAATGCAAAATGAGAGGAATAGCAACTCTAATATTTTCATTTTGTTATGATGTCAAATAATATCATTAAAAATGAAATTATTGCGCAAGGTAAGTAATACAATTCTATCTTATTTTTACCTGCCATGCTTAACCTGCACTAAACACAATAATTCCATTTTTTATCCATTCAATATTTTTAACTATATTGTTCCCTTTTTCTTCGTATGTGTTTTTATTTAATCCTGTAAACTCAATACTTAATTCCCCTAGTAGAAGCAGGGAAATTGACCTCGAATGGTCGATATCACGACGATGGCTCACGTGCTTCTATTTTGATTTTATTTTTGACGATCCTCTAACGTCGATCCAATCCTGCGCGTCGCTGGCTTGCGATCCGCTGGTCACACCGTTGCCGTTTTAACGGCGGATAGTTGTCGTTTGTCGGTACGGGTTTTATTCATTAAGTGAAGGAAATCACAATGCAATACACTGGGAAGTACCTGAAGAAAACAGTGCTGATGCTGGCTATGATGGCCGGTCTCAGCGTCGGGCAAAGTCAGGCTGGCGTCGAAATTGAGACGCGCTCGCTGGATCAAATCTATAAGAGCGCGTTGAGAGAAGGCGGAACGGTTACCGTTTACGCTGGCGGTGACGTGCAGTCGCAGCAGGCTGGTTTCAAGCGGGCATTTGAGACACGTTTTCCTGGCATGAAACTGAATGTGATTGTCGATTACAGCAAATACCATGATGCCCGTATCGATAATCAACTAGCGACCGGCACTCTGATTCCTGATGTGGTGCAACTGCAAACGGTGCAGAATTTCCCTCGCTGGAAAAAGGAAGGGGTGCTGCTGAACTACAAAGCGCGTGGCTGGGATAAAATCTATCCGGAATTTCGTGATGCAGATGGTGCCTGGACCGGTGCTTATGTCATCGCATTCAGTAATTTGGTCAACACCCAGCTTCTGGATGAAAAATCCTGGCCGCGTGAAGCTAATGATTACCTTCGTCCCAATCTGAGGGGCAACCTGATTCTGGCCTATCCTAATGACGACGATGCGGTGCTGTTCTGGTACAAGCTGGTCGTGGATAAATACGGCTGGGATTTTGTTAAAAAACTACAGGAGCAGGACCCCGTCTACGTGCGCGGCACTAACGTCCCCGGTGCTGAAATCGCGACGGGAAAATATAGCGCAACGTTTACCAGCTCCGGCGCGCTCGTTCCGGCTGCGGATGCTGTGACCCGCTTTGTGTTGCCGAAGTCCGATCCTTTTGTTTCCTGGGCGCAACGCGCCGCTATCTTCAAACAGGCTAAGCACCCAGAAAGTGCCAAGCTGTACCTGAGCTGGGTACTGGATCCGCAAACGCAAACTCAGGTTTCGCGTATGTGGTCTGTGCGTACTGACGTTGCGCCGCCAGAGGGGTACAAGCCTATCTGGGAATACCGTAACACCCGCCCGCAGGCGTTTGCTGATTTCATGTACGATCGTGGTGCGGTCGAACGTTTCCGCGCACAGATGAGCCTGTATGTCGGTGAAGCGAAAGGCGAACCTACGCCGGGCTGGCTTGGCGTGCACCCAGAGGTGCCTCTGGTTAACTAACGTTTGAAATTATTGCGTTACTTCATGCTGGTCGCGTTCATCGTGGCCGGCATTACGTTCTGTAAGCTCCACATGTTAAGCACCATACGATTAAGAATTACATGATTAAGAATCACGCCCGATAATGGCGGTCTTGTTCGGTGAAGGGTTGAGCAGGGTAAGCAAGGGGGGATTGCCAATGGCAGCGAACCACCATTGGCGTGTTGAGGATTAACGCTTACTTCTTATTGTTGGGTTTCAAGGTTTCGCCAACGTTCAGCAGGAAGATTTCGTTATCGCGAGTAGATATGCGAGTTGAACCGTCTTCCATACGGTAGCCGCCCTCGGTGAAGCCCGCACCATTCAGGAATGGGGCAACGGACTGTGGCTGATTGCGTACCGCCGCTTCCAGCGCTAACAGGGCATAAGGCTCGATGGTGTCGACATCAGCATATTGTCTGTTGGGATCGGCCATAAAGAAGCCGTTCTTATAACGCGTGCTGATAATGTTATCGCCCACTTTTTCCGCCAGCGACAGATAGTCTTTCACTTTGCTCGCCTGATACAGATCCAGCAGCGCGAACAGGGCGTAAGGATCGTTGTTCTTGGTAGTGAGATCCACTTTGACGTCTTTACCCGGCGCTGAACCTAACTCACCCAACCCCTGTGCGCGAGCGATGCCGCGTGCGACACGCCATAGTTCGGCGTCCGGTAAAACGGTATAGGCACGAGAATACGACAGCAGGAATGAGTTATCCGCAGGATAAGGCTTGATCACGGTGCCTTTTTTGCCGTAGTAGCCATCACGCGGCAGAACGTAATTGGAGAGATCTTTGCCGTTAGCGAGCATCGGGCGGAACGTGTTATCGGACTCGTTATAGGCATACTTGGCAAAGGCTTTCAGGCCATCGGTTGTCCACGTCAGAAGTTCCTTGCCTTCCGCCCCTAAATCTTTACCCAACTGGAGTTGCATGAGCGCATTTTCGGAATAGATCGTACTGGTGCGTCCTTTCAGCATCATATTACCTTCCAGCGCGGTGGGGCCGAACTCAGGGCCAAACTGACGCTGGGCGCGATCGCCGTATTTGGAATGCGTATCGGCATCGTCGGTGGTTTCATCACGCTTCAGCGCCTGAGTAAACTGATACACGCCAAGCCCGGTTGCTTTATCCCGTGGCAGCACATACTGCTGTGCCAGACGTTTTGCCCAGACCAGCGCGCCGTCCTCTTTATTGTATTTGTACAAGAGCGAGGCGGAATAGATCAGATCGTTCCCCGCATTCAGGAAACTGAGGCCTTTGGTGGCGAAGAAGGGCGGCTGTTGCTCAAACGGACTTTGCCAGAGCGCACCCATTTTTTGCCCGTATTTACCGTGGCGACTGGTTTCCATGATTTTCCAGTCATAAACGTGCGCATTCCAGAAACCGCGAATAAAGCGTGCGGTGGCCTCTTTATCAACGCTGAACATCAAATCGTAGTAGGGATAGGCATTTTTCAGCTCATGCACCATCTCTTTTTCGCTCGGGCCTTCCGGCTGCAGCGTTTTTAAATCAACGAAACGGTGACCGCCCCAAATCAGCAGGCCGCTCTCATCCTGATAGTGTTGGAAGTGATACTTCACAATCGCTTCGGCGCGCTGCTTATAGCTGGGGTTGCCGCTCAGGTTACTTAACCCGACCAGCACGCGCATCAGGTTTTGCTGCGCGGAGAAGTTAGACAACACGGCATGGCGGCCGTCAGGGAAGATCCATTCCATCTGCTTGCCAGTACGCGGATCGATACCATCGGCGAGCAGCGGTGTGGGTGATTGACCGTGATACTGGTCACCGGCTTTGGTCAGCACGTTGTCAACATACTGATTGACGATAGTGAGACGGTCTGGTGTAGCGGCGCTGGCCTGTAAAGCAACCAGACCTGCAAGAAGCGACAGCGCAAATTTTTTCATTTTTATCTACCTGTATAGCTTTTGTAATAAAGGGATCCTGCTTGATAAACAGGATCCCCGAGAAACATGGCATAGTCGTCAGCCATTGTTAGAAAGCTAAGTCGTTGTTAGAACGTATAGGTGAAGCCGACTTTCCCTTTTCCTTCACGCGATTTCACATCACGCCCGCTGGCGACATCTTCAACGCCAACGTGTGCCGTCCAGTTGTCGTTGATGGTGTAAGACACATCAAAATCCTGCTGATAATCATGCTTTTTGTTGTTTTGCAGCACGTAATCCGCGTGATAGTAGTAAGCGGTGTACGCCAGCGTGAAGTTACCGAAACCCTTGTAGGCCACACCCGCTTCATAGCGGTGACGGTGGGTGTCATCATCCGTGCTGGTACGCTTGCTGCGGGTGATTTTTCTGAGGTCATAGCGATATTGCGCATGAAGATCCGTCTTGTCAGTCACCGCCCAGGTCAGTTTCAAACCTGGCGTATAGCGTGCGCCGGAACTCTGGCTGGCGCCGATATCGCCTACGGTGCCTTCACCGCTGGTGCCGCCGGAGTAGAAGCGCGCTTCCAGATTCGGCGTTAAGGTTAGTTCAGGCGTTAAGCTGTAGGCATAGCCGGTATAAAAAGCATAAGAATTCGAGACGACATCATCGATGGTCAGATCTTTATTCTTATTATAAAAGTTCAGCTCAACGCCAACGTACAGGCCATTATCCATAAAATGCCGCATGCCGATTTGATCACCGTGGTAGCGATTCATCGTTCCCCAGCTATGTTCATAGCTGAGTTTGGTATCAGAGGCAGAGGCGGAAATAGCATAAATTTGGGCAAAGAGAATACCGGCCACAAGGTAGCGTTTTTTCATTATGGGCACCATTAATATTGGTCGTTAATTGTGAAAACTGTGCGCTGATAGACAAAATTCATTCATGAATTTATTTTTCCCTCAACGCGGCACGAAATACGGCGTGTTTCCTTTATAAAGTTCGGTATTTCTTAGAAAACGTAGTTGAAACCAACTTTGATTTTCCCCTGACGGCTTGATGATGTGCTGGATTGGCTAATATCATCATACTCAATGTAAGGAGTTAGCTGTTTGTTTAACTTATATTGAACTTTGAACTGATGCTCATAGTCCGTTTTACCATTGTCATAGACGGCGTATTCTCTTTCTGTGAATTCACCCTTGCTATATTTATACGATTTTGTCGTGTTATCGCCGATATAGTAGTTAAAGACGTAAGTCAGATTAATATTATCAAAGCCAGAATACGTTACCCCAGCATCCAGACGGTGGCGTCCGGTGTCGGATTTTGACAAATAAGATTCCCCAGCGTGACCATATTTATCTGACGTGGAAATGGTCGAATAACGCGAGCTACGTGTCGGTTTCTTATATTCATAACGGTAGCGGCCATAAGTGGACCAATCGCTGTTAATTCGATAGTTATATTTCAGCCCCGGTTGATACATCATGCTGGCATTGCCGATGGAGAATTCAAAGCTCGGCGTTAAGGTAGCGGCCTTGCTTAGCTTGAAGTCCTTACCGATCACCATGCCGCCAGAACCGCCCTGCATGTCATCATAGGCAACGTCGTAGTTGCTGTTCCCGCCTGCTGACGTACTGAATTTGACTTCGTACGACCAGCCGTTGGTTTTCTTGTGAATGAGCTTGATGGAGTCTGCGTGGCGGCGGTCTTCCGTCTTCCAGTTATGTTCGTACTGAAAGGTCGTTTTGCCATCGGTTTCTGCCTGAGTGAGGAAAGGAGCGAATCCGGCACAAACGATGAGTAGGTTACGTGTGTATATTTTCATTCTGTCTTTCTCTTTCTTGATGAATAAATAATATTATTGGCGAGTGCAGTCTCTATCTTTAAAACCAGACAGTGGATGCCATTTTTTGGGCGTAAAAATAGAATCACCAGAAATGATGATGACGCCATTAATAATGTCAGACAGGGCGAGATCCCTGGTAAATCAGATTTCTATCAATTCATCGATGCTCCCTTATATATGACTTTGTTTGTGGGTATTTCAATCAGCGAAATGGCTTAGGCTGATGAGTGAATGTCGATAATTTATACCACTTACTGGTTGTCCTAATTATCAGCAGGCTTGATAATTAGGTCGTGTGGCATTATGGTGAAAAGGAAACACTGTTTCATTTATGTGGATCACACATTTGGTTACTCTTTGAAATTTTTTGTAATCATTTCGTCTGATTATTGTAAGAGTAAAGAAGGGCGGTAACGACGATCGTTGTTGTCAGGTTGGGAGATGTATCTCTTGATCGTTAATGATGATGGTGATATGTAATTGAACAGCCGTTAACCGATTATCTGTCTTATTCTCCACATCATTCCGTGAATATTCTTTGGAAAGCGATTTCCATAAAAATGAATAAACAGCCAATAGCCATCAAATACCCCTGAATATTTTCAGGGAACCTATCGCGTTTTCATTCCACTCACTTATACCCGTCATCCTGCGAGCGGCACTCTTGCTGGCCTTTCTGTGCTCGAATGACGCGGGAGACTCGTTTGTTAAGCCTGACGACAGCAGAATGGAGACAGTAATGATCAATCGTATTGAGAACGGAAATCGGTGGGGAAATACTGCGTCTTTGCCTGCGCCACACAATACAGAAGCGAGTCGGCAGGGTGGACAAACGACGGCATTGCCTACTGCACGGTCGGGTTCGCGCTCAATCGATTTTGGCGACGCGTCGCCGAGCCTGTCGCCAGTGCCTTCTGGCCAGAGATCAATGTCACCCGCGCGCGTGCTGCCAACTATGCAAATTGCCGACAGTTCACTGATTGCGGAACCCAAGCCTTCCGTCGATCTTCAGGCGATAGATAGCTCGGAGCACAGTAACGCCAGGGCATTGGAAAAGTGGTCGGCATTGTTGAGCGATCTGCCGGAAAACGAACGCGAAAAGGCGGCAAAGGAGCTGAATCGCCCGCTGGCGGCGGCGAAAATGTTACAAGAGGGCGGCACGAACGCGGAAAAAGCGCTTGTCTATCTGCGTGAAAATCCGGCGATCTACACTGCGATGGATACGGCAAAGGATGGCGGTAGAGCCGACGGACATATCTCGAATCGGGATACCAAATCCTTTATTAAAAGCATGGAGCGACGTGCCAGCGATGCCAGCCATGTTGTGCAGGAATATCGGGAAAAAAATCCGACAGCCGATGCGCAGTCGCTGCGGTTAGTACAATCTTCCGCGCTTTTGCTCGCCAACGAGCCGCTGCTTAATGCTGCCGATGCCAAAAAATCCTACACGCATTCTCCGCCGCAAAAGAACGATCGCACCAGCACCCTGACCGATCTGAACGCGATCATGACCGACAACCCGACGCTATCACCTCAGCTAAAAGCGGCTGCCCGACTGTGGTCTAATCCTGGGCTGTTCGGGATTCTGGAACATGCGGATGTCAAAGGAGAAAAACTGGCACGAGTCCCACATGATGGCAAACTGATGATGAAGGACATGAAAAGTTGGATCCGCGAACAGGCACCAGTGAACCATCAGGAAGCGGCAGATACGTTACACAATGCGGCGGCGCTAGGACTGGCGGCAAAAACCGATATCAGTACGTTGAATGAAGCCGTTTTTACCCGACCGCAGCAGTACAGCGGGGCGCAAAAGTCGGCGACATTGGTCAAACTGCAACAGACGCTGGAGCAGGTCATGGCGGGGCGTGAATACCGGAATACCGAAGAAACGGAAAAGGTGTTAAATCAACGCATTGAAGCGCTACAGAAAGACAGGGATGTGATTCAGCATTTTGAGCAGGCGGTGCCGCGTGAAATAAACGCCATTTTACTGTCCGATCCGCTGCTTGCGCAGGCGGCGATGAGCCAACGTTTCTCTACGATATCACCGACTGCGCCGCGAACGGTTGGACTTGATGCTTCCCCCTCGGCTGCATCACATGAGGGGACGGGAGTAAAAAGCGATGCGCAGGCGGTGAAAGAGGCCGGGCGCAGCGTGATGAGTTTTGCTAAATCGTCGTTGCACGCAGAGGATTTAACCAAGGCGGCGGGGAGTAAAACGGCCATTGGGCTGGCTGGTAAAGCGGGCGCAGCGATTGCCGGAAAAGTCGTGGGGGCTATCGCGGGTGAGGCCGCTGGTGCGGCAGCCGCCTCTGCCGTTGGTGCGGCCGCAGGGCCGGTGGGATGGGCAGTGAGCGGGGCGCTCAGCATTGGTATGGGGATTGCGGAACTGGTGAACTTTTTCAATGCCAAAAGTAAACTCAAGAACCGGCGGGAAGATTTTGCCAAAACGGTTAACCCCGCTCTGGAACAGTTCAATATTCCCAAACCGCGCTGATACGCCAGCTTAAATTTCAAAGCCAGGGGCGACTTCTTTTACTGGTTTTTTACACACTTCGGGCTTGGGTTGGTTCGCCGGAAGGTTTTTGCAGTCAGGCGCAAAAGGGTTCAATGCATCGCGATTCAGATAGAGCACAAACAGGATCAGAATGATGAGAGGGATAAGAATGCGTTTTCTTTTCATGGCTATCTTTCTTGGTTGCGTTGCAAAAAATGTGTGTATGTTAAAAAAACAGGAAAAATTCTAACGCGTTACGCGGCTTTTGTCTTTAGCCTGCTCGATTTCCACCTTATTGTAGTCGTTTGGCGTGATGGTATCGGCAGGGCGGAAGATGAAAAAGATTCGATTTGCGGCGATTGGGTTAGTGCACAACCACATTTATGACATGTGTCGACAACTGGTTGATGCAGGAGCGGAATTGGTTGGCGTGTTCGAGTCCGATCCAAATAATCGGGAAAAATTCATCTCGCTTTTCCCCTCCGTACCTTTTGCTGATTCTGCGGAACAGCTGATTGGCGACGCCTCTATCGATCTCATCGCCTGTGCCGTTATTCCCAGCGACCGAGCCGAACTGGCGCTGCGCACGCTGGAGGCAGGCAAAGATTTCTTCACCGCCAAACCGCCGCTGACCACGCTGGAGCAGTTGGATGCCGTCCAGCGTCGGGTAGCAGAAACCGGCCGCAAGTTTGCCGTGTACTTTAATGAGCGAATCAATGTGGATAGCGCGCTGTTTGCCGGTGAACTAGTGCAACAGGGTGAGATCGGTCGAGTGATTCAGACGATCGGCGTTGGCCCCCATCGTGAACGCGGCGTGCGGCCTGACTGGTTTTATCAAAAGCGTCAGTACGGCGGGATCCTCTGCGATATCGGTATTCATCAGATCGAACAGTTTCTCTATTTTACCGGCAACACCGATGCGCAAGTGGTGACCAGCCAGACGGCGAATTATCACCACCCGCACCAGCCAGAATTTGAGGATTTTGGCGATGCGATGCTGCTGGGTGACAATGGGGCAACGGGCTATTTTCGCTGTGACTGGTTTACGCCGGATGGATTGAGCGTCTGGGGTGACGGCCGTCTGACGATACTGGGGACAGAAGGTTATATCGAAATCAGAAAGTATGTCGATTTGACGCGCGGCGAAAGCAACGTCGTTTATCTGGTGAATGGTAAAGGTGAACAGCGCTTTACCCCCGCAGGCTGCGTCGAGCGCACCTTTTTCCCGAATTTTTTGCATGACTGCCGTGAGCGCACCGAGCTGGCAATGCCGCAAGCGCATATCTTCAAAGCAACGGAACTGTCGATTCTGGCGCAGCAGGCCGCGAAGAAGATCGTTTAAAAGAACGCTTGTTCTGCGTATTCCTCCTGACAACCGTGCTCCGCAATGGCGCATGGTTGTTCCTTTTCTGTGCATGGCAACAAATCCCTCTCATTTAATCTCATAAAAATCAATGAAATAAAATATGGCATGGTTTTCGCTTTAGTGAATTCAATCTTGTATACCAGATGGGATTCACATCATGCCAAGAATGACAGGACTCACGCTTCAGGAATGGAAACAGCATTATCACCAGCAGGCCGATCGCGTTGGTGAAACGCTAGGCGCGCTGCTCGCCAGTTTGTCGACGGACGATCCGGTGTGGATCGCGCTGGCAACCCCTGAATTGCTTCAGGCACAGATCGCGGCGCTCTTGCCTCGGTATCGTGAAAATCCAGACGCGCTGCCGCTGTTCGGCGTTCCTTTTGCCGTCAAAGACAATATTGATGTTGCAGGCTGGCCGACGAGCGCGGCGTGTCCGGCGTTTACCTATCTGGCCGACAACGATGCGACTGCCGTTGCCAAACTGAAAGCGGCAGGGGCGATTGTCATTGGCAAAACCAACCTCGATCAGTTTGCGACCGGTCTGGTCGGTACGCGTTCACCGTTTGGTGAGGTGCCAAACACCTTTAACGCGGACTATGTTAGCGGCGGATCCAGTTCAGGTTCGGCCTCGGTGCTGGCGCGCGGGCTGGTTGCGTTTTCGCTGGGAACCGATACCGCTGGATCGGGGCGCGTTCCCGCCGGGTTTAACAATATTGTCGGCCTGAAGCCGACAAAAGGGTGGTTATCGGCAAGCGGTGTTGTACCGGCCTGTCGCCTGAATGACACTATCTCGGTATTTGCGCTGACCGTTGAAGACGCCTTTACCGTCGCTGAACTGGCTGGCGGATACGATGCCGCAGATGCCTACTCGCGCAGCCATCCCGCCAGTGCGCCTGCGGCGCTGTCAGCGACGCCGCGCTTTGCTATCCCCAGCGATCCCACTTTCTTTGCTGACGCTGTCGCTCAGGCGGCCTGGCAACACGCGCTGGTCGAATTGGAAGCGACGGGTGCGACGCTACACCCGATCGACTTCAGTATTTTCACGCAGCTAGCTGAGCAACTTTATCAAGGCCCCTGGGTGGCAGAACGCACCGTCGCGGTGGGCGACATGCTGCGGCAGCCCGAGAACATGGATCCCGTGGTGCACGGTATTGTGGCGAGCGGCGAACGCTTCAGTGCGGTAGAGGCGTTTAAAGCCGAGTACCTGCGTGCTGAACTGGCGCGTCAGATTCAGCAGACTCTGGCGTCGTTTGATGCGTTAGTCGTGCCGACGTCGCCGACCATCCACACGCGTGAAGCGATGAAACAGGAACCGGTGCGCTACAACTCCCAGTTGGGCGCCTACACCAACTTTACCAATCTGGCCGATCTCTCGGCACTGGCGCTGCCAGCCCCTTTCCGCACGGATGGTTTGCCTGCGGGAATCACGTTGATTGCGCCCGCCTGGCACGACCGTGCATTAGCGAGCTTTGGCTTGCGCTGGCAGGCACAGCTGGCGCTCACGCTGGGGGCAACAGGAAAAACGCTGCCTGTAGGACAGGCTACCTTGCCGCCTTCCACATTACACGTTCGTCTTGCCGTCGTCGGTGCGCACCTGACGGGTATGCCGTTGAACCATCAACTGACCCGCCGTGATGCCGTACGGGTGGAAGAGACGCGCACGGCGGAAAACTATCGTCTTTATGCGCTAGCGAATACGCAACCGGCGAAACCCGGTTTAGCGAAAAGCACCGATGGTGCGGCGATTATCGTCGAGCTGTGGGACATCCCGCTGGCGCGTTTTGGTGAGTTTGTCGCAGAGATTCCGGCGCCGCTGGGTATTGGCACGCTGACGTTAGCTGACGGACGGCAGGTTAAAGGCTTTATTTGCGAACCGACTGCGCTGAGCGACGCCGTGGATATCACGGAATTCGGCGGCTGGCGCAACTGGCTTGCCCGTCAGGAGGCGTCTCATGTTTAAGACCGTACTGATCGCTAACCGCGGTGAAATTGCCTGCCGCGCCATACGCACGCTGAAGCGTTTGGGGATAACCAGCGTAGCGATTTATTCCGATGCGGATAAAAACGCACAGCATGTGAAAGAGGCAGACATTGCCGTACCCATTGGCGGCGAGAAGGCCAGCGACAGCTATTTGTGTATCGATAAGGTACTGGCCGCCGCACAGCAGGCGGGGGCAGAGGCTGTCTGGCCGGGGTACGGTTTTCTGTCAGAGAGCCTGCCGTTTGCCGCCGCGTGTGAAAAGGCCGGCATTGCGTTTGTCGGGCCAACCGCCCAGCAAATTGGCGAATTCGGTCTGAAGCACCGCGCCCGTGAATTGGCGGCCGCGGCGGGGGTACCGATGACGCCGGGAACGCCGCTACTGGCTTCGCTGGAGGATGCGCTGTCCGCTGCCGAAGACATCGGCTATCCGGTCATGCTGAAAAGTACCGCCGGGGGCGGCGGCATTGGTCTGACGCGCTGTGCGGATGCCGTGGCACTACAGGCCGCGTGGGAGAGCGTGCGCCGTTTGGGCGAGCAATTTTTTAGCGATGCAGGCGTCTTTCTCGAACGCTGTATCGATCGGGCGCGTCACGTCGAAGTACAGATTTTTGGCGATGGTAAAGGCCGCGTGGTGGCGCTGGGCGAACGTGATTGCTCATTGCAGCGGCGCAACCAGAAAGTGGTGGAAGAAACGCCCGCACCGCACTTGCCGGACGCTACACGCGCGGCGCTGCTGGCCTCGGCGGTGAAGCTGGGTGAGCTGGTTAACTATCGCAGTGCGGGAACGGTGGAGTATATCTACGATGCTGAACGCGATGCGTTCTTTTTCCTCGAAGTGAATACTCGTTTACAAGTGGAGCATCCGGTGACGGAGTGTGTCACCGGGCTGGATCTGGTCGAATGTATGCTGCGTGTTGCGGCGGATGAAGCGCTGGACTGGACGCCATTGACGCAGGCACCGCGTGGTGCCGCGATTGAAGTCCGTCTTTATGCGGAAGATCCGCTGAAAAACTTCCAGCCCAGCCCCGGCGTGCTGACCGAAGTGGCGTTTCCCGACGGCGTGCGGGTCGACGGCTGGGTAAGCACCGGCACCGAAGTATCGTCATATTACGATCCGATGATCGCTAAGCTGATCGTTCATGCGGAAAATCGCGAACTGGCGCTGGAGAAGATGCAGCAGGCGCTGAATGCTACGCGTTTGCACGGTATTGCCACCAACCTCGATTACCTGCGCCAGATTGTCGCTACCGACGCATTCCGTAATGGAACCGTGTGGACGCGGATGCTCGACAGCTTTACACCATCTGCCTCGGTGATTGAAGTGATTCAACCCGGTACCTGGAGCAGCGTGCAAGACTATCCCGGACGCCTTGGCTATTGGGATATCGGCGTGCCGCCGTCCGGCCCGATGGACGATTTCGCGTTCCGGTTGGCGAATCGCATCGTCGGTAACGATGAGGCCGCCGCAGGGCTGGAATTTACGTTACAAGGGCCGACGCTGCGCTTCCACTGCGAGGCAGTGATTGCACTGACGGGCGCTGACTGCCCGGCGATATTGGATGGTGAAAAGGTGCCATATTGGCAGCCTGTGACGGTAACCGCGGGGCAAACGCTGACTCTGGGGCGTGCACAGTCTGGCTGTCGCACCTATCTGGCGGTGCGTAACGGCATCGATGTGCCGCAGTATCTCGGTAGCCGTTCGACGTTCGCGCTCGGGGAATTTGGCGGCCATGCCGGAAGAACGCTGCGCGTAGCGGATATGCTGGCGATTTCTCAACCCCATTTACCCGCTTGCACCACACCCGCGCCCGTAAGCGCGCCGCAGGCCGTGGACGCGGCACTGATTCCGCAATACGGCGATGCGTGGCGTATTGGCGTGCTCTATGGTCCGCACGGCGCGCCAGATTTCTTTACCCACGCGGCAATTGATGAGTTTTTCGCTGCAGAATGGCAGGTGCACTACAACTCAAACCGACTGGGCGTGCGTCTGGTCGGGCCAAAACCTACCTGGACGCGGGCAAACGGCGGCGAGGCGGGTCTGCATCCTTCCAACGTTCACGACTGTGAATACGCCATCGGCGCAGTGAATTTTACGGGTGATTTCCCGGTGATCCTCACGCGTGACGGGCCGAGTCTGGGCGGATTTGTCTGTCCGGTGACGATTGCCAAAGCGGAACTGTGGAAAGTCGGTCAAGTTAAACCCGGCGATCGTATTCGTTTCCATCCCATCAGCGCGGATGAAGCACTGGCATTGGAACAGGCGCAGTCTGACTGCGTTTCCTCGCTGGGAGCCGCTCACGCGCCTGCGTTTGACGTCCCCTCGCTGGCGACGACAGAACACGGTTCTGCAACCGTGCTGGCTGCGGTACCGGCCACCGCGACTACGCCAGCCGCCGTGTATCGTCAGGCAGGGGATAACTACATCCTGATTGAATACGGCGAGAACGTGCTGGATCTGGCACTGCGGTTGCGCGTTCATCTGTTAATGGCGGCGATCCGCGCTTCAGAGACCGCAGGGATCGAAGAACTGTCGCCCGGCGTGCGTTCGCTACAGGTGCGTTACGACAGTCGGGTTCTCCGTCAACGTGCGCTGCTGGACGTATTACTGCATCTGGAAAGCCAGCTGGGCGACGTCAGCCAGATGACAGTGCCGTCGCGTATCGTCCATTTGCCGATGGCGTTTGAAGACAGCGCCACGCTCGGCGCGGTGGAACGTTACCGTGAAACCGTACGCGCCAGCGCGCCCTGGCTGCCGAATAATGTCGATTTTATTCAACGCATTAATGGCTTGGCGAGCCGTGACGACGTGCGCGACATCATTTTTGATGCCAGCTACCTGATTCTGGGGCTGGGTGACGTTTATCTCGGCGCGCCCTGTGCGGTGCCAGTCGATCCGCGTCACCGCTTATTGAGTTCCAAATACAATCCGGCACGCACCTTTACCGCCGAAGGCACGGTCGGCATCGGCGGCATGTACATGTGCATCTATGGCATGGATTCGCCGGGCGGCTATCAACTGGTGGGGCGCACGCTGCCTATCTGGAACAAATTCCTCAAAAACGATCAGTTCATTACGGGTGAACCCTGGCTGCTGCGTTTCTTCGATCAGGTGCGGTTTTATCCGGTCAGCGAAGCCGAACTGACGGCGCTGCGTGATGACTTCCGTGAAGGACGCGCCGCGATTCGCATCGAAGAAACCGAGTTTGATTTTGCTGAGCACTCACGTTTCCTGACGGATCAGGCCGACGACATTGCCGCTTTCCGTCAGCGTCAGGCCACGGCGTTTGAAACAGAAGTCGCGCTGTGGCAGCAGGAGGATGAGAGTGCGCCGCAGGAAATCGTTTCTACCGCGCCTGTGGAGAACGACGAGAGCGCGTTTCAGGTGAGTGCGGACATGAACGGCAACATCTGGAAAGTGCTGGTGAACGTGGGGGATGCCATCGAAGCCGGACAGCCACTGATTATCGTCGAAGCCATGAAGATGGAACTGACGATTAGCGCACCGCAGTCTGGTCGGGTGAAACGCATCGGCTGCCAGCCGGGTCGACCGGTCAGCCCCGGCGA
Organism: Pectobacterium aroidearum; assembly: GCF_041228105.1. NCBI lineage: Bacteria > Pseudomonadati > Pseudomonadota > Gammaproteobacteria > Enterobacterales > Pectobacteriaceae > Pectobacterium > Pectobacterium aroidearum. Next base: position 2,522,649 of record NZ_CP166097.1, read on the forward strand.
TGCGTTGCTATGGCTGGAGTAAAAGACAGGCTGGAGTAAAAGACAGGCAGCAATAAAGGGACGCGTCTGAACCAACGGACGAACGGAAATAACGACGAGGCAGAGAAAACGATGCGAGCAGGCACACAAAAGAGCAGCAAAGATCGCCCGGAAGCGCTGGCGGAGCGGGTCTATCAAACGCTGAAAAACGACATTTTCGACTTTCACCTGATGCCGGGCGATCGCTTTAGTGAAAATGAAATTGCCGAGCGGATGTCGGTCAGTCGCACGCCGGTGCGTCAGGCGCTGTTCTGGCTGGAGCGGGAAGGCTATGTCGAAGTCTATTTCCGCAGCGGCTGGCAGGTTCGTCCGTTTGATTTCGCCTATTTTGAAGAACTGTATGACTTCCGCATCGTACTGGAGCGGGAAGCCATTCGGCGACTGTGTGGGATGCCGCCGGGGCGCTGCACCGAGCTATTGGCTGACCTGAAACGCTTCTGGATTGAGGAACCGCGTCTGGATGACGGCAAGACCGTCTCCCGCTACGACGAAGGATTTCACCGGGGACTGGTGACGGCGGCGGGCAACAGCGAAATAGCGCGAGTTCACGGTGAGCTGACGGAGAAAATCCGCATTATTCGTCGTCTTGATTTCACCCGTGAGGATCGTATCGACGCGACCTATAAAGAACACGCCCGCATCCTGCTGGCGATATTGCAACAGCACACTGAGGAGGCGCAGCGCATTCTGACCGACCACATTTCCGTCAGTAAGGCCGAGGTCAGGAAAATTACCTTACACATGTTACAGCAGGCGCGGCCTCAATCTGTTTCAACGCAACCTGTTTCAACGCAATCGGCTCCAACGCAATCCGTTTCAACGGAAGTGGCTCCACCTGACGCATCACACGATTCCATTCTTACTCAACACGACTTAAGGGCTAATAAATGAAAAGACGTTCATTGCTAAAAGTTTTTGCGCTTTCTGCGACAGTGGTTGGCATGGGGTTGACCTGGAGCGTGCAGGCGGCAGACACCATCAAAGTCGGCATTATGCATTCGCTGTCCGGCACGATGGCGATTTCAGAAACGCCGCTGAAGGATGTGGCGCTGATGACCATTGATGAAATCAATGCCAAAGGCGGCGTGTTGGGTAAAAAACTGGAACCGGTGGTGGTCGACCCCGCTTCGAACTGGCCGCTGTTTGCCGAGAAAGCACGCCAATTGCTGACGCAGGATAAAGCAGCGGTGGTGTTCGGCTGCTGGACATCGGTATCGCGTAAATCGGTCCTGCCAGTATTTGAGGAACTGAACGGGTTGCTGTTCTATCCGGTGCAGTATGAAGGCGAAGAAATGTCGCCAAATGTGTTCTACACCGGCGCGGCACCGAATCAGCAGGCGATCCCTGCGGTGGAATACCTGATGAGCGAAGATGGTGGGGCAGCGAAGCGCTTCTTCCTGCTGGGTACTGACTATGTGTATCCGCGTACCACCAATAAGATTTTGCGCGCCTTCCTGCATTCCAAAGGCGTTCAGGACAAAGATATTGAGGAAGTCTATACACCGTTTGGTCATAGCGATTACCAGACCATCGTGTCCAACATTAAGAAGTTCTCGACGGGAGGAAAGACCGCCGTCGTATCCACCATCAACGGTGATTCCAACGTGCCGTTCTATAAAGAGCTGGCGAATCAGGGAATCAAAGCGACCGATGTCCCCGTTGTTGCGTTCTCGGTCGGTGAAGAGGAACTGCGTGGCATCGACACTAAACCGCTGGTCGGTCATTTAGCGGCATGGAACTACTTTGAATCGGTAGATAACCCAACCAACGCCGACTTCGTAGAAGCCTACAAAGCCTATGCCAAAGCGAAAAACCTGCCGAACGCCGGCACGGTGGTGACTAACGATCCGATGGAAGCGACCTATGTGGGCATTCATATGTGGGCGCAGGCGGTAGAGAAAGCAGGCACCACGGACGTGGATAAAGTCCGCGCCGCGATGGCTGGCCAAACCTTTGCCGCGCCAGATGGCTTTACGCTGACGATGGACAAGACCAACCACCATCTGCACAAGCCAGTGATGATTGGCGAGATTGAGGAAAACGGCCAGTTCAACGTGGTCTGGCAAACGGATAAACCGGTTCGCGCGCAGCCGTGGAGCCCGTACATCGCTGGCAATGATAAGAAACCCGATCATCCAATCAAAGCCGCACAGTAAATTTGAGTTTTAGGCCTTAATAGTTTTGTTATCCGGCGTAAAAAATTATGCATCGATGGGCATGACCGCCGAGTGAGCGGCATGGATGCCGCGAAAGTCAGTGTCGCGTCGGGAACGCGTCACTGGCGGCTCGATTAGCGGTCATAAACATCTATGGAACCGCGTAGCGGCATAATTTAGCCGGAAGCCTGGGTTCGCAGGGCGGCGGCGATTGAGCGCCCTGCGTCGGGCGCGTATGCGGTATTGCATATGAATGGCGGTGTTATAGCGCACGAAATACTCACTGTGCCAGCATAAAGGTGTGGCTGTGAGACTGCTGGATATATAAGGCAAAATAAATGGTGCCGAATAGATATTTTCTCTCTTATATGGCGGACATTGCGATGATTAATCGTCAATTATCTACGCTTGTGCTGTCGCTGTGTCTGATGCTTCCCTGGCTGGCCCAAGCTGGGTCTGCGGCCGATTTCGCCGCCGCCAGCCGCACGCAGCAGGCCGAACTGTTGCAGCAATGGGCCGCAGCGCCGGAACCGGCGCGTTTGCCGCTGTTACAGGCGCTGCGTAATGAATCGGTGGTACTCGATCAGAATCAGCAGCCGTTTAGGGATGTGCAGGGTACGTTAACGCCGCTGGAAGGGAACGCGGAACCGGTTGGCGCGACGAAGAAACTCTTTATGAACAACCGCCTGCGCGTGCTGGTTGCCACCGCGCTGGCCTCACATCAGCTTGTCAGCGACGATGTCGCCACTCGCCTGAATGCCGTTCGGCAGTTGCAGAGCGAGAGCAGTGCAGAACAGCTGCCGCTGTTGATGCAGCGCCTTGAGGTAGAAAAAGACGCACAGGTTCACGATGCGCTGAATATCGCCATTGCGACCCGGCAGTTAAGTGATGCCAATCCGCTGGTGCGACTTGACGCGGTCAAACGCTTAGGACAAACCGGCGATCCGCAAATGCAGGCGCTGTTACAGCCGTTAACGCAGGCACAAAATGAATCAGATACCGGCGTACGTGCGGCGGCGCAGGCAAGCCTGGATCAGATTAAACAAAGTTTGATCGTCGGCGATCTGCTGGGACAGGCGTTTACCGGCTTGTCGCTCGGCTCTATTTTGCTGCTGGCGGCATTGGGGCTGGCAATCACCTACGGGTTGCTGGGCGTCATCAACATGGCGCACGGTGAAATGCTGATGCTGGGAGCATACGCAACCTGGCTGGTGCAGTCGCTGTGTCAACAGTTTGCGCCCGGCTGGCTGGCGTATTACCCGCTGCTGGCGCTGCCTGTCGCTTTTTTCATTACCGCTGGCGTCGGGATGGCGCTGGAGCGCACGGTGATTCGTCATCTTTATGGCCGACCACTGGAAACGCTGCTGGCGACCTGGGGGATTAGCCTGATGCTGATCCAACTGGTGCGGATGCTGTTCGGGACGCAGAACCTGGAAGTGGCGAACCCCGCGTGGCTGTCTGGCGGGTTGCGTGTATTGCCGAATTTGGTGCTGCCGTATAACCGCATCGCAGTCATCCTATTTGTCCTCGGCGTGCTGCTGCTCACCTGGATCCTACTCAATAAAACCCGCCTTGGCATGAATGTGCGGGCGGTGACGCAAAACCGGGCGATGGCGGACTGCTGCGGTGTGCCGACTGGACGCGTTGATATGCTGGCTTTTGGTCTTGGTTCGGGCATCGCAGGTCTTGGCGGTGTGGCGCTGTCGCAATTGGGCAACGTCGGGCCGGAATTGGGACAAGGCTACATCATTGATTCCTTCCTCGTCGTCGTGTTGGGTGGTGTCGGGCAGCTTGCGGGAACGGTGGTGGCCGCGTTCAGCCTCGGTATTCTCAATAAGGTACTGGAACCGCAGATTGGTGCAGTGCTGGGAAAAATCGTCATTCTGGTCCTGATCGTGCTGTTTATTCAGAAACGGCCACAGGGGTTGTTTGCATTCAAAGGACGGGTGATTGACTGATGACGCAACCCATAACACTAACCCTGACGCAGCGCGCGCCGCGGATCGTGCTTGGCCTCGGTTCAACGATGTTGCTGGCCTTGCTAATCCTGCCATTTCTCGCGCTGCTGCCCGCAGAGAACCCGCTGGCGATCTCCACCTATACGCTGACGCTGATCGGTAAAATTCTGTGCTACGCGATCGTTGCCGTAGCGCTGGATCTGGTGTGGGGCTATGCCGGGCTGTTATCGCTCGGTCATGGTCTGTTTTTCGCGCTGGGCGGCTACGCGATGGGCATGTACCTGATGCGGCAGGCTGCTGGTGAGGGCATGCCTGCGTTTATGTCCTTTCTGTCGTGGACGGAACTGCCGTGGTTCTGGGCGGGAACCCAGTATTTCGCCTGGGCGTTGTGCCTGATCGTGCTGGTGCCGGGCGTGCTGGCGTTTGTGTTCGGCTGGTTCGCATTCCGCTCCAAAATCAAGGGCGTGTATTTCTCAATCATGACGCAGGCGTTGACCTACGCTGGCATGCTGCTGTTCTTCCGTAACGAAACTGGCTTTGGCGGCAATAACGGATTTACCGGTTTTACTACGCTGCTGGGCTTCCCCATTACGGCCACGGGTACGCGCATTGGGCTGTTTGTCGCCACCGTATTGTTGTTGATTGCCAGCCTGCTGGTGGGATTTGCGCTGGCGCGCAGTAAATTTGGCCGGGTGCTGACGGCGGTGCGCGATGCGGAAAACCGGCTGATGTTCTGCGGTTACGATCCGAAAGGCTTCAAGCTGTTTGTCTGGACGCTCTCCGCCGTGCTGTGCGGGCTGGCAGGGGCGCTGTATGTACCACAGGTCGGTATCATCAATCCCAGCGAAATGTCGCCAACCAATTCTATCGAGGCCGCCATTTGGGTGGCGCTGGGTGGACGTGGGACGCTGATCGGACCGCTGCTCGGTGCGGGTATCGTCAACGGGGCGAAAAGCTGGTTTACCGTGGCCTTTCCTGAGTACTGGCTGTTCTTTCTAGGACTGATGTTTATTCTCGTCACGCTATTTTTACCGCGTGGGGTGATTGGATTGTTGAGGAGGAAGAAACATGACTGAGCCTGTATCTGTATCCTCAGTGGCGGCACCGCCGGTTGCTTCACAGACCCAATTTGCTCAGCGACACCCGTCAGATCGCCATCGGCACCAGACCGATCCGGTGCTGCAACTCGACAAGATTAATGTGAGTTTTGACGGTTTTCGGGCGTTGACCGATCTCTCGTTGCAGATTGGCGTGGGGGAATTACGTTGCATCATCGGCCCTAACGGCGCGGGGAAAACCACGCTGATGGATGTCATTACCGGTAAAACGCGGCCGGATCGCGGTAAGGTGTTTTACGATCAGTTCACTGACCTGACGACACTATCGCCAGTGGACATTGCCCGTGCGGGAATAGGGCGGAAATTCCAAAAACCGACGGTGTTTGAAGCGCTGACGGTGTTCGAAAATCTCGAAATCGCATTGAAAACGGATAAATCGGTGTGGGCAAGCCTGCGTGCCAGGCTGAACGGCGAACAACGTGACCGGATTGACGAGACGCTGACGCTGTTGCGGCTCGGCCACGAACGGCAGCGGCCTGCGGGGCTGTTGTCGCACGGGCAAAAACAGTTTCTGGAGATCGGCATGCTGTTGGTTCAGGAACCGCATCTGCTGTTGCTCGATGAACCCGCAGCCGGGATGACTGACGCAGAAACCGCCTATACCGCCGAGCTGTTCCGCAGCCTGGCAGGCAAACACTCGCTGATGGTAGTGGAACACGATATGGGCTTTGTCGAGAGTATTGCTGACCACGTTACGGTGTTGCATCAGGGACAGGTGCTGGCGGAAGGCTCGCTGCGCGAGGTGCAGGCGAATGAGCAGGTCATTGACGTTTATCTGGGGCGCTAAGATGTTAGAGATTTCAGAACTGAATCAATATTATGGCGGTAGTCACATTCTGCGCGGCTTATCTTTTGAGGTAAATCCCGGCGAAATTACCTGCCTGTTAGGGCGCAATGGCGTGGGGAAAACCACGCTGCTGAAATGTTTGATGGGGCTGATTCCGGCGAAGTCTGGCACGATTCGCTGGCAGGGCGAAGCGATCAATACGCGCAAGCCCTATCAGCGTGTGCAGTCTGGCATTGCCTATGTGCCGCAGGGGCGAGAGATTTTTCCTCGCCTGACGGTAGAAGAAAATCTACTGATGGGACTGTCGCGCTTTCCGGGCAAACAGGCGCGGCAAGTGCCGGATGAGATCTACCAGCTTTTCCCGGTGCTGGACGAAATGAAGCAGCGACGCGGCGGCGATTTGTCTGGAGGGCAACAGCAACAGTTGGCGATCGGGCGGGCGCTGGCCTGTAAACCACAGTTGCTGATTCTGGATGAACCGACAGAAGGCATACAGCCGTCGGTGATCAAAGAGATTGGCGCGGTGATTCGCCAACTGGCGCAGCGTGGCGATATGGCGATTCTGCTGGTTGAGCAGTTTTACGACTTCGCCGCCGAACTTGCCGATAGCTATCTGGTGATGTCACGCGGGGAAATTATACAGCGTGGGCGAGGTGAAACGATGGAACAGGACGGCGTACGGGGACTGGTCGCGATTTAATACGCGTGACTTATTATTTTTGTCTGGAATGGTGGATAGGCTGCGTCTACATATTCTCAAAATTACGTAATGAAGAGAGGCAGCCTAATTTTATTTAGTATGGGGATTGCTAGTATGCTAACCGTTTTCGTTATTCAAAACGTTAACGTATTGTTCATCATTTCGAATTATTCAGGATATAAAATTATCAATTTTTCTTGATATTTAAAATTAAATCCAAATCCGAAAATTAAGTTAACTGGAAGCGAGTTATTCTGCTTTTTGTATTAATAATGTTGCCTTGCCAATATTATCATAACAATTATCGTCACTGACATAGGCGATAAAAGGCAATCCTGTGGTATCCACAACCGTTGGCGTGCTGGTGACGACGCCTCCCCATCGAGTGGTTTTAAATCCGCCTTGTAACAGAACACTATCGATAATGCATTTATTCGGTGTGGCATCACAATTCATGCTATTAGAAACGAGAGAAAAAACATACCGCCCTTGTTCTAACGTGAATTTTACTGGCGTGCCGGTTAGGGTATCCGTTATCGCTGCACTCACACAATTCTTCTGAGGATCGATCGTTATGCTCGTTGCCGCGTCTGCGGCGAAGGAAAAAAGAGCCAGCATGAACATGCTGATGGATGTATTGCGCATGAGTAAATCTCCTGAAAAAATCATTTATTGATAAATAAATACCGCTTTGCGGTGTATATAATAATCAGTAAACCAATCCATGAAAAACGACTGCCATCTTAAACCATAAAGTTTGAAAGGACTTCAATGTTTTAACCTATCAATTAATTCCAAAAAATATAATTTGGCAAATATTAGTTTTTTGTAATTTCCTAAAACATGTTTTTAGGAACGTATTACGCAATAAATTGATGCTATATTAGCAGGCCCAGAAGCTAAAGTATGGACGGTGAATTTTTATGGCACTGACGATATCGGTAAGGTTCACGGTTATCTGATATCGGCGGGGTACGAGAAGCAGGAGCGTTGCGATGTTGAGGCTGAATGTTGGCGAGTGGTTGGCACTAATGAGGTTGTGACGGTGGCGACGTTTGATACGGATAAAAGCGTGATGGTTCAGGTTTATAGCAGCCCGTATATTGAGCCATTATCTGCAAAATAATGATTTATGCATGCTCTCGTCAGGCTCACTCGCAGTGAGCCTTTCGGATTGTTATCGATAACTGACACTTTTATTTCTTTACAGCACCTTATTCAAAAAGTTGATTGTCCGCGGGTGACGGGGATGGTTCAGCACCTGCCAGGAATCGCCGCTTTCGACGATTTTGCCATCGACCATAAACACCACGCGATCGGCCACTTCGCGCGCAAAGCCGATTTCATGTGTGACGACAACCAGCGTCACGCCGGAGCGGGCAAGTGATTTGATTACGTCCAGCACCTCGCCGACCAGTTCGGGATCGAGCGCGGACGTCGGTTCATCAAACAGCATCACTTTCGGCTTAAGCGCCAGCGCGCGGGCGATGGCGACGCGCTGCTGCTGACCACCGGAAAGGTGGCGGGGATAAGATTGCGCCTTGTGACGCAGACCGACGCTTTCCAACAGGGTAAAGGCGATATCTTCCGCCTCCTGACGTGAATACAGCTTATGTGCCAGCGGTGCTTCAATGATGTTTTCCAACACGGAAAGGTGGGGGAACAGATTGAAGTTCTGAAACACATAACCGACGTTGATACGCTGACGCAGCACGTCCTTTTCTTTCAATTCATAGAGCGTATTCCCTTTGCGGCGATAGCCGATGTAGTCGCCGTCGATGCGGATAAACCCTTCATCTACGCGTTCAAGATGGTTAATCGTGCGTAGCAGCGTGGATTTCCCCGAACCGGATGGGCCGAGGATTACCGTGACGGAACCGGGCGCCAGCGTCAGATTGATATCCTCCAGCGCTTTGTGTTGACCAAAATGCTTCGCCACGTTGCGAATCTCAATCAGCCCACGCGCGCTTTCTGCCTGTGGCTGAGCGGTGGTGCGTGTGTGAGCAAAGTAGTCGATAGCTTCAGACATGGTGAATCTCCAGAATCGGGTGAGTTAACGTGCGCGCTTGCGCGTCAGAATACGAACGAGTCTCTGGCGCGGCGTCGGCGGCATTTCACGCACGGCACCGCGAGACACATAGCGTTCCACGTAGTATTGGATAACGGATAGCACCGTGGTGATCAGCAGATACCAGATGGTAGCGACCATCAGCAGCGGGATAACTTGCTGCGTACGGTTGTAGATGACCTGAACGGTATAGAACAGCTCCGGCAGTGCCAGCACATAAACGATCGACGTACCTTTCGCCAAACTGATGATCTCGTTGAAACCGGTGGGCAGAATGGAGCGCAGCGCCTGCGGCAGAATGATACGTACTGTCCGGCGACCGCCGGGTAGGCCGAGTGCGGCCGAGGCTTCAAACTGGCCAGCATCCACACCGAGAATCCCGCCGCGAATAATTTCCGCCGTATAGGCGGACTGCACCAGAGTCAGGCCAAGCACGGCGACGGAAAATTGATCCAGCAAATCAATCGTCGGGTAGCGCAGAAAGACAACGGAAGTGAAGGGAATCCCGAACGCCAGCTCGTCATAGAGATACGAGAAATTGTAGAGAATAATCAGCACCAGAATCAGTGGCAGTGACCGGAATAGCCAGATATACAGCCACGACAGAGTGGAGAGCAGATAAGACGGCGAAAGTCGAGCCAGCGCTAGTGCGGTGCCGAAAACAATGCTGAATAATGTGCCAAGTGCGGTCAGCAGCAGCGTTTGCCCCAGACCGGTGAGAATAACCGGATTAAAAAACCACTCGGCAAACACCGACCATTCCCAGCGCGGATTCAGCGCAATTGACTGAATAATCGCGGCAAAAATAAACAGCGAAAACAGCGCGCCGGCAAAACGAAAAGGATAACGCGCAGGAACGATGCGCAACGGCGCGTCCTGCGCCTGGCTTAGCGGTGCTTGCTGAGAAGACGTATGTAGAGATTGCGTCATAATCGATACTCTTTGCAGGTGATTCTGAAAAATGTCCTTTGCTCTTCATCACCGCACAGGGTGAGTCGCGGTGCGCTGGATTAACACACTTTCAAATGGCGAGCGATAAGATCGACTTCCGTTTGCCGGGCTGCCCGCGTCGTCGTCGCGTCAAACAACGCTTTCTTAAACGGCAGTCGCCCATCGTAAGGCGGAATACTGTAGGTCACCGGATCGACGCTGATATCGAACTGAGGCGAGTAACCGTGGCTCAGATAGAGCCTCACAGCTTCGGGCTGTCGGAAACCGGTCGTCAGGAAAAAGTGCTGATAGCCTAACCGGCGAGCGTGTTGTTCCAACTCTTGCATGACTTTCCCTGCCAGCCCCTGACGGCGTAGTGTGTTATCCGTCCATACCCGCTTAATTTCGGCGGTGGTACTGTCGTAGCGTTTAAACGCGCCGGTAGCAATTGGTACACCTTGACGTAGCAGTGCAATAAAAATGCCGTGTGGCTGCTGGTAAATTCCCGGCGGATCGCTTTCCCGCTCGCCAAAAAAGTCGCCATAGCGCTGTTCATATTCCGCGAACAGGCCGTCGATAATCGGGGCCACGATAGGGTCTTCGGGCTGAGTAACAATGAAGATGTCGTCGGACATGGCGTGCTCCTGATTCATTTACCTATATGGGCTATCGGTAACCATGACGTTTCGATCGTGGTATCCCGATAGCCATCGGGCGCTATTAATCGCCCAGTCCCGGTGGATTGATTTCTGAACGATCGATACGCTCAATGCTTTCTCCCCAGCGGTTTAGCACCTGGTCGTATTCGCCACTTTTAATCACGCCGTTCAGCGCCGTATTAATCGGCTGTACCAGCCCGCTACCTTTACGCGTGGTGACCGCAATATGCGCGACGTTGGGGTAGCCGCCGTTGACCGTACCGACATGCTTAACTTTTCCGGTTAGCTCTGCTTTGTACGCGCCGATCACGTTGGGGCCGAAATAAGCGTCTGAGCGACCGGATTGCAGGCTCAGGTTGGCGGCCGCATCATCCGTGACATAAATCGGCTGAAAGGCGGGCAGGCCGTTGGCGCGATTTTGCTTATCCCATGCCAGCAGCACCGCTTCCTGATTAGTGCCGGAGCCGACAATAATCTTCAGCCCGGCGATGTCTTTCGCTTCCTTAATGGACTGAATCTTACTGGTGGATTTCACATAGAAGCCGAGTGAGTCGACGCGGTAGGTGGCGAAATCAAATTTTTCCTTGCGTTCTTTAGTGACGGTAATGTTGATGATGGCAGCGTCGTACTTGCCGGAGGACACACCGAGCGGCCAGTCTTCCCACGAAGTAGGGACGATGTTCAATTCCAGCCCGAGACTGTCGGCCACCAGCCGGGCGATATCCGGCTCACTGCCCACCACGGTTTTGTTGTCGTCGGCCAGAAACGCCAGCGGTGGTGACGAACCCAGTGCGGCAATCGCCACGGTGAATTTACCCGGTGTGACGAATTTAAAATCAGCCGGAATCTGTGCGATAGCCTCCGCGTTCTTCGGGGCATGGATCGGCTGCTGATTGGCTTTCAGGTCGATGGCCGCCTGTGCTGTTGTGACAGAAAATGTGCCGAGCAGCAGCGATCCCGTCAGTAGCCTTGTCAAAAGCGATGCGCGTACGCGCGGGGTTGCGACCGTTTGTGCGATGGTGTGGACAATCTCTTTTTGCATCTGTCTTTCCCTTGCAGGTTATTAGTTATAATGGTGACATTGTCACTTTTAAGGTGAGTTACTGTGACTTAATCGCCGATACCCGGCGGATTCACGACGGACTGCGCGATCTTTTCATCGTCTTCACCCCAGCGATCCAGCACCTGTGCATAGCTGCCGTTGTGGATCGCGCCATTGATGGCAGTACTGATTGCCTGCGCCAGACCGTTACCTTTCTGCGTGGTGACCGCGACGTAAGCGACCGTCGGACCTTTGCCAACCATGCGTGTCTTGCCCGTCAGCGCCGCTTTATAGGCTCCGATAGAATGGGGACCGAAAAAGGCATCAACGCGCCCCGACTGAATGCTCAGGTTGGCGGCGGCATCGTCGGTGACGTAGACTGGCTGCACGGGCGGAAGGCCGTTGGCGCGGTTTTGCCGATCCCAACCCAGCAGAATGTTTTCTTGATTGGTGCCGGAACCGACAATCACCTTCAGACCCGCAACGTCCTCCGGTTTGTTAATCGACGTAATCTTGCTGGTTGATTTCACGTAGAAACCCAGCGTATCAATGCGGTACGTGGCGAAATCGAACTTCTCCTTACGGAGTTTCGTCACGGCGATATTAAAAATGGCAGCGTCGTATTTTCCCGTCGTGATCCCCAATGGCCAGTCTTCCCAGGAGGCGGGAACCAGTTTCAGTTCCAGCCCGAGTCCGTCAGCCACCAGTCGTGCGATATCCGCATCACTGCCAACAATCGTTTTGTTGTCGTCAGCCAGCAGCGACAGCGGCGGTGAGCTGAGCGCCGAGACGGCAATCGTTAGCTTACCCGGCGTCACGAATTTGAAATGAGCCGGGATCTGCGCGATGGCCTCGTCATTTTTCACGATACGAATGGGAATCTGGTTGGCCTTCAGATCAATACGGCTGACGAATCCCGCATCTTGCGCCTGCACGTGAGTGACCAGCGCGGTGCTTAATAATGTCGCCATGCCCGTCGCGGTGATAAAAGAGGAACGCTTCACGGTGAATCTCCTGTTGCGCGAATTAGCGTGTGAATTGATTCACCGGATAATCCAGCGCCAGATTTTCCCGCAGCGTATAGCCGGGATACTCCTGACGGAACAGGCCGCGCTGTTGCAGCAGAGGCACGACACGATCGACAAAATGATTGAGCGTATCTGGCGTACCGCCCTGAATGATGAAGCCGTCGGCGGCACCGTTTTCAAACCAGAGCTGCAAGCCATCTGCTACCTGTTCGGGCGTGCCGCTGAAGATCGGGCGTGGTGAGGCCGCTTCCAGCGCGACCTGTCGCAGCGTTAAGCCTTTTTCCTGCGCGTTGCGCTTGATTTCGTCGGTGGTGCTGCGAAAGCTGTTTTTCCCCAGATCGCCGATATCAGGGAAGGGCGCATCCAGCGGATGTTGTGAGAAGTCGTAGTGCTCAAAGTAGCGTCCTAGATAATTGAGGGCGTCCTCAATTGTCACCAGTTGTGCGGTTTCCTGATACTGACGTTCCACGTCTTCCGCATCGTTGCCGACAATCACGCTGACGCCCTGAAAGACGTGTAGCTGATCGGCTCGGCGACCGTTTTCTTCCAGTTTCTGTTTTACCTCGCGGTAATAACGCTGCGACTCTTCCAATGTGTGTTGGTGGGTGAAGATGGCATCGGCGTGTTTGGCGGCCAGTTTTTGGCCGTCTTCAGACGCGCCAGCCTGGAATACAATAGGGCGACCCTGCGCGGATCGGCCAATATTCAGCGGCCCCTGTACCGAGAAGAATTCCCCTTTATGGTTCAGCGTGTGCAGCTTCTCTGGATCGAAGAACTGTCCGCTGGTTTTGTCACGGATAAAGGCGTCGTCTTCCCAGGAGTCCCACAAGCCTTTCGCCACCTGAAGGAATTCATCGGCAATGCGGTAACGCAGTGCATGTTCTGGGTGTTGCGCGCGGGAAAAGTTTTTCGCCGACCCTTCCAGCGGTGAGGTCACCACGTTCCAGCCTGCACGGCCGTTGCTCAGATGATCGAGGCTGGCAAACTGCCGAGCGGTAGTAAAGGGTTCCGAATAGGATGTCGAGAGCGTGCCAACCAGACCAATATGGGTGGTGACGGTGGCCAGTGCGGACAGTAGCGTTAACGGTTCAAAGCGATTGAGAAAATGTGGGATGGATTTTTCGTTGATATACAGACCGTCAGCCACGAAGACGAAATCAAATTTTCCTTGTTCGGCTTTTTTTACCGCATCCAGAACAAAACCAAAATTAATACTGGCATCGGGTACGACGTTTTTATGTCGCCATGCGGACATATTTCCCGCAGCGCCCTGTAATATTAAACCCAGTCTTAATTGTCGCTTGGTGGAGAGTTGCTTTTCACTCATTATCAGGAACCTTTTTATTAATTGAATGTGTTTGTTATTAATTGAGCGAACATATTTTTAGTTGAATTAACCTTCATGAAAGTGAAAATAATCCATCACTAAGTCGGCTATCAATAAACAAGCCATCACTAGGGATTCACGTATTCAATGAAAGGTTAATTAGACGTTAATAGCGTGTTTTCACTATTGATGAGACGGGGCATGATGTAAAACAACAAAAATGGATAATAAAATTCAAAAATTTCAGATGATGACGCGGCTTATTTTGTTAGTATAATGTTAACGATCATGTCTCTCGCCGTATTTAAAGGAAAATATCCATGTCTGATCTGATAGTTGAACGACACGTAACCGCGAATGACGCAACGCTTTCTGCGGCGACTGTTACGGTTGACCGGCAGGCGTTTCGCGATGCGATGGCAAAGCTGAGCGCAGCGGTCAATGTCGTTACGACGGATGGCCCGGCAGGTAAGGCTGGATTTACGGCATCTGCTGTGTCCAGCGTCAGTGATACGCCCGGCACGCTGCTGGTGTGCCTGAATCGCGGTTCGTCGGTATATCCCACGTTTCAGGCGAATACGCATTTGTGTATCAATACGCTGGCCGCTCATCATGAAGCGCTGTCGACGCTGTTTGGCAGCCCGTCATCAACCGAAGAACGGTTTGCGGCGGCGGAGTGGGATGTGTTGCATTCGGGCTCACCGGTGTTGCGGGATGCGCTGGTCGCGTTTGACTGCCGGGTTGAGGAAGTCGTGAGCGCGGCGACGCACGATATCTTTATTTGCCGGGTATTAGCGATTAAGCAGGGCGAAGGTACGGATGGTCTGGTGTATTTTTCCCGCCGTTATCATGCTGTTCGGGGTTAATATTTATAACTTTCTCACCTAATGCCCTCATCGTAATTAATTGATTTATAAAAATTGCTGCCTCCGTCAGGTCAATCTGGCGGAGGTGATGAGTTGATTACGTCAGTTCGATATTAGGAGAGACACGGGGATGAGGTTCCCGCAGGGATGCCTCACCCCGTGGTTGCTCCGGATATCTCGCTCGTCAAACGATCGGCATTACCGCCTGTGGTGGGGTAACTTTCGTGGTACGCAGACGATGCAGCGCAGCCTCCGCCAGCTGTGCGAAATAGCGTGAGGCTGGCGCAATCGCGCTTTCATCCGGGTTGAATTGAGGATGGTGCAGGCCAAATTCGCTGTTTGAGCCAATGCTGACGAACGTGCCCGGCACGTCCTGAAGGTAAAGCGCAAAATCCTCACCGCTCATTTGCAGTTCAGCGTTTTCTACCTGATAGCCTGCGTCTCGGGCAATTTGCTTGCTGAAGTCTGCCCATTCGTTGGTGTTCACGACCGCAGGCGGGCCGGGATACCACTTCAGTTCTGCTTTGGCGCCCAATGCAACGGCAATACCGCCGATCAACTGCTCAATTCGCGCCGGTATTTCTGCACGAATCGCGGCATTGTAGGTGCGTACCGTACCTTCCAGTTCTACCGTTTGCGGCAGTACGTTCCAGGTGTTGCCACCCTGAATGCGCGTGACGCTGATGACCAGCGATTCCAGTGAACTGAAACTACGGCTGGGCAGGGTTTGCAGCGCATTGACGATATTGCAGGCGGTGACGATGCTGTCGATACCCTGTTCGGGTTTGGCGGCATGCGCACCTTTGCCCGTAATGTGAATAGAGAAGCGATCGACGTTGGCATAAAACGGGCCACTGCGGGTGGCGAAGGTGCCAGCGGGGAGCTCGGGCGCGTTATGCAGGCCAAAAACGGCAGCCACATCGGCAAGCGCACCGGCACGAATGAACTGTTTGGCGCCGGTAGAAACTTCTTCTGCGGGTTGGAAAAACACCCTGATTTTACCCGGTAAGACAGATTCGCGTTTTTTCAGCAAACAGGCGGCACCCAGCATCACTGCGGTGTGGAAGTCGTGTCCGCAGGCATGCATGACGCCCGCGTGCTGAGAGCGAAAGGGGACATCCACCAGTTCTTCTATCGGTAGCGCATCAATATCCGCTCTCAGCGCAATCGTCGGACCGCTACCGTGACCGATCTCGGCAACGACGCCAGTCGTTAGCGTCAGAGGCAACAGGCGGATGTTTTTCTCTTGTAGCCAGCGGGTGATGTGCGCGGTGGTTTGGTGTTCCTGATTGGACAGTTCCGGGTACTGATGCAAGTGCCGTCGCCAGTGAATAAGCTGCTGCTCAAATGACGTATCACAACAGGGGATAGATTCAGCCATATCAATACACCTCCTTAACAAAACTTATACATCGTAAAGGTAGCTGATAGCCGCGCTATGGATAAATACCGTCTGGTTATATTTCATGTCTTTTTATGCGGTCGAATTTGCATTCATTTATTATGAATATTTCTGCTAACAAAATCCGTTATTGATATTTATATTTCACGCCGTTATACAACATGCTTCTTATTCTGTTTTTTATCTGGATGGATTTTATCGCGAGGCTCTATTTAGAATAAGAGACTTGGGTGAATATAGTTGTATCGAGTGATTTTGAAATAAGCCGTTACTTTTAATAAACAATGCTGACGAATAATCACTGAAAATAAGGAAACATCGTGGGATATAAGCTCAGTTTATTAGATCAAAGCCCCATCGCCAAAGGAATGAGCGTGGAACAGGCGTTGGCGCAAACCGTATCGCTGGCGAAAGTGGCAGAAGCGCTTGGCTATTACCGCTTTTGGGTTTCCGAGCATCATAACTCTGATGAGTTGGCGGGGTCCTCTCCCGAGGTATTAATCACCTGGCTGTTGGCGCACACGACAACGCTGCGCATCGGTTCCGGCGGGGTGATGTTACAGCACTATAGCCCGTATAAAGTTGCAGAGAACTTCCATGTGATCGGCGCGCTGGCGGGTGGTCGGGTGGATTTGGGGATCGGTAAAGCGCCGGGTGGACTGCCGCTGGCCACGCGGGCGCTACAGCAGGAAATCGGCGAGGCAGAGCGCGTTTCCTTCACAGAGAAATTACAGCAGCTCAACCGTTTTCTCGATAGCCATGACGAAACGGCAGAGCGCCTGAATGCCACGCCGTTACCGGAACACACGCCACAGCGCTTTCTGCTGGGAGCCAGTCAGGAGAGTGCGCGATTAGCCGCATCGCTGGGCTGGAACTTTGTCTTCGCCGGGTTCATTAACGCCAGTGAGACGTTGCTGACGGAATCACTTCTGAGCTACCGGGAATTGAAGCCCGCCAGCGCCCAGACGCTGCTGTCGCTGTCGGTGATTGCCGCTGAACGTCATGAGGATGCGGAGGCGCTAGCCAGTACGCAGCATAACTACAAGGTTTATATTGAGAACAAGCCGCCGCTGACGGTAGGAAGTCAGGAACAGGCCGACAATTTTGTTCGGCAGGCGGGGGCAACGGATTTTCGCATCGTGCAGGAGCCGCGCAATGTGCTTTACGGCACGCCAGCGCACATTCACCAGCAACTGGAACGTTATCATCAGCGCTTTGGCGTAGATGAGTTCATCATCCATACGCCCGTGACGTCCCCCCGCGAGCGTGAGGCATCGATCCGCCTGCTGGCATCGCGCTGAGCAATAGCGAAAAACGTGAGCGATGACAAGGTGGTGTCGCATTGTGGGCAGTAACCTGATTTTGTCTATAGCAACATAATCGGGGAAAATAATGGCGGTGCCGGAGAACAAGGATGCCTTGATCAAGGCAATCAATAGTCAGTTTGCGCTGTTAATGAAACGCATCGAAGCCGTTCCCGCCGATCGTGCATTCGTGCCGGAACTGGCTGGGCATGCGCAGGGAACGCAGATGAGCCCAGCAAATCTGGTGGCGTATTTGCTGGGCTGGGGCAATCTGGTGCTGAAATGGCATAAAAATGAAGAGCAGGGCAAGCAGATTGATTTCCCTGAAACGGGTTACCAGTGGAATCAGCTCGGTTTGCTGGCGCAAAAATTCTATCAGGACTTCGCCCACATTACCGAATGGTCTGATCTGGTCGCGCAGCTTGTCGCGAATAAACGGGAGCTCATTGCGCTGGTTGAGCGTTATACCGATGCACAGCTCTACGGTGAATGCTGGTACGGTAAGTGGACGCGGGGTCGGATGATTCAATTCAACACCGCTTCGCCTTATAAAAATGCGGCAGGACGCCTACGTGCGAGGGAGAAAAGCAAGCAACATCATGATAATAAATAGAAAATAGAGGGCTGATTCTTTGGTCTTATTTTCCTGCGTGCCGGCGCGTTAGCGGCGTTTTTTCAGACAAAACCTTACATATTCCCCCTCCTTGATTGTTCTATACTCAGTAATAAGCAAGGTAATTTTTACTGACAGATGAGATGAAGAGGGGGAAGAAAAATGATTGGTCTCAACCTTGTTTCTCCAGTGTCATATTACGCCAGGCCGGACAAACCTGATCATGTTCAGGGTATTTCCCGCTCGTCGCAGCTGTCTGGTTACCCTCAGCCTGATGCTTCTACCCGAACCCGGACAACGTACGAAAATAGTGCTTCAATCTTTAAGCCGCCCATAGCGGATGGGATTAACCGCCCAACGGAAACTAACCAGCTTAACGTTTATGTTTAGGATGGTATCAAACGGGTAAGATGGGCAATCGCGTGCTGTAAACGATCGTTTTCGGTGCGTGCTTGCTCTCTTTGTTTTCGTTTTATTTTCAAAAAGCATCTTCATCCGGGTATTGCCACCATCTCCGCCGCGTTTCCATTCTTTTTTCTTCTCTGCTAGTCACTTGACCATCCCCGATGTCATCCACGCTTAACCCTATGATTAATCAGCATTACACAATCCTGACGATTTCCTTTCGATTTGCCGCATCTTGACATATTTCATCACATTTTCTTTTGTTCCATAGCCTTGGAATGAATATTGCTGTTATTTTCCTTTCTTTAACAACGACATGACCTGAATAAGGTTCCTCTGGTAACGCGGTTAAGAATGACCCGTGTTGATAACGATAAGATTCGATTTATAACGAGAAAAGGGAGTGGTGTTCATGTTCAAGCAAGTCGCAGTTGCGGTAGGGATGGCGTGTTTATCTGTACCAGCATGGGCTTATGATTACGGTGATTATGCGCGCGAGACCGTAGATACGCTCATTAATGATTATCCGGGGCGCTATCGCGGTACGGCAAATTTTGCCGGTGCGGCGGACTGGATGACGCAGCGGATGGCGCCCGGTTATACCACTGTCAGGCAGGATTTCTCCTGGACGGCAGGCGGTACGACGCGTTCGTCACAGAATGTGCTGGCCTCTAATGTCGGGCTGAGCAGCGAATACATTATTACCGGCGCGCACTTTGATACCTTCTTCGGGCGGCCGACGCTGCAAGGGTTGGATGACAACGCATCCGGTGCATCGATCCTGACAGAAGTGGCGCGTAATTTTAGCGGTATTCAAACGGAGAAAACGCTGGTCTTTGCGGCCTTCGGGGCAGAAGAAGAGGGGCTACGCGGTTCGCGTGCTATGGTTAACGATCTGATTGCGCAAGGAACTGCTGACGGCCTTACGGCCATGATTAACATGGACAGTATGATTACCGGCGACAAACTCTACGCGCATGCTGGCGATAACAGCGTAGCGAATCCTGCGCTGGCAAGCCTGCGTGAACAGACGTTGCGTATCGCGAACGAACTGGGCATCGAACTGTTTACCAACCCAGGGTTAAATGCGAGTTATCCGACAGGAACTGGCTGTTGCAGTGACGGCGATAGCTTCAACGCCGCGTTTGATATTCCCGTACTCTATATGGAGGCCACCAACTGGGATATCGGCGATCAGGACGGCTATGAGCAAACCACGAACCCTGCGGTACCGGGGGGCGCGACATGGCATGACCCTACGGTTGATAACGAAGCCTTTCTTACCAGCGTGCTGGGTCAGGAACGCATTGACCAGCGCCTGCGTGACGTTTCACGGTTGGTGACACGGCTGCTACTGGAAATTTCCAATACCGATTTGCTGCATTCGGCCTATTCCGCCGCTGCGATGCAACAGGCAATGGAGGAGAGCCTAAAGCGTCAGCGCCAATCATTGAGTGATTTGCATAATCAGCGCTGGCTGCTGCTGCAAAATACCACTCGTAGTGCAGGTATGCTGGATACGGCAGTCGGGATTGAAGGCGATGTGACTCCGTCAAATGGCTTTGACCGCGCACCGCAGCAGCGTTCTCGTCAGGCGATGGCTTATGCGCTGGTCGATTATCAATTAAGTGACAGTGTCACTGTTGGTGGCAGTCTGAGCCTGCTGCGTAGCAAGGATAAGCTTGAGCGTAATGGACATATTGAAAGTGATACCTGGCAAGCTGGCGTATATGGTTTGCTGAATCAGGGAGGCCCAGCCTGGTTGGGTAGCGACGTAACGGTGGGCCGGGCAGCGATTGCGTCACGCCGCTCGGTGTATCTGCAATCTGCGGGCGGTCCGGTGCTGTTGGACAACACGCTGGATGGCAATACCGAAGCGCAATTTGTCGGTGCTCGCGTAACTGGCGGCTATGATTTTCCGTTAGGCGGACTGCGGACTGGTCCGGTTGCCGGGTTGGATTATGCGCGTTATCGCATCAATGCGTTTGATGATAAAGGTAACCTGCGAACTGGCGTGCGGTATGAAAAACAAGATGTCGATTCGCTGGAAGCCAGTCTGGGCTGGCGCGTACGTGGCAAGGTGGAATTCAGCAACAAAGCGTCTCTGCAACCTTATGCTACGGTGGCGTGGGTGCGTGAATTAGCCGATGGGCTCGATTCCAGCTTTACGGTGAAAGATCACGTCGATGGTGCAAACCGCCGTATTGCGGTTGGGGAGCAGGATAAGAACTTCGGTCGCGCAACCGTTGGTGTGCAGTGGCTTGCGGCAGAAAATCTGAATCTGTATTCCGAGGTCGGTAGCCGTTTCGGTCATCGGGATGGCGATCAAACGCGCTATAGCGTAGGCGTGCAGTGGCAATTCTAAGCCTGTTGCTGTGAAGAGCGGACTTAGCTGCTGAAAGGGACATTCGGCGTTAAACGGGGTCTGAAACGACCCCGCATCGCATTCAGACGGGTTGGTTACAAGTACGGCCCGTTCTGAATGGAATCTCTGACCCGGAGTTCGGACAAGAACAGATTGTCTTTCGAGAAATAGCCGCCGTCCAGCATCGCGATCAGGCGGTTAATCACTTCGTTGATCATATCGCTTACCGGATCTTTGACGCTGGAGAGTGACGGCTTTAAAAACGGGGCGGTGGGAATATCATCGAACCCGACGACAGAAACGTCGTGCGGTACGGCAATGCCAGCGTCATCCAGCGCTTTTATCGCGCCAATTGCCATGTCGTCATTGCTGGCGAGAACGGCGCTGAACGAGACCCGATTATCGCGCAGCGTGGTAATGGCGAGCGATCCGCAGCGCGGCGTCCATTTTCCTTTCACAATCAATTCATCCCGTACCGTGATATTCGCCGCCGTCAGTGCCTCTTTATAGCCGGAAAGGCGTTCGATCGCGGTCGGCGAATCCAGCGAACCGGTGATAAAGGCAATATCTCTATGGCCGCGTGCGATCAAATGCTGCGTGGCGTTATAGCTGGAACCTTTGTGATCGCAACAGATGCAGTGGCTCTGGTGCTTACGCAGTTTACGGTTGACCACCATGATCGGCTGCTTGTGTTTCTCGATGATGTCATCCATTTCATCCACGCTAAGAAAACGGGGATAGATGATAATCGCATCACAGCGCAGCCCCAGCAGGAATTGAATCGCGGCTCGCTCTTCATCGGCGCTGTGTTTGCCATCAACCAGAATCAACTGACGCCCATTATCCTCCAGTTTCTTGGCGGCCAGTGACAGCAGCTCGTTAAAATAGCTGCCGTTATAGAGCGTGTTAGTCACTACCAAACCAATACAAGCGGATTTGCTGGTCGCCAGATTCCGTGCCAGTAAATTGGGCCGATATCCCGTCTCCTCAATGGCCTGATAAACCAGCGCTTTGGTTTCTTCACTGGTATAGCCTTTGCCCGATAGCACGCGCGATACCGTCGCTTTTGATACGCCTGCTTTCTTCGCCACTTCCTGCATTGTCGACATGGGACATCCTGGGACGTTGAACACCTGTATCATTTTACACACTTTATATCCGTCATACTTCAAGTTGCATGTGCGTTGGCTGCGTTTAGTCACCCGAATCACTTACTTGAGTAAGCTCATCGGGATGCCTTCTCTTGCCGCCTGCCTGAAACTCGAATTATTTAGGATATGGACTGGCAGCAGGGTGATGAGCGCAGAAGCGAGGCTAGCGGGTAAAGGAAGAGGCTATTCACGACGATCGTTATCACATAAGTAAAATATTCATAACAAATCTATTGAAATTGAATCCACATATAAACACTATCATGTGGAACCGGTTACCCATTAGCGTTTCATCACGTTATAGGGAGCAGGAATACCGGCATGAATACTTTCATAACTGTATGAAACTGAATAATAAATGTGCGTGCATCAGGTAATGTCCCCGTTTCGAACGCGTTAAGCCGTTTGTTGATTCAGGGAGAGCGTGCGCGATTACGAGAGATTGTCTATCCATGTCAAAGAATTATGCGGCTGTATCCCGTTCGATCGTCGATGCCATCGGTGGTGCTGATAACATCGCGGCCGTGACACACTGTATGACCCGCCTGCGCTTCGTGCTGAAAGATAACGATGCAGCGAATGTGGCTGAATTGAAGGCGATAAGCGGCGTGTTGGGCGTCGTAAAAAACGATAACCAGTGCCAGGTCATTATCGGCAACACCGTTTCTCAGGCCTATGCCGAGGTGGTGAAGCTGCTGCCGGAAGGCGCGGCGGCGGAAAAAGCGGTGCCGGTGAACAATAAAATTACGCTGCGACGCATTGGTGCGGGCATTCTGGATGCGTTGATTGGTACGATGTCGCCGCTCATTCCGGCGATTATCGGCGGATCGATGGTGAAATTGCTCGCCATGATCCTGGATATGACCGGCATATTTGAGAAGGGATCTTCCACGCTGACGATTCTGAACGTGATTGGCGACGGTGCATTCTTCTTCCTGCCGATCATGGTGGCAGCATCTGCGGCGGTAAAATTCAAAACCAATATGTCGCTGGCGATTGCTATCGCTGGGGTGCTGGTGCATCCGACGTTTATCGATTTGATGGCAAAAGCGGCACAGGGGCAGCAAGTGGTGTTTATGGGGCTGTCCGTTACCGCGGTGAAGTACACCTACACTGTGATTCCGGCGCTGTGTATGACCTGGATTCTGTCTTACATTGAAAAATGGGTAGATCGCATTACGCCTGCGGTGACCAAAAACTTCCTGAAGCCGATGTTAATCGTGCTGATTGCCTCCCCGATTGCCATCATGCTTATTGGCCCGATTGGAATCTGGATCGGTAGCGGTATTTCTGCTGTCGTCTACACCGTGCATGATTATCTGGGCTGGCTGTCCGTTGCCATCATGGGTGCCATTTGGCCGCTGCTGGTGATGACCGGTATGCACCGCGTGTTTACCCCGACTATTATTCAAACCATCGCCGAAACGGGAAAAGAAGGCATGGTGATGCCGTCTGAAATTGGCGCGAACCTGTCGCTTGGCGGTTCTTCACTGGCGGTCGCCTGGCGCACCAAAAACCCGGAACTGCGCCAGACGGCGCTGGCCGCGGCCGCCTCGGCGATTGTTGCCGGGATTTCTGAACCCGCACTGTACGGTGTAGCTTTGCGCCTGAAGCGTCCGCTGATCGCCTGTCTAATTACCGGTTTCATCTGTGGCGCCGTTGCCGGTATCGGCGGGCTGGCCAGTCATTCAATGGCATCGCCGGGGCTGTTTACCAGCGTGCAATTCTTCGATCCCGCGAATCCGATGAGCATTGCCTGGGTGTTCGGCGTCATGATTCTGTCTGTCGTGATTTCTTTCTTCGTCACCTTGCTGCTGGGCTTTGAAGACATTCCGGTAGAAGAAAAGCCGGAAGAGAAACGCGTGCAGGGTGATGATTTTTCCGCGCCGCAACGCGCCACGAACACGAATTAAATGAAGCACTAATACGAAGGAGAATAGCGTATGTCTGCATCAACATTTCCCAATGGGTTTTTATGGGGGGGCGCGATTGCGGCCAATCAGGCAGAAGGCGCGTACCTTGAAGGCGGTAAAGGGCTGACGACGGTAGATATGATTCCCCACGGCGTGAATCGTTTGCCGGTGAAACTGGGGCAAGAACCGCGTTTCGCGCTGCGCGAGGATGAATTTTATCCCAGCCATCAGGCGATCGATTTCTATCATCGCTATAAGGAAGATATCGCGCTGATGGCGGAAATGGGGTTCACGGTGTTCCGTACCTCCATCGCCTGGAGCCGACTTTACCCGAACGGGGATGAGCTGACGCCCAACGCGGAAGGCATCGCCTTTTATCGCGATATGTTTGCCGAGTGCAAGAAATACAACATCGAGCCGCTGGTGACGCTGTGCCATTTCGATGTGCCAATGCATCTGGTCACTGAATACGGCTCATGGCGTAACCGGAAAATGGTGGAGTTCTTCGCTCGTTACGCCCGAACCTGTTTTGAAGCCTTTGACGGGCTGGTGAAATACTGGCTAACGTTCAATGAAATCAATATCTTGCTGCATAGTCCATTTTCCGGCGCGGGTCTGGTCTTTGCCGATGGTGAAAATCAGGAGCAGGTGAAATATCAGGCTGCGCACCATGAACTGGTGGCGAGCGCGCTGGCGACGAAGATTGCGCATGAGGTTAACCCGGAAAATCAGGTCGGCTGTATGTTGGCTGGCGGTAATTTCTATCCGTGGTCGTGCAAACCGGAAGATGTCTGGGCGGCGCTGAATAAAGATCGTGAGAACCTGTTCTTTATCGACGTGCAGGCGCGCGGCACCTATCCGGCATATACTGGCCGGCTGTTTAAAGAGAAGGGCATCACGATTGCGTCAGAGCCGGGCGATGATGAGATTCTCAAGAACACGGTAGATTTTGTGTCCTTTAGCTATTACGCCTCTCGCTGCGCCTCGGCAGACATGAACGAGCACAACAGCAGCGCGGCGAACATCGTTAAATCGTTAAAGAACCCGCACATCAAGGCGAGTGAATGGGGTTGGGGAATCGACCCGCTGGGCCTGCGGATCACCATGAATATGATGTATGACCGCTATCAAAAGCCGCTGTTTCTGGTAGAGAACGGGCTAGGTGCGAAGGATGAGATTAACGCACAGGGCGAGATTGATGATGACTATCGCATCAGCTACCTGCGTGAGCACATCAGCGCGATGGCGGATGCCATCGGCGACGGAATTCCGGTCATCGGCTATACCTCATGGGGCTGTATCGATCTGGTTGCGGCTTCCACCGGTGAAATGAGTAAACGCTATGGGTTCATCTATGTTGATCGCGATGACCGCGGCGAAGGCACATTAGCCAGAAAGAAAAAGAAATCGTTCTACTGGTATAAGAAAGTGATTGCCAGCAACGGCGCCGATCTGAGCTGAATGAAGTAGTCTCGTTTAGCTATTCTTGTTATAGCCCTCTAACGGTAACGTTTGGGGGCTATTTTTTACCCAGACATTTTTTGCCCAGATACAGGGAATATGAATTGTAGTCTTTTGCTTGATTTTGCATGTTTAGTAATATTAATTATGATAATGTCTCATAATCGAGCAATAGTGAGCATTGTGGTTTATTATCAATGTCCAATAATACCGTCATATAAACGCGCAGGAAGGTAAACACCATGAGTCAGTTGCTTCCCGATATTGCCTTCTTTCATGAACTCGCCAGGCTGGCCAGTCAGGAAACGTTACCGCGTTTTCGTTCTCTTACCGCCAATCAAATTGAAACCAAGCCAAAAGAGGGTTTTCGTTTTGATCCGGTGACGGAAGCCGATCGGGAAGCTGAGCGGGTCATCCGTGAGCACATCACGCGCCATTATCCCGAACACGCGATCATGGGGGAAGAATTTGGCCTGAGTGGGGAAGGCCCAGTGCGTTGGGTTTTGGATCCGGTTGATGGCACCCGACCTTTCTTGTGTGGGCTACCCGTGTGGGGAACGCTTATCGGTCTGCTGCACCATGAACGTGCCGTAATGGGGATGATGAGCCAGCCGTTTACCGGAGAGTGTTTCTGGGCTGATGGTTCACAGGCCTGGCGTAGCGACCGCAATGGGGAAGTGCGTTTAAGCACGCGCAAAGGTGTGTCGCTCGAACAGGCGATTTTGCACACAACTGCGCCAGAAGCGCTGAGCATGCACCCGACCGTTCGCTTTACTGCACTCACCGAATGCACGTTGATGACGCGCTATGGCGGAGAATGTTACGCCATGGCGATGCTGGCGGCAGGCCAGATTGACATCTGCGTGGAATTTGCATTGCAGCCCTACGACATTGTCGCGTTGATCCCGATTATTGAACAGGCGGGCGGTATCATCACCGATCTCAACGGGCAGCGAGCGGAGGCGGGTGGCACGGTAGTTGCGACTGGTAACCCAGCGCTGCATCAGCAGGTTTTAGCCATTCTGAACGGAACGCGGTCATAGCCGCCGTTTTGTATCACTTACCCCGATGATGTGAAAGACAACGCTTAAGAAGGAATCATGATGAAAGTGGCACACGTTGCGTTATGGACGGCCGACTTGGCCGCGCAGGCAGCATTTTGGCAGGAATTTTTCGCCGCTCAGGTCGGAGAAAAATATGTGAGCCGGAATCGTCCTGGGTTTGAATCGCATTTCGTTCAACTGAGTGAAGGGGCATCGATTGAGTTGATGACGCTGCCGGTGTTGGCGGAAGCGTTAACCAATAAAGAAAGCTGCGGCTGGGCGCACGTGGCGATTTCTGTCGGAAGCAAGGCGGATGTCGAGGCATTAGCCAGCAAAGCGGCGGAGCGCGGCATTTTGGTTGCCCCACCGCGCATGACGGGAGACGGTTTTTATGAGGCAATCGTCAGCGATCCTGATGGTAATCTAATCGAGATAACCTCAGACTGATCCGGAACCCTTCCGTATGCTGCACAAACTGTCCTCATTCGATCAACAACATACCGCGATGCTGATTTACGTCGGTGAAATTCGGTTTGGTCCGCCTTATTTTTCACTCTCGATTGACGGTAACGCTCTGGAAGGGCGCGTTTTTGGCAAGGAACTACTGTGGTCGCCGGATTCACGCTATCTGGCAGTGCAAGAGTGGCTCTCCACGGCGGAACGCGATGGCCCGCAAACGGCTTTACTCTGTATTGATGTGATCGAAGAAAGGCAGTGCCAGATTTCTCAGGCGGCGGGAGGATTTATCGTCCCCATACGTTTCGAGGACGATACGTTGATCTATGAAAAACAGTATTTTGGTGCAGAAAGGAACGGTACCACAGAATACGAGATCCCATTTACCGCGCTTTCGCGCTGGAGTGCGCTGCGGTTGGGGTGAACTCTCAATCTTCCCACTGGAATAGCTCATCGAACTGTGTGACGTCACGATCGGTGAGCATCGTCGGCACGTGAGTGTCGGTGGGCAGCAACGCTGTCAACTGCTCCTTATAAGCGCAAACAAGCCCCCCTTCTCTAGTTCTGACTGAACCTGCTGGCTCAATGCAATAACAGCGGGTGTCTCCAGCCTATTTCTTAATATGATTAAACAAAATCAAACGCTCAATGATTTTTCATGTCTTATTTGTTATGTTATAACATAACAAATCAAGCGCGGGTGATTATCGCGGCGAGTGTTTAAAAGCGAAATATTCATGGTGCTGAATCATCCCGCAGCGAAAAAGTAAAACTGCAAACGACTTTAAATCATCAGAGAGTGTGAAATATGGCTGACGTAGTAGCTCGACAGAGCGCAGATGCAAGATTACCTGTGACCGTACTATCTGGCTTTCTCGGTGCGGGAAAGACCACGTTACTTAACCATATTCTGAATAATCGCGCTGGTCTCCGCGTCGCGGTGATCGTCAACGACATGTCAGAAGTGAATATTGATGCTGCACTGGTGAGGGAGGGTGGCGCTGAACTTTCACGGACGGACGAAAAGTTGGTGGAGATGAGTAACGGCTGTATCTGCTGCACGTTGCGTGAAGATCTACTGATCGAGGTTAATCGGCTGGCGAAAGAAGGGCGTTTTGATCAGTTGGTCATTGAATCAACCGGTATCGCGGAGCCGCTTCCTGTCGCAGAAACGTTCACGTTTGCGGGTGATGATGGAGAAAGCCTTTCTGAAGTGGCGCGGCTGGATACGATGGTGACCGTTGTTGACGGATATAATTTTTTAAAAGATTACGCTTCAGTGGACAGTATCCGCTCTCGTGGAGAATCGTTAGGAGAGGGTGATGAGCGCAGCGTGGTGGATCTGCTGATCGATCAGATCGAGTTCTGCAATGTGGTTATTCTCAACAAAATCGACCTTATTGATGTGGCGCAACAGCAGAAGCTGGTTGCGATTATCCGTTCACTGAATCCAGGTGCGAAAATACTTCATGCACAATTCGGAGCTGTGCCGTTGAACGAGGTGCTCAACACAGGATTATTTGATTTTGACAAAGCGGCGCAGGCCCCCGGATGGTTGAAAGAATTACGCGGTGAACATACGCCTGAAACTGAGGAGTATGGCATCGCCAGTTTTGTTTTTCGCGCGCGTCGACCATTTCATCCTGCCCGCTTCGCGCAGGTCATGGAAAATTCGCTCACCGGGGTTGTCAGATCCAAAGGCTATTTTTGGTTAGCAAGCCGCCCGGAATATGCCGGCTCGTGGTCTCAGGCAGGCGGCGTGGCGCGTCAGGGGCTGGCTGGTTCATGGTGGGTCAGCGTGCCAAAAGCAAAGTGGCCGACAGATAGTGAATCGCTCAATTACATTCGTTCCATATGGGTGGATGGCGTGGGTGATGCGCGGCAGGAACTGGTGTTTATCGGTATCGATATGGATGAACTCACGTTGCGAGCCCGTCTGGAAACCGCGCTGCTGACGGACAAAGAAATGGCAGAAGGTCTGGCGGTGTGGTTAGATTATCCGGACCCGATAGAGCCCTGGTTTGCGTCATAAAGCGTGGGGAATCTAGAAAAGATCTGATTTTTCAGATGGTGGGGGATTTATCGTCCCCGTGCGTTTCGAGGACGATAAATTGATCTATGAAAAACAGTATTTTGGTGCAGAAAGACGCAGTATTACCGAATACGAGGCTTCGTTTACCGCGCTTCCTCGCTGGAGTGCGCTGAGGCTGGGTTAAACTCTCAATCTTCCCAATGGAACAGCGCATCGAACTGTGTGAAGCCACGATCTGTGAGCACCGTCGGCACGCGAGTGCCGGTGGGTAGCAGCGATGTCAATTGTTCCTTATAAGCGCGCAGAAGCCCACGCTTCTCCAGTTCTGATTGAATCTGTTGGCTTAATGCAATAACTGCGGGTGTCTCCAACCTATCTAGCATTTCCAGTTCCGGAAGCGCCTGATAACCGCCGCCGTGAACATCCCATTGTTTCTCGCTTTCCATAAAAACGAAATAGGGTGACAGGCGGCTCAATAGAACAGTTAATCCGGTGTGTTCTTCACCATAGCGAACTGGGCGTTTAGCATTGAAATCCGGCGTGTTCTTATAAAACCAGGCGTCGACAAAAGAGGCATAGCCAGAACCGTAGTGATTCCATTCTATCCTCGATTTGGTGTTGGTCAGGCGCATGACCTGCGCGCAAACCCCTTTAAAATATTTGTCGATTGCCTCTTCATCATTGCTTACCCAAGGATATTCATCAGAAATACACTGTGCCACGGGCTGTAAAAGACACGTGATATCGTTCGGTGAAAGCAACGGCGAGACGATGTTATTACTTTCTGAAGCACGTGCCATTTTTCTCTCCTTAGATTAATTGCTTAGCTTTCATAGCGAACAACATGTGCTTCCGTCGGTGCGGGAAGCTCCCATTTGGTTAGCATACCTTGCAGTGTTTTATTGCTCAACGTGGTGTCCCGTTTACCGTTGCGACGCAGTAATTCCTGACGCGGGCGCTCTAGATACACGATCTCCACTTCTGCGCCGTAGGCATAGCACAGATCCAACGTGCGGGTGCGCATTTGCTGGCTCAGATGCGTGGCATTCCACACGAACGGTTCATGCGTTCGCAGCAGTGAACGTGCTTTATCGGTTGCCCAGTGCACCGCTTTTCCTTCATTCTCGCCGTGTTTCAACCCCAGTTCTGTTCGCGCATCGTCGAACGAAACCACAGGTAAATCGCGCCGATGCGATCGTACCCAAGTGTCTTTTCCCGCAGCGGGCAAACCGCACATCACGGTGACTTTCGATCCCGGCTCCTGAAACAACGGATAGTCTGGATGCACATCAGCACCGCGAAAATAGCTCAGGCGCGTGTGGGCATCGACAAACGATCTCGGCTGGCCGTAACAGCCTTCTTCCCGCGCCAGCTCGCGGAACAGCTCAATACTGTCGAGCACTCGTGACTGATCCTGACAGATGCGCCCACGCATATCGGCTTCCGCCAGCGTTGCCAGCAGCGGAATGCTTAACTGCCACGATAATTCGCGAATCGTAAAGAGTGGCGACATCCGACGCCGCTCATCTTCAAGGCAGTAAAACGGCACCTGATGCACCGAAATTAAGCGACAAATCGCTTCCCGAATTGCAAACGGAACGCCGGCATCCCACAGCAGCACCCGAGCATCGATGGCGCCTTTGCGTGAATGTCCCGGTTGACCAATTTGCCCTGTCACTGGGTCAATCACTGTCGTGCGGTATTTCGCAACGTCATGCAGCAATGCGGCAATAAACAAGATTTCCTGCTGCTCGCGAGTGGCCGTCTGGTAATCGGGAAGCTGCAATAGCGATGCGATCACCATCATAGTATGTGTCCAGACATCGCCTTCACCGTGGTAGCGCGGCTCCTGCGGCGTTTCTTTGGCGCGTTGAAGCACCGGAAACGCGTCCAGACAATCAGCAAAATCTGGCTCTGCGCCAGAAGCGGGGACCAATCCCCTGATGGTATTCCAATCCATGATTGTCATACTCCTTATTTATCGGGCATGGCGGCGGCGAGTGCATCCAAAGAACGCAGCGTATTCAGCCCCAGTATTTCCCAGGATACGGTTGGACAAGGTGCGTACAAATCAACGCCTTCAGCCAGTTGGTTCGGCAAAATAGGGCGTCGGGAATGGTGCGAGCCGCTGTCCAGAATGGTCTGGATGAAGTCATGGCGTACCAGCTTGTAGCGCGCCAGTACCTGTTCATCATCTTCCACCTTCAGATACAGGCCTTCCGAACGATCCGATTTATCGGTTTGCTGCCAGCACAGCGCGAGCGGCAAACTTTCACGCTGCACGGTGGATTCAAAGACGGTCTTCCAGTCCTGGCTTTTTGCCAGAGAGCGGAACACCAGCTTCCACAGCAATGCCGGATTTGTTGGCATCTCCCCGGCATAGAGCACCGGAACGGACAACACAGGCGAGCCGGCTAGCATTGCGTGTCGGCGGGCCGTCGATAAAAAAATGCCGTCACGACGATCGTAAATATCAAACTCATGAAAGTAGTGCGGTAAACGGTCATAAAACACGGAATGCTTGCTGTAAGCCCATTCGCCGTACATCACGAAGCGGTCTTCCAGTAGCTCAAGAAACCGCATTTCGTGCGCGGTGGCCCAGATCTTGAACTGGTTGAATTGCCGTTCCCGCGAGCCGCCAGCCAGATAGTGGCCACGCGACTGAAGCAAGAGTTCAGCCGTTTCATTAAAGGACACGCCGCTGTTTGCGCCGTCGATCTTTTCTTCGATCACGACGTAACGGCCTGCCAGCGCTTTCAGTGCGATTTGGTCCGACGCATCATCGCCGGGCTGTAAGCGCGAACCTTCCAGATGAGGGGTACGCGGATACTTTAATAACGGTATTGAATGTAAATTCATATTTTTCGCCTGCTGCGTTATTGGCGCAGCCAGGCCCATCTACGGTAAAAAAGAGGGCCGACGAACGTGTTCTGGCGCGAGTCAATAGCTGGCCGCTGGCATTCCAGAGGTCAGAGTCGCGGGGGAGGAAGCGGGAGATTCATTCTCTGCTCCGCACAATAGCGGGGAAAGAAGGGAACTCGTACCGCAGCCAACGCTGGCGCAGACTGCGCCGAATCGAGGCTGCTTAATGCAGTCGTCGGCGGTTAGTGGGAGGCTGACGTACAGGGCACTTTGGGGCTCCAAGTAATGCATTGAGGATGAGTAAACGGCGCGATTCTAGCGAAGGAATCCTCCGACAACAAGTTTTTGTATAAAAAATGCTATTCTTTCCTGTAGTTGTAGAATGCGTTGCTGTGCGTAAACGTGGTAAAAAGGCCAGAGGTTATCCGCGTTAGCGTACTAAGAATAACGCGTGGTGGGATAGGGGAATGCACACAATGAATCGTCGAGGAATATAATGAAAATCAGTGTGATAAAGAAAGGGATTGTGGGACTGTTACTGGCGCTGCCGTTGTACGGTGTCGCAGAGACAAAAGATCCCGATTTGTTCGTCGGCTACACCACGCAGGATTTGACCGATGCATTACCTGCGCAACTGCTGAACATGATTCAGCGAGAAAAAGTGGTCGATGCGGCAAACCACATGGTGCAGACCGAATATGTCGATCCTACGACAGGCAATAAGGCGCTGGTTTCACTGTATATGCTACCGCCAAACAGCAAGGGCACGATTCCCATCGCTTCGACGCCCAGCGATCTGGATGCGGTAATCGCCAGCACGGAAAAAGAGATGCTGCGCCAGCTTATCAAACCCGATCAGCGCGCGGGGAACATTGACGATGCGACGCCTTTTCGCTGCTTACAAACGATTCTGAACAATAAGGTCCTGCATTCGCTGTGTTCGACGCTGATTAAAGGGCGCGTGCTGGAAGTGCAGGCCATCAATACGGTCGAAAATATTCAGGATGAAGCCGGGCTGCATAAGGTTATCGGACAGCAGAATGAGTTCGTTATCGGGATGGGAAAAACGCTGCTGGCGCTGAAAAAATAATCAGGCCTGACGCACCAGAACGGGCGTCACGGTGACAGACTCATCAGACCCTAAAAGCGAAGACGAGCGCGCCTTCGCTTTTTTTGCACCAAAAATCCCTTGATACGCTCTTGCCAGATTCCTGGCGTTCATGCATAACTGCCGGAGCCAGAGAGCCGATACCTGAAATTATCATTACGAAAACGTACGCATTACAAACAATTTTCATCACGAAACGACACCGGATAAACCTTATGCTTTTGTTACTCGTTTTGGCTGTGATTGCAGTGGTCGTTTACGGCTGGTTAAAGCAGCCACAATATGTGTCACCAGAGGTAGAACCCCAACCGGAAAACCCACTCTTTCGCGATGGTGCGTTTCATAACCCGGTCGCCCGCCCAACGGTGGCGAGTCAGAACCGCTGGGCTCTGCTGTACCGCTTTCTTTTTGAGAAAGATGCTGGTGCATTGCCCGATACCCGCCTGCCGTCGGAAAAGACCGATCTGCATCAGTTAAGTAAAACGGAAAACGTCATTATTTGGATGGGACATTCCAGCTATTTTATTCAACTGGAAGGGAAAACTTTCCTGCTGGATCCGGTATTTAGCGACAACGCTTCACCAGTGCCGCGTACTAATATCGCCTTCAAAGGCAGCAATGTGTATTCACCGGAAGACGTTCCCGAAATCGACTATCTGTTGATTACCCACGATCACTGGGATCATCTGGATTACCCCACTCTGAATGCGCTACGCGGAAAAATACGCCGCATCGTCACGCCAACCGGTGTGGGTTCCTATTTTGTAAAGTGGGGTTTCCCACAGAAAGATATTACGGAAGGTGGCTGGTTCAGCAACCTGAAAGAGAACGGGATAGAAATTCATGTGCTGCCGACACAGCATTTTTCCGGCCGACTCCTCAAGCATAACCAAACGCTGTGGGGATCGTTTGCGTTGATCACGCGACAGCATCGGTTGTATCTCGGCGGGGACAGCGGCTATGGCGCACACTACAAAGAGATCGCCGCGCGTCTGGGCGGGTTCGATATCGCGATACTGGAATGCGGACAATACGATCGGGACTGGCCTCATGTGCACATGACGCCGGAAGAGAGCGCACTGGCTGCCAATGATTTGCGGGCTAAAGCGGTACTACCGAGCCATAACAGCAAATTTAAGTTGGCGCACCACCGCTGGAACGATCCGTTGGAGCGTATTTCGCAGGCGAGTGAAAATCAGGACTGGCGGCTGATGACGCCGCGCATTGGTGAACGTGTTCAGGTTGATAACCCGCAGCAGTCGTTTAGTCAGTGGTGGTAGCACTAAGGTTCGTATGAGCGGGAATCACTGTGCTGCAAACATAATACGTAGGCGTTATTCGGGGTTATTAATGAAATGACCCGTGTTGAGTGACAAACAGAATGGCTGCTCCCACCCGTCTGGATAGACGTTGAGATAGGTGGAAACAGACCACTTTTGATAAATACCGCCATTCCCGATTATGCCGCGCAGCGCATTTCCAGCGTAAAGCGGCAGCCTTTTTCTGAGCTTTCGACCGCCATGTTCCACCCCAGATGCTCCACGATGCGCTGCACAATGGATAAGCCAAGCCCTTCGCCACTTTCACGTGAGCTAGGCAGAAAACGTTGAAATTGCTGCGGGTCGATGCTGGGCGGCAGGCCTGGCCCGGTGTCAGAAATGATCAGAGTTGTGCCATGCAGGGCAATGCGCACTTCGCCTTCATCCGTGTACTGGCAGGCATTGCGCAGTAGATTCCAGACCACACTGCGCGCCAGTTCGGCATTGGTGTGCACATGGACGTTTTGCGGGACATCCAGTGTGAGTGCCACCGGCTTTTTCGCCAGCCAGGGGTGGCAACGCGTGATGCATTCCTCGAACAATGGACGTAGAGGCACGTCGGCGAGAGGTAAGGTTTGCGGATCGCGCGAAAGCAGCAACAGGCAAGTCAACTGGCGTTGCATTTCCTGCGTAGTGCGCACGATGCGCTCAGCACTAGGCATCAGGTGACTACCGGTAGGCAATTGGTGCACGATGGTTTCCGCCGCACCGCCAATGATGGCCAGCGGTGTGCGCAATTCATGGCTGGCATCGCTCACAAAGCATCGCTCTCGCTGCAGAAACCGCTCCAGCTCATCGCTGTGTTGCGCAAATGCGCGCGCGAGCACGCCGATTTCGTCACTAGAATCCTGAAAAGGGAAGGGTTTTTGCTTGCGTTGCACGACGTCGGCCAAGCGTGTGATGGGAACGGTAACGCGTGCTGAAGTCAGTCGTCCAATCCAGAACGCACACAGAATGCACAGCAAGATGACCAGCGGCGCGAAGCCGTCAATCATGTACTCCAGATACTCGTAATCCTTACCATCCTGCAACAGGTAGTAGCGCCGATCGTTGAGTTCAAACACAAGCAGGTGCCAGCCAGCGGGTTTTTCCATGCGGTGGTAGCCCGGTGCGTACTGACGCAGAACATCGGGCGCGCTCTGCGCATCATAGAGCAGATTACCTTCAGGCATGATAGGGGTGATGCCTTTGGTAATATCAGCCTCCAGCCGAGGCTGCACCTCGTTGCGCAGATTCTCCGAGATCACATAGGCTCTCAATTCATCGTAGTCGAGTTGATCCGCGACAACCACAAATGCCATAACGGCTACCATCAGCAGCACGAAGGAAACCATAATGCGCGTCTTGAGCGTCACCTGTTGGTAAATGGATTTCATGATGATTACTCTGCCCTTTATATGATTATTCCGGTGCAGCCTTTTCAGGCTTATGCAGGCGTAAACCTACGCCATGCACCGTTTCTATCAGCGCAGATGTGAAGTTTTTGTCAATCCGCTGACGCAAGTCATGAATGTGTGTGCGCAAAGCGCCACTGTCAGGTGGTTCGTCGCCCCAAAGTAAGTACTCCATCTCCTGTTTTTTAACGACATCAGGTGCGGATCGTATCAGGCACAGCAGCAATTTATGCGTGGTAGGGGTCAGGTTGATAGTGTGGCCCTGTCGCTGGGCCTGTGGGGCACGGGTGTCCACCTGTAGATCTTCCCAGACTAGCGTGCCTTGCACCTGTCGGCCTTGGGAGCGGCGCACCAGTGCCTTGATACGCGCGTCCAGTTCCTTGAGTGAAAAGGGTTTCACCAGATAATCGTCAGCGCCCAGGGCAAGGCCCTGCACGCGGTCATCTATCGGATCGCGTGCGGTCAGCATCAACACCGGTACCGGGTTTTGAAATTCCTGGCGGAGTTTTCGGCACAGCGTCATGCCGTCCAGTCGCGGTAGCATCAGGTCCAACAAAATGGCGTCGTAATCATTTTGCGTGGCCATACGCAGACCAGTGGCACCATCGCGTGCATCATCCAGCACATAGCCCAGCGGCTCGAAAAATTCGTATAGGTTGGCCACCAACTCCGGGTTGTCTTCGATGATGAGCAGACGTGTCATAGTAAGCAGACTTATAGATAAATAATCGAAATTATAAATAGATAATCGATATCCTAACAACTTCCTGACATACGCTTTTTGATACTACGCGCACTTTCAACTCATTGGGGATTGCGCGTGTTTCAACGTCTGTCATCCTTGCGGCTCAACCCGATACAACTGACTTGGGTAGCCGCTCTGTTCTTTACCACCATTGGCAACGTTGGACTGTGGCAAATGCTATGGTCCAAAGTGGAGATTAACAGCCTGCACAGCTTGCTGTTTTTCATCAGCCTACCGGTTTTCTTTTTCTGTCTTATCAACCTGTTGCTTACGCCCGTTCTGGCATTACCTTACGTGCGCAAGCCGCTATTGGCACTATTGGTCGTCATCAGCGCCAGCTGCAGTTACTTCATGTTCAACTATAACGTGCTGATCGATCGCAGCATGGTGCAGAACGTCTTCGAGACCAATCAGGCAGAACTCGCCTCGTACTTTTCAATTCCCTTGCTGCTCACCATTCTTGTACTGGGTGTGCTACCTGCGGCGGTGATGGTTTGTTTACCCACCAAACAGACTGAGCATCCCTTGCAAAACGCGCTATGGTGGCTGGGCAATGTACTGGTGACATTCGTCGTGCTGGCTGCGGTGACGATGCTGTTCTACAAGGACTACGCCTCGTTGCTGCGCAACAACCTGCAAATCAGGGATCAAGTGCTACCCTTCAATTTTGTGCGTAACACCAACGGCTACCTGAAACGCTACCTGAAACGCACGACATCTCAGCTGTTGCGAACTGTGGCAGAAGATGCCACGCGCCCTGAGACCGGGGAGCGGCCCAAACTCGTGATTGCCGTGGTGGGGGAAACCGCGCGGGCACAGAACTTTCAGCTTAATGGTTATCCGCGAGCGACCAATCCATCTCTGTCGCAGCGTGAAAACATCATCAGTTTCAAAAACGTCTCATCCTGTGGCACGGCTACGGCCATTTCACTGCCCTGTATGTTCTCCCGTATGACTCGTACGCAATACGATGAAGTACGTGCAGCGACGGAAGAGAACCTGCTCGATATCCTGCGACGCACCGGTGTGCAAATACTTTGGCGAAACAACAATAATGGCGGTTGTAAAGGCGTGTGCGAGCGCGTGCCCACCGATGACATGCCGATACTGAAAATTACTGAACAATGCGTCAACAAGGACGGTACCTGTTATGACGACGTACTACTGCACCAACTCAGTTCACGCATTGATGCCATGTCGGGCGACGCATTAATCGTGCTGCACCAGTTGGGCAGTCATGGGCCAACCTATTTCGAACGTTATCCGGCGCAGGAAAAAATCTTCAGCCCCACCTGTGATAGCAACCAGATTCAGAAGTGCAGCAACGAAGCGCTGACCAACACTTACGACAATACGCTGGTCTACACCGATCGGATGTTGGGTAAAACCATCGATTTGTTGCAACGCTATTCGGGGCAACGTGATGTAGCCATGATCTACCTTTCCGATCACGGTGAGTCCTTAGGTGAGCGCGGGATCTACCTGCATGGCACTCCATACCTGATTGCGCCTAAAGAGCAAACGCAGGTGCCCATGGTGATGTGGTTCTCACCGAAATTTGTGCAAGATGCTGGTTTCAATCTTGCCTGCCTGCGTAATAACGCGGACAACAAAGATTACAGTCACGACAATTTTTATCACTCCATGCTGGGCTTATTTGGTGTTCACAGCCGCGTATACCAACCCGAACTGGATGTGTTTTCGCCATGTCGTGAGGCGATTTGAGTTGTTTCGTTACTCAGCCGTTAGCCTATTCACTCTCATAAGGAGTATCTTGTGTCAAAAATCAACGTGGAAAAATTCGCTGCTGGAAGTCTGGAAAACAGTTTTGGTGTGCCCGCATTCGCCGTAAACATGCTTGCTCAGATTTTGCCAGCGTCTGCAATGAGTGAACTTGCGAGTCGAGGTATAGACATCCAGGCTATTCTCAGCGCCAACAAACTGGGTACGCTATATTCCTCTTCGTTCGAGGTGACCGAGGAGGGAGTGCAAAAAACAATCATCATATCCGTTACCACAAGCGGGTGATAAGTCCCACTCCCGTCAACGTCCCTGAGTCACTGTCGCAACGAGTGTGAAGTCACCAGCCGCGTCTCATTTTTGACTGCACTGCCATGAGATAAAATGAGACGCCATGAAAAGAAAAATCCACGCAGTTGCGTGGGTTTTTTGAGGTTTGTCAGTCTTCATGCGATGCTGTGAGATCGCATGAGACAACAGAAGCTTCATGTGCGCGTCACACATCTCACTTCCGTTGCTGACTCTGCACTTCCTCCTGATAACTTGCCTGCATCAGGAGATGAAGTCGTCCTCGATATTGTTCTCGGTCCGCGTACTGACTGGTTTACGACAGAAGCACCGCATTTACTGCAAAATAAGAACTGGAAGGTTTCACCGAAACCAAACTGCGTTGTAATGCGCCTGACAGTTGATCAACCAATCAAAAGGACCATTGTTCATGAGCTTCCCAGTGAAGGCGTCGTACCCGGTTCTGTCCAGGTCCCTCCGAGTGGTCAGCCCGTGCTTTTTCTGGCAGATCATCCGCAGACCGGAGGTTATCCGGTTGTCGGTGCATTGCGTCCTATCATCTGGACCTTGCAGGACAAATTCCTCCAGGGGCAATAGCGCGTTTTAATGTTATCCACTCATATGAAGAATATTTTCCCTCTCTGCCTTAACGCACAGTGTAGTGACATAGGAACGTCGGATCGGCAAGCTAACCATACTCATCTACGTTTCCTATGAGCGTCGCATTAATGAAAATATTTATTTGCGAATAATAACGTTTTGAAAATCATCAACGTTCTATGGTGTTGCCTGAAAATTTACTGACCCGAAAACGTGGAAACAATGAGAACGACGTTATCTTTATTGCCTGTATGTATCAGTTTCGCTTTCTTATCATTGGATGCTCAGGCATCCGTGCAGGTATGCCGCCCTCCGGTTGTTAGCGAAGGGAACGCCCTCGCAACATCGGCTATTCAGCATGCGATTGACCAATGTTCACAAGCTGGCGGTGGCCGCGTCGAGCTTTCTGCTGGGGTATGGCAAAGTGGACCGTTGTTATTAAAAGATAATGTAGAATTGTATCTGGCGGCGGGAAGCCGGTTGACAGCCAGTTATCAGGGCGATGCGTTTAAACCGGGGTTCATTTCGGCGCCGGCGCATGAAGGTGAAGCGTTTATTCTGGCGAAAGATGTAAACAACATTGCGATTGCAGGGCCCGGTGTCATTGATGGTCAGGGGCAGCAGCGTTGGTGGCCGCTTGCCACCGAGGCGCGTAATCACCTTAAGCATGGGGATACCAACTGGTTTACCCAACATTATCCAGGCATTCCGACGGCCAATGGCATGCCACGCCCATGGCTGATTGAATTTGCCAATGTGTCACAGGGGAAAATCTCCGGTATCGGGATAGAAAACTCCCCCATGTGGAATCTGGTCATCCGCGACAGTCACCATATAGAAGTTACTAACAGCACCATCACCAATCCGTCCGATTCACCCAATACCGATGGCATCGATATTATTTCCTCTCGTCAGGTCCACCTCCACCATCTGAATATCTCCACCGGTGATGACAACATTTCGGTTAAGTCGGGTCTGGCAAAACGGGCTGATGATGCAGAAAGCCGTGATATCACTATTGACCATATTCAGTCGGAAAATGGACACGGCATCTCAATTGGCAGTGAAACCATTAATGGTATTGGCAAGGTCACCCTACAGGACCTGCATTTTACGGGTACCGAAAACGGTGTGCGCATTAAGTCCGGGCGCGATCGTGGCGCAAATATCGGCCCGGTGATTATCCGTAATGTCACGATGCAGCAGGTTAAAACACCACTGGTGATCACCGACAGTTATGGTGGCAATGGGGGGTACTCGTCTGACAGCGTTAGCCCGATAAAATACCAGACGCTGACCGCCACCACTCCCAACATTCACGATGTTACCCTTCAACATATTGAGGCAAGCGGTGCAACCCATGCTGGGATTATAAGTGGATTACCGGAGGCACCGTTAAAGAATATCCATCTGGAATCGGTACATATTACGGCGAAATCGGGGTTACAGAGCCGTTATGTATCGGGTTGGCAAAAGCAGGTGGCGGTGGATGTTCAGGATGGAGAAGCGCAGTTATCCGGGAACAATGTTGACTGGGTTTCGCCGTGAAAACCTCTCCAACCCTCGTGTTGTTATAGCAAAAAGAGCCATGTTAGGTGCATACATGGCTAAATCCACGCTGTGGATAGTATTGAACAGGATTTAATCGGACTGTATTAATGGCTGTTGTTAACAAAAAGAATGTGAATAAAAATGCTCGTACATACTTTAATCCTTACCGATACCAATTAGTGTGTGCTGGTATCGCGGTTTTTTTAGTGACTTTGCTTGTAAGGACAGCCGATTTACAAATAGTAAAAAGCAAAATGCTTGAGCACGAAGCCGATTTACGCTCTCTGCGCACCACCGTTGTCACGGCCAACCGGGGGACAATCACCGATCGGAATGGAAATCCTTTAGCGGTGAGTGTCCCTTCCAAGGATATTATTGCCGACCCTGCCAGGGT
Source organism: Pectobacterium aroidearum (assembly GCF_041228105.1). NCBI lineage: Bacteria > Pseudomonadati > Pseudomonadota > Gammaproteobacteria > Enterobacterales > Pectobacteriaceae > Pectobacterium > Pectobacterium aroidearum. Next base: position 2,563,473 of record NZ_CP166097.1, read on the forward strand.
TATTGAATCATCGCCAGATATTAAAAACCCCAAATGGCAATACCTCGCCTCCGTGCTGAATACGACACCTGACGAGATCTATCATGACATTCTGGAGCATCCCAAACGGCATTTTCTCTTTATTAAGAAGAATGTTGACCTGGAGACATCATCAGGCATAAGCAATCTTCATCTTTCTGGCATCAGTGAAGAAGATGATGAAAAACGGTTTTACCCAGCGAGCGAAGCTGCCGCGCCATTGATCGGTATTGTGGGGGCTGAAAATGATGGTGTCGAAGGAATTGAGCGTAGTTACAACGCTATCTTGCAAGGTGCCTCAGGGAAGAAAACCTACCGTCAGGATTCTTTGGGGAACCAGATTTCTGTCAGTAATGATGATGAGCCACCGATCACCCCACAAGTGCAGCTCAGTATCGACAATTTTGAACAATACGCCGTGTATACTGCCCTGAAAAAGGGCGTATTACTGAACAAGGCCGAGTCTGGCACCGCCGTATTGGTTAAAATCGAGACCGGCGAAATACTGGCTATGGCATCCTACCCATCGTTTAATCCCAATAATTTTGCCACGGCAACGCCTGTAGAAATGCGAAATGTTGCCATTAATGACAGCTTTGAGCCGGGATCAACGGTCAAACCCCTTGTGGTATTGGCGGGTCTGGAACATCACATCATTCAACCTAACACGTTGCTGAATACTTCACCTTACCAGATTAACGGGCATTTAATCCGTGACGTAGGCGCCTGGCCCCGCCTGACGATCACCGGGATCCTGCAAAAATCGAGTGATATAGGGGTTTCTCACATCGCTCTGGCCATGCCAGCGTCAGTACTGGTCAATCTGTATCATGACTTTGGTCTCGGCAAATCGACAAATCTTGGTCTGACCGGAGAAAGTGTGGGTTACTTTCCTCTTCACCGACAACGCTGGAGCGATATTGAACGAGCAACGTTTTCGTTTGGATATGGGCTGCGCGTGACTCCCCTGCAAATAGCGCGAGAATATGCAACGCTCGGGGCTTTTGGTTTTTATCGAAATCTGTCAATCACCAAAGTGACTCCGCCGGTAACCGGGGTTCAGGTGGCCGATCCTGATACCGTCAAGACCGTCGTTCACATGATGGAAAGTGATGTCCTTCCCGGGGGGACTGGGGTCAAGGCTGCAATTCCAGGTTACTGCATGGCAACAAAAACAGGAACGGCGGAAAAACTCGGGGAGAAGGGGAAATACGACGGTGGGTATGTTAACTACATGGCCGGCGTTGTTCCTGTGGATCACCCAACACTGGCGTTAGTGGTGTTGGTAAACAACCCTACGGCCGGAGCCCACTTTGGTGGTTCTGTAGCGGCGCCTATTTTTGGCGATATTCTGAAATCGGTGTTGCCGCATATGAATATTCCTCCCGATTGCCTGAAATGATTTCGGCATGCTTCAGAATCTTGGGATGATGAATAAGCATGCGAGGACTGTATGGGCGCTCCTGGCCAAAGAGACTAATGATAAGCGCTTAAGCTTCTTAGTCAGTAAGACAGAAACAACCCCACCGATTGCCCAGACAGGGATGACATGACTACCTCGCTGTGAGTATTTTTTCAACTTAAGCTCAACGGCCGTCTCGCCGGAGTTGTTCGTCCTCTCGTTTTGATGAAAAATCGTTATGTAAAAAAATACATAATGAGGCAGTTCGATGGTTTCAGGAAAAATGAAGTACGGGATTTTGGCACTGATGGTTTGCACACCAACAGTATTCGCAAAAGATATCCGCGTCACTTATGCTGGCTCAATGGGTAAAGTGATGGATCAAGGTCTCGGTCCAGCCTTTAGTAAGGCTGAGAGCGGCGAATATCAAGGCCAAGGGCAGGGAGCTTACGGTATGGCTCGTCTGTTAGCCAGCCACAAAATTGAGGCAGATGTATTTGTTTCTATCAACCCAGGTCCAATGCAGATCCTGAAAGATGCTGGGCTGATTGACGAGGCGGTTCCCGTTGCCAGTACCAGCATGGTGCTTGCCTACAACCCGAAAGGCAAATATGGCGAGCAGTTTGCCGAAGCCAGCAAGAAAAACGATGGCTCATGGCTAAACCTGCTGGCGAAGAAAGATATCAGTTTCGGGCGTACCGACCCGTACGTCGATCCAAAAGGCCAGAACATCGTCTTTACTCTGATGTTGGCAGAAAAATATTATCAGCAGCCTGGCATCGCGATGAAGATCCTCGGCAGCCTGCAAAACCCACAGCAGACCCACCAGGAAGGTGGTCTGATATCGCGTCTTGAAAGCGGGCAGGTTGATGCCGCCGCTGGCTATGAAAGCGAAATTCGCTCCGCACACCAGCCATACGTGACGCTGCCGGATGAAATTAACCTGAGCAATCCGGCGATGGCGAAGCAGTGGTATGACACTGTGAGCTTCACCATCAAAGACAGCCAAGGCAAAGATCTGGTTCTGCATACTCAACCAATGGTGTTCTACGCTGCCGTGCTGAAAAATGCGCCTAACGGCGTTGAGCAGGGGGAGAAATTCGTCAAATTTATGCAGAGCGCTCAGGGGCAGGCTCTATTTAAACAATACGGCTACGCGGAGCCTAAAGGGGACAACCTATACGCTCGTTAAGTCGTCCAGGCAGAATAGCTGGCTGGCTTTCCCTGCCTGCTATTCTCCTATTGAGCCTTCCGTTTATTACTCTGCTTAGCGTAACTCCGTGGCACAATTTACAGTTGGCATGGCGAGATGATAACGCGATTGCCGTGTCGATGGGGCTAGGCGGACTAGCGCTCTGCATTACGGTCGCTATCGGCTTACCCGTTTCCTGGTGGCTGTCGCAGGCCACCGGAAAATATAGGTTGATAGGTGAGTTGCTAGTCATGATCCCACTGCTCACGCCACCACTGGCGATGGGGATCCTGCTGGTTTCCGCGCTGGGGCCATACGGGCTGTTCGGATCGTGGGTATCAAAAATTGGAATTACGCTGGTCAACAACCCGGCGGCTTTTGTGTTGGCGCAAATATACGGCTCACTACCTTATTTCATTGTGGTGGCACGCTCCGCATTTGCCACGGTGCCGAAAGATATCCTCGAGGCCGGTCAAACTCTTGGCGCATCAGCGTGGAACCGCTTTCGCTATCTAGCTCTGCCCATCGCCTTTCCCGGCTTGGCCTCCGCCGTAACCCTGGCATGGGTTCGCGCTGTCGGTGAGTTTGGTATTGTGATGATCTTCGCTTACTTCCCTCAAGGAATTCCCGTCAAGCTGTACACCAATCTACAAAATGACGGGGTGGATGCCGTGTATACGCTGTTATGGATGCTGCTTATTGTCACGCTCCCTCTGCCCATGATGTGCTTTGCACTAGGGAGACGAAACGCGGAAAAGCGGCGTTGATTCATTACGGGACATTTATGAGATGAAATGAGAGTCATGAAAACAAAAATCCACGCAATTGCGTGGATTTTAAAATGTTTATTAGTCTTCATGTGATGCTGTGAGATCGCATGAGACAATAGAAGCTATTTAGACGTTGAATTGTGATTTTTGCATTATTTGTTTGTTATATAATGTTTTTTTTATTTTAAGTATTATTTAATACTCATTGACCTGCTCCCCATTGATTAACACACGACGATGTTAGTAATGTCTTCATCAGCAACATGAGGACAACCCCATGAAGAAGCGTTTTTCCGACGAACAGATCATCAATATTCTTCGCGAAGCCGAGGCGGGTGTTTCCGCCCGCGAACTTTGCCGTAAGCACGCCATCTCCGACGCCACGTTTTATACGTGGCGTAAGAAGTTTGGTGGCATGGAAGTACCTGAAATAAAAAGGCTTAAGTCACTTGAAGAAGAGAACGCCCGCCTCAAGAAGCTGCTCGCCGAAGCCATGCTGGATAAAGAGGCACTACAGGTGGCTCTGGGCCGAAAGTACTGACGACAGACCAGAAGCGGGAAGCCGTGACAGTGATGTGCAAAGCAATAGGTCTGTCGCAACGGCGTGCCTGCAGGCTGACAGGTTTGTCTCTGTCGACCTGCCGTTATGATGCGCACCGCCCGGCTACTGATGCGTATCTGTCTGCACGTATCACCGAACTGGCAATGGAACGCCGACGTTTCGGTTACCGGCGTATCTGGCAGCTTCTGCGTCGTGAAGGCCTTTGCGTTAACCACAAACGGGTCTACCGCATTTATCATCTCAATGGCCTGGGCGTAAAACGCAGACGGCGCCGTAAGGGGCTGGCAACTGAGCGGCTTCCGCTGTTGCGTCCGGCAGGTCCCAACCTGACGTGGTCAATGGATTTTGTCATGGATGCGCTGGCCAGTGGTCGCCGGATTAAATGCCTGACCTGCGTTGATGATTTCACGAAGGAGTGTCTGACGATCAGCGTTGCTTTCGGGATTACAGGCGTTCAGGTATCACGCATTCTGGACAGCGTTGCGCTGTTTCGTGGCTATCCGGCGACGATAAGAACAGATCAGGGGCCTGAGTTTACCTGCCGTGCGCTGGATCAGTGGGCCTTTGAACATAATGTTGAGCTGCGGCTTATTCAGCCGGGCAAGCCGACACAGAATGGCTTTATCGAGAGTTTTAATGGTCGTTTTCGCGATGAATGCCTGAATGAGCACTGGTTCCACGATGTTGTTCATGCAAAAGAAATTATAAGCGCATGGCGGCAGGACTATAACGAATGTCGGCCTCATTCTTCGTTGAATTATCAGACCCCTTCAGAGTTTGCAGCGGGATGGCGAAACGGAGAATACGGGAGTAAATCAACCGACATTACTAACTGATTATTGTGTTTAATACTGGGGGCAGGTCATCATCTCTGTACTCATTTTTGTTGATGTTAGTATTTGAGACTAGTCATCACTGTTCCCAATCAATTCTTGTACATCCGGATTGGGTAGCACCATTTCTTATCTCCATGAATGAAAATTCATATTTTCGCAATCTGTTCTCACACCAAAAATGACCGCAAAGGGATTATTGTGAACACAATATACATACCATTAGACAGCGGGAGGTCTGCGGTTCTTAAGGATCGAGATACCTTACTTCCCCAAGATATTTACGAACAGCTCACAACTTCGTCTCTTCGCCCGTTGCGCTTGTGCGCGACTGGAGGAAGAGCTCGCCAAGCTTGAGCCATTAACGTTAACTGGCGAGATCTTGACTACTTACCGCCATATTTATGGTCTACAGGCACTTCAGCTTAGATAGTTGTTATTAGAATAAACTGAAGTGCCAAAAGATATAAGTGTGTATTTTTTATTATAATCGCAATTTAAGCATTGCACGTTCAAAGGGTTAGAAGCGGAAGCGTTTGGATGTTTTGTTAATGCGCTCAAGGATCTCCATTGCCTCATGGCCCGCTCCATTGGCCTCCAATGCACGAAGTATGTGCGCGTATTCTCCTCTTAGACTTGTTGCGAAAATACCAGGATCATCTGATCCTAGAACAACAGAGGTTGGGCCGAAGTTTCGCCCATATCCTAACCAACCTATAGCATGATGATCATCGTAAGATTGATGGATACTGATCCGCACATTACTACTAGGTAGGGTTTCGATAGCAATACGCCGTTCCTGTAATAACTCTAGCGTTGCCAATTGTAGAGCTTCCAGAACCTCAAGATCTAAAATATCAGTATCACGAGTAATCAAGATATGCTTCCCACTCCTCAATATGGCGTCTCTGGACACAGCAACGCCATGGCGACGAAGAAACTGCATATGGGCATCAGGTTCTCGAAGCTTGCAGTCCTCGTACATTTTGATCTCGCAGTCACGGTCCCGATCAACATCATGGCTTCCATAATTGCGAACAATCGGATCTATATGTCGCATATGCCAAGCTCTTAAAAGAAGCTCTGGTGTCAGCAAAGGGTCTTGCCAAATTTGCATGGACAATCGCCTTATCTCTAAATCGAGCCGAGGTAGTCTGTCGAGCAAAATGCCTTTCTGTACCAAAGCCCCCCAAGCAAAAACTAAATCATCGAGCCTATCCTCAAGCGTCTGGAGCACCGTTCCACCGATGGATGACCACCATTTGGCAGGAATCAACCCCGCAGCTGTACCATGCCCAATGCGACAACCAGCCGATAATTCCAGAAACCGAACTGCCTCGTTGATCGCCCGAAGACCCGAAGCAATATGCACAAAATCTTCGCCGGCGTGATAAGTAAAACGCTTGATACCCGCCCGTCGCATCCTTCTAAATACTTGGGCAAAGACTTCTGGACCAGCATGCCGCTCGTTGCTGGCTGCATCGACGCCTCGTATTATCTCGGAAAGCCCAGTTGTTTTATTCATCAGCGCAACCATCGCTCGAGCGGCTTGGTCAGCTTCCCGCCGAGCCTTACTATCCCTGCACACCGGTGCAAGATATCCACCTTCTTTGAAGCGTTTGCGTTCTGACAGATCAGTTCGTTTGATAAAGTGCACAACAAGTCCGAGCCGAAGTCGGCGTAAACTTCGTGGCACTATTTCGCTACCATTTTCAAACTTCCCTTCTTCGAGTGAGCGCACTAAGAGCAAGAGTTCTGAAAGTGAAAAATGAGGTATATCCGGATTGGAAAATATCTTTGCGAGCTCACCGCGCGATTTACCGCTCGGTTCTTCATCTAAAAACTTGAGATAACCTCGCAGGATCTGAATTAGTCTGTATGCATTTCCATCAGGCGTAGCCTTAGGTGCAAAACGGCCCTCAAGAAAGTCCACTGGTTGCTGAGTTCCACGATCGATCTGTCGGAAACGTTCTGCAAAGTCTTTCTCTGTTGTCTCTCGCAACTCGTTGAAGGTGATGTACTGGAATTGATCAAAACCCGTTTGGCCGACCTGCTGAACCAAAAGCCTACAGAATTGGGCTCGGATAAGTGCGTACCAGAGGAAAGCTACTCCTTGAATACCACCACCATGGCAGTCTCTTAGGTTAGTGATTATATCAACTAATTGCAGCGCTTCGGCAGTAATCACGGATAACCCACTCTCTGCAGGTCTGCTTCGAACCGCGATAGCATATCGTTCTTCCAAGCTTAGATCCCTTGAAACATGTAATCCAGTTTGGTTACAGGCTTCAAGCAAGAAAGTTTTTAGTACAACGGCTTTCTCAACCCTCTCTTTCAGGATTTTTGGTGTTAGTGTCGACTCTTCCTGACGCAAGAGTCGGTTGACACCGTTCCCAATCGCAGCATGAATCCCATCTTCGCGCTTGATAACTCCGCTGATTGCTCCCACCACCTGAGACGTATTTCTAAGAGCATCTATCCAAACTTTTTCAGCCTCTGTGGTTCCGTTGAGATGCATATGAGTTTCATCTAATCCCTCTACTCTACAAAGTTGATCGAGCAGTGGATCATCGTCTACAGGCAACGTGCTGTCGCAAAGCCAGCTCTGAACTTTCCGTTGAAAATATCTGCGTTCTGAGACAGTTTTCCTCTCTATGTTCGATTGGGCAGCTATCCAGGCAGTGGAAACTAGCATTGGCGGAATGACAAGAATAAGGTCCTGCCATTCATCTAAAAATCGCGACTTTACGCGCAATGAGCCATCATTAGCCTCGCATAGAAAAGCCTCCGCAAGGCGAGTAAGTAAAAGTACAAGACAACGTGAAGGATCATCCAGGTTTTTCTTTTCTTGTTCCGATAGTTGTTGGTTTGCACCAGTCAAACTCCAGGCAATCTTATTTTCCAGCGCTTCATCAGTAAGATAGGGAAACAACTTACGAAACTGCAGAAATCGACCGGTGACATAGGCGTTTACGATTGAGGCTCGACCTTCAGTAGTACCATAGAGCATCTTTAGATGCAGGTCTGCAGAACTATTAGTTGCTGCTAGTTCTAGATGAGATAGCAGATCTATATTTGTGAAAATGGCCTTTACAAGCGCCACTTGAGCACGAATCTGAAATCGCTCTTCTGTAGTTTCCTCCATCATTTTGTACTACCGGAATTAGGATAGTATCGAGGAACAACGTTAAGTAGGTCAAAAAAGCCTTCTTGTTTGACTGTTCGTGGGTTTGCAACATTTAAGCGTCCTACTACGATGGATAGCTCAGGTGGATTTAACCATGCAACATCGAAACACGCTTCTTCTGTCCCGTATTTGGCTTGGAATACATTGAGGGCTTCTTCCGCCTGAGTACGTAGTTTTTCGACGGTAGATCCACTGGCTTTGTAATCCTCTTTTGGATTCAGGAAAGCCCAAACTAGGGGGCATGAAAGTACGATTGCGGCGAGAGGATGAAAAGCACAAGCCTCTCTTTCCGCCGCACGCTTCAGTGCTTCTCCCAATGGACGGTCCGAAGATTTCGGTGAAGCCAGTCGGCCAGTACTACCCGACGTTGTGACAAGTAAGGCATGCAATATATTGGTGATCTGGCGATGTAGGATATGTCCAGCTTTCCATTTGAGGGTAACTTCCTCATCCAACGAAAGTAGCTGATCGTGCATTCGTTCAGCAATATGAGCCAACTCAGATGCAGAGACTTCTGCGGTTTTCTTGTTTGGTTGCTCAATCCCCCCAGCCAAGCGATGGTAATCTGACGGATTATCATCTTTGTTACGCCATTCAAGGAGATTATCGTTACTCACCCCACGTTTACGTTCATCGTCAGAGATATCTTGTTGATCGTCATCAAGTCCATAAACTTCTTGCGGATTGAAGGTCTCTGTATTGCTGTCATTAAGCTCGTAATACCTTTTCTTCTGTTTGGCTGACCGAATATTCGCATCCATTACACAAAGCCATTCTGGATGGGGGTGGGGAATAGCTTCAGAGAACAATTTCGCGCCTTGTACAGTGCGAAGTATATGGGCAACTTGACCACGTTCATACGGAGCTAGAGCTTTCGGGTCTTGCTGGCTTTTAGCGATAACAGAAGCTCGCCATCGACGCGGATCATCTGCTCGCTCAGCCCATGCTTCCAAACTCTTCCAAAGGACCGGATGATCTGAATAGGCTATTGCAGTGACTCCTTTGTCACGCCATTTGGCTTCGATATCCTCGGCAAGGCCACGATCAAATGCATAAAGTCTGGAACGATCATACTGGCCATCATGATTGAGACCTTGAAGGAGGTATTTAACTGGAGGGTCTTCTGCCTGGTAACCGACCAAAACAACGATGTATCGTTCCAGAAGAAGCTTGATAAAGTTGGTCGCCCATCCATCTGAAAGGTAAGCTCGTCCAAAGTCAGCACTGCTCAGCACATAAGGATGGTTTACAGCGTTCTCGTCGACCAAACGACCGTGAAGATAAGTAATTCCCTCAATTGTCGAACCGAAATTCAGATTGGGGAAAGCAGGCGGCACATATCGAGTTAGGCTATCTTGCTCTTGGTTAACCTCGAACAGTCGGTCAAAGTTCGTCGTGACAATCTGTGGAATTCCACTCTGATTTGAGGAAATTCTTTTAATCAGGGCATGCTCACGCCCAATCTCTATGTCAGTCCTTGAAGCCTCCAGACGCTTTGTAACCAAAGCATTTACCTCATCTTTGCCATATTCCAGATGAAGAAGGTTGAAAATTTGGTCGAGAGGGACATTCGCTGAAGATTGATCATGAAGCCATGGGTGAAATGCAGCCATGATTTCTGAGTCGTGTGGTGGGTCAAAGTATTCAATTACGTACCGAGTAAGGTCTACAAAGGTTGGCATCCCTGAAGGTAACGAAACCCCAGCACCACACAGGAATACTACTCGTCCAGCATCACAGCGTTCTAAAAGGATGTCCGGTATGGCAGGGCCTTCGGAATGGAATCTCATAAGCTCAACCTTGAATGGTGATATTTAATCCCTTGATTTTACTCTTTGCAGTACGCTGATGAATACCAGCATAATAAAAAATCCTTTCTTTTCCATTGATATGGCTCAAAAGAATTATAAAACTAGTGATTTCCCCTCTTGTACATCTTGTAAGACCTTGACTTAAAAGGTTTAATTTGCATCGTGGCGTGAATCGCCACAGATTTAACAGACACCTTAGAGTCATTAACGGCTCGAAACTGCCTAGATTATCCGTGGCGATTCGTATGGCTAGGGAAAAAATATGGAAATGATATAAAGACTTTAAAAGAGGAATTATGTGATATGTAAATCTATACCCATTTTAGTCATTATTGGATTTAACCGGTCCTGCCTGAAAATACGGAATATTCGAAAACGCAAGATTCAATATTCCCCCCAGTATCATCCGCTCTGGCAAGTGAGTTGCCCGAGTGCCCAGCATTTTCAAATCACCACCCACCGTCAGATCTGACGGTGGGGTTCTAAGTATTGAACCGGTAACATCCATTACCCCTTTAACTACGAAGATCTCAGGAAGGCTTTTGATGTCTGAGTATATCCAGAAAAAATGCCCATTAATGGCGCTGATATTGATCGGCCACCGCCCGTTGTAGTGGTACAGGTATACGTTTGAACCGACTTTCAATGATGCCGGTATAGTGATTTTCGAGTTATAACGGCAAAGTGGGGAGCCATGAATATACAGGCTTCCCGTTACCTCGATGTTTTTCGGGATTTTGCTGTATTCAGCAAAGTGAACATCGCCGTGAACACAGAGGTTGGTAGGAACCTTGAAGCGATTGCCCTGGTGTTGGTGTAAATGAAGACTACCGAAAACTGCTGTCGTTTTTCCGTTTCTTTTCCACTGGATACCTTTCGCATCAAGATACGCAAAGAATGCAGAGCGCTTGTTAGGTGTATTTTTTCGCATGGATTATCCAGTGGAGTTCTATTTTATTGGTGTGCCGTGTCCCTGTGTGAATAATGGTTATAAGCCGACAACGTTGACGAGAAACTGTTTGCGGTCATCAGTTTGTTGCACAGTGTAGGTGATAGGGAGTGTTGTTGATTGTTCCGGCCCCGTCATCAGTAAATTTGCCGCGCACTCATAAATTTCCGGTGATTTTTGGTGTTGCATTGTCCTGACGGTGTTCACCGAGAATCTAATCTGTTCGATATTCTTGGGGGCTAAACCAGATAATTGTGATTTTTTCAGCATCGCGGTTTGTTTTGCCAGTTGTTCCGTTGCGATGCTGACCACCAGATTTTTGGCATCATCGCTGTTGCATTCTGGCGTTCCGGTGTTGCATCCAGTCAGAAGTATTCCGGTAGTCATGGCAATAAGCATTTTGTGTACAGAAGACATTGAGATTTTCCCTGCGTTGGCCGTAAAGTTTCTGCATAGCGGCGTCGGTTTAAAGAGTTTGGCGACATGTTGTTTTTTCTGGCAGTGTTGCCATGTCGTGATCTGTGCCATATCCAATCCTCACCTTGAGCATAAAGGGTGCTGTTTTATTTTTTTCTGGCGGTATAAACGCCATCAATAGAGTTCTCTGCGCCTACGCCACAAAACCCGAGTGGGAGCAGACTGAGTACCGCCCAATTGTCGTCTGAACGGCCTTTAATCAGCACCATGGTCTTTTTATCTTGCGACAGATACATCCACGCTAAACCAGAGTCAGTTCCTGCCCAAAATGTGGCTTCACCACTGATTTCACAGACTCCGGGCATACCGTTAATAGCAGGTCCGTTACCCATGATTCCAAATTTAATTGGCGACTTTGACTGATCGCTCATTTCAATGGTCATGGTGGCGGTTTTGCTGGCCAGATGGAACGTGGTAGACATTGCCAGCGGTGAGAACAAGGCAGCAGCCAATAGCAGAGGTTTCATAAACGAAGCTCCTTTATATTAATCGTGATATCAAAGCGTCATGGACGTTATTTGCGCGGCCATGATGGAACTGGGTGCTAGCTTTAGCGGCTACTGCACCCGGATATTTTTAGTGATTTTGTGAAACGTCAGTGGTCGTCTCGTGGTGTAGAAATAGGCCACATTAAACGCCGACTTTTTATGGTTCCCTTTACCCAGTGAGGGCCAGTCACGAAATGAGTCCAGTTGTTCTTCGGTCCATGGCGTGCTGGAGAAATCAAACAGCACCAGCAGTGACTTACCGTCATACTTCATCAATTTCTTGATTTCTGTGCTGTTCACGGTCGCCGAGATCACTGACCGAGCAGCAGTGGGGCGTCTTACTGCAAATTCCACCGCCACATCGTCGATGATGAAATCAATGTAACCATTGCCGCGCACCGTGCCCGGCAACTTGCTTTTAACTTCCGGCGTTACCTGATCGGCAAACCACCCAAGTAGGTAGCAACGTACCAGTGGTAATAATTCCCTTTCGCTGCATTCGTTCAGGCGTAATGTCCTGACAAAATCCTTCCGGTAGAGTGACGAGAACAGGTATTCAAAACTCTCAACCACCTGAGTCACCGTAGTACTCATTCCTGCTTCCCTTTTGACTTTTTATCAAGGTAACGGCTCGGCCAGAGTTCTTCCGGCCTCATGCCTAATGCTTGGGCAATCAATCCTTCAGCACGTGGATAGTGCCGTTCAAAGGCGTTATTGAGTGTTCGCGCCGCAAGCCCCTGTTCACGGGAAAGCTGCGAAAGTGTCAGACCACGTTTATGCAGCGCTGCCACGATATCGGCACGGTGCCAGTCCTGTGGACTTCCCTTGCTTCGCTTTTTTTGCGATGCTGATGAGTTATTCACTGTATTAACTCCATTGAATCAGTACATGGATATTAAAAGCGAATAAAGAGGACTTATCAAGTTCCTTTTAATTGGTTTTTTGTTCTTTTTTACAACGCATTGATATCTGGTGAGATTTTTATGACTAAAAACATGATCAGTAACTCGGAATCCCAGCTACCCGCAGAGCAGGTGAATGACGGGCAGGCATGGCTGACAGCAGAAGAGTTCGTCGGTATGGAAGGTATGCCAGGAACGGCTAAAGGTGCTCGTCTGCGCCTGGAAAAACTGGCTGATCTGCATCCCGAAATCAAACGCAAACGGACCCGGGGAAAGGGGTTCGTGTACCATATTAGTGCGGCGGGAATGTCGCTGAAAAGTGAGCGTGAGGCTGTTCAGTTGACAGTGGATGAAAAGCTGAATCTTTGGATACAACTTTTCAAAACCATGAGTCCGTCATCACGTGACAAATTGCTGCAACAGGCATTGAACCAAGTGGCAGAGGATTTGGCAACGACTCAACCGAATGCAGTTGATGATGAGTGATGTGGTCGTAACCATCTGATTAATAAATAGTTTCATGTTGCGATTATTTTACTTGAAACTACAATTTTGATATAATACCAACACTGGCTCATATATATGTATGGGCTAACATACACCACCAGCATCCATGTTTTATTTATTCCCTGCTATCCGGGCGGATGATGTGTGCCGTTTATATTGTAATAGAGAATTCGGAATTAATGATGAAACGGAAAATGACAATACACCAGTCAGGGCTACGCTTGCCTGTTAGCCAGGCATTTCTTAATATCATGTGCGACGTATTACCGACGTATCCAGATATTCCTTCAGCAACTATTATTCATTTTCATGATCCCCAATATACGGCGGAACAGGGCGGCTTTCACCCCATAGAGATTCGTCTGTATTCCCGACCGAATGGATGGCATTTTGACTATCTGACAGATTTTAGTTATATGGGGGGGCCATGGCCTGAACTGGAAAAGGAATTGGATATTAGCTGGAGTCAGTCTTATGTCTGGCACTATTTAATGGGCGATATTGATGTAGAGGAGGGCGGCGCGCTATTTGAACTCTGGCAACGTAACTTTATCCGCTATTGGAAAATGAAAATTTACACGGTTTCTGTTCATCAAAAACGCTAATTTCCAAGTTAATAACGCGCGCGCAAAAAATATATTCATGACGTCATGAGCAACAATAATGTGGCTCTTAAAATGAAACAATTCAAAAAACTCACTCCCGCTGTGCAAGGAACACTAGACAGCTTATGCGGAATATACAGTGTTGTTAATTCGCTGTACTGGCTTTATGGACCTCGAATCAAACGGACTCCGCTATTTAGGGCACTCGTTGATCACCTCCATCAACGCCATGATGTAGTGGATTACCTGGCTTATGGCATGGAAACCCCTGCGATAGTCTCAATGCTGCGTTTCCTGCAATCCAGTCGCTATCGGCGCTATCCCATTACTGTTCAGCGTCCCTTTATACATAAACCTGCACGTACAGCACGGTCTACGTTGGTACGGTGTCAACGGTGGCTATCTCAACACCCCGGACGCGTGATCTTGATCAGCGACCAATATCATTGGACGGTGCTGATCCATATCGATGACGAATGGCTGTATTTCTTCGATAGCAGTACTTACACTCGTATCCGCCGCAGACGCTGTTCTCTGCGAGAACGGGCAGGTATGCACCAATTGTTCCTCGACGCTATTTTCTTCATCACACGGGAGGAACCGCACAATGACGACTGCTGAACGCTCGCTGATTGAACAAGCAAGAAAGCTGCTCAGCGCAACGGTGCGCCGTGGACGCCAATTAACGTCACCGGATGCGGTTAGAGACTTTCTATTATTTACGCTGGCACTACGCGAACAGGAGGTTTTTGGTGTGGTGCTGCTGGATAACCAGAATCGCGTATTGCTGTGGCGTGAGCTGTTCCAGGGCACGATAAGCCATACTCCGGTCTATCCGCGTGAGGTGGTAAAACAGGCTCTATATCATAACGCCGCAGCAGTCATCTTGGTGCATAACCACCCATCGGGCAGCACCGAAGTCAGCCAGCAGGATATCAAGATCACGCAATCGCTCCAGCAGGCGCTGGCGCTGGTTGATGTGCGGGTACTGGATCACTTTATCGTTGCAGGAGACTGCACTGTCTCGATGGCTGAACGGGGCCTGCTGTAATGCTGGCTTGTGTTAATGTGCATTAATGAGGCTGTTATGGGTCAGAATAAGAAATCAGGAACGTTAAGCGCACGTCAGCCGGAAGTGCTTTCATCCGCTACGGTGCTGAATGTCTGGTTAGGCAGTTTGGCACCCAGTGGGCGGCGCAGTATGCGCTCATTACTGAATTTGAGTGCGGGCATCCTTAAATGTGGTGTTGAGGCCGAACATTATGACTGGGCAGGGCTGCGCTATCTTCACGTTGCGAAGGTCCGGGCTTCCCTGCTGGATAATGGGTATGCGGTGGCGACGATCAACATGGCACTGGCGGCATTGAAGGGCGTGGGCCAAACCGCCTTCAACTTGCAATTATTAGACGCGGACGCCCTTGCACGTATCAAAACGGTAAAACGTGTCCGGGGCGATAGTTGTAACAAAGGAAGGGCTCTCAGCCGGGAAGAGATCAAATTGCTGCTCGCTGCCGCAAAACAGCACCGGTACGCAACTCGCCAAAAACGGGACCGAGCTATTCTCCTGACGCTGTGTGGCGCAGGATTACGTGCCGGTGAGTTAGTGGCGCTAAACTCCCTAGACTATGATGCCGCTAGCCGGACACTGACTGTCCGGCAGGGAAAAGGGCGCAAGTTCCGGCAAATCGCCCTGGCTCCGGTAGTCGCTAAAGCTATTCAGGCATGGATCGCCGTTAAGGGGAATGGTGAAACACTGTTCACGCGGATACATCGCACTGGTAAACCGGAGCCCCATTTACTGACCACTGCGGGATTGACCAGCATACTTCAGCAATTAGGGGGGAGCGCTGGCATCAACGGTTTTACCCCTCACGACCTTCGTCGGACGTTCATTACTCGCTTACTGGAGCAGGGCGCTGATATCAACATTGTGCGCCAGTTGGCGGGGCATAGTGATATCAGCACGACGGTGCTGTATGACAGACGTCCATCACATTTGATAGCGCGGATATCGTCAACGATTCGGCTATGACGTCATGTGGGACAAGTTAGCGTACCCACTATTTCTTGGATTTATCAAGTTGCACCAAAGTATTAGCAACCCAACAGTAATCCGATAATTGGTCAAGGTGCTTAGTGTTCCATTGGGCCGTATTTACTGTGAGTTTGCCTTTAGCAATCGCATCAGGAGTCGGGAATAGTTTAGATAATTGTGCCTTTCGTTTCATTTTGGTCATGTTATCTAGCCTGTGAAGCTTATAGTGCTCTCGATATAACTCTGCCAGTTTTTTGGCTGCTTTTGTCCTCGGGGAACAGATAGTGTCTATATAGAACATATTGATAAGGTGACTCACCGCTTCACGATAGATTTTCCCTTTCCCACGCTTAATAGTGCGGTAGTCGCTCTCATCTAGCCATTGAGCGATTTCAAGCAGCCTGCCTTGATCATCTTCATGCATGTTGAATGCAAGCCTGGGGCCAAACTCCCCTGAAAGGCTACTTCGGCTCTTACGCTTGACCATTGCGTTGTCAGGTCGTTTTTTTTTCTTGTCATCAGATTTATTCATACGTTTCTCGATAGTGTTCCTCATGAGGTTTTATGACCGTCATAAATGTGGTTTCAAAAACATATCTATGACCGTCATAACACATGTCTATATCTGGGAAAAGACGCTTTTGATTGTTATGACCGTCATACCATCAGAGAAATACCAATTTTAGGTCGAATGTGCCGCTAAAACGCCGGAAGTGAATAAGAAAACGAAAGTTGTAAAGGCGCTACGTGCACGCTTCGCACGTAACCAAAGACACTTATCGATATGAAAAACGTACAACTTATTCCCCTAAAAATGGTTTTGGAAATCTATCCGGTATCACGAGCAACACTGTATCGCCAGATCAAAGCAGGGTTCTTTCCTGAACCCGTGCAGATTGGTGCCCGTCGTGTCGCTTGGCGCATGGATGAGATCCAGGAACGCATCGATAACCTGCAAAAAGTAGCGCTATCTGATCGCCACTAACTTGCATCTGTAAGCCTCATATAGCCCCTGGGTAAAGAAGCTATATGAGGCTACGTATTCACAGAGCAATAGTGGTGATAATCCCCTTATCCGTGGGTAACTGCTATTGCCTATCAGCCGGTCATTGAAATACCGGGAGTTGGCAATGAAAAAAATATTTAATCGTGAACGTGTGGACAACCTGACTCATTCAGTTTCTCTGGGGCATAGCTGTATCGGTCATTCCTGCTTAGCTCGTTTGGATAAACTGGCACTGGTCATTGACCTGCACAGCCGTCGACAAAATAAAAAGTTGGTTGAATGCTTATTCGGGCTCCAGTCCAGTAGTAAATACACGGTTAAGTGCCGTCCTGCTGGTCGTGAGGAGTGTGGTGGACTGTATCGCTCCGTTGTAGAGATCCGCCTTGCGAATAAAGTGGCCAATCATCCGTTGATGTTGGTAATTCACTTTGCTCCGACGGGCAAGGATCGCGGTGTTGTTCGCATGGAGCTCAGTCCTCAGCACTGCGCAGCCACTGAGATTACAGACCTATTCATTTGGTTGGGACGTGAAGGACGGTTGGGAGAATATCTCTACAAAGGATTACGAGGCGCATGGGTCACGACCATTCATTATGCGCTGGATGTCATTGGGTTGAAGCTGCATGACTACCTAATCAGCCTTTCGAAGGTACATGATGGCAAATTCAATGATCTGCATGGAGAGCAGGAGGGTCTGCGGCTGGGTTCAACAACTCTGGTTCTCTCCGCCTACGAGAAAGCAAACGCGCCTACGCTGAGTGACAAGAAACGGTATGCAACTGCGCAGATAGTGTTGAAAAAACACCAATTTGAAGATTTTCTACGTATGGAGCTGCGTTTATCTCCGGGTAAACAGGAACTAATGCTGAGAAGCCTGTCACAGTTGGATAATCTTGTATCCCGATTAGCGTTCTATGACAGGAAACTGCTACAGGATTGCAGGCTGGACCCTGACTTTGTGCAACGTCTGAAACATATGCCGGTTCCAAAGGCCCGAGCAACGTTCTTGCCAGCCGATACATTGAACGGGAAGGCTGTTAGTCCAAGCAAAAAGGCGGCAAAGAAACGCGTGGATAAAGTCATGAAAGAGTATCGTGTGGAGTTGATCGACGCGAATGCTGTTTGGGCTTACCTGCCGCAGGTATTGAAAAAGCTCGGTATTCTGGCTCAGCCAAAGTACTGGGAGCGCGACCATCGCCGGAAATGGCTTGAATCACGCAGGAAATAAAAAAACAGAGTCTCATGGCAGGGAAGCCATGTTAATTCATTGCCCTGTTTGTTGCTCAGGTATCAGGGAATAAGCTTTTCACACATAACACAGAATTGTTATTCCTACTTGCTGACCGCTATTCTACCAAAAGAGTAAGTTACTAACGGCCGTGAAGTTGTTTGACGGTCTAACGTTGTATTTACCAGTATATAGTGTGTGTATGACTTACCATATTAATAGTGATATGCGAAAGAGCGAAATAGAGCGGGGAGGAGCGGAGCGTTAGTAAAATGAGTATTGAGTAGCATGAGACAAAAAATTAGCCGTCGTAATTGAAGTTGTAAAAAAACACTAGTGCTTTCTGTGTTATGCAACGGTCAAACTACGAGGCGGTATTATGGGCTACATCATTAAGCGTGGTATTCTAGTTACACAGCAAACCTACGACAGATTCATTGAAGATGTATATACCATTCCCTTTCAGGGACAAGATAAAAGGCAATCGCCATCATTCTATTTGGATATACAAAGAATCCTTCAACACTTGATTTGCAATAACTTCCTTTATGCGAAAGAAACGCCTGCGGATACCCCATGGACGCAATACTCGCCAATACCCAGTGTATTAGGGAAAAAGAAACTGCCTTTTGTATTTGAGCAATCAAGAAATCTGTGTTGTAACAGAGCGCTTGAGTTACTTAAAGATGCGGGGATTATTGATATTAATCCGCACTCATTCGAAAAACATAAGTGCCGTACGTTTTCTTTATCTAAAGCCCATCTCAAACGCTGGTTTAATGTGTCTCCGCGTGAGTATAAACAGCGAGACGATCGTTATATTTACCTGTCTACAGGAAAACGCCAGCGAGACACTAAACTCATGTCAGAAGAGCAACTGATACAACAGGCGCTGTCTCACTGTAAAAAGCCCAGGCATGCTACCCGGCATGCATCGCGCGAAACTCACGACTATATGCGCCAGGTTTATGCCAATATGGGCGGTTTGCGTATTAATCTGGATAAGCTACAAGCGTATCAGCCAAAGAACGAAAGGGAAGTGCTGCAAAAGACTCATTTCCTGCATCATCTTGTCGATCGCGGATGTCGAATGGTTTCCAGCGTTCCGCTGGTCGTCGAGTATTTTCCTGAGTATAAGCTAGCAAACCGGGGGACACGTTCCTTCGAGAAGAATGGGGGTTTTCAGGCGCTAAAATCCGTCATCAAATGGGCTGTGTTTGAGGGGTATAACTACGATATCAAAAGTAGTCAGCTAACCATTATCCGGCATGAACTTGAGCGATATGGTATCAGTTGCAAACGCCTGACGAAGATCACCAAAAAGAAAATCATGAGCCGATTCAATGTTGATGATAAAACCGCCAAACTGTTTATCTATACGCTAATCTACTCGCTTGGCGAGTTTCGCAAGCATCAGGACAGCAATGCATTCAAAGCATTGTGTGAGATTTATGGATATGATCAAGCGGTTGTTAAGGCCGATGAATGGGTTGCATTTGTCCGGCCAGTGAGAAGGGCGCTTAAGCGGTTAGTGAACCGTTATTTGAACGAGCATGTTAACTGCCCTGGCCGTGGTTGGGCCATACGTAATGCCGTTCGCCAGACTTATATGGTGAAACCTGAGAAGATCACTGCGGCCGTGCGTCGGCGCATCTTGTCCCACATGATTCAGGGCGTTGAAAGCAAAGCCGTCTATGAGGCAATTTTGGCTAATCCCGGCGTTTGTGGTTCGATTGAGCATGATGGGATGGTGAGCAGTAAACCGATAAAATGGAAGCATCCTTATCTTGAATTGACTAAGAAGCACTAAAGACTCTTTCGTGAATAGGGCGGCTGGGCACGGGGAGGCAACCAGCCGCCTATAATGCTGTGTATTCAGCAGAGTGTTTCGTACTGGATGTCTTGCTAAAAGGGCTGGCACTATAAGCCATTAGTAGGGTATCTACTCGTTTGATTATGTGAAGTTGCGCGGAAAACTTGGTATAATGTTTACAGGGTGGTTTTGAGCCTAAAAATTCAGACTTTCAGGAGCCATGATGAGCAACGACAAAAAAACGCGAGTTTCTTATGCTAAGCCTTCCCGCGCTGATATTGCCCGTTCAGTCGCTACCTCAACAGCGGTAGAGACAGGTCAGTCCTCGACCAAAATTGAAGCCTCACTTGAGGCAATTCGTAAGAAGTTTGCTCATCTTCGTCTTGCGGTTTGATAAATCTATTGATTTAGACGTGGGCCATAAATTGTGGTTACTCTGCATTTGAGTAGGGTTGGCAGTCGGCTCAGTGCCTAGGCTGTATGAAATCTTTTTTGTCACGGATACTGCCACAAATAAAATAGTGCTGATAACCGCGCCCATGCGTAAAATCCGGTGCCTAACCAGTCGATCAATTTCAGATTTTACATATTACACATGCATTTCAGTTCTTGGTCAGGTTTTTCACATAGCCAGTGCCAAAGCAGACATCGTTGTCAATAGTGTGGAGATGATCTTGTGACCAAAGCCACATAAAAATGTGATGTCTCGATTCATCAAAAACCTAAACCAGATGCAGTGGTAGCTTTTCGGCACTTTTTTGCGTACGCACATTGATGGCGCTAATGTACTCATAGCATTGAAAATGGTTGAGCTCAGCTGTGCTAATGCAAGTACAAGGCACCTACTCTATGCTCGAATAATCTGATGGAGGTTGCATTGATCGTTCCTCTTCAAAAAAAAACCGAGGCTGGAAAGCCGTACACACGCATACCTATAAATGAATCCAGATTATCGGAACTTAGTATTCTTACTGACAGAGATCTGGTAGCTCTGTGTAAGCAGAGTAGGACACATTCTCAATACATACCCAGCGAATGTCTTCTTTATTTCGTTCGACGAAGCGTATCAACTAACCCATCTCTTTTTGAACAGCTCTTCAGGGTTCTGTCGGAACGAGTGCTTAGGACGCTTCCTAGAGCCGAAAGTCTAGGCAGAAATACTATATCAATGACGAATAGCGACATTCGAGAGGGGGTGTTTGACCGCTTCGTTGAGATGCTTATGCTTGACAAAGCAGGCTACGAGGAGCGGTTGGACATGTTCGAAATACGTTTTGATCTGGCTTTGTTGAGTTTAAAAAACGACGCTCTAAAGAGGTCTTATCGATCCGAGAACAGAAATACTGATTTGGGGTTTGACGATGATTCGGCAGACATTGCACCAGAGGTTGAGGCTGCGTTAGAAGGTTATGATCCTTTTGAAAAAACAGCATTCGATAATTATCGTTACCGTTGTAATCTAGATGCGGCGATTGAGTCTCTACCCGAACTGCAGCAGAGAATCATTGAGATGACCCGGTTAGATATTCCAATAGACTCGACGGACCCGAATGAGATAACCATTTCTAAGGCACTCGATAAGGCTGAAAAGACTATTCGTAATCATAAAAAGAAGGCACTCTCACATCTTCGTATATTACTTCAAGGGGGAATATGATGACGGGACTTTCACCTCAGGCATCCCTGGAAGAGGTACTGGAGTCATTTTCGATAGAGCATGACGTGGGTAAAGCCACTCTGCAAAAGTACCTTCTGGCCTATCCAGCATTTTCCTCTGATATTATTGATCTATCTCGCGAAATGTCCAGAACATTAACCGAGGATGAAACCCCGCTCTCAGAGTCTGATCGACGTTTAATCAACTCGGCCGTCACACGCATTCAAATTGCACCGGGAAAAACGATTGCAGATCCATTCGCTGATCTGTCGGTTCAAAAAATGCGCGATATCTCAAAAGATCTGAACCTGCCTCGACAGGTGATCATGGCATTTAAGGAGCGAAACGTAGTTGCCGAATCCGTTCCCCAGCGACTTCTGATTAGGTTTGCTGAATTGCTGCAGACCAGCGTGCAGCAACTCTTTGCCTCACTTGAACAGCCAGCCATGGCGGTCTCAGGAAGTTATAAGTCCGACTTTAAACCGGGTGATGTAGAGAAGATTACTTTCGAACAACTCCTCCGAGATGCTGATTTGTCTGAGGAAGAAATCACGATCTTAATGGACGGGGACATCTAACGTGCAAGCAGTGGAATTGGCCCGTAAGGCCGCTGCTGCCCTACATGACCAGGCTGTTGCTGCTGGACATGACCCGTGGACCTCCTACGAATTTGCTGTTGCTGAGGCAAAGAGGCGGGGCTTTGACGTAGAGAGCACAAATAAAGGCTCACCTAGTCTGAGAGGCGCGCGAGCACGTTTTTTCCCAAATGAGAAGTTCATTCTCCACGAAAAATGCACAACCCTTTTTGAACAAGCGTTCCTAGTTGCCCATGAAATTGGTCACGCTGAACTTGGCGACGGCATTGAAGAGGATGACCAAGGCTATATTATAGACCCAACAAGAACCTCAGAAGCTTCTCCGATGGGAGTTGAGCGGGTTGTAGACTATAGTCGCAGGCAGCGTCGAGAGGTCCAAATGGATCTATTTGCTCGTGAGTTTCTGCTTCCCCGGCATGTAGTAAAAGCGCTTTATCTGGATGGGATGAGTGCGTTAAGTATTGCAGAGAAGCTTGGTGCTCCATTCGATGTGGTTGCTCAACAGATCTTTGATGCATTGTTACTACCCCCACCTTTACCTGAAGATATAGAGCCCGCGATTGAATACCCATTGAACGCAGAGCAGGATAAAGCCGCCGCCCATCGAGGCCCGGCCTTTCTGCTTGAGGCCGGGCCTGGTACGGGCAAGACTCAGACTCTAGTGGGACGGGTAAAAGGATTGCTTTCCGATGGCGTAGATCCACGAAAAATTCTTTTGCTGACGTTCTCTAACAAAGCTGCGGGAGAAATGGCTGAAAGGATCGCTCGCGTTGACACGCAAGCTGCAGCTGCAATGTGGATTGGCACTTTCCACTCATTCGGCCTCGATCTGATTCGTCGATTTCACGACGAACTGAATTTGCCGCTCGACCCTCGACTGCTGGACCGGACGGAAGCAGTAGAACTGCTGGAACATGAGTTTCCTGTATTAGATCTGGTTCATTATCGCAATCTTTACGATCCAACCCGGATGATTGCTGACATCCTCACCGGCATCTCTCGTGCCAAGGACGAGGTAGTCGATGCAAATACCTACCTCGCGTTGGCACAGGCCATGCGCGATAGAGCTGTTGGTATTGAAGATATAGCAACGGCAGAAAAAGCCATTGAAGTCGCCAAAGTATACGCCACTTACGAAACCATCAAAAAGCAGGCTCGATGCATTGACTTTGGGGACTTGGTTTCATTGCCAGTGACGCTTCTTGAAGAAAATGAAGCCATTCGATCTCACATCCAATCCACTTATGAGCACGTTCTAGTCGATGAATATCAGGATGTGAACCATAGTAGCGTACGACTGCTAAAAGCCCTTTGTGGCGATGGCGAAAACTTGTGGGTGGTTGGAGACGCTAAGCAGTCAATCTATCGCTTCAGAGGCGCTTCGTCGTTCAACATGACTCGTTTTGGGAATGAGGATTTCCCCGGCGGGTTGCGATATCGTTTAAAAACGAACTACCGGTCCGTACCCGAAATAGTGTCGGCATTTTCAAATTTTGCGCTGAATATGGCTGTAGGGGATGCTGACAGTGGTTTAAACGCAGAACGGACAAGTGATGCCCAGAAACCTGAGCTGCGTTGCGTAGATCAAGGATTTCTTCAAGCGCCCTCTATTGCGGACGCGATAAAGGAGATGCAGAACTCCGGTTACAAATACAGTGATCAGGCAATCCTGTGCACAGGCAATGAGAAGCTTTCAGAAATCGGGCAACAACTCGAGCTCTTAGGCATCCCTGTACTTTACTTGGGTAGTGTATTTGAGCGCCCCGAGATTAAGGATTGGCTGACACTGCTCTCCCTCTTAGTAGATCGTCGTGCAATGGGCTTGGTGCGAATAGCTTGCCTGCCTGAGTTTACGATGTCACTGGATGATGTTGGCAGTATCCTTACACATCTGCGTGAAGATGAAACCGGAAGTGATTGGAAAACCAAAATCGATGACTTTCAGATCTCAGACAATGGGCGCACAGCCTTAAATCAGCTTGTTAAAACACTTAGCGGTTTTAGTGCAAATGACTCCCCCTGGAGCGTGCTGGCAACTGTACTTTTAGACAGGACACGAATCACGGCCCGTATGGCAACATCAACAGACTGCAGTGTCCGCTCCCAATGTATCGCAACTTGGCAGTTGCTCAATTTTTTACGAGCACAACCCCTTAGCGGGGAAGGGGTATTTATCACTCGCACATTAGATCGCATCCGCCGTTTGGTTCGGCTAGGGGATGATCGCGATCTTCGGCAGCTTCCGACGGCAGCACAAAGCATTGATGCAGTGCGTCTCATGACCATTCATGGGGCAAAGGGACTCGAATTCCCCGTGATTCACTTACCCGGCATGAACGCAGATACTTTACCAGGTAATCCGCAGAAGCAGGTTTGCCCACCACCCAATGGCATGATTGCAGGGGGTGGGTCCAACGCCAAGGAGCAATTTAATCTGGAGTATAAGGCGGAGAGAGAATGCTTATTCTACGTTGCCTTGTCCAGAGCTGAAGATCGGCTATTTCTCTATGCTACTACGCGGAATGCTGCTGGCAGCACCCGAAAGTTATCTGACTTTTTAAACCGTATAGGGTCCAGCTTAGTTCAAAATAACGTAAAGCCTCTACATGCGGTAATCGAAAAGCCCGAGTCATTACCTGTGGATTGGGTTATCAGCGGAGACCTAGTTCTAAGTGGTGCTCAGATTTCCCTGTATGAGTCCTGCCCTCGCCGTTTCTTCTATACGCACATTCTCCAAATTGGAGGACGGCGTACTCCAACGCCATTCCTAAAGATGCACGATGCTGTTCGCAATGTATTCCAGGAGTTGGCCAACACTGTGCCCGTACAAATAACGGACATAGAAGATAGGGTCACGCAGGCATTTGCTGTCGAAGGCCTAGCTGAACACGGTTACGCTCCTGAATTTAAGTCACTAGCTATTGGTATGGTTAGTTATTTCGCTTCGATTAGGGAAGGCCACAACTCTGAAGCAACTTGTGCCTTTACAATGAAGCTTGGGGAAACGTCTATCACCGTACAGCCTGACGATGTATTGGTTCATCCAGATGGACGCAAAACATTTCGCCGGGTTAGAACAGGACATAAAAGAGATAAAGAAGAATCTGACTTAGGCGCGGCGGCCTTTGTACTCGCAGCACGACAGGCTTTTCCAGATGCAATAGTGGAGTTAGTACACCTTTCTGACCAAACTGTGACCCCAATCGTCCTGTCCGCTAAGCAGTTGGATAATAGGCATAAAAAAATCCTTAACACCCTTGACTCAATAGTTAAAGGAGCCTTTCCAGCAGAGCCATCATCTCGAGTATGTCCCTCCTGTCCGGCATTTTTCGTCTGCGGATTGACTCCTTCAGGCGTGCTAAAAAAAATCTAAAAAAAATTTACCGGTTTGATTGACCTGCATCGATTGAGTAGTAGAGCCAGACATCGTCTGGCCAAACTCAAAAGGTGATGCAAAATGAATACTGAAAATATAAACGATATTGACGATGTAGGAGAGGCAATTCGCGAAGGCCGCGATCTGCGTTCGGCACGCGCATTCCGAATCCTCTTCGCACAGGAAAACCTGGATTTTCGCGCAATCGAAGTCAATGATCCTGTACCACTGGGTCGTCAGATCCTGATTGCTGCTGGCCTACGTGCAAATGATGATTATAGCCTGTTTGCTATTCTTGAAACGGGGGATTTCGAAGACTTGCGCCTTGATGAACCCTTCGATTTACGCGGTCGAGGCGCAGAGCGCTTTGTAGCCTTCCAGACCGATCGCGATTTCAAACTGACTATCAATGAGAGCCAAGTATCATGGGGTAAGCCCGCAATTTCAGGTTCCGCGTTATACGACCTGGCGAAACCCAGTGACGGAGATGCCGTTTTCATGGTTATTCGTGGTGGAAACGATCGTCAGATTGAACTGAACGAAGCCGTAGATCTTACCGCCCCGGGGGTTGAGCACTTCATCACTGCACCAAAGCGCAAACCGAAAATTGACATCGTAGTCAATGGTCGCGAAGTCCAGGTATGTGATAGTCACCAAACATTCGATCAGTTAGTCGCTATCGCTTACCCGGGGGAAGCTCCAACACCTGAGATCGTGTACTCAATTACGTATCGCGGGGTGAGCTCAAAACCACACAGTGGTGAATTGGCTACTGGTGCCTTTGTTGAAGTAAAGAATGGGAGCGTGATCAATGTCAGCCGCACCATTCAGTCTTAATAGTGATCTTAAGCGCTTGCGCGAGGAAGGGTACTACGTACAAATCGTAGGGGGTTTCTTGGTTATGCGTGAAGTGCCGTACGTTAACGCACAGTTGGAGGTTAAGACTGGCACGCTCATATCGAGCCTTTGCATGTCTGGAAACGTTACGCAAAAGCCCGAGCCGCACACGATTCACTTCGATGGAGATTTTCCGTGCACAGCCCAAGGTGCACCCATCCAGGCTATTGCTAATCAGAGCTTAGCGGTGAATCTGGGACATGGGCTGAGTGCTCAGCACATGTTCTCCAGCAAACCTGGGCCAGAGGGTTACCGCGATTACCACCAGAAGATGACTACGTATGCGACAATCATTTCTGGCCACGCGGCTACCCTCAAACCTGGCGTTACTCCGCGAGTATTTAAAAATCCCGACGATGAAGAGGGCTGCGTATTCAACTATCTGGAAACTGCATCGGACCGAGTAGGCATTGGTGCGTTGACCGCACGGCTTGAAGGTCAGCGCATCGCTATCCTCGGTGTTGGTGGCACCGGTTCCTATGTTCTGGACCAGGTGGCGAAAACACCAGTGAGCGAGATACGTCTAATTGACGGTGATGATTTTCTTCAACATAACGCTTTCCGCGCCCCAGGAGCACCTTCAATCGACATTCTCCGCGAGGTACCTAAGAAAGTAGATTACTTGGCAGGCATCTACGGTAAGATGCACCGTCATATCGTGCCTCATGCAGTGCAAATCGACGCTGGTAATCTCAACCTTCTGGACGGAATCACCTTCGCCTTCCTTTGCATGGACTCTGGTGAGTCGAAGCGCTTGGTGGTACAGAAGCTAGAAGATATGGGAGTGTCCTTTGTGGATGTGGGAATGGGCCTCGAACTAGTAAACGGTTCGCTTGGTGGCATCCTTCGTGTGACGGTTAGTACCCCAAACAAGCGTGATCACATTCGTAAGCGAGTGTCTTTCGAAGGGGGGGGCGCAGAAAATATTTATGCATCAAATATCCAAGTCGCTGAATTAAATATGATGAATGCGGCACTTGCCGTAATTAAATGGAAGAAACTCCTTGGTTTTTATCGTGACCTTGAAAATGAGCACCACTGTTCCTATACGACTGACGGAAATATGCTGCTGAATGGTGATTCGCTATGATACGTCATAACCAGCTTACTCCTCGCTTCGTAAAGGGGATTCCGCGTGAACTTGAACCTGGTATTTTGTATGTTTCAATGGAGTACGGCACCGTGGTCCATAGTTGTTGTTGCGGCTGTGGCCTTGAAGTAGTGACACCACTGACTCCAACAGACTGGAAACTAACCTTTGACGGCGAGACAATTTCGCTTTGGCCATCGGTCGGCAATTGGAATTTGCCCTGTCGATCTCACTATGTTATTCAAGGTAACAGGGTGATAGCCGCTGGGCCTTGGGACAAAGCTAAGATCGAGGCGGAGAAGCGTCGCGACAAGGCAGCTAAGGCGCGTTACTACTCACAAACTGAACCGACCACAGATCCTGGAGAGTTGAAGACAGATTCTACTAAGGAGTCTGCGGGGACGAAGGGCAAGCCGACCACCATTTGGGCCAAGTTACGGCGGTGGTTGGGTTAGGCTTTAAAAGCCTTTCATGTTGCTGCAACTGTATACTGAGTAAGGATCAATCACTGAGTTCTTTATGCGATAATAATCACTACGTTCAATTGCATTAACCGGCAACAACAAAAATCAGGCTTTATCACTTAAAAATTTGGGGCGGGTAATCACGCCCCCCTAAATAAAAAATCGACAAATAAAACTTTGAGAGAATACCAGCCAAGTATGGGGAACTGGGCTTTAATCATACCTTAACGCCAATCCAACCCAGTGTTTCATCGGTCCATGGTTAGGAGACTGGAAAAGCGTTTTAAAAATATCCTGACCATGAACATAGTATTCTGGAGAGCAGTGATAGCGGGCGATAATGCCACTTATGGCGATAAAATGCGGTTTTCGGTGACTTTTTGACCTGACACCCATTTTTCAGGCGCACTTATCCTGCAGCCTGTGCCAGAAGCCATCGTTTCCGGTCGATGCCGTGCAGCCTTTCTGCCACTAATTCGGTCGCATGCCTACCAGCCTCTGCGCCGCTGAAGCGCAGCCGGTTACCGCACAGAATGCATTTGTAGGGATCTGTGCGCAGAAATTCCTTCATCAGCGCGGCGAAGCCCGGCTGCTCTGGTTTTTCCCGCGCTTCCATCTGCAGGGCGTCATACACCTTCGGCAGCAGCTCGCCCCGTTTCCGGTTGGACAAAAAGCCGTAGTAGCGCACCATTTTAAAATGCTTCGCCGGCACGTGGCTGATGTAGCGCCTGAGCATCTCTTCCTGGGTCAGCGTCTGTTTCCGGTGCTGCTGCGTGCGGTGATCGTAATAGTGGTGCACCACGGCGCCGCCGCTGTAGTGTCTCAGCTTCGCCGCCGATACCGGTGGCCGCTTCAGATACCGCCCGAGATATTTGACGCTCCGCCAGGCACCCCGGGTCTTTTTCGCGAAGTGGACCTTCCAGTAGCGCCCGTACTGCGCATCCAGATAGCGGCGCCACTGTTTTTCATCCCGGAGGTGACCATAGCCGGGCAGGCTGGCGGGGTTGATCTGGTCATAACTTTCCCGCAGCAGGCGGATGACGGCACCGCGCCAGATCTCCTCCACGGCATGCTTTTTAAAGAAGAGGTCTCGCCAGACGCCGTGTTTTACATCAAGTCCGCCGCGTGTGACGGAGACATGAATGTGCGGATGCTGGTTGAGCTGGCGGCCGTAGGTATGCAGGGCGCAGAAGATGCCGACTTCCACGCCCTGCTTACGTGCCCAGCGGAGCATGGCCCGGGTGGCGGCCTGAAAAAGCTGGTTGAGCAGGGGCCAGTGGTTGTTAAAAAACGGCCATAGCAGATGGGGCATGGTAAAGGTAATGTGCTGCCAGTCGCAGTCGGGGAGGATGTGGCTCTGCTGCGACACCCACTGCTCCGTGGCTTTGAAGCCGCAGGAGCTGCAGGCCTTTGACTTGCAGCTCTGGCAGAAAAAGCGGGAGTGGGTGCAGTCTGCCGATGCGCAGCAGTAGCGGCGAACGCCCATGGCGGCGGTGCCGCAGGCGAGCATGCGCTCTACGCAGAGTCGGGTCCAGGGCGTTATGCTGTCGCCATTCGAACCGAGATACCTGTTCCAGCCGTCATCGACGGTGAAGAGCAGTTTGGCAGGGCGGGGAATATACATGCCGCAGAGTATAAAGTCGGGCTCGGGACATGCAAACCCCCGGAACCGCGAAGCGGTGACGCTCGTCCAGCAGTGGCACCAGACGAAGCCTTAATGCAACAGAACCCTTATGGCCTGTAGCTGTCAAAAAATTCTTCTTGTTTTTCGACTATAAACTTTGCAACAGCAGCGTCAAGTAAGCTTGAGTCGTCATAAGATCTGTAAATTCTCAATAACGTTGTTTTTATGGATACTTTCTCTTTATCTTTGAACCTTTGATCGTAAGCGTAAAGTAAAAGATCATATATATTATAATCGTGCGACTGAGTCAAAATTGCTAAAAGCAACTCAAAGGTATGAATGCCAAGAGAATAAAAGCTTCTACTACTATCTACACTATTAAAAATCATTCTAGGCGTTATGTAAGACAGCGGGATTTCATTCATTGTTATGATGGCAAACATATAGGCATTGCCTTGTGTTATTTTAGGATGACGCTTTTGCTTTACTATCTTGCCTATAGATTTATAAACTTGCTCCCACGGTGTAAATAATAGTTTATCTAAACTTTTCTCTATAGCTTCAGTTTGATTATCACCAGTAAGTATTACATCTAAATATCTTGCCGATTTCACCTCAAGGGCAAGAAGCGTTTTATTCTTAGGACACAGGATCATTGCATCCGGTGATTTTGATTTAGATTTACCATACGAAAACTCAGGAATGTATTCATACCGACCATCCCCTTTTATAGCGCAGGCATCTCTACATAATCCCTGAACGTAATGTTCAAAATCAGCCCCGAAGTCCTTCATGAACCCTTCGTTTTTCCCTGAGTGAAGATGAACCTTATGAAAGAGATTATCGAAAACCAGTTCTTCAACAAGGCGCCCTTCAACGGGTAAATATTCTGTTGGCGAAAGCCTCAGAAAAGGTTTATTTCTGAAAAGACTATAGTCATTCAGGTTATTGAGAGTGGAGACAGAAAATTCAGCCCCTTCCCGAAGGTCGAAGGATACCGACTCCATGATGGATGTCAGTAAACTAAGCTCAACGCCCGTGTCATGACTGAACTGGTGCAGATCTATAACCCACTCTGAAAATTCCAGTACCCTGAAGTCTTCGGAGTTACGCATCATCCGGATCCGAAGAACTATAGCGAAAATTACATTAACGTAAGCTTCTACAGAAAAACCGGTGTCTCTTTCATACGCACTGACATAACTGGCGATATTCTTCCCACTGCAAAATATCTTATGCGCCCGATACAATTTAAACTTGAAATCATCTCTGGCGGTTTGAATGGCATTCTTTACAAAGTAAGTTCCAGTATCCTCATGAACGTCGTAATCATTTATATGCGTTAATAACTGATGCAGGACATTTAATGAATCGCTGGCACTCATGCTATTTCCAGCCCACCTGTCAGGATTTTCACTGGAGAGAATCAGCTTCCAGCATTCAAGCGCCTGAATCCTGCCATATATAAAACCATTGCTGAAATCACCTCTCTTCCCCGATAAATTCCCTAAGAAAAAGCGCCTGAACTTTTTTTCCTCATTGCTCAAAAATGACAATATTGAAAGCTGTGAAAGAGTTTCTTTACTGACCTTATTCTTGAGTATTTCATCTGCAGAACCGGGCTTACCGTAATATTCTTTATGCGATAAAAGAATATTCTTATTCGCAAACTCATCAGCACTGTCGTTTTTGCACTCGTTACTTTCTGACATAAAAACTCCATTTTTACCTGCATTCATTGATAAACCCTGTGGCCTGCTTTATCTGTTAAACCCACCGAGATGATTAATAACACTGTTTCCAGCCTCCCGCCGAAACTTTTTGGGTATGGAGCGGGCCAGCCACTTCTTAATCCCGTCCGCCGAATGCGTCAGCGCGCCGTCGGCCGGCGACTGTCATCGGACTCCTGCAGAACGTAGCGCCCCTACCGCAGGCGAGCATGTGCTCGACACAGAGGCGGGTCCAGGGAGTGACGTTGTCGCGGAACCTGACGAGGAACAGGTTCCAGGCGTCATCGACGGTGAAGAGCAACTTTGTGGGACGCGGAATATACATGCCGCAGAGTATAAAACGGAGCTCAGGGCATGAACACCATCGGAACGGCAGAGCCGTGACGCTCGCCCTGCAAGGGCGCTACGTTCATAATCCATTGCCATACCAGCATGGATAGCAGCAATATACTCCGTCTTATTCTGCTCCCAGCTTTGGTAATCTAAGGGCTTGTATCCCCCCTGAACCGCCATCACATCGGCTAAAAGTCGTGATAAGCGACCGTTCCCCTCTCTGAAGGGATGAATGAGGATCAGCTCTACGTGGATTATGGCAATCGCTTCGATGAGCTGTTCTCTGCTCATGCTGGCACAGGGCGTATAACGGGCCAGATATTGGGTGTCAAATTCGTGCAGTAATTTTGGCAATTGTGCCGACGGGGCGAACATAAAGCCGCCTTTGCTGATATTTACCGTCCTTTCATGTCCCGCCCATTCGTAGATGTTGCCTAACCAACGGCGATGCCAGCCTTTCAACGTATTGACGGTAATCTGCTCCAGAGGAAACTGCTCTTCAAAAACAGAATGATAAAGTTGTTCCAGAAGTACCAGTTCAGCGCCGTTAATCTCATCAGGATCGGAGATGCCCAATTTATTGGCTAAAACCTGTTCACTAGAGTCTTTCTCATATTGGCCTTCACTACTGGAAACATGGTATCGGCTCATGTAAAAACCCTGAATTGGTGGGATAGGAGGAATAGAAAAATTATAACGCCGAGTCAGTACCCGCGCTTCTGAAATTATACCTCGACAGTGGCCTGAACCCATCTATCAAGCTTATCTGCCCAATCCTGCATCATCACTTTGCGTTCATCAAGATAAGTCGCGTGGTTATACGTGCGGCGAACATTATTGGTATCAGCATGGGCAAGCTGAGCCTCGATAGCATCAGGCCGATAGCCCATCTCGTTTAAACGTGTGCTGCCGGTGGTTCGGGTGGCATGCGGGCTATACGTTCCGCTCCAGCCGAGGCTTTTCAGTAGCTGGCGTAGCGAGTGCGATGTCATCGGACCACGCGGGTTATCTCGGCCCGGAAAAAGGTGCTGTCGATGCCCGGTTAATCCCTGTAGCGTTCTGAGCATGCTGATGGCTTGTGAGGGAAGGGGAATGACGTGTTCTCTGCGGGCTTTCATTCGCGTTGCCGGAATGGTCCACAGCGCATTATCGAGATCGAACTCTGCCCATTCCGCTTCGGTAGCTTCGGCAGGGCGCGCCAGCGTCCACCACATGAGCCACATGCAATAGTTAACCTGGTATGAGCCACGACTGTTGTCAAAACAGCTTAATAGTTTCCCGATTTGCTGTGGGATCAAGGCCTGTTTGTGCTGCGTTTTATTTGCCGGAATCGCCTTACGCACCGGCCATACAGGATCGCTGTCTGCTCTGAGCGTCGCCACCGCCAGCTCAAAAACCGATGAAATAGTGCGGCGGGCTTCAGCGGCAACGGTCGGAGCGCCGCGCTTAGCCGTTTCCTGAAGAATTTTAAGAATGTGGTGCGGGGTGATTTCCCTGATAGGAAGTTTGCCGATGGCGGGGAAAACCACACGCTCCAGCATATCGAGGCGGCGCGTTTTGGTGATGTCGGCCCAGTCTTTCATCTGCAACCACTCTTTGGCGATAAGCTCAAAGGTGTTGGAGGCATCGTTGACCTTGCGGATTTTATCTAGTTGCTTAGCCTGTGCCGGGTTGACTCCCTCTGCAACTTGCTTACGTGCTTGCTCGCATTTCTCCCGCGCCTCGGCAAGTTTTACTGCTGGATACTCGCCCAACGCAAACATGCTGGATTTGCCGTTGAGTTTAAACCGATAGCGCCATGCCTTTTTGCCGTTGGGTTTCACTTCGAGGTAGAGACCGTTGAAGTCATTGAGTCGATAGAGTTTTTCTTTCGGCTTAGCAGTGCGGCATTGCGTATCAGTGAGCATAGCGAGTCCTTGTCTATTTCTTATACCGCTATTGTACTCACCTAAAATGAAGATGGAAACTGATTGTACTCATGCCTGTACTCATTTTTGACTGCGCTGCCATGAGATAACATGAGACGCTATGAAAGAAAAAATCCACGCAACTGCGTGGATTTCAAAGGGTTTATTGGTCTTTATGCGATGCAGTGATATCGCATGAGACAACAAATTTTATTTAGACGTTGAACAGGAAGTTCATGACGTCGCCATCTTTTACGATGTAGTCCTTGCCTTCTGAACGCATTTTTCCGGCTTCTTTCGCGCCTTGCTCACCTTTGTAGGTAATGAAATCTTCATAGGCGATAGTTTGCGCGCGGATGAAGCCTTTCTCGAAGTCGGTGTGAATCTTACCAGCGGCCTGCGGGGCGGTAGCGCCGACAGGGATGGTCCATGCACGAACCTCTTTCACGCCCGCGGTGAAGTAGGTTTGCAGGTTCAGCAGTTCATAGCCCGCACGGATAACACGGTTCAGTCCCGGTTCTTCTAGGCCTAACTCAGCCATAAACTCTTCGCGGTCAGCGTCATCCAGTTCCGCGATATCTGATTCAACGGCGGCACAGACGGCCACGACGACAGAACCTTCAGCGGCAGCGATTTCGCGCACTTTATCGAGGTACGGGTTATTTTCGAAACCGTCTTCGTTGACGTTGGCGATGTACATGGTTGGTTTCAGCGTCAGGAAGCTCAGGTATTTGATCGCTGCTTTATCTTCATCGCTTAAATCCAGCGAACGCAGCATACCGGCGTTCTCCAACTGCGGTAAACATTTCTCCAGCGCGGCCAGTTCAGCTTTAGCATCTTTATCGCCGCCTTTGGCTCTTTTCTGCACGCGATGAATGGCGCGTTCACAGGTATCGAGGTCAGACAACGCCAGCTCAGTGTTGATCACGTCGATGTCATCCGCTGGGTCAACTTTGTTGTTTACGTGGATGATATTGTCATTTTCGAAGCAGCGCACAACGTGGCCAATAGCTTCCGTTTCACGGATGTTGGTCAGGAACTGGTTACCCAAACCTTCACCTTTAGACGCGCCTTTTACCAGACCGGCGATATCAACAAATTCCATGGTGGTAGGGAGGATACGCTGTGGCTTAACAATTTCGGCCAGTTTGTCCAGACGTGGATCGGGCATCGGCACGACGCCAGTATTTGGCTCGATGGTACAAAACGGGAAGTTGGCCGCTTCGATGCCGGCTTTGGTCAACGCATTGAACAGAGTGGATTTACCGACGTTAGGCAGCCCAACGATACCGCATTTGAATCCCATGTTTATATCACCTTAAATAACTTATTAATCAGGCAATTGCTATATTTTGCCTGTCAGAATGGAAACATTTCGGCCGATTATACACGGAATGGCGATTTATCTCGATCTCCCATCCGCATTCTGACCAGTTTATGCCGGTTTGAAGGCATGCAAGCGGTTCATCGCTTTGATCATGTCTTCTTTCATCAGAATTTCTGTGCAGCGTACTGCTTCGTCAATAGCATCGTCGATCAACGTCTGCTCGCTTGTCGGTGGTTTTCCCAACACAAAGCCAGTAACTTTGCTTTTATCACCCGGATGGCCGATACCAATGCGTAAACGATGAAAGTTCGGGTTATTACCCAATTTACTAATGATGTCTTTCAGCCCGTTGTGACCGCCGTGTCCGCCACCCAGTTTAAGTTTGGCAATCCCCGGTAATAAATCCAGTTCATCGTGTGCAACCAGAATTTCATCGGGCTGGATGCGATAGAAGGTCGCCATTGCCGCGACGGCCTTACCACTCAGGTTCATGAACGTGGTGGGAACCAGCAGGCGTACATCTTGCCCAGCCAGATTCAGGCGGGATGTGTAACCAAAAAATTTGCTTTCTTCTTTCAGCGGTTGACGGTACGCGTCCGCCAGACGATCAACAAACCAGGCGCCCGCATTATGGCGGGTGGCGGCATATTCAGCGCCGGGATTCGCCAGGCCGACAATTAATTTAATACTGCTCACGGTATATTCCAGATTACGTGCTTAAACTTACGCAGGGTAGCGTGATAAACGAAAGCGCTAGTTTACACACCGTGTGGTGGATAGCAAAATCTCGGTGTTGGAATGTAAATACAATGTTATTTGTTTAGCGATGTGACTATTCCGAGTTTCGTCTATTTATTTGTTTAAACGTAAAAAAATATTAATCATTCCTTTTATCTGTGATCCCTCCCGCAATCATCCAAGCATACTATTGTCTATAATTACATCAATAATAAGAAAGTCAGCGGTAATGGCACTCCGATTCATCCACAGAATTAATCTGGAGGTGGCAGATGAAACGTAAAAACGTGACAGTATTGGGTAACATGTTGATGGGGCTCGGTATGATTCTGATGATTGGCGGTATTGGTTTTTCCATCGCCAGCCAGTTCCCTAAACTGAATGTCCCTGAATATATGACTTATATTGATCTGGTCGGTATTTT
Source organism: Pectobacterium aroidearum (assembly GCF_041228105.1). Lineage (NCBI taxonomy): Bacteria > Pseudomonadati > Pseudomonadota > Gammaproteobacteria > Enterobacterales > Pectobacteriaceae > Pectobacterium > Pectobacterium aroidearum. Next base: position 2,599,421 of record NZ_CP166097.1, read on the forward strand.
TTCTGGTGCAATATTTTGGTTAGTGGGAGCACGTATTAGCGGGCGTGAGGAAGTCGCAGATCGTTATTGGTGGGTTAAACACTTTGATAAGCGTTGCCGCCGCCAACGTCACCCATAACCGTTAAGGCGCCATCGGCGCTAATGAAAATTGAACATGAGAGCCGCTGTAGCTTTGCTATGGCGGTTTTTTGTTTTTTATAGTGATAGCGTTTTTTACAGTGATAAAAATAAGAAAGCCACCTTGTTACAGGTGGCTCCCTCATTATCGTTTGCGAGCGGTTACCCGATCAGCAACGATTAATGCTCAAACATCGCAGAAATAGATTCTTCGTTGCTGATACGACGAATCGCTTCGGCCAACATACCGGACAGCGTCAACGTACGAACATTCGGCAGTGAACGAATGTTTTCCGCCAGCGGAATGGTATCGCAGACAATCACTTCATCAATTACAGAGTTCTTGATGTTCTCGTAAGCATTGCCTGAGAAGATCGGGTGTGTGGCATAAGCGAATACACGTTTAGCCCCACGTTCCTTCAGCGCTTCAGCTGCTTTGCACAGCGTACCGCCAGTGTCGATCATATCGTCAACCAGCACACAGTCACGGCCAGCGACGTCACCGATGATGTGCATCACCTGAGAAACGTTGGCGCGCGGACGGCGCTTGTCGATGATTGCCATGTCGGTATCGTTCAGCAGTTTAGCGATTGCGCGGGCACGCACAACGCCACCGATATCAGGAGAAACCACGATTGGGTTTTCCAGATTCTGTTGCAGCATATCTTCCAGCAGGATCGGGCTACCGAATACGTTATCTACTGGTACATCGAAGAAACCTTGAATCTGCTCAGCGTGCAAATCGACGGTCAGAACACGGTCAACACCGACGCTGGACAGGAAGTCAGCAACGACTTTCGCGGTGATTGGCACACGTGCGGAACGCACACGGCGGTCCTGACGGGCATAGCCGAAGTAGGGGATAACGGCGGTAATACGTCCCGCGGAAGCGCGACGCAGAGCATCGACCATCACAACCAGTTCCATCAGGTTGTCATTGGTGGGTGCACAGGTGGACTGGATGATGAAAATATCACCACCGCGTACATTTTCATTGATTTGCACGCTGACTTCGCCATCGCTAAAACGACCGACAGCGGCGTCGCCAAGGCTAGTGTACAAACGGTTGGCAATACGTTGTGCTAGTTCCGGGATGGCGTTACCAGCAAAAAGCTTCATATCAGGCACGAGAAGAACCTCAGGCTTGCGTCCAGAGAAATATTGCGCCTGCCAGGCAGGGAGAGCAACAGGCACAATATGCATACGGGTGTATGAATTAAGTTTGCTACAGACTGGCCGCATGGCAGCCGGTGTGTGGCAAAACCTAAAGTTGCCCGGAAAGCGTACGTTGTAGCGGAGAGACGTTAACGCCTCGCGCGACGAAACCGTTTAGCCATTCCGGGGCCTGGTCAAGCACCTGACGGGCTGCGAACTCGGTGTCAAACTCTGCAAACACACAAGCTCCCGTTCCAGTCAGGCGCGCCGGGGCATATTCTAGCAGCCATGAAAGTAGCTGTTCAACCTCACGAAAACGTTTTCTTGCGATAGCTTCACAATCATTGACGAAGGTCTGGTTTAATAAAGTTTCTAAATCACGAACTGGCGAATTACGCGTCAACTCCGGATCGCCGAAAATCAACGGGGTGGCGATACTCACGCCAGGGTGAGCCACCAGATACCATTTCTCTGGCGGATTCGCGGGTGTTAACCGCTCACCAATGCCTTCGGCAAAGGCTGCATGCCCACGAACAAAGACGGGAACATCTGCACCTAATTGCAATCCCAGATCGGCCAACGTATCAACGCTCAGCCCACTTTGCCACAAATGGTTAAGGGCAACCAAAACGGTAGCTGCATTGGATGAACCACCGCCCAGCCCGCCGCCCATGGGCAGACATTTATCGATACGGATATCTGCACCGAACTGGGCAGGGTGAATATTATGACGTTTACAGTGCTGCTGTAATAAGCGTGCGGCGCGGACGATCAGGTTTTGCTCGTTCTCTACACCGTCCACGGGGGTAAGCAGGTTAATCTGGTCGTCATCACGTGGCTGAATCGTCAGGGTGTCACCGTAATCCAGAAATTGGAATAGCGTTTGCAACAGGTGATACCCGTCCTGTCTCTGACCAGTAATATAAAGAAACAAATTCAGTTTGGCGGGTGCTGGCCATGTCTCGATAACCGTCGGTTGCATCGCTTATTTAACCATCCAGTTATTCATTTTCAGCTTAATACGCTGTTCGCCCTGAACCAGCTCCAGACTGGTTGGGAGCGGCGGCGTCAGCTCGGTGTTGTAGCTTTGATAGCTGACATTCCAGTTTTGGTTACCCTGACGGTAGGTGACGGTTTTCAGCAGATAGCGTTCATCCAGCGTGAATTCGGTGGCGTCGCCTGGGATACCGAGGATCCACTGACGCAGATTGTTCAGTGGGATCGCCATGCCGGTGAGCTGCTGAATCATGTATTCAGCATCTTTCCCCACGTAGCGTTTGCCTTGGTTATCGGTGATCTGTACGCCGTCAGGCTGGGCGCGCAGTTCTAATTCGGTGCTGCCGAGCGGGTTGGTCAGCAGCAGTCGATAACGCTGCGGCGGTGTGTCCTGCCAGAAAAAATTGGCTGATACTCTTTTGCTATCGGAGATATAGGCAAAAGCGCCGCGAGTTTGATATTGGCTGAGTTGCTGTACTTTTTGCTGATGCTGTTGCCACTCTGGCGAGGTGGGGCTTTTACCCGTTTGGGTGGGTTGATGAACGCTACAGGCGACTAGCAATACGCTGGCTAAAGGCAGTAAACGCAGGCATCGGACGGTTTGGGTTGGCATGTCGGTCGTATCCTGTAAATGAACGGAGTTCGTGAAATACGTCACGCTAACGGGCTTACCGCTCAGCGTCAATCATTGTTATTCGTTAATGGCGTTTATTGTTTTTTGTCAAAAAGTGACTACCTCAGACGAGGTGTATCGCGTGCTGTCGCTTTTCTTGCACCCCTGCATCAAGTAGAATGCGATTCAAACGAAATCCATACTAAGACCGGTATTACTCAGAAACAGCCTAATGACCCTGCTTGCGCTTGGTATTAATCACAAAACCGCACCGGTTTCTCTGCGTGAACGCGTTGTGTTCTCACCAGATAAACTCGGAGTGGCCCTCGACAGTCTGCTACAGCAACCGCTGGTGCAGGGCGGCGTTGTGCTGTCTACCTGCAATCGTACGGAACTCTATCTTAGCGTTGACGAACAGGAAAACCAGCGTGAACAGTTGATTCGCTGGTTGTGTGAATATCATCAATTGCGCCCGGAAGACGTCAACGGCAGTCTTTACTGGCATCAGGATAATGCCGCTGTTAGTCATCTGATGCGCGTGGCGAGCGGTCTGGATTCTCTGGTATTAGGCGAACCGCAGATTTTGGGGCAGGTGAAGAAAGCGTTTGCCGAATCACAGCGTGGTCATTCCCTGTCCAGCGAGTTGGAACGGTTGTTCCAAAAGTCTTTTACCGTGGCCAAACGCGTTCGTACGGAAACGGATATCGGTGCCAGCGCGGTGTCGGTGGCATTTGCTGCCTGTACGCTGGCACGGCAGATTTTTGAGTCACTGGCGGATGTCACGGTGCTGCTGGTCGGTGCCGGAGAAACCATTGAACTGGTCGCTCGCTATCTTCGTGAACACAACGTACAGAAAATGGTGATCGCAAACCGTACCCGTGAACGTGCGCAGGCGCTGGCAACGGAAGTGGGCGCAGAAGTCATCACGCTGGCAGAGTTGGATGAACAGCTCGTTCAGGCTGATATTGTGATCAGTTCAACGGCCAGCACGCTGCCGATTATCGGAAAAGGGATGATGGAACGGACGCTGAAGGCGAGACGGAATCAGCCAATGCTGATGGTGGATATTGCGGTTCCGCGTGATATTGAGCCGGAAGTCGGCAAATTGCCGAACGTTTATCTCTACAGCGTGGACGATCTGCACGCGATTATTCAGCATAACCTCGCGCAGCGCAAAGCGGCGGCGGTGCAGGCCGAATCCATCGTGCAGCAGGAAAGTTCCGACTTCATGGCGTGGCTGCGTGCGCAGTCCGCGGTGGAGACCATTCGCGATTATCGCGCTCAGGCCGATGAGCTGCGTGCGGAAATGACGGCCAAGGCGCTGGCTGCCATTCAACAAGGCAATGACGTTGAAGCGGTGATTCAGGAACTGACGCACCGTTTAACCAACCGTCTGATTCACGCGCCGACCAAATCCCTTCAGCAAGCCGCTCGTGACGGCGACCAAAATCGGTTACAAATTTTACGTGACAGCCTTGGGCTGGACTAGCATTCATCTCTATTACAGGATTTAACCGCCCGCATGAAGCCTTCTATTGTTGCTAAACTGGAAGCGTTACAAGAACGCCATGAAGAAGTCCAGGCGTTACTCGGTGAGCCCAGCGTCATCGCTGATATGGACCGTTTTCGCGCGTTGTCGCGAGAATATGCTCAGCTCACTGATATTACTCGCTGTTTCCAGCAATGGCAGCAGGCGCAAGAGGATCAGCAAACCGCAGAAATGATGCTGGACGATCCTGAAATGCGCGATATGGCGCAGGAAGAATTGAAAGAGGGTAAAGCGACGATTGAAGCGTTGGAGCAACAGCTTCAGGTGCTGCTGTTGCCGAAAGATCCCGACGATGAGCGCGGCTGTTTTCTGGAAGTGCGTGCAGGAACGGGCGGCGACGAAGCCGCGATTTTTGCCGGCGACCTGTTCCGTATGTACAGTCGTTATGCCGAGTCTCGCCGCTGGCGTGTTGAGGTGATGAGCGCCAGCGATGGCGAACATGGCGGTTATAAAGAAGTTATCGCTAAAATCTCCGGCGACGGCGTGTACGGCCAGCTTAAATTTGAATCCGGCGGCCATCGCGTGCAGCGCGTTCCTGCCACAGAATCTCAAGGACGTATTCATACCTCAGCCTGTACGGTCGCCGTGATGGCGGAAGTGCCGGAAGCGGAACTGCCGGACATCAACCCTGCGGATTTGCGTATCGATACCTTCCGTTCTTCTGGCGCGGGCGGTCAGCACGTTAACACCACCGATTCGGCCATTCGTATTACTCACTTGCCAACGGGTATTGTCGTGGAATGCCAGGACGAACGTTCACAGCACAAGAACAAAGCCAAAGCGCTGTCGGTGTTGGGCGCGCGTATTCGTGCCGCAGAAGTGCAGAAACGTCAGCAGGAAGAAGCCTCAACCCGCCGTAACCTGCTCGGTAGTGGCGATCGTTCTGACCGCATCCGCACCTATAACTTCCCACAGGGAAGGGTGACCGATCACCGAATTAACCTGACGTTATACCGCCTGGACGAAGTCATGGAAGGAAAATTGGATACGTTGATTCAGCCAGTAGTGCAGGAATACCAGGCCGATCAGCTTGCCGCGCTGTCCGAGCAGGAATAATGACCTATCAGGATTGGTTAATCTCTGCGACGGCACGGCTTGCGGCGGGAGAAAGTCCGAAGCGAGATGCGGAAATTTTGCTGGGCTTTGTGACCGGAAAGCGCCGTACGTTCCTGCTGGCATTTGGTGAAACAGCGCTAAGCGCGGCTGAACAGCAGCGGTTAGCTGAACTGTTGGCTCGCCGCGAACAGGGCGAACCGATTGCCTATTTGATCGGCGAGCGTGAGTTCTGGTCACTGCCGCTGTCTGTGTCGCCCGCGACGCTGATTCCCCGTCCCGATACCGAGTGCCTGGTTGAACAGGCACTGCTGCGCTTGCCTCAAATGCCGTGTGCCGTGTTGGATTTGGGTACCGGAACCGGAGCAATCGCGCTGGCGCTGGCCAGTGAGCGACGCGATTGCCGGGTGACGGGCGTTGATGTTCAACCGGATGCCGTCGCGTTAGCAACAAAAAACGCCCAGCAATTGGGCCTCGATAACGCCCATTTCTTATCCGGAAGCTGGTATTCACCGCTTGATCAAACACGCTTTGCGCTCATCGCCAGTAATCCACCCTATATCGATGCGGATGATGTGCATCTGTCGCAGGGCGATGTTCGTTTTGAACCGGCCAGCGCACTGATTGCTGCCGACAACGGATTGGCGGATTTACGCACCATTATTGAATCTGCCCCGCATTATTTAGCGGCCGGTGGTTGGCTGCTATTGGAACATGGCTGGCAACAGGCTGATGCTGTGCGCCAGCTTTTACAAGCACGCGGATTCACACAAATAGAAACTTGTCAGGACTATGGTGGTAATGACCGCGTGTCGTTAGGACGCTGGTTGGATGCCCCAACTCATTAGGAGCAATGGACGTGATAACTCTTTACCCAGCCACGATATATCTGCATCTGGCAACGGTTGGCATCAGTATTTCTCTGTTTATTATTCGTTTTTTCTGGCTGTGCCGGCAATCAACGCTGCTGCAACAGCGTTGGGTGAAAATCCTGCCGCACATTAACGATACCTTGTTATTAATCAGCGGTATTGGTTTAATCACGCTTAGCCATACTTATCCGTTTACTCCCGAGCAAAGCTGGCTGACGGAAAAACTGTTTGGCGTTATTATTTATATCCTTCTTGGCGCGATCGCCTTGGGGAAACGCCCCCGTAGTCAGAAAGTTCGCTGGCTGGCGTTTGTATCTGCTTTAATGTGCTTTGGTGTGGTCGTGCTGTTGGCACTGACTCAGTCACCGTTGCTGATGGAATAATTATGAGTGCTATTGCTGATTTTGAATTCAACCAGTCGCTGCTAAGTGATGGTGTCGTGTTGGTTTCACAGGCTATTCGCCGCGACTTTCCCGCTCAGGATGTGCGGCAAAATCTGCAACAGATGGTTGAGAGCGCTCGATCCGCTATTCCTGAAGATCTTGAGCAAGATCTTCAGCTTGAAAAGCTGATTGAGCTGTTTTATCACACCTGGGGATTCGGCGGTGCGGGCGGCGTTTATCGCCTGTCTGATGCACTGTGGCTCGATCAGGTACTTGAATCGCGTCAGGGCATGCCCGTGTCACTTGGCGTTATCTTCCTGCATATCGCCAATGAACTGGGTTTGCCGCTGATGCCAGTCATTTTCCCAACACAGCTGATTCTGCGTGCCGACTGGCTCGACGAAGAGATGTGGCTGATCAACCCATTAAACGGCGATACGCTGAGCGAACATGTGTTGGAAGTCTGGCTGAAAGGTAACATCGGTCCATCAACCCGCCTGCTGGATGAAGATCTGGATGAAGCGGAAAACGTCCTGATTGTGCGTAAGATGCTCGATACGTTGAAAGTTGCACTGATGGAAGAAAAACAGATGGAGCTGGCGTTAAGAGCCAGCGAAGCGGTGTTGCAATTTGACCCGGACGATCCGTATGAAATTCGCGATCGCGGCCTGATTTATGCGCAACTGGATTGCGACCACATTGCGCTTTCCGATCTCAACTATTTTGTTGAACAGTGTCCGGAAGATCCAGTGAGTGAAATGATAAAAGTGCAGATTCACTCGATAGAGCAGAAACAGATTGTCTTGCATTAAAAAAACAGTCTTACATTAAGAACCCGTTTTGCAGTAATGCAGCGTTAATTTATTTCCCGACATGAAGGTAAAAGTATGACGAATAAAGTGGTCAAGATAGGGGATATCCCCGTCGCCAATGATCTGCCTTTTGTGCTGTTTGGCGGCATGAATGTTCTTGAATCACGCGATCTGGCGATGCGCATTTGTGAGCATTACGTCACGATCACGCAGAAGCTGGGTATTCCTTACGTGTTCAAAGCGTCATTCGATAAGGCTAACCGCTCCTCGATTCACTCTTACCGTGGTCCCGGTCTGGAAGAAGGGATGAAAATCTTCCAGGAACTGAAACAGACCTTTGGCGTAAAAATTATCACTGACGTGCATGAAGCACATCAGGCGCAGCCTGTTGCCGATGTGGTTGATGTCATCCAGCTTCCTGCGTTTCTGGCGCGCCAAACCGATCTGGTGGAAGCGATGGCGAAAACGGGTGCGGTAATCAACGTGAAAAAACCGCAGTTCGTCAGCCCTGGACAAATGGGCAATATCGTCGATAAGTTCATCGAAGGCGGCAACGATCAGGTCATTCTGTGCGATCGCGGCAGCAACTTCGGTTACGACAATCTGGTTGTTGATATGCTCGGCTTCAATGTCATGAAGCAGGTTTCTAACGGTTCACCGGTGATTTTTGACGTGACGCATGCGCTACAGTGCCGCGACCCGTTTGGTGCGGCGTCCAGCGGTCGTCGTGGACAAGTGACGGAGTTGGCGCGCGCCGGTATGGCTGTTGGTCTGGCGGGGCTATTCATTGAAGCTCACCCGGATCCTGCAAATGCAAAATGCGATGGCCCATCTGCGCTGCCGCTGGATAAACTGGAACCGTTCCTGCAACAGATCAAAGCGATTGACGACCTGGTGAAAAACTTCCCGGAACTGGATACCAGTAAGTAATCTTCTATTTACCGCAAGATTGATTACTGACGTAAAAAAACCCGCGATATCGCGGGTTTTTGTGTTTATAAACGTTCGTCGTTTTCTACAACGCTGCACAATCGCTGTTATTTATAGAGATCGGCGCTTATCGTCATGTTGTTGCCTTTGCCTTCCCACTGTCTGGTGACGTGGTAGTACTTGGCACCTTTCTCGCCTGCGCGTTTAGCAACGGCTTCGGATATCTGAGTGCCGTTAGTGTAGTTGCCGCGGAACTGGATAGAGTCGAAAGGCACCATCTGCGCTGCGGTAGCATTATTCAGTTCCTGAATCTGAGTGCCATCAGATAGTGTTACCGTGTAACGTCCACCTTTAGAAGATTGTGTTTCAAAGAAGTTTCCCACGCTGCGGCTAGGGCTATCAGAGTAAGCAACGCCAGGGATTTCAACCTTCGCGGCTTCTGCACCACCGGCAGCCAGCGCAGCGCGACCCGCATCAGAATCGGCAGGGATCGCATCAGGTTTCTGAAGCTGGCGTTTTGGCGCATCGGCTTTATAGATAAACGCGGTAGCCCTTTGGTTCGCACTATTCGAGTTCACATCGATTTGGCGCACAATGTAGAACGAATCGGCATTTTTCTCTTTTGCCGCTTTTGCAATCGCATCGATCAGATCGGGCTGAGTGCTGAATAAACCACTTACCGTAACGGTGTCATAAGGTTCTAGCAAATAAGCCGCATCTTTCGGCAATTCTTTTACGCCGTAGACGGTGCGATATTGCACGTTCTGTTTCGCTTTAGGGGCATCTTTATGGTACAGATCGACAGTCACATTCCAGGATTCGCCTGAATTAGCATCCGTCATAGACTGAACATAAAATGACTCTGCACCCAACTTGTCTGCACGTGTTGAGGCTGCGGCAACCGCTTCATTGATCGCATTAAAACGCCCCTTGAACGTAATTCGTTCAAAAGGTTGCAGGGATTTTGCCTGCTCAGGAGTCAGTTCCTGTGCCGCCTGCGCTGAAAATGCCGAGAGTGATAACAATAACGTGGATGCAATAACAGTAGTCTTCAGCTTCATAAAAAATCCTTTCGCCTTCCTGCAACTCGAATTATTTAAGGTATAGCAATCAACCTGTAACGGAATAGGGCTGATTATCGCACGGAATAAATTCTTGTGCTTTAGCATTTTCAGCGGTGCTGAAAAGCCGTAATGCTTCGGCTCTGAACAAGAAAAGTGCTAATAATAACGGTTAATGATTGTTTTGCCATCATAAGGGATATTTATGTGATTTATCGCATTAACAACCTTGTAACACACCATTTTTGTGAAACAGCACCGAAAAATACTTCTGTAATAATGCTACAAAAGGCAGAGAAGAGCATGATTTTCGACCAAGAAAGGCTGGCATAACCTGTGATAACTCGGCTTTTCTGTGAAATTCATTTTATTTATGGATCATCGATCACATTTTCAGTACGTTATAAATGAGTTCGCCTACAGTGAGACGCCCCAAAAAAAGCGTGTGGCAAGAAGATGATAAGACCCTCTTCCTACCGCGTGAATGCGGGGATACAGGGTGCAGCAGGTCTCGGCGAATTCGTATAACAGAGTAGGGTGAGAATAATAACCTTCGTTAAAAATAAGCGAAAAGGGTATCAGTATGCGTATTGGTGTACCAAGAGAGCGGTTGGCCAATGAAGCCCGTGTAGCAGCGACGCCGAAAACGGTTGAACAGCTGTTGAAACTGGGTTTTACGGTCTCGATAGAACGTGAAGCGGGAAAACTGGCAAGTTTTGACGATGCGGCATATGAAGAAGCTGGCGCGTCGATTGTTGACAGTTCGGAAGTCTGGCAATCCGATATCGTCCTGAAGGTGAATGCGCCGCAGGATGACGAAATCGAGCTGACCCGTGCGGGCAGTACGGTTGTCAGCTTTATCTGGCCCGCGCAAAACCCGGCACTGCTGGAAAAACTGGCAGCCCGTCAGGTGACGGTAATGGCCATGGATTCCGTGCCACGTATTTCACGCGCGCAGTCACTCGATGCGCTCAGCTCGATGGCAAACATTGCTGGCTATCGCGCTATTGTTGAAGCAGCCCACGAGTTTGGTCGCTTCTTTACCGGGCAAATTACCGCTGCAGGTAAAGTTCCGCCTGCCAAAGTGATGATTATCGGCGCAGGTGTAGCCGGTTTGGCCGCGATCGGCGCAGCAGGTAGCTTAGGTGCTATCGTTCGTGCTTTTGATACTCGCCCTGAAGTAAAAGAGCAGGTTAAGAGCATGGGCGCCGAGTTCCTCGAACTCGACTTTGAAGAAGAAGCGGGCAGTGGTGACGGCTATGCCAAGGTCATGTCTGAAGCCTTTATCAAAGCCGAAATGGAACTGTTTGCTGCACAGGCGAAAGAAGTCGACATTATCGTCACTACGGCACTGATTCCCGGAAAACCGGCACCGCGACTGATCACCAAAGACATGGTGCTGAGCATGAAGCCCGGCAGCGTGATTGTTGATTTAGCCGCGCAAACGGGCGGAAACTGCGAACTGACCGTGGCCGATCGCGTCACCGTGACGGAAAACGGCGTCAAAATTATCGGTTATACCGATTTACCTAGCCGCCTGCCGACGCAATCCTCACAGCTTTACGGCACAAACCTGGTTAATCTGCTGAAATTGCTCTGCAAAGAGAAAAACGGCGAAATCAACGTCGATTTTGACGATACCGTGATTCGCGGCGTGACCGTCATTAAAGAAGGTGAAATCACCTGGCCGGCACCCCCAATTCAGGTATCAGCGCAGCCACAACAGGCAAAACCTGCCGCTGCCGTGGTGAAGGAAGAAGCCAAACCGACATCGCCGTGGAAGAAATACGCGTTCCTCGCGATTGCTATTCTGCTGTTTGGCTGGCTGGCTGATGCCGCACCGAAAGAGTTCCTGTCTCACTTTACCGTTTTTGCGCTGTCCTGCGTGGTGGGGTACTACGTGGTCTGGAATGTCAGTCACGCCTTGCACACGCCATTGATGTCAGTCACTAACGCGATATCAGGCATTATCGTTGTCGGAGCATTGTTGCAGATCGGCCACGGCGGATGGGTGTCGTTCTTCTCATTCATTGCCGTACTGATCGCCAGCATCAATATTTTCGGTGGTTTCACCGTGACTCAGCGCATGCTGAAAATGTTCCGTAAAAACTAAGGGGTAACACATGTCTGGTGGATTAGTAACTGCTGCATACATTGTTGCCGCAATTCTCTTTATTTTCAGTTTGGCCGGGTTGTCCAAGCACGAAACGTCGCAGCAAGGGAACATTTTCGGTATCAGCGGGATGGCACTTGCGCTGATCGCGACGATTCTGGGACCGGATTCTGGCAACGTTGGCTGGATCATCGTTGCGATGGTGATCGGTGGGTCAATCGGTATTTATCTGGCGCGTAAAGTTGAAATGACTGAAATGCCAGAGCTGGTCGCTATTCTTCACAGTTTTGTGGGTCTGGCTGCGGTGCTGGTTGGCTTTAACAGTTTCCTCGATCACGGCGAAATCACCGATCCGGTGATGGTCAATATCCATTTGACGGAAGTCTTCCTGGGTATCTTCATCGGTGCGGTGACCTTCACGGGTTCGGTTATCGCATTCGGTAAGCTGCGCGGCAAGATCTCTTCCAAGCCGTTGATGCTGCCTCATCGCCATAAAATGAATCTGGCGGCGTTGGTTGTGTCCTTCCTGCTGCTTCTGGTTTTCGTCAATACGGGCAGTGTAGCGCTGCAGGTGCTGGCGTTGATTCTGATGACGGCCATTGCACTGGTGTTTGGTTGGCATCTGGTTGCATCGATTGGCGGTGCTGACATGCCAGTCGTTGTCTCTATGCTGAACTCCTACTCCGGTTGGGCGGCAGCGGCAGCAGGCTTTATGCTGAGCAATGACCTGCTGATCGTGACGGGTGCTCTGGTAGGTTCTTCAGGTGCGATTCTGTCTTATATCATGTGTAAAGCGATGAACCGCTCTTTCATCAGCGTCATTGCCGGTGGTTTTGGTACGGACGGCGTTTCCTCCAGTGAGAGCGAAGAGGTCGGGGAATATCGTGAGGCTTCAGCGGAAGACGTGGCTGATTTGCTCAAGAACTCAACCTCAGTCATCATCACGCCGGGATACGGTATGGCTGTGGCGCAGGCGCAGTACCCTGTGCATGACATCACCGCAAAGCTGCGCGCGCGCGGTATCAACGTTCGCTTTGGTATCCACCCGGTGGCAGGGCGTTTGCCTGGGCATATGAACGTGCTGTTGGCTGAAGCGAAAGTGCCTTACGATATCGTATTGGAAATGGATGAAATTAATGACGATTTCACCGATACCGATGTCGTGCTGGTCATTGGCGCGAATGACACCGTTAACCCGGCAGCGCAGGAAGATCCACATAGCCCAATCGCAGGCATGCCTGTGTTGGAAGTGTGGAAAGCGCAGAATGTTATCGTGTTCAAGCGTTCCATGAATACCGGCTACGCTGGCGTGCAGAACCCGCTGTTCTTTAAAGAGAACACACAAATGCTGTTTGGCGATGCCAAAGACAGCGTTGAGGCGATTCTGAAAGCACTGTAAGTGTGACAGCACGTAGAAAACGAAAGGGGCGAATATCGCCCCTTTTTTTGCGTCTTATCGTTTGTCCGCTGCAAAAAATAATGCCAGCGCTGAGAGGCTGGCATTAGGTGGTTCGAATAAAGTAAAACAAGAAATCAGCTGTTATCGCCGTCTTCCAACGTCAGCGGTGACACGAAATCATCGGGCTTGATCGCAAGCAGATCACATTTCAGGTGATCGATGACATGCTCGACGGTATTTCCGATAAAAGCAGCGGAAAGGCCAGTTCTGCCCAGTGACCCCAACACCACGACGCCCGCTTGCAAATGTTCGGCAAGGTCGGGAATCACTTCTTCTGGCAGGCCTTTTTCTACGTGCGTCACACGTTCATCCAGACCGAATTTCTGCCGTAGCGATTTCATCGCGATAAGGTGTTGCCCGCGAATCGCGTCGTTGTAGACGCTGGGATCGAAATCAGGCAGTTCAATGGCAATATTGATGGGGGTAATGGGATAAGCACCAACCAGATGAACTTCGGTCTGGTCAACCTGCTTCGCCAGCTCCAGCGTTTCCGATACCAGTTTAATATTGAGCGGATCGTGATAAGGGTCTTCGCTAGCCAAATTGACGGCAACCAACGCTCGACCTTCGGTTGGCCAGGGTTGATCTTTTACCATCCACACAGGGCAAGGGCATTTGCGCAGCAATTGCCAGTCGGTTGGCGTAAAGATGACGGCTTCCAGCCGATCGTGCTGATGCGCCATTTTCAACAACAGGTCGTGCTGGCCGGAAATTACTTCCCGAATGATGGCTTCAAAGGGCTTATTGTGCCATACCACTTTGATTTCGATGGGAACGCCTGCTTCAACGTAGTATTTGCACTGTTCGGCAATCCACTCTGTCCGCTGCTGGATAACGCCCTGACGCATTTCCACCCTTTCATCGGGAGAAAGCAGGGTTGTCATTTCATAAGAGAAATCATAAATCGGCAGAAATGCCTTGATGCGGCCGCCAAGTCGCTGAACCAGGTAAACCGCCCGACGCAGCGCTGGTTGGTCATCCTGATTTGGGTCAATAGCTACCAGTAAGTTCTGATACTTTGCCATAGCTCCTCCAAACAGCTGTTACTCCACAGCCTGTTAATCAAGAGTACCGCAATGGAATCGTTTTGGACAACAGAGATACGCAGCAGAATAACAAAATAGGAAATATCACGGATGAGGCGGGAAGGGGAAAGGTGTTGACGCTGCTACGGTAGAAAAAGTGGCAGCGTCAACGAGTTAGGCAGTAAAGATTACTTACGTGATGAGCCGGCTAATTCAGAAAGCGCATCAAGATTCTCGATCGTGATGTATTTCCCTTTTACCGCCAGCGTGCCGCTTTTCTGGAAACGCCCCAGCAGACGGCTGATGGTTTCAACGGTCAGCCCCAGATAGTTGCCGATATCACCACGCGTCATAGTCAGGCGGAACTCACGTGGAGAGAAACCACGCTGGGCAAAACGACGGGAGAGGTTGTAGACAAACGCAGCCAGACGTTCTTCAGCATTCTTCTTCGACAACAGCAGAATCATGTCTTGATCGCCACGGATTTCGCCGCTCATCAGGCGCATCATCTGTTGGCGCAGGTTAGGCATTTTCCCGGAGAGATCGTCCAGCGTCTCGAACGGAATTTCGCAGACCATTGACGTTTCCAGCGCCTGAGCGAAACTCGGATGCTGAGCGGTACCGATAGCATCAAAGCCCACCAAATCACCGGCGAGATGAAAACCGGTGATCTGCTCGTCGCCTTGCTCCGTAATGGTATAGCTTTTTATTGTTCCAGAGCGAATGGCATACAGCGATCTCAGTTCATCACCTGCTTTAAACAACGCTTGCCCCTTCTGGATAGGCTTCTTCCTTTCAATGATGTTGTCGAGCTGATCGAGCTCGTGTTCATTCAGGGTGAAAGGGATGCATAGCTGACTGATACTGCAATCCTGACAGTGGATTGCACAACCGCCAGACTGGATGCGTCGAATAATTCGCTTTTCCGGGATCATAGGCTTTGCTCAGGCAATAATTGATATTGGTCAATTTTAACAGCTTTTATCGGCTGTGATAAGAGCGGCAATCACTGGAATAGGCCAATAAATAGTGAACTAACTATAATTTTTCGATTTTGCTGGAAAATATTCCGATATATAAGGCCCGCCGGAGATAATATTTTTTTCCATTACGTTACCGAACGGTTAACACATTGATTAATCCGAATTGCTTACGGCGATAAGCAATTCGGCAGGGCATTTCTGCGTTTCGGAAGCGCAAAAAAAATTATAACGGTAAGCTATTCAGTCAAGTGTAAATAGCTGTTGAGGTAAATACCCTTCATGAGCTAACAGCCACTGTTTACGGTGAATGCCGCCAGCATAGCCCGTCAACGCACCGCCAGTACCGATGACGCGATGGCACGGAACCACGATGCTGACTGGGTTTGAGCCGTTTGCCATGCCGACCGCGCGTGCTGCCCCAGTGCGTCCCAACAGCGTCGCGAGTTCACCATACGTGGTAATTTCTCCGCAGGGAATGCGGCGTAATTCCCGCCAGACTTGCTGTTGAAATTCAGTCCCTATGGAAGCCACAGGCAGCGTATCAATAATCGTTAATTCACCCTCAAAATAGCGTTGCAGACTGTCTGTCAGACCGCCGGGATTATGACGCGCCTGCAACGAAAAGGGATCATTTCGATAACTACGATTGAGCGAGCGAAATAAATCGTCTTCATACTCGCGCCACTCGACGGCACGCAAATGATTATTTTCATCAGCAATAATCAATAACTCCCCGAGCGGCGTTGCCATGGTGTCCTGAAAAAAAGTCTGCATAGTGATTCCTTACGCGCGTGTCGCTTTCTTGCTTCTCTCATTAGTTACGTGCCGATTATCCGGCATCCTCAGGTGGATTGAAAATAAAATGCGAGGTATGTCACGCAGGGTGGTAAGAAAAGAGAAAGCCATCACGATCGTAACCCTGTGTCGCTTCTGCATCTCAACCTGGCAAGAATTGCAGGGCTTTGCATGAATGGGGACGTCATGTGGGGAGAATTCTGTTGGCGCATGAGCACTTAGGAAGATCGATGCGCATGCAATGTGAGGTGTGTGGGATAAATTGCATCTAACATTACCAATAAAATCAAACAGTAATATAGTAAATGTTCAATTTGTATTTATGAGAGATGGAGCATGTCAATCTTTATCCTACTGCCAGATAACACCCTCGCATGGCAATAATATGAAGGTGAACGATGTTGGTATGCTCTATTTTTTATGGCACAGGCGTTTTATGTACGAATAGCTATGTGCCCGACGTTATTTGGAGGAAATGCGCAGAATGAAAAAGAAATATGCCGTTGTGGGAACGGGGGGCCGCGCAGGCCTTTATTTGGAGTCAATTGCCAGGGATTATCAGGATCAGGGGTTGTTTGTTGCATTTTGTGATACAAACCAGACCCGAATGAATTACGCCAACCAGATTGTCCATAAATATGGACACGATAATGTGCCGACATATCGCGCCGAACAGTTTGAGCAGATGATCGCGGAAACCAAACCCGATGTGGTTATTGTGACGTCGCTGGACCGGACGCATCATCATTATATTATCCGTGCAATGGAATTAGGCTGTGATGTCATCAGTGAAAAGCCGATGACGATCGATGAAGAGAAATGTCAGGCGATTATCGATGCGATTAACCGTACCGGCCGTAAATTACGGGTGACCTTTAATTACCGCTACGCTCCGCATCACAGCAAAGTCCGTGAACTGATCGCCGCAGGGGTGATTGGCGAAGTTTATTCGGTTCATTTTGAGTGGCTGTTGAATACTGAGCATGGGGCCGATTATTTCCGTCGTTGGCACCGTGACAAGCGCAACAGTGGTGGGCTGTTGGTGCACAAATCTACGCACCATTTTGATCTGGTGAATTTCTGGCTGAATAGCGAACCGGAAACGGTCTATGCGCAAGGTGATTTGCGTTTTTACGGCAAAGCGAATGCCGAAGCGCGCGGGGTTACAGAATTTTATTCACGTTCACATAATAGCGCGGCGGCAGAAAACGATCCGTTTGCATTACATATGAATCAAAGCGAGCAGCTTACCGCATTATATTTAGACGCCGAACATGAAGATGGCTATTACCGCGATAAAAGCGTATTTGATGATGGAATTAATATTGAAGATGTACTGGGTGTAATGGTGCGTTATAAGAGCAAAGCCATTATGACGTACTCACTCAACGCGTATTTGCCCTGGGAAGGGCTGAACGTAGTATTTAATGGCAGCAAGGGCCGGTTGGAAATGAAACTGGTGGAAAAATCTTACGTAAACGGAGGCGGACAAAAAGAGGATGAAGGTGCGCTGAATGAATGTGAAATAAAGATCTATCCGATGTTTGATGAGCCTTATGTCGTGCCCGTTGAATTTAAAGCCGGCGGACATGGCGGCGGCGATCAGGTCATGTTAAACGATCTGTTTGGTACACCGGAACCCGATCCATTACATCGTGCAGCAGATTATCGTGATGGGGCGATGTCTATTCTAACCGGCATTGCGGCCAATCGATCATTACGCACCGAACTGCCAGTGAAAATAAGCGAACTGGCCGTTAACCTGAAAAGAGGGAATTAATCAGAGTATCTGCCTGAATATTGCAGGCAGAAAACGCTTCCGCATCCGTAGTACCTGTCTGCCTGCCTGCATATCGGCAGACAGGTGGAAACCTCCGAATACTATTATAAGGGTTTTATTATGGCGAAAACACGGAACACATTATCTCACCTACTCCTGCTCTGTGCTGCGCTTCCTTTCGGCGCGACATTTTCTCATTCTACTGATGCTGCCGAGATCCGCATCTCCTGGTGGGGCGGCAACCAACGGCACGAGGCGACACTCGCAGCGATTAACGCGTTTCAAAAAGCCAATCCGACTATTACCGTCAAGGCCGAATATGCCGGTTGGGACGGCTATCTTTCCCGCTTGTCAACCCAGATGGCTGGCGGGCAGGAACCGGATGTTATTCGTATTGACTGGAACTGGCTGCCGCAGTTTTCCCGTAACGGCGACGGCTTTTATGATTTGAATAAGCAAAAAGAGATTCTGACGCTGGGAGATTTCCCGCCTAACTACCTGCAAACCTCGGATGTCAAAGGGAAGCTGCAAGGTCTTCCGATTTCGATGACGTCCCGCAGCATGATTTACAACAAAGCCACCTGGGACAAAGCGGGTGTTGCCTACCCGAAAACCTGGGACGAACTGTTTGCTGCCGGTCCGGTATTTAAACAAAAACTGGGCGACAATTATTACCCGCTTGGCGTTGCCCAGGGTGCAAGTGATGTGTTGGATATCCTCACTCTCGGCCGTAGCTACATGGCTCAGAAATACGGTATCGACCTCATTGATGAGAAGAAGCAGAGCATCGCCTACAGCCGCGATCAGATGCGTGAACTCTTCGGTTTTTATAAAAAGCTGGTTGATTCCCATGTGATCCCCGACCAGCGCTATTTCTCGTCGTTCGGGCGCACTAATGTCTATGAGATTCGTCCGTGGATTAACGGTGAGTTAGCCGGTATGTACCTGTGGGATTCGGCCATCTACACCTATTCCAGCAATATGCCGAAAGAGGTGGTGCTGGAAACCGGGCCGTTCATCACCATGCCAAACGCCAAAGATTCAGGGCTGACGAGCAAACCGTCTTCGCTGTTTGCGATCAGCAAGAACAGTAAGCACCCTAAAGAAGCGGCGATGCTGATGAGTTTTATGCTCAGTAATCCTGAAGGCGTGAAAGCGCTTGGACTGCAAAACGGGATGCCAGCTAATCCGAAAGCACAAAAATTGCTGGAAGATATTGGCGTGATCAATCCCGGTAACCTGTTAGCAAATGCCTATCGCGCCGCGGCGGAACAACCTGCCTCTAAGGTGCCTGTTTCACCGTTTATGGAAAATCAGGAGCTGGTTCAGCTGTGGACGACCAGTCTGCAAAAACTGGATTACGGTAATGGAGAGGTGAATAAGGTGGCCGATGACTTCCTCAACGGCGCTAACCGCATATTAAAACGTGCGATTCGATAGCCACCGTGGTTAATGTGCGATGCCGTATGGCATCGCACGCTCGGAGTGCGATACCTTACTTAATCACACCACACGCCATTCTGGCACCGCCGCCGCCCAGTTTTGCCGGCGTATCAGCATAGTTATCCCCGCCTACGTGAACCATCAACGCGTGATTTTTTACCTCAGATAATGATTTTATCCTCGGAGCCAGAATAGGATAGGTTGCTGTGCCATCGGCATTCACAACCAGACCGGGCAAATCACCCAAATGTCCCTGATCGTCATAAGGGCCAAGGTGTTTACCGGTTTTTTTCGGGTCAAGATGGCCGCCCGCCGCTAGCGCGGGAACTGGTTTACCATCCTGCTCAGCAGGTTCACAGCTGGCGTTTTCATGCAC
Organism: Pectobacterium aroidearum; assembly: GCF_041228105.1. Classification (NCBI taxonomy): domain Bacteria; kingdom Pseudomonadati; phylum Pseudomonadota; class Gammaproteobacteria; order Enterobacterales; family Pectobacteriaceae; genus Pectobacterium; species Pectobacterium aroidearum. The sequence goes on from NZ_CP166097.1 coordinate 2,618,936, forward strand.
GTGGAACCCGTGAATACCCGCTTTCAGTCCTTTCAGGTTCGGCGTGAAAAGCAGGCCGTACGGTGTTTCCGTAATGGATACCTCACCGATACTGCTGCCAGCGCCCGTTGGCAGCGCCTCATTCAGCGTCACTGTGGTGCTGGCTGCGAAGGTGGAACAGGAAAAGAACACGCCTGTCAGGATGAGTGCCTTCAGTTTCATTGTCTTTTGCCTCTTAGGGTTGAGTGTAAAGAAAGGACGACCGCGATGCTTTTTACTCATGGCCTTTCCGCGGTGAGCTGTACCGTGCTGATGGTGCGTGCGCGAAAACCTGCTTCACAATAGCAAAGGTAAAACGCCCACAGGCGCTGGAAAGGTTCATCGAAGCCCTGAGCATTCAGCGTATGCCACTGCTGATAAAAGCGCTGCCGCCATTCGCTGAGCGTTCTGGCATAATCCTGACCAATATCAAACAGATCGCGAGTGATAAAGTCGGTATGCCGTGTCATGGTGGTGGTCATCGCGGTAATTGAGGGTAGAAAACCGCCAGGGAAAATGTAGCGTTGGATAAAATCCACATTGCGGCAGTAGCGACTGTAACGCTGGTCGGCAATTGTGATGGCCTGAAGCACCATGCGGCCTTGTGGACGCAGCAATTGTTGGCAGCGCTTGAAGAAGGTGGGTAAATAGGCTTTGCCTACTGCCTCGATCATTTCGACCGATACCAACTTGTCGTATTGACCCGTCAAAGTACGATAATCCTGCAACAGCACCGTCACCTTATGGCTTAGGCCTGCCTGCTGAATGCGCTCAACGGCGTAATCATACTGCTGCTGTGACAACGTGGTCGTGGTGACATGGCAACCATACTCACGCGCGGCCAGTTCGGCTAATCCTCCCCAGCCGGTGCCAATTTCCAGTAAATGATCCGTTTCGCGCAGTGCCAGCTGTTCGCAGAGGCGACGCAACTTGGCTTGCTGTGCTTCTTCCAGCGTCATGTTGGGGTGCTGATACCAGGCGCTGGAGTAGTGCATTTCGCTATCGAGAAAGCTACGGTAAAAGTGGTTGCCCAGGTCGTAATGGGCGGCGATATTTTTCTGCGCCTGTTGTGGCCGATTACGGCGACACCAGTGGATAAACCGATGAAGTGGCGCTATCAACCAGCCAAAACGCGTTTCAAGCGTATCTACCAGCGCCTGATTTTGCGCCAGAAGCTGGAGAACGGGCGTGAGGTTCGTGGCGCTCCAGTCCCCATCAATATAACTTTCTCCAGCAGCAATACTTCCTCCCAGCAATACCCGGCGATAAACGCGATGATGGTGTATCGTGATTTCGCCTTGCAGGGGCGCGTGCCGATCCCCGAATAACGTTTCATGGCCTTCGGGTTCACGAAGACGTAACCCTCCGCCTTCTATTCGGCTAAGCAGGAGAAATAGCACTTTTCGGGCTCGGGTATAGCGAGCGATATCGCTCGGGCGACGAACCACTTGTGTTTGCGTTGAGCTCATGGGGTATCCTTCTTTCCAGACTGCGGATGGGGATAAACGGGCGAGCGTTTAATCCACAGTTTCAAAGCCTGCCAATATATGGTGCAGGCGGTTTTCATCGTCATTAACGGCAGAGACCAAAGCTGAGCGCGCAGGGCGGCGCGAGTGAGCGGCTGACGGTGCAACAGCAGCGTGGCATCAAACTCGCGTCCTTGTCTGTGATTCTCGATGTGGATCCTCAGACGATCGACGGGCGGTGTGAGCCGCCAGTGGTACACCATATCCATCGGGTTAAAAGGCGACACATGAAACGCTTTGGCGACAGGTGTAGAACCATCGGGGACGACGGCATAAGTATGGCGTTCGTTCCACGGAGTATTACGCACCTCTGCCAATAACCAGCGTAGTTCGTTATGCTCATCGTACAAATAATAGAAATTGACTGGGTTGAAATAGCAGCCCAGATAGCGTAGTTGGCATAGCAACAACACTTTCCCCGTGAGGCGTTCCCCAGTCAGTTCCGCAATCCGATCTTGTGCCTTGGTTTTGATATCGCCACCGCCCAGATAATCACCGCGACAAAATGACGCAGGAGCAAAACGCTCCAGGGCGATCCCCACGTGTGGCAAGGCGGGAATTTCATCTAAATCGATTAACGTCATGAATAGCGCATAGTCAAAGCGATGCGTAACGGGCGTGAAGCGTCGATGGCGAACCTTACCCACATACAGCGCGCTATTCATATTGCATGCTCTGGTGAAGCTGGCTAACGACATCCAGCGCGCTTTTTACGCCATCTTCGTGAAAGCCGTTGTACCAATAGGCACCACAAAACCAGCTGCGGTTGTGCCCATTAATACGCTCACGCTGTTGTTGGTGCTCTGTGGTCTGCTGAGTAAAGACCGGGTGATGATAAATCGTGCGATACAATATTTTATCCGGGTCGATATCCTGCTGAGGGTTCAGCGAGACACAGAACGTGGTTGATGAGCGAATACTTTGCAGGATGTTCATATTGTAGGTGACGGAGGCACGTGCACGGCTAAACGCCTGATCGACTGGCAGACGATAATTCCAACTCGCCCATGCCCGCCGGTTATGGGGAAGAAGGTGAGTGTCGGTATGCAAAATGACGTGGTTAGGCTGATAGCTGATGCCGCCGAGGATGCGCTGCTCATCGGGCGTACTCGTTTCCAGTAACGCTAGCGTCTGATCGGAATGGCAGGCGAAAATAACCTGATCGAACCGATACGCCTGCGCGGCGGTATGCACGGTAACACCTGCGTCATCCCGCGTTACCTGAATGACTGGCGTGTGGAGGTGGATCGTCGCGCGATCGTGGATACGTTCTGCGATACGCTGTACATATTCCCGTGAACCGTCAGGTACCACCATCCACTGAGGGCGGTTGACCAAATCCAGTAGCCCATGATGGTTAAAGAAGGTCAGGAAAAGCGACAGAGGAAAATGTCGCATATCCTCAAGCGACGACGACCAGATCGCTGCACCCATCGGCAAAAGATAGTGCTGGGCAAAAAATGGTGAGAATTTTTCCTGCTGCAATAAATGGCTTAGCGTCAGCCCCTGATAATCGCCGTTGGCAAGATACCGCTTGCACACGCGGTTAAAGCGCACAATCTCCGCAATGAAACGATAGAAACTGAGGCGAAATAGGTTGCCGCGCTGGGCGAACAGCGTGTTTAACGTATGCCCGTTATATTCCAGACCCGAAACCGGATTACTCACCGAGAAGCTCATTTCTGTGGGTTGGCCGGTTAACCCCAGTTCGTCCAATAGCGCAATAAAATGGGGATAGGTCCGCTCGTTATAGACAATAAATCCCGTATCGATGGCATAGGTCACGCCATCCTGAACCACATCGACCGTTGCCGTGTGGCCACCCAAATAATCGTTCGCTTCAAATACCGAGACCTGAAAGCGATCCGATAATTTGAGTGCGCAGGTTAGGCCGGAAATGCCGCTGCCAATAATGGCAATCTTCATACTGGTTACCTTTTACCTTACTAACCGGCTGGTGAGGAAACGTTGCCACGATTGTGGAAGTACAGAAACGCATTTGAGCAACAGCGCAAAGCGCAGAGGGAAGGCGATCTCGCGTTTTCTCTTTGCCAGTCCGCGACGAATTGCCTCCGAAGCGTGTGACACGGAAATCAGCATCGGCATCGGGAAGTCATTGCGTGCAGTCAGTGGCGTATCGACAAAACCGGGCAGGATCAGCGACACGGTGATATCACGCGTTTGCAAATCCAGCGACAGACTGCGGGCAAAATAGGCCAGTGCCGCTTTTGACGCGCCATAGGCTTCTGCTCTTGGCAGTGCAACAAGGCTGGCGGTCGACCCCACCAACGCCAGATGGCTATGGCTGGCAAGCTGTGGCAATAGTACCGACAGACAATTCACCGGGCCGATTACGTTGGTTGTTAGCACCCTACTGACTTTTTCTGCTTCAACGACGCCGTTATCCAGGTATTCACAGGTCCCCGCGCAGAGAATCACCAGATCGGCGGTAACACCGCCTAATGCCTGCTGCGTCTCGGCCAGGTTCGTCATATCAAATGCCATTGTACGAATGGTTGGAAAGGCGACAGTCAATGCATGGAGCCGCTGTTCGTCACGCCCGCAGGCGACGACGTCCCAGCCGTCTCGGGCATAATCCAGTGCCAATTGCTGACCGATTCCAGAACTGGCACCGGTAATCAACACGCGCTTCATGCCTGAAGTCTCGATTTTAGATAACGGATTAACGAACCCAGCAAGGGAACATGCTGATAAAGCATTGCGCCCATGTCGTAATAATCACGGTGGTAGATAACTTTGTCGTCAGCAAAGAGCAGGTGGCTACAGCCCGCTAGCGTCAGCGGCGCATTATGCTTTAGCGACGGATGGGCATAGTGCATTGTCCAGAACATCGTTGCGCCGCCGCGAAAGGTGTGGATATCGCTGATATCGAACTGACAATAGCTCAGATTTTCGAGTGAATGAGAAAAGTAACGATGCAAGGCACTCAGCCCATGATGGCTGGAAACGGGATCGATGAAATGAATATCCTGATGATAAATATCACCGAGTTCCGTTAACCCCTCAGCGGTCAGTTCTCGATAGAAAGCCCTTATTTTCAGCAAAATAGGCGCGTATTCGCCGTTTTCTAGCGAGATATTGGCTTCTTCGCGCGTTTTTTCTATCGTCATAACCACTCCTGTTAAGGTCACCCATTCCACACAATGGAAATGGCTAACAGATAGAGGAACTCAACGCTTATTAATTGAAAGTCATCAACTTAGGTATAGATTGAATCCATCGTTCGTCAAATAAGATTTTGAGGAACGGTTGTGGGCGATAAACACAGCAGGAGGGAAGAATGTGGCAGAAGGAAGGAAACATGGCGCAAAATTGGTGACAATGTCACGCCATGTTTTTTAGATCGGTAGCGGTAAATTGAGCGCTATTTCTCCACAGGCTTAATCAACGCCAAAATCGTGCCCAACTGCTCACGCTGTTCCGCACTGACTTCTCGCGCCGCGGAATAGCCCGCATTCTGGATAATCATCTCATTCAGGCCAACCAGCCAGTCATAGATATAGAAGGCCGTATTGTTGGTAGGTGTCAGTGACAGTTTGGTTAAGCGTTGAGATGCGCCAAAGCTGACTGCCTGTTTTTCGGGCTTGGCGAAAATTTTATGACCGCGATTGATACGGCTGGCAGGGCGCAGGGATTCATCGAGTTGCTGGAAGCCGAGCCAGGCAACGAAGTCACCAAGAATGGTCAGCACGCGTGAAACCTGACGGTCGGCTTTATTCTCGCGGTTGATGCCCAACTGCTCACCATCAACCAGCATATCGACCAGCGCTTCTTCGATCCGCAAACGGATGCTACCGGTAATCAATTCTTCTACCAGCATTTCGATCGTGGATTTCGACACGTTGAGCAGGTCAATGAGCGGCGCATTCTCTGGCAGGCTACGAAGGTGGTTAATCCAGAAACGGTAAACGCTGTGCGCGTAGTCGGCCTCATAGCCATGATCGAGCGTCAATACTGGCGTTACAGGCTGGTCGAGCGCGATCGGTTCATCAGCAAACAGATCGATTTCGATCCCGACACCAAACGGATCGCTATTGGCCAACGGGGCAGAGAGGTCCTCAGCATCGGTATGGAAACCGCCATAGCTTGCCCCTTGTTGTTGCAGATACAGACGACGCAGTTCATCACGCGAAGGCAAAAGCCGCTCCAGCAGTTCGCCATGCACGCCGGTACGGGTCTGGAGCGATTTGAGTAAGGTCTCTGCGACGCGCTGTTTTTCCGCCGGATCGTCAACATCGACGGGCAGATACCAGTTACCCAGTAGGTTATCGCTGAGTTCACGTTGAAGTTCGCTGAGCTGTTCGCTGATGCGTCCCAGTTTGACTTCGCGATGAACCTCAGCCCCCAGCCATGTTGCCATACGCGCTACGCCGCGTTTGTCCATCGCCAGCATCGTTCCCCAGGCATCGCCCGGATTACCTACATAGCGTTGTACCGCTGCGTCGTAGTTTTGCCCGTGCGTAATACGGCGATCGTGACGGGTAACCGCCCAAATCAGCCCCGGTTTACGGTGGCTTCGTACCTGCGCGTTTTCGCCCTGAGTCTGTTTAACCCAGTGATCCAGCGCCTTGCCGACCACTTTAACGTCACCCCGATCGCCTGCGGCGCTGCATACCATCAGTACGTTCATTTCCTGATTATCGGTATAGCGTTCCAGCAGATAGGCGCGCTTCGCCCGTAATAATGTGTGCGCCAGTGGATGCTGTGTGGCTTGGCGTCTTGCTGGTGGCTCGTCCCGCGTTTCACGGAGCTCACCAAAACCGGGGAAATCCAGCACATCAACCTGCTCAAACAATGCTTCTTTGGGCGGCAAATGGAGTGGGATAAGCAGTTCTGCCGTCAGCATGGTTAACTCAGCCAGAGAAAGCTCCGTCGTTTTCCCTGCGCGGCCATTCTGAACCGGCCGCACCAGCACGCCGGGATCGTCGGCGCTGTGTAGCCGTTCCAGCGCCGAACCGTCGATCAGACCGTCTGCCGGATTTAACTCATCATCGACCAGTGTACGTAGCGGTGCTAACAGCTTACTCGCACCGGACAGGTGTTGCAGCGTGTGGCTGAAATGGCGATACGCGGTGGTCAGCGCATTCAGTTCGCCCCACAATACGGAGAAGAGCTGGGCGCGGTCATCAACGGTGAGGTAAGGCGCTAATTCAATCGCAACCGGCCAGAAGTGTGCTTCCAGCTGTTTTTGCCGTTTAACATCGTGACGCGCGAGATAATCCCAGAGTTCGACCACTTCATCGCGGCTCATGCCTTCAACGGATTCTGGCTGACGGTGCATCAGCAGCGTTTTAATGTGTTCGGCAATATGGCGCTCATCCAGCTCTTCAAACGTGGTCTCGTGGTTGAGATCGTTCAAAAACGCGTTGGCCATAATCTTGCCGATATCCAGTTCGCTAAGCAGCTGTAGCTGAACGGGAAACGACTTGTTCTTCATGCCCGACTGTCGGCTAAAACGCGTAACGAGAGCCGTTGCCCGGTCGGACGGGTTAATATGATCGATAAAATCCAGCTGTTGCCCTTCAAATGAGGTTTCCAGCTTTCCGTTTTCTCCCCCGGCCAGCGACGCGATCAGATAGGATTTCCCCGCCTGAGACAGGCCAAAAAAGCCAATGGCGATCTCTTTCTGCGCCACATCGGACAGGTGCTGCGCTTTGTTGTGGTTACGACGCAGTTTGACGATCAGACGATCGGCTTCGATATCCAGACGCGGGGCGTTCTGACGGGTAGTTTCAACCCAGTCGATAGCCTGTTCAACACCTTGCGCGACGGCCTGTAGCTGGCCGTGGAGTCGGGTAGAAAGCTGTTTGGGCGTTAATCGTTTCATTTTTTAAATACACTCCCACTATCGATCCAATAATGGGTCGCTCCTGAACCGTTAGCGGATAATGTGTTCAATTTGAGTCGTAAATGCTGTGGCGGAACGCGGGTGCCGTCTTCCAACACCGCATCGGCAATTTCAAAGCGCTCAGGGCTGTCTTGATCGTCGCTCTTCGTTACTGCTAGCCGGACGCGCAGTTTACTGTCGCCGACAACCTTGCGGGCTAAATCCTGATCGACAATCGAGAGCATATAAAGCGAGGACGCTGGCCAGCGCTCGTTGTCCAACTGGCGGAAGCCAAGACAGAGTGAGCCACGTACCTGGAAGCTATGCTGTGGGTCAAGCACGAAATCCGGCGCATCCAGATCGATATCGCTGTAATAAACGTTATCCAGCGTCAGCGCGTTGTTGCTATCCATCATACCGAGGTAGCGTACCGTCGAATAAGGTTGGAAATCACCGACCTTAAAGTAAAAGCCCGGCAGGCGCAGATCGAGCGCGAGCAGGCACAGCATCGCACCGACGGCCGCGGTGGATTTCGGATTATCGATGCGTCCACGTTTGTTAAACGGATACCAGTCATTGGTGTGGTACCCATCCAGCGACAGCATTCGGTTAATTGGTAGCGGTTGCAGGTGGCGGAACAGCGCCTGAATGCCAGGGAAGCGCGAAGGGCGTCCGGTCAGCAGCAGCACATCGCATGAATACAGCGACACCACTTCAGACATCAGGCGCAGATTCTGCGTGATGTTCATTTTGTTCGACAGGAATTCGCCATGCAGCTTGCTCAGCTTGAGGATGAGCGGAACCTGCAAGATATCAAATACGCTATCGCTAACCGGCAGTTCGCGCTGTACTTCCGTATTGATGTATTCCAGCACTTTTTCCGTCGGCGCCTGATCCAGCAATTCGCCGAAGGTGGATTCGATTTCGGCGCTGGTATCCAGCGGGTCAAAGCGCTCATAGGCTTCTAGGATCGCGCGACCGATCGGAATGAAGACCTGCAACGTCACCTGTTGGCGCAGCGTAAGCTGGGCGTCCATACGGCCTTCATTGCCGAACAGCTTCGCCATCAGCGCATCCGGGCTGGCCAGTCCGGCGGTTTTCAGCGCGGCCTGTAACGCAGGAAGGATATAGAGCTGAATTACATCCAGCAGAATATCGTCGCCTGCGACTTTAAAGCCTTCACGGAACAGCAGGCGCGGGATGATTTTAACGTTGCTGCCGACGCCGTCATCAAGCAGATATTGGGTAATCGCGAGGTCAGTGGTGCCACCGCCGATATCGATTGAGGCGATGCGCAGCGTTTTGCCCGCGGGTTCACCCTCGTCGAGTTCTTTATCCGGGCGCGCCATACTGGCGAAGAAATCTTCCGCACGGCCGCCAAAGTTCACCTGCGCTTCGTTATACAGGTAAACCATCTGCCCGCAGGTAGCTTCATCCCATTCGATTTGCACGTCAGGCACCGGAACGCGGCTCTGCTGCTTGTCGGCTGGCGTGGTGAAATCCTCATCCATCGGGTGCCAGTCCATCGCTTTCCAGACCAGCGCGATCGCTTCATGCATCCGGCGGCGGAAGATTTCACGCTCGGGTTTCGGCATCGCGGAAGGCAACGTCAGAATGATATTTCGCAGTTGGCGCGGCGCGGTGCTGTGGATCATCTTCAACCGCTGTGCGGCGCTGTTCATCTGCATGAGCGCCTGTGCCAGCAGTTCGGAGAGCATAAAGGTCATGATCGAACTACGGCTATAGTGCGGGGAAAACACCGGTAAGCGTTCTTCCAGCGGTTGGTTGTAGAGCGGCTGACCTTCATCATTCAGCATGATGGTCAACGGCATGGCTGTCGCTAGCGGTTCGGTCTGTGAATGTGCGTCAGTCTGGCTGAAACGCCAGCCTGGCGCATAGCTTTCTTCATCCCACAGGTAGCGACGCGGGCTGGAAATACCGCTTGAACCTTCCGTTCCCTGACGCAGCAGCGCCATATGGCTGGCTTCTCGTCCGACACGGGTGATGGACGGCCAGATAAAGGCATCATCACGGCCACTTTCTACGGAGAAGTTTTCTTTACCGAACTTCGCCTGTGAAAACTCAACGCGACTCTCGAACAGTTCGTTGTATAGATAATGCGGCTCACTCAGATCGCGCAATTGCAGTTCATAGGTCTGCTTCAGGCCGTTGCTTTCGTCGGCGTGATCCTCAACCAGAATACCGCAGGTATGGGAGTTACCGACGTCCAAAATCAGATCAACGTTCACCGCCGGTTCCTGCAACGTGCTGGTATTGATGCGAATTTCCGGTATTTCGAGCTGGTTGCCCAGCATATCCAACACATTCAGGTAATGTGCCTGATATTCAAATCCTCTGAGCGCCACTTTCACATCGTGGCTATCCCGGTTTTCCAGCGCTTTAACCCGCTGAGTAAAGACTTCGCGCAGCCAGCCGTCGACCCAGGTTTCATCAAGAAATTCACCCAGCTCGTCGCTGTGATAAGCCAGCGCGAAACTTCCGCCGGTCTTGATGTCATTGGCATTCGGCGCCAGCGATTCGTATTCGTGGCCTTCTGGATAAGTTTTGGTATCGAACGCCAGACAGATGCGGTGCGTGTTGCCGTCCTGATCGGGCGTCTCTAATGCCAGTATCTGCATCCGCGCCCAGTTATCAGGTCCACCCATAAAGGTACGTGGCGGATTAAAACGGAAAAAGGGCAGCGGCAGCCAGATTTTCTCCAGCAGCTTCAGCGATTGCTCAAGCGGAATGCTCAATTCTGGCTTCACGACTTCCGGCGGCATCCCAGTAGCGGAAGGCAGCAGGAATTTTTCCGTATGTTCATCGTAAAGCAGGTGCAGCAGGGGGCCGTTGGCGCTTTTACGCACATAACAGTTAGGCTGTTCAGCCGAAAACTGTGGCTTTAACGCAAAATCCAAAAACTGAATTCCGCTGTCCTGAATCAACGTAATGCGTTGTTTATAATCGGTAATGGTCGCCAGCATGATTATTTACTCTCGCGCTTTATCGTCATCGGGAAAACGGTGTCTGCATCATAACGGCCGATACACTCCGCCGCAGTGCCGGAAGCACCTTGTTTACAGACCAGTTCTGGCATTTGGAAACGAGAATTATCGGAACAGCGTGCGCCAGAACGGCTGTTGATGATCAGATTGCCAGAGCTCATTAACCCTGCTTCAACGTTGGCACGACACGTGACACCGTCACCATGAGTAATTCGCGCAGTACCTTTTCCATTTTGAATCTGGTAACGCAGGCTAGGCGGCCTGCCGGTAATCGGCGCTTTACCATCCACAATGACGCGCCAGTTGCCGTTCAGGAACTTGATGGAACCGATCTTCACCGCGTCAGCAGGCATGACTAAATCATCTTTACCCGCAGGGCTCGCTGGTACTTGCTCCACAACGGGCTCGGCCGGTGGCGTAACAGGCTCTTTCGGTTCCGTTGCCGCAGGGGCTTCCGGTTTAGTCGCTTCTGCTGCTGGCACAGCAGCAACAGGCGGCGCTGGTTCCACCGCTTTTACCGCCTCTTTTTCTGCGACAGGCGGAACCGGTGCGCTTTCTTGCTGTGGCGCAGGTTCAACTGGTGTGGAAGAAGGCAGGGCACGTTTTTCCGGTTTGACCGTTGCAGCCAAATCGGATGCTGGTTTGTCGTCTTGCCCAGACACGCAGCCGCGTATCTGCAATGACAGAATCGCTAACAGCGCGGCGGCAGGTAACAGCCACCACAAACGGAAGAACGGCGGACGAACAGGGACGGCTGCCGCAGCGGCAGCAGGTGCAGGCGCTGGTTCGACGGGTTCCGGTGGACGAACAGGTTGTGGTTCGGGCTCGGGAACAGGATCGACAAGCGGCAATGTTGCTGCGGGTGCCGGAGCAACAAAAAGCGGTTCCGCTTCCTTGATGACAGGCCGCAGGCAGTCCAACGCATCAAGACGGGATTTCTTATCGAGATTGACGAAGCCCCAGAACGTTAAGACCGGTTTGCCATCAACCAGATAGACGTGGTTTGCCCCAGGGAACTGTATCGCTTTTGCCAGCAGAACACCGAAAAGTTTCTGCCCGGCTTTCTCTGCATTTTGCGCACGCTGGCTGATGTCGGCCACGGCGGCCTGATAGGTTTCCAGTAATGCCAGCGCTTTTTCTCGTTCTTCTTCGCTCGCGGCAATCCAGGAGGTGACTTTACCGTCAACCGGTGAATACCAGTCAATGCGGTCGCCATGTTCATTGGGTTGGGGAATCGCCAGACAATCGGCAATCTGTTGCTGTTTTCTGAGACGTAACGTTTCCCGCAATTGAAGTGCCGATGCGTAAACTGGCTGCCCGTTCTCGCCCAGCGCCAGAAAATCATCCAAACTTCCACTACGTAAAAATAATTTTGCCACGCAAAAGAGACCTTTTGTAATGATGCCTAAAGCAGAAAAGAGAATGTAATCTGCGACAGGGTATACTGTAGTGCGAATGATGGCGAATCAAACGCTTAAAGAAGTGATAAAACTAACAAATATTTGAGCAATAGAAAAAGTGGGAAACACGAAGTGTACGCACGTGCAGCAGATAACGTCCAGATAATGTGATGAAAAGGCTGACAAAAACGATGCTTACGTTTTCCGCCATGTTTTTGCCGATCTGTGGCGTTGCAGAGCAGAAACGAGGGACGCTGCGCGATGTCAGCCTCCCTCAAGGCAGTGAGGATTAAAGCTGGACGTTGCCCGTGATCAGGTAAGCAGATGAGGTGCTTTGTGACATCGGCGGCAGCGTATCACTGAGGACGTTGCCTTTTACGTCGGTAAACTCAATAGGGATATCGTTCATTCCAACGTGTTCAACAATAAAGTGGTTGTAATCGGTTTTCTGGGCGGCAATCCACTGGTTATTGCGCATATATTTCATCTCAATAACCGGATATTTTACATTTCTGAATTGCACCGCAGCCCAATAAGGATTTGACCCTTCCTTTATACGGTAAATAACGTTGCCATTTACCGGCGCTTCAATGAGCGTCCAGTCGATATTAATTTTCCCATCCCGTAGATCGCCTATTTTTTCAAAGGCGTTAAACGATAAATCTAATGCACAATCTCCACCTTCAGGGTAAAGGTCTGTGACATAAACCACCGTACTGCCTTTTGGCCCGTTTACTTTCAGATAGGCTCCGGCCAGTGATGCCTTCACGCCGCGATAATCCAACTGGTTCCGGTTTAACGCCGTAATCTCCATGTTCTGTGGAATCGGATCCAGCAAGAGCGCGCCGCCCTGATAGCCAGAGCCCGTTGCAGTGGCGTAGCCGTAACAGATGTCGTCCAGTTCCCACTGGGCGTGAGCGGTATTAATCAGAGGGATAACGCATAATGCAGATAACGCTAATGAAGTTATTTTATTCATGTTTCACATCCAATATGATTCAAGATTAATAACATAGATGAGTGGTGAAAATAACAATGCCAAGACGGAAATCCATTTTTGAAACCCCATTGTTTTGGCGTGTTGATAATCAGGCTTTTGTATAAATAGGTAAATCGGTTTTTTCTTAAAATAATAAAGCAGTGAATATATCAGCAGGTTTATTTCTTTGCGGTGAAATTATTATGCAAATGAAATAATCGATTTGGGTTTCTTCTCAATATGTTCTACGGTTTAAAGAGTATGACGACAGCATCATTTCGCACCAACGCGAATAGCTGCCAATGGCTAATCCATAATGAAGAGGAGATAGCATGACCATTCACAAAAAAGGGCACGCGCATTGGGAAGGTGATATCAAGCAGGGGAAAGGCACCGTCTCAACGGAAAGCGGTGCACTGCAGCAGCAACCTTACGGCTTCAATACCCGTTTTGAAGGTAAGCCCGGCACGAATCCGGAAGAGCTGATTGGTGCGGCGCATGCGGCCTGTTTCTCTATGGCGCTATCGCTGATGTTAGGTGAAGAAGGCCATAAACCTGAGTCGATTGATACCACTGCGGATGTATCGCTGGATAAAGTCGATGGCGGGTTTGCGATCACCAAAATCGCACTGCACAGTAAGGTGAAATTGGCGGGTATTGATGACGCCACGTTCGATAGCATTATCCAAAAGGCGAAGGCGGGTTGCCCGGTGTCAAAAGTGCTCAAAGCCGATATCACGTTGGACTATCAGTTGAACTAAGTCCTGGCAACAGAATTAAGGGCGAACCGTTGAATGAAGGCGGTTCCCCCTGTGTTAACGCTAAAAATTGTGCTGATAAAAAGGCTTACCGGAATCGTACCGGCAAGCCTTTTTACATTTATACAATTTAAAAAAGCGGAATGATTAAAAATAATTTAACATCTTTACAGTAATAACCATAAAATCAGAATAGCCATTACGTTGTAATCTGGTCATGGCGTAGGACGCAATATAACAAGAGCAATATTGGGCTGGCCGATTTGTGAAGGCCAGATTCTCTGAGTATGTCGTGCTGTGGAACACAAGCGAGAGTTCAAGATGAATAAGATGACCAAGATCTGTTTTTCTGTGCTGTTGGCCAGTAGTTTGCTGACACCTGTTTTGGCAAATGCTACCACGTCGGAAGACATGCGCGGTATGCAAAAAAGCTATACCGCCGCGACAAAAGCGGATGATGCCGCCGCGCTGAAAACCGCGCTGAGCACATTCCGTGAGCATGTCGAGCACGCCAAAACGCAGGTGCCGCCTGATTTCGCCAAGCAGCCAGCAGATGGCCCAGACAGAAAAGCCTATGTGGAAGGTCTGGATAAGATTTTGAAAAAAGTTGATAGCGCACAGGCTCTGGCGGATGCCGGAAAACTGAGCGAAGCCAAAGCAGTATTAGCTGAAATCAATACCTTGAAAGGCGAATATCACAGTAAATTGAGAGGCTAAGCCGCTTTTCGTTTACCATAAGCCGCCAGTGGAGAGCGAACCCACTGGCGGCTTTTTTTGTTATAAAGGTTAGACAGTCAGGATTGCCAGTTAAGGGGGGAATAGAATGACGTCACCATCACACGATACGACGAATGATGGCAAAGATACGCAAAGCAGAATTCTTGAGGCCGCGCTGGAAACCATACTGGATCATGGCGTGAGAGGGGCAACCTATCGAAAAATCGCGCAGCGAGCCGGATTATCGCCGGGGACGCTGACCTATCGCTACAGCAGTATTGAATTGCTGTTGAATAGCGCGTTCGTTTATATGGTGGATGGTATCTCACACGCATTTCGTGTCCGCCTCAAACAGGCAAAGGATATCGACAGCGCGCGCGAAGCCGTGGTTGACCTGATCTGTGGCGACATCTGGGCGACGCCACGCCACCTGACATTAAGTTTTGAACTGTACGCACTGGCATCGCGGAAAGAAGAGTATCGGCTAATATTGCAAGAGTGGATGACACGCAGCAGAAAATCGCTTCACCTCCATTTCAGTATTGCGACAGCATGCTCACTGGATGCCATGATTGAAGGGTATACGATTCATAATTATCTCAATAATGAAGCCGTTAGCCGTGAAGACATTCTCAATACGGTGATAAAACTCACGTCCTGATCCCGCCTGGAGCGATCTCTTCAGGCTTCTTCTCCGTTAAAAAAGAACGCAATTAAACAGGTGCAAAGCGATGCGCATTCGTGCGATAGTTATTCGTACATATGTACGAATGCATTTAAATAAAGACGACGAAAACGATGACCACAAAACCTGCTATCAATAAATTTGCCCTGTTTGGACTGATGTTCATCCCCGGTTTTACGTGGGCAACCTGGGTAACCCGAACCCCTGTGATGCGCGACGTACTGAATGCCTCAACGGAAACCATGGGCATGATCCTGTTTGGCTTTTCATGTGGTTCTATGCTCGGCGTATTGGGAGCAGGAAAGGTCATTAATGTCCTCGGTATTCGTAAAACCATGGCCGGCGGGTTTCTGCTGCTTCTGCTTGGGCTACTCGTGCTTGCCGCTTCGCTGTCGATGCAGAGCACGCCCAGTGCTTTTATGGGGTTGTTGATTTTCGGCGCCGGAGTCGGCTTGGTTGATATCGCTATCAATATCGAAGGGGCGGCGTTTGAACAGCACTTGAATAAAAGCCTGATGACAACGCTGCACGGTTTTTTCAGTCTGGGAACGCTGGTCGGTGCCCTGACAGGGATGGCGATGACGGCTTTCGGCATTAACACGACGCTGCATTTTGTCGTCGTTGTGGCTCTGTCGATACTCACCGCGATCATGCTGATGCGTCAGATGCCGTGGCTGAGTGACCTGGCCAGCGCGGAGCAAGAAGAAAAGGGGAATTACAAGACTCAGGTCTTCAATGAACTTAAAGACAGCCGACTGTTGATTCTTGGTGTGGTGATTCTTGCGATGGCGCTGGCAGAAGGGTCTGCCAACGACTGGTTACCATTATTGATGATCGATGGTCACAACTTTGGCCACACGACGGGAACGCTGGTTTATGTCGGGTTCACCGCTGGTATGACGCTGGGCCGCTTTGCCGGCGGGTATTTTGTCGATCGCTTCGGTAAGGTCAATATGCTCCGCTTCAGCGCCGCGTCTGCCGCACTGGGGCTGACGCTGGTCATTTTCTCGGATGCGCCGATGCTGGCCGCGGCTGCGGTTATCTTCTGGGGGATTGGCGCATCGCTGGGGTTCCCGCTCACCATTTCCGCCGCAGGCAGTGGAGAAAATAGCGCCGTTCGCGTCACCATTGCCGCAACGCTAGGTTACTTTGCTTTTCTCGTCGGCCCGCCTGCGCTGGGCTTTCTTGGCGAGGTCGCAGGGCTACGCATCGCCATGCTGCCGGTTCTTTTTATGGTGATTCTGGCCTTCGTCTGTTCATCTTCTGCCCGTGAACGTTCAATCAGAGCCGCATCGGAAACGCCATCCTGACGTTCCTGCGCGGTTCCGTTTCGTGTTACCGGAACCGCGCAGTGTGTGTCACTATGTTGATGACATTGATGATAAATAACGTGATGCATCACAATTGTGTGACTGGCCGTCACGTCGATCTGGGAAAGTGAACACAATGGTAAATTTAACGGATATGGCCGAGGGGGATTACCCTGAATATCGGCAGTTTTTTATTCTTGAATATGCTCAGGATTTACAGGAATCCCGGGGCTATGACACGGAAAAGGCGAGGGCGATCGCCACGCAATCGATCGATATTGCACTACCGCAGAGCGTTCACACGGCAGCCAATAAATTATGGTGCATTCATTCTGCGGAGAATGAAGACGTCGTCATCGGCTACTTGTGGGTGATTCTGAAAAAGAACGCCGCCTGGGTATCTGATTTTTGTCTCTTGCCAGCGTGGCGGGGCCGTGGTTTTGGTAAAGCAGCACTTGCCGCGATGGATGCTGCACTCGTGGCGTTAGGTATTGGTGACATTGGGCTCAGAGTGGCTGTACATAATCCCGTTGCCAGAGCGTTATATGAAAAAAGTGGTTTCCAGATTACCGGTTTTAACATGCATAAAAATCTGGAGCCGGACGCATCGTCAGACTGCGGCTAAGTCTATGACGTAAAAAAACGATCTCAGCCAGCCATTGGCCTCCAGTCCTTATTCCTTGTTCATTTCTGCGTCGCTAAAGTTCAAAAAAAAAACGCCGATAGACAAATAGTAGGGAACTCATTGCAAGGGAATGTTGATTACGATAAGAGTCAACACCAGGAGAGCCATAATGGCCAAGCAATTAATACAAAAAAAGACAATGAGCACCCGCGCCCAAATGTTGTTAACTGGCGCATTAACCATCGCACTCGGTTTCGCTGTCACCATCGGTGTGCTCAGCTGGCAGTCTAGCCGTGAACAAAAATCTCTAGCCGAACGCTATTTACAGCAGATAGCCCAAAGCGAAGCACTAAAAATTCAACAGGAGCTTAACTACGCCCGTGATGTAGCGCATAACCTTGGTCAAGGGCTGGTTGCCTTGCCCACCGCAGGAATTAAAGACCGCGCCGTGGTCGATAAAATGATGGAGTATGCTCTGCGGGATAACCCGGAATACCTCTCGATCTCCGTCATTTTTGAAGAAAATGCGTTTGACGGGCGTGATGCCGAGTTTGCCGATCAACCGGGCCAGGCACCAAAAGGCCGCTATGCCTGGTTTGTTGACCGCGATCAGACAGGCAATTATAAGATGCATCCTCTGCTTTCTTATCTGACTCCTGGACAGGGTGATTACTACTTGCTGCCGCAAAAAAGCCAGAAAGATACGCTAATCGAGCCCTATACCTATGCTTACAACGGCGTTCCAACGCTGCTGACGTCAGTCGCCGCACCGATTGTCAGCCAGGGGAAACTATGGGGCGTTGTCACTTCCGATATTTCTCTTGCGTCATTGCAGCAAAAAGTTAACCAGATTAAACCTTGGGAAGGCGGCGGCTACGCGATGCTGCTATCCAGTGCGAGTAAAGTCATCTCTTATCCTGATAAGTCCCAGACGAGCAAAGCCTGGCAAGGGTCGACGGACAATTTCACGTCCTCAGTGGTGCAACACGACGATGCGATTCTGGGCGAGCAAGCGCTGGTAACCTGGCAGCCGGTTACTATCGGCAACAGCACGGAGAAATGGTATCTGGGCGTTGTCGCTCCGGTGAGCCAGGTGATGGCCGCTTCTCAACGTCAGTTAATGAATGCCGTCATCATGATGGTGATCAGCATCCTGTTGGTGAGTGCGCTGCTGGGCTGGGTATTCAGCCGTAAAGTCCTGAAACCGCTGGGTGGTGAACCACGTGAAGCCGCCACCATTGCGCTGGCCGTAGCAGAAGGCCGCCTGAGTAATGTGATTGACGTGAAGCCCAACGATCGCAGCAGCTTGTTTTTCGCACTGCACACCATGCAGGCACAGCTGCGTCAGGTGGTCGGACAAATTAAAGAAGCCAGCGATTCCGTGCGACAGGGGGCGGGGGAAATTGCCAGCGGCAACCTCAACCTTGCATCACGTACGGAGCAGCAGGCTGCCGCATTGGAGCAAACCGCGGCAAGTATGGAAGAGATCACAGCCACGGTGAAACACAACGCCAATAATGCCCATCAGGCTACGACGCTCACCGAGAACGCTACGAAGATAGCTCAGCGCGGTGAATCGTTGGTCGGTCAGGTTGTCCAGACGATGGCGCAGATTGATGAGAGTGCGAAGAAGATTGGCGATATTACCACCATGATTAACAGCATCGCTTTCCAGACCAATATTCTGGCGCTTAACGCGGCGGTAGAAGCGGCGCGCGCGGGCGAGCAGGGAAGAGGGTTCGCAGTGGTCGCATCGGAAGTTCGCAACCTGGCACAGCGCAGCGCCAGCGCGGTGAAAGAGATTGCCGCGCTGATTGAGGAATCCAGCCAGCGCGTTGAAAGTGGCGTTAAGCTGGTGAATGATGCCGGTAAAACCATGCAGGATATGACTCACGCCGTCAGTTCGGTACAAAGTATCATCGGTGAAATTGTCACAGCATCGGATGAACAGGCGAAAGGCATTAGCCAGGTTACGATTGCTGTCAATGAAATGGATGGTGTTACGCAACAAAACTCCGCGCTGGTACAGCAGATGTCTGCTGCGGCCAGCTCACTGGAAGATCAGTCCATGCTGTTGGCGCAAACGATCGAGCATTTCCGTTTGGAGCAGCAGCACGCGTTACCCCATGCGCTCTTAAAGTAACAAAGACACGTTATCACCCGGTGACCACAAGGTCGCCGGGTTAATCTATTCGACACGCCTGCCATGCTTGCCCACATTCCTCCAATATCGACTGTTGTATCCGCACCGTTGTGAAAGTTGTATCGCCGCCTTAATTAAGGCAGATTAAATCATCCTGATATTGTTAAGAAAAAATAACCATGCATCTGAATTATCCTTGCCTGAGAGCGTTCATGGAGATTGTCCGCAGCGGCAGTTTTGATATTGCGGCCCGTAAACTTCATGTCACGCAGTCGGCCATTAGCCAGCGAATCAAGCAATTGGAGGATCAGCTTGGTCAGGTATTGATCGTAAGGGGCAATCCCTGCCGGGCGACGCCAACAGGGCAAGCGCTCCTTCGGCATGCGGAACAGATCGATATGTTGGAGAGCGAACTTTTCAGCACGCTTGAAATGCCGGCCAGACAGCGTATTTCAGTGGCGGTGAACGCGGATTCAATCGATGGATGGTTTCTGGATGCGATGGAAAATGCCTGTCATCAGTCCGATATATTGCTCGATATTCTTGTCGAGGATCAGGATCACTCAGCGACTTTACTACGTGAAGGTCGGGTCATGGCAGCGGTTAGCGCCAGCCCGGAACCGATTCAAGGCTGTGGCGTAGAGTATTTAGGAACGATGCGTTATCGCGCCTATTGCTCACAGACATTTCACGATACGTACTTTGCTGACGGCATTAATGCGGACAGCCTGCAGAACGCGCCGCTCCTGATATTTAACAATAAGGACAGACTACAGTCCTTATTCATCGAATCACTGGTCCCAGAAGTGATCGAGCCGCCACAGCAATTTGTCCCTTCAACCGCAGCCTTTGTTGGCGCCATTTTCAGAGGGCTAGGGTGGGGGATGATTCCGGAACATATGGCATCATCACATACGGAAAAAGGCGAATTAGTACCGTTTCAGGTTGGCGATCCGGTTGATATCCGCCTGTACTGGCACCGCTGGAATATCCGCTCTGCATCGTTGGAGGCGTTGAGCCAGAGCGTGCGAGCGGCGGCCGTTAGGCATCTTTTTCAATCACTGGAGCCGATACGTTAGCGGCGGCCTCGTAAATTCGTATTAGCAGACCATTCATAGGTTGTGGAGGCGTCTGGCTTGAATTTATTTTTCTTCTTCTCGGCTCGCGCTTGCTTTGCCACGGCTTCACGTTCCTTCATGAGTTTATCGATGTAATCATCTTTAATGTGATTACTTTCAGAGTTGGTCAGCGGACGGTCTTGTTTTTTTCTTGCCTGATCGAGTAACGTTTTAAGTTGGCGTTGTTCACTTTCTGTCATGTCTTTCTGAGTCAGTCTTTGCATGGGAATGAACCTAATAAGCGACCGGTGAAATACATTGTAGAGGAAAACACGCAGAGTCCCAGATAAATCGCCTGATTATTCAGACACAGTAGCCGATGAATATAAACGTATAGCGGAGAGAAATTAATGTCACCAGAGTTGCCTGTAGCAGCGCAATTTAAAGCATACAACGAACATGATATAGATGCATTCGTGGCCTGTTTTTCGCCAGATTTTAAAGCGTACCGCATGCCGTCTGAAACACCGTCGATGGTAGGAAAAGAGGCGCTGAGAGCGTTTTACGTGAATAACCGATTCAATAACCCGGAACTGAGGGCTGAACTGGTATCTCGTACAGTATTGGGTAATAAAGTATTCGATCATGAGCTCATTTATGGGCTTTCAGAGGCGCCAATAGAAAGCATTGCCGTTTTTGAGGTAGAGGAAAGCCTTATTAAAACCGCCTGGTTTTTCTTTCCGTAGTGTAAACAATGAATGAACCCAGAACTCATGATTTCAGAGATGCAAAAGTTACAGGCGCTGATTGTGCATTATGAAAAGCAACTTCATTGCCCGGTAACTCGCAGCCAGAGAGTCGTCATTGATAAACTGCTGCATCACGATTTTTTTGAAATCGGCCGTTCTGGCATGCAGTTCGACAAACAACAGGTTATCGATGCGCTGATTTCTGAAACTGCTGAACAGCCGATTCAGGCTGATAACTTCGAGCTGTCAGTGGTGGATGAAAAAAGTGTGCTGCTGACATACCTGAGTTATAAGGCAGACGAGAATAACATCGTCAGTAAAACATGGCGGACATCGCTGTGGGTTAGAAATGCTGACAGCCAAAATCCCGATGACTGGCAAATGCGGTTTCATCAGGGAACACCAACAGCAAGTTCAGGGTCCAATGGCTGACGATAGATGGACATGAAGCATTTTACGGATGTGAGGATTTGCTCAACGGAACGGCCAGTTCCTGCGAGTACATCTATAGGTTCGCATAATGTGATACGCGTTATGTTGAAAAGGCCGCTGCGAAAATCAACCCCGCAGCGGCCTCTTTACCATAACGCTATTATGCGAACCAAATTATTTATCTGATAGTTTGGGAATCACTTCACTTAATATTTGTCGAACTTCGCCTTGTGTTTTTGCCTCTACCAACCTATTTATCTCATTATGTAGTTCATTTTCATTAGTGCTTATATTAAAAACATTTAATGCTGTAATTAAGTTTGCTTTTATGGCCGGTTGTATTTGGGCGGAATCCTGACCATTTAGATGAGTTTGATTAGCTAACCACCTCCCATTTATTTTGTAACCATTATCATTCTTTATTAAATTTAATGCTCTATTCACTAACCCTTCACAACTCATTGTTTCATATCCGTTATTTTCCATTTTTCATCTCTCCAGCTTTGCTTTTTTTGGCTAAAATAACTACACCTTCAGTATAAGAGTATCCATAACCATAGCCATAACTACCTTTACCGTTGCCATTGTTAATATCATTTTGTTGATATTTATAGGCCCATGTACCTGAGGTAACCGGTGATATAGAAATCACTTCATAATTATCTTGATTGAGTTTGTTAATAGCATCGTTTATATCTTCATTCAGTTTTTCACCGTCAATCTGACAATCTGACCAACCATCCTGAACAACCTTCTTTTGGCGTATTTTCTCGTCAATATCAATGATGCCAAGAAATCGTTTTGTGTTTCCGGTGGGGACTTTGACGGTTACTTCTTTGTAGATAGGTTGGAAATAACTTGGGACATACACGGTTTTATTCATGATTTATCCTTAATCATCGTATTCAAAATTTTAGCGGCTAAAATTACTCGCATCGGTTCAGGTTTCTGCGATACCCGATCTTTACTATGCTTTCCATAAACTTTTACTTGTGAAACAATGAGATAATCAAACTAATGATGGCAATTATCAAGCTTGCAATTGCAATGTAGTTACTTTTTTTGCTTTCTACCAGTTTCTGCTGATGCTTTAACAACTCAATTTTTAATTCATATTCTTTCTGTGCATCAGGATCACCAAAGCCCCCACCTTGATCATGATAGGTCGTCAACTTATCAAGCTCTTTGTCTATCGCTTTTTTGTTCATATTTCTTGCTCAAAATTCGCACAATCTAAAACGTGCAGTGTAGGTAATACTGCACGTTTGTCTCATTCCTGAGACTATGCCTTTGTTATTCCTCTTCTGATAGTTCCTTTTTTATAAACATTTTTGTGCTGTAAGTATATGAACTTAAGGCAGAAACTTGTCTGGCGAGAGCCAGAATATCTTGTTTTTCCAGCGTTCTGATGTTCCAGACAATGAAGTTGTGGGCGTTTGTGGTCTCTTTATCTGTATAGCCATCAGCAGAAGTCATTAATTTCCTTTCCGTAGCATCCTCTTTAACGGCAAGCGCATCACCATGAGCCAGAGTATTCAGATCTGCCCCTGTGATTCTGGCTATCTGAATGATATCGCTGAATTTCGGTTCAGTTTTACCAGACGCTATTCTGACCAAGGTACTCACGCTAATCCCTGATTTTTCGGCTAGCTCTTCATAAGTCGAATGTTCCAGGATCGCTTTTTTGATCCGCTCTGCTCTCTGCTTATCCGCCATAACTTCGTGCTCAGTGTTGCCCATCAGTTTTACTCCATCTTAACAGTGGTTTTTCAGTAGGTCGTTTTGGTGCTCATTTCTGACAATGTAAACAGTGCAAATGAATTGACTGTCAGATCTGAGCATATTACATTATGGTCATTAGATGTGCTCAAAAGTGACTATTGACACGTATTTTGATGAGTGTGAATCCTGATGATTGACTGGTTTACTGGAGTTTTACCCTGTACACACCGACCATTGCCGTCTGGGAGTGTCGTTAGCGTTGATGCCGATGGCGCTATTGAGTGGGAAACAGTAAAGCGGTTGACGGTTCGCGGCTCCCATGAGTCAACGATGAAAGTAAGATCTATAGGATCTGATGGTGAAGGCCATGCAACACATCTCTACATTGATGGCAATCCGTCTAAGTTTTTACAAGGGCATTCTGTTATCGGTTCTGATGACTTACAGGGACTTGTATTAACAGCTTACGCAAGAATATTGGCCTTATTATCTATCCCTCATGATCTTCCTTCTTATCGCATGGTAATAGCTGGACAGTATAAAATTTCCCGCATTGATATTAACTATATGTATTCTTTATCGACATTAGAAAATGTCAGAGCATGGCTTTATGCCGCAGAGTTTAAGGCGAAAACTCGTCATGGCCGAGCCTGTGGAAAAGGTGGCACTGTTTATCTGGGTAAGAACTCTCGTCGCTGGAGCCTGAAGTTTTATTCAAAATATGATGAGCACATATCGGGAAAAAAAGGTCATCAAATTGCAGATGAATTTGTACAGGTGGGATTACTCGACTGGTCTAAAGATAAACTACGTATTGAATTAACAGTCAGAACAACTGAGTTAATTGATTTAAATCTTACAATTGGTGCTAAGTGGGATATTGAGACTCCCCATAAATTATTCTCTGACTATATAGGGAGGATAGAAATGAATCAGAACACAATTTTAAATGATGAGAAAATAACTCGATTACCAAGAAAAATTCAATCTACTTATTTGTTATGGAAGCAGGGGGCTAATATGAGGGAAATGCTCCCTAAGCCAACTTTCTATCGTCATCGCAAAGAGTTACTTTCATTTGGAATAGATATAAATTTTTATTGTGAATCGCCAGACTCGAATAATGTCGTACCGCTCGTCAGAACATTGGAAGCCAAATCAGCTCAAATTCCTGCATGGGTTCATGAAAAAGGATTGATTTTTGATTACAACCGTATTTCACATGCCAGTAACTGGCGATAAGGTAATGGAGAGATTATAAATGATTAAAATTGAAATAAAGCCCTCACAAGCAGTTGCCGATACACGCAGTGGTGTTTCTAAGTCAACAGGTAAACCTTATACTATTTCTGAGCAATCGGCATATATTTTTCTCGGTGGCGATTACCCTCAGATGTTCAAGATAAATCTTGAGAATGGACAGCCGCCATATCCTGCTGGGATCTACTCTCTTCACGAGTCCAGTATTTATGTCGGAGATTTTCAGAAATTAAGGGTAGGAAAAATAGTACTTGTCCCTTATCAAGATCAATCTAAATAAATTTATTTCATGGGGGATATCATTCAGATTCTTATCGCGTCTGGCATTGTTATTTCTTTTGGTCTGGGCGCAATAACAGCAGGAGTTCTCCGATAATGTATATTGCTTATTTTTTCGGAGCATATGTAATGGGCTTTGCCCTTTTCTATGCGATAGGTTCTTTTAAGTCGATAACCGATCGTTTAATTTAACGTAAAAATGGTGCTTTCATGAAATTAATTACAGCTATTAAATCAAAAATTACCACCGCATCTTTTGCAATTTTTTTCTCCGCAAGTTCTTTTGCTGCTGACAGCTCAACAGATTATGCAGGGCAGGCGATGGACTCTTTGCTGACTCAGGCAAATGATCTTATTGCTAAAGTATGGCCTGTTGTGGTTGCTGTTGTTGGCGCAGGTCTTGCGATTCGACTCTTTAAGAAGTTTTCTTCCAAAGCCGTTTGATAACGTATTATCACTTTTATTAGGGGCGCTGTGCGCCCTTTTTTATAGGGCGTTATATGAAGAAAACGATCTTTACTTTATTTCTTGTGCCAGTTTTTAGTTATGCAGCAGATACGCAGGTATTTAGAGGTGAAGCCACAACAGCATATGAAACAAAAAACAGTAATGGGAAATATGTGGCATCACCTGAAGACCAGCAAAGCCTTTGCCAGTTGGCACAAGATAATGCGTTGGCACAGAAAGAATATTTTATAGCAAATTTGCAATCGTCTTTTGGGAAAAAAGTTGATTCATCCTATGTTTTTTCTCGTTGTGGAACTATTGCAGTTACCGGTATACCGTCATCAAAACCAATCGCTGACACCGCTAATATAAAAATAAACATTACTTACACGGTGACAGATGAAGATATTAATGCAACATCATCACAGCAAAAAGAATGTCTGTCTCGGCCAGCTATTGATGGTGTTTTTAATAATGTCTACTCCGATAAAGATAACCGTTATATTAACTATAATAATTGTCAGTATGAGGCAGGAGGGGTCGTCGTTTGTCGTTCGGATGGTTCAACATGTACAGCAAGCTGGATATCTACAGGGCAATTAACTAATGATTCTTATCCCTCATCATCCGTTATAAGTGATAACTCATCCACTGACGAACCATCAGAGCCTTCTGGTTCGACTTTAACTAAAAGTGACGTTAAATCAGCGGTTAGTGAATCTCTGAAAGAAAACAATGTTCTGCAATCCGACGCCATTGCTTCACAATTGACAGAAAAGGGTGACATTACAAAATTCACCGCTGATTCTGATAAACAGTCTCAGACTTATGTAACGTCAATCGGCGCTTCACTGGATAATTTAGTACGTGGTGCGGCACGTTATGCTGATCCTAATCGTGCAGCTCAATATGGTACAGAGTACTCTGAGTTAGATCACGCGACAGATTTGGCTGATTCTCTTTATGGAGTTGATAAAAATTCATATGGATCCACTTGGGAGACTTTTTTAAGTCAGGGTGCATTACTTCCAACGCTGCCTAATGGGAATGGGTGCTCTGATTTTATTATGTTTTCTGGTGAGATATATCAGATAAAAATTGACTGTAATAAACTGATGGTTATTAAACAAACATTATCTTGGGTGTTTTATGCATTAACTTTCTGGTATGTGTTTATATCATTTACCTCTTTACTTCGGAAAGGAGAGTAACTAATGCCAGTTCTTCTCGGTCTTCCTGTTTTATTCCGTATTCTTATTGGATTTGTCCCTCTGGCTTTAGGCTATATAGCCAAGTTTTTTTCTCGTCTTGTAACCAGAGGGGGAATTATTGCTTTCGTTTTCGTTGCTATGATTTCAGCAACCGTTGGTCTACTGACAGAACACCTTTCCTCAGTTATTGGTGGGGTGATGCCTCCTGATTTTTCAAATTTAATATCATCAATACTCCCCGATCATTTTCAGAAATGTGTTAATACTTTAATGATAACAAGGATATCTATTTTTGTTTTTGACCTTAAAGAACGCTTTATATCTATTGCTAATAAGGTTATATGAATGGCTGTTTATGTTGTTACAGGAAAACTAGGTTCAGGAAAAACACTTGTCAGCGTGTCAAAAATTCAAGAAAAACTGGTTCAAGGATGTCTCGTTGCCACTAATTTAGACTTAAAGTTGCATAACATGCCTGATGTTGGTCGTAATGCAAAGAGAACGAGAGTAATAAGAATACCTGACAAACCGAACATTTTTGACTTGCAATCATTAGGTTATGGAAATACATCTTACGATGAGTCAGATAATGGCCTGTTGGTTCTTGATGAATGCGGCACATGGTTTAATAGCCGCTCTTGGGCAGATAAAGAGCGTCAGGATGTTATTAACTGGTTTTTACACGCCCGTAAATTTGGGTGGGATATCATTTTTCTTATTCAGGATATTAGCATCATGGATAAGCAAGCCAGATTGGCATTGGCTGAACATGTGGTTTATTGTCGACGGACAGATAAGTTAGCTATACCCTTTTTGGGGACGTTATTATCCATTATTGCCAATTCCAGATTTAGCTTTCCAAAGGTCCATTTTGGTATTGTAAAATACGGAGATAATATTAATTCTATAACTGTAGATAAGTGGGTTTATACAGGTGCCAGTCTTTATGCTGCATATAATACAAAACAAGCTTTCTCAGATGGTTATCCAAATGGGGCATTCTGTTATCTTCCACCCTATATCACACATGGGCAGTTTTCAGTTAATAAAGGAATGAGTTATTACATGAGAATCACTAAAATCTGGTTTAGACGTGGAAATCGTATTTTTATGATGGCTTCATTTCTTGCTCTCGGTATTGCCTCTGGGATGTATTATCAACAGTATAAAAATGCAGGTGAGTCAGTCACTGTCAAAACAACCCCATCGTTATCTACAGAAAAAGATGAGGCTTTACCTAGGTTATCTGTTTTCTCATTTTCTCAGTTTGGTCTTGATGCATCAGTTACATTTCGAGATGAAAAAGGAAACTTATATCATAGTTTCGACCTGATAAAGAAAGGGCATGTGATAGAAATAAAAAATCCATGTCGAATTATCGTTAAGAGAAATAATTACGTTCAGACAATAACCTGTCAGGAATGATATCTATGTGTAGATTACTCACTTTACTTATTCTTATTTTCTCTGTTCATGTGTATGCTGAACCTGTTAGCCTTAATAATTCTCCGATTAGATCCTTTGTTCAATGGTATTCAGAAAAAACGGGGAGGGCGGTTATTATTAATCCTGACGTCAGAGGGAATGTCACCGTATTCAATGCAGATGTTAATCAGGATAATGTCGACAATTTTTTTAAATCCGTCTTAAATGCCAACGGCTTTATTATGATCGCCGGCGATCCCGCTATTGTGTCATTGCCGTCTAAGCTTCCATCTCAAATCGCTGAGGATAGTGGCTATGAATCAGTTAGTTATGATGCATATCAGTCAACACCCATGCCAGAAACGGTTGAACTGGCTATTCGTAACTTCAAACTGCATCAGGTCCGATCTTCCGATGTTCAGGAGCTGATTAAGATTTTTTTGCAGTCTAACGGCGGCGGTAATGTTGTTGATTATCCCGGAAATAATGCACTCATCGTTTCTGCACCGGAATCAATCTTACCGATGTTGGCTGAATTTATTCAGTCAGTGGATGTTGCCCGTGACCAGGTGCTTATTCAGTCATTGATGTTTGAAACCAGCCTTTCTGATGGTGTCGATTTATCTTTTGCTGCGGGATCTGCATCAGGACATAAGGTAGCGGGGGGCTTTAATACTTCTGTGCTGGGTAACGCACTTTCTACAGCAGGCGGCTCTTTCGGTATATTTGACGGAAATGTGCTGGCATTATCGCTTCGCGCGGTTCAAAGCAATGCTAATTCAAAAGTGATATCAACTCCGCGCATTCTTACGCAGTCAGGCCAGACAGGGTATATTTCCGTTGGTAAAAATGTACCTTTCATCACAGGACGCGTAACGGGGGAAGCAGCTGGGGTCAACAATCCTTTCCAGACAATCGAACGCCATGACGTTGGGATTTCATTAAAGGTTACACCTGTTGTCATGGGTAACAGTCAGTTAGTTCTAACGATCGACACCCGAGCTGACTCAATCAATAATGATGAACAGGCTTCCGATATCGTTACGAACCAACGCCAGATACAGACTACCGTTCAGATTAAGGATGGCCAGACTCTTTTGCTAGGCGGGTTAATTGATACTGCGCAGACAGAGGGAGAACGCTCAGTGCCATTTATCAGCCAGATCCCCATCATCGGCTGGTTATTCCAAAGTCACTCTGACAGCAATAATCAGCGCATCATGTACGTGTTGCTGACTGCGCATGTTATTCGGGCGTTATGATAGTGTGCTGATGGGTGCGGAGCCCCGTCAGTACACTGTCATAACGTTGTTTGAGGTTTTTAGTTACTGTTTTTATTGAATTTTATGCAAGCAGGTACAGATTTACCAACATAGCTTTCTGTTTTTTAATCGTAACGACGGACAGTAACAAAACTTGCTTTTGTTGCTGACCGCCGTTGGCCAAGCCGCAATAGTTCCTGAGCTTATTCTGTGTACTGATTGCGGCGCGGCAGATTAGCTGAGCTGGTTTTTGTAGCACTCAGGAAAATGTAGTTTTTCGTATTCATGAATAGCTGTGCATAGCGATAGAAATCGGTTTTCTTCAGCCGAACCTACAGGCAGGTCGAGGTCGAACAGCGGCTCAACTTCTGAGAGTGCTGCCAGATATTCCTGTTCAGTTTGTAGAATTGCCATCGTCATGGTTTAAACTCATCGTGTCGTTCAGCGCAGTATAGGCAAAAAGCGTTTTGCCGGATGTGGGGATTTGCTCAGTGGAACGGCCAGTTCCAGCGAGCGCCACCTTTGGTTCGCATAATGTGATACGCGTTATGTTGAAAAGGCCGCTGCGAAAATCAACCCCGCAGCGGCCTCTTTACCATAACGCTATTATGCGAACCAAATTATTTATCTGATAGTTTGGGAATCACTTCACTTAATATTTGTCGAACTTCGCCTTGTGTTTTTGCCTCTACCAACCTATTTATCTCATTATGTAGTTCATTTTCATTAGTGCTTATATTAAAAACATTTAATGCTGTAATTAAGTTTGCTTTTATGGCCGGTTGTATTTGGGCGGAATCCTGACCATTTAGATGAGTTTGATTAGCTAACCACCTCCCATTTATTTTGTAACCATTATCATTCTTTATTAAATTTAATGCTCTATTCACTAACCCTTCACAACTCATTGTTTCATATCCGTTATTTTCCATTTTTCATCTCTCCAGCTTTGCTTTTTTTGGCTAAAATAACTACACCTTCAGTATAAGAGTATCCATAACCATAGCCATAACTACCTTTACCGTTGCCATTGTTAATATCATTTTGTTGATATTTATAGGCCCATGTACCTGAGGTAACCGGTGATATAGAAATCACTTCATAATTATCTTGATTGAGTTTGTTAATAGCATCGTTTATATCTTCATTCAGTTTTTCACCGTCAATCTGACAATCTGACCAACCATCCTGAACAACCTTCTTTTGGCGTATTTTCTCGTCAATATCAATGATGCCAAGAAATCGTTTTGTGTTTCCGGTGGGGACTTTGACGGTTACTTCTTTGTAGATAGGTTGGAAATAACTTGGGACATACACGGTTTTATTCATGATTTATCCTTAATCATCGTATTCAAAATTTTAGCGGCTAAAATTACTCGCATCGGTTCAGGTTTCTGCGATACCCGATCTTTACTATGCTTTCCATAAACTTTTACTTGTGAAACAATGAGATAATCAAACTAATGATGGCAATTATCAAGCTTGCAATTGCAATGTAGTTACTTTTTTTGCTTTCTACCAGTTTCTGCTGATGCTTTAACAACTCAATTTTTAATTCATATTCTTTCTGTGCATCAGGATCACCAAAGCCCCCACCTTGATCATGATAGGTCGTCAACTTATCAAGCTCTTTGTCTATCGCTTTTTTGTTCATATTTCTTGCTCAAAATTCGCACAATCTAAAACGTGCAGTGTAGGTAATACTGCACGTTTGTCTCATTCCTGAGACTATGCCTTTGTTATTCCTCTTCTGATAGTTCCTTTTTTATAAACATTTTTGTGCTGTAAGTATATGAACTTAAGGCAGAAACTTGTCTGGCGAGAGCCAGAATATCTTGTTTTTCCAGCGTTCTGATGTTCCAGACAATGAAGTTGTGGGCGTTTGTGGTCTCTTTATCTGTATAGCCATCAGCAGAAGTCATTAATTTCCTTTCCGTAGCATCCTCTTTAACGGCAAGCGCATCACCATGAGCCAGAGTATTCAGATCTGCCCCTGTGATTCTGGCTATCTGAATGATATCGCTGAATTTCGGTTCAGTTTTACCAGACGCTATTCTGACCAAGGTACTCACGCTAATCCCTGATTTTTCGGCTAGCTCTTCATAAGTCGAATGTTCCAGGATCGCTTTTTTGATCCGCTCTGCTCTCTGCTTATCCGCCATAACTTCGTGCTCAGTGTTGCCCATCAGTTTTACTCCATCTTAACAGTGGTTTTTCAGTAGGTCGTTTTGGTGCTCATTTCTGACAATGTAAACAGTGCAAATGAATTGACTGTCAGATCTGAGCATATTACATTATGGTCATTAGATGTGCTCAAAAGTGACTATTGACACGTATTTTGATGAGTGTGAATCCTGATGATTGACTGGTTTACTGGAGTTTTACCCTGTACACACCGACCATTGCCGTCTGGGAGTGTCGTTAGCGTTGATGCCGATGGCGCTATTGAGTGGGAAACAGTAAAGCGGTTGACGGTTCGCGGCTCCCATGAGTCAACGATGAAAGTAAGATCTATAGGATCTGATGGTGAAGGCCATGCAACACATCTCTACATTGATGGCAATCCGTCTAAGTTTTTACAAGGGCATTCTGTTATCGGTTCTGATGACTTACAGGGACTTGTATTAACAGCTTACGCAAGAATATTGGCCTTATTATCTATCCCTCATGATCTTCCTTCTTATCGCATGGTAATAGCTGGACAGTATAAAATTTCCCGCATTGATATTAACTATATGTATTCTTTATCGACATTAGAAAATGTCAGAGCATGGCTTTATGCCGCAGAGTTTAAGGCGAAAACTCGTCATGGCCGAGCCTGTGGAAAAGGTGGCACTGTTTATCTGGGTAAGAACTCTCGTCGCTGGAGCCTGAAGTTTTATTCAAAATATGATGAGCACATATCGGGAAAAAAAGGTCATCAAATTGCAGATGAATTTGTACAGGTGGGATTACTCGACTGGTCTAAAGATAAACTACGTATTGAATTAACAGTCAGAACAACTGAGTTAATTGATTTAAATCTTACAATTGGTGCTAAGTGGGATATTGAGACTCCCCATAAATTATTCTCTGACTATATAGGGAGGATAGAAATGAATCAGAACACAATTTTAAATGATGAGAAAATAACTCGATTACCAAGAAAAATTCAATCTACTTATTTGTTATGGAAGCAGGGGGCTAATATGAGGGAAATGCTCCCTAAGCCAACTTTCTATCGTCATCGCAAAGAGTTACTTTCATTTGGAATAGATATAAATTTTTATTGTGAATCGCCAGACTCGAATAATGTCGTACCGCTCGTCAGAACATTGGAAGCCAAATCAGCTCAAATTCCTGCATGGGTTCATGAAAAAGGATTGATTTTTGATTACAACCGTATTTCACATGCCAGTAACTGGCGATAAGGTAATGGAGAGATTATAAATGATTAAAATTGAAATAAAGCCCTCACAAGCAGTTGCCGATACACGCAGTGGTGTTTCTAAGTCAACAGGTAAACCTTATACTATTTCTGAGCAATCGGCATATATTTTTCTCGGTGGCGATTACCCTCAGATGTTCAAGATAAATCTTGAGAATGGACAGCCGCCATATCCTGCTGGGATCTACTCTCTTCACGAGTCCAGTATTTATGTCGGAGATTTTCAGAAATTAAGGGTAGGAAAAATAGTACTTGTCCCTTATCAAGATCAATCTAAATAAATTTATTTCATGGGGGATATCATTCAGATTCTTATCGCGTCTGGCATTGTTATTTCTTTTGGTCTGGGCGCAATAACAGCAGGAGTTCTCCGATAATGTATATTGCTTATTTTTTCGGAGCATATGTAATGGGCTTTGCCCTTTTCTATGCGATAGGTTCTTTTAAGTCGATAACCGATCGTTTAATTTAACGTAAAAATGGTGCTTTCATGAAATTAATTACAGCTATTAAATCAAAAATTACCACCGCATCTTTTGCAATTTTTTTCTCCGCAAGTTCTTTTGCTGCTGACAGCTCAACAGATTATGCAGGGCAGGCGATGGACTCTTTGCTGACTCAGGCAAATGATCTTATTGCTAAAGTATGGCCTGTTGTGGTTGCTGTTGTTGGCGCAGGTCTTGCGATTCGACTCTTTAAGAAGTTTTCTTCCAAAGCCGTTTGATAACGTATTATCACTTTTATTAGGGGCGCTGTGCGCCCTTTTTTATAGGGCGTTATATGAAGAAAACGATCTTTACTTTATTTCTTGTGCCAGTTTTTAGTTATGCAGCAGATACGCAGGTATTTAGAGGTGAAGCCACAACAGCATATGAAACAAAAAACAGTAATGGGAAATATGTGGCATCACCTGAAGACCAGCAAAGCCTTTGCCAGTTGGCACAAGATAATGCGTTGGCACAGAAAGAATATTTTATAGCAAATTTGCAATCGTCTTTTGGGAAAAAAGTTGATTCATCCTATGTTTTTTCTCGTTGTGGAACTATTGCAGTTACCGGTATACCGTCATCAAAACCAATCGCTGACACCGCTAATATAAAAATAAACATTACTTACACGGTGACAGATGAAGATATTAATGCAACATCATCACAGCAAAAAGAATGTCTGTCTCGGCCAGCTATTGATGGTGTTTTTAATAATGTCTACTCCGATAAAGATAACCGTTATATTAACTATAATAATTGTCAGTATGAGGCAGGAGGGGTCGTCGTTTGTCGTTCGGATGGTTCAACATGTACAGCAAGCTGGATATCTACAGGGCAATTAACTAATGATTCTTATCCCTCATCATCCGTTATAAGTGATAACTCATCCACTGACGAACCATCAGAGCCTTCTGGTTCGACTTTAACTAAAAGTGACGTTAAATCAGCGGTTAGTGAATCTCTGAAAGAAAACAATGTTCTGCAATCCGACGCCATTGCTTCACAATTGACAGAAAAGGGTGACATTACAAAATTCACCGCTGATTCTGATAAACAGTCTCAGACTTATGTAACGTCAATCGGCGCTTCACTGGATAATTTAGTACGTGGTGCGGCACGTTATGCTGATCCTAATCGTGCAGCTCAATATGGTACAGAGTACTCTGAGTTAGATCACGCGACAGATTTGGCTGATTCTCTTTATGGAGTTGATAAAAATTCATATGGATCCACTTGGGAGACTTTTTTAAGTCAGGGTGCATTACTTCCAACGCTGCCTAATGGGAATGGGTGCTCTGATTTTATTATGTTTTCTGGTGAGATATATCAGATAAAAATTGACTGTAATAAACTGATGGTTATTAAACAAACATTATCTTGGGTGTTTTATGCATTAACTTTCTGGTATGTGTTTATATCATTTACCTCTTTACTTCGGAAAGGAGAGTAACTAATGCCAGTTCTTCTCGGTCTTCCTGTTTTATTCCGTATTCTTATTGGATTTGTCCCTCTGGCTTTAGGCTATATAGCCAAGTTTTTTTCTCGTCTTGTAACCAGAGGGGGAATTATTGCTTTCGTTTTCGTTGCTATGATTTCAGCAACCGTTGGTCTACTGACAGAACACCTTTCCTCAGTTATTGGTGGGGTGATGCCTCCTGATTTTTCAAATTTAATATCATCAATACTCCCCGATCATTTTCAGAAATGTGTTAATACTTTAATGATAACAAGGATATCTATTTTTGTTTTTGACCTTAAAGAACGCTTTATATCTATTGCTAATAAGGTTATATGAATGGCTGTTTATGTTGTTACAGGAAAACTAGGTTCAGGAAAAACACTTGTCAGCGTGTCAAAAATTCAAGAAAAACTGGTTCAAGGATGTCTCGTTGCCACTAATTTAGACTTAAAGTTGCATAACATGCCTGATGTTGGTCGTAATGCAAAGAGAACGAGAGTAATAAGAATACCTGACAAACCGAACATTTTTGACTTGCAATCATTAGGTTATGGAAATACATCTTACGATGAGTCAGATAATGGCCTGTTGGTTCTTGATGAATGCGGCACATGGTTTAATAGCCGCTCTTGGGCAGATAAAGAGCGTCAGGATGTTATTAACTGGTTTTTACACGCCCGTAAATTTGGGTGGGATATCATTTTTCTTATTCAGGATATTAGCATCATGGATAAGCAAGCCAGATTGGCATTGGCTGAACATGTGGTTTATTGTCGACGGACAGATAAGTTAGCTATACCCTTTTTGGGGACGTTATTATCCATTATTGCCAATTCCAGATTTAGCTTTCCAAAGGTCCATTTTGGTATTGTAAAATACGGAGATAATATTAATTCTATAACTGTAGATAAGTGGGTTTATACAGGTGCCAGTCTTTATGCTGCATATAATACAAAACAAGCTTTCTCAGATGGTTATCCAAATGGGGCATTCTGTTATCTTCCACCCTATATCACACATGGGCAGTTTTCAGTTAATAAAGGAATGAGTTATTACATGAGAATCACTAAAATCTGGTTTAGACGTGGAAATCGTATTTTTATGATGGCTTCATTTCTTGCTCTCGGTATTGCCTCTGGGATGTATTATCAACAGTATAAAAATGCAGGTGAGTCAGTCACTGTCAAAACAACCCCATCGTTATCTACAGAAAAAGATGAGGCTTTACCTAGGTTATCTGTTTTCTCATTTTCTCAGTTTGGTCTTGATGCATCAGTTACATTTCGAGATGAAAAAGGAAACTTATATCATAGTTTCGACCTGATAAAGAAAGGGCATGTGATAGAAATAAAAAATCCATGTCGAATTATCGTTAAGAGAAATAATTACGTTCAGACAATAACCTGTCAGGAATGATATCTATGTGTAGATTACTCACTTTACTTATTCTTATTTTCTCTGTTCATGTGTATGCTGAACCTGTTAGCCTTAATAATTCTCCGATTAGATCCTTTGTTCAATGGTATTCAGAAAAAACGGGGAGGGCGGTTATTATTAATCCTGACGTCAGAGGGAATGTCACCGTATTCAATGCAGATGTTAATCAGGATAATGTCGACAATTTTTTTAAATCCGTCTTAAATGCCAACGGCTTTATTATGATCGCCGGCGATCCCGCTATTGTGTCATTGCCGTCTAAGCTTCCATCTCAAATCGCTGAGGATAGTGGCTATGAATCAGTTAGTTATGATGCATATCAGTCAACACCCATGCCAGAAACGGTTGAACTGGCTATTCGTAACTTCAAACTGCATCAGGTCCGATCTTCCGATGTTCAGGAGCTGATTAAGATTTTTTTGCAGTCTAACGGCGGCGGTAATGTTGTTGATTATCCCGGAAATAATGCACTCATCGTTTCTGCACCGGAATCAATCTTACCGATGTTGGCTGAATTTATTCAGTCAGTGGATGTTGCCCGTGACCAGGTGCTTATTCAGTCATTGATGTTTGAAACCAGCCTTTCTGATGGTGTCGATTTATCTTTTGCTGCGGGATCTGCATCAGGACATAAGGTAGCGGGGGGCTTTAATACTTCTGTGCTGGGTAACGCACTTTCTACAGCAGGCGGCTCTTTCGGTATATTTGACGGAAATGTGCTGGCATTATCGCTTCGCGCGGTTCAAAGCAATGCTAATTCAAAAGTGATATCAACTCCGCGCATTCTTACGCAGTCAGGCCAGACAGGGTATATTTCCGTTGGTAAAAATGTACCTTTCATCACAGGACGCGTAACGGGGGAAGCAGCTGGGGTCAACAATCCTTTCCAGACAATCGAACGCCATGACGTTGGGATTTCATTAAAGGTTACACCTGTTGTCATGGGTAACAGTCAGTTAGTTCTAACGATCGACACCCGAGCTGACTCAATCAATAATGATGAACAGGCTTCCGATATCGTTACGAACCAACGCCAGATACAGACTACCGTTCAGATTAAGGATGGCCAGACTCTTTTGCTAGGCGGGTTAATTGATACTGCGCAGACAGAGGGAGAACGCTCAGTGCCATTTATCAGCCAGATCCCCATCATCGGCTGGTTATTCCAAAGTCACTCTGACAGCAATAATCAGCGCATCATGTACGTGTTGCTGACTGCGCATGTTATTCGGGCGTTATGATAGTGTGCTGATGGGTGCGGAGCCCCGTCAGTACACTGTCATAACGTTGTTTGAGGTTTTTAGTTACTGTTTTTATTGAATTTTATGCAAGCAGGTACAGATTTACCAACATAGCTTTCTGTTTTTTAATCGTAACGACGGACAGTAACAAAACTTGCTTTTGTTGCTGACCGCCGTTGGCCAAGCCGCAATAGTTCCTGAGCTTATTCTGTGTACTGATTGCGGCGCGGCAGATTAGCTGAGCTGGTTTTTGTAGCACTCAGGAAAATGTAGTTTTTCGTATTCATGAATAGCTGTGCATAGCGATAGAAATCGGTTTTCTTCAGCCGAACCTACAGGCAGGTCGAGGTCGAACAGCGGCTCAACTTCTGAGAGTGCTGCCAGATATTCCTGTTCAGTTTGTAGAATTGCCATCGTCATGGTTTAAACTCATCGTGTCGTTCAGCGCAGTATAGGCAAAAAGCGTTTTGCCGGATGTGGGGATTTGCTCAGTGGAACGGCCAGTTCCAGCGAGCGCCACCTTTGGTTCGCATAATGTATATTATGTTAAATAACCTCCATAGGTCTATTACTTCATGGTTCTCTGGTGCTACCATAGAAATCAGCATGTTGTGAATTTTGAGATACCCTCTTTTATTGCATTAGGTCTGTCGTACATTTACTTCACCTCATAAGATCGAGCAGTGGATTGGCAAGAACTCATAAAAACTATCCTAAAGTATTTATCGGTATTTTTTTCTGGGATTTTTGACGTCTTTTTTATTTAGATAAGGATATTGGCTATGCACAAACTAAGATTTGCTATCCCTATGGTGCTGATTTTAGATAAGGATATTGGCTATGCACAAACTAAGATTTGCTATCCCTATGGTGCTGATGTTAGCTGGGTGTGGCGATGAACAAGAAAACAGTGTTCAACTTGAACCAGAAAAGGCTCCAGCCCCAACGTTCTCAATAACAACCGATGATCCTGATATCAATCGATTGCTACCCGCCATCCGCCATTTACTGCCCGGTCTTGATAAATACTCAGAGCAATTTCAAGAAAAGACTATTGAGCATAACCGATTTTTAACCATCAAATTCCATATCCCTGATAATGCTAGCATTCCTGCTGAATATGTAGCCGCTGGTCATAACTGCTTCATTGAAATCAATGATGATCGGACAGGCATGAAAATCTCCCAAAGCGCCTGTCTGGCCACCTTATTTGATCGCCAGAGTGTTCAGATCAACAGCGATTACTGGGTATATTTCTATCCAAATGACTTGACATATCCGCCGCATGATTTCGCTAACATGTCTAATGCGGAACGCATTGATATAGCAAAAAATTATCTCAATAAGGTGGCTAAAACTATTGAAAGCGCCCAGCAAAAAGGCAATTTGGCTGGCTACGATGTCCCAAATTATGGACGACAATTCGGATATATAGCGGGTGAGGGAAAACGCTTTTTAACTCAGGATGTCATTCAGCCCTATAGCTCTTGCCTAATGGTAGGATTTAGAGCACATGAATGGTGGAGTGAGCAAATTAGGTTTGCTCACGACCCCGCCCCGAATGATCCGCAAAAGATGGCATCCGCCATACAACGAATTAAAACGGCCTATGATGGTTACAAAATAAGTGCGGCGGAATGTTCAAAGGACATTAAATCAGTACCAAAAAAACCTCAACCGACAGAAAGATTGCCACCCACCCCGGACAATAAACCGCCTCGTCCAGGGTGCCTGATGGTGTTTATGCCAGATAATACAACAGAGTGGAATTGCCCAATAAATAAGGGTTAGAATTTACAAATCACAATGTAATCAGG
Organism: Pectobacterium aroidearum; assembly: GCF_041228105.1. NCBI lineage: Bacteria > Pseudomonadati > Pseudomonadota > Gammaproteobacteria > Enterobacterales > Pectobacteriaceae > Pectobacterium > Pectobacterium aroidearum. The sequence goes on from NZ_CP166097.1 coordinate 2,657,664, forward strand.
GCCATATTTGTGTGAATATGGCCCTGGCAACTTGAAATAGTAATGATATTTATGATTCATATCTGCAACTTATGAACTTATTGAGATATGGCTAGTAAGTCATACTCATGGATGAGTAAACATCGTGCAGGATGGAAAATGATGAGCCTGCATTTGTACCAACACCGATTTAAATGTCATTTCCGCATAACATTGTCGCTCGCCCTGCTTTCTTGTACCCTTCCCTTGTTAACAGCCCAATTCTGAACACAACATCTGAAACTACCGGACTTCGACTACATGACCGCTCATACTTCTAAAGATCCTTTGCATGGCGTAACGCTTGAAATGCAAGTTAATGCGCTGGTTGCGCGTTTTGGTTGGGTTCAACTGGGCAAGTTGGTCAACATCAATTGCTTTAAAAACGATCCGAGCGTCAAGTCCAGCTTAAAGTTCTTGCGTCGGACGCCCTGGGCTCGCGCTGAAGTTGAAGCGCTGTATCTTGATTCTCTGGATGGAAACTCTACCGTAAAACCAGATGATAGCGTCGTTGACCCCTGGGCCAATAGCCGCAGAAATAAGAGCTAATTAACGTGAAAAAGCCAGTCGTACTGATTGCTGCTGCGCTTCTACTTATCAGTTGCGCGTCGAAACCACCGAGCTCGCTGGTTACCCCGCTTCCCCCTGTTCAACAACCGCTCCCGACGAAACCGCAGCAAAGTCAGGAACCGATGCGCGGGGTTTGGCTGGCAACGGTCTCCCGCCTCGATTGGCCGCCAGTGGCATCCGTCAATGCCAGTAGTCCCGCTCTCCGTATTACTCAGCAGCAGGAAGCGCTGAAAGGTAAGCTGGATAAGTTGAAAAGCCTCGGTATCAATACCGTCTTTTTCCAGGTTAAGCCTGATGGCACCGCGCTCTGGCCCTCTAAAATATTGCCCTGGTCAGATATGCTGACAGGCCATATTGGTGAAGATCCTGGCTACGATCCGCTCCAGTTCATGCTGGATGAATCGCACAAGCGCGGTATGAAAGTTCATGCCTGGTTTAATCCCTATCGCGTCTCCGTTAACACCAAAGCTGCAACCGTGACGGAATTAAATCGCACGCTGTCGCAGAATCCGGCCAGCGTATTTGTCTTGCATCGAGACTGGATCCGTACAGCAGGCGATCGCTTTGTGCTCGACCCTGGTATCCCGGAAGCACGAAGCTGGATCACCAGTATCGTGGCCGAAGTCGTTGCCCGTTACGCTATTGACGGTGTGCAATTCGATGATTACTTCTATGCGGAATCATCCAGCTCCGTTCTTAACGATAGCGAGAGCTTTAAAAAGTATGGTCAAGGGTTTATCTCAAAAGCGGACTGGCGGCGGCACAATACTCAGCAGTTGATTGAGCAGGTTTCCCACACCATCAAGCAGTTGAAACCTGATGTTGAATTCGGCGTTAGCCCCGCTGGCGTATGGCGCAACCGATCACACGATACGGCGGGTTCCGACACGCGAGGGGCAGCCGCCTATGATGAAGCGTATGCCGATACCCGTCTGTGGGTACAGCAAGGGCTGCTGGATTACATTGCACCGCAGCTATACTGGCCGTTCGCGCGCGACGCGGCTCGCTACGATGTATTGGCAAAATGGTGGGCGGATGTGGTGAAGCCTACGAACACACGCCTCTATATTGGCATTGCACTGTATAAAGTGGGTGAACCGTCAAAGAGTGAGCCAGACTGGACGATCAATGGCGGCGTGCCGGAACTGAAAAAGCAGCTCGATTTGAACGAGTCTATGCCAAATATTAACGGTACGATTCTGTTCAGAGAAAACTATCTCAATCAACCACAGACGCAGGAAGCCGTGAATTACCTCAGGAACCGTTGGAATCCTATTTAACGAGTTGTGGAGGTTGCCAAAACCTCTGCACTTTCCTTTGATGCTGGCTCACGCCTGAAATCCCCTCTCCCAAACGTGTGGTTCCCCCCTGAACGCGCTAGCTAAACGTGCTGTTTTCCTCTGTTGTTGCCACGTTTTCGGTTCAGGAATCCTGCTGTTGGAGGATTTTTTTTGCTTATTTAATAAGCATGTAAGATACCCATGGCATCATAATTCGCAGTAATGCAATCAACCAATTGATTTTTATGTAAAAAAATAAAAGTTTCGAAACGAAATAAATTATTGAGTCGGTGACTGAAAAAACCTATATTGGCCGCGTTTTTCTTATAGCAGTTACGTGTTTAATTCATTTATTCAACTGTGGTTGCCTGCGAGCACACGGTTGTAGGAGAGATATGATGACGGATAAAGTCCGTATTGACAGTTTAGGTGCGAATTCATTAACCGGAAACAATGAAACCTATTTGGCAAGACAAGCTGAATTTGAATCGAACGTGAGGAGTTATCCACGCAAATTGCCTCTGGCAATTGCGAAAGCTGAAGGCGTGTGGATCACTGATGTTGAGAATAATCAATATCTTGATTGTCTGGCGGGTGCGGGTACGCTCGCGCTGGGACACAACCATCCTGACGTGCTGCAAAGCATCCAAAGTGTCATTACTAGCGGCTTGCCGTTACATACACTTGATCTGACAACGCCGTTGAAAGATCAGTTCTCCGAATACCTGCTTTCCTTATTGCCTGGCCAAGGCAAAGAGTACTGCCTCCAGTTTACGGGCCCGTCTGGCGCCGATGCGGTTGAAGCCGCGCTGAAACTGGCAAAAAAATACACTGGCCGTTCTGGTGTGATCAGCTTCTCCGGCGGCTATCACGGCATGACGCATGGCGCGCTGTCCGTAACCGGTAACCTGTCTCCGAAAGAAGCCGTCGACGGCATGATGCCTGAAGTCCAGTTTATGCCTTACCCGCATCAATACCGCTGCCCGCTGGGCATTGGCGGTGAAGCTGGCGTTAAAGCATTAACCTACTATTTCGAAAACCTGATCAACGACGTTGAGAGTGGCGTACGCAAACCGGCGGCTGTCATTCTGGAAGCCGTTCAGGGTGAAGGCGGCGTTAACCCGGCACCTGCCGAGTGGTTACAGCGTATCCGTAAAGTGACGCAGGAACACGGTATTCTGCTGATCATCGACGAAGTTCAGGCGGGCTTTGCTCGTACCGGTAAATTCTTCGCCTTTGAACACGCCGGCATTGAGCCAGATATCATCGTGATGTCCAAAGCCGTTGGTGGCGGTTTGCCATTAGCCGTACTGGGTATCAAGAAGCAGTTCGATGCCTGGGCACCGGGTCACCACACGGGGACCTTCCGTGGTAACCAACTGGCGATGGCAACCGGCCTGACGACGCTGAAGCACCTGAAAGATAATCAGGTGGCAAACAAAGTCGCCGAGCAAGGTGAATGGCTGAAAGCCAAACTGGCTGAGCTGCAAAAACGTTATCCGGTGATCGGTCATATTCGCGGTCTGGGATTAATGATCGGGATTGAGATTGTTAAACCTGGCGAAGCGCAGGATCACATGGGTTGCTACCCGGCTGACGGCGAACTATCTGCCCTGTTGCAGAAAAAATGCTTTGAATCAGGCCTGATTCTGGAGCGCGGTGGCCGTAACGGCTGCGTTCTGCGTCTGCTGCCTTCCCTGCTGATCAGCAATGCTGAATTGGAAATCTTCCTGGATAAATTTGAAAACGCCCTGCTGTCTGCTGGCGTGAAGCCAGTCTGAGTGGAGCGAATGACCACGATGTCCCAATTAGTAGAAACAGCAGTTAACCCGATTTTGGCCTCTTCTGCGCAGAGTATCGAAGCCTATCAGGAAGCGATTACGCAGAGTAGCCAAGCCGTTATGCAGTGGCTGCAACAGCCTGAGATGTATCAGGGAAAAACCGTTGCTGAACTGCGTGAACGCATCACGCTGGATTTTAATCCTCAGGGCCTGGGCAACCAGGCCGCTATTGAGCGTGCAATTGAGTACTTTTTGAAAGACAGCCTGTCGGTGCATCACCCACAGTGCGTCGCTCATCTGCACTGCCCGAGTCTGGTGGTCAGCCAGGCGGCTGAAGTCTTGATTAATGCCACGAACCAGAGCATGGACTCTTGGGATCAAAGCCCGTCAGCGACCATCATTGAGATGAAGCTGATTGAATGGCTGCGTACTCAGGTTGGCTATCAATCTGGCGACGCTGGCGTATTCACTAGCGGCGGCACCCAGAGTAACCTGATGGGGCTGATGCTGGCGCGTGATGCTTTCTTTGCCCGTCAGGGACATTCAATCCAGCAAGATGGATTAGTTGGTAACCTGAAGAAAATTAAAGTGTTCTGTTCTGAAAATGCCCATTTCTCGGTGCAAAAGAACATGGCTTTACTGGGGCTGGGTTATCAATGCGTGACGCTGGTGAAAACCGATCGCTTCGCGCGGATGGATCTGAACGATTTAGCAGAGAAAGTGGCGCAGGCCAAGGCTAACGGCGAGCAGATTCTGGCGATTGTCGCAACGGCAGGAACCACGGATGCGGGGGCGATCGATCCTCTGCGGGCGATTGCGACACTGGCTGCGGAACATCAGATTTGGGTTCACGTCGATGCAGCCTGGGGCGGCGCACTGCTGCTGTCCGAGAAGTATCGCGATTATCTGGATGGCATTGAACTGGTGGATTCCATTACGTTGGATTTCCACAAGCAGTTCTTCCAAACCATCAGCTGTGGCGCATTCTTGCTGAAAGAAGCTCGCCATTATGAGCTGATGCGCTATCAGGCGGCTTATCTGAACTCTGAGTTTGATGAAGCACAGGGCGTTCCTAACCTGGTGTCGAAATCACTACAGACGACGCGTCGTTTTGATGCGCTGAAACTGTGGATGGGTCTGGAAGCGTTAGGCCAACAGCAGTACGCCGCGATCATCGATCATGGCGTCACGCTGGCGCAGCAGGTTGCACAGTATGTCGCTGAACACGCTTCGCTGGAGTTGGTGATGCAGCCACAGCTGGCGAGCGTATTGTTCCGTTTCCGTCCGCAACAGCTGGCGACAGCGAATGATGCGACTATCGCATTGCTTAACCAGCGCATTGGCGATGCTCTGTTGGAATCGGGCCGCGCCAACGTAGGGGTAACCGAGTTTAATGGCGTTACTTGTCTGAAGCTGACGTTACTGAACCCAACCGTTAGTCTGGACGATGTTAAAGTTCTGCTGGCGCTGGTTGAAAGCACCGCACAGCCGCTGTTGACTGCGTAATCCCCCTGCTTCACCGCATCGTGAAAAGCCGATAACAATAACAGGTTATCGGCTTTTTTATGATGAGCTTCCTGCTCGCCCCCCTACAGGCCGTTGCTGCACAACGTTGAAAAACGCTCCTGATGTTTTTATTGCCCACCGTCAAGCGGGGATGCGTGATGACACGATGTTTCTCATCAGAGTAGTTGAACCCATACCGTCTCATACTTCATCATATTGGGTTTTCTGGCCGTATTATTTCGCAAGCGCCTGATGCCGTGGCTACGGAATAAATAGAAATTCTGGGATAGATGAAGACATGACATCACAAAAAGCAACGCTAATCGGGTTAATCGCGGTCGTGCTTTGGAGCACTATCGTCGGGCTAATTCGGAGTGTGAGTGAAGGATTCGGCGCGGTTGGCGGTGCGGCGATGGTCTATACGTTAAGCTCGGTGATGTTATTCATTACGGTGGGCTTTCCTAAAATTAACACCTTTCCGAGGTCTTATCTCATCATCGGCAGCGTTCTGTTTGTCTGCTACGAACTGTGTCTCTCCTTATCTCTTGGCTATGCCAACAACAGCACTCAGGCAATAGAAGTCGGCATGGTTAACTACCTCTGGCCCAGCCTGACAATCTTGTTATCCGTATTGGTCAATCGGCAAAAAACCAGCCTGGTGATTATCCCCGGTATATTACTGGCTATCACGGGGATTGGCTGGGTATTAGGCGGTGATGAAGGATTATCCTTAAGCAGCATTATTGCTAACCTGTATAGCAATCCATTAAGTTATGGGCTGGCTTTTGGCGGCGCGATTATCTGGGCGATTTACTGCGCGGTGACCAAGAAAATCGCTAATGGCGCGAACGGTATTACCCTCTTCTTTATGCTAACGGCGTTAACGCTGTGGGTTAACTATCTGCTTGCCCCTCAACCTGCGTTTATTATCAGCACGCCCGTTATCATCAGCCTGTTTCTTGCCGCCGGCGCCATGGCTTTTGGTTACGCCGCGTGGAACGTGGGTATTCTTCACGGCAACGTCACCGTTCTGGCGACCGCGTCTTATTTCATTCCCGTCATTTCCGCAGCGCTTGCGGCATTTATTCTTAACTCGACGTTAACCGTTGCCTTTTGGCAAGGCGCGGCGATGGTTAGTCTGGGATCGCTACTGTGTTGGTGGTCAACCCGCTCCGCTACATTAAAAAAAGTCTCGGAGCAGGCAAACTAACATGTCAGGATGCGAGGCGAATTAATATGAGTATCCCGGTTTTTTCGCCAACGTATCCAAATGCGGTTTGATGATCGGATCGTAAACCTCATCCTTCCAGCGATCGGGCTGAATTTCGTTGAACGCGACAGAAAGCGAATCGTCAGAAGAACCGAAGTGCTTCTTCAGAACCGCAGCAAGATCTTCAGCAATGACTTTCTTCTCTTCTTCAGACAGGTTTCTTGGGAAGTGTTTGACATCAATATGTGGCATAGGTAGTCCTTTTCAGTGATGCAACAGCACGTTGATAAGCTAGTCATTGTGTATGAAGACGGCACCGCGCACAAATAACATCATGTTCTCAGATATTACCTCCAACGCGTACGACATTCGCCAAACCACCGGCTAAATGCCGTATAGGCAGCATTGCGCCCTATTGTTACCGTAGCCCGTAGAATGACGCCCCCTCACGGGTAACATCAATAGGGAGAATCCAACATGCGGTGTTTGAACTATCTTTGGGCTGCTTTTCTCGCCATATCTTTTACTACATCCCTTTCTCTGTCCGCTGCAACTCAAACGCTGACGCCATCCGAAATTGAAGCATTCAATGCGCAGATTACTAACGCGCAGCGTATTGATGCAACTCTCGCCATCAAAGGACAGTGCTACACCGACAAGGAAGCAGAATTTCAGACTAATAGTAATGGATTACAGGAAACGGCGGGTGAACTGCACGCCCAGAAACAGAAATTAGCTACCGAGTTAGAGCGTGCAGCATTTGCCGCTAAGGAGTTTTCCAACCGTTTCGAAATGGCATCGAGGGAACGGCATGATCTGGAAAACAAGATGCAGGAAATCAAGCATCAAATTAATGCCAGAGAGGCTGCACTTAACAATTGCAAACGTCAGTTTGGTTTTTTGGATTTCATGTGTGATTTTGCCGGAGAAATTACGGGCCTGAACGGGGATTTGCGCCGGCTGGACGGCGCAAGGAGAGAAATCGACATTCGGGCCTCTGCAGCCAAAGAACGGTACGAGGCAGCACGCAATGAAAATAATCAGGCTGAAGCACGATTACATGAAAACCAGACGAAGTCTGAGCAAAACAGCGCTGATATTGCGGCAGTCGAAAACAAGATCGGCATGCTCAAAGTCTCATTAGCCGAGATCAGAAAACTCAAACAGGATAACGCCACCCTACTCGCCAGGTTTACCGACTCTATTGCGGAACTTAACGGTCTCGACCCGGCCTCAGACCGGCGGTTTATTGTGAATCGCCTGCACCAAGAATCTGAATCGTTGAATGTTTTACTGCTTAAGTCTCAAGAATTGCTCGACATAAACGGCCTGCAACTTCCGGATGGCGAGCGTATCTGCACAAACTAACCTTTTTGCTGAATCTGAGGAGAGAAACATGGCTGCTGAAAATAAAATCATCAGTATCGAGTTCGATGTCAATAAACGTATTGATGCCCAAGTCGAGGAAATTCTGGACAGTAATAATGTGGCGTTGCCTGATGTTAACCACCCTCTGGTTGAGGATTACATCAGGAGGATTGAGGGCACCTATGACGTTTCCCGATCCAAAGAAGACACCGATAACGCTATCGATTTGCTTTATATCGCCTACAACACAACGCCCCAGGAAGAAGGAAAGATCAGGGTTGAGATTGATAAGTTGATGAGTCGCCTGATTGCGGCTCAGCAGGAAAGCGAACAGAAAATGCGCGACGCGTCGACGGATGCTGAACGGATTCTCAAATTATTACGCTCCCTGTTCGGTGACTGGGTGGAGGCCCGTGACAGCAATGATCCTCAGGACCTGCAAGATTTCATTGGCGAGGATTTAGTGGATCTGGCCAAAGAAATCAAGAAACGGGCTGAGCGGGTCAGTGCCGATTTGACAAAGATCGCGAATACCTACGATAGCATTATTGACGATACCACCAAGACGACACAGCAGGGAGAGCTGGCGCTATCTGCGCGTTTGAAAAATAAGGAAAAGATAGAAAAAGAAATTGCTGAGAACAACGCACAACGCGAAAAACTGGACAGCCTGGTACAAGACCTGCAAAACGATATCGCCAAGTATGAAAAAATGGCGAACGAATATAAATCGCAAGCAGAAACGGCCGAGGACCGCGCTTTTATCATGTCTATCGTGAGCGTCGGCGCACAGATGATTTCATCCATGGTTCCGGCAATTACCGCTGGCATCACAGGGGTCGCCACGGGAGGCGCATCGCTGGTTGCCGCCTCAGTCAACTCTACGGCACGGCAGTTGATCAATGCGGAAACTGCGACAGAAGATAACGACACAACAGCGAAGGCAATAGAAACTAAGGGAAAAATTGCTGACAAACGTACAGAAAAAACGACCGCTGAGCGTGAAAAAGCTGAGCTGGAGAAGAAGAATCAGGAGCTGACGGCCGAAAAGGAAAAAATTGAAGAGGACGCACAGATCGATGCAGACGCGAAAGCGGTACAGCTGGAATCTCTCGATAATAGAATCAAAGACAACAGTGCAGAAATCAAAGAAAAGGTCAGCAAGATTTCGGCGGCAGAAACCGCGCTGAAAGCCTTAAATGCCGCGCTGGAATCCCTTGGCGATAACATGGGGAAAATGGCAGAGAAACAAGAAAAACAGGCGACGGGTCTCCGCGACATGCAGATGAAAATGCTGGAAAAGGTCGAGGCTTATGAAAAAGAGAAACGTACCCAAGCGGCAGAGCTGGTAAAAATCAACGCCTTGCTAAAGGGACAACGAACCGAAGAAGAAACCATTCAACTGGCGATCCAGTCTCTGGGACTGAGCCTCAAAGCGCTGAAGCGGATGCGTGAAATTATTGTCGAAATCTCTTTTTTCTTCAAAACGTTTGCGAATTTCATGCAGAGCGTCGTAGACAGTTCGACCGAGCAGTCAGATCTGCTCCAGAAAGCGCTCGATCGGAATCAACCGACGAAAAGTTTCACTAAGCGCATCAAACGGAACACAAATGATTTCTTCATCACTCAAACGGCTGAATGGCAGGCCGTTGGCATCGTGTCAGCCAAGTTTGTGGATAACTTTAAAGACGGTTGGAGCAAGCTGAATAAATTGAGCGGCACATACCTGACGGGTGATGAGCTTAAATCCTATCTCAGTACCTCGGCAAGCAAGATCGAGGACATCGCCTTTAAACGTAAGCAGGCCGCATCGGCCAAGCTGGAAGAACTAAACCGGTATCGCGATCGCATACAGTCGAAAGCGTAAATCAACCGAGTGGATAGATAACGGTACGTCCACACGGTATCTATATCAATATGAAGGAGTTCATCAATGGCAATTAGCGATAATGACTACAACCGGGCTCGCGCGATCCTCATCGCTGCGGGAAGTAATTCGGCGCGAGCTTCACACGAAAAACACACGCAAGGTACAGGCTCTCCCGATGGCCACGGGCAGAGTCTGTTGAGAGGCTCACGAGATGAATTTCGTACTGCAGATAGAGGCAAACCTAATCTTCAGTCGGAAATGACGCAGGCTCATTACAATGCGATTCATGCTGCCGCCCAACAAATGGGTATTCAGGGTTGGTAGTTAGGCGAATGTGAAGATGCAAAACCATTGCCCTTATACCTGCCTCATCCTGAGGCAGGTATTTCAGTTAGCCGTTCAAACCGCGTTTTAGCGTTAGCCCGACCGACTGGCGTAAAACGTTTCAGGATAAAAGCAGCGTCCGCTCGTTTTCATCGCGAACAGGAAAGTAGCGAGATCATTATGTTATTGGTGAAGATACAAATCGTCGCCTACGCTTAAAATGTGATGATGATCACAGTCATTGCCACCACGAATACAACACCTCACTGACAAACACGCGCCCTTTCTGACTAACGTTAATCGTCCATCGTGACACTCAGTTTATCCACGATAAAACATGGAGAACCCATGCAAACGTGTAACACGAAGCTGATTATTTTCAGCGATCTCGACGGATCGTTGCTCGATCATGAGACTTATCGGTGGGACGCCGCGCAGCCGTGGCTGACGCGACTGGCAAACGAGGCAATTCCACTGATTATCACCACCAGTAAAACGGCGGCCGAAGTTGCCCCCTTACGGCAGGCGCTCGGGCTGGATCATTATCCCTATATTGCGGAAAACGGCGCTATTGCCGTACTCCCTCCGACATGGCAAACGCATCCCGATTACCCACGCAAGAGGAGCGGCGTGAAATATTCCGTCATCCGTACTCAGTTAGCGCAGTTGCGCACGTCCGGTTTTCGCTTCAAAGGCTTTGGCGATATGAGCAGCGCGGAGATAGCAGAAGTGACAGGGTTAAACGAGCAAGATGCCCAACGAGCGCAACAGCGTGAAGGATCTGAACCGCTGGTGTGGCTGGATGATCCCACTGCGCTATCGCGTTTCAGCCAGTTACTGGCAGAGGCCGGTCTGGCTCTGACACAAGGGGGGCGCTTCTATCACGTCATGAGCGCCCAAACGAGTAAGGGATTTATGGTTAACTGGATAAAAAAACAGTATACCGAGAAGTACGGTACTGATATCAAAACGCTTGGTCTGGGAGATGGTCCGAACGATGTATCCCTGCTATGTGCGATGGACTACGCCGTGTTAATTAAAGGTAAGGGAAATCAGATTGTTACCCTGCCGGAATCGCATAGCGGAAAGCACTATTACACGCAAGCGCCAGGGCCTCAGGGCTGGAGTGAAGGACTGGCACATTTTATCGGCAAGGGTCATTTCTCGGCATAAAACAGCCGCAAGATGGTATGGGAGCATGTGATGAGCGAATTTTATCAAGATGGCATCATTACCAATTTTCACAATCTCACCCAGAGAAAGACGGAAGAGCTGGAGTATGAACTTCAGGTATTTTCCGGACAAAGCAGCATGGGGTTGATTCTGCCTTCGCTGTATTCTGAGCTGGAAGGTCCCGCGCTGAGCCACATTATCGACCAGCTCTCTCAGGTTTCTTACCTTGGTGAAATTGTGATTGGGTTGGATCGCGCCGATCGGGAGCAATTTCTTTACGCACGACAGTTTTTCTCTCGCCTGCCACACCGGCACCGTATTCTGTGGAACGATGGCCCACGCCTGAAAGCGCTCAGCGATGAACTGGCAGAGAAATCGCTGGCACCACAGGAGCCCGGTAAAGGCCGCAATGTCTGGTTTTGCGTCGGCTATACGTTGGCATCGCGCCGTTCAGCCTGTGTTGCCCTACATGACTGTGACGTTGTCACGTATGATCGGGCAATGCTGGCTCGCCTGCTCTATCCCGTAGCGAATCCGCACTTTAATTATGATTTCTGCAAAGGCTATTACGCCCGCGTCGCTGAAGGAAAACTGAATGGCCGTGTGGGACGTCTGCTGGTTTATCCGTTACTGAAATCGCTGCAAAAGGTTTATGGCAATTCCGACTATCTGGATTACATGCGCAGTTATCGCTATCCGCTTTCTGGCGAGTTTGCGATGCGCACCACCATTCTGAACAACCTGCGTATTCCGAGTGATTGGGGGCTGGAAATTGGCGTGCTGTCAGAAATTCATCGCGGCACCGCTACCCGCCGTATTTGTCAGGTAGATATCGCGGATCGCTACGACCATAAACATCAGCCGATGTCTGAAGATGACCCGAACGCAGGGTTACAGCGCATGGCAGCGGATATCACCAAAGCGCTGTATCGCAAGCTGGCGATTCTCGGCGTGAATATCACCTCGGATTCTTTCCGCGTCCTGCGGGCGACCTACTATCGTACCGCTCTTGATATGATCGATGCTTTCGAACATGACGCGCGCATGAACGGCCTGAGTTTCGATCGTCATAAAGAGGAATCCGCTGTGGAGCTCTTCTCTGATGTGATCACCCATGCTGGCCATGTTTATAGTGATAGCCCAGGCGATAAACCCTTTGTCCCTAGCTGGAACCGCGTGCAGTCGGCTTTTCCCGATATCCTCGAACGACTGTACGCTGCGGTAGAAGCCGACAATCAGGAAACATAACGCCTTCCTCGCGACCTCATAGGGCAAGCGCATCATGATGCATCATTTTATGCGTCATGATGGATCCCTTGCATAAGTAACTCATATCTTTTGCATTAATCACTCAATGAATAAATCAATTTTTTTTACCTTTACTGGATGAGAAAGAAAAGGTGAAATCTCCCGCCATGCGGGCAATCGTGTCGTAAGAAAATATTATTTCTTCTATCTGACAAGGAATTAGCGATTAATCGATAAGAAAAACTGGCGCGATTTATGCTTTAGCTCTCCTGCCATTATGTAACTAAGGAGAGTGTTTAGATGAATTTTTTAATCAATGAAAGCGACGTGTTAAACCCGAAACGCAGAGCATTATTAAAACTTTCTGGCGCCCTGCTGGGGACGGCTGCGGTAACAACCGGATTAAGTTCTCGCGTTTTTGCCGAGACACAACCTGAGAGCGCAGCATTTACCGCGCCTTCGGCCGATAACCCGATCCGCATTAATTTCAACGAAAATCCACTGGGTATGTCACCGAAGGCACAAGCCGCCGCACGTGACGCTGTCGTGAAAGCCAATCGCTATGCAAAGGATGAAATCTTAATGCTTGGCAATAAGCTGGCCGCACACCATCAGGTTGAAGCATCTTCCGTCTTGTTGACGGCTGGATCGTCTGAAGGCATCCGGGCGGCGATTGAAGCCTACGCGTCGCTGGATGCACAACTGGTTATTCCTGAATTAACCTACGGCGATGGCGAGCACTTCGCCAAAATTGCCGGAATCAGGGTGACGAAAGTCAAGATGCTCGATAACTGGGCATTCGATATTGAAGGGTTAAAAGCCGCGGTTGCCGGTTATAGCGGCCCTTCCATCGTTTATCTGGTCAATCCCAATAACCCCACGGGCACGATTACGCCGGCGGATTTAATTGAACCGTGGATTGCCAGCAAACCTGCCAATACGATGTTTATCGTCGATGAAGCCTACGCCGAGTTCGTCAACGATCCGCGTTTTCGTTCTATTTCGCCGATGATTACCCAGGGCGCAGAGAACATTATTTTGCTCAAAACGTTCTCTAAAATACATGCAATGGCCGGTATGCGCGTTGGCTATGCCGTTGCACATCCTAAAGTCATCGCGTTAATGGGTCGGTATGTTGCAGGTGAGAAAATTAACTTTAGCGGCGTGGATGCAGCATTGGCGTCTCTGGACGACTCGGCGTTCATTACCTACAGCAAAAAGAGTAATGATGTGTCGCGTCAAATCCTGCTGAAGGCGCTGGATGACCTGAAGCTGCCTTACTTACCGTCAGAAGGAAACTTTGTTTTCCACCAGTTAGTCGTGCCGCTCAAGGATTACCAAAAGCATATGGCAGATGCAGGTGTACTGATTGGTCGCGCGTTCCCTCCTGCGGATAACTGGTGCCGTATCTCATTAGGGACCCCGCAGGAAATGCAATGGGTAGCCGATACCATGCGCGAATTCCGTAACAAGAACTGGATTTAATCCTTCGTTATACCGCTCTTGTCGCACCGAAAGGGTAAGACATCCGCCCCTCTTTCTGAGGGGTGATTATTCCTGAACCATACCGTTGAAACCTGAGTAACGCTTGACCCGCGGGGAATTGCGCGGCTAAATGACCCCATGCCTTTCATTATTTATATTGATATCAGGCACAAGCAGAATATGAAAACGGTCAGGGAGAAATAAGAGCATGATTATTTTTGTTACCGGTGCAACGGCTGGGTTTGGTGAGTCAATTACGCGTAAATTTATTAGTGCGGGCCATAAAGTGATTGCGACGGGCCGCCGTCAGGAACGTCTGGATGCGCTGAAGGCAGAACTGGGCGATGCGCTGTATACGGTAAAACTGGACGTGCGCGATCGTCAGGCGATTGAACAAGCCGTTGCCGCCCTGCCGGCTGAATGGCGGGCGATTGATGTGCTGGTGAACAACGCTGGACTGGCGCTGGGTCTGGAACCTGCGCATAAAGCGTCGGTAGACGATTGGGAAAATATGATCGATACCAATAACAAAGGGCTAGTGTTCATGACGCGCGCGCTGCTGCCAGCGATGGTGGAACGTAATATCGGTCACGTCATTAACATCGGCTCTACCGCAGGAAACTGGCCATACGCAGGCGGTAACGTGTACGGCGCCAGCAAGGCGTTCGTGCAGCAGTTTAGCCTGGGATTGCGTGCTGATCTGTCTGGCACCCGAATTCGCGTAACGAATATCGAACCGGGTCTGGTCGGTGGAACCGAGTTCTCTGCCGTACGCTTCAAAGGCAATGATGAAAAAGTCAGTAAAACCTATGACAACACTACGCCGCTGACAGCTGAAGATGTGTCTGAGGCCGTTTTCTGGGTGGCTACCCTGCCAGCGCACGTCAACATCAACACGCTGGAAATGATGCCGGTCAGCCAGTCTTTTGCTGGGTTAAGTGTACACCGCGAAGGTTAATAATTTTCGGCACACCAGTATTGAGGGCATGAACACGGTTTCATGCCCTTTTCTATAGCTTCACACGCCAGACGTTTGCCAGATACTGCATGGTTATAGTGCCGTTGAAGCGAAGGATGTATACTTCTTGTTATAGGCAACCTTTCGTTTTGCACGACGCGCGAAGGTTACAGGGAACGCCGGTCGCCTTTTGTTGTCTATCGCTTGCCGTGCGCTTTATCGTTTTACGGCATCGGCGTTTGTTTTTATCATTTGTTCTGTCAAGGTGAAACATGAACCACTACTCTTTTTCTTCTTTGATTCGGGCCTTCATCCCGCTTTCTCTGGTTATCGTTTCCGCTGCCTGGCAGCCTGCCGCTCTGGCAGATACGCGCCATATCATTGTCGACTCCGGCGACAGCACCTTGTCGAAAGAAGCGGCGCGTCAAAGCAAAGAGCAATGGGACTCAACCCGCTCACTGCGTAATAAAGTGAATAGCCGCGTTGAGAAAGAATTCGATAAAACGGAAAAAGCCATTGATGGGCGTGAAAAATGCAACGCCAGCTACAACGTCAATGCTTACTGGGAAAACACGACCGATCGCTGTCTCGATCGTCGTACTGGTCGCCCGGTTACCCCTTGATTCTTCACCCACGCCTTCTGGCGTGGGTTTTCCCCTTTTCCCTTCGTATTACGGCACATTCCCTTACTCTCAAAAGATGACATTCCCTTTCAATTCAACGATTATCATTCTATAACGTTGCAACATGGGGTTTATCCAGAAAATGGAGTGCATCAGGATGAATATGGATTTAGCACGATTATTTTCACGCGCTTTTCACATCAAACTGTGGGGCGTGTTCATCATGTGCCTACTGGTCAGCTCGTGCGCAAGCTCGTACCCGGAGACGGACAACATCACGGCTATCACCAATAACAACGGAACGATTGTTGCCGAGTCCGATACCTACGTTTATAAATTCTCCGACGCCAGAGCACAAAAAGAGTATCAGGACTATTACGCGTTTTATCGTGATTACAAAGACATTATCCTTGGCGTGAGGGTCGACTTTTCTCTCCGAAATGGTCAGGTCTACGCGAGATATAAAAACGTGATTGATACTCGCCGATTGACCAAAGAGCAGAAAGTCGATTTACGCGAACTCTTCGCGGCGAACATTCCCACTACAATGGGAAAAGGTGAAGTCACCTTTAGCGCAAGCGGCACATTCAGTAAGAAAGAAGGCTCACTGGTCAGCCCGACCCAAAATGGGCGTCTGCCGCAGCCTATTCCCGTAGTCATCAATAGCAGCGATAACTCTGGCAAAGAGGTACTGCTTGCCCCTCTCATGATTCCGGCTGTCGTCCTTTTCCCGCTGTTTATGATGTACGGCTGCGCCACCGGGCCTTGTGTTTAATCGGTTTGGGCCATCATTGATGGCCTAATTCCGCGGCTTTTTCGCGTTATTTTTATCGTTTGATATACTCAAAGAGACTTTTTTCAGAGAAAAGGATCAAAAGATGAAAAAAACCGTCATTTTGGGTACCGCGTTATTCCTGGTCGCTCCATTGGCTGCACTGGCATCTTGCGAGAGCGTGAAAGCAGATATTGCTCAGAAAATCATCGCCAATGGCGTGCCAGAATCCGGTTTTACGCTGGATATTGTCCCGAACGATCAGGTGAATCAAGCCGGTGGTCTGGTGGTGGGTCACTGTGAAAATGATTCGCACAAGATTGTTTACACTCGCCATGCTGAAGGCGACGCCAATACGGGAAATGCATCTGCACCCGCAGAAGGCCAGCCGACCACAACACCGTAATCTCTTCCTCTGGATGTTCAAAATAAATGTTCAAAAGGCGCTTTCGCGCCTTTTCTTTTGCCGTCATTTCTCTCTGGTTTCAACCTGCCCTGGGCGCTGGCTTGCGGGAATCATTCTGGCGGAAAGCAGTGTGATAGCAGCGATGAGTGCGGAAACGATAAATACGCCGTGAATTGACGAGGCGACTTGCGAGGCCAGTGTATCGAGCTGGTTTACGCTCAGTAGGATACGCTTGGCCGGATCCATGAGCGTCTGGAGTGGATCGCTCACGTCCGGCAATCGCCAGTGTAGATTGATGTTCAGCGTGGCGCCAAGAATTGCGGTTCCCAACGCGGAACCCAGCATGCGGGTAAACATGGCGGAAGCCGTCGCAATGCCGCGGATAGAGTAATCCACCGAGTTTTGTATCGATACCAGAAACGTGGTGCTGCTCAGCCCCATTCCCGAACCGATCAGAAATGCCGCTAGCCTCGCCCACATGAGATTGCTGTCTGGTTGAACGGTTAACAGCGTCAGACTGCCGATAATCAGCACGATACCGCCGAGCATTGCCGTAAAGCGATAAGACGTCCACAGCATTAAGCGTCCGCTCAGCGTACTGGCCAGCGGCCAGCCAATCGACATCATCGCCAATATACTGCCTGCTTCCAGCGGCGTTTTACCCATCACACCCTGAATAAACGTCGGCAGAAAAGCGCTCACGCCCATCATCGCAGCCCCGACGACTAATCCCCCGAGATTACCGGCGATAATGACCCGATTGCGCCAGAGTGCCAGCGGGAACAGCGGCTCAGCCGTACGTTTTTCCTGTCGAACCAGCAGGATGCAGCCCACCGCAGAAATCGCAAGCAGCGGGATTACCCAGTAGCCAAACACCTCAGCCTGTAGCAGTGCCATCAGCAGGCTGGCGACGGACACAACCAGATAGAACGCCCCCACCCAGTCCAACTGGTGCTGGCGCACGGCGTTGATCGTCGGCAGGTAACGAGCCAGCAGGAAGATGGAAAATAGCCCAATCGGCACATTGACCCAGAAAACCAGTGCCCAGTTGAAGTGTTGGACGATAAACGCGCCCAACAGCGGGCCGATAATCGCGGAAACACCCCACACGCTGGATAGATAACCCTGTATTTTCGGGCGTTCGGTCGAGCTGTATACATCGGCAACAATGGTGAATGCAATCGGGGTTATCGCGCCTGCGCCCAACCCTTGCAAGGTACGGAAGACAATCAGCCAGCCCATCTGTGTCGAAAATCCGCACAGAACCGATCCCAGCAGGAATACCATCATGCCGAAGAAGAAAATCTTTTTGCGGCCATAGAGATCGGCAAGGCGGCCATAAATCGGAATGCTGATTGATTGTGTCAGCAAATAACCCGCAAAAACCCATCCTAATAGGGAGAATCCGCCTAAATCCGCGATGATGGTGGGCAGCGCCGTGGCGACAATCGTCACTTCAATCGCCGCCGTAAACATGGCCAGCATACAGGCAATCAAAATCCAGTGGCGATGCGGAACAGGCGTTTGTTTCTGGTTATTCTCTGTTTTCATTATATTTTCAGGATAAGAAGAAAAACTGCCTGTGAGTATAACAGGTGGCGTGGCGGAGAAAATTTATTCCCGCAGAGCAGCGGGAATAGAAGACGACAGAAATTAATTACTGACGGCAGAAAGATCGATATAAGGCGAGAGATCCCGCTGTTCGGCACGCGGTAAGTAAGGCAGCTCGCCCAGTTGCGGTGCCGGAATTTTTTTCCGCAGAACGTGAATGATTTCGGCGTAATTCGCCAGACCGGGGTTAATACGGTTAGCAACCCAGCCAACCAGCGGCAAACCATCGTTGATGATTGCCTGCGCCGTCAGCAACGCATGGCTGATACAGCCCAGTTTGATGCCAACAACCAGCACAACGGGCAGTTGTTCCTGTACGACCCATTCGGAATACGGACGCAGATCGTTCATGACAGTTCGCCATCCGCCCGTGCCTTCGACCACCACGATATCCGCCGCCTCGCTCATGTGGCGCAAACCCTGCGTCATCGTGCAGTAATCAATCGTTCCTTCACTGGCGCTGATTTCATCCTCTCGCAGAGCGATGGGGTTAACCATGTTATAGGGCAATTCCAGTGTGGAAGCCGCCTGTAGCAGCAGTGCATCTTTATTACGCAGGCCCGCTTCCGTCTCTTCGCACCCTTTCGCTATCGGTTTGTAGCCCGCAACCGATTTGCCTGCCAGCGCTAGTTTTTGCAGTAGCGCCTTGGATACCACTGTTTTGCCAACGGCGGTATCAGTACCAGTGACAAAAATACGTTTCAACATGGGATAACTCCAGACCACCTGAATACCAAAAAACAAGCACAGCTAAAATGCTTTCCAAGCGTGAAAGTCTAGGCTATGCCTCATTCGGGCGGTTTGCGTTAGCGCAATGTTTTGTTGCTCTACGCCTTTCTGGTTATCCCTGAAGTAGTTTAACCAGCAGCGATCCGTTATAGAGAGCGTCTTTTACCAATGCCGCACCGGGCATTGTCCCCTGATTGTAGAACTGGGTCGCTTCTACCTGAATGTTATGGCTATAGGGCGGGAATGACTGCTGTTGAATGCAGCCTAAAATGGCGGGGTGCAAAATGCTGGCCGCTTTATTCAGGGGGGAACCCACCAGAATTTTATCGGGGTTGAAGAGATTCACCATGATGGCAACAATTCGGCCTACGTTATTGCCGACATCGTTGATGATATCTTTGGCTAATTGATCGCCTTTGAGCGCCGCATCACACAGGTTCTCAACGTTAAGTGGTGAACCATGCAGGAGCGAACTCATGGATGTATTCATGCGCTGCTGCGCTAACTCCAGCATATTTTCCGTGCTGGCGACCGTTTCCAAACAGCCGTGATTGCCGCAATAGCAACGTTTACCATAGGGATCGACCTGCGTATGCCCGATTTCAACCAGATTTCGGCTTCTCGCGTGCAGGATGCGTCCGCCAGTAATCACGCCCGCGCCGACGTTATGGTCGATTACCACCTGAATGACATTTTGACAATCGCGCGCCGCGCCGTATAACGCTTCAGCCATCGTCCAGGCACAAATATCGTGCTGCAAATACACGGGTAGCCCCGTACGCTGTTCCAGCGCCGGGCCAATCGCCATTTCCTCAACGTCATAGAACGGCATGCGGTGAATAACGCCCTTGTTGGCGTCAATCATGCCCGGCGCGGTAATCGCGATTGCGGTTAATCGCTCCAGTCGTTTCTGGTGACGAATAAAAAACTGGTCGATTTCATTCAGAATACGATCAAGCAGCGGTTGCGGCGCTTCTGCGGGAAGCGGGATATCTTCTTCTACAACCAGCTTGCTGCTGAGATCGCGCAACGCCAAGGAAATACTATTGTGGCTGATGCGGGCGGAAAGATAGTGCCAGGCTTCGGTATCCAGGATCAGCCCGATAGCAGGACGTCCCCTGCTACCCACATCCTGGTATTCGGTTTCCTGCACCAGATGGGCTTCCAGCAGTTCGCGGACGATTTTGGTAATACTGGCGGGCGCGAGCTGAGCGCGTTTGGACAGTTCGATACGTGATATCGGGCCGTACTTATCGATCAGCCGATACACCGCGCCGGCATTCATTTGTTTGATTTGATCGATGTGTCCTGGTTGACCGTCGGATATCACAAACCTGGCTCCTACTCATTCGCGTTATATCTGGCACTGCTGTTGAAAAATTTATCTTTATTATTGCGGTATGACTATTTTTCACGCTGCAAAATAAAAAAACTGCGGGTATGGTGGGGCTTTTCACTAAACTCGTCAAATATTTGATTCGTTATGTGATTTAGCCCGCATATTTTAACGATTATCCGCCCAACATCAGCGACATTAACATTTTCGCCGCCGCGCTTTGCGGATGATGCCGCGCGGTAACCAGCCAGACTTCCGTTGTGGCGTCCTCTTCTTCCAGCAGCAAATATTTCACGCCATCGACCCGAATACGCAAAAACGATGCCGGCAAAATGGATACGCCTAACCCCGCCGACACCAGCCCGACGATAGTCATCGCCTCACCCACTTCTTGCGTAATGTAGGGGCTGATGCCATAGCGTTTCAGCAGCGTCAGCGTGTCGTCATACAGTGCGGTTCCCACCGCACGAGAGAAGAAAACGAACGGTTCATTCGCCAACTGTGTGATATTGATTGCCCGCCCAGCGGCCTGCTGAGCTAAGGGATGGGATTCCTGCACGACGGCAATCAGCGGTTCACGTAATAACAACTGATGATCCAGCGCGTCCGGCAGCGGGTTATTGCGCATAATGCCGATATCGAGCTTACCGTTCAGCAGCGGTTCAATTTGCTGCTTGGTGTTGAGCTCCATCATCTGAATATGCACTTCCGGGTACGTTTGACGAAAGCGCAGCAGGCTGCTGGAGATCTTTTTGATAAACGGCGCGGACGAGGTAAAACCAATCGTTAATTCCCCAATTTCGCCGCGTTGAATGCGGGACGCTCGCTCAGCCGCTTGATCAACCTGGCTGATAATCGACCAGGCTTCTTTCAGGAACATCTCGCCCGCCGGAGTAAGCTGGACATTACGGTTATTGCGCGCCAGCAGTTTCGCTCCCACCTGCTCCTCCAGAATTTGAATCTGCTGGCTCAGTGGCGGCTGTGAAATGCGTAATCTTTCTGCGGCTCGACCAAAATGCAGCTCTTCAGCGACCGCAATAAAATAGCGAAGGTGACGTAGTTCGATACTCATACTTTAAACGTATCAATCATAATTATTAATATATTATACAAAATAATATCACTCTTCTATGATCGTCCTACTGTTGTTTTACGCCTGATTTACCTTTTCCGGTAAGGAATTATTGTGAGTAACCTGCCATCTTCTGCACCGAACGACTGGCCCCTTTCTACGGCCGACGATGCGGATGATATTACCCTGAGAACTTCGGGAAAAACGCCTTATATTGCTCGTGGTACGCCACAATTTATGCGCGTCACGCTGGCGCTGTTTTCAGCCGGATTAGCGACGTTTGCGCTGCTGTATTGTGTACAGCCCTTGCTGCCTGTGCTCTCTCAGGATTTCGGTATTTCGCCGGCTACCAGTAGCTTGTCGCTTTCCGTATCGACGGTAATGCTGGCGTTTGGGCTACTGTTCACCGGCCCGCTCTCCGACACCATCGGTCGTAAGAATGTCATGGTCGTCTCTTTAATGCTGGCCGCGCTCTGTACCGTGATTTGCGCATTTATGACCAGTTGGAACGGTATATTGACCATGCGGGCGATGATTGGCCTGTCGCTAAGCGGCGTCGCGGCGGTCGCCATGAGCTACCTGAGTGAAGAAATTCATCCCAGCGTGCTGGCGTTCTCGATGGGGTTATATATCAGCGGCAACTCGATTGGCGGTATGAGCGGACGTCTGGTGAGCGGCGTCTTGACGGACTATTTCCCGTGGCGGGTTGCCATCGGCACGATCGGCGTACTGGCACTCATTGCGGCGATAACATTCTGGCGTATTCTGCCCGAATCCCGCCATTTCCGCCCCGGATCGCTACGACCGAAAACGCTGCTGCTGAATAGCAAATTACACTGGCGCGATGCGGGATTACCGCTGCTGTTCCTTCAGGGATTTTTACTGATGGGCGCGTTCGTTACTCTGTTTAATTACATTGGGTATCGGCTGTTAGCCCCACCGTATTTACTCAGTCAGGCGGTAGTTGGCTTACTTTCCGTGGTTTATCTCACCGGAAGTTACAGCTCGCCAAAAGCCGGAGCATTAACGGCTCGCTACGGACGCGGCCCCGTACTCAGCATTTCTATCCTCCTGATGCTGACAGGTCTGGGAATAACGGCACTGACGCCGGTATTTGCTATCTTTGGTGGGATGATGCTCTTTACCGCTGGCTTCTTCGCTGCACACTCGGTGGCAAGCAGTTGGATTGGCCAACGGGCACGGCGCGCGAAAGGTCAGGCGTCATCCATGTATCTCTTTTCTTACTATCTTGGCTCGAGTCTGGCTGGTACGCTCGGGGGATTCTTCTGGCATTCATTTGGCTGGACGGGCATCACCGTATTTCTGAGCGCACTCTTACTGCTCGCGCTGGGAGTCAGCCTGATACTCAAAAAACGGCTTTAAACACCTTTCTTACTGGAGTTTACCCGAATCTGGGTAAACTCCGGACTGCTCCTGCTCACTTCCCTTATATAGCCCCACCAACCCTGCTAAAAATGATGGTCTCCACAGTTGCTGATGTGTATGTTTGTTAGTATAAATATAAGTATGTTGTAACTAAAATGAGTTTATTGATGAATCGCTACACGCTAATCGATCGCATGAACCGCTGTTTCCAAACGTTAGAAAAGAAACTTGCCGTAATGCAACAACAGTTTGCCGACTATCGACTGCTGGCAGGTCGCGTCTATTCCCTTCCCCCTGTGGAAAAAGGAACGGAGCACGATCCTATCGAGCATATCGCCGTAACACAGTACGTCGGGCAAGACGCGCGTGATAAAGGGTTAGCGCACTTTCAGCGTTTGTTCATTCACCACTATCCAGAAACGCTCAGCAGTAAAAGCGCGATTCGCTTACCAGGCGCACTCTGTTTTGCCGTCAACGCCACACAATATCAGCAGGCACAATCGCTTATCACAGAAATCAACGCGCTGAAAAAAGAGCTGGAGCAGATCATCACCGTCGAGTCTGGTCTGGAGCCGGAACAGCGCTTTGAGTTCGTCCACACGCATTTGAAAGGCTTAATTACGCTGAGTGCTTACCGTTCGTTGACGCTCCTAACGAACCCTGCTTCAGTCCGTTTTGGCTGGGCGAATAAGCACGTCATCAAAAATATGACACGTGGGGAACTGCTGGAACAACTGACAAAAAGTCGGAATGCAGCAAAACATACAGCGCCATACACCAAAGCGCAGTGGATTGAGCATATCGAGCAGGAGATTGACGCGGTATTGCCGCTGCCGGAAGACGCCGTCTTGAAGATCAAACGGCCGGTCAAAGTGCAGCCCATCGCTCGCGTGTGGTATCCCGAACAGCAGAAGCAGGTTCAGCATCCCTGCCCGTCCCCTCTGCTTGTGCTTTGCCAGCAGGAGTCCGGTGGCGACGTACCAATTATCGGCGAGCTCAATCCTTATGACGCCAACAACATCAAACATAAGCACAAACCCAAAGCGGCCGAACTTCGTCTGCTCATTCCGCGTTTGCATCTGTATACCGATGCGCCGGAATGAAAAAGAAAAAGCCTGCTGATCCACACCAGCAGGCTACAGGATAACGCGCGAACTACATTACTTTTTCAGGCTGCCGACCATATCTTCCGGCCGGACCCACTCATCAAACTGCGCTTCGGTTAGGTAGTTCAGTTTGAGCGCAGCGGCCTTCAGCGTCAGCCCTTCTTTGTGCGCTTTTTTGGCAATTTCTGCCGCTTTGTCATAGCCAATGTGCGTATTCAGCGCGGTTACCAGCATTAACGATTCGTTCAACAACTGATTGATGCGATCGCGATTCGGTTCGATACCTACCGCACAGTGCTCATCAAAGCTCTTCATGCCATCAGCCAGCAGGCGGATCGATTGCAGGAAGTTATGAATCACCATAGGGCGATACACGTTCAGCTCAAAATTGCCGGATGCCCCACCGATATTCACCGCAACGTCATTGCCCATCACCTGACAACACAGCATCGTCAGCGCTTCACACTGGGTTGGATTGACCTTGCCAGGCATGATGGAACTGCCTGGCTCGTTTTCAGGAATACTCAGTTCGCCGATACCACAGCGCGGGCCAGAAGCCAGCCAGCGAACATCGTTGGCAATCTTCATCAACGAAGCAGCAAGCCCCTTCAAGGCTCCGTGCCCGTGAACCAACGCATCGCAGGTCGCCAGCGCTTCGAATTTATTCGGTGACGTCACAAACGGCTGACCGGTGAGTTTCGCCAGTTCCGCCGCCACACGCACCGCATATTCCGGGTGCGTGTTGAGCCCCGTACCGACGGCAGTACCGCCCAGCGCCAGCTCGCAAATGTGCGGCACGCTATTTTCGATATGTTTCAGGTTATGTTGCAACATCGCGGCCCAGCCGGAGATTTCCTGCCCCAGCGTCAGCGGCGTCGCATCCTGTAAATGCGTACGGCCAATCTTGACGATATCCTTAAACTGCTCAGCCTTCGACGCCAGCGTGGCGTGCAGCGCCTCCAATTCAGGAATCAGATGTTCGTTGAGCGCGACCACGGCCGCGACATGCATCGCCGTGGGGAATACGTCGTTAGAACTCTGACTTTTGTTGACATCATCATTGGGATGCACCAGTCGATTGTTGCCCCGCTCTCCTCCCAGCAGTTCACTGGCGCGGTTAGCCAACACCTCGTTCATATTCATATTGCTTTGCGTGCCCGACCCCGTCTGCCAAATCGCTAACGGGAATTCCCCGGCATGCTTGCCTGCCAACACTTCGTCCGCCGCCTGAATAATCGCATTTCCCCGTTCGGCAGGCAGAAGCGTGAGATCCATGTTGACGCGGGCCGCCGCACGCTTGGTTTGCGCCAGCGCATAAATCAGCGCACGTGGCATTTTCTCTTCAGAAATACGGAAGTGTTCCAGCGAGCGCTGCGTTTGTGCGCCCCACAAACGTTCAGCAGGAACATCAATCGGTCCCATTGAGTCTTTTTCACTACGCGTCGTGCTCATTACCTTTCCTCCTTAAAAAACACATTCAACTAGTAGAAGACATTGGATCACATCGCTGGGCCTATTCTGATAACACTCACTGGCCTGATAACACTTATTGGTCTACTAACACTGTCTGGTATCACGCTACATAAAACATTACCATGAAGCGAAGAAGATGCAGTGTATTCATAATCACTCAGGTAATTAACAGTCAGCATCACAGAAATTAACAATTAATGTAATAGCAGGAAGCCGACATGCAAAAAATGCTTAACTGTATCCAGCACTACGCCTGGGGCAGCAAAAACGCTTTAACTGAGCTATACGGCATTGATAACCCTAATAATTTACCGATGGCAGAACTGTGGATGGGCGCCCATCCTAAAAGTAGCTCTGCGATTATTGATGAAAAAGGCAACACCCGTAACCTGCGGGACGTGATTGCCGAAGACGCAACGACGCATCTTGGTGCAACGATTGCACAACGTTTCGGCGAACTGCCCTTTTTGTTTAAGGTTTTGTGCGCGGAACAGCCGCTTTCAATTCAAGTTCACCCAAGTAAAACATCAGCAGAACAAGGGTTTGCGAAAGAAAATGCAGCAGGTACCCCGTTAGATGCGGCCGAAAGAAACTACAAAGATGCCAATCACAAACCGGAACTGGTCTATGCATTAACGCCTTTTCAAGCGATGAACGGGTTCCGAGAATTATCTGAAATTGTACGCTTGCTGGAGCCAGTTGCCAGCGCACATCCGTCAATCACTGCATTTTTACAACAGCCCGACGCGAAGAACCTCGCCATGCTGTTCACCAATCTGCTAAGCATGGAAGGTGAGCAAAAATCGCGGGCGCTCGGCGTGTTGAAGGCTGCGCTAAACAGCCAGAATGACGAACCCTGGGCGACCATTCGCGCGATTACCCAATACTATTCCGATGACAGCGGGTTATTCTCCCCGCTGTTGCTAAACGTCATCACGCTTCAGCCTGGCGAAGCCATGTTCCTGTTTGCTCAAACGCCACATGCCTATCTGAAAGGCGTGGCATTAGAAGTCATGGCAAACTCGGATAACGTGCTACGCGCTGGGCTAACGCCGAAATACATTGATATTCCAGAACTGCTGGATAATGTCGTGTTTGAGGCCAAACCCGCCAACCAATTGCTGACGACGCCACTCCGCCAAGGCCATGAATTCAGCTTCCCGATCCCTGTTGAGGATTTTGCTTTTTCGCTGCACGAACTGACGCAGAGCCCGCAAACGCTCAGCCAGAACAGTGCCGCGATTGTATTTTGTGTTGACGGCCACGCCGTCCTGCAAAAAAATGAGCAGCAACTCTCGCTACGTCCGGGAGAATCCTGCTTTATTTCCGCCAGTGAGTCACCGATAACGGTTGAGGGACAGGGGCGTCTCGCTCGCGTATTTAACCGATAACTTGTTCTATACGCGGCGGTTACCTATGGGTAAGCTGCCAGCGTTTCGCGTTGAAAACGCGCATTTTTTTACTAAAGGATGAATAAAAATGAAAAAGTCGTTAGTCGCCGTAGGCGTTATTGTTGCTCTGGGTGCCGTCTGGACCGGCGCATCCTGGTACACCGGCAAGCAGGTAGCTCAGCAGATTGATGGTTTTACCGATATGCTGAATACTAAACTCAAGCAAAACTACCCGAACGCCGGATTGAAAGTAGTCTATCGCGACTATCAGGGCGGCGTATTCACTAGTACTCTGGCCTATGTTTTGCAGGCAGACGGCACGGCAAAAGGCGCACAGTTCCTGGTGCCCGGTGAAGAACTCGTTTTCAACGAAACCGTGTCTCACGGACCGTTCCCGCTGGCACAGCTCAAGAAATTCAACCTCATTCCGGCAATGGCCTCTGTCCATACCGAGTTAGCCAACACGCCGGCCGTCAAAGCATGGTTTGATTTGACTAAAGATAAACCGTTCTTTACGTCCGAAACTCGCGTCGCCTACAGCGGGGATACTCAGTCACTCATTACGTTGGCTCCTATCGACCATCAGTCACCAGAACAAAAGTTTTCTTTCAGCGGTGCGGAAGCGCTACTGGATATCGGGCACGATTTGCGTAGCAGCAAGCTGGATACCACCATCAGCAGCGTGAAGATGGAAAGGAAAAATGCCTGGGGCCAGACAGAGAATGTGGATGTCACCGATTTCTCCATCAAAGGAACCAATCAAAAAGGCAAATTCGATCTTGATTTAGGCGATGGCGCACTGTCTCTTAAAGCGATGACGTTTACCGTAGAAGGTGGCGAACCCGTTACGTTGAACGATTTTTCTTTAAAAAGTAGCGCAACGGAAGATGACAAAAATCTGGCGGGCAGCATGGCTGTGACACTAGGCTCGTTAATCATCGGCGACCGCAATCTGGGGTCGGGTAACGTAAACATGTCTATCTCACAGCTTGATGGCGCGGGCACCAAGCAATTCCTCACCGCCTATCAGGAAAAAGTGCAGAAGCTGTTGCAGGATCCGGCCGCCATGGATCCCGACACGTATCAGCACGAAGTTGTCATGTCTGTTCTGCAATACCTGCCGCAGCTGTTGAAAGGCAATCCGAACATTGCTATCTCCCCGATCAGTTGGAAAAACAGCAAAGGTGAAGGAACGTTCACACTGGCGCTGGATTTAACCGATCCCTTGCAAAGCACGGATAAAGCCGCTGAATCAGCGGTATCTGACGAAGAAAAAATCATTCGTCAGTCCGTCAAAAAACTTGATGCCAAGCTCAATGTGCCTTTGGATATGCTGACAGAATTAATGGTACAGGCAGGACCAAAACCAGCTAACGATGAAGAGCAAAAACAGGCGACAGAAATGGCGCAGCAACAAGCGAAGATGATGGCAGACATCGGTCAAATGAACCAACTGAGCGTCACCAAAGACAACGCGATTACCAGTTCGCTGCACTATGCCGAAGGTCAAATTGACTTCAACGGCAACAAAATAGCACTGGCCGATTTCATCGCCCCTTATTTCTCCGTTCCAACGGAACAAGGTGAAGAATCACTGCCTGGCGCACAGGAAGAACCCGTCACGCCACCGGCACAATAAGCCCGTACACGGTAAGACTACGTGCTAAAACACACGGTGGCCGCACTTGCAGCCACCGTTTTTTCTGCCCGCTTATTCAGTTTGATGTCGAGATGACACCATGTCTGCGTTAAAACCCTTTTTGGAATCTCATCAGGCGGCAATCTACTTTGTTGCCGTGATTGCAGCGGTAGCAACGGCCATGATGCTGCCAGGAACGGAGCAGTGGGATGTCGTGATTAATCCGGCGCTGGCGCTGATGCTGTTTGTCACGTTTCTGCAAGTTCCGCTGACTACGATCGGGAAAAGCCTCACTCAGGTCAGATTCATCGGCGCACTGCTCGTTGCCAACTTCATCGTGATCCCCTTGCTCGTTGCGGCGCTGTTACCCTTTCTTCCTGCCGAACCGCTGGTCAAGCTGGGCATCATACTGGTGTTACTCGCGCCGTGTATTGACTACGTCGTAACATTCGCGCATCTGGGCCGTGCCGATGCCGCCCGTCTGTTGGCCGCAACGCCTATTTTACTGTTGCTGCAAATGTTGGCCTTGCCCTTCTACCTGACGCTGTTTCTCGGCCATGATGCCGCCGGACTCATCGTCTTCGCGCCTTTTATCGATGCGTTTATCTGGTTGATTGCCGTGCCTTTAGCACTGGCGGCGATTCTGCAATGGCTGGCAGCACGCCAACGTACGATGACAGCCTTTGCGGATGCATTGGGCTATCTCCCCGTTCCGGCTACCGCGCTGGTACTGTTTGTCGTAGTGGCTGCGGTGATTCCACAACTGCGCGCCACTTGGGCATCGGTGTTGCTCGCAGTGCCATTTTATCTACTCTTCGCGCTGCTGGCACCGCTACTCGGCTGGTTCACTGGCCGCGTTTTCCGGTTGGACTCCACTGGCGGACGCGCCGTAGCCTTTAGCGCCAGCACGCGTAATTCTCTGGTTATCTTGCCATTAGCGCTGGCTATACCCGGTGCGCTACCGCTACTTCCTGCGGTCATCGTCAGCCAAACGTTAGTGGAGCTACTCAGCGAGCTTATTTATATCCGGGTTATTCCTAAGCTGGACGCTTGTAACTCTAGGCAGGAAAAGCGATAGGCGTTTGTTTTTGCTCAATGATTGCTCAGGGAGTCGCGTTTCGGCGGTAACAATTGGCTATTTACCACGTTTTCTTTTTATACTTTGTCGTATGAAAAACAGTAATCAGACAATAATATTATGATCGATTTACTCCTGCCATTGACGGATATCCACCGCCATTTGGATGGCAATATCCGCGCCCAGAGTATTCTGGAGCTAGGACACCAGTACAATGTAACGTTACCCGCCCGCGATCTTGAGGCGCTTCGCCCTCACGTTCAGGTCACCAAAAATGAACCTGATCTGGTGAGTTTTTTACAAAAACTCGACTGGGGCGTGTCCGTGCTCGGTTCACTGGACGCCTGTCGCCGCGTCGCTTACGAGAACGTTGAAGATGCCGTGAAAGCCGGGCTGGATTACGCCGAACTGCGTTTCTCTCCCTACTATATGGCGATGAACCATAAGCTTCCGGTTGCTGGCGTGGTGGAAGCGGTGATCGACGGCATTACCGCCGGCTGCCGTGATTTCGATACCGACATTCGTCTGATTGGTATCATGAGCCGCACCTTCGGCACCGAGGCGTGCCAACAAGAGCTGGACGCGTTGCTGTCCCAGCGTGACCGCATCGTCGCACTCGATCTGGCTGGCGATGAACTGGGGCACCCTGGTGCGCTATTCACTTCTCATTTCCGACAGGCGCGCGATGCCGGCTGGCACATCACGGTTCACGCCGGTGAAGCAGCCGGTCCGGAAAGTATCTGGCAGGCGATTACTCATCTGGGTGCCGAGCGTATCGGACACGGTGTGACTGCCATTATCGATCCTCGCCTGATGACGCATATGGCAGAAAACGGGATCGGGATTGAATCTTGCCTGACCTCCAACATTCAGACCAGCACGGTGGAATCTCTGGATAAACATCCGCTCGTCCACTTCCTGCGCTATGAAATCCCCGCCACCATCAATACGGACGATCCAGCGGTTCAAGGCATAGAAATCCGCCATGAATATGAGATTGCCGCCCCACTTGCTGGCCTGACAGCGGTAGAAACGCGTAAAGCACAGGAAAACGGCCTGAACATTGCGTTTATCAGCGAGCAGGAAAAGCAGCAACTGCGTGAAAAGGTACTGCGTAAACGCGGCACAGCCTGATAGCGTCGTATCGTCACGCTGAGTCAAAACGCACGAAAAAACGGCTAACTTTTGTTAGCCGTTTGACATGATTTTGTTTCCAACGAGTCACAGATATCAGTCGTTCGGGGTCGCCGAGGAATGGTGTGAACTAATCAGCCACTGTTTCTGCTTCACGTCCCAGATGTAGGTATAAGTGTAACGTGCCTTCGCTTCACTCCCATCACCAAACCTGAACGTGTATGTTCCGGTATCGACAGCGTCATTACAGCCAATACGGATCGTGCTGGTATCAATCTTACCTACCGGCTTTTTCGCCAGAAAGTGCTCGAAGTAATCAATGCGCTCCGCGTCAGTTGTACGCGGTTTACCCGATAGGGTCGGCAACAAAACGGCATCCGACGCATAGTTTTTATTAACTTTCTTCGCATCCCCTGTTTGTAACGATGTATTCCAACGGTCAAATAGCGATGCAATCTCTTTTTTACTGGTTTTCACACACTCGGTACTCTGAGCCGCCTGCACAGATGCGGAGGCCAACGTCCCTAACATCGCGAAAGTTAACACCGTTTTTTTTAACATATTCATTCGATCTCAACTAATAATTATCGTTAACTGCGTCCTGCTCTATCGATAACGTCTCTCGATGAGCCACACTCGTTATAACGTAACGGATCGAAAAAGTAATAAATATACGTTACTATCACTGTAATAGATTATTTATTGTATTTCCGCGTAGTTACAAGTGATAGCGGAAAATAACAACGCCCCCGGCCTGTGTAAGACCGGGGGCGTTTACCATGTTGAAAGAACGATCACCGCTTACTGGTTAGGCGTATTCTGTTCCTTGTGTAGCCGCTTGGCATAACGCTGAGCCAGAGCCGCACACACCATCAACTGAATTTGGTGGAAAATCATCAGCGGCAACACCATCGCCCCTACCGCTGCGGCAGGAAATAGCACGTTTGCCATCGGGATCCCATTCGCCAGACTCTTCTTCGAACCACAGAAGACAATAGTGATTTCATCGGCGGTGTTAAAGCCCAGCTTGCGCGCGGCCAGCGTATTCACCACCAGCACAATCGCTAACAGCACCATCGAACAGCCGACGACGGCGAGCAATGACCAGCCGTTGATTTGTCCCCAGATCCCCTGCACAACCGCCTCGCTGAAAGCGACGTACACCACTAAAAGAATCGATGACCGGTCAGTGATATTAATCAGCTTACGGTGGCGATCGACCCAGCCAGCAATCAACGGACGAGACAGATGCCCAATCACGAAAGGCACCATCAGCTGCATAATAATGGAACCGATAGCATGCAGCGTATCCGTTTCTCCGCCCTGCGTGTGCATCAGCAAACCAACCAGAATCGGCGAAAGAAACACGCCCAAAATACTGGATGCCGATGCGCTACAGATAGCAGCCGCTACGTTACCGCCAGCCATTGAGGTATACGCAATCGCCGACTGCACCGTCGCAGGCAGCGCACACAGATAGAGAAAACCAAGATACAATGTTGGCGTCAGCACAACCGGCGACAGCAGGCTCATACCGATGCCCAGCAGCGGGAACAGAATAAACGTGCTGGCAAACACCACCAGATGTAAACGCCAGTGTCCCATCCCTGCAGTAATCGCTTCACGCGAGAGCTTTGCGCCATGCATAAAGAACAGGAGAGCAATCGCCGCCGTTGTCAGATACTCAAAGAAGACCTTCACGCCGCCTTCAGCTGGAAGAATCGACGCCGTCAGCACAACCAGAATCAGAACCAATAAAAACTTATCAATGCGTAACCGTTGTAACCACCCCATGCCTGACACCTTTCCTCTAGCCTGTTATTTATCTGATGAACACCCTAACAAGACGGGCGATCCGAAGATCGCCCAAAATGGCAGTCTACGGCGATCCTAAGACCGCCTGTATAAACAAACCGTTAACTATCTGGAATAAAGTGCAGTAAATCTAGCTATTTTTCAGCGTGACGGCTTTTTTCTGCTCATGGGAAAGCAGTCCCAGCTCGATCAACTCCATCACCTGAATCGCCTGATGCACGCTGACGGGGTTTTCCCCTTTACCGAGCAGCGCATCGCGCACCGCCGCATAGTAAGCGGGATAGTTACCTGGAATCGTGGCGATCGTTTGCTCTGCCGTTATGCCATCGCGAGACAACGTCAGCACACCATCGTGCTTATCCTGTCCCCAGTCGGCTAACGGTGGACGTTCGCCCGCTTTCAGGCGATCTTCCTGTGGATCGAGCCCGTATTTGACGAAACTGCCACGCGTGCCGTGCACGGTATAGCGTGCAGAAGCCGCCGCCACCAGCATACTGGCGTGCAGGACCACCCGGCGCTGCGGGTAAATCAGCGTCGCATGGAAATAATCCGTTGCCTTACTCCCCGGCCTCAGTTGCGCCATATCCACCTGAATCGCGACCGGCAAACCAAACAGCTCTAATGCTTGATCCAGCAAGTGCGGCCCCAGATCGTACCAAATCCCACTGCCTTCGCTGCCATCTTCGCGCCAGCGCTGACGCACTTCAGGACGGAAGCGATCGAAATGCGATTCCATATACACCACATTTCCTAACGTTCCCGCTGACAGCAGCTGTTTCAGCGTCAGAAAATCGCTGTCCCAGCGGCGGTTATGGAACACAGAAAGCACTTTTCCGACGTGTTCGGCAATCGCGCCTAAGTCGTATGCTTGTGACAACGTCACGGTGAAAGGTTTGTCGACGACGACATGCTTGCCCGCTTCCAGCGCCTGTTTTGCCAGCGGGAAGTGCGTGTCATTGGGGGTAGGAATAACAATGAGGTCAATATCGGGATCGTTAAACAACGCCTGAGGGTCTTTCTCTACTCGCAGATTTGCCCAATCCGCATGCACTTTTTCAGCATTACTGCTGGATACCGCGACCAGTTCCATGCCAGCCGTACCTGCAATCAACGGCGCGTGGAATGTCTTACTGGCATAACCGTAGCCCAGCAACCCAACACGAACGGTCTCACTCATGACGATTCCCCTTAACTTATTTTGACTTTGTGATTTCTCACTCAGTATATACCCGTCATCCGCCAGAGTGCAGAGAGGGATAATAGTCAGGGGAATCTGACTCGTTTCGGAATATTAACCGCTTACGACATTGGGCATTCGCTCTCCCCACGCCATAGGCAGCGTTTTGGCCGCCGGATAATTGATTTCACTGCTACGGCGGCGGAAATCACTGGGGCTAACGCCGACTCGCTTACGGAATACGCGTGAGAAATAAAGCTGATCGTCATACCCCACCACGCGGCCAATATTGGCGATAGACTCCTGCGTCGTCTGCAACAACAGTTTGGCGCGAATCACGCGCTGATCTTCACGCCAGCGCAGAATATTAATGCCCACCTGCTCACGGAACAGATGCGCCAGCCGCGACGGCGACAGACAAACGTGACGCGCCACTTCGTCAATACGCAGCTCCCCAGCCAGATTGCTGGTAATGAACTGGCAGGCTTCTATCACGCGCGGATCCATAATCTTCTGCGGACTCTGCGGATCTTCCTCCATCGCCCGAAGCAACAGGCGCTCCAGCAAATTCATGCCCAACTCTTCTGAAAAACGCC
This sequence comes from Pectobacterium aroidearum, assembly GCF_041228105.1. Taxonomy (NCBI): domain Bacteria; kingdom Pseudomonadati; phylum Pseudomonadota; class Gammaproteobacteria; order Enterobacterales; family Pectobacteriaceae; genus Pectobacterium; species Pectobacterium aroidearum. The sequence continues at coordinate 2,691,799 of NZ_CP166097.1, forward strand.
GCCCGGAACGCTGCGTCTGCTCGATATTGGCAAACAGCCTGTCGAACTCCAGCAGCAATTGGTTATTTGGCAGGCTCATGCGGCCAATGCCGCTACTTTTAGTATGCCATTCCAACCAATCCGCCCAGTAGGCGCGCGGGCGAAAATAGACCCAGCGGTGATACCAGCAGTCGCTGCTCGGCGAACGACCATAAAAATGTTTCGATTTCGGCGGGAACAACAGCAGATCGCCAGGATTGCAGAAAAAGGTCTCATCGCCATCAAAGACCTGACCCTGTCCTTTCATGGTGAGGTTAATGATGTAGCCTTTCATACCATCGGGACGATCGATAAAGAAATCGAGCGGTCCTTCTGCCAGAATCGGCGTCAGGCCTGCCACGAGGTAAGCGTTGAACGAATATCCCGGCAGCAGCGGATTAGGCTGAGATTCATGCGCCATACGGTGATACATCGAGCCTCCGGTACACGCTAATAAGAAAGAAAGCGGCAGGCTCTTACCTGCCGCACAGGCATTTACACCGTTTTCTTCGCCAACTGTTTGTAGCGGTCGAAGATAACCGCCGCCAGCAGAATCAGACCGCGCACTACATACTGGGCAAATGGAGAGATGTTCAGCAGGTTCATCGCGTTTTCCACCGTACCCAAAATCAGTACGCCGGCCACCACGTAAGAAATTTTACCGATCCCACCTTTCAGCGACACACCACCCAGCACACAGGCAGAAATCACGATCAACTCATACCCGATAGAGGTCATCGGCTGGCCGCTGGTCATGCGCGAGGCCAAAATGATCCCCGCAGCGGCTGACACCAGGCCAGACAAAGCGAAAATGATGATCTTGGTACGCACCACTGGCACCCCAGCCAGACGCGCCGCTTCTTCATTGCCCCCAATCGCCAGCGTATTGCGGCCAAATGTGGTTTTGTTCAGCAGCAGCCCAAACAGAATCATGCAGCCGATGGTGATCCAGATTGGTGCGGGCAAACCCAGCCAATTGGCATAACCCAGTGCGAAGAAGCGCTCATCTTCAATCCCTACCGCTTTACCATCGGAAATGATGTACGCCAGACCACGCGCAATCTGCATCGTCGCCAGCGTGGTGATCAACGCGTTGATCTTCAAACGGGCAATCACAAAACCGTTGAGCAAACCGAACGCCACGCCCAGCAACAGCCCGGCACTGACACCGATCCACAGGCTTTCACTGATATTGATCACCACTGCCGTGGCCACCCCAGCGCAAGCGATGATGGAGGCCACCGACAGGTCAAAATCGCCAGATGCCAGACAGAACAGCATCCCGCAGGCCACCATACCGGACATGGAGATTGCTAGCCCCAGCCCTTTCATATTGATAAACGTCGCGAAATTCGGGACGAAAATCGCACAGCCAAGAAACAGCACGGCAAACACCACCAGCATGCCGTAGTTATCCCAAATCCGGGACAACCCCGAACTGCCGGTCTTCTTTTCTGAGGTTGCAGACGTAACCGTTGACATTATTTTGCTCCTTCGCGGTCAGGCAACCGCAGATTCGATATCGGGGGTTCGTAACATAGCCAGACTGAGCACCTTCTGCTCTGTGGCATCGGCATGCAGCAGCTCGCCGGAGATAGCCCCTTCGCGCATGACGATAATCCGGTCGGCCAGCCCAAGCACTTCTGGTAAATCGCTGGAAGCAAACAGCACCGCGATCCCCTGATTCGCCAGTTCATAGATGACATGATAAATTTCGTGCTTCGCGCCGACGTCAATGCCGCGCGTGGGCTCATCGAGCAAAATGACCTTCATCTCTTCGGACAGCCAGCGGCCAAGAATGGCTTTCTGCTGGTTACCGCCGGAAAGATTCATAATCAGCTGTTCATCGGACGGCGTTTTGATATTCAGCGCCGCAATCCGTTTCGAGGCGTTATCCGCTTCCCACTGGTTATTAATAATAAAACCGGCTTTCAGGCTCTTACGCCGCGCACTGATATTGATGTTGTCACGCACCGAGTGGACAGGAATGATACCGTCCGCTTTACGATCTTCTGGGCAGAGCATCACGCCCTGGCGAATCGCGTCGATGGGGGAATTCACCACCAGCGGCTTGCCATCCAGCAGCACCTGACCGCCAGTGATTTTGGTCGCGCCAAACAGCCCTTTCATCAGCTCGCTGCGGCCAGCGCCAACCAGACCAAATAGCCCGACAATTTCCCCCTGCTTCACGTTCAGGGAAACGGTAGATTTCACGCCCGGCGCTTTCACGTCTTTCAGCGTCAAACGTTCTTCACCGTGCGGACGCGGCGCATAGCCATAGATATCCCCCAGGTTACGCCCTACCATCGCCTGAACCAGCGATTCATGGTTTACCTGCAGCATATCGTCAAACGTGCGCACATAGCGGCCATCTTTAAACACGGTAATGGCATCGCTCAGCGCAAAAATTTCTTCCATCCGGTGCGAAACGTACAAAATGACCCGGCCTTCGCTGCGCAATTCCGTAATCACGCGGAACAGCTGCTCGATCTCACGGGCAGACAGCGAACTGGTCGGTTCATCAAAAGCAATAATTTTGGCGTTACGGGCCAGCGCCTTGGCGATTTCCACCATCTGCCATTGCCCGATAGACAGGTATTTCAGCGGGGTATCAGGATCGATATCCAATCCCAGATGCTGTAACTGGAGCTTGGCTTCATAGCGCAGCAGCGAATAATTCACCATGCCGTATTTATGTGGCAGTTGCCCCAGATAGATGTTCTCGGCGACCGTCATTTCCGGCACCAGGTGCAGTTCCTGATAAATGATGGCAACACCCGCATTCAGGGCATCCATCGTGTTAGTAAACTGCACGGGTTTGCCCTGAATATGGATTTCACCCGCTGACGGAGAATAGTTGCCGCTCAGGATCTTTAACAGTGTCGATTTGCCCGCCCCGTTTTCCCCCATCAATGCATGGATCTGGCCGGCATGGCAGGCAAAACTGATATCCGAAAGTGCCTTAACACCGGGAAATTCTTTGCCAATCCCATGAAACGACAAATAGGGTGACTGTGCTGTCATGTCTGTTTCCTCATAACGATGCAGGTAGAGCGCGGATAACTTCGATCAGGATAACGTCGACCAGCGTATGCCGATCGGCGTTATCCGCGTCTTTACGAAATCAGGCGTGATTACATCAGGCCTTTTTTCTCCAGTTCGACCTTAAAGTTGTCACGAGTGATCAGCACTACATCGGTCACTTCGGTAAATTTCTCGGGCTCTACGCCTTTGGTGACCCAGTCATTCAGCATCTGGATACTCTTGTAGCCGTGAATATCTGGGCTTGGCAGCAGTGAACCAAAGAAGCCTGTCGCCTGACCTTTGGACAGCTCGCTGACCGCATCCACGCCGTTGATACCGATACCAATCACGTTTTCCGCTTTAAAGCCCTGACCTTCCGTCGCACGCACGCCGCCCAGCACGGTATTGTCGTTCATACCGATAATCAGCCAGTTTTTCACACCGGGGTGCTGCACCAGCATGGAGTTAGCGGCATCAAACGCACCGGGGATATCGTTAGATTTGGTCGGCACCTGATAGATCTGTTTTTCCGGGAAGCCCGCGGCCTTCAGCGCATCCATAGAACCCGAGGTACGGCGGCGCGCGGTGTCCAGTTCGTTCGCGGTAATCGCCATCACGGCCGTTTCGTCCACTTTCCAGCCGCGTTTGTTCATTTCTTTATACAGTTCCTGCCCCTGACGCTCACCGATCTTGGTAGCGGCCATCATCACCAGCGGCACGGTATCCATCGGCTGGCCTTTGGCATTCACAAACTGATCGTCAACCGCGATCACTTTCAGATCGTAGCTGCGCGCTTTCGCCATAATGGCAGGCCCTAATTTCGGATCGGGCGTACAGATAACGAAACCTTTTGCTCCACTGGCCGCTAGGCTGTCAATCGCGTTCAGGGTCTTTTCCCCATCGGGAACCGCAATTTTTATCACGTCAAAACCGAGATCTTTTCCTGCTTTATCCGCGAATTTCCATTCGGTCTGGAACCAGGGTTCTTCCGGTTGTTTAACCAGAAATCCCAGCTTTAAGTTCTCTGCCATAGCTGATTGTGACATAACCGCAGCCAACCCGATTGCTGCCAGCGCCTTAGTGAATTTATGCATGATGTTCTCCGGTGTAATTATCTTTTCGTTCGCCAGCAACGCCGAAACGCGTTCACGTTGTGGGTAAGGTATTTCCGGTCTGGATAAAGGAAAAACACAGACTTAGCGCAATCCTTTACTCAGTAGCATTCAGACGCTTTATGTTTTAGTCGTTATTTTCGGTCCGAATATAGAGCTTTATCACATCCCGGAACAATGGCAGGTTTGTACATACATTTAGCGATTTTAACCAATCATTAACCTTTGACGGGCTTCACAAAATGGCTGCTGGCGACAGAAAAATACATACTTCCAGCTAACCGCTCCTAACCGCCTCTTCGTCTCCCTGCCTATCGTAAACACCAACGATCTGGGATTAATGAGGAGCAAAGCATGAGTGCGGGCGCTATTACGATTGGCCTCGACTTCGGCAGTGATTCGGTACGCGCCTTAGCCGTTGACTGCCAAAGCGGGCAAGAGCTGGAAACAGAAGTGGTCTACTACCCCCGCTGGCGCGAGGGTAAATATTGTCAGCCTGCCAACAACCAGTTCCGACACCATCCACTGGACTATATCGAATCGCTGGAACAGGCGATTAAGGTGGTAGTTTCCCGCCTGACGAACGAACAGCGACAACACATCATCGGCATCGGCGTGGATTCGACCGGATCCACCCCCGCACCGATTGATGAACACGGTCAGATCCTCGCGCTGCGCCCCGAATTTGCTGACAACCCCAATGCGATGTTTGTGCTGTGGAAAGACCACACGGCAATAGAAGAAGCGGAAGCGATTAATACGCTGTGCCGGAGCGGCCAATTTCCGGATTACACCCGTTATATCGGTGGCGTTTATTCGTCCGAATGGTTCTGGGCCAAAATCCTGCATGTCTCGCGTGAAGATGCCGCCGTGCGTCAGGCTGCGGTCTCCTGGATAGAACTGTGCGACTGGGTGCCCGCCCTGCTTTCCGGTACGCAGGCGCCTGCCGATATCCGCCGTGGTCGATGCAGTGCCGGACATAAATCACTCTGGCACCCTAGCTGGGGTGGACTGCCGCCAAAAGACTTCCTACACGCACTCGATCCCTGCCTGACCGAGACATTACAGTACCCGCTGTTTACCGATACCTGGACCGCCGAACAGCCGGTGGGCACGATTACCGCCGAATGGGCGCAGCGGCTCGGCATTCCCGAGACGGTTATTCTGGCAGGCGGTGCATTTGACTGCCACGTCGGTACCGTTGGTGCAGGCGCACAGCCGTATACGCTGGTTAAAGTGATTGGTACGTCTACCTGCGACATTCTGATTGCCGACGACGCACGCATAGCCGATCGCACCATCGCCGGTATCTGCGGGCAGGTCGACGGCAGCGTCATCCCCGGCTATATCGGTCTCGAAGCAGGACAGTCCGCCTTCGGCGATATGTACGCCTGGTTTGGGCGACTGCTGGGCTGGTCATTGCAGGAAGCGGCAAAAGACTATGCCGAACAAGGTCATCCCGAACTCAAAACGTCCTTACAGGCGATGGAAGCCAAGCTGCTGGAACGGCTTACCCGCTGTTGGGCGGAAAATCCCACGCTGGATCACCTGCCTGTCGTGCTGGACTGGTTTAACGGCCGTAGAACGCCGTTCGCCAATCAGCGCCTAAAAGGCGTGATTACCGATCTCAATCTGGGTACCGACGCCCCCACGCTGTTCGGCGGCTTTATTGCGGCGACCGCCTTTGGCGCGCGCGCGATTATGGAATGCTTTGAAGATCAGGGTGTCCCCGTCGAGAACGTGCTGGCACTGGGCGGCATCGCGCGAAAATCTCCCGTCATCATGCAAGTCTGTACCGACGTGATGAATCGTCCTTTGCAGATCGTCGCTTCCGATCAGTGTTGTGCGCTCGGCGCGGCAATCTTTGCCGCCGTCGCCGCCGGCGTTCACGGAGATATTCCAACAGCACAGCAGCATATGGCCAGCGGCATCGAACGCACCTTAATGCCGGACAGCCAGCGCGTTGCCCGTTATCAGCAGCTTTATGCGCGCTATCAGCAGTGGTGTCGCCTCGCGGAACCGGCCTATAGCCCAACGTCTACGGCAAAAAACTAATTTTATCCCTCTGGGGATCACGTTACAGGAGTCATCATGGATCATTTTAAGCAGCTTGAAGTCTGGTTCGTCATCGGTAGCCAGCACCTCTACGGGCCGGAAACGTTGCGTCAGGTAAAAGAGAACGCGGAAAAGGTCGTCGCCGGGTTGAATCAACAGGCGAACCTGCCGGTTAAGCTGGTGCTGAAACCGCTGGTGAAAACACCGGACGAAATTCTGGCGCTGTGTCGCGATGCCAACTACCAGGATAACTGTATCGGCCTGCTGACCTGGCTGCATACGTTCTCTCCAGCCAAAATGTGGATTGGCGGCCTGAGTATCCTCAGTAAACCGCTGCTGCAATTCCACACCCAGTTCAATGCCGAAGTGCCGTGGGACACCATGGACATGGATTTCATGAACCTGAACCAGACCGCGCACGGCGGACGCGAATTTGGCTTTATCGGCGCCCGGATGCGGCAGGCGCATCAGGTCGTCGTCGGCCACTGGCAGGATAAAAACGCCCATGCCCGTATCGGAAAATGGATGCGGGTAGCTGCCGCCATTCAGGAAAGTAAACAGCTGAAGGTCGCGCGCTTTGGCGACAACATGCGTGAAGTCGCCGTCACCGAAGGCGATAAAGTCGGCGCGCAGATCCAGTTCGGTTATTCCGTCAGCGCCTGGGGACTGGGTGATTTAACTACCGTGGTTGATGCCGTATCCAAAGGCGATATCAATGCGCTGGTCGACGAATACGAAGCCAGCTACCAGTTAACGGATGCGGTGAAACTCAACGGCGCTAACCGCCAGAACCTGCTGGATGCAGCACAGATCGAACTCGGGATGAAACGCTTTCTGGAACAAGGCGGCTACCATGCGTTCACTACCGATTTTGAAAACCTGTATGGCCTGAAACAACTGCCGGGGCTGGCGGTGCAGCGTCTAATGCAACAGGGCTATGGTTTCGGTGGCGAAGGCGACTGGAAAACCGCCGCGCTACTGCGCATCATGAAAGTGATGGCCAGCGGTTTGTCGGGCGGAACGTCCTTCATGGAGGATTACACCTATAACTTCCAGAATGGTAACGATCTGGTCGTTGGCTCCCATATGCTGGAAGTCTGCCCCACCATTGCGAAAGAACAGAAACCGATTCTGGATGCGCAATACCTTGGCATTGGTGGAAAAGCCGACCCTGCTCGGTTGATTTTCTCCACGCCAGCCGGGCCGTCACTGAATGCCAGTGTGATCGACATGGGCGACCGTTTCAGAATGCTGGTTAATCTGGTCGATACGATCGAACAGCCGCACCCATTGCCGAAATTGCCGGTTGCCCGCGCCATCTGGAAAGCGCAACCGTCGCTGGACGTGGCGGCCGAAGCCTGGATTCTGGCTGGCGGTGCGCATCACACCGTCTTTAGTCAGGCGTTAGATCTCGAACACATGCGGCTCTACGCCGAGATGCAGAACATTGAACTGTTGGTGATCGACAACGAAACCCGACTCCACGAATTCAAAGATGCGCTGCGCTGGAACGAGGTGTACTACAAGCTGTGTAGTCGCTAGAAGCATCGTTAGAAGCAAACATCAGGGGCAGATTCCCACACAATCTGCCCCTTTATAGGCATTCACCCTTCCCACTCGCTATTTAGCATCTCGACTTAGCATTCAGCATCTTTTCGTGTCAATTCATTATTTTTCATTTTCATTTGTTTGTTGTTGAAAAATAAGCGTACTTTATTACATCGCCCTCTAGACAGGCTTTCTCGCTTGCATATACTTAGTCATCTCAATCACATAACTATTAGACCAATCACCATGACCGTTCATGACTATTTGCTTAAATTCAGAAAAGTCAGCTCAACAGAAAGTCTGGAAAAACTCTTTGATCACCTCAATTACTCTCTGACAGACAGTCAGGAAATCATCAACATGTATCGTGCCGCGGATCATCGGCGGGCTGAACTGGTGTCTGGCGGGCGCTTATTCGATATCGGCTGCGTGCCGAAATCCGTCTGGTACCACGTCCTGTAATGATAAATAGTCATCAGCGATAAAAAGAATAATTATGCAATAATTTCCTCCCGGGCTATTGCTCAGAACGCACCTTGCGTGACCGTCTGACAGCCCGGCGTTTCTCTTATTCAGAACAACTAACCTTTAGTCCCTTGCAGGGGACGTCGATAACCCTACTTTGGGTATGTTGTCGAAAACCCGACAATGCCTGATAATAGTCCGGTTTTGTTTTGTAGGCACCGTAATGACCGAATACGCATTGCTCTTTGTTAGCATCCTTCTGGTAAATAATTTCGTCTTAGTGAAGTTTCTTGGGCTGTGCCCCTTTATGGGCGTGTCCAAAAAGCTGGAGACGGCGATTGGCATGGGAATGGCGACCACGTTCGTCATGACCGTCGGCTCCATGTTTTCTTGGCTGGTTAACGAGTTTATTCTTGTTCCGCTCGATATTCTCTATCTACGCACCATGGCGTTTATTCTGGTGCTCGCCGTTGTGGTGCAATTCTCCGAGATGTTCGTACGCAAAGTCAGCCCGGAGTTGTATCGTCTGCTGGGGATTTTCCTGCCGCTGATTACCACCAACTGTGCGGTGCTTGGTGTCGTCCTGCTTAACATCAATCTATCGCACGGTTTCCTGAAATCGACGATTTATGGCTTCGGCGGTGCTGCGGGCTTCTCGCTGGTCATGGTGCTTTTTGCCGCCATTCGCGAACGCCTCGCCGTGTCGGATATTCCCGCGCCGTTCAGGGGTTCTTCTATCGCGCTGATCACCGCAGGCCTCATGTCATTGGCGTTTATGGGCTTTACCGGACTGGTGAAATTCTGATGAGCACTATCTGGATTGCCATTGCGGCATTAAGCGCCCTCGCGCTGGCATTCGGTCTGGTGCTCGGTTACGCCTCCCGTCGGTTTGAAGTCGAAAATGATCCGATCGTAGAAGAAGTGGAAGCGATGCTGCCACAAAGCCAGTGCGGCCAGTGCGGTTACCCTGGCTGCCGGCCTTACGCCGAAGCCGTCGCGCTGAATGGGGAAAATATTAATAAGTGCGGCCCCGGCGGCGAAGCGATGATGTTGAAGCTGGCTGAAAAACTTAACGTCGATCCTCAGCCGCTGGAAGGCGATGCCGACGTGCAAGCGCCTGCGCGTCAGGTTGCCTGGATCGACGAAAGCAACTGCATCGGTTGCACCAAGTGCATTCAGGCCTGCCCGGTTGATGCCATCATCGGCAGTACCAAAGCGGTACACACCGTCGTGAGCGATTTATGTACTGGCTGCGATCTCTGCGTCGCCCCTTGCCCTACGGACTGTATCGAATTACGTCCTATCGCTCCGACTCCCGCTAACTGGAAATGGGATCTCGATACGATTCCAGTACGCGTTATTCAAGTAGAACGACATGCTTAAGCTGTTTTCCGCCTTTAAAAAAGACAGGATTTGGGATTTCGACGGCGGCATCCATCCGCCGGAAATGAAGACGCAGTCCAGCCGGACGCCACTGCGCCAGATTCCTCTGCCAGAACAGTTCATTATTCCACTCAAGCAGCATCTTGGGCCGGAAGGAGAGATCTGCGTCAGCGTCGGCGATAAAGTGCTGCGCGGCCAACCGCTCACCCGAGGCAGAGGCCGCACCTTGCCCGTTCACGCACCAACGTCGGGAACGGTGAACGCAATCCGTCAGCACACGACGGCACATCCTTCTGGCTTGTCCGAACTCAGCATCATTATCGTGCCGGATGGTGAAGATCGCTGGTGCGATCGCCAGACTTTGGCGGATTATCAAACACAGAGCACCGACACACTGCTTGCCCACCTGCATCAGGCGGGGATTGCAGGACTGGGCGGCGCAGGGTTCCCTACCGCCGCCAAGTTACAGGGTGGGATTCGTGGGATTGAAACCCTGATCATCAACGGCGCAGAATGTGAACCCTATATCACCGCCGACGATCGACTCATGCAGGAGTGCGCCGACGAGATAATTCAGGGCGTCGAGATTCTGTCATTCCTGTTGCAGCCGAAACGTATTCTGATCGGGATCGAAGATAACAAACCGGAAGCCATCAGCGCCCTGCGGCTGGCGTTGGGTAAACGCAGCGATATGCAGTTGCGCGTCATCCCCACCAAGTATCCATCAGGCGGCGCCAAGCAGCTCACCAAGATTCTGACGGGCAAAGAAGTCCCGTTCGGGAAACACTCCGCCGCGATTGGCGTGCTAATGCAGAACGTCGGTACGGCCTTCGCCATCAAACGTGCGGTGATCGACGGCGAGCCGCTCACCGAACGCGTGGTGACGCTCACTGGTGAAGCCTTACGCCAACCCGGTAACGTGTGGGCGCGGCTGGGGACGCCAGTGCGTCACCTACTTAAACAGGGCGGCTTCCATGTCAATAAGCAGCCGATGGTAGTGATGGGCGGTCCGCTGATGGGCTTTACCCTGCCGTCACTGGATGTGCCGATCGTCAAAATCAGCAACTGCCTGCTTGCACCGTCACATACGGAAATGGAGCCCGTTGCCGAAGAGCAGTCCTGTATTCGCTGTAGCCAATGTGCCGATGCCTGTCCGGCAGGCCTTTTGCCACAGCAGCTTTACTGGTTCAGCCGCGGGCAGGAACACGAAAAAGCGCGCAATCACCATCTGTTTGACTGCATCGAATGCGGTGCCTGCGCTTACGTCTGCCCCAGCAACATCCCACTTGTTCAGTATTACCGTCAGGAAAAAGCCGAAATTCGGGCAATCGACGAAGACGCACAGCGTGCCGCGCAGGCTAAAGTGCGCTTTGATGCTAAACAGGCGCGTCTGGAACGGGAAAAAGCCGCGCGCGAACTGCGCCATAAACAGGCAGCGGCTGGCGTATCCACTAGCGATAAAGATGCCGTCCAGGCAGCACTGGAACGCGTGCGTCGCAAGCAAAGCGCCACAACAGAGATTGGGGCACCAATCGCGGTTATGCCTGATGCGCAGCCGGATAACAGTGCAGCCATCGCCGCACGCGCGGCACGGAAGGCATTAGTTCGTGAAGAGCGAGCGCGTGAAAACCAGGCGCAACAGGAAACACCAACGGTCGACGTGCCTTCCACCGAGCTTGATGATCCTCGCAAAGCAGCAGTCGCCGCCGCTCTTGCACGCGTTAAAGCGCGTAAGGCTGCACAGCAGACGGCGACAAACGCAGAAGCTCCCGTGTCATCGGTTACCTCTGACGTAGTTGCAGAACCTGTCGCGGCCGCTGAAACACAAGAGCCGGACGATCCGCGCAAAGCTGCTGTTGCTGCCGCCATCGCTCGCGTTAAAGCGCGTAAGGCTGCACAGCAGATGGCGACAAACGCAGAAGCTCCCGTGTCATCGGTTACCTCTGACGTAGTTGCAGAACCTGTCGCGGCCGCTGAAACACAAGAGCCGGACGATCCGCGCAAAGCTGCTGTTGCTGCCGCCATCGCTCGCGTTAAAGCGCGTAAGGCTGCACAGCAGATGGCGACAAACGCAGAAGCTCCCGTTTCATCGGTTGCCTCTGACGTAGTTGCAGAACCTGTTGCGGTCGTTGAGACACAAGAGCCGGAAGATCCCCGCAAGGCTGCTGTTGCCGCTGCCATCGCTCGCGTTAAAGCCCGTAAGGCTGCCCAGCAGACGGCGACAAACGTCGAGGGATCCGTTTCATCGGTTGCCCCTGACATAGTTGCAGAACCTGTTGCGGTCGTTGAAACACAAGAGCCGGAAGATCCCCGCAAGGCTGCTGTTGCTGCCGCTATCGCTCGCGTTAAAGCCCGTAAAGCCGCGCAGGCATCGTCACATCAAGAGGAATAAATGGCTTTTAGAATTGCGAGTTCACCGTTTACACATAACCAGCAGCGCACACAGCGCATCATGCTGTTGGTGATTCTGGCCTGTCTGCCCGGCATGCTGGCACAGGTCTATTTCTTTGGTTACGGCAATCTGATTCAGGTCGGGCTAGCGTCAGCCACGGCACTCATCGCAGAAGGCGTGACACTGTCACTCAGAAAGTTTGCCGTACGTACGACGCTGGCGGATAATTCTGCACTATTGACTGCCGTGCTGCTCGGCATCAGCCTGCCGCCGCTTGCCCCCTGGTGGATGGTGGTCATGGCAACCGTCTTCGCTATCATTATCGCCAAACAGCTGTATGGCGGACTGGGGCAAAACCCCTTTAACCCCGCGATGATTGGCTATGTGGTGCTACTGATCTCTTTCCCGGTGCAGATGACAAGCTGGCTGCCACCTGTGCCACTGCAAACCATCCCCGTCGGTTTCCATGATGCGTTAATCATTATTTTTACCGGACATACGCCTGACGGATACACCATGCAGCAGCTGATGCATAACGTTGACGGCATCAGTCAGGCTACCCCACTGGATACCTTTAAAACCAGTCTGCGATCCGGCCAAACGCCGCAGAGCATTCTGCAACAGCCGATGTTTGCGCAATCGCTGTCTGGCATTGGCTGGCAGTGGGTGAATATCGGTTTTCTCATCGGCGGGCTGTTTTTGCTAATGCGCGGCACCATTCGCTGGCATATTCCGGTCAGTTTCCTGCTGTCACTGATGTTCTGCGCTTCGCTAAGCTGGGTTATCGCACCGGAGAAATTCGCTCCGCCGATGCTGCATTTACTGTCCGGTGCCACCATGCTCGGTGCCTTTTTCATTGCGACCGATCCCGTTACCGCCTCGACCACAAACCGTGGCCGTCTAATTTTTGGCGCGCTGATTGGGTTACTGGTCTGGTTAATTCGGACTTACGGTGGCTATCCGGACGGCGTCGCGTTTGCCGTTTTGCTGGCGAATATCACCGTGCCGCTGATCGACTATTACACCAAGCCGCGCGCTTACGGCCACCGTCGCTGAGGGGACGTTCATGATAACAACAATGCGTCGCCACGCGACAACACTGGCCCTGTTTGCCGCCTTCACTACCGCAGTCACTGCCGTGGTGAATATGCTGACGGAACCCACGATCTCGCATCAGGCAATGTTGCAGCAAAAGATGCTGTTGGATCAGGTAGTTCCGGCAGAGCTATACAACAGTGACATGCAAAAAGAGTGTTACATTGTCACTAATCCAGCGTTAGGATCGTCAGCGCCGCACCGCGTGTTTATTGCCCGTCAAAACGGTGAACCTGTTGCCGCAGCACTAGAAAGTACCGCGCCAGATGGCTATTCTGGTGCTATTCAGCTGCTGGTTGGCGCCGATTTTCATGGCAAGGTACTCGGCGTTCGTGTAACCGAGCATCATGAAACGCCGGGGCTGGGTGATAAAATCGAAGTACGCATCTCTGACTGGATCACCCGATTCAGCGGACAAACGGTACAGAGCGAGCAAGATGCCCGCTGGGCAGTGAAGAAAGAAGGCGGAATGTTTGATCAATTTACCGGGGCTACGATTACGCCACGCGCCGTCATTAATAGCGTAAAACGCAGCGCGCTTTACCTGCAAACGCTGCCGTCACAAATCAACACGCTATCCGCCTGTGGAGAGAACCAATGAGTCAGACCAAAGCACTTTTTATTGAAGGGTTATGGAAGAACAACTCGGCACTGGTTCAATTGTTGGGTCTCTGCCCCCTGCTCGCCGTGTCATCCACCGCAACGAACGCGTTGGGGCTCGGACTGGCAACCACGCTGGTACTCACCTGTACCAACATGGCCGTCTCTGCGCTACGCCGCTGGGTGCCAGCGGAAATTCGTATTCCTATTTACGTCATGATCATCGCCTCGGTGGTCAGCACCGTGCAGATGTTGATCAACGCCTATGCCTACGGCTTATATCAGTCGCTGGGGATCTTTATTCCTCTGATTGTGACGAACTGTATCGTTATCGGTCGCGCCGAAGCCTTCGCGTCCAAGAATGCCGTCTTCCCTTCGGCTATTGACGGCCTGGCGATGGGGCTGGGAGCCACCAGCGCGCTGGTAGTGCTCGGTTCTTTACGCGAAATTCTGGGTAACGGCACGCTGTTCGACGGCGCGGATTTGCTGTTGGGTAGTTGGGCTAAATCTCTCCGTATCGAGGTTGTACACCTTGACTCCCCGTTCCTGCTGGCGATGCTACCACCGGGCGCCTTTATTGGTCTGGGACTGTTGCTGGCTGCGAAATATTTGATCGATGAGAAAATGAAACAACGTCGAGCTCGCGCTGCTGTCACCGAAGAGAAAGCCGCGCCGGCAACCGGCACCGTAGGGGAATCGCTGTGAACAAAGCCAAACGGATTGAGATCTTGACGCGTTTACGCGCTAACAATCCTCATCCCACGACTGAATTGCAGTTCAGTACACCGTTTGAGCTGCTCATCGCCGTTCTGCTTTCTGCGCAGGCAACCGATGTCAGCGTCAACAAGGCAACGGCAAAACTCTACCCTGTCGCGAATACGCCGGAAACCCTGCTCGCACTCGGTGTGGACGGCGTGAAAGACTACATCAAGACCATCGGTCTGTTTAACAGCAAGGCGGAGAACGTCATCAAAACCTGCCGTCTATTGCTGGAAAAGCATCAGGGACAGGTTCCTGAAGATCGCGCGGCACTGGAAGCCTTACCGGGTGTTGGACGGAAAACCGCAAACGTGGTTCTGAATACCGCGTTTGGCTGGCCGACCATTGCTGTTGATACCCACATATTTCGTGTCAGCAACCGCACAGGGTTTGCGCTGGGTAAAAACGTTGAGCAGGTAGAGGAAAAACTGCTGAAAGTCGTTCCAGCAGAATTTAAAGTCGACTGCCATCACTGGCTAATTCTGCATGGTCGTTACACCTGCATCGCACGCAAACCACGCTGTGGTTCCTGCCTGATTGAAGATTTGTGCGAATTTGGTGAGAAGATCGACGCCTAATCTCTTGTGGTCTGGTAGAAACCCACTCACCAGACCGCCTTCTCCGTTATTCCTCACTCCGCCTCGTCTTTAGTTATCCTACAGTCAGAATGACCCTGTCATTTCCTCGTTTATTTTCATTATGGACATAACGTTCAGCCGTCCATTTTCACGGGATTTGCACAAAGAATAGTATGAACTACGTTTTGAAGCGGTATACAGGCCTGTATGAATCAGACGGTTCATAGAACCCTGAAATTATGCACAGGCCCCAGCGGAGTGACGCCCGATGAATCGGAAAAAGATTCCGAAACAATGCTAAAACTGTGGTCTGTTATCGTTGACCACGATAATTTTGGATACCCGACAATGAATAATTCAGCACAGCATCACTGCAAGGTTGTGTCAGATCAACAATGGTCATTGAGTACGTTCACGGAATTCTATGAGCGAGTCCTAGGATCCAGACTCTACAAACCCTATGGAGAACTGCTTGTCAACGAGATTCGAAAAGATATTGATACCAGGACGCCGCCCACCCGCATCCTGGAGGTAGCTTGTGGAACAGGCCGAATCACCACTGCAATCTATGAGGGGCTGGCAAAGCCACTAAATATCCAACTCACCGCGACCGATTTGTCGAAGATCGCAATTGACATGGCACAGCGTGTGGTCAGTGATGAGATGAGGCGGGATGTCACCTTCATGGCGGATGTGGACATGGCCGATATGCCTTTTGCAGACAACAGTTTTGACATTATCGTGTGTGGCTTTGGGCTGATGTTCCCGCCGGACAAAGTTCGGATCGCCCGTGAGTTTAAACGGGTGCTACGTTCCGGTGGAAAAATTTACGGCACGGTTTTTCATTACAACGAGTTATTCGATCTGGCGCGGAGTGAATCGCAGAAATATTTTGGTATCCCCTCTGCAATTATGGACGCAGCGCTTAGCCTGAGCGATCACTCTCCCATCACCCGGGCCTTCTCCCTTGAGGGACTGTGTCAGAATACCGATGAGAGCGTGACCCTGTACCCCATGAGTTTTCAGCTTAGTGACGATGATACGCGTGAATTCCTCTTTAATGCCTGCATTCTTCTGGAAGAGTTCAACCAGTGTGACAGCGTCATGCGAGAGCAACATCTGGATACCATGCTCCGCGCTTTTAATGCGCAGGTTCCGGACCGACACTATCAGGTCGAAGCCTGGCTGATACGCGGACAGGTCGATAAAACGGGCAACACGTCTGTTAAAAAGGCTCCGGGTCCTGAATTTGCAGAGTTGGCCGCGTTTTATCAACTAACGCCAGAAGCATTCAGGAAGAGAAAGACATTACCGCCCTTGCTGCAAAATTCTCAACCACTACAGCAGTATCTGGCAATGAAGCAGGCATTCTTGTCCGAATATCCCACATACCCTGAAGCCAAGGTTGAAGCGCTTCGGGCACGCAACTTTTCACGTATGGACTCTCGCAAGGTGACCTATCTGGACCATGTAGGTGGCACGCTGGCACCACTGTGTCTTATTGAAGGGAATTACCAGATGCTCAGGAACACTATCCTGGGCAATCCACACAGTGGTTCCAGGACTTCCGAGGAAATTTATGAGCAGGCCCGTCAGGCGATCTATCGCTTTTTCAACTGTTCACCAGATGAGTATGAAATCATCTTCACCGCTAACGCCAGTAGTGCTATCCGCCTTGTGGCGGAATCGTTCCCCTACGAAAATGGAACAGAAGTTCTGCTGACCAAAGATAATCACACCTCTGTCCACAGCATTCGGGAATACGCTAAATCAAAGGGGGCACAGGTAAAATATATTCCCCTGGACCAGGCTCTCCAGATCCCTGACAGTTCAATGCGGCGGGCACTGGATAATTTGTCCCCCAGGCATACCCATCTGCTGGCCTACCCGGCGCAGTCAAACGCCACCGGTATCAGGCACAACCTGAAGTGGGTTAATGCCGCACAGGAGAACGGAGCCATGGTTTTGCTGGATGCAGCTGCGTTTGTCCCGCAGTCCAGACTGGATTATTCGCAACACCAGCCAGATTTTATGACTATCTCCTTTTACAAGATGTTTGGTTATCCGACCGGTGCTGGTTGTCTTATTGCCAGGAGGTCATCGCTGGATAAACTGGTGCCGCACTCCTTTGCTGGCGGTGCCGTGTGCTACTACTCGGGACCGTGGTCTCCAACGGAGCGACTGCTGTACCGTGATGATGGTCGGCGATTTGAGATCGGTACGACAAACTATGCCTCCTTCCATGCCATTGCCTTGGGATTTCAGTTTCTCTCCGAGTTGGGACTTGAAGAGGTTGAGAGACGTTCATCTGCTCTTGCGCGATGGCTTGAGCTGAAACTGTCAGAACTTCGGCACAGCACTAAACTCGGTACCCCTCTCTGTCAGGTGTATGGACTGTCGGTGAAAAATAAAGGGGCCACAGTGATGCTAAATTTTTTCGACTGCAATAACGCCATCTTCTCCCACGCCTTGATCAGGCAAGCTTTGGAGAACGTGGGAATCATTGTGCGTAACGGGTGTTTCTGCAATCTGGGCACTGTTCAGCAGGCGACATACACTACTGCCGGAGCGGAACACTGTGAGCTTGATAAGTATGAAAAAATCCTCGACTGCAAAACCTTTGATGACAAGATCCTCAGCAAGGGCCACTGCGGAGCAATACGTGTTTCACTTGGTCTGGGTTCGAACTTCCGCGACGTTTATTGTTTTTATCTGTTTGCGAAGGGGCTTTTGAACACTGAAGCAGAGAGTTTTGAGATGGCAATGTCCAGTTCGACCTTTCCGGCCTTCATTTCAACATCATTAGAATAATGGCGTAGCACATTAATATTTAATTTAATGGCTATTTAAAGTAACCGCTTAACTGCGGTTACTGTTTCGCTGCTCCCCAAATCCTATGTTGTAGCATATTCTTCTATCAAAAAGCCTGTATAAAAACACACATAACCACTATTTAAGGCTAATAAGTTATTTTTAATAGAAAATTTAGTGATTGAAAGTCACTTAGAGTGATTATCCCTATATTCATCTTATTACGTGCATTTGATCGATTTTTATACTCACTGCATATTTAGTAATATGCAAAAGATTAAACCGCATATTCATTCATAGTTAATGATATTGTCTTGGTTTTAACTAAAAGGCAGATTATATCCCTTCACGGGAAAACAAAAACGTAAAACCGAGATAATAATTTGAAGTGAAAGCAAGATATGAAATTAAACTCTGCATAACATTTGATTTATGGTTTTATCCCGTAACAAAATCCACTTGTAACAAAACATGTCAAAAAGCTTGCCTGTCCGTAAAATAACGTCAATATAACGCCGTTTTTCCTCCCCATAACAATGAAAAGAGGTCGCAGTTTCACTGCCTCACTCTTGTTATTTTCTCGTTAAAAAAAACGAGATATGTGAAATCAGAGGTCTTTGTGTCAACAGCAAACAACAACAGCGAATCTACCGAAAGCGTCAGTATGAACGCTTTCAAACAACCAAAAGCGTTTTATCTCATCTTTAGCATTGAGCTGTGGGAGCGTTTTGGTTACTACGGCCTGCAAGGCATCATGGCCGTTTATCTGGTCAAAATGCTGGGTATGTCCGAAACCGACTCCATCACCCTTTTCTCCTCGTTCAGCGCGCTGGTATACGGTTTCGTCGCTATTGGCGGCTGGCTGGGTGATAAGGTCCTCGGCACCAAACGTGTGATCGTGCTGGGTGCTATCGTGCTGGCGATCGGTTACACCATGATTGCCTATTCAGGCCACAGCGTGGCGTGGGTTTATATCGGTATGGCAACCATTGCCGTCGGTAACGGATTGTTTAAAGCCAACCCGTCAGCCCTGCTGTCTACCTGCTATGCGAAGGACGATCCACGTCTGGATGGCGCCTTCACTATGTACTACATGGCGGTGAACATTGGTTCCTTCTTCTCTATGCTGGCAACACCGGTGCTTGCAGCGAACTATGGCTGGAGCGTTGCCTTCTCCCTGAGCGTAGTCGGTATGATTCTGACGCTGGTTAACTTCATGTTCTGCCGTAAGTGGGTTAGCACACAAGGTTCTCAGCCAGATTTCCAACCAATCAACCTGAAAAAACTGGTCATTACCCTCGCGGGTATCGTTGTGCTGGTCGCGCTCTCCACCTGGCTGCTGCACAATCAGGGCGTTGCCCGTTGGATTCTGACCATCATTTCACTGGCCGTTGTCGCCATCTTCATCAAAGAAATGCTGGCGGTGAGCGGTGCTGAACGCCGGAAAATGATCGTTGCGCTTCTGCTCATGCTGGAGGCCGTGGTCTTCTTTGTGTTGTACAACCAGATGCCAACATCGCTGAACTTCTTTGCGATTCGCAACGTTGAGCACTCTATTTTAGGTTTTGCCTTTGAGCCGGAGCAGTATCAGGCACTCAACCCATTCTGGATCATGGTTGCCAGCCCGCTTCTGGCTGCGGTTTACAACAAAATGGGCGACCAACTGCCGATGGCGCACAAGTTTGCGATTGGTATGGTGCTGTGCTCCGGCGCGTTCCTGGTACTGCCGTGGGGCGCCAGCATGGCAAACGAACAGGGTATCGTGTCCGTTAACTGGCTGATCCTCTGCTATGGCCTGCAAAGTATCGGGGAATTAATGATTTCCGGTCTGGGGCTGGCGATGGTCGCTCAATTGGTGCCACAGCGCCTGATGGGCTTCATCATGGGCGCCTGGTTCCTGACATCAGCGGGTGCCGCCATTATCGCAGGCTACGTCGCTAACATGATGGCCGTGCCTGAGAACGTCGTAGACCCGCACGTATCCCTTGAGGTTTACAGCAATGTCTTCATGCAGATTGGTATCGTTACGGGCATCATCGCCGTTCTAATGCTGCTGACCGCGCCAAAACTGACGCGCATGACGCAAGATGTCGCTACCGACGTTCCTGCGGACGCCGCCACTACGACAGCATCCGCCTGATAACCAGCCTGAGCACCTCACGCCAATGAACGTGTGAGGTGCGATGAGCAAAGCGTTTGATGATATAAATGATATAAATGATAAAAAGCCAGACAATGTCTGGCTTTTTTACGTTGGTTGATCCGCCCTAAATGACGCTTACTTCACCGGCAACGTGACATCCTTGAACATCGCTTCTATTTCATCATTTGAACGCAGCGCAACGGCAGTATCGACGACATCACGCGTTAAATGCGGAGCAAAACGCTGGATAAAATCATACATGTAACTACGCAGGAACGTACTGCGACGGAAGCCAATTTTCGTTGTGCTGTAGCTGAAAATACTGTTCGCGTTGATGGTCACCAGATCGGTTTCCGTTTGCGGATCGACCGCCATATTAGCAATCACCCCTACACCCAGCCCTAAACGCACGTAGGTTTTAATTACATCGGCATCCGTGGCAGTAAAGACGATACGCGGCGTCAACCCCGCACGGTTAAACGCGGTATCCAGCTCGGAGCGCCCCGTAAAACCAAAGGTATAGGTGACGATGGGATAAGCGGCCAGCTCTTCAATGGAGATATCTGTTTTGGAGGCCAGCGGGTGATCGGGTTTTACCACCACCGCGCGGTTCCAGTGGTAGCACGGCAGCATGATCAGATCGTCGTACAGGTGGAGCGCTTCGGTCGCAATAGCAAAATCCGCAGCCCCTTTCGCAACAGCCTCCGCAATCTGCGTCGGTGACCCCTGATGCATGTGCAGCGACACGCGGGGATAGCGATCGATAAAGCCTTTAATCACGCTTGGCAGCGCATAGCGCGCCTGCGTATGCGTGGTCGCCACGTACAACGACCCTTTATCGGGATAAGTGTGCTCTCCGGCAACCGCTTTGATGGCATCGACTTTCGACAACACTTCACGTGCAATGCGGATGACTTCCTGTCCGGCTGGTGTCACCTGTGTCAGGTGTTTTCCACTACGGGCAAAAATCTGAATGCCCAACTCATCCTCCAGCATGCGGACCTGCTTACTGATCCCCGGCTGGGAGGTGTACAACCCTTCTGCGGTAGAAGACACATTCAGGTTGTGATTAACAACTTCAACAATATAACGAAGCTGTTGTAGTTTCATAATTTATCCCATTCCCAATTGAAGTGTGCACGTGGCATCTCACGACGTTCTGACGACGTTCCGTTTTATTGATTTTGACTACGCCTTAATCATCTGGCGTATATTTCCATCAATTAATGTCATTTAATCATAAAAATTATTTTTATATAACCATTTTTACATGGTGATAGCGATAAAGAACGCAGTACGTGCGATTATCACCGAGGTAAACCGCATGATTCTCTATCACGGATCAACAATCCTCATGCTACCGTAGGACAATCTTCATATCTCTGTTTTATCTGGAGATTTTCTGCGATCGAAAAAGCCAGCCTTGCGGCTGGCTTGATGTCGCTATTGCTCACACATAACGGGATTATGCGTAAGATGGCAGAAGGTGGTTACTTCTTGCCTTCAACCCATTTGCCATCGATATAAAACGCTGACCAGCCCGTTGCCTTGCCGTCTTTTTCTGACGAGACATATTGCTGTTTGGTCTTACGGCTGAAACGCACCTGCGTCTTGTTGCCATCTTTATCGACCACTGGCGCTTCCGCCAAATAGCGCAGTTTTTCTGGCAGACGATCCTTGAAGCGCACTAATTCTTCTACCAGCGGTGCCCGCGTTTCACGAGATTTCGGGAACGTATTAGCGGCAAGGAACACCCCTGCTGCACCGTCACGCAATACGAAATAAGCATCGGACTTCTCGCAAGGCAGCTCAGGCAACGGAACCGGATCTTCCTTCGGTGGCGCAACATCGCCATTACGCAAGATCTTACGCGTGTTAGTGCACGTCTCGCTGGTGCACGCCATGTACTTACCGAAGCGTCCCATTTTGAGATGCATCTCGGAGCCACACTTTTCGCACTCAACAATCGGGCCATCATAGCCTTTAATGCGGAACTCGCCAGTTTCGATCTCATACCCGTCACAGGCTGGGTTATTCCCGCAAACATGCAGTTTACGTTGATTATCAATCAGGTAGCTGTCCATCGCCGTACCACATTTTTCACAGCGGCGACGGGCACGCAGCGCGTTGGTTTCAGCATCATCGCCTTCCAACACGTTCAGCACTTCGTTTTCCGGTATCAGGTTGATCGTGGTTTTGCAGCGCTCTTTCGGCGACAGTGCATAACCGGAACAGCCCAGAAACACCCCGGTGCTGGCGGTACGAATCCCCATTTTGCGAGAGCACGTCGGACAGTCAATGCTGGTCAACACCATCGCATTGGGACGCATGCCGCCTTCTTCCGGATCCTGCTCTGCTTTTTCCAACTGCTGGCTGAATTCGTTGAAGAACTCATCCAACACCGCTTTCCATTCCGCCTGATTATTGGCGACCTGATCGAGACGGCTTTCCATCCGCGCGGTGAAATCGTAATTCATCAACTCGCGGAAGTTTTCTTCCAGCCGATCGGTAACGATTTCGCCCATCTTCTCGGCGTAGAAACGACGGTTCTCCACTCGGACATAGCCGCGATCCTGAATGGTTGAAATAATAGACGCGTAGGTAGACGGACGGCCAATACCGCGTTTTTCCAGTTCTTTAACCAGTGAGGCATCGCTGTAACGCGCAGGCGGTTTAGTGAAGTGTTGTCCTGGCAGCAGTTTCTGCAGTGACAGCACTTCGCCCACCGCTACGGTTGGCAATGTGCGGTCTTCATCATTTTTACGCAGCGCAGGCATGACTTTCGTCCAACCATCGAAACGCAGCGTACGGCCTTTCGCACGCAGTTGATAATCGGCCGCTTCCACGATTAACGTGGTGGAATCGTATTGCGCAGGCGTCATTTGACAGGCGACGAACTGACGCCAAATCAACTGATACAACTTCTGCGCATCGGTTTCCATATCTTTCAGGCTGTCGGCCAGCACGCCAACATCGGAAGGACGAATTGCTTCGTGCGCTTCCTGAGAGTTTTCTTTGCTGCTGTAAAGGTTCGCGGATTCGGGCAGATAACGCTTGCCGAATTCTTCGCCAATATAGCCACGCACCATCGTCAAGGCATCCTGACTGAGGTTCGTTGAGTCAGTACGCATGTAAGTGATGTAGCCCGCTTCATACAGACGCTGTGCCATCATCATGGTTTTTTTCACGCCAAAGCCAAGGCGTGTACTGGCGGCCTGTTGCAGCGTTGAGGTAATGAACGGCGCGCCCGGTTTGCTGCTGGTCGGTTTATCTTCACGATCGGCAACCACATAGCGGGCGTTTTCAAGCAGGCTAACCGCAGCCTGCGTTTGTTCTTTATTAACCGGTTTAAACGGCTTGCCGCTGTGGTGCGTTACCTGCATTTGCAGTTGAATATCGCTGCCTGCCAGTAAATCGGCGTGCAGTTCCCAATATTCTTCCGGCACAAACGCCTTGATCTCGCGTTCGCGATCGACAATCAGGCGAACCGCAACCGACTGCACGCGTCCGGCGGACAGGCCGCGGGCGATTTTTTTCCACAGCAGTGGGGATACCATGTAACCCACCACGCGATCCATAAACCGACGCGCCTGCTGTGCATTAACGCGGTCAATATTCAACGTGTCTGGTTTTTCAAACGCCTGTTTAATGGCATTTTTCGTGATTTCGTTAAACACCACGCGACTGAAACGCTCATCTTCACCACCAATGATTTCCCGCAGGTGCCAGGCAATGGCTTCCCCTTCGCGGTCAAGGTCGGTTGCGAGATAGATGTGGTCGGCATTTTCCGCCAGCGTTTTTAATTCGGAGACAACCTTCTCCTTACCCGGCAGTATTTCGTAGTTGGCTTGCCAGCCATGGTAAGGGTCGACGCCCATACGATTAACCAGCGCGGATTTTTCATCCTTTTTGACTTTCTTTTTCGTTTTATCTTTAGTCGTTGAGTCCGCGCTCTTTTTACTGACTGAGCCACTCGTCGGCAAATCGCGTACATGACCGACGCTGGATTTCACCACGTAGTCATTGCCTAAATACTTATTGATCGTTTTGGCTTTTGCCGGGGACTCGACGATAACGAGAGCTTTACCCATATGTACTATTACCTGCTGAATTCTTCTGAAAATCAGATATTTTTCGGGGCATCCAGAGCGGATTCTACTGACTGCGCAAAATCCCACACTCTACCTGATAAATACTGCCACGCAACCTAATTAGCATGGAAATCCGGTTTTATCCGCTTCCTGCCATACGGAATATCGGCAGGTAAGCCCCTAAAATGTAGCCCATTTGCATTATAATCTACCCTTTACGCTGAAACCGTATCGCAGTACCCTTTCCCTTGATGCGACTATTTGAAATAGCCGTATTGATTGTTGAAATAGCGGTATCGGTTTTCGAAGTAACGTCGTTAATAAATCGCATTCCGTTGATAGACTGCGCATTGTAGATAGCGTGCAACTACCCCCTTTTCAAGGGTGAGTACAGGAGTAAGAATCATGTCACCTGAACATCAGGTTAACGAAGAAAAGCGTCCTATTGACCGCCAGAGCTTATTAGTTGAAGCCAATGACATCATTAAACATCACGATGACTATTTGCATGGCATGGTCGCTGATAGCGTAGAACAAAAAAACGGCGTGCTGGTTTTTCGCGGTGAGTTTTTTCTCGATGAGAATGGAATGCCAACCTTAAAAAGCACTGCGGTATTTAACATGTTCAAGCATCTTGCACATGTTTTATCCGAAAAATATTATCTGATTGATTAAAAGCAAATGCCCGCGAACTGCGGGCATTTGATCGTGTAGCGCTTAACTGGAGCGATTACAACAGGGGCTTTGAACCACGTTGCCACCAGCGCAGCATCAGTCGTTCTGCGGTATCCCCAGCGCTGCCCGTCAGGCGATCCAACAGGCGTTTACGGCGCGTATAGCGCACACTTAAGACTTCATGGCTGGCCATTTCAGCAATCAGCAGATCGTCACTGGTGCCAATGGCGTCAATCAATCCCAGATCTTTCGCCTGCGTGCCAAACCAGTGCTCTCCTGTCGCAACCGAATCAATATCTAACGAAGGGCGCATCTGCTGCACAAAATCCTTAAACAGCGTATGCGTGACATTCAGATCTTCGCGAAATTTCTCACGGCCTTGTTCGGTATTCTCACCAAACAGCGTCAACGTACGCTTGAATTCACCGGCGGTGTGCAGCTCAACATCAATGTCTTTGTTTTTCAGCAAACGGTGGAAATTGGGAATTTGTGCCACGACACCAATAGAACCCACAATCGCAAAAGGAGCCGCTACAATACGGTCAGCCACGCAGGCCATCATATAACCACCGCTGGCAGCCACTTTATCCACGGCGACGGTCAAACGCACACCGCCCTGACGTAAACGTTGTAATTGCGAAGCCGCTAGCCCATAGCCGTGCACCACACCACCGGGGCTTTCGAGACGCAACAGCACTTCATCCTGCGGCTTCGCGACAGCCAGTACGGCGGAAATCTCTTCGCGCAGTGAACTGACTTCGCCCGCATCCATACTGCCGTTGAAATCGAGAACGTACAGGCACGGTTTGACACTTTTCTCTTCACCACGTTTGGCGCGCTGTTTATCTTGCTTCGCGGTTTCTTTGTCTTTCTTCTTTTCTTGTTTCGATAGCAGCTTACGTTCGGTGTCGCTCATACAGGCAGTCTGCATTTCGCGCTGCATTTCCTGATATTGCTCGCCCAGATTCGTGACCTGCAACTCACCTTTATGCTGGCGCTTACGCTGCGTCATCCCGAATGCCAGAACGACTAACGCACCAATAGCCACCACGATAGTGAGTACCTTAGCCAGGAATAAACCGTACAGAGAAAGTAATTCCACAAACACCGTCCTCATTGACTGCGTATTAATTAATGTTGGTTTACTCACCAACCGTGGCATTGACGTCGTGCGCCATACCCTTCCTATAACCTAACTGATGGCACGCAATATGGCGATGTTATTCCTGCGTTTTTTATGCCTATTGCTGTTTTTTACAACAGCACAGGGATAAATAGAGACAGTCTCATTGAAAACGTACGACATTTGAGGCATAACACCCCCATTCACCCTGCCCGGATGCGCCGTCATCTGGCGTTCTGAGCGGTACGCCCCGAAACATCTCGCCGTGCCGACACTCAATGGCAGGTTCATTATCTGAAGCGTGGCTGTTTTGCGCCACGGCAAGAGGAATTCATTGTGCATTACCAGCCTAAAATCGATTTACTGCAAAACCGCATCATTCTGATCACTGGTGCCGGTGACGGCATTGGCCGGGAAGCCGCGTTGACCTACGCCCGCTACGGCGCACACGTCATTTTGTTAGGACGAACAGAAAGTAAACTTCAGGCGGTTAAACAGCAAATCGAGCAGGAACACGGTACGCCAGCACACGTTGTGGTCTGCGATATGCTGGCCTTATCCTCCGCACAGTGCTTTCAACTGGCTGACGAACTGGCACAGGTTGTACCGCATCTGGACGGTGTTCTTCACAACGCCGGGCTGCTCGGGGAAATCGTGCCTATCACACAGCAAACGCCAGAGATCTGGCATCAGGTTATGCAGGTTAACGTCAACGCCACCTTCATGCTGACACAGGCGCTGCTGCCGCTGTTATTGAAATCATCTTGCGCGTCTCTGGTTTTCACCAGTTCGAGCGTAGGCCGCGAAGGTCGAGCTAGCTGGGGAGCTTACTCCGTATCCAAGTTCGCGACAGAAGGCCTGATGCAAGTACTGGCAGAAGAATATCGCTCACAAAACCTGCGCGTGAATTGTATTAACCCCGGCGGAACGCGTACGGGAATGCGTGCATCGGCGTTCCCCAATGAAGATCCGATGAGGCTGAAAACGCCAGCAGATATTATGCCGCTGTATCTCTATCTGATGGGTGATGACAGCCGCCGCAAGACGGGGATGAGTTTTGACGCACAGCCGGGCAGAAAAGCCGGTCCAGCCGAATAAGAGAGCAGAACACGTACGATGAGCGATGAACGCCACCAGCAGCGCCAGCAACGCCTGAAAGAAAAGGTCGACGCCCGTATTGCCGCCGCAAATGAAACGCGCGGTATCCTGATTGTCTTCACCGGTAACGGGAAAGGAAAAACCACGGCCGCGTTTGGCACCGTCACGCGGGCAATCGGCCACGGATTACGAGCAGGCGTGATCCAGTTTATCAAAGGCGAATGGCCAAACGGTGAGAAGAACCTGTTGCAACAGCACGGCGTGGAATTTCAGGTCATGTCGACCGGCTTTACCTGGGAGACGCAGAACCGTCAAACGGATACGGAAGCAGCGCAGCATGTCTGGCAGCATGGCAAACGAATGCTGGCCGATACACAGCTTGATCTCGTCGTGTTAGACGAACTGACGTATATGATTAGTTATGACTATCTGGATTTAAGTGACGTTGTCACTGAATTGAAGCAGCGCCCTGCCGGACAAACAGTCATTATTACTGGCCGTGGCTGCCATCGTGATTTGCTGGAAATGGCCGATACCGTGACCGAAATGCGCCCTGTCAAGCATGCGTTTGATAACGGGATTCAGGCACAGCAAGGCATTGACTGGTAAAACCGCCATCAGTGAGAAAAGAAATATCGTGAAATGAAAACGGGCAGCGCAAGCTGCCCGTGAAGCACAGAAATAATGGTATTAGCCGTTGCGCTTCGGTTTCGGAGACGTACGGCGAGCCGGAGCGGTACTAATCTGGCTGTGACGTTTTACCGCACGACGGATTTGATTCGCTTTCACCCGACGACGTTCGCGCTCAACTGGCAGTTTCGATACCGTTTCTGCCGGAAGCTGCACCAGCTCACGCAGGTAATTCAGCTGTTCCAGCGGCATTTCTGCCCAGCCACCGCGCGGCAGACCTTTCGGCAGCGTAATATCGCCGTAGCGCACGCGAATCAGGCGGCTCACCTGCACGCCAACCGCTTCCCACAGACGGCGAACTTCACGGTTACGCCCTTCTGTCAGCGTCACGTTATACCACTGGTTCAGACCTTCACCGCCCTGATAGCGGATCGTACGGAACGACGCCGGGCCATCTTCCAACTGGACGCCTTTGCTCAGTTGTTTGATCTTTTCGTCATCCACTTCACCGAAGACCCGCACGGCGTATTCACGCTCAACCTCACGGCTAGGATGCATCAGGCGATTGGCTAACTCACCGTCGGTCGTGAACAGCAGCAGACCGGACGTGTTCACGTCGAGACGCCCTACCGCCACCCAGCGAGAGCCCTGAATTTTCGGCAGACGGTCAAACACCGTCGGGCGGCCATCAGGATCGTTGCGGGTACACAGTTCGCCTTCTGGTTTGTAATACACCAGCACGCGACACACGGTTTCTTCGGTTTCCTTAACGGTAACCACATGGCCATCAATACGGATTTTGGTGGCTTTCGTCACTTCAACGCGGTCGCCCAGTGTGGCAACTTTACCGTCAACGCTGACGCGTCCAGCCTGAATGATACCTTCAATTTCGCGGCGTGAGCCATGTCCGGCGCGCGCCAGAACTTTTTGTAACTTTTCGCTCATTGAGCAACCTCTAGTGTCGCCTTCCCAGGCGTCGGGGGGAGTCATAACCGCCGATAAAATTCAGCAAGTTACGTAAAAATCGTTCGTAGTATTCAATGCTGGCGCGATTATACCGATCTTCGCGCCATTTGTATTCCCATTGTTACAACCTGTCGCAGCGTCTTCTATAAGAACGGCGTTACATCGCCAGTGCCTTCGCGGGCAACGCGCGGTGCGGATTCAGTCAGGTCGATAACCGTTGTCGGCTGTTGACCCAGAGAGCCACCGTGAATAATCAAATCCACCTGTTTTCCCAATCTTTCCTGAATTTCTTCGGGATCGGACTCGGCGAAATCATTTCCCGGCAACATCAGCGTTGTCGACATCAACGGTTCATTCAACGCGGCCAGCAGTTCCAACGCAATGGGATTGGACGGCACGCGCAGGCCGATGGTTTTACGCTTTTCGTTCATTAAGCGGCGAGGGACTTCTTTTGTCGCTTTCAGAATGAAGGTGTAGTTGCCCGGCGTATTATTTTTAATTAACCGGAAAGCCGCGTTATCAACATGGGCATACGTAGAGAGTTCGGACAAATCGCGGCACATCAACGTGAAGTTATGATCGCTACCCAGATCGCGAATCCGGCAGATACGTTCCAGCGCGTTCTTTTCGCCCAACATACAGCCCAACGCATAACCGGAATCCGTGGGATAAACAATCACCCCACCTTTATGCAGAAACTCCACCGATTGGTTGATCAATCGCGGCTGCGGATTCTGCGGGTGAATATAGAAAAACTGGCTCATGACCCTACCTCATACGTCTGACATTTCGCGGCGTTGTGCACCCTGACCGCGCATCATACAACATCGTAACAATACTCCCGAACCTCAACCGTGCGCATCGTACAATGCGTTCACGTCGGTGACAAAGTCCGAATGTCCCATCTTCTAACTGACTATTGTAGAACGTGTTTACTGTAAAAAAATTTATTTTATTCAGTCGGAACTCACCCGCCCGGTTTTACTACTCATAGATATTGGGTAACGCATAAAACCATTAACTTGTTTTAAAAAGGACATACCATGTTTATCCGCGCTTCACACCCTGCACAAGCAAGCGCATCTTCAGATATTGCTAATATTGTACGCACCTCTGATTTATCAAAGGGTTCACTTCAGGCGATGAAGGACTTCAAGTCGAATCCGGAGAGATTTTTGGCGCAAAATATCTTGGATATATCAGGCGTAATGAAGAGTAATGATCGAACGAGCACTACCTCCATGCTCAATGATGTTCTTAAAAAAGGGTATTTCGCCTTCATTCCATCCGAAAATGGAAATAGTAAATTTCATCTCAAACCCGTCAATGTTTCCACGGTGGCAGAGGCAGAAAATGTCATTTACGCACACTGGATCCCGTTCAAGAGCGGTAATGTCACGCCTGGATATACAGATATTCCGAAAATTCCACATCATGCGCCACGTGACGACAGTGCGATTTTTGCCTTTACGCCCGGCATGAATGGATGCGCGTTAGAAGTGAGAGAACATCCCACTCGCGATAATTATTATCGAATTTTTCATAATCAGCATCCAACCAGCCAGGTACAGACGGACCTTATTGACGAAATCGCAGGCAGCAAAGTCGATGCCTTTACTGAAAGTGAATATTTTCAGCACAATAATGCTTTATTAATGCCTGTCGCGGCTAACATCATGCATTTTGATAACAGACAGGGCGGATGGGCATTTATCAGCCAGCCTCAGGGCATCAACATGCACAACAATGCAGTTGAAAGAATGTCCAACAGCAATATTATTTTCAGGTATATGACTGAGTAACGC
The DNA here is from genome assembly GCF_041228105.1 of Pectobacterium aroidearum. NCBI lineage: Bacteria > Pseudomonadati > Pseudomonadota > Gammaproteobacteria > Enterobacterales > Pectobacteriaceae > Pectobacterium > Pectobacterium aroidearum. Next base: position 2,722,170 of record NZ_CP166097.1, read on the forward strand.
ACGCGGTTATTCAGAGAACAGGCCAGCGTTAATTTACCAATACGGGATGATGCCAAACAGGTTCGACATCGGCAGGCAACCACAGTTTGCGCCCCAGTTCAATCCAGGCGCACGGCAAATGGAAATCCGAACCTTGCGATGCCATCAGGTTGAAATCTCGCGCATAGCGCCCCAACTGCGTCCGTTCATCCGGGGCCTGTTGGCATTGCGCCACTTCCATCGCGATCCCGCCGCTTTCAGTAAATGTGGCCAGCAGGCGTTTTAGCCATTTAGCCGTCAGATCGTAGCGCCCGGGATGTGCCAATACCGACACGCCGCCGGATTGATGAATGGCATCGATTGCTTGCGGGATGCTGCACCACTGCGGCGGCACGTAGCCGGTTTTACCTTTCGCCAGATATTTTTTGAACACCTGATTCATATTTGCCGCGATGCCCAGCTCAATCAGATAACGCGCAAAATGCGCCCGCGTAATCTGTCCTCCCGTTGCCAGACGTTGTGCACCGGCTAGCGCATCGGGAATGCGGGCTTTTTCCAGTCGAACCGCAATTTGCTCCGCCCGGTTCTGCCGACATTCTGCCTGCCGTTGCAGTAATCCCGTTAACGCCGGATGGGTTATATCCATCCCAAGCCCGACAATATGGATCTCATGGTTTTCCCACAGCGTGGAGATCTCCACACCGGGGATCAGCCTCAACGGCAGCGCCTGCTGCGCAATCGCCTGCTGGGCTTCTTTAAGCCCACGGGTCGTATCGTGATCGGTAATCGCCAGCACGCTCACCCGCATGTCTATCGCCCGGTTGACAAGCGCTGTCGGCGTTAACACGCCATCAGACGCCGTGGTGTGGCTATGCAGATCATACAGTGGGAATGACGCTATCGGTTGGGAATCTTCTGGCACAAGCCTATCCATTAACAAGAATCATGCGAAGGCCGCATGATGCCATTAATAGCAAGCAAATGGTAATGCCCGCCATTTTCCTGAGTAATAAAATAATCATATTGCAGGTGTTGACATTTCATCGCCGAACCAGTTAACTAGTACACAAGCTCAGCGCAGTAATCCGAACACAAACAGCGAGATGATGATAATGGCAACGCAGAAAATGATGAAGCATGGTTGGTGGCGCTCTTCCCTATCGCGGGTGGACTAATCACGCATCGCTGTTATCACACATGCAGATATTCCCAGGCCCGCTTAACTAAGCGGGCTTTTTATTTGATGGGCACAACATTAAACGGGTAGCAAGAATGCAAACAACACAACCTAAACTGGAACTGCTGCGTACCGAGGCCGTTTACCGTAACGACCCCAGCGCCATCTTCCATCAGCTCTGCGGTGCCAGACCTGCCACGTTGCTGTTAGAGTCGGCTGAAATCGACAGTAAGGAAAACCTGAAAAGCCTTTTAATCGTTGATAGCGCGCTACGCATTACTGCGCTGGGCCAGCACGTTTCCATTCAGGCATTAACGGCGAACGGTGCCAGCCTCCTGCCGCTTCTGGATGCCGCACTGCCAGCAGAAATTATTAATCAACCACGTCCGAACGGTCGTGAACTCACTTTTCCACTGGCAGACGTCATGCAAGATGAAGATGCTCGTCTGCGTTCGCTGTCGGTCTTTGATGCCTTACGCCAGATTCTGACGCTGGTTGCCAGCCCGGCAGAGGGGCGTGAGGCCATGTTCCTCGGTGGCCTGTTTGCCTACGATTTAGTCGCTGGGTTTGAAGCCTTACCCACGCTGAGCCAACAACAACGCTGTCCAGACTTTTGCTTCTATCTGGCAGAAACACTGCTGGTGCTCGATCACCAAAAACGCGTGACCGCGCTGCAAGCCAGCCTGTTTACGCCGAACCACAGCGAAAAGCAGCGGCTGCAACAGCGTCTGGAACAGCTACAGTTTCAGCTTACCCAGCCCGCTCCCGCACTGCCGCGTCAGTCCATCGAGAATATGACGTTAAGCTGCAATCAGAGCGATGAAGCCTTCGGCGAGGTTGTCAGCCAGATGCAGGAAGCCATCCGCATCGGTGAAATTTTCCAGGTCGTGCCGTCACGCCGTTTTTCTCTGCCGTGTCCTTCACCGCTGGCCGCTTACCAAACGCTGAAAGATAACAACCCGAGTCCTTACATGTTTTACATGCAGGATCAGGACTTCACGCTGTTCGGCGCCTCGCCGGAAAGCTCACTGAAATACGATGCCGACAGCCGCCAAATCGAAATTTACCCGATTGCAGGTACCCGCCCGCGTGGTCGCCGCGCCGATGGTTCGCTGGATCGCGATCTCGATAGCCGTATTGAGTTGGAAATGCGTACCGACCATAAAGAGCTGGCTGAACATCTGATGTTGGTGGATTTAGCCCGTAACGATCTGGCGCGCATCTGTCAGCCCGGCAGCCGTTACGTTGCCGATCTGACCAAAGTTGACCGCTATTCCTTCGTCATGCATTTGGTCTCTCGCGTGGTGGGGACGCTGCGTGAAGATCTGGATGTCCTGCACGCCTACCGCGCCTGCATGAATATGGGCACGCTGAGCGGTGCGCCGAAAGTTCGGGCAATGCAGTTGATTGCCGAGAGTGAGAAAACTCGCCGCGGTAGCTACGGCGGCGCGGTGGGCTACTTCACCGCTCACGGCGATCTGGATACCTGCATCGTGATTCGCTCCGCCTATGTCGAAGACGGTATTGCCACCGTTCAGGCGGGTGCGGGCGTGGTTCTGGATTCCAACCCTCAGGCTGAAGCCGACGAAACGCGTAATAAAGCCCGGGCCGTACTGCGAGCGATTGCCAGTGCGCACCATGCAAAGGAGATTTTCTGATGGCCGACATCCTGCTGCTCGATAATATCGACTCATTCACCTACAACCTGGTGGATCAACTGCGTGCCAGCGGTCATCAGGTCGTGATTTACCGTAACCATCTGCCTGCCGATGTGATCATCGCGCGATTACAGCAAATGGAAAAACCGATTCTGATGCTCTCCCCCGGCCCCGGTACGCCAGCCGAAGCGGGCTGTATGCCGGAACTACTTCAGCGTCTGCGCGGTCAGTTGCCGATTATCGGTATTTGCCTCGGCCATCAGGCCATTGTAGAAGCCTATGGCGGCCATGTCGGTCAGGCAGGCGAAATCCTGCACGGCAAAGCGTCTGCCATCGACCATGATGCCAGCGGCATGTTTAGCGGTTTGCCGCATCCATTACCGGTCGCCCGCTACCACTCGCTGGTCGGCAGCAGTATTCCTTCTACGCTGACCGTCAACGCACACTTCAACACGATGGTGATGGCCGTGCGTAACGACGCCGATCGCGTCTGCGGTTTCCAATTCCACCCGGAGTCGATCCTGACCACGCACGGTGCTCGACTACTGGAACAAACGCTGGACTGGGCGCTGGCTTAACGAGGGATACGATTATGCAACTGTCTTCTACGCAACCATCTTCTAAGACCCGGGAACCGTCTACTGCTCAGGATGTCGTCACCATGCAAAATATACTGGAAAAATTATACCGTGCAGAAAGCATCAGCCGTCAGGAAAGTCAGGCGCTGTTTGGTGCCATTATTCGCGGCGAACTGGAAGCCAGCCAACTGGCAGCGGCGCTGATTAGCATGAAGGTGCGCGGCGAGCATCCCGATGAAATTGCCGGTGCCGCCACCGCATTGCTGGCCGATGCGCAGCCGTTCCCTCGCCCTGACTATTTATTTGCCGATATCGTCGGCACCGGCGGTGACGGTACGAACAGCATCAACATTTCAACCGCCAGTGCCTTCGTGGCTGCCAGTTGCGGCCTGAAAATCGCCAAGCACGGCAACCGCAGCGTCTCCAGCCGTTCCGGTTCATCCGATTTGCTTTCTGCTTTCGGTATTAAGCTGGACATGAGCGCGCAGGATTCACGTCAGGCGCTGGACGATTTGGGCGTGTGTTTCCTGTTTGCTCCGCAATATCATCTGGGTTTCCGCCATGCAATGCCAGTGCGTCAGCAGCTCAAAACCCGCACCGTCTTCAACGTGCTGGGGCCACTGGTTAACCCCGCTCGTCCGCCGCTGGCGCTGATTGGCGTGTATAGCCCTGAATTGGTTCGGCCTATCGCCGAAACATTGAAGGTGCTGGGCTACCAGCGTGCCGCCGTAGTACATGGCGGCGGGATGGATGAAGTCGCCATTCATGCGCCGACACAGGTGGCTGAATTAAACAATGGCGAGATCGAAACCTACGAACTGACGCACCGCGATTTCGGACTGGATACGTATTCGCTGTCGGCATTACAAGGCGGTACGCCAGAAGAAAACCGTGACATTCTCGCGTCACTACTACAAGGTAAAGGTGAACGCGCGCATGCTGCTGCGGTTGCCGCCAATGTTGCGCTGCTCCTGAGATTATTCGGACAAGAAAATTTGCGCCAAAATGCGCAACAGGCGCTTGAAGTCATTCATAGTGGACAGGCTTATCAGCGCGTTATCGCACTGTCCGCGAGAGGATAAGGGAATCATGCAGGAAACCGTATTACATAAAATTGTGCGCGATAAGGCGCTTTGGGTTGCGGAGAGAGAGAAAGCACAGCCGCTGGCCTCTTTTCAGCATGAAATTGTTCCCAGCCAGCGCGACTTTTATCAGGCACTGAAACAGGATAAGCCCGCTTTTATTCTGGAATGCAAAAAGGCCTCGCCGTCGAAAGGATTGATTCGCGACGATTTCGACCCGGTAGCGATTGCCAAGGTTTATAAAGATTACGCGTCCGCGATTTCCGTTTTAACCGACGAGAAATATTTTCAGGGTGACTTTGCCTTTCTGCCGCAGGTGAGCGCAGCAGTACATCAGCCGGTATTGTGCAAAGACTTTATTATTTCGCCTTACCAGATCTATCTGGCTCGCTACTATCAGGCCGATGCCATTCTGCTGATGCTATCCGTGCTGGACGACGAGCAATACCTGCAACTGGCCGACGTGGCGCACAGTCTGAAGCTAGGTGTCTTGACGGAAGTCAGTAATGAAGAAGAGCTAGAGCGGGCCATTCAGTTGGAAGCGCGCGTCGTCGGAATCAACAACCGCGATCTGCGCGATCTCTCCATTGATCTTAACCGCACCCGGACGCTCGCCCCGCGTCTGCCCGCTGGCGTCACCGTGATCAGCGAGTCTGGCATCAACCGACATGCCCAGATTCGTGAACTCAGCGCCTTTGCCCAGGGGTTCTTGATCGGCAGTTCGCTGATGTCAGAACCCGATCTGAACGGCGCAGTACGCCGCGTTATTCTGGGAGAAAACAAGGTCTGCGGCCTGACGCGTGCCGAGGATGCTCAAGCGGCTTATCAAGCCGGTGCGCTCTACGGCGGATTAATCTTCGTCGCCAGTTCACCACGCTATGTTGACGCTAAACACGCCGCCGACGTGATGACAGGCGCTCCACTGCGCTATGTCGGCGTTTTCCGTAATGCGCCTGTCGAACACATCGTTGCTATCACGACGCAGTTGGGGCTAGCGGCCGTTCAGCTACACGGCGATGAAGATCAACAGACGATCGACAAGCTACGCCAGCAACTCCCTGCGGCTTGCCAGATTTGGAAAGCGTTGAGCATCGCGGACACCCTGCCAGCGCGTAATCTCACCCACGTCGATCGCTACGTGTTTGACAACGGTCAGGGCGGCAGCGGGAAAACCTTCAACTGGTCGCTGTTGGCGAATCAATCATTGGATAACGTGCTGTTAGCCGGCGGCCTAAATAGCGATAACTGCGCGCTGGCAGCACAGCAAGGTTGCGCAGGACTGGATTTCAATTCCGGGGTAGAAAGCGAACCGGGAAAAAAAGACTCACATAAAATTGCTGCGGTTTTTGCGACATTACGTCAGCCGCAGCGCTAAAACAGACGGGAAAATTATGACATTACTCAACCCTTACTTCGGTGAATTCGGCGGACAATTTGTTCCGCAGATCCTCATGCCGGCGTTACGCCAGCTGGAAGAGGCTTTCGTCAATGCACAAAAAGATCCTGAATTTCAGGCTGAATTTACCGATCTGCTGAAAAACTATGCGGGTCGTCCAACGGCGTTAACCCTGTGTCAAAACCTGACTGCTGGGACGAAAACCAAGCTGTATCTGAAACGCGAAGACCTGCTGCACGGTGGCGCGCACAAAACTAATCAGGTGCTCGGGCAGGCCCTGCTGGCCAAGCGCATGGGTAAAAGCGAAATCATCGCTGAAACCGGTGCAGGCCAACACGGTGTCGCGACAGCGCTGGCTTGCGCCCTTCTCGGCCTGAAATGCCGCGTTTATATGGGAGCAAAAGACGTTGAGCGCCAGTCGCCGAACGTCTTCCGTATGCGTCTGATGGGTGCAGAAGTGATTCCGGTTCACAGCGGTTCCTCTACGCTGAAAGATGCCTGTAACGAAGCGCTACGTGACTGGTCTGGCAGCTATGAAACCGCACACTATCTGCTGGGAACAGCGGCAGGCCCGCATCCTTACCCGACTATCGTGCGCGAATTTCAACGCATGATTGGTGAAGAGACGAAAGCCCAGATTCTGGAAAAAGAAGGTCGCTTGCCGGATGCGGTATTGGCCTGCATCGGCGGTGGCTCTAACGCGATTGGAATGTTTGCTGATTTCATCGACGATACCAGCGTCCGTCTGATCGGCATTGAACCTGGCGGCTTGGGCATTGAATCCGGGCAGCACGGTGCACCGTTAAAACATGGTCGCCTCGGTATCTATTTCGGCATGAAGTCCCCCATGATGCAAACCTCCGACGGACAAATTGAAGAGTCCTACTCTATTTCCGCCGGTCTGGATTTCCCGTCCGTCGGCCCGCAACACGCCTACCTGAACAGCATCGGTCGCGCTGACTATGTCTCGATTACCGATGACGAAGCGCTGGATGCATTCAAAACGCTCTGCCGCAGTGAAGGCATTATCCCCGCGCTGGAATCCTCCCACGCGCTGGCACACGCCCTGAAGATGATTAAAGCGGAACCGGAGAAAGAGCAACTGCTGGTGGTCAACCTTTCAGGCCGTGGTGATAAAGACATCTTTACCGTGCATGATATTTTGAAAGATCGGGGAGAAATCTAATGGAGCGTTATCAACAGCTGTTTAATCGCCTGTCAGAGAAAAAGGAAGGCGCGTTCGTTCCCTTTGTCACACTGGGCGATCCCTCCCCCGAGCAGTCTCTGAAAATTATCGACACGCTGATTGCCGCCGGTGCCGATGCGCTGGAGTTAGGCGTGCCCTTCTCTGACCCACTGGCAGATGGCCCAACCATTCAGGATGCCAACCTGCGCGCCTTTGCTGCCAGCGTCAACCCCGGCCAGTGCTTCGAAATGCTGGCAACCATTCGTCAGAAATACCCGGACATCCCGATTGGTCTGCTGATGTATGCCAATCTGGTCTTCAGCAACGGCATTGATGAATTCTATCAGCGCTGCGCGCAGGTTGGCGTTGATTCGGTGTTAGTGGCAGATGTTCCAGTGGCGGAGTCAGCGCCTTTCCGTACGGCTGCGCTGCGGCATGGCATTGCCCCTATTTTTATCTGCCCGCCCAATGCCGACGATGAACTGCTGCGCGAGATCGCTTCCTATGGCCGCGGTTATACCTATTTAGTGTCGCGTGCGGGCGTAACCGGGGCAGAAAAACGCGCCCAACTACCGCTGAATCATTTGGTAACCAAACTGAACGAGTACCATGCTGCCCCTCCGCTGCAAGGATTTGGCATTTCCGATCCTACTCAGGTGCGGGAAACGTTAGCATCAGGCGCTGCGGGTGCCATTTCTGGCTCGGCGATCGTGCGGATTATCGAAAAAAATCTGAACCAGCCTGACGTTATGCTGTCAGAGTTGCACACCTTTGTGAGTGAAATGAAAGCCGCTACGCGCTCATAACACTTTTCAGGCGCGCGATTTGTGCTTAACGCAAGCCGTATCGCGCGTCGAATAATGTTTCAATTCATTTCTTATTTAATTAACCTGAAATATCTGCAATTATTATTTAATGTCCAATTCATTATAATTGTAATAAATGTTTTCAAATTGAAATAATTATTTAATTCCACATTAAAGAAAAAATTAATTAACCATTCCTTTTTAAACTGCATAAATCCCGCCAATAAAATACGAAGAAAATCACAGAATTGAGATCGTTTTTAATTTTCTCTTTTTAACGATCTCGTTCACATTACTGTAAGAAATAATAAATAGAATGGAACCGCTGAACAAAAGTGGCAGCGCGTTTTTAAATAATAATTCTCTTTGACTTGGGATAATAAAATGAAAGCTAAAATATTGACGATGATGGTAACCTCCTTAATCAGCTTAAGCTCCATGGCTGTTACGATTGACTATCGTCATGAAATGAATGATACGGCAAAAAACGATCATAAAGATCGCCTGCTGATGTCCCACCGTTTTGACAACGGTTTTGGCCTGTCGATGGAAGGCAAATGGGGTCAATCAGGCAGCGATAAAACGCCAAATAAACCGTTTAACGAAACGGTCAGCAACGGTACTGAAGTGACCGCCAGCTACCTATATAAATTCGATAAAACTTTTGGGCTGGAAGGTGGTTTAAACATGGTTTCCACTTCCAACAACAACAACTATCGTCCATATATCAAAGGTTCGGTTAACATCACCGATTCTCTGTATTATGCTCTGCGCTATCGTGCATCCTATCTGCGTAATAGCAACAACATCGGTAACCCGAATTCTGCTACAAACCCTACTAGCATTAAAGGTTACACCATCACCAGTACGCTGGGTTATAAACTGCCAGCCAACTTCGTGGTTGAATACGAATTTGAATACGACAAGAAAACTAAAGCGGGTTCTGTTGGCTATATTGCAGACAATGACAACTATGGTCTGACTCATAACGTTAAATTAGCCTATAAAGTCGACAAAAACTGGACGCCTTACGCTGAAGTCGGCAACGTGGTTGGCAGCACAACAACTGACGAACGTCAAACTCGTTACCGCGTTGGTGTACAGTACAATTTCTAATGGTTAATACCCTATAGATAATTGCTGCAATAAAATAGCGTTCTCTTTATTGGTTTGTTATTTCCTGTCTATAAAAACGGCGACGTTATTTACGTCGCCGTTTTTTACATCAAATTAAATTAACCATCAGAAGCGGTAACCTACACCAAACATAAAGGCCCATGGATCAAGCTTAGTATGGATACTTTGCTGAGCGTTACCGGCTTTAAATTTCACATCGGTATCAATATCCATCCACCATACGGACATGTTTACTAGCCAATTCTTGTCCAAGTTGTAATCCAGCCCAGCCTGTGCAGCAACGCCCCAGGAATTTTTCAGGCTTAGATCGCTCAGACCCGCACCTGTCCCCTTGTCATTAAATTTCTCATCGAAGAACATCGTGTAATTCAGACCAACGCCCAAATAAGGACGTAACTTATCTTGAGCATCACCAAAATAGTACTGCGCGACCAGTGAAGGCGGCAGGTGCTTCACTTCTGCAATCGTGCCCGTACCGGGTGTTCCGACTTTGTGTTTGAATGGGGTGGCCGCGAGCAATTCAACCCCAATATTGTCCGTCACCATGTAGCTGAAAGTCAGGCCCAACTGAGTATTGTTGCTAACCTGAAACTCCCCCAACCCCAGCACGTTGTCCGAACTTTCAGCAGGACGCACCGTTGCTGAGCCTGCCCGAACAATAAAATCACCCGCTTGATGAGCCTGTGCCAACGCAGGCATAAACGCCGCTGCCAACAATAATAAAGATGTCTTTTTCATTACCCACTCCATTTATAGGGTTTAAAATTCGAGCGAAATATAACCCTAAGTAGGTATCCTTGTTTTAAGCCAGATCACATCTTTTAAAGATTTTACACTCAAATTGAACCACATCATTTATCGCTAACTGATTAAAAATACTAGAATTGATCCAAATCAATAAATGGCGAAAGATACATAACGTGCGCTGCCAGCAAATTGCGTTACCGCGCGGACGCATTCAACGGTAGATTTTTATTTTCATTAATGTGATTCACGCTGGCTGGGGGCAGTTAGTCATCCAATGAGCGATAATACCTGTATGCACTGTGGCGCATGCTGCGCTTATTTCAAGGTGTCTTTCTATTGGGCTGAAGCGGATGACGGTGGCGGTGTTGTACCTTCTTCGCTCACCGAACCCGTTTCCCCTTTTTTACGCTGCATGGCGGGTACGAACAGCAAAACCCCGCACTGCCAGGCGTTGGAAGGCACAATCGGGGATACCGTTAGTTGTTCTATTTATGTTAATCGCCCTTCATCGTGCCGTGAATTTATGCAATCCGGTGAAAATGGACAGACCAATGATGCCTGCAATCGGGCACGGGAAAAGTATGGTCTGCCACCTTTGGTAACCCTTTCATCACCGTCTTTCATTACTGAAGGGAAAAACAGCATTGCATCACTGACGGGGTGCCACAGTACGGATTAACAGGTTACAATCACGAGTTAAGTTCTATCCGTTGATTTATCTTTTTCAAGGAGCCTGCATGCCTATCACGGCTAACACGTTGTACCGTGACACAATGAACTTTACCCGCAACCAGTTCATCAGCATCTTAATGATGTCACTGTTGACGGCCTTCATTACTGTCATACTGAATCATGCGCTATCGCCTTCTGTAGACGAGTTACGGATTCTGAGCAGTTCCGGCAGCGATCTGTCATCTTCTGTCGAATCCGGCCTGATGGACTTGATTCAGCAGATGACGCCGGAACAACAAACCGTGTTGCTAAAAATGTCGGCGGCGGGCACCTTTGCTGCGTTAGTGGGCAACGTGCTGCTGACGGGCGGCGTTCTGATGCTGATCCAACTGGTCTCTGACGGGCACCGTACCAGCGCACTGCGTGCGATTGGCGCTTCCACGCCTTTTTTACTGCGCTTACTTTTTCTGATTCTGCTATGCACGCTGCTCATCCAGCTTGGCATGATGCTTCTGATCATTCCTGGCGTGCTGCTGGCCATCGCACTGAGTTTGTCGCCCGTGATTGTCGTCACTGAAAAAAGCGGGATTTTCAGCGCGATTAAAGCAAGCACCAAATTGGCCTATGGCAACTTACGCGCAACCGCGCCAGCCATTGTAATGTGGTTGTTGGCTAAAATCGCTATTTTGCTGGTCGTGTCGAAGTTACCGATTTCCTCACCTACCGTGCTCGGCGTGGTTCTGAACGGATTAAGCAACCTGATCTCCGCTATCCTGCTGATTTATCTCTTCCGCCTTTATATGCTGCTGCGCGCATAATTACCGTTCTTCGCCTATGCCGCAACTCCGGCGGCATAGGCTTCGCCAGTTCCCGCGTTCACGACTTGCCCAATCGTAATTTTCTGCAAATTATTACAATATCTCGGGAATGGTGTTCCACAATGGAGGATAATGGCATGAGCTATCGGATAACTCTTGTGGGTTATGATTACGACACTTTGAGTGATGGATTGACATAATGAAGCAACTTCTTGATTTTATACCGTTGGTCGTGTTTTTTGCGGCCTATAAACTTTATGACATCTATATCGCATCGGGTGCACTGATTGCGGCAACGGCGCTGTCACTCGCAGTCACCTGGGTGATGTATCGTAAAATAGAGAAAATGACGCTGGTCACCTTTGCGATGGTCGTCGTTTTTGGCTCGCTAACGCTGGTGTTCCATAACGATCTGTTTATCAAGTGGAAAGTCACCATCATCTACGCATTGTTTGCCGTTGCTCTGCTGGTTAGCCAGTTTGTCATGAAGCAGACGCTGATTCAGAAGATGCTGGGTAAAGAATTAACCTTACCGCAATCCGTCTGGGGGAAATTGAATTTCGCCTGGGCCATGTTCTTTCTGGTGTGTGGACTGGTTAACATCTATATTGCTTTCTGGTTACCGCAAAGCGTTTGGGTCAATTTCAAAGTCTTTGGCCTGACTGGTGTGACGCTGCTGTTTACGCTGATGTGTGGCGTTTACATCTACCGCCATTTGCCTGGCGACCAGGAAAAACCAGAAGAAGAAAAAAGCGAGCAGCCATAATTCGCTAAAGCAATACACCGTGTTTGATAAAGACACTATACCCGTCAGCAAGAACGCTTTGATCGACGGGTATACTCAACTTAACCAACTTGACTGATTGCACAATGAGCACACAAAACGTGTTACCACAGGGCGAACTGGTTCTCCGCACGCTGGCAATGCCAGCCGATACCAATGCGAACGGGGATATTTTTGGCGGCTGGCTGATGTCACAAATGGACATCGGCGGCGCAATTTTGGCGAAAGAAATTGCCGAAGGGCGTGTCGTTACCGTACGGGTTGATGGAATGTCGTTCTTAAAACCTGTCGCCGTTGGCGATGTGGTTTGCTGTTATGCGCGTTGTTTACGGACTGGTCGCAGTTCTATCAACGTCAACGTTGAAGTCTGGGTAAAGAAAGTCTCGTCTGAGCCGATTGGCCAGCGCTATCGGGCGACCGAAGCGTTATTCACCTACGTCGCGGTAGATGAAGAAGGTCATCCACGTGAACTGCCAGCGGGTAAAAGCAATTTCACGCCAAGCGAGTAGTGTCCGGCATCATTCTGACGTAAGTGCGACGTCATCTATCCTGAATAATTAATGGATATATCGAACTAACGAAAACGGGGTGTCATCAGCTAACGATGGCACCCCGTTTCTTTTTTGGACTGGCATGAATTATTCGACGGCTGCCCCGCCATCAATTTTAAAGACGATGGTCACAACCAGATCTTTACCCGGCTTGCCAGATTCGTAACGCCATTTGCGCATCGCCTGTTTGATATCACGCTCGAACATATTACGCGGTTCGGCAGAAAGCACGCGAACGTTATCAACACGTCCAGACTCATCCACATCAAACTGCATTTTTACCCGGCCCTCAACGCGCAGGGAAAACGCGCGAGCAGGATACTGAGGCTGTGCGCGGCTCAGCGGGCGTGGCCCACTAGACTGCGTGCTTGCTGCTGGCGCAGGCGCCTGCTTCACCGGTGCATTATTCACGTTGCGCGTCGGTTCTTCGCTGGTAAACGGCGAAGGCGGCTGTTTTTCAACGGTTGGTTCACGCTTAACCAGCTTCGGCTGTTCAACCTTCTTCACTGGCTTAGGTTCCGGTTTAGGCTTCGGCGGCTTGGGCTTTGGTTCAGGCAATGGCATAGGAACCGGCTGCGGGACGGGCTCCGGCTCTGGAATCGGTTCCGGCTCAGGTTCAGGCTGCTTAACCGGTTCTGGCTCAGGGGCAGATTTGGCAGCAGGAGCCGCTTCATAGGCCGCAGGGTTCACCATCACAACACTAATGGGTTTGGATTCCTGCGGTAATTCGATCGAATTATTAAACGATGCGTACAGCAAACCTGCAATCAGTGAACCGTGAAAACCAACTGAAAGTATGAATGGCCATGAGTAACGGCGGGTCAAAAAAAACTTTTTTTGCGGCATAGTCTGTCTTTATCCTCTTATGCCGCCCAAGTTTAAATGCAAATAGCAATCATATTCAATAACAACCCGTGGAATTGTCAAAAAAACAGAAATCGTGGGGGGATTACTCTGGCAAATCAACCTATTGTCCTCGAACAACATCACGTATGATGGTAGAAACACGCGTCTCTTACCCGATAGCGTTTGGCCACTGGGCGCTAGCCCGGCATCCCAAACGAACAAGGGTACCTTCCTACCTGTGAGGTCACTATGCTCTATGTCATTTATGCTGAAGATAATGTTGATTCATTAGCAAAACGCCTATCGGTAAGACCCGATCATCTTGCCCGGTTACAGGCATTGCGCGATCAGGGGCGACTGATTACTGCGGGGCCTTTACCTGCTATCGACAGCGACGATCCCGGCCAAGCTGGCTTTAGCGGTTCCGTCATTATCGCCGAATTCGCGTCACTGGATGAGGCAACAGCGTGGGCTGATGCCGACCCCTATATCGCGGCAGACGTCTATAAACACGTCAGCGTGAAGCCATACAAGAAAGTGTTTTAAGGTTCATACTCTAAATAATTCGAGTTTCAGGACAAAACGTTAGCGTTTTGAACAGCGCTTGCGCTGACCCTGAAGGGGTGAGGCCATAAGGCCGAATAACGCGGCAAGAGAAGGAATCCCGATGAGCTTACTCAGGTAAGTGATTCGGGTGAGTGACAAATTTGCCAGAGGCAGATTTGAGCGCTGCTTGCAGCGACCCCAACGGGGCGAGGTCCACGCGAGTGGGCCGAGTAGCGTAGCCAACGTACATGTAACTTGAAGTATGACGAGTCTATTGATACAGGTCATGATTGGAGGGAAAAATCATGACCCTTTACCTCCCCGCTAAAAGCTGAAATATTTTAGTCATTTAACAATGATAGTTTGACCGCTATTCATATATAGAGGGTCAACAATCATGTTAATGCCAGCGATTTTGCGAAACGGAATTGCTACTATCCGCCGCCGTCATCGCCTCAGTATTCTCTCCGGATTGTTATTGATCATTGGGTTATTTTCTTTACTGCAATTGGTTTCCGTCGGGGTTATTTCTCAAACAATGACCCAGGTTCGGCAGGATATTTCCGCTAACGAAAGCCTTCGTCAGCAACAAGCGTTAATGGATAAAGCACGGATGGAAGTGATGAATGCCAGCGATAAACTCAACCGCGCGGGCATTTATCTACTGGTGGACAAAGAAACAGGGTCTGAAGGCAGTTGGCACAGCCTGATGGATGAGGCAGAAGTGTCTCTCAAACAGGCACAGGAGTTCTACCAACAGTTGGGGGCGGTCACGACGTCAGAAGCGGAAACAGCCGCGTTCATAGACCTGAAGAAGAGCTACAGCCAACTCTATTCCGGGCTTATTGAACTCGCTCAGGGAATAAAATCCACCAACCAGATCGATATTTTCTTTGCCGTTCCCGTTCAGGCCTATCAAAGCGATTTTACCCAGAAATATTCACACTACCTGCAAGACACCGATGCATTGCAAAAGCAGCACGGCCAACAATTTCTGGCGTCTCTCGATCAAGCTAAAACGATTTTTATCACGGTACTCGGGCTCTTACTGGCGATCGCCATCGCAGTTTGGATCGGCGTGAGTCGGGTCATTATTCGTCCCCTGACGCAGATTATTGCCCATTTAAAACTGATTGCCGCAGGCGATCTTTCTCACTCGGTAAACGCAGAAATGCGGGGTACACGCGAGATTGGTCAACTTAATACCAGCGTCGTTCAAATGCAGGAAGGTCTGGTGACATTAGTCAATCAGGTTCGCCAGGGCGTTGACCACATGGTGACGCAGGTTGATCGGGTTGCAGCGGATAACCAGCAGCTTTCCGAACAGGCTAATCGCCAATCCCATGAGCTCAAGGCCACTACAGAGCACATTATTCAGCTCAGCCAGCATCTTGAGCAAAATGCGCTGCACACTCAACAGGCCAACCTGCATGCGGAAGACACCAGCAAGATCGCCGCACAGGGCGAGAACATGATGAATGACGTCAAAGCGGCGATGTCAGACATTGCAGGCAGGACGCGCGAAATGACGGAAGCGATTGGGATGATTGAAAACGTGGCGTTCCAGACGCATATTTTGTCGTTGAATGCTGCAATAGAAGCGGCACGAGCCGGAACGATGGGACGAGGTTTTGCCGTTGTCGCACGGGAAGTCGGTACGTTGGCTTCACAAAGCAGTCATTCCGCACAAAATATTAATGTGCTGATTCGTGATTCAGACAACAGCGTAAGCGCAGGAACGCGACTGGTGAACAAACTGAATGACAGCCTGCACAACATCATTCAGACGGCGAAAGGCACCGGCACGTTTTTGAGCGAGATCTCGGAAATATCGCACCAGCAGAACAAAAGTATTCATGAAGTAACCGCCCGACTCAGTACGCTGAATGACACCGTCAGAGAAAATGCGGGACAGGTTGAAGCCTCCGCACACACCTTCACCTCACTGCTGGAGCAAACGGAACGCTTAAATACCTCGGTATCGCTGTTTATCCTGCCCTCGACAGAGGATGACATTCATCAGATGCTCGATCAGCGAGACATGCCGCAGCGCATTCCCGTTATGGGATAAACTGGTGAAGCAATAACCCCAGCAGGTAATAACAGAGTGATAAAAAAATAGCGACCATACCTCGGGTCGCTATTTTTCTCACTGGCTTACCAATCGTAGGTTACCGCATAGAGCAATGCTCGTCGTTTGTGCTTTTGCTGCAAATAACGGGCAGAGCGAATATGGCGATACGTCCGTGATTGAGCTTCCAACCAGCGACTTCTTCTACGCTGGACCTGACGTAACATCCGCCAGCGCCCCACTTCATTCCGACTGCGTTTCATGATGCGACTCTTGTTAATACACTCGCGCTGGGCATTATATACCCCTGATACGTGGCGACAATCAGTGAATCGCCCTCTCCGCCACCTTCTTCTTACTCGTTACGCTATTTTATTCAGAGGAAAGGCATTTCCCCTTTTATAAATCTATGCGTACACTTTGTTAATTCTTTGCAGAAGGGAACTGTGCTGCTTTTATGTCGACATTTTATACCGTAATAAGTTGGTTACTGGTTTTTGGCTACTGGTTACTAATCGCAGGTGTGACCTTACGTATTCTGATGAAACGTCGGGCGGTACCTTCTGCGATGGCCTGGCTACTGGTAATTTATATTCTGCCACTTGTCGGTATTGTTGCTTATCTTTCGTTCGGCGAGCTCCATCTGGGCAAACGCCGGGCTGAACGCGCCAGCAAAATGTGGCCATCAACCGCAAAATGGCTGCGCGAATTAAAAGAGTATCGCCGTATTTTCGCGACGGAAAACAGCGAAGTCGCTAGCGCATTATTCCAGCTGTGTGAACGACGCCAAGGGATTGGTGGCGTTAAAGGCAATCAGTTGCAGCTGATGACCACGTTTGATGACACGATTAAAGCGCTATTACGTGATATTGAACTGGCCCGCAGCAACATCGAAATGGTGTTCTATATCTGGCAACCCGGCGGCCTGGTTGAGCAAGTCTCCTCTTCTCTCATCGCGGCTGCACGACGCGGAGTACACTGCCGTATTCTGCTCGACTCTGCCGGCAGCGTACAATTCTTCCGCCAGCATCACCCCGAATTGATGCGCACGGCCGGAATAGAAGTGGTTGAAGCCCTGAAAGTGAATCTGTTCCGTGCCTTCCTGCGCCGCATGGATTTGCGGCAGCACCGTAAAATTATCCTGATCGATAACCGTATTGCTTACACCGGCAGCATGAATATGGTCGATCCTCGTTTCTTCAAACAAGATGCTGGCGTCGGGCAATGGATTGACCTGATGGCGCGAATTGAAGGGCCGGTCGCGACCACACTGGGGATTATTTACTGCTGTGACTGGGAAATGGAGACGGGCAAGCGCCTGCTTCCTCCGCCGCCGGATGTTAACGTCATGCCGTTCGAACAGGAGAGCGGCCACACCATTCAGGTGATTGCTTCCGGCCCCGGTTACCCGGAAGAGATGATTCATCAGGCGCTGCTGACATCTGTCTATTCAGCACGTAAGCAGTTGATCATGACCACCCCCTACTTCGTGCCCAGCGACGACCTGCTGCACGCCATCTGCACCGCTGCCCAGCGCGGGGTTGATGTCAGCATTATTGTGCCGCACAAGAATGACTCCGTGCTGGTCGGCTGGGCCAGCCGCGCCTTCTTCACGGAATTGCTGGCCGCTGGCGTAAAAATTTATCAGTTCAAGGACGGCCTGCTGCACACCAAAAGCGTATTGGTCGACGGACAGCTTAGCCTGGTCGGCACGGTCAATCTGGATATGCGAAGCCTGTGGCTGAATTTTGAAATCACGCTGGTGATTGACGATGCCGGATTCGGCAGCGATTTAGCCTGTGTGCAGGAAGATTACATCGCCCGCTCACGCCTGTTAAACGCGACACAGTGGCAAAACCGTCCTTACTGGCAACGTATCGTCGAGCGGCTGTTCTACTTTTTCAGCCCCCTGCTATAAATGCGCGTTTTCCCGTGTTCTAATAAGGCCATTGGGGAATTAACAGGAATTACGTTATGGATTTGAATAATCGCCTGACCGAAGACGAAGCATTGGAACAGGCCTACGACATCTTTTTGGAACTCGCGGCGGACAATCTCGATCCGGCAGATATTCTGCTGTTCAACCTGCAATTTGAAGAGCGCGGCGGCGCGGAGTTATTCGACCCCGCAGAAGACTGGGCCGAACACGTTGATTTCGATCTGAACCCTGACTTCTTCGCTGAAGTGGTGATTGGGCTGGCTGAGAATGAAGGTGACGAAATTACCGATATTTTCGCCCGCGTGCTGATTTGCCGGGAAAAAGACCACAAGCTTTGTCATATTCTGTGGAAAGAATAAGCCCAGAGGAAAGAATAAGTTATCTCGCTTAAACGTAAGGCGTCCCCCGCAGGAGACGCCTTTTTTACATCCGTAACCGGTAAAACGGGTTACGGAGCTTCGACTTCTTCCACCGGTAACAATGCCTGAGGATCAACTTTCAGGCACGACACCGCGTGTGTAAAGCTCCCTTCCAGCAAGGGACGGGTTTTCGAGCACTCTGGGCCAACAACCGGACAGCGGGTGCAGAACACGCAGCCCGATGGCGGATTGATCGGTGAAGGCAAATCCCCTTCCAGCAGCTGTATCTGCTTATTGCGTTCCTGATCGGGATCGGGAATCGGCACCGCAGACATCAGCGCACGGGTGTAGGGATGCTGTGGATTTTGATAAACCTGGTCGTACGTTCCCAGCTCCACCGCATGGCCCAGATACATCACCAACACGCGATCGGAAATGTGCTTCACCACCGATAAATCATGCGCGATAAAAATCAGCGACAGGCGCATTTCACGCTGCAACTGACGCAACAGGTTAACGACCTGTGCCTGAATCGACACGTCCAGCGCGGAAACCGGCTCGTCGCAGATAATCAGCTTCGGTTCCAGAATCAGCGCACGCGCGATCCCGATACGCTGACACTGCCCGCCGGAGAATTCATGCGGATAACGGTTGATCAGGTTCGGCAACAGCCCAACCTTCAGCATCATCGCTTTCACGCGATCTTTTACCGTCTGCCGATCCAGTTCAGGATGATAAACCTTTAACGGCTCCGCAATAATCTCACCGATGGTCATACGCGGATTCAGCGACGCCAGCGGATCCTGGAATATCATCTGAATATCGCTACGCGCCGCACGCCATTGATCGTCGCTCATACCCAGCAGGTCTTTCCCCAGCCAGGTCACTCGCCCGTCGGTCGCTTTTACCAGACCGATAATGGCACGCGCCAGCGTAGACTTACCGCAGCCGGATTCCCCTACCACGCCCAGCGTTTCGCCTTCATATAAGCGCAGCGTCACGCCATCGACCGCTTTCAGTTTTTTCGGCGGCTGCCAGAACCACTGTTTATCATCTCTGACATCAAAGTGGACTTTCAGATCGTCCACTTCTAACAACACCTTTTTCTCGTCCGCGTTGTTCATACCACCTCCTCAATCGCTCTAAAGCAGGCGCGCAAGCGGCCATCACCAAAAGATTCCAGCGCAGGTGCGCTATGGCAGACATCCATTGAATACGGACAGCGCGGTTGGAATGGGCACCCTTTCGGCAGACGTAATAAGTTCGGTGGATTACCCGGAATGGTCGCTAATACTTCATCCTCTGCATCCAGACGCGGCACGGCATTAAGCAGGCCGACAGAATACGGATGACTCGGATGATAAAAGACATCGCGGGCAGCGCCGTATTCCATGGTACGTCCAGCGTACATCACCAGTACTTTGTCACAAATACCAGCAACGACGCCCAGGTCATGGGTGATCATGATAATGGCAGTATTAAACTCGCGCTTCAGCTCGTTCAACAGCGTCATAATTTGCGCCTGAACCGTCACATCCAGTGCTGTTGTCGGTTCATCGGCAATCAGCAGCTTTGGACGACACAGCAGCGCCATCGCGATCATCACGCGCTGACGCATCCCACCGGAAAATTCATGCGGATACATCTTCATACGCTTACGCGCTTCCGGCATTTTGACCGCATCCAGCATTTTGACCGACTCTTCAAACGCTTCGCTTTTACTCAGATGCTTGTGCAGCATCAGTACTTCCATCAGCTGTTCACCGACGCGCATGTAAGGGTTCAGCGAGGTCATCGGATCCTGGAAAATCATACTGATTTCTTCAGCACGTAGCTTATTCAGTTGGCTTTCAGGCAGGTTGAGAATTTCTTTACCACGAAAACGGGCGGAGCCGCCAATGCGGCCATTGCGTGCCAACAACCCCATCAGCGCAAACGCGGTTTGTGATTTACCGGAACCAGATTCTCCGACAATTCCCAGCGTCTCACCGGCGTTGAGCGTGAAATTCAGGTCGTTAACCGCCGTTACATCGCCATCCTGCGTTTTGAACGTTACCCGGAGATCCTGAACATGTAGCAGCGCGTCGTGCGCGCCAGTTAACTCAATCTTGCTCATGTTAATACTCCTCAGCGATCTTTCGGGTCGAGGGCATCACGCAGGCCATCGCCGATAAAGTTAAAACAAAACAGCGTGACAACCAGAAACGCCGCCGGATAGAACAGTAACCACGGCGACACTTCCATTGAGTTTGCACCATCATTCAGTAAGGCGCCCCAGCTGCTTAACGGCTCCTGCGTACCCAGCCCCAGGAAGCTCAGGAAGGATTCAAACAGAATCATGCTTGGCACCAGTAATGAGGCGTAAACCACCACCACACCCAGCACGTTAGGCACAACGTGGCGCAATACGATACCGCGAGTGGAAACACCGGACACCATCGCCGCTTCAATGAACTCTTTACGTTTCAGACTCAGCGTTTGACCGCGCACGATACGCGCCATATCCAGCCAGGACACCATACCGATAGCCACGAAGATCAACAGCATGTTCTGCCCGAAGAACGTTACCAGCAGAATCACGAAGAACATGAACGGGAATGAGTTGAGGATCTCCAGCAAACGCATCATCACTGAATCCACTTTCCCACCCAGATAGCCGGACATCGCGCCATACAGCGTTCCGACAATCACCGCGACCAGCGCCGCCGCCACGCCGACCATCAGCGAGACGCGGCCACCGATGGCAACACGAACCAGCAGGTCACGGCCAGATGAGTCCGTACCAAAATAGTGCCCGGACGTCATATCCGGCGCGGCTGACATCATTCCCCAGTCCGTATCGGCATAGTCAAATGCGGACAGCATCGGGGCGAAAATCACAAACACGGTAATGACAGCCAAAACAAACAAGCTGGCCAGCGCGGCACGGTTATGGATAAAGCGCAGGCGCGCATCCTGCCACAGGCTACGCCCTTCAATTTCTGTCTGCTCGGTGAAGTTCTCTAACGCTTCAACGTTTTTTCGATTCCAAAACATAGCGCCCCCAATTAATAGCGAATTTTCGGATCGATAACAGCGTAGAGCACGTCAATGATCGCATTAAAGAGAATGGTTAAGCCGCCGACCAGAATCGTCAGACTCAGTACCAGTGAGTAGTCACGGTTCAGCGCACCGTTCACGAAAAGTTGCCCAATACCCGGTAAACCAAAAATGGTTTCAATCACCATTGAGCCGGTAATAATCCCGACAAACGCCGGCCCCATGTAGGAGAGCACCGGCAGCAACGCAGGCTTTAACGCGTGGCGCAGAACGATGCGACGCATCGGCAGTCCTTTGGCGCGCGCGGTACGGATAAAGTTAGAGTGCAAAACCTCGATCATAGATCCTCGGGTAATACGCGCGATGCTGGCGATATAAGATAAAGACAGCGCCACCATCGGTAAAATCATGTATTTGGGCGCCCCGCCGTTCCAGCCACCGCCGGGCAACCAACGCAGCGTAATGGCAAAAATCAGCACCAATAACGGTGCGACGACAAAGCTGGGAATCACCACCCCCGTCATGGCAAAGCCCATCACGGTATAATCCCATTTCGTATTCTGATTCAGTGCGGCGATCACGCCAGCACTCACACCAAAAACAATCGCCAGAACGAATGCCGCGAACCCCAATTTTGCAGAAACGGGGAAAGACGTCGCGACCAAATCGTTCACAGAATAGTCTTTGTATTTAAAAGAAGGACCGAAATCACCCTGCACCAGTTGCAGTAAATAGTTACCGTACTGCGTCAGTATTGGGTCGTTCAGATGATACTTGGCTTCAATATTCGCCATCACTTCCGGCGGTAAATTACGCTCACCGGTAAAAGGGCTGCCGGGTGCCAATCGCATCATAAAGAACGAGATGGTGATCAGGATAAATAGTGTTGGAATCGCCTCTAAACAGCGGCGAAGAATAAATTTTAACATTGCTCGTACCTATAAAAGGCTGGCAGCACAACCGCGTGCGGCCAGCCATTATTATTAGTGCTTGATGATATAAAGATCTTTCACGTAAACATTATCCTGAGGATCGTTGCCCGTTAATCCACCAACATAAGGTTTCACCAGTCGGGTATTCGCATAGTAATAAACTGGGATGGTGACAGCGTCTTTATCCAGCTGTGATTCAGCCTGCTGATAAATCGCGGCGCGCTCCTCGTCGGTTTTCACCTGCAGGGATTTCGCCACCAGTGCATCAAACTCTTTGCTCTTATAGTGCGAGGTGTTACTGCTGCTGTCAGACAGCATGCTATTCAGGAAGGTTGAAGGTTCGTTATAGTCCGCACACCATCCGGCGCGTGCGACATCATAGGTCCCCTGATGACGGGTGCTGAGGAAGGTTTTCCATTCCTGATTTTCCAGCTTAACATCCACACCGATATTCTGTTTCCAGATAGAGGCAGCCGCGATCGCCATCTTCTTATGCAGATCGGATGTGTTGTACAGCAGGCTCAGCGTCAGCGGTTTTTCCGCGGTATAACCCGCTTCTGCCAACAGTTTTTTCGCTTCTTCGTTACGTTTCGCCTGTGGCCAGGTGAACCACTCTGGCACTGACGCTTTCAGGCCATCAATATACGGTGGTACAAAACCATAGGCAGGAATATCGCCCTGATTTTTCACCTTGTTGGTCAGAATATCCTGGCTCAGACCCAGACGCAGTGCGGTACGTACGCGTACATCGTTAAACGGCGGCTTCTGGTTGTTAACTTCGTAGTAGTAAGTACACAGATACGGGTTAACCTTCACTTCATCCGGGATTTCTTTCTTCAGCTTTTGGAAGAGTTCGATTGGCAGGTTGTTGTACGTCATGTCGATTTCACCGCTGCGGTAGCGGTTAACGTCCGTCACTTCAGACGCAATCGGCAAATACGTCACCTGATTAATCACAGTATGGGCGTTGTCCCAATATTGCGGGTTACGCTCCAGCACCATTTTTTCGTTTACGACCCAGCTTTTCAGCTTGTAGGCACCATTACCAACCCAGTTTTGCGGCTGCGTCCATTTTTCACCGAATTTTTCAACCACGGCTTTATTGATTGGGGACATCGCAACATAAACAGGCAGTTTATAGAAGTAAGGTACGGCTTCAGAAAGCGTGACTTCAAACGTATGATCGTCAATCGCTTTCACGCCCAGCGTATCCGGAGATTTTTTGCCGGCGATGATGTCATCGATATTCAGCAGATGACCGTATTGCAGATAGCTGGCGTAAGGCGATGCTGTTTTTGGATCGGCCAGACGCTGCCAGCTGTAGACGAAATCTTGTGCGGTAACTGGCTCACCATTGGACCATTTAGCATCTTTACGCAGGTGGAATGTCCACACTTTAAAATCTTTGTTATCCCAGCTTTCCGCTACGCCTGGGCTGGTTTTGCCGTTAACGTCGGAAATGACCAGTCCTTCCAGCAGATCGCGCGACACGTTGGATTCCGGCACGCCTTCGATTTTATGCGGGTCAAGGGAGGAAACTTCAGCGCCGTTATTACGAACCAGCTCTTGTTTTTCTGCTAACTGCACGCCAGCGGGAACGGTCGCGGCAAAAGCAGAAACAGCCATCGTGCTACTCAATGCCGCGATAATAGCGGCCGCTACTCTTTTTTTAGTTGTGATGTGTGTCATTATTTTCTCCTGTAATGTTGCCGTGTTAGTTATCCCAGCACGATTCCTGAATTAGAGCCTTATGAAAAAACGATTAATCGATTCGACTCACGACCCATTCCCACATAGCAGGAATGGGTAACCAGAGATTAAACACCAAATTAATCGTTGCTCGCTCACTTCATTTGCATCAAACCGTAAACAGCGCGGATTAATGCTTAATGATATAGAGATCCTTCACCCGTATATTATCCAAAGGATCCTTGCCGGTAATGCCGCCGACATAAGGTTTTATCAGCCTGGCGTTCGCGTAGTAATAAACCGGCACGATCGCCGCATCTTTATCCAACTGCGATTCGGCCTGCTGATAAACTTGTGCACGTTCATCGTCCGTTTTCGCCTGAACAGCCTGCTCCATCAGCTTGTCGAACGCCGCGCTCTTATAATGTGCGGTGTTGTTACTGCTGTCTGACAGCATACTATTCAGGAACGATGTCGGTTCGTTATAGTCCGCACACCATCCGGCACGCGCAACGTCATAATTGCCTTGATGACGCGTGCTGAGATAGGTTTTCCACTCCTGATTTTCCAACTTCGCGTCAACGCCCAGATTTTGTTTCCAGATCGAGGCCGCCGCGATCGCCATCTTTTTATGCAAATCAGACGAGTTATAAAGCAAATTAAACGTTAGCGGCTTCTCTGCGGTATAACCCGCTTCCGCCAGCAGTTTTTTCGCTTCTTCATTACGTTTCGCCTGCGGCCAGGTAAACCACTCTGGCGTATGCGCTTTCAGGCCGTCCGTAAAGGGAGGAATATAGCCATAGGCAGGAATATCACCCTGATTTTTAACTTTATTGGTCAATATGTCTTGATCCAGCCCCATGCGCAGAGCGGTACGCACCCGTACATCGTTAAATGGCGGTTTCTGATTATTGATTTCGTAATAATAAGTGCAGAGGTAGGGATTGATGTTAACTTCTTGTGGGATTTCTTTTTTTAGCTTCTGAAATAGCTCAATGGGTAGTTTGTTGTTGGTGACATCAATTTCACCCGCGCGATAGCGGTTAACATCCGTGACTTCAGAAGCAATCGGCAAATAGGTGACCTGATTAATCACCGTCTTGGCGTTATCCCAATATTGGCTATTACGCTCCAACACAAGCCGTTCATTCACGACCCAGGATTTAAGACGGTAAGCACCATTTCCTACCCAGTTTTCAGGCTGAGTCCATTTATCACCAAATTTCTCCACCGTCGCTTTATTGACCGGAGACATCGATGAGTGATTCAGCAATTTATAAAAGTACGGGATTGGCTCGCTTAATGTCACTTCCAGCGTATGGTCGTCGAGCGCTTTTACGCCTAACGTATCAGGAGATTTCTTGCTGGCGATAATGTCATCAATATTCAGCAGATGACCATATTGCAAATAGCTGGCATAAGGAGAAACGGTTTTCGGATCGGCCAGACGCTGCCAGCTATAAACGAAATCTTGCGCGGTAACCGGTTCGCCATTTGACCACTTGGCGTCTTTACGTAAATGGAATGTCCAGACTTTAAAATCGCTGCTTTCCCATCGCTCAGCCACGCCAGGAATCGGGTGTCCGTCAGGATCGGAAATCACCAGCCCTTCATATAAATCGCGTGCGACGTTGGATTCCGGTACACCTTCTATTTTATGCGGATCCAGTGATGACACCTCGGCGCCATTGTTTCTCACCAGAACCTGCTCTTTCGCCAGCTCAACACCGGCAGGTACATTAGCAGCCTGAACATTCACGCATGACGCCATCACTGCGGCAGCAATCATACTGGTAACAAAGCATCGTTTTGTTTTGCGAATTTTCACTTTATAAACGCCCCTGTCTTGATACCACGCCATACCGGACTCTATGCGCAAAAATCGCTGTTACATAGAGCAGAAAAGAATGCCCATTATCCAAATAAATCATAAAATTAATTTATGGGTAAATAACGAATAACAGGCAGAAACTCGAAGCTATCAAAAGCGGACACATTCGCCAATATTTTTACATTGATGTTGCTTAATTTTCTTTACGACGGTCGGATAAAGGCTTTAATGCAACAGAACAACGAAATCATTAACCTTATGATAAACAATGTTTTTTATTTTAATTTGCACGTATTTTTTAAAAATTCAGCAATTTATAGATTTTGCGCAAAAAAACATCGTAGTGGGTTTCATCATTTTCACAGAACAAAAATGATGATGCATGCTTACCTGTCCGCGTCATTGCCTGACAGAAATGTTATTATTTTAACAATTACATTACTCATCTTGCCCAACAATGGTCTCCTATCTCTAGGCTTATAGGCTCCATGCAAAATAACTAACCCGATTAAGATATAAGCACTGTTTATACGAACACGTTTTATACGAACAGGTCATCCCCAGTACACAAACAAATCGTCCCTGGCATTTCTCACGACAATACTTCACCTCAGCGCCGGCCGTTTATTCCTTACCGATCCATTTTAGGTAGAGAAACCGTTGATTTTATCTAGTTAATGATATTCGTTATCACCTACAGCCTGCTGAATGGTGTCAGCATCAATAAAAATAGATATTGATCACAAAAAAGGCACCCACAAATAGGTATGCTCATTCCATACCGTAACAAGCACGTAAATCCTCTTAATTTTGATGTGTTTTCAAAACAATATTTCAAAAATTTACGATATCGGCGGTTACAGTATTTTAAAAAGCAGAAATCGCGCCACAACGGTGACTGACAAGCTCTTTGAGTCAATTAATGCGAAATAGGCAGAAAAGAATAGCCAGGTAACGGAAACGTCCCCCGCTCGTTTATCTATACTGTTCTATTCGGCGAACAATTGACTGAAAGAGTTTAACATTTATCAGGAGAGCATTATGGCCGTAACCAACGTTGCTGAACTTAACGCACTGGTCGAAAGAGTGAGAAAGGCACAGCAGGAATTTGCCACTTACACTCAGGAACAAGTGGACAAGATCTTCCGCGCTGCTGCACTCGCTGCATCGGATGCGCGTATTCCGCTAGCAAAAATGGCGGTTGCCGAATCCGGTATGGGGATCGTGGAAGATAAAGTCATCAAAAACCACTTCGCCTCTGAATACATTTATAACGCCTATCAGGATGAAAAAACCTGCGGCGTCCTCTCAACTGATGACACTTTTGGTACGATTACCATTGCAGAGCCTATTGGCCTGATTTGCGGTATTGTTCCCACCACCAACCCCACTTCTACCGCGATTTTTAAAGCGCTGATCAGCCTGAAGACCCGTAACGGGATTATCTTCTCTCCGCATCCGCGTGCAAAAAATGCGACCAATAAAGCCGCAGACATTGTTCTGCAAGCTGCGATTGCAGCAGGTGCGCCGAAAGATATCATCGGCTGGATCGATCAGCCTTCCGTTGAATTGTCCAACCAGCTTATGCACCATCCTGATATCAACCTGATTCTGGCTACCGGTGGCCCAGGTATGGTGAAGGCCGCGTACAGTTCCGGTAAACCCGCAATCGGCGTAGGTGCAGGTAACACGCCGGTTGTCGTTGACGAAACCGCAGATATCAAACGTGCCGTTGCTTCTATTCTGATGTCGAAAACTTTCGATAACGGCGTAATTTGTGCGTCAGAGCAATCAGTCATCGTCGTAGACAGCGTCTATGACGCCGTGCGTGAACGTTTTGCTACCCACGGCGGCTACATGCTGAAAGGCAAAGAACTGCATGCCGTACAGGGTATTTTGCTGAAGAACGGTTCACTGAATGCTGACATCGTGGGTCAACCCGCACCGAAGATCGCAGAAATGGCGAGCATCACCGTCCCTGCCAACACCAAAGTGCTGATCGGTGAAGTCACCGCGGTCGATGAGTCCGAACCATTTGCTCATGAAAAACTGTCTCCGACGCTGGCGATGTACCGTGCGAAAGACTTCAACGACGCCGTTATTAAAGCGGAAAAACTGGTCGCAATGGGTGGTATCGGTCACACATCCTGCCTGTATACCGATCAGGACAATCAGCCTGAGCGCGTAAATCACTTCGGCAATATGATGAAAACCGCGCGTATCCTGATTAACACACCTGCGTCTCAGGGGGGTATCGGCGATCTCTACAACTTCAAACTCGCCCCGTCTCTGACGCTGGGCTGTGGCTCATGGGGCGGAAACTCCATCTCCGAAAACGTCGGTCCGAAGCATTTGATCAACAAGAAAACGGTAGCCAAGCGAGCAGAGAATATGTTGTGGCATAAACTTCCTAAATCCATCTATTTCCGTCGCGGCTCACTGCCCATCGCGCTTGAAGAAGTGGCCTCCGATGGTGCAAAACGCGCCTTTATCGTAACTGACCGCTTCCTGTTCAATAATGGCTATGTCGATCAAGTGACATCTGTATTGAAACAGCACGGACTGGAAACCGAAGTGTTCTTTGAAGTTGAAGCTGACCCAACGCTGAGCATCGTGCGTAAAGGCGCCGAGCAAATGCACTCCTTCAAACCGGATGTGATCATTGCGCTGGGTGGTGGTTCACCAATGGATGCGGCGAAAATCATGTGGGTGATGTATGAACACCCTACGACACACTTCGAAGAGCTGGCGCTACGTTTCATGGATATTCGTAAACGTATCTACAAGTTCCCGAAAATGGGCGTCAAAGCCAAAATGGTGGCCATTACCACCACCTCCGGTACGGGTTCAGAAGTGACGCCGTTTGCCGTGGTGACCGACGATGCAACCGGACAGAAATATCCGTTAGCGGACTATGCGCTGACGCCAGATATGGCGATTGTTGATGCCAATCTGGTGATGAACATGCCGAAATCACTGTGTGCGTTTGGTGGACTCGATGCGGTAACACACTCACTGGAAGCCTATGTTTCCGTACTGGCAAACGAATATTCAGACGGACAGGCGTTGCAAGCGCTGAAACTGCTGAAGGAGAACCTGCCAGACAGTTACCGCGACGGGGCGAAAAACCCGGTTGCCCGTGAGCGCGTGCATAACGCCGCGACGATTGCCGGTATCGCGTTTGCCAACGCCTTCCTCGGTGTCTGCCACTCCATGGCGCATAAGCTGGGCTCTGAATTCCATATCCCGCACGGCCTGGCTAACGCCCTGCTGATCTCAAACGTGATTCGTTATAACGCGAACGATAACCCGACCAAGCAAACGACGTTCAGCCAGTATGACCGTCCGCAGGCTCGCCGTCGCTACGCGGAAATAGCCGACCACCTGCGCTTGACCGCACCAAGCGATCGTACCGCGCAGAAAATCGAGAAATTGCTGAACTGGCTGGAAGAAATGAAGACTGAGCTGGGGATCCCCACCTCGATTCGTGAAGCTGGCGTACAGGAAGCCGATTTCCTGGCTAAGGTAGATAAGCTGTCAGAAGATGCATTCGACGATCAGTGTACCGGGGCTAACCCACGCTATCCGCTGATTTCCGAACTGAAACAGATTCTGCTGGATACTTACTATGGTCGTAAGTTCTCTGAAGAGGCGAAAGCAGAAGTGGTTGAGCCTGTAGCAAAAGCCGCTAAAACCGGTAAGAAAGCTGCACATTAAGGTTCAGACCGCAACCGCCTAGTTCTCTATAAGGCGCGTTATCTCACTGTACTGCCCAACCCTAAACGGTTGGGCATTTTTATTACTCACGCACATCAATACGCCGTGTATTACTCGTCCGCCAGTCGGATATTTAACCGTCTTACTCACTTTCCTTACGGGTTAATCCCAGCGCAATTTTATAATGTTTACGACACACGGAAACATAGCTCTCATTGCCGCCAATAACAACCTGCTCCCCTTCGTGGACGGCATTACCTTGCGCATCTAATCGCAATACGCAGTTAGCTTTACGGCCACAATGGCAGACCGTTTTTAACTCAATCAGCTTATCTGCCCATGCTAATAAATAGTGACTCCCGGAAAACAAATCACCGCGAAAATCAGTACGCAACCCGTAGCACAATACCGGGATGTCTAATTGGTCCACAACATCGGAAAGCTCACTCACCTGCTCGCGGGTTAAAAATTGACATTCATCAATTAATACACAATCTACGGGCTGAGCTCGGTGCTCTTTCTCCAGCAATCCAAATAAGGATGTCTGCGGATTAAACAATAATGCCGGAGAAGAAAGGCCGATTCGTGAACTTACAACCCCCACACCGTGCCGATTATCTATTTCAGCAGTGAACACCAGCGTACGCATCCCGCGCTCCTGGTAGTTATATGATGACTGCAATAGCGCCGTCGATTTCCCTGCATTCATTGCAGAATAATAAAAATAAAGTTGGGCCACTCAGCTACTCCAAAAGGCAGGCTATATACTCGTCATACTTCAAGTTGCATGTGCGTTGGCTACATTCACTCACCCGAATCACTTACCTGTGTAAGCAGATCGGGATTAAATGAGAGGCATCCTGTCTCTCACCGGACGCCAGCCGTTGGCTGGTTAAATTCGTTCCCGACGAATTTGTCCTTCCCTTGCCACCTTCCTGAAACTCGAATTATTTGGAGTATATGATCTTCGTGTCGTAAAAACTTATTGTAACAACTCGTCTTCACGCTGTGCAATGGGCTATTCCCAGACCATATTTTGTCCATATGCCCACCAGCGGCGGCCTGTTACGATAAAAGATATAAACATTCCTTATAACAACGACGCGGCATCAATAAGCCATTCTCTGTCGTTTGAGAGAGAAAAACGGTATACCAAATGTATTTTTTTGATAACAGGAAAGTATTTATATTTATGTAACATACGATGTGAGTTCTGTTTTAAAAATGAGGTTTTTTAACAAACTTACAAATTTGACTATTGCAGAAAGGAAAATAGCACTCTATTATCACACTACACGCCACCAATAATATTAATTTGAGATTATCACAATGAGCGAAGCACTAAAGATTCTTAACAACATCCGTACTCTGCGTGCCCAGGCAAGAGAATGTACCCTGGATACTTTGGAAGAAATGCTGGAAAAACTGGAAGTCGTGGTTAATGAACGCCGCGAAGAAGATAGCCAGGTTCAGGCTGAAGTTGAAGAACGTGCGCGTAAATTGCAGCAATATCGCGATATGCTGATTGCCGACGGTATTGACCCTAACGAATTATTACAGTCTTTAGGTTCAGTGAAAGTTGCAGGTAAAAGCAAACGCGCTGCCCGTCCGGCAAAATATCAATACACTGACGAAAACGGCGAAGTTAAAACCTGGACTGGCCAGGGTCGTACACCGGCAGTAATCAAGAAAGCAATCGAAGAGCAAGGTAAATCTTTAGACGATTTCCTGCTGTAATTGTTTATAAGTACTGAATACTAAAAAAACCCCCGATGACTATCGGGGGTTTTTCTTTGGTAACACGTTTTGCAAAGAGAAAACAGATATGTCGCCGTTTTTAGCTGCTCTCTGTTTTTGTAAACAGAGAGCAATCATTACATTCTGTTATTTTTCTTCTGCTTCAATCGTTTCCTGCAGCCATTGCGCAAATTCCTGACCTAAACCGTCATGGCGCAAACCATATTCCACGAATGCCTGCATATAGCCTAATTTATTACCACAGTCATGGCTCACGCCTTTCAGGTGATAGGCTTCTACCGTCTCTTTTTCCATCAACATTGCGATGGCATCGGTTAACTGAATTTCATTGCCAGCGCCCGGTGGTGTTTTCTCCAGCAGGGACCAAATATCCGCAGAGAGTACATAACGGCCAACGACGGCTAAATTAGACGGCGCCTCGGAGGCTTTCGGTTTTTCAACCACGCCCACCATAGGTGCACTATCCCCTGCTTTTAATTCCACTCCTTTGCAATCAACCACGCCATAGCTGCTTACATTTTCAACCGGCTCGACCATAATCTGGCTGTGACCTGTAGTAGAAAAACGTTGCAACATTTCGCTCAGGTTATCTTTCTTCAGATCGGACGCATATTCATCAATAATCACATCAGGCAGAATAACTGCGACGGGTTCATCTCCCACTAATGGGTGCGCGCACAATACGGCATGGCCCAGCCCTTTAGCTAATCCCTGACGCACTTGCATAATGGTGACGTGTTTAGGACAGATAGATTGAACTTCTTCCAACAGCTGACGTTTAACGCGTTTTTCTAGTATGGCTTCCAGCTCAAAACTGGTATCGAAATGGTTTTCGATAGAATTCTTAGAAGAGTGTGTAACCAGAATAATTTCATTAATCCCTGCAGCGATACACTCATTAACAACATATTGGATCAGCGGTTTATCTACCAACGGCAACATTTCTTTAGGAATGGCTTTGGTGGCAGGCAGCATACGCGTCCCTAATCCAGCAACCGGTATGACCGCTTTTTTTACTTTTTTATTCACAATAGACATAAACAGCCTCTTATATACCGCTCAAATAATGAACTTTATTTATCTAATCAAGATAACCGAAAGAGTATAACGACTTTAACAAGAGTACGCTTGTCCCAACATTACTACTCAATAAAAATAAGATAACTCCCTACATAGTAGGGAATAAAAAATAATACCGAAAGATGGGTATGGCCCTAAATCCGTACCGCCCTGCGCTATCGGACTATTCTGCCGTCAACATAAGCCGTAATCGACCACCGCCACCCCATATCTGACATTGCCACGCTTCACACTGATAATTCAGTTGATTGAGATAAGCGCCTTCAAGCGTGCCTAAAGGGATACCGCTATTTAGGGCTATCTGCTGTTCGTTAACATTCAGCGTCGCGTTTAGCCCAGCAGAAATCAGTATCAGTTGTTTTAACTGTCGATGGTAATACCCCACCAGCAAAGGAAAACGTCCATCCAGACTCGCCTGACGCAGCAACTGATTGACCTGCTTTAATAGCGTCGGCAGATACGGCAAACGGTGTTGCTGATCGGCTAAATGCTCCTGAAGCAGCCCATTGAACAACGTTCGCAGCAGTAAGGCTGCAAGCGTACCATTGTTATTGACACCCTGAGTGACATCCAGGCAATAGAACGCCAACTCCGTCTCCGAAAGTGCGGCAATATCCAACACCAGTCCAGGATGTTCCGCTGCCGTCAATTGGCGGTAGTTAACACGGCAATGAGCGAGTGTTTGTTGCACGGGAGGCTGTAGCTGGGCAAGCAGTTTGGTGACTGCTTCAGGTGATTGATTGAGGGAATCCATGTCCTGCATCAGTTGATCCATCTCATTCAGCTGTGAAGTGAACATATCAGGATACAAGCAGGACATTACGGCTTCACGCAAGCGGGCATAATCACGAATCGGTTTCAGCAACACATCCTGAACACCAAGACGCAAGACTTTGGCAATGTCCGCCATCTGGCTGGTTGCAGAAATAATCAGTATCGGCGTATCGTTATCTTTCAAACGCAGGCGTTCAAGAAACTCAATGCCTCCCATCGTCGGCATCTTCAGGTCGCAAATCATTAAATCGGGTTGATAGTGTTCGAGAATACTTAGCGCATCTAATCCATTAATCGCTTCCTGAACTGAAGCCCCAAGAGAAGTCAGATAACCAGCGAGCACAGATCGAAAAACGGCCTCGTCATCAATGACTAAAATATGCTTACCCGCTAGTGGTTGTTCCATCAGTACCCCTTACTTCAAACCCCGAATAATCACACCTGCTTTAGCGCTAACATGCCAGATAGACGGCATACTTACGCATTTTTAACGACATGTGCTCTCAACAACATGCGCTCTTTACACCATGACGTTCTTCGTTACGCTTCTTTTGCGAACGGCAACAATTCATCACGCATCTTTTCTACTGCCTTATAGCCCGCTTCAATCGCTTCCTGTGCGCGATGAAAATCCAAGGTCGCGATCTGAGGACAATACGGTTGCAGCAGTACATCAGGCGGATCACCTGCCATCCGGGTCATCTTCAACCGATTTTCCAGAATCTGGATCGATGTGCTCATGATCTCCATCGCCGTTGGCGAACTTTCTGTTGGCTGGCGGCGGCCTCGCAGTAAACGTTCACGAATTCTGCTACGCCAATCTTGCGGGACATTTTCCGCATCAATGTCCGACTCTGTCGGTTTTATCGACAGCAAATTCTGGTGATTCAGACTGGCATCGTGCTGGAGATCAACCGCAATCACTATGTCAGCGCCCATAGCCCGTGCCAGAGAAACAGGAACAGGGTTAACTACCGCGCCATCCACCAGCCAGTAATCGTTAAACCGAACGGGGGATAGCAGGCCAGGCATGCTGCAAGATGCGCGCATAGCCTGATGTAAATCGCCTTCTGTCAGCCAGAGCTCACGCCCTGTACTCAGATTTGTCGTCACCACGCCATATTTGATATCACAGTCTTCAATCTGTGTTGTCGGGAGCAAATGCTTCACACTATTGAAGACACGATCGCCGCGCAATAAGCTTCCGCGCTGCCAGGAGAGATCCATCAGTCGAATCACGTCCCAATAGCCAAACGCCCTCACCCAGCGATCCATTGAGGCTAAATTGTTGGTGGCATACGCCGCCCCAACCAGCG
Source organism: Pectobacterium aroidearum (assembly GCF_041228105.1). Lineage (NCBI taxonomy): Bacteria > Pseudomonadati > Pseudomonadota > Gammaproteobacteria > Enterobacterales > Pectobacteriaceae > Pectobacterium > Pectobacterium aroidearum. The sequence continues at coordinate 2,756,638 of NZ_CP166097.1, forward strand.
CGCCGATAGAACAACCGGCTACAACATCAACCGCAATCCCCATTTCTGTTAACGCATTAAACACACCAATATGCGCCCATCCCTTCGCTGCCCCGGATCCCAAGGCGACTCCAATTTTTTTCCGCTGCATGATCGAACCACCCGTCTTCATTTTAGCGCACATTGCTACACGTAGAGTTTCTTAGGTAACATATCGGCATCCTGCATAGGGATCTGTTTATTATCTATCAGTTTTTATCTTAAATTTTCTTCAGGAGACATCGTGTCAGAATCTTGCCCCTGTTGCAGTGGATTGCAGTATAACGCATGCTGTCAACCCTACCTCACGCATGCCGCAACAGCGGCTGAACCCGCCGTATTGATGCGATCGCGCTATACCGCCTATGTCAAACACGATGTCGATTACCTTATCGCCACCTGGCATCCCGATCTCCAGCCCGAGAAATGGCGCGCGTCTCTCGCTGAAAGCTGCCAGAACTCGCAGTGGCTCGGGCTCACTATACTGGCACCGTCTCCCGGAAAAACGCCCGATGAGGGATATGTGGAATTCGCCGCACGTTATATCTCAGAAACGAACAGCCAGCGAACAGAAGTCATGCGAGAACGCTCACGCTTCCTTCGCCAGCATAATCGCTGGTACTATATAGACGGCGTTCATGTGCAGACAGGCAGAAATGAACCTTGCCCGTGCGATTCCGGCAAAAAATACAAAAAGTGCTGCGGACAATAGAACACAGGCAGTCGCCCACGCGGCTTTATCGCTGCGGTACCACAAAATCGTTATTTTAGTTTTTGGACAGGATCCACGCACTCATGCAATCCCAAAATATACAAAGAAAAGTATTACGAACCATTTGCCCCGACGCAAAAGGGCTCATCGCAAAAATTACGAATATTTGTTACAAGCACGAACTGAACATCGTGCAAAACAATGAGTTTGTCGATCATCGCACTGGCCGCTTTTTCATGCGGACCGAGTTGGAAGGGATTTTCAACGACACCACATTGTTAGCCGATCTGGATAGCGCACTTCCTGAAGGCTCTTCTCGCGAATTAACCGCCGCAGGTCGTCGTCGTATCGTCGTACTGGTGACAAAAGAAGCCCATTGTCTGGGCGATCTGTTGATGAAAAGCGCTTATGGCGGCCTGGATGTCGAAATCGCGGCCGTCATCGGCAACCACGATACCTTGCAGACGCTGGTCGAGCGGTTTGATATCCCTTTCCACCTGGTCAGCCATGAAGGGTTAACTCGCGAAGAGCACGATCAACAGATGATCGCGCAGATCGATCAATACAAACCCGATTACGTCGTGCTGGCGAAATACATGCGAGTGCTGACACCGGCGTTCGTTCAGCACTATCCGAATCAAGTGATCAACATCCACCATTCTTTCTTACCCGCCTTTATCGGTGCCCGACCGTACCATCAGGCATACGAACGCGGTGTAAAAATCATTGGCGCGACGGCACACTACGTTAACGATAATCTGGATGAAGGCCCGATTATTATGCAGGACGTTATTCACGTCGACCATACATACTCAGCAGATGACATGATGCGCGCAGGCCGTGACGTTGAGAAAAATGTTCTGAGCCGTGCGTTGTATCGCGTGCTGGCGCAGCGTGTTTTTGTCTACGGCAATCGTACTATTATTCTGTAATTGGTTGATCGGGCATCTTTTTGTATAAGGATGCGCCGAACGGAATAAAAAAACGGCAGGCGCATTTATTTTTGATATATACCGCTTTACAGGGGCGTGGCATTTGATATGATGCGCCCCGCTTGAAGCGAAAGCCTCTTGCAGCAAGGCCAGTGGTGGGGTTCCCGAGCGGCCAAAGGGAGCAGACTGTAAATCTGCCGTCACAGACTTCGAAGGTTCGAATCCTTCCCCCACCACCATTTCAAAGCTGTACTTCTGAATTACATCCCAACGCCAAAATATCAAATTCCCATTAGGGGAAGGTGAGAATCTTCGACCAAGGTTCGACAAAACCGGCACGGTTTTGAGCAACGCGCAGCGTTGACCCGAAGGGTGAGGTGCGAAGCACCGAATTATCCTTCCCCCACCACCATTTCAAAGCTGTACTTCTGAATTACATCCCAACACCAAAATATCAAATTCCCGTAGGGGAAGGTGAGAACCTTCGACTAAGGTTCGACAAAATCGGTACGGTTTTGAGCAATCCTTAACGTTATTTACCCCACCGCCATACGCACAGCTAATCAGCGCGACATAGACGATGGGGAAATATAGCCTTACGCTTTGCCTTTCCAGCGCCCAGGAACATAAGAGAACACTGGGAGTTGCCATGACCAGCGAATTGCGGCCAGACGCACCGCCAAACCAATAGTGAATGACACCAGCAGGTTAATATCGTGGTTGATGTTAAGCGACTTGAGCCCCAGATATAAAAGTGCGACTAAAAGCGAGACACTGGCGTACAGCTCTTTCTTCAATACCATTGGTGTGCGGTTGCAGAAAATATCACGCAATATTCCACCAAAAATCCCGGTTACGATGCCCGCCATGACCACCACTGTCATCGAATAATTCAGCTTCAACGCCACATTGCAGCCAATAATGGTGAAGGCGATGAGCCCCATCGCATCAAGAACCAGAAAGAGGCGATGCAAATGGTGCATAAAGCGTGCAATGATAATTGTGAAAAGACCCGCTCCAATGGTGAGGTAGATATAGCCGGGATGCTGCGTCCAGCCGATGGGATAATTACCGAGGAGAATATCGCGAACGGTGCCACCGCCAAGCGCGGTGATAAAGGCAATCATGCCTACGCCAAAAATATCCATATTACGACGTCCAGCGGCCAGCGCCCCGGACATCCCCTCTGCCGTAATCGCGATCAGATAGATGTAAGTCAGCACACAAGTTATCCTGTGAAATGTGCCACTCCCTCTGTCCGCTTTACCTGAGAGTTTACGCAGCCGTGCTGCTTGCCCCTTCGGTGGGTTGCATTGCAACCTCTCTCCAGTTGGCTTCAATGAAATTCGCAGTTAGGGTAGCCTGAGCGATTATGGGAGTTTGCGCCTTCGGCGGAGCGTTATAGTATTACTTATACTATGTGCCCTCTCTCCTGCGAGGTGCGGAGTATAACGGCCGACAAGGCTTAGGTTCAACTGAATATAAGTGAATCTTATTTTCAACGATTCTCATCTGCACTAACCGCCTCTGGAGCAACGGCAATACGTTCATTAACGACATCCTAAAGCCTCGACTCGCCGTGACGGCATACCTCATTTTCTGCTACCATCTGGTCACATTTTTTAGCGAATGGCAGCGAACATGAAAGTTGTATCTTTTAATATCAATGGCCTGCGGGCGCGCCCTCATCAGTTGGCCGCCATTATCGAACAACACCAGCCAGATGTGATCGGGTTGCAGGAAACAAAAGTCCACGATGACATGTTTCCGTTAGAGGATATCAGCCAGTACGGCTACCACGTTTATTATCATGGGCAAAAAGGACACTACGGCGTCGCCTTGCTGTGTAAAACGCAGCCGATTGCGGTGCGTCGTGGTTTCCCAACGGATGAAGACGATGCGCAGCGCCGGATCATTATGGCGGATTTCGCCACTGAACATGGCACCTTCACGATCGTTAACGGGTATTTTCCTCAGGGAGAAAGCCGTGACCATCCAGTGAAATTCCCCGCGAAGACGCGTTTCTATCAGGATTTGCAAACCTATCTGGAACAGCACCACAGCGCCACACAACCGCTGATCGTGATGGGCGATGTCAATATCAGCCCCACCGACCTGGATATCGGCATTGGTGAAGAGAATCGCAAGCGCTGGTTACGCACGGGTAAATGTTCTTTCCTACCGGAAGAACGTGAATGGATGGCGCGTTTGCAAGGCTGGGGACTGATTGACACTTTCCGTGCCGCCAACCCAGAGAGCAACGATCGTTTTTCGTGGTTTGATTACCGCTCAGCCGGGTTCGATGACAACCGCGGCCTGCGTATCGACCTGATTCTCGCCAGCAACTTCCTGGCCGACCGCTGTGTTGCTACCGGTATTGACTACGATATTCGTGGAATGGAAAAACCGTCTGACCATGCGCCAATTTGGGCACAATTTGCGCTATAGAAACAGGTTGCTCTGTAGAAAGCGTACGTTGTAAAGGCAGTGCGTGGTAACAAACAGTACGCGGTAAAAACAAGATCCCCGCAGCACATCAAATCGCAGCGGGGATAAAAAGCAGTGGGAAGATTAAGCGTAATACTCTCTTATCGCTCCGTTATTGCTTAACCACCTGCCATATGAGGTTGTTGGTTCCCAGCGTTTGTTTGTCCCGCACGCATTGCAGAATCACGCCTTCAACCTTTAGCACCGCACCTTCAGAATAGTTACGGTTCTCATACACACAACAGCGCAGGCAGTTGTTATTTTGCTCCCGCACCGTCGTACCCGCGCCCCACACTTCCGGTGGCACGGGAACCACAATATCCGTTCCGCCGCGATTAGCCTGCGCCAGCGTGGGCAGCACCAGTATCACACTGGCGAAACACAAAGACACTAACGATTTCATTGCTCCTGCTCCTTCGCTTTTTTAGTCTGAGGCTTGCGCCGTTTTGCGGCACCCGACGGCGGCGCGGAAAGCCCTTTAAACGCTCTCACCGCGCCGTTTTGTTTGGCCTGCTGAATCAGCTCCTGCAAGGAATGGGTCAGCGGCTGCATAAAATCCTGATAGCGGCATTTCTTCTCGCTGATTTGCGTCAACGTGGCTTCCCAATGCGCCGTCATGTCTGGGTGTGCTGCACTGGCAGGCAGTGAGTGAATCAACGCCCGTCCCGCTTCACTCGCGTGAATATAGCGCGCTTTCTTAAACAGAAACGTCCGTTTAAATAATAATTCGATGATACCTGCTCGCGTCGCCTCTGTGCCTAATCCATCGGTCGCCCGCAGGATTTTCTTCAGTTCTTTATCCTGCACAAAACGCGCAATCCCCGTCATCGCCGACAGCAACGTCGCATCGGTAAACGGTCGCGGCGGCTGCGTTTGGCGCTCAACCACTTCACCACGTTCACACAGTAGCTCATCACCTTTTGCCACCACAGGCAACGGCATGCCTTCGTTTTCTTCGTCGCGTTCTTTACCGCCCAGCAGCGTGCGCCACCCGGCTTCGGCCAGGAACCGTGCTTTGGCAATAAATTTACCCCCCGCAATATCCAGTTCAATGACACACTTGCGGAACACGGCGTCTGGGCAAAATTGCATGATGTATTGCCGTGCAACTAAACCATACACTTTACGCTCATTTTCCGTCAGCGAGGCGCTTGCGCTACGAGCGGTAGGAATAATTGCGTGGTGAGCATCGACCTTACCATCGTCCCAGCAACGGTTGCGTCGATCCACATCCATAACCGGCTGTGGCAGCAGATCGGGCTGGTGTACGGATATCGCGTTTAAGACGGCATGACGCCCGGCAAAATGTTCCTCGGGCAGATAGCGGCAATCAGAACGCGGATAGGTGATCAGCTTATGGGTTTCATAGAGTTTCTGGCACACATCCAGCACTTGTTGAGCACTCAGCCCGAAACGCTTCGCCGCTTCGATCTGTAGTGTCGACAGCGAATAAGGTAACGGCGCGGTTTCCGATTCCCGTTTATCATTATAGCTGGTGACAAACGCGGGCTGGCCTTCAATACGTTTGACGACATGTTCTGCCAGAGAACGATGCAATAACCGCCCTTCTTCATCCTGATAAGGTTCACAGGATTCGCTGGGCTGCCAGAGTGCGACAAAGCGCTCATCGGCAGGCGTCACGATATGGGCTTTCACTTCAAAGTAATCTTTGGGAACGAAATTTTCGATTTCTTCATCCCGCCGCACCACCAGTCCCAGCACCGGCGTTTGCACGCGGCCAACCGACAACACGCCATCATAGCCAGCATTGCGTCCTAATAGCGTATAGGCACGGGTCATGTTTATGCCGTAGAGCCAATCCGCACGGGAACGCGCCAGTGCCGACACGCACAAAGGAATGAACTCTCGGTTCTCACGCAAACGAGAAACCGCGCGCTCTACCGCTTGTGGGTTGAGATCGTTGATCAGGCAACGACGCACCTGCTGGCGTTTTTCTTCCGGCAAAGCAAGATATTCCAACACTTCATCCACCAGCAGTTGCCCTTCACGATCGGGGTCTCCAGCGTGGATCACTTCGTTGGCATCATTCAGGAGCTTTTTAATGGTGTTCAGCTGCTTACTGACCGAGGGACGCGGTTGCAGCAGCCATTTCTGAGGAATGATAGGTAAATCGGCAAGAGACCACCGGGCGTAGCGCGCATCATAAACATCCGGCTGCGCCTGCTCTAGCAGGTGTCCTACGCACCACGTCACGACATCATTCTGACCGCAGGCAATAAAGCCATCGCCGCGTCGATGCGGTTTGGGTAACACGTCTGCAATCGCCCGCGCAAGGCTGGGCTTTTCGGCAATAAAAAGTCGCATTATTCACCCTATCGCACACAGGCTAGGCATTTCCCGCGTAATTCGCGGGAAAGCACGCTGTAAAACGGGTGGGAAATCGATATTCTTCAAAAGATGGCAATCAGAAGTAGTGAACAAACGTGTCAGTATCAAGCGGCGTGACCGTAGTCGAGGCTTTGAGCTGTGGCGTCCCGAGATAGAGGAAACCGACAATTTCATCCTGTTCACGACAGTTGAACGCTTCGCGTACCAACGCATTGTGCGTCCAGGCACCGCTACGCCAGATACCGTTAAAGCCCTGAGCCAATGCAGCCATTTGCATAGCCTGAACGGCACAGCCAGCGGAGACAATTTGCTCCCAAAGCGGGACTTTCGGGTTCTCTTCACAATGCGCGACAACGGTAATAATCAGCGGGGCGCGATAAGGGGCCTGACGTGCCTTATCGATACCGGCGTCATCCAATCCTTCCTGCTGCGCCGCACGAGTCAGTAGCGTACTAAAACGATCCAGACCGTCATTTTCGATCATAAAAAAGCGCCACGGCTGCATGGCACCATGATCCGGCGCACGCATACCCGCGTGGATAATGTTATTCAATGCGTCACCCGTCGGTGCTGGCGCGGTCAGGCGCGAGGCCGAACGACGATTCAATAGCAATTCAAGAGCATCCATCGCACATCTCCTGTATGGCAATATAATTTCTGCGATACACCCTATTTCTACGGTAGAAGCACTATTTACGCTAAAACGATGTTTACGGTAAAAACAGGGGTACGGCAACGTTGCGCGCCACGTTAGCACAAGTAGAAGTTTTGTTACAAGATAACCCCGACAGGGCGCGCCTCCGCGGCGATTTAATGCTGACTTTTTACTGTCCGCTCATTAGGATACTATCACGCCTTGTGCTTCATCACTTGCCAAAGGGCGAGTTGAAGGACGTAGAGCACACGTTGTTTACCCGTTCATGGAGATATCATGCGCACATTGTGGCGAATTTTTAGTGGATTTTTTAAGTGGACATGGCGTCTGCTTAATTTTATCAGAGAATTTATTCTCAATATTTTCCTTATCGCCCTGATTCTGGTTGGCGTTGGGATCTACTCACAGGTAAAAACAACGCCGGAAGCAGCCACGAAGGGTGCGCTGCTGGTCGATCTGACGGGTGTGGTCGTTGATCAACCTACCGTCAATAACAAACTACGCCAATTAGGGCGCGAATTCTTCGGCGCATCGAACAACCGTCGTCAGGAAAATTCACTGTTTGATATCGTCGACAGTATTCGTCAGGCAAAAAGCGACGATAACATCACAGGAATGGTGCTGGATCTCAGCGACTTCACTGGCGCCGATCAACCGTCCTTACAATATATTGGTAAGGCGCTGCGCGAATTCCGCGACAGCGGTAAACCCATTTATGCAGTCGGCGACAGCTACAACCAGTCTCAATATTATTTGGCCAGTTTTGCCAATACGGTGTCATTGACGCCACAAGGTAGCGTCGATCTGCACGGTTTTGCGACCAATAATCTCTACTTCAAATCCATGCTCGACAAACTGAAAGTGACCACCAATATCTTCCGTGTGGGCACCTATAAGTCAGCCGTTGAACCGTATCTGCGTGACGATATGTCCCCTGCAGCGCGCGATGCCGATGGTCGTTGGATCAACGCGCTGTGGCAACAGTATTTAAATACAGTTTCCGCTAACCGCCAGATTACGCCTCAGCAGCTTTTCCCTGGTGCGGCGGGTATCATTGCAGGCTTACAGTCCGTTCAGGGCGATACCGCACGCTATGCGCTAGACAACAAACTGGTTGATGAAGTGGCATCACGTTCCATGACCGAACAGTCGCTGGTTAAAGCATTCGGTTGGAATAGTCAGAAAAACAATTTTAACTTCGTCAGCATCTACGATTACGTCGTCAAACCGCCAGTGCAAAACAACAATCAGATCGCGGTTGTATTTGCTAATGGTGCAATCATTGACGGGCCGGAAACACCGGGAATGGTCGGTGGCGATACCACAGCAGCGCAAATTCGTGCCGCACGCCTCGATCCTAAAGTCAAAGCGCTGGTACTGCGCGTCAATAGCCCCGGTGGTAGCGTCACTGCGTCGGAGCTGATTCGCTCGGAACTGATGGCGCTCCGTCTGGCGGGCAAACCGATCGTGGTATCTATGGGCGGTATGGCAGCATCGGGTGGCTACTGGATCTCAACGCCAGCAAACGCGATCATCTCCAGCGCCAGTACGCTGACAGGTTCTATCGGCATTTTTGGCGTGATTACCACGTTCGAAAATTCGCTGGAAAGCCTTGGCGTCCATACGGATGGCGTTGCCACCTCCCCACTGGCCGATCTGTCGATTACCAAATCCCTGCCGCCTGAATTCTCGCAGATGATGCAGTTGAGTATTGAACGCGGCTATAAGAACTTTATCGATATCGTGGCACAGGCACGTAAGAAAACGCCTGAGCAAATCGATCAGATCGCGCAAGGTCACGTTTGGGTCGGTAGCGATGCGAAAGAAAATGGTCTGGTCGATCAGATCGGTGATTTTGATGACGCCGTGAAGAAAGCCGCTGAGTTGGCTAAACTGGGACAATATCAATTGAACTGGTATGCCGAACAACCCGGCCTGCTCGACACCATGCTGAATCAGGTGAACGCTTCCGTTTATGCCCTGCTGCCCGTTGCCGTTCAGTCTATGTTGCCGGCACCGGTCGCACAGCTGGCGGAGGTCGTGCGGGCACAGCCGTCTATCATGAATAACCTGAACGACCCGCAGAACCGGTACGCATTCTGCCTTAACTGCGGAGAAGTTCGGTAGCGTTTACAGTAAGCGCACATATATACCCTAAATAATTCGAGTTGCGTGAAGGCGGCAACCGAACGAATCCCCAGGAGCTTACACCAGTAAGTGACTGGGGTGAGTAAGGACAAATCGGCTTAGCCGATTTGAACGCCGCTTGCGGCGGCCCTTCAGGGCGAGGCTCAGAAATGAGCCGAGTATTGTCAACGCACAAGCAGCTTGAAGTATGACGGGTATAGCCCGGTAATAGTCATTGCTTATGATAGTATTATCGGGCTATTTTTCCCTCTATAATTCTTGGTTTAATCCTTACTCACACCACCATGCGAAAGAAATCCATTTATGTCGCCTACACGGGCGGCACCATCGGCATGCAGCGATCTGCGAATGGCTATGTACCGGTATCCGGTCATTTACAGCAGCAGTTGGCAAAAATGCCCGAATTCCATCGCGAAGAGATGCCATCGTTTACGATTCATGAATATGAACCGCTGATCGATTCGTCCGACATGACGCCAGCAGACTGGCAATCCATCGCGGACGATATTCAAGACCACTACGATGATTACGACGGTTTCGTGATTCTGCATGGTACTGACACGATGGCGTTCACCGCCTCTGCGCTCTCATTTATGCTGGAAAATCTGGCCAAACCGGTTATCGTGACAGGGTCACAAATTCCATTAGCGGAATTGCGCTCGGACGGCCAGACCAACCTGCTGAACGCGCTATACGTTGCCGCTAATCATCCGATTAATGAAGTCGCCCTCTTCTTCAATAACAAACTGCTACGCGGCAATCGCACCACCAAAGCCCATGCGGATGGTTTTGATGCTTTCGCTTCCCCTAATTACCCGCCACTGCTGGAAGCGGGTATCCATATTCGTCGGTTGGCACCCACCGTAGAATGCAACAACTGCCCGCCGCTGAAAGTGCATCACATTACGCCACAGCCTATCGGGGTGATTACGATTTATCCCGGCATTTCTGCCGATGTCATCAGTAATTTCCTCCGTCAGCCAGTGAAGGCGCTCATCCTGCGCTCCTACGGCGTTGGTAACGCGCCGCAAAGTCCCGGCTTGCTGCACGAATTACGTGAAGCCTCCGCGCGCGGCATTGTGGTCGTCAACCTGACGCAGTGCATTTCCGGGCGTGTGAATATGGGCGGCTATGCGACAGGCAATGCGCTGGCGCATGCGGGAGTGATCAGTGGCTTTGATATGACCGTTGAAGCCGCATTAACCAAACTGCATTACTTATTGAGCCAGCAGGATTTAAGCGCCGATGAAATTCGCCATTTAATGCAGCAGAACCTGCATGGAGAATTGAGCGATAAAGATTGAGTCAATCACGGAGTAGGTAATGAAAAAAGCATTGCTATTAGTTGATTTACAAAATGATTTTTGTCCCGGCGGCGCATTAGCCGTTGACGAAGGTGACCACGTCATTGCGGTTGCCAACCGCGCTATTGAAGCCTGCATAGCCGCGGGCGTCACCGTGATCGCCACTCAAGATTGGCACCCCGAGAACCACGGTTGCTTTGCCGTGAATGCGAATACCAAGATCGGAGAAATCGGCGAACTAAACGGATGGCCGCAGATCTGGTGGCCGATTCATTGCGTGCAGGGAACGACAGGCGCTGATTTCCATCCTGCACTTAATCAGTCTGCTATTCAATGGATCATACAAAAAGGGACTCAGCCGGAGATCGATAGCTATAGCGCTTTTTTCGATAACGGACATCGGGTAAAAACCGAATTGGATGACTGGCTACACGCCAACCACATCACCCATTTGACCATTCTGGGGCTGGCGACAGATTATTGCGTCAAGTTCAGCGTGTGGGATGCAATTGCTCTGGGTTATCACACCGAAGTATTGGTGGACGGTTGTCGCGGCCTGAATCTTTCGCCCGATGACAGCGAATCCGCATTACGGGAGATGGCACAGCGTGGAGCGACGCTTACGGACATGACAGAGTTTCTTGCCTCACTGCCTTCCGCGCGTTAGTTATCGTCACTGCCGCCCAACATCGCGGCAGCGGCTACCAACTTACACGTTACGGTCGGGTTTCAATGCTCAGGTTTCAACGTAATAATGGCGTCAGCACCGCTAAACTGGCGCTTCAGTTCTTGCTTGCTTTTCATCACAATTTCGCCATTGGTGCCAATCGTCATGTGCTCAGCCTGTTCATTATGGCGAGCCTGCCACATCATCACCATTTGCAGGCTGTTCTCTTTCTGTTCAGCCGTCAACGCGACGCCATCTGGCCATTTGCCCAGTTCTACCGCCGTGACCAAGCGCTGGTAAATTTCTGGCGTCATAGCGTCGATCAGATCATTGAGTTCCATATCCGGTTTCTGCTCCGAGAAAGGTCAGAGTTATGCTTACTGAGTTCTGTTATTGACAGCGGCACAGGTAATTACAGAAACACCTGATAGCTGAATCGTTTAAAGCTATGTAATATCAGCCTGCCGCGCCCTATTCATCACACAGATTACCCGTCAACGCGCTCGCCATCAACGTCATCAATGAAGCTCAGCGACGCAGAATTCACACAGTAGCGTTCGCCGGTGGTTTTCGGGCCATCAGGGAAAACGTGCCCAAGATGCGCATCACACTGCCCACAGCGGATCTCTATGCGGCGCATATTGTGTGAATCATCTTCCAGATAGCGTACAGCCTCTGAGGAGACGGGTTGATCGAAGCTAGGCCAGCCGCAGCCGGAGTCATATTTGCTATCGGAGTAAAACAGCGGCGCCTGGCAGCACAGGCAATGGTAAACGCCGGTGCGCTTGTTATGCAGCAGTTTGCCTGAAAACGCAGGTTCCGTACCGCGTTGCTGGGTGACATAGCGCTGCATCTCTGTCAGTTCTGTGTTATCGGACGGGGTACGCGAAGCAGAGTCGTTAGTCATGGAAGTCTCACAGCGGGTGTTATCAATTCAATTAATCATTGATTATAACAAAAAATTAACAACCTGACAGGCTGTTCTGGCCTAATATTATGAATGTTATTAGCATGAATATTTAATTGTGATACACGTCACATATTGAGACAACACAGGCTTTATATGATGCATTCCGCCCTCATATCAGTCTTAGATGTTACTTAGTTACAGGCTCGAGCGGTTTTCGCACAAAGATTGGTCATAGGTTTGACTTACAGCAACTATTGACACGATTCCGCTTGACGCTCAGCAAGGTTTTTGTAATTTTACAACCAACCTTTTATTCACAAACCAATAGCTGGTGGAATATATGACTATCAAAGTAGGTATCAACGGTTTTGGCCGTATCGGCCGTATTGTTTTCCGCGCTGCACAAGAGCGTTCTGACATCGAAATCGTTGCAATCAACGATCTGTTAGACGCTGAGTACATGGCGTATATGCTGAAGTACGACTCAACTCATGGTCGTTTCAACGGCACCGTTGAAGTTAAAGATGGCCACCTGGTTGTTAACGGCAAAACCATTCGTGTTACCGCAGAGCGCGATCCTGCAAATCTGAAGTGGAACGAAGTTAACGTTGACGTCGTTGCTGAAGCAACTGGCCTGTTCCTGACTGACGACACTGCACGTAAGCACATCGCTGCTGGCGCGAAGAAAGTTGTTCTGACTGGTCCATCTAAAGATGACACCCCGATGTTCGTTATGGGCGTAAACCACAAAGCTTACGCAGGCCAGGACATCGTTTCTAACGCATCTTGCACCACTAACTGTCTGGCTCCGCTGGCAAAAGTCATCAACGACAACTTCGGTATCGTTGAAGCACTGATGACCACCGTTCACGCCACCACTGCAACCCAGAAAACCGTTGACGGCCCGTCTCACAAAGACTGGCGCGGCGGCCGCGGCGCAGCACAGAACATCATCCCATCTTCTACCGGTGCTGCTAAAGCTGTAGGTAAAGTTATCCCTGAGCTGAACGGCAAACTGACTGGTATGGCGTTCCGCGTCCCTACCCCGAACGTTTCTGTTGTTGACCTGACTGCGCGTCTGGAAAAACCAGCTTCTTACAAAGAAATCTGTGCAGCAATCAAATCTGCTTCTGAAGGCGAGCTGAAAGGCGTGCTGGGCTACACTGAAGACGAAGTGGTTTCTACCGATTTCAACGGTGAAAAACTGACTTCTGTATTCGATGCTAAAGCAGGTATCGCACTGAGCGACAACTTTGTGAAACTGGTTTCCTGGTACGACAACGAAACAGGTTACTCAAACAAAGTTCTGGATCTGATCGCCCACATTTCTAAATAAGTGTCAGCGATGATTCGGTGAAAAAAGGGCGACGTTATGTCGCCCTTTTTTATTGTTTATTGCAGATTTCTTTTTACAACGAAAAACAATCAAAAAAAGGCTCTATCATGCATAACACAATTTTCTCACTCCCCGTCACGAAACAAATTAGCGCCACCCTCAGCCAGCGTCAGTTGGACCAACTCCCCATCATCGTCGTTGATCATCCTGAAGTGCGTGCGGCAATAGCATTGCAAGGGGCGCACCTACTCAGTTGGCAGCCGACAAACGAAGAGCCAGTGCTCTGGCTGAGCGACAATACGCCTTTTACTCATCACGTGGCGATTCGCGGCGGTGTACCGATTTGTTTCCCCTGGTTTGGCCCTTTCGCCGATCCTAATCATGGTTTCGCCCGCCTGCTGCCGTGGGAATTTACCGCCCACAGCGAAGATGAGCACGGCGTACAGCTCACGTTCACGCTGCGGGACAATGAAGAGACACGTAAGAGCTGGCCGCATGCGTTCACGCTCATCGCTCGCTTCAAGCTGGGCAAAGAGTGTGGCATTGAACTCGAAGCCCAAGGTGATTACAGCATTACCAGCGCGCTGCACACCTATTTCAACATCGGCGATATCAGTGATATTCGCATTACTGGTCTGGGTGAGTCATTTATTGATAAGGTCGATCAGGGCAAGCTGGCGACACAGCAAGGCGATCTGGTCTTTACCGACCGTACAGACCGCATTTACACCCAGCCACAGGACACCAGCGTGGTACATGATGCCGTCCTGAAACGCAGTATCGAAGTACACCATTCACACCATAGCGATGTCGTGTCATGGAACCCGGGTGCAGAACTTTCTCGTACGATTAGCGATATGACCGATGAGGGATATAAAACGTTCGTGTGCGTGGAAACTGCGCGAATTAATCAACCGTTTGTCGCATCCGCCAACGCGCCAGCACGTCTGGCAACGGTTATCCGCATCAAAAAATAACCACCGCCAGAGGTATATGGCGATTTCGCCATATACCTCTTTCGCCTCAACTACACCACATCCAGATGCTGTTTACGCGTCGGTGCTGGGAAAGCCAGATCTAACTGCGCGATATCTTCCGCAGATAACTGCACGTCCAGCGCTTTCGCATTTTCCTGTACATGCTTCATAGAACTTGCTTTAGGAATCGCGATCACGCCCGGTTGACGGATAGCCCACGCCAATAACAGCTGAGCGGGCGTTATGCTATGTTCGCGCGCAATGCGGTTCACCACCGGATGTGAGAATAATCCGTCACGGAGACGCCCAGCCTGCGCTAGCGGACAATATGCCATAACGGGAAGCTGCTGTTGCTGACACCACGGCAGCAAATCAAACTCAATACCGCGCGATGCCAAATGGTAAAGCACCTGATTGGTCATACAGCGTTGTCCGCCGTTCAGAGACCACAGCTCCTGCATGTCCTCAAGGTCAAGATTGGAGACGCCCCACTGACCGATTTTACCCGCCTGCTGCAATCGTTCCATTGCAGCGATCGTATCAATTAACGGGATGCCACCACGCCAGTGCAACAGATAGAGATCGATACGCTCCGTTTGCAGACGCTTCAGGCTGCGTTCACACGCCTGTATCGCCTTTTCGCCACCGGCATTGTGCGGGTAGACTTTCGACACCAGATAGACGCTGTCACGACGGCCGCGTATTGCTTCGCCGACGACATCCTCGGCTCTGCCGTCCGCATACATTTCGGCTGTATCAATCAATGTTAATCCGAGGTCGATACCCGCTTGCAGCGCCGTCACTTCCTGTTCTTTCATTCGGGCATCTTCACCCATGTACCACGTTCCCTGACCGATCGCGGGTACACGGGTGTCATCTGGAAAACGAACCGTTTTTGTCACGCGTTCCTCCCTTGCTTGCCGTTAACGTAACGCTTTCCCCTCAACCTAACATGACATTCAGTGCACCATAAACGTGCAAATGGGGTGATATCACCCCATTATTGTACGGCAAATGCACCATGCTCACGAAAAGCATCAGAAGCGATAGCTGACACCTGCGCTCATTAAGATGCTGTGGTTACTATCGACAATCGGGCTGTCCTTCATTTCGTCAGACAAACGTGTGTAACGACCCACGGCCCAGGCGCTCCAGCTTTGGTTAATCTGATAACCGGCGCTCAGTTCAAGATACGGAGCCCAGCCATCGCCAGGGCTATACTGGTTAAAGCCAGAACGCGCGGATTCCTGTGCGCTGACGCCGTAGTAATACTGGTTCATGTTTTCACTGAACCAGGTCGCACCGATACCCGGAGTGATGCTCAAATCACCCATTGAGAAGCGGTAAAGATAAGCGGTATCCCACGCAAAACCGTTGCTGTAATCCAGCGTGTCGCCTGCCAGTACGGTACGGATTTCGCCCCAATCGGCGATATGACGGTAGGCCGCACCCGCCATCAGCGTACCGCGACGTTTATCTAACTGTTTCATCCGCAGATCGTCGCTATCTCCCGGCTTAAATCCTAAAGGCAGGTAGTAGGCCGTTAAAGAGAGACGATTTGCGCCGTCATTCCACAGGTAGTATCCACCACCCAGCCCGCGGAAATAAAAATTTTCACTTTCATAATTCAGTACAGGAAGCGGATAAACGTCATTATCAACACCACGGTATACAGACGTTGAACCCGCAGCGCCAAGGCCCAGAGAGACATCTGCGGCATAGGCTGAAGGCAGGAGCACAGCGCCAGAAATCAGCGCGGCCAGCATACATAGTTGAGGTTTTTTCACAGTTTTCTATTTCCTATTACAGATAAATATCATGAAACATGATAGGCCAATTACACACGTTCGCGTTCAGGTTATATAAAAATAACATTAACGAATAACCTATATATTCGATAGGTTTTACGTGCGCTAACGTCGGTAATAGGCAGTGTCCTTAAGGCCGAGCGCCTATTCTCTATAATGTTACACGGATTTTCCTGAAAGTGAGTCCTTGAAATATCTTAAAAATACGTCCGTGGACTAGAGGAAATTTTACGGATGCAAACTACGCTTTAATACAGAAGGTGACGTCTCCTTGACCAGCAGGCATGAATAAAATCACGACGCCCTGACGCAACAAGTTGGCATAAGGGTTGCTGGACTCAGGAGATTTCTTCTTTCGGAGGGCAATACATTAATAGGCATATATTCCACGCGCTCTCTTAATCTGTGCTAATCGACGAAGGACGGGCATCGCTATGAACATATTTGATCACTACCGCCAGCGCTACGACGCTGCCAAGGACGAAGAGTTCACTCTGCAGGAATTCCTTACCATCTGTCAGCAGGATCGCAATGCTTATGCGAACGCGGCTGAACGATTGTTAACGGCTATCGGTGAGCCTGTAATGGTGGATACCGCCCAAGAATCACGAATGTCGCGCCTATTCTCGAACCGGGTGATTGCTCGCTATCCGGCTTTTGAAGAATTTTACGGTATGGAAGAGGCCATCGAACAGATTGTGTCTTACCTGAAACATGCCGCGCAGGGATTAGAAGAGAAGAAACAGATCCTGTATCTGTTGGGGCCGGTCGGCGGCGGGAAATCCTCTCTGGCCGAACGCTTGAAAGCGCTGATGCAACGTGTACCGATTTACATCCTCAGCGCCAACGGCGAGCGCAGTCCGGTGAATGATCACCCGCTCTGCCTGTTCAATCCGCAGGAAGATGCCGCAATACTCGAAAAAGAGTATGCCATTCCACGGCGCTATCTCGGCACCATCATGTCACCGTGGGCGGCCAAACGCCTGCAGGAATTTGGTGGAGACATTTCCAAATTTAAAGTCGTCAAAGTATGGCCATCGATTCTGGCACAAATCGGGATCGCGAAAACCGAACCTGGCGATGAGAACAATCAGGATATTTCAGCGCTGGTCGGCAAAGTCGATATCCGCAAGCTGGAGCATTATGCTCAGAACGATCCCGATGCCTACGGCTACTCCGGCGCATTGTGCCGCGCGAACCAGGGCATTATGGAATTCGTCGAGATGTTCAAAGCGCCGATCAAGGTGCTCCACCCGCTCCTGACCGCGACACAGGAAGGCAACTACAACGGGACGGAAGGCATTGCCGCCCTGCCGTTTAACGGGATTATTCTGGCGCACTCCAACGAATCCGAGTGGGTGCAATTCCGTAACAACAAGAACAATGAAGCGTTTCTTGACCGCGTGTACATCGTGAAGGTGCCGTACTGCCTGCGCGTGTCCGAAGAGGTCAAAATTTACGACAAGCTGCTGAATCACAGCGAACTGACGCATGCACCTTGCGCGCCCGGCACGCTGGAAACACTGGCCCGCTTCTCCATTCTGTCGCGCCTGAAAGATCCCGAAAACTCCAGCATCTACTCCAAGATGCGGGTTTACGACGGAGAAAGCCTGAAAGATACCGATCCGAAGGCGAAATCCTATCAAGAGTACCGCGATTACGCGGGCGTGGATGAAGGGATGAACGGCCTGTCGACCCGCTTCGCGTTCAAGATTTTGTCACGCGTCTTTAACTTCGATCACAGCGAAGTGGCCGCCAACCCGGTACACCTGTTCTACGTACTGGAACAACAGATCGAGCGCGAACAATTCCCGCAGGAGCAGGCAGAGAAGTATCTGGAGCACCTGAAAGGCTATCTGACGCCGAAATATGCGGAGTTTATCGGCAAAGAGATCCAGACCGCCTATCTCGAATCCTATTCCGAATATGGCCAGAATATTTTTGACCGTTATGTTACCTATGCGGATTTCTGGATTCAGGATCAGGAGTACCGTGACCCAGATACGGGCCAGCTGTTTGACCGTGAATCATTGAACGCTGAGCTGGAAAAGATCGAGAAGCCTGCGGGCATCAGCAATCCTAAAGACTTCCGTAACGAGATCGTCAACTTTGTCCTGCGCGCCCGTGCCAATAATAGCGGCCGGAATCCAAACTGGACCAGTTACGAAAAACTGCGCACGGTCATTGAGAAGAAAATGTTCTCCAACACGGAAGAGCTGCTGCCTGTGATTTCGTTTAATACCAAAACCTCAACGGATGAACAGAAAAAACATGATGACTTCGTCGATCGTATGATGGAGAAAGGCTACACCCGGAAACAGGTACGTTTGCTGTGCGAATGGTATCTGCGGGTGAGGAAATCATCATAATGACGCACGATGCTGGCAACAGCGTTTGGGGGAAACATGGCCTATTTTATTGATCGACGGCTAAACGGCAAAAACAAAAGCACGGTGAACCGCCAACGCTTTTTGCGCCGCTATAAGTCGCAAATAAAACAGTCGATTTCCGAGGCCATTAATAAGCGTTCGGTGACCGACATCGAAAGCGGGGAGTCAGTATCGATCCCCAATGCAGACATCAACGAACCGATGTTCCATCAGGGCCGTGGAGGACGCCGCCACCGCGTCCACCCGGGCAACGATCATTTCGTACAGAACGACAAAATCGAGCGGCCACAAGGAGGTGGCGGCGGTGGTTCCGGTCAGGGGGACGCCAGTAAAGATGGCGAAGGCGAGGATGAGTTTGTCTTTCAGATATCCAAAGACGAATATCTGGATCTGCTGTTTGAAGATCTGGCGCTACCGAACCTGAAGAAAACCCAGCATCGGCAGATGAACGAGTATAAGACACACCGTGCCGGATACACCGCTAACGGCGTTCCTGCCAATATCAGCGTGGTACGGTCGCTGCAGAACTCGCTGGCACGCCGTATGGCGATGACAGCGGGTAAACGCCGCACGCTGCATGAGCTGGAAGAGTCGCTGGAACAGTTGGCACATACTGAACCTGCACAATTGCTGGAAGAGGAACGGCTGCGGCAGGAAATTACCGAACTGCGCCAGAAAATTGCACGCGTGCCGTTTATCGATACGTTTGACCTGCGCTACAAGAACTACGAGCGTCGGGCCGAGCCATCGAGCCAGGCCGTGATGTTTTGTTTGATGGACGTATCCGGCTCCATGGATCAGGCGACAAAAGACATGGCGAAGCGCTTTTATATTCTGCTGTATTTGTTCCTCAGCAGAAATTACAAAAACGTGGACGTTGTCTATATTCGCCATCACACGCAGGCAAAAGAGGTCGATGAACAAGAGTTCTTCTACTCTCAGGAAACCGGCGGCACCATTGTCTCCAGTGCGTTAAAGCTAATGGAGGAGGTCGTACGTGAGCGCTACGATCCGTCACAGTGGAATATCTATGCGGCACAGGCATCGGATGGCGATAACTGGGCTGACGATTCACCGCTGTGCCACCAGATTCTGGCGAATCAGCTTCTGCCGATGGTGCGCTACTACAGCTATATTGAAATCACCCGACGTTCACACCAAACGCTCTGGCGCGAATATGAAACGCTGCGCGATACGTTCGATAATTTCGCTATGCAGCATATTCGCGATCAGGATGATATCTACCCTGTCTTCCGTGAACTTTTCCGTAAACAAACCGTAGGCCATTAACCACCTCTCCAGCCAGTTATCTGTTAGTTGTTGATGATGATAGTCATTGATGATCAATAGTTAGCTGGCTGATTCTCTTTCTCTGCGCATTTTTCCATAAACATGCATTTAAAATACATGTATTATAAATGACATTATACCTGCATAGAGAATCGCTTATGAACATTGATAAATTCAAACACCAGCACACCGAGATACTCGAAAGTATTGATACCCTGCGCCAACTATCCCGTGCTGGCGTAACGGAAAATGCCGCTGACATCGCCCGCGCTATCGTCGCCATGAGTTCCACTATCAAATTGCACCTGTCCGCAGAAGATCGCGTGCTTTACCCTTCGCTTCAGCGCAGCGGTGATGAACAGTTAACGAAAATGAGTCAGCATTATCAGGATGAAATGCAAACCATTGCCGCCGATTACGATGCCTTTTCCCGTCGCTGGAATACGGCTTCACAGTTGATTGGCCACGACCGGGATTTCCGGGCGGATGCTAATCACGTATTGCGGAAGGTCTATGAGCGTATGCAGCGGGAGAACCACGATTTTTATCCCCGCATCGAAACGGCCTGAGCGGATTAAGCACAACCTGACTCACGGGTGGAGATGCTCTAACGACAGTAACTCCGCCCGCCCACGTCCTCTTTAATCATGGCCTTACAAAGCCATTTTTCGTTACGGCAACATGACATTGTCACAAAGATAACACTTTCTTTCCGCCCGCGTGCGCATTACCCTGTCGACCCCATAAAATGTAGATTTCTGTTTTTGTTATGCAACGATTTGTTCTGATTTTACTGACTCTGGTTCTGCTCGGCCCTCTGGGTATCGACATCTATTTGCCGCTTATTCCTGCCATTGCCGTGGCGCTAAACAGCCCTGAATCGCTGATTCAGTCCACCGTCGCCCTGTTTATTCTGATCATGGGATTAGGCCAGCTTCTGGCTGGGCCGCTGGTCGACAAGTACGGTCGTCGCCCGATGGCGTTGGCAGGCGTGATGATCTATATCATCGGAGCTGTCATGGCCGCGCTGGCAACCAGCGCCACACTGTTCGTTCTCTCACGCCTTTTTCAGGGTATGGCCGTCTGCTGTACCGCCGTTGCCATTTTCAGCAGCGTCCGTGACAAGCTAAACGGCGACGATGCCGCCAGAACCTATGGTTTTCTCAACGGCACGCTGAATATTGTGCCGGCGCTGGCGCCGCTATTAGGCGGTCTGTTGGCCGAAGCCTTCGGCTGGCGTGCCCCCTTCTGGTTCCTCGCAGGCTACAGCATTCTGGTTCTGGCAATCGTCATCCGTTTTCTGCCCGAAACGCGCCCGGACTCAACGTTGCCCGTGCACGGCTTACCGCTGCGCCAATATGCCCGCTTGTTATCCGATCGCCACTTTCTAGGGTTCGCGTCAGTCAACGCAGGCGCAATGGGGATGGCGTTAACCTACGTCACCTTTTCCCCTGTGGTGCTGATGAATCAGGCACAGCTGACGCCGCTTGAGTTTTCGATTGCCTTCGGCGCAAACGGCTTTTGGATCATGCTGGTCAGCTTTTTTGCAAACCGCATTATCCGCAAAGTCGGCCGTCCACGCTGTCTGGCTGTGGGTAGCCTGCTGATGGGCGCGGGTTTCCTTTCGCTGCTTGGTGGTGTCGTGCTCTTACCTGACGCGCTGCAAAACACCTGGCCGACCTACATGCTGCCCGTCGCCTTGGCCTGTGCCGGTCTGGCATTTTTGATCGGTCCCTCCACCAGCTATGCGCTGGAGCCTTATTCCAATGAGGCGGGGATTGCGTCGGCGATGGTAGGATTCGTGCAAATGGCAGGGGGTGCGGCGCTGGGGTTGATTGCGATGGCGCTCCCTCTGTCGTCAAAAATATCACTGGCACTGGTGATGCTCTGTGCCGCACTGCTGGCAATACGCGCCCGTCTGCTCACGCGGCACCACAAGGGCAGCATTACATCACTGCCCCGCACTGAGTAAAATCTCGGTGATGTTCAAAACATTAATGAGTTCAAAACATCCATTACTTCAAAAAACAGAACAGCGATACTAACGAACGTATCTTTCCACGGACAAATCATCGGCCTCAATCTCCGGTGATTTGTCCGACAGAATATCCGCCAGTAACTTTCCTGACCCGCAGGCCATCGTCCAACCTAACGTGCCATGTCCGGTATTCAGGTACAGATTTTTCAGCGGAGAACGCCCCACCAGCGGCGTGCCGTCTGGCGTCATCGGACGCAGCCCCGTCCAGAATGTTGCTTGTTCAATCGGGCCGCAATGGGGATACAGATCGCGCACGACCATCTCCAGCGTTTCACGTCGTTTAGGATTCAGATCGGTGTTGAAGCCCACGACCTCTGCCATTCCTCCAACGCGGATGCGACGATCAAAACGCGTGATGGCCACTTTGTAGGTTTCATCCAGCACGGTAGAAACCGGCGCGGAGGCATCATCCGCCAGCGGGATCGTCAGTGAATAGCCTTTCAGCGGATAAACCGGAATATCGAACCACTGCCGCAGTAGTCCCGTGGAATAGGAACCGCAGGCCATCACATAGGCGTCCGCCACGATCATCTCATCATCACACTGAACGCCCGTTACGTTTTGGCCTTCTACCCGTAACTGACGAACGTGACGCCCCAGTTTGAAGGTGACGCCCGCATCGGCAGCCATCGCCGCCAGTTGACGGGTGAACAGCTGACAGTCCCCAGTCTCATCATGTGGTAAGCGCAGCCCGCCGGTCAGTTTCTCCGCCACATTTGCCAGCGCAGGTTCAACAGAGGCCAATTCATGACACGTCAGCAGTTGGTATGGCACACCAGCCTCTTCCAGCACGGCGATATCCCGAGTTGCATTGTCATATTGCTGTTCGGTACGGAACAGTTGCAGCGTTCCGCCCTGCCGACCTTCGTACTGAATACCGGTATCTCGCCGCAGCTGTTGCAAACAATCACGGCTGTACTCCGCCAGACGCACCATCCTCGCTTTATTGGTCTTATAGTGGCGCGCATCGCAATTGAACAACATTTGCCACATCCAGCACAACTGCGCGGCCGTGAAGTCGGGCCGGATAGCCAGAGGCGCATGGCGCTGAAACATCCATTTTATCGCTTTCAGCGGTATTCCCGGCGCCGCCCAGGGCGCAGCATAGCCGGGAGAAATCTGCCCGGCATTCCCGGCGCTGGTTTCTAACGCGGGCTCCGGTTGTCTATCGATAACGGTGACATCATGCCCTTCCTGCGCAAGATACCAGGCGGTACTCACGCCAACTACGCCACTTCCCAGAATCACAACCCGCATGCTACCGCTCTCCCTTTCTCTCCGCTAAAGACCGTCTAATCTGCTAGAAAACTGTTTATTTAATGGAATAAAACACTAGGTAACAGGTGAAACTGGAGACTACTCTAGCATTTGGGAAGGAATTGTCACCCGTCTCAACGATAACATTTATCTATTGTTCCTTCTCACCCCAATCAATCTTCTCCAGGACATTCGTAATGAAATAACTGTGAAATCATTCACAAAATAGGCATTCGTTTTTTAGGAAGAAACGGTAGAAAGGATAAAAAAGACAGAAATGTTAAAACTCAAATGAATGAATGCGTTAGCCCAGTCGCACATTTTAAAATCATGATAACCATCACAGAAACCTATCCCTATTCATCCCTGTCAAGCTGCGAAACCCCGTAATTAAATACAAATTTGAGATATTCATCAAAAAAATGCTTTATCAGTTTAATAACATTGTGTTCACACGATAATTATTCATATTTCAGAGGTCAACGATGAAAATTGGATTAGTCATTAGTGGCGGCGATGTTAGCGGAATAAATAACTTCATCTTTCAGGTGAACAGAATGACAGATGCTGACATCGTTATTTTTGATGGTGGAATTAATGGCCTTATCGACAATTGCTGCAAAGCGATTACTCGCCGCGATCTGGTTGATTATTCCATCTCATCAATGCCGTTGATGACGTCAGGGAGAAGAGCAGGAAAATGCAGAAAAGCTGATTATGAGAAAATCGTTAAAAATATACAAAAACAAAAACTCGATGCGCTCATCATGGCTGGGGGTGATGGATCATTCCAATTTCTCAAGAAGCTCAGCCACTATGGTGTCCATTGCTACGGCGTAGGAATGACGATTGACAATGATATTTCAGGAAACAGCTACACGATTGGTTTTTCTACCGCCTGCGAACAGGTAATGAGTGAGGTAGAAAAGTTACGCAATACGGGCCGGGGATTACAAGGCCGAGTATTCATGATTGAACTGCTGGGCGGTTATTGTGGGGAATTAACATTACAGGCCGCATTAAAAAGCAATGCTGACATTGCGCTTATTCCAGAGTCACCCTGGGACATGGATACGTTATCACAATGTATTCGGGAAAAGATTGCAGAACAGAACAGCGTGATTATTTTATGCTCTGAAGGCTATACCCAGGAATATACGCCCGGCTTTCAGGGCGCGATCGACACCATTATCAAGAAGCTAGAGCACAAAATTGGAATCCGTATCCGAAAGACTATTTTGGGATATGGTTTACGAAATGGCGCGCCCACCGGGGAAGAAATTATTCAGGGCACCCTTTTAGCAGAGGAAGTCGTTCGGTGTATCAACACTGGGCTGACAAATAAAATCATTATTATTAATAACAACAACAAAGCTATTCCCATCGACTTAGAGGAGTCCGAACGCCGCTTAGTCGATGTAGAAAGTCATCTTTATAAGCTCGCGAAAGCTCATCATCTTATATGAGGCCATTATTATGTTGAAAGTTCTTTGCGTATGCGGCTGTGGATTAGGCTCCAGTTTCGCTATCGAAATGAGTGCAAAATCCGTACTAAAAAAACTGGGCATTGATGCAGAAATAAATCACACCACGATTTCAGAAGCCTCTGCCTTCCGCTATGACGTCATTTTAACGCAGAAAATATTTGCGGATATTCTGACTAGTGATGCCAATGAGGATGAGAAAAAAAGAATCATCATTCTTAATAAATTGACCGACAAAGACGAAATAGAAGAAAAAATCTTAGCGTATATTCAGGCTCATAAATAACATGAGGTGAAAAATGAACACCGTTATCAATTTCATTGTGAAAGATTTATTAGGCCAGGCATCCATATTAATCGCACTGATCGCCATGATTGGTTTGATTCTACAGAAAAAATCAGTCGGAAAAATTGCAGAAGGAACGTTCAAGACCCTACTGGGTTTCCTCATCATGATGGCGGGGATTAACATCATCGTCGACACCCTGACGTATTTGAATAGCATCTTTACTCAGGGGTTTGGCATGACAGGCTACATCACCGATGTTGCCGCTATCGCCGGACTGGCCAACCGCGAACTCGGGTCAGAAGTTGCCTTGACGCTCATGGTGATCTTTGCGGTCAACATCCTTATTGCGCGCATTACTCCCTTTAAATATATCTTCCTGACTGGGCAAGCCCTGCTGTGGATGGCAACAATCGGTACCGTGATCGGCTACAAATCGGGTTTAACCGGCGCAACACTGATCCTCACCGGAGGCATATTTGGCGGCATTATGGCCGTGCTGATGCCCGCGCTAGCGCAGCCGATTGTACGTAAAATCACGAATTCTGATGATGTAGCGCTCGGGCATTTTTGTACCATCGGGTATCTGGTGCAAGCTGCCGTCGCCCGTTTAGTCGGTAAAAACTCCAAATCTACCGAGGACTTAACGCTACCCGATAACTTCAAATTCTTGCAGGATACCTACCTGTCAATGGCCGTGGTTATGGTACCGATGTACCTCATCCCTGCCGTGGCGGCTGGACCGGCCTATATCGCGCAATACGCCAACGGCGTTAACTATCTGATGTATTCCTTCATGCAGTCCATGCAGTTTGTCGCAGGGGTGTTTGTTCTCTACAGCGGTGTACGTCTGCTGCTTAATGAATTAGTTCCCGCATTCCGCGGCATCGCGATGCGTCTGGTACCCAACGCCAAACCCGCGCTGGATTGCCCGGTGCTCTTCCCTTATGCGCCCAACGCCGTGATTGTCGGCTTTCTTGCTACCACCGTCGGCTCTGTTCTGGGAATGCTGATCTTTCCAATGTTTGGGTTGGCGATGATTCTGCCGGGGTTATTGACCAACTTCTTTGCTGGCGGGACAGCGGGTATTTTCGGCAACGCACTGGGAGGGCGTCGTGGCGCCGTCATCGGAGGCGTCGTTCATGGTCTTTTCATTACCCTATTGCCCGCCATTTTGGTGCCATTACTGGAAGTCTTCGGGTTTACCGGCGTGACCTTTAGTGATTCTGATGTCATCAGTACAGGTCTGATATTAGGACACGCATTCCAACAAGATTGGTTATTTGTCGCTGCGTTTGTCGCATTCGTTGCATTCATTGCCTTTATTGCGAATCGTAAATTATCGCAATAGCGCATGGCCTTTCGATGGTCTGTCGTCATTAACGTTATGTAAACGGGTTAAGGGGTCACGATGTTTTCTTTTCTCAGGCGTTTTTTATCTTCCGGATTCTCTGCCGATCGTCGTAGTCATGTGAATGACAACATTGCCAAAGAAATGGAACAAGAATTAGCAGAGCTGGAATCTCGCTTAATACAAGATCCGAACCATAGTGAAACGCAGAAAATGTTAATGATTAAATACAACCAGGCCATCCAGTTATTTTCTGGGCATCCTGATTATCGACATCGCGTTGATGATATTTTTATCAAAATTGATGAACTCAGAAACACCATTCGTAAAAGTATATGAGGCGTTATGAGCATAAAAAACTTCCTGTTACAACATAACTGTATTCAACTTGGCGTGGTATGTAAAACGTGGGAAGACGCGATATATTGTGCCGCACAACCATTAATTAACGCAAAATTTATCACGGATGAGTATCCCATCGCGGTGATAAAAAACACGAAGAAATATGGTCCTTATTATGTTTTTGATGAAGGCATCGCGATTCCACATGCTCGCCCTGAATGCGGGGTGCGGGAGAATTGTTTCAGTTTACTGACGTTACAAACACCGATCTCTATTCAGGGAAGTGAACCCGTGGATATTTTAATTATGTTCGGTGGCGTTAGCAGTGATGCACATATTACGGAAGGCATTGCCTCTATCGTCAATCTACTGGAAAAAGACGACATGATCTCTCGTATTCGAACTGCCATAACATTCGATGACATTGTCGGGGTATTATGAAAAAACTTATTTTAGTAAATGGTATACCAGCATCGGGGAAAAGTACGGTAGCTCGAGTCATTGCAGATGAATTACATTTCCCTCTGTTGAGTCTCGATGAAATAAAAGAGCCTTTCATGGTGCAACTTTGCGACACCATTGATAGAACGTTAAACAGAAAGCTAGGGTATGCCGCGTATCAAGCCATGTTTAATATCGTTCAGCAGGCACCGAAAAACAGCACCATTATTCTTGATGCCTGGTTTGGTTTTCGCGAAAAATCACGATTACAAGAATATATCACTGCGTGTGACATCCACCACACGCTTGAAATATGGAATGCAATTTCCCCCGAACGAGTAGCAGAACGTTATCAGGCCAGAGTGCATAAAAGAATAAAAGGCCATCCCGGTGATGAATACCTTCCGGAATTAATGGCACTCGCACATCAGGCTCACCCGATGAGTATTGGTAAGTGCTACACGGTTGATCAGGATAAGGACATTAATTATCAGGAACTCATTCAATGGATTAAAAACAACCTGGATTAATCGATTATTGATATTAATTTTATGAGGATAATTATGATGAACACCATGACTACGGCTGAATACCGGGGATATCAATTAATTTGTGATGCAACGGGCTCAATGATGGTTATTGCCTGCGATCAACGTGGCGGAATGCGAACATTATTAGCATCGACCCCTGAAGCACAGGCTGCCATTACTAATGAAACATTAGGAAAAACAAAATATGACATTACACGTTATCTGGCGGCAGAGGCCGGATGCGTGCTGGTTGATCCTATTTGCGCCATACCCGGTCTGATCGATGAAAACATCTTGCCTCGTGATACCGGTCTGCTCATCGGGCTTGATGCGTCAGGCTGGGAAACGACGCCAGAAGGGTATCGGATCTCCACGCTGGTTGAGGGCGTCACGGCGCGTAAAGTACGTGAATGGGGAGCGACAGGGGGGAAAATTATGATCTACCTGCGTCCGGATAGACCGGATGCCAATACCCGTAACCTTGAAACACTCCGTACCGTGATACAGGATTTTGCGCAGGAAGATTTACTGCTCGTTGTCGAATTTCTGACCTACTCTCTGGAAAATGAATCTCGCGACACCTACACTCGTCTCCTGCCCGAACTCATCCCAGCAGGCTGTCAGGCCTGTATCGAGGCAGGCGCAAAGGTTTTAAAAATTCCTTATCCTGGATCTGATGAAGCCTGCGCGCACGTTACCGCGCTCTGCGGTAACATCCCCTGGGCAGTCCTCTCTGCGGGTGTCGATCACGCAACGTTTCTCCCGCAGGTAGAAAGCGCGTTGAAAAATGGCGCATCTGGCGTCATTGCCGGGCGTTCACTCTGGAAAGACTGTATATCCCTCGAACGTGCAATTTCAAAAGAGAAACTGTCTACCGTCGCCGTCTCGCGACTCAGAGATATTCAGGCACTCCTAAAACGCTATCAACGCTCCTAATCCGGCCTGCATTTTTTGCGCTCTCTCAGGAGAGCGCACTTCCCTCTCCTCCCGTACATACGCATGAATTTTCTACCCTATCGACAACCTTTTACCATCACATACGTTCGATTCCTCAATTGCCGCGCCTCCAAAGCTCAGCTATAACTAAATGAACAACGATGATTTTTTTGGCTGGGCCAACCGGAAGGCAGTAAACGGAATCTCACGTACAGGTTTGCTATATTAGGGGGCGCGCTGATGGCTATATCCACGGATAATCAGGTAAAAAAAACACTTCGCCTGAGTGATGGACCGGACTGGACGTTTGAGTTATTGCAGGTTTACCTTGATGAAATTGATCGGGTGGCCAAGTTGTATCGTCTGTCGACCTATCCTCATCAGATCGAAGTCATCACCTCAGAACAAATGATGGACGCCTATTCCAGTATAGGAATGCCGATCAACTATGCCCACTGGTCGTTCGGGAAGAAATTTATCGAAACCGAACAACGCTACAAACACGGGCAGCAGGGGCTGGCGTATGAGATCGTCATCAACTCCGATCCCTGTATCGCGTATTTGATGGAAGAGAACACACTGCCGATGCAGGCGCTGGTCATGGCGCATGCCTGCTACGGGCACAACTCGTTCTTCAAAGGCAACTACCTGTTCCGCAGTTGGACCGACGCCAGCTCCATCGTCGATTATCTGCTGTTTGCCCGGCAATATATCGCGCAATGCGAAGAGCGTTATGGCGTGGACGAAGTGGAACGCCTGTTAGATTCCTGCCATGCACTCATGAATTACGGCGTTGACCGCTACAAGCGCCCACAAAAAATTTCGCTTGAAGAGGAAAAGTCCCGCCAGAAAAGCCGTGAAGCCTACCTGCAAAGCCAGGTTAACGATCTCTGGAAGACATTACCACGGCGAGAACAAGGTGCCGCACCGGAGCAAGCGAGACGCTTTCCGCAAGAGCCGCAGGAAAACCTGCTCTATTTTATGGAGAAGAACGCACCGCTGCTGGAGCCTTGGCAGCGTGAGGTTCTGCGTATCGTGCGGAAAGTCAGTCAGTATTTTTATCCGCAGAAGCAGACGCAGGTAATGAATGAGGGCTGGGCTACGTTCTGGCACTACACCATTCTGAACCATCTCTATGATGAAGGCCGGGTCACTGAGCGCTTCATGATGGAATTCCTGCACAGCCATACCAACGTGATCTATCAACCGCCGTATAACAGCCCGTATTACAGCGGAATCAACCCCTATGCGCTGGGCTTCGCGATGTTTCAGGATATCAAGCGCATTTGTCAGTCGCCGACGGACGAGGACCGTTACTGGTTCCCCGATATTGCCGGTAAAGACTGGCTCGATACGCTGCATTTTGCGATGCAGAACTTCAAGGACGAGAGTTTCATCAGCCAGTTCCTGTCGCCTAAGCTGATGCGTGATTTCCGGCTATTTACGGTGCTGGACGACGATCGAAACAACTATCTGGAAATCGCGGCGATTCACGACGAAGAAGGCTACCGCCTGATCCGGCAGGAGCTTTCCGCACAGTACAACCTGAGCCATCTGGAGCCGAATATTCAGGTCTGGAATGTGGATTTGCGCGGCAATCGGGCGCTAACGCTGCGCTATGTTCCGCATAATCGCGCCCCGCTGGATAAAAGCAGCCAGGAAGTGTTGAAGCACGTCCACCGCCTGTGGGGCTTTGACGTCTATCTGGAACAGGCTAACGCAGATGGAAGCGTTGAGCTGCTTGAACGCTGCCCGCCGCGTAACGGAACAGCATCCACATAGCGGAACATGGCTACACAGCCAAAGACAAAGGGGATTCAGGTTGTCACCTGAATCCCCTTTTCACATGTTCCGTTTAACAATGCAGCGACGCGGTATAAACCTTAGCGGCGAACTTCCGCGATATCCCGTGGGATAGCGCTCTGCATACTGTGCCAGATCGCTCCGCTTTCTTTACCGTAATGTCTGACGACATCCATTACCTGATCGTACAGCTCTTCGCTGCGCAATGCTTCCAACCGACCGTAAAAATTCACCGCCAGCTTGCGGGCTTCCGGGTTGGAAAAATAGTAGCGCCCTACGCGAATATATAACCCCTTCAAACCGTTCAGGATCAGGCCATAAATCGGATTGCCGGAAGCAAAAGCCAGACCGCGGAACACGTTGTAATCCAGTTGCGCAAAGGCTTCTGCGCTATCGTCTACCGCGTTTGCCTGAGTCAACACGTCACGCACCTTTTCCGGGTTATGTCGTAACGCCGTCCGAATAAAGATGGCGGCGATGTTGGTTCGCACGGCCAGCAGGTTATCGATCAGCTGCGGCACGCTATCGTGATCGAGCCGTGCCAGCGTTTCCAGAATATTGAGCCCGGAAGTTTCCCAAAAATTGTTAATTTTTGTTGGCTTTCCGTGCTGTATCGTTAGCCAACCATCGCGAGCCAAGCGCTGAAGCACTTCGCGCAGGGTAGTACGGGTCACGCCGATCAGTTCGGAAAGTTCTCTTTCCGCGGGCAAAATAGAGCCTGGAGGAAAACGGTTATTCCATATACTTTCGATAATGTATTCTTCCGCGAATCCAGCCGGACTTTGCGCCTTTATAACCATGTGTTTGATAATCCGTAGCGGTGATTGCTGAAAAAAGCCGAATCATAATACCAGACGAAAGAATCATGATATAGCGCCGCACTCAGGCGCCGAACCATTTCAATGAAAAATTGTGACTACAAACCGCCCTCTCGCCGCGCAAAACGGTAGACTTCTGACCGTTTGTAAAGTTTTTACTATATGATAAGAGCCATCAAACTATTCTAACAAATAAGGATTCTTCTTCTATTATGACAGGCATGCCCCTCCACCGCGCGCTGTTAAAAAATTTCCTGGGATACGCGCCAGACTGGTACAAACTGACTATTTTTTGCTTCTTGCTGGTTAATCCGCTGCTGTTCTATTTTGTCAGCCCATTTTGGGCCGGCTGGTTATTAGTTGTGGAGTTTATTTTTACGCTAGGCATGGCGCTGAAATGTTACCCGCTACAACCCGGTGGCCTGCTGGCGCTACAAGCCATGCTCATCGGTATGACCAGTCCGCAGCAGGTGTGGCATGAAGTCACGGGGAATATTGAAGTCCTCATGCTGCTGGTGTTTATGGTGGCAGGCATCTATTTCATGAAGCAACTGCTGCTTTTTGTCTTTACTAAACTGCTGCTGCGCATTCATTCCAAGGCACTGTTATCACTCGCCTTCTGTGGTGCCGCTGCCTTCCTTTCCGCATTCCTTGATGCTCTGACCGTGATCGCCGTTGTTATCAGCGTCGCTATCGGATTTTATGGTATTTACCACCGTTTCGCGTCCCAACAGGGTGGGAACGAAGCGGATATCAGCGATGATAGTGCGCTAAGCAGCGAGGAACATCGTCATACGCTGGAACAGTTCCGGGCATTCCTGCGCAGCCTGCTCATGCATGCTGGCGTCGGTACTGCACTGGGCGGCGTGATGACAATGGTTGGTGAACCTCAGAATTTGATCATCGCGAAAAGCGCTGGCTGGGATTTCGTCAGCTTCTTCCTGCATATGTCACCCGTGACCGTTCCCGTGTTTATTTGCGGGATTCTAACCTGCGTGCTGGTTGAGCGTTTTAAAGTCTTCGGCTATGGCGTAAGTCTGCCGGACAACGTGCGACGCGTGCTTGAGGATTACGATCGGGACATGACAGAAAAACGCACGCCGCAGGATAAAGTGCGCTTACTCGTACAGGCGGTGATTGGTATTTGGCTTATTGTCGCGCTGGCGTTTCATCTGGCTGAGGTCGGACTGATTGGTCTTTCCGTGATTATTATGGCCACGGCATTCTGCGGCGTGACCGAAGAACATGCCATCGGTAAAGCGTTTCAGGATGCCATGCCGTTTACCGCGCTGCTGACGGTTTTCTTTGCCATCGTTGCCGTCATTATCGATCAGCAGCTGTTTTCTCCGATTATCCATTACGTCCTGCAATCGTCTGAGAGTTCGCAACTGACGCAATTTTATCTGTTCAATGGACTGCTATCGTCGATATCGGATAACGTCTTTGTTGGTTCGGTTTATATCAACGAAGCGCGCAGCGCCTTTGAGAACGGTCACATCTCGCTCTCTCAGTTCGAGTTGCTCGCCGTGGCGATCAATACCGGCACCAACCTGCCTTCTGTCGCCACGCCGAATGGGCAAGCGGCGTTTCTGTTTCTGCTGACATCTTCGCTGGCTCCGCTTATCCGCCTGTCTTACGGACGTATGGTGATTATGGCGCTGCCTTACACGATTGTGATGACGCTGGTCGGGTTGCTTTGCGTTGAGTTCACGCTAGTGCCGTTTACTGACTTTTTGATGAATAATCACTGGATTTCTTTGCCAAATTTGACCCTATCAGGCAGTCACTCATAATCACGATCGTGTATAGTAATCACGGTGGCGACAATTTCCGTCTTGATGATGTTATCAATACGATTTTCGCCGCCGTAAAATGACAGAAAAAGCATCAAATAAACATATCGTTACGTTTTGCACAGTGAAATGATGGCAGTGAAGCCAGAACGGTTTACACTGCTGCTTTAATCATGTTTAGCATGGAATATTTTTATGTTGCGATTTCTTAATCGTTGCTCACGCGGGCGTGGTGCGTGGCTGCTGCTGGCGTTTACTGCTTTAGCATTGGAATTGACTGCGCTCTATTTTCAGCATGTTATGTTATTAAAACCGTGCGTGCTGTGTATTTATCAGCGTTGCGCGCTGTGGGGCGTGTTCGCCGCGGGTATTGTTGGTGCCATCGCACCATCAACGGCGTTGCGTTACCCGGCCATCGCGTTATGGATATACAGTTCTTACGAAGGCGTTCGACTGGCATGGAAACACACGGATATTTTGTTAAATCCGTCGCCATTTACCACCTGTGATTTCTTTGTCAGCTTCCCATCCTGGTTACCTTTAGACAAATGGCTCCCGGCCATTTTCAATGCGACAGGGGATTGCTCAGTGCGTCAGTGGGAATTCCTCTCTCTGGAAATGCCGCAATGGCTGCTTGGCATCTTTGTCGCCTATCTGGTGGTTGCCGTGCTGGTATTGATCGCTCAGCCTTTCCGTCCCAAACGCCGCGACCTCTTCAGCCGTTAATCCATAATCTGTTAAGCATAAACCGAAAAGCCCGACACTGTTGTCGGGCTTCTGGTAACCGTTTCTACGCCTCACAGGCTTGCTACGACGCTCACTGTTGTGGTCTGTAGATATCGCGATAATGGCCTAATCGCTCGTTGAAGAAAGGCCTTTTTTCCTGCGGGATTCTTCGTGATATTTCATCTGCGTCGATCTTTTTTTCCTGACTTTCCATGAAAGCAATCGTGGAGGCAGCAAAGTCGGTGTACTGCTCGCTGTACTCAAGAATGATTTTCTCAAAGTTAATCACATGCTCTCCCCCTCTGCTGGTTATGCTGCTCTAAAATTATACAACACGTCACGATTTATGCCGGAGGTGACAGCATGATTCGCACAAGGAAAAAGAAAAATGTGAAGTGGCAGGCAAAACGCAGATGCGAGTTCACTGACGTCACCTAAAAATACGAAGAGGAAATTCTCCATTCATTTCGATATAATCACTTAAAATTACTGTGGTTTTTCACAAGGAAGCAGTCTGTAATGAAATATCTCTTTGCCATTATTCCACTGATGTTAACGTCGTGTACAACAACAAGCGAGCTCCAATCTGAATGCGAAAGCCGGTACGCGCGCCTCAGCGATATGGCGACCTGTCTGGATTACTCAATAAAAAAAGAACCCATTCTCTCTTCAACACCTTGGCTGAAGCTCTATGTCTTAAACGCAAAAGTGTTGGGGAAAAAAGTGGACAAAGGGGAAATGGATGATCTGGATGCAAGAATTGAATTGCAAAATCAGTATATTGCTTTCAAACAAAAAGAAGCTGAAGCTGACGAAGCTCGTTATCAACAGTCACAAAGAAACCAGTTGGTTCAACAGGAGATTGACAGGAATCAGCAGTCGATAGACAGAGCAAAACTCATAAACGATAAAATCGCCGCACAACAGTAAGCCTACGACTCAATACAGCACAACAGCAGCACGTCACCGTGGCGTCTACTTCACATCACGGTGACAATCTCTTTAATTTACGCCCTCACCGCGCCCATTCAGGTTTGTTCAGTATGTGATCCTGCCAGTCCACCACTTCAGTCTCACGTACAGCGATATGGCGCACGGAGATACGCTCGCGGTGCATGGCTGTCTTGGTGCCGCAGACCAGCGGATGCCACTGCGGTAAATCTTCACGTTCATGAATCAGACGATACGCACAGGTCGCCGGTAGCCAGTTAAACGTCAGCAGGTTTTCTCGCGTCAGCTTGATGCAATCGGGTTCGTACTCGAAGCGTTTCTCATAGTTACGGCACTGACAGCTTTTAATATTCAGTTGATTACAGGCGACGTTGGTAAAGTAGATCTCCTCCGTATCCTCATCAATCAGTTTATGCAAACAGCACTGACCGCAGCCATCGCACAGCGATTCCCATTCATCGTCAGACATCTCAGACAACGTTTTTTGCTGCCAAAAAGGGCGTTCAGTCATGTTTCTTCCAGTTAACTTATGTTGCGTTGTGAATATTGTAAACAAAGATGCGTGATTCTGGCAGGCACGGCGGGGAGATTTTGCTGCCCGTCATTCAACACGGGCAGCCAGGGGCGTTAGATAATACGCGTGCTCAACGTCCGGTCATTCACCGTAATCGTCAGCATATCGCCAGACAGGATCGGACCGACCCCTTTTGGCGTACCCGTCAAAATAATATCGCCCGCGCG
Organism: Pectobacterium aroidearum; assembly: GCF_041228105.1. Classification (NCBI taxonomy): domain Bacteria; kingdom Pseudomonadati; phylum Pseudomonadota; class Gammaproteobacteria; order Enterobacterales; family Pectobacteriaceae; genus Pectobacterium; species Pectobacterium aroidearum. Next base: position 2,792,118 of record NZ_CP166097.1, read on the forward strand.
CAGCGTAAAGAAACGGCTCATGTAGGCAATCAGCGGCAGAATCGGCGTAATCATATCACGCGTGTTGCCCTGCTGGCGCACTTCATCATTCACTTTTACACCCAATTCGGTTTGCTGCGGATCGCCAAACTCGGCCACCGGAATAAAACCGGAGATCGGGCAGGAACCGTCAAACGCTTTGGCTTTTTCCCACGGCTGGCCCGCTTTTTTGAATTCGGACTGCAAATCACGCAGCGTCAGATCCAGCGCCACACCATAACCCGCAATCGCCCGAGCGACGCGCTCTTCATTCGCCTGCTTTAACGGTGTACCTATCAGCACTGCCAGCTCGACTTCATGGTGAACCGAACCCAGATTTTTAGGAATGGCAACGGGCTGACGTAAATCACACAGTGCGGTTTCAGGCTTGATGAATAACACGGGTTCAGCCGGAGTCGCACTGCCCATTTCCTTGATATGTTCTGAGTAGTTGCTTCCGACGCAAACGACTTTATTTACCGGGAAATCAAGCAACGCGCCCTGCCAGTCTCTGTGTTGGTACATGGGTATTCTCCTGCCCTGTCTGTTGGATTACTCGCTGCCTTCGTGGTGCAGATCTGCCCAAAAAGAAAACAGCTATACCTGTCATACTTCAAGCTGCATGTGCTTTGGCTACGCTACTCGGCCCATTGGGGCCGCTGCAAGCAGCGTTCAAACCTACCTCTGGCAGATTTGTCAGTCACCCGAATCACTTACTTGTGTAAGCTCATCGGGATGAAATGAGAGACGTCCTGTCTCTCACCGAAGGCCAGCCGTTGGCTGGTCAAATTCGTTCCCGACGAATTTGTCCCTCTTTTGCCGTCTTCTTGCAACCCGAATTATTTAGGGTGTTATAAGAACACGATGGTGCAAAACCATCGTTATATCATCGCAACAGGGGTTCACCCAACAGATTTCAGGAGAACAAGGCGTGCGTTCGTGTGGTCTGGAGAGACGTCATAACCCATCAAGAAGGGAAACAATTAAATTATGGCGGAGTAAAACCAGAAAAATGAATATTTATCGCGCGGAATATCATGTCAATGGCTAAGATATTCCACGCCAAATTATGTTTGCGGTTTTATCTGAAAGTACGCCTTGGTATTATTTTTTTACACTTACACCGGCGTGTTTAATAAGTTCTCAACCGGAGGTGGAACTTGCAGATAAAAGCCCTGTTCCTGTAGCGCAAGTTTCACTTTTTCTATATCGGCATTCGCCAGTTTTTTACGCTCATCCAACGGTAAGACCATGGCTAACTGCGGCGTGCCAAAACTTTTCATTAATTCTTCCGGCACGCGCGAGAAATCGTCTTTTTTTTCAACATAAAGATAGGTCTGATCGCGTTTAGCGCTTCGATAGATCACACAAAACATTTTTTTTACTCTATTTGATGGGAATGCCATCTTGCCTGTATATAATTGTGACTATAACATGCTTACAGCGCTCTGGAATATCATGCCTTAAATGTTACTCTAGGGATTAAAAGATGCTGAAACTGAGTCAGGATAGATGTCACAAACGCCAATAGAGTTAAAAGGCAGCAGCTTTACCTTATCGGTTGTTCATTTGCATGATTCCCAACCCGAGGTAATTTACCAGGCACTACAGGAAAAAATAGAGCAAGCGCCTGCTTTCCTGAAAAATGCCCCCGTTGTCATTAACGTTGCCGCATTAACTGCGGAGACTGACTGGATAAAATTACAGCAGGCCATTTCATCAACCGGTCTGCATGTCGTTGGCGTCAGTGGATGCACCGACGATGCATTAAAGAAAACCATTGCGCAGGCGGGACTTCCCCTTCTGAGCGAAGGTAAAGCACAACGCCGGGTAGTCGAACCCGTCGCCGCCGTTCCTGCCGCGGTGAAAACGAAAGTCATCAATACCCCCGTTCGCTCCGGCCAACAGATTTACGCCCGGAACTGTGACTTGATTGTCACAAGTAGCGTCAGCGCGGGGGCTGAAGTGATTGCAGACGGCAATATTCATATTTACGGCATGATGCGCGGTCGAGCCCTCGCAGGCGTTTCTGGCGATGTTCAGAGCCAGATATTCTGTACGCATCTGGCCGCAGAACTGGTCTCTATCGCTGGCCGTTACTGGCTGAGCGACCAGATTCCTGAACCGTATTTTGGGCAGCCAGCGCGGATCAACCTGAACCAGCTGGACAATGTTTTAACGATAAAACCTCTAGACTAGAATCTCCCAAGGAAACATTTATGGCACGCATCATTGTTGTTACATCGGGTAAAGGGGGCGTTGGCAAGACCACATCAAGCGCGGCCATTGCTACCGGTTTAGCCCAGAAAGGAAAAAAGACGGTTGTCATCGATTTTGACATTGGTCTGCGTAACCTCGACCTGATCATGGGATGTGAGCGTCGCGTGGTGTATGACTTCGTGAACGTTATTCAGGGTGATGCCACGCTGAATCAGGCGTTAATCAAAGATAAGAGAACGGACAACCTCTACATTCTGCCTGCCTCACAAACGCGTGATAAAGATGCGTTAACGCATGAAGGCGTGGAGAAAGTGCTCAACGATCTGGGCGACATGGAGTTCGATTTTATCGTGTGTGATTCCCCTGCCGGGATTGAAACGGGTGCGTTGATGGCGCTCTATTTCGCCGACGAAGCGATTATCACCACCAACCCAGAAGTCTCTTCCGTTCGCGACTCCGACCGTATTTTGGGCATTCTGTCCTCGAAATCACGCCGTGCTGAACGTTCTGAAGATCCGATCAAAGAGCACCTGCTGTTGACACGCTATAACCCAGGCCGGGTGAGCCGTGGCGACATGCTGAGTATGGAAGACGTGCTTGAGATTCTGCGGATTCCGCTGGTTGGCGTGATCCCTGAAGACCAGTCCGTACTCCGCGCCTCTAACCAGGGCGAACCTGTCATTCTGGATGCTGAAGCTGATGCTGGCAAAGCTTACGCGGACACCGTTGAACGTCTGCTTGGCGAAGAGCGTCCTTTCCGTTTTATTGAAGAAGAGAAGAAGGGTTTCCTTAAACGACTTTTTGGGGGATAAATTATGGCTTTACTGGACTTCTTTCTGTCCCGCAAAAAAACGACAGCCAATATCGCCAAGGAACGGCTGCAAATTATTGTCGCGGAGCGACGCCGGGGAGATAGTGAACCCCATTATCTGCCGCAATTAAAGCGGGATATTCTTGAGGTTATCTGTAAATATGTACAGATTGATCCTGAGATGGTGACAGTTCAACTTGAGCAAAAAGGAGATGATATTTCCGTGCTTGAGTTGAATGTGACATTACCGGAAGCGGAAGAAACGCCTAAATGATTTTTCTGCTGTGATATCCCCTGCTTTTACGCAGGGGATAGCTATTCCCGTCATACTTCAAATTACGTGCACTTCATTCCATAATAGACTGTATATTTAGCCAGTCTTTTATTTCTTATTTTGTTTTTTCGTCGTCTTTTTGTCACCCTATTTGCTGCTTTTTTCATGATGGCATCATCACAGCAAATAAGGCGTATTGATAAGGCGTGTTTACCGGTGATTAATAGCCTTGCACAATGTCACGTAGTTCATCGCCATATAACTGACCGCGCCAGCCAGATAACATTTCCGGCGTTCCCGCATCTTGCCCATTTAATTTCCAGTGCCAGTTCAGCAGACGGTTAATTTGACGACGTGATGCCAATAACTCGGCGGATAATCCACTCTGTTCGCTTACGCGCTGTACCAGCGCTTTGATATCTTTAAACGCTTTTTTATAGCCGGGATAGTCGATCAAATTAATGACCGGTGGCGGGCAATCCGCGTCACTAATACCGTCCGTTTGTGCAACACAATCCAGCAGCGTTTTCCCGTGGTAGCGAATTTCCGGGCCGCTCAGCCCCAGTGAGCTCAGTTCACCCAGCGAAGTTGGCAAACAACGCGCCACCTGCAGCAGGTTCTCTTCACGTACGACAAAATTCACCGCACTGTCTCGCTCACGCGCTTTACGCAAGCGCCACTCAGCCAGACGCTGTAGGCAAGCCAGATGCCGGCCACGCAACTGCCAGGCATTGCCAAATTCGCGATAGGCGAGCGCCGGTGCCAAAATATCCTGTTTACGCTGACAAAGCAGGAGACATTCGTCCAACGCAGCGTTCATCCACCCTGCGGCTTCCGTATCCGCCACTAACTGCGCGGCCATTGGCAACAGGTAGAACACATCGGCGGCCGCGTAATCGCACTGTTTTTCGCTCAACGGGCGAGCAAGCCAGTCCGTTCTCGACTCGCTTTTATCCAGCGTCACGCCCATATAGTCCGCCACCAGCGCAGCGAAGCCATAGGAAAGCGGCTTACCTAAAAATGCGGCCAGAATCTGTGTGTCAATGAACGGCACCGGCAGTGTTCCAAACGCATTGAGAAACACTTCCAGATCTTCGCTGCCCGCATGCAGGAATTTGGTGACCTGCTCATCACGCAGTAACGCCTGAAAAGGAGCCCAGTCGGTAATCGTTAGCGGGTCAATAAGTGAAAGCTGTTCGCCGTCATACAATTGAATCAACCCTAATTGCGGGTAATACGTGCGGGTTCTGACGAACTCCGTGTCCAATGCCACCTGCGGAAAACGTCGCGCCTGGGCGCAAACCTGTTGTAACCCGATGTCGGAAGTGATCAACTGATAATTCAAAACGTCATTCTCTTGGTTGTTTTTACTTTACGGTTCTGGGTCAAATCCGTATCGCCGTAAAAAATTACGGCGGACATTTTTAACGTCGCAATCGACGGCCCATGGGGTGACGGGTGTAAGTTCGCCACAAAAAAGAACGCCGGATAAACCGGCGTGAAAACATCATATCGCGTCCTGCCTCTCTCTGGCAGTCGTTTTCATGGAAAATCGTCAGGCGGCAGCGTCTTTCTTCACCTTCTTATCGTCGCGCAATTCGCGGCGTAGGATTTTCCCCACGTTAGATTTCGGCAAATCATCGCAAAATTCGATCTCTTTCGGCACTTTATAACCGGTAAGATTTCGGCGACAGTGGGTAATGAGTTCCTCTTTCGTTAACGAGTTATCACGCCTGACCACAAAGGCTTTGACTGCTTCACCGGATACCTCATTCGCCACCCCAATCACCGCTGACTCGGACACTTTGGGATGACGGCTGATAACATCTTCAATTTCCGTCGGATAGACGTTAAAGCCGGAAACCAGAATCATATCTTTCTTGCGGTCGATGACACGCAGGAACCCTTCATCATCAGAGGTGACAATGTCACCCGTTGCCAGCCAGCCGTCTTTTAACACTTCATCCGTCGCGGCAGGCTGTTGCCAATACCCTAACATCACCTGTGGCCCGCGCACCCACAGCTCGCCAGACTCACCCGGCCCAGCGTCGTTGCCGTCATCGTCAATGATTTTGACGTCCGTTGATGACACCGGTAGCCCGATACTGCCGCTGTAATGTTTGAGATCGTAAGGGTTTACGGCCACCAGAGGTGAACTTTCCGTTAACCCATATCCTTCAAGCAGATGTTTACCCGTTAGTTTTTCCCAACGTTCTGCCACCGCTTGCTGCACCGATGCCCCACCGCCGACCGCTAAACGCAGCGTTGAGAAATCCAGCTCGTGGAATTCTTTGTTGTTAAGCAGCGCGTTAAATAACGTATTGACGCCAGTGATAGCCGTAAACGGGTATTGTTTCAGTTCCTTCACAACCGCCGGGATATCGCGGGGGTTAGTGATCAACAGATTCTTCCCGCCCAATTCAAGGAACAAAAGGCCGTTCACCGTGAGCGCGAAAATGTGATAGAGCGGCAACGCCGTGATCACCAGCTCATTCCCTTCCTGCAGAATAGCGCCGTATGCCCCTTTACACTGTTCAAGATTCGCCAGCATATTGCGGTGCGTCAGCATCGCGCCTTTAGCGACGCCCGTGGTGCCACCGGTATATTGCAGAAATGCCAGATCGGTATTGATAATATCGGGGCGAATATACTGCTGACGCCGTCCTTCCTGCAAAACACGACGGAACGATATCGCATCCGGCAGATGGTACTTAGGCACCAGCCGCTTAATGTATTTCACCACGAAATTGACCAGCGTCCCTTTCGCCGTGGAGAGCTGATCTCCCATACGGGTGAGGATGACGTGTTTCACCGCCGTGTTATGAACGACTTTTTCCAGCGTATGCGCGAAGTTAGACACGATGACTATCGTGCTGGCCCCGCTGTCTTTTAGCTGATGTTCCAGCTCACGCGGCGTATACAGTGGGTTAACGTTAACCACCACCAGACCCGCGCGCAACACGCCAAACAGCGCAACGGGATATTGCAGCAGGTTGGGCATCATCAACGCGACACGATCGCCCTTTTGCAATTTAAGCTGGTTTTGTAGATAGGCCGCAAACGCCCGACTCCGCTCTTCCAGCTTACGAAACGTCATCACTTCACCCATGTTGACGAAGGCAGGTCGGTCGGCATAACGCTTCACGCTAGTTTCGAACATTTCAATCAACGACGAATAGCGATCCGGATCGATTTCCGCCGGCACGTCCGCCGGATAGCGTGATAACCAAATTTTTTCCAAGACGTCACTCCCGAGATATTTTTTTAGTGGCATCGTCGTCGCCCTCAGAGGCTTATTGTTATTAACATTATTTTAACTCAGCCTACCAGTTAGCTAACAAACAATGTTAAGGTTGCGAGAGCGATCACTAATTTATTCTTTATTCAAAAAAAATCAGGCAACCTGCGTCGCCTGATCTCTTCACTCCGAACGAAATAATTTTAGAATCTACCCCATAGGGCGTTATTGGCGCAGTCAGTTTGGACACGGACAGCGCGGAAAAACCGGAGCGTACACATAGTACGTGAGGATTATTCGCTACGCTCACCCTGCGGGTCGCCCAAGTGGCGTTCAAACGCAATTGCGTTTGTTTGAGCACTGCCCAGGTTCAAAATGACAAGTAAAATAGCCCTATTCTTATTCTGTAACTATATTCTCAATCCGTGCCGGACCAGGCCAGCCGCCGTCGAATCCCCATCCAGGGCCCCAACCATAGCCGTAACCCGCACGCCATCCCCACGGACCATAACCATAGCCGCCGGGTGGCATCATCAGACGCTGCACAACATTCCAGCGTTTGTAGCCTTGCGCGTCGATCACGACGTAACGATAAGGCTTATCGCCGATAGCGCCCTGTTCGGTGCCGACAATCGGCCCGACAACGGTGACCAGTTGGTCTTTAAAATCAACAGGTTCCAGAAAACGATTCACATAGGCAATAAAACGCCCTTCTGACGGCATATCCAGCAGCGGTTTTGCACCGCTATCCAACGGCATGCTGGCAATCTCCAGGCGCGTTTTATTCGCTTCATTGCGGATGCTAACCACCCGCCCGCCAAAGCGTGACTCCTGACCGACATAAATCTGCGGCGCATTCATCACGCGTACCAGATCGTCCTGCGGTGTTGGCGACGTGCCTTTAATCGCATCCGGTATCGTGACACAGCCTGAAAGCAGCAGCGCTGCCGCCGCAACCAGACAGAGTCGTGCTTTTTTCTGATTCAGATGCAGATTTTTAATTCGCACACTTTTTATCTGTACATGCTTCATTGGTACAAACATGGCACAACCCCTCTTCGGATATCTGATAGTTAGACTGCTCAGCATCGAATAAGTTGCTGTTTATAGAAGTTATACGCCGAACCAAATAGGTAGTCTGTTTATTCGCGGCCGGGAAGTTTTTTCCAGGTCACTTCATTGCGCAGATAACGCGGTTGTGCATTCTCGACGCTGACTGCCTTTCCTGCCTGCCATAGCTGACAGGCCAGCGGCAGCATATCCTGCGCCTGCGGCAGCAGTACATCGCCTTTCGCTAACACCAGCGAGGAATGGCTTACCAGTTCAGGGTAGGTTTCCCACCCGGTTCCTACCGTGGCCCATTCGCCTGACAGCGCAGCCGTTAAGGCTTGCACCAGCTCAGGTTTCAATACAGCTTCCTCGGATTCGCCCAACCAGATACCGTCGGCATCGCGCTGATAGCGGCCCCAGTACACTTCGCCCATTCGCGCATCAATGGCCGCCAGCACTTGTGTCGCCTGCGTCAGGCGGAAAGCGCCCTGCGCCATCGTCGCCAGTGACGATACACCGAGCATCGGTAAATCCGCGCCCAGCGCCAGCCCTTGTGCAATACCGATACCAATCCGCACGCCGGTAAAACTTCCCGGTCCCTGACCAAAGGCCAGTGCATCAAGATCGTTGAGCGTCAGGCCGCTATCGGCCAGCACCTGCTGAACCATTGGCAGAATGCGTTGTGTGTGCTCACGGGGACAAATTTCGAACAGAGAATGAATTTCGCCTTCATTCCAGAGTGCGACGGAACAGGCTTCCGTTGCGGTATCAAGCGCTAGAATTCGCGTAGACATGCCAACCTCAGGCAGGATAAATAAATCTTAACAACCCGTATCATAGCATAAGCCCCTGCCGTGCCGCAGCCCTTCCCCCTATTGGCCAGGGCATACGACTATCGCCAGCGAGGAATTATGTGTTACGCGTCAGGAAATTAATTGCCTGCCGAATGTCGCGGGTCCGCGGCGTTGGCGGCAGGCTGTTGAGAAACACGGCGCCATACGGACGCATCACCAGTCGATTATCGCAAATCACAATCACACCGCGATCCTCAACGTCACGGATGAGACGACCCACGCCTTGTTTCAACGTAATCACCGCATCGGGAACCTGCACATCGTCAAAAGGCTCGCCGCCGCGCAGCCGACAGTCTTCGATACGCGCCTTCAGCAGCGGATCGTCCGGCGAGGTAAACGGCAGTTTATCGATAATGACGCAGGAGAGCGTATCACCACGCACATCCACACCTTCCCAGAAGCTGCTGGTCGCCACCAGTAAGGCATTACCCGCCGATACAAACTGTGACAGCAGCTGCGCCTTGCCGGTCTCTCCCTGTAGCAGCACCGGCAGCGTTAGCATGGCACGGAACTCGGCGGCCAAATCCCGCATCATCTGATGCGAGGTACACAGCATAAAGCAGCGACCCTGATTTGCTTCAATCAACGGTTGCAGCATCGCCGCCAGCCTTTTCGCCGCACCGGGGCGGTTGGTTTCCGGCAAATGACGGGGAACGCAGAGCAGCGCCTGATTGGCATAATCAAACGGACTGGGCAACAGGAGTGTGTTCGCGTTATCCAACCCCAGCCTATCGGTGAAGTGGAAGAGTTGATCGTTAACAGACAAGGTCGCGGAGGTAAATATCCAGGCGGCAGGCTTGTCCTTCATCAGTTCGCGAAAACGATCGGCGACAGACAGCGGCGTCAGTGCCAACACGAAATGGCGTGAATTGCATTCGTACCAGTAGCTATAGCCCGGCTGTTGTACTTCTTTCAGTCGCTTCAGTCGGTTGCGATAGAGCGTGGCGCGCTCAAAAGCGGCATCCAGCAGCGCAGATCGACCCAGCGACAGTTTCGCGACGTCGTAACACAACTCCAGCGCATCATCCAGTAGCAGCAACGCACGCTGAAGCGACGGCTGTTCGAGCACATCTCGCAGATTACCGCGAAACCCCGGATCGCCCAGCGCCAGCCGAAAATCCTGCGTACTTTGCGTCAGGCGATCGGCACTTTTTTGCAGTTGGGAGGCATCGCGCACTTCGGTGCGGTAAGCAATAATGATGTCTTTTGCCAGATCCAGCAGTTGGCGGCTCGAAAGCTGCTGACCGAAATATTGGCTGGCAATATCAGGAATCTGGTGGGCTTCATCGAAAATCACGACGTCACTTTCCGGGATCAGCTCCGCAAAGCCGGTCTCCTTTACCACCATATCCGCCAGATAAAGATGGTGGTTAACCACCACGATATCGGCATCCATCGCCTTGCGTCGCGCTTTCACCACGAAGCACTCTTTGTAGTGCGGACAATCGCTGCCCAGACAGTTATCGTTGGTGCTGGTCACTAACGGCCAGATCGCGCTGTCTTCCGCGACGCCTGAGCAGGTCGTAACATCGCCTTCCGTCGTTTCCGATGACCAGCCGCGCAGCCTGACCAATTCGCTCAGCGTTTCAGCGGGTAAATCACCGCCCCCCAGCGACTGCTGTTCGAGCCGTTCCAGACAGAGATAGTTCGAGCGGCCTTTCAGCAGCGCGAGTTTACCTTTGTACTTCAGCGCCTGCGCAATCGTCGGTAAATCGCGACTGTAGAGCTGATCCTGTAGCGCTTTTGAACCTGTCGAGATGATGACTTTTTTATCGGCGCGCAAGGCGGGCGCAAGGTAGGCATAGGTTTTACCGGTTCCGGTTCCCGCTTCCACCACCAGCGCCGCTTTATCGTCGATGGCCCGCATTACCGCCTGCGCCATCTGCCGCTGTGGTTCACGCGGTTTGAAACCCGTGATCGCTTTCGCCAGCGCGCCGTCATTCGCAAAATCATCGATTACCCGATCGTTCGTCACGCCTGCTCTCTTTCTCATAGGAAAACATTGTCTGTCGCCACTAACCGTTTCAGGTCACGGCAAAAATATCGCGCTGATTATGCCAAGAGTCACCCGGCGCTACCACCCTAAATCAGGAAAGCGTGTCGCTCCCCGCTGTGTTAGGCTTGGCGACTGGTTTTGCTTGATGTTTCTATTTTACTTATCCCCACAATGGAGAAAATTCATCTCATGGCGATCACACGTATTAATCCTGAAGCTCGCTGGTCAGACGCCGTCATCCACAACAACACGCTGTATTACACCAGCGTGCCGGAGAATCTGGATGACGGTGCACAGGCGCAAACGGAGAACGCGCTGGGCGCGCTGGATGCCATCCTACAACAGGCGGGAACGGATAAGAGCAAGCTGTTGGACGTGACGATTTTTCTCGCCGATGCAGATGATTTTGCCGCGATGAACGCCGCGTGGGATGCCTGGGTCGTGGCTGGCAGCGCGCCCGTACGCTGCACCGTACAGGCTAAATTGATGCATCCGAAATTTAAAGTCGAAATAAAAGCGATTGCGGCAATATAACCGTATATCCCTTTTTCATCTCCTAACGAAGAGGATGGACGTTACTGCTCGTCTTCCTCTTCACCATCATCAAAATAGTGTTCTTCGTCGCTGTCATTAACGGTGTCGTCATCTTCGTCAAACATCACCGCAACGTTGTCACCCTGATGTTCCTGACGGATCTCGGCCGCAACCTGTGCTATCGCCTGGCCGCTGCTCATGCCCTCAGACATCAGTTCCTGAATACGCTCTACGGCATCTTGCTGTTGTTTGTGCGTCAGCGCGGGCATACCTGCAATCATGGTGGTTTCCTGGTTGATAAATTCGCGCGTATCATCGCATGCCCGCTTCGGCATACACCAGCATTTCTGCTTTGTGGTACGCTGTGCTCAGTGAAATCGACACCCTAATAATAGACACAACACGAAGAACATGACTGCCGCCAATACGACCCACGTAACCAACATCAGCGATTCGGCCACCGCGATGGGCTCCACCGCTCTCTATCACACGCTGCCTTACTACCCAACTGTGCTGCTCGATCGCTTTGCGCCCTTTTCCCAACAGCCGTGGGCGATGTTGCTGCATTCTGGGTTTGCCGATCATCCGCACAATCGCTTCGATATTATGGTCGCGGATCCGCGAGTCACGCTGTGCACGCGGGGAAACAGGACTGAAATCACACGTGACAGCGTAACTAATGCCGTAGAGGGCGATCCATTTGTTCTGCTACAACAGCAGCTTGATACGCTGGCATTGCCCGCTGACGCACATCCTGATTTCCCTTTTCAGGGAGGCGCACTGGGTTTGTTCGGCTATGATTTGGGTCGTCAGATTGAAGCGCTGCCTACTCAGGCTGAACGGGACATCGACCTGCCGGATATGGCAGTCGGTTTATACGATTGGGCGCTGGTTGCCGACCACCACCGACAGACGTTAACGCTGATCGTGCATCATTCCCTTCAGGCGCGGCTCGACTGGCTAGCCAATCCACCCGTTAGAGATCTGCAAGACGATTTCAGCCTTACCGGCACTTGGCAGCCGAATATGTCACGCGATGCGTACGGCGAAAAATTCCGCAAAATACAGGACTACCTTCTGGCGGGAGACTGTTATCAGGTCAATCTGGCGCAGCGTTTTTCTGCGGCTTACCATGGCGATGAATGGCAGGCGTTTTTACGCCTGTCCGCAGGCAATAAAGCGCCCTTTTCGGCCTTCCTGCGTCTACCGGAAAATACCGTCATCAGCGTATCGCCAGAACGTTTTCTCTGGCTGGAAGATCAGCGCATTCAAACGCGCCCAATTAAAGGCACGCTGCCGCGCCTCGTAGACCCGGAAGCGGATAAACAGCAGGCAGCCCAGCTGGCTGCTTCAGAGAAAGACCGTTCAGAAAACCTGATGATTGTCGATCTTCTGCGTAACGACATCGGGCGCGTTGCGGTTCCGGGCAGTGTCCGCGTGCCGGAACTGTTTGTTGTCGAACCTTTTCCCGCCGTGCACCATCTGGTCAGTACGATCGAGGCACAGCTACCGGATGATTGCCCTGCAACCACGCTGCTACGCGCCTGTTTTCCCGGGGGTTCTATTACCGGTGCGCCCAAAATCCGCGCCATGCAGATCATTGAAGAGCTGGAGCCTCAACGCCGCAATGCTTACTGCGGTAGCATCGGCTATATCAGTCTGTGCGGCACGATGGACACCAATATCACCATCAGGACGTTATTAACCGAACGCGGCAGAATTTACTGCTGGGCGGGCGGTGGCATCGTTGCTGACAGTAAAGAACAGGCTGAATATCAGGAAACGTTTGATAAAGTGGGTCGTATTCTTCCCCTATTGGATGGCTCCCAGACAATTCAGGTACCGAATCAATGAGTGAGATCGTCTTGCCGCCAACGGCTTTTGCGCTGAACGACTTTATTACGCGCTTTCAGCTACAGCTTCCGCCATCGCTGCGGCCTGTGCACCAGCAGCGTCAGGCCGCAGTTCTGGTGCCAATTATTTGCCATCCTACGCCCACGCTGTTATTGACCCGACGTTCTGCAGACTTACGTAAACATGCAGGCCAAGTGGCGTTCCCCGGCGGGGCGGCAGACAAAACCGATCGTTCGCTCATCGAAACGGCGCTGCGTGAAGCACAGGAAGAAGTGGCTATCCCACCAGAAAACGTTCAGGTGTTGGGTGTATTACCGCCGCTGGACAGCGTCAGCGGTTTTCAGGTCACGCCGGTTGTCGGCCTCATCGCCGCACAGACCCGCTTCTATCCCAATGAAGACGAAGTCGCCGAGCTGTTTGAAATGCCGTTGGACGAGGCTTTCGCGCTAACACGCTATTATCCGCTGGATATCGAGCGCAAACAGCAGCGCCACCGGGTTTACCTCTCCTGGTATCAGCAACAGTTTGTCTGGGGGCTGACGGCTGCCATCATCCACCAGCTCGCCTTACAGATTTCCGACAGGCCCTAAACTTACAGCCGCATAGCGCGGCTTTTGGCTCACCACTTCTTTTCCCTCACTAAATATCCCTATTTTAAAAGCGGACTTCCTGCTCAAAAAGCATTCACTGAGATAGTTTACAATGACTTAGCGCACATTTGAGATAAGTTAAATTGTGTCGTACCATAAGTTTATTTCATGCGAAAAAGAAAGCCACACAACATATTCCACACTACAATAGCGCGATTTGACGAGTTTTATTCTAATCTTTGGGTAGATATCCACTAAAATTCAGGTCATGTCTCGCCAGAACCGAAAAAACCAGATAATTAGCAGCATAAACAGCTGATTGTGGTGAAGGAACCGGACGTAGACGATCGGAAAATAAAGGGTGGAGACAACCCTAAGTCTTTGAGGAGTTTCGCGTGATAAGCGTTTTCGACATGTTTAAGATCGGTATTGGCCCCTCTAGCTCTCATACGGTTGGACCGATGAAAGCCGGTAAGCAATTTGTCGATGAATTGATCAACCAGGATTTACTGACCGCGACAACGCGTATTGCCGTCGATGTGTATGGCTCGCTGTCGCTAACGGGTAAAGGTCACCACACAGATATCGCCATCATCATGGGTCTGGCGGGCAACATGCCAGATACGGTTGATATTGACGCCATCCCCGGCTTTATCCGCGATGTTGAGCAACGCGAACGCCTGCTACTGGCTAATGGACAACATGAAGTCGATTTCCCACGCGAAGGCGGCATGGTTTTCCGCAGTGAAAATCTGCCATTGCACGAAAACGGCATGACCATCACCGCCTTTGCCAGCAATAAAGAAGTTTATAGCAAAACCTATTACTCCATCGGCGGTGGTTTTATCGTCGATGAAGAGCATTTTGGCAAAGACACCGCCACTGACGTCTCCGTTCCTTACACATTCCATTCTGCCAAAGAGATGCTGGAGCATTGTAAACAGAGCGGCCTTTCGCTTTCTGGAATGGTGATGCGTAACGAACTGGCGCTACACAGCCGTCAGGAGATTGACGCGTACTTTGCCGATATCTGGCAGACGATGCGTGCTTGTATCGATCGCGGCATGAACACCGAAGGCGTGCTGCCGGGCCCGCTGCGCGTACCGCGTCGTGCCTCTGCGCTGCGTCGTATGCTGGTGTCTTCCGACAAGCTGTCCAACGACCCAATGAACGTGGTGGACTGGGTTAATATGTTCGCACTCGCGGTGAATGAAGAAAACGCCGCAGGCGGCCGCGTGGTTACCGCGCCAACAAATGGCGCGTGCGGCATCGTCCCCGCTGTTCTCGCCTATTACGACCACTTTATCGAACCGGTTAGCCCGACTATTTATATCCGCTATTTCCTCGCGGCAGGCGCGGTCGGCATTCTGTATAAAATGAACGCCTCCATCTCCGGTGCCGAAGTGGGCTGTCAGGGTGAAGTCGGCGTGGCCTGCTCGATGGCCGCCGCCGGGCTGGCAGAACTGATGGGCGCCAGCCCGGAACAAGTTTGCGTCGCTGCTGAGATCGGTATGGAACACAACCTGGGCTTAACCTGCGATCCGGTTGCTGGTCAGGTACAGGTTCCGTGCATCGAACGTAACGCGATTGCTTCCGTTAAGGCGATTAACGCCGCTCGCATGGCAACCCGACGCACCAGCGAACCCCGCGTCTCGCTGGATAAGGTTATTGAAACCATGTACGAAACGGGTAAAGACATGAACGCCAAATACCGCGAAACTTCACGAGGCGGGCTGGCGATCAAAGTACAGTGTGATTAAAAATGCAGTGTGATTAATCCGTTCTCGTCACGGCTTTTACCATAGTTCACAAAAAGCCCCGCCAAATTGGCGGAGCTTTTTGTGCTAACGAGACACAGCCAACGTATAAAGGTGAGTTCTCAATTCAGCAAAGGTGTCATTTTCTGCTTTCAGCATCTGCCCATTTTTACATAAAACGAGATCATTCAACGATCCCATCCCGCCATACAAATTAAGAATTCTATAAATCGCATCCTGTCGCTCCTCATCCATGTAAGCACGCAGTCGCAACAACATCTCCGACCAGTCATTCATGTCGCAATCTGCTAATAAAAATGCCATCTCATTCAGTGCGGCTTTTATTTCAATCGATTTTGTCATTTTAAAAGCTCGTTATACATGACTTCAACGCCCGTACTCCCGTACGCACGATATTCTGTATCTGCTTCGCTGTATTCTGCAATAGCAAGATGCTATCACTCACCGCCGCATAGGTGGTACTGGACGCATTTAGAGCTTACTTGAATATAAGCCCCTCACTCAGAATTCTTATCATCAAACTGATTACACATTAGCCAATTTTGTATTTCGAACAAATATCACTTGCTGCTAAATCACTATTAATTAATTGATTATATTCACTCTCTGTAATTTCCATTTTTTGTTCTTTAGCGCCCTGATTTCCTGACAAACAGAAAAAAATATACTGATCATCACTTATTTTCCTTACCCTCCACCAATTCTCGGTAGAGAATTCGCCATCTGCCAATGGTGCCTTCTCAGGATATGAAAATGGTTTCATTGTGTAGTATTTATCCATATCATTCATTTCACTTATCACCATTATATTTAATAAAATCAATCAACTGGGCGTTTGGCTTGTGTGAAAGATCCATTACAGCCTCAGAAATACCACCAGATGTCTTTCCTCCTGGCAACCAAAACTGATGCACGATGCCAACCGTTTCACCCGTAAATCACAGAGTTCACAGTAATTTTAACGCGACCCGCCAGTGCGGGAACACTGTCAGTGTCGCTCACTATAACCAACTAAGTGAGGTAGTTCATCATGGCTGAACGCGATTCTACGTCAGAGCCCCGCGCAACTGAAGTAAAAGAACCCCAGCGGCATTACACCGTCGGTTACGCCCCCAACGGCGGTAAAAAACCGCCCAGCCCACAGCCTAAGCTGTGCGGCAAGTGGCTGGAAGACCTAGATTTTAACACCGGACAGCCCGTTATCGTCACCGTTGAGCGCGGTAAACTGGTTATTGAGACTGAACTGCGCTTCTGACTGGCAGACAAAAAAATCCCGGCTTTTTTAGGGGCCGGGATCTCATTGTTGACTATTTATAAAACAAAGCATTTGAGTCTATTATTTCACATACTTCATTTGTTATTTCATCTATCCGTTGCTCACCGTAATACCCTCGATCAACCATCATTCTAAAATCATCCATGATATAATTATATAAATTTGGAAATCCATTACGTTGCTTACTTTCAAGTATTCTTAAAGATTTAAGGATCCCCTTACAAAGCGAGTCACGACCTTCTTTTTCAACAACATACTCAATGACCTTATTTAACAATGCTATAAGCCTTGATATATCCTGCATATCATTTTCCGTTAACATCTGTTCACCTTTTCTTTGTTACTTGGTCAGGAAACGCTTTTCTAAATTTCCGCTTCTGTCAAGTCGTTCGCCGTTTTGCCGGGATATTGTGCGGCCATAATCACGCGGGCGGCTGGTGATTGAGACTGAACTGCGCTTCTGACTGGCTGATGTAAAAATCCCGGCGCTAAGGCCGGGATAACTCACGATTTAAATTAGATCTTCACCATTTAGAAGCACAACAATCTTCCCTTCCCCTAATTCTCGCCTGAGTACATCTGCTATTTCAGAAGTATTCAAATCGGGAAAGGATTTGTTATTGACCGCAACTAAGAAATAGGACTTTGGTTCTTTTAGGCCAAACTCCTCAGCAATTAATAACTTAGTTTCCTGATTGTACTTTTCTATACGGTCATCAATCAGTTCAAGTTGTTGGCGGCTTAAAATTACATGCGGCTCAAACATAAGATATGGGCCATCAAAGAGATGACCAGTGTGTTTCCTCGTCATATCTAGCCTTTCCTTCAACTCACCAATATCTATTGATGTGTAACATGTTATGTCAATTGACATTTACGCACCTTACTTAATTTTTATTGGTTTTCCAGACTGGTCAATAACAATACCTTTATCTAGCCCTTTTATAGGCCAATCATGAAATTGTTTTTGCAAATCGCTAACATTTGCTTTCGTATCTGCCAAATTGATAACGACATTATTAGTTTGACCACTATTCACTTTCTCTAAAGCACGATCGTAAATATTACGAACTGAATTTGTCTTAGGAGCAATATTATCAAAAAGAGCGCGCTGACCGACTGCTTTTCCGCTTCCGTCAGGTCGTTCGCCGTCTTGCCGGGATATTGTGCGGCCATAATCGCACGGGCGGCCAGTTCACCGCTGGAGGCACCAATCGCCCCCGCTGCCGCATCCTGACCCGACAGTTGCGCCAGGTACGGCGACGCACCGCTGGCTATCGCTTTCTGGATATCCCCGCCCGCCAGGGCCTGAATCGCCGCCGTCGCTGCCTGTGCCGCACGCTGGAAGTCGCTCCCCGTGCCGTATTTCTGCATCTCGGCCTTGTAGGTCGGTGATTCCGTCAGCGCCTTTTTATAGACTTCCCATTCCTGCGCCGAATCGCCCTCTTGCGAACGTTTGACTTTGGCGTCGCCCTTGGCCTCCGCCGCTTTCTGCGCCTTCAGCTCGCCTTCCGTGCGCAAGATATCCATCACCTGCGCGCCGATTTCACCTATCAGCTGCGCCTGTTTCAGGCGTTTCTGCTCTTTCTCTTTGTTAAAGATCGGGCTGAGCGCGTTGTTCGCGTGCTCAACGTCACAGCTCAGCGTAGCTGATGTCCTGCATCAAGGGACACTGGATTTGGAACGAATACCCTACATCACAGTTGAACAAGGACAACTACTGATATACATTGTGGCTGAATGACAGACAAGAAAATCCCGGCTTTTTAGGAGCCGGGATTTTTTTAACCTTTTAACACTTCCTGTTTTTCTTTCTCTAGCCATTCTTGATGATGCTTAATGGCTACTTTATATTGTTCATCAGTGTAATATTCTGTAGGTGAGATATGATTTCCAACACCTTGTATTATATTTGGTGTTCCGGCATCCTCTCCCCAAAACAGCCAAAATTCATTCAGTTTCAGAAGACCATATACGCAGTCATCAGGCAATTCCTGCATCGTTAGGCATAGCGAAATATATCTCCATTTCCTGCGGGATAACTTGAGATCTATATTTTTTTCATTACATATAAATATTAAATAACCCTTCATTTCCTCAGTAATTTCAGAACAAAAAGCCACCTCAGATATTGCTGTTAATAAATCGCCTTGAACACCATCGTTTTTTGCAAGTTCATTGCATGCAAAATTACTAATATCAGAAGCGGACAACTTATCTGATGCGATCCCTTCAGCACCAAGCAGAATCATCCCCCAGTCAACCAACTTCATTTGGTTTGCCATTAAAAATACTTTTTCTATCATGGCTTTGATGGTACTCCATTAATTGTGCCGCCAGAAACAAACATTCTGTGGCTAACTCCACCTAATTTGGGATCCAGTATCCACTCAAATCACCCCGACACACCATTCAAACTGCCCTCTAACTGATAGAGGGTTGCGCCGTTACTCAATGGGGTTTTAACAGCAGAACCCGCATAATTATCTACAATGTCATTAAACCCATGAGACTTAGGAACTGAAGGAAACTCCTGAGTAGCCGTTGGTTTGATTCTATCCGGATAAATAGAGATCTCTTTTCCATCGATATCAGTAACAACCTTATTAGGCAGTTGGTCTATTTTATTTCCACTACCAGTGCCTTTTTCACCGGCCCCCACTCTTGGATTATCTAAAATATCATTCTTAATAATATTTCCACTAACTGATTCCGCTTTCCCTATATCAGCAGCACCCTGCACTTTCTTACCCGGCAACATAATGCTGGCCAATATACCACCTGTCGCTTCCAGCGCAGCCTGATTGCCGCCAGACGCCTGTTTGATCGTGTCGGCTACTGCTGACCAGGTTTCACTCTTCATCAGCGCTTTCACCGAGTCGGCTACTGCTTGGTTTTTACCTGCCAGATCGCTTAAAGCCTTATTACAATAACCATCTCCGACAGCACATGACGCCAGTGCCATCGCACCATCCGCAACATAATCTGTTCCACCTAATGCAGCATCACCAGTATCAGCGACAGCATTGATAATACTGTTCGCGATAGCCGATGTAGTGCCTTCACCCAGCTTGTCGCGGATCTGTTTCTTCCACCATTCCGCACTTTCTTTTACTAACTGACGGGCCTCATCTCCGGACAGCGAGTTATTCTCCACCGCATTGCGCCCCGACTGTGCGCCGCTGGCGGCGGTGGCCGTGCTGTTGCCAGCCAGACCCGATACCAGCCCGGCGGCCAGCATCGAGAGCGCGCTGACCGACTGCTTTTCCGCTTCCGTCAGGGCGTTCGCCGTCTTGCCGGGGTATTGTGCGGCCATAATCGCACGGGCGGCCAGTTCACCGCTGGAGGCACCAATCGCCCCCGCTGCCGCATCCTGACCCGACAGTTGCGCAACCACCGCCCCCACCACCGCGTGCGCCATCGCGTTGGCCGCGATATCCGACGCCGTGATTTTGCTCTCATCCTTCAGTAGCGTGACGTCTTTCACCTGTTGCACCAGGTACGGCGACGCACCGCTGGCTATCGCTTTCTGGATATCCCCGCCCGCCAGGGCTTGAATCGCTGCCGTCGCCGCCTGTGCCGCGCGCTGGAAGTCGCTCCCCGTACCGTATTTCTGCATCTCGGCCTTGTAGGTCGGTGATTCCGTCAGCGCCTTTTTATACTCCTCCCATTTCTGCGTCGGATCGCCCTCTTTCGGACGCTCGACGGTGGCATCGCCCCTGGCCTCTGCGGCTTTCTGTGCCTTCAGCTCGCCTTCCGTGCGCACGATATCCATCACCTGCGCGCCGGTTTCACCTATCAGTTGCGCCTGTTTCAGGCGTTTCTGCTCTTTCTCTTTGTTAAAGATCGGGCTGAGCGCGTTGTTCGCGTGCTCAACGTCACGGCTCAGCGTGGCGATATCCTGCACCTGCTTCGCCGTATCCCGCAGCAGCAGCGTGCCACTTATCCAAGAATCGGCTGAAAGTCGGGGGATCTGGGACGGATACTTGGTCGTTATCCCCGCCGAACAGGGACAACTGGTGATATGGCCAGCGGCTGAATGACAGAAAAAAGAATCCCAGCCTCTGAGGGCTGGGATTCTTTTACTTTAAGATATAGTCAAATTTCTCATCCCAATTAAATTGGATATCTTGTTGTTTCGTCTGTTCGAAGATTTGAACAATTTTATTAAAACACTCACCAAGACAACTCTTTGAATAATCAGAATTCACCCAGACTATTTTTACGGGCCTTTCTACATCATTACTTAACCGATCCCTGAGAGCATCTAAATTTCGCCCATAATAAGGACCAAAATCTAATAAGTCAGACATAGCATTATGGAAGTCAAGCTCGGTTTTTATACTTACCCCATCCAAAATTATTTCACTCATACTTATTTCCATTTGCCTATTGAGGTCGCAGTCTCATAGTGATCTGTTGTGATATAAAGCAAACCATCATTTGAATATAATAATCTTGTCCCCGGCTGGTTACTTCTTGACATAGTGTTTTTTAATCCTATATCTGCCTCTTGCCACATCCTACCCGGTGCCGAAGGTAATAAGTTATTTGAGTTTTCAAAGATATCTCCCCCTAACTGACTGTCAGGATTCGTATTATTCAAGGCTTTCCCTGGCTTCCATCCATTAGCCCTAGCCTGCGCCTTATTTACGTAATTCGGAGGCAATTGCCCTGTCCTGCGTAAACTGTCCACAATCTCATTGGCTGCTTCAGTTGTTTTTAAGTCCATTTTCAAGCCAGCATAACTAGCAGCATTGTTAGCATTTCTTGCTGCATTAGTCGCCACAGCTTCAGCCTTAGCCACCGTTGCTTCCGCAACCGTCCTGCCAACCCCGATAGCCCCAGCAGCACCCACACCTCCCGGTGTGACAGCTTCCGCTACCTGCAATCCGGCATTGTTCAGACAAATCGTCGGCGCAGCCTTACACCCTTCCAATGCCGCTTTTGCCGCCACCACGATTTCCGGCGTGGCCCCCACGATCATTGCGCCACCGGCAACGCCTGCCACACCGGCTGATACCACGAGATTACCCTCAGCAATGCCTTTCGCAATCTCCGCCTTACAGATAACACCACATTCGTCGCTTTTGCCTAACCAGAACCCTAACGCCGTCCCGGCATCTGCCCCCAAAGCATTATTCTCAACCGCATTGCGCCCGGACTGTGCACCACTGGCGGCAGAAGCCGTGCTGTTGCTCGCCAGACCCGATACCAGCCCGGCGGCCAGCGTCGAGAGCGCGCTGACCGACTGCTTTTCCGCTTCCGTCAGGTCGTTCGCCGTCTTGCCGGGATATTGTGCGGCCATAATCGCACGGGCGGCCAGTTCACCGCTGGAGGCACCAATCGCCCCCGCTGCCGCATCCTGTCCCGACAGCTGCGCGACTACCGCCCCCACCACCGCGTGCGCCATCGCATTGGTAGCGATATCCGACGCCGTGATTTTGCTCTCATCCTTCGGTAGCGTGACGTCTTTCACCAGTTGCGCCAGGTACGGCGACGCACCGCTGGCTATCGCTTTCTGGATATCCCCGCCCGCCAGGGCCTGGATCGCCGCCGTCGCCGCCTGTGCCGCACGCTGGAAGTCGCTCCCCGTGCCGTATTTCTGCATCTCGGCCTTGTAGGTCGGCGATTCCGTCAGCGCCTTTTTATAGTCCTCCCACATCGCGACCGGATCACCGTCTTTCGGACGCTCGACGGTAGCATCGCCCTTGGCCTCCGCCGCTTTCTGCGCCTTCAGCTCGCCTTCCGTGCGCACGATATCCATCACCTGCGCGCCGATTTCACCTATCAGCTGCGCCTGTTTCAGGCGTTTCTGCTCTTTCTCTTTGTTAAAGATCGGGCTGAGCGCGTTGTTCGCGTGCTCAACGTCACGGCTCAGCGTGGCGATATCCTGCACCTGCTTCGCCGTATCCCGCAGCAGCAGCGTGCCGTCACTCACCGCCGCATAGGTGGTGCTGGACGCATTGCCGCTGCTCCCCAGCGCCATCAGCGCCGACGGCACGTTCATCGCCAGCGTCGACAGCATACTGCCGTTCAGGGACGGGCTGGCGCTGAACCCGGCGCCGCTGTGCTCCACCTTGAATTCGGCTTTATTGTTGAGCCCGCTCCAGCCCAGCGTCCCCGTTTCCAGCCGGTTTTTCTCGGCGCTGGCGGTGGAGGCAATGACCGCAGCGTCAAGCTGGGTATGTTCTCCGGTCTTTATACCAAATCCGTCTTTACCGGCAAAGAGCCCCGTCTGCTGCTGCACACTGTCATAATTGCTGTGCATCCTGTCCTTGCTGAGGCTGATATAGCCGCTGCCGCCCCCGCCGCCCCAGGTAAAGCTGCCGCCCGCCGACCCGCTCACCTGGCTGGAATCATAGCGGTCACTGTCCTGCTGACTTTGCAGCAGCAGGTTACGCCCGGCGTCAACATCGATGCGCCCGCCGCTCACCTGCGCGCCGGTCAGCCGCGTGTCGCGCTCGCTTTTCAGCGTGACGTGGTTGCCCGCATCCACCGTGGTTTCTGACCAGGTGTTGCCCGTGCCGGTTTCCCGCCCTTTCGCCGCATTGACGTTGGCGAAAATGCTGAGCCCCGCGCTGCCGTTGCTCAACCCCAGGCTGACGCCGATATTGCCACCGCTGCTGCTGTTCTTGCCGCGGATGTCCTCGCTGTTGCGGGCGGAAAGCAGGTGGATATCCTGCGCTGCGTTCATCAGGACATCGCCACCCGCCTTAAGCTGGCTGCCCGCGACCGTGATATCCCCGGTGCGCGATTCGATACCAATATCCCCGGCCGCATTCAGCGTCGAGCCAAAGCTCTGTTTCTGCTCGCTGGTCTGGCTGGAGCGTGAGTTCTGCGCCCCGAGCGAAATGCTGACGCCGACAAAAGACGCCTCCCCCTTGTTGTTCAGCTCGGACTGGCTGCCCTGATAGGCCTGATACCCCGCCAGCCCGGCCTTCATGCCCTGCAGCAGCGCCAGCCGGCCATCGCTTTCACTTTTCGCCGCCTGAATGCTCTGCACCGCGCTGTTGAGCGCCGAGCCCACCACGCCGGACAGCGCCACGGTCAGCCCTGCGCTTTTCTGCTCAAACTCCTGCTGCTGTTTGCGCGTGTCGTAGCCCGGGTCGAGGGTGACATTGTTGCCCTGCAGGAGAATATCCTTCCCGGCCACCATGTCGGTGCCGCTGATGCTGACATCGTTCCCGGCCTTCACCGTCACCGAGTCGGTCGTGCTGCCGAGGGTGCTGATGCTCTGGCTTTGGGTCGCCGCCTGGTCGCGCAGTTTCTGGCTGGTTGACGTTGAGCCGATGGTAAAGCCAATACCGCCGCCGCTGAACAGCCCGCTCTTTTTCTTGCTGTGCTCTTCATAATTCTGGTAGTTCTCCACGCTGGCAGCGGTGTTGACGTCGTTGTTCGCCAGCAGCGTCACCTGTTTGTCACCGACCACCGAGGAGCCCTGCAGGTTGATATCCTGATTAGCCGCCAGTGTGACACTGTCACCCGACAGCAGGCTGCCTTTCTCATTCGTCTGCAACGTTTCCTGCAGGGTATGCGTTACCGTCTTCGAAAACCGCTTCTTCTTGACCTGAGTTTCTTCAAAGAAGGTGTGCTGCGTTTCGGTCGCCGACAGCAGATTGATGTTGTTGCCCGCCTGCGCCGTCACCGCGCCGCTCGCCACGCCCTGCGCCGCCTGCAGGTTGATGTCTCTGCCTGCCTGCAGGTTCAGGCCCTGGCCCGTCGTGAGTTCGGTGCTCTGCTGGGTGATATTTTGCTGCCAGTCGGCGTGGCGATTCCACCAGTTCCCGCGGTAGGTTTCTTCGGTTTCAGACAGCAGATTCAGGTCACGCCCGGCCGCCAGTGTCGCCGTGCCTTTGGCGTTCAGGCTGGCCGCCTCGGACAGCACATCCCGTCCGGCTACCAGACTCAACTCGCCACCGCTCAGCAACTGAGCATTAGCCACCTCCTGCGTACGATGCTGCGCCGTGCTACCGCCCTGATACAGCGTCTCTTTCAGCGTATCCTGTGCCGTCAGGCGGATATCGTTGCCCGCCGCCAGCGACAGCGCCGTGCCGCCGGAAAGCGCACTGGCAGCAATCTGAATATCCTGACCCGCCACCGCCTTCAGTGCACCGCCCGCCGTGACGGTGCTGCCCTGTACCGCCGTGTTCAGCGCGGTGTTGCTGCTGCCCCAGCCGATATCGACACGGTTATTGGTCAGCGTCAGCGCCTCCATCGCCACATTGCCTTTGGCGTTCAGCGCCATGTCCTGTCCGGCGTTGAGCGTGGCCGCCACGTTGCGGATATCCTTGCCCGCGCTGAGCGTCAGGCTGTTGCCCGCCACAATTTCAGCGGTTTTGCCCAGTTCGGTGAAGACCAGCGAGCCGGTGCCGCTGTGGGAAGCCGTCGGCTGCGCGGTCTGGAAGGTGCGGCTTTCGGTGCGGTTGATGATATCGCCGTTGATGCTGGCAAGCTGCAGCGTGTTGCCTTCCATCCGGCTGCCGCTGTTGGTGATGTTGTTGAGCGCCACCAGATTCAGGCCGCCGTCTGACTTAATCAGCCCGCCTTCGTGGTTATCAATCCTGTCGCCGCTGGCAATCGCCAGCACCTCAACCGCCCTGAGCGTCCCGCTGTTGGTGACGCTGCCGCCGGCGTTCAGCTCGACCCTGTTCGCGACAATCGCGCTGCCCTGCAGGTTATTTTTATCCGCCTGCGCCAGATACAGTTTCGGTGCCAGTACGGTCTGCCCGTTGACCTCGATATTTTCCCACCAGACCAGACTCTGGCTGAGGTTGGCGACCTGCTCCGGCGTCAGGCTGACACCCAGTTGCAGGTTCATGCCTTTCTGCGCCGCCGCCGCGTTATCCAGCAGCATTTGCATCTGTGCCAAATCGGAGCCCGTGCCGTTCAGGTGACGCTGGCCGCTCTGTTTCAATACCGCCTGGCTGATGTAGCGGGTATCAAACTCCGCATCCCCGAGGAAGCGGTAATCGTGGTCTGCATCCAGATTCAGCTTGTCCAGCAGGTAGGACGAGCCCAGCACCCGGTCGGTCTGCGTCCACTGCGAGCGTGTCTCAACCGGCACCACCGTTGACGGCTGCTGCCCCAGCAGCGTCTGCAAATCGCTGAACAGCGCATTGTCGACCTGCCCCAGCTGTTCCAGTTTCGGGTTGGTGTGTATCAGGTAGCGGCTGTCGGCATTCGGGTCGACAACCAGCAGCCCGTTATTGCCGGTCGGCAATGGGTACTCCGCAAGCGGGTTGGTGCTCAGATTTTGCAGGCCGTTGCCGATGGCGCTCAGCAAGTCTGCGGCAGAAAGCGGTGGCTTCACAGCAGGCGTAGCCCCGCCCGGCAGGCTGTCTGCACTGACCGTTGGTTTCAGCGTTTCCACCGCCACCGGGCCCGGTGTCGCCAGCGTGGCAGGGGTGCCCACCGTGCCCGCTACCGTGATGCCCGTTGCGGTGTTGTCCACGCTAACCGGCGTCAGGCTGCTGCCTGTATCGGGCCGCGGGCCTGTCGACGACAGCGTGACCGCATCGGGGTTGCTGACGTGGCCGGAGGTTGAAGGGGTTAACACCACGGTATCGCCGGTGTTCAGCGTCAGCGGCCCGGTAGTAGTCGGTGTCGTAATTGTCGCCGTGATGTTGTCCGCCTGTACGCCTGCTTGCAGTGCGGTGCCAGACTGCGGCGTCAGCGCAACCGCTTTGCCCGTCGCGGTCACGCCTGCGGCATTGCCCGCCAGCGTCGCCTGTCCGCCGCCGGCTTTGGTAACGTCGACCGCCCCGGCATTAAACGACGAATCCTGACTGACCAGTTGGCGCGTGGTCTGCTGCTGCAACGGTGACAGCATGGTGATGGCATCCAGCACCGGCTTGGTGGACGCAGGCATAAACCCGCCGCTGCCCGGCTGCAGCGTGGTATTGCTGATATCCTGTTTGAAATCGGCGGTAATGGTGCCGCCCGCCTGAATTAAGGCGTTATAGCTTTCGCCAACGGTTTTTTCGTAGGTAGGGATACCTATCAGTTTATATTGTATGTATCTAAATCTGTTTGCTTTATCAAGAATATTTGATGATACATTTTTAGATGGCAAGTTGTTTGGATAATCATTAATAGCATTTATATATTGGTATGTTAGGTACTCAGTAACCGTACCCTCTCTATAGGATTTGTTGTTTATTTCATAACCACTTAATGAAAGGTTATTTCTTGCTAAAATATTAGAGGCATCATTACTGACATTATCCAAATTCATTAAGATATTTCTTCCTGATGAAATTGTCGAAATGCCACCATTAGTAATAACTTCTATTTTTTTGTTGCTTAATCCGATTTTTTGGATATAAGCATTCTTATACGGAGCATATACTCCATATGTACTACAAGTTTCATATCCTTTATCTCCATGAGAAGAACATTCCTTACCCCCTAAGACACCGTAATCCTCTGGTTTAAGCCATTCGATCGGAATATTTGCCGTCGTTTTACCCGCCCAATCAGGCACCGACTCATCCGTCAATTCACTTTCCGTCACCACCAACCCCTCACGCTGATTGGTCAGCGTACCGGTATTAATCGTGATATCGCCGGACTGGGTTTCAATGGTACCGGAACTGTTGAGCAGCGAGGTGCTGGCATTGCCCTGCGCATCGCGCTGCACCCACAGATTATTGCCCGCCAGAATGGTGCCGAACACGTTGGTCAGCGAATCCGACAGCAGACGCATATTGCCACCTGCGTAAAGCATGCTGCTGTTGTGCAACACGCCGCCGGCCTGCACCAGCAGGTCGCCCGTAGTGCCAATCAGGCCTTTGTTATTCAGCGTGTTCTCACTCACCAGCGTCAGATTACCGCCTGCCTGCACGCTGCCCGCCTCCAGCTGTACGATATCTTTGGCACTGAGGCGCGATTCGCCGCCGCCTGCCAGAATATTGCCCTGATTGGTCAGCGTGCCAGTGCTGGTCAGCTGGACAGATTGCCCCTGCAGGGTGCCGCGCTGGTCGAGGTCGCCCGCCACGTTCAGCGTCAGCTGTTTCCCGGCCGCCATGCTTTGGGTGAAGGTCAGCGGCCCGGTAATGTCGGCACTCAGATTGCCCAGCGCCACCAGTTGCCCGTCCTGTTGCAGCTCTTGGGTTTTCAGGCGCAGGTCCTGCGCGCTGTAGAGCTTCGCCCCCTGACGGTTAATCAGCCGCTGCGTCTGCAGCGCCAGCTGTGTCAGGCCCAGCAGCGTGCCATGGTTGTCGAGTTCGTCGGCGATAATCTCCAGTTCACCGGCCTGCACCAGCCCGTTATTCACCCACCGCGGAATGGATAACGTCAGTTTATCCTGTGCCATCAGGCTGCCCTGCTGGGTTAGCTGCGCGGTGTTCACCGCCAGCCCGCGCCCCTGCAGCCAGCCGAGGTTGTCCACCGCCGCCGCGTTCAGCGTGGTAGTGCCATCGGACAACAATTGCCCGCCCTGCTGGTTGACGATGCGGTCTGTCGCGTCCAGTTGCAATGCCGTGGTGCCCTGCACCGTGCCGCCGTTGGTCACGGTATTCCCCGTCAGTGTGGTAGTCGCGGCTTTGATGTCACCCTGATTGGCCAGCGTCGCCGCCTGCACGTTCAGCGTGCCGTCGCTGCTCAGACGTGACTGCGAGGCATTGGTAAACTGACGGGAGACCGTCGCGTCAAGCGCGCTATTGCCACGCAACGTACCGTGGTTAGTGAGTGCATCGGCACCCAGCGTCAGGGTGCTGCCCTGTATCTGCCCGCGGTTGGTGATGTCATGCGCCGTCAGGCTCAGGTCACCGCCGCTGACCAGCTGGCTGCCCTGTGCGCCCTGATAAGCGCCGCTCAACTGCAGCGTCCCGCGCTGTACGCCCAGCAGATTGCCCTGCTGTTCAAGGTCACGGGCGGTCAGTTGTAACGCGTCCGACTGCCACAGCCCCTGATTACGCAGCACGCCAGTGGTCACTTCGCCGGTACCGCCGCTGAGCAGTCGTCCCGTCGCCAGGTTATCGACACGGCCGGTGAGATTCAGCGTAAAGCCGCCGACGCCCGTCAGCGTGCCGCCGTTTTCCAGCGTTTTGCCGGTTACTGTTACTGCGCCCTGCGAGAACAACTCTCCCTGATTGTTGAGTGTGTCACCGTTGAGCGACAGACCGTTCAGCCCCGCCACCGTGCCGCTATTGCTGAACATGTCGCCGTTCAGCGTCAGCGTACCCGCCTGCCATAAACCGGCGTTGTCCACCCGTGTGGCATGCAGTGTAGCGACGCCGTTGCTGAGCAACTGGCTGCTTTTATCGCCGACATAGCGCAGTACATCGAGCAGACGCAGCGCGTCAGTGCCCTGAATGCGGCCCTGATTATCGATTTCATCAGCCCGCAGTTGCAGGTCATTCGCCTGCAGCGTACCGGCATTACTCAGCGTGCCGCTGTCGAGGCGGCCTGCGCCGTTGGTCAGCAGCTCGCCTCCGGCACGGTTAAGCAGTTCATCACGGTTGGTGACTGTCAGGCCATTGCTGCCCAACACGCGCCCGCTGTTATCCAGCGTACCGGTGGTCAGGCTCAGCGTGCCTGCGGCTATCTCTCCGCTCTGGTTCAGGCGGTCAGCCGTGATAACGGCCTCGCCGTCGCTCAGCAGACGTGACTGCGCGTTCCCCTGATAGGTGTCCAGTAAATCAAGCCGCAGCCCGTCCTGACCAAGCAGCGACCCGCCGTTTGTCAGGCCGTTTGCGGACAGTTCCAGTGTGTTGCCCTGCCATAACCCGTCGTTACTGACATTGCCCGCCTGCACCTGCAGGGTACCGTTGGTCAGCAGTTGACCCGCACTGCCGACCGTCAGGCCATCACGCAGCTCCAGCGTGATACCGCGCTCACCGATGACCGTGCCAGTGTTGCTGAACGTCCCCCCGTTTAGCGCCAGCGCCCGGCTTTCCCAGCGTCCGCTATTGTGCAACTGATTGCCACGCAGCGTCAGCGTGTCGGCAGTATGCAACAGGCCTGCGCCCTGATAGTCGCCATTGAGCGACAGCGCCCCGTCGGCAATCACGTTGCCCGCATTGCGGATAGTCGCACTCTGCACGTCTATTTTGCCCACACCAGACACGGTGCCCTGATTGTCGAGCAGGCTGGCGCTCAGCTGTGTGTCGCCGCCGGAGATCAGCGTGCCCTGATTCGTGAGCAGGCTGGCCGGATTATTGCTATCCAGCGTGACCGTTAACCCGCTATCCCCCTGAATGCGCCCGCGGTTGGTCAGCTGCTGCGCGTCCAGTTTCAGGTGGTCTGCCTGCCAGTCGCCGTCGTTTGTCACGTTCGCGGCGCCTAATACTGCCAGTCCCTGCGACAGCAGTGTGCCGCCCTGCTGGTTGCCAAGGTCATTTGTGGTCGTCAGCGACAGAGCGTTGAGACCAAAAATCTGTCCACGGTTGGTCAGGTCAGTGGCCTGCAGCGTGATGTCGCCCGCCTGCCACTGCCCCTGATTGTCAACCTGACCCGCCGTCAGCGTGCTGCTGCCCTGACTCAGCCATTTACCCTGATTACGGGCCGTCCCCACAATCGCCAGCGTCAGTGCATCCACGCCCAGCATCTTGCCGTGGTTATCCAGCGTCTGCGCGTCCACAGTCAGCGCCCGCGCTTCCAGCGTGCCCTGCTGAACGAGGTTTTTCGCGATCACACCTAATGTATTGCTGACGCTGATAAGCCCTTGATTCTCCAACGCATTACACAGATCCAGTTGCAGATCGTCCGCGCCCAGCATCTGTCCGTGGTTCAGCACGTTCTGCGCGGTGATACCGATGTGCGGGCTGATGAGGTCACCGGTGTTGGTCAGGGTGCCGTCCAGCGTCAGTTGCAGGCTACGCGTGCCGTTAAGCCGTCCGCCGTTGGTCACGTCGCGGGCAGCAATGGCGAGCGCCTGACTGTTCAGCGTTCCCTGATTGTCGAGGTGATTGCCGAGCAGGAACGTTAACCCGTTCACGCCCGTCATCGTGCCGTGGTTGACGACATCATTAGCGTTGAGCGTCAGCGCCGTGCTGCTGATGTCACGGGTATTATTCAGCGTCCCGTTCAGCCCCAGGGACAGGCTGTCGATACCGGTGAGCGTGCCGTCGTTGGTCAGGTCGTTCGCATTCAGCGTCACTGCCGCCCCGTACAGCGTGCCGGTATTGTTGAGGTTCTGGTTTACCGTGATCCCCAGTTGGTCAAGGCCGTTGATTTTCCCGCGGTTGTCCAGCCTGTCGGCCTGCGCAATCAGTTGATAGCTGCTCAGCGCCCCCTGATTGGTTAAGGCGTCATCCAGCGTCAGTTGAAGTCCGTTCACGCCGGTGATCTCACCCGCATTGGTCAGCGTGCGGGCGGCAATATCGGCACGCTTGCTCCACAGTGTGCCCTGATTGTCTACATCACCGTTTTCCAGCGTCACCGTCAGCGATGTATCACTCTGAATATGCCCGCGGTTGTTCAGGGTTTGCGCCTCCAGCGTCAGGCTGTCCGCCTGCCATTCGCCGTCATTGCTCGCCTCAGCCGCGTTCAGCACTGCCTGTCCCTGCGTGAGCAGCGTGCCGGTTTTCGTATTGGTCAGACGGTTTTTCGCCGTCATCGTCAGCGACGACAGCCCCAGCAGTTGCCCGGCATTCTGGACGTCATCCGCTGTCAGCGTCAGCGTCTTCGCCTGCCACTGGCCTGTGTTCTCCAGCTGTCTGGCGGTCAGCGTGCTGTCGCCCTGACTCAGCCACTTTCCGCTGTTGCGCGCCGTGGTGTTAATCGCCAGCGTCAATTCGTCCACGCCCAGCATCGTGCCCTGATTATCCAGAGCGTTCGCCTGCACCTGCAGTTGGCGGCTTTCCAGTGAGCCTGACTGCTCGACCTGATCCGCCTCCAGCTGTACCCGCTGGCTGCCGCTAATCAGACCGCTGTTGTGCACCGTCTCCTGCAGCGTCAGATGCAGGTCGTCACCGGAGAGTTCCCCCTGATTGAACAGGTCAGTCGCCGACAGCCCCAGCGTCGCCCCGTAGAGTTCACCCTGATTGGTCAGGCGCTCAGCAAGGGTTAGCTGCAGTGCATTAACCCCGGCGATTTCGCCGCCGTTAAACAGGGTATCGGCCGTGATGTCCGTCCGCTGTCCCAGCAGCGTGCCCTGATTCTCCAGCGTGAGCCCCTGCAACTGAATGGCATTCGCCTGCCAGCGCCCGCGGTTGGTGAGCGTGGTGCCGGACCAGTCCAGCCGCCCGTCGGTCTGCAGCGTCCCGAGTCCCTGATAATCCCCGGTCAGCGACAGGGATGTCAGGGCGACCACGGCACCGTCATTCTGGATCGTGTTGCCCGTCAGGGTTGCCGTGCCGTTACCGGAAAGCGAGCCCTGATTGGTGATTTGCGTGGCCTGCAGTTGAAGATCACCGCCCGACACCAGCGTGCCGCGGTTGTCCAGTACACCGTCGCCCGCCCCGCGTCCCTGAGGTGAAGATGAGGCGTTGAGCTGCTGAATATCTGCCGCCAGCGACAGCGCCATCGGCAGGAAAGAACGCTGAGATACGGCACTTACGGGCGCAACGGTGACGCTAAGTTCACGATCGGTCTGCACCCGTCCCGTGTTAGCGAAACGTTCGGTCTGTAGCGTCAGAGTATCCGCCAGCCACTCGCCGTGGTTCTCGGCCTGAGCGGCCTGTAACAGCGCTGCCCCCTGCGTGAGCAGTTTGCCGCGTTGTTGGTTGGTCAGCCCGCCCTGTGCCGTTACCGACAGTGCCTGAATCCCGAGCAGTTGCCCCGCATTGGTCACGTCATCCGCTTCCAGCGTGAGGTTTCCGGCCTGCAGCAGCCCGCGGTTATCCATGCTCTGCGCGGTCACCGTTGCGTTGCCCTGCGTCAGCAGATTGCCACGGTTCGTGACATTCCCTGTGATGGCGAGCGTCAGCGCGTCCACGCCCAGCATTTTGCCCTGATTGGTCAGCGAGGCGGCGTCCAGCGTGACGCGTTTCCCTTCCAGCGTGCCGCCCTGTCTGACGTCACCGGCTGTCACCGCCACAGACTGGCTGCCGCTGATGACGCCCGTGTTATCCAGCAGCCCGGTGGTGTTCAGTTGCAGGGTATTGATGCCCTGCATGTCGCCGCGGTTGTTCACCGCCGCCGCCGCAACCGACAGGTTGTCGCTGCGCAGTTCACCACCGTTATCCAGACCGCCCGACAACACGATCCCCAACGAATCGGTGCCCACAACGCCGCCGAGATTCGTCAGGCGGTTCGCTGTTATCGTCACGTCATTACCCAGCACCGTGCCCTGATTGGTAAAGTGCTTCCCTTGCAGGGACAACGCCCGGCTTTCCCAGTGCCCGCCGTTAACCAGCGTGTCGCCCTCCAGCGTCAGGGTGCCCGCCGTGTTCAGCAGGCCACGGCCCTGATAGTCGCCGTACAGCGACAGCCCTGTTGCCGCAACCAGACGGCCGTCGTTCATCAGCGACATGCCCATCAGTGTCGCGTGGCCCCGGCTGGACAGCGTGCCCGGATTCTCCATCAGGCGCGCAAACAGCGTGGCGTCACC
The DNA here is from genome assembly GCF_041228105.1 of Pectobacterium aroidearum. Classification (NCBI taxonomy): domain Bacteria; kingdom Pseudomonadati; phylum Pseudomonadota; class Gammaproteobacteria; order Enterobacterales; family Pectobacteriaceae; genus Pectobacterium; species Pectobacterium aroidearum. The sequence goes on from NZ_CP166097.1 coordinate 2,825,109, forward strand.
GCCCGTGGTCAGCGTACCGCGGTTGATTAGCGTCCCTGTGCCGCCGGTCGTTGGCAGCGTCAGGGACAAGGCGTCATCCCCCTGGATCTGGCCGTCATTGGTGAGATTATTTGCCGTCAGCGTCAGGGCTTTCGCCTGCCAGTCCCCGGCATTCACCACCTCCGCCGCGGTGAGCACCGCCGCGCCCTGAGACAGCAGTTTCCCCGCCTGCCGGTTGGTCAGCCCGCTGGCCGCCGTCAGCGCCAGTGAGGACATCCCGAAAATCGTTCCCGCGTTATCCAGCTCATCCACCTGCAGCGCGACGTTTTTCGCCTGCAACGTGCCCTGATTATCGAACCGTTTGGCCGTGGTGGTGCTGTCACCCTCACTCAGCAGTGTTCCCTGACTGGACAGGTTGCCGTTCAGGAAGAGCGACAGGTTAGTGATACCGCTGACCGTGCCACGGTTGTCGAAAGACGAACCCTCCGCCGTCAGGGTTAGCGCCTGCAGCGTGCCCCGGTTTTCGGTCTTTGCCGCCTGAAGGCGCAGCGTCTCCCCGCTGAGCCAGTCGCCACTATTGGTAAAGGTATCGGCGACGGTCAGGTTCACCGCGCCCCGCGCCTGTGCCTGTCCGCTGTTCGTAAGGGTACTGGCCTGAAGGGTCAGGGCATGGCCCTGCAACGCCCCGGCCTGGCTGACGACATCGCTGTGAATGGTCCAGTTGCCCGCCGTCAACAGGCTGCCGCGGTTGTCCAGATGGGTGGCCGTAACCTGTCCGTCGCCGGTAAGACTGGTTTTGCCCGTATTGAGCCAGCGTTCGGCATTCAGCAGGAACTGCTGTGCCTGAATGGTACCGTCGGTCTCGGCCTGTCCGGCGTTCACCGTCAGGTTCGTGCCGGCCAGCAGCGTGCCGGCGGCGGATTGCGTCAGCGCACGCGTGGCCTCAAGCTGCAGCGCGTTGTCGGCCTGCAGCGCCCCCTGATTGGCAAGTGTGCCGGTGTGCAGCTGTAAATCAGGCGCCGTGAGCGTGCCGTCATTGCTGAGACGGTCGGCGGTCACCTGCAGGGTGTTGCCGGCCTGCATCAGGCCACGGTTATCCAGCGTGTCACCCAGCGTCAGTGCCAGTTTTTCCCCGGCGCTGAGCGTGCCGCGGTTCACCAGACTGCCGCCGTGCAGCGCCAGCATCTGCCGCGCGTTGATAGTGCCGTGGTTTTCTGTCGTCTGGCTGGTCAGGTCGAGTGTGTTCGCGGTCACCTCGCCCTGATTCGTGAACTGGTTAGCCTGTGCGGTCAGCGTCGCGGCCTGCAGTGTGCCGCCGTTGGTGATGGTGTCGGCCAGCAAAAACAGCTGATTATCCGTCAGGATATTGCCCTGATTGTTCAGCACCGTTTGCAGCTCAAGCCTCAAGTCATGGCGGGCGCTGAGTAATCCGGTGTTGTCCAGACGCTGCGCGTTAACCGTCAGGCGCTCGGCCGCCGCCAGCGTGCCGCGGTTCGTCATGTCGCCGCCGCTGAACGTCAGCCCCTGCCGCGCGGCGATATCACCCTGATTGTCCAGCGCATCCAGCGTCAGCGTCAGGGTTTTCCCTGCCAGCGTGCCGCGCTGTACCAGACGTCCGCCGTCAACGGTGAGCACATTACCGGCGGTCAGATTCCCCTGCCAGTCGCCCTGCTGCGTAACGCGCACCGTGGCATTATTCTTCGCCTGAAGCTGGGCGCTGCCGGCACCGGTAAGGGTCTTCGCCGCCAGTCGCACGTCTTCAGCACCCGCGCTGCCCGCCAGCGACACCGCGTCGCCGCGTATATCGAGCACCGACTCCGCCTTGATGCCGCTTGCCGCATCCTGCTGCAGCGACTGGCCCGCGTTGACCGTCACCTTGCCGGCGGCAAGCTGGGCAGCCTCAAGCGTGACAGCGTCACCGTTAAGGGATAATTGATTGGCGGGTTTGACGGTGCCCTGCGCATCAACGCCCGCGCTGATGACGCTGTTTTGCGCCTTCAGCCCACCACCCGATGACAGCGCGATGTCTTGTCCGGCACGCAGCGTAGCGTCCTGCAGCGTGATGTCCTGTTTGGCGTTCAGCGTCAGCGCGTCACCCGCCTGCTGCTTGCCCCGCAGCGCCAGCGCGTCCGCGTCAGCCTGAATATTCCCCTGCGCCATCGTATCGCCGAGGCTGAGTTTACCGTTGGCCGACAGCGTGATATCCCCGCTGCGTGCACTGAGGTTGCCGACGTTGACGCCCACGCCCTTATCGCTGGAAACCAGTTTGATGCGGTTGGTGTACATGCCACCCAACGCACCCGTATCCAGTGCGACCTTCACACCGCTGTCTGCTGCCTGCGCCGTCACCTTGCCCGTCGCGTCAACCTGATTAGCACCGAGCACAATCTGTGTGTCATTGGCATTCAGCCCGGCATTAATCTGCGCAGTGCGGGCAATCAGGCTGAGGTAGTCACTTTTACTTGCGTCCAGCCCCTGCCCGGTCAGCGTGATATCGCCGCGCTTCACGTCGATCTGCTGCAAATTCCCCTGCGCATCCATCTGCGGTTTGCCGGTGGTCAGCGTCACCTGCGGAGTATTGATAAAACCGCAGCCGTCGCAGGTGATGCCGTTGGGGTTGGCCACGATGACGCTGGCCTGTTTGCCGCCCACTTCCAGATACCCCGCCAGCGTACTGCGGTTGGTCGACACCACTTCGTTGATAATGGCGTCGGCAGCCTTGCCTTTCAGGTTCGGGTTGTTCTGGATCAGCCCGCCAAGCTGGGTGGGATTGAGCTGCGCCGTGCCGTTATTCAGGATCAGACCGGGTTTATCGACGTTAAAATCCTGATACTGGTTATGGGAAATTCCCGCACCGTTTGGCGTGGCGATATTGATGACCGGGACGCCGTTACCGGCCTGATCCAGCGCGGTGTTGCCCGTCGCGACCTGCACGCCCGCCGCCATGGCCGGCAGCAGCGGCTGAAACGCAATCAGGTGGATCAGCGTGTACGCCAGCAGGCGCTGTGTGGTTTTTACTGGTTTCATCCCTGATCCCCGGTCTTAACGATTAACAACGAAACATTAACAACGAATAATTAAAACGACAGCCCAACGCGGTAATACACCACGGCGCTATCCGGTTTTTATTAGTGAAATTAACAATGGCATAGCCAGGTTGGTAATATAGTCCCATTTGATATATTTATTGCTGGCGTCATAAATCAGCTGATTAATGTTATTAACATTAATACAACGGTTAATATCATTTTTATTTAACCTGTTTTTATCTCTTTCACCCAACAGCGAGCTATTGTGATAATGAATTGCCTGAGTGGACAAGCCATTCCCAGCATTGCTTCCGCCAGTGGGATTCACCGTCGTTTGTGGCTGATTTAATTGCAATAAGGCATCGCGCTGCTGCCGGGATTGATCGACCATCTCAACCTGAAACCGCTGAATGTCATTTCGGTCTGCCAGATTAAGCGACGCGGAGAATACGGTATAAGAAAATAGCGCAGGCATGATAGCAATCAGCCTGAAAAAACCACGCATGGTTTCATCCCTGATAATAATAATTTTTTTTGGCATAGTAGAGCCGTTAATTACCAAGCTCAATATGTCAGGTAATATATAATTTTATGACAATCGATTTGCGTTAAGTTGAGATAAAATCTCCCCTTAACCAATAATTTCAGGTTTGTTACACATCGTCATACAATACTGCCTATTTCATGACCTCCTCTTATCACCTCACCGTCTGGATACGCTTAGAAACAAGAGATCAACAGCGAAACCCTATTCTGTTCAGGCGTAAAAAATCCGGAATCAGAAAACTGATTCCGGATTGTCTCTTATTGGCAGGAACGTTCAAATATTCTTAAACGTTCAACTTACGCGGAGCGCATTACGCCTCTTCAGCGTCGTCCTCATCCACAATGCGTTCCACACGAACCAGTTCAATGCGGTATTCGGAAACCTCAATGATATGGAAGCGCAAGTTGTACAACTCAATGATGGCACCGACTTTCGGGAACTCATCACTGTGCGCTAACAGCATACCAGCCAGTGAAGCATAATCTTCCTTCGGATCAACCAGATCGCTGCTATCCACTACCTGTTGCAGAGCGTGTAGATCCGTTCCACCTTTTACCAGCCAGCCTTCGCCGTCAGGGATGATATCCAACGTTTCGTCTTCATCCGGGAACTCACCCGCAATCGCTTCCAGCACGTCCAGCGGCGTTACCAACCCTTGTACCACGCCAAATTCGTTGGCGATGATGACCAGACTGCCTTTCGCACGGCGCAGAACGGGCAGCAGGTTTATCACATCCAGCGTTTCGGGTACGACAATTGGCGGATTCGCTGCGGCAAAGCTTTCCACATCGGTCTGTGTTTCCAGCGCCACCAGCAGATCTTTAGCACGGACGACGCCGATAAGTTCATCCAGAGAGCCGCGGCATATTGGGAACAGGCTGTGAGGTGTATCCAGCAATTGCATACGGATCTGCTCGACAGAACTTTCACTATCCACCCAGGAAATTTCCGTACGTGGCGTCATCACACTGCGCAGCGAGCGCGACGCCAATGTCAGCACGCCGCTGATCATATTGCGCTCTTCCTCAGCGAATTCCTCTGTCGTGAGTTTCTTCTGCGGTTCATCCGCATCCAGATCATCCGTGTTTTTCCGTGAGCCCATCAGGCGCAGAATGGCCTCTGCGGTACGCTCACGCAAAGGACGGTGCGACTGATGCTTCATAAAGTTATGACGGGCAATCTGGTTAAACAGCTCGATCAGGATAGAGAAGCCAATCGCGGCATACAGGTAGCCTTTCGGAATGTGGAAGCCAAGACCTTCCGCCATCAGGCTCAGACCAATCATCAGCAAGAAGCTGAGACACAGAACAACCACGGTTGGATGCTCGTTGACGAATCGGGTCAGTGGCTTAGAAGCAATCAGCATGACGCCCATCGCAATGATCACCGCCGTCATCATCACGCCCAGGTGATCTACCATTCCCACTGCAGTAATCACGGCGTCCAGCGAGAACACGGCATCCAGCACGACGATCTGCGCCACCACGGCCCAGAAACTGGCGTGAGCGCGATTGCCGTTACCATCGTGCGTTTTGTTCTCTAACCGTTCATGCAACTCCATCGTGGCTTTGAACAAGAGAAACATACCGCCGAACAGTAAAATCAGGTCACGACCTGAGAAGCTGAAATCGCCAAGGCTAAACAATGGACGCGTCAGGGTGACCATCCAGGAAATCAAAGACAACAGACCCAGACGCATTAACAACGCCAGGCTTAAACCGATAATGCGGGCTTTATCTCGCTGCTTGGGGGGTAATTTATCCGCCAAAATAGCGATAAATACCAAATTGTCGATACCCAGAACAATTTCAAGTACCACCAGCGTCAATAGGCCTGCCCAGATTGAAGGATCTAGCAAAAATTCCATGTCAGACTCCAGAAAATGAACGAGCAGATGACATCAATGCATGAGCCGCATTGAATGGTAATAAAAAGAGTTGATGTGAATCAGAGAGATTCTGAGTGTGGTCTGAGTGACCAGCTGAGTACAGAAAACCGCCAGCATTAGCGGGAAAACAGAGAACGTTTTGTCGGTGACAGTCCATGGGAAGGGCTGATGCCCGGTGCTCCTAAGCAATTTAAGGGACGTTTACTCTAACAGGTTGTTACCAATTTTCACAAAGAATTTCTTAGACCTGCTTCGCATTGATAACGCGTTCTAATTTTCCTATTTTGCCCCCTTTTAGGCGCACACCTAACTGGTCAGCATTAGAGCATCATCACACTATTTATTTTTTCGATAAGTAAAATAAATCTGTCAGTCACGATTTCTCGCCTGACAACCTGGAGGAACACAGTGAATGTCATGAATCCACGGTAAAATTTTTTCTTGCAGCCATACTAATACCGCGACGGTTAACATTCAGTAGCTCAGCGTTAACCCTGTTTCCTGACACATTGACTCTTTTTGATCGTGAACGTGAGGAGGTAGCAAGTGAGTATTGCCATAATGTTATGCACTCACGGCGCCACTGCGGGACCGCTGTTAAAGACAGCAGAAATGATCCTTGGCGAGCAAAGTAACGTCGCCTGGATCGATTTCGTTCCTGGAGAAAACGCCGAAACCTTGATAGAAAAATATCAGGAAAAACTCACGCAGTTGGACACATCGCAAGGCGTGCTGTTTCTCGTTGATACCTGGGGCGGCAGCCCGTTTAACGCCGCCAGTCGCCTCGTCACCGATAAAGAAAACCATGATGTTATCGCTGGCGTGAATATCCCCATGTTGGCAGAAACCTTTATGGCTCGGGATGATGATCCTTCCTTTTCCGCTCTGGTTTCTATCGCTCTTGAAGCTGGTAGAGATGGCGTAAAAGCGCTGAAGCATCAGGAAAAACCCAAGGCAACGCCCCCTTCCCCTCCACCACCTCCAAAAGCCAACGCCGTTCCCACACCAGCAGGATCCGGTGAACACATGAAGATAGGACTGGCGCGTATCGATGACCGTCTGATTCATGGTCAGGTCGCCACCCGATGGACGAAAGAAACCAATGTTTCGCGCATTATTGTCGTCAGCGATGAAGTCGCCGCCGATCACGTGCGTAAAACGTTGTTGACTCAGGTTGCGCCACCGGGCGTTACCGCTCACGTGGTGGATGTGGCAAAAGCCGTTCGTGTTTATGACAACCCCAAATATGCCGCCGATCGCGTGATGTTACTGTTCACCAATCCGACGGATGTATTAACGCTGATCGAAAATGGCGTAAAAATCACTTCGGTCAATATTGGCGGAATGGCATTCAAACAGGGAAAAACGCAGGTCAATAACGCTGTTTCTATCGATGAGAAGGATATCGCTGCATTCCGAGAATTAGATAAACGCGGAATTGAATTGGAGGTTCGAAAAGTCTCAACCGATACCCGGCTTAAAATGATGGATTTAATTAACAAAATGCCGCGCTGATACCTATCGCAATGCGAATGTGATTAACGCGAATGTCACCATCAATAATAGCTTTATAGCCCTGGCGATTTTCAAGATAGGTATTTATGTCGATATTGCAACGCTTTATGTCGATATAGAAAAACAATGGGGATGGCGATTTATTTTTACTCAGACACATTTTATAGGAGAAGTACGATGGAGATTACCACACTTCAAATTGTGCTGATATTTCTCGTCGCGTGTGTTTCGGGGATGGGTTCAATTCTTGATGAATTCCAGTTCCACCGTCCACTCGTCGCCTGTACGCTGATTGGCGCAGTATTAGGTGATTTAAAAACCGGGATCATTATTGGCGGTACGCTGGAAATGATCGCATTAGGCTGGATGAACATCGGTGCGGCCGTCGCACCGGATGCGGCCCTGGCCTCGATTATTTCAACCATTCTGGTTATTGCCGGCGGTCAGGGGATCGGCGCCGGGATTGCGCTGGCGATTCCGCTCGCCGCAGCCGGACAAGTATTAACCATCATTGTTCGTACCATCACAGTCGCGTTCCAACATGCGGCTGATAGCGCGGCAGAGCGAGGTAATCTGACAGCCATCAGTTGGATTCACGTCTCCGCACTGCTGCTACAAGCGATGCGCATCGCGATCCCTGCGGTCATTGTCGCGGTTTCCGTCGGCACCGATGCCGTCCACGCCATGCTGAATTCCATCCCGGAAGTGGTTACCAACGGTCTGAATATCGCCGGTGGCATGATTGTCGTCGTCGGTTACGCGATGGTCATCAACATGATGCGTGCAGGCTACCTGATGCCTTTCTTCTATCTTGGCTTCGTTACCGCTGCGTTCACCGAGTTCAATCTGGTGGCGCTGGGCGTAATCGGTATTGTGATGGCGGTGCTGTATATCCAGCTCAGCCCGAAATATAACAAGGTTCAAGGCCAGCCGGTTTCATCAGGCAATAACGACCTTGATAACGAACTGGATTAACAGGAGTGAGAAAAATGGTCGAAAACACGAATGTCAAAAAACTCACTGACAGCGACATCCGCGCGGTGTTTATTCGTTCCAACCTGTTTCAAGGCTCCTGGAACTTTGAACGTATGCAGGCACTCGGCTTCTGTTTTTCCATGGTGCCGGTAATTCGCCGTCTTTATCCTGAAAATTCGGAAGAGCGTAAACAGGCGATCAAGCGCCATCTGGAGTTCTTCAATACACAGCCCTTTGTTGCAGCTCCGGTACTCGGCGTAACGATGGCGATGGAAGAGCAACGCGCGAATGGCGCTCCCATTGATGACGCGGCAATAAACGGCCTGAAAGTCGGGCTGATGGGGCCACTGGCTGGCGTCGGCGACCCGATATTCTGGGGCACAGCCCGTCCGGTATTCGCTGCGCTGGGTGCGGGGATTGCCATGAGCGGCAGCCTGTTGGGGCCTGTCCTCTTCTTCGTCCTGTTCAATTTGGTTCGCCTGCTGGTGCGCTACTATGGCGTTGCTTACGGCTACCGTAAAGGAATTGATATCGTTAGCGATATGGGCGGCGGCTTCCTGCAAAAAATGACCGAAGCGGCCTCTATTCTCGGTCTATTCGTCATGGGGGCGTTGGTCAATAAATGGACCCACGTCAACATTCCGATGGTGGTGTCGACGGTGACGAACCAGAACGGTGAAACCACGGTGACAACCGTTCAATCCATCCTTGATCAGCTTATGCCTGGGCTCGTTCCCCTATTGCTGACGTTCGGCTGTATGTGGCTGTTACGGCGCAAAGTGAACGCACTGTGGCTGATTATGGGCTTCTTCGCCATTGGTATCTTCGGATACTGGATCGGTCTGCTCGGCGTGTAATATTCAATGGCCGGGCGCCAATACGTCCGGCCATTTTTTATGATGAACATCCTTGTCCGCCCCCCTGCGTGCCGTCGCAAGCAACGTTGAAAAATGTTCCCTGCGCTTTTTATTATCGGGATGTTTAACGGATATGGATGTTTAACGGATATGAATGCTTAGCGAATACAGATACATAACAGGCAAGGGTAATACGAATGACAATGACAGATATCGCGCTGGTCGTGTTGATTGCATTAGCGTTGATTTACGCCATCTATGATGAGTTCATCATAGATAAACGCAAAGGGAAAACGTTGCTCTTCGTCCCGCTGAAACGGACGAATCGGCTCGATACGCTGATTTTTATCGGCTTAGTGGGGATTCTTATTTATCAAAATGTGATGAGTAATGGCGCTATTCTCACTACCTATCTTTTGATTTCTCTCGCTTTCATGGCGTGTTATCTGACTTATATTCGTCGACCTAAACTGGTTTTTAAATCAACCGGTTTCTTTTATGCAAATATATTCATTCCTTATACCAGAATTAAAAATATGAATTTATCTGAGGATGGCGTATTAGTCATTGCTCTTGAAAAACGCCGTTTATTAATACAGGTTACGCAGCTTGATGATTTAGAAAAGATATATAAATTTATGATTGAGAATCAATGAGGTAAGCTTATCAGGCAAATTATTTAAAATAGCCAACAATATACACCTGGTTTCCTGGTGGTATTTTAACCCCAATAACCTTGTCGTTATTTTATACGATTAGTCGATTTCAGCAATCAAATGAAAATAATTATCAATTGCATTATTAACACGTAAAACTTTTAGTGTTGTTTACTGCATAAATAATATGGTAAGGTTGCGCCGTCATTGGGGAGTAGCCGATTTCTGATTAATTAATATTCACCGAACTAATCAGAAATGCTCGTATCAACATACTCGTTTTATCTCCTAATTTACAGGAGCATGAACGTGGTGCGGGCGGCCAAGCGTGATTGGCAGGCGAGACCATAGACACGTAAGATCGTCGTTCGGGTTGGGGATGATCTGCGTGTATATGGTTAATCGTCCAGCCGAGGCTATTTACAATGAATATGTCAGCAACACTTATCCTAGCATTTGGTATGTCAATGGATGCCTTCGCCGCGTCAATCGGTAAAGGTGCCGTCCTGCATAATCCTCGTTTCCGTGATGCCATTCGTACTGGTCTCATTTTCGGCGTTATTGAAGCTATCACCCCGCTCATCGGTTGGGCACTTGGTTTCTTTGCCAGCCAATATATTCTCGAGTGGGATCACTGGGTTGCCTTTACGCTCTTACTGATCTTAGGCGGACGTATGGTCGTTGAAGGATTCAAAGGTTCTTCAGACTGTCGCTGCGAAAAAGTCAAAAATCATAGCCTGGCGCTGCTGGTCTGCACGGCTATTGCCACCAGTCTGGATGCCATGGCCATCGGCGTCGGTCTGGCTTTCCTTCAGGTCAATATTCTCCATACTGCGATGGTGATTGGTTGCGCCACTATGATTATGGTTACGCTTGGAATGATGATTGGCCGCTATATTGGCCCAATTCTTGGTAAAAAAGCAGAAGTGATGGGTGGGCTGGTTCTGATTGGTATCGGCTGTAATATCCTGTATGAGCATCTCGGCTACGCCGCCTGATAAAACACACCTACACTAACGGGCAGCCCGACTATCGCGCTGCCCGTTTTTTATTCTGTTTAATTAAGCGACGACGACGCTATCAACACGCTGATGCAAGCGAATAATAAAATCCGTTTCACAACTAAATACGGCAGTCGCTCGCAATCGCTCGCTAACGTCTGGCGTTGCCCGCCAGGCAAAAGGCGTCATTTGCAATAGTGCGGCAGCCTCGTTCCCGGATAACTGCATCGGGTACGCGAGCGTTTGCTGATCCATAAGCTGAAAGCCAGCGAGCACTTCATCTTTACTCGGGTGTAATAACACCTCATCGTAGACTTCCGCTTTCAGTTGATAAAGGTGTCGCGGCCCCGGAGACACCGTCACGACCCAACCACCCACCTTAATGGTGCGCTGTAGCTCAGCGTCATTACACGGCGCGTAGATTTTTACCACTGCATCAAGGGATGCGTCGCTAAAAGGCAGTCTCTGGCTGGATGCAACGCAAAACTCAACATTTTCATACCGCTTTGCCGCACGCTGAATCGCCGCTTTGGATACATCCAGTCCGTAGACCGTCATCGTTCTGTGCGAGGTGAGACGATGCGCCAGCTCCGCGGTGTAATATCCTTCGCCACAGCCGATGTCCAACAGTGCAGTAGCGTCACTTGCCACAATAGTATCAACGTGTTGTGCCACGGCGTCGCGTAGCGGTTGATAGTGACCGGCTTCCAGAAAACTGCGCCGCGCCTGCATCATTTCGGCACTGTCGCCAGGCTGTTTTGAACGCTTAAACTGCACTGGCAACAGGTTAACGTACCCTTCTTTCGCACAGTCAAAGCTATGTTTACCACACGTCCATTGCCGCGGGTGTCGCTCCAGAGGTAACTGGCATAGCGGACACTGATAACTCATCGGCACATTTTCCTCATTAAAAACATCTTTATTGCGTCACGGGTAAAGATAAAACGCAGACAACAAAAAACCCGCACCATGGCGGGTTTTGCAACAGAGCTGTAAAATTACAGCGCAGTGACGTTTACTGCGGAAGGACCTTTCTGGCCATCCTGAATTTCGAATTCTACGTTCTGGCCTTCAGCCAGAGTTTTGAAGCCGTTGCCTTGAATTGCAGAGAAGTGTACGAATACATCTTTGCTGCCGTCAGCAGGAGTGATGAAACCAAAGCCTTTAGACTCGTTGAACCACTTAACCTGACCTTTAATCTTTGCCATTTCAAATATTTCCTTTAATTGTTTAAACCGCCAAAAAGGCGTTATACAGACAAACCAAAGTCGTTACTGCTTGAGGCACTAAGATAAGGATCGGCAGAGAAGCAGCATGCAACGCTAAAGGTTGTACTTAAGTCTTCTTTACTGAAAATGCCATTCATATACAGAACTGTACCTCGTTTTACCCAGAAGCGTTATTACACACTATGTAATCAATGGCAAGGCCTTTTTTATCAGTCGTGGACATGCCGCACAAATTCACGTCATCCCTGATTCATTAATACACGATAAGGTTAGCTGGCGCCTATATTCAGAGGTTGCTTCTGCCCCCGTACAATAAGCGCTCACTGGATTCTATTATGCAAAAAAATACGCGACAACCGTCGCATTTCTGACACAGTCGCACCAGTAATCATAACAAAAAGCTATAATTGGCGGGCGACTATGAAGAGATATTGAACACTAACAACACGCGTGCCCGATAGCAGTCGCTGCTTATATCAATGCTTAAAATCGATTGCCATTTTTATGCTATCTATATCTTTTGCATTAATACATTACATAATAGAAATTATTTATAACCTAACCTTTCGTTACGTCAGGAATTAACTTGTTTGAACCAACAACACTAATAATGCCATTAAAAAAGTCAATAGGACCAAACTTGCCAGCTTCCAACGTCGTTCTGATTTTGTGCTCATATCACTTACAATCCTTTCGTATAAAATAGAGACATCTCTCACATTCTTTATGGTTTATCGGCAGCTACCGTTATTTTCTTAAGGTTACATCAGATTTATCTCTTTTTTTGGCGTAAATTTCACCATGTGTATAACTATGTATAGTCGCGCGACAGTTCACTACCGTTACCGTTAGACTTTCGTTGTAACCTTAAGTACGATTCATTAAATTAAAGCAACATTTCTGTTACTAAAGGAGCATGATGCGTTCCTTACCCGCGCAAGCGCGTGCAACGAGCCTGCGAACAGTGATTTATTGTGTCATGAGACACCCTCCAATATTGCCTCCCTGCCCTTCTCTGCCTCTTGACTTAAATGATATTGATAATTATTCTCAAGTAACACTTTCACGGTTTGTAAGGATATCCGCATGATTGGTTTTCACGCCCGTTTACCCGCCCTGTTTCGTCGCATCGCACTGCCGTGCACGTTACTGCTTTTAGCCGGTACCTCCGCTCAGGCGGCTGAAAAGCTTAAAGTCATCACCACCTTTACCATCATTCAGGATATCGCACAGAATATTGCAGGCGATGCCGCGACCGTCGAGTCCATCACCAAACCCGGTGCCGAGATTCATGATTATCAACCGACACCGCGCGATATTGTGAAAACACAGTCTGCGCAGTTGGTACTGTGGAACGGAATGAATCTTGAGCGCTGGTTTACGCGCTTTTTTGAAAACGTGAAAAATGTGCCCGCCGTTGTGGTAACGGAAGGCATCACGCCGCTTCCAATTCGCGAAGGTGCTTATAATGGCAACCCAAACCCGCATGCCTGGATGTCTCCCTCCAATGCATTAATCTATATTGAAAATATCCGCAAAGGCCTGGTGCAAGCCGATCCTGCTAATGCAGAGACATATAATCGTAATGCCAAAGCCTATGCAGAAAAAATTAAGGCTCTCGACGCACCGCTGCGTGAGCGTCTTTCCCGCATTCCAGAACAACAACGTTGGTTAGTCACCAGTGAAGGCGCCTTCAGCTATCTGACGAAGGATTATCAGTTCAATGAGGTCTACCTCTGGCCAATCAATGCCGACGAGCAAGGCTCTCCGCAGCAAGTGCGTCGGGTTATCGATACCGTGCGCGAAAAATCTATTCCTGTGGTATTCAGCGAAAGTACCGTTTCCGATAAACCAGCCAAACAGGTCAGCAAGGAAACGGGGGCTAAATATGGCGGCGTACTATATGTTGATTCGTTGTCTACAGAAAAAGGCCCTGTGCCAACCTATATCGACCTGTTACAAGTGACGGTGGAAACCATCGCGAAAGGATTTAATCAATGAGTAGCGATCGAGCAGTACAGTCATTAGAAGTCAATGATGTTTCGGTTACTTACAGCAACGGGCATCAAGCTATTCGCCACGCCTCATTTTCCCTGACCGGCGGTACGATTTGCGCCTTGGTTGGCGTAAACGGCAGTGGAAAATCGACGCTGTTCAAAAGCATCATGGGGTTAGTCAAGCCTACCTCTGGGCAGGTACTGCTCAACCAGCAGCCGATCTATCAGGCGCTAAAACAGAATCTGGTTGCCTATGTTCCACAAACAGAGGATGTAGACTGGAATTTTCCCGTTCTGGTGTCCGATGTTGTCATGATGGGACGCTACGGACGGATGAATTTCCTGCGCATCCCGAGTAAACAGGATCGCACCATTGTCGCGGAATCATTGGAACGCGTTGGGCTATCGACGCTGCAACATCGCCAAATCGGTGAACTCTCCGGCGGTCAAAAAAAACGGGTATTTCTGGCGCGGGCACTGGCTCAACAAGGCAGCGTGTTACTGCTGGATGAACCTTTCACCGGCGTAGACGTTAAAACAGAGAACGCCATTATCGATCTGCTACGCACGTTGCGCGATGAAGGCCATTTGATTCTGGTGGCAACCCATAACCTTGGCAGCGTTCCCGAGTTTTGCGACAACGTTATTTTGGTCAATCGTACCGTTTTAGCCGCCGGGCCGACGCACAGTACCTTCACACAAAGCAATTTGGAGAAAACGTTCGGTGGCGTTCTACGACACATCAACCTTGGCGGATCTCATCTTCACGATGATGACGATGTCCGCTCGGTGACAGTGCTGACAGACGATGAACGTCCGGCTGTGTTCTACGGTTCGACCAAGAGCGATCCTCCAGCGTCACGTACAATACCGGAGGAGAAGCAGCCCTGATGATCGATATCCTGTTGCAGCCATTCAGCTATAACTACATGGTCAAAGCGATCTGGGTCAGCGCGATTGTCGGCGGCGTATGCGCTTTTCTTTCAGCGTACCTGATGCTGAAAGGCTGGTCGCTGATGGGCGATGCGCTCTCCCACTCTGTCGTTCCCGGTGTTGCAGGTGCCTATGCATTGGGCCTGCCCTACGCGGCGGGGGCATTTTTTACCGGAATGCTCGCCGCGCTGGCGATGACCCTCATCCGTCACATTACCCGATTGCGCGAAGATGCGATTATCGGTTTTATTTTCTCAACGTTTTTCGCTGTCGGTCTGCTGATCATTTCGCTTAATCCGACATCGGTTAACGTGCAATCCATCATTTTCGGCAATATTTTGGGCATTGCCGACGAAGATATTCTGCAAGTTGAAATCATCATTGGTGTAACGTTCCTGATTCTCTGCCTGCTGTGGAAAGATCTGCTGGCCGTGTTCTTCGATGAAAATCACGCCCGTTCGATTGGCCTTTCTCCGCTAAAGCTGAAAATTCTGTTCTTTACGCTGTTGAGCGCCTGTACTGTCGCGGCGTTGCAAACCGTCGGGGCGATTTTGGTAATCGCAATGGTGATTACACCGGGTGCCACCGCTTACCTGCTCACCGATCGGTTTGGTCGTCTGGTTGTGATATCTATTGCACTGGGCGCCATTACCAGCGCCGTGGGTGCGTATCTGAGCTTTTTCCTTGATGGCGCAACTGGCGGCGTGATTGTCACCTTGCAAACCGTCGTCTTCCTGTTGGCGTTTGTCTTTGCCCCCAAGCACGGGTTACTGGCATCGCGCCGCCTGCGGCTACGCGATCAATCAGGAGATGCATTATGACGCTGATGAGCTGGTTAATTGACCCACTGACCTATCCCTTCATGCAACGTGCGTTACTTGCCGCCGTCGTCACTGGTACGGTCTGCGCGGTACTGTCGTGCTATCTGGTACTGAAAGGCTGGTCGCTAATGGGGGACGCCATTTCCCATGCCGTGCTGCCCGGTATTGTTGTCGCATTTTTACTGGGGATCCCGCTGGTCATCGGCGCTTTCGTTTCCGGTATTTTTTGTGCAGTAGCAACGGGATACGTGAAAGAACACAGCCGCGTAAAAGAAGATACGGTAATGGGGATCATCTTTTCCGGTATGTTTGCTCTGGGGCTCGTCATGTTCGCGCGTATCGATACCGATCAGCATCTAAACCATATCTTGTTTGGTAACGTACTGGGCATCACTCAGCAAGAGCTGACGCAAATCTTGCTGATTGCCGGGGTAACGCTGGGTATTGTGTTATTGAAACGGCGAGATTTCATGCTGTACTGCTTCGACCCCAACCATGCGCGCGTCATCGGCCTGCCCGTTAAGCTGCTGCACTATGGATTGTTAAGCCTGCTAGCAATGACGATTGTTGCATCACTACAGGCTGTCGGCGTTATTCTGGTGATTGCGATGCTGATTGCCCCGGGCATTATTGCCTTTATGGTCTGCAAGCGCTTCGAGCGTATGGTGCTTGTCGCCACGCTGGTTTCCGTCATTTCCTGTATCGCTGGTACGCTGATCAGTTTCTATATCGATGGCGCGACAGGCCCTTGCATCGTTATCGTTCAGGCCTTGTTCTTCACGCTGGCGCTGACATACCACCAGCTAAAACTGCGTCGTCAGTCAGCGTCTCAGGTTGTCACTGACGCGCTATAGCGCTTACTCGCT
The DNA here is from genome assembly GCF_041228105.1 of Pectobacterium aroidearum. Classification (NCBI taxonomy): domain Bacteria; kingdom Pseudomonadati; phylum Pseudomonadota; class Gammaproteobacteria; order Enterobacterales; family Pectobacteriaceae; genus Pectobacterium; species Pectobacterium aroidearum. The sequence continues at coordinate 2,841,402 of NZ_CP166097.1, forward strand.
GCAAGCCTCTGAGCATGACGTAACCGGAAGACCGCTGCCGGTTACGTCACTCATCACGATTCTCTGCCTTCATCCGGCGGATGGGGCGTTATCCTAACCCCGCTATTTTTAATTCCGACTATACTTGTTTCTCGCTATCTGCGCCTATTGTTATCAGTGTGCTATAGATTCCATTTTTATTGCGCTCAATGGGTTACCGTAAACGAATCACCCCAGTGAATAGCAGGGTATCGGCAACATCAACGGGAGGATGACCTTATGTGGCAAGCTATCAGCCGACTTTTGGAAGAGCATCACGGTACTGCGGATATTCAGGAACACAGCGAACTGCCCGGTGGGGAAATACATCCAGCCTGGTATGTCCGTTACGGCGATCATGACGTCTTCGTAAAATGCGATAGTCGTGAAATGTTGGCTAAATTCACCGCTGAAGCCGATCAACTGCACCTGCTGAGCCGCAGCAATACCGTGCGAGTGCCAGCCGTCTACGGTGTCGGTAGTTCACGCGATCACAGCTTCCTGCTTCTGCAATTCCTGCCCGTTAAACCGTTGGATGCCCACAGTGCCTGGTGTCTGGGCGAGCAGTTAGCGCGTCTGCACCAATGGAGCGACCAGCCGCAATTTGGACTGGATTTCGACAACGATCTCTCAACCACGCCTCAGCCAAACAGCTGGCAGCGGCGCTGGGCGACCTTTTTTGCCGAACAGCGTATTGGATGGCAGTTACAGCTGGCAGCAGAAAAAGGGATGCATTTTGGTCACATTGAAACGCTGATCGCACGCGTAGAAGAACGTCTGGCGGGGCATCAGCCACAGCCGTCGCTCTTGCACGGCGACCTGTGGCCAGATAACTGTGCGAATAGCCAGGATGGCGCTTATCTGTTCGATCCGGCCTGCTATTGGGGAGACAGAGAATGTGATTTGGCGATGTTGCCGCGCTACCCAGCCCTGCCCGCACAAATTTATGATGGCTACCAAAGCGTATGGCCGCTGGATAAAGGCTTTATCGATCGCCAGCCTATTTACCAAATTTATTATCTGCTTAACCGCGCCAATCTTTTCGGCGGCAAACATATCGTTGAGGCGCAACAACTCATTGAGCGGCAGTTGTTAATCTAGGGTGAGACGTTTGTTCTAAGATGAGAGATGGGACAGGAAGGATACGGAGTCTGGCGCAACCATTGCGCCAGACCGTCATTCAGACGGGTAGCCCTAACAAGCGCAGCACCAGATAACCCACACCAGCGATAATCACCGGCAGGATATAAAGCGGAAAGAATTGCACGAAAATCGTATGCCCAGGAACAATGACACGTGATTCCAACGTCTCACGCGTGTTCCCGCCATCCGCTTTCATCTTTTCCAGAATCAGTTGATCTTCAATGCCTTCCTTTATTGCCTTCGCCTGACGAGACATCCGGGCACCCGAAACCTGCAAAGCCAGGCCAATAAAAATCAGGATGTAGATCAGCCAAAACATCAGCGTCGCGGCACTAAAAAAGCGCGTAAAATCCGGCACCGGCGAATTGAACCAAAAAATGTTCAGGAAAGGCGTATTAAATCGCACCATGTCGACCATCAAATGCAGAAAATCCAGGAGAACAGCGTCAATACCCTGTTTTTTCTGGGTATACGCGTAGAGATAGTTAGCCAGCGAGACGAAAGTTGAAAGCAGCGCGGGAATAAAAAGGATCCATCCGGCAATGCGTTTAACGACGGCAATACGGCCAGCCTGTTGATACGTCATGAGAACCCCTTCTTAGCGACGCACATCGGTAATATATCGTTTTAGTACGACGGGTAGCCTACTGTAAGTTTACGAGCAGTCAACACTTTATCTCCCCCACCGCCTGATAAGCCACAATGACGACATTACCCCTCTCATATAGCAGCGAGCGCATTGACTGTATTCCTCGCCCGTCCGTGAAATTTGTCCTGATGGGTAAACGCTTCGCGTTTTGTCCTGCAACTCGACTTCTTTAGGGTATAGTTTACCATTAAATTTCCTTTTTCTTTGCTGACGGAGCCAGTGGTATGTCCTTTGATTCTTCTATACGAGCGGCGATTTTCGATATGGATGGGCTGCTGATTGATTCAGAACCGTTGTGGGATAAAGCAGAGCTGGAGGTGATCGCTTCGCTGGGCGTTGATATTTCATTGCGACACACAATGAAAGACACGCTGGGCCTGCGCATCGATATGGTTGTTGAACTTTGGTATCAGCACTCACCCTGGACGACACCAAGCCGGGACGAGGTTGTTCGCCGTATTATCGATCGCGCCATCGAACTCGTTGCCGAACAACGCCCGCTTCTGCCCGGTGTCGAGCATGCACTTCAACTATGCCGTGAACAGAATCTCAAAATTGGGCTGGCTTCCGCGTCACCGCTCCATATGCAGCAGCAGGTGCTGCGCATGTTTAACCTGGATCACTACTTTGATGTCTTAATGTCAGCCGAAGCGCTGCCGTATAGCAAACCGCATCCTGAAGTGTATTTGAATGCAGCAAACGCGCTCGGCGTTTCCCCCACGCAATGCGTGACGCTGGAAGATTCGGTGAATGGCATGATCGCCACCAAGGCAGCACGCATGCGTTCAATCGTTATTCCGCAGGCCGAATTCCGCGCTGATGCACGATGGGCGTTAGCCGATTATAAGCTGGACTCCCTGAATCAGCTGACCGCTGAACACCTGCTGCTAGTGTAGGAATTTAATGTAGGAATAAAGAAGCGAAAGAATAGAAAACAAACATTGCAGGATATAACGAAAGTGTGGTCAGCCAATCGACTGACCACACTTTAGGTATTACAGGAAATCAGCGCGCTTAGGCGAGAAAGCATCGATCAGAACGCTGCCATCTTCCAGCGAGACCACGCCGTGCATCTCGTTTTTCACCGCCAGATAGGCGTCGCCGGTTTTCAGGATACGTTTTTCACCTTCGATCACGACTTCAAAGCTGCCAGCGGCAACATAAGCAATCTGATCGTGAATTTCATGAAAGTGCGGCGTACCGATGGCACCTTTATCAAAGTGCACGTAGACCATCATCAGCTCATCGCTCCAGGTCATGATCTTACGTTTAATGCCACCGCCCAGCTCTTCCCACGGGGTTTCATCATCAATAAAGTATCTTCTCATTATCATCTCTCCTCTAACGCTTGTATTGCCCATACCTTCTATTGCGTCAACAAACCGTGCACGACAACGAGTGTATGACTATGGATTGCGACATTTTAGCCACATCAGTACCAGAAGAAACATAAAATAAGCAAAACCATGACGGCCCTCAAGAAATAAATAAAACATTATTTCATTTTTATTGAATTCACATCCCATCCAAACTATCATCCCGCATAACAAGAAAGAACCGGGCACGTTGAGGAACAGGTGACGTTGTCACTGCCACGCAACATCATCTGTTTCGCCCGGCGCTTTCACCAGGAATGATTCCTGCTTCAGGAATCGCGCCTGATTTTTGTTTTTCTCTGAAAGAGAGGCTAAGCAATGCAAGTTCGTCAAAGCATTCACAGCGATCACGCGAAGCAACTGGATACCGCCGGCCTACGTCGTGAATTTCTGATCGAGCAGATTTTTTCTGCCGATGCCTACACTATGACCTATAGCCACATCGACCGAATCATCGTCGGTGGCATTATGCCCGTACACAGCGCCGTGACGATTGGCGGTGAAGTGGGCAAACAACTCGGCGTCAGCTATTTCCTGGAACGCCGCGAATTCGGCGCCATCAACATTGGCGGCGCAGGCATCGTGACTGTCGATGGCGAACGCTATGACGTGGGTAATGAGGAAGCAATCTATGTTGGTATGGGCGTGAAAGACGTGCAATTTACCAGCGCCGATGCGGCTAATCCCGCCAAGTTCTACTACAACAGCGCGCCAGCACATACGACATACCCTACCCGCAAGATTACTCAGGCTGACACCTCACCACAAACTGTGGGTGAAGATGCCAGTTGCAATCGCCGTACAATTAATAAATACATCGTTCCCGATGTATTGCTGACCTGCCAGCTCACAATGGGATTAACCAAGCTGGCCGAAGGCAGCCTATGGAACACCATGCCTTGCCATACGCATGAGCGCCGAATGGAAGTCTATTTCTATTTTGACATGGACGATGAAACGGCCGTTTTCCACATGATGGGTCAACCGCAGGAAACCCGTCACATAGTTATAAAAAACGAGCAGGCGGTGATTTCACCGAGCTGGTCGATTCATTCCGGTGTTGGCACCAGACGCTACACCTTCATCTGGGGCATGGTTGGCGAGAATCAGGTTTTCGGTGACATGGATCACGTCAAGGTTAGCGAGTTACGTTAATCGCTTTCAACCGGAATTACCGGTGTTCCCTACAGTAACAGCTAACGACTAATTATTGTCGCTTATAGAGAGATTAGAGATATGATTTTAAATTCTTTTGATTTGCAAGGTAAAGTTGCTCTTATCACTGGTTGTGATACGGGTTTGGGTCAGGGTATGGCTATCGGTCTGGCACAAGCCGGTTGTGATATCGTCGGCGTCAACATCGTTGAACCGAAAGACACCATCGAAAAAGTCACTGCACTGGGACGCCGTTTCCTGAGCCTGACCGCTGACATGAGCAACGTCGCTGGTCATGCTGAACTGGTAGAAAAAGCCGTTGCTGAATTTGGCCACGTTGACATCCTGGTCAACAACGCCGGTATCATCCGTCGTGAAGATGCGATCGATTTCAGCGAGAAAAACTGGGACGACGTAATGAACCTGAACATTAAGAGCGTGTTCTTTATGTCTCAGACCGTTGCGCGCCAGTTCATAAAACAAGGTAAAGGCGGCAAGATCATCAACATCGCTTCTATGCTGTCCTTCCAGGGTGGTATCCGCGTACCTTCTTATACTGCGTCAAAAAGCGCCGTTATGGGCATCACTCGTTTGATGGCGAACGAATGGGCAAAACACGGTATCAACGTCAACGCAATTGCACCGGGATATATGGCTACCAACAATACCCAGCAGCTGCGCGCCGATGAAGAACGCAGTAAAGAAATTCTGGATCGTATCCCGGCAGGTCGCTGGGGCTTACCGCAGGACCTGATGGGCCCATCAGTATTCCTGGCTTCCAGCGCATCTGACTACATCAACGGTTACACGATTGCTGTTGATGGCGGCTGGCTGGCTCGCTAAGCGCAGTTTTTCTTAGCGGCATTTCGCCAACTTACGATAAAAAGCACAATTTCGGTTGTGCTTTTTATTTATTTTTCAACCTGTTATTTCTCTTTTTACGATTCTTTCTCCTGCCACAATCCTTTCTTAAAAAAAATCAAAACAACGTTCCGACTTTGATCACACTTTCGATATTGCGTGCATGACGACAAGGTTAATAGCGCAATATAATCAATCAAAACAGTGTTTCTATTTATAAGGAACTGTTCCACGGTTCCATAAGAAGGTACTCCATGAGTATTTTTGAAAACTTATACACCAGCAGGAAATCGCAGCTCGACGAATGGGTTGCAGCACTTGATAGTCATATTGCCTGTGTGCAGGATAAAGGCCGTAGCCAAACTAAGCCGACGCTATTATTGGCTGACGGTTTTGATGTGGAAAATTATGCACCAGTAATGTGGCAATTTCCGGATGGCCATAGCGCACCTATTTCTAATTTTGCCAGCCAGCAAAATTGGTTAAGAACGCTGTGCGCTATGAGCGTGGTTACAGGTAATGATAGTTACCTGCAGCATGCTATCGCACAAAGCGAATATTTCCTGGATCACTTCGTTGATGATAATAGCGGCCTATTCTACTGGGGCGGCCACCGTTTTATTAATCTGGATACGCTGGACGGTGAAGGTCCAGAATCTAAAGCTCAGGTGCACGAATTAAAGCACCACCTGCCCTATTATGCGCTGTTACATCATGTGAATGCGGAAAAGACGCTGAACTTCTTTCAGGGGTTCTGGAACGCGCACGTTGAAGACTGGGATTCACTGGATCTGGGCCGCCATGGCGATTACAGCAAGAAACGCGACCCAAATGTTTTCCTGCATGCCCGCCATGATGTCGTCGATCCGGCGCAGTGGCCTGTTCTGCCATTAACCAAGGGGCTGACTTTTGTTAATGCAGGCACAGACCTGATTTACGCCGCATTCAAATATGCAGAATACACGGGCGACAGCCACGCCGCAGCCTGGGGGAAACACCTTTATCGCCAATACGTTTTGGCGCGCAACCCAGAAACCGGTATGCCCGTGTATCAGTTCAGTTCACCACAGCAGCGCCAGCCGGTGCCGGAAGATGACAACCAGACGCAGTCTTGGTTTGGCGATCGCGCACAACGCCAGTTTGGTCCGGAGTTCGGTAAAATCGCGCGTGAAGCCAATGTGCTGTTCCGCGATATGCGCCCCCTGCTGATTGATAACCCACTGGCAATGCTGGATATTCTCCGCACGCAACCTGATGCCGAAATACTGGATTGGGTTATTTCAGGGTTAAAAAATTACTACCAATACGCTTATGATGTCACCAGCAATACGCTGCGCCCGATGTGGAACAACGGTCAGGACATGACAGGCTACCGTTTTAAACGTGATGGCTACTACGGCAAAGCAGGAACGGAGTTAAAACCGTTCGCATTAGAAGGTGATTATTTATTACCGCTGGTTCGGGCTTATCGCCTGAGCGGTGATGAGGACCTGTACGCACTGGTTAACACCATGCTGACGCGACTGAATAAAGAAGATATTCAATCCATCGCCAGCCCGTTACTGTTGTTAACCGTCATCGAACTGGCCGATCACAAGCAATCAGAATCTTGGGCACATTACGCCGCGCAGTTGGCTGACGTTTTGTTTGAACAACATTTCCATCGTGGTCTGTTTGTTCGCTCCGCACAGCATCGTTATGTTCGTCTGGATGATACCTATCCGCTGGCTTTACTGACTTTCGTTGCCGCTTGTCGCAACAAATTAAACGATATCCCGCCGTACCTGACACAGGGTGGATATGTTCACGGTGATTTTCACGTTAACGGGGAAAATAGAATTGTTTATGACGTGGAATTAATTTATCCAGAGTTATTAACAGCTTAATTTTATGTTTTTTTAATGGTTCACAATTAATCAATAGGTAAGCATTATGAATGAAAACAGAATGCTGGGGTTAGCCTATATCTCCCCCTATATTATAGGGCTGATAGTTTTTACCGCTTTCCCCTTTGTTTCGTCATTTATCCTCAGTTTTACTGAGTATGATTTGATAAATCCGCCTGAATTTACGGGACTAGAAAACTATCACCGCATGTTCCTGGAGGATGACCTCTTTTGGAAATCAATGGGCGTTACCTTTGCCTATGTATTTCTGACCATTCCATTGAAATTAATCTTCGCGCTGTTAATTGCGTTTGTACTTAATTTCAAATTGCGTGGTATCGGTTTCTTCCGTACTGCTTACTATGTGCCTTCTATTCTGGGCAGCAGCGTGGCAATCGCCGTATTGTGGCGTGCACTGTTCGCCATCGATGGTTTGTTAAACAGCTTCCTCGGCGTGTTTGGCTTTGACGCCATCAACTGGCTGGGCGAACCGTCTCTGGCACTGATGTCGGTAACACTGTTGCGCGTATGGCAGTTCGGTTCCGCGATGGTTATCTTCTTGGCTGCATTGCAGAACGTTCCGCAATCACAGTATGAAGCGGCAATGATCGATGGCGCATCCAAATGGCAAATGTTCCTGAAAGTAACGGTACCGCTGATTACACCAGTTATCTTCTTTAACTTTATCATGCAGACCACTCAGGCATTCCAGGAGTTTACGGCGCCTTACGTCATCACTGGCGGCGGTCCAACACACTACACCTACCTGTTCTCGCTCTATATCTACGATACGGCGTTCAAGTATTTCGATATGGGTTACGGTGCTGCGTTGGCATGGGTTCTGTTCCTGGTTGTTGCAGTATTTGCGTCTATCTCCTTTAAGTCGTCGAAATACTGGGTGTTCTACTCCGCTGATAAAGGAGGAAAAAATGGCTGACATGCATTCAAACCTGACTACAGCACAAGAAGTTGCTGCTGCAGAAGTACGCCGCACGCTGCGTAAAGAAAAACTCAGTGCCGCTATCCGTTACGTGATACTGCTGTTTGTTGGTTTACTGATGCTTTATCCATTGGCGTGGATGTTCTCGGCGTCGTTCAAACCGAACCATGAGATCTTCACTACGTTGGGTCTGTGGCCTGCTCACGCCACCTGGGACGGTTTCGTTAACGGTTGGAAAACCGGTACGGAATACAATTTCGGTCACTACATGATTAACACTTTCCAGTATGTGATTCCGAAAGTGGTTCTGACCGTCATCTCCTCGGTGATTGTGGCTTATGGTTTCGCTCGCTTTGACATTCCGTGGAAGAATTTCTGGTTTGCCACGCTGATTGCCACCATGCTGCTACCAAGCACCGTGTTGCTGATTCCTCAGTACCTTATGTTCCGTGAAATGGGCATGCTGAACAGCTATCTGCCACTGTACTTGCCGGTAGCGTTTGCAACACAAGGGTTCTTTGTGTTCATGCTGATCCAGTTTCTGCGTGGTGTACCACGTGATATGGAAGAAGCGGCCCAGATCGATGGTTGTAACTCTTTCCAGGTTCTGTGGTATGTGGTCGTGCCGATTTTGAAACCAGCCATCATCTCTGTTGCGCTGTTCCAGTTCATGTGGTCAATGAACGACTTCATCGGTCCGCTGATTTATGTTTATAGCGTGGATAAATATCCGATTGCGCTGGCGCTGAAAATGTCTATCGACGTTACTGAAGGCGCTCCGTGGAATGAAATTCTGGCCATGTCCAGCATCTCCATTCTGCCATCCATTATTGTTTTCTTCCTGGCACAGCGCTACTTCGTACAAGGCGTGACCAGCAGCGGAATTAAAGGTTAATAGAGGATTTATCATGGCTGAAGTTATTTTCAATAAACTGGAAAAAGTATACTCCAACGGTTTCAAAGCTGTTCACGGCATCGACCTGACGATTAAAGACGGCGAATTCATGGTTATCGTCGGCCCGTCTGGCTGTGCGAAATCCACCACGCTGCGCATGCTGGCAGGTCTGGAAACCATTAGCGGCGGTGAAGTTCGCATCGGTGAGCGCGTTGTTAACAATCTGGCGCCAAAAGAGCGTGGGATTGCAATGGTGTTCCAGAACTATGCCCTCTACCCTCACATGACGGTAAAAGAGAACCTGGCGTTTGGTCTGAAGCTGAGCAAACTTCCTAAAGAGCAAATTGAAGCGCAGGTAGCTGAAGCCGCCAAAATTCTGGAGCTGGAAGAACTGATGGATCGTCTGCCGCGCCAGTTGTCTGGTGGTCAGGCACAGCGTGTGGCCGTAGGCCGCGCCATCGTTAAAAAACCAGATGTGTTCCTGTTTGACGAACCGTTGTCAAACCTGGATGCCAAACTGCGTGCTTCCATGCGTATCCGTATTTCCGACCTGCATAAGCAGCTGAAGAAAAGCGGCAAAGCGGCGACAAGCGTATATGTTACCCACGATCAGACTGAAGCCATGACCATGGGTGACCGTATCTGCGTGATGAAACTCGGTCACATCATGCAGGTCGACACACCAGATAACCTGTACCACTTCCCTGTCAACATGTTCGTTGCTGGCTTCATTGGCTCACCAGAAATGAACATTAAGCCGTGCAAACTGGTCGAGAAAGACGGTCAGGTTGGCGTTGTTGTGGGTAATAACGCGCTGGTATTAAGCAGTGCAAAGCAAGACAAAGTCCGCAGCTATATCGGACAAGACGTATTCTTCGGTGTTCGTCCAGACTATGTTTCCGTGTCAGATACGCCATTTGAAGGCAGCCACTCACAGGGTGAGCTGGTTCGCGTAGAAAACATGGGTCACGAATTCTTTATGTACATTAAAGTCGATGGCTTTGAATTAACCAGCCGCATTCCTTATGACGAAGGTCGGCTGATTATCGAGAAGGGACTGCATCGTCCGGTATATTTCCAGTTCGACATGGAAAAATGCCATATTTTTGATGCAAAAACAGAAAAAAATATCTCTCTTTAACAGGAGTAGTAACCGATGAAAAAAGCGATCCTACACACGTTAATAGCTTCATCTCTGGCGTTAGTGGCAATGCCGTCTTTAGCCGCTGATAATGTGGAATTGAGAATGTCCTGGTGGGGCGGCAACAGCCGTCACCAGCAGACGCTCAAAGCCATTGAAGAGTTCCATAAGCAGCATCCAAACATCACCGTTAAAGCGGAATACACGGGCTGGGATGGTCACCTGTCTCGTCTGACAACGCAGATTGCCGGTAATACCGAGCCAGATGTGATGCAGACCAACTGGAACTGGCTGCCGATTTTCTCTAAAAACGGCGATGGTTTTTACGATCTGAACAAGGTTAAAGATTCTCTGGATCTGACCCAGTTCGAATCCAAAGAACTGCAAAACACCACGGTCAACGGCAAACTGAACGGTATTCCGATTTCCGTTACTGCTCGCGTGTTCTATTTCAATACCGAAAGCTGGAAAAAAGCCGGTCTGGAATATCCGAAAACGTGGGACGAACTGCTGAACGCCGGTAAAGTGTTCAAAGAGAAACTGGGCGACCAATACTACCCTATCGTATTGGAACACCAGGATTCTCTGGCACTGCTGAACTCTTATATGGTTCAGAAGTACAACATTCCAGCGATTGATGTAAAAGGTCAGAAATTCGCCTATACCGATGCGCAATGGGCTGAATTCTTTGGCATGTATAAAAAACTGATCGACAGCCATGTCATGCCTGATGCTAAGTACTATGCCTCTTTCGGCAAGAGCAACATGTATGAAATGAAGCCATGGATCAACGGCGAGTGGTCTGGTACTTACATGTGGAACTCCACCATTACCAAGTACTCTGACAACCTGCAACCACCAGCAAAACTGGAATTGGGTAGCTACCCAATGCTGCCAGGCGCGAAAGATGCCGGCTTGTTCTTCAAACCTGCACAGATGCTGTCTATCGGTAAATCGACTAAGTATCCTAAAGAGTCTGCTCAGCTGATCAATTTCCTGCTGAACAGTAAAGAAGGTGCTCAGGCTCTGGGTCTGGAACGTGGTGTTCCGTTGAGTAAAGCGGCTGTTGCTCAGCTGACTGCTGATGGCGTAATCAAAGACGATGCACCAGCGGTTGCCGGGTTGAAACTGGCGCTGTCTCTGCCACATGACGTTGCCGTTTCTCCTTATTTCGACGATCCACAAATCGTTTCTCTGTTTGGTGATACCATCCAGTCTATCGATTACGGTCAGAAATCTGTGGAAGACGCAGCGAAATACTTCCAGCGTCAATCTGAGCGTATTCTGAAACGCGCAATGAAATAATGTAGTACTCGATTTACCCTGTAATTCATCCCTGCCGCACTGACGGCAGGGATTTTTCATTTAAATTAAAACAACCGCGATATTCAATTCGATCTCCCTCACAATTTGAAACCCCATTTTACTTTTTGTTACTCAAGACGATCTCGATCACAGAACGTAGTTTAATAATAAATAGAATAGAACTTGTCCCAAAAAGCATAATGCGCGTTTTTAATTAAGCAATATCCTAACCAATAGGGAATATAACAATGAAATTTAAATTACTAGCTCTGGCTGTTACGTCATTAATTAGTGTGAATGCAATGGCTGTGACAATTGATTACCGTCATGAAATGCAAGACACTGTCAAAAACGACCATAAAGATCGTCTTTCAATGTCTCACCGTTTTGCTAATGGTTTTGGTTTATCTGCTGAAGCGAAATGGAAACAATCTGGTTCAGACAACACTCCGAATAAACCATTTAATGAACCTGTCAGCAACGGTACTGAAGTCGTTGCCAGCTATGTGTACAACTTCAATAAAACTTTCTCTCTGGAACCAGGTTTCTCTTTAGATTCAAGCTCTGACTCTAACAACTATCGCCCTTATCTGCGCGGTAAAATTAACATCACAGACGATCTTTCAACTTCTCTCCGTTATCGTCCTTACTACTTAAGAAAAAATGCAAATACAACTAAAACAGGACCAGCCAATTATACCAAAGAAACTGGTTACAACCTGACCGCAGTTGTTAGCTATAAATTCCTGAAAGATTACCAGATTGATTATGAATTAGATTACAAAAAAGCCAACAAAGCAGGGCCGAGTGGTTTTCAAGCAGACAAAGAAAACTGGAAGATCGAGCACGATGTTAAATTGGCTTATAAGTTAGACAAAAACTGGAAACCTTATATGGCCATCGGTAACGTTGTCGGTGATAAAAACACTGACGAGCGTCAAACTCGTTACCGTGTTGGTGTGCAATACAGCTTCTAATAACGGCCTTATTATTTAAATAAGCGTTATGAGTTGGCAAAGGGATGTTAGTGTTAATTGATTCACTCGGTTTTATTTTTATCATTAACATCTCTTTATTATGTCCGTAGTAGGTTTAGCAAGTTAGTTACGTTTCGTTGTTACATGTGGTGTCGTTAAATACGATTTAGCTGCATGCGTTTTAGCTGTTGGAATTGCTGTGTCTGATTTACCCTCTTCGTGTATGAATGTTATTTCTTTATTAAAATTTGCGGTTCAGGGTGGTCATTTTTTCTCCGATGTGATGGCTACCCTATTTTTTTACCATCGCCCAACGATTTCCCCCCTCCTTCCCTTTGTCAGGTGATCTATCATGATTGTTCGTTCTCTGCTTGTCGGGGCCATTATGATGTCTGTAAATGGATTCAGTTACGCCCAACCTGTTTTTCCTGTCTGGCCACACGGCGAAGCGCCGGGAGCCTCTTCTTCAACGGCACAGCCGCAACTGGTCGAACGAAGCAAAGATCCTTCTCTTCCCGATCGGGCAGCAACCGGTATCCGCAGCCCTGAAATTACCGTTTATCCAGCAGAGAAGCCCAATGGCATGGCATTGCTCATTACACCAGGCGGCTCTTACCAGCGCGTGGTGTTGGATAAGGAAGGCAGCGATCTGGCCCCTTTCTTTAATCAGCAGGGATACACGCTTTTTGTGATGACCTACCGTATGCCCGGTGAAGGCCATAAAGAAGGCGCTGATGCTCCATTGGCCGATGCACAGCGTGCTATAAGAACCTTGAGAGCCAACGCTGAGAAATGGCACATTAACCCGCAGCGCATCGGTATTATGGGGTTTTCCGCCGGTGGTCATGTTGCTGCCAGCCTCGGAACCCGATTTGCGCAGTCCGTTTACCCCGCGACAGACGCCATTGATAGCGTAAGTGCACGTCCTGATTTCATGGTGCTGATGTACCCCGTGATTTCGATGCAGGCGGATATTGCACATGCAGGCTCGCGCAAACAGTTGATCGGCGAACAGCCGACAGAAGCGCAGGTGCTGCGTTACTCTCCAGAGAAACAGGTTACCGCGCAAACGCCCCCTACGTTTCTGGTGCATGCGGTTGATGACCCTTCGGTATCGGTTGATAACAGTCTGGTGATGTTCAGCGCACTGCGGGCAAAACAAATTCCGGTTGAAATGCATCTCTTTGAGAAAGGTAAACACGGTTTCGGCCTGCGCGGTACCAAAGGGCTGCCTGCCGCTGCCTGGCCTCAGCTTCTGGACAACTGGCTGCGTGTTTTACCGGTAAGCACAGAACAGCCGAAAGCCGTGCCATAAAAGGCGGCAAGCACACCATAGCCGAAATAAATCGTTACGCCGTCACCGCTTCCGCAGGCAGGGATAATCTCTTATACTGTATAAAATAACAGTTTTATTTGAGACGTTTCATGACTGCGGAAGGACACCTGCTGTTTTCTGTTGCCTGCGCGATTCTGGCTAAAAAAGTTGAATTATCGCCCGCGCTGGCTGCCGGAGACTGGTGGCACATTATTCCCGGTGCACTCCTTACCGCGCTGCTGCCCGATATCGATCACCCCAAATCTGTCCTCGGACAGCGCCTTAAGTGGCTTTCCGCGCCGATTGCCCGCCTCTTTGGCCATCGAGGGTTTACACACAGCCTCCTTGCTATCGCCGCCGGTATCTTCTTTATTCAAACGCGTCTGCCGCCAGATTGGCCGATTCCGACTGATGCTTACCATGCCATGATCGTCGGCTATTTGAGCCATATCCTTGCTGACATGCTGACCCCCTCAGGTGTTCCCCTGCTTTGGCCCTGCCGCTGGCGTTTCCGCTTACCGCTCTTAAACAGCCAAAAAGGTAATCAACTGGAGCGATTCCTGTGCATTGCCTGTATCGGTTTTTCACTGTATCAACCGCAGAAGAATTTGAATTGCTGTACCTACGAGCAGTCATTTCGCTTTTTGCAGTCAGCCCAAACGTACCTCTTTCAATATGTGAAATAGCCGCGTGACCTACCGTCAGACATATGTCTGTAACATGATGGCAAAAGACCTGTTATCCTGTGCGCGTTTGTTATTTTTTATCGCAAAAGATCACACTGCCTCTACCGTTCTGCGTTGTGACGCAGGGCGTGGCCAATGTGGTGCGATTCACTGATAGGGAGCAAAGCCGGATGAATTTTCCGCTACTCATAAATATTCTGCTATTTGTCGTATTACTACTCGGACTCGGTTACGCCAGCCGTAACGCCTCCTGGAGTCTGGCAAAGAAAGTGTTGCTGGGTTTGGTTGTCGGGGTATTATTTGGCCTGGCGCTGCATCTGATTTATGGCGGCGACAACCCGGTCATTAAACAGTCCATCTCATGGTTTAACATCGTCGGTAATGGCTATGTGCAGCTGTTACAGATGATCGTCATGCCGCTGGTATTTATCTCCATCCTGAATTCTGTTGCCAAGCTGCATAATGCGTCGTCATTAGGGAAAATCAGCCTATTAACGCTTTCCACCCTGTTGATCACCACGCTGATTTCTGCGTTGGTCGGCGTCTTTGTGACTAACTTGTTTGGCCTGACGGCTACCGGGTTAGTGCAAGGCGCACAAGAAACCGCGCGATTAACGGCGATTGAAAACAACTATGCCGGTAAAGTTGCTGACCTTAACGTTCCTCAGCTTATCCTGTCATTCATTCCTAAAAACCCGTTTGCTGAGCTGACCGGCGCTAACCCGACGTCCATTATCAGTATCGTCGTCTTCGCGGCGTTCCTTGGCGTGGCCGCCCTGCAACTACTGAAAGATGATGCGGTGAAAGGCGAACTTGTGTTAACCGCCATTGATACGCTGCAATCCTGGGTGATGAAGCTCGTTCGTCTGGTGATGAAATTGACCCCATACGGCGTCATGGCGTTAATGACCAAAATGGTCGCCAGTTCTAACCTGCAAGACATCCTCAAGCTGGGTAGTTTCGTTGTCGCGTCCTATCTGGGGCTGGCGATTATGTTCGGCGTCCATGCGCTGATTCTGTCTTTCACCGGTATCAATCCGGCGCGTTTTTATCGTAAAGTCTGGCCAGTGCTGACGTTCGCGTTTACCAGCCGCTCCAGTGCAGCGACGATCCCACTCAGCATTGAGGCGCAAACGCGCCGTATTGGCGTACCGCAGTCTATCGCCAGCTTCGCAGCCTCTTTCGGTACGACCATCGGTCAGAATGGCTGTGCAGGGCTTTATCCGGCAATGCTGGCCGTCATGGTCGCCCCAACGGTCGGCATTAACCCGCTGGATCCTGTCTGGATCGCGACGCTGGTCGGTATCGTCACGATCAGTTCTGCCGGCGTAGCCGGTGTCGGTGGCGGCGCAACCTTTGCCGCACTCATCGTCCTGCCTGCGATGGGGCTGCCGGTGACCCTCGTTGCGCTGCTGATCTCCATTGAGCCACTTATCGATATGGGCCGTACTGCGCTTAACGTCAGCGGTTCGATGACGGCCGGTACCGTCACCAGCCAACTGATGAAACAAACAGATAAAACGGTTTTCAACGCGCAGGATGACGCGGAACTGACACACCGTTAAGCCACGCTTGCTGCACATAAAAAAACGCCGACGGCTGGAGCTGTCGGCGTTTTTTTATGATGGATATCCTTGTCCCTCACCCTTCGGGTCGTTGCTGCACAACGTTGACAACGTTCCCTACGTTTTTTATAACACTTTTCTAATAACGATATCGTGCTATCAGGTTAACTAGCGCTGTGGGTTAGTATCGTAAGCCTGGCAGCTCTGGAAGCCTTTATTGAGAACATGCCCTGTGTCGTTATAGCTCACGAAATAGTTCTGCGCGGTACCATCGCGGTTTTTCAGCAGATAATCACTGCAGGTACCCTTGGCATTCACCAAACGTTTCTCAGTGCCGCCCGTCCCCGCAATCTGATGAACCTGCTGCTTCGTCATTCCCACCTTCACATCTTTCACCACAGGCTCATTGACATAGCTTTCTGCTTTGTTATAAGCCGAACATCCCGCCAACATGACAGCACCTGCTGCCGCAATACACATCAGTAATCTGTTATTCTTCATCTCATCACCTCATTATGAATGGGTCACCCTAAGGCTAGTCGGCGGCGACCACTTTTTCAAATCATAACGTGGATATGTAACATATTGGCCGATAGTCAAAAACCGGTTACCTATAGGGAAAATGACTACCTGACAGCTTGTTCTTTTTCTTCACGCCAATTCGTTTTACACTCAGGCAATCGTAATAATTCTTTTGCAGTATCAATAAGTTCAGGAGGGGGATGGCATGTCATTACAAAACGACATTATCACTGCGTTGGGAGTGAAAAGCAGCATCGAACCAGCACAGGAAATCCGCGTTAGCGTTGATTTTTTAAAGAATTATCTGAATGCTCACCCGTTCGTTACGTCGTTAGTTTTGGGTATCAGCGGCGGTCAGGATTCTACGCTGACCGGCAAACTGTGCCAGACGGCTATCACGGAATTACGCAATGAAACGGGGAACGCTCGCTATCAGTTCATCGCCGTTCGACTGCCTTACGGCGTACAGGCGGATGAAGCCGACTGTCAGGATGCCATCGCCTTCATCCAACCGGACCGCGTGTTAACCGTTAACATCAAGCCCGCTATTGAGGCCAGTGAAGCCACCTTACGCGCCATTGGCGTGGAGATTTCCGATTTTGTCAAAGGCAACGAGAAAGCCAGAGAACGGATGAAAGCGCAGTACAGTATTGCGGGAATGAACGCCGGGCTGGTCGTCGGCACCGATCATGCCGCAGAAGCGGTAACGGGCTTTTTCACCAAATACGGCGATGGCGGTACCGATATCAACCCGATTTTCCGACTGAACAAGCGTCAAGGCAAAGCGCTGCTGCGCGAACTGGGCTGCCCTTCTCATCTTTATACCAAAGCCCCCACCGCCGATCTGGAAGAAGATCGCCCGTCTCTCGCAGATGAGGTCGCGCTGGGTGTCACCTATGAAAAGATCGACGACTATCTGGAAGGCAAGCAGATTGAGCCTAAGGATGCAGCCATTATCGAAAACTGGTATCGCAAAACCGAACATAAGCGCCGTCCGCCGATTACCATTTTTGATGATTTCTGGCGATAAATCATCGCAGTGAGCAAATCGGGCGCGGATAATGGCACCCGATTTGCTCTTGATTTTTCTATACGCTTCACGGTTCTCCCAATCATTCGAGTGGCGGAACAAAACGCTAGCGTTTGGAACAAGGCGAAACATTGCCCGTAAGAGCGAGCCCCATAGAAAGGCCGAGAATAATAGTCAGTGCAAAGGCAGTCTGAAGGATGACAGGAATAAATATGACGCCACAACGTGCCACGCTCACGGGGTTACTGGCAATCATTCTATGGAGCACATCCGTTGGGCTTATCCGCAGCCTGACAGAAGCACTTGGCCCCATCGGTGGTGCCGCGATGATTTATTCCACCAGCACACTATGTTTAGTCGCTTTTTATGGTTTGCCTCGTATTAAAACACTGCCCAACGTCTATTTGTTCGCCGGTGGTGCGATGTTTGTCTGCTACGAGATATTTCTATCACTCTCGATTGGGTTAGCGGATAGCCGCATGCAGGCGATAGAAATCGGGATGATTAACTATTTATGGCCCAGTCTGACCATTTTCTTTTCTCTTTTTATCAATCAGCAAAAAAGCCGTTTCCTGCTCTGGCCCGGCCTCGCACTCGCGCTGGGCGGCATTGTGTGGATTATGAAAGGAGACAGCAACTGGACACCAGAACTTCTATGGAACAACATTCTTGCCAACCCGCTAGCCTACAGTCTGGCATTTTCTGCGGCACTGACCTGGGCACTCTATTGCAATATCACTAAGCGTTACGGACAGGGAAAAAGCGGCGTATCATTGTTCTTTTTCGTTTCCTCCCTCGTGCTATGGATTCAATATTCCTTCAGCACCGAAGGTACGATTTCATTAACGTTGCCGAGTTCGCTGCAACTGATTTTTATGGGCGCGTCGACCGCTCTGGCCTATTCCGCCTGGAATATCGGTATTCAGCACGGCAACCTGACGCTACTGGCAGCTGCGTCTTACTTTACCCCCGTGCTTTCCACGTTGCTTGCTGCGCTCTGGCTCAATATCACGCCCGCCATGTCGTTCTGGCAAGGCGTCGCCATGGTTACAGCAGGTTCACTGCTCTGCTGGTATGCAACACGGTCGCCCACGAACTGATCTGCTGTCGTCCCCCTCTGTTTTCAGTCAGAACTCCCCGGCCAATAAAAACCTTAATCTGCACGCGGTCACATTCCTCTCGCTAAGCTGTTATAGTCACCCTCACATTTGGTTACCTAAAAACAGTCACACATGTTAAGACGCTTCTTCTCTTACTATTCCCCTTACAAAGGGTTATTCGTTCTCGATTTCGGCTGCGCCATCATCGCTGGCCTGCTTGAATTAGGGTTTCCGATGGCGATTAAAGCGTTCATCGACAAACTGTTACCGGCTCAGGACTGGTCGCTAATCCTGCTAGCGTCGGTGGCGCTACTGGCGATCTATCTGCTGAATACCGCGCTGATGGCCATCGTCAACTATTGGGGACACGCACTGGGCGTAGGGATTGAAACCGATATGCGGCGGCAGGCCTTTGAACACCTGCAAAATTTGCCGTTCCGTTACTACGATAATATGAAGACCGGGCATATCATCACCCACGTCACCAAAGATCTGGAAGAAGTCGGAGAAATCGCCCACCACGGCCCGGAAGACCTCTTCCTCGCGATCATGACCTTCATCGGTGCGTTCATCCTGATGGCGACCGTTCACCTGAACCTGGCGCTGCTGACGATTATTATCGTGCCTTTCATGACGTATCTCGTCAGCCGCTATGGCGCCCGCATGACGGAAACCTGGCGTCAACTCTTCGGTCAGGTTGGCAATTTCAACGCCCGGATTGAAGAGAGCGTAGGCGGTATCCGCGTCGTTAAAGCGTTTGCTAATGAAGCGCATGAGAAAAAACTGTTCTCTAACGATAACGAAAACTACCGCCGAACCAAATTGCAGGCCTATCGCATCATGACCGCCAGTCTAACGCTCAGCTACCTCAGCACGCGTCTGATACAGCTTATCGTCATGCTGGCAGGTATTTGGTATGTCATTCAGGGTGAACTCAGCTACGGCGGTTTTATCGGCTTCCTGCTGCTGATTGAAGTTTTCTTCCGCCCAGTGGCAAAAATTACCTCGGTGTTGGAGAGCTATCCTAAAGGCATTGCGGGCTTCAAACGCTTTACCCAGCTGATCGATACCGTTCCCGAGATTGCCGATGCCCCCGACGCACGTGATGCCGAGCAGTTGAAAGGCGATATCCGGTTTAATCAGGTGAGCTTTGGCTATTCCGCCGATCGCCCGATTCTCAGTAATATCGACCTGTCGATTCGTGCCGGGGAAACCGTAGCCTTTGTCGGCCCATCCGGCGCGGGTAAAACGACGCTTTGTTCTCTGCTTCCCCGCTTCTACGATTTAACCAGCGGAGCCATCACCATTGACGGTATGGATATCCGTCAGATGACACAAGCGTCGCTACGCAGCCAAATCGGCATCGTACAGCAGGATGTATTCCTGTTCGGCGGCACCATTCGGGAAAATATCGCCTACGGCAAACTTGATGCCAGCGATGACGAAATCATGGAAGCCGCACGGCGTGCACGGTTAGATGAACTGATCGAGAATCTGCCCGATGGGCTGGATACCGTGGTCGGTGAGCGCGGCGTTAAGTTGTCGGGCGGGCAGAAACAACGCCTATCGATCGCGCGCATCTTCCTGAAAAATCCACCGATTCTGATTCTTGACGAAGCAACATCCGCGCTGGATACGGCAACGGAACAGGCAATACAACAGTCTCTCAGCGAACTTTCGGCAGGACGTACCACGTTGGTCATCGCTCACAGGCTGGCAACCATACAGAATGCCGGGCGTATTGTGGTGGTAGATAACGGCAGCATCATTGAGCAAGGTAGCCATCAGGGGCTGCTGGAACAAAGCGGTATTTATGCCAGATTACATCAGGCACAGTTCGGCCAGGCCTGATTCTTCACCTCCTTCGGCGAGGGTTCTCCTCGCCTTTTTCTCTCTCCTTTTATGCATCGATGTGACTTAAGAGGTTTCTCTTGCAATAAATTGCATTTAAAATACACTTATTATAGTTTCATCAGGACATGACGCACATGGCGAGAAAACCCCTGGGAAAATACCGACAGAGGGAGATCCGTACCGTCGGATTGATGATTGAATTGTATGAAAAGCACCACCCTGAAACCGACGATAACGCGCAGTATAAAGACTTATTCAGCTACGCCATCAAGCGTCTGGAGCGCTGTCATTTCGGTGAAGATAAACCTGCGTGTAAGCATTGCCCTATCCACTGCTATCAACCTGCCAGACGTGAAGCAATAAAAGCGATTATGCGCTGGTCAGGGCCGCGGATGCTGTTACGTCACCCGATTCTGGCAATACGTCACTTGATTGACGATCATCGACCGGTGCCGGATTATCCGAAGCCGAAGAAAGAAACCGCGCCAAAAGCGTCAACCGAGCGGGCAACCCGTTTAGCCTCGCAGCAAACGGCACCGGTGGATACCGACGCGACATTGAGATAGATGAAGTGAAGACGAATCAAATAGGAAAAGGCCGCTTGCGCGGCCTTTTTGGGTGACACGATTACTCTTTGGGAGAGGCGTTCTCTACCCTGCTTTTTAGCTTTTGCCCCGGACGGAACGTGACCACACGGCGCGCCGTAATCGGAATATCTTCGCCAGTTTTTGGGTTACGTCCCGGACGTTGGTTCTTGTCTCGCAAATCAAAATTGCCAAAACCTGACAACTTGACCTGCTCGCCATTTTCCAAAGCGCGACGAACTTCTTCAAAAAACAGCTCGACTAGCTCTTTGGCATCCCGTTTGCTCAGCCCGAGCTTCTCAAACAGGTATTCTGACATTTCAGCTTTAGTAAGCGCCATAGGTTCAATCCCTCAAGGATGCTTGGAATCGCTGTTTTAATGCTGCTACGCATTCTGCAACGGTAGCAGCAATTTCCTCTTCTGCCAGTGTACGCGTGGTATCTTGCAGGGTCAGACTGATAGCCAGACTCTTATAACCTTCCGCTACGCCCTTCCCTCGGTACACGTCGAATAAGTTTACGCCAACTAACTGATTTGCGCCAACTTTCTTACACTCGGCCAAAATATCTCCAGCAGGGACATTTTCAGCGACCACAACGGCAATATCACGACGGTTCGCTGGGAAGCGGGAAACCTCGTTCGCCTCAGGCAATACGCGGTCTGCGACCTTATCCCACAACAGTTCGAACACCACGGTGCGCCCGTTGAGATCCAACTTGCGCTCCAGTTCTGGGTGAATAACGCCAATAAATCCAATACGTTCTTCGCCCAGATAAATAGCAGCACTTTGTCCCGGATGCAATGCCGGATTGTTTTCGGCCTTGAATTCGATTTCAGACAATTTGCCCGTCAATGCCAGTACAGCTTCCAAATCGCCTTTTAAATCATAGAAGTCAACAGCCTGACGCGCCAGATCCCAATGTTCTTCATAGCGCGTGCCGGTAATCACACCCGCCAGCATCAGATCCTGACGAATACCCAGATCGGCACTGCTGTCCGGGACAAAACGCAGGCCGCTCTCAAACAAACGCAGACGGCTTTGCTGACGGTTTTGGTTATACACCGCCGCGCTCAGCAGGCCGCTCCACAGCGACAGACGCATCACCGACATTTCTGCAGAAATCGGGCTCGGCAGGCTTAATGACGCTTCATCAGGGTGGATTAATCCCTGAATTTTCGGGTCCACAAAACTGTAAGTAATTGCTTCCTGGTAGCCGTGGTCGACTAATAATGTCTTCACACGCTTCAATGACAGTGACGCTTCGCGATGCGAGGTCATGATCAACGGAGCCTGAGTAGGAATATTCGGAATGTTGTTGTAGCCGTAAATACGCGCGACTTCTTCAACCAGATCCTCTTCAATTTCCATGTCGAAACGCCAGCTCGGAGCCGTCGCCTGCCAGCCTGCGTCGGTTTTCGTCACATTACAGCCCAGACGTTGCAGAATATCGCTAACCTGCTCATCGGCGATCACATGTCCAATCAAACGATCAAGCTTCTCACGGCGCAGTGTAATCGTTGCGCGCGTCGGCAGATCTGCCGTGCTGGTTACATCAACAACCGGCCCCGCTTCGCCACCACAGATATCGATCAGCAGGCGAGTCGCGCGCTCAATAGCGTTGTGTTGTAACGCCGGATCGACGCCACGCTCGTAGCGGTGGGAAGCATCGGTGTGCAAGCCGTGGCGACGTGCGCGCCCGGTAATTGACAGCGGATTAAAATAGGCACATTCCAGCAGAACGTTCTGCGTGGCTTCATTGACGCCAGAATGCTCGCCGCCAAAGATACCGCCCATTGCCAGCGCGCTCTGCTGGTCAGCAATAACCAGCGTATCTGCATTCAGTTTCGCTTCGTTGCCATCCAGCAGCGTCAGCGTTTCGCCCTCTTTCGCCATACGCACGATGATACCGCCATTGAGGCGGTCGAGATCGAATGCGTGCATCGGCTGGCCGAGCTCCAGCAGAACGTAGTTCGTCACGTCCACCACCGGATCGATAGAACGAATACCACAGCGGCGCAGCTTTTCACGCATCCACAGCGGCGTTGCCGCCTTAACATTGATGCCTTTCACCACACGGCCTAAGTAACGCGGGCATGCCTGCGGTGCATCGACCTGAATCGGGAAAGTATCCTGAATGGTTGCAGCAACGGGTTCAATAGCCGGTGCATTCAACGCCAGTTGGTTCAACACAGCTACGTCACGTGCCACGCCGATGATGCCGAGGCAATCTGAGCGGTTTGGCGTCACGCTGATTTCAATCGCGTTGTCATCCAGCTTCAGGTAGTCACGAATATCCGTACCAATTGGCGCATCGGCTGGCAGTTCGATGATGCCGTCGTGATCGTCGGAAATGCCCAATTCGGAAAATGAGCACAGCATGCCTTCAGACGGCTCGCCACGCAGTTTGGCGGCTTTGATTTTGAAATCGCGCGGCAACACGGCACCTACCGTCGCCACCGCTACTTTCAGCCCCTGACGACAGTTCGGTGCGCCGCACACGATGTCCAGCAGGCGATCGCCGCCTACATTGACTTTCGTTACACGCAGTTTGTCTGCATTCGGGTGTTGCCCACATTCAACCACTTCACCGACAACCACACCGTGGAATGCGCCAGCAACCGGCTCAACGCCATCCACTTCCAGCCCTGCCATCGTGATTTGTTCGGATAGCGTTTCACTGTCAACCGCCGGGTTTACCCACTCGCGTAACCAGAGTTCACTGAATTTCATGATGTATACCCGCCTTACTTAAACTGTTTGAGGAAACGCAGATCGTTTTCGAAGAATGCACGCAGATCGGTCACGCCATAGCGCAGCATCGTCAGGCGCTCCATACCCATACCGAACGCGAAGCCGGAATACACTTCTGGATCGATACCGACATTACGCAGGACATTCGGGTGCACCATGCCGCAACCCAGAACTTCCAGCCATTTGCCGTTTTTACCCATCACATCTACTTCAGCGGACGGCTCGGTAAACGGGAAATAAGAAGGACGGAAGCGAACCTGCAAATCTTCCTCAAAGAAATTACGCAGGAAATCATGCAGCGTACCTTTCAGGTTGGTGAAGCTGATGTCTTTATCGACGATCAACCCTTCCATCTGATGGAACATCGGCGTGTGGGTCTGATCGTAATCGTTACGATAGACGCGACCCGGCGCAATGATACGAATAGGCGGCTGCTGCTTTTCCATCGTACGAATCTGAACGCCAGACGTCTGCGTACGCAGCAGGCGTGTCGCATCAAACCAGAACGTGTCGTGATCAGCGCGCGCAGGGTGATGCCCAGGAATATTCAGCGCATCAAAGTTGTGGTAGTCATCTTCGATTTCAGGCCCGGTTACAACGGAGAAGCCCAGTTCGCCGAAGAAGGTTTCGATGCGATCGATAGTACGCGTTACCGGATGCAGACCACCGTTCTCAATCGTACGGCCCGGCAGAGATACATCGATGGTTTCTTGCGCCAGACGCGCATTTAACTCCGCGGATTCCAGCGTGTGCTTACGGGCATTCAGCGCGTCTTGAACGTCTTGCTTAGCCTGATTAATGACGGCACCCGCAGCAGGGCGTTCTTCAGCCGGCAACTCGCGCAGCGAGGTCATCTGAAGGGTTAAGTGACCTTTTTTACCCAGATATTCGACACGCACATTTTCCAGTGCGGCAACATCCTGGGCCTCTTCTATAGCTGTTCTGGCTTTAGCAACCAGCTCTGCGAGATGTGGCATTGTGTTCCTCTTTTTCTGCCTATGTGGCCAACGGTCATGATTGAAGAATGTCGTTTTACTAAAGCGATGAATATTACTAAAAACAATAGCAAAAACCGATTGTTGTAAACAAAAAAGCCTCCCTGAGGGAGGCTTAAGCGCTACTTTTCGTTTCTTTTCTTACGCGCAAAGCCCCCTGAGTTCAGGCGCTAAAGTAAAAAAAGAAACGGAAAATAGCAGCATTCATACCTGCGTTACCTTGTCTTGAGAATCACAAAAAGTGTCGAGAATAATAAAACGACCTGTGGCACTTGACGAAAAGAGGGAGCCAAAGCTCCCTCTCTCAACTGACTTACGCCAGGGCTGCTTTCGCTTTTTCGACCAGAGCGCTGAACGCTAATTTGTCGAATACGGCGATATCAGCCAGAATCTTACGGTCAATTTCAACAGAGGCTTTTTTCAGGCCGTTGATGAATTTGCTGTAAGACAAGCCATTTTGACGGGCTGCTGCATTGATACGTGCAATCCACAGCTGACGGAATTGACGTTTACGTTGACGACGGTCGCGGTAAGCGTATTGACCAGCTTTGATTACTGCCTGGAAGGCAACACGATAAACACGCGAACGGGCACCGTAGTAACCTTTCGCTTGTTTCAGTATTTTCTTGTGACGTGCACGGGCAACTACACCACGTTTTACGCGAGCCATATGCTCTCTCCTAAAGTCTTATTCTGAATTAAAAAAAGGTTACTTATGCGTACGGCAGACATGCGACAACCAGGCCCAGATCTCCTTTGGAGACCATGCCTTTCGGACGCAGGTGACGTTTACGCTTAGTCGATTTTTTGGTCAGAATATGACGCAGGTTAGCATGCTTACGCTTGAAACCACCACCGGCGGTTTTTTTGAAGCGTTTAGCGGCGCCACGTACTGTTTTAATCTTTGGCATTTTTATTTCCACTTCGCATTGTTAATAAAACGAATCAGATAAGGCGAACAAAACCGCACAAATTTATTGCTTAACGCAAGAAAAGCAGTGTGGTCCTGTTACTTGAATGCCTTACTGTTTCTTCTTCGGTGCTAGCACCATGATCATCTGACGGCCTTCGATCTTCGTAGGGAAGGATTCGACGACAGCCAGTTCACTCAGATCGTCACGAACGCGGTTAAGCACTTCGATACCAATCTGTTGGTGCGCCATTTCACGCCCGCGGAAACGCAGTGTGATTTTGGCTTTGTCACCATCTTCCAGAAAGCGAATCAGGTTGCGTAGTTTGACCTGATAGTCGCCATCATCGGTACCAGGTCGGAATTTGATTTCCTTGACCTGAATAACTTTTTGCTTCTTCTTCTGTTCCTTTGTGGCCTTACTCTTCTCATAGAGGAACTTGCCGTAATCCATGATTCGGCAAACCGGCGGCTCGGCATTCGGACTGATTTCAACTAAATCAACACCTGCTTCCTCGGCTTTTTCTAATGCTTCATTCAGACTGACAATGCCAAGCTGTTCGCCTTCGACGCCTGTCAGGCGTACCTCATGTGCGCGAATTTCTCTGTTGATGCGATTAGGACGCGCCGGTTGAACTCGTTTTCCGCCTTTAATACCTTATTCCTCCAATTGATGAAGACTACGGCTGCGAATCTCTTGCTGCAGCTTACTGATGACTTCACTGACATCCAGGCTCCCCAGGTCTTTACCGCGACGAGTACGGACAGCAACTTTTCCTGCCTCAACTTCTTTGTCGCCACAAACCAACATATAGGGAACCCGCCGTAAAGTGTGCTCGCGGATTTTAAAGCCTATCTTCTCATTTCTCAAGTCTGCTTTTACTCGAATGCCCGCTTCTTGCAGTTTTCGGGTCAATTCGTTGACATAATCAGACTGAGTATCCGTGATATTCATAATCACTACTTGAACCGGAGCTAACCAGGTTGGGAAGAAACCGGCGAATTCTTCGGTCAGAATACCGATGAAACGCTCCATTGATCCCAAAATAGCCCGGTGAATCATAACCGGCACCTGACGTTCGTTGCTTTCGCCAACGTAAGACGCATTCAGGCGACCCGGTAATGAAAAGTCGAGTTGCACCGTACCACACTGCCACGCACGATCCAAACAGTCATGCAGGGTAAATTCAATTTTTGGGCCGTAGAACGCCCCTTCACCCGGCTGATAGTCAAATTCGATGTTATTTTCAGTCAACGCTGCGGCCAAATCGGCTTCAGCACGATCCCACATCTCATCGCTACCAATGCGCTTTTCAGGACGTGTAGACAGTTTCACCACGATTTTTTCAAAACCGAAGGTGCTGTACATGTCATACACCATCTTAATGCAGCTGTTCACTTCATCGCGAACCTGCTCTTCCGTACAGAAGATGTGCGCATCGTCCTGGGTAAAACCACGCACGCGCATTAAGCCATGCAGAGAGCCTGATGGTTCATTACGGTGACAGCTACCGAACTCAGCCATACGCAGCGGCAGATCGCGGTATGATTTCAATCCCTGATTGAAAATCTGTACGTGACCCGGGCAGTTCATCGGCTTGATGCAGTATTCACGGTTCTCTGATGAGGTCGTGAACATCGCTTCTTTGTAGTTTTCCCAGTGACCGGTTTTTTCCCACATCACGCGATCCATCATGAATGGACCTTTTACTTCCTGATACTGGTACGACTTCAGCTTCATACGCACAAACGCTTCCAACTCACGGAAGATCGTCCAACCGTCGTTGTGCCAGAACACCATACCCGGCGCTTCTTCCTGCATGTGATACAGGTCCAGCTGTTTGCCGATCTTGCGATGGTCGCGCTTAGCAGCTTCCTCCAGACGTTGCAGGTAAGAAGCCAACTGCTTTTTATCTGCCCAGGCAGTGCCGTAGATGCGTTGCAGCATTTTGTTTTTGCTGTCGCCGCGCCAGTAGGCGCCTGACGTTTTCTGCAATTTGAAATGATGGCAGAAACGCATATTCGGTACGTGCGGACCACGGCACATATCGATGTATTCTTCATGGTGATACAGACCCGGACGATCATCGCGACTGATGTTCTCATCCAGAATCGCCATTTTGTAGGTCTCACCGCGTGCAGCGAACGCGTCGCGCGCTTCCTGCCAGCTGACTTTTTTCTTAATGACGTCATAGTCAGTGTCAGCAAGTTCGTGCATACGCTTTTCGAGCAGTTCAATATCTTCCTGAGTCAGGGTACGGTCGATATCTACGTCATAGTAAAAACCGTTATCGATAACCGGACCAATCGCCATTTTGGTATCTGGCCACAATTGCTTGATCGCATGACCCAACAAATGCGCACAGGAGTGGCGAATAATTTCCAGACCTGCTTCATCTTTGGCAGTGATGATGGCTAACTGCGCATCGGTATCGATCTTATCGCTGGCGTCAACTAACTCGCCATTGACACGTCCGGCGATACAGGCTTTTGCCAGACCGGGACCGATATCAAGTGCAACATCCAGGGGAGAAACGGCATGGTCGTAATGACGCTGACTTCCATCAGGAAGGGTGATAACTGGCATTATAATTCCCTTATTTACAGTGGTGAGCCACACGAAAGCTCACATGCAAAAAATCGTATATCAATTGAAAATCAAAAGTGTTAACCATGCTATTCCTCTGTACTCTGTGAAATATATACACATGATGCACACGACTAAAGGCGTGCACTAGCGTGACATGGATAACGTCGGCGACAATAATACACCTTATAAGTGGTGTGTTAAAGCCAGATGGGTAGCCTGTGCATCGTTACCGCGTGATGAACAGGCCACGGAAGTGTTTACTGTGTTTGCGTCGATTTCAACGCCGCGTTATTTTTGCGGGAAAATCGGAAACCAAGCCAAATAACAGCAATCCAGAACGGAATTAAAATGACCGAAATGCGAATTCCCGGCGACAGCAGCATAATCACTAAAATCCCCGCCAGAAACGCCAGACACACGTAATTGCCCCACGGATACCAGAAGGCTTTGAATGCAGGGACAATCCCCTTCTCAATCATCGCCTGACGGAAACGCAGGTGCGCAAAGCAGATCATGATCCAGTTAATCACCAGCGTCGACACCACCAGTGCCATCAGCAGCTCAAAGGCTTTGCCTGGCATCAGGTAGTTGATCGCCACGCCGAAGGATGTCGCTAAGGCTGACAGCGCGATAGAGCGAACGGGAACACCGCGCGCGTTGACCTTCGCGAGAGACTTCGGCGCATTCCCCTGTTTTGCCAAACCGTACAGCATCCGGCTATTACAGTACACGCCGCTGTTGTAAACCGATAACGCTGCTGTCAGTACCACGATGTTAAGTACGTTTGCCACTATATTGCTGTTCAGCGCATGGAAAATAAGAACAAACGGGCTACCGCCATCGACGACATTCCCCCACGGATAAAGTGATAACAAAATAGACAACGCGCCGATATAGAAAATCAGGATGCGGTAAACCACCTGATTAGTCGCCTGAGGGATAGAACGTTTCGGATCGGCAGCTTCTGCAGCGGTGATACCCACCAATTCGAGTCCGCCGAATGAAAACATAATCACGGCCATCGCCATGATCAATCCACTTGCGCCATTCGGCATGAATCCGCCATGAATCCATAAGTTGCGCACCGTGGCTGTTTCGCCGCCATTGCCACTCAGCAGCAACCAGCTACCGAAGACTATCATCCCGACGATGGCCAGCACTTTGATAATGGCAAACCAGAATTCCGTTTCACCAAACATCCGCACATTCACCAAATTGATCAGGTTAATCAGTACGAAGAATATCGCGGCGGACAGCCAGGTTGGTGTCTCAGGCCACCAATATTGGATATAAATCCCCACAGCTGTCAGTTCAGCCATCCCTACCAGAATAAACATCGCCCAGTAGTTCCAACCAGCCAGAAAGCCCGCAAAATCGCCCCAGTATTTATAGGCAAAATGGCTAAATGAACCCGCTACGGGCTCTTCCACCACCATCTCACCCAACTGTCGCATAATCAGAAACGCAATCATTCCCGCAATCGCGTAGCCCAATAAAACGGACGGCCCGGCCATTTGGATTGTCTGCGATATTCCTAAAAACAATCCGGTACCAATAGCGCCACCCAGCGCTATCAGTTGGATATGTCGGTTTTTTAACCCTCGTTTTAAAACCAACTCCTGCTGATCATTTGCTATGTTGTTTTGCGCATTTGCCATGTTGTTTTTGTGCTTCCTGTAAAGCCTTCTTCATTTTTATAACAATGCCCGCTCACGTCATCACTATGAAGGATGACGCAAGCAGGCAAAGGGATAGGGGTTTAAACGCGACACGGTGATAAACCATTAACGTTCAGGGATGACACTTTTAAACGTTAACTCCACGTCATCACGCTCCAACTCGGCGGCCAGCGTTTCGGGCTCACTTTTCTCTGAAGTTTGAGGCAGCAATTTTTTCAATAACGCTAACTGCTGGCGCTGCTGCTCTACGATCTCTTGCAGCAATTTCACTTGCTCATTCGCTCTGACGCTCGCTCGATTAACAAAAAACCAGACCAGCGCGGCCAGCAGCACCACCAGCAAGACAAACACCACTTCTAATATGTTCACAACGACTCCACTTATAACCACTTATGACAGGTACCTGTGGGCTATCTTAACACCGTGGCGTAGCCAAGTTCGATACCCAACCCTATCCGTTACTCATATCGTATCAATGCGCATCGCTATCGTATTGGTGCAAAAAAATAAAAAACGTGGGGAACGTTTTTCAACGTCGTTTGCGACGACCCGCAGGGTGGCGGCAGAGATGGCATTCCATAAAAAAGCCTGTCGACAAGGACAGGCTCAGGAATCGATAGTGAATATCAGAAAGGGTAATCGTGGTAGCCCATTTGCTCAGAGATATTTCTGGCGGCAGTATGCAGCATAGCCACGTATTCGTGTTTGTTTTCTTCTGAAAAACGAATCGTTGGGAAAGAAATACTGAGGCCAGCAATCACAACGCCAAAGCGATCAAATACTGGCACAGCGATACAACGCAGTCCTTCTTCCTGCTCTTCGTTATCTTCTCCGTAACCTTGTCCGCGGACAACGTCTAATTGGTTGAGAAGATCTTCAGCAGTACACAATGTGTGCGGTGTACTACGGGTGAATTCGACAGTCGACAGAACTTCGGCCACTTCGCCACGATCGCGCCATGCCAACAGCACTTTACCGATTGCGGTACTGTGCAGCGGATTACGACGACCAATGCGCGAATACATGCGCAGGTTATACATCGAATCAATCTTGTGGATATAAACGATGCCGTCTTCATCCAACGCGCCAAGGTGGATCGTTTCCCGCGTTAGTGCAGACAACTCACGCATCTGTATATCCGCACTGCGGATTAAATCTACGTTCTGCAATGCTTTTGCACCAAGTTCAAATAACTTGAGCGTTAGCGAATATTTCTCTGATTCACCTTCCTGCGCAACATAGCCCAGGGATTTCATCGTCTGCAAGAAGCGGTAAACGGTACTCTTAGACATCATGACTCGCTGAGAAAGCTCGGTAATACCAATTTCTCTCTCTTCACCTAATGCCTGCAAAATACCAAAAACCTTTAAAACGGACGACACGGAATCGGGTTGTTTATCTAAATCTGCAATAGCCATTTTTGTGGTTACCCTACTCAGGTTTTTTTGTTTTAAAAAAAATAGAACAATGGTTTTAGTATAAAGGGAACGCTTTGATTATGGCAATGGAGCAATAACGATAATCAAGTTGAATTTGAGAAATAACCGCGTCAGAGACTTAATAAAATAATATGTAAGTAAATATTTTAAAATAATCCGCGCCATAAAATGTGACGCGGATTTATTAGTATTATTAGTTCCAGACTGAATCAGGAACCTTCGCCAGATACAGCGCAGGTTTGCCATCTACGTCAGAAGTAAACAGGACTTGTTTATTATCCGGCGTGAAAGAAGGATGTGGGTGAGTTACCTGACGGTCCCCTTCCAATACTTCCCATGATGTATTGTGCTGTGCAATACGGTGTTCTTTGCCGGTTTTCAGGTTGAAAACATACAGGAACGGATCGTTCTCGATTTTGTAGCCGCCATCGTCCTGTACGTCTACTGGTGCATCGGAACCGTCACCCACCAACAGCGTGCCATCATAGTTACTCATCAGGTGAGAACACGGTGGCATGACACGCAGTTGACGATCTTCCAGCGTAACCGGATCAATGCTGCGGATATAGCGATTGCTATCGTCTTTAAGGTAAGAGACATAGATCATCGCGGAACCATCTGGTACCCAGAATTCGTGGGTGCAGCTTTCGCCTTCAGCATGCTCTTTCACTTTACGCATGTTGGTGCCATCTTCGTTGATGAACCACATACGGGCATCAACCAAGTCATGCGGGCCTTCGTGGCAGAAAGCAACCGTGTTGTCATCACCCGGACGGTAGATTGGGTGACCCAGCCACTGATTTTCCTGAAGGATAGTCTGCGCTTCGCCTGTGACCAAATCGACACGAATCAGGCGGCAGCAAGGATTAGTGAAGTAGAATTCCTGGAATTTTTTCCAATCGGTCAGTGGTTTCCAGTCTTCTTTTTTGATCTCAATACCGACCATTTTGGTGCAATCGGAGTTGGCAACCCAGGTACCGTAGCCGACCCAATCGTCAGGCACCTGATAAATTGTTTTCTCTTCCAGCGTAGCCAGATCGACACGCATCAGATTACGGGTATTTTTAACGTAATACAGCGCATCGTCATTCGGAGACAGGAAACCACCGAAGGTGTTGTCGCCTTTACCTTCTGTCAACTGCGTAGCGCTCTGCTCTTTTAAATCCAGCAGATAGTAGTTCCACGGGCCGTCAAACGCAGCACCAAACAGCAGCTTACTGCCGTCGTTGAAGAAACACTTCTGGTAGAAATAATTGCGATGGCAGATAACATCGGGCGGGGTTAAACGCACAACTTCGGTGCCGGTTGCTGAATCCTGGTAGGTATGGAACGTTAGGGGGATCTTGTTACCTTTGGCCATCCGTAAATCCTTAGAACTTGTCATGAAGAATCTGACGCCACACGCAGATACTCTTCGACAACCTGACATTCCGAACGCCAGACAAACGGGTTACCCCGACATCGGTTGTTCAAAAATCAGGCCACCAATCTCACGCGAGACGCCTGTTATATCGGCATTATAGAAACAATGTTTCATTTTTCCGTGATCGTGGTTTTATTTTATAAAACATTCTTTCTCTTTTCACCACCTGTTTCAGATCTAATGAAAACACATGGAGAGAGAAAGCACAGGTTGGCTGAATCAATAAACGCAGAAATAACAAAGGCCCGAATGGGCCTTTGGGAAGAGAATATCGTGAATTACTTCAGGTAATCACCGGAGCGCAGCGCTTCAATGCGCTTATCCAACGGCGGGTGAGACATAAACAGTTCGCTGAAGGATTTTGATTTACCGTTGATACAGAAAGCCATCATGCTGCTTTCCTCTTGCGGTTCATAACTGGTCTTCAGGCGCTGCAGTGCAGCGATCATTTTCTCACGCCCCACCAGCTTGGCGGAACCCGCATCTGCATGGAATTCACGGTAGCGTGAGAACCACATGGTAATAATGCTGGCAAGAATACCAAACACCAGTTCCAGCACGGTTGCGACAGCAAAATAAACCAGCGGGTTGCCGTTACTGCTTTCACCTTCATCACGGTTGCCGGACAGGAAACCGGAAACGACCTGAGCGATCAGACGAGAAACGAAGATAACGAAGGTGTTCACTATCCCCTGAACCAACGTCATGGTCACCATGTCGCCATTTGCGATGTGGCTGATTTCATGCGCGATAACAGCTTCTGCTTCGTCACGGCTCATGTTTTGCAACAAACCGGTACTGACTGCCACCAGCGATGCATCGCGGCGGGCGCCCGTCGCAAACGCATTGATGTCCGGCGCGTGGTAGATTGCCACTTGCGGCATCGCGATCCCTGCCTGCTGTGACTGTGTACGAACGGTTTCCACCAGCCAACGTTCAGTTTCGTTACGTGGTTGTTCAATGACTTCACCGCCAACGGACCGTAACGCCATCCATTTAGACATCAGCAGTGAAACAAACGCACCGCCAAAGCCAAACAGCCCAGCCATAATCATTAAGCCCTGGACACTGCTGGACTGAATTCCCGTCAGGCTGAGTACCAGCCCGAAAACCAACATCACCGCCAGGTTGGTGATCAGGAAAAGCGCAATACGCATCATAAAGGTCTGATTTCCTCTCGCAGAAAAATAAAGTTTGCAACACCTACATCGTATGGGTTGCCGTGGCATTTTCAAGCATTCTTAACTTTTCAGTTACTAAATCCACATAACTTTACATTTTTCAAAAGGAAAGCAGCGTCCTGCCTGCTGTTAATCCTGCGGCAAATCAGCGCGACAGCGCCGATCGAAAATCAATAAACGCATCAGCGTGATCGACCTGAATTGCCCCCACCCCGGCGTGAATCAATGCTCCCCATACGGCTTCAGGATCCGCTAAGGCGCGCGTATCGCTATAGTCGAGAGAATGCGAGCAATCCAGCGTGTTCACCCAAATCCTCACCCCAAGCCGTTGAAACTCGGCATACGCTTCGATCACTGCATCAATATGATCAAAATTGGCTTCCACAATAGCGACGCCAATGTCATCAACCTGCCGCAGAATGCCGGCAGTTTCTCCCCGCTTGAGGTGGATCATCGGCATATAGGGTATCTGGGTATCCCGCGACGGTGATGCAATGGGAAAAGAGGCAGATGCAAGATCAACCGGACTTTTCATGATCACGCCAGAACTCAAGCCTTTATCGCGAATATCGCGGGCAATCACATCAAATTCTCGCGCATGTTTAACATCCACGTTGATGACAACCCGTCCTCGCGCCTCTTCGAGAACTTCATATAACAGCGGCACCTTTTCGTCACTCAATGGCCATGCCAAATCGCCGTCGCTCCCGCGCAGACGCGCTCGACGAATTTCTGCTAGCGTCATCTGACTAACGCGACCGCGCATATCGCTCGTGCGATCGAGCGTGTCATCATGAATCACCACAACGTGGCTATCTGCCGTCAATTGCGCATCAATCTCTACGATATCAACGCCCAGACGAATCGCCTCGCGTAGCGCTGCCAGCGAATTTTCCGGTGCCGATGCCCAAACGCCGCGATGTGCGACGGCCAGAACTGTCGCATTTTGCGCCGCGATGACACTCTGAGTCATACCTTTATTTTGCTTTGTCATCAGTCGAAAGCTCCAAATAAACGGGGAATATCACGAATGACGGGAAACCGACTGCGCGAAATGCTGCAACAGGAGATCGCCCCGCGAAACCACATTGTCCAGCGCCTGTTGTGGCGTTTCCTGTTCTGCCCATACTTTCTCCAGCTCTTCATCCATGATGGTGCGAATTTGCGGCATATTGCCCAAGCGGAACCCGCGCGTATAAGGCAGTGGCGGTTTATTGGTAAGCTGTTTCATAGCAACATCGCTGCCGGGGTATCTGACATAAAACCCCTGCTCGCGCGTGAGTTCGTAAGCGGGTTGTGTCACTGGCAGATAGCCCGTCATCTGATGCCATTCGGCCGCATTTTCCGGCAGCGTCAGGAAATGCAGGAATTCAGCAATACCTTGATAATGCGAGGTCGCTTTCCCTTTCATGACCCAAAGGCTTGCTCCGCCGATAAACGTATTCTGTGGCGCGCCTTTAACTTCTTCGCTGTAGGGCAGCATGCCTACACCGTAGTGAAATTTGGCATAGTTCTGAATCTTGCGTAGCCCGCCCGATGAGGTGGTCAAGATGCCGCAGTCGCCGTTATAAAAGCGCGCAGTGCCCTCATCATTGCGGCCGAAATAGCTGAATTCGTTCTTTTTCATCATCTCCGCAAGCTGGGTAATGTGTGCGACCTGTAACGGACCGTTCACCAACAGATGCGCATCGACACCGTCGAAACCATTGTTTTTCGTCGCGATCGGCAGCCCGTTCCACACACTAAACGCTTCCAGTAATATCCAGCCCTGCTGCCCCGCATTCGTGTAGCCGCACGTCATCCCACTCTGACGCAATCGCGCCGCATCGTACTCCAGCTCATTCCAGGTTCGCGGTGGCTTATCAGGATCGAGCCCAGCCTTAATAAACGCATCTTTGTTGTAGTAAAGAACGGGCGTTGAACTGTTAAACGGCTGGGAAATCAGATGTCCGGTCTGGCTGTCGCTGTAAAACAGCGCCACTGCGGGCAGAAAGGCTTTTTCGTCATTATCGATACCCACCTGTTTGAACAGGTCGAACACCGGGATAATCGCCCCGCTGTGTATCATATTCGGCGTACCAACATCATAAACCTGCAAAATATCCGGGGCGTTACCGGTGCGATAAGCGGCAATACCCGCGGCCAGCGTCTGTTCATAGCTGCCCTTATAGATGGGTTCAACATGGTACAGGGTCTGAGATTCGTTAAATCGGTTGACCAACCGTATCAATTCCGTGTTCAGGTTGCTGTCCATGCCATGCCAAAACGTCAGTTCAACGGCTGCCTTGGCAGACAGCGGGACGAGCAAGACCATATTTAACAGCATCAGAAAAACGGACGTGAACCTAAACCGAATCGTCATGATGTTTTCTCCGGTACTCTTTGTTTTTAGGAAAAAATCTCTGCTTTTATGAAAGTGTCGTTTTGGAAAATGTGTTTTAGGAAAACGCGGCACTGATAACGACGCTAGGATTTACCTGTGACATGGAGATGACTGGGGAAGTGGTGAACTGTATCGCGATATTTCAGCAAGTAAGAGAGGGCTATGACAGGACAATCTTGTGGCGAGCAGAACGTCGTCTGCCCGCCACGATATGCAATTAACTTTGTGCGTGTGCCATATCCGCACGTAGTGAAGTGCTGACCGATTGATGTTTAGGTGGTTTGACCCACAAGGTAATCAGCAGAGAAACGACAGACATAATGATGATTGCCATAAATGTAGCCTGGAAGCCCCCTAGCTGAGCGGCGATAAACGAGCCAGACAACGCGCCAATGCCGAATCCCTGATAAATGACGCCGTAGTTTTTACTGTGATTTTTCAGGCCAAAGAAGTCGCCGACAATCGCAGGGAATACCGTAATATTGCCACCAAAGCAGAAAGCAATCGCGCTGACACAGATAAAGAACAGCACCGGATTCAGCGGCAGGAATGTCATCACGGAGACCGCGAGAATCGTCACGAACAGCGTAAAACTGATTACCCGCATACGCCCGACACTGTCAGAAAGCGCGCCAAGTACAATACGTCCCACGGTATTAAAAATTGCAATCGCCGACACGGCATTCGCCGCCATCGCCATATCCATTCCGGCCATTTGTACACCGATATCTTTTACAATACCGATCAAATACAGGCCACTCATGCATGCGGTGAAGAAGATAATAAACAGCAAATACGATTCTTTCGTTGCCAACATTTCAGCCAGTGAGAAATCACGTGTCTGTCCCTGAACCGCAGTCTGTTGAACCGGAACCGCAGCAGGCTCTTTCAGCAGTGAGCTGCCGACCAGAATCATCGCCATGACGATAACGCCCCAGTAGAAAAAGGCTTCCGACACACCGACTTCCGCAATCAAAAAGCTGTTTACGTATTTGAACAGCAGGCTTCCGGTACCAAATGCGCCAACAGAAATCCCCGCGATTAATCCTTTGCGATTAGGGAACCATTTGATCAGGTTGGACAGCGTCGTGATGTAAGCCGTACCGTCAGCAAAACCAACAACCACGCCCATTAGCAGGTAAATCAGCGTCAGCGACGGGCTCACCGCACTCGCCATCAGCCCTGCCCCGAGCGCAATACCAGCAACCATGGTCAAACGACGCAGACCAATACGCTCCTGAAACTTACCGGCAAATAGCGTGGCAAATGCCAGACAGAAACTGGTGATGGAAAACGTTGTTGCTACTGAACTCAGCGTCCAGCCAAATTTGTCCACCAGCGGCTGATTGAACAAACTCCAGGTGTAAATCGTGCCAAGTCCCATTTGGGTGATAATGGTCCCGAGGACAATCAATCCCCGATTAGCAGGTTTGGTATTCATGGGTTTTCCCCTACATCAAAAAGTGGTCCGATTCACTCGGTACGCTAAAAAATATAAGCTGATGTGGAGACGGAAAAATCTATCAAGACACTGTCAGCTTATGGGCTGAAGCCAGTATACAAGCGGGCTGACAGTGGTTGATCGAATGGGGAATGAGATGCCTGAAACGCGGAATGAAATGCCTTTAAAGACGCATCAATGACCTGAATGCCTTTATCTTGCTCCGGCTTACCGGCACTTCAAAATCCAGATCGTTCAATCGCAGGATATAAGTGTTGTTAAACCACGGCACAATTTCACGGATTTTCGTCAGGTTGACGCAGTAAGAACGGTGGCAGCGGAAGAAGTACTCTTCCGGTAAACGGCTACAGAATTCCGTAATATTCATCGGCATGATGAATTCCTCACGTCGGGTATAAACCAGCGTGACCTTTTCCTGCGCCGCGGCGTAATAGATATTGTTAATATCCGTCACGATAATTCGCTCGTCTTTCATCAGGTTAATGGTGTGCTGTGCGCTTCTCGGTGCGCCAGACGCCGCGCCGGTTTCGACAGCGGGTGCCATTTTCTGCTGTTGCCAGGTCGCTTCCAGCTTACGCAGCATCGTGACAATACGTGATTCATGATACGGCTTAAGAATGTAATCAAAGGCTTCGACCTCAAAGGCCTCCACCGCATGTTCTTTGTACGCGGTAATAAAAATAATGTAGGGCTTATGTGCAAATTTGCTGATATTTTGCGCCAGCCAGACGCCGTCCAACGAGGGAATATTGATATCCAGAAAGATCGCATCGACCTCGTTATGTTGCAGATACTTCAGTACATCCAGCCCGTCATCAAATGTCGCCTCAATCGTAATATTACTGTGCTGTTTGATGAGGTAACTCAGCTCTTGCTGCGCGAGGAACTCATCTTCAACAATAATGGCTTTCATGGGTTGCCTCCTGTTTGTTCAGCAGCAGAATATCCCGGCTGCGGCACCTGAACGGTATCCGGCAAGGCCGACGGTATTTTATCTTCTCGTGGGATGTAGAAATAAATCTCGGTTCCGGGTTCCAGACGGCGAATATGCAGACCATCACCATAGAGCAGGCGAACCCGGTGATGGACATTCAGCAGGCCGATTTTATTCCCCGGTAGTTCATTGCGCGCGACGCGATCCATCGTTTCCTGACTGATGCCGTGCCCCGTGTCTTTTACCGCCACCAGCAATCTGTCGCCCAGTTCCTTCACAGACAGCACCACGGTTCCTTTACCTCTGCAAGGCTGAATACCATGCACAATCGCGTTTTCTACCAGCGGCTGAATTAATAAGCTGGGGATCTTATACGCCAGATCGTCATCGATGTCGTAAATCACCGTGAGCTTGGCGCCAAATCGCGCCTGCTCAATCGCGATATAATCCTGTATTTGGTACAGCTCTTTTTTTATATCGATCAGCGCATCATCGTTAAGCTCAAGGTTATAGCGCAAATACCGAGACAGATTGATCACCAACTGACGCGCGGTATCGGGATTAATACGAATCGATGAGGAGATCGCGTTCAACGCATTAAAAAGAAAGTGCGGATTGATTTTACTTTGCAGCGCTCTCAGCTCCGCCTTATTTGCCATATCACGCAGTTGCTCGGTGCGGGATACCTCAATTTGCGTTGACATGATTTGTGATAAACCGACGGCCATCACGCGTAATGAATAGGTAATTTTGTGGGCATGGCGATAATAGATTTTCAGCGTCCCGGTCACCTGCCCATGTTCCCACAACGGAATGACAATCATAGAATGGATTTCCGGCGTCAGGTGCTGTTCATCATTATTTTTAATGATGATTTTCCCGTCATGAATCGCCTGTTGCGTCATTGGGCTGATAATATCGTGGCCGATATTATATTTTTCTTCCCCAATCCCCACATAAGCCTGAATATGCTGCGTATTCGTTATCGCCACCGCGTCCGCATTAATCTCGGTGCGAATAATGCGACAGATAGCCGTCAGTGAATCACTGTTGATATTACGGAAATACGGCAGAGTTTTATGCGCGATATCCAGTGCGAGCTTGGCTTGTCTGGCAGCAATCACCTCTTTTTCATTCGCCACGCTCTGTACCAGCAAGACGATCAGGCCAATACAGACAGAGCCGAGAATCATCGGCACCGCAATTTTTGAAACAATATCCAGCCCTAACGCGATAGGCGTCGCCCATGCGACAACCAACAGCATAGTTAACGACTCACATAACATGCCGCCCAGAATCCCGATGCTCCACTGCTGCTCTTTTTTGACTTTCTTATTGATGTAGCCAGAAGTGATACCGGCGATGATGCTGGTAATCAGGCAAGGCACGGAAGTGATACCATCGATATCAATGAGATAACGGTGCACTCCCGCAATGATACCCGTCGCAATCCCCACCCAGGGGCCGAAGAGAATACCGCCAGACATCACGGCAATGACGCGCACGTTGACGAGCGACCCTTCAACATTAATACCGGAATACGTACCGAACAGCGCAAACAGTGAAAAGATGGCGGTCACTGTCGCTCGCTCTCCCGGCGAGTGTTGCTCTTTTTGCAGTAATTGCCGGAACTGGCGTGTTCTGGTGAGGAAAAACAGGCAAATCAGCATCAGCGCGGCGCGGTCAAAGACCGCAAGGAGCATCTCAAATATTTCGTGCACGGGACATCCGGTACAGGTTTACAAGCCTGCACTATAGAAAAAATGTGATCCGGATTCCACTTTTTAGTCTGTTAGCTGCGTGTGCAGCGCGAAAGTATGAAAGCCAGCGAACGCTGGCTTTTGAGAAAAGAGAGCTCGCACACCGTTATCCGTCTATTTACTAACTTAAACATCTATGGGCTTATTCAATTTCAGTAGCTGAGTAAACTCCTCCGCAGGCATCGGATGCCCAAACAGGTAGCCTTGTGCTTCCTCACACCCTTTGCCCCGCAGTCGTTCGCTCTGTTCTAATGTTTCCACACCCTCTGCAATTACGCCCAAGCCAAAACTTTTCCCGAGATACAGGATCGCCCGGACAATCGCCGCGTCAGGCGGAGATTCACACATGGTTCTGACAAAAGTCTGATCGATCTTCAACCGCGTCACCGGGTAGTTTTTCAGCATACTGAGCGACGCATAGCCCGTTCCATAGTCGTCAAAGGCAATACCGATTCCCACATCACGCAGCGCCTTCAACGGTTGCAGCATATTTTCATCATAACGCAGGATGATATTTTCCGTGATTTCCAGTTCCAGCGAACTTGGCTGCAATCCTGTACGCGCAAGGATATCCATAATTTTTTGCGCCAACATGCCAGTACGAAACTGTGCGCTGAAAAGATTAATGCTGATGCGAAAATAGCGGTCACTCTCCCGACACCATTCCGCCGCCTGCCGGCATGCCGTTTCGACGATCCAATCACCGACTCGCTCAGCCCACGGGCCATTTTCCAGCGCAGTAAGAAAGGCGGCAGGGCTAAGTAACCCTCTTTCTGGGTGACGCCAGCGCAGCAGCGCCTCTGCGCCAACAATCTCATTTGTCGCCAGCTTCACCTGTGGCTGATAAAACATCTCAAATTCATGCTGCTCGTAAGCCCGCACAAACTCGAGCTGGAAGGCATGCTTGGCCTGAAAGACTTCAAGTAGTTCGCGCGTAAAAAAGCGGTAACAGTTTCGACCTTCGGATTTCGCCTGATACAGCGCTAAATCCGCGCTGGTCAAAAGATCCTGCACGGTCAGCCCATATTCTGGATACAACACCGCGCCAATGCTGGCGCTAATATTGATTTGATGATCGTCAATAATCATCGCCTGAGAAATTTCATGAATAATTTGCTCAGCAATTTTGCCCGCGACTTTTTTATCATTCAGACCGGGAAACAACAGCGCAAATTCATCCCCGCCCATTCGCGCCACCACATCACCGGAGCGAACCGTAGCTTTTATTTTTTTAGCAACGTGCACCAGAATATTATCGCCGCTAGAATGTCCCAGGCTGTCATTCACATCTTTAAACCCGTCCAGATCCACCATCATGATGCAGACCGCAGGTTCATTCTTTAGCGCCGTTTCCAGATTGGATGTCAACAGCGTCCGGTTTGCCAATCCGGTTAACGGATCCAGATGCGCCAGCAAAAACAGGCGTTCTTCGTTGCGCCGCCGCTCTGTAATGTCACGCAATATTGCGCCATAGCTAATATTGTCGTTGTCTTCCCACATTGAAACCGACAATTCAACCGGAACCAGGCTACCGCTTTTGGCTTGCACATTCAGTTCCAGCGTCACGCCTTTCATCAGCGAATCACGATCGGTAACCAAGTGATTAAGCTGCACAACAAAGGCATCGGGCACGATGGTATTAATACTGCGGCCAATGATTTCTTCGTCAGTATATTCCAGCATATGTTCCGCAGCGGTATTCCAGAAAGTAATCATCCCCTTCTCATTAACGCACAGAATGGTATCAGGCGAGGTATTGGCAATATTTTCAAAACGAACCTGACTGGCTTTACGCGCCAGCTCCAGACGCCGCATTTCCAGCTTGTCCATCACTAATGAAGCCAGATCCTGCAAATTATGCTCATCACGTTTAGTGAATGTCGATCGGGGTTTCAAGTCGATAATGCATAAGGTGCCAATGGCATGCCCGGACGGCGTAATTAAAGGAATGCCAGCATAAAAACGAATATAAGGAACGCCCACCACCAGCGGGTTATTTCTAAAACGCGCATCCTTGAGTGCATCAGGCACCACCATGATCTTTTTCTTCAGGATCGTATGCGCACAGAAAGAGATATCGCGAGACGTTTCACAAAAAGGAACCCCCACGCTGGCAGCAAACAGTTGGCGTTCAGCCTCCACTAACGACACCAAAACGATAGGCACATTAAAGATGTTAGCGGCCAGGCTAATCAGGTTACTCAGACTCGGGTCAAATAATACGTTCTTAATTCCATACTCACGAAGAGCAGCAAGACGTTTGTCTTCATCTTTGCTTACTGGGGCACGGCTCATGGGTTCCCCCCTCCCATCGTATTTAATGTTCAGATTAGACAAAAATTTAGCTATAAATCCAAAATGTTGCAGCAATGAGCACGATAAGAACAGCGGGCCCGCGTTATCAAACCAAAGCCCCTTCTCTTGCCTAGAATCACGACGCGCGGTGGCTGAGTGTTGAGTATGGCAAAAGATCCAGACTCTATCATCCCTTCGAATCATTAATAATAACAAGTGGAAGTGTCAATTAAGATGATAGATGAAAAGCGAAATAGAAAGATAGCGACGTACTCACAACGTTGAACGATGGAGGCCAAAAAGAAAGGGAACGGTTGGTATATTCAAGCCTTCACGACAGGATAACGACAACATATTATCAAGTTATTAACAGAATATAACCAACCGGAGAATCATCAGGCAGGGAAATAGGTTATTGAATGCTCAGGTGTGTCATTTTTTGCTCGGATCACGACATCCCAAATCCCGGTATAAGGTACCGTTAAATACACTTCGCCTTCCGCATGACAGCAAATAGAATCCTGCGTAGCACTATTCTCTTCAGCTAGAGCTTCCTGTTCACCATTGCTCATTTGTACTTCAAATGTATTTGCACATCGAACAATTACCGTATCACCACCAAACAGACTTAAACACGTGCGAATTACAGACATACATCCTCCGCGACACGCAGTCATGCGCATGCTTAATGAAACGAATTTATTGGTTATATTTCCCACAGCGGGATTTTCATAAGAGCAAAATGCATGCAGTCAAATTGTGATTTAGATCAAGTGACATACACCTTTAAAGCAAATCAGGGGTGGAATAAGACGATACTATGACTGCATGATACTTATTAGGATTTTTGATAGTCGTCAGTAGCGCCGATGTATGCCGACGTTATCTCACTTATCCAAACGGGTTTGCTGTTCCAAAAAACAACTTAAATCGTTTTAAAAGTTGTTTTTTCAGAAAATCTTGCCCCTATCAATGAGAGATAACTTTGGTTTTTTTTAAACAAGATTAATACCCGCTTGATAAGTGACAACCTAAGTTGTACATTGAACGGATGAAAACGACACTTGCAGAACGATTAAAGACCGCCAGAATCGCACAGGGGCTGAGCCAAAAAGCGCTTGGCGACCTGATTGGCGTATCTCAGGCCGCCATACAGAAGATCGAGGTGGGGAAAGCGTCGCAGACAACCAAAATTGTTGAGCTTTCCAATGCACTACATGTTCGCCCTGAATGGTTGGCAAACGGCGAAGACCCAATGCGTAGCGACGGGGTGACTCGACCAGTCCAGGAATCGAGCATTCCGCCAAAATCAGAATGGGGCACCGTATCAGCTTGGGACAGCACGACAGAACTATCAAAGGACGAGGTGGAAGTGCCCTTTTTAAAGGATATTGAGTTTGCCTGCGGCGACGGACGCATTCAAAGCGAGGATTACAACGGCTTTAAACTCCGTTTTTCTAAGGCAACGCTGCGTAAGGTTGGCGCCAATACGGATGGCTCGGGCGTGCTTTGTTTCCCGGCGGCTGGCGACAGTATGGAACCCATCATTCCGGATGGAACCACCGTCGCGGTTGATACCAACAACAAACGCATCATTGATGGAAAGCTCTACGCTATCGCTCAGGAAGGCGGTGGTAACGATAAGCTCAAGCGAATCAAGCA
This sequence comes from Pectobacterium aroidearum, assembly GCF_041228105.1. Taxonomy (NCBI): domain Bacteria; kingdom Pseudomonadati; phylum Pseudomonadota; class Gammaproteobacteria; order Enterobacterales; family Pectobacteriaceae; genus Pectobacterium; species Pectobacterium aroidearum. Next base: position 2,885,870 of record NZ_CP166097.1, read on the forward strand.
GCTTTACCGCAAACCTGGTGGCCTTCTCGTCATCCATAGCTTCAATCGCGAGGCTGACGAAGAAGCTTACGAATCAGAAGTCGAGATCATTGGCCGCGTATTCTGGTATTCGGTGCTGCTATAGTCCCGATACTGGCGGTATCCGTGCCATAGTCGTCTCTCTTTTCCTCTTACCAAAGCCGGTGGATCGATACGGACACCGGCTTTATGTTGCTGCCGCTAATAGCCGCGTTACGAATAAACGCTGCGCCGCTAAAAAACGTTTACCCTCGCCCAGATAACCTTACCCACACGCAACAGTTTTATACAATCACCATGCTATTGTTTCATCAACCCTTGTTGATGTTGTGTTATTCATCCTGTCTCTGTGTTCCTTTCCCGCCTTTATGGCGGGATTTTTTTGTCCTTCATCTGGCCTTTTATGTGCGCAGCCTCGCAGGTTGTCATTTCTTTTTACAACCAAAAACAACTCAAATTAAAACTAAAGATGTTGACATGAAAACAACTATAGTTTTAAATAGACACATAGCAGCAGAGCAATCTCTGCAAAGGCAACAACCCAGTTTTCACGTCAGTAACAACACACATGCATAACAATAAGGTGATTTATGACTGAACCACAATTTCGCAGTAAAGGTCCTGAGCTTCTGGTCGAACTTTCTCAACACGTGGCCGATACGGTCAAAAACGTCACAGAGTTGGATCCGCAAACAGCCGAGCTGGTCGGCAATGCCGTTGCCAAACATATGATGACCGTCTGGGGCGGGCAAAACGTTTATTTCCCAATGGGAATATCCTGGCGTGCTTCTCAGCGCGATCTTCAAATCTATGAAGAATTTGACGGACGAAATCACAGTGCGCTGGCAAAAAAATATAATGTCTCGCTGCAATGGATTTATAAGATTGTCAGAACAATGCGAAAAGAGGAATTACAGGCCAAGCAACACTCTCAGGCATAATGCAAAAAAGTCATAAATTAAAAAGTCAGGCGATAATTAAAATAAAAACGATGATCTAATAACAACGATAGTTTCTATTTTTAATTAAAAACAAATTAAATCATTAGAATTGTGGCAAATGCAGCAAGGTATTGCTATACGCGACTCCCGTGCAACACACGCAATTTGACGTATGGTAGATACCTACAACTATAGTAACCTTTGGTAATTAATAGAATGGGTACGTTTACGTATCCATTCTTTTTATATCTCCAGCATTTTTGATCTTCCTGCACTCTTTCCCTCTTCTTATTCAAATCACTCAGCTAAAAAAATCATAAACATGCATTTATAATGCACAAATCAATTTTTAACTATTAAACGCGTGATAACGTTGCCCCACAATCCCGCCGGCATGTTGAGAGTGTCGAGTGAAAAAAATAAATGGGGGCAATTGAGAGCAATGAGTGAAAAAGCGAGAAAGCGGTGGCAACGCCGTCCTGGAACCACCGGCGGTAAACGTCTCTGGAACGATTGGCGCAATGCTCTGACCTGGCGCAGAGCAATACAAATTCTTCTGCTGGCAATCAACGTTTATATCGGTATCACCTTCTATTTTTGGGTTCGCTACTTTGAAACGGGTGGGACGAGCCTTTATATGCAGAGGCCGGGCGGCATCGAAGGCTGGCTGCCCATTGCTGGATTGATGAACGCTAAGTTCACATGGGAAACGGGCCATTTCCCCCCTATCCACCTTGCGTCAATGCTATTACTTGTTGCGTTTATTCTTATTAGCCTGTTGCTGAAAAAATCCTTCTGTTCCTGGCTGTGCCCTATCGGCACGATTTCCGAATGGGTAGGTGCATTAGGGAAAAAAATAGTTGGCCGTCACTTCATTCTTCCGAAGTGGCTGGATATTCCGCTGCGCAGCCTGAAATATCTGTTACTAGGCTTTTTCCTTTATATCGCCTTATCGATGCCGGCACAGAGCATTTATATGTTCCTGATGTCGCCCTATGGCCTGATCGCCGACGTTAAAATGCTCGGCTTCTTCCGCAATATCGGCACTATCACGCTGGTTTGCGTTTTTTTCTTCACGTTTGCCAGCCTGTTTGTCCGTCATTTCTGGTGTCGCTACCTCTGTCCCTACGGTGCGCTCATGGGGGTATTTTCGCTGCTGTCCCCCTTCAAAATTCGTCGCAACGCCACCAGTTGTATCGACTGCGGTAAGTGCGCCAGAGCCTGCCCGTCTAACATTCCGGTGGATAAGCTAATTCAGGTGAGAACGGCGGAATGCACGGCCTGCATGACCTGCGTCGAATGCTGCCCGGTGGCATCAACGCTCCATTTTTCACTTACAAAACCCTCAGGTTCGCAAGCAGACAGCGAAGCAACTAAACCACTATGGCGACAAACCGCGCTGTCCGGTATTACGATGACGGTGCTGGTACTCGGTATTCTTTTCGGCATGATTGGTTTTGCGATGTACAGCGGCGGCTGGGACAGTCCGATTCCCGAGCACATGTATTTCCGGCTCATTCCCGGCTCACAGAGCATTGGTCATCCATAAAAAAGGGGCCAAATTGGCCCCTGATTTTCATCTGCGCTGAATAGCAGATTACATGTTGTCGATAATGTCTTGCGCAAACTCGCTACATTTACGCAGCTTAGCGCCTTCCATCAGACGTTCGAAATCGTAAGTCACGGTCTTGTTCTTGATCGCGCCTTCAACGCCCTTAACAATCAGGTCAGCTGCTTCGAACCACTGTAAGTGGCGTAACATCATTTCAGCAGACAGAATAACGGAACCTGGGTTCACTTTATCCTGACCAGCATATTTCGGTGCCGTACCGTGCGTGGCTTCAAACAGTGCACATTCGTCACCGATGTTCGCGCCAGGGGCAATACCGATACCGCCAACCTGTGCCGCCAGAGCATCAGAAATGTAGTCACCGTTCAGGTTCATACAGGCGATCACATCGTATTCAGCAGGACGCAGCAGGATTTGTTGCAGGAATGCATCGGCGATTACGTCTTTTACTACGATCTCTTTACCGGTGTTCGGGTTCTTGATTTTCACCCATGGGCCGCCATCGATCAGCTCACCGCCGAATTCTTCACGCGCCAACTGGTATCCCCAGTCTTTAAACGCGCCTTCGGTGAATTTCATGATGTTGCCTTTGTGCACCAGCGTCACGGAATCACGGTCGTTGGTGATCGCGTATTCGATTGCGGCGCGAACCAGACGTTTGGTCCCTTCTTCGGAACACGGCTTCACGCCGATACCACACTGCTCAGGGAAACGGATTTTGTTAACGCCCATTTCTTCACGCAGGAATTTGATCACTTTGTCTGCTTCAGCAGAACCCGCTTTCCACTCGATACCTGCATAAATGTCTTCGGCGTTTTCACGGAAGATCACCATATCGGTCAGCTCAGGCTGTTTAACCGGGCTAGGTGTACCTTCGTAGTAGCGTACCGGACGCAGGCAAACATACAGATCCAGTTGTTGGCGCAGTGCAACGTTCAGAGAACGAATACCACCGCCGACTGGCGTTGTCAGCGGGCCCTTAATCGCCACACGGTATTCACGGATCAAATCCAGCGTTTCGTCTGGCAGCCAGACATCTTTACCGTAAACCTGCGTGGATTTTTCACCGGTATAGATTTCCATCCAGGAAATCGCGCGCTTGCCCTGATAGGCTTTCTTCACGGCGGCGTCAACGACGTTGATCATGGCAGGCGTTACATCGATACCAATGCCGTCACCTTCGATAAAAGGAATAACCGGATTGTTTGGAACAACCAGTTTGCCTTGAGCATCAACCGTGATTTTCTGACCTTCTGTCGGTACAACTACTTTGCTTTCCATTAACCTCTCCTTCGAGCGCAATTTTGTTAATGACTTGTAAGATGCGTGTCAATACTACTTGAATATTTAGCCCGCGCCAATCGCAAACCATTTCGAGTATAATGCTTTTGTTTTCCGCGACTATAAAGATGATGAATAAATTCCCTGTTAAAAATCACAAAGTTAAACGATTCAGCTCACAGCCGGCAAGAAAAAGGCAACCTGACAATGCGCCGCGCCGAATCGTTTTGTTCAATAAACCCTTCGATGTCCTGCCGCAATTCACTGATGAAGCCGGACGCCGCACGCTAAAAGACTATATTCCGGTTAGCGGTATTTATGCCGCCGGTCGTCTGGATCGCGACAGCGAAGGTCTGATGATTCTCACCAATGACGGCAAACTTCAGGCTCGACTGACCCAGCCAACGCAAAAAACGGCCAAAATCTACTATGTTCAGGTCGAAGGTATACCTGACGATGCCGCACTGACGCGCTTTCGTACGGGTCTGGATCTGAATGATGGCAAAACGCTGCCCGCTGGGGCAGAAATCGTACCTGAGCCTAGCTGGCTATGGCCGCGTAATCCCCCCATACGCGAACGTAAAAGCATCCCTGACTGCTGGCTAAAAATAACGCTGTATGAAGGTCGTAATCGGCAAGTCCGTCGTATGACGGCGAATATCGGTTATCCTACATTGCGTCTGATTCGGTACGGCATGGCCAATCAGACGGTAGAAAACCTGTTACCCGGAGAATGGAAGGAGATAGCGGATGTTTAAGCCCCATGTGACAGTGGCCTGTGTGGTACAGGCCGAAAACCATTTTCTGGTCGTCGAAGAGTTGATTAACGATAAATTATTGTGGAACCAGCCGGCAGGCCATCTGGAGGCGGACGAAACGCTGATTCAGGCAGCAAGCCGTGAGCTGTGGGAAGAAACCGGCATTCAGGCCACGCCGCAGAGTTTCTTACGTCTGCACCAATGGATCGCGCCCGACAGCACGCCCTTTTTACGCTTTTGCTTCGCACTCGATCTGCCTGAGCGGGCCGCAACCCAGCCGCATGACAGTGATATCGAATGCTGCCGCTGGCTGACCGCCGAGGAAATTCTGCATTCTCGCCAGCTTCGTTCGCCGCTGGTGGCTGAAAGTATCCGCTGCTATCAGCAGCCAGAACGCTATCCGTTAACGGTACTGGGCGCGTTCAACTGGCCGTTCTAGGTATTCTGCTATTCCTGCCAGGCTCGAGCGAGCCAGCGCATGGCAGGAATAGCGATGCAGCCCTCGGTTCAACATGCTAAAATACGCCGCTTGTTTTTCGCATCAATGCGTCAGTAAATTTCAGTTCGTGAGACTTCCATGTCAGATAACAGCCAGAAAAAAGTGATTGTCGGTATGTCCGGCGGTGTTGATTCCTCCGTTTCCGCTTACCTGTTACAGCAACAGGGCTATCATGTTGAAGGCCTGTTCATGAAGAACTGGGAAGAGGACGACGACACGGAATATTGCTCAGCAGCCACTGACCTCGCCGATGCGCAGGCCGTTTGCGACAAGCTGGGTATCGAGTTGCATACCGTCAACTTTGCCGCTGAATATTGGGACAACGTGTTTGAACTCTTCCTTGAAGAATACAAAGCGGGCCGTACTCCCAATCCCGATATCCTGTGCAATAAAGAAATCAAATTCAAAGCCTTCCTGGAATTCGCCGCCGAGGATCTCGGAGCCGACTACATCGCGACAGGTCACTATGTTCGTCGTCACGACGTTGACGGCAAAAGCCGTTTGCTACGCGGCATGGACGGCAACAAAGACCAGAGCTATTTTCTTTATACGCTGAGCCACGAGCAGATCGCACAAAGTCTGTTCCCCGTCGGCGAACTGGAAAAACCGCAGGTGCGCAAGATCGCCGAAGAGCTCGAGCTGGCAACCGCGAAGAAGAAAGACTCTACCGGTATCTGCTTTATCGGCGAGCGCAAATTCACTGATTTTCTGGCGCGCTACCTGCCCGCACAGCCGGGTCCGATTCTGTCCGTCGACGACAACAAACCGATGGGACAACATCAAGGGCTGATGTACCACACGCTAGGACAGCGCAAAGGCTTGGGCATCGGCGGCGTCAAAGATGGCGGCGAAGATCCTTGGTACGTGGTGGATAAAGATGTCGCCAACAATATTCTGTATGTCGCACAGGGCCACGAACACCCTCGCCTGATGTCGCACGGCTTAATCGCACAGCAGTTGCATTGGGTTGACCGTCAGCCGCTAACCGCTGAATTACGTTGTACGGTGAAAACCCGTTACCGTCAGGCGGACATCCCTTGCACCGTCACGCCGCTTGGTGACGATCGTATTACCGTGCGTTTTGATGAGCCCGTTGCAGCCGTAACGCCCGGCCAATCCGCCGTTTTTTATCTGGACGACGTGTGCCTTGGCGGCGGCATCATTGAAGAACGCTTACAGGAGTAACCGTGGCTAAGAATTATTATGAGATTACGCTGGCGTTAGCGGGCATTTGCCAATCAGCGCATATCGTCCAGCAGTTGGCCCATACGGGTCACTGTAATAACGATGTGCTGCATACCTCGCTGAACAGCGTGTTGAACCTCAATCCGTCGTCCACGCTGGCCGTTTACGGTAATGACGAGCAAAACCTGAAAGTTGGGTTGGAAACGCTGTTAGGCATTCTGAACACCAGCAGTAATAAAGGCGCGGGGGCTGAATTATCACGCTATGCCTTCAGCCTGATTGCGTTAGAACGCAAGCTGAAAGCAAAACCTGCCGCGCTTGACGAATTGGGCAAACGCATCGGGCAGTTAGAGCGCCAGTTGGAGCATTTTGACCTGCTTTCCGAAACGATTGTGAGCGCACTGGCGGCGATTTACGTAGATGTCATCAGTACGCTGGGGCCACGTATTCAGGTTACCGGTTCACCGGAAGTGCTGAAAAACAGTCAGGTGCAGGCGAAAGTGCGCGCTGCGCTGCTGGCCGGTATCCGCTCTGCGGTACTCTGGCAGCAAATTGGCGGCGGGCGCTTGCAGTTGATGTTTTCACGCGGCCAGTTGGTCAAAGAAGCGAAACAGATATTGGCGCGTTGCCCATCCGTTTGATGGTATTCTTGCCGCTATGCCTGACGTTGGTGTGATTAACGCCAACGTCACTAAACCCGTTGCTGTTATTGAAATGGCTTATTGTTATTGAAATTCGCCGTTCTTATTGAAATTAATCGTTATTGAAACCAATCTCAGGAGTTGCTTGCGATGGAATTATCCTCACTGACCGCCGTTTCCCCTATCGATGGACGCTACGGCGATAAAGTCAGCACGTTGCGCACCATTTTCAGCGAATTCGGTTTGCTGAAATTCCGTGTGCAGGTTGAAGTACGTTGGCTGCAAAAACTGGCAGCCTGTGCAGAGATCCAGGAAGTTCCTGCATTTGATGCTGACGCAAACGCTTTCCTTGATAAAATTGTCGCCGAATTCAGTGAAGAAGATGCGGCTCGCATTAAAACTATCGAGCGTACGACCAACCACGACGTGAAAGCCGTTGAGTACTTCCTGAAAGAAAAAGTTGCTGCGATTCCAGCACTGCACGCCGTCAACGAATTCATTCACTTCGCCTGTACTTCAGAAGATATCAACAACCTGTCTCATGCGTTGATGCTGGATTCTGCTCGCCGCGACGTCATCCTGCCGCACTGGCGTCAAATCATTGATGCGCTGAAAACGCTGGCGCAGGAATACCGCGATATCCCGCTGCTTTCCCGCACACACGGTCAGCCCGCCACGCCATCCACCATCGGTAAAGAGTTCGCGAACGTGGCCTACCGTATGGAACGCCAATATCGTCAACTGCAACAGGTTGAGATTCTGGGCAAAATTAATGGCGCCGTCGGTAACTATAACGCTCATCTGGCTGCCTACCCGGAAGTGGACTGGCATCAGTTCAGCGAAAGCTTTGTCACCTCGCAGGGCATCAACTGGAACCCGTACACCACGCAGATCGAACCGCACGATTACATCGCCGAGCTGTTCGATTGCATCGCGCGTTTCAATACGATTTTGATCGACTTTGACCGTGATATCTGGGGCTACATCGCACTGAATCACTTCAAACAGAAAACCATTGCAGGCGAAATCGGCTCCTCCACCATGCCGCATAAAGTGAACCCAATTGATTTCGAAAACTCGGAAGGCAACCTGGGTCTGGCAAATGCCGTTCTGGCGCATCTGGCCAGCAAACTGCCGGTTTCTCGCTGGCAGCGTGACCTTACTGACTCGACCGTGCTGCGTAATCTGGGCGTCGGCGTTGGCTATGCGCTGATTGCGTATCAGGCCACGATGAAAGGCATCAGCAAACTGGAAGTGAACCGCGATCGTCTGGCTGACGAATTGGATCACAACTGGGAAGTGTTAGCAGAGCCGATTCAAACGGTCATGCGCCGCTACGGAATTGAAAAACCGTACGAGAAATTGAAAGAGCTGACGCGCGGCAAACGCGTGGATGCCGCGGGTATTCAGGAATTTATCGATGGTCTGGCATTGCCGGAAGCGGAAAAAACGCGTCTGAAAGCCATGACGCCAGCTAACTACATCGGCCGCGCGATTGCGATGGTCGATGACCTGAAATAACCGTTCTCAATCCCGATCGCAACCTCTCTCTGGCGGGCGCCCTGCCCGCCAATTTTGTATAAGACCAAGCATTTCCAGCCTGTTTAAACCCGGTTTACCCTCCCTGTGGATAATTTAGCAAATAAAATAAATAGCTTTCTCTGCGTATAATGTTGATACGCGGAAGTAGCAGTGGCATACGTGAAAGATAGCGTGCATAAAAGTATTTCGAATACAATTCCCTAAATCATTCAAGTTGCAAGACAAAACGTCTACGTTTTGAACAACGTAACGCGCTGCCCCGCAAGGGCGAAGCTCAGAGATGAGCCAAGTATTGCTAACACACATGCAGCTTGAAGCATGACGGGAATATGACCCTATCTATTCGACAGAGGATATAACGATGCGGATTCTGGTCGTTGAAGATAATGTATTATTGCGTCATCACTTAACCGTTCAGATGAACGAAATGGGGCATCAGGTTGACGCCGCGTCTGACGCCAAAGAAGCGGATTACTTCCTGCATGAGAATATGCCGGACATCGCGATTGTCGATCTCGGGTTGCCCGATGAAGATGGCATGAGCATGATTCGCCGCTGGCGCACTCATCAGGTCAAACTCCCGATTCTGGTGCTGACGGCCCGTGAAGGCTGGCAGGACAAAGTGGCCGTGCTGGAAGCGGGAGCGGACGATTACGTGACGAAACCGTTCCATATGGAAGAGGTCGTTGCGCGCCTGCAGGCGCTGATGCGGCGCAACAGCGGCCTGGCATCGCAAGTCATCAGCCTGCCGCCCTTTGAGATCGACTTATCGCGCCGCGAACTGGTGATCCACGGTTCGCCTATCAAGCTCACCGCGTTCGAATACACCATTATCGAGACACTGATTCGCAACAAAGGAAAAGTCGTCAGCAAAGAGTCGCTGATGTTACAGCTGTACCCGGATGCAGAACTGCGGGAAAGTCATACCATCGACGTGCTGATGGGGCGACTGCGTAAGAAAATTCAGCAGGCTGAAGCGCCAGATGTGATCACTACCGTGCGTGGACAAGGATATCGTTTTGATATTGATACGCCGTCAGGCTCAGTATGAGTGATAAGAGGCTGCCCTTCTCGCTTCGTATTCGTTTTTTACTCGCGACAGCGGCCATCGTGCTGGCGTTGTCGCTAGCCTATGGTGTCGTCGCCATTATCGGCTACAGCGTCAACTTTGATAAAACCTCATTCCGCCTGCTGCGCGGTGAGAGTAACCTCTACTACAGTCTCGCACAGTGGCGCGATAACCAACTGAACATCATCACGCCGCCCGACGTTGATATCAACTTTCCCACACTGGTGTTGATATACGATGAACACGGCAACATGATCTGGCGTGAAAAGCACGTTCCTGAGCTGGAAGCGCTTATCAAACCAGAATGGCTGAATAAAACGGCCTATCATGAGTTGGATACCGACACCGATACCAGCAGTGCGGTACTCACGGGCAACACCTTGCTGCTGAGCAGTCTGCGAGCGCTGAACGGCACACAAAGCAATGCGCTAACGCACTCCATCGCCGTGAACGTTTATCCAAAGACCGATCATCTTCCCTCCATCACGATTGTTGTTGTCGATCGCATTCCGCAAGAGCTTCAGCAGCAAGACGTCGTATGGGAATGGTTCAGCTATGTGTTGATCGCCAACCTGCTGCTGGTGCTTCCCCTGCTGTGGCTGGGCGCTCACTGGAGCCTGCGCCCTATTCAGCACTTGGTAAAACAGATTGCCGAGCTGGAAAAAGGCACGCGCGAACAGCTGGATGAAAATCCGCCGCGAGAGTTGTTCAGTCTGGTGAAGAACCTGAATATCCTGCTGAATAACGAACGCCAGCGTTACCATAAGTACCGCACAACGCTCACCGACCTCACCCACAGTCTGAAAACGCCACTGGCCGTCTTACAGACCACGTTACGCGCGCTGCGTACCGGTAAAGAGATCACTATCGATCAGGCTGAGCCCATTATGCTGTCGCAGATCAGCCGCATCTCGCAGCAGATAGGTTATTACCTGCATCGTGCCAGCGTGCGTTCCGAACATAATTTACTGATACGTGAGGTACACTCGGTTCCGGCGCTGCTGGATGGCCTGTGTTCCGCGCTGAATAAGGTGTATCAACGCAAAGGTGTGGTGTTGACGCTCGATATACCGCCCGAGCTCACTTTCGTCGGTGAGAAGAATGACTTCATGGAAGTGCTGGGCAATATTCTGGATAACGCCTGTAAGTATTGTCTGGAATTTGTCGAAATTAGCGTGCAGTACTCCGATCACAAGCTGCATCTGATTGTCGATGACGATGGTCCTGGCATCCATGAGAGCAAACGAGAAATGATTTTCCTGCGTGGGCAACGCGCTGACCGCATGCGCCCAGGGCAAGGTATCGGCCTTGCCGTCGCCGTCGAAATTATCGAACAGTATCAGGGTGAGATCCTCATCAGCGACAGCGCACTGGGCGGCGCCCGAGTCGAAGCCATTTTCTCTCGCCAGAACCTGAGTCAGAATGAGGGGTGAAAGGCAGTACAGCGCGCGATGCTTCCGCTATACTCGTCATACTTCAAGTTGCATGTACGTTGGCTACGTTCGCTCACCCGAATCACTTACTTAAGTAAGCTCATCGGGATGAAATGAGAGACATCCTGTCTCTCACCGAAGGCCAGCCGTTGGCTGGTCAAATTCGTTCCTGACGAATTTGTCCTTCTCTTGCCGCCTGCATGAAACTCGAATTATTTAGAGTATATACTTATTGCCACAATGCGGATTGTTTTAAAATACTGATTATTTCAAGAAAAATCATGTCTTCAAGAACAGTCATTTCCTCAAAAACGAGTTTCTGGAAAACAGTATGGACTATCAGCTCAATCTCGATTGGCAGGATTTTTTAGCGAACTACTGGCAAAAGCGCCCACTCCTGATTAAAGGCGGCTTCACGAATTTTATCGATCCGATTTCACCTGACGAACTCGCTGGTCTGGCGTTGGAAAACGAGGTCGATAGCCGTCTGGTCAGCCATCAGAACGGACGCTGGCAAGTCAGCCACGGTCCTTTCGAGAGCTACGACCATCTGGGGGAAAGTAACTGGTCGCTGCTGGTGCAGGCCGTCGATCACTGGCATGAGCCCTCCTCTGCCTTGATGCAGCCATTTCGGCAACTGCCGGACTGGCGTACTGATGATTTGATGATTTCGTTTTCCGTTCCCGGCGGTGGCGTTGGGCCACATCTGGATCAATATGATGTTTTCATCATTCAGGGTACGGGACGTCGCCGCTGGCGCATTGGTGAAAAAATACCGATGAAGCAGCACTGTCCGCACCCAGACCTGCTGCAGGTCGAACCGTTTGAAGCCATTATTGATGAAGAACTGGAACCGGGCGATATCATCTACATTCCACCGGGTTTCCCACACGAAGGCTATTCGCTGGAGAATTCGCTGAACTACTCGGTGGGGTTCCGGGCGCCCAATGCGCGCGAGCTGGTGAGTGGTTTTGCGGACTATGTGCTTTCCCGTGAGCTCGGCAGCCATCGCTACAGCGATCCTGAGATTCCCTCCCGTGAACATATCGCCAGCGTGCTGCCGCAAGAGCTGGATGCACTGCAAAAAATGATGCTGGATTTGGTGCAGCAGCCGGAACATTTCCAGAACTGGTTTGGTGAATTCATCTCCCAGTCCCGTCATGAGCTTGACCTCTCTCCGCCGGAACCGCCTTATCAGGCAGGCGAAGTGTATGAATATCTGCAACAGGGTGAACCGCTGCGTCGTTTAGGCGGCCTGCGTGTCATCTGCGTTGGGGATAGCTGCTTCGTTAACGGAGAGAAAGTGAACAGTACGCACAAGGCGGCGCTGTTTGCATTAGCTGAGCACACGACTATTGATGCGGAACAACTGGGTGATGCACTGGAAGACCCTTCTTTCCTTGCGCAACTCACCGTGCTGATCAACAGCGGTTATTGGTACTTCGCGGATTAAGGCCAAACCTGAATAGCGGTTTACACAACAATAAGGCGGGATATTCCCGCCTTATTCGTTTCTATAGAATAGAAGCGTTACGGCTTCGCACGCAGCGCCGTCAATTCGGCAATACGCATAATGACAGAAACCGCCTTTTCCATGCCTTCCAGCGTGACAAATTCATGTTTGCCATGATAGTTGTAGCCGCCGGTAAACAGATTCGGGCACGGTAAGCCCTGAAATGACAGGTGTGCGCCATCAGTGCCACCGCGAATCGGCTTCATATTCGGCTCAATATCGCAATCCCGCATCGCCTGCTGCGCCAGCGCAATAATGTGCGGATGCTGCTCAACCTGCTCACGCATGTTGTAGTAGGTATCGGTAATCGTGACTTCAATGTAGCAATCCGGGTGCAGCCCCGCACCAACCTTCTCCGCAATATCCAGCATGGTTTTTTTACGCTGTTCAAAGCCGTTACGGTCAAAATCCCGAACGATGTAATGCAAATCTGCACGCTCTACAGAACCTTTCATGCTGTGAAGGTGGTAGAACCCCTGGTAGCCGTCCGTTTGCTCCGGTGATTGGCTCTCTGGCACCTGCTGGTGATAGCGAGAGGCGAGCGTCAGCGCGTTAACCATCACGCCTTTGGCGCTACCGGGATGCACATTGTTGCCCACAATTTTCACCTGAACCGAGGCGGCGTTAAAATTCTCATACTCCAGTTCCCCTACACCACCGCCGTCCACGGTATAGGCCCATTGTGCGTTAAATGCTTTGACATCAAAGAACTGTGCGCCTTTGCCAATCTCTTCATCCGGCGTAAAGGCAACGCGAATATCGCCGTGCGGGAGCTGGCTTTTTTTCAGTCGCACCAGCGCAGTCATGATTTCCGCAATCCCCGCTTTATCATCCGCTCCCAGCAGCGTTTTGCCATCGGTGGTAATCAGCGTATGCCCCAGTAGCTGGTGCAGCACCGGGAACATCACGGGTGACAGCACTTCGTCCCCCACGCCCAAGGCAATATCGCCGCCGCGGTAGTTTTCCAGAATCTGCGGATTCACGTTTTTGCCGCTAAAATCCGGCGACGTATCCATATGTGAAATAAAGCCGATAGCCGGAACGGGCCAGGCAACGTTAGCTGGAAGCGTCGCCATCAGGCAGCCCTGCTTGCTGAGTACAACCTGTTCAAATCCCAGTTCGAGCAATTCCTGCTGCAACGCACGCGCCAGTTTCAGTTGACCGTCGGTGCTCGGCACCTGCCGAACGCCGGATTTAGACTGTGTATCAAATGAAACGTAGTTCAAAAATCTGTCGAGTAATTTATCCATCTTATTTATGCCCCCTGAACCCTGAAAGGCATTATGGATAGGGCTACCTCGGTAGATATTGCGTCAGGTCAGTTTTTTTCCGATTTAACAAACTGTCAGATCAGAATTCAGGCCAAAAAGCGGCTGCCCCATCACGAAGAGTGCCCAAATCAGGTAACAATCGAGAAACATATACGTAAATTCATTGGCTGAATCACCACCAGTTGGCCAGACGTAGGGCCACACAAGTTGGCGTTAAGCAACGTTTCCCGTAAAATACGGCCCTTACTACGCACGCTGTCTGAAAGGTGATAACCCTTGGTACGATCGCAACGGCGATACCGTTGATCGGCCAAATCAGGAAATAGAACGCTACCTAATGAAAGAAAACTCCCTGGCTGTGCCGGTCGTTGAATTGCTCAACGTCCATAAAGGCTTTGATGGTAAAGACATCATTTCACATTTTAATCTCACCATTAATAACGGTGAGTTCCTGACGATCCTCGGGCCATCCGGCTGCGGCAAAACCACCGTACTGCGCCTGATTGCCGGTCTGGAAACAGTCGATAGCGGCAATGTCATGCTGGAAAAGCAGGACATCACCCACCAGCCCGCCGAGCAGCGACACGTTAATACCGTATTTCAAAGTTACGCCTTGTTTCCTCACCTCAGCGTGTTTGAGAACATTGCGTTTGGTCTGCGTATGCAAAAAACGCCCGCCGCAGAGATTGCACCACGCGTGATTGACGCGCTGAAAATGGTGCAGTTGGAAGAACTGGCGCAACGTCGCCCGCACCAGTTGTCCGGCGGCCAGCAACAGCGCGTGGCTATCGCCCGCGCCGTCGTCAATCAACCAAAAGTTCTGCTGCTGGATGAATCCCTGTCCGCGCTCGATTATAAGCTGCGTAAGCAGATGCAGAATGAGCTTAAAGCGCTGCAACGTAAGCTGGGTATCACCTTTATTTTCGTCACGCACGATCAGGAAGAAGCCCTGACCATGTCCGACCGTATCGTGGTGATGCGTGATGGACGCATCGAGCAAGACGGCACGCCGCGTGAAATCTACGAAGAACCGAAAAACCTGTTCGTCGCCAGCTTTATCGGTGAAATCAATATTTTTGATGCGATCGTACTGGAACCGTTGGACAAGCAGCGGGTTCGCGCTCAGGTCGAAGGCCACGAGTGCGTTATTACCGTCAGTTTCCCGGTCACCGTCGGCCAACACCTCAACGTGCTGCTACGACCAGAAGATTTGCGCGTCGAAGAACTGGGCGACGGTATGCAGGCGGAAGGCATGGTGGGCTACGTGCGCGAACGCAACTATAAAGGCATGACGCTGGAATCCAATATCGAGTTGGAAAACGGCAAAATGGTCATGGTTAGCGAGTTCTTTAACGAAGACGATCCCGACTTCGACCATTCACTCAACCAGAAAGTCGACGTCACCTGGGTGGAAAGCTGGGAGGTCGTTCTGCACGATGAAGAAGTCGCGTAAACGCTTTCAAAACACCATTATCACACTTATCGTTGCCTGGCTGGTGCTGTTTGTTTTCCTGCCCAACCTGATGATCATCGCAACCAGCTTTCTGACGCGCGATGACACGCATTTCGTCAGTCTGGTCTTTACGCTGGAAAATTACACGCGACTGGTCGATCCGCTTTATGCATCAGTCCTGCTGCATTCGCTGAACATGGCGGTTATCGCCACGCTCTGCTGTCTGCTGCTGGGATATCCGTTTGCCTTTATTCTGGCGCGCTTACCGAAAAAAATTCAGCCACTGATGCTGTTTCTGCTGATTGTGCCCTTTTGGACCAACTCGCTGATCCGCATTTATGGGCTGAAAATCTTTCTCAGCACGCGCGGCCATCTGAATGAATTTCTGCTCTGGACTGGCCTAATTGATACGCCGCTACGGATCATGTACACCTCCGAAGCGGTCATTCTCGGCCTGATTTACATCCTGCTGCCTTTTATGGTGCTGCCGCTCTATTCCAGCATTGAAAAGCTCGATAAATCCTACCTTGAAGCCGCTCGCGATCTGGGTGCCAATAAGTGGCAAACCTTTACTCGCGTGGTAATCCCGCTGACCATGCCGGGGATTATCGCTGGCTGCCTGCTGGTGCTGCTGCCCGCCATGGGACTGTTTTTCGTGGCCGACCTGATGGGCGGAGCCAAGAATCTGCTGATCGGTAACGTCATTAAAAGCCAGTTCCTCAATATCCGCGATTGGCCGTTTGGTGCCGCGACCAGTATCTGCCTGACGCTGGTCATGGGCGTGCTGCTGTTTATCTACTACCGCACAGCGCGCCTGCTGAATAAAAAAGGAGAGCTGGAATGACCGGACGCTTAATCCGCGGTGGGTTTATGTCCATCATTTACGCTTACCTGTATATCCCGATCATTATTCTGATCGTGAACTCCTTTAATCAGGCACGCTTCGGCATCAACTGGCAGGGATTTACGCTGGACTGGTATCGGCTACTGATGAACAACGATAGCCTGCTTCAGGCCGCACAGCACTCACTGACGATGGCCATTTTTTCCGCAACGTTCGCGACGCTGATTGGCTCCCTGACCGCCGTCGCACTGTATCGCTATCGCTTTCGCGGCAAACCTTTTGTCGGCGGCATGCTGTTCGTGGTGATGATGTCGCCGGATATCGTTATGGCGATCTCTCTGCTGGTGCTGTTTATGCTACTGGGCATCTCGCTTGGGTTCTGGTCGCTACTGTTTTCCCACATCACGTTCTGCCTGCCGTTTGTGGTGGTCACCGTCTATTCGCGTCTGAAAGGTTTTGACGTACGGATGTTGGAAGCCGCGCGCGACCTGGGTGCCAGTGAAGTCATTATTCTGCGCAAAATCATTCTGCCGCTGGCGATGCCAGCAGTAGCGGCCAGTTGGTTGCTCAGCTTTACGCTCTCGATGGATGACGTGGTGGTTTCCTCGTTTGTCACCGGCCCCGCGTATGAAATTCTGCCGTTGAAGATTTACTCGATGGTTAAGGTTGGCGTCTCCCCTGAAGTCAACGCGCTGGCGACGATTTTGCTTATTCTATCGCTCGTGCTGGTGCTCAGTAGCCAGCTGATTTTACGTGACCGCACCGGAAAATAAGGCAGCGACTCACGCGATGAATACCGCTATTTTCATACCGTTTGACATCAAGCAGGTATTTTCTTTGGGACCTATATGGAGGTAAATATAATGAAAAAGTGGCCACACCTACTAGCAGCCTGCACGCTGGCGTTTGGCATCAGCACCGCCAATGCCAACGACGGTAAAACGCTCTATTTCTATAACTGGACCGAATACGTGCCGCCGGGCCTGTTGGAACAGTTCACGAAAGAAACGGGTATCAAGGTGATTTACTCCACCTATGAATCCAACGAGAGTATGTATGCCAAGCTGAAAACCTATAAGGACGGTGCCTACGATCTGGTTGTGCCATCAACCTATTTCATCTCCAAGATGAGCAAAGAAGGCATGCTGCAAAAGATTGATACCAGCAAGCTCAGTAACTTCCATAATCTCGATCCGAACCTGCTGCACAAGTCCTTCGATCCGAACAATGACTACTCTATTCCCTATATCTGGGGCGCGACGGCGATTGGCGTTAATCATGAAGTGATTGACCCCGCCAGCGTCACCCGCTGGGCCGACCTATGGGATACGAAGTATAAAAACAGCCTGCTGCTGACGGACGATGCGCGCGAGGTATTTCAAATCGCCCTACGTAAGCTGGGTTATTCCGCGAATACCACCGATCCGAAAGAAATTGAGGCAGCGTATAAAGAGCTGCAAGCACTGATGCCGAACGTACTGACGTTCAATTCAGACAACCCCGGCAACCCGTTTATCGAAGGTGAAGTCAATCTGGGTATGGTGTGGAACGGTTCTGCCTACGTGGCGCGTCAGGCAGGTACACCGCTGGATGTCATCTGGCCAGCAGAAGGCGGCATCTTCTGGATGGATAGCCTGGCGATTCCAGCCAACGCCAAAAACGTTGACGGCGCGATGAAGCTGATCGATTTCCTGCTGCGCCCGGAAGTGGCGGCACAGGTTGCGGAAACTATCGGCTATCCAACGCCGAATCTGGCAGCGAAAAAACGACTGCCGGCGGAGGTTTCAGGGGACAAAACGCTGTACCCGGATGATGAAACCATCGCAAAAGGTGAATGGCAGAACGACGTTGGCAGCGCCAGTACGCTGTATGAAACCTACTTCCAGCAGCTAAAAGCGGGTCGTTAATCACGCGACACCGTATCACGCGGCGGGGATATTGTTTCTTTATCCCATCGGGTAGATACGGTAATTATTACAAAGCCGTCCCTTTGATAGGGACGCTCATATTCATGGTGTTCACACCTTCCAGTTCAAGTAACTGAATTTTTTTTGCGATACCCCCAGCATACCCAGTCAAGCTGTTATTGGTACCGATTACCCGATGGCAGGGAATGATAATAGATATTGGGTTGTGACCAACCGCCCCACCGGTAGCCTGAGCTGACATACTGGTTTTCCCCATAACAGCCGCAACATCTCTGGCTACCGTTCCGTATGTGACATATTCACCATACGGGATCTGACATAATCGTTGCCAAACAGCCAGCCTAAAATCACTGCCGCTTGGTGCCAATGGCAGAGCATCGAGGGAGGGATTCTTGCCTGAGAAGTAAGCATCTAACCATCGTTTAGTGACAGAAAAAAGCGGAAGTTCGGGGCTTATCGACGGTTCGACTTGAAAGGATCCCGCATAATATTTTTGACCTACGAACCAGAGCCCGGTCAAGTTTCTCCCATCGGCTGCTACCGTAATTTCTCCCATTGGAGAATCATACTGGCTGAAAAACATATGCTGTCCCCTTTCGTTGGGTTAATGCATTAACAAACATCTGAAGCATTTGCTATGTGTTGCTTCAGGTTAAAACAACACAAAAACTGGCTGTGATGAAACGGTGACAGATCTAACAACACTTACGCATTCACTCATCATGTAAGGGCGGATCACTCTTACAATAAATGACTTATCAATATCAAGACAGACTGTTCAGCGGTGGCTATCTTGATTTTTTGCACGTATCCGGCATCAGCAAAGTGGCTAGCCCAAGCAGCGGAAGGTAGCCGCAGGCATCATAGACCGACACTATTCCATAGATATCTGCCAACTTACCTAAACCTGCAGCAGCAATTCCCCCCACACCAAACATGGTACCGAACATAATTCCAGCAACCATCCCCGTCCTTCCTGGCACAACTTCTTGCGCATAGACCACGAGTGCAGCAAACGCCGAAGACAGTACAAAACCAATGATGAGTGTTAACGTGACGGTCCAGAAAAAATTTGCATGCGGCAGGATCGGAGCGAAGGGAATAACCCCTAAAAATGATATCCAGACCACCGCCTTGCGGCCGATACGATCGCCAACCGGCCCACCAGCAAACGTCCCAATCGCTACTGCTGCAAGGAAAGCAAACAGGCAGAACTGAGCATCACGTAAGGTAATATCAAAACGTTGAATCAGGTAAAACGTATAGTAATTGCTGATGGAGGCGATGTAGGTGAACTTCGTCAGCATCAAAACACTGACAATTGCAACGGCAAGAATAACCTTGTTTCGGGGTAATCTTTCACCGCGGACGCTATCATGTTTTTTGCTCTGCGCATGCCCGTGAGCAATAGTCCAACGGCTTATACGAGTCAAAATAACAATGGCGATAAACGCGATGATCATTAACCACGCGACTGACATTTGCCCGTGGGGAAGTATCAAAAGCGCGGCGATCAAAGGACCGAATGCAGTACCCGCATTTCCCCCGACCTGAAAAACCGACTGAGCGGTACCAAACTTCCCGCCGGAAGCCATTCGGGCAACACGTGAGGCCTCAGGGTGAAATGTGGACGACCCCACTCCAACTAACGCCGCAGAGATGAGCAACAGGGTAAAGCTGTTAGCTATTGCCAACAAACCGATACCCAGAAACGTAACAACCATCCCTGCGGGTAGAAGATAGGGTTTAGGACGTTTGTCGGTATACAAACCAACCCAGGGTTGAAGAAGGGAGGCCGTAATTTGGTAAACCAGCGCAATCATGCCAATCTGTGCGTATGACAATGTGAAATTTTCTTTCAGCATCGGGTAAATTGATGGCAGCGTGGCCTGAATAACATCATTGCATGCATGAGTTAACGCGACTGCACCGACGATGTTAACCAAAAATTTTCCAGTGTCACTCCCAACATTTGATTGTGTTGGTACTTGTTCGCTAACTTCAGTAGAAGACATATCTTAGTTTCTCATTGGCAGGTGAAAAACAACATTATCTGCATGCCAGTTTTCACCATACCCCCCTACAGTCCGGTGCCTGACATCGACTATTTCACAGAAACAATGTCGTTTCATTCGTACATACTTGCGGAAAAAATTATGATAATGGCATCGACTGAATTTGATACGCCAATCGATACAGATGAGATGACAATAGAAATGAACAATTCCGACTGGGGATGTCTCGCCCGATCATACGAGCGGGGTGAATTAAATCCGTCACACAAGCATAAACGGGGGCAACTACTTTATGCTGTAAAAGGTGTGATGTTAGTTCAAACAGGTAGCCGACAGTGGGTAATACCTCCTCAAAGATCACTTTGGCTACCCGCGGAGCAGTGGCATTCCTTCACCCTGCTTTCTCATACTGAATTAAGAACGTTGTACTTCACACCTTCGTTTGTGGCGGAAACCTGCGGTATGAAAACGCTGGATCACATTCATGTCATCGGCATGACGCCTTTCGCACAACACCTGATATCCAGCTTGTTTGAGCAATCGTTCAACCACTCGACACAAAAGTTAATCGCCCAATTATTGCTCAGAATCGTAAATGAAACCGAAGCGCTTCCTGTAGATCTAGCCATGCCATGTGATGATAAGTTGCACAGAGTGGCTCAAGATATACTCGTCAACAATAGATGGAACGTATCCCTGAGTGAATTCGCGGAGCTGGTTGCAATGTCTGAACGCACTTTTTCACGCTATTTCACAGAGGATACCGGGTGCAGTTTTCGGACCTGGAAGCAACGGGCGCGGATTTTTGTATCCATGGACCTGCTTTCTAACGGAATGCCGGTCAAAAATGTGGCCTACAAACTGGGATTTTCATGCCCCTCTTCCTTTATTGCCGCATTTCGCACAGTGACGGGCCAGACTCCTTCATGTTTTTCAGGGCTGTCTGACTCACATGATGGGTGACATAGTTCATGTGCTAACGCTTGCTGGTAGGCTTGAACCCCCAGGTACGCTCGTGCGGCAGAACTTCGCCAATCTGACAATGCCAAATTTATGCCATTCACAATGGTATAACGGTAAATCTCAGGGTGGAGATTCATATTCGCGCAAGCCGATCGCACAGGGATGTTTATGGCGTCTTTACGATTTATCCGTACCACCGCTCAACGGGTTTTGGCAGCCATCACTTGCTTCCCCTATCAGAGTCATTTTTTAACATTACCTGGTAAAGCGTGGCATCTAAAGCCCTCAAATTGACAGCTAAAAGCATTATCCTGACGGTATTAGGAAAATAATTGCGCGTCGCTTCTTCTATAATAATTCCACACCCACAAGAATCACGACGATAAGGAGCACCACCATGCTGCAACTCTCCAGCCACAGTTTTCAGGACGGCGAAACTATCCCAGGCGAGTTTGCCTTTGCCGTACCGGATGCAAATAACCACATTGCGCTGTCTTCTAATCACAATCCCCACTTTGCCTGGCGCGACGCGCCCGCAGGGACACAGTCTTTTGTGTTGATCTGCCACGACCCGGATGTCCCCAGCCGTGGTGACGATGTGAATCAGGAAGGTCGCGAGGTTAGCGCGTCTCTGCCACGTGTCGATTTCTACCACTGGCTATTGTTGGATATTCCGGCCAACGTCAGTGAGATTCCCGCCTCTTCGCATTCCAATACGATTACCCCACGTGGGAAAGCAGGCCCGGATGCGCCAACAGGCCTCAGACACGGCATTAATGATTACACCGCCTGGTTTGCCACAGACGAGCAGATGAAAGGCACCTACTATGGCTATGATGGCCCTTGCCCGCCGTGGAACGATGCACTGGTCCATCACTACGTCTTCACGCTTTACGCCCTCGCAACGCCATCTTTAGCGATAGAAGGTGAGCTTAACGGAGCAAATGTTCGTGCTGCGCTCGCTAACGCCCCCGTATTAGCAGAAGCGAAACTCACTGGGCTGTATACGCTGAACCCAGCATTATTGTGATAATAAGTACGATAATGACGCATTATAAGCATGACAGGCTACGAGCGTGACCGTATTACGCTCAGCGACTCCGCCTCTTCGTGAGGCGGGCTGGACATTGCCGTCAAGCCAGCCGCTACAGCGGTATGGCCTGTGTGCATTAGCGCAACCCCACTTACGCACACCGCAGCAGACAACGCGTTTTCATTTTTATGAGGCCACGCTTCTGTTGGTTCTCTCTGGTCGATTGACTATTCTCGAACAGAACAACACGACGGTTGTCGATAGCCCGTCTCAGCTTTGCCTGATTACGTCTGGTGCAAGTGCAGATTTAACAAAGACGCCCGGCGGTCATGACTCTGTCTTTCGGTCAATCTTCCTGACGTTTTCATCCACGCTTCTGGCGCAGTTTTATCATCGCTACCCTGAAAAATTGCCGTCAGCACACCATTCTGCCCCCTTCACGCCCCTCGCGTTGGATGACGATATGACCTGCACACTGCAGTATCTGGTGAAGGGAATAACAGACAACACGCTGCCCGAAGCGCGTCTCGCACTGCGTCTGATGGATATGCTGCTGGTGCTGTCGGAACGGGGATACCATTTTGGCGCACCGCCGCAGCCTGGCATTACAGCACAGCTACGTGCGCTTATCAGCGAAGAGCCGGAATATTACTGGACGGCACAGTCTGCGGGGCGACGGCTGGCGATGAGCGAAGCCACGCTGCGCCGGAGGCTATCCGCCGAGCAGACACGTTTTGAGGTGCTGCTGCTGGAGACGCGAATGCAACACGCGATGATGCTGGTACAGACGACGTCATGGAGTATGCAGCGTCTGGCTGAAGCCTGCGGGTATAAATCCTCGGCGCGTTTTTCCGAACGGTTCAAAACCCGTTTTGGCTGTTCACCCACCAAGATTCGTTAATCGTCATTTACTGCGCTGCGCATCCTGCCGCATTCAGCGCCACGGCAATGTAAACGACGGTGCTCTTCAAAAAAAAGCGCCCTGTTGGATAACCCACAGGGCGCTTGACGATCTCAGACAATCAGGGCGATTTTAGCGTATCAGTCTTTCTGTTCCTGCGCTAAATCGTGAGCGATCTTCACTGTTTCATCCAGATAAGGATCGGGAGCCTGATAATCTTTCGGCAAATCTTCCAGCGATTTGAGTGGTTTCTTACCTTCTCTCGCCAGTCGATCGTTAATCCGCTTCAGACGCATCGCTTCATCGTCATCATTCTCTTTCTCACGCTGAGCAAGATTGAGCGACACGATGTTGCGCTTATCCTTCAGCGCGTTGTAGCGGGCAATATCTTGCGCGACGTACTGGAACTCAGGATCTTTGGCGATACGCTCCTGATGATGCTCATTCAGTGTGCTAATCAGCGCTTTCAGATCGCCACTCTTCGTGTAGTTAGCCGCTTTGATGCTGTCCCACGGTAGCGCGTTGTCTTCAAACTTCTCGCCGGTATCTACCGTTTCCGTGCCGGTTGGCATCATCACATCAGGCGTCACGCCTTTCATCTGAGTACTGCCACCGTCAATGCGATAGAACTTCTGAATCGTGTATTGCACGGAACCCAGCGCTGGCCAGTCGGGACGCAGCATCTGATCGTAAATCCGATTCAGCGAGCGATACTGCTGCACGGTGCCTTTACCAAACGTCGGTTCACCCACGATCAAGGCACGGCCATAATCCTGCATCGCCGCCGCAAAGATCTCGGAAGCGGAAGCACTGAAGCGGTCTACCAGTACCACCAGCGGGCCTTTGTAATACACAATGCCGTCGGTGTCGCTGTCTTCACGCACTTTGCCATTATTATCGCGCACCTGAACTACAGGGCCACTAGGAATAAACAGGCCGGAAAGTCCTACCGCTTCCGTCAGCGCACCGCCGCCGTTAGTACGTAAGTCAATCACAATGCTGCTGACGTTCTGTTTTTCCAGCTTCTGGAGCTGAACTTTTACGTCATCCGTCAGGCCGACATAGAAACCGGGGATATCCAGCACGCCAACTTTATCTTTGCCGACTGTCTTGACGGACATTTTGACCGCACGGTCTTCAAGGCGGATACGTTCGCGCGTCAGCGTAACAATACGGGTCTTCGTCCCTTTGCCTGCGGGCAGAATTTCCAGACGCACCTTACTGCCTTTCGGCCCTTTGATCAGTGCGACCACATCATCCAAACGCCAACCGATGACATCCACCATTGGCTTGCCGTTTTGGCCGACGCCAACCACACGGTCACCCACGGTAATGTTTTTGCTTTTCGCAGCCGGACCACCGGGCACCATAGAATTAATCATGGTGTAGTCGTCATCCATCTGCAGCACCGCACCAATCCCTTCGAGCGACAGGCTCATTTCGGTGTTGAATTGCTCGGTGTTACGCGGTGACAGGTAGCTGGTATGCGGGTCAATTTCACGCGCAAAGGCGTTCATGACAAGTTGGAAAACATCTTCGCTGTTGCTCTGCGCCAAGCGGCGAATCGCAAACTGGTAACGCTTGGTCAGCGTCTCTTTGATGTCTTTATCATCTTTACCGGTCAGCTTCAGGCTGAGCCAGTCATATTTTACCTTGGCATCCCACAGGCGGTTAAGCTCACCGACATTCTGCGGCCAAGGGGCTTTGCTGCGGTCAAGCTCAAACGTGTCATTGCCCGTCAGATCGACCGGTTTATCCAGCAGCGACAGCGCATATTGAAAACGCTCAAACCGACGCTTCTGCGCCAGATTGTACAGCGCGTACGGCACATCCAACTGGCCCGATTTCAACGCATCGCCCAACTGGGCTTTTTGCCCGGAAAACTGCGCGATATCAGAGGCCAACAGCACGTTGTGGCTGTAGTCCAGCATGTTGAGGTAGCGATTAAAAATCTTCTCAGAGAACTGCGCATCCAGCATAAACTGGCGGTAATGCGAACGCAGAAAACGTGAGGCCACCCGGTCGCTAACGGTGGCATGTTGAGGTTCCTGATGTAGCTGAGGAATCTGATCAACACGCGTAATATTTTCATTTGCAAAACTAGAGCCCGCCAGCAGTAAGCCTGCGATGGCGGTTATTCTGACTAAGTTGTTCATGCCCAGGTTGGCCTCCGTATCAGAACTGCAAATGTTCTGCGCGTACAATCATTGCCAGTCCAGAAGCCAATTGTACTCTGACTTCGCCTTTGGCAATTTCAAGCACGGTGGCATCCATGGCGTCTTTGCCGGCTCTGACTTTGATTTCCTGACCGATTTGCAGTTTGGAAACATCCGTAACCGCAACCCGCTGACGCTCATTGCTGGCAGGTTTTTCCTGACGCTGTTGAGCATTGGCTGATTGCTGAGGAGAGGACTGCGATTGACCGGAAGAAGGCTGACGAGGTTTGCGCGATGCATGGGTTTGAGACGAGCTGCTTCGAGATGGATTGTTTGAACCATCGCGACGCGGCGCACGTTTCTGAGCAGGACGAGGGGTACGCGCTGCGTCTGCCAACTCTCCGGCTGCTTCACGTTTTTTCGCCTGTTGCTCAGCACGCTGAGCCTGAACTCGCGCTTTCGCTTCTTCTAACTGCGTGCGGGCATGATCGACATGCTGCTGTTCCAACTCGCCACACGGATTACCGTCCAGATCGACACGTTGAGCACCCAATTTTACACCGTACAGATAGCGCCAGCTTGAGGTGTAAAGGCGCAACGCAGAGCGTAATTGCGTCTTACTGACGTTATCGGACTCGGGTACACGCTCAACAAGATCTTGAAAAATACCGATTTTTAACGGACGAGTTTCACCTTCAGTGGTGAAACAAAGCGGGAACCGCTCTGCCAAAAAGGCAATAACTTCTTTACTACTGTTCAACTTAGGTTGATTTTCCATGAAATTTCCTGATTACAACGGGTTTGCCAACCGGCGCAGGCATGAACAGGCGTCATTATAATGACGCCATCGGCAATTGCCACGTTAACCTTGTCTCAACGTGAGAGAATTGATGAATGTCATCACATCACTCGCTTCCAGTTGAGCACAAAGTACGCTAACTACGGCCCTCAGCCCTTCTTCATCATCTGCGTCAAAACGCTGATAAAGGGTGCTGTCAATATCCAGAACGCCGATCAGTTGCCCGTTAACGACAAGAGGTAGCACGATTTCCGCATTACTCGCGGCATCACAGGCGATATGACCGGGGAACGCATGGACATCATCCACGCGCTGAATGCGATTTTCAGCTATCGCCGCACCGCATACACCTTTGCCAACAGGAATACGTACACAGGCAACCTTGCCCTGAAACGGCCCCAGGAAAAGCGTGTCGTTATCCAACAGGTAAAACCCTGCCCAGTTAACCCCATCCAAACGCTCAAACAGCAGCGCACTACTGTTTGATAAGATCGTAATAAAACGGTTTTCATCCGCGATAAGCGATGACATGTCGCGAATGAGATCCTGATAAAACTCTTGTTTATTCATAAAATAATCATTGTCTTTTCAAAACGGTGCGAACAATTCCCGCACAGACTGCATTAGCATCGGTTACAGAATGCCATAAGATTAGCGCCTTCGCGCGAAGAATCATTCGCTTTACTGTACTGCCGTCGCGCATATCGTGCTATTTCCACCTGCAAAATAATATCGGGCAGAGATCAGAGCCTTATTATGAATTTATCATTCGGTGAGCCTTCAGTTACACTAAATAGCTGTGAATACGTTATCTATCGTGAATATAACGGATCTCAACACCTTCTACCGGATCGCAGGAACAATGAAAATACATACTATCGCCAGTCCTGCGCCGTACTCCTCTCCCCGACCACCGTTAACCGATGGGGCGAAAAGTGCCGTACCCGCAATCGATCGTTATCATCGTTGCCCAGAATGTGATGCTTTTTTTGCGCTGCCGCCGTTGAAGCGTAACCAGACAGCGAACTGTCCACGCTGTGATGCCAAAGTCAGCTCAGGCAGAGACTGGCCGATTTCCCGACTGGCTGCAATGGCCGTTGCCATGCTGGTATTGATGCCGTTTGCCTTCACTGAACCGTTAATCAGCATTCGTCTTCTGGGCGTCACCATCAATGCCAGCCTGTTTGAAGGTATTTGGCAAATTACCCGTCAGGGGCATCCGCTCACGGCAAGCATGGTTGCCTTCTGTACCGTTGGTGCGCCGCTCACGCTGGTCTTTTCGCTGTTATACCTATTCTTTGCTCCCCGAATCGGCATGAATCTGCGGCCCATCCTGCTCATGTTGCAACGGCTAAAAGAGTGGATGATGCTGGATATCTATCTGGTTGGCATGGCCGTCGCGGCGATCAAGGTCCGAGAATTCGCGGATGTTCAGGCTGGCATCGGGCTGGTCGCCTTTCTGGCGCTGATGATCTTAAGTCTGTTGACGCTGATTCACTTAAATACCGACCAGCTTTGGCAGCGTTTTTATCCACGCATGAGGCCATTGATTGCGCCGGATCGCTATCGAATCTGCCTTTCCTGCCATTTCACCAGTTCACCGGACAACCGGGGGCGCTGCCCTCGATGCCATATTCCGCTTCGCTTACGCCAGCGGCAAAGTCTGCAAAAATCCTGGGCAGCACTGATTGCTTCCATCATTTTACTGTTCCCCGCTAACCTGCTACCCATATCGATTATTTATGTCAACGGTGCCCGCACGGAAGACACGATCTTCTCCGGCATTCTGTCACTCGCATCAGGCAATGTTCCTGTCGCGCTGGTGGTGTTTATCGCCAGTATTCTGGTGCCGTTTACGAAAGTGATGGTGTTGTTCGGGCTGCTGGTGAGCATCCATCTCCGGTCAGAAGCCAATATCATGATGCGCATGAAGATGCTGCGCGTGATTCGCTGGATCGGCCGATGGTCTATGCTCGATTTATTTGTGATTGCCCTGACGATGTCACTCGTCAACCGCGATCAACTACTCGCTTTCACCATGGGGCCTGCTGCTTTTTACTTTGGCGCAGCGGTGATTCTCACTATCCTTGCCGTTGAATGGCTGGATAGCCGACTGATGTGGGATAACACTGATGTGGAATAACAATGCAAGATAATACGTCCGGGACACCAACCGAAGCGACGGTGAAAAACAAGCGTCGCCTGTCACCTTTTTGGCTGCTGCCGCTGATTGCACTGATGATTGCTGGCTGGTTGATTTACACCAATCAGCAAGAGCGTGGCGCCACCGTCACCATTGATTTCGTCTCCGCCGATGGGATTGTCGCCGGGCGTACTCCCGTGCGCTATCAGGGGGTGGAAGTCGGCACCGTGCAAAACATCAAGCTGAGCGAAGACCTGCGCACCATACAGGTCGAAGCCAGTATCAAAAGCGATATGAAGGAAGCGTTGCGCAGCGGTACGCAATTCTGGCTAGTGACGCCGAAAGCCTCTCTTGCCGGGGTTTCAGGATTGGATGCGCTGGTGGGCGGGAACTACATCGGTATGATGCCCGGTTCCGGCGAGGCGCAAGAGCACTTTTCCGCGCTGGATACACAGCCGAAATACCGCGTGAATACCGGAGAGTTGATGATCCATCTCCATGCGGACGACCTCGGCTCACTGAATACGGGCTCGCTGGTTTACTACCGTAAGATCCCGGTGGGAAAAGTCTATGATTATACGGTTTCTCAGGATCGCCGCGGTGTCATGATTGACGTGCTGGTCGAACGCCGTTTTACCCATCTGGTGAAGAAGAATAGCCGCTTCTGGAACGTGTCCGGTTTTAATGCAGACATCAGCGTCAGCGGTGCGAAAATTGAGATGGAGAATCTGGCGGCGCTGGTTAACGGAGCAATCGCGTTCGATTCCCCGGAAGAGAGCGAAGACGCGAGTGCCGAGCAATCCTATCGCCTCTATCCCGATCTGGCACAGAGCCAGCGCGGGGTAAAAATCACACTGGATTTACCTTCGGGCGACAGTCTATCCGAAGGTCGCACGCCGCTGATGTATCAGGGGCTGGAAGTCGGCACGCTGAATAAAATCACGTTGAACCCAGTCGACAGCAAGGTCAGCGGAGAGCTGATCATCGATCCTTCCGTGGTTTCGCTGATGCGGGAAGGCACGCGTATCGAACTCAGCAAACCCCAGCTTTCGCTCAGCGATCTGAATGTTTCACGCCTGCTGAGTGGCCCAACGCTGACACTCATTCCCGGCGAAGGCGAACCGCGCCAGCATTTTACCGTCCTGGATAGCGGACAACAGCAACTCACCCAGCCCGGCGCGCTATCTATTCAGCTGACGGCGGCACAAAGCTATGGCATTGATAGCGGTCAACCCGTATTGCTGCACGGCGTGCAGATCGGTCAGGTCGTGAAACGCACGTTGGATGAACAAGGCGTCAGCTTCATTTTGGTGATCGAGCCGCGATATCGCCAGTTATTGCACCGCGACAGCAAATTCATCGTTAACAGCCGCGTAAATGTGAAGATGGGACTGGATGGGATTCAAGTGCTGGGTGCCAGCGCGCAAGAGTGGGTCAACGGCGGCATTCAGGTTTTACCGGGCAGTAAAGGCGACGTGCAGGCGCGTTACCCGCTGTTCAGCGATCTCGAAAAAGCCGAAGAAGGTATTCGCGGTGCCACCCCCTCGCCCACCCTCACCTTAGTGACCGATAGCTTGCCGGATATTCAGGACGGTTCCATCGTGCTGTACCGTAAATTCCAGGTAGGCGAAATCATGCGGGTGCGACCGAAAGCCGATACCTTTGAGGTTGACGTTTATATTCGTCCCGAACACCGCAAGCTACTGACGGAAAACAGCGTGTTCTGGGCAGAAGGCGGAGCCCGTGTACAGCTGAATACCTCGGGTCTGACCGTGCAAGCTTCCCCGCTGAATCGGGCGCTTAAGGGGGCTATCAGTTTTGATAATCTGGAAGGCGCCCCAGAAATTAAAGGCGGCAAACGTGTCCTGTACAACAACGAAACGGCGGCGCGCGCCGTGGGGAGCCGCATCATTCTGCGCACCTACGACGCCAGTAAACTCGCGCCGGGTATGCCGATCCGTTATCTGGGCATTGATATCGGTCAGTTGGATTCGCTGAAGCTGTCCGAACAACGCAACGAAGTGCTGGTGCAGGCCGTGCTCTATCCTGAGTATGTGCGTAATTTCGCTCGTGCCGGAACACGTTTTTCCGTCGTCACGCCGGAAATCTCCGCCGCTGGTGTGAACCACCTGGAAACGCTATTCCAGCCTTATATCAACGTCGAGCCGGGCAACGGCAGCGTCACGCGCAATTTTGAGCTGCAACAGGCCACCATCTCCGATTCTCGCTATCAGGACGGCCTGAATATCAGCGTTGATGCACCGGAAGCCGGCGCGTTGCAGGTCGGTACACCGGTGCTGTTCCGCGGCATTGAAGTCGGTACGGTAACCGGGCTGTCACTGGGTACGCTCTCCGACCGTATCGCCGTGTCGCTACGCATCAGCAAACGCTATCAGCATCTGGTGCGAGATAATTCCGTCTTCTGGCAGGCTTCGGGTTACAACCTGGAATTCGGATTGGTTGGTGGCGTCATCAAGAGCGGAACCTTCCAGCAGTTTATTCGCGGCGGTATCGCTTTCGCCACGCCGCCTAGCACACCGCTCGCGCCTAAGGCGCAGGAAGGGAAACATTTCCTGCTACGAAACGAGGAACCTAAAGAGTGGCGGCAATGGGGTACGGCGATTCCAAATCCCCCCAATAATTAACGCTCACACCTGACAGGGCGACGATGATCGCCCTGTCGTTTTCACGCGCCGTCTTGTCGTTTTCGCATGATGCATGAAAGATCCGTGCTACACTTCGCCGCTTCTTCCCCTCGTTTTACTGAATAACCTGTACGGAACCACGCCGTGGCAAAATTTACCCCAGCCAACCTGCCTGCTGAATTTCTCGACACGATGCGAGACATCATGCCTTCATCGCTTTCGATGGACGATTTCATTGCCGCCTGCCAGCGTCCGCTGCGCCGGAGCATCCGCGTCAATACGTTAAAAATTAGCGTCGAGGCCTTTCTTCGGCTCGTGCAGCCTTATGGCTGGCAGCTTGAGCCAATTCCCTGGTGTCAGGAAGGCTTCTGGCTGCTGAATGCGGAAGAGGAAAACACGCGGCTAGGTAATACGCTGGAACACCTGAGCGGGCTGTTTTATATTCAGGAAGCCAGTTCCATGTTGCCCGTCAGTGCCCTATTTCATCGTAACGAAGCGCTGGAAACGGTTTTGGACGTCGCGGCAGCACCGGGTTCTAAAACAACGCAAATCGCAGCACGGCTGGATAACAAAGGGGCTATCGTCGCCAACGAATATTCAGCTAGCCGGGTAAAAGTGCTGCATGCCAATATCAGCCGCTGCGGCGTCAGTAATACCGCGATGACACACTTCGACGGACGCGTTTTTGGCGCAGCGCTGCCGGAGTATTTTGATGCAATACTGCTGGATGCGCCGTGTTCCGGTGAAGGTGTG
The DNA here is from genome assembly GCF_041228105.1 of Pectobacterium aroidearum. Taxonomy (NCBI): domain Bacteria; kingdom Pseudomonadati; phylum Pseudomonadota; class Gammaproteobacteria; order Enterobacterales; family Pectobacteriaceae; genus Pectobacterium; species Pectobacterium aroidearum. The sequence continues at coordinate 2,917,224 of NZ_CP166097.1, forward strand.
GTACGTAAAGATCCGGCGGCGATGAGCCACTGGTCGCCGGAGAGTATTACCGAGATTGCCGCCACCCAGCGCGACCTGATTCTGAGCGCGTTCCATGCCCTGAAGCCCGGCGGTGTGATGATTTACTCCACCTGTACGCTGAATAAGCAGGAAAACCAGCAGGTCTGCCATTGGCTACAGGCGCAATTTCCCGATGCGTGTGAATTTGAATCGTTACGGGATCTCTTCACCGATGCCGAACGCGCCACAACGGAAGACGGCTTCCTGCACGTTTTCCCGCAGATTTATGACAGCGAAGGCTTTTTTGTTGCCCGTTTGCGGAAAACCGCTAGCGTGCCGCCGCTGCCGCGCCCGGGTTATAAAGTCGGTAAATTCCCGTTCTCTCCGGTTGCCCCCAAAGATTGCGTGCCACTCATACAAGCGGCACATAAACAGGGCATTCACTGGGATGAGACGCTACTGCAACTGTGGCAGCGTGATAGCGAGATCTGGCTTTTCCCTGCGGCGCTCACCTCCGCTTTTGGCAACATCAAATTCTCGCGTATTGGCATTAAACTCGCCGAACGCTTCCCTAAAGGTTTCCGTTGGCAACATGAAGCGATTGTCGCTCTGGCCGATCCAAACGCAAATAATGCCTACGCACTGACCGATGACATCGCCTGCGAGTGGTTCCAGGGCAAAGACTGCTATCCCAAACCGCTGCCTACTTCAGATGAGCTGATTTTAACCTACCAGAACACGCCAGTCGGTCTGGCCAAGCGTATCAATAGCCGGATAAAAAATAGCCTGCCGCGCGATTTAGTGCGAGATGGCGCATCATCCGCCCAGCAACTTGCTAAAGAATAAATGCGGTTTCTGCATCAGGTGGCGATAAAACCACCTGATGAACCGCGCGTTCTCTCTTTCCTCATGGATTTTCATCTATCATCTCTAGAGAGAAAATCAGTAACGTCTGGAGAACGGCATGTTTGCGTTAGTGATATTTGTTTGTTATCTCGGGCATGGTTGTGACGATGTGGTCGTCGGTGCCTACAACACCGAAGCGCAGTGTCTGCGAGCGATGGACGAACAACGTCTGCGCCGCGCAGGCTGTTTCCCCATCGAAGAGTATATTGATGGCTTCTGGATACCTGCTCAGGAATACGCTGATTTTTAGTTTTTCCGTCTGCGTATTCTCATCGACACACGCCAAAACCGCGCATACCAAAATGAAAGTGATTAGCATGTGCGGCGTTGTATTCCGGCCCCAGCGAATTACCGAAAAAGCGACAGCTTTCCCTGAACGTGGTGCGCAAATAGCTGCCACGTTCGTCCGTTGCCGACCACTGATTCAGGACGCTCACCTGCCGTCCATCAGAGAGACGGAAAGCTGCGATATCCCACGCGTCTGCCGTCGCGTGCTCACTCAAACGTCCTTCTGGCCGATGATAGACATTGCGACAGGCGTAGCTGCCCATATGGTCGATACGCGCCAGCGATGAACCGAGCGATTGTGCCTGCGGTCCCGCAACCTGCGCCACAAACATGGTGCTACTCAGCGCCAGCGGACAACTCGCAAGGAAACTGGAACTCAGTGCGACTGCGCCAAAACTTTGTACCCGAACAGGCGACACCACCGGACATTGTCCACTGACATCATTAGCCTCAGAGAAGCGGAGTCGCCCACTTTCCTGTGCCTGCTTTAACACCGCCAAACAGGCTTCAGGATCGCTGGCGACCGATTTCATTTTCAGCCGGGTGATAAACGTGGGCGGATCATCGACAGACAGTGGAGAGAAGGGATCGTAACCAGGGGGAAGGTGACGTTGGATCCAGGGAGCCAACGCCACTAACGTCCCCAGAATTACCAAAAATATCAACCATCCTCGCATCAGCATCGTCCCCCGATTATTGTCTTCTCCTGAGTAATATTATGCCATTAACGCAAACTCAGTCGGATTCATTCCCAGTGATACCCCCGCCTCCACAATTTTCTGCCACTCCTGATCGGACAGAGAAATACCGTCTGCGTGGCGCTGCGCCTGAGAAACACGTTCTGGTTCACCAGCGATTAAAATAGGCTGCGCCGGTTCGGGAGCCGTTGAAGAACGAACATAGTCCAGCATCGCATCATATTCTTTCTGCAGCCACGCCATAGAAACCATACTGGAGGGATCGATAACAATCGTCGTCATGTTATTCACTATCGCTCCCTGGCGCGCGTTTTCCGGTTGAATGGTTCCACCGCCGGACAGCAATCCCGCCAGCATTTCAGCCGCTAAAATCAATCCGCCGCCTTTATGTTTCGCAATCGGTTTTAAGGCACCGTGCTTCTCACCTTCCCACATGACTTTCGGGTCATTAGTGGAAACGCCGTGGCAATCCAGCATGACGTCTTCATCAAAGGTTTTGCCTGCCAGATACGCGACACGGGTTTTTCCCAACGCCACCACGCTGGTGGCGAAATCCAGAACAAAGGCCGCGTTATGCTCCGTTGGCGGGAATGCAATGCAGATTGGGTTTGTCCCAAAACGAGCCTCACTACCGCACCAGGGAGCCACAATCGGGTCGAGATCGTTAACATTGACGAAATGTATCGAAACGAGCCCGGCATCCGCCGCCATTTCCCCATAGGTGCCGATACGTCCTAAATGGCAGGTAGACGACAGCGTCATTAAACACACGCCCGTCGTTTTCACGCGATCAATGGCCGCCTGCATCGCTTCCTTTCCCGTTCGCTGACCAAAACCACGATCGCCAGTAAATTGCAGCACCGCTCCGCTATCGCGCAGTAAACGGGCCGGAGTATTCGGGTGCATAATGCCTTTCCCAATAAATTCCACATAGTGTGGCAGCATCCCCACGCCGTGACTGTCATGCCCTTTCAGATTAGCCGCTACGAGATGCTCGGTGACTGTACGGGCTTCATGTTCTTCACATCCTGCTTTTTGCAATATGACTTGTACCGTGGCCATCAGACGGCTGGCTGAAATCTGCATGCCTCTTCCCTTTATTTATTGATGAATGTTCACAGGATTCATCCTACTGCGGAACGGGGATGAATGGCACAGCGAATAAATGTCAATATTTTTGAAAGAGAAAAGCAAATCTCTCTGATATTCATTGTCAGCATCCAGCGCTATCATTTTTCACATCAAGGCAACATAACCAATCAACGCAATAAAACGTGAAGGAATGAATCATGAAAAGCATCAAAAATTTTATCGCAGTTATCGCACTCTCTACCTTATCTTTCGGCGCTTTTGCAGCACAAGAAATCGCAACGGTTTCTGTTAGCGGTGCTAAATCATTAGATGCCTTCGAAGCACAGGTCGCCCAAAAAGCCAAAAAAGCAGGTGCGTCGTCATATCGCATCGTTTCTGCAACCGGTAATAATCAATTACGCGGCACCGCAATTCTGTACAAATAAATCGTACCAGACGTCAGGGAGCCTCAGGGCTCCTCTGTCGTATCACCCTCACAATATTCCCGCCTGACGTTTCTGTTTCTCACCTTCTCATTCCATCATGGCGAAAATATAGACAAATCAAGTGCAATACCAATCAGTGCGATTGTTTTAACCATCTGGTGAAGGCTCCTACTCAGCAGTACCATCCCCGACGTTGTAAGGCGTACACAGATACGGCTGACATATATAGGGTTTTGCCTGCTCATCGGACATAGATAATATGGATTTTATTTAAATGAAAAAAACATCGCGTTTTATTCTGGCGCTTGCCGGATTGTTAGTTTCCGTTACGACTTATTCCGCAGCACCTCCCTCATCTCACGCGGAGGAAGCACGGATACCCGCTATCAAACTGATCAATACACCCGATAATCACTCGGCCTTCGTAACAGGCAGCGTGCCAGCTTTGGAAAAAATCACCGCACAGAAATTTTGGCTCAGTAATTCTACTGAAGACTGGGAAAAGAATGTCCACCCAGCCCCGCGCAAGCAATATGTCATCACGCTGAAAGGCACGTTGAAATTCCGGGTCAGCAATGGTTCTACTTTCCTGCTTTCTCCCGGAACGGTGCTGATTGCCGCTGATACGCAAGGGGAAGGACATAGCTGGGAGATGGTTGAAGGCAGCGAGTGGGTCAGAATTTATATTCCGATTGTGGATGACAGCGATTATTTCACCCCCGACGCATCGGGCGCCGCAATTGCCAAAACGCACTAATTTTCCGCAGTACATTGGCGACAGAAACCTGTCGCCAACCTATTAATCCTCGTTCGCATCAAAGGGATCTTCAACATCATCCTTGCTGTCATCACGTTTGCGAGGAATCTCTCCCTGATCTTTCGGCGCGTCTTTTGCTGGATGATCGTTTTCATCCTTGTGTTTGGTACTCGTATGTTTATCCGTCATTGCTTCCTCCCATCACGTCGTGTTCTATCAATTTAGTCGATAATCTTTAGAACGAGAGACGAATTCGGAAAGAAACACAGCACGGGAAAGATCTTATTCACCGAAGGTGGTTGATTTTTAAACAGCGCTGACAGCATTCTTATCATAATCTTTACGCTGATAATGAAGAATTATTAATCTTTATGTCCCAACGACAATGATAGTCTTGATTTGTACAACTCTTTTATGGATATATCGATGAAACGAACACTCTTCGTTATTTTATTATCTACAGCCTTCTCTTTTACTGTTCAGGCAGCATCGCCTCATCAATACCGTAATGATGATGACAGTTGGAGAGCAGAAAAAATAGAGACAGAAGATCGACAACAAGAAACAAATCGTTTTGTCTGTGATGGTAGGCAATATTGCTCTCAGATGAGATCGAGAGAAGAGGCATATTTTTTCATTGAAAACTGCCCTAACACCCGAATGGATGGCGACCGTGATGGGATTCCTTGCGAAAACGACTCACGCTTTCCTCCACTGAGATCCAAGCGGTATTAACTGCCTCATAAACACTAGCACATCATGAATTTAAAAATGATGCGTGATTGAAGTAATAATTCAGCCATTCTGGTGAACTCTGAGTATAAACATCTCATTCCAATTAGCGATGAAATACAAACAAAAACCCCCAGCTTTACGCTAGGGGTTTTTAGTGTTTTTCTTGACTGCTCCGGTTTAAACCATCATCGCTATCGCAAGAGAAACATTAATGCAATTTGGCTTTATTACAGTGCAACAACGTTGCCAGCTGCTGGGCCTTTCTGGCCATTTTCAATGGTGAACTCAACCTTTTGGCCTTCGTCCAGAGTTTTGAAATCGTTGCTCTGAATAGCAGAGAAATGTACGAATACATCTTTGCTGCCGTTGTCAGGAGTAATGAAACCAAAACCTTTACCCGCGTCAAACCATTTTACTAAACCAGTCATTTTATTAGACATAGAAATTACCTTAATTTTTTATAGCGCCTTCCGGCAAATAGGGCCTGTGCACAGAATTTAATTAGCAACAATAAGGAGGCTCAAAAGAAGGGATATCTATGGATAACACTTAGAAATGAGAACTGCTTTACTAAACTGCTTTTAGGTCTGCGAATCAAACCGACGACTCATTAACGCATGTATAAATATCTTTAGCAAGCATTTATTTTTAAATATGCCTTAAAAGGCCTACAGAGACAAAATTCGCCAGTTTCTGAAAAAAAATAAACCAAGGAGATAGTAGGTTAAAGATCGTTTTTCATTCATTGGCGTTCTAAATCAAAAAAAGACCGAATACGATTCCTGTATTCGGTCTAGGGAAATGGCTCTTGGGAGAGCCGTGCGCTAAAAGTTGGCATTTATACAAGCTGTACTAGCCCTGTAGATTTAAGCTTAGCCAACTCCTCCACGTTTTCCAGCTTCAATCCGCTCGCAATTATCACAAATGGAACAGATTTCACACTTTGCTTTAACCGTAAATGCATTAAAAATTAACATTTGGCAAATGAATCAATCACTTCATGGCTTAGCATCTGGCTGACACAGTTGCTCTGCACGCTCGATAAATGGCTGAAGGCTTTTTTTCTGTCCAGGATGTTTAGGATCGTCCAGCCAGATAGCGTCTATCGGTTGTGCACTCACCTGCCCGGACTTCATCTGCGCAATGGCAACATCGTTTAACGGATATTGCATCAGCGTCCCGGTATGTAAAGCGTACAGCGCATTGCCAGGGCGGCAAATCAGTTGAACTTCTTCACGCGTGAAAGCCCAGCGATCGCCGTATTCCAGCCGGCTGATATTTGCCAGTTTGGCAGCAGCAAAAGCATTCACAGAAAGTGTGGTAAGCACGATAGATAGCAAGAATTTCTTCATCATGGTATTCCCGACATGGCGTATTCAGACAATGATGTGTGTAAGTTTTGCAGCCTTATCCGAATCAGAGAAAGACAGCCTCAAACCTTATAAAACAGAATGTTGTATATCACTACTGAGGCGATCATAACGACAGAGGGAGATGAAGTCGAGCGCGACGTCAGGAATAACATCGGCGGTCTGGTACCATCAGAAAAGTCGTTCAGGAGGGAAAATGGCGGGATAAAGAAAACCGTATCCCGCATCATTCAAATCATGATTGGCCGACAGAAGCGTCGCCTGTCGTTAGGCTGACGGTGCCGCCGCAGACATTTTTTTCAGGTCCTGATCGATGAAGAACAGGCCGCCTTCGCTGGCTTTGACCAGAGCCAGTTTGTCCAGAATGGAACGGAACAGCTTCTCTTCTTCATGCTGTTCAGCAACGTACCATTGCAGGAAGTTAAACGTGGAGTAATCCTGCAACGCCATCGCCGCATGGGCCAGCTCATTAATTTTTGCCGTAATCAGCTGTTCGTGTTCATAGGTCAGTTTGAAGACATCAGCCAATGAATCGAAATCAATTGGCGGTGCAGCAATCGCACCTAACACAGGCAGGCTTCCCGTGTCGTCCAGATAGTCAAACAGACGCTGCATATGCTGCATTTCTTCCTGAGAATGTGTTTTGAGGAAACTAGATGCGCCTTCAAAACCTTTATCACCGCACCATGCGCTCATTTGCAGATACAAATTCGCGGAATAAAACTCCAGATTAAGTTGCTCATTCAGCTTCTGAATCATTTCTTTTTTTAACATATTAACTCCCTATTTTCCCGGCAGGTGAAATTATTTAGGGCATTATGCCTGAAAAAACAAAATAAAAAACACTTTATTAACATTGAGAAATAAATATTTAAATAACCAATAAAAACAATAAATTACATTAAATTTAAGTGATATTCATTATCACTTAAACCTTAGATAAATATATTATTGCGAATCATTTTTATTATCAAAAATAACAACGGAATTTATATTAGTTACGAGAAAGTCGTATTAAAAATGATTCCCATTTCGTAATGAGAATAATAAACATCCACATGATGGGGCGAACACTTGCCATTTTCCTGTCGCTACTTTACCGTGGCACACATCAGTCGGTGATCGATCAGCAGGAGAAAACGGTATGGGATATAATCTGGCAGAATTGTCCAAAGAGGATATGGATAAAGTGAACGTAGATTTGGCGGCATCAGGTGTTGCCTTCAAAGAACGTTACAATATGCCGGTCATTCCAGAAGCTGTTGAGAGAGAACAGCCCGAGCACCTGCGCAACTACTTTCGTGAGCGCGTGATGTTTTATCGCCAACGCTCGCTGCAGTTCTCTCGTTTACCCTACGAACCCAAGGCTAAATAGCCCTATCCCGTCATTCCAGTTTGCGCCGACTATACCGTGGAAAATATCCCTTTCCACGGGTTACATTCTTACACAGCAAAAACAATTTTCTACTTGCATATCGGCCCGCACAGGAGGTTAATGGACAGGCAACCTAACCTTTTATCAAGCGAGGCAAGATATGAGTAAAGGACTGGATAGCAAAAAGAACAGTAAGAAGAAACCGCTGAGAACTGCCGCCGAAAAGCGGGCCGACAAAAAAGCAAAGAAAACGCAGGCTGACATTACTTAGGGATTGATAATCCTACTCTCTGGTAACCTAAGCAATGTACCTATCGGGTAAACCCGAAAATGGGTTTACCCTCATTGATACCGCTTTTATCCCTTATCCGCGATCATCCTCAGACATTTCAAGCACCATCAGCAGAAACGCATATTCCAACGCGATATCATCATAGCGTTTGAAACGACCGGATTTTCCGCCGTGTCCCGCATCCATATCGGTATACAACAGCACCAGACGATCGTCCGTCTTAACTTCACGTAATTTCGCCACCCACTTCGCGGGTTCCCAATACTGTACCTGCGAATCGTGGAGCCCGGTCGTCACCAGTAAATGTGGATAACGCTGTGCGATAACGCCGTCATAAGGACTGTATTGTTTGATGTAGTCATAGTAGGTTTGCTCATTCGGATCGCCCCACTCGTCATACTCGCCGGTCGTCAATGGGATAGACTCATCCAACATCGTCGTCAACACATCAACGAAGGGAACCTGAGCGACAACACCTTTAAACAGTTCGGGCGCCATATTCACTACCGCCCCCATCAATAATCCTCCCGCACTGCCTCCTATTGCGAACATGTTTTTCCTGTCGCCATAACCTTTTTCTATCAATGCCCGCGATACATCGATGAAATCCGTGAAGGAATGCATTTTATTGAGTAACCGGCCATCGTCGTACCATTGTTGCCCCAGTTCACCGCCCCCGCGGATGTGCGTTAAGGCAAAAACGAACCCTCTGTCCAATAAGCTCAAACGGCTAACGCTGAAATCCGGATCCATACTATGGCTATAAGCGCCATAGCCGTAGACCAGTATCGGGTTTTTGCCTGGGCTAAAATGATCGCGATGGTAAACAAGAGAAACGGGAACCTCGACGCCATCCCGAACGGTGATCCATAAGCGTTCACTTCGATAATTGTCCGAAGAGAAGTCTTTCACCTCGGCTTGTTTAAGTAACTGCTGTTCGCCCGTATCCAGATTCAATTCATACTGCGTGCTGGGGGTTGTCATTGATGAATAGCCATACCGCATCAATGCCGTTTCTGGCGTGGGATTGTAAGACAACCACGTCACATAGCTCGCGTCATTAAAGGTGATCGCTTTTTCTTCCTGCGTATGCCAGTGAATCTGGCGCAGGCTGGTCAACCCGCGTTCTCTTTCTTCGACCACCAGCCAGTCACGGAAAAGTTCAAATCCTTCCAGCACGCGATTTTCACGTGGTGCAATCAGCGTTTCCAGCGTTTGCTCATCAGGTCTGTCCGATCGGTAGAGGCCAAAGTTTTTTCCTTCCCGATTAGAGCGCAGATAAAACTTGCCCTGATAGTGATCGATACCGTATTCATGATCTTTCCGGCGTGGAATGCATACCTGCGGCACGGCATCCGGGCGTGTCGCGTCGAGCAATAACACCTCCGTCGTCGTAGTGCTGCTGAGATAAATAGAGATGTAGTGCTCTGATGTTGTTTTACTCAGGCTGACATAATAGGTGTCGTCTTTCTCTTCATATACCAGTTCATCCTGAGCAGGATCGCTCCCCAGTCGATGACGATAGACCTGATACGGCAGTAGTGTTTGCTCATGTTTACGTACGTAATACAGAACCGTCGAATCCGCCGCCCATTCCGCTCCCGCCGTGACATTTTCGATCACATCCGGTAGCCACTCGCCGCTGTTCAGATCGCGAAAACGAAGCGTGTACTGCCGGCGGGATAAAAAATCCTCCGAGAGTGCCAGTAGTCTATTGTCCGGGCTAACTTCAAGCGCGCCGAGGCTATAAAACTCATGCCCTTCCGCACGTTGGTTCCCATCCAGTAGCGTGTCCCACGCGTCCGTTTCCTGCTCAGGCTGGCGCAGATAGATAGCGTACTCTTTGCCTGGCTCGTAGCGACTTTGGTAGCGATAGCCTTTTCGAACATACGGCACGGACATATCCGTCGACGGGATGCGCTTAACCATTTCATCATACAGTGACCGTTTACGCGCCTCATGAGGGGCCATAACAGTATCGCTATAGGCATTTTCCTGCTCCAGATAGGCCAGCACCTGCGGATCGGTACGCTGGTCATCACGCAGCCAGTAATAATTGTCGATACGCGTATCGCCATGCGTGCTCATTACATGAGGGCGTTTTTCAGCTTGCGGTGTCTTCATCGCGTCGGATCTCGTTGTCTTAACATAAAATTTTACTCTGAAAGAAGAGTGGCACGATTGCCCGGCAATGCCAAGTCACACCCTTACCACTTGGTGCGCTTTTGCGCACCGCATTCCAATGCATCCCCCTCTTTAATGCGCACGCAAACGTTTTCGTTTATACTGCGGCCATTTTTCACAACCCGATCAGGTATAAGGTTATGTTAACGATTGGAACCGCCCTGCGTGCGGATGCCACACGAGTGATGCTGCTTGGCTCCGGTGAATTAGGCAAAGAAGTGGCGATTGAATGTCAGCGTCTGGGAATCGAAGTGATTGCAGTCGATCGCTATGCCGATGCCCCTGCCATGCAGATTGCACATCGTAGCCACGTCATCAATATGTTGGATGGCGATGCGTTGAAAGCGTTGGTTGAAGCCGAGCGTCCTGATTACATCGTGCCGGAAATTGAAGCCATCGCAACCGACATGCTGGTGACGCTGGAAAAACAGGGTCACCATGTTGTTCCCTGCGCCGAAGCCACACGCCTGACGATGAACCGTGAAGGTATCCGTCGTCTGGCTGCCGAAACGCTCGGCGTTCCTACCTCCACCTACCGTTTTGCCGACAGCGAAGAGAGTTTTCGCCAGGCAGTAGAGGTGATTGGCTACCCTTGTATTGTCAAACCGGTCATGAGCTCATCTGGCAAAGGGCAGAGTCTGATTCGCTCCGCAGAGCAGCTAGATAAGGCGTGGAACTATGCTCAGCAGGGTGGACGTGCAGGCGGTGGACGCGTCATCGTGGAAGGACTGGTTAATTTTGACTTTGAGATCACCCTGCTGACCATCCATGCGGTTGACGGCATTCATTTCTGTGCGCCTATCGGACATCGTCAGGAAGATGGCGACTATCGTGAATCTTGGCAGCCGCAGCAGATGAGTGCGTTGGCACAGGAACGCGCGCAGAAGATGGCCAGCGATGTCGTGAAAGCACTCGGAGGCTATGGCCTGTTCGGTGTTGAGCTGTTCGTTTGCGGTGATGAGGTCATCTTCAGTGAAGTCTCCCCTCGCCCGCACGACACCGGTATGGTGACGATGATTTCTCAGGATCTGTCCGAGTTTGCTCTACACGTTCGCGCTTTTCTGGGTTTGCCAATTGGCGCGGTTCGCCAATACGGCGCATCGGCTTCCGCTGTGATTTTACCGGAACTGGAGAGCAACAACGTGCGTTATCAGGGGCTGGAAAGCGCGCTACTCCCTCATACGCAGATTCGCCTGTTTGGTAAACCTGATATCGGCGGCAAACGTCGTATGGGCGTCGCCTTAGCCAGCGCAGAAACCACGGAAGATGCCGTGGAAATCGCCAAGCGCGTCGCTGCAGGCGTAACCGTCAGCGGCTGATACATTCTGTTGCCGATCGGCGAGATGAGATGTCTCTGATGACGACTCGGAGGATGACGGGCAAGGATGTCCGCCATAAAAAAATGTGGGGAACATTTTTCAACGTCGCTTGCGACGGCCCGCAGGGTGGCGGACATGAATGTCCGCCATAAAAAAGGCCACTCGCAATGAGTGGCCTTCGTCATTCAGTAATGAGCAAACTTAGGCTTTTGCACCCGCAACGGCTTCACGCGCCAGTTCGGTAATACGCGCGTAATCACCGCTTTCCAGCGCATCGTTCGGCACCAGCCAAGAACCGCCCACACACAGCACGCTTTTCAGCGACAGATAGTCACGATAGTTCTTCGGCGTAATGCCACCAGTCGGGCAGAAACGGATATGAGCAAATGGACCCGCGATCGCCTGAAGCGCTTTCACGCCGCCGTTAGCTTCCGCCGGGAAGAATTTGAACTCACGCAAGCCGTAATCCATACCCAGCATCAGTTCAGATACGGTGCTGATACCTGGGATCAACGGGATGTTGCCTGCAGTCGCAGCCTTCAGCAACGGCTCAGTCAAGCCAGGGCTGATAGCGAACTGAGCGCCCGCTTCCACTACCGCAGCCAGTTGCTCAGGGTTTGTCACCGTACCCGCACCCACGATGGCATCCGGTACTTCTTTCGCAATCGCGCGGATTGCATCGATGGCACAGTCGGTACGTAATGTCAGTTCCAGAACGCGAACGCCGCCCGCGACTAACGCTTTTGCCATCGGCACCGCGTGTTCCAGTTTGTTGACCACAATCACAGGAACAACGGGACCCGTTGTCAAAATCTGTTCCGCGCTCGTTTTCCAGTTTTTCATCAAAAGTTATCTCCAGTCATGCCCGAAGGCATCATTAATTATATAGCGCGCCCCTGCCACAGGGATCTGCGTCGCCGCAGATGCCAACCGCACCGTTAGCCATACATTAAAAAACTGCGGGATGCCGATCGTTTTCGGCATCTCAATTACTGACGTATTATCAAATAATTACTCAAACTCATTCCAGGAGCGGCCATCTCGGGTAATCATTGCTACAGATGCCACCGGCCCCCAGCTTCCAGCCTGATACGGTTTCGGCGCATCATTGTCCATTCCCCACGCATCCATGATGGAATCCACCCATTTCCAGGCTTCTTCAACCTCATCACGACGGACGAACAGCGCCTGAATTCCGCGCATGGTTTCCAGCAGCAGACGCTCATAGGCATCGGCCAAATGTTGCTGATTAAAGGTTTCCGAGAAGCTCAGGTCCAGCTTCACCGTTTGCAGGCGGTGCTTGTGTTCTAATCCTGGAATTTTATTCAGAATCTGGATTTCCACACCTTCATCCGGCTGCAAGCGAATGATCAGTTTGTTCTGCGGCAACTGTTGGTAAGAATCATGGAATAGGTTCAGTGCAGGGTTCTTAAAGTACACCACCACTTCCGAACATTTGGTCGGCAAGCGTTTACCGGTACGCAGGTAGAACGGCACACCAGACCAGCGCCAATCATCGATATCAACACGAATGGCGACAAAGGTTTCCGTGCTGCTGCTTTTGTTCGCGCCTTCTTCTTCCAGGTAACCCGGCACTTTATGTCCCTGAACAAAACCAGAGGTATATTGGCCGCGTACGGTCGTTTCATGCACGTTGGAGCGGTCGATACGACGCAGTGAACGCAGCACCTTCACTTTTTCATCACGAATACGGTCAGTCGTCAGATCAGACGGCGGCGACATCGCAATCATCGTCAGAATCTGTAACAGGTGGTTCTGGATCATATCGCGCATCTGGCCGGCTTTATCAAAATAGCCCCAGCGCCCTTCAATCCCGACTTCTTCGGCCACCGTGATCTGCACATGGTCGATCGTCCGGTTGTCCCAGTTTGAAGAGAACAGCGAGTTGGCAAAACGCAGCGCCAGCAGGTTCAGAACGGTCTCTTTACCCAGATAGTGGTCGATGCGGTAAACCTGACACTCGTTGAAGTATTCCGCAACCTGATCGTTAATGACGCGAGAAGACGCCAGATCGGTTCCCAGCGGTTTTTCCATCACCACGCGCGCCGGCTCTTTATTCAGCCCTGCGGTTCCCAGCCCTTTGCAGATCGCCCCGAATGTGCTCGGCGGCATCGCAAAATAGTTGATTGTGGTGCGATTTTTCTGGTCAAGCATCTTGCCCAGCTTGTTGAACGCTTTCGTGTCTTCCACATCAAGATTGCAGAAATCCAGCCGACTGCTTAGCGTTTCCCACAACTTGTCGTCGATGGCTTCTTTCATAAAGGTGTCAAGCGCTTCGCGCACGACGCGGGTATACTCCGCTTTATCCCAATCAGCACGGCCCACCCCGATAATTTTGGTGTCCGCATGGATGTGGCCTGCTTTTTCCAACTGGTACAGGGAAGGCAGCAATTTACGGCGCGCCAGATCGCCCTTGGCACCGAAAATAACCAGATCACACGCTTGGGCTGTTGAAGTTACCGCCATGTTCATCTCCTCGTTGCAGGATGCTGTAATTTTATTACAGCGATAATGTACTCTTTTTGACTACAGCCAGTAAACCCATCATAAAAATGCCAAATAATGGTCACTATTGGCTGAAAACCACACATAAATCGGTCTGTGCAGCGGTTGAAATCACTTAGGCATTCGCCCTAAAGCGAAATTTTTCGTCGTTTCTGACAGTCGATTACTTTTCTGAAAGTTAGACACATGTCATGTTCTGGCAAAAAAAGGACCCAACTTAGCGTGTTGCCCTCTGCCAACCACTACAGGGTCGTAGTATATTTTCACGACTTGCATTTTTTCACGTAGCATTTTTTCACGTAATACCGCCAGTTGTACCTTTAGTTGAAATTGGAAAAAACTTACATGGTCCTTGTCGTATGAATATGCTGGAAAAAATCCAGAGTCACCTAGAACTCTTGAGCAAATCGGAAAGAAAAGTTGCTGAAGTGATCCTGAGCACTCCACAGACAGCCATTCACTCCAGCATCGCGACCTTAGCCAAAATGGCCGACGTCAGCGAACCAACGGTTAATCGTTTCTGTCGTCGCCTTGAAACGAAAGGTTTTCCCGATTTTAAACTACATCTGGCTCAAAGTCTGGCAAACGGTACACCCTATGTGAACCGCAACGTTGAAGAAGATGACAGCGTTGATGCCTATACCAGTAAAATCTTTGAATCCGCAATGGCTGGCCTGGAACAGGTGAAATCCAGTCTGGATGTCACCGCCGTCAACCGCGCCGTGGACTTGCTGACGCAGGCGAAAAAAATTTCTTTCTTCGGTCTGGGCGCTTCTGCTGCTGTCGCACACGATGCGATGAACAAATTTTTCCGCTTCAATATCCCCGTCGTTTATTTCGATGACATTGTGATGCAGCGCATGAGCTGCATGAACTCGAGCGACGGCGACGTCGTGGTATTGATCTCCCACACGGGCAGAACCAAAAGTCTGGTTGAAATGGCACAGCTCGCGCGTGAGAACGACGCGACCGTTATCGCGATCACCTCAGACGGTACCCCGCTGGCGCGTGAAGCCTCGCTGGCATTGCGGCTTGATGTGCCTGAAGATACCGATGTCTATATGCCGATGGTGTCCCGTATCGCCCAACTGACGCTGATCGACGTTCTGGCGACAGGATTCACGCTACGCCGCGGCGAAAAATTTCGTGATAACCTGAAACGAGTCAAAGAGGCCTTGCGCGAATCTCGCTTTGATAAAGACGAGCGATTGATTAACCCTTTCAGGTGATCGCTAAGTTTTACGTTGTGCTTTGTTTTTAGTTATATCTATGAAAAATGAGCGGTATCATCTACCCGCTTCATCTTTATATGGCCAAAGACTACAGGCATGGAAAGATGGTGGGGATTACCTGTACAGTATGATAATCAGACTCAACACGATGTTCGGATAACGCAGGTGAAATAGTTTTGTTGTAAAGTGACATTTTGCACCGTTATTCGACGCTTAATCGCAACACTACAGCTTCACAAGTGAACGGAGTTATACATGTCCAGACGGCTCAGAAGAACCAAAATTGTAACCACCCTGGGGCCCGCTACCGACCGCGATAATAATCTCGAAAAGATTATCAACGCGGGCGCTAACGTAGTACGCATGAATTTTTCTCACGGCACACCAGAAGATCATCAATTACGTGCCAACAAAGTTCGTGAAATTGCGGCTAAATTAGGCCGCCATGTTGCCATTCTTGGCGATCTACAGGGGCCTAAGATTCGTGTTTCTACCTTCAAAGAAGGTAAAATTTTCCTGAATGTCGGCGACAAATTCTTGCTGGATGCCAATCTGGCGAAAGGCGAAGGCGATAAAGAAAAAGTCGGGATCGATTACAAAGGCTTGCCGAGTGACGTAGTACCTGGCGATATCCTGTTACTGGATGACGGCCGGGTGCAGTTGAAAGTGCTTCAGGTTGAAGGCCTGAAAGTTTATACCGAAGTCACCGTTGGCGGTCCGCTGTCTAACAACAAAGGCATCAACAAACTCGGCGGCGGTCTGTCTGCCGAAGCGCTGACGGAAAAAGATAAAGCCGACATTATTACTGCCGCAAAAATTGGCGTCGACTATCTGGCCGTCTCTTTCCCTCGTACTGGTGAAGACCTCAACTACGCACGCCGCCTCGCGCGCGATGCTGGCTGTAACGCCAAGATCGTATCCAAAGTTGAACGCGCTGAAGCCGTCTGCTCAGATGCTGCGATGGATGACATTATTCTGGCTTCCGACGTGGTGATGGTAGCGAGGGGCGATCTGGGCGTTGAAATCGGCGATCCAGAGCTGGTAGGTATTCAGAAGAAATTGATTCGTCGCGCTCGTCAGCTAAACCGTGCGGTCATTACCGCCACGCAGATGATGGAATCGATGATCACCAACCCGATGCCAACGCGCGCAGAGGTGATGGACGTCGCCAACGCCGTGTTAGATGGCACCGATGCGGTCATGCTGTCAGCAGAAACCGCTGCGGGTCAATATCCGGCTGAAACCGTCGCCGCCATGGCAAAAGTCTGCTTAGGCGCGGAGAAAATTCCAAGCATCAACGTCTCCAAGCACCGCCTTGACGTACTGTTTGATAACACGGAAGAATCCATCGCGATGTCGGCCATGTATGCCGCCAACCACCTGAAAGGGGTTACGGCGCTGATTGCCATGACGGAATCAGGTCGCACCGCGCTGATGATGTCCCGTATCAGTTCAGGGCTGCCAATTTTTGCCATGTCTCGCCATGAGCAAACGCTGAACCTGACAGCACTATACCGTGGCGTCACCCCCGTGCATTTCGATAGCTACACGGACGGTGTGGCTGCCGCTAATGATGCGGTGATTCGACTGCGCGATAAAGGATTCCTGATGTCTGGGGATCTGGTTATCGTCACACAGGGCGACATCATGGGTACCGTAGGCACCACTAACACGATCCGCATCCTGCGCGTGGAATAACCCTTGGCATAACCGTTCGCTAGCAGGCAGACGGTTCATTCCAGTAAAAAGCCGGACGATTTCTCGCCCGGCTTTTTTATCTATCGTTCTATTTACTATCGCCGTCTATCTTGCTCTTAGTGACGCGATATAAACTAGTTGCGGTATAAATCATCCCGACAGTACGGTTCAATCTCACCCGGTTTGCGGGTTTTCAACAGCTTCAGAATCCAGGTGTATTGCTCAGGATTCGGCCTGACCAAAATTTCCACTTCTTCATTCATGCGTCGCGCAATATAGGCGTCATCCGCTTCGGCCAAATCATCCATCGGCGGGCGAATATACACATCCAGGCAGCCGTCTTTAGCGTTATATACCGGGAACAGTGGAATGATATCCGCACGGCATACTTTCATCAGTCGTCCGACAGCAGGCAGCGTTGCCTTATAGGTCGCAAAGAAATCAACAAACTCGCTATGTTCAGGGCCGTGATCCTGATCGGGAAGGTAATAACCCCAGCATCCAGAACGCACGGAGCTGATAAACGGTTTAATACCGTCGTTACGAGCATGGATACGACCACCAAAACGACGGCGTAACCGATTCCACCAGTAATCCACCAGCGCGTTCTTCTGATTGTGGAACATCGCCGCCATACGCTGCCCACGCGAGGTCAGCAACATCGCAGGGATATCGACGCCCCAGCCGTGCGGAACCAGAAAAATCACATTCTTATCTTGTTCTTTAATACGATCCAGAATGTCTTCGCCATGCCAGCGAACATATTTCTCGATTTTCTTCGGGTTACGAATCCCCACTTCCACCATCATGATCATCGACTGAGGAGCCGTCGCAAACATGTCATCAATGATGGCTTCGCGCTGTGCTTCCGTTAACTCCGGCATACAGTACAGCAGGTTAATGCGGGCACGGCGGCGTGCGCCTTTTGATATTCTCCCGACAAAACGCCCTAACCCACCCAGCACCGGGTTTCTTAACCGCGCAGGAATATAGGCAGCCAGCGCCATTACCCCTACGCCTAACCAAACGCCCCAATAGCGCGGATGAAAAAAGGCGCGTTCAAACTGGGGAACAAATTCAGCGTTCGATTTTTTTTCTTTTTCCATGCCTAAACTCTTCAGCTCAATCAATAAACATAATCATAATTGCCACCCCGCGTTTGGCAACACCCGCCGACAATTACGCAAAAACATACCTGCGCGACAATAAAAAATCAGGAACCGTACTCTATAAATGAAAATGCCGGCAGCAAGCCACCGGCATAACATGCAGTATATCTATCCTAAATAATTCAAGTTGCATGAAGGCGGCCAACGCACAAGCAGCTTGAAGTATGACGGATATGGTTAATCAAACTTAAGCTGCGGTACGACTTCCTTCACCTGCGCCAGATAATCACGACGTTCTTTACCTGCCAGCCCTTCAGAACGTGGCAACTGAGCCGTTAGCGGATTCACCGCTTGCTGGTTGATCCAAAGTTCGTAGTGCAGATGAGGACCAGTGGAACGACCTGTATTACCGGACAATCCGATGCGATCGCCACGTTTCACTTTCTGCCCAGGTTTAACCAATATACGGTTGAGATGCATAAACCGCGTCGTATACTGACGACCGTGGCGAATCACGACATAATTACCCGCCGCGCCACTTCGCTTCGCAATCACCACTTCACCATCCCCAACGGCCAAAACTGGCGAACCGACCGGCATGGCGAAATCGACACCTTTATGCGGTGCGACGCGCCCTGTCACCGGGTTCAAACGACGTGGATTGAAGTTGGAGGAAATACGGAACTGTTTCATCGTTGGAAAACGCATAAAGCCACGCGTCAGACCGGAACCTTCGCGATCGTAGAATTTGCCGTCTTCCGCGCGAATGGCGTAATAATCTTTACCACCGGTATTCAGACGCACGCCGACCAGTTCACTCTGCTCACTTTTACCATCGAGCATTTCGCGGGACATCAGTACGGAGAAGGTATCGTCTTTGCGTAATTTACGGAAATCCAACTGCCACTGAAGTGCTTTGATGACTTCACGCACTTCGGTGCTGGTCAAACCGGCGTTTTTTGCACTGCTAACAAAGCTACCACTCACCCGACCATTCAGAACACTGTTGCGCCACTCGCCTTTCAGCGTCTCAATACGCTCTTTGAAATCAGTACCCACGCGTTCATAAATACGTGTTTCACGGCGGGACATCTGCCAGGTCAAGCTTTGCAGATCGCCATTTTCTCCCAGTACCCATGAGATTTGTTGACCGATTTTCAGGTTCCGTAAATCTTTATTCTGATCGGCGAGCTGGGTGACATCCGCAATATCGATACCATATTGCGTCAAAATGCTGCTTAAGGTATCGCCCGTAGACACCACGTACTCATGTACGCCGCCTTCATCGGCCACCTTATCGTCTAGCTCATCTTGTGGAACGTCGTCATCCGGGGAGGGTTGGTCTATCGGTTCACTGGCTTCTGGCGTTAGCGTACGCAGTTGGCTGGTTTCCAGGTCGATATCTTTCACGATGACAGGCGCATCATCGACGTGGGGATAAACAAAAGGCCGCCAAACAGCAACGGCCAATGTTACAACAGTAAGCGACCCCAGCATGACGCGATGGGGTCGAGGTAAGCTGTTATACGCCAGAGCGATAGTTCGGACTATCTGCTGCACTTATTCGTATCCTCATGATTTTTCCTCCAGACAGCTCACATACTGGTTCGATAGCTGCAACAAGAAATCGGCATAGCTATCTCTACCCAGTGCAATAGTGCTTCCCAATGGATCGAGCACACCCGAGCGCACGTCGGTTCCCTTGGCAACAGCATTAATAACGGCTGGCCTGAATTGTGGTTCAGCAAAAACGCATACGGCTTTATGCTCAACCAACTGTGTTCGTATTTGATGTAAACGCTGTGCACCGGGTTGGATTTCGGGGTTCACCGTGAAGTAACCCAGGGGACTTAACCCATAGTGTTTCTCAAAATAGCCATAGGCATCATGGAACACGAAATAGCCTTTACCCTGCACAGGCGCTAGCATCTTAACAATTTTTTCATCTGCTTGCGCGATTTTATCCGTGAAATAAAGCAGATTCGCGTCTAGTTTGTCCTTATTCTGAGGCATAAGTTCCAATAATTTTGCATGAATGGCAATTGCCGCCTGTTTTGTCATCTCCGGCGACAGCCAAATGTGCATATTGTACTCGCCATGATGGTGGCCATCGTCGCCATCATCATGGGCGGCATGGCTATGATCGTGGCCTTTTTCATGGTCATCATGCGCAGGTTCATGTTCACTCTCATGATCGTGCCCGGCGTCTTTTTCCAGCTCAGATTTAATGGCTGGCAGTGCGGAAAGTGCGATCTGCTTCGCAGGTGAAATTTTCGCTAACGGCTTCCCGAGGAAAGCTTCCATTTCCGGCCCAACCCAAATCACCAGATCGGCGGACTGTAAACGCTGGACATCAGACGGGCGCAAGGCATAATCGTGGGGCGATGCGCCATCCGGTAACAAAACCTCCGTTGGCGTTACGCCATCGGCAATCGCCGACGCAATGAATCCTAGCGGACGAATTGAAGTAATGACCGCAGCAGAGGCCGCGCTGATTGACATCCCGCTCGCGAGTAGCGCGCTGGCAACAAACACACTTTTTAACCATTTTTTCTGCTGAATACATTTTTTTTGTTGAATAGATAGCTGCATGAAAGTCGATCCCATCGATTTTTATCGTATTGTTTGTTATAATATAACGTCACATGGGTTGTGCAAACCGAATTCTATGTCCACATTGGTATCACTCAATAATATTTCAGTTACATTTGGCAGCCGGAAGGTCTTGTCAGATATTTCTCTTACCTTGCAGGCAGGTCGAATTCTGACGCTGCTGGGACCGAATGGCGCAGGGAAATCAACGTTAGTGCGCGTAGTGCTGGGGCTACTTTCCCCGACTTCCGGCTCGCTGGTCCGCGATCCCGCGCTGCGTATCGGCTACGTTCCACAGAAGTTGCATCTGGATACCACGCTGCCGTTGACCGTCAGCCGCTTTATGCAACTGCGTCCCGGCGTGAAAAAGCAGGATATTTTACCTGCACTTAAGCGCGTTCAGGCGGCACACCTGCTGGAACAACCGATGCAGAAACTCTCAGGCGGCGAAACCCAACGCGTACTGTTAGCACGCGCACTGCTCAACCAGCCTCAACTCCTGGTTCTTGATGAACCGACACAGGGTGTCGACGTCAACGGACAAATGGCGCTGTACGATCTCATCAACCAGCTGCGGCAGGAATTCCACTGCGGCGTGTTAATGGTTTCGCACGATCTGCATTTGGTGATGGCGAAAACCGATGAAGTCCTGTGCCTTAATCAACATGTTTGTTGTTCCGGCACGCCTGAGGTCGTTTCCCTTCACCCAGAATTCTTAGCGATGTTTGGCCACCGCGGCGCGGAGCAATTGGCGATTTATCGCCACCATCATAATCATCGTCACGATCTACAAGGACGTATCATTCTGAAAAGACAAGGCGGAAACGACGCATGATCGAACTGCTGTTTCCAGGTTGGCTGGCGGGGATATTGTTGGCTATTGCGGCAGGCCCGCTTGGTTCATTCGTCGTTTGGCGGCGGATGTCTTACTTCGGTGATACGCTGGCGCACGCATCCTTACTCGGCGTCGCCTTCGGCCTGCTGCTGAACATCAACCTATTTGCTGCCGTCATCGCCGTGACGCTCATTCTGGCATTGGGGCTTGTCTGGCTGGAGCGGCGTCCTTATCTGGCCGTCGATACATTACTCGGCATCATGGCACACAGCGCTTTATCGCTTGGATTGGTTGTCGTTAGCCTGATGAACAACGTGCGCGTGGATTTGATGGCTTACCTGTTTGGCGATTTGCTCTCCGTCACGACAGAAGATCTGTGGGTCATCGGTTCTGGTGTGATCGTCGTTGTTGCTATTATGCGTTGGCAATGGCGCGCGCTGCTTTCCATGACGATTAGTCCGGAGCTGGCACACGTCGACGGCGTGAAGCTACAGCGCACCAAACTGCTTTTGATGCTGACCACCGCATTAACGATCGGCATTGCCATGAAATTTGTTGGTGCGCTGATCATTACGTCACTGCTGATTATTCCCGCAGCCAGCGCCAGACGATTCGCGCGGACACCGGAACAAATGGCAAGTATCGCGGTTATTGTTGGCATGATTGCCGTGACGGGCGGACTGGCCTTCTCGGCTGGCTACAATACGCCAGCCGGGCCATCCGTAGTGCTGTGCGCCTCGCTGCTGTTTATTGTCAGCCTGCTTAAGCGACAGCCCGCCTAGCCAGTCAGTAGCACAAATTAAAAGGAAAAGCCCTTCTGAGTACCATGTCCAGAAGGGCTTTATATTTTGAAGATGGTGAAAAACGCGTTTATTTCCGGTTCGCCATATCTGGAATGATTAAATCACCGCGCAAGACATACGAGCCCAGCACGTCCTGCGTTTTCTCATTAAGCCAGGACACGATTCTGGCCGCTATCGCATCCATCGAATATTCAATGGCCGGTATCGCCGGAATGCCAGGAATATCGAGAGACCCTGCCAGACTGAATACCATGATGTCTTTTGGCACTGATTTATTAAACGCCTGAAGCTGTGTAATTACACGTTTGGCTTCCTGCTCATCTGCGACCAGAAGCGCATTGAAATTCAGCGTCGTGCTGTTATTGAGCAACACTTGCAGCGCCACCGACGACGATGAAGACGCATCCATAAAAATCAGGTTGCGGTTAAACGGCAAGAAATTATTTTCCAGCGCCCGCTTGTACCCTAAAAGCACCTGCTCCGCTGAACTGCTGGCGGCGGGATTAATCAGCGCGATTTGTCGCCTGCCTTGTCGAATCAAGTAATTACATGCCGTTTCCGTGGCGAAAGCGTGATCGAATTGCAGGCTGTTTGCGGTGTCCGTCTCCATACAATCGATCAGAATAATGTTCTTGTCGGGCAGATTCAGCGGGAAGCGCGCGCCGATGACTAAAATGTCATCACACAGGCCGCTGCTCAGCTCATCAAGCACGCTCATGACTTCTGACCTACTGCTGGCAAACCGTAACAAAAGATGCTTTTGATGCCGGCTAAAGTGTTTTTCCAGCGCATAAAGATAGCCGGTCGTCTGGTTAATGTTGTCCTGCGCGCAGATCACACCAATACAGCCCGTTGACTGACTCAGCAGAGATTGAGCGATGACGTTCGGCCGATATTTAAGCTCATCAACCGCTTTTAACACCGCAAGACGGCTGGCTTCCTTTACGCCGCGTGAACCACTCAACACCCGGGAGACTGTGGCTTTGGACACCCCAGCTAAACGCGATACATCGTTGATTGTAGACATCTATTTGCCCCTGGAAAACGCTAAATCCGACTCAAAAAACCCTGAACACCCACAGCGCATTGTATTACTTTGCAGTATAACCCTTTCCATCCAGCATGGAAACCGATTATCCGTTTGACATCCAATACGTATTCATACCAATAAGATGTGATGTAAATCTAATTAATATCGCCAGAAACCATCACATATTGACGGTCATCACACTTCTCTTTTCTTTGCATGGAAAACGGTTTCCATATGATATCCAATCATACTAGCAATAACTTTTTACATTCTGTTTAGCGGAAAATGCGGTCCGCCGCGGAAGAAAAATGACGGGTATAGGCTCACGATCATAACAGGCCGCCACGCATAGAACCCTAAGAACACATTTTTATTCAATGTGTTATGGAATAGTCGTGGCGGTAACATACTTGATGACGATCTGTCGCTGTTACGGCGACACATGAAAAAGGTGTTCACATGAGTTCCTTATATCAATCAACGATTGCCGCGATCGAACAATCGATTACCCCGCTGGCCGGACGTTTAGGGCAACAAAAATATGTGATCGCTATCCGCGATGGCTTTACCGCCGCGCTCCCTTTTATGATCATCGGCTCATTTATGCTGGTGTTTATTTTCCCTCCCTTCTCTGCCGATACGACTGTCGGATTTGCTCGTACCTGGCTGGATTTCTCTATCACCTACCGCGCAGAACTGATGCTGCCTTTTGAGCTCAGTATGGGCGTGATGACATTTTTCATCTCCGTGGGCGTGGGTGCCAGTCTGGGACGACAATTTAATCTCGATTCCGTCATGTCTGGCTTGCTGGCATTTATGGCTTTCCTGCTCGTCGCCGCCCCTTACGCCGATGACAAAATCTCTACCGAGTATCTGTCAGGACAAGGGATCTTCACCGCTTTATTGACCTCCATCTACGCCACCCGTGTTTATGCAGCGCTTAAACAACACAACATTACCATTCGCTTACCGAAAGAAGTGCCGACGGGTGTCGCCCGTTCGTTTGAAATCCTCATTCCCGTGTTGGTGATTGTCGCAACGCTGCACCCGCTCAATCTTTTCATTGAAGCGCAAACGGGCATGATCATTCCCGAAGCGATTATGCACCTGCTGGCACCGCTGGTGTCCGCCTCAGACTCGCTGCCTGCCATTCTTCTGTCTGTGCTGCTGTGCCAGCTTTTCTGGTTTTCGGGGATCCACGGTTCGCTGATTGTCACAGGCATCATGAATCCATTCTGGATGACCAATCTGGCCGTAAATCAAGCCGCGCTGGCAGCCGGTGAAGTACTGCCGCATATCTATTTACAGGGTTTTTGGGATCACTACCTGTTGATTGGCGGCGTCGGTTCGACGCTACCGCTGGCATTCCTGCTGTTACGCAGCAAGGTCACGCATTTACGCACCATTGGCAGAATGGGCGTCGTACCGAGCTTCTTTAACATCAACGAACCGATCATGTTTGGTGCGCCGATTATCATGAATCCGATGCTGTTCATCCCCTTTGTTTTCGTACCGATGGTGAATGCCGTATTGGCTTACACCGCGACCAAAATGGGGTGGCTAGCGCAGGTCGTCTCGCTCACGCCATGGACAACCCCCGCCCCCATTGGCGCATCATGGGCCGCAAACTGGAGTTTCAGTCCACTCATTATGTGCCTGCTGTGCATGGTATTTTCCGCACTGATGTATTTGCCGTTCCTGCGAGCCTACGAACGGTCATTACTGAAAACCGAAGAGAAAAAAATACAGGGTGATTTATCGCTGACAAAAACGGTGAGGAGCAATTAATGACATTGATAAAGAACTAACTAAAGGAATTAAATAAAGAAGGAAATAGAGCATTCAGTGTCATTTATTTTCATTATTCATATTCAGCGATCTGAATGCTATTTAAGAACGTGGCATAAAAATATATGTGCTGCGAATATTCGGTCACATAAAATAGGTCATATGATGATTACATTAGAAGATGCAGTAATGGAAATTATCGTCAATGCGGGGCAGTCACGTAGCCTGTGTTTTGAGGCACTACACGCTGCACGTAGAGGCAACATTGATGAAGCTAAAAATCTGTTGAAAGAAGCTGATGGCTATGCGCGTAAAGCTCACCATATGCAGACCCAACTGATCGAACAGGATGCAGGAGAAGCCAGACAGCCGATGACATTAATTATGGTTCACGCTCAAGATCATTTAATGACATCACTACTTGCTCGAGAATTATCAGAAGAAATTATTCATCTTTATCAACGGAAATAATAAAAATAACAAATACCTCTTAAAGGGAGGATCGATTACGTCAGTTATTTAATTACGTGATGCTGTAAAAAATAACAATCACCTTGTTCTGAACATCGTGTCTTTATTCACGCTACTCAGAACGGGATGGTTATTGTCTGAAAATAACTTACCGAATTGAGATGATTATGACAAATTGCAAAAAACTTCCAGTTACGCTGGCGGTTCTGGCTGCCCTTTGCTCCGGTTCCGCATTCGCACAAGAAACAATTACTCAGGAGCAATTAGATCGCATCGTTGCTCAAGCAGTAGAAAAAGCGCTGGCGGAGCGTCAAGCCAAATTAGACGCCATCGCCAGTAAACAAGTCGATCCGCTGACCACGCCGGATGCCCCCAAGACGCCTGATATGGCGATCCCCTACGGGATCGATTTCACCGGTTATGCTCGCTATGGTGCGCAATTCCAGAGTGGTGACCAGAAATATGTTGCGGTTGACGGCTCCTACAATGGTGCTTCCGCGCTGGGTCGTCTGGGCAACGAAGGCAACGGCGGTGAATTCCAGCTTTCCAAGGCCTTCAAGAGTGACAACGGCGCAATCTGGGATGTGGTCGTGATGATCGACCACTGGGGTGACGAAGTTAACCTGAAAAAAGCCTATGCGGGCGTCACCAACCTTTTTGCTTCCCAGCCAAATGCCTACCTCTGGGCAGGGCGTGATTTCCACCAGCGTCCACAGCAAGGTATCAACGACTATTTCTGGATGAACCATGACGGTCAGGGGGCGGGGATAAAGAATTTTGAACTTGGTGGTAT
This sequence comes from Pectobacterium aroidearum, assembly GCF_041228105.1. Classification (NCBI taxonomy): domain Bacteria; kingdom Pseudomonadati; phylum Pseudomonadota; class Gammaproteobacteria; order Enterobacterales; family Pectobacteriaceae; genus Pectobacterium; species Pectobacterium aroidearum. The sequence continues at coordinate 2,943,542 of NZ_CP166097.1, forward strand.
TCAATTTGATGTGGCGACCGTCGGTGCCGTAGAGTCTTGTAATCCTCAGGTTATAACCAATAATTCGAACCCCTCACGCATTAGCTGTACCGGTGGCTCCGGCACGGGCGATAAAGGTAATTACGCACTGACCTCCAAAATACATGGCATTAAGCTGGGGGCGTTAGATCTTGCGTTGTACGCGAACTACGGTTTTGATTCAAAAGCAGTGGATAACAATGCGCGCCTGAAAGCCTGGCAAGGCGGTGCGGTCTTGAGCCACACAGGCAAAAATAGCCTTAATCAATTTATTACTCGCTACTCGAATCATGCGGACAACAGCGTTTACAACAAAACGGATAACCTGAAAACCTTCTATGCCAGCTTTGAAGGTAAATACAAATTCACACCGCAGACGCAGGTCGAATATCTGCTTGCCTACCACGACTACTCGAACGACTCCGCGAGTCAGGACGACCGTCGTAACTACAATGCCATCGTTCGACCCATGTATTTCTGGAATGATGTGCATTCTACCTGGCTTGAAGCGGGCTATCAGCACGTGGATTACGGTCAGGGCGGTGATAACAAAGGGTGGAAACTGACGCTTTCACAGAATGTCTCGATCGCCATGGGACCGGAATTCAGACCGATGCTGCGCTTCTATGTGACTGGTGGGGAAGTGGATAACAAACATACCGCGCGGACAACGACTGGCGTCAACACGAAGCTCGATTCGTTCAACGTCGGGGCAATGTGGGAAGCCTGGTTCTAATCACATACATTCAGGGAGACTCCGGTGGTCTCCCTGAATCTGGCAAAACCTCTATGAAGCGCTATGTAGAGTCACTCGTTAGCCCAAATCTTCGCGCGTTAAGCCAAAATGCCGATAGGCATGTTGCGTCGCCATTCGACCGCGCGGCGTACGCTGAATAAACCCTTGCTGAATCAAAAACGGTTCCAGCACGTCTTCAATGGTTTCACGCTCTTCGCCAATGGCAGCCGCTAAATTGTCCAGCCCGACGGGACCGCCCATGAATTTATCGATAATCGCCAACAACAGCTTACGGTCCATGTAGTCGAATCCTTCGGTATCCACCGCCAGCATATCCAGCGCCTGCGTTGCCACAACTCCGGTAATCGCCCCTTCCGATTTAACCTCGGAAAAATCGCGTACCCGACGCAATAGCCGATTAGCAATACGCGGCGTGCCCCGCGCGCGGCGGGCGACTTCAAGGGAGCCTTCCGGCGTCAGATCCAATCCCAGACACTGTGCGCTGCGGCCAACGATATACTGCAAATCCGCCACATTATAAAACTCCAGACGTTGCACAATGCCAAAACGATCGCGCAGCGGCGAGGTTAACGACCCCGCACGCGTCGTTGCGCCAATCAGTGTGAAAGGAGGCAGGTCGAGTTTAATCGAGCGAGCCGCGGGCCCTTCGCCGATCATGATATCCAGTTGGTAATCTTCCATCGCCGGGTACAGCACTTCTTCCACTACGGGCGAGAGGCGATGGATTTCATCAATGAACAGCACATCATGCGGTTCGAGATTGGTCAGCAGCGCAGCAAGATCGCCTGCTTTTTCCAACACCGGACCCGACGTTGTACGCATATTCACGCCCATCTCATTAGCGACAATATTCGCCAACGTCGTTTTACCCAGTCCGGGAGGACCAAAAATCAGCAGATGATCCAGCGCATCCCCACGTTTGCGGGCGGCTTGAATGAAAATTTCCATCTGCTCACGCACCTGCGGCTGGCCCACATATTCGTTCAGCAGCTTAGGCCGCATCGCTCGGTCGAGAAATTCTTCTTCAGGAATAGCGTCAGCGGAAATTAAACGATCGGCTTCTATCATGAATACCTCACAGCGCCGCGCGCAGTGCATCCCTGATCAGGGTTTCACAGTCGGCCTCAGGGCGCGCAATCTTGGAGATCATGCGGCTAGCTTCCTGCGGTTTATAGCCCAGCGCAACCAGTGCTGCTGCGGCTTCCGCTTCGGGATCGCTGGCACGGCTTTCTGCGCTCGCCGGTGATGCCAGCGGAATATCGCTGACCGGATTAAACAGATCGCCGCTCAAGCCCTTGAAGCGATCTTTCATTTCAACAACCAACCTTTCCGCCGTTTTCTTACCTACGCCCGGAAGTTTAATCAACGCACCGATTTCTTCGCGCTCAACCGCGCTGACAAACTGCGTCGCGGACATCCCGGAGAGAATCGCCAGCGCCAGCTTCGGTCCAACGCCATTCACTTTGATCAGCTCGCGGAACAGCGCCCTCTCCTGCTTATCATTAAAACCGAACAGCAGTTGTGCATCTTCGCGGACCACGAAATGGGTAAAGATAATCGCTTCCTGATTGAGCTCAGGGAGTTCGTAAAAGCACGTCATCGGCATATGGACTTCGTAACCCACGCCGTTAGCTTCTATCAGCACCTGCGGCGGCTGTTTTTCCAGGATAATGCCTCTGAGACGACCTATCACGTTGCGCTTCCTTTTACTTAGGGAATGAATGGCTTGAAGTATGACGAGTATATAACATAAAAAAGGCTGGATGAATATCCAGCCTCCTGTTTCAGCGCAGTCGTCCTGCCAGCGGGTTCACTTTCGCCGCCGATGTACGCAGCAGGCTTTGGTTAAAATGACAATGAGTGATGGCAATCGCCAACGCATCGGCGGCGTCCGCCTGCGGACTGGCCGACAGTTTCAGCAGCGAGCGGACCATATGCTGCACCTGCTTTTTATCCGCCGCGCCCGTTCCCACCACCGTTTGTTTAACCAAACGCGCCGCATACTCAAACACGGGTAGGTCCTGATTGACTCCCGCGACGATAGCTACACCGCGCGCCTGCCCCAGCTTCAAGGCTGAATCCGGGTTTTTCGCCATGAAAACCTGCTCAATCGCCATACAATCTGGGCGAAATTGCGTAATGATTTCACTGACGCCAGCGTAAATCAGCTTCAACCGCGTGGGCATATCATCCACCACGGTACGGATACAACCGCTGCCGAGATACGTCAGGTGACGCCCCTGCTGACGGATAATGCCATAGCCCGTCACGCGAGAACCGGGGTCAATGCCAACTATTATTGTCATCGTGTCGCTCCGTCGATTCGCGCGTGTGGGTAACTGCTTCTACTTTGCATTACCGACCTGCCGTTACAGCAGTTCAGCCACCTCATCGGAGATTTCACCGTTATGGTAAACCTCCTGCACATCGTCGCAGTCTTCCAGCATGTCAATCAGACGCATCAGTTTCGGTGCTGTTTCCGCATCCATATCCGCCTTGGTGGATGGAATCATCGACACTTCAGCTGACTCGGCTTTCAGGCCCGCCGCATCCAACGCATCTTTCACGTTACCGAACGTTTCCCACGGCGTGAAGACGTCAATCGCACCGTCGTCATACGTCACGACATCATCAGCACCTGCTTCTAACGCCGCATCCATCACTGCATCTTCATCCAGGCCTGGTGCGTAAGAAATAACGCCTTTCTTGGTGAAAAGGTATGAAACGGAACCATCAGTCCCCAGATTCCCACCCGTCTTCGTGAACGCGTGACGCACTTCGGAAACGGTACGGTTACGGTTGTCACTCAGGCACTCCACCATGACAGCAGTGCCGCCCGGGCCGTAGCCTTCATAAATGATGGTTTCCATGTTGGCATCTTCGTCACCGCCGACGCCACGGGCAATCGCGCGGTTCAGGGTATCGCGCGTCATGTTGTTGGACAGTGCTTTATCGATCGCTGCGCGCAGACGCGGGTTAGAACCGGGATCGCCACCGCCCAGACGGGCTGCGGTAACCAGTTCGCGGATAATCTTGGTAAAGATTTTACCGCGTTTGGCGTCCTGTGCTGCTTTACGATGCTTTGTGTTAGCCCACTTACTATGACCTGCCATAAAAATCTCCGAAAAAAGCCTGTTCAGGCCGGATAAATAACAAATTCCTCAATCGCCTGCCGGTTGCTCCAGGACTTGGTCAACTGTGCCGCGTGGGGCACATCCAACCACTGGTAGGCAAGATGCTCGGATAATTGCACCTCGCGCTCAGCAGGTAACGCCAGACAAAACCAGTGTTCGGTATTGTGCGTAACCCCCGGCGCATAGCGACGTCTCAAATGAGCAAATAGCTCAAACTCAATACAGCGCTGACAATCAAAGAGTGATAACGCTTCCGCGGATATATCAATGTTCACTTCTTCTTTGACTTCACGCTGTGCGGCATACGGCGCGCTTTCCCCTTCTTCTATACTGCCGGTTACCGACTGCCAGAATTCGGGATCGTCACGCCGTTGCAACATCAGCACCCGTCCGGTGTCACGGGCATAGATCACCACCAGAACCGAAACGGGTCGCTTGTATACCATCTTATTCGTTCTCGGATTTTCCATCCTGAGCCGCTTTCCCTTTCACGACAACCGCAATGGCAAGCTCTTCCAGCGAGGCCGGGTTGGCGAAACTTGGCGCTTCCGTCATCAGGCACGCTGCTGCCGTCGTTTTCGGGAAGGCGATAACATCACGAATGTTATCGGTGCCCGTCAGCAACATCACCAAACGGTCAAGGCCAAACGCCAGACCCGCATGCGGCGGCGTACCATATTTCAGCGCATCCAGCAGGAAGCCAAATTTCTCACGCTGCTCTTGTTCGGTAATGCCCAGAATGCTGAACACAGTTTGCTGCATGTCACCGTTGTGAATACGCACCGAGCCGCCGCCCACTTCATAACCGTTAATCACCATGTCATAGGCATTGGCAATCGCCGAAACCGGGTTGGCAGCCAGCTCAGAAGGCAGCATGTCACGCGGCGCGGTAAACGGGTGGTGCATCGCAGCCAACCCGCCTTCACCATCTTCCTCAAACATTGGGAAATCGACGACCCACAGCGGTTCCCAGCTGTCGTCTTTCGTCAGGTTCAAATCGCGGCCCAGTTTGAGACGCAGCGCGCCCAGCGCATCGGTGACCACTTTCGCGCTGTCTGCGCCAAAGAACAGAATGTCGCCATCGTGCGCGGCAGTACGATCCAACAACGCTGACAGCATGTCTGCATTCAGGAATTTCGCTACCGGGCTTTGAACGCCTTCCAGACCTTTAGCACGCTCGTTGACCTTGATATAAGCCAAACCTTTCGCGCCATAGATTTCAATAAACTTGCCGTATTCATCAATCTGCTTACGGCTCAGCTGTGCGCCACCCGGTACGCGGATAGCGGCAACGCGACCTTTGGCATCGTTTGCCGGGCCGGAGAACACTTTAAAGTCGATGTCTTTAACCAGATCGGCAACGTCAACCAGTTCCAGCGGGTTACGCAGGTCTGGCTTATCGGAACCGAAACGACGCATCGCCTCTGCAAACGTCATGATCGGGAAATCGCCCAGATCGACGCCTTTCACGTCCAGCCACAGTTCACGCACCAGCTTCTCCATCACTTCACGCACCTGCGGCGCGGTCATGAAAGAGGTTTCCACATCGATCTGGGTAAATTCTGGCTGTCTGTCAGCACGCAGGTCTTCGTCACGGAAGCATTTGACGATCTGATAGTAACGGTCAAAACCGGACATCATCAGCAACTGCTTGAACAGCTGTGGAGACTGCGGCAGCGCATAAAATTTACCTTTATGTACGCGGCTCGGCACCAGATAGTCGCGCGCGCCTTCCGGCGTCGCCTTCGTCAGCATTGGCGTTTCGATATCCAGGAAGCCGTGCTCATCCATAAATCGACGAACAAAACTGGTAATACGGGCACGCGTTTTCAGGCGCTGCGCCATTTCAGGACGGCGCAAATCGAGATAACGGTATTTGAGACGTGCTTCTTCAGTGTTGGTTTGATTTGAATCCAACGGCAGCGCTTCAGAGCGGTTAACGATCGTCAGGGCGTTGGCAAAAATCTCGACTTCACCCGTCGCCATATCTTTGTTGATTTGGCTTTCTGGACGGGCGCGAACTACACCGGTAAGTTGGATGCAGAACTCGTTACGCAACTCGGATGCCAGTTTAAATGCGTCCTGACGGTCTGGGTCAAAAAACACCTGAACCAGCCCTTCGCGGTCACGCATATCAATAAAAATCAAACCACCCAGATCGCGGCGGCGGTTAACCCAACCGCACAATGTCACTTCCTGGCCCACATGGGACGAATTCAACTGCCCGCAATAATTAGTACGCATCACGATGTCCTTTTACTCATCCGCCAGCTCACACGTTTCACGGTAGATCACTTTTCACGGTAGATCACAGCACAAAAACAGTGGCATTTTCGCTGCACGGCATGGTTTTTCTGGGTTACTGTCCGGTGAAAAAAGGCGGCTATTATAAAGGATATTCGCCCGAACGATAAGCATGAAGGTAACGCTCTGCGACGCAGCCGCCTACTCTTTTTATGAAATTTCCTTTCCGGTTAACGAAATGTTCACCAATCAGCACTGAGTTGTTGCAAAAGTGAGCGTCCGAAAAACCGCGACGCCTCAGCCCAAAGAGACAGAACTCACCAATACGCACAGCGTGAGGATTTACGGAAACCGACCTTCTCTTTTAATAAAACCTGCTAAAATTACCAAGTAACTGCTTATTTTTATAAAAATTTTAATAAAAAACGCATTCCCATTATTGGCAAATGCGTATGGTTTACATGGAGAACAACTATGTATTCATTTGTTGCCCGCCAACCTATTTTAAATCAACACCTCCAAACCGTTGCCTACGAACTCCTTTTTCGCATGGACGTCACCAATAGATTTCCTGACGTCAGTCCTGAGTTTGCAACCGCACAGCTCATTTCCGATCAATTTTTAACTAATCCGCTGACAAAATCCGTGGCTGAGCAGCCTTACTATATTAATTTTCCCCACCAGATGCTGATCAACGGCCAGGCTGAAGTCCTGCCACAGGAAAAGGTCGTTATCGAGATTCTGGAAAATGCGATCCCCGACAACGATCTCTTTGTCGCCGTAAAAAAACTAAAAAGAAAAGGCTTCAGAATTGCACTGGATGATTTTTCGATGGATTCAGATTGGGATCGATTTTTGCCTTACATCGACATCATCAAATTTGATTTAACCTTGTCGACGTTTGGTGATATTGAAAATTTCATCAACAGAACCGCACAGCGTAAATTAACCTATCTGGCCGAAAAAGTAGAAACACATGAGCAATATCTGCAAAGCAAAAAGCTGGGTATCTCACTATTTCAGGGGTATTTTTTTAGCCATCCAGAAATGATCAGATCGAAAAAACTGGTCAATAACTCCAGCAATACCATCAGGCTACTGAGAGAAGTCAATAAGCCTGAAATCAACTATGCCACGATCGAAGAATTGGTCTGTGCCGATCTCTCGCTTTATTATAAATTGATGCGCCACATCACCAATATCAAATACAACACCCGCTTTGGCATTACCGCGACATCAATGTCTTTCCGTTCCATGGCAATGCTGCTTGGACAACGGGAGCTTAAACGTTTTGTCTCATTGATCAGCATTACTAATAGTAACGAAAATAAACCCAGCGAGCTTTATCGTACCAGCTTAATTCGCGCCAGATTCTTCGAATTATTGTATGCCTCTTTTAATGTGAAGGAGGATACCACCGATGCATTTTTGTGCGGATTATTGTCACTGCTTGATGCCGTATTAGATTCGCCGATGCCTCTATTGCTCTCGCAAATCGCCCTATCGGAAAAAATTAACCAGAGCTTATTAGAAAATACTGGTGAGCTGGCGGTTTATCTGACGTTAATTTCTAAATATGAACAACAAGAATGGGAAGAACTTGAGCAACTTTTAATCCAGTTGGGTATCGATGAAGAAAACTTCTTCACCATGATCATGGAGGCAACACAGTGGGCGGATGAGATTTTATAAACGATTTCTCTCGGCTCACTCGCGCAGTCCTGACAATTACGCGATAATCACCGCCATCCTACGTGAAGCTCAATGAAGTTATGGTGTGATGATGTACATCGGATTACCACAATGGCAGCATTCTGCCTGGAGTCGGTTGGGGTTAAACGATCTTGCCGATTACAGCCGCTATTTTACCTGCGTGGAAGGGAACACGACCTTTTATGCGTTGCCTTCACGCGAGGTTGTCTTACGCTGGCGTGATATGACGCATGACGACTTTCGTTTTTGCTTCAAGTTTCCCTCAACGATCAGTCATAAGGCTGCCCTACAAAACTGTGACAGCGATGTCAGCCTCTTTTATCAATGCCTGGAGCCGATTGAACACCGTATCGGACAGCTCTGGCTGCAACTCCCTGCCGCCTTTGGTCCCTCGCAGTTGCCTGTTCTGTGGCGTTTTCTTGATGCTTTGCCGCAGGGGTTCGGCTACGGTGTGGAAGTTCGTCATCCGCTGTTTTTTGCCAAAGGCGATGAGGAGCGCGCACTGAATCAGGGGCTACAGCAGCGTGGCATTAATCGCGTAATTCTCGACAGTCGACCGGTTCATCATGCCGCGCCAGACAGTGCTGCGATGCGTGAAGCCCAGCGTAAGAAACCTCGCGTGCCGGTACACGCCGTGCTCACGGCCACACAGCCGCTGATCCGCTTTATCGGTAGTGAAACGCCGGAAGAAAATCTTCGCTGGTTCGAGTCATGGCGTAACAAGCTGCCGCAGTGGCGTGAAGCCAATCCTTTCTTTTTTATTCACACGCCGGATATCGGTGATGCCCCGCCGCTGGCACAACAGCTTTGGCCGTTACTCGCCGAGATCGACCCAACCTTGCCACCCCAACCGGATTGGCCACAGCAGGCGACGCTCTTTTGATCCACCAACTGACGGGTGTTAGCCCGTTTGGTTATAAACCCTTTCGCAACGCAACGCATTTCCGCTAAAAAAATCGGCCTTTACAGGCGACAGTTGCGTTAGGGAAAGCTATTATTCTGCAAGCCGTTTTCGGTTAGGTTACGGAGTAAAACATGGTAAGTGCGCTCTATATCGTGCTTGGCGCAATCTTGTTGATAAAGCTGTCTATTGATGTTGTGAAGCTCAGAATGCAGTATCGCGTTGCATACGGCGACGGCGGATTTTATGAATTGCAAACGGCGATCCGGGTACATGGCAATGCGGTCGAATATATCCCGATTGCGGCGATTTTGCTGGTGCTGATGGAAATGAACGGCGCCCTTATCATCATGATCCATTTTTGCGGTATTTTATTGATTACCGGACGTTTAGTTCACTACTACGGCCTCCGGCACCGTGAATTTCGCTGGCGGCGTTCAGGTATGGCGGCAACCTATGCCTCACTCATCCTGATGATTGCAGCAAACCTCTATTATCTCCCCTGGGATCTGGTTTTCACGCTGTATTGATAGCGGAAACAAGAACGATGCCTGCCCTCCCGGTCGTACGAATCTTTATGCGCCCGGGAATCAAAAAACGCGTCCACACTATGCGTCTACACAATGTGGAAGGTGAAGGCTACGGTGTATTCTGCTAGAATACGCCCTCTTTAATTACTATCACTCTCAGTGCACCTTCTGCCATGCCAAACCGCGATATGCTTTTTTCTGTGCCAATTGCCAATTTAGGCGACTGGACATTCGACGAACGCGTTGCTGACGTCTTTCCCGATATGATCCAACGTTCTGTACCTGGCTATTCCAACATCATCTCGATGATTGGCATGTTGGCAGAACGGTTCGTCCGCCCGGATAGCCACGTCTACGATCTAGGATGCTCGCTGGGTGCAGCTACGCTGTCGATGCGACGCAATATCCATGTTCCAGGTTGCAAAATTATCGCGGTAGACAATTCCCCGGCCATGGTGAAACGCTGCCGCAGCCATATTGACGCTTTTCGTTCCGACACTCCCGTCGAGATTATAGAAGCCGATATTCTGAACATTGATATCGAAAATGCGTCTATGGTGGTGCTGAACTTTACGCTTCAGTTTCTGGAACCTTCCCAGCGACAGGTGCTCATCGAACGTATTTATCAGGGATTAAATCCCGGCGGCGTGCTTGTCCTCTCTGAAAAATTCAATTTTACGGACAAAGACGTCGGCGAATTACTGTTTAACATGCACCTCGACTTCAAACGAGCAAATGGCTACAGCGAGTTAGAAATCAGTCAGAAACGCAGTATGTTGGAAAACGTCATGCTGACCGATTCGGTAGAAGCCCATAAGGCTCGGCTGGCAAACGCCGGTTTTGAGCACAGTGAAGTTTGGTTTCAATGTTTTAATTTTGGTTCGTTATTAGCCGTGAAAGCAGAGGAAAAGGCGTGATCGATTTCGGCAATTTTTATCAGCAAATCGCAAAAGGCCCGCTCAGCCACTGGCTTAACACGCTGCCTTCACAGCTCAGCAGTTGGCAGCAGGAATCCTTGCACGGTAAGTTTAAACTCTGGTTTAACTCGCTGGAACATCTCCCCTCGCTGACGCCAACCACTCTGGATTTGAACGACAGCGTTACAGCGCGCATGGAACCTGATATTTCCGAGGGTCAGCGTGAAGGCATTGAAAAGCTGCTGCGTAACCTGATGCCTTGGCGTAAAGGCCCCTTTTCGCTTTACGGTGTGAATATCAACACGGAATGGCGTTCTGACTGGAAATGGCAGCGTGTACTCCCGCACATCAGCCCGTTGAAGAATCGCCTGATTTTGGATGTAGGCTGCGGCAGCGGCTATCACCTGTGGCGGATGGTCGGTGAAGGCGCCACGATGGCGGTCGGTATCGACCCTATGCAGTTATTCTTATGCCAGTTTGAAGCTGTACGTAAACTGCTCGGTGACGATCAGCGGGCGCACGTTTTACCACTCGGCATTGAGCAACTCCCCGAACTGGCTGCGTTTGACACGGTGTTTTCGATGGGCGTGCTGTATCACCGCCGTTCCCCGCTCGATCACCTGTGGCAATTAAAGAATCAACTGGTGGCGGGGGGTGAACTGGTGCTGGAAACGCTGGTCATTGAAGGCGATGAAAATCAGGTACTGGTACCGGGAGAACGCTACGCGCAAATGCGCAATGTGTATTTCATTCCTTCTGCTGCGGCCTTGACCACATGGCTTGAAAAATGCGGCTTTGTTGATGTCCGCGTCGTCGATGTCTGCACAACAACAACGCAGGAACAGCGCCGGACAGACTGGATGATCACAGAGTCTCTGGCGGAATTCCTCGATCCTGAGGATCCGTCAAAAACGGTGGAAGGCTACCCCGCACCGGTACGCGCCGTCTTGGTTGCACGTAAACCCGGCATCTACCAACCCTAAATTACTGCATGCGACAAAAAAAGCCCCAGCAATATACTGGGGCTTGGTACTTGCCATGCAAACCTATCGGTATGCGGCGCGGCAAAAATTGAAGAATGACGATGTGGCATCTATAGCAATGCGATCTATCAACCGCTACACCATAAAACACCTTAGATTACGATACATACTGCATTTCACGCTCCGGGCTCACCGCCCGTTTCATTGCTGCCACCACATCACCATCCACGCAATACTGGCTAAATTCATCTAACTCCGTCTCAGAACACATCGACACACCGATTTTGCGATAACGCATGGGGGATGACGTCCACTGCCCGGCGGAGCTGTGCAGTTCTCGAATACCCGCCTGCTGAAATTTGTGCAGGTTAGTCAGTCGCACGCCGGAACCTGCCATAATAATTGGACCGCGACTGGCCTGTGTTAGTTCACGTAATAACCGTAATCCATTTTCTGCCGTTTGTTGCTGCCCAGAGCTTAATATGCGCGATACGCCAAGGTCGGTGAGTTGTTCCAGCGCAACATAAGGGTTCAGGCACATATCAAACGCACGATGAAAGGTCACCGCCATTCCTTGAGCCACCGCCATGATTTCGCGCATTTTGGGCAAATCAATGTGCCCTTCTTCATTGAGTACGCCTACAACGACGCCAGGAAACCCCATCTCGCGAATCTGTTCAATGTCATATTTGATGGCAGCCAATTCCATCGTGCTATAGCAAAAATCGCCGCCTCTCGGACGCACAATAGGGTGAACGGGAATCGCGACTTTTTCACGAGCGCTACGCAGCGCACCATAGGATGGCGTTAATCCGCCTTCTCGTTGTCCTGCACAGAGTTCAATCCTGTCAGCCCCAGACTGCGCTGCTGTTATGGCACAATCAACGCTATAACAGCATACTTCCAGTTTCGTCATCGCTGCTCCTCCATGTAAACTCTCAGACTATTTTCTTTAGCGAAAAATCGGCGAATCATCAGACCGACTAAAGTAATAACTATGGCATTCACATTCATATCGTGAGGAGACAGGAGTCACAATGAACGCGATACATTGCCGAAATAAACATGACATAATCCACAGTTTTATTAATCTGTTCTATACCCGTCATACTTCAAATTGCAGGTGCGTTGGCTACGTTCACTCACCCGAATCACTTACCTAAGTAAGCTCATCGGGATTCCCTCGCTTGCCGCCTTCTTGAAACTCGAATTATTTAGGGTATAAAGTAGAAGAAAATGGCGTGAATAACGCGACATGTCATTTTACCTTTCAGCCAATGTTATCTTTCTGATTACTCTGCATACGAGCGCTTTACTATTTTCATCATGAAGACATTTTTCATCATGAAGACATTTCGCTCGCGACGACATCGCGTATATCACATGGATGAAATTTTATTGTCACTTTCCCGTTGGTGACCGCCAGCGTCGGATTAGGCATGCGTTCTTTTTCGCCTTGCGGAGAACTGAATTTAAGTTTGATGCCCGGCGTACGCAGAGCATCATCAGACAAGCAGGCTAACGCACGCTGATGCAGTGTTTCCACATCCCCAGGCAGCACGAGTTCCACATGCTCCCACCCTTCATGCGGATAATGCTTTTTCCCCGGCCATGGTAGCTCGACACACGTCATCTGCCACGGGCCGACCGGAATGGCATTATCCAGTATAAACAAGCAGATTGGGCGACCATTGATCTGATTTTCAGACAGCAAACGGCCACGTTTTAACAGCGCCGCCTTCCAGGATTCAGCCGTTGTATTCTGATGGCAACGCAGAGAGATATGGTCAGCATGAAATGCACTTAAATCCAGCTGTAGCACATCGGCCAATTCCTGTAATTCCTGCTCAAAACGTGCTAAATCCGTTATCAAATCATTGGGTAACATATCGGGTAAAACTCCTTGCGGCATCTCACATTATCAATAACCATTTACGCAGTGAGAATATCATACCCGTGGCGCATTCTAATTAAATTCTACTTTTCCCTTTGTACAATTATTTACACCTTCGTTACATGAAACGCATTAAATGCAAAGAAAAGACAACCCTGCTGTTTGATTAATAAACGTAAATGTTTTTTACTCGGCGTTAATCTGCGATACGTCTCGCAACCTATTCTGGGAGGAATCTTAAATAATAGATGCCCCATTGAACGCCTAAAAGAAAACGTATAAATTAAGAACACAAATAATAACGCAGAGATATCATCATGGTTTTACTCATTATATCCATCGCGCTTATCGCTATTGCGGCATACGCTATTTTTCGTCATTTTAAAACCAGAGACTCACATAAAATTGGTGTAAATAATCGATCCAGAAAACGTTAAGGCCGTAATTTTTATTTATTTTTATTCTACCTAAAACTACATTCTCTTTTTTGTCGTGTTCTCCTTATCTGTTTTTCCCCTGTCATCGCTCCCTTTTCATATCCTGCTTGCGGGTATTTTTTCGCCTGAACGTCCCGTTGCCCCTCCCCGTCTGCTGACGAGGAAAGGCAAATATGGTATAAGCAAGGCTTAATTTTTTATTTAAGGTAAACCGGTGAATATTCAGGCTCTTCTCTCCGAAAAAGTCAGCCAGGCGTTAACCGCCGCGGGCGCGCCAGCAGACAGCGAAGCTCAGATTCGTCAGTCGGCAAAAGCACAGTTTGGTGATTATCAGGCCAATGGCGTCATGGCCGTGGCAAAAAAACTGGGCATGCCGCCGCGACAATTGGCCGAAAAAGTCGTCCAGCTTTTGGCGCTGGAGGGCATTGCGGAAAAAACAGAAATCGCAGGCCCGGGATTTATTAATATTTTTCTCGATAAGCAGTGGGTGGCGAGTCAGGTTGAGAACGCACTGAATGCACCGAAATTAGGTTTAACACCGGTTGAACCACAAACGATCGTGATTGACTACTCTGCCCCCAACGTCGCGAAAGAAATGCACGTCGGCCACCTGCGTTCAACCATTATTGGTGATGCTGCCGCTCGTACGCTGGAGTTTTTAGGTCACAATGTTATTCGTGCCAACCACGTCGGTGACTGGGGTACGCAGTTCGGTATGCTGATTGCCTACCTTGAAAAAATGCAAAACGAAAATGCCAGTGAGATGGACCTGTCCGATCTTGAAGCATTCTATCGTGAAGCGAAGAAACACTACGATGATGACGCTGATTTCGCCGAGCGCGCACGCGGTTACGTAGTGAAGTTGCAAGGCGGTGATGAATATTGCCGTCAGATGTGGCGCAAGCTCGTCGATATCACTATGACGCAGAACCAGATCAACTATGAACGCCTCAATGTTACGCTAACCAAGCAGGATGTGATGGGTGAAAGCCTGTACAACAGCATGCTGCCGGGTATCGTTGCCGACCTGAAAGCAAAAGGTCTGGCGGTAGAAAGTGAAGGCGCAACGGTAGTTTTCCTTGATGAATATAAAAACAAGGAAGGCGAACCGATGGGCGTCATTATCCAGAAAAAGGATGGCGGCTACCTCTACACCACAACGGATATCGCCTGCGCCAAATACCGTTATGAAACCCTGAACGCCGATCGCGTGCTTTACTACATCGACTCCCGCCAGCATCAACATTTAATGCAGGCCTGGACCATCGTGCGTAAAGCTGGCTATGTGCCTGACTCCGTCAGTTTGGAACATCATATGTTCGGCATGATGCTGGGCAAAGACGGCAAGCCATTCAAAACGCGTGCAGGCGGGACGATCAAACTGTCCGAGCTGTTAGATGAAGCCTACGATCGCGCACTGAAACTCATCGCAGAGAAAAATCCACAAATGGAAAGTGATGAGTTAAGCGCGCTGGCGAAAGTGGTCTCCATCGGTGCGATCAAATACGCCGATCTGTCGAAGAGCCGTACGACGGACTATGTCTTCGATTGGGATAACATGCTGGCGTTTGAAGGCAACACGGCACCTTACATGCAATACGCCTACACCCGCGTCGCGTCTATTTTCAAACGTGCGGGAATACAGGAAGACAGCTTAACGCAGCCGATTACGCTGAGCGATGAGCGCGAGTTTGCCCTTGCTACGCGCCTGCTGCAGTTTGAAGAAACCATCACCTCCGTCGCCCGTGAAGGTACTCCACATGTGATGTGTAGCTACCTGTACGATCTGGCGGGTCTGTTCTCTGGTTTCTACGAGCACTGCCCGATCCTCAATGCCGAAAGTGACGACGTGCGTCAGAGCCGTCTGAGACTGGCGCTGCTGACGGCGAAAACGCTGAAGCAAGGTCTGGATACGCTGGGCATCGAAACCGTCGAGAAGATGTAATCTTCCATCGACTGAAAGCTTGTCCGTCGATTGACAACAAAAACGCCATTGGTGCTGCCACCAATGGCGTTTTGCGTTGCAGGCAAAAAACAACCGAATAACGATTTGCCGTTGTTACACGCTACGGCGGGCGAAATCCCGAGGGCGGAATCCCAACAGCGCCAGCGTGGCAAAATAAGAGCCCGCCCCGGCGACCACAACCAGCAGCAAACGCAGAATTCGCATCGTCATATTGCCGTCATCCCACGCGGGCATCCACCACAGCATCCCCAGCAAAACCAGCGACATCACGATCACCGCAACCAGCAGACGCACCAGAAAACCTTTCCAGCCCGGCTGTGGCTGGAAAATATCCTGCTTACGCAGTTGCCAGTACAACAGCCCGGCATTCAGGCAGGAGGCCAGACCGATGGACAACGCCAGACCCGCATGTTGCAGCGGACCAATAAAGATCAGGTTCATGACCTGCGTCAGAATCAGCGTGACTATCGCGATTTTGACCGGCGTCTTTATATCCTGTCGGGAATAAAAGCCAGGTACTAACACTTTAACGACAATCAATCCCATCAGCCCAACCGAGTAAGCTATCAGCGCCCGCTGAGTCATCAGCGCATCAAAGGCGCTAAATTTGCCGTACTGGAACAAAGACACCGTTAACGGTTGAGCCAAAATACCCAATGCAACCGCACTCGGCAGCGCCAGCAGGAAACACAGGCGGAGCCCCCAATCCATAAGACGGGAGTATTCGTCATGATTGCCACTGGCAAAACTCTTCGCCAGCGACGGGAGTAAGATCGTTCCCAACGCCACGCCCAGAACACCGGAAGGAAACTCCATCAGTCGATCGGCGTAATACATCCATGACACCGCCCCTTCGCTGAGGAAGGACGCGAAAATAGTGTTGATAATGAGTGAAATCTGGCTTACCGAGACACCCAAAACCGCAGGCCCCATCAGTTTCATGACTCGCCAGACGCTCGGTTCCCGCCATTTCAGGCGCGGCAATACCAGCATGCCAATCTTTTTCAGATGCGGTAACTGGTAGCCGAGTTGCAGTAAACCGCCAACCAACACCGCCCAGGCCAACGCCATTACTGGCGGGTTAAAATACGGCGCGGCAAACAGCGAGAAGCCAATCATACTGACGTTAAGCAATGTCGGGGCAAACGCTGGCACCGAGAAACGGTTCCAGGTGTTGAGCACCGACCCCACCATAGAGGTCAGCGAAATCAGCAGGATGTAGGGGAACGTGACTCTTAACAGATCCGAGGTAAGTTCGAAGCGCTCTGGCGTCGCGGCAAAACCGGGAGCGGTCACCATAATAACCCAGGGCGCGGCAACCATTCCCGCAACGGTGACCAACGCCAGAATCAGCGTCAGCATACCGGAAACATAAGCGAGGAACGTTCGCGTGGCCTCTTCACCCTGCTGGCTTTTATATTCGGCAAGAATAGGCACAAACGCCTGTGAGAATGCGCCTTCCGCGAAAATACGGCGGAGCAGGTTAGGCAGTTTGAATGCCACAAAGAAAGCATCCGTCGCCATGCCGGCACCAAAAATACGGGCGACGATCGCATCGCGCACGAACCCTAAGACGCGCGATAGCATGGTCATGGAACTGACGGCAGCCAGTGATTTAAGTAAATTCATCCGATTATGTTCTGAACGGTTCAGGACCGATTAGTAACCCGTTAAGGTCATCCTGATTGCGAGGTGCGACTAGTCTACGCATTGCGCGAGTAATAGCTACCGCGCATTGTCATAACCGCTGAACTTTTCAGCTTTTTCCCAGCAATTTTTCAATCATGCGCTGCGACAGCAACGCCTGGTTACCGGATGTTTCCGCTGGTTTCCGTTGTTCAATTGCCGCCATGAAATGCTGCACTGCACCGACAAACCCACGTTGCTCCAGCGTGGTTTGCCAGGATGGCACGGCCGGGCGGAGCGTCACACCTTCGCGGTCTTCACGCCATTCACGCATCTCATCCACCTGATAGAGCCCGCCATGGGTCACGGCCTGAACCCATTCTCGCTGGCTTCCGGCATGACGATGCATGCTGGTCGTCACCTGACAGCTACCGCTCTGGAAATGGTGCTCGGCATACAGCAATTGACCGTCCGCATTAGCATGCAAAACGCCATCAATCAGTTGGGCATCGCCACCCACCAGCCAGAGCGCCGTATCGACCACGTGTAGATAGTCGTCCAGCAGAGTAAAACGCACATCCTGTGGCCCAACACCATTAATCCGGTGTTTATCCATACGTAGAGATGCCGGCTGATCCAGCCGCTGTTTTAGCTGCTGATAGCACGGCGCGAAACGACGATTAAAGCCGACCATCAGAATTTTTTGCCGTTGCTCTGCTAATTCGACCAGTGCTTCCGCCTGCTCCAGCGTCTCTGCCAGCGGTTTATCCACATAAACATCGACGCCAGCCTTAAGCAATTGGCTCACCACGGAAAAATGGCTGGCGGTACTACTGTGCACAAAAACGGCATCACATTGTATAGCCAGCTCATCCAGCGCTGAGAAACTCGTCATTCGATAGTGCTGACAAATCCGCTGCGTCTTTTGTTGGTCAGGAGAAAATGCGCCGACCAGTTCCCAGCGCTCGGCCTGACTGAGAATCGGCAAATACGCTTTCTGCGCGATAGACCCCAACCCGATAACGCCGATACGAGGACGCTGGGTAGCGATGTTCTGCTCAGAGACACGTTCCGCAGAGGCAATCTGAGGCTTCATAACGATTTTTCTCCCTGATACCGATCCATTACGCTAACAGCGCGGCAAGCTGACGTTTGAGTTCCGCGACCTCTTTTTCTAACGTCTCAACCCGCTCAGTCAACTGATGTGAATTGTCGCCCGCCCCTTCTTGTTCAGGAGCAGCAGCATCACCGGCGTCGCCGCTGAAAAGGTGCCGATAACGACTTTCCCGCTTACCCGCTTCCCGCGCCAGCCGAACGACAAACGGGCCATCGTCGCGTTGTTGCAGCTGTTCAAGCGTGGACTCAGCCTCGCTAACATCTGAAAACTCATACAGCCGGGCCGCGCGAGTGCGCAGTTCACCTGGCGTCTGTGGCCCACGCAGGAGAAGCGTCGTCACCAGTGCGACTTCCGCCGGTGAGAGTTTCAGGTCGCCAAATTCAGAGTTGCAAAAACGATGTTCATACTTCACGACACGATTGCCAAAACCGCTAAGCGTGCGCAGAAAATGCTTCTTCACGAGTAAATCCAGCGTTTGCTGCACTTCGCTTTCACTCAGTTCCATCACGGGTTCACGGTTAGTTTTCTGATTACAAGCCGTGGTGATGCCGTTTAACGACATCGGGTATTGATCCGGGGTCGTGATTTGCTTTTCCAACATGCAGCCAATCACGCGAGCTTCACGAGTATCTAGTTGGTATTTCATCATTTTTCCTTAACGCGGAGACTTCCACTCTGCGTTGGTCAGCGCGGTTAATACATGGTCCTGCCATTTGCCGTCAATGAGCAGATAATTCTTCGCATAGCCCTCACGTTCAAACCCCAAACGCGCCAGTAAATCTCCGCTACGCTGGTTATGCGGCATGTAGTTGGCCATGATGCGATGCATGTGCTGTTGACGCTGCATATAGCGTATTGCTGGTTGCAGCGCCTCATACATCAGCCCCTGCCCCTGCCATTTCTGACCGAGCGAATAGCCCAGATAGCAGGCGTGAAACGATCCCCGCAGTACGTTGCTAAAATTAGCCACGCCGTACACTTCGTTTTCATTCGGATCCAACAGGAGGAAATAATAGGCGCTGCCCTGCTTGTGCATATCGTTAATCACGCTCAGACGTGCTTGCCAGCCTGATGGGTAGCAATGGCTGGCGTCTCTCACAGGTTCCCACGGCTTAAGGAAATCACGGTTCTCAGAATAGTATTCAGCCAGACGCCATGCATCGCGCTCATGGGCAAGACGCACCACCAGCCTGTCGGTTGTCAATTGCACTCTTGCTGGTGTTGAACGGTAGCCAAACATTTTTCCCCCTGCCTCTCCATGTTATCGATAAGTAAAATTCATCGCCGTTGAAAAAGTAATTATTCCACATAAGCAGAAAATATCGGCATTTCCGATAATCCTTACTATAACCACATAAATTCAGAGACGTAAAATCCTCGTCGCCGAGTTATTGCGCAGTTGAATCAGGAAAGCCGTTTTTTCTCGCCGAAATGCTACTCGGATAACGTTAAATCGATAAAAAAATATTATCCAACAATAGGCTATACCAAAGTCGAATTAGAGTACAAAATAGTCACGTCTGTTATTTTCCTCCTTTCTTCGTTGTGGTGAAACATGCCTCTGATGTCGCAAGCTCGGAGCTTGGGTAAATATTTTTTATTACTCGATAATATGCTGGTGGTTCTGGGATTCTTTGTTGTCTTCCCCCTTATTTCCATTCGTTTTGTCGACGATCTCGGCTGGGCGGCATTATTAGTCGGTATCGCATTGGGATTGCGTCAGTTTATTCAGCAAGGGCTCGGTATTTTCGGCGGGGCCATTGCTGACCGGTTTGGCGCCAAACCGATGATTATTACCGGGATGCTCCTACGCGCCTCCGGTTTTGTGTTCATGGCAATTGCCGACGAACCCTGGCTGCTTTGGCTATCTTGTGCGCTATCCGGCCTCGGCGGCACACTCTTCGATCCGCCACGCACCGCACTGGTCATCAAATTGATTCGTCCGCAGGAACGCGGCCGTTTTTACTCGCTGTTAATGATGCAGGATAGCGCTGGCGCTGTTATCGGCGCCCTCATTGGTAGTTGGTTGCTCCAGTACGATTTTGAGATCGTCTGCTGGACGGGGGCGGTCATCTTCGTACTCGCGGCGGCGCTCAATGCCTGGCTGCTGCCAGCCTATCGCATCTCAACAGTCAAGACACCAATACTGGAAGGCCTCACGCGCGTTATTCGCGACCGCCGTTTCCTGATGTATGTGTTAACGCTAACGGGTTACTACATGTTGGCCGTGCAGGTTCTGTTGATGTTGCCGATTATGGTCAACGAAATCGCCGGAACACCGTCTGCGGTGAAATGGATGTACGCCATTGAAGCAGCGCTGTCGCTGACGCTGTTATACCCTATCGCCCGCTGGAGCGAGAAGCGCTTCCGGCTGGAACAGCGTCTGATGGCAGGGCTGTTCATTATGTCCGTCAGTATGTTCCCTATCGGGATGACGACAGAGCTGCAAACCCTGCTGATGCTGATCTGCCTGTTTTACATTGGATCGATTATCGCCGAACCCGCGCGTGAAACCCTGAGCGCCTCGCTGGCGGATGCCAGAGCCAGAGGCAGCTATATGGGGTTCAGTCGGCTTGGGTTGGCGCTCGGCGGCGCGATTGGCTACAGCGGCGGCGGTTGGCTATTCGATACCGGACATGCGTTGAACCAGCCAGAACTGCCGTGGTTTATGCTCGGCACTATCGGGTTCCTGACGTTAGCCGCATTGTATTGGCAGTTCAATCAACGTCGCATCGAGCCTGCCATGCTAGGTGGTCATTAGTCTGAATTTTACCGACGAGTTTGATCTCGTCGGTAATGCCCTTCTATACTTTCCTAATACATTCAAACAATTGTTTCGTCGCGAGCCTTCTCACACGCTCGGTTTACTTTGTTTGATGATGGGTTACTCGCGTGGCCGCACCGCGGCCTTTGTCTATACCCTGTGATTAAGGAGACAACGTATGAAGCTCTACATTTACGATCACTGTCCCTACTGCGTTAAAGCACGCATGATCTTTGGCCTGAAAAATCTCCCTGTCGAATTACAAATACTGGCGAACGATGACGCCGCGACACCAGAGCGGCTGATCGGTCAGAAAATGGTGCCCATTCTGCAAAAAGACGATGGCAGTCATATGCCTGAAAGCATGGACATTGTTCATTTCATCGATAATTACGACCGCAAGCCGCTGCTGACCGGTTCCACCAATCCCGCCATCACCGCCTGGCTGCGCAAAGTCACCGAATATACGCCGCGTCTGATTATCCCTCGCTTTGCTCAGGCTGCCTTTGAAGAATTTGCCTCCGCTTCCGCCCGGCAATACTTTATTAATAAGAAGGAAGCGCAGCGAGGCAATTTTGCTGACCACTTGAGTCATTCTCAGGGGCTGATTAAGAAATTGAATAATGACTTACAGGATCTCGATCCGCTGATTGTCCAGCCAAACGCCTGCAACGGGGAACTATCAACGGACGATATCGACCTCTTCCCGCTGCTCCGATCGCTGTCTATCGTTGCGGGTGTCACGCCCCCTTCACGCGTTGCAGCCTATCGGGATAACATGGCGAAACAGACTCAGGTCACGCTGCTCAGCAGTCTGGCAATCTAACCCTTCGATTTTACTCCGCCGCTTCATCGTGAGGCGGCGTTTCCCCGCTATTTCAGTGCTATCCTATTGTTTACCCTGTACATCAAGCGCACGCTGCCGATGTGTAATTCGTGTTGATTGCTCACACAAATAGATTACCCGTATGAACACACGCCACTGATGAGTAGATTGTGCGCGTCAATAGCATTAAGAGGTCAGAATAATGAAAAAATCAGGATGGATGGCAGCAGCCGCAGTGTTGCTGGCTTTTACACTCAGCGGCTGTAATAAACTCACGCAATACACGCTCAGTGAACAGGAAGTGAATGAGTACCTACAAAAACACAATGATTACCAGAAACAGTTGGGCGTGCCTGGCGTGGTGGATGCGCATATCGTGCTAACCGAGCTATCCAGCCAGATTGGGCGGGCTGAACCGGGGAAAGTCACGCTTGCGGGCAATGCGAAGGTCGATATTTCATCCCTGTTAGGCAATCAGGCTGCCGATATGAAGTTAACGCTGAAAGCACAGCCAGTATTTGATAAAACGCAGGGCGCGATTTACCTGAAAGACATGGAACTGGTCGATTACACCGTTCAGCCGGAAAAAATGCAGACGGTAATGAAAACCCTAAGCCCTTACCTCAATCAATCGCTAAAAAGCTATTTTGACCAAAAACCGGCTTACGTGTTGAATGCAGATAAGAGCACAACGGAATCGCTGGCGAAGAAGATGGCGAAAGGCATCGAAATCAAACCTGGCCAGATCGTTATCCTGTTTACTGACTAATGTTTACTCGCCGATAGCAAACACTATGTCTGCTATCGGCGCACTAGGTTTCATACTGCAGGGTTTCATACTGCGGGGTTTCATACCACCGTATTATTCTTCTGTTTCTGACTCGTCTTCTTCGTCGTCGCTTTCACCCAATTCATCTCGCATGGCTTCTAGCGCCTCACGACACACGATCGCCAGCGTACGATAAAATGCAGTGGTCGCATGGCTTTCCACTTTCCCAAGAAAACGATCGCTCCACGGCAAGAGATATTCATCAAACAAGGTAATCTGTGCAGTCGTTTCGTCTTCCTGTGCCTGATCTTCCAGCCATGACGCCGCAAGCAGTAAGCTACCAAAATGACCAACTGCGCCGTCATTTAACGGCATGCCACGTTGTTGCAAAAAGGTACGAATTTCTGCGTCATCCGCATCGCTTTCATAGGACGAACGCAGCGGCGAAACGGAGCCGTTTTCGCTATCAAACAGAGCCTGGTAGTCCGCCGCCATCGCAGGTAAATCCAGTCCTTTTTGCAAACGGGCCAACAAGGCATCCTGCTCCAGCGGCCAATGTTGCGCCAGCTTCCCCTCTTTAATCAGCGTGAACAGTGGCGTCAGCAAAGGATCCTGTGGCTGGCGATAAAACAGCGTGCCCAATAGGCGGCACACAATAGAAAATTCGTTCATTGATAACCCTGTTTGTTTTTTAAGTAACAGTATTTTTAAGTGACAGCATTCTTAAGTGACAATGTCACAAATCAGCAAGTTCAGCGATAGCAGGCATTCCCCGCTGTTCGAGGAAATCCAACACGCGCCGAGGGCTTACATTCAATATCTGATCCTGCGGGAAATTTACTTCCTGCAAAATACGTTCGCAGTGGGTAAAGTCTCCCAGAGAAAACGCGATATGGGAATCAGAACCTAAAGAAAGTAACCCACCGGCATCACGCACGGCTTCAGCAATCGCCCGACAGTTTGGTTCGCTGCCTTTGCGTGAATGCATGAAAGAGGAGTTATTCAGCTCCAGCGCTACATTGTATTTCGCCGCAGCTTCCGCAATTGCACGGATATCGACAGGATATTTCGGGTTGCCGGGGTGACTAATGATATGCGCGTCACCGCGCGCCATGGTCGCGATCATCGCAGCGGTATGTGTATCTTTATCCTGTGGTGGAAAAACCGGCTCATGAAAGCCCGCGATAATGACATCAACCTGATCCAGCATAGGTCCGGTACAGTCGATATCGCCTTCAATGTTTTTAATATTTGCTTCGATACCGCGCAGGATACCGACGCCATCAACCAGACGCGGCCAAACGCGCATATTCATGAAGTGCCAGTAATGCGGCGCATCCGCCATATCCGGGCCATGATCGGTAATGGCAAACAGGCGAATATTCTTCTGCTGTGCTTCAGCGATGTAGTCATGCAGGGTACTGTAAGCGTGCGTGCTGGCAACGGTGTGCATATGTAAATCGACGGGATACATAGGTTCTCCTGGGTCAACGTTTGCCAGTCAGCATACCATTTTCGGGGGTATTCCGCAGCCAGTGAGCGAAATTACAACGCATGATTAACATAAATGAAACATTGATTTTTTGTATAACGACAGGGAATGAACGAAGACAAGAGCAAAAACGGTGAGCAAAGCAACAAATTGCGTTAACTTTAGCTAATTGCACGTATTGAATGCAGAAGTTTGTTGACGCTGTTCGGCAATTTACCTACATTAGCGCCGTCCGCTGATATGCGATGCTGCGAGACCACGGTGAGGTGTCCGAGAGGCTGAAGGAGCACGCCTGGAAAGTGTGTATACGTGAAAACGTATCAAGGGTTCGAATCCCTTCCTCACCGCCATATAAAAGAAAACGCCCTTAACGCAAGTTAAGGGCGTTTTCTTTTATACCATTGGAACGGATGAGAAGCCTTGACAGGGTTCGACAAAACGACGGGACTGGCGTTTTGGACCGCCAACGGCGGCCCGCAGGGCGAGCGGCAGGACGCCGCGAGTCAATCCCCGCACATACGTACACCAAGCTGCCCTTAACGCAAGTTAAGGGCATTTTCTTTTATATCGTTGGAACGGATGAGAAGCCTTGACAGGGTTCGACAAAACGACAGGACTGGCGTTTTGGACCGCCAACGGCGGCCCGCAGGGCGAGCGGCAGGACGCCGCGAGTCAATCCCCCACATACGTACACCGAGCTGCCCTTAACGCAAGTTAAGGGAGTTTTCTTTTATACCGTTGGAACGGATGAGAAGCCTTGACAGGGTTCGAGTAGTCCCTGAACCCTGCCATTTTGTTACAGCTATCTTGCCCCCAGCGCCAGATAGCTGCCTGCTGACTCATCGACGCGGAACTGCTCAACGGTACGTGATAATTCCTGTGCCTGCTCGCTCAGCGAGTGTGCCGCCGCCAGTGCTTCTTCAACCAGCGCAGCGTTCTGTTCAGTGCTCTGATCCATCTGCGATATCGCAAGATTAACCTGTTCAATCCCAGAACGCTGCTCCGCGCTCGCCACACTGATTTCACCCATCATGGACGTTACGCGGTGTACGCTTTCAACCACTTCATTCATCGTATCGCCAGCCTGCTTCACGAAATCCGTGCCCTCACCCACCTTAGCAACAGAGTCATCAATCAGGCCTTTAATTTCCCGGGCGGCGGATGCCGAGCGCTGCGCCAATGTGCGGACTTCGCTCGCGACTACAGCGAAACCACGGCCTTGTTCACCGGCGCGTGCCGCTTCTACCGCCGCATTCAGCGCCAGAATGTTTGTCTGGAAAGCGATGCTGTCGATAACGCCGATGATATCCACAATTTTGCGTGACGACAGGCTGATGGAGTCCATCGTCACAACAACCCGGCTGACAACATCACCACCACGCACCGCCACATCCGACGCTGATACCGCGAGCTCATTCGCATAACGGGCGTTGTCCGCATTCTGTTTCACCGTCGCGGTCAGCTGTTCCATTGCCGCAGCCGTCTGTTCTAATGCGCTAGCCTGTGATTCGGTACGCGCAGACAAATCGCCGTTACCTGATGCGATTTGTGTTGAAGCAGTTGCAATGGAGTTGGTACTACTGCGAACCTGATTAACCAGATGAGACAGGTTGTCGCGCATCGCGCGAATAGCGTAAAGAATACTGGTTTGATCGCCCTGCTTTGTTTCAACATCGACGCGTAAATTACCTCCCGCAATTTCGCGTACGACATCCACGGCATACTGAGGCTCACCGCCGAGCTGACGCATCAGCGTACGGAACATATTCCACGCAAATGCAGAAATGATTAACAGCAGAACCAGCCCTAAGGACAGCAGGATCAGCGCATTACGCCAGAATGTTTGCTGGATATCGTCAATGTAATCGCCGTAGCCAATCGTCCAATCCCAAGGCTCGAATTTGATGACGGCATAAAGCTTCTCAACTTTATTCTGCTGCCCCGGGCGCGTCCCTTCCGCAATCACGGTGCCGATCGTATTGCCCTGAAGCGAAGCACGATAGCGTTCCCCCGCTTCTTTACCCCCATTGGCATCGACAATGCCAATACGCTTAGGATTAGGATGAACGTAGTTCACATCATTCGTGTAACCGCGCACAAAGAAATAGCGATCGCCCTGATGGAAATTGCCGATCGTCCGTTTGGCCTCTTTTTCTGCGTCCTCATGCGACAGCTGACCACTTTTTTCAAGATCATACGCTTTTTGTGCCGCCGAATGAGCCAGTTGAACTAACGTAGAAAGCTGGCCGACGCGTTCGCTCATCATCGTGTTATAGAGCGTATTCAGCGCCACCGCGGATAAAATTAACATCCCTAACAAGGTCGTACCGCATAGCAGTGCAATTCTGGTTCGTAATTTCACGATATTTTTCTCTCTAACCGCTTTTCAGAAAATTCCGAACAAAAAATTACACTACATTGCCGCTCCGAACCATACCATCCAGGTAGTAATGATAGATTTTTTAACAAAAAATAATGAAAAACCACCTTATTCGCTCAATTTAAAGACGATATCGAGCAATAAAGACTAAAAATCATGAATAAAATGATCGAAATCGAAATTAATAGGTAAATAACGTTACGGAAATAGCAAGATCTCGGAGCGCTATCCGAGGCCTCAGACTTCCCGAGCGCATTTGTCGATTATGTTCGTTGATTCTGCCGATTGGTGGTGTCGTCGTTGGCCCTACATCAATACGCAGGGAGAAGAAGAATCGGGTATTTAGCCCCTAAAAAAACAAAAGCCTCCGCAAAAGCGGAGGCGTTCCCTCTAATGACAAGGCGCGCTAAGCGGTAACAGCCCTGTCTTCCATGGCTTTTCGCCAGCCTCCCAACCAGTAGGACCGGGCATTAATGGATTGATAAGGACAAAATTCCTTCGGTCTACCGACAATACCTGCTTGATAACCACGTGAATGAGCCCGTTCCAGGCGATCGCGTTTCTGTCTCTTCATGCCTTATTTCCCTCATTATTTATCTGGTGGAAAGAAAACAATGATTACTTTATAAGCAACCACAGACTATCAATACCGATTATGTCGCCAAAGGTCAAGGCGCAAAATTCACGCCAGTGTCATATTTGTGATCCAAAATAGGAATTTTCCCTCCTACATCACAAAAAATCATAACCAATTGAAAATAATGAAAAAGCCCTAAAAACATAATGCAATCACAGCATTACATTCTTAGGGCCTGATTAACGAGAAACCTGTCTTAGGGACTTCGTGTTTTCAAATCACAATCGGATGATGCAGAGCATGGCTAACGCTTAGTTCAGCGTCACGGCCTGCTGTGCAATCGACTGGGAAACCTGCTGCCAGCCTTGTGCCAACGTTCTGACCAGTGCGTCATAGCCATCTTCCGTTTGTGGTAGTACTACGCTGAAGGAGCGTTTAACTACTTTTCCCTGATAGGTCAGCATCCACTCTCCGCGCACGACAGCATTGCCATCATAGCGGCCGTGAAAACCCGTAACCGACACGTTCAACACCGCCTGATCGCTTCCTTGCGGCTGTGTGGTCACAACCCAACCGGGCAATTTATGCCCTAGATTAGTCACCAGCGCCTGCTGCAATTGCTGATCCAGAGGGCTGGCCCACAGGTTATTACTGGCAATGACATACTGCACATCGTTAGTCTGGTAGACCAATCCCGCATTGACGAGATAGTCCGCCACGCTGACATGTTCAACCCAAAGCGGGTGACCCTGAGTCACCGCCGCCTGCACTGTGTTGGTATCCGCGATGATCGGCAGTTGATAATACGTTTTCTGCGTACTGCTACTGCTGCACGCACTCAATACCAGCGCCAGAACCAGTGTCCATGCTTTCATCATTATTTCGCCCTCTTCGGCTGAGGATCCTGACTACCCGAGGCCTCAAACACCAATGCGTTGCTTTTCTCGTTCAGGGTACGCAGCACAGGCTGTAGCTCCCGCAATACCTGATCTAACCGCTGCATATCCGCCACCATCTTGTTATATGCTGGCGAGCCGGGCTGGAAGCCTTTCATGCTACGATTCAGTTCAAGCAGTGTTTTTTGCATATCTTCCGGCAGGTCCTGCATCGCTTTGCTGGACGTGAGCTTGTTTAGCGTCGCCAACGTTTTTTGCATTTCACGCATCGTCGCCTGACTTTCCGCCAGCGTCTTCGTCGCTTCATTAATCATCGGGTTCAGCGGCAAGTTGTTCACCTTATCGAGCACTGCCATCAGTTTCTGCTGAATCTGTGACAGACCGCCGTCAATGGTAGGCAGAATTGGGTAGCCATCCAGAACCAAGAGTTTTTTATCCACTTTCTCTTTTGGATAAAAATCGAAATCGATGTAGAGCGCTCCTGTCAGGAGGTTAGCCGACTTCATCGAGGCGCGTAGTCCCAACGATTGGGCTTGTTTTAGGTGCTGTTCAAAATCAAACGAGCCACCAATCTTCTTCTCGAACCGATCGGGTTCAATACGAATCAACACCGGAATGCGATAATCATCATCCAGATCTTGCTTCATATTTTTTGGGAAAAACGGCGCTTCGGCAACCGTGCCCAGTCGAATACCACGGAATTCAACCGGTGCTCCCGCCTGTAAGCCCCGGATCGATTCGCTGAAGAACAGCAGATACTCTTTATATTCGGTATACAGCGAGTCCTGAATGCTACGCTGGCTATCAAAGAGCCGATATTGCGCCATGGTCTTGGCCGCATCGCCCAGTTCCCATCCTGCTGGGACATCAAAGCTGACGCCACCACTGAACAACGTGGTCAACGAGCCCATTTCGACGCGCATACCTTGTGCCGACATATCAAATGCAACGCCGCTGTCTTTCCAGAAACGAACATTGCTGGTGACCAACCCATCATACGGTGCTGAGATAAACAGCTGATAGCGCATCTTGCGCGCTTTCGGATCGAACTCGCTGGTTTCCACCGATCCCACCCGATAGCCACGGAACAGAACCGGATCGCCCGCATTCAGTTGCCCGGATTGTTCACTGTCCAGTATTACCCTGATGCCTTTCGCATCCGGCGAGGCCAGCGGCGGCGCATCCAGCAAAGTAAACTCGCGTTTCTCATCCTTATTGGCTCCGGGTTGGAGCTCAATATAAGCGCCGGATAGCAGCGTCCCCAGACCGGAAACCCCTTCCCGACCAATTTGTGGTTTAACCACCCAGAAAGCGGAGTCCTGCTTTAGCAGTTTCTCCATGCCATCATGCAGACGCGCTTTGATTTCCACTTGATGAAGGTCGTCGCTCAGTACCACGCTCTCTACCACCCCAACGTCTACGCTACGACTTTTGATGGCGGTTTTGCCCGCTTCAATGCCCTCGGCGTTGCTGGTCATCAGCGTGATTTGTGGCCCTTGATGACTGAAATGGTAAAACAGTATCCAGGCGCCGATTAGCACCGTGACAATCGGCACAATCCAGACCGGCGACCAGCGTTTAATCGTTTCTACATCCGCAACGGCATGATTATCTTTCGCCAACGGCAGGCTCCTTATGAAGAACATCATTGCGACGATCCCACAACAAACGGGGATCAAACATCATCGCGGCAAACATGGTCAAAATCACCACGGCCGCGAACAGCACCGCCCCAACGGCGGGATAAATACTCATCAGGCGACCGATGCGCACCATCGCAGACAGGACGGCAATCACGAACACATCAATCATCGACCAGCGTCCAACAAACTCAACCATCTCATAGATGACATGCATCCGCTCGCTGTCTTCCGTTTTTTTGGTTTTGCCATTCGCCTGCCAACAAAGCCAGCCTAAGGCCAACATTTTTAGCGATGGCACCATGACGCTGGCGACAAAAATAACCATCGCAACAGGATAAGATCCCATTCCCCACAGCAGAATAACACCCGACATGATCGTCGATCCCATGCGATCGCCGAAGGCTTCGGTCACCATGATCGGCAGCAGATTCGAGGGGATATACAGCATCACCGAGGTAATCAGCAGAGCCAGCGTCCATTGCAGGCTATGCTTCTTGCGAGCATGTCCGCGTGAGTGGCAACGTGGGCAGATTAACTGACTGGCTGGTAGAATAGCGGTACAACATGAGCACGAACGCAGCCCTTGCGATAACCCGCTTTTCCCCAGAACCGGGAGCGCAGGTAATGCCGGGGGCGGCACGATATCATTCCACAGCCAGCGGCGGTCGAGGCTTTGAAAAGCCAGCAGTTGCAACAGACAGAACAGGACAAAAGGCACAAAACTGGTACCGATGCCGATATCGCCATAGGCCATTAGTTTGACAAAACTGACCAGCACGCCAGCCAGAAAAATCTCCGCCATTCCCCAGCTTTTGAGATGAAACAGCATCTTACCCATGCTTTTTTTCAACGCCAGCGGTAACGAGGCGTGCAGGCAAAGCAGAATGAGGGTCAGCATACTTAAGGCCGGAACCAGCTGAACAAAAAGCATAAACAGCGTCGCGACGCTGGCATAGTCTTCCGCCACCATCACTTTAGGAATTTGTATCAGGGTTATTTCGCTGGTGATTCCCGCCACACGCATAGAAACGAAGGGGAAGAGGTTTGCCAGCAATAGCATGAATAACGCGCTCACCGCATAGCCAACCGGTCGTTTACGCGGTTCCGTCTGTCGACTGGTTAGTCCCGTTTTGCAACGCGGGCAGGTCGCCTTCTGGCCGTGCAAGAGTTCAGGTAGCTCCACCAGCAGGTCACACTGCGGGCAAAGCATATAATCATCATGGTGATGATGTTCGTGTTCAGAGCTATGCCCATGAACAGGTTCATGTTGAAGATCGTGCTTGTGTTGATGACTCTGTTTTTGTTGAAGATCAGGGTCATGTCGATCGTGATGGGAACACACGCATTATCTCCTTCAAAACTCGTCAGCGTATGACTGAAAACCCCATCAATGCAGACATCACGCCTGCCTTGATGGGGTCATGCAATCACGTGGATTAGCCGTTTTTCTGTGCTTCCAACTCTTCCCAACGTTCGAAACAGGCTTCCAGCGCGCTTTCCGCTTCCGCCAGAGCATTTAACACCTGCTGCGTCTCTTCGCGTGGGCGGCTAAAGAAACCCGTATCATTCATCTGCGCCTGCAGCGACGCAATGTCCTGTTCCAGTTGCTCAAGGCGTTGCGGCAACTGCTCTAATTCGCGCTGCTGGTTATAACTTAATTTCCCCGCGCTGCGTTTAGCGGACGGTGCGGTGCTCGCGGCCGTCGCTGACGTAGTTGCCGCTGGCGCACTCGTCGTTCTCAATGGCGTTGCCGTTGCCCGCTGCTGCTGTGCATCGTAATACCCACCGACGAAGCGGGAAATCTTGCCTTCACCTTCAAAGATCCAGCATTCGGTAACCGAATTATCAACAAACTGACGATCGTGGCTGACCAGCAGAACGGTTCCCTGATAACTTTCAATTAACTCTTCCAGCAATTCCAGCGTTTCCACGTCCAGATCGTTGGTCGGTTCATCAAGAATCAACAAGTTGCTAGGTTTGAGGAACAAACGCGCGAGCAACAGGCGGTTACGTTCCCCACCCGACAGCGCTTTTACTGGCGTCATCGCGCGTTTGGGATGGAACAAGAAGTCCTGCAAATAGCCTAACACATGGCGTGAACGGCCGTTGACCATCACTTCCTGTTTACCTTCCGCCAGATTGTCCATCACCGTACGTTCTGGATCGAGTTCGGCACGGTGCTGATCGAAATAGGCAACTTCCAGCTTCGTCCCGCAATGTACGCGGCCGCTGATCGGTTCCAGGTCACCCAGCATCAATTTTAGCAGCGTGGTTTTACCGCAGCCATTCGGTCCCACCAGCGCAATTTTGTCGCCGCGCTGTACCTGAGCGGAGAAATTGCGCGCCAGGACTTTCCTTTCGCCCTGAGGGCCCTGATCAACCAGATAGTTCACGTCTTCCAGCTCAAACACAATCTTGCCGGAGCGGGCGGCTTCTTCAACCTGCATTTTCGCCGAGCCCATCACTTCACGGCGCTGAGCACGTTCCTGACGCATAGCCTTCAGCGCACGTACACGGCCTTCGTTGCGGGTACGACGGGCTTTGATGCCCTGACGGATCCACACTTCTTCCTGTGCCAGCTTGCGATCGAACTCCGCATTTTGCAGATCTTCCACCCGCAGCGCTTCTTCTTTTCCTTCCAGATATTTATCGTAGTTGCCCGGCCAGGAAACCAGTTTGCCGCGGTCAAGATCGACAATGCGGGTTGCCATGTTGCGAATAAATGAACGGTCATGGGAGATAAAGATAATGCTGCCCTGGAACGTTTTCAGGAACGTCTCCAGCCAGTCAATCGTCTCAATATCCAGATGGTTGGTCGGTTCATCCAGCAGCAGAACTCGCGGTGAACTCACCAGCGCTCTGCCCAACGCAGCTTTACGCAGCCAGCCGCCAGAAAGCGACGCCAGTGGCGCATCGGCTGACAGACCAAGCTGTTCCAGCACTTCGTGAATGCGACTTTCCAGTTGCCACAGGCCCTGATGCTCCAGAACATCCTGCAACTTAGCCAACTGATTCAGGTTCTTTTCGCTTGGGTCGCTCTCTACCAGGCGCAGCATGGCATGGTAATCTTTCAGGTAACCCGCCTGCGCGGCCACCCCTTCGGCGACAAAATCAAAGACGCTACCAGCAACATCACGCGGAGGATCCTGTTGTAAACGCGCAACAATCAGATCCTGCTCATAGGTAATACGACCATCATCCAGCGGGATTTCTTTGGCCAGAATTTTTAGCAGGGTAGATTTGCCCGCGCCGTTACGTCCAACCAGACAAACGCGCTCATTCTCTTCGATATGGAGTTCGGTGTTATCCAACAGCGGCGCATCGCTGAACGACAGCCATGCACCTGAAACACTGATTAAAGACATCGGTTACTTTTCCTCACCGGCATGCGTCAGCAGCCAGCAGTTATGAATCTGACGATTACGAGCAAAATCTTGCGATTGGGTCTGCGCGGTAATTTCTTTGGCATTCAGCCCCAGCGCGGTCAGGCCGGCGCTATCCATCTGGAAACCGCGTTTATTATTCGAGAACATGATGGTGCCGCCACGACGCAGCAGGCGTTTGAGATCTTTCATCAGCGCCAGATGATCGCGCTGGACATCAAACGATTCTTCCATCCGTTTTGAGTTAGAGAAGGTCGGCGGATCGATGAAAATGACATCAAACTGCTCATTGGCGTTATGCAACCACGATAGGCAATCCGCTTGAATCAAACGATGCTGACGCCCGGTCAGGCCATTCACCCGCAGGTTTTTCTCTGCCCATTCCAGATAGGTACGCGACATATCAACGGTCGTCGTTGAACGTGCGCCGCCCAATCCGGCGTGTACACTTGCCGTGCCGGTGTAAGCAAACAGGTTGAGAAAATCTTTGCCACGGCTCATCTCACCCAGCATTTTTCGGGCAATACGGTGGTCGAGGAACAAACCGGTATCCAGGTAGTCAGTCAGATTGACCCACAGCTTGGCGCCAAACTCTTCCATCAAAAGGAAGTCGCCTTTCTGTGCCAGTTTTTCATACTGGTTTTTGCCTTTCTGGCGTTCACGTGTTTTTAGCACCAGGCGGTTCGACGGTAATTCCAGCACGCTCAGCGTCGCGTTAATCACATCAAACAGGCGCTGACGGGCCTTCTGGGCATCAACAGTTTTCGGTGGCGCATACTCTTGTACGACCACCCAACTGCCGTAGCGATCGACCGCTACATTATATTCAGGCAGATCGGCATCATAGAGGCGATAGCATTCAATCCCCTGCTGCTTTGCCCATTTATCCAGCTTACGCAGGTTCTTACGCAGGCGGTTGGCAAAGTCTTCCGCGATTTGTCCTGCGGATTCGCTCTGCGTTTCTGCCAGTTGATAATTTTTCTGTACGCAGTCCAACGGACCGTTTTTCGCTTTGAATTGGCGTTCAGCACGCAGTTGCAGACAGCTCAACAGCTCCGGCGATGCGCTGAACAGCGAGAGCTGCCAGCCGCCAAAGTCGCTTTTCATCTTACGGCCCAGCATATTATGCAGAGCGATCAATGCAGGCTCACTTTCCAGACGCTCACCGTAAGGCGGGTTGCTGATGACCGTCCCTTTCGGACCTTCCGGCAGCGGGTTTTGCAGCTGTGCCGCATCTTTGACGCCGAAAGAAATCAATTCGGCCACGCCTGCACGACGCGCATTGGCTTTGGCGATATCAATCACCCGACGGTCATTATCCGATCCGAAGAAGCGTGACGTGGTTGCCTGCAACCCTTGACGGGCGCGCAGCTGTGCTTCCGCCGTCACTTCGCGCCACAGTTCGGCATCGTGTTTTAACCAGGCGTTAAACCCCCAGTGCGTACGATGCAAACCGGGGGCGCGATCGGCAGCCATCATCGCCGCTTCGATCAGCAACGTACCGGAACCACACATCGGATCGACCAGTGGTGTGCCGTTTTGCCAGCCGGAGCGTAAAACAATCGCCGCCGCCAGATTTTCTTTTAGCGGCGCCAGCCCCGCCAGATCGCGGTAGCCGCGCTGGTGCAAGCCCTCGCCGCTTAAATCCAGCGACACGCTGGCCGTGTCACGCTGTAAAAAGACATTAACGCGAATATCCGGCTGCTGCTTCGCTACGTCCGGACGCTGTCCGGTTTTGCGCGTGAAGCTATCAACAATCGCATCTTTAACTTTTAATGCACCGTACTGACTGTTGCGGATATCTTCATTCGTGCCGGTAAAATGCACGGCAAAGGTTTTATCGATGCTGAAGATCGTTGACCAGTCAATCGCCTGCACGCCCAGATACAAATCCAGATCGCTATGTACCTTGAATTCATTCAGCGGCAGCAGAATGCGCGACGCCAGACGGCTCCACAGCAGGCTCCGGTACAGCAGGCGGTTGTCCCCCTCAAAATGGACACCACCCTGCACCACCGTACAGGACTGCGCGCCCAATGATTCGAGTTCGCTTTTCAATAACTCTTCCAATCCCCGCGCCGTGCTGGCAAACAAAGCATTCATGTCGTCACTATCACCAAAATATGTAAAAAAAAGAAATTGAGGCGCATTATAGCTAATCCCAGACGCTTGTCATAAAGTTGCCGTTTTACTTTGGCAAGGAACAGGTTAGTGATTGGCGTAACGCGGCTTTATATTCATCCGGTAAAATCGATGCGGGGGCTACAGCTGTCCCACGCGATGGCGTCTGTCAGCGGTTTGGCGAACGATCGTGCCTTCATGATTACCGAACTTGATGGAACATTTATTACCGCTCGCCAGTATCCACAAATGGTGCTGTTTACACCGGCGTTGCTGCCGGACGGGCTGTTTATTGCTGCACCTGATGGTCAAACTGCCACGATACGCTTTGCCGATTTCACCGCAGCACCTCAGCCGACGGAAGTCTGGGGCACGCACTTTACGGCGCTCGTCGCCCCCGATGCCATCAACACATGGCTAAGCCACTATTTTCAGCGCGCCGTCCAACTTCGCTGGGTGGGCAATGAACCGTCGCGGCGGGTTAAGCATTATCCAGACGTTCCCCTGTCATTTGCTGACGGCTATCCGTTTTTGTTAATCAATGACGCGTCATTTCAGGCACTGCGTCAGCGCTGTTCCGCCGGCATTAAGATCGAACAGTTTCGCCCCAATCTGGTGGTGACGGGTGCAGACGCTTTTGCCGAAGATAGTTGGAAAACCATCCGTATTGGCGAGATTATTTTTGACGTCGTCAAACCTTGTAGCCGCTGCATTTTCACCACAGTCAGCATTGAACGCGGTCGTAAGCACCCATCAGGAGAACCGCTGGCAACGCTGCAATCGTTCCGCACGGCCGAAAACGGCGACGTTGATTTTGGGCAAAATCTGGTCGCCAGAAATACGGGTATCATTCGCGTAGGCGATACGCTGGAAGTTTTAGCGACCAAGCCGCCGCGTCCTTACGGTTCCGGTCAGGTGGTCGAAAGCCTTGCTGTTCCCGAAAAAAGCGAACAGGCCGTCACCATCCACTATCAGGGAAAAGCGTTACAAGGGAACAATCAGCAGATTTTACTGGAACAGTTGGAGCAACAGGGCATTCGAGTCCCCTACTCTTGTCGGGCAGGACTGTGCGGTTGCTGTAAATTGACGTTAGTCAGCGGGGAAGTTTCTGCTCTGAAGCAAAGCGCTATCAGAGGAAACGGCGAGATTCTTAGCTGTAGCTGTATTCCACAGAGTGACCTTCATTTGCAATAGCCAAAGAAAATCCAGCGGATATGCAGCTTGAAGTACGACGGGTATAGCCGAGGACCTAGACGACCTTGGCATACTCAAATGCCGATGTGCCTTCGCCTAATCCGGTTTCCCACTCAGTGCTATTTTGAATAGCGGCAGGCATTAACCTGTCATGCATGATTTTTATGGCATCACCCAGCACCATCGTCTTCCCATTTAATGACAGCTGTTCTTGCGCCAGCAAGCAGAGGCAGGCTTTATCCCCCGCTTCCGCCACCAGAAAACAAGCCGTTTCATGGGTCTCAGTGAGTTGCACCTGCACAATATCCCCCGCCTGCGGCAAATGGGTCACGGCATCCGGCTGTTGGATGAAATGCCAGCTTTTCGGCATTAATGGCTTGAGGAATCGAGTGGCCACCAGCGCGTTTAAAACTAATTCGCCTTGAAGATCGCGATGCAGCGCTGCTTTCTGACATTTGTCGTTATAAGTAAAAAATAACGCGGCGTCGTCAACGCAAAAGGCACATTCATTGAAAGCATCCGGCGTTAACATTTTAGAGGGAAAACGAGAACGGAATAACATGCCATTAGCCAAATCCAACATCAGGCGGTCGTGTTCGGTATCAAAATACCAGCGCCAGTTATCGTCAGGTTTTAACTTCATATTATTTACCCTTCGTCTTCACAGTAGAAATATCAGAAATGGCTGATTGTTTTTTCTTACATCGCAATAATCGGTCATCGTCATAAACGCTGCGGTAAGAAGGTCAGACATCAGTTGATAGATTATTTACGCAAACGGATAAAATATAGACTAGCTGGGGGGATAAATAAACCCCCAGCTAAAAATGAAAGGAATTTCGGATTAAATATGTGTAACGATATCTTTAATCAGACGAGGACCATGGAAAATAAAGCCCGAATATATCTGCACCAGCGATGCGCCAGCCGCCATTTTTTCGCGTGCGGCGACCAAAGAATCAATTCCACCGACGCCAATAATCGGTAAACGCCCTGCTAATTCCTGTGACAAACGGCGGATAATCTCCGTGCTGCTTGTCTGCAACGGACGTCCACTTAATCCTCCCGTCTGCCCGCAGTGGTTTAATCCCTGAATCAGTTTTCTGTCGAGCGTGGTATTCGTGGCAATCACACCGTCGATGTTATGACGCACCAAACTATCGGCAATTTGGATCAATTCTTCTTCCGAAAGATCCGGCGCGATCTTTACCGCCACAGGGACATATTTTTGATGTCTCTCTTTTAATTCCGCCTGCTTGTTCTTTATCGCCAGCAAAAGATCGTCTAGCGCTTCACCATATTGCAGGCTGCGTAATCCCGGCGTATTGGGGGACGAAATATTGATCGCGATATAGCCAGCGTGAGCATAAACCTTATCCATACAGATCAAATAATCGTCTTTACCTTGCTCAACCGGCGTATCTT
The DNA here is from genome assembly GCF_041228105.1 of Pectobacterium aroidearum. Lineage (NCBI taxonomy): Bacteria > Pseudomonadati > Pseudomonadota > Gammaproteobacteria > Enterobacterales > Pectobacteriaceae > Pectobacterium > Pectobacterium aroidearum. The sequence continues at coordinate 2,981,249 of NZ_CP166097.1, forward strand.
TATTCTTGCCGATGTTGATCCCTAATACACCGCCAAAGCGTGTTTTCTTTACATTCTCGACCAGATAATCTACGCCCTTATTATTGAATCCCATCCGGTTGATCAATCCTTCCGCTTCCACTACGCGGAATAATCTCGGTTTATCATTACCGGATTGTGGGCGCGGCGTGACCGTCCCCACTTCAATAAAACCAAATCCCATTGCGCCTAATGCATCAATACATTCGCCGTCTTTATCTAATCCCGCCGCCAGACCGAGTGGGTTTTTAAAAGATAACCCCATGCAGGTAACTGGTTTAGTTGGAACAGATTGACGGACGAAAAATTCAAAAGGCGTGTTGGTAATACGACGTAATTGTTGGAAGGTCAGCTCATGCGCACGCTCTGGATCGAGCTGAAACAGGGCTTTTTTGATAACGGGATAGAACATATTGTCTCCTGAGATCCCTATCGCAAAGGTATCTTGCCTACGCTGAAAGTAAGCAATCGTGGATTACGGTTTAACTCACGGGCGGTGATGGTAATTCCATCTTTGCGGAAAGTAAAACGTTTGCGGGACGTGGAAATCGTGATGTGGAAATAATCGCCACACGCGGCAGGATACCGCGTGTGGCTGTGCTAATCGGCGTGACAGGATTAGTCTTGCAGTGCCTTGCTGATCTTCTCGAACAGATCGCCAGACAGATTTTCCAACGTCTTCAGTTGCTCCAACGCCTGACGCATTTGCGCCTGGCGTTTAGCATCATAGCGTTTCAGGCGGATCAACGGTTCGATCATCCGTGCCGCGACCTGCGGATTGCGAGTGTTCAGATCGCTCAGAATTTCCGTCAGGAAACGATAGCCGCTACCGTCTTCGGCATGGAAAGCCGATGGATTAGCGGCCGCAAACGCCCCCACCAGCGAACGCAGGCGGTTAGGGTTGTTCAGACTGAATGAACGGTGTTGCAGCAGTTCACGCACGCGGGTCAGTACATCGGCTGCCGGGCTGGTGGCTTGCAGCACAAACCATTTATCCATGACCAAACCATCCTGATGCCAGCGGTTATCAAACTGCGTCAGCAGCTCATCACGCACTGGCAACTGCGCTTCAACTGCCGCCGACAGCGCCGCCAGCGAATCCGTCATGTTATCCGCCTGACGGAACTGCGCCTGCACCAGTTTATCCGCCTGCGCTTCATCGCTGAATGCCAGATAATGCAGGCAGACGTTGCGCAGCGCGCGTTTACCCATATCCGCATGTTCGATGCGATACTGTGGCGCCTGATTCGCGTGGTATACCGCCAGCCACTCATCCGCCATCTCTTTCGCCATCGTATGCGTCATGCTATCGCGTACGGCAGCGATCGCCGTCGGATCGATGATATCAAACAGCTCAGCAATCTCGTTTTCGCTCGGCAATGTCAGAATCTGAGAAGCCAGCATCGGATCCAGTTTGTCATCCAGCAACACGCCACGGAAAGCATCGACAACATGCATCGGCACGGAAAGCGGCTGCTTCTGCTGATAACGTGAAACGTTCAGACGGATATAGTTGGCCAATAGGCTCTGTGCCGCATCCCAACGAGAGAACGCATTGCTCGCATGACGCATCAGGAACGTCAGTTGTTCATCGCTCCAGGCATAGTTCAGTTTTACTGGCGCAGAAAACTCACGTAATAAAGAAGGAATCGGGCGGCAAGGTACCTGATCGAAAATGAACGTCTGTTCGGATTCGGTCACATTGAGTACCGACGCCAGTAGTTGGCCGTCTTTCTGTAACGGAATCACCTGCCCTTGCGGATCGTACAGTTCGATATCCAGCGGAATGTGCAGTGGCAATTTGGGTTGTTTGTCGGCACCGACTGGCGTCGTCTGGCTCACGCTCAGCAGATATTGTTGTGTCTGCGGATCGTAATCATCACGCACGGTCAGCACTGGCGTGCCAGACTGGCTATACCAACGACGGAACTGGGTAAGATCGACACCGGAAGCGTCCTCCATCGCCTGCACGAAATCATCACAGGTCGCCGCGCTGCCATCGTGACGTTCAAAATACAGACGAATGCCGGCCTGGAATCCCTCTTCACCTAATAAGGTGTGCATCATGCGGATCACTTCCGATCCCTTTTCATAGACCGTCAGCGTATAGAAGTTATTCATCTCGATCACCTGATCGGGACGAATCGGATGGGACATCGGGCTGGCATCTTCGGCAAACTGCGCACCGCGCATCACACGTACGTTATCGATACGGTTCACCGGGCGCGACCCCAGATCGGAGCTGAACTCCTGATCGCGGAACACCGTCAGCCCTTCTTTCAAGCTAAGCTGGAACCAGTCGCGGCAAGTCACGCGGTTACCCGTCCAGTTATGGAAATATTCATGGCCGATCACCGCTTCAATGTTCAGATAATCTTTATCCGTCGCGGTTTCAGCTTTGGCCAGCACGTATTTAGAGTTGAATACGTTCAGCCCTTTATTCTCCATCGCCCCCATATTGAAGAAATCAACGGCGACGATCATATAAATGTCGAGATCGTATTCCAGACCGAAACGTTCTTCGTCCCACTTCATCGCATTTTGCAGCGAGGTCATCGCCCAGCCAGCGCGATCGAGGTTGCCACGGTCAACATACAACTCCAGCGCAACATCACGGCCAGAACGTGTCGTGAAGCGATCCTGAAGGACATCAAAATCGCCGGCAACCAGCGCGAACAGATAAGCCGGTTTCGGGAACGGATCCTGCCATTCAATCCAATGGCGACCGCCTTCCAGCTCGCCTTGCGCGATACGGTTGCCGTTAGAGAGTAAATAAGGATAGCGTGCTTTATCGGCCGTAATGCGCGTGGTGAATTTTGCCAGCACATCCGGTCGGTCAAGATAGTAGGTAATGTGGCGGAAACCTTCGGCCTCACACTGTGTACAGAGTGCTTCGCCAGAGAGGTATAACCCTTCCAGCGCGCTATTAGCGGCAGGATTGATGTCCGTTTCGATGCTGAGCGTAAAACGCGCGGGCAATTGCGTCAGAATCAGGCCATCGTCCTGCTGCTGATAATGTGTCCACGGCTGTCCATCAACGTTCAGGCTAATCAGCGTTAACCCTTCACCATCCAGCTTCAACGGCGCGCCAGCGTCCCCCTGCAACACCACCTGACTAACGGCTTTTACCCGAGTTTTCTCGGCATGGAGATCGAAATCCAGTGCAATGTCGGTAATGGTGTAATCCGGTGCACGGTAGTCATGGCGATATTTTATTTGCGGCTGTTGATTCATATAAAGTTTCCACCTCGTCATAAGCATCAAAGATCAAGTCTAAGCCTGTTATCTTAATGTTACCACGACAAAATAATGAGGATAATCATCGCACCGTGGTTCGCTCCCGCACGTCTCGCTATGTTGTCGTAATGTAATAAGCAAATAATCAAGGTATACTGACCGGACATTGCTGATTGTCCCGATGGTGGATATGCATCTTACGAGGATGCTGTAACGCATTATGACTTTGCACACTTCCCCGATTCTACACTCATTGCTGGATACCGATGCCTACAAGCTGCACATGCAACAGGCGGTGTATCATCACTATTATGATGTTGACGTTGCGGCTGAATTTCGCTGTCGCGGTGATGAGTTATTAGGCGTTTACGCCGACGAAATAGCCCATCAGGTCGATCTGATGCGTTTCTTGTCACTCAATGACGATGAGTTCACCTATCTTTCTTCTCTGCCATTCTTCAAGCCGGATTATCTACACTGGCTGCGGGGCTTTCGTTTCAATCCCCAGCAGGTTTCGATCAAGAATAATGCGGGCAAGCTGGATATCCGTATCACCGGACCGTGGCGTGAAGTGATTTTGTGGGAAGTCCCTCTGTTGGCAGTGATCAGTGAAGTCGTGCATCGGCATCGTTCGCCCAACGTTACGGCTGAACAAGCGCTCGTTCAATTGTCAGTCTCACTGGAAAGCTTCCGCCAGTACAGCGCAGATGTGGATCTTAGCCAGTTCAAGCTAATGGACTTCGGCACACGCCGCCGTTTCTCTCGTGATGTCCAGCAGACGATTGTGACAGCGCTGCAAACTGACTTCCCTTACCTTATCGGCACCAGCAATTACGATCTGGCGCGCCGTTTGGATATCACGCCAGTCGGCACACAGGCGCACGAGTGGTTTCAGGCTCACCAGCAAATCAGTCCAACGTTGGCCAACAGCCAACGTGCCGCACTGCAAATGTGGCTGCGTGAATATCCCTCGCATTTAGGTATCGCATTGACCGACTGCATCACCATGGATGCCTTCCTGCGCGATTTCGATTTACCGTTCGCGGAAGCCTATCAGGGGCTGCGCCACGATTCCGGCGACCCGGTCGATTGGGGAGAGAAAGCCATTGCGCACTATCAGCGCCTGAATATCGATCCGATGAGTAAAACGCTGGTCTTCTCCGACAATCTGAATCTGGATAAAGCGCTAGCGCTGTACCGTCACTTTGGGCAGCGCGTGAATCTGGTGTTTGGCATCGGCACGCGACTGACGTGTGATATCCCCGGCGTGAAACCGCTGAATATCGTCATCAAACTGGTGGAATGCAACGGCAAGCCGGTGGCAAAGCTCTCCGATAGTCCAGGAAAAACCATCTGTCAGGATCAGAACTTTGTGTGTGAGTTACGCAAAGCGTTTGACTTACCCCGCGTGAAAAAGGCCAGTTGAGGCTTTCCTCTATAGCGGTTGACCAACTTTGCAGCAGATTCACTGTAATACGCGAAAACTTCGCGCCATTCCGGTGATTTCTGCTTGTGTCCTGTTGCATCGCAAGTAACATAGCAAATGGCTCGGATTGGGCCATTTGGCGTTTCAAACACGATATATTTCTTAAACACGATTAATTAAAGAGAGAATTTTATGAGCGTAGTGCCTGTAGTCGATGTACTGCAAGGCCGTGTCGCCGTTGACAGCGAAGTCACCGTGCGCGGCTGGGTACGTACCCGGAGAGATTCTAAAGCCGGTATCTCCTTTATCGCCGTTTATGACGGCTCCTGCTTTAATCCATTACAGGCTGTCGTTAATAATAATCTCTCCAATTATCAGGATGACGTGCTGCGTCTGACCACTGGTTGCTCCGTAGAAATCACCGGTAACGTCGTCGCTTCTCCGGGTGAAGGCCAGAGCTTCGAGCTGCAAGCAACCAACGTCAACGTCGTCGGCTGGGTTGACGATCCCGATACTTATCCGATGGCGGCAAAGCGTCACAGCATCGAATACCTGCGTGAAGTCGCCCACCTGCGTCCGCGCACCAACCTGATCGGCGCCGTTGCGCGCGTTCGTCATACGCTGGCGCAGGCCATTCACCGTTTCTTCCACGAGAACGGCTACTTCTGGGTATCTACCCCGCTGATTACCGCATCCGATACCGAAGGCGCGGGTGAAATGTTCCGCGTATCTACTCTCGATCTGGAAAACCTGCCGCGTACTGAACAAGGTAAAGTGGATTTCAGCGAAGACTTCTTCGGTAAAGAAGCGTTCCTGACCGTATCTGGTCAGTTGAATGGCGAAACCTACGCCTGTGCACTGTCCAACGTGTATACCTTTGGCCCTACGTTCCGTGCGGAAAACTCTAACACCAGCCGCCATCTGGCTGAGTTTTGGATGATCGAACCGGAAGTCGCGTTTGCCACATTGGATGACGTCGCGGGTCTGGCTGAGAACCTGCTGAAATATGTTTTCCAGGCCGTACTGAACGAGCGTGCCGATGATATGGCGTTTTTTGCCGAGCGCGTAGATAAAGAAGCCATCACGCGACTGGAAAAATTCGTCAGCTCCGATTTCGCCCAGGTGGATTACACCGATGCCGTCGAGATCCTGCTTAACTGTGGGAAGCAATTCGAGAACCCGGTTTATTGGGGCGTTGACCTCTCCTCCGAACATGAACGTTATCTGGCGGAACAACACTTCAAAGCACCGGTTGTCGTTAAAAACTACCCGAAAGACATCAAAGCCTTCTACATGCGTATGAATGACGACGGTAAGACTGTTGCCGCGATGGATGTTCTGGCGCCGGGAATCGGTGAAATCATCGGTGGCTCTCAGCGTGAAGAGCGTCTGGCAGAGTTGGATAGCCGTCTGGAAGAGATGGGACTGAATAAAGAAGACTACTGGTGGTATCGTGATTTACGTCGTTACGGCACCATTCCTCATTCCGGTTTCGGTTTAGGTTTTGAGCGCCTGATTGCCTATGTTACCGGTGTACAAAATGTGCGCGATGTGATTCCTTTCCCACGCACACCGAGAAACGCCAGTTTCTAAATAAAAATTTAATATAAGTAAAACAAATATGTAGAAAAGAAGAGTCGGGTTTCCCGGCTCTTTTTTTTTAATTTTTGTTATGTCTCACAAAGTTCCCTGAAATTTACATTTAGACACATATTATTTCCATTTGTTACTCGATTACGAAGTTTGTAGCATCTTTAGGGTGGATTAACTAGCGAGTGAATGGAAAACTGCGTTCAGACACAGGAAGACACCAAACTTTCAGGAATAGTTCCGTAAAGAATTATTTATGGCAGTGGCAGGTGTCTAAATAACACCAATGAGGGTAATAATGATGAAACGCAACATTCTTGCAGTAGTAATCCCAGCTCTGTTAGTCGCGGGCGCAGCCAACGCAGCAGAAATCTATAATAAAGACGCTAACAAGCTGGATCTGACTGGTCGTGTACACGCGGGTTATGCATTCAAGAACCAAAGTGCAGAAAACGAAGACAACACCTATGCTCGTCTGGGTTTTAAAGGCCAGACTCAGATCACTAGCGACCTGACTGGTTACGGTACTTTCGAATACCAATTCGATGGTAACAATGCTGAAGAAAATAATGCAGGTGAAGGCAAAACCCGTAAAGCATTTGCTGGTCTGAAATTTGGTGATTTCGGTTCTTTCGACTACGGTCGTAACACTGGCGTAGCTTACAACGGTCTGGCTTATACCGACGTACTGCCAGAAAACGGCGGCGACAGCAGCGTTACCGATACCCTGACTGGTCGTGTCAGCAGCGCAGCAACCTATAACACCTCTAACTTCTTTGGTCTGGTTGACAATTTAGGTTTCGGTCTGCAATACGTTGCCAAAAATGAAAGCGGTACTCGTATCGATCGCAGCCACGGTGATGCATGGGCAACCTCCCTGTCCTATGACACTGATTTTGGTGTAGGTGTTGTTGCTTCTTATGGCTCTCAAGAGCGTACCGCTGCTCAGCGCACTTCAACAGCTGGCGGTGAGCGCGCAGACGTATGGGCTACTGGTCTGAAATATGACGCGAACAATGTCTATGTTGCAGCAACTTACGGTGAAGGCCGTAACTTCTTCAGAACTACTGGTTCTGTTTTAGCTGACGAAAGTAAAGTTTTTGAAGTAGTTGCACAGTACAACTTTGATTTTGGTTTAACTCCAACTCTGGCTTACGTTTCTCGTAAAGACAAAATCAATACTAATGTGAACGCAAACGACTACGGCGTTAAATATGCAAGCGTTGGCGCAACCTATGCATTCAACAAAAACTTCTCTACCTATGTTGAATATGACATCAGTCTGCTTGATAAAAACAACGCATACGGTCTCGAAAACAACGACCGTGTAGACGTTGGTGTTGTTTACCAGTTCTAAGTTGTCGCAGCATAACGTAACGAGTTAATCGTTCGTATTGCATGAAAGACAGAGCCTCGGCTCTGTCTTTTTTATTGCGTACTCAACAGCACCTTACGAGCCGCCGTCAGCGATGGTGAAAACACGCCTCACATTTTTTGCTTCAGCTTTACGCCACGCTGCGCCAATTATTCTCGTCTAGCCAGTCTTTTATTTCGTCTCTCTCCTCCTCCCTGTTATTTCCCTTTCTTTTTGACATCAACGGTTGGCAAAGCCTTTTACTGACGGTACTCTGAGAATTCTTATTTCATCTCAGTTATGGAACATTCTGGCAATGTTTGAAAATATCTCTGCCGCACCGGCCGATCCTATTCTCGGGCTGACCGATCTTTTCCGCGCCGATGACCGCGTGAATAAAATCAATCTGGGTATTGGTGTCTATAAAGATGAAACCGGTAAAACTCCGGTTCTGACCAGCGTAAAAAAAGCAGAACAGTATCTGCTGGAAAATGAAACCACCAAAAACTATCTGGGCATTGACGGTCTGCCAGCATTCGGTCAGTGCACACAGGAGCTATTGTTTGGCAAGCAGAATGCCATCATTGCCGACAAACGTGCCCGTACGGCGCAAACCCCAGGCGGAACGGGTGCATTGCGCGTAGCGGCGGATTTCATTGCCAATCAGACATCTGCAAAGCGCATTTGGATCAGCAACCCAACCTGGCCAAATCACAATAACGTCTTCTCTGCCGTCGGTTTGGAAGTGTGCCAGTACGACTACTACGATGCAGCGAACCATGCGCTGGATTTTGATGGCTTGCTGAACAGCCTGAATGCCGCCAAAGCGGGCGACGTGGTACTGTTCCACGGCTGCTGCCATAACCCAACCGGTATCGATCCTACAGCTGAGCAGTGGGCTACGTTGGCTGAGCTGTCGATAGCGAAAGGCTGGCTGCCGCTGTTTGACTTCGCCTATCAGGGCTTTGCCCGCGGCCTCGAAGAAGATGCAGAAGGTCTGCGCATTTTCGCCGCGAAGCACGATGAACTGATCGTATGCAGCTCGTACTCTAAAAACTTCGGTTTGTACAATGAGCGCGTCGGTGCCTGCACGCTGGTTGCTGCCGATGCCGCAACGGCAGATAAAGCATTCAGTCAGGTGAAAGCTGCTATTCGCGCAAACTACTCTAACCCGCCGTCACACGGTGCGACCGTTGTGGCTACCATTCTGGGCAACGACGCGCTGAAAACCATTTGGGTGCAGGAATTAACGGCGATGCGTGAGCGCATTCAGCGTATGCGTCAGCTGTTCGTTAATACCTTGCAGGAAAAAGGCGCACAGCAGGATTTCTCCTTCATCATCGACCAGAATGGGATGTTCTCATTCAGTGGCCTGACCAAAGAGCAGGTTCTGCGTCTGCGTGACGAATTCGGCGTTTATGCGGTGAACTCTGGCCGTATCAACGTTGCGGGAATGACGCCGGAAAATATGGCTCCGCTCTGCGAAGCGATTGTTGCCGTGCTCTAATCCGTTTAGCGATCAAAAAAGCCGACACAGTGTGTCGGCTTTTTCATTTATACCCTTTTGCTGATAAAGGGAGCGGACACTACCAAATCGCGGCATCTTCACGCAGGAAAGGGTTCGTTTTGCGCTCATGTCCTAACGTTGACATCGGGCCGTGCCCTGGAATAAACGTCACATCGTCACCCAGCGGCAGCAGCTTATTCTTGATGGATGCAATCAGCGCCTGATGATCGCCCTGTGGAAAATCGGTACGCCCTACACCACCGTTGAAAATGACATCCCCTACCTGTGCCAGGCGCGATTCTGCATCAAAGAAAACGATATGGCCGGGTGTATGACCAGGACAGTGGAAAACCGCCAGCGTGGTTTCCCCCAGATTGACCTCATCACCTTCCTGTAGCCAACGCGATGGTGTCAGCGGTGCGCACTCTTCCAGGCCAAACATCCGGCTCTGTGCCGGTAGCCCTTCCAGCCAGAATGCATCTTCAATCTGCGGGCCAATAATCGCAACCTGATAGTGTTCGGCCAATTCCGCCGCCGCACCAACGTGATCCAAATGACCATGTGTTAACAGAATCTGCTTAACCGAAATCCCTGCATCCGCAACGGCGCGTTTGATTTTTTCTGCATCGCCACCGGGATCGACAATCGCCGCTTCATTCGTTTTTTCACACCATAACAACGTACAATTCTGGCTAAATGCTGTCACTGGGACAATTTGATATTTCATATCACTCCATGTTGAATAAACTGAGCGGCTCGCGATGTATTCGCGAACCGTCTCAGAAAAATGTCATGCTGCGGTAGCGACTTACCAGGTGCGGACCGGGCCGGTATCGATGTGAACGAAATCACTGCGCGGATAGTAGCCAACCCCACCTGCACGCATCTTCATCGCCGCTTTACGAATGTTGGCCAGTTGAACGCCTTCAATATGAAAATCCATCGCCTGCCCTTTCGTGTGATAGCTCTGCTTTGCCACACCTCTGCTATGCGCACGTAATTCATTATTCGTATCAATTGCGCGATAACCGGAAATCAGCTGTACAGGCTTATTGGTGCCCAGCATGACCTGTAAGCGATAGAGCTGATCGAAAAGTTGGGGATCAATCGTTTTGATTTTATTGGCGCGATAATCGCGGAAAAAGTGATTCAGGCGGGAGAGTTCTGATTTGTTATACCGTTTGCCATCAAAAAATTCCGTTTTTAGCCGCTCTCCGGTATTCAGATTGTCTAGCGTTAAAATTCGTGGTCGGGGCGTAGATAACGTTGCAAATGCCTGACCGGGAAGCAGTGCGATACCAAACGCGGCACCACCCAGTGCAAGCCACTTACGGCGATGGTTGTCAATGTGATCCATAGAACGAGTACCCTGGCTAAAATAACGGTATAAAAGGAGGCAAAAAACGCACCGCCTTGAACCTTAACTGCCAGAGAAAAGTGAGTCAACCCGCTTTGCTTACGGGTTTGCGGGAGATCGCATCAATCCCCCGCAAAACGATAAAATACCAATACGACTAATGCCCGTATTTTCAATACTTACTGAAGCAATAACCCTGCTTTGGAGAGGACTTTCGTCCCGGCTCGGGCAGTATCATCATAATTGTAAATATCTGTGCGGAATTGAGGCCTACCATCTTCCGCTACCCACGCTGTCAGATAATAGAGATTAACCGGAATTCGGTGCTTCATTGAAACAAAGGTCGTGTTCCCCTGATCCAGCATGGAAGAAATTCGACTATTATTCCATCCCGCATCCTGCAATAGCATGCTAGCCAATTCCGATGCCTTATTGACCCGCACACAGCCGGAACTCAGCGCCCGAATATCACGCTGGAACAGGTTGTGATTGGGCGTATCGTGCAGATAAATCGCTTCCGAATTTGGCATATTGAATTTATAGCGCCCCAGCGAGTTGTTCGCGCCAGGAGCCTGACGTAAGCGATAGGGGAAACGCTCTGGTGACACAATCTGCCAATCGATCATCGATGGATCAATCACTTCCGCATCCTGACTCCAGCCGGACAACACCGTATAGCCATGACGCTGTAGATAACCAGGATCGCGTACTACTTTAGGAATGATATCCTGTCGAATCAGCGTAGTAGGGACATTCCACGGTGGATTGACCACCACGTTATACAGCGAACTACTCATCAACGGCGTCTTACGCTTGGGCTGTCCAACAATAACGCGTGACGATAAGCGTTCAGCGCCGTCCTGATAATAGATCAGCGAATAATTGGGGATATTCACCATAATACCGGTGTGAACATTATCCGGCAGCAGGCGCAGGCGTTGAATATTCAGCGCCAGCAGCGTCGCGCGCATTTGGGGGGAAACATTGAGCCAATCACGAGTACGCTTACCAATAACGCCGTCGTCCTCCAGCCCTTGCCAATGTTGGAAGCGTTTCACCGCTTCAACCAGTTCACCCGTGTAGATCGCAGCCCCACTCTCGACCAACGGAGACTCGCCTGCCGGTATCGTCGTCGCGGCGGTATTTTCGTTAAACAGCGTAATGCTCTCCGTTGACGACAGCATGCCAGTACGCTGCAGAATTTCACGCAGTACTGCCAGCTCTCGGCTCTGCTGTTCCGGACGCAGAGATTCCGTCAAATTCAGACTCGGCCACGGGCGATTGTCCGTCAGCATCGTCTTCAGCGCCTCATGCATTTTGGCGTACTGTGAATGCTGCGGTGCCAGCGAAACCACATAGGCCGCGCTGGTGCCGGATTTTACGGCCTGTTGCCATTGAGAAACGATATTCAACGCAGGCGATTGCAGACGATAAGGTACGCTGCTGTACAGCCAATCATTGCCGTTACGCTCCACGCCAGAAACAAACTGCAAATAACCCAGCATTGCATCCGATAGCACGACATCGCGCGCAAATCCGGTCAATTGCGGATCGGTCAGCCAAGTCACCCACGTGGTGAACTGCGGCTGTACGCCCGCTATCGCCAATTCGGCAAGCTGCTGTTGAAACTGTTGCACCGCGCGATTATCCGCCCACATCGGTTGCATCTGATGTTGGGCATAAAGCGATGATAAATCAGAGAGATAATGTACCGACACGCCGTGCGGCAGCGCTGAAAGAAGCCCTGCACGACTCTTTTCTACAGAAACTGCACCCGAGCTTTGCGATAAGCCAGATATCACCGTCGGAGATGCTGCCAGCACCGAAAACGAAGGAGACAGGCTTCCGACCCAAATACAACCCACGCGCAACAGCAGCCTGACCATTTTTCGTTTATGTAACAACAACATCCATTTATCCCCTGTACTTATTAATCACTATGCTTTTACGACAATCCACGTTGAACATGGAAATAACAAACCGGATTCGCTCGCACTGGCGTAAACTCATTTTTTCGTTTTCCATTGTAGAAAACGATAAAGAATGAAATATGATCGTTTTTATATCTCGCCCGTTATTCACGGTCGTCACTGTACAATATACAACCGCAAATCCTTCCGCAGCCTGCCATCGCTTTACCGTCAGTATATAAAGAGAAAAATATTTTTGCTTCTTCTTCTGGTTATTATCTTTCGAGCTTGAGGAACTTATTCACTGTCAGCATTCTTTTTACGTAAAAATAAAGCCGCTTAAAAAAGCGGCTTTATCATTATAGAGGAAAAGAGCAGTAAGGTTTGCTGCGATACACTTTATCACTCCACTATGAGGCTTGCTCCTGCGTCTCAGGGGCTTCTGCTCCAAAACCACGCAGCCCGACCACATGGACGTGCTCATTGTTCTGGTAGACTTTACGCACCAGCTTATAGGTGGTCCCTTTCTCAGGGCTGATATTTTCCGGTGCCGCGATGACCAACTGCATTTCCAGACGATCGCACAGCTCGAATAGCGTGGCGATCGATTTGGCATCCAGACGCGCTGCCTCATCGAGGAAGAGCAGACGACACGGAATAATATCTTTACCACGCAGGCGCTTAGACTCTTCTTCCCAGCTCTGTACCACCATGACGAGAATCGACATCCCGGTACCAATCGCTTCCCCGGTAGACAGCGCTCCACTTTCCGCTCGCAGCCAGCCATCCGCGCCACGGTTAACCTCAACTTCCATTTCAAGGTAGTTTCGGTAGTCCAGCAACTCTTCACCGATCGTTTGCGGTGTGCGCTGTCCCATATCAATTTCAGGATTCAGGCGTTGATACAGTTTTGCCAACGCTTCCGAGAAGGTCAGGCGGTTGCTGTTAAACAGATCCTGATGCATTTCCTGCTGTTCGGACAACACATTGAGCAGCGTGGTATGCGTTTCACGCACGTTGACGTTGAGACGAACACTCTTCACCTGACCAAACGCTACCGCTTGCAGCCCCTGGTTCAGCATACGAATACGGTTCTGCTCACGCTGGATCGTTTTACGAATGATGTTTGCCACGCTGCGTGAGCTGATAGCCAACATCTGTTCACGCGCCGTTAGCTCTTCAGTCAGACGGTTAAGCTCGATCTCCATCTGCTCAATCGCCTCTACCGGGTCATCAGTGCGGATAATATCCTGACGAATACGCTCGCGCAGGTGCTGGTAAACGGCAATGTAGAACTGGATCTTGCGCTCTGGTCGCTTCGGATCTTCCGAAAGCCGCAGTACATCGCGCAGATGTTCGTTGTCCGCCACCGCCAGACGCAGCGCCCCCAGCGCCTTATCCGACATGGAACGCAGTTCATCGCCTTCCATATACGCCAGCTCACGGCGGTGCAGACGGCGCTCAACGCCGTTGTCTTTCACCAAACGCATGACCGCACACCAGCCTGCTTTCGCAGTGACAACCTGCTCACGCATCTGGTGATAATCACGCTCCAGCTTGCGCAATTTCTTCTGCAAACTGTCCATTTCGGCTTCACAGAACGTAATCTGTTTTTCCAACTGATTACGCCGCGAGCGGTTGGTGCTTAATGCCGCATGCAGCTCATCACGACGCTGACGGGCACGTTCTTCGGCATCGGCATCCGCACGTACGCCGATATCCTGAAGCTCTTGCGTCAGCTCCTTCAGCATATCCTGTTTGGCATCGTAAGAGCTTTTCAGCGATGCCTGAACCTGACTGTACTGTGTCAGCTGTGCCTGATGCTGGCGAAGCTGTTCGCGTGCTTTTGTCCGTTCCGCTTCAGCCAGTTCCAAACGGTGACGCAATTTGTCATTCAAGCCGGCGTTTTCACCCAGCATGCCGGCGGAATCGGCATAGCTGAAGTGTGCGCGACGCTGCACAACCTCGGTCAATGCAAACGCCTGCTGTTTCGCCTGCCGCTGTGCGTTCTGTGCCTGAGCATAATCTTCCTGCAACTGCTCATGTTGCTGCGGGTCACTTTGCAAGACAGAAACCAGCGGTTCCAGCTTAACCAGTGTCGCTCCGTGTTGTTGAATGAAACGGGCAGACTCTTCGGTTTCATCCAGCTCCGCGCGAATCTCCTCCACGCGATCCTGTAACGTCTCGTCGCACAGCAGGCTAACACGCGGGATCAGTTTATTCAGCTGTACGCTGGCTTCTTTCGCTTGTTCATATTGCTGACGTTGCTGCTGGTTCTCACCATCAAAGCTGGCAATCGCACGATCCAACTCGCCGCGACGGGAGCTGAGCGTACGAATTTCCGCTTCGGGATCTTCATCAAAAACGACAGCCAGATGTGTACCGATGAACCGGCTGAAGGACTGGTGCAAACGCTGCGTTTTCTGCACGTCAAACGACAGCGTCGCGTACTGTTCGGCTAGCGCTTCGCGCTCATCACGCAGGCTCTCCAGACGCATTTCCCGCGCGGCGCGACCAAACAGCGGCACTTCAGGGAAACGGGAATAACGCCACTGGCGCTCCGCGACTTTGACGACGACGGCACGTTCTAGTTCTTCAACGGCAAACACGCTGTCATCAAACGACTGCGGATCCCCCTCGATCAAATACAGATCTTCCGGGCAATCTTCCAGACCAGCAAGCTGTTCACGTACCAGCGAGAGATCGGCGACCACGATGGCATGACGGGACGGGCCGTAAAGTGCCGAGAAGTACGGCGCATCATCCAGCGTCACGTCATCATAAATTTCAGATAGCAGCACGCCGCCAAAGCGTTCCGCCAACGCGTTTAAGCGTGGGTCTTCGGAACCACCCGGCTGACTCAGTCGCTCAATCTGCGCTTCAATCTGTCGCTTGCGGCTAGCGATATCGTCACGCTCAACGGTCGTTTCACGCTCACGCTCAAGTAACTGCTGCATGAATTCCGTCACCTGACGGCTATCTTCAAACGTTTCGCCGCTTTGCTCGCTCAACTGCGTCAGCATTTCCTGAGCGGCCAGCCAGACTGGCGCACGCGTCGTCAGCTTCTGAATACGCTGCTGGATTTGCTCCAGCTCCTGACGCAGCGCCATGCGGCGTTCACCCGCTTCCGCCACCAGCGATGACAGCGTTTCGATACGGGCATCAAGCTCTTGCTGGAGCGACTCCAGTTCTTCCGGCTGATAATCCTGACCGTTGCGCTTGCTGAAATCCTGCAATAGTCGCTCGGCATCCTGCTGTTCACGCAGGCGCTGTTCCAGTTCAGACAGGCGCATCCGTAGCGGCTGTACTCGCTCCGCCTGATAGCGTTGCGAAGAGCTGTCGCGCAGCAAATCACGTGCGACCTGCCAGGCTTCGTTGCGGTTAACCGCACCAGCAATCTTGCTCACCAGCTGATAGGCTTGCTCAAACTGGCCGTGCGCTGCATCAGCCACGCTCAGCTTCTGTTCCAGCATCAGCAGAATTTCTGTCGCTTCCTGCTCTTTGGCCTGGTAGCTGTCCAGCCACTCGTCCGCGTTATCTGCCGTTAAATCCGGCAACTGGCACAATGTGCGAGCGCGCTCCAACGCCTGCTGTGCCTGCTGGTACTGAATGGCACGTGTTTGCTGTACGTCCAGCGCCTGCTGATAATCGGCAAGCTGGCTTTTCAGTTCATCCACTTCCAGCTCAGCAGCATCGGCGCGTTCTTCGTTTTCCGCCTGCTGCTCACGCGCTTCTTCTACCACCTCGTTCTGTTCTTCGAGGCGATAGCTTAGTTCTTCCAGATCGGCGTTATAACGCTCGATTTTTTCCTGCTGGCGCATCGCGGTTTGCACCAGATTCAGGTGGTCGCTGGCTGCCTGATAATCCGTTTCCAGATCGCCTTCCGCACCGCTCTGCTCCGCGAGTTCTCGCGCCATTTCCACATGACGGTACTGTTCGCTCGACAGTTGCTTACGGCTGGAGAACAGGTCGCGGCGCAATTCCAGCGCCCCATCAAGATGGATGCGCCGCTCATTGGCATGACGCATATAGTCAGCGGCAACATAAGACGTCGCTTCGGAGATCAGGTGTTTAAACAGATCGCGATCGGACTGGGTGACGCGGATCGCTTCCAGCGTCATGCGGTTTTCACGCAGCGCCGCTTCCATATCCTGAAACGCTTTACGCACGCCGCTGTTTTCCGGCAGTAAATAATCACGCAGCGAGCGAGTAATGGCACTGGAGATACCACCGTATAACGAGGCTTCAATCAGGCGATAAAACTTGCTACGGTCAGAAGCAGAACGCAGACGACGCGGCACCACGCCTAAATCAAACATCAGCGAGTGATAGTCGGTGATGGAGTTAAACTGCTTGAACTGAACGCCTTCCATCTCCTCAACGCGATCTTTCAACTCCTGCAACGAGAGCACCCGTGCCTGGCGATCGCCGACCACCTGCGTCAGAATTTGCGTCGGCTGGATAGCTGTCGGTAATCCCTGAATGGTGAAAGGCTTGATATCGACTTTACGGTCGCGACCCGCGACCTGCTGGAGACGAACGCCAACCAGCACGCGCTGATGGCGCGAGTTAACGACATCCAGCGTGGAGTAGCAGACACCGGCACGTAATTTACCGTGCAGGCCTTTATCACGAGAACCGCTGGTAGCACCGGCTTCGGTCGTGTTTCTGAAGTGCAACAGCGTCAGGTCAGGGATCAGCGCCGTAATAAAGGCGGCCATCGTGGTGGATTTCCCAGCACCGTTACCGCCGGATAGCGTGGTAACCAGTTCATCCAGATCGAAGGTGCGGGCGAAAAAGCCGTTCCAGTTGACCAGCGTTAGTGAGCGAAATTTACCGCGTTCAATCATTCCTGTTCATCCTCAACACAGAGCCTACCCCAGTAGGAATGGGATACGCTCTTATTCATCCTCGCCCGTTTCTGGCGCGGTATCATCAGTGCGATCGTTATCGTCGCTGTCATCTTTCAGCGACAAACTACCTTCAACAGGCATCGCTTCACCATCGCGAATCATGCGTAGCTGCGCTTCGCGGGCATCATCGCCGCTGCGTACATCAGCTCCGAAGCGGAACACCGATTCGGTAATTCTGAATTTGCTGCTGTCATTTCCCATAAAGTAGATCATGCCTAACCGACGTAAGCGGTTAAGCGAGGTTCTGACTTTTTCCTGCAGCTTCTGGCGATCCAGATCGGAACCGGTAGAACGCTGGTTAACCAGCTTCAACAGCTTACTTTCATCCGCCAGACTCAGTAGCTCTTCATACAGCTCCTGCTGGCTGAAAATGCCTTCGTGCGCCAAGCGCTCCGGACTCAGATAGAGATAACAGAGAATTTTCCCTACCATCATATCCAGCTCAGACAGCACAGAACGGGGGATCAGCGTAGTGGAGCGCGGACGCAGATAGAAAAAACCTTCCGGCGCGCGGATCAACTCTACGTTGTAACGGCTGTAGAACTCCTCCAGCACTTCCTGAAAATCCATCAGAAATACGTGGTTTTCCAGCTCTTCAATGCCAATATGACGCCCGGCGCGCAATTGGCTGTCCAGCGCAGGAAAGAGGTTATTCGACAGCGCGGTTGCCAGTTTCACTGGCATAAATTGTTCAATATTTGTCGATGACATGGGCCTGCACCTTGGCTCCGTAATCATTGATTGCCCGCCACAATGCAGGCAATCCGGTGAAATCTGCTTCGGCTACGCCCAGGCGGACTGCCTGGTCGACCACGATTCGGGCAACATCGAAATGCCGCGAGCGAGGATGCTGCGCGAGGTATTCACGCATAACTTCCCCCAAATCCAGCGGAATCTGTTGCGCTTTATATTTATGTAGCGCCTGCTCGACCAGCGCGATCAACTGCTCGCGCATTTCACTAAACTCTTCGTATTCCAGCTCCGGCGGCAATTCACCGGTCACTTCTTCACTACGCAGCGTCAGCTCTTCGTCACGCATATCCAGCAAACGATCGGCGTTGGCAAACGTCAACGCCCAAGGGCTATCGAAATAGCTCTGCACCGACTGACGCAGGCGCTGGGCGAAGACGCGGT
Organism: Pectobacterium aroidearum; assembly: GCF_041228105.1. NCBI lineage: Bacteria > Pseudomonadati > Pseudomonadota > Gammaproteobacteria > Enterobacterales > Pectobacteriaceae > Pectobacterium > Pectobacterium aroidearum. The sequence continues at coordinate 2,999,695 of NZ_CP166097.1, forward strand.
TTTTATCCATATCAATCGCAGTACGGATAAACTTATGTACGTGGCGGTCGTAGCCAATCCACAGGTCTATCGTCTGCTGTCCCCAGCTCACAATGCGATCGAGTTTGTTTTGCAGGTCAAAGACCAGTTTGTCGACAAATTCCAGATTATGCGCATTATTCATAATCGCATCCTGAATGCTCAACAGGCTCGCCTGCAACTTGTCGCCAGCGGCTTCTAGCGTATCCTGCAATTCACGCAGTGTAGACGACGTTTCCGTCAGCAGTTGTTCACAACTGCTGATCGCTGCCCGCCAATCCTGATTTAACAGCGCCGCGATATCGTCTTTCACACCCTGCTGCTGCTCATCCATCACGCGCTGTGACAGATCGATACTGTCAAAAATTTCAGCAACGGAATATTTCAGCGGCGCAAACACATTGCGATGCCAGTGAAACTCATCGCCGCCTTCTTCTGCTGCATCGGCCGCACGGCTGAGTTCCTGTGCCACGATAGAGAGCTGCATAGAAAGTCGCAGCGTCGAGAACTCACGCTGCCGGATGTAATAATCGGTAATGCCAATCCCCAGCGGCGTCAGACGATAAATCGCATTGCCTTCCGCCTGTTCGCTGGTAAAGCGGTTAAGCAACCGCTGGCGCACCAGATCGTTAATCGCGTTATTGGCGCGGACGGTAATGGTTTCGTTCGTCTGATCAAATCCCTGACTCACATGGCGGAAGGCATCAATCAGCTCACCTTCACTCATTTCACCATCCATGCGTTCGCCGTTAAGCGTGGCGATCGCCATCAAAAACGCCAGGCGCTCGGTAGGGAGGGAAATGGAGAAATCGTTTTTTCGTGCCCAGGCGACCAGTTCGGGTACAGTCTGGGAAAAATCACTCATAATGCATCCTTTAAATGGGGTTTATGCGCCATGACATGGATATAACGGCCCAAACTCACAAAAGGCTCCTGCCGACAATACCGCTGTTCGAGCTCCAGAATGTCGGCAAACTTATCAATTTGCTGCTGCTTATTCTGCAGGTAGTCATGAAACACACGCACGCCAGTTTTCCCGCTAATGGTCAGCCCCATTTCATCAAGCCAGCCGTACACCTCTTGCGGATCCAGCGGATGATCTGGCGATAGCGAGCGCTTTTTGTTCTTCGGCATACCGGCCTGAACATAATCAAAGTTGCCCAGCACCATGTTACGCATCAACAGTCCGTGATGGTTATAAAACATCAAAGACAGCGCACCACCTGGCGACAGGCAATCATACAATATTTTCAGCATCTGCTGCGGTTGCGCGACCCACTCCAGCACCGCGTGGAACAATATCAGATCGGCGGGGCTTTCCATATATTGCGCGATATCCTGTGCGGCACACTGCACAAAACGCATATTATGGGTCACGCCCTGCGCCTCTGCCGCATTTTTGGCGCGCTGAATCATCTCATCGGAAACATCGCACAACAATACCTGATGTCCTAAAGCCGCCAGACGACACGCCATCTGCCCTTCACCGCCTCCCGCATCAAGGATGCGCAATGGGCGTGCCGGAAGTCGGATCAAAAGATCGCTAAGATCCTGCCACAATACCGCCAGCCGAAGTCTCCCCTTCGTTGTGCCATAGATATTCTGAGCAAATTTTTCGGCGATATCGTTAAAATTGCGATCCTGCATCAGTCATTGTTCCGCATCATATAAACGGGGGAGCTCGTGCAGCACATGTCTGCGCGATGCGATTTTTCCAGCCTGCCATTTTGGCACAGGCTGGCTTAGAATAAATGGCCTTACCGCATGATATCTTCCCGGATGCGGGTTTTTCACTCAAAAGGAATGCAATTTTATGCTTTTCACACTCAAAAAGTTCGTCGGTGGCCTTCTGCAGCCTCTGCCATTGCTATTGCTTCTGATGGGTGTTGGCCTGCTGCTGCTCTGGTTTACCCAACGGCAGCGCACGGGAAGAACGATAATCTTAGCCAGTTGGCTGGCGCTGATTCTGCTCAGCCTGCAACCTGTCGCCGATAGGCTGCTGTTACCACTGGAATCACACTACCCAACCTGGCGGCAAACGCTGCAGGCGAGCAAAGCCGACTATATTGTCGTGCTGGGCGGGGGGTATACCTATAACGCGGAATGGGCACCCAGTTCCAATTTGATCAGCAACAGCCTCCCGCGCGTGACGGAAGGGATTCGCCTTTATCATGCCAACCCCGGCGCAAAATTAATTTTTACTGGCGGCGCGGCGCAGGGTAACCCAGTTAGCAGTGCGAAAACCGCTGCGCTGGTCGCAGAAAGTCTGGGTATTCCTCAGCAGGATATCGTCATTCTGGATACGCCAAGGGATACGGAAGAAGAAGCGGCGGCAACCGCTAAGATTGTTGGCGATCGCCCTTTCTTGCTGGTGACCTCGGCAAACCACCTGCCTCGCGCCATACGGTTCTTCCAGGCTCAGGGGCTTGCACCGATTCCGGCTCCGGCGAATCAGATGGCGATCACGTCTGCGCTCAACCCGTGGGAGAAAGTCTTTCCTTCCGCTTACTATTTATCGCACAGCGAACGCGCCTGGTATGAAACACTCGGTCGCCTCTGGCAAGCGCTGAAAGGAACGTCGGCAACACCACACAGCGCCGAACAACCACAGGATCACTCCAGCCAAGGGGACAGCTCTCGGGAAGCCACATCAAAGAGCTGACGGTCTAATTGACCGGTGTGGATATAACGAGCCACGGCTTCCCAGATAACATACAACCAGCGCCGATAGACAAAAGACTCAGCTACCGGTGCCTGTTTTAGGTAGTGATAAAGCAGTTGCTCCGGCATCCCGGTTTCACAAAGCCGGAAGAGCTCATACTCTCTGGGTGCCCACAGCATCATGCCTGGATTAATCATCGCCAACAGTTGATCGCTACGCGCGTCTTTCAACATGCTGCGCAGCGAAAGATTGCCGTGAACCAGTACACAGCCATCCTCAAAATCTTCAAATAGCATCGCTAAACACTGGCGAGAACGATAAAGTACGCCTCGATCTTGTTGCGTCAGCTGTGGCGCACTGACATTGAGTAACGTCGACCACAGCACTTCTACACGCTGTTGGTACCAACTGACCCAGTCGTTGTCCTGCGTGCTATCGACAGAACCGACGCAACCATGACTATCAATGCGGTGCCAGGCTAATACGCTTTCAACAATCTGATCCATCAGAAGCGTCCAACGCTGACCGCTTCTTGGTGGTGCCTCCACCGACACACCGCGCAGGCGCTCAATCAGTAACAACTCACGATAAGGCTGCTGCTGCGTCAATACCAGCCCATAAACGGTTGGCAAACGAACATCGCCCTCACGCGCCAGCATCGAGAGCTTGTAGGCTTCTTGCTGTGCGACGCCCTGGCAAACATAGCTTTTAGCCAACAAAGGAATGGCGTTGCCTTCTTTATCATACAAGGCATACAGATCCGCATAGGGCTGTTCGCTTATGCGCTCAAGCCGGCTGAGGCTTTCCCCCAACACGGTGCTGAGCTCCGATTTCAACTGTTCCATAAACGGCTATACCCCCGTTGAGCCAAATGACTCCGTTCACCATGATGCGGTGAGCGGAGGACAAATTCTTCAACGCAGATCAAATAAAAGAGGATCAATGACGGCAGGGAACATGCCCTGCCGGTGTTATTGCCGCACTATCCCCTGCCTGTTAGCAGGGGGACAGTGTGAGTGACAGGCGAGTGTATTTACACTCCGCCATTATTCGCGTTCAAAAGCACCCAGATCTGGGGCTGAACCTTTGTAAGGCAGTTTGACATCCCCACCCTTGTTGATTAGCGCACTACCCGACGCAAGATGCAGGCTCTTCAGTACTGGCAAGCTGCCATCCGCCTGACGCGGTGCATCCCAGCCGGTCACGGAAACGCTCTCGAAGTCAGAATCTGATACCGCAATTTTCAGATCCCATGAGTTGTAGCGCATGTTCGCACCGTCGGAGAACGACAGGTCTTTACCGCCATGAGAAACGTTATTGCGTAGCGTACCTAGCCCAATCGCTTTTCCGTTTGCATCAATACCGCGGATATTAAAGTTAGGGTTATTTTTATAACCGGTGTTGTTAAAGAAATCGTTCGCAACCGGATGGTGGTTAGCATAAAAACCGGCCGCTTTATTTAAAAACGCAACCGAGTTACGCACGGTATGCTTTACCGCATTTGCCACATAAACGCCGCCGTAGCCACCGACTTTAAAGCCATTACCATTACCTGCCGGCAGCGACTGCGTCGTTCCCGGCAAATAACCGTGTGACCACGCCCAAGAGTTTTCAATCAGCACCGGAGAATAGGCATTAATTAAATCGAAGCCATCATCCGAGTTTGACCATGCCCGGCAACCGCGGAAAATATTACCTGGTTGATTAGCCGGAATATGCGCACCAAATCCATCGCCACTTTGACCAGCGCCATTAGAGGTCAGCGGATCGTAATTATGGTGGGAGTCACTATTCAATACCAGGTTATATCCCCCACGCTGGATAAACAAACCCGTGCCCATAATATGGTGGATATTTAACTGCTCGAATATATTATTGCTGCCCCTTATCCATACTCCCCAGGATTCATGGTTAAGGTTATTGCGCTGCGGAACACCGGTTATTTCCAGTCCTTTCAGAGAGATCCAATCTGCCACAACGTTGAAGCCTTTGACGCGGCAATCATCCTGCATCTGGCTGAAATCAAACACGGGCACTTCTCCGCTGTACGCCCAATACTCAATGCGCTTACCTTCGGTACCGCTCTTATTCAGCGTAATCGCGTTCACCACATCAGTACGCGTTGCACAGACGTTCAGCCCCTTGGTAAACACGTAGTTACCGCCACGGATCCACAGGCGGTCGCCAGGATTTAATGTTTTCTGTGCGCGATCGATCGTTTTCCAGGGGGAGTTTTTACTGCCGTTATTCGCGTCATTGCCGTTGGGCGCCATATAATACACCGCCGCGCTGCTGCCCGCCGCAGCCCCCATCAGCATACCGCCGAGAAAAAAATTTGCGATATAACGTTTAGCATTCATATCATTACCGTCCTTAGTTGAAATAATAAAAACGCCATGCAAAAACATGGCGAATTGATAGTAGCATTTAAATATGAAAATAAAAGTTCCACTCGCTACTCATCAATTCAGAATGAAAATAAATCGCCTATGGAATAAAGCAGCACAGCGTAATTTGAGAATTTTTAAGAATACTTATCTAAATAAGTGCTAAATAATTTAAAAGATAATATGTCGTATAAAGAAAAAACTTCATGGAGAAAATCTATTCCGGCAAGAATAGATCCCCCATGAAGTATTCATAGTCGCGTGGTGTGATAGGTCTTAGCGATTCGCCATAACGTGCCGCACACGCGCCAGATCTTCTGGCGTATCCACGCCAACGCTAGGCACCGCTTTCGCAACCGCAACATGAATCTTCTCGCCGTACCATAGCACGCGCAGCTGTTCCAGTAATTCGATTTGCTCCAGTTGGCTCGGTGCCCAACTGACATAACGACGCACAAACCCGGCACGGTAGGCATAGATGCCGAGATGACGCAGGAAATGATCGCCAATAGTTTCCTTAGACTGAGCAAAACGCTCTCTGTCCCAAGGGATCGTCGCACGAGAAAAATACAGCGCATATCCCTCCGCGTCGGTCACCACTTTTACTGCATTCGGGTTGAATGCTTCTTCGCTGGTTTCAATCGGCACCGCCAGCGTTGCCATTCCCGCTTTACTGGCTGCGAGGTTTTCCGCCACCTGACGAATGATCACGGAAGGAATGAGTGGCTCATCGCCCTGAACGTTAACGATGATGTCATCGTCAGTAAAACCGTAGCGTTCGATAACTTCAGCCAAGCGCTCCGTACCGGAATTATGATCGGCACGGGTCAGGCACACTTCACCACCAGCTTGCTTCACGGCCGTTTCAACATCAGGATGGTCGGTGGCGACAATCACGCGCTGCGCTCCCGATTCCAGCGCCCGCTCCATCACATGGACGACCATCGGTTTACCGTTGATGTCCGCCAACGGCTTACCCGGCAGTCGGCTTGACGCAAAACGCGCAGGAATGATCACGGTATAGGTCATTGTGTTATCTCGTCAGCGCCGAGTTTACGAGCCTCGTTTTCCAGCAGCACGGGGATGCCATCACGAACCGGATAGGCCAAACCATCGACCTTGCATATCAGCTCCAGTTTCTCTTTATTAAAATACAGCCGACCGTTACAAACAGGACAGGCAACAATCTCAAGTAAACGGTGATCCATGCTTCCTCCATCTTTGGCCGATCGATGATCGGTATGTTCTTTCTCGCTATGGCAGCGATCTACTATGGCGATACCTTCTGGAAGATATCTAAAACCGTGGTACAAGTTCGATTTATGTTCTGTTACTCGTATGCAGCTTAATCACGTTTTCCAGTTTATCGAGCAACTGCGTGCCGCGGGGCTCAGCGAGCATGGCATCGACCGGCAGATACCACCAATTACGTTGGGCAAACGCCTTACATTTCACAGCATCTTTTTCCGTCATCAGCAGCGGCTGTGTCGCATCCTGAGTCAGCGATTCAAGCTGTTCTGGTTGGTACGATTGATGGTCAGCAAAGGCAATTTCACGTGCAATGCTGACGCCAGCCTCTCGCAACGTAGCAAAAAAACGCGGGGGATGTCCGATACCCGCCATCGCAACGACATCATGCAACTGGCTTAGCGGTCGAGACTCACCAGAAAGTAAGTTAACTGCCATCCCAGCCGTTAATGTCATGCCTATCTCATTTGTTCGCGGCGTGCCGCCGTTAACAATAACAGCATCCACCGACGTCAGACGAGTTTCTCTTTCCCGCATTGGACCCGCAGGCAGCCACCATCCATTGCCAAAACGCCGCATTCCATCAATCACAACCAGCTCAATATCTCTTTCCAACGCATAGTGCTGTAATCCATCGTCCGTGATCACAACATCTAACGTGTGCTGTGCCAATAACGCACTCACGGCGTCCCGACGACGGGGAGCTACCGCAACGGGCGCTCCGGTTCGCTGAAAAATCAGAACCGGCTCATCGCCTGCCTGCGCCGTTGTTACCGTGTCATCTAGCAGCAGAGGATAACGTTCAGCTTTTCCACCGTAGCCGCGTGACACCACGCCGACACGATAGCCTCTGCGCTGTAGGTGCTCGACAAGCCAAATGACGACTGGCGTTTTCCCATTGCCGCCTGCCGTCAGATTTCCCACGACCACGACAGGAACGGGGGATCGCCAGCTTTTCCGCCACCCCAGTCGATAGCTTTGGCGGATCAGAAACGTGATAAATCCGTATAGCCACGACAACGGCAACAATAGCCAATAGAGCCGCGACCGCCCAGACCAGATACGCTCAATCATTCGCCAAACTGCATTTTATGGAGTTGGGCATAGGCACCGTTTGCCGCCAATAATGCAACATGGTTACCACGTTCAATGATTCTGCCATCCTCAACCACCAGAATCTCATCCGCTTTTTCAATCGTGGAGAGACGGTGTGCAATCACCAAAGCAGTACGATCTTTTTGCAGTTCGTCTAAGGCAGATTGAATCGCACGTTCAGATTCCGTATCCAACGCCGACGTAGCCTCATCCAAGATCAGGATCGGACTATCACGCAGCAGCGCGCGGGCAATCGCGATGCGCTGCCGTTGCCCACCGGAAAGCATCACGCCATTTTCACCAATGACCGTATCCAAACCATGATCCATCTTATTGATGAAATCCATCGCATGCGCCATTTTCGCCGCACGCTCAATTTCCTCACGGCTATAGTGCTCATTGCGGGCATAGGCGATATTGTTCGCTATCGTATCGTTAAACAGATGCACGTTTTGAGAAACCAACGCCACCTGATTACGCAAGGAGGACAGGCGATACTCACGTAGGTCGTGACCATCGAGCAAAACCTCACCTGATTGGATGTCGTAAAAACGTGTAATCAAGCTAGCAATCGTTGATTTACCCGAACCAGAGCGCCCAACCAATGCCACCGTTTTTCCTGCTGGGATATGCAAATTGATATCCTTCAGCGCCAGATTTTCCTTACCAGGATAAGCAAAATTCACCTGACGGAATTCAAGTTCGCCTTTCGCTCGCTCGATTTCGCGTTTACCCGTATCGCGCTCCTGTTCCATATCCAGAATCGCGAACAGCGTCTGGCACGCGGCCATCCCGCGCTGGAATTGCGCGTTAACGTTGGTCAGTGATTTTAACGGACGCATCAGCGCGATCATGGAAGAGAACACCACCGTGATCGTCCCAGCAGTCAACGTTTCCATTACGCTAGGGAAGCTGGCGGCATACAGTACAAATGCCAGCGCCAGCGAAGCGATCAACTGGATAATAGGATCGGAGATTGATGAGGCAGACACCAGTTTCATGCCCTGTTGGCGCATCCGGTTACTGACCTGATCGAAACGTTTAGTCTCAACGTCCTGGCCGCCAAACATCAGCACTTCTTTGTGGCCTTTTAGCATTTGCTCGGTGCTGGTGGTGACGTGCCCCATGGTATCTTGCATATTTTTACTGATACTGCGGAACCGTTTGGACACCACGCGCATAGCGATCGACACGATCGGCGCAATCACAATCAGAATGATGGACAACTGCCAGCTGTAGTAGAACATCAGAATGAACAGGCCGATAATCGATGCCCCTTCTCTGACGACGGTAACCAACGCACCGGACGCAGAGGCCGCAACCTGTTCTGAATCATAAGTAATACGGGAAAGCAGCGTCCCGGTTGACTGCTGGTCAAAGAACGCCACCGGCATCCCCATGATATGGGAGAAAAGACGACGGCGCATGTTCATCACCACTTTGCCTGAAACCCAGGCGACGCAGTAGCTAGATATAAATCCTGACACCCCGCGCAGTATCATAAGACCGATGACCACCAGCGGCATCCAGATCAATACGGCACGTTCCGCCTTGCCAAATCCGTCATCTAACAAGGGTTTAAGCAGAGAGAGCATTAATGTATCGCTGGCTGCGTTAATAATGAGAGCAATCGCAGCAATAACAAGCCCTGCTTTAAAAGGAGAGATCATCGGCCAAAGGCGACGAAAAGTCTGCCAGGTGGAGAGATCTTTATCATTCAGCATGTAGTAAACCTGAAGCGGAAAGAAATAGCCGACCATTTTACTCATTATACCGCCCTACGCCAAACCACTGATGATACCAACGAGGCGATATGTGATCTCTGAACCGCAGAATATGCCATGAATCGCTGAAAAAACGAGCGCTTAGCTGCCCAAATGATGCGGTATCCAGCCATGAGTAACCATATTGTCGGTATCGCCCAACAATCTTTACTGAAGGCAGCCGCCACGGGTTATAACGTGCCGCAGAGGCGATAACGAACTCGGCATTAACCGCACGGATGAAAGGGGGCGAGGATGACGTTTTACTGCCATGATGAGGGATTTGTAACAAATTCGCACGCAACGCACTACGTTCTAGCCTCACTAATGCCATTTCTGCATCTGATTCCAGATCGCCCGTCAATAAGACACTGTGTTTGCCATCATCAACGCGGATCACACAGGAATCGTTATTTTCCGCTCGTGCAACGAGTGCTAACGGCCAAAGCACGGTAAACGTGAGATCCTGCCAGCGCCAACGCTCGCCACGTAGGCAAGAACGATGATTCATCGCATTGGTTGCGCTATAGATCGTTGCTTCAGGATAGGCTGCCTGTAGCGTCTCCAGTCCCCCGATGTGATCCATATGACTGTGGCTCAGGATAATGTTTTCCACGTCGACTCCCCGCCATCTCAGATAAGGCAGAATTTCCCGCGTCGCCATATCGCCTCCTTCCCAGCGATTTCCCGTATCGTACAGCACCGCCTTTCCACGCTGCTCAATCACGATAGCCAGCCCATGGCCGACATCCAGCATGTCCACACGCCAGGCAGGTTCATCGCTCTTTATGCGGAAAGCCAATAAAACCAGAATCAGCGCGCCGATACTCATCGGATGGATTCGCCACCAGCGAAAGCGCCATATTACGACGGCACCCCATCCCGCGACGCTCCCTAGCAGTAACGATGCATCAAGATAGATCCACCCTGTCTGTAGATACGTCAACGGTGCGAACACCACACGCAACGAAATATCTGCCAACCACCAAAGCATTTCACCTAGTGGTACAAATGCCATCGTGCTCAATGCCAGCAAAATGAGCGGTGTGGTGACGAAAGACACTAAAGGCACCGCCCATAGGTTGGCGGGCAGAGAGGTAATGCTAAAACCATGAAAGATATGAAGCTGCAGGGGCATCAATAGCAGGGTGATTCCCGTTTGCAGGTGGATCCAGCGTAGCCAGAACCATCGTCGCCGCGTCTGTAGTCGGTGGGGAAGCGGTGCCCACTGAAACCAGAAAATGAGCGATGCCACCGCAAGACAAGAGAGCCAAAAGCTGTCTGACAACACGCTCAATGGATCGCTCACCAGAATCAGCGCAACGCACCATAGCCAGACCTGCCAGGCTGAGCAGTTAACGCTCCAGACTTTTAGGCAAACCCACACGCTGAGCGCTAGCGCAGATCGCACTGCTGGAGGATTTCCTCCTGCCAGCCAGACATATCCCCAGGCAACCACGGCACTCGTGAGCAATGGGAAACGATAGCCAATCCACTGAACGGGAAAGCCATACTGCAACGCCCGCGCCATTCCCCATCCGACCAGCCCCGCAAGCACGATATGGAGGCCAGAGATCGCCATCAGGTGCATCGTACCCGTATTCTGAAGGAGCGCCTTGAGTTCCGGACTAACCGTCTTCATCTCGCCAAACGTCAGTGCCAATAAAATAGAACGCCATGGTAAGCCCTGAACCTGCTGTTCCGCCTGCGCGATCGTGCGCTGGCGGAAATCACAGCGGCTATCTATCACCTTTGCCGTTAGCACACGACCCGATAACGGTTGTCGTTTGGCTATCGCCCAGCGTTGGCTATCAAAGCCGCCTTCATTTAGTCGACTATGAATAGGACGAAAATTGGCGGTTATCGCCCAGCGTTGGCCACCGCACCAGTTTTCCATCGCTGGTGATAGGGTCAGTTGGGCATACAGCGGTGGGAAGATTCGCTGCTGGTTTATCTCTTCCAACCGAACTGTGATCCCGTCATCACCGTGTTCGCTGAACCGTATGCTGCTTATTGTCACGACAGCGTTAACCGAATCCTGCGTGAAACGATCAATTTGTAGCAGCAGAGTTTGAGCATTCAACGCTGCCCAACAAAAACTCACAGCAATAAGCGCGATAAACCGCATCCCAGCATAACGATATCCACCCAGAATCACACAGATGGATAGCCCCATTCCCCACCATAACAGCGTTTGCACCGGGATATGCGGCAAAAAAAGCAGTGGCAGAATACCCAACACGCCAGCCCAAGCCAGACTATTTACCGACATCGTCCCTTGCCATAACACATCCCTTCCCTCTTTCCCTGTTGATCGCTTGGGAATGTTGCAGTAACTCAAGTTAATGCAACAGGACGAAATACTCAGGTGGGGAAACGCTTCGCAAGAAAGTGGTTAAATTGCAAAAAGTGGCATTCGACGTGCAAGCTGGATTCCAGTTTTTCAGACGTCCGATACGACAATGATTGACTGAAAAAGAGGTTAGGCCAGGAGAGGAGGGAATGAACTGATTGAGAATAAAAAAGAAAAAAGGACCGCGGAAGCGATCCTTTTACAGTAGCTATTTACCGTAAAAACGGCGCGTAAGGTTACTTAACTTCGCCCATCGCTTTCAGCTTTTTAGACAGTTCACGGCGTTCTTTCGACAGATCGGCGTTCTTGATGATGTAGTCATCAACGCGATCTTCATAATCACCGCGCATATTGGCGATGATATTTTGCACGTCCTCGATGGACATGCCAGGTTTCAGATATTCGCTCAGGTTGTCCAGCAGCAGGACGCGCTTCTGGTTATCGCGAATTTTCTTTTCGTTGTCTACGATTTCACGCTGAAGTTTGTTTTTACGGCGAAACATGCGCACGAATTCCAGCACATCCTGGAAACACGGCTTAGTGTCCTTATCCATCTTTTACCCTTACCTTAAGTCATACATAAATTCTTTATGCATTTACCATACAGGTTATACCCAGCGTCTTTCAAGCAGTGCTTACGCGCTTTGCGCTAATGCCCCACTGAGCGGATAATCTGTCATCAAACCATTATCGATAGTATACCGCGATGCGTTGATTATGAACCTCTTCGATGGCAACTTCGGTATCGAAAATATCTTCCAGGACGTCGGACACCATGATGTCCTCCGGTTTCCCCGTGTAGATAACTTGCCCTTTGCGCATCGCAATAATGTAGTCCGAATAGGCGGAAGCAAAGTTGATATCGTGGATAACCAGCACAATGGTTTTACCTAACTCATCGGCCGCACGACGAATCTGTTTCATCATCGCCACCGCGTGTTTCATATCCAGATTATTCAGCGGTTCATCCAGCAGCACATATTCCGTGTCCTGACACAGCACCATAGCGACATAAGCCCGCTGCCGCTGACCGCCGGAGAGCTCATCTAAAAACCGATCTTTCAACTCAGTCAGATTGAGGAATGCCAATGCAGCGCTGATGCGTTCACGATCGTCAGCATTCAGCCGTCCTTTGGTATAGGGATAACGGCCAAAACCCACCAGCTCCGCTACCGTTAAACGGCTGGTAAACTGGTTTTCCTGCCGTAGCACGGACAAACACATCGCCAGCTTATCGCTTGGCGTTGTCATCACATCCATGCCGTTCACTTTTACCTGTCCGCGATCCGCTTCCAGCAAGCGGCTGATGATGGACAACAATGTCGACTTCCCTGCCCCATTCGGGCCGATAATCGACGTCACACCGCCACGAGGCACCGTCGCCGAGACATTGTCTAATACCGTCACGTTATTATACGTTTTAGTTACATTGCCGATCTCAATCACACAGAAACCTTTTTCAGTAACAACACAATAAACAGCGAACCACCGATAAATTCGAGCACCACGGAAAGCGCTCCCGCCATGCCCAACAGATGTTCCAAAATTAACTGTCCCCCCACTAACGCGATGATGCCAAGCAAAAACGCCGTCGGCAGCACAATGCGATGTTGGCTGGAACCCGCAATCAGATAGGCTAAATTCGCCACCATAAATCCTAAAAAGGTTAACGGGCCCACTAACGCCGTCGACACAGCGACGAGCACTGACACTAGCAACAGCACCAGTGTTACATGGCGTTTGTAAGAAATACCTAGATTAATCGCTGTATTTTTCCCCAGCGCCAGTACGTCCAATTGGAAACGCAATCGCCATACGCACAGGGCAATAATCAAGATGATCGCAGCAGACAGCGCAATCAGTTCCGGCGCTGCACGCGTAAAGGTGGCAAACATTCTGCTTTGCAGCACAGCAAACTCACCGGGAGTCAGGAGCCGCTGCATCAGGCTGGAAGCACTGCGAAACAAGGTGCCACAGATGATCCCGACCAGCAGAACCAGATGTAGATTACTGTGACTCCCGGTAAACAGACTGCGATAGAGTAACAAGGAAAACAGCACCAACAGCAACGCTTCAAGGATGAATTTGCCGCTCACGCCAACCGCCGTAATACCTTGTATCCCAAAGAAGAACAGCACCGCTGTTTGCAGCAAGATAAACAGCGCCTCAAACCCCATGATAGAAGGCGTGAGAATGCGGTTATTCGTCACCGTCTGGAACAGGACGGTTGACACACTAGCAGCAAACGCGACCAGTACCATCGTGGATAAAATCTGGCCCCGATGTATCAGGATGTAGCGCAGGTTACCGCCCAGATTGATGGTCATGAACACCACGATGGCCGCTAATGCCACCGCACTCAGCCACCATAAACGCCGATAAGGTGATGAGCTGCACGCTACAGACGAAGTGGAAGTGGGGGTATCAACTTTGAACTCATTAACTGACATGACGTCTCTGACTCAACAACAGGAAAAGGAACACAACGGCACCAATCACGCCCAAAATCACACTCACGGGAATCTCGAACGGGTAACGCACCACGCGGCCAATGATATCGCACAACAGCACCAGCCCACCGCCGAGCAAACAGACCCAAGGGATGGTTTTTCGCACGTTATCCCCCATCATCATGCTAATGAGGTTCGGCACAATCAGCCCCAGAAACGGCAATGCCCCCACGACGACAACAACGACACCGCTAATCACCGCAATAATAGAGAGCCCCAGCAGCATCACTTTTCGGTAGTTCAGGCCGACATTCACAGAGAACTCTCGCCCCATTCCGGCAACGGTAAAACGATCCGCCGTCCAACAGGCCAACAATGTGAGAATCCCCACCAGCCAGAGCAGTTCATATCGTCCTTGTAAAATACCGGAAAAATCCCCGGCTTCCCAACTGCCAAGCGATTGAAGTAAGTCATAATGCATTGCGCCGAACGTAGTCACCGCACCGATGACCGAGCCCAACATGATCCCGACCAACGGCACGACCAGCGCCGATTTGAGGACAATACGGCGCAACAGCATCATAAACAATAACGTACCAACCATCGCAAACGCGCTGGCGACCACCATTTTCACCATCAGTGAAGCCGACGGGGCAATCACCATCACAACCAGGAGGCCAAACCCCGCAGACTGCGTTGTGCCAGCCAGTGACGGTTCGACAAAACGGTTTTGCGTCAGCAGTTGCATGATTAAGCCTGCCACGCTCATGGCGCTCCCCGCCAACAGCAGAGCCAACGTGCGCGGAACACGGCTAATAAAGAAAATGTCACGCATCATCGGGTCGGTCCATACCGCATTAAACGTGACTTGCCCTGCCCCGATAAACAGACTGGTGGTAATCATCCCCAGCATGAAGATGATACCAACCGAAAAATAAAACGTTTTCATTGCCGAAGTCACGATGCAGTCTTAGGGTTTGGCATCAAGTGCTTTATTGACATCATCGATCAGACGCAGATAGCTTTGCAGCCCGCCCGCGATATAAATCGAAGAGGAGTCCAGATAAATAACGCGGTTGTTCTGCCAGGCATTGGTTTTATTCACCAAGGGGTTATCCAGCACCTGTTTTGCTGATTGACCTTCCTTCTGGTTCCCAATTGCGCTGTCACGATCGAAGACGAATAACCAATCTGGATTAGCGCTTAACAGCAGTTCAGAAGTCACGACGTTACCGTGGCGCCCAGAATCAGGAAATTCCGTTGCAGGCTTAAATCCCAGCTCGTCGAAAACAAAGCCGAAACGAGATTTCGGGCCATATGCCGACATTTTGCCGCCCGTGACCATCACCAATAATGCCGTACCTGCTTTATCAGCTTTTTCACGCGTTTGGGCGATGCGTTGTTTAAAATCATCCAGTTTGGCTTTAGCTTCATCTTGCTTGCTAAAAATCTCCCCCAGTTGTTCAACTCGCTGCGTAAAACTGGTCATGAATTGGTGGTCATCGATATCCAATGCGATCGTCGGCGCGATGGCATTTAATTTGTCATAGGCATCACGAGCACGACCACCGCCAATGATTAAATCGGGAGCGGCACTGCTAATCGCTTCATAGTTAGGCTCAAACAGCGTGCCCGCATTCAGATATTTGCTGTCACGATATTGGGCAAGAACGTCAGGGAAGATTTTTGCGTCACCCTGCGGTACGCCCGCGACATCAATGTTCAACGCGGTCATCGTATCCAGAATAGCGGTATCAAACACGATGACTTTTTTCGGATTCACAGGAACCTGCGTCACACCTTTTGTATGTTCGATCGCGACAGTTTTACTGGCCGCAGGTGTTGAATCAGACTGATCACAGCCTGCCACCACTAACGCGGAAGCCAGCAGCGTCATTTTTATCATCGAGGGAAACCGCATTCCTTTCTCCTTATTTCGGTATTAATCGGTATTAAGCAGTGCGAATAACTTCGCAAAGTATCGAATTTAATTATCATTCGCATTAAAACAAAAATTGTAACCGAATGGACACAGTCATGCCTAGCGATTATCTCCACCTGCCTATTGATGTAGGTCAGAGAAGTGATGCAAATCAGGAAAGCGCCGCAGAAAAGTCGATTAAATGATATCCTTGCCGTTTTCCAGACTGTTTTGCCTGATTTCAGGCTCAGCGCGCACACGTAGCTAACTGCATATATGGCCGAGAAAATACAACCCACTTTTTTCATTCACGATTACGAGACATTCGGTAAACACCCGGCGCGCGATCGCCCTGCGCAGTTTGCAGGGGTTCGTACCGATATGGATTTCAACATTATCGGTGAGCCGCTGGTCATTTATTGTCGTCCGTCCGATGATTACCTGCCGGAGCCGGAAGCGGTGATGATCACCGGCATTACTCCGCAGGTCGCGCTGGCAAAAGGTGTCAATGAGGCGGAGTTCGCCCGTCAGATCCACGACGCGTTCAGCGTGCCCGGCACCTGTATTATGGGCTACAACAACATTCGCTTTGATGATGAAGTCAGCCGGAATATTTTCTACCGTAACTTCTACGATCCTTACGCTTACAGCTGGCAAAACGGCAATTCGCGCTGGGATTTACTGGATGCGTTACGCGCCTGCTATGCGCTGCGACCGGAAGGCATCGTCTGGCCCGAGAATAATGACGGCCTGCCCAGTTTCCGCCTTGAACATCTGACGAAAGCCAACGGCATCTCGCACGAACAGGCGCATGATGCGATGTCCGACGTTTATGCCACCATCGCCATGGCGAAACTGTTCAAACAGGCACAACCCAAGCTGTTTGAGTATCTGTTCACGCTGCGTAACAAAAACAAAATTTCCGCACTGATTGATATCCCACAGATGAAACCGCTCGTGCACGTATCTGGCATGTTTGGCGCGGCAAGGAGCAACACCAGTTGGGTCGTGCCGCTCGCCTGGCACCCGGACAACCGTAATGCGGTCATCATGTGCGATCTGGCTGGAGATATGACGCCGCTGCTGGAACTGGACAGCGAGACATTGCGTGAACGGTTATATACCCGTCGGGATGCGCTGGAACCCGATCAGAGTGCGGTTCCGCTCAAGCTGGTGCACATCAATAAATGTCCGGTCTTGGCACCAGCCAATACCTTACGCCCCGAAGACGCAGAAAGGTTAGGCATCGATCGTCAACGCTGTCTGGATAATCTGGCGCTGCTGCGCAACAACACGAGCGTCAGAGAAAAAGTGGTCGAGCTGTTTGCTGAAGCGCCCGCATTTGTCACATCTGATGATGTCGATTTACGGCTTTATGATGGCTTCTTCGGCGATGCTGACCGTATGGCGATGAAGATTATTCAGGAGACCGCTCCGCAGAACCTCCCTGCACTGGATCTCACGTTTGCCGATAATCGACTGGAACCGCTGCTTTTCCGCTATCGCGCCCGCAATTTCCCCGGCACGCTGGACGATCGCGAACAGCAGCGCTGGCTGCAGCATCGGCGCGCGGTATTTACGCCGGAACGTCTGCAGGATTATCTGTCAGAGCTCAGTAATCTGTATCAGCTTCATGAAGACGATAAAGAGAAGATGGCGCAGTTAAAAGCGTTGTACGCCTATGCGCAGGAACTGGTGGGATAACGTGTAAAAACGCAGGACGCGTTCTCAACATTGCGCAGCAACAACCTGAATGGCGGCGGCAAGAATAATTGCCGCCATAAAAAAACGTGGGGAACGTTTTTCAACGTCGCTTGCGACGGCCCGTAAGGGTGGCAGCCAGGGATAGCTCGCCATAAAAAAGCGGAGCACTCGGGCTCCGCTTTTCTCTTTCATTCATGCACGTCGTCAGTTATTTACACTGGCTCTTCACTGCATTGCGGTACTGGCTGACGGAAGCTGCGCGTCACAAACGCCAGATATAGCAGCCCGATCGTTGCCCATACCAGACCCAGCGTCATTGAGCTGGCTTCCAGATTCACCCACAGCGCCCCTACCGTTAACGCGCCCAGTACAGGCAGTACGAGGAAGTTAATGGTGTCTTTTACGGTACGGTTACGGCGTTCACGAATATAGAACTGTGAAATAACCGACAGGTTCACGAACGTAAACGCCACCAGCGCACCGAAGTTAATCAGCGCAGTTGCCGTCACCAGGTCGAACGACACCGCAGACAGTGCGATCACGCCAACCAGCAGGACGTTCAGCGCCGGGGTACGCCATTTCGGATGGATATAACCGAAGAAGCGCTCAGGGAACACGCCATCGCGTCCCATCACATACATCAGGCGTGAAACACCGGCGTGTGCGGCCATACCGGACGCCAACACGGTGACGCAGGAGAACACCAGAATAATAGACTGGAAGAATTTACCCGCAACATACAGCATGATTTCCGGCTGAGACGCATCCGGCTCTTTAAAGCGGGAAATATCCGGGAAGTACAGTTGCAGGAAGTACGCCACGGCAACAAAAATCACACCACCGATCAGCGCTGTCAGGAAGATGGCTTTTGGAATAACCCGACCGGCATCCTGCGTTTCTTCCGACAGCGAGCTGATGCCGTCAAAGCCCAGGAACGAGAAGCAGAGAATCGTTGCCCCGGTAATCATCGGCACCACATGCGCGTTCTCAGACCAGAATGGACGCGTACTGGTCAGCGTACCTGCACCTTCGCCCAGATAAACACCGTGGATGACCAGCCCCAGGAACACGGCCATGATAGCCACCTGTACTACCACGATAATGGAGTTCAGGTTAGCAACCAGATTGATGCCACGCAGATTAAACAGCGTCATCAGCCCGACCAGTACCGCGACAAAAATCCACGACGGCACGCCGGGGAAGATCGCTTCCAGATAGATTTTCGCCAACAGAATGTTGATCATCGGCATGAACAGATAGTCCAGCAGCGATGACCAGCCGACCATAAACCCAACGTGCGGGCTGATCGCTTTTTGCGCATAGGTATAAGCAGAACCCGCTGACGGGAAACGTTTTACCAATTTGCCATAGCTCAGCGCCGTGAACAGAATAGCCACCAGCGCAAACGCATAGGCGGTCGCCACATGGCCGTCGGTCAGGCCAGACACAATACCGAAGGTATCAAAAATGGTCATCGGCTGCATGTACGCCAGCCCCATCATAACAACGGGCCACAGCGTAAGCGTTCTTTTTAACTGAGCACGTTTTGCGCCAGCGTTAGGCAGAGATGTATCAAGCGACATGGCGTACACCTCCGTTCATTACGGCAGGGGCATACGCACCGGAAACAAATGAATGGATACAGGACTTGCCTGAATCACGATGAGAAGAGGTAGCTGAAACAGCACCAGAAATAACCTGCGACGACGTCGCGCCATAACCAATACCATTGCAGCCCAAACCGGCGGGTACCGGTGTGAAACTTACTGATTGCCCCATCTTTCCTTTCCTCACTGTGCTCACAGGCACACACAAAATTATCTATCCGGATCGTTGTCCGGCCTCTTTGGTTGAAGACCCTATACCCAGCAAACCGAGCCACAGAGAAGGTAAGAAACCACACCAATACCCCTGTAACCTGAAAGGTTGACGAGCATAAATGTAAAAAAATAACCGACGCTATTAGACGTCGGTTATTTGCAAGGCGCGTATTCTGCACCAGACGATCTCATCTGACAAGGCTCTGAGAACGTTGGAAACAATTTATTTATCCCCGTCATACATCAAGCGGCGTGTGTATTGATTTTTCGCATGCAAAACAATCATATTTTGCTCCGCAGCCTGAATCATTTCAGGATAAATACGTTAATACTTGTAATGAAAAACGTTGCTGTTATGTGTAAAGCCGAAACAAAAGGTCGCGCTTAAAAATTACAATTCCTGGAACCGCTTTTTCTTTTCGTTTTGTAATCTTTCCAGCTCAAAAATCACCTGCTGAAGATCCCGCTCCTGTGCCGCGTTCAGTGAAGGGAACTTGAAGCTCAAACGCTGCGTGAGTTTCACTTCGCCTTTGTTATCGACGACTTTCACCATGGCCTGACCGACGAACTGCAAATCGACGCAGAAGAAGCCGTGATCGGCAAGATCCATTTCCACGCTTTTAATGATGTCGCCTTCGGTCAACAGCCCGGTGGTGTCACGGTCGGTATACAGGCTCAACCCACCCAACGAGAGATCTTTAATAGTAAATAGGAAAACACTTTCATCCGGCAACTCGCCACGGCACGTCAACGGCGGCCAGAGTGGCGTATTGATGCGGAAATAGGTTCTACGTTGGATAAGATAAAGCAGTTCAGGAATCTGCGCGCTGAAGGCTGGCAGCCCATCGTAAGTTACCGTTTTCGCAATTTCGGCATTAAATTCAACTTTTGCACCCGCAGGCTCTGCGACAAAAGAGAGCGATCCGGCATACAGCGCGCGATTATTTTCACGCTCAATACCGCCTAAATCGAAGACAAACAGGTTGTTGTCCGGGACAACGTCAAGAATTTTACTGATGAACTGACCGTGAGAATGATGAACCATCAGAGAAATATCATTCTTCTTTAATTCGCGCAGGGTTGCACAGATAGCCAGTTTGTTGCGCTTAACAAACTGCTCTTTCAAATTTTCATTCACCGCTTTCATCCCCACCATTATTTACATGGATTATGTGTCAATGGCTTATATTGATGCACGCCTCTCCGTTATCTTTCAAGTCCATGTGTGCCACTACGATGCCACCGTACTGGCTGCATATTGAAAACGATCATGCGGAGTGTCTGAAATCGTAAGATATAGATTTGTGCAAACGATATCGGCAGTTTGCCCAACTACTTTAGCGGAATAATAGAAAAAAGGTGAGCAGAAGCGACCAGATAATGGCGTTTTTCTGTACATCGTTGATGAGTACAATATTGCCATTAAGCGGCTATTCTGCCCCAGTGTATGGGCACCGCAACGCTATTCGGCAGGATAGTGATACAGCAGCCAGGTTAACGCCAGCAAATCGGCACTACCGCCTGGGCTAAGGTTTCTGGCAATCAGCGCGTCATCCATCTTGATTAGCGCCTGACGATCCAGCGGACCAACCAGTAATTTCTGCGCGTAAGCTTGCACAAACGCCAGTCCGTCCATTCCACCGCGAGAGACGACATTGGTGTCAGGATTGTGGGCCATCAGCACCAGCAGCGTCCGTAACAGCGCGGTTTCGTTGTCCGCTCCGGCGGCAATCGCCTGCTGCAAAGCAGGCAGTGCGTACTGACATACGGTATTGAAACCGCTAGCGGCTTCTCCCCTTGCGCCCGTCAGCCCATGACGCTGATAGAGGTGCTCACCCGCCGTTGCCGCGCCGGAGCAGGTCTCCAGCTCATTACGCACCAGATCGTGACACATTGCGGCAACGCTGTCGCATAGGCTGCGCTGCGTCACACGCTCTCCCCGCCCTGCCAACCAGCCTGCGGCAGTGCACAGCAGGCCAAACGCGAAAATTCCGCCTTTATGGGTATTCACGCCTTTCGTCGCAGACAGCATCGCCTGTTCGCAAGCGATACCGATAGGCCGAACCTGAGACAGCAGTTGCGCTAGCGGTATATTGGCGTGCTGATAACCCGCATCGGTAAAATGCCGAAACCAAGGCGAAATCGCCTGAATGCTGGTCTGAAATAGCGCCACATCCATATCACGATGAGCACCGTTATTCGCACGATCCACCAGTCCAGGTTTCGGCGTCAGCATTACTTCCATCGTCAACGCATGCGCAACACGCTGGTCGATATCCGGCAACGAGAGACATTCCCGATACTCGCTGACGACGGAATGAGAGAGTGCGGCCGACAGTACACCGTCAGGCTGGCGTAAAGTAGGCATTGACCTTGTCCTCAATGTGCTCAAGCAATTCAGATAACGAATGGCGACGTGAACGGCTACAGGCGTGTGCCATCTGATTGCACAAGAGGCAGGAGCGTCCGCTGTGCGCCAGCATCGACCGACCAATCGATCCCTCTTCCGGGCTGAAGATGTCGAAATCCCATAGCCGCCCCAGTTCGTGGTTATCTTCCAGCGCAATAGTCGCCGCTTTCACCGACAGCGCATCTTTGGTGATGGCCCACAGCGCTTCCGCTCCGGTTGCCAACCAGAATGTCTGCTGTTCCAGCACCATCCAACCTCTTGCCTGACACAGAAACGTGAATGCTTTGATCGCTTCGGCCATCACCTGTCGATAGCCTTCGCTATCTTTTACTGGCCCCGGCGTAACCAGCGTCAACGACACCAGCGTCGCACCGTGCCGAGTGAGCCATTCTTGCTGGCGAACTGCGCGGCATTCCTTTGCCGCGAGTAAGGTTTCCAGCGAAATGGAAACAGCATTTGTCATCATCGATTCCCTCATGCGTTCACGCTTATTCGTCGGCTTCTTTCACCTGACGAACGACGTCAATCACGCTGCCATCGCGATAGCGAATGACGCCGACGATGCGGTCATGAAACTCGATAGCGCGTGGTTCACCAACCAACTCAATCGCACGCTGATACAACGCTTCAATCGTCATCACCGTCAGCCCCGCCTGTTTCAAACGTTCAGCAACTTCAGGACGCGCCGGGTTTACGGCAATGCCGTGATCGGTCACCAGTACGTCAATGCTTTCTCCCGGCGTAACCCGCGTCGTCACCTGACGCACTACGGTCGGAATACGGCTGCGGATCAGCGGTGCCACGACAATGGTCAGGTTCGCGGCTGTCGCGACGTCACAGTGTCCACCGGACGCCCCACGCATCACACCGTCGGAGCCGGTAATCACGTTGACATTAAAATCGGTGTCAATTTCCAGCGCGCTGAGAATCACCATATCCAACCGATCGCAGCAGGCCGCTTTAGAGCTTGGGTTGGCGTAAACGTTAGTGGAAATCTCGACATGGCCTGGATTCTTCGCCAGTGACGCCGCCGCATTGGCATCAAAACATTGCGTATCGATCAGTTTTTCGATCAGCCCTTTTTCATGCAGATCGACAATGCCACCGGTGATACCGCCGAGGGCAAAACGCGCCACAATGTTCTGCTGACGCATTTTATCTTCGAGGAAACGCGTACAGGCCGTAGAGGCCGCACCGGAGCCGGTCTGGATAGAAAAACCATTTTTGAAATAGCCGGCATGTTCAATCACATCCGCCGCAGAACGGGCAATCAACAGCTCACGCGGATTGCTGGTGACGCGCGCCGCGCCCACGCTGATTTTGGCCGGATCGCCGACTTCATCAACCTGAACGATATAGTCCACCTGATCCTGCACGATGCTGGCAGGCATATTGGGGAACGGCACCAGACTTTCGGTCAGCAGTACCACTTTACGGGCAAACTGCGCATCGACCATCGCATAGCCCAGCGAGCCACAGCTGGATTTCCCGACAGTACCGTTGGCGTTACCAAATTCATCACTGCACGGTACGCCCAGAAAAGCGACATCGATATTCAGTTCACCGCTTTGCAGCAAATGGACACGACCGCCGTGGGAATGGATTTGTACCGGTTCTTTCATGAGTCCGTGGGAAATGGCGTCGGCCAGCTTGCCGCGCATCCCAGAGGTGTAAATCCGGCTGATCACACCTGCCTTGATATGTTCAATCAGCGGTGCGTTACAGCTCATCAGTGAGCTGGATGCCAGCGTCAGGTCGCGAAAGCCCATGCGTGCCAGTGTATCAATCACTAGATTAATTACTTTATCGCCTTCGCGGAAATGGTGGTGGAAAGAGATCGTCATTCCATCTTTCAGGCCGCTGTGACGAATCGCGTCTTCCAGATCGGCACACAGTTTGCGCTCATGCTTTTGGGCAACATCATTCAGCCACGGTGTATTTTGATTCGCGTTGACGAAAGCTTGCAGATGACGTTTTTCCGGGTACTGCTTTTGCAGTGCTTCAATAAAATGACTCATTGTCTAATCCTGTAATTCCTGAGAGCGGCCGTTGCGGTGTAATCGCGCAACGGCTATTTGCGAACGCCGGAGGCCTGAGCACGTTCCAGCACTCTTCTGGCGTGGTCGATAATCGGCCCGTCGATCATTTTTCCATTCAGGGAAATAACGCCCAAACCAGCACGCTCCCCCTCTTCGGCGGCTTTGATCACCAGATGGGAATAGTCCACTTCATCCTGCGTAGGCGCATAGGCGTTGTGTAACAGCTCAATCTGGCGCGGGTTAATCAGGGATTTACCGTTGAAGCCCAGCTTACGGATCAGATCGACCTCTTTCAGGAAACCTGCATCGTCATTGACGTTGGGATAGACCACGTCGAAGGCGTCGATACCGGCAGCGCGAGCCGCATGCAGCACCGCGCAGCGGGCATAAAACAGCTCCGTGCCATCGCCGCGCTCTGTTTGCATATCCATCACGTAGTCAAACGCCGCCAGCGCAATCCCGATCATGCGCTCGGAAGAACGTGCAATCGCGACCGCGTTAATGACGCCAACCGCAGACTCAATCGCTGCCATGATGCGCGTAGAACCTACTTCACGGCCGCAGGCTTTTTCGATACGAACCAGATGATGTTCCAGTTCATCTACATCATCGGTGGAGTCCGTTTTCGGCAGGCGGATCACATCGGCACCGCCGCGCACCGCCGCTTCAAGATCCAGCAAACCAAACGGCGTACTGAGCTGGTTGATACGCACCACGGTTTCAATATCACGGTACATCGGGTGTTGGAGCGCATGGAAAACCAGCAGGCGTGCGGTATCTTTCTCCCGCAGGGAAACCGCATCTTCCAGATCGAACATGATGGAGTCAGGCTTATAGATAAATGCATTGGACAGCATGGCGGCGTTAGCGCCGGGGAGGAACAGCATACTGCGGCGAAGTTTATTCATTATAATGTCTCCCATTCAATCTGCTGTCCGTCTGTCGCGCGCAGCACCGCGCTTTGCACGCGGGCACGGATGACACAATCCAGTGCGCCTTTGTCATCCACAATGATTGTCCCTTCTTGTACGCCTAGCGCCTCCAGCGTCTCATTCACAACCTGTTTGATTTGGTGGCCGAACTGCTTCATGACTTCACTGTTGATAACCACGGTGAGTTTCCCGTCTGCCGGAGCCACTTTGACCAGCAGATCGCTGGATTCAAAGGTGCCCGCCAGGGACTCCTTAACAATCTTCATAGACTTATCCTGATTAATTTTAATTACGCGTATTCGGGTTCGTAGTAGTGCTGTAGATGCTCAAAGGTTGAGACTGGCACGATGTCCTGAATACGGCTGTACTGCCGAAGTTTGAGTAATTTCCTGACTTCTGAAGCGGAAATGGCCAGTCCTGAGGTTTGCCGTTTACGTTCAATTTCAACCACGCTTAATGCGGGGGAAGACAACGTCTGGTCTTTCTCCAGCCAGTAGTGCATGTCCTGGTTGTACTGATTCGTCACCGGGCAAAAGGGTTCGGTGCCAACGAAACGCTGGGTGATCCCGAGCGCTGGCGCGATATATTTCCTGAAAATGATTAAATCCAGCGCCGCATGGGCGCGAGTGATGAGCTTCTCTTCTTTCAGGAAATAACCGGGGAACGTCGCTTTAGAGATCATGTAGTTCGAGCCAGCGTGCACAGTGATATTGCGGATGTGCTCCACGCCACGCTGCACCATCTCCAGACGCTCGCTGAAAGGGAAAAAAGAAACATCTTCCCGTACCACGAATACATGCAGCCAGTCGCACGACTGCGCCGCGTGTTCCGCCAGATAGCGGTGCCCCAATGTGAAAGGATTCGCATTCATGACAATCGCGCCGATCTTCTTATCTGTCCGCGTCGCAAGCGTTTCAGGCTGCGCGAAGGCGGCTAAAGACTGGCAATACTGCTGAATGCCAATCGGCGTGTTTTCCATCAGTACTGCGCTGTCCTGATAACACGCCAGCGGATAGAAACCACATCCACGGAAGATGTCGACATTTTCCGGGCGGGTATAAAGAAACAGGTGGAAATGGCCGCGCTGTGCTGCCTGCTGCATCACTTCATTCACCACCTGCACGCCCAGATTGAGGTGCCTGAATTCAGGATCGACCGCAACGCACTTAATGGTGTTGGAAGCCAGCCCTGCGCAGGCGATCAGCCGCCCGCCCAGTTTGCCAACCACAACGATGTCAATATCGTCATCCATGCCGAGCTGACAGTGTGCAAGGAATTGACGTACCGCGCCCCTCTCCTGCTCCCGAAGGCGCACATCCAGCGTGTCAAAAAAGACGGAATCATTGGCATACATCACGGTTCTTCCTGCAACTCGAATGGGTTATGGCATCATTGCAGGCTTGCCGGTTTTCACACCGGCAGCCTTGTACTTACACTTATGCTCAGTGCGCGGCAGCTTCAGCGGCAGTCAGCGTCGATTTCAACGGCGCAGCGGCATCCACTATCGTGTTGCGTAAATGACCGATGTTTTCGATTTCCACTTCAATACAGTCACCAGCGTTCATAAACAGCGGCGGATTGCGTTTTTTCCCCACGCCGCCCGGTGAACCGGTGATGATCACGTCGCCCGCACTCAGTTCAGTGAAGGTGCTGATGTATTCAATCAATTCAGCCACTTTGTGGATCATGCTGCTGGTATTGTCGTCCTGCACCATGCGGCCATTCAGATACGTGCGGATTGCCAGTACATGCGGATCGGGAATTTCATCCGTGGTGGTCAGATAAGGGCCGAACGCCCCGGTTTTCTGCCAGTTCTTGCCTGCGGTAAACCAACTGTGCTGCCAGTCACGCGCAGAGCCGTCCATGTAGCAGCTGTAACCAGCAACATGAGAAAGCGCGACATCCTGAGAAATATTCTGCCCACCTTTACCGATAATGACCGCCAGTTCGCCTTCATAATCGAATTCGCTGGAATAATGCGGTTTAATAACCGGCGTCGCGTGTCCGGTTTGCGAATCCGCAAACCGCACAAATAACGTTGGCGCAGGATTCAGCTCATTAAATTCCTGACGTTTAGCGGCATAATTCATTCCTACGCACAGTATTTTCCCTGGTGCGGTAATAACCGGTAGAAATGTCACATCGGCGACCGCAATATCCGACGTATTCATACTGAATTCATGCGCAACAGGTAGTGCATTCTGCGCGAGTAATGCTTTCAGATCGGGGTAACGGTGACCAATTTTACTGCCGAGATCGATTAATCCCGTTGGCGTATAAATGCCGTAACTGTCCTTACCGTTATAACGATAGCTTGCAAGTTTCATAATATTTCCTGTGCAAAATAAACCCACGCGTATTGGCGGACTTTATTTCGTTAACTCAACTTATTTTTTCAACACACGATTTCTTGGCTCAACATCTTTTATTTTCTGTCTGACATCAGACTAAAAAGTTGGCGAGTACCAGTAGTGAAATCGAAACGTTAATGGCACCGCCGATACGTGTGGCAATCTGCGCGAAGGGCATCAGCACCATACGGTTACCCGCCGTCAGAATCGCGACGTCACCGGTACCGCCCTGTCCGCTCTGGCAGCAGGAAATAATGGCAACATCAATCGGGTGCATACCGATCTTTTTACCCACAAAGAAGCCCGTCGCGACCAGCGTGACTACGGTAGAAATAATCACCAGCAGGTTTTGAATCGTGAAAGCGTTCACCAGTTCCTGCCACGGTGTAATCGCCACGCCAACGGCAAACAGAATCGGGTACGTCACGGAGGTCTGGAAGAATTTATAAACCACCTGAGAGCCTTCCAGCATTTTCGGTGAAACGCCGTGAGCCAACTTCACCAGCACAGCGGCAAACAGCATGCCGACTGGCGCAGGCAGGCCAATGACTTTGTGGCCAAGCATACCGATCATATACAGCAGGATGGCCAGCAGCGCGCCAGAGGCAATGGTCGTCACATCGGCTTTACCGCTAAAGGCAGAAGCAGGGGCACTGCTTTCACCGTTGCCCAGATTGTTGCCTTTATTTGGCATCAGTTCGCCTTCGCCAGTCAGGTGTGGATAGCGTTTACCCAACTGATTCAGCACACCGGCAATGATGATGGCGGTCAGGCTACCCAGCATCACGATCGGCAAGACGCGGCCCAGTGCTACCCCCTGATCCATGTGCAGAATCGTGGCATAGCCGATAGACAGCGGAATGGCACCTTCACCTACCCCACCCGCCATAATCGGCAGAATCAGGAAGAAGAAGATTTGGAACGGATCCAGACCCAGCGCAATACCTACGCCCATGCCCACCAGCATCCCGGCAACTTCACCGCACAGCATAGGGAAGAAAATACGCAGGAAGCCCTGAATCAGCGTCTGTCGATTCATGCTCATAATACTGCCGACAATGATGCAGCAGATGTAGAGATATAGGATGTTGGTACTTTTGTAGAACTTGGTCGTGGATTCAACAACAACGTCCGGCAGCAGGCCATAATGCACCATCGCCGAAGGAATGAAAGTCGCACAGATTGCCGCTGCCCCCATCTTGCCGATAATTGGCAGACGCTTGCCAAATTCACCACAGGCAAATCCAAAGAATGCCAGCGTCGCCACCATCACAACGATGTCGCTCGGCAACTTACCATTCAGGCAGTCGATACCAATTAATACCCCCGCCAGCACAAAAAGCGGCACCGGAATAATACCTACTTTATAGGTATCCAGAATGTGCCACCATTTTTCCTTTAATGAGACCTTCCCAGCCGCCTCATTATTTACAACAATATATGAATCATCAGTCGTACTCATAACTCACTCCCCCGTTTTATTTTGTCAGCGCATCATAGGGTTCAGGGTCGTATTATTATGTGATTCCCTTCAAATTAAAAAATGAGTTTTAAAGGTGTTTATGGTTTTTATGGTTTATATTCGAAAATCGTTTATAACGCAGGCAGTTAGATGAATTTACGCTCAAAATAAATTTTAAGGTTTTTATGGTGTTTATGGTTTTTATTTCCCAAACATAATTATGTTGATAAAAAGTAATTAAGTTGTTTATTAAACAAAAAGGATACGTTTAATTTTATCTTATTATTACCGACACTCTATTGCTTGCAACCTATTTAAACGTGTTATTGCTCACAAGTTTTTTCCTCTCAGTCCATTCTTATTACCATTCGTGATAAATTCATCAGCTATTTCTCATTTACCGTCAGGCAACCGCATATCATGAGATTGAGACTTTCCTTTCATATCAAATTATTTATCTATTTGATCGTCTTCTTCTCTGCGTTACTTCTGATGACAGGCATTTATTATTATCACGATATCGATAAGCAGCTGTATTCCGAGTTGGGTACGCGCGCGCAGGTGCAGGCCAGAGAGATCGCCATCATCCCAACGCTGGTGGAATCGGTAAAAAATAGAGATATTAAACAGATATATACCCTCGCTCAGCAATTAAAACAGCGTAGTGATGCCAGCTATATCGTGGTCGGTGATAATCAGGCGCGTCATCTGTTTCATTCTGAATACGCGGAAAGCGATAAGCTCGTCGGCACGCAAATGGTCGGCGGAGATAATTTCGACGTACTCGCGGGAAAAAGCGTGATTACCGTGCGTCACGGTAGCATAGGTGTCTCACTACGCAGCAAAGCACCGATCGTCGCTGACGGTCAGGTTATCGGTATTGTCTCCGTTGGTTATCTGAAAACTCACATCGACAATCTAACCTTCAGTAAACTGGCGCACATTCTGTTGGCCATTCTGGCGCTCTTTGTCGCACTGTTTATCTTTTCCTGGTGGTTCTCGCGGAATCTGAAAAAGCAGATGTTTGGCCTCGAACCCCTTGAGATTCGCATGTTGGTCAGGCAACAGAAAGCACTGCTCGAATCGATCTATGAAGGGGTCATCGCCATCGACAAACAGCACCGCATCGCCGCCATTAACCATGCGGCCAAAGAGATCCTCGGGCTGAACGAACCGTCCTATCTGTTGCGCGGCAAGCCGATTGATACCGTCATTAAACCCGTGCCTTTTTTCTCTGGCGAGGCCATGTGGAACAGTGACACCCACGATGAGATCTGCCGTTTTAACCATGCCACCGTGATTGCCAGTCGGGTACGGATTATGCTGGAAGATGAGCTTCAGGGCTGGGTCATCAGCTTCCGCAGCAAAAACGATATCCACACGCTTAGCATGCAGCTTAGTCAGGTAAAACGTTATGCAAACAGTCTGCGTATTCTGCGGCATGAGCAATTGAACTGGACAGCAACGCTGGCCGGGCTTCTGCATCTAAAACGTTATGACGAAGCGATAAAATATATTGAAGCACAGTCGGAAAGCGCCCAGGTAGTGCTGGATTTTGTTTCCCGCCGCTTCTGTTCGCCCGCCCTATGCGGGTTACTGCTGGGTAAATACGCAACGGCTCGGGAAAAAGGCATTGAGATTGTTTTCGATCCACGCTGCCAGCTCACCCGTATTCCATCGGCGCTAAGCGAGACGGAATTCATGTCCATCATTGGTAATTTGCTGGATAACGCAATGGAAGCAACATTAGCCACTACAGCCCCACATTATCCTGTCGAGGTGTATATCTATGATAGCGAACAAGAACTGGTCATTGAGGTCGCCGATCAGGGAACGGGGATCGATCCGGCGATTGCCGATAGGCTGTTTGAAATGGGCGTAACCAGTAAAACGCAGGGCGATCACGGGCTGGGGCTGCATCTGGTGTCTAGCTACGTTAACCAGGCGCAGGGAATGATTGAAGTCTC
This sequence comes from Pectobacterium aroidearum, assembly GCF_041228105.1. Classification (NCBI taxonomy): domain Bacteria; kingdom Pseudomonadati; phylum Pseudomonadota; class Gammaproteobacteria; order Enterobacterales; family Pectobacteriaceae; genus Pectobacterium; species Pectobacterium aroidearum. The sequence goes on from NZ_CP166097.1 coordinate 3,030,277, forward strand.
GGCCAATCAGCCGAATGGCAGCATATTTTCCCTATTTATACCGCTATCCCCCAAATAAGTTGAGCTGCCGCGAGTTGCAAGACGCATAGGCAACGTGAAATATGACGGGTGTAACGGATAGCAGATCTTCTTTTATGTTTCAGATACTAACAGGGATTCACACCATGCAGCACACTGAACATTTCGATGTCTTAATCGTTGAAGATGAAAGTAAGCTGGCAACTATTCATGCTGAATTTATTGAAAAGCATTTCAATCTGCGTGTTGTCGGGATTGCCGCGACGCTTTTTGAAGCCAAAAAACTCCTTCAACAACATAGACCACGCCTGATCCTGCTCGATAACTATTTGCCCGACGGCGAAGGCGTCTCACTGATTGAAAGCCAACTGCTCAAAGGGATGGACTGTTCCGTCATTTTTATTACCGCAGCCAGCGATATGAATACCTGCGCTCAGGCCATTCGCTGCGGAGCCTTTGACTACATCATCAAGCCGCTCTCCTACCCGCGACTGCGCTCTTCGCTGGAGCGATTTATTCAATTTGTAAAAACTCAGCACACCTACAAAATTGTCGATCAACAGAACGTCGATATTCTCTATCAGCTGCAATCGTCCGGTGCCGCGCCTTCCTCATCAACAAAAGGTATTGAGGAGAACACGCTGGGGTTGATCAAGCAGATTTTTGCCAGCGATGGCGGTGAGACGCTGTATTCCGTCGATGATATCGTCGAAAAAACCGGGTTGAGTAAAACGACGGCGCGCCGCTATCTGGAGTTTTGCGTTGAAAACCAGTTTCTCGATATCGAAATGCGTTACGGAAAGATTGGTCATCCGCGTCGGCTGTATCGTACAAAGCACGCCCACTAGGTACCACAGCCCTATCCTATGGCGGCGAAATGTGCCGTCACAGGGTATGCAGCAGAGACAGACGCCGATGTAAGATACGATAGATAAAAAGTGCGATAAGAACTCAGGAAAAGAATAGCGCGATTAATCGATCTGTCAGATCCGCCGACATTAATACCAAATTTAACCATTCGTTATTTTTACCCTACTTGTATTTTCAATACGTTTCTCATTCATCCATTTCCTTCTCTATTTTTTAAAAATTAAAAAACAATCAAAATTATCTGTGTTTATTCTTAAACGGTTGCAGTAACGCTTATTGGTAGTTCAACCTGAATGTGGTGTGCCGTTGTCCAACCGCAGGAGAGAAACCTCACGAATTATCATTAGGAAGTTGCTCGAACACTTTCGCATGCCTCAATCTGACAACCGCGCCGCTTCACGTGCGTCTTCCTCTACGCCACGACATGCGCTGTCAAAACGAGTGTCAACGGCAGACAAAAAAGCCGTCTCGCTAGAAAGCGACTGGACGTCTTTTTAACCGCTCACGCCCGGATAGCATCATGTGCATCCGGGCGTATCAAGCATCCTATTCGTGATATCAAAAACCGTGATATCAAAACCCTGATGCATATGATGCTTAGCTCTGCGAACCCTCGTTCAGCGGCATTGTTGATGGATTAGGATATTGATAGTCAAACCCAAGTTCATGGCAGATACGCTGTCCGTCAACAATTCGACCCTGATCGCTCTCGGCTACGGGGGCAAACTGCGGTGGAGACACGTGCAATCTGCGTGCTTGTTCAGGATAAAAATCCTGTCTGGCAGGGTGTTCCGGTGCACACAGGTTATAGATATGTCCACCGTTTGGTAGTTTCAGCAGCAACAGGATAGCCGCCAGCACATCTTCCTGATGCACCAGATTCACGCCATGATTGCCACGCGGCAGATTGGTTTTACCAGCAAGAAAACGCCCGGGATGGCGATCGCCGCCGACCAGCCCTGCCAAACGCAGGATATCCACCGACGTATCGGGTAAATGCTGTAGCCACTGTTCGAGGGACACCAGCGTCTTCCCTGCTACCGTCGTCGGCTGTAGCGGCGAGGTTTCTCTTACTGTACCGCTACCATCACCATAGACCGACGTTGAACTGGTAAAGATAATGCGTGGGACATGAAACACGCGCGCCATATTCACCAACTGCTGTACCGCTTGCGCATACCCTTCGCCCCCCTCCGCCGTTCGGCTGGCGGGCAACGTCACGATCAAGACATCAACCTCTTGTAATAGCGCGCTAAGCTCGTCAGCGTCACATTCCAGTTTTGGCGTCAGAGACAATTGATAGCACTCAATGCCGCTCATACGTGCGGCCTCGACGCCGTCCTGAGTGGTTTTCGTTCCCGTTACGTGGTAGCCGTGTCCATTCAACGTCAAAGCCAGCGGCATACCCAGCCAGCCCAATCCAACAATCGATACTTTTTTCATCTGCCGTTCTCCCCTGCAAGGAGCCTGTTAAGTAACACTACGCACGCCTACAGAGTAAACGGCTTTCATACCTATCGCTACGGCTGCCTGTCCGATTTCAGTAACCCTTTCTGCCTATCACAAGCCGATATCCCGTGCGGTTAGGCTGGCGCATCACACAACCCAAAATGAACTGCCTACATCTGCTAAAAAAATGTTGCACAACAACCCGAACATGGTTTAGGTTATTCGACAGACAAATCGTTATTGATTTAATAAATACTGACACAACCAAGAGACAACTTATGACACGCGTTCTGTTTAACCACCATCATCACCATCATCCTGATTAGTCTTTCGGGCAGTTGGTGCTGGAAGACGTTAAGATCTTCCAGTGGCGCAGAACACAAAGAGAGCCCTCGGAAGATCATCTTCCGAGGGTTTTTTTATGCGCGCTATCCTTGCGCGCACCTTGCAGGCCGTTGCTATGCAACGTTAAAAAACGTTCCCGACGTTTTTTTATGCTCGCTCTATTTCCAAAAATTTAAATTTGACAGGTTAATGAGGTTTCCATGCTGGATAAAACACGTTTACGGATAGCAATGCAGAAGTCAGGCCGCCTGAGCGACGATTCACGCGAACTGCTGGCGCGCTGCGGGATCAAAATCAACTTACAGCAACAGCGCCTGATTGCGTTCGCAGAAAATATGCCGATTGATATCCTGCGCGTGCGCGATGATGATATCCCCGGTCTGGTAATGGATGGCGTGGTCGATCTGGGCATCATCGGCGAAAACGTGCTGGAAGAAGAACTGTTAAACCGCCGCGCTCAGGGCGAAGATCCGCGTTACTTCACGCTGCGCCGTCTGGATTTTGGCGGCTGCCGCCTGTCGCTGGCGATGCCATTGGACGAAGCCTATACCGGTCCTGAGTGTCTGCAAAACAAACGTATCGCCACCTCTTATCCTCACCTGCTCAAACAATATCTCGACAGAAAATCTGTCAGCTTCAAATCCTGTCTGCTTAACGGTTCTGTCGAAGTTGCACCGCGTGCTGGTCTGGCCGATGCCATCTGCGATCTGGTATCGACCGGTGCCACGCTGGAAGCCAACGGCCTGCGTGAAGTGGAAGTGATTTACCGCTCCAAAGCCTGCCTGATTCAACGCGACGGCGAGATGCCCGCAGAGAAACAACAGCTGATCGATAAACTGCTGACCCGTATGCAGGGCGTGATTCAGGCGCGCGAGTCAAAATACATCATGCTGCACGCGCCTAGCGAACGTCTGGAAGAAGTCATTTCCCTGCTGCCCGGCGCCGAGCGTCCAACCATTCTGCCACTGGCGGGTGACCAAAGTCGCGTCGCCATGCACATGGTCAGCAGCGAAACGCTGTTCTGGGAAACGATGGAAAAACTGAAATCGTTGGGTGCCAGTTCCATTCTGGTTCTGCCGATTGAAAAAATGATGGAGTGATGACGATGGCTGATAACACCAACAGCACCGGCAGTTTCAGCACGCTCGTCGACTGGCAGCGCTGCTCAGCAGAAGAGCAGCGTCAGCTACTGACTCGCCCGGCCATTTCCGCGTCAGACCGCATCACCGCCATCGTGAGCGATATTCTGGCAAACGTAAAAAGCCGTGGTGATAGCGCCCTGCGCGACTACAGCGCCCAGTTTGACAAAGTTCAGGTAGAGGCGATTCGCGTCACCGATGCCGAGATCGCCGCAGCCGCGGCGCGTCTGGGTGATGACGTCAAACAGGCGATGGCGATCGCCGTGCGTAATATCGAAACATTCCACAACGCGCAAAAGCTGCCGACTGTCGATATCGAAACGCAGCCGGGCGTGCGTTGCCAGCAGCTCACTCGCCCTATCGCGACCGTCGGCCTGTATATCCCTGGCGGTTCCGCCCCGCTGCCGTCAACCGTGTTGATGCTGGGAACGCCTTCGCGCATCGCCGGCTGCGGTCGCGTGGTGCTGTGTTCACCGCCGCCGATTGCCGATGAAATTCTGTATGCCGCCCAGCTGTGCGGCATTAAAGAAGTCTTTCAGCTCGGCGGCGCGCAAGCGATTGCTGCGATGGCGTTTGGCACAGAGAGCGTGCCGAAAGTAGACAAAATTTTTGGCCCTGGCAATGCGTACGTCACGGAAGCCAAGCGTCAGGTTAGTCAGCAGCTTGATGGCGCAGCCATTGATATGCCCGCCGGTCCTTCCGAAGTGCTGGTGATCGCCGACAGCGGCGCAACGCCCGCGTTTGTTGCCTCCGACCTGCTGTCGCAAGCAGAGCACGGCCCAGATTCACAGGTCATTCTGCTCACGCCAGACGCAGCAATGGCTAAAGCCGTGGCGGACGCCGTTGAAGAACAGCTCACGCAACTGTCCCGTGCAGACATCGCGCGTCAGGCACTTGCCAGTAGCCGCGTCATCGTCGCACGTGATTTGGCGCAGTGCGTTGAGATCAGCAATCAATATGGCCCAGAGCACCTGATCATCCAGACGCGCGATGCCGAATCACTGGTTGATAGCATCACCAGCGCCGGTTCCGTGTTCCTCGGCGACTGGTCGCCGGAGTCCGCTGGCGACTACGCCTCCGGTACTAACCACGTTCTGCCGACCTATGGTTATACCTCAACCTATTCAAGCCTGGGTCTGGCCGATTTCCAGAAGCGCATGACCGTACAGCAGCTCACGCCGCAGGGGTTACTGCAACTGGCACCGACGATAGAAACATTGGCACAGGCCGAACAGCTAACTGCCCACAAAAACGCCGTTACCCTGCGTGTCGCAGCACTGAAGGAGCAAGCATGAGCAGCATTGAACAACTGGCACGTGCCAACGTCCGTGCGTTAACCCCCTACCAGTCTGCCCGTCGTCTGGGCGGCAACGGCGATGTTTGGCTGAACGCCAATGAATACCCGGAAGCCCCCGCGTTTCAATTGACGCTACAGACGCTGAACCGCTACCCGGAATGTCAGCCGGTACAGGTCATCAACCGTTACGCCGAGTATGCGGGTGTTCAGCCGGAGCAGGTTCTGGTCAGCCGCGGTGCCGACGAAGGTATCGAATTACTGATCCGTGCATTCTGCGAACCGGGGAAAGACGCCATCCTGTTCTGTCCTCCGACCTACGGTATGTATGCCGTTAGCGCCGAAACGTTTGGTGTAGAACGTCGCACCGCAGCCAGTAAAGCTGACTGGCAGTTGGATCTTGAGTCTATCGAGGCGCAGTTGGATGGTACCAAAGTCATTTACGTTTGCAGCCCGAATAACCCGACCGGCAACCTGATTGCACGAGAAGATTTACGCCAGTTGCTCACGATGGCACAGGGAAAAGCGCTGGTCGTTATCGATGAAGCCTATATTGAATTCTGCCCGCAGGCGACTACCGCGGTCTGGCTGGACGAGTTTCCTCATTTGGTAATTCTGCGTACCTTGTCTAAAGCCTTTTCGCTCGCCGGATTGCGCTGTGGCTTTACGCTGGCAAACCCTGAAGTGATTCAGCTTCTGCTGAAAGTTATTGCCCCTTATCCTCTGTCCACCCCCGTGGCAGATATTGCGGCGCAGGCGCTGAGCCGTGAAGGGATCGCCAAAATGAAGGCGAATGTTGAGGAGATTACATCCGCTCGCCGCTGGCTGAGCGATGCCTTAAAAGACATTCCCTGCATTGAAGAAGTCTTCCCCAGCGAAAGCAACTATCTGCTGGTTCGTTTTACCGCCTCCCCGTCTGTATTTAAAACACTGTGGGATCAGGGCATTATTCTGCGTGACCAAAATAAGCAACCGAGCCTTGCAGGCTGTTTGCGCATTACTATCGGCAACCGCTACGAATGCGAACGCGTTGTTGCTGCATTACAATCACTGCCGGGCATCAACGCTTAATTTTAAGGAGCTCACGTGGGCCAGAAATACCTCTTTATCGACCGTGACGGAACATTGATTGCTGAACCGCCTGAGGATTTTCAGGTTGACCGTCTGGATAAACTGGCGCTGGAACCAGATGTCATTCCCTCGCTGCTGGCGCTGCAAAAAGCTGGCTATACGCTGGTGATGATCACGAATCAGGATGGACTGGGAACCGAAAGCTTTCCGCAAGAAACCTTCGATCCACCGCACAACCTGATGATGCAGATTCTGACATCGCAGGGCATCCAGTTTGAACAAGTGCTGATTTGCCCACACTTGCCAGCGGATAACTGCGCTTGCCGCAAACCCAGAACCGAACTGGTCACCAGCTATTTGAATAATGGCCTGATGGATGTGGCAAATAGCTACGTCATCGGCGACCGCCAGACCGATATCCAACTGGCGCAAAACATGGGCATTACTGGCCTGCTCTACCAGCGCGGCGGGTTGAACTGGCAAGCGATTACCAACCAGTTAACCAAGCGTAATCGCCATGCCCACGTTAACCGCGTTACGCGCGAAACCGCGATTGACGTGAACGTCTGGCTGGATCAGGAAGGCGGCAGCAAAATCAACACTGGCGTCGGATTCTTCGATCACATGCTGGATCAAATCGCCACCCACGGCGGCTTCCGCATGAATATTGAAGTGAAAGGCGATCTGTACATTGACGATCACCACACGGTGGAAGATACCGGTCTGGCGCTGGGCGAAGCGTTGAATAAAGCGCTGGGTGACAAACGCGGTATTGGTCGCTTTGGCTTTGTCCTGCCAATGGATGAATGTCTGGCACGCTGTGCGCTGGATATTTCCGGGCGTCCGCATCTGGAATATAAGGCGGAGTTCAGCTACCAGCGTGTGGGCGACCTGAGCACGGAAATGGTCGAGCACTTCTTCCGCTCGCTGTCCTATTCCATGGCCTGTACGCTGCACCTGAAAACCAAGGGGCGTAACGATCATCACCGTGTGGAAAGCCTGTTTAAAGTCTTCGGACGCACGCTGCGCCAGGCAATTCGCGTCGAGGGTGATACGCTGCCGAGCTCGAAAGGAGTGCTCTGATGAAGGTCGTCATTCTTGATACCGGCTGCGCCAACCTCTCTTCGGTAACCTATGCCGTTCAGCGATTGGGGTATACCCCCGTAGTCAGTCGCGAGGCCGAGATAGTCCTGCAGGCAGATAAACTGTTTCTGCCGGGCGTTGGCACCGCGCAGGCGGCGATGAATCAACTGGAAGAGCGTGAACTGATCGCGCTGATCAAAGCCTGTACTCAACCGGTTCTCGGTATTTGCCTCGGCATGCAATTGCTGGGGACACACAGCGACGAAAATGGTGGCATCCCCACGCTGGGGATTGTCGATTCGCCAGTGCAAAAGATGGTTGACCACGGCTTGCCGCTACCACACATGGGCTGGAATCAGGTGATTCCGAAGGCCGGACACCGTTTATTCCGCGATATCGATGACGGTGCCTATTTCTATTTCGTTCACAGCTACGCCATGCCAGTTTGCGAAAACACGATTGCCCAAGCCAACTACGGCGAAGCATTCACTGCCGCGCTGGAAAAAGATAATTTCTTTGGCGTGCAATTCCACCCAGAGCGCTCAGGTGCTGCGGGTGCGCAACTGCTGAAAAACTTTCTGGAGATGTAGAGCGTCATGATTATTCCCGCATTAGATCTGATTGATGGACAGGTTGTCCGTCTGCATCAGGGTGATTATGGCCAACAGCGCCAGTACGGCAGCGACCCGCTTCCACGCCTGCAGGATTACCAGCAGCAAGGGGCTGGCGTGCTGCACTTGGTGGATTTAACTGGTGCAAAAGATCCTTCTGCCCGCCAGATTCCGCTATTAACCACGCTGTTGGCTGGCGTTAGCGTACCAGTTCAGATCGGCGGCGGCATTCGCACCGAACAGGACGTGGAAGCGTTATTAAAAGCTGGCGCCAGCCGTGTCGTTATCGGCTCCACTGCCGTGAAACAGCCGGAATTGGTTCAGCAATGGTTCACCCGCTACGGCGCAGAAGCGCTGGTGCTGGCGCTGGACGTGCGTATTGACGCCAACGGCACAAAGTTCGTCGCCATCAGCGGCTGGCAGGAAAATTCTGACGCCACGCTTGAGCAGGTCGTCGAGCAATATTTGCCGTTCGGTCTGAAGCATGTACTGTGTACTGACATTTCCCGTGACGGTACGCTGAGCGGCTCCAACGTCGAGCTCTATCGTGAAATCAGCCAGCGCTACCCGCAGATTGCCTTTCAGGCATCCGGTGGTATAGGTAACCTGACAGATATCGCCAATTTGCGCGGCAGCGGTGTGCAAGGCGTGATCGTAGGTCGTGCGCTGCTGGAAGGTAAATTTAACGTCGCGGAGGCTATTTCATGCTGGCAAAACGGATAATCCCTTGTCTGGACGTGCGTAACGGTCAGGTCGTCAAAGGTGTGCAGTTCCGCAATCACGAAATCATCGGTGACATCGTGCCGCTGGCGCAGCGCTACGCGCAGGAAGGTGCTGATGAGCTCGTGTTTTATGATATTACCGCCTCTTCCGATGGCCGAGTGGTCGATAAAAGTTGGGTATCCCGCGTTGCCGAAGTTATCGATATTCCCTTTTGCGTGGCAGGCGGTATTAAAAGCGTGGAAGAAGCAGGCCAAATTCTCTCTTTCGGCGCGGATAAAATTTCCATCAACTCACCGGCACTGGCCGACCCAGAGCTGATTACCCGACTGGCCGATCGTTATGGCGTGCAGTGCATCGTCGTCGGGATTGATACCTGGCACGATGCCTCGACGGGCCGCTACCACGTTAATCAATACACAGGCGATGAAGCACGTACCAAGGTCACCACCTGGGAAACGCTGGACTGGGTAGAAGAAGTGCAAAAGCGCGGCGCGGGTGAGATTGTACTGAACATGATGAATCAGGACGGCGTGCGCAACGGCTATGATTTACACCAGCTCAATCTGGTGCGTGATGTCTGCAACGTCCCGCTTATTGCTTCCGGCGGCGCAGGCACCATGGAACATTTTCTGGATGCATTCCAAACAGCCCATGTAGATGGCGCGCTGGCAGCATCGGTGTTTCACAAGCAAATTATTAATATTGGCGAGTTGAAACAATATCTTAAGCAACAGGGTGTGGAGATTCGAGTGTGTTAAGCGAAAAGTTCTTTCTAAACGACGAACAACGGAACCAACTCGATTGGGAAAAAACGGACGGCATGCTGCCGGTTGTCGTGCAACACGCAGTATCCGGTGAAGTATTGATGCTGGGCTACATGAATCAGGATGCCTTGCAGGCCACGGAGAAAAGCGGAAAAGTCACGTTTTTCTCGCGTACCAAACAGCGGTTGTGGACCAAAGGTGAATCTTCGGGACATTTCCTGAATGTCGTCTCTATTACGCCAGACTGCGATAACGATACGCTGCTGATTCTGGTTAACCCAATCGGGCCAACCTGTCATCTGGGCACCAGCAGCTGCTTCTCGCCTGCTGCCAGCGACTGGACGTTCCTCTATCAGTTGGAACAGTTGCTGGCCGAGCGTAAGCACGCCGATCCAGATAGCTCGTATACCGCACGCCTGTATGCCAGCGGCACCAAGCGTATTGCGCAGAAAGTGGGTGAGGAAGGACTGGAAACCGCATTAGCAGCAACGGTGCATGACCGCGAGGAACTGACCAACGAAGCCGCCGATTTAATGTACCACTTGCTGGTGCTGTTGCAGGATCAAGATTTGGATCTGGCGACCATCATCAATCGTCTGAAAGAGCGTCACAATAAGTAAGCTTTCCCCCGCGTTATCGGTCAATGATAACGCGGGGCTTTAGCATGATGCGACGTTAAGAATGACCCGTTCCTGAATACACTTTACGTCCTCCTTTCCAGGTTTCCAGAACCGGGATATCACGCATATCTTTGACCGGATTATTCTTGTCTGCTGAGTCATAGGTCAGCGGAGAATCCGCCAAAATAACAAAATCAGCACATTTACCTGCAACGAGCGAACCGACCCACTGATCTGCATGACATTGCCAGGCAGCATCATAGGTTGTGGCTTTCAGTGCAGCAAAACGGGAAATCCGTTCTTGCTCACACAGCACAGCAGGAGTCGCCTGTTGAGGTGCACCTTCCATCACCCGTGAAATAGCCTGTTCCATCATGCGCAGCGGACCAAGCGGTGTAACACCGTTATCGCTGTGTAGCGTAATCCTCATCCCATGATTAAGTGCGGTCTGGCAGCGATCGAGGTGATTAGCCCGACCTTCTCCCAATATGGTTTTCTGAAATGCCCAGCCCCAATACCCCACATGACCAATCAAGAAACTCGGCGAAATACCACATGACACCATTTCAGACAGATGATCATCACTCAGCAGGGATGCATGTTCCAGACGATCGCGGCGCTGTTCATAGGTATCAGATGTCACGCCAGCCTCTTGAAATGACGCTAATGTCAGACTAATGGCCTCATCGCCATTCGTATGAATCATCAACGGCCATTTATGTTGCACAACGCTACTCACCAACGTATTGATGTCCGTGAGAGGATCGAAGTTGAAAGCACCAGCATTTGTTTCACTCGGCGTTTTTTCATAGCGGCTGTTACAACAATACGGCTTGGACTGATACCCCGTCAGCCCTTGATTAGAGCCATCCGAAATAATCTTGATATACGGTAAGTGAAAATGTTCATCACCGTAGCCTGGGGAGTAAGAATCGACCACGTGACTCTTGAAATCACCATCACTCGTCACGAGCAGCGCGCCGCCAATTCGCACCGGGCAGCCCGGCAGATGCGCCCATTTATCCAGCAAGCTCACTTGATCAAAAGCAGACTGCTCGCTTTTGGGTTCAACGCCCGCATCAAGCATATAAGTCACACCGCGCTGACTCGCCACACCAAACAAATGATGCACTGCGGCAACTAACTTCGCCGCCAATTCTGTTTGGGAGTAACTACTGGTAATGACGTCCACAACAGGCTTTATACCCGTGATTTCGTTCAGAATACCGTCCGATGGAGCATCAACGCCTTTAGTTTTGACAAGTTTAATGGCACAGGTATTGATATAGGCAATGTGCATCGAGGCATTGATGACAAAAACGGGTCGTTTATCCGTCACATGTTCATCAAGAATGGTGGCATTGAATTCCTTCTCTCCACCAATAAACAAGGAAGGGTCTGCACCAAAGCCAATAAGCCAGTCCGAATCCGACTTTGCCGCCACCTTCGTAGCCAGGCTGGATGTCACCCAATCTCTATTATAATCTTTGCGTAATGTCTGTTCTTCAAACGGGCTAACATCATTGCCGATAGCAGATAACATCGCCGTATTAATGATATGTACATGCGGTTCAATCAGGCCTGGCAACAGTGCTTGATTACCTGATAATAGGTGCTCCGATGTGTTTTTCGGCATTTTGGCCTTCACATCCTGGTATGAACCCGTTGCAACCACGAGTCCATCATGAATCCCCATCGCTTCAACCGCCACGTCCTGCCCATCCTCTAGCGTCAGAATCGCTTTTCCAGGACTACCATCTTTATTTGGCGCAGAGCGGAATAATTTCGTTTCGGTAAACAGACTATTTTCTTCTTCCGGGATATCAATTGACGTTTTAGGGAGAAATGATTTCCACAGAGGGCTGCAACAGGAACAGCTTATGCCGCCGGAATGACCACACGCTTCACTCATACACTTTCCTTATTTAGAGATAACGCATTAGAAATGTTAATGTTCCGAATGAAAAATAGGTAACAACCTTCAAAACTTCAACGTCCAAACGGTTGAAAATCAAAAAATTCATATTTCGTGTGCGGGCGGTCACTTAACCTATGGAATGGCAGGAAAAAAAGAGGCATATAGCGTGGTGTTTTTCTGAACGGCCAGTCGGTCACATCATCAGTCGTGCAGTCGTTCGGAAAGAAGAAGAACGATAAACATAAAAAAGCACCCAATATAGGGTGCTTTTATAAGGCTGGTATTTATGGCTAACGATTAACCATAAATGTTAGCGCGGTCGCGGAGTTCCTTGCCCGGTTTAAAGTGAGGGACATACTTACCTTCCAGCTCAACTTTATCACCCGTTTTCGGATTACGACCTACACGCGGTGCACGGTAGTGAAGTGAAAAGCTGCCAAACCCACGGATTTCTATACGATCGCCTTCGGCTAACGTAGAAGCCATTTGTTCGAGCATTTCTTTCACTGCATCCTCAACCACTTTGGCCGGGATATGAGATTGCTGTCCAGCAAGCCTTTCAATAAGTTCAGACTTGGTCATAGCTCCTCCAAATGCGTGGCTATCAATAACCAGGATAACTGACTACCGTTACAAGAATGAGCAACTTACGTTGCTCATTCTACCGTTGTGATTACTCGCCTTTAGCTGCTTTGAACGCTTCTGCCATTGCGTTGGAGAAATTGCTTTCTTCAGGCTTGTTGTTGACAGTTGCGATTGCATCTTTCTCGTCAGCTTCGTCTTTCGCACGAACAGACAGGCTAACAACGCGGTTTTTACGATCAACACCGGTGTATTTCGCTTCAACGCTGTCGCCAACGTTCAGAACCAGTGTTGCGTCTTCAACGCGGTCGCGAGAGGCTTCAGAAGCACGCAGGTAGCCTTCTACGCCGTCTGCTAATTCAACTGTAGCACCTTTGGCGTCAACTGCTGTAACTTTACCAGTAACAATAGCACCTTTCTTGTTAACAGACAGGTAGTTATTGAACGGATCTTCAGCCAGTTGTTTCACGCCCAGGGAGATACGCTCGCGCTCTGCGTCAACCTGCAGAACAACAGCGGCGATTTCATCACCTTTCTTGTATTCGCGAACGGCTTCTTCGCCAGCCACGTTCCAGGAGATGTCGGACAGGTGCACCAGACCATCGATGCCGCCGTCCAGGCCGATGAAGATACCGAAGTCAGTGATAGACTTGATTTTACCTTCAACGCGGTCGCCCTTGTTGTGGGTTTCTGCGAACAGCTGCCATGGGTTAGATTTGCACTGTTTCAGGCCCAGAGAGATACGACGACGTTCTTCGTCGATATCCAGAACCATCACTTCCACTACATCACCAACGTTAACAACTTTGGATGGGTGGATGTTTTTGTTGGTCCAATCCATTTCGGAAACGTGTACCAGGCCTTCAACGCCTTCTTCGATTTCAACGAAGCAGCCGTAGTCAGTCAGGTTGGTCACGCGGCCAGTCAGACGCGTGCTTTCTGGGTAACGTTTAGCGATAGCAACCCATGGATCTTCGCCCAGTTGTTTCAGGCCCAGAGATACACGAGTACGCTCGCGGTCGAACTTCAGCACTTTAACAGTGATTTCGTCGCCCACATTGACGATTTCGCTTGGGTGTTTAACACGTTTCCAAGCCATATCAGTGATATGCAGCAGGCCATCAACGCCGCCCAGATCAACGAATGCACCGTAGTCAGTAAGGTTCTTAACGATACCTTTAACTTCCATGCCTTCCTGCAGGTTTTCCAGCAGTTGATCGCGCTCAGCGCTGTTTTCAGATTCGATAACTGCACGGCGGGAAACAACAACGTTGTTGCGTTTCTGATCCAGCTTGATAACTTTGAACTCAAGCTCTTTGCCTTCCAGATGCAGCGTGTCGCGAACCGGACGAACGTCTACCAGAGAACCTGGCAGGAACGCACGAATGCCGTTCAGCTCAACAGTGAAACCGCCTTTAACTTTACCGTTGATAATACCAGTAACAGTTGCAGCTTCTTCGTAGGCTTTTTCCAGCGTCAGCCATGCTTCATGACGTTTAGCTTTTTCGCGAGAAAGCAGCGTTTCACCGAAGCCATCTTCGATAGCGTCCAGAGCAACGTCAACTTCATCACCAACCTGAATTTCCAGTTCGCCTTGTGCGTTCTTGAATTGCTCTACCGGAATGGCAGATTCAGATTTCAGACCGGCGTCAACCAGTACGACATCTTTGTCAATAGCAACAACAACACCGCGTACGATGGAACCAGGACGGGTTTCGATTTCTTTCAGGGATTCTTCAAAGAGTTGAGCAAAAGATTCAGTCATGTTGATAATCTTAAGGGTTTCAATTTAACGTCCATCTGGCATCCTGCTCGATGGGGTTGTTTAACATGCCCCGCTGTGCATCCTTACAACGAGGTAAAAATTCTGTGTTCTGTGATTACGCTAAAATTTCGCGGGCATAAGCCAACGCGCGCGCTATCACTTCATCAATTGTCATTTCCGTTGAATCCAGCACCAACGCATCGGCAGCAGGTACTAACGGTGCAACGGGGCGGTTGCGATCGCGCTCATCCCGTTCTTTTATCTCAGACAAAAGACGTTCAAAGTTAACATTAAAGCCCTTCCCCTGCAACTGTAGCATGCGACGTTGTGCCCGTTCTTCCGCGCTGGCATCCAGGAAAATCTTCACAGGCGCATCAGGAAAGACCACCGTACCCATATCACGGCCATCGGCAATCAACCCCGGAGCCTCACGGAAAGCGCGCTGCCGACGTAACAAGGCTTCACGAACGCGAGGAAATGCCGCAGCCTGAGAAGCCGTATTACCTACCGCTTCGGTACGAATTTCGTGGCTAACGTCTTCGCCTTCCAGAATGACTTTTAGCTGCCCGCCTTCGGCAACAAAGCGCACGTCAAGATGAGAGGCCAGCGGGACCAGCGCATCTTCGGAACTGATATCGACATGGTGGTGTAACGCTGCCAGAGCCAAAACACGATAGATAGCTCCCGAGTCCAGCAGATTCCACTGTAAAGCTTCAGCCAATGCCTTACACAAGGTACCTTTGCCTGCGCCGCTCGGTCCGTCAACCGTAACTACCGGTGCCATCACCGTCATTTCTCTCTCCTTTAATACTGGGAAGTTCCGCTTATGCCGTTTTATGGCATCACGGAGCCTCATTATACGCATCAATGCAGAGAAAGGTTACCCCAATGCCGGAATGGTGGGAAAAATAAGGCATTCTCTGAATGCAGTGCGCAATTCAGAAAGAAAAACAGAGCGCTGTTTAAGAGAAGCAGAGCAAGAAAAAAGGCACGGAGACCGTGCCTTAGAGAGGAATCAAGCCAGTTCGCTGAGGCGCGCCAGCTGTTCAAAGTAGTCGGGGAAGGTTTTGGCGGTACATTTCGGATCGAGAATTGTGACCGGTGTGTCCGACAGCGCCACGAGCGAGAAACACATCGCCATACGGTGATCGTTGTATGTCCCGATTTCTGCTGCTTTCAGCTTGGCTGGCGGTGTAATGCGAATGTAGTCGTTACCCTCTTCCACTTCCGCCCCCACTTTACGCAGCTCAATCGCCATGGCAGCCAGACGATCCGTCTCTTTCACACGCCAGTTATAGATATTACGCAGCGTAGTCGTGCCGCCCTGTGCGAAAAGCGCCGCCGTTGCGATAGTCATCGCAGCATCTGGGATGTGGTTCATATCCATGTCGATTGCGTGCAGTTCGCCGCGTTCGCATTCAATATAATCCTCACCCCAGCGCACGGTCGCCCCCATTCTTTCCAGAACATCGGCGAAGCGGATATCACCCTGCACGCTATTACGGCCAACACCGGTCACGCGCACAACGCCGCCCTTGATCGCCGCCGCTGCCAGAAAGTAAGAAGCCGATGACGCATCGCCTTCCACCAGATAATCACCCGGTGAGCGGTACTGCTGGCATCCGGCGACAAAAAAGCGTTGGTAGTTCTCATTACGTACTTCAATCCCAAACGCTTTCATCATATGCAGCGTAATATCGATATACGGTTTAGAAACCAGATCGCCCTGAATGCTGATTTGCGTATCCTGCGCGGCCAGAGGTGCGGTCATCAACAGTGCCGTCAGGAACTGGCTGGATACACTACCGTCTACGCTGATTTCGCCGCCCTGAAAACCACCATGCAGACGAAGCGGTGGATAGTTTTCCTGCTCCAGATAGTCAATTCTTGCCCCGCCCTGACGCAGCGCGTCGACCAGATGCCCGATTGGACGCTCTTTCATACGGGGCTCACCCGTCAGCACAATATCACCATCCGTCAGACATAAGGCCGCGGCCAGTGGACGCATCGCCGTACCTGCATTTCCTAAAAACAGCTCCAGCGGTTGCGATGCCGTAAACGCACCACCCAGACCGGTAATCTCACACACGGTCCGATCGGATGACAGATGATATCCCACACCCAGCGCCGTTAAAGCAGTCAGCATATGGCGGACATCGTCACTATCTAACAGGTTAGTCAGGCGAGTCTTACCTTCGGACAACGCAGCCAGTAAAAGCGCGCGGTTAGAGACGCTTTTTGATCCTGGAAGGTTAAGGGTACCGTTAATCAGTTTAATGGGTTGTAGGGTCAGGGATTCCTGCATGTAAAGCCTATTCTTTCAACGTGGACATAAAAACCCCGGCAAGCCCGGGGTTTATAAAAATGTATATACCCGTCATACTTCAAGTTGCATGTGCGTTGGCTACGTTTAGTCACCCGAATCACTTACTTGAGTAAGCTCATCGGGATGCCTTCTCTTGCCGCCTGCCTGAAACTCGAATTATTTAGGGTATAGCGAGGTGGTATTAATTAACCGTGGCGACGTGCGAAGTCAGCCATAAATTCAGTCAGCGCTTTCACGCCTTCCAACGGCATGGCGTTGTAGATGGAAGCACGCATGCCCCCCACTACGCGATGGCCTTTCAGCGCATGCAAGCCCGCCGCAACGGACTCTTCCAGGAAGACTTTATCGAGCGCGGCATCTGCCAGCAGGAACGGCACGTTCATGCGAGAACGGTTCGCTACCGCGACGTCATTATGATAGAAATCATTACCGTCAATGGCGCTATACAGCAGGTCGGCTTTCTCCTGGTTGCGCTTTTCCATTTCAGCCAGACCGCCATGCTCTTTCAGCCATTTGAAGACCATACCGGACAGATACCAGGCAAAGGTCGGCGGCGTGTTAAACATGGAGTCATTGTCCGCCAGAATCTGATAATCCAGAATCGATGGTAGTTCACGGCGCGCTTTGCCCAGCAGATCGTCACGTACGATAACCAACGTCAGACCCGCAGGACCGATATTTTTCTGTGCACCGGCGTAGATCACACCGTAGCGGCTGACGTCAATACGACGAGACAGGATGCTGGAAGAATAGTCGGCGACCACAATTTTATCGCCAAAATCCGGCTCTTCTTCGATCGCAATACCATCAATGGTTTCATTCGGGCAGTAATGCACAAATGCCGCGTCATCAGACAATTGCCATTCACGCATCGGCTTAACGCCACGCAGGCCGTCTACGCGCGTTTTCACGTCAATCACATTAGGCGTACAGTACTTTTCTGCTTCATTGACCGCACTGTGCGCCCAGTATCCGCCATCGATATAGTCCGCCGTTGAGCGCTCACCCAAGAGATTTAATGGCACTGCCGCAAATTGTGCGCGAGCACCGCCGTGGCAAAAAAGCACTTTGTAGTTGGAGGGGATTTTCAGCAAATCACGCAGATTTTGTTCGGATTCAGCGGCAACCTGCATAAACTCTTTACTACGGTGGCTGATTTCCATGACCGATGTACCCAGGCCATTCCAATTACACAATTCCTGTTCAGCACGACGCAGTACTTCAACCGGCAGCATTGCTGGACCGGCGCTAAAATTAAAAATCTGAGTCATTTCCCCTCACCACACCTGAAAAATAGCGGCTGTTTTATCACCGTGTTACAAATACCATTTTTATAAACCTGTCGGTTATAAAAATACCGCTGTTACGAGATAGTAGTTATAACGGAATGACCGCCATAACCACATTACTTTTACCCTGCTATCGGTTTTATCACTCGTCCATCGCGGCTGCAACGCTTATTGCGCTTTCATTATGCAAAACGGCACGTTACGGAGTCTGTTCTTTTTCACCGTTGCCAATCTGTTATGAATAAATAGAGTCTGGACAGAAAAATCCGTATCATGCCGCTTCCGCTAATCTCGATAAGAGTGAACACCATGACCCAAACGTTTATCCCAGGCAAAGACGCCGCCCTGGAAGATTCCATCGCCCGTTTTCAACAACAGCTCCAAGACCTGGGGTTTAACATCGAAGAAGCGTCATGGCTGAACCCGGTGCCAAACGTCTGGTCTGTCCATATTCGAGACCGCGATTGCCCGCTCTGCTTCACTAACGGCAAAGGCGCCAGTAAGAAAGCAGCATTAGCCTCTGCGTTAGGGGAATATTTCGAACGTCTGTCTACTAACTATTTCTTCGCTGATTTCTATCTCGGCAAGACCATCGCCAACGGCGATTTCGTTCACTACCCGAATGAAAAATGGTTCCCAATTCCAGAAGATGACACATTGCCAGAAGGTATCCTGGATGCACGCCTGCACAAATTTTATGATCCTGAGCAGGAACTGAGCGCCAGCGATCTCATCGACCTGCAATCTGGCAATGCCGACAGAGGCATTTGCGCACTACCGTTTACTCGTCAGTCCGATCAGCAAACCGTCTATATTCCGATGAATATCATCGGCAACTTGTACGTTTCTAACGGCATGTCCGCCGGGAACACCGCCAACGAAGCCCGCGTTCAAGGGCTGTCCGAAGTGTTCGAACGCAGCATCAAAAACCGCATCATTGCCGAGTCCATCAGCCTGCCAGAAATTCCGCAAGCGGTGCTGAACCGCTACCCTGGTGTGGTCGAAGCCATTGCGACACTGGAGAAAGAAGGCTTCCCAATTTTCTCTTACGATGCCTCACTGGGCGGGAAATATCCGGTTATCTGCGTGGTTCTGTTTAACCCGGCTAACGGTACCTGCTTTGCCTCCTTCGGCGCGCACCCGGATTTCGGCGTGGCGCTGGAGCGTACCGTCACCGAGCTGCTGCAAGGTCGCGGACTGAAAGATCTAGATGTGTTCACCCCGCCGACGTTCGATGATGAAGAAGTGGCCGAACACGCTAATCTGGAAACCCACTTTATCGATTCCAGCGGTCTGATCTCCTGGGATATGTTCAAGAAAGAAGCGGATTATGAATTTGCCGACTGGAGCTTTAAAGGGTCGACGGAAGAAGAATTCGCCACGCTAATGGCGATCTTCAAGCAGGAAGATAAAGAAGTTTACATTGCCGATTATGAGCATCTGTCGGTTTATGCCTGCCGCATCATCGTGCCGGGAATGTCAGATATCTACCCTGCTGACGATCTGTTATTGGCCAACAACAGCATGGGTGCTCACCTGCGCGATACGTTGCTGGCGCTGCCTGATAGCAAGTGGGAGCAAGAAGACTATCTGGCTCTGTTACAACAGCTTGATGACGAAGGGCTGGACGACTTCACCCGTGTACGCGAACTGCTCGGCATTGCCACCGGCAAAGATAATGGCTGGTTTACTCTGCGTGTTGGCGAATTAAAAGCCATGCTGGCGCTGGCCGGCGGCGATCTGGATCAAGCGCTAAGCTGGACAGAGTGGACGCAAGACTTCAATGATTCGGTCTTTACGGCGCAACGCAGCAACTATTACCGTTGCCTTCAGACCCTGCTGTTACTGGCTCAGGAGCCTGAGCGTAACCCGGCAGAATATTACGACGCCTTTACCAAAATGTACGGCAGTGAAACGGTCGATGCCGCCAGCGCCGCCGTTGCTGGCGAAGCCTGCTTCTACGGCTTGTTTGCCGTGGATGACACCTTTACCACTTTACCTGCACACCAGTCGCTGCTGGCTGCCTATGAGAAGCTGCAACAGGCTAAACGTCGTTACTGGCAGGCAAAATAATGGCCGACTGATGCAGCCAGCGTGCGTCTTATATTGATGGACGCGCTATTGCAAATAGCAATCTGCCTGTAGCCACCCCAAATAGCCCTTTATTTTAAAGGGCTATTTTTATTATCCACAGAGTCATATTTATTATTCGTAATGCATAATCAGAACATTGTTATTGAATGGTGAATTTTTAATTAAATTACGTCGACAAGGTGGTACTGAAATTCTACAAAACATGATTTTTATTAACGCTAAATCGGTAGGTTTAACGTATGCCATTCAACTCTTTTTGCAAAATTTAAAATATTTTTTTATTATAAAATTCAACAGATTAACCATAAAAATAGGGCATCCAACCCTCCTCACCACCTTGTTAATTTCTTGCAATATGATCCACGTCAAATTTTACCGTATACTGCTTTGTTAGTATCTCAATGCTGATAATTTTTAAGAGAGAGTTAGTGTGAAAGCTGACAACCCCTTTACTCTATTACTCCCGGCTGCAATGGCAAAAGTTGCTGAAGACGCCGGAGTTTATAAAGCTACCAAACAACCGTGTACGACGTTTTATTTGGCGATAACCGCGGGTGTATTTATTTCGATCGCCTTCGTTTTTTATATTACTGCCACCACAGGAACCGCAACGATCCCTTTCGGTATCGCGAAATTGATCGGTGGTATTTGTTTCTCCCTTGGCCTCATGTTGGTTGTCGTCTGCGGTGCAGACTTATTTACCTCAACCGTTCTCATCGTGATTGCCAAAGCCAGTGGACGTATCACCTGGAAGCAACTAGCCTATAATTGGGCAAATGTCTATGTCGGCAACCTGATTGGCGCACTTTTCTTCGTTGGGCTTATCTGGTTCTCGGGAGAGCACATGGTCGCAAACGGTGCGTGGGGTCTCAACGTCCTACAAACGGCTGAACACAAACTGGAACATACGTTTGTTGAAGCACTGTGTCTGGGGATTCTGGCTAATCTGATGGTATGTCTGGCTGTGTGGATGAGCTATTCCGGCCGTACGCTTACCGACAAAATGTTTGCCATGATTCTGCCTGTCGCCATGTTCGTTGCCAGCGGCTTTGAGCACAGTATCGCTAACATGTTCATGATTCCCATGGGCATCGTCATCAAAAACTTTGCGGGACCGGAATTCTGGAATGCTATCGGAATGGTACCGTCTCAGTTTGAACATTTAACCGTTAGCCACTTCATTACCGATAATCTGATCCCTGTAACCCTGGGGAATATCATCGGCGGTGGCGTCCTGGTCGGTTTAACATACTGGGTAATTTATTTGCGCGGTGGAGACAAGCACCACTAAGGTGCAATCGGCCGCAACGTCGGGTTTTAAGAAATCCATATCAAAGGTAGGTGTAAAATGACCGAGCTGAATGAAAAATTGGCCAATGCATGGCAAGGCTTTAGCAAAGGTGAATGGCAGGATAACGTCAATGTTCGTGACTTTATCCAGAAAAACTACACACCGTATGAAGGTGATGAGTCTTTCCTGGCTGGTGCAACCAAAGCGACTTCTGCCCTGTGGGACAGCGTCATGGAAGGCATCAAGCAGGAAAACCGCACTCACGCCCCTGTTGATTTTGATACCAATGTTGCCGCAACTATCACGTCTCACGACGCGGGATACATCAACAAAGGTCTGGAAAAAGTCGTTGGTCTGCAAACTGACGCTCCGCTGAAACGTGCGTTGATTCCGTTCGGCGGCATCAAAATGGTTGAAGGTTCATGCAAAGTTTACGGCCGTGAACTGGATCCTCAACTGAAAAAAATCTTCACTGAATACCGCAAAACGCACAACCAGGGCGTGTTCGATGTTTACACCCCAGACATCCTGCGTTGCCGTAAATCTGGCGTTCTGACTGGCCTGCCAGATGCCTATGGCCGTGGCCGTATCATCGGTGACTACCGTCGCGTTGCGCTGTACGGTATCGACTACCTGATGAAAGACAAGTTTGCTCAGTTCACTTCTCTGCAAACCAAACTGGAAAACGGCGAAGATCTGGAAGCAACAATCCGTCTGCGTGAAGAAATTGCCGATCAGCACCATGCCCTGAGCCAAATTAAAGAAATGGCAGCTAAATATGGCTGTGATATTTCTGGCCCAGCGACAACGGCTCAGGAAGCGGTTCAGTGGACTTACTTCGGCTACCTGGCTGCGGTGAAATCACAGAATGGTGCAGCCATGTCCTTCGGACGTGTGTCCACCTTCCTGGATATCTACCTTGAGCGCGATCTGAAAGCTGGCAAAATCACCGAAGAAGAAGCTCAGGAAATGATTGACCACCTGGTCATGAAACTGCGTATGGTGCGTTTCCTGCGTACTCCTGAGTATGATGAGCTGTTCTCTGGTGACCCAATCTGGGCAACTGAATCTCTGGCTGGTATGGGTCTGGATGGCCGTACGCTGGTAAGTAAAACCAGCTTCCGCTTCCTGAACACCCTGTACACCATGGGGCCGTCTCCAGAGCCGAACATGACCATCCTGTGGTCTGAAAAACTGCCACAGAACTTCAAAAACTATGCCGCTAAAGTCTCCATCGATACCTCTTCTCTGCAATACGAGAATGACGATCTGATGCGTCCTGACTTTAACAACGATGACTACGCGATTGCTTGTTGCGTAAGCCCAATGATCGTTGGTAAACAAATGCAGTTCTTCGGTGCCCGTGCAAACCTGGCGAAAACCATGCTGTACGCTATTAACGGCGGTGTGGACGAAAAACTGAAAATGCAGGTTGGTCCGAAATCAGAACCAATCAAAGGCGACGTTCTGAACTTCGACGAAGTGATGGATCGCATGGATCACTTCATGGACTGGTTGGCGAAACAGTATGTCACCGCGCTGAACATCATCCACTACATGCATGACAAATACAGCTACGAAGCGTCGCTGATGGCACTGCATGATCGTGACGTGTTCCGTACTATGGCATGTGGTATCGCTGGTCTGTCTGTTGCTGCTGACTCCCTGTCAGCCATCAAATATGCCAAAGTTAAACCGGTTCGTGATGAAGATGGTCTGGCTATCGACTTTGATATCGAAGGCGAATATCCGCAATTCGGTAACAACGACGCTCGCGTAGATGAACTGGCTTGTGACCTGGTTGAACGTTTCATGAAGAAAATTCAGAAACTGGCTACCTACCGTGGCGCAACCCCAACGCAGTCTGTTCTGACCATCACCTCTAACGTGGTATATGGTAAGAAAACAGGTAACACCCCAGACGGCCGTCGCGCAGGTGCACCGTTCGGACCTGGTGCGAACCCAATGCACGGTCGTGACCAGAAAGGTGCTGTTGCTTCTCTGACTTCTGTTGCCAAACTGCCGTTTGCTTACGCGAAAGATGGTATTTCTTATACCTTCTCCATCGTACCGAACGCGTTAGGTAAAGACGACAACGTGCGTAAAGCTAACCTTGCCGGCCTGATGGATGGTTATTTCCACCACGAAGCCAGCATCGAAGGCGGTCAGCACCTGAACGTTAATGTCATGAACCGTGAAATGCTGCTTGATGCGATGGAAAACCCAGAGAAATATCCGCAGCTGACTATCCGTGTATCTGGCTACGCAGTGCGTTTCAACTCACTGACGAAAGAACAGCAGCAAGACGTCATCACCCGTACTTTCACTCAGTCAATGTAATTTCCATGACTGTCTGAAAAGGCGTAAAATAAAGGCTCCACATCAGTGGGGCCTTTTTCTCACCCCAGATTGTCGTTCAGGTTGTTAGCCTGTTTTGCCAGCCCGCTATATTGCTCTCACCATGTGGATGGCTCGCAAAACAGATTCGACGCAGCATCTGTCCTACGGTGTTTTTCTGTCAGCAATCCCTGCCAGATTAACACCTGCTTTCTTATGACTGCGCTCATAAAGACCGCTATTGTTCGGTCAAATTTGGAGAAAACCTCGCAATGTCAGTAATCGGTCGCATCCACTCCTTTGAATCCTGCGGCACTGTCGATGGCCCAGGCATCCGTTTCATCATCTTCTTCCAGGGCTGCCTGATGCGCTGCCTGTATTGCCATAACCGTGATACCTGGGATACGCACGGCGGCAAGGAAGTGACGGTGGAAGAACTTATGAAAGAAGTCGTGACCTACCGCCATTTTATGAATGCATCCGGCGGCGGCGTAACAGCATCCGGCGGCGAGGCCATTCTTCAGGCCGAATTTGTGCGCGACTGGTTCCGCGCCTGCAAGGCAGAAGGTATCAACACCTGTCTGGATACCAACGGGTTTGTACGCCGCTATGACCCCGTCATTGACGAGCTACTGGACGTCAGCGACTTAGTGATGCTCGATCTGAAACAAATGAACGACGACATACACCAGAATTTAGTTGGCGTATCGAACCACCGTACTCTGGATTTCGCACGTTATCTGGCAAAGCGCAACCAGCGTACCTGGATACGTTATGTGGTCGTCCCCGGCTGGTCTGATGATGATGAGTCTGCACACAAGTTGGGTGAGTTCACCAAAGATATGACGAACATCGAGAAAATTGAGCTTCTCCCCTACCATGAACTTGGCAAACACAAGTGGATCGCAATGGGTGAGGAGTACAAGTTAGACGGTGTTAAACCACCGAAGGCCGATACCATGGATCGTATTAAGTCGATTCTTGAAAGCTACGGTCACAAGGTCATGTACTAATCTCTGATCGTTCCTGAAAAAATAGCGCGCTCATGGCGCGCTATTTTCATTGTAGCGAAGAGATATCCTTACAACGTTAAGCGCTGTACTAAGCCAGATTGCCTGCTGCCTTGATTTTCACCTGTACCGCATTCCCTGGCAGATACGCCAACGGAATTTCCTGATAGTCGATGATTTCAACACTGCCCGGCATCGCACCCGTTTCTTCTGCAAGACAAACCGTTTGTTGCTGCAGCTCGCTTTTTATCTTCTCACGATCGTTATCCGGCATTTTCACTACGCGCTCAATCTGTGCGCCAACCTTTCCTAAGGCTACACCTACCGCATTTGCCGCATCAAAATTCAACGGGCGCATGACCTGACTGATACCCGATAAAACGTCAGGCAGTAAAATACTACCGCCACCAACAAGCACCGCCGGAATAGCAGCGCTGGACGATTTGATCCGATCGATAGCACTTTCCACTTTATCAATCATCTGACGATAAGCCTGCTGGCAAAGTACGTTATCTAGCTCAGGAAGCGGGCGAGGAAGATCGGATGTCCATCGCTCGCGATGAAGCTGCAGCATAATATCGCTGAGCGTTAACGTCTCCCCACCAAAGCTGACACCCTGTTCAAGAAGACGATAACCGACGCTGTCAGGTCCAAGCGTGAGTTTCCCATCCTGAGACTGCCGCACGCAGGTTCCCCCGCCAATGCCGATAGAAATAATATCAGGCATTCTAAAATTCGTTCGTACATCGCCCACTTCAACAGCGATAGCCGACTCACGCGGGAAGCCATTCACCAACACGCCAATATCTGTCGTCGTGCCACCGACATCAATAATCAGTGCATTATCCAGCCCGGAAAGGTGGCACGCTCCGCGAATCGAATTCGTTGGCCCACAGGCCATCGTCAGAATGGGATATTGCTTCACCATACTTTCGGACATCAATGTGCCGTCGTTTTGCCCGAAGAACGGTGTAGCTTTAATACCATGTCGGATTAGCGCTTGCGTAAAGCCACTAACAAACCGGTTTGCCGTGCTTTGCAACGACGCATTCAGGATTGTCGCGTTTTCCCTTTCCAGTAATCCGGTGCTGCCTATCCGGTGGGATAACGACACGGAAACATCAGGCAGTGCTGCATTCACCCACTGAGCAACCTGCTGTTCCTGCTTATTGTTTACGGGTGAGAATACGCCACAAATTGCCACGCTATCCACATGACCGCGCATCCTGTCACACGCCGCCAAGACTTCATCCCGCAATATGGGATGAATCTCTCGGCCATCAAATTCATAGCCACCATGAATTTGGTAGAAATGCTCGCCTAATGTCCTTTGCCATTCATCATCCCAACCAAATAGCGGTGGAACGCTATCGCTGCTTGGCAGGCTCAGGCGTAATAAACCAACGCGATCCAGCCCTTTCCGCTCAACAATCGCATTGGTACATTGTGTTGTGCCCAACATCGCATAGCGAATATGCTGCGGCTCGATACCTGACTGCGTCAATACTTCAGCAATCACCCGTTCGATACCGCTATAAATATCCAGACTGGTAGGAAATTTGGCCGTCGCAATACAGCGCAGATCCGCATCTAAAATTGCCGCATCCGTGTTGGTGCCGCCGACATCAATCCCGAGTCGGTAATCATTTTTATGTAACATCGGGAAAGCCTCAGCGATTTGCAAGCTGTTCTATCGGCACATACTGCACCGGATAACCGAAATACTCCGGCCCCGCAACGTCAATCCCTTTTGGCGTTCGCCACTTGTCATTGCACGGATAGGCAATAACATCGACTCGCTGCCCATAACGTAAATGTTCCGTAATAATTGGACGTCCGGTTTCACTGTCTACTATGGAGATTAAATCAGGCACAACAGCCAGCAGATTATCCTGCGTAGGATTTGCCACCTGTGACGAACGATAAGCAAGCAATAGCTCATTCTGGAAAAGCACCGTAAACGACTCACCTTTATCGTTCCCCATGCCATCC
Organism: Pectobacterium aroidearum; assembly: GCF_041228105.1. Classification (NCBI taxonomy): domain Bacteria; kingdom Pseudomonadati; phylum Pseudomonadota; class Gammaproteobacteria; order Enterobacterales; family Pectobacteriaceae; genus Pectobacterium; species Pectobacterium aroidearum. The sequence goes on from NZ_CP166097.1 coordinate 3,056,868, forward strand.
AGAACTACTTTGCCCCGGGCAAGCCCTCCAATGGTGCGACGATCAACATCAACAACCTTGCCTGATGCAATAACGTAGCCATTCAGTATGGTCAGTAAGGATTGCACGGGATGGCTTCCCGATTGGTGTGCCTGACGCAACGTTCTTCCAATATTCTGCGCCAGTGTGAGTGTACCTTTGATGGCACTACGCTTAAGTTGGCTACCGCGCAATGGGTAATCACACATGGCACAGGCGGCCCCCATTTGTTCCGCAATCACTCTGGCCAAACGCTCAGACCACATGCCATCAATAGGATTTAAGGTAACCGTGTTTCCCTTTTCATCCGCTAACGTATTTGGCGCAGAGCGTAAATTATCAAGAAAAAAGGTCACCATCTGCGCTTCGGGAAAGGCCCTCCCCATCGCATCACAATCAACGACAGGTACTCCTTTTGCAGCCGCAACAACAAACGGTATGAGCGAATTAATACCGCCAACTTCGATGGGAAATGTTGCAGTGATAGGTCGCTGAAGCGCCGTTTCCATCGCGTCAAACGCCAGAACAAACTGGCTAGCTGACATAATTTTTTCTACAACTACCGTTGTTGCACCTATCATGCTACAGGGAACAAACAGCTCATCGTCTTTAATTTCATCTAAATCGAATACAGGAACCTTGACCGCATTTTTTAATGCGTGTTTTGCCATCAAAGAACCTACATACGGGTCGCCGCCGCCTCCAGTACCGAGAACCGCGGCCCCTAGTGCTATATCATCAATGGTTTGTACATTAATATAACGAGACATATTTTACCCAAGGTCTCATGTTATCTGCGTAACACGTTTAATCTGCCAATTGAGGGAAAATTTTATGTATGCCGATATAAATCACCATACTTACAATGACGCCATCCAGAGCAGAAATTGAGCTTATCGTAAATAAATCAAAAAAATCTGGGGAAGTTAACAGGCTCACAAGACTACCAAGTGACCAAGATATAGCCGCCGCCACATTCAAGAATGAAGCCTCTGATACATTTTTCTGCAAACGTGAGGACTTAATAAAATAATATTCGACGAGATAAACACCTGCGATAGGGGAAATCAGGACACCGAGCAGCGACAAGAATTGGGTAAAATTATTAATCATACCGTTATACGCTAACAGCAACCCGGCAATAGCCATTAGCACAACCAATACTGGCCGTGATAGTGCTCGAATAACAACGGATAGCCCCAATGATGCGGAGACAAGGTTGGTACTATTTGTTGTCCACTGGGCAAAAATAAGCACCACAATTGCAGACATCCCCAAACCAATACTGAAAAACACTTCAACTAAATCTTCTGTACCGACAAGATGAGTCAGAATAAGCGCAACTAATATTGTTGAGCTATTACCTAAAAAGAACCCCAATCCCGCACCAAGTAACGCATCTTTACGTGTTTTAGCATAGCGAGCTATATCCGGGGACATCACGGCAGAGACTATCCAGATAGAAACAACATAAGAGATAGCGCTTCCCATACTAATCGGCGCTTTAATTATCGGGAGGGGTATTTCGGGGTGGTTATTCGCCGCTAAAACCAGGCCTGTAATTATCAATATCAACATAAGTGGTACGCTGAATACACTCAGTTTACCCAATGCTCTGACACCCCAAATAGCCGTAGAAGTCATCAGCGCCATGCCAAAAACCAAAATAAGAAAACGACCTGGTTCAATTTGATAATGTAACAGTGCTTTTTGCAGCATTACGCCAAAAAAATCGAGTTGAAAAGCAAACCAACCAACCAATGATACAGCAGAGAAAATACCAATAAGCTTTCCGCCAAAGCGTCCAAAAACGGAGATACTTAGTAGCGTTGTTGATAACCCACAGCCATAACCGACGTTCGCGCATAATGCGGCCAATACACCTAAAAAGGCAGAACCGATAAGCGTGGCGCTAACAGCTTGGGAGAAAGGCAATCCTCCGCTTAAGAAAGCACCAAGGAATAAACCTGAGATATCAATCCCCATTGCCAGCCATATTAAAGCAATAACATACCAGCTTTTTCTCGCTTCAGCAGGGACAGGTTCGTATTCGTAATCATAGATTTGCCGCCCCTGTTGTTCTTTTCCAGGTACAGCATTCCCTTGAGACATATAACCTCCATTAAATAAGCAGCAAATAATTATTGTATCGTTGTGATATTTTATAGAGGTTGCCTGACGGCGTATAGAACAATGGTGTCGTCAGCAAGCTAACAACACCATTGTGCTTATGAGAGACCCTGATGTGACACATAAAACCACGCTTTTTTGTGGCAACCACATCAATGTATGTGGCGTAACGACAAGATAAATGGGTTTCATATCGATTAATACAGATATATTTTGATGTTAACATTCAGATATGTAATGTGTGCGAAGGAAATGCTATGCGCTTAGATAAACTGGAGATCCGCTGGTTAAAGCTTTTCTGTAAAATTGTTGAAAAACAAGGAATTACCAACGCGCAAGACGCAACAGGCCTAAGCCAACCCGTGTTAAGTCACTACCTATCTCGCCTTGAGGATACGCTTGGACTCGTTTTGTGCGAGCGTGGGCGCGGTGGTTTTGCCTTAACAACCGAAGGTGAAGTGGTCTATCAGGAAGCTAAATCTGTCATCGCTACGTTGGACGATTTTGCTAATCGATTGGCAAGTATAAAACATCAGCTTATTGGTAAAGCTCGGATTGGTTGTCTGGATAATACCGTGACTCACCCAGACAAAGTCATTTCTAACGCTATTGGCAAATTGTACGACCAAAGCCCTGATGTTGCAGTGGAACTAGAGATTGGTGATTATACACCATTAATGGAACGCCTAAAAAATGGTCACCTTGATATCATTCTGAGCGTCTTACCAGATGATGTTCCAATAGATATCCATTTCCAGCCTGTTTTCGTTGAAAAAAGCCATTTTTATTGTGCGTCTGAACACGGGGAACGCATAGAAAGAGAGTGGCACGAGGGCACACTTAACCCTAACAGACTGCTCATCGGTGGGCATGCACTACACGAAATTAGTAAACAGTTAGGGCCTGTTGCAAAGAAAGGTTTGCAGGATACAGCATGGAATGTAGAAGCAAGTTTACTGCTGCTGCTGGCAGGCACCCATATTGGTTTTCTTCCCGATCACTATGCTGCCCCTTGGGTTGAGAAAGGGAAACTCACCGCAATTTCACCAGACCGTTTAAAACTAACCAGCATATTTTATCTGGTGCGAAATGCAAAACAGCGCCTTAGCCCAGTCGCTGAAGCGCTGTGGAACAACATGGTGGAAGCGGGACAAAGCTCGCTGGCTGGCCTTGATGTCTCTACCTCAAGCTGCAGCTAATGGCGTTGGATGATGATCGGCTTTTCTGAGCAACATCATCAGGTAGATCATGGCAACAGCAGCAATCAATACAAACAGCAAGCGATCGGAGTAGCTTTGCATCAATACCGCAGCAACGCTTGGCCCGCAAAGACTGCCAAGCGTGTAGCTGAGGAGCAAAGCCTGATTCATCGCTACCAGCTCATCAGGACGCACTTTTTCACATGCCCACGACATAGCAACGGGATACAGCGTAAAGCCTGCGCATCCCAGAAGGAAAAGCGACGGCGCCATGGCATAGTGGCTGATGCTTAACATGGCTACACAGCCAATAATGACAACAAAGACTAATACCCGCAGAACTAACAGCCGGCCATATCGATCGGCCATACGTCCAATAGGCCATTGACCAATAATGCCTGAGCTAATTAGCAGAGCCATCCAGTATCCAACCTGTGCGTCATTCATCCCCTGATGAGAGAGATATAGCGGCATCAGGCCATACAGCGATCCTAAGATTGCACCGGAAATAATACAGCCGTGTACGCCTAAACGCGCGCTGCGATACGTCAGCATTTTCCACAGACTAACAGACTTTTCTTGCTGTTCTGGCGGTGTAGGAAGACGAGTAAACAGCAGTGGTAATATTGCCAGAATAACCAGTGCGACCATCCACGGCAGCACGCTCAGCAATGCTGTCGGTAATACACCAAGCAGGAGTTGTCCAATCACACTACCGAGGTAATAGGCAATCATATACGCAGCCAGCAGTTGCCCTCGTTGCGTCGGCGTTCCGCTACACAACAAGGCACTTTCAACCACGACCCAGATTAATGCACAGCCGATCCCAGCAAGAAAGCGCCAGAATAGCCAACTGCCGATATCCGCAGAAATGCCGAGGCCAAAAATCGCGATGCCAAATAATAAAGCGGCGAAATAATAGCTACGGTTAAACCCATAAAGTTTGATTAATTTACCGGCTAATAGCGTTCCAACCAGATTGCCGCCGAAATAGCACGAGCCAACGAGGCCGACCTGCCAAACAGGAAGCGATTGATAACTCAGCCAAAGTGGTACCAGAGTATTTAATACTGCGATACAAACTGTCAGCAGCAAGAGTCCGCAGAGCAAGAGCAGCACTGGGCGGGAATAAGCAGACATAGCGAAGTGGATAACCAAACAACCGGAGAAGAGTGAGCGCATCATGCCACTGCGCATATAAAAGTCAATCCGGGCAAAAAGTGCTAAAAGTCCTTTCCCACATTATGGATTGAAAGAATTCATCAACTCCCATAGGCAGGCCGCCATGCTTAAAAACACACAGAAGCTACCCGACTGATTTTAAGGTGGTTTTAGCTTTAAAATTAAGTCACACGAACGGTTTGAAGCAGAGGAACTCTTTTTACGATGAAAAAATATTACCGAACACAAGACGTAAAAAAAGCGCCCTTAGGCGCTTTATGCAGATAACTGAAAATTAGCCAATAAATTCCAGCCCGCCCATATACGGACGCAACACTTCAGGAATCTCAATACGGCCATCAGCCTGCTGGTAGTTTTCCAGAACTGCCACCAGAGTACGGCCAACTGCCAGACCAGAACCGTTCAACGTATGGACCAAACGGGTCTTCTTGTCGGACTTGCTGCGGCAGCGAGCCTGCATACGACGCGCCTGAAAATCCCACATGTTTGAGCAAGAGGAGATTTCACGGTACGTATCCTGCGCGGGCAGCCAGACTTCCAGATCGTAGGTTTTAGTCGAACCAAAGCCCATGTCACCGGTGCACAGTAAGACCTTACGATAAGGCAATTTCAGCAGTTGCAGCACCGTTTCGGCATGGGTTGTCAGCTCTTCCAGCGCCTGCATAGAATCTTCAGGACGGACGATTTGTACCAGCTCAACCTTGTCAAACTGGTGCATACGAATCAAACCACGCGTATCGCGACCATACGACCCCGCCTCAGAACGGAAGCAAGGCGTATGTGCAGTCATCTTCAGTGGCAAAGATTCTTCATCAAGAATCTCGTCACGTACCAGGTTGGTCAGCGGAACTTCAGCCGTCGGAATCAGCGCATATTGGCTGCTTTCTGCTTCTTCGCTTAACGGGTTAGTGTGGAACAGGTCTTCGCCAAATTTAGGCAACTGACCCGTACCGTATAACGTGGCATGGTTTACCAGATAAGGCACATACGCTTCCTGATAACCGTGTTGCTGCGTATGTAAATCCAGCATGAACTGGGAAAGTGCACGATGCAGGCGAGCGATCTGTCCTTTCATCACAACAAAACGCGCACCGGTTAATTTTACCGCAGCGGCAAAATCCAGTCCGGCAGCCATTTCACCGAGCTCAACATGGTCGCGTACCGGGAAATCATATTTACGCGGTTCACCCCAGCGGGTCACTTCCTGGTTCTGCGTGTCATCCTTGCCAAGCGGGACGGAGTCGTCCGGCAGGTTTGGAATGGTTAACGCCAGATCGCGAATTTCATTCTGCAACTGATCCAGCTCGGCTTTCGCGGCATCCAGTTTTTCGCCTAATGTGTTAACTTCACGACGCAAAGGCTCGATATCTTCACCGCGTGCTTTTGCTGCACCAATCTCTTTCGATCGGGAGTTACGCTCTGCCTGCAGGTTTTCGGTTTCTACCTGCAATACTTTACGACGTTCTTCCTGCTTACGCAGGGTCTCAACATCCAGCTTAAAGCCTCTGCGAGCCAGTAACTTTTCGGCGACTGCGTCTAGCTCATTACGCAGTAAATTGGGATCGAGCATGCTAATCCTGTGCTTATGATTATCAAATGAAATGGTGGCGTACACGGCGCGCTACGCGGCCGGTTTCAGAAAATACCGCAATAACCTTACCGCAACGCTTAGTTCAACGGTAGCGTTTTGTCGGGCTATTTTGATCCTGAGCGGCAAGCCAGGCGAGCTTTTCACCAATTTTGCCTTCAAGGCCGCGCGAGGTCGGCGTGTAATAGTGCGTTTCCGCCATTTCTGGCGGAAAGTAGATCTCGCCAGCCGCATAGGCATTGGGTTCGTTGTGTGCGTACCGATACTCTGCTCCGAGCCCCATTTCTTTCATCAATCGGGTCGGTGCATTGCGCAAATGTTCGGGAACATCATAGTCTGGCTTCTCGCGCGCATCCTGCATCGCCGCTTTGAAAGCGCTATAGACGGCGTTACTTTTGGGAGCACAGGCCAGATAAACTATCGCCTGAGCGATAGCGCGCTCCCCTTCCGCCGGACCAACGCGAGTAAAACAATCCCATGCGGAGATCGCCACCTGCATCGCACGCGGGTCAGCATTACCGACATCTTCTGACGCGATCGCCAGCAATCGCCGGGCGACATACAGCGGGTCGCCGCCAGCGGTGATAATTCTGGCGTACCAATAAAGTGCCGCATCTGGCGCTGAGCCCCTTACCGATTTATGCAGCGCTGAAATCAGGTCGTAATAGCGGTCACCCTTGTTATCAAAACGGGCACTACGCTCGCCTGCAATTTCATTGAGGAGCGCTGGCGTCAGGACACGCATACCCTGCGCGTCAATTTCCGCCATATCTGCCATCATTTCCAGACTATTCAACGCGCGTCTGGCATCGCCATTGACCAATTCGGCCAGCATACGTGCGGTGTCGGCAGGTAGGACAATATTCTGTCCTCCATATCCCCGTTCGCTGTCGCTCATCGCCTGCTGCAATACCTGTTCGATATCTTCCGCCGTCAGCGCCTTCAGCAAATAGACGCGGGCGCGCGATAACAACGCGGAATTAAGCTCAAAAGAGGGATTTTCTGTGGTTGCTCCGATGAAGGTGATCGTGCCATCTTCGATATGTGGCAAAAACGCATCCTGCTGACTTTTGTTGAAACGATGAACTTCATCGACAAACAAAATGGTACGACGCCCGGCATTACGGTTTTGTCGTGCACGTTCAATCGCTTCACGAATTTCTTTAATACCGGACGTCACGGCAGAAATGCGTTCTACATCAGCCTGTCCGTAATGCCCAATCAATTCTGCCAGCGTGGTTTTCCCCGTGCCTGGCGGACCCCAGAGAATCATGGAGTGCAGTTGCCCTACCTCAATTGCGCGTGGCAAAGGCTTACCGGCACCTAACAAATGCTGTTGGCCGATATACTGTGCCAACGTCGCAGGCCGCATACGCGCGGCCAGAGGTTGAAATTCGTTATGGGAAAAATCCAGGGACAGGTTACTCACTCTGGCCTCACTGACGCTGGTCATCCAGCGTGACGCCTTTCGGCGGTGTGAACGTGAATTGCGCGGCATCAACAGCGGCATTTTGCTGGTTCTTCAGCACATAGGTGCTCCGCTGCCCATCTTGTTCCGTCGCGGTAAACTGCTTGATCGTGCCGTTGGTCGTCACATTAATCGCGAACTGTTTTAGATTGCCGCTCGCAGATTTCGGCGTAAGCTCAAAATCATCACCTTTCTGGCGCACATCGTACTTATTCCAGTCGCTGGCATCGTTACGAGTTATCAGAATGAACGGCGTATTCCCTGTGGCATCCTTCAGCCACGTTGCCGTGACTTGTTCGACAAACGGGTTGTAAAACCAAAGTGTTTTACCGTCAGAAATCAATGTACTCTCATCAGGCGACGTGGTTTTCCAGTTAAATAGATTAGGACGTTTCAGCCACAGCTCGCCTTCCCCTTCCTGCACCGCTGCGCCATCGGCACTGGTGACTTTCTGGCTGAAGTTTGCATGGAAACTGTTTACTTTATTGAGGCGACCCTGCAAATCTTTTGCCGCGTCCGCATAGACAGCAGTTGAGGTCATACCTGCAATCAGGCAACTGATGGCTAACCACTTTTTCATACGCATAATCCTTTGAGTGTCCTGATATAACCACCTTCACAAGTGAAGACAAATGCTTCACATGGCGTCGATGTTATTTGTGGAACAATGTTATTTGTCGATCTACGTTATCGGTAGATCCACGCTACCTATATAACTATGTTATCTGAACCCACTCGGACGGTGATAGGTGAATTATCTGCTTATTACCGCTTTTACGCTTCTTTGCATAAGGGCTGCACGCGCAGCCCTTATAATGGAGTGAAATCAATCAATACTACGCGCTATTCCATTGATGGCGGAGCCAATACCTCGCGGTTGCCATTGTGCCCAGGAGAGCTGACGATGCCCTGCGCTTCCATTTGCTCAACGATTCGCGCGGCGCGGTTATAACCGATACGGAACTGGCGCTGTACACCGGAAATGGATGCCCGACGCTTATCGACCACAAACTCTACCGCCTGATCGAACAGCGGATCGAGCTCTTCGTCGCCATCAAGGCCGAGGCTTCCTCCTTCAGCATCATCGCCACCGCTGACAATATTATCAATATATTGAGGACGACCCCGCGCTTTCCAGTCCTGAACGACGGCGTGAACTTCCTCGTCGCGGACGAAAGCGCCATGAACGCGGACAGGTATCGAGGAGTTAGGTGCCATATACAGCATATCCCCCATCCCCAGTAGCGACTCCGCGCCGCCTTGATCGAGGATAGTCCGTGAGTCGATCTTGCTGGACACGGTAAACGCGATACGCGTCGGAATATTTGCTTTGATCAATCCGGTGATAACATCAACCGAAGGACGCTGCGTCGCCAGAACCAGATGAATACCGGCAGCTCGCGCTTTTTGCGCCAGTCGGGCAATCAGTTCTTCAACTTTCTTACCCACCGCCATCATCAGGTCAGCAAATTCATCGACCATAACCACAATATACGGCAGTTTTTCCAGTACTGGCGGCGTCATATCCATACTGTCACCCGGCTTCCAGAACGGATCGGGGATCGGGCGTCCCATCGCGTTTGCCGTCATCACCCGTTCGTTGTATCCGGCCAGATTACGCACGCCAAGCGCCGACATCAGCTTATAGCGGCGTTCCATTTCACCGACGCACCAGCGCAACGCATTTGCCGCATCCTTCATGTCGGTCACGACTTCCGTCAACAAATGCGGAATACCTTCGTACACCGAGAGTTCCAGCATTTTCGGGTCGATCATAATAAAACGCACGTCTTCCGGCGTGGCTTTATACAGCATACTGATGATCATAGCGTTGACGCCGACCGATTTACCCGAGCCTGTCGTACCAGCAACCAGCAGGTGCGGCATTTTCGCCAAATCGGCAACGACGGGCTCGCCGGCGATATCTTTACCCAGCACAATTGACAGCGGCGATGGGTTATCGCGGAATTTGTCGCAATCCAACACCTCACGCAGATAAACCGTCTGACGATGTGCATTCGGCAGCTCCAGACCGACATACGGTTTGCCTGGAATCACTTCAACAATACGCACGGCGACAACCGACAGTGAACGAGCCAAATCGCGCGACAGATTCGAGATACGCGCCGCTTTTACGCCCGGCGCCAGATCCAATTCAAACCGCGTAATCACCGGACCTGGAGAATGATCGACCACATCCGCTTTAACCCGGAAATCAGCCAGACGCGCTTCAATTAGTCGCGCCGTCTGCTCCAACGCGAAATTATCAACAGGCGTTTCGCTGGCTGGCGGCGGAGTCAATAAATCCAGTGTTGGCAGCGGTGTAGTCGGCTTCTGCAACGGCTGTTCATTACGCATCAGGAATGGATGAATCAGCCCCTCCATTGCCGGATGATGCGTTGGCGCTGCTGGCCTGTCCTGTTGCGCAGCGTCTACCGACACTGAAGACGGTTGCGTTGGCTGACCAAACGTCAACGGGTTGCGTTCATTATCGTCGTCATCGTCACCAGCGTGCATCGGTGGAAGATCGGGTTCGGCACGATAAGATGGCTGCGTATACGTCGGCTCACTGAACGTCTGCGGCTCAGGCTCGCGCTCATTCTCCGCGCTAAACGGCGAGAATGAAAAAGCGTTATGCGATGCCACAGGCGTCGGTTGAACGGGTTCACTGACCGCAGGCGATGCTGTCGGAGCAGGCATCTCCTCATCGTACTGTGGTGCATTAGCATCATAGCGGGACTGCTGCTGCGCAGCGAAATCTCTGGCTAACTGTGCTTGCAGAAGCGCGTCTTCATCCTCTTCCTGTAACGGATATTCATCGCCATAACGCTGGCGCTGCTGATTCAGATACTCCTGCTGTAGTGCCGCTTCCTGACGGGCGATGTCATCAGGTGTTTCCTCCTGATAGATATCATTCGTCAATTCCGTTTCCGCACTCTCATTCTGCGCCTGCAGCCTTGCTTGTTCTTCAGCCAGCCGCTGCGACGGCAGTTTAATTCCGTACGACGCCAGTTCGCGGCGGGTAGGAATGCGCACCGGATTAGGGCGCGGCAGTTCTGGCCCGACGCCGCGTTTAATTTGCGGATTATCATCCCCATCAGCACTGAACGCAGGCATAAAGGTGTTGTTCGCGTTGAAATCCGTATCGCGTGCAGGCTGTGGCGGTTCAGCAAAGGGTTGAACCACCGGTGCCGCTACGATCGGCGGTACGACACGCTCTCCGTAACTATTGCCGTAAGGCGTATACGCACTGCTATGGAGTTCGGGCGACGTTGCGATCTCTGGCATCGCTGCGGGTGTTTCAGGGATTTCAAACGAATATAGCGGCGGATTCAGCGATGGTGCCGTATCAACCGTTGATGAGGCAACAGGTGGCACAGCAGCAGGCGCGGAATCAGACAATGGCGAGTCTGGCGCTGTCAATTCAGGGAATGTTGACCCTACCGCAGGCATTTCTGCTGAGAAAGCCGGTGGAGTAGCAGCCGACGCGTTTTCAGTTGAAGATGATGACGCCTCGATCTTATTCTCTGCCGCCGTATCGTTTACGGTATCGGCCACGGAAGGTGCAGAAAACAGAACATCATCGTCATCACGCTGTTGCGTTACCGCCTCGCCCGACGCTTCATCGTGGCGCAGGTTAAGCACATCGCGTTCATCTTCTTCTTCACGATCGTTTTCTTCGCGGTAGTCTTCATCGCGACGTGAACGGTTTGACATAAATGTCAGACAGCTCAACACGCCAGCACCAATTTTTTCAGCGATCGTTAGCCATGACCAACCGGTAAACAGCGTTAACCCGGCTCCCCACACGCACAGCAGAATCAGCGTCGCGCCCATACTGTTGAAACGCGGGATCATTGAACTACTCAACAGGCTTCCCAAAACACCACCGGAAGCAAAATAGTAGAGATCGTCAATATTCAACGCAGCCAGACCACAAGAGGTCAGGATCAGCGCCAATGTCCCAATTAAGCGAAGTGAAAAGGTAAAGTAGTCAATAGACTGGTGGTTATCACGCTGGCGGAAAGCAGCCCAGCACAGAGATAACATAATCGGCGGAATGGCGTAGGCCAGCACACCAAAAATAAAGAACAGCGTATCCGCCAGCCATGCACCTGCTACACCACCAAGGTTGTGAATCGGTTCATGCCATGCAGTCTGTGACCAACTGGGATCGGAAGGGCTGAAACTGAGTAGTGCGACACTGAGATAAACCGCAAAAAGTGCCACAACGATTAAAATCGCTTCAAGCAAACGACGTGTACCACTGAGCTTTTTCAGGGAAACGTCTTTATCTTCTGTATATTCCTGGCTCAAGAGTCTCTCCAGGGGCCTGTAAGGTTTATGACAAAGCGCCGAGAAAACCCGGCGCTGGGACTGTATAAATTCACAGGAGTGTAGCTGAATTTATCGGGTTTTGCACCCACACGTTTATCGCGTCTTAATAACCAGACGGTTGCTTTGCTTCACTTCTTCCATCACCACGTAAGTACGGGTGTCGTTTACGCCTGGCAAACGCAGCAGCGTTTCACCCAGGAGCTTACGGTAAGCAGACATGTCCGGCACGCGCGTTTTCAACAGGTAGTCAAAATCACCCGAAACCAGATGACATTCCTGAATTTCTTCCAGCTTCTGCACCGCAGCATTGAACTGTTCAAACACATCAGGCGCGCCGCGGTTTAGCGTTATTTCAACAAAAACCAGCAGTGACGCATCCAGATAATGTGGGTTTAGCAGCGCTGTATAGCCGTTAATGAAACCCTGTCTTTCCAGACGACGCACACGCTCCAGACAAGGCGTTGGCGACAGACCAACACGTTTGGACAACTCGACATTGGAAATACGCCCATCTTTTTGCAATTCGTTCAGGATGTTACGATCAATACGATCGAGATCTTTTCCTGGCCGTTTTTTAGTGTCTACCATTATTATTGTCTCTCTTCACTTTTCCCTGCACCCGCTTTACCCCGATAGACCTCATGTATCAGAGCTACCCTTAAAGAAGACACGCTGCCTATTTTGTATATCAAAAGTCATTAACTTCTCGTTCTCGCCCCACGTATTGCTCACCCGCGAAAAAGACCATCACGTCATATCCGTGGCCCAAAGGCCTACTACCTGCGCAAAAACGAATAAAAAGCCGAGCTTTTAACTGTTCACATACAAAAAATTTCCTCTTACCCAGATGTTTTCGCAAATGCACAGCCGATTGTCAAAGCAAAACAACGAAAATCAGAAGAAACTGCCAGATTGGATAAGCCAGAGCCACTCACCGAGATGACTTCAATCATTTTACTTATGAATATGGCTGATTTTTCAGCTATTTGTCGTCACCATCGTCATTAACGATTAAACAAATAGCCAGCAACTTTTCTGCATACTTTTTTTACTCCTGTAATTTCCTTACAATCATTCTCATTGTCCGTGGTAGAGACTGTTCATATGGACATTATCCACCGTCATGAAATGAGGAAAGCATGGGTACCGTTAAACATCACAAGTTATTGATTCTGGGTTCAGGCCCCGCTGGCTATACTGCCGCAGTTTATGCCGCACGGGCGAACTTACAGCCAGTATTAATCACAGGTATGGAAAAAGGCGGTCAGCTAACGACCACGACCGAAGTAGAAAACTGGCCGGGCGACGCCGATGATTTAACAGGCCCACTGTTAATGGAACGCATGCACGCGCATGCAACCAAATTCAATACCGAAGTGATCTTCGATCATATTGAACGTGTTGATTTGCAGAACCGTCCCTTCCGTTTATTCGGTGATAGCGACGAATACACCTGTGACGCGCTGATCATCGCCACTGGCGCATCAGCTCGCTACCTTGGCCTGCCGTCCGAAGAAGCATTTAAAGGCAAGGGCGTTTCCGCCTGTGCAACCTGTGACGGATTCTTCTACCGTAATCAGAAAGTTGCCGTGGTGGGTGGCGGGAACACTGCCGTCGAAGAAGCGCTGTATCTGTCTAACATCGCGGCAGAAGTGCATTTAATCCACCGCCGCGAGACGTTCCGTTCAGAGAAGATTTTGATTGACCGACTGATGGACAAAGTTAAAAACGGCAACATCATCCTGCATACCAACCGTACGTTGGATGAAGTGCTGGGTGATGACATGGGTGTGACCGGTGTTCGTATCCGCGATACGCAAAGCGATGCAGCGGAAGAACTGGAACTGGCTGGCGTATTTATCGCTATCGGCCACAGTCCAAATACGGCCGTGTTCGGCGGTCAGTTGGAACTGGAAAACGGTTATATCAAAGTGCAATCCGGCATTCACGGCAATGCGACGCAAACCAGCATTCCTGGTGTCTTTGCTGCAGGTGACGTCATGGACCACATCTACCGTCAGGCCATTACCTCTGCAGGTACCGGTTGTATGGCAGCGCTGGATGCTGAACGTTATCTGGACGGACTGACCGTCAATAAGTAATACGACACTGACACGGAGCGGCATCTGCCGTTCCGTTTTCTTCCTGCCGATTTGCCTTCCGCAACACAAAAATTGATCGCCTCCCCCATTTCCCTTCTCCTTTTCGTTTGCAGCGCGCCCCTGTCGCGGTAACATGGCGTCATTCTGCATGATAGAAGATAATTTTGTTAACTAACAGTTACATAAGAGTTATTTTCTGTTAAGTCCATTTCTGCAATATAACGAACTGGTGCCTGATGAAAAAAACCAGACAGCAAGAACTGACCGCCTGGCTGAAGCAGCAGAGTAAGCTGGCGCAACGTTGGCTACGTATTTCACTGCTGCTTGGGTTCCTGAGCGGTGCATTAATCGTGGCACAAGCCTGGCTGTTAGCGACGCTGCTTCATGCCTTGATCATCGAGCATGCTCCCCGTGAATCTCTGCTCTCCCCTTTTCTTCTTCTGATCGCCACATTTGTTCTGCGTGCGCTTAACAGCGTGTTACGCGAGCGTGTCGGTTTTCTATGCGGGCAAGCCGTTCGACAGCAAATTCGTAAGCTGGTACTGGATCGATTGCAACAGCTTGGCCCTGCCTGGGTACAAGGCAAACCTGCGGGCAGTTGGGCAACGATGATTCTTGAGCAGGTTGATGATATGCAGGATTATTACGCCCGCTACCTGCCGCAAATGTATCTTGCCGCGCTGATCCCGTTGCTTATTTTAATCACGATCTTCCCACTCAATTGGGCTGCGGGCTTGATTCTGTTTCTCACCGCCCCGCTCATTCCGCTTTTTATGGCGCTGGTCGGTATGGGTGCGGCGGATGCCAACCGACGTAACTTTCTGGCGTTGGCACGCCTGAGCGGACATTTCCTCGATCGCCTACGCGGGATGGAGACACTACGCCTGTTCCATCGGGGCGAGGCTGAAACTGAACAAATCCGCCACGCGTCCGAAGATTTCCGTAGCCGTACGATGGAAGTGCTGCGCATGGCATTTCTTTCCTCGGGCGTACTGGAGTTTTTTGCTTCCATTTCAATCGCTGTTGTCGCCGTCTATTTCGGTTTCTCTTATCTCGGAGAACTGGATTTCGGCCATTACGGTATGGGGGTGACACTCTTCGCCGGTTTTCTCGTGCTGATTCTGGCACCGGAGTTTTTTCAGCCTTTACGCGATCTGGGCACGTTCTATCATGCCAAGGCTCAGGCTATCGGCGCAGCGGAATCGCTGGTGACCTTTTTAGCCGAGGAAGGTGAAACTGTAGGCTTTGGCACCCAGACATTCAACAGTGATACCGCCATTGCCATTCGGGCAGAAGATTTCGTCGTCCTCGCGCCCAATGGCACACCACTCACTCAACCGTTGACGTTCGATATTCGCGCAGGCGAGCGTATCGCACTGGTCGGCCTCAGCGGCGCAGGAAAAAGCTCGTTACTTAATGCCCTGCTGGGATTCCTGCCCTATCGCGGCTCATTAACCGTCAACGGTCAGGCCCTGAACACGCTGACGCCTGAATCATGGCGTAAGCAGTTAAGCTGGGTTGGGCAAAATCCCCATTTACCGGAACAGACGCTGCGCAGCAATATTCTGCTGGGTAACCCGCAGGCCAACATTGTGGAGTTACAGCGGGCAATTGAGCGCGCCTATGTGCAGGAATTCTTACCACAGCTCCCACAAGGGCTGGAAACCACGATCGGTGACGGCGCAGCGCGCTTATCCGTCGGTCAGGCGCAGCGCGTTGCCGTTGCCCGTGCGCTTATCCATCCTTGCAACTTATTGCTGCTGGATGAACCGTCAGCCAGTCTGGATGCCCACAGCGAAGAGCTGGTTATGACGGCGTTAAACGACGCTGCACGTCACCAGACCACGCTGCTGGTGACGCACCAGCTCGCCGATATCACCGAATATGATGCAATCTGGGTAATGGACGGCGGTCGGTTAGTCCAACAAGGTGATTATCAAACACTCCGAGCCGAAGCTGGTCCCTTTGCGATGCTGCTGGCACAACGACAGGAGGCACTGTAATGGCTCAGAGAAAAACGATGCAGGTATTAAAACCGTTTCTGGCGCTCTACCGCCAGCACATCTGGCGCTTAAGTCTGGGCGTCGTGCTAGCTATTGCAACCCTGCTTGCCAGTATCGGCCTGCTTGCCCTCTCCGGCTGGTTTCTGGCTGGCGCCGCATTGGCAGGAATCGTCGGGCTGCTCACCTTCAACTATATGTTGCCTGCCGCAGGCGTGCGGGGTGCGGCGATTGCGCGCACGGCTGGGCGCTATTTCGAAAGGCTAGTCAGCCACGATGCCACATTCCGCGTTCTGCTGCGCTTACGTGTTTTCACCTTTTCTCGCATTCTGCCGCTCTCTCCGGGTGGGCTGGCACAATTTCGCCAGGCTGAGTTGCTAAACCGGCTTGTGGCGGACGTGGATACGCTAGACCACCTCTATCTGCGCGTGATTTCCCCCATCATCAGCGCCTTCGCCGTCATTCTTATTGTCTGTTACGGCCTGAGCTTCATTGACGCCACATTGGCGTTGACGCTTGGCACTATCATGCTGGTACTGCTGCTGTGCCTGCCGGTTCTATTTTATCGGGCAGGAAATGGCATCGGGCAGGATCTGACCGCGCTGCGAGCACAATACCGCCTTCAGCTAACGACCTGGTTGCAAGGTCAGGCAGAGTTGACTGTCTTCGGCGCGCTCGATCGCGTCCGTCAGCAGCTGGCGCTGGTGGAAATTAACTGGCTGCGCCGCCAACGCCAGCAGGCCAATCTTACTGGCCTGTCTCAGGCGGTGATGATTCTATGCAGCGGGCTGACCGTTACCCTGATTCTGTGGCTAGCGGCAGATGGCGTAGGCGGTAATCCACAGCCCGGCGCCTTGATTGCACTGTTCGTGTTTGCCGCGCTTGCCGCCTTCGAAGCGTTGGCTCCGGTCACGGTGGCTTTCCAGCATATGGGGCAAGTGATTGCTTCCGCCGCGCGGGTCGATCAAATCATTCGCCAGCCCGTTGACGTCACTTTCCCTGAGCGCGGGCCAGAAACGTCACGCGAGGCCGCACTCGACCTCTCACATGTGGGCTTCACCTACCCCGGTCAGCCACAGCCCGTGCTGCAAAACATTTCTCTTTCCATTAAACCGGGCGAACATCTGGCGCTGCTGGGGCGTACCGGGTGCGGGAAATCGACGCTATTGCAACTGCTGACTCGGGCATGGAATTGTGAATACGGGGACATTAGGCTGAATGGCCACGTCCTTGCCGATTGGCGGGAAGCCGACCTCCGTGCAATGATGAGCGTGGTCCCACAGCGTGTGCATATTTTTAGCGCAACGCTGCGTGATAACCTGCTACTGGCCGCACCAACGGCGCGGGACGAAAAACTGGCCGAGGTATTACAGCAGGTCGGGTTGGAAAAATTGCTGGAAAATGAAGGGCTGAATGCCTGGCTGGGAGAAGGTGGTCGCCAACTCTCCGGCGGTGAGCAGCGCCGTATCGCTTTAGCACGTGCCTTATTGCACGACGCGCCGCTTGTTTTGTTGGATGAACCGACTGAAGGGTTGGATGCAGAGACTGAAAAACGTATTCTGCAACTGCTACGCCAACACTGTGCTGATAAGACGCTGATTGTCATCACTCACCGGTTATACGGTTTAGAGTCAATGGATCGCATCTGTATTCTGGACGATGGCAAGGTGATCGAACAGGGCAGCCATCAGGCGCTAATGGCACAAAAAGGGCGTTATTGGCAATTCCGCCAACACGTTTAAGGCAAACTCAGTTGAAACACAACGTTTGAAAAACATGCGTCTATACCAACTATCACCTCAATCGCTTCAGTTTCCTGATCCGAACCATGCGTTGGATGACCCCAACGGCCTGCTGGCCGTTGGCGGCGATCTCTCCGTTGCCCGGTTAAAAGCAGCTTACCGACAGGGAATTTTCCCCTGGTTCTCTCCCGGTGAGCCTATTTTATGGTGGTCTCCGAATCCGCGTGCAGTGCTGTTTCCTGATGAACTCCATGTCAGCCGCAGTATGAAAAAGTTTCTGAAGCGCCATACGTTTCACGCCACGCTGAATCAGGCGTTTGATGACGTCATTCACGCCTGTGCCCATGAACACCATGACGGCACCTGGATTACGTCGGAGATTATCTCAGCCTATCGCCAGCTTCATTTGGCCGGCAAAGCGCACTCTGTCGAAGTATGGCAGGATGACAAACTGGTTGGTGGGCTATATGGCGTTGAACAAGGAAGATTATTTTGCGGTGAGTCGATGTTCAGCCGTACAGATAATGCGTCAAAATACGCGCTGCTGGCGTTTCAACAACATTTTATTTGCCACGGTGGTCATTTGATTGATTGCCAGGTGTTAAACGCCCATACCGCGTCGCTGGGCGTAAGTGAAATCTCTCGCGATCGCTTCCTGCAACAGCTTTCTCAGTGGCAGGATCTCGCCGTCGACGACGGCTGCTGGCTCCCCCAACAGCTCGCCGAACCGACGCTATGACAGAGAAAAACGGGTAAATAATCCCCCAAACGTGAACGCTTCTTTACATAATGGCGGTTTTTCGGCATTATCTTGCGGTTAAAAAATAAAGGTAGTTAGACCTAGAGGATTCGATGGCCAAAGAAGACAATATTGAAATGCAAGGCACCGTGCTTGATACGCTGCCCAACACCATGTTCCGCGTTGAATTGGAAAACGGGCACGTGGTTACCGCTCATATCTCCGGTAAAATGCGTAAAAACTATATCCGCATCCTGACGGGTGACAAAGTCACTGTAGAGTTAACCCCGTACGACCTGAGTAAAGGCCGCATTGTCTTCCGCAGCCGTTAACCGGTTCGCCCATCGCTGATAACAGCGATATACGAGGATGTGACACCCTCCCCAGCCCTTCCCTTCATGGCAAGGGCTTTTGTTTTTGGGAGAGAGTCTGGCAAAGGGGTATAAAAAAGGGATGCCTCAGCATCCCTTTTAGGTATCAAACGATATTGATTAATTAACGCTTTCCGCTTTCCGCTTCTGCGCACTCTTGAAGCCGTAGGTCAACTGCTGCGTCTCTTTATCCAGTTCTACCGTGACAGAACCACCGTCTACCAGTGAACCAAACAGCAGCTCGTTGGCCAGCGGTTTCTTGAGGCTTTCCTGCATTACGCGCGCCATCGGTCGGGCACCCATCGCTTTGTCGTAGCCTTTTTCTGCCAGCCAGTTACGCGCTTCATCACTGACTTCCAGCGACACGCCTTTCGCATCCAGTTGCGCCTGAAGTTCTACGATAAATTTGTCGACAACCTGCTGAATGACGTCAGTCGACAGATGGTTGAACCAGATAATGCCATCCAGACGGTTACGGAATTCCGGCGTAAATACCTTCTTGATCTCTTCCATCGCATCGCTGCTATTGTCTTGATGGATGATACCGATGGATTTACGCTGTGTTTCCCGCACGCCTGCGTTGGTGGTCATGACGACAATGACATTACGGAAATCCGCTTTACGGCCATTGTTGTCCGTCAGCGTACCGTTATCCATCACCTGCAACAGCAGATTAAAGACGTCCGGATGCGCTTTCTCAATTTCATCCAGCAGCAGCACCGCATGAGGATGCTTAATCACGGCATCCGTCAGCAGGCCGCCCTGATCGTAGCCCACATAGCCCGGAGGCGCACCAATCAGGCGGCTGACCGTGTGGCGCTCCATGTATTCAGACATATCAAAGCGCAGCAGTTCAATATCCAGCGCTTTTGCCAGTTGTAACGTCACTTCCGTCTTACCGACACCGGTAGGACCCGCGAACAGGAAGGAACCAACCGGCTTACGCTCCTGACCCAGCCCTGCTCGGCTCATCTTGATAGACTCAGAGAGCGCTTCAATAGCCTTATCCTGTCCAAACACCAGCATTTTCAGGCGGTCGCTGAGGTTCTTCAGCACATCGCGATCGCTGGCGGAGACGGTTTTTTCTGGAATACGGGCAATACGGGCGACAACAGATTCGATGTCACTCACATTAACCGTTTTCTTCCGTTTGCTGATTGGCACCAGACGGCTGCGTGCGCCCGCTTCATCGATCACATCAATCGCCTTATCCGGCAGATGACGGTCGTTGATATACTTCACCGCCAACTCTACCGCCGCACGAATCGCTTTCGACGTATAGCGAACATCATGGTGAGCCTCATACTTCGGCTTCAGACCATTAATGATTTGTATGGTTTCTTCCACGCTAGGTTCAGTGATATCGATTTTCTGGAAACGACGCGCCAGCGCACGATCCTTTTCAAAGATATTGCTGAACTCCTGATAGGTGGTTGAACCGATGACGCGGATCTTGCCGCTGGAAAGCAGCGGTTTAATCAGATTAGCGGCATCAACCTGACCGCCGGACGCAGCGCCTGCGCCGATGATCGTGTGAATTTCATCAATGAACAGAATACTGTTTTTATCTTGTTCGAGCTGTTTCAGCAGCGCCTTGAAGCGTTTTTCAAAGTCACCGCGGTATTTGGTGCCTGCCAGCAGCGCACCAATGTCCAGCGAGTACAGCGTGCATTCCGCCATCACTTCCGGTACATCGCCCTGCACAATACGCCAAGCCAGCCCTTCAGCAATCGCGGTTTTGCCCACGCCGGATTCGCCGACCAGTAGCGGGTTATTTTTACGACGGCGGCACAAGACCTGAATCGTGCGCTCCAGTTCTTTATCCCGGCCAATGAGCGGATCGATACCGCCAACGCGAGCCAGTTGATTCAGATTGGTGGTGAAGTTTTCCATACGATCTTCCCCTCCTGCCTGTTCTTCATTGACGGGATTTTCAGGGTTCGGCGCCTGATCGGTTTCTTCTTTACGCGTGCCGTGGGAAATAAAGTTCACCACATCCAGACGGCTGACGTCATGCTTGCGCAGCAGGTAGGCAGCCTGAGATTCCTGCTCGCTAAAAATCGCGACCAGAACGTTAGCGCCGGACACTTCGCTGCGGCCGGAAGACTGCACATGGAAGACGGCGCGTTGGAGTACGCGTTGGAAGCTGAGCGTAGGCTGAGTTTCTCGCTCGTCGTCACTTTGCGGTAATGTTGGTGTGGTCTGCTCAATGAACGCTTCCAGTTCCTGGCGCAGCGCGGCTAAATCTACCGTACAGGCTTCCAATGCTTCACGGGCGGCTGGGTTACTGAGCAGTGCTAACAGCAGGTGCTCCACGGTCATAAACTCGTGTCGGTGCTCACGCGCTCTGGCGAAAGCCATGTTGAGACTGAGTTCCAGTTCTTGATTGAGCATAGGCACCTCTCCCAATAAAACGCCTGACTTCAGGCTTTTTCCAGCGTACAGAGCAGCGGGTGCTCGTTTTCTCTGGCATAACGATTGACTTGTACGACCTTGGTCTCAGCCACTTCAGCGCTGAATACGCCACAAATCGCTTTCCCCTGATAATGCACGGTTAACATAAGCTGTGTGGCACGTTCAATATCATAAGAAAAGAACTTTTGCAGAACGTCAATAACAAATTCCATCGGGGTGTAATCATCATTATTCAACACCACGTTGTACATGGATGGCGGCTGCAATTTTTCTTTCTGTTTATCGGCGGTCAGGTTCTCAGATTGTGACCACGTACTGTTGTTTCCCATTCTCTATCCACATCTTGTAACGAATACCGCGGCGCGCGAATTCGTCTGTTTATTCCCAATAGATTCGAGAAGCAGGAAATGCGCGCCTGCGACTTGAAAGATGACGGGTATCTCTACATTTACAGTATCACGTCTACTTTTTATTTTACCACCTGAGGGAATAAATGGTTCCTGGAAAGCAAAATTCAAGGCCTGTAACCGATATCTTGAGTACGCAACGCGATCGTCGGTTCATCAATAGCGTTATCTGCATCAAACTTTGACAAACTCCCCTCAACACCACGCGGTGGATCGCTTGACGCCGGGATCGATTTCACTAAAGTGTACGGATGAATTGATGGGGTTTTAATCAATTCGTATTCGTAGTAACCAAATAACCACACCTTACTGAAAAGAATACTCTTGCGAAGGATGTCAATGCATGGAGACAGGTACTGTTAAATGGTTCAATAATGCCAAAGGGTTTGGTTTTATCTGTCCAGAGGGGGGAGGTGACGATATTTTCGCGCACTACTCAACCATTCAAATGGATGGCTACCGGACTCTGAAAGCCGGACAGGTTGTCAGGTTTGATGTTCATCAAGGGCCGAAAGGTAATCACGCTTGCCTGATCGTCCCGCAAGTCGCCGAGGCCGCATCCTGATCCCTTCGACACCCTACACGTTTACTCAGAATACCTACGCTAAACCGTAAAATGACTATAATGCGACAAATGCCGTTCAGCACACTGAACGGCATTTTTATTTCTGTATCACGCTAATCCGCACGTCCGCGGGCCAACCACAGGACGCGGGAGAACATGCTGCGTATAAGCGGTGGGATTGCATCGCTGCCCATCGCTGCTGCCTCCATCGCCACCTCAATCGCCAGATCGGGCTTGGATGAACGATGAATCGCCTTGATGATGATTTTGTGCATCGATAGCGGCACTTTCTCCGGCAACTGCGCGGTGCGGTGATACACGTGACTGAACCCCTCACGATACATATAGTGTTCCATGTCCGATGCGGGCAAGACGGTCAGATGATCTCGCTCGCTCTCGTCCTGAACGGTTAACATACTTTTCGCCGTCGCTGCATACTTTTTCCCCGCGTCGTCGCCATCGACCAGCACATGCCATTCAATCCCCATACGCCGTGCAAACCTCAGCAGTGGCCGGAGCCCGGATTGGGCAAACTCAATCACCTTCACCCCTTCCGCCTCAAAATGGTGCCCACATTGTCGTGCCAGTTCATTCAGCATCCAGACTTCGGTTTCCCCCTCCACCAGCAGCCAGCAGCGTGCGAAAAGTGAAGCGGGTCGATTCAGACGAATATGAAACGCAATGCGCCGACTGTCTTCCGCACTCATGCCCTGACGACCAATGCGATATGTCGCAACCCGTGACGATTCCCGCACCAGACGGCACACGTGCTCCATCGGCACCAGCGACAGCAGCTCTCCCGAATTCGTTGTCGTGACTTTTTGGAGCGGCAACTGCACCAGAAGCCCCCAGGCGACGGATAGCATAATCGGGTGCAGGCGGGTTTCGGGGTCTTCAATCAGCAAAAGCGGACGGGCATGCGGATCCAGCGCTACCGACCCTTTCGCCTGTAACAGCGTAGAAAATAGCTCCAGCAGGATAATGCGCCGGCTGCGGCTATTTGGATCGGCAACCAGGCGGTTGATATTGTCCAGCGAGCGCCACGATTTACCATTGTGTGCTCGCGCATGACGATGATGGCGTCGGTCGTTCCCCGTGGCATTCTGCTCGGAAAAATAGTGCTCCAGTAATTGCCGCATCGCCACCAGACCATGCCGCAACTCTTTATCCGTCAGCTTCTGCGGATTTTGCGCCAGCTCGCGCATCAGTTGCTCAAACTGCTGGGCCAGCTTTTCATTACTGTTATCTAACGTCGCCGCCAGCGTTCCGGAACGCAGACGCCGCATAAAACGCGCGTCGCGCAGCCGCAGCACCGGATGCAGGCGGATAATCTCTCTGGCCAGTTCATCAATATCATCCAGCGGTATCGGGTGCCCGTCGGCGTCCAGAAAGCTACGCCAGGTGAAAACCGACTGGCTTTCGTCCACCTCACCTTCCAGCCGATAGAAAATGCGGTATAACGATGCCTCGCCTTCCACCCAAACAGGGCTAAGCGAACGGTAGCGCGGAGATAAATGGTGGCCAGGTGCGGTTTCACAAAACGTGAAAATAATCTGAAGATGCTTTTCCCGACTATTTTCATCCCCCGGAGTGAAGTGAAAATCCTGCATATCAAAATGATAAAGCGGCAATGTCGGTGCCAGCAGCAGCGAGAGCGCATCCAGCAGGCTCGATTTCCCCCAGGCGTTCTCACCAATCAGTACGTTATTCTCGTCCAACGCCAGCGACAGACGATTGATTCCCCGAAATCCCAGGATTTCAATACTTTCCAGATGCATCCTTCTCTCCTGTAGCGGCTGCCTGCGGTTTTCTGCTGCCAGAATGCCCATCATAGAGAACATCCTGCCAGACAGCGCTTTACTCACTCCGATAATTTGTTTAATTTTAATAAATTATCGTTTTTCTTCCCGCCAAGTGTAGCCGATGAATCCCACGATGTTGTCAATGAACGGTTTGTGTTTCCGCCGTGTCGATGTCTATCGGGGATAGAAATGAAGAAGAAAAGCCTCACTGTCTGACTACGGTAGCCCCAGCTCATCCTAAAATACGGGTTAGCGCCGTTTTTCTCGCGTAAGGACATCAATTCTGTGATGTATTCAGGATTATTAATTATTTTATTACCGCTCATCATTGGCTATCTGGTGCCGCTGCGCGCCAAAAAAACATTACAGTTGATTAACCAACTGCTGAGTTGGATGGTGTACGTTATTCTGTTTTTGATGGGAATAAGTCTGGCCTTTCTGGAAAATATCAGCAGCAATTTGTTACTGATCTTTCGCTACACCGCCGTCTTCGCCATCTGTATTGTCGCGGCAAACGGTGTTGCCCTGTGGTTATGGGAAAAGCGCAGTGCGTGGCGCAGCAAGTACAAAGACGATACCCCACCTTCCCGACTGCGTATGATCCTTGAATCGTTCAAACTTTGCAGCGTGGTATTCGGTGGTTTTTTACTTGGATTAACGCACTGGTCAGGGTTCACCTATGCCAGCAAAGGCAGCGAATATGCCCTGATTTTTCTGTTATTCCTGGTGGGCGTCCAACTGCGTAACAGCGGGATGACGCTGCGCCAAATCGTATTAAACCGTCGCGGTCTGGTCATCGCTCTCATCGTCGGTATCAGTGCGCTGGGCGGCGGACTGCTGGCCGCGTGGGTGTTGGGGCTGCCGCTGAAAACCGGTCTGGCGATGGCATCAGGCTATGGGTGGTATTCGCTGTCTGGCATTCTGCTGACCGACGCGCTTGGGCCCGTCATCGGCAGCGCGGCGTTTTTCAACGATCTGACTCGCGAACTGCTGGCTATCATGCTCGTTCCCGCGCTGGCACAGCGTAACCGTTCCTTTGCGTTAGGGCTTTGCGGTGCGACCTCGATGGACTTCACTCTGCCCGTTTTACAGCGCAGCGCGGGCATCGATATCGTACCTGCGGCTATCGTACACGGTTTCTTATTAAGCCTCGCCGCACCGATACTGATGGCGCTATTTTCCTCATAAGCACACACTAGACGTTGTTTCTCCCTGCTTTTATGGGCCGTGATTGAGAGTGATTTTCATTGCCCATCACCAAAATTGCGCTAAATCAAATTTACCTAAAGTTGCAGTAAAAAAGCCTTTTTACCTGCCTCGGCTGACACTATGCTTTAAACAAGCATTTTAAATGCAACTTAAAAAAGGAAGTCATTATGTTTTGTGTGCAATGTGAACAAACGATTCGTACCCCTGTTGGAAACGGCTGCTCTTACGCTCAGGGCATGTGCGGCAAAACCGCAGAAACCTCCGATCTGCAAGACCTGTTGGTCGCTGTGTTGCAAGGGCTTTCTGCCTGGGCGCTGAAAGCGCGCGAGCTGGATATCATCGATCACGATGTCGACAATTTTGCACCACGCGCCTTCTTCTCTACATTGACCAACGTAAACTTCGATTCCCAGCGCATTATTGGCTACGCACAGGAAGCCATCACACTGCGTGAGTCTCTGGCGGTTCGCTGCCGTCTGCACGATGCCACCGCGACCGTGGATCACCCAATGGCAGCGCTGCAACTGGCTGGCAACGATATTCCAACCTTACTGCAACAGGCGGCGGATTTTGCGCTGGACAGCGATAAAGCTATCGTCGGCGATGATGTTCACGGCTTGCGCATGCTCAACCTCTACGGCCTGAAAGGCGCGGCGGCCTATATGGAGCACGCACACGTTCTTGGTCAGTATGATGACGCTATCTACGCCGAATATCATGCTTTCATGGCATGGCTGGGCACACAGCCATCCGATGTTGATACCCTGCTGAACAACGCTATGAGTATCGGTAAAATGAACTTCAACGTCATGGCAATCCTCGACCGTGGCGAAACCGATGCTTACGGTAACCCACAGCCGACTGCGGTTAACGTTCGTCCGATTGCAGGTAAAGCGATTCTGATTTCCGGCCATGACCTGAAAGACCTGCGCATGCTGCTGGAGCAAACTGAAGGGACAGGCGTCAACATCTATACGCACGGCGAGATGCTGCCTGCACACGGTTACCCAGAGCTGAAAAAATTCAAGCATCTGGCGGGCAACTACGGCAGCGGCTGGCAGAACCAGCAGACAGAATTCGCCAAATTCCCTGGCGCGATCGTCATGACCTCTAACTGCATTATCGATCCAAACGTCGGTAACTACGGCGACCGCATCTGGACGCGCAGCATCGTTGGCTGGCCGGGCGTGAACCATCTGGAAGGCGACGATTTTAGTCCAGTGATCGAACAGGCACAGAGTCTGGCTGGCTTCCCGTACAGTGAAATCGAACACATGATCACCGTCGGCTTTGGTCGCGAAACTCTACTGAGCGCCGCCGACACCGTGATCGATCTGGTCGCACAGAAAAAACTACGCCACGTCTTCCTGGTTGGCGGATGCGACGGTAGCCGTGAAGAACGTAGCTACTTCACTGACTTCACGCTGAACGTTCCACAGGACTGCCTGATCATGACGCTGGCCTGCGGTAAATACCGTTTCAACAAACTGGACTTCGGTACGCTGGAAGGCCTGCCGCGTCTGCTGGATGTCGGCCAATGTAACGATGCCTACTCCGCCATTATTCTGGCCGTCAAACTGGCAGAAAAACTGGGCTGTGGCGTAAACGACCTGCCGCTGAGTCTGGTGCTGTCGTGGTTTGAACAGAAAGCGATCGTCATCCTGCTTACCCTATTGTCCCTCGGCGTGAAGAACATCTACACCGGGCCGACGGCTCCGGGCTTCCTGACGGACAACCTGCTCGCCATTCTGAACGAGAAATTCGGTATGCGGGCGATTACCACCGTTGAACAGGACATGAACACCATTCTGGCCGCTTGATGAATTAACGCGGGCGGAGGAGCGCATTCCTCGGCACGCCGCGTGAGGTGTTAGCACTGCACCTCACGCTAAGCCCAATCTTTATGGGCTGCTTTTTTACACGCTTCACCGTATCCGTTTGTTATGGAGATTGACTATGACCATGCCCGCACTACAGACAGTGCCAGTACCACAGACGGGGCCGACGCCGCTTTGTTCTAACCGCATGCAGGTGCATTCCATTACGCAGGAAACGCCCGATGTCTGGACGATTTCACTGGTTAATCATGATTTTTATCCGTATCAGCCGGGTCAGTATGCGTTGGTCAGCATTGCTAACAGCGCGGAGACGCTGCGGGCTTATACGATTTCTTCTTCACCGGGCCTCAGCCGCTTTATTACCCTGACGGTAAGAAGATTGGACGACGGTATCGGCTCCCGCTGGCTGACCCAAACGCTGAAAGTCGGTGATTACCTGTGGCTGTCTGATGCACAGGGCGAATTTACCTGCGCTAACGCGGTCAGCGATCGCTACCTGATGGCGGCGGCAGGCTGCGGCGTCACGCCAATTATGTCAATGTGCCGCTGGCTGCTGGCAAACAAGCCGCAAACCGATATCCACGTAATTTTCAACGTACGCAATCCGTTGCAGGTGATCTTCGCCCGCGAATGGCAGGATCTGGTGCAGCGTTACCCGCAGCAACTGCATCTGACGCTGATGGCAGAGTTTAACGCCGCACCCGGTTTCCTTGCCGGACGTATCAGCGGCGACCTGCTGGCCGAACACGTGCCGGATATCGCCAGCCGTACCGTGATGACCTGCGGTCCAGCCCCCTACATGAACCAGATGGAAACCCTGAGTCAACAGCTTGGCGTTGCCTCAAACCGCATCTTCAAAGAACAGTTCCGCCCGGCAGATGACATGGTGGACGAGGATGCAGATCAACTCACGTTGACCATCAGCCGTCCGCTGAAAAATCTGCGCGTTCCGGTGGGGATCAGCCTGCTGGCTGCACTGGAAGCCAATAAGGTGCCCGTTGTCGCTGCCTGCCGCGCCGGTGTTTGCGGAAGCTGTAAAACCCGCGTACTGTCTGGTCAGTACACCACGACCAGTACCATGACGCTTACCCCCGCCGAGATCGAACAGGGCTATGTGTTGGCCTGTAGTTGCCAGTTGCAAGGCGACGCCGTTCTGGCCTGATACGCTCCTCGCTTTATCCCCTTCTGCCTGCTAGCGTGAGCTATCGGGCAGGTAGGCCATGTTAAATACGCGTTGCTTTCAGACGAGTATCAATGCCACTCTTTTCCTCACTTTTTGCCTTTTCCCCGTTATAGTAAGCCATGGTTATATTTTGCTGCGGAGCCGCTGGCACATGACATCCCCCTCAGCCCCGATCCTGATTCTGGGCGCAACTGGCTACATTGGCCGCCATTTAACCGAACGATTGAGCAAACAGGGCAAGCAGGTCATCGCTGCCGGTCGCAATACCGAGTCCCTCGCGTCACGGCATTGGCCGGGCGTCGATTGCCAACAGGTTGACCTCGCCAAGCCAGAAAGCCTACCTGATGGCCTGTGGGGCGCGGAAACGCTCTATTATCTGGTGCACAGCATGGGCGACGGCGCGGACTTCGTGGCAAGGGAACGCATGGCGGCCATGAATTTGCTGCTGGCACTGGCCTCCAGCCGCGTGAAACAGATTATCTATCTGGGGTCGCTTCAGGCAAAAGATGACACCTCACCGCATATGCAGGCACGCCAGATTACCGGTGATATTCTGCGCAGCAGCGGCATCCCCGTCACGGAACTGCGTGCGGGCATTATTATTGGCGCGGGTTCGGCGGCATTCGAGATCATGCGAGATATGGTCTATAACCTGCCAGTGCTGACGCCACCACGTTGGGTGCGTTCTAAATCGTCGCCCATTGCGCTGGAAAACCTGCTGGTTTATCTGATCGACATCGTGCAGCACCCCGCGACAGAACATCGCATCATGGATGCCGCAGGCCCCGAATACATCAGCTACCAGACGATGTTCGAGCGTTTCATTCAGATTAGCGGCAAACGCAGAGTGCTGATTCCCGTTCCGATGCCGACGCATCTGGTGTCCGTCTGGTTCTTGCATCTGGTGACATCGGTTCCCCCGTCCATCGCCCGAGCATTGATTCAGGGGTTAAAACACGATTTGCAGGCCGATGGCCATGAGCTACAGACGTTGATTCCACAAACGCTGATGAGCTTTGATGACGCCGTACGCCTCACGCTGCAAAGCGAAATGGAGAGCGTACAGCAGGCCGATTGGGGCGATGACACCGAGGTTCGCGCGCGCTGGAAACCAAATTACGGTTTTTACCCTAAACAGGCGGGGCATACGATGGAGACAACAGCCTCCAGTCAGGCGCTCTGGCAGGTCATTCAGCAGGTCGGTGGCAAAGAGGGCTATTTTTACGCGAATACGCTGTGGAACATCCGTGCCCGATTGGACGATCTTTGCGGTAACGGCGTCACTTATGGACGCCCCGAGCGCCCGACGCTGGAAGTGGGCGACAAAATCGACGGCTGGAAGGTTATCTCGATCAAGCCACAGCGTCAGCTGGTACTGCTATTCGGCATGAAAGCACCGGGGCTGGGTAAACTCAACTTTACTATCACGGACAAAGGCACTCACCGAACCGTGGATGTCCGCGCCCGCTGGCATCCTTCTGGGTTCAACGGGCTGGTTTACTGGTTTCTGATGATGCCAGCTCATTTGTTTATCTTCCGTGGCATGGCAGCGCGCATTGCGAAACTGGCAGAGAAGGAAGTGGTTTAGCGGCTGCCGTATTTCTCCAGCAGTGCGTCGACAATCGCTTCACTCTGCGCATCTGGCTGACCTTGATAGTTCGCAGGTCGGAAATGCATCTGGAAAGCGGCAATCACCTGCCGCTTCTCACGCGCCGTCATCGTATCCTGCACCGAATAGCCATAGCGTCCTAACTTTTCCAGCAGAACCGCTTCATCCACCGGCTGCGTCGTTGGTCGTCCTTGCAAATAAAACGCCACCCGCTGCGCGTCCGGCCAGGCACCCACGCCCGCTTGCGCCAGCGCCTGCCAGGGGAACAGCGGCCCTGGATCTTGTTTCCGCTGCGGGGCAATATCACTGTGTGCGACCACATTCTGCGGCGCAATCTGGTAGCGAGCGACAATGTCACGGGCAAGCGCAGTTACCAGTTGAATCTGCGCGGCAGTGAACGGCTCCCACGTATAGCCTGTTAGCGTGCGCTGATAGCCCGCGTTTTCAATCTCAATACCAATCGAGGAATTATTCAGCCGACTAAACCCGCGCCAGCTACTGGCACCCGCATGCCAGGCAGCCTGAGATTCCGGTACCAGTTGCCAGGCAAGCGGCTTGCCGCGCTGCAAAGGCGGATGCGCCGGAACAAGATAATGCGCGCTGACATGCTCATCCGTCAGAATATTCAGCGAGGTGGCAAAATCTTCCGCGGTGTAGTGGATCACCAGAAAGCGAATACGGGACTCCTGTGCCCGCGACTGCACTCCCGTCTCCAGCACATAATTATTCTGTTCCTGTAACGAGGAAGCCGATTGACACCCCGTCAACAGCCCCAGCACTATGCAGACCATCCATTTCAACATCGTTATTCCACTATATAGGTATCTTTTCCGCAGCGTCTCTTGCCTGCACTAATCGGCTATTTCAGCCACTAGCGGCGAACTTTTACTGCGGTACCGCTGACGGTCACCATCAGCATGCTGCCATCCTTCCCGACAGTTTCATAGTCAAGATCGATGCCTACCACGGCATTCGCGCCTAAATCAGCGGCCTGTTCCTGTAGCTCTTTGAACGCGATCTGGCGCGCCTTACGCAGCTCTTTCTCATATGCACCGGAACGACCGCCAACGACATCGCGAATGCTGGCAAAAAAATCACGGAAGATGTTCGCGCCCAGAATGGCCTCGCCGGTCACGACGCCACAATATTCAGTAATCGTGAAGCCTTCCAGGGTCGGTGTCGTAGATAATTGCATGTCATCTCCTTTCACTGCGATTGACTATCAATGTGCTGTACGGCTGGCACCCACGACGAGAAAGCGTGTCTCCAAGCCGTAAGCCGTTATTTTGTGCTATTATTTAACCAACAAATCGCTTATTGGCAAATTTTAACCCCCGGTGATTGCATAACTATTCTGCCGACGTTAACATTCGCCGCATCAATGTCTATTCAATTCTTACGCATGAGTATTCAACTAAACGGCATTAACTGTTTCTACGGCACATACCAGGCGCTATTTGATATCACCCTCGATTGTCCTGCGGGTGAAACGCTGGTTCTTCTTGGTCCCAGCGGAGCAGGAAAGAGCTCGCTGATACGAGTTCTTAATCTGTTGGAAATGCCGCGCTCTGGTACGCTTTCCATCGCCGGTAATCAGTTTGATTTTCAGCGCACGCCATCCGATAGCGCGATCCGTGAGTTGCGTCAGAACGTCGGGATGGTGTTCCAGCAATACAATTTATGGCCGCATCTGACCGTCGCGCAAAACCTGATTGAAGCGCCCTGCCGCGTGCTGGGACTGAGTAAAGAAGAAGCCAAAGCGCGGGCGGATAAACTGCTGACGCGTCTGCGCCTCAATGACTTTGCCGATCGCTTTCCCCTTCATCTGTCTGGCGGGCAGCAACAGCGTGTTGCGATTGCGCGTGCGCTGATGATGGAACCTCAGGTGCTGTTATTTGATGAGCCCACCGCCGCACTGGATCCAGAGATTACCGCTCAGGTCGTCAACATCATCCGTGAATTGGCGCAAACCGGCATCACGCAGGTGATTGTGACCCACGAAGTCGAATTTGCCCGTAAAACGGCCAGCCGGGTAGTGTATATGGAAAACGGCCGCATCGTTGAACAGGGGGATGCGACGCACTTTACCCAGCCGCAGACGCCTGAATTCGCTGGTTATTTGTCACATTGATTACTATCAGGAAAATGATAATGAAAAAATTGATTGTTGCAGCCTTATTCGCAGTAGGCGCCGCCTCTGCTAACGCCGCGGATACCATCCGTTTCGCGACCGAAGCCTCCTACCCTCCGTTCGAATTTGTCGATGCCAATAACCAGATTCAGGGTTTTGATATCGATCTGGCTAATGCCCTGTGCAAAGAAATGCAGGCAAACTGCACGTTCAGCAATCAGGCTTTCGACAGCCTGATCCCCGGCCTGAAATTCCGTCGCTTCGAAGCCGTCATCGCGGGAATGGATATTACTCCAGAGCGTCAGCAACAGGTCTCATTCACTCAGCCTTACTATGATAACTCCGCTCAGTTTATTGCCCAGAAAGGGAAAGTGGCCGATGTTGCTGCGCTGACAGGCAAACGCGTTGGCGTACAGAATGGTACGACCCATCAGAAATACCTGATGGAAAAGCATAGCGATATCAAAACTGTGCCTTACGACAGCTACCAGAATGCCGTGCTGGATCTGAAAAATGGCCGTCTGGATGCCGTGTTCGGTGATACCGCCGTGGTTAACGAATGGCTGAAACAGAACGATACGCTGACGACCGTTGGTCAAAACGTAACAGATAAAGGTTACTTCGGTATCGGTCTGGGCATCGCCGTGCGCCAGAACAACGATGAGCTGCTGAAGAAATTCGACGATGCGCTCAACAAAATCAAGCAGGATGGCACTTACGAGACCATCTACAAAAAATGGTTCCAGCAGTAATCTGACGCTCAATGATTGAATTCCAACCTCTTGCAAGCGCCGCCGGGATGACCGTCGGCCTTGCCGTTTGTGCACTGGTGCTCGGCCTCGTGCTGGCGATGCTGTTTGCCGTTTGGGAAACCGTTCGCTGGAAAGCCGTTAGCTGGACGGGAACCGCCGTCGTGACGCTGCTGCGCGGCCTGCCAGAAATTCTGGTCGTGCTGTTTATCTATTTCGGATCGTCCCAGTTGCTGATGATGCTGGCGGATGGTTTCACCCTGAATCTCTTCATCGTGCAGATCCCGGTAAAACTGGATATCGGCATGTTTGAAATCAGCCCCTTCCTGTGTGGCGTGATTGCGCTGGCATTGCTGTATGCCGCTTACGCTTCCCAAACGCTGCGTGGTGCGCTAAAAGCCGTACCGCAAGGACAGTGGGAATCGGGTCAGGCGCTGGGACTCAGTAAATCTGCGATCTTTTTCCGTCTGATCATGCCGCAGATGTGGCGCCATGCGTTGCCAGGATTAGGCAATCAGTGGCTGGTATTGCTGAAAGATACCGCGCTGGTCTCGCTGATTAGCGTTAATGATTTGATGCTGCAAACCAAAAGCATTGCGACACGGACTCAAGAGCCCTTTACCTGGTACGTTGTCGCGGCAGCGATCTATTTGATTATCACGCTGTTAAGTCAGTATGTGCTGAAACGCATTGAACTGCGCACCACGCGTTTTGAGCGGAGACCTTCCTGATGCTCGCTTATTTACCTGAGCTATTAAAAGGCCTGCATACCAGCCTGACCTTAACCGCGGTCTCTATCGTCGTGGCGCTGGTGTTGTCGTTGCTGCTGACCGTCGTACTGACGCTCAAAACGCCTGTCATCTCGATGCTGGCAAAAGGCTACATTACGCTGTTTACCGGCACGCCGCTGCTGGTGCAAATCTTCCTGATTTACTATGGCCCAGGGCAATTTACTTCTATCCAGCAAATCCCCTGGCTATGGAATCTGCTTTCGCAACCGTGGTTGTGTGCGATGGTAGCGCTGGCGCTCAATAGTGCGGCTTATACCACGCAGCTGTTCTATGGCGCAGTCAAAGCGATTCCTGCCGGACAGTGGCAATCCTGTGCGGCACTGGGGATGAATCAGCGGCAAACATTACGCATTTTGCTGCCGTTCGCGTTTAAGCGTGCGCTGTCTTCTTATTCAAATGAAGTGGTGCTGGTGTTTAAGAGTACGTCACTGGCTTACACCATTACGCTGATGGAAGTCATGGGCTACAGCCAATTGATGTACGGCCGGACGTATGACGTGATGGTGTTTGGTGCCGCCGGGATTATCTACCTGTGTGTCAACGGGTTACTGACGCTACTGATGCGCTGGGTTGAACGTCGTGCGCTGGTGTTTGAACGCCGTAATTAATCCTTATCACACTTATCCGTTTAGAAAGCAGGCTTTACCAGCCTGCTTTTTTTATGGCGTGCCATCTCTGCCCGTCCCCTTAGTCCGTTGCCTGCTGATGTAAAAATACGCAACAAATCGACTTATTAATCATTTTTATTGCATATAAATTCAATCAGTGGCATGGTAATCGCCATGACGTTGGAATGTTTCCGCGTAACTATTTTATAAGAAAAACAGACAGGAGTAGGTAATGAAAAAATTAGTGCTCGCCACCTTACTGGCAGGAATCGCCTTCAGCGCCACCGCGGCAGACACCATCCGTTTTGCCTCATCAGCCACCTACCCACCCTTTGAATCACTGGATGCCAACAACGAAATCGTCGGTTTCGATATGGATCTAGCGAAAGCATTGTGCAAACAAATGCAGGCAACCTGTACGTTCACCAATCAAGCATTTGACAGCCTGATCCCTGCGCTGAAATTCCGTCGCTATGACGCGGTGATTTCCGGTATGGACATCACCCCAGAACGCAGCAAGCAGGTCATGTTCACGCAGCCTTACTATGCCAACTCTGCTGTCGTTATCGCGCAAAAAGGCAAATTCAGCGATTTTGCGGCGATGAAAGGCAAACGTATTGGTATGGAAAACGGTACGACGCACCAGAAATATATGCACGACAAGCACCCGGAAGTACAAACCGTCTCTTATGACAGCTATCAGAACGCGGTACTGGATCTGAAAAACGGCCGCATCGACGGTGTATTCGGTGATACCGCTGTCGTCAACGAATGGATTAAGACGAACCCTGAACTGGCAACGGTTGGTGAACACGTGACTGACGCAGAATACTTCGGTACCGGATTAGGCATCGCCGTTCGTCCCGATGACAAAGCACTGCTGGAGAAACTGAATAAAGCGTTGGACGCCATCAAAGCGGACGGCACGTACAAAGCCATCAACGACAAGTGGTTCCCGCAATAAGGTTCACTTCGCGTAGCGCGGTATGAATGTACCGCGTTATCGAACGCTCCCACTATTACGTGTTAGGTCGTTTAAAGGTTTCGTGCGTGTTAATTACGGTATTCTTCTGTCATTTCATCACACGCCCGACAAGGCGCGCTCAAACGCCGCAGCGCCTTGACCACTGGCTTTTCGGCGCTAATTGCGCCGCTTCGCGGTGCCTTCGGCGCTCGTATCCGCTGTTCGGACCGTCTGCGACGCGTTCCTTACGCGGCGCAGACTTTCGCGGCGTCCATACCGCTCATCCGGCGGCCACGCCCACCTCAGCGCAATTTTTTACGCCTGATGCAGCAGGCTCCACAAAGAACACAGATGACCTAGATTTTCTCGATATCATCACGTTTCAATAACATCAGCACTTCATAGTGCGCCGTATGCGGGAACATATCGAACAGCTGTACGCGCAGCGCACGATAATTCGTCAGCTCGGTCATGTCTTTTGCCATGCTTTCGGCGTTACAGCTGGAGTAGAGAATATAGTCCGGTGCCATACGGCTCAGGTAAGCACACAGTTCGCGGCCGATACCGCGGCGTGGCGGGTTGACTAGCACCAGCTCGGGAATTTCCGCTTTACCTGTCGCGAACTGTGTAGAATCCAACGCCTGAAACTCCACCTGTTTCAGCCCAAGCTGTTCCGCAGAGCGGCGTGCGCAGGCTATTGCCTCAGCGCTGATTTCAATCCCTGTCAAACGCATCTCCGGTGACGCGCAGTGCAGACCAAATCCCCCTACTCCGCAAAACAGATCCCACATGCTGGTGATATTCAGCTCTGCAACCCAGTCGCGTGCTGTCGCATACAGTGCAGCCGCCACCTGCGGGTTCGTCTGAAAAAAACTTTGCGGACGGATATACAGCGGCACCTGATTGAACTGTTCGGCCAACGCGGCAGCCTCACTTAGGATGATTTCTGTTTTCCCTTCCATTATCGCCTGATGGACCGGCTGGATATTGGCGGATATCACCTCAAGCTGCGGTAACTGTTGCTGTAGCCAGGGCAATGCGGCACGCAGCTGCGCCAGTTTAGTTTCCGAACGTAAAACAAAACGCAGCATAAACGTGCCGCGCTGCGTACTTTCCGTCAGCAGCAGGTATTTCAGCTCCCCACGGCGTCGAGCCACGTTATAAGGCGTCAGCCCCGCTCGGGCGATGAAGACTTTAAGCACGTCGAAAACCGGTGCGAAGCTGGACGGATAAAGGGGACAATCGCAAAGATCCACCGCCGTTCCATCACGATGCAGCATCCCCAGTAGCGGGCTCTCCACACTGCCGCTCACCACCATTTTGGCTTTATTACGAAACGCAGACTGCGCAGAAGGCTGCACCGGCAGCCAGCGCTGCACGGCGTGTGGCTGTAGCAAGCCTTCAAGGTGCTGTTGCTTATCGGATAGCTGCTGTGGGTAGGCTTTTTCCAGCCATTGGCAGGAACGACAGGTTCCCGTGCTGTAGCGGGCACAATGCATAAAAATCTAACTATTAAAAATAATACGGAATGAGAGGATTATACCACCCTGATGGCGTCACCCTGCGATCTTTCCGCTTGTTCATGGGCAACGCCAGCAGCCAGACAGGTTCAAGAGCGATAAATGTCTATTTCTGGCGCAGAAAAAAACGCTTACTGCGTCGTGGCAGAAACAGTAAAACAATCACCAGAAGATCCGGGATCTTTTGCAGCAGGAGCTGATGCAATACGGCAGCATTGTTCTCTCCTGAAATATGGAATATTGCCGGCATAAACTCACTGAACGACGCTAGCAATAGGTAACACACCACCGCGGCCTGACAGGCCACATAGCCCCAGCGCCCCCAGTTCACACCAGCCAAAACGGCAAAGCCGCAGCGAATCTCAACGCCAACGACAACAAGTGATAACAGTAACACCAGCGTCGAATCCCAGGCTTCTGCGTTGCTGCCAATCCAGCCGCTAAAATCGCTGAGCCCTAGCTCCCACACCAGCAGCAAAATCCCCAAAAAACGAGTAGCAATAATCGCAATCCCCGCCACCATGACTGGTACCGGGGCATAAACTTTGCGTTGTGTCATTTCCTTCTTTGTATACAGAATTTCAACGCTCTCCCTTCATGCGGTCATTTATCCGCCCCCAAATACAACACCCACATAAAATGGGATGTTGATATAAAACCCAACGCGAATATAAAACAACAACGCCCCCATACTCTGGCGGCGTTGCTGGAAATCTTCGCTAGGCTAACAAATTACAGTGAGAAATCGAATCAGCCGCGTCTCGCTTTTTGCATATCGCGATAGCGCTGCTTCTCTGCTCTCGCCATAAACCACCAGGCGATAAAACCAATAATACCAACGACTAACAATATCAGGGAAGCCAATGCGTTAATTTGTGGATTAACGCCCATTCTGACACTGGAGAACACCAGCATTGGCAGCGTCGTCGAACCTGGTCCAGCCACGAAGCTGGCGATAACCAGATCGTCCAGCGACAGCGTAAACGCCAGCAGCCAGCCGGAAAGCAGCGCAGGCGCAATCATCGGCACCGTGATAATGAAGAACACCTTGAGCGGATTCGCGCCCAGATCCATTGCTGCTTCTTCAATAGAACGGTCAAGCTCACGCAGACGAGCACTAATAACCACGGTGACATAGGCGGTACAGAACGTGACGTGCGCCAGCCAGATAGTTAACATCCCTCTTTCCGCTGGCCACCCAATCGCATGACCTAACGCCACAAAGAGCAATAGCAGTGACAGGCCGGTAATCACATCTGGCATAACCAGCGGTGCTGTCAGCATGAATGCAAACCCATTGGAACCACGAAAACGGCCAAAGCGCACCATCACCACGGCGGCGATTGTTCCAAGAATCACGGCCATCGTGGCCGAAGCTGCGGCAATCGTCAGACTCAGGAGCACCGCGCTGATCATCGCCGTATTGTGGAATAGCTCAACGTACCAGCGCGCCGACCAGCCAGCCCAGACGGTAACCAGCTTGGAGCTGTTGAATGAGTAAATCACCAGCATCAGCATCGGCGCATAGAGGAACGTAAAGCACAGCACCAAAATCACAATACGCCACGGTGAGCGAACAACAGGTAAATTATTCACGCCTCACCCTCCGCACTTTTGCTCTGATGTTTGTGGAACCAGATAATCGGCATAATCAATAGCAGCAACATAACGACGGCAACGGCAGACGCCACCGGCCAATCACGGTTATTGAAGAATTCCTGCCACAAAATACGGCCAATCATGATGCTATCTGGCCCGCCGAGCAGTTCTGGAATCACGTATTCCCCCACCGCAGGGATGAAGACCAGCATCGAGCCGGCAATAATTCCGCCTTTCGTTAAAGGAACGATCACGCTGAAAAAGGTTTTCAGCGGCCGCGCGCCCAGATCCAACGATGCTTCCACTAACGAATAGTCCAACCGCATCAGCGCGGTATAGATCGGCAGCACCATAAACGGCAGATAGGAGTACACGACACCAATATAAACCGCCAAATTGGTATGCAGAATGACCAGTGGTTCATCGATCACACCCAGCCACAGCAGGAAGTTATTCAGGATGCCGTTATTTTTCAGAATCCCCATCCAGGCGTAGACGCGAATCAGGAATGACGTCCACGATGGCAGAATCACCAACAATAATAGGATATTACGCGTTGAAGGTTTGCTGTGCGCTACCGCCCAAGCCAACGGATAACCGATAAACAGACAGCACAACGTCGACACGGCAGCAACCTGGAGTGATTGCATATAGGCATCGAAATACAGCGGGTCGTCCAACAAGTGCAGGTAATTCCCAAGATTCAGGGAAATATCCAGCTTGTCGTCCATCCAGGAAACCAGATCGGTATACGGCGGGATCGCCCGCGCCATCTCTGCAAGGCTGATTTTGAACACGATCAGGAATGGCAGCATAAACAGCAGCAGCAGCCACAGATACGGCAGCGCAATGACCAGCTTACGTCCGTGCTTTTGACGCCAGCGTGCCATCAGCACACGGAGCCAGAGTCTGGCCTTGCCCGGTGGTTCCGCCGTGCTACGTTCGGGAAATAAAGTCATGGCATTCTTCCTCACTACACCGTCAGAACCACACAGCTATCCGCATCCCAACACAGCCGGACCTCATCTCCCCAGGTCGGTGCGCCTTTGCGATAGCGGTAAGCATTTTGTAACTGCGCGCTGATGGTTTGCCCGCTGTTGAGCCTGACGTGGTAAATCGACAGGTCGCCCAGATAGGCGATATGCACCACTTCCCCTACCGCGAAGTTACAGCCATCGGCTGGAACCTCTTCACACAACATGATCTTCTCTGGACGCAACGCGATGTAGACCGGAACGCCATCCACCACCGAGACATCCGAATCCACCTTCAGCGGATGCACCAGCCCAGGGCTTTTGATGATCAGCGCATCGTCCTGACGTTCCTGCAAGATCCCTTCAAACATATTGACCGAGCCGATGAACTCCGCGCTGAAACGCGTGTTCGGGTGCTCATAAATCTCTTCCGGTTCGCCAATCTGTACGAATTTACCGCGATTCATAATGGCAATACGGCCTGCCATGGTCATGGCTTCTTCCTGATCGTGCGTCACCATCACGCAAGTCACGCCCACACGCTCCAGAATATCGACGACTTCGAGCTGCATGCGGTCACGCAGTTTCTTGTCCAGCGCTCCCATCGGTTCGTCCAGCAACAGCAGTTTAGGACGCTTCGCCAGACTACGTGCCAATGCGACACGCTGACGCTGGCCGCCGGAAAGCTGATGCGGTTTACGATTAGCGAACTCCTGCATATGCACCAGCGACAACATCTCTTCCACACGGTCTTTAATTTCTGCGCGCGGTAGCTTGTCCTGCTTCAGACCAAACGCGATATTCTTTTCCACCGTCATGTGTGGGAACAGCGCATAAGACTGAAACATCATATTGATAGGACGCTGGTAAGGCGGCACCAATGACAAATCCTGACCATCCAGAACAATCTGCCCCTGCGTGGGGAGCTCAAAACCCGCCAGCATACGCAGCAGCGTGGATTTCCCACAGCCGGATGCACCCAGCAGAGCAAAAATTTCGCCTTTATAAATCGTCAGGCTGACATCATCGACGGCGGCCTGACCATCGAACGACTTCGTCAGGTTACGCACTTCCAGCAGCGGTGTGGCCGCTTTTTGAGGTTTTGATTGAGGGCGGGGGATCGCGTCATTCACTTCGCATTGCTCTCCGGCAAAAGCAGAACAAGCCACACCGCAGATGCCGCCATTCGGCGTTTTTTGCATTCAGCGATGTGACACAATATAGAGCGCAAACAGGCGGTTCATCCGCCTGTTTGCCACATTTCATACCCATCCATTCTTTGATTGCTGAAACCAGCCACCATCAAGCGCTTGGGTAACTATTCAAAGCTAAAAGGCTATTTGCCGCTCTTAACCTTAGTCCATGCACGTGTACGCGTGCGGTCAATCTGAGGAGATTGCACCTTAAGCGTAAACAGTTTGGCACGCACATCCGCCGGCGGATAAACGCCCGGGTTATTACGAATTTCTGCGTTCACCAACGGCAAGGATGCCAGATTACCGCTCGCGTAATACACATGGTTACTGATTCCCGCCATCACTTCCGGCTTCATCAGGTAATCCAGAAACGCATAGGCTTCATCCAGATTTTTAGCATCTTTTGGAATAGCGAGAACATCAAAGAATGCCAACGCGCCTTCTTTCGGAATGCTGTATTGGATATTCACCCCGTTCTTCGCTTCTTTCGCACGGTTTCCTGCCTGCAGGATATCGCCCGCCCAGCCGACTGCGACGCAGATATCGCCGTTTGCCAGATCGTTGATGTACTGCGATGAATGGAAGTAGCGAATGCTCGGACGCAGTTTCAGCAGCAGGTCGGTCGCAGACGTGGTGTAATCCCCCGGCTTGGTGCTGTTCGGATCTTTACCCTGATAGTTCAACACG
Source organism: Pectobacterium aroidearum (assembly GCF_041228105.1). NCBI lineage: Bacteria > Pseudomonadati > Pseudomonadota > Gammaproteobacteria > Enterobacterales > Pectobacteriaceae > Pectobacterium > Pectobacterium aroidearum. The sequence continues at coordinate 3,097,992 of NZ_CP166097.1, forward strand.
GTCGCAAAGATCTCTTCCGGTGCATCCAGGAAGGAGACGCCGCAGCTTTTCAGTTTTTCCAGGTTCTCTGGTTTCAGTACCAGATCCCAGCTGTCAACCGGCGCGTCAGCCCCTAGCGCTGCTTTGACTTTCTCAACGTTATAGCCGATGCCCGTGGTCGCCCACAGGTAAGGCAGGGCATATTTATTCTCTGGATCGTGCTGCGCAATCAGCTTCATCAGCTCAGGATCCAGATTTTTGTAATTCGGTAACTTGCTCTTGTCTAATGGCTGAAAAACTCCCGCAGAGAGCTGGCGCTCCAGGAAGCTGGCAGAAGGCACCACCAGATCAAAACCCGTGCTGCCCGCCATGAGCTTACCTTCCAACACTTCGTTGGAATCAAACACGTCATAGACGACTTTAATGCCGGTTTCTTTCTGGAAATTGGCTAACGTGTCCGGCGCGATATAGTCGGACCAGTTATAAACATGCAGCGTTTTCTCTTCCGCAGATGCGGTGACGGACGCGGCCATCAGCAAGCCGGTAACAACACCCGATAGCCATTTTTTACGTTGGGTGAACATCCGTTCCTTCCTCCATATAAGGGGGTGATTCATGGAAATGAGCCTGTATCGTTCCGATACAAAATATGTCCTGCCGCGCTATCCAATCGGTGAATGAGTATGCACCGATTTTTATTCGCTCAAACACAGACATAGCCCTGATTCAGCTGTCCGTGTCTTACAGGAATAAAGCATAACCCCACAACATCCTATGCACCATACTTGAACGTAAAAAATGGGTTTTAACGATTATTTATTCACATTTTATCGATGTGATGAAGGTGTTTAGCCGCAAACAAAGAGAAATATCTGGCAATAATGCGAAATAGCCAGAATAAGTGTCGGCGAGAGGAAAATAAGTAAAACCAATTGCTGCCTTTGGCAGCAACCGTATCAATGCAGATGTGAGGTTGTGACTCTGACAGCAGAGCCCTCTTCTTCCTCGCCAATAAACAGCAGATTATTAGCACCAGCTTCGAGGATCACCATTGAGATCTGTTCTTCAGACTGCTGCATGAAATGGCGGAACTGTTCCAACGTCATGCCGGCAGCAACGCTGAATGACTGGCAGACAATCAGCTTCGGCAGATTATCGTCCTGCACATCGATAAACGCTTTGACGGTCAACGAGCTGGCGTTGATTTGGCTCAGATCGCCGACCAGAGGGATCAACGCGCTGGGTTTCACTTCGGCAAGTGCGGAAAACAGGATCACGTTATCTACCAGATCAACTTTCGCATCGAACACGCCATCAAAATTTTGCATATGAGGAAGATGGAGCGCCTGACAGGAATCACATTCAAAATACAGAATATTCAGTTGATCCAGCCACCGCCGTAGCATAGCCAAATCCGGGACGATGAGTGAATCCATTATGTTTGCCTCATACCTGTCGCCGTAAAAACAGCGTTGTTGAAAAGAAAGCACCGCTCATATCGGAGCGATGTTAAAACGTAAAACAGAAACATCATTAAAAACGGCACATAGCTTACGGAATATTGCGCGACGATGCCATGATAAAAGCGCGTCGTCCCCGCTTTCCTCGTTCTGGTATACGGCAACGTACTGGATAGCGCCGTGGCACAATGCCCCCTCAATCGGGAACGTCGTATTTTACGGCGCTGCCCCTGTTTCAGAAAGCTAACTTTTACTTATGCTTGCCGATGTTGCGAAGCGCCTCTGAGTATTTTGCTCAATAAACTCAATCATCATGCCAGCAATATCAAACCCAGTCGTCGTTTCAATCCCTTCCAGCCCCGGCGAAGCGTTGACTTCCATCACCAGCGGCCCCCGGTCGGCACGCAAAATATCAACGCCTGCGACATTCAGCCCCAGCGTTTTCGTCGCCTTGATGGCGATAGCACGCTCCTGCGCCGTAATTTTCACGTTATTCGCCGAGCCGCCGCGATGCAGGTTTGAACGGAACTCCCCCGCTTTTGCCTGCCGTTCAATCGCCGCCACCACACGGTTGCCGATAACAAGACAGCGAATATCTTTACCCTGCGCTTCACGTACGTATTCCTGCACCAAAATATGCGCATTCAGCCCGCGAAAGGCATCAATCACGCTTTCTGCCGCCTGACGCGTCTCAGCCAACACCACTCCAATCCCCTGCGTGCCTTCCACTAGTTTTACGACTAGCGGCGCACCGCCTACCATCGCGATCAGGTCACCGGTATCATCCGGCGAGTGAGCAAAACCGGTAATCGGCAGATCAATGCCTTCACGGGCAAGTAGCTGTAGTGAATGCAGTTTGTCGCGGGCACGGATTACCGCCACAGAATTATTCAGCGGGTAGCTTCCCAGCATTTCAAACTGGCGTAATACCGCCGTGCCGTAAAACGTGATCTGTGAACCGATACGCGGAATGACCGCGTCATATTTATCCAACCGACGCCCACGATAATGCACCGACGGCGCCGCTGAATTGATATTCATGTAGCAGGAAAGCGGATCAATGATCTCAACGCTGTGCTTACGCGCCTCAGCCGCTTCACGCAGACGTTTGCAGGAATATAACGCCCCATCACGAGACAGAATGGCTATCTTCATAAATATCCTACAGATACTAACGTATCGCCCATCCTTGTTGATGTAAGTAGTCCAGCATGAATGGACGCAACTCTTTTTTCAGCGTCCGTTCGACGTGCTCACTCCAGCTTTCGCGGCGACTACCGGTACGTTGCAGATAATATTCCACCATTTGCCGATCGTATTGCGCCAGCACATCGTGGTCGAGCGGTTGATAGACATTCTCATGCAGCAGCATAGCGGTTGGCATACGCGGTTTCAGCATCGGTTCTGCATCCGGATGCCCCAGGCACAGGCCAAACAATGGTATAACCAGCGTTGGCAATTGCAGCAACTGCGTGACATCGGCGATTCGGTTGCGGATTCCACCGATAAATACCCCACCTAATCCCAGCGACTCTGCGGCGACCAGCGCATTCTGCGCCATGAGCGCGGTATCGACACAGCCAATCAGCAACTGCTCGGCCAGCCCGGTTTCTGCCTGTGGGAAGATCGCTACATGGCGGTGGAAATCGGCACAAAAGACCCAAAATTCTGCCGCCTGCGCTACATAGCCTTGTTCGCCGGTATAGTGAACCAGCGTTTCGCGCACGGCAGGATCGGTAATACGAATAATAGAGCTGCATTGTAAAAAACTGGAACTGGACGCGCTTTGTGCGGAGGTAATAATGGCGTGGCGTTGCTCATCCGTTACTGGCTGAGACGTAAACGCGCGAATAGAACGGTGGCGCTGTAGCAAATCAATAGTCGGTGTCACACGGGCATCCTTCAGTCGGTAAAGTACATCTCACATGCAGCTTGAAGTATGGCGGGAGTATATCGTAGCTCAGGCGGAGTCTGCATTCCCCCACAGTCTAATCGGCGTAGCAAATCGTTGTAACAGGTAATGACTACTTTTTTTCATCAATGAATGCGGGCATAGTATTGATAAATTTCGGTATAGTAACGCGATTCGCAGTAACCTCATTAACCGTAACACTTTTAGCCGTGACCTTGTCTGCAACAGGCGTCACGCTATACGTTTCAAGAATGAGAACATTTTCTAATTTTACAAAGGAGTTTACATGTTCGCTGTAATTTTCGGGCGCCCCGCTTGCCCTTATTGTGTACGTGCGAAAGAACTGGCAGAGAAATTGGCCGAGCAACGTGATGACTTCAGCTTCCGCTATGTAGACATCCATGCAGAAGGTATCTCGAAAGAAGATTTGTCCAAGACGGTAGGAAAGCCGGTTGAAACCGTGCCGCAGATTTTCCTGGACGAAAAACACATCGGCGGCTGCACCGATTTTGAAGCCTACGCCAAAGAACATCTGGCCCTGTTCCAGTCATAATCATCGAACTGGCAGAACAATAGCGCGGCAATAGTCCGCGCTTTTTTTATGAACTCGGAATAAGATCCGCTCAACGAAGATAGCGTCGATAAAGGCTACGTAAACACAGCACGCCCAACGCGCCCAGCACACACCAAAAGACCGCGCTCATCACATAGGCCAGCTCTTGCCAGAAAGATCGCATCGGCGTATTCCACAGATGAAGCACCAGTAAGCATACGGGCATCGCCGCCAGTGCGCCAAACAACGGGTAAAGCAAGCGGCCGCGTGCGGAAAGAAAACAGGCCACCATGCCGGGCAGCAGAAAAAGCAACATCCCCGGACTACCACGCAGCCCGTCATTCACCACAACATCCGATGCCTCAATCTTTTGGCTCAGAAATACCACGGTGAACAAAAGAAAACAGCAGGTCGCGCCGACCCAACCTTTATTTTTTGCCATAAATCGCCCCCTTTCAATATGCCTCCCAACCTGCATCAACCAGATACCGAAAACACATGGTGCGGTATGGTAAAAATGATGGGTTTCTCTATTCCCCGATATGAAAAACATGAGGCTTCGCTACGATTTATTCGACGCGCAGGTTATCCGCAGAAAGAGAGAATAACCCGCCGCATTCCTTCACCGGCGACACCACAATCATTAAATTAAACAATAATTACACTGAACAATTTTATCGGATAAATTATACTGAACGAGGCTGATTCCTTTCAGCTGACGTGTATTGATACCGTCACGGGAATTCATGCATTTCATGGCTAAATCTAGCCGCTATAATGAATAACATCAAGAACTTACTGGTAAACAACAAGTTACATTCCATGAATATAAACGTCGCTAATTTGTTAAATGGGAATTACATTCTGCTTTTATTCGTGGTTCTTTCATTAGGACTCTGTCTGGGGAAATTACGCCTCGGGCCAGTACAACTCGGTAATTCTATTGGCGTTTTAGTGGTTTCTTTATTACTTGGCCAACAACATTTTTCGATTAATACCGAAGCGCTGAGCCTCGGTTTTATGTTATTTATTTTTTGCGTGGGAGTGGAAGCCGGACCCAATTTCTTTTCTATTTTCTTCCGCGACGGAAAAAATTATTTCATGCTGGCGCTAGTGATGGTCGGTAGCGCAATGCTACTCGCGCTGGGTTTAGGTAAATTCTTTGGCTGGGGAATTGGCCTGACGGCCGGGATGCTGGCGGGTTCCATGACATCCACACCAGTGCTGGTCGGCGCTGGCGACACGCTGCGCAACACCGCCAGTATGGGCAGCCAGCTCGGTATTGAGCAAGACCACCTGAGCCTGGGCTATGCACTGACCTATCTGGTCGGGCTGGTCAGCCTCATTTTTGGCGCACGCTATCTACCCAAACTTCAGCATCAGGATCTCCCCACCAGCGCGCAGCAGATTGCACGCGAGCGCGGGCTAGACGCAGACAGCCAGAGAAAAGTCTATCTGCCAGTGATTCGCGCCTATCGCGTCGGACCGGAACTGGTTGACTGGGCAGCGGGCAAGAATTTGCGCGAGTTGGGAATCTATCGTCAGACCGGCTGCTACATCGAACGCATCCGACGCAACGGCATTCTGGCCAGTCCTGACGGCGATGCCGTTTTACAAATTGGCGATGAAATCGCGCTGGTCGGCTATCCAGATTCGCACTCCCGCCTGAACTCCAATTTCCGCGACGGTAAGGAAGTTTTCGATCGCGATTTGCTGGACATGCGTATTGTCACCGAAGAGATCGTCGTCAAGAATCACAATGCCGTCGGCAAACGCCTTAGCCAATTGAAGCTGACCGATCACGGCTGTTTTCTAAACCGTATTGTCCGCAGCCAGATCGAAATGCCGATTGATGATAGCGTCGTGCTGAATAAAGGAGATGTCTTGCAGGTCAGCGGCGACGCCCGCCGAGTAAAAAGCATTGCTGACAGAATCGGGTTCATTTCTATTCACAGCCAGGTCACCGATCTACTGGCTTTCTGCGCTTTTTTCGTTATCGGTATCATGGTCGGACTGATCACCATCCAATTTAGCAACTTCACTTTTGGTATCGGTAACGCAGCCGGGTTGCTGTTCGCCGGTATCATGCTGGGGTTCCTGCGCGCCAACCACCCGACCTTCGGCTATATTCCGCAAGGCGCACTCAACATGGTCAAAGAATTTGGCCTGATGGTCTTTATGGCTGGCGTTGGGCTGAGTGCAGGCAGCACCATCAACAGTAGCCTGGGTGAAGTCGGTATCCAGATGCTGGCCTCCGGGCTTATTGTCAGTCTGGTGCCGGTGGTGATTTGTTTCCTGTTCGGCGCCTATGTTCTGAAAATGAACCGAGCACTGCTGTTTGGCGCGATGATGGGCGCACGAACCTGTGCTCCTGCGATGGACATTATCAGCGATACGGCTCGCAGTAACATCCCTGCCCTCGGCTATGCGGGCACCTATGCGATCGCCAACGTGCTGCTGACATTAGCGGGTTCACTTATCGTGATTATCTGGCCTGAATTACCCGGCTGAAAAAATGTAAAAAATCGTCAATATTTTCCAGAAAAGCGAGAACTTTTTCTTTTCCCTAAAGTCTGAATAAGTGCCACTGCTTTTCTTTGATTCCCCTTATTGAGGAGCCCATCGTTCCCGCCTTTCAGGTTCAAGAACGATGGGCGTTTTCTTTTCTGTTTTACCCGATGTAACCCCATCTATCTTTCCCTCTCCCCGTGCACGGATAATCATCTCTCGCTTCATTTTTGTTATTAAAATAACAAATAATAATTTTTTTGTTATTTTTGTGACATTTCAATCATTGAGTGTCATAATCGCACCATCTGATTTTTTATCGATACCACCGAGGATTTACCATGACTGACTACGCACGCTATATCGACCACACACTGCTGGCCGCCAATGCCACCGAACAGCAAATCATCACGCTGTGTGATGAAGCGGTAGCACACCGTTTTTATGCCGTTTGTGTGAATTCAGGTTACGTTCCCTTAGTCGCCGAAAAGCTGAAAGGCACGGACGTGCGGGTATGCTCTGTTATCGGTTTTCCTCTCGGAGCAGGCCTGACTGCCAGTAAGGCTTTTGAAGCCAAAGCGGCGATTGATGCCGGTGCTCAGGAGATCGACATGGTGATTAATGTCGGCTGGTTGAAAAGCGGGAAAATTGCCGCCGTTCAGGCGGATATTCAGGCCGTGCGTGAGGTTTGCGCCGCTATACCGTTGAAGGTAATATTGGAAACCTGTCTGCTTGACGACGAACAGATTGTCCTGGTGTGTGAAATGTGTCGTCAGTTGGATGTCGCGTTCGTCAAAACGTCTACTGGTTTCAGCACCGGCGGCGCACGCGAAGAACACGTTCGACTGATGCGTAACACCGTCGGCAACGAAATGGGTGTCAAAGCATCCGGCGCGGTTCGCGATCGCCAAACGGCACAACGCATGATTGAAGCTGGCGCCACGCGTATCGGCACCAGCTCTGGCGTTGCTATCGTTTCAGGTGAAGCTGCCGCAGCAGGAAACTACTAACAACAAAAATAGCTTACGAGCTGGGAATTTTATGGAAACGCGGCGCGACGAACGAATCGGCAGACTGGCTCAGGCATTAAAGAAAACCGATAAACTCCATCTTAAGGACGCCGCACAGCTACTCGGCGTGTCCGAGATGACCGTGCGCCGCGATCTCAATGCCGATTCCACCAGCGTTATGCTGCTCGGCGGCTACGTCGTGAGCGACCTGAAAAATAACGGTGTCACGAACTACTTTGTCTCCGACCAGCAGAACAAGCACGTAAGAGAAAAGCAGGCTATCGGTGCGGCGGCTGCGCCTCTCGTAGAGGCAAACGATACCGTTTTTTTTGACTGCGGCACCACCATCCCCTTCATCATTGATGCCATTCCTGATGAGCTGCCCTTTACCGCGATTTGTTATTCGCTCAATACCTTCCTGGCGCTACAAGACAAAAAGGCGTGCAGAGTGATTTTGTGCGGCGGGGAATATCATCCCGATAACGCAATTTTCACTCCGCTCAACCAGCGCAGCGAACTGGACAACGTGTGCCCGAATAAAGCGTTTATCTCTGCGGCGGGTATCGAACTTAACGCAGGTGCTACCTGCTTTAACTTTGCCGAATTGGGCATGAAACAACGCGCAATGGCGACCGCCCAACGAATCATTATTGTGGCGGACAGCAGCAAGTTCGGCCAGATCAAGCGCGCCTGTATCGGCCCGATAACGCTGTTTGATACGGTCATTTCCGACAGCGCACCGGGCGAAACCTACTTACGTTACTTTTCCAACAACGGCATCCAGTTAATCCACCCAGGGGATTAACCGAATAGTCCGCCGAACCACTGCTGAACCTTCATCATCACCGTATCCCAGAGGCGGCTAAAGAAACCGGCCTCGGGGATATCATCCATCGCCACCAGTTCGCGCTGCCCGATGCTTTTGCCATCCAGTTGAAAATCGATAGTGCCGACAACCTGATTCTTGGTTAGCGGTGCGGAAAGCTGTGGTTGATTGAGCGTAAAGCTGGCTTTCAGGTTCTTCATCTGCCCTTTCGGGATAGTCAGCGCGGCGTCCTGTGCGACGCCAAGTCGCGCTTCTTTCTCGGTACCAAACCAGACCCGCTGCGTGGTAAACGGTGCATCCGCCTTGATAGGTGTTACCGTTTCAAAAAAGCGGAAGCCCCAGGTAAGCAGCTTTTCACTTTCACGGAAGCGAATGGCATCCGTTTGCGCCCCCAGCACCACGGAAATCAGACGCATATTGCCTTCAGTTGCCGAGGCGACCAGATTGTGTCCCGCGCCGTTGGTGTGGCCAGTTTTCACACCGTCCACATTCAGGTTAGTGCTCCACAGCAGACGGTTGCGGTTAGGCTGGCGGATGTTATTGAAGGTGAATTCTTTTTCCTTGTGCAGCGCATACTCTTCCGGCACGTCGCGAATCAACGCCTGACCTAGCAGAGCCATATCACGTGCGGTGCTGTACTGCCCTGTGGCATCAAGCCCGTGCACAGTAAGGAAATGCGTATTCGTCAGGTTAAGCGCCTTCACATAATTATTCATCAGGCTGACAAACGCATCCTGACTGCCTGCGACGTAATCCGCCAGCGCAATGCTGGCATCGTTACCAGACTGAATGACAATCCCTTTATTTAACTCAGAAACGGGGATACGGTCACCCGGTTTAAGAAACATCAGTGACGAACCACGTAGCGCTGGGTTGCCAGTTGCCCAGGCATCCTTTCCGACGGTCACTTCATCAGTCGGACTAATTTTACCGGATTTAATCGCCTGTCCAATGACATAGCTTGCCATGATTTTTGTCAGGCTGGCAGGATCAAGACGCTCATCGGCATTGCTTTCCGCCAACACCTTACCGCTGTGGTAATCCATCAGGATAAAGGCTTTGGCGTCGATTTGCGGCACCGCAGGCATCTGTTCCGCATAGGTGAATGGCACCACACCAACAAGCAATACCGCACCTACAGAGAAAGACGTGAGTCTGGTCAGGAAAGGGGTTGTTTTCATGAGTTCGCCGCAATGTCCATCAGTCGTTAAAAATTCTTAATTTTCAATATGTTTTGAAAACTTTAGTAACATATAAAGGTAACGCGTCATCTCTGGGATGAAAACCGTTCCCTCTGTAAAGATAGTCAAAGAAATGAAAGCTTCTAAAAAAATGCTGATAAAAAAAGGACTTAGGGGAAATAAGGAATATCTGAAAATGCAAGCAATCGAACAATCAGAGGAAATAACGGATGGCACGAGGAACATGGCAGTGTAACCTCCTCCCTCGTGCCGATACATGAAAACCCTTAGCGGCGTTCGCGCTTATCTGCACGCTTTGACAACCAGTCGCCCAGTGTTTGTACCACCTGCACCAGAATGACCAATGCAACAACGGTGATCACCATCACCTCGGTTTCATAGCGGTAATAGCCAAAGCGGATCGCCAGATCCCCCACGCCGCCGCCACCGACGATGCCCGCCATCGCTGAATATCCGATGAGGCTCACCAGCGTAATCGTCAGGCCGCGCAATAATCCAGCTTTCGCCTCTGGCAGTAACACCGTGCCGATAATACGCATCGGGCTGGCTCCAAATGCTTCAGCCGCCTCCACGATACCGGGATCGATTTCACGCAGCGCACTATCCACCAGCCGCGCATAGAACGCGATCGCAGCCACTGACATCGGCACCGCCGCCGCCACAGGTCCAATTGTATTCCCCAAGAGAAACTGCGTCAGCGGTAGCAGCAAGACCAGCAGAATAACGAAGGGAATAGAGCGAATAATATTCACCAGCACAGTGCCAAACAGATAGACGGCGCGGTTTTGCCAGAACAGATTCCTGTCCGTGACGTAAATCAGCAGCCCCAGTGGCAAACCACCGATGACGGCAAGCAGCGTTGAAATCCCTACCATCTGGAATGTTTCGCCGAATGCCGCGACCAGATCGATCCATAAATCAGCCATGCAGCACCTCCACGTTCGCCGTTCTTACCTGAATATGTTCCACCGCTTCCGCCACTTTTGCGGGGTCGGATGGATGCGTCAATAGCGCCACGAGAATGCCTAGCGCACGATTGCCGATGTATTCGATCTTGCCGTGCAGGATGTTGACGGACACACCAAAACGTGTCGCGACATCCGACAGCACGGGTTGCTCCGCCGATTCGCCGACGAATAGAATCTTTAATAGTGTGCCCTGCAAATCCTTCAGCAAACGCGGCGGCAGTGCCAAATCGAGCGTGTGGGAAACCAACTGGCGGGTAAATGCATGCTGCGGCGTCGCGAAGATATCGAAAACATCGCCTTCTTCCACCACCCGACCGCCCGTCATTACCGCGACCCGATCGCAGACGGCTTTAATCACGCTCATCTCATGAGAAATCAGCACGATGGTGATACCCAGCTTGTCGTTAATCTCTTTCAGCAATGCCAAAATGGCGGCAGAGGTTTCCAGATCGAGCGCCGACGTTGGTTCATCGCACAGCAACACTTCGGGATCGTTAGCAATCGCTCGGGCAATACCTACGCGTTGTTTCTGTCCGCCGCTGAGCTGTGCCGGATAAGATGATGCTTTATCCGCCAGCCCCACCAGATTCAGAATTTCCGGCACGCGCGCTGCGATATCCGCGTTGGATTTCCCGGCGGCTTTCAGGCTAAACGCCACGTTTTCCGCCACCGTGCGCGTCTGCATCAGGTTGAAATGCTGAAAGATCATGCCGATTTTTTGCCGCTGCTCTCGCAGAAGCTGCCCTGACAGTTCGCTGATGAGCACACCGTTGACGAGCACACGACCTGACGTCGGACGCTGTAAGAGATTGATGGTCCGCAACAGCGTGCTTTTTCCCGCGCCGCTGGTGCCGACAATACCGTAAACCTCTCCGCGCTGGATGTGCAGCGACACGTTGTCTACCGCGCGGTTTTCTGGCTGCTTCCCATGAGAGAAGTCAACGCTTACCCCTTCTAACTGAATCATTATCCGCAAACTCCTGGCCTGAGCGGAAAAGAAGAAAGCCGGTCAGAGACCGGCCAAATAGTATGCTGTGCAAGCCTGACGCTTACTGTGCGGGCGCTGGCGTTTTCGCCTGCATCCACTCCGGCTTTTGGAACTGGCTATACATCAATGCCGGATCGTTGATCACTGCGGCATACGCAGGTCCTTCCACAATCGCTTTGGTATCTTTAACAAAGGGCTTATCGAGATCGTCGGTGCGTACGGCAATAATGTTCTTCAGGTTCTCATCCAGCGTTTCCAGCTTGATAGCCGATGACAGTTTCAGACCGGACGCCAGCGCGAAGTTACCGTTCACCAGCGAGGCCGTCACGCTATCCAGCGTGCGAGGCAGTTGCGCCGCCTCCATCGGTTTGAAGACCAACCCGCGCGGGTTTTCAAGAATATCCTTTTCCGAAGCTTTGGTCGGATCGATATCCGCCTTAATCGTAATCAGCCCCATCGATTGTAAGAAGCGCAGGCCGCGCGCCAGATTGGTGGCGTCGTTAGAGAGCGTGACGACATCCCCTTTCTTCAGTTCATCCAGCGATTTGATTTTCTTCGAGTAGAAGCCCATGCTGGCCGTCGGTACGGTAATCAACGGGGAAATTTTTAGCCCTTTATCAGCGGCGAATTTTTCCAGATACAGCGTATGCTGGAAAAGGTTGGCATCGATGCTGCCATTAGCCAACGCCAGATTGGGCTGAACGTAATCGCTGAATTCGCGCACGACGACCTTGTAGCCTTTCTTCACCAGCTCAGGTTTGATCGCCAGATTCACCATATCGCCATACGGCCCTGGCGCCACGCCAAATGTGATCGTCTGTGGATCGCTGCTGGCCATCGCCAGTTGCATACCAGCAGCAAGCAGTGTGATGCCCAGAGCGGCGCGAACAGAATGCGTCAATTTCATTGTGTAACTTTCCTGTCTGAATGTAACTTGCTGTCATTATTAAGAATGACAAGTTAAATCATAAAGACTAAAAAGGCATATCATTATTTCTCATCAACTGCTGCGGATAACCGGGGCAGGCTTCACGAAGAAAGAGGGGCAAGTATGATAACGATTTGGGGTCGTGATAACTCGACCAACGTAAAGAAGGTCCTGTGGTGTGCAGAAGAACTGGCGCTGCCTTATCAGCATATTGCGGCGGGTGGACAATTCGGTCTTAACCATGAAGCCGATTATCTGGCGATGAACCCGAATGGCCTCATCCCCTGTTTGCGAGACGGCGATCTGGTGCTGTGGGAATCCAACACCATCGTACGTTATCTGGCGGCGCAGTATGGGCAGGATTCGCTGTATCTCGCGGATGCAGGCAAACGCGCCAGTGCTGAAAAATGGATGGACTGGGCAAGCGCCCTCGCCGTCTCCTTCGGACCGGTGTTCATTAATATGGTGCGCGTCGCGCCGGAAAAACGCGATATGGCCTTAGTACAGAAGGGCATCGCCGAATGCGAACGCCTGTTCGATATTGTCGATACCGTTCTGGCTAATCAGCCGTGGCTATCCGGCGAACAGTTTGGTGTTGGCGATATTCCACTCGGTTGTATTGTCTACGGCTGGCTGAATATGCCGATTAAGCAGCAGTCGCATCCGCATCTGGGGCGCTGGTATCAGCAACTCACCGAACGTTCGGCTTATCAGAAGCACGTCATGATTCCGCTGTCTTAAGTGAAGCAGGCACCGCAAGGTGCCTGATTTCTTACTCCAGTCCGACTTTCAGTAATTTGCCATTGTCATGATCGGTCAGTAAATAGAGGTAGCCATCAGGCCCCAGCCTTACCTCACGAATACGTTCACCGCGATCGCTCAGCAAGCGCTCTTGTGAAGCGACTTTGTCGCCATCAAGCGTCAGACGAATCAGGTTCTTCTCTGCCAGCGCACCGATAAACACTGAGTTTTTCCATTGTGGGAAACGATCGCTGTTATAAAAGGCCATGCCGCTGATGCCCGGTGATTTCTCCCAATAGAAATCAGGGTTCGCCATCCCTTCGATCTCTTTTCCTTTCGCTTCTGGAATCTTCAACCCGGAATAGTTAATGCCGTGTGTCGCAATCGGCCAGCCGTAATTTGCTCCCGCTTTAGGGATGTTGATTTCATCGCCGCCTTTCGGGCCGTGTTCATTTTCCCACAGCACGCCAGACCACGGGTTAATCGCCAATCCTTGTGGATTACGGTGTCCGTAGGACCAGATTTCCGGCCGCGCGTTAGGCGTGTTCACAAACGGGTTATCGGACGGTACTTTACCCTCCGCCGTCAGGCGAACAATCTTGCCCTGTAGTTTATCCAGATCCTGTGCGGTCGGACGCTCGTTGTTTTCACCCAGCGCGATAAACAGGTGCCCTTGTCGATCAAAAGCCAGCTTGCCGCCGAAGTGGTTACCCGTCGACAGCTTCGGTTCCTGCCGGAAGAAGACCGTAAAATTCTCTAACCGTTTATTATCCTCGGAGAGTGTGCCATAGCCGACAGCGGTTCCCGCTTTACCATCGCTCCCCTCTTCGGCAAAGCTCAGGTAGATGCGCCGATTCTGCGCAAAATCTGGTGATAGCGCGACTTCCAGTAATCCACCTTGTGATTTAGCGAAAACCTTCGGGACGCCAGCGATCGGCGCAGACAGCGCGCTCCCCGCTTTCCACAAGCGTAAATGCCCGGCACGTTCTGTAATCAGAATCCCCTGATTCTCCGGTAAAAACGCTAATGACCACGGGTGGTCCAGCTTATCCTGCAATTCCGTCACCTTCGGTTCCGCCGCTACTAGCTGGCTGGAAAACAGCAGCGTCACGCTAAGCAGCAGCCAATGAGGCGCAGCAGAAAATCGTCGTAACCGGGTGTGTGAAGCAGAATTGCGAGGCATGGGGCAATAGGACATAGCGTTGTCTCCATCCAACAAAAGTCCTGTAAATTTAGGCGGCATGCGATGTTTGTGCAAAAAAAAAAAGTTACGACAAGCCAGTGAGTGGAAACTTTTGACCTCATATCTACACGCTTCTATTTTTCTCTTTACCATCTTTCTAAAATTATAATTATTTAGAATCCAGATCCTAATATTGTGTGAAATATAGAAACCATTTCTAATTCAATTAAAAACATGCCAACACTCAGAAATGTGCATAAAATGCGGTTGTTGAAATATTCATTTGCAACAAACATTAGCATAAGATACGATTTTTTCGTATTCATATAAAAATCAATAAATCAAACCCACATAATTAAACATCAAAAAAACACAACAAGCCATTTATACAATGGTTGTTCTTAAATTAAAAACAATAATAAAAAAACACACCACTATTAATAGATTCAACAAAGGAAATAAAACACCTCATCACCATACAACCCAACACCTTAAAGATTAATTTGATAAAAAATCAATACCTTATAAATTACATTCAGCATAACTCAAGCATCACACGCAATGCTTAATGCTTTGACTGCTTGATCCAGAAAAATCTATTTTAACAAGCATTAAAAACACATCCATTAATAATGGTAAATTGTAAGTCGTTCATTAACTTGACGAGTCTGTGACGTACGTCACATCAAAATCCTAATAGCAAGGAGTGCATATATGGATCAAAAAGGCCAAGATTTACTTATTCCACACGATAGTTTATTACCACATCCCACAGAACATATTAGAATAGAACCAGCTATTCACCCTGTAAAAGAATTTTATTCCATTACACAACCAATTCAGGATATTCACTCGGAAGTATTTAAAACATTGCTCAATAGACATGATGCAAAGGAAGTGATTGAAATAATACGGCAGAGAATGCCAGAACTGACTTTAGCTCATGTGTCAGCCCACTATTTACAACTCTGCCTGATGTACGGTGCCGATCGCGGTGTGGCCAACCTGTTTCAAAAGATCAGAATGCGCTACAACCGAAGCACTCATCATAATCTTGTTAATGTCGCAACACGTTTGATTAACAACAGTTTCATGAACGAGGCTAATACGATTATTTTGCACTTATCAGAGTTCGCTAGTCGGCATCCAGCTCAACGTATTTTGCGCTTAAAATACCTGTTTGCCCTCGAACAACTTGATGAGCTAAGCGAGATGTTTAAAGACATCCCATTAAGGGATTACCAAACCTCTGACGAACTGATTGCACTTCGAGTCAAATATGACTGTGTCATGGGGAACCCATCTGCTGGCCTGGAATGGTTAATCGCATTAGCACCTCTCGACACACTTCCTCCCCGCTTACTCCAGTGGGCGGTGGACTGCATGACGACACTAGAACGGTACGAGGAGGCGGTCCCCTTACTGGAGGCGTGGTTTAGCCTTGATTTCTCTTATCGAAGAGATACCAAGCGCGTACTGCGGGTGGCAGAAAAAACGGGGGAAACCCCCAGATTGGTGCTGGCTATCGAACGCCTCCATGGCTGGTTTACCTGCCCTGATTTGGTCCGCTTACGCACGACGCTGCTTCAGGCTTATTCCCCTCCACACCCCGTTCAAATTAGCGGGACCTCTCCAACAGTCAACGGCCCGACATGCGGAGATGCCGCGCTACAGCCAACGAAGCCTCTCTCTGAATATGCCATATTTTTCTGTACTGACGCCGACTTTAGTCTTCCAGCCGTTGTGGCATTAACATCGCTGGCGATGTCGATAGGTGGTGCCAATAATCTCCCCGACATCTATATTTTTGTTCCGCCTGAAATTCGCCCGCTTTGGGAACGTATTGCCGAGCGATTCACGTCAGCATTTCCAATTATAACGCTACGAATTGTTTCGACCTTACAGATGGATCTGGATGAAGTCCGTGCGCAATTTGGTTTCTATAACGTCGGTGAGACATTGAGCACAACCACCTACACGCGATTCTACGCGAGCCGCTATTTACACTATATCGGCGTGACCCGTGCGCTTTATCTCGACTCTGATATTGTGATCCTGCATTCGCCCTTATCCCTGCTCTATGAGGATATGCAGGGGTTCCCATTGGCTGCGCGTACTGACCGAAATACTCCGTTGATAAAGCGCGCTATCCGGCTACATCGGATCGCCAATGAACGTTATTTTAATGCTGGAGTGATACTGTTTGATCTGACACATCCCGCCATGATCTCTACCATCAACACTGCAATTACGTATAGCAAACAAGGAAATAGCCCGTTACTTTTTCTCGATCAATGCGCGTTGAATAAAGCCATTTCCGGGCTTTATCTGGCACTGGATGAGCGCTACAACAGGTTCATACCACCAAGTAGCGCTACACAAGTGATAGAGGACAACACCGTCATTATGCACTTCATTGAAACCCCTAAGCCCTGGCAAGCGGGCTACGCTGGCCAGGGACTCACGATATGGGGTGAATACCAACGCCACGCAATACGCATAATCGGCGATGAAATTTTTTGTTCTAGCCCGGTTTGTCCCTCATGAAAGGTGAGAACTTTTAATAAAAATAAACATTCAGGAACACCAGAGCGCTTCAAATATTCTATCGACGCAATAGGTGAAATCCCATCGTGATTTCACCTGATTAACGATACAGGTAATACAACTGCGCGCGGATAGCGCTGGCCGTCATTTCATGAGGCGGCTGTACCAATTCACGATATCCGCAAATTAAGGAGTGCAGAGATGGCGGCACAAGAAAAGGATTTTGTTTCCTCACATCATACCGGAGGGCCCGTTGTACCGCCCTTTGTTTCAGATCATTTACCGGCTAACCGAATGGCCGGGCCTACGGCTAGCAGTGCCATAACCGATGCCTATTTCGGTACTGAGATAGGCAGAATATTACTTAATCTGCACGACGCCAGCATCGCGTTTGCTGCGCT
The DNA here is from genome assembly GCF_041228105.1 of Pectobacterium aroidearum. NCBI lineage: Bacteria > Pseudomonadati > Pseudomonadota > Gammaproteobacteria > Enterobacterales > Pectobacteriaceae > Pectobacterium > Pectobacterium aroidearum. Next base: position 3,115,198 of record NZ_CP166097.1, read on the forward strand.
GCAACAGAATAATGCAGGTGTTTCTCCGGTTACGTTGACAACCGGTTACCTACAACTATGCCTCCGTTATGGTGCCGATCAAGGTGTCGCCCGCTTGCTAAAGAGCGTGCAAATGGCATACGTGCATAGCTGTTATCACGCGCTGATCGGTGTCGCAACTCGTCTCATCAATGCAGGTCTGATGTCCGACGCCGAATCGGTCATTGCACACTTATGTAAGTTCACGGGGCCGACTGCAGAGATTAGGATTCTCCGTTTAAAATTCCTGTTTAAGGCTGCACAGTTCGACGAGTTGCACAAACAATTTGCCCATATTCCGTTACGGGATTATCGGATCAATGCGGAACTTCTTATGCTGCGTGTTCGATACGAGTGTATTACAGGAAGACCCGATGCCGGGCTCACATGGCTGGACGAGTTCGGCCCTCGCAACACGCTACCTGTCGATCTCATGTGGTCAGCGGCACAATGTCTGAACGAACTCGGCAAATTTGAAGATGCCTTAGCTTTACTTGAGGTGTGGATCAGCCTCGATTTCTCTTTTAAGGATCACGCGGAACTGGTGCTGAATACCGCGTCAAAAAGCAGTGGCACCTTGAGGCTCGTGCGGGCTATCGAGGCATCACATGGCTGGTTCACTTCGCTCGACCTGTTACACCTGCGTACCGCATTACTCCAAACAATTGAAGCACGCCATTCTGCTCATGCAAAAGTGACTTCTGTTGATGAAAAGCAGAGCATCAGAGAGCTCGACTTCCCCTACGCCAACGGCATGATATCCATGACGACCCCAAGGCAAAGACACGCTATTTTCTTATGTGCTGATACCGCATATAACGTTCCAGCGCTGGTAGCGCTAACCTCGTTGGCAATGTCGATTGCACAGGCTAATCCTCCCCCCGACATTTATATGTTTGTTCTGCCTGAAACGCATGAAATCTGGAGCCAGATCGCACATTGTTTTGCCAAAAAATTTCCTCTGACAGTAAAAATTGTATCGACATTACAGATGGATCTCGATGAAAGCCGAGCGCACTACGGGTTTCAAAACTACGGAAAAATGCTGAGCATCACCGCGTACGCCCGGCTTTACGCAAGCCGCTATTTGCAAGGACTTGGTATTACACGCGCACTGTATTTAGACTCCGATGTTGTTATCCGCCGTTCACCACTTGGTTTGCTACATATGGACATGGGAGGGTATCCCCTCGCAGCACGTACTGAACGTGCACACCCAAGAATCAGCCGCGCGATTAAGCTGCACGGTATTCCCAACGGCCGCTATTTTAACTCTGGTATTTTGCTGCTTGATTTCCAGCATCCGGCAACGCAATCAACGCTAAATACGGCCATCGCTTATAGCGAGCAACTCGACAACAAGCTGCTCTATCTAGATCAATGTGCGCTGAACAAAGCCATTCAGGGGCTGTATCTGGATTTGGATGAAAAATTTAACTGGTTCATTGTTCCTGACGATTCTGCCCATCCTCAAGACGAGGATGCCGCGATCATGCATTTTATCAGCACGCCGAAACCCTGGGATCTTAACTACAGCGGGAGAGGAGCAACACTTTGGGCCGACTACAAACATCATGCAATACAGGTGATCGGCGAGGGTATTTTTTACGCCATAAGCAAGGTGGCATGACGATGAGCAGATATTGACCGCTGCCAATGAATCATGTGTTTGGTATCGATTTTGGAAAACCAACAACGCAAGGAACGCAGATATGCCTAAACAAGATCGGAACTTAGTACTTTCAAACCATACACCGCAGCCAGAGAGACAATCAATGGTGGCAGCATCTTCTCTTGCCAATAGCACACTGCGTGGCGATATTCATGCTGAGATATTCAAAACACTTCTCAACCAGCATGATACTGACGAGGTGATGTTTGCACTACAGCAACAAATGCCGCTTTCATCAGGTATTCTGGCTACCCGCTATGTGGAAATCTGCCTGCAGTATGGTGCTGACAGTGGGGTAGCCAGGCTTTTTCAGCGCACACCCGTCGCCTACTCCTCCAGTCACTACTACAGCCTTGTCGGCACCACAAACCGCCTGCTCGATGCCGGACAATTAGAAGAAGCTAATGCCATCATTTCACATTTATCAGAGTTTGCTGGCCAGCATCCAAATACCCGCATGCTTCACTTAAAGTACCTACTTAAAGGCCGGCGTTTTGAGGAACTTCGCCAGCAGCTCGAGAGCATTCCCGCTCGAGATTATAAGATGTCGGAAGCACTCGTAGCGCTTCGTACCCGCTATGAGTGCACTATAGGCAATCCAGAAGCAGGGCTGGCATGGTTGGCCGACCTTGGCCCACTTGAAACGCTATCGGCTAACCTTATTCATTGCGCCATCCAGTGCTTGATCAGTTTAGCGCGTTACAACGATGTTATACCTTTGCTCGAAGCATGGTTTAACCTCGATTTTTCTTATCAGGAGGCCGCTAAGCGTATTTTGCTGGTTGCGACCCAGACTGGAGAAACCATCAGGCTGATACGCGCTATAGAGCAGCTGCACGGCTGGTTTACCTCACCTGATCTGATCCGCTTACGCACCGCGCTAATAACGTTAGATGCTACACAACGACGCATTCAGCGTGAGGACGACAAGGGGGATGAAACCGAAAGCACAAGCTTGACTGCATACTATCCGCTTGGCGTTTCTCTCTCACCACCCCATCCCGTTTCTGAAAATGCCATTTTCTTCTGTGCCGATACGGCGTACACGGCTCCGGCTATCGTCGCCCTCATCTCGCTGGCAATCACCATCGAGCGTAGCGAAAATTTACCTGACATCTATATTTTCGTGTTGCCGGAAGCACATGGTCTATGGGGACAACTCGCCAGCAGCATCAACAGTGAATTTCCGTCTTTGACGCTACGGGTAGTCTCAACGTTGCAAATGCAACTTGATCAGAGCCGGGCACACTACGGGTTTAATTCCATGGGAGATATGCTGAGCACCATGGCATACGCTCGACTTTATGCCAGCCGTTATCTATCCCAATGTGGTGTAGCACGGGCCCTATATCTTGATTCCGATGTAGTTATCCAATCTTCACCGCTGCCACTGTTGTATATGAATATGGAAGAATTTCCGTTGGCTGCGTGCCATGACCAGGTGGGTCCTCTGGTTGACCATGCGGTCACACTGCATGGTATCCCTAATGGCCGCTATTTTAACTCTGGCGTGATGCTATTGGATTTCCATCACCCAGCTACATTACCCGCAATAGAAGCTGCGATTGCCTACAGTGAAGACACAGATAGCGTCCTTATTTTTCAAGATCAGTGCGCATTGAACAAAGCGATTCGTGGTCTCTATCTGACACTGGATGGAAAATATAACTGCTATATGCCTCCAGGTCGACCAATGAGCGCTATGTATGAAAACGCGGCTATCGTCCATTTTGTCAGCACGCCCAAGCCGTGGCACCTGGCCTATTTAGGTCAAGGGACGGCACTTTGGTCTCGTTTTTATGACCATGCCGTGCGAATTGTCGGAAAAGATATTTTTCTCTCCCTCTAGGACCCGGCTCTAAGCACGGTCTACCAGATTGAGCATAAATATAAACCTTCACGGGTTATCGCTAAATGCGGCTGAGTATGTTCTGGATGGAATAGCAGAACAGGCCGCTTTCTTCAGGGAAGAATATACAAGGGGTTAGATATGCTTTATCGTCGATTTGAGCAACTGATTACTATATTTCGCGATGCACCAGCAGATATACCACCAAATAGATTGCGATCATTTTATTTTCACTATCTATATCAGGTCTGGCCAAGTTTCACTGCGCTGTTAGTCGTAGGGGGGATTACTGCGCTCATTGACGTGGTTATACTCAGTTATTTAGGCCGTATCATCGATCTCATCCGCATTACCCCCAGTAACAGCTTCTTCAGTGAACATGGTAATGAACTTCTCTGGATGGCAGCCCTTACGCTCATCATTCAGCCCTTCTTCCTTGGATTACGAAATTTACTCACTAATCAATCAATTAACCCTTGCATGACAAGCATGATTCGGTGGCAGCACTACAATACCGTACTCAAGCAGAGCCTGAATTTCTTTCAAAGTGATTTTGCCGGACGTATCACACACCGCATTATGCAAACAGGGAATGCCTTACGTGACTCTGTTGTTCAGGCTGTATCGGCCATTTGGCATGTGCTGATTTATGTATTAAGTACGCTGTTCGTGCTTTCAGAAATGGACTGGCGTTTAATGGTAATACTTATTATCTGGGTGGTGCTATACATCAGCTGTCTACGCTATTTCGTGCCACGGGTGAAAGCACGATCCATTGAATCAACAGAGGCTAACTCAAAACTCATTGGTCGTATCGTTGATGGCTATACCAACATTTTCACTTTGAAGTTGTTTTCTCATACCATGCTTGAAGCACGCTACGTTAGGGACGCTATAACAGAGCATACGCATAAAATGCAGATGGCCAACCGTGTACTCACCAGCATGGACCTGACAATCATCATGCTGAACAGTCAGCTGATCGTCGGTAGTATCGGTTTTGCGCTATGGCTCTGGACGCATTCGTTACTAAGCGCTGGCGCAATCGCGATAGTGACAAGTTTGGTGATTCGTATCACCAATATGTCAGGGTGGATCATGTGGGTGGTGAATAGCATCTTCGAAAGCCTTGGCATCGTACAAGAAGGCATGAAGACGATTTCTCAGCCGATCAGTATTACCGATAAATTAAATGCGCCTGCCTTGAAGGTACAACATGGCACCATCACTTTTGATCAGGTTAGTTTTTGTTACAACACCTCACATCACATCATTGAAGGATTAAATTTTTGCATCAGGCCTGGGGAAAAAATCGGTCTCGTCGGGCCTTCTGGAGCAGGAAAGTCAACGTTGGTCGGATTGCTTCTTCGCCTTTATGACCTGCAAAGTGGAAGTATCCTCATCGATAGCCAGAATATTGCCGACGTGACACAAGAAAGTTTGCGGGAGCAAATCGGGATGATTACACAAGATACCTCGCTGCTGCACCGCTCGATACGCGATAACCTGCTGTACGGTAAATACAACGCCACTGATAAAGAGTTGATGCAAGCGCTGAGGAATGCACAAGCAGATGAATTCATCATGCAAATCGCCGATTCTCAAGGCCGTTCAGGACTAGATGCACATGTAGGAGAACGAGGTATCAAATTATCGGGAGGCCAGCGTCAACGTATTGCCATCGCACGCGTTTTACTGAAAGACGCTCCTATTTTGATTATGGATGAGGCAACGTCAGCACTGGACTCGGAAGCCGAGGCCGCTATTCAGGATAATCTGGATATTTTAATGAAGGGAAAAACCGTTATCGCTATCGCCCACCGACTATCGACCATTGCCAAAATGGATCGTCTGGTGGTAATGCAACAGGGAAGAATTGTCGAAGTAGGAAACCATAGAGATTTATTGGCACAAGAGGGGGTATATGCCCGTTTGTGGCGGCATCAAACGGATGGGTTCGTCGGGATAAGCTAGATCTGGCGTAAAGCACAACCGGAAGGCATGGCCACTAACAGACATCGCTTCTACCATCCACACTTCCGACTACTAATCTTAATGATTCGCTACAATTTGGCCGGAAAACGGAGAAAGTGAGTCCTACCTTTCATGCTTATCACTTAAAGCCATTTTTAAGATAAATAGGGGACAGGTTCTCAGGAACACCTCTCCCCGTAGTTTCGCTGAGCCTATCAATGCTTAAACGTGCGGTATTAGCCCCTACGTCCCGTGGATAAAAATACCCATTGTTATCACTTTCTCCCTCATCTTCTTATAGGCATTTGATGTTGACATCGGTACAATCGCTGCCCTAACGAACATAACTTTGACTATTTTTTATCCTTATGAGCAATATCGCCCCCCCACAACCACGTATCGGCTTTGTTTCCCTCGGCTGCCCGAAAAACCTCGTCGACTCCGAGAGGATTCTGACCGAACTGCGTACTGAAGGTTATCAGGTCGTCCCCCGCTATGACGACGCTGAACTGGTGATCGTCAATACCTGTGGTTTTATTGACAGCGCCGTACAAGAGTCGCTGGAAGCCATCGGCGAAGCGCTGAATGAGAACGGTAAAGTTATCGTAACAGGCTGTCTGGGTGCCAAAGAAAATCAAATACGCGAAGTGCATCCAAAAGTTCTAGAAATTACCGGTCCGCACAGCTACGAGCAGGTGCTGTCGCACGTGCATCAATATGTTCCTAAACCGACGCACAACCCGTTTACCAGTTTAGTCCCTGAACAGGGCGTAAAACTCACGCCGCGCCATTACGCGTATCTGAAAATTTCAGAAGGCTGTGACCACCGCTGTACATTCTGCATCATCCCATCTATGCGTGGCGATTTGGATAGCCGCCCAATCGGTTCGGTGCTGGATGAAGCGAAGCGTCTGGTTGATGCCGGCGTAAAAGAGCTGCTGGTAATTTCTCAGGACACCTCGGCGTACGGCGCAGATGTGAAGCAGCGTACCGGTTTTTGGAACGGGCAGCCGGTCAAAACCAGTATGGTCAGCCTGTGTGAACAACTCGCATCGCTGGGCGTGTGGGTACGCCTCCATTATGTCTACCCTTACCCACACGTGGACGATGTGATCCCATTAATGGCAGAAGGCAAAATCCTGCCTTACCTGGACATCCCACTCCAACACGCCAGCCCGAAAATTCTCAAGCTGATGAAGCGCCCTGGCGCAGTCGAAAGAACGCTGGAGCGTATTAAGCGCTGGCGCGAAATCTGCCCGGACTTAACGCTGCGTTCTACCTTCATTGTCGGTTTCCCCGGTGAGACGGAAGAAGATTTCCAGATGCTGCTCGACTTCCTGAAAGAAGCCAAACTCGACCGCGTGGGCTGCTTTAAATTCAGCCCGGTCGAAGGTGCTGCGGCAAATGCATTGCCGGATCAGGTGCCGGAAGAGGTCAAAGAAGAACGTTTCCACCGTTTCATGCAGCTTCAACAGGCGATCTCCGCCCAGCGTTTGCAGGATAAAATTGGCCGTGAAGTGCTGGTACTGATTGATGAAATCGACGAAGAAGGCGCGATTGGCCGCAGCATGGCCGATGCACCTGAGATCGACGGCGCAGTTTACCTGAACGGTGAAACTGGCGTGAAAGTCGGTGATATCGTTAAGGTCAAAGTTGAACACGCAGACGAATACGATCTGTGGGGTAGCCGAGTATAACCTACCCATCACGCCAGCTTTTCTGCCCGAAAGGCTGGCGTGTTATTTTCTCGCCCTCTCATCCTAACGCTGAAAATTCAATCAATAAACCGTCCGTTCCTCGCCTTCGTCTTGCGTCACTCTGTCAGGTAAAGTAGCCTTGAGGCATGATTAGTCGACTAGCCTTACCCGAGGCATAAGCATGTGGAAACGCCTGACATTCGGTTTGTTAGCCCTCATTGGCGTGCTGCTGCTCTCTGCTTTTGCTCTCGATCGTTGGATCAGCTGGAAAACCGCGCCATTTATTTACGATGAACTTCAGGCCTTGCCGAAGCGGCAGGTTGGCGTCGTGCTGGGAACAGCGAAATACTACCGTACCGGCGTGATCAATCAGTATTACTTGTTCCGTATGCAAGGGACGATTAACGCCTACAACAGCGGAAAAGTCAGCTATCTGCTCCTCAGCGGTGATAACGCGCTGCAAAGTTACAATGAGCCGATGACGATGCGTCGCGATTTGATCGCCGCAGGCGTTCCGCCTTCGGATATCGTGCTGGACTATGCGGGGTTCCGCACGCTGGATTCTATCGTCAGAACACGTAAGGTGTTTGATACCAACGATTTCACCATTATCACCCAACGTTTCCACTGCGAACGCGCGCTATTCATCGCGCTGCACCTCGGCATTCAGGCGCAATGCTATGCAGTGCCTTCGCCCAAAAATATGATGACCGTACGGGTTCGTGAATTTGGCGCTCGTCTGGGTGCGCTGTTCGACCTGTATATCCTCAAACGCGAACCGCGCTTTTTAGGGCCACAGGTGCCAATTCCCGCAGAACATACCATCCCAGAGGATGCCCCGGATTATCCTGCCGTCCTACCGGAGCAGGTGCTCCCCTCGCCCGTTCATCAGGGTAAACCTGAGCAACCGGCGAAAGCCGAGCCCGAATCCAAACCGCAGAACGAGCACGCCACACCGTAGCTTCTTTCTCTCTACGCCGTTTTCCCTATCGCATTGGTGAGTTTACGCCATAGCCATTCAAGCGGCCCCTGACGGAAATAGCGCAACCAATAGTGGGAAAAGAGTAGATTGGCGATCCAGATAGCAGGAACCAGTGCCAGCAATTGCAGGCGGCTGAAAGCCATAAACAGGCCAAGCTGGTTAAACAGCAGCACGCAAATCAGCGTTTGCAGCAAATAGTTAGTTAGCGCCATACGCCCGACATCCGTAATCCAGTACGTGATGCGCCATTGACATAACGTGCCCCAAAAACCGTAGCACAGCGCCAGATAGCCGATCGCCTGCAAGGGTGAACTCAGCTCGCGCGGAATTTGCAATAACAGCCCGCTCCAGCGATATTCCCAGTCCACCAGCCACTGCCCCACCACGCCAACGCTGTTAATCGCCAGACCCACAGGGATCAGCCACAGTGCAACCTTGCGATAATGTGCCGTACTAAATTCACCTTTTAGCCAGCCACTGCGCATCAATCCGGCTCCTAATAGCATCGATCCCGCCAGCAGCCAGCCGTACTGGACGCCCAGCGACAGCAGACTTTCCGTAAGCAGATCGACGCGGTTGCTCCACGCTTCCGGTCCGCCTAACGCCCGCCAGTACGCCTCATAGGTAATATCCGCCATATCCGGTAGCCAGAATCGCCCCGGTTGCAGGCTCAGAATCTGACTCAGTACAAACAGCACGCCGATGCCCACCAGATATAGAACCGCCCCCGTACGCATTAGCAACTGGCTACTTTCCGCATGGCGAATCATGCCGTAACACACCAGCCCAATCAGCGCATAGTCGAGCAAAATGTCGCCATCCCACAGGAAGATGGCATGAATTAGCCCGATGATCATCAACCAGAACAGACGCGCATGTATCCAGCGCTTCCCCCTCGACAGCAGTAGCTGTAGCCCCGCGCCAAAAAGAAGAGAAAACAGCGTCAGGAATTTCGCCTGCGCCAGCAGATCCATCGCCGCCCACGTCAAGGCATCGGACAACGTAGGTTCTCCTTGCCAGGCTGGGTTGAGGTAGGCCGCATGCGGAAAACCAAACGCCGTAATATTTAGCAGTAAAATGCCCAGAATGGCGACGCCACGCGCAAAATCCAGCGTAACTATCCGTGAAGGTGGCCGCGAAAGTGGTAAATGAGGTGATGGTACAGTGTGAGAAGGCATACAAATTACATTTTCAAATCATCGAAGTAGCGATTGTATGCACAGAAAGGGAAAAAGCGAAGGTACTTGCTGATTTGACAATGACCGATGTGGCGATGACGAGGGTATTTCCTTCATCATCGCCGATAAAAGCAGGCTTAATTATGGTGGCGCACGGCGCGCAAGAATTCCTGACGCGTGTTCTGGCTGGATTTAAACAATCCGCCGAGCGATGTCGTGGTCGTGGCGCTGGTTGCATCGCGAATACCGCGGGCTTTCACGCAGTAATGCACCGCATCAATCGAAACCGCGACGTTATTCGTGCCCAAGAGCGTTTGTAGCGCGACGAGAATCTGCTGCGTCAAGCGCTCCTGCACCTGAGGGCGCTGAGAGAAAAACTGGACGATTCGGTTGAGCTTCGACAAGCCGATGACGCCATCTTTCGGAATATACGCCACCGTTGCTTTCCCATCGATCGTCACGAAATGGTGTTCGCAGGTGCTGGTCAGCGTGATATCACGCACGGTGACCATTTCATCAACCTTCATTTTGTTTTCAATGATGGTGATTTTGGGGAAATTGGCGTAGTCCAAACCGGAGAATATTTCATCAACGTACATTTTGGCGATACGCGTCGGTGTTTCAGCCAGACTGTCATCGCTCAGGTCAAGGCTCAGCAAATTCATAATTTCCGTCATATGCTCGGCAATACGTTGCTTACGCGTATCTCGATCTAACAACGCTCCGCGCAGCGGCGTTTCCAGACCGCGTGCCAGCAGCGCTTCGTGCACCATAACGGCTTCTTTACTTAGTGATGACATTATTATTCTCCTGCAGGTGTAACTATGCCTATCGCACTATCACGGCCTTGATTAGACCCTAGCGCCGTCAACACTCTAGTTGAGAGAGTCACGATTATCCAGCGATTGTATGTCATGATTGTTGAAATAGATTCAAGTTATCAAGCCCAGCGGATGTGCCAGTGTGCAGTAATGAGGCGCGAATTTTGTGCACAGAAAAACCACGCTTCAGTCATCAATGTTCCGTGGTAAATGAAAAAACACCGGGAGGTTATCCCGGTGTTTTAGTGGAAAATCACTCGATTTTTGCGGTCGTCAGCCGTCTGACGCCGCGTGTCGTGGGGTTATCAGAAGGTTTCCCAGTTGTCGTTAGCATTACCTTTTTTACCGCCAGCAGCCGCTAATAGCATCGGCTTCTCCACCGCTGGCGCTCTCTCCGCCAGACGCTGCTGAGGACGACGATGCGCCTCTGCGGCCGACAGCTGGAATACCGATACAGCCTCAGTTAACTGGCGGGCCTGCTCTTCCAGCGAGGCAGCCGCAGCAGCAGACTCCTGCACCAGCGCGGCGTTCTGCTGTGTCACGCCATCCATCTCGGTCACCGCCTGACCAATCTGCGTAATACCGCGGCTCTGCTCATCCGATGCCGATGCGATTTCTCCCATCAGATCGTTTACGCGGGTAATGGCGGAAATGATGGAATCCATCGCTTCGCCGGTTTGTGTCACCTGATTTGACCCCGTGTTGATACGTTCAACTGACTCTGTAATCAAGCTTTCAATTTCCTTCGCCGCCTGAGCACTGCGTTGAGCCAGATTACGAACTTCGCCCGCAACCACCGCAAAGCCACGCCCTTGCTCACCGGCTCTGGCAGCTTCTACCGCTGCGTTCAACGCCAGAATGTTGGTCTGGAAGGCAATACCGTTAATCACGCTGGTGATGTCAGCAATTTTCTTCGAGCTGGTCGTAATGCTTGCCATCGTCGCCATCACATCTGCCGTGACGTCGCCTCCTTTCTTCGCCGCAACGGAAGCGTCCTGCGCCAGCTTGGTAGCTTGATGAACGTTATCGGCATTCTGTTTCACCGTCGCGCTCAACTCTTCCATACTGGCGGCAGTTTGTTCCAGTGCCGCAGCCTGCTGTTCGGTGCGCGCGGACAAATCGTTATTGCCGCTTTTGATTTCGCTGGAGCCCTGATGAATCGATGCCGAGCTGTCGCGGATAATAGAGACGGTATTAACCAGACTGCCCTGCATCTCTTTCAGATAAGGAATCAGCTGTCCGGCACAGTTACGGCCAAACTCGTCAATCGGGTGGTTAAGTTGCCCGGCAGCTAGCACCTGGAAATACCCTTTGATCATATTCAACGGCTTGACCAGATAGTTAACCAGATAGCGATCCGTCAGCAGCAGGATGAGCAATCCAAGAACTGCCGCACCGAGCAGAATGTGATTACTCCAGCCAACCAGACCGTAGACCTCATTCATTGACGCTTCCGACGATGAAAGAATCGCGGTCTGGTATTTTTCCATATTAGCGCCAAACGCCACGCTCAACGGCGGGTAGGTTTTACGGAAAAGCTGACGGAATTCCTCCTGTCGATTCTCACGTGCGGCGTTCAGCATCGGCGTCAATCCGTTATCCAGTAACTGAGTCCACGCAGCGATCATATTATCTGCGGTTTCCTTGCTGACACCGGCGTGCTCAACGGCTTTAAACGCAGCCAGTTGATCCGACGTGTTTTTAAATGCGGTAGTTGCGGACGTAAATATTTTTTCTGCTTCCGCCGTTTCGCCCGTTTGCTGGAAATCCATTGAGCGTAAAAGACGAGTAACCGTACGAAAATACTGGTCATTGCCTTTTACCAGCTTCTCTACGTTTTTACGCTGAGTCTCGCCGGATTCCAATAGTTTGGTCATGCTGCTCAACGAGGTGGTAGTAAAGAAAGACGCTCCCCCCCATACAGCCAGAAACAGACCCAATATTGTTAAAAGCATTGCCCTGATGGTGATATTTTTTAAAAAATTCACAGAAGACTCCTATAAATTATCTTGGCGACTTTCCTCTGCGCTTTCTGCAACATGGCTGCACATTTTTAATTGGAAATACGCCTGGTGTTACGTCATTTAATGAAGAGCAGAGGCTCTCATTAGTTAGAGTTATTTTCCTTTAATGACCAAAAGATACACTTCCTTACAATAACGATAAGATATTCCTACCATACATTAACATTATCGGCACTTTGCGTGGGCACTTTACGCCTTATCATCAACAAATGCGATCAAAATGAAGAAATGCGATAGTTTTTGGCTATTGCTTCGTTGCAACAATTTATCTACACATTTAACTGTTTATTTTAATTATCTATTTATTTTCTCTCCTCCGCGATCACATCACGGTAAAATACAGTTTTATTTTTCTGTGATTATTCTTATTTTCCATTCACGCCTCTTCTTTAGAAAATATACCCATATAAGTTGTAAAGTTGATTGTGGTGCTATTAATTCAGGCCGCGATCATTTTATCTCTTTCTATGTCCAGATATTAATCCTGATGATAATTACGCCCGTCATTTTCACATTCGTGCGAGGTCTGCATGCCGTTGGTTTACGTTACGTTCCTATCAGTGTGGCGTAAGACAGTTGCGAAATGCGCAGCTTGCCGCTACACTTCACAAAAAATGAATAATCAAACACCAGTTCATTACAAAAAGAGAAAGATATGGATTTGACCCAGCTCCGCATGTTCTGCCTCGTTGCCGAAACAGGCTCAGTCGCACGCGCCGCGGAACAGCTTCATCGGGTGCCCTCAAATCTGACCACGCGGTTACGCCAGTTGGAACAGGAATTGGGTACGGATCTGTTCATCCGCGAGAAACAGCGTCTGCGCCTGTCCCCTATCGGGCACAATTTCTTATGCTATGCGCAGCGCATTCTGGCGCTTAGCGAAGAAGCGATCAGCATGACGCGCACGGGTGAACCCGCAGGTAATTTCGCGTTAGGCTCGATGGAAAGCACCGCAGCAACCCGTTTGCCCACGCTATTAGCGGCTTACCATCAGCGTTACCCCAACGTCTCGCTGTCTCTGAATACCGGCACATCCGGGGAAATCATTGAGCGTGTGCGCGCGGGAACGCTGGCCGCTGCGTTAGTCGATGGCCCTGTCGTCTATGATGAACTGAATGGCTGCGCATGTTTTACGGAACGTCTCGTGCTGATATCCGACACGACGCACGCGCCGATTACTCATGCGCGAGATGCGAGCAACGATACGCTGTTTGCTTTCCGCCCCAGCTGTTCCTATCGAAAGCGCCTTGAGAGCTGGTTCCGACAGGATGGTGTAGTACCCGGTACTATCATGGAGATCCACTCATACCATGCCATGCTTGCCTGTGTAGCCAGTGGTGCCGGACTTGCCATGCTCCCGTATGCCATCCTGGAATCGCTGCCCGCTGGCGCGCGCGTTCAGGTACATGAATTACCGCCCGATATCGCCGATGCGTCCACGTGGCTCGTCTGGCGACGTGACGCCTTCGGCCCTAATGTCGAGGCGCTGAAAAAGCTCATTATTGAACAGAGCAGCATGATTGAACCACCCGCTCAGCAGGAATAATCCCTTATCTTCCCTGAGCGACCATTTTCAAGACAGGACGATACGGTGATGAATGCCACGTCCTATCATTCAACTTACAACCCATAACAGAATGCCATTAGGAGTCCTCCACCATGCAAATGATTAAAACCCGTGCAGCCATCGCCTGGGGTCCCAACCAACCCTTGTCGGTTGAAGAAGTGGATCTGATGCCACCGCAGAAAGGTGAAGTTCTGGTACGCATCGTCGCAACCGGCGTGTGTCACACGGATGCCTATACCCTGTCCGGCAAAGATCCTGAAGGCGTATTCCCGGCGATTCTTGGCCATGAAGGCGGCGGGATTGTTGAAGCCATTGGGGAAGGCGTAACCAGCGTCGCTGTCGGCGATCACGTGATCCCGCTTTACACACCAGAATGTGGCGAGTGTAAATTCTGTCGCTCCGGCAAAACCAACCTGTGTCAGGCTATTCGCTCCACGCAGGGCAAAGGCCTGATGCCAGACGGCACTACCCGCTTCTCCAAAAACGGCCAGCCGATTTTCCATTACATGGGCACCTCCACCTTCGCAGAGCACACCGTCGTGCCTGAGATTTCGCTGGCTAAAGTCAATAAAGAAGCGCCACTGGAAGAAGTCTGCCTGCTGGGCTGCGGCGTGACCACCGGCATGGGTGCCGTGCTGAATACGGCAAAAGTTAAAGCGGGCGATACGGTTGCGATTTTCGGTCTCGGCGGCATTGGCCTGTCGGCGATTATCGGTGCGCAAATGGCCGGCGCCGGACGCATCATCGGTGTCGATCTCAATACCAGCAAATTCGAACTGGCACGTAAACTCGGTGCTACCGACCTCATCAACCCGAAAGATTACGATAAGCCGATTCAGGACGTCATCGTTGAGCTGACCGATGGCGGCGTAGACTTCTCCTTCGAATGTATCGGTAACGTTAATGTCATGCGTTCCGCGCTAGAGTGCTGTCATAAAGGTTGGGGTGAATCCATCATCATCGGCGTGGCTGGTGCAGGTGAAGAAATCGCTACCCGTCCGTTCCAACTGGTGACTGGTCGCGTATGGCGCGGTTCTGCCTTCGGCGGCGTAAAAGGCCGTAGCGAACTGCCAGGTATTGTCGATCGCTACCTGAAAGGCGAATTCCCGCTGAATGACTTCATCACCCACACCATGGGACTTGACGAGATCAATACAGCATTCGATTTAATGCACGAAGGCAAATCGATTCGCACTGTGATTCATTTCGGTTAATTGCACCACCGTCAGGAACAGAAAAAGGAGGCTGTACAGCGATGACCTCATCACTGGAACTGCTGGAAGAACACCGTATGTTTGGTGGCTGGCAACAGCGCTACCGCCATGTGTCAGACACGCTGAACACCACGATGACGTTCAGCATTTATCTGCCGCCGACGCAGGATGACACGCCGCCGCCCGTGCTTTACTGGCTGTCCGGGTTAACCTGCAACGACGAAAACTTTACGACGAAAGCAGGCGCGCAGCGCATTGCCTCCGAACTGGGTCTGGTGCTGGTGATGCCTGACACCAGCCCGCGTGGTGACGGCGTAGCAGATGATGCCGGATACGATCTGGGTCAAGGCGCGGGATTCTACGTGAATGCCACGCAGGCGCCTTGGTCGGCACACTACCGGATGTATGACTATATCAGCAGCGAACTGCCAGCGTTGATCCAGCAGCATTTTAACGTGAACCGTCGTCAGTCTATCAGTGGGCATTCGATGGGCGGACACGGCGCGCTAATGCTGGCGCTACGCAATCCAGAGCAATTCCTGTCTGCATCCGCGTTTGCGCCGATCGTTAACCCAAGTCAGGTTCCCTGGGGACGCAAGGCGCTTACCGCCTATCTCGGCGAGGATGAAACGCAGTGGTTGCAGTATGATAGCTGCCATTTACTGGCAAATAGCCAGAAGAAGCTGCCAATGTTGGTCGATCAGGGAGACTGCGATCAGTTCCTCCCCGACCAGTTGCAACCGGCGAAACTGGAAGCACTGGCAAGCCAGTATGACTGGCCGCTGACGTTGCGGACACAGTCCGGCTATGACCACAGCTATTTCTTCATCGCCAGTTTTATCGAAGATCATCTGCGCTTCCACGCGCACTATCTGTTTGAAGAATAACTGCCTGTTTGAAGAATAACTGCTCGCAGTTTGAAGAATAGCAGCCCGAATAATGGTGCTATGCTTACCTCGTTGAGCGCCGCGCTCAGGAATCTCCTGAGCGCGTTTTCTCTCCCTGCAATAACCCAATCGCCGTAATCCCTGAACAACGCGAGCGCACCTGCCGCGTGCGGCCTTAACGGATCAAAAAAGAAAAAAAGGAAATCTTGATGATACACGTTCATCACCTCGAAAAATCCCGTTCAACCCGCGTGACCTGGCTGTTGGAAGAGCTGGGCGTTGATTATGAAATCATTCGCTACGCGCGTGACCCAAAAACATTTAGTGCTCCCACATCGCTCAAACAAATTCATCCGTTAGGTAAATCACCGGTGATTACCGATGGCGAACTCACGATTGCCGAATCCGGGGCCATTGTGGAATACCTGATTGAGACTTACGGCAACGGCAGACTCCGTCCACAGAATGGACAAGCGCTACTGGACTATCGCTTCTGGCTGCATTTCGCTGAAGGTTCACTCATGCCGCTGCTAGTAATGCGCTTGGTATTGGCAAAAACAGAATCCGCACCGATGCCGTTTTTCATCCGCCCCATCGCACGCAAAATTGTGCAGAGCATCGAGAAGGCCTTTATTGTGCCGAGGCTGACGACGCAACTTCAGTTCATCGAACAGCATTTGAGCACACAAGACTGGTTTGCAGGAGAGTCGCTCAGTGGTGCCGATATACAAATGGCAGTCCCATTGGTGTTGGCGAAAACGCGTCTGGATTTCAACCGCTATCCGCATATTCAGCAATACATTGAGCGGATAGAGAGCCAGCCAGCTTTTCAACGCGCTCTCGCTCAGGATTAACGAGGCAATAGACCCTCTCCTGATCGGGGATGAATAACAAATCGATAGGGAAGCGACAGAGCAAGAATTCTGTGAGCGTTTACTGATTATTCATGATCTAATAACGATATGCTGCTGTTTACCCCCGATATATTTCGAGCTGTAACTCTATTTTTCAGGTTATAACACAATATGGTTAGAAGGCTCGAAAGGTGGTATACCGTCAGGATGCGGCATTGATACGTTGGGAGTGATTAATTTTGCAGAGAAAACGAGTTTCATCAACAGAGTTGTTTTCAGTCGGATACGATGCAGAAAAAAGTCAGTTAGAAGTCGAAATGCTGAATGGGAGCATTTACCTCTATAGCGGCGTCGCACGCATGATTTATGAAGAACTGATGGCAAGCAAGACGAAGTACCGTTACTACGCCAGCTACATCAAAAATTCATTCCCCTACGAGAAAACACAGTAGCTTTTAAAGATAAGTAATGGTTTTTTAAAGATAAAGAATAGTCGTTAAGGGCGGAGAGAGTTCTCTCTCCGCTTCTTCGCATCCGTTTATTCTTCAGTAGATTCAACGGTAGTAAAGGCTGCCATCAACACGTCTTCATTAAGCGCCAACGGCAGATAATGAATGGATTCTCCCGCCTGCAAAGTTCGAGCAATAACGGCCTGAAGCGCCGCGCGATCGTGAATATCCACATCCAGTGCAGCCAATGAGGTTGGTAAACCAAACGCCTTAAACGCCGCTTTCAGTTGGCACAGCGTTTCACTATCCCCTAGCAAGGCGCTCTGTACCAGAATGCCATAAGCAACTTTAGTGCCGTGCAGGAAGCGTTCCGTTTGCGGCAACACCGTCAAACCGTTATGAACCGCATGCGCGGCCGCCACACGGGTGTAACGTTCCCCCAACCCGCCAACCATGCCGCCTCCGGCAATGATCGCATCCACCACATCCAGGAAATCCTGCGTCAGTTCGCCACGCTTGATGGCTTCCAGCGCCGCTGCACTTTGTTGTAGCAACACATTGCGGATATCCAATGCGGCCTGTAAACCCAGCCGAACAGAAAGCGGTAACGTTTCTGGCTGAGGGCTAAGCACCACGGCTTCATACCACTTCGCCAACGTATCGCCGACGCCAGCCAATAGGTATTCCACGGGTGCCGCCAGCAGTATTCGCGGTTCCACCAAGACCAGATGGTTAGCGTCAGTGAAAATTTCGAAGCGCAGCGCCTGTCCGGCATCGTTATACCAGACGGACAGCGGCGTCCAGGCCGCACAGGTCGCGGCAATGGTTGGAATTGCCACCAGCGGCACGCCAATATGACGCGCGGCGACCTTCGCGGTATCCAGCACCGCCCCACCGCCGACGCCAATGACAACCTGACAGTCATCGCCCGCCTGTGCCACTAGTTTTGCAACTTCACCTTCACTGCAATGCGCACCAAACTGAACGCGTCGGGCTGACGGCGCGTCGAACTCGGCGGGCAAATACGGTCGCGCCGCCGCAATCGCCCGCTCGCCGTAGATCCACAACGCGTTTTTCAGCACGTCTGGCGGATAAAACTCCAGCAGCTTATCGATAGCGCCAGAGAACGAAAAATAGTTGGCGGGACCAACCTGTACGCGGACTGTCGTTGTGTGCATGTTTGAATCTTCCTCGCCGACCACTCTCGTGAGCACGGCTCTTATTTTATCTTATGTTTGTCTGGTAGATGAATCTGCTGCGCTACCCTATTGATAATCCCATCTTATTCACTTGCTTGCGGCAGCTTAAGAACTTTTTTACTTAATTTATGCTTTTTCGTTCATAGCCAGTCAATCTCAAACACTTGAAGCTGTATTAAATTCTCTGGGATATGTGCTACCTTTCTTTTCCGTTATTTCATGACCCTGACCGCCAAGAGCGTTACCGACCATGATCCCTACCGCCCAAAGCCGATTGGAAATGCAGAACATTTCCATCTCCTTTTCTGGTTTCCACGCCCTCAAGCAGGTTAATTTCACACTGGAAGGTGGTTCGATTCATGCACTGACCGGCGCAAACGGCGCGGGTAAATCCACGCTCATGACCATCTTATCCGGCGCTTACGATCACTATCAGGGCGACATTCTAATTAATGGCAAGCAGGTCGATGTCCATTCACCGCGTGATGCCAAGCGGTACGGTATTCATCTGGTGCAGCAGGAAGTCGATGTCGCGCTGGTTCCCACGCTGTCCGTAGCGGAAAACATTATGCTGGATACGCTGGCGCAGGACGGGCATCTGCTGAGCTGGCCGCAGATATACCGTCAGGCGCAAGCGTTGCTCGATCAGCTTGGCGTTCACCTGAATGTTCGTCAGCGGCTGGATACCTGTTCGCTGGCAGAGAAACAGCAAATTCTGCTCGCCCGAGCCTTGTCCCACGAATGTCGTTTCCTGATTTTAGATGAACCCACAGCCCCGCTGGATCAGGCCGAAAGCGCTCGCCTCTTTCAGGTAGTACGCCGTTTGCAGGCGGATGGCATCGGAATCGTGTTTATTTCCCACCGTATTCATGAGCTGAGCGAAATCTGCGATACGTTGACCGTCCTGCGTGACGGCGAGTTTGTCAGCAGCGGCGCGATGCAGGGGCTCAGTGGCGAAGCGATCGTGGAGAGAATGCTGGGGCATCGGCTTGACGATATTTTCCCACCGCGTCGAACCGCACCTGCTGAAGAAACGCTGCTTCAGGTCACCGGTTTGCACGATGAAACACTGCTGCACAATATTTCCCTTACGCTGCGCAAAGGGGAAATTCTGGGCATTGCTGGGCTGGCAGGTGCGGGGAAAACCGAGCTATGTAAAGCGCTGTTCGGCGCGGAACCCTGCCAAATCGCGCAAGGTGAATATCGCGGTAAGCCCTGGCGACCGCACTCGCCACACCAGTCCGTCGAACAAGGTTTGGCGCTGGTTCCTGAAGAGCGGCGTAAAGAAGGCATTTTTATTGATGAATCCGTCACCATGAATCTCAGCATCGCCGCCACCGACAGCTTTTCCCGCTGGGGCGTTTTCAGCCGCAGTAAGGCTGTTAGCTGGGCGAAACAGGTCGTTGAGCAGCTTACGGTTCGCACCACCGGTCCGACGCAAAAGCTGGCGCGCCTGTCAGGTGGGAATCAGCAAAAAGTGGCTATCGGCAAGTGGCTACGCAGTGAAGCACAAGTTCTTATTTTTGATGAGCCCACCAAAGGCGTAGATATCAAGGCCAAGCAGGATCTGTTCACGCTGATTGACGGCCTCGCTCGTCAGGGAAAAGGCATTATTTATGCCTCGGGTGAATTTTCCGAACTTGTCGGACTCTGCGATCGCATCTGCGTGCTATGGGATGGCCGCATTGTCGCCGAGCTGAACGCCTCTGAGATTGACGAAGAAACCTTACTTTTATATTCAACTGGAGGAACTCCCGCGTGAGTCACCCACTTTCATCTAACGGGGCGCTCCCCTTCCGTCACCACGTTTTCGAGTTTCTCTATAAGTGGGGCATGCTGATTACGGTTGTCGCGCTGATTACGCTTTTCGGGCTGGCGTCGGACAACTTTCTTGACCCGTATAACATCATCAATATTCTGCGCTCTATCGCCATCGTCACGGTGATTGCGATTGGCGTCTCTATCTCGCTGTCCGTCGGCGGTTTTGATCTGTCCGTGGGCTCAACGGCGTCGCTGGCCAATGCACTGGTTATCTCGCTTTTTGTCTGGTACGGATTCGGCACCACAGGCGCGATCGTTCTGACACTTCTTCTGTGTACGCTGGTTGGGCTATTCAACGCCTTTCTTATCGTCGTACTGAAGATTCCCGATATGCTCGCGACACTTGCCAGTCTGTTCGTCATTCAGGGCGTCGCGATGACGTACAGCTATGGCGGCTCCATCACCCAGAACATGGTATTGCCCAGCGGTGAAATGGCGGAAGGCGTTATTCCTGAGTTCTTTGCCACACTGGGTCAGGTACCGGTCATTGTGGTCATCATGCTGGCGGTAACGGTGTTGGTGCAGCTGTATCTGTCCCTTACCAAACACGGTCGCCGGATGTATGCCATCGGCGGCAACCCGGAAGCCGCTCGACTTGCTGGTATTCGTACCGCGCGTTATCGGGTACAGGCGTATGTGTTTTCTTCATTACTCGCGGCGCTGGGTGGCATCTTACTGGCATCACGCATAGGCTCTTCTCAGGTCAATGCTGGTGGTGGCTATTTGATGGATGCCGTTGCCGCGGCCTACATCGGTTTCTCGCTGGCGGGATCCGGCAAACCGAACGCGCTGGGTACGCTGCTCGGTGCTGTTATTCTTGGCGTCTTGCAGAATGGGCTGGTGATGCTCTCCGTGCCTTACTACGCCATGGATATCATCAAAGGTCTGGTTCTGGCGCTCGCGCTGGCAATGACGTATATCCAGAAACGCTGATACGCATTAACCTGACTTCCGCCCCATTCATCCGAATTCGGGGCGGATTAACAACGCAGCCCGCCACTCCCTTCACTTTCTTTCATTAATCGGCTTTTTACACTGGTAATTATCACTGCACCACCTGATTATTTACTGCCGTTATTATTAAGAAATAAATATTCCCTCGCACAACAAAGAGGGTAATCAGAATAATCACAACGAATGACATTTTCGCTTTAAGTCTGGTGCACACTACTTTCATTCGCTCGCGGCTATCTTTCATTCCGGTGTGGATATAGTGGGCATGAAGCAGATAATCAACAGTGAAAGATTCAATCTGGTGAAACGTTCAATTTTAGTAATCAATTAAAATTGATGAATATCATATTTACGCTGCCGGGTAATATTCCTTCATACCCGGCGAAATCAAATTATCTCTTATTTGTATCCATTCTGCTGGGCATACTCATCAATATTTTCAATCGTCTTTTCCATCAACAATTGCAGTGATGAGGCAGACGTCCAAGAGATATGCGGTGTAATCAGAAGATTCGGCAGGGTTTTCGCCGCGACCATCAGTGGATTGTCTTTTTGCGGCGGCTCCTGCGTTAGACAGTCGAGCGCAGCACCGGCAATGACGCGCTGCTGCAATGCCGCTGCCAGCGCGTTTTCATCAATCAACCCGCCTCTGGCGGTATTAATAAGAAACGCAGTGGGCTTACACAGCGCGAGCGTCTCCGCATTAATCAGGTGCTGCGTACTGGCATTCAACGGGCAGTTGAGTGAAACCACATCCGCTAGCCGCAGCACGTCTTCAAACGGCAGATAACCAGCACGACACAGTGAGACTCCACGATGCTCGGCAAAAATCACCTTCATCCCCAGCGCCTGCGCCAGTCGCGCAACTTCCCGCCCAATCGTACCCGCACCGATGATGCCCAGCGTCGCGCCCGCGATGTCCTTGACGGGGTGATCAAAATAGGCAAATTGCGACTGGCTGGCCCAGCGATCGCCCAATTGATCGCGATACCACGCCATCAGGCTGTGCTTTAGCGCAAAAATCATGGCAATCACATGTTCAGACACGGCTTGCGTCGAGTAGCCAGGTACATTTTTGACCGTGATACCCAGCTCTTTGGCAGCAACAAGATCGATATTGTCGGTTCCCGTTGCCGTCACGGCAATCAGCTTCAGTGCAGGCAACGCGGCTAAAGTGTCACGCGTTAATAAGGCTTTATTCGTAATGATAACGTGGGTATCTTTGGCTCGGTCGATAACGTGCTCGGGCGAGGTGTAGCAATATTCAATCCATTCATGGCGGCATTGTGGACGCCTAAAATTCGTCTTTTTCAGGAAAATGGTTTCAGGCAGTGAGCCTTTATCCAAAAAGGTAATTTTTAACATCATCGTGCCCTGGTTGCTATTCATACACTGACTGACGATTGCAGATATCAAGCGACTCCACAATCGGCAATCACGACAGGTATTCTCATACAAAAATAATGAATTAAATTCTCTGTACGACACAAGACAACGAACGTATTAATAACGTTACACTTCCTGCCTCATCGGAAATCCATCACTCCGTAACGTGAAGCGTAGTCAGCATTAAAGCAATTAACAATACCCAATATAACGAATTTCATTCATTGACATTGTTAGCATCGATATTCAGAAATATCACAAAAACAATAAAGCCTTACTGATAATCGTTCATTGTTCTCATGAGTTCGGTGAAAGAGAGGAGAGTAATAACGGGTAACAACGCAGTCTGGTCGTTAATCAGAAAAAATAAATATGAGAGAAAAACTGCGTAAGTGATGCCATATAGCTGGAGAGAGGAAGTAAGCAAGTGTCCTCATCCCCGAAACGGATGAACATCCGCTTCGGGGAAAGATGACAATCAGAAATTAACGTTGACTGACATCCAATAGTTACGACCCGGAGTGACATAACCTGTCGTAGAACGGCTGGAGTCAAAGTAATCACCCGCGTAGTATCCGTTATACGATTGTACTTGGGAGAAGTCCTTATCCAGTAAATTGTTTACCGTACCATTCAGAGTAACATCTTTCGTCACTTTGTAAGAGGCTCCCAAATTCACTACCGTCCACGCTTTCAGGTTGGCACCGCGCGCATTATGCACCAGCTTCTCATCATCACTCAGATTGGCATAATTGCTGAGAAAACGCGGGGTTTTGCCATGATATTCGGCGGCCAGCCAGGTAGCCCACTGCTCGTCAATTTGCCAGTTCAGGCGAGCATTCGCCATATGCTTAGCGGTGTTAGTGAGTGCAGCGCCGGGATTATCCCCACCGATTTGTTCACTGCGTGTATAGGTATAATTCAGTCCCAGCGTTAATTCTGGAACAACCACAGGGAAAGACGTTGCGAATTCAACACCCTGAGTTCTGGCTTTACCAATGTTGCGGCTAGAGCCAACGCTTTCCGTAACCACCCTACCATTTGGTAACGTTATTCTATTGCTGCTAATCGTATAGCTATCAATTTTGTTTTTGTAATTGTTCACAAAACCGGTGATGTTAGCTTTTACATTCGCGGCATTCTCATAGTACAGACCCGTCTCAAAGTTGGTGCTTTCTTCCGGCTTCAGGTTAGGATTACCAAGAACCGTCGACCAGCCATTCCCCGCAACGCCGCTGACGCCATTATGTAACTGTGCCAGAGAGGGGGTTTTGTAACCCGTACTGACACCACCTTTTACCGTCCAGTCGTCCGCGACATTCCATACCAGATAAGCACGCGGGCTCAGATGGCCGCCGAAGCTATCGTGTTTCTCATAGCGGGCACCTAACGTCAGAGACAGAGGATCGAGTAGCTGCCAGTCATCTTCTGCATACAGCGACCAGCTTTTTTGTTCGAACGTTTCACCGCTGTTTGCCAGCACGATGCCGTCTTTGAGGCGTGCATCCCAGAATTGCCCACCAACCGTCAGCAGATGATCCTCCCCGACTGGCGACACGAGCATCGTATCGAAGATAGTGTTAGTGTTCTTCAGTTCACGGTCACGACCAGAAAGGCCTGCATTAGCGGTATTCAACACGCGTGGTGTCAGCAAGCGACCTTTGTTCTCGGTCACTGTATAGGACAGGTTTGAGCTCCAACGACCAAACGAGAGGTCGGTATCATGGCCAATTGCCAGTTTATTACGCTCAAAACGCAATTCATCGCGGTATCCACCGCCACCAACACCAATCGGGCCCAGTTGGCTACTGCGGTTATCGTAAGTCTGGCGTGACACATCGCCATCAATCCACAGGGTATTGGCGTCGCTGGTTTTAAAGCTCAGTTTCCCACCGACAGTGTAGTTATCAGTCTTGGTCGGGAAAGGAACACGCGTGTCACCCGTCCCGCTCAGTGAGGTGACGCTTGATCCCTGACGATGTTCCACATTACCGCGTAATGCCAAACTAAATTGATCATTCACCAACGGACCAGAGGTATAGAAACCCAGCGTGGAGCTGTCACCCCATTTACGGTGTTCTTGCACTGTATGTGACAGATTAACGCTGCCACGCCACTGCTTGCTGTCTTTCTTGGTGATAATGTTGACCACACCGCCAATCGCATCGGAGCCATAGAGTGTCGACATCGGCCCGCGAATCACTTCAATACGCTCAATGGCTGACAACGGTGGCATCACCGCCGTATTCATGGTGTCAAAACCATTCGGCGTGGTATCTCCGCTAGCATTCTGACGTACACCATCGATCAGAATCAGAGTGTAACTGCTCGGCATACCGCGGATGCTGATATCCAGTCCTCCGGTTTTGCCCGTACCGCTGCGCACATCAACCCCTTCCACGCCACTTAACGCTTCTCCCAGATCGTGATAACTTTTTTGCGAGAGTTCTTCCTCACTGACGACAGAAATGGACGCTGGTGCGTTCGTCAACTTTTTCTCATAACCACTCGCGGTGACAACTAAAACATCATCACTACCTGCCGCTATCGCGACATTTGTTGCTGTGGCCGCCAGAGCCAGTGCGACTGCATTCTTGAGATTAATCAGAGAATTTCCTTTCATGATTCCTCGTTATTTTATTGAGTTTTTTTGCAGAAAATAGTGTAAAGGAATGCATTTAAACGTAAATGATAAGTATTAGCATTCTTCATTTCGTTTAACTACGGTTTAGAAATGCCATTTTTCGTAGCACGAAAGCGCTTAACAAGAAGAATAAAAACGGTTAGGGAGGACTTTCCAGCAATAATTAAATTCAAAATATTTGATATAGAAATGAAGTTTTGCCCAATAAAAACGCCGCTGATAAGTATGTTATCAGCGGCGTGAAAGGCGATATGCTAAGTTAAAAAGCAGCGATAGTTAATCGCGTGCTTACGATTTAGTCTTTATGATCGGGGAACGTCATATCCTGATACTTGATGAAGCTCGTTCCACGGCACAGCTTATAGCCAAACCAAATCAGCAGGAATAGCGGAATACCGATGTACGTTGCCGTGACACCATACCAATCGATCTTATCTTCCAGAAATGCCTGATAGTTCTGCCCCAGCGTGATGATCAGGCAGAGCACAAAGGCAAAGATCGGCCCCAGCGGAAAGAAACTCGATTGATAAGGCAGACGGTTCAGGTCATTGCCTTGCATGACATAGCCACGACGGAAACGGTAATGACTGACCGCGATCCCCAACCAGGCAATAAACCCCGTCATACCCGAAGTATTCAGCAGCCACAGGTAAACCGTTTGGTTGCCATATAAAGAAGACAGGAAGCACAGCGCCGCCACCACGGTTGTGGCATACAGCGCATTACGCGGCACGCCGCCTTTTGATAGCCTGGCGAAAATACGCGGCGCTTTGCCTTCCGATGCCAGCGTAAACAGCATACGCGTCGAGGCGTACATCCCGGAGTTACCCGCCGACAGCACTGCCGTCAGGATGACCGCATTCATGACCGCCGCGGCAGACAGCAGGCCAGCATTCTCAAACACCAGCGTGAACGGGCTTACCGTAATGTCTTTGACATCATTACGCAGCAGGTTCGGATCGGTATAAGGAATGATTAAGCTGATAATCAGAATCGCGAAGATGTAAAACAACAGGATACGCCAAAAAACCTGACGAATCGCACGGGGTATGTTTTTACCCGGATCCTGAGACTCCCCCGCAGCCACGCCGATCAGTTCAGTTCCTTGAAAAGAGAAACCGACGATCATCGCAACGCCAATCATTGCGGAAAAGCCCCCTGCAAACGGCGCATCACCGATCTGCCAGTTGTGGAACCCCGCATTTTCCGCACCGCTCATGATGCCGGTAATCATCATCACGCCAACGGCAATGAAAATGATGACTGTCGTCACTTTAATCAGTGAGAACCAATACTCGGCTTCACCAAACCCTTTCACGGAAATGTAGTTAAGCAGGAACATCAGCGCCAGGAAAAGGGCGCTCCAGACCCAGCCGGAAACCTCAGGGAACCAATATCCCATCACCAACTGCGCGGCGACCAGATCGACCGCAATGGTTACCGCCCAGTTGTACCAATAGTTCCAGCCCAGTGCGAAACCAAACCCTTCTTCAACATAACGGGAACCGTAGGTAGAGAATGAACCGGACACCGGCATGAATGCCGCCAGTTCGCCCAGGCTGGTCATCAGGAAGTAAACCATCAGCCCAATCAGGGCATAAGACAGAAGTGCGCCACCGGGGCCTGCTTGTGAAACCGTCGCACCAGAGGCGACAAATAATCCGGTACCAATCGATCCGCCAATGGCGATCATCGTTAAATGCCGTGCTTTCAGTTCACGGCGCAGGGTCGGTGCGCCCTGTGTAGTTTGTTGAATATCGTGCTGAGCCATTGTTATCCCGCGTGCTCGTGCTAAAAATCGAGGCGGGATTGTAGCAAATAGCATTGTGCTGGATAGTTAAGATCGTCGAGTTATAAGAGAGCTTAATAACTCGCGTCCGATTATTAGCAGCAGAAAATATTTTCGCTATGGTGTTTCGCAGCAATAACTCAGGAAACGCTGCAGCACATTTGAAAGATGTTTCTGTCGGTGATGTACCAGATACAGCGTCCGCGTAAGTTTAGGCAATGGCACCTTCAACTCTACCAGCGAGCCTGACGCCAACTGTTCGGCAATGACATGTCGCGACAGGCAACTGATGCCAATCCCGTGGCGAACCGCATGTTTAATCGCCTCAGAATTCCCTAATTCCATAACCAGATGGAAATGCGACAGGTGCGTCAGCAGCAGATGATCCAACACTTCACGCGTACCTGATCCACGCTCGCGCAGGATCCAGTGCGCATCAGCCAGCGCGGTTAATGATACCGAGCCCCGACTGAGCGGATGCTCCGGAGAGCAAAAGACTACCAGTTCATCTTCCAACCAGGGTTGCGTAATCAAATCAGGATGATGGCAAGGTCCTTCGATCAAACCCAAATCGACGCTGAATTCAGACACGCGGGTAATCACATCTTTGGTATTGCCGACATGCAATTCCAGTGGGATCTCAGGGTAATCATGGCGATAGCGGGCAATCATCGCAGGTAATAGATAGTTGCCGATGGTACTACTGGCATAAATACGCAGTGCTCCATTGTCACGCCGGAAGAGCTGCTCAATTTCCATCGACTGTTCAAGTAATGCCAACGCTTTCGGATACAGCAGGCGACCATGCTCATTGACCACCAGACGTTTACCCACACGATCGAAAAGTTGAACACCCAACTGCCCTTCTAAATCCGCCAGCGCGGCGCTAACAGCCGATTGAGACAGGGCAAGCACAACGGAGGCTTGTGTCGTTGAACCACTTTTCAGGACTTCGGCAAAGACTTCCAGTTGACGTAACGTGATATGCATAGTGCGCTCTTTATCTGAAATACCTATAGGTTATAAATATATAATCAATTTCTCTTTTAATCTCGTGGATTATAAGCTGGCTTCTCAATTCGGTACGGTCAGAATAGGCACCAAACCCATGGCTCTTCCTGCAACGTTACAAGCGATGGTTCCACCCAATGGAGCAAAAGCGCGATTACCCGGTCTGCTGTTAGTAAGTTTAATAACTTTTTCACTCCTCTGGCTGGCAAATATTCCGAAAATCGCCCACTGGGGACCCGGTTCTCTGACATTAGCGATCCTTATTGGGATCGTGCTGGGAAATAGTGTTTATCCACGGCTGCATCCGCTGTGCGACTCTGGCGTGCAGTGGGCCAAACAGCATTTACTGCGCTGGGGCATCATACTTTATGGCTTTCGTCTCAGCTTTCAGCAGATTACCGCCGTTGGCGTGACTGGCGTCGCCGTCGATCTTACCGTGGTCACGCTGACGTTTTTGCTCGCCTGCTGGATGGGTAAACGCTGGCTGAAGCTCGACAATGAAACCGTGATACTCATCGGTGCTGGCAGCAGTATCTGCGGCGCGGCGGCGATCATGGCAACCGCACCCGTTGTCAAAGCGTCCAGCAATGCCATTGCCGTCGCCGTTTCCACCGTGGTGATTTTCGGTACGACGGCCATGTTTTTGTATCCGTGGCTCTATCAGCTCAATCTCGAATATCACTGGATTGAGGTCACGCCACAGATCGCCGGCCTGTACTTTGGCTCAACGATACATGAGGTCGCTCAGGTCGTTGCCGCCGGACATGCCGTCGATGGCGCTACGGAAAATATCGCCGTCATCAGCAAAATGCTACGCGTGATGATGTTAGCGCCTTTCCTTATCATTCTTGGGTTCTACCTAAAAAAAGCGACGCAAAAAAGTGATACACAAAACGCCATTCCACTGATGTTCCCATGGTTTGCGCTGGGTTTTATCGCCGTGGCCGCCTTTAACTCTTTCCCGCTCCTTTCCCCCGCCGTCGTCACGCAGTTGGTTCAGCTTGATAATGTGCTGCTGACCATGGCGATGGTTGCGCTGGGGCTCACAACCCGATTCAGCGCCATTCGTCAGGCAGGCGCAAAACCGCTACTGCTGGCTCTCGTTTTATTTATCTGGCTGGTGGTTGGCGGTGCAGGAATCAATCTGTTCTTCGAGCATTTATTCGGCTAACGATAAATTATTTACCTGTTAACGTCTGATTAACCTATACCCTAAATAATTCGAGTTTCAGGAAGGCGGCAAGAGAACGAATCCCGATGAGCTTACTTAAGTAAGTGATTCGGGTGAGTGAACGCAGCCAACGCACATGCAACTTGAAGTATGACGGGTATGCATGGCGATGTCATAATGTCCTCGAAACCAGAGGAGACCAACATGAAATACATCGGGGCACACGTTAGCGCATCTGGCGGGGTCGATCAGGCCGTGATTCGCGCTCATGAGATAAAGGCGACGGCTTTCGCGTTGTTTACCAAGAACCAGCGCCAATGGCAGGCTGCGCCGCTCAGCACCGAGGTCATCGACCGTTTTAAAGCCGCCTGTGAACAGTATGCCTATACGTCAGCACAAATTCTTCCCCACGACAGTTACCTGATTAATCTGGGACACCCGGACGCCGAGGCGTTAGAGAAATCACGTATCGCGTTTATTGATGAAATGGCCCGCTGTCAGCAACTTGGGCTCAGCCTGCTGAATTTTCACCCCGGTAGCCATCTGAAACAGATCGAAGAAGCAGACTGTCTGGCCCGTATTGCGGAGTCCATCAACATCGCGCTGGCGGAAACGGACGGGGTCACCGCCGTGATTGAAAATACCGCCGGACAAGGCAGTAATCTCGGATTCCGTTTTGAGCATCTGGCGGCCATCATTGACGGTGTAGAAGATAAAAGCCGTGTTGGCGTCTGTATCGATACCTGTCATGCCTTCGCTGGCGGCTACGACCTAAGAACGGAAGCGGATTGCGAAGCGACCTTTGCAGAATTTGATCGCATCGTTGGGTTTCGCTATCTGCGAGGAATGCATTTGAATGACGCGAAAAGCGCATTCGCCAGTCGCGTTGACCGACACCATAGCCTGGGAGAAGGCAATATCGGCAAAACGGCCTTCAGCTACATCATGAAAGATGCCCGTTTTGATGGGATCCCAATGATTCTGGAGACAATCAACCCCGATATCTGGGCTGACGAAATCGCCTGGCTCAAGTCCGAAGCCCAATGCTAAAAAATTTCCGGGAGAAATTTTTAACGTTGCATCAGCAACGGCCCGTAAGGGTGGCGGCCAGAGATGACACGCCATAAAAAAGCGCCAGTTGATGAATACCAACTGGCGCTATCTCATCCACATCCTTGTGTTATGGCATTACTTTTTATTCATGACGCCGTTTCCTGCATCGTAAAAGTCAGACTTACGCGATTTTCGCCAGTTGTTCATCAGAGCGTTTCAGCAACGCATACAGCACGCCAGCCACAACGGTTCCCGCAATGATCGCTAACAGGTAGCCGATAACCGGGGTAATCGCACCTGGAATCAGCAGTACGAACAGACCACCGTGTGGAGCCATCAGCTTAGCGCCTACCGCCATCGACAGCGCACCGGTCAGCGCACCACCGATAATACAGCAAGGCAGAACACGCATTGGATCACGCGCGGCGTAAGGAATCGCCCCTTCGGAAATAAAGCACAGGCCCAGTACAAACGCCGCTTTACCCCCTTCACGCTCGGTCGGGTTGAATTTCTTACTTGCCAGCACGGTCGCCAGCCCCATTGCCAGTGGAGGCACCATACCTGCTGCCATCACCGCTGCCATCGGGGCATAAATCTGGCTACTGAGCAAGGTCGTGCCGAAGACGTAAGCCACCTTGTTAACCGGGCCGCCCATATCCGTACACATCATGGCACCCAGAATTGCACCCAGAATCACCGCATTTGCCGTGCCCATGGATTGCAGCCAGCCTGTCAGGCCAGTCAGGATTTTCGCCACCGGCGTACCGACAACGTAAATCATGATAAGACCGGTGATCAGCGTGGCAAACAACGGAATGATCAGAATCGGTTTTAGCGCAGTCAGACTTTGCGGCAGAATCAGCTTATTGTTGATCGCTTTGGCGATATAACCTGCCAGGAAACCTGCGATAATCCCACCGAGGAAGCCCGCACCGGTACTCACGGCTAACATCCCGCCAACCAGACCCGGCGTTAAACCCGGACGATCCGCAATGGAGAAAGCGATATAGCCTGCCAGCACTGGCACCATCAGCGCGAAGGCAGAACCGCCACCGATCTTCATCAGTGCCGCAGCCAACGTACCTTCTTGTTTAAAGGCTTCAATACCAAAGACAAACGACAGGGCGATACACAGACCACCCGCTACCACCATCGGCAGCATGTAGGATACGCCGGTCAGCAGGTGACGATACGGGCCAGCCCCGCCTTTCTGCGCAGACTCGCTCGTGCTTGCCGCACTGGTTTGTCCGGATGGCTGATACACTTTCGCTTCAGCCTGCGCTTTATCCAACTCCTGCGCCGTCTTCTTCAGTGCCAGCCCTGTTGAGGTGCGGTACATCTTCTTACCAGCAAACTTCGCCAGATCGACTTCAATATCCGCAGCGACGATTACCAGATCGGCCTGTTCCACTTCTTCTGGGGTAATCGCGTTGCCCGCACCAACGGATCCGCGCGTTTCTACCTTAACCCACCAGCCACGTTTTTTCGCTTCGCTTTCAATCGCTTCTGCTGCCATAAACGTGTGCGCGACTCCCGTCGGACACGCCGTTACGGCAACAATGCGCTTGGCAGCAGCGGGTTGCTGAACGGAAGCTGACGCGGCAGCCTGATATACCGTTGCTTCAGCCTGTGCTTTCGCCAAAAAGGCTTCCGGTTGTGAAACAGCCAGTTCAATGTCACCGACATAAACCTGTTTGCCATTCAGCGCGCTGTCCGCCGCAGCGGATGCACCCAGAACGATCGCCAGTTCTGCGTCGTTAGCCTGTTCTGTAAACGTCACCCCTGCTTTCGCAGCGGCAGCGCCGAGTAGGTTCTTCACCAGTTGGCTTCTCGCCAGGCCCAGTGATTTATCCAAAATCAGCAGCGTTTTCATTGTTTATCTCCTGCTGTATCAGTTAAAGGGTTTCAGGTCGACACGCGCCATCATCGCGGCCAACTGAGGACGATCGGTAATACCAACATTACTTTGGCTCACAGCCAGCGCTGAAACGGCCGTCGCCAAACGCAGAGTGTGCTCACTGGACTCACGCATTAATAAGCCATAAATCAACCCCCCAACCATGGAGTCGCCCGCACCTACCGTACTTACCACATCACAAGCTGGTGGTTTCGCCAGCCACGCACCGGATGCATTCACCCACAGTGCGCCTTCCGCACCCAGTGAGATCACAACATGCGCGATACCCTGTTCACGCAGCGCGTGGGCAGCATCCACCACATCAGCCAGCGTAGGTAATTTACGCCCAGCCCATATCTCCAGCTCCCGGCGGTTCGGTTTCACCAACCAGGGAGAGGCTTTCAGTCCCGCCACCAGCGCTTCACGGCTGCTGTCGAAAATAATGCAAGGACACTGCGTACGCAGACGAGACATCCAGTCGGTAAACGCATCAGGATCGACGCCAGCAGGCAGGCTGCCGCTTACCGCGACCATGTCGAACTGCCCCAGCCAGCTCAGCGAATCATTAACGAAACGCTGCCAGTCTTGCTGTGTCACTTCAAAACCGGAAAAGTTGAAGTCGGTTACGTCGCCATCTTTTTCGGTTAATTTGACGTTAATGCGCGTACGTCCTGGCACAACCTGGAAACGGTTAGCAATACCCAGCTCGCTGAACAGTTGCTGAAAACCATCCTGATTGTCTTTGCCCAGAAAGCCACCTACCGTGACATCAATCCCGAGATCTTTCAGCACCTTGGCAACGTTAATGCCTTTACCGGCGGCGTGCAGACCTGCTGTCTGAACCAGATTGACTTCGCCTTTCTCAACTTCCGGGCAATAGCCAACCAGATCATAAGCTGGATTCAGGGTGATTGTGGCTACTCTCCTGCTCATGCTGCCCCCTCGCCCAAACCGGACGTAATTGCGTCGCCAATAGCAGCCAGTGCTTGTTCTGCATCGCTACCGCTGGCAGTGAAGCGCAGTTTGTGACCTTTTTTCACGCCCAGCGCGACGACTTTCATCAGGCTGCGGCCATTTGCCGGTTTGCCTGTGCCATCCAGATTGGTCACCGTAATCTCACTGGTGAACTGTTTGATCACATTCACCAGCATGGTGCCCGGACGCGCGTGCAGGCCGTGTTCGTTACGAATGGTAAATTCCGCCGTCAGCACTTCGCTTTCTTCCGGTACATCGCTGGTCAAGAGAGCCAGCAGCGTCGGTGCATCAGCCGTCAGCAGACGTTCTGCTTTTTGTGCAATCAGCAGATTGCTCAGGTAATCGATCGGCGCAAAAGCCTGATCGTCAGCCGCAGCTACCGTTACCAGTAACGCCACGTTTTCACCGTCAACGCTGAAAGGCGTCGCAGGACGAGCGACTGCCGCCGCGCTGCTGAGGTTACCGACAGCGCTATCGCTGAACCATACACCTTGTCCCAGATTCAGCGGCTTGTTGCTGACAGCGGTGCTGACGAAGCTGGCGTCTGCTGCACCGACCTGCTGAAGACGACCGGCATTCAGCGCCTGAAGTGTCAGCAGGTTATCGGTCGCCACGTCCAGCGCAATCAGCGAGGTATCAAAGCGGAATTCTGCCAGCTGTTGCTCGCCCATAAGCAGGCTACGCAGTTCTTCTGCTGATGTGGTGCTTGCCAAACGTGCCGCTACGCGATCGTCGCTCAGGACGTGAGTCAGCTGACGCAGCAGCGCAAGGTGTTCATCAGAACGGGCTGCAATCCCTAACACCACATAGGCGGTTTGATCTTCACCCCAGGCGATACCCTGAGGAAACTGGAATACTTGAACCCCGGTCTTCAATACCAGATCGCGGGTATCGGTGGTGCCGTGAGGGATAGCAATGCCGCTTCCCAAATAGGTGGATGTCTGCTGTTCGCGCTGTAGCATGCCGTCGACATACCCTGCGTTAACGCACCCGGCCTCGGTCAGTGCTGAAGCAACAAGCTGGATGGCTTCCTGCTTATTACTGGCCGCTGCGCCCAAATGAATATCTTGCTGTGACAACTGGAACATGGCTCTCCTCTCTTGCTGAAAGTTGAATCGTTTCAGCTTTTATGAGAAAAAAATGTGTCGATTGTTAGGGCGTTTCAAAAAAAATTCCGCTGAAACGTTTCAAAAGTCTCATTCTATTACGTCATTTATGCAAGCTTTCTACGCTGCTGACGTAACAGAATTTTGACATCACGCACATTTTAACGTGGATGATGCGCTGCCCGCCAACAAAAATCCGTAAATGGCTGAAGCTGTGCTGACGAAAAATAATGAAACATGATTTCTGTTTCAGAATAAACCCGAGTACTATGTCGCGCTCGACAGCCTCTGCCTATTTTCCAAGCGCTATCAATTTATGTTCACTCCAGCAAACACAACACGACGCCCGCTTGACCTGACATCGTCAGCATTCCTGGTTATTGCCTTTCTGACCGGAACGGCCGGCGCCCTGCAACTTCCTACGCTCAGCCTCTTTCTTTCCAGCGAAGTACAAGCTCGCCCTTTCCTGGTGGGGATGTTTTATACCGGAAGTGCAGTTATTGGCATTGTCGTCAGCCAAATGTTGGCCACGCGCTCGGACCGTCAAGGCGATCGCAAATCTCTGATCTTCGTCTGCTGCCTGCTGGGCGCACTGGCCTGCATGCTGTTTGCATGGAATCGTAACTACTTTATTCTGCTTTTTATCGGTGTTCTGCTGAGCAGCTTTGGCTCAACCGCGAACCCGCAGCTTTTTGCGCTGGCGCGGGAGCACGCGGATAAAACCGGCCGAGAAGCGGCAATGTTCAGCTCCATCCTCCGCGCCCAGATTTCTCTCGCCTGGGTTGTTGGCCCCCCTATCGCTTTTGCACTGGCGCTGGGCTTCGGCTTCACAACAATGTATCTGACCGCTGCGGCCGTCTTTATCCTGTGCGGTATTCTGGTCAAACTCTTCTTACCTTCCATGCCCAAAGCCGTGGAAAAGACCACCTCTACGCTGGAATCACCACGTCGCAATCGCCGGGACACGCTCTTGCTGTTCGTTGCCTGTACCTTGATGTGGACCTGCAACGGTATTTACCTCATTAATATGCCGCTGTATCTGGTGCATGAACTGCATCTACCGGAAAA
This sequence comes from Pectobacterium aroidearum, assembly GCF_041228105.1. Taxonomy (NCBI): domain Bacteria; kingdom Pseudomonadati; phylum Pseudomonadota; class Gammaproteobacteria; order Enterobacterales; family Pectobacteriaceae; genus Pectobacterium; species Pectobacterium aroidearum. The sequence continues at coordinate 3,150,458 of NZ_CP166097.1, forward strand.
GCTGGCCGGTATCATGATGGGTGTGGCTGCCGGGCTGGAAATTCCGGTCATGCTGATTGCCGGTTACGTCGCTAAACGCTTTGGGAAACGTTTCCTGATGCGGCTTGCCGTTGCCTCCGGGCTACTGTTTTTCGGCGGCTTGCTGGTTCTCGACGGGGAAATAGCCCTTCTGGTGTTACAGGCGCTAAATGCCATTTTCATTGGTATTCTGGCCGGAATCGGCATGCTTTATTTCCAGGATTTGATGCCTGGGCAGGCGGGTGCAGCGACGACGCTATTTACCAATACCACGCGCGTTGGCTGGATCATCTCTGGTTCACTGGCTGGGATCGTTGCTGAAATCTGGAACTATCATGCTGTCTTCTTCTTCGCGCTGCTGATGATCGCCGGTTCCATCTATTGCATGTGGCGTATCAAGGACGCCTGATCGCCGGACGTTAAGGCGTGGTGTCAGCTTCCAGTTTAAGCAGATAAACCATCGCCTCGTCCCGATGGCTGAAACACATATCTGCGCGCGGCTGTAGCCCTGCACAAACCGCGGGCCGCAGCGGTGAATGAAATAACCCGCAGCGCATCGCGTCATCTAGATGAATACAGGGCGTGTTAGCGGGTTTACCGTGCGGCAACCCCGGCATGGGGGTTGAAATCGATGGCGCGGTACAACAGGCGCCGCAATGGGAGCGACAGTCCATCAGCAAACTCTCCGGTGGGCTGACAAAAGATAGAGAGCGCCACGATAGCAGTCCCACAGCAAAAAACCAATATCAGCCCCCTTTCATCTTATACTCTAAATAATTCGAATTTCAGGCAGGCGGCAAGCGAAGGACAAATTCGTCAGGAATGAATTTGACCAGCCAACGGCTGGCCTTCGGTGAGAGACAGGATGTCTCTCATTTCATCCCGATGAGCTTACACAAGTAAGTGATTCGGGTGAGTGACAAATCTGCCAGAGGCAGGTTTGAACGCTGCTTGCAGCGGCCCCAACGGGGCGAGGTACACGTAAGTGTGCCGAGTAGCGCAGCCAACGTACATGAAATTTGAAGGATGACGAGTATCACTTGCCTGAACTCTTCGGCGCGAGTAACGTGTCGCCACAAAAATCACACTCCTTATAGCAGGTAATTTTTATGGCAAGAGCGAACGAGATTAAACGTGGTATGGTCGTTAACTATAACGACAAGTTATTGCTGGTAAAGGATATCGATGTCCAAAGCCCCAGCGCCCGTGGTGCCAGCACGCTATACAAAATGCGTTTTTCTGATGTACGTACCGGGCTGAAAGTGGAAGAGCGTTTTAAAGGCGATGATATTCTCGACACCATCACGCTGACACGCCGCACGGTCACCTTCTCTTATATTGATGGCGACGAATACGTCTTTATGGATGATGAGGACTACACCCCTTACCTCTTCAAAAAAGATCAAATAGAAGAAGAGCTACTGTTTATCCCTGAAGGCGGTATGCCAGGAATTCAGGTCTTGAGCTGGGACGGCCAGATCATCGCGCTGGAACTGCCACAAACAGTAGATCTGGAAATCGTGGATACGGCTCCGGGTATTAAAGGTGCATCCGCCAGTGCGCGCAACAAGCCTGCCACCATGAGCACAGGCCTGACCATCCCTGTTCCAGAATACCTGAGCGCGGGTGAAAAAATCCGTATTCATATTCCAGAACGTCGCTATATGGGCCGCGCAGACTAAGAGTCCATCCCAGTAAGCGTTATTAGCGTTATTGATGCAGTCAGTTTGGACACGGACAGCGCGCAGAAACCGGAGCGTACACGTAGTCCGTGAGGATTTCGAGCACTGCCCAGGTTCAAAATGACAAATAAATAAAATAGCGCTAATGGGATAAGCTCAAGGATGAAACCTCGTGCGATCAGCGCGATACTTGTCGCCGGGTGATACATCCGGCACACGTAAACCCTCCACACACATAGGAGCCTGCCATGCTAACGAAAGTCAATTTGATTACGGGGTTTCTGGGGAGTGGGAAAACCACCACTATCCGTCATCTTCTGTCACAAAAGCCAGAAGACGAAGTTTGGGCGGTGCTGGTCAATGAATTCGGCGAAGTAGGCATTGACGGCGCACTACTGGCAGACAGCGGCGCAGTACTAAAAGAGATTCCCGGCGGTTGCATGTGCTGCGTGAACGGTCTGCCTATGCAGGTTGGTCTGAATATGCTGCTCCAACAGAAAAAGCCTCACCGTCTGCTCATCGAACCCACAGGGCTCGGCCACCCAAAACAAATTCTCTCATTGCTGACAAGCGATATCTATCAGCCCTGGCTGACATTGCAGTCCACGCTGTGCCTGCTGGATGCGCGTCAGTTAAGCGATTCTCGTTACACGGGAAATGAAAATTTCCGTGACCAGCTTGCCGCCGCTGACATTATTATTGCCAACAAGCGTGACACTTATAACGCCGACGATCTCGCAGCCTTACAGCAGTGGCAGCAGGCGAGCGGCGACGGGCGGCAAATTATCGAAGCCAGTGAGGGAAAGATTGACCGACAACTGCTCGATCAATCGCGACACAACTTGCGAGAACTACCGGATGGCGCTCATCACCACTCGCATAAACCCACAAATGGTCTGGCCGCGCTGCAATTACCGGGTGGGCAATCCTGGCGCCGTTCTCTCAATCAGGGACAGGGATATCACGCCTGCGGCTGGATATTCGCCCCTGAAACCGCTTTTGATACTGCGGCCCTGCTGGACTGGGTTCGTCTTTCTCCCGTAAACCGAGTTAAAGGAGTCATGCGTATAAAAGAAGGGACGCTTGTCGTTAACCGTCAGGGACACGATCTTCATATAGAAACCCGATCGGCGGCACCGATGGATAGCCGTATCGAAATCATCAATGAAACACCAGCAGAATGGAACACGTTACAAGCCTCATTGTTAAAGGCTCGTTTAGCTAACGTGGACTAAACTGGAGTTTTTTCGTCTTTATTTGGATGCTTTGCCTTATGTCATTTGCTCGTTTTTCTTCTATTGTCGTGCTCAATGTATTGGGCATTAGTTTGTTTTTATCCTGGTATCTACTCGAAAACCATGGATTTTGGTTCACACTTGATAGCCATATCTTTTTCTATTTCAATCGACTCTTAGTCGATAGTCCGACGTTTTTACATCTGGTTGCCATTACCAACAACCGCGCCTTTGACGGCTGTGCGCTCATTGCGATGGGCCTGCTGTATCTGTCGTTTTATCTGAAAGCCACGCCCGCAGAGCGCCGCCGTTTATTGATCATCGGCTTTGTCATGCTGCTCACCGCAGTGACGCTGAATCAGGCGGGGCATTTATTACCTGTACAACACGCCAGCCCGACACTCTATTTTAACGACATCAACCGCGTTTCAGACTTAACGGGTATTCCGACCAAAGATGCTTCATCGGACAGTTTCCCTGGCGACCACGGCATGATGCTGATGATCTTTGCCGCTTTTATGCTGCGCTATTTCACCCGCACCGCTTTCGCCATCGCCCTGGTCATCATGGTGATCTTCTCATTACCTCGCATCATGATTGGCGCCCATTGGTTTACCGATATTGCCGTCGGCTCGCTCTCAGTTGTTTTAGTTGGCCTGAGCTGGTGGTTATTAACGCCAGCAAGCGATGCCGCTATTGCTCTGTTAGACCGACTATTACCTAAAAAACGGACAGTATAAATCTCTATGATTTCAGATTTTTTACATCGACATTTTTTAGCTGAATACATCATTAAATCTTATAAATAAAATAGTTAAAACTTCTCGCAATCCTGCTGCTGTTACGGTAGTCTCGTTCAAGTTTGCTTTTTAGCGCATACTGAACTAACAGCAGCAAGAGAAATAATGTGCATTCCGGCACACTTTCGCTGATGAGTGTTTGGCTAAGAAGAAACTCTGTTTTAGTCTGAGTCTCGTTTTCGTTTGGCATTTATGCCCCAGTGAAATGGGGATACTACATAGCGATATTTATCGTTAAGGACAGCAAGGGAACATAACAATAATGGTCAAGTCTCAACCGATTCTGAGATATATCTGGCGGGCAGTGCCTGCCGTCGCGGTAGCAATGATGCTCTCCGCATGTGGAAGTAACAGTGCATATAACCATAAAGCTCAAACTGATATGCATGCAGTTAATGATAAAGATGGTCTTTTACTGCAAGCCTCTCAGGATGAATTTGAAGCATTGGTTCGTAATGTGGACATCAAGTCCAAATTGCTCAACCAATATGCCAGTTGGAAAGGTGTTCGTTACCGCTTAGGTGGTGATAGTCGCCGTGGCATTGATTGCTCAGCTTTCGTTCAGCGCACTTTCCGCGAACAGTTTGGCATGGATTTACCGCGTTCAACCTATGAACAGCAAGAGATGGGCCAGAAAATTCAGCGCAACAAACTGCGCGTTGGCGATCTTGTTCTGTTCCGTGCGGGTTCAACCGGACGCCACGTTGGCATTTATCTCGGCAACGATCAGTTCGTCCACGCGTCAACCAGCAGCGGCGTCATTATTTCAAAAATGACGGAAGACTACTGGAATAAGCGTTATCAAGAAGGACGCCGTGTTCTGAGTAAAGGAACCACTACCAGCTAAGCCATATCCGCGCCCTTGCTGTGATATTGCTTTGTTTGTAAGAGAACCTTGCTGTTAGCCAACGAAACGAGACGACATCAACGCCGCTTATAACAAGCGGCGTTTTTTTATGATGGACATCCCTGTCCATCACCCTACAGGCCGTTGCTACGCAACGTTGAAAAACGTTCCCTACGTTTTTTTATGCTCGCTTTTCACTCGAAGATTGCAGCACCTCCCCCCTTCTGCGGCGCACTGCGCAAAATATGACTAACTCAACAACCTGAAACACTAACAGGCCGTGATTAAGGTAGGTTTATCACCTGATTTCATGATAAAAAGAAAACACACAGCTTCCCGATGGGAATGTTAATTATTTCAAGAACTTTATGTCGATGAAATCGGCATTGTTGATGTTACTGTATGGAACGTCTGCATCAGACGATACCCCACCAGACGACATCCGTTCGCAGGAGATTACCGTCAGATGTTAAAACGCGTTATCGCTGCCGTATTGCTTTGCACGGCCCATTTTGGCGTGCAGGCTGAAACGATTGAAAACAGCACCCGCTTTGCACTTTTAGGTGAACCCAAATATGCCGAGAACTTCAGCCATTTTGACTATGTCAATCCTGATGCTCCCAAGGGCGGCAGCATTACCCTCAGCGCACTAGGTACCTTTGATAATTTCAACCGTTTCGCACTACGTGGCGTAGCCGCAGCCCGTACGGAACGGCTCTACGATTCGCTTTTCACTTCTTCTGATGACGAACCCGGCAGCTATTATCCGCTGGTCGCGCTGACGACACGCCATTCAGCGGATTTCCGCTGGATTGAAATAGAGATGAATCCCAAAGCTCGCTTTCATGACGGCTCACCGATCACCGCAGCTGACGTGGCATTCACCTATAACATGTTTATGACACAGGGCGTGCCTCAGTTCCGCATCTATTTTAAAGACGTTACCGCCAAAGCGATTGCGCCGCTGACCGTACGTTTTGATTTTCCCGTGTCCGACAAAAACCGCATGTTCAGCTTGTTGACTCTACCTATCATGCCGGAGAAGTTCTGGAAGAATCATAAATTTAGCGAGCCGCTATCGTACCCACCACCTGCCAGTGGCCCTTACCGCATTACCGCCTATCGAACGGGGCAATATGTCACCTATTCACGCGTAAAAGACTACTGGGGTGCCGATCTGCCGGTCAATAAAGGTCAGTACAATTTCGACAAAATTCGCTACGACTACTATCTGGACGACAGCGTCGCGCTGGAAGCCTTTAAAGCGGGAGCCTTCGATCTGCGAGAGGAAGGATCGCCCAAAAACTGGGCGACCCAATATCAGGGTGGCAACTTTGCGCGTGGCTACATCATTAAGCAGGATCAGGTTAATCAATCCGCCCAAGATACGCGTTGGCTAGCATTCAATATCCAGCGGCCGCTGTTCCAGGATCGTCGCGTACGTCAGGCGTTAGCTCTGGCGTTTGACTTCAACTGGATGAACAAGGCGCTGTATTACAACGCCTATCAACGCACAGACAGCTATTTCCAAAACACCGAGTATGCCGCTAAAGGCGAACCCACCGCTGAGGAATTGGCCTGGCTGACGCCGCTCAAAGACAAAGTACCCGCCGAAGTCTTTGGTCCTAGCTATCAACCGCCCTCCTCCGACGGCAGCGGCTATGACCGACAAAATTGGCTTAAGGCACTCAAGCTGCTGGAAGAGGCAGGTTGGGAATTGAAAGATCAGAAGCTGGTTAGTAGCAAAACTGGGCAGCCGTTTACGTTTGAGCTGCTGCTGCCAAGCGCAGGTAACTCGCAGTATGTCCTACCTTTTCAGCAGAGCCTGAAAAAATTGGGTATCACCATGAACGTGCGTAATATCGATAGCACGCAGTTCAACAACCGTATTCGTAAGCGAGATTTCGATATGACGGCAATGGTGTACCCTGCTTTCCTCTACCCCAGTGACAACCTGCAAATGTACTGGAGCTCGCAGTACATCAATTCAAGCTACAACAGACCCGGCGTCAGCGATCCCGCCATTGATTCTCTCGTCGAGGAAATCGTTAAGCATCAGGGGCAAAAAGCACCACTACTGTCATTAGGCCGCGCGCTGGACAGGGTATTGACCTGGAATCAGTTCATGATTCCGATGTGGTATTCCAATCATGACCGCTTTGCCTATTGGAACAAGTTTGCCATGCCTGCTGTACGCCCGGCCTATTCGCTAGGTTTTGATGGCTGGTGGTTCGATACCCAACAGGCGGCGACGCTGCCCGCAGAGCGACGTTAAGGAATCAATATGGGAACGTATCTGTTACGCCGCCTCTTGCTGGTCATTCCAACTCTGTGGGCGATTATCACGATTAATTTTTTCATTGTACAAATTGCCCCTGGTGGCCCGGTGGATCAGGCCATCGCGGCAATTGAAATGGGACACGGCAGCGGCTATACCGCCAATAGCGGAATGGATGCAGGGATGGCACGCACTGGCACCAGCGGTGCCCCCAATATCGAGAATGCTTATAGAGGCTCACGCGGGCTCGACCCGGAGGTCATCGAGGAAATCACCAAACGCTATGGCTTCGATAAACCGATCCATGAGCGCTATTTTAAACTGCTGTGGGATTACGTCCGTTTTGACTTCGGCGACAGCCTGTTTCGCGGCTCTTCGGTGATGCAACTGATTAAAGAAAGCATGCCGGTATCAATCACATTGGGACTATGGAGTACGCTGATCGTCTACCTGATTTCTATTCCTCTTGGCATCAAGAAAGCGGTGAAGAACGGTACGCCTTTCGATACCTGGAGCAGTACGTTAATCATTATCGGTTATGCGATCCCGGCGTTTTTGTTTGCGATCATTTTGATTGTGCTGTTCGCCGGCGGCAGTTATCTAGATTGGTTCCCGCTTCGAGGGCTGGTTTCCAGCAATTTTGATACTCTGCCGTGGTACAGCAAGGTTACCGACTATTTGTGGCACATCGCATTACCCGTTATCGCGTCCGTGATTGGCGGTTTTGCTACCCTCACCATGCTCACCAAGAACTCGTTTATGGATGAGATTCGTAAGCAATACGTGGTTACCGCACGCGCTAAAGGGCTGGATGAAAAAAGTATTCTCTACCGCCATGTGTTCCGTAATGCCATGCTGCTGGTGATCGCCGGTTTCCCCGCCACCTTTATCAGTATGTTTTTCACCGGCTCGCTGCTGATTGAGGTGATGTTCTCTCTCAACGGGTTGGGCCTGCTGGGCTATGACGCGACGCTGCAACGTGACTATCCCGTCATGTTCGGTACGCTGTATATCTTCACGCTGATCGGCCTACTGCTTAATATCGTCAGTGACATGACTTATACGCTGGTGGATCCGCGTATCGATTTTGAGGGACGCCAATGAGCCGCTTAAGCCCGATTAATCAGGCGCGCTGGGCGCGTTTTAAAAGTAATCGCCGCGGTTACTGGTCGCTGTGGATTTTTATGGTGCTGTTTATCGTCAGCCTGTTTTCTGAGCTTATCGCCAATGATAAACCGCTGCTGGTGAAATATGACGGCCAGTTCTATACGCCAGCGCTCATTGACCACAGCGAGAGGACATTCGGCGGGCAGTTGGATACCACCGCCGACTTCCGCGATCCCTATATCGCCGAACGTATCAACAGCCACGGCTGGGCCATCTGGCCGCTGATTCACTACAGCTATGACACCATCAACTACGCCACGACGGCTTCCTTCCCATCTGCGCCAAACTGGCAGAACTGGCTGGGCACGGACAGCCAGGGGAAAGACGTGGTCGCACAGGTACTGTATGGCTTCCGTATCTCACTGCTGTTCGGTCTGGCGCTCACGATCCTGTCCAGCGTGATTGGTATCGCCGTCGGGGCGACACAGGGCTACTACGGCGGGCGTCTCGACCTCTGGGGTCAACGCTTTATCGAAGTCTGGTCCGGGATGCCAACACTATTTCTCATCATCCTGCTGTCCAGCGTGATTCAGCCGGATTTCTGGTGGCTATTAGGCATTACCGTCCTTTTCGGCTGGATGAGTCTGGTTGGCGTAGTACGAGCCGAATTTTTGCGTACCCGCAACTTTGACTATATTCGCGCCGCGCAGGCGATGGGCGTCAGCGATCGCGCGATTATGTTCCGTTGTATGTTGCCAAACGCGATGGTCGCTACGCTGACTTATCTGCCCTTCATTCTCTGCGGCTCGATTACCACGCTGACATCGTTAGACTTTCTTGGCTTTGGTCTACCGATGGGCTCGCCATCATTAGGTACCTTATTGCTGGAAGGGAAAAATAACCTTCAGGCACCGTGGCTCGGTATTACCGTGTTTATGGTGCTTTCTATCGTGCTTTCCTTACTCATCTTTATCGGCGAAGCGGTGCGCGACGCCTTTGACCCTAGCAAGGCGCATTAATATGTCCAGTTCACCTTTATTGCAGATAGATAATCTCAGCATTGCCTTCCGCAAAGGCGATCAGGAGCAACGGGTGGTTGACCAGCTTTCACTGACGGTGAATGCAGGCGAGACGCTGGCGCTGGTCGGTGAATCAGGCTCGGGTAAGAGCGTCACTGCGCTGTCGGTTTTGCGTTTGCTCCCTTCCCCGCCCGTCATTTATCCACATGGAGATATCCGCTTCGCAGGACAATCGCTGCTGCATGCTGATGAAAAAACACTGCGCCAGATACGCGGCAATCGGATCGCAATGATCTTTCAGGAACCGATGGTGTCGCTTAATCCTTTGCAAAGCATTGAGAAACAGCTGATTGAAGTGCTTTCACTTCACCGGGGCATGCGCACCGAGGCAGCCCGCAGCGAAGTCATCACCTGTCTGGATCGCGTAGGGATTCGTCAGGCGAAAAGCCGATTGAATGATTTTCCGCACCAGCTTTCCGGCGGGGAACGCCAGCGCGTCATGATTGCAATGGCGCTGCTGACACAGCCGGATTTACTGATTGCCGATGAACCCACGACGGCGTTGGACGTGACCGTTCAGGCGCAAATATTGAAATTGCTGAACGAGCTGAAACAAGAACTGGGAATGAGTTTACTGTTCATCACCCACAACCTGAATATTGTCCGTCAGCTAGCAGATAACGTATCGGTCATGAAAGCTGGTCAGGCCGTGGAGCACAATCGCTGTCAGCAACTTTTCAGTGCACCGCAGCACCCCTATACGCGCCAGTTGCTGGATGCAGAACCCTCAGGCGAACCGCTTCCGGTGACAGATGACGGTGAACCACTCCTGCGGGTGGAAAAACTGCACGTTTCGTTTCCCATCAAACGCGGCCTTTTGCGCCGTACGGTTGATGAAAAACAGGTAGTGAACGATATCAATTTCACCTTGCGGCGCGGCGAAAGTCTCGGTTTGGTAGGAGAATCCGGCTCAGGTAAAAGCACGACCGGGTTAGCGCTACTGCGCCTGATTCAATCACGCGGTGATATCTGGTTTGACGGCCAGCCTTTACAGGGGCTCACCCGTAAGCAAATGCTGCCTTTCCGCCATCGGATTCAGGTTGTTTTTCAGGATCCGAACTCCGCGCTGAACCCGCGGCTGAACGTGGAGCAAATTATTGCTGAGGGGTTGACCGTTCATCATAAGTTGAGCAAAGAAGCGCGCGACCAGCGGGTGGTTGAAGCGATGCAGGAAGTCGGGCTGGATCCTACGACCCGCTATCGCTATCCCTCCGAGTTTTCCGGCGGCCAACGCCAGCGTATCGCTATCGCTCGTGCCCTGATACTGCAACCGGAGTTGCTGATCCTTGATGAACCGACATCATCGCTGGACAGAACGGTTCAGGCACAAATTCTGGCATTGCTGAAATCATTGCAGGAAAAGCACAAGATCGCCTATCTGTTTATCAGTCATGATTTGCAGGTTATCCGCTCGCTGTGCCATCAGGTGATTGTGTTACGACAGGGCGAAGTGGTTGAGCAAGGAGAATGCAAAGCGGTATTCACGCACCCTGCTGAACATTACACGCGGGAATTACTACAGTTTTCATCTTACTCGACGGAAACACCGTCGGCATAGATGAGAGAATACCACAGCGCCAGTTTCTGACGCTGTGGTTTAAAAGGGGTATTGTGCCGATACGGACTCAGCGATAGCGACACCAACGTTCTTCAGACGGCACATTGCCGTACTTTCATCATTGCGATGCAAAAACAGGCACGGTTCGCCTTCCCATTCCAGAACGGCGCATTCAACCTGAATTTCAGATAGAGACTGATGTAACTGGTGCATGATTTTCCATGCAATATCGCCGTCATGACTCAACAGCTTGAGGCCAATCAGGTTATTCTCTTCTTCTCTGCCGCTCAGCGGAATCGGTTCAACATTGACGCCTGCAAAACCCGATAACCAGCGATAACTTTGCGGCAAACGATGAACTACCGAAAGTTGGAAACTGTCCACTACTGTTTTCCTCAGGTAATAATTCACAAAATAGTAACATATTTATCATAGTAGCGTGTTCACACCATTTCTTGCCACTTTTCATGAACAAAAAAACAACAAACACGCTTTTTTCATATCGTAATAGTGGTTAACAAGCCTGATTGCAAGCACTATTAATGCCAAACCGATCACGATTTTTTCTTCTTTTCCGGCTATATGTAACCTTTTCCATTTAATATCTCAACCCTTTTCGACCCATTTGTTCACCTTTGGGTCAAATATTTTACATTAGCAAAACAAAAGCCATGCAGGAGCTCGTCGTCAGAAAGGAAATGAAGAAAGGAAATGAAGAAAGGAAATGAAGAAAGGAGAAAGGAGAAAGGAGAAAGGAGAAAGGAGAAAACAGACTCAGATGCAGGAACACCTTTCCTACACCTGAGAAGAAGGGAAAATCAGGACGCTGCCGAGCGGTTCGCGTACAGATACAGCAGAAAGGCACCAATCGAACAGAGTGCCATCGATAACACCATCGGCCAAGCGCTGTTGAATGAGGCCAGCGAGAGGAGAACGCCTACAATCGCACCAAGACCGAAGCGCAGCGTTCCTGCTAGCGACGAGGCCGTACCTGCCATATGGGGGAAATCATCAAGGATGACCGCCATCGCATTCGACGCAACCATCGCAATACAGCCGACAAACAGCGCTACGCCAAACACCAGCGGTAAGAAGCCGAGATCGAACAGGCAGACGATCACCAGCCATATTCCCATCGCAAACTGGATCACCAGCCCCGCACGGAACATCGCCAGCGCCCCCAACCGTCGCACATTGCGGCTGTTAAACAATGTCACCACAAACAGAAAGACGACGTTCAGGGCAAAGTAATAGCCAAAATTCTGAGGTGACACACCATACAGGTTGATATACACAAATGGTCCGGCGCTCAGGAAGGAAAACATGCCGCAAAACGACAGCCCGCTCGCCACCATATAGCTGAACACCCGCTTGTGGCGGAATAGGATGGCAAAATTCCCGATGGTGGTGCGCAGATGAAATTTCTGCCGCTTCGCAGGCGGTAAGGTTTCTTTGATGAAAAAGAAAATCAGCGCTGCGGCCAGAAACGCCGCACCAGAGATCGTCCAGAAAATAGAATGCCAGCTGAACCACAGCAACAGCCAGCCACCAGCAATCGGCGCAATGAGCGGTGCGACCGTCATCACCAACACGACAAACGACATCATGCGAGAAAAATCATCCCGCGAGAACATATCGCGCATCAGTGCATTAATCACCACCGCCGCTGCTGCTGCAGAAACTCCGTGCAGGAAGCGCATGTAGATAAGTTGCTCTACCGTTTGCGCCAGCGCACAGGCCACGCCTGCGAACGCAAAAACCAGCGTACCACCGAGAATGACAGGTTTACGCCCCAGACTATCCGCCATCGGCCCGTAGAACATCTGGCCTATAGCAAACCCCAGTACATAGGTACTGAGCGTCATTTGGACGTGCCCATCCTCCACGCCAAACTCGTTGGCAATAGTCGGTAACGCAGGTAAATACATATCGATGGCTAACGGCATTAGCATCGAAATCAGGCCAAGAATAAAGATCAGCCCGAGATGAGAAGAACGGCGTAATTGCACTAATAACTCCAAATTAGGAAGAAGGTCGTTCTGAACCGTTTTATTTTACGCTGGCGATCTCTTCATCACTTAATTCCCGGAATTCTCCCGGTTCCAGTTCGCTATCCAGCCAGATGTCACCAATACGCTCGCGGTGTAGTTCCACGACCCGATTCCCCACCGCCGCAAACATCCTTTTCACCTGATGATAGCGACCTTCGCTAATCGTCAGTCGAACAACATGATCCGTTATCTTCTCAAGCGTAGCGGGTTTGGTGAGATTCTTCTCGTTATGCAACTGCACGCCTGCCGTAAATTGTGCGGCGGTATCCTCAGCCAGCGGCTGCTCCAGCGTTACCAGATAGGTCTTTTCACACTGATGCTTAGGCGAGGTAATACGATGCGACCATTTCCCATCATCAGTTAACAGCACCAATCCCGTGGTATCGATATCCAGTCGGCCTGCCGCATGCAGTTTGTACGCCACCGGCACATCCATAAAATAAAGAATAGTCGGATGATCGGGATCGTCCGTTGAACAGACGTAGCCCTGAGGCTTATTCAACATGAAATAACGCGGCCCGTTCTGCTGTTTCAGCGGGTTACCATCAAATTCAACGTTATGTTCAGGGGATAACTTGAACGCACCGCTTTTTACCACTTCACCATCTACGGTAACGCGCTGCGCGTGGAGCTCACGCGCCACCAGTGAACGACTAATTTCCAACTGCTGGGATAAAAATTTGTCCAATCGCATTAAAGCTCACTACCTATCTCAAATAACTGCCTGTCTCAAATCATGAGACCCTAAATTGTGAGTGGATAGTATAACGGGGGTTTGTTCACGCGTCCTGCAATTCACCGTCCATACGTTGCTCTTTTTAGCAGGCCTTCAAGCTGCATGACCTTTGCTTATCCCTCGCGCCGGGTATTATCAACAGGCATAATAAGGGCAATTTTTTACATTTTAAGGACAACCCTATGTCATCTATTCACGGTCATGAAGTGTTGCAAATGATGATCGCATCCGGTGAGTCATTTACCACCGAACAGCTGATTAGCACGATAGAAGCCCGCTTCGGCAACGAGGCGCGTTTTCATACCTGTTCTGCCGAAAATATGACGGCCTCGATGCTGGTACAGTTTTTGTCTGAACGCGGAAAATTTATCCCGCAGGATGCGGGCTTTACCACCAGCGCCAATAAAATCTGTCAGCACTAGTTATGTCGTTCACGCTACGGCCTTACCAACGTGAGGCTGTTTCCGCCACACTCGACTATTTTCGCTGTCACACCCAGCCGGCCGTCATCGTTTTGCCCACCGGCGCAGGGAAAAGTCTGGTTATCGCCGAACTGGCGCGACTCGCACGCGGCCGCGTGCTGGTGCTCGCGCACGTTAAGGAGCTGGTCGCACAAAACCACGCCAAATACTGCGCCTGGGGGCTTGATGCGGATATCTTCGCCGCCGGGCTGCAACAGCGAGAAAGTCAGGGAAAAGTGGTCTTTGGCAGCGTGCAGTCTGTCGCACGGAACCTCGACCAGTTCGACAATGCGTTCTCTCTGTTGATCATTGATGAATGTCACCGTATTAGCGACGACGATAACAGCCAATATCAACAAATCATCCAGCATCTGCAAAAAACCAATCCACAGCTGCGGCTGCTCGGCTTAACCGCCACGCCTTATCGGCTTGGCAAAGGCTGGATATATCAGTATCACTATCACGGCATGATACGTGGCGATGAGCGCTGTTTGTTCCGTGATTGCATCTATGAGCTGCCGCTGCGCTATATGATCAAACATGGCTTTCTGGTGCCGCCTGACAGACTGGATATGCCCGTGGTGCAGTATGATTTCAGCAAACTCGCCGCCCGCAGCAACGGGCTATTCAGTGAGGCTGATCTGAACCTCGAACTCAAACGTCAGCAACGCATTACGCCGCACATCATCAGCCAGGTCATCGATTATGCGCAAACACGGCGCGGGGCGATGATTTTTGCGTCCACCGTCGAACACGCCAAAGAAATTACGACCTTGTTACCGGCTGGCCAAGCGGCGTTGGTCAGCGCCGATACACCAGCAGCCGAGCGCGATGCGCTGATTGACGCCTTTAAACAACAGTCGCTGAAATATCTGGTCAACGTGGCGGTGCTGACAACGGGTTTTGATGCCCCGCATGTCGATCTTATCGCCATCCTTCGCCCAACAGAATCCGTCAGCCTGTACCAGCAAATCGTCGGACGTGGTTTACGCTTATATCCGGGAAAAACGGACTGTCTGATTCTGGATTACGCGGGCAATCCACACGATCTCTATACGCCAGAAGTCGGCAACAGCAAGCCGCATGCCGGTAGCCAACCGGTGCAAATCTTCTGCCCCGTATGCGGCTTTGCCAACCTCTTTTGGGGGAAAACCACTCCAGACGGCAACGTCATCGAACACTATGGCCGCCGCTGCCAGGGTTGGGAAATGGCGGAAAATGGCCAACGCCAACAGTGTGATTTCCGGTTTCGGTTTAAAGTTTGTCCGCACTGCGGCGCGGAAAACGATATCGCAGCGCGCCGCTGCCACCAGTGTGACGAGGTGTTGGTCGATCCCGACGATATGCTGAAAGCAGCGCTGAAGCTGAAAGATGCACTGGTTTTACGCTGTAGCGGCATGAGCTTCGAGCAAGGGCAGGATGCAAAAGGAGAATGGCTGAAAATCATCTACCACGATGAAGACGGGGCCGACGTGAGTGAACGTTTTCGCCTGCATTCCACCGCACAGCGCCACGTTTTCCTGCAACAATTTTTGCGCGTTCATCAGCGTGCGCCGGGAACGCCGTTTAACTGGCAGCATGCCGCGGACGTTATCGCGCAGCAGGCCTTACTTCGCGCCCCAGACTTTGTTGTCGCCCGCAAACACGGAAAATTCTGGCAAATCCGTGAAAAGCTCTTTGATTATCAGGGACGATTTCGTCGCGCCAATGAGCTCCGCGGCTAAAGTATACTCTAAATAATTCGAGTTTCAGGCAGGCGGCAAGTGAAGGAATCCCGATGAGCTTACTCAGGTAAGTGATTCGGGTGACAGAACGCTGCCAACGCACATGAAACTTGAAGTATGACGAGTAATGCTGAGATTCATTTGCCCGCAAGGGCATATTCCGCTAGAATTCAGCCCGCTTTTGTTCGCAAAAGCTGAATAACCCCGCCTGCTGCTGGGTCGCCTGTAGCAGGGTTACTTTTATAAGTAGAGAATAAAATGATTACTATCAAAGCAGAAGTACGTAAGGATCAGGGTAAGGGTGCGAGCCGCCGCCTGCGTTCCGCTGGTAAATTCCCAGCCATCGTTTACGGTGGTTCAGAAGCACCAGTATCCATCGAACTGGATCACGACTCAGTGAAAAACCAAGAAGCGAAAGAAGGCTTCTACGGTACTGCACTGATTCTGTCTATCGATGGCAAAGAAGTACAAGTTAAAGTTCAGGCTGTACAACGTCACGTTTACAAGCCAAAACTGACTCACATCGACTTCGTACGCGTTTAGTTTGCGCTGAAGTTGTTTTCCGGGACGCCGGAAAAGAAGAACGCCGCTTATGCGGCGTTTTTTTTATAAAAATTTGCTCATTCACAAAGGAATGTGAACATGTCTCGTGATATTCCACAGCGGCTTATCGCTATTGATGCCCTGCGCGGTCTGGTAATGATACTTATGCTACTAGACCATGTGCGGGAGACTTTTTATCTGCACCTGCAACTCGCCGATCCGATTGATGTCACCAGCACCGACCCCATGCTATTCATCAACCGTACGCTGGCACATTTATGTGCTCCCGTGTTTGTCTTTTTAACCGGGCTTTCCGCGGCGCTTTACCAGCAGAAAGTACAAGATCGCCGACAAACCGCCCTCTTCCTGTTCCAGCGCGGCTTAATTCTTATTTTGCTTGAACTCACATTGATCAACTTCGCGTGGACGTTCCAGTTCCCACCGCAGGTCATCTATTTACAGGTCATCTGGGCAATCGGTATGAGCATGATCGCCCTCAGCGCGTTGATCTGGCTCCCTGCCGGACTGGTTTTCATACTCGGCGTCGTTATCGTGGGCGGACACAATCTGCTGGATCCTCTGCATGCTTCCGCAGACTCCATCTGGTCCATTCCCTGGGCGATACTGCACGATCGCGGTTGGATAGAAATCGGCGAAACCTTCCGTATGCGGACCTCATATCCGGTACTTCCCTGGATTGGTGTCATTTCACTTGGCTATGTGGCTGGTGTGCTATACCGAAAAGACGTTTTTCCGCTTCAGCGCCAGAAAGTCTTACTCATCGCGGCGGGAATCACGCTCGCGCTGTTCTTCGTGCTACGCAGTATCAATCTCTATGGCGACAAGCCCTGGCAGCAGAGTGATGTCATCACCTATACACTAATGAGCTATTTCAACATCACGAAATATCCGCCATCGCTGCTATTTCTCTGCCTGACACTCGGCATCGGGCTGTGCCTGCTTGCCGTATTTGAACGTCAGCAACAGAAGCGCTGGCTTGTGATGCTGGCAAGCTTTGGTGCCGCTCCAATGTTTTTCTACCTATTGCATCTGTATGTTTTAAAAGGCCTGTATTTAACCGCTGTCGCTGTCTGGGGGAAAAATCAGGGAGAGTGGTTCGGCTTTTCCGCCGTCTGGCAATTGTGGGTGTGTGCTCTGGTGCTGATGGTCGTGTTATTTTCGCCGGTTCAAGCGTTTGCCCGCCTGAAAGCCCGCCGTCGAGACATCCGCTGGCTTAAATATTTCTAGCCGTTATCGTTCCCAAACATTAGCGGTCGCTGCCCTTTTCCTGATGATAAGAAAAAGGGCAACGTCGTCTTCTGAAGTGATGCCGACTACTTACCGCTGCTCGTCCGACGCTGTAGCTGATCGCGCAGATTCGGCGGCGTGCCTTTAATCGTCAACGTGTCCGTCGCCGGATCCCAGAAAATGCGCTCACCAAGCAACAGTGCATCAAAATTCAAACTGATGCCGCCGCCGCTGCCCGCAAACTTGGTTAGCTGGCGTAGTGTGCCACGATCGGCAGGGAAGCTTTCTTCCAGCTCATAACCCTGCTCAGTTGAAAACTGCTGAAAAGTTTTCTCACCCAGCGGTGGCAGCTCCTGCGACAACGACGCCAGTTCAATTTCCTCACCGGACTGCAATTGCTCATTGCAGTAGCTATACACCTGCTGACGATAGTTCTGACGCTCGTTTTTATCTAACTGCGCTTCATCACAATACTCATCGACCGCTTTCAACAAGCCACGGTTTTGTGCTTTGGTGTCCAACCCTTCCGATGCGGCCAGAAAATCCATGAAGAAGTCAGACACTTTGCGCCCGACGCGGCCTTTCAGGAACGTCAGATAGCGCGTAGATTCCGGATTGGTTTCCCATTCGGTCAAATCGATACGTGCAACGATATCGGCATGATTGATGTCCAGATAGTGCGTGGTGCTGATATCCAGCTGTTCATTCACCCGCATGCTGTTGCAGCTATTGAGCACCGATATCAGCAAGTAGTCGACCGCCAGATAACGGTACTGGCAGAACAACACGATACCGCCTTCGGCAAACGGGTACTTCGCCAGCTCGTCACGCAGACGTCCGGTCGCAGCGCGTGAGAAACTCAGAAAGTCCTCATCCCCTTTGCGACAGGCACGCAGCGCATCCGCCAGCTCGCTTTGCTCATTAAACAGCCCATAGGCCTTACTCTTGGCGCTGTAGACGCGATGCAGTTCAGCCATCATCTCTTCAACTGCCGCATTGGTCGACAGCAAGGAATCACGCAACACCATTTCCAGCGTTTGTTCGTCACGTTTAATTAGCTGATGCAGGGCAATCTGGGCGATATCCAGACTCATGATAAACTCTCCTTTTGGCAAGGCGCGTATTCAAGCATTGATGCGGACGCCCCGCAACACATAAAGCCGCCCTTCGCACGGGTACGCGCGCTAAGCGTCTACACTACTTATTGATAGAAGCACGCCAGTAATAAAATACGGTAATGATAAAAGTGCGGAAAAGCATAAGCCTATACGGTAAGATAAGCGACTTTACCAGCTTGAGATACGCCATTTTATGCCACAATCATCCCGTTATAGTGACGAACACGTTGAACAACTGCTTTCTGAGATGGTCAATGTGCTGGAAAAGCACCACGCTCCGACCGATCTTGCTTTGATGGTGCTCGGTAATATGGTGACAAACCTGATTAACACCAGCATCGCGCCTGCGCAACGTCAGGTTATGGCGCGTTCTTTCGCTGAAGCCCTGCAGGCTTCGATTAAAAAAGCCGATAAAGCTCACTAAGTTTTGACCAACGTATGGTAACCAACCGTCAGCGCTACCGCGAAAAAGTCTCCCAGATGATCAGTTGGGGACACTGGTTCGCCTTATTCAACATTTTGCTCACTTTGGGGCTGGGTAGCCGCTATCTGTTTGTTGCCGATTGGCCGATCTCCCTGTTCGGTCGAATTTACGCGCTGGTTAGCTGGCTTGGTCATTTTAGTTTTATTGTCTTTGCCGCCTATCTGCTGGTCATCTTCCCGCTCACGTTTATTGTGATGTCGCAGCGCCTGCTGCGATTCCTGTCTGCGGCGCTGGCAACGGCTGGGCTGACGATACTGTTAGTGGATGTTGAGGTCTTTACCCGTTTTCACCTACACCTCAACAGCACCGTTTGGGAACTTGTCGTCAATCCGGGACAGGGGGAGATTGCCCGCGACTGGCAGTGGATGTTTATCGGCATTCCATTGATTTTCATGGTGGAAATGCTGTTCGGCACGTGGTGCTGGCAAAAATTACGCAGTCTAAACCGCCGCCACTTTGGCAAACCGCTGGCGGGCGTTTTCATCTCGGCGTTCTTTGCATCGCACCTGATGTACATCTGGGCCGATGCAAATTTCTATCGCCCGATTACGATGCAACGCGCCAACCTGCCGCTGTCTTATCCGATGACGGCTCGCCGTTTTCTGGAAAAACATGGCCTGCTGGATGCACAGGAATATCAGCGCCGGCTAACGCAGCAGGGTAACCCTGAAGCCATAACAGTGGAGTATCCGCTCAATAACATCACCTTCCGCGATAACGGTAGCGGCTACAACCTGCTGATGGTGATGATCGACGATACGCAACCTGATGCCATACAAAATCGCATGCCGAACCTGTCGCGCTTCGCCGCAGAAAACGTGCGCTTCAGCGATCATTACGATTCTGGTTCGCAGCCAGACGCGGCCTTGTTTAACCTGTTCTACGGCCTCTCGACGACCTATATGGATGGCGTCCTTAGCGCGCGTAAACCTTCAGCGTTAATCACCGCATTGAGCCAGCAGGGCTATCAGTTCGGACTCTTTTCAGCGAACGGCTTCAACAGCCCGCTTTATCGTCAGGCGCTGCTTTCTGATTTCTCCTTGCCTGCGCCGCAGCAGCAAAGCGGCGATGTCATCATCACGCAATGGCAGGAGTGGCTCAACCGCGATAGTAACCCTGCCCCTTGGTTCTCTTACATTGAACTCAACAGCGCACCGAAAAATGCGTCTGGTAAAGATGCAGAGCCAAACAGCCGAATGAACATTCAGGACGTTGACCGCCAAATTGGCCAAATCATTCGTACCTTGCAGGAAAAAAACATTCTGGAAAACACGGTCATCATCGTGACAACCGCCCAAAACCAGAATGCCAATACCAGTAACGCGGCACGTTTTGCCCGTACCCAGTGGCAAACGCCGCTCATTGTTCACTGGCCGAATACCCCTGCGCAGACTATTACGAAAATGACGGACAACAAAGACGTCATGACCACGCTGATGCAACGCCTGCTCCATGTTAAAAACAGCACGGATGATTATTCACAGGGTGAAGACTTATTCTCTGCCCAACGGCGCTACCCGTGGTTGATTAACGGTAACGGCGGCACACTGCTAATCACAACGCAGGATCAGCTCATCGTCCTGGAAAGTAACGGCAACTACCGCGCTTACGACACGCAGGGAAATCGGCTGAATGATGAAAAACCACAGCTTGCTCTGCTCTTACAGGTATTAACGAACGAAAGGCGCTTTATTGCCAACTAACTGCCTAAATCTAAAGCAGTCGTTCCATCAAGCTATTGCAATAAGGTCAAGAAAAGGTAGTATGAATGCCCATAGCATCGGCACGTAGCGCAGCCTGGTAGCGCACCGTCATGGGGTGTCGGGGGTCGGAGGTTCAAATCCTCTCGTGCCGACCAAATTTCCCCCAACGTTTTGTCTACAGAAGTCCAGACAAGACTATAAATAACAGATCAAACAGTGGGTTGAATAAACCTGCTGTTTTTATGTTGTCTACTGAATTCCATATTGATACATTGAAATCCACACTTTTTAGGCATAGATATAGGCATACGACGCAACATGTAGCCTCAATCCTATGCCTAAACAGCTTTGCGGATTTGATTGGAGAGCGATATGGCACGTCAGACAAAGCCCCTGAACAATACTGAGGTCAAAAGCGCCAAGGCAACTGACCGTGCTATCATCCTCTACGATGGAGACGGTTTAGAATTACAGGTCACTCCGAGCGGTTCAAAACTCTGGCGTTTTCGCTACTACAAACCCTTCACTCGCAAACGTGCAATGATTAGCCTTGGCGCTTACCCTTCGGTATCTCTTGCCGAAGCGCGTAAGCTTCGTGAAGATGCACGCCTTCTTCTTGGCAAAGACGTTGATCCGCAGGAGCACAAGCAAGCAGAGCAATCACGGCAAAAAAATGCCACAGAGAACACATTTGAAAAAGTTGCTGCCGAATGGTTTAAAACTAAAGAATCAGCAGGTTTGGCAACACATACGTTGAACGATATCTGGCGCTCCATGAGCAAGTATGTGTTCCCACACATTGGCTCTATGCCTATTGCCAACATCACGGCTCAACGATTTATTGGAGCGTTAGAACCCACTCATGCCGCAGGCAGACTTGAAACTGTTAAACGTCTGAGTCAGCGTATCAATGAAGTCATGGATTATGCACTCAACTCTGGTCTGGTCTCAGTAAATCCAGCCGCACGAATCGGACGCACTTTTCATAAACCGAAGGTGAAGCATCGCCCTGCCCTCTTGCCAGAGCAATTACCACTTCTGATGAAAACACTGTCATTTGCCAGCATTGGGAGACAAACCCGTTGTCTTATCGAATGGCAATTACTCACTATGACTCGACCAGCCGAAGCCGCCGAATCGCGCTGGGATGAAATCGATTTTGGCGCAAAAGAATGGCGTATTCCTGCCGGTCGCATGAAGATGAAACGTGAGCACATTATCCCACTCTCAGAGCAAGCACTGGGGATTCTGGAAGTCATGAAGCCCATCAGTAAGCACAGGGATTATGTTTTCCCCGGATATCGTAACCCGCTTGAGCCAATGAACAGCCAGACCGCGAACATGGCACTCAAACGTATGGGCTTCAAAGATATGCTTGTAGCCCATGGTATGAGAGCCATTGCTTCGACCATCCTCAATGAAAAAGGATTTCCCCCTGATGTGATCGAAGCAGCGTTAGCGCATATCGATACTAATGAAGTCAGGAGAGCCTATAACAGGGCGCAGTATCTTGAACAGCGCAGAGAAATGATGGCTTGGTGGGGAGAGCATGTTGAGTCAGCTTCATATGGTAAAACGAGCATCGTTTCTGTCGCTGGCTAAATTTGCCAACAGGAAGCAATAACCACAGCCCTTTTAGCCCCTCCATGGTCGCTGGGCTTTTCTGGCAACGGCTTCAACACAGATGGGCTACATTTTGTAGGAAAGTAGCCCATCTCGTGCAAAAAAAGCCGCATTTACAGAACAGATTTTATTTTTTCATTCACCCACACAGTCATATCATGCAGCAGCGTCATTGCTCCCTGTTTATCTTTCGATAGCCCCCAGAAACTGAGAGAAAGATTGGCTCCATTTTTTGAGGAAGAGACAGAGTAATCTTCATTACTTGCACTCGGTATGAAATCATTCCTGGCTATGCTCTTTTCTACTTCATCCTTGAGATAGGCTATATCGGGATATTGATTTTTATTAATTTCAGCATTGACATAAAATTCAATTCCATCCCCATTGCTCTCTGGTCTATACACTAAACTCATATACGTCTTATCGTATCCCCACTCACTTGGATAAAAGTGCAATGCTTTATAATCCTCATCCCAATTATTCATACGATTGGTGATATTGCTGTCAGGAAGGATTTTGGAAATGACACTTTTCCCTTCCTGAGAGATAGTATTTTCAAACGCCTCCAAAAGCTGTTTAGCTTTTATAAGCTTTCCAAAATTTTCCGTGATAAAATCAGACTGTTCATTACTCAATAAATCACTCATTTCTTCCTCACTCAATGCAGATAGATGGGATAAAAATTCGTTGTAGAAAATCGTCCATTTACTTAATGGTTCATTAATCATATCATGACCCAGAAGGGAAATTGCCATATCAGCCAACTCAGCATAGGTAATAACTTTCCAGTCATTATTTACTGAGCTTTTATTCCATGAGGGTTTAAGTATGCACTTATATACGTCTTGATTATTATCAATGTATTTTTTAAGTTGCTCCTCATATTTATCAAACGGATTGTTAATACCGGAGATGACTTTATTCTCTATGCCGATTATAAAATCGTCATGGCATATTACGATATCGATTCTTTCTCCATCCTCACAGCCCACTTCTCTCTCGGCAGTGAGTGACGAAAAATCCATATTCTCAGCATCTACTTTTAATAGTTTTAATAATGCCTTCAACAGCCACGGCGTTACTTTTTCATGACCTCCCATAAACAATGCCATTAAATCTGATGTAGGGTTTTCAAAATAACCACATCCACCTACATCAAAAAAGTTAGGCTCAGGAATTTCTTTAATCGTTACCTTGCTAAGTTGTTCCAGGAAATCATCTGGAAAAATATTTCCGCTCATAATCCCTCATATAATAATTCAATCATAAAAATAGTTTCTGTAACTCAGTCATTTTCTACGCTCAGTTACTGACCAGTGAATTCTTTGAGTCAGTGACATAGATGATACCGTCTTTCGTTAAAAATTCATTGAGTTATTCACGACCTAAAGGTTATCTATATCTGAAAATCAACACATCCTCTCTGATAACCGCTCTTTACATTGTTTTTTGAGACAAGAGCATACCTTCAACCATAATGAACCAAATAGCGGTTATCCTCACCAAATAAATAGCAGGCTATTAATGTAATAAGAATGTATTCCGCTCATTAGTTGATTACACTACAATCAACTGTGACAAATCATGTAATTCATGGATGGAATAACAATGACCGAAGCAGACTTAGATGAACTGGCTGACCGTATAGTGAAGATGCTAACCACTACGGATTTTTATGAAGGGATAGGCTCTGGCATATCAGAGATAGGTAAGAATTTTGGCTATCTGGCCTATGATTTTATTGATACGGATACACGGTATGCCAAATCACGAGAAATGGAAAGATTGATAAAAGCGATTCATCGAGGAATTGTATCAAGAGAAAAAATCATTGAGGCAATAAAAAGAATATTTAAGGTCTTTAACCGAGATGCCTCGGAGTCTAAAAAAGAGTCGATTTATAATAAGGCAGTAGGCTCCGTAGTCGGTAGTATGCTTGTTTCACAAGCAGTCTTTCAAATAGCAAAAAGAATCGGCAATGCCCCCAAAGTATCTACTGGCACGGTATATTATATTTTGTTGCTTGGTGGTATGGCGAAACGGTCAATATATCGATCAATGTATTTGAGGAGCCACAATCCTGAAGTATATTCAGAGTTGAGAAGAGATGATTTGGATTTTCTTTTCTTCCTGTTTGAAGAAAATGTTGAACCACTAACCGAAGCAATAAAGATGAGGAGAGTTTATGGTAATGGCATGTTTAATCAATTAATTGATAAAATAGAATACAGGATTAAGTGATATGACTACCTTTCTAAAAAAGGCATTTATTTTCATATTAAACAACATAACCATGTTTCTTTTCAGCATATGCTTCTTTTGGATTTGTTATATTCTATTTGTTGGATATGCCCCTTGGAGTGAAAAAACAGTCCATTTAATCATTGCCGTTTCTGTTTTCATTGGGTTAGGGAAATTATCTGACTGGTTTGATAAAAAATGAATGCAGGGTCACCCCTGCACTTGTTTAGTTCATGAACTTCGTCATTTCCCACAATGCATAACCAGACGTTCCTGCCTTGTGATGCGTCCATGTCACATCTTTATATCTGATAGAGATATGCTCCAATATCAGGCCAGCCCCATCATCAATAATGTTAGGCATGACGAGGTTGATATCTGATATGAGCCCATCATTGATCTGAATGGAGAAAAACTTCTCTTGTTTGGCATGTTGCGTCGTGCGGTAAAAGTCGAGCAGCACTTTGACCTTCTCTTGCTCGTTCAATGCCATTGCCAGTAACGGCGTTGACTTATCGATAGGTTTTACCAGGGTGATCGGGTTATGGACTGCGTGACCATCATTACTCATCATGTGGTTAAAAGCCAGAATCATGATTTCATCGGTATGCCCTGCCTGATAGCGGTTACCGATAGATTCTAATGTGGAGCAACCCTCAGAAATTAATCCCTGTGATTTACCTTCGATAGTCATGTATGCATAATTAGCCATATAAATTTCCTTTTCAATGGTTTTGCGCTTTGCATATTATCGTTAATGAACACTTAAGACTATTGATGCAATCATAATAATTAGGATGATATGGATATCAAAGAGCTTAGCGAATCGATTTGCTCATTCGTAAATTATGATGGACGTTCACCGTTGACTGAGAACGAAATAACCCTAATATACGAGTTTAAGAAGCAGCTTCTTGGTAGTGAAGTTGAGCCTCGTGATGTGTTTGTTGAAATGTATTTAAAGCACTATATACATTAGACTTTGGAAGCTAGTTAACTCGGTCAGGCAGCTAAGTGCCAAAAACAGACGTCATCATTTCTTGAGTTCTAACTAACCAGTCGGATAGCTCATTATTTGCAAGAAAGCATACTAATGTTGATTGTTGTTTTAATAGTATTGTATTCTGATTCTTTGATTTTTTATCGCATGGCAATATAATGAAAAGAGAAAAAAAAGTTATAACGTTCCTAATGTTAGTTTTCGCATTTTGTTTGGCTATTATAACTGGAATTTACATCCTTAACTTCAGGAATAGTTCAATATCCAGTAACCCATCTGACTGGGGAGTTTTAGGGGATTATTTTGGAGGTATTCTCAACCCATTAATATCTTTGATTACGCTGTTTTTCTTGATAAAAACCTACTTATCTCAGAAAGAAGAACTTTATCAAAGTGAAATTGCTGCTGATGAGCAGCGTCAAATTTCACAAAAAACCATCTACATTCAGTTATTAAGCACAAAAATTTCAGCATCTTATGAAATTATCGCGTTGTATAGAGGTGAAATGGAGGGCGTGACCAATGCCATGAATGCCCGAGGAAATGGCAGATCTTATACCTCAATGGAAGGTAAACGCTATTTCAGTGACGACGAACAAAAAGAGTACAGGCTATCAATAGCTAGAAAAATAAATGTAGAATTAGAAAAAATAGATAATTATCTAAAAGAAATACAATCTCTCTCCAATTGAGTATCTGATACTGACGAACATGATATGAAAATGTAGTGCTCATCGTTCATGGTATTTTCCATTTACAGTTAGTCAGTGTCCGTTTCTCGCTCACAGTGGACCTTAATCTCTGTTACCTTGTCCACTCCGTGCCAGAAGCGGACGATGCAAACTCTTTCCTTTCGCTAAGACTAGCTTTCCAAGGAATTTAGTAAATGAACAACAAATTCGGCTGCATTATTTGCAGCTAAGTTTTGTTGTGACTTTTTGTTATTGTTTTTATTTCCGTCAGCCCAATCGCAGATCGCTTTGATCAAAATCCAGTCTTTCTTTTCATTTAAACATGCTGAATATACTCCAGCCCCCTCCATTTCACCACCTAAGGCAGTAGGTACTAATCTCTTCAACTCATCACGATAGTTGAGATTATCTATCAACTTCTCCCCACACAAAATTAAACCAACATCAACTTTTGCATTACTATCCGGCCAGCTAAGTATTGCATTATGAACCCAACCTAAGATTTTAGACGATGCGTGCGGTTTATCTCCCCTAAGCGTTATTGAGTTGTCTGCACTAACTCTTTGTAAATCATACAATTGAAGCTGTTTCGAAACCAGTATGTCTCCGACAGACTGTGAATTCTCATCAATTCCAAAAGCAATACCTACCATGATCACGGCATCAGGATTAAGATTCTGAATTGCTTTATCAACAGAAGTATGTGAGCCTCCAACACCACCGGTCCCCATTTCTGATATGCATAAAAAGCATTCAGACTGACCAATAATCCCTAGAGCCTGATAGGATGTATCCTTAATAGTAAAAGACTCGAATTTTTTCTGGGTGATTTGGAGTACATTATTTATAATAGCTTTGCTCTCTACATCAGTTACAGTAACTAAAAGTATCTTTCGTTTTACAGATAAATCATTCATTTTTTTATTATTTCTTTTTAAAATGGATGGAAGTTTCAATTCTTTATTAGCTAGAACCCAAATATTTTGTGAGGAAATACTGTCTGGGATAGCTTCGTCCGGATTGTTAATTAGCTGCTCTTCTTTTTCACTCAATACTTGATATGACTCAATCTGTATTTTTAGTATAGCTGCAAGCTCTAACATAGATACCGCATTTTTATATCTTTTAAGATTTCCTGAGGTCGTTTCAGGTGCGGCATAAGGTACATATGAAACAATCCCTTGCTTGTCAAACAATATAAGAGATTGATCAATTTGATGAGCTGCATTTTTTTCTAAAACTGAATGTGCAACGGAATCAAGTAACTTTTCATGACGTGTTACCAATTCCACCATTTCTAATTTCCAATTATGGTGATCTTTTCCCAGAGGAACAATTCTAATTGCTGGGTATGTTTTAGGCATTGTGCCAATAGGTAACGCGTCGCGATTGCCTTCAAAAATCATTGCAATGGTTTTTTTAACTAATAGTGCTATATTTTTATTTTGGTTGAGATTTTGAATATCCTTAAATGAGATATTATTTTCTAATTTTATCTCTATGTCACTAATAGAAACCTTAACACACAAAACGCTATCAAATAGATGAAGATTGATATTTACTCGCGCTAAAACTCCGGGAAGTAAAAAATTGGATACATATGGAAATCTTTTACCTGTAAAACCATACTTATCACGGAAGGTTGATAGCGTTGAATGAAAAAGTGCTGTTGGTTCCAATACTATAGGGGAATATTGCGATAAAATATTTCCACCTATCCCCCGGAGGAAACTCCTACCACCTTTAGGGTTGAATAAAATCTTATTATCGCCAGATTTGTAGATATTTGAATATGGCACTTTTGTAATTACTAGCCATTCAAGTCTGACGCAATATTTCATCACTATTCCAGAAAAATGGGTGAACAGGATGGGAATCGAACCCACACTCTAGGAATTACTTCCAAGACTTTCCATTAAGCCCGTTCATAAATTCATGACGCCAGTTATACAATATTTATAGCTGATTAACAATAACTTAAGTGGATATTTTGTGCTCTTGCGTAGCAAAAAACTGGAAATCACACAAATGTTATTCGTCGTATATTAATTGTAACCACCTAATCATCGAAACTGTCCTTTCATAGTAGATCAGTTATCTCTCCAGCTTGCAGCTTTGTACAAGCAACGGAAACCATAAACGCAGCAGTAACTACTAATCGATTACTGAATACTCATTTGATGTGACTTAAGATGCTATTTGTGAGATAGAATGATCGGTGGAATCGAATATGATAAGGATATTTGGGATGGGCTGGAATGGTTAGCTTCACTGTGGGTGATGCTTGTTGTAATGACTGAACGCCACTGCAAGATTCACCAGCGCCGACTGACTGTCCGTTTTCGGCAAAATACTGGTGTAATCTCGCTTGAACGTTTTCACGAAGCTTTCTGCTATACCGTTACTTTCCGGACTCCGCGTAAATAAAGCAGTTAAAGAAGTAATTCCTGTCGTTCAAACGGTAAATAACTCACAGCCATAGATTTATGGCAAGTTGTAATTTTTTACATGGAAGAGCATCTGCTCCTCGCTCTTAGCGGATTCTTAGACCGAGGAACTGCTATTCTAAATCAGGTGTTTCTGTCACCTATCCCCATTATACAATGGGGATAAAATATATAGCCAGAGCTATCTCTGGCTATTATCAGATAGCATAATCACTTTCTAAAGCGGGCAAATGCCCCATCACTTCCTTTTGGTGCGATCCAAAAAGCTCTTTTGACACCACGGGTGATGGCAACATATGCAAGACGATAAGACTCATCGACCATAGCTTGATCATATGATTGATGAAAGCATTCTACCTGCTTGTAGATCTCATTTCTAAGCACATGGCCGGTAAGAGCTTTGCTATCATCAAAAATGAAACAAACTTCGCCCTGAAGTCCTTTTGCTGAATGAATCGTGAGGAATTTAATCCCACGAGTGGAGCCATATTTTTTAGCGTAAGCTTTCTCTATGTTTTTCAGAGTATTATTTGTTCTACTCAAAACAATCACTTTTGTTTTATCATGCTTTTGTTGCTGAGAAACTAAAGAGAATTGATCTTTTATGCGATCAACTGCTCTTTCTTGCCATTTATCATTTTCGTCGCGGCTATCATATTCATCACACTTAACACCATCTTCATCACCATCGGGGGATCTGCATGGCAGAGATTTTTTATCAATCTTGCGAACGACTAATTTCATTAAACTTTCTGCATCATGGATGATCTTCTCATCAGAACGAAAGTTCTCCATCATTTTAACAGTGTGGTGTTTCCCCAAATCTCTATGAACAGGGAAAAATGTTGAAAAATTCATAAAGATGTCCGGTGAACTTCCGCGCCAGGAATAGATGGATTGCCAGTCATCACCAATAGCCATGATCGTTGGTTTTTTGCATAGAATGGCATTCTCTCTTTGCATCGCTTTTATCCAGTTAGCTATTTGTGGAGAAATGTCCTGAAATTCATCAATCAACAAATTTTCAAAGCGGCGATATTTACCTAATAAATTTACTCGTCGTTGCTTTAAAACGCTTTCATCAGAAAACATCATAAACATTCGGTTGAATGTCATCATGTTGTCATTGTGTAAGTTTTTTTCGAACTCTTTCCAAAAAATAGATAATGCTTTTGCGAAGAAAAAGTCTACACTCTCCTCCCTGAAAAGGGATATCTTTGATATTGATGAAACTACATCTTTCCCTAAGCTTTCTATAAATGAGCCTTGATCATAAAGTAAATCAAGTATATTTGAAGCGTTCAACTCTCCACTTAACTTAACACTAAAATTGCTGGGTGCTTCACCATCGACATGCAAGGATAAAAAATTAACCACAGTGTCTAGTTTTTTATTACTATTAATCATGATGCTAAGTTTATTATTATAACCAGCAATGATCCTGTTCTTTACAGAAATAGCCATGCCGAGTTTAATATTTTTCTTAGGTTCACTCGGATCAACAATAAATATTTCCTTATTGTCATAAAGTAACTCATAACCAATACTTCCTGACAAAAAAACAGGCATTTTGTTATGTTCGACATACCCATTTGAATAAAAAGCTCTACCATTCACATGAAAACATTCCTGGGGTTCAGGGACAACCCCCTCAATAGGCCATATCCCTTTATTCCTCCAACGTTCATTCAGAAGGTTAACTAGTTTCAAATCTCTCTCATGGCTGAGATTAATTTTCCAATTCTCTACTTCCTTATCGTCAACCGTTGCAGGAGTAGTCAATGATAATACTATCAACTTATCAATACAGGTTTTAAAATCATTGTTTTTCAAATATAAATTAGTATAGACTTTTTTAAGATAATCTAATTGTTCATTTGTTTTTTTACTTGTCGCAACGTCAAGAATATCATCGTCTTTTATCTCATCACCAAAGAAATCAAATGCCGTTAGACCGGGCATAGCACTTATAGATAATCGATAGATCAGAGAGTGAAATGTGCTTACTACAGATCCAATGGTTTCTTTATTTCCTTTATGGCCCCAGAACTGAAATACTGAATAAATTTTTTCTCTAAGCTCTTCACAAGACTTTGTGGTAAACGAAATTACGGTCAATTGACTCAATGGTATTTTCAGATAAAAATGCATGAAAACGACACGAAGGACAAGTGTTGTTGATTTGCCAGAGCCAGCACCAGCGACAACACAGGTAGCCGGATGCTCTGAGAAAATCATGTCCCATTGAGATTCTGTTGGATAGCCGATAAGCCCTTGTTCATACGCTTTCTTTGTCATCTCTACCATAAGAGACTTAACTGTATCGTTTACTGGTATTTTTTCCGGTCCATATATTGATTTATCAACGGGTTGCATCACCGCATTGCTTCTTTCATCCTTGATAAGATATTTCAATATCCCGGCATCATGGCCTTTTAAGTATCCAGCTTTTCGCCCACTAAAATACCCTCGTTTAAAAGAGCCCTTGCTAATTAATTTAAGGTATTTTGAGAAAGTTTTAATAAAAACATGTTCAAGAAAGCTTCTTTTTGATTTTTGTTCGATCATAGTGAGTTAAAAAACCTTTTCGGATAATTTATTCAACTAAAGATAATGTTTTCAAATGTATCTATCTGGATACGTCTAACTTAAAGACCAACAGGCCAAACCTTCCGACCAATCTGCTTGAATTTGCTGATAGATAACGAACCTCGTTCATTACGAGATTTAGAACCAGGTGCGAGTAATGCGTATGTGACTTCAGGGCGGTAGGCTTCCCACATTTCTTTGACGGTGAACACATCATCCATCAATACCAAAATCACAGAATCCCAATCATGCTCTAACCTGATAGCCCCTACCCTTTGCCCCGGTTTTGAACTATCAGCAAGAGAACGGCCTTTGATTTGGATTTTACGACCATCAGAGCCAATAGCGTCATAGCCAGCACTACGTGCTTCCATTAGTTTCAAACCTAATAGCTTAGAGGCATAGAACTCAGCTACTTCACCGGT
This sequence comes from Pectobacterium aroidearum, assembly GCF_041228105.1. NCBI lineage: Bacteria > Pseudomonadati > Pseudomonadota > Gammaproteobacteria > Enterobacterales > Pectobacteriaceae > Pectobacterium > Pectobacterium aroidearum. The sequence continues at coordinate 3,182,147 of NZ_CP166097.1, forward strand.
TATTCCGAGTGGCTTACCTGTAAGTTTTTTGTATTTCGCTGCCAAGTCTATTGCTGCAACCAGTAGCTCTTCGACTTCATCGTTCACTTACATTTCCTGTGAGGTAGGTTTTGCTAATTTTTGGGCAAGACCAGGAAAGGGAGAGAAGGCCCATTCATCCCTTCGGCTCAATCCCCTGATTTCTCAATTCATTACGGGCAAGCTCTTTGAACCAGTTGCCGAGGCTGACACCTTCTTTTGCTACGACTTCATCTAGTTGTTCACGTAGCTCAGGCGATATGCGTATCTGGAAGGTTGGTGATTTCCCCAACGATGAAGATTTTTTCGTATCGCGTTTTATCGTTGACATGTACGTACCTTTTTAACTATGCTTGATTTAATAGGTACGTACCCTATCACAAGCCCTACACTCATCACCAGTTTCGCCCCTGAAAGGTATTGGCCTACCAGACAGGGGCTAACCACACCGTTAAGGAAGTAACGATATGGCTATCAGCAAGTCTAGCAATTCTCTTCTGGAAGATCAGCACTTTAAGCAATCGAGTAAGCGTTACTTTAATCTGTTCTGGCAAGCTACGGAGGTGCGTTATGTTTGATAACACACCTCTAGAGCAAGAAGAAATCATAGATCAGTGCAGGGCGTTGATCTACGCCGTGATCGAAACCAAGAACCCGCAAGCCAAAGAAATTTTGACGTTCATCCTATGGGAGAGGCTCGACTGGCTGTATCAAGATTTTCATTCAGAATAACCAGAAGAATTTTTCCATTCTTCTATATTGACAATATATAGCCCAAATAATTTCACACATTGGAGCTTAACTTCTCATCGTGTGAATTCTGTGTTTACTGGTTGCCACATCCAGTAGGTGTGGCGCTATTATGCAAAGCTGTTTAGTTATAGTCCTGCCACTAGTAATTAATAATTTTCAGGTATAATATCCGTTGATATGCTTGTAGATTTGTATTGATGAACCATTAAGTAAAACTAAGGCAGAGTGACACTGTTGCATTTAAGATTACAACACTTATAATTAGCAAGATAACATCTTGCGGAAAATTTATAAAAAAGTTAACAAAATGGATTTTAGGAAGTACATTATAACCTTCTTAGAGACAGGAGGTTAATAATGAAAATCGAAGCGATTTTATTTGATCTTGATAATACTTTAGTGTCAACAAATAATTTAAAAGATATTAGAGATCGCGGAGCTTATGATGAAATCACCCCAGAACTACTTGCCACTGTAAAACCATACAAAAACATTAAAAACTTACTTAGTTTATTAATTTCAAAAGGAATTAAAATTGGAGTGGTTACTAACTCAAGCAAAACTTATGCTGATAAAATAATCCCTCAACTCCATTTACCAGATTTTGATGTAATAGTTACTTACACAGATGTAGGCAGAGCAGGTATGAAGCCGAACCCTACTGGGATAAATCTTGCATTATCCAGATTAGGTATTTCTCATCCTGAGCGAGTAATTTACATTGGTGATGATTACACTGACATAATAGCGAGTTATTACGCAGGTGTAATCCCAATTGTTCCTTCATGGGCTTCAAGAATTCCAGTATCTCAAGTTCCGGCAGCTGTATTAAGTAGCGAGTTTCTTATAGATGAATGTGACACTTACGAAAATATCATTCTAATGGCGGAGAAATGCGCATTACATGAGAGTTTTTCTTTTCAACGTAAAAGATTTTATTTCGTTCCTTTAGATGAATCAGCCAATGTCATACCTGCAAGTGATACACTTTCAACGATTTGTCTTGGTCGTTATTTTTCACAAAAAAGCATTTTGACTACAAAGCTACATGACTCACATCCACTATCAAAAGAAATAGCAAAAAAAGAACACAAAGAAAATTATACTCCCCCTGATTATTGGGGTGATATTTTGGCACATGCAGCAGATAAAATTCCCGAATTTTTCAAGGCAAAGAAGTACTTTGACATAATTACGATTATTCCTTCGAAGAAGGAAAAAGCACAGAGGCTTGAGCATGTTCTGGCTAATGCTCGCAGTAAAAGCCAGTCTAATTCTCAATTTTTAGATGACCTCTTTGTTTTTGATGAAGGGGCAAGATCACTCAAAACCTTGCCAAGAGATCAAAGAGGTATCGAAATTGAAACCACTTTACACATTAACCCCAAATATGATGGCAAGTTGATCGGAAAATCTATTTTAATATTTGATGATGTCATAACTACTGGTTCAACTTTGAAAAGAGCTTACGCTTTGTTACGCAACCAAGTTGTCAAACATAGCCTCGGTATATGTTTAGCAAAAACAGTTTCTATTTCTGAAGAAGACAGGTTATGTCCTAAATGCCAGTCTCATGTCCTAAGAATTAGACGAAATCATCAAAGTGGCATACGATTTTGGGGGTGCTCAGGTTATAATGATAATAGAGAGCAATGCGATTATAGTGAAGGAATTGTTGAGAAACAATGCCCGCAGTGTGGTAGAGATATGTTAAAAAAATATAACAAACAAAAAGGCATTTGTTTTCTGTCCTGCACGGGATGGAATCAGGAACCTAAATGTAATTACACCGAGAATGAGTGATATCGACGATAACACCAAATACTGAAAAACTTATGACACTTAGTGCCCTCACATAGGGGGCTAAGTGTTTGTCTATTTTGGATTTCCTCAAGATTTTTTTCAAATTCCCCCATTAATAATTAGAGTGTGTCCCGTAACTATTTTTGGGACACTCTGGTGTATGATTTTACCGCAAAAATTCCCCTTCACAGAAAGGTGCATTCAGAAAGCTTCCCATGTCTTCATCTTTCTATTCATATCACATCAAAGCTTTTCATAATTCATAACACATAGTTTAATATTATATTTTAACATCGCACTTATCTAAATATTCATAAAAATAGTTAGATATATATGACGTTCGAAAAGAATTTAAGTAACATGATGATAAAAACAAGTTATACATTAAATTAAAAAACTCACCATTTCAGAGAGAAAAAATTAATATAATAATTTATAATTTTGGGGAGGGGAACCCCCTCCGAAATTTCTATTCATGATAATACTATATGATTGAACTCTTCGAGCATGTTACCAAATCGCTCATAATTACAAGAATTACAATTAGTTTCTGCTACAGAATGGACATCACATAAAATGACTGAATCAGGGAAATTTAATAGAACATTGTCAATCTTATCTTTTAATACAATCACTGTATCCATATCGCTATGTTCAAAACCACATAAGGAAATTACCTTTAGCATATGAAAAAGAACATCTTCAACTATAATTTTATTTTTCAAAACAGTAATGGGATTTTTTTCTTCGAAGAACTTATCTTTATGCATCAGTTTTAAATTTTTACTGATAATTTTAAATCGTAATTTAACAAGCTGTAGTTTTTCATCCTGATTACCCAATTTACTAGTTAGTTTTTTGTTTTTATTGGTTATATTTTTCATAACCAAATCAAAGTCAGAAATAAAATCACTAGACACAATAAGCTTTTCTACAGAAATTTCCTTCACTTCATTAGTGTCTACAACATCATCTAGAAATGATTCTTCTGTTTTGATAACAGTTTCTGATAGATTACCAAGGACTGCCGCGCCATTACTAATAGGGTTAAATTCTTGTAGTCCATGATCTTCATATGCTCCCATGTAAGACTCATCTGAGCCTGAGTTACTATGAGAACCGAACATATCAGCAACAAAAGGAATATCAGTCGATACTTGTTCGAAGCAAACATCTTCTATTAACTTATTATAATCTTCTTTTCCATTCAAAATAATAATATTTCTTAGCTTCATTTTATCAAAACGAAGAGTTCCTGCTTTATCAGAATCTGAACCATTGGCTATTAATAAATTAGCCTGAGCTTTAGGCTCGTTTCTTGCGATATCATCTTTTGTTGGATATGGAACTGCAAGCCATCGATTATAATCCAAAGAGGCTCTCGATGCATGTAAGCTCCCGCCTTTAACATCAGACTGAATCATAACTACTCCACGAGCCAATCCGGCTTGAATACGATCCCTCTTTACATATTGTTGTTTTTGTATTTCTTGCCCAAAAGGATATTCCGTTATCAGTGCTCCACCTTCTTCAATTATCCGGTGTGCCAAATTTTTATGACGGCTAGGTGCGATAGTTTGAAGACCATGAGCCAAGACGGCAACAGTATGACCATGACAATTTAATGCAGTTTCGTGAGCAATACCATCACAACCTATTGCTAATCCGCTCACAATGCTCCAGTTTTTTTCTACAAAAAATTTTGTAATCCTTTCTGTAATCACTTTCCCATGTGAAGTAGGCGCTCTAGTCCCTATTATAGCGACAGATTTATCAGGAGCCCCAGATAAATTGCCTTTCACATATAACAAACAAGGATCATCTTTTGTTTCAGACAATAATTTTGGATAATCATTATCTAATATGGAAATTATACGAAAAGAATATTCATCTGCATACTCTATTTGCTTTTCAGCCTTTTCCTGTGCAAACAAAAAATTTGCATCATCATTAACTAATGAAGCAATTTTTACGTCAAATTTCGATAACTCATTAATAGAAAAAATGTTTGAAGATAAAATGTAAGATGCCGTTCTTTTTAGCAATACAGGCCCAACTCCCTTGAGCATAGAGAGAGTAAGTAATAGCCTTGTTGAAGGAGTAATGGTTTCTCTTAAATTATCTTTCATCGTAAGACATCACTTATATTTTTAGCTAAAGAAAATAGAGTAACACTTCGAGCACCAGCATCTCTTAGAGATTTATATGCATATATTAACGATGCTCCTGTTGTGACTACATCATCGATTACAACTACTTCATCGATTACAACGACTTCATCAACTGAAGACAGTCGAGATACATTACTAGTAATCAAGTGATCTCTGACGTTCATAAATCTTTCCCCTTGATTCAAATGCTCACCATGTTGTGAACGAACCCCATCACGGTAAGCCAATAGATCTGTAGCCAGTATAACATTACAATGCTGAATTGGCTCATCAGTTAGTGAAGTAATTAATTGGCTAAGTAGATTTTCTAAGCGAGGAATCCTACCTGGCCGATGAGGAATAGAGGTTATTATTATTGTTTTAGTCCAAAAAAACCCTGCACATTTTTCACTGATAAACTCTCTTAGAGTATTAACCCATTCACAAGGAAACTCTGTAGAATTTTTGTTAGATGAAATTGATTCTGTTAAAGAATGTTCAGCTCTTTTGTAATAGAGGGATTCATAATTTGAAAAATTCCTACCAGCAACATATATAGGAAAATTGGTCGTATCCCCCCCGATAGATCTTGGGATGAAATGTCCAATTCTATCGAATCTTTTAGAATCGACATTGCCTGAATCGAGTAGACATTCCAATATTGGTAAATATTTATGCGGTTCAGCTAAAAAATCGAGTAAATTGCTGGGTTCATTAATGATAGCATCAGGGATCAAATTAATAGCGTTCCAATGTTCCGAGCTGTAACTACGTGGCCAACCACTTTGGTCAAGCAATGCAACACAACCAGCATTGTAAGCAGCCTTGATATCAATATCTGCATCACCAATCATAACAACCTTTGTAAGATCTTCAATTTCAAAATATTCCATTATATTCTTAATTCCCTGACCATTTGGTTTTGTTGGCCTTACATCCTCATAACAAATTAACATGTCCCATTCAATCTCAGGATATGCCCACTCTAAAACCGTTTCAGCATAGCTACGTGGAGATCGAGTAAAAATAGCCAGTAAAATATCAGGATGACTTGCAATAATTTCCTGAATAATATCTTGAGAGTATATTAATCTTTCATCATCTTCCTCAAGAGTTTCTAACAGCGTTTCTAAAATTCCCTCATCATCATTATTGGCAAGGCTCAGCCTTATTTCCTCTAAATCATTTGTATGTATCAACGTTTCATCTAAATCAAAAATACATAATTCAAACATTTTTCACTCCATATAAAATATTTTATGTTTTATTACATTCAAGTCATTTCGTTTAGGCACATTAAATACAGCTTTGAATGGTTACTATTTTACTTATAAAATCTGATATTTTCGGTATGGCTTTACTGAGCTTTTAATCACTCAAGAGTTGTTCAAATTCAAACTTGATAGTGTCGTCAAAGGACTCAAAAGAGCCGATCCAGTCATTGTCATCTGCCTCATTTACCATCTTATATAAGTAGAACTACAATACAAACTATTTTCATCCCCCATTCAGAATGGTTTGTTTCCCCTATGGTTTTTGTAAATCATTACTGTCCCGACTAATTAATAACGAATAAATAAATTACATGCGTAAAATATTTCTATGCTAATTATTTTTTAAAATACTGCTTATAAGATATAGCTCTACCATTGGAAAAGAGCCACCTGAGAGCTAAAAAATAACTAACCCAATAGTTTTAGCAAAAATAATGATAGCAAGGTAATAATATAAATTTAACTCGTATCCAGTTGAGGACATGTTACATATCAGTGGATAGGTCATTGATCAGGGCAAGGTGTTGTTCTACACCGTCATCGAGGCTAGATAGTCACTGTAAAAAAGATGTTGACCTACTTTGGGAAAGATGGGACTAGCTGTATCGAGGCTATGATTTGGAATGAATGCTTATCAACACAATAACGTGAAACTATTGCAATCTATTTTGATTAAATGTAGTAATCAATTTACTTGCCACAACATATATGTAGCCTAACGAAAATGGGGCCGCAGCCCCACATATTATGGATTATCCAGCTTGATTGTCAGGCGAGGAGTCATTAGCTACAGAACGAAGGAAATTTAATACCCCCTCCTCACCAAATTCCTTATAAAGACGCTTCATCTCTTTTTGTGCGCTGCTTTCCTTTTGCACAAGCAGAGACTTACGGCATACTTCAAAGACAGATTCAGTGTCCTTCTCTAAGCGACTCAAATCTTCCTTCGTTATAAAGAATGCAGATTGATGAGAAATCCCACCTACATCAGCTTTTGCAGGGAGGGACTTAGCTGATATTGGTAGCAGGTATTGCTTCAGAGAATGTGCTACAGCAGATGCCCGATTAACCGAATAGTCTGCATCAATGTTATATCCTGACGTTGTTAGCGTCTTACCATCGCATAACGCAGCCAGAGCACATAAATCAGTCCTTTTCATACCGCGAATCAGTTCTGACATAGGCTCATTATCTTGAAAACGCAGATCAAGCTTATGTCGGGCTATTTCCGGGGAATAGTCATCAGTAACCTTACGCATACGGCACCTCACATTTTATGCAGGGAAAGAGAGCTAAAATTTCTACATTTCTTAGAAACATCAGTCTGTTACTCATAAATAAGAGATATAAACCCAGACTACAAAAAGAAGAACTGATGTGATATGCGTAAAAAAACCTAGAAAAAAGCCCCGAATATCCTACATAATGCATACGCGGCTTGGTAAATCGTAAGTTATACGCATTCAACCAGGTCGTTTTCAGTTTGCGAACTGGAATGAGGGGCAGCTATCAGACCTTGGCCTAGGAACTAAGTATTCTGATAGCTGCCTTTGTTTTTCTGAGATCTCTATGATCTCAGAACTGTGATTATATCATGCATCGCAGTCAACATTGCCAGATTTTTTTTTGTTCAATCCATCCTAAGCCTCTCAGAACCACTCACGTTCGATTTTCTCTTCCTTGCATGGTTAATCTAAGGGTTATCGTAGTCATGCCCAAAACGCATTTTACTGCCTAAAATCGGACTGTATCCTCATACAGTGTGGATAAATACAGTGCATTAGATGAGTGGTGCTTTTGGAACAGAGTGGGGATTACCAGCACACCAGCACACCAGCACACCAGCACACCAGCACACCAGCACACCAGCACAGAAAAAATGACATTAGACCAAAAATTTAAAATAAATCTTTTTTATCAATTAGTTAAAATTATTTTATACCATAGGGTGAACAAGTAAGCAGTAGACACCATCTTTATTAAATATCTAATTTGAAACATCAGCGTCTTTCCGACGAAATGAGCGCAATGTTGAAGAGAGAAGCAACTAATTTTTGATACTCCACTGACAATGGTTAATGGTTATAATTTCCATAGTTAATACCTTCCATTATCGATATTCTCTTACCATTAGCGAGAAAATGATCTAATTAATAATAAAAAAACATGATAGTTATCATGATTATTATATAAAATACATTAATTAATGTAATAACAACCTCCACATTGTCTGAAAATATATTCATCTTTTTTCATAGGCCTCTGCTATATTTAAAAAAACATCCCAACTCCACTTTAAATTTATAAGCAGGAAATATATATGCATGGTTACGTTTTAAACATTTCAAAAACTTATGATTCAAAAGGTGAAGTAATCTATTATGTTTTTGATTCTAATGGAACTTGTATAGGGCACGCCCCAAATTTAGAATTAGCACTTAGCTTAATGATAATTTATATAGAATATCTTCTTTCTGTTAACAACTTACATAATAAAGCAGAGGAAATAATTAAAAGTATAAAGCCATTTATGAAAGAAAATAAAATTAATTGCGAAAAATTACTTAATGAAATTAAGGATTCGAATGTCATAAAAAAAACAATTTCGTTATTTACGAGAGAAGTTCAACATACAGAAACCGAAGAGGTTTTTTTTGAAAAGAAAATTGAAAATATAGAAATTCACAACTATAACTTTAACCCGGAGTGTATAGAAAAACACTACACTAATTTAATTAAAGAAAATAGCAATAATAAAATAATTAATAAAAAAGAAAGTGATTTCCTTTTTATTGAAAAAGAAAAAATAGACTTCAATAAGATAAAAGAAAAAAACAATTCAATAAGAGAAGATAAATCTCTTTCTAATTTTAAAAAAAACCAACACAGACATTGACTTTAAAAAAACTATATATTATAGAAAAATAAAATGGTCTGGACTACGAAATGAATAGAGAAATTAAATCAATAAAAGATGTTTTTTCGGAAATGATAAGAAGTTATAGCGATCCATCCAGGGTGGATGAATTGGGACAGAATTTGATTTTTAAAGATTTTACATGGAATGAAGAAGATCTTCAAATGTTAATAGAAAGAGGATTTAATATTAATCAAAAAGATAACTATGGCAAAACCCCTATATTTTATAGTAAAACGATATATGAATTCACACTTCTCTTGTTCTATAAAGCTGATTTAAAACAATTAGACAATGACAATAGAAGTTTATTATTTTTTGAAAATGAAAAATACAATATTGGATTAATTCTTAAAAGTGGAATTAACCTTAACACTGTAGATTTCTTAGGTAATAATTTTACCTCATACCCCCCATTCCATCAACATCCAGAAATTTTTACTGACAAGTTATCTGATTTTTCTGTGAGCGCTAATATATTTCAACTTTATGAAAAAAGTGAAGAAGCGTTAAGATTATTAGAAAGGAATTCAATAAAATTTAATTTATCGAAAAAAATCACTTTACACTACAATCCCAAAGAAGAAAGAACAATAATTATTAACCTGCTATCTTACCTAAAAAACAAAATAGAAGAGAGTGAATTAAATAAAACAAGATTTATTTACAATCCCTCAGATGACTCCCCTGCACAAATTTATACATTACATCAACTATCTAATATTATTTAAGCAAGGGCTAACTCTCCGAAGCGCTACGCTGGCTTCTCCGAGTTCTCCCTTGTTTTTTTCGCCCTCTGGTTGAAAAAAATTAAAAGCAAAATCAACACCATGCATTGACATTGTTAGCTTCTGCCATATAAATAAGTATTAAGCATAAGGAATATGCTTTGATTTAATTATATGAAAAGGAGTTCATATGATCGAAAATGATACTTTTAATAATATCCTTCGCAGCCATTGCGTCAGTGTCAGGTTAAATAATGAAGAGTTGTCGCTTCTGAATGAAAGGCGTGGTAGTCATCGCAAAGGTGAATGGCTGCGTATGGCATTTCTGCATAACCTTCCCTCCATTATTCCTTCTATTAATCTCGAAGCATGGAAAACCCTTGGTGAGATTTCGCAGAAGCTGAACAGACTGGTCGCTCATCTGGATAGCAAGAGCAATGATAGTTCTCTTTCACAAACTGAACTCTTTGCCGTGAAACGGCAGATCTCCGAGCTTCGCACAAATCTGATCACCGATAACATGTGGAGTGCTTCCCATGAAGGGAATGCAAAAAATCCGCAGGGGTAAGGGTTTCGCCGGTGTTGTTCTCTACGCATTAAAGCCAGGCTCTCATCATCAATGCACACCTTACATCATTGGTGGGAACATGCTGGGGAATAAAGCCGGAGATCTGATCGCTGAATTCAATACCACCAAAACCCTTCGCCCAGATATTGCTAAACCCGTCTGGCACAATTCACTTCGATTACCGAAAAGCGAAGCGCTGAAAGATGCTCAGTGGTCAGAGATAGCTGATGATTACATGTCCCGAATGGGCTTCTCTGAAACGCATCTGAGATGCTATGTGTTGCATGACGACACAGCAGGCCAGCACATCCACATTATTGCCAGTCGTATCGATCTCACTAATGGAAGCCTTTACTTGGGCAAAAATGAAAACCTGATCAGCACCCGTATCATACAGCAGCTTGAACGCGACTATTCACTGACCAGAACCAAAGGGCCAGAATTGGTAGCATCACCATCCCCAGCTTCGCCCTTCCCTCCTTCGCTATCCAGAAAACCCCCGACACAGAAACCGAGGGGCGCAACACCAAAGCCTAAAAAGCTGTCGCGTAACGAAGCGATGATGGAGAAGTATAAAGGAGAGCCATCGCCCAAATCGGTCATTCAGAAAGCACTGGAAGCATTACTTGTCGGTAAACCATCCACCACTGAATTTGTGACACAGCTTGTGGCACAAAACATAACGGTAGTCCCGAATATCGCTTCTACCGGAAAGATGAATGGATTTTCATTCGAATATCAGGGGATTGCCTTCAAAGCTTCGCAGTTAGGTAAGTGTTATTCCTGGTCTACCCTACAAGACAAACTCGATTACCAGCCGGAACGCGACAATGCTTTCCTGTTTGCATTGAAAATGCCATCAGTCAGTAAGGCATCGGTTAGCGAAGCTCTTGATATGACCATAGCTAAAGATACCCCTGAAATCACAACAGAAGACGTTACCAGCCCCATCGAAACGCTTACCCTCAATAAAGACGGCGGTCAGGACGAACACGCTATCAATTATCCTACAACGCTACACAATGAAGCTGTTGCAAGTAACAAAGAAGCGTATGCAACCGAAGCAGTAAAAGAAGCTGGTGCAGATGGTAAAGAAGCACATGTAATCGAAGCGGTAAAAGAAGCTCATCACAGAAAACCCTTCTCTATGATTCAGACCGGCTTCAGATGGTTAGAAACCATTCCCTACCTCAACATCATCATTGGCATGTTGAAAAAACTCAAAATCCCGACACTCAAACGCCCAGACAAACACAACAGCATTACGGGCATGAAGATGATAGAAATTACGGCAACACCAAAAACCACCATCAAAACTCCGCAAAAATCACACCCATCATCATTCCAAATGTAGGGCTGAGAAGCCGTCCAGCAAGCCTTTCTTCATACAAAAAACACAAGATTAACGATCGTTAATACCGATCTATATTTAATTTATGATAGCTTTAATCTATCACAAGTAAACCATCGATCGTTATAAGCGATTTGCTTTGTTTGATCACAACTGTTCAAAATGTAGCTGTTCCTTTTCCCATAATAGACTGATTTAACTGGTCTATTTACTTATTCAACTAACGATATAGGTTCAGCAATGACAAATTTCGTCTCATACATAGTTCCTGACCTCTTCATACATCGAATATGACTTTCACTCAGCTATTAAGGAATTTGTATGAGCCTTTTATTCATGAGACGTTTCTGGATCGGCGTATTGCTTCCTGTGTTTATCGACTGGCTTTTTATGGCAGGTGCAATTCAGCTTTGGTGGCTCTGGTTACCTATCAGTGCTCCCCTGCTCATCTGGGCTTTTTTTGCCTACAACAAAAATAGGAAAGAAGACGCAGATTCCAGAATCTGGATCCGCCAACAGTGGGAAGAGCAAATCACTACTGAAAAATTTGAATTTTGCGGTCGCGCATATACGTTTCAGGAAACGCTCTCAGGCACTGTCATCAGCTACAACCCGAACAATGACACTATCTGGGTAAAAACAGATGCTGGGGATGAGACACAAATTTCCGCGCATGGCATACCGTTCCGTGAATCGCATCGTATTAAAAAATACGAATTCAATGGCTATCATGACCATCATTCCTATGCATCATTTCATGATGCACTGATCGTTAATGAAACCACCAAAGAACGACATGTAAACATGCCGGAAAAATGTTTTATTGTCTTCGGATTAACAACATTGACTCTGCTTTTGTTTATTCGACCTATAGTAAAATTTACTGCTAGTGTCTATAGTTCTGCTATGCCCGTCCCAAGCTTTTTCCCTGTTACCTTTATCGTAACTAATATTATCTCTGCCGTTTCATTTATTATTTTCCTTTTTGATTTTAAAAATGATGATCTATGGGATATCTATTTGTTATCAACACTGGTCTGTCATGTCCTCATCAGATGGTTAAACATCAGGGCTAGCAAGTTTAATGTCGAATTCAGAAATCTGGTTAGTTCATTTACACGTTAAGACCTAATAATAGTAAATCCTTAAAGGTTTAAATTAATGAAAAAATTTATCATCGTAACATTGGTATCACTCACTCTCTCTGGATGTTATTCCTTCGGTAATCAGACACTGAAAAATGTAACGCAGGAAGACGTAAAAGCTAAAATTGTAAAAGGAAAAACCACCAAGGCAGAAGTATTAACCGCCTTTGGTGAGCCGGATAAACGTATCACCACAGATGATGAGGAGAAATGGTCTTATTCAATGCATAACTACCGCAGTAAACCAACATCATATATTCCGATTGTCGGAATACTGACTGGCGGAACGGATATTGAAGAAAAATCAATTCTCATCACGTTTAAAGGTGAAAAAGTAAGTTCTTATGAATTCACTGCCGGTGCCAGTGAAATGAAACGCGGTGCCTTTTAAATCCTTTTAAATTCAGCAATCCTCAAAACGAGAGCCATAATGAATAAAAAATTATCCTTAGGTTTATTACTGGTGCTGTCCTTTTTCCTCACCGGCTGTGACAGCGAACCATCAGATGCTGACGTATCTAAGGCAATGCAGTCTTTTACTGAAGAGATGAACAAAGGCGCACCGTCCGAATCAGCAAGAGTCGTTTTCAATTCAGCCAAGAAAATCGCCTGTAAAGACAAAGACAGTGACGGCGGTTACAAATGCACACTCGAATACAATGCCAAAATCCCGTTTCTGGGTGAAAGAACATCAACCATGGAGCTTAAGTTCTTTAAATTTGAAGGAAAATGGAAGGTTTCACCCTCAAAATAATTGATATGACATAAACAGCATCAGGGAAAACATCAGCCCGTAGTTTCACCGCTACGGGCTTTTCTCATCTGCATTGAGCGGCCTTTTTCTGAGGGCTACTTACGCTCCAGGGCGTGGGTTCGGTTACCAACGGACGTGCCGCCGCTCTTGCTGGGCCAGTTCGGAACAGACCTGTGTCCGTGGCTATATAATAAGGTCCTTAACCGGAATAGGGTAAAAACTATTATGTATCAATCCATTATCTATATATTATGGTTTTTCATATCATTGACTGTCGAACCGATTAATATTTTCAATTTGGTTCTGAACCGCTTTATTTACTTGCTTATACCCCCTCAGAATAGTGTCTGGTGAAAATTTTGATTCATCTATCTTTAATACATCAATCAATTCACTTGAAAGGTCTGCACATAATTTATCTAATGATTTTTTAGGATTTTCATTATCAAATAAATAACGACTAAGAATAATCATTCCACAGAGATAGTTCTTCGCATTAAAATCTGTCTTTAGGTTTTTTATCTGTGGAGTGTGCAATTTTTTTATCTGAAGATAGTTTTCAGTCTTAATGTTAGGTATTTCAAATGCTCGTTTAAATTCATTTATGTCTTTAGCCATGTGATATTCGGAATATTTATTATCACGTTGCAGATTGGAAATCTCGCACCTGAGCATCGCTAGGATTTTATCAACTTCAAAATCATCTAGCGGGGATGATGTGTCAATGCTTATCCGTAGTTCATTTGTATAGCTAACCTTTTTAACGTCTCTAAGTGCATATAATGAATAAAATTCCTGCATTAGAGGATCTTTTTCGTCAGTCAATTCGAGTTTAAAGTCTCTGTTTTTTATTGCTTTTTTTAATGTCTCTTGGGGTACTTCAACATCATTCTTTATATATCTGATTCTATATTTAGAATAACCGTATGGCCTTCTTATTTCATATGGGGAATTCGTGATTGTTGTTTCCGCCCCATATTTAGATTCTTTCTTCTTTGGAAGGTATTCTTTATTGTAAAAGTATATGAGCGCATGCAGATAGTTATTATCTAGGCAAAACACATAGGGAGAGTAATGATATTTTAGATTAAACCTTACGCCACTGTATTTATTGCGCATCTCAACTGCGCATGAAATAACTTTCCTCCTCAAGCCCTCTCTGAATTTAATGTAATCATTATCATGATGATTATACTCATCGAGAGGATACAAGTCGTCTATATAGTTATTTATTTCCTCATGTAGATTTTCATCTACCTCACCTGTGGCTATATTTTTTACCATTATTTCAGTGATTTCTTCATGTGCTGATTCAGCTTGTAACTCATCTTTAATTGCGTGCAAGATTTTTCTTATATCAACTGCCAATTGATTAATTAGTTCGTATTCTGATGAATGTGAATGCTTAACGGCTAAAACATATATTTCTTGAGCTATTAAGTTAATTATTTCAGATAACTCATTATCGTCATAATCAGAAGTTTTCATTACGGTTTCCATTTTTATTTATTTCTCAGTGATATGTTTCTATGTTTAACGATGATGATTGTGATTGACTTTAGTGCCTACGTCTAGGTCATTTTTTTCAGGAATTTTTGAGCGTGAATTTAACGCCAAACTGGTCAATGCTACATACCACCTTGAAAAGGAGTATGAAAAATGGTTAAAAAATCACTGTTTATGATCGTTTTGATTGCGTTTACTCACATGAGCAACGTAGAAATACCCGCTATGAATATCCTATCCAACAACAATATTGAAGTTAACGTTATGTTGTAAGAACTATCTACCACATGCGGAGATGCCTTACATCAAGCGCAGAAAGGGTCATCATCATTGATAATGACATCAAGCTCGGGAGCCGATAGTTGCCGATGCTTTCATAGGCTATATTTCGCTCAGCCAGCAGAACCGGACAGAATAACTGTTATGTCCAACGGCACGGGGAATTAAATGAGAGGCAGTATAAAGGCCGTTGACGCGGCCTGATTATGGATTATGAAGGATTCAGTAAACGAATGAATTGATCACGTTATCGGCTATCTTCTGACTGCCGACTAATCAAATTTTCAAGCATTTCCTGATGTTTCCCAGACTGATTAACCACTTTTCGGCACTGTAGATCTTGGGCAACTAAGCGTTGCTCATGTTCCAGCGCCACGCTATTGCCCATTTTGCAGGACAACCGATGGCAGAAATTCCGGTAGGAAGCTTTTAATAACGCAATTTTATACAGTGCAAGAGCAGCCTCAACAGGATTGGTAGTGAACGTAACAGGCATATAAAAGGGATAATCAGTCATATGAACACCTTCACTGAAAAAGAAGAATAAGTCTGAGAATAACAGGCCAGATCACACGCGCCAGTAGAACTGGACGGAATCACTTGTCTGTCCAAATGGCACGGGGTTTAATGTGAAAATAAACAGCAGAATGTCTGCACATGGCACAGAGCCGCTTGTAAGATTACGCTTAGCTCTGCGCAGCAACTGTGCCAGTCGGGTCTTAGCTAATACATTTCATCACAATCGGCAACCACTCTTCCTGACGCTCGTTGAGGCTCTTATCAGCTTGTTGGCGTCATACTTCTTTTTCTCATGCACGTAGATTCTTTCTGTTCTTCCACCGTTGTTGATGATGAAGCTGATGATGGAAAGAAAGACTTTATTCAGACGGGCTTTGTCGATCAAGTCATCACTGATTTTCTCGATATGGCAATAGTAAGAGAGAAGCAGAAAACTTAGCACCACTTCTCGGTTTGAAAACGTCAGATTTTCTATGTCCTGCTGATATTTAATATAAAATCCGGCACAAAAAAGATAAGACTGCTCGGTGATTTCTGCTTCTGAAAAGCCCGATTCATCGAGCTTATCAACGAACCTGTCCAGCAACAGCAGATACCTTTCCATCAAACTCATATTTACTTTTTTCATAACTATGCATCCTTGCATTTAAATTATTATTAATTGTCATCCTGACAACGTATCAATATCACCATTAAATTAAAAATCAAGCAATTCGTAAAAATATATTTACGCTACCTGCTTTCGTTTATAGTCACTTTTTTTCAGGTAACGGTTCATTAAGTTGGTGCGATTTCAACCCATATTTATTGGCGTTATACTGCCACAGGGAAAACTGCTCTTTATAACGGTTGTTTTGCTGCTCAAGCATTGCCATCTCGTTTTCAATATGTCGTATTCTCTGTGCCGCAATTTTCAGGCTGGCGGGTTTCTTTGGTTCAACGCGGCTTGTCTGTATCATTTTCTTTTTCATTAAATAGGCAGTCACGATATCTTTATGCATATTCAATGACTGACGACTGGGTTTCTTTCCGATAAATTTTTCAACTTCGATACAAAGCGCTTCCCATGTTAATTTTCCTTGCCAGCCCTGAAGCGTTTTTTTAATGACTGTGATATCTGATGATGTTAAATGTTTTGCCATACGGCCTCCTGATGATTAATTTTTATAAGATATTTTCATTTTTTTGCTCTGCATTTTCTCTAAAACAGATAATACGGCTTCGTGGTGCGCCACCCATTTATCCGCACCAAAATACGCGTCTTTCACTGCCTTTTTCGCCATCCGAAGGTGCTGACGGATTTTTTTGACAGGCTCATGCCCGTTCATTCCCCCTGCCCAGCCGTAATACAACGTGCTGGCTAATTTCTTGCAGGGGAGCATCAGGTAGTCATGAACACAATAACCGTAGGGCGTGACGTGAACCGCACCGTGATCCGGCTCTTCTGTGATAACCGGAATACTGACAGGCAGAGCGTAGCCATGAGCACCCAGCTTCAGCTCTTTGATTTTCTCGTGCATCTCTTCCTGAGAGACATGATTATAGGCACGGTTCTGCATGACACTGACTCTGCCTGACCATTTGGCGATCTCCATTTCTGAAAGTTCCCCCTGATGCGCCAGCGTGTTGAGAAGGTGCCTCGGCTGATGGGAGCGCAGAAATAAGGGGTTCCCCTCATCATCGGTATAACCATGACGTGCAAAGATATTCTTCACCGTGCCGGAAGGTCTCATCTTTGCGATATCAGAGGCAAAGAAATGATACGCTGGCCTGCAAATCTGAACGTCCTGCGTCTTCCTTTTCCCACAGCCCTGATATTTGTTCAGCAGACACAGCGCATTGCTATATCGCACAGACTTTTCTTTATCAAACCAGGGAAAATCCGCAGGCAGACACGGCATCACCTTCTCGTTTACAGAGTGTGCAGCAGTCTTACGTTTTTCTGAACATGTTTGATTTTCTGCCCGTTTCGCTATTGAACGGGCGTTTTCCGACAGAAGGCGTAACCGGCTGACCGCTTTTCTGGCAACCGGCACCATAACATCAGGCACCCACTTGATAGTGGCCCCATAGCCCTTGACGGCATGAAAGCGAAGCCCGTAACGCTCCACGCCATTTTTATCTTTCCGGGTGATCTCACAGTCTGCCGGTAATGCCAGAATTTCTGAAATACGGTTTGGTGAGCACATCAGCAGGGCAAAGACCGAGGTGGTAAACAAATCCCGCTCACTGAGTTCATCATCCGGTCGTGAAAAAATTTCAGCGATAGCGAGTAAAGCCCGTTCGTCCGGTAATTTATGCTTTCTGTCCGGATCTTCTTTCTCAGGCAGGTAATGATTTTTGAAATCGGGTTTAGCCGGATTGCACCAGCGAAAAAAACCACAGCTAACGAAGCGGTGGGTCGTAAGAAACTGCGCCAGTTTTTCAAGCTGTGTGCCACACTGGTATAACACATTATCTTTATAATACTGTCTGGCGGTCTGCATCGCTTCATCCAGCACCAGAACCGACGTGTTATAGATATGGGCATTCCGGCAAACCTGCAACAGCGCTTTTTCCAGACACCTCAGTGCCATGAGTGCCGCACCGTGACGTTTGACCGGGCGTAACGCCTGCTGGTAACGGATATAGCTTTTGGCAAAAGAAATGAAATCGCTGTCCATGGCACATTCATTGCTGACTGCGCCTCTCCCCGTCCCCAGCTTGCAAAACGTTGCAATGCCTTTCCAGACAGGTGAATGCCAGTTTAAATCCGCACCAAATACGGTCAGCTTATCCCGGCAAAAAACAATAAAATCACCGGTATTCTTTTCCACACTCAACCCGGCCTGAGATTTGAATACGGTCACGTTACCCATGCGCCACCTCGTCATTATTCTGGTGAGTGAAAGGTCTGAAATAAAGGCACTGATAGCACGGAATGGCTGTCGCACAGGATGAACAGCTTTTTACTTTCGGCTTTTCTTTCCCAAGAAAAACATCGGCAATAAAGGATAATTTGTCAGAAACAGCCTGGTTAATCCTGACGACACTATCCGGTAAATTTTCAACATAAATCCCGGCACAGGCCGTGGAAGAGTGATCTAACAACTCTGCAATGTATTGCACATCATACCCGTCACGCGCCATCCTGGTGCCAAGGGTATAACGGAGTCGTCGGGGACTTATTTTCATGATTTCACCGGTTCTTTCAGAGATGACCTGCTCGGTATTAACCACGTTGATCAGTGCATCATTAACCCCGTTTCGGGAAGCATGAAGTCTGTCCGACGCCAGTAACGCCGTCATATTCTGACCTTCGCTCAGACGACATTGCGACTCACACAGAAAAACAGGCACATCCTCTTTTTCTGCCGGTTGAAGCGCCCTGCCGATAGCCTTCTCAATCCGGCTTACCGACGCCTCTGCCTGTTGCCTGACAATATCAAACAGATATTTATCAACGTTCAGGAGCCTGAAGGTCCTCCTGAATCCGCCCCCCTGTTTGATCCTGGGGAAGTTGATGAAATAGCCAGAATCACTATTATTCTCTTCTTTTATGTCCTGATATTTTAATGAGGTGATTTGCAAGGGTCGTCTTCCGGTCAGGCTGACCAGCAATGCCATTGCAGACTCAGACAGCGTGATCCTGCCGTTTTTCCCGGCATGGTGGATCGCCCTATTTAATCCCTTATGCTCCGTATCCGTTAAGGGGCCCTTTTCAGGGCTTTCCTGTTTTACAACGTCTCCGGGCGCTTTAACCTTTATTCTCATGGCTTTCAACAGCGTAATGGCATTGTCATCGATACCCGCATAACCCAGGGAATGCCACTTAATCAGAAAACATCTCAGCACCATCAGACTTGCCAGCGGTGTTGCAGGTGAAGCTCTGTAATTCAGGATCGCTGACTCATCAATATAATCAGGGGACATCTCACGGATAAACCGCCTCATGCTGTTATTGATCATCACCACATAACCCGCACTCCGTTTACAGGCAAAAAAAGCCAGTGTATTGAGATACCCCTCATGCAATGACGGGGTTAATGTTTGCAATACAGAATAAATATTGACCGTATTATCCTTATCCAGATGCCACCGTGTATCGGAGAGAGAAAATGAATAACCTGAACGTGTTGCCATTAAACAGGGTTTGTTTTCTTTCACTTTATTCATAACATCTCCCTGATGATTTCTTGCTGAACAGCCAGTGAGGTTTCATTTGCCTTTTTAGTAAGATGTCTTTTGTTGTAGATCATCGCCATCTCAGAGCCCGGCACCCAGCCCATACAATACACTCTGCATTGCCCTTCTCTCACCTCAGAAAGACCATGGGCGTCTGACATGGAAGAAAAGTGATCATTCCATGTGTGTCTCAGTTGATGCCCGGTTACCCCACACAACTCCGGTGAGCACTGGCTAATCGTATGGATAATTTTCCGGTAAGCCGACATCGACAGGGGATTTCCCTCTGTATCCCCTTTCTTATAGGTAATAAAAAGAAAATCATTTTTCTTTGCATTTCTTATTTTTAGCCTGTCTTGCTGGATGTAATTATATAATTCAGACATGACCGCTTCCTCAGAGAGGAGCACCCTTCCCCGCGTTTTGACAAGCGGCTGCTTAACCCTTGGATCTGATTTGTCATTGGCGCGGCGCTGGATAGTAATAGAGGAACAGGCAAAATCAATATCACTGATCCGGAGATTTAAAAGCTCACCGGCTCTGACCCCGTAACTGAACAGTAATAAAATGATGAGCCTGTTCCGTGTCTGAACCTCAGGAGAAAACGGATTTAATGCAGACCCGACGCTGACTACGCTAAACAGAATATCTTGCTGCGCCTTCGTTAAGGACTTTTCAGGGATATAGTCACGGTATCCGTCAGAATCAGGTCTTTTATTTTTCAGTTCAGCCACCATCCTTGTGATCCTGGCGTCAAGATTTACGTCTACCGAATGCGGTAAGTGATGATGGTATAGCCAGTCAAGGTAATGGCAAATAAACGTCAGTCTGAAATACTTTGTCGGCGCTTTCACACTTCTGCTACCGGACGTTTTTTTCCTATTTTTGAAGTTTTCCGAAGCGAAATCAGCCAGCGCATCAATTTCATAAGAACTTAAAAATTCCATGCGGGTGATCCGATCCACGATGTCTATTTTTCTCATATGAAAAAATCGATAAAGTAATACCAGACTTCCGGCAACCACCTCCATTGTATTAATCGACACCGATTTGCTCCTGACGTTTGTCGTTATATAAAGATTAGGATCAAAAAGCGGCTCTCCTGTCAGACTGTTAATAACATGGCAATATCGCTCACCATTATCAAACATAAATGCATTCGTTCTAATATGATCCATATTCTCTCCTTAAAATATTTTACAAAAGCACTCTAGGTGCAATATATTATTAAATTACAAATAATAAATTTACAAAAAAATCTTAAGAAAATGACAAGAAAATAATAATTAAATTTATTTTTAATCAATCAGATAATAACGATATTTTTTACATTTAATATCTATGGTGTACTTAATTAACCTTAAGTACACCTGAGACTTAATAACGCCCCGCGAAACCTTTAAACAAAAGCCCTCATTAAAAACTGTCAAATATTCTGTAAAATATATAGCCTTTATTGATTGAAATTCTTTACACTTTTAAAATACATTTCTTTTTTCAATCGCGGTCAATATCCATTCATCAATTTCATTTTCAACAAATGCGACAGCACGGATACCAATTTTCACAGGTCGGGGGAAACGTTCTTCACTAATAAGGCGATAGATCCAGGCTTTTCCAAATCCGGTTTTTCTCATTACTTCGGGGAAACGAATAAGGCGATTCTGGGTATTCATAGTCTCTCCTCGCTTTTTAGAAGAGACTATATGAAAAATTCAGGGAAACAAGCGAATTTCAGCACATCCAGAATTAGCGTGTTTTTAGTCCTTGTCTGCGAGCGTTATAACATCAGAAACCCGCATTTCTTTCAAATGGTTGTTCTTGTTAAGAAAATGATGAAACTGAAGGATGAATGACTTGCTGGCGGTTTTAAGCGCAAGGGGTTTGTCAGTATTTTTTATATGACTCCCCATTCTTGTTTTATTTTCCTCATCAGAATCGCAGTGAAGCAGAGAGGAAAGGTGATTATCTGACACCCGAATATCATGGTGCTTTGCCCATGTCAGTATGTCGAGTAATGGGATCAGTCTGTAATCGATAATTTTCTTGATTGTGCTGTGACCAAAGCGAATGGTGTCTAATGACTCCGGCTCAATCTTCCGGATTTTACGCCACTTAGGAAGCATGGCTTTCAGTGATTCAGCGATTTCTTCGTCAGAGCCACTGGTGAGATTTATCTCTATCATAACCCGGTGTTCACATAATATCGGCATAGCCTCTGCAACAGGGAGCTCGTCGACTTTTTCATCTATCCAATAATCATCAACATTGTTCCAGCCAAATAACGACTTCTTCATCCCTTCAAAACAAAGATGTGCCACCCTTCCGGTCGTTGTTACAGAAAAGTATGGGGATACCAAAAGTCTGGCTTTTGTTTTAAGCTGATTCATATGACTATCTGTAATGAGGAAGGGATCCCCACTGAAGAGACTGTTGGCATAAGTTTTAACCACCCAGCGATCATAATCACTATGGTCAGAACTAAAAAACAGCGACCTCATCACCAGCTCAAGATAAAGCCGCTCAAGAGATATGTTTTCAAACTGCCGATAGGTATCAATATTTAGCCATTTTTTGATTTCTTTAATGTCTTTGTCCGACAAGTTTTTCATATGATCATCCGCTATCAATTGTCCTTTCCTTAAAAAAGGATAGTTGAACCAGGCCGAATGACTAACTATTCACCACTCTTTTCAGTTTTTCTGTCACTTGAACAGCGTAGATCCGATGTAATACTTTATCGTCTGAAGGTTCGAAGTTTGAGGCAATATTTTCTGTTGATGGGATGACTTTGACTTTTAGGCATAGCTATAGGCATACGCTAAATATCAACATGAAAAATAAATTATATATTTCATAAAGTTAAATTCATTACTTTAATGCTCTCGTGATAATCCCAGAAAAACCAACCTCTTACGGTTGGTTTTTTTTCGTCTGGATTTTACAGGGGGAATTATGGTGGAATTACGGGGGAATAACCTGTCATAAAATCAAGGATGAGAAATGGAAACGATCACATATCACGGAACGACGATCTGCGTACTCGACGATATGCTGACTGACTGCCCTACCCACGCACTTGGATATTGCCGCTCAGGTTGTCGATGACGTGAATGATGATGAGATTTTGTAATGATGTGGAAGAAATTTTTTACATAATTACAAATGAAGCATTTAAAATAAACCATGTGTAAAGATTAAAGATTTATCAGCTACCACTCACATAAGCTTGTGTTAAACCACTCTTCCTGCATCATCTTCTATTGCATTAAAATAACACTCCAGATTCCACACCTCCTCATAAACAGGCGTTTTACCGCCAGATAGTGAATGATAAAACCTACACGAAGTCATCAAGAATATATATTTCCTTCCCACAATAAACATCCCAGCCAGACAACTCAATAACACTGTCCCCCAAAACAAATTGAAAATATCAGTGCAATTGCAAGGTTTGTGCTGGCCCTTCATCGCTGTAACAGATTCACCTATCAGGAAAATCCACCTCGCCTAAATACTAAAACGAATTTAAATGAAGCTCCGAGAATTTGCGAGATCATTATCCAACGTGAATCGGCCGTCAGTGTTATTAAGTTCTGCTAATTGGCAGTTCAATTACACGTGCCGTTTACATGCTAGCATAATATCTGTCGATGCTGCGACGGGCTAATTATCAACGTGCTGGCATACGTAAAATGGAATGGACTCATTCCCCATAATCGTAGTTTTTATATTAAGAGGAAGTGAAATGAAAAGATATGCAATTGCATTAATGTGCCTATTCTCAGCTTCAGCCTTTGCTGAAACCTATAAAGGCTATCCCGATATTCCGGGTACCGCGGTGGGGTTTGCCACAGAGATCGTGAGCTATACGCCTGGCCCTAATGTATCTTCAAGTTATAAAGTGCCTGAAAGAATACTGGGGGAGCCTAACCGCTATAGCGCGAATGAAAATATACTTTCCCTCGGTGCAGCAGGTAGTGTTGTAGTTCGTTTTACCCCGTACGCGATTAAAAAGAGCGGTACTGCGGAGGCGGATGTCTATATCTATGAAGCAGGAACCTATGAGTCATGGGATGCCTACGTATCCAATGACGGCAGTGAATGGATTAAAGCTACACCGGTGTTTCAGGCAATTAACCCGGCATCCGCCCAGACGACAACCAATCGTGGTTCTGTCATCGGGTATGACGTTGACGTGATTGATTCCGAGTCTGATTCATTTACCTATCTAAAAATCGTCGACACCAGCCTGTCAAAATATGCCGATTCACCGGGTGCCGACATCGACGCGATTGTTTTGACAAGTGCAAAAGCGTTGGGAACAGAAGTATTTATTGATACCGACTCTCGTAACGGAAAAGTCTATAACCTGTATCAGAACGACATCACTGGCGCTGTCGGTGTAAAAATCATCAGCAAAGACAATACCGTCTTGTCTATTCCTTTCTCTACCGATGATTCGCTAAAAGCCATCGCGCTATCGTTGCAAGGTGATTTCAATTGCGATGATGAAAAGGATATTAATGTTTTAGCAACACGTAAATCTGACGGAATCCAGTTAAACATCATCAAGCAGCAGAATGGTACAGCCATTAAGACTATCGATAACTCAGTGATTAAATGATGCATTACAACAGGCATTCATCGAGTGCCTGTGATAATGCTAAATAACTTCAACCATACCAGCGATATACCATAGTGTAATATTCTCACAGCGTATTCACAGTAACGATGCAGGCTGCTCCGATATTTTTTTATTTTTAAGCTAACCCTGATAAACAGACTTAATTCGCTGCTTCAACAGACTGCCATATTTCAATTTCCCAGTTGCCATTGCTTCCGTCGCACAAATAGCTTTCATAACAGATATCACCTGCCGGGCGGTATCCCTGCGCATTAATGGCCTTATAAAAGTCATCCCAGGCTTTCGCAAAATCACCATTCTCCACAATAGTGTGCGTCACAGCATAAAGTCCACCGGGAATGACTTCCCTACGTATTCCCACATCTTCTGGCAACGTTGACGGCATCTCTTTGCACGTAATAGCTACATCGGCCCGTAATTCATCCGGTTCTACTTTGCTGGGATCATCCCAGTAGAACGCCAAAGATTTATCGATGGGGAGATGGTGCTCCCTTGCCCACGATAATATTTCATCAAACCCCTGCGGTATTTTTTCGTAATAGGGACCCACGACCCGAAGACTCAGCACTTCCATCGATTCTGCAAGTTCAATTCTGATAGACACGTTCGTACACTCCTGATTCGTATAGACAATAACCCAACACACCCCATTAACCACATTGAGTGTAGTGCTATATATCAACAACGACAACAGGTTTAGAAGCGAGTCACTTCCGTATCAAGCAACGACTTGAGCGTTTCTGTACAAACGGTTTTGGCTTCGACGAACGCGAATCCAGATAGGATGAGTTAATTATGGTCGAGGGCTAATCTCCCTACTCCGGATTAGCCCCTCACCATCAATCCACAACAAACAGCTTAGCGCCCGTCTCGGTGTAGGAGCGATGAGCTTCTGCGTTATCCGCAACCTGATAACTCATTCCGGGTTTAAGAACAAAAACACGCCCATCATCCAGTTCCGTATGAAGTTCGCCCTCAAGACACAGCAGAATATGTCCCTTTGAGCACCAGTGATCGGCCAGGTAACCAGGCGTGTACTCAACAATACGCACCCGAATATTATCAAAACGCTGTGTTCGCCAGTAGGCGATTCCTGTCTCCCCGTGATGCTCGGTGGGTTCTATTTGCGACCAGTCGGTCGTACCAAACGGAATGTTCTTCATGTCCATATTGCTGCCCCTATTTTTTGATGGTTAACACTCCGCTTACTATCCCGGCAGGTCATCCCGGCCAATCAGCGTTTGGCGTCACGGTTCCACGGCATTTTCATTAACAGCCTTGCCATACCGCAAAAACCGGTTACCCCAGCAAACAGCAACCCAACCCCTACAAAACCAGAGAGCAGGAAGAAAGCGCTGCTTACGCTGTAACCCAGTAATACACCACTCAGAATAAGTGCACCAGCGGCGATTTGAACCTGCCGCATGAGTTCAATCGGCTGCTTAAGATTCACCTCTGTCGGAAACCCCGCCTTTTTCCATGCGGCCATTCCCCCTTCCAGAAGAAAAACCGTTGCGGGTGACGCCGCCTGTGCCAGCAAGCCAGCATTCTGTTCCGAACGCATGCCGGATAAGCAGTGGAAAATCACCGTTTGGCCTTCCCTGCCATCATCGGGGAGAACATATCCGGCAGAGGAATTCAGCGGCTGCAACCTCGCTTGTGCGATGTGCTCGCGGGCGTACTCTTCCGGCTGGCGAATATCAATCAGTATCGCCCCTTCATCTAACAATTTGCGGGCCTGAGCAGGTGAGATAGCAAGTGGTGTTGGCATGATCGTGATCCTCTTTTGAGCCGCGGAAACCCGTCATAATGCAACTGCTCAGCGTAGCGCTAAGTCGGTAAGGAAGGTGATATCGCTGATGGTAAGCGTGCCACCGTTAATTTAGATAAATCTAATTAAGTAAAATCTAAATTAAATAATAGGCGCGTGCAACAACTTTCCATGCGAGGAAAGCAATCCAGGCTGGACATCGATTTGGCGACTGATACTCTGTAAACAGGAACGCTATTTTAAAAAACAGCCATACTGCCGCGAGCGTACAAAATGGTTCAGACACGGTATGGATAAGTCACTGTATCAATTACGTATCATGCAAAAGTAATGCTATTTGCGAGCCACCTTAATGGCTCTGTTTACCGCACCGACTGGGAAACCTGAGATCGATCCAAGACCGTTTCATGAAAAAATTAAAAGATACAGACTGGTATAAAAAGCGTTACTCCAACCGTGTTCTCTTCTGGAGAGAAATCTCACCGCTCGCCTTCCCTATCTTTATTGAAGGCCTTTGCGTCGTGTTGATGGGGGTTTTCAGCACCTTCCTGGTCAGTTGGCTGGGGAAAGAAGCGATGGCGGCCGTCGGTTTGGCTGATAGCTTCAATATGGTCATCATCGCCTTCTTTACCGCCGTCGCGTTGGGGACCGCCGTTGTTGTGGCTTTCAGCATAGGACAACGCAATAGAAAGCAGGCGCGTTCTGCTGCTCGCCAGTCGATGTCATTACTGGTTCTGTCATCGTTTCTGTTAGTCGCGTTAGTTGAATTCGCCGGTTCAGCGATTATCGATTTGATCGCCGGACAGGCCGACGCACAGGTTAAAGCACTCGCCCTCACGTTCCTTCGCTGGACAGTATGGGGATACCCTGCTGTCGCCATCGCGCTGGTCGGCTGTGGCGCATTGCGGGGTGCCGGCAATACCAAGTTACCCATGGTCATCAACATTGGGATGAACATCCTCAATATTGCCATCAGCAGCCTGCTGATTTACGGTGCCTTTTCCTGGAATGGCCTCGGTTTTATTGGTGCTGGTATCGGGATTACCATTTCACGCTATATCGGTGCGGTATTCGTGATTCTGACGCTGATGCACGGTTTTAACGGCGCGCTGCGTATTCCCTTCAAGTCTTACTTTGCACCTTTTACCCTGTCGATCCTCTATGAAGTGCTCAGTATTGGTATTCCCGCCAGCATAGAATCCGTGATGTTTAACATCGGCAAGCTGATCACACAGCGCTTTGTGGCGGGTATGGGAACCGAAGTCATCGCCGGAAACTTTATTGCTTTCTCTATCTCAACGCTGATCAACCTTCCCGGCAATTCACTCGGCGCAGCCGCCACCATTATTGTGGGCACACGGCTGGGGAAAGGCCAAATCATGCAATCGACCCGCCAATTGAAGTATATCTTCTGGCTGTCCAATATTGGGCTATGCGCACTCGCCGTATTATCGGTACCCAGCGCCAGCTTTTTGGCATCGTTTTACACCAATGAGCCGGAAGTTATCGAAGTGGCAAAACATCTCTTGTGGCTCAACGCGCTATTTATGCCAATCTGGGGAGCGGCCTGGGTGCTCCCTGCCGGCCTGAAAGGGGCGAAAGACGCCAGCTACACCATGTGGGTGGCAATGGCAGGCATGTGGGGATGTCGGGTCATCGCAGGCTATATCCTCGGTGTGATGCTTGGTTTTGGCGTGATTGGCGTGTGGATGGGGATGTTCTTTGACTGGATTGTCCGCGGCTTCTTCTATTACCGCCGCCTGATGAGCGGACGCTGGCTATGGCGTTATCGCTCCCCCACGGACAAAGCATAGCGAGCGGGTTTCCGCTCGCTGACAACACAACAAACGGCTTAGCGACTCGCGCTTTTCACTGGAGCAAAACGCGTCGCCATGAGGATCAACACGACCACACCAACGGTCATAATCATCCAAGCCTGTTCCAGCCCTGCGGTATGCTGGCGTATAAAACCCGCCAGCAAAGGCATCAGGCTGGCGAGGATGTAGCCGCCGCCTTGCACAAAGCCCATCAGTGAACCAGTCTTATGCGATTCCGTCACCTGATCCAACGCCACAATCAACGACAGCGGGAATAGTGCGCCAATACCAATCCCCAGCATAATAATAATCGGATACGTGAACGTCAGCGGCACCACGATCAGTCCAATCATCCCCACCAGCATCACGATCAGAATAGGAAGTAGCAGTTTGCGCCGATCGGGGAAGTGGTTGATGAATGTGGACACCAGCAAACCGGAAATCACCTCCGTCAGCGTTAATCCCCCCAACATCAGGCCACTTTGCGTCGCATCTAATCCCAGTTGAATGTAATACGGTGGCAACCATGCCAGCACCAGCGTATACGCGCCCGTACCAATACCAAAGAACACCATCAGCAGCCAGTCCATTCCGCTTCGACGCGTTGCTACAACAGCCGCCGTGTCCTGCTTCGCGGTATACGCTTTAGGGACACACCGCCAGGCCACCGTGGCAACCAGCGCTACAATCCCCCAACAGGCCAGCGCGCTTTGCCAGCCCCACGCATTTGCCAGCGGAGAAACGGATGAAGCCGCAAATGCTGCACCGGTCATAATCGCCGTGGTGTAAAAACCCATCAGGAGGCTACTATGGCGGCCAAAATGGAGCTTGATAAACGACGGCACCAGCGCCTGAATCAAGGCAATCCCGATCCCGGCAAGCGCGGCGCTAACCAGCAGAGCAATGCCGCTATTCAGCCACCAGCGTGCGCTACACGCCAGGGCAATCACCACAATACCCAGCGTGATTCCCCGATATTCTCCAAGGCGAGCCTGCAACTGGCCGCCATATAACGCACACCACCCCATAGCGAACACGGGGAGCGTAGTTAACATACCCGCCATACTGTCATCCAGACCCGTTGCGGCCTGAATCTGATTCAGCAACGGACCAATCCCTGCCAGTACAGGTCGTAAATTCAATCCCAATAGGATAATCGTGAAGAAAAGAAAAGCCCGCGTGCGGGCCGTTGATGTCACTACCATGTATAACCTCAATAGCTTGAGCAAATCATTGCTGCCTGATGATCAATATCTTCACACAAAGAATCTTAACGTCAAGATAAAATATGATGACAGACCGATACACATGCTTTTGCTTAACCGTGGCAAGAACACCTGAATAGCGACTGGCGGGAAAGTGACTGGCTAAAAGACTGGCGAAACTCGTCACGGGTTTGACAAACTGTCATAGAAAAACGTCGCTTACGACGTCCCACAGAGTGGCGGGCAGGAAATTCGCCATAAAAAAATCCGCTCTGAAAAGAGCGGATTCTTCCGACACATCTAACAACCAACGCTGAGGGTAGATAACCCCTACAGGGTTAGATTAGAAACGGTAACCTACGCCAACAGCCCAGGCACCAACGTCAACACTGCGGATACGGCTTTGTTCGTAACCTACATCCAGAGCAACGTCCTGAATTGGGTTGAACTGAACACCAGCACCGTAGGTGAAGCCATAATCGTCATTGCTGCTGTTGTTCTGGCCGTTGGTAGCGTTGTTAGTTACTTTACCGTGGCTGAAACCAACAACACCGTACAGGCTTGCCCAGTCATTCAGACGGTAAGCTGGACCAGCAGTGAAGCCCATGTACTGGCCTTTGCTGTAGTCGCTGCCATCGCTACCATTTTTTTCCAGGTAGGTGAAAGAGCTAATAACGCCCAGTGGGTTATTATCTTGCTCATAACGATATTTCAGGTTAAAGCCTTTAACTTTATTTTGTACGCCCTGAGCATCACCTTGAGCATAACCTGCAGTTACAGTACTTTGACCAGCAAATGCAGAACCTGCGCCAACGGCTAATACACAAGCCAGAGCGGAAAGACACGCGATTTTTTTCATATTTACAGCCTCAAATTCATTTTATGAAAGACTAACTAACGCCTTAAATATAACAAAGAAGTTCGAAGCTTGCCGCCCTATAAATATTTATCAATTGGCCTTTAGATGTAACAAATATTGTCAAAAACAACCTATCGCACTAATTACATTGGCTTTTTTATTGTGACAGTTAGATTAAAAATAAATTCACCACAAGGCAGTAAAACAGATAATTCCTAATTTCCCACTCAGTTTGTATGCTAACTGAATTGAACAAAAATAAAGCAGTTAAATGATGCGTAAATAAAGGTCAATAAAAGTCAATTCATACCAGACAAATTGTTTACAATTGGATATAATAGCAACGGAACGTTATACCTGCTTTAAGGCCAAAAGAATGACCTTATTTTCCCACCGCTCCTCATCGTTTGTACCGGTCTTGCTCATCATAATTTCAATGCTTTCTATCCAAAGCGGCGCGGCTTTAGCCAAGAGTCTGTTTCCACTCATTGGCGCTACCGGCGTAACGGCATTGCGCCTGGGAATTGGTACGATCATTCTGTGCGTCATCTTCAAACCGTGGCGAATGCGCTTTAGCAGTAACCGCCTGCCGCTGCTGGTATATGGCATCACGCTGGGCGGGATGAACTTTCTGTTCTATCTCTCACTGCAGACGGTGCCGCTCGGCATTGCTGTTGCACTCGAGTTCACCGGCCCGCTTGCCGTTGCTATGTTAGCTTCACGCAGGCCTATCGATTTTCTATGGGTTTTTCTGGCCGTTGCCGGGCTATGGTTCTTATTACCGCTGGGTCACAATATCGGCAATGTTGATTTGGTGGGCGCGGCTTGCGCCGTGGGTGCGGGTGCCTGTTGGGCGCTCTATATTCTGTTTGGGCAAAAAGCAGGCACAAATCATGGGCCGGGAACGGTCGCAATCGGCTCCTGCATTGCCGCACTGATTTTCTGCCCTATTGGCGCATATTATGCGGAAAACACGCTGTTTTCGCTATCAATACTCCCGCTCGGTATTGCCGTCGCGGTTCTGTCCACCGCGCTCCCCTACTCTCTGGAAATGGTGGCGTTGACTCGTCTACCCGCCAGAACGTTCAGCACTCTCATGAGTATGGAACCCGCGATTGCCGCCCTATCAGGGATCCTCTTCCTCGGTGAGCACCTATCATTCATACAGTGGATGGCGCTTATCTTTATTATCATCGCCTCAATAGGCGCAACGTTGACAATAAAACCCGCAGGTGCGGCCAATGTGACAACTCAAACAGAATGAAGGGGTATTTCCTCGGGAAAATGTTGCAGAAAAGTTTCACATTCTCGAGGAGAACGCAGCGTAATAAAGTGAATATGCTGATAACGCGGGTCGGCTAAATCCGCTAAATACCGCTTCCGGTTTCTTGAATAGGTTTTTATTGTCCAAAGGATAATTGATTTTCGGCTAAAGAAACTACGGAGAAAAGATTCTTTGTTTCCCGTGCCAATCCAGAGTTCCTCTTTGTGCCATGCCCGAGCACAGGCACGCCGAATCGCCTGAAAAAGGGTGCGGGTAAAACCGTAGTCAACCCAAACCACAACATCAACATTGCGCCATTTGATATCACGCGTGCGATTATAGTTACCATCCAGCACCCAACTTTCAGGCTCCAGTGCGCTTTCAAGCCGTTGAAAAAAATCGATATCTGTCCGCTCCTGCCAGTCCTTCAGCCAGAACAACGCATCCATTTCAATGTACGGAATAGCCAACTTTTCAGACAAGCGGCGAGCAAGTGTCGATTTACCACTTCCACTGGTGCCAATAATGTTCACTCTCATCCTGCACGACTCCCTTTACTGGCATGCAATATTCTTCAGAAGGAAAACAACGCTGCAATCTTATTTGCATAAAGATAGCTGTCAAATAATAACTATTTTCATCTAAGCGATGATGATATTTATCAAAATATGAGATTATGTTTCAGGGAGTAATTAAAATATTGCAATAACATTGCTACCTGCCACATTATTGATATCAGATAAATCCTGACTACAAATACCCACAATATCGTTATGCTAAAGCTATTCATTTGATAGGTGATTCTTTTCAATATTAATTTTTATCACTGCTATAATTAATCACGTTGAACAGTAAGACTATGAATAATTAAAGAGAGGATAACTATTATGTCTACCGCCAAACTCGTGAAATCAGCCCCGTCCGCACTGCTTTACACTCGCAATGATTTGGATGATAGCGTTAAGACCTCGACGATCGCGCTGTTAAACCAACTGGTTGTTGATTTCATCGACCTGTCATTGATTACCAAACAGGCGCACTGGAATATGCGCGGTGCAAACTTCATCGCCGTTCACGAAATGCTGGATGGCTTCCGCACCTCGATTATTGACCATCAGGATACCATCGCCGAGCGCGTGGTGCAGATAGGCGGTGTCGCACTGGGTACTGTGCAAATTGTG
The DNA here is from genome assembly GCF_041228105.1 of Pectobacterium aroidearum. Lineage (NCBI taxonomy): Bacteria > Pseudomonadati > Pseudomonadota > Gammaproteobacteria > Enterobacterales > Pectobacteriaceae > Pectobacterium > Pectobacterium aroidearum. The sequence goes on from NZ_CP166097.1 coordinate 3,214,821, forward strand.
GGTAAACAAACCTCGCTGAAAAGCTATCCAACCAACATCCATAGCGTTCAGGATCATCTGAAGGCGCTGGCGGAACGTTATGCGATTGTCGCCAACAACGTACGTAAGGCAATTGGTAAAACGGAAGATGAGGCCTCTGCAGACATTCTGACCGCCGCATCACGCGATCTGGATCAGTTCCTGTGGTTCATTGAATCAAACATTGAATAATCGGCATTATCATTCCGAGAACACTTTCAAGGCTGCTTAGGCAGCCTTTTTACTGTCGCTTTCCCCGCTAGCCCCCTCTTTACAGGTAAAACCCGCACAAACCACGCATTTTATCCGTTAATACGCTCAAAAAATTAGCTTTTGCCTCCATTAATTGGCCATAACGCTAATCAACGGTTGTTTCCCTCGTATAAATCAGTTAATCATAGCAGCGCCTTGCCTGAGCGAATCGGAGGTGAAAATTTCACCGCTGGCAGGGCAATAAATAAAAGCAACAGGTTAAGCACAACGCAGGGTAACTGACTCAGGTTTCACTTTCGCACGATGTACTATGCTTACAACACGCTTAAACACCTGTAAAACAAAAAGCTCCCACAACTGCTAATAGGAAGGATTTGATGAAATCACTACTTAAGGCCTCTTTGGCTGCACTGACGCTGATGATGAGCGTATCTAGCTATGCTGCTGAAAAAGAACTGATTGTCGCCACAGACACCGCGTTCGTCCCTTTTGAGTTCAAACAAGGCGACAAGTACGTCGGTTTTGACATCGATCTCTGGGATGCTATCGCTAAACAGCTCAACCTGAAGTACACCCTGAAGCCAATGGACTTCGGCGGCATTATTCCTGCACTGCAAACACGTAACATCGATCTGGCGCTGGCAGGTATTACCATCACTGAAGAGCGCAAAAAAGCAATCGATTTCTCTGACGGCTACTACAACAGCGGCCTGCTGGTGATGGTCAAAGCGGACAACAACGACATCAAAGGCGAGCAGGATTTAGCCGGTAAAGTACTGGCGGTGAAGAGCGGCACAGGTTCTGTTGATTACGCGAAAGCCAATATCAAAACCAAAGATCTGCGCCAGTTCCCGAACATCGACAATGCCTATATGGAACTGGGCACCAACCGTGCTGACGCTGTGCTGCACGACACGCCAAATATTCTCTACTTCATCAAAACCGCAGGCAATGGCCAGTTTAAAGCGGTAGGTGATTCCATTAAAGCCCAGCAATACGGCATCGCGTTCCCGAAAGGCAGCAACGAACTGCGTGAAAAAGTGAATGGCGCCCTGAAAACACTGCGTGAAAACGGCACTTATGCTGAGATCTACAAGAAGTGGTTTGGCGTAGAACCTAAGTAATTGCCGATTTAATCTGGAGATATTCCATGCAGTTTGACTGGAGTGCCATTTGGCCTTCTCTGCCCCTCCTGATGGAAGGGGCAAAAATGACGTTGTTGATTTCTGTACTGGGTCTGCTTGGCGGCCTGGTGATTGGCGTGGTCGCGGGTTTTGCCCGTGCCTACGGCGGCTGGTTCTCCAGCCGCATCTCGCTCGTTTTTATTGAAATTATCCGCGGTACCCCGATTGTTGTGCAGGTGATGTTTATTTACTTCGCCTTGCCGATGATTTTCACGTCCGTGCGAATTGACCCTTTTGCCGCTGCTGTAGTGACCATCATGATTAACTCTGGTGCTTACATTGCAGAAATTACTCGCGGTTCAGTACTGTCAATTCATAATGGCTTCCGTGAAGCAGGTCTGGCACTTGGGCTGTCTCGCCGCGCGACGCTACGCCACGTCATTGCCCCGCTTGCCCTGCGCCGCATGTTACCGCCGCTGGGTAACCAGTGGATTATCAGCATCAAAGATACGTCACTGTTTATTGTTATCGGCGTCGCTGAACTGACTCGTTCAGGACAGGAAATCATCGCGGGCAACTTCCGTGCGCTGGAAATCTGGACTGCGGTTGCCATTATTTACCTGTGCATCACGCTGATCCTCAGCTTTATTCTGCGTCGTCTGGAAAGAAGACTTAAGATTATATGATTGAATTTAAAAACGTATCCAAACACTTTGGCAAGACACAGGTCTTACATAATATCGATCTCACCATCGGCCAGGGTGAAGTTGTGGTCATCATCGGGCCGTCAGGCTCGGGTAAATCCACGCTGCTGCGCTGCATCAATAAGCTGGAAGAAATTACCAGCGGCGAATTGATTGTTGACGGCCTGAAAGTGAACGATCCGCGCGTTGACGAGCGTTTAATCCGTCAGGAAGCCGGGATGGTATTCCAGCAATTCTACCTGTTCCCGCATCTTACCGCGTTGGAAAACGTCGCATTCGGCCCTATTCGGGTACGCGGCGCGAACAAAGCCGATGCCGAGAAACTGGCGCTGGAATTGCTAGCGAAAGTGGGCCTGTCAGAACGCGCACATCACTACCCTTCCGAGCTTTCCGGCGGTCAACAGCAGCGTGTGGCCATCGCCCGCGCTTTAGCGGTTAAACCGAAGCTGATGCTGTTTGATGAGCCGACGTCTGCTCTCGACCCGGAACTGCGCCACGAAGTGCTGACCGTCATGAAAGATCTGGCCGAAGAAGGTATGACAATGGTCATCGTCACCCACGAGGTTGGCTTTGCCCATAAAGTGGCTTCTCGTCTGATCTTTATTGATAAAGGCCGCATCGCTGAAGATGGCAACCCGGAAACGCTAATTACGAATCCACCCAGCGACCGCCTGCGTGAATTCCTGCAACACGTATCCTGATCAACAAGGGGGCTTCGCCCCCCTTTCTCTTCTTCGATATTAGCGAATGTTATGCCTGCGAACGTGGATATTCCCGTTCAATAAACGCCGCAAAATCCTGACACATCTTCTCATCACCCTGCGCATTATCCGCCAGCACGCGGCTACCATCGACCACGCGAATGTGGGCTGACAAATCGAAATCCGCAGCAGGCTGAGGACGCGCAGCAGCCTGTGTCATCGTGCCCTGCGCCTGTTGCCAGGCTTCATCGACCGTCAGATTGCAGGCCTGCGCCAGATAAGCGGGATTAAAACCCTCACCGGTCAGACTACGCAACGTATCGTCATGACTCACGCTATTTCCCGGCAACCAATAGTGCTGCGCTAAATCGGGGCCGATAGCCGGGTTATCCGTCAGATAGCCATCGCGTTGCAGGAAATAGCTCCGCGTCTGCTCTACCGCCATCAGCGCCAGCAGATAGCCCTGATAAGAGCACGCTGATTCCATAGACAGCAGATGGGGAATCGCCAGTGTCGGGCGCGGGCTACCGCTAATGCCCAAAATTCGCTGTTCGGTGTCGCGCGCCAGTTTGGTCATCGCTTCCGGCGTACGTGCTTCATCGTCCCACGAATAAAGCTGCCACTCAAAATACGGCACCAGCAGAATGTGTCGCTCATTGAAAGCGCGCATTGGCTGCTGCGTGCCGATGTCTGCACGGATTAATTCGTCAGGAATCGTTTCTCCCTGCGTATTCTTTGCATAACGTTTTAACCAGTCAGCATCCCCCAACAGGCTGTCACAGAACATGGACTGCGTTTCGGCATAGGCCATCGACGTTGGCGGAAACTCCTGCGAGAAACAGGGTGCATTCTGCTTAATATTGGCAAAGTGCGCAGCATGTCCACCTTCATGGAACAACGTATTAATGCCGCTGGCACCGCTACCAATTTGATCCGGCTTTGCCAGGCTGGTGAAATTAATCTGCGCAGGGAGCCATTTTCCTTCCTGCACAAACGGCGGCACAGGGCCGTGCATAAAGCCGTTCTCGTATTTACCTTTGCGTACCAGCAAATCGAGCTGCATTTCTGCGCCGTTAAACCCAATGCGCAAACGCTTAAAGCTGTTGATCCAACGCTCCAGCGACGCCGAGAAAGGGAAATAAGGATCAAGCTGACGCGTCACATCGCCCGCGCTGGCATAGCGAATATTCCACGGCTGCAGCGCATCTTCGCCCTTTTCGTTCGCCAGATTTTTCAGGCTGCGGGCATTCGCTTCACGGGTCTGCTCTTCAAAAGGATCGAGAATGGCAAAAAGCTGCTCCGGCGTCATCCGCTCCGTTTTATTGACCTTATAGTCAAAATAATTCCGGTAACCCATCTGACGGGCAAAGCGGTTACGCAGTGAAATCAGTTCGGGGAAACCGTTCTGCAACAGCCACTGCTCCAGATCGCGCAGCGCCTGCTGAGAACTCTGACGATAGGCCTCAGTATCATTGGTCGTCTGATTGGTCAGCAGCTCTCCGAGCGAGGCAGAAACACGCTCCCCCTTAGCATCCAGATGCGTCATTTCATAGGATTTACGCTTGGCGTATAGCGCACTTTCAGCAGCAATAATCTCATCCATCAGCGCCTGAGCCTGTGGATCTTCAATCACATTGCAGTCGAAAAACCGATACCAGCCTTGCAAGCCGTGTAACAGCGCCTGCTGTTGTTCATCACGTGGGCTGCTTTCCAGTGTTGCAAGCTGGGTTCTTAGCTCAGCCAAACGTCGCGGCTGTGAAATAAAGCGTTTATACGCACTTTCTGCGGCAGAGAAACGCTCGGACACCTCATCGTCGCCCGTTCCCATATACAGTTGCCAAAATAGTTCTTCTTTCGCCTGATGAACCGCAAGATAGTCGCGATTCAAGGCGTTAAAATAGTCCGCTACCTGTTGCATAGTATTCCTTCTCTCTTCCAATGACAGCCGCCTGGCTGTATGAAGTGGCGCGATAAACCGCGTCCGAACCCGCTCCGGCAGGTCGATCAGCCAAGGCGTTTCTTAATCGTAGCGACAGCCTGTTCCATTGTCGCCGCTTCGCCGGCAGCAACCAGACAACACGCCAGTTGCAGGCGAATCGCCTGCGGGATAGCAATTTCGCCTGTCAGGCATTGTACCGTCCAACGCGCAGTGGTGGCGGCATCCTTCGCAATAGGCAACGCATCGGGTGCGACGCTGATATCCTGCCGCAGTTGCAGCACTTTAGTGTTTTGCTGATGAATAAAATGAATCTCTGGGCAGCGCTGCGGGTTAGCATAAACCTCCCCTTCCGTGCCGTGCATCAGAAGCGCGCGTCCATTGATATCGTGAAAAAACGTCCCCACGCGGGAAACGTATTCAGGGTGGGAAACGCTGGCGACACGCAGCGCGTCGCTTTCACCAAACGGCGTCGCGACCTTGGCCAGCGTGTGGCTGCTGTTACGCACGCCCATACGCCAACGCACCTGTAACTGGCGATCGATGGCCGGACACAGTGTCGAGACGGGGATAAATACCGGGCTACCGTTATCAAGCTCGCGCTGAGCCTGTTCAGCATTCTCTGCAATCGTCACGCCGAGATTACGCAAAATCTCCGCGCTGGTGACACGGGTTGGGTCGTCGCTGACGCCGTGAACCACGACCGGAAAACCCAACTTTGCCAGCAGCAGCGCCAACAGCGGCGTCAGATTCGCCTGTTTCCGCGCGCCGTTATAACTAGGAAGCACGATGGGCATAGGAAAGCCCGCTGGCGGGTTCAGGCGCAACACATGCTCGTCCATCGCCTGATAAAAACCCAGCATTTCGGCTTCGGATTCGCCTTTGATGCGAAACGCAATCAACAGCCCACCGAGTTCCAGCTCTGGCACGTCGCCACGCAGCATCGCGCTATACAGTTCATAAGCCGTGGCCTGATCGACATCACGCGCATGATTTTTCCCGCGCCCCACTTCTTTGATAATTTTGGTGTAATCCATGCTGGCCTCTCATTTGCGGCGACACAGTAAAGAACTTATCAATGAAAATAACATGTTTAGCGAGATTCTGGTGATTCTGGCGCAAAGGAAATTACTATCACGCCGCGTTTTAGCCAGCAGCAGGAACGTCGCCCTGACTCCGGGCGGGAAAGTATTTATAGATGGTTTTCTCTGATACACCGACGATATTCGCTACCTGAAGGCGGGTCGCCCCTGTCGCCAACATCGCTTTAGCACGACAAAGCACATCTGGCGTCATCAGTCGCTTTCGACCCCCAATGCGCCCCTGCAACCGAGCAGCATCAAGGCCAGCCCGCGTGCGCTCGACGATCAGCTCACGCTCCATCTCCGCCAGTGCGCTCATCACATGAAAGAAAAAACGGCCTGCTGGCGTTGACGTATCAATACTGTCCGTCAGGCTACGAAAGTGAATACCTTTCGCCTGCAATGCGGATACCAGTTCAATCAAATCCCGCACGCTGCGACCTAGCCGATCCAGCTTCCACACCATCAGCGTATCACCGCGCCGCAGGCGCCTGATCGCCCTTTTCAACCCCGGCCGCTGTGCATTCTTCCCACTGGCGGTATCCTCAAAAATCAGCTCACATTCTGCGCGAATCAGCGCTTTTGTTTGTAATTCCGTATTTTGATCGGTGGTAGACACGCGCGCATAGCCAATCAGCATTCCATAACCCCATGAAATTGTTGATTGTATTTTTATTGTGAGGTTCTCGTAAACCTCGGTTTGGGCGAAACGGTAGACCTCGCCGCAGGGGCGTTGGCAAAAGCCAGGAATGGTGCAGATATTCCTGATAAAACCGCGTTTTATAGCAATGTGACATTACGTGGCACGTTAAGCGATGGTATGACCTTCGCCAACTGCGATAAAGCAGGTGATTATGTTGTGGCGATAACCGATCCCAATACCGTTTCTGATATGCCTGTTTATAAAGGGCAGAAATTATACGGATATGGTGTGCTTCATGTTTTTCAGCACGGTAATTTCGTCGGACAGGAATATATTAATCATAGTGGTGATTATGCCTGGCGGCAGAAGTGGGATGACCGTGTCTACGCGCCCTGGGTTATTGCACTCAGTTCATCACGCGAACCAACAGCCGCTGATGTGGGGGCATATACCAAAGCAGAGACGGATACCCATGTAGCGGCTGTAATCACAACCGCGAATAATGCTGCAACAGAAGCTGCGAGAGCCAACGCTAACGCCAACGAACGCGTACCATCTGTACGCAAGGTAAATGGTAAAGCATTGACAATGGATATCACATTAACAGCTGATGATGTAGGCGCTATGCCAGCAAATTCATCAGGTATGAAGGTATGGGTTTCAGGTGAATATACCCCGGCAACTAGCACACCTATCGTGGTGGCTCATGGGCTGGCTAATATCAATCCTTTACATTGTCGCTGCGATGTTTTAATTAAATGCATCACTGCTGAAGGTGAATACCGAGTGGGAGATTTTGCGATTAACCCTATGACGCTTTTTATGCAAAATGGTGTCGCACATCCTTACTCGTTATTACCTGCCTTGAGCACCAGTACTGTTCAGTTGAATATGATGCATTATCTCGCTGCATCATTCAAAACCAGCACAATAGGCAATCAGCAACTAAATATGGCGAACTGGCGCTGTATTTTCCGAATTTTTTACTAGAGGTGTCGTAGATAGATATTCAATTTTGGACACATAAATATAGCTAAGTTTATATCTGTAATGAAATAGAGGGCGTTCCGTGACAGGAGACGAAATCAACGCTCACAAAAACAGCTCTACTATTTTAATTTGCATAATTCAGCTTGCAATTAGTTAATGTGAGTTAACGTTCTCTTTTATACGGGAGAAAAATAAATATAAATGGGGGATATTGTCACCCACTATAATTTTTACATAGTGGGTGCTATTTTATTAACTGGAATAAGGAAGGATAGGTAAAGCTTCCTCAAATGAATTAACATCAACTCGACTGAGCTGTAAGCGATACGTTTTCCACACTTTCAGCTCATTCTTTTCTTCTTCAGTTGCCAGATTTAGCTCAACGGCGTCACTGAGTACCTGAATACGTTCGCTTGCTTGGGATAGCTTGGTATTAAGCTCCACTTTTTTATTTTCAATTAACGCCTGCCGCTGTGCTTCCAGATCGGTTACCCATTTGCCATCTTCCCATTTATCAAACTCAGAGGTTGGTACCAATAAAGTTTGATTGTCTTGCAATGCTCCAATATCCGTGATCTTCTGGGGTTGACGAGTCTCTGTATTATAAACAGTCTGATCTCGGTAGTCAGATACATGCTCCCACTGTTTCCCATCCACACTACGCCTTAGCGCCAAACCTACCAGAGGAAGTTCTGGAACGTCAATGTAACTCCCCGCAGGAACACCTACACCGATAGGCAAATACTCATAATTAGCACCGATATATTCTCGGGTTACTGGGTGAACTTGATAAATAGTAATCCACCCCGCCTGAATGCTAAATCCTGATTCATTTATTTTGGCTGAGTTAACTTCAATAGAATAATTTTTCATTATGCTGCTCTCACGATGTAGTTAAAGGCAATATTGCGTGGGTGGTTATCTCCTGTGAGATTCATATCATTTCCCGCACCATTCAATGACTCCAATCTTTCCTCTATCTCCCAACTCCCTGAGCCAACCATTAAACGTCCAGCCTCTATCGCTCCAGGGGTGACACCATTTCTTCCCCATCCCACCGCAGGGATAGGCGGTATAAATGCGGCTTGTGAACTCATCAATGCGCGATCAGCATCCACGCCGCGGCCATCATCCCAGCCACGAATAAACTCACCACGAAGATCGGGCAATCTTCCTGATGGATAAGCCTGTGCTAAAAATGGATAGATATTTTTATCAAATGTCTGCCCGTTACACTTTAACCAACCAGACGGTGCTGTTATCTGTGGCCAGGGCATAGGGATACCAACAAATTCATTGAGAGATAATGCCCCAATCTCAGCCGCCGTAGGTTTATCCTGATCGCTATAAATACGTGCCCATGGTTTTTCAAATCCGCTATTATCACGGGAACTTCGATACATCAAACCACTATTTGAATAGCCAAAATGAAATTGGGCTGCTGATGCAGAACCAGTATTTAGTCCCATATGCCAGATAAGAGAGGTATCTCCTCCATTATCTTTTAAGTAGGCGCCCGTAGGACTATTCCATGCAAGGTCATCGTTTTTATAAATAACGCCCAATGAACCCTGACGAACATAATTACTATCAGCATCTGATTTTGTTATAGCCCCAACATCCGATGCTGTAGGTTTATTATCGGAGTGATAAACTTTTACGGGTTTCAGCCATGTACCATTATTTTGTTTGTATATCGATATATCATATGAATTCGACAACATATTTTCTTCAACAACAGCCATTCCATATAAGCTATTGTTTTTATCACCATTTTCAGGAAGCCCTCCTAAGTGTCGCACTGATATATGGGTTTTCCAACTGCCATCAATAAGAGTACGACTGCCCATTTCTTGTTGTTGAGATAATTGATGTAGATACTCATTCATATTTGATGGTTTTGAAAGGGTAACGCCTAACGCATTCGCCACCCCACCTTTTTTAGAACCAGCCCAGTTATATTGCCACTCTCCCCATAGGCCATTAATCGTATTAATTGTTGCTGTACGCACACGGCTATCATCCCCTGACGGGGTAAAAGATATCGCGACTAATGTCCCATAAAAATCACTATGCTGAATAACCGACCAGAGTAACAAACAGTCGCTAAACCCAGACGGGCGGTCGGCGATCGTCGTATTACACCAATAGAGTCCCGATGGCTTATCTGCCTTAAAATAATCAATAATCTTTGAATTAGATGGCAACGGAACTGCTTTTCCTCCCCATCCAAATTCCCCTTTGTTCATGACTTCGCCCAAACCGAGGTTTGCGGGAGTCAGTGCAATATTGGCCGTACCATCAAACGGCACACCGTTGATCGTACGAGGCGTAGCCAGTTTGGCGGCAGCCTGAGCGACAGCCTTTTCAGGTAATGCCCCAACATCAGCCGCTGTCGGCACACGTGATGAACTAAGTGCAACAGTCCAAGGTGCATAAACACCGTCGTTCCATTTCTGTCTCCAGGCATAATCCCCATTGTGGCTGGTATATTCCTGTCCGACGAAGTGATCTCGCTGAGAAACATGAAGCACACCGTACCCATACAATTTTTGTCCTTTATACTCAGGCATATCAGAAATAGTATTAGGATCGGATATCACAACAAAATAATCGCCCGCTTTATCACAACTGGCGAACGTCATTCCGTTTTCCAGAACCCCTCGCTGTAATACATTGCTGTAGAACGTGGTTTTATCAAGAATATCCGCCCCGTTCTGATCCTTCGCCAGCTTCATGGCCGCAACAGACTTCACAAACGCCGTCGTCGCAATCTGCTGGCTATTGCTGTCAGTTGCCGGCGTTGGCGCTTTCGGTGTCCCTGTGAAAGTGGGATCTGCTTTTAGCGCGTATTGCGTATGCGGATCGGCGGCGGCAGCGTGCGTCGCCAGATCGCTGCCCGTTTTTTCCTGCTCTTTTTTCAAATAGCGGGTACGACTGGCCAATTCTTTAGCCTGTCGGTTTGATACGCCATCCGGTCCACCTACGACCGGATCCGACGTTTCGATTTGGTAAATGCCGTCAACCCATTGCGGGTTCTCTGACAAATTCGCCATGTTCAAGCGCTCCCATGATTGTAGTTACTGTCGTATGTCGCCGTCCGGTTGTAACGGATAGGCACTTCCCAATATTCGATACTGGCCAGGTGACACCGTGCCGGGGCAAACATCCCAATGGCATTGCGCAACATTCTGGCCTGATCGTTGGTAATCGGTTGTTTTAGCAGCACGCGATAAACTGCCCACGCCGCTTTGTCGCCGTGCACATACAGGTTGTTGTAGGTGGTTTCACCGTCATAACTCAGGCGGCCAATGTTCTCGATCAGCGTGCTGTCACCGAAGCCAAAGCGGCGGATGATCTCTTTAATGCTCCAGGGCGTCCCTTTGCTGCGATGCAGATCGATAGCGGCTTTGATCAGCGCACGTTTGGAATCATCCGATTCCGCCAGCTCCCAACCGTCACCAAACAACGAAAACTGTTCTGCCAGCCAGGGCAAGGCGCTGCTGTCTGCAATATCGATCAGATAAACCAGTAAGGTATTCAGATCGATGTCATCGAAGCGGTCGGCCAGCTCCGCCAGCGAGCGAAAGCGGGCGTCGGCAGCCAGAGGCGGTGGCAGCAGTTGTAGTGAATCAGCCATTCGACACCCCGACGACGCTGACATTGATGCCCGTACAGTTCGCCCATTCACTGTCATCAAGCACCATCAATGACGGCGAAGTCAGTTCCACCTGATACACGCCGGGAATAGAAAGCGTGGCAATAATCTGGCTTGGAACAATGTCGCGCCCCAGCGTAGCGGTTCGGGTTTCAACCCAGGCCTGTACCGCTTTCTCCGCCGCAGCCTGAACAACGCCAGCCTGTTCGCCATTAAACAGCGTCAATTTAGCGTTAATGGTGTAATCCACCTGTTTAGGCGATTTGGCGGAGACCAAATCCGTCAACGGACGCACCTGTTCGTCGGAGCAAAAGCTTTCCACCAGCGAAAGCAGGCTGTTGTCCGGCAACCCCGTGCTGAGCAACGGATACAGCACCACTTCACCCGGTTCGGGCGACATCACCGCGACATCAACAATATTTTGGTGCGCCCGCATCGCATGGAAGCGATACGCCAGTTTCGATCCCGCCGTACTAAACGATTCCGGTGCCAGTTGAATACGCTCCCGCAGGCGATCGTCATCTTCTTCAGCGGAACCGCCGCTGCTTTTGCTGATATTGACGACGCGTAAATCACTGTCGCCAATATCATCCAGTAACGTACTGATTTGTGCAGGCAGCCAGTCATTGCCCACATCGCCACTTTCGGTACAGGTCGCCAGCACGGTGACCCCGTTGCCGTTCGCTCTCAGTAGCGCGTCGCTGTCGGTAGTGAAAATCACGCTGTCAGATGCGCTAACGCGCGTGCCTGCCGGAATCAGCAGATCGCTGACTAACGGCGTTTCGGGGGTAAAACGCAGCTCTGCACGCGCCGGCTGCGCCGCCAAACGGTAGACGCCGACCAGTTCTGCCAGATAATCCAGCATCGGTGCACGAGCAAACGCGACCAGGTTCTGCTTGGCGGCTTCCTGGACCGCACTACGCAATAAAGTTTCCCGGTAAGCAAAGAGGTTGATCAGCAGGCGTTCGGCCTGTGCCGGATAGAGTGTTTTCCCTGAGTCAGCTTCATATTTCGCGATCATTTCGGCGGTAATCTTCGCCGCATCGCGTTCAATAAAATTGGGTTCTGTCAGCGCCATAACAACTCCGTGGTCTGTGTCGCGCCGTTAGCGGTTTTCCAGCTAACGTGCAGCGTCAGGTGAGCCCCATTCACAGAAGGTTTAACCGCCAGTAGCTGGCAGCGAGGTTCCCATCGTTTGATCGCTTCTACCGATTCCCTAACGACATGCGGAATCGCACGATCGATCGGATAATCGAGATACAGATGTAGATTGCTACCAAAGTCAGGCCGATGTGGGTCGCTGCCGCAGGGTGTCCGCAGGATGATGTGAATCGCCTGCATGATATCTGCCGTTCCTTCGACGATCTCGCCAGAACGTTGCAGCGCCGGTTGCCAAAAAACAGATTGAGTTTTCATAGGGGGCTATTGTCGCCCCCGGTGAGAGGAAAAAATTGTAAAGCGGTTTAGGGAAACACTAGTGCGAGTGGTGATTGGAATTGCCGCCAGCGTCCATGACGCTGCCGCTGGCGCTGACATTGCCGGAGATACTGACATCGCCACTGAGGCTGGCACCGCCGGAACCGGACATCCCACTCTCGTAGGTGAGTTGCCCTTGCACCAGTAGCTTGCCCGTCACCGTCGTTTCTGGCGCATTGATCGTGACACGCTGCGCGTTAACCACCACGTCAGTGCCGCTGCTAATCGCAATATGCTGCACGCCGCCGTTGATCGTTAACGTATGCGTTCGGCGATCGTATTCAATATGCGCGCCATCAGCGAACGTTACCGCCCTTTTGTCCTTATCTGCCAACGTTGGCACATCAGCAGCGGAGTAAATCGCCCCTAGCACCAGGCCATCCTCGCCGTTGCCGTCCAGCAGAACTTCGACCTGTTCGCCAATATCCGGCAACCAGTAATCCTTATTATTCTGTGTATTGCGCTGTAATACCGGCAGCCAGGCTGTACGCAGATTGTCACACTCTGGTAGACGAACGCGCACCATCACGCGAACCTCATCCACCGCGCTTATCGTGCCAATTCGACGAGATAAACTCATGGAAGCACCTCCTTTTTACTCTTGACCGTCTGCGTTGTCTGGCTGCCATCCGGGTGGTAAGTCACCAGCGTTTTCCCGCTGTTCTGCTTACGCTTGCCCGCCGTAATTGGCCCGCGAATCAACCCAATCTCCGTGGTGTAGCCACTGCCACGTTCCAGAATATGGCGAGCCGAGTCGATCAACCAATGGCCAGAAAGTTGGCCGAACGACACCAGCTCCACTTTATTTCCCGCCGCCAACTGCGGGCTGCCCATCAGCGTCATCGCCCCCTTTTGTTGCTTTTCGTTGTGCGCATCCAATGCGGCATCCGTTTTCATCCTCGCACCAGAGGGATCCGCCGCGCGCACGTTAACTTTCAACGTATCCGCACTGGTCTCAGCGCCGGCAGGCTTCATTTCGTTGTTCGCGCCACCGCTGGCTTCATAAACCATCAGTTTCTTTTCACTCCCTTTCTGATACTTCGTCTTAGCATTTTTATAGACGTGGCTGATCGTGTCGCTCAGTGAAAAACGCGCGACGTCCGTTCGCTTAATTTGTCGAACAGACGCCTGATTGCGCAGCGTCGCCAGATGGGAAAAAATCAGCTGGTCGCTGACCACCTTCACAACATAGCCATATTCACTGGCGAGCCGCTTTAGAAAAGCGACATCGGTTTCCGCATATTGCGTAACGCGATCGATCTTGATGATTTGAATCTTCCCTACCAGCATCAACTGATGCTTTTTCGCGATACGCGTCGCAATCGCGGCTAACGTCGTATCTTCAAAACCGCGGCTTGATTTGGTTCGCAATGCGCGATTAACCGATGTAGCCACACCACGAATCATCACTTGGCTAGGCGGTGCACTCACCTCAATCTCATCAATCGAGAACGTACCGCAGTCAAACAGCATTTCACCGAGATAGCCTAGCTTGAGCGACAGCGTGTCACCCGTACCTGGATACCACTTATCTATCCAGCGACCATCGGTATCATCGAGCCGGATCTCAATCGAATCCGATTCATTCTTGATGCTGTCGGTATACGTTACGCTGGTGACATACGGCGCGATATCATTGGTGATGTCCTTTTGCTGATACCACAGGGTGAACGCTGGTTGCAGCACTTCCGACACCGCAGGAGAAAGCAGCTTGAATTCTTCCGTTAACGCAGCCATGGTGGGGTGTCCTCCGCGCTGTTGGCCTCTGCCTGTTCAATAATCGGAATCAGCACCACCACACCCGATGGCAACAGCGGCACGATGGGGACATGCGGGTTAGCCGCAATGATCCGCGGATAGCCGAGCGGATCGCCGTAATACCGATAGGACAAGGTATCCCAGCGTTCGCCCTGTGTAGTGATATGTTCAAGGTGCATATGCTTCAACCCTCTTCACGATTTCCGCCGTCAGTTTGCTCAGCGCAGGCTCAGCGCCTTTAAAGGTGTCGCTCGCGGCATCCACATGTTTGCTGATGGCTTCCAGCTTCTCGATAACGTTTTTGCTGTCGACGTCCTGCAACAAAGCGGCAACTTGCTTGACCTGCTTCAGCATTTCATTCGCCGCTTTATTAACCGCTGTAATTTCAGGCGTCATCTTCTCTGCCTGAACCGCTGCATCAGAAATAGCCTCTGCCGCTTTTTTAAATGCCGGTTCCACCTCACTTAACGGTGTCAATACATTCCCGACCTGCGTTAGCAGCCCGGGAATTTGCAACAGCGCGGTTTCGGGATTGTTCTTCATCCGTTTTACAATCTGAACGGTGGTTTTCACCGCCTTAACGGCGGAATGTGCTTTCTTGGCATACGTGACAGCCGTGCGTAGCGAAGCTGCAAAATTGCTCACTTTATCGACCGCTTTGGTGATGGCGCTAACATTAGGAACAGGCGTCTCTATCGCAGGCGGCTTGAGCGGATTTTTCGGATCGCCAATGTATTCTCGCAGCGTTAGCGAGGCATTCATGGCCAATACGTTGCCCTTCGCGTCGGTATGTTGGCTAGTCGAGGTCAATGCGGTAATCACAAACCAGCCGCGATAATCCCCATTGCCGAAGACTAACGCCATCGCCTGATGCGCCCGCATCGCCTCAGTCAACCGCTTCAACTCCACCTCCGGCGTGCAGTACTGCTTGTGAAACACCAGACTAATAGTAATCTCGTCGAGCTTCGCACCGATGAACTGCAGACCGGGTTTACCTTCAATGCGGCCATGCTCGGCATAATCTGCACCGAATGACGTATTAAAGCCGTCCCAGTAGGCGGTCACTTTAAATTCAATATTTCCTAATACTGCAAACATCAGGCGTACCCCCTGCGCTCACGCTGAGCGAGCAGCTTGTTCAACATATTTTCCAGTTCATTCATGCTAAGCGTCAGCGTCTTCGTCATTTCAGACGTTGGCGCGGCCTTCTGGCCGTTGAGATAAATGGTGGGAGAAAAAGCAACCTGAACACGTTCGGGCGCATTAGTGATGACGGTATTTCCCTTCGTGCCGCCGACAAACGGTGCCATGGCGACACGCTGTTGCGGGGTTGGCACTGTGTCTTCCGTCTTAGGTAATTCAACAGGCAGTGTCGGCTGTAGCGACAATGCAGATACAGGGGTTGGGGCCAGCACAGATGCCGCCTGGTTGTTATTGGCGATTAACTCCTCGCTGGGACCAGAACTAAAGAAATTTTTGATGCCATCAGGAATAGCGTTACTGACGGTTTCCATCGGAGAATTGAAAAAACTGCTGATTTTTGATATGCATTGGTCCCAAAGTTCGGCAATCTGGTCGGAATATTTGTAAATCAAAGCACCTATTCCAACTATTGCTGCAACTACCCCAACAACCGCGGCAACTATCCAACCCACTGGGGTCGTCAGCAGCATACCCACCAGACCCCGGGCTGCCATCATAAAACCGCTACGCAGCACACTGCTAAATATGCGTCCTACTGCTGATTTTCCAGCGCTACCTGCCCACTCGCTTAGCGCCGTTCGAATGCCCTGCCACAAACCCTTCGGATTTAGCCCTGTTTTAAGCCACTGCCAGCCCTGTTGAATGCCTTGCCATAAACCCTTCGGGTTTAGCCCTTTAAGCCACTGCCACCCCTGTTGAATGCCTTTCCAAACGCTCCGCAAGGAGGGTAACAGTATGTCCATTCCCAGCTTCGCCCCGCTCAACGCCATTCTGAACGCGAAGAAACCGGCCACGGCCATCACGATCCCGCGAACCAGTTCAGGGTTCGCTGCCGTCCAGGTAACCAGTTGATCCAAAATAGGGATCAGCGCATCACTCAGAGAAACCAATACCGGCGTCAGTGCTTCGCCCACATTGAGCGCAATATTCATCAATGACGTTGTCATTCGGTTCCAGCGCGCGGTCAATGTGTCATTCTGCCGGGCGAAGTCGAGATCCAGCGTTTGCGTGGCGGCCGGGCTATTCATCACCTGCTGGTTAGATTGATAGCTCTGCCAGTTCTGTTTCATCGACATCGCATGATTTACCGCTTCCGGCGTACGGAATACCTCCTGTAGCCCGTAGCGCTGCATTAAACTTTGCTGTGCGTCTACGTTGCCCGCTTTACTGGCTTTATCCCACAGTTGCTGGAATTGACTGCCTTTGCTGCTGATAAGTTCGTTACTAATCTGAACCGCAGCGTCGTACTGTGAATACCCACCTTTCATATAGCTTTTGAGTGATGCGTTATAATCTACGCCCGCATTGTAGTAACTGTCGGCAATGTCCGTTCGCCCCACGGCATTCATAAAGCTCTCCAGCCGAGCCACCGTGTTTGCTTCCGTATCACCACCTTTCGTGGCGCTCAGGCTGGAAACCAATTGGCTCAGCGCCTGATTACCCGTCGCCCCCATTGCCGTAAATCCTGAAGCCAGCGCAGGAACATATTGCGACATCAACGCCGTGGAGAACCCCTGTTTCGTGCCCGCCAGCATGCGTGAGAGGGACTCTTTCTGCACCTCCGCACCTTTCAGGTTAAACACGTTATCCAACGTGACCGAAAGTGCTGTAAGGTCGGTCAACGCCGCGCCGGAGGCCGTTGACGTTTTCCCCAGCACCTCTGTTAGATCCGTTACCCCCTTTACCTGCTCTTTTGACATGCCGCGCTCAAGCAGCTTTCCGGCACTGCTGAGCAACGCATCCGGCGTTTGGTTCACCCGTTGAGAAGATTGACGCAGCTGCTGCCCCATCAATTTTTCCTGCTCGCTCGATATATCATGAGCAATGCTGATACCACGCAACTGCGCCTCAAATGACGCATAGTGTGTGACCGACGCCACAACTGGCTTCATGACAAAACCAAACTGTTCGCGCTTAGTCTTAAAGTCACTAGCGAGTTCACTTCGACTCTTACCTGACGTTTCCTTACTCGGCTTGTTACGCGTCAGCCGTTCCTGTTGGGTTTCTCGTTCACGTAACGACTGGCTCAGTCGGGATGTCGCCTGTGCGATACGGGATATCGCTTGTGAGCTGACAGTGCCAAAGCGCTCCAGCGACTGATTAAACTGCCGCTGCCGCTCCTGCGCCTGTTTGAGGCTATCACTAAGTGACTGCAGCGATTTTTTTGTGTCATCCAGCGTGGCGCCAAACGCCCTGCCCAGCATGACACCGTTTAAAAGCATATCCACGGTTCACTCTCATTCAGAAAAACCCCTTGCGGGGCGGATCGGAGACGGCGGCTTACGCCGCTCCAGTTAGGTTTCCCCATCACAAACCGGGGATAAAGCGAGGAAAAGGACAGGTGATAAGCGACAGGTGGTGAGGGAGGAAAACGGCCAGCGTCCTGTCGCTGGCCGGGTTGGGTGGATGGTGGCCTAATTAATCCTGTCAGTAATCAGTCTTCCTCACCGTTCTCACGTTTTATCTGTTCGCTGGCTTCATCCAGCCAGCGTTCAAAGTCGTCCAGTTCCAGCGCATCAATCTCACTCGGCTGAAAGCGAAACCATCTCGCCAGCAGAGCCTGCGCTTTCCACAGCAGCGCTGGCTGCGTTATCCAGCCCAAGTAGCTGTTGAAATCGTTTTTGCAGCGCCATGTAGTCCTGCGCGTCCATCTCATCAATGTCTTCCGGCACCAGACCGGTCATGCGCGACAGTAGCGCGTCGTCCCAGTTGCTTGGGTCATCGCTGATTTTTTTCACCGCTTTGATGTCTTTGACTTTCAGACGCTTGAGTGAAATGGAGTCCACGCGTTGACCGGCAGAAGTGGTGTAAGGGAATTGCAGAGAATAAGTTTCAGTGTGCATAACGGCTCCTTAGTAAATGTCGGGAGCAGTATCGCGTGCGGCGAGGAATAACGATTTTAAAGTGAATTAGAAAACGAAAGCGGCAGACATGAGAAAGGGGCCGAAGCCCCTGATGCAAAACGTGTAAATATTTATACGGTTCCCGGAACCCAACCCTGGAATTCATCTTCCGCAAAAAACCTTACAATACAGTCAGTTAAAGGGTATGAGGTGTCCGTCAGAAAGAATCCAGCAGCTTTCTGATCATCATCTAAATAAAAGCCATCACTTTGATCAACTTGACCAGAAATTAAACGAGCGACAGACGATGAATCCGAACCAGAACGACCAGCATATGGCAAGTTATACCCCGCATCTTCTGCCGCCTTCAAAATATACGTATCATCAGGACACTGAAAATGGATCTGATTTTCAAAATCGATAATGTCATAAATCTTAGCCATAACAACCTCACTAATTGATAGAAACGCCCGCCCCACTGACGGGCCTGGAAGATAAATTAACCGCCGATATTGGCGCGGTAGCTGTTCAGTTGATCCACGCCGCCCACCATGAAGATGTTGGACATGTAATCCAGCTCCAGCAGGTCTTCACCGTTCATCACCTGTTTGATGTAGGTGCAGTTGAACGCGCTGCTGAAATCCGGGTTTTCGTGCTGCTTGAACGTGCCCAGCGGATTCTTTTTGAACATGATGGTCATGTACGTCACCAGCGGCACTTCTTCGATACGCCCCTGAGAGCCGTAGCGTTCCACGCTGGAGCGACACTGTAGCGCCAGCGACTGGTACGGATTCGCTGCCGCCAGCATCGCTTCGCGATAGAAGGAGTTCCATTTGATCTCGCCTTCCAGCTTGTCGAAGCCCGCAGGCAGTTCGATCTTGCCGACCATGCCCAGCGCCTTGTGCTCCTGCATAATCATGGAGACATCTGGCAGTTTGATTTCCTGCGCACGCCCCAGCAGGTTAGTGCCGTTGATGTAGATGTTGGCGTTAGTAATACGGTTTACTTCAATTTTCCCGGCCATCAGTTAGTGCCCTCCAGCGTTACCAGGTATTCCGAGGTGATCTCCGTCTCAAAGGTCAGACGCTCAAGCGGCGGCGGCGGAGTGAATTTGTAGTTAAGCAACAGGTGCCCTGCCGCCAGCTCGGTTTGCTCGTTACGCGCGGCATCGAACCAGCACTTGAAGCCCAGCAGTGCACCGTCACCGATCAGCTTGCGACCGTAGGCGTTGACCGATTCCACCAGCGCATCGATCAGCGCCTGATTGATCGGCATATCGATGTACTGCTGGCTGAAGTAACGGATGGATTCGTTAATCACATCGCCAGTGCGACGCACGTTTTCGAAGTTCTTCATGTGCGTCACGGTTGGCCAGGCTGCGGTGCGGTTGCCCCACAGACGCAATCCAGAACCGTAGCTGTTGAAAATGGTGCTGATGCCCTGCTCGTTCAGCAGGTTCACTTCGCTCTGCGGATCGTCAATCATTGCGGACAGCTGGCGCTCTACGCCGGTGATCCCTTTGATTTCCTGATTGGACGACGACCACCAGAAACCTTTCTCCAGATCGACTTTGGCACGCAGGCCGGCAGCACGTGCCGACAGCGGTTCCAGACGTTCGCTGTTGGTTTCCGCGTCGTACACTTTTACGTGTGGATAGCACAGACGAGCGCGTTCAGAGCTGGTGTTGAAGTTGATCGTGCCTTCCGGGCCACGGCCGCTCAGCGCCTGCGCAAAGGTGGTACCGATTGGCGCATCGACGTAGGCAATCGCGCCCAGTTTGTCCGCCAACGCGATCAGCTCGGTCGTTACGCTGTTTTGCGTACAGAACACCGGCGAAATCAGAATCTTGGCAAAGAAGCCGTACAGGTTGTAGGTATCGTTCAGCAGCTTCATACCGGTGCGTTTGCCCGCGGCATTGATGCTGCCGATGATGTCGGCAGCAGTCACTTTCGTGACATCAGCAAAGTCATAAGACGCGTTGACCACAGCGGCGGCATCGATATTTTTACCCAGATTTTTCAGGACGCCGGTTTGCGCATCCAGCGTATAATCCTGACCTTCAACAAACGGCTGACCGCCTTCTGCCGCCGTCAGGACCAGCTTGGCAACCACGCGGTTAGCCAGTTGCGCCGTACCGGTCGCTTTGTCAAAGGTGACTTTTTCTGCGCTCACCGATGATTTGTGTTTCGCCGGATCCAGCACGTTGATAACCAGAACCGTACCCGCGCCATGATCGTAAATCGCATCCAGCGCCTGCGGGATGGTATAACCGCCGAATTGGCTACCAAACTGCGCCGCGTCCTTTTCGGACAGGCACAGCGTAACGTCATTGACTGCACCCTGCGGCGCCGTACCAATCAACCCAATTACCGCAGATTTGACGGTTTTCACCGGACGAGCACCGGTTTCAACTTCAATCGTTTCTACACCGTGTAAATAATTAGCGGCCAAGGGTCACCTCCGTTTCGCTATCAGCCAGATTCTGACCTGCGACAGGCAGCAAATAGCCCAGCGCGATCAGCGTTTTCACGTACTCATGATCTGCTGGCAGTTCAGTCACCTGAGCGGGCCAAAGCAGAATTTCCTGACCATCTGCCAGCGTGACGCCGCTGGCGGGGCCGGTATAGCGATACTTCATGCGTCTTTCTCCTCATAATTAACCGTGGTAAGCAGCGGACCATCCGTCTGCTCGCGGTCTTCGATAAACAGGGTTTCAGTGGTGCAATCGATGGCGTAATGCCAGCGTCCTTCGGTGTAACCCACGTAGCGGTCACGAACTAACCGGATACCGCGATGGCAGTCAGGCAGTCGGTATCCTCCCAACGCCTGACGGACGGTATCGAGCGTAGCCAGCACACCATCTGCACCATCCAGCTCCGGTAACAGCACGGCAACCATCAGCCGTGGCCGCTGCGTCTGAACCGGAGAATCCACATCTTCCGGTGCGGAAAATTCGGAGCCGCGATATCCCACCAGCACATCACCGAGCGTCAGACGATCGGGCTCGCTCAGAATGTTTTCTGGGCAAGACGCGATCCGCCGCGTCGGTAAGTGCTGCTGGAGGCGGGCTATCACCGCATCGATAATTGGTCTGGTATTCATATCCGTTCACCCGCTGTTTTGATGGCACACTGTTTTAGTGGCACATCGTGTTGATGGCGCTAGTATCCGGATAACGACGGGCTGCGGCTTTTAATCTGTTTTAGAAAAAACAGCGAAGTGATTTATTTGAAAAAACCGGCTAATACGCTGAAAAATAAAAATTCTTTCGATAAAAAAACGCCAGCACAACCGTGCTGGCGCAGAGGAATATGACGACACTGGTAACGCGTAAAGACAGAAGAGAAAGCCATGCAAGGGGATTACCGATCCCAGTATTTTTCCGGTCGAGCGATGCCAACCATACAATCAACGGCATACTCCACGACATCCACGCCAAGACGGGTGAGATTCGCCAGCCAGACGCCGCCCACCTCCTTGGTCAATACCGCCATCTTGCGATCGGCCAGATAATCCAGTGCATGACGCAGCTCCGGTTCTGAGGCATCGGCATACAGCCGCTGCATCAGCGCTAGCAGGAACATTTCATTCGCGGTATAAGGTCGCGTTTTGTTTAATGCGATAAGCAAATGCCAACGCATCGATTCCTGTCGGATACGCTGCGTATCAGCCATGATTGCCTCCCGAATACCGCTGCTGCACCAATTCCAGCTTGTTATAAAGCGCATCCAGCTTGGCTTCGATGACCGTCTGACCACGGATGTAATCCTCACGTCGTACGTAGATCAGTGGTAAGTCAGCACGAAATTCCAGAAACTCACGCTCCAGTCGCGTCCACCCTTGCTCACTCTTCTGACGTGCATTTTCCAGGGCGGCAAAACGCTCGTTCAGTCGCTTTTCAATCTGCGTAAGCAGAATCCGCCCGGCGGCAAACAGGAAGCTCATAAATGACAACAGCAGGCCGACCAGCGACCAGAATTCCACTTCAATCTTCACGTGTTACCTCCCCTGCCTGTTGTAGCGCTTCGATGTAATCCAGCAGCGCATTAACCTGCGCGCTTAGTGCCTGATAGCGCTCTCCGTTGTCACTGATGTTGGCGAGAATATCGCGCTGGGAGATGCCTGAAGGCTGTAGTTCGGCGTCAGCGGTTGCGCCGGAACCGGACGCTGCGCCAGTGCGGCGGGCAGCGGTGGTAACGTCTGTGGCACCGTCGGCGGACAAACCGAAAGCGGCGTTGTAGTACTGCACGAAGCCACGAGTAAACACGCACTGCACAGGCTGAGCCTTGCCTTTTTCGTCAATGTATTGCTGAGTAACATGATCGATTTTCCGTTGCAGGGCGGCGTTATCCGCCGCCAGTTTTTGACGCGCTGCGACATAGCGCCGTTCGAGTTGATTCCCACGCTCTACCTGCTGCTGGTATTGTTCCGCCGCCGCACGTAATAACTGATTCTGGGTTTCGGCCTGCTGTTGCTGTAGCAAATTGAATGCCGCCTGCTGTTTTGCCAGCGCGGCATCCCCCAATGCTTGCGCCAGTTGATAACCCTGATTACGACCGGTCAGATAAATCGCGAGTAGCAGCACAACGGCAAGCAGAACGGTGACCACACGTGGTGAAAAAAAGGATTTCAGGCTAGTAAGAAACAGGTTATTCCACACAGCTCGCCCTCCCCCAACTCAGATACCGTGGTGCCAGCTGATGCAGAATGCGGTCGGGATAGTGACGGTTCTCACGCCAGTTGGCGGCGCTGCGCCCGGCATTGACGGTTTCCACATGACCGAACCAGCGAAGGATGTCTTTCTCGGCGATCTTCGCGCGCTGTTTATCACGCTGTAACCAACCAAGCCCGCCGTTGTAGGACGACAAGGTCATTGCCATGCGTTCGCAATCATTGCTGGCGCTGATTCGCGTCCATAGCCAGTGGTCATAGCCTGTCAGAGCACGGATAGCCCAGGCTGGATTAAACGGTTGATTTGCGCGAAGTTCAGGAACAATACCGCTAAACCAGTCAGCGGTTGTCGGCATAAACTGCGCCAGCCCCTGTGCGCCGACGGGAGAGACAGCACGTGGATTCCAGCCACTTTCCTGATGCAGCTGCGCGGCAAAGTCCGCAATCGGGGCATTCATGCCCCAATCCAGCCGTGCGCTACGGATAACATCACTGCGGTACGTCTGCGCGGCACGAGGGATCGTGTCAGCGCAGGCCGCAGCACTAAAAAATATCGGGCTAAAAAGCAGCGTGATGAAAAGGTAGCGCATATCACAACCCCATCGCTACGCCGATGCAGACAGCGGACACAATCAGCGCACGCCGCAACATCGCCGCGGCAAAGACGGTGTGGTGGCCGTCCCGAACCGGGAAGCGTCCGCGCGGCGCAGGTTCATCCCCTTGTTCGAGGAACAAACCGGGACGCGCTTTAGGAAACAGCGAGCGATCCAGCCAATAGCCTAATACTGCGGCGAGTGAAATAAGCGAGAGCTTATAGACGGTGACGGGAAGCTGCTGCGGTGAAATCAGCCCGATAACAGCAAAGAGGAAAGCGGATGTCACAATCCAGCCGGTAAGACGCGGTTTTTTGATTTTTTTCACAATAAAGCCTCCTGATAAGAACGGAGGCCATTATGCAAAATGAGGATGCTTTATGATTTTAAAGGAGTTTAAGTATTCCTGAGACGCAATACCCTACAGAATTGAACCATTTATCGTCGCCCGGTATTCGCCATACTTCACGTTACCGGTATAGACGTCTCCGCTGACAAAATCATATCCGATTACTGATAGATGATTTTTTCATCGGCTTTAGTTACTGATGATCTTACCGTTACCCAATGGATTCGTTGCAGGCTGAAACCAGGCCGCCAGTTCCAGAATATCTTTCTCGTTCAACGTGCCTGCGGTATAGCGCAGTAAGAGCCACGCCTGAAGCCAGCTGTATTTCGCTTCCGCCAGCTCTCGTCGGGCGTTATACCAATCCTGTTCGGCCAGTAGAATATCCAGATTGATACGTTCGCCGCCCGCAACACTTAATCGCGTGGCGTTAACCGCTTCCTGCGCCGACGAGGCCGTCATTTGCCAGGCCTTAATTTTCGCCGACCCGTTGTTGTAAAGGTTGTAGTACTTTTTCAATTCCGCCAGCGTTTGCTTGGTTTGATCGTCCAACTCCGCCTGACTTTGTTGATATTCCGCGGCGGCCTGTCGCATCGATGCCGAGACGGAACCACCGGAATAAAGCGGGACATTCAGCTGTAAACCAACGCTCTGCGTGTCGTATTTCTGATTGTAGTTGTATTCACTTTCCGAACGGCTATTGCGTGACGATGCCACCAGCGACAGCGTGGGTAAATGTCCGGCGCGACTGCGTTCAATTTCATAACGGCTGACCGCCAGCCCTTCGCGCTGTGTCGCCAGTTTGGCATTATGCTGCACGGCAAGATCGCGCCACTGCGCCAGCGTCTGCTTGCCTGATTCCACTGACGGTAATTGCGTGAGCGTCAGAGGATACAGCGCCGTGATATCCAGCACCGTACCCGTCATATTTTCCAGATCGGTCATCGCGGCATCCAGATTATCCTGCTGCTCAATCCGCTGTGCCTCAATCAGCGTAAAACGTGCTTCCGTTTCCCGCACGTCCGTTAACGTCCCTTCGCCCGCCAGCAAGAGGCGTTTATTCAGCGCCAGTTGTTCGTGATACGCCCTCTGCTGTGCATCCAGCAATTGCAGTTTTTCCTGCGCCAGTAGCGCGCTACTCCAGGCTTTATATAACCGCACCATCAGATCCTGACTGCGATCGCGAAACCGCTGGTCGGCCATCAGCGTGCGGGCAACGCCCTGTTGATAACGCGCCCAGGCCGCGTAATCCAGCAGCGGCTGGCGCAGCGACAGCGTGGATGTGTAACTGTTGTAATCGCGTTTTAGCGTGTTATTGGTGAAGCTATCCGTTTGGGTGACTTTGGAGTGGCTGCGGTTAGCGCTATAGCCATACTGGAGATTGGGGAGCAGATTGGCGCGTCCGATATTTTCCTCTTCCAGACCCGCCGCTCGCTCAAATCCGGCCGCACGAAACTGAGCGTCGTTACGCAGCGCCAATTCCCAGGCATCAAGCAGTCCTAATGCGTTAGCGCCCGAAGAAAGCAGCCCAAACAGCACGATTATCGCGATCCTTTGCATGATTACTCTTCCGTTAATGCCAGATGCAGGCGATCCATTAAAGGCTTAAATAGATAATTGACGAATGACCGCTCTCCGGTACGCACAAACCCTTGTACCGGCATGCCAGGTTTGATTTCCAGCCCCTCTAGCGCACGTTTTCCTTCGTCATCCACCATCACGCGCAGGCTGTAATAAGGGGAGCCGTCTCGCTCATCCAACAGGCGGTCGGCAGACAACAGCTCGACCGTTCCCGCTACGCGCGGCGTTGTGCTTTGGTTAAACGCGACGAACTGCAACTCGACGGGTAGCCCCGGCCAGATTTTATCGACCAACTCCACGGGGAGGCGCGCATCCACCAATAGCGGCTGATCGTCCGGTACGATCTCCAGCAGCGTCTGTCCCGGTGCAATCACACCGCCTTCCGTAAACACTTTCAATCCGACTACCGTGCCGGACACGGGTGCCCGCATCTGGATATTCGCCAGATTAAAATCGGCTTTTTCCTTCTTGCTGCCCACATCACTCAGCAGCGCCCGCACCTCCGCCAGCTCGCTGTTCACTTCCTTATCGTATTCCTGCTGGCGCTGTGCAATCAACAGCGTTTGTTGCTCAATATCACGGCGGGTACGATTAATATCCCCCGCCAGCTGGGCGATATCGCCGTTAAGCTGCGCCAGCAAACGTTCGTTCTCCAGCATTTTGTTACGTGGTACATAGTTTTCCGCCGCCAGTGAACGCAGCCCTTGTAGCTGTTGCTCCAGCGTCTCCCGCTGCTTCTGCTTGCTGGACATCACCTGACGTTGGGCATTGAGTGAGGCTTCCATGCCCGCAATGCTGGAGCGCATCCCTTCAGCTTCAAGCCTGAGCGACTGCTGACGACTGCGCAGTAAATCACGCTGCAATGCCGTAATCACACTCATCTCAGGTTTCTCCGCTAGCGGCTGCAAACGGGGTGTCATTACCATGTCGCTCAGACGCTGCTGCTCGGCAAGCAGTCGCCCTTCCCGTGCCACCAGCTGTAAATACTGACCATCCAGCCCTTCACTCGCCGAACGCGCATCAACTTCATTCAGCGTTAGCAGAATCTGGCCAGCCTCGACCCTGTCGCCATCTTTCACCTGAATTTTATCGACAATACCGCCCTGATTGTGTTGCACCACCTTGCGGTTACCGGAAATCACGACGCTGCCATTCACCATGACGCCCTTATCCAAGGGTGCAAACAGTGCCCACAGGAGAAAACCACCAAACCCGGCAAGCACCAGCAACCATCCCAGACGCACCGCGCGTTTTTCATCACGCTGCGCCGTCTGGTTCATACTCTCTTCGCTTATTTCTGATGCGGACATGTCTTTCCCTGTTTTCGTTATTCCATGTTACCGCTGGACAGCGGCAGAGGGTGTCATTTGTGCCTGATTGGCAGCACGGCGCGGCTGTAGTTCGCTCAGAATCTCACGCGCAGGCCCAAAGCGTTGTTGCCTACCCTGATTAAGCACCAGAATCTTATGCGCCAGCGTAGTTAATGCAGGACGATGCGTAATCAGTACCACCGTCGCCCCCCGCTTCTGAAGATGCGAAATCGCCTGCGCCAGGGCCATTTCACCTTCGTTATCAAGGCTGGAATTCGGCTCATCGAGTACCAGCAGGCAGGGTTCGCCATACACTGCCCGCGCCAGCGCGATACGCTGCCGCTGACCGCCAGACAGCCCGTTGCCGTCAGCACCGAGAGGAGTGTCATATCCCTGCGGCTGGCTAAGAATCATTTCGTGGACACCCGCCAGCTTCGCCGCCGCCACAATTTTTTCCGCATCATGTTCGCCAAAGCGGGAAATGTTCTCCGCCAGCGTGCCCTTAAAGAGTTGCACATCCTGCGGCAGGTAGCCCATTGCCGGACCAAACGCCGTTTTATCTACCTGGCTGAGATCGGCGCCATCCAGTCGAACTTTGCCTCGCGTTGGTGTTTGCGTTGCCACCAACAGGCGTGCCAGTGTGGATTTCCCTGAACCCGATGCGCCCAGAATCGCCAGCGTTTCCCCTGCCTGAAGCGAGAAATGGATATCCTGCAACCTGGCCGCGCCTTGTGGCGTCTGCAACAGCACATTCTCGACGCTGAGCTGGCCAACCGGCGCAGGTAACGCCATGGGCTCCGCTTTGGGCGGGTAAGCTGCCATAATACGACTCAGCCGATGCCAGGCCTGACGAGCGCTGCTCAAGGGTTTCCAAATACCAATAAGCTGATCGATAGGACTCAGCACGCGCCCGACAAGGATTGACCCCGCAATCATCATGCCCGGCGTAATTTCACCCTTAATCGCGAGCAGAGCACCCACACCGAGCATTAGCGATTGCAGAAAAACGCGTGCGTGTTTTGATGCCGCGCCGACAACCGCAGCTCGTTCACTTGCCAGATTTTGCAAGGTAATAAAGCGGTAGTGTTGCCCCAGCCAGCGACGGCGTAAATTAGGCAGCATCCCCATCGATTCAATGACTTCCGCATTACGCAGTTGCGTATCCGCAAGATGTGTCGCCTGTAGCGCTTCATGGTTTGCCTCTTCCAAAGGCGACGTAGTGAGATATTGATTCAGCCACGCCAGCAGCACCAGTACCACGGTTCCCCCCAGAGCAAGCAGACCGAGAACCGGGTGGATCAGAAACAGCACCAATAAAAAGAAGGGAAACCAGGGAATATCGAAGAAGGCAAAGAGTGAGTTGCCCGTAATAAATTGCCGCAATAGCGTGAGATCGTTCAGCGCCTGACCGGCTTTGGCCTCTCCGGCCTCCAGATTGCGCTCAAATGCGGCGTTGAAAACCTGTTGATTCAGCTGTAGATCGATCCGGGTCCCGAGCCTGACGACCACCAGACTGCGCACCCATTCGAGCGCAGCCATGAACACCCCCAGACCGGCAATCAGCAGGGTAAGCATCAGCAGCGTGGTACCATTCCCCGAAGCCAGTACGCGATCGTAAACCTGAAGCATATAGATAGAAGGCGACAGCATCAGTAGATTAACGATGGCGCTGAAAATCCCAATGCTCCAAAAGCTGCGCCGGAAAGGACGCAGTATACTCAACAACGAACGTTCCTTATTTGATAGTTGACTCACTGCGCTTGCCTCTCCTGTCAGGGCTGTTTATGCAACGTCCGTGTACTGCCATCAGGCAATGTCAGCGTATAGCCCTCTTTTTCCTTGCTAAAAAACGCGACGGATTGCCCCTGCTCTTTCGTCAGCGTGATACCGTCCGGCGTCGGTCGCCATCCGGCTGGCACATCCGGCAGCAGCGCTTTTAAACACTGAACATCTCCCTCAAGGCGCCAGGTATTCTCCACTAACGACGCGTTGTGCAGCACAACCTCGCACTGCTGTTCCCCGCCACGTAATTGCCATACGCCGCTTAGCTCACCTGCTGAAGGCAATTTCAGACTACTTGCCATACATCCTCCGCTTATTGCACTTAACAACGCCGCGATGATTAACTTTTTCATAGTGGCCCCTAGTCGATAACAGAAAAGGACGGGGGAACCCCGTCCTTGCTACATCACACGATAAAATCGGTTGCCGCAGAAGGCTGACCAACAATATGTACAACAAAGTCTGGTGTGGTCTGACCCGCAAAATTCAGCCACAGATTGGTGGTATTGCTCCCCGCATCCCAGTCAAGCAGTGCTTCATTGCCACGTCCGGTGAACGCATCAACAAACTGCAAATCTTTATTTTGATTCAACGCTGACAGGTCGATTTTGTCGATGCCGCGTTGGAAGTCCGTGATGGTGTCATAACCGTTCTTATAAGAAGAATCGCTCGCGCTGGCGTAGACAAAAATATCTTTGCCCGCGCCGCCCGTCAGCGTATCTGCACCGCCGCCGCCGTAAATGACGTCATCACCTGCGCCACCGTTCAGAATATTATTCGCGTCATTGCCGATAATAATATCGTTGCCGGAACCGCCAATGGCGTTTTCGATGGTCACGCCGTGGGCGATAGACACGTTACCTTTCAGGCCGCCAACATCAGAGAATCCGCCTTCATTCAGGTTGATGCGTTGATCGTTTCTGTAGCCAGAGAAATCAAACGTATCCGTGCCGCCCGCATCCCAAACGGAGAAGATCAGTTTGTCACTGCTGCTATTCGCTGAATAGAAATCACGGCCGGTGTTGGAGTTGAAACCGTATACCGTATCACCGGTACGCGTGTTCATGTTTGCACCGTACAGATATTGGATGGCCGTGATGTCATCAATCAGCGGACCTGCAGCATAGTGCCCCTGGAAATCTCCCCCGGTGTTCTGCTCACTCCAGTAGCTCATCAGGCTGAACTGGCGCGTATCTTCCGCATAGGTCACATCGCGGTAGGTTGGGTTACCTTCGCCAGCATTGTAAGAACCTGGGTGATTCAGACCCAGCGCATGACCGATCTCATGCGTCAGCGTCTGCTTACCGTATTCCGTCGCCGGGTTACGCACCGTGTCGGAGTTGTAGTTAAACCAGGCGCTGCCCGCCGCCGAGTGGTTACCCGGCATATAAGCGTAAGCCTGGGTATCGTAATCCAACCGACCGCTTGAATCACGGGTGTAGTTACCAAACGTGATGGTGGCTTTTTGGGTAGGGCTAACCTGAGTAAACGTGACATTAGCGACATCTGACCACGATTGCAGAGACAGTTTGGCTTGTTGTTCCTGGGCTGCGCTGAATTTCACAAAGCCCTGATCGCCAGAAGGGATAGACCGCACGTTCTGTAAGAACGAATAGGTCAGATTAGCGGATTTGCCGAATACGTTCGTTCCATTCCAGGTCAGACCGTCGCGGACAATTTCCTTCGCTGCCAAATCGCTTGTGAACGAGGGTTTGCCATTAAGCTGTCCATCGCCACGTGAATGGTAATTGTACAGATCGTACACATCGCTATACCCCGTTCCCGCTGCATGCAATGCCGATTCTGCGGTATCCTTATCTTGAGCTCGTAAAGCCATCTTTTCTTCTCCATAAGTCTGATCGGGATGATCAGAATCCTAAATCCCTTCATGCAATGGCTGTATTGCATGTACCGCACGTGGCGGCGGCCTAATCGTCTCCTGGTTAGATAAAGCTCACTAAAAAATATTTATAGGTAAAAAATGCATATAAATAAAAATTATCTCTATAAGGAAATAATTAAGAAAGAACGCCAATTATTTTCGTTATTATCAAATGATAAATAATAAGGTCGTGGTGACTAGTTTTTATTATTGGTATGGATATGGACAGCAAGAGAAACGGATGCCAGACAGCATTCGTTTTTGAAAAGGAAGGAGTTTTTATTAACGGCGTTAATTCTCATCGTGGTACCTATCCTTGGTTGATAAAAACCGTGCCGCGCAATGACACACTTTGTCACACGTATTAACGGCATCCTTGCTGTTCTGAGACAAATCTAACAAATAAGAATAAAAAAATATAGCGCTAAATAGGGACTAATTGCCTCCTTATTCGACGAACGGATAAAGAGGAATTTGTTATGGCATATCCCGCTGTTCGATCGGGAAGACGGGCAGCGCCGCCAGCAGTTGTGCACCATAGCCTTTGGTCAACAAACGACGATCGTAAATGACGATTTCACCAAAGCAGTCATGGCTGCGAATAAGGCGTCCAACCTGCTGGATGAGGTTAAACGACGCGCTGGGCAAACTTTGTACGATAAACGGATGCCGTTTGAGGCTTTTTAGCCACTCGCCTTCCGTCAGAATCACCGGGCTGTCGATGGGGGGAAACGCGATTTTGTGGATATGCACTTGAGAAAGTAGATCCCCTTTCAGATCCAACCCTTCTGCAAAAGACTGTAAGCCAATCAGCACGCTAGTCTGACCTTCCTGTACCCGCTGACGATGCAGTTCGACCAGCCTGTAGCGC
Source organism: Pectobacterium aroidearum (assembly GCF_041228105.1). Lineage (NCBI taxonomy): Bacteria > Pseudomonadati > Pseudomonadota > Gammaproteobacteria > Enterobacterales > Pectobacteriaceae > Pectobacterium > Pectobacterium aroidearum. Next base: position 3,246,206 of record NZ_CP166097.1, read on the forward strand.
GGCTTGTCTCCCTGAACCAGCAGCATCAAACGCAAATCGGTAACCTGCGTGAGAAAGAGTTGCATGGCACGCTGGCTGGCAAACAGCATCAGTATGCCTTTATGCTTATCCTGCTTTAATTCTGCCCGGAAAAACTGCGCCATTTCAGCAATATGCTGCGCTTCAGATTCCATCAGCGGTTCATAACGCATTTTGGGAATCACCAGACGTCCCTGCTCACGGTGGTTGAACGGTGAATCCAGCGCGATGAACGTATCGCCTTCCTGCTCACCCAGACCGGAAAGTTCCTGTATGCGCGCAAAACTGTTCAGCGAGCGCAGCGTTGCCGAGGTCACCACGACGTGCGACACCTTACTCCACAGCAGCCTTTCAAGCTGATCGCAAACGCGGATCCCTGCACAGTGCAGGTGAAGATGCGGCTGGTTATCACGCATCTCCCGCGTAATCCATTTAGAAACTGGCGCATTCGAGGATTTCTCCATTGCCGCCAGCCGCCACAGTTTACTCATAGACTCAAGGTAGCCCTGCTGGCGGCTCATTTTCAGCAGAGCATGATAGACGCGCACCACGTCATGCTTCCCGGTTTTCTCACTCAGGTCGTTGAGCATATACTCGGCCAGAGCCCGCAGCGTGTCGGTTAATTTGAACAACCGTACGCAGAGTTCACGCATTTCATCCGGCATTTTGCCCATCGCAAAGCGGTACTCGGTTTCCTGACCGTCAGGCGGAAGAAACAGCCCGCACATTTGCGAGAAAGACAGCACGCATTCGCGGATCTCCTCACAGTGGCTGGTCAACCGTTCGCTGTTAGCCAGTCGCGGCGGTGATTTAGGGGCAAACTGCGCCATACATTGCCCGATGAGCTGCACCAGCTGTTCTAGCTGCGCCATCATATAAGCCGGATGAATATTGCCAGACATCTCCAGCGTATCGCGGGCAACGTCAGGAATATGGTGACCTTCATCGAGTACCAACAGGAGATTCTTAGGGGGAGGCAGTACCGACTCGCTTTCCATCGCCGCCATCACCAAAGCATGGTTGGTGACAACCACATCGGCCTGTTCGATCTCACGCCGTGCGATAAAGAACGGGCACTCACGATAATAATGACAGTTGTGCGCAAGACAGTTCGCTTTATCGGTACTCAGCTTCTGCCACAGGCTATCGTCAATTGAATCCTGATAATGGTCGCGCAGTCCGTCCCAGACGTGGCCTTGCAGCGCTTTATCAAGCCGTACACAGGTGCGCTTTTCCTCCTTGCTGGCGGACATCAGTTCATCATCCAGAAAGAGCGGCAAATCCCCTTGCGCATCGGGATCGGTGGCCAGCATCGCCAAATTGCGCGGGCAAATATAACGACGACGGCCAAATGCGGCGGTAAATTTCAGTTCAGGAATAAACTTCTGCAACAGCGGTAAATCTTTGCTGTAAATCTGATCCTGCAACGCCACATTCGCGGTGCTGACCACCAGCGTTTTATCCTCCGCACGCCCCACCGCAATACCCGGAATAAGGTAAGAAAGCGTTTTCCCGACGCCGGTTGGCGCTTCAATAGCCAGATGGCGCGGGTAATCGCCCGCCAGCGTTTTCGCCACTTCGGCAATCATCTGTCGCTGGGGAACGCGGGAAATAAAATCCGGGATTTGTTCTTGCAGGGCCTTATACCATTGACCAATCTGCAATTTTATTGCGGGGGACAGCGTCATGCATACTCTGTATCTGTGTAATCTGAGCGCCATTGTCCCACAGACGCCCGGCGACGTCAGCCGATATCACTCTCGAGACCATTCCGACCTCGACAATCTTCCATCCAGCGATTAGGGTAAGCTATTCTTTTTATCAAACATGTATTTTTATCAAACACGGTCTTTATCGCGAGCGGTAAACGCTATCTTCGGTAAACAATAGCTTCGGTAAATTATGTCTTCGGTCCACGCTATTAACCAATCGTACTGGTTTTCACCACGATTACCCCATGTGGAAAGCCGCAGCACGTACAACAGCAGCCATGCCTATAAAACACATAGCCATGCGCAATTTTCGATTGGGGCGATAGAACACGGCGAAACACGTTGCCATTACCGTAACGACATTCACCACTTACAGGTTGGCGATCTGATCTTTATTGATCCCCAACAGCCGCACAGCTGTAACCCGCTGCCCGGCAAAACGCGCAGTTATCACATGCTGTATCTGGATGTCGGGTGGTGCCTCGACCAGATCGCGACTCACTGTGGCTATCAGGCTGAGACCTTGCATTGCAGCTGCGTCGTCTTGCGCGATCCTGCGCTGTTTGCACATTATCAGCACATCATTACCCTGCTATATCGGGGAGAAATCGCGTCAGCAGATAACCAGCTCAAAGCGATGCTGAACCCCATCTGGCAACAATATTGCCTGCCCGCACCATCCTGTTTGTCCGCACTACCGCACCTGGCACCGCAAACCACGACGCTCCACGTACGTGAACGTCTGCTGAATAATTTGCAAGAAGCGCCCTCGCTGGAAACGCTGGCGGAGGAGCTGAACCTGAGACGTGAAACCATCGTGCGGCAGTTTCGTCACGATACGGGTATCACACCGATGGCATTTCTGAATAATGCCCGCATTGAGTATGCCAAATCGCTGCTGAAACAAGGCACACCGCTGGTGGATACCAGCTATCAAAGCGGCTTTTGCGATCAAAGTCATTTCCACAAAACGTTTGTGCAATACACCGCCGCGACACCGGGTCAGTACGCACGATCAATATTTGACAATAAATAGCGGAACACCTTGTCTAGACTGGCCTCGATTACTTATTGAGGCCAGAAATAGCATGTTTATCAATGCCACGTTTATCAACACGCCGTTCATCAATACCCTTTTTTCTGCTGATTCTCTCTTTCCTGCTCACTTTCCTGCTCTAGCGCTGGCGCATTTTGTGGCGCTACTGAGCCCCGGCCCGGATTTCTTCCTGCTGACAGCCTACGCCATTCGCTACCGACTGCGCGGCAGCGCGGGAATTTGTCTGGGTATCGCGTTAGGTAACGGCATGTATATTCTGCTGGCGGCGATCGGCTGGGCGGGCATTCAGCATTCGCCCACGCTGTTTAGCCTCATAGAATTAGCCGGGGCAGCTTATCTGATCTGGGTGGGCTATCAGTTAGTGAAAAGCCGTTCTGTGCTATCGCTACAGGCGGAACAACAGTCCGACCGCTGTCCAACACTGCGTAAACAAGTCCTGCTAGGACTCGGTTCGGCGCTACTGAATCCCAAAAACATGCTGTTCTACATCAGCCTGATGACCAGTATTCTTGGGCAAAACGTGACACCTACGCAGCAATTCGTCAGCGGTAGTTGGATGTTTTCTGTCGTGTTGATGTGGGATCTGCTGATCGCTGCATTGATCGCTCGCCCGCTGATTCAGCAGCATTTAACACGCTGGCTTAACCCGATTGAACGCGGTGCTGGCGTCATTCTGCTCTTTTTTGGTGTGCTGCTTTTATTTCGCTAATGCGGTGTATTTAAAAAGCGCGGAGCGTTTCGGTCTTGTTTCATGGGCTGAAGGCATTATAATTCGAGGCAATTAACAAAAGGATAACCTGATGACTCTTCAAAAAATCGGTATTATCGGTCTCTTTGCCTTTCTCGCCTTAGGTGGCATGTCCGGCATGATGCTGGTGGGCTACATTATTATCGAGCATGCGGGCTGAGGCTTTCGACCCACAGCGTCCGCCGACTGCACGAACGGTGCCGCACGGAAACGCGGCAATTAGCATCGCTTTAATTAATTTGGTTGTTCAGACCGAAATGCTTGCCAGTAAGCAGGAATACGCGCGAAGGTCAGTTGGAACCAGGCAGTAAACTGTTCGGGCGTCTCCGCCATCCGCTGGGCTATGTTGTCTATCGACTGGTATTCATAGCTCGACACTTCATCGGGGTTGATCTGCGGAAGGTCATCCGTCACACCAAAATACACATGCCCCAGTTCATGCTCAATCAGCCCATTATCCAACGGCAGACGGTAGGTCAGCGTAAACATTGGCGTCAGTTCACAGCGTAATCCCATTTCTTCATACAAACGGCGATGTGCCGCCTGCAGCGTCTCTTCACCAGGCGCAGGATGACTGCAGCAGGTATTGCTCCATAAACCGCCGCTGTGATATTTCTCCTCTGCCCGCTGCTGCAATAACAACTGCTGGCGAGAGTTGAAAATATAGACGGTAATCGCACGATGTAATGCTCCTTTTACATGCGCTTCCTGCTTTTCCATTACGCCCGTTGGCTTGTCATTTTCATCAACCAGCACCACTTCAGTCAACGGCATACCCTTCTCCTGCAATACCTTACTCTCCGGCAATCACACTGTATTGTAGTAATCACAATTCGTATTCATTCGCCGCCGGTGTTCCCGGCGGCGAGAGAACATCATTATAGCAAGGTGAAGCTATCGCTTTTCACACGCTGTGAATCCAGACCGATCATCACGTCGAATTTACCGGGCTCGACCACCTGCTGCATACGAGCATTGTAGAACTTCAGTGCTTCCTGATCGAGCGTGAACGTGACCGTGCGAGATTCTCCCGGCTGTAGCATCACTTTCTCAAAACCGCGTAGCTCTTTCACCGGACGGCTAATGGAAGCCACCACATCGTGCACGTACAGTTGCACGACCGTTTCCCCCGCGCGGCTGCCGGTGTTTTTCACCGTCACGCTGGCGTTGATCGTCCCGTTACGCTTCATCGTCTGGCTGGACAAACGTACGTCTGACACGCTGAACGTGGTATAGCTCAGGCCGTAACCGAACGGATAGAGCGGCCCATTGGCTTCGTCGTAGTAATGAGACGTATATTTGCCTGGATTTTCCGGCGTGTAAGGACGACCTGACGGCAGGTGATTGTAATAAATCGGGATCTGACCGACAGAACGCGGGAAGGACATTGGCAGCTTGCCGGACGGGTTATAGTCACCAAACAGCACATCGGCGATCGCATTACCGCCTTCGGTGCCGCTGAACCAGGTTTCCAGTAACGCATCGGCCTGTTGATCTTCACGCACCAGCGCCAGAGGGCGGCCATTCATCAACACCAGAACCAGCGGTTTACCCGTCGCTTTCAGCGCCGCGATCAGGTCACGCTGGCCTTGCGGCAGGTCAATGTTCGAGCGGCTGGACGCTTCATGCGCCATTCCGGCAGCTTCGCCGACGACAGCAACCACCACATCCGCTTTCTTCGCTGCCTCAACGGCTTCATCGATCATCGCCTGCGGCGGACGTTTATCTACCTGCACGGCATCTTCATACTGATTCAGGAAGTCAATGATACCTTTGTGATTACTGACGTTGGCACCTTTGGCATAGAGGATGGTGGCTTTATCGCCGACGGCATTCTTCAGCCCCTGATAAACGGTGATCGTCTGTTTCGTTACGCCCGCAGCAGACCAGCTTCCCATCGTATCGCGCTGGCTGTCAGCCAATGGCCCGACAACAGCAATCGTGCCTTCTTTTTTCAACGGCAGCGTTTGCAGACGGTTTTTCAGCAACACCAGACTTTTACGCGCCACATCACGCGCGTCGAGACGGTGCAAGCGGCTTTCCGCATTGGTATCCACTGGGTCAGAACCTACCGGCCCCAGATGGCGGTACGGATCTTCAAACAGCCCCATATCATATTTTACGTTCAACACCTGACGGCAGGCATCATCGATCTCCTGCATGCTCACTGCCCCGCTTTTCACCAGTTCGGGCAGATACCGGACGAAATACTCGTCGCTCATGCTCATACCGATACCGGATTTCACCGCCAGACGCGATGCATCACGCGGATCGCTGGCCACACCGTGCTTAATCAGCTCTTTAATCGCACCGTGATCGGTAATGGTAATGCCTTTGAAATTCCACTGATCGCGCAGAACATCTTTCAGCAGCCAGCTGTTTGAGGTAGCTGGCGTACCGTTGATTGAATTCAGCGCGACCATCACGCCGCTGCTGCCCGCGTCAATCGCCGCTTTGTAAGGCGGCATATAGTCCTGGAACATGCGCTGAGGGCTCATGTCCACGGTGTTATAGTCGCGCCCACCTTCCACCGCGCCGTAAAGCGCATAGTGTTTTACGCTGGTCATCAGCGAATGGCGACCCGTTACGTCATCGCCCTGAAAGGCTTTAACAACCACACCAGCAATTTTGCTGGTCAGCCAGGTGTCTTCACCGAAACCTTCCGACACGCGGCCCCAGCGCGGATCGCGGGTGATATCCACCATCGGCGCCCAGGTCATGTTCAGGCCGTCTTCCGTCGCTTCATAAGCCGCCACGCGCGCACTTTTCTCAATCGCGGCCATGTCCCAGCTGGAAGCCAGTCCCAATGCGATAGGGAAAATGGTGCGCTGGCCGTGCACCACGTCGTAGGCAAAAAACAGCGGAATCTTCAGGCGGCTGAGTTGCATGACCTGATCCTGCATCGCACGAATGTCCGGGCGGGTTACCGTATTAAAAATCGCGCCAACCTGACCATTTCTGATCATTTCCCGAATGGCTTCTTTGGGGTTATCCGTCCCAACGCTGATCAATCGGAGCTGGCCGATCTTCTCTTCCAGCGTCATTTTTTTCAGCAGATCCGTGACAAACGCATCACGTTGCTGATGTGAAGGCGATATTGATGCCGGCGCAGACGTCAACTCCTGCGCAAACGCCGGATTACAAGCAAGTCCAATTGCTATAGTCAGTGAAGTAAGCCATTTCATTCGTTATAAAGACCCAGTCAATCCAGGCGTCAGAGCAGAACAGAATAAGGCGCTGAAGCACAAGACAGGTTGAAGATTCCGACGGTCACATCCCTTCTCTGACAAGGCGAAAAACACCTTCCCCTGCCTTAAGCGAATAAGGCTTCCCGATAGTGGTTGCCGCACCGACGCACTCAAATGCACAGCGCGTAATATAGTGCATTTATTGAGATTTCATTTAATAAAAACTGCAAGAATAATGCTAGACGGTACGCAAAACTTACATTCAACGCGGGCGGTCACAGAAAAGAAATAAACAGCATGGCGCCACATGCGGCGGACAACTGCCGACGCATGCGCATTTGAGGGGAAATTAACGCCGATGTGACTGCAAGCTTAGCGCGCGATCGAGCGCCCCGACCAGCCAGTCAATGTCATGTTCCTGAAATGCCAACGGCGGGCGCAGCTTCAACACGTTACCATGCGGACCAGCAACCGATGTCAGGACGCGTTCAGCTCGAAGTTGTTCAACCACGTCCAGCGCCAGCGCTTTATCCGGTGTTTTTGTTTCCCGCTCGCTGACCAACTCAAAACCGATAAAAAGCCCTGCACCGCGCACATCGCCAAGACACGCATGACGATCGGCAAGCAGCGTTAACTCCCGCTTCAATTTTTCCCCAACAACACGGCTGTGTTCCTGTAGCCCTTCTTCACGAATCACGTTTAATACCGCCTGCGCCGCCGCTATCGACACGGGATTGCCACCAAAAGTATTAAAATAAGGAATTTCATCACTGAATGCCGCCAGCACATCGGCTTTTGCCAATAGCGCGGATACGGGGATGCCGTTGCCCATCGGTTTACCCAACGTCACGACATCAGGCACAATATCGTGCCGACCAAATCCCCAGAAATGCTCGCCCGTTCGTGCAAAACCGGGCTGGACCTCATCTGCGATGAAAATCCCACCATTGGCATGAACCACGTCTATCGCAGGTTTCAGGTAACCTGCAGGTCCCGGCAATACGCCATCCGAAGAAAAAATGGAATCCGCCAGAAAACCAGCAAATTTGATGCCGTTCGCGGCCATATCATCAATTTGCAGTTGAATTTGTTGCGCGAACCAGACACCCAGATCGGGGGCATTCACGCGATAACGATCGGGAGCAGGCACAAGACGGGTTGTCGCCGCCAAAGGCTGCCCGCTTCCAAGCGCAGGTGACGCACCGGACGTCAACTCGCTGGTCCCGTGATAGGCTTCTCGACTCACAATAATGCCCGTCCCGCCGCTATAGGCCCGAGCGACACGGATCGCCAGATCGTTAGCCTCCGATCCCGTACACATATACATCGCCTTATTGATGGCGGCTGGTACGGTACTGAGAATATCTGCGGAGTAATCCAGAATACGTTCGTGCAAATAGCGGGTATGGGTATTGAGCAGACGCATTTGCGCGTGAACGGCATCGATGACCGCAGGATGGCAGTGTCCGATACTGGCAACATTGTTGTAGACATCCAGATATTTATGTCCAGCGGCATCCCACAAATATTGTCCCTCACCGCGAACCAGATGCACCGGATTACGGTAGAACAAACGATAAGAATCTCCTAACACCTGAGAACGTCTATCCGTCAGTCTCCGCGTATCTTCATCCAGCGCATCCGCATGCTCAGTACGAAAGCTGTTGGTATCCATGATGGTTGATCGTGTCGCCATAATGACTCCTGTAGAAAGGTGGTGGCCCGACTGCGTATTGCATGAGGAAACGCAGCGTGCATGTTCAGATAACACTCACCCTACACCAAAAGCAACAAAATACACAAATACAAAAAAATGCACTTTTTTGATGCATAAAAATGCCAAAAAAGTGCAATAAAAACATCACAAAAATGGATGCGAGGTTCCGCTATCCGTTAATAGAACGACTCCGCTTACAAAACAATATAAATAACACATTAATTTATATATTTATTTTTATATTGGCTTTCGTCAAATCAGAAAATGGCACGATTAGTGCTAAAACCTCAGACCACTCGCAAGAAACACAAAAATGCACAGAATGGACGATTTACCGTTCGAGGCGAGGGTGACACCGATGCCAATATTTTCCACAACCGTAGGGGAACATTTATGAACCGATCTTTATTTCGCCGCGTCAGTCTGCTCACTGCGTTCACCTGTGCCACGCTGGTTAACGCTGCTGCACACGCGGGAACCATCACGGTCTATACCTCGCTGGAAGAAGATGAGATCAAAGATTACGTCGCACAGGCTAAAAAAGATTTGCCCGACCTGACCATTAACGTCCTGCGCTTGTCTACCGGCGACCTTGGGCCACGGATTCTGGCCGAATCCAAAAATCCGCAACATGACGTCATTTGGGGCTGGGCCGTAACCAGCGTGATGGACCCACGGTTGTCTGCATTATTGGAACCTTACGATGCCAAAGGCAGTGATAGCCTTGCCGCCACCTACCGCGCACCGGATCACAAGTGGTTTGCGGCAACAGGCTATATGGCGGCCTTTTGCGTCAACACCGAAGCGCTAAAAGCCAAAAATCTTCCCGTGCCCGCCTCCTGGCAGGATCTGACTAATCCGATCTACAAAGGAGAAGTTGTGATGCCGAATCCTGTCTCGTCCGGCACAGGTTACCTACAAATCGCCGCATTGCTGCAAGCCAAAGGGGAACAAAACGGTTGGGCCTTTCTGAAGTCGTTAGATGGCAATATCGCCCAATACACCAAGTCCGGCTCTCGCCCCTGCAAAGCAGCACGCACCGGAGAATATGCCATTGGCGTATCGCTGGCTTTTGCCGCTATGCAGTCAATTGAAGAAGGCTACCCCATCAAAATGGTGATCCCAAACGATGGCGCAGGCTATGAGCTGGAGGCCTCGGCTCTGATGAGCGCAGCCAAGAACAAACCGGATGCCAAGCGTTTCCTCGACTGGACACTCTCCAGCCAGGCCGCCGCGCTCTACACCAAATATAAAGAGATCGTGACAATCCCTGGCGTTGAACAGTCCAAAGCCGCACAAATGGCGGGTCTACCAGCCGATCTCACACACGTCCTCTACCCTGTGGACTTCACCAAAAGCGCCAACGATCGCGACGCCACACTGGCAACCTGGCAAAAATCCATCGGCCGATAATGGCCTGTATTCGCAGTAAAGACTGCCGCGCAGCGTGTTCGTACCTTCGCGGCAGCCGTAATTAAGAGGTCCGCATCATGGCACTGGTTATTCAAAATCTCTATAAAAGCTTTGAGGGTTATGTCGCACTCGATCGCATCAATTTGTCGATCGCAAATGCCGAATTTGTCTGTCTTCTTGGGCCTAGCGGCTGCGGCAAAACGACATTGCTGCGCATCATTGCCGGCTTACTAAGCTGTGATGGAGGAAAAATCACGCTGGACGATCGCGATCTGGTTAACGTGCCTGCCAGGGAAAGAGGTTTTGGCATTGTCTTTCAGTCTTACTCGCTTTTTCCCCACATGACGATTGCACAAAATATTGGCTATGGGCTCAAAATTCGCCAGACGCCTGCCGAGGAAGTTGCCGCACGCGTCAGCGATCTGCTGGATACCGTACGCCTTAGTGGATTCGGCGATCGTTATCCTGCCCAGCTTTCAGGCGGGCAGCAACAGCGTGTCGCTATCGCACGCGCGCTGGCGGTCAACCCTTCCCTACTGTTACTGGATGAACCCCTTTCGGCACTGGATGCGCGCGTGCGCGCCGGATTGCGTCAGGAATTACGCGACGTGCAACAGCGACTCGGCATTCCCACTTTGATGGTCACACATGATCAGGAAGAAGCGATGAGCATGGCGGATAAAATCATTTGCATGCACGGTGGACGCATTGTGCAGGAAGGCACGCCGCACGAACTTTACACCAGCCCACGCACACGTTTCGTTGCCGAATTCATGGGGCACAGCAATCTGCTGTCACGCGATGTCGTCAACACGTGGATGCCGGAACTGCTCCCCTCTGCACAGGAAACTGCGCTACCAGAAGGCGCTGAATTGTTTATCCGACCGGAAAGGATTGCACTACATAAAGCGGAAGGCGCAGAAGGACGGGTCATCAACACCAGTTTCCTCGGGAGTATCCAACGCATACAGGTGGTATGGAAATCGCAGCCGCTATTAGTCGAGACCAGCAGCGCCGTGAACTGGAATCCTGGCGACCCCATTCATCTCTCGATTCGCGCAGAAGACTGCGCCTGGGTGCAATCATGAATCAGACACTTCTTCCCCCGCAAACGGCCAGTGACCGCTGGCTTTCTCGTCTGTGTCTGTGGATCCCACTGCTGGCGCTGCTCATGTTCTTCGGCATACCGATGCTGAGTATCGTCTGGCACAGTCTGTTGAACGATCAAAACGGTACCGTTGGGCTATCAAATTATTTGGCGCTAATGGATTCGCCCGGCATCTGGCGCGCGACGATCAACAGCCTGTTACTTGGCATCGTCACAACACTGGTGACGCTCTTGCTGGGGTTTATTGTCGCCTATGGTCTGGAATGTACAGCGATGCCAGCAAAGCGTTTTATCGCATTTGCGACCTCGCTGCCGATACTTGCTCCCTCGCTGGTGTTGGGATTGGGATTAATTTTTCTGCTGGGAAGAAATGGCATTATCGGTAATCTTCTTGGCGTGCGATTGGATATTTATGGTTTTTGGGGATTATTGATCGCCAACGTCCTGTACGCACTACCGCAAGCGATTCTGATCATTCGTACCACGCTGCGTCATAGCGATACTCGCCAGTATGAAGCCGCTAACGTTCTCGGTGCCTCGGACTGGCGACAGTTTCTGGATATCACCCTCCCCGGTCTGCGATACGGCCTGCTGAGTGCGGCTTTTGTTATCTTCACCATCACGATCACAGATTTCGGTAACGCCATTGTTATCGGCGGCAACTTCTCGGTACTGGCAACAGAGATCTACAGTCAGGTCAGTGGTCAAATGAAATTCGGCATGGGAGCTGTCGTCGGGATCCTGCTCCTGTTACCTGCCGCTGCATCGATCTGGATAGAACGTGCAACGGCCAGACGGCAAAAAGCGATCGGCTCACATGCGGCGATCCCACATATTCCACAACCGCTGCGCACGCGCGATATGTCGTTCTATCTGGCAACGATGACGATCGCATTCACGATTGTCGCCGTTATTGGCACCGTCATTATTGCCAGCATGATACGCCTATGGCCGTACCGGCTGGATCTGACACTTAAACATTACGATATCGATCTCGCTGGAGGCTATACGCCACTGTGGACGTCGGTCTGGATCTCCGCACTGGCGGCGGTGGTTGGTACCGTGCTGTTATTCCTGCTGACCTTCGGCGTTCATCGGCAACCCGGCAAAGTTGCCAATGCCGCGGTACTGCTGAGCGCATTGCCTGTTGCTGTTCCCGGGCTGGTGTTGGGGCTCTCTTACGTGTTCACGTTCAATACGGCCGATCTCCCTTGGGGAATGCTGTATGGATCGGCACTGCTGGTGGCATTATGTAATTACTACCACTATCACACGCAAGGTTACACCACGATGATGATGGGAATACGCAACGTGCCGCATGCGATGGAAGATGCCACTACTGTTTTAGGCGGCGGCGTGGTACGTATTTTACGTGATGTGTATCTGCCCGCCATGCGCGTAACGTTGATTTCAGTCGCCATGTTTTTATTCATGCGCTCAATGGTTACACTATCAGCCGTGATTTTTTTGGTCACACCGTCGCTGCCTTTAGGTGCCGTCACCGTTATGCGATTGGATGAAGCAGGCTTTACGTCACAGGCTGCCGCTTTTTCGACCTGTATTATGGGCATCGTGGCGATGACCGCACTCCTTCTGCATCTTGTGACAGAAAAGCGACAATCATGGTAACCGATGTCAAAACATCAACGAATGGACAGCTATGTTAGAAGAAACGCGGTTACATCGCATACAAGCTCTGCTCTCAACATTAAACCGGGTGAGCACCGAGAAAATTATTCAACATCTCGGTGTTTCACGCGAAACAGTACGACGCGATATTGTAAAACTGGAAGCGGCAGGGGTGTTACGCCGCGTCCATGGCGGGATCGTAGCAACCACGCAGGAACCGGAACCGCCGTTATCCATTCGCAATACCGTACGTGAAAAAGAAAAGCAGGCTATTGCCCGTGCGGCAGTACAACAGCTAAAAGCGGGGCAGACGCTGTTTATCGACTCGGGCAGTACAACCTCTCTGTTAGCCGACGAACTGCTTTCCATGCCGGGGATGACGGTCATTACCAATAGTCTAACCGTCGCACAGAAACTCACCTCAGCAGAATCGGTCGCACAGCATAGTGTAATACTACTCGGTGGATATATGGGTGCCTCAGCACAGGCAACCAGTGGTGATATCACCGTCAATGAACTGGAACGCTACCGTGCCGACGTGGCGCTTCTTTCTCCGGTCGGTGTCGATGCAGCCTCTGGCGCCACCAGTTTTGCTCACCACGAGGCGGCAATTGCCCGATCCATGGTGCAACATGCCAGAACGCGCATTATCCTCGCGGATCACAGCAAGATCGGCGTCACCAGCCGGGTTGTCTATGCCACCATGCAGGAAATCGATATGGTGGTGACTGATGCATCTAGTGCGGATAAACCCGAGCTGTCTTTACTCCAGATGCATTGCCAGCAGGTTATCGTCGCCTGATATCCCTCTTTCCCGTGATTTATTGCGGGCTTTATTGCCGATCCTCACACAGCATACAGGCGGATAGATGCAGAGTGATTTCTACCGCCTTTCGTGCTAATGCTAAGGCTTCGTTAACACAAGGAGCCTCAGACATGTATCAGTTGTATATCGCCAATAAAAACTATTCGTCCTGGTCACTGCGTCCGTGGGTGCTGTTGAAAACACTGTCGATTCCTTTCGAAGAGAAACTGGTTGCTTTTGCTCCGGGCATGGCACAGCCGGCATTTAAGGCCTTTTCGCCGACGGCAAAAGTCCCCTGCCTGCTCGATGGCGAAACCACCGTCTGGGATTCATTGGCGATTACCGAGTATCTGGCTGAACAGCATCCCGGCGTCTGGCCTGCCGATGCCAAAACCCGTGCGTGGGCACGCTGCGCTGCCGCCGAAATGCACTCTGGTTTTACCGCACTGCGTAACACCTGCGCTATGAGCTGCGGCGTACGCGTCAAAATGAACGAAATCTCTCCCGCTCTCAGCAATGACATTAACCGCATCGGCGAACTCTGGCAGGAAGGGTTAACGCGCTTTGGTGGACCGTTTCTGGCAGGAAAACAATTTTCAGCGGTAGACGCCTTCTTTGCGCCGGTCGTATTCCGCATCAAAACCTACCAGCTCCCCGTGTCGCCGGAAGCCGCGGCCTATTGCGACCACCTGTTAGCCCAACCCGCGATGCAGCGCTGGCTACAGGACGCCTTAGCGGAAACCTGGCGTGAAGATGAGCATGAAGAAGAAGTGAAAAAAGCGGGAGAAGTGATAGAAGATCTGCGCGCTCGCGCATAGCACCGTAGCAATCAGTGGCCCATTCGGCCACCGTCGCTATTCCCCTCCAGCACAGCAGGAAGGGGAATCGTTATTCGGTTTCGATACTCGCCATGCTCTGTGGTTGACGAGAAGCCAGCGATTTTTGTTTCTTATAGCTCAACGCGGCGGCAGGCACCTCGCTGACCTTACCGGTTTCTATCCACTTACGCAGGCGGTTAGCGTCCGCAAAGTGCGTGTATTTACCGAATGCATCCAGCACCACCAGCGCAACAGGCCGCTGGTTAATAACCGTGCGCATCACCAGACAATGCCCAGCCTGATTCGTAAAGCCCGTTTTGGTCAGTTGGATGCTCCAGTCGGCTTTATAGACCAGATGGTTCGTGTTTCTGAACGGCAGGCTGTACGCCGGATGAGAGAACGTCGCCGTTTTCTCCTGTGTCGTACTCAGCTGGCTCAGCAACGGATATTGCTTACTGGCAATCAGGAGTTTGGTGAGATCGCGGGCGGTCGAGACGTTATTGATGGACAGCCCGGTCGGCTCGACATAGCGCGTGTGAGCCATACCTAGCGCACGGGCTTTGGCATTCATCGCGCGGATAAATGCCTGATAGCCGCCTGGATAGTGGTGCGCCAGACTGGCCGCCGCGCGGTTTTCTGATGACATCAGCGCCAGCAGCAGCATGTCATGGCGGCTGATCTCGCTGTTCAGACGAACACGCGAGTACACCCCTTTCATTTCTTTCGTCTGACTGATATCGACAGAGATGATTTCATCCAGCGGCTGATTGGCATCCAGCACCACCAGCGCCGTCATCAATTTCGTCACCGAAGCAATCGGCACTACCACATCTGGGTTACTGGAATACAGGATGTGGTTATCACGCAAATCCACCACCATAGCGCTACCGGAAGCAATTTCCTGATGCGCAGTGCCGGCGGAATACGTCGGCGCTTTCGCCATAGCCTGAGGCAACATCACAACATGGGTTGATAGCATCAACAGGCCACAAAGAGAAAGCTTAAAATTTTTAGTCATTCTTCAATAACTTAAACAGTATTCTGTTAAATGAAAGGGATAGGCATCGGCATTATAATTTACCACCCTTCCCCGCGCACTCATGCAGCAGAAAAAGCTTTGTGACAAATTTTGACAAACGGTTTTATCAACCCACTGTTTTTTATGGCATTACGTCAGAGACGGTCTTATTTTGCGCATCTGGTTGAACAAACGCAGACTGACGCCGCTAAATATTCCAGCGGTAATCCCACTTACCGCGCCGGACAACAGGCAGAACGCGGGGTCATGTGCCAACGCAGGAAACCGAGCCAGTTGGACGGAAAAATAGAAACGAGAACAAAACGTCAGCAGCATTAAGGCCAACGGCCACCACGAACCGCTGCGCTGAAAAACGCGTGATTCCGGCAGATAAGCGCCTGACGTCTTCCCCCAGATCCACCCAATCCCCAACCCGACAATCAAAGTCAGCAGAAATCCGCCTGCCGCCGCAAGCGGAATCAGCAGCGTATGAAAAATCGCGCTAACACCCCATACCATGAACACGATCGGCACAACCAGCATCCGTGTCGGAGATTGCTGTCGCGGCTGGCTGGCTTTTATTCCGGCATAAATCAGG
Source organism: Pectobacterium aroidearum (assembly GCF_041228105.1). NCBI lineage: Bacteria > Pseudomonadati > Pseudomonadota > Gammaproteobacteria > Enterobacterales > Pectobacteriaceae > Pectobacterium > Pectobacterium aroidearum. The sequence continues at coordinate 3,262,035 of NZ_CP166097.1, forward strand.
TAACCCAAAACGATCCACACCCAATAAGGCGTGTGACGCAAAATAATCAGCAGATTTTCCACGACGGTACGATTCCTTCAGCAATGAAGCCTTCAGCAACGGTAATAGTCAACAAACCGGAGCGTTCACGGCGTGACTTTGGCCTGTTCCAGCGCCTGTTTCACCGCGTTAATCACGCCCTGGCTCGATAACGTCGCCCCCGTTACCGCATCCACCTTGTTAATATCCTGCTTCTCAATGAGCTCCGGCACGATTTGATCCGTCGCACTCAACATCATCGCTTCAGTATCGCCATGCTTCAGCACTTCCGCGTTGGCAATCGTCCCTTCTTTAATGCTGACCGTTACCTCAACTTCTGCCGCCTTGCCCTGCGCTTTACCGATGTAGGTGCCGTCTTTATAGTGCACCACATTGTTGCCGTGAACGGACAGAGAAAAAGCCATCACTAATGTAGCCAGCGCTGCCGAAATAGATTTCTTCATCATTTCCCCGTGTGCAAATCGAACAATAAAAACAACAATTCAATAACCATTGAATAACAGTTAATTAAAACCTAATAATTGATAATAAGATTTCGTTTCAATATTATCCAATGACAATTGAAGCCGTAGCGCACACTCTATACACCGATCTCTGAGTGCTTTCAACTGGGTTTCATCATCGGTCATTACCGATATTTCCACGAAATAACCAAGCGATTCAATATAATCGAGCGTAATGTGGAAAGCATTTAAAAAGTAGATACTGCGAATTTTATGAATTTCAAAAAGGGGTTGATACCCTAATGTCTGTAGCATGCTGTCGGTTTTTTCAAAAGCTTCGACGTTAACCGCTTCACAGCGCTCGACACCCGGCCCTTTCACGATCCAGAGCTTAATTCCTGATGGCTCCATACGTCGCACCAGCATTTTGATATTTTGCTGCTGTAAACGCCTCTCTGCATCATCGTAATAAACATCGTGTTCTTTATTTTCAAAGACGAAAGCCTCTGGGTGCAGGCTAAAAAGCGTATTTCTAAAAACGGCTATATCGTCGATGCGAAATTTAAGTTCAACTTCATATTTCCCTGTGAAATGTTCAACCATGTTCTTTCCCCTCACTGGACTCCCTGAAATAACATTGACTCCCGCCATATCGAAACAACGTTTTATTACGCTGTCATACGGAAATTCAAGATAATTAAAGATTCGGTCATCCGCAAAATAGATCATACAGGTAACATAATATGGCCGAATGGCCGTCCTCTCACCCTCCTTGATTCACACCTTACATCCTGTCACATACTGTACCGCGATAGCATTACCTCGATAATCATGCCGCGTTATTACCTTACAACGTCAGATATCCCGAGTGCAATTTCCTGTCAGAGAATACCGATTAATAAATAACATCGGATATTTCCCAGCAAAAGAATGCGGTCAGCCCCCTTGCTGGACGCAGACCGCCGTTAATAGTAGCTGAGAAGGGAAAAACCGCTAGTTCTTCACGCAACAACCGCAGGTAATAGCAAAATCAGTGCAGAATCGAAGCCGTGATGATGCATAAACTCACGCAAAATCAGCAACCGGGCGGAGAAAGCGTTCTCAAGCGGAATACCCTCCCAGGTTGCCGGACTCCCCAGCATGACGCGTTCCAGACGTTTAAATGTCCGCTCCATGTCATCCTGCGGCAAGCGCCAGCCGCCTTCCTCTTCTTCTGCGCCTGAAATCTGTGCGAGGTCGACCAAATCAGAGTCGAAAGAAAACAGCGCAGACCCCGCAGGAATATCGTGGCGAATACGCGTCACTTCATCCTCCACCGCCATGATCGCCAACTCCATTTCGTCCGGCGTCGGGGGAAGATGCTTGAAAAACGTCGTAGCCGTTTTGTCAAAACCGATGGTCAGTTGCAGGGTTGCCGACGGTTGTGATGCCGTCCCGCAGACAACCGTCGTCTGCTGTTCGCCAATGTGCAGCACCGTTACAGGCACATCTGGCGCAACGCGCTGTCTGGCAAGCGAGTACACCTGTTGCAGATTCACATCATTTTCCATCACGGCATCCCCTTATTTAGTGCTGACCCTCATGCTGGCAGCAACGTGCAATACCGGCAATATCAGCAGGCGTGGTTCGACAGCAGCCGCCAATCAGACGCGCCCCTGCCGCTTGCCACTCGGGCAGATACGCCGTCAGCGAGCAGGCAGCATCGTGAGCGCTGCTCCAGGTTTTCGTTACTGCATCATACTGCTCGCCGGAATTGGGATAAACCACCAACGGCAAATCCGTCAGTGAAGACAGGTACGTCAGCGCTGGCGTCACCTTTTCCAGCGCAATGCAGTTGATACCCACAGCGACCACCTGCGAACAGGCGTTGACCCGCGCCAGCACCGTGCACAATGGCGTGCCGTCGCTGAGGTGTTCGCTGTCGCGCAGCGTGAAGGAGAGCCAGGCCTGCGCCTGAGGGAACTCAGCCAGTAGCGCAATCAACGCCTCGATTTCCGCAAAAGACGGCAGCGTCTCACAGGCCAGAAGATCCGCTCCCGCCTCCAGCAGCGCCGCCATACGCGGCCGATGAAACGCCATCATGTCAGCCTGCGGCAGCTGATAATCACCGCGATACTCCGAGCCATCCGCCAGATAGGCGCCGTATGGCCCCACCGACCCCGCCACCAGCAGCGCCCCTGCCTGCGGATTGTCGCGGCGGTAATCATCCCGTGCTTGTGCTGCCAACTGTACGCTCTTGGCAATCAGCGCCAGCGACTCCGCTTCGCTATAGCCCCGCGCCTCAAACCCTTGCGGCGTCGCCTGATAGCTGGCCGTAATTGCACACTGCGCCCCTGCCTTGAAATAGTCGAGATGAACCTGATAAATCAGCGCCGGGTTCTCAACCAGTACTTTCGCGGACCACAGCGGATCCGTTAAATCACAGCCGCGCGCTTCCAGTTCGGTCGCTAGCGCGCCATCCAACACAATCGTGGGTGCCGTTGCCAGCAGTTCGGTAACCGTATTTTTACGCAATGTCTTCCACTCCCGTTAATCCACGCTTCTTCAGTGACTGCGTGAAATAATAAGCACCGTAACACAGCGCGACAAACGGAATTCCACACCACAGCGCAATTCGCTGGCTTGGATCAAACGCCAGTCCGACGCAGGCCAGCAGGCACAGCAGGAAGCCAAGAATCGGCGTGATAGGGTACCAGGGCGCGCGATATTGCAGGTCAGAAAGCGGTTTTCCCGTGTGAATATGGTGACGGCGGAACATATAGTGCGATGCGCAGATACTCAGCCACACCGCCACCACGGCAAAGCCGGAAATCGCAGACAACGCCACGTAAACGGTATCCGGTGCGACCACGCTGGAAAACAGCGCCAGCAGCCCGCCCAACATACTGACAGAAATCGCAAAGAGTGGAATGCCACGGCGCGTCAGACGAGAAAAGCGGCGCGGCAGCGTGCCTTCATTGGACAGCGACCACAGCATACGCCCGGAGGCATACAGCCCTGAGTTAGCAGCAGACAGAATCGCCGTCAAAATCACGAAATTAAAAATATCGGCGGCGTAAGGAATACCAATTTTTTCAAACACCAGCACAAACGGGCTTTTCGCGATACCCGCTTCTTCCATCGGGATCATCGCCGCCAGCACCAGCACCGTCCCGAGAAAGAAGATCACCAGTCGTGCAACGGTAGTGCGAATCGCCATCGGTACCACTTTCTGTGGATTCTCGGTTTCTCCTGCCGCGATACCGATCAGTTCCGTACCGGAGAAAGCGAAGTTGACCGCAACCATCGTCATTAAGATCGGCAGGCCGCCGTGTGGAAACCAGCCAGACGCGGTAATGTTCTGGAAGAACGGCGCAGGAGAGCCATCCTGCATCGGAATAAAACCAAACATCGCGCCTGCGCCGAGTACGATAAAGGCGAGGATCGTGACCACTTTCACGATCGAGAACCAGAACTCCCCTTCGGCAAAGAAGCGGGACGACACAATGTTCAGCAGATAGATCAACACACAAAACAGCAGGCACCAGGTCCAGACCGGCACCTGCGGGAACCAATACTGCATGCAAAAACCAGCGGCAGTCAGGCTGGATCCCAGCGCGACCGTCCACGTCAGCCAATAGAGCCACGCCACCGTATAGCCTGTTGCCGGGCTGAGATAGCGGGATGCATACACATGGAACGCCCCGGTTTCCGGCATCGCGACGGACAGTTCCCCCAGGCTCAGCATCACCAGATACACCACCAGCGCGCCGATCAGATAAGCCAATAGCGTTCCGGCTGCCCCCGTGGTGGAAATAATGTAACCCGTATTGAAAAACAGGCCGGTACCGATGACGCCGCCGAGCGAAAGCATCACCAAGTGGCGAGCTTTCATAGTGCGCTTAAACTGCCCTTCCGAGCCTGGTGCGTGTTGTTCCATGATGACCTTTATTTATAGACGTCTAAACTTCCAGACAGATGGAGTGTTATACCGTCAAGCGATTCGTAAAGTAAAGTACAGGCCGGAAGGAGAGCGATGAAGTGCGTTAAAAACGAACAATGTGATGAAGACACGAGAGAGGGAAAGCAGAAAATGAGGAAACGGTGAGCGCCTACGGCTCACCGATCACGCGTGCGATGTCCGCCGACGTTTTCAGGGTGCGAATCTCGCTGAATAACTCGGTGGCATCATAGTATTCTTTACGCAAATAGCCGAGCCACTGTTTGATACGTGCGACGTGATACATCCCGGTGTCGCCCTGCTTTTCCAACTGCACATATTTTTGTAGCAGCAGCATGACCTCAGGCCACGGCATACGCGGTTCGTTATACTTAATGACGCGACTCAGATTCGGCACGTTTAGCGCGCCCCGTCCGAGCATAATTGCGTCGCACCCCGTTGTCGCCATACAGTCCTGCGCACTCTGCCAGTCCCAGATTTCGCCGTTGGCGATCACCGGAATCCGCAACCGCTGGCGGATTTTGCCTATCGCCTGCCAGTTAATGCATTCGGCTTTATAACCGTCTTCTTTCGTACGGCCATGCACGACCAGCTCGCTTGCGCCCGCCTGCTGCACCGCATCGGCAATTTCAAACTGGCGATCGCCGGAATCCCAGCCCAGCCGAATTTTCACCGTGACCGGCAAATGGGCAGGCACCGCCTCACGCATGGCTTTCGCGCCCTGATAAATCAGCTCGGGATCTTTTAACAGCGTCGCCCCACCTCCGCTGCCGTTCACCAGCTTCGACGGGCAGCCGCAGTTAAGATCGACGCCATACGAACCCAGTTCCACCGCCCGCGCGGCATTTTCCGCCAGCCACTGCGGATATTGTCCCAGCAGCTGTACACGCACCAGCGTACCAGACGGCGTGCGGCTGGCATGGTGTAGCTCCGGGCAAAGGCGATAAAAGGACTTAACCGGCAGACACTGATCCACCACGCGTAAGAACTCGGTGACACACAGGTCATAATCATTTACTTCGGTCAGCAGTTCCCGCACTAATGAGTCGAGAACCCCTTCCATCGGGGCAAGCAGAACACGCATAACGCTACTCGGTAACCATTCAATCGTTAATCACAGCCATTCATTGCACGGCTAAAAAAGCAGGCAATCTTAGGGGGTATTGTACGGGGAACGCAACGGGAAAGATAACGCCGGGCGGGCTCGGAGGTTGCCTCTTGTGAGCATATCATCAATAATTCGTTACGAATTTGTGCCGACACTGTCCTTACGGACCACAACGAAGTGACTATTTATTATGTCGAATGTCAAAACCACCGCGCTGCAACGTCCGCAGCTTTCTCTGCCGAATAATGCCGACAAGCTGCTGCTGCACTCCTGCTGTGCGCCCTGCTCTGGTGAAGTCATGGAAGCCATCACCGCTTCTGGCATCGACTACACCATTTTCTTTTATAACCCCAACATCCACCCGCAGCGTGAATACCTGATCCGTAAAGAGGAAAACATCCGCTTCGCCGAACAGCATAACGTGCCTTTCATCGATGCGGATTACGACACGGATAACTGGTTTGAGCGCGCCAAAGGCATGGAATGGGAGCCCGAACGCGGCATTCGCTGCACCATGTGTTTTGATATGCGTTTCGAGCGCACGGCGCTGTACGCCGCAGAAAACGGCTTTAGCGTTATCTCCAGTTCATTGGGGATTTCCCGCTGGAAAAACATGCAGCAAATTAACGAATGTGGCCAGAACGCCGCACAGAAATATCCCGGCATCACCTATTGGGACTACAACTGGCGTAAAGGCGGCGGCTCGTCGCGTATGATCGAAATCAGCAAGCGTGAACGTTTCTATCAACAGGAGTATTGCGGCTGCATTTATTCCCTACGCGATTCCAATAAGCATCGCAAATCACAGGGGCGCGATATTATCCGTATCGGGAAGCTGTATTACGGCGACGATACCGAATAACCACTTAACACCGGAGTCCGGCACTCAGTGCCGGACTGTCAACGTCTTACTTTTTCACATCGACCTGATAAAAAATATGCTTATCAAACGGGTCAACTTCATAACCGATGACTTCCTTGCGTACCGGAATAGAGAGAGTGGAATGCGCAATCATGACGGCGGGAGCCTGATCGTGCATCATCTGCTGCGCCTGCTTGTATAACGCTATTCGCTGTTCATGATCCTGTGAAGCGCGCGCTTCGGTGATGATTTTATCAAACGGCGGATAGCACCATTTTGCCGAATTGGAACCACCGTTGGCCGCTGTGCAGGTAAAAAGCGGTCCGAAGAAGTTATCAGGATCGCCCGTCGCCGTTGTCCAGCCCATCAACGCCGCCTGATGCTCACCGCTTTTCACCCGCTTCAGGTATTCACCCCACTCGAAGGTGACAATTTTGGCCTGCACGCCGACTTTCGCCCAGTCGGCCTGAATCATCTCCGACATCCGGCGGGCATTAGGGTTATACGGACGTTGCACCGGCATCGCCCACAGTTCGATCGTGGTTCCCTCAGCCAAGCCCGCTTCTTTCAGCAACGCCTTCGCCTTCTCAGGATCGTAGTCATAATCTTTCAGGTCGCTGTCAGCACTCCAGACACCCGGCGGCAGCAGATTTTTCGCCGCCGTTCCGGTTCCCTGAAAAACGGCGTCGATAATCGCGGGCTTATTAATCGCCATCGTTAACGCCTGCCGCACTTTCACATTATCCGTCGGCGCTTTTTGGGTATTGAACGACAGGAAGCCGGTATTCAATCCCGCTTTCTGCATCAGCACGATATCTTTGTTCTCTTTCATGCGCGGCAGATCGGCAGGATTAGGGAACGGCATCACCTGACACTCATTCTTCTCCAGCTTGGCATAACGCACGGAGGCATCCGGCGTAATAGTGAAAATCAACCGATCCAGCTTGGCCTTGCCTTCCCAATAGGCAGGAAATGCCTTAAAGAGGATGCGGGAATCTTTCTGATACTGCGCTAACTCGAAAGGTCCAGTGCCAATCGGGTCCATGTCCACGCGTTCCGGCGTGCCAGCTTTTAGCATCGCATCGGCATATTCCGCAGAGAGAATGGAAGCAAAATACCAGGCTAAATCAGCCAGAAACGGGGCTTCCGCATGGGAGAGCGTAAAGCGCACCGTATGGTCATCCACCTTCTCGATGTTCTGAATCAGCGAACCAAAGGACAAGCTCTCAAAATTGGCATAAGTGCCTTTCGAGACGTTGTGATAAGGGTGCTGCGGATCTTTTTGCCGCATGAAGGAGAAAATAACGTCGTCAGCGGTAAAATCACGCGAGGGTTTAAAATATTTGTTGCTCTGGAATTTAACGCCTTTGCGCAAATGGAAGGTATACACGCGCCCATCGGCGCTGATATCCCAGCGCTCCGCCAGACTTGGTATCAGCTCCGTGGTGCCAACTTTGAAATCCACCAGACGGTTATAAATCGGCACCGCGCTGGCATCCACGCTGGTGCCAGACGTGTAAAGCTGTGGGTTAAAGTTTTCCGGCGATCCTTCTGAGCAATATACCAGAGTATTCGCCGACGCCGCTGAGGCGACCGCCAGCGTCAACGCAGCCAATGTGAATCGTATTCCTGCTTTTTTCATCCCAGACCTCGCTTGTTATTTGTATTCCATCGCACGGTTCTAAAAGTCATGACAATAAAATGACAAATAAAACCCTCAAATGAAATAATTTCTACGTTAGGATAACGAGCAAGGCTATTACTGAATAAAAAGTACTGAATAAAAAGGATTCGTTATGACAGACAGTCTGGCTCATCAGCTCAGCACGCGTTTTTACCGTTATCTCGCCGTCTCCAGCCAAAGCGATGCCAGCTCGACAACGCTGCCCAGCACTCCAGAACAGCATGAGATGGCACGATTGCTGGCGGACGAGCTGCAAGCCCTGGGCCTACAAGATGTCGTGATTGATGAGCACGCCACCGTGACGGCCGTGAAGCCGGGCAACTGTCCGTCCGCGCCGCGTATTGGTTTTATCACCCATATCGATACGGTTGACGTCGGCCTGTCGCCGCATATTCACCCGCAAACGCTGCGCTTTACCGGCGAAGACCTGTGTCTGAATGCCAAACAGGACATCTGGCTGCGCACGGCCGAACACCCGGAAATTCTGCCGTATATCGGGCAGGACATTATTTTTAGCGACGGCACCAGCGTACTCGGCGCGGACAACAAGGCTGCCGTTACCGTAGTGATGACATTGATGGAAAATTTGACCGACGCTACGCCGCACGGCGATATCGTGGTGGCCTTCGTGCCAGATGAAGAAATTGGGCTACGCGGTGCGAAAGCGCTCGATCTCAAACGCTTCGATGTCGATTTCGCCTACACCATCGACTGCTGCGAACTGGGTGAAGTGGTGTATGAGAACTTCAATGCAGCCTCGGCGGAAATTCGCTTTACCGGCGTGCCCGCGCACCCGATGTCGGCGAAAGGCGTACTGGTCAACCCGCTGCTTATGGCGCATGACTTTATCAGCCAGTTCGATCGCCAGCAAACGCCGGAGCATACGGAAGGACGCGAGGGCTATATCTGGTTTAACGATCTGACGGCGAATGCCAATGAAGCGAAGCTTAAAGCCTCTATCCGCGATTTCGATTTAGCTACGTTTGAACAACGGAAGCAGCAGATCGCCACGATCGCAGAGAAGATTGCCGCACAGTACCCGACGGGTAGCGTGACATTCAGCCTCACCGATATCTACAGCAATATCAGCAACGCCATTACCGACGATCGCCGGGCCATCGACCTGCTGTTTGCCGCACTGGGCACGCTGGGCATTGAACCCAAAGTAACGCCAATGCGCGGCGGCACGGACGGCGCGGCGCTGTCCGCCAAAGGATTGCTGACGCCAAACTTCTTCACCGGCGCACACAATTTCCACTCGCGGTTTGAATTTTTACCCGTGCCGTCATTTGTGAAATCGTATGAAGTCGCGTTGAATTTATGCCTGCTGGCGGCGAAATAATCACGTTCAGAAAAGCGTGAGGCGGATGATGAACATCCGCCTCGACAACGTTTCACTGATTTTTTACCGGTTTACTTTTTTCCGGTCTATTTCTGCGCCAGACGCAGCGCCGATGGCGTCAGGCCATATTCCTTTTTGAATTGATGACTGAGGTGGCTGGCGGAGCTGAACCCGCAGGCCAGCGCAATATCCGTTATCGGCTGCGTACTCTGTCGCACGAGCGCTTCAGCGCGGGCCAGCCGCTGTTTCAGGACATACTGATGCGGCGCCATTCCCACACTCTGACGGAACATGCGCGCAAAGTGAAACTCGCTAAGCCCCGCTTCCGCCGCCAGCGCCTGTAGCGTCAGCGGCTGATCGAGATTCGCGTCAATCTGCATCTTGCTACGCCGCAGTACTGCTGGCGACAGCCCGCCGCGCACCATCGGCAGTTCCCATTGCAATTGGGTGTAACCACGCAGCACCTGAATCATCAACAGCGTTGCAGCACTGCCAAGAACTAGCTGATTTGCAGGATCGTCCCAGCGGTTACTGAGCAAAAATTGCCGATACAGCGAGGTAATCAGCGGATCGTTACCAAATATCCGCTCTTCCGTGCAGATCGATGTCGGACTGCGCTCCCAAGTTTGCTCAGCCAGCTGTCGCAGATGTGCATCGTCAAAATACAGATGTACAAAATCGAGGTCGCCACGGATATCCCAGGTCGATGCGCTCTGCTGCGGCATCAGACAGAAACGATCCGGTCCGCCACCGTTATGCCAGCCGCCTGCCGTTTGATGATAGCTCTCATAGCCACCAGCGATATAAAGGCTAAGCGTATGGTGCTCAGTGTTTTCCATCGTGACGCGGTCATGGCGGTTAAACCATGCGGCCAGACGCACGCCGGATGCCAGTTCGACAGTATCGCGCAGCTCGGTTTTATGATGCAGCATGGTATCGAACGCTTTATAACGATGCATTGCTGCCTCCGTTTTTCATTTAACCGCAAGATTCTGTTATTCACCGCAAGGGGCTGAAAGCCTGCGACAAACGCACGCGCCATACTGCCAACATGAACTCATGCGGAATCACTCAATGAATACCCTACTCTATTTCTCTGTCGTCCTGATTTGGGGCACGACCTGGATCGCCATTAGCCTGCAGCAGGGCGACGTCGCTGCTGAAGTCTCCGTTTTCTGGCGCTTTGCGCTGGCATCGGCCATCTTACTGGCATTTCTGGCCCTGACGCGTCGCCTGCGTCCGCTTTCCCCACGTGCTCACCTGCTATGTATGGTACAAGGGCTATGCGTATTCGGCGTTAACTTTCTCTGTTTTTACCACGCCATCTCCTGGATTTCGAGTGGATTGGAATCCATCATTTTCTCGATGGCGGTGCTGTTTAATGCCTTTAACAGCCGTCTTTTCTTCGGGCAGCCGTTAACGCGCAACGTGGCAATCGCCACACCGCTCGGGCTTATCGGCATCATCGCCCTGTTCTGGCACGATCTGACACAAATCGACGCGCAGCCTTATCTGCTGTGGGGCGTGGGATTGAGCGTTCTGGGCACGTACTGCTTCTCACTCGGTAATATGATCAGTGCCCAGCACCAGCGACAAGGTCGCGACGTACTGACAACCAACGGTTGGGGCATGGGATATGGGGCGATCTGGATGGGATTGTTCAGCCTGATTCAGGGGTATCACTTCGCACCGGAATACAGCACCAGTTATCTGGGGTCACTGTTCTATCTGGCTATCTTTGGTTCAGTCATCGGCTTCGGTGCTTACTTCAGCCTGATCGGTCGAATCGGTGCCAGTCAGGCGGCTTACACCACGCTGCTCTTTCCGCTGGTGGCGCTGTCGATTTCAACGCTATTTGAAAACTACCAGTGGCGGCCCAACGCGCTTATCGGCCTGTTGCTGATTCTGGCGGGTAACGCTGTGATGTTCTACCGCCCACGTAGCTCGACTGCACAGCCTGCCACGGCAAAATAACGCGATAAAAAAAGGGAGCCACTGGCTCCCTATCTATTTTACTTGTCCGCTGGCTTACTGCGGTTTTGCGGACGTGGTGCGCGGCGTTGTCCTTCGCCATTGCCCTTGCCGCCGTTGCCTTTATTACCACCCCACGGGCTATCGCTATTGCCGCCTGATTTACGCGGCTGACGATTGCCATCGGCCGAGCGACGTTCACTCTGACCTTGACTACGCTCGGACTGGCCGCGTGGCGCACCAGACTGCGCGCGGGGCGATCCATTGCGCGCCCCGCCGCCGCCACGGTTGCCCTGACGACCATTCACAATCGGCTCAGCCTTGATAGACGGATCCGGCTCGTAACCTTCGATAGCGATACGCGGAATTTCACGCTTCAGCAGACGTTCGATGTCACGCAGCAGCTTGTGCTCATCCACACACACCAGCGACAGCGCTTCGCCCGTCGCTTCCGCACGACCGGTACGACCGATACGGTGAACATAATCTTCCGGCACGTTTGGCAGCTCATAGTTCACCACGTGCGGTAGTTGATCGATATCCAGACCGCGCGCGGCAATATCGGTCGCGACCAGCACGCGAATGCTGCCGTCTTTGAAGTTCGCCAGCGCACGGGTACGCGCCCCCTGGCTTTTATTACCGTGGATAGCTGCAGCGGTAATTCCGTCTTTTTCCAACAGCTCAGCAAGATGGTTAGCGCCGTGTTTGGTTCGGGTAAAGACCAGTACCTGCTGCCAGTTGTTTTCACCAATCAGCTGTGACAGCAGTTCACGCTTGCGGCGCTTATCGACAAAATGCACGTGCTGCGTCACCAGTTCAGACGGCGTATTACGACGCACGACTTCAACCGAGGCTGGATTGGTTAGCAGTTTGTTCGCCAGCGCTTTAATCTCATCAGAGAAGGTCGCGGAGAACAGCAGATTTTGGCGTTTAGCAGGTAGCTTCGCCAGTACACGACGAATGTCGTGAATGAAGCCCATATCCAGCATGCGGTCTGCTTCATCCAGCACTAGAATTTCAATCTGTGACAGGTCAACGGCGTTCTGGTGTTCCAGATCGAGCAGACGCCCCGGCGTCGCCACCAGAATATCCACGCCGCCGCGCAGTTTCATCATCTGCGGGTTAATGCTCACCCCACCGAATACAACCAGTGAACGCAGGCGCAGATATTTGCTGTACGCCTTCACATTTTCATCAATCTGCGCCGCCAGCTCGCGGGTTGGCGTCAGAATCAATGCCCGAACCGGACGACGGCCTTTCCCTTTATTCTGCGCTTCACGGCTGTTCAGCAGTTGCAATAATGGCAGCGTAAAGCCCGCCGTTTTACCCGTACCCGTTTGGGCACTGGCCATCAAATCGCGCCCTTCCAGCACGACAGGGATAGCCTGACGCTGAACAGGGGTAGGATCGCGATAACCCTGCTCGTCAATCGCGCGCAGAATATCGGCACTCAGGCCGAGAGAATCAAATGACATAAAAAGAACAACTCCAGATCCGCTCTGACCGGACAGCAGCCGGTGTAGTTTTCAGAGGGTCAGTAAGACGGGTTTGGCGGGCCACTATTAACGCAACAATTTACGTAACACTTCACGTAACAACGACATACGCAACAACCACGATGAACGGGCACAACTACGGTGCATGACTGCCGCCGATTGTAGCAGAGATTCTATCCCCGTCATACTTCAAGCTGCATGTGCGTTGGCTTCTCTTACTCACCCCAGTCACTTACTAGTGTAAGCTCCTGGGGATTCCCGCGTTTGCCGCCTGCCTGCAACTCGAATTATTTAGGGTATAACTACGGGAGGATTTTTATCTGTGTCAGCCCGTTTTTGTATGGCGAGCTTCCTGCTCGCCACCCTACGGGCCGTCGCAAGCGACGTTGAAAAACGTTCCCTACGTTTTTTTATGGCGAGCTTCCTGCCCGCCACTCTTTCAGGGATGAGATTCATATCTGCGCAAGCCGAGCGTACATGGACGTATTCACAGCGTCTTTACGATCTATCCGTTATTCCCGCTCTACGGACTTTGTCAGCAATCTCAAAAACGTTCCCTACGTTTTTCTGGTGGGGCGCAGTAATGGGCAATTTTGACAGTATTCCTGTGGCTGCGACGCCTTGTAATAAAAACAGCAGGTGCGGCGAAAGCGCACCTCACGAAAGCTCACCGTACGCCCCGCCACGGGAACCCGAGTTTTCGCACGAAAGAACGGTTTCAGCGGGTTGTCATCACAGCCAAAACGTTCGCCGGGCGCAGCCAGCAAGGCGTCAAAGTCCTGCTGCACCTGCTGCGCTAACGTCATTCCCGGTGCGCACACCGCCGCCGGATCGTCCCACTCAATGCGCTGTTCGTATAATGAAAACACCCGTACCGCGACGTTCTCCCACAGGATGCGCAGCGGTGCGCCCGACACCGTCGCCAGCGTATGCAGGATCGGCGACAGGTGATGAGCAAACAGCGTTTCAAAAAGACTATCGCGCCACGCGTCCCGTTGCTCCCACTCAGGCTGGGACACCGTCAGATCGTAAAGCGGCATGGTCGACGTCCACAGGTGAGCATGTCCGAATTCCAGCACGCAGTTATCCAGCGTCATGTTCAGCCCTTTGTTATACACCGACATGGCGTACAGGCTGGCTGCCGTGGTGAGAAACCCAATCCGCTTTGCCAGCAGCGAGGCGGTAATCTTGATCGATGGCGACAGCAGCGGCGGCGTCAGCGTTTCCAGCAGCCGGCGGCAATAGTCGGGATCTAACACCCTACGGCTTGGACAACTATCCTGCCCTGCACGCTGTGAGGCATCCGTTAATTGCAGCGTGCCGGAGAGCATCGCCCACTGCTGTGCCGTCAGGCGATTAGCGGACATCAGCCACAGTCTCCGCCGCCTCACGCCCAAACGGAATGCATAGCGGCGTGCCGAAGAACGGATCGTCAATGATGCGACAGTTCAGGTTAAACACCGTTTTTACCGTGGCTTCCGTAAGAATGTCACGCGGGTTGCCCTGCGCAAATACGGTCCGATTGTGTACGGCCACCATGTGATGCGCGTAGCGACACGCCAGATTCAAATCATGCAACACCATGACGATGGTTTTCTGCTGCTGAAGGTTCAATTCCCGCAACAAATCCAGCACTTCCATCTGATGCGCCAGATCGAGATAGGTCGTCGGTTCATCCAGCAGCACGATATCGGTATCCTGCGCCAGCGTCATCGCGATCCATACGCGCTGGCGCTGCCCACCGGACAGTGAATCCACCGCGCGATCCTTTAATGCCAGCACACCAGTGCTACGCAGCGCCTGAAGCACTTTTTCCTCATCCGTTGTCGACCACTGCTTTAGCCACGACTGGTGCGGGTAGCGCCCCATCTTCACCAGTTGATACACCGTCAGCCCTTCCGGTGCGGTCGGCGTTTGGGGAAGAATCGCCAGCGATTTCGCCACCTCAACGGTAGATTGCCGATGGATATCCGCCCCATTGACAATAATCGTCCCGCTCGTGGGTTTCAGCAGGCGGGCAAACGACTTCAATAGCGTGCTCTTACCGCAGCCGTTACTGCCCACCAGCACCGAAATTTTCCGCGCTGGCAACGTGATATCCAGCGCATCAATCACGATCTGTTTTTCGTAACTCAGCGTCAGCGACTGGCTGGCAATCGCCTCGCGGTTAGTGTGAGGGATGCGTGTTGGCTGCACATTCTCTGGCATAGTCTTGCAATCTCAATAACGTTGCCGAAGCAATAAGTAGATAAAGAAAGGTGTTCCGAGCACGGAAATAAAAATACCGGCGGGCAGATCCAACGGCAGGAACGCGGTGCGGCCAATTAAATCGGCCACCATCACCAATAGTCCCCCCGTCAGCGCCGACACCAACGCCAGACCGGGGAATGAACGGCTCGCCAGCTTTTTCGCGATATGCGGTGCCAGCAGGCCAACAAACGCCATCGCACCCGCATAAGCAATCGCCGCCCCTGCCAGCGCAACACTCAGCGTCAGCAGCGCCAGCCGGATGCGTCCGACAGACTGACCGACACCGCAGGCCAGCGCGTCATCCAACTCATGCACATTAACGTGCCGCGCCAGCCCCACCAGAAACGGCGCACCGATCAACAGCCACCCCACCAGCTCAGATACATGCTGCCACTGCGCGCCATAAATGCTGCCTGTGAGCCACACATAAGCCGTCAGTGTGGTGCCGATCGGGCTAAACACCAGTATCATCATCACCGCCGCGCCCATGATGGCTGACAGCCCAACGCCAACCAGTACCAGCCTCAGCGGCGAGGCTCCCTGCTTCCAGGCCAACAGATAAATCGCGATCGCCGTTATCCACGCACCGCCCATCGCTGCGAGCGGAAGCCAACGCTGACTTATCACCGTCGCCAGAAACGAGAGAAAGAAGACTGCCGCCGCCGATGCGCCGCTGGTGATCCCCAGAATGTCTGGTGAAGCCAGCGGATTGCGCACAATGCTTTGCAGAATCAGGCCGGAGATCGCCAGCGCGCCGCCCACCAACAGCGCCAGCAGCGCGCGCGGTAAACGCAGGTCATTGACGATAAAATGCACGCCGCTGTCTGCCTTTCCCAGCAGCGCCGATGTCACCTGCGCAGGAGACATCACCACCTCACCGAGCGACAGCGAGAGAAATATAACGGCTAACAGCACCAGCAGGAGCGACAGCGCCACCGCAGACGTGCGGCGATCAATCTGGCGCGAAACCTTCCCCACGCGCACGGTCCACACCTTACCCATGCCGCATCCCCTTTCTCGCCAGATAAATGAAGAACGGTGCGCCCAACAGCGCCGTCATCGCCCCAACCGGCACTTCCTGCGGTACGATCAGCAAACGCGAGGCGATATCAGCCAACAGCAACAGCGTGGCACCGAAAATAGCGCAGCCGGGTAGCAGCCAGCGGTGATCGGCAGACAGCACGCGACGCACAATATGCGGCACAATCAGCCCGACAAAACCGATATTTCCGGCGATTGCCACCGCGCCACCCGCCAGCCCGATGACACACAGCCCGGACAACGCACGCACCAACGCCGTTCGCTGCCCTAACCCTTTAGCGATCTCGTCGCCTGCCACCAGAATATTCAGGTGACGCGCTAACAGTAGCGTAAGGAACAGCGCCATGACAAAGTACGGCAGGAGGGGTAACAGCATCGACAGGCTGCGGCCAGACACCGAACCGGCCAGCCAGAACAGCATGCTATCCAGCCCGTCTTGATTAATCACCAGTAGCGCCTGCGTAAACGAAATAAACAGTGCGCTAATCGCGGCACCAGCCAGCACAATGCGTAAATGGCTGGAACGCGCATTGCCGAGCGTACCCAGCACATACACCATGACGCCCGCAACGGCGGCACCCAAATAGGCCGTCCACGCCAGTGCGGTCTGCGAGGAAAAGGTAAACAGTGAGGACAGCAGGACGATGGCAAACATTGCCCCGGCGTTAATCCCGAATATCCCCGGTGAAGCCAACGGATTACGCGTCAACGCCTGCATTAAGGCTCCGGCAACGGCAAGGCTGGCGCCAACAACGATGGCAATCACCGTTCGCGACAGGCGAGTCGTCAACACCAGTATCTGGTCGATCTGTTCTGGATTGTAATGGAACAGCGCGTTGTATACGGCGCCAAATGAAATCGTCGTCTGCCCCAGCATCAGGCTGGCAACCATACTCAGCAGCAATAATGCGATACCCGCTGCCGTCACGATGCTCTGTCTCATCGCGTCGTGTTCTCCCTTGCGATATCGCTTTTTTTACCCGCAGGCTCGGCAAACTGCTGTTCGATATCATCCAGCATCTGGTTCGCCCCCAAAATACCGCCAGACAGGCTCCAGGCTACGTTATCCACCGGATACACCTGTTGCTGCAGAGGCGCATGCAGCCGCTGCCAGAGCGGATGAGCTTGCCAGTCCCGATAATTCTGCGCCACGGCCGGTTTGCCTGAACGGAGCAAAACAAAGAACAGATCGGCATCCACCACCGGAATGCTCTCTTTACTGGTGAGCTTTTGCATCACACCTGCGGTGTAGCTTTCCGGACGCGACCAGACAAAGCCGATTTCCGACAGCACCGACCCGGCAAAGCTGGCGGGCAGATAGCTGCGCATGTGATCTTCACGGAATTCGAGAATGGAAACGCTGAGTGGCCAGCGGTCGCCAAATCGCGCTTTCAGCCGGCCGCGCAACCCATCCACGCGCTGATTCCAGTGGGATAAAATCTCGCGTGCCTTATCTTCCCTGTTCAGCGCCACGCCCATCATTTGAACGGTCTCTTTAAACTCAGACACCTTATCCAGCGCAATTGTCGGCGCGATCTGCGACAGCAGACCGTAGATTTTCTCATGCCGAAAAGTCGATGCCACGATGAGATCGGGCTTGAGTAGCGCGATGGTTTCCAGACTGGGTTGCGTTTCCAGCCCGACCAGCGTCACGCCCTGCAAGGCGGGGCGGAGGTAGCGATAAATCGGCTTCTCCGTCCACGATTCCACCACGCCAACCGGTTGGATTCCCAGCGCAACAGCAGAGTCTGTCGCCCCCTGAAACAGGGTCACGACACGTAGCGGCGTCCCGTCCACGGTGGTCACGCCCAGCGCATGCCGAATCTGGCGAGGTGACTCCGCCGCCTGTGCCAGCGTCACCAGCAGAAAAGACAACAACACGGTCAGCGTAAAACGCTGCCGTGTTGCTGAATTGAGGGCGTGATTAAATCGGTTAAGCTTAGAAATCAATCGAATAACCCAACGTCACCGTGCGACCGCGTCCAGAGAAATAACGCGTGTTGTTATTGAGCCCAGCCTGCGAATAGTAGGTGATGTACTGCTTATCCAGCAGGTTAGCCACTGCCACATTGAGACGACCATACGGCAGCTTGTACCCCACCGCTGCATCCATCAGCAGATAGCCGTCAAACGCCAATCCCGCATCATCAAAGCTACGGCCAAAAGCATAATTAGCCTGCACGAATGAGCTCCATTGGTCGTTCCAATTCGCCGACCAGCTGGTAATCAGGCGATCCGGCGCGATATTCAGGCCGTTAAGTTTTTTATCCAGCTTGCCATCGCCGTTACTGTCATATTTCCCTTCGCTGTGTGCGTAGGAAGCATTCACCTTGTGCCGTTCGTTGATCTGATAGCCCGCTTTGACTTCGAAGCCTTGAATACGTGTTTTTTCACGCACGGAGACAAAGTTATCACCTCGCGCCTCTACACGGTCGCCCATTTTAGCGTTGGACTGGTAATAGTTAGCCTCAAAATCAAAGCGATCTTTTTTAACCCGGAATCCCGTTTCCACGTTATTGGTGACAATCGGTTGCAGGTCAGTAAAGTCGCTCAGGCTAACACCTGGATTGTCTATAGCACGCAGCACACGCCCTACTTCCGGCATACCAAAACCTTCGGAATAACTGGCAAACAGATCGACTGAATCGGTAATGGAATACACCGCACCAGCGTTATAAAGCGTTTCGTTAAACTTCAACGATCCGCCCTCGACAGCTACGCGATTATTCGCTGCCACAGCCTGAAAACTGTCTACTTTTAGCTTCGCGGCTTCGTGGCGTACACCACCATGCAGCACCAGATTATCCAGTAATTGATATTCACCCTGAATAAACGGTGAATAGTTGGTGTATTCCATCTCCGGCACATAGGTACGCTTGGTCAGATAGAGATCCTGCTTGCCCTTATCGTACAGCGTATCGAAACCGACGGTGACTTTCAGCGTGTCATCCAGCAGGTCATCTTTCGTCAGCGCCAGTTTAGTACCGTACTTATTGGCAACCGATCGGGATTGATCGTAAAGCGTTCCGGTTGGAGCAATCGTCGGATCCTGAAAAGACGATGAATTCGTCGCACCAAATAATGCTTCATAACGCTGATTAAAAAGCAGCGCCGACAGCTTCATTCCTGCCAGATCGTGGTGTTCGTAGGTTAATCCAGAGGTCCAAATACTGTTATTTGGTGCCTCACCCGGCGGTGTGCCACGTACCGACGTTGTCGGAATGCCGAGTCTGCGCACGCCGTCCACGCTGAGGTAGTTATTTTCGCCTTTGATGTGGTAGCGATTCACGCTCAGTTGAATGCGCTGATAGTCATCCAGCCAGTACCCGACTTTCGCTAACAAGTCGTAAGCGCGGGAGTCCATGGTATCACCCTGCGTATTATCCACGCCGACGGGTCGGTTGTTGCCGTCCAGATACAGTCCCTGATTCTCATAGCCAATCGAGAACAGGTAATCGAGATAGTCCTCGCGTCCATCGACCCGATAGGTGGTTTTATAGCTGGCGGTCTCACCGCGAATCTTCTCCGTCGGGAGCGTGGTCTGTACGTTGACGTGCTGATTAAATGAGCCGTTTTCCGGTCGACGGGTAATGATATTAATCACGCCCCCCAGAGCGCCTAACCCGTTGGTAGCGCTGGCACCATGAATCACTTCTACGCGTTCGACCATCGAAAAATCGATAGTGTGCATTTCACGCCCGGTCGGGCGCAGCGGGTTAGATTGCGGAATGCCGTCGATCATCACCAGAGGTGCACGACCGCGGAAGGTTTCACCACTGCCGCTCATTTTCTGACGGCTGGGGGAGAACGAAGGCAGCAGATTGCTCAGAATTTGCGACGAGTCAGAGGTGACCTGCATCTGCTGCTCAATTTGCTCTTTAGTGATCACCGTGACCACCTGCGGCGCTTTCTGCTGCTGGATATTCGAGCGTGAGGCGGTAATCACCATCTCATCACCGCTCGCTTCACCCTTTTTGGTCGTGTCATCCTGTGCATACGCCGGAGCAATCAGCACGCATGGCATCAATGCGAGTAAAGTGCGCATCTGGTTCACTGTCCTTCCCCTTTGGTTATGTATCCCACCGTGAATAAAAAATTACTACCTGTAACGAGGCGTTTATCTGAAAACAATCACCTCGGCACAGACAAAAAAACGCCAAAATGCTTCGTCTCACGCGAAACATCTTGGCGGTTATTACTGGCTCAGGCATTGAGCGCAGGGGCTTCACCCTATTCACATCATCAATGCCGCCAGAACGCTATGTAATTGCTAATAACAATTATTATCATTCAATGAAATAAATTACAATAGTGACACTTTCTTTTCAGTTTTTTAACAAAATGAAGCTGTTATGGCGAAGACATGCGGAGATACCTGAAAGCATCGGCCAGATGCCGTGCATTTTTGTGAAATAGATCACTCTAAATCACCATAAACCTCTGTAACCCGTCATATGATTAATAGCTTCCAGAAATAAGAGACGACACGTCCTTTGAACGGCCTGCGGGATCGCTACCGTTGACAAGCTCACCGCTGATAAACAAGGAATTATGCGTGATGAACAAGAGAAAATTGGCGTTAGCCGCCCTCGTTCTTGTCCTGCTCGGTGCGGGCTATGGCCTTTATCACCACCAGCAACAGCAGGAAAAACCGTTAACGCTCTACGGCAATGTGGACATCCGCACCGTCAATCTGGCCTTCCGCGTCGGTGGCAGAGTGGCCGAGCTGAACGTTGATGAGGGCGATACGGTACAGGCCGGACAACCGCTGGCAATGCTTGATGCCGCGCCTTATCAGAATGCACAACATCAGGCGCAGGCCAACCTCGCCAGCGCTCAGGCACAGCTCCAGTTAGCGCAGGAAGGCTACCGGCAGGAAGAAATCGCGCAGGTGCGCTCTCAGGTGGTCCAGAGTCAAGCAGCCTATGATTACGCCAACAGTTTCTATCAGCGTCAGCAGGGGCTGTGGGATAAGCGCGCCATTTCCGCCAATATGCTGGACGACGCCAGAACCTCACGCAATCAGGTGCTTGCGGCTTTACAGGCAGCGAAAGATAAGCTGAGCCAGTTCGAACGCGGTAACCGGCCACAGGAAATTGCCGCCGCGCAGGCGGCTGTAGCCCAGGCCGAAGCCGGGTTGGCACAGGCAGAATTGGATAAGCAGGATGCCGAATTGCTTGCCCCTTCTCCCGGCGTGATCCTCACCCGCGCCGCCGAAAAAGGCAGCATGCTGGCGGCGGGCAGTACCGTTTTCACCCTCTCCCTGACGCGACCGGTTTGGGTGCGCGCTTACGTGAGTGAGAAAGACCTCGGCCGCGTCGTGCCCGGTAGTCACATGCTGATTTACACCGATGGCCGCCCCAATCAGCCCTACCGTGGCAAAGTCGGTTTTGTCTCGCCAAGCGCCGAATTCACGCCAAAAAGCGTCGAAACCGAAGATCTCCGCACCGATTTAGTTTATCGCCTGCGCATTGTCGTTAACGATCCTGATGACGGTTTACGGCAAGGGATGCCAGTCACGCTACGCGTTGAAGATGCGCGCACGGAGGATGCCAACCGCACGCACGAGCCCGTTCGTCATGACTAATTCTCCCGCGCAAATCGCGTTGGACGGGCTGGAAAAACGCTTTGCCGGACAGGAAAAACCCGCGCTCGCCAGCCTCACTGCCGAGATACGCAGCGGCGCCGTGACCGGGCTGGTTGGCCCAGACGGTGCAGGTAAAACCACCCTGCTGCGCATGCTGGCGGGACTATTAACGCCCAGCCACGGTACGCTGCGCGTGGCAAATCTGGATCCCATCAAAGAAGATCGCCAGCTCCATGCCATTTTGGGCTACATGCCACAAAAGTTCGGCCTGTATGAAGATCTGACGGTAATGGAAAACCTGACGCTGTATGCCGATCTACGCGGTATTACTGGTGAGGTACGCAAAGACACCTTCGATCGCCTGCTGTCATTTACCGACCTGACCCGTTTTACCGACAGACTGGCAGGCAAACTCTCCGGCGGCATGAAACAGAAACTGGGGCTGGCCTGTACGCTGCTGGGACAGCCTAAAGTACTGCTGTTGGATGAACCGGGCGTCGGCGTCGACCCCATTTCTCGCCGTGAACTGTGGCACATGGTGCACGAACTGGCTGACGACGGCATGCTGATTCTATGGAGCACGTCGTATCTCGATGAGGCAGAGCAGTGTCGGGATGTGCTGCTACTGAACGAAGGCGAACTGCTGTATCGCGGCGCGCCGCGCGATCTGACCGCCCGCATGGCGGGACGCTGCATTCTGATTGATACTGGCGATCGTCGACACCGGGATGTGTTGCAGGAAGCGCTGCGTTTGCCGCAGGTCAGCGATGGCGTGATTCAGGGGCAATACGTCAGGCTGATACTCAAACCCGATGTGGATCGGGCATTGTTGCTCTCTGATCTGCATCTGGAAGCGGGTTGTCTGCACGACACCGATCCGCGCTTTGAGGATGCCTTTATCGATTTGCTGGGTGGCGGCCCAGCCAGCGAATCATCATTGGCGAGCATCATGCCGCAGATTGATGTCAGCGGCGGCGAAACGGTCATTGAAGCTCAGGCGCTGACGAAAAAATTTGGTGATTTCGCCGCAACCGATCACGTCAGTTTTCAGGTAAAGCGGGGAGAAATTTTCGGCCTGCTCGGCCCGAACGGAGCAGGTAAATCAACCACTTTCAAGATGATGTGCGGCCTGCTGGTGCCGACCGACGGCAAAGCGCTGGTGCTCGATATGGATCTGAAAACTAGCTCCGGCAAAGCCCGTCAGCATTTGGGGTACATGGCGCAAAAATTCTCTCTCTACGGTAACCTGACCGTCGAACAAAACCTGCGCTTTTTCTCCGGCGTTTATGGGCTCAAAGGCAAGGCGCAGCGCGATAAAATGGCCGGCATGAGCGATGCCTTTAACTTTCAGCCGATTTATCGACAAACGCCGGACGCTCTGCCGCTAGGCTTTAAGCAGCGACTGGCACTGGCCTGTGCGCTGATGCATGAACCCGATATTCTGTTTCTCGACGAACCGACCTCCGGCGTCGATCCGCTGACCCGACGCGAATTCTGGATACATATCAACGGCATGGTTAACCGCGGCGTCACGGTGATGGTTACCACACACTTTATGGACGAAGCGGAATATTGCGACCGCATCGGACTGGTGTATCGCGGTAAGCTGATCGCCAGCGGCACACCTGACGAACTGAAACAGCAGGCAGCCAGCGCAGAGACGCCATCACCAACGATGGAAGAAGCGTTTATCGCGCTGATTCAGGCATACGATGGGGAGGCGGAACATGGTTGAACAGAATAGCGTTGAGCCGGACAACAAGAACCAGCACGGCAGCACGCATTTCTCCACGCGTCGCCTGCGGGCACTGTGCCTGAAAGAAACCCGCCAAATCTTGCGTGACCCCAGCAGCGGGCTGATCGCCTTCGTGATTCCGCTGTTGCTGCTGTTTATCTTCGGCTACGGCATTAATCTGGACTCCAGTCGCCTGCACGTCGGTATCCTGATGGAACAGCAAAGTGAGGACGCGCGCGATCTGGCAAATACCTTTGCGGCATCACCATTTATTGAGCCGACCATCAGCAATAATCGTCAGTACCTGATTCAGCAGATGCAGGCAGGCAGCATTCGCGGCCTGATCGTCATCCCCACTGACTTTGCCGAACGGCTGGCACGGTCGGGCGATCGCGCCCCGATCCAAGTTATCACCGACGGCAGCGAACCCAACACAGCGAATTTTGTGCAGGGATACGCGGAAGGCATTTGGCTGTTGTGGCAACAACAGCGGGCGGAAGATCGCGGCGAGACGTTCGAGCAGCTTATCGAGGTGCAGTCGCGCTACTGGTTTAACCCGGCCGCCATCAGTCAACATTTCATCATCCCCGGCGCGATTACCATCATTATGACGGTGATTGGTGCCATCCTCACCTCGCTGGTCATCGCCCGCGAGTGGGAGCGCGGGACAATGGAAGCTCTGCTCTCGACGCAGGTCACCCGTACCGAACTGCTGCTGTCCAAACTCATCCCGTATTACTTTCTCGGGATGATCGCCATGACGCTGTGTATTCTGGTCTCAACGTTTATCATGCAGGTGCCCTATCGCGGCTCGCTGATTTTGCTATTTATTATCAGCAGTCTGTTCCTTGCCAGCACGCTGGGCATGGGTCTGCTCATCTCCACCCTCACCCGCAACCAGTTCAACGCCGCCATGGTGGCGCTGAATGCGGCATTTCTGCCTGCCATCATGCTGTCCGGCTTTATTTTTGAAATCGACAGCATGCCGGAATTCGTCCGCGGCGTGTCATACATCATCCCGGCGCGCTATTTCGTTAGCACACTGCAAACGCTGTTTCTCGCGGGGAATATCGGTACGGTGCTGATGACTAACCTGCTGTTTCTCATTCTCTCGGCGATTGTCTTTATTGGCCTGACGGCCTGGCAAACCCGGCGCAGGCTGGATTAGGGAGCGACTATGCTGCATCGTCTGTGGACGTTAATTATTAAGGAACTGCAATCGCTGCTGCGCGATCCGCAAACGCGTTCCATTCTGGTGTTGCCCGTTATCCTTCAAGTTTCCCTGTTTCCTTTCGCCGCGACGCTCGACGTGACCAACGCGACCATTGCCATTTACAGCGAAGATAACGGCCCCCATGCGATTGAGTTGACGCAGCGCTTTGCCAAGGCGAAGTCCTTTTCTCATGTGTTGATGCTACATAGCCCGCAGGACGTGGCACCGACGCTGGATAATCAGCGTGCGCTTCTCATTCTGCGCTTCCCGCCGCAGTTCTCGCGCGATATCGCCAGCGGAAATAGTACCTCGATCCAGCTGATTCTGGATGGCAGACGCTCTAACAGCGCGCAGATCGCCGCTAACGATGTACAGCACATCGTGCGCGATTATCAGTTGGCATTGCTGGCGGCCAGACCTGCTCAAAACGGCGCAAATCAGAGCGCTTCCAATCCAAACAACAGCGAGCTGGTGGTTCGTCACTGGTATAACCCGAATCTGGACTACAAATGGTTTGTGGTGCCGTCGCTGATTGCCATGATTGCCACCATCGGCGTACTGATTGTCACAGCACTCTCCGTGGCACGCGAGCGAGAACAAGGCACGCTGGAACAACTGCTGGTTTCGCCGCTGTCCACCAGCCAAATTTTCATTGGCAAAGCCGTACCTGCGCTGATCGTCGCCACGTTTCAAGCCACGATCGTGCTGCTGGCGGGCATCCTGATTTTCCATATCCCCTTCGCCGGATCGCTACTGCTGTTTTACACCACGATGCTGATCTACGGCCTATCACTGGTGGGCTTTGGCCTGCTGATATCCTCACTCTGTGCCACACAGCAGCAGGCGTTCATCGGTGTGTTCGTCTTCCTGATGCCCGCGATTCTGCTTTCCGGCTATGTGTCACCGGTTGAAAATATGCCGATCTGGTTGCAGCACATCACCTGGATTAACCCGATTCGCCATTTCACCGATATAACGAAGCAGATTTACCTCAAGGACGCGGATTTCAGCATTATCTGGAGCAGCCTGTGGCCGTTGTTCATCATCACACTCACCACCGGATCGGCAGCCTACGCGATTTTCCGACGGAATATCGCGTAGAAGTAAGAGGGAATACTCGGTAGGGAAATATCTGGCGCGAGGAACAACCGCGCCAGATAGGTAAGCAAGAATTAACGACGGTTACCGAAAATGCGCAGCAGCATCAGGAACAGGTTGATAAAGTCGAGATACAGCGTCAACGCGCCCACAATGGAGTATTTGCGGAAGCTGTCTTTGTCATCAACGGACAACTGCTCGCCGATGTTTTTCAGCTTCTGGGTGTCATACGCGGTCAGACCGACAAACACCACCACGCCGATATAGGTGACGGCCCACATCAACGCTTCACTCTTCAGCCACAGGTTCACCAGCGAAGCCAGCACAATCCCGATCAGCGCCATGAACAGCATGCTGCCGAAACCGCTCAAATCACGCTTCGTGGTGTAGCCGTACAGGCTCATCGCGCCGAACATCCCCGCCGTAATGACAAAGGTGCTGGCGATGGATTCACCGGAGTACATGATGAAAATGCTGGAGAGCGTCAGCCCCGTCAGCGCGGAATAGAGCATAAACAGCGACGTAGCGACCGCACCGCTCAGGCGCTGTACCATACCGGAAATCACAAAGACCAGCCCCAACTGAGCAATGATCAGTCCGAAGAAGGTGATCTGGCTGGAGAATACAAAATTCAGTACGGCAGGCGTATTCGCCGCGTACCAGGACACGAACGCCGTCAGCAGCAGGCCGCAGGTCATCCAGCCATAAACCTGTGCCATATAGGCCTGGAGACCCGACTGCGAGCGCTCAACGATTGAACCCGAGCGTGGATATCTGTCCATGATGTTACCTTTGCATAAAAGTTATCTGATTAACGCGGCGCGAACCGCCTGTTTGGGGGAACGAGACGGAAACGCCCTCCCCGCCATCCTTTTATCCTAACACAGAAATGAACTACCAGCGCTGCGCAGCCTGTTTATCACTGTCGCGTGATTCCACCCAGCGCTCACCTTCCGGCGTCGCTTCGCGCTTCCAGAACGGCGCGCGGGTTTTCAGGTAATCCATAATAAATTGGGCGGCATCAAACGCCGCGCTGCGGTGGGCGGCACTGACGCCAACGAACACAATTTCATCGCCCGGATAGAGTGCACCCACCCGATGAATCACGCTCACTCGTGGCAGTTCCCAGCGCTCGCGAGCCAGATCGACAATCTCAGCCAGCGCCTTTTCCGTCATACCGGGGTAATGTTCCAGCGTCAACGCGCTGACGTCTTTCGCCAGATTGTGATTACGCACCTTACCCGTGAACGTCACCACCGCGCCATCTTCATCACACTGCGCCAGCCACTGATATTCATCCCCTACGTTGAAGTTCTCTTCACCGACCCTAATACGCGTTTCTGTCACGATCAGCCCCCTGTTACCGGTGGGAAAAACGCCACTTCATCACCGTCCTGTAGTGGGTGAGTCAGCTCAACCAGCGACTGATTGACCGCAGCCAGCAGCTTGCCCGATTCCAGCGCCAGCGCCCAGCGCGCGCCACGCTGGCACAACGCCTGTCGCACGTCCTCTACGGTGGCATACTCAGCAGGCAGAGACAGGCTGTCTGTCTCGATCAGCTCACGAACTTGTGCAAAAAACAGCACTTTAATCATGCGCCCTCCGCCGTAAAATCGCCGGATTTACCGCCGCTTTTCGCCAGCAGACGCACCGGGCCAATGACCATATCTTTCTGCACAGCCTTGCACATGTCATAGATAGTCAGCGCGGCGACAGAGGCTGCCGTCAGCGCCTCCATCTCTACGCCGGTTTTACCCGTCAGGCGACAAACAGATTCAATGCGTACCCGATTGTGTTCCGGCTGCGCTTCCAGCTCGACAGCCACCTTGCTCAGCAGCAGCGGGTGACAAAGCGGAATCAGTTCCCAGGTACGTTTCGCGGCCTGAATGCCGGCGATGCGTGCGGTGGCGAACACATCGCCCTTGTGATGGCTGCCGGCAATAATCATCGCCAGCGTCTGCGGCGCCATTTCAACGAAAGCTTCCGCGCGGGCTTCGCGCACGGTTTCCGCTTTGGCGGAAACATCCACCATTGCGGCTTCACCAGCAGCGTTAATGTGGGTCAATTGTGGCGTAGATGATGACGCAATGGATTTAGAGGATGACATAGTGAATAACGCTTACCGTTAAGAGGTTTTTTTCAAGTGTGGGTAGAAATTGCACGGTTTCTGGCGCGCATCCAGCTGTTCCTGAATGATGCGTTCCCATGCGGTGCGACAGGCACGAGTCGAACCTGGCATCGCGAAAATCACCGTCTGATTAGCCAGACCGGCAAGCGCACGCGATTGCAGCGTCGCCGTACCGATATCTTCATACGACACCATACGGAACAGTTCGCCGAAACCTTCAATTTCCCGATCGAACAAGACGCCAATAGCTTCCGGCACCACATCCCCTGCGGTAAAGCCCGTTCCGCCATTAATCAGAATGCTCTGCACCTTGTCGCTGGCAATCCACGCCGAGATCTGTGCCCGAATCTGGTACAGGTTCTCTTTCACAATGGCGCTATCGACGATGCGATGTCCTGCGGACTGCGCCGCTTCGCGCAGATAGTCGCCGGAGGTGTCATCTTCCGCCGTCCGGCGCTCGGAAACGGTCAGAACCGCAAGGTTGAGAGAAACAAATTCGCTGCTGACTTTGCTCATGCCAGACTCCTTTAAAAATCAGTGATGTCGCGGATTAACCGCCGATAAATGACAGGTTTTGCGTGATGCCGCTATTCCCTTCATGCAGGAAGTGGGTCTGTTTCTTCGCCGACAGCCCGCCCGAGATACGCATCTTCAAATCTTCGAGATGGCGATCGTCGGCCAGTAAATCACGCAGTGGAATACCCTGTTCGCCAAAGAGACACAGATGCAGGTTACCGATAGCAGACACGCGAAGACGGTTGCAGCTCAGGCAGAAATCTTTCTCATACGGCATAATCAGCCCGATTTCTCCCTGATAGTCTGGGTGGCAGAAGACTTGTGCCGGCCCGTCGCTACGGGCACGTTTCTGCTGCTGCCAGCCCTGCTGCAACAATTGCTGGCGGATCACCTCGCCAGAAACGTGGTGGCGGCGAAACAGATCGCCTCCTTCCCCGGTTTCCATCAGTTCAATAAAGCGTAGTTGAATCGGGCGGTGTTTAATCCAGTTGAGAAAGGTTTGCAGGCTACCCGCGTTCACATTTCGCATTAGCACCGTGTTGACTTTGACCTTGGCAAAACCGCAGTCAAATGCGGCGTCGATGCCGTCCATCACCTGCCGGAATTTATCCTGCCCGGTAATCGCATGAAACTGGCGTGCATCCAGACTGTCCACGCTCACATTCAGCGCCGTTAGCCCTGCCTCTCGCCATTGAGCAACGTCGCGTGCCAAACGGTAGCCGTTAGTGGTCACCGCCAGCGTGCGAATCGCGGGGTTTTCACGGATGGCGGCGATAATATCGACAAAGTCACGGCGCAGAGACGGTTCACCGCCAGTGAGGCGGACTTTTTCCGTCCCCAGTTCGGCAAAAGCGCGGCTGACGCGACGAATCTCATCGAGTGACAAAAAGCGATGCGGATTGGTGCCATTGGCCTGATAACCATCCGGCAGACAGTAGGTACAACGAAAATTGCAGACGTCTGTGATAGACAGACGCAAATAGTAAAACTTGCGCGCAAACGCATCAGTCAGTTGACTCACCATAAACACCTTTCCAAATACGGGAGATGCAGGCATTTCTACCTCGCACCCTGGTGACCGCGAAGGTCACGGCCAGGGCACCATATCACGCGCACTACGCGCATCACTTAGGCACCAAGGCTAGGAGTTTGATTCCTATCAGTTATCCGTTAGACAACGCCGGAACAGCCGATAAAGAATCGTGATTTCATTGAGCAGTCTACTGCGAAAACGCGTAGTCAACCACTCTCAAAATCGGTATATAAATAAATATATAGCGAATTTTCAATATCTTATGGTGCACAGCATACGGAAAAATACACGGCAGAAATTGTCTCAGGTCATGCCTGCGTGAGGATTTTTCGCGTTTTACGCTGAAATCAGCTACCTTAGCGACGATTGTCATACACACGTCATATTCCTCTGGCTCATTAATAAGGTTTTCTATGCGCAATCGCACGTTGGCCGACCTCGACAGGGTTGTCGCACTAGGAGGCGGGCACGGCTTAGGTCGTGTGATGTCTTCGCTCTCTTCCCTGGGTTCACGGCTAACCGGCATTGTCACGACGACAGATAACGGCGGTTCCACTGGCCGCATCCGTCGTTCCGAAGGCGGTATTGCCTGGGGCGATACCCGCAACTGCCTGAATCAACTGATCACTACGCCTAGCGTGGCGTCTGCGATGTTTGAGTACCGGTTTAACGGTAACGGTGAACTTGCCGGACACAACCTGGGGAATCTGATGCTGAAAGCGCTCGATCACCTAAGCGTGCGGCCGCTGGAAGCCATCAATCTGATTCGCAACCTGCTCAAAGTCGATGCCTTTTTAATTCCGATGTCCGAGCATCCGGTCGATTTGATGGCGATTGATGAACAGGGCAATCCCGTTTATGGCGAAGTCGAGATCGATCAACTGGCAACTTTACCGCAAGATTTGATGCTGTACCCGACGGTGCAGGCCACACGTGAAGCGATTGATGCCATCGCCAAAGCCGACCTGATTTTAATTGGCCCCGGCAGTTTTCTGACTAGCCTGATGCCGCTGCTGCTGCTGGACGATTTGACACAGGCGCTCCGCCGCACGCCCGCCCCAATGGTCTACATCGGCAATCTGGGCAGCGAGCAGAGTAACCCCGCCGCCCGCCTGACGCTGGCGGAGAAATTGGACTGGATTGAGCACAAAGTGGGTAAATCAGTGGTGGATGTGGCGATCGTCGGTCCGAAAGTCGATATCAGTCAGATCGGCGATCGCCTGATCGTGCAACAAGAGCTGGCCGCAGCAGATGTTCCTCACCATCATGACCGTGAGCTACTGCGTCAGGCTATCGATCGTGCGCTACAGCTACTAGGCTCTCAATCCCGCAGCCACGGCGTATAAGTCACGCCAATCAAAATGCCTTCGGGACTCAGGAAACGCGTGACCTGCTGTCCCCAGGGTTCAAGACGGTTTTCTACCAGCAGCGCATAGCCTTGCGCTTTTAGCGTACGGGTCGCTTCCGTCATATCCGCCACTTCAAATTCCAGCCAGCTTTGCGGTTCAGGCAGATCCGCAGGCCAGCTTCCCTGCCCGAAGCAGGATTCGCTGGCCTGTGACAATGGCCACAGGGCGAAGTGTTTCACGCCATCTATTGTATCGCTCACCAGATAATCGCTCCCTTCCGCAACAGG
This sequence comes from Pectobacterium aroidearum, assembly GCF_041228105.1. NCBI lineage: Bacteria > Pseudomonadati > Pseudomonadota > Gammaproteobacteria > Enterobacterales > Pectobacteriaceae > Pectobacterium > Pectobacterium aroidearum. The sequence goes on from NZ_CP166097.1 coordinate 3,293,157, forward strand.
CTTTAGCGGCAACTTCAGCGTATCGACATAGAGCGCATGGCTGTCAGACAGCGATTTCACGATCGGTCCGAAACCCGCCACAAACAGCACCTCAACACCCGGTATAATAGGGTCCATCATTGATCCTCAGTGAGTGCTTGCATCGTTAGGATGCAGCGATAAATTGTGCGCGCAGTGCCTGTAACTCATCGCGCAAGGCGGCAGCTTCTTCGAACTCAAGATTCTGCGCATGCGTCAGCATTTTGCTTTCCAGCTCGCGGATTTTCAGCTCCAGCGCTTTCGGCGTCATAAGCTCATAACGTGCAGCCGGTTCTGCCGCTTTACGGTTGCCTCGCCCTTTGCCTCTGTTCGTGGGTTGGCCCAATTGCAGAATATCGGAAATTTTCTTATTGAGTCCCTGCGGCACAATCCCGTGTTCGGTGTTGTACGCCTCCTGCTTCTCACGACGGCGTTCCGTTTCGCCAATCGCCTTTGCCATGGATGGCGTAATCTTGTCGCCGTACAGAATCGCCTTACCGCGTAGGTTACGCGCTGCACGACCAATCGTCTGAATCAGAGAACGCTCGGAGCGCAGGAAGCCCTCTTTATCCGCATCCAGAATCGCCACCAGCGACACTTCTGGCATATCCAGCCCTTCACGCAACAGGTTGATACCCACCAGCACGTCAAACTCACCAAGGCGTAAATCGCGGATAATTTCAACACGTTCGACGGTATCAATATCCGAGTGCAGATAACGTACGCGCTCACCGTGTTCTTCCAGATATTCAGTTAGGTCTTCCGCCATTCGTTTGGTCAACGTAGTGACCAGCACACGTTCGTTAACCGCCGCACGCTGGCGAATCTCGGAAAGCAGGTCGTCCACTTGCGTCGCCACAGGCCGCACTTCAATGAGCGGATCGAGCAGCCCAGTGGGACGCACCACCTGATCGATCACTTCACCACCCGATTTTTCCAGCTCATAGTTACCCGGCGTCGCGGAGACATAGATCGTCTGCGGCGCCAGCGCTTCGAATTCTTCAAATTTCATCGGGCGGTTATCCAGCGCCGAAGGTAGCCGGAAGCCATATTCGACCAGCGTCTCTTTACGCGCACGGTCACCGCGATACATACCACCGATCTGGGGCACGGTAACGTGGGATTCGTCAATGACTAGCAGTCCGTCTGCCGGTAAATAGTCAAACAGCGTCGGCGGCGGCTCACCGGGGCCACGCCCGGAAAGATAGCGTGAGTAGTTTTCGATCCCGGAGCAATAGCCCAGCTCGTTCATCATCTCCAGATCAAACTGCGTGCGCTGGCTCAACCGCTGCTCTTCCACCAGCTTATCATTCGCCAGCAGTACCTTTCTGCGATCGGCCAGCTCCACCTTGATGTCTTCCATTGCCTGCAAAATACGTTCACGCGGCGTGACGTAGTGCGTTTTTGGATAGATGGTATAGCGCGGCACCGTCTGGAGGACATGCCCCGTCAGCGGGTCAAACAGCGACAATCGTTCCACTTCTTCATCAAACAGTTCAACACGCAGCGCGATTTCGTCAGATTCCGCAGGGAAAATATCAATCACCTCACCGCGTACGCGGAAGGTACCGCGCTGAAACGCCTGATCGTTGCGGGAATACTGCAACTCAGCCAAACGCCGCAAAATAGCACGCTGGTCAATCAGCATCCCCTGCGTCAGGTGCAGCATCATTTTCAGATATAAATCGGGATCGCCCAGACCATAGATAGCGGACACTGAAGCCACGACGATCACATCACGCCGTTCCAACAGCGCTTTTGTCGCGGAAAGACGCATCTGTTCGATATGTTCGTTAACCGATGCATCTTTTTCAATGAAGGTGTCCGAACTCGGAACGTAGGCTTCCGGCTGATAATAGTCGTAGTACGAAACGAAGTATTCGACGGCATTATCAGGAAAGAATTCTTTCATTTCGCCGTACAGCTGAGCTGCCAGCGTTTTATTTGGCGCCAGCATCATCGTCGGCCGATTGAGATCGGCAATCACGTTGGCGATCGTGAACGTCTTACCTGAACCGGTTACCCCGAGCAGCGTTTGATGCGCTAACCCGTCTTCCAGGCCCTCTTTTAAACGACGAATGGCCTCAGGCTGATCGCCTGCCGGTTTAAAGTCGGAATTCAGTGTAAATACTTTACTCATCGTTAAGCACGCTACTTATCGTTATTACGCATCGCTCAAGGCGACGTTCATGGGTGGATGCTCGGAGGCAGGTAAAAGACACAGACTGACGATTTCAGGCACGGCTGCGGGTCATCATCGGCATCCTTTGTCGCACCGTGATCACACGACAGCGACCACACTGACACGTGTGACATACGAGCTTTATTCTGAATGCCAATTGCGAAATTCGCCACCGCAATGATACTGGATATAAAAACAGCATCAAGAAAATTATCGCTGGATTGGATGATTAATCAACAAATGAATTTGCTAGCACATTCATCTTCAATCTACCAGATAAAATCATCATGATTTATCCCCAGATTTGGTAAAAATGTAACATGCGGGGACACCTGATGACGTTAATTTATGCAACTACACACCGTTGCTGCTTAAGACGCTTGATTTTACTTAAGCATATGATAATAAATAAATTAGCAAAACCGTGGAGAATAGCGCCAACCTGGCGACAACCCGCGCCAGCTCTCGGTTAGGACGCGTTGTCTATCCATAATACACATAGTTATCCACAGAAATGGTGGATAACTCCCACAAGCCCGCATCAGCACTGAGTTAGAGAAATACCCACTTCATTCGTGATTCCCTCTGATATGGATTTTCTTCACACTCTTTCTGTGATTTATCGCATAAGTATTAGATGGAAAAAGACTAAAAACAGCAGGGGACTGCATCACAACAATTCAGGCAATGCGGGGAGTGAGAGGAAAATTCAAGAAGGTTTTATCTATTGATCGCTATAAAAATGTAGGTTTTATACTTATGAAAACAGATGCCGGTAAAAAAACAATAAAACCTACTGTGATGATTAAAGTCAGCCGAGGGTTAACAAAAATGATTACTCCGCTAATAACCCAATATCGATATATTGCCCCAGATTATGCTGCTGAAGATCCGATAAGTAAGGAATTTCGCCCAGCATCGGCGCAGGCAGGCGCTGTTGCAGCGTTTGCAGATACGGCTGGTGCCATTTTCCAGGCGGTGTGATGTCGTTAGCAATCCAGCCGCCAAGGTGCAAACCCGCATGCTGAATCGCATGGGCGGTTAACATCGCGTGGTTGATACACCCCAGCTTGATGCCGACCACCAAAATCACGGGAAGCTGTTCCTGTATCACCCAGTCGGCAAACGTATCCTGCGCCGACAGCGGCGTAAACCACCCGCCTGCGCCCTCAACCAGCAACCAGTCTGCCTGTGTTTCTAACGCCCGCAGCCCTGCGGATAGCGCCGAAAGAGAGATAGGCCGCTGCTCTACCGCGCTGATAATATGCGGTGACGTCGGTTCCATAAACGCCAGCGGGTTCACGGCCTCATAATCCAGCCGGACGCTGCTATTCGCCTGAAGCGCCAGCGCATCACTGTTGCGAATGCCATCGGCCGTCATTTCACAGCCTGACGCCACAGGTTTATAGCCTGCGGTCCGGTACCCCGCTTGACTCGCCGCCTGTAGCAGCGCCGTACTCGCGACCGTTTTCCCCACTTCGGTATCCGTTCCCGTCACAAACCAGCGCTCAATCACGATAAATCACTCCATAAACCAGTTGATAGCTGAGCGGGTAGCCGCCCTGCTCTTGCGGATAGTGGGCAGACAGCGCCGCCAGTCGTGCCCGGCTCAATAGCCCCGGCGTGCGCCCTTCATGCAGCCAGGTCGCCCCAATCCCTTTCAGCGATTTCATTAACGCCAATACATCAGGGAATAGGCAGACCTCACGTTCTTGCACCAGATGATGCCGGTAAGGCTGACAAGCAGCGTCGATGGCGGAGAGCGGCAGAAAGCGATTTGTCCGTTGCGTGCCGTCCAGCCGCTGCCACGCCTGCGACAGTTCGCTTAAGGAGCCGTCTGCCAGTGTCGCAAACGCAATCACGCCCCCCGGACGCGTGACCCGATACATCTCTGCCAACGCGCGCGGTAACGAGTCACACCACTGCACGGCCAGATTGCTATAGCTGATATCCACACTGCAATCCGCCAGCGGCAGGTTTTCGATATCCCCTTCCTGATAGCGATCAGCAGCCTGCTGCTCACGCGCCTGTGCGAGCATGGCAGCCGATAAATCCAGCGCAATCACCGTTTTTCCCCGTTGACGCCAGTGGCGGCTAAAGTGCCCGGTTCCGCATCCCGCATCCAATACCAGTAAACCACCGTGCGGCGGCATCAGCGCCAGCAGACGTTCTCCGCTGGTGCGTTGCAGTTCGGCAAAGCGGTCATAGCACCCTGCCGCACGTCCAAACGCCTGCGCGATCGCCTGCTTGTTATAATTTTCTGTCAGCATGATGTAATACCGTAAGCAAGCGGCTGATATCTTCCGGCTGATGTTCCGCCGTCAGCGTAATCCTCAGGCGTGCGCTACCGGGCGGCACCGTCGGCGGTCGCATGGCACTGACCCACACGCCCTGTTCACGCAGATGGCTTGTTAGCGCCAACGCGCGCGCGTTCTCACCGACAATCAGCGGCTGAATTGCGCTCTGTGAATCCATCAGTTGATAGGACGAGTTGGAGAAGCCTGCACGGAACTGCTCAACATTGCGCCGTAGCGCCTCACGTCGCGCGTCGCCCTGACGAACACAGTTGAGTGCCGCACTCAACGCACAGGCCTGCGCTGCGGGCATTGAGGTGCTGTAAATCAAATGACGGGCAAATTGCAGGAAGTATTCGGCCAGCGGTTCAGCGCACAGCACCGCCGCACCACTCACGCCAAACGCTTTGCCGAACGTGACAATCAGCAGCTCAGGTTTAACACTTTGCTGCCAGCAACTCCCGCGACCTTCATCACCCAGTACGCCAATTCCGTGTGCATCGTCAACCATCAGCCAGGCATCATGCGCCCGGCACTGTTCTTGTAACGCCGACAGCGGCGCGGTGTCGCCATCCATGCTGAAAACGCCTTCGGTCACCACCAGCGTCTGACCGTCGGCTGGCTTTTCCAGCAGCGCTTGCAGACTATCGGCCTGATTGTGTTTAAAGCGCCTCAGGGTTGCCGGTGACTGTGCCGCCGCTTCCAGCAGCGAAGCGTGGCTAAGCTTATCGGCCAAAATACGGTCTTCCGCCTGTGCCAGCGCGGCGACCACGGCCTGATTCGCGGCATAGCCGGAAATAAACAGCAGCGCACGCGGATAGCCCAGCCAGTCGGCAAGCTGGCTTTCCAACATGGCATGGGCATCGGTATACCCCGTCACATGCCCGGAACCGCCGCTGCCAATGCCGTATTGCTCTGCCCCCTGCTGCCAGGCACGCACAATTTCCGGGTGGTGGCTCAGCCCCAGATAGTCGTTACTGGAAAAGTTCAGATAACAGCGATCGCCCTGCATCAGCCAGCGCCCGCTGCCGCCTTGATTCGCCAACCTCACACGGTAAGCATCATCACGCTGGCGCTGTGCCAGCGCGTCTTCAATGCGTTGCTGCCAACTCATGATGCAATACACCTAACCTGACGACGCATGCGCAGGGCGTTATACCGCAGCATTATAAAACTGCTCGCTATCGGCATTAATCAGCTGTTCTGCCAGTCGTTGCTGCTGTTGGTTATCCCCGTATTCGGTCGCCGTCTGCTGCGGGTTCAAACCTAATTTGAGGAACAGCGCCAGATCCTTGTCCTCTTTCGGGTTTGGCGTCGTTAACAGCTTGCAGCCGTAGAAAATAGAGTTCGCGCCGGCCATAAAGCACATCGCCTGCGTTTGTTCACTCATCTGCTCGCGTCCGGCGGACAGACGCACATAGGAAGCAGGCATCATGATGCGCGCCACGGCAATCGTACGAATGAAATCAAACGGATCAACGTCCTCATTCTCCGCCAATGGCGTCCCCTTCACCTTAACCAACATGTTGATCGGCACGCTTTCCGGCGGCGTCGGCAGGTTAGCCAACTGCACCAGCAGCCCGGCGCGATCGCGCACGGTTTCCCCCAGCCCAACGATGCCACCGGAACAAACTTTAATCCCCGCACCGCGCACTTTATCCAGCGTATCCAGACGTTCCTGATAGGTACGAGTGGTGATGATGCTGCCGTAAAACTCCGGCGAGGTATCAAGGTTATGGTTATAGAAATCCAGCCCGGCTGAGGCCAGGCGCTCGGCCTGATCGTTGTGCAGCGTTCCCAGCGTCATGCAGGTTTCCATGCCCATCGCTTTGACGCCTTGTACCATCTGTTCCAGATACGGCATGTCACGCTCATGCGGGTTTTTCCACGCCGCGCCCATACAAAATCGCGTCGATCCGGCGGCTTTTGCCTGACGGGCCGATTCCAGCACCTGTTCAACCTGCATCAGGCGTTCGGTATCAATCCCGGTGCGGTAGCGGGAGCTCTGCGGGCAATATTTACAGTCTTCAGGGCAGGCACCGGTTTTGATAGAAAGTAACGTGCTTACCTGCACCTGACGGGGATCAAAATGCTGACGGTGGATCTGCTGCGCTTCAAACATCAGTTCCAGAAAAGGTTTATTAAATAAGTCTTGCGCTTGCTCAAGCGTCCAGTAAATGCGGTCAGCCATCTCGGCATCTCCAAACTAAAAACGTTTCGCCAGTGTAAATTAACCCGATATACTGTCAACCAAATAGAAACCATTTTAGTTTACGAAAGATCATCATGAACCCGGAAGACATCACGTTTGACCAGCGCCACATTTGGCATCCCTATACCTCGATGACCGAGCCACTGCCCTGCTATCCGGTGATATCGGCCAGCGGAGTCGAGCTTCAGTTGGATGACGGACGTCGCCTGATCGACGGCATGTCCTCGTGGTGGGCAGCGATTCACGGTTACAATCATCCGGCAATCAATCAGGCAGTGCAGACCCAGCTTAGCCAGATGTCACACGTAATGTTCGGCGGCATCACCCATCCGGCGGCGGTAGCGCTGTGTCGTCAACTGGTGGACATCACGCCGGATGCACTGGAATGCGTTTTTCTGGCGGATTCCGGCTCGGTCGCCGTCGAAGTGGCGATGAAAATGGCGCTGCAATATTGGCAGGCGCGCGGTGAAACCCGTCAGCGCTTTCTCACCCTGCGTCATAGCTATCACGGCGACACCTTCGGTGCGATGTCCGTGTGCGATCCGCAAAATTCGATGCACAGTCTGTATCAGGGCTACCTGCCCACCCATCTATTTGTCGATGCGCCGCCCTGCGATTCTCTCAGTAAAGGGGGTTTTGCCGACGAGTGGCAGGAAACCGATATCGCGCCGCTACAGGCGATGCTATCAGCGCACGCGCATGAGGTCGCGGCTGTGATTCTGGAACCCATCGTGCAGGGTGCTGGCGGAATGCGTTTTTACCATCCGACCTATCTGCGTCGGGTACGGGAATTGTGCGACCAATGGGGCATTTTGCTGATTGCCGATGAGATCGCGACTGGGTTTGGCCGCACCGGTAAACTGTTTGCCTGTGAACATGCGGGAATTTCACCCGATATTATGTGTTTAGGAAAAGCGCTTACCGGCGGCTATATGACGCTCTCTGCCACGCTGACCACCCGTACGGTAGCGGAAACGATCAGCAACGGCGCGGCTGGCTGTTTTATGCACGGCCCCACATTTATGGGCAATCCGCTCGCGTGCGCGGCAGCCAACGCCAGCCTGTCACTGCTGGCGGAGAACCGCTGGCAGCAGCAGGTACAACAGATTGAACGACAGTTGCGAGAAACGCTGCAACCCTGCGCGGATTCCCCGCTGGTGGCGAACGTTCGCGTATTAGGTGCTATCGGCGTGGTGGAAACACATCGTCCGGTCAATATGGCACGGTTACAGCGTTTCTTTGTCGAGCACGGCGTCTGGATTCGACCGTTTGGTCGGCTCATTTATCTGATGCCGCCGTTTATCATTCAGCCCGATGAACTGCATAAGCTAACTGATGCCGTCTATGCGGCTATCCATAACGCACAGCTATTTGAATAACTCGTTGCCCAAGGCGCACACTTTCGTGCGCCTTAAAAAATATCTCTGACACCATCCATATTATGACTATTCATTACCGCTCTTATTATTCTTCACATGAATAAGATTTTCATTCTACTCATGATTAATGCATTGAATTATTCTGACACTGGATGAAATAACCATAAAATGTTACGCACCCCACACTTTACATTCAACCAATCGTAGACAACTGATGAATACGTGTTAGATTTTAACGTGAAATACCCCAAGCATATATTTAAAAGGAGATTTATTATGCTTACAGTGAATAAGAAGCCACAGCGTATTTTCCGTACGTTATTCCCCGTGTTATTTTCTGCTTTGTTACTCTCACCCCTAACCGTTTCTGCGGTCAGTTCATCCAAAGACGCAGACAAACTCTATTTTGAGAATAATAAATATTACGTATTCAATAACGTCTGGGGGAAGGATGAAGTAAAAGGATGGCAGCAAACGGTTTTCTATAATAGCCCTACCAGTATGGGGTGGAACTGGCACTGGCCAAGCAGCAGTTCCAGCGTTAAAGCTTATCCATCGCTGGTAAGCGGCTGGCACTGGACTGCGGGTTATACGGAAAATAGTGGGTTGCCGATAAAATTATCCAGTAATAAAAGTATTACCAGTAATGTCACTTATTCTATCAAATCTACCGGCACTTATAACGCCGCTTATGATGTATGGTTCCACACTACCGATAAAGCCAGTTGGGATTCGACGCCGACCGACGAATTAATGATCTGGCTAAATAATACCAATGCAGGTCCAGCGGGGGATTATATTGAAACAGTATTCCTCGGTGGTAGCAGCTGGAACGTATTCAAAGGTTGGATAAATGCTGGTAATGGCAAAGGGTGGAATGTCTTTTCCTTTGTCCGTACCTCCAATACCAACAGTGCATCGCTCAATATTCGCCATTTCACCAACTATCTGGTTGGCACCAAGAAATGGATGAGTAATACAAAATATATCAGCAGCGTTGAGTTTGGTACCGAGATCTTTGGCGGTGATGGGCAGATTGATATCACCAAGTGGAGCGTAGACGTAAAATAACGGGTAGATATTCTTTCGGTTCAACCCCCAACCTACACTAAAGCGGGGTTGAACCGAATTTATCTCATTCGCTTCTCGTTTCATTTTCAGTCTGGATGGGCTTTGTTGATTAAATAATTGTTGAATAAATAATTGTCGAGGTACAGCAAAGCCGTTTCCCTCCCTCTCAGGCAATGCGCACACGGTTTGGCATACCCTGCAACGTCATGATGTTTAGCGCTTTCACTAACGCCATGGATTCACCTACCTGAGCATCGTAGTTCCGCAGTGTCAGCCATCCTCCACACACCTTATCGCTGACCCAGACTGTCAGGGAAGAGAGTGCTCTGATCCTGTTTTCCGCTCAAAGTTCGATTTATTCAACAAAGCCATTAAAGGATTAAAGGATTAAAGGATTAAAGGATTAAAGGATTAAAGGATTAAAGGATTAAAGGATTAAAGGATTAAAGGATTAAAGGATTAAAGGATTAAAGGATTAAAGGATTAAAGGATTAAAGGATTAAAGGATTAAAGGATTAAAGGATTAAAGGATTAAAGGATTAAAGGATTAAAGGATTAAAGGATTAAAGGATTAAAAATAAGTGAAACTTATCGCAAGGTTGCTTTCGTCATACAATGGGTAGGATTTCCTGTAAGTTATTTATAATCGTTATAGATTATATATATCATAAACTAATGATGATTTTTTAAAATCAGTATCAGCCTACTTATTTTTAAAGAAAATTTGAAATAATTATACTATATAATCATATGGTTGAAATGCATTTCATGACATGATTTAGACGAAATTCAATTACCAATAATGAGATCGGAATCACAAAAAAAAACAATAAAAACGTATATTGTTTGATGAAAATCAAACCAATGGAAATGGATATTTCAATGTTACTCAATGACGAGCAAAAAACAACACAGATCTCGAGTTCCCATCGTTTAATTAATTTAACAAGAAAGCTAAGGCACAATTTAGATGTGGATGGCGGCTATGGGGAGAATCATGAAATAATTGATCCTTATTTTTTCATTCACGATATATTAGCCGGTCTTGAGAACAAACTAAACATTAGTATATCGAAAAGGCAATCGGCGTTACTAAAAAGAATAAAAACCAAAAAAGATCAATATAGCAGCAATCCACTCACCCCTATTGAATACGCAACAGAAGCTATCTTTGATAATTATTTTTTCAAAAATAATGATGACTATGTCAATAGATTAGAAACATCGACGTTAATCAAAGAAAGTATCAATAGATATGGAAAAATAATACTCGTCATGCCAGTTCTTTCACGGAAGCCATTTTCTCCGATAAAAAACAAAGGGATTTTCCCTGATTTGGGTGAAATAAACACATTGCTGCGATGCGCAAAATTAGCAAAACTAATCAGTAATATTTCTGGTTTCCCCTGTGAGTTTTTGATATTAGCTGATGGTCATAAATATAATCGAGCCTGTAAAACCCCTCATGAGGTAGTAAGTTTATATCAACAGTCATTGAGATACTGGGTTAACTATTTACATATAGATGAATATGTGAAGATAACTGACTACGAAGAGTGGATTGTTAATGCCGATGAAGTAAATTGGCAATTAAACAGAGAGTGTTTATACAACACCATATATCAAGACATCTCAAAAAAGTACGATAAAGCATTTTGTTTCAATGATTTAGATACGACCTTTAATACAATGGAACTCGATGAATTAGGAAAACAATTAAAATATACATACTGGTCGATAATGACATCGGTAAATTACACATCACTTTATCCAAAATGGTCACGAGGCATGCAGATTTATACGAAGGAAAATCAAAACTTCTATTTATCTTTCATTAGTGCTTCTCATTATTCACTAGAGAGAATAAAAAAATCGCATTTGTTTGTTCCTGATTTGGTCGGTGATATGTCGCACTGCGCAGTTGACATAATTATGAATATGAGAAATGAAAACTGGGAAGCAGCAAAAAGATATGTATCTATTTCTTTGGCTGATAGGCAGCTTAATACTATATTTCGAAAAATCCCCACGGCACTAAAACTAACGATCCATGCCAAAAAAGGGGAATTTAATTTTATCGCCACAAATCAGAAGTCTTACTCGATGACCGCTCAACACACGGTTGCAGGTATCAAAAGACAGAATGATAGTATTACTGTCGATTATCAATACAGGTTAACTCGAGAGGCAGAAAAACAAACAGGTGTGTATATCCATACACCAAACCATCGTCACGGTGAATTTGATCCATTATATGAAATGAGTTTGATTAAGCAACCTATTTATTATATTACAAAGTAAGGATAAGGATATGACTGCAATAGCAAAAGGACGAGCTTTTATTAGTGACACATCGTTACCCCAAAAGATATTGACCAATTGGGATAATAACATTGTAAACATTAATCTAACAAAAGAATATTTATCAACATATGAGCAGGACACCTTATTCCAATCGTTGTCAGAAAAAATAGACAAAGAAGCTAAAAAAATAGCAAAAGTAATAAAAGGAAGAATTGAAGGGATCAGTATGGATGTGATGTATTTAAATCTCAATGATACCCAGTGGTATGAAGCAGCGCTTATTGTAGAGATATTCAGAGATCCTGCCATCTCGAAAAATGCGGGAAATATTGACACCAAAGCATTGCAGAAAAAAATATATTTAGCATTGGAAAATGAAAACATTAACTTTGTTATTGGATGGGGTCAGGCAAAAAGGTATTGTGGCGGGTTGAAGACAAATGGTTATTTTTCTGATTTTTCAGAGCTTTATTCCATATTGACATTGTATATAATTATGAAAAGTATACACCTTATTTGCCGTAAAAAAGTCTCTTTAACCGTATTGACGGGAGGCTCAAGATTTTATTCTGCCCTTTTTACCGATCCAGAGATAGTGAAAGAATATGATGCACAGAGGCAGGCTATTGCAGACTACTTTTCAACGGAGAACACCAGTATAAATTTTTCGGCTTATCATAACTCAAATGATAAAATAAATGAAAATCTAGATACATTTTACGACATGATTGATCAAGTCGAGATAGATAAAATATTAAAGACAGTATTAATAAATATAGATTGGCTTTCGATATTAAAAAATCATGACAAGCAATACCACGGAATTTCAATACCACCTTCAATATCCAAATATATCGAACTGGAAGGGAGTGTGGATCTATTGATAACCATGGCTATTGTTTCAATCATAAATAATAAAACACACTCTTTCTGGATTGAAAAAATAAACGACATGGAACTTTTTGATGACACTATCGATTTTTTTTATGAGATAACAAGAGAATCAGCAAGAAAATACCTTGCCATTCATCTGATGGATACTGATATCGATAGCACTTTAAAGAGTAAATCACATCCTGGAGCGATAAGACTAACAGTCCATGAGAAAAAAGATCGAAAAGATATCCCTGCAATTTTTACATTAGGGAAAAATGGTGGCAATAAATTATCACAACACGTGTGCAGTTTAATTACCCAAGATGGTATTTCATTTGACACTACGTTTGAAATTTTACACAAAAACAAAACCACATCAAATGGAATAAATGTAGTGATGCCATCTAAAGACGGTTTGTTTAATTGGTTAGCAGATGGACAACAACCTTTTTTTTATACCGATCTAAAAAAAGAACATTATCTTGAAGAATTAAAAAATTTAAAATTCATTGAAGGATAATCATTGTGATGAATAAAAGGTATATCACCGTAGCCTCCCTTATTATTGGACAAGGGTTGACAGGTTCGATTATTTCATTGCTGACGCTTACGTCAACTTTAGTGGGAAATAGTCTCAGTCCATCTCCTTATCTTGCAACCTTGCCCATTACGGCAACAGTAGTAGGATCGGCGATTATGGTCTATTATGCATCGCATTTGATGAATGTCTACGGTAGGCGGACAGCCTTTTCTATAGGTAGCGGAATTGGAATTTTAGGTAGCATTTTCGCAGCCATTTCAGTTTATTATCAAATTTTTAGTTTTTTTGTTTTCTCAACCTTCATTATGGGATGTGCGACCGTTTTTAATCAATATTATCGTTTCGCAGGCGCAGAGGTTTTTGATGATGAGTCTAGCAAAAAAAAATGCACATCCCTGATTATAGGCGGTGGGGTTATTGGTGGCGTTATCGGGCCATTCATCGCCACAAAAGGAGCATACCTCATTTCGAGTCATCTTTTCCTTGGTACATTTTTCATCGCCATCGTGATATTTGTATTTGCATTAGGCTCTCAGATATTTATTTCACTACCTAAACCGGTTGTTATTGATGCTAAAATTAAAAAAAACCACCCAGAAAAAGAAATAAAATCCATACTATCATCACATTATTTTATTTTAGGAACATTGAGTTGTGCTCTGGGATTCTCTATCATGACACTAGTTATGAATGCAACGCCTTTAGCAATGCATCATGAGCATTATCAAATTCAGGAAAGTGCATTTGTCCTTCAGTGGCATTTTTTAGCAATGTATGCTCCTGCACTTTTTCTACCTCTGATAATTTCCAAAATAAAAACAAAGTATATTATCCAATGTGGGGCTATCCTTTTTTTAATAGGCTCATTATCATCACTTTATTTTGATGACTTTACAGGATATATCATCACATTAGTCGCGGTCGGTATCGGATGGAGTTTTATGTTTACTGGCGGCACATTTTTGATTAATCAGATATCGAATAAAGAAATAAAGCATAAAATTCAAGGAATCAACTCACTCGTTACTTATATGTTAAATCTTGTCGCCTCTCTGGCTGTGGGATTTTTCATGAATATTCCGCAAGGATGGTTGATTATTAATAGTATGACAATAGCCGTCATGTTTTGTTTCCTTGTTTACATGCTCAAAAATATGACTCGTTACGATTGAAGGGGTTAACCCCGGTAATTGTACTGGGGCTACACCGAATTTATCTCACCCGACACGCTGTTCATTATTTAACCTGAACAGCGCTACTCATTTTTTAGCCGCTAACACGTTTCTTCCCCAACAAGATTCGTGAGCTGTGGCACGTCAATTCCATTAGCGTTATGATAATCCCCTCAGCTAATCAGGAATTTCCCATGCGTAATACGTTCATCGTTTGCTGGCAGTATTTACGCGCTTTCGCATTGATTTATCTCTGCCTGCTGGCAGGCAATGCGGTATCCGCGTTACTTCCGTTCACTATCCCCGGCAGTATCATTGGTATGCTGGTCTTATTCACCCTTCTTGCCTCGCAAATCCTGCCCGCGCAGTGGGTAAAACCGGGCTGCCACCTTCTTATTCGTCATATGGCGCTGCTGTTCGTTCCTATCGGCGTCGGTGTCATGAATTATTACGATCTGGTCAGCCAACAGTTTGGCCCCATCGTGGTTTCCTGCCTGATCAGTACCTTTATTGTGATGTTGGTTGTGGGTTTCAGTACCCAGATAATGCAGCGTGAACGAGCCATGGCTGGCGATCGCACGCCGCCGAAGGATAACGAATAATGTTCAGCTATTTGTGGTGGTCTCTCCCCCTCACCCTGATTGTCTTTTTCGCCGCGCGTAAACTGGCCGTGCTGACCCGGCTCTCTCTGTTGAACCCGCTGCTGGTATCAATGGCGATTATTATTCCGCTGCTGCTGGTGTTGAAGATTCCCTACGAGCACTATTTTCAAGGCAGTAAAGTCCTTAACGACCTGCTGCAACCGGCGGTGGTCGCGTTGGCGTTCCCGCTTTATGAACAGCTGCACCAAATTCGCGCCCGCTGGAAATCCATCATCAGCGTATGTTTCATCGGTAGCCTGACCGCCATTATCTCCGGCACGCTGGTGGCGCTGTGGATGGGCGCTTCGCCGGAAATCGCGGCCTCGGTGCTACCTAAATCCGTTACCACGCCGATTGCGATGGCCGTCGCCAGTTCTATTGGCGGTATTCCGGCTATCAGCGCTGTCTGCGTGATTTTTGTCGGCATTCTCGGTGCCGTATTAGGCCACAGCCTGTTCAATCGCGTAGGAATCAAAACCAAAGCCGCGCGTGGGCTGTCAATGGGCACCGCCTCGCATGCCCTTGGTACGGCGCGCTGCGCGGAGGTTGATTATCAGGAAGGGGCATTTAGCTCACTGGCGCTGGTCATATGTGGGATCATCACATCGCTGATTGCTCCGTTTGTTTTTCCTCTGTTACTGAATTTTGTTGGTTAGTGAACGTTTAATAAATAAAAATGGAGAAATGAAATATGGAGATAGAGGAATTTTACGAATTTCTCACGGACGAGCAGTTGCTAGAGTTACGAGAAAAGCTACGCACTTCAGATAACATTCTTGATGTCATTAAGCTTAGTGAAAACCAAAATTCCGATATGCTCGCATGGTGTCTGAATCCCAATGAAGGACATTGTCAGGGCGATGCCGTCATTAAAGATTTTCTGACTGCGGCCTACTATGCCGGCCATGAGAATAGTAAGTCCACCAATAAGAAATTCTTTGAGGAATGGACTCCAGGTCGTATCCAGACAACCAGCTTTGGTTCGGCTTTTGTGACGCGTGAGTTTGACATTAGCAACTCAGTGGGTGAGAAACGTCGACTCGACCTCTTTTTAATCGATACAACAAATAAGCTCATCGTTACTATTGAAAATAAAGTGAACGCACCGCTCTCTTGTTCTCAACTTGACGACTACTATGATGCAGTAAATAACACTTTTGTACGTAAGGGCTTATTTAAAGATTACCATTTCGCTTACATTGTCCTGGATAAGAAGCTGGACATCTGTAACAAAGAGATTCTGGTCGGCCACGATAAGTGGGTACTCCTAAGCTACCAATGGTTAGAAAGAACGGCTCATCGGGCACGTTTACAATCACAGAAAAATAACGCGGCTGCGCAATTATTGATAGCCTATTGTCAGAAGCAAGCCCAGTGGAAGCACCCTGACAAAAAAGAAATCTCAAAACTTTCTGCCCAATTAGCCTCACAGCATCGGTCTGTTATTAACCGTTTTTTTAATTTAAAAAAATTAAGCCCGACGGATTGGAAGCCAGGAGATATGGAAGGTGTCGACGGTGAAGCATTACTCTTTATTCAGCAAAATGCTCAACTGTGTGACCATCTTGTTCGTGCCAAAGGCATTTCAGGCATCCTGGGTAAATTGCGTAAAACCTACCCACAATTAACAGAAGAACATCTTGAAATGGGCAGGCTCTGACACGACGCAGCAACATCAGCGATATTTACGCTGAGCCAGAATAACGATTATTTACTCTCCTACTTAGTTTGTCAGGAAGAGAATCTGACGGAGAAGTCATGCTGCACGATCGCTTCTCAACGAATTATCGTGAACTCAACACACAGCCAGGAAAGAAAAAGAATAATGCCGTTTGATACCTCTCTTAAAAAGATGCCAGCATTATTAGCGCTGTCAAAAAACGGCCAGAGAAAACCAGAAAGAAAAATGCTCTCTTGATTAAGCCCAGATGAGGCAAGGGGACACTCTCATCGACTATCTCGAAGGCGTACGACAGGAAAAATCTCCCCGCTGTACGCCTTTTTTATTGCCGAACCTAATGAGGGGAAGAGAACGTAAGCAGTAAAAATTGAGATACATCTCGCATTTAGCAGTTAATTTGCATCCATTTCATTCAGTAAAGAGATTTTGATCACAATTTATTGCTACTCTGCTACCTAACATGACGTCATTGACGGGTAAAAAGAGTAAGCCACTATGCATCCACGATTTGAAAACGCCTTTCGGCAATTACCTGCCAGTCTGCAAGCCGCGCTCCGTCCATTAGTCGATAAGCCGGATTTCGCCGCGATGCTCACCGCGGACGATGTGAATGCCGTCTGTGAAGCTAGTCAGTTAGACGCCGATGCATTGGCCTTTGCGCTATTGCCGCTGGCAGCCGCCTGCGCACAAGCGCCTATTTCTAATTTTCAGGTTGGCGCGATTGCACAAGGGCTCAGCGGCAATTTCTACTTTGGTGCCAACATGGAGTTTAGTGCCGTTCAGCTTCAGCAAACGGTGCATGCCGAACAAAGCGCCGTCAGCCATGCCTGGATGCGCAATGAACGGGGACTGCGAGCCGTAACCGTAAACTACACACCATGCGGCCACTGTCGCCAGTTCATGAACGAATTACGTAATGCGGCGTCGCTGCGGATTCAACTACCGGGTCGCCAGCCTGCCACGCTCAGCCACTATCTGCCAGATTCCTTTGGCCCCGTCGATCTGCAAATCGATACTTTGCTGATGGATGACATCAACCACGGCGCTACCTTGCAGAATATGAATGCGCTTGCGCGTCAGGCGCTGGATGCCGCCAACCGCAGCCATGCCCCCTATAGCAAAGCGATTAGTGGCATTGTGCTGGAAACCTCAAGTGGCAACACCTATACCGGGCGCTACGCAGAAAATGCGGCGTTCAACCCTAGCCTGCCACCTTTGCAAACGGCGTTAAATCTAATGAATCTTGCTGGCGAAGATCTGTCCACGGTGAAACATGCCGTTGTTGTTGAACGTCGCAATGCGGTTGTCAGCCACTGGGCTATTTCGCAAATTATGCTGGCCGAGTTGGGCTGCACTGACGTTGAACATCACTTTATTGAGGAATAGTGGCGGAGGTAAACGCAGGATTTCAGCCAAGGGAAGCGTGAAAAACGAGAGGTGAATCGATAAAGCCTGCATTTTGGCTAAGATGCAAGCCATCTGTAACTATTTTAATTAACAATTTCTGTACATATTCTCTGGGTAATTTAAGATCCGCAACAGTTTTTATCGACAACACCTGAGTTTTTTTTCTGTTATCCGAAGAGTAAAAAGTCATGGAATTAGAATACGAAAGCAAACGTCCTCTCCATATTCCCTACGCTGGCCCAATCTTGCTCGAATTTCCTCTGCTGAATAAAGGCAGCGCGTTTACCGAAGAAGAACGCGCTAACTTTAACCTGCATGGTCTGCTGCCTGAAGCCGTCGAAACCATCGAAGAACAGGCAGAACGCGCCTGGCGTCAGTATCAGGAATTCAAACACGATATTGAAAAACACGTTTACCTGCGCAACATTCAGGATACCAACGAAACCCTGTTCTACCGCCTGTTGGACGGTCACCTCAGTGAGATGATGCCCATCATCTACACCCCGACCGTTGGCGAAGCCTGTGAGCACTTCTCCGATATCTATCGCCGCGCCCGTGGCCTGTTTATCTCCTACCCTAACCGCGCACATATCGACGATATGCTGCAAAACGCCACCAAACAGAACGTGAAAGTCATCGTTGTGACCGACGGTGAGCGTATTCTGGGTCTCGGTGACCAAGGTATCGGCGGCATGGGGATTCCAATCGGTAAGCTGTCGCTGTACACCGCGTGTGGCGGTATCAGCCCAGCCTACACCCTGCCAGTCGTTCTGGATGTCGGCACCAACAACCCACAGCGTCTGAACGATCCGCTGTATATGGGCTGGCGTCATCCGCGTATCACGGATGACGAATACTATGAATTTGTTGACGAATTCATTCAGGCTGTGAAGCGCCGCTGGCCGAATGTGCTGTTGCAATTTGAAGACTTCGCACAGAAAAACGCGACGCCGCTGCTGAACCGCTATCGTGATGAAATCTGTAGCTTTAACGATGACATTCAGGGCACCGCTGCGGTTGCACTGGGTAGTCTGATTGCTGCCAGCCGTGCGGCAGGTACGCAGTTACGCGATCAAACCGTGGCCTTCCTGGGCGCTGGTTCTGCAGGTTGCGGTATCGCTGAACAAATCATCGCACAGATGAAATCCGAAGGGCTAAGCGACGAAGAAGCGCGCGCACGCGTCTTCATGGTTGACCGTTTCGGTCTGCTGACGGACAAACTGCCGAACCTGCTCGATTTCCAGAGCAAGCTGGTGCAGAAAAGCGAACTGCTGGCTAACTGGGATTGCAACAGCGATGCCATTTCACTGCTGGAAGTCGTACGCAATGCCAAGCCGACCATTCTGATCGGTGTATCCGGCCAGCCAGGTCTGTTCACGGAAGAAATTATCCGTGAAATGCACAAACACTGTGCTCGTCCTATCGTGATGCCGCTGTCTAACCCGACATCCCGCGTGGAAGCCCGTCCAGAAGACATCATTCGCTGGACGGAAGGCGCGGCGCTGGTTGCGACCGGTAGCCCGTTCTCCCCAGTGAACTATCAGGATAAGGTCTTCCCTATCGCACAGTGCAACAACTCCTACATTTTCCCAGGTATCGGGTTAGGGGTACTGGCATCAGGTGCCAAGCGTATCACTGACGGTATGTTGATGGCCGCCAGCCGCGCACTGGCTGACTGCTCACCGCTGGCAAATAACGGTGAAGGCGCTCTGCTGCCGGATCTGGCTGATATCCAGCAGGTGTCTAAGCGTATTGCATTGGAAGTGGGTAAAGCCGCACAGCTGCAGGGTGCCGCCGTGGTGACCTCGTCGGATGCGCTGCAAAAGGCGATTGAGCACAACTTCTGGCAGCCGCAGTACCGTAGCTACAAACGCACGTCGTTCTAAGCATTAACGGCTTACGGCTAAAAAGCGCGGCACTGGTTGTCGCGCTTTTTTTATTCAGCTTTTCAGCTTCGGGTCGAGCGCGTCGCGCAGGCCGTCACCCAATAAATTAAACGACAGTACCGTCAGAAAGATCGCCAGACTAGGAAAGATCGCGACGTGTGGCGCAATCACCATATCCGATCGCGCTTCATTGAGCATCGCCCCCCACTCCGGCATCGGCGGCTGTGCGCCAAGCCCTAAAAATGACAGGCTGGCTGCCGTGATGATCGACATCCCAATGCGCATCGAGAAGAACACCACGATGGAAGACACCGAGCCAGGCAGAATATGTCGAAAGAGGATCGTCCCATCGCTGGCACCAATGCTGCGGGCAGATTCGATATAGGTAAGCTGCTTCAGCACCAGCGTGTTGCCTCGCACCAGACGGGCAAAGGCAGGAATGCTGAAAATCGCCACGGCGACAATCACATTCGCCATCCCACTGCCCATAATCGCCACAACGGCAATCGCCAGCAAGATTCCCGGGAAGGCAAACAGCACATCGCATATGCGCATGATGATCCGGTCTGTCCATCCTTCGTAGTAACCCGCCAGCAGGCCCAGTGTCGTGCCGATAATCATCCCCACCAGCACCGAGAGAATACCCGCCGCCAGCGAAATACGCGTCCCCATCAGGATTCGGCTGAAAATATCACGCCCTAATGAATCCACCCCAAGCCAGTGTGTCGACGACGGGCCTTCATTCAGGCGTTCATAATCGAAATAGTTCTCGGCATCATAAGGCGTCAGATACGGTGCAAGAAACGCGATTGCAATCAGCAGCAGTACAAACACGCCAGCGGTGACCGCAACATGCTGCCGAAGAAACCGCCGCCAAAATTCACGCCACGGCGTACGAACCGGTTTATCCCTAATGACAGGAAGCGTCGCCAACATCGCTTTACGTCGCCAGTGTCTCATTCCCTTTCCTTATTTGTAACGAATGGCTGGATTAATCGCGGCATACAGCATATCCACCAGCAGATTGATCAGAATAAACTCCAGCGAAAACAGCAGCACCTCGGCCTGAATCACCGGATAATCACGCATCTCCACCGCATCCACCAGCAACCGTCCCAGCCCTGGCCAGTTGAAAACCTTCTCCACAACGATTGAACCGCCGAGCAAGAAACCAAATTGCAGCCCCATCATCGTCACCACGGGAATCAGCGCATTGCGCAGCCCATGCTTCACCACAACCAGCGATTCACGCACGCCTTTTGCTCGTGCCGTACGCATGTAGTCTTCCTGCAACACATCAACAAACGACGCGCGGGTAAAACGCGCCATCACCGCCGCCACCGCCGCGCCCAGCGTCAGCGAAGGCAAAATATAGTGCAGCCAAGTGTCCGCTCCCACCGTTGGCAACCACCCCAATTCGACAGAAAAAATCTGCATTAGCAGCATTCCGAGCGCAAAGGCAGGGAAAGAGAGGCCGGATACCGCCAGCGTCATTCCGATCCTGTCAGGCCAGCCGTTGCGCCACACCGCCGATACGATGCCGATCGCCATACCAAAAATTACCGCCCACACCATGCTGCATACCGTCAGCCAGAAGGTTGGCATAAAACGCATGGCGATCTCTTCCGTGACCGGACGTTTCGACACCATCGACGTCCCTAAATCCCCTTGCAGGATATTGGTAAAGAAGTGCCAAAACTGATGCGGCAGCGATTTATCCAATCCCAAATCCTGCCGCACCATCTCGATGACGGCGGCATCCGCTTCCCGCCCGGCAGCTAAACGCGCCGGGTCGCCGGGTAACAGATGAACGAACAGGAACACCAGCACCATCACAATCAGGAGCGTGGGAATCAGTCCCAGTAGTCGTTTAATAAAATAATTCAGCATGAACAGTTTTCCACAGACATGCGCCAGACTCCCTATAAGTAGACGTGTGTTGACCACAGCGGGCGGCCTGACGGCCCCCGACTCCCTGGTCATGCTTTGACGATGAATTATTCCTTCAGGTCAGCCTCTTCAAAACTGAACAAGGTATCCGGCATCACGTAAAAACCAGTGAGCTTTTTGCTGTTAGCCGAGACTAAACGCTCTGTCGCCAGGAAAATCCACGGCGCATCCGCCCAGATTTTGTCCTGTGCATCCTGATACAGTTTCTGTTTTTCCGTCCGATCCGTGGTTTTCAGAGCATTGGCCAGATCCGCATCCACCTGCGGATTGCTGTAAAACGCCGTGTTGAACTGCGCTGGTGGCCAGGAAGCCGTCGCAAACAGCGGCGACAGTGCCCAATCAGCCTCACCCGTCGAAGCTGACCAACCGGTGTAGAACAGGCGAACGCCCGTTTCTTTGACGCCTTTACCTTCCACTTCCGCCGCGCGCTGCCCCGCATCCATAGCAGTCACCTGTACTTTCACGCCGACCTGCGCCAGCTGTTGCTGTGTGAACTGCAAGACTTTCTGCGCCGTACTGTGGTTATGCGACGACCAGAGCGTGGTGGTGAAGCCATCAGGGTAGCCCGCTTCTTTCAGCAACTCGCGTGCCTTCGCCGGATCGTAAGGCCACGGCTGATACTTTACTGCATAATCAATGCTGCTCGGCAGTGGCCCTTCGGCGAGCGTCGCATAGCCGGAGAACGCGACTTTAATCAGCGCCTCTTTGTTGATCGCGTAGTTCAACGCCTGCCGGACTTTCGGGTTATCAAACGGTTTCTGCGTCACGTTCATGCTGATGTAACGGTGCAGAATCGACGGCGACGCCACCAGCGCCAGCTTGTCGTTTTTCTCCAGTACTTTGGCCTGTTCGAACGGTATCGGGTAAGCAAACTGTGCTTCGCCGGTTTGCAGCAGTGCCGCACGCGTGTTGTTATCCACGACCGGACGCCAGGTAATGCTGTCCAGCTTCGGTAAACCGGCTTTCCAGTAGCCGCTGAATTTCTCAACTTTGACAAAATCAGTCTGATTCCAGGTCACAAAACGGTACGGTCCGGTACCTACCGGATGGAAACCAATGTCCTTGCCGTACTGCTTTAATGCCGCCGGAGAGATCATCACCGCCGCCGGGTGAGCCAGATTGTTAACGAACGCCGAGAATGGCGTCTTCAGTGTGATTTTCACCGTCAGATCGTCCACCACCTCGGTTTTGTCGATCATCTTGAACAGGTTATATCGCTTCAGACGATTATCTGGATTACTGGCGCGATCCAGATTCACTTTCACTGCGGTGGCGTTAAACGCCGAGCCATCGTGAAATTTGACGCCCGGATGCAGCTTAACGGTATACGTCAGTCCATCTGGGCTCACGTCATAGCTGTCCGCCAACACGTTCACCAGCTTCATCTCTTTATCAAAGCCAAAGAGCCCCTGATAGAAGGACTTCGCTACCGTCTGCGATAGTGAATCGTTGGCATCGTACGGATCCAGGCTGGTAAAAGTGGAACCCACGGCGATAACCGCATCTTTGGCAGCCCAGACGGGTGAAGCCGTCATGGCAGCGGTGACCCCTGCGGCGACTAACCAGCGCCGTTTTATCGTCATTACGCTCATGCTACGTTCTCCTTGTGAATCCCTGTCAATAAGCACCGGCTATCGGATGGCGCGCAACAAAGTGTCGCTCACCCACCTGCACCAGAGGTGCCGTGCTTGGTTCGTCGCCAAGCGCCCGAATCGGGCTGGGTATTTCATCAACCAGCAGCACTTGCTCGCGCTGTCGGCATGAGGGATCGGCAATCGGTACTGCCGACATCAACTTGCGGGTATAAGGATGCCGCGGTCGCTCGAATACGTCTTGCCGTGAGCCAATCTCGACAATCTGCCCCATGTACATCACCGCCACACGATGGCTGATGCGCTCGACCACCGCCATATCATGTGAAATAAACAAAAACGCGATGCCGAACTCACGTTGCAGTTCCAGCATCAGATTGATGATTTGTGCCTGAATCGACACGTCCAGCGCGGATACCGCTTCATCCGCAATCACCACTTTCGGGTTCAGCGCCAGCGCTCTGGCGATACAAATGCGCTGGCGCTGGCCGCCAGAAAACTCATGCGGGTAACGCCGGGCGTGTTCCGGCTCCAATCCCACGCGTGACAGCAGCCACTCCACGCGCTTCTCCGCCTCCTGCCGACGGCAGATGTTGTGTACCAGTAGCGGTTCCATAATCGAGAACCCGACCGTCAGGCGGGGATCCAGTGACGCATACGGATCCTGAAAAATCAGCTGAATATCACGCCGCAGATGCTGTAACGCCGCTCCTTTTAACTGATGGATGCGCTGACCATTAAAGATAATGTCGCCCTTCTGGCTTTCAACCAGTTGGAGCAACGCGCGACCGGTCGTGGATTTGCCGCATCCTGATTCGCCAACCAGCGAAAGCGTTTCGCCCGGCCAGAGATCGAAGCTGACGTTTTCCACCGCGTGCACCTGCCGGGTTACGCGGTTCAATAAACCGCTGCGAATAGGAAAACGTGTCACTAGATTGCGAACCTGTAAGATCGGCTCCGTCTGTACGGGAACGGTGTCCTGCGGAACGTTGTCCGCGATGCGTACAGCGTTGTGATCCAGCAGCGGAAATTTTTCCGGGAACGGTTGGCCGCGCATTGACCCCAACGCGGGTACTGCGGCCAACAGCCCCTGCGTATACGGATGCTGCGGCGCAGTGAAGATCTGCCCAACGCTCCCCGCTTCAACGCTTTCTCCACGGTGCATAACCAATACGCGTTCAGCCACTTCCGCCACCACGCCCATGTCATGGGTGATGAAAATCACGGCCATTGCCATTTCACGCTGTAGCACACGAATCAATTGCAGAATTTGCGCCTGAATAGTGACATCCAGCGCAGTTGTCGGCTCATCGGCAATCAGCAGCGACGGCTTGCAGGAGAGCGCCATCGCAATCATCACCCGCTGGCGCATGCCGCCGGACAGTTGGTGCGGATAGCGATCCAACACGTTGCGCGCTTCCGGTATTCTTACCAGATCCAGCATGCGTAACGTTTCTGCTCGCGCGGCGCGTCTGTCCATTCCCTGATGCAAACGAATCGACTCCGCTATTTGTTCGCCGACGGGAAAAACGGGATTCAGCGACGTCATTGGCTCCTGAAAAATCATCGCCAAATCAGCACCACGCAATGTGCGCATCATCCGCTGACGCGCTCCGCGCAGATCCAGCACTTGCCCATCGCGACGACGGAATAGCATATCGCCCTGATGAATCACGCCGCCCGCATGTTCAACCAATCGCATCAGAGCCAGCGACGTCACTGACTTACCCGACCCCGATTCCCCGACGATGGCCAGCGTTTCACCCCGATCGACAGAGAACGTTAAATTACGCACCGCGTCCGTCCGCTGCCCCTGCTGTTCGAAGTACACACTCAGGTTGCGGACTTCCACCACCCGAGTTTCAGGCAAAACAAGCCCCGGAATAGGGGAAGACAGCGAGGCATAATGATCCTGTGTGGGCGACATGAACGGCGAATCTCCATATAAGTGCGGCTGGAATCAGCGCAACGCGGTCAGGGACAAATTATCAACGATTTTCGACTATATTTAGCGCAAGGAATGATGTAAAGCGGAAACTGAAATCAGCACGGTGAAAAATTTCTTTTATAACATTAGGTTAATTGCAATAAAGACGCATCATCAGATGCAATATTTCATGCAAATCCACTCACTTTTACCCGAAGTAGTTCGAGTTGTAGGAAAAAAGTGACGCTTTCGCACCCCACGCTTGTCGTTTGATGCCTGACGAGTCATGCGCTATACCCTAAATAATTCGAGTTTCAGGACAAAACGTTAGCGTTTTGAACAGCGCTTGCGCTGGCCCCGAAGGGGTGCAGCCATAAGGCTGAATAACGCGGCAAGAGAAGGCATCCCAATGAGCTTACTCCGGTAAGTGATTCGGGTGACAAATCTGCCGGGAGCAGATTTGAACGCTGCTTGCAGCGGCCCTTCAGGGCGAGGCCCACGACGGGCCGAGTATTTGAACGCAGCCAACGCACATGCAACTTGAAGTATGACGGGTATAAAGGCCCTATTCCTTGACCTGCATACATTCACCCACGTTACGAACTCTGACATAATTAATACTGGCATAGGAAACACGTTTTCGCCCATGAACAACGCATTGGCGGAACACTTTTCATTAATGAAACTCGTCTCGTTAATGAAACCAGCCTTATTGATAAAACAAGCGGTATTGATGAAAAACGGTGGAGTAAAGATGGAAAGCGTTACCTCAGGTTTACTGACTCTTGAACAAGCTCTGGAAAACATGTTTTCTCAGGTTCCTTCCCTCACCGAGACAGAGTGCGTATCCCTGTTCGACGCCGCAGGACGGATCACCGCCCATGCCATCGCCTCCCCGATTAATGTCCCGCCATTCGCCAATTCCGCGATGGATGGCTATGCCGTACGCTGCGCCGATGTGTCCGGTTCCGCAACGCTGCCGCTGGCTGGCAAAGCCTTCGCTGGCGCCCCTTTCACCGGCGAATGGCCTGCCGGCACCTGCATCCGCATCATGACCGGTGCGCCGATTCCTGAAGGGGCTGACGCCGTGATCATGCAGGAACAGGCCGACGCCAGCGAGGACGGCATCCGTTTCCCCCATGAGGTAAAACCCGGTCAGAATATTCGTCTGGCGGGCGAAGATATTCAGGCCGGCGCCAGCGTGCTGCCTGCGGGTTGCAAACTGGGTGTGGCAGAGCTGCCGCTGCTGGCTTCGCTGGGGATTGCACAGATTGACGTGGTACGTCGTCTGAAAGTCGCTGTGTTTTCAACCGGTGATGAACTGCAACCCGTTGGCAAGCCGCTGGAAGACGGCCAGATTTATGACACCAACCGTTTCGCTGTCCGTTTGATGCTGGAACAGTTGGGCTGCGAAGTGCACGATCTGGGGATTATCCGTGACGATCCGTCAGCCCTGCGCGCCGCGTTCCATGAAGCTGACCAGCTTGCCGATCTGGTGATTAGTAGCGGCGGCGTTTCCGTTGGCGAAGCCGATTACACGAAGCAAATGCTGGATGAGCTGGGCGATATCCATTTCTGGAAGCTAGCGATCAAACCCGGCAAACCCTTCGCCTTCGGCAAATTACAACACGCCTGGTTCTGCGGTCTGCCGGGGAACCCCGTTTCCGCGGCGCTGACGTTCTATCAACTGGTGCAGCCGCTGCTGACTCGCCTGTCCGGCTATACGCAATGGCACCAGCCGCCGCGTGTACGTGTCAAAACCACAAGCGCACTGAAAAAGACGCCGGGGCGCACCGATTTCCAGCGCGGCATTTTCAGCCGTAATGCACAAGGTGAGCTGGAAGTGAGAACCACCGGGCATCAAGGTTCGCACGTTTTCAGCTCATTCAGCCTCGGTAACTGCTTCATCGTGCTTGAGCAGGATCGTGGCCACGTCGCTGCTGGCGAATGGGTCGAGATCGAGCCTTTCAACGCCCTGCTGGGACACTGAGTATGCTGCCGGAACTGAGCGATGAAGAAATGCTGCGCTACAATCGACAGATTGTGCTGCGCGGCTTTGATTTCGACGGACAGGAAAAGCTCAAGGCTTCACGCCTGTTGATTGTCGGACTGGGCGGATTGGGCTGTGCCGCCGCGCAGTATCTGGCTGCGGCGGGCATCGGCCATTTGACGCTGCTGGATTTTGATACCGTCTCGCTGTCTAACCTGCAACGTCAGGTTTTGCACCGCGACGACCGCATCGGCATGGCGAAGGTCGAATCCGCACGTCTGACATTATCCGATATGAACCCCCATCTTTCGCTCGATACGGTTGATGGCAATCTTGATGATGAGACATTGAGCCAACTCGTCAGCAAACACGATGCGGTGTTGGACTGCACCGACAATGTCGCCATTCGCAATCGCCTAAACCGTATTGGTTTTCAGCTCAGGAAACCGCTGATTTCCGGCGCGGCGATTCGAATGGAAGGCCAAATCAGCGTCTTTACCTACCAGCCCGATGAACCTTGCTACCAGTGTCTCAGCCGTCTGTTCGGCGCCAATGCGCTGACCTGCGTCGAAGCGGGCGTGATGTCGCCGCTGGTGGGCACCATCGGCAGTTTGCAGGCGATGGAAGCCATTAAGCTGCTGACGGGCTACGGTAAACTGGTCACGGGGCGGTTGCTAATGTTCGATGCGATGACGCTGCAATTTCGCGAAATGATGCTGCCGAAAAACCCGCACTGCGACGTCTGTGGCGAATAAAGGAGCCGAGGAAAGATTGGCATCCGGCACGATAAGCCATTGAATACGGCGAAAATCAGTGACACAGTATTAAGGTAAGTCATCACGTAAACTGAGGAACACACCATGAGTAATGCTTTTTTGCAGTCAATCAAGGCCCGTCGTTCAATCTATGCCATCGGCAATAAATTACCGATATCAGAAGATCAGGTTACCGCCCTCATTACCGAAGCCGTTAATGAAAGCCCCTCCTCTTTTAATTCACAAAGCTCACGCGTTGTGATTCTGTTCGGCGAGCAGCATCACAAACTGTGGGATATTGTTAAGCAGCAGTTGAAGAAAATTGTGCCTGCGGACGCCTTTGCTCCGACAGAAAATAAACTGGCCTCCTTTGCCGCTGGTGCGGGTACCGTTCTGTTCTTTGAAGATACTGCGGTGATTGAAGCGCTACAGGAAAAATTCGCGCTTTATGCCGATAACTTCCCGGTCTGGTCTGAACATTCAACCGGTATCGCCCAGTTTGCCGTGTGGTCTACGCTAGCGCAGGAAAAAATTGGCGCTTCGCTCCAGCACTACAATCCGCTGATTGATGATGATGTTAAAGCACAGTGGAACCTGCCAGCCAGTTGGAAACTGCGTGCTCAAATGCCATTTGGTTCCATCGAGCAACCCGCCGGTGAGAAAACCTATATTTCCTTTGAAGAACGTTTCCGCGTATTTAAGTAATCCGCTGAATCATGCTTTATCAGCAAACGGGGCGCCATCAGGTGCCCCGTTTGTTTTAGATGCTATTCAGGCACCGGTGGTGCGAAAACCTGAATCGCCTTCTCTCTGATCCCAAACACCGCGGGTGTTTTACCAATCAGTTCACCATCCGCATTAATATCGTGCGGCTTCGGAGTATTCAACGTCAGCTGTCTGGCGGAAAAAGCGCGAACCTTGCGCCAGCGACCGTGCGTTCCTCTGCGGATAAAGGGAATCAGTGCCACCATTTCCCACCAGTGGGACACTTCCAGACTGTACACATCCAGCCGCCCATCATCGGGCGCTGCGCTGTCTGCTACCGCCATGCCGCCGCCATAGAAACGTCCGTTTCCCACCGACACCTGCACGGTTCTCACCCGCTCTTTCATGCCGTCATGATCGATCTCAACGCGGAAAGGACGACTTTGCTTCAAGAGCTTAAAAGCCGCCAGCGCATAGCCTAATGTTCCCCACCGTTTCTTGGATTTCGCCGACAGCCCGCGCGCCAATGCCGCAGAAAACCCAATACTGGAAACGTTAAAAAACAGATGCCCATTGACCTCGCCCAAATCAACGGCACGCCGCTGCCCATCGACGATAACCTGAACCGCCTGCCGGATCTCTCTGGGAATGCCCACCGTACGGGCAAAGTCATTCGCCGTCCCTAAAGGCAACACGCCCAGCGGTAATCCGGTATCCACCAGGCCAGGCGCGGCAGAATTTAGCGTGCCATCGCCACCGCCGATAATGACAAAATCCACCCGATCCGCGTACGCGCGGATGATATCGCTGCATGAGCCCGACGCGTTTTCATCCGGTTCGACGATGTGAATCCGGCTTTCCAGCAATAGCTGCTTCACATAGCGCGCAGAGGAATCGCCATTCCGCGCATGCTTATTAATAAATAAAAGCGCTGTTGGGCCTGATTCCTTCACTGCTGAATAATGGCTCATGGTCATCCACCCAACGTTATTTTTTTGATGAAATTTGTTTGATGAAATCTAACCATAGGGGTAATCAAACCGACAAGGGAGCTTTAACAAGCCCACAATAAAATACAAAACATTACGTTCCGGCACTCAGCCGCTAATACTTCCACACTGAAACCACTATAATGAACCCTACAAGTCAGCGATCCCTTTACCCACGTTGCTACACCGTTATTCCTGTGACACATGGCACCACCATTTTTAGGTGAAAACAGCAGCTTATTCACCTATCCCATTAATGCTTCTCTGGGGAGATTATTTTGCAGACCGGATTCATCAATAACTCACGCTGGCTGGATAAAACACGCGCAATCGTCATACTCGGCTCCATGCTGCTCGCCGCATTTCTGGTGATCAGTTGGACCAGTTATGAAGTGGCTAAGGAATCACTGGAAGAAGAAATCGAAGAAAATACCCTGCCGCTGACCAGTGACAACGTCTATTCTGAAATCCAGCAGGATTTGTTAAAACCTATCTTTATTTCATCGCTGATGGCGCACGATACGTTTTTACGCGACTGGGTGCTAAAAAATGAAAGCGATCCGCAGGCTCTATTCCGCTATCTGAAAGAGATCGATCGCCGCTTCAACACCGTATTCTCTTTTTTCATTTCAGATAAAACCAAGCTCTACTACGATCAGCAGCGCATCTTGAAAACCGTCTCGGAATCCTCCCCCGACGATCAATGGTATTTCCAGCACAGAACGCTATCGGATGACATGCCTTATGTCGTCGATCTCCGCGTCGATCCTGAAAACCGCACGCGACTGGACATTTTCATCAGCCATAAAGTCATGGATTATGAGGACAATTTTATTGGTATTACCGGCGTGGGTATTCCGGTTGAGCGCGTTAAGCATCTCATTGAAAAATACGAACAGCGTTATAACCGCACAATCTATTTCATTGATAAAGAAGGCAACATTACGCTACATGGGGAAAGCTACACCCGCCCCCTGCAAATTCAGCAACAGCAGGGGCTGAACCGGATCGCGACCACGGTTTTAACCTCCCCCGGTGGAGCCTATGAATATCAGTCAAACGGGGAACATATTTTCCTCAACACCCGGCTAATCCCTGAATTCGGCTGGTATTTGATGGTGGAGCAAACCAGCCATCCCAGCGAAAAACGGCTATTCGCCACGCTGCTAAAAAATCTGGGTATCAGCACGTTCGTCAGCGTTCTCTTCCTGTTCCTGCTGTGGTTGACCATTGGCGGCTACCAGCGTCGTCTGGAACAGATGGCGACGACCGATAAACTAACGGGCCTCATGAACCGTCAGGCATTTGATTATCTATTCCGCCGTCTCGGTACGAAAAATGCCCTACAGCACAAATCGCTCTCTATTATTCTTATCGATATCGACCACTTTAAAAAAATCAATGACAAGTACGGCCACAATGTGGGAGATATGGTTTTAAAAGAAGTTTCCGCCATCTTATCGGCGAATACGCGCTCCAGCGATCAGTCCTGCCGTTGGGGAGGAGAAGAGTTCGTCATTTTGCTCGACGATTGCGACATCAACGCCGCGCAGCAACGTGCCGAAGCCCTGCGACACAATATTGAGATAACGCCTCTTCCCTACCGTGAAGGGATCATTCAGGTGACAGCCAGCTGCGGCGTTGCTGAATATCGGGCAGGTGAGACGCTCAGTATGCTGATCAACCGTGCCGATATCGCACTTTATCAGGCAAAACAGCAAGGACGTAATCAAGTGGTCAGCGCCATATAGCAACGGCGTATGTGAACAGGGATTGTGGCTAAATAGATAATGTGCCTGTATTTATTACACAGGCACATTTCAACAGGAAGCCGCCGTCATCAATAAGGCATCAACCGGATTATGTTCAGTTTCCCGTTTGGCGTTTCAGCGTAATCGAACAGGTATATCGGTCCGCCGGATGAATCGATACCGTGGTTTCAAAGACGTTTCCTGAGCGGTCCAGATAATGGCGAACAATCTTTAATGCCGGATAGCCTGCGTCAACGCCCAGTGTTTTCGCTATTTTAGCCGGTATGCTAACGGCAGAAATCGTCTGGCGCACCTCTTCCCCCTGTACGCCATAATGCTTTTCAATCAAATCGCTAATCAACGCAAACGGATCGCTGCGTACCAGACTTTTGACCTTGGCATAATCCGGGCTAACGTAGCTATCGGTCCAGCATATCGGGGCGTCTTTTTTCTCGCTGTCTTCACGAATGCTGGCGATATGCAGCCAGCGATCGCCCGGTTTGCCGCCGATAATCTTCGCCAGTTCAACATCCGCAACGACTTCATCAATCTTCTTCACTACGCGCAGGTTGTTTTTTGCCAGCACGAACAGATCTTCAAGGCTGGCCAGAGGGTGATTGCGTTCGCGCTTTTCATCGTTATCGACAACGACGGAACCCACGCCCTTGCGACGGGAGACCAAACCCGCTTCTGTCAGATCGCGCAGTGCCTCCCTTACGGTATGACGACTCACCTGATATTGCTCACAGAGCTCCAGCTCGGAGGGGAGCAACGAACCCGCTGGATAGCGGCCTAGCGTAATATTTTGGCTGAGTTCACGGGCAATGCGCTTATACAAGGGTTCTTTCATCGGCTCACGCTCTTAATCAATATTGATGCCCTGCATCACAAAATGACGTTCAACCACTTCCCTAACTTGTCCGTACATGTTGTTATTAGCTCAACATGTACGGACATTTAAACATGTCTGAACATTTGGTTTTTCAGGCCATGTCGCTACCAGGGAATCCTATCGCGGATACGGCCTGCATCTTATCACTAATACATTCGCTTCAGGAGGCATTATGGCTTCGAATGTGCTTGATTCAGTTCTATTCCGTGATTCATTTGGTACCCCGGAAATGCGGGCGATCTTCGATGACCGGGAACTCATCCGTAAGTATGTTGAAGTAGAAATCGCGCTGGCCAATGCACAGGCACGCTGTGGCGTCATCCCCGAAGAAGCTGCCGCAGAAATCACAGCCAGCTGTAACGCCGACACGCTCGATTTTGAGCTGCTGCGCCACGAAACAGAAATTGTAGGCTACCCAATCCTGCCGCTGGTGCATCAAATCTCCAAACAGGCGGGTCACTCTGGTGGTTATGTACACTGGGGCGCAACGACACAGGACATTATGGATACCGCCGTGGTGCTGCAAATCCGTGATGCATTCGCGTTAATTGAAGCAGATATTGATGCACTGCGTTCTATTTTGGCTGGACTGGCCGCACGCTACCGTAATACGCCCATGGCTGGGCGCACCCATTTACAGCAAGCGCTACCGATTACGTTCGGCTATAAAGCCGCCATCTGGCTGGATATGTTTGACCGCCATGCAGAGCGCCTGGCACAGCTGCGCCCGCGTGTGCTGGTAGGCGAATTCGCAGGTGCAGCCGGCACACTGGCCTCGTTGGGTGATAAAGGACTCGCGGTACAAAAAGCCCTGATGGCCGAACTCGGTCTGGGCGTTCCTACCTCAACCTGGCATGTTGCCCGTGATGGATTTGCCGAAGCCGTCAACCTGCTGGCGGTCATCACGGGTTCGTTGGGAAAAATTGGCTACGACGTCATGCTGATGGCCTCCAACGAATTTGGC
This sequence comes from Pectobacterium aroidearum, assembly GCF_041228105.1. Lineage (NCBI taxonomy): Bacteria > Pseudomonadati > Pseudomonadota > Gammaproteobacteria > Enterobacterales > Pectobacteriaceae > Pectobacterium > Pectobacterium aroidearum. Next base: position 3,326,336 of record NZ_CP166097.1, read on the forward strand.
GAACTGTATGAACCGTTTGTCAAAGGCCGTGGAGCCAGCAGCACCATGCCGCAAAAGCGTAATCCCATCTCCAGTGAACTGATGCTGGCCTGCGCCAAAGGCGTTCGCCAACAGGCGGGGTTGATGCTGGATGCGATGGTCCAAGATCTGGAACGCGCCACGGGCCCCTGGCATGCAGAATGGATTGCCATTCCGGAAAGTTTCATTCTCTCCGCTGGCGCGCTTCATCAGGCCAAATTCATGCTGAACGGCTTGATTGTGGATGAGAAAATGATGCTGAAAAACCTCAACATGACTAACGGCCTGATTGTGGCTGAAGCCGTTATGATGGGGCTGGCACCGTATATTGGTCGTCAGGAAGCACACGACATCGTCTACGATGCCTGCCGCATCGTGAATGAGAAAGGCGGTACACTGGCCGATGTGCTCAATGCTATGCCCAACGTCGCCAGCCGACTCGATCCTAAATTAATCAACGATCTGACCAACCCCGTCAATTATTTGGGGAGCGCCCCTGAAATGGTGGATCAGGTATTAAATAAAACAGAAAGACACCATTAATCACCGGTGATTATCCGGTATCACCCTAACTAACAGACTGAGATCGAGACATTCCCAGACGCAAGATAATAGCGCGTCTGGGCGGGCCTTCTGTTGCCGGGAATGATGGCGGATAACCATTACTTGCACGATTAAGGAGACGCTATGTCATCCGAATCATCCACCAAGAAAAAAATAGTCGCGGTTATTATTCCTCTCCTGCTAGGCCTGATTATCTGGTTTTCCCCGGTTCCTGATGGCCTTACGCCGCAGGCCTGGCATATGTTCACGATTTTTGCCGCCACCATCGCCGCGATATTGACGCAGCCGCTGCCGTCGGGCGCAATCATGCTACTCGTTCTTTGCGTGACCATCTTCACCGGCACCTTAACCGAAGCCAAAGCGCTAGCGGGTTTTTCCAGTGGCACCGTCTGGCTCATCTTCTGTGCCTACATCCTCTCTCTGGGGTTTGTGACGTCTGGGCTGGGAAAACGTATTGCCTATAAAATGCTGTCGCTATTCGGCGGAAGCAGTCTGGGAATCGCCTATTCACTGGGCGTTTCCGATCTCATCATGGCGCCCGCCATGCCCTCCGTCACCGCGCGGTCGGGAGGCATTATCTTTCCTATCGCCCGTTCAATTAATGAAGTATTAGGCTCAACACCCGGCGTCAGCGGTAAAAAGATCGGGGACTTTCTGATCATGGTCTGTTTTCAGTTTACCCCGATCACCGGTGCCATTTTTCTTACCGGCATGGCCGCCAACCCACTCGTTGGCAGTCTGGCGAAAACCTCATTAGGCGTGGACATTACCTGGGGCGGCTGGTTTATTGCCGCCGTCGTCCCCGCCATGTGCTGTTTCTGCCTGATGCCGTTGCTGGTTTACAAAATACTGAATCCGGAACTGAAAAAAACGCCAGAAGCCAAAGAGATGGGACGTCAGTCGCTGGCGGAATTGGGAAGCATGAAACCGGCAGAGAAAAAAGTAGCCTTCGGTTTTGTTCTTGCGCTGCTTGGCTGGGGCACCAGCCTGATCACCGGTTTCTCCGCCACTTCCGTCGGGTTGGCCTTAGTCGCCTACCTGTTCGTTACGCAAGCCGTACAGTGGAAAGAAGTACTCAACGATCGCGCCGCATGGGATACGGTCATCTGGTTTAGCGTCATTATCAGCCTCGCCGCAGGGCTATCTGACTTGGGTTTCATTAAGTGGATGACCATTAAGCTGGGTAATTCCATACAGGGTTTCGGCGCGATGGAAACCTTTGTGATTCTCGGCATCCTGTATATTTATGTGCACTATCTGTTTGCTACCGCCTCTGGCCACGTCGCCGCACTCTATGCGCCCTTCGCCGCCACCGCAATAGCCGCAGGCGCGCCGCCCATGATGGTTGCCATCTGTTTTGGTATTTTTAGCAACCTGATGTGGGGAAATACCGAATACGGCGGTGGCCCTGGCCCTATCTATTTTGCTCAGGGATATTTTGAACGGCACCGTTTCTATAAAATCAATTTCTGCATCGTCACGTTTAACGTCGCCCTGATTTTTATCGTCGGCTTAATGTGGTGGAAATTGATTGGCTATTATTAATCACCAGCGTTACCCACACGTAAAAATAACGGGGAGGTCATCTACCTCCCCGTTATTTCATCATCATCGTCAGACTCTCAGCTATTAAATGCCATCATCTTTCGTCTGTACCCAAAACGCATGCACCAGCCCAGGAAAATAGCCTAACAGCGTTAAAATAATATTCAGAATAAATGCCCCGCCAACCCCTTTTCCCAATAACACGCCCAACGGTGGCAGAAGAATAGTTAAAACGACGCGCCAAAATCCCATATCAACCTCCGTAACGTGATAATTACTTTTGAAAATAGTTCAGCGTTCGGGATTTGTCAGTATTCACCGAAACAATTGGGATTAATCTTTGCCAAAGGCGGAAAGGTGCGCGGTATATGTACAATGGCGGTATAATCAATTCTCATGCGTAATGCCTGTTTATAAAGGATAAAGAATGAAAAAATTCGCCATTGCCCTCTTTGCTCTACTGCCCTTAACGCAAGCCGAAGCAGCAGACTGCGGCAACGCCAGCACACAGCTAGAAATGAGCCAGTGTGCTGCTGATGAGTATAAAAAAGTGGATGACGAGCTTAATCGACTTTATCAGGATGTTGCCAAGCGTCTGGTGATTGAAGAGCACAAACCATTACTCAAATCAGCCCAAAGAAAATGGATTGCCTATCGCGATGCTGACTGTGAGTTTCAGACCTTCCCAACAACAGGGGGATCGATCCATGGCATGTTGTATTCCCAGTGCCTGACGCAGAAAACCGCCGAGCGCGTAGAAGAATTCAAAAGCATGCTACGTTGTAAAGAAGGGGATTTGAGCTGCCCGCTTTGACCCACTGCCAAGTGTGGAAAGCGTCACAGACTAAACGCGTGGTAAGTGTTTGAATAGCTGGCGGAGAGAGGGGGATTTGAACCCCCGGTAGAGTTGCCCCTACTCCAGTTTTCGAGACTGGTCCGTTCAGCCGCTCCGGCATCTCTCCGTTTAGCAGTTGCCATGATGCCCGCTTTTACGGCATTTTAACAGCACGCGCCCTCGCCTTTAAATTCAAGTGACGACTTAACGAGCAATAACAATGATTAAATGGCCGTGGAAAAACTCTCAACCTCAGGTGCAGACGCTTGAACACTGGCAAGCTGCGATTTCCATCCCGCTTCTCGCCCCCTTAAGCGATGAAGAACGCCAGCAACTGGTCACCCTTGCCGATCAGTTTCTGAAGCAAAAGCGCCTGATTCCGTTGCAGGAACTGGTGTTAACGGAAATCATGCAGCAGCGCATCGCCCTGTTGTTTTCCCTGCCGGTGCTGTCGTTGGGAATGGATGCGCTGGATGGCTTCCACGAAGTTTTGGTTTACCCCGGCCCGTTTATTGTCGAGGAAGAGTGGCAAGACGACATCGGGCTCGTGCATACGGGGAAAATGGTACAGTCCGGGCAAAGCTGGGATCAGGGGCCGATTGTTCTCAACTGGCAGGAAGTACAGGACTCCTTCGATCTCTCCGGTTTCAACCTCATCATTCATGAAGTCGCGCACAAGCTGGATATTCGCAGCAGCGGCGAAGCAACGGGGGTTCCCTTGATTCCCCTGCGCGATATTGCTGTCTGGGAACAGCATCTGCACGGTGCGATGGATGCTTTGCAGGAAGAGATCGATCTGGTTGGCGAAGAGGCCGCCAGCATGGATCCCTACGCCGTCCACGATCCGGCAGAGTGCTTTGCGGTATTGTCAGAATACTTTTTCAGCGCGCCCGAACTGCTCGACGAGCGTTTCCCCGACCTGTACCGCTGCTTCCAAAAATTCTATCGACAAGATCCACTCGCTCGCCTGAAAAGCTGGCAAAGCAGCGTCAACTACCGTGCCCCATCCATTTACTAACTCATAAAAAAACAGCGAATTGTACACAGCCTAAACAGTCAGACGATAAAGCTGATTTTGCCGTTGACAGTACCGCGGGTGGCGGATATCATGCGCCCCGTTCACGCGATTCCTCTGTAGTTCAGTCGGTAGAACGGCGGACTGTTAATCCGTATGTCACTGGTTCGAGTCCAGTCAGAGGAGCCATATTTAGAAAATCCCGCTTAAGGAAACTTAAGCGGGATTTTTGCTTTTCGCATTGTATTCAATACGTTCCACCTGAAAATCGTTCCCGATGTACATTTCGTTTTCACTAATCATCGGGAGAATTTGGCGGTCAGATTTGGGGTCAAGTTGGTTCGATGACGGAGTGACCCCAAAATGTCTCTTAACGACTCAAAAATCCGCAACTTAAAACCATCCGAAAACCCTTCAAAGTTTCCGATTCTCACGGTCTGTACCTTTTAGTTAATCCAGGCGGTTCACGTCTCTGGTATTTTAAAATAGAAAAGAATCTCGCCTCGGCTTAGGTGCCTATCCTGACGTATCTCTGGCAGATCCCCGTCAACAGCGTGACGGTATACGTAAATTGCTAGCGCGGAATATCACCCCACACCATCGAGCGGTAGAAAAAGCGCCCCGATCACCAGAAAAATCATTCAAGGACGTGGCGCTAGATTGACATAAGCACAACCGGACATGGTCATAGGATGTCGTTAAGCGTCAAATGAGCCATCAAGAATGCAATAGTGTTAGAGCGACTTACATCTATAAAGCAGAATATCTCAATGCCAGAAAAGTGATGATGCAATGGTAGTCGGATTATCTGCCAAATAATCCTCTCTTCTTCATTCTATTCTGTAATTACGCATACTCAGGATAGTCTGTATATCCACGCTCATCACCGCCATACAAAGTGGAGTCATCAACCTGATTTAATGCACATCCATTAAGAATGCGTTCAGGCAAATCTGGATTGGCAATGAACGTACGTCCGAACCCAAAAATATCACCATATCCTTCACCAAGAATTTTTCTCGCCTTTTCTGAGGTATATTTACCTGCGTACATGATTATTCCTGAGAAGACATCACGTAATCCCTGACGGAATGAAACTGGCATTTCCGGGCAATTTTCCCAGTCAGCTTCAGCAATCGACAAGTAGGCAATACCTATTTCATTAAGCATTTCTGCCGCCTGAATGTAAGTGTCATGCGGATCAGATTCAACAATGCCGAGATAGGTGCGATCTTCTTGAGTGGTTTCGAATAAAGGCGCGAAGCGCACACCCACACGTTTTGCACCAAATACTGAAACGACAGCTTCTGTCACTTCTTTCAGGAAGCGCAGACGATTCGTTAAAGAGCCGCCATATTCATCAGTACGATGGTTGGTATGTTCCGAAATAAACTGATTTAACAGATAACCGTTAGCTGAATGTAGCTCAACACCATCAAACCCAGCACGCATCGCATTCTTCGCTGCTTCACGATACAGCTCTACCAGCTCTTTAACTTCTACTGTAGACAGTTCTCGCGGTACGCTGGGCGAGGTTAGCTCACCTTCACCCGGACCAGTTTCGATAAACACTCTGACGTTGGTTGCAGGAATAGCCGAAGGTGCCACAGGAGCCTGATTTCCTGGTTGTAAACTGGTATGCGATACGCGACCAACATGCCAGAGCTGACAAAAAATTATGCCACCTTCTTCATGAACTGCATTTGTGACCTTACGCCAACCTTCCACCTGTTCTTCGCTGTGTATTCCTGGAGTCCAGGCGTAGCCCTGCCCACGCGGCTCAATCTGGGAGCCTTCAGTAACCATAAAGCCCGCAGTCGCACGCTGGCGATAATACGTCGCCATCATGTCATTGGGCACATTGCCGGGCTGAGAACTTCTGCACCGTGTGAGCGGCGGCAATACGATACGATTACGGAGATCAAGATCACCGAGTTTTGCTGGTTTAAAGAGCGTTTTCATATGCGTTTTCCTGAATCTGTTGAACACGGGACAACACATTAAAAGATTTAAATGTGTAAATCAATTGCGAGATATCCCTTTCCCTGCCACATCTGTGTCATGTGGTTCAGATCACACATTCATACATTTAAATGTTTAAATATTAAAATGAGACAGGTATTATTCTTCATGTACTCATCTGCCTTATCGTCATAACAGCGATACTGTAAGCATGATGTATTGAGTGGCTACCGGGATTTTACGGTTACACAAACGCAGATACCCGGGTGTTTCCACCCATACAGGCAGGGCATAATGAAACCTGTCGATTGCATCATCAGCAATGTCCTCAGTGAAGGTAATGTTATGGAATTAGATGAAGTTTTTAAAAGCCTGTCGAACCCGACCCGACGAGCAATTCTTTCCTGGCTCAAAGAGCCGGATTTGCATTTTCGCGACTACATTCCACTGCAGTTGTATGACTTCAGCGTTTATGGTGTTTGCGCAAGTTTCATACAGGATAAGGCGGGGTTATCTCAGCCAGCGACGTCACTGTGCCTCAAGGCCCTCCAGGATATGGATTTTGTGATTGCGACTAAAGTCGGCCGATGGACCTACTACAAGCGCAACGACGAACGACTGGCTGAAGTGATGTCATTGTTGACGACAGAGTTGTCGACGGTGTTACAGACGGATTTATCTCCCTGAAAATGAAGCGTATTGATTCATTTCCGGCCTTTCTAGAACCACAACCCGTTATCTATTTGCAGAAGAGAGTCAGTCAGTGAACAAGTACAGTGTCAATCTCGCACCGTTAAAACAGCCTATTGCTTTTACCAGCGACAACATTGCAGGTGCCTCATCTGAAGTTCTCGAGGCGCTTATTGCCTGTAATACCGGCCATGCAAACCCCTACGGCAATGATGAGTATACCCATCGGGTCGAACAGAAATTTTCAGCGCTTTTCGAACGTGATGTCAGCATTTTTCTGGTTCCAACTGGCACCACCGCTAATTCACTGTGCCTGGCGACGATGACCCCTCCGTGGGGAAGTGTTCTCTGTCATCCTCTTGCACATATTAATAATGACGAATGTGGTGCTCCAGAGTTCTACACGGACGGAGCAAAAATGCACACGGTTGATGGCCCTGACGCAAAAATTGATCCAATAAAACTAAGCATTGCTGTCAGAAATAAGGTGGGAGATGTGCATACCGTCCAGCCTTCCGTAGTCAGCATAACCCAGGCGACAGAAGTGGGTAGCATCTATACCCAGACCGAGATAGAGGAAATCGGAGAAGTCTGTCGCTCAGCGAACGTACGTCTTCATATGGATGGTTCTCGACTGGCAAACGCATTTGTCTCGATGAATTGTTCTCTCGCGGATATGACCTGGCGTGCCGGTGTCGATGCTCTCTCATTTGGCGCAACAAAAAATGGGGTTCCGTGCGCAGAAGCTGTTGTGCTGTTTGATCCGAAATTAAAGACTGAGCTGGCATATCGCCGAAAACGTGCGGGCCACCTGTTCTCAAAGATGCGTTTCCTGTCTGCACAGATGGATGCCTATCTGACTAACGATCTGTGGCTGCGTAATGCCCGCCATGCCAACGCGATGGCAAAACGTCTTGTCGACGGACTCCAGCATGTTAAAGGCGTACAAATCATGGGAACGAATGAAGCCAATATCGTTTTCTGTACGCTTCCTGTTGCGCTCAGCAAAGCTTTACTGGAAGCCGGTTTTGTCTTTTACGACGGCCGCTGGGAACCAGGCGTGGTTCGGTTTGTAACATCCTTTGCCACCACGGCTGATGAAGTTGATCAGCTAATAGCCTACGCAACAGCTTTGTCAGCTTAGTTTTGCCTCTACCGGGGCGGTATTATCGAGGGAAATATGTATGTTTAAGGGTATTTTGATCGAAAAAAATGCGGATGGCGTTTTGTCTGTTGGCATAAGATCTCTTTCTGAGTCCCAACTGCCTGAAGGTAACGTTACCGTCCGGGTAGCCTGCTCAACACTCAACTATAAAGACGCGTTAGCCATCACCGGAGAATCACCCGTTGTTCGACAGTTTCCAATGGTGCCAGGAATCGATTTCGTCGGTATTGTCGATAGCTCATCAGATCCGTCTTTCAAGACTGGCGACAAAGTTATCCTTAATGGCTGGGGCGTTGGAGAAAAACACTGGGGTGGGCTGGCGGAAATAGCTCGCGTAAAGGGGGACTGGCTCATCCCGCTACCTAACAAATTTTCTGCACGTCAGGCTATGGGGATAGGGACCGCTGGTTATACAGCAATGCTGTGTGTCATGGCACTTGAGCAGCAGGGTGTTAAACCCGGTAAGGGCGAGGTGCTGGTCACCGGCGCGTCAGGAGGTGTGGGCAGTATCGCTGTTGCGATCCTCACCAGTCTGGGATATGAAGTTGCAGCTGCCACAGGGCGGTTAGAGGAAGCAGATTTCCTTCACTCACTGGGTGCGAAGAAAATTATCGATCGTAAAACCCTGAGCGAACCGGGTCGGCCACTCGCCAAAGAGCAATGGCAGGCCGCAATTGATGTTGCAGGAGGGCATACCCTCGCCAATGTATGTGCGTCAATGCAATATCGGGGAGTAGTTGCTGCATGTGGTCTTGCTGCTGGCATGGCATTCCCGGCCTCTGTTGCCCCTTTCATTCTTCGCGGCGTGAAACTCATTGGCGTGGACAGTGTGATGGTTCCTAAGGAAGAGAGGATAGAAGCCTGGCAGCGTCTTGAAAGAGATCTGGATATGGACAAACTGGAATCTCTCATCTGCGATATCTCCCTGGAAGAAGCTCTCGAGGTTGCGCCTACACTTCTTGCTGGTCGTGTCCGTGGCCGGGTCGTCGTGCCATTGACTGCATCTGGAGAATAAGGTGTCTAATGACAGCACTTCATACCCTATTCTTTCTTTTTCTTTCCGCTATTTTGGCCGCTAATGCCTGGTATTTTACCCGTGACCGCAGTTCAGGTATGTTGCTGTTAATTGGTTTTTGGGCAGCGATAATCACTTGGGACTGCGTTATACAGGGATAATTGCCTACTATTTGTTACGCAAGCATTCAGCCTGATCGCGGTTTTAAAAAAGGGGTCAGGTTATGATTATTCCGCTGAGTTTTAGAGACCTTTGTAATGCAGAAAAATATTTGGCTATCTATTTTATTGCAGCAATCATTCTCATGATAACCATGAGGCCAGACAATCTGCTGGCCTCTTTATGATGCCCTGGAGCTGGTAGTTTTTCGGTATTGTTAGGAGCAACATCACATAAACTACCTGCTCGCTATCGTTCGTTGACCGGAAGGTTAATTGAGTTCAGAACCCGCTATATGGTCACACGGTTTGGTTTCACCATGCTGGGCCATCAAATTGGCTCTATTTTTTCTTGATATCAGATAAACATTCTTATCGCACAATAGACTAATAACGCAGATAAAATAAGATTAACTACGCGTCCATGGCGCTGGAAAATAGACTGGAATAAATGACCAGCCAAAGCCCACACGAAATTACCGAAACAACCAATAAAGGCTAAAAGAAGGCTGACAGCCATTACCTTATGCATATCATGCGTATGCGGAAGAACAAACGTAGAAAGAGCCGTAATGCCATAAAGAATTATTTTGACATTAGCGAACTGGAGCCAAAAGCTAACCCAAAAACTAAGCGGTTTTTCTTCACCAGATGAGGATGTAGGATTACTGTTAGCAATACGCCACGCTAACCAAAGTATATAGGCGGCACCTGCCCAAGTAAGCCAGCCAGTCAAAGACGGCAGTATGCTGATAAGTGTGAAAGTGAATACCGCACACAGCAGCATAATAATAAGAAAACCTGCACACATACCTGCAAGCACCCTAAGGCTACGCCGGAAGCCATATTGATTAACCGAGCTTAACGCGAGGATATTGTTAGGTCCTGGTGTCAATGCAGTAATAAGCGTATAAGTCAAAAACCCTGCGATAATCGTTGATGTCACTTGTCTTCTCCTGTTTTTTGAAACATATTAGCGCATCAAAAAACCACAAAAAAATGAAAATTTTGAAAGCCTGACTTTCATAATTTCGATGGTTATAGGTACCCAACCGATGGATTTACGCCGCTTCGTTACATTCAAAACCGTGGTAGAAGAAGGTGCTTTCTCCAAAGCAGCCCAGAAGCTCTGCTGTACACAATCCACGATTACTTTTCATATCCAGCAGTTAGAGCATGAGCTATCAGTGCAGCTTTTTGAGAAGCTCGGTCGTCGGATGATTTTGACGCCTGCGGGAAAGAAACTCCTTCCTCAGGTATATGAACTCACTCGGGTATTAGAAAATATTCGCCAAATGGCGCAACATGAAACTGATCTTTCTGGTGATCTTCGGGTAGCGGTAGGAGAAACGCTGTTAGCATATAAAATGCCGGAAGTGCTTCAACGGTTTAGAGTAAAAGCACCCAAGGTACGCTTATTCTTGCAATCAATGAATTGCTATGCAATTCGTGATGCCCTTTTATCAGATGAGGCTGACTTAGGCATTTTTTATCGTGTGGGTAATGACGATGCATTACATATGGAGAATTTCGGCGATCAACCCCTTGTATTAGTCGCATCTCCTTTATTTGATACCTATGACTTCACTCGCTCCGGTCAACATATTCCTACCAGTTTCATCATAAATGAACCCGAGTGTATATTTCGTCAGATATTTGAGAGTAATTTAAGAGAGAGACGTATAACTCTTGAAAATACGGTTGAACTCTGGAGCATAGAAAGTATAAAAAAATGTGCAGCCAGCAATCTTGGAATAACATTTCTACCCAGATTCGCGGTTGAGCATGAACTGCAATCTGGAGTGTTAAAAGAATTACCTTTTTCAGATTCTCCAATAACAATTAATGCCCTTTGTGCCTACCATATTGACAGGACAGTGAGCCCTGCAATGAAAGTATTCCTTGAGTGTATGCAAGAATGCTTAGCGTGAGGCATCACACATCTGAACTCCAAGCCAGTGGATTGTTTGTCTACGCTGCGTACAGGTCATGCCGTAAAAATCCCGCTTAAGGAAACTTAAGCGGGATTTTTGTTTTTAGCACTTAATTCAATACGTTCACGCGAAAAGCATTCAGGTGCGCGTTAACCCGGCCCTTCACTGCCGGCCGCCAGCAGGGGAACCAACACATCACTGATAGGAACGGGAATGCCGTGAGCGTGGCCGTAGCGCTGTATCACGCCGTTGCGGATATCCCATTCCATCGGGCGATTGGCCTGACGGTCAGCGAGAATAGACGTGCCTAAATCGGCAGGTGCACGCTGAAAATTATCCACGATTTCCTGCGCAACCCCATCGTCCAGCACAGCCCCCTCGGCACGGGCAACAGCAAGGCACTCGCGCAGATACGCCAGAGCCAGCGCGTTGATATCCTCACGAGAAAACATTCCGGCGCGGCGATTCGCTAGCACCATCAGGCCTGCGACCGCATTTTGCAGCAGTTTGCGCCATGCGACGGATAAAAAATCCGCAGACAACTCAACCGCGCAGCGCGTACCGCTCAGTGCATCAGTCACCCATTTTGCCTGTGGGACATCCGGCAGCGTCAGACGCGGTTTGTCGCGCAGCCAGACTGAAGCATCCGGCTCGCGCTGAGCCGGAAACCAGACCACTGAAGGCAACACCGTTGCTCCATTGACCCAGGGTTCAAGCTGGGCTTTCTGTTCGACGCCGTTTTGCAGAGCGCAGACCACCGTATTTTCATCGCATAACGCACTCAGCCACCCGGCGCTGTCGACGTTTTGGGTAGTTTTCACCGCGACAAAAACCAGACTGAAAGGATGGTCGATCGCCGTCGGATCGCTTAACACCGGACCGGGTACAACAATTTCGCCCCCATCGTGACGCAAAAGTAACTTTGAATGTGCGGTTCGCCCGCAAAGTAGCGGCGTGCGGCCCACTTCATGCAGTGCCGCAGCGATGGTCGTACCAATCGCACCGGGCCCAATCAGCGCAATAGTCGGATAGTCAGACATCGGTAGCTCTCCTGATTCGCTTAACCCATCATCAGTGCGCCGGCAACAGTCACCACGCACGCCAGTATTTTTCTTAACGTCAACGCTTCGCCGAAAAACCAATAATCAAGATAGATGCCAGAGCTATTTGACGATGAAACGATGATGTTTACCCAGCCAGAGCAGCATGCCCGGTTCTGGGCTAATCATTGCCAGTTCATCAATCTCTTTATGCGTATTGATCCTTACTGCGCCCGAGCGAATCAGCCTCCGCAACTCAGAGCGGCTCATTTCAGCAAGAGCCTGACTACAGAAATCAATCAGTGTCAGCCGCACATCCCCGTCAACGATAAGCGGAAGATGGTCCTCTTCGGTGGGGTTGTGTTGCTGAAATACCCGCTCAAAATGTTTGCCAGCAGCGTCTGCTGCTTCGACATCATGGTAGATACCCACGATCTGATGAGCCAGATCCTTTTTAAGAAGAATGGGATTCTTTCCCCGTTCCATCTGTTCTCTGGCCTCGATGATATCTTCTTCTGACGCATTGCTGGCCAGGGTCAGGTAACTGATAATAAGATGATCGGGTAACGACATGATTTTCCCATAAATATCCTCTGGGCTGTCCGTTAATGCAATATAGTTCCCTTTCGATTTACTCATCTTATCTTTGCCATCCAATCCCTCCAGCAGAGGCATAGTCATGACCGCCTGCCCTTCACTTCCGAAAGACTCCTGTAGCATTCGTCCTACCATGTTATTAAAGAGTTGATCCGTACCACCAAGCTCAATGTCCGCGTTGATCATCACGGAGTCATAGCCTTGGAGGATCGGATACAAAAGCTCATGCAGATGTATAGGCGAAGATGCGGCATACCGATTTTTGAAATCATCACGCTGCATCATTTGTGCTAACGTGACGCGGGACACAAGCCCAATAATTTCAGAAAAAGGCATTTTTCTAAACCATTCCGAGTTGCGACGTACCTGTATACGCGACGTATCAATAATTCGGCCGAGTTGATCGAGATAGGTCTGACTATTAAGAGTGATTTGTTTTTCACTTAATGGAGGACGCAGCTTGTTGCGGCCTGTCGGATCGCCAATAGCGGCAGTAAAGTCGCCGATGATAATGACGATATCGTGACCGGCATCCTGAAATTGCTTTAATTTACGTAATACAACAGCATGCCCGAGATGAAGATCGGGTGCCGTGGGGTCGAACCCAAGCTTAATGACAAGCTTGCGGTTCTCTTTTGCAGCTAACTCAAGCTTCTTTTCAAGCCCATTAGAGGGTTCCATGATGGCAATGTTTGAAGCCAAGACGTCAATATTATTATTAGTTTTCATTGATATTCTCAGTTAAGTTGACAAACATTTAACGACTATTTGAGTGTGTCTTTGCCAAACCGGAATGGTTGCCTATATCGATCGGCAATCTCTAATCTTACCCCCGCGACTAAGACCGTTATATTGATAAAGACATGAAAAAAGTAAGGGGATTACTCAATTTTCGGCATGCAGAGGAGATCGCTATGCGGAAGGTACGACTCACTCAGCACGCCATCATCAGTGAAGAACCTGTTGCGACCCGTTTTATTAACCCCTAACTTGAGTATTATTCTTCCCCCTTTGGGTATCCCCTGTTTTTATTGACGAGGAAAAATGGAACGCTTGTTTGTCTACGGTACGCTGCGTCCGGGTCACGCTAATGCCTATATTTTGGAAAACATCGGCGGAGAATGGGTGCCGGGTTACGTAACAGGTACGTTTTATGAGAGTGGCTGGGGCGCTGCCACGGGCTTCCCAGGGCTTATATTGGATGAGCAAGGCGCGCACGTCGGCGGTTATCTGTTTTTGTCCAACAACCTTGAAGCGCACTGGACCATGCTGGATGAATTTGAAGAGGGATACGATCGCGTTGAAGTTGTGGTTACCACAGCGGAAGGCCAACAGGTTACTGCGTGGGTTTATCAGCTACAGCCACAACAAGGTCAGTAGCGATAGAGAATACGTTCACTGCCCTGCCCCGGTAAGGAAGCGCAATATTGAAATCCCGCTTCAGGAAGCGTAGCGGGATTTTTGTTTTTAGCTGTTTCTGACTGTAGGTTAAGAGCGGGACGCGAACATAACACTCTTGACCTTACATTTTTTGCAAACACCCAACAGAGGCTACTCATTACCCCATTGATTCAGAAACGTCGCTATCTCATCAATACGAAGCTCGTCGATACCGGCCTCACTGGCCATCTCTTTCTGCGCATCTTCGCTGATTTCTTCATTATTCATTAAGCGGGTGAGCAACAGTTGGAAGTAGCGCGCCAGAGCGTCGCGTTCCGACTCGCTCACAGGCTTTTCAGACTCCGTCGCATACTCATCCGTAATGTCATAAAATTTAAGTGGTATTTCATTATTCATCAGTCGTCCCCGAGGGTTAAGGTCTATGTTCGTTGATGCGTGCATCATCTGGCGTGGATCATACCATTCTTGTGTCGTTTTTCTGTCATCCACGTAGGGCAAAGGCGTCAGCGAGGATGGTTCAATCTCTTAAGAGCGAAAAACAAAGCGAGCGTTTCTGCTTTAGCCTTACCATAAGGTGATTCAATCAAACTCATATAACCATATGAATTTAAACTATAAAAACTGTTGAACAAGGACTGAAACAACCGTACCGATACGCACCGTACACCAAATCATGAAGATGGCTCATGTCTATTGAAATTAAATCACTTTTACTCACTCAGCGACTCTGGCATAAATTATGCTGTGTTACCTATAGACAATATGAAATCTGCGGAATTATAAGACCTGAAAACCTTTGAAAAGAAAGACATAAAATCAGGTTTTGTATCAAAAATTAGGATGTCAGATCGCGATGAATAAGAATTTTACATTTACGATTAAGAACACGTGTTTCGATGAGAACTATAACCCCTCCGAAAATACGCGTATCACCACCAACTTTGCGAATTTGGCGCGAGGAAAGAACCGCCAGGAGAACTTGCGCAACGCTTTAAAGATGATTGACAATCGCTTCAATTCTCTGGCGCATTGGGATAACGCCAAAAGCGATCGTTACTCTGTCGAACTTGATATCATTTCCGTTGAAGTTGATATTGAAGGCAATGGCAACACCTTCCCCGTCATTGAAATATTGAAAACGAATATTGTTGATAAAAAAACGAACGCGCGCATTGAAGGCATCGTAGGGAATAATTTCTCTTCCTACGTGCGAGATTACGATTTTAGCGTATTGCTGTCAGATCATAATAAAAACCACCCCGGATTTAGCACCCCAGATAACTTTGGCGATTTGCATGGAAATATCTTTAAATGCTTCGTGAACTCGGAGAGTTACAAAGAGAACTTTAGTAAAGCGCCTGTTATATGTTTAAGTGTTTCCAGTAAAAACACCTATCATCGGACTGGAAATCAGCACCCAATACTGGGTGTCGAATACCAGCAAGATGAATATTCATTGACCGACCAATATTTTCATAAAATGGGGCTACAGGCTCGCTATTTTATGCCGCCAAATAGTGTTGCGCCTTTGGCCTTCTATTTTTCTGGTGACTTACTGAGTGATTACACGAATCTTGAGCTGATCAGTACCATCTCCACGATGGAGACTTTTCAAAAGATTTACCGACCTGAGATTTACAATGCCAATTCTCCGGCAGGTCAATGCTATCAACCAAGCCTGAACCATCAGGATCATTCATTCACTCAAATTGTTTACGATCGAGAAGAACGTAGCCTATTGGCTATCGAGCAGGGAAAGTTTACTGAGGAAAACTTCATCAAACCATACCAAGCGATTCTTGAGCAATGGTCTGCTAATTACGTTCTTTGATTAACCAAACACACAAGGTCACCTATTATTATGAAAATATTATTACCTACTTCAACGGCTGGCAGTTTACCTAAACCCTCTTGGCTGGCGCAGCCTGAAACCCTTTGGTCCCCCTGGAAACTACAAGGTGAGGAATTGATCGAGGGCAAACAAGATGCGCTACGCTTGAGCCTGGCAGATCAACTACAGGCAGGGATTGACATTGTCAGCGACGGCGAGCAAACACGCCAACATTTTGTCACGACGTTTATTGAGCACCTCAGCGGTGTTGATTTCGAGAAACGTGAGATCGTTAAAATCCGTAATCGCTATGACGCGAGTGTGCCGACAGTCATCGGTGCTGTGGTGCGCCAGAAGCCCGTTTTTGTTGAAGATGCCAAGTTCTTACGTCAGCAAACCACGCAACCCATTAAATGGGCTTTGCCTGGTCCCATGACGATGATCGACACACTCTATGATAGCCACTATAAAAGTCGCGAAAAACTCGCCTGGGAATTCGCCACCATTCTTAATCAAGAAGCTAAAGAGTTGGAAGCGGCTGGCGTCGACATTATCCAATTTGATGAGCCTGCCTTTAATGTGTTTTTTGATGAGGTGAACGATTGGGGAATTGCCGCTTTAGAAAGAGCCGTTGAAGGGCTGAAATGTGAAACTGCGGTGCATATTTGCTATGGCTATGGCATCAAAGCCAATACCGATTGGAAAAAGACGCTGGGATCCGAGTGGCGTCAATATGAAGAAATTTTTCCTAAGCTGCAAAAATCGGCTATCGATATCATTTCACTGGAATGTCAGAACTCTCGCGTTCCAATGGATCTGATTGAACTCATTCGCGGTAAAAAAGTGATGGTAGGCGCCATTGACGTGGCGACCAATACCATTGAGACGCCAGAGGAAGTCGCCGATACGTTACGAAAAGCGCTTCAGTTTGTGGATGCTGACAAGCTCTATCCGTCAACCAACTGCGGTATGGCTCCGTTATCTCGTCGAGTCGCAAGGGGCAAGCTACACGCGTTAAGCGCAGGCGCAGAAATTGTCCGAAGAGAACTGTTGGCTAAATAGCATCGCCAAAGCGTCGATCGCTTAAAGCGAGATCGGTCCAGATTGAGTGATACCTAAGCCTTAATGAAAAGCCCTTCGGGGCTTTTCATCTATATAGGCATTAGTAAAACGTGAATTACCACATCAAATCATCAGGCACTTTAAAATCAGCATACGGATCGTCTTCGTCTTGCTCTTCCTGACTCAGCGCACTATTTAATACAATACTACTCGCGTCCCGCTGCGCAATTTTATCCGCAACAACTGCGGGGATAATCGCGTATTCACTCTCACCGCTGCCATCAACCACCAGTCGAGCAATCGCGAGACGACCGTTAATCAGCTGGGCTTGAGTTAGCTTATCCACTTCTATTTTTTTAATGACGTTATTATCGGTGAAATTAAAACCAATATTACCTTTTGCAATGTTGATTCTGCTCATTTCAATGAGCTGCTTCACCTGAGCTTTATACTCTTTAGATAACACAGCCTGTTTTTGTTGTTCGCTTAGCTGTTTATCACGCTCAAGCTGAGCTTTTTTATTTTCTTCTACAGCCTCTCTTGCCTCACGAGCCTGAACGCGTGATTTTTTCGCCGTTCTTTGGACTTTGGCCATTTTTTTGCTGGTCACTAATCCAGCTTTTAGCATCTGCTCTTGTAAGGTGAGTTTTGTCATTGTCGTTTCTAAATCCGTTGAATAATTTACAGGATTATACCTGTAATTTTTGAAGCAGTGCCAGATTGCAGGACGCGATCGCGGTATGGCTTGAGTCTGGAGGGATTTGTCAGAAGCGATGCCGAAATTCTGCTGATCAATGATGCAGAATTCCGGCACAGGGTTAGTCTGAGTGATGTCAGAACTTGAGCAATTTCACCGTAGCATCGATGTCTATCTCATCTTCCGAGAAGATTAACGTCGTTCCCTGGAAGGTCGTGATCGCCAGTTTTTTTATCGAGCGCATTTCACCCGGCTTAGCGGTTGATTTCGGCCTGATACTATTCATCAGTATCCCCACAGACAGCACCGCATTTTCTTTATCAATACCGCTATCGACGGGCACTTCTTCGCTGTAAACCAGATAAGACTTGATCGACGTGAGCTTAAGGCGCTCACCCGCGATATAGATGTATTTGCTTTCCGGTAAAACCTTCACCGCATAGGCCGACAGTCCCTTGTTATTTGTGGTGGGCTCGAAAGTGACCGCCGCATCTTTCTTAATCAGATCAGGGTTGGCGACCTTAATCACATGAAAATACCGGTTCTCACCGTTTTCATCTTTGATAAATCCAAAACCTTTATCTTTAAACCAGGTTGTGATCGTTCCGTTCATCGCCATTGTCGCCTACTTAATCGTTTATCTGCTCAGTTTTTGCAGCGCGCAGTGTAAAGCACAATGCCTGCGCAGACTACGTCTTTGGGTTAAGTCTGGACGATAAATTTCTGGTCTGCAAAGGAGTAACGGCTGACCGCCCCTCAAGATTACCGATAGCACTCAGGCTAAATGGCGGCGTTCGGACGATGTTGACAGAAAGGGATGTGAGTTTAGCTTGAATACTATCCATTTACGGGAAAAGCCCCCTCATTGCATAATGAGGAGAATTTAGAAAATCCCGTTTCAGTTTCCTTATAACGGGATTTTTTATGCACTACTCTGAGCGTCTACCGCGTATATCATTTAATAATCTTGATACTTGATTTGCTAAAGGTGATTTGAGATCCACGAAAATCAACAAAGCTTTTTAGTATAGCTCTTCAGCGCGTTCAAATTCGCCTCTGGTCAGATACAGATTTCCGAGATTACCATAGTTACTTGCCATGCCCTCTTTGTGGCCTAGCGCCTCATAGATCGCTAATGATTTCTGGTACATCTCTTCAGCACGCTCAGGTTCACCTCTGATCTGATACAGGATTCCGAGATTGCTATACTGGCTTGCCATGCCCTCTTTATGGCCTAACGCCTCATGTGCCGCCAAGGATTTCAGGTACATTGCTTCAGCACGTTCAGGTTCACCTTTGGTCTGATACAGGACTCCAAGATTACCATAGTCACTTGCCATACCCACTTTGCGGCCTAGCACCTCATTGATAGCCAAGGACTTCTGGTACATCTCTTCTGCGCGTTCAACTTCGCCTCTGCTTTTATACAGAGATCCAAGATTACTATACTGGCTTGCCATCCCATCTTTACGGCCTATCGTCTCATTAATAGCC
This sequence comes from Pectobacterium aroidearum, assembly GCF_041228105.1. Classification (NCBI taxonomy): domain Bacteria; kingdom Pseudomonadati; phylum Pseudomonadota; class Gammaproteobacteria; order Enterobacterales; family Pectobacteriaceae; genus Pectobacterium; species Pectobacterium aroidearum. Next base: position 3,345,359 of record NZ_CP166097.1, read on the forward strand.
AAGGATTTCTGGTACATTGCTTCAGCACGCTCAAGTTCGCCTCTGTCCTTATACAAGACTCCGAGATTACCATACTGATTTGCCATGCCCTCTTTACGGCCTAACGCCTCATTGATAACCAAGGATTGCTGGAGCATTGCTTCAGCGCGCTCAAATTCACCTCTGGTGCTATACAGAATTCCGAGATTACCATAGTCACTTGCCATGCCCACTTTGCGACCTAGCGCCTCATTAATAGTCAAGGATTGCTGGTACATCGCTTCAGCGCGCTCAAGTTCACCTCTGATTTGATACAGAGCCCCAAGACCACCATAGTTATTTGCCATGCCCTCTTCTCGGCCTAGTGCCTCATTGATAGTCAAGGATTTCTGGTACATTACTTCCGCGCGTTCAAGTTCACCTCTGGTGTGATACAGAACTCCAAGGTTACCATACCAACTTGCCATCCCCTCTTTACGACCTAACGCCTCATCGATAGCCAAGGATTTCTGATACATCGCTTCAGCGCGCTCAGATTCGCCTCTGGTCTGATACAGGTTCCCGAGATTACCATATCGGATTGCCATGCCCTCTTTGCTACCTAGTGCTTCATCGATAGCCAAGGATTTCTGGTACATCTCTTCAGCACGTTCAAGTTCGCCTCTGGTCTGATACAGATTCCCAAGATTGCTATAAGCAATTGCTACCTCCTGCGATTTTTCATTTGTTCCACATATCTCTAGCCACTTTTTCAAAACTAAAAATGCCGAGTCTAAATCGCCAGTACGTTGATAAAATTCATAACCAAGGGACAAAACACGAAGATTCATAGTTTCAACAACAAGCACCGCAAACTTTTGGCGTGCGAATTCAATTCTTCCATCGCGAGATAAATTAGCAGCATCCTCAGCGATTTGAAGTTGCATAGCATCAACCTTTAGAAGAGCTTCTTTCTCAGCATCATGAGCTTGCTTTGCTTCTTCGATTTTAGCTGCCACAAGGCTCTTTGCTTTCTCAACTTCTTCCAATGCAAGCAACGGAAGAACTATCATATCGCGTTGTTTATCGGAGCTTGGCAACTCATCCTTTGCAAAGGCGCGAAGATGTTTATCCACTTCACTGACAAATGATTTTTCATCTTCAAAATAGCGATAAAATACTTGCCTTGTTTCCTCTAATTGCTTTCTAAAATCCATTACTTTTTTGAGTTGGGGACCAGGATCCGCCTCTGATTGAGCATCTACACGCTTAAAAAAGACAAATATTTCAGGCTTTCCTTCTTTTTTCCACCGTTCAAGAGCACGATGAAATTCCTCTTCGGTATAAGAAGAATAGGGTCCGGCATCAGGAGCCGATTGCCCCCAACGTCTGTTCATTACCAAGATAAAAACATCGCATTTGTCAACTTCTTCATTAATGACAGATTGATTTCTTCGACCTGTAGATGCCAAAGTATCTTCCCAGCCCAACGCCTTGAACTCAACATTGGCACCATCACCGAAACCGACATTTAATTGATTAATTACATCTCTAAAATGGTTTCTTTCATTAGAAAGATCTCCAGGAGAAGCAATAAAAACAGACACTTGTCTTTTCATATTTTTACCATCAATACCTATGCTAGATTTAGTTATTTTTTAGATATAAGACTTATTCGGCTATGGCACCGCTAGCGCTTAAAGACAAACCTGCCCCACTTTTATTGAATTAACAAACTCTAAATGTATTAGCCGGATTTAGGGGTTTGCAATTCAAAAATCAATTACCTAATTTCGCCCAATGCCGTACCACGACTATATATCTATAGTTTCATACAATTATCCTGATATAGCTATTTATGTTAGTCAGCTAATTAATCCGTCACTCCCCCCTAAACCAACACCATATTTATTAAATAAATATTAATAATAATTCAATCAGTTATTATTTATCACATCATCACAAAAATGAGTCATTTTTACTCACTAAACCACACAAAAACATTCCCGATGCCGATTTCCTCAGCATCGGGAAGCCTTCATTTAACTGATATCGCTGCCGTTAGTGGCAATCACTTTCTTATACCAGTGGAACGATTTCTTCTTATAGCGGTTGCCGCTGCCGGCGATCGTGTCATCCAGATCGACATAGATAAAGCCGTAGCGTTTGCTCATCTCACCGGTAGACATGCTGACCAGATCGATGCAGCCCCACGGGGTATATCCCATCAGCTCAACACCGTCGGCAATCGCATCGGCCATCGCTTCGATGTGCTGACGCAGGTAGTTGATGCGGTAGTCATCGGCGATGTAGCGCTCTTCATTCAGCTTATCCACCGCACCCAAGCCGTTTTCGACGATAAACAGCGGTTTCTCGTAGCGGTCATACAGTTGATTGAGCGCAATGCGCAGCCCCACCGGGTCAATTTCCCAACCCCACTCGCTGGCTTCCAGGAACGGATTACGCGCTCCGCCCAGCAGGTTGCCGTGCGCCGCCGCTGCATCCGGGTCAGTTTTATAGATGGTAGAAGACATGTAGTAGCTAAAGCCGATGTAATCGACGGTGTGCTGTTTAATAAGTTCCAGATCGCCCGGCTGAATATCCAGCGTGACGCCCAGCGACTGCCACAGGCTTTTCGCGTAGTAAGGATATTTCCCGCCCGCCTGCACGTCCGCACAGTAGAAATTAAAGGCCTGAGTCTCTTTCAGCGTCGCCAGTTGATTGACGGGGTTACAGTCATAGGCGTAATTCGTGGCAAACAGAATCATACAGCCAATCTGGATCTGCGGATTCGTCTCATGCGCAATCTTCACCGCCAGGCTGCTGGCAACAAACTGGTTATGCCACGCCTGAAATTTAGCCTGTGGCTCCAGTGCGCCGGTTTGCACCGTTAGTCCCTGACTCATAATCGGGAAATGGGCAGCACTGTTGATCTCGTTAAAGGTCATCCAGTATTTCACTTTGTGGCCAAAGCGCTCCAGCACCGTGCGGGCAAAGCGCTCAAAATGACTGATTAGCTCACGGTTTTTCCAGCCGCCAAAGGCGGTGGCAAGATGCAACGGCATTTCATAGTGAGAGATCGTAATCACGGGCTCGATACCATGAGCGATGCAGGTATCAATCACCTGTTCATAGTGGCTTAGCCCCGCTTCGTTGGGCTGTTGCTCAATGCCGTTCGGGTAAATGCGCGTCCAGGCAATGGAGAAGCGATAGCATTTGAAACCCATCTCGGCGAACAGCGCGATATCCTCGCGGAAGCGATGATAGTGATCGATGCCTTTATGATTAGGATAGGTGTAGCGCTGTTCATCCAGCGTGAAATCAAACGCGTCGGAAGCCACGATGCTTAAACGCGCTTTACCGCCGGGAATAGCATCCACAATCGACAACCCTTTGCCGTCGATATTGTAGGCCCCTTCGACCTGATTCGCTGCGGTGGCGCCGCCCCACATAAAGCCGTGCGGAAATCTTTCGCTCATGGCACTTATCCTTTATCAATGCTGACTATTTATCGATGATCGCCGTGGCGCGCCTGACGTTGCTTTGCTTGCGCGCGCCTCGAATGGCCGAAATTCTAGAGGAAAAAGGAGGGCATGAACAGAAATAAGAAACCGGTTGCATATCCGGTACTCGCGGGTCTGGTGATATAAAAAATCCGCCACGAACGGCGAAGTGCGCTTTATTTTTTCGTCTTCTGGGGCGCCTTACGAGTGGCTGACTTGTTCGTTTTATCCCGCATCTGGCTCTTTCGATGCGTGGTCTCGACAAGTTTCCTGAACGTCGGGCATTCCATATGCGATGGTGCAGAACAATCGGCGACGTGCCGCAGCGTGTCACGCAATATCTTTAACTCATGAATTTGCTGGTCGATTTCATCAGCTTTCTTATGCAGCACAGTGCGGGGCAAATCTGGCATCCCATTCTTGTTAAACATGCCAGCGATTTCCTGTAGTGAAAACCCCGCCGATTTCCCCAGCGTAATTAGCCTGAGTTGCAGCAGCACGTCTTCAGCAAACTGCCGCCGGAGCCCATGCCGGGACACCGAAGCAATCAGCCCGATTTCCTCGTAGTAACGCAGCGCCGAAGGCGTGAGCCCACTCTTCTCCGCGATTTCTCCAATATCCAGAAATTTCATGCTTGACCTCAAGTCGACTTTAATTTGTAGCATGCTCTGGAACCCATATTCTGACAAGGATAAAAAATGATAATTAATCAACCAGACGAACCAGAGCAGGCCAAACCGGGCGTCACCCTCACACTGGCGCTCGCAATACTGGCAGCCTCGCTGGGAACGAGCATTGCCAACATCGCCCTTCCAACGCTGACGGAAACATTTTCTGCGCCATTTGCGCAGGTTCAGGCCGTCGTCATCGCCTATCTTGCCGCTATGGCGCTTTCCGTTGTGATCGCTGGCCGCCTTGGCGATCGCTATGGGCTGAAGCCGGTTTTCGTTGCAGGTCTTGGCCTCTTCTCCGTTGCATCGCTGCTGTGTGCCATCGCTCCCCACCTGTGGCAACTTATCGGTGCAAGAGCGCTTCAGGGGATCGGCGCCGCCTTCCTGATGACGCTCGGCATGGCACTGCTGAGGCAGACGGCTGGTGAAAATCATGTCGGACGAGCGATGGGGATACTGGGAACAGTATCCGCACTGGGAACCGCGCTTGGCCCTTCTGTCGGCGGCTTCCTGCTTACGGCAGCAGGATGGCGTAGTCTATTCTGGGTACAGATTCCGCTGGTCACGATCGTCCTGTTGCTGGCTTTCACCCAACTGCCAGACACCCCAGTTAACAAGAAGGCGCAACGTTCAGACGCCCCATCGACTCGGAAAATATCACTTTTGCCGCATCTCACGATCAATGCGACCATCGCCTCTGTCATGATGACGACGTTAATCGTCGGTCCCTATTATCTTGGTCTGGGTCTGGGCTTACAGGAAACGCAGGTAGGCGTGGTGATGGCCATTGGCCCCGCTATTGCGATTTTCTGCGGCATTCCGTCAGGGCGACTAGTCGATACCTGGGGGTTTGGACGGGCTCTTACCGGCGGGATAACCCTCGTGGTTACCGGCACCTTTATGCTGGCGATCTTACCTAATCTGTTCGGCGTCGCGGGATACATCCTTGCCATTATTGTCCTGACGCCAGGCTATCAGCTCTTTCTGGCAGCAAACAACACCGCCACTCTTGCCGAGGTTCCTGGGCACCAACGCGGTACGGTCTCCGGCCTGCTTAACCTGTCGCGCAATCTTGGGTTGATCGCCGGAGCTTCGCTCATGGGACAGGTTTTCTCTCTGGGTGTCGGCACAGAAGATTTTATCCATGCCACGCCAACTGCCCTCGCGAATGGCATGCAGCTCACCTTCTTTCTGTCTGGCGGCATCATCGTTGCCGCCATCGTATTCTTCCATCTGCCAAGATGGAAACGGGCTCCCCAATAACGTACGAAGTCAGTGCCGCTTTAATTTACGGGGGGCTTCCCCCCTTTTTCACGTAAATCACCGCGGATTCATGAGCGCTATTCATAACATCTATCCTGTTACACCCGATTATCCACAGGCGTAATCCCGATAATATGGCCCGAAGAATATAAAACCAGATGGATAGATATGACTCAGGTTCAGACCCGCCCGGAAAAAACGCCAGGGCTATTTTTTATTGCCATTCTCAGTGCGCTGATGGCATTTACGTCCTTATCGACAGACATTTATTTACCTGCCATGCCCGTCATGGCGAAAGATTTACAGGGCAATGCAGAGCTAACCATCACCGGCTTTTTAATCGGCTTTTGCATCGCGCAGCTGATTTGGGGGCCGTTGAGCGATCATCTGGGACGCCGGATGCCGCTGTTTATTGGTATGGTTCTGTTTATCATCGGCTCTGTCGGCTGCGCCCTGTCTACGGATATGTCGCAAATCGTTTTTTGGCGAGTCTTTCAGGCGTTGGGCGCGTGTACTGGCCCAATGCTGGCTCGCGCGATGATTCGCGACCTCTTTAGCCGCACACGCGCAGCGCAAATGCTCTCGACGCTCATTATCGTGATGGCGATTGCGCCCATTGCCGGACCGTTACTCGGCGGGCAGTTAATCAAAGTGACATCATGGCATGCCATTTTTTGGCTACTGGCGGTGATTGGTATCGCGATGCTGATGTCATTACGCTGGCTGCCTGAAACGTTACCCGAAGACAGACGGGTGAAGGCATCATTACCCAGCGCCTTTCGCAACTATTATGCGCTGCTGACGAACACCAGCTTCATGCGTTTCACCTTATGTCTGACGTTCTATTATGTCGCCGCCTACGCTTTTATTACCGGTTCGGCCTTTGTCTACATCACCTACTTCGGTATTGATCCGCAGCATTACGGCTGGCTATTTGCGCTGAATATCGTCGGCGTGATGGGCATGAGCGTGGTCAACCGTCGTCTGGTTCAGCGCTACTCGCTAGAAAAGCTGCTTAAATTTGCCGTACTGATCGCGACTGTCGCTTCGTTCATTCTGGCTGTCGGCGCAAAGCTGCATATCGGGGGAATAGTGCTGATTGTGGTCTCGGTGTTCGTCTTCTTCTCGATGAACGGCATCATCGCTGCCACTTCTACCGCCGCCGCGCTTGACGCGGTGCCCAATATTGCCGGTTCAGCATCAGCACTGATCGGATCGCTACAGTACGGCAGCGGCATTATCTCTTCGCTATTGCTTGCGCTACTGAGCGATGGAACACCGTGGACGATGGCGTGGATCATCGCCCTGTTTTCCGCAGCCAGTGCGGTAATTGCGCTGACTACGCGGGAACGAGGAACTACAGCGTGAACACGTAATGAGAGCCGTCCGGCAGCTCAACATCAAGACGCAGCTTACTGCCGGTCGCCTCGACATAGCGTTTGAGTGTGGAAAGTTTCAGATCGCGACCGGGTTTCTCCATTACCGCCACGGTCGGCTGCTTTAATCCAAGCGTCTGCGCCATGTCTACTTGCGTTTTTTGCACCCTCTCACGCAGTTCAGCGAGGTGAATATTGAGCAACATATCTGCCGCAAGAGCGTGAGCATCAATGATGACCTCTGGTTTTTCATCCGCAAGAAGCTGTTCCAGCGTTCTGCCCATGGCATTATTCCTTTTTCTCTATTTTTTCAGATAATTGGTGAATTCTCGATCGGCAAACGGGATCATCTCTTCGTAAAAGCGTTTTTCATTACCAGACTTATTACCTGCACAAAGCAGGATCCCTCTACGATGTGTGTCGAAAGCAAAAAATGCCCGTATCGGCATCCCTCGGCTCTGAATACGCAGCTCTTTCATGTTGCTATAGCGGGAACCTTTGACCGTATCAGCATAAGGCCGAGGTAACATGGGCCCCTTTTCCCGTAGTACGATAAGTGCTGCAAGCACACAAGCTCGATCCATATCGTTTAGTGCGCTTAACCAGCGATCAAACGCGTCCGTCGTTTCAATTCTCCACACAAATCCTCCCCACAAATATAGATTAAAAGCTATATAGCAGTAAAGCTATAATTTGCATTATGAAGTGACAGCAGACGATATGCACAGATCAGTGAACGAAACCGGAAACGGTATTCCAATACTTCTGTGGAGATAAAATGAAATGACTATCATCGTGCGAGCAAGGTCGCACGATGAGGTGGTATTTAGCGCGTGGAGAGACCTATTGATTAAGAGTCAAATGGTCGTTCAGGCATCGCGTTGTCTGGCCTGACGGCGGGAGCGGCAAATCTCGGCATGGTTTTTATCGGCCCACTGAATTAACAGTTGCATGGGCTGTAAAAAGGAGTGCCCTAATGGCGTCAGCGTGTATTCCACGCGTGGGGGAACTTCCGCATAAATCGTCCGATGAATAAATCCATCCGCCTCTAGCCGTTTTAACGTGCGTGACAGCATCTGGCGCGAAATATCGTCAATATGGCGATGTAATTCGTTAAAACGCAGCGTCTTTTGCGCCAGTGCCTCCAGTATTAACAGGCTCCACCGGTCGCCAATGCGATCCAACACATCACGGATCGGACAAGGATGGTCAAATGCAGCATCGTCGAGGCTTTCCGCTGACGACGTTTCTGGGTTAACCGCGTCATTGATGGATGTGTCATTAGTCATTTCTGCGTGACCTGGTTGCATACTGGTGACTTCTTGTCGGGGAAAAGTCGGCAATGTACCATCCGGGTGGTCTATAGTCTATTTTTGTTACCTAGTCTCAAAACAAGAAAATAAGGAGTCCACATGTCACATATCGCACTCATTGGCGCCTCAGGCGGTGCCGGTTCACGCATTCTTAAAGAGTTATCTGACCGTGGACATACGGTCACCGCCATTGCACGTCATCCAGAAAAAATCGCCTCGCTGCCGAACGTCACCGCTAAGCAGGGGGATGCACTGGACAAGGATGCACTGGTCGCCTTATTCAAAGGGCATGATGCCGTGGTCAGCGCCGTTAAATTTGGTTCGTCCGATCCAACAACGCTGATTGCCGCCGTTAAAACCGCAGGCGTAAAACGCTATCTGGTCGTCGGCGGCGCGGGGAGTCTGGAAATTGCACCGGGTCAACGTTTGATCGATCAGCCGGACTTCCCTGATGCTTACCGCCCTGAAGCTTCTCGTGGTGCAGCTTTCCTCGACTTGTTAAAACAAGAGAAGGATCTTGATTGGTCATTCCTCTCTCCGTCCGCCGAATTTGTTCCCGGCCAGCGCACAGGCACCTTCCGCCTCGGCAAAGATGCGCTGCTAAGTAATGATAAAGGCAGCAGCATCTCCTTCGAAGACTATGCTGTCGCGCTGGTTGATGAAATTGAAAACCCGGCACATTCTCGTCAGCGCTTTACCGTGGGTTATTAACCCCTGACGACAATCCGCGCATTGCGCGTTTTTCCTCAGCAATGTGCGGATCTCGCCTTATATCAATAGGTCGTAGAGATAGAACAGAACGGTATCAGCAAGCGGCGTGAGTTTGTTATGGTGTTGCCTTAACTCGCTCTCTTTTTCATGCATTAAGGAGTTTTTGAATGGCTACGTCCCCAACCTATGTGCCGCCAAAAGTCTGGCAGCCCGCCTCTTCCGGTGGCGCCTTCGCCAATATTAACCGTCCTATAGCCGGTCCGACGCACGAAAAAGCGCTGCCCGTTGGCAAACATCCGCTTCAGCTTTACTCGCTGGCGACGCCAAACGGCGTGAAAGTGACGATCATGCTGGAAGAGCTGCTGGCGCTGGGCCATTCGGGTGCGGAGTACGATGCCTGGCTGATTAAGATCGGCGATGGCGATCAGTTCTCCAGCGGATTTGTTGACGTCAATCCGAACTCTAAAATCCCGGCGTTGCTTGATCAAAGCGGCGACAAACCGGTTCGCGTGTTTGAGTCCGGTTCCATTCTGGTGTACCTGGCCGAGAAATTTGGCGCGCTGCTGCCGAACGATCTCGCAACACGCACAGAAACCCTGAACTGGCTCTTCTGGCAGATGGGCTCCGCCCCTTACGTTGGCGGTGGATTCGGCCATTTCTACGCCTACGCGCCAGAAAAATTTGAATACCCGATCAACCGTTTCACGATGGAAACCAAGCGCCAGTTGGATGTACTCAACCGTCGACTGGCTGAAAGCCGCTATCTGGCTGGCGACAGCTATACGATCGCCGATATCGCGGTGTGGCCGTGGTACGGTGGGTTGGTGCAAAACGCGCTGTACTCTGCCGCAGAGTTCCTGTCCGCACATGAATACACGCATGTGATCCGTTGGGCTGACGAGATTGCCGCCCGTCCGGCAGTGATTCGCGGTCGTAAGGTCAACCGCACCTGGGGTGAAGAATCAGAACAGGTCGCTGAGCGTCATCAGGCATCCGATCTGGATTAATCTTCTGCCGCCTGCATCCATGTAGGCGGCATCACCATTCACCTTCAGCGCCCTTCCTTTTCCGGCACGCGGCCATCGGCTAACGCCTCTTCCACACGATTGATATCCGCCTGCCGCGCGGCATACCACCAGCTCAGCAGTGCGCCTATTGCGCAGGCCGTGAGTAATATCACCGGCGGAAGCAGCGTGCCATCATGCACGACACCCATAATCACGCCGACTACCCCGCCAAAAACATACTGCAATACGCCGAGCAGCGAGGAAGCCGAACCAGTCTGCCCCGGTGCCGCATTCATCGCCACGGCCACCACGTTACCGAACACCAGACTCAGGAAGCTCATGGTCAGGAATAACAATGCCGTGACAACCCACAGCGATGCAATGCCAGCCAGCAACACGCCGGACAGCACCAGCCCTCCCACGACATGCAGGGCGATCCCAACCGGCAAGATTTGATATTCACGCCAGCGGTTCAGCAGGAAGATATTCATTTGTCCCAGCGCCACCATGCCCAGCGCATTCGACGCAAAAATGTAGCTGTAAGTCGTGGGCGACAGGTGAAAATATTCAATAAAGATGAAGGCAGACGCGCCAATATAGGTAAACAGACCGCCCATCACGAAAGAACCAGACAGCGTATAGCCCATGAATTTTCTCTGCCGCAGGAGTGTGGCAAAGCCGGTTAACGCTGACAACGTGCCGCCGGCGACGCGGTCACGCCGCGGCAGGCTTTCCGGCACCCAGCGCCAGGTGGCGAACAGCATCAGCATACCGACAACCGTCAGTACCCAAAAAATAGCTGACCACCCCAGCGTGCCGAGCAGCACGCTGCCCAATGGCGGCGCGACAATCGGCGCTATCGCCATCACCTGCATGAGCAGCGAGAACACTTTTGCAGCATCGCGTTCTGAATACAAATCCGCCACGATGGCACGCGGGATTACCAATCCAGCGGCCCCGCCGAGGCCCTGCATCAGACGGAAAAAGACAAACCACGATAGCGTGGAAGCATGGGCGATCAGCAAAGAAGACACAGAAAACAGCACGATGCCCAGCAACAGCGGCCCTTTTCGGCCATAGCGATCGGTCAGCGGACCATAGACCAGTTGACCAAGCGCCAGCCCGATCAAAAAGACCGACAGCGAGGTCTGCATTCCCGCCGCGTCCGCCCCGATATCCTGCTGGATCGCAGGGAAAGCCGGGAGATACATATCAATCGACATGGCATCAAACGCGCACAGAATGCCTAAAATGCCGATGAGAATAAAACTGCGCGACGCCAGTAAAGACGAATCAGACATCGATAACACCTCAAAAATAGACCACTCAATCATGAATAACCGACAGCAAAGGGAGTGCGAATCGGCTAAGATGCGTATTGCTGAGCGCAATATATGACTGACCAGTCGAAAATACAAGGCAATGTGATGGCGCGCAAAAAAACTATTGGAAACGATCAGATTCTGGACGCTGCGGAACAGGTGCTGCTGCGCGATGGCGTGCATCGTTTTACGCTAGATGCCGTTGCCGCCGAAGCTGGCATAAGTAAAGGCGGACTGGTTTACAGCTTCCCCAGCAAAGACCTGTTGATCATGACGATGCTATCGCGTGAGCTGGCACGTTTTGAACAGGAAGCGCAGCAGCAAACCGCGCGTTACGCCAATCAGCCTTACGCCGATGTATTGGGTCACATAGCGGCGATAGGTCAGGAAGAGGACGAGACAACATCGCGCGCGGTGGGTCTGCTTACCGCACTGGTTCACTCCCCCGCGATGCTGGAACCCGTGCGGGAATTTTACCGCATCCGACTGGATCGACTACGTGACGCCACGCCGACCATGCAGCGTATCCGCCTGGCGTTTCTTGCCACAGAAGGCGTTTTTCTGTTGCAGGGACTGGGCTTCGTGACGCTGGATCGCGAGGAACGGCAGACGATGATTGATGATGCCAAATCGTTGTTCCAGTCGGGCGATAACGCCGATACGCTGACGGCATATACCACTGCGGATCACCGCGTCACATCGTCAGCGACCCCCACCGCTTATTCGCAAGAAACGCCTTCTATTCCCGCAGGAGAAACGATCTCCGAACAGGCGATCGCCTGGCTGGCAGAGAAAGGCGTCGCACCGAGTGGTACAGGATTAGGAGCTGTACATTCCCGTGCCGCACATATTGTCGAGACGGCCACGAACATCATCAAACGTGACGGCATCAGTGCCTTAACGCATCGTGCTGTTGCGAATGAAGCCCACATACCGTTAGGGTCAACCACCTACCATTTTAACAGTCTGGACGACATGCTGAATGCGGTAATGCGCAGTGCGATTGCCTTATTTCGCGATGACATGTTTAGCTGGTTTCATCAGCGTCGCCACGACGACCCGCGTGATGTTCTGACCGATTTTGTCATACGCGGCATTGAAGATATTGACGATCTGGCGCGTGAGTATGAACTCTTCACCGCCGCCATTTCACGCCCTTCCCTGCGCCCTATCGCGCTCGAATGGTCTAACACCGTTGTCGCCATCATCAAAGTGGTCACTCCCGACAGCGCCGCGCTGCCGCTGGGTACGCTAATGAACGGCTTTTTCATCCGCGCGCTGCTGGAAAAACACGAGCGCACGCTACCGCGCGATCTGGTTTATCAGTCAGTTTCTGCGCTCTATAACGCCTTTCGCTAAGCCAGACGGTTTTCTCACGGGAAAACCGTTCCCCAATGATTACCGGTCTGCTTCTCCTCCTGCCTGCCCTTTACAATAAAAACTGTACATATGTACTATTTTTTATCAAACTATCAAACACAAATAACTCTCGTTTGCATTCGTACATATGCGCGTTGTTAGGGATGAAAAATAAAAAATGCACAAACAGCAATTCCATACCATAAAACCACTGGCACTGATCGTTGCCGGACTACTCGGAGCACACTTAGGCACCGCACAGGCTGCCGATGAGGATGTGATGACCGTTAAGGCCACTGCCGAGCAGGAGTTAAAACAGCAGCCTGGGGTGTCGATCATCACGGCGGACGATATTAAAAAAGCGCCGCCCGTTAACGATCTCTCAGAAATCATTCGTAAGATGCCGGGCGTGAACCTCACAGGTAATAGCGCCACCGGCGCCAGAGGCAACAACCGCCAGATCGATCTGCGCGGCATGGGGCCGGAAAATACGCTGATTCTCATTGATGGCCGTCCGGTGACCTCACGTAACGCGATTCGCTACGCCTGGGACGGTGAACGGGATACCCGAGGCGATACGAACTGGGTGCCGGTAGAAGACGTGGAACGTATTGAAGTCATCCGTGGCCCGGCGGCGGCGCGCTACGGTTCTGGTGCAGCGGGCGGCGTGGTGAATATCATCACCAAACGTCCGTCCAACGTCTGGACTGGTTCACTCTCGCTGTACGGCAATCAGCCGGAAAACAGCAAAGAAGGCGCCACACGCCGTGCCAATATCAACCTAAGCGGCCCGCTGGCTGGTGATGCGCTCACCATGCGCCTGTACGGCAATATCAATAAAACCGATTCCGACAGTTGGGATATCAACCGAAACCAGAATGGTTCCGCCGCAGCCGGACGCGAAGGGGTGCGCAATAAAGACCTCAATACCCTGCTGTCCTGGAAACTCTCTCCGCAGCAGATTGTTGATATTGAAGCGGGCTATAGCCGTCAGGGTAATATCTATACTGGAGATACTCAGTTCAGCCTTGATCCCAGCTCACTAGGTAGCAACGTACCTGAATCATTGGCTCAGCGTGGAGCAGAAACCAACCGGCTTTATCGCCAGAATTATGCGATAACGCACAATGGAATTTGGGATTGGGGACAATCCAAGTTGGGTTTCTCTTATGATCAAACGAATAACACCCGTATGCAGGAAGGGTTCACTGGTCGAACAGAAGGAGCTATTGCTGCCGATGGGGATTATAAGACCAGCCGCCTGAAGAATTACCGTCTGAATGGCGAGTTGAATATTCCGTTAGATTTCTGGGTAGAACAAACCCTAACGCTAGGCGCAGAGTGGAATCGTGAACAGCTAAACGATCCTGCCTCAACAGGCTATCGCCCCACAGATCGCTCAGGGAACATAACCGATCCCACTATCGGTGGTATTTCCGCAGAACCTAGCCAGCGTAGCAGCAAAAACAGCGCTGAACTCAGTGCGCTCTACTTTGAAGATAACATCGAAGTCGTACCCGGCACCAAAGTGATTCCCGGTTTGCGCTTTGATTATCATGACAAATTTGGCGGCAATTACAGCCCCAGCCTGAACATCCAGCAGGAACTGGGCGAGATGTTCAGCGTGAAAGCCGGTATTGCTCGCGCCTTTAAAGCACCAAACCTTTACCAATCCTCTACCGGTTATTTGCTTTATTCACGCGGTAACGGCTGCCCGTTCGGCGTGGATTATAATAACGGCGGCGGCTGCTATCTGGCAGGTAATGACAACCTGAATCCCGAAATCAGCGTCAACAAAGAAATCGGTCTGGAATTCAAACATGCCGGCTGGCAGGCCGGTGTGACCTATTTCCGCAATGACTATAAAAACAAGATTGTTTCCGGCACGGATATTCTTGGGCTGACGCAGTCAAATGCGGCGATCTTGCGTTGGGAAAATGGCGGTAAAGCGCTAGTCGAGGGGCTGGAAGCCAACCTGCTGGTACCGGTGGTGGAAGACACACTGGACTGGAGCACCAACGCCACCTATATGATTGAATCAAAAAATAAAGACACCGGTAATCCGCTGTCGATCATCCCGAAATACACCGTCAACACAATGCTGGATTGGCAGGCTACGGATAAACTGTCCGCCAACGTCAGTTGGACGATGTACGGCAAACAAAAGCCACGTCAATACGCGACGAACTGGACAGAGTACAACAGCGGACTTTCCTCACGCGAAATCGGCAGCTACTCCGTTGCGGGTGTCGGCGTGAACTACCAGTTCAACAAGAACCTGCGCGTCAATGCCGGTATCAGTAACCTGTTTGATAAGCAGATTTATCGCGAGGCGAAAGGTGCGTCTACCTATAACGAACCGGGACGCGCTTACTATGCAGGGGTAACCACCTCATTCTGATCGTCATCCTTTTCTGACAGTGACGCCTTTCTGGTTCGGCGTGTTTAAGAGCCGGAAAGTACAATATTCACAGAATTAGCGGCTAAAAAAATCGGCCTCTGTCTTCTCCCGCAAAGGAGGAGGCAAAGGCCGAATGTTGTGGCTGCCGGAACGATTAACGACGTACTTTATTTAGCACCGTCTGAATCGCCGACGACAGTTCGTTGATCTCGAATTTCGCGACATAGGCATCTGCACCCACATTGCGTACGTGATCTTCGTTCGCGCTACCCGACAGTGAAGAGTGAATCACGACAGGAATATTCTTCAGGAATTCTTCACGCTTGATATTTCTGGTCAGCGTAAAGCCGTCCATTTCCGGCATTTCCAAATCGGTCAGGACGAGTGAAATCTTGTCCGAAATAGGTCGGCCTTCCGACTGCGCTTCTTGCGCAATCTGTCGAATCTTATTCCAGGCATCCTGTCCGGTGATGTGCATACTAAACGGAATGCCCATCTGGGTCAGTCCCTGCTCAAGCAACGAACGAGCAACTTTGGAATCTTCCGCCACAATCGCAATCGCCCCAGGCGTATAGGGATAAATTTTCTCTTCTGAATTCTTGAGCTTAGTTTCGCGCTCGCCAGGAATGATATCAAACAGAATCTGTTCAACATCCAGCACCAGCGCCAGACGATTACTGTCTTTGTCGTTATCAAGGCGCGCGATACTGGTGATATACGAGCTACTCACGCCCGCTTCAGCAGCCAGAACCTGGCTCCATTCCAGACGAACAATATCGTCTACCGATTCCACCGCGAATGCCTGCGTACTGCGAGCATACTCAGTGATAAGGAGAATGTTCAGGCCCGTATCCGGTGAACTGCCGACCACAGCAGGAAGATCGATAACGGGAATGATTTGCCCGCGAATGTTGACCATACCCAGCATCGGCGATTTCATGCCAGCCGCTTTGGTCAATGTAGGCATTGGCACAATTTCACGCAGTTTAAACACGTTGATGCCAAACAGCTCAGATTTGCCACCTTCAGGTGATTTGCCCAGCTGGAATAATAAGAGTTCGAATTTATTAGCAGAGGTGAGGTTTGTTCTCTCATCAATCTCTTTTTGAAAATTATCCATGCTTTCCTCAGTGCGAGTCATTATTTATAGGTATAGCGTAATCAGGCAACATTCGAGATGTGAGTAAACAGGAACTAACATCTGGCCGCTCCACTGTACGTGATAGTCGTGTTCTTCAATCTTATCCAGCGTTAAACGTAAAAAACTTGTTAATTGTGTCAACTTCATCGTCCAACGACGGAAATCATCGGACCAGTAGACGGATATCAGCCCTCTTCAGTGTAACAGCCGGCTAGCATCCTTTACGGTATAGATAACATTCCCTGAACCATTAATATCGGCAGAATTTGCCAACACCTTATCCCAAATCGTGACAGAAATGTTGCCTGAGAAGAAAACCTCGCGCCTCTCTTGACACAATAAGCAGAAAAAAATAAAACTATACCGTACGGTTTAGTTTTAAAAATACGTATGGCGACCATCATTGAACGCCGTGTCGCTAAGGCTGCGTGTTATCACGCTATTCGCGGTTCTCTTTACAGGATTCTCATATGTTCACATTATCCCGGGTTGCACGTCCTATCGTATTGGTTCTGGCTGTCGTACTCGCAGGCTGCGCGAGCAATCCCCCCGTCCGCTACAGCGGTATCGCATCGTCTACGCAATTGGCGCAAAACACCGGAAAGCACGCAGATCGCATTCCTTACCGTTACACCACGGCCGTCGACTGGAAGCAATACACCCACATCATCATCGATCCGGTCAGCATTTATCAGGGAAGCGACAGCCAATTTAACGACATGTCACAACAGGATAAGCAGTCGCTGGCCGCCTATATGCAGGATGCGTTCAGTAAAACCTTGCGATCCCGTTTCAATGAAGTGACATCGCCTGCGCCCGGTACACTGCGGCTCAAACTGACGCTAACGGGGGCCGATACGACGACGCCGGTTGCCGGTACATTTACCAAATTTGACCTAGCTGGCGGGCCGTACAACATTGTGCAATCCATTCGCGGTAAAGAGGGGCTGCTTAACGGCTCGGTAAGCTATGCCGTTGAAATTTATGATGCGACAACCAACAAATTGCTCAATGCCTACGTCGCGAAACAGTATCCGAACGCCATGAACGTCAGTGCCAGCATAGGGGCATTGAGCGCCGCGGAGGTGGGTATCGATAAAGCGGCTGAAGAACTGGCTGACATGCTGAAGTAAGCGAAAAACATAGAGATAACGGTGCGGAACAGCATGATGACCATTTACCCCCACTTAATTATCTGTCCGCACTGCGACAGCGTGCACCATTACCGGGCGTTAAACCCCGGTGAGGCGGCTCGCTGCACGCGCTGTCAGGCCACACTTTATCGTTCAGGTTGGCTGAATACCGGGCATCGGTTGGCGCTGATACAAACGGCAGCCATCCTGTTTTTTATCGCTAATAGCTATCCGGTGCTGACCGTCAGTTTTCATGCGTTACAGAATACAGCCACACTGTGGCAAGCCGCGCTCGCACTGGCCAACGGCGCCACCCTGCCGCTGGCGATAGGCTGTTTTTTCCTTCTGATTATTGCCCCTTTTCTGCAAATCGTGCTGACGGGCTGGGTGCTGATGTTCGCCAATCAGGGGCGCTGCGCCCCCGGTTTTATTTCTGTCATGAAGGTACTGCTGTGGCTTCGTCCCTGGAGCATGCTGGAAATTGCAACGTTGGGTTTTCTGATCGCCGCCATCAAACTCGCCGGTTTTATGCAGGTGATGCCAGGAGCGGGCTGTTGGACGCTGGCGGCGCTGATGCTGCTGCTCATCGTCGTCAACAGTGTCGACCTTCGCCCACTGTGGTCGCTGATGCCCACGGACGGTAACCGCGGCGTGCTCAGCCATGAAAAGTAATCCGTCCACCCCGCCGCTGCAACTGGTTGCCTGTCCGCTGTGCGGCCTCGTCTGCCAGCACGATGCCGACTCACACGCTGTGGCGCGTTGCCCACGCTGCCGGTCGCGGCTGACGCCGTCACACAAGAGCAGCAGCGTACACGCCTCTGCTCTGCTGGTTGCCGCCCTGATTTTCTATATCCCCGCCAACGTGTTACCCGTGATGTACACCCGTCTGTTCGGGCTAGGGAGCGAAAGTACCCTCTTAAGCGGCGTGATCGATTTCTGGCACAGCGGCGACTACGGCATCGCCCTGCTGATATTTATCGCCAGCATCGTCATTCCCTGTATGAAATTTCTGATTCTCGGCCTGCTGCTATTCATTTCACGCCAAAAAAGCCGTAAAGCGATGGCCGAGCGTGCGGCACTGTATCGGTTAATGGAATGGGTGGGTTACTGGTCCATGCTGGATGTCGTCGTCATTGCCGCCGTCTCTGCGCTCGTCAGATTTCCTCCCCTGAGTGAAGCGGAGCCCCGCAGCGGCATTCTTTTTTTTGGGCTGGTGGTGATACTGACCATGTTATCTGCCATGAGCTATGACCCGCGTCTTATCTGGAAAGGTGACAAAAAATGATCCACGACCAACCCAGCGATCCGGTGATAATCCGCCAACGCTGGCGAATCTCATTGATCTGGCTGGTACCGGCGCTCGCAATGCTAACGGGGCTCGCCATGTTGATTCACACCTGGTCGGGTACCGGGCCAGAAATCGTGGTTTCCTTCCAGAGCGCAACCGGTCTTGAGGCCGGCCGCACCATCGTCAAATATAAAGACGTGGCGGTAGGCACCGTAAAAGACATCTCGCTGAGTCAGGACAGCAATCAGGTTCTCGTCACAGTGCAGCTCAATAAAAATGCGGAAAATCTGGCACATGCCGATAGCCGCTTTTGGGTGGTACGCCCACGTGTCGGCATCAACGGCGTCACGGGTATAGATACCCTGCTTTCCGGTGCTTACATCGGGGCAGATAAAGGCGAATCGGCTCAGAGAGAGACCCGTTTCGTCGGTTTAGAGTCACCGCCTGCGGTAATTAATGGCATGCCGGGCAGCCGTTTTGTCATTCAGGCGGACGATCTCGGGTCGCTGGATAGCGGTTCGCCAGTTTACTACCGCCGCATCCCTGTCGGCCGCATCGCGTCCTATCAGTTGAACCGCGATGGTCGCAGCGTCCAGCTTCAGGTTTTTATCGATGCGCCCTACGACCGCTTTGTTACGCCGAATACCCGTTTCTGGAATGCCAGCGGAGTGGATCTCTCGGTTGACACCAACGGTTTTCGCCTCAAAACGCAAACCCTCGCTGCCGTTATGGCTGGCGGCATCGCATTTTCCACTCCCGATCTGGACAGCACGATTGCCAGACCGGAACCGCTGACGACCTACAAACTGGCGAGCGATCGGGAATCGGCCCTATTGCCGCCTGATGGTCCGCCCATCCTCTTCAAACTCCGCTTTGATCGTTCACTACACGGCCTGGAGATCGGTGCACCCGTTGAATTCTCCAGTGTCAAAATCGGCCACGTGACCACCATTGAGCTGGATTACAGCAAAACGGGCTACCGTTTTCCGACGGTCGTCAGCATTGAGGTGTTCCCTAACCGTCTCGGCAACGTACTGGATAAGCTGCCTAAGTCGACGACATCGCTTGAACAGCAAACCGCAGAGTTTACGCGCGATCTGGTTGAACACGGCCTGCGTGCACAGGTTGCACCAAGTAATTTGCTGACCGGACAGCTCTATATCTCACTCGATTTTGTGCCCGATGCCGCGAAAGTGCCTTTTGATATCAACGCCCACCCGTTGGTTTTACCCACCGTCAATGGCGGATTTGATCGGTTACAAACGCAGATGGCAAGCATCATCGGCAAGATCGATAACCTGCCGCTGGATGCCATCGGTCGCAACATGAACACCACGCTGGTCGAAGCCAATAAAGCGCTGCGACAGGTCAACGGACAGACATTGCCGGAAGCCAATCGATTGATGAAAAGCATGCAGCTGGCCGCACGCCGTGCACAGGATGTACTGGAAGACGATTCACCGATGCAGTTGGGCATCACACAGTCATTACAGGAAATGCAGCGCACGCTACGTGCCCTGCGCAGCCTGGCAGAACAGATTGACCGTCACCCGGAATCGCTGCTGCGAGGGCGACCAGACGATGCATCGCCGACAGTTAATCCTGCTCCTCTTTCCCGAGAAGGATCTTCAAAATGAAGCACGCTGCATTATTCTTATCGCTGGCCGTTATTGCGTCGCTGAGCGCCTGCTCGTCGTCTCCGGTGCGTTATCACACGCTGCTGGCACCAGCATCACCTGCTGCAACCACGGCGTACTCAGTTCCCTTTTTCATCGATGTGCTGCCCGTTGGCGTGCCAGCGCAGCTTGATACGTCGCAGCTTGTGATTCGACAAGGTGACAGCGGCGCTGTCGTACTGGATAACGAACGCTGGCTCAGCCCTCTGGGCGAGGAAATCCGTACCGCGCTTTCCGCCAATCTGGTGCAGCGTCTCAACACGCAGGATGTTTCAGGACTGATGCGTCCGACAGGTATACCGGTGGTCAGAATCCACCTTCAGGTTCGGCGGTTTGATAGCTGGCCCGGTCAATCTGTGGCGCTTGACGCCGACTGGAGCCTAAGCACCGTCGGGAAAGGCGATGCGCGTGAACGACTGCTCTGTCGTAGCCAGTTTACCGAACGGGCAGTTGGCGGTGATAGTGCGATGCTGCACGCTCAACAGCAGAGCATCACTCGGCTAGCAGAGCACATCGCGACGACGGCAGCCCGCTGGATGCCGGATCGCCAAGGAACCTGCCTTACACCGCCGCTCCAGCCATAAACATACTGACCGCATTTCCTACGATCTCACGAATACGTTCGAGGCTCATGGGCTGTAAATGGCGGTGGAAGATGCGGTCATCAATTTCTGCTGTCAGCAGCGCCAAAAATTGCAGCGCCCGCACGCGCGGATCCCCTGCTTTCAGCGCCTGCCGCGCTATCGCCGCCGCCATCAGCTCAGACAGTTTATCGACATTCTCTTTCGGGCCAGATTCATAAAACAGCGCACCAATATCGGAATGTCCAGCTTCCGCCACCACCATGCGATAAATCGCCATGGCGCTGCTATCGTTGGTCAGCACATACAGAATGCGTTCGCCAAAACGCGTTAGCTGTACCTCCAACGTTTCGGATACCTGCATGTCTGTCACCAGCTCGGCGGTTGCCTCAGACAGATGCATCGTCGCATGTTCACGAACAACCGCCGTAAACAGCGCTTCTTTGGTTGAGAAATACCCATACAGCGTCGCTTTGGAACCGCCGACCCGCTTCGCAAGCTCATTCATGGTGGCCCGTTCATAGCCCATTTCCTGAAAAAGCTGCGCCGCCGTTTTAACGATAGCTTCTCGACGCGCCTTAGTTCGGACTTTCATCACCACTCCTGCCAACCGAGGCTGACGAGCAAAATAGGATTCGATATAGCAATATTATCAAAACATTAGCCTCATCGCCGCCTCTTTACACAAAACGGTACCACAGCCAGTAGGAACGGGAGAAAAGACCAGAAAAGCATGATGATGAACAGCGAAAGACGACGAGGGTTGATAAGCGAAAACGGATTATTTACTATCCAGCTCCGAATGGCGGGATACCCGTTTTTAGGGCGTGTGGTTTGATGCCACACGCCCTAAATTCAGTAGACAGAACAGAGACAAAATTATGGGTAATTCCCTGGGTTGGCAAATCAATTTGTAACAATTTTTTTTAAAATTTACTTTCTTAAATTTTTTATAAATTGCCCTGTTCATGAAAAAATTATAAGTGATATCATGGAGTAACAGTAGTTAGACTTAGGTATAGGTCAGCACTATACTTTTATGACGTCATCTATATCATGGGTACATTCTTGCTTTTTATTGAGGCCGTTACATGTCTGTATTTTGCTCTGATAATGAAATTATCAATAACACGATAAAAAGCTATCTCGGCCGAAAGTTAAAGCAGTATGGCGACCTGAAATATGCTTACATGATCATGAACAAGAAAAACCCGTCTCAGGTTGTGATCATCTCAAATTACCCGCAAGAATGGGTGAATACCTATAAAGAAAATAACTATCAGCATATCGACCCGGTTATTTTGACGGCGATAAATAAAGTCTCGCCTTTCTCCTGGGAAGACAACATCGTTATTAACTCTAAGCTGAAGTTCTCCAAGATTTTTAATCTGTCAAAAGAGTACGATATTGTTAATGGCTACACCTTTGTGTTGCATGACAACAATAATAATCTGGCAGCCCTATCGATTATGTTTGAAGAGCACTCACCAACGGATATTGAAAGTATTGTCGAGGAAAATAAAGACAAACTGCAAATGCTGCTCATCACCGTTCATGAGAAAATCACCACGCTTTACAAAGAGATGACGCAAAGCACCCAGAGCAGAAAACAAGGCGACAAAGAGATTTTCTCCCAGCGTGAAAACGAAATTCTGTACTGGGCCAGCATGGGGAAAACCTACCCGGAAATTGCGCTGATTCTGGATATCAAAATCAGCACCGTGAAATTCCATATTGGCAATGTGGTAAAAAAACTGGGTGTTCTCAATGCCAAGCATGCCATCAGGCTGGGCGTAGAATTACAGCTCATCAAACCTGAACCCTCATGAATCTCATCAAGTCTATTCCACCCTCCACATGCCCCTTAAACCTGAGCATTATGGGATAGACGTTTACTCTTCTGCTGTGTATTCCACAACGCGCGATAACGCCCTTCAGCAAGCCGTAATTCGCGGTGTGTACCCTGCTGGGAAATAACGCCCTTCTCCACAACCAGAATGCGATGTGCCCCCACGATCGTCGATAGCCGATGTGCGATAACAATGACCGTTTTGTCCTGTACCAGCCTGTCAATCGCCCGCTGTACGGCTAGCTCGCTTTCGGTATCTAACGCCGCTGTCGGTTCATCCAAAATCACAATTGGCGCCTCCTTCAATAAGGCCCGCGCGATTGAAATACGCTGCTGTTCACCGCCGGATAATCGGCCGCCAATGTCGCCCAACCGCGTTTGCCATCCCTGCGGCAGCCGTTGAATAAATTCCAGACACTGGGCGGCCTCCGCAGCCCGTTCAACCTCTGCGTCGCTGGCCTCCGGGCGTGCCATCCGAATATTTGCCAACACCGAATCATCAAATAGATAGACGTCCTGAAATACCACGGAAATCAGCCGATTTAATTCACGCGTTGGAATGTGGCGGATATCGACGCCGCCGATACAAACGCGCCCGCGTTGCGGATCCGCATGACGCATTAACAGTCGTGTTATCGTCGTTTTCCCCGAACCCGACGGCCCGACCAGCGCCGTCATTCCCTTCTCCGGTAGCATGATGTTTACCTCATCGAGTACCGGTTCAGTCTCATCCACGTAGTGAAAACTCACCTGTTCGAACGTAATCGCATATGTTGTCGGCACCGCGACGGGCTGATGCAGTGGCAGCGGTTCAATGGCCAGCAGATCGTCAATCCGACGCAACGCCGTCTCAATCAACTCCAGCACGGCCGTATAGCTGACAAACGTCGCCAGCGGTTCAGAGAAGCGCACGACAATGACCATCATCGCGGCGACGATGGCCGTATCCCACGCCCCCACCACAACGCCGCTAATCCCCAGAATCAGCACACCCTGAAGGCCCAACTCCACGACGCTGGCGACCACCGCACCGGGTTTGGCACCGCGACGGTGAGATGACGTCTGTATCTGCTGTAGATGCTGAAAACGCTGACGCAGCGCCGATGTGCGCTCAGCCTGCTGACAGCTGGTTCTCAGGACGGCAAGCCCCTGCACATATTCCACAATATCGGCGCTGGTTTGCTGGTTAGCCTCCGCCAGCGCCTGCATCGTGTGCGCAAATGCGGGCCGCCTCCAGCGATAAAGCAGCGCGATGACGGGAAAAAGCAGCAACAGGCTGACGCCTAGCCGCCACTCGACCACCAGCATGATAAGCGCAATCACGACAGGCGTCACAATAGCCAGCAGCAGTTGGTTTACTATCGCCAGCATATAGTTCAGGTTCTCATCCACACTGCCTAGCAGCAGCGCGTTGATATCCCCCGCCCGTGCGGACTGAAGCGTGGTCAGCGGCATACTCCGCAACTGCTCTCCCAGACGCATACGCAGTTCATGGGTCGCCGCCGCAAGCTGCCCGCGATATTCAAACCCTTGACCATACCAACGCAGTACCAGCGTCAACAGGCTCAGAAATGTCATGATCGTCAGCCATATAGCTATCTCGCGAGCCGCCGCCGCGTGCATGAACGCAGACAGCAGCGGAAACAGGCACGCCAGCGCTAACCCTTGCGCAACAGCCGCCGCCAGCAAGCTCAGGCAACACCGACGGAAGTGGAGAACCTGCGAACCCGTGACGCGTTCCAGTTGACGATACGTGTGCCACCACGCGGATAGCCGCGCCGTTATGGCGGCATTATTTATGGTGATATTGTTTATTGAGGCACGCTTTTCATTCATCACGCCCGCTCTCCTGACTGCCCATTAACTGATGATGCGCCGCCTAACGCCCAATTCTGCGCCTGCTCATAATGCCGCCACAGTTCGCTATAGCGGCCTTGTGCAACCAACAGCGCATCATGGCGACCCGACTCGCTCAGCCGCCCGCGATCGAAAACCACAATCTGATCGGCATCACGAATCGTCGACAGCCGATGCGCCACCATGATGACCGTTTTACCTCGCATAAGTACGCCGAGCGCCGCCAGCAGTGCTGCCTCGTTTTCCGGGTCGGCAAACGCCGTGGGTTCGTCCAGCACCAGAATCGGCCGGTTATGCAGTAGCGCCCGCGCAATGGCGATGCGCTGACGCTGACCGCCGGAAAGGAACTGGCCGCGCTCACCGGCTGGCGTGTCGTAGCCCTGCGGCAGCGCCATGATAAAATCGTGCGCCTGCGCTGCCGTTGCGGCGGCAATCACCTCGTCCATGCTTTTCTCCGGCACACCCAGCCGAATGTTATTGGCGATAGTGTCCGCAAACAGGAAAGACTCCTGAAAAACAAACGACACCTGCTGCATGAGCGTGGCGGTTTTCATCTGTCGGATATCAACACCACCAATCAAAATGCGCCCGGCGGTTACGTCCCAAAACCGAGGAATAAGCCGCGCCACGGTGGTTTTCCCCGCGCCAGATGCGCCTACCAGCGCCGTGACCGATCCTGCTGGCACCTGAAAACTGACATCCTCCAGCACCCAGTCGCTCACGTGCCGGTCGTAGCGAAAACTCACCTGCTCAAAGCTCACACTGGCATCAGCGGGTAAGGCATCATTTTCCGCTTCCGGCAGCGGCGACAATGCCAGCACGTCCTGAATCCGGCTGATGCTCAATCGGGTTTTCGCCACCATGTGATTCAGTGCCATCATCGGCATAATGGCCTCTGCCATGCCATTGCCGAGCAGCAGCACCTCTACCCACAGGCTGAAATCAAGATCGCCGGAGTGATAGAAACCGTACGCCACCCAGCACAGCACCAGCAGCGTTGGAAGCGGATTAAGTATCGCGAAGGAGAAACGCGCCGAGAAACCCGCCTGCTGATACCAGCGCGTGAGCACGTCCAGATAATGTTCCAGCGCCTGCTGGTAGCGTCCAAACGTTGACGCGCCGGTATCGAAGGTACGCACTACCGGCATCGCCTGTACAAATTCAATCACTGCCGTACTAACCGCTTCTCGCGCCAGGTTATAGCGTTGGTTCATCTCACCGGCATCGCGCATCGCCAGCGTCAGCACGGCAGCGCCGACGAGCAGCACCAGCAAGGCCGCCAGTGCTAAGCGCCAGTCCAGCCAGAACAACAATGCCCCCGTACACAGCGGCGCCACAAAAGCACGCGCATAGAGCGGCGTGCTGTCCGCCACAAACAGGTGGAGCGCTTTGACATCGTCCTGCACGATCTTCGCCAGCGAGCCAGTACCCAAACGCCGCACCTCGCCCAGTGGGATCCGCGTCAGCTGTTCTGCCAGCGCGATGCGAATCTGGTTTTCCAGCCGGAATGCGGCATAGTGAGACTGGTCAAAAGCCAGCAAACGCAGTAGATAGCTGGCGCTCAAACACAGCACCGCCCCGACCATCGTCAACAACGGCCATGACGCGGGTTGTAAAATGAGCAGTCGGATACCCCATGCCAGAAAAAGCAGAAATGCGGTGCCAGCCAGAACCGACAGCCCTGACAGGCACATCGCCAAACGAATCTGCCCTCTTACAGGGTGCATAATGTGCCAGGCGCGGCTCTGTGGCGTAGAAGGCGGCGTGGCAGCGGATGAACCGCCCTCAACAGCGGAATGTGGCATAATTTTTCTCTTTTCTCCTTCCCGCACAGTCGCTTACTCGTAACGTAAGCAAATCAACTCGACGGCGGCAATAAAGTCAGGAATAATAACTATTCTCAATTGCGTATCTACCCGATTCGAGCCGATTTCTACCCGAATCGGTACGGAGTTACCGCCATCAGCCGCGTTGCCATGATCGCCCAATGATCGGATCGCCAAATGGCCGGATCGTCCGATGACCGCAACCAGCATCTCCAGGAGTCTGCCCATTGAACGCCTCCCCACTGAAAGCCACCAGCGAACCTGAAGTCACTATTTCAAATTTGATTGCTGAACTGCACGTTGTGCGGCCGGACACCGGTGCGGACTGTAGCCTGCTGCGCGCCACGCTTCAGGAAGGGCTGGATATTCTGGTGTGGCGTGGACAGTTCCGACAGCCCACCACCATGCATTTGCATGACGACTGGGGACGCATCAATTTTTCCTGTTCATTGCAGGGAGACTCGCAATTTGCACTGAAAGGCGATCGGGGGCGTGAACACCTGCTGAAGCAAGGCTCGGGCTGCATTAGCTACACCCCAGACTGTCAGGGTACATCGTCTTACGCCGGGCAGTTTGAAAGTGTCACCGTATCGCTAAGCCCCGAGCTACTGGCTAACTGGGTGCCGGATCTCGCCGGTAACCTGCAACAGCAGTTGGATTCCGGCAGGCTCTGCACCCACTGTGACTGCAACGCCGAAATGCGGGCAACGGCTCAGGTATTAAGCCATGCGCTGTCTGGGTTAACGCATCCGCAGCAGGCCGGTGAAAGCCGCCATGCACCGCTGTGGCTGCTGGGACAAAGCATGATTATGGTGAGTCTCGCCGTCGCCGGACATGCCGACACCGCCCTCCAGCAGGACACGCTGAGTCTGGCCGATCGCCACAAGCTGCTGCGCGCCAAAGATCTGCTGTTAGCGGATTTGTCACAGGCACCCACTATCGCCATGCTGTCCAGAGAAACCGGGTTAAGCGTTCTCAAGCTGAAACGCGGGTTCCGCCTGCTCTTCAATAACAGCATCTATGGGTTATTCCAGGCCGAACGTATGCATGAAGCGCGGCGTCGCCTGTTTGCCACGGGCGCCCCCGTTATGGTGGTTGCCACCGATCTGGGCTATGCCAACGCCAGTCACTTTAGCGCCGCTTTCCAAAAACAGTTTGGCGTCACACCTTCCGCTTTCAAGCGCCTGAACATTTAGTGGAAAACCAGCGCTACCGTTCATCCCGATACGGGTACAAATAGACTGGATTCGGGTGGCGCCAAAAAAGCGAATGATTATCATTTTCTCCATGATAAGCCGGAGAAACCGTCATGCCCGATTCCATTGCAACGCCACACCCTTTCCTTGATACACACACCTGGCCGATAGTTTTCTTACACATGCCGGAGCAGGTGCCTGACGAGGAATCCGCTAACTATATGGCGCAGATCAATCAGCTGTATGCCAGAAAAGAACGTTTTGTACTCTGTATGACCGGCGCCGACCTCCCCCATCGCTCACCCGTTTTTATGAATGCTTACCTCCAGTGGACGCGCGATAACGTGAGCCAGCAACAGCAATACTGCGCAGGTGCCATTCGTATCGAAAGCGACGACGTTCAAAGGCAAAAATACGTGGAATGGGCGGAGAACTGGGCGCAGTCCGGGCAGGCACCTTACGCCTATTATGTTGTAGCCACCTCACTGGAAGCACAGGCGCTGGCGCTAACGCTGCTGGATCGCGACAAACCATGACAGACAGGCCGATAACACGCTATCTGCCCTATTGGTGTTTCTATCTTCATCAGGGCATGATCACCGCACTCATTATGCAAGGCGTGGCGGGCTATTTTCGCCACGCGGGGTTGGATCTTGCGCAGTTAAGCTGGCTGTCGCTGACCTTTCTCCCGTGGATTGCCAAATGCCTCTGGGCACCGTGGGGCGAGCGTCACGCACTTCCTCTGCGTGGTAATCCCTATTTAGGCAGTCTGGTACTACTCCAGATCGCAATGGCGATAATGCTGGTCGGGATTGGCATGATTTCACCAGAGCAGTCTGTTCTGGCTATTGTCATCGCGCTGATGCTGTTAGCGCTGCTCTCCGCCAGCCACGATATCTATGCCGACGGCATCACGATTTGTACCACCAGCGCCACCAGTCGCGCGCTGGCGAATACCGCACAGGTCGGCGGCAGCTATCTGGGGATTCTGTTCGGCTCTTATGCATTCCTGAGTATTGCAGAACAGGCGGGATGGCGAGGTGGCTTCTTCGCACTGGCGGGTTTATCGCTGCTGATGCTCATCCTGCCGTTGCGCTATACCCGGCAACCTCAAATTCAGCATCATCAGATTCAGCAAACCGCACGCCCAACGCTCAACCGTCTGACGTTTAAAGCGCTCTGGCCGGTATTAGCCTTCACGGCCATTTTCTATCTGGCAATGCGCGGCATGATGGCACTACAGACCGTCATGCTGATCGACCAAAAGCTTAGCCTGAGCCAATTGGGTATGATCATGACCGTGTACAGCACCGTCGTCAGCGGCGTAGGGATTGTGCTCGCCAACGTCCTGATTCGTCGCATGGGCACACTGCGTTGCCTGCTGCCCGTGATGGTCACGCACGCGCTACTCGCCGTCGCGCTGGCCGTCGGCTATCCGCTGTTTACGCTGAATCTCTGGATCGCGCTCTTTGGCGTGGTCAATCTGGCCGCTGCAATTGGGTTTGTCACGTTATACAACGTCCTGATGGGACTGGTCAGACCCCATCAACCTGCGTCCGACTATGCGCTGTTTCAGTCCACCGATGCCGCCGTCGCCATGATCGTATCGATCGCCGCACTCCAGTTAGCACATTACACAAACTATCAGACCACGCTGGGCGTACTGGCCTGCTTCGCCATCGCCAGCCTGTGGCCTGCCAAACGGCTATCTCTACGGCTTTCTCGCGTGTTTTCTGACGGCGTTACACCCGCTACCGTCAGCCAGCGAGGACAGGATTGACCACAGAGAAAACGGGCAGGACGGCTGCTGTATTCGGGTTGAAATAGACCCGATACGGGTAGCCCAAAAAATGCAAACGATTATCATTTAACTTTCATCATTCTCTGTCTTACGCGCTTTTCGTACCGCAATAAAGCGTGACGTGATGAAAACCGTTGCCTTTGACATCGATTTTAGTCTTTTCAGGGATTTAATAATGAAAATAACGCGTCTTTATCCGCTTGCCTTAACCGGCATATTTCTCTCTTCCTGTGCCTTTGCCGCTCAGGAAGATACGCTTGTTGTCTCCGCCAGCAAACAGTCACCCTATTCTGCCTCGGCCAATAACGTCTCTTCCACCGTCGTCACGGCACCGGAACTGAAAGATGCGGGGGTCACCAGCACCGACAAACTGACCCGCGTGATGCCCGGCCTGAATCTCGGCAATAACGGTAGCCTGCTGTTCCCCTCCATCTCACTGCGCGGCGTGTCTTCCGCACAGGATTTCTACAGCCCGGCGGTGACGGTCTACGTGGACGGCGTACCACAGCTCGCCACTCACACCGTGCAGGCACTCTCCGATGTAGAAAGCATCGAAATGCTGCGAGGCCCGCAGGGAACGCTATACGGTAAAAGCGCACAGGGCGGTATTATCAATATCGTGACTCAGCAGCCGGACAGCACGCCGCGTGGCTATGTCGAAGGCGGCGTAGCCAGCCGCGATGGCTATCACGGCAAAATCAATCTCAGCGGTCCCATTCAGGATGGCCTGCTGTACGGCAGTGTAACCCTGCTGCGTCAGGTCGATTCGGGGGCGATGACCAACCCCGCGACGGGCAGCGATAACCTCGGCGGGACAAAGTCCAGCGTCGGGAATCTTCGGCTACGTCTGGCTCCCGAGGGCCAACCGTGGGAAACCAGTCTGGCACTAACGGAAGACTGCACGCGCGCCACGCAGGATACCTATCTGCCGTTTGGCGATGTGAAAAGCCGGACGCTGGAGATCGCCGCCGGATCGCCGGATCCCAAACTACGCCGCTGCACCCATAGCCAGTCGCTGAGCGGGAAATACACTACCGACAACTGGATCTTCAGCCTGATCGGCGCATGGCAGCAGCAAAATTACGAGCGCACCTTCCCGAACAGTACGCTGATTGCCGACATGCCGGAGCGCTGGAATCAGGACGTGCAGGAATTGCGTGCAGCGACACACGGCGCAGGCCGCACGGTGGATATGGTGTTCGGCCTTTACCGACAGAACACGCGTGAAAAACTCGATTTAACCTATAGCATGGCAGGCTCTCCGTTCATGAAGAGCAATGCCAACACGTCAACGGAGACGTTAGCCGCCTACAGCGATCTGACCTGGCACCTGACCGACCGTATCGATCTGGGTGGCGGACTGCGTGTGTCGCACGATAAAGCTAAAACCCGTTACCACCAGCAGTTCTCCGGCATGAGCGCGAGCGACAGCAATAGCGTTGATGACGATCAGGTACTGGGACAGCTCTCCGCCAGCTACCTGCTGAACAATGATTGGCGTGTCTATACCCGCGTCGCGCAGGGCTACAAGCCAACTGGCTTTAACTACTCGCCCGCCGCTGGCACTCAGGCCATTCCTTATAATGCGGAGAAATCGATTAACTATGAAATCGGCTCGCGCTATCAGAACGGCGATGTGCAACTTCAGGGTGCCGTGTTTCATACCCACACGCGTGATATGCAGCTGTATTCCGGCCCGGTCGGTATGCAAACACTCAGCAATGCAGGCAGCGCCGACGCCAGCGGCGTAGAGATGATGCTGAAGTGGCAGTTCGTTCCCAACTGGTCATGGGATATCAACGGCACTTATGTCCGTTCTGAATTTACCAGTGACAGTGAGAGCTATCAGGATAAGCGCGTGCCTTTCGTACCGCGCTACGGTGCCGGTACCAGCCTGAACGGATTGATTGATACCTCATTCGGCGCATTAATGCCGCGTCTGGCCTTCAACGTAGTAGGACCACACTACTTCGACGGCGACAACGCGTTGCGTCAGGGCACCTATACCACGACCGACCTGCGCCTCAGTTGGCAGGCCACTGACCGGGTGAATATCGCCGGCTATGTGGATAACGTCTTCGACCGCCGCTACCGCACCTTTGGCTTCATGAGCGGCACCTCGGGCTACGCACAGGTCAATGAAGGCCGAACCGTTGGCGTGGACGTGCGGGTCGATTTGTTCTGATTTCTTTCGTTTTCCTGCTGCCTTTTAATCATATTGCTATACAGGTTAAAAGGCAGCGTCGTGTGCTATTCCACCACCGTTCTCTCTTACAATCCCTTACCGATTAGCCTTTCTCCTTTCACCAAAGTCATATTAATGACATCGCCGCTGTCCCATACTGGCTTGTCACTGACTTATCATGCCCCGTTTTTCCCTGCTACCTGGCGCTTTGTGCGCCTGCCGGAGACCCGTCATGAAACGCAACACGATCTTGATCTTCACTGTTTCTGCCATCATTTTACTCGCGGCGGCCGCGGCAATAGGGTGGAAGGTTAGCCGGGGAAACAGCAACGCGCTGTGGGAGATCGTCAGCGAACAGTGCGTGCCCAACCAGCAGCGTAATGGCAATTCCGCGCCCTGTCTGGAAGTCAATCTGGCGCAAGGCTACGTGCTCTTTGATGACAGAAACGGCCCCTATCACGACCTGCTGCTCCCGACGGATAAAATCAGCGGTATCGAAAGCCCTGAACTCTTGCAGCAAAACATACCCAATTTCTTTATGCAGGCATGGGACAGACGCGGCCATCTGTCGCACGAAGCGGGTAAACCGATCAAAGATGATTATCTTTCGCTGGCGATTAACTCACGCTACGGCCGTACGCAAAACCAGCTGCATATCCACATCGCCTGTATGCGTCCGGAAATTTATCAGACGTTAAACCAGCAGTTTCCAACGCTCTCTGCCGACTGGAAAACGCTGCCTGTGAAAATTAACGGACACGTCTATCTGGCAAAAACGCTCACAGCGAACGAACTGACGCAAAGCGATCCGTTCAAAACACTCGATCGCTACGCCCAGCAGCGGAATGAATCTATCGGCAAATATGGCCTCGCGATGGTCTCCACGCCCGCAGGCGAAAAGGTGCTGCTCGCCAGTCGCCTTGATGTGTTCAATATGAATCTCGGATCGGTGGAAGAAATTCAGGACTTTTCCTGTGCGCTGGCGAAATAGCCGCTGGCCGCGTCAGACGGCGGACTGAAGATCGATATACCCTAAAGAATTCAAGTTTCAGGAAGGCGGCAAGTGAGGGAGTCCCGATGAGCTTACCCAAGTAAGTGATTCGGGTGACCGAGTGAAGCCAACGCACATGCAACTTGAAGTGTGACGGGTATAGTAATCAATTCGCTATAACTTATGACTTTTTATTCATTGCGTTGCCAGCCAACCTCCGCCTAAAAAGTGGGGAAAATCGATATGTTAGGTAGCTGCAACATGCATCTGGATTTACGGCAATTACGCAATTTTCTTGCACTGGCCGAACATGGGAGTTTTGTACAGGCCGCAGAAGCCGTCTGTTTGTCACAGTCGGCATTCAGTCGCAGCATTCAGGCGCTGGAACAAGCGATGGGACATCCGCTTATCGATCGTCAGAGCCGTCGCTTTGCGCTGACGTGGCAAGGTAATACGCTGCTGCCGTTTGCCCGACGCATGCAGGAGCTGTCCTGGGAGCTGATGACCGACATGCGGCAGATCAGCGAGGCGCAGGAAGGTGAGCTGACGTTTGGTTGTGGCCCCGCCCCCTCTACCACGCTGATCCCCAAGGCGGTCGCACATTTCCATGCCCTGCGCCCACGCGCCAGAGTCACCTACAGCGTGGATAACTGGCAGTCTCTGCGTGAACGACTGTTGGCCGACGAATGGCCTTTTATCGTTGCCGATACCTGGCAGGCCGAAATGGAAACCCATCTCCACGTACAGCCATTAAGCCAGCAGCGCTGCTTCTTTATCTGCCATTCTTCACACCCGCTGGCACAACAGGCAACCGTGACGCCGGACGATTTGCTGCGCTTTCCGCTCGCGTCCCCTTTTATGCCCGTCGGTATGCGCAAGGTGCTGGCCGCCTTAACGCGCCAGCCCGATTATCGGCCGCAAATTCAGTGTGACCATATCTATTCCGTGTTCAGTATCCTGCGGCATACGCAGGCCATCAGCTTCGCCAGCGAGGATGGCTTCGCACTGGGACGATTAAGCCACCAGTTGGTAGAAATTCCGCTGACGGGAACACCACCGGAATGGGGAAACATGCAAACCCGTTTTGGCATTGTCACCTGTTTGCAGAGAACGTTGCCTCCGCTGGCTGAACTGATGATTGAAGCTATATTGGCGCAGGACAAACTGCGCTCACCCGCTCCGGCACTGCCGACCCTGTGAGCGCCTACGTGATTATTTTGCGGGATTGCCGCTGGCGTCATACACCGGCCAATTTGACTCCAGTCCTTTGGCCTTCAATGCCCGATCGGCAAACTCGCCAGCAAACCAGTCGCTGGCTGAAAACGAGTTACGAATGAGTCCGGCGGCTTTCGCCCGCTCTATGCTGTCCTGCAAGCTGCTAAGCAGGAACGGATCGAGACGCGGTGAGCTTTGAAACGGGAGATCTTCCGCTTTCAGCTCTTCCTGAAAGATCGCCTGCGGAATCTGGCTCTGCTCTGCCATTAGCGCGGTATAGTCCGGCAGGTGCTGCGCCTCGCCGATCCACCGCGCATTGTCCACCAGCACATTCACCAGTTGCTGTGTCGTGCCGGGATAGCGGTCGATAAAGTCCTGCGTCGCCAGCACCGCAGCCTGCGTGGTATTCGCCCAGCCCAGTGCTCGGCTGGTGGTCACAATATTAATTCCCTGCTTACGCAACGCCAGCAGGGAGACGCCGCCCCATACTGCATCCACGCGTCTGGCTGCGAGCGCCGCTTTGCCCGCCGTCCAGTCCAGATTGATGACCCGCACGTCGCGCTCGTTTAGCCCAACGCTTTTAATCGCGCGCTCAAACGACAGCTGATCGGCCGTTCCCTTGTAGACTGCAATCCGCTTACCGCGTAAATCTTCAATGCGTTGAATACCCGATTCCGGCGTCGCCGCCAGATAAGAATTAGAGCCGCGCGATCCCAGCAGCACCCGCGTCGGCAATCCCCCCGCCCGACCAATAATGGCCGCCAGATCGCCCAAATACACCACATCCAACTGCTTGTTCGCCAGCGCCTCATTTACCGCCGGACCCGCGCCTTTAAAGAACGACCACTGAATCTTGATGCCCTGCGGTTCAAATTCTTTCTCCAGTTGCTTTTGAATATGCGCCAACCCCAACGGCCCGCGGATAAAGGGTTTGCTGCCCGCGCTTTGGTCCGGCAAACCAATGCGAATCTCTGTCGGCTTCTGTGCATCCTGTGGGGCCGCATCGTTTGCCTGAACAGTCGATGCCATTAGCGCCGTGCTCATCAACAGAGCACCGCCAATGAACTTATGCAGCCCCTGTCGCCAGCGAGAATGGAAAGTTACCGATAAAATAGCTATCGATGGGATTGATGGTTGGTGCATACGGTTTTCCTCAATAATTTGTTTCATCTACCATGAAAACTAACGAACCGTCTGCATCAGGCTTAAATAACATTTACAGGTTTGTTCAGCGGAAAAAAGCATAAATCAGCACTGGCGGGCGCGGGCTACGCATATGCATTTCTTGCACGGCGACCATCGCTTTATTGCATTGGCGTTCAAAGCTGAAACCTGTTTTTTATTCCCTATTCATCCAGTCGTGATGCTTTCGTGGAATAAAATGAATAAGTCGATACTGCTGAAAAAAAACGCGAACATCTGGCCTGCTCTACCGACAGCACGGGCCTATTCTCTTGTCGTGCCAAGAATTGTGTCGCTTGTAGTACCACTAATTGTGCCGCTGGCACTGCTGGCGCTGTGGTATATCAGCACCCACTACGGCTGGATGCCCGCCCAGATTCTCCCTGCCCCCAACGTCGTCGCTAACACCGCCGTCGAACTCTGGCACAACGATCTCCTGCCGCAGCTCTTTATCAGCCTGCAACGATTAGCCAGCGGTCTGCTGGCAGGCTTACTGGCGGGAACGCTGCTTGGCGCGCTCATGGGCGCTTCACGCCGCGCCGAACATCTGTTGCATCCGACGGTATACGCGCTGGCACAGATCCCGACGCTGGGCTGGATCCCGCTATTTATGGTGCTGTTTGGCATTGATGACGGCTTAAAACTTGCGGTCATCATCAAGGCGGTAATTATCCCGGTGACGCTGCATACGCAAACGGGCGTGCGCAACGTGCCGCATGCGCTCCAGGAAGTCGCCCGCACTCTGCGCCTGCCGTGGCATCAGCGCCTCATCAAATTAACGTTGCCCGCCGCACTCCCCACCTGGCTAACCGGCTTACGACTGGCGCTTTCGCAGGCATGGGTATCGCTGATTGTGGTCGAACTGCTGGCGTCGTCTCAGGGCATTGGCTACCTGCTGGTATGGGGACGCCAGCTGTTTCAACTGGATATCGTGTTTGTCTGCATCGCCGTGATAGGTCTGGCAGGGCTGACGATGGAGTGGACAATCAATCAGCTGGAACGTCGTCTGGTCTTCTGGCCACACCCGCCGCTCAGTCGCTTAACCGCTGCGCCGTCTCGCCGCTTATCCGCGCTGGTTTTACCGTTCCTGCTTCTGCTGCTCTGGCAACAGGCCAGCCGTTTTGGCTGGATCGATCCGTTACTCCTGCCACCGCCCGCAGACGTGTGGCACATGTTGCTGCAAGGCGTCCACGACGGTTCACTCACTGAGGCAATGCAGGCCAGCCTGACTCGCGCGCTCGCCGGTGCGGTATGTGGCATTGTTGCTGGCCTCATAGGTGGCGTACTGCTGGGGCTAAACGCCACCAGCGACGCCCTTTTTACGCCCACGGTCGCGACGCTGCGTCAGATCGCACTGTTTGCCTGGCTACCGCTGCTGACCGCCTGGGTTGGCAACGATGAAGCCGGGAAAATCACCTTTGTCGCCCTGGCCTCCTTCTTCCCCATGCTGGTAGCCAGCCATCGCGGTATCCGCCAGCGTTCGCAGGCCTTACAGGAAGTCGCACAGGTGTTACAGCTCCGTCTCTCAACCCGTCTGAGGGTGCTGATTCTGCCGGGTGCTGCTCCCGCCATCTTTGCGGGTTTACGTCTGTCGCTGATTTACGCCTGGCTTGGCACCATCGGCGCGGAATATTTCATGTCATCCGGCACGGGAATCGGCAGCCTGATGATCAACGCCCAACAGTTACTGGATATGCCCCTCATTATCAGCGGCATGCTGTTGATTGGATTAACAGGCGCGGTACTCGACCGCGTTGGATTAGGTCTGGAACAGCGGATGACGCGCTGGCGTTCCGCAGGAGAAATCGCATGACGTCCACTCCCCTTGATGTGCCGCCACCGGTGGTGCAGTTCGATCGCCTGCGTAAACAGTTTCGCGTGCAGGGCGAAGCGCTGACGGTGATTGATGATTTTTCCCTGTCGATTCACAGCGGTGAACTGGTCGCCATTGTCGGCAGCAGCGGCTGCGGCAAATCTACGTTGTTACGTATGTTGGTCGGTCTGGACAACGACTATCAGGGACGCGTGCTGGTTGAAGGGCAAACCGTGCGCGGTATCGGGCGCGAGCGCGGCATGGTGTTTCAGGAACCGCGCCTGTTTCCGTGGCTGACGGTACGGCAAAACATCGCACTCGGGCTGGCGAATGAGGCGATCGATAGCAAAGAGCGGAAACGCCTGATCGACCACTTTATTCAGCTTGTGCACTTGCAGGATTTTGCCGACGCCCTACCCGCCCAGCTTTCCGGCGGCATGGCGCAGCGTGTCGCGATCGCACGAGGTCTGGTCGCCAACCCACGCATCCTGATGCTGGATGAGCCTTTTGGTGCGCTGGATGCGCTAACGCGCCAGCAGATGCAGCAGGAGCTGCGCCGCATTCATCAGGCGGAGGGCACCACCACGCTGCTGGTCACCCACGATGTCGAAGAAGCCGTCTATCTCGCCGATCGCGTCGTCGTACTGGCACCGCGACCGGGTCGTATCCGCCAGATTGCGACAATTTCGCTGCCGCATCCGCGCCAGCGTGACAGCCAAGATTTTCACCAGCAGTGCAGCCAGTTGCTCGCATTGCTGACTCAGCCCGCCGATACCGCGGCCGCTTTCTCTTCACTGAACTCATAAATACTGGAGCACCATTATGGGACACCCTTCCGTCTACCCGACCGGTACGACGATTTACAACCCGGAAAAAGCCTGGGGCGGCTACACTGTCTTTCAGGCGCTGGAGCGCGGCGCGGTGCTGGTGGATATGAACGGCACCGAACTACGCCTGTGGGAAGGCTTGCACGGTTTTCCCAACAAAATCCTGCCCGGCGGTTACATCCTCGGGCATAGCGGTGAACGTGATTCGCGCTACGGCATGCAGGACATGGTCGATCTGATTCAGGTGGACTGGGACGGCAACGTCGTCTGGAAATTCAACGGCTATGAACACATTACCGATCCTGATCTCCCACCAGAATGGATGGCGCGCGTCCATCATGATTACCAGCGCAGCGGTAATCCGGTCGGCTATTACGCACCGGGACAAGAGCCGCAGTCGATTGGCGGCAACACGCTACTGCTGGCGCATACCAATCTGCATAACGAACGGATCAGCGACAAACTGCTGCTCGACGACACCATTATTGAGGTGGACTGGGAAGGTAACATCTTATGGGAATGGCGTTGCAGCGATCATTTTGACGAGTTGGGCTTTGACGACGATGCGAAAACCGCGCTGTACAACAATCCTAACCTGCGCAAAAGTGGCGGCGGCATGGGCGACTGGATGCACATCAACTCCATGTCGGCACTCGGCCCCAACCCGTGGTTCGATCAAGGCGATACCCGTTTCCACCCGGATAACATTATCTGGGACGCCCGCGAATCCAACATCATCGCCATCATCGACAAACAGAGTGGCAATATCGTCTGGCAGCTTGGTCCTAATTACAACACGCCTGAACTCAAACACATTGGCTGGATTATCGGCCAGCATCACGCGCATATGATACCCGCGGGCTTGCCGGGGGCGGGCAATATTCTGGTGTTTGATAACGGTGGTTGGGCAGGCTACGGCGCACCCAATCCGGCCTCGGCCGACGGCGTGAAAAACGCCTGGCGTGACTATTCGCGCGTGCTGGAAATCAACCCGGTGACGCTGGATATTGTCTGGCGCTATTCGCCCTACGAAGCAGGCATTCCACACCCGACCGACGCTTTCCGTTTTTACAGCCCGTACATCAGTAATATCCAGCGCCTGCCGAACGGCAATACGCTGATTAACGAAGGCGCCAATGGTCGACTCTTTGAAGTCACCGTCGATCACGAGATTGTCTGGGAGTTTATTTCCCCGTATTGGGGCAAGACGGTGAATACCAACATGCTGTATCGCGCTTACCGTGTGCCCTACGAGTGGGTGCCACAGTTGCCGCGTCCACAGGAAACGCCAGTGATCGC
Organism: Pectobacterium aroidearum; assembly: GCF_041228105.1. Classification (NCBI taxonomy): domain Bacteria; kingdom Pseudomonadati; phylum Pseudomonadota; class Gammaproteobacteria; order Enterobacterales; family Pectobacteriaceae; genus Pectobacterium; species Pectobacterium aroidearum. The sequence goes on from NZ_CP166097.1 coordinate 3,384,103, forward strand.
CCCCGACAACACTCGGCTACGTCAACCGGGAGCCGCCGCCCCCGGCTTCGCCAGCGTCATTCGTATTGAGGGCACGCGCCCCTACAAAAAGAGCGGCGATGCCCTGTGCGTCGCAACCGATAGCGAAGACCTCAAGCGCAGCCCGAAGCTTTTTGCCGTCAACCGCGAGCGCTTTGCTTCACTGACCGCTGACGACTGGCCTGAACTGGCAGCCCAACAAGGCCCACAGTTGCTGCTGGTCGGCGCGGAGCGCTGCGTCCACTGCAAAAGCCTCTACCGCCAGTTGGAAACGATTCTGGATAACGAGGAACACCGCCACTTACCGAGTCATTATCTGGACGCCGATCGTCACACTGCGCTGGCGGAGAAACTGGCGGTCAGAACGTTACCGACCCTGCTATGGATCGAAAATGGTGGAGAACGGGCTCGCTTGAGCGGCGCACAGCAACCCGAACGCCTACGCCAGTGGCTGGCCGCACAGCAACGCTAACCCCCCTCTGAATGCGATCTCGCTTCCAGTGAGATCGCTCTATCCATCCACCGCCTCTTACACAAATGCCTCAATTTGCGGTGATTTATATCCGGCTTAAAAAATTATGCAGCGGTGGACGTGGCCGCCGAGTGAGCGGCATCGATGCGCCAATTTATACGCGTTGGATCACATTTCCTTTGCATCACTTCGTCGTAATTTGTTATGTTATTACATATCGATTTACACCAACCGTATACGTTAACCATGATTAACTGGAACAGACACACAGACGCCATTCTTCAGGTAGAGAACCTTAATCTATCTATTGGTGGCGAAGCCAAAGTCAGCGAGGTCAGTTTTACGCTGTTCGCGGGTGAACGTGTCTGTTTACTCGGCGCATCCGGTTCAGGTAAATCCCTCACTGCCAAAGCAGTCATCGGCACGCCGCCAGCAGGTTGTCAGGTTAGTGGCAGCATTCGGGTCAATGGCGAAGAGGTGGGTCAGTTGAAAGCGCTGGCTCGCCCGCAGACTGGCCGCGTCTCTGCCGTGTTCCAGGACTCGGCAGCAGCGCTGAATCCCCTCATGCCGCTGGGAAAACAGCTGTCACTGGCGTTGAAAACGACCTCTTCCGCTGAGCTTTCTGCGCTGCTTAGCGCTATGCAATTGGATGACATTCCCAACCTGTTGCAGCGCTACCCTGCCGAATTGTCCGGCGGTCAGCGTCAGCGCATTTGTATTACCCTTGCACTGCTCGGCAAGACGCGTCTGCTGGTGGCAGACGAGCCCACTACCGCGCTTGATGTCATTACTCAGCAGCAGGTATTGCAGGTCTTACAGGAACGTAGCGTCCAGCCGGACGCCCCCGCCCTGCTGTTTATTACGCATGATATCGCCGTTGCCGCACAACTTTGCCAACGCGGTCTGGTGATGGAAAACGGGCAGATCGTGGAATCTGGCAGTATGCTGCAACTGCTGGATGCACCACAGCATCCTTACACCCGCAGTCTGGTTGCTGTCGCCCGTCGCGCTGACACACTTTTATCCGACAATGTGTTATTGACGACGAATATATCGCCTGCAACCATTGCCGGAGCGCTCGCCGGATGAACCACCACCTGCATGCGGTTCCCACACCGTTTTTAAGCCTCGAACACGTCAGCCGCTATTGCCAAACGTCGCGTTTGCCGTGGCAAAAGATCGATCCTGCCGGTGCGATTTTTCACGACCTGTCGCTGACGATACAACAGCATGAACGCGTCGGGCTGGTTGGCGCTTCCGGCTGTGGTAAATCCACGCTGCTAAAAACCCTGCTCGCGCTTGAAGCGCCGGAGCGTGGCGCCGTGTACTGCGACGGCAACCTGATTAAGCCGGGATCGGTGCGTTCGCTGATTTGGTATCGTCGCCGCGTCCAGTATATTCCTCAGGATCCGGCAGGCTCGCTCGCGCCACGCCAGCGCGTTGCCGATCTTCTCACCGAGCCGCTGAAACGACTCCGTCCTGATGAAAACCGGCATGTTAATGGAAAGAATTCGACCCGTCTGCGTGAAGTCATGGATCAGGTGGGGTTGAGCACCACACTTCTGGACAGAGTCGCCGGGCAGCTTTCCGGCGGTCAGGCACAACGTGTCGCGCTGGCACGAGCGCTGATGGTTCAACCCGAGTTTTTAGTGGCGGATGAGCCGGTCAGCGGTCTGGATTTACCGTTGCGCGAACAGATTAAAACGCTGCTTCAACAGGTCACCAAACAAAACAAGATGGGTTTACTGATGGTATCGCACGATATTTCCATGCTCGCCGGTTTGTGCGACAGAATGCTGGTTATGGACGGCGGATGCATCATTGAAGATCGCCCCACCGCCGAGGTTCTGGCTTCACCGCAGCAGCCGCACACTGCCCGCCTGTTGCAGGCCGTACCCGCGCTGTCGACGTCTGGTTATTAGCTCGCTGAGCACACATTTTTTACAATAAAATACCGCGTCAATAACACATTTTCCCATCGCGGGCTTTTATCACGACTCTTCTTATAATGGATGATGACATGTCAGACCTTACCGCCAGCCGCACGCCGCGGCCTTACCCTCCGTTGCTTCTGGGCAGCCAGCTTGTTTTCAACATTGGCTTTTATGCCGTCGTGCCGTTTCTGGCGATTTTCCTGCGTGACGACATGCTGCTTTCCGGCTGGGCTATCGGACTGGTGATTGGCTTACGCACCTTTTCTCAACAGGGCATGTTTTTAGTCGGCGGTGCGCTGGCTGACCGCTTTGGCGCACGCGTAATTATCCTGTGCGGCTGCGTCGTACGCATCAGCGGTTATCTCCTGCTGGCGCTGGGCGATTCGCTGTGGCCGATTATTCTCGGTGCCTGCCTGACCGGCGTCGGCGGAGCCCTGTTCTCCCCCGCCATTGAGGCATTAATGGCGCAAGCCGGTACGCAAAGTGAAAAAGAGGGAAAACGCAGCCGCTCCGAGTGGTTCGCCCTGTTTGCGATTTGCGGCGAGCTAGGCGCGGTGTTGGGTCCCCTGCTGGGCTCGGTACTGGCTGGATACGGATTCCAGCGCGTGGCGCTCGCCGGCGCTGGCGTCTTTGTCATTGCGCTCATCGTCCTGTTTTTCAGTCTGCCGCCGACGCAGCGTAATCAGGGCGAATTACACATCGCCCCATGGTGGGAAACCTTCCGCCAGCGGCGCTTTGTTGCGTTCATCATTGCCTACAGCGCTTACCTGTTCAGCTACAACCAGCTCTATCTGGCGCTGCCAGTTGAACTGCACCGCTCCGGAAGCAGTGAGAAAGACCTCGGCCCGCTGTTTGTTCTGGCTTCACTGCTCGTGATCGGATTACAGCTTCCGCTGGCGCGTTTTGCCCGCCGGGTTGGTGCAGCACGCATGCTGCCATTGGGCTTCGCACTGCTGTCTGCCTCGTTCCTTAGTGTCGCCCTGTTTGCTTCCAGCACGCCGCCAGAAGGATGGCAGCGCCTGCTTCCGGCTATCTCCTTGATTACCCTGTTAACGCTGGGACAGATGTTAATCGTCCCCGTTGGTATGGATCTCATCCCGCGTTTTGCCAACAACCAGAATCTGGGGGCGCACTATGGCGCGCTGGCATCGATGGGCGGCATTGCTGTTCTGGTCGGCAACTTTGTACTCGGTAGCCAGCTCGACCGTGCGCTGACGCCGTCGCCACAGGCCGCTATTCCGTGGGTGCTGCTCGCCGCTGTGCCGCTGTGCAGTTCGCTGGCGATGATGGTCATCTGCCGCCCGTTTAAATCCGCTTCAACCTTGAATGAATAAGGACAGACTGATGAATATGCGTAATCTCCTGTGGCCCGTTTCCGGCCTGCTATCAGCCACACTGCTGCTGTCAGGCTGCTTCAACGAGCCGGAGGAAAAGCACACCTCGCATCATGACGGCCGAATCAAACTGGCGATGCTTCAACCACCGCGCTCCGGCCTGACGCCATTGAGCGATGATGCCTTTAAGCTGTCGCGCTGGAGCACGGCAGAAACGCTAGTGGTGCTCGACAAGCTCGGCGAAGCTCAGCCTGCGTTAGCGACAACATGGCAGCAGATCGATGATAAATCCTGGCGTTTTGAGCTGCGTCCCAATGTTCATTTTCACGATAACACCACGTTAAACGCCGCCACGGTGGTTAATGCGCTCACCGTCGCGTCCACCGCCGCCCCCAAACCGCGCATTCTGGACGGCGTGCAGTTAACGGTAAAAGCCGATGGCGATAACGCCGTGATTGTCTCCACCGCTAAAGCCGATCCACTGCTGCCCCAGCGCTTATCCAGCCCGCAGTTGGCGATTCTCTCTACCCATGCCTACGGCCAGAATGGCGTCGTTAACCCAGTCAATACCGGAAGCGGTCCGTTTGTTCTGCGTAGCGTCACTGGCACCAGCAGCGCGGTGTTAGATAGATTCGACGGTTACTGGGGTGAAAAAGCGCAGGCCAGCGGGATCGACGTCAGCTTTGTCTCTGACGGTGCAGCGCGCGCGGCTGCATTACGTACCGGCACGGCAGACATTGTCGAAGCCATTCCGGTTTCTCAGGCACCGCTGCTGGATCAATCGCTGGTGCATGAAGTCCCGATGCCGCGTACCAACACGCTGTATCTGAATACGCTCCATGGCGTGATGCAAGATCCTGCGATGCGTGCCGCCGTGCGTGATGCCATCAATCGCCAACAGCTGGTGGATAACGTTTATGAGAAGCGCGCCGACATCGCGCAGGGCCTGTTAGGTCCCGCGTTGCCGTGGGCGGCGGAACTGCGCCAGCCGGTGGCAAATCCGGTCAAAGCCGGTACGCCTGCGGGTGCGACCATCACGCTGGCAACCTTCAGCGATCGCGCCGAGCTGCCTGAGGTGGCAGTCTATCTGGCACAGCAGCTTACCGCCGCCGGATTTACGGTGAAACAGGTAGTGCGTGAGTATGCGCAGATTGAGTCCGACGCGCTGGCAGGCAAGTTTGACGCCTTTATTTTATCCCGCGCTACCGTGCTGGATTCCGGCGATCCGGTGGCTTACCTGTACAGCGATTTTGCCTGCGAAGGGTCATTCAACATCGCGCAACTGTGCCGCCCGGAAATCGATCTGGCGTTACAGAAAGCGGCTATGATTCCTGCTGGCGTTGCACGCCGTCAGGCCATCATGCAGGCAGAAAACCTGATCCTTGCCAGCGATGCTGCGATTCCGATGCTGCATGAGCGCGTCATTCAGGGTGAAAGCGCACAGGTAAAAGACGCACTGCGCGACCCGCGTGAACGCACGCTGATTAACGCCACCACGCATATTGCTACCGACGCGAAATAACGGGTAACACGCCCAGCAACCAGAAAGATGACGAGTTTATGAGCGAACCGCTATATTGCCGCACCTGTGCAACCATCAACCAGACACAACGCCCGCAATACGGCATGCTGATCCCGCTGTTTTCGCGGCTGCTGACGCTGGCGGGGATCGTCGTGCTGATTGGTATGCTGCCGTGGTTGTCCGGTCAGGATCCGGCGCTGGCGCTGCTACGTGCTCGTTCCGGCGAGCAGGAAGCGACGGCGGAAACGCTAAATGCCATTCGTCACTCTCTCGGGCTGGATCAGGGCCCACTGCAATTGCTGTTGAACTGGCTGACAGGTCTACTACACGGCGATGCAGGCAATTCCTGGGTGTCTGGCCGACCAGTCCTTCCGGGGATGTTACAGGCGGCGGGCGTCTCGCTCACGCTGATGGCGTCCTCAGCGCTGGTGGCCTTCACACTGGCTGCCGTGTTGTGCGCCCCAACCTTTCGCCAGGGGTTACGCGGTCAGGTTCATCGTTCAGGCGGTCTGTTTGCCGCCTTATTTACCGCACTGCCTGAATTTCTGCTGGCGTCGTTTCTGCTGATCGTCGGTGCCGTCTGGCTACAGTGGTTTCCGCCCTATGGCTGGCTGGGCCTACACTACGCGGTGCTGCCGTCGCTGGCGCTCGGTATTCCGGCAGGCGGCTACCTTGGTCGAATTATTGCCGACGCACTCTCCGCCACGTTCAGCGAAAACTGGCTCACCACCTGGAGCGTGGCGGGCGTGAGCCGTCGTCATGTCGCACTGGCGGTGCTGAAACGTACGTTGCCCAGCGTGATGCCGCTGGTCGGGCTGGTGCTGGTCTCGTTAACCGGTGGTGCCATCGCTGTCGAAAAAGTATTCGCGATTCCCGGTCTGGGACGTGCGACGCTGGGAGCTGCGGCCGCACAGGATCTGCCCGCCTTACAGATTGGCGTGTTGATTCTTTTACTCATCGCCTCACTGGCGGGTATCGCTGCCAGCGGCGTACGGCTGCTGATTCTCGGACGCGCGCTGCGGAGCGGGGCGATGCCCGTGCCGGAAGAACGTGGTAGCCCGGTGTCTCGCTATGCAATCTGGCTGCCGGTTATCTGCGTGCTACTGCTGGCGCTGCTGTTGCTGGCTGGCTTACCGCGCGATCCCTATACGTCTGCCTTTCTACGCCTGCAACCGCCGTCGTTCCTGCTGCCTTTTGGCGCGGACGCGATGGGGCGTGATTTACTGGCGCGCGTCGCCCACGGCACGCTAAATACCTGTCTGCTGGCACTGGTGGTATCGCTGGCCTGTCTGGCAATCGGCCTGCTGGTTGGGCTGTTTCCGCGTCTGCTTACGGGCCCCATCGAAGTGACCAACGCCTTGCCGCCGGTGATTGCCGGGCTGCTGGTTGCCGCCGTTAATGGCCCGACGGCAACGGGCGCGGCGATTGCCGTGATTGCAGTGAGTTGGGCTCCGCTGGCTGCCCACACCGCGGCGCTGGTCGCCGAAATTAATGCGCGTCCTTATATTCGCATGCTGCCAATCCTTGGCGTGGGACCGATACGGCGCAGCCTGTTTTATGTTTTGCCTGCGCTGATTGGGCCACTCTTTCGTCACGCCATGCTGCGACTGCCAGGCATCGCGCTGGCGCTGGCATCGCTCGGCTTCTTAGGTCTGGGAGCCTCACCGCCGACACCAGAGTGGGGACGCGTGCTGGCAGAAGGAATGCCGTATATCGAACGTGCCTTCTGGGGCGTGCTGGCACCGGCGGCCGCACTCGGCGTGCTGTCGATACTGGCCGTGAGCGCGGCAAACCTCTCTGGTCGCCACAAGCACTAATCGATGGTGGAACGCCGCCTCAACGCTCTCTTCTCTTCACACTCACAGTTCCGCCAGATTTCACGATGGCGGGCCTGTGCATCTTCAGTTACGCTGTGAGCTAACCTCTGCCGAAGTACGGGATATGAATAATGCAGAGCGTGATTAAAGGAGAGAATATGCATAACAGCGACGTCAGTCTTACCGTCACTCAGGCTCTGGATAAACTGGAAGCGCTGTATGATGACGCCGTCTCAGCGCTGCGCGACGCCATCGGGGACTTCATCAATGATGGCACCCTGCCCGATGCCAACGCGCGCGCGGCGGGATTATTTTCCTACCCGGCCTTGCGCGTCAGCTGGAGCGGCAATTCGACCGGCCATCCCCGCCATCGCGCCTATGGACGTTTCACCCATCCCGGCAGCTACTCCACCACCGTGACCCGCCCGGCATTTCTACGCGCTTATCTGGCTGAACAGCTTGCGCTGCTGGAGGGGGATTATGATGTCACCATTGACGTCAGCCCGTCACAGCAGGAAATTCCGTTCCCCTACGTGCTCGACGGTTCCGACCTGATTCTTGACCGCTCCATGAGCGCGGGCATCGCCAAACATTTCCCCACTACGGAACTGTCACAGATTGGAGACGAGACGGCCGACGGGCTGTTTCATGCCACCACCACATCGCCGCTGTCGCACTTCGACGCCCTGCGCACTGATTTCTCGCTGGCGCGGCTTCGCCACTACACCGGCACGCCGGTGGAACATATTCAGCCGTTTATCCTCTTCACCAACTACACCCGTTATGTCGATGAGTTTGTACGCTGGGCGTGTGCGCAGATTGCCGATCCCGATAGCCCCTATGAGGCACTATCCTGCGCGGGCGGTATCTACATCACCGCCGAGACACCGAACCCAGAGCAGACGGTGTCCGATCTGGCCTGGAAGAACCATCAGATGCCTGCCTATCACCTGATCCCCCGCCAGGGTAAAGGGATTACGATGGTCAACATTGGCGTCGGACCATCCAACGCGAAAACCATCTGCGATCACCTTGCGGTGATGCGTCCGCATGCCTGGCTGATGATTGGCCACTGCGGCGGCCTGCGCGAGAGTCAGTCCATCGGTGATTATGTGCTGGCGCACGCTTACCTGCGTGACGATCACGTACTGGACGCCGTATTGCCGCCTGACATCCCGATTCCCAGCATCGCCGAAGTGCAGCGTGCGTTGTACGACGCCACCAAGATGGTCAGCGGCATGCCGGGAGAAGAAGTTAAGCAGCGCCTGCGTACCGGCACGGTGGTTACCACTGATGACCGCAACTGGGAGCTCCGCTATGCGGCCTCTGCTCTACGGTTTAACCTCAGTCGCGCCGTCGCGGTAGATATGGAAAGTGCGACAATTGCCGCGCAGGGGTATCGTTTCCGAGTGCCTTACGGCACGCTGCTGTGCGTCTCGGATAAGCCGTTACACGGTGAAATCAAGCTGCCGGGACAGGCAAACCGTTTCTATGAAGGGGCGATTTCGGAGCATTTGCAGATTGGCATCTGCGCCATCGATCTGTTGCGGGCTGAAAGCGATAAGCTGCACTCACGCAAACTGCGTACCTTTAACGAGCCGCCGTTCCGCTAGTCAAATGATGTTGTTCAGGCAGCCGACCCCTGCGTGCCGTCGGCTGCTCTGGCGCGGTTAAATTCGTTATGTTATAACAAATCAAATTTCATCGCGGATAAACCCAATGAAGAAAGGTCTGTCAGTTCTGTTGCTTTCCCTGGTGGCGGCGCAAGCATCTGCGTTTCAAGCCAAAATGGTTCAGTCTACGGAGAGCGGGCTACGCAATATTGATGACGCTAAGCGTGCCTTTTCCGGCTTTACGCCAATGGGGCTGAATACGATTCACCCCGGCCAGTGCGATGCCACCTCCGTTAACGGCTGTGGTTGCCCATTTTGCACCCAGCTGCGGCTCATTGGCCGCTAATCACCACACCGTTGCTATAGACGATTCGGGCATCCCTGCCCGTATGCTGCTTCAATTCTGAACCGGGTTTAGCGCTTACCCGCCAGTTCGGTAGGCGCGCCATCAATCTTAATATCCAGCCCCTGCTTCGCGCTGTTCAGATAAAACTCACGAATGCGCTGATTCACCGGATCGCTGACGTACACGCTGCCGCCGACGATGGCGAGCGACGGTGTCGGCGTTTTGGCACCGTAAGCGCAGTCAAACGCCTCGACCGCATCAAAGCTGGCGATTTGCTTCCAGTTTGGTGCCACGTCATATAGACGCAGCTTGCCATCTGGCGTCAGGTTTGCCACTCGTTTGCCATCGGCAGAGATTTCAAATTTACACACAGCCTGTTCATCCGGGATGGAAAACACATCCTGTGCCGTAAGCTTTTTGGATTGCGGATCGATACGAATCAGTGCGTTAAATGGCTGCCCGCCCAGCCCACCGTAATTCCCAATGACGTAACGACCTTGCAGACCCGATTTCAGCGTACTGGTACGACGATCGTCAGGATAAGCCAGCTTGTGCGACACCCATTTCCCACTCTGCTGTTTTACGATCAACACGCCGCCGTCACTTTTTGCATCACCTTCCGCCAGTTTTACATTACAGCCAAAAACGTGAACATGATTCAGCGCGCTGTGGCCGTGAAATTCTTTACACGAACGCTGGGGATCCTGCGCCTGATTAAAGTCCGCAATGGCTTTCCAGCCCTTATCCTGCTGATAAACAACAAAGCCATTAGGCCGCGACGTCACCGTTTTATCATCACCTTTGGCATAGGCCGCTTTCGGCACGGAAATCAGCCACTGGTTGTTCCCCAACGGCGCAGTGATACCGTGCTGCGGCGCAGGGCTTTTACGTTTCTCAACGACAGGATTGGCGCTATCCAGTTCAGACAAGCGGATCATCACCGATTCAGGCTGGCTGGGGCCGTCCCACGGACGTAAGCCATCGTATGACCAGGCGATCCAGCCGTTTTCCGAGGTAATATGCGAGGGTTTGTCTCCCGTCACCCGCAGCGGCAAAAGCCGCGGCTCACCTTTATGCACGTCCAGATGGTCGTCATGCGATTCATAGGTCAGGCCAGTATCAAGGAAAGCAATCGTACCCGCGTCATCGTAAAGATTGACGATGGTGAATCGGCCATCTTCGGTAGGCACCAGCGATGCGTTCGCGTGACCCACGTCAAAAGTATGTGTGACTTTGAAGGTATCCAGATCCAGCACGCTGAGCGTCGGTTTCTGGTGATCGGAAAAGATTAATCGTCCGCGCAATACCTCATGGTCGTGCGCCTGAACGCTCGCACTCCCCACCCCCATCAGCAGCCCCAGAGTCGCCGCGATTGTCGTTTTCTGCATCTTTCTCTCCGTGATGTTATTGTGATTCTTGATATGTTATAACATAACATTAAAAGATACCAGAATCAGGCAGAAAGGACATAGCAAAAGCGCCACATCCGTGGCGCTTTTCTTGTACAGTGAGGCGAGGTTAATTAATCTCAGGATGCTGTTCGGTCAGCCGTTTTCTTTTCTTCTCCAGCTCGGCAATTTGCTCATCAATCTCTTCTATTTTTAGCTCAATATTGTCGTACTGTTCCTGTAACAGCTCTTTGGCTTCCGTCCGATCCGACGCCGCAGGCGTTGCGCCTTTCAGCGGCTGGTTTGCCGTTTCTCGCATCGACATCCCGGTAATCAAACCGATAAGCCCAATCACCATCAGGTAATACGCCGGCATATACAGGTTACTGGTCGATTCCACCAGCCACGCCGCCGCCGTCGGCGTAAAGCCCGCAACCAGTACAGAAACGTTAAATGAGGTCGCCAGCGCGCTATAACGAATATGCGTCGGGAACAGTGCGGGAAGCGTCGAAGCCATCACCCCCGTGAACGAATTCAGCAGGACAGCCAGCATCAGTAATCCGCAAAAAATCAGCCCGATCACATCACTGTTGATCAAGATGAAGCTGGGTACTGACAGCAACAGCAGCCCAATACTGCCGCAAATAATAAATGGTTTACGCCCGTAGCGATCGCTCATCAGCCCCATCACCGGCTGCACAAACAGCATCCCGATCATGACGGCAATAATAATCATCACGCCATGATCTTCCGAGTAATTCAGGCTGTGTGAAAGGTAACTCGGCATATAGGTCAGCAGCATGTAATAGGTCACGTTGGTGGTAATCACCATCCCAATACAGATCAGCAGACCTTTCCATTGCTTGCTAACAATTTCACGCAGAGAAATCTTCGGCGGGGATTGAATGCTGTCTTTTGATTCTTTATCAATATTGTCCACGTGCTGCTGGAACGTCGGCGTTTCTTCCAGCGCATGGCGCAAATAAATCCCAATTAATCCGAGCGGTGCAGCAATAAAGAACGGAATACGCCATCCCCATTCCAGAAAGCTTTCTTCTCCGACAATGGAGGAAATAAGCACCACGACACCTGCCCCCATCACGAATCCGGCAATCGAGCCGAAATCCAGCCAGCTTCCTAAAAATCCGCGTCGTCTATCCGGGGAATATTCGGCAACGAAAATCGCCGCGCCGGTATATTCGCCCCCAACGGAGAAGCCCTGCGCCAGTTTCGCCAACAGCAGTAGTATCGGCGCCCAAATACCGATCGATTCATAAGACGGAATCAAGCCAATACAGAATGTGCTCACCGACATGATAATAATGGTGATCGACAAGACTTTCTGGCGACCAAATTTATCGCCCATCGCGCCAAAAAATATTCCGCCGAGCGGCCGAACTAAAAAGGGAACCGAGAATGTTGCCAGTGCGGCAATCATTTGTACGCCGGGGTCGGCACCGGGGAAAAAAACCTGTCCGAGCGCATACGCCACAAAACCATATACACCAAAATCAAACCATTCCATCGCATTACCCAATGCGGCTGCGGTAATGGCTTTTTTGAGTCTGGCATTATCAATAATGGTAATGTCCTGAATTTTCATCGGCTCAATTTTTTTCTTTTTTAATCTCATCCTTTTTTCCTTTGCTTAAAAAGCGACCACTTATTAAAAATAAAATAGTTTTTTCATGCACAGGGAACCACCCGACTGCGCGCTGAAAAATGAACAGCTGATTGGTCGCAATATTCATTACACATTGGTACTGCTGAATGGAGTATAGAAGAATTTGGACAAAAGCTCGGGTTCAGGGTGCCGTATGCATAAATAACGGACAGGAATATAATCAAAGGAAAATAATGGTAAAGAGTTATGACAAAATCATCACATTGCTATCGGTAGGGTATTTTTACTTACGCGGCGTAATCATTTTTGGGTTACGGCTAAAATAGCGCGTAAATGCCAGACTGAAATTAGCAGGATGCCGATAGCCAACTTGCCAGGCAGTCTGCGCCACCTGAAATCCCTGTTCCAGCAGTTGATGCGCCCGTTCCATCCGCATCCGCAATAGCATCTGACCCGGCGTGGTCGCGAAGCAGCGGTGAAATCCGAGTTTGAGTCTGGATTCACTCATTCCTGCCTGAGTCGCGATACAAGCCAGCGTCAGCGGTTCAGCCAGATGTTCACGCATCCAGCGGCACACCTGCTCCAACTGCTGCCGTTCTTGTAGATGAATAGCGCCGCGCCTCTCTTCCGGCTGCAGGACGTGACGATACTGCGCCAGCAGGCTTAAAGCATGGATGTGACGGTTTAGCGGATCGGCGTCAGCGCACAGCGCATTGACATGAACCTGACTGGCGGCAGAGACGGGGGCAAACGCACGCTGTTGTACCCCATCGCCACTGAACAGCAGTTCCGCACACTCCACGCCAAAATAACGAGCCGCCGCCGTTTTCCCCACCAACAGCCGTAGCTGATCGACCTGCTGCTGAGCGTGATAATGACGTTCACCTACGCTGGCGCCAAACGTCGTAATCGTGACATGCCGTTGGCGAAACCAAATCTGTGAACCGCCGTTATCGTAATAAGCCGACTCCCCTGCCAGCGCAAATGTCATAACCAGCATCGGTTGCGAATGTGGATTCTGTGTTTCTTCCACCAACGCACGGTGCGGGCGGTATTGTGAATGCGCCAATGACAGATCCGCATCAATGCGGCTGAAATCCGACCAGCATTCACCGATATCGCCCGGCAGGATGCGACGTGAATCAGCGCGATTCACTTCACTCATCCGACACCGATCGCCGGACGATAACCCCTCTCGCACCCGTTGCTGTCTTTGTGTCATTTTTCCCCCAACGTTTCGCATATGAAAAACGCCGTCTCGCATAACAATGAACATAATAACGATTCTCATTTATAGATAGCATATTCCCTATCGACTGACCATCAATGAGAAAGGCCACTTATGAATCCATTAGAGACGTTATGGCAGCTTGCCGCCAGCAGCGTGAAGGCGGATGCCTTACATCTGGCGCTGGAACAGCAGATTTTCGATCGGCTGGAGGAAGCCTCCACGCCGGAACAGCTGGCGGCAACGCTAGGCTGGCAACCGGAGAAAACCGGGTTTCTGCTTGAACTGCTGTGGAGCATGCAGCTACTGACGCGCCATCACGACGGCTATCGTACCGACCCGACCTGTGCCACCGTACTCTGTCGCAGCAGTTCACGTTTTCTGGGCGACGCCTGGCGCTTTCGCCTCACCAGCCTGCGCCAGTTTGGTCAGGAGCTTGGCGACGGCATGCATCAGCCTCTGCCGACCCAACTGACCGAGTTACCGCGCGATGCCGCGTGGGCCAACGCCGCGGAGCAGCAAATCGCTCAGGAACAGCGGGCGGTAACGGCTGACCGCGCCGAGCAGCTTCTTTCCAGCCTGCCGGATTTCCCGCAAATCAGGCACGTTCTCGATCTGGGCGGCGGCCCCGGCTGGGTGGCGATTACGCTGGCGCTGCGTCATGCTCAGATCTCCGGTACGGTGTATGACCTGCCGCAGACCGCCGCCGTGGCGCAGCGCAATATCGACGCAGCCGGGCTATCCGCACGGCTGTCGGCACAAAGCGGCGCCTTGCCCCGAGAAAAATACGATCTGATTTGGAGCTCTTCTTTCCTGCATTTTGTCGAGGACATTCCCGCGATGCTGACGACGCTCCGCGATACGCTGGCACCGGAGGGTACACTGGTTCTGGCACAGGCGGAGATTGCTGACGAGGCCGATGAGGCCGCGCCGGTTCTGCCGTTCTACCTGCCGATGCAAATGAGTGGACGCCACGTTACGCGGGAAGGTCAACTGGCGCAGTGGTTACTGGCTGCGGGCTTTACCTCTGTCGAAACCCGACGTCATCAGGCATTTCCTATGGCACCGCTGAATGTGCTGATCGCCCGCAAACACGGGTAACCTTCGCACGATATGCTCGAACACTAATCGTGATAGAAAAGCAAAAAGCCAGTCAGCATGCGCTGACTGGCAAAAAAGCTTATACAATCTATTGAGGAAACGTCTTGTTGTTATGCTTGCTGACTTTCAATACATCCCTGAGATGTTGGCTATTATAATATTTTAAAAATTCGTCCAATCTGACGGACGTTGAGCGGCTGCACGAGTAGAAACCGGAAGCATCGCCACAAGCGAGAGAGCCTGAGTTGCAGGTTGCAACATTGAGGGTTTATGGCCCGCAATTCTAAACACGGAAACTTCTCTAACGAGCTGATCGGCTTGCTCCTTGAGACTTTGTGCGGCAGCAGCGGATTCTTCTACCAAAGCAGCATTCTGCTGCGTAGTCTGATCCATTTGGCTGACAGCGATCCCCACCTGTTCAACCCCCGTCGACTGTTCAGCACTTGCCGCGCTGATCTCGGATACCGTATCGCTCAACTGACGAATAGACATCACGACCTGCTGCATCGTGTCCCCCGCTTTGTTAACCAATACAGAGCCAAGTTCAACGCGTTCAACGCTGGCCGTAATCAGATTCTTAATTTCTTTAGCCGCTTCGGCACTGCGCTGTGCCAAGTTACGCACTTCTCCCGCCACAACAGCAAAACCACGACCTTGTTCACCAGCACGTGCCGCCTCAACAGCGGCGTTGAGCGCCAGAATATTCGTCTGAAAAGCAATGCTGTCGATGACATTGATGATATCCGCAATGCTACGCGAGCTTTCATTGATCGCTCTCATCGTGTCCACCACCTCATTGACAACATCACCTCCCTGCTGCGCCACAGTGCTTGCGTTTTTCGCCAGCACGTTCGCCTGAAGCGCGTTATCAGCATTGTTTTTTACCGTCATCCCTAATTGCGTCATCGTCGAGGAGGTTTCTTCCAGCGCACTCGCCTGCTCTTCAGTTCGTGATGATAAATCAGCATTACCCTGAGCAATCTGCATGCTGGCCGTCGCGACACTCTCGGCATTGTTTCTGACGCCAACCACCATCCGTGTTAGCGCCGCTTGCATTTCCTGCATAGCCTCCAATAGCAACCCCGTTTCATCACGGTTATTGACGACAATCGAACCACTCAGATCGCCTTCGCTGATGCGTTTCGCAGAAGAAAGTGCAATAGATAACGGTGCCGTGACACTTCGGGTCAATAGCCAGGCCGTAAAGCATCCTAATACCGTAGAGAAAACGGATAGTATTAACATCCACAACAGCGCATCGTGGATATATTCTTTTGTCACCTGCTTAGCATGATCAACGAATGAGACCTGTAATGCAGTCAACTCATTGAGCTTGGTAAAATAAAGCGATTGGATAGCGGCTATATCGCCAAACACCAATTCGGTAGCCAACGCATCTTGCTCATCCATCGCATAGTCAATGGCTTTATTAATGCTCACACTATATTGTTTTCTAATGTCGATAAGCTGATTAAACAGCTCACGTCCTTTCTGCGAAGTAATGCTGCCATCGAGGTTTTTATATATTTCACTTGCCGAGTTAGTCGTTTTTACGATGACCGCCCTCAGCGCCTGTTTTTCCTGATTTCTGTCGGCAGGGAGGAGGATAATATCGCGCAAAGTACGAACATTGGTATTCAAGATATCTTGAATATCACGCAACATATCAACCTTCACCATTCTATCTTCAGTGATCTCATCAACTTCGGTGCCAATATCCTTCATAAAATAATAGCCCACAGATGACAAAATCAGTGTCAATATGATTAGCAAACCAAAGCCAAGAGCAAGCCTATTTCCAATTTTTATATTTTTAAAAAAATCCATATTAGCACCAGAATTTTACATTCTTACCATGTTTACCCAATTGCGATTGATAGACACATTAGCTACTGTTTATCTGAAAAAATACGACAAACGGTAAAGCAAACCGCTATTGCAACCGGTTCCCTGGCTCCTATAAACTTCTTATTTTTAGATGCGTATAGCAGAACACTGGCATAAGAAATTCATTTAGCCATAATATTTTTCATATATGTAAAAATACTTACTTACAGCAATTGTTTACTTGATAAAGTAACTCGAAAAAAATCTTACATCATTTCGCACTTCACATTATTTGTGCGTATAACTAAAATCGAGCCATGGTTAAGAAAGCTAAGTTTTTGCCCTCACTCCCCCTGTTTTAGCCGGTGTTATGCCTCAATTGATGCAAACGCATTCATAAACACAGTATCGAGATAAAGCCTCGCTACGGTCTATAAGCTTACACTATCATAAATGCAATATCGATCGGAAATAACGATCATTAGACCGTTCAATTCCTTGTATTCGATCGTTTTTTTCTATCAGAAAAAAAGCTCTGATCTTTATTCATTAAATCGAATTTATAAATTAGAAGACTAATAGTTTAGATAAACTACGATAGCGTCCAGATCATGACGCGGTGAGGCGAACGGTATAGCGTAACGTTGCTGAATTAATTAGAGGGTAAAGATAAAAGCAGAGCGTTTAATACCTATCAACATAAAAAAAGCCAGTCAGTAAGGGCTGACTGGCTTTCGGGCTGAACCTAATAAGGTGCTGCGTGTTTCCGTCTCGTTTTTCACTCTACCGCATATTCCTTCATTTTATTTTCGTCAGGCATCGTGCCATTGAGCTTCTTTAGCACTTCCTTCGCTTCCTTCAGCACGCGGATACACTGCTCGCGCGTGATAGTAAGCGGTGGCTCAATCCTGACCGACTTGGCATTATTCAGAGTACCCGCCACCAGAACATTACGTTGAAACAGTTCCTTCGCGAAAGCATACCCGATTTCGTTTTTCCTGAACTCGATAGCCTGCAACAGCCCCATTCCTCGTGCTTCAATAATCAATTGAGGATACTCGGCCGCCAGTTGCTGTAAGCCCTGTAGCAAAAACGCCCCTTGTATCGCCGCCTGTTCAGGCAGGTTCTTCGTCAGCAACTCATTGACGGTTGCCAACGCCGCCGCACAGGCCAGCGGATTGCCGCCGAACGTGGTGGTGTGCAGAAACGGGTTTTCAAACAGCACGGAGAAGACTTCTTCCGTCGCCACCGTCGCCCCAATCGGCATCACTCCGCCACCCAGCGCCTTCGCCAGACACAGAATGTCAGGCTGCACGCCATAATGCTCACAGGCGAACATTTTACCTGTGCGTCCCATGCCGGTTTGTACCTCATCCAGAATCAGCAATGCCCCAACCTCATCGCATAATGCTCTGACCGCAGGCAAGTAATTTTCCGGTGGCACAATCACGCCGCCTTCCCCCTGAATGGGCTCAAGGATAATGGCAGCAACATCATCGCCGGTCTTCTGGCATTGCTGAACCTGCTTACGCATGGCGCTGATATCGCCAAAAGGCACATGATGGAAGCCGGGTAACAGCGGCATAAAAGGACGACGAAACGCAGGCTTGGCAGTGGCTGAAAGCGCCCCCAGCGATTTACCGTGGAACGCGCCGGTCGCAGCGATAAAGGTATATTTGCCGCGCGGCGACTGGTAAGCCTTCGCCAGTTTCAGCGCCGCTTCAACTGATTCCGTTCCGCTATTGCAGAAGAAGCTGTATTTCAGATTGCCCGGCGTTAGCGCCGCCAGCGTTTTTGCCAACAGCCCCCGCAGCGGGTCGAGCAGCTCCTGACTGTGCAGCGGTTGTCTGGCGAGCTGGCGCTCAACGGCGGCAATCACATTAGGGTTACGATGCCCGACGTTGAAAATACCGTAACCGCCGAGGCAGTCCAGATATTCATTCCCTTGGGTATCAATCAGCGTATTCGGGCCACTGGCGCGCCATTCAACTGCGCCGTAATCGCCGCCGGTAGTGACAGATTTTCGGTATTCCAGAAAACCCGGGTTGACGTATTCACGAAAACAACTCAAAACTTCTCGATTCAGTGCCGCCATGTCATCGTGGGATAGCGTGTCACTATGAATCCAATGCAGTGCCTGCTGAGTACACTCTAGCGGGTTAAGGTGGGCGTTTGATCTGGACAAAATGCGCTCCTTGAAAACGGACATCACGCGATGCCAATTTAATTAATGCACATAACACGCCAGTCGCCCGCCCCAAACCAGAATAAAATACAAAAACGCGATCTAAACCAAAAATCCAGCAGATAATTTGAACCAAATATTAATATGAAAAATTAATAACCAATTGGCTCGGTGAATACCAGGATGAAGAAAAATAAAGCCTCGTGTGATGCCCCGCTTTTGCCCAACGCGCCCTCTTTTGGGGCGCGCCAGATCAGGACAAACGCGCTATGCCATTATCGGCTTCCCGTTCAGGGCTCTCCGTTCAAGATAAAGCCCCGTGCGGCAAACCGGCGATCCTCAGTGCCGGATCATGATATGGCGCACGATGGTGTAATCCTCCAGACCGTACATCGACATATCTTTGCCGTAGCCTGACAGTTTCTGCCCGCCGTGCGGCATTTCGCTCACCAGCATGAAGTGGGTATTCACCCAGGTACAGCCGTATTGAAGACATGCGGCAAGACGGTGCGCCCGCCCGATATCGCGCGTCCAGACCGACGAGGCCAGCCCGTAATGCGAAGCGTTGGCCCAGCCAATCACCTGCGCTTCATCGTCGAACGGCGTAATGGAAATAACGGGACCAAATACTTCTTTCTGGACGATCTCATCTTCCTGCTTCGCGCCCGCCAGCACCGTGGGCTGGAAGTAGAATCCCTGCCCTTTCACTCGCTCGCCACCGGTCACCACCGTAATATGCGGCAGCGCTTTAGCGCGTTCGACGAACCCCACCACGCGTTCCAGTTGCTGCTCAGTAATCAGCGGCCCCAGTTCGGTGGTTTCATCGTGCGGATCGCCCATTTTCAGCGTCGCCACCGCGTTACCTAATGCTTCCACGACCTTATCGTAGACGGCACGCTGCACATACAGCCGACAGGCGGCAGTACAGTCTTGCCCCGCATTATAGAAGCCGAAGCTGCGAATCCCATCAACGACCTGATCGATATCGGCATCGTCGAAAACAATCACCGGCGCTTTGCCACCCAGCTCCATATGCGTCCGTTTTACGCTTGAGGCAGTATGCGACAGAATATGCGCACCGGTCGCAATCGAACCGGTCAGCGACACCATGTTCACTTTCTCATGCCCCGTCAGCGCATCACCGATGTCAGCACCGCGTCCGAACACAATATTCACCACGCCTGCCGGCAGAATCTCCGCCAGCAAATGCGCCAGATAAAACGTGGTTAGCGGCGTTTGCTCCGCCGGTTTCAGCACCACACAGTTCCCCGCCGCCAGCGCCGGTGCCAGCTTCCACGACGCCATCATCAGCGGATAATTCCACGGTGCAATGGACGCCACTACGCCAACCGGGTCGCGCCGGATCATCGAGGTGTGCCCTTCGAGATATTCTCCGGCCGCCGAACCGCTCAGACAGCGCGCCGCGCCGGCAAAAAAGCGAAACACATCAGCAACCGCAGGCACTTCATCATTCAGTGCCGCATGGTAGGGCTTACCGCAGTTCAGCGATTCAAGCCTGGCAAACGCTTCAGCGTTTTCTTCAATAGCATCGGCAATCTGTAGCAGTAGCGTCGCACGCGTTTTCGGCGTGGTCTGTCCCCAGTGTGCAAAAGCGGACTCGGCAGCCAGAACGGCTGCATCAACCTGGTGCAGATCGGCCTGCGCAATGGCGGCAATTTGCTCTCCCGTGGCAGGGTTGAATACCGCCAACGCCTCGCCTTTACCCGCAACCAGCTTGCCTTCTATGAGTAATTTGTCGTGCATACATTTTCCTTACAGAGAGAAAACCGTCGTGTTTTTCACCATTATCTGCAAAATGTCTGTGCAAAAAACCTGCCACGTTGCACTGACTTATCAATCCGCTCTGCAACCGGCAGCCTTATGCTAAGGCGCGTTGCCCGATGCTTTCTTCGTCTGCGTAGCGGCCTGTCTGGCTTCCTCCGCCAGCGCCTCGATCTCTTCTTCCGTTAGTTGGTCTGACGCCTCATGCACCTTTGCCAGCCCTTCGCTGACCGTCACCTCTTTAGGATCCTGCGCTGAGTCCTTCGTGGTCATTTCTGCTCCTCCCGATGAAAGAATAAACCAGCAAAGATAAGTGTAGTCGATGGCAAAAATCCGCCAATCTGAAGAAGATTTAACTCTGCTTTTCGCATCCGCATATGTGATAATAATTATCAATTACATTAAATTTATTATTCAGGGCCTTACCCCGTCGACGGACAGTGCTGAGCATTGCTATGGATAGCGCCGTGGCAAGGGAAAGGGGTTCTGTTGCCGCAGAGTCGGCGGGAAGGTCACCTGACGGGACGTTGGCATGTCAGAGTCTGAACTCAGAATGCTGTTCAACCACTATGCAGAGCGGTTAGAACGCTATCTCAATCACAAACTGCGCGACCCTCAGGCAGCAGCAGATCTGGTGCAAGAGAGTTTTTTACGGTTAGCGCAACGGCTGGAACAGCAGAATGATGTAGACGACAAGAAGGCATATCTCTATAAGACAGCAAATAATTTGCTGCTTGACCATGTTCGCCACCAGCAGCGCTGGCAGATGGCGACGTCCGTTGATGATACGGAGGCGACGCTGGAATACCTGCCGGATGCCGCGCCTCAGCTCGATCAAACGGCCATCGCCCAACAGGAGCTGGAACGTCTGGCAAATGTGCTGTCGACGCTACCTGAACGCACGCAGTTGATATTTCATCTGCACCGGTTTGAACACATGACGCAGGCGCAAATTGCTCAGCAGTTGGAGATTTCCCTCAGCACCGTTGAGAAACATCTTGCCATGACGTTGCACGCGATGATGACGATCCGCACCTCGTGAAACGCGTCGCCCATCATGAAATAATCACAAATTATTTACGGGTTTATTGCCGTCAGACGTCTACATATTTAGAGACCCTACACACTCCAGGCCTACAACATGAATGATTATCCCCCTGAGATCCAGCAGCAGGCAGCACGATGGGCCATACGTTTGGCCGAAGCGCCGCTGGACGATGAACAGGAACTGGCATTCCAGCACTGGCTGGCACAGGATCCGCGCCATCGCCACGCGTTGGAACAGGCAGGGATGCTCTGGCATGGGCTCGGGTCGCTCAGCGCCGAGCAACGGCAAGTGCTGCAACCACAACCGCCAGCCACCTTTCTCATCAAGCGCGTCAATCGCGCGACGCAGTGGAAAATCGCGGCCTTACTGCTACTGGGTTTCAGTATCGGCACGACGTGGATTTCCGACGGTATCCTCATGCTGCGCTCGGATTATCATGCAGTACATCAGGTCAAACACGTTACGTTGCCGGACGGCAGTGAGGTCGATATGGATGCGGGCAGCGCCATTTCACTCGCCTATACGCCGCAAGAGCGGCGCGTCACGCTGTTACAAGGCTCAGCCTGGTTCACTGTCGCCCCAACAACCACTCAGGAAAAACGCCCTTTTCTGGTTGATGCGGCCTCAGGCACCACGCAGGCGCTGGGCACGCAGTTTATTGTGCAAAACGCCTCACAGACAACGACCGTCGGCGTGGTGGAGCACAGTGTTCAGGTCACGGCAAACGGGCAATCATTGCAGCTTGATGAGCAGCAGGCGGCACGCTATACCGAACAAGGAATGACGCGACTCCCCGGCTGGAATAGCCGCGAGCGTGGCGACTGGCGGCGTGGCCTGCTGATCTTTGATCAACAGCCGCTGGCCGTCGTCATCGCACGTATCAATCAGTATCGCGCTGGCACGATCGTCATCCCTACGTCAGCGCTGCGCCAGCGTCAGGTCAGCGGCATTTTTTCACTGAACGAACTGGATGGCGCATTGCAAACCATCGCCACCGAACTGGGTGCCAAAACCGTTTCACTCCCCGGCGTCACCGTTCTGTACTGATCTCTTTCTCCCCTGTCTTCCCCCATCCCTGCCACGCCGCTCAGGCGTGGCGATCTCTCATAAACGTCCTTTACGTTCACAAGACCGCAACGTGCCATAGAAAAAAATTTAAATATTTTTTTACGGGTTCTGTCTTCTCAGCCGTCTTCATATTTAGGTAATGATTTTTATTATCATTTTCATTAAGAAAAGAAGGGGTAACTATCCCTTTGTTTATTAATGCTTATTGATGATTTAACGAATGGCAGACCAGGCGAAAAATGTTTAAAAGAACACAACAGCAAAACAGCCGATTGTTACAACTTAATCCACTTTCTCTTGCCGTCGGCATCGCACTGTCGCTGCCTGCTTCATTCCACTATGCGCAAGCAGAAACACCGGCAGCCAACGTTCAGGAAGCGGCTCGCCACAGCGTCACCTTCTCCATCAGCTCGCAACCGTTAAGCAGCGCGCTGCTGCGTTTCGCTGAACAGGCGGGGTTACAGGTCTTTTTTGCCGACGTCAAACTGGAAAATATGCAGGCCACCTCCCTTCAGGGTCGCTTCACGCCAGAGCAGGGGCTGCGCAGGATGATCGGCACTAACTCAGTCGATTTCCAGATCGGTAGCAACGGCGTCATTACCTTGCGCCCTCGTTCAACCAACGTCGATACGGCCAAAATAGACGATGTGATGACGGTACGTGCCTTTACCGTCGCCAATCCCGGTGACTGGATCTACGAACAGCCGCGTGCCATCAGCGTTATTTCACGCGAGCAGATGGATAACCGCCCTTCCCGCCATGCCGCCGATCTGCTGGAACAATCCGCTGGCGTTTACTCCAGCGTCAGCCAACAGGATCCTTCGCTGTCGGTGAACATTCGCGGCATACAGGATTTCGGCCGCGTGAATATGAACATCGACGGCGTGCGGCAGAATTTTCAAAAAACTGGCTACGGGCAGCGTAACGGTCAGATGTATATCGATTCGGAGCTGCTCTCCGGCGCAACCATTGAAAAAGGCGCGACAAACGTGATGGGCAGTGCAGGTACGCTGGGCGGTGTCGCCACGTTTAACACCGTTAGCGCCCACGATTTTCTGGCGCCGGGTAAAGAACTGGGCGGAAAACTACACGCCAGCACAGGCGACAACGGCACGCATTTTATCGGCAGCGGCGTGCTCGCACTGGGTAACGAAAGCGGCGACATTCTGGTCGGTGCCAGCGAGCGTCATCTGGGCGACTACTGGCCGGGGAATGATGGCAACCTCGGTAATATTCGTATTCCCGGAAATTCAACTAATTACGAAGAGTGGGCGAATAACTTAAAGCATCAGAAAGTGACTAGCGCGGCCTACACCATGCGCTCGCGACTGGCGAAAGTCGGCTGGAATCTGCCAGCTAATCAGCGCTTCCAGCTCAGCTATATGCAAACGCAAACCTCTTCTGAAAACGCAGGGACGTTATCCAATCTTTCCAATACCGAACTGGGTTGGAAAGCCAGCGGACACAGCGAGATTATGGCACGCAGTACCGCGCTGGATTACAGCCTGAAGCCGGACGATCAGCGCTGGCTGGATTTTAAGGCCAAGATTTATTACGCCGATACCAATAACGACACCGATAACTATGCGCTCTCTAATACCAGTGCCTATCATGAAAGCACGCGGCTACGCACGTACGGCGCCCAAGCGCAGAATACATCGACGCTGTGGCAGCAAGGCGCGCACGATCTGAAAGCCGACTACGGACTGGATTTCTATTACGACAAGATCACGACGGACAGCACCAATAGCACGGCCAGTAACGCCACCCCGGAAGGGAACCGCGCGATGGCCAGCCTGTTCGCGAACCTGAATTATGCCTACGACGAATGGGTAACGCTGCAAGGCGGCCTGCGTTACGATCGCTACCGGTTACGCGGCACCACCAGCATCAGCTATCGGGAAATTCCCTATACCATCACGAATCCCTGCACCGCACGGTCGATCGCGCTCTGCCCGCCGTTCGTGACCACCACGCAGGATTGGAATGTCGATGACGAACACGGCAAACTTTCCCCCACCCTGTTTGCTGGCGTCCGCCCCGGCGTTGAATGGCTACAGCTGTTCACCAGCTATGGCCTGTCCTGGCGTCCGCCGTCAGTCAGCGAAACCTTTGCCAACGGCACCTACAGCGCAGGCAACTATTACCTCTATCCAAACCCCAACCTTAAGCCGGAACGCTCTCGCGCCTGGGAAGTCGGATTCAATATTCAGCAGCCTAATCTGCTCGTTGATGGCGACAGGCTGGTCAGCAAAGTGTCCTATTTCGACACCCGGATCAACAACTACATCAGCCTGAACGGCGCGCGCAATAAGCCGGGCTATAACGGCTATTCCCTCAGCAATTCCGTGTTCCAGAACAATCTGGCGAAGAGTCGCTTCCGCGGCATGGAATACCAGTTGAATTACGACGCGGGCTTTTTATATGTCGATGCCACCTACACCCACATGATCGGCAATAACGATTTCTGTGCGCCGGTGGCCTGGATGGGCGGCGTCACGACCGTCGGCGGTTCCAGAGGCAACTACTACTCTACGCCTGTCGATACCACGGCTAGCGATTTCTCTTGCCAGAAAACGCTGTTATTCAGCAACGCGGCCTATCTGCCGGGCGACCGCGGTTCCGTCACGCTGGGGACACGCGTCTTCGATCGCAAGCTGGATATGGGCGTCACGATGCGCTTCGCTCCCGGCTATCAGGATGCTGCCGCACCGGCTAACTCCGCCTATTTAGCCGACTGGCCCAAATATGAAGTTTACGATCTGTACGCCAGCTATCGTCTGACCGACAGCCTGACGGTACGCGGATCCGTCGAAAATATCGCTAACCGTACTTACATCGTGAGCTATGGCGAATCATTGGGTTACACACCAAGCCGGGGAAGAACGGTGCAGGCTGGCGTGGAGTACCGATTCTAATTTCTCTGTTTCCCCACGCGGGAGGCAGGAAAACAAAGGGGATGGGATGGCTCATCCTCTTTCACGACAGACACGGATGACCGTGCCTGTAGATCGTTAGTTAATGAGGAATCTATTATGAGTTTTGCAATTACCTACGATGCCTACTATGCCAATTACAGCATTGCCAGCTACCTGACTGAATGGTCGGCAGCGTTTGGTGACGTTAACCATACCGCGGGTAATACACAAGTCGGTGGCAATAATACCGGGGGCTTTTACGGCGGCGATACCTTTATAGACGGTACTCAATATGCGATCACGAGTACGCAGAACGATTTCTCCGCGCTCATTGCTGGCGGCGATCTGACCTACAGCCTCTTCACGCCTCCAGCCCACACGCTGTACGGCGACCTGGACAGCCTGTCCTTCGGGAACGTCCTGCAAGGTGGCACCACCGCGGGCACCACGTACTCTCTTGCTGAGCCGGAAGTCACCTTCAGCGGACTGGATCTCTCCACAGACGTTGCCAACCTGACCGTTAGCGATCGCGGTGTCGTTCATGACGTGATTTACGGCCTGATGAGCGGCCAGGTTCAGCCGCTGCTGGATGCGCTGACTAACGCGGGTATCGATATTAACGCCAGCCTGGATAGCCTGAGCTTCGCAACAGCGACCTCCGATGCTGCGCTTTCTGCCGATACCGTGGTTGACGTGGTTGGCGTCGCCGAAACGGCCGATCTGCTGGCGGCATAAGAAAACGGCTAAAAGATGACGCTTTTAGCCGTTTGAGTGAACACCGTCGCGGTACGGAGAGAGTCATACCCTAAATAATTCACGCTGCACGGATGCGGCGTGAAGTATGACGGGCACGGCACCGCGGCGGTCTACTGAGTGTAATAACCGTTGGCAAGCCGCGTCAATAGCGGTACGGCTAACCGCTTTCCCCTCTTCCACCCTGTGGGTACACCACGGTGAGAATGATGGCGACTTTATTGAAGAAGGAACATCCCATGCCCGCATCCCATCCGACTTCATCAGGCCGGGAGATTATTGACGCGCTGGCCGCCTACCGTCAGGGGTTCTGGGGAATTGGCCTGTTCAGTGCTGTTATCAATCTGCTGATGCTGGCACCGGCGATTTATATGCTCCAGGTTTATGACCGCGTATTGCCTTCCAGCAGCACCATGACGCTGGCGATGCTAACGATCATTATGCTGGGGCTATTTTTATTGATGGGATTACTGGAATGGATACGCAGCGCCGTGGTGATTCGCCTCGGTACGCAGATGGATATGCGACTGAATCAGCGTATCTACAATGCGGCGTTTGAAAGCAATCTCAGGAACGGCACGGCGAGCGCCGGCCAAGCCTTAAACGATCTGACTGCCCTGCGCCAGTTCGCCACCGGGAATGCGCTATTTGCCTTCTTTGATGCGCCGTGGTTTCCGGTTTATCTGCTGGTGATTTTCTTACTTCATCCCTGGCTGGGCGTCATGGCGCTGGCGGGGGCAATCATACTGATTGTGCTGGCCTGGCTAAATCAAAAACTCACGCGCGAACCTTTGGCCTTAGCCGCACAAAACACCGTTCAGGCGACGCAGCAGGCCAACGCCAATCTGCGCAACGCCGATGCCATTGAAGCCATGGGGATGCTGCCCGCCATGCGCGAACGCTGGCTGACGCAGCACCAAGCGTTTCTCTATTATCAGAACGTTGCCAGCGAAAAAAGCGCCAACATTACCTCGCTGACGAAGAGCACCCGACTGGCGCTCCAGTCGCTGATGCTGGGTTTAGGTGCGCTGCTGGCCGTCAACGGCGATATCACCCCCGGTATGATGATTGCCGGATCCATTCTGGTCAGCCGCGTACTCAGTCCGATCGATCAGATCATTGGCGTCTGGAAGCAGTGGATGCAGGCGCGGCTCGCCTGGCAGCGTATCAATCTCCTGCTCGATACTCATCCGGCACGCACCGCTGGCATGGCGCTGCCCGCTCCGGAAGGCAAACTTCAGGTGGAGCAGCTCAGCGCTAACGCACCTAATACCCGCACTCCCATACTCGCCAATATCACGTTTGACCTGGCTCCCGGCGATGTGCTCGGCGTGTTAGGCCCTTCTGGCTCGGGCAAATCCACCCTCGCCCGCCTGCTGGTTGCCACCATGCCCGCTCTCGGTGGCAAAGTCAGGCTGGACGGCGCAGACATGCACCAGTGGGACAAAAGCGACTTAGGCCGCTTTGTCGGTTATCTGCCACAGGATGTGCAGCTTTTCAGCGGGACGATTGCCGAAAACATTGCTCGTTTCACCCAGCCGGATGCAGAAAAGATCGTTGCCGCCGCCGTCACGGCAGGCGTTCATGAGATGATTCTTCGGCTGCCGCAGGGCTACGATACGCAGCTGGGTGAAGGCGGAGCCGGGCTATCCGGCGGTCAGAAGCAGCGTGTCGCCCTTGCCAGAACCATCTATAACCAGCCGCGCCTGATTGTGATGGATGAACCCAATGCCAGCCTCGATGACGACGGCGAGAAAGCCTTATTGGCCGCGATTGCCGCCCAGCAGGAAGCCAAGAGCACGCAGGTACTGATCACACATAAACCCGCCCTGCTGTCCTGCGCCAATAAGCTGTTAGTCCTGCGCGCCGGACAGATTCAGTATTTCGGTGCAACAGAGCAGGTGCTTAAAGAGCTACAGCGTGCCAAGCCCGCCACTGCTTCTACGGCCAAACCGATGACGAAACCCGCCAGCGCCAAACCTGTACCAGCTAAAACAGCCGACGCCGCCAATGCCTTTACTCCAAAAGAGCCCGGTTCCGCCGGGCTGAGCATGGTGTACAGCGCGCCAACGCCACGCCGTGCCGCACCGGATAAATGAGACTTAGCGCATTGATAACGAACGTCTGCCGTCAGAAAAGCATCATGGAAAGAAGAGGATAACCATGTCCGCGTTACGTGAAGTCACATCACAGCCAACAGCCCCACGTACTCAAGTAGAGGATAACGTTGCGGCAATGCCGTTACATACCGATGCCGGACGATATTTAAAGCATGGCCTCTGGCTGGTGCTTATCGGCTTTGGTGGCTTGCTGCTGTGGGCTGGCATGGCACCGCTGGATAAAGGCGTCGCCGTATCCGGTCGGGTCATTGTCGCGGACAATCGTAAAGCCGTGCAGCCTGTCAGTAGCGGACGTATCGCTTCACTCACCGTGCGGGATGGCGACCGCGTGCAGGCTGGGCAAGTTCTTGCCACGCTGGATCAAACACCCGCTCAGGCACAACGTGACAATCTCGTCACCCAGCTTCAGGAAGCACACGCGGGCGAAGCGCGTCTGCTGGCGGAACGCGACGATCTGAATACGATTGCTTTCCCAGCCCCCACAGAGCAGCACAGCACCGTCACACAGCAAATTCAGATCGCCCAGCAGCAGCTTTTCATCAGCCGTCGCGCCGCGCTGCAACAGGAACGTACGGCAATGCAGGCTGCCATCATCGGGGCAAAAGCGCAGTCGCAGGGGTCACAGGCGCTGCTGGCCAGCAGCCAAACACAATTCCAGATTATCAGCGAACAGCTACGCGGGCTACGTCCGCTGGCGCAGGAAGG
The DNA here is from genome assembly GCF_041228105.1 of Pectobacterium aroidearum. Lineage (NCBI taxonomy): Bacteria > Pseudomonadati > Pseudomonadota > Gammaproteobacteria > Enterobacterales > Pectobacteriaceae > Pectobacterium > Pectobacterium aroidearum. Next base: position 3,412,906 of record NZ_CP166097.1, read on the forward strand.
CTATATCGCCCGTAACCGCCTGCTGGACGTCGAGCGACAGGCCGCCCAACTGGCTGGCGCGATTGCGCAGGAACGGAATAATCAGGTACAGCTCCAGCAGCAGGTCGTCGAGCTGGAGCAAAAAATTCAGCAGCGTCAGAACGAATACCAGAAAGAGGTACGCGCCCAACTCGCCGATACCCAGCGTTCCATTCAGGATCTCACCCAGCGCCTAAAAACAGCGGAATATGAACTCCAGCACACGCACATTCGCGCGCCCGCCAGCGGCACCGTCGTCGGGCTAGCGCTGCATACCGAAGGCGGCGTAGTCAATAGCGGACAGATGCTGATGGAGATTGTTCCCGATGGACAACCACTCTTGATTGACGCGCAGTTGCCTATCGAGCTAGTAGACAGAGTCAGCAACGGGCTACCGGTCGAGCTGCTGTTTTCTGCGTTCAACCAAAGCACTACCCCGCGCATTTCCGGTGTTGTCGCACTGATCGGTGCCGACCAACTCGTCGAACAACAGACGGGAAAACCCTATTACGCACTGCGTATTCACGTCGATGAACAGGGTAAACAGCAGCTCGCCGGACTGGACGTTCGTCCCGGTATGCCGGTGCAAGCCTTTATTCGCACCGGTGAGCGCTCCCTGCTCAACTACCTGTTTAAACCACTGTCCGATCGCCTGCATCTGGCGCTGACCGAGGAGTAATCATGCTGCGCCTTTCATCCGTTTATCGCGCGGCAATCCGCTCCCGTTATGCCATCCCCCTTGTTCTCACGCTGTTCTACAGCGCACCGACTCAGGCACTGGGATTAATGGAAGCCTGGCAGCATGCACTAACCCACGACCCGGCTTTTCAGGCTGCCGTGCATGCGCGTAATGCCGACAGCGAAGAAAAGAATATCGGGCGCGCCGGACTCTTGCCGAAAGTCACCTATGACTACAGCCAGTCGCGTAACGACTCCACCGTTACAACGGGTGGCCAACAGTCGGAACGGGATTACACCAGCCGCGTCTCCAGCTTTTCCCTGCAACAGCCGCTTATCGACTACGCGGCATGGTCGCGTTATCAACAGGGTGAAGCCAGCGCCGTGCTGGCCGACGAACAGTTGCGCGATGCCAGCCAGCAGTTGCTGGTACGTCTGTTTCAGGCCTACACCAACGTGCTGTTTAGCCGTGAACAGATTGCGCTGGTTCAGGCTCAGCAGCGCGCCTATCGCGAGCAATACCAACTGAATCAACGCCTCTTTCAGCAAGGCGAAGGCACCCGCACGGATATACTGGAAACCGAAGCACGGGTCAACCTGACGGAAGCGCAGCTCATCGAAGCGCGGGATAATCTGGATATCAGCCTGCGTGAACTGGAGACTCTGCTGGGGATGCCCGTTGGTGTGGATCAGCTTGCGACGCTAACGCCACGCTTCATGCCGCAACCGCTTCAGCCTGCGGGCTATCAGCACTGGCAATCATTGGCGGTACGCCACAACGCTCAGCTATTAGCGCTAAACCAGTCACTGGCCGTGGCGAAATACAGCATTGAGCGTAACCGGGCGGGTCACCTGCCGCAGGTCACACTGGTCGCCAGCACGCGCAATACGCAATCAGACACCGAAAACAGCTACAACCAGAAATACGATACGCGATCGATTGGTATCCGCGTCAGCGTACCGATTTTTGCCGGTGGCGGTGTCTCTGCCGCAACGCGTCAGGCTCAGGAGCGCTATCAGCAAACGGCGCGGGAAAAGGACGAACAGACGGCGACAATACAGACGGAACTGCGTCGCCAGTTTAATCTGGTCACCAGCAGTCAGGCGAAAATCCGTGCCTATGAGCTGGCGGAAAAATCAGCGCTGGCACTGGTTACCGCCACACAGAAGAGCGTTCAAGGTGGAGAGCGCGTGAATCTTGACGTACTGAATGCTGAACAGCAGCTCTACGGTGCACGGCGCGATCTGACCGAAGCACGCTATACCTGGCTGACGGCCTGGCTACAGCTGCGTTACTACGCCGGTACACTGGACGAGCAGACGTTGCGTCAGTTAGCGACCTATTTCGTACATACCTAACGTTGCGTACACCTCTCACATTTCTTACACATTTAAAAACATGAGTTCAGAAGACGAGATAAGAAATGAAGCTGACGTGGCCAGTATTCGGCCACGTTCTGTCGGGAAGGAAAATAAGTCGTATTCAGATATTCTAAAAAAATCATAAAAATTTTTATGCTAATAACCAATCACACTATAAAAATATTCCCCTCCGCACTCGATGTAAAAATAGCGGCAAATTCGTCAGCTATATTTCTGGCGTGAATAACGGTGACGCAGCAGCCCTTGTTATTTTCTCTTCCCATCCTCGACGACCTGACGTTGACTTCATTATCAAAAAGGGATTCATTTCATCATTTTCAAACTAATCATTTAAAAACAACAAAATAGGGAAAAATACCTCATTAGAGGTAGCTGAAGTGACAGCAAGGTATGATTTCTTACAGCAATCGTTAACGAAAATAAGAAATAAAAGAAAACAAGACACAACAAAATAAGAACAATAATTTAATCACTTTTAAAAACGCCCTTCCATCCATTAACAACTTCGCCAACTTGCGCATAAAGTGATTTTTAATAAATTAAAGTTACAGTTAAATAACTAAAGAAACCAATAAATATCCATTATTGCGAGCGAGATCTTTTATTTTCAGGAAAGCAGGCAAAGATAAAAATTAATAGATTTAGATCAAGAAAATAAATAACAACCCGTCCATATAGTACCCGCAGTAAAAACTCACTTATTTTAATTCTAACTAATTAGTTCATCTTAAAAGCAATGCAATGGGGCTACTATGGACTTCATCATTCAATTAGTCATTGTCCTGATCTGCCTTTTTTACGGGGCAAGAAAAGGCGGAATCGCGCTGGGTTTATTAGGCGGGATTGGACTTGTTATTCTGGTCTTTATTTTTAAACTGCAACCGGGTAAACCTCCCGTCGATGTTATGCTGGTCATTATTGCCGTGGTGGCCGCATCGGCAACGCTTCAGGCATCGGGCGGGCTGGATGTCATGCTGCAAATCGCGGAACGAATGCTGCGGCGTAATCCGAAATACGTTTCGATTATTGCCCCCTTCGTCACCTGTGTTCTGACGATCCTGTGTGGTACAGGTCACGTGGTGTATACCATCCTGCCGATTATTTATGATGTTGCCATCAAGAATAATATCCGCCCTGAAAGGCCAATGGCTGCCAGTTCAATCGGCGCACAAATGGGGATTATCGCCAGCCCGGTTTCTGTTGCGGTTGTCTCGCTGGTTGCCATGCTGGCTAACTTCACCTTCCAGGGTAAGCATCTGGGATTCCTCGACCTGCTGTCTATTACCATCCCTTCTACCCTGCTGGGCATTCTGGCGATTGGGATTTTCAGCTGGTTCCGCGGTAAAGATCTGGATAAGGATGAGGATTTCCAGAAGTTCATCGCCGATCCAGAAAACAAACAGTACGTGTATGGCGATACCGCTACGCTGTTGGATAGAAAATTGCCACGCAGCAACTGGATCGCCATGTGGATTTTTCTGGCAACCATCGCTGCGGTAGCAATTTTGGGTGCCGTTGAACAACTGCGTCCGGTCTTTGCCGGTAAACCACTGTCGATGGTGCTGGTCATTCAGATGTTTATGCTGCTGTCTGGTGCCATCATCATTATTGCGACCAAAACCAATCCGTCATCCATCTCGAAGAATGAAGTGTTCCGTTCTGGGATGATAGCCATCGTCGCGGTATACGGTATCGCCTGGATGGCGGAAACCATGTTCGGCGCGCATCTGGAAGAGATTAAAGGTACGCTCGGTTCCTTGGTGAAAGTCTACCCTTGGGCTTACGCCATTATCCTGCTGATTGTATCGAAGTTCGTGAACTCGCAGGCAGCGGCGCTGGCGGCCATTGTCCCCGTTGCGCTTGCTATCGGTGTGGATCCGGCGTATATCGTGGCCTCTGCGCCAGCCTGCTATGGTTACTACATTCTGCCAACCTACCCAAGCGATCTGGCGGCTATCCAGTTTGACCGCTCCGGCACCACCAAAATTGGCCGCTTCGTTATCAACCACAGCTTTATTCTGCCGGGACTCATTGGCGTAACCACCTCCTGTATCTTTGGCTGGGTGTTTGCCGCGATGTACGGCTTCCTGTAATTCGGTTCTTTATACCTAAAAGCCGTCCAGCAATGGGCGGCTTTTTTATGCCGTGCCCTCCTGCACGCCCCCTCACGGGCTGTCGCCAGCGACGTTGAAAAACGCACTGTGCGTTTTTTTATCTTTGCAGCCAAATACGAACGCAAGCCTGTGCCAATGCTCGTGTCGGATCGATGCTGATATCTCGCCAGCGTGATGATACCGTCTCCACTGCAGGAGGCACTTCCGTGCAGGCCAGCACTAAACGTTCCGCACCTCGTGCTACCAGGCGTGCGGCAAGCTGATCCAGCAAGCGTCCACCGTGCTGTAATTCTCCGCGTTTTACCGCATAGCATCCCGGCACGAAGAGTGTCGTCATTTCCTGCTCGTCCGGCACCACGGTTTCAGCCCCTAACTGCGCGGCAAAACGCTGCTGATACCACCCGGCGTTAAGCGTTCCGTGAGTCGCGATCAGCCCGATTTTTTGCGGTGCTTTCTTTGCCTCCGCAGGCAGTGTGGTAGCGTGCAACGTGGCATCAGCAATGTGTATCAGCGGCGCATGGCTTTCCTCCGCCAGCGCATCAAACCAGTGGTGTGCCGTATTGCACGGCACCACGATATGGCTGACCGACAAGTGGTTAAGCTGCCGAACGGCATGCAAAAGCAGCGGCAACGGTGATTCGCCCGTTCCTGCCAGTGCCTGCTGGCGGTCTGGAATCTGCGGCACAGTCCAGGCAACCACTGGCACATGATCCTGATCGCGGCTGGCTGGTGTTTCTTCAATGATTTTATGCAGCAGATCGACCGTCGCAAGCGGCCCCATGCCACCCAGCACACCAATCAGCGGCGAACTCATTGTGCGGCCGTCTGTTCAAACAGTTGACGGTAACCAAACAGTCCGGCTGACCCACCGGTATGGATGAAGACAATGTTTTCATCGGCGCGAAAATGTCCCTGACGAATCAGATCGATCAGCCCCGCCATGCCTTTGCCGGAATAGACCGGATCGAGCAGAATCCCTTCCAGTTGCGCCAGCAGCCTGAGCGCCTCCAGCGTTCCTTCGGTTGGAATACCGTACCCTTTGCCAACGTAATCACTGTTCACCTGCACAGCACTGCGCGGCAGCTCACCCGGAATGCCAAGCAGTTGCCAGGTGCGCTGCGCTAATGCGTAAACATTCTCTTCCTGCTTCGCTTTCGGCGCTCTGACGCTGATGCCTAACAAGGGAATTTGGCTATGCGTCGCCGCCAGCCCGGTAACCAATCCCGCCTGCGTACCTGTGCTCCCCGTCGCATGCACAATATGATCGATGCGCAGGCGCTGCTGGCTGGACTGAAACAGCAACTCTTCCGCACAGGCGACATAGCCTAGTGCGCCTACCGGACTGGAGCCGCCGCCGGGAATGACATAAGGTTTCAATCCTTCTTTGCGCAGCGATTCTGCCAGCGTTTCCATCGCCTGCTGCATGTCCGTTCCAGCGGGCAGATGATCGATAATTTCACCGCCAAGCAGATGATCCAGCAGCACGTTGCCGGAACGCTGGTAGTCTTCGCCGTAGTCCTCCACGCGCTTTTCCAGCAGTACTTTGGTTTTCAGCCCCAGCTTTGTCGCCGCCGCAATGGTTTGCCGTACATGATTAGACTGCGTCGCGCCCTGCGTGATAATGATATCCGCGCCCTGCTGTTGCGCATCGGCTAACAGGAATTCCAGTTTGCGGGTTTTATTCCCACCCGTTGCCAGTCCTGTCGCATCGTCACGTTTGATATAAATCGTCGGCCCGCCCAGATAGGCAGACAGATTCGGCAATGCCTCCAACGGTGTAGGAAAATGGCCCAGTGACAAACGGGGGAATCGGGCAAGGTGCATAATATTCTCCTGAAATTCGGATTACAGATTAAGGTGACGACGCGCTTCTTCACGAACGCGATGTAAAATACGCTGCTTCAAGGCGGCGTAGTCAGGGTGCTGTGCCAGAGTTTCAATGTCTCTTTCGCGGCCAAACGGCAGTGGGATTGCTTCTGCAATACGGCCAGGACGCGCGGACATCACCAATACCCGGTCAGCCAAGAACAGCGCTTCATCCACGTCATGCGTGACAAATAACAGCGTCGTGCCGGTTTTTTGCCAGGCAGATAGCAGCAGTTCCTGCATCATCAAACGGGTTTGTGCATCCAGCGCACCAAACGGCTCGTCCATCAGCAACACCTCAGGGTTCGGCAGCCAGGCACGAGCCAGCGCCACCCGCTGTTTCATTCCGCCAGAGAGTTGCCAGGGGTAGTGCTGTTGGAATCCTTCCAGCCCGACCAGTGCCAGATAATTTTCTGCTTCACGCTGAAGCTGAGCTTTATTTGCGCCCTGCATCCGTGGTCCAAACGTCACGTTTTCCAGCACGGTGAGCCAGGGAAATAAGTTGGCCTGCTGAAATACCATGCCGCGCGAGGGGCCCGGACGACGAACAGGTTCATCGCCGCACAGTACGCGCCCCTTATCGGCAGCTTCAAAACCGGCGATCATATTGAGAATGGTGGATTTGCCGCAGCCGGAAGGACCCAGCAGCACCACAAATTCACCTTTAGCGATCTGGAGAGAAACGTCATCCAGCACCGTTAGCGGGCCGCGTTGTGACGGAAATGTGAGACTAACGCGCTCCACAACAATGTGTGGCGCAACGGGCTGAGAAGATTCTGTCATGATGATTTCCCCGCCCACGGCACGAAGACGCGCTGTGCACCAACCAATAACAGATCGAGCACATAGCCAATGCCGCCTAATAATAAAATGCCCAACATAACGATATCGGTACGCAGATAAGCGCTGGCGTTCATGACCATCCAGCCAATGCCCGACGTGGCCGCAACCATTTCTGCCGCAATCAGGGACGTCCAACCGATACCGATAGCCAGTCGCACCGTGGTGAACAACTCCGGCAGCGTATCGGGCAAAACGACGTGGAAAAAGATCTGTCGGCGACTGGCGCCGAGCGTTTGTGCGACGCGGATACGGGAACGTTCCACGCGCTCAACAGCGGCACAAGCCCCCACCACGACGCTGAGAAACGTCGCGATAAAGATCAGGAAAAATTTGGATGCCTCACCGATTCCCAACCAGACTACCGCCAGCGGGATCAGTGCGATTTTAGGCAGTGGCCGGAGAAACTGAACGAAAGGATTAAAAACGGCAGCAATCGGAGGCGATAGCCCCATCAACAGGCCAAGCGGGACACCCAGAATAATGGCGACGCTGAAAGCGCTTAGCGCCCGAGCGACGCTGACGGCAATATGCTCCCATAGCGGTACCTGCCGATAGCCATCCTGCGCCAGTTCCCCAGCGGTCAGGATGATATCTGACAGTGGTGGTAGCAGCAGCGGATCGACCCACTGCTTCGCGCCCGCCACTTGCCACAACGCGAGCACCGCCGCCACAGACGCGATACTCAATAATACATAAGACGTTCTTTTCACGACCCGTTAATTCCCTTTCGCAGCCTGCTTCAGATAAGAGGAATTAATGGAGTCGGCGAACGATGCAGGGATATCGCGTTGGCGAACTTCGCCGATACTCTCCAGAAAATGCGCCGTTTTTGCGACTGCCTGACCAATACCGCTGCGATCGGTGTTGCTACCTTCACCCAGCCACTGTGCCGTCGCCTGCTGTTCCAGCGTCGGGTATTCCAGCCCTGACAGCGTATTGGTTGCCGTCGTAACAGGCGCACCGACTTCTTTTGCCACAATCGCCGCCGCTTTTTCCGGATCCTGACGGAACTCATCCACTTTCAACTGGTGTACGCGCAGGAAGCGCGCCACCGTTTCAGGGTACTGCTGGGCAAAAGCCTTTCTAACCACATAGTTGTTGTAAATCAGATAGCCATCTTTTTGCAGATCTTTGGTCGCAAAAATCGCATGCCCGGCGGAGGCTTCCAGCTCCTGCGCGAATGGTGCCCAGACGTAGCCTGCATCAATGTCGCCACGCTTCCATGCCGCCACCATCTCAGCCGGACGTAGCGGAATAAGGGTAATGTTGCTGCGGTCGAGTTTATTCACCGCGATTGCCGCTTCCAGCGCGTACTGGGCTGTGGAATTTGGCGGATAGGCGACACGCTTACCTTCGATATCTTTCAGCGTGGCGATACCAGACTTGGCAATCAGGCGCTCGTACGTGGCGATCACGCCAGATACACCGACGATCTCCACCGGCAGTTTCCTGACAATACCGGCTGTCGCCGGGCTGGAACCAAAGTTGGCGATATCTATTGCATTACTGGCAAAATAATTCAGCGCATCAGCACCAGAAGCAAACTGCACCCACTTTACTGGCGCACCCAATGCTTTTTGCAACGAACCATCGGCTTTAGCTAAGACTAATACCTGCGAACCGCCACTGTAGGCTACGCGCACCTCATCAGGATGCTTTTCCGCCGCCAGTACAGATGTCGTGATTAATAACAAGCCACTGACGCCGACAACACTCAATCTATTTTTCATTATTTTTCCCTATGGAGTTAAATAAAAAATCAGTTAAATAAGTTAATAAATAATTAATTAATACATCAGGCCACTTTTTTATTTAAATAAGAGAGTTGTCCCCAACTGACATCATCGACAAAAATACCGTTCTCCTGCCGCTGGCGATAGGTTTGTTTTTCTTTATCGCCCGGCAGTAATAATTCATTATCATCGCGGGATTGGCGCACCCATTCTAATAACGCAGGTATTTCCTGCTGATAGGTGGCCGCACCGCCTAATTTCTGCGGATCGATTAAAATCGACAGCATACTGTTAATAATCTGCTTGCCCTCGCCTTTCGCCGTGCGCTCGGTTTTCCCACCGGTCAGCGCCGCACCCAGTAAAGAGCAAACCAGCGAGAGCCCCGATCCTTTATGCTCGCCAAACGGCAACAGCGCGCCCAAGGGTTGTTCCATCAGCCAGCGAGGATCGACCGTCGGGTTACCTTCGTTATCGACGATACAGCCGGGCGCGACCGACTTGCCCTCGTTCCAGGCGATACGCGCTTTATTACCTGCAATCACGCTGGTAGCAAAATCCAGAATCACCGGATCGTCCTGTTCAACCGGAATCCCTGCACAGAACGGGTTCGTCCCGAAGCGCGCCTGCTGCCCCTGCCACGGCAGCACCACTGGTTTGGTATACACGTTGGCGAAATGCAGCGATACCAACCCGGCTTCTGCGGCCTGTTCCGCCCACGCGCCGATACGCCCCAAATGGTGTGCGTTGGCTAAACTTACCACCGCCAGACCGTGCGTTTGCGCACGCGCAATGCCTTCCGTCAGTGCCTGCTTCGCGACCACCTGCCCGAAGCCCTGCTGCCCGTCAAACGAAATGAGCGGACCGAAATCCAGCGTTTTCTCCGCCAGTGCGTGAGGCGCAAGCCCACCTTCCCGAATGGCGTCGATATAGCGCGGCAACATACTGACGCCGTGCGAGTCATGCCCTTTCAGGCTGGATTCAACGAGATTATCCGCCACCGTTCCTGCAATTGATGCATCGACATCATTCTCTGTCAGGCGGTCACGTAAATAATCGCGTAAATAATGATGAGTAAAGACAGGCATATTTTTCTCGGTATAAAGAATGATAATTAACATTGTCGCCACTATAACGCGCAGATTTTTATCCATAACTGACAAATAAGACTATCTATAGCGAATATTTAGCTAAGGCGGTTATTTACTTGTTTTCTCTTATTCATCACCAATTAAAATCGCCTTTCTTCTAACTTATTCCAAAAAACACTTTATCAGCGACACGCCAAGAAAATAGGATGCCTTCTTTCACACATCCCTTATTACGTATTCTTTATTGAAAGAATAAATGATGGCTCTGAGCTGCTTTATTGCCGATTCAATTACTATTAAAAATGAGACAACAATGATGAATCACTCACTCCCCGCGAAAAAATCGACACGTTTCACACGCCTTGCTGCCCTGATCGGCCTGACGCTAACGGCCTTTGGCGCCAGTGCGGAAGGCAGCATCAGCATTGCGCAACAGTTTGGCATTGGCTACCTGATTCTGGATGTGGTGCGCGACCAGAACCTGATAGAGAAGCACGGTAAGCAGCAGGGCCTGGATATCAAGGTAGACTGGCGCACACTTTCTGGTGCGACGGCGATTAACGAAGCACTGCTATCCGGCGCGCTGGATGTGGCCTCCGCCGGGGTTCCTCCAATGCTGACCGTATGGGATCGCACACAGGGCCGCCAGAATGTGAAAGCAATCGCCTCGCTCGGTTCGATGCCCAACTATTTACTCAGTAATAACCCAGCAGTGAAATCTATCCGAGATCTGAGCGATAAAGACCGTATCGCCGTGCCTGCGGCAGGTGTAGGTTTTCAGTCTCGCACGCTGCAAATCGAAACCGCGAAGCTCTATGGCGCGGAAGATTTCAAACGTTTCGATAAGATTTCTGTCAGCCTACCGCATCCCGATGCCAGCGCGGCGCTGATCGCAGGGGGTTCCGAAATCAATGCACACTTTTCCAGCCCACCGTTCCAATATCAGGCGCTGGAACATGCCAATGTGCACAAGATCCTAAGCTCTTATGACGTACTGGGCGGTCAGGCAACGTTCAACGTGCTCTACACCACGCAGAAATTCCATGATGAAAATCCGAAAACCTACCGCGCCTTCTATGAGGCGCTGAAAGAAGCGTCCCAGATTATCAAAGCAGATAAAGTCGCGGCGGCAGAAACCTATATTCGAGTAGAAAAATCGAAGCTGGATCCTGAACTGGTCAAACGTATCGTCGCCGATCCCGAAATCGATTTCACTATCACGCCAGAACGCACCTACGTTTATGCCGAAAAGTTGCAACAGCTTGGCGTGCTGAAAAACAAAGCCGCCTCCTGGAAGGACTATTTCTTTGCTGAAATCCACGACCAACCGGGTAGCTAAGCGGTCAGCATGACCCCATTCGACAAGCATATCGTCGCTACGCAGGAGAACAATATGACACACCACTCCCACGATACCGTCGCCCAGCCGCTGTTGCAGGTTGATGGCGTCGGACTGGAATACCGAACCCGTCGCAGTTTGGTTCGCGCCACCCATGATGTGAGTTTCGACGTCTTTCCCGCCGAGCGCTTTGTACTCTTAGGGCCTTCAGGCTGTGGTAAATCCAGCCTGCTCAAATCTATCGGCGGTTTTTTGTCTCCGGTAGACGGCGAAATCCGCCTTGAGGGTCAACCAGTCACACGTCCGGGCCCGGATCGCATCATGGTCTTTCAGGAATTTGATCAGCTGCCGCCGTGGAAAACTGTGCTGGAAAATACGCTGTTTCCGCTGGTTGCCAGCCGTCAGGCAACACGAGCCGAAGCCGAGGAACGCGCGCGTTATTTTCTCGATAAGGTCGGGCTGGCGAAATTTGCCGATGCCTATCCGCATACGTTATCCGGTGGAATGAAGCAACGCGTCGCCATCGCGCGGGCGCTGACCATGCAGCCGAAAGTGCTGCTCATGGATGAGCCATTCGCCGCGCTGGATGCGCTGACCCGACGCAAAATGCAGGAAGAACTGCTGGCGCTGTGGGAAGAGGTGCGCTTCACGCTGCTGTTTGTCACTCACTCGATTGAAGAAGCGCTGATCGTCGGCAGCCGGGTCTTGCTGCTCTCCCCCCACCCGGGTCGTGTGCGAGCGGAAATCAACTGCCATCAGTTCGCGCTAAGCGACCAGGGCAGTGAAGCTTTTCAAACCACCGCACAGCGTATTCACCATCTTCTTTTTCCAACTGATACTGACGTGCCTTCACCCGTCACCTCTACGCAAGGTAAATCTTATGAGCATACAGCCCCCCGTGCGGCCCGAGTATCAGCGTGAACTGGCACCGCTGAAAGACTTCACACTGACCCAGCCTCTGCCGCTGACCACGCGCCTGTGGAATCAGACCTGGATTCGCAAGCTGGTGCTGTTGGCAGGGCTGCTATTGCTGTGGGAGTTCGCCGCACGCTGGCAAAACAACGATCTGATGTTGCCGGGTTTCCTGCAAACCTTTCAGGCATTTCGTGACGATCTCGCCAGCGGCGAACTGCCGCATAAGATGGTGGTTTCCCTCGGCACATTGCTAAAAGGCTATGTCATTGGCAGCCTGCTGGCACTGGCCCTCAGCGCATTGGCGGTATCCACCCGTTTCGGACGCGATCTCTTAGGCACCCTAACCTCCATGTTCAACCCGCTCCCTGCGATTGCGTTACTGCCGCTAGCGCTGCTGTGGTTTGGACTGGGAGAAAAGAGTCTGGTCTTCGTTCTCGTCCACTCCGTGATGTGGCCGATGGCGTTGAATACCTATTCCGGCTTTCTCTGCGTTTCGGAAACACTGCGTATGGCGGGTCGCAACTACGGCCTGACAGGCTTTCGCTATATCAATGCCATCCTGATCCCTGCTGCGCTGCCGTCGATTCTCTCCGGTCTGAAGATCGGCTGGGCATTTGCCTGGCGTACCCTGATCGCCGCTGAACTGGTCTTCGGCGCATCCAGCGGCAATGGCGGTTTGGGCTGGTACATCTTCCAGAACCGTAATGAACTTTATACTGACCGTGTTTTCGCCGGGCTGGCGTCCGTCATCATCATCGGGCTGCTGGTTGAAGGGCTGGTGTTTTCCACCATCGAAAAGGTCACGGTGAAACGCTGGGGAATGCAGCGCTAAACGTCATTCTGGTTATGCGAAATCTAGCCATTGATAACCAGAATTGTTCTTTTGCGGCGCTCGATATCGCTGTTACAACTGATTTGTCTTTTCCCACAGAGATGAGAGATCGCGAACATGATTGCAATACAAGCGCCACAAACCTATCTGAATCGTGACGGCGTCATTCGTTCTGTCGGTGACTATGCGGCTCCCTACGCCAACACCATACTGATTATTACCAGTCCACAGGCATGGAAAACGACGGCGGATGCTGTCGAACGCAGCCTCAATGAGCACGGCTTACGCTATCAGGTCGAGTTTTTGCCGGGTGATTGCACCAAACCCGCGATCGAGGCGCTGACCGCACAGGCGCGCGCCTTCAACGCAGAACTGATTTTAGGCATTGGCGGCGGGCGTGTGCTGGATGTCGCCAAAGCCGTCGGCGACATTGTGGGACAGTTGCCCGTCGTCGCCGTCCCCACCATTGCCGCTACCTGCGCCGCCTGGTCACCGATCAGCGTGATATATAGCGACAGCGGTGCGCACAACGGCCCCTTTCCGCTGACGCGGTTACCGGTGTGGGTACTGGTGGACAGCGAGATCATCGCTCACAGCCCTTCGCGTTATCTCAAAGCCGGTATCGTGGATGCGCTGGCGAAGTGGTATGAATTCCAACCTTATTTGCGCCACGGCGATGACGGGCTGGCATTAGCGCTTAAAGCACAGGCGGCGAAGCTGGCTGTGGAAACATTTAATACGTATGGCGAACAGGCCATCGCAGATAACGAGCAAGGTCTGGTCACGCCGACGCTGCGCCGTGTGATCGATGCCGTTATCGCGCTGGCGGGCGTCGCGAACAGTATGAAAGATGAGGTGCCACGCATCGGCGTTGCCCATGCCATTCACAACAGCATGACGCGCCTGCCGGAGCTGCACGACTGGCTGCATGGTGAGAAAGTAGGTTTTGGTCTGGCCGCACAGGCCTTTCTGGAACACGATAACGATGCCGACCGCGAAGAACTCTTCACCCAACTGCGTCGCTACGGCAGCCCGATAACGCTAAGCGCTCTCGGTCTGAACGAACGCCCACAGCTAGTGGAAAACATCGCGCAGCACGTGAAAATCGCACCGAAAATTGCCTCACGACTGCCTTTCGCCACAGACGTCGAACGAATCCAACAGGCGCTGTGGCGCACGCAAACGTTAGAAACGGGTGTGATCAATAGCCACGCGGCCTAGTTGATAATCACCCTTCAAAATGGAAACGGGTGCATCGAATAACCGATGCACCCGTTTCTCTTGTTCTTTCCGGCATTATCCCTGCTGGGCAGGCTGCGTACTGATTCCCTTTATTTCGCGCTCGTAGGCCTGTGCTTTTTTCTCATCAAACTGGTGTTCCCACTTAGCGATGACCAGCACCGCCAGCGCATTCCCTACCACATTCAGCGCGGTACGCGCCATGTCGAGGATACGGTCAACGCCCGCAATGAATGCCAGACCTTCCAGCGGAATCCCGACGCTACCCAACGTAGCCAGCAGCACAACAAATGACACACCCGGTACGCCGGCAATGCCTTTGGACGTCAACATCAGCGTCAACACCAGCACGATTTCCTGCCCAATTGACAGTTCGATGCCGTATAGCTGCGCGATGAAGATCGCCGCAATACTCTGGTATAGCGTCGAGCCATCGAGGTTAAAAGAGTAGCCGGTCGGTACGACGAAGCTGGTAATCGACTTCGGCGCGCCATAGGCTTCCATTTTTTCGATGATACGCGGCAGCACGGTTTCTGAACTCGCTGTAGAGTACGCGAGGATCAGTTCATCTTTCAGTATGCGGATCAGCATTGTAATACGTAGCTTACACAGCCGAGCAACGATGCCGAGCACCACCAGCGCGAAGAAGAAAATCGCGGCGTAAACCAGCATAACCAGCTTGGCCAACGGCCACAGCGACGCAAAACCGAAGTTGGCCACCGTAACGGAAATCAGCGCAAATACCCCAACCGGTGCATAGCGCATGATCATGTGGGTCACCTTGAACATCGTTTCCGACACGCCGCGGAAGACGTTCAGCAGCGGGTCACGGTGATCTTTCGGCAACGAAGAGAGCCCCAAACCAAACAGCACGGAGAAGAAAATAATCGGCAGCATTTCACCGTGTGCCATCGCCGCGAAGATATTCGGTGGGATCAGCGACAGCACCGTCCCCACCAGACTGTGCGAACCGCTCTGCACCTGCTCGGTGGTCTTTTGATACTGCGAGATATCCACGGCGGTCAGCGTCGACATGTCAATGCCGTGGCCTGGTTGGAAGATGTTCGCCAGCGTGATGCCCAGGATAATCGCCACCGTCGTGATAATTTCAAAATAGAGAATGGTTTTGAAGCCGATGCGCCCAAGCTTTTTGGCATCCCCTACACCCGCAATCCCGACAATCAATGTGGCGATCACGATCGGGACAACAATCATTTTAATCAGGCGGATAAAGATGTCGCCCGCAGGGCTAAGAATATTGCTGATGAGCCACTGGCGGCTTTCTTGTTGTTCATGCAGCACGGCACCGAGTGCAATACCAAGAACCAACGCGATAAGGATTTGCCAGGCAAGGCTGATTTTTTGTGTTTTCATCGTCATTTTCCGTTTTAAACTCCCCGCCATCACAAACATGGCGCTAGCGCGACTCCGGCGCAATGCGAACCGAAAAAATCAACGTGGAGGTGACTGACTATTGAGAAGGATGTCTGATGGATTATCCCGCATCTTGCAAGCTGCACACGCGCGGTTCAAAACGCACACGTTTTATCCTGCCGCTCGAATGATTTAGGGTAATTTTTCTATTATGATACAAAAACCGTTAACATAATTATTCAATAAAAACGCACAAGTATTTGTATCACTTAACAAAAATACAGACATAAGTTATTGTTATGGCAGGAATGCTACTATTCCAGCACGATCAGATCAAGCAGATTGTCGGCACGATAAACCATATTTATGCTGAATCGAGCCCAGAAAACGGCAGGCATCGCGCTACAAGAAATCGCGGCGAAATCGAAAGGAAAATGTCAGCCCAACCAGAAAAAACGCTGGCTGGGCATCGGGTTAGGAAACGATGCTGTTACTCAGATTTGGTAATCAATCACCGCTTCATCGTTATCCGAGAACACCTTATCTTTAATCTCATCCAGCGACAGTTCTGTATTACACAGCTGAATAAATTTCCAGGCATAGTTACGCTGTAACTGACCCTTTTTTAATCCCAGCCAGACGGTATTCGCTTCAAACAAATGCTCGGCATTTAACCGCACCAACCCGGTATCGCGCGCGGGATCGTACGACATATCGGCCACAATCCCGACGCCGAGCCCCAGCTCAACATAGGTTTTAATCACATCCGAATCCTGCGCGCTCAGCGTAATATCCGGTGACATCCCCACGGCCTGAAACGCACGATCCAAACGCGAGCGACCGGTAATTCCCTGACGATAGGTAATCAGCGGCTCCGCATTGAGCATCTCTAGCGTAATAACCCGCTCCTGCGTCAGCGGGTGATCCTCCGGCACAATGACGGAATGGTGCCAGCGATAGTAGGAGAACGCTGCCAGCGAGGGGTCGTTAATCAACTGCTCACTGGCAATACCGATATCCGCTTCACCGGAATGGAGCATCGCCACGATCTCATCCGGCGTGCCCTGATTCAGCACCAGACGCACCTGTGGGTACAGAGAACGGAAGGCTTTAATCACCGGCGGCAGGCTGTAACGCGCCTGCGTATGCGTGGTCGCGATCACCAACTGGCCGGTATCGTTATTGGTGAAAACATTCGCTAGCCGCCGAATATTGCTGGCGTCATTCAGAATGCGCTCCGCCACCACCAGCAGCTCTTTTCCCGGTTCGGTCATACCTAACAGGCGTTTGCCACGACGAATG
Source organism: Pectobacterium aroidearum (assembly GCF_041228105.1). Classification (NCBI taxonomy): domain Bacteria; kingdom Pseudomonadati; phylum Pseudomonadota; class Gammaproteobacteria; order Enterobacterales; family Pectobacteriaceae; genus Pectobacterium; species Pectobacterium aroidearum. The sequence continues at coordinate 3,429,630 of NZ_CP166097.1, forward strand.
AAGATTTCAATCCCCAGCTCTTCTTCCAGCTCGCGGATATGGCGGCTCACGCCGGATTGAGAGGTAAACAGCGTATTCGCCACCTCGGTCAGGTTGTAATTGCACCGTGCTGATTCACGAATAATCTTCAGTTGCTGAAAGTTCACCTTTCACTCCCTTGTCCTTTATTACAGATAGCAATATTGATGCAAGTAATGAGAGCCAGAACAAATAAGCAAATGGAGTTGATTATATTTTTTTATACTAACGGTATGTCTGCCGCACAGCCTTACCTAACAAGAAATAGACATAAATTTTAAAATCAAAAAGTTAGACAACGCTACTTTTGTCACGCGCGCGCCGTCAATCAACCATTTCGCTATGATTTATGCCTTTCTGATCTATTTATCCCGGCGTTTTTATCCGCTTTTTCAGCATTTCCGCTCACGCTAAATAGGCCACACGACTTCAAGCTGACGTGCTATCGCTGCTATGATGGAAATCAGAATGAGAGACAAGGTGACAACATGCAGGGTGTTCCGGAACAATTTACCGATGAGAGAGACTATGCCCAGTTCCGGCATTTGCCGACGCTGCCCGGCATTGAGCTTTATCACGCGCACATCTGCCGTTATGCCTTTGAACCACACACGCATGAGGCGTTTGGTATTGGCACCATTGACGACGGCGCAGAGCAATTCCGCTACCGTGGCGCCAAGCATATTGCACCTGTCGATTCACTCGTGTTGATGAACCCTGATGAACTGCATACGGGGGAATCAGCGACGGAAGACGGCTGGCGCTATCGCATGATCTACATCCCGCCCGATGTGCTGGAGAACGTCTCCGGTGAGAAAGGCTGGTGGTTTACCGATGTCGTGCGCCACGATCCCGCAACGGCACGTCAGTTGGCGATGACGCTGGCCGCGATGTGGCAGACAACCGACCCATTAACGAGTGAAAGCCTGCTACTGTCGTTGATTGAACTTTTCCGACCACATGCGCACATCGCGCAACGCCAGATGATTGAACCGCTGCACCGCTTTGATGTAGTGAAAGCCTACCTGCGGGAGAACTTCGCTCATCCCGTTACCTTAAAAGATCTGGCGGCGCTGGTGTCCCTAAGCCCATATCATTTTCTGCGCCAGTTCAAAGCTCAGTATCACGTCACGCCACACCAGATGCTGATGGCAATTCGGCTGTATGAGGCGAAACAGATGCTGACGCGCGGTATGGCGGCCGCTCATGTCGCCATCGCCGTCGGGCTAACCGATCAGGCACATCTGACACGCACCTTCGCTCAGCGCTATGGCGTCACGCCCATTCGCTACCAAAAGCAGGTTTATCCGGTTCGGCGTTAACCTCCTCCCTCGGATAATAAACAGCAATATCCTACAATAATTCACCGCCGACTCCCCCTAGACTGGCGCGATGCATTATTGTGAAAAAATGGGTTTATCATGTTAATCGGTGTTTTATTTGCGCTAGCCGCCGGCCTCATGTGGGGGCTGATTTTCGTTGGGCCGCTGATCGTACCGGACTATTCTGCTGCCTTGCAGTCCACCGGACGCTATCTGGCCTTTGGACTGATTGCCTTACCGCTGGCGTGGCTCGATCGTCGTCGTCTGCGTCAGTTAACCCGTCGCGACTGGCTGGAAGCCACGAAACTCACGGTTATCGGTAACTTGCTGTACTACTTTCTGCTCGCCAGCGCCATCCAGCGTACCGGCGCGCCGATCTCGACGATGATTATCGGCACCCTTCCCGTGGTGATTTCCGTTACCGCCAATGTGTTGTACAGCAAGCATGATGGCCGCGTGGCCTGGCGTCGGCTGCTGCCCTCGCTGCTGCTGATTGCGGCCGGTCTGGTCTGCGTTAACATTGCGGAACTGAAAGGAACGACCGTTGAATTCGATTTATGGCGCTATGCCAGCGGCATTGCGATGGCATTTTGCGCGGTCATTTGCTGGACCTGGTATCCGCTGCGTAACGCCCGCTGGCTCCGCGACCACAAAGACAATACGCCGACCACCTGGGCTACAGCGCAAGGGCTGGTCACGCTACCGCTGGCACTGCTGGGCTATCTGCTGGTATGCGGTCATCTGGCGCTAACGGACAGTACCTTTACGCAGCCGTTCGGCCCGCGACCTGAAGTTTTTATTCCGCTGATGATTGCGATTGGGCTGTTTTGCTCATGGATCGGTACGCTGTGCTGGAATGAAGCCAGCCAGCGCCTGCCGACAGTGCTGGTAGGGCCATTGATTGTGTTTGAAACGCTGGCGGGGCTGGCCTACGCCTTCATCATCCGGCAATCCTGGCCACCGCTGCTGACGCTTTGCGGCATCAGTTGTCTGATTGTCGGCGTGATCTACGCCATGCGGGTGAAACCGGAACCTGTGGTGGTAGCCGTCCCGGTGCCGGTTTCACGGACAGAGTAAACGCACGCCTGACACACTGTGAAAATAGCCGGCCTTTATGTCCGGCTTGCCAGCTTCTGGAATAGCGCGGTCAGTTGCGCTTCATCTCTTGCGCCCTGATGCTGATCGGTCACCTTGCCGTTGGCATCAATGATAAATGAGGTCGGCGTGCCGCTGACCTGATAACGCTCTTTGGTAATGCCCAACTGATCGCGCACCACCGGATAGGTCACGTTATGGTGCGCCAGCATTGACGTGATATCCACGCCGTCAGGATCGGTGTTCACCGCGACCACCACCACTTTATCGCCATACTCCTGACTCAGCTTCTCCAGCGCGCCCATTTCAACCATGCAGCCGCCGCAGCCCGATGACCAGAAATTCAGGTACACGCTTTTCCCCTGCCAGCGCGACAGATCCACCTGCTGGCCAGCTAAATCGTAGGCCGCCAGTGCCGGTGCCTGCGCCCCAACGCTCACCTGTTCTTCCTTACAGCCGCTCAGCGCCACGACGCCCAGCAGGCAAAACGCAGTAATCCCGTTACGCCATTTCATGATGATTGACCTCTTCACCAAAATACTTGCCGTGTTGCAGGCGGATAATGCGGTCAGCAAACCGCCCCAGCTCAGGGTTGTGTGTCACCATCACAATGGTACGCCCCTGCCGGTGCAGATCTTTCAGCAGATCCAGCACGCGTTGTTCGTTCTCTTCGTCCAGATTTCCCGTTGGTTCATCAGCGAAAATCACAGGAGGCTCGTTCACCAACGCACGGGCGATACACACACGCTGCTGTTCACCACCGGAAAGCTGGCTCGGTAAGTGATTCACGCGATGCGCCAGCCCCACCTGATCCAGCACGCGCTGTGCCACCGCTTCATCGACCACGCTGTGGTAATGCTGCGCCAGCATTACGTTCTCCAGCGCGGTCAAAAACGGAATCAGGTGGAACTGCTGAAAGACCAACCCAATCTTATCAGCACGAAATTGACGCCGTCCTTCCTCGTCCAGCGCAGCCGCATCGACACCATCCAGCAATACCTGTCCTTCGCTCACCGTATCCAGACAGGTAAGAATATTCATCAGCGTGGTTTTACCCGAGCCAGACGCGCCCATGATGGCGACAAACTCGCCACGCGCAATGCGGATATTGATGTTCTCCAGCGCGGTAACCTGACCAAAGCGTTTATAGAGCTGGCGAGTTTCAATCACCGCCTCCGCTGCCTGTGCCTTTTCCTGCACATTCACCTCTACAGACATCGAGCTACTCTCCTTTCAAGACTTTGGCCGGTTCGACATAAATCGCCCGCCGGGTGGGAACCACCGCCGCTACCGCAGCAACCAGCAATGATAGCCCCAGCGTGAGCGGGAATACCGGTAAACGCAGCGAGATTGTTGCGTTGAAGACGGCCATCCCCAGCACCTGTGCCAGCAGATAACCCAGCAGCGAACCACACACCACGGCCGCCAGCGCGATAATGCCGGTTTCCGCCAGCATCTGCCGAATAATGTCTCGTCCGCTCGCGCCCAGCGCTTTCTGTAGCGCAAACTCGCGCGCGCGTTCCCCGACAATCGCCATCAGCGTAGTGTTGACACACAGTGAAGACAATACGAGGATCACCGCCGATACCAGTCCCATCAGCCCTTTGATTTTATTCAGCACCTGGCCTTCCGACGCCGATACTTTCAGGATCGGGCGGATCTCCAGTTGCGGATACTGCTGCTGGAGTTGGGCGGCGAAGCGATCGACCTGTCCCAGATCGTTGCTGACGCTCAGCAGCGCATTACTGATCGCGCCTTCTTTATCCAGCCACTTCTGCGCCAGCTCCAGATTGACGATCAGCATGTTGTCCGTCGCATCGCCGGATTCTACGATGCCTTTGATCTGCAGCCGCTGTTTCCCGCCGTCGCCCACCAGCGTGATGCTGTCGCCGACGTTAACGTTCAGCCGCTGCGCCAGCTTCACCCCGATCATCGCATTACGATCGTCGAAGCTCACGCCAATCCAGTTACCCGTGACCTGCCAGTACGGCGCCAGTTGCCGCAACGACTCGAACCACACGCCCATCAGCACCACTTTTTCCAGCTCCGTACGCGCCATACCGTACAGATAAGGGCTGGATGCATTGATCAAGCCAGATGGCGCGTTGTCGATAATCGGCTGAAACGTACTCTGTGGGATCGTATTGCCCCGCGCCGGACCGATGTAAAAATTCGCGCCGAAGGTACGCAGCTCCTGGCTCATCTTGGCGTTGATATCGAAATAGACGGCAGACATCGCCGTCACAATCGCCGCCCCGACCATCAGCGCCGCGAACACCACGCTGACGCGTTGCATACGTAACCGCAGCGCGCGGAACACCAGCCGCCAGAACATACTGTTCATCCAGCTATTAGCGCCCATACAGCACCTCCACCGGATACAGCCCGGCAATCCGGCGCGCCGGGAACCACGTTCCGATGATGGCAATTAACACCGAGATCACCAGTACGCAGGGAATCACGATCCACGCGAAACTCAGGGGTACGCCGAACAGCATCAGGCCAATGGCTTTCGCCAATCCCCAGCCTGCGACGCAGCCCGCGATCCCACCGGCCAGCCCGCTCAGTGCCGCTTCGAGATAAAACAGCAGCATGATCTGCCACTGGCGAGCACCCAGCGCTTTCATCAGCCCAATCTCTTTGGCACGTTCCATAATCGTGCTGGTCATCAGCGAGGCAATTCCCATTGCAGAAGCGACCAGTGCCGCGAAGGTCACCACCGCCAGAAGCAGTTGGATCTTGTCGATCACCACGCCTTCCGAGGCAGCAACCTGCCAAATGGGACGCACCACCGAGCCAGAAATGGCTTCTTCCAACTGGTGCGCAATCGAAGAGACATATGCGGTGCAGTACCAGAGGTCATACTCTTCGGCATTCAGCGCTTCCAGATTTTCCCGCGCCCGCCGCGACAGTTCGTTTTCCGGCACGGTTAGCGCCGACACACGAATCGCCTGAATTTTACCGGCCAGCCCCAGCAGCGATTGCACCGTTGCCAGCGGCATGACCAAACGGCTTTCTTCATCACCCCCGCTGCTCAGAATGCCGCTCACCTCTACCGTTGCGTCCCCTTTTGCGCCGTGCAGCGCGAGTTTATCCCCGACTTTCCAGCCCGTTTGCGCCGCCAGCTGTTTTCCCACCAGCGTCTGCGCCACATTTTCCACCGTCACCGGTTCCTGCGGCCACTGTCCGGCCACCTGCCAGTAAGGGCTAACGGTCATTTGTCCCGTGCGGTAGTCCTCTTCGTCCGGCACGGAGACAGGCTGAGAAAAGAAGGTGCCCAGCACCGCAACCGGCTGTCCGTTGATCTCAACATCACCGCTCAACAGCGGCGCAAACCCGACAATGTTATTGCGCCAGAAGATATCTTTGATATTCGGCAACTCGGCTTCGTCAAGGAAGTCTTGCCCTTCCAGCGGATTACTGCGTTCGCCAAACAACGCAGGCAGCGCCGCTTGCCCCGCGGGCTCAATCAGAATATTCGCACCGTAGGACTTCAGCTCGCGCGCCATTTTGTCGCCGATGTCGATGGATACCGCCAGCAGCGCGGAGATCAACCCCGCCGCCAAAAATACGGTCAGCACCGCCAGCGATTTACGCCGAATATTTCTGCGCCAGGACTGACGTAACAGTCGCCACAGCATGATTATTCCCCCTCAGCCTGCTCGCCAGTTGCCGCTGCTTTGGCTGTGGCAAATTTCGCGGGACTTTCGCGGAAGCGGTTATAGTTGGCCTCCGACGAGAAGAAGTACGTTTTACCGCCGTAGCGATATTTATGCTCCGCATTCACGTTGGTCAGTTTTGAACCATCAACCGGATCGATGACGTCCATCGATACCACCGTCGAGAAGTAGTTCGTGCCGGCCGCCAGTGACGCGCGCCCAATCACCAGTTCATTATCGTCGTTGCTCCACCCTTCAATCGGCACCGGATTACAGCCGCCCGCCTTGCCGATAGAAGGAATGAAAATATGCACCCCGCAGGCAACACAAATGACCTGATTGCCTTCCATCACATAGCCCTGATCGCCGCACAGCAGGCAGGCATCAAACACCACGCCCAGACGCAGGCGATCGGGATAGCGGTTAATGATGAAAAAGCGCACGGCCTTGCCGTCATCAGCAATCCACACGAAGCGATGCAGCTTGCCATCACGCACTTGTTCAATCGGAATATGTACTTTGCCATCCGCCGCCAGCGTCACCGGCTGTGCTTCCGACAGACGAGGCGGCTGTGACGCAACCTTGTCCCAATAGAGCTGAGCCAACACCACCACCAACAGCGCCGTGACCGTCGCCAGCAGCGTGCGGCGTACTGTGCGATAACCGGCCGTCGCCTTACGCTTTTCAATCGCTTCATGTTCAGCCAGCATCTGACGACGCGCATGCAGCAGCGGCCAGACCAGCCCCACGGCCAACGCCGCCATGAACAATGCACTGAGGTAATTTAATAAATACGCGCTGTTGGTAACATGCGCCACGTAGCTCAGGCGCGGCTTGGTGAGCCCCAGCACCTGTAATTTCATCAACAGCAGCAGTAAATTACCGCTGATCGGTAGCAGTAGCAGTGCGACTAACAGCGCAAGAAGCGGCCAACGCAGTAAACGAATGCGGCGCACAATCATGCCGCACAGTGCGGCACAGAACACCAGCCAGCCAAATGCCAGCACCACGGCGCTGAAATTCAGCAGCAGATCGGTATTCACCACATGGGTGGTCGTCAGCGCGGTCAAATTGGGATCGTTGCCCCAATGCACCGCCGAACCTGCCACCAGAAGCGCCTGCCACAGATAGCCAAGACGAAGGTGGGAAAAACACTGACAGACCAGAAACAGGATCAAGGCAAGCGCCTGAAGCGCCGTAAACCCCAGCAAAAACGCCTGCCCGTTAGGAAAATGCACGCCAATAAACGTACCGGCGAATAGCGCCAGCAGTGTGATCCAGCTCAGCGGCCCGATCGTCGGCGTAGAACGATGGCTCCAGTTCAGCCCCAGCAATAGCGCTATCGGCAGGAAGGATTGGAGGGTCGTGATAAAGAAATAACTCATATATCCCCGTCACCTTTCAAGTTACAGGTGCGTCGGTTGAGTGTGATGTCTGGTGGCACCCGTGCCCTAACCGAAAAATCACCGCCTCTGCGGGCTGCAATAACATCCCCGCAGAGGCGTGAACATGACCGCGATAGAATATCGCGGGCAGAAGACCTTATTCTAAACCGACGTATTTGAAGTCAAAGCTGACATCAAACGGTTTCCACCAGCGACCGACGCCCGTTTCACCATCGGTGTGACGGTGCATACCGGCTTTTGATGGTGGATCGATGTGATAAGTCACTTTGTAGTTGCCCACGCCCATCATTTTGATGTTCGCGCCGTAGTGTGGGCCATCGCTGGCAACCATCGGCATGAAGGTACCTTCCTGCTTGGCACCGGTATCGGTGTTGGTCAGGGTATAAGCGATAGTCAGGAACGGCATCCACTCACCGGCACCGAAGCCGTTTTTGTTGCCTTCAGCTGCGTGAATATCGGCCTCCAGATGGATATCCGCTTTCGCAGCAGGCAAGCCCATTCCACGCGGTTCCATATCGATAGGCTGCAGATAAACAGCAGCAATTTCCATTTCGTTCATGGAAACCGGCTCACCTGCTGGATATTCTTTAAACGCCAGCGCGGCAGGCGCGGTGAAAATACCGGCAATAACGGCACCCGCGATCAGACTTTTTTGCATATTCATCAAACCCATCCTCATCTCAGTCGTCCCTACTCACTTAATTCGCTAAGCGATTGGGATTGTTATGGTTATTTTCTGCTCTTATTGCTTTCAGTATTACATTACCGTCGGATGCTTTCTTTATCAGACGGCAGACGCTCTACGTTGCATCACCCACAGGGCGATTAACGCCGCGACAACCAGTACACCCTGTGGAATCAGTGTTTCCACATAAGGATAAATGCCCAGCCAGCTGATCTCCGGTACGCCGGTCAACAGCGTCGGCTCAAATAGTTTTCCTTCGATCAGTTCCAACACGCCCTTACCCGCAAACACAAACGCCATCAGGTACATAAAGCAGCCGGTAAACATAAAGAACGGCTTCAGCGGCAGTTTGACGATGGTGTAACGCATCAGGAGATAAGCGATAAACAGAATCACACAGCCGATGGCAAACCCGGCCAGAATAGAGAGGTGACCTGCCATATTGCTGGCATCGCCGACCAGCGCGTAATAGAACAGTACGGTTTCCGCCCCTTCGCGGTACACCGCCAGAAAGCTGGTCAGCCACAGGCCGATCATGGAACCGCTGCTCAGCGAATGGGACAGCTTGCCTTCCAGATAGGCCTTCCAGTGTCGCGCTTCGACTTTGGACAACAGCCAGTAGCTCATGAAGAACAGCATCACCACGGCGATCAGCATCGTAATGCCTTCCAGCAACTCACGGCTGGCACCGGAATTAGTGAACACAAGCTGGAAGATGACAGCGGTAATCACGCTACACAGCAGCGCGACATAAACCGACTGGCGAATCAGCGGCAGTTTGTCCTGCTGATTGTTCTTCACCAGATAGGCCACGATCGCCGCCACAATCAGCAAGCCTTCCAGACCTTCGCGCACAATAATCAGCAAACTGTAGATCAACAGACTCCAGTGCGTTTCATCACCGTCGCCCAGCATGGTGACTGCCTTCGCCAGTTCCTGCTGCAACGCATCGGCCTGCCCTTGCAACTGCTCAACTGGCTGTTTGGCATTCATCAGGCTTACCAGACGAGTGAAATAGCCTTCCAGCGTAGATTTGAACGCCGCATCGCGAGAACCAATTTTGTTCTCCATGCCGGTGGCTTCAAACAGATCGAAATAGGTATCCTGCACCGCCATGATGGCGGGTTTGACCTGACCCTGACGGTACTGCGCAATCGCGGCAGCAATGGCCTGATTTATATCATCAGAAATTTTCGCCCAGTTGGCATCCGGTACGGCTCTCGTATCGGCGTTCGCGGCAGGCGTTGCCGTCGCCTGCTGGCTGTCGCGCGTAGTCGGCAATCCCGGTAAGACATCTTCGATGTCCTGTAACAGCGTAGTCACCCGATAGGCGACGTCCGTCAGTTGATCGGGCTGACCAGCTAGCGTAATCAGTGCGGAGAATTGTTGATTAATGGAAGCGGCCTGCTGCGCCGAGCGATTCTGCCTGACCGACATCTCCATTTCAGAGTTTTTAAACCCCTGATAGTGCGCCTGCTGCACGCTCTGGCTAGCCTTTTTGTAATCACCGGCCTGATATTCAGTCACGGCCTGCGCGAGCTGGTCATCGATGATTTTAAAACTCTGCTGCCAGTACGGTGCGATGTCGGTGTTGTCATAGGCACCGTGCTGCTCCTGCGCAACCAGCTTGTGCCCTTCCGACAGCACGGGCAGCACGGCATCCAGCTCGCCTTTCAGCCATGAAATCTTTGCCTGTACCTCGGCCTGCGGCTTTCCTTCGCCAATCATGCGGCGAATTTCACCGAATGTGGCTTCCAGTTGATAGCTTTTTTGTGCGGAAATGTTGATGCGGATAGGACCTTCGAGGTTTTCAAATACCTCGAAATAGGCCATCTGAACTTCGGTGCGGGCATCATCCGGCTTTTGCTGCTCATAGAGCTGCGCCGTTTTATCCAGCCGGGTTTCGATATCCTGAATAAATGAAGCGTAATCGGTCGCGGCAACTGCCGCTGAACAACTAAACAGCCAACACAACAACAGAAGCGTTTTTTGCCAGATAGACATAAGCGAGTGATGAAGCACAAATGATATTTATTCTTATTATCACTTTGAAGTCACGATCTGTCTTGATTTACGTCACGAAAATATCAGCAATAAAGACTTTAGTTTGTAACAAATAATTTCAACACTGCCTTGATGCCAAAAAAACCACCACCTTCTCATAATCCCAGAATAATACGGTTTTTTTGATCGCAAAAACCGCAAAACACTCCATAAAAAATAGAGCAATAAATATGCCAAAAACAGTAAAAAACCACCTTCCCGCTAGAGACTCCTATCTCAAAATGGCATTTCTTTACACTAACAAAGTCAAGTTTACAGAGAGAAATGCCATTTTCCCTCTGTAATCCAAAGCATTACATGCGTCACGAGTCGCGCTTTTCACCACCCTGTTCGGGCGATTAACCATAGCATTCAAATAAACCTGGCATTCGGGCGATAACCAGAGACCAACAGAACCCGACGGCGTCTTTCCGCCCGGTTCATCGCCAGCCTCATGGCTTATCTCGTCTTCAGCATCTGCCCGAGCGGCCACGCTCTGTCACGCATGTAACCCGCAGCGGATCAAAATTTTTCCCATCCTTCACCGTTGCGGCCATGTGCAGACAGCAGTGGTGTGGTGCCCTGCCCGACAACGCGATGAACGGGTGCGGCGACCGCTGGACGGGAAAAAGACGTTGCCGGATCGCAATCTGAATCTAGATCGAACACATCCACCACAGCGGACAGTTCGCTGGTTTGTTCATCCAGGCGGGCGGCCGCGGCGGCCGACTGCATCACCAACGACGCATTCTGCTGCGTGACGCTGTCCATTTCGTGCACTGCCTGGCTAATCTGCGTAATACCGCGTGTTTGTTCATCCGTTGCTGCGGCAATTTCACCAATCAGATCGTTAAAATGCGAAATGGAAGAAATAATTGCCGTCATCGCTTCACCGGACTGCCGAACCTGCCCTGCCCCGGTTTCAACCCGAGAAACCGATTCCGCAATCAGCGCTTCAATCTCTTTCGCCGCCTGCGCACTACGCTGCGCCAGTGTACGTACTTCACCGGCCACCACGGCAAAACCTCGTCCTTGCTCCCCCGCACGCGCGGCTTCCACCGCCGCATTCAGCGCCAGAATATTGGTCTGGAAAGCGATGCTGTTAATCACAGAGGTAATATCGGAGATTTGTCGGGAACTGGCGCTAATGTCATCCATCGTCGCCATCACGTTGGTGCTGATCGTTCCGCCTTTTTGCGCCATATCCGCCGCATCCTTAGCCAGCTTACGCGCTTGATGTACGTGATCGGTGGTTTGCCGTACCGTGGAGCTAATTTCTTCCATACTGGCAGCCGTTTGCTGCAATGCTGCGGCCTGCTGCTCCGTGCGGCTGGAAAGATCATCGTTGCCATCCTTAATGCTCGATGTCCCGTTATTGATTTCCGTCGTGCTCTGCCGGATCACGGTCACCGTATCGCGCAAACTTTTCTGCAACCGCTTGATGTCGGGAATCAATCGTCCCGCACAGTTCCTGCCGAACTCCGCCAGTTCACAGCCTAAGCGGCCCGCCGTGAGTTGCGCCAGATGGGATTTAAGCACTGAAATCGGAATAACCAGATAGTTCCTCAAATAGTATTCCGTGAAAATCAACACGATGAGACCAATAACCATCACGGCAATCATCGCGTTACGGTTTTGGGTGTTGTGTTCATTCACGCTTGGAATCAATGAGGAGGCGGTAATGCCGTCCGAATAGCGTTTGATGTCTTCACCAAATGCCAGGCTAATGGACGGATACACGGAGCGAAATATCTGCCGAAACCCTTCGTAATCATTACGTTGTAGCGCCGCGTTCATCGGATCTATCGCAGTAGCAATGAGCGTACTCCACGTCTTGCTTACTGCATCAACCGTTGCGGGCTCGACGCCAACGTGCTCTGCCGTTTGGAATTTCTCCAGAGAATCTTTGGTATTTTTTAGCGCAATCTGTGCCATGTCCAACGTCTGTTTGGCGTTTTCTGGCTCGTTACGCTGCAAATAATCCATCGTTCTTTCCATACGAGTTACGGCCCGAAAATATTGATCGGCTCCATAGACCAGATGGGAATACGTTTTTCGCTGAGTCTCACTTTTATCAAGCAGATTGGTGACCTGATAAAGCGAGTAAAGACTAAATCCTGATGCCACTCCCCACGCTACTAGCAGGGAAGCCACTATGACCAGCACCATTATTTTTATGCTGACATTTTTTAGAAATTCCATAATGCACTCCGCGACGTTAACAAATATTTCCCGCCCGCACACTCTGTCGGAAAAGTATTTACTTTTTACTCATGACGGTGCCGCCCGTTGTACCGCGCCCTTATCCCACGCGATCGAACAGACGTTCTGGAATTCCCTGATTAATGACCCAGTAGATGGGAAACTATGCTAAAAACCAAAAAATACAACTCGTTATCTTCCTTGAGATACCCGTCTCCATCGTTTTAAACAGCCGATAGCCATCACGACCACAGCCAAAGCGGTGGCATGTAGAGTTAATATCGTCCAAAACAGTATAGGCATTAACGGATAAAGAGGATGAATACGCTGTCACCTTATTTTCCAGACGAATGTCCTATAGAAAAAGGTCGCCGCACTCAACGCATTAGGCCGGTTTGTCATCGCACTGAGCATGACCACGATCAGTAAATTAATTTTCTTTATCGGTGATTATCGAAGGTTAGATGACTGCATCAACAGCCAGCAATAAGAATGCAGTTATTACGATCCAAAACTCAGCTTTGGAGAATAATCATGCAGAAAGTGCTTACCGTCTGCCCGTATTGCGGGTCGGGCTGCAAAATTAACCTGCTGGTAGAGAACGGCAAAGTGGTTGGTGCGGAAGGGGCAAACGGCGTCACCAACGAAGGTGAGCTGTGCCTGAAAGGCTATTACGGCTGGGATTTTCTTAATGACACGAAAATTCTGACGCCGCGTTTAAAGCAGCCGCTGATCCGACGTCAGAAAGGCGCCCCCTTTGAAGCCGTGTCCTGGGAGGAGGCTATCGGCTTCGCCAGCTCCCGACTAAAGGCTATTAAAGAGAAGTACGGTGCCGAGTCGATTATGCACACGGGCTCGTCACGCGGCCCCGGCAATGAAACGAACTACGTGATGCAGAAATTCGCCCGGGCGGTCACTGGAAATAATAACGTCGACTGCTGCGCCCGACTCTGCCACGGCCCTTCGGTCGCCGGGCTACAGGTTACGCTGGGCAATGGCGCAATGAGCAATTCCATCTGCGAAATTGAAAAAACCGACTGCATCCTGATTTTTGGCTATAACGCCGCGGACTCACACCCCATCGTGGCACGTCGGATCCTGAAAGCCAAAGCACGCGGGGCAAAAATCATCGTGTGCGATCCGCGCCATATTGAAACTGCCCGCATCGCCGATCTGTGGCTGCCGCTGAAAAATGGCTCCAACATGGCGCTGGTCAACGCTTTCGCCAACGTACTGATTAACGAAGGCCACTACGATAAGGCTTATGTCGCTCGTCATACCGAAGGCTTCGAGGAATTCAGCCAGACCGTTGCGAAATACACGCCAGAATATGTTGCCGACATTACTGGCCTGTCGCCGAAAGTGATTCGGGACGCGATGCGCATGTATGCCGCCGCGCCATCCGCCACTATTCTCTGGGGAATGGGCGTGACCCAATGGGGGCAAGGTGTTGATGTGGTCAAAGGACTGTCCGGTCTGGCGCTGCTGACCGGCAATCTGGGACGTCCGAACGTCGGCGTCGGGCCAGTGCGTGGGCAAAACAATGTACAAGGCGCCTGCGATATGGGGGCGCTGCCCAATATGTTCCCCGGTTATCAAAAAGTCACGGATAAGGCGGTGCTGGCTAAATTTGCTGATGCCTGGGGCATGTCTGAACTCTCTGACAAAGTAGGTTACTCGCTGACCGATCTCCCACACAAAATACAGGAAGGGAAAATCAGGGCCAATTATGTAATGGGTGAAGATCCGCTGCAAACCGAGCCGGACCTGTCGATGCTGCGCGATGCCTTTAACGAACTGGAATTGCTGATCGTGCAGGACATCTTCATGACCAAAACCGCCGCGATTGCCGATGTGATTTTACCTGCAACCTCCTGGGGCGAGCATGAAGGGGTCTATACCGCGGCCGACCGGGGATTCCAGCGCTTTTATAAGGCTGTCGAGCCACAGGGCGATGTGAAACCCGACTGGGAAATCATCAGCCTGATGGCAACGGCGCTCGGCTATCCAATGCACTATCGCAACACGCAGGAGATCTGGGATGAACTGCGAGCACTCTGCCCCCTGTATTACGGCGCGACCTACGAGAAAATGGCGGGACTGGGCTATGTGCCCTGGCCATGCCCGACGGAAGACAGCCCCGGAACGCCGTGGCTGTATGCCGGCAACCGTTTCGATCGCCCCGGAGGGAAAGCCCTGCTGTTGACGGCCGAATGGCGACCGCCGATGGAGTTAGTGGACGAGGATTATCCGCTGGTATTGTGCACCGTGCGCGAAGTCGGCCACTATTCCTGCCGATCCATGACAGGCAACTGCACGGCATTACAAACACTGGCGGATGAACCCGGCTATGTGCAGGTTAGCCCATACGACGCCGAACGCTTAGGCATCCGCGATCAACAGTTGGCCTGGATCTCATCGCGACGCGGCAAGGTTATCTCTCGCGTTGCCGTCAGCGAGCGCATCAATAAAGGTGCCGTGTATATGACCTACCAATGGTGGATCGGTGCCTGTAATGAACTGACGTTAGATCACCTCGATCCGGTCTCTAAGACGCCGGAATACAAACACTGCGCCGTTAAGCTGGAGGCAATTGACGACCAGCAAGCGGCGGAGAACTACGTACAGCAGGAATACAGCCAGTTGAAAGATCGGCTGCGTACTACCGCAGAAAACGTCAACTAATCTCCCTTGCCTAAGCCGCCTGGCACAAGCCGTGGCGGCTTAGGAAATACACAGAGCCCAAAAAAACATATGTGATTCAGAAAATATCCGCTGGTTTAGACAACGTTTAACTCTTCTCTCCGATAATATCTTTCTTCACTTTATCGCCTTGTAAATATTTATTAACGAAAGTGGGTGAATTTCCGTTAATCGATAATAAATTTCTACGCAGCCATTAAATTTTTACACCGATTTTTATCTTTTAAAATTATTTTAGTCATCGCATCCCTTCTCTCCGCCACATTGTTTTTTATTCTAATTTAGCGCAATTTGCGTTTCATTTTACAATGATTTAATTTGTTTTTAACAAAAAGAGCCCCCTGCTAGCCGTAGCGTGCAAGTCGCTTAACATCATGCCAAACAATCGGTTAGATTCCAGCCAGCGGGGATAAAAGGAATATTATTATTGCTCGCATAGAGGTCGTATATGTTACCGATTACCTTATCTCTTCCTCATTATCTGTCATTTATTATTCGTCTCGACCCCGGAAGCTAACCTCCTCCTTTTATCTGTATTTCCTCTGAACGTCGCTGACATCGGGAAATACCTTAACACTCTCCATTTTGATATGCGGTTATAAAAACCGTACGGCTTTTGGCACCCAAAATCCGCCGCAGAGAAAGGCTGCAAGTTATTCGGAAAATAATAAAAACAGGAGATTCACTGTGCTCACTATTCTCGGTTTCTCTATGGTCATCTGCTTTATGTACCTGATCATGACCAAGCGAATGTCTGCGCTTATCGCGCTGATTCTTGTCCCTACGCTGTTTGCGCTGGCGGCAGGTTTCTATCAGGGTCTGGGAGCGATGATGCTGGACGGCATCAAAACGCTGGCGCCAACGGGCGTTATGCTGACGTTCTCTATTCTCTACTTCGGCATCATGATCGACGCCGGGTTATTCGATCCACTGGTACGCTTCATTCTCCGCCTAGTTAAAGGCGACCCGCTGAAGGTGTTGGTTGGCACCGCCGTATTAACCTTAATGGTTGCGCTGGACGGCGACAGTACAACAACCTACATGATCGCGATTGCCGCATTTCTGCCGCTCTATCAGCGGTTGGGTATGAGCGTGCTGGGGTTGACTTGTCTGGTTAACATCGCCAGCGGCGTAATGAACCTTTCTCCCTGGGGCGGCCCTACGGCACGCGCCGCCGCCGCATTGCGCGTTGATGCGCTGGACGTTTTTCTTCCAATGCTTCCCGCGATTATTCTAGCCAGCCTGACGCTGGTCGGTGTGGCGGTGTTTTTGGGGCTACAGGAGCGTAAACGGTTGGGGATCATTGATATCAGTGAATTCCAGAATGCCTCGATCAATCTCGGCAACGGTAGCGATGAAGAAAGCCACGCCAATCGTCGTCCTAAGATGTTCTGGCCTAACTTTATTCTAACCACCCTGCTTCTGGTGTTTCTGGTGATCGGCCTTCTGCCGATTCAGGTGCTGTTTATGCTCGGCTTCGCCATCGCCGTTATGCTCAACTATCCCAAGCTGGAGGAGCAAAAAGCGCGGATCGGTTCACACGCGGCTAACGTGTTAGCGGTGACCTCGCTCATTTTCGCCGCGGGGATTTTTACCGGGATTTTATCCGGCACGGGAATGGTAGATGCCATGGCGAAAAGTCTGTTACAGGTGATACCAGAAAGTTTCGGCCCGTATCTTGCGGTGTTCACCGCACTCATTAGCCTACCCTTTACTTTTTTGATGTCCAACGACGCTTTCTATTTCGGAATCTTACCGGTTATCGCTCAGACGGCGGTCAACTATGGTATCACCCCGGAGGAGATCGCCCGTGCATCGATTGTCGGCCAGCCGTTCCATCTGCTCAGCCCGCTCGTGCCGTCGCTCTACCTGCTGGTCAGTCTGGCAAAAGTGGACATCGGCGATCACCAGCGCTTCGCCATCAAATGGGCGATTTTCGTCAGCCTGTCGCTGCTGGTCGGTGGTATTGTCTTCGGCGCATTTCCGTTCTATCACCAGTAAACCAGAATTGCTCCGGTCTGACCGGAGCATGCTCCGCAGACGAGTGAACGTTGCTGACCAGCAACCTAACGATCCCCGTAATACCCTAAACGACATAGCAGGATAGCGATGGCTTTAACTCCCCTACAGACAAGGATTGTCAGGCAGATTGTCGCCCATATTCGCCGCGAACAGTTACCTCTTGGTACGCATCTGATCGAATCATCATTAGCGCAGGTGCTGAACGCCTCGCGCACACCGGTGAAAGCTGCGCTGCTGTATCTGACGGAAAAAGGCATGCTGCATTATCACCGTAACCGAGGGTTTTATCTTGACCGTCATGCGCATGAATTAGGTCATCTGGTCACCGAGTTAGCCACCAGCAGCGAAGACCCGCTCTATCAGAAGATTGTCGATATGCGCCTCGCCCGCCGCTTGCCGGAACAGTTTTCAGAAGTGGAACTGATGCGGGAATGTCAGGTGTCCCGTTGCGTGCTGCGTAACGTCCTGACACGTATTCAGCAGGAAGGTTGGCTGGAGTTTCGCACCGGACAGGGCTGGCGAACCACGCCGATTATCGATTCCGTCGCCGCCTATGAGGAGAGTTTTACCTTCCGTCTGCTGGTCGAACCGGTCAGTCTGCTGTCGCCGCAGTTTCATATCGATCGGCAAACGCTCGACGCCTGCCGTAAGCAGCAGGAAGACATTCTGAACGGTGGTTATCTGACGCTCACGCCCCATGAAATGTTCGATGCCAATACGCACTTTCATGAAACGCTGCTCGCCTGTAGCGGCAACCGTTTCGCTCACCATAGCTTGCAAAGAATCAATCAATTACGGCGTCTGGTGGAATATCGACAAGGCAGCCCGGTCTTCAATCCCAAGCGGCTGGAACAGATTGCCGAGCATTTGGACATTCTTGATTGCCTGCAACGAGGAGAACGCGAAACGGCGGCAGAGCGGATGAAGAAGCATCTGGAAAAAGCCTGCCACGATAAAGTCAGCACTGAGCTTTTCCGCTGAAATAACCAACAGCGAGGTCTAAAATCATCGGTAACATATGTTTAAAAAATAAAAAACACCATTTTAAACATCCTAAACGCCTAAATAGTTACAAATGGAAACATGTAGAGCAATAATTAGACTTTACATCAACAGCACAAAAATGAAACACAGATAACAAATAGAAAGTCACGATTTAAATAATTAAAAAATTATTTTATTCATAAAATAACCTGTATATAAAGTTTTCGTTAATTGTTCTTTTATTTTTACTTAATCTTTAAGTAATTCACCATATGTTTTATTGATGTGCAGCCACATATCATTAGCAACACTAATTCAACACCTTACCCTACCCGTTACGACCAACGAAAAAATCACTTAACTCACTGTTTAATAATGAATTAATAAAAACCGCTCGTTGTATACGATCTGCGCACCACATCCCCATTTATCATTATAAGCGACATGGATATGCATTTTTCGCATGACAAAGATCACAATTACATAACAATCCGCAGAAAAAAAATGTAAAAAGCAAGAATCGTTGTAATATCGGCGGGCAGACACAACACCCCAATAACAGGTTCGGGTGAGGAATTGGTGTATTCAGGGAAATCACCAACCATCACGCGGCAATAATATTGTGTTGTCTGAATCAATTCATCAACATGAGGTTTATATGCAAAGGCAGAAGTTACTTGTACAGATAGTCTTGGCTATCGTCCTGGGAATATTAATCGGCTGGGCTTGCCACCAATATCTTGATGGCAGTCGAGCAAAAGAAGTCGCATCCTATTTCAACATGGTGACCGATATCTTCCTGCGCCTGATTAAAATGATCATCGCGCCACTGGTCTTCGCTACGCTGGTTTCCGGCCTGGCAAGCATGGGAGGAAATTCTTCTGCCGTTGGTCGTATCGGTATGAAAGCGATGATCTGGTTTGTCAGCGCATCGTTCATCTCTCTCCTTATCGGTATGCTCTTCGCTAACCTGTTCCAACCTGGCGCAGGCATGAATCTCGAAATCCCCGTTCAGCATGTTGCGACTGGCCTGAATACGGACGGATTTACGCTTAAGAGCTTCATCAGCCATATCTTCCCGAAAAGTATCGTAGAAGCGATGGCGAACAACGAGATCCTGCAAATTCTGGTGTTCTCTCTGTTCTTCGGCTCCGCGCTTGCCTATGTTAAAGGCAAAAACAAGCACGCAACGACGATCATTTCCATGATCGAAGAGCTGACCAAAGTGATGTTCCGCGTGACTGACTACGTAATGGCGCTGGCTCCTATTGCTGTCTTTGCCGCAATCGCTTCCGCGATTACCACGCAAGGTCTGGGGCTGCTTTACGACTTCGGTAAACTGATCGGTGAGTTCTACCTCGGCTTGGCCGTGCTGTGGGGCGTTCTGTTCCTGGTTGGCTACCTGTTCCTGGGTAAAGCTATCGTTACGCTGGCGAAGCTGATTCGTGAACCTACCATGCTGGCTTTCGCCACCGCGAGCAGTGAATCCGCTTATCCAAAAACAATGGAAGCACTGACCAAATTCGGCGTGCCGAAAAAAGTCACCAGCTTTGTATTGCCTCTTGGTTACTCGTTCAACCTCGACGGTTCCATGATGTACCAATCCTTTGCGATTCTGTTTATCGCACAGGCTTATAACATCGATCTGAGCATTACCCAGCAAATCCTGATCCTGCTGACGCTGATGATCACCAGTAAAGGGATGGCGGGCGTCGCGCGTGCTTCCATCGTCGTGGTTGCCGCAACGCTGCCGATGTTCAGCCTGCCGGAAGCCGGTATCCTGCTGATTATCGGTATTGACCAGTTCCTGGATATGGGCCGTACCGCAACGAACGTCATCGGTAACAGTATCTCTACCGCCGTTGTGGCCAGTATGGAAAAAGACATCCACGATGATGATGAGGAAACGGAGGTGGCTGACGAAGTCGTCGCCTATAAAGAACCTCAGCAGGCCACGCAAAATAGCTAATGCTAAATGAGTGAATGTCTGATCATAGCGGCCTGCGGGCCGCTATTTTTTTATCTCTCGTCGCACTATCGCGACGTTTATAGTCCAGAGCTCGATGACAGCCCTTTCATATAACGCCAGAACTTCTCAGAAGCCACATTCAGTCGTGCATCAAGGCGATACAGGTAAACGCCCATGCGGATCACCGCATTTTCCATACTCAGGATCGTCAGCTCTTTATTTTTCAGCTCTTCCTGAATGGAATAGTCCGGCAGCCAGGCAATGCCATAACCTTTTTTCGTCATGCGTTTGAGCAAGTCGCTCATCGAAGAGACGAAGTTGACCGTAAACTTATCGCTATCAACGCTGGATAAATAACGGCTAACCTGACGCCCCATGTAGCTGGTCTCGGTATAGTTGAGTAACGGCACCGATGAAGCGCTCACATCAAACAGCGGCTTCCCTGCACTATCACACGCGCAAACCGGATAAAGCCTGGATTCCAGTATCTTCTCGTGCATGAAGGGCTCCCCCATCAGATCCTCATTGTAGAATGAGAAAATGAAGTCGCTGCGCCCTTCTTTGAGATTCAGTACCGCTTCATCCACATCGATCGATTCCACATAGAAGATTTTTTCCTGCGGATCCGGCACGTCTTTTAACAGCTCCGGCATGATGAAGACCGACAGCGAATGCGCCGCTGCGATGGTGATCTTATTTTTGTAATTATCTCCACCGTGCAGCTTGTTGAGCTGATATTCCAGATCGTCCAGCGTATTACGGATATAGGCGTGGAACACGCGGCCCTGTTCGGTCAATTGCAGCGGCAACGCGCTACGGTCGAAAATATCAAACCCAACCGCCGCTTCCAGCGCCTGAATACGCCGGCTAAATGAGGATTGAGAGATATTCCGCTTCTCCGCCGCCAGCGTAAAACTCCGGTGCTCTTCCAGCATGATAAAGTCATAGAGCCACTTGGTTTCGATATTGTTCAGCATCACCCCTCACTCAAAACGCGCAGCGTCATATTTTCGTTCCCTATGCCAACGTTCTATATCTGCCAACGGCCGACATCGCCAATAAAGATGCTCCCCACTATACACCGTTAAAATCAATAAAAGCATAGGGATGACAATAGTTATGCAAATCCCACATAGGAGATGGGAATTTAGCAATTCACATTGCCAAGCAGTATGCGATTATCCTTTTAATTTCATAATGCTACAGGGTAAACAGCATGAACAGTCTCGTGGGAATTCTTGGTGGTATGGGGCCGGGTGCGACCGTCGATGCGATGCAAAAACTGATCAAAAACACGCCAGCGTATCGGGATCAAGACCATATTCCCATGATTGCGGTGTCTATTCCTGATATCCCTGACAGAACAAAATGCATCCTTCAGCACAGCGCATCGCCGCTGGAGAAAATGCTGCAGTATATGAAAATTCTCGAAAATGCAGGCGCTGAGTGCATCATTATCCCGTGTAATACCGCGCACTATTGGTTTAATGAATTAAAACAGCAGTGCCGTGCGGAAATGATCAGCATTATTGATGTGACCTGTCAGGCGATTAAACATGCCAACACCACACGCGTCGGTCTGTTAGCGACGACAGCGACGGTCAAAGCGAGAATTTATCAGGACAACCTGATTACCGATCATATTGAGTGCTTCACGCCGGATGATGCTGACCAACACCAGGTAATGGAAAGTATCTACTCGTATAAATCCGGTGATATTGCCGGTGCCTATCGCATGCTGTCCCCCGTAAAAGATCGCCTGTTACACGCTGGCGTCGAGAAAATTATTCTGGGTTGCACCGAGCTTCCTCTGATTCTGGAGCAGGAAGTCAAAACGTCACCGCAGCATTATGTCGATGCGACGGAAGAGTTAATAAAGAAAACGGTCGAGTGGTATTTTACCCACAGCCCGAGAAATAATATTGCCGCCTAACGTGCGACGGAGCATATCACTCCTGCAACTCGCTGCCGCCAAGTGCTACAGCCAGATCGTTGGCGGCTTGCAGCCTCTGTTGCCACAATGTGCTGGATGCCAACTCCGCGCTATAAAACACATTTTGTGCGTTTAGCAAAC
This sequence comes from Pectobacterium aroidearum, assembly GCF_041228105.1. Classification (NCBI taxonomy): domain Bacteria; kingdom Pseudomonadati; phylum Pseudomonadota; class Gammaproteobacteria; order Enterobacterales; family Pectobacteriaceae; genus Pectobacterium; species Pectobacterium aroidearum. The sequence continues at coordinate 3,451,812 of NZ_CP166097.1, forward strand.
GCTGTAGATCCTCAGCACCCGCTCTGTAGCGGATCTCAGCGAGTCTTAGCGAGTCCTGTGCCGCTGCCAGTTGTGCATCTTGCCAGCGCTGCTGCTGCTGTAAATTCAACATTGCGTGGAGCGCCGTTTCGACGTCACCAAAAGCCGTCAACAGCGCTTCGCGGTAGGCGTTAAGTGCAATTTTTCGGTTAATTAAGGCAAGACGCTGATTATCCACTCGAGCGGATCGATCCCAAATCGGTAACGAAATCTCCAGACCGCTGCCCCACCCTGGCGCTAGCCGAAATAACGGATTTAGTCCCGTCGCGCTCACGCTGGAGGTCGCCGAGAGGGAAATCGAGGGAAACATTGCGGCTCTCGCCGCATCAATATTGGCACCCGCAGCAGCCAATTTGGCTTCTGCACTTAACAGATCGGGGCGCTTGTGCATGAGGTCCGCAGGAAGACCGCTGCCAATATCTGGCATGCGGAGATCTTCAATATGCTGGCTGGGCTGTATTAATTCCTGCGGCGTTTTATCGAGTAACGCCGCCAGCGTTTTGCTGACCTGCCGAGATTGCTGATGCAGTTGCAGGAGCATCACTTCCATTCCCGCAACAAAGGATTGTTGTTGAGCAAGGTCGAGTCTCGCGACAGCGCCAGCGGCATATTTAGTCTCCACAAGGGCCAGTAATCTGCGGCTAATGTCCAAATTTTTCTCGGCCAGCGCGATCTGACGACGGATGCCGAGCAGCGCTAAATATTGGGTAATTACTGACGAACGCAACATTAATGCCGTCGCGGAAACATCATAAGATGCCGCTCGCCACAACGCTTCATTGCTATAAGAGGCAGCGTGTTTCGCTCCCCAAACATCTGGAGAATAAGATAACGACAGGTTAGCGCCATAGCTTTTGTTCCGCTGATGCTCTCCCCAAACGCCCGAAAGATTCTTAGAAAATGCGCTATTCACCTCTGGTGTTTTCGCCATCTGGCTACTCTGCCATTGGATACGAGCTTGTTCCATGTTCTGGCGAACAGTATCAAGATTACGATTGGCTAGCAGCGCCCCTTCCAACAGCGTGTTCAACTCCTGACTGCCAAAAGCCTTCCACCACCCCTTATCTGGCGGCTTCAGCGCTGAAGCCGCGTCTATTGACCAGGTATCCGGTAATTCGGAAACGGCATCATCAGGAACGGGTAATAACGTACAGCCCGCACATAGCATCCCCATCAATACATAGCTGAATTTCGCTAGTGTCCTCATTCCTGGTTCAGCGCCATAACGGGATCGAGTCGGGCCGCTTTACGTGCGGGTAAATACCCAAACAGGAGTCCGGTGACAATTGCACTACAAAAAGAGAGCAAAGCAGGGAAAAAACCCAGTGCGACGGGTTTGCCGAAAGTGTGAACAACGTGAGCAAGCAAATAGCCCGCCAGTAGCCCCACCACGCCACCACTCAATGCCAGAATGACGGCCTCCCACAGAAACTGGAACTGGATATCCTGCTGACGGGCACCGACAGCCAGACGAATACCAATCTCCCGCGTACGCTCTGCAACAGACATTAACATCACGTTCATCACACCAATTCCGCCCACCAGCAATGAAATCGCGGCAATTGAACCCAACATGGCCGTCATGATATCCATCGATGCTTCCTGAGAGCGCAAAATAGCCGCCCGGTTGATGATGGTGAAATCAGGGCGCTGATGACGTGCAGACAGTAGATCATTCACCTCGCTTTCCACGCGTCTGACTGTTTGTAAGGAACGAGCCTTCACTGTCACGCTGTCGATATTCTGCCGTCCGATGACACGCAAACTTCCTGTACCAAAAGGCACGATAACAGCCTGATCAAGATTCCCGTTCATATCAGCCCCGCCTTGAGGAGCAAGAACCCCTACCACCGTGAACGGAATATTGTTCAATAGAATGTCGCTGCCTACCGCGTTTCCAGAAGGAAAACTGCGCTGCGCGACCTCTGCACCCAGCACAGTGACGGACATATTCGCGTATTCGTGCAAAGGCATAATAAATGCCCCTGCGCCTAGCCCCCAGTTATTGACCACCATCGCCTCGGCCGTCGTAGCAATAACGGCACTTTTTAAATTAAACGCGCCTTGCCGCACGGTAGCCTGTCCGGTCAGCATGGGAATGACCGCGTCGATATCTGGTAGTTGCTTAAGCGCTTCAATATCCGCATCAGTAATACGCCCCGCCGCCACATCAGCATCAATGCTCTGCGGAATGACGGTCATTAGCGTGCTGCCCAGCCGCGATAAGGTTTTTGACATTTCTTGCCGAGCGCCTTCCCCAATCCCAAGCATCACGAAAATAGAGGCAATACCGATAGCAATCCCCAGCAATGTCAGCGCACTGCGCAATGGAGAAAACAGCAGAGTCCGCCAAGCCTGACGCAGTAACGCATAGCGGTCAGTTTTCCCTCCCGCCGCAACAAGCCAATGCGTGTTCATTGTCTCTGCCGGGGCAGAGGCAGCACGGACGGTATCAGAAACAATGCGTCCATCGCGCAATTCGATCACACGGCGGGCGCGATTCGCCACATCTGGGTTATGTGTGACTAAAATAACGGTTCTTCCTGAGGCCGCCAGCGTCTCCAATAACACCAGTACCGACTCGCCGTTAACACTATCAAGCGCGCCCGTCGGCTCATCGGCGAACAACACATCGCCGCCGTTTATCAAGGCACGGGCGATAGATACACGTTGCTGTTGTCCCCCCGAAAGTTGCTCCGGTTTGTAGTCAAAACGATCGGATAGCGAAAGCTGGCCTAACAATGCCTGCGCATGGTCATGGCGCAACCTTTTTTCCAGGCCAGCATAGACGGTGGGAAGTTCAACATTTTCCTGCGCACTGATCCCAGGAATAAGGAAGTAACGTTGGAATACAAAACCAAAAACCGTACGACGAAGTTGTGATAATTGGTCGGCACTTAACTGGGAAACATCCTGTCCGGCAAAGCGGTAAACGCCCTGAGTCGCATGATCTAAAGCCCCCAGAATATGCATGAGTGTCGACTTCCCCGATCCAGAGGGACCAACCAGAGCGACAAACTCACCGGCATGGATAGTCAGATTGATATCCTGTAATACGCTAACGTAGCCCTGAGCCTCGTGACCATACTGCTTGCTAACGCCGGATAACGTGATTAAAGGGGAAGGATTTACCATAAGGGATGACTTTCCACAATTTGCGGCAGCGGTGGCAACAAAACATGCTCACCAAGACTCAGCCCAGAGGTGATTTGAGCCAGCACAGGGCCTTTTATACCCACCTGAACCAAACGGGGAATCGCGTTGGCACGACCGCCTTCTGGAGGGATCACCTCAACCTGAAATTGCCCATCGGGACGTAGCGTCAACGCGGAAATCGGGACGCTAATAGCCTGCTTTACCGCATTCACAACGAGGTAAACCTGAGCGCTCATGTGTGACATCAAACGGCCATCTACGTTATCAATATCAAAAAGGGCGGTATAAAATACCGTTTCCATCATGGGGTTCCCCCCTATGTTTCCGCCATTCATCGTGTTGTCCTGACTCCCTTGGGGAGCAGGCATGATCTGCTGTAACCTGGCTGTCCAACGCGCTTTCGGATAACCGAGAACACTGAAATAGACAGGCATTCCGATACGAAGACGGGGAATATCCGCTTCAGAAACACGAACGGATACCGTCATCTTTGTCAGATCGGCAATCCGCATAATGACGGGGGTTTGTTGTACTGCATTGAGCGTTTGACCGGGGCGAGCCTGTAATGACACAACCGTACCCGCGATTGGCGCATAAATCTGGGTATACCCTAGCTTGACCTTATCTCCTTTTAACGTTGACTCCGTTTGGCGTATCTGTGCCTGAAGACTTTCTAACTGCGCTTGTGCAACCCGCAAGTTGGCTTCGCTAATCTGCATATCCTGTTCGCTGGCAGCCCCTTCCATCCACATTTTTCTTTGTCGGGCATTCTGGCGCTGCGCTAATGTCAACTGCGCCGCCTGCTGGCGAATAGCTGCCTGCTGGCTATCAAGTAATGCACGATTCGCCTCAACCGTCGCGATTTGTAATTCCGGATCAATCTGCGCGACGAGCTGCCCCTTTTTGACGATCGATCCCACCGCCACAGCAATATGCTGAATCTGTCCAGAAACCTGAACCCCAACATCAACATATTGCATCGGGCTTACCTGCCCTGCTGCCGTCACCACATCGTCAATATCGGCGTAGGTAACCTCAACGCTATGGCGATTCGCAAATTCAGTCTGGCTGAAAAATAGACCTTCTCCCCAAACCGCAATAACAATACCAAGCGCCCCTAATACCAATAATAGGCCGAGCCATAGTTTTCTCTGTCGTTTATCTATTTCTGATTCCATATTTAACACTCAATACTCAGAAAATATCTAGCGCTGGCGTGTGAAAATAAAATTCACAGAAATATTTGACCAGCCCCATGATAATAAAAAAGAGCTGATCAAATAACATGTCATTTTAAATAGATGAATATATCGAATAGATGCTGTTATGGATTACTATCACAAACCCAACTAGACAACACCCGGTCGCCACTAATTTTCGCCGTATCCTTTATATAATGAACACTTTTTGTTTGAGGGTAAGCTTTCCGACAAGCGTCCCACGCCTTACCCCAACTCGCCGTTGGAGGAATAGAATACGTATAACTTGCCTGCCCCGTTGAGCGATCAAAGATAATTTTTGCTGGATCGGAAACATTAACAATGCCAAATATTACCGCACTAGCCTGAGGAACATAGCTTGCTGTTAATGCAGCGCTACAGAGAAAAAAAGCAAGGGTGCGAAATTTTTCTAATTTCATATTTTACGTCCTTTTGATATTGCATAATATTAAAGAGAGTGTTGATAATTATAGCTGCATAGCAATTTATTATTTATCGCGGCAATCCCATGCAGCCAGCCAAAATACGCCGCCCGTCGTTTGAGAAATACCTTGCGTTGCTCCTTTAAATTCCACGCTTTTAGTTCCACGATGCCTGGAACGACATTCATCCCATGCGGCCCCCCAACTGTCTTGCCAGGCAGAATGAGACATCACTTTCGTAATGACACTCACTCCACCTAATGTTGCTGCTGATGTGGCAGATGAAAATAATGCAGGGAGAAAGAAAACAGTGGCGATAAAAGAACAAGTCATCAGTAACTTTTTATGAATAATAACGTCCATGTGTCATACCTCATCTGAATAATCCTAATGTCTCTTATTACGAATGGCATGATGAGGTTACAATAGTCATTAAAATAAAAAAGGACGTACAGCGGTCAATTGAGGACAAATCCGGCCATTTTCAGGTATGCCGCTGCGCACGAAGTTGACGGGGCGTCTTGCCGGTCCAGCGAGTAAATGCACGCCTAAAGCTACGGATGTCATCAAACCCCACCGCAAGGCCAATCTTTTCTATTGATAATCGTGAGGTGTACAGCAATGCCAGGGCACGCTCTTTACGTATCTCGTCCAACAGCGTGAGATACGTTTTACCGCATTCCGCGAGTCGACGCCGTAATGTACGTTCACTTACTGCAAGCTGTCTGGCTATTGCATCAAACATTGGCGGTTTTTCCAGCGTTCGATGTAGGATAAGGGATACCTCATTAACAATATCTTTCTGAACAGAATAGCGTTCAAGCAGTTGATCAAGAAACGCTAACATCAACTTATGATTGACATGATCATGAGTTGGAATAGGTAATTGTAAAATAGACTCTTGAAAATATAATGCATTATGCGGCTGGTTAAAATGTAAATCGCAGTTGAATTGCTTCCGGTATTTCTCAACATAAGAAGGCGGAGGAAAACTAAAGTCTATCTTTATCAAACGCATATTTTTCGCAGACATCTCTTGAATCATTCTTGGCAAGAATGAAAAAGCCTCCTCAATGAGAAAGGTCAGAATATCGATCTGGTGAAATGTACTGTGGGCAAATAATACAAAATTTCTCGACTCTTCTTTCTTATACGAGAAATGCAGTAACCCATGGATAAGCCCTTGGTATTTTAATCCGGTATCTAATACATGATGGAGCGTTGGGCTAGTAATAAAAGCAAAATAGAGTGGTCCCATTGTAGAGATAGTATGATTAGCGCCAATCCGTAGCCCAAAACCATCATACTGGCAAAGCTGTAAGGCTCTCTGGATAATTGTTTGCCCATGAAGCACTGGAATCCGGACATAGGGATCATTGACATCTTGCAATGTGATAGGGAGGCCGACAAAAATTCGCTCAGGATCAATTCCTTGATTGAGAAGTTCATCACTAATGCTACGTAATAAAAACGTAGGCATAGTTGAATAGATAAACTCTTTGTTTTTCATCACTCCTCCATGACTTCTGAAAAAAGCAAATACCCACACAAAATCTAGAGCTTTTCCTTACCAACTTCCGCTAATGGGGCTCTCCACGTACTTATTATCGGACAACCTTATCCGATGTTGATGGCACGGAATAATTTTTTTACACTTTTAGTTATTGATGACAGAAACTCTGTCTGCTCAATCTCCGTAAAATCATTATTCTACTGTAATAATCATTCTGAAAATTTAAAAAAAATGCCACCCAACATAAAAAAACATGTCGAGTGGCATGGATCTAACATGCATCAATTTAAAATGTAAAGCATTTAAAAATCAAGCTCACGAAAAATATGCATGACAGACGACTATCTAACGTTACCTCCTGCTAATTATGATGGGAATTTCAGCGCACTGTTTTGCGCGCCGGAATTAGAAACCACCCAGGATTTCGCCGCTGACGTGGTCATCAAACTGTATGAATAGTTAGATGACGCCGTCCATTTAGCGGCAGGTGATTTACTTGCCACGGCGGCTGGTGAGCTGCCATTATCCGTAAAGGTTGAACCATTGCCTTTATCGTCAACCATCCCTTTATTTTCCGCACCGGTGCCAAATACGTTGCGTTCAGAAATAACATTGGCATTCTGCGCAACCGTAAAGGCCAGGTTGAATTTATTGACGTAGTTGTTGAATACGTGGAAATAACCATAACGCATCAGGCCAGGCGCACGAACCTGAATATTTTCGTAATAGTTATGGCAGATGGTCAAACGCGGATAGCCATTATAGGCGCTGTTATTGTCATCTGCCGGATGACCAAAGATGCAGCCATATTTATGGTTTGAGAATAAGCAGTTACTGATCGTGACGTAATCCGCTTTCTCACCGACATAAATCAGCTTATCGAGGCTACCGTCGTTATCACTCCACGTATGTCCAGGCCATGAACAGTGATCCACCCAATATCCTTTACCGTAATTTAGATACAGCTGGATATCGTCATTATCCTTGATGGAAACATCATGTTTAAAAACCAGATTCTGGAAAATAACGTTAGATGAACTGGCATCTGCGCGCAGGTGAATATTGGTCAATACGTTGGCACCACCGAAAGAACCGACAATGGTTTTATTGCTGCCAAATACGACTTTGGTCAACGCAGATGTTTTCAGCGATGCGCCTAGGACCACAATCGTTTTTGTGGAACCGCTGACGGCTGATTTAAAATCGGCCAGAGAATTTACCGTAACAACTTTACCGCCTGTTCCTCCGGTAACATTTGCTGCTTTTGCAAAACCAATAATCCCAGTAAGATTCGTTGTTGGATAAGCCATAAAATTTCCTTTTTACAATTAGTGAATAGTAATGTCATTTGAGGTGTTAATTAACAAAATAAATAACACGCCTTCGACAATTACAGAGTGTATATAAGAGAATTTATTATGCTTATTAATCGAGTTTAATAAAAAAAGAACCTTGCGAATAGTTTCTTATTTAATTAATTCGCAGCCACCTTATTAATAAAGGTGACTGCATCATAGTCATCAAATTATTATCGCTACCATCCTTTTACTGCACCACCATTAAAAATACGGTTAGCAGCCTGTTCAACCTCATCGGACTGGTAGGCTTGAATAAATTTCTTCACGTTCTCCGCCTCCTTATTATCCTCACGGGTAACAATGATATTCACATACGGAGATTCTTTATCCTCAATAAAAATACCGTCTTTCGTTGGCGTTAAGCCCGTTTGCTGAATATAGGTGGTGCTAATGATCGCCACCGTCACTTTCGGGTCGTCTAATAAACGTGGCAGTTGCGCACCTTCTACTTCCATAATACGCAGGTTGTGCGGGTTGGTGGTGATATCCAGTACCGTAGGCAATAAACCCGTATCAGGCTTCAGGGTAATTAATCCGGTTTTTTCCAGCAATAACAGTGCCCGACCCAAATTAGTGGGATCGAAAGGAATCGCGATAGTGTCGCCATCTTTCAGATCGTTGATATTTTTTATCTTTTTCGAATAACCCGCCATCGGGAAAACAAAGGTATTCCCTACCGCCACCAGTTTATAACCGTGTTCGCGATTTTGCTGTTCCAGAAAGGGGCGATGTTGAAAGACGTTTGCGTCCAGATCGCCTTTATCCGTCGCTTCGTTAGGCAATAGCGAACCGCTAAACCCGACCAGTTCAACATCAAGGCCATATTTTTCTTTTGCCACTTTCTTCGCCACATCGGCGACATCCTGTTCTGCGCCGTTAATCACACCGACTTTAATGTGGTTGGCAGAATTGCTTGCGTTATCGCATGCGGTCAACGCCATCGCCGCCGTGACCATTCCCGCCACCAGCGCTATACGCCATTTCTTCATCATTCTGATTCCCTGATATCGTAAATACATTGATTTCTCAATATATTGATTTAAAGAAAAAAACAGTATGTCCCTCGATTAAGCGAGTCAAATAACTCCGCGTTCTATCAATATGCTTTTCACCATTCGAACAATAAATAGAACTGTATATACCCTAAATAATTCAAGTGGCGTGAAGGCGGCAACCGCGCGAATCCCCAGGAGCTTACTCAGGTAAGTGACTGGGGTGAGTAAGAGCAGCCAACGTACAAGCAGCTTGAAGTATGACGGGTATATTTGTTAAGCCGATTCCATTTTAATTATCTACTATTGCTCGCCCCTTGATTCCCCCGCATTATGACACTTTGATGACTTCTGATTCACACGGCGAAACCATGATTAATGTGGCTTTGGTTGACGATCACATCGTTGTACGGTCTGGCTTTGCACAGCTTCTGGCATTAGAAAATGACATTCAGGTGGTTGGGCAATATGCCTCTGCGGCGCAGGCGTGGCCCCATCTCCTCAAACAGCCCATTGATGTTGCGGTGATTGATATTGCCATGCCGGATGAAAGCGGCCTGTCGTTATTAACCCGCCTGCGTCAACAGCGCCCTCAGTTTCGCGCCATTATTTTGAGCATTTACGACACTACCGCCTTTGTACAAAGCGCGTTGGACGCTGGGGCTGGCGGCTATCTCACGAAGCGCTGTGGCCCGGAAGAGCTTGTGCAGGCGGTTCGCGTGGTCAGCAGCGGCGGCATTTACCTGTGTGCCGATGCCTTGCACGCCATTCGCCATCAGCAGCAGCCACCGAAGGAACTGCTGGCGCTGACCCCACGCGAGCGGGAAATATTCAGCCTGCTGATTAACGGGATTAGTGTGAAAAGCATTGCTGAACAGCTCGAACTCAGCCATAAAACCGTCCACGTACACCGCGCCAACATTCTCAGTAAATTGCAGTGTGAATCTACGGTAGAGCTGGTGCACTTTGCACTCCAGCACCAACTGCTGGCAGGGAAATAGGCCATGCGCCGTCTGCACGTCATCGGTATGACGCTGTTTTTGGCCTTTTTCTACAGCCTGACCTGGCTGGCGCTGTGGACCATCAGTTTCTATTTAAGCAACAACGGCCAGCAGGCAGCGCTGTTGTTACCGCAAGGGTTACGGCTGGCGTTGATGATTTTGCTGCCGCGCAAATACTGGCCGACCTTACTGCTTTCCGAAATCGCTATCCAGAGCTGGCTTATCAGCGAGCAGCTCATGACGCGTTCACTGCTACTGCTTTCCCCGTTCCTCAGCCTGATTCCGGCCATCATCACGCACAAAATTTGGCATCGCCATACACTTTATTGGCAACGCCTGCTGCTATTGCTGGCGGCGCTGACGCTCAACACGATTCTGCACGGCATCGCCATTGGCCCCTGGTTGCATTCGCAGCTGACGCAGACGTTGCTGGCCACGTTTACCGGTGGCGTCCTGCTGATTCCGTTCATCTATCTGCTGTACGAATACATCAAGCAGCAGCATTTGCAGACGCTGCTGGCACAGGAGATCCCCGATCCGCCGCTGCGTACCTCGCTGCTGATTTGGTGTTCGCTGTTTTTTTCTATCGGCGTTTGTCTGCAAATGGCGTTCACACCCGAGATGGAACGTCTGCTGCTGATCTTCGTTTTTCTGCCCAACGTGGTGATGGCGTATAAATTCGGCTGGCAAGGCGGCGTACTCTCCGCCGTACTCGGCAGCCTGATGATTGCCGTCACGCGTCAGGTGAGCGGCGCGTTCGACGATCTGCGCGAGCTGGAGCTTTTTCTCTCCACACAGGCGCTGCTTGGTATTGGGCTGGGGATCGCTATCAGCCGCCAGCAACAGCTGGCACAGCGGCTACAGCGCTATCGCCAGCAGTTGGAGCAGGAGTTGAAAACCCGACGGCGGCTCATGGAGCGCATCATTCATACCGAAGAGGCCGTACGCAAAGACATCGCGCGCGAGCTGCATGATGACATCGGCCAAAACATCACCGCGATTCAGATTCAGGCCATGCTGGTAAAACACAGTGCACCTGCCGATGCCGCCCAGCACGCGGCCGGACAAATCAGCGAGCTGTCGCGACGCATTCACCACACCACGCGCCAGCTTCTACGCCAACTACGCCCACCGGTGCTGGATGAGATGGTGTTGGATAAAGCGTTGCATCATCTGGCGGATGAATTCGCCTTCGCAGCGCGCGGCATTCAGTTTCAGTTGGATTATCAGCTCCCCACGCCCCCGCATGATGACGTGGTGGTTTTCACTCTTTACCGGCTGGTGCAGGAACTGCTGAATAACATCAACAAACACGCCAGCGCTACGCAGATTATGGTTCGGCTTTCGCAGCAGGATGACATGATCACGCTCGACGTCATTGATAACGGCGTGGGCATTGCACAAAAAGACAGGGCCAATCCCACAAGTGGCGGTTTCGGCCTGCGGGGTATCGAGGAGCGCGTTCAGGCGCTGGGTGGCAATTGGCTGGTGAAGGCCGCAACCCACGGTGAATCCACCGCGCCGCGTGGCACGCACATAATTGTTAACCTGCCCACAAAATTTAAACAAAAAGACGATTAGCTAGGAATTATTCCTAGTCACCTAAAACCTTGTCTCATCCTTTTTGATTCGCATCCCCCTACTCTTCTCTCAACGCGACGGAGAACCCCATGCAGGCACCCATGTTTTCTACGGGACAGGACTCAACGGGACAGCTTTCACCCACACAAATCAGCCAGCGCTATCGCTACTGGCGGCCGCGGTTGCTGATTTCCATGGTCATCGGGTACGCCACGTTCTACCTGACGCGCAAAAGCATCAACTTTGTCATGCCGGTGATGCAGTTGGAATTAGGGTTAAGCAAAGGCGATATCGGTCTGCTGGGGACGCTGTTTTATCTCTGTTACGGCGCCTCCAAGTTTATTTCCGGCATCGTGTGCGATCGCAGTCAGGTGCGCTGGTTTATGGGTGTCGGGCTGATGATTACCGGGGTGCTGAACATTCTGTTCATGTACTGCCAGTCGCTCACCGGATTACTGATTGTCTGGGCGCTGAACGGGTTCTTTCAGGGATGGGGTTGGCCCCCTTGCGCCAGACTGCTGAGCAGTTGGTATTCGCGCAATGAGCGCGGTCTCTGGTGGGGATGCTGGAATACGTCGATCAATATTGGCGGCGCAGCGGTTCCCCTGCTCGCAGGCTATCTGGCCTCCGAATGGGGATGGCAGGCAGCGCTGCTGGTGCCGGGCATCATCGGCATTGTGATTGGTCTGTGGCTGTGCTGGCAGCTGTGCGACAAACCCCAGCAACAAGGTTTGCCCAGTGTCGGCCAGTGGCGGCGCGATGCGCTGGAGATTCGTCAGGAGCAGCAGAGTCCGCCGATGCCGATGCGTCAGATTTTGCGTGATGCGATTCTGCGTAACCGCACCATCTGGCTGCTCGGGTTCTCCTACATTCTGGTGTACCTGATTCGTATCGCACTGAATGATTGGGGAAACATCTGGCTGTCGGAGAGCCACGGCTTCAACCTCCTCAGCGCGAACGCCACGCTGTCGCTGTTTGAACTGGGTGGATTGCTGGGGGCGCTGTTTGCCGGTTGGGGGTCGGACCTGCTGTTTCGTGGTCAGCGCGCACCGATGATTTTGCTGTTTGCCCTCGGGCTGTTTTTAACCATGACCGCGCTGTGGCTGGCACCAATTCATCACTATTCGCTGCTCGCGGCCTGTTTCTTCAGTATCGGTTTTTTTGTTTTTGGACCACAGATGTTGATCGGTCTGGCTGCGACGGAATACAGCCATAAGGATGCCGCAGGCACGGTGACAGGTTTTCTGGCGTTGTTCGCCTATCTGGGGGCGGCGTTGGCAGGCTGGCCGCTGGCACAGGTGCTGCAACACTACGGATGGTCGGGATTTTTTACTCTGCTGGCGTTGGCTTCAGCCTGCATCGGACTGTTATTGATGCCGCTGCTGATGGCAGGTGTCAGCCGCCGGGAACGTTTGATGACATCAAAATAGCGATAACAATAGATAACTATCTAAGGAAAACATCATGAAACTGAGTACCTTAACTACCCTCATCGCCGCTGGACTGACCGTTGCTGCCGTTACCACCACCACCGCACGTGCCGAAGGGCGTCTGGTCATTTACTGTAGCGCCACCAACGCCTTCTGCGAGGAAGAAGCCAAGGCCTTCGGTGAAAAACACAACGTTAAAACCTCCTTTATCCGCAACGGTTCCGGCAGCACGCTGGCGAAAGTCGATGCAGAGAAGAAAAACCCGCAGGCTGACGTCTGGTACGGCGGCACGCTGGATCCGCAATCTCAGGCTGGCGAAATGGATCTGCTGGAACCCTATCAGTCTAAAAACCTCGATCAGATCATGCCGCAATTCCGCGATCCCGCTAAACGTAAAGGCAACTACTCGTCTGCTGTTTACGTCGGCATCCTCGGTTTTGGCGTCAATACCGATCGCCTGAAAGAGAAAAATCTGCCGGTTCCACAGTGCTGGAAAGATCTGACCAACCCGGTCTACAAAGGCGAAATCCAGATTGCCGACCCACAAAGCTCCGGTACGGCCTATACCGCACTGGCGACCTTCTCCCAGCTTTGGGGTCAGGATCAGGCCTTTGATTACCTGAAAAAACTGAATGCTAACGTGTCGCAATACACCAAATCCGGTATTGCCCCGGCACGTAACGCCGCGCGTGGCGAAACCGCTATCGGCATCGGCTTCCTGCACGACTACTCACTGGAAAAAGAAAAAGGCGCCCCGCTGACGCTGATCTCTCCGTGTGAAGGCACTGGCTATGAAATTGGCGGCGTCAGCATCCTGAAAGGCGCGCGCAATATGGATAACGCCAAACTGTTCGTTGACTGGGCGCTGTCGAAAGAAGCACAGGAACTCTCCTGGAAGAAAGGCCAGTCCTACCAGATTCTGACTAACACCACCGCCGAAGCGTCCCCGCTGTCGCTGAAATTGCAGGATCTGAAACTGATCAACTACGACATGGACAAATACGGTGCGGCAGACGTGCGTAAGGACCTGATTTCCAAGTGGGTTAACGAAGTCAAAATGGGCCAATAAGCTCCAATTATTGACTTTGATTGAAAAATAACGGGAACACGGCAGCAGCTTGCTCGCATTTCGCTTAACGCCGTGTTCTCAGCATCGCTGATTAACCATTACTCAATATTATTCACCAACCAATACCTGTGACGATTCATCTTATAAAACAACGCTATAAAGCACCAGGGAACCTTATGTCACACACACTCACTCTTTCACCGACGCCTAAGCGGGATCCTATATTCCTGTGGCTGGCGCTGATTGCGGCAACATTCTTGCTGCTGCCAGCGTGGAGCCTGGATTACGGCCTGCTGGATGCCTCACACGATGAACTGCTGGCCGCTTACAGCTGGTCGAACCTGAATATCAGCCTGCTTTGGTTCTTGCTCCCGTTGGGACTGCTGGTGCGTCCGCTGTTTACGCCCGGCCGGGAACAACGCGGTCGCCACCGTTTTGATGCGGCGTATGCCTTGTTCTGCGCGCTTTTCGTGGTCATCAGTGCCACGCTCGAAGGGCGCGGAATGGGCTATGGCACGATCGCACTGTTTGTCGCACTGAGTGCGATTATTACGCTGGCGCTCTCTAGGCTTGACTGGCTGGGTGGCGATCGCTTCGTCATCGGCTCGCTCATCAGCATCATCGCGCTGATTGGCGTGTTTATCCTTTACCCCAGCATTGCCATCTTTATTCCCATGTTCACCAACGACAGCGGTGAATTCGCGCCGCTCGCGTTTATGCAGATTCTGGGTCAGACGCACATTTTACGCGTGATCTGGAACTCATTCCTGCTGTCGGTTGCCGTTGGTATCGGCTGTACCTTCTTCGGTATGGTGCTGGCCATTTACACTTCGCGCATCGCCCGTCGCTCCGCGATTATCGGCCGCATTTTCTCCATTCTACCTATCGTTACCCCGCCGTTTGTCGTCGGGTTAGGCGTAACGCTGATGATGGGTCGCTCCGGTTATGTCACCGAGCTGATGGTAGCCTGGTTCGGCCTGACGAACACCAACTGGCTGTATGGGTTTACCGGTATCTGGCTGGCACAGGTGCTCGCCTTTACGCCGATGTCGTTCATGATTCTGGAAGGCGCGATGAAGACGATTCATCCGTCGCTGGAAGAGGCGTCATACACGCTGCGTGCCAACCGCTATCAAACCTTTCAACGGGTTTTCCTGCCCCTGTTGAAACCCGCGTTGGCTAACTCGTTCCTGATCGTAATCGTCCAGTCGCTGGCCGATTTCAGTAACCCGCTGGTGCTGGGCGGCAACTTCGACGTACTCGCCACCCAGATTTACTTCTACATCACTGGCGCACAGCTGGATTATCAGTCAGCCAGTACGCTCGGCGTTGTCCTGCTGCTGTTCTCACTGGCGGTGTTCTGCGTGCAATATCTGTGGATCGGCAAACGTTCCTACGTCACGATTTCCGGTAAATCCTACCGTGGCGATGTGCAACCGCTGCCCGTTTCGCTGGTGTGGATCGTCAGCATCCTGCTCTATGTCTGGATTGCCTTTAACGTCCTGCTGTACGGCAGCATTTTCTACGGCAGCTTTACGGTTAACTGGGGCGTGGATTACACCCTGACGTTGGCAAACTTCAGCAAGTTGTTCGGACAAGGCTTTAGCGACGGCGCCTGGCCTTCCCTGCTGGATACGCTGCTGTTCGCGGGCATCGCGGCACCGATTACGGCACTATTTGGACTGCTTATCGCCTACATCGTGGTACGCCAGCAGTTCTACGGTAAGAAAGCCATCGAGTTCACCACCATGCTGTGCTTTGCGGTGCCGGGCACCGTTGCCGGTGTGTCTTATATTCTGGCCTTTAACAGTGCGCCGGTTTACCTAACGGGAACGGCGGTGATCGTCATCATGTCGATGGTGATGCGTAACGTACCGGTTGGTATCCGTGCCGGTATCGCCGGACTGGGGCAGTTGGATAAATCGCTGGATGAGGCGTCGCTCAGTCTGCGAGCGGGTTCGATGCGTACGGTGTTCTATATTCTGCTCCCGCTGTTGCGTCCGGCCATTTTGTCCGCGCTGATTTACAGCTTCGTGCGCGCTATTACCACCGTCAGCGCTATTATCTTCCTGGTTACGCCAGATACCCGCGTCGCCACGTCTTACATTCTTAACCGCGTGGAAGACGGCGAATACGGTATGGCGATTGCTTACGGTTCCATCCTGATTGTGGTCATGCTGGCCATTATTTTCCTGTTCGATTATCTGGTCGGTGAAGCGCGGGTTTCCCGCTCAAAAGCCAAGAATAGTGACTAAGCGGAGTGATTACCTTGAATACTGAAAAAAACTTTGTTGAACTGAAGCACGTCACTAAACGTTTCGGCAACAACACCGTCATTGATGATTTGAATCTGGCGATCCCACAGGGAAAAATGGTCACGCTGCTGGGGCCATCTGGCTGCGGTAAAACCACGGTACTCCGTGCAGTCGCTGGTTTGGAAAAACCGACGGAAGGCCAGATTTTCATCGACGGCGAAGACGTCACCGAACGCTCCATTCAACAGCGTGATATCTGCATGGTGTTCCAGTCTTACGCCCTCTTCCCACACATGTCGCTGGGAGAAAACATTGGTTATGGCCTGAAAATGCTTGGTCGTCCAAAGGCGGAAATCAATCAGCGAGTAAAAGAAGCGCTGGCGCTGGTGGATCTGGAAGGGTTTGAAGATCGCTACGTCGACCAGATTTCCGGCGGACAGCAGCAGCGTGTCGCGCTGGCGCGAGCGCTGATCCTCAAACCGAAAGTCCTGCTGTTCGATGAGCCGCTGAGTAACCTCGACGCTAACCTGCGCCGCAGTATGCGCGAGAAAATCCGCGAGCTTCAGCAGCAGTTCAATATCACCTCGCTGTATGTGACGCACGATCAGAGTGAAGCCTTTGCGGTGTCGGACATGGTTCTGGTCATGAACAAAGGCAAAATCATGCAGTTGGGCGCGCCGCAGGAGCTCTACCGCCAGCCGGCTTCCCGCTTCATGGCCAGCTTTATGGGAGATGCCAATATCTTCCCTGCGACCTTTACGGCAGACAGCGTGAACATCTATGGCTACCTCATTCCGCGTCCGCAAGGTTTTGCCGCCGGATTAAGCGAATCGACCGTCGGTATTCGCCCGGAAGCCATTACACTCAGCCATCAGGGCGAAGAAAGCCAGCGCTGCACGATCACACAGGTCGCCTATATGGGGCCGCAGTACGAAGTGCAGGTAGACTGGCACGGACAGTCGATGCTGTTGCAGGTTAACGCGACCCAGCTTCAGCCGAATCCGGGCGACAGTTACTATCTGCAAATTCACCCTTACGGCATGTTTGTACTGTCCGAGCAGTAAGCTACGGGTAACCCTCCGCCAAACCGGGAGCACCTGCTCCCGGTTTGGGGACAAAGATCGTCATTTTCATTCTGCAAATAGGTTTGTTATCAGTCTGAACGCTAGTGTCAGCTCCCGGTTTTACTTTTTACAACCATCTAAAAACGCCTACAAACGTCAGTTTCTCTTCGGCCTGCTTCGATTGCGCCAAGATACATACGCCTGTTACGGATTACCCATGCGATTTGTTATGATGATGCTCTTTCACGCACGGAATAGCCGCTATGAAACAGAAACCCATAACACTAAATGATGTCGCCGAGTATGCCGGGGTTTCCTATCAGACAGTTTCCCGCGTGCTGAATCAGGCACCTCATGTGTCATCTCGCACTCGCACTAAAGTAGAAGAAGCGATGGCGGCACTTAACTACACACCTAACCGCGTCGCACAGCAGTTGGCAGGGAAAACCATCACTACGCTGGGACTCGTCACCACCGATCTTTCGCTGCACGCCCCTTCCCAAATTGCTGCGGCAATCAAAAGTACCGCCAGCCAGTTAGGTATTAACATCGTGATGTCCATGCTGAGCAGCCCGGATGTCAACACCTGCAATAACGCCGTTAACGACCTGCTTTCTCAGCGAGTCAGCGGTGTTATCGTGAATGTCCCACTCTCGTCGGATGATGTCGCACACATTAGCCAGACCTGTGCCGATACGCCCGTCCTGTTTATGGATGCCGATCCGCATACCGACATACTCAACGTCATGTTCGATCCCGATCACGGCGCACGTTTGGCTATCACACATCTCGTGCAACTGGGGCACCAGCATATCGCCCTGCTGACGGGGCCAATGACCTCGATTTCCGCCCGACTGCGTTATGAAGGCTGGCTAGCCGAGCTGGAAAAACAGCAACTTTCTCCCGCTTCGGTACTGTATGGCGACTGGAGCGCCGCTTCCGGTTACCACCAGACGCTGGCACTGCTGGGGCAATCTTTGCGCGTATCCGCCATTGTTGTAGCGAACGATCAAATGGCGCTTGGCGTTCTACGTGCGCTGCATGAATATGGCCTTCGCGTGCCGGAACAGATGTCGGTGATCGGTTTTGACGATACTCAGGACAGCGCGTATTACACTCCGCCACTGACAACCATTCGCCAGGATTTCAGGCTCTTAGGTAAAGAAGGCGTCACCCGCTTGCTCACTACGCTGCGCGACCCTACCCAGAGTACGTCACTGTTGTTACCCACCGAACTGATCGTACGCCATAGCACCGCCGTACATTCATCGACGCATGCTTCCCTGCAAGAGCTCACCAAAAATCTGCTAGACATTACACGCCAGCTCCAGAGGCTGTAACCCTTTACACTATTTGTAACCCTTTACACCACAGTACCTTTTTCACCCCCAGTGCCAAAAACCTAACAAATAACATGGTAAACAATAAGTTATTTGTCACCCCTTATTGAATTGTTGCGTAGCGCTTTCCAGATTCGATGTTCTCTCATTCTTTTTACAAACGATCTTTGTGATCGCTTCCACTTTATTGTCACGCGCCACTTTACTCGCCCTGACGAGTCGATATGTTATGAGCAACACAAATTGTGAGCGGATAACAATTTAAACTCCCATCACAATGACAGCCTCAAAACGTTCAGGAGCCAAGCCATCATGAGCGATACCGTTTTGCCGCATCCCGTACGCCATCGCGCCACGTTGCAAGAAATCCTTTCCCGACGCGATTGGGAAAACCCAACCTGTACTCACTACCAGAGGCTTCCTGCACATCCGCCGTTTAACAGCTGGCGTAGCGTAGCTGCCGCACAGCAGGGTGAACCTTCTCAGCGGCTGCGCCGCCTGAATGGCGAATGGTCGTTTAGCTATTTCACTCGCCCGGAAGCGGTGCCGGAAAGCTGGTTGCAGCAGGATCTGCCCGATGCCGATACCATCCCAGTGCCTTCTAATTGGCAATTACAGGGCTATGACACTCCGATTTATACCAACGTAAAATACCCGATCCCCGTCAACCCACCTTATGTGCCGAAAGACAATCCCACCGGTTGTTATTCGCTCACTTTTAAGATCAATCATGACTGGATCAGCAACGGGCAAACCCGGATTATCTTTGATGGTGTTAACTCCGCGTTTTACCTCTGGTGTAACGGTCACTGGGTAGGATATTCGCAGGATAGTCGCCTGCCTGCGGAGTTTGATATCGGGCGCTATCTGACGACCGGAGAGAATCGGCTGGCCGTCATGGTGTTACGCTGGTCTGACGGCAGCTATCTGGAAGATCAGGATATGTGGCGTATGAGCGGTATTTTCCGCGATGTCACGCTTCTGCATAAACCCACGGTTCACCTCAACGATATCCAACTGACTACGCCGCTCAGCGCCGATTTCCGCCACGGCACACTGGAGATTCAAGTGAGGGCAACGCTCACCGAAGCGGAATCCAAAAGCCATCGCATCCGTGCACAGCTTTGGCGTGGTAATAAACTCATCGGCGACACACGACAGGCGTTCGGCAGTAATATTGTCGATGAACGCGGTGCTTACCACGATAAGGCTTTTCTCCGTATTGACGTGCCACAGCCCGATCTGTGGAGCGCCGAACTGCCGCACCTGTACCGCACGGTTATTTCATTGGAAACAGCGGAAGGCGAGCTCGTAGAAGCAGAAGCCTATGATGTCGGTTTCAGAAAAGTTGAAATCCGCAACGGTCTGCTGCTGCTGAACGGTCAACCGCTACTGATTCGTGGCGTTAACCGCCATGAGCATCACCCGCAGCACGGTCAGGTCATGGATGAAGACACGATGCGGCGCGATATTATGCTGATGAAACAGCATAATTTTAACGCCGTGCGTTGCTCACATTACCCCAACCATCCGCTGTGGTATCGGCTGTGCGATCGCTACGGCCTGTATGTTGTGGATGAAGCGAACATTGAGACGCATGGCATGCAGCCGATGAATCGTCTGTCAGACGATCCCGTCTGGCTACCTGCCTACAGCGAACGCGTGTCGAGGATGGTACAACGCGACCGCAATCATCCCTGCATTATTATCTGGTCATTGGGGAACGAGTCCGGTTACGGCGCAAATCATGACGCACTCTATCAATGGATCAAGCGCCACGATCCGACGCGTCCCGTGCATTACGAAGGCGGCGGCGCGAACAGTCGTGCGACCGACATTGTGTGCCCCATGTACGCCCGCGTCGATGAAGATCAGCCCTTCCCCAGCGTGCCCAAATGGTCGATCACCAAATGGATCAGCATGCCGGACGAACATCGGCCACTTATCCTCTGCGAGTACGCACACGCGATGGGCAACAGTCTGGGGGGATTTGCTCGCTACTGGCAGGCATTCCGTCAATACCCTCGGTTACAGGGCGGATTCATCTGGGACTGGGTCGATCAGGCACTGACCCGCCACGACGAGCAAGGCAATGCCTACTGGGCATACGGTGGAGACTTTGGCGACACACCTAACGATCGTCAGTTCTGTCTGGACGGCTTGCTGTTTCCCGATCGCACCCCGCATCCCAGCCTGTATGAAGCACAGCGGGCACAGCAGCATATTCAGTTCGACTGGCAGGCGGGGTCACCGTGTGAGCTTCACGTCACCAGCGAATACCTGTTTCGCCATACGGACAATGAGCAGTTGAACTGGCGCATCACGCTGGACGATAAAACGCTCGCGGAAGGTTCGCTGCCGCTGACGCTCGCGCCGCAGTCCACCCAGACTCTCACGCTACTGGAGGCGCTTCCCGCCGTCGAACACACAGGGGAGCTTTGGCTCAATGTTGAAGTCGTACAGCCTAAAGCCACCGCCTGGTCAGAGGCAAACCACCGTTGCGCCTGGGATCAATGGCAACTCCCTGCGCCACTTCATCTTCCCGATACGGCCAGTTCCGGGCAGAAGCAACGCCCCGTACTGCGATCTTCTGATACGCACTTCGATATCATTCAGGGCGAACAACGCTGGCGCTTTAACTGCCAAAATGGCTGGCTGGAACAGTGGTGGACAGCCGACACGCCAGCGCTGTTAACCCCTTTGCAAGATCAGTTTGTTCGGGCACCGCTGGATAACGACATCGGTATCAGCGAGGTTGATCGCATCGATCCGCGCGCCTGGGCCGAACGCTGGAAATCAGCCGGTCTTTATCAATTGCAGACACAGTGTATAGCGATTCAGGCTAACCAACTCGACGATGCCGTGCAGGTTACTACCGAGCATGTATTCCGCCATGCCGGACAAATCTTGCTACGGAGTAAAAAGCGCTGGCAGATTGATGTACACGGCGTGATGACTGTTGATGTCGACGTCGATGTCGCGACGGTACTCCCATCACTAGCCAGAGTGGGCTTGAACTGCAAGTTAGCCGACGTTGCACCTCAGGTCAGTTGGGTCGGGCTTGGTCCACATGAGAATTACCCAGACCGACAGCTGGCTGCACAGCATGGACACTGGAGGCTGCCGCTGGATGACCTTCATACGCCCTACATTTTCCCGTCAGAAAACGGACTGCGCTGCAACACTCGCACGCTAACGTACGGCAAATGGACAATCACCGGAAATTTCCACTTCGGGTTAAGTCGTTATGGGTTAACACAGTTAATGACCTGTACTCACCACCATTTATTAGAAAAGGAAGAAGGCGTTTGGCTCAATCTGGATGGCTTCCATATGGGCATTGGCGGCGATGATTCCTGGAGTCCCAGCGTTCATCGCGATGATTTACTCACGGCGACACATTATCACTACCGCGTCGCGCTTCAACATCACCAACCGTATTGATATGAAAAAGCAGTATTAAAAAGCAACGAAAGAGAGCGGATATCTATCTCTTTCTATCCTGGTTGTATCCCGCCGCCGCCAAAATAAGCGCCGCGGTTATATACCCTAAATAACTCGAGCTGCATACAGGTGGCTTGAGTTATGACGGGTATAATGCATATCGGAGAAAGCGCCATGTACTACCTACATAATAAGAATTTCTGGATATTCGGCCTGTTTTTCTTTTTCTACTTCTTCATCATGGGGGCTTATTTCCCGTTCTTCCCTATTTGGCTTCACGATATCAACCAAATAAGTAAAAGCGACACGGGAATTATCTTCGCCTGCATCTCCTTTTTTGCTTTGCTATTTCAACCTATATTTGGCCTGTTATCCGATAAGTTAGGATTGAGAAAACACCTGCTGTGGATTATTACCATTATGCTGGTGTTTTTTGCTCCATTCTTTATTTATGTTTTTGGCCCATTACTAAAATACAACATCGTTTTAGGTTCTATCGTCGGCGGAATTTACCTGGGATTCATCAACAACGGTGGCGCACCAGCCATTGAAGCCTACATCGAGAAAGTTAGCCGCCGCAGCCAGTTTGAATTTGGCCGTGCACGCCTGTTCGGCTGCCTCGGCTGGGCGCTCTGTGCGTCTATCGTCGGGATTATGTTTACCATCAATAATCAGTTTGTTTTCTGGCTTGGTTCCGCGTGTGCCGTCATCCTCGCTATCCTGCTACTGTTGGCAAAACCGGAAGTCTCTTCCAGCGCGTTCGTTGCCGATCAAGTTGGCTCTAACCAGAAACCCTTTAGCCTGAAAATGGCAGCCGAGCTGTTAAAAGAACGTAAGATCTGGTTCCTGACCCTCTATGTCGTCGGTGTGTCATGCACCTATGATGTGTTCGATCAGCAGTTTGCCAACTTCTTCACGTCGTTTTTCGAAACCCGACAGGAAGGCACAAGAGTATTTGGCTACGTCACTACGCTGGGTGAATTGCTTAATGCCACCATCATGTTTTTTGCACCGCTAATTGTGAACCGTATCGGCGGTAAAAACGCCCTGCTCATCGCCGGGACGATTATGTCCGTACGTATCATTGGCTCCGCTTTTGCCAGTTCCGTACTGGAAGTGATTGTGCTGAAAACGCTGCACATGTTTGAAGTGCCGTTCCTGATTGTCGGCTGTTTCAAATACATCACCACAGTCTTTGAAGTTCGTTTTTCCGCGACGATTTATCTGGTGTGCTTCTGTTTCTTTAAACAAATATCCATCATTTTCATGTCCATCTTTGCTGGCAATATGTATGACAGTATCGGTTTTCATGGCACTTACCTGATTTTAGGCGGCATCGCCCTCTCCTTCACGGCGGTATCCCTATTCACGCTGTCGGGAAAAGGACCGTTATATGCTTTTTCCGACAAACAAAAAGCGCCAGTGAATACACTCTAGCGATGGCAGGACACGATAAAATGCCGGTATTTGCCAAAAATATCGGCAGATTGCACATTCTCTCACCGAACAGTGCAATTTTGTGGTTTACGCCTTTGACATGCGCGGCACACGCCGTTATCATGCGCCCCGTTCACACGATTCCTCTGTAGTTCAGTCGGTAGAACGGCGGACTGTTAATCCGTATGTCACTGGTTCGAGTCCAGTCAGAGGAGCCAAATTTAGAAAATCCCGCTTAAGGCAACTTAAGTGGGATTTTTGCTTTTAGCATTATATTCAATACCTTCACGTGAAAAATCTTCCCGATACATATTTCGTTTTCCTTCTGCATTGGGAGAATGTGGTGGTCAGATTTAGGGTCTTTCTGGTTCGATAATGGTGTGACCCCACCCCAGTATTAGATACCATTGTCAGTGAGTAATATCTGTTCTGTTACAGCCTAATTTCCCATTTCGCCACCGTGCCGCAAACTCTGACGGTGTCTGATAATTCAGTGCTGAATGTGGCCGACACTCGTTATAGTCCTGCAGCCAGGCATTAATGATTTCCCTGACGTGGGCAATATCGCTGAACCAGTGCTCATTCAGGCATTCATCGCGAAAGCGACCGTTAAAACTCTCAATCAATCCATTCTATGTTGGCTTACCCGGCTGGATTAAATGCCGTTCTACTAGGGGATAGAATGAGCGTTCCGTGCTGAGTGTCTTGAATGCGTGGGAGAAAGAAACTGTATAGTTATCAGAGAAACAAATCGGAGTTGGGAGAGCGGTGACGGGCGAAACTCTATGCAATGGGATACGGAGTCTCACCTGTTACAATGTAGTTGGTATGGAAAATTATGACCGCTCCTGGCTCAGAGCGGACATTTCAGCTTTGCCCTACCCCTGGCATCTGAACTTAGCCTTGACACCAGAACCAAGTAATTAGCCCAGCGCACCCATACTGGTCAAACGCGCCTCATGGCTTCATCACGATGCGGCCAAGCGGTTTCGCTGTCTCGGCGAATTCGTGGGCCGCGGCAGCGTTGGCCAGGGGGAAGATGCGGTCAATGACAACCCTGATGCGCCCTGCTGCTACAGCCTGCAACATGTCGTCCACACTTGCCCGAACTCCGGGCCTTTCAAAAAGGGGTCCCATGAATACCCCCATGAGTGTCTGGTTAGACTGCATTGGCGGCCACAAGTCGACAGTCAGGCTGCCACCGCCCGCATTACCGACGAAGACGAGACGTCCTTCCGGAGCGAGCGCAGAAAGCGAAGCGGGCAACGTCGTCCCTACCGGATCGATGACGAGGTCAACACCGGTGCCATGGGTGTACTGCCGAACACTGTCCACGACGTTATTCTCTGCACGATCCACGACATGATCGGCACCAAGTTCAAGCAACCGGCTTCTTCGCTGCGTTCCACTTGCCACGGCGATGACCGTCGCGCCTGCTTGTGAAGCAAGCTGAACGGCCGCGAGCCCCACGCCACCAGCGGCAGCCTGAATAAGAACCGTTTCTCCGCGCCGGAGCATGCCTCGAGTGAAGAGGCAATGATATGCGGTTCCAAAAGAAATCGGTAACACCGCCGCTTCTGCCGTATCCACCCCATCTGGTATAAGCCAGGTTCGTTCTGCGGGCACAGCCCAGCGTTCTGCATGTGATCCCTGCATGTTAAAAGCAGCGACTCTGTCCCCAATCGTACGGCTACGAACGTTCGATCCAACTGCAACAACAGTGCCCGCGGCCGCGTAGCCGACGACCCATGAAGGAAGAGGTGGCGGAGTTGAACGGCGGTTGATCAGATCTCCACCTTCAATCGAGATAGCCTCGACAGAAATCAGGATGTCGTCAGGCCCTGTGACCGGATCTGGGATATCGACATATTTCAGGACGCTGGGAGCGCCTTCCACGTCATAAACCGCTGCTTTCATAAATTTTCCTCTGTCTCATCAGTAAATCCAGACCAGTCTGACAAACTCCCCCCGCTCCGGCCTATAGCATGTCAGAAATCTCTCTGTGGCCTCTACAGGCAGCGCGGGCTGCCCTGTTGAATTTTCGACTGGCGGAAAGACCTGTAATGCTTAGGGCAGCCTAGCAATCACCTTAATCTCAAATTTGAATCCGTAAAGCCACGTCACGCCGATCCCGGTCAACGTAGGGTAAGGCGCTTCCCCCCAATATTCTGGCAGGATACTCCAGATAGCGTCGAGGTTTGACTCGGGATCGACGACAAAGAGGGTAACGTCAACTACGTCACCGAACGTGCAGCCCGCAGCTGTGAGAACGGCATTAAGGTTATCGAATGCCAGCCTGACCTGCGCTTTTAGATCCTGTTCAGGCGAACCATCCTCGCGGCTACCAACCTGCCCCGAAACGAACAAGAACCCGTTAGATTTGATGGCTGGTGAATAGCGATTGCGCTCATAGAGCGCCTGCCGACCGAAGGGAAAAACTGCTTCGCGTGCTGTCATGTTTGTACCTTTGCAATGGGGCGAAATCTGCCCGGTGAATATAAAGACACTTTACAGGTGCTAGATCGGGCGGATAAACAAGCGACTTTGTCCATCATTGTTTGTAAAATCCAAACAATCGGTGAAAAGAGAGGAGAAGGAATGGATCGTTTCGATGCGATGCGCGCCTTTGCTCGCGTGGTGGAGGCAGGTAGCTTCACAAAAGCTGCCCAAACGCTGCATATGAGCAAAACCACGGTGACGCAACTTATTCAGCAGCTGGAAGCGCGCCTGCGCGTCAAGTTGCTCCATCGAACTACCCGCAAGCTCGGTGTGACTCCCGATGGTGCGGTCTACTATGAACGCGTCATCCGCCTGCTAGCGGACATGGAGGATGCTGAAAACAGCCTGTCCAGTGCGGCGATTACGCCCAGGGGGCGGCTACGGGTGGATGTGCCCAGTCCGCTGGCCCGCCTTGTGCTCGTGCCAGCACTACCGGCTTTCCACGCACGCTACCCTGATATCCAGTTCGACATGGGCGTGAGTGACCGGGTGGTGGACCTGATCGGCGACAACGTGGATTGCGTCCTGCGCGGTGGCGAAATCAACGATCAGTCCCTGATCGCACGTCATGTCGGCGATTTGCAAATCGGCGTCTACGTCGCCCCCAGTTATGTGGAACGCCTTGGCGCCCCTGCGCATCCGCGAGAGCTGGAAAACACTGACCATCGCATCGTGGGATTCTTGTCCTCACGCACCGGCAAGATTGATTCTCTGGTACTGCACGGTGAGAGTGAACATATTGAAATCAAGAGCAGCTATGTGCTTGCCGTGGATGATGGCAATGCTTACCTCGAAGCTGGGCTAGCTGGGTTAGGCGTAATTGCGCTGCCAGTCTATATGGCGGCAGCACATCAAGCTTGTGGCGCCTTGATTCCGCTATTTGAACAGTGGCGTATTAATCCAATGCCCCTGCACCTGGCATTTCCGCCGAACCGCCATGTCAACGCCAAGCTGCGAGTTTTTATTGATTGGATCGTTGAATTGATGCAGCAGCATGAGACAACGCTGCCTCCTGAAAACAATACAGCTGCGTTGTCTCCGTAATATTAATGGCCGTATTTAAAGTTAAAGCCTAATGCATCACCCGTGGTGTCATATTCGCGGAAGTTGTAGATCAAAGGCTTCCATTTTGACGAATCGACAACATCATTCGCTCCTAATAGCTCGCTATCCACCCAGACATTGACAATATCCAGCTCAACGAGAATAAAACGGCCTTTGTCCGTCGTGCTGACGGTTTTACATTCCGCCTGAATAGGACATTCAATCACCCGAGGCGGCGTAATATCGCGAGAAGACTCAGTGTGAAGGCCGACTTTGGAGAATTTATCGTGGCATACCTGAACGCCCCATTTAATCTGCCCCTCAGATAGCGTATCGCTCCCGGTCAACTTACCGAGTTCTTCAACTTTCTCCCAAAGTTTATAATCAGGAATATTAATCACAACATCAGACCCGGATAATAAATTACTACAGGTCTTACTTCCTTTGGTGACACCGATAATAATTTTATCGCCGAGAGAAATTGACGACGATACAGAAGCAACATTGATATTTCCGTTGCTATTATCCGTTGTCGTAACAAGGAAAACCGGAAAACCATAATAAAATGAACTGAGTTTTACGTTCTTTTTCATTTGAGTTAAAACCTCATCATCGAGTGGCGTTATATTTTTCATTTTTACTCTTTTGATTTATTTTTAACAATAACCCTAATTGAGTACCAGCTAGGGTGTTTTTTACATTTAATATCCCTAATAAGGGGAACATCAAAAAAATAACTTAATGTAACTATTCCTTGATGTTAGTTTTTATCTCCTATAATCAGGTGAGGTAAATAATCAAAGGGAGAAACGTTTCTCCCTGATAATACGGCCTTTCCGCAAACTGCTTCGGCAGTGTAAAAAATTAATGAGCAGAAAGTAATTCACAAACATTAAAAGAGGTATATGATATGCACTATATGATTTTTCCTTCCCGCCACGTCATATGGCTGGGTAAAACATGAGGTTTAAACATGGAACGAATCGTTATACCCGCGAATTATGTTCATACTCGTACCACGCCTTTTTGGACAAAGGAAACGGCACCGGCGTCTATCTGGCAGCGTCATTTGGATGCAGGGACACGACAAGGCGTTTACCCACGCTTGTGCGTGATGCAAGGGACAATTCGTTATTATGGTTACGCCGATGAGACCAGTCCTGACCCCGTCGAAACGCTGACTATTGAAGCCGGACAATTTGGCGTATTTCCGCCAGAAAAATGGCACAGAATCGAAGCGTTATCTGATGATACGCTATTCAACGTCGATTTTTATGTCGATCCAAAAATTCTGATAGAAGGTTGAGGTAAACATAATGACAAGTGAAAATAAAGGATATTCATTAACACTATTGAACCGTGACAATAAGGAAAAGGCAGAGAAAGTTTATCTCAAACCGATGGCTTTTTATGTGCCTGATTTCGCCGCAGGCGCAGTTATGGAATTATTCAACGAACTGTCGTCAACCAGCGAAAATAAAAAAGGTTTTCTGCTGACGGTTACGAACAACAATAACGGCGTGTCCGTTGATAAAGATCTCCCTACGGTCGAAGAATTAAAAGATAAGACAATTTCGGCTGAAGCGGTAAAAGAACTGGTTAATATCGTACGTGGTTACGATGCAGATGAAGAGACTAACGTTTGCGGCTGGTAAAACAATAGATCTCCACACTATTCAAGCTGCTGATTATTTCACAGTTCGAATAATTTAAGCGTTACCTTTAGTACCCGTATTCATTAAAAAACAGGCGCTGAATGTCTTTTGACTTAACAAGCGCCCCTGCCCCCTACTCTCCAATTACTAAAAACAGTCATTCACGCCGCAGCGCAGGCTTATCGACTGCAACCATCAACATGATTACTCTTTTTATCTGTGTCGCTCACTACCCTGAAAAGTACAGTCACGTTAGTATTAACTGATTATCTCATTCAGTAAGCGAAACTGGTGGCCAGACGCATACCCCCCATCCCGCAAATAGAGATATTCACGATAATAATTACCACGATAATAGTTATTGTGAGCAAAATAAGCGAAGAAAGAAAATATAATTCAAAAACCTATAAGGTGTTATTAACATAACCATAAATACTTAAACATTTTTTATATAATGCCGATTTATTATCAAATCACGCGGTCTGCCTGCGTTTATGGCTACAGCACACAGCGTTGTATTCCGCGTAGTCGGTTAGAAAGAATAAAAAGACTGTGGTCGCAGATGAAAATACATGGAGTTTTTTCAAATGAAATCAAGCAATATCCTGTTGTCCTCACTGTTAATGACAGCCCTTTTTGCATCAGCAGCTGCTAATGCGGGCCCGAAATTCAATGTCACCTTTAAGAATCTTGGCGCATCCTCCGCCCCTGCCGCTGTTTTTTCTCCGACGACAACAGCGGAAATTTTCTCACAGGCGAATGCTTCACCGAAGCCAAAAGAAAGCGTTAAGTCTGGGGATTCAGATCAATATACGATCTCCAATCCAATCAGTGACGTTGGTTCAATGCATGTTCGTTACAAAGTTGGGGCCAAAGTTTGCCAGTTTGATATGACGTATACTGTGAAGTATGTGTTGGGAAATAAAATCCCCCAATGGACTAAAAGCACCACGCCTAGCAACGGCGCACGCTGCAACCTAAGAGTGACGTATGCCAACGTCAATACTCACGACTCAGATGTAGAAATTACCATGCGATAACACCCGTACTAAAAATAGCTGAGCAACCACTCAAGCATTTTTTATGAATAGGGATAAGTAGCATGAGTCGTTACTTATCCCTGAATCACAACGAGTGAGAAGAACGAATGATTAACTTCAATGGCCTTTCAAAAAGTACTGTGGCAGATACGCAGTCCACCAATGACAGTCGCTCGATAAAAAAGCAGGAAAACGTATCCGAAGGCACGCAGTCCGCGTCTACGGCGTCTGATGGTTATTCAAATAAAAAGAATAGCGGCATTACAACGCTGGCAAAACAGCTCAGCGACGCCGCCGTCAGGGCCGAAGCCAGAGATGCTAAAAGCGACCGCAGTACATTGGCGACCAGAGCCAGAAACGTGGATGATGAACTGGTCGGCATGAGCTATGTCAGCGGTAAGAAAGCGCACGATGCGGAAGTCCCCAATAGCGATGACCCCGAGCGATTAGCCAGAGCGAAACAAGCTACAGCGTATACCAATGGTCAAGGAAGTAACCCCTTCAAAGGTCTGTCTCGTGAACAGCTGGCGCTGATTACCTATGACGACAGCGGAACCTTTACGGTGAATGAGCGGCGTGCGGCCTGGAGCGAAGCTTATGACCAGGAGCAAGTGTGGCGCACGATGGCCATGGCACAAAGCAAACTGGAGTGGAATCGCGGCGAGTTTAAGCAAACCGAATTTTTCAAGATGGTGTTAGAGCACCATGAGAGCCTGCCATTAATCGAACAAGCGCAGGCACCGGAAGGCTATGTACCACGTCTGAAGTACCTGATAGAAATGGACTTCAACTTTATGACGGGGGAATCAGGCAAAGACGCCGATCCGTTCAACCGCCTGTTTGAACTCCTTTCCCCCACCAAACTTCACTTAGAAGATGGCAAACTCACTCTGGATGCAACCAAAGATGCCTGATAAGCAGATGATGACCTCTGCACAGGCATTCACGATTGTGCTGTGATGACGTCAAAAGCGCGGGCTTCATCTTTTTTGCGCGTGACTTTATTGGCGTACATTGCAGCATCAGCCCGGCGGATCACGCCATCAGGCTCCTCGACGGAAGGGTCTGCCGTGGCGATCCCGATGCTGGCCCCCAAATAGTCAATACTGACCGTACCGAGAGAATAATTCCCCTGTAACAAGGGCGTAATGTCATCTCTGAAGCAAGCAATCACACGCTCGTTCTCTCCCGGCGCAACGTTTATCATACGGGCAAAAACAAACTCATCACCACCGAGACGCCCGACAACATCGCCTGGGTTGCCCCACATAAGCAAACGCTGACCCACTTCTTGTAAGAAGATATCACCCGCTTCATGACTGAACTGGTCGTTAATTTTCTTAAAGCCGTCGAGATCAATGAACACAATAAGCGCATGCTGATGGTCATTCTTGGCCTGAGAAAACAGTGCTTCCAGAGAATAAAATACGCCTCGGCGGTTAAGCAATCCGGTTAGTGAATCGGTATAAGAATATTCATGTAACGCGACATTTGCGGCTGTTAACTGCTGCACCAGCCACTCTTTCTGCACTTGCTGAGCAATAAGCTGCGCGAATAAACTCAGGATTTGTTCACCCTTAGTCGTCAGCGGCTTATGATCGGAGCTTGCGGCACAGAGTGTGCCATACAACTGCCCATCTTCCATGCGTACCGGTGTACTGGCATAGGTGATGATGCCCAACGCTTTCGCCGTCTCCGAATCTCCCCAGCATTCAGCCACATTAGGCGTGTAACTTTGCCCTTCATCCAACGCCCGTTTGCACAGCGTGTCATGCCACGGCACCGAAGCACCTTCAGGAATATTGAGCGTTTTCGTGTTGTGAGCAAACAGGATATTTTGGAAACCCGCTTCGGTGTCAACCTGCGTCAGGTAAGTCGATTCCAGATCGGTGACCAGTTCCAGCATGACTAATAACTGGCGAACGAGCCCCTCGAAGGTATCCTCTGAACGTAATGCGTTCGAGAGGTGAGAAAGCAAATTATCAGTCATAAAAATCGATTCCATCGAGTTTATTTATACATAAAAACAAAAAGATACATAACACAGGGCGTACATCAATCTATCATCCATGCAAACTGATGATTTCGCCATACTATAGAAATCATACTTGCTTTTCGCCTCTCGTCCGCCCACTTGCGCTTTGCGAGTTTACCTCGTCCCGTGGTTTATCATCGGTTAAAAAACGCCATATTTTATTCAACATGCCCGAAATACATCACCCCCGTCATGCTCCCCCTTCGGTTCTGCTATTGTCATCACACTTACCCATCAAGGCTGCACGATCTGTTTGACTTTCCTGCATACAAGGACTTACAACAGCAGCACAGGCGTGTAACTAGTTTTCTAGGCAAGACCTGAAGCTATCCCACTCAACACCGTGGGAGGAGCTTCAGGTCTTTTTTCGTTTCTGGATCAGGGGAAGCGTCGTATGAGCCAAACAGCAGCAGATAATAACGCGACAGTCTATGCCACCACCGCGGAAAAAATCATCACATTCGTCGGCGGGATTGATAACATTGAGCACATTGAACACTGCTCTACGCGGCTACGGCTGAGCCTTTATGACAATAGTCAGGTGAACCAGCGCGAACTGGAAAAAGTGCCGGGCGTGCTGGGCGTTCGGGTCAACGTCCAGTGTCAGGTGATCATCGGCAGCGAAGTCATGCAGGTGTATGACGCGGTGCAGAACCTCGCCGCAGGCCGTAAGAAAACGGACCGCACCGTGCCGGCAAAAACCAACCGCACGGCTTTTGTTATCGACTTTATCATCAGCGTTTTTCAGCCTCTGGTTCCTGCGATTGCTGGCGGCGGCGTGCTCAAATCGCTGTTGCTGCTGCTGGATCTGCTCGGCTGGCTCACCAAAGACAGCTCAACCTACAAAGTGCTGGATAACATCGGCTCCGCACCGCTCTATTTTCTGCCGATTCTGGTGGGAATCACGACCGCGATGAAGCTGAAAGTCAATGTGCTGGTCGCCGTTTCCGCCGTCTCTGTCATGGTGTTGCCTGCCATGTCTAAACAGCTGGCGGAAGGCGCGGAATTTCTCTCTCTCGATCTGAAAAATGTCGCTTACGCCTCGCAGGTTTTCCCGGCGATTCTGTGCGTTATTTTCTATGCGCAAACCGAAAAGATCTTCAACCGTTACTCGCCGAGCGCTCTGCGTATTTTCCTGTCACCCATGCTCTCGCTGCTGGTCACCGTTCCCGTCACATTGCTGGTTCTTGGCCCGCTCGGTTATGAACTCGGCGCAGGTCTGGCGACGGCGATCCTCTGGCTGTACAGCAAATTGGGCTTTGTGGCGACGGCGTTGCTCGCTGCCGCGCTACCATTCATGGTGGCATCGGGGATGCATAAACCAATGTTGCCTTATGCCGTTTCCTCCATGAGTCAATTTGGTAAGGAAATGCTTTACCTACCCGCATCGCTTGCACACAACATTGCCGAATCCGGTGCCTGTATGGCGATAGCCCTCAAAAGCAAAGACAAAACGTTAAAATCGACGGCGCTTTCAGCGGGTATTTCCGCCCTGTTCGGCATTACTGAACCCGCGCTATACGGGATCACGCTGCTGAATAAAAAAGCACTCTACAGCGTGCTGGCAGGTAGCCTGGTCGGCGGCGCGTTTATCGGCTGGATGGCGATTGAAGCCTTTGCGCTGGTTGGTCCCGGTCTGGCTAGCATCTCCATGTTTGTCTCGCCGGAAAATAGCTGGAATATCGTCTATGCCATCGCCGGGGCGGCGCTCTCTTTTGCCATCGCCTTTCTCTCCGCGCTGTTCCTCTGGCGGGAAGAAAAACCCGTCGCTGCGGTAGAGGAAGAAGAAGCCCTTCGCACTATCGCTGAGTGCCAGTTCGCCAGCCCGATTGAAGGAAAAGTGATCCCGCTGGAAAGCGTAAACGATGAAATTTTCTCCAAACGTATCATGGGGGATGGCGTTGCCATCATCCCCGAAAAAGGCGTGCTCTACGCCCCGGCGAGCGGCACGATTGAGAACGTATTTGAAACGGGCCATGCCGTCAGTATGCTCACCGACAGCGGTGCCGAACTGATTTTCCATATCGGCATCGATACCATCAAACTCAACGGTCAGGGCTTTCAGCCAAAAGTCACGGCTGGCCAACAGGTTAATACCGGCGATGTCCTCGTTGAATTTGACCTCGATAGCCTCATCGCCGCGGGTTACGATCCCGTTGTCATGATGGTTATCACCAACAGCGAGCGCTTCCGCGTGATACCAGAAGCTACTGATGCCGTCCTCTCTCCCCACACCATCATCATGACCTTAAAGGAGTCTGTGTAATGGATAAAAATATCGCATTCCCGGAACACTTTTTATGGGGCGGCGCAATTGCCGCCAATCAGGCCGAAGGCGCATGGAATGAAGACGGCAAGGGGCCGTCGGTCGCGGACGCCATTACCTGGAAACCGAATCTCGATCTGAAAAATTACCATGCCCACATGGCGCTAACGGACGACAACGTTGCCGATGCGTTCAACGGCAAAAATGATGCTTTCTATCCCAAACGGCGCGGCATCGATTTCTACCACCGCTACCAAGGCGATCTGGCGCTGTTTGCCGAAATGGGCTTTAAGGTGCTGCGCGTTTCTATTGCCTGGTCGCGCATCTTTCCAACCGGAGAAGACAGCGAACCGAATGAAGCCGGCTTGCAGTTTTACGACGATCTGTTCCGCGAGATGCGCAAGCACGACATCGAACCGCTGGTGACGCTTTCACATTATGAAATGCCGCTGGCGCTGAGTGAGAAATACAATGGCTGGGTGCACCGTAACGTGCTGGATGCCTTCGTGCGCTTCAGCAATGTCTGCTTCGATCGTTATAAGGATCTCGTTCGCTACTGGCTGACCTTTAACGAGATCGACAGTATCCATCGCCACCCGTTTACCACAGCGGGTATTCGTGAAGAGAAAAGCGCTCCGGGACAAGCCAAACAGGATATTTATCAGGGGCTGCACCACCAGTTTGTGGCATCGGCCATCGTCACCCGCGACTGCCATAAAAAAATCCCCGGCAGCCAGGTGGGTTGCATGCTGACCAAGCTGACGACCTATCCTCACTCCTGTCGTCCAGAAGACGTCGAAGCTGCACTGAAAAAAAACCTCGAAAACTATTTCTATGCCGATGTGCAGGTATTCGGCGAGTATCCACCGCTCATTAAGCGTGACCTTGAACGACGCGGTATCCATATCACCATGCAGCCTGACGATCTGGCTATTCTCAAGCAGCACACCGTGGATTTTGTGTCGTTCAGCTATTACATGTCGCTCACCGAATCTACGCAGCCGGACGCCGAAAGAATCCCAGGAAATACCGTTCTGGGCGTGAAAAACCCGTATCTGCCAGCCTCAGACTGGGGATGGCAGATCGACCCTATCGGGCTAAAAATCTCCCTGCTGGAACTTTACGATCGCTACCAGAAGCCGCTGTTTATTGTCGAAAATGGCCTGGGCGCAAAAGACGTTGTCGAGAACGGTAAAATCCACGATCCTTACCGCGTTGACTACTTCCGTTCACATTTCGAGCAAATGCGTGAAGCGATTGGTGAAGGCGTTGAACTGCTGGGGTTCACCAGTTGGGGAGCGATTGACATCATCAGCGCGGGCACCTCACAGATGTCAAAACGCTATGGGTTTATCTATGTCGATCAGGATGACGAAGGCAACGGCTCACTGGCGCGTCTGAGAAAGGATTCGTTCTACTGGTATCAGAAGGTGATTGCGACAAATGGCGCCGACCTCACCTAACAGGCAGGCCGTATGTGTCGTTGCAGCGATCTGTCGCGATCGGGAAGTCACCGTGATTAGGAAACCAGCGTGATTAAAGTGAAAAAAGCGTTAAACAACAGCATGCTGTTAGTCGATCATGAACAGCAGGAGATGATCCTGTTGGGCAAAGGCATCGGATTTGGTGCCAGACCCGGTTCGTTGATTGATGTGACGCATGTTGAGCAGGTTTTCATTCCACTGGAAAACCTGAAATCACGGCATTTCCTTTCATTGACCGACACGATTCCTGCGGCTTTTTTTGACATCACGCATGAGATTGTCACGCTGGCGCAAAGTCAGTACGCCGAAAAGCTTAATTCGGTGCTGTTCTTTACGCTGGCGGAACATCTCTATTTCGCGGTTGAACGCAGCAAAACGGGCAACCACTTCGTCAATAAGCTCAGTTGGGAAGTCAAACGCTATTACCAAAAAGAGTACACCATCGGCGTGCAGGCAAAAGACCGCGTGTCGGCGCGCTTTAACGTCACGCTGCCTGATGACGAAGCCGTCAACATCGCGTTTCACCTCATTAATGCCGCTGGCAGCGCCGAAATTGCCGATGCCCATCAGCAGGTCCAGTTAGTGAATCGTCTGGCGGAAATTGTTCGCTACAAACTCAATAAGAATATCGACGTCAACGCCGTCGATTACCTTCGCTTTATCACCCATCTGCGCTATTTTTCCGAACGGGTGATTGCCCGCAAAATCGCACCGGGGCGCACGGACGATTTCTATCAGGAGCTGCTAAAACACTACCCTGAAGCGATGGCGATTTCCTGGGCCATCAGGGATTACGTGCAGGAAAAATATCAAATGGCCTTACCGAAAGAAGAGCTCACCTGGCTCACCATTCATATCAGCAGGCTGGCCGAAAGCCAGACGCCGTAGCACCCATCTCATCATGGTCATCCCCCCTAGCTGCTTTTGCCAACATACAGATCAATAAGGCCACAGGCCGCCTCGATAGGTGCTTATGTTGACCCCCATCACGATAACAACGCGCAAGCACTAATGAGATTGCAAACAAGAGTGATTATCATATATAGTTTTTGTCACCTACCGAAAATATCTCCTTATTTTATTAATTTACGCATCACATTCACTCTGGAGAAGATAATAACATGTCAAAAACGCTGTCCGTTCTGCGCAAAAAAGCGCGCCTGCTGACGCTGGCTTCATCGCTGATGGTTGCCTACGCCCTGCCTGCTGCCGCAGCAGATGACTCTCTGACCCTCTATACCACACGTGAGCCCGGCCTGATTCAGCCGCTGCTGGATGCGTTCACTAAAGAGACGTCGGTTAAAGTCAATACCGTGTTCATCAAAGACGGTATGCTGGAGCGTGTGAAAGCCGAAGGCCAAAACTCACCAGCTGACCTGCTGATGACCGTTGATGCCGGTAACCTGATCGATCTGGTCGAAGCCGGTGTCACACAGCCGATTCAGTCCAGCACATTAACCGAGGTCATTCCGGCTGCGCTACGCGACAAAGACAACCAGTGGTTTGGTCTGTCGATGCGTTCCCGCGTGCTCTATGCAGAAAAATCACTGCCGCTGACCGGCATTACGTACGAAAATCTGGCCGATCCAAAATGGAAAGGCAAAGTGTGTATCCGTGCAGGTCAACACCCTTACAATACCGCGCTGGTAGCCGCAATGATTGCGCACCACGGCGAAGCCAAGACTGAAACCTGGCTGCGCGGTGTGAAAGACAATCTGGCGCGTAAAGCCACCGGTGGTGACCGCGACGTCGCGCGCGATATCCTCGGCGGCATCTGCGATGTAGGTCTGGCGAACTCTTACTATGTTGGCCACATGAAGAATGCCAAAGAAGGCACCGACGCCCGTAAATGGGGCGATGCCATCAAAGTGGTTCAGCCTAAATTCGAAAACGGCGGCACGCACGTCAATATCACTGGCGCAGCCGTTGCACGCCATGCACCGCATAAAGATCAGGCAGTGAAATTGATGGAATATCTGGTTTCTGCACCGGCTCAGCAACTCTACGCACAGGCAAACTATGAGTATCCGGTTCGCAAAGGCGTCACGCTGGATTCCACCATTGGCAGCACGATCGGCGAAGTGGATATCGATAGCATCCCGCTGACCGACATCGTTAAATTCCGTAAACAGGCCAGTCAGTTGGTAGATAAAGTTGGATTCGATCAATAAGACCGGTTCGTCAACCCTGCGCGGCGCCTTCGGGCGGCCGCGCCTCTTTTTTTCTCCGCTTCGCATCGCTGCCGTTATCATTGCACTCGGTGTACTGGCTCCGCTGGTTTCCCTGCTTTGGTTAGCCGCAGGCGCGGGAGTCGGCCATTGGGATCACCTAATGCGCTACGTACTGCCCGATGCCGCGCTCAATACAGTGATCCTCCTTCTCGGCGTCGGCGTGCTGGTCATGGTGATTGGCGCAGGCTGCGCCTGGCTGGTGACCGCGTTTGATTTTCCCGGCCGACAGCTATTTAGCTGGGCACTGCTGTTACCGCTGGCGATGCCAACCTACATTGTCGCTTTTGCCTGGCTCGATCTGTTGCATCCGATTGGGCCGATTCAGGAAGCGATCCGCAGCCTGCTGGGCTACGACAGTCCGCGTCAGTTCCGCTTGCCGGATCTGCGATCCATGACGGGTGCGATTCTGCTACTCGGTCTGGTGCTCTATCCGTACGTTTATCTGACCATGCGGGCGATGTTTATCAGCCAGCCCGCACACCTGCTGGAAGCCGCACGCACGCTGGGGTTGAGTGCAACGGGCACTTTTCTGCACGTTGCACTGCCGATGGCGCGCCCCGCGCTGGCCGTTGGCACCAGTCTGGCCTTGCTGGAAACGCTGAATGACATTGGCGCTTCCGAGTTTCTGGGCGTAAATACGCTGACCGTCACGGTTTACACCACCTGGGTTACTCGTTCGGATTTACCTGCGGCAGCACAAATCGCCTGCACCATGCTGACGGTAGTCATCCTGCTGCTAACGTTGGAATATTACGGCCGGAAAAACCAGCGCTATGGCACCAGCCGACAGATGCGCGGCATCATGCCCGCGCCGTTGAAAGGGGTTCGCGCCTGGCTGGCAACCTGCGCGACGGCGTTACCTATTCTGCTCGGCTTCATCGCCCCTGCCCTCTTTCTGGCCTGGGAAAGCGCGAAACGACTGGGCGATAGCGTAACGATCTCCGCTGGTCTGATACGGTCATTACAGAACTCGCTGCTGCTGGCCGTTGGCGTCACGGTGGTCGTCACCGTCGTGAGCCTGATTATTGCGTGGTACGCCCGCCATTCGGCTATCACCGACCGCTCACCGGAACGCCGCCGCACGATACTGAGAATCGCCTCGCTGGGCTATGCCGTGCCCGGTACCGTGTTGGCGATTGGCCTGCTGACGCCCGGTATGGCGACGGATAATTTCCTCGCCGACTTGCTAGGCTACAAGGGATTACCCCTGCTTTCTGCCGGAATTCTGCTGGTGATCTGCTGCGCCATTCGCTTTATGGCGATTGGAATTGGCGCGCTTGATGCCGGACTGACGCGCATTCCTCCCGTCATGGAACAGGCATCGCGTTTGCTGGGCGAAAGTGAATTCGTCACGTTTTTCCGCGTACACCTTCCCCTGCTGCGCCCGGCGCTGGTGACCAGTGCGCTGTTAGTGTTTGCCGACTCGATGAAAGAACTTCCCGCCACGCTGCTGCTGCGCCCGGTCAATTTCGAGACGCTGGCAACCGTCCTCTATGCCGAAGCGGCCAGAGGAACCTATGAAGAAGGCGCCATTGCCGCATTGCTGATTGTGATGGCGGGCACGCTCCCCGTCGTGCTGTTGGCCCGCAGTCAGCTAAAAACATCGGTTGAGAAAGAATGAAAATCATGAGGAAGAGTCAAGGTGTCTGAGGCTACACTCGTTCTGAACAATGTCCACGTCGCCTACGGGCACAAGCATAATTTTCATCACGTGCTGAACGGTTTTTCCATGCAGGTTGCCGCCGGTGAACTGGCCTGCCTGCTGGGGGCATCAGGGTGCGGTAAAACTACCGCTTTACGCGCGATCGCAGGTTTTGAGCATCTGACTCAGGGAACGATTCACGTCGGCGGACGCTGTGTGGCCGGCCCAGACGTACATCTGCCACCGGAACAGCGCAACGTCGGGATGGTGTTTCAGGACTATGCGCTGTTTCCCCATCTGACCGCCGCGCAGAATATTGCCTTTGGCCTGAGAAAACAGCCGAAAGATCTACAACACTCACGCGTCCGCGCCATGCTTGAACTGGTCGATCTTGCCTCTCTGGCGCAGCGCTACCCGCATGAGATGTCCGGCGGACAACAGCAGCGAATCGCGCTCGCACGGGCATTGGCCCCGCAGCCTGCCGTGCTGCTGCTCGACGAGCCGCTATCCAGCCTCGACCCCGACAGCCGCAAAAGACTGGGGCAGGAAGTGCGTGACATTCTGCGTGATGCCGGACAAACCGCGCTTCTCGTCACACACAGCGAACAGGAAGCCGAGCTGATGGCCAGCCATATTGGCTATTTGAAAGAAGGTAAACTCGATAATATTTCGGAGAACCGAGAGGCTTGATTCAGTGGTTCGCCCCTGACAACATGGGAAATAATGAGTATGATTAAATCCTATCGGTAAGTTCAAGGGGTAGGCAATGAGAACAACACAACAAATGAGTATAACGCTACCGAATGAAATGGCTGCTCAGGTGAAAGCCCGAGTTGCCAGCGGTGAATATGCGTCAGAAAGTGAGGTTATTCGAGAAGGACTTCGAGCGTTGATTGCACGCGATAATGCAGTAGAGAATTGGCTGCAGGAACAAGTCGTTCCCGCCTGGAACGCACTGCAACGCGGTGAAACAGAAAGCCTCAGCAGTAGTGAAATTAGGAACAGATTAAAAGCCGAGTTCAGGAAGATGACCGGAGAAGAGTAATGGATTACAGGGTAGTATTCGCACCGGAAGCGGGAGAACAACTGGCAGCACTGTACCGCTATATAGCGAAAGTCGCCTCCCCTAAAACCGCACTCAGCTATACCGAAAGTATTGTCAGTTACTGTGAATCGCTTGAGTTATTCCCCGAAAGAGGAAACCAACGCAGCGATATTTTACCTGGGCTGCGTGTTACCAATCATCGTAAAAAAACACTTATTGCTTTTATGGTGGATGAAGAAAAAAGCACAGTAACGGTTCTGGGTATTTGGCATGGCGGTCAGGATTATGAAAGCGACTTGCGGGCAGATGAAGCGGATTAAAAATGTCTAGTTAGCCAACTATTCTCCCAAGCATTCATCTCCCCCAGATGATAGGGCAGCAGCCTACTGGTTATCCATAAGCCACTCCCCATTCTTAAGCTCGTTTATCAGTATCGCTACGCTTTGCCCTGTCCGTGTTTAGCCGCATACTCGGGGCTGTTGATCCACTGGTGGTCCGCTTCCCAGGTAAAGCGCCACTGACGCGTAGGACCAGCCATCACATTTAGGTAATAGCTGTCATAGCCTGCGATGGTGGCGACCGGGTGGTAGCCACGTGGCACCTGCACCACGTCTTTATCGTATACCGCCATGCATTCATCTAATGAACGGTCATCGGTATAGACGCGTTGCAGACAGAACCCCTGCCCTGGGTTCAAACGATGATAGTACGTTTCTTCCAGATAGGTTTCCTGCGGCGGATTATCGACATCGTGCTTGTGGCTAGGGTAAGAACTGGTGCAACCTTCATCGGTGTACACTTCGACCACCAACAGGCTGTCTGCTGCTTTGTCTTCGGGCAAAATGTTATGTACATAGCGCTGATTATTGCCGACACCGCGCTGTTCGGCGTCGATATCCTGCGGTGCAATCAGTCGGGTTGGGTGCGTGCCAAGCCCCGGTGCGGCACAAACCGCCAGTTCCAGCGCGGTGTGCGCCGTTACCATCACCGTCTCTCCCGTCGTGACATAAACTGCATAGGGTTTTCTACGCTCAAACGGGCTCATTCTGTCGCCAATCTGCTCGAAGCGCTCACTCGGGGTGACAACCGTCGCTTTGCCGCTCACCAGCACCAGACAGCGCTCGTTGTCGCTGGCAGGCAGCGATAGCACCTGTTCCGGTACCAGTTGATACACATCGAATCCCACATAGCGCCAGCCTGCCGTTTCCGGCGTGATGTGCTGCGTACGGCCATGTTCGTCAGGGGCACGATGGCGTGATAAGAGTCGGGACATTTTTTTGCCTCCATATCTACCCCAACTTCACGCTGCCTGCATGTTGGTTGGCCGGCAGCGTGAATACGCGGGGTATATCTCCACAAGTCAGATCAATTCCGCCTGTTGGGCGAAACGCTGCAAGTTATTGTAGCCCAGCGTCGCATACGTCAGCGGATGCGCAACGGCCGGATCTTGTTCCGCTTCGACCACCAGCCACCCGCTGTAATGATTGGCTTTCAGAATGCTGAACACCGCCGGATAATCCACGCAACCGTCGCCCGGTACAGTAAAGACACCGCTCAGCACCGCGTCTAAGAAGCTGGTCTTGCGGTTTTTCACATCTTTCAGCACATCTGGGCGAATATCTTTGCAGTGGACATGATTGATGCGGCTAATCCAGCGCTTCGCCACTGCCACCGGATCGGCACCGGCAAACGTCAGGTGGCCAGTATCCAGCAACAGCCCCACCTCTGGTCCGGTATGTTCCATCAGATTATCCACGTCCTGCGCACTTTCAATCACCGTTCCCATATGGTGATGATAGGCAATCTGCACGCCCTGACTTTGCGTGTAGCGCGCAAATTCGGTCAGCTTTTTACCGTATTCCGGCCAGCGCTCCTCCGGGAAACGCGGACGCAGATGGACCGGTTTTTGTTGATCGCCGTGAATCGCGCCCGTGACTTCGGCAAACACCAGCACCGTCGCACCGAGATCGCGCAATAACGCCAGATGCCCCTGCACCGCTTCAATCTCTTCTTCTACTGAACGAGTGAGCAGTTCACCGGAATACCAGCCGGAGACTAAACGCAAATCGTGCGCTTGCAGGATCGGTCCCAGCACGCTGGCCTGACGTGGGAATTTATTACCTAATTCAAAACCGGCGAAGCCTGCCTGCCGCCCTTCACTCAGGCAGGTTTCCAGCGGCGTGTCCGCGCCCAGAGAAGGCAGGTCGTCATTTGTCCAGGTGAGTGGATTAATACCAAGTTGAACGGTCATGTTATGTCCCTTTATTCGATCATATAAAAATGGGTTAACCGCGCTGCCGCCAGACGGCGATCAGTTGCAGGTAGTTATGCTTAACTTGCTCAATCAATTCGGCGTCGTCGATCTCGTTACGCAGCCACTTCTGTGCAGGCTGGGCAAACAGGGTGCGACCGACGGCAAAACCTTTCACAATCGGGAAACCGACGGCGGCGCTGAAACCCTGTTGCAGCGTTTCCAACGGCGCATCCAGCCCCAGAATCACCACGCCCCGACAGTAGGGATCGCGCTGCGCCAGCAGCGGCGTAAGCTGTTCCCAGCCTTCGGAGGACAGCGGTGGCAGTTTCCACCAGTCGGGGCGCACGCCGAGGTTGTAGAAGCGTTGAATGGCCCGCAGGTAAAGCGCATCGCTGTGCGGCATCCCCGCTGGCAGAATGACTTCAAGCAGCAGTTCATGGCCGGATTGGCGGCAGGCCTGATAGACCTCCATCACCTTCATTTCCTGCTCGCGCCGCAGCGCGTGAGCGTCTTCCGGGTGGAAGAACACCAGACATTTCACTACGTGTTCTAGCGGCCAGCTCACCAGCTGTGAACCGATATTGCCGCGCTCCATCATTAACGGACGCGATCCCGGTAGCTCAATCGGCCGGCCGATCCACCAACCTTTTCCGGTGATGTCATTCAGCGCATCCTGTCCGAACGTACCGTCGCACAGCAGACCCGCTTTGCCGTCCAGCCCTGCCTGTTGTGCCGCCTCATAGCTGGCACGCAGAATCAGCTTCTTCAGCGCCGGAATACGGTTAATTTCCGTGCCGCAG
Source organism: Pectobacterium aroidearum (assembly GCF_041228105.1). Classification (NCBI taxonomy): domain Bacteria; kingdom Pseudomonadati; phylum Pseudomonadota; class Gammaproteobacteria; order Enterobacterales; family Pectobacteriaceae; genus Pectobacterium; species Pectobacterium aroidearum. The sequence continues at coordinate 3,495,128 of NZ_CP166097.1, forward strand.
TTCAGCGCCATGTCTTCCAACTGGCTGCGGTGATCGAACGCAATCACGCACAGCTCATGCCACTGTTTACGACGTGTGGTGACGCGGTGCAGATGGTTAAGTTCTTCGTCAAGATCGGGGCGTGGGACGCTCGCCGCGCGCGCCAGATAGTTATCCAGTTCGATCTTGCTTGGCATAGCTGGCGCACAGCCGTGGCGCGACACCACCAGTGCGCCGCAGGCATTGGCGTACGCACAGGCTTTCTCCCAGCCTTCGCCGTTAAGATAGCCACGTAGCAGGCCAGACATAAACGCATCGCCCGCGCCCAGCACGTTCAGCACATCCACGCGCACGCCTTTGATCGTGATGCCTTTATCCAAATGGTCAGGGATAGCGTCACTAAATACTGAGCAGCCCAATGCTCCACGCTTACACACCAGTTCAGCCTGCGTGTGCTGGCGTACCGTACGCAGCGCCTGCAAGGTATTCGTACTGCCGCCCGCAATGTGGAACTCCTCCTCGGTGCCGACAATCACGTCGAACAGCGACAGCACCTGCTGCAACTGCTCCGTAACCGCCTGCGCTTCGACAAAGCGGGTTTCACCGTCGCCCAACGACGTCAGTCCCCACAGCACCGGACGATAGTCAATGTCCAACACCGTCTTCACCCCGTTACGCCGCGCATATTGCAGCGCCGTCAGCACCGCTTCGCGCGTATTAGGATGAGAGAGATGCGTGCCGGTAATCGCCAGACAGCGTGACGATGCGATGTAATCCTCGGTGAAATCCTCTGGCGAAATCGCCATATCGGCACAGTTATCGCGGTAGAAAATCAGCGGAAAGGTATCGCGATCTTTGATGCCCAACAGCACCAGCGCCGTCAGACGTTCCTTATCGGTAATTAAATGGCTGGTGTCACAGCCAACCTGATTCAACTCTTCACGCAGGAAGCGCCCCATATGCTCATCGCCCACCCGCGCCAGCATAGAAGAACGCAGCCCCTGTCGCGCCGTGCCGTAAGCCACGTTGCCGGACGATCCGCCCAGATACTTGGCAAAGCTGCCCATATCTTCCAGACGCGCGCCGATTTGCTGCCCGTACAGATCGACAGCAACGCGCCCCATGCAAATCACATCAAACGTCTTTTCCTTACTCATAGCAGCCAATCCTGTAAAAAAAGAAGAAATCACATCAGTTGGCGTATTAGCCCACGTCGTCCACGTTCACCCAGCGCGCCGTTTCGTGTGACAGCACGATCGCATCCAGAACTCGCGAGACTTTCCAGCCCTCTTCGAAATCCGGCCACATCGGGACGTCAGCCGCAATACCGTCGATCAGATCGCGCACCTCCACCGTTTTCTGATCGTTAAACCCAATACCGTGTCCGGCACTGGCGCAGAAGGCCGCATAGTCAGGGTGCTGCGGTCCGGTCAGCAGCGTTTTGAATCCCTGCCGGTTCTCTGGTTCGTCATGCCGATAGAGCTTCAGCTCCGCCATCCGTTCCTGTGTGAAACTCAGCGTGCCTTTCGTACCGGTCACCACGTAGGTCAGCCCCATTTTGCGGCCGCAGGCGATACGCGAGGTTTCAATCACGCCGCGCGCACCGTTGGCAAAACGCACCATCGCATGCGCCTGATCTTCATTTTCGACCTGTACTAATTCGCTGCTACCCGGTGCCGTCGGGCGCTGTGCAATCACGGTTTGCAGATCGCCGCAGACGCTGGCGATATCCCCCACCAGATACTGCGCCATATTGACGATATGCGCGGCCAGATCCCCCAGCGCCCCCAGCCCGGCGGTTTCTTTGAAACAGTGCCAATCCGCCGGCTTGTTCGGATCGGCCAGATAATCCTCGTTATGCGTGCCGTAAAAATGCACCACCTCACCAATCTCGCCGCTGGCGATAATCTCTTTGGCCAACTGTGAGGTCGGGTTCTTCATGTAGTTGAAACCCACCAGCGTTTTCACGCCCGCCCGCTGCGCGGCATCAACCATTTCTCTGGCATCACGTGCGTTCAGCGCCAGCGGCTTTTCCGAGTAAACGTGCTTGCCGTGCTGGATAGCCGCCATCGCCATCGTCTTATGCAGAAAGTTCGGCGCGCAGATATCCACCACGTCAATGTCTGGATCCGCCACCAGCGCACGCCAGTCCCCCGTTGAGCGCTGAAAACCGAACTCCTGCGCCCGTTTGGCCGCCAGCTCCGGCGACACTTCTGCCAACATCGCCTTCACCAGGTTGCCTTTCAGCGGGAAGACCGTCGGCGCCTGCGCGTAAGCGATGGCATGTGCACGGCCGATATAGCCGGTGCCGATTAACCCAATGCGTACATCCTTCATATCCACCTCGGTGCAAAAAAAGAATCGGTACGGGTGCGGCTCAGATAGCGCCGCGACGGCTCTTGGCATAGGTGTCGAACGCCACGGCCAGCACGATAATTAACCCGGTGATGATCTGTTGGTAGTAGGCCGATACGTTCATCAACACCAGTCCGTTAATCAGGATCCCCATGATGATCGAGCCGATAATGGTGCCGCTGATCCGGCCGTAGCCGCCCATCAGCGAGGTGCCGCCGATGACCACCGAGGCGATGACGCGCAGCTCGAAGGTGATCCCCGCGACCGCTTCTGCGCTGCCGAGACGGGCGCTGAGAATAAAGCCCGCCAGACCAGCCAGACAGCCAATCACGACGTAAACGCTGACCAGCACTCGCTGCACATTCACCCCAGCCAGACGCGCAGCTTCGGTGTTGCCGCCAATGGCGTAGACGAAGCGGCCCCAACGGGTTTTATGCAGCGCCAGATAGCCCAGCAAGGCGACCAGCGCGAAGATCCAGATCGGCACCGAAATACCGAGAATCTCGCCCCGCCCCCACCAGCGATAGCCGGGGTCAAAACCAGCAATCGGCGCGCCGTCGTTCATCACCAGCGTTAACCCGCGCCAGATCGTCATCCCGCCCAGCGTAACGATAAACGGCGGCAGACGCAGTTTGGTTACCCCTAAACCATGCAGGAAACCAATGAAGGTACCCATTGCCAGACAGATGCCCAACGCAACCAGCCAGCTCAAGCCGAACCAAGCATCAGGATCAACGGTGGTGAAGTTGTCGCCTTTAATTACCGAAGCGGCGGTGATGGCACACACTGCCAGAATTGAGCCGACGGACAGGTCGATCCCGGCGGTCAGAATGACGAACGTCATCCCTACCGCCATGATGCCGTAGATGGAAACTTCGGTCAGGATGTTGGTGATGTTGCGTTCGGACAAAAAGTTACTGTTTTGCGACTGAAAGAAGATCAGCAGCAAAATCATGAAAATAAACACGCCGAAGCGTTCGAAAAAAGCAATCGGATCAAAACGTCCGCGCGGATTGGACGGCGTAATGCTCTTAGAAAGCGGCTGCTGGGACATGCGTCACCTCCGTTATGCTGCGTGTAATGCGTCGTGGCAAATGGCCATCATCGTCATCAGTTTTTCTTCTGTGGCGTCATCGCCATGAATTTCCCCGCTAATTCGCCCTTCGCTGAGCGTGATGATGCGGTCGGAAATCGCCATGATTTCCGGCAGGTCGGAGGAAATCACAATCACGGCGACGCCCCGTTTCGCCATATCGAACAGCACCTGATGCACTTCGGACTTGGTGCCGACATCGATGCCGCGCGTGGGCTCATCCACAATCAATACCTTGGGATTCAGCGCCATACAGCGAGCAAGAATCACCTTTTGCTGGTTGCCACCCGACAGTTTGCGTACCTCCTGCTCGCTGTTCACCATCTTGATGTGCAGCGCCTGACGGTAAGCTTCAATCAGATCGTCTTCCTTACGGGTGTTCACAAACCAGCGCCAGCGCATGAGCGATGAGAGGTTGGAGAGTGAAATGTTTTCCCTGATCGATAATCCCAATACCGCGCCTTCTTTCTTACGGTCTTCCGGCACCAGTGCGATGCCTTGGGACAGCGCATGCAGCGGCGTAGACGGATGGTAAGGGGTGCCATCCAGCACAAACTCACCGGTTGAGAACGCGTCGGCACCAAACAGACAACGTGCAATTTCCGTACGGCCTGCGCCCACCAGTCCGGCGATCCCGAGCACTTCGCCCGCATGTACCTGGAAATTGATGTCTTTTAGCGCGATGCCGTGCGCATCCAGCGGTGGTTTTTCCCGGCTTAAGCCCTTCACCGCCAGACGTACCGGCTTATCCTGATGATGCGTTTCTGAAGGCGGACGGCGATTAAACACCACATCGCGACCGACCATCAGTCGAATAATCTCCTGCACATTCGTGCTGGCGACGTCGCCGGAACCGGTGTAGCGGCCGTCCTGAAACACGGTAAACCGATCGCACAATTGGAAGACTTCGTGCAGCCGGTGCGTGACATACACCACGCTCACGCCGCGTCCTTTAAGCTCGCGCACCACGCGGTGCAGGCTGTCGACTTCACTGTCGCTCAACGCCGCCGACGGCTCATCCATCACAATCAGCTTGGCGTTCAATGTCAGCGCTCTGGCGATTTCCACCATCTGCTGCTGCGCCACGCTCAAACGTGCCACCTGCGTCGTCGGCGCAATGTTCAATTTCAGATAATCCAGTACCGCTTTCGCCTCACGATTGACTGCCAGAGCATCCACAAATACGCCGCTGCGCTGCGGCTCACGCCCCAGGAACATGTTCTCTGCCACACTCATATTGGGCAGCAGGTTAAATTCCTGATAAATGGTGATAATCCCCCGCTTTTGGCGCTCAACCGGCGATTCAAGCGGTAACAGCTTTTCGCCGCCAAACCAGATGTCGCCGCTGGTTTGCGGTTGCGCCCCAGCCAGCGCCTTCAATAGCGTCGATTTACCCGCGCCGTTTTCGCCCAATAACGCATGAATCTCTCCCGGCTGTACGGTCAGCTGTGCGTTGCTCAGCGCCCACACGCCGGAGAAGCTCTTTGCCAGATTGGTAATCTTCAGTAGGGGTTCCGTCATGTTTACCTTCCTCCCGCAAGGCCGCGCGAACGCGGCCTGCTGAATACCTTTTATGTAGAGAACGATTTATTTACCCGCTTCGCCAATGCGTTCGGCATCGTTCAGGTTATCTTTGGTAATCATGGTCGGTTGGTAGTCTGCCCCGGTGATCGGCGCTTTGCTGCGGATGTTATTGGTCAATTGCGTCAACGCGGTGGTCACAGCGTAGCCCGGACGCTGATCGGCGGTAACAGCCAGCCAGCCGTCACGTACACGAGCCAGTGCTTCTGGCACAGCATCAAAACCGGTTACCATTACCTCGCCAGGTTTCAGACCTTGCCCCTGTAACGCTTCAATCGCGCCCAGCGCCATGTCGTCATTCGCAGAGAGGATCACCTGTGGGCGTTTAGGTAACGACGGCAGGACACTTTCTACGATGCGCATCCCTTCGGAACGCATCCAGTTCCCCGTCTGATCGGCCACAATGCGGTACTTGCTGCCGCCCGCTTTCAGGCTGTCACGAATCCCCTGCGTCCGCTCGATATTAGAAGAAGAGCCCGGCTGGCCGGTTAGCAGAATAATCTCTGCGCCATTCGGGAATTTGGTTTTGACATAGTCGGCAATCGCCTGACCACCTTTGTAGTTATTCGCCCCAAAATGCGGCACGGCTTTTTCCGTTTTCACCGAACGATCCAGCGTCACGACTGGTAACTTGGCATCCTGAATTTCGGTCACTGCGCTGGAAACCGCGTTAACATCATTCGGTGACACCACGAAGCCGAGTGCGCCACGCGTGATGGCATTTTCCAAATCGGCGGCCTGCTTCGGCGAGCTACCCTGCCCATCCAGTACCTGCAAATTCACGCCCAGTTCTTTGGCGGCTTTAACTGCGGTGCGCTGCATATGAACTTCAAACGGCATAGCGAGATTCGGCGTACTGAAAACGATTTGTTCATTTTGGGCCTGAGCAAGACCAGACAGACCCAGTGCGATGGCGATTGCGGAAACGCTGATGATCTTTTTCATATCTCTTTTCTCTTCATCTGCTTCTGTTATAGGTAGGGGTGTAGGGTTGAAAGCAGGTAAAACGCGGAGTGCCGTACGGTTACACGGCGACCTCCTTGCCTTGAGCCAGGGATTCGAAGGCTTTATCCGCCAGATTCAACGCACGCTCACCATCCAGACCGGAGCACTCCGGCTGGGTGCGGCCATTCAGTACATCGACAAAGTGCTGCCACTCTGCCGCGTACGCCGCGTGATAGCGTTGCAGGAAGAAATATTCGGGTTTCGCCGCCAGACAGCCGTCGTCGGTCCACTGCTCGACCACGTTTTCGCGGATATTGCCCGCGCTGAGCACACCTTTCGCACCATGCAGTTCGAGACGTTGATCGTAGCCGTAGCCGGAGCGGCGGCTGTTGACGATGGTCGCCATCGCGCCAGAAGCAAATTTCAGCACGATAAATGCGGTATCAATGTCACCCGCCTCACCAATGGCCGGATCGACCAGATTGCTGCCTTGTGCAAAGACTGACACCGGCTCCTCGCCCATAATGAAGCGCGCCATATCGAAATCATGGATCGTCATGTCGCGGAACATACCACCGGAAACGCGAACATATTCAGCAGGCGGCGGCGACGGATCGCGGGAGATAATCAGCAGGGATTCTGGTTTTCCGATGCGCCCCTCACCAGCCAGCGTTTTGACGCGGCGGAATTGCGGGTCATAGCGGCGGTTAAACCCGACAAACAGCGGCACGTTCTGCTGCTTGACGACGGTCAGGCAATCGCGAACGCGGGCAATATCCAGATGCACGGGTTTTTCGCAGAAAATGGCTTTGCCATGTTTGGCAGCCAGTTCAATCAAGTCGGCGTGCGTGTCGGTCGCAGAGGCAATCAGGACGGCGTGCACCGCCGGATCGTTCATGACTTCATCCACGGTTTGCACTTTGGTATGGTAGCGTTCGGCCAGCGTCGCGGCATTGGTTGGGTTGGGATCGACGACCGCGTACAGATTGGTTTCTTTGTGTGCCGCGATGTTCACTGCATGGACCTGGCCGATACGGCCTGCGCCCAGTAAAGCGATGTTAAACATAGATGCTCCCTTGCTGCCTGAGTGGCGTTTAATGCCAGACTGAAAAAGTGACGGGATAACGGCTAGTCGCATTCTTCCCCCAGCCCCATCACCCGCTTTTTACCACAAATCCTGATAGCTAAAATAAAACATTTATTTCAGTTTTGTATAAATTGAAAATTATGTTTTTGCGTGTCAGTTAACATTTTCATGACATCTTCGCTGTTTTCTGCAACCCCAATCACACATCATCTGAGAACGTTTGTGGGGGTATACATGCCTATCAGGGGATCGGTTAGGCGCTGGCGTAAAAGGGAGGGAAAAATGAAACCGTGGTTTGAAAATGAAATGAATATTTCAGATTGGTTCAGGAATATAAGGGAGGATTAGGCAACACTACAGATCGCACACTTCATCTGCACAGACTGTCTCTTCATCACATTTTATTCAGATTCAGAGACCATTTCGTGCGCTACAATAAAGACATTCCATGCCACCTCGTAGCACGCGCCCGACACAGGGCGGCTCAGTTGCCGTCGCCCTGTGAACCCTGGCTTTCGGCTAAATTATGTCGCTGCGCGATGCCATCGGTGTTCATGAGCACGATTCGAGCCGCCAGTGACGCGTTCCCTACGCGGCACTGGCTTTCGCGGCATCCATGCCGCTCACTCGATGCTCACGCCCACCGCTGCATAATTTTTACGCCGAATAACACCCAAATCCCACTTACATCCCGACATTATTTGTGACTCAGAAATAGCCACTAAGGGGAGATCACCTAATATTGCCGTGCGCGGGAGAGCGCAGCTTTCACGTTATTGGCTGCCGTCTCAATCTCTGGATTATCCGCAACCTGCGCCGTGCCAGTGCGCCACCAGGATTCATAGCCGTGCGTCATGGTCTTCGGCAGCACTTTGATATCAAGCAGCACCGGTCCTGTATGCTGGCGTGATTCCACCAGCGCCTGTCTAAGCGAGGCTTCGTCATGCACTCGCCACGCTTTACAGCCGTAGCTTTCCGCGTTCTTGGCGAAATCGACCGGAATAAGTGCACCGCGCAGCTGCCCCGATTCCGCATCGCGGTAGCGGTTTTCCGTACAGAAGCTCCCCATTCCCTGACTCATTTGCAGGTTGTTGATACAGCCGAAGCCCGCGTTGTCGAACAGCAGCACGGTGATTTTAATGCCTTCCTGTACCGCCGTTTGCAGTTCGGTGTGGAGCATCAAGTAGGAGCCGTCACCAACCATCGCATAGACGGGCTGTTGCGGCACCGCAAGCCGCGCGCCAATTGCCGCCGCAATCTCGTACCCCATGCAGGAGTAACCATATTCCAGATGATAGCTGTCCGGCGTTTTCACCTGCCACACGCGCTGTAGATCGCCCGGTAACGACCCTGCCGCGCCAACGACAACCGCGTTATCCTCCAGTTCATCATTCAGGATCCCCAGTACGCGCGTTTGCGTCAGGTGGGTATTCAACGTCTGGCGATATTCATCCAGCTTGTCTTCCAGACCATCCACCACTTCCGGCACCAGTTCACCTTTATCCTGCACGGTAAACAGCCGCTGTAGCTCGCGTTCCCATTCCGCACGCGCCTGTTCGACAGCCTGCTGCCAGCCGCTACGATAGGACGCCGTCGCCAGCCGTTCGGCCAGCGCTTGTAGCCCGACGCGCGCGTCGGCAATCAGGGGCAGCGCATCCAGTTTTAGCGCATCAAATTCGGCAACGTTAAGCAGTAAAAATTCTACGTTCGGGTTCTGAAACAGCGACTTGGAACCGGTGGTAAAATCGGTTAAACGCGTCCCGACGCCAATCACCAGATCCGCTTCTTGCGCCAGCCGATTCGCCGCCAGCCCGCCGGTCACACCGATACCACCGCAGTTCAGCGGATGTGAGGAAACAATCACACCTTTGCCCGCCTGCGTTTCACCAAACGGAATCGCAAACTGCTCGGCAAACTGAGCCAGCGCATCATGTGCGCCGGAATAACGAACGCCACCGCCGCAAATCAGCATCGGGCGGCGCTTTCTGGCAATCAGCGCTGCCGCTTCCTCCAGCCGTGCCGCATCTGGCGGGCGACGTTCGAGGTGATGGACACGCTTGCGGAAGAACGATGTCGGATAATCCCAGACTTCCGCCTGCACATCCTGCGGTAAACACAGCGTTACCGCGCCGGTATCGGCCGGATCGGTCAGCACGCGCATGGCGTTAATCAGCGCACTCATCAGTTGCTCAGGGCGATTAATGCGATCCCAGTAGCGAGAAACCGGTTTAAAGCAGTCATTGGTGCTGATCGACAGATCGTGATATTGCTCGACCTGCTGCAACACCGGATCCGGCTGGCGGCAGGCGAAGAGATCGCCGGGCAACAGCAGCACCGGAATACGGTTGGCGGTCGCGGTCGCCGCGGCGGTCACCATATTTGCCGCCCCCGGCCCCACCGACGAGGTCACCGCATAAATTTTCCGCCGCTTGTGCTGTTTAGCGAACCCAACGGCGATGTGCGCCATTCCCTGTTCGTTGCACCCTTGATGCACAGTGAGGCGGTTCGCCTCCTGCTCCAGCGCCTGACCGATGCCCAACACATTACCGTGACCAAAAATGGTCATGACGCCCTGCACAAAAGGGGATTCTTCACCGTCTACGCTGATGTATTGCTGGTTGAGAAAACGGACCAGCGCTTGCGCCATGGTGATGCGACACGTATCCATTGATCTACTCCTTAAATAAGGATCTGATTTCTATAATGAAATATGTATATTCAGCGAGCATTTCGTGCGCGAAAATTTAGCCATTCTTATGCTACGTTGCAGCACGCGCCCGACTCAGGGCGCTCAATCGCCGCCGCCCTGAGAACCCAGGCTTATGGCGATAAATTATGCCGCTACGCGGGCCCTTCGGTATGTGTCACCGTCATCCGAACCGCCAGTGACGCGATTACTCGCCCCATAAACGGGGCTCGCCCTGCGGGCCAGCACAAGTGCTGTTCAAAAACGTCATTGACGTTTTTGTCATCCGCGGCACTGGCTTTCGCGACATCCCTGTCGCTCCTTCGGCGGTGCACCTACCTCAGCATAATTTTTGACGCCAGCAGAGCAAAACCGGTGCACTATTTTCACCACACGTTATAGGTCAAATCCTCACTCTAGCGTGGGCATGATGAAGCTGCTGGCGTGGTGTTCCAGACGGACGCTGGCGGGCCAGCGGCTGGTGACGGTTTTCATTCGGGTGTAGAAGCGTACGCCGTCGTTGCCGTGGACATTCAGCGGCCCAAAAATGGAGCGTTTCCAGCCGCCGAAGCTGTGGAATGCCATCGGTACCGGAATCGGGACGTTCACGCCTACCATGCCGGCCTGCACTTCTTCGCAGAACTGACGCGCCGTTTCACCATCACGGGTAAAAATAGCCGTACCGTTACCGTATTCATGGTTGTTAATCAGCGTTACCGCCGTCTGGTAATCCGGCACGCGCACCACGGACAGTACCGGACCAAAAATTTCTTCCTGATAGATCTTCATCTCTGGCGTGACGTTATCGAACAACGTCGGCCCAATAAAGTAGCCTTGCTGATGCCCTTGAACAGATAGCGTGCGGCCATCGATACGCAGCGTCGCGCCCTGATCGACGCCACTTTGAATATAGTCGGCAATCTTCGCCCGGTGCGGCGCGCTGATCACCGGTCCCATCTCATTTTCCTGCCCGTCCACCAGCCCCGGTCCGACACGCATCGCGTTGATCTGTGCGTTCAGGCGCTGATTCAGCGCTTCCGCCGTGTCATCGCCAACAGCGACTACCACCGACAGCGCCATGCAGCGTTCGCCCGCGGCGCCAAACGCCGCACCCATAATCGCGCTGGCCGCCATGTCCATGTCGGCATCCGGCATCAGGATGCAGTGGTTTTTCGCCCCGCCCAGCGCCTGACAGCGTTTGCCGTGCGCCGATGCCGTCTGATAAATGTATTCCGCCACCGGCGTCGATCCCACAAAGCTCACCGCCTGCACACGCGGGTCGGTCAGCAGGACGTCCACCGCTTCTTTATCCCCCTGAACGACGTTAAACACGCCGTCCGGCAGGCCCGCTTCTTTCAGCAGTTGTGCCAGCAGCAGCGAGAGCGACGGATCTTTTTCAGAGGGTTTCAACACAAAGGTATTGCCGGTCGCCAGCGCAATCGGGAACATCCACATCGGCACCATCGCCGGGAAGTTGAACGGCGTAATCCCGACACACACGCCAAGTGGCTGCATGAGTGAATGGCTATCCACACCGGTGCCGACATTCGCCGAGTGTTCGCCTTTTTGCAGATGCGGAATACCACAGGCAAATTCAACGACTTCCAGACCGCGCGTCACCTCTCCCACGGCATCGGAATACACCTTGCCATGCTCCTGTGAAATCAGCCGAGCCAGCGTATCCATTCGTTCTTCCAGTAGCGCTTTGAAGCGAAACAGCACGCGCGCGCGACGCAGCGGAGAGTGTTTTGACCACGCAGGGAATGCCGCCGCCGCACTGGCAATTGCCTGCTCGACTTCCGCCTTATCAGACATCACAACCTGGCGAATCTGCTCGCCCGTCGCGGGGTTATACACCGCGGCGTAGCGTTGGCTGTTGCTGGAGGCAATCGCCCCCTGAATGAAGTTAGATACGGTTTCCATGTTTACACCTTTGTGGGTTTTGAGGAGACAAACGGCTGATATCGGATTACAGTATATGAAATGAATATTCCATTTAACGTAAAAATAAAATAAATGTTGATTATTGTGATCCGCTGCGAATTTTTAGGTAAACTTGAAAGCAGCTGTCCATAAAGACAGGTGAGCAGCCTCTGAAAATAGCCGTATCGATAAAAGGTGTGCCGCCGGAAATGTCGTACAGATAAAACAGCCGCATCCAGAAATGAATTTTCTGTTCCGTTTCAGGCGCCAGTCATGAAATCGCGCTAATGGGATAGGTTCTTATACGTCTTTGGGAGATAACCCGATATGCCCATGGCAACCAGCCTGAGAGAATTACAGGAACAGATCCGCGAGCGTTATGATTCGCTCAGTAAGCGGTTACAGCAGGTGGCGCATTATGTGCTGGATAATACCAACAGCATCGCTTTCGATACCGTCGCGGTGATCGCCGAACGCGCTGACGTTCCCCCCTCAACTCTGATTCGCTTCGCCAACGCCTTTGATTTCAGCGGCTTCAACGAAATGAAACAGCTGTTCCGTATGAACCTGGTGGAAGAAACGGCCAGCTATACCGACCGGGCGCGGCTGTTTCGGGCGATGGAAGCTGATGCCGTGCCAGAAACGCCGCTGGATATTCTGCATGAGTTTGCCCGCTCAAACGCGCAGGCGATGCAGCAGCTCGCGGCACGCACTCCGCAAGAGGATCTGCAAAAAGCCGTCGATCTGCTGGCACAGGCGGATACCATCTATATCGTCGGGCTGCGGCGCTCGTTCAGCGTCGCCACTTACCTCACCTATGCGCTTAGCCATCTGGAAAGCAGTCCTATTCTGGTCAACGGTCTGGGCGGCATGTTTCGTGAACAGCTCAGCCGTGTCAGTGCTCGCGATGTGGTGGTTTCCATCAGCTTCTCGCCTTATTCACAGGAAACCGTGATGGTCAGTGAGATGGCCGCGAAGGCCGGAGCGCGGCAAATCGTCATTACCGACAGCCAGATCAGCCCGCTGGCGACGCTCAGCGATGTCTGCTTTGTGGTGAAGGAAGCGCAGGTTGATGCGTTCCGTTCACAGTCCGCCACGCTGTGTCTGGTGCAATCGCTGATGGTATCGCTGGCATACCGACAGGGAAACGGCGCAGAACAGAGTGAAAAACAGCAGCGCGGCTAGCCAGTAGCCAGAACCGTTTAATCAACAGGACAACCATGTAGGGAGAGCCGTTTTATGCTTAAAGTCATCGCACAGGACTTTATTAAGCCTGAGTGCATCGAAATCGTTATGCCGCTGTACCGCGAATTAGTAGAGAAAACCCGACAGGAAACGCTGTGCATCTCCTATGAGCTTTTTATCAATCAGAAAGATCCGGGGCATTTCACCTTTATCGAAACCTGGCCGGATAGAGCCGCACTGGATATTCACTGCCAGACCGAGCACTTCCAGCGGCTGGTGCCGATGATCAATAGCCACCAGCGCGCCGAGTGCACTTTCCTGCTGATGGATCCCTTTGACGGCACGACCACCTCGCTTTAACCCATCCGATTTTAGGTCGCCTGGCGGCCTAAATATCGTCGTAATTCCTCGTTATTTTGCTTTCGTTGACGCCAATTTTTAATTCATTTTTTTTGAATTAAAATCTCAATTTTTTCTGATTTCACATTATTCACAACCGGATAACATACAAAAACCTTCTGGCAACTGGCGATTTAACGGTTCAGTCAGCAGGAAAATGAATATCAAACAAATTAAATAATTTGATAATCATTCTAATGATTCTGCTTATGCCTTCTTATTCTGGCAACAGCCGCAAAGGATAAAGAGTGCATCGGTAGATATCGGCTCTCATTCAGGAGGAATCGATGTTTAAACTAAAACAGGTGGTCGCATTTACGGCGCTGATGGCGACGGCAGCGACCAGCTATGCGGCAGTAGAAGCCGATAAGCGCCCGATTAACGAGCTTTATCAAAACGCGTTACGGGAAGGCGGTATTGTGACCGTCTACGCGGGCGGTGACACACCGGGTCAGCAGGATGGCATCAAACAGGCGTTTGAGAAACGCTTTCCGGGCATGAAACTCAACGTCATTGTGGATTACAGTAAATTCCACGATGCTCGTATTGATAACCAGCTGGCAACGAATACGCTGGTGCCGGATGTCGTACAACTTCAGACCTTGCAGGATTACCCACGCTGGAAAAAAGAAGGCGTGCTGCTGAACTATAAACCTATCGGCTGGGACAAAGTGTACCCCGCGTTTAAAGACAAAGACGGCAGTTGGACCGGCGTATTTGTCGATGCGTTCAGCAACGTGGTCAATACCAAACTGATTGCCGAAAATGCCTGGCCAACAGAAGCGAATGACTATTTACGTCCCGATCTGAAAGGCAGCATTGTCTTAACCTATCCGAACGATGACGACGCCGTGCTGTTCTGGTTTAAGCAGGTCGTGGATAAATACGGCTGGGAGTATGTCGCTAAATTCAAAGAACAGAACCCGGTTTACGTTCGTGGCACACAGGCTCCCGCAGACGATGTTGAAAGCGGTAAGTCAGCAGCAACATTCTCAACCGACGGTGCACTGGCTCCCGATCAAAACGCGAATTCGCGCTTCGTTCTGCCTAAAAGCGATCCGTTTGTTTCCTGGGCCCAACGTGCAGCCATTTTCAAACAGGCTAAACACCCGGAAAGCGCCAAGCTGTATCTGAGCTGGTTGCTGGATAAAGAAACGCAGAGCAATGTCTGGTATATGTGGTCAGTGCGTACTGACGTGGCACCACCCGCTGGCTATAAACCTATCTGGGAATATAAGAACACCAGCCCGCAGGCTTTTGCTGACTTCATGAGCGATCGTGCGGCGGTAGAATCGTTCCGTGCTCAGATCGGTCTGTATCTTGGTGAAGTGAAAGGTGAACCGTCTCCGGGTAACCTGGGGCTGCATCCAAAAGAAGCATTACCGCACTAAAGACCTCCCCCTCTGGATGTGCACCTAACACATCTGGCTAGGTTTTAGAAAAGCCCTTATCGCCAACAAAGCAATAAGGGCTTATTTGTCACTTTCGGTGTTCAGCATTCAACACTCATTGGCTGGTGGAAGACTGCTGTAAATAATCCGTCAAAAAGTGTTCTGGGTTACCCTGTTCGGACAGCGATTTACTGTAACCGATGCGAACAGGCTGCGCCTCACCGGGTAAGTAGAGTTCGCCATATCCCTGGTTCATGATCAGCACCACGAACTTTTTATGATCAACCTCTAGCCAATAGCGTGTGCCACTGGCTTGCTTTTCAACGTTCATTTTTTGGATTTTGGTATTCCACTCATGGTCAATACCGGTAATTTGTACCAGCGCCGTAGAGTCAGCCGGCTCACCAATGCGTAGCGTCCAGACCTGTGCCCCTTCAGTGCCTTCATACGCTTTGATCAGCGTCGCAATAGGTGGACGTGGCGTTTCTGCCGCAGCCACACGGGCAAATGAGAAAAGGCAAATCAGCAGAATAAACAATCCACTCAATGTAGTTCGTAGCATGGTCATGATTCAGTCCCTGTTTGTGGCACTCGGTGCCCTGTAAAAATACGCCTTCTATCGATACTGACGATCCTGAATCCCCATTAGGGAACAGAGCCCCGATAGTATCACAGCCCTCAAGTATCAGGCTGTAGACTGGTGTATTCAGGCAACTTCAGTTCGACGACGGCCTTTATTTTTTGCCCGATAGAGCGCCATATCCGCTGACTTTAACCAGTCCATATATTGGCCCATTTCCGGCGAAATCTCTGCGATACCGACGCTGACAAACACCGCTAACTGCGGCGTTTGGTTAAGGAACTTCAGCGACAAACTCTCCCGAATGCGACTCACGGCATCCAACGCCTCTCCCGCGCTGGTCTGCGGCAAAATAACGGCGAATTCATCTCCGCCAAACCGCCCAATCACATCCGTTTCACGAAAACCAGATGTCAGCTCGCGCGCCAGTAACAGTATCGCCTGATCGCCGACGTTGTGCCCAAAGTTATCGTTAAAGGCTTTAAAATGGTCGATATCAAACAGGACTAACGTCGCCGTGCGCTTGTAGCGCTGACAAAGGTCGAACTCGTGTTTCAGCAAACGTTCCCAGTGGTGGCGGTTATAGAGGTTGGTCATCCCGTCATGGATACTGACTTCCATCAGCATACGTTTGTGCTCCGCCAGCTTCAGCGCGGTGTTATAAGTGACATAACCCAGAAAAATGGGGTAGATCAGCAACATTGGCACACAGGCATAAATCTGTATCGGTGTCGTATCGAGTGAAACCGGCACCGCAAACAGCACAAGAACCGATACGCAGGCAACGCACTGTAATAGGATGCCCTGAACAAATAGCTTGATTCCACCGCCGGCCGTGCCGTTCATCCCGACCATCGCAGCAATCACCGCGCTGGGCAGGAGATTCACTCCCATAAACCCTATCCAGATGCCACCAAACACCACATCAAACAATAAATTACGTTTCTCGCACCGCATAGGATCGCGCGACCGTAGGGATAACAGGTAGGCAATGTGGGGCCAGGCAAAGGCGTTAAGAAGGAGCAGTCCCCACAATAACACCGGTATAGGCTTGGTAATCAGCACCGAGGCAATAAAGAGAGAACACAGTATCGTCCCGACAATGCGTGGAATATAGACCCGCTGGGAAAAGCGTAGCCCTGAGCGACGTACATCTACCGTCAAAAACGTCGGCGGTGAGGCTGACATAACGACCCCCATGCGGTTCACTAACGAATAGCGAGAAAAAACATTATGACTGAAAGCATGTCAGCAATAGTGCGCTGTTTTTTAATTTATTTTGTTACATAACGAACCGATACCGTAAAGGCCAACAGAGTAACACAAATGTTAACTCGCGGTGGTCTTACCCGTGACGGCCATTCCGTACCGATTATTGCCTCAGGTGCTACCGTTATTAATGATCGGTGTAATTAATGATTAAGAGGGAGAGGGTTGCAAACGGTTGATATGAATGGTCAAAAACATGATCTCATCGGTGGTGAGTTGGCAGCCGTAGTTTTTTTCCACATAGTCATACACTTTCATCGCGCAGGCGTAGGCTCGCGGCATCATTTCAGTGATCCCCTGATAAATGGAATCATCGCCGTGGCTCACGGTTTCCCGATTTAACAGACGCAGGGCAAAAAACTTCAGATGCGTAACTAAGCGCTGATAATTGAGAGAATGCTCATCAAACGTGATATGGAGATCGTATTTCAGAATGGTCAAAATATCTTTAATGATGCCCGCACTTTGCATCGTGCTCTGCATATCGCTGTTATTCGTCGCATTTGCCAGATGCAGCGCAATAAACCCCGCTTCATCCTCCGGTAAATCGATACCCAGTCTGGTGCGAATCAGCGCCAATGCCTCCAGCCCAACGGCAAATTCACTGTGATAGAACTGGCGAATATCCCATAGCATCAGATTCTTGATCGCCTGCCCTTTTTTATGGCGTTGAATGGCAAAGTTGATGTGGTCGCTGAGTGCCAGAAACAGCGTGTCCTGTACGTTAAGCCGCAGCGTTTTTTGCGCCAGCGTAATAATTTGCTGCGTTACGGCCAGACAGTCCGGTGGAATGTCCGCCAGCAATTGTGACAGCACATCCGCCATACCGTCGCTTTTCTTCACGAACTGGCTTTCAATACGCTGTTGATCGATAGGGTCGCCCACTTTTTTGCCAAAGCCGACGCCTTTACCTATCGCCACAATTTCCCGTCGGTCATCTGCCAGCACCAGCACGGCGTTATTGCTCAATATTTTTTTAATTATCATCGCATCAGCCGTCCTGTCTGATGGGAAGGCACGCTGACCTTCCCTACCGTTTAACGCCTCAACGTGATATCGACGAGGCATTTTCTTTTATCATTTACGCTTCTGAGCTATCCAGCCCATTGTTTTTAATGACATTAGCATACCAGTATGCGCTTTTTTTACGGATACGCCGCAAATCTTTCAGATCGAACTCTTCACGGTTCACGTAAATAAAGCCATAGCGTTTCGAGCATCCCTGATGGGTGGAAATGAGATCCAACGCCGACCATGGCGTATAGCCGAAGACATCCACACCGTCAGTGATCGCAAGCTGGATTTGCTCAATGTGGCGTTGCAGGTAGTCGATGCGATAATCATCGTTAACCTCACCGTTTTCATCCAGCGTATCAAACGCGCCCAGCCCATTCTCCGTAATGATCAGCGATAAATGGTAGCGATCGTGCAGCTCACGTAGCGTATTGCGGAAACCGATGGGATCGATTTCCCAGCCAAAGGCATTTTTCTGCAAAAATGGATTGGTTGCGCCACGATGAACGCCTTCTTCACCTGATTTCAGGTGCTGATCGCCGCCACGTGCAATTTCATCCGATCCGTCGCCCTTGCTGGCTTCAACCGTTTGCGAGGTGTAGTAGTTAAACGCGATGAAATCGGGTTTGGCCGATGCCAGAATGTCCATATCGCCGGGCAGAATCTCCGGCGTATAGCCTTTCTCTTCCATATAGCGCCATGCCGCCGTGTTGTAACGGCCGTGCACCGCCATATCCAGATATAACCAGTTGCGGATCGCGTTATAGTTGAACGCGGCCATCACATCTTCAGGCTTCGCTGATGCCGGGTAAATCAGCGCAATGTTGGGTGCCGGACCAATTTTCGCGCCGGGCACTTTTGCATGCAGCGCATTCATCGCTTTTGCCTGTGCCACCAGCATGTTGTGGTTCTGTTGGTAGAGATTCTGCTTCGGATTTTCCAGCGTGGGATCCAACGTACCCAGTGCGGAACCGTGCAAAATCATCATGTTCTGTTCGTTGATGGTCAGCCAGTACTGCACTTTTTCACCGTATTCATCAAACAGTACGTTGGCAAAACGTTCAAACGCATCCACCGTTTCCCGGCTGTACCAACCGCCTTTGGCCTGCAACGCCTGCGGCAGATCGAAATGGTACATCGTAACGATCGGCACAATACCGTAATGCAGCAGCTCATCGATAAGATTGTGATAAAACGCAATGCCCGCCGGGTTTACCTCACCGCTGCCATCGGGAATGATGCGGCTCCAGGCGATGGAAAAACGGTAGGTTTTAAAGCCGATATCGGCAAACAGCGCCACATCTTCCTTGTAGCGGTGGTAATGATCGCTGGCGACTTTAAAGTCCGTGGTGCCCTCAGGATAGGACGTTCTGGCATCAATCACCGACGGCCCCTTGCCATCCTCATTCCATGCCCCTTCAACCTGATAAGCCGATGTCGCCGCGCCCCACAAAAACCCCTCAGGGAAACGTTTAAGATGACGGTATTTCACTGTTTTTCTCCTTTCCTTAACGAGATCATGTCAGTAAGACATCACTGATGTTATGGGTGGCGCGCGATCGGGCTGGATTCAGGCAAAAAAAAACCTGATACGAACATGTCTGGATCACATGCGTCGTATCAGGTTTCGCTCGGGCCTTGACCCGATCACGTCCTTCTTATCGGGTTATATCCGCTAACCATCGTAGACTCAAACCGAGGTCGGGTAATCTGTGATGAATATCACCGATAATTTCCTCACCTGAGTAGGATTTGCTCCCTGCGCCAGCTATCCCAGAAATGCGGACTCACTGTTCATGCCCATCGTCATGTTCTCGTGCACCGTTGAGCCTCACAAGCCGCTTCAACAGACTCAGCAGTTTCATGCCATCCGGTGACCCCAGCCCCGTACAGGCATCCCAGCCTTCAGAAGCCACAAATGCCCCATTATTTCCCCGTACGATATCCTTGCAGCTATTACGATTACGGTACAGCAAGGGAGGGATAAACAACGATGCCGAATGGGTCAGCGCCAGCATACGCGCCAGCAGTCCTGCCCACAGCGGTGCGACGGCGCTGGTTCCGCCAACCACGCCTTCTCGCCCGTTAACTTCAACCAGATAGCCCGTTTCAGGATCGGCATTGCCGCTGACATCAGGTACGCCACGGTGTTGCAAGGGATGATGACCGCCGTATTTGTCTACCAGAGACAGCCCTAATTGCCAGCCGGGCAGCGCAAAATACTGGCTAACGCCACCGCCTGTTGCGCTACCGTCCCGGCTATGCCAGGTGGTTTCTTCCATCGCTTTTTGCAAGCGAGTGCCGCCACAGGCTAAAACATAGGGACTGGATGCAGGAAAATCGACGTGCAAGCCGTGGGGTTCACCATCTTTTGAACCGCGATCGCCAGACGCAACACACACCGTAATCCCTAGCGCAGCCGCTGTCTGAAAGGCCTGGTTGTACACCTGTAATGATTGTGCCGTCCATTGTGACTCGCTGGAACCCCAGCTAATCGAAATCACCGACGGCGCATTTTTCTCATCATAAATCGCAGCGTTGATCGCTTCCAAAAACCCGGCATCGGTATTCGGCGCAAAATACACCACAATTTTGGCGCCTGGTGCCAGCGAACCCGCAATTTCGATATCCATCTGCACTTCGATATCAATCGGGCTCACCTCTTTGTCGCCCTCTGACGATGCAAGGGCATTCCTGCCGCCCCCCACACAGACATCGACGACCTGAGGAGGATTGACGCCCATGCGTTTAAAATAGTGCTCCAACTGCGGCAGGCGGTATCCGCCCCCCAGTTCAATAATACCAATGCACTGCCCCGCGCCGTCATGCTCTGGGAAGTGATAGAGTTCCGCGAGTTCGAGCGGCGTATAGCCCGACGGGCGCTTTGCCGCATTGGAGAACGTATCATTGATACGCAGGCAACAGTTCGTCGCCAGACGTTCATCAAGGCCTAATACGGCAATCACCACGCCCTGTAGATATTCCGGCAGGTAAATCCCCCCAGCTCTCCCACGAAATGCCCCGTGTTTGTGGTCATACCGGGCTAAGCTCACGCGAAACGCCTGCTCCATTTGCCCTACCGTCCCCGTTAAGAAGACAGTTCGACTGGCAGCATGTTCGCGTTCGATAGAGAGCCGATGATGCCGCGCAAACGCGCGAACATGCTCAATATCTGCCTCATCAGCGCTGAATTTTCTGGCATAGTCGGCGCGCGACAGCGGTCTGTTGGCATTGATACCGCCAAATTGCGGATCGATGCTATCGTGCAGTTCGGCGTAATACTCTTCATCTGGCGTAGTAAAACGTAACACCAGCATGATTCTGACTCTTTCATTCACATCACAGCGCTCGCGATATGCCGCGTCAGCGATATTGCCGCGCTCACTCCCTTTCAATAATTGGTAAGTCATCGTCTTCTCTCCCACTCAGCTATTTGCCGTCTGGTTCAATGTGACTCAATGCCGCGTAAATCTGGCGTTTGTCGTTCTGTGACAGATGCTCAACATTAATAGAAGAAAGAAATGCAGCCTCTTGCTGAGGCGTGAAATGCCCGCCATTCGCGAGGTAACGCTTAATGCTAACCAGGAGCTGATCATCAATCGTGAGTAACGTAGGCCTGACCGTGTCATTCAGCGAAAGCGGCGTCCAGTCGTTCTCCGGTGTCGCAAGCCAGTCCGCCATGTAGCGATACTGAATGGCTTTGCTGGCATTCATTAATGAAGTAAAAAACAGCTGCGTACTTTGGGGGGATAAGCCTACGGCAGCGGATTGCTCCCGCGCCTTACTCAAAATACGTTCCTCTTGCTTCAGATCCTCAACCGGCAGGTGTTGACGGGCTTTATACCCCGCGACATCCTTCATCAGCACCATCCTCTCCTGAATCAGTTGATAGATTCCAAGAGAACTATCCTGCACGGCCGCATGCAGAGGGAGACACCAGGCAGAACTCATCACTAACGAGATAACAGCGGAAATAGGCACATTCATCGGATTACACTCTCCTGTTAGCACTAGCATGAAGATCTATGGCTATGTTTTATTTCGCCATTGCGGCAGGAGATAATAGATTTCGCTATATGAATCTTCCATGACGAAACTATTTCAATCATTACCTTCGGGACACACTTCCTCTCAAAGATGTCTCGTTTCATCGAGACAACCGCAATTAAGGTGTTAAATTACAATCAGATAGGGGATAACAATCCAGAGTCTTCCCTCCGGGTTCGACATGATTAAGATACAAACGATAACCAAATGAAATAGTTCAAATTGGTTACTAAATGGAATTATTTCGTCAAGCAAAGGCGCACAAAAAAGCCCGTCGTGGCACCTGGCCATGACGGGCTTGATTAATACCCTAAACGTGCGGGGATCGATTAGTGATCGGTGAGGCCATACAGCGAGCTACGGCGCTGTAGCATTTGACCACCGTCACGCGTTAGCGGTACCCAACCGACTGCCCCACGTTTCACGGTAGGTTCAGTGAACAGCAGATCAAACGGTATGGAGACGTAGAAGCCCTTGCTGAAGCTCCCTTCACCATATTCAGCGGCGCTGACGTTGGTTTTGGTTGCAAAGGCACCCGCAACAATCCCGCTGTCAAAGCGGCGGGACAGATCGATAGTGACCCCTTTGTCCCCTGCCAGATAGCGGCCCACGCTCACTTTCGCCACCGCACCTTCCACAAACGGCAGTTCCCAGTAAGCGGTCAGATGGCCCGTCACCACATCATAATCGGCCATTCTCATGATGTCGTTCCAGTCGCGCTGTTTGACATAGTTAACATCCATCCCCAGCGCCCAGCTTTTACCGAACGGACGATACAGCACTTCAGAACCAACCCCTGCGTACATCATTTCCAGATAACCGCCGTAGACCTGGGTATACCAGTCCTGTGCTGGGTTATCCCTACGAGTCAATTGCAGATTGGTCAGCAGCAGATCCGAAGAGGTGACGTATTCACGCACCCAGGTTCTGACACGTGGCAGCGCTGCGCCATCCGCCGGAGGCGTTTTGTAATTGAACTTGTCAAAGTTATCCAACAGGTTCAACGTCGCCGTTCCCCCTACGCTCCAGTGATCGCTGAGTCGGTAGTCAACGTTACCCTTCAGGGCAACCTGATACATGTAGAAGGATTCAGGACCACCGAAGGACTGCGTTAGCGTCGGATCTAATGAATACGTCAGGCGATCGGGCTGTGCGAGCAGCACCTGCTGACCACGAATGTCGGATACTGGCTCTTTGCGATGCGTGTCCGGTTCCGGTTGCCCAAGCGGAAAGGCAGCCTGTTGAACCTGATGGAAAGCTTTGGCATCCACTTCCGTGCTGGCAATCGGTAAGCGCTGGCTACGCTGAACAATGTGGTATTCATCAATACTACCCGGTACATGATTCGCCAATACCGTCGCCGCACGCTGTGTCGCCTGATCGCTATCACGATACTTGGTTTGATCGGCAACAATGGTGACCTGTTTTTGGTCAGCGTAGATATCGGCATCCTTAAAGCCAGCCTTATCATTCAGCTCTTTCGAAACGAGCTGCCAGTTTGTTCCTTTGCCATCCTGAACCGGCGCATAAACAGGGGGCGCATCATCTAAGTAGTTCGGCTTCAGGCTGTTAAAGTTGGTACGCAGGGTAAAGCCCCACATCAGGGTATTGCCGCGCTGCCACGACAGCGTAGTATCCAACACATCGCCTACGCGGTAGACAGCGCCGATGTTGAAAGGAGAATCATGCTTAAGCTGCTGCGGCACACCAGTGGATGACGTTCTTTCGGCACTGTAATCGTTGCCGTCATATTCCAGCTTTAAGCGCAGGGGATCCCAGGGGGTCTGGTACTCAACGCCACCAAACAGTGCAGACGGTCCATGGAAGAAATTACCGACCTCAAATTCTCCCCCGGTACCTGAAAAGCCTTCACTACGCTGGCAGAAACTCGCTTTCAACGAACAGGCAGGGTTTTTAATATTGCCGCTCTGGGCCATGTTGCCCCACCCCATACCCAGCGTAAAATCAAATGGCCCCATACGCTTACTCGCCACCAGATATTCGCTATCAAACAGGCCGGTACCAGCAATGTCACGCAATCCTACAGAAACATCCGGCATCCAGTAACTTTCTTGCCATAAACGGGCTTTAACATCGAATGACTTATCTTTATAGGTTTGGCTACCGCTGAAAGAGGGATCACTACTATAAGGGCGAGTACGGATGTCGGTATAACGCACCGTGGTTTCCAGCCAGTCAAAGAGCTGGAGCGACACGGAATAACGCCGATATTCCTCATTATCGCGGTAGTTAAGACTGAATTCGCCTGTTTCCGCCATACGTGCGGTCGGCATCTGCAACAGGCCCGTACCGCCAAAATCAGACTGCGATACCCCCGCAGGCTGAAAGCGCATATTCGGGTTTGTCGCAGTACGGCTGCTTTCTGTTTCAGCCGCTATCGCCTGCGCACTCAAGATGCCGCCAATCGCCAACGACAGACAGCTTAATTTAACGTTTCTGTTCTTGGTCATTCGAGTGGAGTCCGGTTAGCAAGGTAGTCAGCAAGCTGATCGTTAAGTGATGACATATCCTGTGGTAAAACAGCGGGATCAAAACCGATAAAGAGCGTTTCGCCCGCAGCGGGTTCAATATGCTGACGGTTCCACAACGCCAGCGGCACCTTACGCCACTGACCGTTCCCACCAATCAGATAGCCGTAACTGTTATCCGCTCCTGCAATCAGCCGCCGTCCAGAGAGATAATTTTCGACTGACCATCCGGCACGCAGCGCCACTTTGCCCGATGTCTCCAGTTCACCCACATCAGCAGAGGTATTGACCAGACCAATCAGCGACAGCTTGTCATCATGAGGTGCAACATACAGAGCATATTCTCCGACCAGAGGGCGATTATTTTCTATATAGAGACGCACGCGATCAGGATCCAGCTCCGTGCGGATACGACCAGCAACATTAATCGGGTCAATCGTCTTTCTCAGAAGCCAGGCGGAAATGGCCAAATCACCATCGCCAGAGTTACGCCAACGCGTTTCCAGCTCAGCCAGCTTTTGCAGCAAGACATCGCCCTGTGCTCGTACCTTCTGCGTTGTCGCAAAATCAGAAATAAACGCCGTTTGCCAGTTGATATTCTGTGGCCAGGAAACTTGTTCGTAAAATTTTTCAAGACGCGTACCGTCGTCAAGTTTAACGACAGCGACCGTCTCTTGAGGCGATTTCACCGTCAGTTGCGCAGACGTCGCAACGCCGGAAACCAGCAGCAACAAGGTAGCGATACGATTGAGTGCTAACATTGCAGCCCCTTATTGTACGTAGGGTTTTAATACGGTGAATTTTACCAATGCCATATCCGGCCCCATATACTGCTGGCTTTGGACCACACTTCCGTTGGCCGGATCAAGCCAGTAGCTATTAGTGTAAGATTCGTTCAGCGTGGGAACGGTAACCTGCTCATCGAAGCGCAGCAGCTCACGCGAGGTATCCAGAATTTTTACGGTTTCTTTGCCGCGGGCATGAAAAACGGACGTGGTAGCGTAACCGCCACGGAAGACCTGAGCCCATTCAACCCGGCTTTGCCATGTCATTGGCGTCGATGTCTTCAACAGGCCTAATGTCAGGGGATCTTGTTGCAGGTTGTCCACATAGGTAATGTCTTCGCCGAAGCCCTGCGTTTTCACCAGGCGGCCATGTTGGGTCGATACCATGTTTTTATCGGCCCCAATCCATTTCAACTGATTTTGTTCGGCAAAAGCGAGCACGACAAACGCCTGAGGCGCTTTCCCCACCTTCAGATAGGCAGACGCATAGGGCGTATTGGCAACCTGTTTAGCTGTCACATGAGTGTCATCTTGCCCAACAAAAGCCAATTTGAACGTTTTCCCTACTGCATTCATATTCTGGGAACAACCAGTCAATAGAATTGAGAAAAGAGGGATGGCAATCAGCGCTTTCATTTCTGCTATTCGTTTTATTCTTGTCATGCGATGAAGTTCTCGTTGAACAGCGTAGCCCGGAAAAAGAAAGGCCACCGAAGTGGCCTTGGAACTTAAACGGAATTAACTACGAGTACCAGTGACTGTCGTTGTTCCCGTGCTCGGGCTGTTGTCGTCATTGCTGGCAACAGCAACAGCTACACCAACAGCGACAGCAGCAGCAACACCAACTGCAATCAGAGCAGTGGAACCAGCAGCAGCACCAGCACCAGCGGCACCAGCAGCAACACCAACACTTGCGTTGGTGGTCGTGGTGGTCGTGGTACCCGCAGCCGTTGCGCTGGAGACGCCATCAACAGCAAACGCGTTTGACGACATGGCCAGAACAGCGGCCAGCGTGATTAACGTTTTCTTCATTACGATTTCCTTTTTAACATGAAGTACTTCAGGGTGGGGTACCGTCAAAAAGACCATACCCCGTCCTTCATTCCAGCCAGCACAAGGACAAAATATCTTATACCTCGTTTACTGACCGTTACCGGGATCCTCCCAGTAATGAGTTACAGTTCAATGGCGAGCAAACCACCTCTGATAAGTAACACCAGAAAGCAAAACTACAACTCAATTTTTGCAACACTGTTAAAAATAGCAAGATCCCGATGTAATAAACAGCAATGATCTCGGTAAAAAAGCAGATTTCTTTAATGAAATTTACAGTATTCCAGAAAAAAAGTCATAGATATCTTAACGATATCAATACACTCATTCAGCAATATAAAAAACGCCAGATATTTCCTAATCTGGCGTTTTATTAACAAGTAACACTATCTAAGCATAAGAAACGATTATTCCAACCATTCGGTATGGAATACGCCTTCTTTATCCGTACGCTTGTAGGTATGCGCGCCGAAATAG
Organism: Pectobacterium aroidearum; assembly: GCF_041228105.1. Classification (NCBI taxonomy): domain Bacteria; kingdom Pseudomonadati; phylum Pseudomonadota; class Gammaproteobacteria; order Enterobacterales; family Pectobacteriaceae; genus Pectobacterium; species Pectobacterium aroidearum. Next base: position 3,521,466 of record NZ_CP166097.1, read on the forward strand.
TCGCGCTGAGCCTGGATCAGGTTAGCAGGCAGTACGGCGGAGCGGTAGCTGTCGTAATAGGCGATCGCAGCAGAGAACGTTGGCGTCGGGATGCCTTGCTGGACAGCGTAAGACACCACGTCACGCAGCGCTTGCTGATATTCGTCCGCGACTTTCTTGAAGTAAGGTGCCAGCAGCAGGTTAGCGATATCCGCTTTCTGCTCATACGCATCGGTGATTTTCTGCAGGAACTGTGCACGAATGATGCAGCCAGCGCGGAAAATCTTGGCGATTTCGCCGTAGTTCAGATCCCAGTTATTTTCGTCTGATGCCGCTTTCAACTGTGAGAAGCCCTGAGCATAAGAAACGATTTTACCCAGATACAGCGCACGGCGCACTTTCTCAACAAACTCAGCTTTATCACCACCGAATGGCTGAGCAGTCGGGCCTGTCAGCACTTTAGACGCAGCAACACGCTGATCTTTCAGTGAAGAAAGGTAGCGGGCAAAAACGGATTCCGTGATCAGGGACAGCGGTTCGCCCAGATCCAGAGAGCTTTGGCTGGTCCATTTACCCGTGCCTTTGTTAGCGGCTTCATCCAGGATCACGTCAACCAGATATTTGCCTTCTTCATCTTTTTTCTTGAAGATATCGGCAGTGATTTCAATCAGGTAACTACTTAACTCGCCTTTGTTCCACTCAGAGAACGTCGTAGCAAGCTCGTCGTTGTTCAGATTCAGTGCCTGCTTAAGCAGCGCATAAGCTTCAGCGATAAGCTGCATATCGCCGTATTCAATGCCGTTATGCACCATCTTGACGTAGTGACCAGCACCATCAGCGCCAATATAGGTCACACAGGCTTCACCGTCAGCACGTGCGGCAATCTGTTCCAGAATCGGAGCAACCAGTTCATAGGCTTCTTTCTGGCCACCCGGCATGATGGAAGGCCCTTTCAGCGCGCCCTCTTCTCCACCGGATACACCTGTACCGATGAAGTTAAACCCTTCAGCGGACAGTTCGCGGTTACGACGAATGGTATCTTTATAGAAGGTGTTACCGCCATCGATCAGAATATCGCCTTTTTCCAGGTAAGGCTTCAGCGACTCAATCGTTTTATCGGTTGCTTCACCGGCCTTCACCATCAGCAGAATACGGCGGGGTTTTTCCAGGGATTCGACAAACTCTTCAACGGTGTAAGAAGGCACCAGTTTTTTACCCGGATTTTCCGCGATAACTTCATCGGTTTTATCAGAAGAACGGTTAAAGATGGAAACGCTATAGCCACGGCTCTCAATGTTCAGCGCCAGATTGCGCCCCATCACCGCCATACCGACAACGCCAATTTGCTGTTTGGACATTAAAGCAACTCCTGTCTGAAGGATAACCTGCCTGCAACGACGACAACGATTCGCGTTGCGACCCCGCAGGCAATTTAAAAACAGGCCAACATGGTAACTCAGCTTTGCGTGAGTGGATAGTGATTGGTTTGATAGCGAAAGCTCGCTCGACAAGCGCGTAAGGCGAGAAAAAGAAAAAACCGCAGAACGATTCAGCAATCTGCGGTTTTACAGCGTGTTATCACTCAATATTACTTTTTCAGCAGTGCCTTAATACTTTCTTTAAATTCGGCACCAAACTCTGGATTGCGCAATCCATAAGACACAAACGCCTGTGCGTAGCCCAATTTACGGCCGCAGTTAAAGTTTTTTCCCGACATCTGCACAGCATCAACCTGCTGGGTCGCAATCATATCGGCAATCACATCCGTTAACTGAATGCGTCCCCATGCACCAGGAACCGCTTTTTCCAGTAATGGCCAGGCATCAGCAGTTAATACATAACGCCCTACCGCAGAAAGGTCAGACCCGGTTTCAGAGGGCGCCTCGGGTTTTTCGATCATCGACGTAATTGCTGCCGCATCGCCCGGATTCACCAGCGGTTTCTCACAATCGACAACGGAGTACTCTGGCAGTACCTCATAAGGACGATGTTTCACCAACACCTGGCTGCGCCCTGTTTCTTCAAAACGGGAGATTAACAGCGCCAGGTTTTCCTTCGTCTGATCTGCCGTGCTTTCATCCAGCACCACATCTGGCAACACCACCACGAACGGGCTGTCCCCGACGATTGGACGAGCACAGGATACCGCATGCCCTAGCCCCAGCGTTTCCCCCTGGCGAACGTTCATGATCGTCACGCCTTTCGGACAGATAGACTGAACTTCGGCCAGCAGTTGACGCTTGGCACGTTCTTCCAGCAAAGACTCAAGCTCAAAAGAGGTATCAAAGTGGTTTTCGATAGCGTTTTTCGACGCATGCGTCACCAGAACAATTTCTTTAATCCCCGCGTTAACGCATTCGTTAACGATCTTCTCTATCACCGGACGATCAACCAGCGGCAACATTTCCTTAGGAATTGCCTTGGTCACCGGTAACAAATTCATCCCTAAACCTGCAACAGGGATAATAGCTTTCAATGATGTCATGGATTGACTCTCTTCAATCTGATGGTTTCTATCTAACTGTTTTGATCTGGCTAACTGTTTTGATCTGGCCGATCGTTTTCACCCAGCGAGGGTAATGCCATAACGCCACGCATGACACTAAGATTACACCCAATCAGCCACAAAGCGATCTCAGGCAGCGACTTTTTCTGCTTCCCGCACATCGATAGCAAACTCAACCAGCAATACCGGAATAGAGAAGCGACCAGATGATGTTGAACTAACGCTCCGAGTGGGTAGGCTGAGCTTATTGTTAAGATGAGGAGCCAGTTACCTTATAAAGATCAGTTCTGTCGTAGTAACCGTAGAATATCCTCAGTTTTCTCAATCATCAGGGCATGGTCAGCTTTAGACTCAACGTTTAAGCGAACAACAGGCTCTGTGTTAGAAGAACGAAGGTTAAAGCGCCAATCCGCAAACTCCAGGCTGATGCCATCAGTTTCGTCAATAGACACCGCGTTAGGTAAGTAAGCGGCTTTAACACGATCTATCGCCTTAGCGGGTTCATTCAGCGTAGAGTTAATTTCGCCAGACGCCGGATATGCCTGCATTCTTTCACTCACCAGATCCCGTAAGCTTTTCTCTTTTACGCAGAGTAATTCCGCAACTAACAACCACGGAATCATCCCTGAATCACAATACGCAAAAGAACGGAAATAGTGGTGCGCACTCATTTCCCCACCATAGATCGCGTCTTCTTGCCGCATCCGTTCTTTAATAAAGGCATGGCCGGTCTTTGACATAACCGGTTTGCCCTGATGGGAATTGACGATATCAATCGTGTTCCAGCTCAACCGAGGATCATGGATGATTTTTGCACCAGGTTCCTTTTGAAGGAAAGCTTCGGCCAATAAACCAACGATATAGTATCCTTCGATAAATTCGCCAAGATGGTTAAACAGAAAACAGCGATCGAAATCACCATCAAACGCAATCCCCATATCTGCCGAATGTGCGATAACGGCATCAGAAGTATCTTTTCTACATTCAGGCAACAGCGGGTTGGGGATGCCATTCGGAAATGAACCATCGGGTTCGTGGTGTACCTTGATAAAGGTTACAGGCATATTGAGTTTATTGAACTGTTCCTCTAGGGCATCAATAATATGACCTGCAGCACCGTTGCCACTATTAATAACCAGTTTCAACGGTTTGAAATTTTCAGGCTTAATGTAGCCCATTAAATGTTCAATGTAACTTTCAAGTACAGAGATCTTGGTGTAACTGCCGCGGGCGTCCTGCTGGACGGGGGAGAAGTTATTTTTTTCAGCCAATAGCTGTATATCTCGTAATCCCGTATCACCACTGATGGGTTTCGCACCACTGCGAACCAGTTTCATACCATTATAATCAATTGGATTATGGCTTGCTGTTACTTCAATACCACCATCAACTCCAAGATGGAAAGTCGCGAAATAGACCTCTTCAGTACCGGATAACCCGATATCCAGCACATGAACACCTGCGTCCATCAGCCCATCGGCCAGAGATAATTTCAGGCTCTCACTTGTCAGACGGACATCACCACCGACAACAACACGCGTAGGTTTGAGTAATTCGCCATACGCACGACCAATTCGGTAAGCAATATCATCATTTAATTCGCTTTCCAAACGGCCACGAATATCATAGGCCTTAAAACAAGTTAACTTTTCCATGATTTATCACTTCTTAAAAAACTGGGGTATTTTAGATAAATTCTTTCCTGCGACAGCACTTAGCCAAGGTAACTTATTACTCTTCATCGCCTTAACATCTTCTTTTGTTTTCATAATCATGTTGGATAAAGAGCGATTACTTACCCCACCGACCCTCATATTTATAATCACTTTAGGTATATATTTAACCGCTATTTTATGAATCCAAAGATAGCGAAGTAAGGAATCATAATCAGCCGATATTTTATATGACAAATCAAAAGAGCCAAAGTGTTGATAGCAAGAACGTTTCATATAAAAAGTGGGGTGTGGCGGCATCCATCCGAGTTTCATTTTTTTTATATCAAACTCACCGCTTACCCATTTACGCACAATAACATTACTGTCGGTGCTGGATATATAGTTTAAATCACCATACACAGCATCAGCGTTTGATGCACGCATAGCTTCAACGATGTCCATCACGGCATCTGGATAAGCGAAAAAATCATCTGAATGCAGGAAACCGATAATATCGCCCGTAGCAGACGATATACCTTTATTGAGAGCGTCATATATTCCCTTGTCTGGTTCACTCACAATCACCGACACTCTACTACAACTACTTTTAATTAAAGATAATGTATTATCCTTAGAACCACCATCAATAATAATATACTCTATATCAGGATAGGTCTGCGCATTTAATGAATTCAATGTATCAGATATTGTCTTAGCACTATTGTATGTAGCAGTGATAATACTTACTTTCATTTTAATACCCTACGCTGATAGTGCCGACACGCAATACATCATCCTCACCTAAATAAGCACCACTGCGAACTTCTATAATTTCCAACATCACTTTTCCGGGATTTTCGATCGCATGTGATGTACCAATTGGTATATAAATTGACTCGTTCTCTGATACTAAATGCACTTCATCTCCCTTATGAACCTTCGCTGTCCCTGAAACAACAACCCAGTGTTCTGCCCGGTGATAATGAAGTTGCGTTGCCGTTCTTTCTCCCGGTTTGACGACAACCCGTTTTACATGATAACGCTCACCTTCCGCAATTTGATCATGAGAACCCCACGGGCGAAACACTTCCCGATGCTGTAAATATTCGCAGCGATCAGAACGTTTCAATTTCTCTACTATTGCCTTAACATCTTGAACGCTATCTTTACTCGCCACTAAAACTGCATCTTTTGTCTCAACGACAATAAGATTATCAATACCAACCGTTGCAACAAGTTTATTCTGAGAATAGATATAACTACTATTGGTCTTCTCAGTTAAAACATCTCCACGAATCGCATTTCCATTCTTATCTTTTTCTGCAATATCCCACAAGGCGGACCATGATCCTACATCGCTCCAGCTTGCATCCATCGGAACAACCACGGCATCACTCGTTTTTTCCATAACAGCGTAATCAATGGAATCATCTGGGCAAATATGGAAAGCCTTACTATCTAACCGAATGAAGTCTAAATCCTTATTAATGCCTTCAATCGATTTGCTACACGCCTGGTATATTTCAGGGCTATGGCACTCTAACTCTTTCAAGTAGCGAGATGCTTTAAACATAAACATACCGCTATTCCAATAATACTCACCAGTATCCAGGTAGTTCTGGGCACTGGCTGCATCAGGTTTCTCAACAAAGGAAGACACGGTAAACGCGCTCTCAACCGGTGAGCCTCTGCGAATATATCCATAACCGGTTTCAGGGCGATCAGGCACAATACCGAAAGTCACTAACTTACCTTTCGATGCATGCGCAATCGCCGATGAAACAGCTGCGGTAAACGCATCTTCATTCTGTATAGCATGATCGGCGGCCAGAACCAGCAGGATAGGATCGTCACCATTTTGGATGGCCTGCAGCGCAGCCAGAGCAATAGCCGGAGCCGTATTACGTCCTACGGGCTCTAAAATAATCCCACTATGCTTTATGTTTTTTTGTCGCAATTGCTCCGCAACAATAAACCGGTGTGCCTCATTACAAATAAAGAGAGGAGACTGATGTTCTATATCACGCAATCTCATTACAGTATCTTGCAACATTGTTAAGTTGCTGATTAAAGATAGAAATTGCTTTGGATATAATGTTCGTGACAAAGGCCATAAGCGGGAACCAGAACCTCCGGCCATAATAACTGGTAAAATCATAAACAACCCTTATTTCAAGAAATAATTCTTAGTATTTTCATGAACATCTGGACTTGACAACAATTGGTCAATTTCGAACCAGTTATAATTATCATGTTGCTTATTCGGAAGCTGAGATAAATCAACATCAAGGTTTAGCTTGTAGGCCAAAACAACATAATGGGTGGAAAAATCATCTCCGGAAAAATTATCCGTATAAAAATGCTCATATGGCCCAATGAAATTGGCTGAGCTAAATGCTGCATGAACATTTAGCTCATCTAGTGCTAACCGAGTGAAAGCACTAGAGATAGTCTCATCTTTACGTATTCTGCCACCGGGAACAAACCAGTAATTCTTAGCAGGAAGGTTTAGACGTTTTCCTAACAATATATGACCTGATTTATTCTCAATGACAAAATCGATAGAGACCAGAGGAGTCTTTTCAACAATAGTCTTAAACAGATTTCTTTCCAGGAACTCCGACATATTATTTCCTAAAAGAACTTTGATTAGCTAAGAACCAGTTGTATGTTTTTAACAACCCTTCTTCTAACTCTATTTTATATTGCCATCCTAATTGTTTTAATCTGGAGACATCCATTAATTTTCTTGGTGTACCATCAGGTTTGCTGGCGTCGAATACCACGTTACCTTGGTATCCAACCACTTTCGCCATTGTGTTAGCCATTTCACCGATAGTGCAATCAACGCCAGTCCCGACATTGATATGTGACAGCATAGGATCAGTATGAGAGTCATAGACAGTCTTATCCAATTCCATCACGTGAATTGATGCTGATGCCATATCATCCACAAACAAAAACTCTCGCATCGGCTTACCACTCCCCCATACAACAACCTCAGGAGCGTTTGAAACTTTAGCTTCATGAAAACGACGCATTAACGCCGGAATAACATGCGAGTTTTCGGGGTGGAAGTTATCATTTTCCCCATAAAGATTAGTCGGCATTACGCTACGATAATCTCTACCGTACTGTCGATTATATGACTCGCATAATTTTATCCCTGCTATTTTAGCAATCGCATAAGGCTCATTTGTCGCCTCCAAAACATCTGTTAATAAAGCCGACTCTTTCATCGGCTGTTCAACAAGTTTAGGATAAATGCATGAAGAACCTAAAAAAAGCAATTTATTCACACCTGATTGATGCGCATAATTTATGATATTGCTTTCAATCATTAAGTTCTCATAAATAAATTCTGCCGGATAAGTATTATTCGCATGAATCCCCCCTACTTTCGCAGCAGCGAGATAAACTTCATCAATATTTTCTTCGGCAAAGAAATCTCTTACTGCATTCTGCGATGTGAGATCCAACTCATCACGTGTGCGGACAACTATCTCGATATCATTTCTTGTCTGGAGCTGCCGCACAATTGCAGAGCCGACCATACCTCGATGGCCAGCAACATAAACGCGTTTTTTCATTCTTATCTCTCCACAGAAATAGATACGTCAAATCCGTGTTGCTTAAGTAAGACATGCTGTTTCGCGTTATCCAGATCTGAAGCAACCATTTCGGCACACATTTCATTTACTGTGATTTCCGGTACCCAGCCTAATTTTTCTTTTGCTTTTGCCGGATCACCCAAGAGAGTCTCAACTTCTGCAGGTCTAAAGTAACGTGGATCCACTTTGACGATAACATCGCCTACTTTAACCGCAGGCGCATTATTCCCAGTGATGGCTTTTACTGTCGCAATTTCATCAACGCCGCTGCCGCTAAACTCAAGCTCAATCCCTGCTTCTAATGCAGACATACGAACGAACTCACGTACTGTAATTTGGTAGCCTGTTGCGATGACAAAATCCTCTGGATTATTTTGCTGCAACATTAGCCACTGCATACGAACGTAATCTTTAGCATGTCCCCAGTCACGCAACGAGTCCATATTTCCCAAATGCAAACAAGACTCTAGCCCCTGAGAGATATTGGCAATAGCTCGGGTAATTTTACGAGTAACAAATGTTTCACCACGACGAGGAGATTCATGGTTGAAGAGAATACCGTTACAGGCATACATTCCATAAGATTCACGGTAGTTTACCGTAATCCAGTATGCATATAGCTTCGCTACAGCATAAGGTGAACGAGGGTAAAATGGTGTAGTTTCTCGTTGTGGAATCTCTTGTACCAAGCCGTAAAGTTCAGACGTTGATGCCTGGTAAAAACGCGTCTTTTTCTCTAATCCATTAATGCGAATCGCCTCAAGAATACGCAATGTGCCAATAGCATCAACATCAGCGGTATATTCAGGTGATTCAAAAGACACTGCAACATGAGATTGGGCACCGAGATTATAGAACTCGTCGGGCTCAATTTCTTTGACAAGGCGAACCAGGTTCGAGGTATCCGTCAAATCTCCATAGTGCAAATGAAGATTCTGACCATATTCCTCACTAATATGATCAATACGTGCCGTATTGTAAGAAGAGGCTCTCCTCACAATACCATGAACTTCATAACCTTTTTCTAGAAGAAACTCTGCCAAATAAGAACCATCTTGACCAGTAATACCACTAATAATTGCCTTTTTCATGTATATTCCTAATAAAAAACTATTTCACAAGGTTATTTAGTTTCTTGCTATTGACTTCATTAATTAATGAAAAATAATTTTCACTGACAACGCGGTAAGAGAAATTTTCCACAACAAACTCTCTACCCAAACGTCCCATACTCTTCCTTTTTTCTGGCGAAAGAAGGGACATATTCTTTATCGCGTAAGCAAAAGCACATGTATCAAATTGCTCAACAGTAAATCCCGTACGCTCATTTATAACAATATCTTTCAGGCCAGAGGTTTCAAAGCAAATCACAGGCGTTTCACTAGCCAAAGCCTCAGCTGCAACTTGTCCGAAAGACTCAACAAGAGAGGGAATCACAGCACAATCAGCACACGAATAAAGCGCTGATAGCTCTGCAGGATCCTTAATATGTCCAACCCAAGAGCAGGAAAAACCAGAAAATGCTTCCGATGATTTTTCTGCACTACCAAAAATTATCAGCCGAATGCGTCGAAGATCGTTTTCTGATACCAAAGATTTTAAATGATTTAAAGACTCTTCAAGCTGCTTTCCGCCTTTTATCGGATTCTTATTACCACCAATTGCACCAAAAATAATCAAGAAATCATCTTCGGAAAACCCCATTTTTTTTCGAAGTTCATCACGAGCCAGAGTACTCAATGGCTTAAAAACATCGACATCTATTGGGTTAGGTAATAATCTGATATCCGCGCCCTTCAAAATTTGACTTTTTTTAGCTCTATCGAGCATCCACAGAGAGGGAACGGTATAAACGATATCTTTTCTTTTACTCAATTTTCTATTTTTAATTTTCCAAATATAAAAAGACCAATTTATTCCTTTGATCCCTTTCTTGGAAGATTTATATCCATTTATGAAATCAAGATCCAATTCTTCATGACCATTCTTACACTCAAGATCAACGTGGGCATAATGCTCAACACCGCAATACAGCCATTCATCATGCAATGTAAAGATGGATCCTTGTGGGATCTTATCAAAATCAAAAATGCTTAATGTATCGTTATTTATCCAGTGGAAATGATGAACAGCATTGATGCAATTAAAAGAATCAGTAACGGGTTTATGGGAGAAAAGATTCAGCGAATGTTTTATTGGATTATTATCAACCTGCATCTTCACTAGGATAAAGGAAATTACTCTTTTCAAAAAAGACCATCTTCCAGCGTTATCCTGGTTAATAAAATCAACGCTATATCCATTATCTAAAAGTAAAGAACCAAATTTTTTCGCTGCAATTGCAGCACCTCCCTTAGACAAGGAAAAGGAGATCAGCTTCACTTTAACCATCAGTAATATGACTCTATTTGTTTTCTATTAATTTCATCAAAACTTATTAAGGATATATTGGAACAAAACTCATCATACCGCTCACTCATTTCTGATACAGCATGACTTAACGAAGACGCATCGTTAACGTGGAACACTATTCCTGCTTTATATGCCTCGACAAGATCTTGCCCACATCCAACTTTATCTGAACAAATAACAGGTAAGCCGTATGCAAGTGCTTCCTCAACAACCAATCCCCATGGTTCAGAAGTTGAAGGGAAAATAAAAATATCATGCTCGACAAAAATAGAATTTAGCTCAGAATTATTAACATACCCTTTGAACAGAACATTCTCGCTAGCCCTATTCTCCAGGCTTTCTCTCTGTGGCCCATCGCCAACAATAGTCAGTGACAACTCAGGATGAGTACGGAAAAAATCCAAAAGGAAATCCAAACCTTTCTCTTCAGCTAATCGGCCAACATACAAAAATCGGCCACGATAGGTGTGTTTATCCTGTCTAACATGATTATCCGTAGCGTGATTATTCAACCCCACTCCGTAGGTAGTTATAATCTCGCCCGGAAAATACAGTGACTCAATAAGTTCTCTATGAGGAGCACCACTACAAAAAGCTGTTGAGATTCGACTCAGAAACAACCTTTTTATTTTTCCTTTTAATCCAGAAACCACGCTCTCATAGCGGGTAGACTCGATCACAACCGCGTTTTTCGCTCGTGGGCTAGTAAAGGCCACTCCCCAAAACTCAATAAGATCCCATCCACCTATGACAATTTTTTTATACTGAACAGAACGTAATAATTTCAACAGATGGAACAAAGAAGCGTATTTCTGTCTTAACTCAAAACCACCTTCATTGATGAATTTATATTCGAAATTCATTTCACCCTTAATAAAATCGTCATTTCTTATTTCAGAACCACTGGAAATAAAAACAACAAGAATCCTTTTATTTTTCGCAATTTCGTTATAAAGATTTATTTTATAAAAAGCAGGGAGATGGGTAACAAATATAATGTCATACATAAGAATACCTAGCTGAGGGGTTTTCATGAATTACGAAAAATAAAATCGATTAGCTTATTACTTGCGTATTCAGGTGCCAGTAAGTTAAGGACATTATTTTTTCCTTCCTCGGCAGTTTTTCTCGACCACACCATATCGTGTATGACTTTATCAAACGCGTTTATGATTTCATCTTCTGAATCAGTGCTCAAAAAAATGGCACCATTATTACCCAACACATGGCGGACATCACTGATATCCGTTGAGATTACTAATAAACCGGAATTTGCATATTCTACAACTTTAGATGGAAACGTTGTGTTAGCAAGAGCGCCGCTGATCGGTTTCAATGCAAGTCCAACATCACAATTGATCAATAATTCATGGTAATCAGCGTTACTCAGTCTTCCATGCACACGGACAGCAGGGAATCCCTCATCATTCATTAGATTTTTGAAACTCTGCAAAGATGGACCTTGCCCGGAAATCTCAAACTGAACATTATGCCACCGGTGACTATCTGAACGCATCAAACGAATCGCATTGGATAACCGTTCAGCACCAGTGTCCTCAGATAAAGACCCGGATAATAAAATGGATACCTTGTTGCTATCAAATACGGCATTTTCTCTTAAAACAGGACTAACCGTGCCGTAATAACAGGTCGTATGTTCTATTTTTGTCATCGAAGACAGCGCAGAGCACGCTAACATTGCGCCATCTTTGCAAAAAACATCATAGAGCCAAGGAACTATTGATTTGATTTTCTTTTTGAGTGATTTGCCTTCATTCGAGACAATCTCTCCATCTTCAATATCTATGATTCTTTTTTTTCTGAAAATAACTGAAGTAAAGAGACTTAAAATATATGCAGGCAAGCGATTATAGAAAATAACAGCTTTATCTGAGTAACCGCCTTTAGCTATAGAGCAAGCAGTAATAATAGCCAAATAAAAAAAGGTGAGTAACTCGGAAAGAAAACGAATATGTGTAAAAGGCAAATAGATAATATTCGCATTACCTTTTTTTACTTTTTTAAGGTTATAAAATTTAAAACGACCATCTGCCTTTCCTCTGCCCATGCTAATAATATCAACATGTACGTTAGTATTAGCTAACGCATCAGCAAGCATAAAGACCTTTCTGGATGCGGCAGGACTATCTGTCGTTATGTTTCGTTCACTTCTAACCGCGTCATCAATAGCATTACAAATAATAATAATTTTCTTCATGGCAAAATACGTTTAACCTTAGCAGGCACACCAGCAACCAAAGTATTTGAAGGGACATTATCAGTAACCACAGAGCCAGCGGCAACAACAGCACCTTTGCCTATCGTAACGCCACCCAATATAATTGTCCGAGCACCAATCCAACATCCCTCTTCAACAGTAATTGAGGCAGCAGTTCCTTTACCCGCTCTTCTTTCACTATCACCAATTTCATGAGAGCCAGTGATGAAACTCACTTCATGGCCAATATCACAATTGTCTTTTATTGTCACAATAGCCATAACATTAGAATATATACTGACATTAGGGCTCAGCCAAACATTGTTCCCTAAGAACACTTCACCATTGCCGTAAATACCACCGCCACCGCAATAACATACGTTATCACCGACATGGACATTAACAAATTTGAGAAGGAACCGTCTTAAAGAGAAAAAGCGAGATGTCGGGAGGATACTATGCAGCATCCTAACAAAGAACCTAAACATACAGCCTCTTTTTATATTAACTCAAAAATTCATATCAAAAGAATATTTAACAAAGACTAATTTGCTAATTCCTTTTGAAAAAAAGGACACGCAGGAAAAAAAGAAACATTATTACTAACAACAACTGCCATAACATTTCGCTAAAGAAGCCACGATAAAAGTGCAATGTGTAATATGTAAAAAAAGAATAAAGGGCCACTTTAAAACATTCTGAATAATAAGATTCTTTCGTATAACACGTCGTGTTATATATTAACCGTGAAAAGAACCCTAAAAACCCACAAAGAAGAATGACAGCGATAAATCCACCATTAATATACATATCGCCAAATAGCGTAGCGACCGTTCCACCACCTGTATTGTATTGAGAAGGGTTATAACTAAATGAAATCACCCTGGATATACTTTCAGGTTTATCTGGCCATATACTACGCGGCACGAACATAAAAGGTGTTCGTAAAACTCCATTTTCAATTCTTATAAATGAGTCTTTTATTATATTGATATACATATCAAATGAGTTAAAAGACTCCAATGCAGTTACAATTAAATTTTTTATATCGTAAAAATCAGAATCTAATAACCGATCAATAATAAACATCACATCATTATTCTCTCCCCTTCCGCGCTTTAAAAGCAAAACAAGCATCACAAAAGGGGCACAAAGAGCAATTAATAAATAATGATAAAACTTAACAGTAAACATCTTAAAGTAGTGACCATAAAAACCCCATATTATTATTTGTTGGATAATTAACATCCGAGTAGGGGAATCAAGCACACTCAGTAAAGATAATGAAAAGCATAGCCAATATCTCGCTCTACTTCCTTTTATATAAAAAAATAGAAAAAGTGTAATAAACGTGGTTTTTAATATATACAGTATAGTTAAATAGGGATTATTATCTGCAAATGAGCTCGTATAATCAATATCATCCCCGACCAAGTTATCCTTAAGAACGAAACTGCCAAGCAAGCTAGAAAAAATAAACAAAAATGCAATCGTTATAAATACATTTAGTATGAATTCTTTACGAGAAAGAAGGTCTCTTTCAAACCAAAGAAATTTTCTATGATGAGAGTAAGATAAAAAGAAAGATAATGCACCGGTAAGAGATATTATAAAAGCAAAAACAGAGTATATATCAAACTCTGACAACACAAACGGAATAATTATAAAATAGAAATAAAAAAATAAAAAAATAAATTTATAGAACCCTTTTCCAAAGGGTCCTGTCAGCTTGTTATTTACTGAACGAAAGTCAATCATTTTATTTTTTCCAGATAAAAACCAGTTTAATAAAACCGATCAAAAAGCTACTGCTTAGAAAAAACCGGGCATCCGGAAAAATAAAGTTTAATGAGTATTTTTTATATTTTCTAGTTAATTGCCTGAAGGAGAACTTACTCCATTCTACCTTTGCACGTTTATATATTTTTTCATTCTTAAAAAGATCGATTGTTTTATGATGGTACTCAGCTATAAGAGCAAGATTACCCGTCGTATTGTGGCTATGAATACGATAGTTAGCTAAATTTTGAGGCAAAACATCCAATGTTCCACCATTTACTGTCAAACTGAGCCATAAAAACAGGTCCTCAACCTTTAAATCTTCCCTGAAATTATTCTCAGTCAATTTGTCTCGACGGATTAATATTGTTGCAGGAGGTATTTTATACCCCTCAATCATAATCCGTTCAAAATCAAATACCTCAACCTTTTCTCTAGTATCTCCCGGAGTAACATTGTTGCATTCATCAATCACATTCACCTGGGCACAACATGCAACACATGAATCATGATCGTTCATGTACTTTATTTGTTCTTCCAGTTTCTTTTCCAACCACATGTCATCTGAAGCCAGAATAGCAAAATAGTCGCCATTACATAATTCAAGGCCTCTTTTTAGCGTTTTAGACAATCCTTCGTTGGCTTTGTTTATGTAAATAAAATCATGGTGTTTTTTTAATTCAGAAATTTTCTCATGAGAATTATCGGTAGAGCCATCGTTTAAAACAATTATCTCAACAGGAGAATAACTTTGATTTAAAACGCTAGTTATAGAATCCACTACATATCTTTCATGATTATATACAGGAATAATAACACTAACTAAATTATTTATTGACATAATAACCTTATTTAACTTCACGCACCAATAATAGCCAAGATACTATATTTAAAGGCGATGACGACAAACTCTATTTAGATTAAGACTAACAAAGATCATGTATAATAAGTAGTTAATCAAGTAGGCCAAATTCGCGCCTTGTGTGCCATAAGCTGCAATTAAGAAGTATGACAAAAAGACAAACAGCCCACTAAAAAATATTTCCGTAAAAATAAACCACTTTGTAGCCCCCCTAGAGATCATTGGGTATGCATAAAGCCAACTGATGATTTTTATGACATCACCAATTAATTGGATGGCAAACAGATCTCTAGCATCTCTAAATTGTTCAGTGAATAGCAAAGATATAGCAACATCTCTTAAGAAATAAACACAAATAGCCATCAAAGAAACAATCGGAATAATGATGAGCAAAGTTTGATTAATTTCTTTTTTTATATCTTTCACATCCTTTAATGTCGACAGCTTAGGCAGAAAGTACGTACTCAGTGCGATGGTTATTACACCGAGATAAACTTCTGAAATCTTCCATACCGCTTGCCATTGTCCCGCACTTTCCCAACCGACATTAGATATCAAAATATTACGTACTGCGATCAACGCGATAGGAACAGTTAAAGAAGAAGTAATGGCCATTAAAATATAGCCGCCTATCCTCTTTTTATGTTCCTTATCAACGCCCTGACTTCCCCACCAAAAGCGTAAGGCCACCCACGGTTGACGTAAAACGCCACATAAAAGCACAATCCCAATTAATCCCGTTTGTATTGATGCAGCTAATAACGCTCCGGTTATTCCAAATGTAATAACCAGAGTGATCATTAATATGCATGATACTGCGGTGGATATCGCACCAAGGATGATATAAAGGCGATATTGCTGATATCCATTAACCACGGAGTTGACTAATGTCCCTATGGCAGCCAATGGTAACATTGCTGATGCAGCCCAGATTATCCAAGCATAATCTGGATTACGAAATAACCACTGTGCGAGCGGTCTGGCAAACAGGAATCCAGTCGGCATCACAATACATAGAATAACCACCAGCCACCAGGCACTGGCCTTCCACCAAGGTGAGCACGCACCAATCCCCTGCTTTTCATACTCAGCCGTGTAACGTACTAACCCACTGCCGACTGGAGCGTTAACAATGCCATTTAAACTCACAATCATACTTTGGATCTGGCCCAGCATAGCCATTCCGGCTGGACCAGTGTAGATAGCGACGACTTTAGCAATAATAAAACCACTTCCCATTCTTGCCAGCGTTAGTAACCCACTGAAAAAAGTCACCGAAAGTAGTTTTTTCATCCTCGAAACTCATTAATGACTGTAATAACTTCCTGTACGTCCGAATTCGTCAGGGTTGGCCCCATTGGCAAACTGAGTACCTGTTTATGTATGCGCTCAGTGACTGGGAAGTCACCTTCAGAAAAACCTAAATTGCTGTAAGCCTCTTGAAGATGCGGCGGCGTAGGGTAATGAATTAAAGTTTGCACGCCATTAGCAGTAAGATAAGCCTGCAACTCGCTCCGACGCTCACATTCAACAACAAATAGATGCCAAACATGTTCTTCAGATTTTTCAGGAAATACAGGTAATTTAATGAGATCGTTTTTTATTCCAGCACAGTAAAGACTAGCAATTTCTTGTCTTCTACTATTACTTTCATCTAACGATTTTAACTTCACAGAAAGAAAAGCAGCCTGAAGCTCATCAAGCCTACTATTAACACCTTGATAGAGATTTTCGTATTTTTTATGTGACCCGTAGTTACGTAAAGCCATTAATGTTGCAGCCAACTCATCGCTGTTTGTTGTTATCGCGCCAGCATCACCCAGTGCACCTAGATTCTTACCTGGATAAAAACTAAAACCGGCTGCATCACCCCATCCACCGACTTTCCTACCATTAAAAATAGCGCCGTGAGCCTGAGCACAATCTTCTAATACCAAAAGATCATATTCTTTAGCGATGAGTAAAATCTCATCCATCGGACTTACTTTTCCGTAAAGATGTACTGGCAGAATTGCTTTTGTCTTATCGGTTATCGCTGCTCTTATTCTTTCAGAAGATAAATTATAGGTCTCTGGATCGGGTTCTACCAGAACTGGAACCAGGTTATTCTCAGTTATTGCTAAAACTGAAGCGATATAAGTATTAGCCTGGACAATAACTTCATCCCCTTCCTTTAACTTCCCAAGCTCTATCCATGCCCGAAAAGTTAAAATAAGTGCATCCAACCCATTTGCCACGCCGATGGCATGCTTTACGCCACAGTAATTTGAAAATTCTTTTTCAAATGAAACAAGTTCGGAACCTTGAATATACCACCCTGAATCAACAACCCGATCAAAAGCCGCTAATAAATCTTTTTTATACTCATTATTGATTTTCTTTAAATCTAAAAAATTTATCATTTTAATTCCTTAAAAATTTTTTGTTCAGCTTCATCTACTTTAGATAATTCAAGATAATCAAAAATATTTAACCCATGGTAATCTCTGATGTTCAAGTCAGCTCCTAATTTTACCAACTCTTCCATCAGAGAGTAATTCTTGCTTTTTATAACATAGTCCTTCAAATACATTGCAACAGTCGTACCATTATAATTAGTGTCATTGACATCAGCCCCAATTTCCACCAATTTTTTTATAAGTTCGATGTTGCCATGATAGGCCGCAACAATGATAGGGCTCCATCCTTTCTCATTTTTCTCAAACAATGTATTGCGAAAAGGCGCGTTTAAAGCAAGATCCTCAAAACTTGCAGCTTTGCTCAATTCTAATATTTTAGAAAAATTATCTTTGAACAGCATGATATTATAATCAATCGAAGATAAAACAATATAATTATTACTATCCTCAACAACAGAACCGGCTTTCAGTATTGATTTATCGTCTAACACTTTTGCACCAAAAATTTCATACCCTAAAACCTTAGGGAGTTGGTAATAGCGAAAAGTGAAAGCGTTAGTTTGTTGCTTTATTTGGAATGCAGTTCTATTTAGCTCTATACTGACATTTTTATAATCAATACTTTTTTTCGAGTAATAGCTTGAATTAATGTAATTCTGTTTCTTTCTTTCGTAATTCCCTTCAACCAATTTAGGGAAGACATCTTTTACCAATTGAGTTCCATGGCGGATATATTTTAAATATAAAGAACCCGCAGTTTCATTCTCATCAAGTAGAAACTCTTTTTGAGAGATGATGTCCCCCGTATCGATCCCGTTATCAATTTCATGGAACGTAACACCAGCCTTTTCTTCTCCGTTGATAATAGGCCATGCCGATGTATACATTCCCTTATATTTAGGTAGATTAGAAAAATGAATATTAAAACAGTTACTTTTCTTGAATTTATTCGTATCAATAATCTTGTCAAACTCTAGAGAGATAAATATCCCTTCGACTAGATATGCATCTTCTAACGATAAAACCGGAATATCATGAGAAACACAAAATTTTTTGTATGACCGTTGAAAGGTATCACATCCATTATCAGTGCTGTTAGTTACTCCAAATACTTTTATTTCAGGGTACTTTTCTGTCAGCCATTCAACAAAATCAACTGCAATATTGTTTTTACCCGCAACAATGACATTCATTTTCAGATCCCTGATAAAAATTCATCATAATTTCTGATGTAATCAGATTCATCATAAGGTTGATCTGCCAACACCATTAATACGCAATCATCAGAAAAGTCATACATTTCTCGCCAAATGCATGAATCGATAAGAAGCCCCTGAGCAGGGTTATCTAATAATATATCTACCTTCTCTGTACCATCATCCAGTAAAAAACGACAAGAACCACGGACCGCTATCGCAACTTGCTTCAACGCTTTATGAGCATGGAATCCTCTGCGTACCCCTTCTTTCGTTTTAAATAAATAATAAACGCGTTTTATTTCAAACGGGATATTTTTATCTTGCTCGAGGGCAACTAATGCACCGCGCTCGTCGCCATGCGTTTGTAATTGAATTAGTCTTATCTGCATTACATTAATCCCGAAAATCCTTGACGAGTCTCTCTAGATATTGGCCATACTGGTTTTTAATCAGTCTGCTTGCTGAATCCAGTAACTGTGAATTAGTTAGCCATCCATTACGCCAGGCAATTTCCTCCAAACACGCGATCTTCATTCCTTGCCTTTTCTCTACCGTTTCAACAAAGGTAGAAGCTTCGATCAAGCTATCATGCGTACCGGTATCTAACCAGGCAAAACCACGTCCTAAAAACTCCACTTCCAATTGCCCACGCTCCAGATACATCTCATTAAGCGTCGTAATCTCAAGCTCACCTCTTTCTGAAGGTTTCACCTGTTTAGCTAATTCAACCACTTGGCTATCATAAAAATATAAACCTGTTACAGCCCAATTCGATTTGGCTTTTTTAGGTTTTTCCTCAATGGAAAGAACATTCTTATTCTCATCAAATTCAACGACGCCAAATCGCTCTGGGTCCATAACTTGATAGCCAAATACTGTCGCACCCGTTTTCTTAGCTGCAACACGTTTTAAGACTGGGCTAAACCCTTGTCCGAAGAATATATTGTCACCTAATACCAGACTACAGCTATCGCCGGCCAGGAATTCTTCACCAATAATAAATGCCTGTGCTAACCCATCAGGCTTAGGTTGGACAGCATAAGAGAGTCGAATGCCAAAAGCCTCACCTGTACCTAATAGTCGTTGAAACGCATTCAGATCTTCCGGTGTGGTAATAATTAAAATATCCCGGATTCCAGCCAGCATAAGCACAGACAGCGGATAATAGATCATCGGCTTATCATAAATAGGCAATAGCTGTTTAGATACACCTAATGTAATAGGATAAAGGCGTGTTCCTGAACCACCAGCAAGGATTATACCTTTCACGGTTAACTCCAATAGAAAATCAATTTTGGTATAAAATCTGATAGAAAAAATTACGACAGATAATTTATAAGCGAGGTATTAAAGAAGACCGGATGCGAACATCCGGTTATCACAAGGGTAAATTTTAAATCATAAAAAATTAATTATTTTTTTCTGATTTATAGTCATAAGTATAGTAGTGATAGTTTCCATAGCCGTAGTAACTTGCTGCACGTTTTACAATAGCATTCAGAATGACACCTTTTATTTCCGCACCATTCTGTTCAAAACGGCGGATACTGACCTCAATTTCTTTGAGCGTATTCACTTCAAAGCGTGCAACCAGAAGAGATGTCCCTGCGTGTCGACTAATAATCGCAGCATCAGTTACAGCGAGTATTGGCGGCGTATCCAATAATACAATATCGTAATTTTCCGCAGCCCACTTAATAAATTGCGGGAATCGACTATGCATTAAAAGTTCAGATGGATTAGGTGGAATTTGACCGCGAGGAATGAAGTCCATATTTTCCACCGCTGTTTTCCGAATACTTTTCTCTACTTCTACCTGCCCAGATAAAATATCCGACAAGCCATCAACGCTCTGCGTTCCCATCAGTTCGTGGGCATACCCTTTACGCATGTCACAGTCAACAATAAGAACGCGTTGACCAGATTGAGAAATAACAGCTCCAAGGTTTGCACTGATAAATGTTTTACCAATTGCCGGGCTAGCACCAGAAATCATCAGTACATTATTTTTGGCTTCCATCATGGCAAAATGCAGACTGGTACGGAGGCTTCTAATTGCCTCAATAGCAAGGTCTGTAGGGTTACCAATCGCGAGTAATTCAGTAGACCGTGTATTACTTTTATTGGATCTTGCTAATAGAACTCTGTCTTTTTTCTGTTGCCATTCAGACAAAGGTACGCTGGCATAGACATTTATGCCCATTTCTTCGAGCTGTTCTGGGCTTTCAATACCTTTATGCAATACTGCTCTGAGCACAACAAATGCTGTTGATATCATCCCGCCCAACAACATCGCCAGTAATACAACCAGAACTTTTTTGGGTTTTACCGGGCTTAACTGAATAGCAGATGGGTCAATGATACGGACATTACCTACAGTACTAGCTTTATTGATGCTTAGCTCCTGCTGTTTGTTCAGCAACTGCATGTATACTTCTTGCCCTACATTAACATCTCGCATTAAACGTAATATTTCCTGCTGTGTTTTTGGCATAGCAGCGACACGTTTATTAATTTTCTCACGCTCATCTTCCAACGTTTTTCGTTTTTCCAGCAATGAACGATAAGCGGGGTGTTCTTTAGTATAAAGCTTTGATATCTCAGCTTCTTTGAATGTTAATTCGTTTAACTGCGATTCAACCGCAACCATCGTATCAAGAACGGCTTTCGCTTCCAGCGATAAATCGACGGATTCATTCTCCTGACGATAGGCATTTAATTTATTATCAGCATCATCAAGATTTAAACGTACATTCGGAAGTTGCTGTTTAAGAAACTCAAGGCTCTTTCCTGCTTCTTCGGATTTTCTCTCGACGTTTTGCTGTAAATAATTGTTGCTAATACTATTCAATATTTTATTGGTTAATTCGGGATTCTCACCTTCAAAACTGAGAGATAATACTCCCGTATCTTTACCTTTATCAGCGACGATAAAAGTACTCAATACATTATTGATTGCAGTAAGCGAATTTAATTTTTGCAGACGAAAAACGGTGCCGGCCTCTGCTTGAATATCACTGACCAATAAAGAAATATTATCGTGTTTTGCTATTTGGCCAACTTTACCTTCGAATTTTACTGCATCGCCAGCTTCAATTTCATACGTCTGTTCATCAATAACACGTAGTGTAATGGCCTCATCTCGCCACGATTTAGGCACTTCCAACCTAGAGACAGCTATTCTGCCAGGTTTTTCATCCATCAAGCGGGCAAAACCTTTACCAAAAATAGGAAAGTATTTCTGTTGAACAACAATATCTAGCGACAAGTCATCTACTGTTTTACCAACAACCATCCGTGATTTGATAATTTCGATTTCAGCGGCTGACTCCGGTTTTGAATCAGGCAAAGTGCTAGAAATATCTTTCAGCAGTGCATTACCTGAGCTTTGCTCTACCTGAACGAGCGCATCTGCTTTATAAATCGGTGTCGCAAACGTGGCATAAAGAATGCCTATAATAGTGAAAACTGCCGTTACACCAATAATTAACCAGCGATTATCCAGCAGTGTTCCCAACAAACGACCTAAATCAATCTCATCCGAATTCGTTTCGGCTGTTTTTACTGAAATTTTCTCTGCCATGGGTTTCCCTGACTTGTTAACGGCTTAATGCTTGAGCCCATTTTTCGGCTGATTGCTCAAGTTGCAAATAGACAAACTCAAAGGCTTCGCGACTTTTACGATAAGGATCAGCAATTTCCTGCTGTTCCGACCAGCGCCCAAATAACATTGTCTTACCACGCACTTCAGGAGCGATGCGGCATACGCCATCAATATGTTCTTTTTCCATCACGAGAATAAGATCAAACTGGCGACACAAAGCCGATGTTAATTGCTGCGCCTGATGCCCTTCGAGAGAAAGGTCATGTTGGTTTGCGACCTCCGTTGCCATAGCGTCAGCAGGCTTCCCAACTAATGCCCCTAATCCGGCAGAAACGATTTTTTTCTCAGGCAGAGCCCGCTTTAATAACCGCTCCCCTGTAGGGGAACGGCAGATATTGCCTACACAGACAACCAATATTGAATCAAACATAATTATCTCTATGGCCAGGTACGAACACGTAAACCACCTTCCGTCAATTGATTGAATGCGGAAATAGTTGGAACTAATTGAGATATCAGGCGATTCCAACGAACTATCGGCGCGCTCGTCACATATACAATGTCGTAAGGCTGAAGCTGGAACTCCGTTCCCATCACCATGGCTGTAGCATCTGATGCATTAAGCTGGTAGATATTCGCCATTTTTGGCCCTTGAGTCCCTCTCAATGGACGAATAACAAATACACCTGTGGCATCAGAAAGCGTCTGGTCCATGCCCTCTGCATTGCCCAATGCCTCGGTCAGCGTCATACCGCTGCGATCCATTTTGAGGGTGCTTTGCTTGTTAACTTCACCCATGACGAATACTTTCAGGTCATCATTACGGGGAATATAGAGGATATCGCCAGGATAGAGGAGGTGGTTTTGTGAAAGGTCACCATTTTGCATCAGTGCCTGAAGAGAAATTCGCTGTTCTTTACCATCATGGGTAAGGACAATATTTCGCCAGTCCGCATTTTCGGTTAGCCCGCCTGCGTTGTTTATCGCATCAAGGACAGTCAGTGGCACATTGGTAATCGGCTGTTGACCTGACTTGCTGACCTCGCCAGAGACATATGCCTTCTGCGAACGGAAAGCAGCAATACTGACATCAACCTGAGGGGACTCAATATACGTGGCTAAACGTCCCATAACTTCGTCACGCACTTCGCTAACCGTTTTACCCGCGACCTTTACCTTTCCGATATAAGGATAGAAGATCGTGCCATCAGAGTGCACCCAGTTACCCGTATCCGCTGCAGTACGATATGTCCCTGCTGGCGTGGTTAATTCAGGGTGATCCCACACAGTAACCATGATGACATCGCCAACCCCAATGCGATATTCATAGCCTTGCAACTCACGCTCCAATGCAGGATTATTTTGCGCAATCAATGGCTTAGGCCGCATTTTTTCAATTAAATAAGGCGTCATCGGGTAAACGTTGACCAACTTATTAATATTAAAATCAGCGTCTTGCTGCTCGATAACTTCTTTACCACCAGTGGATAAATGGCTACCGGGAATTAGAGTGCAGCCACTAAGCAGGGCTATGGACACCACTACGGGTATCAATTTTAACTTGTGCTTTATCATCCTGTTTATGCCATCGCTTATGATTAAATGTCGCGCAAATCCCTACAAAATAACTCGTTATTATAGAGGACTTTTATTCGAATAAACCCGCAGAGTGGGACGTAAAAAACAGCTAATTCATTGCATCAGCGCCGTTGCTCCATTTTCTCCGCAACAGCAACGTGTCTATGACTACTACGTCGGAACCACGTCAGTAGACGCCATATTCGGGTAATTGACCAAAAATAGCCAACAAAAATCACCAGAAACGCGCTCAGCATGATGGATTCAGTCACACCGCCAAGCTCGCCAATAATGCCCACTGCTGCAAGGAACAACGCGGCCAAAACAATTGCCAGCAAAGATTGCCGTGAGCTCAATCCAGCACGCATCAAAATGTGATGCAAATGCTCACGATCCGGTTTAAAGGGGCTATCGCCTCTGCGAATACGGCGAACCATGATCGTCACCATATCCATTAGAGGAACCGCAATCATCCACAATGCCGTTACTGGGTGGATGATGGCCTCTTTGCCTTGCGTTGCCACAACAAGCAGCCAGATAACGGTAAAACCAATGAGTGTACTTCCGGCATCCCCCATAAACACTTTGAACTTCAGACCCCATGGAACACCAAGATTCAACAGGATGTAAGGCAGCGTCGCAGCGAGCAGACATAGACTCCATTGAGCTAACTCGTGACGCCCACCAATATAAAAAACAACCGCTAGCGCACCAAACGTAACGCAAGAAAGCGCACCGAGTAAGCCATCAATGCCATCAACCATATTGAAAGCATTAATCGCGCCCCATACCGCAAATAGGGTAACTGTGTAACCAAAGATCCCCAAAAACAACTCATAACCGAACAGCACATTGCCAAGGCTGATGAGGTATAAACCCGAGTACATCATCAAACCTGCGACAAGTGCCTGTAAGCCAACGCGAGGAAGAACGGGAAGATCAAAACGATCGTCCAAAACACCTACCACTAGTAATGCCGTTGCACAAACCATGTAAAGAGAGAAGTCGGGGAGCCATGCAGGATCAAAAATATACATAACCCACAGGGCCATATAGATAGAAACACCGCCAACAAGTGGAATATGACCACGGTGTCTCTTGCGCTCATTAGGTTTATCCACCAGCCCGACTTTTATTGCGACTTTTCTTGCCAGAAACAACGCAATAAACGCACACAGGAAAACCGCCATGAATTCTTGCATTTTTGCACCATCATCAACCCGTTATGTGAATGTTTTGCATCAGACACGCTACCGCCCTTGGCTTATAGCAACCAATGCGCTGTCAAACAACGTACGGAACACCATCCTGTGGCAACATATCTGGCTCCGTAAGCCCTCTGCTTGTATGTAAATACTTCATAAATTTGCTAGCTAACTGACATGGCTAACAAAATATTACTCATCAATAGATTTATTTATAAAAATATAGCTAAGTCTACAACGCCAATTTTCACCCCAATAGTATTGACGACGAAGCGAAGAGTACAAGGGTAAGATGTTCCTGGACGAGCTTTTCAGAATAAGACTACGCACTTCGCTTTCCCGAGACCTCACAGCCTAAAAACCTTTTTGGCAGGAGATGGTAAGCTGCGGATAAAAATCATAGCAAAAACCTTAGCCTCCCTGTCGTAAAAATCCTGTTAAATTGGCATAGGTATTCTATGCGTTGTCTACCAACACTATCAAACACTAACGCGAGCTATCCCGCTCATAATTCTGAAAATCTTGCTTATTGCTGCTTTTTCACGCTGTTTTAAATAACTTGTCACACAACATTCATATAGGCTAACTGCCGTGTAAAAGTGGGAGAAAGCGCGGGTAGACAGGCCGCCGACGCTCGTATCGGACTCGCCAAAAAAAGAATATCCCTGCAAATTCTGGTTCATCTGTGCCCGCCCTGATACGCTATCGAGGTTATCTTCATTTAAAGGTGAAAAAATAGATATGGAGTGGATCGCTGATCCAACAATATGGGCCGGGTTGGCCACGCTGGTTGTCCTGGAGCTGGTTCTGGGCATTGATAACCTTATCTTCATCGCCATTCTGGCTGAGAAACTACCAAAAGAACAACGCGATAAAGCCAGAGTCGTCGGTCTATTGCTTGCCCTGATTATGCGCCTATGTTTGCTGGCGTCTATTTCCTGGCTGGTATCGTTGACTACCCCCCTCTTCACGCTCCTTGGGCACACATTCAGCGCTCGTGATGTCATCATGCTGGTTGGCGGGCTATTCCTGCTCTTTAAAGCCACCATGGAGCTCAACGAACGCCTCGAAGGGAAAGATGAGGAGCAGCAAGCCCAGCGTAAAGGCGCACGTTTCTGGCCGGTAGTGGCGCAGATCGTGGTACTGGATGCGATATTCTCACTGGATTCCGTGATTACCGCCGTCGGCATGACCGATCATCTGCTGGTAATGATGTCCGCTGTGACCATTGCCATCTTCCTGATGCTGCTGGCTAGCAAACCACTGACCCGTTTTGTCGCTGAACATCCGACCATCGTCATCCTGTGTCTCAGCTTCCTGCTGATGATTGGTTTCAGTCTGGTCGCGGATGCCTTTGGCTATCACATTCCTAAAGGTTATCTCTATGCTGCGATAGGCTTCTCAGTGCTGATTGAGATGTTTAATCAGGTTTCCATGTTTAACCGCCGACGCTTTCTTTCCTCTTCGGTTCCGCTACGTCAGCGTACCGCGGAAGTGGTTTTGCGTATTTTGCGCGGCAACCACGAAGAGGCTGAGCTGGACAACCAAACCTCGTCGATGATTGCAGACAACACCCGGGCGGGTCAGGAGGTGTTCAACCTTCAGGAACGCCGGATGATCAAACGGGTATTGGGACTGGCGCAGCGAACCATCAGCAGCATTATGACGTCTCGGCATGATATCGAGCCGGTTGAGCTGGATATAACACAGGAAGCACTCGCTAAACTGCTAACGACCAATCAGCACTCGCGGCTCGTGGTAACCGACAGCAAAACCTCTGATGAGCCGTTGGGGATCGTATATGTTGCTGATTTACTACAACAGCAGTTGAACCGTGAGCCGTTTAATCTGCGAATTCTTATTCGTCAGCCGCTGGTTTTCCCTGAGCAACTTTCGCTTTTGCAAGCTTTAGAACAGTTTAGAGAAGGAAGAACGCATTTTGCGTTCGTCGTTGATGAATTTGGTTCGATGGAAGGGATCGTCACATTAAGTGACGTGATGGAAACCATTGCGGGTAACCTACCGCGCGAAGGAGAAGATCGCGATGCGCGCCACGGTATTCAGCAAAATGACGACGGCAGTTGGACCGCAAATGGCTATATTCCGCTGGAAGATCTGACGATGTATGTTCCGCTGATGCTGGATGAAAAGCGCGAATACTATACGTTGGCGGGGCTGTTGATGGAGCACGCACAGCGGGTTCCACAGGTGGGCGATACATTATCAATCGATCGCTATCAGTTCACTATCCTGGCGGTGGAAAGCCATCGGATCATGGAGGTTCGTATCACCCCAAACGACGAACCACAGACTGATTTTGAAGTGTGATAGCGGTGTAAAATAAAATACCGCGTTTATCAACAGCCCCTTTCTATTCGATTAGGGGCTGTTTTCTATTTATCTATCAGGCAGGAACCATAATTTCTGTGGCAACCACCACCACAATCAGTCCAACCAGAACAGGAACCGATGTGCGCTTCACCACCTCAAACGGTGATATTTTTGCCATCCCGGCAACAGCCACCACCACGCCGGATACCGGAGAAATGGTACGGCCCAAATTGGAAGCCTGAAGCATCGGAATAGCCAGATAGGCAGGATTGATACCCATTTGCGACGCTAGTTTTGGAATCAGCTCAACAAACGCATAGAACGGAGCATTGCCCGAACCAGTCGTCATCGCTGCCAGCATCGTGATGGCAACCAGCACCAGCATAATCACCAACCCACCGCTGCCAAACGACTGCGCAAGGCCAATCAGGCCGCTGATAAAGCCAATAGTGCCCAACCCTTGAGCAAAAACACCAGCCGCGACCAGCAGTATGACCACGCTAGAGAAGGCATCGGCCATCCCGCGATAAGCGACGTCCAGTCCATCAAATACTTTTTGCGCATTGAACGAGCGAACAAATTCCAGCACCGCGGCCAGCACCATACAAATCACCAGCACGGTGATGATGTGGAGTTCCGGTCCCCATTTACCATCAAAGACCAGTACTCCAATAATCGGCGTAAACGGCAGAATGGCGTAAAAACGCGGGGCATCTGTCTTGATTTCGCTGACGTCCAGAATCTCATGGCTGACATTCGCTTTGTTGTCCAGATGGCGCTGCCAGAAGAAATGTGCGACGGCCATGCACACGATCGCAATGATCGAAATAGGTAGCGTGGCCTTAAAGGCGAAATCCACTAATTTCATCTGCGATGCCTGAGCTGCCAACACCACATCGCCTGAGGTCGGCGACAGGATCAGCGCCACAGGGGATGCACAGATTGCGGCAGCGGCTCCACGGCTAATGCCGACATTCACCATGACGGGGAACAGCGTTGCCATTAACAACACCCCCAGCCCGGTTGCCGATGACACCGCCAGCGACATCAGACAGGCGACAAAATAGGCGGCAATCATCAGTAAATAAGGCGAGTTAATCATTTTCAGCGGGCGGGAAACCAGCTTAACGACCACATCATTGGCACCAATGTGCGTCATATAAGCGGCAAAACCACACAGCACCATAATCATCATGCCGAGATCGCCACCGCGGCTCATCAGCAAAATTTTTACGTATTCAACAATGTCCGTTGCACTCCAACCTGTCGCTTTCGCGCTGGCTGGCAATACATTTTTCCCCAGCATGGCACTGATTGCCAATAGTAATAGGCCCCCCACCAGCAACACGCCAGTCGCGGAGTACCCTTTTATAATGTAACGACCAACCAGAATCGTTACAGCAACACCAATCAAAAGTTCGAGCATAATGGGTTTCGATACCTGAGTAATAAGTTATCTGACAGACATTCCCCGGCAGCGGAGTCATGCCGCACCAAAAATAGGGAGCGAAGTTTACTGCTTTAGAAAATAAAAAAAGAGAAAAATATTAATATGCAGCATTAAAAAAGAGACACCGAGCACAAAGCCCGTTTTGAGGAGGATGACAAACCAGAGGAAAAGATTGGTGAGAAGCTGCCGGTTTGCTGACAGGAATCAGCAAACCGACTAAAGCACGGTGTGTTAGAAAATTAAAGGCGATCGAGAAGTTGCTTCAGATCTTTGCCCTTTTGGCTTTGCTGATTTTGGCTGGCCCAGTCATTCAGACGTTTCTTCAGCTCGTCCTGTAGGCGTTTACGCAGCAGTTGGTCTACCTGTAGCTGATAATTTAATTTATCCCACTCGCCATAGACGCGTAATGGGATCGCCGTATTTTTCAGCACGCTGACCAGTTGCTCATCGCCCTGCCATCCTTGCGTGATAGAGACATTCACATTGACATCACATGTCTGAGCGGGCAAATCGAATTGTCCAACACCGCTGAGTGACAGCAGCTCTGAACGGCCATTGAGATCGGTAAGACGTAACTTACCCGCATTCAGTTGGGCTTTTCCCGTCAACTGTTGCAGCTCAGTGTAACGTTCGTAGCGCTCTTGCCCTCGCACATTGCCATTACTACGCGCGACAGCCATCTGCACCATTTGCTGAATATTCAAACCCTGTAGGCGGACGCTATTAGCCTGCAGCGTCGCCGTTCCCTGCCACTGTTGGAGCAACGCAGGTAGCGAAAAGCTGTTTCCGCTGAACTGCCCTGCCATCGACAATTTTCCGCTGACCGTCTCGGCGGGCAGCGCAAATGCGGACATCAGCTGGGACAGCTCAACGTCCTTGAGTTCTGGCCGTAACGTGATGTTGGTTGATGGCTTCGTCACAACTTTACCGGGTAATGAGAAATGCCCACTGCCCAGTTCACCACTCAATGTCGTAATATCCAGCGACCCCGGCTGATTCTCTGCCCGTAGCGTAAACTGGCGGACATCAAGCCCACGGTAGATCATCGTTGCGGCCTGCAACGACAGACGCGCCGTGAATGCTTGTAAGGCGCTTTCTGGCTTGGTTAATCCACTTTCATTCGAAATGACGGGAGTGGATGATTTAACTGGTGCCTTGGACGTGCTGTTTCCCTTTACTACCTCGATTCCCAGCAGGGAATCCAAATCCAGCTTCTCAGACAACAGAGCCAAATCGTAATGTGGGATATCACCCAGCGTCACGCTACCCGCTCCCGATAACTGGCTATTATTGGTATTAAGTGAAAGCTGGCTAAACGTGATTTTTTCAGGCTGCTGTTGATAACTGGCCTGAACGCTCCCCGTTCCACTGATACCGCCTGGCGGTATTTCTGCCCCCTGAAGCTGGAAATCCAGTTTGGTGATATTGGCATTGACCTGTTGAGGGAAATGCAGCAAATCGACATCTGCGGCAAGGGAGAAAGCAATATCGCGCTGATCGCGATTGATACGGCTTGATAATTCGATGTTGACCTGACGGTCGCTGTTCTGCTCCATAGCAAGATTAATATCGCGAACATTAATCTGCTCATTATTACTGCGTTGCAGAATCAACAGGCTATCGGCGACTTTTATCTTATCGATATCCAGCCGCCAGCGACGCTCTTCAGATGGCGCTTGCGATCCCGCAGGGGCAATGGGGGCATTATTGGCCTGTTTGGCTTCACTTTCCGGCGTCAGGCGAATAATCGCCCCTTTCAGCATCACCTGCTTGACCGCAAGCTTGTGCGACAGCAATGGCCACAGTTGCACATCAAGGCGCATGTTCTCCGCGCTAACAATAGGCGCACTGGAACCCGGCGCGCTTAATGACATTCCGCCGGATAATATGCTCAGTTGCGGCCAAACGTGCCAGCGCAGATCGCCGTCCAACTGGAGACGATAGCCGCTACGTTCCTCAACCTGCTTCACCATGTAGGCGCGGAAGTCATTCGGGTTAACCAGTACGACCAGAGCCGTCATTCCTGCTACCAGCACGACAAGCAGTATTGCCAGCGTCGTCAGAAATCTTCTCATGCCATCCTCATTGTGAAACGCACGGCCACCTGCTTTTTACCTTACAAGCCTGTCGCCAGACGCTCAGTCTTTATCGATCCGGCTCGCTACCGCACCCTGTTGATCTTTATACTTGGCATCCTGACGGCGGTTGTATGGACGAGCCGCCGGCCCAGAAAGTGGTTCAAAACTCAGAGCGCCAATCATCATGCCGGGACGTAATGCCAGCGGCAACTTACCTGAATTATAGAACTCCAACACAATTCTTCCTTGCCAACCTGGATCAATACGGTGCGCGGTAACGTGAACCATCAATCCCAGACGTGCCAGTGAAGAACGACCATCCAGCCAGCCGACCAAATCATCCGGCAGCGTCACTGATTCCAACGTCACCGCCAGCGCTAGCTCTCCCGGGTGCAGGAAGAACGCTTCGCCTTCCGGTAAATTGATTTCATCACTCATGACGCGATCGAGCGCCGCGCTGACCTCATCCTTCGGGCCGCTTAAATCAATGAAAGGCGCAGTGTGTCCGCGGAAGACGCGAAACTGATTTCCCAGGCGAACATCAACCGTCGCGCCAGAGATTCTCTCAGTAGGCGGACGGGGCGTAATCACCAGTCGGCCATCATCCAGCCAGGCTTCAATGTCACGGTCACACAGTCTCATCTTATTCTCCATTCGACACCGGTATCTATCAGATAAACCTCATCTATCTCCGTCATACTTCAAGCTGCTTGTGCGTTGGCTGCCCTTACTCACCCCAGTCACTTACCTGAGTAAGCTCCTGGGGATTCGCTCGGTTGCCATCTTCACGCAACTCGAATTATTTAGGACATATCTCCGTCATACTTCACGCTGCTGGCCTTGTTTAAAACATTAACGTTCGGTCATGCAGCCTGAATGATTCGGACATATTATTCAAAGAACTGGCTTATCTTGGCTTTCAAAATATCAATCGCAATACGGTTTTTCCCGCCGCGCGGCACAATAATGTCGGCGTATTGCTTAGATGGTTCAATGAATTGCAGGAACATTGGGCGCACGGTCTTCTGATACTGTTCCATCACGGAATCCATTGAACGACCGCGCTCATTCACGTCGCGGCGCATGCGACGCAGCAGGCAAATATCCAGCGGCGTATCGACAAAAATAGAGAAATTCATCTCATCGCGCAGACGTGCATCCGTCAACAGCAGGATACCTTCCAGGATAATGACCTTTTTCAGTTCAATATGCACCGTTTCCTGCTTGCGGGTGTGTTCGACATAGCTGTACTGTGGAACTTCAATCGCCTGACCTGCTTTCAGCATCTGCAAATGTTTCAGCAACAGGCTGTGATCCATTGAGCTCGGGTGGTCATAGTTGGTTTTAACCCGCTCTTCCATCGTCAGGTGGCTTTGATCTTTATAATAACTGTCTTCAGATATCACCCCGATATGCTGATCGCCGACCTGATCGCGTAATTCCCGATACAAGGTGCTGGAAATAAGACTTTTACCCGAAGCGGACGCTCCCGAGATCCCGATGATGACACACTGGTGAGACTGATCAGTCATGGTATTAACGACCTGATTAACATAAATAAAGAGAGGGGAATGCGCCAATAGGCGCTTTTACGCCGCAATTATAGGGAGTTAGCCCCCGTCACGCCACCCTTTCCGCGTATTGCGCCCCAGAGAAGCGGGGACTGGCGCAGGGTCAAGCCGGGACAGATCCCGGCCTTATAGCGGGCTACAGCGCGCGGAAAGAAATTTCGCTGGGAATAACAGAGCCCTGCCAGTAGAGCTGAGCGGCAACCTGCCCCGCCAGTTCACGGTACAGAGAAGTGAATTCACTGTCCGGCTGGCTGACGACCGTCGGTTCACCGCGGTCAAGATCTTCACGCAGGGAGATGTGCAGCGGAAGCTGGCCTAACAGGGAACAGTGGTATTTCTCCGCCAGCTTCTGCGCGCCGCCCGTACCGAAGATCGGCTCCAGATGACCGCAGTTGCTACAGATGTGTACGCTCATATTCTCAACGATGCCCAGTACTGGCACGCTGACTTTTTCAAACATCGCGATGCCCTTCATGGCATCCATCAGAGCGATATCCTGCGGCGTCGTCACAACGACGGCACCGGTGACAGGAATATTCTGCGCCAGCGTCAGTTGGATATCGCCCGTACCCGGCGGCATATCTAATACCAGATAATCCAGATCCGGCCAGAGCGTATCCTGCAGCAATTGCAATAACGCTTTGCTTGCCATCGGCCCACGCCACACCATGGCGTTATCGTCCGTTACCAGATAACCAATAGAGTTAGTTGCCAGGCCGTGCGCAATAATCGGCGCCATATGTTGGCCGTCCGGCGAGGTTGGGCGTTCACTGGCCGAACCCAGCATAGTCGGAATAGAAGGACCATAGATATCGGCATCCAGAATGCCCACATTTGCGCCTTCAGCCGCCAGCGCTAGCGCCATGTTGACCGCCGTACTCGATTTGCCGACCCCGCCTTTCCCGGAACTGACGGCAATGATGTTTTTAACGCCCTTCACACCAGCCTGATCGTTAACCCGACGCAGCGTAGCGATATCATGTGTTAAGCGCCATTCGACGGCCTTTGCACCTGATAAACGTAATAACTCATCGCTAACCGTTTCTTTTAATACTGCTAATCCACTCAGCCAGACAAACGGCATTGTCAGTTCGATATGCAACACGTTATCCAGCAGCGCACAATGACGCAGCGCATTCAGTGTCGTCAGGTTATTTTTCAGTGTCGGGTGCTGAAAAGTAGATAAAACCCCGGTGACCATCGCACGCAGTGCTTCAGGACGTTGTTCGGGGACTGTCGCGTTCATTCCGGCTCCTTGAAATTCTCATATTTGACCGTTGAGACCGTATATAGCATACCAGAGCGAGGGAAGCCTGACGCCCTTCGGCGTTAAAAACGTGGAAACACTACGCAAATTAAAATCTGCCATATGGTTTCCTGCCGTTTTACTCACGCCAGCGGTTTACGCAGCAAGGCGCTATCGGTTAACATCGATCTCCCTCTATTCACAAAAGAAAGCAAGTTCCTCATGACTCAAGTCGCAAAGAAAATCCTGGTAACGTGCGCGCTGCCTTACGCTAATGGTTCGATTCACCTCGGTCATATGCTTGAACATATTCAGGCTGATATTTGGGTTCGTTACCAGCGAATGCGCGGCAACCAGGTTCACTTTATCTGTGCGGACGACGCCCACGGCACGCCAATCATGCTGAAAGCACAGCAGATGGGTATTGCGCCGGAAGAGATGATTGCGGCGATGAGTCAGGAGCATCAGCAGGACTTTGCTGGCTTCAATATCAGCTATGACAACTACCACTCCACGCATAGTGAAGAGAACCGCGAGCTGTCTGGTCTGATTTATGGTCGTCTGAAAGAGAACGGCTTTATTAAAAACCGCACGATTTCTCAGCTGTATGACCCAGAGAAAGGCATGTTCCTGCCGGATCGTTTCGTTAAAGGCACCTGCCCGAAATGTAAGGCTGCCGACCAATACGGCGATAACTGCGAAGTCTGCGGTGCGACCTACAGCCCGACTGAGCTGATCGAACCGAAGTCAGTGGTATCTGGTGCCACGCCAGAGATGCGTGACACCGAGCACTTTTTCTTCGATTTGCCCGCGTTCAGCGAGATGTTGCAAGCCTGGACACGCTCTGGCGCATTGCAGGAGCAAGTCGCCAACAAGATGCAGGAGTGGTTCGATTCTGGTCTGCAACAGTGGGACATTACCCGCGACGCGCCATATTTCGGTTTTGAAATTCCTGATGCGCCGGGCAAATATTTTTATGTCTGGCTCGATGCGCCAATCGGTTACATGGGGTCGTTCAAAAATCTGTGTGACAGACGTAGCGACCTGAATTTTGATGATTTCTGGAAGAAAGATTCAGACGCCGATTTGTATCACTTCATCGGTAAAGACATCGTTTATTTCCACAGCCTGTTCTGGCCGGCGATGTTGGAAGGTAGCGGTTTCCGTAAACCGACGAACCTGTTCGTGCACGGCTACGTCACGGTCAACGGCGCTAAGATGTCTAAATCGCGCGGCACCTTCATTAAAGCAGGAACGTACCTGCAGCATCTGGATGCCGATTGCCTGCGTTATTACTACGCGGCAAAACTGTCTTCTCGCATTGATGACATCGATCTTAATCTGGAAGATTTCGTGCAGCGCGTGAATGCCGACATCGTTAACAAGGTCGTCAATCTGGCATCGCGCAATGCCGGTTTCATTAACAAGCGTTTTGACGGCAAACTGGCGGACACACTGGCCGATGCCGAACTGTACAAAACCTTCACCGACGCTGCCGCCAGCATTGCGGAAGCCTATAGCAGCCGTGAATCCGGCCGTGCCATTCGTGAAATCATGGCGCTGGCGGATATCGCCAACCGCTATGTTGATGAACAAGCGCCGTGGGTTGTGGCGAAAGCAGAAGGTCGGGATGCCGATCTACAGGCTATTTGCTCAATGGGTATCAACCTGTTCCGCGTGTTAATGACATACCTGAAGCCGGTACTGCCATCGCTGGCACAGCGGACAGAAGCATTTTTGAACACGGAACTGAGCTGGGACGCCATCACTACCCCGCTGTTGAACCATCAGGTAAGCCCATTCAAAGCGCTGTTCAACCGCATCGATCTGGATAAAGTCAACGCCATGGTTGACGCGTCTAAAGAAGACATGGTCACGACGCCAAAAGTCGTGTCTGGTCCGCTGGCGGACAACCCAGTGCAGGACACCATTAACTTTGACGATTTTGCCAAGGTCGATATGCGTATCGCCTTGATTAAGCAAGCTGAATTGGTTGACGGTTCTGACAAGCTATTACGTTTGACGTTGGATCTGGGCGGCGAAACTCGTCAGGTCTTCTCCGGCATTCGTGAAGCCTATCCCGATCCGGCTAAGCTGGAAGGCCGTTTAACCGTCATGGTCGCCAATCTGGCACCGCGTAAAATGCGCTTCGGCATATCAGAAGGGATGGTGATGGCTGCGGGTCCGGGCGGGAAAGATATTTTCCTGCTAAGCCCAGACAGCGGCGCCCAACCGGGCATGCAGGTCAAATAATCATCACATCAAGCCGGATTCTTATCCGGCTTTTTTTTGCAACAATTTCGCCACAAATCCCCGCGTATTTCCTGCCGACCGACTCGCCGATCCGCATAGTTTGTAACCATGAAATAACAAAATCGTTATGTATTACACTATATAACGAATAAAAAATATACCTCTTTATAGGTGTAATGGGGGTTTAAATACTTAAATTTTGATTTTGCGCAAAGCCCACATCTTATGTGTTGTTAAATTGCTCGCAACAAAAATGACACATAATTACACAGGGAAACTAATGCAACTGAATAGACGAGGTTTCTTTAAAGTTTGCGCGGGGGGGATGGCTGGAACCACTCTCGCGGTATTGGGCTTTACACCCACGGAAGCAATGGCATCAGTGCGTCAATATAAACTGTTACGCGCAAAAGAGACGCGTAACAACTGCACATACTGTTCGGTCGGCTGCGGTGTGCTCATGTATAGCCTGGGCGATGGCGCCAAGAACGCAAAACCTTCCGTTTTTCATATCGAAGGTGATGCGGACCATCCAGTCAGCCGTGGCTCCCTTTGCCCGAAAGGTGCGGGTCTGGTCGACTACATTCACAGTGAAAACCGCCTGCTCTATCCTGAATACCGTGCGCCAGGCTCAGACAAATGGCAACGAATCAGCTGGGAAGACGCGATCGAACGCATCGCGCGCCTGATGAAAGCTGACCGCGACGCCAACTTCCAACGAACCAATGCCAAAGGCGAAACGGTCAACCGCTGGCTGACCACTGGTATGTTGTGCTCTTCTGCTGCCAGCAACGAAACCGGCATTCTCGACCAGAAATTTGCCCGCTCTCTCGGCATGGTCGCCATCGACTGTCAGGCTCGCCTGTGTCACGGCCCAACCGTCGCCGCGCTGGCACCGACATTCGGTCGTGGCGCCATGACCAACAACTGGGTTGATATCAAAAACGCCAACGTCATCATCGTCATGGGCGGCAACCCGGCAGAAGCACACCCGGTCGGTTTCAAATGGGCCGTTGAAGCGAAAACGCACAATAATGCGAAACTGATCGTTGTCGATCCGCGTTTTAACCGCTCCGCGGCCGTTGCCGATCTCTACGCGCCTATTCGCGCTGGGTCAGACGCCGCCTTTCTGCTAGGTATTGTTAACTACCTTATTACACACGATAAAATTCATCATGAATACGTGGTGTCTTACACCAGCGCTAGCCTGATCGTACGAGAAGATTTCAGTTTTGACGAAGGTTTGTTCAGCGGCTACGACGAACAAAAACGTCAATATGATAAATCCAGCTGGCAGTATGAGCTCGATGAATCCGGCTTCGCCAAACGGGATACCACACTGTCCCACCCACGCTGCGTCTGGAATCTGCTGAAAAAACACGTTTCCCGCTATACGCCGGAAATGGTGACATCGCTATGCGGTACTTCAGCCAAAGATTATGAAACGATCTGCCGCACGCTCGCCGAAACCTGTGTGCCGAATAAAACCGCAACCTTCATGTACGCACTGGGCTGGACGCACCACACCAACGGTGCACAGATCATTCGCTCAGCGGCCATGATCCAACTGTTACTTGGCAACATCGGTATGGCAGGTGGCGGTATCAACGCACTGCGCGGTCACTCTAACATTCAGGGCTATACCGACCTTGGCCTGCTGTCGTTAAATCTGCCGGGCTATATGCCGTTGCCGTCAGAAAAACAGCCGGATCTGAAAACTTATCTGGGTCAAATCACGCCAACGGCGCTGCTGCCAGATCAAGTTAACTATTGGAAAAATACGCCAAAATTCTTTATCAGCATGATGAAGAGCTTCTACGGTGACAACGCGCAGGCAGCGAATAACTGGGGTTATGACTGGTTGCCGAAGTGGGATCGTAGCTACGATGTCATGGTGCAAACCGAGCTGATGGTGGAAGGCAAAATGAACGGCTACATCGTTCAGGGCTTTAACCCCGTTGCCGCGTTCTCCAACAAGAATAAAGCGACCGAAGCACTCTCCAAGCTCAAGTACATGGTCATCATCGATCCACTGGTCACGGAAACGTCTACATTCTGGCAGAATTATGGCGAATTCAACGACGTAGATACGAAATCCATTCAGACTGAGGTCTTCCGTCTGCCCTCTTCCTGCTTTGCTGAAGAGAATGGGTCGATCGCCAACTCCGGCCGCTGGCTGCAATGGCACTGGGCGGCGGCTGAGCCACCAGGTGAAGCCCATCACGACGGTAAAATCCTCGGTAAACTGCTGATGCGCCTGCGTGAGCTGTATAAAGAAGAAGGCGGCGCCTACCCCGACCCGTTGATGAACATCAACTGGAACTATAAAGACCCAGAAGACCCAACGCCGGAAGAGATCGCCCGCGAAGCCAACGGCATGGCGCTGGCGGACATCTACGACGACAGCGGCAAGCTGATCCTGAAAAAAGGCCAACAGGTTGCTGATTTCTCGCAACTGCGCGATGACGGCTCCACATCCAGCTTCTGCTGGATCTATGCCGGTAGCTGGACAGAAGCGGGCAACCAGATGGATAAACGCGACAACGCCGATGCGGGTCTCGGCTGCACGCCGAACTGGTCATGGTGTTGGCCGCAAAACCGCCGCATTCTCTACAACCGCGCGTCTGCCGACCTGCAAGGGAAACCGTGGGACAGCAAGCGTAAATTGCTGGAATGGACCGGTCAGAGATGGCAAGGCATTGATGTACCTGACTTCGCCGCGACCGTCCCGCCGGGCAAAGACACCGGGCCGTTCATCATGCTGCCGGAAGGTCTGGCACGTCTGTTCTCCGTAGACAAACTGGTAGATGGGCCGTTCCCTGAGCACTACGAACCGATCGAATCGCCTATCGGTACTAACCCACTGCATCCATCGGTGGTGTCCAGCCCGGCGGCGCGTTTGTTTGAACGCGATGCGAAAACCATGGGCACCGCGAAGGACTTCCCTTACGTGGCGACGACATACTCGATTACCGAATTGTTCCGTCACTGGACAAAACACGCACGTTTGAACGCCATTGTGCAGCCGGAACAGTTTGTCGAGATCGGTGAAAATCTGGCGAAAAGCAAAGGCATTAAAGCAGGCGATGAAATCAAAGTTTCCTGCCAGCGTGGCTACATCAAAGCCAAAGCAGTGGTCACCAAGCGAATCAAAACGCTGGAAATTGCCGGACACAGCGTGGAAACCGTTGGTATCCCTTGCCACTGGGGCTTTGAGGGAACCACCCGTAAAGGGTTCCTGGCTAACACACTCACCCCGAGCGTCGGTGACGCTAATTCACAAACGCCTGAGTACAAAGCGTTTTTGGTTAATGTAGAGAAGGTGTAAGGGTAGCCAACTATGTCAATGCAATCACAAGATATTATTAAACGTTCGGCCACCAACGGCTTTACACCGCCTCCGCATGTGCGTAATGACAAAAGCGAAGTGGCAAAACTGATCGATGTCACCACCTGTATCGGCTGTAAAGCTTGTCAGGTGGCCTGTTCAGAGTGGAACGACATTCGTGATGAAGTCGGCCATAACCTCGGGGTTTATGATAACCCGGCGGATCTGAGCGCCAAATCCTGGACGCTGATGCGATTTTCCGAAGTGGAAGAGAACGACCGTCTGGAATGGCTGATCCGTAAAGATGGCTGTATGCACTGTAGCGATCCGGGCTGTCTGAAAGCCTGTCCTTCCGCTGGTGCCGTCATTCAGTATGCCAATGGTATCGTTGATTTTCAGTCCGAGAATTGTATCGGCTGCGGCTATTGTATCGCCGGTTGCCCGTTCAATATTCCACGTCTGAACAAAGAAGATAATCGCGTCTATAAATGTACGTTGTGCGTCGACAGAGTCAGCGTTGGGCAAGAACCGGCCTGTGTGAAAACCTGTCCGACCGGCGCCATTCGTTTCGGTACGAAAGACGAAATGAAGCATCTGGCGGAAGAACGCATCACCGATCTGAAAAGCCGTGGTTATGAAAACGCAGGCCTCTACGATCCGCAGGGCGTGGGCGGTACACATGTGATGTATGTTCTGCACCACGCAGACAGACCATCGCTCTATCACAATCTGCCAGATAACCCGCAGATTTCCACGCCGGTCAATCTGTGGAAAGGCATTCTGAAACCGCTGTCCGCGTTAGGGTTTGTCGCCACGTTCGCCGGGTTAATGTTCCACTACGTCGGTGTCGGTCCGAACACTGAGGAAATGGATCATGAACATGAGGGAGAAGACAAAGAAGGGGGAGACAAACATGAGTAAGCCACAAATGATTTTGCGCACCAAGTTTATCGATCGCATCTGTCACTGGATTGTGGTGATTAGCTTTTTCCTGGTCGCGCTCTCTGGTATTGCTTTGTTCTTCCCAACCCTGCAATGGCTGACGCAGACGTTTGGTACGCCACAAATGGGGCGTATTTTGCACCCGTTTTTTGGCGTGCTGATCGTCATCTGTCTGATCCCGATGTTTTTCCGGTTTGTTAGTCATAACATCCCGAAGAAACGCGATCTGCCGTGGTTCCTCAATATTGTTGAGGTATTAAAAGGCAATGAG
Source organism: Pectobacterium aroidearum (assembly GCF_041228105.1). NCBI lineage: Bacteria > Pseudomonadati > Pseudomonadota > Gammaproteobacteria > Enterobacterales > Pectobacteriaceae > Pectobacterium > Pectobacterium aroidearum. Next base: position 3,561,943 of record NZ_CP166097.1, read on the forward strand.
CATGAAGTGGCTGAGGTGGGTAAATATAACCCAGGTCAGAAGATGATGTTCTGGAGCATCATGGGGCTGACGCTGGTACTGCTGATCACCGGGGTTATCATGTGGCGCCCCTATTTTGCCCACCTGTTTCCGATTGATATCGTGCGCTACGCTATTCTGATTCACGCTGCTGCGGCTATCGTCCTCATCCATGCCATCCTGATCCATATGTACATGGCGTTCTGGGTCAAAGGATCGATCAAAGGGATGATTGAAGGCAAAGTTTCCAAACGCTGGGCGCGTAAACACCACCCACGCTGGGCACGTGAAATGGAAGAGAAAGAAGCGAAGAAATAATTCACGTTCTTTTCATTTAATCACCTCCTCAAATGCCCGCCTCGCGGGCATTTTTCTTTTATCCGTAGTCAGCACAAATCGTTATAACTTACATCCAAACGTCATAACGCTCCCCGCTTTCCCGACTATCGCTCAATGGCTATGATGCAGTATTATTTTTAAATAGACATCCAGACATAAAGACAGCTATAAAGTAGTGACGCAGAAAACATAACAATACTGCCATCGACACAACACACTATCGTCAACACAAGATCCATTTATAAAACGCCACGGAGCTGATAATGAAGAAATTTACGCCTGCCCTGCTTGCACTGAGCTTACTGACCGCATTACCGGCACTGGCCAATCAGAGCGCCACTATTGCTCCCGTTCCGGCTGCTATTGCCAATCATAGCGGCCCGGTTCGCATCGCCGTTATCCGCAATCTGGGATCGGACGACAACACCACACAGTTTGTTTCCGGCGTTCTCGAAGAAGGTAAAAAGCTGGGCTTCAAGGTCAGTACCTTCCTGAGTAACGGCGATGACGCCCGTTTTCAGGATTTCGTGAATCAGGCTATTAGCCAGAAATATGACGGCATCATCCTGTCACAGGGTCGCGATCCCTACTCTACCGATTTGATTAAACGCATCGTCGACAGCGGTATTGCCGTCTCCGTGTTTGATACCGCCGTGAACGGCGAAATTCCGGGCGTGACCGTCACCCAGCAGGACGATGCCTCACTGACTAACGAATCACTCGGCCAACTGGTGAAGGATTTCAACGGCAAAGCCAATATTATCAAACTGTGGGTTGCTGGCTTCCCGCCGATGGAACGCCGCCAGCTCGCCTATCAACAGATCCTGAAAGCTAACCCCGGCATCAAGGAACTGGAATCGATTGGTGCCGTGTCCTCTGACGTACAGGGCGATACCGCCAACAAAGTCGGCGCAGTGCTGGCGAAATACCCGAAAGGCAAAATCGATGCGATCTGGGGATCGTGGGATGCTTTCAGCCAGGGCGCTTATAAGGCTTTGAAAGAAAACGGCCGGACAGAAATCAAACTGTACAGCATCGACATCTCCAATCAGGATTTACAGCTGATGCGCGAAGCGAGCAGCCCGTGGAAAGTCAGCGTGGCCGTCGATCCAAAACTGATCGGTAAAGTTAACCTGCGTCTGGTTGCCAACAAGATAGCCGGTGAGCCTACGCCTGCCACCTACGAATTCCGCGCTGCGGCGATTCCGCAGGCGCTGCTAGCCAGCCAGGCGGGTGCCGTCAACGTCGCGGGATTGGCAAAAATCATCCCAGGCTGGGGCCACACGGATGATTTTATCGCACCGTGGTTTGCTACACTGGAAGCCAAACAGGCGAAATAATACGGAGATAACGTTATGGCATCGACTCCTCTGCCCACCCCCGATTACAGCCGCAATATGCGGCTGATTGGACACAGCGATCAGGGCGGCAGACCCGATGGTGTGCAGGTGATGGTTCATCGCGGCTACGCTTACATCGGGCATATGGTTTCACAAGGTGTGTCGATTGTGGATGTGCGCGATGCCAAAAACCCAAGGCCAGCGGGGTTTATTGCCGCCCCGCCCGGTACCTGGAATATCCACCTGCAAACGCACGATGACCTGCTGCTTGTCGTCAACGCGCGCGATTTGTTTGCAGATGCCAGCTTCGCCGAGGAAAAGGTCTATTACACTCGCTCCGTCGCCGATACGGTCAGTACCAAACAGCAGGGCAAAAGCTGGAGCGCCGGATTACGGATTTTTGATATTTCAACGCCGGATAAACCGCGTGAAATCAGCTTCCTGCCGCTGGACGGTATCGGAATTCACCGCATCTGGTATGTGGGTGGACGCTGGGCCTATGTCTCCGCGCTGCTCGATGGCTACAGTGACTACATCTTTTTGACTATCGATCTGGCTGACCCACAGCGCCCGGAAGTTGCCGGTCGTTACTGGCTACCCGGCATGCATACAGCTGGTGGAGAACGCGCAAGCTGGCCGGAAGGTAAGCGTTACGCCCTTCACCACGCCATCATCAGTGGCGATACCGCTTATGGAAGCTGGCGCGATGGCGGGCTGACGCTACTGGACGTGAGCGATCGCACTAATCCACAGCTCATCAGCCACCGTAACTGGAGCCCACCGTTTGGCGGCGGCACCCATACCGCGCTACCGCTGCCGGATCGCGATCTGCTGATCGTGTTGGATGAAGCGGTATTGGATAATCAGGAAGATGGCGAGAAATTGATTTGGGTGTTCGATATTCGCGAACCGAGTAATCCGGTGAGCATCGCCACCTTCCCGCAGCCGAAAGAGGCAGACTATGTGAAGAAAGGCGCACACTTTGGCCCACATAACCTGCATGAAAACCGGCCCGGCAGCTTCATCAGTTCGTCATTGATCTTCGCCACGTATCAAAATGCGGGCGTGCGGGCTTACGACATCAGTAATCCATATCAGCCGAAAGAAACCGGTGCACTGGTGCCTGCTGCGCCAGCCAGCATGGTCGATAAACGTCCCGGCAGGCCGCAGATTATTCAGTCTTGTGATGTGTTTGTGGATGCCGACGGCATCATCTATAGCACGGACTACAACGCGGGTTTGTCGATTATCGAATACCGAGGCTAAGCGCCCTCTCATTATCTTCTTCCCCTGCGCGCGGCATCAGGATGTCGCGCCTGTTTTCATACTGCTGTCATTGTCGATTTCTATAGTGACTAACCTTACGGCTTATTCACCATGACCCAAAAGGAATCGTAATGAGAACGTATCACCGTTTCCCCCTCCGTTGGCCAACGCTGGCACTTTTCACACTTCTGGGATTGAATCATTCATTCGCCACGCAAACATCGGCAACTACCGCCTCGACGGCTGAACTGGCAGGCCACATAGTTATGCCCGCAAAATCTTTTATCCCCGCGCCCAATGATGCCCCAGCAGACATGAAAGTCAGCGGTAAATACACGACGGGTTCACGCGTCACGGCACTAAACAGCGTGCCAGCAAAATCTGCGGATCGACTAACGGGGCTTGCGCTTCCCGTTGAAGGGCAACCGCTGCAAGGCCATTCTGGCATCAAACATATGCCTGATGGCACCTATTGGGTGCTGACAGACAACGGTTATGGCACCAAAGCGAATTCTCCCGATTCACTTTTGTACCTGAATCACTACCAAATGGATTTTAAGAACAATACCGCGAGTCGGCTGGAAACGGTATTCCTGCACGACCCCGATAAACGAGTGCCGTTCCATATCGTCAACGAAAGCACAGACAAGCGCTATCTTACCGGTGCCGACTTCGACCCGGAAAGTTTTCAGTTTGCAGATGGCAGCTTATGGGTTGGTGAGGAGTTCGGTCCTTATCTCATCAAAGCGGACCTGACAGGAAAAGTACAAGCGGTTTTCGATACCTACGTTGATGGCAAGATAGTGAAATCGCCGGATAATGCAACACAGCCCTCTCCCGGCACGCCAGACGGCAAGCCGAGCTTTCAGGTGTCTCGCTCGAAAGGCTTTGAAGGCATGGCGGTCTCAAAAGATGGTTCAAAACTGTACCCACTGCTGGAAGGTGCATTATGGGACAGCGCACGCCAAGAGTATGAAAATATCGCGGGTAAACGTTACCTGCGCGTTCTGGAGTTTGATGTTAAAAAACAAATCTGGACAGGTCGTAGCTGGCAATACGTGCTGGAAGATAACCAGAACGCGATCGGTGATTTCAACATGATTGACGATCGACAGGGGTTAATCATCGAACGTGACAGCAACGAAGGTACAATGGACAAAGCCTGTCAGGCAGGTGCCACGACGACGGACTGTTTCAGTGCACCAGCTCGCTTTAAGCGAATCTACAAAGTGGGATTCTCTGATGACAATGTTGGTAAACCTGTCGATAAATCAGATTACCTCGACCTCATGAACATTCAAGATCCCAAACACCTGGCACGTAAGCCGCTGACAGAAGGTGTATTCACCTTCCCGTTTATGACGATCGAAAATGTCGATGTTGTTGATGATCACCATATCATTGTTGGCAATGACAATAACTTCCCATTCTCATCCAGCCGTCAGCCCAACGAGGCAGATGATAATGAGTTTATCTTGCTAGATGTGAAGGATTTTCTTACCCAGTAAGCCATTATGCTCCCCTTCATAGGGGAGCATACCAACTTAATCCAGCGCCAGCACCGACACCCACATTGGCCCCTGACCGACGGCGTAACGCGCCAGCGGTTGCAGATCGCCCGTGTTCTGATCGATGTGATACACCTCAATGTGCTGAGATTTCTGCCCTGCTGAAATCAGGAACTCACCGGTGTTGTCGATATTGAAACCGCGCGGCTGCGTCTCAGTCGGCTGATGACCGGTCAGCGTTAGCGTGCTGCCGTCTTCAGACACCAGGAAAACGCTCAACAGGCTGGCAGTACGATCGCTGATGTACAGGAAGCGGCCATTCGGCGTAATGTGAATATCTGCCGCCCAGCGCGTGTCACTGAAGCCCGCTGGCATGGCATCCAGCGTTTGTACTTTCTCCAACTCACCACTGGCTGCATCCAACTGGTACACGTCTACCGAGCTGTCCAGTTCATTCACGCAATAGGCAAAACGCTGATTGGGGTGGAAAGCCATATGGCGTGGACCAGCCCCCGCGACCGTCGTCATTTCGGCCTGACGGTGTACGCTCAATTTGCCCGTCGCACCCAGATCGTACAGACGGATACGGTCTTCTTTCAGGCACGGTGCCCACACAACGCGGTTGGTTGGATCAATATTGGTAGAGTGACACCCTTCCAGTCCGTCCAGTTGCTGAATCGGCTCGCCGACGATGCCATCCGCACCAATCGGGCTAACGCTAACACAAGCGCCGCTGTAAGACGCGCTGAACAGGAAACGTCCGTCGTTATCGGTAGACAGGTGTGTCGGGCTGCCCGGTAAAGACGCCACACCCGCCTCCGTCAATTTACCCTGTTCATCAATACGATAGCTCAGAACCCTGAAATCAGGACGAACACCAACATACAGGTGGCGCTTGTTCGGTGCGATCACCATCGGCTGAACCTGTCCTGGGACATCAACGGTTTGCAATAATGTCAGATTACCCTGAGCACCGAGTTGCCAAACGTGGATCTGCTGGCTTTCCGGGCTGGCGACATAAACAACTTGCTGCATCGTATTCTCCTTATTTCACGCGAATGTGGCGGCTCAGGAAGGCTTAAAAGCGGTTCATTGAACGGATAACAAACTTGCTCAACCTGACGCACGGTATACCATAAATGACCAATCACTCTATTCTACAGAGACATCGCAAGGCTACTATTGATTTAAGCAATGGCTGATTTAAGTAATGATTGGTTGAGCTAACGGACACACATGATGCAACAGTAATGAAAAGGCCGCGTTGAGCGGCCATTAAGTCTTATTTTGTCGGGGATAAGGTGTTGCAATACACATTACTGTGCCTGACAGAAGGCGTCACAAGCGGTACGTAATGCGCGGTCTCGCGTGCCGGCATCTGTACGCGGATACTCAGGAATGTGTCAGCAGGGATATCAATCGGATCGCCTTCGGCGTAGCCATCACGTTCATTGCGTGCGAACAGCATCGCATTCGGGTGAGTGCGGTGATACGTGTGGATAACAATAGAGCCGTCCTGCTCAACATCATAATCAACCCAAAGGCGCTCAAGCCCGTTGCGACAACGCGGACCAACAATTCCCCCTTCAAGCCCTCCCCAAGCCAGATCGGCGTTAAGGCCGAGACAGCCCGAAATCCGGTATACACCTTGATCAATGCGCGTTGTGACTACCCCTTCACTCTCTGTATTGAGCTCAGACGTTCCAGTACCGAACAATTTCACCACCGGCGAAGCGACCTTAAGAAACCCATTGGCGTCTGCGGTTGTGTTCCCCGTGTGGTACAGTCCCACTGCTTGTTGCCAGGCACCAGCAACCTGTTTGACGACGTTTATCTGGTAATACGCTGATGTCATATTGTCGTCGACAATAGCAAAACCGAAATTTTGGCTATCGGCGGTCGGTTCCTGATTGCCATTACCCCCACGATGGCGCGCAGATATATGCGTGCGCCATACGTTTCCAGTCTCATCTTTGGTAGACCCCATGCTTTGTTCTGACGCATAGTAGTTGAGCACGGCGGTAATGTTGCCAAGCACGGCGCCAGCCCCGCTATTCTTCACAAACCCCTTAGCATCTGTCAGCACGAAGTCATTGCAGGAGGCATAGATGTTACGATCTGCGTGCATCGTCATCGCAACCCCTGCTTTGTTGTTGCGTAATGTCAGATGATCGGTGTTTATATCCTGATAGCCGAGAGTCCAACGCGTTGAACCGTCGAAATTATTGCCTTGTAAATAGCTGGGTTGACCCAGCGCTTCAGGCATCAAAATCAGTGACGCCCAATTAGACATATAGGTTTTTAATGCGTGAATGACCTGATTGGTATTTGCTGTAACGGGAGACAAGTTTCGGGTGTCCCAGCCGATATTCCATGACGTTTCCCACACACCATTAGCGACACCGATCGTTGCCGTCTTTGCACCGCCAGTAGTAAAACTGATAGCCAGCAAGCAACCGTAAAAATCATCATGCTCGATAGGATTCCATAGAAGAACGCAGTCAACAAAATCAGGTGGGCGGTTGATTCCGGTCTGGTTAACCCAGTAAACGTCTGCGGGCCTGTCGCGAGTAAAATAGTCGAACAGATTAACATTGCTCCCGATATTCTTAGCCTTGTTCCCCCAGCCAAGATCCCCACGCAGCATTGCATTGCTCAGACCAATACTTGAACGAAACGCAGCCGGGTTAACGATATCTGAGCCGTTCGCGGCTATTTTCATCGATGCGTCAGCGCCCTGTTTTGCCTCATCAGCAGATTGCTGTGCTGCGGCTAGCGATTGATCAATTTCAATTAATTCCTGACTCACCGAATCCAGAGCACGTTTTAAATATTTTGTCCGGTTCGCTAACGCACTTGCCTGATAATTTGCGGGGCCGCCGGTGCCCGCTAAAACAGATGTATCTGTTTGGAGTTCAGGAATATGAGACGTGAACTCATCCAATTCCTTAATCGGTGGTAAATCATTTGCTGTAACGTGACCTGACATCATTAGCCCCTGGATTTATAAGGACCATTAAATTTAATAGCCCGTTGAATTTAATTAGCGGGCCGATAATAACGATCCAACGTTTTTCCATACACAAAACGAGTTTAAAACCTGTGTATGCGGCAACGTTCGCAGAAAGGCAGCTATTAAGCAGGGGCAGGAATTAAGATGTCATTTTTGCGGTATTACAGCGAAGGCATATCTGTTGATGAAAGGAGCGACCACAATAGGTAGTTATTCTAGGGGCACAAAGCGGAAATATAGAGGAATGACCTAAGACAGAAGAACAAAACTAGCCAGCACTAACGCCTTCTGAATAGCGATACAATTTTCGTAGTTAAGGTAGCCAACAGACGGAAACGAAAACGGGTTAGCCTAAGCTAACCCGTTGAATTTTGTGGCGGAGGAGTAGAGATTCGAACTCTAGAACACTTTCGCGTCGCCGGTTTTCAAGACCGGTGCCTTCAACCACTCGGCCACTCCTCCGCAATGACGCGCACTATAAACAGTACGTCGCACATTGTAAAGCCGCGTTTTGGTCAATTGCTTAAAAAATAGATGATAAGCCGTTGAAAGTATAGAAAATCGACAATAGTGTTACCACACTTCGCGTTTGGCCTGACTTCCCACCGCACGACATCTTTCGTCATCAAATGGATCCCAGACACTTTTATCTCGTTGTTGTCTGTCTATTTCTCGCCGCGTCCTTTATCGTAAGGCTCATTCGATATCCACATTTTTATTTGCGAGACAACGATGACCTACCGAGTAATTGCACTTGATCTTGATGGTACCCTGCTGAATCAACAGAAAAAAATCCTCCCCGAATCTCTGAGCGCACTCGCGCTGGCTCGCCAGCAAGGTATAAAAGTGATGATTGTCACCGGGCGTCACCACTCTGCCATTCACCCTTTTTATCAGGGATTGCAGTTGGATACGCCCGCCATCTGCTGTAACGGCACCTATGTCTATGATTACCAGCAGGGTCAGGCATCGCACACCAATCCGCTCTCAGTGGAACAGGCGAAAAATGTCATTACGCTATTGGATGAATTTGATATTCATGGGCTGATGTATGCCGATGACGATATGTATTATCAGTGCCCTACCGGACACGTGGTTCGCACACTAGCGTGGGCGGCTAACCTGCCGGAACAACAGCGCCCGCGTTTTGCGCAGGTGGAAAATCTGGTGCGTCAAACGGAAGCATCGCACGCTATCTGGAAATTCGCGACCACGCACGCCGATGTCCCCACACTGAACCATTTTGCCGCAGAAGTTGAAAAGCAACTCGGACTGGCCTGCGAGTGGTCGTGGCAAGATCAGGTTGATATCGCACAAACCGGCAATAGCAAAGGCAAACTGCTCCAGCAATGGCTTGGCGAACAGGGCATCAGCATGAAAGACGTCGTGGCATTCGGCGACAACTTTAACGATATCAGCATGCTGGAAGGCGTAGGATTGGGGGTCGCCATGGGCAACAGCGCTGACGAAATCAAAGCGCGTGCCGATCTGGTGATTGGCAGTAATGAGGAACCCAGCATCGCCGATGTCATCCGCACCCGCATTCTGGCATAACCAACGATGACGCCATCAGGCGAGTGAGTCGTACCTCACTTTGCCTGATGGCGTTTGACTATCAAGCTGACTTACAGCGCGTTGCCCAGCACCTGTCTCAAGTAAGCGCCCGCCCCCATTAATCCCGGCTGTTCATGGGTAATCAGGTACACGGGAATATCCTGCATATAGCCTTTAAACCGCCCTTTGTCTTCAAAAGCCGCCCGAAAGCCGGAAGCTTTAAAAAACTCAAGAAAGCGCGGTACGATACCGCCCGCAATATAAACACCGCCAAATGTGCCTAAATTTAACGCCAGATTGCCACCGAAGCGCCCCATAATGACGCAGAATAACGACAGCGCGCGGCGACAATCCACGTCCGTATGATTAACAGCACGCTCGGTAATATCTTTCGGTTCCAGCGCCTCCGGTGTGCGATTATCGGACAGCACCACGGCACGATAAATATTCACCAGCCCCTGCCCGGAGAGTAAGCGCTCTGCGGAAACATGCCCCAGCGACTGGCGCAATACTGCCAGAATGTTGTCTTCTTCGTCGCTATTAGACGCGAAATCCACGTGCCCACCCTCACCCGGCAAACTAATCCATTGACCGGCAGCATGCACCAGATGAGCGACGCCTAACCCCGTACCTGCACCATATACGGCAACAGGCTTACCCGGCACAGGCTCTCCGCCGCCGAACTGGAGCAGACTCTCACTCCCCAACACCGGCACCGCCATAGAAACGGCGGTAAAGTCGTTGATGACCTCAAAGTGGCGTAAACCCAAGCTCGCTTTCATTTCAGCGATGGAAAATGCCCAGGTGTGATTCGTCATCGCCACCCAGTCACCAGTAATCGGGCAGGCAATCGCGATACAGGCATCCTGCACCGTGACCTGTCGCGAGTCGAGATAATCCCGGATCGCCCCTTCCAGAGAAGGGAAATCCAGCCCGGAATAAGTTTCGATTTGCGACAGTTCGCCCGTCATAGCGTCACACAGCGCCAAACGCGTATTGGTGCCGCCGACATCGCCCACTAAAACAAAGTGCGTCATTCTTCTTTTCCCCTCAAGCAAAGCAGATACCCGATCATTGCGCGAAAACAGCCAGCTACGCTATGGCTATATAACTTTCTAGTGATAAGGATCTCATTTATGGCTAAAAGCTGCGGTTAAGCCAAAAGTAATCGATTACATTTAAAAAACACAAATTGTAATCGATTACTTTTAAGAGGGATACCGCATGGTTTCTTCATCTGAAAACACAGCTATCAAATCGTTACAACCGGCTTTCGTGGTTCCCAGACTGTCGCTCATGATGTTTTTAGAGTTCTTCATCTGGGGTTCATGGTCGGTTACGTTAGGTCTGGTTATGACGCAACATAACCTGGCTGCCATGATTGGCGACGCCTTCTCTGCCGCGCCGATCGCCTCGATCCTGTCCCCGTTTGTGCTGGGTATGGTGGTTGATCGCTTCTTCCCCTCGCAGAAAGTCATGGCGCTGCTGCATCTGGCAGGTGCCGTCATTCTGTTCTTTGTACCCAACGCGCTGACCAGTGAGAACGGCACACAGTTGCTGATCCTCCTGTTCGCCTACACGCTGTGCTTTATGCCTACGCTGGCACTAACCAACAACATTGCGTTCCATAATCTGAACAACAGCGAGAAGAGCTTCCCTGTCGTACGAGTCTTCGGCACGATCGGCTGGATCGTCGCCGGTGTCTGTATCGGGATGGCTGGCATCTCCGCAAGCGTCACTATTTTCTACGTCGCTGCCGCGTGTTCCGCCATTCTGGCAGCCTACAGCCTGACACTGCCGCATACCCCTGCCCCCGCTAAAGGCTTGCCGCTGGCGCTGCGCGATCTGTTCTGTGCCGATGCGTTTGCGCTGCTGAAGAAAAGCCATTTCCTGGTTTTTGCCATCTGCGCCATGCTGATCTCTATTCCGCTGGGCACCTACTACGCTTACACCGCATCCTTCCTGAGCGATGTCGGCATCAGCAACGTCAGCACCGCCATGTCGTTCGGCCAAATGTCCGAAATCTTCTTCATGCTGATCATTCCGCTGCTGTTTAGAAGACTGGGCGTGAAATACATGCTGTTCATCGGCATGTTGGCGTGGTTCGTACGCTATGCGTTCTTCGCACTCGGCGTGAGCGAAGAAACCCGTTGGCTGCTCTATCTCGGTATCCTGCTGCACGGCGTGTGCTATGACTTCTTCTTCGTCATTGGCTTCATCTACACCGACCGCATCGCCGGAGAAAAAATCAAAGGTCAGGCACAAAGTCTGGTGGTTCTATTCACCTACGGTATCGGCATGCTGCTCGGGTCACAGGTTTCCGGCGCAATTTATAACCGCCTCTTCGACAACGGTGCACTAAATGAGCCCGCGATCTGGACTTCTTTCTGGTGGATCCCCGCCGTTGCCGCTGCCGCCATCGCCATCATTTTTCTCTTCTCGTTCAAATATAAAGAGGAACGGATCTAACCGTCTGATACGGATTATTTAAGGAGAAAACGGGATGAGGCCGCCTGGAGCACCTCATCCCAACGAATTTTCCGCTACGGCTATCGCAATCGTGCAACGGTACTCATGACCCCAACCCCGTTGCCAAAGGAGGTAATAATGAAAACGTTAAAAGGACCGGGTATTTTTCTCGCCCAGTATATTGGCGATCAGGCTCCCTTTAACACGCTGGAAAATCTGGCGCAATGGGCAGCCGGATTAGGCTTTAAAGCGCTGCAAATTCCCTGTAACCATCCACATATTTTCGATCTGGCGACGGCCGCCGATAGCCAAACTTATTGTGATGAGGTGAAAGGCCTGCTGGCACAGCACGGGCTGGCCATCAGCGAACTGTCGACCCATCTGGAAGGACAGCTCGTTGCCGTCCACCCCGCGTATGACGATGCCTTTGATGATTTCGCCCCCCCAGCCTACCGTCGCAATCCGCAAGCTCGCCAACAGTGGGCTATCGCGGCAATCAAGCAGGCAGCAAAAGCCTCTTCACGCTTAGGGCTAAACGCTCACGCTACGTTTTCAGGTGCGCTGGCCTGGCCTTATTTTTACCCCTGGCCACCGCGTAAAGACGCCCTGATCCAGGAGGCTTTTAAAGAACTCGGCCGTCTGTGGACGCCGATCCTCGACTGTTTTGACGAGTACGGTGTGGACGTGTGCTACGAGCTTCACCCCGGAGAAGATTTGCACGATGGCGTGACCTTTGAACGCTTCCTTGATGTCGTCAATCACCATCCGCGCGCCAACATTCTTTACGATCCCAGCCATATGCATTTGCAGCAGATGGACTACCTCGGTTTTATCGATCGTTACCATGCGCGAATCAAAGCGTTCCATGTGAAAGATGCGGAATTTACCGCATCGAGCAAAAGCGGCGTGTATGGCGGCTATCAGTCATGGGCGGAACGCGCCGGGCGTTTCCGTTCACCGGGAGATGGCCAGATCGATTTTGGCGCAATTTTCAGCAAACTCGCTCAGTACGATTACGACGGCTGGGCCGTGCTGGAGTGGGAATGCTGCCTGAAAGACAGTAATTGCGGCGCGAAAGAAGGGGCGGCGTTTATCAATCGCCATATTATTCCCGTCGCTCAGCGCGCTTTTGACGATTTCGCCGTCACCCGCGACGATCGTCCGTTGGTCAGAAAAATGTTGGGATTAAAAGAGGAGAGCGCAGGATGATCCGCGTTGGCATTATTGGTTCCGGTTTTATTGGCCCGGCGCATATAGAAGCGATTCGGCGTCTTGGTTTTGTTGAGGTGGTGGCGCTGGCAGAAAACTCGCTGGATATGGCTCAGCAGAAAGCCCGACAGCTTAATATCCCTCATGCCTACGGCAGCGTCGCTGAGTTGTTAAATCATCCAGATATTGATGCGATCCACAACTGCACGCCAAACCATCTCCATGCCGCGATCAATAAGCAGATTATTCAGGCCGGCAAGCATGTCTTTTCGGAAAAGCCGCTGTGTATGACCAGTGAAGAAGCGCGTGAACTGGTGGCGCTGGCGGAAGAAAAAGGCGTTGTCCACGGCGTCAGCTTTGTTTATCGCCAGTTTGGTATGGTGCAACAGGCTGCCAGCATGATTAAGCGTCAGGAGATAGGCCGCCTCTTTGCGGTACACGGCGGCTATCTGCAAGACTGGATGCTGCGTGACACCGACTATAACTGGCGCGTTGAACCGGAGTACGGCGGCATTTCCCGCGCGGTGGCCGATATCGGTTCACACTGGTGTGACACGGTGCAATTCATTTCCGGCCGGAAAATTGTCGAGGTTTTCGCGGATTGCGCCATCGTCCATCCAATCCGAAAATCCAATCGCAACGGCAGTGCCACGTTTTCATCGTCCGATGCGCCACTTGAATACGACGACAAGCCGGTCAAAACCGAAGATTACGCGACGGTTTTACTGCGTTTTGATGATGGCAGCCGTGGTTCCTTTACCGTTTCTCAGGTTAGCGCTGGCCGGAAAAACCGCCTGACGTTTGAAGTAAATGGCAGTGAGCGATCATTAGCCTGGGATCAGGAAACCCCACAGCAGCTGTGGATCGGCCATCGCGATAAGCCAAATCAGCTATTGTCGGACGACCCTGGGCTATTGACCCCGGAAGCTGCCGCCGCCGTCCACTTCCCCGGCGGGCATATCGAAGGCTGGCCAGATGCGTTCAAGAATATGATGGCAAATTTTTACGCCTATCTGCGTGACGGCAAACGCCCGAGTGTCGATCCGTGCAACTTCGCCACCTTCTACGACGGTGCGAACATCATGTTCATCATTGACGCCATTGTGCAAAGCCATCAGCAGCAAACGTGGGTGAAGGTCGCTAATTAAGGCATCAGGCCGTTCATTCTCTTATGTTATTCATCCCGCAGGTGCAACGCCTGCGGGATGCAGCCAGAGATATTTATGGTAATCTGCTCAGCCAAGCATAAGTAGCGTGAGTGCCTTCTGAATTATGTCGATTCAAAAAATAGCACGGATAGCGGGTGTCTCGGTCGCCACCGTTTCTCGGGTGTTGAATAACATTGATACCGTGAAACCGCAAAACCGGGAACGTGTTCTCAATGCGATAAAAAGCAGCAATTATCAGCCGAACTTACTGGCCCGCCAGCTACGTACCGCACGCAGCCATATGCTATTGGTCATGGTTTCCAACATTGCCAACCCCTTCTGCGCCGATGTCGTAAAAGGTATCGAGTCAGAAGCGGAAGAAAACGGCTACCGTATTCTTCTGTGCAATTCAGGTGCCGATATTGTTCGCGCCCACTCCAGCCTGCAACTGCTGTCCGGTAAAATGGTCGATGGCGTGATCACCATGGACGCGATTTCAACGCTTTCTGCGCTTCAGGACATGATTGGCACCGCACCTTGGGTACAGTGCGCCGAGCATGACGATACGTCCGCCATTTCATCTGTTGGTATTGATAACGCGGAGGCCTCCCGCTTTGTGATTAATCACTTTATTGGCAAAGGCCGTCGCCGTATCGCCATGATTAACCACGATATGAATTACCTCTACGCCCAGCAGCGAGAGAAAGGTTATCGCGATGCACTCGCGGAGAATGCATCTGATTATGACAAAGTCGAATATGCCAGCACGTTAAGCTATCAGGGTGGAAAGGCGGCAATGGCGGCGCTGCTTAACGCGCCGGATCGGCCGGATGCCGTCTTTGTGGTGTCCGATACATTAGCAGCAGGCGCGCTGTCGGCAATCTGTGAGGCGGGGCTAAGTGCCCCACAGGATATTGCGGTGATCGGTTTCGACGGCTCAGAGCTGGGTTACATCACGTCCCCCCAGCTCAGTACCATTCAGCAGCCGTCCGCGCATATCGGCAGAGAAGCCGTGAAGCTCTTATTGCAACAGATTGACCAGCCTGACAGCAAAACAGAAAAACGCTTACTGGAATGGACGTTTGTCGAACGGGCATCCAGCTAACCCACGCAACATTCATTTTTCGCTATCCCATTTCTTACCACCTGCGGCACGCTGACCGCAGGTTGATAGCTACTCCTTACTTACTTTTCACCTTGCTCAGTTTTTCATACAGAGACTGGTAAGCGGCGGAAATAATGGCCTGCGGATCCTTCGGCAAGTCATGTTCAGCAACAAACCAGTGCGTGCCTGCTTTAGCCGCTGCCGGAATAATCTCTTCCCACGCCAAAATACCCTCGCCCGGTGGGGCAAAGTTCATTTCGTCATCGCGGATGCCGATAGACGTATTGTCTTTCGCATGAATCGAGTAGATACGCCCTTTGTAGTGGCGCAGAAGACGCACCGGATCCTGCCCTCCGCGGGATACCCAGGCAACATCCATTTCCAGCATCAGATTTTCTGGCTCTGCAGCATCTAACATAATTTCCAGCGCCGTTTTGCCGCGATACTTCTTCATCTCAAAATTATGGTTGTGATAAGCCAGTTGCATGCCCTGCTTCTTCAATTCACGCCCAAGATCGTTCATTTCCGCACCAAAGCGCTGCCATCCCTCTGCGCTATTCGGGCGATCTTCAACATTGAGCCACGGCACGATAATCATGCGATTGCCGATGGCCTTGTTAAAGGCGACAACCTCAGCCATATTGCTTTTCAGTTCGCCAAACTGGACATGCGCAGCAATCGCTTTTAACTGATATTTCCCCAGTAACCCTTTCATTTCTGACGCGCTAATACCGTGCGTTCCCACAAGCTCAACCGCCTTAAACCCGGCGTTGCGCGCCATGGAAAATTGCTCATCAAGCGTATTCACACTACGCAGCGTATACATCTGCAACGCTATCTTCTGGTTTTCTGCTGGACGCTCGGCAAGCGCCAAACCGGATGAAACCATTAATAACAGCGGTATAGCGAACGCACGGCGCAATAACGTCATACAAGGCATATCCTTCTCCTATTTTTATCCCGTAGCACAGGTGAAAACAAAAAGTAATCGATTACTTTTATGATGAAAAAATAACAACGCGGGGATAATCTATCTGACAACGTTGTTCACACGGTAGGAAAAACGAATTGAAAATCACTCTCAATATTCATTTTGCTATCTTAGTCACAGAATAAAGCGAGGTTAACGCATCAAACCAAGCGATGTGTCACTGCCACATCGCTCAGCCTGTGTTTACGCCGTAATGGACACACTCTTAACCTGCGCATAGAGCGTTTGCCCAGGATGGAGTGCGAGATCGTCCCGTGCCCACGGTGTGATACGGGACCACAGCGTCTGCTGACCGACCGCGAGTTTTACTTCAACCTGCCCGTCTACATCAAGGTATTCCACCACGCTGGCACACAGCACATTACGGATACTGCTTTTTTCCGGCGGCTGTAGTACCAGAGAGACATCAGCAGCATTCACACGAATACGCAATGCAGCATCCTGCGGCAGTTCGACTTTACCGACCCACACCTGCTGGTCGCCTAATGCCAGCGCCGTCATCGCGTAATGCTCATGTTGAGCCAACACGCGCGCACTCAGAATACTGCTCTGCTCTTCTTTCGGTAACCAGGGGCGTAGTGCGCTACTTGCCCACACCTCTTCCAGCACGCCCTGTGCTTTCACTTTGCCTTTATCGAGCACCACGACATGATCGGCTAATCGGACAATCTCTTCCAGACTGTGGCTGACATACAGAATCGGAATATTGACCTCTTTCGCCAGACGCTCCAGATACGGCAACAGCTCACGCTTTCTGGGCAAATCCAGCGATGCCAGCGGTTCATCCATGAGCAGCAGTTCCGGCGCGGTGAGCAATGCCCGGCCAATCGCGACGCGCTGTTTTTCTCCACCGGACAACGTTCGTGGATAGCGATTCAGCAACGGTTCGATACCCAGTAAATTGACGATGTCATCGAACTGCGATTCCATAGTCTCAGCCATACCGTAACGTAAATTGCCACGTACGCGATAATGTGGAAACAGGCGAGAATCCTGAAATACATAGCCGATTCGGCGCTTTTCCGGTGGAAGAAAAATACGCTGCTGCGTATCCACCAAGACATGATTATTGAGCACAATCCGTCCGCTATCCGGACGAGTCAGGCCAACAACGGCATTGATGAGCGAGGTTTTCCCTGCGCCAGACACGCCGAAAATCGCGGTAATCCCGTTCGCAGGCAGTTCAGACTGAACGCGAAGTTCGAGGCTACCCAACTGTTGATGAAAATCGAGTTGCAGCATTATCCCCCCAACCGCTTGCGGCTCCAGTTTGTTAACCATTCCGATGCCAACAGCGCAGCCAGCGACAAGACAATGGCAATGATACACAGCCTTGCTGCATCAGCCTCCGCACCGGGCGTTTCGATCAGGGTATACATCGCCAGTGGAATGGTTCGGGTTTCGCCGGGAATATTAGAAACAAACGTAATTGTCGCGCCGAATTCGCCAAGCGAACGGGCAAACGCCAATACGGTTCCCACAACAATGCCGGGAAAAGAGAGAGGTAATGTAATGGTGAAAAACACGCGCCAGGGTGTAGCACCCAGCGTTCGAGCGGCCTGCTCCAGATGCTTATCGACGGCATCCAGTGACAACCGAATTGCTCGAACCATCAGCGGGAACGCGACAATCGCCGACGCTAATGCGGCTCCGCGCCAGCTAAAACTAAAGCTGAAGCCGAACCAGTCATAGAGCCAGGAACCGATTACGCCGCGTCTTCCCATCGCCACCAGCAGCAGATAACCAATAACCACGGGTGGTAACACCAGAGGTAAATGGATAATGCTATCCAACAGCGATTTGCCGGGGAACCGACAGCGCACCAAAATCCACGCCATCAGTATCCCAAACGGCAAGCTGCATGCTACAGCCACAACGGAAACCTTGAGGCTCAGCTCAACCGCCTGCCATTCGTAATCACTCAGCATCATTAACGTGGCGCGAAGCCATAGCGTTTAAATACGGCTGCTGCTTCCGGCGTTTTCAGGTAGTCATAAAAACCGGTAACCGCTGGGTTTTTATGTTCTTTTACTATCGCCATCGGATATTCAACAGGCTTATGGCTCGTTGCCGGGAACGTACCAACAACCTTAACTTTGTCGCTGGCAACCGCGTCAGAACCGTAAACGATGCCCAGAGGCGCTTCTTCACGTTCCACCAGCGCCATTGCTGCACGCACGTTGTTCGCACGCGCCATCAGCGGGGAGAGTTCATCCCAGGCTTTCAGATTCTGTAACGCTTCTTTGGCATAGATGCCGGCAGGCACATGATCCGGGTCGCCAACAGCCAGACGTCCGCCTTTCAGCAGGCTTTTCCAGTCAGTTTTATCGTCAATGTTGATATCTTTCTGCGCACTCGCCTTCGGCGCAATAACCACCAGCTCATTGCCCAGCAGCGTGTGACGCGTGGCGGTATCCATCAGGTTTTTGTCCTGCGCGTAGTCCATCCACTGCTGGTCAGCAGAAATGAACAGATCGGCAGGCGCACCTTGCTCAATCTGACGTGCCAGTGTTGAAGAGGATGCGTAAGACGCCACGACGGCAACGTTTTTCTCTTTCTGATATTGCGTGGCGATTTCCTGCAACGCATTCGTCAATGATGCGGCGGCAAACACAGTAACTTTATCTTCTGCTGCCGCAGGCAGCGCCATTCCTGCACTGAGGGTCAGTGCGGCAAACCATTTTAACCATTGCTGCTTCATTCTTGTCTCCTGACAATTATCGTTGTGTAAATAATGATATAACGAATCATAAAGCAGTGTCATGCGCTTTAAAGAGGTAGATGTTGAGGGGTAGAAAAGAAATGTCCGGCCAGAAGCCGGACATCAAAATAAGAAAGGATCGTGAATCAATGCTGATTCTTTGCGCGCTGACCGTCAGAATGACCGATGCGGGACAACACGTTAAACACTTCGCCCAGGCAATAAATTGCGCCCATGATAACCACCATCATCACAGGAACCATGGCAACTGCAAACAGCAGGCTCTTCAACAACTCCAACATGCTTACCTCACTTATTGCAACGGTTACCGCTACTTTAGCTCGTCGAATGTGCTATTTCACTGTAAACCGAGATCGTCGTAATTGCCACGTAGTCTACCGCAGTAATAGAAAATAGTGCGTCTATTTGTGCGATTTGCCCCTGATGAAGAAAATAGCGACAATACAGAGAATTAAACTCACCGACGGTGCTCTCATTATGCAGGCTGAAATTCTTCTCACCCTGAAACTCCAACAGCGTTTATTCGCCGACCCGCGGCGTATTGAATTGCTCAAGCAAATTCGTCATACCGGCTCAATCAGCCAGGGTGCCAAGCTGGCGGGGATTAGCTATAAAAGCGCATGGGATGCCATCAATGAGATGAACCAACTAGCCGAGCAGACCATCGTCGAGCGTATGACCGGCGGTAAAGGCGGCGGCGGCGCGCAGCTCACCCGCTACGGCGAACGCCTTCTCCAACTGTACGATTTGCTCGCGCAGATTCAGCAAAAAGCCTTTGATGTCTTGCAGGAAGACGGGCTGCCGTTGGATAGCCTGCTGGCAGCTATCGCGCGTTTCTCACTGCAAACCAGCGCACGCAACCAGTTTTTTGGAACCGTGCTCGCACGCGGTGAAGAACAGGTGCAACAACATCTGGATATTTTACTTGCCGATGGTAAAACAACGATCAGCGCACTGATTACGCAGCAAAGCGCCGAACGTCTGCAATTACAGAAAGGAAAAGAGGTGCTTGCGCTGATTAAAGCACCGTGGATCGATGTGTACGCCGCCACGTCCACGGTGCCCACCGTTGATAACGTCTTGCCCGGGCGAATTAAAGCCATTCAGCACGGTGTAGAAAACAGTGAAGTTCTGATTACGCTGACAGGGGGAGAAACCCTATGTGCGATGGTGCCGAATGCCTTACTTGAGCAGCAAAAGTTGCAACTGGGAACAGACGTGAAGGCCTGTTTCAAGGCCGACAGGGTTATCATCGCCACGCTTTGCTAACATTTACCAACATTGCTTATCGCCGACTGACGAAGGATAGAAAATGTCATTGTTGAAAATCACGCAGGGACTATTTCGTCTCAGCGATACCCGCATGCTGCATCTGGACGAACTGACGCTCGACGAAAACCAGTGCTGGGCCTTCGTCGGGGCCAACGGAAGTGGTAAATCGGCGCTGGCGCGGGCGCTATCCGGTGAACTGCCGCTATTGCGTGGTGAACGAACAACGGGATTCCAACGCCCCGTTCGTCTGTCGTTTGAACAATTACAAAAACTGGTTTCCGACGAATGGCAACGCAATAACACCGATCTACTGAGCGAGGGGGAAGATGACACCGGTCGCACAACGGCAGAAGTGATCCAGGGCAGCCTCAACGACCCCGCACGTTGCCAACAGCTGGCGCAGCAGTTTGGTATTGCACATTTGCTGGAGCGCCGTTTCAAGTACCTCTCTACGGGGGAAACCCGTAAGGCGATGCTGTGTCAGGCACTGATGACCCAGCCCGACTTGCTGATTCTCGATGAACCTTTTGATGGGCTGGACGTTGCCTCGCGTCAGCAGCTTGCCGATGAGCTGCGGAAACTAGCCGGCACGGGTTATACGCTGGTGCTTATTCTCAATCGCTTTGACGACATCCCTGACTTTATCAACCATGTTGGTGTACTGGCAGACTGTACGCTGACCCGCCTCGGCGAGCGTGAAACGATCCTCTCAGAAGCGCTGGTGGCTCAGCTCGCGTTTAGTGAGAAACTGTCGGGGAGCTCACTGCCAGAACCCGAAGATCCGCAGCGGTATATGACACTTCCCGCTGACGAAGCACGCATTCAGTTGCGTAACGGCGTGGTGCAGTATAACGATCGCCCTATTCTGCATGAGCTGACATGGGAAGTGCTACCTGGACAACATTGGCAGATTGTCGGCCCTAATGGTGCAGGAAAATCGACGCTGCTAAGTCTGATTACCGGCGATCATCCACAAGGCTACAGTAACGATCTCACGCTATTTGGCCGCAAACGCGGCAGCGGAGAAACCATCTGGGATATCAAACGCCACATCGGCTACGTCAGCAGCAGTTTCCATCTGGATTACCGCGTCAGCACCAGCGTGCGTAACGTTATCCTGTCGGGTTTCTTTGACTCTATCGGTATTTATCAGGCCGTTTCTGACCGCCAGCGTCACCTGACCGAACAGTGGCTCACCTTGCTTGGGCTTAATGGCGCGATCGCCGATACGCCATTTCAGTCGCTCTCCTGGGGTCAGCAGCGTCTGACGCTGATTGCTCGCGCGTTAGTCAAACACCCCGCCCTGCTCATTCTTGACGAACCCCTACAGGGGCTCGATCCGCTCAATCGCCAACTCGTGCGCCGCTGGCTGGATATTCTGATTGGCGAGGGCGAAACACAACTCCTCTTTGTCTCTCACCACGCGGAAGACGCGCCAGAGTGCATCACGCACCGGCTCACTTTTGTCCCGCACAACGACATCTATCGCTACCAAATTGATGAGTTATGTAAATAACGCCTAAAAACAGGGATGATAACGCTACCACAAAATAAAATGTAGGGAAGAAAGCCAGGCTCATTTACACTGTAGCCTACGCTTTACTACGTTTTTTTGTCGGAAAACCATCGATAACAAAGGCAGATTCTCGCTGTAGATCACCTTCTTCAGCGTCTAGCCATGTTATTTTGCAGCATTGCGATAATAGGGGTCATTATGAACGTTCTCGTCACAGGTGGTAGCGGTTACATAGGAAGTCATACTTGCGTACAATTGTTGGCTGCCGGGCACACTCCCGTCATTCTTGATAACTTGTGCAACAGCAAGGCCAGCGTCGTTAAAACCATTACACGTTTAACCGACAAAACGCCTATTTTTTATCAGGGAGATATCCGCGACAGCGCACTGCTGGACGACATTTTCGCTAAGCATTCAATTGATTCCGTCATTCACTTTGCCGGTTTAAAAGCTGTGGGGGAATCGGTACGTGAACCGCTGAGCTATTATGATAATAACGTCTACGGTACGCTTGTGCTGGTTGAGGCAATGAAGAAAGCAGGCGTGAAAAACCTGATTTTTAGCTCATCAGCTACCGTCTATGGCGATCAGCCGTGCACGCCCTATCAGGAAAGTTTCCCGACGGGGCACCCTGCCAGCCCCTATGGCCGCAGCAAGCTGATGGTCGAGCAAATCCTGCAAGACTTACAACATGCAGAGCCGGAATGGAGTATTACGCTGTTGCGTTATTTCAACCCGGTTGGCGCACATCCATCAGGTGAGATGGGCGAAGATCCGCAGGGCGTGCCCAATAACTTGATGCCTTACATCGCCCAGGTTGCCGTCGGGCGTCGCGACTCTCTGGCAATCTTCGGTAATGACTATCCTACCGTTGACGGTACTGGCGTACGTGATTACATCCATGTCGTCGATCTGGCTGACGGTCATATCGCCGCCATGAACACGCTGCAAAATCGTGCTGGCGTACACATTTATAACTTGGGTGCTGGCGTAGGCTACAGTGTATTGCAGGTCGTTGAAGCCTTTAGTCAGGCTTGTGGTAAACCCGTCGCTCACCATTTTTCCCCACGTCGACAGGGCGATCTGCCTGCTTATTGGGCGGATGCAGAACGTGCAGCGAAAGATCTTAACTGGCGAGTCACACGCTCATTGAAAGAAATGGCGCAAGACACCTGGCGCTGGCAATCCAACCACCCCAACGGGTACGAAGAAGCGTAACGGCGTTTTTTACGTCAGATGACACATTAGGGGAAGATAAGCAGAGCTGATTCAGGCCGCTGACAAACCCATTTACGGAACGAGAATGGCGTACTTTGTCAGCAAACTCATTTCTGCTTAATTCCCAGTATTGCGCGCACCGATCAACGCTCTCTATCTGGTTGAACCTCTACAGGAGCAAGTCATGTTGAATGAAAGTCTTACTACGCTGGCGCCCGATGGTCGGCCGTTTCAATTAACGACCTTGCAGAATCAGGCAGGCATGCGCGTGTGCCTGATGGACTGGGGTGCAACCTGGCTTTCCTGTGAGCTCCCGCTACCGGAGGGTGAGGTGCGAGAGGTACTCTTGGGCTGTGCATCACCCGAGCAGTATCCGCAACAAGGCGCTTATCTTGGCGCGTCGATTGGTCGCTATGCCAATCGCATAGCCAAAGCAACATTCAGTCGAGAGGCCGAAACTTTTCATCTAGTTCCGAACCAGAACGAGCATCAACTGCATGGCGGCCCGGAAGGCTTTCATGCCCGCCGCTGGCGAATCGTCAGTCAGGATGCAACGCAGGTCACTTACCAACTGCACTCACCGGATGGCGATCAGGGGTATCCAGGGCACCTCAACGCACAGGTGACTTACGCGCTGACAGAACATAACTCGTTGGAAATTTCGTATCAGGCGACCGTAGAGAAAGCCTGCCCCGTCTGCCTGACTAACCACGCCTATTTCAACCTTGATGGCGATCTGACTGACGTACGTAAACACCAATTGCAGCTGTTTGCTGACTATTATTTACCGGTCAATAGTTCGGGGATTCCCAACGCCGACCTGACACCGGTAAATGCTACCGGAATGGATTTCCGCCAGCCAAAAACGCTCGAAGAGGATTTCCTGCGCGACAGCGATCAAATGGCCGTCGGCGGTTACGATCATGCCTACTTACTGCATCGCACATGCGGTTCCAGCGAAAGTCCGGCTGCCAATTTGTGGTCATCCGATGGCCGCGTGCTGATGAGCGTCTTCACCAGCGCCCCTGCGTTACAGCTCTACAGCGGCAACTTCCTGGCCGGAACGCCTTCGCGGGACGGTGGTCAGTATGAAAACTATGCCGGCGTCGCACTGGAAAGCGAATTCCTGCCAGACAGCCCGAATCATCCAGAGTGGCCACAGCCCGACTGCTGGCTGAAACCGGGGAAAGTCTACCGCTCGGATACCACGTACCAGTTTCTCGTACAGTAACTGAACAGCAAAATATCATTAACTCATTGATAACATTGGCAGATGGGTATCTGCCAATTTACAAAACGACTTTACAAAACTATGCCATTCCCCGCTTGCCCCCTTCCCACTCAGACGCTTACACTCCCGGAATACCCAAAAAGGAAATGCCATGTCCGCATCATCACGGTCTCCATTATTCATTCATCATCTGCGCCATAAAGGCAGATGGGGATGGCTATTGGCGCTGTGCTGGCTTTTCCTGAATGCACAACTGGCTATCGCAGGCCACCAATGCGATATAACTCTCAGCCAGACATCCCCCACTATTCAGCATCAGGCACATCTGCAACAGGTTGACGTTCAGCCATTATCGTCTCACGCTCAGCATACGGCCGGTGTGTCTTACGCCCTCGACCAGCAAACGCCGCTGTGCGAAAAACACTGCGTACCGGATAGCGTTAAGCAGGATAACGGCTCGCTGGCATTATTAGCGCTGCCGGTCAGTGGTGAACTGGTTTTAGCGGATAATCCAGTCACCCTTAATCAAGCATGCGATGCCTGGCTCTCACCTCCTGCGGCAGGACCTCCGGCTGAGATCCGCTTCTGTCGATTCAGAGAATAACCCAAGCGATTGATAACCCCTGCGCCAGTAGGCGCAACATTTTGTTTATCAATTATTTTATTGGGATTATTTTTATGCGTATCACTTACCTGGCTCTGTTCAACAGCCTGATTCTTGCTGCTTCTTCCGTTACCTTGCCCGCGTGGGCAAACGACCACCAGCATCATGCGATGATGCATAGCACTTCTGCTGCCACTACAGCGGTTTATCAGAGTGCCGGGATTGTTAAACAGTGGAACGCCGACAGCGTTACGCTCTCTCACGCGCCAGTTGCCGACCTAAAATGGCCTGCCATGACGATGGCATTCACACTGCCATCCAGTGGAGACATCAGGCCGTTACCCGTCAACACGCCCGTTACGTTCAGCTTTGTCCAGAGCGACAGCGGCTACACCCTGACTGCGATTACGCCACAGCAGCCTTAACCGGAGCACATCATGAATTTATCCAAACACGACGCCGTGCGCGCGTGTCTGGCGATGTTGCTGTGGCTGCCTGCCGCTGTCTTTGCGGCAGATCTGAGTCTTGAACAGGCATTACAGGCGGCGGAACGCTACTCCGCCGATCTGTCCGCCAATCAACACCAGATTAACGCACTACAGAACATGGCCGACTCCGCCACGCAGCTCCCCGATCCAAAGTTAAAATTTGGTGTCGAAAATTTGCCATTAGGTGGCAACAACGGTAGCCGCCTCACGCGGGAAGGAATGACGATGCAGCGCATCGGCGTCATGCAAACCTACGTCAGCAGCCGTAAGCGCGATAGTAAGGCGCAGGCTATCCGGGTCGAAGCCGACGCGCTGCAAAGCAATAGCGAAAGTATCCGTGCTCGTTTGCAACGGGAAACGGCGCAGGCATGGCTGGATCTGGCACTCTCGCAAAAAGCGTTGGCCGAAGTCACCGCGCTGGTCAATGAAAGCCAGCGACAGGTCGCCTCACAAAAAGCAAGCGTGGCGGCGGGCAGCGAAGCCAGTAGCGTCCTGGATGCCCGTCTGACGCTGGCAGCCATGCAGGACAAACTGGCCGACGCCGAGCGGGATACGCGTATCGCGCATGCGCGTTTGGTGCAGCTTACCGGCATGACGGATATCAATGTGCATGGCGAACTGCCCCGCTTTGAACGTCTGCCAGCTTCACCAGCAGTACTCAGCAGTGCCATTCACCAGCACCCGGAAATGCAGCAGGCACAGCGTGAAGCCGAGCTGGCTCAGGCTCGCTCGGCACAGTCAGCTGTAGCCGCCATCCCCAATGTCGATGTTGAAGTCTATTACGCGAAACGCGGAGACAATTACGACGACATGGCGGGCATGATGGTGACGGTCGATCTACCGCTGTTCAAATCCAAACGTCAGGATAAGGACTACGCCGCGGACGTCTCTCGCAGCATGGAAGCGCGCGACAAAGTCTTGCTCACCGAACGAGAACATCAGGCGCAACTCGATACGCTAATAGCTCAATATCAAGCCGCACAGTCACGCTGGCAGCGTCAGAACGGCGAGATTCTTCCGTTGCAACAGCAGCGTATCAAACTGATTCAGGCTCAGTATCAATCCGGCAGCAGTAATCTCTCTGCCGTGCTGGATGCCCGCCGGGCACTGCTCGAAAGCCGGATCGCGGTTCAGGATACCGCTCGAGAGATGGCCCAATATTGGGCCGCCATCCGCTATCTGACGCCACAAGGAAGCCCTGCGCAATGAACAAAACCGTAACGAAAAAATCACTGATGTTTAGCCTGATAACGCTGGCTATCCTCAGCGCGGGTGGCGTGGGCTACCTGGTAGGCAAACAGCACGCGCCACTTGCTCCCTCTGTCGCAAAGCCGGAACGTACCGTCCTCTATTGGTACGACCCGATGGTGCCGGATAAACGTTTCGACAAGCCGGGAAAATCACCCTTTATGGATATGGAGCTGGTGCCCCGCTATGCCGATGAAGCACAGGATGACGGCGGTATCACCGTCAGCGCCCGCCAGCAGCAAAATCTTGGCGTTCGCACCGCGCGTGTGGAAATGCGCGAACTTGCCAACCACAGCACGGGTTACGGCACCGTCGCGATCAACGAGCGTGGATTGCACACGCTGGTCGCGCCCAGCGGCGGCATTGTCGAAAAACTCACAGTCAATGCACTGCAGCAGCAGGTGAAGAAAGGCGAGACGCTCGCCACGTTGTGGAACCCGACCTGGGCGGCGGCGCAGCGTGAATATCTGGCGGTACGACAGTTGGGCGACAACGTTCTGACCCAGTCAGCCCGCCAGCGGCTAGCACTGCTGTTCATGCCAGAAACGGTTATTCGTCAGGTCGAGCGTAGCGGCAAGCCGCAGGATCGAATCGCCATTACCGCGCCGGAAGACGGCTACGTGAATAAGCTTGAGGTGCGGCAAGGCATGCAGTTAAGCCCTGCCCAGCCGTTATTTGAACTTGCCAGCCTGAATCCGGTTTGGGTCGATGTCGATTACCCCGAGGCTCAGGCGGCTCAGCTCACTATCGGCAACGATATTAGCGCCGCCAGCAGTGCCTGGCCGGGTAAAACCTTCCACGGCAAGATCAGCGAACTGTTGCCCGTGCTGGATAGCACCACGCGCACGCTAAAAGCGCGCGTCGTACTCAACAACCCGCAGCAGCAGCTTAAACCCGGCATGTATCTCACAGTACAGCTTTCTCACGCTCAGGCACAGCCGCGTCTGGCGATCCCACAGGAAGCACTATTGGTCAGCGGTAGCCAAAATCGGGTCTTGCTGAGCGATGGCAATGGCCATTTCACTCCGCGTAACGTCACTGCGGGCGCGTCGCTAGGTGATTGGGTAGAAATCATCGATGGCCTGAAGATTGGCGACAGCGTGGTCACCTCCGGTCAGTTCCTGATTGATTCTGAAGCCAGCCTGCGCAACGCCCTACCGCAATTTGCTACTGACACATCGGCAGCACCCGCTGCTCCCGTCGGCTATCAAACTCAGGGTGTGATCAAAGCGATAAATGGCAATCAGGTCACCATTGAACATGAAGCCGTTCCGGCGCTCGACTGGTCGCCGATGACGATGGATTTCACGCTGCCATCGTCAGGGCTGCCTCAAGGAGTGGGAATCGGCAGCACCGTCAGTTTCCAGTTCAACATGGACGACAGTGGGATACACGTCCTGCATTTTTTACCCGCTGACGATCCGCATGCCGGACACGGAGGCCATCCATGATTGCCTACGTGATTCGCTGGTCGCTCAACAATCGCCTGCTGGTTTTACTGGCGGCGTTGTTCATGGCGGCGTGGGGGCTGATCTCTCTGCAAAAAACACCGCTGGATGCCCTGCCCGATCTGTCTGACGTACAGGTCATCATTCGCGTCAGCTATCCGGGTAAGGCACCGCAGGTGGTGGAAAATCAGGTGACCTATCCGTTGACCACCACCATGCTTTCCGTACCGGGCGCCAAGACAGTACGGGGCTTTTCCATGTTTGGCGATGCTTACGTCTATGTGCTGTTTGAAGACGGAACCGATCCCTACTGGGCACGTTCCCGCGTGCTGGAGTATCTCAGTCAGGTGCAATCCAGCCTGCCTGCTGAGGCCAAAACCTCGCTTGGCCCGGACGCCACTGGTGTTGGCTGGATCTACGAGTACGCGCTGGTGGATCGTAGCGGTAAATATAGTCTGGCCGACATGCGCGGCTTTCAGGACTGGCTGCTGAAATATGAACTGAAAACGGTGCCTGATGTGGCAGAAGTCGCCAGCGTGGGAGGCATGGTCAAGCAATATCAGATCGTCGTCGATCCAGAACGTATGCGGACGCAGGGCATCACTCACCAGCAGATCGTCAGTGCCGTTCAAGCGGCTAATCAGGAAAATGGCGGTTCGGTGCTGGAACTGGGCGAAGCGGAGTACATGGTACGTACCACCGGCTACCTGAAAACCGCGCAAGACTTTAACCATGTAATGATCACCACCCGTAACGGCATCCCCGTGCTGTTGCAGGATGTCGCTACGCTCAGAGAAGGGCCGGAGATGCGGCGCGGCATTGCCGAATTGAATGGTGAAGGCGAAGTGGCAGGCGGCATTATCGTCCTGCGCTATGGCAAAAATGCGCTGAATACGCTGCATGCCGTCAAGGCTCGGTTACAGGAGATACAAAAAAGCCTGCCAGTCGGCGTTGAGATCGTCCCAACTTACGATCGCTCTCAGCTCATTGAGCATGCTATCGACACACTCAGCTTCAAACTGCTGGAAGAGTTTGTCGTTGTCGCCGTCATCTGCGCACTGTTTCTGTTCCACTTCCGCTCGGCGCTGGTGGCAATCATCAGTCTACCGCTGGGGATTTTGGGCGCGTTTATCATCATGCGCTATCAGGGCGTGAACGCGAATATTATGTCGCTGGGCGGTATCGCGATTGCCATCGGCGCCATGGTGGATGCCGCGATTGTGATGATAGAAAACATGCATAAAGTCATTGAGCAGTGGCGACATGAAAACCCCGGCAAACAGCCACAGAATAACGAATGGTGGCAGTTAGCGGAACGGGCAGCGGTTGAAGTGGGGCCTGCGCTGTTTTGCAGCCTGCTGATCATTACGCTGTCGTTTGTGCCCGTGTTCTCACTGGAAGCGCAGGAAGGCCGCATGTTTTCACCGCTGGCCTTTACCAAAACCTATGCCATGGCCGTCGCCGCCGGATTAGGCATTACGCTGGTTCCGGTATTAATGGGGTATTTCGTGCGCGGTAAGATACCGGACGAACAGGCAAACCCGATCAACCGTTGGCTGATTGCGCTCTATCATCCAGTGCTGCAAAAAGTGCTGAGCTACCCGAAGATCACGTTGCTGGTTTCCGGCCTGCTGTTGCTACTGACGCTCTTTCCACTCAGTCGCCTGGGAAGCGAATTTATGCCACCGCTGGATGAAGGCGATCTGCTGTATATGCCTTCTACCCTACCCGGCATCTCCGCGCGTGAGGCGGGTCGCCTGCTGCAACAAACGGATCGGCTGATTAAAACCGTGCCCGAAGTTGAATCGGTTTTTGGTAAGGCCGGTCGTGCCGAAACGGCAACCGACCCCGCCCCGCTCACCATGCTGGAAAGTACGATTCGGCTGAAACCACGCGACCAATGGCGTGAGGGCATGACCATGGACAAACTGGTGGCCGAGTTGGATCGCACCGTCAGCCTACCGGGTATCGCCAACGTGTGGGTGCCACCGATTCGCAACCGGCTGGACATGCTAGCTACTGGTATCAAAAGCCCAGTAGGCATCAAGGTCAACGGCAATAATCTGGCAGACATCGAGCGCACCGCCGAGCAAATCGAACAGGTGGTCAAACAGGTTCCGGGCGTGACCTCTGCGCTGGCGGAACGGTTAGCGGGCGGGCGCTATATCGATATTGATATCGACCGACAACGCGCCGCACGCTACGGCGTATCCGTCGAAGAGCTTCAGTCGGTCGTCGCTACGCTCATCGGCGGGCAGAACATCGGCGAAACCATTGAAGGCCGCCAGCGTTATCCCATCAATATCCGTTACCCGCGTGAATTACGTGATTCGCTACAAAAATTGCGCGACCTGCCCATCGTGACGGCAAACGGTAGCAGAGTGACGCTGGCAGAATTGGCTGATATTCGCGTCAGCGAAGGGCCACCGATGCTGAAAAGCGAGAACAGTCGTCTGTCGGACTGGATTTATGTCGATCTGCGCGGCCGTGACCTGAAATCCGCCGTTGAAGACATGCAACAGGCCGTTGCCCAGCAGATTACGCTGCCGGAAGGGGTTTCGCTGAGCTGGTCCGGTCAATTTGAGTATCTGGAACGCGCCACGGAAAAAATGAAAGTCGTCGTGCCTTTTACGTTGCTGATCATTTTTGTGCTGTTGTACGTTACCTTCAACCGCATCAAAGATGCCTTGCTGATTATGGCAACGCTGCCGTTCGCGCTGATTGGCGGCGTCTGGCTGCTCTATATCCTTGGCTATAATCTTTCTGTAGCCGGTGCCGTGGGCTTTATTGCACTGGCGGGTGTCTCGGCGGAGTTTGGCGTCATTATGCTGCTGTACCTCAATCATGCGGTGGAGAAACACCGTGTGGCCGGTCAGGCGCTGTCGCGCCAGCAGTTAATGGATGCCATCCACGAAGGGGCGGTTCTGCGCGTACGGCCAAAAATGATGACCGTAGCGACGATTATGGCTGGGTTACTCCCCATTATGTGGGGTGGAGGCAGCGGGTCTGAAATCATGCAGCGGATCGCTGCACCGATGATCGGCGGGATGGTGAGCGCCCCCCTGCTGTCTATGCTGGTGATCCCTGCGGTTTATCTGCTATTGCACAAGGGGGAATCCGGTTTGCTGAAACGGTAAAGCCAGAGCGTGATTTTACGCAAATAACCTGCGGATAAATCACGCTTGCCATCGACTATCGATTGCCGATAACCGTTCTCCGCCCCTATAATGAAATCAGTTATCACAGAAATCTTAGGATAGGAAGGAGTTTAGCTATGGCTGTAACTAAGCTGGTACTGGTAAGACACGGTGAGAGCCAGTGGAACAACGAAAACCGCTTCACGGGCTGGTACGATGTCGATCTGTCCGACAAAGGCCGTTCAGAAGCCAAAGCCGCAGGTCAGCTGCTGAAAGACGAAGGTTTTGCCTTTGATTTCGCGTATACCTCCGTGCTGAAACGTGCCATTCACACACTGTGGAACGTACTGGACGAGCTGGATCAAGCCTGGTTGCCAGTTGAAAAATCCTGGAAACTGAACGAACGCCACTACGGTGCGCTGCAGGGTCTGAACAAAGCCGAAACCGCTGAGAAATACGGTGACGAGCAGGTTAAACAATGGCGTCGTGGTTTCGCAATTACGCCTCCAGAGTTGACGCGTGATGACGAACGTTTCCCTGGCCACGATCCGCGTTACGCTTCTCTGAGCGACAAAGAGCTGCCGCTGACTGAAAGCCTGGCGCTGACCATCGAACGTGTTGTGCCTTACTGGAATGAAACCATCCTGCCACGTATCAAGAGCGGCGAGCGCGTTATCATCGCGGCTCACGGTAACTCACTGCGTGCACTGGTGAAATATCTGGACAACATGGGCGAAGACGAAATTCTGGAACTGAATATCCCAACTGGCGTGCCGTTGGTTTATGAGTTCGACGAGAACTTCAAGCCAATCAAACGTTACTACCTGGGCAACGCAGACGAAATCGCTGCAAAAGCTGCTGCAGTAGCAAATCAGGGTAAAGCGAAGTAATTTACCTCTGAATGAGAAAAACCCGGCCTGTGCCGGGTTTTTTATTTATGTTCTATGACGCGCCAGCTAGCACGCCATTCTATATTACTTGCTGCGGCGTTCGCGTACCGCAGACGCTAACTGGCGCAGCAGAGATTCCGTATCTTCCCAGCCAATACACGCGTCAGTCACACTGCGGCCATAAACCAGCGGTTCACCGCTTTCCAGACTTTGGTTGCCTTCAACCAGATGGCTTTCTACCATCACGCCCATAATCGCTTTGTCGCCCTGAGCGATCTGCCCACTGACGTCAGTACAGACATCCATCTGCTTTTTGAACTGCTTGCTGCTGTTCGCATGGCTGAAATCGATCATGACCTGCGGTGTCAGACCCGCTTTTTCCAAGCCAACCTTCACGTCTTTAACGTGTTCAGCGCTGTAGTTCGGCGTTTTACCGCCGCGCAGAATGATATGGCAATCGTTGTTACCGCTGGTGTTCACGATAGCCGAATGGCCCCATTTGGTCACAGACAGGAAGCAGTGCGGCGCGCTGGCGGCGTTAATCGCATCAATCGCGACCTTGATGGTGCCGTCGGTGCCGTTTTTAAAGCCAACAGGGCATGACAGGCCAGATGCTAATTCACGGTGAACCTGAGATTCTGTCGTACGTGCGCCGATAGCGCCCCAGCTCATCAAATCCGCCAGGTATTGCGGGGTGATCATGTCCAGAAATTCACCCGCCGCTGGCAAACCGGTATCGTTAATTTCCAGCAGCAGCTGGCGCGCAATACGCAGGCCATCGTTGATCTGGAAGCTATTGTCCATGTGCGGATCGTTGATGAGCCCTTTCCAGCCAATCGTGGTACGTGGTTTTTCAAAATAAACCCGCATAACCACTTCCAGATCGGCGCTCAGTTCATCACGCAGCGTCAGCAAACGCGCGGCGTACTCTTTTGCCGCTTTCGTGTCGTGGATCGAGCAAGGACCGATCACCACCAGCAGGCGATCGTCATTGCCGTTGAGAATTTTATGGATGGCAGTACGCGCGAACGATACCGTTTCCGCTGCCTTCTCCGTGGCTGGAAACTTTTCTAGCAAAGCAACCGGCGGCAAAAGTTCATTAATCTCTTTAATTCTTAAATCATCATTTTGGTAATTCATAAATAAATCCATCGGTTCCGAAACGGTATGTTAACCCCATCCAATACGCGCCATCCCGCCTGTACGGGTAGCCTGAGAAACGGGATGTTTCATATTGAAGATTGATTATTATATGTCAAGCTGGTGTTATCAGGGCGCTGAAATCAACGGGATTTACGCGATCAAATGCTCTCAGATGGCGCATCCGTCCTATTTTCACCAGAAAATAGCACAACCAACAGGTCAGTGAACCGCAGAATAGGTTTTCTCTGCGGATTTCAGTAAAGTGGAATAAAACCGCTACTCAGGGTGATCTATGGCACATAACCACAGCCACGCAGAATCAGGCAACAGTAAACGCCTGCTGGCCGCGTTTATCATTACCGCCACGTTTATGGTGGCAGAAGTTATTGGCGGCCTGTTGTCCGGCTCCCTCGCCCTGCTCGCCGATGCGGGGCATATGCTGACGGACGCCGCCGCGCTGTTCGTCGCGCTTGTCGCCGTGCGTTTTGCACAGCGTAAGCCCAATGCCCGCCATACCTTCGGCTATTTGCGACTCACGACCCTCGCCGCTTTTGTGAACGCGCTGACGCTGATACTGATTACCGCGTTCATCTGCTGGGAAGCTATCCAACGCTTCTATGAGCCACAGCCCGTTGCGGGCGTGCCTATGCTACTTGTCGCCATCGCCGGGTTACTGGCAAACATCGTGGCGTTTTGGCTGTTACACCACGGTAGCGAGGAGAAAAATATTAACGTCCGCGCGGCAGCCCTGCATGTGCTGGGCGACCTGCTCGGATCCGTCGGCGCGATTGCCGCTGCCGTGATCATCCTTTATACCAACTGGACGCCTATCGACCCGATTCTTTCTATTTTGGTGTCGTGTCTGGTGCTGCGTAGTGCGTGGGCGCTATTAAAAGAAAGCATTCACGAATTGCTGGAAGGCACACCTAGCCAGCTTAGCGTTGAGGTTCTACAGAAAGATCTGACGCTGAATATTCCCGAAGTCAGAAATATCCACCACGTTCATTTATGGCAGGTTGGCGAAAAGCCGATGATGACGCTGCATGCGCAGGTGGTTCCGCCACACGATCATGATGCGTTGTTAAGACGTATTCAGGAATATTTACTGCAGAACTATCAGATTGAGCACGCAACGGTACAGATGGAATATCAACGCTGTGATGATGACCACTGCGCTTTCCACCATCAGGAAAGCCGTCATTCGGCTATTCATTATGATGAAAAGCATGAGGCGAAAGGCCACCACCACAAGCATTAAGTTTGGATTAAACGCCCTGTGAAGCCGCGTTGACGCGGTTTTCCTGCGCGCTCTTAATCCATAGCCAGGAGCCGTTCAGCGCGATCAGCGTCAGGATCGCGTATTCTACCGCCATCGCGTAGACGCCCTGATAAGCAAAGATCACCACACTGATGACGTCAATCACGACCCACAGCAGCCAGTTCTCGACGTATTTACGCGTCATCAGTATCATCGCCACGATCGACAGCACCATCATGGTGGAATCCCAGAATGGGAACGCATCCGGCTGGAGAGTCGGCATCTGCACTGACAGCCCGAGCCCTTGCATACCAGAAACGGCAATACGCGTCAGCACGGCAAACACCGCATCAATGTAGAACGTCATCAAGCCAATCGCGACAACACACGCCACCGACCAGCCAATCAGTTTCTGCATTGGCAACCAGCGGATGCGCAGTTCCACTTCCTGCGAGTCCGTCTTGCGCGTCCAGGCATACCAGCCATAAATATTGGCGGCAAAAAAGAAGATTTGCAGCAACAGGCTGGCATAGAGCTGAATCTGGAAAAAGATCACGGCGAACAGCGTGACGTTAATCAACCCGAACAGATAGTTGATGGTTTTTTCCTGACTCGCAAACCAAATACACAGCAGGCCAAACAGCGTACCGATCGCCTCAATCCAGGAAAGATCGTATCCCCCTTCCCCCAAAGGAATGTGAATTAAAATGTTGCTGGTACTAAAAAAATCCATCTCACCACCCTGTCTCAATTATTGTAAGAAATGTCTATCAAGATGCCCTGATTCGCCGTCAGGCATTCCCTTTCACACGCAATTTTAGCGAAGCCGCAAAATCCAGCATGCGATTCAGCGGGATTAATGCGCCTTCTCGCAGAGCGGCATCAACATGAATCTCATGAGCGCGTCCCCCTTGTTCCAGGCCGTTAGCAATCGCTTCCAGCCCATTCATCGCCATCCACGGACAGTGTGCACAACTGCGGCAGGTTGCCCCTTCACCCGCTGTCGGCGCTTCCAGCAACGTTTTCTCCGGGCAAGCCTGTTGCATCTTGTAGAAAATGCCGCGATCGGTCGCCACAATCAGTTCGCGCTGCGGCAACGTTTTTGCCGCCTGAATCAGTTGGCTGGTCGACCCAACGGCATCAGCCATCTCTACCACGCTTTGCGGCGACTCTGGATGGACCAGAATTGCCGCATCCGGGTACAGGATCTTCATGCGCTTCAGCGCCTGCGTTTTAAATTCGTCATGCACAATGCACGCGCCTTGCCAGCACAGTACATCCGCTCCTGTCTGCTTTTGTACATAGCTTCCCAGATGACGGTCCGGTGCCCAGATAATCTTTTCTCCCAGGCTATCCAGATGCTCGATCAACTCCACCGCGATACTGGATGTGACCACCCAATCGGCACGCGCCTTTACCGCCGCCGACGTATTGGCATACACCACTACCGTGCGATCCGGATGTGCATCGCAAAAACGACTGAATTCATCAACGGGGCAACCGAGATCGAGCGAGCATTCGGCTTCCAACGTGGGCATCAGAATCGTTTTTTCTGGATTGAGTATCTTAGCGGTTTCCCCCATGAAGCGGACCCCCGCCACCAACAGTGTCGATGCCGAATGGGTGCTGCCGAATCGCGCCATTTCCAGCGAGTCCGCCACGCAGCCACCGGTTTCCTCTGCCAGCGCCTGAATTTCAGGATCGGTATAGTAGTGCGCTACCATGACGGCGTTTCTTTCCCGCAGCAGTGTTTTTATCCTGCTACGATAGTGCTGTTTCGCCTCAGCCGATAATGGCTTCGGTTTCGGCGGAAACGGATAAATGGTCTCATTGCTATCAAAAAGGATACTCATATGGATTTCCACGATGACAACTCGGGTTGTAACACCGGATACTGATTCACTATCAGCCTCGGAGTTTTTTATCCTAAACAAAATACCGAAAAAACGCCCTAAAGTCGCGGTGTTTTTTCTAGGCAGCTCACCATTTTGTTTAATATGCTTAAAATATCGATAGGTAATGCGTGAATGGTGTTACTTATAGAAAAAAGATGTAGAAAAGAAACGTAGAAGAGAGACAAGGAGAGAAATGGCATGGCCAGCCTCTATATCAGAATATATCGCGATACCCTGACCGTTAGAAACGTGGAGACAAAACAAGAAGTGACAGAGAAGTCAGAAACGCCTTTTACCACCACACGCTTACTGCTCGGTCAGATGATTCCGGCGATGAAACTATTGGATCGACTCACGCGCAAGGTAGCAGCCAACCGACTGATTAATTTATTCTCCTCGCACAATGTCATCATTCATGCCATGGAAATGAATGAAGGCGGACACAGCCAGGTCGAATTTGCCAGCTACATAGAGCTAGCCAAGAGCATCAGCCCGCAAGGAAAGCATATTTATGTCTGTAGCAAAAATGTGCCGCTTACCGACCAGGAAGTCACACAAATTTTTAGCGGCGACATGCCCTCAATCGTCAGCCGCTAATCAGGCGTCGCCCTTTAGGCGAAGAGGCGATGCCAGTAGAGCGAGATAGGTATAACCAGAACCAAAGCAGGCAGGAAGTTAACCACCGCAAAGGATTTAATCTGCGCGATCCTCAGCCCTACCGCAATCATGATAATGCCGCCACAGGCAGAAAAGTCACCCATCGTGATATCTGTCATAAAGGGCATAATCAATTTGGCAGAGAAGAACAGCAGCGTCTGGACAATAACCTGTGGTATCGCAATCGACATCACAGCAAGACCCAGCGTGATGGAAAAAATCAGCGCGGTAAAAATATCCAAAGCAGATTTGATGATCAGCAGTTGATAATCACCGGTTAATCCTTCCGTCAATGCGCCCACCACGCCGGTACCGCTGGCGCAAAATAGAACGATTAATGCAGTAAAGTTCTGAGTGTAGACATCCTGTGGTAAGCGGTGCTCTTGTGCAGGCAAAACGCGGTTTAGCCCTCTCTGAATCATCGTTCCAGCCCACTGCACACCAGACTCCATGCGGAGCAGCTCGCCTAACGCCACGCCAATCACGATAGCCAACGCCACCGCAGGCAACTGCTGGACTTTAACAACCAGCGTGATCCCCATTGCAATCGACACCATCGCAAACGCTGGCGGAAGGCCATCTTGCAAACGCTGAGGGATAAAACGACGTAAAACAATGCCCAAGCCACTACCAATCAAGATAGCAGCACCATTAATCAACGGACCAATCATATATCTTCCTAAACAGGGCTACAGCCGCTTCCCTGTGGCAGTGACTCCATTCCGCTCGATAGGATGAGAAAACAGTTCCTGACGGGCTATATAGTCCATGGAGAGGGATAAATGCCTAATATACTCCAAAGCCTGAACGAGCAGGGAATGATAATGAGTTTTATCGTATCGATATGACACGTGCTATATGGCTTAAAGTGGATTTATTTGAGGAGGGAATGCTACATCTTAGATGGTGGGTCATGCAGAATGCACCCAGCCTTCCGGGTCAACGCTAGCGCATTGCTGTCGCGCTTCGATCGGCTAGAACGTGCGACCAATTAATAAAAAGTCACTGTGTTCATTATGCGGTAATTAGAAAAGCGAAGGTTGTCTAATTTGGAATTGTACTACTAGAAGATGGTGGGTCGTGCAGGATTACTCGTCCTATGGACTCGCCCCTTCGGGGTCAACGCTGACGCGTTGCTGTCTCGCTTCGCTCGGCTCGAACCTGAGCGCAGGTTCTCACCTACACGACACGTGCGATATATGACTTAAAATGAATTTATTCGAGAAAGGAATGCTACTGCTGAAATGGTGGGTCGTGCAGGATTCGAACCTGCGACCAATTGATTAAAAGTCAACTGCTCTACCGACTGAGCTAACGACCCGCAATGCGGAACTGCTTACTGATATCACTCTTGAAATTGGTGGGTCGTGCAGGATTCGAACCTGCGACCAATTGATTAAAAGTCAACTGCTCTACCGACTGAGCTAACGACCCAATTTCATGCTGCTTTAGCGTTTTGCTGTTTGCCTTGGCAACGGCGGCACATATTACTGATTTAAATTTTCAGCGCAACCTATTTTCTTAAAAAACTGTTTGATTGCTTACTCTTAAGACGTTTAGGCACAAAAACCGCTCATGCTGCGCAATTTTTGTGCCAATTAATACGGTATTACGATCCGGCTAAACGCTTTTGCGCCTGCTTTGCACTTTCTGTATTGGGGTACATTTTTACAACTTGCTGGTAAACGGCCTTGGCTTTATCTGCCTGACCTTTTTCCTGCATGATCACCCCAACCTTCAGCAAGGCTTCGGAACTTTTTGGTGACTTGGGATAATTTTTAACAACGTTGGCGAAATAGTACGCCGCATCGTCCTTTTTCCCCTTGTTGTAATTCAACTGACCAAGCCAATAGTTAGCATTAGGTTGATACGTTGAATCGGGGTACTTCTTGACGAATGCCTGAAATGCGCTGATCGCCTGATCGTACTGTTTTTTCTCCAGCACGAGCGCGACTGCAGCATTGTAATCAGTATTCGCATCACCCGTACTGGCCGGTGCCGCCGTATTGGCCGCACCGGTGTCAGTACCCGCAGCAGCGGCAGGTGTGCCATCTGTCGTCGGTGTAGAAGATGATTGCGAACTTAATCCATCAATCTGCTGATAGATCTGCTTCTGCCGTTCAACAACCTGATTCAACTGATACTGACTTTCCTGAATCTGCCCACGGAGGCTGTCAATATCACGCTGATTATCAGAGAGCTGCTGCTGAAGTTGGGTTAAAAGCTGACTGTGAGCGTTAGAAATACGCTCCAATTGAGTGACACGGTCTTCGACCGAGCCTGAGCCGACATTACTGATTGGCGCTTGGGCAGTAGCGGCCCAAGGGACCGCTACGCCAACCAGTAACGACAGACCCAACAGGTGACGTCTGAAGTTACTGCTCATGCGATTCTCTTAATATACCAGAACGGCACGACGGTTTTTGGCATATGCCGCTTCGTCATGACCGAGAACAGCTGGTTTCTCTTTACCGTAAGAAACGATAGAGATCTGATCGGAAGAAACGCCTTTACCTTGCAGGTACATTTGTACCGCGTTGGCACGACGCTCACCCAGAGCGATGTTGTATTCTGGCGTACCGCGTTCGTCCGCGTGACCTTCGATAGTCACTTTGTAAGACGGGTTGCTACGCAGGAATGCAGCGTGTGCGTCCAGCATCTGAGCGAATTCAGAGCTCACATCGTACTTATCCAGACCGAAGTAAACGATGTTGTTGCGCTGTAATTCTTGCATCTGCAAACGAGCTTGCTCAGAAGAAGACATGTTGCCGCCGTCCATCATGCCGTTGTTGCCAGCACCCATGGAAGATTG
The DNA here is from genome assembly GCF_041228105.1 of Pectobacterium aroidearum. Classification (NCBI taxonomy): domain Bacteria; kingdom Pseudomonadati; phylum Pseudomonadota; class Gammaproteobacteria; order Enterobacterales; family Pectobacteriaceae; genus Pectobacterium; species Pectobacterium aroidearum. Next base: position 3,601,442 of record NZ_CP166097.1, read on the forward strand.
GTCATTGTCCGCATTCTTGTTGGAGCTACAAGCGGCCACTGCCAGTACCGGCAGAGCCAACATCAGGCCTTTCAGCACTTTATTGAATTGCATTTCTTATGTCCTTTGACGAGTTTATTGTACATATCTGTACTTATAGATACGGCGACCAGGCAGGGAATTTAACCTGTCCATCAGTAGCCGGAAGACGCGCTTTGAAACGTCCATCTGTCGAAACCAGCTGTAGCACTGACCCCAGTCCTTGTTTAGAGCTGTAGATCACCATCGTGCCATTCGGTGCGATACTTGGCGTTTCGTCCAGGAACGTGTCCGTTAATACTTGTACGGCACCCGTTACCAGATCCAGTTTGGAAATATGCTGAGCTCCACCATTAGAGCCAACCGTTACCAAAAATTTCCCGTCGGCGCTCACATCAGCATCCTGATTCTGGGCACCTTCCCAGGTCAGACGCTGTGGTGCACCGCCGTTAGCATTAACTTTGTAAACCTGAGGACGACCAGCCTGGTCTGAAGTATAGGCCAAGGTCTGGCTGTCTGGGAACCAAGTTGGCTCCGTGTTATTGCTGCGGCCATCGGTCACCTGACTGATTTGCCCAGATGCCAGATTCATTACATACAGGTTCAGGCTACCGCTCTTGGAAAGCGCGAATGCCAGTTTGCTGCCATCAGGAGAGAAAGAAGGCGCACCGTTGTGACGTGGGAAGGAAGCAACCTGACGGATTGCACCATTTGCCAGCGTCTGGATAACCAGAGCAGAACGGCCACTTTCAAACGTTACATAAGCGAGTTTGCTACCGTCAGCAGACCAAGCCGGAGACATCAGCGGCTGTGGTGAACGGTGAACAACAAACTGGTTGTAACCGTCATAGTCTGCAACGCGCAGTTCATAAGGGAACTGACCGCCGTTGGTCTGAACAACGTAAGCGATACGGGTACGGAATGCACCTTTGATGCCGCTCAGCTTCTCAAACACTTCATCACTTGCCGTGTGCGCAGCATAACGCAACCATTGCTTGGTGACTTTGAACTGGTTCTGAGCCAGAACGTTACCTGGGTTACCCGAGGTATCGACAAGCTGATAGGAAACCAGATAGCTGCCATCGGCACTCGGTTGAACCTGACCAACCACAACCGCATCAATGCCCAGCGCCGTCCATGCAGCAGGAGTAACCTCAGATGCTGTAGCAGGCTGTTGCGGCATGCGGTTTGCATCGATCGGATTAAATTTACCGCTATTACGTAAATCAGCACCCACGATGCCGCCTACGTCTTCAGGCGCAGCACCCGGCCCCGCCCATTTGAACGGAACTACACCAATAGGGCGCGCAGAGTCTACCCCTTGGGTAATCTCTATACGTACTTCCGCGTGCAGCACCGCTGCCCACAGCATTAAAAAGCTTACTGCAACTTTCAGTACATGCTTCATCTCATCTCCCTTATCCAGACGCGAAGTCTACGATAAATTAGCAGAATTTTAACAAAAACAAACCAATGTCAACAAAACAACATAACCTGGTTTATTTACCATCGTAATAATCTTAAATCTATTGGGTAAACAGCCCGGTTACTGCGGTTTAAAGTCTATTGGCGCATTTTTGAAAGCCTCATAAACCTCTGTGCTCGGTGGCTTCGGTATTTTGGCCTGTTTGGCAGCCGCAATAGCCGCCTGACATAACGCCGGATCGCCGCCTTCAGCAGTGACATCAATCAGCAAGCCATCTGGCGCCAGTTTAATCCGTAATGTACAGGTGCGCCCTTTGTAGAGCTGCCAGTCATAAAACTTGCTCTGAATGGCTGAACGCACCTGACCGCCATAACTATCCAGCGCCGCACCTGATGCACCGCTCTTCTTATTGTTGCCTGCGCCCGCAGGCGCACCGCCGCCAGACTTCGGCGCATTTTTCGATGAAGCCAAACCGCCCAGCAAATCATCAACGGCACTTTCCTGCTTAGCCGCTTCTGCTGCTGCTTTCTTTTTCTCATCTGCGGCTTTCTTAGCCGCAGCAGCTGCTTCTGCTTTTTTTGCTGCTTCAGCATCGGCTTTTTGCTTAGCGGCCTCGGCGGCTGCTTTTTGTTTAGCCTGTTCAGCTTCTTTTGCTGCCTCTGCGGCAGCCTTTGCTGCTTCTGCTTTCGCGGTTTCTGCCGCCTTCTGCTTAGCAGCTTCAGCGGCTTTTTCTTTAGCCTCTTCTTCCGCCTGCTTCTTAGCAGCAGCGGCTGCAGCCGCTTGTTTCTTCACTTCGTCTTCCGCTTTCTTTTTAGCGTCTGCTGCAGCTTTTGCCTGTTGTTCGGCTTCAGCCTTCGCTTTTGCAGCGGCAGCTTCGGCTTGCTTCTGCTGTTCTTTTGCCTGCTGAGCTGCCGCTTCAGCCTGCTTACGCTGATCTGCCTGTTCCTGAGCCTGCTTTTTCGCTTCTTCCTGCGCTTGCAGACGCTCTTTTTCCAGCTCTTTCAGCCGCTGCTGCTCAGCGGCTTGCTTCTGTTGAAGCTCTTCGGCCTGCCGTTCAACCTGCTTTTGACGCTGCTGTTCAGAACGTTTCGCATCAGTCTGTTGCTGCTGCTGGCGGTTATACTGCTCCACCACTGCGCTCGGATCGACCATCACAGCATCAATTGACGAGCCTCCGCCGCCCCCGCTGGCATCCATCGTTTGCGTCGACGAACTCCAGAGCAGCAAAGCAATCAGTATGACGTGCAAAACAGCCGAGATAATAACGGCGCGTTTCAGCTTATCGTTTTGTTCGTTTGCCTTTAACACAAGCGATTCCCAAAAACAGTGTTGCCAGAAATAGGCTTAACGATCATTACCGTGATGTGCTCATTTAAATCGGTTGTGTCATCAAACCAACGGATTTTACGCCAGCTTGATGCAACAAATTCAACGCTTTAATGATCTCATCATAAGGAACATCCTTCGCGCCACCAATCAAAAAGACCGTCTTAGGGTTGGTTGCCAGTCGCGATTGCGCTTCGGCAACCACCTGCTCTGCCGGGAGTTGCTCCATACGGTTTTGCTCAACAACCAGACTATATTGCCCTATACCTGAAACCTCTACGATCACGGGCGGATTGTCGTTGCTGGAGACCGTTTTTGAATCGGTCGCATCAGGCAGATCCACCTCGACGCTCTGCGTAATAATCGGCGCAGTCGCCATAAAAATCAGCAACAGCACTAACAGCACGTCCAGTAGCGGAACAATGTTGATCTCGGATTTCAGCTCACGACGGCCTCTGCGTACTCGTGCCATGATCCCCCCTGATTACTTGCTGTTGTCGCTGGAGAACGCCTGACGGTGCAGGATCGCGATGAACTCTTCAGTAAAGTTGTCGTAGTTCTGCTCCAGTTTGCCCACCCGCAGGCTCAGGCGGTTATACGCCATGACCGCAGGAATCGCTGCAAACAGGCCGATCGCTGTGGCAATCAAGGCTTCGGCAATACCAGGGGCAACCATCTGTAAGGTTGCCTGCTTCACAGCACCCAGCGCGATGAAGGCATGCATAATCCCCCAAACGGTACCGAACAGGCCGATATACGGACTGATAGAACCAACGGTACCCAAGAAAGGAATGTGCGTTTCCAGTGTTTCCAATTCACGGTTCATCGAAATACGCATTGCGCGGGACGCCCCTTCCACCACGGCTTCCGGCGCATGACTGTTAGCACGATGCAGCCGTGCAAATTCTTTGAAACCTGAATGGAAGATTTGTTCAGTGCCCGTCAGGCTATCGCGACGACTTTGGCTTTCCTGATAGAGACGTGATAGTTCGATGCCAGACCAGAATTTGTCTTCGAACGCTTCAGCCTCACGCGTCGCCGCATTCAGAATGCGGGTACGTTGAATAATGATCGCCCAGGAAGCGATAGAAAAACAGATTAAAATCAGCATGATTAGTTTGACCAGAAGGCTTGCCTTCAGGAACAAATCAAAAACGTTCATGTCAGTCACTGCTTGAACTCCGCGACAATAGACTTAGGAAGCGCAATTGGCTTCATTTGATGTGGATCGATGCATGCGATCAAAACTTCAGCATGGCTTAGCAGGGTGCCATGAGCATTGAGAATACGCTGTGCGAAAGTCAGAGAAGCGCCACGCAGCGAGATAATCTCACTTTGCACTTCCAGCATGTCGTCAAGGCGAGCAGGAGCAAGATACTCCACCGTCATCCGACGAACAGCAAACGCGACATGCTCACTTAGCAAGGCTTGCTGGTGAAAGTTGCGCTCACGCAACGCCTCGGTTCTTGCCCTTTCATAAAAGGCAACATAGCGCGCATGGTAGACAACGCCACCTGCATCAGTGTCTTCAAAGTAGACTCGAACTGGCCAGCGAAACAACGAATTACTCACTCTACATCCCGGTAATGCATTAAACCTCGCTACTATACGCAAGAGAAATGAGGTTTGGAATGGATTGTGACAGCGGAAAGAAAATAATTATGGGCTGCAAGCAACCCATAACTAAATGGAATAGGAGACTATTTTAACCGAAGAAATAGTACAATCCTGCGCACAGGATCACAAAGGCGGGAAGTGGTGCGAAAAACGCGCGCCAGAGCAGGCGATGCGGACGAAAACCAACGCCATGAACAACGCCAGCACAAACGGCCCAAATCAGCAGTAGCCCCTGCCAAACCGCGAGTTCGCTGGTGCGCGCCGCGAAGCGCGTCGGATCCCAGAATACACAGCCCGCCAGCAGCAACGCCATGATAAGGGAAAGAGCCCTTATCGGGCTCTTATCCATCAGGCGATAGAGTTTATCGACCAGATCACTCATTGCTTATCTTCTTCAGCCGCTTTGCTTGCCTCACTCTGCTCAAGCGCCAGGGCCGTAATAATCCCCAGTGAGCAAGCAAGAAGCGTTCCGAGTATCCAGGCAAAATACCACATAAATTAAGCTCCTTACTTAGTACATAGAGTGAGTGTTTTGCTCAATCTGCTCTTTGGTAATGCGACCGAACATCTTGTAGTAACACCATGCGGTATAAGAAAGCACAATAGGTACGAAAATAATCGCAACCACGGTCATCACTTTCAGCGTCAGCAGGCTCGACGTCGCGTCCCATATCGTCAAGCTGACGTTAGGCACGGTAACTGACGGCATGATGAACGGGAACATGGCAATCCCTGCAGTCAGAATCACACAAGCGATCGTCAAAGAAGAGAACAGGAATGCCCATGCACCTTTCTCTGCGCGCGCCATAAGAGTAGTCAGCACCGGCAATACTACGCCCAGAGCAGGAATCGCCCACAATATCGGATGATTATTGAAGTTAATCAGCCAGGCACCCGCCTGATGAACAACTTCTTTACGCAGCGGATTAGATTCAGCGGCAGTGTTAATCGCAGACGTCACGACATAACCATCAATACCGTAAACAACCCATACGCCTGCCAGAGCAAATGCCACCATCATTACCAGCGCGGAAATCTGCGCGGCAGATTTGGAGCGCACGTGCAGATCGCCCGTGGTCCGCATCATCAGGTAGGTTGCACCCTGAGCAAGAATCATCGTCAGACTCACCACACCAGCCAACAGACCAAACGGATTCAGCAGTTGGAAGAAGTTTCCGGTGTAGTACAGACGCAGATATTCATCGACGTGGAACGGCACACCCTGCAACAGGTTGCCAAACGCAACGCCAATAACAACTGGCGGAACAAAGCTACCGATGAAGATGCCCCAGTCCCACATGCCACGCCAGCGTGGGTCTTCGATTTTTGAACGATAATCGAAGCCGACAGGACGAAAGAACAATGAGGCCAGCACCAGAATCATGGCAATGTAGAAACCGGAGAACGCAGCAGCGTAAACCATCGGCCAGGCAGCAAACAGCGCGCCACCTGCGGTGATCAACCAGACCTGGTTACCGTCCCAGTGCGGCGCAATGCTGTTAATCATGACACGACGCTCGGTATCGCCACGTCCCATCAGACGCACCAGAATGCCCACGCCCATGTCAAAACCATCAGTGATAGCGAAGCCAATCAGCAAAATACCGATCAACAGCCACCAGATAAAACGTAAGACTTCATATTCAAACATAGTGGACTCCTGTTTACCGTGCTTCCTGCGCAGCCGCTATAGGTTGTTCAAAATGGTAGCGCCCTGTTCTCAGGCTGCTCGGCCCCAGACGTGCGTATTTGAACATCAGATACATTTCTGCAATCAGGAAGAGCGTATACAGACCACAGATCAGCGCCATTGAGAACAGGATGTCTCCCGCTGTCAGTGATGACGTTGCGACTGCCGTTGGCAGAATTTCACCGATGGCCCACGGTTGACGGCCGTATTCAGCCACAAACCAGCCAGCTTCAATAGCGATCCACGGTAGCGGAATACCATACAGCGCAACGCGGTGCAGCCAGCGTTTCTGACCAATTTTGCCACGCAGAACGGTCCAGAAAGACAAGCCGATGATCAACAGCATCAGAATGCCGCAGCCCACCATGATACGGAAAGAGAAGTACAGCGGCGCAACGCGTGGGATAGAATCTTTAACGGCTTGTTTAATCTGCGTTTCTGTCGCATCAGAGACTTTCGGCGTATAGCGCTTCAGCAGCAGGCCATAGCCCAGATCCTGTTTAGACTGATCGAACGCTTCTTTGACTGCCGGATCGGTGTTACCCGCACGTAATTCTTCCAGCAATTGGTAAGCCTTCATACCATTGCGGATACGCACTTCATGCATCGCCATCAGCTCTTTCAGACCCGTCACTTCTTTGTCAGTAGAGCGAGTGGCAATTAACCCCAGAGCATAAGGGATCTTGATGGCGTAGTTATTTTCCATCGTATCCTGATTCGGGATACCGATCAGCGTAAAGGATGCCGGAGCCGGCTGGGTTTCCCATTCGGCTTCAATCGCCGCCAGTTTGGTTTTCTGCACGTCGCCCATTTCATAACCGGATTCATCACCCAGTACGATAACAGACAGAACAGAAGCCAGACCGAAGCTTGCTGCGATAGCGAATGAACGCTTGGCAAATGCAATGTCGCGGCCTTTCAGCAGATAGTAAGAACTGATACCCAGAATGAACATCGCGCCCGTACAGTAACCTGCAGCCACCGTGTGAACGAATTTCACCTGAGCAACCGGGTTCAGTACCAGATCGGCGAAGCTCACCATTTCCATACGCATGGTTTCGAAATTGAAATCCGATGCGATGGGGTTCTGCATCCAGCCATTGGCAACCAGAATCCACAGTGCGGAGAAGTTAGAGCCCAGCGCGACCAGCCAGGTAACGGCCATATGCTGTACTTTTCCTAAACGGTCCCAGCCGAAGAAGAACAAGCCAACAAAGGTCGATTCCAGGAAGAATGCCATCAGGCCTTCAATTGCCAACGGCGCGCCGAAAATATCCCCGACGTAGTGAGAGAAATATGACCAGTTGGTCCCGAATTGAAACTCCATGGTCAATCCGGTAGCGACCCCCAGAGCGAAGTTAATAGCGAATAACTTGCCCCAGAATTTGGTCATATCTTTATAGATTTGTTTGCCGGACAGCACATATACCGTTTCCATAATCGCCAGCAAAAACGCCATCCCCAGCGTTAATGGTACGAATAGAAAATGGTACATTGCAGTTAAGGCAAACTGTAAACGTGACAGTTCGACTACATCAAACATTTTGACTCCTTGCTCCTCGCAGGAAGGGATTAGCTTGCAAACGCTGACAAGCCGCCAAACATCCGGCCATTACACCCAAAAAGAACACAACAAGAATTGCTTTAACACAGGCTGTAACAAACGCTATAAATACCGTTCACCAGGGCAGTCATACCCCGACAGCAAGTTCAAGATAAATCACAAGTATTACAAGTAGCGTACCCCATAGGGAGGTAGCCGTATATTACGCCTGTAATCCCCTACAATAAATAGGTTTTTACGTGACCCAGACTAGGTTTTTGGCTTCAAATCAACTTTTCTACTAAAAGGCTCGAAAGACGATAATTGACCTCGCGCAATTTAAGCCTATTTCAGAAATTATATCCAGAGGCGTTTTTTGATCTAAAACAATTTAACGCTTTTCTCGTGATTGATGCGTTGCATTAATTTCTTTATTGCACCTATTGTTAATACATTGTGACTTTTCGGTTTAATTAAAATTAATTCAGCAATATAATTTTTACTTCCCGTTATCGATTATTCACATGCTTTTCTTATCTTCTATTTTATGTCAGATTTTTATTTTTTATTTCTGGCAACAACGCGATATTTCTTATCAAACTGAAGTGAACTGCCCTGCCCTTCTCCAGTATGCCGTCGGTTTGTCACGCCAGATGCAAAAACGGAGACCAAGAGGCCTCCGCGGTGATAACAGATAAGGTGAGACGGAGCACACTGCGGTGATTTACATCTTCGCTTTCATGCGCTCGATAGCCTTATCGTAAACCGTGTTACTTTTCTGGCTTCTCGCAAGCTCATAATGCTGAAGTGCATCGCTGAACTGACCCGCATTCTCGTAGATTTTTGCAATGTTGTAGTACGAACTGGCACGCGTGGTTGCCGCATTGCTACCGTTTGCCAGCGCAATCGCTTTACGGTTAGCCCAAATAGCTTCGGCAATGTTACCCCGCTTTTGATAAGCCAAACCCAGGTTGCTGTATGCCTGACCAAACGCGCTGTCCTGCTCGATCGCGGCCAGGAACAGTGTCGTGGCCTGTTCCAGTTCACCGCGTCCATAAGCAGCCTCGCCATCACGGTTGAGCGTTTTTGCCAGTGCGGTATTTCCGGTAACTGAAGTGGCTGTCTGCGCCGGGTTAAGCACCATTGGCAACGCATTACCATCCTTCGCTTTTGAGAAATCGGCCTCGCCAACAGCATTGATATCTTCAAAATCACCGTTAGGGTTAAGGCGGAAAACCGTCCAGATATTCCCTGCTTTATTCAGTGGTACGGAATACGTCCGCACTAATGAACTCCCTACATAGACAAATACTTTTGCACTACTTGCGGAAAGCGCTGGTGAATTAGTTTTATCACCGTTCGTATAATCATGAACAGCATAAATATAACTTTCACCTAAACGCTTTTTATCAATGGTGATGGTTTCCGGCCCAAAGCTATCGGTATCATCAACATCAAGATTGGCATCGCGTCCTTTCTTGTGTTGGAAATAAATATGATTATCCGGATAAATAAGATGAGAATCTAAATCGAAAGGTCTTTCACCCCAGGTTAATACAATTCTCATACCATCCAGATTTTTCATTACTGGACTAATAGCATAAGTCATTCCATCACACGGACACTTTACTACCAGATCGGAATAACCTTCTTTTTTAATGATCAGCAGACTGTCCTGATCCACCGCAAACGGTGCATTAAGCGCCACGCGGCCAGCGGCATCAGAGCGAGCGGTTACTGACTGCGCGCCGTTCTTCTGTAGAATCACCGCCGCATCATCAATCTTTTTATCTTTAACCGTCGCACTCAGCACTTCAATATTAATAGACTGCGCGCTGGCAGCGCAGGTAAATACAGATAATGCCAGCATCAGCGCTTTTATATTTCCTTTCACACAACATCCCCTTAAGGCAAATTAATTAATCGTTCCCTGTTTACATGAACTCAATGAAATATTCTTCATTTCTGCTTATCACTAATCAGCCTTTTCAGGCGCGCGAATTATCCAATAAAACCACGAAAAAGTCATGTGCAATTCAATTGTGTCGATTAACCTCAATGGCTAAATTTGAATAAAAAAAAGCCACCCGAAGGTGGCTAGAGTATTTAATCGAATAATCGATTAACGCGCTAATATCGCTTTTACTGCATCACCGATATCCGCCAGGCTGCGAACGGTTTTAACACCCGCTGCTTCTAACGCCGCGAATTTATCGTCAGCCGTACCTTTACCACCCGCGATGATTGCACCCGCGTGGCCCATGCGCTTGCCTTTCGGCGCCGTCACACCCGCAATGTAGCCGACAACCGGCTTAGTTACGTGTTCTTTAATATACGCCGCCGCTTCTTCTTCCGCCGTACCGCCGATTTCACCGATCATAACGATGGCTTCGGTCTGCGGATCTTGTTCAAACAGCTTCAGAATATCGATGAAGTTAGAGCCTGGGATCGGGTCACCGCCGATACCGACACAACTGGACTGACCCAGCCCGGCATCGGTCGTTTGCTTCACGGCTTCATACGTCAGCGTACCTGAACGAGAAACGATACCCACTTTACCTGGCAGGTGGATATGGCCAGGCATAATACCGATCTTGCATTCACCCGGCGTGATCACACCAGGGCAGTTCGGACCGATCATCCGCACGCCGCTCTGGTCGAGTTTGACTTTCACCGTCAGCATATCCAGCGTCGGGATACCTTCGGTGATACAGATAATCAGTTCGATACCTGCGTCAATCGCTTCCAGAATGGAGTCTTTACAGAACGGAGCCGGAACGTAGATAACGGATGCAGTTGCGCCCGTCGCTTCAACTGCCTCACGCACCGTATTAAATACGGGCAGGCCCAGATGCTCCGTGCCGCCTTTACCCGGCGTCACACCACCGACCATTTGTGTACCGTAAGCAAGTGCTTGCTCAGAGTGGAATGTCCCCTGACTACCGGTAAAACCCTGACAGATAACTTTGGTATTTTTATTAATCAGAATGGACATTATTTACCCTCCACAGCTGCAACAACCTGCTGAGCGGCACCCGTCAGGCTGGTCGCGGCGATAATATTCAGGCCGCTATCCGCCAGTTTCTTGGCACCCAGCTCCGCATTGTTTCCTTCCAAACGCACAACAACCGGTACGTTAACACCCACTTCGGCTACCGCGCCGATGATGCCGTCAGCGATCAAATCGCAACGTACAATGCCGCCAAAGATGTTAACAAAGACAGCTTTTACCTTGTCATCCGACAGGATAATTTTGAACGCTTCGGTAACACGTTCTTTCGTCGCGCCGCCGCCAACGTCGAGGAAGTTTGCAGGAGAACCACCGTGCAGCTTCACGATGTCCATCGTGCCCATCGCCAGGCCAGCACCGTTCACCATACAGCCAATATTGCCGTCCAGCGCAACATAGTTCAGTTCCCACTGTGCCGCGTGCGCTTCACGGGAATCTTCCTGGCTTGGGTCACGCATTTCGCGCAGCTCAGGCTGACGGAACAGCGCATTGCCGTCCGCGCCGAGTTTGCCATCCAGACACACCAAATCGCCCTGCTTGGTGATAACCAGCGGGTTAATTTCTACCAGCGCCAGATCGCGCTCCAGGAACAGCGTCGCCAGACCCATAAAGATTTTGGTGAACTGTGCCACTTGCTTGCCGCTCAGGCCCAGTTTGAAGGCCAACTCGCGTCCCTGATAAGGCTGTGGCCCTACCAGCGGATCGATCGCCGCTTTATGAATCAGCTCTGGCGTTTCTTCCGCCACTTTTTCAATTTCTACACCACCTTCGGTGGATGCCATGAACACCACGCGACGCGTGCCACGGTCAACAACTGCGCCCAGATAAAGCTCTTTGTCGATATCTGTTGCTGCTTCAACCAGGATTTGATGAACCGGTTGACCCTGTGCGTCAGTTTGATAAGTAACGAGTTTTTTGCCTAACCAGTTTTCAGCAAAGGCGCGGATATCTTCTTTGTTACTGACGACTTTAACGCCGCCCGCTTTACCGCGACCGCCTGCGTGAACCTGACATTTTACGACCCACGGACCCGCACCAATTTTAGACGCGGCTTCTTCCGCTTCACGCGGTGTGGTACAGGCATAGCCGGTCGGTGCCGGTAAACCATATCGAGCAAAGAGTTGTTTTGCCTGATACTCGTGTAAATTCATGATGTTCTATCCATTTAGGTTTGGAGATAAGTCGGCAGGCGGTTTTTCATCACCGACTCTTTCGGTAGCGAAAAACGCCAATAACTCTCTGATATATTTGGATAACGCCGTTGAGAAAAAACGGCCTACATAGCACTTAATCTGTATATTTCGGGCGGAAATCGTCAGGATTATCCGCCCGAGAGCCTACCCGTCAGACTAAACGTCTAACAGCAGACGCGCTGGATCTTCCAGCATCTCTTTCACCGTCACCAGGAAGCCAACGGACTCACGACCGTCGATCAAACGGTGATCGTAAGACAGCGCCAGATACATCATCGGCAGAATGACAACCTGACCATCCACCGCCATCGGGCGATCTTTAATGGCGTGCATACCCAGAATCGCACTCTGCGGTGGGTTGATGATCGGGGTAGACATCAGAGAACCAAAGACGCCGCCGTTGGTAATCGTGAAGTTACCGCCCAGCAGTTCTTCAACCGTCAGTTTGCCGTCACGACCTTTCACGGCCAGATCCTTGATACGTTTCTCAATGTCGGCCATGCCCAGCGCATCCACATCACGCAGTACTGGCGTAACCAGACCGCGCGGAGTAGAAACCGCAATGCTGACATCGAAATAGTTGTGGTAAACCACATCTTCGCCATCAATAGAGGCATTTACTTCAGGGTAACGCTTCAGCGCTTCAACCACGGCTTTGATGTAGAAGGACATAAAGCCCAGACGCACACCATGACGTTTCTCAAACGCTTCGCCGTATTGCTTGCGCAGATCCATAATGGGCTGCATGTTGATTTCGTTGAACGTCGTCAACATGGCCGTGCTGTTTTTCGCTTCCAGCAGGCGCTCTGCAACACGCTTACGCAGGCGCGTCATCGGTACGCGTTTTTCGCTGCGCGCACCCAAAGCCGGTGCCGGAGAAGCCGCCGGAGCCTCAGACTTAGCCGCTTTGCCAGATTCTTTCTTCTGAGAAGCCAAATGCTTATCGACGTCTTCACGAGTAATTCGACCGCCTACACCGCTGCCTTTGATCGCAGAAGCATCGAGATCATGCTCAGCAATCAGACGGCGGATCGCCGGGCTAAGCGCGTCGCTATTCTCTTCTTCCAGCCCAGCGGTATGACGCTGGGCCGGTGTTGATTCTTTGCTCTGTGACTTCTCACTGGTTTCTTTACCAGAGCTGTCACCACGGCGGATGCGGCCCAGCAACTGGCGAGACGTTACCGTAGCACCTTCTTCTTCCAGCACGGCATCCAGAATGCCAGCTTCAGAGGCAGGCACTTCCAGTACAACTTTGTCAGTTTCAATTTCAACCAGTACTTCATCGCGCTGAACGCTATCGCCTGGTTTTTTATGCCAGGTCGCAACAGTGGCGTCAGCGACGGATTCAGGCAGGTCGGGTACAAGAATATCTACGCTACTCATTATCTATCCTTTTATTTAATCAACGTTCAGCGCGTCATCGACCAGATCTTGCTGTTGTTTCTGGTGTACGGACATATAGCCAACGGCGGGTGATGCAGACGCCGGGCGTCCTGCGTAACGTAAAGAAGCCCCAAACGGAATCACTTCACGGAAATGGTGCTGACTGCAATACCAGGCTCCCTGATTCAGCGGCTCTTCCTGACACCACACGAAATCGTGAACATGGGCAAAAGATTCCAGTGCCGCTTGTACTGCCTGATGCGGGAACGGATAAAGTTGCTCGATACGGACGATCGCGACATCTTTTTGCTCGTTCTTGCGGCGCTGTTCCAGCAAATCATAGTAGACCTTGCCGGAACAAAGCACGACACGCTTCACGGCGGCCGGATCTAATTCTTCTATTTCACCAATCGCTGGCTGGAAGGAACCGTTCGCCAGTTCTTCCAGTGAAGAGATCGCCAGCGGATGGCGTAACAGGGATTTCGGCGACATGACCACTAGCGGACGGCGCATTCCACGCAGCGCCTGGCGGCGAAGCATGTGATACACCTGTGCAGGCGTTGACGGAATACAAACCTGCATATTTTGCTCAGCGCACAATTGCAGATAACGTTCCAGTCTCGCAGACGAGTGCTCAGGGCCCTGACCTTCGTAACCGTGCGGCAGCAGCATCACCAGACCACACATCCGGCCCCACTTCTGCTCGCCGGAGCTAATGAACTGGTCGATAACCACCTGCGCACCGTTGGCGAAGTCACCAAACTGCGCTTCCCAGATGGTCAGCGTGCGCGGTTCTGCGGTCGCATACCCGTATTCAAACGCCAGAATCGCTTCTTCGGACAATACGGAGTCCCAGACGTTAAACGCGCCCTGCCCGTTATGCACATGATCCAGCGGCGTGTAGCTGGAACCGTTTTTCTGGTTATGCACGACAGCATGACGATGGAAGAACGTACCGCGGCCGCTATCCTCACCGGACAGGCGAATCGGAATACCCTCATCGACCAGCGTCGCGTAGGCCAGCGTTTCCGCTCCACCCCAGTCAAACGGCTTGTTGCCTGCGGCCATTTCAGCACGGTCAGCATAGACTTTGGCAACGCGAGGATGAACATCAATCCCTTCCGGCACTTCACTGATACGCTTCGCCAGTTCCTGCAAGCGTTTCATTTCTGTTGCGTGCGGATAAGGCTCATCCCACTCATGGTTCAAATACGGCGTCCAGGTAAAGGACTGCATGTCCATTTCACGCCATTCTTCCACCACACATTCACCCGCATCCAGCGCATCGCGGTACAGGTTGACCATTTCGGTGGCATCTTCCGGCGTGATGGATTTTTCCTGCTCCAGACGATCGGCATACACCTTACGCGGCGTAGGGTGTTTTTTGATCTTCTGGTACATCATCGGCTGCGTTGCACTTGGCTCGTCAGCTTCGTTATGACCGTGACGGCGGTAACAAATCAAATCGATAAACACATCGCGTTTGAAAGCATTACGGAAATCCAGCGCCAGACGCGTCACAAACGCCACCGCTTCGGGATCGTCTGCGTTAACGTGGAAAATAGGCGCCTGCACCATTTTACCGATATCGGTACAGTACTCGGTGGAGCGAATATCCAGCGGGTTAGACGTGGTGAAGCCGATACGGTTATTGATAACAATACGCAGCGTGCCACCCACTTCATAGCCACGCACCGTCGACATATTCAGCAGTTCCTGCACCACACCCTGACCACTGACTGCCGCATCGCCGTGAATGGTTATTGGCAGAACACGCGGACCACTCTGGCTATTAAGACGGTCAAGACGCGCACGAACCGATCCCGTCACAACCGGGCTGACGATCTCCAGATGCGAGGGGTTGAACGCCAGCGCCAAGTGCACCAGACCACCAGCAGTTTCAAATTCAGACGAGAAGCCCTGATGATATTTAACGTCACCTGTACCCAGATGTTCTTTATGTTTACCGGCGAACTCGTCGAACAGATCCTGAGATTTTTTGCCCAATACGTTGATTAGCACGTTGAGGCGGCCACGGTGCGCCATCCCCAACACGACTTCACGCGTATCGTTTGCACCCGCATGGCGAATCAGCTCTTTCAGCATCGGAACCAGCGCATCACCGCCTTCCAGAGAGAAACGCTTGGCGCCGGGATATTTAGCACCCAGATAACGCTCCAGCCCTTCGGCTGCGGTTAACTCTTTCAGGAAACGGCGTTTCTCGTCTATCGTAAATGACGGTTGCCCCATTACCGATTCGATACGCTGCTGGATCCAGCGCTTCTCTTCCGTACTGGTGATGTGCATGTATTCCGCACCGATAGAACCGCAATAGGTGCGCTTCAGTGCTTCATACAGGTCTTCCAGCTTCATGGTGTCTTTGCCGATGGCAAAAGAACCCACGTTGAAGGATTCCTGTAGGTCATCCTGCGTCAGGTTATGGTAATCCAGATCCAATTCTGCCACTGGCTCTTGGGGGCGCAGGAAAATCGGGTCCAGATTAGCACGCTGATGTCCACGGAAGCGGAACGCATTGATCAGCTGCAATACCTTGACCTGCTTAGCATCAATATCGGGATCGGTGACTGATGAGGTAAAGCGCGAAGCGTCTTTCGCCAGACGGCGGAAATATTCACGCGTTTTGGAATGGAGTTGATCCGGTTTGACCCCACTCGTAGGCAATTGCTGGAAGATCGAGCGCCAGCTATGTTCGATCGAGTCAGGATCGGTTAAAAAATCTTCATAGAGTTGCTCTATGTAGGACTGATTCGCACCCGCCAAATAGGAGGAATCCAGCCAGGCCTTCATTGCGCCGTTCTGCATTATGATCCCTTAAGCTAATAAGCTTCAGTTTTCGCCGTGGTTAACATGTAATTTAGTGCCCGTATATCGTTTACCCTACAAACGGTTCACTTGTCGTACATCGGTACGCGCTTAGGGTATCCATCCCCCCTAAGGAACCTTTAAAAACCGGTTCTGGCGCGTAAGCCGGTTTTTAAAGGTTTCCTGCGCTCCCTCTGAAGAATAGCAACTTCAGAGGGAGATACATGTTTTACTACTTAATCTTTATGCAATAACGCGTTACGCGCTGCGGTGCAACAGCATCGATTTAATATGACCGATAGCCTTGGTCGGGTTCAGCCCTTTCGGACACACGTTCACACAGTTCATGATGCCGTGGCAGCGGAAGACGCTGAACGCATCGTCCAACTCGTCCAGCCGTGGCTTGGTTTCCGTATCGCGACTGTCGATCAGGAAACGGTAAGCCGCCAACAGTCCCGCAGGCCCAACAAACTTGTCCGGGTTCCACCAGAACGACGGGCAAGACGTTGAACAGCAGGCGCACATGATGCATTCATACAACCCATCCAGCTTGGCACGTTGATCGGGCGATTGCAGATGCTCACGCGCCGGCGGATTTTTCCCATTATTCAACAGGTAAGGCTTTATTTTCTCATATTGGGCATAGAACTGTCCCATGTCCACTACCAAATCACGTACAACCGGTAATCCAGGTAAAGGACGGATAACAATTTTGCTGTTTCCGCGACGTAACGCGGAAACTGGCGTAATACAGGCCAGCCCGTTTTTGCCGTTCATGTTAACGCCATCGGATCCGCAGACGCCTTCACGGCAGGAACGACGGAATGACAGTGTCGGATCCTGCTCTTTCAGCAGCATCAGCGCATCCAGCAGCATCATGTCGCGGCCTTCTTCCGCTTCCAACTGGTAATCCTGCATCCGCGGAGCATCGTCAACATCCGGGTTGTAACGATAAATAGAAAATTCGAGTTTCATCGTTTGATCTCCGCAATTAATAAGTACGTACTTTCGGCGGGAACGCCGGACGCAGTTTAGGCTGCATGTTCACCTCGCGGCGCGTCATGCTGTCGGTTTGCGGCAGATACAACGAATGGCACAGCCAATTCTCATCGTCACGCTCTGGGTAGTCGAAGCGGCTATGTGCGCCACGGCTTTCGGTACGGAAGTTGGCGGATACAGCTGTCGCATAGGCGGTTTCCATCAGGTTATCCAGCTCCAGGCACTCGATACGCTGGGTGTTGAACTCGCTTGAGGTGTCATCCAGACGCGCATTTTTCAGGCGTTCGCGGATGACTTTCAGCTCTTCCAACCCTTTCGCCATCGCATCGCCTTCGCGGAAGACCGAGAAGTTATTCTGCATACAGGATTGCAGCGCCTTACGAATTTCAACCGGATCTTCCCCTGAGCGGGTATTGTTCCAGCGGTTCAGACGATCAAGCGATGCTTCAATATCGGAATCGCTGGCATCACGGCTAGTGCCCTGCTCTTCCAGAGACTCTTGCAGGTGAATACCTGCCGAACGACCGAATACCACTAGGTCGAGCAGCGAGTTACCGCCCAGACGGTTGGCGCCATGCACCGATACGCAGGCAATTTCACCCACGGCGAACAGCCCTGGAATCACCACGTCTTCGCCTTTCTCATTCACCGTCAACGCCTGACCGCTCACTTTGGTCGGAATACCGCCCATCATGTAGTGGCAAGTTGGAATAACCGGAATCGGCTCTTTAACCGGATCGACGTGAGCAAACGTACGGGACAGTTCCAAAATACCCGGCAGACGGGATTCCAGAACGTCTTTACCCAGATGATCCAGCTTCAGCTTGGCATGAGGTCCCCACGGACCTTCACAGCCGCGGCCTTCACGAATTTCGATCATGATGGAACGCGCAACAACGTCACGGCCCGCCAGATCTTTCGCGTTCGGCGCGTAGCGCTCCATGAAACGTTCACCGTGTTTGTTCAGCAGGTAGCCGCCTTCACCACGGCAGCCTTCGGTCACCAGCACACCCGCACCCGCGATACCGGTTGGGTGGAACTGCCACATTTCCATATCCTGCAACGGAACACCGGCACGCAATGCCATGCCTACGCCGTCACCCGTATTAATGTGTGCGTTGGTCGTGGATTGATAGATACGGCCCGCACCGCCCGTTGCCAGTACGGTCGCTTTCGCTTTGAAATAAACGACTTCACCGGTTTCGATACAGATCGCCGTACAGCCGACTACCGCGCCATCCTGGTTCTTCACCAGATCGAGGGCGTACCATTCGGAGAAAATAGTCGTATGATTTTTCAGGTTCTGCTGATACAGCGTATGCAACAGCGCGTGACCGGTACGGTCAGCGGCAGCCGCCGTACGTGCGGCCTGCTCGCCGCCAAAGTTCTTGGATTGACCACCGAACGGACGCTGATAAATGCTGCCATCATCCAGACGGGAGAACGGTAATCCCATGTGTTCCAGCTCCAGAATCGCTTCCGGTCCGGTTTTACACATATATTCAATTGCGTCCTGATCGCCAATGTAATCCGACCCTTTTACGGTGTCATACATGTGCCATTCCCAGTTATCTTCATGGGTGTTACCCAGCGCAACGGTAATACCACCCTGCGCAGACACGGTATGGGAACGGGTTGGGAAGACTTTCGATAACAGGGCACAGGACAGGCCCATTTGGGAGATTTGCAGCGCGGCGCGCATACCTGCGCCACCGGCACCAACAACAACTGCATCAAATTCTCTGACTGGCAAATTCATCACGCACCCCACACCACAATAGTTCCATAAATGACGTACACCAACAGCGCTACGACAATCGCCAACTGTAAAGTCAGGCGTAAGGCCAGCGGTTTAATGTAGTCGGTCAGCACTTGCCACATCCCTATCCAGGCATGAACCAGAATGGAAAATAACGTTAGCAGTGTGAATACTTTGGTGAGAGCCATCGAGAAGAAACCACGCCAGATTTCATACGTGATATCGCCAGCCGTAGCAATAAAACCAATAATATAAATTACATACAGAACAATGACGATGGCGGAAGCGCGAATCAGTAACCAATCGTGTACGCCATTGCGTCCTAACGCAGAAGCATTGCTTACCATACGAGGACTCCAGCCAGAATTGAAAGCACGACAGTAATAATAAAGGAGATATTTGCAGAACGCTTACCTGCGGCAAGGTCTTCTTCTATATAGCCAAAATCCATCAAGAGATGACGTAAACCACCAACAATGTGATAAGCCAACGCAACGAGGATACCCCAAACGATAAATTTGACGATGAAGCTATCCATAATTTCCGCAGCACGCAGGAATCCTTCCTCTGAAGAAAGAGAAGTGCCTAACAGCCACAGTAAAATACCGACAGCGACAAAGGTGATAACGCCGGAGACGCGGTGAAGAATAGATGCTATCGCAGTAACGGGAAACTGGATCGTCTGCAATTCCAGATTGACAGGTCTTTGTTTTTTCACGGATTTGCCCACACAGCTTTTATTATTGTTTCTTCCTCCGGGCCTGATGTGAGGTCAGACAGTATGAAAGTTGCAGCCCTGAAGAGTGGGTTTACGATACGCGCTCAAACATCGACATTCCGGTGTCTAAACAGCGCATGATCCTTTCATACTGGGTGCTCCTACTGCAGGGTGATTCCGGAGACCTGGCGGCAGTATAGGTCCTTCACATTCCTATTACAATTCCCATACAAACTGTTTGGTGACATTTGCCCCGAACAGTGATTTAGATCACGAATTTCACAATTTATATAAAATTAATTATCTGATTTGACAAAAGTTCAACATTTCAATTACAACTAGGGGATTGAGTTCCTTATGATGTGTTAAAGCACACGGCGACACTTCCACACTGGCGTAACTTATGTAACAGTGGGGAGAGAGTCCACGTAAAAGTCATAGGTAATGACTAGAATCTATTCAGAGCGCAACTCATTATCTGAATATTGTTAATTACCTGGAGAACGAATTTTTCATCCTGAATGCGGCAATCCGCCTTACTCTGTACCCTATTTGACGACTGTGTCACGACAGAGTTTCACCGGCCATTTTCTTTGCCGGTGCACAGGCATGACGGTATTTCTTCAGTGAAAATTTTTAAAATTAAAGCGCTAAGGAGACTGTAAATGGCTGATAAAAAAGCAACACTTACTCTAGAAGGTAAAGAACCAATTGAGCTAAATGTCCTATCCGGCACTCTAGGACATGATGAGATTGATATTCGTCCCCTCGGTTCTAAAGGTTACTTCACATTTGACCCCGGTTTTACCTCTACTGCATCTTGCGAATCAAAGATTACCTATATCGACGGTGACGAAGGCATCCTGCTGCACCGCGGTTTCCCGATTGACCAACTGGCTGAAAAATCCAACTATCTTGAAGTATGTTACATCCTGCTGTTCGGTGAAGTCCCGACGACAGAACAGTATGAAACCTTCAAGACGACCGTGACCCGCCATACCATGATCCATGAGCAGATTACCCGTCTGTTCCACGGTTTCCGCCGCGATTCACACCCAATGGCCGTATTGTGCGGCGTGACTGGCGCGCTGGCGGCGTTCTACCACGATTCACTGGATATTAACATTGAGCGCCACCGCGAAATCGCGGCCTACCGCCTGCTGTCCAAAATGCCGACCGTCGCGGCAATGTGCTACAAATATTCACTGGGTCAGCCGTTTGTTTATCCGAAAAACAACCTGTCCTACGCAGGTAACTTCCTGCACATGATGTTCTCTACGCCTTGTGAAGAATATGTTGTGAATCCGGTGCTGGAACGCGCCATGGACCGTATTCTTATCCTGCATGCCGATCACGAACAAAACGCCTCAACCTCTACCGTACGTACCGCTGGCTCTTCTGGCGCGAACCCGTTTGCCTGTATCGCCGCGGGGATCGCCTCGCTGTGGGGACCGGCGCACGGTGGCGCGAACGAAGCCTGTCTGCGTATGCTGGAAGAGATCAGCAGCGTGGAACACATCCCGGCGTTTATCGAGCGTGCAAAAGACAAGAACGACTCTTTCCGTCTGATGGGCTTCGGCCACCGCGTGTACAAGAACCACGATCCACGCGCCAAAGTCATGCGTGAAACCTGCCATGAAGTGTTGAAAGAGCTGGGCAGAAAAGACGACCTGCTGGAAGTGGCGATGGAGTTGGAGCATATCGCGCTGAACGACCCGTACTTCATTGAGAAGAAACTGTACCCGAACGTGGACTTCTATTCAGGTATCATCCTGAAAGCGATGGGTATTCCGTCTTCCATGTTTACCGTTATCTTCGCGATGGCGCGTACCGTGGGCTGGATTGCGCACTGGAACGAAATGCACGACGACGGCATCAAGATTGCCCGTCCGCGTCAGCTGTACACCGGCTACGACAAACGTGACTTCGCGTCTAATCTGAAACACGATTAATCTATTCAGTATCGACACAAAAGGCCGGACTTTCCGGCCTTTGTTTTTTTACCTCATACTGAGATTCATCTAGATTGGAATACGGAAATCAGTACTGAGAGAACCATCCCTAATGTCATTTCTATTACTCACACGAAATCCTTTTCAATTAATCTAAAAACGGCG
Source organism: Pectobacterium aroidearum (assembly GCF_041228105.1). Lineage (NCBI taxonomy): Bacteria > Pseudomonadati > Pseudomonadota > Gammaproteobacteria > Enterobacterales > Pectobacteriaceae > Pectobacterium > Pectobacterium aroidearum. Next base: position 3,623,064 of record NZ_CP166097.1, read on the forward strand.
CTTCTCCCTTTATCTCTGGCAGTGCGGGCACCAATAGAATGGGCGTGATGACAGCATCGTTCTTTCAATGATTCCGCCGCAGCGCTCACAGCTTCCCCCTTCACGATGGAAAACCTTGAACGAGAAAATTGCGCCATGATGGTGGTTTTCATCAACGGTGCCGCGTGTGTTATAGGACAATCGGGGAATATCCAGCAGCGCCTGACTTAACGTCTGCAACTGGTCCTCATTCAGCTGTGCTGCCGTGTGTTGCGGCGCCAACTGTGCCTGCCAGAGAATTTCGACGCGCAGGTAATTTCCCAACCCCGCCAGAAAAGCCTGATCCAACAGCAGTCCGCTAAACTGGCGACGACGAAAACGTGGTAGCAGCAAACGCTCATACACCTGCTCAGGTGTCAGGGAAAGATCCAAGACATCAGGACCAATACGTTGCAGGAAAGGATGCGTGGTGAGTGCCTCCGGCGTCAGCATTTCAATATCTGATGCGCTATAAAGCAGAATGGCACGATCCTGTGTCTCCAGCCGAACGCGCAAATCCCGCTTCGTTTCCGGCGATTCACCGGCATTGACCACGCGCCACACGCCATACAGCTGGTTGTGGCTATACAGCACACGATCGTTGCTAAAATAGGTCAGCAGCGCTTTTCCGCGCGTTGCAATCTGCCTGACCTGCTGCCCGACCAATTCTGCCTCGTACGGTTTCAACTCAGGAAACGCAAACCAGACACGCGTCAGCGTTTTTCCCACAACGGCCTCAACGAGCTTATCGGCCGCCCGGCGAATTTCCGGCCCTTCCGGCATACCTTACTCCCTGAAAATCAGACGCTTTGCGTATTACGCGATTAACCGAACTAATGCAGGGCACCACCCGTCACCGCCACATCAACCTGCTGCGCTAGCGACTGCTTGATCATCACTTCCAGCGCTGCCGTCACTAGCGGCGTGGGCATGCTCGGCTCACCGGGATGTCGCGCAGCCTGTTCCGGCGAATAGGGAATGTGAACGAACCCGCCGCGCACCACATCACCCTGTTGATGTAACTGATGTAAAAGCCCGTACATCACATGGTTGCAGACAAACGTCCCCGCGGTTTGCGACACCGAGGCAGGAATCCCCGCCACACGTAACGCCTGCACCAGCGCTTTCACCGGTAATGTCGAGAAATAGGCTGCGGGTCCCTTTTCGACGATGGGCGTATCAATCGGCTGGTTGCCTCGGTTATCGGCAATGCGGGCATCATTAATATTAATCGCCACACGTTCGACAGAAATATCAGTACGACCGCCCGCCTGCCCCACCGCGATCACCACTTCCGGCTGCCATTCCGCTATGGCGCGGTAAAGTTCTTCCAGCGACAAATCAAAAACACACGATAAACGGCAGGCGACCACGCGTGCACCGCCGACTTCCCGCTGATGAAGCACTTTTACTGCTTCCCATGAGGGATTAATCGCTTCGCCCTCAAAAGGTTCAAACGCCGTGATCAAAACGGTTTTCATCGATTATCCCCGTCCTACAAAAAATAATGATTATGCCGCAGCTACCGTTATCTGGTGCTCGCTAAAGCAGCTACGCAATTTGCGCGCAAACAGCAACGCGTGTTGTCCATCGCCGTGAATACACACGGTGTCCGCCTGCACAGTAACCCAGGAACCGTCGATTGCTCTGACCCGCTGGCGCTGGATCATTTCCAGCGTCTGCGCCAGCGCCAGCTCATCGCTGTTAATCAGCGCTCCCGCCTGAGTGCGAGGCACCAGCGTTCCGTCAGGCAGATAACAGCGATCGGCGAACACCTCCTGACGCGTCTCCAGCCCTAGCCGTTGCCCGGCTCGGATTAACTCACTGCCCGCCAGCCCGACCAGACGCAGCGCGGGATTGACGACCTTCACCGCCTTGGCTATCGCATCGGCCAGCGCCGGTTCGCATGCGGCCTGATTGTAAAGCATACCGTGGGGCTTTACGTGTGACAGCGTGCCCCCTTCAGCAGCGACAATCGCGCTGAGCGCGCCAAGCTGATACACCATTTGTGCAAAGACAATTTCCGCAGGCACATTCATTGCCTTACGGCCAAAATTTTCACGATCGGGAAAGCTCGGGTGAGCGCCAAGCGCAACCCCATAACCGATTCCCCAACGCACTGACTGACGCATGGTTTGCGCATCGCCAGCATGAAATCCGCAAGCAATATTGGCCGAGGTCACTAGCTTCAACAACGCTTCGTCGTTCTCTCCGCCCTCGCCCAGATCGGCATTCAAATCAATAATCATGTAGCCTCCATGCAAGTTGTTCGAGGTAACGTCGCTGTTCCTCGCCCGCTTTTTGCGCTTGTGCCTGCGTACAGTGAATAAAATGGATCGGTTCACCGAGTCGGATTTGCGCCAGATGGAATAAATCCGCTTCGATCACCGTCGCAATACGCGGGTAACCGCCGGTTGTCTGCGCATCCGCCAGCAGTACGATAGGGTGACCATTGTGTGGAACCTGCACGACGCCCGGTAGCAGTCCATGCGATGGCAGTTCGCGCGGTTTGTTGCCTGACAAGGCAGAACGCTGTAGCTCAGCACCGAGCAAACGGTAGCCCATGCGGTTACTTTGCGGGCTCAACTGCCAGGAGGTTCGCCAGAACAGCTCCCGCATCTCTTCGCTGAACTCCTGATACTCCGGCCCCGGCAATGCCCGCACGCGGTTGCTGAACAACAGCTGCTTAATGCCGACTTCCCGCGTCAGTTCACGAGTCGGCGTACCCAGCGGAAGCTCATCGCCGTCCATCAGCAAACGTCCGTCAAAACCACCAAAACTCGCTTTCAAATCGGTACTGCGCGAACCGAGTGCTTCCGGCACATCTATGCCACCGGACAGGGCCAGATAGCTGCGCATTCCGTTACGCGGCATGCGCATTTTTAACGTTTGTCCCGGCTTCACGGCGAAACGCCAGCCTGTCCAGAGCGGTTTGCCATCAAGGTCGGCATGGCAGTCTGCCCCAGTCAGCGCCACCCAGCAGGCGGTAGTGAATGTTGCGGTAAACTTGCCCAGCGTAATTTCCAGCGCAGCCGCATTCTCTGCGTTGCCCACCAGCAGGTTAGCCATCGTCAGAGCAGGCAGATCGAGCGCACCTGACTGGCTGATACCCAAACGGCGAAAACCGACACGGCCACCGTCCTGCACCGAAGTATGCAATCCGGCATGGATAACTTTCAGCATACGCCCTCCTTCTGTGGCAGAAACCGAACGTTATCACCAGGGCGCAGCAGCGTGGGTGGCATCGTCTGTGGATTAAACAATTTCAGCGAAGTGCGACCAATCAGTTGCCAGCCGCCCGGTGTCGCCAGCGGATAAATCCCCGTCTGCGCACCGCCAATCCCCACCGATCCTGCTGGGACGCGCAGGCGCGGTTCGGCGCGACGCGGCATATGCAGTTTCTCGTTTAATCCACCGAGGTAGGCAAAACCCGGCTGAAAGCCCAAAAAGTAGACCACATATTGTGCAGACGCATGCGCTTCCACAACCTGATGCTCGCTCAGGCCACTGTGGGCGGCAACTTCCGCCAGATCCGGTCCCGCTTCTCCACCATAAACGACGGGAATGTCGATATCGCGTGGGTCAAACACCAGCGACTCACTCTCTTCCCACCAACGCTGCAAGCGTTCAAGCGCATCCAGCGCTACCTGCTGCGGGTTCGCCAGTAGTACCGTCAGATTGTTCATGCCCGGAATCGCTTCCAGCACCTCTTCATGGTGATTCAGGCGCTCGGCAAGCCCCCATATCCGCTGCTGGCTCTCCAGCGACATAGGCGGTTCCAGTTCCAGAACGACCGCTCTCTCGCCCAGAAGATAACATCGTGCTCGTTGCAATCTTTCCTCCTGAATCGCGTTTTATCCATCATGGTGAACATGGCAAAATGATTAACGTTGCTTACCTATGCGTTTTCTTCCCAACAGCTAAGCAACAACGATGCCAACATAAAAAATGCGGCATCATTCATGTGCGATACAGAGACTTTCAGCCCATCACGCAGGGTTAGGAATATCAATAAATGTCACATCAAAACCGTGCTGTTCTGCCAGCCACTCACCCAACGCCCGAATGCCGCCGCGCTCGGTCGCATGGTGCCCGGCAGCGAAGAAGTGCAGCCCCATTTCGCGCGCAATGTGGATGGTTTGCTCAGACACTTCACCGGTAATAAAAGCATCGACGCCAAATCGGGCCGCCTGCTCAATAAAGCCCTGTCCACCGCCGGTACACCAGGCCACGCGCTGTATCTGTTGCGGTGCATTATCCCCACAATGCAGCACGGTACGCCCCAGCCGCTTTTCTACACGGCGGCAAAAAGCATCCGCCGTCATGGGCTGCGCCAGCTCGCCATACGGCACCAGCGGCTCAATCATCCCCTGCACCTGAATCTCCAGCAGCGCCGCCAGCTGGGCGTTATTCCCCAGTTCAGGATGTGCATCCAGCGGCAGGTGATAGCCGTACAGATTGATATCATTGACCAGCAGCGTTTTCAGCCGGTTACGTTTCATGCCACAAACAATCTGCGGTTCGTTTTTCCAAAAATAGCCGTGATGAACCAGAATGGCATCGGCCTGCTTTTCTACTGCGGCATCCAGCAACGCCTGTGAGGCCGTTACGCCCGTTACAATACGTTTTACTTCTGCACGCCCCTCAACCTGTAAACCGTTCGGCGCGTAGTCCTGAAACGTCTCCGTGCTCAGTTTCTCGTTAATAATTCTTTCCAGTTCCACATTACGCATACTTATCGTTCTCTTCTCGATCGTTATCCGCCATACCGATATTTTTTGCCGCCTCAAACGCCGCCAGCGTGTTCTGACGTGCGGTTTTGTGGTCGACGATGGGCAGCGGATAGTTCAGCTGATGATGATGTTTGTCAGCCCATCGATGGGGCTGATGAATATCTTTATCCGGCACGGCAGCCAATTCAGGCAGCCAGTGACGAATAAACCGACCTTCAGGGTCGAAGCGCTCGCCCTGCGTTGTCGGGTTAAAAATGCGAAAATAAGGTGCCGCATCGGTACCTGTCGATGCTGCCCACTGCCAGCCGCCGTTATTCGCCGCCAGATCGCCATCCAGCAGTTGCGACATAAAGTAGCGTTCGCCTTCGCGCCAATCGATCAGCAAATCTTTGACGAGAAAACTGGCGCAGATCATACGCAGGCGATTGTGCATCCAGCCCGTTTCATTCAGTTGACGCATCGCCGCATCCACAATTGGGTAGCCGGTTTTACCCTGCTGCCAGGCGGCTAAATCCTCTGGTGATTCTCGCCATTTCACCCACTGCGTCCAGGCGGTAAACGGACGGTGTTTACACAACTGCGGCCAAGACACGATCAGGTGACGATAAAATTCGCGCCAGACCAGCTCGTTAAACCAGGTAAACGCCCCGCCTTCACGTCGTTCCAGCATATCCGGACACTCGGCGCGCAGACGATTAAAACATTGGCGCGGCGAGACGATCCCCAGAGCCAGATAGGGAGAAAGCTTGCTGGTGCCGGGCAGCGCCGGGACATCCCGCTGCTGGTCGTAATCCTGTACCTGTTCGCGGCAAAAACGGCGCAGTTGCTGCAACGCCGCACGTTCACCACAGGGGAAATCGTCGCTATCCACCTCGCGCTGCGGATAGCTGAACGGCACCAGTGCCGTCATATTATTGATAGGTTCACCGCGCGCGTCCGGTGCCAGCACGCATGTCGTCTCCGCTTCTAACAGTCGTTTGATAAAAGCCTGACGAAATGGCGTAAATACTTTATACATCTCGCCGTTGCCCGTCAGCACACTGCCCGGCGGTAGCAACAGACTGTCATGGTAGCCGTGGCAAACCACACTATCCGCCAGCCGATCTTTTACCTGCTTATCACGCAGGCGTTCGTTAATTTCATACTGATAATTGTAGAAAAGGTCGGTGGCCTGCTGCTGCGCACAAAATTGCACCAGCCAGTCAACCGATGCCGCAAAGTCAGCACATTCATGGTAGTGCAGCGGGATCCCTTTCTCGGCCAGCGCGTACTGCACCGACGTCAGATTTTCCAGCAGAAAGGTCGCCTGCCGCGGTGCCATATCGTGCTTTTCCCATTGTGCAGGCGTCGCGATAAAGACGGCCAGCACGGTGGCATTCGGATCCTGACAGGCCGCGAACAGCGCCAGATTATCGGTAATGCGCAGGTCGTTGCGCAGCCAGACTAAATGTGTAGCAGCATGATGTGTAGCGACATGCGTAGTCATGAAACTCCTCGGGCGGTCAAACTAGTGTCCGTAACGCAGGCGTAATGCCTCCGGGTACGGCTCAAAGTAACGCTGCTGAGCCAGATACGCATCGGGGTATTCCGCCATGTAATGTTTCAGCAGCGTGATCGGCGCCAATAGCGGTTGAAAACCTTGCCGATAGCGATCGATGAGCTGCGACAGTTCCTGCCGCTGTTGGGAATTAAGCTGGCGCCGGAAATAGCCCTGCACGTGCATCAGCACATTGGTGTGATTGCGCCGCGTCGCAGGCGTCGACAGCAGTTTCATGAGCCGTTTCCGGTATTCAACAACGTAGTCTTCCAGTGAATCCCACTTATCGATTCCCGCAACAAACGGCCCCAGCTCACGGTATTCCGGCTGAGAATGCGCCAGCAGCAGCAATTTATAGCGGCTATGAAAGGCAATGAGCGCGCCACGACTCAGCCCGTCTTGCCATAGCTGATTCAGTTCATGTAATGCATAAACGCGTGCAATAAAATTCTCCCGCAAGCCGGGATCGTGCAGGCGTCCGTCTTCCTCAACGGGTAGCCAGGGCATTTGCCGCATCAGTTCCTGCGTAAACAGGCCAATTCCGCTTTTACGCGCATTCTTTTGCGCTTCATCGTAGATCTTTACGCGTTCCATGCCGCAGCTTGGCGATTTGGCGCAGACGATATAACCGCATAAGTGCTGAAGCTGGCTGACTTTATCAGCAGAAAACACCGCCATCTGCTGAGTGACATCCAGCGGTGAACCATTGCTGGCGCGCAGCGTAATGTGGCTTTCCCCTTCTCGCACCAGTCTGAGTGCCGGGCGTGGCACCGGTAAACCAATCGCCATTTCCGGGCAGACCGGTTCAAAACGAAAATAGGGCGCCAGTTGTTCAACGGCAAATTCCAGACGCTTGTGTCCGCCATCAAACCGTACGGGATTACCGAGCAGACAGGCGCTGATACCAACAGGGATGAGTTTTAACGTCATGATTTATCCTTACGCTTGTCAATATGGTTTACCGTGATGGCATTCTGCAAACCCTCTGACCAGCATAGCGGATTTCACCACAATGCAGTGCAGTCACAGCAAAGAATAAAGTAATAAATCATGAGATTGATGGATTATCTCGATCAAACTCAAACAGTTTTCTCTGCGGCCGAACTGCCTATCAAAAATGCGTGCTGCTAACATCTTTTCGTCTGTCATCAAATAGCCTTATTCCCCCACTACAATCCCCATTCCGATATAGAGTCCCAAAGAGGATACCCCATGTTTTTTCCCCTGCTTTACTGGCGGGACGCTTTGTTATGCCCTTTAACCAGGCAACCCAAAAGCACCCGTCCGATCCACCGATATCAAAATGGATATCGCCTCCCGTTATTGCACGGAGGTGATGATGACCACGGCTGAACTCACTACGCCTGCGGCGATTGCGATCGATAAACTGACCCACGCTTTTGCTGGGAAAACGGTGCTCGATGCTATCAGCCTCAATGTGCCGAAAGGCACCATTCTGGCCTTGCTGGGACCTTCCGGCTGCGGCAAAAGCACGTTGCTAAAATTGCTGGCCGGTCTGTTACAGCCGGACGCGGGCACCATTCATTTTGGCGATCGTCAGGTTGCCGGCCATCAACTATGCCTGCCACCAGAGCAGCGCAATCTTGGCATGGTCTTTCAGGACTATGCGCTTTGGCCGCATATGACCGTTGCACAAAATGTCGGGTTCCCACTGCTGATGAGGAAGGTTCCACGCGATATCTGCCGCCAACGCGTTGACGTCACGCTAGCGCGCGTCGGTCTGGCTGATTTTGGCGATCGCAAACCGGCCGATTTATCCGGCGGCCAGCAACAGCGAGTCGCACTGGCGCGCGCCATTATCGCGGAGCCGAACATCCTGCTATTCGATGAACCGCTATCCAATCTCGACCGGGATCTACGTGAATCGCTTTGTCAGGAGATGGCATCGCTCTTACGCCATCTTGGTACCACCGCCGTGTATGTCACCCACGACCGAGGCGAAGCCAACATACTGGCGCACCGTATTGTTCACATGTCGCAAGGCCACATTACTGATATCACCACACGTTAACTTTGGGGAAAAATGCAATGAAAAACACACTGTTTACCATGAATCAACGAGGCATCATTATGGGTATAGCTCTCTCATTAGCAGCGGTGACAGGCAGCGCGCATGCCCTGACGCTGTACACCGCCGGACCGGGAGCACTGGCAAAGAAACTGGCGGCGGGTTATGAAAAGCAGACCGGAGTGAAAGTCGATGTTTTTCAGGCCACAACCGGTAAAGTTATGGCAAGACTGGAAGCCGAGCAGGCCAACCCACGAGCAGACGTCTTGATTTCGGCTTCCTGGGATACAGCGACAGACTTGCAGCAGCGTGGCTGGCTGCTGGAATTTGATAGCCCGAATGCGGCGACCGTGCCTGCGCAGTTCAAAACCCCTTTCTACGTGGCACAAGGTATTTCCGCACTGGGCATTGTGTGGAACAGCAAGAGCGGCACCCCGGAACCCAAAGACTGGAACGACCTCACCAAGCCAGAATTTAAAGATAAAGTCACCACGCCCGATCCCGCGCTGTCTGGTGCCTCGCTCGATCTGCTGATTGGTTTGCAAAATGCGGAAAAAGATAAAGCCTGGGACATGTTCGATCGCTTAAAAGCCAACGGCATGATTATCGCAGGCCCGAACGCACAGGCATTAACGCCCGTACTGCAAGGGGCGAAAGCCGCCGTTTTCGGTGCCGTAGACTACGTTTCTTACGGCAGCATGGAGTCTGGCGAATCCATTAAAGTCATTTTCCCTTCCAGCGGCACCGTCATCGCTCCTCGCCCGATGATGATTCTGAAAAGCAGCAAAAACCAGCAGCAGGCAAAAGACTTCATCAACTACATGTTGTCGCCTGAAGGCCAAAAAGCAGTGGCCGAAGCCTGGTTGATGCCTGCACGTCAGGACGTTGATGCCAAGCGTCCTCTGTTTAAGAACCTGACGTTGCTGCCAGAAGGCGATAGCGCTTCAGCTTCTCGTGCTGCCGTTCTCGATCGCTTTGCCGCCTTATTTGGTCAGCGCTAAGCCTGTTCAATCATGACATACCCTGGATAGTTCGAGCGGTAGGACCAACGTTCGCGTTTTACATCACGCGATATTCTTGAGCAAAGAATGCATGAATCCACGGAGGGATTGAGCAACCCAGTGAGTGCTCATACTGCTTGAAATATAACGAGTATAGATAACGCCTTGCTGACGACCGTCAGCAAGGCTGGAGTATCAGATGAACAAGTTTACTTTACTGCCACTGCTTACGGTGGCGGTACTTTTTACTCTGGTTGGCATTCCCGTATTGTTCGTTGCGCTACAGGCAATTTTCCCGAATTTGGGTTCAGGTTCCTTTGCGAACCCGTTCTCAGCCTTTGCAGATGTTTTTGCACAGGCGCGGCTATTCGCCCTATTGAAAAATACGCTGCTGCTTGGGTTAGGTGTTGCCCTGTGCTGTGCGGTAATCGCTATTCCACTCGGAGCGCTACGCGGACTCTTTGCGCTGCCGTTGGCAAGATTTTGGGATTTACTGTTTCTCATCCCATTCCTGATCCCACCTTATATCGCCGGTCTGTCGTGGATGCTGGCGCTACAGCCGCGAGGCTACGCCGAGCAGCTATTGCCCATTCAACTGGGAGAAGCGCTGTTTTCATTACCCGGCATGATTGGCGTAATGACGCTGAATATTTTCCCGGTCGTCTATTTCGCCGTTTCACGCAGTATGGCGGCGAGCGGAAATCGCCTGGCGGATGTCGCTCGCGTTCACGGTGCCAACGGCTGGCAGGCATTTCTGCGAGTCACGCTGCCATTGTCACTGCCTGCGACAGCGGCCAGCCTGCTGCTTGCCTTTACGCTGGCGATCGAAGAGTACGGCATTCCCGCCGCACTCGGATCGCGGGCCGGTATTCAGGTGCTGACGACAAATATCGAGCAACGACTGGCGGACTGGCCGATCGACCTCTCCGGTTCGGCGGTGCTGTCTTTGCTGCTGGTTGCTATTGCGCTCTGTGCATTTACCCTACAGCGGGCGATGGTCGCCGGGAGTAATGTCGAAACAACCACAGGCAAACCCGCCGCCATCGTCACTCGTCCATTAGGTATATGGCGCTGGCCAGTATTAGTGCTGTTTAGCGTTGTCGGCCTGCTGGCTGTGGGGATTCCACTGGCTTCCATGCTGATTACGGCGTTTTCTGCCACCATCTCCAGCACAATTTCCTGGCAAAATTTAACCTGGCAGCACTTCACCATGTTGGTTGATGACGAAAACGAAGCGCTGCCAGCCTTAACGACCAGTCTGGGTCTGGCAGTCGGCAGTGCGTTACTGACGGGAACGGTCGGCTTTCTCGCAGCCTGGTTTGTGGTTGCCAAGCGTATTCGGGGGGCCGCCGTGCTGGATGGATTATCGATGCTTCCTGCCGCGCTGCCGGGGATTGTTGTCGGGGTGGGCTTGATTCTCGCCTGGAACCAGAGCTTCTGGCCGGTCACGCCCTATAACACCTGGGTGATTTTGCTGCTGTCATACAGTTGTCTGCTGCTGCCTTACCCCGTCCGCTATAGCAGCGCGGCATTAGCGCAAATCGGCAGTAATCTGGAATCCGCGGCGCGCGTTCACGGCGCTAACGCCATGGCAGCATTGCGGTTAATCGTTTTCCCGCTGGTATTCCCCAGCCTACTGGCTGCCATGATGTTGGTCTTTGCTGTCGCATCGCGCGAGCTGGTGACATCACTCTTGCTCTCGCCTGCCGGCGTGCAAACGGTGTCCATTTTTGTTTGGCGTCAGTTTGAGCAAGGCTCCGTCGGGGATGGTATGGCAATGGCAAGCGTCGCGGTATTGATCAGTCTATCGGTGATGTTGCTGGCACTACGATTTCATTCGCTCAAAACAAAATAAGCGCCAGATCCGTTAGCGGAAATGACGCTTATTGATTGCCGTTGAATGCCAAGCTGTTTTAAACCGGTGACGTCAGGATACAAATACTGGCGTCACCATGACTCGCACAGAGCGGTCAATAGCGGCCTGGCTGCGATAGGCTTAATAGAAATCGCAAGCAGCCGCTTCGGACTGCGCCATCCATACGGGTTTATCGCTGGTTTTCAGCCAGACACGGTGTAAATAGCTGTAAAAACGTGCCCGATCGCGGCGGAACAGCATCACCGGTAACGCCAGCACGCCAATGGCAGCCACGGCGGCGCGACGCAGGAGAATACGGTGCAAGGGATAAGTAGTATAAAGCGACATAACGATCCTCCTCTGGGATAAGCGCCCTGATTCAGCGACGCTCTTCATAACGATAAAATAAGAACTGTGATATTGGTTAAAATTTTACCGCCTTTTCTGAAAGTTTACTACTCATCTGACCAGTAAAAGATGAAATAATCGCCAATTTTTTCACCATTACGTCATTAAGTTACAATAACGTTAAAAATAAACTTACCATTAGTTAATTTATGGTTTTTAGATTGGATCAATTTATTCCCTTCTTTTAATACCCTTTCCTCACCGCAGACGATGTGGTTAATCCCGTAACACGCTCCCTGCTTCCGTCGTCTACTTTTCAGCCCATTTTTATACTTTTTTTACGCCCGCAGACGGGAAATTTGCACCTTCTTTTCCTGCGTTTTCCTACTCTGACGCTGTCTATTTTGTTCTGGAGGTGTGTTGTGACACTTAGCATCGTCTTAGGCGGCCTGCTCGTGCTGCTGCTATTGGCCTATCTGGTCTATGCCTTATTGAAGGCGGAGGAATTCTGATGGCCGCCGACGCTTTTCTACTGATCTTTGGTCTGCTGCTTACCGTGCTGATCGTCGCTCAGCCGTTGGGCAGCGGACAGGCCCGTCTGATTGAGGGCGAAACGGGTACGCTTCTGCAAAAGTTTGAAGCAGGAACGGCGCGCCTTTTCGCTTTAGATACAACAGAGATGCGCTGGCAGCAGTATGCGGCGGCTATTCTGACCCTTAACCTGATCGGCATTGTCGTCCTGTTTATCCTGCTCATGGCGCAGGGAGTTCTGCCGCTTAACCCAGAGAATATGCCGGGGCTGTCGTGGCATTTGGCGCTGAACACGGCAATCAGCTTTGTCACCAACACCAACTGGCAGGCTTACAGCGGCGAAAACACGCTGAGCTACCTGAGCCAGATGGTTGGCCTAACGGTACAAAACTTCCTGTCCGCTGCCAGCGGCATCGCCGTCGCTTTCGCGTTAATCCGCGCGTTTTCCCGTCGCTGCGTCGACACACTGGGCAATGCGTGGCTCGATCTGTTTCGCATCACGCTGTACGTGCTGCTGCCGCTGTCCCTGCTGCTGGCGCTGTTTTTTGTTAGCCAGGGCGTGCTGCAAAACCTGCTGCCTTATCAGCATTTGACCACGCTGGACGGTGCAGCCCAAACGCTGCCGATGGGGCCCGTTGCCTCACAGGAAGCGATTAAACTGCTCGGCACCAACGGCGGCGGTTTCTTTGGTGCCAACTCGGCTCATCCGTTTGAAAACCCGACCGCGCTGAGCAACATCGTACAAATGCTGGCGATCCTGTTGATTCCTACCGCGCTATGCTTCGCTTTTGGTAAAGCCGTCAGCGACAACCGTCAGGGCCATGCACTGCTGTGGGCTATGGGGCTAATTTTTATCGTCGCGGCAGCCGTGGTGATGAAAATGGAGGTCATCGGTAACCCGCATCTGCTGGCATTAGGCGCGGACAGCGCGGCGAATCTGGAAGGCAAAGAGACGCGTTTTGGCGTTCTGACTTCCAGCCTGTATGCCGTTGTCACCACAGCTACCTCGACAGGTGCGGTGAACGCGATGCACGACTCTTTCACGGCGCTTGGCGGCATGGTTCCCATGTGGCTGATGCAGATTGGTGAAGTGGTGTTCGGCGGTGTCGGTTCTGGTCTGTATGGCATGCTGCTGTTCGTTCTTCTGACCGTCTTTATTGCTGGCCTGATGATTGGTCGCTCGCCGGAATATCTGGGCAAAAAGATCGAAGTCTATGAGATGAAGATGACAGCGCTGGCGATTCTGATTCCCCCTGCGTTAGTGCTGCTCGGTACCGCGCTGGCGCTGAGTACGGAAGCCGGACGCAGCGGCATTCTGAACCCCGGCGCGCACGGTTTTAGCGAAGTGCTCTATGCCGTTTCCTCTGCCGCGAATAACAACGGTAGCGCGTTTGCCGGTCTGAGCGTCAACACGCCGTTCTATAACGTGCTGCTCGCTGTCACCATGCTGTTGGGTCGCTTTGCCGTCATGGTGCCTGTGTTGGCTATCGCCGGTTCGCTGGTCGTGAAAAAGCGCCAGCCGGAAAGCAAAGGCTCATTGTCCACCCGCAGTCCGCTGTTTATCGGCATGCTCATCGCCATCGTTCTACTGATTGGCGCACTGACGTTTATCCCTGCACTGGCGTTAGGGCCAGTCGCTGAACATTTACAGTTCGGCCTGACTCACTAAGGCTGGAGACTTTTTATGACTCGTCACACGATGAATCATCAGGCAACACAGGAACCGTCCTCTGCCCAGCAGGGCGAGACTTCCCGCCACGCTGGCAAACGTAAACAGCAAACGCTGTTTGATAGAACATTAATCCGCTCGGCGCTGAAAGATGCGCTGAAGAAACTCGACCCGCGCGTGCAGTGGCGCAACCCGGTCATGTTCGTGGTGTATCTCGGCAGTATGCTGACCACCCTCGTCTGGCTGGCTATTCTGGCCGGTAAAACGGAAGGGAACGCCATGTTTACCGGGCTGGTATCACTCTGGCTGTGGTTTACCGTGCTGTTCGCCAACATGGCCGAGGCGCTGGCGGAAGGCCGCAGCAAAGCACAGGCAAACGCGCTGAAAGGCGTCAAAAAAACCAGTTGGGCGAATAAACTCTCCGCACCGCATCACGATGCCAGTTCGGAATCCGTGCCAGCCGATAGCCTGCGCAAAGGCGATATCGTGCTGGTGAGCGCGGGCGAAACGATCCCATGCGACGGTGAAGTGCTGGAGGGGGGTGCATCCGTCGATGAAAGTGCCATCACCGGGGAATCCGCGCCGGTGATTCGCGAGTCCGGCGGCGATTTCGCTTCCGTCACCGGCGGCACGCGCGTGCTGTCCGACTGGCTGGTGATTCAGTGCAGCGTCAATCCCGGCGAAACGTTCCTTGACCGGATGATTGCGATGGTCGAAGGGGCGCAGCGTCGGAAAACCCCGAACGAAATCGCGCTGACCATTCTGCTGATCGAACTCACGCTCATCTTCCTGCTGGTGACTGCCACACTCTACCCGTTCTCCTGGTTCGGCGTACAAGCGAATCACAGCGGCGATGTCGTCGGCGTGACCGTACTTGTCGCTCTGCTCGTCTGCCTGATCCCCACCACCATCGGCGGCCTACTGTCGGCTATCGGCGTGGCAGGGATGAGCCGAATGCTGGGAGCGAACGTGATTGCCACCAGCGGGCGTGCCGTCGAAGCGGCGGGCGATATTGACGTTCTGTTGCTGGATAAAACCGGCACCATTACGCTGGGCAACCGTCAGGCTTCGGCTTTCCTGCCTGCGCCGGGTGTGACGGAACAGGCACTGGCTGATGCCGCGCGTCTCGCCTCCTTAGCCGATGAAACGCCCGAAGGGCGCAGCATCGTGGTGCTGGCGAAGCAGCGTTTTAATCTGGCAGATCAGGACCTCACATCGCTGGACGCCACCTTTGTTCCCTTTACGGCACAGACACGTATGAGTGGCGTCAATTTCGGCCAGCGCACCATTCGTAAAGGTGCCGTCGATGCCCTGCGCCGCTACATTGAAGCGAACAACGGCGATTTCCCGCATCAGGTAGAAGAAGCAGTATCTAACGTTGCTCGCAGCGGAGGGACACCGCTGGTCGTTGCGGAAGGCAAGCGCGTGCTTGGCGTGGTGGAACTGAAAGACATCGTAAAAAGCGGCATCAAAGCGCGCTTTGCCGAGCTGCGCAGTATGGGAATCAAAACCGTGATGATCACCGGCGACAACCCGCTCACGGCGGCGGCGATTGCCGCAGAAGCCGGCGTCGATGATTTTCTGGCGGAAGCCACACCGGAAACCAAGCTGGCGCTGATTCGCCAGTATCAGGCCGAAGGTCGACTGGTCGCGATGACTGGCGATGGCACTAACGATGCCCCCGCGCTGGCGCAGGCAGACGTGGCGGTGGCAATGAACTCCGGCACGCAGGCCGCAAAGGAAGCGGGCAACATGGTTGATTTGGACTCCAACCCAACCAAGCTGATTGAGGTCGTACACATCGGCAAGCAGATGCTGATGACGCGTGGCTCGCTGACGACGTTCAGTATCGCCAACGACGTGGCGAAATATTTCGCCATTATCCCAGCCGCCTTTGCTGCCACCTACCCGCAGCTCAATGCGCTAAACGTGATGCAGTTGCACTCCCCCACCTCGGCCATGCTGTCGGCGGTGATCTTCAATGCGCTGATTATTGTATTTCTGATCCCGCTGGCGCTCAAAGGGATTAGCTATCGCCCCATGAGCGCCGCGGCACAGTTAAGCCGCAATCTGTGGATTTATGGTCTTGGCGGGCTGCTGGTGCCGTTCCTCGGTATCAAGCTTATTGATATGTTGCTGACTGGGCTGAATCTGGCTTAAGGACTGACGGGTGTACGCGATGCGCTATTTACGTTCCTCTTTGTTTTTATTCTTATTATTGCTGCTGTTTACCGGCCTGGCCTACCCGCTGTTGACAACGGTGCTGGCACAGTGGCTGTTTCCGACTCAGGCAAACGGATCGCTGATTTACCGTGACAATGCCGCCGTGGGTTCATCCCTGATCGGGCAGTCATTCAGTCAGGCGGGTTATTTTCAGGGGCGTCCTTCCGCCACGTCAGATGCGCCTTATAACGCGCTGGCATCCGGCGGTAGCAATCTGGCCGCCAGCAATCCGGCGCTGGACAAACAGTTCGTCGAACGCGCTGCGCGCTGGCATCAGTTGGTCGGCAATCAACAGCCGGTGCCTGCTGAATTGTTAACAGCATCCGGCAGCGGGTTGGACCCGCAGATTTCCCCAGAAGCTGCGCGTTATCAGGCGCTCTACATCGCACAGGCCAGAGGGATGTCGCTCCAGCAGGTACAGCAATTGATCGATCGCTTTACCGAAACGAGTAAACCCGCGTTCATTGGGCAGCCGGCGGTCAATGTCCTGCTGCTGAATCTGGCGTTGGATAAGGAAAACCCCCTGCCCTAATCGGCTGTGCGTTACTATTAATCATTATACGGAACCCCGCTGAGGCCGTAGAGCGGTGGTAATGGGTAGATCGTAAAGACGCTGTGAATACGTCCCTGTACGCTCGGCTTGCGCCATCCCTGGCGCAAACGCTTTACTCTTCTATCCCATTACCACCGTTTTCGTTCCACAAATCGCTATCTGCGGCCTGACGATTGTTCAGGCCGCGCTAATAAGGGATAGAACATGATTGACGGTGAAGATCGTCGCCCGGATCCCGATAGCCTACTGGCTCAGGTCGGTGCGCCACCACGCGGCAAGCTGAAGATCTTTTTTGGCGCCTGCGCGGGCGTCGGGAAAACGTATGCCATGTTGCAGGAAGCCCAGCGGCTGCGTGCTCAGGGGTTGGATATTCTTGTCGGCGTAGTAGAAACCCACGGCCGCAGCGAAACGGCTGCGTTGCTGGATGGTTTACCGCTGCTGCCGCTCAAGCATTTGCACCACCACGGTCGCCATACGGTCGAATTCGATCTGGATGCGGCGCTGGCACGCTGTCCGGCGCTGATTCTGATCGACGAGCTGGCGCACAGCAACGTAAGTGGATCGCGCCACCCCAAGCGCTGGCAGGACGTGCAGGAACTGCTCGATGCCGGTATCGACGTCTTCACGACGGTGAACGTTCAGCATCTGGAAAGCCTGAATGATGTAGTCGGTGGTGTCACGGGGATTCGCGTGCGGGAAACCGTGCCAGACCCGATATTCGATCAGGCCAGCGAAGTCATTTTGGTGGATCTTCCACCGGACGATCTGCGGCAACGCCTGAACGAAGGCAAAGTGTACCTGCCACTACAGGCCGAACGTGCCGTCGAGAACTTTTTCCGTAAAGGCAATTTGATCGCCTTGCGTGAACTGGCGCTGCGACGCATGGCAGATCGGGTTGACGATCAAATGCGCGCCATGCGTGCCGGACAAGGGCGCGAACAGGTCTGGCATACGCGCGATGCCATTCTGTTATGTATCGGCCACGGCACCGGTAATGAAAAGCTGGTGCGAACGGCGGCACGTCTGGCGGCGCGGTTAGGCAGCGCCTGGCACGCCGTTTACGTCGAAACCCCGCGTCTTCACCGCTTGCCTGAACCGCAACGGCGCGCCATCCTGCGGGCGCTCAAGCTGGCGCAGGATTTAGGGGCAGAAACGGTTACGCTATCTGAGCCCGACGAAGAACTTGCCGTCCTACGCTATGCGCGTGAGCACAACCTCGGCAAGATCGTCATTGGCCGCCATGTGGAGCAGCGCTTCGGCTGGTGGTGGCGCACTCGCTTTGCCGAACGGCTAGGCAGACTGGGGCCAGATCTCGATCTGGTCGTGGTGGCCGTGCAGGATGATGTACCTGCCACGCCGATAAAAGCGCCTGATGCGCGCGGTCTGGTAGAAAAATGGCGTATGCAGCTGTTTGGCTGCGGGCTCGCCACGCTGCTGTGCGCCTTGATCACCCTACTCGCCTCGTGGTCGCCGTTTGCCATGCTGGAACCGGTCAATCTGGTGATGATTTATCTGCTGGCTGTGGTCATTGTCGCGCTCTTCTTTGGTCGCTGGCCGTCGGTGTTCGCCGCCATCATCAATGTCGCCAGTTTCGATCTCTTCTTCATTCTGCCGCGTGGCACCTTTGCCGTGTCGGATGCACAATATCTGGTCACCTTCGCCGTGATGCTTGGCGTCGGCCTGCTGGTCGGTAATCTGACCGCAGGCGTGCGTTATCAGGCCAGAGTCGCCCGTTATCGCGAGCAGCGCGTCCGCCATCTGTATGAGATGTCCAAGGCGTTGAACCGCAGCCTGTCCAGCGCCGATATTGTCGAGGCCAGCCAGCATTTTCTCAGCACGACATTTCAGGCCAGGATCGCGGTTCTGCTCGCCGATAGCCTGCATCATACCTCGCCTGAACTCGCACAACCTGCGCGAGACAGTCAGCAATTGATTGTCGATCACGCCATCGCCCGCTGGAGCTTCGATCATCGCGCGCCTGCCGGAGCGGGAACAACCACCCTGCCCGGCGTGTCGTATCAGATCCTACCGCTCGCCACCACGCAGCAAATCTTCGGCGTGTTGGCAATCGAGCCCAATAATGCCCGCCAGCTGATGATCCCCGAACAGCAGCGGCTGCTGGAAACCTTTACCGTGCTGATCGCCAATGCGCTGGAGCGTCTGCACCTGATGCAAAGTACGGAAAATGCCCGGCTGGATGCCGAGCGCGAACAGTTGCGTAACTCGCTGCTCGCCGCGCTCTCACACGATCTCCGCACGCCACTGACCGTACTTTTTGGTCAGGCCGAGATTCTGACGCTGAATCTGGCGAGCGAAGGGTCGCCTTATGCTCAGCAGGCCAACCAGATCCGTCAGCATATTTTAAACACCACGCGGCTGGTGAATAATCTGCTCGATATGGCACGTATTCAGTCGGATGGCTTTAACCTGCGCAAAGAGTGGCAAACACCGGAGGAGCTCATCGGCAGCGCCCTACAGCAGTTGGAAAGCGCGCTGGCGAAAAACACCATTCAGGTTAATCTACCTGATGAGATGGTTCTGGTTTATTGTGATGCGGGACTGGTGGAACGCGTGTTCATTAATCTGCTGGAGAATGCGCTAAAATACGCTGGCGAGCAGGCCACGATTGCCATTTCAGCAAGCGTTATTGCAGAGAGCACGGCGTCGCAGCCCGATGATCAGGAAAGCGTGCTGGAAATTATTGTGCAGGACAATGGCCCGGGGATTGAGCACGGTCAGGAAAGTATGATTTTTGATAAATTCTCCCGCGGTCATAAAGAGTCATCCATTCCCGGTGTGGGGCTGGGGCTGGCAATCTGCCGGGCAATTGTAGAAATTCACGGTGGCCGAATCTGGGCAACGAATGCAAAAAGCGGCGGCGCGTCTTTCCATTTCACGCTTCCGCTGTCGACACCACCAGACCTCGAACCGGAAGATATTGAGGAGCACTGAATCCATTGCAGGCCACTATTCTGATCGTTGAAGATGAAAAAGAGATCCGTCGTTTCGTGCGTCAGGCGCTGGAAGGCGAAGGCTGTCGCGTGTTTGACGCAGAAACAATGCAGCGCGGCTTGCTGGAAGCGGCCACGCGCAAACCCGATCTGATTATTCTCGATTTAGGCCTGCCGGACGGCGACGGTATCGACTACATCCGCGATTTACGTCAGTGGAGCAGCCTGCCCGTGATTGTGCTTTCCGCCCGTACCGACGAGCAGGATAAAATAGACGCGCTGGATGCGGGTGCCGATGATTATCTGACCAAACCGTTTGGCATCGGCGAGTTGCTGGCGCGATTGCGCGTCGCGCTGCGTCGCCACAGCAATACACAGCAGGAAACGCCGCTGGTGAGCTTTGGGACGATCACCGTGGATTTACTCAATCGGCAGGTGAACCGCGACGGGCAGGAATTGCACCTGACGCCTATCGAATTTCGCCTGCTGGCCACACTCCTCGCTAACCCAGGAAAAGTGCTGACGCAACGTCAGCTACTGGCGCAGGTTTGGGGGCCGAATGCCGTCGAGCACAGCCACTATCTGCGTATTTATATGGGGCACCTGCGCCAGAAGCTGGAAAGCGATCCGGCAAGACCACGCCATCTCTTGACGGAAACCGCTATCGGTTATCGATTTATGCCGTAAAATCATCCTTCTGTATCAGGCGACGCCCATGGAGAATCTCTCCCGCGATGCGTGCCCGTCATTTCTTCAGGAATACATCGTCATGAGTAGTTGGTTAATTTACGCTTTGCTGTCTGCTGTATGCGCCGCGCTGGTCGCGATATTTGGCAAGATTGGTCTGCAAAACTTGGACGCCAATACGGCGACCGCAATTCGTGCCGTCATCATGGCACTTTTTCTGGTAGGGGTGGTGGTCGCACAAGGCAAACTGGTGCTGGTCGGCGAGATTATTGCCAATAAGAAAGCGCTGTTGTTCATTGTGCTCAGCGGCGTCGCGGGTGCGCTGTCGTGGCTGTTTTACTTTGTCGCATTGAAGAACGGTAACGTCGCACAGGTTGCTCCGATCGATAAGCTCAGTGTGGTGTTCGCTGTCGTGCTGGCAGTCATCCTGCTGGGAGAAAAGATTTCGCTGATGGCGGGCGTCGGTGTTGCGCTGATTTCAGCAGGTGCGCTGCTTGTCGCGTTGGGATAAAGGCATTCTGCGTTTTCTGGTTGTACAAGATGAAAAAAGGCGCTGCAAACAGCGCCTTTTCACTTATTTCGCCGTTGCGAGTACCGCACTGACAATATCTACCGCTTCTTTCTCGATGCGCTCGCGGTGTTCCACCCCGAGGAAACTTTCACAGTAGATTTTGTAGGCTTCTTCGGTGCCGGAAGGACGCGCGGCAAACCAGCCATTTTCCGTCATCACTTTCAGGCCGCCAATCGATGCACCGTTACCCGGCGCAGCAGTCAGACGTGCAGTAATCGGATCGCCCGCCAGCGTGCTGGCCGACACCTGCTCAGGCGACAGCTTGGATAACACGGCTTTTTGCGCATGCGTCGCGGAAGCCTGAATACGGTTATAGCTTGGCGCGCCAAAGCGCTGTGCCAGCTCATCATAATGCTGCTGCGGGTTTTTACCCGTCACGGCCGTAATTTCTGCCGCCAGCAGACACAGGATGATCCCGTCTTTGTCCGTCGACCACGGCGTACCATCAAAGCGCAGGAAAGATGCACCCGCGCTCTCTTCACCACCGAAGCCAAAGCTGCCGTCATACAGACCGTCAACAAACCATTTGAAGCCAACCGGCACTTCCACCAGCTTACGACCCAAATCGGCCACTACGCGATCGATCATCGCGCTGGATACCAGTGTTTTGCCGACAGCAACAGACTGTCCCCACTGTGGACGATGCTGGAACAGATAGTTGATCGCCACCGCCAGATAGTGGTTCGGGTTCATCAATCCGGAAGGCGTGACAATACCGTGGCGGTCATAATCAGGATCGTTAGCAAACGCCAGATCGAATTTATCACGCAGCGCCAGTAGCCCAGCCATGGCGAATTCTGACGAGCAGTCCATACGAATCACGCCATCGTGATCCAGCGACATAAAGCGGAATGTCTGATCGACGGCATCATTCACCAGCGTCAGATCAAGCTTGTAATGCTCTGCGATACGCTGCCAGTAGGCAATACCGGAACCACCCAGCGGGTCAACACCGAGTTTCAGACCGGCACGTTGAATCGCCGCCATGTCCACCACGCTAGCCAGCCCTTCGACATACGGCTGAACCAGATCCTGCTCGTGGACATGTCCGCTTTTCCACGCCTGATCCAGCGTAATGCGTTTCACGTCACGCAGTTCATCCGCCAGCAGAGCATTCGCACGCTTCTCAATCACGCTGGTGAGATTGGTATCTGCTGGGCCACCGTTTGGCGGATTATATTTAATGCCACCATCTTCCGGCGGGTTGTGGGACGGCGTGATTACAATGCCGTCCGCCAGCGCACCACCCTGACGATTGTGAACCAGAATGGCGTTAGACACCGCTGGCGTTGGGGTAAAACCATTATCCAACTGCACGATGACATCAACGCCATTGGCAGCCAACACTTCCAGCACGGAAATAAACGCCGGCTCGGAGAGCGCGTGGGTATCTTTACCGACATAGCACGGGCCGCTGATGCCTTGCTTTTTACGCTCTTCAGCAATCGCCTGCGCAATCGCCAGAATGTGCGGTTCATTAAAGCTATGGCGCCCCGCGCTGCCGCGATGGCCAGACGTACCAAATTTCACCGCGTGCGCTGTGTTGCCGACTTCCGGCTGCAGCACATAATATTGTGACGTTAACTGTGCCACATTAATCAAATCGCTCTGCCGGGCAGGCTGTCCGGCCCTTGGGTGATTAGCCATTGGCGCTTCTCCCTAACGCTGTAGTTAGATAAATGGTTAATAAATAATCAGATGGTTCCGCACACTTTCTCTGTCAGTTCCGCAGGGAACTGCATCGTCAGCATGATGTGCTCAACCATGCTACGTTTACGACCGGTATTCGTGTTGGTAATCACCCAGTATGGCGTGCCCGGAATATGTTTGGGTTTTGTGTGTGTGCCATGCTGAAGCAACGTTTGTTGGTCGCCCGCGAAATAGACCCGCGTGCGGCCATGAAGAGATTCTGTCGCGGCAGCAAACTCCTGCGGCGATAAGGTATACAGCGTGGACAGAACCAGCATAAAGCGATTGATGGCCTTATTCTGTTCAGCGTATTCATCCGACAGCAGCAGCTCACGCAGGGTTCGTACCCGATCGCGCGGGCTCGGTGCCGCAGCAGGCTGAGATGTCGCCGTTGTGACAGCCTCTACGGCAGGCGTGACCACAGGCTGCCCAGCGGTAAATTTCAGCATACGCCGTAAAATATCCGATGCGCTTTCACCGATATGCTGTGTGTGGCTGGCAATATAACGATAAAGCTCTTCGTCGACTTCAATAGTTTTCATCTTTATCCAGTGCTGTTTTTACCCAAAATTGTGCAAATTACAGAGATGCTTCCCTTCTGTAACCCGACATCTATGGGTAGATGACTCAAATCAAAAGGATTATACAGGCGTTCAAACATTATCGAACAGCGGCATAATGGGACAATATCAAAAGTCAGACGATGCCCCAATGCCTTTCACATTCCTTCGAGTGCTATCCCCGTCATACTTCAAGTTGCATGTACGTTGGCTGCGCTTACTCACCCGAATCACTTACTTAAGTAAGCTCATCGGGATTCCCTCGCTTGCCGCCTGCCTGAAACTCGAATTATTTAGGGTATGTATCGATTCCTTCAGCGACAACATTGATTCTAAAGTCATGATACCCTAAGCCCATGTCTCTCTGAATGAACTTCACCATGAAATTGAATCATCGCTGGCAAAATGCGCACCAACCCACAGATAAACTCCCTGTCGTCCTGATTCATGGCCTGTTTGGCACGCTGGATAACCTTGGCGTATTGGGCCGGGATTTGCAAAACACGCATGACATCCTGCAAATCGATTTACGCAATCATGGTTTGTCGCCGCGCTCACCGCAGATGAACTATCCCGCGATGGCGCAGGACGTGCTGGCGCTGCTGGATGAACTGAACATCGAACGCGCTATTGTTATTGGCCATTCAATGGGCGGGAAAGTCGCTATGGCGCTCAGCGCGCTCATTCCTGAACGACTGGACAAACTGGTCGCGATCGACATCGCACCGGTGGATTATCAGGTGCGCCGCCACGATACCATTTTTGCTGCGCTACGCGCCGTGACGGAAGCGGGCCTGACATCGCGCTCGGAAGCCACGACATTAATGCGTCAGCATATAAAGGAAGAAGGGGTGATTCAGTTTTTGCTGAAATCGTTCCAACAGGGAGAGTGGCGTTTTAACGTACCAGTGTTGTGGGATGAGTACGAAAACATCGTGGGCTGGCAGGATGTTCCCACCTGGCAAGGCCCTATCCTGTTCATTCGCGGCGGCGATTCCCCCTATCTGGACGATCGCTACCGCGATTCGCTACTGCGTCAATTCCCGGCAGCGCGTGCGCATGTGGTCAGCGGAGCGGGTCACTGGGTTCACTCAGAAAAGCCCGAAGCAGTTTTGCGCGCTATCCACCGTTTTCTGGACACGAATTAACCAGACAGCACTGACACTGGCGGATTCATGATAACGGCGGCAGTTAACCGTTGTCGCCGCCAGTGCGGCTAGGGTATGATGGCGCTCGCAGTAGAGGGACGGCTGATTCAGCCACAAGCATTGTAACCACTTCATCAAAATGCACGCATCACTTCCCGACATGTTTCACAGATAGAAAACCGCACTCTGGCACTTTCTGTTGCAGAATGAGCTGTTGCAGAGTGAGAATCGGCATCGCTTTTATCTGCAGAACAAGACGGACAGCGCCGTGTATTTTGGTCCGAATACCTTGCAGTATCATTACTTATGGCAAAAGAACAAACGGATCGCACCACACTGGATCTGTTCGCAGACGAGCGTCGTCCGGGCCGCCCCAAGACCAACCCGCTCTCGCGTGACGAACAACTAAGAATTAACAAGCGTAATCAGCTACGTCGCGATAAAGTTCGTGGCTTGCGCCGTGTTGAATTAAAGATTAACAGCGACGCCGTTGATATCCTGAACAGCCTTGCTGAAGAGCGGAATATTAGCCGCAGTGAATTGATTGAAGAGATGCTGCTGGCGCAGTTGGCAGATCAGCAATCCTGATTGACGTAATACGACATTCACATCTAGTGCGGCGCCATTTCTGACGCCGCCTGAACATTCACCCAAGATTAAACACACGACCTCAGGTTAAACGACACTTTCTGTTCTGACTAACACACGGTTTTCTAACGAAAACCCGCATCAGAATTTTTCCCAATTGTCGTTGCTGGGTGGCAACGCTTTCGCGGCACGTGGCGCAACCGCCTGCGTTTTCTGCACCGGTTTTGCTGCCACTTGCAATGCTGACTGCGTGTCGGACAGTTGGAACAGCGACACCGTCTGGTTCAGCAACGCCGCCTGCTCTTCCAGCGACAAGGCTGCAGACGAGGCCTGTTCAACCAACGCGGCGTTTTGCTGCGTTACGCTGTCCATTTCCGCCACAGCCTGACCAACCTGCGCAATCCCTTTGCTCTGCTCTTCCGATGCCGATGCAATCTCACCCATAATATCCGTCACGTTGGTCACCGCACGGACGATATCCTGCATGGTGTCACCAGCGTCACTAACCAGATTAGACCCAGTATCAACACAGCGAACAGACTCAGAGATCAGCCCTTCAATCTCTTTAGCCGCCTGCGCACTGCGCTGCGCCAGACTGCGTACTTCTCCCGCAACCACGGCAAACCCGCGCCCTTGCTCACCCGCTCGCGCCGCTTCTACCGCCGCGTTCAACGCCAGAATGTTAGTCTGGAAAGCGATGCCGTTAATCACGGTGGTGATTTCTGCGATTTTTCTTGAACTGCCGGAGATTTCCGCCATGGTTTTCACCACGTTCTCAACGATCTCGCCGCCCTTCTTCGCCGTTGTCGAGGCTTGTAATGCCAGTTGGCTGGCGTGGTTGGCGTTTTCGGCGTTCTGTTTCACCGTCGCCGTCAGTTGCTCCATACTTGCCGCAGTTTCTTCCAGTGCGGAAGCCTGCTCTTCAGTACGTGAAGACAGATCGTTGTTACCCGCGGCAATTTCAGAAGCGCCCTGATAGATGGAATCCGTACTGTTTCTGATCGTGCTAACCGTGCTGGCCAGACTCCCCTGCATTTCACGCAACAGTGGGAACAGACGACCTACGCAGTTATTACCGAAGTCCAGAATCGGCTTGCCCAAATTGCCAGCTGCTATCACGCTGAAGTGATAGCGCAGGTCATTTAACGGACGAACCAGACACACTACCAAATAACGATCGGTCAGGAACAGCATGATCAGGCCGATAACCAACCCACTCAGCAAAATGTTCTGCCCAATCGTGGTGATTTGTTCAAAACGAACACCCGCTGCACCGAATTTCTCTGCACTGGCGTTACTGAATGCGGATAAGGACGCGCCAAATTGGCGACTCAATGGCGGCACAACGTTCTTAGCCTGATTTTGGTAATCATCCAGCGCGTTGGCAACGGCCTTTTGGTAAAGCGGCTCCACGCCCTGAGTAACCAGATTGTTCCAGTCACGGCTGACAGCCTGTACCAGCGCGGGGTCCAGACCTGCATGATCGATAGCATTAAACGCCACCAAATCAGACTTCAGTTTATCCAATGCGACGAGTGCGGAAGCCTGCTCTTTATCCGCGGTGGCATTATCACCACTGCGGCGAGCGTCAACGGCACGCGCCAGGCGGGTTACCATACGGAAATATTGATCGTTGCCCTGGTTGATAAAATTCATGTTCTGAACCAGCAAGGTGCTGGTTTTCGAGGTCGCCGTCATCTCTTTAAAAGAGAACATGGTATATATCGATAAGCCACCCCAAAGGACACAAAAAATGCCCAGTACCCATAGCATAGCGGTTCTGATGGCAATATTTTTTATAAGTCTCATAGCTCACTCCAAATCAGGAAAATGGTTAAAAAGATTTTTATCGCTAATCAACCGATATGAATCAGAAAATTCACACCATGAAACAGGTCACTTCTCCCTAGCGTTCACATTTCACCGAGTTGAAAACTCAAAAACCACGCTAACTCATCGGCTAAACACAGAGAATATTTAGCGTTCTCGCTATATTTATTAATATAATTTTTTATATTGAGAATGAGTTCACCTCTTTTCACAGATATAAGGCTTTTAATCAGAGAGTTACTATCAAAATCGCTGTCGCCCCTGCCTGATGTGCGTTGGCATAGGCATGCTGTCAGGCAACAATTGGAATTTAATTTTATCCTTTAATATCAAAAGACTAAAAAACTCACCTCCTCATTTTTATCTCTTCACTTGTAAATGGTTATAGTTCTTATTTCCATTTATTAGGAATATTCCCGCGAAATGTTACAGGTTTTCAATTCGATAAAAACATTATCCTTTGTGCGTATTTTAATTCTCATGAATCGTAACGTACCGTGAAGTAACTTTTATTTCCTACAAACAAAAGTCTGCTTTTAATTACAATCGAAATTAGTTATTAAAATAAAAAGCACATTCATAAAAAATGAAACAATGTCATGAAAAAATATCCATGATGATATTAGGGAAATGCGCGTTTAATCCCAGACGATAGCATAATCCCTATTTATTATGGGGAATTTAGCATCAGCAGAACTGCGTTTCGTTCCTTTACTGCCCCCCGCATTTCATACGCTCTTGATTTACGCATCCTTACCGATACGAGTTTCTCCTGATGTGAGTGTCTGTTATTATTAACAGATAAGTGGGTGAAACATTACACCATACCATTAGGAATCAAGAGGTTATTCAATTCATGGCACTCATCGGAATATTCTTTGGCAGTGATACTGGCAATACTGAAAACATCGCCAAAACGATCCAACAGCAGTTAGGCACCAACGTTGCTGATGTTCATGACATCGCCAAAAGCAGCAAAGAAGACCTCGAAGGTTTCGACATTCTGCTGTTGGGTATTCCAACCTGGTATTACGGTGAAGCTCAGTGCGATTGGGATGACTTCTTCCCGTCGCTGGAAGAAGTTGATTTCACAGGAAAACTGGTTGCCCTGTTTGGCTGCGGCGATCAGGAAGACTATGCGGAATACTTCTGTGATGCCATGGGCACCATCCGTGACATTATTGAGCCTCGCGGCGCGACGATTGTCGGCCACTGGCCAACAGAGGGCTACTACTTTGAAGCCTCTAAAGGGCTCGCAGACGACAATCACTTCATCGGTCTGGCTATCGATGAAGATCGTCAGCCTGAACTGACCAGCGAACGCGTAACAACGTGGGTCAAACAGATCAGCGATGAACTGAACCTGAAAGAGCTGGTTGGCTAAGTCCTGTTGGCTCTGATAATCCCTATCAGAGCCAAAACCGCATTGATAGGTAAAACCTTTCATAATAATTGATACATTTTTTTAACTTCTATCAGTAAACCTGTACAATAATCCCATCGGTTTTATACGTGCTTCACCATTTCCTCATTCATCAACAACGTATTGCGTTCTATACCAGTAGTGTGAATAGGGACAATATTGTTAACATTCCCTTGTTTTCATTTTGTATGTGCGGTTCTATAATTGGGACGCTATTACATTTTTTGAGCCGACCGATGTCATAGGCTAGGCAGCCTCCATTGATAAGTAAGCAACAGGACTAAACCCGCATGACTGACAACAATACCGCATTAAAGAAGGCCGGCCTGAAAGTCACTCTTCCAAGACTGAAAATACTGGAAGTGTTACAGGATCCTGTCTGCCATCACGTCAGTGCGGAAGATTTATATAAGAGACTGATTGATATGGGCGAAGAGATTGGTCTTGCTACCGTCTATCGCGTACTCAACCAGTTTGATGATGCGGGTATCGTAACCCGTCATAACTTCGAAGGTGGAAAATCCGTCTTTGAACTGACACAGCAGCATCATCACGATCACTTAATTTGCCTCGACTGTGGCAAAGTCATTGAATTCCGCGATGAGTCTATCGAAGCACGCCAACGCGAGATCGCAGAAAGACACGGCATTAAACTGACCAACCACAGTTTGTATCTCTACGGGCATTGCAGTGAAGGGGATTGCCGAGAGGATGAAACCCTGCACGATTCCACACGATAAATCGACCGCATAAAAAAATAAAACCGCCGAGGCGGTTTTATTTTTGTCTTCTTTCCAGTCGGCCTTAGCCCACCCAAGTATCGCGCAGTCCAACCGTACGGTTAAACACCAGATGCTCTGCACTGGAGTAAACGCGATCGGCACAGAAGTAACCTTCACGCTCAAACTGATACGCTTTCTCTGCTTCTGCTTGCGCCAGGCTCGCTTCGACAAAACCTTGCGTAATCTTCAGTGAGTCCGGGTTAATCGTCGACAGGAAGTCTTCTGCCGCGCCAGGGTTTGCCACACTGAACAGACGATCGTACAAACGGAATTCCGCAGGTACAGCGTGTGCCGCAGAAACCCAGTGGATCACACCTTTCACTTTACGGCCGTCAGCCGGATCCTTGCTCAGCGTTTCTGCATCATAGCTACAGTAGATCGTGGTGATGGTGCCCTGCTCGTCTTTCTCAATGCGATCGGCTTTGATCACATAGGCATTACGCAGGCGAACCTCTTTACCCAACACCAGACGCTTGTACTGTTTGTTAGCTTCTTCACGGAAGTCAGCACGGTCGATATAGACTTCACGGCTGAATGCCACCTGACGTGAACCCATTTCAGGTTTGTTCGGGTGGTTTGGCATCGCAACAAACTCTTCATGCTCGGCGGGCAAATTCTCGATCACGACTTTTACCGGGTCCAACACCGCCATCGCACGCGGAGCGTTCTCATTCAGATCGTCGCGGATACAGGATTCAAGCGCGGCCATTTCCACGTTGTTATCCTGCTTCGTAACGCCGATACGCACACAGAACTCACGGATAGAAGACGCACTATAACCGCGACGACGCAGACCAGAAATGGTCGGCATACGCGGATCGTCCCATCCTTCAACGACATTTTCCACCACCAACTGATTCAGCTTACGCTTGGACATAATTGCGTATTCGAGGTTGAGGCGAGAGAATTCGTACTGACGCGGATGGCAAGGAATAGTGATGTTATCCAACACCCAGTCATACAGGCGGCGGTTATCCTGGAATTCCAGTGTACACAGCGAATGCGTGATCCCTTCCAGCGCATCGGAAATGCAGTGAGTGAAATCATACATCGGGTAGATGCACCACTTGTTGCCCGTCTGGTGGTGATCGGCAAATTTAATACGATACAGCACCGGATCGCGCATCACGATAAAGGACGATGCCATATCGATTTTTGCACGTAGGCAGGCAGTACCTTCCGCAAATCCACCGTTACGCATTTTTTCAAACAGCGCCAGGTTTTCCTGCACGGTACGATCGCGGTAAGGGCTATTTTTACCCGGTGCCGTCAGCGTACCGCGGTATTCACGGATCTGCTCAGGCGTCAGTTCATCAACGTAAGCCAATCCTTTACCGATCAGCTCAACCGCATACGCGTGCAGCTGATCGAAATAATCAGAAGAATAGCGAACGTCGCCGCTCCATGAAAAGCCCAGCCACTCGACGTCACGTTTGATCGACTCAACGTATTCGATATCTTCTTTTACCGGATTGGTGTCGTCAAAACGCAGGTTGCATTGCCCCTGATAGTCACGCGCAATACCAAAATTCAGGCAAATAGATTTTGCATGCCCAATATGCAGATAGCCATTCGGCTCTGGCGGGAAACGCGTCTGAATATGGTCATGCTTACCGGACGCCAGATCTTCATCGATAATCTGACGGATAAAGTTGGTTGGGCGGGCTTCAGCCTCACTCATTCTTCATTCCTCAATGCTAAAACGACGTATAACCGACAATGATCCAACAAGCTACGCTGGGAAACAACCGTTAGTTTCATTTAATTATTCATAACGAAAAAAAAGGACGAGATTGCCATCTCGCCCTATCAATTTCATCAACATAAGACCACGTTAAACAAATAACGCTGTCATATTACGCCTTGTCGCGTTCCGCTTTCAGTGCAGTAGCTATCGATTCAGCCTGCGTCCCCACGACAATCTGTACGCTTTGCTTATTCAGACGAATCACGCCCGCCGCACCAAGACGCTTCGCCTGTGCATCATCCACCAGAGACGAATCCGCCACGTTCAAACGCAAACGCGTGATACAGGCATCAATACCAATCAGGTTGGTTTTTCCGCCCAGCGCCTGCAAATAGCCCCGTGCTAACGCCGCAGTATCGCCTGATTTCTCGCTCTCAGACGCGGTACTCACATCATAACCATCAGCTTCGCTACCGCTCACGGCCAGCTCACGTCCCGGCGTTAACAGATTGAAGCGCGTGATGGTAAAGCGGAACACCACATAGTAAATAACGAAGAATACCAGTCCCTGAACAAGCAGCATGTACCACTGGGTGGCTAACGGATTACGCGATGACAGCACCATGTCCACCAGACCGGCACTGAAGCCAAAACCGGCAATCCAATGCATGCTGGCCGCGATAAAGACGGAAAAACCAGTCAGCAGCGCATGCAGGAAATACAGCACCGGTGCCACAAACATGAATGAGAATTCCAGCGGCTCAGTGATACCAGTAAAGAAGGAGGCAAACGCCGCCGCCAGCATAATGCCGGCCACTTTGCTTTTGTTCTCAGGGCGTGCACAGTGATAAATAGCCAGCGCCGCACCCGGCAGGCCGAACATCATAATCGGGAAGAAGCCCGCCTGATAACGTCCGGTGATCCCCACAACGGCTTTGCCTGAATCAATAGACTGCTGGCCAGCCAGGAAGTTAGGAATATCGTTGATACCCGCCACATCAAACCAGAACACGGAGTTCAGCGCGTGGTGCAGCCCAACAGGAATCAGCAAGCGGTTAAAGAAGGCATAAACCCCGGCACCTACCGAGCCCATTTGTTGGATGTGTTCGCCAAACGACACCAGCGCATTGTAAATCACCGGCCAGACGTACATTAAAATGAACGCCACCAGGATCATCAGGAAAGAAACCAGAATCGGGACCAAACGGCGCCCGCTGAAGAACGACAGCGCCTTAGGCAGTTCAACCTGACTAAAGCGGTTATACAGTTCGGCGGACATCACACCGACCAGAATTCCGATGAACTGGTTTTCAATCTTGCCAAACGCCGCAGGCACCTGTTCAACCGGGATCCGTTGGATCATGGCGACAACGGCCGGTGAACACAGCGTGGTCAGCACCAGATAGCCGACAAAACCGGTCAATGCTGCCGCACCATCTTTATCTTTCGACATGCCGTAAGCGACACCGACCGCAAACAGCACTGCCATATGCCCGATAATCGCCTCGCCCGATTTGATGAGAAGTGCCGCCAATGCGTTCTCGCTTCCCCAGCCAACCGGATCAATCCAGTAACCTATCCCCATCAGGATGGCGGCAGCAGGCAGCGTCGCGACAGGCACCATCAATGCCCGACCGACTTTTTGTAAATAGCTAAGAGTACTCACTTTTCCCTCTCTTACCTTTGCGAGGTAAATGAAATGTTGTGGGGCAAACAAACCTGCCAATAAATTTCACTGCCGAAGAACGTCGCTGTCGAAAAACTTCATTGTCGAGAAAACATGGCAGCGGTAGTTCTCAGGGGGAGTGTAAGAAAAATAATTCGCTACACAAATTAAACCCCGTGATTATGTGATAAAAATCACCAAAAAACTGCATATTAAAAGTTTATACCTGAATAAAACCCCAACTTATTTCAAGATTAAAAAAAACGGAGTAGACTAATTTTAATGCATAGACAAAACGCGCAACTGGCGCGATTGACGCAATAAATTCCACTTGAAAACCAGGAGAGCGCTGATGAGACTCATTCCCTTAACTACCGCAGCCGACGTCGGAAAATGGGCCGCCCGCCACATTGTAGAAAAAATTAACGCTTTCAAGCCCAGTGCAGAGCGCCCTTTTATTCTTGGGCTACCGACAGGCAGCTCACCGCTGGAGGCCTACAAATCGCTGGTCACTATGCATCAGGCGGGTCTGGTGAGCTTCAAACACGTTGTTACCTTCAATATGGATGAATATGTCGGCCTGCCGACCGATCACCCAGAAAGCTATCATACCTTCATGCATCAGAATTTCTTCAATCACATTGATATTCCGCGTGAAAACATTAACCTGTTGAACGGCAACGCAGAAGACACCACAGCAGAATGTCGCCGCTATGAAGAGAAAATAAAGTCCTACGGAAAAATTCATCTTTTCATGGGTGGCGTGGGCAATGATGGACATATTGCTTTCAATGAGCCCGCCTCCTCTCTGGCTTCCCGCACCCGCATCAAAACGTTGACGGAAGAAACCCGTATCGCCAATTCCCGTTTCTTCGGCGGCGACGTCAGTCTGGTGCCTAAATTTGCGCTGACCGTGGGCGTCGGTACGTTGCTGGATGCCGAAGAAGTAATGATTCTGGTGACCGGGCGCAACAAGGCGCTGGCACTTCAGGCTGCGGTAGAAGGCAACGTCAACCATATGTGGACTATCAGCTGTCTACAGCTTCATGCCAAGGCCATCATGGTGTGCGACGAGCCTTCAACGATGGAGCTGAAGGTAAAAACTGTTAAATATTTCCGTGAGTTAGAAACGGAAAGTATGAAGAACCTCTAACCGATCGCGGGAGTTGATGATGTACGCGTTAACCCACAGCCGGATTTTTACCGGCCATCAGATTCTGGATAATCACGCCGTCGTGATTGCCGATGGGCTGATCGAGCGAGTCTGCTCACTTACAGAGCTCCCTGCTGGCATTGAACAACACGACCTGGGCGGCGCGTTTCTCGCTCCGGGGTTTATCGATCTCCAGTTGAACGGATGCGGCGGCGTGCAGTTCAACGACTCGCTAGACACAATTTCCGTCAAAACGCTGGAGATCATGCAGCAGGCGAACCAGCGTTCAGGCTGCTCCAGTTTCTTACCCACGCTGATTACCTCCAGTGATGCGTTTATGAAACACAGCATCAACGTGATGAGAGACTGGCTGGCGCAGAATAAGCATCAGGCGCTTGGGCTGCATCTCGAAGGCCCATGGCTGAACGTGATAAAGAAAGGCACGCATGACCCCGCGTTTATCCGCAAACCAACGCAAGAATTGGTCGACTTTCTGTGTGCCAACGCGGATGCCATTACAAAAATTACGCTGGCACCGGAAGAAGTCGATCCGTCGGTTATTCGTCAGCTAACGGCCGCAGGTATTATCGTCTCCGCGGGGCATTCTAATGCCACCTGGGAACAGGCAAAACAGGGTTTTGCTGCCGGTATTCGTTTCGCTACCCACCTGTTCAACGCCATGCCGTACCTGACCGGTCGTGAACCCGGACTGGTTGGCGCGATTTACGACGCCCCGGAAGTCTATTGCGGTATTATCGCGGATGGAAGGCACGTCGACTGGGCCAATATTCGCAACAGTAAACGTATCAAGGGCGATAAACTGGTGCTGGTTACCGACGCAACGGCACCAGCGGGCGCAGATATTGACCAATTCATTTTTGCTGGTAAAACCATATACTACCGCGATGGCATTTGTGTCGATGAGCACGGTACCCTGAGCGGCTCTGCACTGACCATGATTGAGGCTGTACGTAATAGCGTCGAACATGCGGGTATCGCGCTGGATGAAGCGATTCGAATGGCGACGCTCTATCCCGCTCGCGCCATTGGCATCGATAAGCAGTTAGGCAGTATTGAAAGCGGTAAAGTGGCAAACCTGACCGCCTTTGACCGTGATTATCAGATTCTCAAGACGTTTGTTAACGGTAATCCTGTTTGGGGATAAAGTGAAAAACATCTTGGGGTAAAGCGAAAATACGTGGAGTAAACCTGATAATCGGTTTACTCCACGTTGACGCAGGCTACGCATTGATATCTGCGTTTATACCTAAAGAAGCGAGTAACTTTTTCATGACCACAGGCGGACAGGCGCAGATAGGGAATGTCGATCTGGTTAAGCAATTAAACAGTGCGGTGGTTTACCGCCTGATTGACCAGCAAGGCCCAATCTCACGAATTCAGATAGCAGAACAGAGCCAGCTTGCACCTGCCAGCGTCACGAAAATCACCCGCCAGCTTCTGGAACGCGGGCTAATCAAAGAAGTCGATCAGCAGGCCTCCACAGGTGGCAGGCGTGCTATTTCGATTATCACCGAAAATCGCCCTTTCCATTCTATCGCCGTCCGTCTCGGTCGTTACGACGCCACCATTGCGCTTTACGATTTGCAAGGCAAAGCGCTGGAAGAAACGCACTACGACCTGCAAGAGAAAACGCAGGAGGCGCTGGAAGCCGCACTTTTTCAGGCGATCGGCGGCTTTATCTCCAGCCATCAGCGCCGCATTCGCGAACTCATTGCGATCTCCGTTGTGCTGCCGGGGCTGGTTGATCCGGTGGCAGGCATTGTCCGCTATATGCCACACATCAGCGTAGATAACTGGCAACTGGTCGAAAATCTGCAACGCCAGTTCAACGTTACCAGCTTTGTCGGTCACGATATCCGCAGCCTGGCATTGGCAGAACACTATTTCGGCGCCACTCACGACTCGCTGGATTCCATTCTGGTACGCGTCCATCGAGGAACTGGCGCAGGTATTCTCGTCAATGGGCAAATTTTTCTCGGCAGCAACGGCAACGTCGGCGAGATCGGCCATATTCAGATCGATCCACTTGGCGATCGCTGCCACTGCGGCAATTTCGGCTGCCTGGAAACCGTCGTTGCCAATGCCGCCATTGAACAGCGGGTACAGCATCTGCTGCGTCAGGGTTACCCCAGCAAGCTTTCTACAGATACCCCGACGATTTCTGCCATTTGCAAAGCGGCAAATCGGGGCGACGCCCTCGCCCGTGAGGTGATCGAACAGGCTGGGATCAACCTTGGTAAAGCGCTTTCCATCGCAATCAACCTCTTCAATCCTCAGAAAGTTGTGATTGCCGGTGAAATTACCGAAGCAGAAAAAACGCTGCTTCCTGCGATCCAGCGTTGTATCAATACGCAAGTGCTGAAAGAATTTCGTCATAACCTGCCGATTGAGATCTCCAGCCTCAACCATCTTTCCGCTATCAGCGCATTTGCCTTGGTCAAACGTGCGATGCTAAACGGCGTGCTGCTACAGCAATTACTCGAAAATGCCTGACCCTCGTTCTGGCCGGATTATGTAATCCCTAAAAATCCGGCTTTTCCCTTCTATGAATTTGACGAATCGACACCAAAAAACAGAATAATTTAACGAAACACCACATCGATGGCTTTTTTCATTAAATAATATTGAATTCCTATGGCACTTTGATGCTAAATCAATGGCACTGAGTTCGAATCTGTCATTACTGGGAGTCATGTATGTGTTCTATTTTTGGTGTGCTTGATCTGAAAAGCGATCCTGTTGAACTGCGTAAGAAAGCACTGGAGCTATCTCGTTTAATGCGTCACCGCGGGCCAGACTGGTCCGGCGTTTATGCCAGCGACAAAGCGATTCTGGCTCATGAACGCTTGTCTATCGTTGACGTCAACACGGGCGCACAGCCGCTTTACAACGCCGAGCGCACCCACATTCTGGCCGTTAACGGTGAAATCTATAACCATCAGGCATTGCGCCAGCAATACGGTGACCGTTACGCGTTTCAGACTGGCTCCGACTGTGAAGTGATTCTCGCGCTGTATCAGGAGAAAGGTCCGGCATTCCTGGATGAGCTGCGCGGCATGTTCGCTTTTGCTCTGTATGACAGCGAAAAAGACGCCTACCTGATTGGCCGTGACCACCTTGGCATCATCCCGCTGTATATGGGCTACGATGAACACGGCAACCTCTATGTCGCTTCTGAAATGAAAGCGCTGGTACCAGTTTGCCGCACCATCAAAGAATTCCCGGCAGGCAGCTACCTGTGGAGCAAAGACGGCGAAATTCGTGAGTATTACCAGCGCGACTGGTTTGATTACGATGCCGTAAAAGACAACGAAACGGATAAAGAAGCACTGCGCGATGCGCTGGAAGAAGCGGTGAAAAGCCACCTGATGTCTGACGTACCTTACGGCGTGTTGCTCTCTGGCGGTCTGGATTCTTCCGTTATCTCCGCAATCACCAAAAAATATGCCGCACGTCGCGTAGAAGATGATGAGCGCAGCGAAGCCTGGTGGCCTCAGTTGCACTCTTTCGCCGTCGGCCTGGAAGGTGCGCCAGACTTGAAAGCCGCGCAAGAAGTGGCTGACCACTTAGGGACTGTGCACCACGAAATTCACTTCACCGTGCAGGAAGGGCTGGATGCCATTCGTGATGTGATTTACCACATCGAAACCTATGACGTCACCACGATTCGCGCCTCAACGCCAATGTACCTGATGTCGCGTAAAATCAAAGCGATGGGCATCAAGATGGTGCTGTCAGGTGAAGGTTCTGACGAAGTATTCGGCGGCTATCTCTATTTCCACAAAGCGCCAAACGCCAAAGAGCTGCATGAAGAAACCGTGCGTAAACTGCTGGCACTGCACCAGTACGACTGCGCCCGCGCGAACAAAGCGATGTCTGCCTGGGGCGTGGAAGCGCGCGTGCCGTTCCTGGACAAAAACTTCCTTGATGTCGCCATGCGCATCAACCCACGCGACAAAATGTGTGGCAACGGCAAGATGGAAAAACACATCCTGCGCGAGTGCTTTGAATCCTACCTGCCGCACAGCGTTGCATGGCGTCAGAAAGAGCAGTTCTCTGACGGCGTAGGCTACAGCTGGATTGATACGCTGAAAGAAGTAGCGGCTCAGCAGGTTACCGATCAGCAGTTGGAGACAGCACGCTTCCGCTTCCCGTACAACACCCCGGGCTCCAAAGAAGCGTATCTGTACCGTGAAATCTTCGAAGAGCTGTTCCCGGTTCCCAGCGCAGCAGAATGCGTACCGGGTGGCCCATCCGTCGCCTGTTCGTCTGCCAAAGCGATTGAGTGGGATGAATCTTTCAAGAAACTGGATGATCCATCAGGCCGTGCGGTTGGCGTACACCAGTCAGCCTACAAATAATTCGATTTAATTTTTTCAGTCAACGGGCCTTTCGTGGCCCGTTTTTGTACGCTTAATTGACTGGGAATACGTGCTTTTTGGCGTTTTTCTCACCATACTGTTCACAACCCAAACAAACGGTACATTGATGGCACTTTTCGGGAAAAAACTAGTTGACGCAATTAGGCCAACTACGCATAATGCGCCCCGCAACGCCGATGAAGGTGACGCGGAAAGGATGGCTACGTAGCTCAGCTGGTTAGAGCACAGCACTCATAATGCTGGGGTCACAGGTTCGATTCCCGTCGTAGCCACCATCTTTTTTGCGGGAGTGGCGAAATTGGTAGACGCACCAGATTTAGGTTCTGGCGCCGCAAGGTGTGCGAGTTCAAGTCTCGCCTCCCGCACCATTATCTTCTCGGTCTGACATCGCTTTTCGAAGCTTGTTAGTGTTTTGTAGTGATTGGGGTATCGCCAAGCGGTAAGGCACCGGTTTTTGATACCGGCATTCCCTGGTTCGAATCCAGGTACCCCAGCCATTTCAAAACATATGCTGAAAAAATTCGTTGTCCTGTTGGGGTATCGCCAAGCGGTAAGGCACTGGTTTTTGATACCAGCATTCCCTGGTTCGAATCCAGGTACCCCAGCCATCTACTTGATGTAGAAGATGTTGTTGAAGTAAGGTAACATTAGCAGTACATTTGGCTACGTAGCTCAGCTGGTTAGAGCACAGCACTCATAATGCTGGGGTCACAGGTTCGATTCCCGTCGTAGCCACCATATTATTGGGGTATCGCCAAGCGGTAAGGCACCGGATTCTGATTCCGGCATTCCGAGGTTCGAATCCTCGTACCCCAGCCAAATTAAGCTGGTAAAACAGCTAGATGCGGGGCGACAATCGAAAGATGTCGCCCCGTTTTCTTATGCGTGGTATTAACATAGTCTAGTGCTAACATATCCCAATCCACTATTCGATTTTCCCAAAGGGCGGGCATGAAGGTTTTATCGACATCCTCTGTTACTCATGATTTCAGCCGCGCTGTGGCGCCAAAGCAGAATGACGTTAGCCAATCACGGCGATCTGTCATACGTGCGCAGTTCAGCACACTGCTGCTCAGCATGGCGTTGCTGTTCTGCTTCATCACTCCGACTTATGCAGCAAACGTCTCTTCTTTCAAGATGTCATCGCAAACGTTCGCTGACCGAATGAATGCCAATCTGACGAAACTCAATATCCCTCTCAAGTTGACCATTAATCTGGAAAAGGGAACGTCCGTCGATGACTTTCAGCACATTTTTAACGAGCACGTCGGACTAATTGGGTCGGTAGAGAGTAAAGGCCAACAGCTTAATGGCCTCGTGATACTCAACGCCGCGTCAGAATCCGCCGATGTAACAAGACAGAATCTGCAAATCGTCACAGCCGCTTTTTCTGCACTATTGGGTGAGAATAATATCGAAAGCCCCGAAGTGACGGAGATGATGTTCGGCCTGCTTCAGGATAGCCAGACCTCAGGTAAGGGCGTTCGACAGGTAGGAAATGCTCGCTTTACAGCAACAACTAATAAGGACACCGATATTATCTTCACCGCTGAGCCAGCGCTGTAGTAGTCGGCGTCCTCATTATCTATCAGACACCAATGGCATACTTCAACGCGCGCTGTTTTAACACGCCAGCGCGCTGTGCAACCATCAGCGCCATATTGCGCGCAAAACTCAACGGCGGTAACGCGTTACTGAACGCGTTATAGAAGAGATCCATCCCGCTTTGCATCATCAGGTTATCCGGCATACGTCGACACTGATAGCGACGTAGCACACGCTCAGAGGCCCACGCCTCTCCTGCATTACGCGCATTAATCAGCACGTCCAACAGCGCCTCGACATCGCGATATCCCAGATTAACCCCCTGCCCTGCCAGCGGGTTGATGGTATGCGCCGCATCGCCCAGTAGCACCAAGCCCGGTTTGATATAGGTTTGCGCATGGCGCCTGACCAGCGGGAATGATCCGGCGGAGAGCGCTTTAACCGTGCCCAATCGCTCAGGAAAGGCGGCTGCAATTTCTTTATCCAACTGAGCGAGCGGCATCGCCTGAAGCTGGCGAATACGCTGCGGGCTGTCGTACCACACCAGCGATCCCCACTGGTCAAATAGCGGCAAAAACGCACGCGGGCCGCTCGGCGTGAACTGCTGCCAGGTGACGTCCTGCTGGGGTTGCGAAGTTTCAATACCAATCAGCATACAAGACTGGCGATACTGCCAGCCGCTGATGCCAATCCCCGCCCACTGGCGAACCTGAGAGTTCGCGCCATCAGCGCCAATCACCAGCGAAGCCGTCAGTTGTTGCCCATCGGCAAGCTGTAAGCACCAGCCATCATTGGTGCGTTGCAGGTTCTGCGGCGTGGCCGGGCAGTAACATTGGCAACGTTCTTCTTCCTGTAAGCTTTCCCAGAGCGCCAATTGCAGCACGCGGTTTTCAACCATGAAGCCCAGCTCAGGCAGATGAATGTCAGCAGCATCGAAAACGACTCTGGCATTCGCCCATTCCCAGGTTTCCAGCCGGCGGTATGGCGCGCTGCGCATTTGCTGTACTCGTGGCCATGCGCCCAGTTCTTTCAGCAACGCAACCGACGCGTAGCCAATCGCCGAGATCCGTAAATCTGGCGGGTAGGCAGCATCAAATGGCGCGGGCATTTCCTGCTCAACTACCGCAACCTGAAACCCTTGCTGTGCCAACCCAAGCGCCGCGGCCGCGCCAACCATGCCACCGCCAACCACAATCGCATCGTAATGCATATTGGCCTATCCTCTCTGGTTCTGGTCTCTTCACACCAGTAAAAATGCATGAAAGTAGTGTACTGGATCTGCGAGTGATTTTTCAGAAAAGCCGCATTTTTATAGAAAGTAAGGGGTTATCAAATCAGCGAGGTTTCCGGCACTGGTCACAACGTCAGCGAACGATTACAATACCCGCCCCAAATGAGGGGAATCTTTCTTATCCGCACTGAGTAATGGCAAGTCGATGACAAAAAAACTGCTTATTAAAACCTGGGGCTGTCAGATGAATGAGTACGATTCATCAAAGATGGCTGATTTACTGGGAAGTACGCACGGCTATGAGCTGACTGAAATCGCTGAAGAAGCCGATGTCCTGCTGCTCAATACCTGTTCGATCCGTGAAAAGGCGCAGGAAAAGGTCTTCCATCAACTTGGCCGTTGGAAAGCGCTGAAAGATCTCAATCCGAATTTGATTATTGGTGTGGGTGGCTGCGTCGCCTC
This sequence comes from Pectobacterium aroidearum, assembly GCF_041228105.1. NCBI lineage: Bacteria > Pseudomonadati > Pseudomonadota > Gammaproteobacteria > Enterobacterales > Pectobacteriaceae > Pectobacterium > Pectobacterium aroidearum. The sequence continues at coordinate 3,663,937 of NZ_CP166097.1, forward strand.
ACAGGAAGGCGCGCATATTCGTGAACGTGCGCACTATGTTGACGTTATTTTTGGCCCACAAACCCTGCACCGTCTGCCGGAAATGATTAACCACGTTCAGGGCACACGCAGCCCTATCGTTGATATCAGTTTCCCTGAAATAGAAAAATTTGACCGTCTGCCAGAACCACGTGCCGAAGGGCCAACGGCATTCGTCTCCATCATGGAAGGTTGCAATAAATATTGCACATTCTGCGTGGTGCCTTATACCCGTGGGGAAGAAGTCAGCCGCCCGTGTGATGATGTCTTGTTTGAAATCGCTCAACTGGCAGCGCAAGGCGTACGTGAGGTCAACCTACTGGGACAGAACGTTAACGCCTATCGCGGCGAAACTTATGACGGTGAAATTTGTTCTTTTGCCGAACTGCTGCGTCTGGTCGCCGCTATTGACGGGATCGACCGTATCCGTTTTACCACCAGCCATCCCATTGAATTCACAGACGACATTATCAGCGTCTATGAAGACACGCCGGAACTGGTCAGCTTCCTGCATTTGCCAGTGCAAAGCGGTTCTGACCGTGTGCTGACGATGATGAAACGCCGCCATACCGCACTGGAATACAAAGCGATTATCCGTAAGTTGCATAACGCGCGTCCGGGCATCCTGATCAGTTCTGACTTTATCGTCGGCTTCCCTGGCGAAACGCAGGCTGACTTTGAACAAACGATGAAGCTGATTGCCGATGTGAATTTCGATATGAGCTACAGCTTTGTCTACTCCGCCCGCCCGGGAACACCGGCTGCTGACATGATCGATGACGTGCCGGAAGAAGAGAAAAAGCAGCGTTTGTACCTTCTGCAAGAGCGCATCACGCAGCAGGCAATGCGCTTCAGCCGCCTCATGTTGGGTACCGTCCAGCGTATTCTGGTGGAAGGTACCTCGCGTAAGAGCGTGATGGAGCTGTCTGGCCGTACGGAAAATAACCGCGTCGTCAACTTCGAAGGCACGCCGGATATGATCGGTAAATTCGTCGATGTGGAAATCGTTGATGTTTATACCAACTCCCTGCGTGGTATCGTCGTGCGCACCGAAGATCAAATGGATCTGCGCGTCCATGAATCACCGTCTTCCGTGATTGCGCGTACCCGCAAAGAGAATGAAATCGGCGTTGGGTTCTACCAGCCGTAATCGACGTTCATTCATGTCTCAGCGTGATGATGGGTGGCAAAGCCACCCATTTTTTATGCTCTCTCGGCGGCACGGTTTTGTGGCAAACCCGCTTTATCCTCTGTTTCAATTTCATGGTGCTTACATTTGCTTTTGCGAGGCGGCATCCCAATATCATTATTGTGACTTGCACCATCGGGCATTCACGATGAATAATTCATTCATATGGCGGACACATCAGGCCGTCTGACAACTGTTCATTTTGTGCGGGCAGAATAGCGCCAGCACAGCAACGCTCAAGAGGAATAATTTGAACGTAACGACAAAAGAAATTGCCCTTGAACCCGCAGATAACCAACGCCTGCTCAGCCTTTGCGGTCCATTTGATGACAATATTAAGCAGCTAGAGCGTCGTTTAGGCATCGAGATCAATCGCCGGGATAACCAGTTTAAACTGGTCGGCAAAAACCTGCTGACGCAAGCTGCCGCTGATATCCTGCAACGTCTGTATGTCGATACAGCCCCGGTACGTGGCGTCATCGGTGATATCGATCCTGAGCAAATTCACCTTGCGATTAAAGAATCCCGCGTGCTGGAGCAGTCTGCGGAACACGTTCCTGACTATGGCAAAGTGGTCAATATCCGCACCAAACGCGGCGTAATCAAACCGCGCACGCCAAATCAGGCACAATATGTCGCCAATATACTCGATCATGACATCACGTTTGGCGTTGGCCCGGCAGGAACGGGAAAAACCTACCTAGCCGTCGCTGCCGCCGTGGATGCATTGGAGCGTCAGGATATTCGCCGTATCCTGCTCACGCGACCAGCGGTCGAAGCCGGTGAGAAGCTGGGATTCCTGCCTGGCGATCTGAGCCAGAAAGTCGATCCTTACCTGCGACCACTTTATGATGCCCTGTTTGAAATGCTGGGCTTTGAGCGTGTCGAGAAGCTCATCGAACGCAACGTCATTGAAGTCGCGCCGCTGGCTTACATGCGTGGTCGAACGCTGAACGATGCTTTCATCATTCTGGATGAAAGCCAGAACACTACCATCGAACAGATGAAAATGTTCCTGACGCGTATCGGGTTCAACTCAAAAGCCGTCATCACCGGTGACGTCACGCAGATCGACCTGCCGAAGAATCTCAAATCCGGCTTACGCCACGCCATTGAAGTGCTGGCTGATGTGGAAGAAATTAGCTTTAACTTTTTCCATAGCGAAGACGTGGTGCGCCACCCAGTGGTCGCGCGGATTGTGAATGCCTATGAAGCGTGGGAAAATGCCGAGCAGAAACGTAAAGACGCCTTGGCAGAACAGCGTAAGCGTGAAGCACAGGCTGCGGCATCAGATCAGGAGCAAAAATGAGTCAGGTGATTCTCGATTTACAAATCGCCAGCGAGCAAGCACAGGGGTTACCGGAAGAGAAAGACTTTCAGCGCTGGCTGGAAGGCGTTCTGCCACAGTTTCAGGAAGTCTCTGAAGTCACCATCCGTATCGTGGATGAGGCCGAAAGTCGCGACCTGAATAACACCTACCGCGGGAAAGACAAACCGACCAACGTGCTGTCGTTTCCTTTTGAGGTTCCGCCTGAGGTCGAACTTCCTCTGCTTGGCGATTTAATCATCTGCCGTCAGGTTGTCGAACAAGAAGCCGCAGAGCAGGAAAAAACTGTAGAAGAGCACTGGGCGCACATGGTTGTCCATGGTAGCCTGCATCTGCTAGGGTATGACCATATCGAAGACAGCGAAGCCGAAGAAATGGAAGCGCTGGAAACCGAGATTATGCAAAGTATGGGTTATGCCGATCCTTACCTTGCAGAAAAAGATGGCCTCACCGAATAAATAGAAATACATTTTATATGACCCTAAATAATTCGAGTTGCAAGAAGGCGGCAAGGGAAGGAATCCCGATGAGCTTACACAGGTAAGTGATTCGGGTGAGTGAACGCAGCCAACACACGTGCAGCTTGAAGTATGACGGGTCTCCTCGAGATCGGGAAGATGTCGGGTACTTATCTGCTACACATCAGCAACTGTGCCGTTTCCAGTTGCTGGCAATAATCCCTTAACAAGAGTGATGTTAATTAAAACGCATGAGCGACGACCATTCTCAAAACAGCGATGCACCCAGTCCCAAAAAGGGCTTCTTTTCTCTTATTCTTAATCAGCTTTTTCACGGCGAGCCAAAAGATCGTAACGGTTTACTCACTCTGATTCGCGATTCCGAACAGAATGACCTGATCGATCCTGAAACACGAGATATGCTCGAAGGCGTCATGGATATCGCCGACCAGCGTGTACGCGACATCATGATCCCTCGCTCGCAGATGATTACGCTCAAGCGCGATCAAACGCTGGAAGAGTGCCTGGACGTGATTATCGAATCCGCCCACTCCCGTTTCCCCGTTATTAGCGAAGATAAAGACCACATTGAAGGCATCCTGATGGCTAAGGATTTGCTGCCGTTTATGCGCAGCGATTCCGAACCCTTCAGTATGGATAAAGTCCTGCGTTCCGCTGTTGTTGTGCCGGAAAGTAAACGCGTTGATCGGATGCTGAATGAGTTCCGCTCGCTGCGTTATCACATGGCGATTGTCATCGATGAATTTGGCGGCGTATCCGGCCTGGTCACGATTGAAGATATTCTTGAGCTGATTGTCGGCGAAATTGAAGATGAATACGACGATGAAGAAGACAGAGATATTCGTCAGCTCAATCGCCAGACTTACACCGTTCGTGCGTTAACCGATATTGAAGATTTCAATGAGGCTTTCGGGACACGGTTCAGCGATGACGAAGTCGATACGATTGGCGGCTTGGTGATGCAGTCCTTTGGGCACCTTCCTGCCCGAGGCGAAACCATCGACATAGAAGGTTACCTGTTTAAGGTTGCGATGGCGGACAGTCGCCGTATTATTCAGGTTCATGTCAGAATCCCTGACGATGCCCCTCAACCAAAATTGGAAGAATAATTTGGCAATGGTTGTCGCTTCTTTTCTACAACGCCAGCAGGTCAGAGCCCCGCTGGCGCTCTTATTTGGTGCCTGTGGCACGCTGGCATTTTCTCCCTTTGACTTCTGGCCCGCGGCGATTATCTCGCTCATGGGCCTACAGGCGCTGACACTAAACCGTACTAGCCGCCAGTCAGCCTGGATAGGCTTTTGCTGGGGATTCGGCCTATTTGGCAGCGGCATTAACTGGGTTTACGTCAGTATCGCGCAATTTGGTGGGATGCCGGGTCCTGTAAACATTGCACTGGTCATTCTGCTCGCGGCCTATTTATCGCTCTATCCCCTGCTGTTTGCTGCCCTGCTCTCACGCCTCAGCCCGAAGACAACGCTGTGGCGTCTGGCACTGGCCGCCCCCGTGCTGTGGCAATTAACCGAATTTTTACGCGGCTGGGTACTGACGGGCTTTCCGTGGCTACAATTCGGCTACAGCCAGATTGACGGCCCGCTAAAAGGTATTGCGCCCATTCTGGGCATCGACACCATCACCTTCCTGTTGATGAGTCTCAGCGGGCTACTCGTTTATGCCATCACTCAACGCAAAGTCGTTCCGGCGGCCATTGCTATCGCTGTTTTCGTTTTATCATGGCCGCTGCGCAACGTGCAGTGGTACACCCTGCAACCTGAACGCGCCGTCAATGTCGCACTGGTACAGGGCAATATCCCGCAGGCCATGAAATGGGAACAAGATGAGCTATTGAACACGCTGAAGATCTATCTGGATAACAGCCTGCCTTATATGGACAAGGCACCTATCGTGATCTGGCCGGAAACGGCGATTCCTGATATTGAAAGTCGTCAGGGCGCTTACCTGAAACAGGTTGACGATATCTTGCGTAGCCGCAATAGCAGCCTGATTACAGGTATCGTCGATATCCGGCGTGAGGGTAACAAAACCGATTTTTATAACTCGGTTATCGTGTTGGGCGACAAAGATCCGTACCACTACCCTACAACGAACCGTTACAACAAAAACCATCTGGTGCCTTTTGGCGAGTTTGTCCCGTTGGAAACACTGTTACGCCCGCTGGCGCCGTTCTTCGATCTTCCTATGTCATCGTTCAGCCGAGGAGACTACGTCCAGCCTCAGCTCTCGGTTCATGGCTTCAAGCTTAATGCCGCCATTTGCTATGAGATTATCTTAGGCCAACAGTTGCGGGATAACTTCCGGCCAGACACCGATATGTTGCTGACTATCTCGAACGATGCTTGGTTCGGTCATTCAATTGGACCGTGGCAGCATTTCCAGATGGCACGCATGCGCGCGTTGGAATTAGGACGTCCTCTGGTTCGGAGTACCAATAACGGCGTCACCGCGGTGATTACACCTGATGGCAATGTCAGCGCCAGTCTGCCGCAGTTTACGCGTGCGGTGCTGAGCACGCAGGTTGTGCCCGCTACCGGAATCACACCTTATGCACGTTTCGGTTCCTGGCCGCTCTGGATCATCACGTTATTCGGCGGCATCGTTACCGTTCTCTTCGGTTTGCGTCGCCGATAACCTCCCTCTTTCCACTTCCCTAAGGGCATGCTTTTGCATGCCTTTTTTATTTATGGCACGGTATTTGCCTGTTATTACCCTGTAAAGGATTGTTTCTGTATTTTTTTGGATATTGCGTCGGCTTAGAGCGCTCTGCTGGGGCAAGTAACGCACCAAATTGGTGCCGCACTATGATATTGCTGCTATTTGGTGCGGCGGATATCGCAAAAAACAAACATTTCCATTTCAATCTATTTACAATCAGCTACTTTTTAACTGTATAGACAGTAACTTCGCGCTTTAACGGTGCAGCGGTATCACTGATAAGTCGCAAAGCGTTATGTATGAGTGATGCAGCGATACACGTTAACTTGAAAATGACGAGCATATTAACCATACGGTTATTCATGACAGCGCTATAACTATTGCAGCAACGACAGCAAAGGAGTTAGAACATGCAAATGCGTAAACTGGCATTATCACTGCTTCTGCTTGGCACCGCCGCCAGCGTAGCTCAGGCTGAAGATCTGGCCGGTACATTGAAAAAGGTCAAAGATAATGGCGTGATCGTCATTGGACACCGCGAATCGTCCGTGCCTTTTTCTTACTATGACAACACGCAAAAAGTGGTCGGCTACTCTCAAGCCTACTCTGACAAAATTGTCGAAGCGGTTAAGAAAAAACTGGATGCGCCTAACCTGCAGGTCAAGCTACTCCCTATCACCTCTCAGAACCGTATCCCTCTGTTGCAGAACGGTACATTCGATTTTGAGTGTGGTTCAACGACCAACAATCTGGAACGCCAGAAACAAGCCGCGTTTTCTAACACCATTTTCGTGGTCGGTACGCGTCTGTTAACCAAAAAAGACTCCGGCGTAAAAGACTTCCCAGATCTGGCGGGTAAAACCGTCGTAGTGACTTCCGGTACCACCTCTGAAGTTCTGCTGAATAAGCTGAATGAAGAAAAACAGATGAAAATGCGCATCATCAGTGCGAAAGACCACGGCGACTCCTTCCGTACGCTGGAAAGCGGCCGTGCTGTGGCCTTCATGATGGATGATGCTTTGCTGGCGGGCGAACGTGCGAAAGCGAAAAGCGCCGATCAATGGGACATCGTCGGCAAAGCGCAGTCTGAAGAAGCCTACGGCTGTATGCTGCGTAAAGACGACCCGCAATTCAAGAAACTGGTTGATGACACCATCGCTGAGGTTCAGACCTCCGGTGAAGCTGAAAAATGGTTCGATCGCTGGTTTAAACAACCTATTCCGCCAAAAGATCTTAACCTGAACTTTGCACTGTCAGACGAAATGAAGGCCTTGTTCAAAGCGCCAAATGACAAAGCGCTCAACTAATTAATAATGAGAATAAGGGCAGAGTCATCTGCCCTCTGATTGCTGATTCGTGGCAGGACAGACAGGCATGTGATGGTCGTTCCCCATCACATGTTGCCCCGAGAAATTTCGATAAACAGGAAAACAAACAATACGCCTGTAGTTTGAAACAGAACGGGAATATGGCCGCTCATCAATCTTCAGGGTAGCTTCGCTACCCTTTTTTTACCGGAGTTCGTTATGTCAATAGATTGGAACTGGGGCATATTTCTACAAGCCGCCCCTTTCGGCAACACAACCTACCTCGGGTGGATTTTGTCCGGTCTGCAAGTTACCGTCACATTGTCTATCTGTGCCTGGATTATCGCCTTTCTCGTTGGTTCTTTATTTGGAATCTTGCGTACCGTCCCGAACCGCTTTGTTGCGGGCATTGGTACCTGCTACGTCGAGCTATTTCGCAACGTCCCACTGATTGTCCAGTTCTTTACCTGGTATCTGGTGGTGCCCGAACTGCTTCCTGCCAGCATCGGCATGTGGTTTAAAGCCGAGCTAGACCCGAATATTCAGTTCTTCCTGTCATCGATGATTTGTCTGGGGCTCTTCACCGCAGCGCGCGTTTGTGAGCAGGTGCGTGCGGGGATTCAATCTCTACCGCGCGGGCAGAAAGCTGCCGGATTGGCAATGGGCCTGACGCTGCCACAAACTTACCGCTATGTGTTGCTGCCGAATGCGTACCGCGTCATTGTTCCGCCATTGACGTCAGAGATGCTGAACCTGGTCAAAAACTCGGCCATCGCGTCCACGATTGGTCTGGTTGATATGGCGGCACAGGCAGGGAAACTGCTGGATTATTCCGCCCACGCGTATGAATCCTTTACCGCCATCACGCTGGCGTACGTTGGCATCAATGCCATCATTATGTTGATTATGCAGGTCGTTGAGCGAAAAACCCGTTTGCCGGGCAATATGGGGAGCAAATAAATCATGTATGAATTTGACTGGAGCTCAATTGGGCCAAGCATGCCGTACCTGATTCAGGGGATGGTTGTTACACTCAAGATTACGCTGACGGCGGTGGTATTCGGGATTGTGTGGGGCACGATTCTGGCGGTAATGCGCCTGTCGCCGATCAAGCCCATCAGTTGGTTCGCCAAACTGTATGTGAACTTGTTCCGCTCCGTTCCACTCGTTATGGTGCTGCTGTGGTTCTATCTGGTGGTTCCTAGCTTATTACAAAATGTGCTTGGGCTATCGCCGAAAACCGATATTCGCCTGATTTCAGCTATGGTAGCCTTCTCGCTGTTCGAGGCAGCCTATTATTCTGAAATTATTCGTGCGGGTATCCTCAGCATATCGCGCGGTCAATCCTCCGCGGCACTGGCATTAGGCATGACGCATTGGCAATCCATGAAGCTGGTTATTCTGCCGCAGGCATTCCGCGCCATGGTGCCATTGTTGCTGACGCAAGGGATTGTCCTGTTCCAGGATACCTCACTGGTTTACGTGCTCAGCCTCGCTGATTTCTTCCGTACCGCCTCAACCATCGGCGAGCGTGACGGAACACAAGTTGAAATGATCCTGTTTGCCGGGTTCATTTATTTTATCTTCAGCATTTCAGCCTCAATGCTGGTCAGTTACCTGAAAAAAAGGACGGTTTGATGATTTCCCTGAAAAATGTTTCTAAATGGTACGGCCAATTTCAGGTGCTAGCCGACTGCTCCACAGAAGTAAAAAAAGGTGAAGTCGTAGTCGTCTGTGGGCCTTCTGGCTCCGGCAAATCAACCCTGATTAAAACCGTAAATGGCCTGGAACCGATCCAAAAAGGTGAAATTACCGTCAACGGGACTGCCGTTAACGATAAAAAAACCAATCTGGCCCAGCTACGTTCCAAAGTCGGGATGGTGTTCCAGCACTTTGAACTGTTCCCGCATCTGTCGATTATTGAGAACCTGACGCTCGCGCAGGTAAAAGTGCTAAAACGCAAGCGTGAAGACGCCAAAGCGAAGGCGCAGAAACTGTTGGAGCGCGTTGGTCTGGCTGCACACGCCAACAAGTATCCGGGTCAGCTTTCCGGTGGTCAGCAACAGCGTGTCGCTATCGCCCGTGCGCTGTGTATGGATCCTATCGCGATGTTATTTGATGAACCGACATCTGCACTCGATCCAGAGATGATCAATGAAGTGCTGGACGTCATGGTTGAATTGGCGCAGGAAGGCATGACCATGATGGTCGTCACCCATGAAATGGGCTTTGCCCGTAAGGTGGCGCACCGCGTGATCTTTATGGATGAGGGAAAAATTGTTGAAGACACCCGCAAGGATGATTTCTTCAATAACCCACAGTCCGAGCGCGCGAAAGACTTCCTGGCGAAAATCCTGCATTAATACGCAAACAAAGCGTGCCGCAAGGCACGCTTTGTCTCTTTAGACAGCCCTACGGCTGAAATGGCTGACGATGGAACAGGTCATGCGAGCATTTCGGACAAAGCGGTAAGACTTCTGGCGTATAGAACGCTATATGGTGATGGCAGTTCTCACACACCAGATTGCCTAGTCCCACCACTTCACCGCTGTGATATACCCCGTGATGATTCACATCTTTAAAAATCTCACGCCACTCCAACTGCGTTTTATCCGTAATATCCGCAAGTTCCTGCCACAGGCTTTCCTTAATGACTCGCATAAAAACGCTGTCAGTGAACTCATCCTGACTTTCGCTATAGCTACGGCCAAACTCTTCCAAATCGCGCTGAACAGCCTGAATCACCTGCTCTATTTCTTTCTGCGTCAGCTCCGAGCCTTCCTGCAAGGTTTTGCGGGCGCTCTGCACCAGACTATCAAGATCGCGTTCACCGTTGTTCAGCCGGGCTGTAACTGAAGCCATTAACTCGCGGTAATAGCGGGCTAGTTTATTCATGCTTCCTCCTGAATAAGCGGGTTGAAGGGCGATAAAGCACGACTATTCGCCGTCTGGCACACCAGGTAAAGAACCGATATGTTGCCTATCTCTCTCTATTTTAGATTATTTTTTCCGCACACCTGAGGAAATTGTCACCAATTTGCGCAATTCCTCGCAGTATGCCGCTCACAAATCATAAATATTCCTCAGTCGGGCGCTGGGTGTTGTTGCACGCGCCGCTTACGGCTATGCTATGCGGATCTTTTGTTATGAATCAGAACAGGCTACTCACGTAGCGATTCTTCACTAAACAGGACCCCTGGCAGCCATGCAAGAGCAATACCGCCCAGAAGAGATAGAAGCGGACGTCCAGCTTCACTGGCAAGAGAAGCAGACATTTAAAGTCACCGAACAGCCCGGCAAGGAAAAATACTATTGCCTTTCCATGCTGCCTTACCCTTCTGGCCGACTACATATGGGCCACGTCCGTAACTACACCATTGGCGACGTGATCTCCCGCTATCAGCGCATGCTGGGTAAAAACGTTCTACAACCGATTGGTTGGGATGCTTTTGGTCTGCCGGCCGAAGGCGCTGCAGTCAAGAACAACACCGCGCCAGCGCCCTGGACCTACGCCAACATCGACTACATGAAAAACCAGCTCAAACTGCTGGGCTTTGGCTATGACTGGGATCGCGAAGTTGCGACCTGTAAACCAGACTACTACCGCTGGGAACAGTGGTTCTTCACCAAGCTGTACGAGAAAGGTCTGGTTTATAAAAAAACCTCCGCCGTTAACTGGTGCCCGAACGACCAAACTGTACTGGCGAACGAACAGGTTATCGACGGCTGCTGCTGGCGCTGCGACACCAAAGTTGAACGCAAAGAGATTCCGCAGTGGTTTATCAAAATCACCGCTTATGCAGACCAATTGCTGAACGATCTGGATACGCTGGAAAGCTGGCCTGAGCAGGTCAAAACCATGCAGCGTAACTGGATTGGCCGCTCCGAAGGTGTGGAGATCACCTTTGACGTGGCGGACAGCGCCGAGAAACTGACCGTTTACACCACGCGCCCGGATACGTTCATGGGCGTCACCTACGTGGCCGTTGCCGCAGGTCACCCTCTCGCCGCACAAGCTGCCGCAGCGAACCCGGCGCTGGCCGATTTCATTGCAGAATGCCGTAATACCAAAGTTGCCGAAGCCGATATGGCGACAATGGAGAAAAAAGGCATGGCCACCGGCCTGTATGCGATTCACCCGTTGAACGGCGAGAAAGTCGCTATCTGGGTCGCCAACTTCGTCCTGATGGAATACGGTACAGGTGCTGTGATGGCCGTTCCGGGTCACGACCAGCGCGACTGGGAATTCGCCACCAAATATGACTTGTCCATTAAGCCAGTCATCCTGAACGCCGATGGCAGCGAGCCCGACCTGTCTGCTGAAGCCATGACGGAAAAAGGCAACCTGTTCAATTCCGGTGAATTTGACGGCCTGGATTTCGACGCAGCCTTTAACGCCATTGCCGATAAGCTGGTAGAGAAAGGCATTGGCGAACGTAAAGTCAACTATCGCCTGCGCGACTGGGGTGTATCTCGTCAGCGCTACTGGGGCGCGCCAATTCCAATGGTGACACTGGAAGACGGCACCGTTATCCCGACGCCAGAAGATCAGCTGCCAGTGATCCTGCCGGAAGATGTCGTGATGGACGGCATCACCAGCCCGCTGAAATCTAACCCGGAATGGGCGAAGACCACCGTTAACGGTCAGCCTGCGCTGCGTGAAACCGACACATTCGACACCTTTATGGAATCCTCCTGGTACTACGCGCGCTATACTTGCCCGCAGTACGATCAGGGAATGTTGGATCCGGCTGCCGCCAACTACTGGCTGCCCGTTGACCAATACGTTGGCGGTATCGAACACGCCATCATGCACCTGATGTATTTCCGCTTCTTCCACAAACTGATGCGCGACGCGGGTCTGGTTACCTCTGACGAGCCTGCCAAACGCCTGCTGTGTCAGGGCATGGTGCTGGCCGATGCCTTCTACTATCTGGGCAACAACGGCGAGCGCGTCTGGGTTTCTCCTATCGACGTTAACGTTGAGCGTGATGAGAAAGGACGCATCGTCAAAGCCGTCGATAACGAAGGTCGCGACGTGATCTACGCCGGCATGAGCAAAATGTCGAAGTCGAAGAACAACGGCATCGACCCGCAGGTCATGGTAGAGAAATACGGTGCAGATACCGTTCGTCTGTTCATGATGTTTGCTTCTCCGGCAGAAATGACGCTGGAATGGCAGGAATCTGGCGTAGAAGGCGCGAACCGCTTCCTGAAACGCGTCTGGAGACAAGCCTTTGAGCACACCGAGAAAGGCGCAACAACGGCGTTGGATGTCGCTACACTGACGGAAGATCAGAAATCACTGCGCCGCGACCTGCACAAAACGATCGCGAAAGTGACCGATGATATCGGCCGTCGCCAGACCTTCAACACCGCGATCGCCGCCATCATGGAACTGATGAACAAATTGGCTAAAGCGCCGCAGGACAGCGATCAGGATCGCGCGCTGACGCAGGAAACGCTGTTGGCCGTTGTGCGTATGCTCTATCCGTTCACGCCACATGTCTGCTTCACGCTGTGGCAAGCTCTGCAAGGCGAAGGCGACATCGATACGGCGCCGTGGCCGGTTGCTGATGAGAAAGCAATGGTTGAAGATTCCAAGCTGGTTGTTGTGCAGGTGAACGGTAAAGTACGTGGTAAAATTACCGTTGCCGCTGACGCAAGCGAAGAACAGGTTCGCGAACGCGCTGCTCAGGAACCGCTGGTCGCGAAATATCTGGACGGCGTCACGGTTCGTAAAGTGATTTATGTCCCTGGCAAACTGCTTAACCTGGTTGTGGGTTAAGGCAAGGAGGAACTGTGCGACATCGTCTATTCACGCTGTTGCTGGGGCTAGCGGTGTTAATCACCGCTGGCTGCGGTTTTCACCTGCGCGGTACGACACAAGTGCCTGCGCAGTTACAAACGCTGGTGCTTGACAGCAGTGACCCCTATGGCCCGCTCACGCGTGCGGTACGCGAGCAGCTCCGTCTCAGCGATGTGAAAATCGTTGACGATGCGACACGCCAGGATATCCCGTCTCTGCGGGTACTGGGCTCAAGCGAAACGCGCGATACTGTCTCTATTTTTCAGGATGGTAAAACGGCGGAGTACCAGATGGTGCTGACATTGCAGGCGCAGGTGCTGATGCCGGGTGAAGATATTTATCCGCTCAGCGTGACCGTGTTCCGCACGTTCTTTGATAACCCGCTGGCGGCACTGGCGAAAGATGCCGAACAGGACATCGTTCGTCAGGAAATGCGTGAGCAGGCTGCCCAGCAGTTGGTGCGTAAATTGCTGACCGTCAACGGTAGTCAGGAAGTCAAAAATCGGCAGCAGTCCACCCATTCCACTGCTGCCGCCACGCGTTCATGATTCGGCTTTACCCCGAGCAACTGACCGCGCAGCTCCATGAGGGGCTGCGCGGTTGTTATTTGGTCTTCGGGTCAGACCCGCTCCTGCTACAGGAAAGCCTCGATAGCATCAAACGGGTCGCTCAACAGCACGAGTTCAGCGAACATTTCAGCTTCATTCTGGATCCACATACCGACTGGGATGCGATTTTCAGCACTTGTCAGGCGCTCAGCCTGTTTGCTTCACGCCAATCGCTCTTACTGATCTTGCCGGAAAATGGCCCAAATGCTGCGATGAGCGAAAATCTGGTCAAGCTTTCCGGGCTATTGCATCCCGATATTTTGCTGATTCTGCGCGGTCATAAGCTGACTAAAGCGCAGGAAAACAGCGCCTGGTTCAAAGCACTCGCGCAAGACAGCGTCTATATCAATTGTCTGACGCCAGAACAGGCACAGCTTCCCCGTTGGGTTTCACAGCGCGCCAAATCCATGAAGTTGACGCTGGATGAACAGGCTACGCAGCTCATTTGCTATTGCTATGAAGGCAATCTTCTTGCGCTGTCTCAGGCGCTAGAACGGCTGTCGCTGCTATACCCCGATGGTAAGCTGACCCTGCCGCGTGTGGAAAGCGCAGTCAATGATGCCGCCCACTTCACGCCGTTCCACTGGCTCGATGCGCTGCTGGCAGGCAAAGGCAAACGCGCCTGGCACATTTTGCAGCAGCTACAGCAGGAAGATTGTGAACCGGTCATTTTGCTACGCACGCTACAGCGTGAGTTGCTACAACTGTTGGCGCTGAAGCGGCGTATGTCAGACACGCCGCTGCGTACGTTATTCGATCAGCAAAAGGTGTGGCAAAATCGGCGTGACCTGCTCACTCAGGCATTACAGCGGCTGTCTCTGCAACAGCTACAGCAGGCTGTGCGATTGCTGACGCAGGTGGAAATAACGCTAAAGCAAGACTACGGTCAGCCCGTCTGGTCTGAACTTGAATCGCTTGCCATGCTGCTGTGCGGCAAAGCATTACCGGAGGCATTCATCTGAATCAGTCCCCCGCTACACCATCGCTGACTGCATTTTTTGGCGGCACGTTCGACCCGATTCATTACGGTCATCTCCAGCCGGTGACGGCACTGGCAAATCTCGTGGGGCTGACTCAGGTGGTTCTGATGCCCAATAATGTTCCGCCGCATCGACAGCAACCTGAAGCCAGTTCCCAACAGCGTTTTCATATGGCTGAGCTAGCCGTTGAAGGCAATCCGCTCTTTACCGTGGACGATCGTGAACTGCAACGGCAAACCCCCTCTTACACCATTGAAACATTGGAAGCGTTGAGGACTGAAAAAGGCCGTAATGCGCCGTTGGGTTTTATCATCGGGCAGGATTCGCTGCTGACGCTACACCATTGGCACCGCTGGCAGGATCTACTCGGCGTCTGTCATTTACTGGTGTGCGCACGCCCCGGCTATCGCTCGACGCTGGAAACACCCGAATTACAACAGTGGCTGGACGACCATCTGACACACACGCCAGACGATCTCCACCGCCAAGCGCAAGGGCGGATCTTTTTGGCAGACACGCCGCTGGTCACCATCTCGGCCACGGAAATTCGCCAACGTCGGCAGCAAGGTCTGGACTGCCACGATTTATTACCTCCCGCCGTACTCAGTTATATCGACGAAAACGGCCTGTACCAATAACACCGCTTTTCCTGCCCATCAGCCACGGGCTTTATACCACTCGGTAAAAGTGCGTGATATACTCCGCGGCTGGTTTCAATCACCGGGAAAAGCGGAAATTCTCGGCAATTACTCGGTGATTCACGTTTTTCCTAAACAATTCAGCGCCACGCGCCTCTGTCAGTTGAAGACAGAACGCCATTGAGGGGGAACCTTTGCAAGGCCAAGCACTCCAAGATTTCGTTATTGATAAGGTCGATGACTTAAAAGCTCAGGATATCGTTGCACTCAATGTGCAGGGTAAATCCAGCATTACCGATTACATGGTTATCTGTACGGGAACCTCTACGCGCCACGTCGCTTCTATTGCCGATCACGTCGTGCAATCTTCACGCGCCGCGGGACTGATCCCACTCGGTGTCGAAGGCGAAAGCGCCGCTGACTGGGTTGTTGTCGATTTGGGTGATGTGATGGTTCATGTCATGCAAGAAGAAAGCCGCCAGTTGTACGAATTGGAAAAACTGTGGGGCTAGTATGAAACTGCAACTGGTCGCCGTTGGCACCAAAATGCCCGACTGGGTGCAGACTGGTTTCACCGATTATCTGCGCCGTTTTCCCAAAGACATGCCTTTCGAATTACTCGAAATTCCAGCGGGGAAACGGGGTAAAAATGCGGACATCAAACGCATCCTGGAGCGCGAAGGCGAACAGATGCTGGCTGCGGTGGGTAAAGGCAACCGCATTGTTACGCTCGATATTCCAGGGACTCGCTGGGAGACGCCACAGTTGGCGCAACAGCTGGAGCGTTGGAAACAGGACGGACGCGACGTCAGCCTGCTGATTGGCGGCCCTGAAGGACTTGCGCCAGAGTGCAAAGCCGCAGCGGAACAAAGCTGGTCACTCTCGCCATTAACGCTACCGCACCCGCTCGTCCGTGTACTGGTGGCAGAGAGCCTGTATCGTGCATGGAGCATTACGACTAATCACCCTTACCATCGGGAGTAAGGCGATACGATGAAACCTGTGAAATAACGCTGGATGAAAGTAGAACGTAAACCCTTTCGTGATTATACGGCTGAGTCTGCCCTGTTTGTGCGCCGTGCTTTGGTCGCCTTTCTGGGCATTTTGCTGCTTTCCGGTGTATTAGTCGCTAACCTTTATCATCTGCAGATTGTGCGTGTTGATGACTACCGCACACGTTCTAATGAGAACCGCATTAAGCTGGTTCCTATCGCACCCAGCCGTGGCATCATCTATGACCGTAACGGCACACCGCTGGCGTTAAACCGCACCATCTACCAGTTAGAGCTGGTGCCCGACAAAGTCGACAACCTTAAAGAGACGCTGGAAGCGCTGCGGCCCGTCGTCGATCTGACCGATGACGATCTGGAAAGTTTTGAAAAAGAGCGTAAGCGCTCACGTCGCTTTACCTCTATTCCGGTGAAAACCGGGCTCAATGAGATTCAGGTTGCCCGCTTTGCCGTCAATCAATATCGCTTCCCCGGCGTTGAAATTAAAGGCTACCAGCGCCGCTATTATCCTTATGGTTCTGCGCTGACGCACGTCACGGGCTATGTCTCCAAAATCAACGATAAAGACGTAGAACGGCTGACCAAAGAAGAAAAAATCGCCGATTACGCCGCCACGCATGACATCGGTAAGCTGGGCATCGAGCGTCATTACGAAGATTTACTGCACGGCAAACCCGGCTATGAGGAAGTTGAAGTCAACAACCGCGGCCGCGTAATCCGTCAGCTCCACGAGCAGCCACCGCAGGCCGGACGCGATATTTATCTGACGTTGGACCTGAGTCTGCAAATCTACATCGAAAAATTACTCGAAGGTAGCCGTGCCGCTGTCATCGTCACTGACCCGCGCGATGGCGGTATTCTGGCGATGGTTTCTACACCCAGTTACGACCCCAACCTCTTTGTCGACGGGATTTCCACCAAAAACTATAACAAACTACAAAACGATCCTAATCGCCCGTTAATCAATCGCACAACGCAAGGGGTATACCCGCCCGCCTCCACCGTGAAACCCTATATCGCGGTTTCCGCTCTGACTACGGGTGTGATTACGACTAACACCAGCCTGTTTGATCCCGGCTGGTGGCAATTACCTGGTTCAGAAAAACGCTTTCGCGACTGGAAAAAATGGGGACATGGTCGCCTGAATCTCACCAAATCGCTGGAAGAGTCTGCGGACACCTTCTTCTATCAGGTCGCTTATGACATGGGTATTGATCGTCTGTCCGAATGGATGACCAAATTTGGTTACGGCGAGAAAACCGGTATCGATATTTCAGAAGAAAGCAAAGGCAATATGCCAACGCGCGAGTGGAAATTAGGACGATTCAAAAAACCCTGGTATCAGGGCGACACCATTCCCGTCGGGATCGGACAGGGCTACTGGACGGCAACGCCCATTCAGATGAATAAGGCGTTGGTTACACTGATCAATGACGGGCAGGTCAAAACGCCACATCTGCTGTATAGCTCGCGAGAAAATGGGGCGATTGTGCCTTACCGACAGGCCGAGAATCAGCAAATCGGCGATATCCACTCTGGCTATTGGGAAGTGGCAAAAGATGGTATGTATGGCGTGGCGAATCGACCTAACGGCACCGCGCACAAAAGCTTCGAGGATGCACCCTATAAGATTGCGGCAAAATCCGGTACGGCGCAGGTCTTCGGCCTGAAAGAAAACGAAACCTATAATGCGCACAAGATCGCAGAACATTTGCGTGACCATAAATTAATGGTTGCCTTTGCCCCGTACAAAAATCCTAAAGTAGCGGTATCGGTCATTCTGGAAAACGGTGGGGCTGGCCCGACCGTTGGCACCATCACTCGCCAGATCCTTGATCATATCCTGCTGGGTGATAACAATACTGATTTACCCAGTGCGCCCCCTGCGCCACCGGGTAGCGAGAGTGAGTAACAGACAGTCATGACCGATAGCCAACAAAAGGGATCGTTCTGGGCGAAAATCCACATCGACCTCCCGTTTCTTCTCTGCATCCTGGCACTGCTGGGCTATAGCCTATTTGTCTTATGGAGCGCCAGCGGGCAAGACGTCGGTATGATGGAACGAAAAGTCGTTCAAATCGTACTGGGGTTTACGGTGATGATCGTGATGGCGCAAATCCCTCCCCGCGTGTATGAGGGCTGGGCTCCCTACCTCTACGTATTCTGCGTAATTTTGCTGCTCATCGTGGATATTTTCGGACAGATTAGTAAAGGCGCGCAGCGCTGGCTGGATCTGGGCTTTATCCGTTTCCAACCGTCGGAAATTGCCAAGATCGCCGTACCGCTAATGGTCGCGCGTTTTATCAACCGTGATATGTGCCCGCCATCGCTAAAAAATACGGCAATCGCACTGGTACTGATTTTTGTCCCTACGCTGCTGGTTGCCGCCCAGCCGGATTTAGGCACCTCGATTCTGGTCGCGCTCTCAGGGCTGTTTGTGCTTTTCCTCGCGGGCATGAGCTGGCGCTTGATTGGTATCGCCGTCCTGCTACTCGCCGCTTTTATTCCTATACTCTGGTTTTTCCTGATGCATGATTATCAGCGCGCCAGGGTCATGATGCTGCTCGATCCAGAAAGCGACCCGCTTGGCGCCGGATACCATATTATTCAGTCGAAAATTGCGATAGGCTCTGGTGGCCTGTCTGGAAAAGGTTGGCTGCACGGCACACAGTCTCAATTAGAGTTTCTGCCAGAACGCCACACCGACTTTATCTTTGCCGTACTGTCAGAAGAGCTCGGCTTAATCGGCGTCTTGATTCTGCTCGCCATGTATCTGTTCATGATCATGCGCGGTCTGGTCATTGCTGCTAATGCGCAAACCTCGTTCGGTCGAGTGATGGTCGGCGGGCTGATGCTGATTCTGTTTTTCTATGTTTTCGTCAATATCGGGATGGTCAGCGGTATACTTCCCGTCGTTGGCGTGCCGCTGCCGCTAATCAGCTATGGCGGCTCGGCGCTGGTCGTCTTAATGGCGGGGTTCGGTATCGTCATGTCGATACATACTCACCGCAAACTGCTATCCAAAAATTTATAACATGAGGTGAGCAATGCGTAAGGATTGGCTTTGTATCGGCGTAGCAACTCTGGCGCTTGCTGCCTGTACCACCACGGAACAGCGGCAGCCTGCTCCACCAGTAACTCAGGTTTATAGCGGCCCCGTCGAGGAAATCGGCGGTGCGGAACCGCGTTACGAACCCTACAATCAGGGGACGCTGCAGGACTACAGCATCAAAGGCAAGAGCTATAAAATTGTCAAAGATCCACAAAACTTTAGTGAGACTGGCTTAGCCGCCTGGTACGGCGAAGAAGCCAGCGGTAATCGCACGTCAATCGGCGAAACGTTTGATCCTAACGCGATCACCGCCGCCCATCCAACGCTGCCACTGCCAAGCTATGTCCGCGTCACCAACCTGAGTAACGGTCGCCGTCTGGTTGTGCGCGTGAATGACCGCGGGCCGTATACGCCGGGCAGAATTATCGATCTGTCGAAGGCTGCAGGCGATCGGCTGAATATCTCAAACAATACCAAAGTAAAAGTGGACTTCATCAACGTCGCGCCAGATGGCACGCTCTCCGGTCCTGGAACCGTGGGCACCACCGTCGCCAAGCAAAGTTTCGCTTTGCCAGAACGCCCGAGCTTCGGTGCCAGCGGGCTGGGGACGCCAATGATGGAAAGCACATCACCAACGCCCAACAGCGCCGTTCGCCCAATCAGCAATAGCAGCCTGAGTGCCCCTACAGAAAGCACGCAACCGCAGAGCAGCGCACCATCGCACAGCGGTGGTTTTCTGGGAGCCCCTTCTGCCCTGCGCGCTGGCGTAGTTGAGTCCAACGTGGCGCCAACGGCAACATCGTCCCCATCTGCCGCACCACTGAACGTCGCACCAGCCGCGTCAGCTGCAGCGGTTGCCGCTCCCTCGGCGGTATCCTCCTCCGCCACGGGTCGCTATGTGGTACAGGTCGGGGCGCTGAGCGATCAGCAACGCGCGCAAACCTGGCAGCGCAGCCTGAGCGAACGCTTCCGCGTAGCCGGTAAAGTCACGGCGAGCGGTGGACTGTACCGTATCCAGCTAGGGCCATTCCAGAATCGTCAGCAAGCCGCTGAACTTCAACAACGTTTGTCAGTCGAAGCTCAGCAGCAGTCGTTTATTACCGCCGCACCCGGCACCCTCTAGTCACGGATAATCGGCAGGCTTACCATGCGAAAGCGGCGGCTATGACATTGAACATACCGCCCTTTTGCAAAATCACGTAACGTAATGCCTGATGCCTGCCTATTCCCCATCTGCTATAGTGTGGCTCGTTTTTTAACTCATACCCACGGATGTTGTTGTTCCAATCATGAATACTGTAAACACGTCTCGTTTTACTAAGCGTACTGCGCTTGGCGCACTGCTCGTCATTAGCGCCTCTTCCTTTGCCTATGCCGAAGATATCAATCTTAAAACGATGATCCCCGGCGTTCCGCAAATCGATGCTGAATCCTACATCCTGATTGATTACAACTCTGGAAAAGTGTTGGCGGAAATGAACGCTGACACGCGCCGCGATCCGGCCAGCTTAACGAAAATGATGACCAGCTACGTGATTGGTCAGGCGATTAAATCAGGAAAAATCAGCCCTAACGACATCGTTACCGTCGGTAAAGATGCCTGGGCAACCGGTAACCCAACCTTCCAGGGCTCTTCCCTGATGTTCCTGAAGCCGGGCGACCGTGTTCCCGTCTCCCAATTAAACCGCGGCATTATCCTGCAATCCGGTAACGATGCCTGTGTCGCGATGGCCGACTACGTTGCGGGAAGTCAGGACGCCTTCGTTAACCTGATGAACGGTTACGTGAAAGCACTGGGGCTGCAGAATACCAATTTTGAAACCGTACACGGTCTGGACGCCCCCGGCCAGTTCAGCTCGGCGCGTGATATGGCCCTGATCGGTCAGGCGCTGATTCGCGATGTTCCAGAAGAGTATGCAACCTACAAAGAGAAAGAGTTCACATTCAACAACATCCGCCAGCCTAACCGTAACGGTTTACTGTGGGATTCCAGCCTGAATGTTGACGGCATCAAAACAGGCCACACGTCATCAGCCGGCTTTAATTTGGTCGCTTCAGCCACAGAAGGTCAGATGCGCCTGATTTCTGCCGTACTGGGTGGACGTAATGCCAAAGGACGCGAATCAGAAAGTAAAAAACTGCTGACCTGGGGCTTCCGCTTCTTTGAAACCGTCGCACCGTTGAAAGCAGGCAAAGAGTTCGCTTCCGAGCCCGTCTGGTTTGGCGACAGCGACCGCGTTGCGCTGGGTGTTGAGAAAGATGCCTACCTGACCATTCCACGTGGCCGTATGAAAGATCTGAAAGCCAGCTATGTTCTGGACAACACGGAATTGCATGCGCCGTTAGCCAAAAACCAGGTTGTGGGTTCTATCAACTTCCAGCTAGATGGCAAAACCATCGATCAGCGCCCGCTGGTCGTGATGAACGAAGTGAAAGAAGGCGGGATCTTTGGCCGCATGATCGACTACATCAAATTGATGTTCCATCACTGGTTCGGTTAAGCCCCCCTTGTGTGGGGCGAAAACGCCCCCATATAGATAGCATCCATAACTCCCGCAGACGCGGGAGTTATATTTTTTTAGTATGATGTACATATGTCAGTGCTAATACCGTTGGAATAATACCGACGTATTACCCTCTCTGGAGCGCAAATGAAAACCAAATTAAACGAACTGCTTGAATTCCCCTGCGTTTTTACCTACAAAGTCATGGGTGAGGCAAAACCAGAGCTGGTCGATCTGGTCGTTGAAGTGGTACAACGTCATGCGCCAGGCGACTACACGCCGCAGATCAAACCCAGCAGCAAGGGGAATTACCACTCCGTTTCCATCACCATCACTGCAACACATATTGAGCAGGTAGAAACGCTGTACGAAGAACTGGGCAACATCGATATCGTGCGCATGGTTCTGTAAAGACGATTCTGTGAAGATAGTGTTGTAATAAAAACGGGCGGGAAAATTAGCGAGCACGGCATGTTTCTGCGATGCATGGTTTTATAATGCATAGTGATAGTGCTGTTCGCTGAAGTCTCCCGCCGTTATAATCCTCCCACCTTTCCTTAACCTGAAGATGACACACTTGCTACAGGATAAGATCATCGTACGCCAATTTGACGTACAGCCGTATGAACCCGTCTCTCTGGCGATGCATAATTTCACCGACCGACGCGATGATAAAACTCCAGATGAAATCTGGCTGGTGCAGCATCCCCGCGTATTCACACAAGGTCAGGCGGGAAAAGCCGAACATGTCCTCATGCCCGGCGACATCCCGGTCATTCAGAGCGACAGAGGCGGTCAGGTGACCTACCACGGCCCCGGCCAGCAGGTCATGTACGTGTTGATTGACCTGAAGCGCCGTAAGCTTGGCGTTCGTCAGCTCGTCACCGCCATTGAAAATACCGTGATTGGCACACTGGCGCACTTCCATATTGACGCCCATGCTCGTCCTGATGCGCCCGGTGTTTATGTGGGTGAACGTAAAATTTGCTCGCTGGGACTGCGTATTCGCAAAGGCTGCTCTTTCCACGGGTTGGCGCTCAATATTGCTATGGATCTCTCCCCTTTCTTGCGTATCAACCCGTGTGGTTATGCCGGTATGGAGATGACGCAAATCAGCGATCTGGTGCCGGGCATCACGTTAGATGACACCGCTCCCGTGCTGGTGAACACCTTTTTGCAGTTAGTTGGCTATTCCGCGCCCGAGTTTATTCTGTGGAATCTGGACGTTCAGGGTGAGCCGCTTTCTGGTTGACGTGTTTCATCCTGTCAATAAAAATCAGCGAGTTAGGCGATCGTTTTTTGATAAATTACATTTTATTCACATAATTTCTTCATTTTGATCGCGCAAAGGCTGATTGTGGTTAGGCAAGATGATATAATTTTTATAGTTTTTTAAAAAAAAGTTTAACCAAAAACATAATCCTTTGAATTTGAATAGCAAATTTAAAGAAACGATTCAGAACTGGAACTTACGCAAACATGAGTAAACCGATTCAGATCGAACGCGGCGTCAAATACCGCGATGCCGATAAGATGGCGCTAATCCCGGTACGTACCGTCGTCACCGAACGCCAAGAGATTCTGCGCAAACCTGAATGGATGAAGATTAAACTTCCGGCGGATTCGAGCCGTATTCAGGGAATCAAAGCGGCCATGCGCAAAAACGGGCTGCACTCAGTTTGCGAAGAAGCGTCCTGTCCGAATCTGGCGGAGTGTTTCAACCACGGCACCGCCACCTTCATGATTCTGGGCGCCATTTGTACGCGTCGCTGCCCATTCTGTGACGTTGCCCACGGCCGCCCGCTTACGCCGGATGCCAACGAGCCAGAGAAACTGGCACAGACCATCCATGACATGGGCCTGCGCTATGTCGTTATCACCTCGGTTGACCGTGATGACCTGCGTGACGGTGGCGCACAGCACTTTGCAGACTGCATTAGCGCGATTCGCCGCAAAAACCCGAATATCCGCATCGAAACGCTGGTGCCAGACTTCCGTGGCCGTATGGATCGCGCGTTAGAAATTCTGACCGCCACACCACCGGATGTGTTCAACCACAACCTGGAAAACGTACCGCGTGTTTATCGTCAGGTTCGCCCTGGCGCAAACTATGAGTGGTCACTGAAGCTGCTGGAAAACTTCAAAAACGCGCACCCAGATATCCCGACCAAATCTGGCCTGATGGTTGGATTGGGGGAAACCAATGCTGAAATCGTGGACGTGATGCGAGACCTGCGCCGCCACGGCGTGACGATGCTGACGCTGGGACAATATTTACAGCCGAGCCGCCATCACCTGCCGGTACAGCGCTACGTCAGCCCAGATGAATTTGACGAGATGAAAGCCGAAGCGATGGCGATGGGCTTCACCCACGCGGCATGTGGCCCATTTGTACGCTCGTCTTACCATGCCGACCTGCAAGCCAAAGGCATCGAAGTAAAATAAGCGCTCATAGTTTTTTACACATTTTTTGTGTGGAATAAAAAACGGACGGCAATCGCCGTCCGTTTTGCTGTGTGAGGCGTGCTCAGGATTCTTTGCGCGACGAATCATTCAGCGCTGCGGTATCATCCGTCTTTGCCGTCTGATCGTCATTCATCGCCTTCTTGAAACCTTTAATCGCCGCGCCTAAATCACCGCCTAAGCTACGAAGTTTATTCGTACCGAACAGCAGAATGATTAATGCGCCAATCACCAACAGCTTGGCAATACTAATACCTTCCATACAGACCTACCTGATTTACAGATGCTGGAGACGCCAGCGAGCGAGAACACGTACTTTCGAACAAGGATTGTCGAACAATCGTTGTCGAAAAATTCTTTTATCCTATGTCCTCTATGTAAAACCTTACGCTGCACGACACAATCACCATCTGTAACAAAGTAAGACGCAATACGAACGTTTTCGCACGCATTCAGATTGCTTTACAACTTTCCCTCTCAGCCTCACTACAAAAAAACCGTCTAGAGGCGTAAACTTCCATACTACGCGGAGATGACATTCCTCCCTACCCTGGTGCAGCCAAAACGCTGACCGCCGCAAGACAGGGTACAACCGCCACTCGGCTAATGATGTCTACGTCCACCTCGCAGAGAGGGCGTAGCGTCCTGCCCAATACTCTCCGAGATCGTGAAAAACAAGCGATGTAAAAAGCATCCAAACAAAACAGGCCAGGAAAGGTTTCTATGTTTAGTACATTACTCGCGGTATTTATTGGCGGCGGAGTGGGTAGCGTCGCGCGCTGGCAGCTCGGCGTGAAGTTTAATAATCTGTATCCAACGCTGCCGTTGGGCACCCTACTTGCCAACCTAATCGGTGCCTTTGTTATTGGCGGCGCACTCGCTTTCTTCCTGCGCCATCCTCATCTCGATCAGGACTGGAAGATATTGATTACCACCGGGCTATGCGGCGGCTTAACAACGTTTTCAACCTTTTCCGCAGAGGTCATCATGTTCCTGCAAAGCGGGCAGTTGGCAGCAGCGGGGTTACATGTGCTGTTGAATCTGGCAGGTTCGTTACTGATGGCCGCACTGGCGTTTGCCCTGGTCACGTGGGTAACAACACACTGATATGATGTGGAAAATGAAGCAAAAAAAACCCGCCATTGGCGGGTTTTTCACGAAATCGGTATAATTAAATAGCGTTAACGTTAGCAGCAGAAGGACCTTTGGCACCGTCAGTGATTTCGAACTCTACACGCTGACCTTCAGCCAGAGTTTTGAAACCATTGCTCTGGATGGCAGAGAAGTGTACGAACACGTCTTTGCTACCATCTTCAGGAGTAATGAAACCGAAGCCTTTGGACTCATTAAACCACTTAACACTACCTTTAATCTTAGACATCAAACTTACCTTTACATGAATGAAAGACACAAAATCTGTGTCAGGTACAGTACAACAATAGATTGGCCTTTTGTCCAGTTGAAGTTGGATAAAAAGTGATAAAAATCGCTAAAAAGATATACCGGACGACCTCGCTGCCCTATTTTAACTCGATGCAGAACGCAGAGCGCTCGGTTCGGGCTGATTCATCACTTTTTATGATATCGAAGGAAGGTAGTATGGTAAGCAAAACGCTGGGTCTGATCGGGGGAATGAGTTGGGAATCCACCATCCCGTATTACCGAATCATCAACGAGTATGTGAAAAGCCAACTTGGTGGCCTGCACTCCGCCAAAATAATCCTGCACAGCGTCGATTTCCACGAGATAGAACGATTGCAGGCACAAGGTGATTGGGAGCAGTCAGCCGCCGTACTCGGCAATATCGCGGTGGGATTACGTCAGGCAGGCGCGGATGCTATCGTCATCTGTACCAACACCATGCATAAAGTGGCCGATGACGTTGAACGCGCCTGCCAGCTTCCTCTTTTACATATTGCCGATGCCACCGGCGCCAGCCTGAAACAACACGGGCTGAAGAAAGTCGGCCTGCTTGGAACCCGCTATACCATGGAGCAAGACTTTTATCGCCAGCGCATTCAGGAACGATTTGGCGTGGAGGTAGTGGTTCCCGGCCATGAGGGGAAAGAGATCGTTAACCGCATCATTTACGACGAACTTTGTCTGGGGAACATTAACGACGTCTCACGGCAGGCCTATCGGGACATTATCCAGCAGCTTGAACAGCAAGGCGCAGAAGGCATCATCTTGGGTTGTACAGAAATTCCGTTACTGATCGGTGACCAGGATGCGACAGTTCCTCTTTTTGACACCAGCAAGCTTCACGCAATTGCCGCAGCAAAATTTGCGCTTAACCAATCATCATGATGAATTAATTGAATAAAAGGGAAATCACCCGCGAACTTAATAATACCCTCTTTTATTCACTCAGGTTTCCCCTTTTTGCATAGAAAAAAAGCAGTATTGAGAGACTCAATACTGCTTATTCGTATGATTTTATTCCTGGTATGCAATGACTAACAGTACTTCTCGTTATTATTTACGTAACATTGCTTCAATAAAATCTTTCCAAGTACTCACTTCTACTTCTACCATGCGAACCTCTTGGTGATTAACGGCGACGTATTATACGCACACTTTTTAATCAGGTAAAAGTGTTATGAAAGTATAAAAAGTGTACTACGCCTTATTTCTGCTACACAGTTCACAGTAGATCTCCCCGCCTTTTTTCGGCATGCTGGGCTATCGCACGATCAGGCCCCGTCGGGCCGTGCTGTCGAGTACAGCAATCGTCATGCAACCCAATAAGCAGAAAGGATTTTACCCCTATGGCGCTGACCATGTACGGCATCAAAAACTGTGACACCATAAAGAAAGCGCGCCGCTGGCTGGAAGATCAACAGGTGGCGTATCGCTTCCATGATTACCGTGCCGACGGTCTGGATGAACAGTTGCTCCAGCGCTTTATCGACCAACTGGGGTTTCAGGCCTTACTCAACACACGTGGAACAACCTGGCGTAAGCTCAGTGAAGAGCTGCGTGAACGCATCAACAGCGATAACCACGACAGCGCAGAGGCCGCCAAAAACCTGATGCTGGAGCAACCGGCGGTCATTAAACGGCCGTTGCTGATTGCCGATGATGGTAACGCGCTGCTGGGGTTCAGTATCGACAGCTACCAGAAATTTATTGCGGAGAAAAAATAACGTGTCTTGCCCAGTCATAGAGCTCGCTCAACAGTTAATTAAACGCCCTTCCCTCAGCCCGAACGACGAGGGCTGCCAGGCGCTCATGATTGAACGCCTGACGGCGATGGGCTTTACCGTCGAAGCAATGGATTTTGGCGATACCCAAAATTTCTGGGCATGGCGCGGCACAGGAAAAACGCTGGCCTTCGCCGGACATACTGACGTAGTCCCCAGCGGAGATGAAAGCCAGTGGCAGCATCCACCGTTTGAGCCGATCATTCGCGACGGCATGCTGTACGGTCGTGGCGCGGCGGACATGAAAGGTTCACTGGCCGCGATGGTGATTGCCGCCGAGCGCTTTGTCGCCGCCCACCCGAATCATCAAGGGCGTCTTGCGTTTCTGATTACCTCGGACGAAGAAGCCAGCGCCGTTAACGGCACGGTAAAAGTGGTTGAGGCGCTGATGGCACGCAACGAGCGATTGGACTACTGTCTGGTCGGTGAGCCGTCCAGTACGCACGTCGTGGGCGATGTGGTAAAAAATGGCCGACGTGGCTCCATCACAGCGAACCTGCGCGTACACGGCGTACAGGGGCACGTTGCCTACCCTCATCTGGCGGACAACCCTGTTCACCGAGCAGCACCAGCGCTGAACGAGCTCATCGCCACCGAATGGGATCGGGGCAACGATTTCTTCCCACCAACCACCATGCAGATTGCCAATATTCAGGCAGGCACCGGCAGCAATAACGTCATCCCCGGAGAACTGTTTGTGCAGTTTAATTTCCGTTTCAGCACCGAATTAACGGATACGCTGATTCAACAGCGCGTAGCGGAACTGCTGGATCGCCACCAGCTCAATTACACCATTGACTGGAAGCTTTCCGGCCAGCCATTCCTGACCGCACGCGGCGAACTGGTCGATGCCGTAGTGAATGCCGTCAAGCACTACAATGAGGTTACCCCAGAGCTACTGACGAATGGTGGCACTTCCGATGGCCGCTTCATCGCACGTATGGGCGCGCAGGTGGTTGAACTGGGCCCCGTTAATGCCACGATCCATAAAGTGGACGAATGCGTCAGCGCCGCAGATCTGCAACTGCTAAGCCGCATGTACCAGCGCATTATGGAGCAGCTCATCGCATGATGACGTCAGCCATGTTAACCGGTAAAAGCGACCATCATCTGGTTGCTTTAGACGGTCGCCATCGCCTTCAGCCAGAAGCGGTAACCGCGTTTCTGGCGCTACAGCTGGCAGCAAAGACGGCGGGATTTAACCTGCAACCAGCCAGTACGTTCCGTGATTTCGAGCGCCAGCGTCAGATCTGGAATGGCAAGTTCCGCGGCGAGCGTCCCGTCATGGATGCCAACAGCCAGCCGCTGGATGTGTCGTCTTTGGACGAAGGCGATCGCTGTGAAGCGATTCTACGCTGGTCAGCCATGCCGGGCTCCAGCCGTCACCATTGGGGCAGCGATCTCGATATCTACGATCCCGATTTATTACCCGCAGGCAGCTCGCTCCAGTTGGAGCCGTGGGAATATGAAGAAGGCGGTTATTTTGCCGCATTGAACGCGTGGCTGAGCACGCACATGCATGAATACGGTTTTTATCGACCTTATGCGCACGATCTCGGCGGTGTCGCAGTCGAACCCTGGCATATCAGCTATTATCCATTAGCACAGTATGCGGAAGAACAGCTTACACCCGATCTCATCCTTGCCGCCTGGCAAGATGAAGATATTGCAGGCTACCACTGGCTTTGCCAGCACTTGCCGCAGCTGTTTACCCGTTATATTCATAATGTTGATGAGGCGTAACCATGGCATGGCTGGCTGATTACTGGTGGATAATTCTGATTATCCTGATAGGCATGCTGATTAACGGCATCAAAGAATTGCGTAATGTTGACCATACGCGTTTTCTGCTCAACAAACCCAAATTGCCCCCACATCGTGACAACAACGACAAATGGGACGATGAAGACGACGACTGGCCGAAGAAAAAACCCTGATCTCAGTCATCACCAAACCGCCTGCACGCGAGCTACCCCCCGCGCTGCGGGCAGTTTGGATTCTCACGCGGCGGGAACAAAACTTTCCGCCCGCTCCAGAAGAAAATCATAAAACTCTTTCGCACACACTGAAAGCTGACGCTCCCTATCCGTCACCAGATAGATACCGCGTTGCAGCGATAAATCCCGAAACGGGATAATCGCAATGTCTTTGTGCTGAAACTGGAACAGCGTCAGCCCCGTCACAATACTCACACCATAATTTGCCGCCACCAGCCCCATCATGGTGGTCAACTGACGCACTTCCAGCACGTAGTTAAAACCTTCCGGTTCGATAAGCTGATCGGTGTACTGCCGAATGCTGGTGCCTTTGCAAAACCCGACAAACGGGTATTGCGCCACATCGGCCACATCAACACTATCGCGCTGCGCCAGCGGGTGTGAGTTTTGGCAGATCAGGTAAAAACTGTCGGCAAACAGCATGCGAGAGCTGAACGTTCCCGGCGACGGCTGCCCTGCTGTCAGCGCCAGATCGGCGCGCCCATCCAGCACCGCTTTCAGGCAGCGATCCCACTGCGTATCCAGCAGTTCAACCTTAATCTTGGGATAAGCACGGTGATATTGCGCCAGCACCTGAGGCAACCATTCCACCGCCATTGACGGCAATACCGCCAGCACAATCTTCCCCTTGTACCCCGTGGCATACGACTTGATCTCACCGACTGCATCATCATGGGTTTGCACCAGCCGACGGGCAATATCAATGAAATGAAGGCCATCGGCGTTGAGTTGCACTTTACGTGTATCGCGATCAAATAGCCGATAGCCGACCTCTTCCTCCAACCCGGCGATTAATGAACTAAATGCTGGCTGAGAGAGATTTATTTTCTGAGCAGCGCGCGTGAAATTATCGGTTTCTGTCAACGCGATAAAGGCTCGTAATTGTTTTATCGATAAGTTCATAGTGTTTTTATATAAATAAAATGAAGTCTCCGGTAAGAAAGGAACAAATTCAATAAAAAAAATCGGCAACTACCATTTTTATGATCCTTCCCGCATTTATTTAATTCCATTCAAACAACGTCCACTATTCATAAAAATGGACATTCTCGATAAATATCACAAATCATAAAAAACAATTAAGTAAAAAGACTTAACTATGCAAACCAAATCAATCAATTAGCCATTAATAAGAAAATCGAAACGATTCATATCATTAACAAATAAAATAAACCCATCAGATTTACGAATAAAATCATTTCGATTACGAGTTAGTATAAAGAGGGTTGAGGGTGATAAAAATAGTGCAGACAAAAAATCAAATGACTCTGGGGTAAGCACTCATTTGTTTTGTTAATTATGACAAGGATTGTTATTGAGTTGTTTAATTTATTGTAAATAAAACAAATAGGCAACATACAAATATATTATTAAAGAGGATCTTTTATGCTAGCTCTCATCGGGGTGCTAACCATAGCCACCCTGCTCTTTTTCATCATGACCAAACGAATGTCGCCTCTGGTGGCGCTTATCGTGATACCCGTTCTTGGCGCGCTCGCGGCAGGCAGCGGCACCGATACCGCGAAATACGTGGTGGACGGCATCACCAAACTAGCCCCGATGGCGGCGATGTTTGTGTTTGCCATCGCCTTTTTCGGTGTCGTCACCGATGCAGGCATGTTTGATCCTATCATCAAAGGGATCTTACGCATGGTCGGCACCAGCCCGGTAAAAATCATTATCGGCACGGGCGTATTAGCACTGATCGCGCACCTGGACGGTAACGGTGCCGTCACCTTCCTAATCACCATTCCTGCGATGCTGCCGCTGTTTAATAAGCTCGGCATGGACAAGCGCATTCTGGTCGGTATTACCGCGCTCAGCGCGGGTGTTAACTTCCTGCCGTGGACCGGGCCGATGATCCGCGCCGCCGCCGCGTTAAACACCACCACACACGACCTGTTTATTCCGCTTATCCCAGCACAACTTTGCGGTCTGACCTTCATGGTGCTCATGGGCTATTACTGGGGCAAGAAAGAAGAGAAGCGTCTGGGATTAGCGTCGGGCAATCCGCTGGCTGGCAGCTCGCCGTCCATTGCGGCCGAAGCGCATGTAAAAGAACTGACCGATGCGGAAAAAGTATTGCGTCGTCCTAAGATGTTCTGGGTCAACATCGCGCTGGTGCTTGCCGTTATCGGCACGATGGTGTTTACCAAAATTTCACCTACGGTCGCCTTCATGATCGCGCTGACGCTGGCACTGATGTTCAACTACCCCAACGTTGAAATGCAGAAAGAGCGCATTAATGCCCATGCCAAAGCGGCGCTGATGATGGCCAGCATCCTGTTTGCAGCGGGTGCGTTCACCGGCATCATGAGCGGCACCGGTATGCTGAAAGCCATGTCGCTCTCGGCGGTCAGCTTTGTGCCGGAATCTTTTGCCTCCCACATTCCGTTTATCGTCGGTCTGATCTCCATGCCGCTGAGCCTGGTGTTTGACCCTGATTCGTACTACTTCGGCATCATGCCAGTCATTGCCCACACCGTGGACATGCTGGGCGTACCACCGATTCAGGTCGCGCAGGCTTCCGTATTAGGACAGATGACCACTGGCTTCCCGGTT
The DNA here is from genome assembly GCF_041228105.1 of Pectobacterium aroidearum. Taxonomy (NCBI): domain Bacteria; kingdom Pseudomonadati; phylum Pseudomonadota; class Gammaproteobacteria; order Enterobacterales; family Pectobacteriaceae; genus Pectobacterium; species Pectobacterium aroidearum. The sequence goes on from NZ_CP166097.1 coordinate 3,695,753, forward strand.
AGCCCGCTGACGCCAGCCACCTTCCTACTGGTCAGTCTGGCGGGTGTCGATCTCGCCGATCACCAGAAGTTCTCTATCCCTGTGCTCTGGGCCGCCAGCGTCATCATGACGTTCGCCTGCGTCATCTTCGGGGTCTTCCCCTTATAGGGAACGTACGGTTCCCCATTGATTACGCCAACAGACACATTTCATTGATAAAGGTAAGTTTATGAAGACAATTCGTATTGGTTCCGGCGCTGGCTATGCTGGCGATCGCATCGAACCGGCCGTAGAACTGGCTCAAAAAGGCGACATTCAGTATCTGGTATTTGAATGTCTGGCGGAACGCACTATCGCTATCGGCCAAAAGCAGAAGCAGCAGAACCCGGAAAAGGGCTACAACGAACTGCTGGCTGACCGCATGCACGCCGTGCTGCCGCTCTGTCTGGAAAAAGGCATCAAGATCATCACCAACATGGGCTCGGCTAACCCTGTCGCAGCGGGTCAGCGCGTATTGGAAATCGCCAAAGAGATTGGTGCAGACAAGCTGAAAATCGCCGTCGTGACTGGTGATGATGTGCACTCAGTGCTGATTGCACAGGATTCCAAGCTGGATGAGATGGGTCAGCCGGTTTCACGCTGTGGCAAAGACATTATTTCCGCCAATGCCTATCTGGGCGCGGATGCGCTGGTAGAGGCTCTGCGTCAGGGGGCAGACGTGATTATTGCCGGACGCGTTTCCGACCCGTCGCTGTTCCTGTCCGCCATGATGTATGAATTCAACTGGGCAGCCGATGACTGGGATCATCTGGGCAAAGGTACCTGCCTCGGTCACCTGTTGGAATGTGCAGGTCAAATCACTGGCGGCTACTATGCCGATCCTGGTGTTAAAGACATCCCTCATCTTGATCGTTTGGGCTTCCCAATCGCGGAAATTAGCGAAGATGGCAGCGCCGTGATTACCAAAGTTGAAGGTTCCGGCGGCCGCGTCTGTGTGGATACCTGCAAAGAACAGCTGCTGTACGAAATCCACCGCCCGGATAGCTATATCACTCCAGACGTGATTGCCGACTTTAGCCACGTCACGTTTACCCAAGACGGTGAAAACCGCGTACGCGTACAGGGTGCCACCGGACGCGCGAAAACCGACACGCTGAAAGTCTCCGTCGGCTATCAGGACGGGTTCATCGGCGAAGGCGAAATTTCTTACGCCGGTCCCGGTGCCGTCGCGCGAGGCCGTTTAGCGCTGGATATCGTCAAAGGGCGCTTTGCTGTGTGCCAGATCGATTTTCAGGAAGTGCGCTATGACCTGATCGGTGTCGATGCCCTGCACGGTGCGCAACGGTCGCAAAGCAGCGAACCGTATGAAGTGCGCGCGCGCGTCGCAGCACGCTGCACCTCCAGAGCACAGGCGGTCAAAGTGGGTAACGAAGTTGAAACGCTCTATACCAACGGCCCGGCAGGCGGCGGCGGCGTTAACAAAGCGGTGAAAGAAATACTGGCGATGGATTCTACCCTGCTGTCTCGCGCCTGCGTCACACCAGCCGTTGATTATCTGGAGATTAAATAATGAAACTGCGTGAAATTGCTCATTCTCGTACCGGCGATAAAGGAAATACCTCCAATATTTCGCTGATTGCCTACCGGGCAGAAGACTATGACGTGCTGAAAGAGAAGATCACGGCCGAGAAAGTAAAGGCCTGGTTTGCCGATATCGTGACAGGTGATGTCGTTCGCTATGAGCTACCCGCGATCGGTGCACTGAACTTCGTTATGTACGGTGCACTGGGCGGTGGCGTTACGCGCTCACTGGCGCTGGATATGCACGGCAAAGGATTAAGCTCGGCCATATTGGATATCGATATTTAATCCGATAACAGAGAGCAGGTGGCGGTTATTTACCCCCCTGCTCCCGCTAAATAACTGACATGTGCCGCAATAATTAACAGGTATTTATTTACCTGTGGGGATTCGTGCGACCATTTTTCAGAGTCATCGCTTTCAGAGCCATCATTTAAGAGTAAACATGCAATGAATAATAAAGTCATTGATGCCAGCCATTTCCGTTCTTATTTATTTGACGGAATGACAATTATGTTCGGTGGTTTTATGGGCGTCGGAACACCGAAATTATTGGTAGATGAGATCATTAAATCCGGCGTCTCTGATTTAACCCTGATCGGAAATGATACCGGTTTTGTCGATACCGGCGTTGGACCGTTAATTGTCAGCGGTCAGGTAAAAAAACTGATTACCTCACATATTGGTACGAACCCGGAAACCGGGCGCCGTATGCTCGCTGGTGAACTGGACGTAGAGCTGGTGCCGCAAGGAACGCTGGCAGAGCGTATTCGCAGCGGCGGCGCAGGCTTAGGCGGCTTTCTGACGCCAACGGGCGTTGGCACCATTGTCGAAGAGAATAAACAAAAAATAACCATTAACGACATTACCTATTTATTAGAACTGCCCATTAAGGCCGATCTCGCCATATTACAGGCCAGTATTGCCGACACCAGCGGAAACCTTATTTACCATCTCACCGCCCGTAATTTTAACCCGCTCATTGCGCTCGCCGCGAAGAAAGTCGTGGCGCAATGCGAGCAGGTTATTCCGGTTGGTCAATTAGCACCGGAATGTATTGTCACCCCAGCGGCGCTGGTCGATCACCTTTATTTGGGAGAAAAATAATGGATGCGAAAGAATTAATCGCCCGCCGCGTCGCACTGGAGCTGAAAAACGGCGACGTGGTGAATTTGGGTATTGGTTTACCCACCAAAGTCGCGAATTACGTACCACACGGCATTGAAGTCACCTTCCAGTCGGAGAACGGCTTTTTAGGGTTGGGGGCAATCACCGAACCGGACAGCAATCTGGTGAATGCCGGTGGTCAGGCATGCGGCATGGTGCCTGGCGCAGCCATGTTCGACAGCGCGTTTTCCTTTGCGCTGATTCGCGGCGGCCATGTCGATGTCTGCGTTCTGGGCGGCTTGCAGGTGGACGAGCACGGTAGCCTCGCCAACTGGATGGTGCCGGGGAAAATGGTGCCCGGCATGGGCGGCGCAATGGATCTGGTTGTCGGCGCGAAGAAGGTCATTATCGCCCTGGAACACTGCGCCAAGAATGGCGATGCGAAGCTATTGCACCAGTGCACCTACCCGCTGACCGCAGCCAATAAAGTCAGCATGGTCGTCACAGAACTGGCGGTCTTCCAGTTTATCGACCAACAAATGGTGCTGACCGAAATCAGCCCTGACATCACCGTGGACGAACTGCGCCAAAAAACCGAGGCGAACTTCATTGTGTCCGCCGATTTAAAACCCTTCAGCATCCATTAATCGAGGCGACCATGAACGACTCCGTTGTTATTGTTAATGCCAAGCGCACCGCAATCGGTAAATTCGCAGGCAGTCTGGCCAACACATCCTCTATCGAGATGGCGTCAGCCACCATTCGTGACTGTCTGTCGACGCTGCCGGACACGCTGGCGATCGATGAAGTGATTCTCGGCAATGTACTGCAAGCTGGTCTGGGACAAAACCCGGCACATCAAGCGAGTCAGGCTGCCGGTCTCTCTTTTGAGACTCCCTCGCTGACCGTCAGCAAAGTCTGTGGTTCCGGCCTGAAGGCCGTCGTGCTCGGCGCACAGTCTATTCTGTCCGGCGATAATCAGGTCTGCGTAACGGGCGGGATGGAAAACATGAGCGCCGCGCCTTACCTGCTGGAAAAAGCGCGCCACGGTTACCGCATGGGGAATGGCAAGCTCGTTGACATCATGATTAACGATGGCCTGTGGTGTGCGTTTAACGATTACCACATGGGCACCACGGCGGAAAACATCGCCGAGCGCTACCAGCTTACGCGTGAAGAACAAGATCGGGTGGCGCTGGCATCCCAGCAGAAAGCCGTCGCCGCGATTGAGGCTGGCCGCTTCAAGGCGGAAATTACTCCACTGTCACTGCGTAACAAGAAAGAGACGCGGATCTTCGATCGGGACGAATTCCCTCGTGCGGATACCACGCTAGCGTCGCTGGCAGCGCTACGTCCGGCATTCTCCGCAAACGGCACCGTCACCGCAGGCAATGCGTCCGGCATTAACGATGCGGCTGCGACGCTGGTGTTAATGCGTGAATCCGAAGCGAAAAAACAGGGGATTACCCCGCTAGCGCGTATCCGCAGTTGGGCATCAGCCGGTGTACCGAGTGAGGTCATGGGACTGGGACCAATTCCCGCGACGCAGAAAGCGCTACTCAAAGCCGGGCTGACAATCGGCGATATCGACCTGATTGAAGCCAACGAAGCCTTTGCCGCGCAGTTTCTAGCCGTACAGCGCGATCTCCAGCTCGATCCAGAAAAAGTGAACGTCAACGGTGGTGCAATTGCGCTGGGCCACCCTATCGGGGCAAGCGGCGCGCGCATTCTTGTCACGCTGGTACACGCGCTGCACAGCTACAACAAAACGTTGGGATTAGCGACGCTGTGCATCGGCGGTGGGCAAGGTATCGCGATGATCGTTGAGCGCATTTAAAACGGGTTGTTGGTCGAAACATGTGTCAGAGAATAAAGTAATCCGACCATCGACAAACCTATTTGCAGAACGAAAACGGCAGTAACGGAATAGAAGAGTAAAGCGTTTGCGCCAGGGATGGCGCAAGCCGAGCGCACAGGGATGTGTTTACAGCGTCTTTACGATCTATCCGTTACTACCGCTCTACGGACGGTTTTTATTGTTTTAACTGGGGAACAGCAGCACGATTCCTCGGCTAAAACGTTTCCCAGTTCGCATTTGCCGAGCCAGAGGATGCGGGTTTGGGCAACAGTGATGTCGGTAATGCAGCAAGAGACGGCGCACTCTCGGCGCGATGTTCCTGTGCTGCCGATTGATTAATTTTGAACACCGCCACCGCGTTCTGTAAATATCTGGCCTGCTCTTCCAATGCCGCCGCGGCAGAAGCCGATTCCTCCACCAGCGAGGCGTTTTGCTGGGTGACGCGATCCATTTCATTGACCGCCTGCCCGACCTGCTCGATCCCCCGACTTTGCTCATCGGACGCCGACGCGATTTCCCCCATGATATCCGTTACCCGACTCACGGCGCTGACGATTTCTTTCATCGTATCGCCCGCGTCTTTTACCTGCACAGAGCCGGTATTGGTGCGGCTAACCGAATCATCAATCAGCGTTTTGATCTCTTTGGCGGCCTGAGCGCTGCGCTGCGCCAGCGTTCGCACCTCCCCTGCCACCACGGCAAAACCTCGTCCTTGCTCACCGGCACGCGCGGCTTCTACCGCTGCATTCAGTGCCAGAATATTGGTCTGGAAAGCGATACCATCAATCACGCTGGTAATGTGGGCGATTTTTTGTGAGCTGTCGGCGATCTCATTCATCGTTTTCACGACATTATCGACGACAGTGCCACCTTTATTCGCCGTATCTGACGCATTTTTTGCCAGCTGCGTAGCCTGACGCGCATTGTCTGAGTTTTGTTTCACCGTCGATGTTAGCTGTTCCATGCTGGCGGCTGTTTCCTGTAGCGAGGCGGCCTGTTGCTCCGTACGCGAAGACAGATCGTTGCTGCCGACCGAGATTTCACTCGCCCCAGAGTGGATGGAGTGGGAACTGTCGCGCACCAGACTCACGGTGCGGATTAATGACTGCTGCATATGGTGCAGCCCTGCCGCGAGCTGGCTCATCTCATTGCGGCCTGTAGTATCAATAGGATGCGTCAGATTACCCTCGGCGATAGCACTAATGTGCTGCATGAGTGTACGCAGCGGGTGCAAAAGAATACGCTGCAACCCGATCCAACTGAGGATAATCACCAGCACGACGACGACGGACAGTGCGCCCAGCAACCACAGCATCGTTTCAAACGCCGCGTGGTTTTCCTTGAGGCCGTCATCCGAGAGCTGGTTTTGCGCCGCACGCCACGTAATGTAGGCGTCCTGCATGGCCACGTTAAGCGGCGTAGCCCCACTACTCAACTTCATCGCCGCCCCCGCCAACCCGCCGGAAAGCGAATCAACAATATCATTCAGCAACTTGTCGTAAGCGGTATAGCTCGCCTCAAGTTTTTTGGATAACGCGTCATCCAATCCGGGTGTATTAGGCAAAGATAAATAGTGTTTATAACTACTCTCGGAAGCAGCCAATTGCGTTTTTGCCTGCTGTAAGAGCGCCTGCATAGCTTCTTTATCCGCATTCCCCATCATCATGTTTTGTATAATAGAACCGATAGCGATGCGCGTCTGATTCATCATAATCCATGCATCGGTAAAGGCGGCCACATTCTGGTTAGAGCGTTGGGAAACAAGGAATCCCTCTCTGTCATTAATCAGTGCCCGAACGGATAGCGCACCGGTTAAGAATTGAGATATCCCCAAGACGAACAATAAGATAACAAGGATGGTAATGACTTTTATGCGTTTAAACATGGCACACCCTCTTTTTCCATAAGGACGTAATCTTTATATCGGAAAAAAGAAGATAAATATTGAACACTCAACACAAATAAAAACATTGCCTATATTATTTAACATCCAAATATGGATTATTTTATTTTTAATATGGATAAAATCTCATTTCTAAAAATATATACTCTAATTTGAATAGAAAATCGCATAAACAAACAATAAGATAATCTGATGGAATAAACGCTAAATAATTCGAGTGGCGTGATAACACCTTCGCGTATTGCGCGACACAAGGCCGAGTTCCTGTAAAGCCAGCCCTGTAACGGACCGGCCTGTAAAGGAAACCAACGAGCAAGTAGATTAAAGTATGGCGGAAATAGCCGGTTATTTGAGGTAGGCCAACGCCTGTTTCAACATCCGTTCATCAATGCCGTGCCCAACAGCAGGCACGATATCCAACGTAAACGCGGTCCCCAGTTTCTGAAAACGCTCAGCGGCAGCATGAGCGTGTCCAACCACAATCACACCGTCCGCTTCACCGTGAATCAGATGCACCGCGACATCAGCAAAGGCTTTTTCTGGCAATACGGCAAAGCGGCCGCTGAACGCGATAATATGCCCGGCCAGCGAGGACGCTGACTTCAACGCCTCCAGCGACATAATGCTGCCCTGAGAAAAGCCCACCAGCACAGTTTGTTCCGCGCTAATGCCGCTTTGTTCCTGCCAGTGGCGTACGGTATCCACAAAGCGCGGCAGGTTCGCTTCAATACGAGATAAACGATTCTCTTCCGTGATCCCCTGCACAGAGAACCACTGCCGACCGTCGCCATAGCCAGTGCCGAACGGCCCGGCAATACTGATCACCATCGCCTGCGGCAAAGCAGCGGCAAAATAGCGCCCAATCTGAGCCATGCCTGCGGCGGTATCGCCCACGCCATGAAACAACAGGATTAACCGATTCGCCGCCGAAGGCTGCTGAACAACAACATAATCTTGATTCACGTTTCTCTCCTGAGAGCCTGCGCCGAACGCCATCATCTGCCAGCATTCGTCATAAAGTACGGTTAATTCTCACTATACGCCGCGTGCTGAAAGGAGAAATCGGGAATTACTGAACGAGATGTTCCATTTTTTGCAACGACAGCGGGGATATGCCGCCTTCCTCGCCCTGTCAGTGCGGTTTAACGATACGGATCGTTGAAGCCGGATCGTTCACCAGACAGCGTGCCGGACGCACAGGCCGTTTGACCAATCCACCGCCGCAGTTCGGACAGGCGTGGTGAAACACGATATCCGCGCAGTCGGGACAGAACGTACATTCATAGGAGCAGATATACGTTTCGGCGTCCGGCGGCAAATCACAATCGCAGTGTTCACAGTTGGGGCGTAATTCCAGCATCGGCTTATCCTGACTCAGCAAAAAAATAATGGGGTTCGCGCTGTCACTTTCCTGTGGTTATTGCACAAAGATCGGTGAAGGGGAATGAGATTCTTTTCTACCAGAAACCGTCCTTCGTGCAAATAAGGTTTATTCACCAGAATAACGCCTCTCATTAGCGGCAATTGGCTTTCCAAATCCCTGTTTTCTGGGAGGCGGTTCCATGTTCTAAAAATACAGGGAAATATAATGACAGCAGCGCAACTATTCTCATTAAAAAGAACCGATTCATTAAAAAGGAACGTTTCGTTAAAAAAGAACGTATTCAGACAGTCAATCATGGCTGCCCATATCAGTCTCGCTTTACTGGTATTGGCTGGCTGCGGCAGTAGCGGAGGCGGTGGTGAAACCGCCAGCATCGCGCCAACGTCTCCCTCTCCCACTACGCCGACGACGCCAACCACACCCACCACGCCGGAAACGCCGACGTCATCTGCCGTGAAGGTAGGCATTATTGACTCCGGTCTGGAAGCGGCTCGCCCGGAATTTAATTACAGCAACCTGCACTTTTCAACGTTTGTCGGTGGTAACCCGCAAGTTAATGATAATCAAGGCGTGAACGGGCACGGTACGCTCGTGGCGCTGACGCTTGCAGGAATAGCAACGGAACGTTATTTGGGAGGCGTTGCGCCAGACAGCGAACTCTACATCGCACAATCCTCGGCAGATAACCGATTTAATTATCAAAACACCACGAATGCGGTGAGCTGGCTGCTCAATTCAGGCGTAAAAATTATCAATATGTCCTATGCTTCGGAGGAACGACTCACCAGCACCGCCGAACTGACGGCTGCCCGCAATAGCTTTGACTACCAACTCGTTCGCAGTGACCTACGAAACATTGTTAACGCAGAAGCGCTGAGTATCGTCGCTACCGGGAACAATGCAACCTCCACACCGTCCCCCAACACACAAATTCCACTGATCTTTGACGATGCCTCGCTGCAGAAAGGGATTTTGGCCGTTACCGGCTATGTTCCCGAGTGGGTAGGCAATGATGGCACAACACGCCCTTCAGAACTCTATCTCTTTGATGCCTGTGGTAATGTCGCGGCCTATTGCATGAGCGCACCGGGCTACGTCGATTATCCGCTGGCTAACAGCAGCACCATAGAACGCAGTCATGGCACCTCGTTTGCGGCTCCGCGCGTCGCTGGAGGCGCCTCGCTTGTCAAGGCGACTTACCCATGGATGACGGGCTACAACCTGCAACAGACCTTGCTCACTACCGCGACCTATCACACCGATGGCTATCGACGATACGACGCGGATAATTCTTACTATGAAACCATCAGGGACAGCGAAGGGAATGTTACCGCCGTTATTTTCCGTCCGGCCTATATCACCGTCGCTGACACCGCCAACGGCCGTCCTTATAACGACACCTTTGGCTGGGGCGATCTGAACGTCGATAAAGCGGTGAAAGGCCCGGCGATGTTTTATGCCGATAACTTCACCGCTCGCTTAACGGCGGGTGACTACACGTTTGCTAACGATATCAGCGGTGATTACGGCCTGATTGTCAACGGCGCCAACAATGCGGGAGGCGTTCTGCATTTAACCGGCAGTAACACCTATAGAGGTGACACGCTGATTACCGCCAACAGCCTGTTCGTTGATGGCTCAATCGCGGGTAACGCCAGCGTATCCGGCTCCGGCACGCTGGCAGGCAAAGGACGTATTGGCGGCAATGTAAGTAACACCGGTAGCGTTGCTACCACCGCGGAAGGCGGGCTGACCGTCGCAGGCAATTACACGCAGGGCAGTACCGGCCTGCTGAGCGTAACGTTAGCCAATCCGTTCACCGTTGAAGGCCGCGCGGCGCTGGATGGAGGGCTGCGCGTTGGTTTACCCAATAATACCTATGTCGTTCAGGCACAAGAGACGCTCTTGCACAGTAATCAGGGCATTAGCGGCACGTTCAGCAATCTCGACCTAGGTCTGTTCCTGACCGGCAACCTAACCTACGGCAGTAACGATGTGATCGGCGCTTTCAGCCGTCTGAATACTGTTGATGCGGTAACCGCCAGCGGCTTAAGCAGTGCTGCACAGTTGCAAACGGCGGCCAATATCGAGTCAGCATTGCAGGTCGCAGACCGTTGGTCTGCCCAATCGTCAACGTCCGCACAGCAATCTGGTTTACTGGCGAAGGCCGCTGCGTTTCAACTGTTAGGCAGCGCGAGCGCCGCTGCCGTTGCGCTGGATTCATTGTCTGGTCAGGCGCACGCGTCCAGCAACGCAATCCTGTTTAACAGCCTGGATTATCAGAATCAGTTGCTGAACAACCGTCTGGATTTATTGGGAATAGAGAAAAGCTACGGCCTGTGGATTGAGACGGGCAAGCTGCGCGGTGACCTGAAACAGTCCGGCTATCTGGGCAGCCATTACGACATCACGCTGACCGCCATCGGCACGGATACCGACTTCGACACGCCGGGATTACGCGCCGGGATTGCCTATACCAACAGTCAGATCAAAGCCGACTACGACGGTAGTGGCGGCAGCAGTGAGAATGAGCTGCACGGGGTGATGAGCTACGCCCGTTATAATCTCACGCCAGAATGGTACGTTCAGGGTAATCTGAGCTATCAGCACGGCCGCGATAAGCTGAAGCGTTCTATCCTGCTAGGCAATGTCGAGGCCGTTTCCAGCAGCACCTCAAGCGATAGCTGGCAGGGTCTGCTCAAAACGGGCTACGATCTGGCGCTCAACGATATCTTTAGCGTGCAGCCCTATGCCGGGCTCAAATACAGCTACCTGTCCACCGGCAGCTTTACGGACACAGGCAGCGCGTTCGGCCTGACGGGAGAAGGCAACGACTATTCCCGTACCGTTGGCCTGACGGGGGTGAACCTGCGAGCGCTGTTGCAATGGAATCAGGGATGGTGGAGCAGCGTCGGCCTTAGCGGAGAATATCAACACGCGTTTACCAACCCGTCGCTAGACGTTTCTGCACGCTGGAGCGGGCTGGGCCGTGAAGGAGAGCGCCTCGATATTCCGGGCATTCGACTGGACAAAGACTCGCAGTGGGCAGGCGTGAGGCTGGACGTGGGTAAAGCCGCCGATGCCCGTTTCTTCCTGCGTGCTGACAAACACTTTGCCGATCGCGGTAACGAAGAAGTACTGCGCGGCGGCGTTGACGTTTCCTTCTGATAGCCATGACGCCGACGGTAAACCGTCGGCGTCAATATAATATTTCCATCATCCAAATAAAGGCACTGTAGCGCGCCAAAGAAAATGAAAAAAAAATCCACTTATTTTGGAAAAATCACGACACCCATAAATATTCAAGAAGATCAATCTTGTTCAACGTTGTGAATCCCAGTTTGGGGCGACATTGGTTTCACATCAGGAAACCACGGCCGTTTAATGCTTTTTACATGAACTCTGTCATCAGAAACGCCGACCTCAACCTCAACTTTCATAGGGCTATCAAAGCCTGGCCCGCTAAAGCGCGGATATGTACTCATTAGATTGGGGTGCAATGCATCCCATTGGGGGGATGACGGCGGCAATGGCGGCGCAGACGTCAGCCAGTCAGTAACTTCTTTCCAAACAGAACTAAACTTTGGCTTCTCCGGCATAATGGATGGGTCAAAATTATCCTTAGTCCATTTATGGATATCGGAATCTTTAGCCCAATCACTCAGCCCCGTGTTGTTATATATAGATTGTGCCGCCCATTTTGCACCCTCGGTTTGTAGGTAAACCGTAAACGCTCCGCCGATAGCACGACCAGCCAGCGCCCAGTATCCAGTCTTCGATGCTGCACCATCAACCGCCCCCGGAATACCTTGACCTCCAGCAACTGCGCCCCCCATACCGTTTGTCCCCATATTGACGACATAGACAGGTGTCACACCAGAACCAAATGATTCAGTAACATCCTTGGGAATACCTTTGTTTTTAGGCCTCAGAAAGTCATACGCGCCCTTGCCGATTTGAAATGTCTTACGGGCAGCTAAAAGCCCACCTGTTGCAATGGCAACGTTTTTACCAATTTCCATCCAGTCCTGAACCGTATCTTGATCTACTGAGTTCAAAGCATCAGCGAGTTCCTGAACAGGTTTTGCAAGATTAGAATTAGCAAACTTTTCCCACGTTGTGGTCATACTTTGCAGGGCAGAAGTGAAATCCTGGGCGGCATATTTAGCATCATCAATGATGCTGCTACCATCAGCGACTACGCCCATATATGTTTTGAGTTTCTGAGCACCAGCTTCGCCAGAGACACCCAAAATTAGACGTGTACTGTCTTGATTAAAACCAGCACCAGTGAGATATCCACTTTGTTTTTCAGCACCGTTCTTGGCAGAACGAACTGCTGTTTCTTTTAAAATATCTGGGAGTGCTCGCATTCTCCCGTCTTTGCCAAATACATCAATTCCATTCGCTTTCAATGCTTTTAATACTTTAGGGTTTTGGATGTCTGTAATAAAATTCTCAACGGCTGTTGAGGCTTTATCCTTATTAGCCATAACATCCATTGCTGACTCAGCAACTACCATAACATCCATAACACCTTTGACACCCCTTCCCCCTGCGGCTGCATACATTGATAATGATGTTGGAAGTTTCTCCGCGGCATCTTTTAGTTCAAACGCACCCTCTTTACCTAATTTATTCATCCCATCTAAAGAAAGAAGAGCTTTTTTTCCATCTTCAATTTGTAGTTTTTTAAATTCAGAAATAAGACCGCCTATATCAGCACCTGCCGCTCCCGATGCTGCTATTGCCTGAGCTATATTATCAGTATTTATAATTGCGAGATCTAGATCACCAGAACGGGCATTAACCATTTCAAAGGCTCCCTGAATCTCACTTGTATCAACTTTAAATTTAATTGCCGCGTCTTGAGCTTTATCGAATATCGTTGAGATTTCTTCGCGTGTCTTACCAGCAGTGATTCCCATCCGAGTTAGCCGACGATCTAATTGAGTATAATTACGTAACATCGAACCGCCCGCGAATCCCGCAATCATTCCGGTATAGCGGTTTCCCAACATATCCAGTCCACGTCCAGCCGCCGCACTGGTGGCCTTAACAACGGACATTGCGCGTTCATTACGACGGGCGAACTCTGACATACTGGCACCATACTGGCGAGCTTTGGCAGTTAAATTACCTGTCAGGTTAATCAATATTTCAGTTTCAAGCTTTTTACTCATGCGATTCACCAAATAGTTAAAGGCTGGTTTAACCAGCCTTTATAATTAATTACAGATACGGAGAAACGATAATTTCAACACGTTTGTAATTAGGGTTGTCCTCACCATTTTCTAATTGTTGGCGCAATAGAATTTTTTCTGCTGCCACTCGCAAAGCAACGGGCACAACGATAACGGAAGGCACAATTCCAAGTGGTTCGCCACTACCGCCTTTAATGGACAACATACCATCATAGACAGTTGCAAAGTTTTCCGCCGTTAGATCATCATATGATGCGGCCGCGCATTGCCACATGCCATAACCGACATTTAAACGGCCATCGACGCCAAAGAAATATTTGTTTTTCAAAAATACTTCTGCATCTTCAATATCTGTAACGGATGTAACCACAATAGGGCGACGGTTCTGATAGATAAAAGGTTTCAATCCTTGATTTCCATCGAACAAATACCATTTAGGTTTAGGGGCAACTTCTGGCGCTGTACCGTATAGATTTGAGTAAACGCCATCGGCGACGGGATGATCCGTATCAAAGAACGCCTGTCCATCAATCCCTAATCCCATGTGGCCGTCTTTCATTGCAGCCATCATAAGCTTATCCGGGAATTCGGCGGCTTTGCGGCCATACTGCGCGAAAACCATTGAGTATTTACCGTAATCGTTATCTTCAAAATCTTCACGTTTAATTGCAATGCTGCTTTCAAACGTTTTATTTTTGAGAATATAGTCCCGCGTTGAAAGCTCTTTTAATTGGCGGTCATTCAACCATTCTTTAATTTCTGGGAAATCTTCCAAAAAACCATAAGCATTAGCGCCAGATGAAGAGGGAACCTCACTTGCAAGTTTTACATGAATGGGCGAATAGGATTTAGCCCCTTCTTCAAACTTTACGTTAAAAGCCACTTGTGCATCGGCAATAACGCCATCAATATTAATCATTTCTGTTTTCCTAATGCAGTTAAATAATCAGCTTCGCTAACACCGGTTTGACGACATACAGCAATTTGCGAATCGGTTAATTGTTGTTGAGGTCGATATTTTCCGGTTGTTGTTCTTTCGGATAATTTTTTAAAATTCGATGATGTAGATTGCAATTCTGCAAATTCTTCGAATTTCTCCACCCCAATTCTAGAGCACATAGCGAGAAGTGAATCACGTTGCGCAGGAATAAATACAGCTTGTGAAATGTATTCATCAACAATCTTTTCATTTCCAGCCGCGTTCATTCGGTTCAACGCATTTAAAACATCCTGAGGGGATGATATGCCGTCCACACCTAACGCAATCGCCACATCATCCCATTCTTGTTTTGAATTTAACGCGGTAAGCGTTAAATTTGGTTTGTTCGTTAATGCTACACTGCTAAGACGAATAATATCGCCATCTGGAGTATGGAGGAACGCTGGTGAAATAAATCGATATTCTTTATCGACGATAGAGTTATTGGCTTTAATCGTCCAGTCAACCTTACCCCAGACGGAGCCATCATCTCTTACCTGAACATCTTCAACCCAGCCAGCAGCCGGAGACTCAACGCCATTTGGCGCGGCAACTTCCGTTGAGTGTTCATAGTCAATGACCAGCGAAATCCCTTGTTGCTTAAACACCTCGGCAACAGTTGCCGGATTGGTTAAGCGCCATGCTCGACCATCACGCCCTTTAATATCGGGGCCAGCAGGGAGTAATTCTATCCACTCAGGGGCTTTTTTACCTGCTTTTATTTCCGTACACAATGCTACAATATTCATAATCACCACATTACCATGTTTAAAAACCGTTTAAATCGCCTGAGATTCGTTTAAACCACTCCAAGATATACAGCGACATACCAAGCCAGAGAAAAACGCCTATAACCTCAATCAGTGCGATATTCCAGTTTCACTTTTCCCACTACTTCCGACACTGTCACGGAAAGTTTGGACGGCATCACAAATTTTTAGTACCTCTTTAGCAGTCAGACTGTATTTTTCCCCGGCTTTATCCGCGCCGAACGCATCGGCATAAGCCGCAACTTTGGAGCACACAATAAGATGTGAACACTCTTCAACATCTTCCGGCATCAGCTTTTCATTAAACTGATATTCCATTACCCGAACAATTACCCGACCGACAAAAGGAATGCCGTTGATTTCATGCTCTGGATCTAATCCGATTTCACGGCAGGCATGAACAACGCCTTGCTCAACAACTTTTAACGGTTCGGGTAAATTCTGACGCATGGTTTCAATTCCAAGACTGACACCAGCATAGAAAATATCTTTACTTAATTTCATTTCCCTTCCTCGTATTCTTTCATTGCTAACCTTACTCTTTTAGCTGCGATAGAAATTGTTTTATAAGAAACACCATATTTTAAAGCAACTTCACTTAAAGACATGCTAATAGAGTCAATATACATATCAACATCAGATATAGCTTTATGTAATTCAATTGCTTTAGGTAGGTAAAACTGCATCCCGCCAATAACGGCCATAACTTCCATCGTCAAGATTAAAGATTTGCTTACTCCTGATATTTCATCATTAGGATTAACCCCTATCTTTTTTAAAGCATTTTCACAAGCGCCATAAAAATAATCTATTCCAGAGTGTGATTTAGAAAATCTCTGGTGACGAACAGCAATTAAAGCACTCCTTTTCAGAGAAGAAAGCTCACCTTTTATATTATAGTCAGGATTGAATATTAGCGCTTTCTTATAAAAATCACTGTCATCATGCATTGATAAATATTCATCAAATAAATTAGTAGCACCGACATCACAAAAGCATTCAAGGTCAAAGTTTTCACCAAATTTACTTACTGCTATTTCGATTTGCTTTTTTAATAATTTTATGTGCTCTCTTGCATGTTCGGCTGAAAAGTCATAACCAAGACGATTAACTTCTCTGACCAGTTCATCACCAGATAATGTAAAAGCTCTTTCGATTACAAATCGATTTGCATTACTTATGTCTCTATGAGGAGGTAGGTTTAGTAACCTTTTAAATGAACCCTTATTCATTTCGATAATCTCTTAACTTTACCATATAACGATGCATAGATGACTGGGAAACTTGATAACCGATTTTTTTTGCGAACTCGATGTTATCCTTTATGTTTCGATAACGATTGTTGCGTATATGGTTGTCCAGTTTTTGCTTATCCCCCAGCGTGATAAACATCAGCTTCTTCAAGCTCTCTTCCTCATACCTCATGGGATAAAGTGATATTAATCGGGAAAAGGTGGAACGCCGGAGTAACCCTGTTCAATCCATAAAAAAGGGGAGCCTAAGCTCCCCATTTATCAATAATTCAAGATTATGCGTTAATATTTTTAATAATGTTCTCAGCGTGATCCTGACTCTTTACAATCAAGCTTAATACGCCCGTCATAGCGTTGCCAATATCACCGTTACTTTCTTTCTCTATGAGAATTTCCATCATACTACGGCACCATTCAAGAGTGGTAGCAACATTGTTAGCTTCATTAATAAGAGTATTATCCTGAAACTTAGCCATAGTTACGCCCTCCCTTCTTCAAGGGCAAGAGCTACAGCCTTTGAAATAGCAATATCTTTAACTGATAGCAAAGAGTAAATAATAACTTCCAACTCTTCAGACGTAAGTTTCTCAGATAATTCAGCACTAACCGTACTGATTGCATCAGTACAATTTCGGGACACCGTTAATAAATCGTCAACGGATGGATAAGAAAAAATAGCTTCAATTGCAGTTTTAGCCACAGCAAGAGCGACAGGATCAAAGGTGGGTTGTGAATGGTTAGTCATGGCGATGCCCCTTGTAGTCGGTTATCGCTACCACAGAGGTTCGAATCTCTTGGGTGGTAGCCCAGACGGGGTTCGAACTACCGGCCTACAAGGGTACCGGCCAACCCGAAGGTTGCCCCGCCTGAGCCACCATTGAACAGGTAAAGGCCAGACTTGCGACAATAAAAAACACGCTGGCGCGTGTATGTCGCCTTGTAGTTTGCTCGGGGTTCGAATCCCGCCACCAGATTTTGCTGGTGAGATTTAAACGTACACGCAAACAAACCATAAGGCAACTGCTTTTTTTCTGGCTGATTGGGGTACGGATCACAGAACAGCCCCCAAAACCGAGGCGCACTATACATGGGGAGGTGAAGGCAGGCAATAAAATTGATTTTGTGAATTAAAATTCATTTACGGTGAATTAAAATGCAATCTGTATTTTTTCCTGCGTCCTTTTTGATTTACCTTACTATCATCGATTTTTTTACTTATTCTTCTTTTAAATCATAAACATAAACCAATAAGAATTTTCATAAACCGAATCGGCGTATTCTTCCTTTTTAAATAAACCGAAAGAACAAAAAAATTAGCCGCACCGCTTACCTGCAACGCTAATTATGACTTATCATAATGCTTTATCATAATAAGTCAAATAAAACGATCTTACTCAATAACTTACACAATCCTTATTTATCATTAATTGGGAATTAGTGGGATTTCATTAGGAGATTTAAACGACATTTAAACAGATTTAAACGCCGATGTTTATTTATCAAAATATATGGTCAATTTCCCGTTCCCCTCATCCTTTTCTCATTTTGACGCGAAACGTAACAATTTGTAAGCAAGTAGGGTTGACAAATTGCGAGACCAGACAGGACAAGGGATTCAACACCCATTTGTTTTCGGATAATTCAACGTAATCCCGTATATCCTTTTCTCATTCTTACTGACCCATAACAGGCACTTTATTAGGAAAAAATAAGATGCCTTCAATATCAAAAGGTAAATAAGGTGGAACAACGTGACAAACCCTATCTGCAACGTGTCTATTTTCATCCAAAGAAAATACGTGATCCCCAACATTATCCCTTTAGCATTCCGGCAATCAGCGATCTCGAAAAGATCCATTTCCATCCTGATGTCACCTTTTTGGTCGGCGAGAACGGCTCTGGGAAATCGACGTTGCTAGAAGCTGTGGCGATCGCGATGGGGTTCAACCCAGAAGGCGGATCGCGTAACTTCAATTTCAGCACACGCGACTCCCATTCCAACCTGAGCGACTACATCCGCATCGTCAAAGGCATAACGCGCCCACGCACCGGCTATTTTTTACGGGCAGAAAGTTTTTTCAATGTCGCAACAGAAATAGAAAATATCGATCCCGGTCTGATTCAACTGGCTTACGGTGGTGTTTCGCTCCACCAGCAGTCGCACGGCGAATCGTTTATGGCGCTGTTAAACCATCGCTTTGGCCCCAACGGGTTTTATCTGCTGGACGAACCGGAAGCCGCACTGTCTCCAACCCGACAGCTTGCAGCATTAGCGCGTATCCATCAGCTAGTGAATACGGGATGTCAATTCATCATTGCCACCCACTCGCCTATTATTCTGGCTTACCCTAGCGCGGTGATTTATCAGTTCGATGAAAGGGGTATTCAGCAGGTTGCCTGGCAGGAGACGGATCACTATCAAATCACGCGGCAGTTTTTAAATAACCCACAGGGTATGATGGATGTCTTATTCGCCGATGATGACATCGGCGAATCCTTTTAGCGTCAGGGTGATTGCTCTGCCACCGGGCTATTCCAGTCGGGTGTTTTTCGCCCGGCGAGATGACGAATAAAAAAGTCCCACATCAGCCGCTGACCGTACGCACTGCCGCTTACACCATGGCCTCCACCGGGCATGTAGAACAGGTCAAAATCCTTATTGGCTTTAATCAACCGATCGACAACCTGCATCGTTGTGGATGGATCAACGTTTTCATCCAACTCCCCCACCATCAGCAACAGTTTACCCTGTAAACGCCAGGCATTTTCTGCATTGGAAGACTCCGTATACTCCTTGCCTATTGGCCACCCCATCCACTGCTCATTCCACCAGATTTTATCCATACGGTTATCGTGACTGCCGGAATCCGCCACCGCGACAGTATAAAATTCAGGATGAAAGAGCAGTGCTGCCATCGCGCTCTGCCCACCCGCAGAAACACCGGTAATACCGACGCCACGAGCAATGTCATACCAGGGATACTGTCTTGCTACTGCCTGATGCCACAGAACCCTATCGGGGAAACCCGCATCCTTGAGGTTACGCCATGCCATATCGTGAAACGCACGCGAGCGGTTATTGGTGCCCATACCGTCAATCTTTGCCACAGCAAAGCCTAATTCGGCCAAGGGTTCGGGCCAAAAGGAAAAATCTTTCGGCACAAAAGAACCATGCGGCCCGGCATAGATCCCCTCCACAACGGGATATTTTTCCCCTTCATTAACATTACGTGGCGGATAAATAAGCCCCCAAATTTCGGTTTTACCGTCTCTACCCGGCGCCATGAACGGAACCGGAGGACGCCAGCCAGCGGCACGCAAACGACTGATATCGGTGGTATTGACGCGCATAACGGCTTGATTATCGGCCGTACGATAGAGCGTGGTGATCGGCGGTAGATCGTAGCGCGAGTAGGTATCGATATAGTAATCGCCGTTGGGTGAAAAATTCAGCGTGTGGTTGGCGGGTTCCGGTGTTAATGCCGTCAGGTCGCTACCGTCAAAGCCGATTTTATAGCCGTGTGTGTAATAGGGATCTTCACCTTGATTGATACCTGATGCACTGAAGTAAATTACCCGATTCTTTTCATCAACCCAGTTAACGGCGCGCACCACCCAATCACCTTGGGTAATGGGGTTTTTCACTGCTCCGGTCACAGCATCATACAGGTACAGATGTTGCCACCCACTGCGCTCTGAAGCCCAAACGATCTCTGTACCGTTAGCCAGATCGTGGCGGTAATATTTACCGCTGCCGGTCAACACCCCTGTCAGCGGCATATAATCGATAAACGTGTCCGCCGTTTCGTTAATCAGCGTGCGTGCCCTGCCCGTTTCACTATCCACTTCAATAACCCGATATACCTGATGGCCACGCTGATTATATTCAAATGTGAAAACACGTCCCCCTTTCTGCCAAACGGGGTAAGAGAGCGAATAGGGATTTGGAAACAGCGCCGGGTCGATAGCCGTAATACGCCGTGAAGCCACCTCAATCACGACGGGCTGAGGTCTATCCAATACATCGCCCGGTTTAGGGTAGGCAATCTGACGGTGTTTCGGCTGTAACTGGTCTGTGGGGGAGGATTCAATATAGTGAACATAACGTTTCTCACCCCGCTGAGTACGAAACAGTACTAATCTTGCGCTATCTGGAGACCAGCTCAATCGTTCGATCTCGTACTCATTCTCTGCTGTTCCGTCCTGCGTGATGGTGGTCCGTTTACCATCCTGCTTACCAATCAGCACCAGATTGTGATTATCAACGATCGCCTCCCATTTCCCATCGGGCGATATCCGGCTCTGATACGCGGGAACCTCTTGCTTTTGTTCTGCTGACTGAGAGAGATCGGACACAACACGACATTGGTAGAGATGAATATCACAACCAAGCAGTCGTGCCCCTTGAGGGATAAATAACAGTTTTGCCTGTTCGTTATAATCAACCTGTTCAAACGGCAGTGTCGTCGCCGTCACTGGCTTGGTGAGTAATGGGTTAAGCGCCTGTGCCAGACGCTCGTGATCAAAAGCAGGCCTCTGAGTCTGGCTGGCGACCTCCACCCGCATAAATTCATAGCCACTGGGTCTATCGGCTGTGGCAACAACCGAGCGACGATAAACAAATGACTGGCCATCCGACTGCCATATCATCCGCCCCGGATAATGGTCAACCAGCGTCCGGTAATACTGTCCCAGTTCCCGCACCCGGCGATAATCCTCGCGGTTCAGATCGGGCGGCTCACTCGCCACGCCAGGCAAGGCCACGCTCGCTAAAAGCACTATCAGTACGTTGATACCGTGGCGCGTCATCGCCAGTCTGGTTTTCCCTATCATGATGGTTATCACTTCCGGTTAGCGGTGTCAGATGTAAATGATGAGTATGAAAAGCAGCCAGCGTTTCCCGATGTGCCACGCTGATAATGGCGCTGTCAGGCAAACCGTTAATCAGCGCCTGATAAATCCGCTGTTCCGTTTCAGGGTCGAGCGCACTGGTGGCCTCATCCAGAAAAATAAAGTCGGGACGATGCAGCAATGTGCGGGCTATTGCCACTCGCTGCTGCTCACCGCCGGATAACCGCTGCTGCCAGCGATCTTCATCATTCAGCTGTTCGGCCATGTTCGGTAATGCGCTGTCTATCAGCGCCTGCCGACACGCCTCATCGCTAAAATCACGCGCCTGACCGGGGTAACACAACGCGGCTTTCAGCGTGCCTGTTGGAAGGTAGCTTTTTTGCGGTAAAAACAGCGTGCGACAGCGGCGAGGCCGCGCAATCGCCCCGCTACCGTGCTGCCACAGGCCGGCACAGGCGCGCAGTAGCGTGCTCTTCCCTACACCGGACGCCCCGTTAATCATCCAGCGCTCGCCCGGCGACACCTGCCAGTTATCTAACGCCGTCAGCGCCCGCCCCGCAGGCGTAAACAACCGCAGGTTCTGACAGGAAAAATCAGAGCCATCATGATCCGTAATCCGAATGGGCGATGGCGACTGCTCGCTTTTATTCAGCGCTTCCTCCATATCCTGCAAACGCTTCGTCAGCGCCAGCCAGCGCGTGAAGGACTGATACGCCTGCATAAAATAACTCAGCGTCGCACCGAGAGAGCCGTAGGCCATCTGAATCCGTGTCATATCGCCAAAGGTAATCTCACCGCTTAATAACAGCGGTAAAGCCAACAGCGTCGGTAAGGGCGAAAGGAAATGGCTAAACAGACTCTGGCCAAACGACACTTTGAAACCGCGCAGCAGCACAGACAGCGCGTTATCACGCACGCGGGCAAAGCGCTGAGCAAGGCGCTCTCCTTCTCGCGCCCCGCCTTGATAGAAGGCAATCTGTTCAGCATTTTCACGTAGCTGAACGCCCAGAAAGCGGAAGTCTCCCTCCGCGTTCTGCTGATTCATATTCAATCTGATCAGGGCCTTACCGAGCCAGTGTGACAGCGCGACCTGAAGCACGTACTCGATGTAAAGGGCATAGACCATGTAGCCAGGAATCGCCCAGTCGCTGCCCATAAACGAAAAACGCAGCACCCCGGACACCGACCACAGCAGCGCCGTGTACGTGACGGTGCTGATGATGACCGAGATAATGCTGAGAAAAAAATTCAGCGAGGCCGACACCAGCTCGTTAACGTCATCGGCGATGCGCTGATCGATATTCGACAGCGCACCATCCCTTTCTATTTGGTAATAAGCCGATGTTCCCGTCCACCGCCGAATATAGTGGAGCGTCATCCAGGTACGCCAGCGCAGCGCCAGATAGCCTTGACTCAGTACGTTTACCCACCTCAGCATCATGGCTCCCAAACCGAGCACAAAGCTGAAGATAAATAGCGGTTTTATTTGCTCCCAATCCAGCCCAATCAGCGCATCGGTAAATTTCCCCGCTATCCGGTTCGCTTCCACGCTGATGTAGGCCGTACCCAGATTGATGCTAATAATCATCGCCAGAATAAGCAGCGCCAGATATTTCTCTGGCGTCTGCCAATAGGGCATCAGAATCTGGCTGATGCCCGGTCTTGCAGTACTTGTCTCTCTTGCGTTCATGCGCCGTATCTACCTGCTGATTCGTGTGAATGCCCGTTTTCGTCTTCGCCAAACGGATTATCAGAACGAATACGTCCCGGTGAGACGCCATACTCGACCATCTTTTACCCCCACCCATGAACGCGTGGATGATGGATAGTAGATATCGCGATCGAAAACGTTATTGACGCCCAGCGTCAGCGACCACGACGGTTGACGATAGAAGACGGACGCATCTGTAGAGTATTGGCTACCGATATCAAAGGATTGCGTACCACGACCACTGCTGGCTCGTGATGTGCCACTCACCCCAACAGAGGCACCTGCGCCCTGTAGACTCCCCGACTGAATTTCATAGGATGTCCAGAAATTGCTGGCATGACGTGGCGATCCCTGTGACTGAACCGCAGACGGGTCTTTGTTATCCGAATAGGTATAACTGGCCGTTACATCCCATCCAGGCAGCACGGTGCCATTCAGATCGACATCAAATCCTTGTGTTTCACGCCCTTCCGTACCGACCGCAATCCCATTCTGGAACACCACCAGATTTTGCTGTTTCAAGCTGAAAAAAGCGGTCGTTAATGTCAGGTCGTCATCCAGCAAATTGAATTTCAGCCCTGCTTCTTTGGATTTACCCGTCGTCGGCGGCATCGTTTCCCCCGTGCGGCTAACCTGCGCATTACCGCTGAAGCTGTTCAGCAGGTTGGCATAAATCGTAATATCGGGCGTAATATCAAAGCTCAGACCGTAATTTGGAATCCATTTACTGGAGGAATAATTAGAAGGACGCGTTCCCACCAGATAAGAGTTATTCCAACTGGAGCGCTTCAGAGCAAGTTGAGCGTGCCATCTTTCCCATAGATCAATTTGATCCTGCAACAGAAAACCACTCTGGATCAGTTTCGAGCTATAAGTACGACTGGTGGGTTCACCGATACCGGGATAAACCAGCGAGTCGGGATTGTAAACATTGCCGTTAGTCAGCAACGTAAAGTCGCCATCGTAGCTGGTGAAACGCCCATATTGGTAATCATGCCCAACCAATAATGTTTGGGTAATCGGTCCTAACTCCACTTTGCCACGGAAATCGTTTTGCAGACTCCAGTTCTGGTTGGTGGATTTATAGGCCAATGGATGACTGAATTTGCTGCCATCATTATTGATTTGCAGCGTTTCATTCATTTTGGCCTGCATAGAGGCGCTTTGGAAACCCGCTTTACTGTTAAACGTCCAGCCATGCAGCAGATCCTGCTCAAACTCGTAATAGGCATTGGTCGTTTTCAGCTTGTTGTGATCGTCCTTATCGCCCAGCCGGTAAACAGGGAGTTTCTGTACAGCCCCGTTATTGTAGAACGTCCCTGCCGGGCCGGAATCACGGAGCTGATTCACTTCCGCCCCCACCGTCAGCCGTGTGGAATCCCCTTTCCATGAGAAAGCCGGGGCCAAATAATCGTTGTGGTTGCCGTTGAAGTCAGGATAAGACTGACTGGACTTCATGGTAGACGCATTTAAACGGTAGCTGAAAGCCTTGTCATCCGTGAGCGCACCGCCGAGGTCAATGGCAGTTTTGAATTCACCGTAACGCGCGGCCTCAACCTTGACGCGCCGGATCGTCTCCGCCACAGGCTTTTTACGCACGATGTTAATCGTCCCTGCGGCAGAGCTGCTCCCCGCCAATACCGATTGCGGCCCTTTCAGTACCTCAACACGTTCGATACCATCGATAGCCGTTCCCTGACCAATACCGGCGTTGCTGGATCCGGCAAGACCGTCCGTCGCGCCCGATGTCACGTTAAAACCGCGAATCCAATAGGTGGGAGTACCCCGGTTAGACTGCACTGTCACCACACTACCGGAGTTTTTCAGCACATCCTCCAGCGACGTTGCCTGACGCTCATTGATCAGCTTATTACTGATCACCTGCACCGACTGCGCCGTTTGTTGCAGCGAGGTATTGGTGCGTAATGCCGAAGAGGAGGTGCCGGGGTTTAATACCGTTTCGTCTTCGCTACTGGCACTGACCGTAATCGCTGGCAGCGTTTTGTCACTCGCCCGCGCCACTTCTGCATCATTGGCGCGGGAAGACACAATGGTCAGCGTGCCATTATCCGTCGTCGTCAATAATAACGGCGTACCTTGCAGTAAGCGTAAAATAGCCTGACGCGTTGAATAATTGCCATTCAGCGCGGGACTCTGATAATTCGCCACCAGCGCAGGATTAAAAGAAAGCGTCTGTTTGCTTTGATTAGCGATAGCCAATAAGCCTTTTTGCAGATCGCCAGCCGGAATAGAAAATGCCACGGTGTCATTTTCACCCGCCGCGTAGACGCTCACAGGAGCAGTCGTCGCACCGATGAATAGCGCAGAATTAAGCGCCAACATGTTAGTAAAAAATAAGCGTTTCTTAAAACTCAGCCCCAGAGCGGGAGAGACAGTATTACGTTTTTTCATTTTTCCCTCGTCAATTGCTTCAACAAATCAGTTTTTATTGGTCTTCGTATGAGTTGTGCAATGACGATGAAAAAGTGACAGCGGGAAGTCGATTTTTACGACAATTATTTTTTCACGATAACGAACCTATTGATTCGGAAAATACTTTTTCTTTGTGTTTTTAATACAGGCAATACGTCTCTCTTCTACACCTTCTTTTTATTTCATATTGCAAAAGCCTCTGGAAATAGCGATTTCTCCATTTCAGGCAGTAACAGAACATTTCTAACTAACCATAGAAAAAAAACGTGGTTTGACTCCTGCAAATTTTGACTTAAAAACAGCACAGGACGCATCGTTCCTTTTTTCTGCGGCCCTGGGGTATCCCGGCTCAAGCATTGTTGTGATTTACGCTATTTAAGGATGCCCATGTACACAGAGGCTGTTAAAAAACCCGACTTGCTGTCGCTGATATTTCGCAGCGATTATCGCTGGCTAACGGAAAAATTACGCCGCCGCATTGCCTATGGCTGTGAAGCGGAAGATGTCGCTTCCGAGGCCTTTCTGCGTTTAGCCTCTCTGCCGAATCTCGCCAACGTACAAGAACCGCGCGCGATGTTAACGACACTCGCCAAACGCGTGCTGTATGAAAACTGGCGTCGGCGCGATCTGGAAAAAGCCTACCTCACCGCGCTGGCGAGCAAACCGGAGTTTCACCATCCGTCACCGGAAGAGCAACAGCTGTTGATGGAGGCGCTGCTTACTATCGATCAGGCGCTGGATGGACTCTCCATCAAAGCACGACAGGCCTTTCTGTTCAGCCAGCTTGATGGCATGACCTATGCGGATATTGCCGTACAGCTCGATGTCTCCGTCAGTATGGTCAGAAAATACATCGCCAAAGCGCTGACCAATTGCTATTTGGCCACGCAGGACAGCAGTGATTTATAGGTGAACCGCATGGCACGACGACACATGGATGACCCGATTGCCGAGCAGGCGATTGAATGGATGGTGCTGCTGCGTTCCGGTGAAGCGACACAGACCGATTATGACGAGTATCGCCGCTGGCGATATGAGAACCCGCTGCATGAGCGCGCCTGCCAACGCATCGAGCAAACGCTGGGGAAATTTCAGCCGCTGCTTGCTGCACTCCCCCATGAGCCGATTCGACAGGCGCTATTGGCACCATCAGGCCGGCGCAAAGTCCTGCAATACGGGTTGGGGATGGTCGCTGTTGCCTCGCTAAGCAGCCTGTTACTTAATCAGCACTATCCTCTGTCGCCGCTGTTGTCCGATGTGAAAACCGCTACAGCGCAGCGCCAGCAAGTTCCGCTCAGCGATGGCAGTACGCTCATGTTGAACGCACGTACCGCCGTCGACATCAATGTTGAACCAAAGAATAGCATCCGTCAGGTCGGCGTTCTCAACGGCGGTATCTTCGCGAAAATTAAACCGGATGCACAACGCCCTTTTATTATTGATACCCAGATGGGCAATATCGTCGCCCTTCAGGCCAATGTAAACGTGCGCTATGAAAGCGGTGGCGTACACGTCGGGGTGCTGGACAATATTGCCAAAGTGACGAATCACGCGGGGCAAAGCCTGCGCCTTCATGCCGGTCAGGGCGTGTGGTTCGATCGTTCAACGCTCTATCAGGTTGCCGTGACGCCGGAAACAGAAATCGCCTGGATGCAGGGCCGTCTGGAAGTGCGCGATCGTTCTCTGGCTTCAGTCATCAGCGCACTGCGTGATTACACTCCCGGGATCATCCGCTTGGATCCCGCTATCGCCGATCTGCGCGTCAGCGGCAATTTCCCGCTAGATAACCTGAATTACACGCTGGATTCGCTGGCGCAAACCATGCCTATCGCCATCGTGCATACCACCGATTACTGGATACATATTCGCGCGGCCAAACCGGCATAAACGGTAAGTCATCAAAAAATTTCACGCGCGTGGTGACACTTTTTCCGCCTCGTTGCACATCATTAATAGAAGTCATCACCACCCCGATGCTCGGGGCTGAATGAAGTATTCGATACCCCAAGCAAGAGCAGCAGAGGAAAACGTGCAACAGGCATCCGTGCAACACTTTTCGTTAAACGCGCGCGTTGATGCGGCTCCCGCCGCACGGCATGACGTCTCCCCCGCCCAGTCGCCGCGCAACATGGTGGCGGCAGCACCTGTTCGGGGAGAAATGGGGAAGATAGCGCTCAGCTTTCTGACCGTCGCACTCATCCATGCGGGTGTCGCCGCCCTGCTCATCACTCGTACGACCGAATACACCCCGATCAATTTGCTTAATCCGGCTGCCAGCGTGAGCATTCAGGCCACGATGGTGGAAGCGCCAGAACCTGAGCCTATTCCCGAACCGTCGCCGGAGCCACCTGTGCTGACGTCAGAACAGGGAGAACGCGAGATTGCATCGGTTCCCGAAAAAGCGATCGCTGAGGAACAGCAAACACCGCCACCGCCGGTCAAAAAGGAAGTTCACCAGCCGCCTGTGAAGCCCGTGGTAAAACCACAGCCTGTCCGCCCAAAAACGACCGCCGAACGTCAGCCTGCGGTACGTCCAGCGCCGGAGCCCTCTCCCGCGGCACCGGAAGCGACGCCAGGCCAGTTGACGCTCGCCAGCAAGGGCAACCTGATGCAGAACAATCCAGGCGCACAGCCTAAACAGGTCGCCTCCGTCGGTTGCGTCGTCCCGCAGCCTGATTACCCTCGCCGCGCTAAACGTCTTCAGCAGGAAGGCGACGTACTGGTACGGCTGGTGATTAACCCGGAAGGACGTTTGATTCGGCATGACATTGCCCGCAGCAGCGGCTATGACGCGCTCGATCAGGCCGCAGTTGAGGCCGTAGCGCAGGCACGCTGTACGCCTTACCGCGAAAATGGACAGGCCATTACCGTCATGACGATCCAGCCCGTCAATTTCCGGCTGGCTCGCTAAGAAAACACCGGCGCTGTAATGGCACTGCCGCCATTTTGCAGACGCGCCCGAATCAGGTTATTACATAAGAGGTCACACATGAACACGTTAGATATCCACCATTTCTGGCAGCAGGGCGATGTGGTCACCCACTCGGTAGCCATCATTCTGCTGATCATGTCGCTGCTGTCATGGACAGTCATGCTGCTTAAAGCGCGCCAGCTACTCGCATTGAACAAGAGCGTGCAATACAGCCGCCATACCTTTTGGCAGGCCACCAGCCTGCAAGAGAGCGTCGAAAAATTCGGTAAGCAGCGTTTCAACCCGTTCCGCGATCTGGTGATCGAAGGACATGCGCTGCTGAAACACCCACATAAATTCTCTTCCACGCTAGGCGGACATGTCGATCTCAGCGACTGGCTAGTGCGCGGCCTGAGCAACACGCTGGACACCAACTCAGGGAAACTGCAATCCGGCCTCGGAACGTTGGCCTCCATCGGCAGCACTGCGCCGTTTATCGGCCTGCTGGGCACCGTGTGGGGCATTTTTCACGCGCTACAAACCATCAGCACCATCGGCCAGCCCGATCTGGCACAGGTAGCGGGTCCCGTCGGCGAAGCGTTAATCATGACGGCGTTTGGCCTGTTCGTGGCGATTCCCGCCGTCTTAGGGTTCAACGCCATCAATCGCCGCAACCGCATCGTGCTGCATGCCATGAATCGCTTTGCGCACGATCTTCACGCTTATCTGCTGACTGGCGCACGCGTGGAAACCAATATTACCGACCTGAATAGCACAGCGCGGTATGAACCCGTTCATCCCGTTGAACGCTCCGCCTGAAGAGGAACACCGCCATGAGTATGTCATCACCGTTTGAAAGCCAGGAAGATGCGCTGCTTAACGACATCAACATGACGCCGTTTATCGATGTCATGCTGGTGTTGCTGATCGTGTTTATGATTACCCTGCCAGTCATCAACCACGCCGTGAAAGTGGAACTGCCACGGGCCAGCGTGGAGAAAATCAAAAAGGATCCACAAGCGGTAGATATCGCGATTACCGCGACGGGACAGATTAACTGGAATAAAGAAGCGGTCGATGATGCGCAACTGATCGCCAAACTGGATGCCGCATCAGCCGAAGGCGCTCACCCCAATATACGGCTGTTTGCCGATCAGGCCGTCGAGTATGGTCGGGTGGCGTATGTCATGACCAGCGCCCAGCAGCGTGGCCTGAACAAAATCGATTTCGTCCTGCAACCGGTCAAAGCCCCCTGATCACGTCTTCCGCACTGATGCTGACCGTTTCTCTGGCATCAGTGCGCCAAGACTCCTCACTTCACTCCCCAGCGTAAAAAAGTTTCGCAACGCGGTGACGCTTTTCTTTTCTTGTTGCACATCATCAGTAGAACACCGCAACGCATGGATACCAATAATGCCTTCTCTTGATGAATCCCCCGTTCTTGCTACGCCACACACCGACACCCTTCAGTCGCTGGCCGGTGACGTGCTGGATTTCGCGGCTGCTAAAGGCGCCAGCCAGGCAGTCGTGAGTGTCTCGCAGGGAAACCGCCGAACGATCCGCGTCAGGAACGGCGATATTGATACGCTGACGCAAAACCAAAGTCGCTTTCTGTCCGTCACGGTCTACTTCGGCCAACGGGCAGGGAGTGTGTCCTCCACCTTATTTAGCCGCGAAGCCTTGCGGGATGCGGTTGACGCCGCCAGCACGCTGGCTAAATATGCCGATGAAGATCCCTGTAGCGGACTGCCGGAATCACAGCATTTCGCTCGTGATATTTACGATCTTGCGCTGCACAGCACCGACACGCTGACGGTTGAGCAAGCGCTATCGCTGGCACTACGTGCCGAGCAGGCCGCCAATAGCACGCACGAACATGGTTACAGCGAAAGTACGGAAATCACCTCACAGCAGGGTGACTTTATTCTGGCGAACTCCGCCGGCTTTTCCGCAGGCTACCCGACGTCGCTGCACACGCTGTGGAGCCATGCGATTGCCCGTAACGAGACGCAACGCCAGCAAGGCTTTTGGCACACCGTCGGCCGGGCACCTTCGCTGCTCGCCGAACCGGAGGCTATTGGTCATACCGCAGCCCGACGCGCAGTGGCGCAGCTAGGGGCACGAAAACTGTCCACCCGCCGCTGTCCGGTACTGTTTGAAGCGCCTGCAGCACATAGCTTAATTCATCATCTGCTCGGTGCGCTGAGCGGCGCATCGCTCTACCGTTCCACATCGTTTCTGGGTCAGTGCCTCGGCGAGGCCATCACCGCTCCGCATCTGAGCTTGTATGAAAACCCGTTAATTCCCGGCGCGCTAGCCAGTTCCTGCTTTGATACCGAAGGCGTCGCCGCCGTTCCGCGTCACGTCATCCGCGACGGTATCGCGCAGGGCTATTTTCTCTCCAGCTATAGCGCCAGGCGGCTGGGATTAACGACAACCGGACACGCTGGCGGAGCCTATAACCTCACCGTTAGCAGCAGCCAGAACCACCCCGCCGATGATTTACCGACGCTACTGCGCCGTATGCACACAGGGCTGCTGGTGACCACGCTGCTGGGGCACGGGCTTAACCCTATGACGGGCGATTATTCACAGGGGGTAGCAGGCTTTTGGGTCGAAAACGGCGACATTCAGTATCCGGTCGAAGAAATCACTATTGCAGGCAACCTGAAAACGCTACTGCTGCAATGCGTCGCGCTCGGCGCGGATATCCACACGCAGGGCAATCTCTCCTGCGGTTCTCTATTGATTGAAGAGATGCAGATCGCCGGGCAGTAATCCCACATCGCGTCACAGAAACAGGATCACCATCATGGCCATACACGCCACCACGACATCCGTCTCACCTGCGCTGTCGGCATTTTCGCTGGAAACGACAGAGATAACGCACGCGCTGAACCACATCATGCAGCGTCAGGTGGACTATGCCGATCTCTATTTTCAACGCCGCCAGCAGGAAGGCTGGCAGGTAGAAAACGGTATTGTGCGCCCAACAGGATTTAGCCGCGATCAGGGCGTTGGAGTCCGCGCCGTCAGCGGAGAGAAAACCGCATTCTCCTACACTAACGATCTTCGTCCGCAGGCCATTCTTCAGGCCGCCAGCACCGTAAGAGAAATCAGCCGTCAGGGGCAAACCGCCAGCGTGGCCTTACTGGCATCATTGCCGCACGGTGCCACCACGCTCTACCCGTCAGACAATCCCTTGCTCGCGATCACGGAAGAACATAAACGCCAGTTGCTGTTTTCGATCGATCGTCAGGCGCGTGCCCGCGATCCCCGAGTGACGCAGGTAACGGCCTACCTGAACGCCTCACATGAAACTATTCTCATCGCCCGGCATGACGGTCGACTCGCCGCCGACGTTCGTCCGCTGGTGAATTTGGTCATCAACGTGGTGGTCGAGCAACAGGGTCGCCGCGAGAATGGCTCCAGCGGTGGCGGACGGCGGCTCGATTATGGATTTTTTACCGAAGAAACGGTCAGCCACTGGGTTAATCAAGCCGTCGATCAGGCGCTAAATA
The DNA here is from genome assembly GCF_041228105.1 of Pectobacterium aroidearum. Lineage (NCBI taxonomy): Bacteria > Pseudomonadati > Pseudomonadota > Gammaproteobacteria > Enterobacterales > Pectobacteriaceae > Pectobacterium > Pectobacterium aroidearum. Next base: position 3,727,198 of record NZ_CP166097.1, read on the forward strand.
ATCTGGACGCCAGCCCAGTGCCAGCAGGCACCTACAGCGTGATCCTTGGTGCAGGATCACCCGGAATTCTGCTGCATGAAGCCATAGGACACGGTCTGGAAGGCGATTTTAACCGCAAAGGCAGCTCCGCTTTTTCCAGCTTGTTAGGAGAACGCGTCGCCGCGCCGGGTATTACCGTCGTGGATGACGGCACGCTCGCGAACCGGCGGGGATCGCTGCATGTGGATGATGAAGGCACGCCGTCGCAGTGCACGACGCTAATTGAAGACGGCATCCTGCGCGGTTATTTACAGGACAGCCTCAACGCCAGACTGATGAATACCGCGCTAACTGGCAACGCGCGTCGGGCGTCCTATTCCACATTACCGCTGCCGCGTATGACCAACACTTACATGTTGGCTGGACAGTACCCAGCCGAAGAAGTGATCGCCTCCGTTAAAAACGGTCTCTATGCCGTCGGCTTCGGCGGCGGGCAGGTTGATATCAGCAGCGGGAAGTATGTCTTTTCTACCACGGAAGCCTACCTGATCGAGAATGGCCGCGTCACTCGGCCGGTTAAAGGCGCCACGTTGATTGGTCACGGACCGGAAGCGCTGCTACACGTCGCGATGGTGGGCAACGATCTGGCTCTGGATGACGGCAATATCGCGTGCACCAAAGAAGGACAGTCATTGCCCGTCAGCGTCGGCCAGCCAACGCTTCGCATCGACAACATGACCGTAGGCGGCTCGCAGTAAGCCGTATTGTCACGGTTCATTGTTCCCCTACCCCAATTACTCACGATTTTCTCTGAACGGAGACACCATGTCAGACACCATTATCACCGCCAGCGACACCTCGCTGGATGCGTTGCTCACGACTAGCGACAAACCCATTCTGCTCGACCTGTGGGCGCCCTGGTGCCAGCCGTGTAAAACGCTGGCTCCTCTGCTGAACACGATTGCCGACAACACGCCAGATAACCTGACCGTCGCCAAGCTGGATGTAGAGCAATATCCGGCGTTCATGCAGCGTTTTGGGGTACGCGGTATTCCTACGCTACTGCTATTTAAAAACGGACAGGAAATCTCCCGACAGATCGGCGTGAAAACGCTGGCACAGCTACGTGGCTGGCTGGAGTCACACCAGATTGCGATACAGAATACCGTCCAGCCGCTGGCAGACAGCCGCGTAACGTGGGGCTCGTTCTATGGCGATGCTTCTCTGCATGCTTTTCTCCACCAGCGGCTACGCCAGCATGCGGCAGACGACGATATTAAACACGCGTTCGCTCCCTACTGGCAGGACAACAAAGGCTCGGTTTCTGCCGTACTGGCGCACAATGCAGACATTCGCATCTTCGAGCGGGTTACCGGGCTGCCTGCCGCACTCGGGCTGCTGCTGGAAAAACTGCCGAGCACCACGCCAGAACAAGTTGACGCACTCTTCACCGCGCTCACGCCGGGAAAAGCCGTAGACGGCGTCGCGCTGCAATGGCTGCACCACTGGTTAAGTCACGAAGAAAATCCGTGGTCTGACTGGCTGGCAGATAAAACCGTCGACAGCCTACGCCAGCAGTGGACTCATGCGATTTCGCGGCTGTTAGCGAGTGAAGTGGTAGCGGAAAGCGAATGGACGGCACTGCATCAGCAGGCGATAAGCTGGGAAGAGAAAGCTTCCGGTGAGCTCGGTCTGGAAAAGAATATTGCGACAATACTCGCCAGCCTATCGCCGCCGCCTGCTGCGTCTGATGCCGATAGCTGGCGGAGCATCAGTATCACGCTCGGCTTCGCGCTGGCGCAGACTCTGCAAATTAAAGACGGCTGGAGCAGAGAAGAACGCGCAACGCCGGATAAGCGCTTCCGCTGGTTTCAGGCACAGGAAGACGCCACGCCGAGCAAAAAGCTAATGGACGAGCAAATTACCGCGCTACGTGAACAATGGCTTCAGGAGAATCCGGTTTTTTCTGCGAAAGAGGATGCTTTTTATCAGCGCTATCCACAACTGTTAGAAGCGCAGAAAGTCCCCTTACAGGAAACGCTGTGGGCATTACTGCACCGTGCGCCCCCCTTCAAATCACAGCTGGACTGATGCCATCAGTCTGACTCTGCGTAATATGGCGTCTCAGGGATGAGGCGCATTCCCCGTCAAACGAGTAGAAATCACCCACGCTCTCCAGCGCTCAACGCGTTGCGCGTCAAGATCGAACAACGCATTGGCTGCTTCTTCGCGCCAACGTTTCAGGAGCGCTTTCTTGCCAGTCAGCCCCAATGTAGCCGCAATCTGTTCGCCTTCTCCCGGCGTTTCCACCAGCAAGCGTAGCGCTGGCAGCGGCAATGAGGTGTGGATGAGCAGACGACAGATCGCCGCGAAACTGGCCTCCATCGGTCGATGTGCAAACGCAAACCCCGCCAGTTCACGCCAGTCGTCTTCATTCAATGCATTACTGTCTGTCTGCGGCAGCGCAAGGTTCAGCGGAATCAGACGCTGTAAACAGCGCCAGTCGCGTGCCAATTGCTGGCATCCCTGCTGCGCCAGTTGATGCCCCGCGTCGCTCAGCGGCAATATCGCCATCGCGCTGTAACAGCCGCTGCTGGCCTCAAGATGGCTGCCGATACGCACCAGCTGAAATCCACACGACTGCCAGAACGCCCACAGATCTGGCTGATAGCCGAAGCTAACCGACAGGTAATCCAGCCCTTGTCGTTGCGCTTCGCGCGTCTGCTCTGCGATTAACGCTCGCCCAATTCCCTGTCGGCGGTATGCCGATGCCACCGCAATTCGGCTTACGCGGCGCGCGCGCAGCGTCGGTGCATGCCACAACCCGGCGTGTGCCGCCAGCGACTGCGCCACCAGATTGCCACGCGGCCGTCGCCGTCCTGCCCATACCTCATGAGCCAGTGAGTCTGACAACCCGCCTTCTTCCACCAGCCACAGTACGCCACATAGGTTGCCAGCCACCTGTACGCTGGCAACCTGCATGCCCGGTGCATCCATCAGACGGCGCAAATCCAACGGCGAAGTACGGTAATGCGCGCTGCACAATAGCGCGTAGCACCACGCCAGTCGCTCAGGGTACGTTAGCCAATCGTCGGTACGCTCGGTGCGACTTTCCAGCGTCGAAGGGGAAATAGGTAGGGCAGCCTGCGGTGTGGAATAAAACGCTTCAGGCTCATTGAATAGCAATGCTTGATCCAACACCCGCTCCAGCGGATCGTTAGCGGCCCAGCGTAGAGGATCATCGAGCGTAAACGCTTTCCACTGCGGCAGCGTCGCACAAAATTTCAGTAGAAACCCCCGTCCGGTACCTTCATATCCCTGTACCGTCGTGGTCATCAGAATGCGGGAAAAATAGGGTAACAGCGCGGAGAGAACGGAGGACGGAATCGCCGCCGCTTCATCAATTAATAACCAGTCGATATCGGGCGAGCCATGAAGCCGGCAGTGCGCCAGCAGCGCATCCGGTGCCCAGAATGACGCATCGGTGCGTGCGTGCTGTTGCAGAATATCCGCCGCCACGCGAGAAGGGGCGGTGATCCAGCATGCTCCGCGACTCCGCTGTGTCAGCATACCCGCCAGCGCCGATTTTCCCCGCCCGCGCGGTGCAGTAATGACAAATATGCCAGATTCTGCGACGCTCAGCGCATCCAGGATATGCTGCTGTCGCGTGGTCGGTTCACCGTTCGCAGGCTGCCAGTCAGCGCGTCCGGCCAATGGCCGGATGACACTATCCTGACCCTGTTGCCAGAGCACCACGTCCTCATCGGCTGACAGCTGGCGCTGGAAATGATGGATAAAATGCGGGGTGGCAATCGGCTGGTCTTGTTCGCTCCAGCGCAGGCTGTCTTCATCCGGCAAGGTCGGCCATGACTGCCACGGCGGCACCAGCATAATCAGCCAGCTACCGGCCTGTAGGGTGCCTGACAGCATCGCCAGCGCCTCGACGTCCACGCCTTTGCGTGCATCAAACACCGCATGGAGAAACTCCCGTCCCAGCAGCGTCCGCACTCGGCTGGCTGGCAGTGAGGTAACGGAAGCTGACGCGGATTCGCCGATCCACAGCCAGTCACCGGGCAATGAGTTGCTAAGCGCCAACGCCTGCTCTTCACACCAGTTCGCTTCACCGCTCAGCACCAGCAGGCGTCGGACGCCATAGCGCTGCTGCTGGAGTTGGCTGTGGAGAAAATCACGCAGCATCATCACACGCGCCGGATGAATCAGGTCTTGCCGATCAGCAGAGAAAGCAGCCCAGCGGCGATCAGTGGCCCGACGGGAACACCGCGAAACAGCGCCACGCCCATGACCGTACCCACCAGCAGCCCTGCCACAACGGAGGGTTGATTGCTCATCAGCGACACGCCGCGTCCACCGAGCCAGGATACGGCGACACCAATGAGGATCGCCAACAGGGATTTCCAATGCAGGAAGGAATGCATGACTTCACTGGCGGTAATTTTTCCGCTGGCAATCGGTGCCATCACACCAATCGTCAGAATAACGATACCGATGCTAAGACCGTATTTTTCTACCCACGGAAAATAGCTGTTCAACGGTGTGATGCGTATCGCCAGCAGAACCAGAATCGCCAGCGTGACGGTCATGTTATGGCTGATAATACCCAGCCCCGCCAGGACGAGCAGAATTAACAATGTTGGATCGAAGTAGGCCATGGATGCGAGTCTGTCGAAAAGTAGTCAGGTTGCGCGTTAAGCAAACCGCGATGATAGCATTAATCGGCGTCAGGGGCAGGAATCGAAGTAAGAGAGAGATCGGTAAATTCTTCAGGCGGAGACGAGGAATAAGAAGGTTGCTTTCGAGCGGAAAATAGTTAAAACATTCAGGCCGTCAGCCTATTGTCGACCAGCGACCTGAACGTAAACGATTGCGCAGTTAGTCTAATTTTACGCCGATACGGTGCGCAACTTCTTCATACGCTTCAATCAAACCACCGAGGCTCTGACGGAAACGGTCTTTATCCATTTTGTTCAGCGTTTCTTTGTCCCACAGGCGGCTACCGTCTGGTGAGAACTCATCACCCAGCACAACTTCGCCTTTGAACAGACCAAACTCCAGCTTGAAATCGACCAGAATCAGCCCGGCGTCGCCAAACAGTTTGCTCAGCACGTCATTCGCCTTGTAGCTCAGCTCTTTCATGCGAGCCAGATTCTCTTCGTTCACCCAGCCAAACGTCTTGCAGTAAGACTCGTTCACCATCGGGTCATGCATCGCATCGTTTTTCAGGAACAGATCGAACAATGGCGGATTCAGCTCGATACCTTCTTCGATTCCCAGACGTTTTACCAGCGATCCCGCCGCACGGTTGCGTACGACGCACTCGACCGGCACCATCTCCAGCTTTTTCACCAGCACTTCATTGTCAGACAGCAGGCTCACCATTTGCGTTGGGATTCCGGCTTCTTCCAGTTTGCTCATGATGAAATGGTTGAACTTGTTATTCACCATTCCTTTACGGTCAAACTGCTCAATGCGCGCACCGTCTCCTGCTGATGTATCATTGCGGAACTCCAGCACCAGTAGATCGGGATCTTCGGTGGTGTAGACGGTTTTCGCCTTTCCACGATACAGCTCAGCTAGCTTTTGCATCTTTAATTACTCCACACAGTGAGGGTCAACAAGTACGACCCGATATTTAACGCTTCCCCGAACGGTTGCCGATAGCGACCGTCAATTCGGGTAGAGATTGTTGAATGAAGAAGGGCCGGATAATCCGACCCTTGGTTTATGCGTTATTTACTGAACGCCGCCTGGAATACGGCCACCAGCGCATCGTTCTGAGACTGGGTTAGCGTATGCCCTTTAGAATCGATAAATTGCAGACTGCTGCGGTTATCTAAATCGCCGACCTGCAATTTGTAATCGCCGTTAGGCAGTTCAGGATTTTTCGCGCCCAGATCATCCCAGGTTCCGCCGCTCGGCGCTCTATACTTGACGGAAACCGAGCCCTGCGGACGGCTGCGATCGCTAACTTCCATTCCGATTTTACTCAGCGCGGTTGGCAGACGATCCCACACCACCGTGTACGGACCGCGTACAATCAGCAGTGGCAGACCTGTGTCATCCGCCCCGCTCTGCACATCCAGCGAACCAATGGTGCGGTTTGCCAGTGCGTTTTCGCGCGCGGTTGCCTGAGCATCCAGACCATTACTGAGCGCATTCAGCATCAGACCAGCGTAGCGCTGATTCTGATCGCTCGTCGTCACTGGCTGGCCGTTCAGCTGTAGTCCCAGCAGTTTCACGATCAGTGCGACCTGATAACCCTGCTGCTGCACGGAAATCTGATAACGTCCCTGATACGGTACGTTTTCATCTTCACGCGGCCATGAGATCCAGTCGGTCGTCAGCGTTTGGCTGGCGTCCTGACGACTGGCAATGGTGTACGCTTTGTCTTGCAACACGCGGATAACCTGAGGCCAGAGCTGACTGTTTTGCGAACTGTTTTCTAACAGCAGCGTTGCCGTATCTCCAGAGATCTGGGTGCGGGAACCATTCAACAAGGCCAATGGTTGCACTGGAGGACGAATATCCAGTTCCTTGCCGACCGCGCCATTCAGGGTAACGGGCGGTATATCATAATCCCCGTTCTGCACCGGTAAAATCATCCCGGCTGGCGTATTCAGCGCGTGCTGCGCCGGTGCCTTCAGATAGGATTCATCGCCACTCACCTGACGCTTATAGCGCTGATCGGAGGAACAAGCCGCCAGCAACATCACGAGTGATATGCCAACGACTTTCGCCACCATCGACTTTTGTAATGAATAACTCATTAAATCTCCCTAACGATTACAGCAAACCCGCTTGCTTAAGTGCTTGCCCCATTACCGTACGACCGGAATCGGTCAGCGGTGTCATCGGCAGGCGCAGCGTATCGGTCGCCATGAGTCCCAATTCCTTACAGGCCCACTTCACCGGAATAGGATTGGGTTCAACAAATAATTTCTGATGCAATGGCATCAGGCGCTGATTTAAACGGCGCGCTTCGACAAAATTGCCCTGCGCCGCCAGCTTGCAAAGTTCCGCCATTTCACGCGCAGCAATGTTCGCCGTTACGGAAATCACACCTTTACCGCCGAGTTGCATAAAGTCCAGACCGCTGGCGTCATCGCCGCTCAGCAAAATGAAGTCTTCACTAACCAGCTCTTGGATCTGGCTTACCCGACTTAAGTTCCCCGTCGCTTCTTTAATTGCGACAATATTTTTCACTTCGGACAAACGGGCAACGGTTTCCGGCAGCATGTCACAGCCAGTACGGGAAGGTACGTTATACAGGATTTGCGGCAGATCGGTATGCTCGGCAATCGCTTTGAAGTGCTGGTACAGGCCTTCCTGCGTCGGTTTATTGTAGTACGGCGTGACCGTCAGGCAGCCCACAACGCCAGTGCCGTGAAAACGTTTAGTCAGTGAAACGCCTTCGGCGGTCGCGTTAGCACCGGTACCCGCGATGACAGGAATACGTCCGTCGCTCAGCTCCAGCGTCAGCATCACGACATCGCCATGTTCGTCATGGCTCAGCGTGGCGGATTCACCCGTCGTGCCGACAGAGACAATCGCCGATGTACCGCTAGCGACATGATAATCAATCAGTTTTTTCAAGCTCGCCCGATCGACGGCGCCTTTGGCGTCCATCGGCGTAACCAGCGCAACAATACTTCCCGTAAACATTGGCCATCCCCTCCACAAACAAGTGCTTCATGGTACTTTTGACTTCTATGCAAAAGCAAGCGGACAAGGGCGTTGTCGGCGTCTGACGCAGGTTTTTTTATGACGCAGTAAACGAAATTAAAAATGCTTCTGACGTTTTGCGCCAAAAGCAGCCCGTTTACTGCGACTTATCCGTCACTCGCGGGATGTTTCAGGTTATTTTTCACCCAACCGATCAAATCCAAATATCATTTTCAGCCGTCCGCTCACCGCCTTCATGACCCGTATTCAGCACGCCTTTTGGTTCAATGAGCAGCATTTTTACTTCGTGTTCTGCATAAGGCTTATGTTCAACGCCGCGTGGGACAACGTACATTTCCCCAGCATTGATGTGCACATCGCCGTCACGAAAATCGATTCTCAGTTGGCCTGCCAGCACGATGAATGTTTCGTCCGTTTCGGGATGGGAATGCCAGATGAAATCGCCCTGAATTTTCACGATTTTAAACTGATAGTCATTCATCTCCGCGATCACTTTCGGCTGCCAGCGATCGTCGAATAACGCTAACTTTTGGGCAAAATTAATGGATTTATACATACCGTCTCTCCTTATGATGACGCCCTCAGACTAGCGAAGCAGAGTACCGACTGTATTGAACGATTGTGCAAGTAGATTAAAACGTAGTGAACATTCGCTGCCAGTGACCCGGTGAAAGGCCAAATGCCTTCACGAAATGACGCGTCATATGGCTTTGGTCCGCGAAACCCGCCCGAGCGGCGATATCGACGAGGCTGTCACCGGCCAGCATACCTCGCCGACAGTGTTCGAGACGGCGCATGGTGACGTAGCGGTACGGCGTCGTGCCGAAAAGTGCGCGGAAATCGCGCGTCAGGCTCCAGCGGTCCCGACCGCTCACCAGTGCCAGCTCATCAAGCGTAATGGCCTTATCAAAGGCATCATGAATATATTCACGTGCCCGTTCGGCAGCGTGGTAGTCGAACAAACGCCGCGGATGCCGCTGTCCACCCACAGCCGATAGAGCCTGCGCCAGATCGTAGAGCACATCATCTTCTTCCAGTTCATCGAATCCCTCCTCCATCGCTCTGAGCAACGGTTCCGTTGCCGCAAACAGACGCGGATCGTTAGATATGCCGCCGTTAACGAAGGGCAGAGGTTTACCACCGAGTATTTTTTGAATCAGCGCCGGCTCAACGTAAATCATGCGGTACTGAAAGCCGTCGGCAGAACCCGCTTCGCCATCATGAATCTCATCCGGATGAAGTACCAGCGTTCCCCCCGGCACGCTATTGCACAGGCTGCCACGATAGTGAAAACGCTGCACGCCGGATAACGTCCGCCCAATCGCATAGGTGTCGTGCCGATGGGGATCGTAACCGTGCCCACGGAAGAAAGCCTCAATTCGTTCGAACGAGGCGGGATGCTGGGCCTGCTTTACCCAGTCGTTATTTATTTGATGCCGTCGCATGATGAAAGGCGCTTTATCTCTGGTGACCAGAATTCACCTTAACGCGGAATGCCCACAATCACGAAATATTGTCTAAGCGACGGCAAGCGGCGTTAAAAATTGCTCCAGGTTTTTACGGCGGGCTATCCCTGCCCGCCGCCCTTCGGGCCGCCGCAAGCGGCGTTAAAAATTGCTCCAGTTTTTTACGGCGGGCTATCCCTGCCCGCCGCCCTTCGGGCCGCCGCAAGCGGCGTTAAAAATTGCTCCAAGCAATTTTTTATGTTTACCATGTGATTAATGGGAAAAAAGACAGGAAGCATGATGTTGCCAAGCTCACAAGAATACTATCTGGTTATTACCGCACTGGGGGTTGATCGCCCTGGTATTGTCAATGCGATTACCCGCCACGTCAGTAGCTGTGGCTGCAATATCGAAGATAGCCGTCTTGCCATGCTGGGCAAAGAATTCACCTTCATTATGTTGCTGTCCGGTAGCTGGAACGCGATAACGCTGATCGAATCAACCCTGCCGCTGAAAGGCGCAGAGATGGATCTGCTGATCGTGATGAAGCGGACGGAGTCACAGGCCAGCCAGCCGACGCCCTCTACCGTCTGGGTGAAGGTTGACGTTGCCGACTCCCCTCACATCATCGAGCGTTTTACCGATTTATTCGATTCTCATCAGTTAAACATTGCTGAGCTGGTGTCAAAAACACAGCCCGCCGAGGGTGGCAAACCGCCGCAGTTGTATATTCAGATTGCCGCACACAGTTCTGCCACGCTGGATAGCTCAATTATTGAGCCAGCCTTTCATCAGCTATGTACAGAATTGAACGCACAAGGCAGTATTAGCGTCGTTAACTATGCCCAGTAGTATTTGGCACCCAATAGTATTTGTGCCCAATAGCATAACGCTGCCATTATTATTGCGAATAGCATGGGTATATCCACAGCATGAAGAGAAACAAGACGGAGAGTCGTGATGAACACACTGAAAGCCGGTGATATTGCACCGAAATTTAGCTTGCCCGACCAAGATGGCGAACAAGTAAATTTAACCGACTTCCAGGGACAGAAAGTGTTGGTGTATTTCTACCCTAAAGCGATGACGCCAGGATGCACCGTTCAAGCCTGCGGCCTGCGCGACAACATGGACGATCTGAAAAAATATGGCGTTGAAGTTCTCGGTATCAGCACGGACAAATCAGAAAAACTGTCCCGCTTTGTCGAGAAAGAAGTCTTAAATTTCACGCTGCTTTCTGATGAAGACCATCAGGTTTCAGAAGGATTTGGCGTTTGGGGAGAAAAAACCTTCATGGGGAAAACCTATGATGGTATTCATCGTATCAGTTTCCTGATCGATGAAAACGGCAAGGTCGAGAAGGTTTTTGACGACTTCAAAACCAGCAACCACCACGACATCGTTCTCGATTATTTGAAAAACGCCTGATTCGCGGTTTTTAAATCCTCCACCGGCACCGTCATACGTGCCGGTTTTTCCTGTTATTCTTCCTCTTCACTACGTTTTTCCCGCTCGGGCATTTCTTTGTCTGCCATCGCTGGCTAAGATAGTTGGCAGAATGCTTTCACGTTAGCTGTTGATAAGGTTATCTTCCGTTATGTCTATTCGGTTAAGAAAAACGGTCATGTCCGTGCTGTTTGGGGCACTACTGGCTGGCAACCTGCTTCCTGCTCAGGCCGACACGCAGGATCGGCTGCCGGATATCGGCACCACCGCAGGCGGTACGCTCAGTATCAATCAGGAACTGGCAATGGGGGATTTTTACGTCCGCCAACTGCGTGCCGGCGCACCGCTTATCAACGATCCGCTGCTGTCGAATTACATTAATCAACTCGGTAACAGATTGGTCAAACAGGCCGATTCCGTGCGTACGCCGTTTCATTTTTACCTGATCCGTAATGATGACATTAACGCCTTTGCCTTCTTTGGCGGCAACGTGGTGCTGCATTCTGCGCTGTTCCGCTATGCCGATAGCGAAAGCGAACTGGCCTCCGTGCTGGCACATGAAATCTCTCACGTTACCCAACGTCATCTGGCGCGTAGCATGGAATCACAGCAGCGTAGCGCCCCGCTTACGTGGGTTGGCGCGCTCGGTTCCATACTGTTGGCGATGGCTAATCCACAGTTGGGGATGGCGGCACTTAGCGGTACGCTGGCGGGTGCGCAGCAGGGCATGATTACGTTCACGCAGGCGAATGAACAAGAGGCAGACCGCATCGGGATTCAGGTCTTGCAGCGTGCGGGGTTCGATCCGCAAGCCATGCCAAATTTCCTGCAAAAACTGGCGGATCAGTCGCGTTACGCTTCCAGACCGCCGGAAATGCTGTTGACTCACCCCTTGCCGGAAAGTCGCCTGTCCGACGCCCGCAACCGCGCCAACCAGATGCGTTCAACGCCAGTGCAATCTTCTCAGGATTTCCTGTTCGCCAAAATACGAACCTTTGGCATGTATGGCTCACCGGATCGTCCGCTGAGCAACGATCTGCTGGAGCAATGGGAAAAAGGCAACGTGCGGGAACAGTTGGCCGCAAAGTATGGCCGAGCGATTCAGTTTTATCAGGCGAAAAAGTACGATGAGGCGCGCAATGTACTGCAACCGCTGCTAAGCAGCGCGCCTGAAAACCCGTGGTTTCTGGATATGATGACCGATATCGATCTGGGACAAAACCGCGCGGCTCAGGCTATCAGCCGCTTACAAAACGCTCCCGGAGCACAGGCTAATCCGGTACTTCAGCTTAATCTGGCAAATGCCTATGTGGAAGGGAAGCAGCCTGCAGCCGCCAGCAAAATACTCTATCGCTACACCTACGCTCACCTTGACGACTCGAACGGCTGGGATCTGCTGGCACAAGCCGCAGCAGCACAAGGACAGCGCGCGGAAGAACTGGCAGCACGCGCAGAGAGTCTGGCGCTCAGCGGCCAGCTCGACCAGGCTATTCGGCTACTGAGCAACGCGAGCTCACTGGTTAAATTGGGGAGTCTGGAACAGGCGCGCTACGACGCCCGCATCGACCAGCTGCGCCAATTGCAGCAGCGTTTCCGCCAGTACCAGAAATCCTGATAAGGAGCATGACGATGACACAATCTTCAACCCAAACATCCGTGACGATTTACCACAACCCGCGCTGCTCCAAAAGCCGTGAAACGCTGGCGCTGTTGCAGGAACACAATGTCACGCCCGACGTCGTGCTCTATCTCGACACGCCGCCCGATGCCGCGACGCTGGCTCAGCTTATTCAACAATTGGGCTTTAACAGCGCACGTGAGTTAATGAGAACCAAAGAAGAGCGTTATCAGCAGTTGGGGCTGTCCGATACCGCGCTGACAGAAACGCAGCTGATTCAGGCAATGGTCGATAACCCGAAACTCATCGAGCGCCCTATCGTCGTGGCGCACGGCCAGGCACGTATTGGCCGCCCGCCGGAACAGGTGCTGGAAATACTGTCGTTGTAAAAAATGGCGGTAAAAATAGTTGTAAACGAGAGACGTGAACGATCCTCAACGACGATCTTTTAACAACGATCGTTAACTACAGTCCGAGGATCTCTTTCACAAAAGGAATGGTCAGCTTGCGCTGTGCGGTGATGGAAGCGTGGTCAAGCTGATCGAGCGTCATAAATAACGTCCGCATTTCCCGATCCAGACGTTTAAGCAGAAAACGGCTCACGTCTTCCGGCAATTCGAACCCGCGCAGTCTGGCGCGCAGCTGTAGCGCTTCCCCTTTCTCATCATCCGACAGCGGTTGCAGCTTGTAGATTTGTCCCCAGTCGAGACGAGAAGCCAGATCGGGCAGGTGTAAATTCAGCTGACGCGGCGGACGATCGCCGGTAATCAACAGCCGAGCACGTCCTGTTTCCTGAATGCGGTTATACAAGTTAAACACTGCCATTTCCCACTCTTCATCACCCGCAATCGATTCGATGTTATCGATACACACCAGCGCCAGTTGCTCCATACCTTCCAACACATCCGGCACAAAATAGGCGCGCTTATCTAACGGCACGTAGCCCACCGCGCGTTCCTGACGCGACAGTTCAGCGCAGGCAGCATGCAGCAGATGGCTGCGCCCGCCCCCTTCGCGTGACCAGAAATAGATGTAGCTACCATGCTCCTGATGCAAAGCATTATTAATAGCGGCAAGAAGAGACGCGTTTTCACCCGGATAGAAACTGGCAAAGGTTTCGTCATCGGGTAAGTAGAGTGGCAATGAAAGCTGTGCCGGCGTGTTCAGAATCACCTCAAGCAAAACGGGCAGGAAATCGGATCGAGTTTATCACAGAAACCGTGCCCTGTTGAGGACGCGATAGTGACGGCCTCAACAGGGGAACTAATGCGGTTATGAACGTGCGTCGTTCTCTTCCGGCGCATCGAGGATCTCTTCCTCTTTGCGGAACAGGCTGATGACCTTAAACACCAGGCTCATCCCGATACCGACAACCGTCGCCAGCGCCATGCCTTTCAGCTCAGTCGCGCCCAGATGCACTTTTGCGCCGCTGACGCCAATGATCAGGATCACGGAGGTCAGGATCAGGTTTTGCGCTTTGTTGTAATCCACTTTGGATTCAATCAGTACGCGAATACCAGACGCCCCAATCACGCCGTACAGCAACAGCGATACACCGCCCATGACAGGAACCGGTACAGCCTGAATCGCCGCCGCCAGTTTGCCCACGCAGGAGAGCAGAATCGCGAGGATCGCTGCACCGCCGATAACCCAGGTGCTGTACACTTTGGTAATCGCCAGCACGCCGATGTTTTCACCGTAGGTTGTGTTCGGCGTAGAACCAAAGAAGCCGGACAGCACGGTAGAAATGCCGTTGGCGAACATGGAGCGATGCAGCCCCGGTTCACGCATCAGATCTTTCTTCACGATATTCGCCGTCACAACCAGATGGCCAACGTGTTCTGCAATCACCACCAGTGCCGCAGGCAGAATCGCCAGAATGGCAAACCATTCAAAGCGCGGCGTGTAGAATGTTGGCATCGCAAACCAGTGCGCTTCACGAATCGGGGTCAAATCCACCACGCCCAGCGCGAACGACAGCGCATAGCCTGCCAGTACCCCGATCAGAATCGGGATGATCGCCAGAAAACCGCGAAACAGTACCGATCCCAGAATGGTGATTGCTAGCGTCGCCAGTGAAATCGTCACCGCGGTAGAATCGACAGAAGCGCCATCGGCAGGCAACAATCCGGCCATTCCCGCCGCCACACCGGCCAGTTCAAGGCCGATAACCGCAACAATCGCCCCCATCGCCGCAGGGGGGAACAGCACATTCAGCCAGCCAGTCCCCGCTTTCTTAACAATCAGCGCCACCAGACAGAACAACACGCCGCACATGATGAAACCACCTAGTGCGACCTCGTATCCCAGCGGCAACAGCAGTAAAACCGGAGAAATGAACGCGAAACTCGACCCCAGATACGCCGGGATTTTCCCCTTACAAATGAATAAATAAAGCAGCGTACCGACACCGTTGAATAACAGTACGGTTGCCGGATTGATCTTGAACAGAATGGGTACCAGAACGGTAGCGCCAAACATCGCAAACAGATGCTGGAAACTCAACGGGATGGTTTGTAACAAGGGTGGTCGTTCACTTACCCCGATGGCGCGACGAGTCATCTTCAATATCCTCTGTAATGTTGTTATCGAGTGTTGCTATTTGTGTGTGCAGGTAGACCCGCACTTATTATCACAGCCAGACTCACCCCGCCCCGCCGTAGCGAAGCAGGAGAATGGTGACTGCTGATGTATAAAAGAACCGCGTGTGACGTAACACAGGCCGTGGCGCACCATAGGCAATACTTAGGTTGGCGCCAAAAAAAAGCCGACTATAAGTCGGCTTACCTGTTATTTCGTACCAAATATTTTATCGCCCGCATCGCCCAGGCCCGGCATGATGTAACCCTGCTCGTTGAGGCCTTTATCGATGGATGCTGTGTAAAGCTCGATATCCGGGTGAGCTTTTTCCAGTGCGGCAATCCCTTCTGGCGCCGCGACCAACACCAACACCTTAATGCTGTGACAACCCGCTTTTTTCAGCAGATCGATCGTCGCAATCATTGAACCGCCGGTTGCCAACATAGGGTCAACCACCAGCGCCATGCGCTCTTCGATATTGGAAACCAGCTTTTGGAAATAAGGAACAGGCTCTAGCGTCTCTTCATCACGGTAGATACCGACAACGCTGATACGCGCGCTAGGGACATTTTCCAGCACGCCTTCCATCATCCCTAATCCTGCACGGAGAATCGGTACGACGGTAATTTTCTTGCCTTTGATCTGATCGACTTCAACTGGACCGCACCAGCCATCAATGGTGACTTTTTCGGTTGCCAGGTCAGCCGTCGCTTCGTAAGTCAGCAAACTTCCCACTTCGGAAGCCAGTTCACGAAAACGCTTCGTACTAATATCGTTCTCTCGCATCAAACCCAGTTTGTGTTTGACGAGCGGGTGTTTCACCTCGACGATCTTCATCATTATCTCCCCATCGGCTAGTGGACGGACAAAAACGCCAAACGCGTTTTTAAACACCGCTTGCGGCGGCCCGCAGGGCGGCGGGCACGAGAGCCCGTCGTAAAAAAAATCGCGGGATTATACCGCCTTTTTTACTTAGCGCCATATGATTAAGCCTGATCCAGATCAACCGAGGAGAGAAATTGTCGCCGTTAGCGAAAAATAGCCAGCCGATGACTCATCGCTCGCAAACGATTGCCTACACTGTTAGAATTAGCGCGCATTATTTTTACCACAGTATGTTTTCTAAATACCGTGTTTTCTGAATACGACCCGTAACCTTCGTGGGGACTCAGCAGTGACCGACAAAACCTCTCTCAGCTATAAAGACGCAGGCGTGGATATCGATGCGGGTAATGCATTGGTAGACCGTATTAAAGGTGTAGTGAAACAGACCCGTCGCCCGGAAGTTATGGGTGGATTGGGTGGTTTCGGTGCCTTGTGCGCCTTACCGCAAAAATACCGCGAACCGATTCTGGTTTCCGGCACTGACGGAGTCGGCACCAAACTGCGCCTGGCGATGGACCTGAAGCGCCACGATACCATTGGTATCGATCTGGTTGCGATGTGCGTGAACGATCTGGTGGTTCAGGGTGCTGAGCCGCTGTTCTTCCTCGACTATTACGCTACAGGCAAACTGGATGTCGATACGGCTGCCAGTGTGATTACCGGTATCGCGGAAGGCTGTAAGCAATCAGGCTGTGCGCTGGTCGGTGGCGAAACCGCCGAAATGCCGGGCATGTACCACGGCGAAGACTACGACGTTGCCGGCTTCTGCGTCGGTGTCGTAGAAAAATCAGAAATCATTGACGGCAGCAAAGTCCAGAACGGCGATGTTCTGGTTGCCCTCGCGTCCAGCGGGCCGCACTCAAACGGTTATTCTCTGGTACGCAAAGTGCTTGAAGTCAGCAAAACCGATCCAGAGCAGTTCGAGCTGGAAGGCAAACCGCTGGCCGATCACCTGCTGGCACCGACCAAAATCTACGTGAAATCCATCCTGTCCCTGATTGAGAAAGTGGACGTCCATGCGATTTCTCACCTGACCGGCGGCGGCTTCTGGGAAAATATCCCACGCGTTCTGCCAGAAGGTATGCAGGCGACTATCGATGAATCCAGCTGGCAATGGCCTGCGGTGTTCAACTGGCTGCAACAGGCCGGGAATGTCAGCCGTCACGAAATGTATCGTACTTTTAACTGCGGTGTTGGTATGATCATCGCACTGCCAGCCGAACAGGCAGACGAGGCCGTTGCATTACTCAACAGCAGCGGTGAAAACGCATGGAAAATCGGCGTCATTACTCAAACCGATGCCGGAGACGCAGTGGTTATTAACTGATGAAAAACATCGTTGTGCTGATTTCAGGTCATGGAAGCAACTTGCAGGCGTTGATTGACGCCTGTAAGAACGGACGTCTCAAAGGAAAGATCGTCGCCGTATTCAGTAATAATGCGGAGGCCTACGGGCTGGAACGCGCGCAGAATGCGGATATTCCTACGTGCGTCCTGAACCCTGAAGATTTTGCCGATCGCGCCGCATTTGATGCCGCACTGGCAAATGAAATTGAGCAATATGAGCCGGCGCTGGTGGTTCTGGCAGGTTACATGCGGATTCTTAGCCCGGAATTTGTTGCCCAATTTGCCGGCAAAATGCTGAACATTCACCCTTCTCTGCTGCCCAAATATCCCGGCCTGCATACACACCGCAAGGCGCTGGAAAATGGCGATCGGGAACATGGGACTTCCGTGCATTTTGTCACGGATGAGCTGGATGGTGGCCCACTGATTCTGCAAGCGAAGGTGCCTGTATTTAGTGACGACACCGAAGAAAGCCTGAGCGAACGCGTGAAAACGCACGAGCACACGATTTATCCGATGGTCATTAACTGGTTCCTGAACGGCAGACTGGTGATGCGGGATAATGAAGCCTGGCTGGACAGCGTGCGTATTCCGCCACAGGGCTACGCTGCTGAGTAATTCTGTCTCTTCATCATCTTAGTAAGGCTCCCACTACGGAGCCTTACTCACTTCCTCTTCCTGCTTTTTTCTTAGCTCCCCTTCTCCGCATATTTCCTCCCTACACACACGCGACACATCGCTATTTTCAGCCCTATCCGCGCTTTAAATATTTACTAATCTTTACTAAGCGAACACTAAGACTCAGATAAAAAAGAACATTTCTATCAACCGGAATTACACCCACTTTTCATCGGTTGAAAACGAAAATGACAATGATTATCTTTCCCCATCCTAAATTCTGTGAACTCCCCCATGCGTACTGTCTTACTACTCTGTCTGCTTTTCCTCAGCCCATTCCTACAAGCAAAAACGGTCACCGATATGTTGGGCCGACAGGTGGAAATACCAGACAATCCCCAACGCATCATTCTGGGTGAGAGCCGCATGCTATATACGCTGGCACTGCTTCAGCCTGATAACCCGGCAAAGCATGTTGTCGGCTGGCCGGGAGATATGGCGCGCTACGATGCGCAAAGCTGGTCACGCTATACCGAAAAATTCCCACAGCTTAACCAGATCCCACAGTTAGGTAACGGCAGCCTGCAAGCTATGAACGCGGAGATGCTGCTGCCGCTAAAACCCGATCTGGTCATTCTTCCCCGGTTGGCAAAAAACGCGGCCAATGAAGACCTGCTGCAACAAACGCTGACTCGTGCCGGGATCCCGTTTATTTACGTCGACCTGCGTATCGACCTGCTTAACAACACGTTACCCAGTATTCGCCTGCTCGGCGAGGTGCTGAATCAGCCCCAGCGCGCTGCCGCCTTCAGCAATTTCTATCAGCAGCATATGGACGTGGTTCGCCAGCGTATCGCGCAATACCACGGTAAAAAACCGACGGTCATGCTGCATTTGCATCTGGGTAGACGTGATACCTGCTGCACCACGGCGGTCGGCGGCAGCCTTGGCGACCTGCTGACTTTCGCTGGCGGCGAGAATATTGCCAACGGCACCATCAACAGCGTCTACGGGGAGTTGAGCCCAGAGCGCGTGCTGGCTGCCAATCCTGATGTCTACATCGCCACCGGCATGGCCGGGCCGGAAGGCAAACGTTTCTCCAGTCTGATGCTCGGACCGCTGGTGAACGCCGCGCAGGCGAAAGAGAGCTTCGACACGCTTATCCGTCAGGAACCTATTTTGTCTCACCTGCAAGCCGTACAAACAGGCCGGGCCTGGAGCATGTGGCACAACTTCTACCTCAGCCCGTACCACGTCGTGATGGTCGAAATGTTTGCCAAGGCGCTTTACCCGGATCGGTTTGCCGATATCGATCCGCAACAAACACTACAACAACTCTACCAGCAGTTTTTACCTATTGAATTTTCAGGGATTTATTGGAGTCAGATTTCGCATGAATAAGTTTGCTATAAGAAAGACCACGTTCCGCCACGGCTGGCCGCTGCTGGCGCTGTTGCCGTTTAGCATTCAGGCCGCCATTGTTGATGGCAAAGAAGACACCATGGTGGTGAGCGCAAAACCTGGCGAGCAGACGGGAAAAGAGACGGGTTATCAGCCGCATAAAACCGTGACCGGCACCCGAACCGAAAGCCGCCTGCTGGATGTGCCACAGGCCGTCAACGTCGTTCCGACTCAGGTACTTGACGATCGTGCGGTACGCAACATCGATGAAGCGCTGTATAACGTCAGCGGTATCACCCAGTCGAATACGCTGGGCGGCACACAGGATGCCATCATCAAACGCGGCTTCGGCGATAACCGCGACGGTTCGATTTTCCGCGACGGCGTACGCTCCATTCAGGCACGCAACTTTACGCCCAGCAGCGAGCGCGTCGAAGTGCTGAAAGGCCCGGCCTCCATGCTCTACGGCATGGGTGAACCCGGCGGCGTGATCAATATCATCAGCAAAAAGCCTGAACTGGTACAGAAAACGCACATTGAAGGCTGGGGAAGCAGCTTCAAGGGCGGCGGCGGCCAGTTGGATGTCACCGGTCCGTTAGGTACGTCTGGTCTGGCTTACCGTATGGTGGTCGATCACGATGAAACTGATTACTGGCGCAACTTCGGGCGTAACCGCCAGACGACGGTTGCGCCATCCCTCATGTGGTACGGCGAAGACACCACGGTACGTGTTTCCTACGAACATATGGAATACCTGACGCCTTTCGATCGCGGCACCCTTATCGATCCGAAGACAGGCAAGCCAGTTAATACACCGCGCGATCGCCGCTTTGATGAAAGCTACAATGCAACACGCGGCGATCAGGACAGCGTCACCATGCAGGTTGACCGCAATCTGAATGACCGCTGGAAAAGCAGCCTGACCTATTCGTATAACCGCAACCGCTACAGTGATAATCAGGCGCGTGCTACAAAATACAATGCCAATACGGGAGTCCTGACACGTCAGCCAGACGCTACAAGCTATGCGCATAGCCAGGCGCAAATTGTCCAGCTTACGCTGAATGGCGACGTTGACTGGGGTCGCATCAATCACCAGTTGCTGTTTGGGTTTGACTATGAAGCGGATAGAACATTCCGTGGCGATATGATCCGCGGTACAGCGGCTTCAGGATTCAACATCTATAACCCGGTGTACGGCCAGCAACCAGCCTCTACTGCCGTCAACGCGAAAGACAGTGACCAGCGCGAGAATATCGACAGCAAAGCTTTATTTATGCAGGACGCTATCCGTCTTAACGATCGCTGGCAGTTGCTGGGTGGTTTGCGTTATGACACGTTCGATGTGATGGCGGGTAAAGGACGCCCTTTCATCACCAATACAGACAGCTCATACCACCGCGTCGTACCGCGTGCAGGCGTCATTTACAGCCTGACATCGTATTCATCGCTCTATGCCAGCTACAGCGGTTCATTTAAGCCCAACAGCAATATTGCCAATAACATCGGCGCCCTTCCGCCCGAAATCGGCAAGTCTTACGAAATCGGCGCCAAACTGGATCTGCCCAACCGTATTACCGGTAACGTAGCTTTGTTCGATATTGAAAAACAAAACGTAATGGTCAAGGTTGATGACAATCTTTACCGTACAGCAGGGAAAGTGCGTTCGCAGGGCGTTGAACTGGATCTGGCAGGTAGCCTCACCGATGCCTTAAGCTTGATCGGTTCTTATGCCTATACCGATGCTCGCGTCACCGCAGACCCGGAAAACACAGGTAAACGTATGCCGAATGCCGCACGTCATACAGCCTCGCTGTTCCTGACGCAGGACTTCGGCAATATTGGCCTGGCCGCTGGTGACGATCTGCGCGCGGGTGCGGGCGCGCGCTACGTCAGCCGCCGCGCGGGCGATGCAGCAAACACCTTCTATCTGGATGATTACACTGTCGCCGATGCGTTTATTGCCTATAGCCTGCCGCTCAACGGTTACAAGGTGAAATGGCAGTTGAACGTGAAGAATCTGTTCGACCAGACCTATTACCCCTCCAGCGGTAACAACCTGCGTGTCGCCATCGGCGAGCCGCGTCAGGTGGTGCTGCGCGCCAGCGTCGATTTCTAATCCGCTTTTGCCCCGCATCTCAACGATGCGGGGTCTCTTGCGATGTTTCATTCCACATTACGCGTTCAGCGCCAGCCTATCCGCCGCTATACTAGCGTTGGCATACCCATGCCAGCGTGACTCTGGAAACCTCGGTTCACGTCCTTTTTATCAATTAAGGATTCATTATGTCCGGTACGAGCAATTCCGTTCGGCTACGACCGCTGGAGCGGGACGATCTCACTTTTGTTCATCAGTTGGATAACAATGCCAGTGTGATGCGTTATTGGTTTGAAGAGCCTTACGAGGCCTTTGTCGAACTCAGCGATCTGTACGACAAGCATATTCATGACCAGAGCGAGCGGCGCTTCATTATTGAACACGAACAGACCAAAGTTGGTCTGGTTGAACTGGTGGAAATTAACCATATCCACCGTCGCGCGGAATTTCAGATCATCATCGATCCGGCCTATCAAGGCCGCGGCTACGCCAGCACAGCGGCCAAACTGGCCATGGATTACGGCTTCTCGGTATTGAACCTCTACAAGCTGTATTTAATTGTGGATAAGGAAAACCAGAAAGCGATCCACATCTACAGCAAATTAGGCTTTGAGGTAGAAGGCGAACTGATCCATGAGTTCTTCATCAACGGTGAATATCGCAACACGATCCGCATGTGTATTTTCCAGCATCAATATCTGGCGAAACACAAAACCGTGACGGGAACCGGCGGCGAAGCACCGGGAAGTTCTATAAGCCAGTAAGGTAAAAAGATAGATTCTCTCTGTTATCCGGCATCAAAAATTATGCAGCGGTGAGCTTGACCGCCGAGTGAGCGACAGGACGTCGCGAAAGCCAGTGCCGCGTAGGGAACGCGTCACTGGCGGCTCGGTTAGCGGTCATGAACACCGATGGAACCGCGTAGCGGCATAATTTAGCCAGAAGCCAGGGTTCGCAGGGCTGCGGCGCTTGAGCGCCCTGCGTCGGGCGCTTAGTAAGGTTTTGCATAAACGTGGCGGCGGTACTGCGCACGAAACTTTCTCTGTGTTTGCATAGCAATTCGTCTCAGAGAAAATGGCGTATTCTTATACGCAATATTACCCCGCAAACTGCCGGAACAGGGCTTTACCGCGTAAGAGCCGTAGCCCCAGCCAGCCGCCGCAGAGCGACAGCAGGAATGCAGCGATTAACGGGAGCGTTATCCACATCGTGATATTCGGTTCCCAGGCAAAGTTAAAGACTTTACGCTGCAACAGCCACAGGGCAGATTCTGCGCCAATCGCCGCTGCCGTTCCTGCTACCAGTCCCAGTACCGCGAATTCACACCACAGCGTGGTGCGCAGCAGGCGTAACCCAGCTCCCAGCGTGCGATATACCATCAGTTCCTGACGCCGTTGACGCATCCCGACCTGAATTTGTGCCAACAACAGCAGCACGCCGCAGAACAGTACCAGAATGACCATAATCTCCAGCGCCCGGCTTACCTGCTGTAAGACCTGCCCCACCTGACGCAGAATACTGCCGATATCCAGCACGCTCACCGTCGGGAACTGGCGATTCAGTTGCGTAATCATCTTCTCATCGCCATCATAGCGGAAGCTGGTCAGCCAGGACTGCGGCTGGTTATCCAACGCTCCAACAGGGAAAATGAAGAAGAAATTCGGACGCAGGCTTTCCCAATCGACCTGACGGAAGCTGGTCACCGTGGCGCTAAACGGCTGCGTATCACCGGTAAAGGTCAGCGTATCGCCAATCTTGATCCCCATCTCTTTGGCTTCTTTCGCTTCCATAGAGACTTCACCCGGCTTCGGCGCTTCGCCTTCCACCAGTACGTTGTGCGGCGGAATCCCATTCATCCAGGTCAGGTTCAGCTCACGGTTCACCGTGTTGCCGCCCGGATCGTCCTCGTGGATCACTTCCGTCGCAATCTGCTGATTAATTTCCGTCAGACGCGCACGAATAATCGGGAAGAATTGCTCCGGCGTCACGTCATGCTGAGAGAGGAAATCCTCCACCTGTGGCACCTGCTCCTTCGTGATATTCAGCAGGAAATAGTTCGGGCTGCCCGGCGGCAATTGCTGCTGCCAGCGATCCAGCAAGTCACCGCGCATCACCAGCAGGAGTGCCAAGAGCATAAAGGACAGCGAAAAGGCGGCCAGTTGGCTGAGCGTCGACCACGGCTGGCGCAACAGGCGATTAATGGCTAGACGCAATGCCAGTCGTTTAACCGTCAAGCGTCGTAATAACAGCAACCCGCCCCAACCGATAACGCCCAACAGTAACGACAGCACCGCCATACCGCCGAGCAGCGACCACAGCAGCACGCCGCCACCGGACAACACGGCCAGCAGGCCGACGACAATAAGCAGGACAATCGGCAGGTAGTAGCGCAGCGGCCACACGTTCGCCACCACATCCTGACGTAACACGCGCAGCGGTTGTGTCGCTAGCAGCAGTCGATACGGGCGCAGCCCAACCAGCAGCGAGATTAGAACAAGCGATCCCAGCGCCCATACCCACGGCCACAGCCCAGAAGCTGGCAGTGTGGCGGGCAGCACCGGTGCCAGCATTTTCATCAACAGCGCCTCAAATCCCAGACCGAGCACGCTGCCGCACACCGCCGCCAGCCCGAGCACGGAAAGCCACTGCCCGATGATTAAGCGCCTCAGCGCTTGTCTGCCTGCACCCAGCGTTTTCAGGATAGCGACCAAATCATAACGGCTGCGGCAATAGTGCCCCATCGCCACCGCCACTGCGGCAATAGACAACAGCAGCGTCAGCAGCGCCGACAACAACAGGAACTGCTGCGACCGCTTTAACGACTGGCTCAGCGCGCCTTCAGAATCCTCCATGCCATACCAGCGTTGATCGGGCTTAAGCTGTGGTTTGATGAAGTTGCTGAATTCACTAATTTGCTTCTCATTGCCGGAAAACATGTAGCGCCAGGTAATGCGTCCCCCCGGCTGAATCGCACCGGTTTTTTCGACATCGTCCAGATTCATCAGAATACGCGGCGCGGTCTCAAACGGATTGAAGCCGGCATCCGGCTCCTGAATCAGCTCGCCGCTGATGCGCAGTGCAGTATCACCGACGTCCAGCATATCGCCGACTTTCAGCCCAAGTAGCGCCAGCAGGCGCGGCGCTACCAGCACCGTTCCCGCTTCCGCATGCAGCCCTTCAGGACGCGTCTGCAAATTGCCATACAGCGGATAGCGCTGGTCAGTGGCTTTAACCTGTGCCAGCTGTGGCGTATCGCCCGCGAACGTCATGGTCATGAAAGAAATCTGTCGACTGAGCGTCAGCCCGCGCTGCTGCGCGTCCTGAAGCCAGGCTTCCGCGACAGGCCGTGAAGCACGCAGCACGCGGTCGCCAGCCAGAAAATCACGGCTCTGCTGACTGAGCCCTTTTTCCATGCGATCGCTGATCGTGCCCAGCGCCAGCACACAAGCGACAGCCAGCGTTAATGCCAGCCAGACAATCAGTAAGGAAGGAGAACGCCATTCGCGCCAGAACCACCGCCAGATCATGCGTCCTCCCGCAGCTTGCCGTCGACTAAACGCAGGCGTCGTTCACAGCGCGCCGCCAGTTGTTCATCGTGCGTTACCAGAATCAGCGTGGTGGCATAATCGCGGTTGAGGGAAAACAGCAGATCAACGATGCGTTCCCCGGTTTTACGATCCAGATTCCCGGTAGGCTCATCGGCAAACAAGACGTTGGGACGACCGCTGAACGCACGCGCCAGCGCCACACGCTGCTGCTCACCGCCAGAAAGCTGAGCAGGAAGATGATGTAAGCGCTCACCCAACCCGAGCTGTTGTAACAGTTGCTCAGCCTGTCCACGGCTGTGGCTGTCGCTTTCACCGCGCAGCAACGCGGGTAATTGCACGTTCTCCAATGCATTCAGCGTCGGCACCAGCATGAAAGACTGAAAGACAAAACCGACATGCTGAGCGCGCAGCGCCGCACGGCCTTCCTCATCCAGCGCGTTTAGCGACTTGCCCATCAGACTCACCTCGCCTTCCGAGCCATCATCCAGCCCGGCCAAAATTCCCAGCAAGGTCGATTTCCCCGAACCGGATTCCCCAATCAGGGCAATTGTCTGCGCAGGTTTGACAATAAGCTCAACTCCGGTAAGGATGGAAAGCCGATTTTCTCCCTGACCAACGTGCTTACTAAGATGATGAACTTCAAGAATGTTTTCTACGTGCGCAGTTTTGCTTGGCGTAGCACTCGCTGGGCTGGTCTTCGCAAACATGTTTTCGTCCTTTTGCTTCTGGGATTATGCAGCGTACGCGCTTTCGCCGCTGACACATTATTAATTCTGGGCGATAGCCTTAGCGCGGGCTACCAAATGCCGGCCGCTAACGCGTGGCCAACGCTGTTGAACACACAGTGGCAAACGCAGAAAAAAGGCATCGCTGTGGTTAACGCCAGCATTAGCGGTGACACCACCGCACAAGGGCTGGCGCGACTTCCTGCCTTGTTAAAACAGCATCAGCCACGTTGGGTGTTGATTGAACTGGGCGGCAATGACGGGCTACGGGGATTTCCGGCCCCTAATATCGAGCAGGATCTGGCAAAAATCATCACGCTGGTCAAACAGGCTAACGCTCAGCCTCTGATTATGCAGATCCGTTTGCCGACCAACTATGGCCGTCGCTACACCGAGTCATTCAGCAATATTTACCCCAAATTGGCGGAGCAGTTTGCACTTCCGCTGCTGCCTTTCTTTATGGAGCAGGTGTATCTTAAACCGGAGTGGATGATGGAAGATGGCATCCATCCAACCCGGGATGCCCAACCGTTTATCGCAGAATGGATGGCGAAGCAGCTGGAACCCTTAGTTAACCATGAGTCTTAATAAATAGGCTTTTGAATTAGGTAAAGTTATGCAAAAAACGGTCTTCATTACGGGTTGCTCCAGCGGTATTGGCCTGATTGCCGCTCAGGATCTGCAAAAGCGCGGCTATCGCGTGATTGCGGCCTGCCGCCGCGCAGAAGATGTTGCGCGCCTGAACGCGCTGGGTCTGGAAGCGATTACGCTCGATCTGGATGACAGCGCCAGCGTTGAACAAGCCGCCGCAGAGGTGATCAGACTGACCGATAACCGCCTGTACGGGTTATTTAATAACGCCGGATACGGTCTGTATGGCCCGCTGAATACCATTTCGCGCCAGCAACTCGAACAGCAGTTTTCCAGCAACCTGTTCGGCACGCATCAGCTCACGCAATTACTGCTGCCCGCCATGCTGCCGCACGGCGAAGGCCGTATCATCCAGACCAGTTCGGTGTTAGGGCTAGTGTCAACGCCGGGGCGCGGCGCGTATGCCGCCAGCAAATATGCGTTGGAAGCGTGGTCAGATGCGCTGCGCATGGAGTTACACGGCAGCGGCCTGCACGTCAGCCTGATCGAGCCCGGCCCAATTAGCACACGCTTTACTCATAACGTGGCACAAACGCAGACGGACAAGCCGGTGACCAACCCCGGCATCGCTAAGCGTTTCACTCTACCGCCGGAAGCGATATTGCCGAAGCTCCATCATGCGCTGGAAAGTTCGCGGCCTAAATTACGCTATCCCGTCACGCTGGTCGCTCACGCCTTAACCTGGCTGCGCCGCCTGCTACCGGGGTGTTTGCTGGATAAAGTATTACGAGGATAAACCTCAGAAGGTGAGGTATTGCGCATCTGCCTCTGTTCGAGGCTTGCAAGTGACACCGACAGGCCCCATCTAAGGGTCAAACGCATTCAGGAAGTAAGAGAGACTACTCATGTTAGAACAACAAGCGACTATCATTGACGTCAACGAATCCAACCTGCGTCAGGTGTTGGACCACTCCATGACACTGCCAGTCCTGTTTTACTTCTGGTCGGCGCGTAGCCAGCACTGTCTGGAACTGGAACCGGTGCTGGACAGGCTGGCGCAGGAATATGCAGGACAGTTTGTTCTGGCGAAGGTTGACTGTGATGCCGAACAGCGCGTCGCGGCTCAGTTTGGCCTGCGCTCAATCCCTACCGTTTATCTCGTTAAAGATGCTCAGCCGCTGGACGGTTTTCAGGGGCCACAGCCGGAAGAAGCCATTCGTGAATTGCTGAAACGCGCATTGCCGAAAGAAGAAGAACTGAAAGTCGCGCAGGCACAGCTGTTGATTCAGGAAGACAAACTGCCAGAAGCAATGCAGTTGCTGAAAGACGCCTGGCAACTCAGCCAGCAGCGCAGCGATATCGGTCTGATGCTGGCGGAAGTGCAGATTCAGATTAAACGTAGTGAAGAGGCCGAAGCGGTATTAGCCACCATTCCTTTGCAAGATCAAGATACCCGCTATCACAGTCTCGTCGCGCAGATTGAGTTGCTGAAACAGGCGGCAGATACGCCGGAAATTCAGCATCTACAGCAGAAGTTGGACGCTGACCCGCAAAATGCGGAACTGGCGGTACAGCTGGCGCTGCAACTGCATCAGGTCGGTCGTAATGAAGAAGCACTTGAACTGCTGATGGGATTCCTGAAGAAAGATCTGGCCGTTGCTAACGGCAGCGCACGCAAAACGCTGATGGACATCATGGCCGCCCTCGGCACCGGCGACGCCCTCGCCGCCCGCTACCGTCGGCAGCTCTACTCGTTGCTATATTGATTCTCTTGTGAAAAAGGCCAGAACGTTGATTCTGGCCTTTTTATTTGCTGGTAAGCATTAGCCATCGGCTTATCGGCTTATGCTAGATTGATGTGATGGTTTCGGGCGTGCTAACCACCCTGCTTTTCTGTCATTTCATCACTCGCCCGACAAGGAGCGCTCAATCGCCGCAGCTCCTTGACCTCTGGCTATTTGGCGGACGTTGTGCCGCTTCGCGGTATCTTCGGCGTTCGTGCCCGTTATTCGGGCCGTCAGTGACGCGTTCCCGACGCGGCACTGACTCTCGCCGCGTCCATGCGGCTCACCCGACGGTCACGCCCACCTCAGCACAGCGTTTGACGCCAGAAAATGAAAAACAAAAAAATCAGAGAACATACATAATTTTTTATATGTCTAATATTGTTACGTTTTTACTCTATAACGTTCTCAATACTGAGATCCAGCCGTGTCCGCCGTACACTGACCAGCCGTTTAGCCAGCGGCGCAGCATGTTCATCGCCAGCATTGCAACGACTTCCTGATGCGTTTTCAGGCTGTAGCGCTGTACGTTGAACTGTATCGTTTGGGCGAACGATCCTTCCGGCGTATGCAGCGCTAATGACAGTTCTGCATCATTCCGACTTCCCACAACCAGCGCTAACGACGCCCCCTGACGCTCCGCCAGATGACGAGCATAATCCGCTAGCCCAGACAGGCTGGTATCCTCAATGCATGCCAGCAGTTCCCCGCCCACTAGCGGCGTATTCGCCGACTGGAGCTGCCAGTTGAGCAATCCTGCCGTGAAGTGTTCACCCACTGCCAGCGTCATATCACGTTCAGCCAGACGCCGTGCAAGCTGCGCTGGCAGCCCTTCCGTTCCTTCAAAGAGGGTATTTTCCCCGGCTACGGCGCGCACCGTTTCCCACAGTTGCACCATCTTTTCCTGCTGAGCGGCTGGCCCTGTCAGCTTCAGCTCGATAATCGGCATAGAAGAACGGTAACCCAGCACCACGCCCGGCGGTAACGCCATACCATCCAGCTGACTTGCCAGATCGCTCTCGGAACGACCAAAGGTGGTCAGGCGCAGGCACAGCGGGGCATCGGCAACAGCAAAACGCTCGCGCAAGCGCGGCATAATTTGCTGATCGACCATGACCTTAAACTCAGACGGGACGCCCGGCGTGAAAAACATCAGGCACTTATTCAAGTGCAGTGCAAAACCACAGGCGGTGCCAACCGGGTTATCTACCATTTCCGCGCTGGCGGGGATTTGTGCCTGTTTGCGGTTACTCGGCGCCATCACTCTGCCGCGCTCGGCAAAAAAAGCCTCCATCCGCGCCAGCCATTCTGCGTGCTCAACCAACCCTTCACCTGCTGCAGTGGCCGCCGCCAACGCGCTGAGATCGTCGCTGGTCGGCCCCAAACCACCGTTTACAATCAGGATATCGGCGATCTGGCTACGCTGTGTTATCGCCGTCACCAACGCATCGAGATCGTCCCCCACCGTCATCCGGCTGGTCATCGGTAATCCCTGTTGAAACAAATAATCCGCCAACCAGGCCGCATTGGTATCAATAATCTGACCATGCAGCACTTCATCGCCGGTACACAACATCTCGACCCTAAGCATTTTTTTATTCCTCGTGACGATCCTGAAACCACTTTAAAAAGTCGGATGAACAAACACAATGTTTCTTTCAGCCAGCTCGATAGCACCACGCAGCCGCTAAGCTGCATCCAGTGTAAATATAAAATTACACCCTTCGTAACGGCGTTTTGACAGAAATCACTGAATACTCTACCCTGCTGCCAAAAATATCTGGATAGCCACGCTATATATAGAGGAATAGGTGAAAAATCGTACTCTTGGCAGTATTTTTATCGTTGCTGGTACTACAATTGGAGCAGGAATGTTGGCGATGCCGTTGGCAACGGCTGGCGTCGGATTTGGCACGACATTGATAGTATTAATCGGTCTGTGGGCACTGATGTGTTACAGCGCCCTGCTGCTGGTTGAAGTGTATCAACATCAGCCATCGCACACCGGATTAGGCACGTTGGCAAAAATCTACCT
Source organism: Pectobacterium aroidearum (assembly GCF_041228105.1). NCBI lineage: Bacteria > Pseudomonadati > Pseudomonadota > Gammaproteobacteria > Enterobacterales > Pectobacteriaceae > Pectobacterium > Pectobacterium aroidearum. The sequence goes on from NZ_CP166097.1 coordinate 3,756,999, forward strand.
CGGCCGTTGGGGACAATGGATTACCGGTTTCAGTATGCTATTTCTGATGTATGCGCTCACGGCAGCCTATATCAGCGGCGCAGGCGAACTGCTCGCCACCAGCATTAGCCAATGGAGTGGCTACTCACTTCCACTATCCGCCGGTATTCTACTCTTCACGCTGGTTGCGGGCGGCGTCGTCTGTATCGGGACTTCCTCTGTCGATTTGTTTAACCGCATTCTGTTTAGCGGCAAAGTGCTTATGCTCGTCATTATGCTGGCCGTCATGGTTCCACATATTCAGCGCGTTAATCTCTTAACGCTCCCGCTGCAACAGGGTCTGACGCTCTCGGCATTACCCGTCATTCTGACGTCATTCGGCTTTCACGGCAGTATCCCCAGTATTGTGCATTACATGGGTGGTGACAGCCGTAAGCTGCGCCGGATATTTCTTATCGGTAGCGTGATACCGCTGATTGCCTACATTTTCTGGCAGCTCGCGATGCTAGGCAGCCTCAGTTCTTCAACATTCAATGCGATTTTGGCCGATCAGGCGGGGTTGAATGGACTGATGCAGGCTATTCGTACGCTGGTGGCTTCACCGCACGTTGAACTGGCCGTCCACCTGTTTGCCGATCTGGCGCTGGCGACCTCTTTCCTCGGCGTGGCGCTTGGGCTATTCGATTATTTAGCCGATCTGTTTAAGCGTAAAAATAGCGTCACCGGACGTGCCCAAACGGGTTTGCTGACCTTTATCCCACCGCTGGTGTTTGCACTCTTTTATCCGCAAGGGTTCGTGATGGCGCTGGGTTATGCGGCGATCGCACTGGCCGTGCTGGCACTGCTTATTCCCGTCCTGCTGAGCTGGCAGGTACGCAAACAGCGCCCTGAAATACGTGCGACGCGCGGAGGTGCTCCAGTTCTGGCGCTGGTTTTCGCCAGCGGCGTAGGCATCATCCTGATCCAACTGGCGATGGTCGCAGGCTGGCTACCGTCAATCAGCTAATCTTTTTCAGCGACGCCTAGGCATAAAAAAAGAGCGTGAACTCAACATTCACGCCCTTTTTTCTTTCGAACCACGATACCCTAAATAATTCGAGTTGCAGGCAGGCGGCGACGCAGTGAATCCCCAGGAGCTTACACCAGTAAGTGACTGGGGTGAGCGAGGAAAGCCAACACACCTGCGGCCTGGAGAATCGTGGGAATATCAGAAGCTCAGACCAACGCCGACATAAGCAGAATCAGCCAGTTTGTTATCCGGCCCATTCTCGCGCGCCATATTGATGTAGCGGTAACCCACATCAACGCTCAGCGGTGCAAAGACCTGCCAGCGTACGCCTGCTTTCCCTTCAACGTAGTGATCGACATGGCTGGAGAAAGCATCCGGTGAATAGTAGCCTTCACCATACAGCGAGAACTGACGGCTCAGCGGCCACTGCACGCCACCGCCCAGAGCAACGCCATAGCCATCATTGCCGTGGTCCTGATTCAGGTACAGCGCTTTACCACCCAGAGTCAGTTTAAGTGGGCCAACAGGGATGGTGTATCCCAGACCGAAGCCGTAGACGTCATTGTTATTGTCACCGTGGGCATAGCTCACATTACCCGCAAGCCCAGGAATGCCCAGACCGAAGCCCGCACTGGCACCGGCGTAATCGCGACCTGCTTCCCCGGAAAGGCTAATGGCATGTACAGAAGCACTTGCAAGTAACAGGCTTCCCGCACAGGCAATCACAAACTTTTTCATTTTCAATATCCTTAAAACCGTCGTTAAACGCGCGTGTAAAGATGTTATCGTTGCCGATTCTACCCGAAACGCCCCCTCACTCCAGCACGAAATTGCCCTGAGCAGCGATTTATTCTTTTAATAATCATGAAAATTTTCATTCAGCGCTGCTGACAATAGCAACAATAAGCGCGGCCTATTTGCTCAAAGAAGACAAAGTGAACAATAGTACTCACCATGGATGACGACAAAACAGGCAGAAGGAAACGATGATGAGAGAAGGAAAATTAGCGACAGGGAAGCGTGCCGCAGCGATGGATACCCCTCATACGGTGCATGCCGATATGCGCACCCCGATGCGGTTTCAGGACATGTGGTTTCTGGAAAAGCTGGCGCTGTTTGATCGGGAAACCAACGCCAGTTATCAGACGACTCATCAAACTATTCAGCAAAAAAAGGTGACGAAACCCGGTGCCAACGCGTCGGATAGCTAGCGACCAGCCGCGCTGAGCGACCTATTGGACGAAGGGTATATCGCTTTTACCCAGCTTTTCACCTGCTGACGAGAGAGCTTAATCCCACCATTTTTCAGTTCAGTCGGCAGCGCATAATACGCGACCGGACGCTGAAATCCGGCAAGCTGTGGCTGTAGCCAATCACGTACGGCATCAAGTGTCGTGGTGTGCGCTAACTCCACCACCGCGACAGGACGGTGGCCGAACTCCACGTCTTCAACGGGCACAACACAGGCCTGTTGAACATCGGGATGCGTCAACAGCACGGCTTCAATGTTCTCCGGCTGGATCCCTTCCCCACCGCTGAAAAATTGGTTATCCAGACGCCCCAGAATGTGCCATTCGCCCTCGGCAAAGCGCCCGCGATCCCGCGTATGGAACCAACCATCCTCATCGACCAGTGGAATCAGTTTTCCATCACGCCAATAGCCAGCGGCCAGCGTGCTGCCGCGCAGCAGAATTTCATCATCGACCAGCCGGATCTCCCGCCCATGTAGAGGCAGGCCGACACCCGAACGTCCATCGGCGCGTTTTGCGCAGGCTGTAGACGCCAGTTCCGTCAGACCATAACCACACCAGCAGCTCACACCTCGGGCTTCCGCCTGCTGCGTCAGCGCCTGCGGAATCATCGCGCCGCCAAGCAATACGGCTTTCAGTGCCGTGGGGAGAATGTCCTCCGACAACAGTCGCCACAGCTGCGTTGGCACCAGAGAAGCATGGGTACAATCGCGCAGCGCACTGTCTAGAGGCTGATGCGCACGAACCACTATCGTGGCTCCCGTGGCAAGCCAGCGCCAGACAATACCCTGCCCAGACACGTGGAACAGTGGAAGTGACAGCAGCCAACTGTCGCTGGCAGAAAACGCCATCATCCGTACCACCCCTTCCGCGCTGGAGAGATGAGCCGCGAACGTGTGCGCCACCGCTTTCGGCATCCCGCTGGAGCCGGATGTCAGCGTCAGCGTCGCCAGCCGATCGGCCTGCCAGCGCAAATCAGCAAGGCAGCGTTCTTCGATATCGTCGGATAGCAAAGATCCTGATGGTAAAGAAATGGGAGCTAAAGAAAGCGGGCGTACGGCATTCGGCCAGGGGTTATCATTCAGGCACAGGCCATACGCCACATTCAGCGAGGGCAGCAGTGCCTCAGTTACCACATCGGGCAACTGTGGGTTCAGCGGTAGCACGCGTGCACCACACTGCAATAACGCCAGATAGCTGAACAGCATCTGGACGCTATTCTTACCACGTAGCGCAACCGTACTGTCGGCCGTCACACCCTGCAGTGTGAAATGATGCACCAGACAATCCACCTGCCGGGCAAGCGCCTGCCAGCTCCAGCGGGTTTCGTCTGCAATCAACGCGACAGGCTCATTCAACGAAACAGACTGGGGCGTCTGGCTAGCCCAGTGTCGCCACGGCCAGTCGGTCAGGATTGCCATACCACGTCCAGTTGCTCAGCAGCCAGCAGCGGCAACGTGCTTTCCGGCCAGCACTGAATCACCTGCGCCTGCATCAGATCCAACGTATCCAGCCCGGGAATCGTGTCCGGCGTCAGCCATTGCGCCAAACGCGCCAACTGCGTTAATCCCAAACTCGATTCAATACTGGAACTGATCACCGCCGTTAACCCAGCCTGATGCGTGTCCTGCACCAGTTGCTGACAGCGTGCGAGGCTGCCGACCAGCGTCGGCTTAATGACAATCGCACTCACGCCCGGCTCGGCTTCCACCCGAAAATCCGCCTCGCGCACGCTTTCATCCCAGGCAATGCTGATACCCGTTTCCCGCGCAAATTCGCGAGATTCTTCACGGGTTTTGCAAGGTTCTTCGAGGAAGGCAATGCGTGAACGCAATGACGGCGCGACATAGCGGGCAAAACCGTCCGCTTTGGCGCGCGTCCAACTGCGGTTGGCATCCAGACGAAGTTTCAGATCCGGCAAGGCTTCCAGCAGCACGTTAACGATCATGCCGTCACGCACCGCTTCGTAAAGACCGACTTTGATCTTTGCCACTTTCTCGCCCGGCATCGCCTGTAGCATCTCGAACAGCTCATCGGGGTCGCCATTACACAATGGCGCTTTACGATAGTCCGCCGCCTGCGGCAGGTACTGATCCAGTTCGGCCTGTGCACAGCTCAAGCCAAAGGCAACAGATGGTGGAAGATCGTCAGAAAATGTCTGCCCTGCTACCCACGATTGCAGTTGTTCAAGCGCAGCTGATTCCGCCTCCGCCAGCGTTTCCACGCTGAATTCTGGCAGCGGTGCAATCTCGCCCCAGCCCAACCGTTCGCCTTCTTGCAGGCGAACGATAAGACCATCGCGGGTTTTCAGGCGCTGATTGCGCAGCACCACCCCGGCTTCCATCGGCACGCTGTAACGATAGAGAGTGACCCGACGCATTACGGATTCCGTTTGAATTTGCTGAAGTCAGGCTGGCGTTTTTCATTAAACGCGTTACGGCCTTCCTGCCCTTCGTCCGTCATGTAGAACAACATGGTGGCGTTACCCGCCAGTTCCTGCAAACCCGCCTGACCGTCGCAGTCCGCGTTCAGTGCCGCTTTCAGGCAGCGCAGCGCCATCGGGCTGTTTTGCAGCATTTCGCGGCACCAGCGCACGGTCTCTTTTTCCAGATCGGCCAGCGGAACCACGGTGTTTACCAGTCCCATATCCAGCGCTTGCGCCGCATCGTACTGACGGCACAGGAACCAGATTTCACGCGCTTTCTTCTGGCCGACGATGCGCGCCATGTAAGACGCGCCCCAGCCGCCGTCAAAGGAGCCGACACGCGGACCGGTTTGACCGAAGATGGCGTTCTCTGCTGCAATGGTCAGGTCGCACATCATGTGCAGAACGTGTCCACCGCCGATGGAATAGCCAGCTACCATCGCGACAACCGGCTTCGGACAGGTGCGGATCTGGCGCTGGAAATCCAGCACGTTCAGGTGATGCACACCGCTGTCGTCCTGATAGCCGCCGTAGTCGCCACGTACTTTCTGATCGCCGCCGGAACAGAATGCTTTATCACCCGCACCGGTCAGGATGATCGTGCCAATCCCGTCATCGTGACGCGCATTGTCGAGCGCCTGAATCATCTCTTTTACCGTTTGCGGACGGAACGCATTGCGTACCTGAGGACGGTTAATGGTGATTTTGGCAATGCCATCGGCGGATTTGTGGTAGAGGATATCGGCGAAATCGCCGCTGCAATCGTGCCATTCAATCGGTGCGTAAAGCAGTTCTTCACTCGGATAAAGCATAGTTATCAATCCTTAACGGGATGCAAAAAGAAAATCGCGAACCCGCTCGGCATACGCCGTTGGATTCGCCTGATGAGCATTATGGCCCGCCTGCGCGACGCTCAGTAACGGCAGGCCGTAGTGCGCCGCCAGCGTTTGAAATTTCACGTCGCTGGCACCGCATAAGTAAGCAAAAGGTATCGACAGATGTCGAAGGCGTTCTGCCAAAAAAGGCTGTCGCCCCAGCGAGGTGGCTTCCAACATGGCCGCGACAGATGCACCATGATTATCGCTGCGACGCGTAATCAGCTGTTCACGCTGTACTGAATCCACATCAGCAAAGACCGCCTGCTGATACCAGTCCTGCAAGACCGCTGGCAGAGGTTCCTGACGAAAGCGCTGCGCCCAGCGTGCATCATGGTGGGTACGCTCCGTACGCAGCTCGGGCGTCGCCAGACCGGGGTGTCCCCCTTCGACCAATAGCCCCAGCATGCCGTCATGCTGTCCGGTGCAGGCGTGATACATTGCGATACGCCCACCGAGCGAATAGCCCAGCAGCCAATAGCGCGTAATGCCCTGCGCCAGCAGCGTGGCGCTTAGCTGGAGACTCACATCGGCAAAATCGGCAGTGGCAATCGTTCGCGACGCACCGTGCCCGGGTAAATCCACCAACAGCACAGGCCAGTCACGACAAAATGGCAGGACCGGCAGCCAGTCCTCACCGCTGCCTAATAAACCATGCAGGCACACCAGCCACGGCTGCCCAGAAGCCACCGCGCCATGCGTCACCTTCCGGCAGCTTAGCTCTTGAAAGCCTAGACTCTGAGGAACTAGTCTCTGAGAATCTAGTGCGCCCATGTCGCCACCTGCGCGACCAGTTCGTTAAGCGTTGCTGCGCCTTCCTTCGGTTCAACCACAACTTCCAGCAGCGTGACGCCACCTTGTGCCCAGCAATCCGTCACCGTATTTGCCAGTTGTTCCCAGTTATCAGCACGCACGTAATTGAGGCCAAACATCGCGGCAGCGTGGCCGAACTCCACATTTTGCGGCATGCAGTAAAACGTTTCACGCTGTGCAACCGGCGTCGGCAGCAGGGAAAATATCTGGCCGCCATTATTGTTCACCACAATCAACACCAGCGGTGCGGGCGCCTGACGCAGCAACACCAGCGCATTCAAATCGTATAACGCAGAAAGATCGCCGACGATGCCCAGCGTCGGTTTTGCCGTGGCACGCTGCACGCCTGCCAGCGTGGAGATCAGACCATCAATACCGCTGGCACCACGATTACCGTACACCGGATACCCCTGCGGGAGCTGCGCCAGCGCGTCGATCAGCCTCACCACAAGGCTGTTGCCGACAAACAGCTGTCCATCCGGCGGCAACAGCGCCGGGATACGCTGCGCCAGTTGCGCTTCCCCAAAGCGGGAAGCCAAATGGGTATCAATCTGCCGCTGCGTTTTATCGGCAATATCCACCAACATATCAGCCCACGGCGTCTGCTTATGCGCCGGGTGCGCAGAAAGCCATTCGCCCACATCGGCGACCAGACGGCGTCCGCGATGGTGGGCCGGATCCAGCCGTCCCGGCAGATCGTCAATTAACCAAAATTCTTGCGGCTGGCACTGTTCCTGCCATTGCAGCAGACGTTTCCCTGTCAGGCTACCGCCGAACTGCAAGACAATCTCTGCCTGCCGTAAGCGATCCGCCGCGTCGGGATGCGCCAGCCAGATATCCGCGCAGGGTAACGGCTGCCCGCTTTGCGACAGGACATCACCAATCAGCGGCCAGCCCAATTCGTTCGCCCACGCGGCGAGGCGCACTCCCTGTTCGGGACTCACGCGACCAGCGAGAACGACGCCGCGCTTCTGCCGCCACTGCGGCCAGTCCGGCTGTACCGCCAGAGTGCTCTGGCGCATTTCACGCAGCCAGGGTTCACGGCTGTCCCACCAGTCACCCAGCGCCATCAGCCAATCCTGATACGCCGTGCCGTCATCGGCACCGTACAGCGGTTCAGCAAAGGGGCAATTAATGTGCAGCGCACCGTGCGCCAGTCGCGCCATGGCGCTATCCACAGAGGAAACCAGCCAGCTAGCCGGGATGTCAGGCGTGGGACGCGGCAAATCCAGCGCCTGCGTAGGATGTGAAGCATACAGTGCATGCTGACGAATCGCCTGATTCGCCCCGCAGTCAATCAGCTCCGGCGGGCGGTCGGCCGTCAGCACCACCAGCCGTTCGCCGGTCAGTCCGGCTTCAATGATGGCCGGATAAAGATTCGCGGCAGCCGTACCTGACGTCACGATAATCGCAACCGGTTCACGCGAGGCTTTTGCCAGCCCCAGCGCCAGATGCCCGAGCCCTCGCTCGTCAAAATGCGTGTGGCAAATCAGCGCGTGATTGTCCGCCGCAGACAAGGTCAGCGGGGTGGAGCGAGAACCAGGCGCGATGCAGACATGCCGGACGCCGTGGCGGGTCAGCGATTCCAGCAGTAATGTAGCCCAGCGGCGATTAAATACACTTGTTGACATGATGTACTCAACAACTCAGGTTGCAGGTTATTCCCGCCATCTTCCTGTGTACTGGCTGTACGCTCACAGAAAATGATGGATATAGACAAAATACGAATGATCAAACTGTTGGCGGCCTGGTTGCCCTTCAGCAAACATCAAGATCGGCACTATTATATTTTTTTTTATCACGCTGACTTTGATATAAACCATTACCTGACACAACAACCATAAAACAAAACTATGACATATCACCGTCTAACAGGGATCTCAGCCCTGCGGCTTTGTTTTCCAACTCCTGCCATTCTTGTTCTGGATCAGAACCAGCCACAATTCCGGCACCGGCATAGAGCGTCAAAATATGATCCCGCACTTCAGCCGAACGTAACGCCACGCTAAATTCAGACTGCTGACGAGACAGGTAACCCGCCGACCCAGCGTACCAGCCGCGTTCAAATGGTTCATGTTCGGCAATAAAACGGCGCGCCTCTTGCCTCGGTAAACCCGCCACCGCCGCCGTGGGCTGTAATGCATTCAGGCACGCGCTATCGGACGCAGTTCGCAAAGTGGCGTGAATGGTACGGCGCAGGTGCTGCACTTTACGCAGGCGCACAATTTCCGGCGGCATCACATCCAGCGACAGCGCCGACTGCTGTAACCGCTGGCAAATATCATCCACCACCAGCATGTTCTCACACTGATTTTTGGTGTCATTCATCAGCCAGTCGCCCAGTTCAGCGGCTTTGTGCGCATCGCGATCGCTTGCCACCGTTCCCGCCAGCGCTTCCGTTTCCAGTTCGCTCCCCCGACGGCGATAAAGCCGCTCCGGGCTGGAACCAAGAAACGCATGACGCGCGTCGTGCGCCAGCATGAAATGGAAGCAGTGGTGATTTGCCGCCCGGCTGGCGGCCATAAAGGTGGTCGCCTGTAGCGGCTGCGTCAACGTTAGCGTCGTCGTGCGCGCCAGAACGACCTTTTCCATCAGCCCTGCTTTGATGTCGTGCAGCGCCCGCTGGAGCAAATTAATCCATCCCTGACGCTCCGGCTGATGCCCGACGGACTGCACCTCCGCATGTAAAAGAGGCGACGGCGCAGGCGGCAGAAGCAGATTAAGAAACGCCGAGGCTTCGGCGGCATCCTGTTGCAATGAGGTATCGCTGAACAGATTAATGCTTAGACTGAGCGTATCATCCTGACGCCGCAATTCTGCCCGGGGCAAAAACAGGTAGCCAGGTGAAGACGTGCCGCTTTCTTTTATCTGGTTAAACGCATTCAGCCCCCAGATACGCACGTTGGGATCGCACTGCTGCTGAGCAAGAAATGCTTCTGCATCCTGAAGATGACGAAACCCACACACGTTGCCGCAAACGGCGGCTTCTTCACGATCCTGACGATGTTGCCAATAGAACTGCGGGTACACTGGCTGAGTCGCCAGCCACGGCAATAGCTCAGACGTATCGCTGAGGGTTAATGAACGCGTTATTTGTCTGAAACCTGCGCGTTCAGGCTGTGGCTCGCGCAAATCCTGCTGCAAATGCCGCAGCAAGTCGGAAAGTTGTTTCACCGTCACCCCGGAGACCTAACACAAAGTAGGGGATTATACGGGAAAAAAACACGCCGTGGGTGAGAGGTTACGCAAGAGTAAAAGGCTACCCTCAGCAGGGTAAGCTCCATCGCATTTTTTATGACGTGCCGTTGCTGATGCAACGTTAAAAATTTCTCCCGGAAATTTTACCTCATGAGGGTTATCCGCATAACCATAACGATGCGAGCAGGCTAAAATCGCATCAAACGGCAAAACGGCGCGTATGTATCGCTTTAAAATCCCACTCCATCATCATTATTGCTTCAATTGATCTATTCTTTTGCCGATTATCTAATCGGCATTTTTTTGCGCGCGATACTGCCTCAGAAAATGCTGTTCCCCTTCCCTCTCAAACCGCACGCCAGGATTCTTTCCATTCAGACCGCTAATTATGGTAAAAATAGGCCCTTGTTACGTCGACCGGATAGTCTCGTCAGGATGAGTACAACACTGAATTCCAACCCGTTATGCGTCAATCAGCCTCTGCCGGGCAAAAAGGCACAGACAGCGACGCGCATCGTTTTCTTTGTTGCGGGTTTCGCCATGGCCTCCTGGGCACCGCTGGTGCCATTTGTCAAAACGCGGCTGGCTATCAGTGATGCCTCTCTGGGGATGTTGCTACTTTCTCTTGGTATTGGTTCTCTGCTGGCTATGCCGCTCACCGGTTTCCTCACCAGCAAGCTAGGGTGTCGCAGCGTGATTTTGCTGGCAAGCGCACTGCTTTGTCTGGTATTGCCCGCATTGACGCAGGCAGGCACATTACCCGTGATGGCGATGACGCTGCTCTTTTTCGGCGCGTCTATCGGCATGATCGATGTTGCGATGAATATTCAGGCCGTCATCGTAGAACGAGCCAGCGGCAGGGCGATGATGTCCGGTTTTCATGGTTTCTTTAGCGTCGGGGGGATTGTCGGCGCAGGCGGCGTCAGCGCCCTGCTGTGGCTTGGACTCTCCCCGCTAATGGCCATCCTGACGATGGTTGCGCTGGTACTGATATTTATGACAGTGGCGCACAAACACCTGCTGCGCACCACGAATCAGGATGACGGCGGCCCACTGTTTGTCATCCCGCGCGGCTGGGTGATGTTCATTGGTTCATTGTGCTTCATCATGTTTCTGGCCGAAGGTTCCATATTGGACTGGAGCGCCCTCTTTTTAACGGTTGAACGCAACCTGAGCGGCGCGCAGGCAGGCATGGGCTATGCCGCGTTTTCCGTCGCGATGACGCTGGGCAGACTGAACGGCGACCGTATCGTTAATGCGCTTGGACGCTACGCGATTCTTACCGGCGGTAGCCTCTGTGCCGCACTCGGTCTGGTGTTAGCGATCAGTATTGATAATGCGATCACCGCGATTCTCGGCTTTGTGATGGTCGGCATCGGCGCATCCAATGTGGTACCGATTCTTTTCAGCGCAGCGGGAAATCAAAAGATCATGCCGCCCAATCTGGCCATCGCCTCGATTACAACCGTGGGCTACGCTGGTATTCTGATCGGCCCGACCATTCTCGGCTTTATTGCACAGTTCAGCAATTTGGCTACCGCATTCGGGTTTGTCGCACTGTTGTTGCTGGGCGTCAGCGCCAGTGCGCGTGCCGTCATCCGCTAATCAGGAGCGTTAATTGATGCCAGCCATGATTCTGCGTTATTTTTCTCTCCTTACGGTGTTATCGATCCTGATTACCGGAACGTTCAGCTATAGCTACATCAACGACTTGCTGGCGGACAAAAAACACTCTCTGACAACCATTGCCCAGGGCATACAAAAACGTGTCGATACCTACCGTTTCTTCACCTACCAAATATACGGCAGCCTGAACAGCGAACCGTCCGCGAGCGATACCAACATTACCGCCATTAATTTAATGCCTAATGTTTTCTACGTAGAAAAAAATGGTCAGAAAACGGACGCCCTGATTTTTGGGCAACACGATAAAGGCACGCTGACGTCGGTTCGTCGGATATCACGCTATCTGGATATTCTCTGGGGAGCGGAGAACAGCGTCTATTCCATGTATTACCTGAATGGTATCGACAATAGCCTGACGATGATTTCTACGCAGACCCTGAAAGATATCTCTTCGCAGTTCCGCGGCAATTATATTACGGTCATCGCCGAAGCCCGCCGGACAGAAATGCTGCAACAGGCGAATGTGTTAGACGAGCGCGAAAGTTTTTCCCCGCTGCGTAAATTACGCTTCTATAACGACTACTATTTTACGCTGCGCACCACATTCAATCAGCCAGGCCATCTGGCGACAATTCTTGCCTTCGACCTGCCGATTAATGATTTAATCCCAGACACGATTCCGCGTGAGCACCTTATGCTGAAGCCGGATACGCCCGCGGCCAGCAATATGGACAGCAGCAGTAATGGCGAAAGTTCAGCTGACGTGCAGCTTCATGGCTCCAATATTGAAATCTCCGCTACGCTCGTTAATGCACCGCTGAAAATCGTTTTTCAGGTTCCCGTAAAAACCCTGATTATTGATTCATTGCGTAATAACGTCTGGCTTCTGCTGCTGAATCTGGTTCTGCTGATTTTATCCCTCGCTGGCTTTTATCTTTTCCGTCGGAAGTATGCACATCCCGTAGAGGATTTATCGCATCAGTTGGAAAAGAAGCTGGATATTTACCGTGAAACCACGAGCAGAATTCCGATGGGCGTGCTGGTTTATGACTTCAGCAGCAATAAAATCATCATACAAAATGAGCGTGCCGAGCATTTACTTCCGCACCTGAGCCTGCAAAAAATCACCAATATGGCGGACGAACATCAGGGCGTTATTCAGGTCACGATCAATAATGAAATGTATGAAATCCGCCAAATTCGTAGCCAATATTCGCCTGATTATTGCCTCTTCCTGCTGCGTGAACAGGATAAAGAGATTCTGGTACAGCGGAAGTTGCTGCTAGCTCAGCGTGAATATGAGAAGAATATTCATGCCAGAAAACGCTTATTCCAAAACCTGCTCAGCGAATTCAAACAGCCATTGATTTCACTGCAACAGCATATTCATACGCTGCGCCACAGCGGTACGGAAACGATACAGACACCAACACTAGATCAGCTAACGGCAGATACTCGCTGTGCTATCGAACTGCTGGAAAATATCGCCTTGCACGAAAAGCTCGAAGCGCAGGAATGGACCGTGGTCAACAACAGCTTTTCGCTGCTGGCCCTAATGGACAATGTTCTTCTTGAGCTACTACCGCGATTGAACCAAAAAGGTCTGGCTCTGTTTCATCATTACAACCTGGATAGTAATCAAACTTACGTGGGTGATGCCGAGCTGTTGAAAAAGACGCTGGCGCTGCTGCTGAATTATTCAGTGACCAATACGGATTACGGCAAGATTACCGTGTCGGTTGACAGAAAAAATAATGAGTCGGATACGTTGATTATTCAGGTCAGCGATACGGGAACGCATGTTTCAGGCAAAGAGCAGGAAAATATCCGTCATCCTTTCCTGCACCCCGCCACTTCCGATCGTTTCGGACAAAATTCAGGATTGACCTTATTTTTGTGTAATCAACTCTGTAATAAACTGGGCGGTGCGTTAACCATCAACAGTAAGTCCGGGTTAGGTACACACTATATTCTGACGCTAAAACTGGAGCCGGAAGCGCTTCCCGTTGAGGAAGAAAAACTGCTGGATGGTATTACCATTCTGCTGGATGTGACATCTGATGAAGTACAGCATATTGTCGGCAATATGCTGACGGGCTGGGGAGCAAATTATCTGGTTAGCGATGAACGCCAGATTAATCAGGAAGCAGATATCTGCATTACTGACGACCCGGAGAACAAGACAGATTATACGCTGCTGTTGAGTCACGACGATGACACATTAACGCCTTTGGGCCCGCGCCGTTTGCGGGTGAATTATAATATCAGCCACCTCCTGCTGGAGGCATTACTGAAGCTGATTGAGCTACAACTGGAAACATCACCCGATGCGCTACAGGAAGGGGAACAGGATGATGTCGAGTTTTACGCCGCACAATTGGCATCAAGCGACTATTATTCGCTGTTCGTGGAGACAGTACCGGATGATTTAAAGAGGCTGTATACTGAAGCGGAAGCAGGCGATTTTCCGTCACTTTCGCAGACGGCACACCGGCTGAAAGGCGTGTTTGCCATGCTGAATCTGCATCCTGGCAAACTGTTGTGTGAACAGCTTGAACAGCATATTACCGCGCATGATAGTGAAGAGATCGACGCAAACCTTCATAAGATTGAAAGGTTTGTCAGTGCACTACTATCCCCAGAAGAACCTAAAGGGCAGCAAGGTAGCCAACAAGATGAGTAACCAAAACGATGAGTAACTTAAACGTAATTATTGCCGACGACCACCCTATTGTCCTTTTTGGCATCAAAAAATCGCTTGAGCAGATTGAATGGGTCAATGTGGTTGGCGAATTTGAAGACTCAACAGCGCTGATCAACAACCTGCCTAAGCTGGACGCTAACGTTTTAATTACCGATTTATCCATGCCTGGCGATAAATACGGCGATGGCATCACCCTCATTAAATACATTAAGCGCCATTTTCCTCATCTCTCTATTATTGTTCTCACCATGAATAATAATCCGGCGATTCTGAGCGCGGTGCTGGATTTGGATATCGAAGGTATCGTTCTGAAACAGGGCGCGCCGACCGATTTACCCAAAGCGCTGGCTGCCCTGCAAAAAGGGAAGAAGTTCACGCCGGACAGCGTATCCAAAGTGTTGGAGAAAATCAGCGCCAGCGGCTACGGTGACAAACGCCTGTCACCGAAAGAAAGTGAAGTGCTGCGCCTGTTTGCCGAAGGTTTTTTGGTCACCGAAATCGCCAAAAAACTCAACCGCAGTATCAAAACGATCAGTAGCCAGAAGAAGTCAGCGATGACCAAGCTGGGCGTCGACAACGATATCGCCCTGTTGAACTATCTGTCTTCCGTTAACGGCGGCGCAACGCAGGTCGACTAAGCCTTTCCTCACCTGCGCCAGCAACCGCTGGTGCAGGTTATTCTCCAGATGTTCTCGCCTGACGCACCACGTTACTGTAATACGCCAGCGCCTGCTGCAAGGTATCCAGCGTAACCGGTTTTGACAAACAGTTATCCATCCCCGCGCCGAGGCAACGTTCCCTTTCTTCCGCCAATGCATTCGCCGTCACGCCGATAACCGGGAAGCGTAACCCCTGCTCACGCATGCGTTGTGTAAACAGATAACCATCCATATTCGGCATATTGACATCCGTCAGTACGATATCGATATGGTTTTTGCTCAATACACCCAGCGCATCGACGCCATCATTTGCCGTTATGGCCTGATATCCCAGAGAACCCAGCTGATCCGCCAGCAGTCGGCGGTTGATGGGGTGATCGTCAACCACGAGAATCATAATGTCGCCATTCTCATCCCGCACATAGCTGGCCAGCGGCGGTGAAATCTCGGTGTGCGTTCTGTCCTCGTTTTCTGAACGATAGATTTTCTCCAGCAAATCGGGCAGATGTTGAGGTGTGGATGTCCCTTGTACCCAGTGTCCTGCACTCACTTCCTGCGCTGCTCCATTATGGGCGCCGCTCATTACAATATGTGCCCGAACAGTGACATCCTCTTCTGATACATAATCGCTAATCATCACATCATCAGACGACACGGTTTGATTCTGATAGCGCGCCACCTGCAATCCCTGATCCTGCAACAGCGTCAGCAGATAAGCTTCCAGTCGGGCATTACGTATTCTCAACCAGCACATCTTCCCTTGCAGGCTGGCATTGATCGCCGCAGGCGCATAACGTGCTTTATACAGCGGAATTCTGACGCCAAACAGGCTGCCGAGCCCCGGTTCCGACTCGATGGTAATGTCTCCATCCATCAGATTGACCAGCTTTTCACAAATTGCCAGCCCTAGCCCCGTCCCCTGAAAATGACGCTGAACGCCGCTCCCCGCCTGGAAGAACGGATCAAACAGCTTCACCGCCTCGCGGGGTTGAATCCCTACACCGGTATCACGCACCACAAATTCCAGATAGCCATCGCGGCAGCCAACTTCAAAAATGATGCAGCCCGTGTCCGTAAACTTGATGGCATTACTCAGCAGGTTAGACAATACCTGCTGCAAACGTACAGGATCGCCAAACAGGCTGACCGGTACTTTTGGATCGATAAAGCAGTACAGCGTCAGGCGCTTTTTCACCACCAGTGGAAGATAGTTGCTGGTGATATGGCTGATAACCTCATGCGGCGCAAACTCACAAGGTTCTATCTTCAACTGCTCCGACTCGATCTTGGAAAAATCGAGAATATCGCTGATGATCTTCAGCAGTAGCGAGGAGGAATTGTTCATCGCCGCCACCAGACGGTTGGCGTCCTGCGGCAGCGATTTGGTTTGCAGCAAATCGAGGTTACCGATAATCCCGTACAGCGGCGTACGCAACTCATGGCTGACGGTGGCCAGGAACATCGATTTAGACTGGCTTGCCTGCTCGGCGGCATTCGCCATTTCCTGTAGCGACTCTTCCATTTTGACGCGCGCACTGACATCCAGCAGCACACAAATCGCCACGTTTTCATTACGATAGCGCGAATGGACAAAACTGATTTGCAGGTGATGATTGCGGCTGGTCATGACATCCACAAACTTGGACTGCTGCTCGCAAATGATGCGGGTAATGCGCAGCCTGTCCTCGTGGGTCAGCAGGTTGAGATAGTTGTGCGCCAGCTCGTTACTGAGGATGTTCGTACCGTCATTGATACGCAGGATACAAATCCCTACCGGTGCCGAAGCCACAATTTTGCGGTTGAATTGCTCGTTCTCTTCCAACTGGAACGCATTCACTTCTGCTGGCAGCAGCATTTTCCGCTCAAACACCAGCGCCAGCACAAACAGCAAGATAGCCGATAGCATATTCAGCACCAGCATATTGATCATCAAGGCACTGATATGGGAGAGCAACACCTTTAACGGCAGCGAATACACGATACTGAATGACGTCGGCGGCAGCGACTTCTTCAAAATGAGTTCATCATAACCATTCACATAGCCGAAATAGTTATGATCGGAGGGATAGCCATCTACCGACGAAGCGTAACGCCCTTTATCATCGGAAAACTGCAAAACCACCTGATTATATTGATCCAGCAACCGCGCCCCAATCGGGAATTTACCTATAGTGACGAAGTCATCCAGACGAATCGTCTGTTCAATCCCCATGATGACTTCCAGCTTGTTATCCACATAAATCGGCGTCAGCGCATATAAATAGCCGACATCGGGGATAGACGCGGGGGTAATCCAATAGAGCGTTTCATCGCGCCCGGTTTGGGTGCGATTCTTCTTCTGATCCTGAAACCGATCCTGCACGTTTTTAAGCAAGTTATCGCGGTCGAGCGACTGGTTACGGATGCCAAAATCAACCATACAGCGCCGATCGCCGCCGACAAAAAAGACCCGGTTAAGATCGTAGACGGCAGAGAAATTATCCTGCCAGCCGTTAAAGAAATGACTTAATGAAAGCAGTGCCGCATTCCCGCCATATTGCGTGGAACAGGTTGCACCAGGCGCAAGCGAATAAACGGAGACACCAGGGCCTCCTTCCATTGGCGATTCTGCTTTTTCTCGCGCCAGCACCAACCGATTTGCCGCCAGATACTGGAGTTCTCGCACAATATCCGATGCGTGTCGAATATAGCCCTGCGACTGATCAAAGCTGAGGTTATACTCCTGCCGCAGTTCTGACTCTTTTCCATTCAATACTTTAGTGACATAAAAAACGGATATCAGCGCGCCCAGCACCCACAGCATGATCGCCAGAACCCGAAACAAATAGCGGGAAACTTTTAACGTGGTATGGAATGAGGCGAGATATTTCAAGTGGATACCGTTGAATAATGGAAGGACCCGTTTGCTGATACACTACCGAGTGTCGATAAAAAAAGCCAGCGCATCGCGCTGGCTTACTCGACTCATTCCGGTTTAATGGAAAGGCTTATTCGTCATCTTCTGCGATATCATCATCGCCATCAATGTCGTCGATAGCATCATCGTCTTCGGCGATCTCGCCTTCAACTTTTACTACGCCATCCAGCTCTTCATCTTCTACCGGCTCGGCTACACGCTGCAGGCCAACAACATTTTCGTCTTCCGCCGTACGAATCAGCGTCACGCCCTGCGTGTTACGGCCAACGATGCTGACTTCAGACACGCGCGTACGCACCAGCGTTCCCGCATCGGTGATCATCATGATCTGGTCTGCGGCATCAACCTGAACCGCGCCAACCACTTTACCGTTACGTTCGCTGACCTTGATAGAGATAACCCCTTTCGTCGCACGCGACTTGGTTGGGTACTCGTTCACGGCAGTACGCTTACCAAAACCATTTTGCGTAACGGTCAGGATATCGCCTTCGCCACGAGGAATGATCAGCGAAACAACGCGATCTTCACCTTGCAGATTAATACCACGAACACCCGTTGCCGTGCGGCCCATAGAACGCACCGCCTGTTCGGAGAAGCGAACCACTTTACCTTCAGCAGAGAACAGCATCGCTTCGTCGCTGCCATCGGTCAGGTCGACGCCAATCAGCTCATCACCTTCGTTCAGGTTAACCGCGATGATCCCCGCGCTGCGCGGACGGCTGAATTCCGTCAGCGACGTTTTCTTCACAGTACCGCTCGCGGTTGCCATGAAGATGTGGCGGCCTTCTTCGTATTCACGTACCGGCAGAATCGCGGTGATACGCTCATCCGCTTCAAGCGGCAGCAGGTTGACGATCGGGCGACCGCGCGCGCCACGGCTGGCTTCCGGCAGTTGGTACACCTTCATCCAGTACAGACGACCACGGCTGGAGAAGCACAGAATCGTGTCGTGGGTGTTTGCCACCAGCAGACGATCGATAAAGTCTTCTTCTTTTATACGCGCGGCAGATTTACCTTTGCCCCCACGGCGCTGTGCTTCGTAATCGCTCAGCGGCTGATACTTCACGTAACCCTGATGAGACAGCGTAACGACAACATCTTCCTGATTAATCAGATCTTCGATGTTGATGTCGGCGCTGTTCGCCGTGATTTCTGTACGACGCTCATCGCTGTACTGGGTTTTAATCGCTTCCAGTTCTTCGCGGATAACTTCCATCAGGCGCTCAGGGCTGTTGAGGATATAAAGCAGCTCGGCGATTTCCGCCAGCAGCGCTTTATATTCATCCAGCAGCTTTTCGTGCTCCATGCCGGTCAGTTTCTGCAAACGCAGATCCAGAATCGCCTGCGCCTGCTGTTCCGTCAGGTAGTAACGACCGTCACGGATGCCGAACTCCGGCTCCAGCCATTCTGGACGCGCGGCATCATCGCCCGCACGTTCCAGCATCGCTGCCACGCTGCCCAGTTCCCACGCTTGTGCGATCAGCGAGGCTTTCGCTTCAGCAGGTGATGGAGCACGGCGAATCAGTTCGATAATCGGATCGATGTTCGCCAGCGCAATCGCCAGACCTTCCAGGATATGGGCGCGGTCACGGGCTTTACGCAGTTCAAAAATGGTACGACGCGTCACCACTTCGCGGCGGTGGCGCACAAACGCAACCAGAATGTCCTTCAGCGGCATAATCTTCGGCTGGCCCTGATGCAGAGCGACCATGTTGATGCCGAATGAGGTCTGAAGCTGCGTCTGGGAATACAGATTATTCAGGACCACTTCACCCACGGCGTCACGCTTAATCTCGATGACGATACGCATACCGTCTTTATCGGATTCGTCACGCAGTGCGCTGATGCCTTCGATACGCTTGTCTTTAACCAGCTCGGCAATTTTCTCGATCAGGCGCGCTTTGTTCACCTGATACGGAATTTCGTGCACGATGATAGTTTCACGTCCGGTTTTCGCGTCGGCTTCCACTTCGGCGCGCGCACGGATGTAAATTTTACCACGCCCGGTGCGATAGGCTTCTTCAATACCGCGTCGGCCATTGATGATCGCCGCTGTCGGAAAGTCCGGGCCTTTGATGTGTTCCATCAATCCTTCAAGGCTGATGTTTTCATCGTCGATATACGCCAGACAGCCGTTCACGACTTCCGTCAGGTTGTGCGGTGGAATGTTTGTTGCCATCCCGACGGCGATACCGGAAGAACCGTTAACCAGCAGGTTGGGAATACGCGTTGGCATGACGTCAGGAATCTGCTCGGTGCCGTCATAGTTCGGCACAAAATCGACCGTCTCTTTTTCGAGATCGGCCAGCAGTTCATGAGCAATTTTCGACATGCGAATTTCGGTATAACGCATCGCCGCCGCGGAGTCGCCGTCAATCGAACCGAAGTTACCCTGACCATCAACCAGCATGTAGCGCAGTGAGAAAGGTTGCGCCATACGCACGATGGTTTCATAAACGGCTGAGTCGCCGTGCGGGTGGTATTTACCGATGACATCCCCGACGACACGGGCGGATTTTTTATACGGTTTGTTCCAGTCGTTGCCCAGTACGCTCATCGCATACAGTACGCGGCGGTGTACCGGTTTAAGTCCATCACGAACATCTGGTAATGCACGTCCGACAATAACGGACATCGCATAATCCAGATACGAGCTTTTCAGCTCTTCTTCAATGTTGACCGGTGTGATTTCTCTGGCAAGGTCGCTCATGGAGCCGCTATCCCTCTATTTAGGCATCTACCCGTGTTCAGAAAAGTGAACCGTTCAGTAAGGTGAACTGTTCAAAAGGTGAAAAATTATATCACAAAGCGCCGTTTCGGGGGAAACTCCCTTCCACCCTGAACAGACTGTTTTGCCACTGAGCCTTTATTTTGCAGAGAAAGGTATCCCGCAGAGAAAAACGACACCGCTGCACGTTGCGACACGAGGGAGTATACTCGCGGCAGTAAAAGATGACGAAAGGCAGCGATAACAGATGAATGTAGAAAATCAAACTCCGAACGTTGACCATCAGGAGATTGCCAAATTTGAGGCTATCGCTTCACGCTGGTGGGATTTAGAAGGTGAATTCAAACCGTTACACCGCATTAATCCACTGCGTCTGGGCTATATTTCGCAGCGCGCGGAAGGCCTGTTCGGCAAGAAAGTGCTGGATGTCGGCTGCGGTGGCGGCATTCTAGCCGAGAGCATGGCGCGCGAAGGCGCGGATGTTACCGGACTCGATATGGGTGCAGAACCGCTACAGGTCGCGCGTCTGCATGCGCTGGAAAGCGGTGTCGCCGTCAATTACGTGCAGGAAACGGTAGAAGCCCATGCACAGGCGCATCCGGGCCTCTACGATGTCGTCACCTGTATGGAAATGCTGGAACACGTTCCCGACCCGCAATCCGTGGTGCAGGCCTGCGCTAAATTGGTCAAACCCGGCGGACACGTCTTTTTTTCCACCATCAACCGCAACGCGAAAGCGTGGATGATGGCCGTTATCGGCGCCGAGTATGTGCTAAAAATGGTGCCGCGCGGCACGCACGACATTAAGAAATTCATCCGCCCGGCTGAGCTGATGCACTGGGTTGACAGTACGCCGCTGCGCGAAAAGCATATCACCGGGCTGCACTACAACCCGCTGACAGACCACTTTAAGCTCGGTACAAACGTGGACGTGAACTACATGCTGCACACGCGCCACGATAAATAGAGCGGATTCGGAGTATTCTTAAAAGCTGCGCGGTTTTTTGCCGCGCGCCTTCATCCATCTGGTGCCAAAACCAGCAAAGTCTTCAGGTTTTCTTTTTCTTATCAGAACCCAGAATAATATTGACATCGCTACAGGCCTTATCAGATGAGGTTTTTAACAAAATATCCTTTCTCAAACCTTTAAATTAACGAAAAATCAACTCTTGTTCTTCAAAGAATCCCCACTACAATACTCACCATGTAGTAGCCGTTTATCAAAAAATATCTATATCTAGTATTTATCCACAGAGTTAGTCACAGGGTTGTTTCTGTGAATAAACGGGGGATATTTTTTATTTTCACCAATAGGTAAATCCCAACATGAACCAGAGCTTGCTCGTTACCAAACGCGATGGCAGTAAAGAAAAAATCAATTTGGATAAAATCCACCGCGTCATTACCTGGGCCGCAGAAGGTTTACACAATGTCTCCGTTTCTCAGGTGGAACTGCGTTCACACATTCAGTTTTATGACAGCATCAAAACCTCTGATATCCATGAGACCATCATCAAGGCCGCTGCCGATCTGATCTCCCGCGAAAGCCCGGATTACCAATATCTGGCCGCGCGTCTGGCTATCTTTCATCTGCGTAAAAAAGCCTACGGCCAGTTTGAGCCGCCTGCCCTGCTGACTCACGTCACCAAGATGGTAGAACTGGGCAAGTATGACAAACACCTGCTGGAAGACTATAGCCCGGAAGAATTTGCCCAGATGGACGCTTTCATCGATCACTGGCGCGACATGAATTTCTCCTATGCCGCGGTAAAACAGCTGGAAGGGAAATATCTGGTACAAAACCGCGTCACCGGTGATATCTACGAAAGTGCCCAGTTCCTGTACATTCTGGTCGCGGCCTGCCTGTTCTCGGGCTACCCGCGTGAGACGCGTCTGGATTACGTCAAACGTTTTTATGACGCGATTTCCACGTTCAAAATCTCCCTGCCGACGCCAATCATGGCGGGCGTGCGCACGCCAACGCGTCAGTTCAGCTCCTGCGTGCTGATCGAGTGCGGCGACAGTCTGGATTCCATCAATGCGACGTCCAGCGCAATCGTGAAATACGTTTCCCAGCGTGCCGGTATCGGTATCAACGCAGGCCGTATCCGTGCGCTCGGTAGCCCGATTCGCGGCGGTGAAGCATTCCACACCGGCTGTATTCCTTTCTACAAACACTTCCAAACAGCGGTGAAATCCTGCTCTCAGGGCGGCGTACGCGGCGGGGCTGCCACACTGTTCTATCCGCTGTGGCATCTGGAAGTAGAAAGCCTGCTGGTGTTGAAAAACAACCGTGGTGTAGAAGGCAACCGCGTTCGTCACCTCGATTACGGCGTACAGCTGAACAAACTGATGTATCAGCGTCTGGTAAAAGGTGAAGAAATCACGCTGTTCAGCCCGTCCGATGTGCCGGGGCTGTATGACGCGTTCTTCGCCGATCAGGATGAGTTCGAGCGCCTGTATGTGCAATATGAGCAGGATGACAGCATCCGCAAACAGCGCATCAAAGCCGTTGAGCTGTTCTCTCTGATGATGCAGGAACGTGCTTCCACCGGTCGTATCTATATTCAGAACGTTGACCACTGCAATACGCACAGCCCGTTCGATCCGCAGATTGCGCCCGTTCGCCAGTCCAACCTGTGTCTGGAAATCGCGCTGCCGACCAAACCGCTGGACGACGTGAATGATGAAAACGGTGAAATCGCGCTGTGTACGCTGTCTGCTTTCAACCTCGGCGCCATCAACAGTCTAGACGATCTCGAAGAGCTGGCGACGCTGGCGGTACGCGCGCTGGATGCCCTGCTGGACTATCAGGATTACCCGATCACAGCAGCAGAACGTGGTGCGATGGGTCGCCGTACGCTGGGAATTGGCGTGATCAACTTCGCTTACTATCTGGCGAAAAACGGCGTGCGTTATTCTGACGGCAGCGCCAATAACCTGACACACAGAACGTTTGAAGCGATCCAATACTACCTGTTGAAAGCTTCTAACGTGCTGGCTCGCGAGCAAGGCGCCTGCCCGTGGTTCAATGAAACCACCTATTCGCAGGGTATTCTGCCTATCGATACCTATAAGCGCGATCTGGATGCAATCTGTAACGAACCGCTGCATCTCGACTGGGAAGCGCTGCGTAACGACATCAAAGAATACGGGCTGCGTAACTCCACGCTGTCGGCACTGATGCCGTCTGAAACCTCGTCTCAGATCTCCAACGCAACCAACGGTATTGAACCACCACGCGGCCACATCAGCGTCAAAGCATCCAAAGACGGTATTCTGCGTCAGGTTGTACCGGAGTACGAAACGCTGAAAGACGCTTACGAACTGCTGTGGGAAATGCCGAGCAATGACGGCTACCTGCAACTGGTTGGTTTGATGCAGAAGTTTGTCGATCAGGCGATTTCTTCTAACACCAACTACGATCCGTCGCGTTTCCCATCCGGCAAAGTGCCGATGAAGCAACTGCTGAAAGATCTGGTCACGGCTTACAAATTCGGCGTGAAAACGCTGTATTACCAAAACACCCGTGACGGTGCTGAAGACGTACAAGACGACCTGCTGGCAGAACCGCAGGACGACGGTTGCGAAGGCGGCGCGTGTAAGATTTAAGCCAATAATAATGAAAGGCTGCAATGCAGCCTTTCATCCTTTTATAGCGGGCGTCCCTGCCCATCCCCTACGGGGCTGCCGCAATCGGCATTAAAAAATGCTCACCGCATTTTTTGGAGAGACTCATGGCCTATACCACTTTTTCACAGAATAAAAATGACCAGTTGCTAGAACCGATGTTCTTCGGTCAGTCCGTTAACGTTGCCCGTTTCGATCAGCAAAAATATGAAATTTTCGAAAAACTGATCGAAAAACAGCTGTCCTTCTTCTGGCGTCCGGAAGAAGTCGACGTGTCCCGCGACCGCATCGACTATCAGGCTCTGCCCGATCACGAAAAACACATCTTCATCAGCAACCTGAAATATCAAACGCTGCTGGATTCGATTCAGGGTCGTAGCCCGAACGTGGCGCTGCTGCCGCTGATTTCTATCCCTGAGCTGGAAACCTGGGTAGAAACCTGGGCTTTCTCGGAAACCATTCACTCACGCTCTTACACGCATATCATTCGTAATATCGTGAACGATCCGTCGCTGGTGTTTGACGATATCGTGACGAACGAAGAGATTCTAAAGCGTGCCAAAGATATCTCCGGCTACTACGACTCGCTGATCGAGATGACCGGCTACTATCATCTGCTGGGTGAAGGGACACATCAGGTCAACGGCAAAAGCGTGACCGTAGATCTGCACTCGCTGAAGAAACAACTGTATATTTGCCTGATGAGCGTAAATGCGCTGGAAGCGATTCGCTTCTACGTCAGCTTTGCCTGCTCGTTTGCTTTTGCAGAACGTGAGCTGATGGAAGGCAACGCCAAAATCATCAAGCTGATAGCCCGTGATGAAGCACTGCATCTGACCGGCACGCAACACATGCTGAACCTGATGCGCTCCGGTCATGACGACCCTGAAATGGCGCAGATTGCCGAAGAGTGTCAGCAGGAGTGTTATGACCTGTTCGTGCTCGCCGCTCAGCAAGAAAAAGAGTGGGCGGAATACCTGTTCCGCGACGGCTCGATGATTGGTCTGAACAAAGATATTCTGTGCCAGTACGTGGAATACATCACCAACATCCGTATGCAGGCAGTTGGCCTACCGCTACCGTTCCAGACGCGTACCAACCCCATTCCGTGGATCAACGCCTGGCTGGTATCCGATAACGTGCAGGTCGCGCCACAGGAAGTGGAAGTCAGCTCCTATCTGGTTGGTCAGATCGATTCAGAGATCAGCGACGACGACCTGAGCGATTTCCAACTGTAATCGATGAGCAACCCAACGATCACGCTGCGCACATCCGGTGCGCAGTTTTCCTGCTCAGACGACGGCCCTTCCCTGCTGGATGTGCTGGAGTCCAACCGTGTCAGCATTGAATACCAATGTCGCTCCGGTTATTGCGGCTCCTGTCGGTTGCGTCTGGTAAAAGGCAGAGTGGCCTATCGCCAAACTCCACTGGCCTGCATCCAACAGGATGAAATCCTCCCCTGCTGCTGCATGCCGCAGGGCGACATCGAGCTCGATATTTAGCCCCGACCTTCCCCACGGGCTAATCTTCCTATCACTCGCGCTGGCAGGCGCATTTCCTGCCCGCTTTCATGCTCAAGTGGGTTACACTATCCGCTGACATCGTCTTTCGACTGATATAAAACAACCTGGAGGTTTTAAAACATGCTTACCGTCATTCCTATTTTGATCTTTGTTGCGCTCATCATCGTCTGGTCAGGCATCAAAATCGTACCTCAGGGATATCAATGGACTGTAGAACGGTTTGGTCGCTATACCAAAACGCTGATGCCAGGGCTTAATCTGGTGGTGCCATTTATGGATCGCGTCGGCCGCAAAATTAATATGATGGAACAGGTGCTGGATATTCCCTCACAGGA
The DNA here is from genome assembly GCF_041228105.1 of Pectobacterium aroidearum. NCBI lineage: Bacteria > Pseudomonadati > Pseudomonadota > Gammaproteobacteria > Enterobacterales > Pectobacteriaceae > Pectobacterium > Pectobacterium aroidearum. The sequence goes on from NZ_CP166097.1 coordinate 3,782,670, forward strand.
AATCATTTCGAAAGATAACGCCAATGTGACCATCGACGCCGTATGTTTTATTCAGGTTATCGATCCGGCGCGCGCCGCCTATGAAGTCAGCAATCTGGAACAGGCGATCGTCAACCTGACGATGACCAACATCCGTACCGTACTAGGTTCGATGGAGCTGGACGAAATGCTGTCTCAGCGCGATAGCATTAATACCCGCCTGCTGCACATCGTGGACGAAGCAACCAACCCATGGGGCATCAAAATCACCCGTATTGAGATCCGCGACGTCCGTCCGCCAACAGAGCTGATTGCCGCGATGAACGCGCAGATGAAAGCAGAACGTAACAAGCGTGCCGATATTCTGGAAGCCGAAGGGGTACGTCAGGCAGCGATCCTGAAAGCCGAAGGGGAAAAACAGTCGCAGATTCTGAAGGCGGAAGGTCTGCGTCAGTCCGCATTCCTGGAGGCTGAAGCGCGTGAGCGTGCGGCAGAAGCTGAAGCTCAGGCTACCAAAATGGTGTCCGAAGCTATCGCGGCGGGCGACATTCAGGCAGTGAATTACTTCATCGCTCAGAAATATACCGATGCGCTGCAACAGATTGGTTCTTCCAATAACAGCAAAGTCATCATGATGCCGTTGGAAGCCAGCAATTTAATGGGCGCTATCGGCGGAATTGCAGAACTGGTTAAAGACAGCAAAGAAAGCCGAGGTAAATAATGGGCATTGAACTGGTGATGGAAAATGCGCACTGGTTCTGGTTGTCGCTCGGCGGCCTGCTTTTAGCCGCCGAAATGCTGGGCGCCAGTGGCTATTTACTGTGGAGCGGCTTATCGGCGGTATTGGTTGGGCTGTTAACGTGGGTCATGCCGCTGGGCTGGCCATGGCAGGGAACAATTTTTGCCATCCTGACGATCGTCACGGCGCTGCTCTGGTGGTATTGGCTGCGTAAACGGACGCTGTCACGTCCACAGTCAACGCTTAACCAACGCGGGCAACAGCTGCTTGGCCTGCGCGCCACGCTGACCGAACCGGTGACCAACGGTTTCGGCCGGGTAAACATTGGTGACAGCAGTTGGCGTGTGAAATCAGAGCAGGATCTGCCTGCGGGTACGCATGTTGAAGTGATTGCCATTGATGGCATCACGCTGCATGTGCGCCCAACAGAGCGCTAGCCGCACACATTCAGGGGAGCCCGTCTCCCCTTTATGACGGCTTACTTTTTTGGCGATTTATGCTTCTGACTGTTTATTCTTCTGACTACTTACTTTTCTGACAACAGCCCGCCAGATTATTGATTATTGGACAGTCCGCTCCGCCGTCACCTGGACACTGTTCGGCCAGCGCCAGCAGCTGTTCACGCATCGCTTTCAACTCTTCGATATGCATCTCGATTTCCTGCACTTTCTGCAAAGTACGCGCTTTGACATCCGCACTTCGCCGCAGCGGATCGTTAAATAGCGTCACCAGTTCCCGGCATTCATCCAGATTAAAGCCAACCTGACGTGCCTGACGCAGCAGCGTAAGCTCTTCGACGTGATGGTCGTCGTAGCTACGGTAACCATTTTCAGAACGCAGCGGCGTAGTCAGAAGTTCTTTTTCTTCATAGAAGCGAATGGTTTTACTGCTGAGACCGGTTTTTTTCGCAACATCACTGATATTCATGATTTCCCCCTTGACCCTCCCCTTGCTAGAAGGTTTATCTTATCCAATAACTAGTAGAAATCAGATAGCCGGTCAACGTCTTTCACCTCCGGCTGTGATCACGGGAGAAAATTATTATGTCACAAACCATCGTGTTGTCATTGCAGGGACTGACCTGCGGACACTGTGTTCAGCGCGTTAAAAAAGCACTGGACGCGCTGCCTGCGGTCGAACAAACCACCGTCACACAACAGTACGCCAGCGTCAGCGGCGATGTTGATTCGCAGACGTTGATCGACACCATTGAGCAGGCTGGCTACGAAGCACAGCCTGCGACTACGCCGGATGTGTCCCTACAGCTTTCCGGCCTGAGCTGCAATCACTGCGTCGCCGCGACACGTAAAGTGCTGGAAGCCATTCCCGGCGTCGTGGCAACGGATGTCACCACAGAGCAGGCCGCCGTGTATGGCAACGTTGAGGCCACAGTACTGATTAGCGCGATTGAAGAAGCCGGCTATCACGCCAGCGTACAGGAGAGCGCTCACCCAAAAACTGAGCCGCTGGCACAGGTAGCGACAACGCCGGAAGCGCTGCCAGCGGCCGAGAACACTCTTCCGGTAACGACAACACTCGCCACCAACGATGACGACAGCGTGCAGCTCCTGCTTCAGGGCATGAGCTGCGCCAGCTGCGTAAGCCGCGTACAGACGGCGCTGCAAAGCGTCAACGGCGTCACGCAGGCGCGGGTGAATCTGGCCGAACGCAGTGCGTTGGTCAGCGGCCACGCCGAACCGGAAGCGTTGATTGCCGCCGTAGAGCAAGCAGGCTATGGGGCAGAAATTATTCAGGATGAAGAAGCACGCCGCGCGCGCCAGCAGCAAACCTCGCAGCAAGCTATCCGCCGTTTCCAATGGCAGGCCGCGCTGGGTTTACTGCTTGGTGTACCGCTGATGCTGTGGGGCGTATTGGGCGGCAGTATGAGCCTGACGCCAGAGAACCAAACACCGTGGCTCATCATCGGGATATTGACGCTGGCGGTGATGGTGTTGGCTGGCAGCCATTTTTACCGTAACGCCTGGCGTAGCCTGAAAAACGGTGCCGCCACCATGGATACGCTGGTCGCACTGGGAACAGGCGCAGCATGGCTTTATTCCATTACCGTTAACCTGTGGCCAGAGCTTTTCCCAATGGCAGCGCGCCATCTTTACTACGAAGCCAGCGCGATGATCATCGGTTTAATCAATCTGGGCCATGCGCTGGAGCAGCGCGCCCGCCAGCGATCTTCTCGTGCGCTGGAACGGCTACTCGATTTGACGCCCCCTACCGCACGCGTCGTGACGGCAGAAGGTGAAAAATCCATTCCGTTATCCGACGTACAGTCCGGCATGACGCTGCGCCTGACAACCGGCGATCGTATTCCTGTCGATGGTGAGATTTTGCAAGGCGAAGTGTGGGTGGATGAAGCCATGCTGACCGGGGAACCGATCCCACAATCCAAAACGACTGGCGACAACGTGCACGCCGGTACGCTGGTTTCCGACGGCAGCGTCCTCTTCCGGGCGGACGCGATCGGCAACCAAACGACCCTGTCGCGAATCATCCGGCTGGTCAGACAGGCGCAAAGCAGCAAACCCGCCATCGGTCAGTTAGCGGATCGTATCTCTGCCGTGTTTGTTCCCGTTGTCGTGGCTATTGCGCTTCTCAGCGGCGCGATCTGGTTCTTCGTGGGGCCACAGCCGCAGATGGTCTATACGCTCATTATCGTCACGACTGTCCTGATTATTGCCTGCCCTTGTGCGCTTGGGCTGGCAACGCCGATGTCGATTATTTCCGGCGTCGGACGTGCCGCAGAGTTTGGTGTACTGGTACGGGATGCCGATGCCTTACAGCAGGCCAGCAAGCTGGATGTGCTGGTGTTTGACAAAACCGGTACGCTAACCGAAGGGCAGCCGCGCGTCGTGGCGGTTCATACCTTCGGTGATGTGACGGAAACACAGGCGCTGGCCTGGGCGGCCTCTCTCGAACTGGGCTCTAATCACCCGCTGGCAAAAGCGATTCTTGAACGCGCAGAGAATCTGCCGCTCACCCCAGCCGAGCAGTTCCGTACGCTACGCGGTCTCGGCGTCAGCGGCAAGATCGGCGACACCAACCTGCTACTGGGGAATCCAGCTCTACTCAAACAGCATCAGGTCGAGATCACCGAAGGTGAAGCGCTGATCAACGAGCAGGCTCAGCGCGGCATCACACCGGTGTTGCTTGCGGCGAATGGTCATATCATCGCGGTGTTATCTATCCACGATCCGCTGCGCGCAGATAGCGTCAGCGCCTTGCAGCGTCTGCACCGGCAGGGCTATCAGCTCGTTATGCTGACGGGGGACAACCAGCTCACAGCGAAGAGCATCGCGACAGAAGCGGGTATCGACCAGGTGATTGCCGGGGTGCTGCCAGACGGCAAAGCGGACGCGATCAAAAAGCTACAGGCTCAAGGCAAACGCGTGGCAATGATTGGGGATGGCATCAACGATGCGCCAGCACTGGCGCAGGCTGATGTCGGCATTGCGATGGGCGGAGGCAGCGATATTGCGATTGAAACCGCCGCTATCACGCTGATGCGTCACAGCCTGCATGGCGTCGCCGATGCGCTGGCGCTCTCCAATGCCACGCTGCGCAACATGAAGCAGAACCTGCTCGGCGCGTTTATCTATAACTCGCTGGGGATCCCGATCGCGGCAGGCGTGCTTTACCCGCTGACCGGCGCGCTACTCAGCCCGGTGGTCGCCGGTGCCGCTATGGCGCTCTCCTCCATCACGGTTGTCAGCAACGCCAACCGCCTGCTTCGCTTTAAACCTAAAAGTGAGTAATGCAAACGCGGCACGTCTCAACAACGTGCCGCGTTTGGCTTTTCCGAAAATCATCGCGTTTTTATCGCCTGTAGCCAGAGCGATTCCATCAGGTTCACACCAGCATCGGTATACCTTGTATTGTGCCGCATCTAGCGTTTAGCATAGTTATTCCACATCAGGAGACGGAACCCATGGGGCAATTGCTGCGTAGAATCGCGACTTTTCTTGGTTTTATTTCACCGCTGGCTTATGCCTACCCGGCGATAGACGTCCAACTTGCCAATGCGCGACAACTGCATCTGGTCGGCAGTATTCATATGGGTAGTCAGGATATGGCACCGCTACCCGATGCGCTGCTGCAACAACTCCGTCAGGCGACCGCACTGATCGTCGAAGCCGATATCTCTGATGCACACTCCCCCTTCGGCCATAATGATGCCGAGTCGCCGCTCGTACAGCGCCTCAGTCCGGAAAACTACCGTCAATTGCAAAAAATCTGCGAATCGCTTTCTTTCGATGAGAGCAATATCGATACGCTGCCAGCCTGGCAGGCCGCGCTGATGCTGCAAGCAAGACAGGCACAGCTGCTGGGCTTACGCCCCGACTACGGTATCGATTATCAGTTGATCAACGCAGCGAAATCTCAGGGTATTCAGGTCATCGAACTGGAAGGGCAGCAGACGCAGGTTGATTTGTTACAGCAACTGCCGCAGGGCGGCCTGCTGCTACTGGAAGATACAATTAAACACTGGCACACCAACGCGCGTTTGCTGCAAACGATGGTAGGTTGGTGGCTAGACAGCAGGCCCGGCCAATATAAGCCGGATATCCCTGCGACATTCAGCAATGAAATGACCGACCTGCTGATGGGTCAACGTAACCGTCGCTGGCAACAGCAACTTCAGGCGCTACCGCCCGGAAACTACGTTGTGGCCGTCGGCGCACTGCATCTGTATGGCAATGAGAATTTACCTACTCTGCTCAACAACGGTCATTCCGCAACGCAGTAAAAGAACACATTAGGGCGCGCAACCGCGTCTGCAAGATAAGACCCGCTCAAGGGTTAAGGATAGTGAAATCATGACACCCGCAGTCAATCTGCTCGAAAAGAATAAGGTCGCTTTTACGTTACACAGCTACCACCACGACAGCGATGAAACCAACTTTGGCGAGGAAGCGGCCAGAAAACTGGGACTGAATAAAGAACAGGTTTATAAAACGCTGCTCGTTTCCCTGAATGGTGATGCGAAGAATCTCGCCGTGGCCGTCACGCCGGTTTCAGGAATGCTTGATCTCAAGAAAGTTGCTCGCGCGCTGTCGGCCAAAAAAGCCGATATGGCCGATCCGATTATCGCTCAGCGTGTCACAGGTTATCTGGTAGGAGGAATCAGCCCGCTTGGGCAAAAGAAGCTGCTGCCGACCGTGATTGATGAACCGGCACGCCAGTTCGAGACCATTTTCATTTCCGGCGGTAAGCGCGGTTTGGATATTGAGCTATCGGCAGACGATCTGGCGCGACTGCTACGCGCCACCTTTGCTGATATCGCCAAGCATGATTAATGCCCGTCATTAAACGGGCATCATCTTCCGGGCGAGGTGCATCAAAGTGAAGCAGGTAGCAGGGAACTCCACGGCCAGTGTATCCCCCGCTACCGCTTCATAATCGATTACTGATCGACTTTCGCCCCTTTATCCAACTGCATCACCGGACCTTCTTTCACATTCAGCGTCAGGCCTTTAGTTTGCAGTTCCGCATTCCTGACGCGAATACCTTTATCCGCATCAATGCGCACGTTATCAAAGTGGAAACCACTGAGTGGGGCTTCCGGCACGCCAATGATGTACGCCGCGGCCTTGGTCTTACCGGTCGACTCCAGATTCTCAATGGTCACATTGCTGAAATGCGGCGTTTTGTATTGATCAAACGGCTGCGCTGGATCGGTATCCGGTGGGTAAATCTGCTCACCCATCGTGAAGCCGCCTTCGGCCAGCATCTTATCGACTTCAGCCTGCACTATCGGCGCGGCTTTGTAGTAAGCGGCAAAGACGAGTGGGATTTCGACATCCACCATTTTGGTATTACGGTAGGTGATATTTTTCACTTCGCCGCCTTTACCACGCAGGGTTTTAATGCGGATACCGTACATGGAACCTTCAAACTGGTTGTTTTCAACCAGCACGTTATTCACACCACCAGAGGTTTCGCTGCCGATCGAAATACCGCGCCCCTGTTTCAGGATATTGTTAGCAATATAAATGTTATCCACAACACCATTCGGGAAGCGGCTATCCGGCTTCTCGGCTTTTATCGCAATATGGTCGTCATTACAGTCGATATAGTTGTTGGTGATACGGATATTCTGACTGTCGATCGGGTCGATAGCATCGGTATTTGGCGCATGCCACGGCGACAGAATGCGCGTGCCGTTCACATCCACATCGTGCGAATAACGCATCACAATGTGAAAGCTTGGAGAATGCGTGAGCGTGACGCCATCTACCAGCACGTTGCTGGAACTTTTGATATAAATCAGACGAGGACGATCGGTTCCGCCCTTTTTGCCCGTTGCACGAATATTCTCACGCCAGCGTTCCCACCAGACGGCGCCCTGTCCATCAATGGTGCCCTGACCGGTGATAGCCACGTTCTGCGCGTCGGCAATACTGATAAAGGGAAGCCAGCCGTTTTCCGCTTCAGCGTATTTGGTTTTTTCCGTTGCGCGATACGCCGCGATTTCGGTCGACGCGACGATAGTTGCATCTTTTGCCAAATCCAGTCGGATGTTACTTTTCAGGAACAGCGGATCGACCAGATAGTTACCGCGAGGGACGTGTACCGTTCCGCCACCAGCCGCAGCGCAATCATCAATCGCTTTCTGGAAAGCCTCGGTATTCAGTGCGATCTGTAGGCGGTGACCTTCGGCCCCGTATTGTGTGACGTCACAGATTTTATCGGGGAATTTCACTGAACTGGCCGCTTGTGCCGTGCCAGCTTGAATACCCAGAGTGATGCAGGAAGCCATTAATGACAGAGCAAGACCACTACGCATACTTAACCTCACCAAATAATGAAATATCGTTTTAATAAAATACCACCAACATTCCAGTAAAAAGCGAGGGACGATCACGTTTTAGATGTATTCGTAATAATTACAATAAGGTATGAATTTTTCTGTGCAATTGCCCTATTCACATTTTGCCAATCGCCATAGGATGAAGATCGCTCTGTCAGATCGTGGGCAACGCAAGCGTGAAAGGAAGCAAAAGAAAGCAGGATTAAGGAATGGTGCTGGCCTGAGCGACCAGCACAGATAAGATCAATAGCGCTATGCCGTCAGGCGAGCGAAAGCGTCACGGATTTCCTGTTCAGGTAAGTCCACACCAATAAACACCAGCACGCTCTTCTTTTCTTCATCAGGCTGCCATTCTCTATCCCAGTCGGCGCTGTACAAGCGCTGAACGCCCTGAAACAGCAGACGCCGGTCATCACCGTTAATGGCCAGAATGCCCTTATAACGCAGCAAATTATCGGAGAATTGCAGCAGCAGATTTTCCATTACATCAGAGACGGCCTGAAGCTCAACCGCCTTATTGAGATAGACGACGATCGACTGCACGTTATTCTGCGCGGGGGCAATAAAGCGAAACACCGGCGTTTTCACATCCAGTTCATCGCTGAGAACAAAACCATCAATGTTGAACAGCACGCTCAGATCGATATCGCCGTGTACGACAGGATAGATCGGTGCACGCGCATTAATGCGCTGAAGACGCGGTAGCAGCGTTTCGTCTTCGTTTGCCACATCGGTTTTGGTTAACAGTATACGGTCGGCATAGCCAATCTGCGACTGCGCGATAGTAAACTGATCGAGCTGCTGTTGCGCATGCACCGCATCCACCAGCGTGATAATACCGTCCAGAACAAAACGCTCGCAGATAACCTCATGAGAGAAGAAAGTCTGCGCCACTGGCCCCGGATCGGCCATACCGGTACATTCAATAATGACGTGATCAAAATCCAGCGTACCGTTATCTACGCCATCAATCAGATCGAGCAGCGCATCGGCCAGCTCATTGGACTGCGTGCAGCAGATGCAGCCGTTGCTCAGCGTCGTAATCTGGCTAGCGCGTTCGCCGATTAACGTATTATCAATCGGGACTTCACCAAATTCGTTTTCAATCACAGCAATTTTGTAGCCGTGGTCTGCATTCAGGATATGGCGTAATAAGGTGGTTTTTCCCGCGCCGAGAAAGCCGGTCAGGATGGTGACATACACGGGGGTAGCCACATCAGAGGATAAAGGTTGAGTCATAACAGGTTCCAAGTCGTTAACAGCAGCGCATCCCGCCTTTGCCATCTCCGCCGTAACGCGCCTGCTGGCGTTCGCGGAAAAATTCTTCGTACGTCATCGCAGGTTTATCTGGGTGATTGGTCTGCATATGCTGCACATAGGTATCGTAATCTGGCATACCGACCAGCATACGCGCCGCCTGGCCCAAATATTTTCCTGCTTTTCCCAGATTGCCAAACATCATTACCTCCAGACTATCACCAGCAATAGCAGCTAGATAAAAAATACCCTGTATAACGTTATACATTATACAGGGTATCTGTACCCGTCATCTTTCGCGTTCAACCTTGCTAGCTGTCTCGCAAAATCCGACGGGCATGTGGCTTAGTGGCCGGAAGAGACTTTCACGCCACCTTCAGGAACCGGAACATACGGCGTTTCCTGATCGGTACGTTCAGCCACTTTACGTGCAGCCAGTGCCGCTTTGATACCGTACGCGATAATGCTGTACACCACGATCAGGAACAGAATGCTCAGACCGGCGTTGGTATAGTTGTTTGTCACGATATGGTTCATATTCGAAATCTGCTGTGCGCTCAGATCGGCACCGCCTTCTGCAATTTTGCCCTTGAACATGTTCGCCATGTAGAAAAAGCCTTCCAACTGTGGGTTGTCGCTGAACAATTTCAGCCCCAGCGCCCAAGTCGTACAGATCAGCAGCCAAATCGCCGGAAGCAGCGTGACCCAGATGTACTGTGTACGTTTCATCTTAATCAGAATTACTGTACCCAGAATCAGCGCGACGGCAGCCAGCATCTGGTTAGAGATACCGAACAGCGGCCATAGGCTCTTCACGCCGCCCAGCGGATCGACCACGCCTTGATACAGCAGGTAGCCCCAAAGACCGACGCAGCCCGCCGTACCGATAATACCAGCAATCAGCGAGTCGGTTTTCTTCAGGAACGGCACGAAGTTACCCAACAGATCCTGCAACATGAAGCGGCCCGCACGCGTACCCGCATCCAGTGCGGTCAGAATGAACAGCGCCTCAAACAGAATACCGAAGTGATACCAGAAGCCCATGTCGGCACCAGGAATGATCTGGTGGAACACGTGTGCGATACCAACAGCCAGCGTTGGTGCACCGCCTGCACGGTTCAGAACGGAAGGTTCACCGATGTCTTTCGCCGTTTGCAGAATCTGCTCAGGCGAAATCACGAAGCCCCAGGAGCTAACGGTCGCCGCCGCGTGGGCGGACACATCCTGCAGTTGCGCCAGAATCATCGGCGCATCCGCCGTGCCCAGTCGGTGCAGGTCTGGCATCGTAATCCCCAGCGCCGCTGGTGGCGTGTTCATCGCGAAGTACAGACCGGGTTCGATAATCGATGCCGCAACCAGCGCCATCACCGCAACGAAAGATTCCATCAGCATGGCACCGTAACCGATGAAACGCGCATCGTTTTCGTTAGCCAGTAGTTTCGGTGTGGTACCGGATGCAATCAGCGCGTGGAAGCCGGATACGGCACCACAGGCGATAGTAATAAACAGGAACGGGAACAGCGTACCTTTCCAGACCGGACCGGTGCCATCCACAAACTGCGTGACCGCTGGCATTTTCAGATCCGGGTTCAGGATCACGATACCAATCGCCAGACCGACGATGACGCCGATTTTCAGGAAGGTTGCCAGATAGTCACGCGGAGCCAGAATCAACCATACTGGCAGCAGTGCCGACACGAAAGCATAACCAATCAGCGTATAGGTAATCGTCGTATCTTTGAAGGTCAGCGCCGGGCCCCAGTACGGATCGTGGGCAACCACGCCACCGAACCAGATCGCCAATACCAGCAGCACGATCCCCATCACCGAGACTTCGCCGACTTTACCCGGACGGATAAAGCGCATGTAGATGCCCATAAACAGCGCGATCGGCACCGTCGAACAAACGGTAAAGACGCCCCATGGGCTTTCTGCCAGTGCTTTCACCACGATCAGCGCCAGTACGGCAAGAATAATGATCATGATTAGGAAGCAGCCGAACAGCGCAATCGTACCCGGTACAGGCCCCAACTCTTTCTTGACGATTTCGCCTAGCGACGTGCCGTTACGACGGGTTGAAATAAACAGAACCATGAAGTCCTGTACTGCCCCTGCCAGAACCACCCCCGCCAGCAGCCATAAGGTGCCCGGCAAGTAGCCGACCTGCGCGGCCAGTACCGGTCCAACCAGCGGGCCCGCACCTGCGATAGCGGCAAAGTGGTGTCCGAACAGGACGTTACGGTTCGTCGGCACATAGTTGAGGCCGTCGTTATTAACAACGGCAGGGGTTGCTCTGGTCGGATCCAACTGCATGACTTTTTGTGCGATATACAGGCTGTAGTATCGATAGGCCACGAGGTAAACGGCGACAGAAGCAACAATAATCCATAATGCACTGACATGCTCACCGCGACGTAGTGCGACTACGCCGAGGCAGGCAGCCCCAATGATTCCAAGAATCATCCAGGGGATGTGTTTAAGAATGGAACTGCTCTTCATAAGACATCCTTCAATTAAAAATGACAATCGTTTGATTTTGTTAGCTGTGGAAAAAGAAACCCTGGTAAAGCGTCGTGCGATCACGTGAGTCATCGCGTATTTCAGATAAGGAAGATAGTGGCGGCACAGTACGTTATCGCGTACGCGCGTGGGGCGGGTATTTGGGTAGGCGGCAGAATAGCGTGCTAAGCGGTTAGAATGACGCAGTGAGTGGCTGGGGAAAAATTGGGCTACATCAAAAAGAAAAGGCCGCGACATTCGCGGCCAGTAAAATGTTGAGTATCGTGAGCGATTACGGAACCTGATACGCCAGCTTGTAATTACCTGCCGTTACGGTGCGGAATGTCACACTGTCCGTGCGCCAGCGGATTTCTACTTCCGCAGGGGACTGCACTTTCCAGTTGGACGCATCGTTAACGTTCAGCACCAACCGGTCAATGGTCGCGACATCGGCCGCTGGATCGGTGATATCAAGCGCGAAGGCAAAGGCAAGCGAATCCGGCACGCCGTTACTGGATGCAAACAGTTGCGTCCACTGTGCCGCCGTAATAGCGCCGAGTTCAGTTGGTGTCATGCCGTCTGCAATCAACGCCGTTGCCCCTGCCGTATCGGCTGACAGCGCGCCAATATCAACCCATGCCCCGTTGCGCAAGACATGCCAGTTCACCAAATCCCGCGTCACAGCAACACGGACTTTACCGTTGCCCGTCTGCGTTGCCGTTAACGTTGCGGCATTGATTTGTGGCCATGCAGCAGGTGTCAGTGATTTTTGAATAACAATTTGCGAATACGGTGTATATAGCGTGTCCACATCGACTTCATTAGCTGAAAATACTTTTATCGGCATAAGGTCGTTTAGTTGCGAATTCTGAATGTCTCCCGATGAGTCAAATCCAAACATTAAAAAATCACTGGCATCGTGAGGCTCAGATACGACAGATAGCACTCCAGATCGTGATGAATACCATTCGTTTGAACGAGATTTAATCAAAATTTTATTTTGTGGATATAGCTGGAATTCGCCGATTGTCACTCCCAGCCCATTTCCATTAGTTAGAGTGACAAATAATCTATATGACGAGAAATATTCAGAATTGGAGATAGTAAAAAACCGCTCACCCGCAGCAGCAGTATTTATATCATTAGTTACGGTATGAATTGTTTTCCATGAATTCCCATCATTACTAGCCTGTAACTCCCACGTTCTCGGCGTTGTAAAATCTACGATCGTTCTGTTTTTTGCACCTCGATTCTTTATCATATATGAACCAATGTTCACAGGCTCTGGAAAATCAACTCGCAGCCACTGTGGATTAGCTGAATTCAGAACGTTTTCTGATGCCCAACAATCCCCTGGTGCCGTTGTTTGCGTAATTCCATCAAATGCCAGGTACGGAGGGAAATTGGGCAGAATCGATGTAGATGCAGATAGGGTATAACCATCTTGGCTATTTGACGTCATTTTAGGTATTGCAGTTTTTTTTACTGCATTAATTAATATCGACTCACCACCAGTTCTGATCTGTGATGAATAAAACGCATTATCACTGATTAGTGAGTAAGTCTCGCCTCGATATAAATTTACCGAACCATCAAAAATAACATCATTTGTCGCGTTGTAATTGGGCTCACTCGATGCATTGAAGTCATCCACAACATAAGTCTGATTCGCCGCACCCGCTTCTTCTTTCAGCGCATACGCTGCAAGATTAAATTTATGTTTTGGGCTAATACTGAACGCGTGGTTTTGCCCCGCCGTTGCGCCCTGACGATCGGCAACGATATAACCAGAGCCATCGCTACCGGAACCACCACCAGTAGCACTGATTACCGTTTTCTCACTCGCAGGGTTATAGCTCAGCGTCACGCCCGCACCAGCCTCCAGCGAGGAATGGATGAGCTGCTTTGTTTTTTGTGTGTAGTCGGTGATTTCCGCTGTGGTATGGGTGTGTCCGACAGCCGCAACACCCATTTGCGCTGGCGTCAGTGAAAGATCACCGCTGCCCAGCAGCGATTGACCAAAGACCGTGCGGATAGTGGTGCCGGAGATTAACTCATCCTGCTTTGCATTCCAGACCGCTTTTTCATCCGGCGTGGCAAATTTTCTGGTGGCCGTTTCGGTAATCTGATCGGCCGTATAGTCGCCAGGCTGTGCAGTGACGACACCAATCCGTCCGAATACGGAAGCAACGCCAGAAACTCCTGGCTCTTGCCCATTACCAGAATGACAGCAAGAGTGAGGATTAACCTGAATAGGAGGATGAGCGATACATGTTGATTTGCCTGTGCTGTCACAAACATTGATTTCAATATTGATGTCTTTCATGGTGTTGATGACTCCGTTAATAAAAGGCATGAGGAGTATCACTTATTTAACCGGGGCATTATTTTAAAGCGCTTTACTAATCTGCTATGTCCTTTTCTATAAAAGTCAGCATAAAAAAGGCCGCGAGATACGCGGCCAGTGGAATAGCTAATCGGAAGACAAATTACGGAGCCTGATACGCCAGTTTGTAATTGCCTGCCGTTACGGTACGGAATGTCACGCTGTCCGTGCGCCAGCGGATTTCCACTTCCGCGGGGGACTGCACTTTCCAGTTGGATGCATCGTTGACGTTCAGCACCAACCGGTCAATGGTCGCGACATCGGCCGCTGGATCGGTGATATCAAGCGCGAAGGCAAAGGCAAGCGAATCCGGCACGCCGTTACTGGATGAGAACAGCTGTGTCCACTGTGCCGCCGTAATAGCGCCGAGTTCAGTTGGCGTCATGCCGTCTGCAATCAACGCCGTAGCCCCTGCCGTATTGGCTGACAGCGCTCCAATATCAACCCACGCCCCGTTGCACAAGACATGCCAGTTCACCAAATCCCGCGTCACAGCAACACGCACTTTACCGTTGCCCGTCTGCGTTGCTGTTAACGTTGCAGCATTGATCTGGCTATAGCTGACTAATGATGTCAAAGCTGACTGGGTCAGAATCTGTGAGTATGGCGTGTATTTCGTCTCAATATTCATTTCCGAATTGGAGATGACTTTCACAGGGCTAGTGAATAATGATGGCAGGTTATTAACGCCGCCAATTCCCTGTGAACTAATTTTTTCCGCGGTTAATTCACCGACAATCTCTTCCAATAATCCATTATTGACACCGTAATTTTTACCGCCGTAATTAATTACAAACTTATCCAGGGATTCATAAATTTCCAATTCATCAACACCGACGAATGATGATAATACTCCATAGTTCGCTAGCGTGATATGAATACGATAATATTGATAACTGATATCGTTATTAATGACATACGTACGTTTCTGCCCAGGAATATTCTGGGTATCATTTGTAATAGAGTGTAATACCGTCCATGTCACCCCATCATGACTCCCCTGAAACGTCCAGGTACGCGGCGAATTGGAATACCCGGACTGATTACGGGTCACAACGGAATAGCCTTTAGCAAGCACGGACGCAGGGAGCTTTACGCCGACCCATTGTGGCGATGACACGGAAGGTGCGCCATCGCTAGTCCATGAATCAGTCCCCCCAACCTGAGATCGGTTAAACGCTTTATATATTGCAGATCCGGCCTGCGGGTCTCTACTGTTTGAGCTTGCGATTGCTTCATAGCCCGATGGCGCGTTATTCGCTGTCATTACAGGAATGATGCTTTCCGCTGTAACTGGTGTTGTCGATGTTTTCTGAAGAATGCTTATCAACTCTCCATCCGCTTTTATTTCGGCAGAGTAAAATTCTCCATCTGGTGTTAACTGGTAATTTGAACCAGTATAAAGGCTGGCTATACCGTCAAAAATAACATCATTTGTTGCGTTGTAATTGGGCTCACTTGAGGCATTAAAGTCATCAACAACATAAGTTTGGTTTGCTGCACCAGCGACTTCTTTCAGCGCATACGCCGCGAGATTAAATGTATTTTGTGGACGAATGCTGAACGCGTGGTTTTGTCCTGCCGTTGCGCCCTGACGATCGGCAACAATATAGCCAGAGCCACCGCTACCGGAACCACCGCCCGCAGCGCTGATAATGGTTTTCTCATTCGCAGGGTTATAGCTCAGCGTGACGCCCGCCCCCGCTTCCAATGAGGAATGAATAAGCTGTTTTGTTTTTTGTGTGTAGTCGGTGATGTCCGCTGTGGTATGGGTGTGTCCGACAGTAGCAACACCCATTTGTGCTGGCGTTAGTGAAACATCACCGCTGCCCAGCAGCGATTGACCAAAGACCGTGCGAATAGTGGTGCCAGAAATTAATGCATCCTGCTTTGCATTCCAGACCGCTTTTTCATCCGGCGTAGCAAATTTTCTGGTGGCGGTTTCGGTGATCTGATCGGCCGTGTAGTCACCGGATTGTGCGGTTACGACACCGGTACGCCCGAATACGGAGGCAACACCCGAGACACCGGGTTCTTGACCGCTTCCGTTATCTGAATGACAGCAAACAGGGGGATGAACGGTACATGTTGCTTTACCTGTGCTGTCACAAACATTGATTTCAATATTGATGTCTTTCATGGTGTTGATGACTCCGTTAATAAAAGGCATAAGGAGTATCACTTATTTAACCGGGGCATTATTTTAAAGCACTTTACTAATCTGCTATGTCCTTTTATATAAAAGTCAGAATAAAAAAGGCCGCGAGATACGCGGCCAGTGGAATAGCTAATCGGAAGACAAATTACGGAACCTGATACGCCAGTTTGTAATTGCCTGCCGTTACGGTGCGGAATGTCACGCTGTCCGTGCGCCAGCGGATTTCCACTTCCGCAGGGGACTGCAGTTTCCAACTGGACGCATCGTTGACGTTCAGCACCAGTCGGTCAATGGTCGCGACATCGGCCGTTGGATCGGTGATATCAAGCCCGAAGGCAAAGGCAAGCGAATCCGGCACACCGTTACTGGATGCAAACAGTTGCGTCCACTGTGCTGTCGTAATAGCGCCGAGTTCAGTTGGCGTCATACCGTCTGCAATCAACGTCGTAGCCCCTGCCGTATCGGCTGACAGCGCTCCAACATCAACCCACGCCCCGTTGCGCAAGACATGCCAGTTCACCAAGTCCCGCGTCACAGCAACACGGACTTTGCCGTTGCCCGTCTGTGTTGCTGTTAACGTGGCGGAATTAATCTGTGACCAAAAACCAGCAGAAAGCAAAGAGCGCTGAATTGATATCTGGGATTGTGGCGTGTAAAGAACGTCAACATGTATCCCTTCCCCTGAATATATACTGCTAGATGGATATTGTTGGATATTTCCTGATGTTGTAAAACCATCACGAATAAAATCACTGGAGCTAGATGGAACCGGAACATTAGACAAAATGCCATTTTTCACGGTAAACCATTGTTCACCAGCTTTCAGTAACATCTTTGAGCCTGTGAACAGCGATAATTCTTTGATGCAAACAAAATTATCACCGCCATTTGATGCCGTGAACAACAATCGATACGACACGTATCGCCCTGGAGCAGATACTGTAAATCGGCGGACAGCACCCGAAGTGTTATTTTCATCATTTGATACAGTATGTAAAGTGCTCCAATCGTTATCGTTATTGCTACCCTGTAATTGCCACGATCTGGGATTTGACAGCCCTGCATATACACGGTTTGTGATTGCATACTCAGTAATAAATTGATGACTAGGGAATTTTAAGCACAACCACTGTGGATTACTGTCTGTCGGCCTCTGATTTGATGCCCAACAGTCACGCACATTATTTGGGCTGGAGTCATTTCTATCAAATGCAATATATGCAGGATACGATGGTGAATATATTGAGGATGCCGATGCAATATAACCACGATCTGAATCAGAAGTCATTGCTGGTACAATTGACCCGCTTGGTATACTAACTGAGACAGCACGATTGCCTGTTTTAATCTCTGATGAATAAAACTCACCGTCTTTAACAAGCTCTACGCTTCCGCCAGTATCTGGATGCATCGTACCATCAAAAACAACCGCACTCGTCGCGTTATAATTAGGCTCACTCGATGCATTAAAGTCATCAACGACATAAGTTTGGTTTGCTGCACCGGCTTCTTCTTTCAGCGCGTACGCCGCGAGATTAAACGTGCTTTGTGGGCTAATGCTGAACGCGTGATTCTGCCCTGCCGTTGCGCCCTGACGATCGGCAACGATATAGCCAGAGCCACCGCTACCGGAACCACCACCTGCAGCGCTGATAACTGTTTTCTCATTCACCGGGTTATAACTCAGCGTGACGCCCGCCCCAGCCTCCAGCGAGGAATGGATAAGCTGTTTTGTTTTTTGTGTGTAGTCGGTGATGTCCGCTGTGGTATGGGTGTGTCCAATGGCAGCAGCACCCATTTGTGCTGGCGTTGGTGAAACATCACCGCTACCCAACAGCGATTGACCAAAGACCGTGCGAATAGTGGTACCGGAAATTAATGCATCCTGCTTTGCATTCCAGACCGCTTTTTCATCCGGCGTAGCAAATTTTCTGGTGGCCGTTTCAGTAATTTGATCGGCCGTATAGTCGCCTGATTGTGCAGTGACAACGCCAGTCCGTCCGAATACGGAGGCAACGCCGGTAACGCCAGGCTCTTGCCCGCCGCCATTATCTGAATGGCAGCAAACAGGGGGATGAACGGTACATGTTGCTTTACCTGTACTATCACAAACATTAATTTCGATATTGATATCTTTCATGGTATTGATGACTCCATTAATAAAAGGAATAAGGAGTCTCACTTATTTTCCCAGTGTATTATTTCAACGCACTTTACTAATCCATCGTTTCCTTTTATATAAAAAACAGAAGCAAAAATGGCCGCAAAATAGCGGCCAGTGGAATAGATAATCGGAAGAAAAATTACGGAACCTGATACGCCAGCTTGTAATTGCCTGCCGTTACGGTGCGGAATGTCACACTGTCCGTGCGCCAGCGGATTTCCACTTCCGCAGGGGACTGCAGTTTCCAACTGGACGCATCGTTGACGTTCAGCACCAGTCGGTCAATAGCCGCGACATCAGTCGCCGGAGCGGTGATATCAAGCGCGAACGCAAAGGCAAGTGAGTCCGGCACACCGTTATTGGATGCAAACAGCTGTGTCCACTGTGCCGCCGTAATAGCGCCGAGTTCAGCTGGCGTCATGCCGTCTGCAATCAGTTTCGTTGCGCTCGTCGTATCTACTGACAACGCCCCCACATCAACCCACGCCCCGCTCCGCCACACATGCCAGTTCACTAAGTCCCGCGTGACAGCGACACGCACTTTACCGTTGCCAGTTTGCGTAGCTGTCAGCACTGCGGAGTTGATTTGTGGCCATAACGCCGCACTCGACAGGGCTTTCTGTATTGCAATTTGAGGAGGCGGTGTATATAGCACTTTTGCATCAATATTTTTTGATGAAAAAATCGTTACTGGCTGTATTCCTGACAATGATGATTCAGGTATGACGCCAGATGACAAAAAACCATTATTATAAAAATCTTCCGCCACAGATGGTGCTGGGACCGATGTTAATACCCCATTATTCGCTGAATACCACTTACCATCACTGCCGTTAATCAACAGTCGCTCTCTGCGGAATATTTCAAGCTCCCCAATTTGAACGTGTGGACCAGCATTTTGCTCGGTTATTAAAATACGGAATGATGAATACGGCGTGTCATTGGTGAACGTATATTCTCGAACCGCCCCCTTCCCATCGCGAGTATCATTAGATACCGTATGTAATGTATGCCACGTTGTACCATCATTACTCCCCTGAAACGTCCACGATTTCGGGCTGAGTGGCCCAGCATTCAGGTTTTCGTTTGTTATTCTGTATGTATCAATTAATGCAGGAGCCGCCATAGTAATACGCAGCCAATGTGGGTTAGCCACTGTTGGTACGGTTTTGGATGCCCAGTATCGATTTAACGTTCCGTTGAATGCTGTCCACGCCGCGTATTGCACTGAATACTCAGACGATGCGTCAACCGTGTAGCCAACTGCACTATTATTTGCTGTCATCACAGGAATCAGCGTTTTATTAACAGCATCAATTTCAATGCTTTCACCGTCTGATTTAATTGGTGACGAATAAAAATTACCGGATTGCACCAGGTTATATAGCTTTCCGACATAGGGGCGTAATGTATTATCAAAAACAGCAGCATGAGTTACGTTGTAGTTCTCTTCGCTAGACACGCCGAAATCGTCAACAACATAAGTCTGATTCGCTGCGCCAGCGACTTCTTTCAGCGCGTACGCCGCGAGATTAAACGTGCTTTGTGGGCTAATGCTGAACGCGTGATTTTGCCCCGCCGTTGCGCCCTGACGATCGGCAACGATATAACCAGAACCGCCCGTACCCGAACCCGTACCACCGCCTGCAGCGCTGATAATGGTTTTCTCATTCACCGGGTTATAGCTCAGCGTGACGCCCGCCCCGGCCTCCAGCGAGGAATGAATGAGCTGCTTCGTTTTTGATGTGTAGTCGGTGATGTCCGCTGTGGTGTGAGTATGCCCAACCGCCGCGACACCCATTTGCGCTGGCGTAGGTGAAACATCACCGCTGCCCAGCAGCGACTGACCAAAGACCGTGCGGATAGTAGTACCGGAAATTAACTCATCCTGTTTTGCATTCCAGACCGCTTTTTCATCCGGCGAGGCAAATTTTCTGGTGGCCGTTTCAGTAATCTGATCGGCCGTATAGTCGCCTGATTGTGCAGTGACAACGCCAGTCCGTCCGAATACGGAGGCAACACCGGAAACGCCAGGTTGCGGTTCGCACTGATTATCCGTATCCACCTGGCAACAGGTGTGAGGATTGATCTGAATTGGGGGATTAACAACACACGTTGATTTTTCTGCGCTGCCACAGACATTGATTTCAATATTTACGCTTTTCATAGTACCGACTACTCCGTTAGTGAGGGTGCATCAGGAGTATCGTTTATTTGGCATGTCTGTTATTTTAAAGCGCTTTACTAAACATAAGATTATTTAATCAATTAAATCAGCAAATTAGATTCACTTCATTTTTGCAATGAAAGGGCTAAATGCCGCACAGCCACTAAGAACTCGTCCCAGAAAAAATGGCGGCTTAAGTCATCAGCAATAGAGACAAAAACCGCCATCATTATCCGTTATTTATAAACGATCTCACCTTTCGGTGCGTAGGCTTCTGCATCCAGCGGAGAATGCTTCTCGATGTACTGCTTCAGCACTTCAGCATCGACAAAACCGGTGTTCACATAGCCCGGCAGGTTATCAAGACGCGGGTAGCCATCGCCGCCCATCGCATTAAAGTTCAGCGTTGCCATGCGGTAGACTTTATCTGCCTGCAACGGCTCACCTTTAATTTTCACGTTCTGTACGCCCTGTCCGTCCGCCGTCAGGCTGACGTTGAGGAATTGCGCATAGGCACCGGAATCCACCTTTTTATTCGCTGCTACGGCCAGGTATTTCTCGACATCGCTGCCTTTCATATCCACATAAACCAGCGTATTGGCAAACGGCTGCACCTTAAGGACATCTTTATAGGTGATATCGCCTGATTCAATCGAGTCACGTACGCCACCGCCGCTCATAATGGCAAAATCCGCCTCTGCACGCTCAAGCTGTGCCGACAACAGCACGTGTGCCAGATTGGTCTGACGGAAACGCACCTGATTACGGTCGCCTTCCAGTTTGCCTTTCACACTACCGATCTTGATGCCCAACTGCGCCTGTCCTTTCTCCTGGAACGGCGTTAGCATTTTCATGACGTCAGCATCCTGCGTGATTTCCTGCGTATAGAAAACACGTTCGGTCTTGCCGTCCTTTTCTACCTTTTTCTTCAGGTTGATTGGAATCAGCTGGTAATGCTCAAGCTTCAATTCACCATTGCGGAATGTGAAATCAGCACGGCCAACATATTTCCCCCACTCATGCGCCTGAACAATCCAGGTGCCGTTCTGACGATCGGGAGCACAAGGCGTGCCCGGAACATAATCCACCTGTTTTTTATTCTCCTGCGCCATACAGACCGGATCTTGCGAGTGCCCCCCGACAATCATGTCCAAATAGCCGGCTGGCAGGCTACGCGCCATTTCTACATCGCCCGGAGCATTGGAACCATGATTACCGTCGTCATAGTGCCCCATGTGCGTCGCAGCAATAATCACGTCAGGCTTTTCACTCTTCCGTAATTGCTCAACAACCTGCTTCGCTTCCGTAGAAGGATTACGGAATTCGATATCAGTAAAATACTCAGGATTGCCTAATTTGGCCGTATCGTCCGTTGTCAGGCCGATAACCGCGATTTTCACACCTTGCTTGTCGAACAGGGCATAAGGCTTAAATAAGCGCTCATTGGTGCTTTTTTGGTAGATATTGGCCGATAACAGCGGGAATTTTGCCCATTTCTCCTGCTGGCGCAGGACAGACAGCGGATTATCAAATTCGTGGTTGCCGAGCGCCATCGCATCATAGCCAACCATGTTCATACCACGAAAATCGGGCTCCGCATCCTGCAAGTCGGACTCAGGCACGCCAGTATTAATATCACCGCCGGAAAGCAGCAACACGCTGCCGCCTTTACTCGCCACTTCCTGACGAATCTGATCGACCAGCGTTTTTTGCGCCGCCAGCCCATATTCACCGTAGTCGTTATGCCAGAAGTGGCCGTGGTGGTCATTCGTATGCAAAATGGTGATGGCGTATGTTTTATCTTTCTCCCAAGCCATTGACATAACAGGCGTTAGCGCCAGCGATACCGCCATCGCACATCCCAGAGCTTTTATTGAAAAGCGCATGATAAATCTCCGTTTATTTTAAAGACCCAGTGGAACCACTGAGAAATTCACCACACAAATTAGCACAGCAAGATGAACAATGCGCGAAGCACATTCGCGCCGTACATCAGCAATGTGCGATAGCCGACAAAATCAGATGAGGTATAGCCGCTATAGTCATAGCTCGCTGGCCTGACGCTGTCGTCGTGCCGTCACGAACTCTTGCTAATATGAATGCTTCATCGGAATAACCCGGCATCACACCGTTTATCCTCTGTTTTCCGGTGTTTTACGCCAGTGGATAAAATTATTCGGCTGAATACACAGAAAAGCAGTAAGGCATTAGCACCAAGAACATCACGCTATCAGAATAATTACGCATGTTTATCAATGCTTATCGCGAGAAACCATCACGAAATCTGTGTTACACTACCTTTAGCTGGAGAAACTGATATTTTTCATAAAATACCACTTTTACCCAAGCAACATTTCGCTATATGCAATAGAATTTGTGTATACCCAGAATAATTGGCGTTGCAGCCAGACAGCAAACGAACGGATCCAACACGCTTTTCGGTACATATATAAGAGTGATAAGGGTACGTAGCGCCGCTAACCACGCTGTAGCTTCAAGGCAAGAAGGGTAAATCCGCTCAATTATGTTTCACCTATGGCACAAGGAGTTGGGATGCATGCTGCAACACCGCTAATTTCTACTATCGCTGGAGGGCTGGTTCTTGCCTTCCTCCTTGGCATTCTGGCAAATCGCCTGCGAATCTCCCCCCTTGTTGGTTACCTTGCCGCAGGTGTCCTTGTCGGTCCTTTTACCCCTGGTTTTGTCGCCGATACCTCACTGGCATCAGAGCTGGCTGAGCTTGGCGTCATTCTGCTGATGTTTGGCGTTGGCCTGCACTTCTCGCTGAAAGACCTCATGGCGGTAAAGTCCATCGCCATTCCCGGAGCGATAGCCCAGATTGCCGTGGCGACGCTGCTTGGAATGGGATTATCCGCCATGCTGGGCTGGAGCCTGGCGAGCGGTCTGGTTTTCGGCCTCTGTCTGTCCACCGCCAGTACCGTGGTTCTGCTACGCGCGCTGGAAGAACGACAGCTTATTGATAGCCAGCGCGGCCAAATCGCCATCGGCTGGCTGATTGTGGAAGATCTGGCGATGGTGCTTACGCTGGTTCTGCTGCCAGCCTTCGGCGACATGATCGGCGCTGAGCATGCCGACACCAGCAAGCTGCTGGCCGATTTAGCCTGGACCATCGGCAAGGTGATTGCCTTTATCACCCTGATGATTGTCGTCGGTCGCCGTCTGGTACCGTGGGTGTTGGCAAAAAGCGCCAGCACCGGCTCACGCGAGCTTTTCACGCTGGCAGTGTTAGCCATGGCACTGGGTATCGCCTTCGGCGCAGTGAAACTGTTTGATGTCTCCTTTGCACTGGGCGCATTCTTTGCCGGCGTGGTGCTAAACGAATCAGAACTCAGCCAGCGTGCGGCGCACGATACGCTGCCGCTGCGCGATGCTTTCGCCGTCCTGTTCTTCGTTTCTGTCGGTATGCTGTTTGATCCGATGATCCTGCTGAACGACCCTATTTCCGTGCTGATCACTCTGGCCATTATCGTGTTCGGTAAGTCAGCCGCCGCTTTCGTGTTGGTTCGACTCTTTGGCCACTCAAAACGAACGGCATTAACGATTTCCGCTAGTCTGGCGCAGATCGGAGAGTTTGCCTTTATTTTGGCCGGGCTCGGCATTGTGTTGGGGCTACTGTCAGAAGAAGGTCGGAATCTGGTACTGGCTGGCGCCATTCTCTCCATCATGATAAACCCGCTGCTGTTTACGCTGCTTGAACGCTATCTGGCGAAGCATGAAACCATCGAAGAGCAGATCGTGGAAGAAGCGATTGAGGAAGAGAAACAGATTCCTGTCGATATGTGCAACCATGCGCTGCTGGTCGGCTATGGTCGCGTAGGTAGCCTGATTGGCGCCAAATTGCATCAGGCAGGGATTCCTATCGTGGTCATTGAGAATTCACGTACCCGCGTTGATGCCTTGCGTGAACAGGGTATTAAAGCGGTATTGGGTAACGCCACCAAGCCTGAAATCATGGACATTGCGCGTCTGGACTGCGCCCGCTGGCTATTGCTGACGATTCCGAACGGCTACGAAGCTGGAGAAATTGTCGCAGCAGCCCGTGAGAAACGTGCCGATCTGGAGATTATCGCCCGCGCGCACTATGACGATGAAGTCAGCTACATTACCGAGCACGGCGCCAACGAGGTGGTCATGGGCGAGCGGGAAATCGCCAATAGCATGATCACGCTGCTGAAGCTGGATGAGATCCCTCCTGCACCTCAGGCGTGTCCTATCTAAACGGCTAGATGCAGAATACGAAAATGGCGGGCCCATAAGCCCGCCATTTTTTTGTGCTGTGCGATATGTCTTTAAACGCCGCCAGACAAAGACAACCTCGCCTCTACTCTACCTTGCTCACTAACTGTTCCAGCAAATCGATATGCAGCGGATCGTCATTAAGTGCAGGAATATAGTGGAAAGCCTCGCCACCCGCATGCAGGAAAATTTCACGGTTCTGTTCCTGAATCTCTTCCAACGTCTCCAGACAGTCAGCCGCAAAACCCGGGCACATAATCTGAATATGTTTCACGCCCTGCGCGGGCAATCCCTGCATGGTTTCATCCGTGTACGGCGTCAGCCAGGGTTCACGACCAAAACGCGACTGGAAGGTCATCATTATTTTCCCTTCCGGCAACCCCAGCGCTGCAATCAGCGCCTCCGTGGTCGCCCGGCAGCGTTGCGGATAGTCATCGCCTTCATTGGCGTACCGCACGGGGATGCCGTGATAGGAGATGACTAATCTGTCTGGTTCACCATGTTCAGCAAAAGACTGCTCGACACGGTGCTTCAGCGCCGCAATATAAGCAGGATGTTCGGCATAATCACGGATAAAGCGAATCGCAGGCAACTGACGGTTATCACGCAGCTGTGTCGCGAGCCCATCCCACACGGCCGCGGTGGTTGAACAGGAATATTGCGGATACATCGGCAAGACCACCAGTTGCGTTACGCCCTGCGCCAGTAATTTATCCAGCGCTGAACGCAGGCTGGGCGAACCATAGCTCATGCCTAGCTCGACAGGCGTTTCCGGCATTCGCGCAGCCAGTGCCTGCTGCTGTCGACGGCTAATCACCAACAACGGCGACCCGCCCTCCATCCACACCGATTGATAGAGTTTCGCCACTCGCGGAGAGCGGGTTGGCAGGATAATACCGCGCAGTAACGGCCACCATAGCAGACGCGGCGTATCCACCACACGGCGGTCGCTTAAAAACTCAGCCAGATAGCGCTTCACCGCCTGCGACGTCGGCGCATCAGGTGTCCCTAAGTTCACCATCAGCACACCGTATTTCTCTTGTTTCATCGCCGTATTCCTTTTATGGAGAAGCAGGCTTTCTTTCAGCCCGCCCGTGCATAACATCAAGTGTCTATACCCTAAATAATTCGAGTTGCAGGCAGGCGGCAACCGCACGAATCCCCAGGAGCTTACACAAGTAAGTGACTGGGGTGAGCAAGGACAAATCGACACAGCCGATTTGAACGCCGTTTGCGGCGGCCCTTCAGGGCGAGGCTCAGAGATGAGCCGAGTATTGCCAACGAACATGCAGCTTGAAGTATGACGGGTATATTGTAGCGAAAAAAAGCTAAACAAATACGGGTAGATACTAGGGATAACGCCGATGCTACCAATAGAGGAAATCAGGCGAATGGGGAATTCAGAACGAAAAAATGCCAGACCGTCGTCTGGCATTTCTGTGACTACGTGATATTCGCAGAGAAAAATTAGCCCAGAATCGTTTCCAGTTCTGCGCGAACTTCTTCCACTTTACGCGTGCCTTCTACTTTGAAATAGCGCGTATTACCCGCGTCAGCTTCTTTCTGATAGTAAGAAACCAGTGGCGCAGTCTGCTGATGGTACTCAACCAGACGCTTACGCACGGTATCTTCATGATCGTCTTTACGGATAGTCAGATCTTCGCCTGTCACGTCGTCTTTGCCTTCAACTTTAGGCGGATTGAATTTTACGTGATAGACACGACCGGACGCCGCATGCACGCGACGGCCAACGATACGATCGATGATCAGTTCGTCAGGAACTGCGAATTCGATAACGTAATCCACATTAATGCCAGCATCTTTCATAGCATCAGCTTGTGGAATGGTGCGTGGGAAACCATCCAGTAGAAAACCGTTACGGCAATCGTCCTGGGCGATGCGTTCTTTAACCAGAGCAATGACCAGTTCATCAGTGACGAGTTTACCTGCGTCCATGATTTCTTTAGCCTGTTTGCCCAATTCAGTACCCGCTTTTACCGCAGCACGCAGCATGTCACCCGTGGAAATCTGCGGAATACCGTATTTTTCCATGATGAATTGAGCCTGAGTACCTTTGCCTGCGCCTGGAGCGCCCAGCAGAATAATACGCATCGCGTAAATCCCCTTGCTATGTAATATTTATAAAATAAATTTGAAAAACGCTAAACCATACCATTCCAGACGCTTATGCTCAAGGAACGGGCTCGCTTCAGCAACGCGCAAGCAGATGAAAAAAAGCCAGATGCCTACAAATACGGTTTGCCGTCTGCCCAATGTTGCCATTCAGTGTAGACGAAGAAACGCTCAATAGCGGAAGGAAGCGTAAAAATCGGGGGAAGACCCCGGTTACCACCGGGGTCTGGAGAGTATGACTATCAGGCACTTAGCAGCTGATTCATACGACGAATGAACAGGTTCGGATCGTCCAATGTCCCACGTTCGGCCAGCAGAGCCTGATCCAGCAGCAGCTCAACCCATTCGCCAAACTCCGCTTCATCAGACACGTCAGCCGCGCGTTTAATTAACGCGTGCTCCGGGTTCAGTTCAAAAATGTACTTCACTTCCGGCGCTTGTTGGCCCGCTGCGGCGAACAGCTTCGCCATCTGCGTACTCATCTCGTCTGCATCTGTTACGACAATCGCAGGCGTATCGGTCAAACGGTACGTGAAGCGCACGTCTTTGACACGCTCACCCAGCAACGTTTTCACACGGTCAACAAACGGCTCCAGCGCTTTCTGTGCTTCTTTCTGTTCCTCGTTTTCTTCGTCGGCCAGTTTATCCAGCGCCTCGTCTGCTTTGCTGACAGACTGGAAGGATTTACCGTCGAACTCGGTCAGGTAGCTCATCATCCACTCGTCAATGCGCTCGGACAGCAGCAATACCTCGATACCTTTCTTACGGAACAGCTCCAGGTGTGGGCTGCTCTTCGCCGCCGCATAGCTATCTGCGGTGATGTAGTAGATCTTGTCCTGACCTTCTACCATCCGGCTAACGTAATCTTCCAGTGACACCGTCTGCGCGGAACTGTCAGATTGCGTGGTAGCAAAACGCAGCAGTTTCGCAATCGCTTCACGGTTGCTGCCATCTTCCGCCGGGCCTTCTTTCAGCACCAGACCAAATTGTTGCCAGAACGTCTGGTATTTTTCCGCGTCGTCTTTCGCCAGCTTATCCAGCATTTGCAGCACACGCTTAGTCAGCGCATTACGCAGATTTTGCGTCACACGGCTGTCCTGCAGAATCTCACGGGAAACGTTCAGCGGCAGATCGTTGGAATCAATCAGGCCACGAACAAAGCGCAGGTAGTTAGGCATGAACTGTTCGGCGTCATCCATAATGAAGACGCGCTGAACGTACAATTTCAGGCCGTGTTTATGATCGCGGTTCCACATATCCCACGGTGCACGAGCAGGGATATAAAGCAGGCTGGTGTATTCCTGCTTGCCTTCCACACGGTTGTGGCTCCAGCTCAGCGGATCGGTAAAGTCATGGGAGATGTGCTTATAGAATTCGTTGTACTCATCATCGCTGACTTCAGATTTACTGCGTGTCCACAGGGCTTGAGCCTTGTTAATCTTCTCCCAGCTAACCGTGGACTCGCCGCCTTCTTCTTCACTTTCTGTCTGAGATTCGATTTCTACCGGCAGCGCAATATGGTCGGAGTATTTGCTGATGACGGAACGCACACGCCAATCATCGAGAAACTCGTCTTCACCTTCACGCAGATGCAGAGTGATTTCCGTTCCACGATCGTCTTTGGTGATGTCGGCAATGGTGTAATCCCCTTCCCCGGCGGATTCCCAATACACGCCTTGATCGGCATTTGCACCCGCTGCGCGGGTACGCACAGTCACTTTATCCGCGACGATGAAAGCGGAATAGAAACCCACACCGAACTGGCCAATCAGTTGGCTATCTTTAACCTGATCGGAACCCATAGATTCCAGAAACGCCTTGGTGCCGGATTTCGCAATCGTACCCAGATTATCAATCACTTCGTCACGGCTCATGCCGATGCCGTTGTCAGAAATCGTCAGCGTACGTTTTTCTTTATCCGTGGACACGCGTACACGCAGGTCGCCATCGCCCGCATACAATTCTGGCGTGGACAGCGCACGGAAACGTAGCTTGTCTGCCGCATCAGAGGCGTTGGAGATCAATTCACGCAGAAAAATTTCTTTATTGGAATAGAGCGAATGGATCATCAAATGCAGGAGTTGCTTAACTTCGGACTGGAACCCGCGAGTTTCTTGGCCTTTCATACTCATTGTTGCTTACCTCAATCCTAATATTATTCAGGCTGATTAAACTGACGATAAGTAGCAGATGGGGATAAACCGCGGTGGTTTCAAGGGGTAAATTTTAGTGAAAAAAGAAAACGATGAGATGGGCACGGAAAGCAGACTGCGGCAGCCAGAGAATGGCGCTGGCCGCCGACAGGTTAAAACCGGAAAGGCTGGCGTCCTGCGAGTGAATGGGACAGCGTGGTGCCATCGACCATTTCCAGCTCACCGCCAACGGGAACACCGTGGGCAATGCGGCTGGCCATCACGCCGTGTTGCGCGCACAGCTCAGCAATATAGTTCGCTGTGGCATCGCCTTCTACCGTCGGGTTAGTTGCCAGAATCACTTCGCTTATCGATTCCACTTGCAGGCGCTCTTCCAGGCGCCCCAAACCGATATCATCCGGGCCAATGCCATCCAGCGGCGACAAATGCCCCATCAACACAAAGTAACGACCGGCAAACTGCCCCGTCTGTTCAATAGCATGAATATCAGCCGGGCTTTCCACCACGCAAATCTGCCCATTTTGCTGGCGGCGCGGATTCGAACAAATCGCACAAACGTCCTGTTCAGTGAATGTCCGGCAATCGCTACAGTGGCCGATTTCGGACATCGCCCGCGTCAACGCCTGTGCCAAACGCATACCGCCACTGCGGTTACGTTGCAGCAGTTGAAACGCCATGCGCTGTGCCGATTTGGGCCCAACGCCCGGCAGGCAGCGCAGCGCTTCCATCAATGATTCAAGAAGCGGACTGGTCTGCATCAGAACGGCATCTTGAAGCCTGGCGGCAATTGCATGCCGCTGGAAACCGCTGCCATTTTCTCTTTCTGCGTTTCCGCGATACGGCGAGCAGCATCGTTGAACGCCGCAGCGATCAGATCTTCCAGCATCTCTTTATCGTCTTCCATCAGGCTTGGATCGATCTCAACACGACGGCAGTTATGCGCACCGTTGATCGTGATTTTCACCAGACCCGCGCCCGATTCGCCCGTGACTTCCAGATTTGCCACTTCTTCCTGCATCTGCTGCATTTTTTCCTGCATCTGCTGGGCTTGCTTCATCAGGTTGCCAATTCCACCTTTACCAAACATAGTTTTCTCTCTATCACGTCGGGCTGCGCACTCGCAGCGGTTAAACAGGGCGGATACTTTCTTCGTCCAGTTCCGCATCAAAGAAACGCCGCAGCGTTTGAATCGTTGTGTCGGCCAGAATCGACTGACGCGCCTGCGCCAGTTTCTCTTCATAGATAGCCTGACGCCACTCCAACGGCGTCCGCACCGCTGGGTTGTCGTCTTCCGTAATCCGTAATTCTACAGGATGCCCGTAGTGAGCCGTCAATGCATCCGCCAGCGTCTTTTGTGCCGCCGGCGAATTCAAATGCCGTTGCGATGAACGCAGATGCAGATGGACCTTGCCTGCCTCCTCGCTCTCCTTAAATGCATTGAGTGCCAGCTGTTGTACCAGCTTTGGCAGCGTCAGGCGATGGATTTCCGCCGCCCAGGCATCTCGTTCCAGTGACTCTTCCGCCAGCCGTGCCGCCAGTTCAGGCGTCTTTTCATGCTCTAATGCCGAACGCAGCGCTTTTGGTGTCGCCACATCGACCTTCTCTTCATCGACTTTGTTTTGCGCCCGCCAACGATAGGCTTCCGGCTTTTTAGGCTCGGAGGGGGACGTTTTCGCGTTTTGCCGTTGAATGCTGCGCTCAGTCACAGAAGCTAACCGCTCCAGCGCTGAGGTTGCCGGCCGCGTGTTGTCAGACGCTGCCGGTTCAGCCTTTTTTGGTGGCGTACTCCCCTGTTTTCGCAGTAGCTGACTGCGCGCCTGTAACAGCTGGGACGTCGCATCAGGCAGTTCACTCTCACCATGCTGCTCAGCAGAACCGACTGAAGCAGGCGGTTCTCCTAACGGCGGTGCATACGCGGATGCATCCAGCGGTGGTTCGGGAGAATAAGATGGCGTCAGCACGTCAGCCTGAGGCTCACTGTGCTGCGGCGCTGGCGTACGAATCTTCGCCGATGCCATGGCAACGGACTGCGGCACAGCGGGTTGAATAGCTGGCGCTTGTGCAACCTGAACGGGCGCTACTGGTTCATCGATAATCTGACTGGGATGAAACGCCAGCGCTCTCAGTAGCGTCATTTCAACGCCCATCCGCCGATCTGGCGCGAAAGGCAGCTCTTTGCGACCAATTAACATCGTCTGGTAATAAAGCTGCACGTCCGTTGGCGGCAGCGCACGCGCCAAATCCCGCATACGGGCTTCAACGGCCGCGTAATCCTCACCCAACGCCGCAGGCAGCAGTTGAACCATGGCAATACGGTGTAACAGCGTCTGGGTTTCTACCAGCAGCGATTCCCAGTCCACACCCCGTGCCGCGACCTGATCTAACAGCGACATGACCTGCGCGCCATCGCCTTTTGCCAATGCCTCAATGAGTGCCAGCGGTTGCTCATCGTCCAATGTACCCAGCATTTGGCTGACTGACGCCGTCGTGACCTGCCCCTGCCCCATGGCAATGGCCTGATCGGTCAGGCTCAACGCATCACGCAAGCTCCCATCGGCAGCGCGTGCCAGGAGTTGCAGCGCACGGGGTTCACTGACGAGGTTTTCGGCCTGTAATACCTGTTCCAGATGCGCGCGAATCTGTTCAGCATCCAGCGCTTTGAGGTGAAATTGCAGGCAGCGTGACAGAATGGTCACTGGCAGTTTCTGCGGATCGGTGGTCGCCAGCAGGAATTTAACGTGCGGAGGCGGTTCTTCCAGCGTTTTCAGCAGCGCATTAAAGCTGTGGCGCGATAGCATGTGTACTTCGTCAATCAGGTACACCTTAAATCGTCCGCGCGCGGGGGCGTACTGCACGTTATCCAGCAGATCGCGTGTATCTTCTACTTTAGTACGAGACGCAGCATCGATTTCGATCAAATCAACAAAACGGCCCTGTTCGATTTCGCGGCAGTTGTCACACTGGCCACACGGCGTCGCCGTCACGCCCTGTTCGCAATTCAGCCCTTTTGCCAGCAAACGGGCAATCGACGTCTTCCCGACGCCACGGGTGCCAGAAAACAAATAAGCGTGATGGATTCTGCCTAAGGAAAGGCCGTTAGCCAACGCGGTCAGGACATGTTCCTGACCGACAACTTGGGTAAAGGTTTGGGGACGCCACTTACGGGCAAGAACCTGATAGCTCATCAATACCGCAACAGTCGAGTTATTGAGGCGATCATGCTAACACAGCCACGCCGCTATCGGCGAGACTGTTATGATTAATGTCCGGGGAAGTCAACCAGACTATAGCAGGTGACGCCCATCCCGGTCAGGCGTTGCTCGCCGCCCAGATCGAACAAGTTAATGATAAAAGCGGCATCGTTGACCGTACCGCCCAGACGACGAATCAATTTCACCGTCGCTTCGAGCGTGCCGCCCGTTGCCAGCAGATCGTCGATCACCAGCACATTATCGCCAGCAGAGATCGCATCTGAATGGATTTCCAGCGTATCTGAACCATACTCGAGTTCATAGCTTTCGCTGATCGTCGGACGTGGCAGCTTGCCCGGTTTACGCACGGGAACAAAACCCACGCCCAGCGCTAAAGCAACTGGTGCGCCAAACAGAAAACCACGCGCTTCCGTACCGACAACCTTCGTCACGCCGCTGTTGCGGTAACGGTTCGCCAGCATCTCAATACTGGCCGCATAGGCCACAGGATCTTCCAGCAGGCTGGTGACATCACGGAACAGTATGCCCGGCTTCGGATAATCGGGGATGCTTTTGATACTGTTTTTAATTAATTCTGCCTGCTGCTGCGCTGTTACGGTCATCATAGTTGTGCCTGATAAAACGTTCTGAACATACAAATGCCGGTCACCACAAGGCTTTCATCATCTCATAGCGTGATGAAGAGGCATTATGACAAAGAGGAAAATGGCGACCCGCGCACGAAAACGGTCAAATCTAGTCAAAGTGACGGACAAATGCAACTATCCGCACTCTGGGTGCGTATTTTTTGTATTTCCGTCACAGGACCGCCGCTTACGCTATCTTTTCGGATTCGCGCCCTGCGTTTGTTGTTCTGGATCAAGCACGGGTAAACGAAGCATAAAGGTCAACAAAATAGCCAAAATAACCAATAGCAAGATCCTGACCCAAACCAGCTTAACCAGCCAGAGCGAAAGCGCAAACGTTAACAGAATCATGGTGACTGCCTTCCATTTTGCCCCCGGCGGCAGTGCCCGATGTTGCTGCCAATGGCGCAGGTAGCTGCCAAACCACGAACGGTACAGTAGCCAGTCATGGAAACGCGGGGATGAGCGGGCAAAACACCAGGCGGCCAGTAACAAGAAAGGCGTGGTTGGCAATAAAGGTAACACGACGCCCAACGTTGCCAGCACAACGGAAACCCACCCCAATATAATCAACAACACGCGATACATATTCACCTTTACGCTTTGTTCACTACCAATATGCTTTGTCTACTCAATATTTCTTGCCTACGACAATATCCATCACACTTTATCACCACCTTGCTCGATGGATTAGTTAAGATATCCTCATGCAAGGCAGCTCAAACTCACCATGCTGGTATACCACGCGCAGACGCTCTGAATCATCAACTTTACGGTAAGGAAAAAAGTGAACACGCATCGATTGCTGCAAGCGCTTGAACAACAAATTACCACGCTGGCAAAAGAGCTTGAACCGCTGGCGGATAAAGCCGTGCCGCAATCGCGCTTTGACCGCCAGCTCTTTAGCAGTTACGGCACCCGACTGCGGGATTATCGCGCTGAAGTTGAGCAAAATCTGCATGCAATAAAACAGCTGGTTGCCGAGCAACGCACCGAACGCGTAGCATTTCTGGCAGAAAAGCTGGTCAGTCAAATAGCCGCACTGCAGCGCGAACTGGCGACGCAATCATTACGCAGGCAAGAGCAACATGCCGCCCCGCAGCCGGAAGATGTGTACCACAAACTGGCAGAACATCAGGATTATGAACGCCGTTTGCTCTCCATGATTCAAGATAGAGAAAGCCTGCTCATCACACAGACGCTTTTCAGCGAGCAACAGCGGTTACAAAAAGAGCTGGCGGCGCTGGAAGGACGACTATCACGCTGCCGTCAGGCGCTATCGCGACTGGAGCGTCAAATCGAACGCCGGGAGCAAGGGCTATAGCGCAGCGGCTCGCCGAGGAAAAAGAGGAATGACGTTATGTCACTTGAAAATGCTCCACCCGAAATCAAGCTAGCGGTCGATTTGATTATGTTGCTGGAAGAAAACCAGATCGAGCCACATATCGCACTGGCTGCTCTGGAGATTGTACGTACCGATTTTGAGAAAAAGCTCTCGCCAGAAGAAAGCGACGCAGACCTCATCATCAAAGGGAAATCTCCCAGGTAATTAGAGGTGAGAGACGTTAGCGCCGTCAAGCGACGGCTTACTCAGCGGGTTTACGTAGCGCCGGGCTAAAATGCAGCATATCGATAAAGGCATCCACCAGCGCCGGGGCTTCCTGATCGAGATCGAAACTTTCCGGCATAAATAGCCAGTTTTCCATCACGCCGGAAAAATAGGCACGCAGTGCAATCGCAGCACGGCGGGAATGAATGTCCGTCGGCAACATGCCCAGACGAATGCACTCAATCAGGTTTTCTTCAATATCGACATAGCAGGAAAGATAAAGCTCTTTGCGCGCATTATACGATTGCAACATTTCACCGACAAACTCACATTTGTGAAAAGCGATCTCCATAATGGATCGCCAGTGAGTATCACTAACTGTTAAACGCAGCATATAAATCAATAATTCACGCATCACGCGGAGTGGATTATCAGGGAATTTTGTCTGATACTCTATTTCAAACTCACTGATTTTCGACTCTGCCAGCGCCCAGATCTCATCGAAAATTTCGGCCTTGTTCTTAAAGTGCCAATAAATAGCACCGCGGGTCACACCAGCAGCAGTCGCAATGTCGGACAATGAAGTCGCAGACACACCATGCTCAGAGAACACTCTTAACGCGGTATCCAGTATCTGTTGTCGGGTTTCCTGAGCCTGTTTTTTGGTTTTTCGTGCCATGATAATTTGGTTTTTCGTGCCATAACGCTGTATTTGAAGGAAAGTGAGATTTACATACATTCAAGTATGTATGTAACATAGCACGAACATAAGACTATAGCAGCAATGGGTTTTTGGGCTTGTGATCCATTGGTCAATTTCAAATCGGACACTTGAGGTTTATCTATGAACAAAAACAGAAGGCTAACGCCTCTGGCGGCAGTTCTGATGCTTTCTGGCGGCTTAATGCTCGCAGGATGTGATGGCGGCAATAATCAGCAAGGCGGCGCACAGCAGCAGATGCCTGAAGTGGGTATTGTCACGTTAAAAACGGAAGCACTGAATGTCATGACCGAGCTGCCGGGCCGTACAAGTGCTTACCGCATTGCTGAGGTTCGCCCACAGGTTGGTGGGATTATCCTCAAACGCAACTTCGTTGAAGGGTCGGACGTTAAAGCGGGCGCATCGCTGTATCAAATCGATCCTGCGACCTATCAGGCAAGCTACAACAGCGCCAAAGGTTCACTCGCTCAGGCTCAGGCTCAGGCAGAAATTGCCCGTCTGACCGTTAACCGTTATAAGCCACTGCTGGGCACCAACTACGTCAGCAAGCAGGATTATGACCAGGCTGTCGCCACGTCACGTCAAGCAGATGCTGCCGTTCAGGCTGCCAAAGCGGCAGTGGACACCGCACAAATCAATCTGGCTTACACCAAAGTCAGTTCACCTATCGAAGGCCGCGTGGGTAAATCCACGGTAACGGAAGGCGCCTTGGTGGCAACCGGGCAAGCGACTGCATTAACGACCGTGCAACAGCTTGATCCGATTTATGTTGACGTCACACAGTCCAGCAACGATTTCCTGCAACTGAAAAGAGAGCTGGAAAACGGTACGCTGAAACAAAGCGCAGGCAAAGCTAATGTCCGCCTGCTACTGGAAAACGGTACTGAATATACCGAGGCAGGTACATTGGAATTCTCTGATGTCACGGTAGATGAAACCACCGGCTCCATCACACTGCGTGCCATCTTCCCTAACCCGCAGCACAACCTTCTTCCCGGTATGTTTGTACGCGCACGTCTCGATTCCGGCGTTAACCCGACAGCATTATTAGTGCCGCAGCAGGGTGTTACTCGCGACCCGCGTGGCCAGGCTACCGCTATGGTGGTTGGGGAAGGCGATAAAGTGGAACCCCGTACGCTTACAACCAGTAAAGCAGTTGGTGACAAATGGTTGGTTACCGAAGGCTTGAAAGCGGGCGATCGCGTTATTGTTACGGGTCTGCAAAAAATCAGACCCGGTGCGCAGGTGAAAACTCAAGAAGTCGCTCAAGAAAATCAGCAGGCACAGCAAGCGCCAGCAGAACCCGCGAAGTCTTAAGACGTTCTAACAGGAGCCGGTACAATTCATGGCTAAGTTTTTTATAGATCGACCCATTTTTGCATGGGTACTCGCCATCATGGTGATGCTGACGGGGTTGCTGGCAATTGTTAAATTACCGATTGCCCAGTATCCGACGATCGCACCACCCGCGATTGACGTAACAGCAACTTATCCAGGGGCCGATGCATCAACGCTGCAAGATTCCGTTACGCAGGTTATCGAACAGAATATGAACGGTATCGATAACCTGATGTATATGTCATCAAGCAGTGACTCTTCCGGTACAGTTCAGATTACGCTGACGTTTGAGGCAGGTACGGATCCGGACATCGCGCAGGTTCAGGTGCAGAACAAACTGCAACTTGCCATGCCGCTGCTGCCGCAGGAAGTACAGCAGCAAGGGGTTAACGTCCAGAAATCCAGTAGCAGCTTCCTCATGGTTGCCGCCTTCATCAGTGAAGACGGTAAAATGTCACAGGAAGATATCGCTGACTATGTGGCCGCTAACGTTAAAGACCCTATCAGCCGTACATCCGGCGTGGGTGACGCTCAGCTGTTTGGCTCCCAGTACGCGATGCGTATCTGGCTGGATCCGAACAAACTGAACAACTATCAGTTAACCGCAGGTGACGTCACTGCGGCAATTCGTGTTCAAAACAACCAGATCGCCGCAGGACAGTTAGGGGGCGCACCACCGGTTCCCGGCCAGCAATTAAATGCCTCGATCATTGCGCAGACCCGTCTGAATTCAGCAGAGGAATTTTCTAAAATACTGCTGAAAGTCAACGCTGATGGGTCTCAGGTTCGCCTTAAAGATGTCGCACGCGTTGAGTTGGGCGCAGAAGGCTACGACGTTATAGCGCGTTTCAATGGTAAACCTGCTGCCGGTATCGGTATCAAATTGGCAACAGGCGCGAACGCGCTGGATACGGCAACTGCGGTAAAAGAGGCACTGACGAAAGCGGAAGAGTTCTTCCCTGCTGGCCTGAAAGTCGTTTATCCGTACGATACAACACCTTTCGTTAAGATCTCGATCAACGAAGTAGTGAAAACGCTGGTGGAAGCCATCGTACTGGTATTCCTTGTGATGTATCTGTTCCTGCAGAACTTCCGTGCCACGCTGATCCCAACCATCGCGGTACCTGTCGTCTTGCTGGGGACGTTTGCTATCCTCTCCGCGTTTGGCTATTCCATTAACACCTTGACGATGTTCGCAATGGTTCTCGCCATCGGGCTTCTGGTGGATGATGCCATCGTCGTCGTGGAAAACGTGGAACGTGTCATGGCGGAAGAAGGCCTGCCGCCTAAAGAAGCGACAAAACGTTCCATGGAGCAGATCCAGGGCGCGTTGGTTGGTATTGCGTTGGTACTGTCCGCGGTATTCGTCCCAATGGCGTTTACCGGTGGTTCCACAGGGGCAATCTACCGCCAGTTCTCCATCACTATCGTTTCTGCGATGGTGCTGTCGGTGATGGTCGCGTTGATTCTGACTCCTGCTCTTTGTGCAACGCTGCTAAAACCGATTGCCAAAGGCGACCACAGTGAGAAAACAGGCTTCTTCGGCTGGTTCAACAGGCTGTTTGAGAAAAGCACGCACCATTACACCGATAGCGTGGCAAATATCCTGCGTAGCACAGGCCGTTATCTGGTCATCTATCTGCTGATTGTTGTGGGTCTGGCGCTGTTGTTCTTACGTCTACCGACATCCTTCCTGCCAGATGAAGATCAGGGGGTTCTCCTGAACATCGTTCAGTTGCCTTCAGGGGCAACGCAGGAAAATACCCAGAAAATCATGGACAGAATGACGCAATACTATCTCGAAAATGAGAAAGGCAACGTCAAGTCTGTGTTTACCGTAACGGGCTTTGGGTTCTCTGGTCGTGGGCAAAACGCCGGTCTGGCTTTCGCCAGCCTGAATGACTGGAGTGAACGAAGCGGCGCCGAAAATAAAGTTATGGCGATTGCAGGACGAGCAAACGCAGCCTTTAGCCAGTATAAAGAAGCTATGGTTTTCGCAGTCAACCTTCCTGCGATTATCGAACTGGGTACCGCAACAGGTTTCGACTTCCAGCTGATTGACCAGGCTAACCTTGGGCACGCAAAACTGACGGAAGCACGTAACCAACTACTAGGCATGGCGGCACAACGCCCTGATACCCTGGAACAAGTTCGTCCTAACGGGATGGAAGATACACCGCAGTTCCGTCTCGATATCGATCAGGAAAAAGCACAGGCGCTTGGCGTGTCGCTGTCGGATATCAGTTCAACATTGGCAACCACACTGGGTGGTTCTTATGTAAATGACTTTATCGATCGCGGTCGCGTGAAGAAAGTGTACGTTCAGGCCGATGCGCCTTTCCGTATGCTGCCGGATGACATCAAAAACTGGTACATCCGCGGTAGCAACGGACAAATGGTGCCATTCTCTGCCTTTACGCAGAGCCACTGGGAATACGGTTCACCGCGTCTGGAACGTTATAACGGCCAACCATCCATGCAGATCCAAGGTCAAGCCGCGCCAGGTAAGAGTACCGGTGAGGCTATGGCATTGATGGAAAGTTTCGTGGCCCAGTTACCGCAAGGTATCGGCTACGAATGGACGGGTATGTCCTATCAGGAGCGGTTATCAGGCAACCAGGCACCGGCAATCTATGCGATTTCACTGATTGTTGTGTTCCTGTGTCTGGCAGCACTTTATGAAAGCTGGTCAATACCGTTCTCCGTCATGCTGGTTGTTCCACTGGGGATCATCGGCGCATTGATTGCGGCAAATATGACAGGTCTTGAAAACGACGTTTACTTTAAGGTGGGCCTGCTGACAACCATAGGGCTATCCGCGAAGAACGCCATATTGATCGTCGAATTTGCTAAAGATCTGATGGAAAAAGAAGGGAAAGGACTGATAGAAGCAACGCTGGATGCCGTTCGTATGCGTTTGCGCCCAATCCTGATGACATCACTGGCCTTTATCCTCGGCGTAATGCCGCTGGTAATCAGTAGTGGAGCAGGTTCCGGTGCACAGAACGCCGTTGGTACTGGCGTAATGGGCGGGATGATTACCGCAACCGTGCTGGCTATCTTCTTCGTTCCCGTGTTCTTTGTGGTTGTCCGCCGTCGCTTCGGCAAAAAAGTAGACGACACAACAGCGCACTAAGACTGAACAAACACTGATATCAACTCTAAAAGGCCGCCTAGCGGCCTTTTTTATTTCCCATCCCTTCTCCCCTTTCAAATTGATTAACCCACCTCAGACAGCGCTGTTTACAGCTTTATCCGTATCTATAGTGACTTAGGGGATGCCGCGCTCTCAAAACAACATAATGGTTGATCCCGATGCCAAAAAAGCGCAACATAATGCATATGTTATAACATAACAAAAGAGGCAAGTATGAAAGCAGGTATTCATCCTGACTACCGCACGGTGGTATTTCACGATACCAGCGCAGATGTCTATTACAGGACGGGCTCAACAATTAAAACCGATCGAACCATTGAACTGGAGGGTACCAGCTACCCTTACGTCACCATTGACGTTTCTTCGGCATCGCATCCCTATTACACCGGGAAGCAAAAAGAATATTCCAAAGAAGGCAGCACAGCGCGCTTCCAGCAGCGCTTTGGGAACTTCTTCAAGTAATCAGAGAGGGTTATTAAATGCAGGTGCTTAGTTCGCTGCGTTCAGCAAAAAATCGTCACAAAGATTGTATTGTGGTTCGCCGTCGCGGGCGAGTTTACGTTATATGCAAATCCAATCCGCGCTTTAAGGCCGTGCAAGGCGGAAAAAAGAAAAAAGGTTAATCTTTCTCGACCCCATCCCGATACAGTCTGCGTTATGGCGTTAACAAGACTGTACGGGATGCGCGCATGAAAAAACTTCTGAAACAATAAGATAACCCGCATCAATCTCGCTTATCCACTGCACAATTCCTTCGCATTCCTTCTGCCATTTCTCATATTTTCAGATAGAAATAATTAAATAATCAGCAGCCGAGTTTATTCTATGCTCATTGTTACAACAAAAAATATGAGGATTAATCAAAATAAATAGCGGTAAAAACCTTACCTATTATCAGCGAACTTTACGAACGCTTTTGCTATAGTCATATATAGAATGACGTAACCATAACCAAGATGGTACAGCTATACTTAAGGTTAAGTCATGATAGATTGGTATTTACGCCAACCCTATTTCGCGACATAGTAGATAGTAGGAGGTATAAACATCTCTGTTGTCTCATTCATTGCGGAACAAATCACAATCGCTCAACGCTCTGTCTGTTACAACATGAATACGAAACAGCGTTAACGTTTTATCTTGCAAGTTTCATCAGTCTACCTGTTTACCAGGTGTTAACCGAAGTAACACTGAATAACGGCTTAACGGAGGGATTGATATGGATGAGTACACACCAAAACATTATGATATTGCCCAACTCAGATTCTTATGTGAGAATCTGTGTGACGAAAGCATAGCAACGTTAGGCGATAGCAGCCACGGCTGGGTCAATGATCCAACATCTGCGATCAATCTCCAATTAAATGAACTTATTGAGCATATCGCTACGTTTATTCTCACATTTAAAATAAAATACCCTAACGAAAGTGAGCTTTCAGAGCAGGTTGAAAAGTATTTGGATGATACTTACGTCTTGTTTAGCAACTATGGGATTAATGATGCTGAACTGCGGCGCTGGCAGAAGTCCAAAGCAAAATTATTCGGAATGTTCTCAGGGGAGAACGTCTGTACGCCTGCTAAAACTTAAGCAATAATTTATTTATATTTTTTAACCACCAGGTACTGTTTGCATAGGCCATTATGAAAAAAATCGACTATTTGATGCGTTTGCGTAAATGCACAACCATTGACACTCTCGAACGCGTTATTGAAAAAAACAAGTATGAACTCTCTAATGATGAACTGGAGATGTTCTTTTCCGCAGCCGATCATCGTCTGGCAGAACTGACGATGAACAAACTTTACGACAAAGTTCCTACCGCAGTATGGCGATACGTCCGTTAATTCCAAACGAAACGTATACAAAAACTGACATTAATACACTGCGCCGATAATATTATCGGCCTTTGTTTTTATTATCTTTTTAACGTATTAATTGGGTAAGACTTGTAACAAATTGTATTTAGAATATTAAGCAAAAATGAATTGCCCTTCAGACCTCCACGTTTATTTACTCACCGTTTATCATTTATAACAGCCGCATCTATAACATTACGAATAGTATATCCAGTGATAAAAACAGACGATGCAATAATTGGCACAATTATTACTCACCGAGCAAAGAAGCTCAGTATCCTTCCGGAGAAGCAAAGAACAATAAAACTGAAATGATGGTTCGGAGCTTATGTGTTCCAGAGAGCGGGTTCATGGTCAAAAATGGGTATGTGGCAGAAAGCAGCGTTTACGAGCAGTGGATGAAGATCGATCTGACGACGAAGCGGCGATAGAAGAGCAGAAATGGTGGAGGCCCTGCCAGCTACATCCCGGCACACACGTCTCCTGCTGCGGCTGCTTCCTTCCGGACCTGACCGAATCCACAGGTTAGTGTTGCGGGAGAACCGACAGGGCCTCCATTGACGACTTTAATAACAGTTTGCACATGATAACCGCAGCGTGTCACAAAGCGGTGGGCATTATCGGCGATGGGATAGGCAATTGCAAGCTAACACAGACTAACCGTTGTTTTCTTACCCACTCCACTGTGCCACTATGATAGTAAATCGATTTAGGAACAGCAGGAACATCCGCTGATGTCAGAAGAAAACGATAATTTCCGCCAGCGTGTTTTTCAAATCGTCGCGGCGATTCCTTACGGAAAAATAGCGACTTACGGTGACATCGCTCAGCTTGCCGACTCCCCCAGAGCATCAAGACAAGTAGGAGGGGTATTAAAGCGCCTGCCGAAAGACAGCAAACTCCCCTGGCATCGAGTAATCAATCGTAAAGGTGAAATATCGCTGGTAGGTGGAGACTATGTGCGCCAAAAGTCAGCGCTGCAAGCGGAAGGGATTATTTTTAATCGTCAGGGAAAGATTGATCTTGCGAAATATCGCTGGCAATACGCGCCATAGTGGCGCGTATCCAGATGAATTACCAAGTTGTCTGTGATGACATTGATGACGATGCAGGTTGCCCCTGAAGCATATGAGGCGTCTCATTCGCCGGGTTGGATATCATCGATCCCTGATTTTTAGCCGGTAGAGGAACAGAGGCGACAGGAACCAGCACCAAATCGGCATTATTGACCCCGTTGCTAATGACCGGCAAGACGTTCTCCGTCACCATCACGACGCGATTATCAATTGCAACGGCTGCACTAAGTAAGATACGCGCGTTGGGCTGAATATCAGCCGGATTATACGGTAACTCAAATTGGAAAGGTGCCTGCTTTCCTTCTGTTCGCGTCACGCGCTGAGTAATGACTTTTGAAGGCGCATCTGCCAGCGATGCATCAGACACCGTAACGGTTAAGATTGCGTTGTGAGGGAGTGCAATACGCTGACGAATATTCACCGTACCGGTTACCGCTGGCATCGCAACAGCCGGGCGCTGTGAAGAAGCACTGGTGACAGGTGCACCAGTTTGAGGAGAAACGCCATAATCACTCCTCTGTGCACATGCAGCCAGAGTCATCGATAACGTGATACCGCCTAAGATATGCCATAATTTCATTCGGTCAGTCTCCTTTATTATTGTCAGACTACCGGTATCGAAAACCGGCACTCATAAATAGTATGATTCACCCAACACAATAATGATGGTGCAAAATTCTGATATTTTCCTGAAATCCGCATATTTATTGCAGTAAGAAGTAATAAGAAGATATTTTACACCTTACAAAACAAACAGATAACTAGCCATTCTCATCCATTGGGGCCGATACCATGAG
Organism: Pectobacterium aroidearum; assembly: GCF_041228105.1. NCBI lineage: Bacteria > Pseudomonadati > Pseudomonadota > Gammaproteobacteria > Enterobacterales > Pectobacteriaceae > Pectobacterium > Pectobacterium aroidearum. Next base: position 3,825,718 of record NZ_CP166097.1, read on the forward strand.
TCAACCACTACAACACCTTCTCGACCTCCTGCATTTGGAGAAGCTCGAAGAAGGGCTATTTCGCGGACAAAGCGATGATTTGGGGCTGCGCCAGGTCTTTGGCGGGCAAGTCGTAGGTCAGGCCATGTCAGCCGCCAAACAGACCGTTCCCGTCGAGCGCAACATTCACTCTTTTCACAGCTACTTTTTGCTGCCCGGCGACAGCCAGAAACCGATTATTTATGACGTTGAAAACCTGCGCGATGGCAACAGTTTCAGCGCCAGACGCGTCAGCGCCATCCAGAATGGCCGCCCTATTTTTTATATGACGGCCTCTTTTCAAAGCCATGAAGAAGGATTTGAACACCAGAATGTAATGCCGGAGGTTGCGCCGCCAGAAGCGCTAAAATCCGAGCAGGAAATCGCGCAAGATATGCAGCATCTTCTACCGCCCCGCTTTCGCGACAAATTTATTCAGGCCAGCCCGATTGAGATGCGTCCGGTTAAATTCCATAACCCTTTAAAAGGCGAAGTGGACGAGCCGGTGCGACACGTCTGGTGCAAGGCCTGCGGCCCTCTGCCGGACGATAAGCGTATTCACCAATACCTGCTTGGCTATACGTCTGACTGCAACTTCCTACTCACAGCCTTACAGCCTCATGGCGTTGGCTTTTTGGAACCGGGTATGCAGGTCGCCACGATTGATCACTCGATGTGGTTCCACCGTGATTTCCGGTTAGACGACTGGCTGTTATACACCGTGGAAAGTACCTCTGCATCCGGCGCTCGTGGTTTCGTACGTGGGCAATTCTACACCCGTGAAGGTGTGTTGGTTGCGTCCAGCGTGCAGGAAGGCGTCATGCGTCGCCGCCAGCAGTAAACATTGCGGTAACGCCATAAAGTAAAAAACCACCTCCTGAGGAGGTGGCTTAAGAATCACAAGAGTTTAAGACTGATAAGAAAACAGGCATGGAGTTTCCCCCACGCCTGCTTACTGTATTTGAGCACTCTTACTGATTGATGTAGGCGTTCTTATTGGTTGTAAGCACTCTCGCCATGGCTGTTGACATCCAGACCTTCGCGCTCTTGATCTTCAGGTACACGCAGGCCGACAATCATATCCGCTACTTTGAAGGCAACGAATGCCACCACGCCGGACCACACCAGACAAACAATGACGCTGAACAGTTGAACCCAAACCTGATGCGCCATCGTCACGCCTTCAGCATAGCCAGTACCGCCCAGAGAAGCCGATGTGAATACACCTGTCAGGATACAACCAACGATACCGCACACGCCGTGAACACCGAACACATCACAAGGGTCATCCACACGCAGCCATCTTTTCAGTACCGTTACGCCCCACAGACCTGCAACGCCACCAGCCAGACCGATGATCAGAGCACCACCCACGCCCACCGTACCTGCCGCTGGCGTGATAGCTACCAGACCCGCGATACAGCCTGAGCATGCGCCCAGCAGAGAAGGTTTACCGCGAACCATCCACTCACCGCCAACCCATGCCAGAATCGCAGCAGCTGTCGCGACAACCGTGTTCAGGAAAGCCAGAGCAGCAATACCGTTCGCGGCACCGGCGGAACCAGCGTTGAAGCCAAACCAGCCGATATACAGAATCGCCGTACCGATAAATACCATTGGCAGGTTATGCGGTTTGAAGGCTTCTTTGCCAAAACCAGCACGTTTGCCCAGCAGGTAAGCACCAACCAACCCAGCCACTGCGGCGTTGATGTGAACCACCGTACCACCAGCGAAGTCCAGCGCGCCATCCGCAGCCAGATAACCGCCGCCCCACACCATGTGCGTCATCGGCAGGTAGGAGAACGTCAGCCACAGCGCAACGAAAATCAGCACAGCAGAGAAGCGGATACGCTCAGCAATCGCACCAACAATCAGCGCAACGGTGATACAAGCAAAGGAAGCCTGATACGCCACGTGCACGAACTGATAGAAGGTTCCGCTAATGGATTCAATTCCGATGCCTTTCAGCATAAACGTGCTGAAACCACCGAAGAAGGCGTTACCTTCGCTGAAGGCCAGGCTATACCCGTAAACCACCCACAGGATACAGACCATCGCGAACGTTACGCTCACCTGCGTCATCATGGACAGAACGTTCTTAGAACGGATCAGACCGCCATAAAACAGTGCAATGCCCGGTATAGTCATAAAGAGTACCAGTGCGGTACAAATCATAATAAAAGCGTTATCCGCTTTATCAATCGTCGGTGTTGCAGCCATTGCCCAGGACGGGAGTAATGCCGCCACACCGAGACCTAATGAAGAGAGTAATTTTTTCATTTTTCCATCCCTATTTACGTATCTACGTTAGGTGTTGTTAAAGTGCAGCTTCGTCAGTTTCACCCGTACGAATACGGATAACTCTTTGCAGCTCGGCGACAAAAATTTTGCCGTCACCAATTTTTCCGGTGTACGCGGCTTTACTGATAACATCGATCACTTCGTCCAGTTGGTCATCTGCAATCGCGATATCAATTTTTACCTTGGGTAAAAAGTTAACGCTGTATTCTGCGCCGCGGTAGAGTTCCGCGTGCCCTTTCTGACGACCAAATCCTTTCACCTCAGTGACGGTGAGCCCCTGGATGCCGACAGAAGATAACGCTTCACGTACATCTTCCAGCTTGAATGGTTTTATCACCACAGTAACCAGTTTCATTTGTCTTCCCCCTAGCCATTACGTTCAGGCTTTCGCCCGTCACTTGTTCGATTATGTGCTCTATGAAGTAGGTCTACGCCATAACTAAAGCAAAGGGTGTGCCATAAATGATTTATCTGGCATAAATCAGGAAAGAGAACGTGTTTAAAGATGAGAAAGGACAAAAAGCAAACACAGCAGGAAAGAAAGACAAGAAGATTTGGGCAAGAATTGCACTATTTTAGTGCGCAAGGAGTGTTTTCAGTGCAGCGCGGGTAAAAACCAGAATCATAATGCTTGCTGATGGTGCGAAGACATAAGAAGACTGTCAGTCTGCACCACTCAAGGCGGTGCAGACCATCGAATGACAAATAATAGAATTATGCCGTGCAAGGCTCAGTGCTGGCGGCCGCAAGATCCTCTCCGGCCAGTTGCAGTTGATACATCTGATAATAGCGCCCCTGCTGTTGCAGCAGTTGCTCATGCGTTCCCCGCTCAACAGTTTGCCCATGATGGAGCACCATTATCGTGTCGGCCTCAACGATGGTGGAAAGCCGATGCGCGATGATAATCAAGGTTGTCTGCTTCCTGATGATGCGCAGTGCCTTTTGCACCGCTTGCTCCGTACCCGAGTCAATATTCGCCGTCGCTTCATCGAGAATCAGGATTTTAGGCGTTTGCACCAGCACTCGTGCAATCGCTAACAGCTGTTTTTGCCCGGTAGACAAGTTGTTCCCTTGCTCGCCAATACGCGTATGCAATCCTTCCGGAAAATCTCGAACCAGCTCAGCAAGTTGTACCACTTCCAGCACGCGCCAGACCGCCTCTTCGCTGATATCACGCCCCAGCGTCACATTCACAAACATGGACTCCGCCAGCACAACGGGATCCTGCTGCACCATTGCCACATTTTGGCGCAACACCGCATGAGAAAGCGTCCATAGTGGCCGGTCATCAAGCCGAATTTCTCCCTCATCCGGCGTGTAATACCCCATCAATAAACTGGCCAGGGTGCTTTTTCCGCTGCCAGTATGCCCGACCAGCGCGACAAACCCACGCTCTGGTATCGTCAGAGAAATATGCTGTAGTACCCGCTTTTCCGTGCCATACGAGAAAGAGACATCGTCAATATCGACGCGCCCGGTAGCCAGCGGACGTTCATCATCGCCATAGCCCTGCTTTGCACCATCCATCAGTTCAAAGATGCGCTCACCGGCAACGACAGCCTGCTGTAACATGGACTGCTGGGTTGTCAGCTCAATCAGCGGTTCATTCAGACGGCCAAGATAGTTGATAAACGCATACAGTACCCCGACGCCAACCGACCCTACCGAGCTGAAACCAAATTGCATCAACAAACCACACAGCACCATCGCGGCAAATAAGCTCAGCAGCGGTCGCAACAGGAAACCTTCCAGACGCAACGCCTTCATTCGCGCCTCATAATGCGCGTGGCTGGAAGCCCCCAGTTTCTTGCCAAAGCGAGCCTGCTGGCGAAACTGCTGAATGACGCCCATGCCATTAATCACTTCGTTGAAACCATCATTAATGTCAGCCAGATAGCTTCGCACCTTGCGCACAATCGGCGTACTGAAACGATGGTACAGCCCCATGACTACTGCGACCGCAGGGAAAATCATCAGCGCAATCAGCGCCATCTGCCAGCTGAGACTGAACATCGCCACCAGCATCGCACCAACCAGCGCCGCACTGCGTAATACCGTTGACACCACCATGACGTAAAGATCTTTAACGACCTCGGTGTCATTAGTGACGCGTGAAATCAGTTGCCCAACGGGTTGCGTATCGAATGTACTCAGTGGCTGGCGCAAAGCCGCATCCATTACATCAATGCGCAGTTGCTGAACGACACCGACCGCTACGCGGTTAAACAACAGTGTTTGAAAATAGTGCAGCAGTGCCGCCAGAACTTGCAGCAGGATGTAGGCCATCGCCAGACCTGCCGCAATCGCCAGCGGGAATTCACCTTTGGCCACCAGATCATCAATAAAATAACTCACCAATATAGGGCCAGACACTTCTGCGGCAGCAGCAACCCACAACATCAGCACACCTAACATCAGCGGTTTCCGCCAGGGTGAACCATAGGCCAACAGGCGTTTCAACGTTGGCCAAAACTGTTGAGAACTCTTCATCCTCTCTTTCCTTCCGCCTGCGGCACATCATCCAGCGCCGCCTCCAACTGTTGATAGCGGTACATATCCCGATACCAGCCGGGTTCTGCCGCCAGCGTCCGGTGTGTGCCACGCTGCACCGTTTGTCCTTGCTGCAACACCACGATTTCATTCGCTTCAGTGAGGGCCGACAGGCGATGTGCGCTGATGATCAGCGTCCGTTTTTCGCCCCATGTTTTAAGATTTTGCAAAATCTGGTGCTCCGTTCGCCCATCCACCGCAGACAACGCATCATCCAACACCAGAATTTCAGCATCCAGCAGTAACGCCCGGGCAATCGCGATCCGCTGTTTTTGACCGCCAGATAGCATCACGCCACGCTCACCCACCTCAGTCTGATAGCCCTGAGGCAAACGCAGAATATCGTCATGAACGCTGGCAAGCCGTGCCGCCTGTTCAATCTCTTGCTGCGTCGCATCAGGTCGACCCAGTGCGATGTTTTGCGCTACCGTGTCCGAAAACAAAAAGGGCATTTGCCCGACAACGGCAAAACGACTCCGTAGTTCATCCAGCCGAATAGCATTCAACGGGCGGTCGTGATAACGAATCTCTCCCGATGGGGTATCGAAATGACGCAAAATCAGCGCCAGCAGCGTACTTTTCCCCGACCCCGTCGGTCCACATAATCCCAACATATTGCCTGGAGCCAGCGTAAACTGAATATGCTGTAAGGCATCGCGGGCATTATCCGGATAGCGAAACGTGGAAATATTCACCGCCAACACGCCCCGTTCGGCAGGCAATGATTCCTCACCGTCTTTCACCACAAGATCTTCCGCAAGTAGCTGACGAATACGGCTATATGCCGCGCTACCACGCTCAACAATATTAAACATCCAGGCCAGCGCCAGCATCGGCCATATCATCAATCCCAGATACATGACAAAACTGGTCAACGAGCCTAACGTCAGCGAACCGTTAATCACCATCCAACTGCCACCGCCAATCGCCAGCAAATTCGACAGCCCGACGGCAATATAAATAGTGGGATCGAAGCGGGCATCAACTCGGGCAACGTGCATGTTTTTGGCCCCAGCATCCGCCGCAACCTGCGCAAAACGCGCAGATTGATAGTTTTCCAGTCCAAAGGCTTTAATCATGCGAATGCTGGTCAAGCTTTCTTGCGCCTGATCGTTAAGCGAAGAAAACGCCGCCTGTGCGGATTTGAAACGGTTATGCAACTGGGTGCCGTAGCGTTTGATGAAAATCGCCATAACTGGCATCGGAAGCAGCGCCAGCAGGGTGAGTTCCCAGCTGATTTGAGTACACATGACAACCAGCACAGCACAGCCCATCACCATCGAGTCGACCAACGTCAACACCCCTTCCCCGGCGGCAAAGACCACGCGATCGACATCGTTAGTAGCACGCGCCATCAGATCGCCAGTACGGTGGCGTTGGTAAAACGCCGGATGCTGGCGGCTCAGTTGACGGTAAAAATCCTCGCGTAACTCAACCGCTAACTGGTATGAGGCACCAAACAGGAACACTCGCCACACGTAACGCAGCAGATAAACCATGACGGCAGTCAGCAGCATCACGCCAATCCACTTCATCATTTCGGCCATCGACATGCCGTGTTGCGTCACGCCATCGACGATCACGCCAACCAGTTTAGGAGGAAGCAATTGCAGAATGGCAATCACAATCAATAGCGCAATGGCGCCCAGATAGCGCCGCCATTCACGGCGAAAATACCAACTCAGTTGAGCAAACAGTCTCACGCGGTTTTCATTCCAATAGCCAGACGGGTCATGACAGACTCAGACAAGTGATTATACAAAAGACGGATGAACGATAGATCACAGGGATAAGGGCAATGCCGTGGTATGTTTGATTCGTTCCATAGCAAAGCTAGATGTTACATCGACCAGCCCGGGAATACCATTCACCAACCGTTTATAGAAATTATCATAGCTTTTCATATCAGCGACCTGAACCTGCATCAGGTAATCGTATTCACCGGCCATACGATAAAAAGCCAACACTTCCGGCATGTCGGACACCACGCGGGTGAAGGTCTGATACCAGTCGCGGTTGTGCTGCTGCGTCTTCAATAAGACAAACGCCGTCAGCCCTAATCCCAGACGCTCATTATCCAGCAGCGCCACCCGAGCCCGGATAATCCCTTCTTCTTCCAGACGCTTCAGGCGTTTCCAACACGGCGTAGAGGTCAAGTTAACCGCATCGGCCAGTGTCTGTAGCGAAAGCGTGCAATCCTGTTGCAACATATTCAACAGGGTGCGATCAATTTTATCCAACATAGTTTTTACCTAATTAGTTTTTACCTAATATAGTTTTACTCACTATAGTGCCACTCGATAGAAAACTTACCTACTTTCTAACATTAAGAGAGAAAAGCAATCTTCTTACCACTTCAAGCCGCGGCAATAGCATTATTGGCACCCTCGGCATGAGAGGGACCCAATGGACTTCGTTGCACAAGTCCAGCCATTACCGTGATGTTTGAGGTAGCAACTCACCGCACACCTTGACTAGCAAAACCATCCCCATAAAATTAATTAAGGAGCAAATTATTCCCTTAAATCCCACATGAAGAGATAAAAAGGTAATTTTTTTATCCTAAAAACTCGTTACTCTATTCGCATCACTGTCTAACCGAGTTTTCATCATGACCAATGCCTGGGTTAAAAATGCCATCAGCGCTATCGAAGCCGATTTTCAGCGTTCAGCTGATACGCATCTTATCCGTTTGACCCTTCCAGATTATCCCGGTATTTATTTTTACCTCAAAGATGAAAGCACACACCCCAGCGGCAGCCTGAAACATCGTCTGGCGCGTTCTTTGTTTCTCTATGGGCTGTGCAACGGTTGGATTAAAGAAGGCACGCCGATTATCGAAGCGTCATCCGGCAGCACAGCCGTATCAGAAGCCTATTTTGCCCGCCTGCTTGGCCTGCCGTTTATCGCCGTCATGCCCTCCTGCACTGCAAAAAGAAAAATTGAGCAAATCGCGTTCTATGGTGGGCGATGCCATTTTGTCGAACAGGCGGGGCAAATCTATGCGGCATCAGAACAGCTCGCACAAGAGATGAACGGCCATTATATGGATCAGTTCACCTACGCAGAACGCGCCACCGACTGGCGCGGCAACAATAACATTGCCGACAGCATTTACCGCCAAATGGCACGAGAACCGTATCCTGTACCGGACTATATCGTGATGAGCGCCGGAACGGGCGGTACATCGGCAACACTCGGGCGCTACATTCGCTATCAGGGACTGGATACACAACTGGTCGTCGTCGATCCAGAAAATTCAGTCTTCTACGACTGCTACCAGCAGCGGGATCGCTCAATCACAGGTCCGTGCGGTAGCCGGATAGAAGGTATTGGTCGTCCGCGTGCAGAACCTTCTTTTATTCCTGACGTCATTGATAGCATGATCAAAGTACCTGACGCCGCCAGCATCGCAACGCTGTACTGGTTGGAAAGTGTATTAGGCCGCAAAGCAGGTGCCTCTACCGGTACGAATGTTTGGGGTATGCTGCAATTAGCCAAAGAAATGATGAGCCGCGGTCAAAAAGGAGCGATTGTAACTCTGCTGTGTGACAGCGGAGAACGCTATCTGGATACCTACTACAACAGTAGTTGGGTAGAAAAAAATATCGGCGACATTAGCCCGTACCTTGATGCGCTAAACATCCCAGAGATGTCCCATCTCATACCTGAACCCAGTCTGGCGTAAGGTTGGTATATCCAGCACGCAGCCGCAGCGCTGAATATAGGCTATTTTTCAGGTAAAATAGCGATTTTACACCGCAATGCGTTACAGACGCAGTGCGGTTAACGTCGCGTTAAGGTGAATGAAGAATGAAGCGTGCTGTTGTCGTTTTTAGCGGTGGACAAGATTCCACAACCTGTCTGATTCAGGCTCTGCAACACTATGATGACGTCCATTGTATCACCTTCGATTATGGACAACGCCACCGTGCAGAAATTGACATTGCCCGGGGACTCAGCCTGAAACTGGATGCAACGGCGCATAAGGTTCTGGACGTAGGCTTACTGAATGAGCTCGCCACCAGCAGCCTGACGCGCGACAGCATCCCGGTTCCTGATTACGATGCCAATGCGCAAGGCATCCCCAACACCTTCGTTCCGGGAAGAAACATTCTTTTCCTGACGCTCGCCTCAATCTACGCCTATCAGGTTGGTGCCGAAGCCGTCATTACTGGCGTGTGTGAGACTGATTTTTCCGGCTACCCTGATTGTCGCGACGAATTCGTTAAGGCGCTAAATCAGGCTATTGTATTAGGTATTGCCCGCGATATTCGTTTTGAAACGCCGCTGATGTGGCTCAATAAGGCGGAAACCTGGGCGCTGGCGGATTACTACCAGCAACTTGATACGGTGCGCTATCACACGCTAACCTGCTATAACGGCATCAAAGGTGATGGATGTGGTCAGTGTGCCGCCTGTCATTTACGCGCAAACGGGCTCGCACAATATCAAAACGATTCCGCGGCTGTCATGGCATCACTGAAGCAGAAAGCAGGGCTACGCTGATACGTCACAACACAGAGACATCATGCAACGCTAAAAATAGCAGGCTACGTCGTACAACCGTGACCTGCTGCTTCAATTAACGGCGAATCTCGTTTAGGTGTTCCAGCAGTTCTCCCTCCAGCGGCAGTGCTTTTTGCGTCAATAAATCGATGCAGACAAACGTCAGCGTGGCATCAGCCACGTCGCTTTCATCAGACACTCGGGTTATTTTCTGGCTGATCACACCGCTTTTTGTATTCATCTGCAGTAATTCACTATCAATACGCAGCACATCACCGAGAACGGCAGGTCTGCGGTAGTTGATATTGATGTTCACCACAACGAAAGCAATATTGTTGCTATGCATCCAGCCAAAAGCAGGCAACGTCTCCAGCCATTGCCAACGCGCCTCTTCCAGAAACTCCAGATAGCGCGCGTTATTAACGTGCTGATAAACATCAATGTGATAACCACGAACGGTAATGAAAGTCTGCATAGCCGTAATACTCCTGTGACAAAGCCAATAACTGGTATGACCTGATAATTAGCCTAGCAGAGGTTCGCAGCCCAGAGGAAATGCTCAACCGAGCTGCGACTGGTATCACAGTTTCAAACGAGAGAGATTGCGCTCAACCAACGCCGCCCCAATTCCTGATACCTCAGTTAATTGCTCGATCTGGGTAAAAGGACCATTTTGCTCACGGTAGTGCACTATCGCTTCCGCTTTTTTCAGCCCGACGCCGTTCATTATCTCGGCCAACTCGGCAGCGCTTGCCGCATTGATGCTCACCTTATCCTCATCGCCATCAGGAAGCGTTGCTTTTTCCACTTTCTGATCTGCTGATGCAGACTTCACCGCCGTCGCCGTACCGTCGGCGGCTTTAGGCGCAGCCTGCCCTAATAATGGCAACCCAGATAAACTCATCCCAATGATTAAGCACAGTGCTTTTATTCCTGATTTTTTCATGCTGTTTCCTCCATGTGTTTGACAGCACGGCTACCTTGCCGCAGGCCAGTCAACATCGCAAACAGCAGAATTTAAATGTGGAAAAGGCCGCGAAAGCGGCCTTTGGTTGTTGCAACGATTTGCAAATTTTTGCGGGGCTTATTGTTGTTCCTGCGCCGCATTGCCCATCTTGATTTTCGCTTCACTACGCAAGCTGGACAGCAGAGAATCAAACAGTGCGCCCAGAGAACCTTGCTGAACCTGGCTGGCAAACTGTGTTTTCTGCTCATCGTTTAGCTGATGTGGCGTCACGCTATCCAGCGCCACCAGCACGACATTGCCCGCTTGATCCTGAGCAATCGCATAAGACGACTTATCCTTCTCTGGATGCGGCATAGCAAAAATAGCTTCAGCCGTTGCATCACCCTGAGAGATAGAAGACATCGTTTTTGCTTCACCAAAGCTCAACCCTGCCGCTTTCATCGCGTCGTCTTTACCTTGCTTCAGCTCAGCCAGAATTTTTTCAGCGTCCAGACGAGCCTGCTGTTCAGCTTTCTGACGTTTCAACGTCTCTACGATCTCGGTACGAACCTGATCCAGAGGGCGAGTGCTTTCAGGTTTGTGCTCAGTGATACGCAGAACGAAAGCACGGTCACCGTCAACGTTAATCACATCAGAGTTGTTGCCTGCAGTACCGTTCTCCCCCAGCAGCGCGCCACTAAAGATAGCCTGCGTGACTGGTTGGAAATTCAGCGCGGCAGGAACCTTCTCACGCGTAAACCAGTCGGTCTGCGTGGCTTTCACACCGGCCGCTTCTTCTGCTGAAGCCAGAGATTCGTTGTCATTGCTGGCCGCTTCGCTGACTTTTTGCTGCAGCGCATAGTAACCATCCTGCGCTTTCTCATGCTTCACTTTCTCAGCGATTTCGGCACGCACTTCGCTCAACGGTTTGATCTGCTGTGGCTGAACATCATCAAGACGCACAATCAGGTAGCCAACAGAAGATTTAATTGCTGCAGAAATCTGGCCTTTCTCTGTCAGTTTTGCCTGCTTCAGCTCATCAATCATGCTGTTTTCGTCCATCCATCCCAAATCGCCACCGTTACGGCGCGAGATGATGTCCGTTGATTTTTCTTTCGCCAGCGTAGCGAAATCACCGCCTTGCTTCAGCGCGTCCAGAACAGACGTTGCATCGGCCTCATTCTTCACCTGAATAACGCTGAATTTTTTGCGCTCAGGTTGGGAATAGTCGTTCTTGTTCTGCTCGTAAAAATCGTTGATGGCAGCATCGTCTACTTTCACGCCGTCCATGATGCTCGCCGCATCCAACGTGATATAGCTGACTTTGAATTCTTCCGGTGCGATGAAATTGCCTTTGTTTTGATCGTAATAGCTCTGGACTTCATCATCAGCCACCGTCTGGGCTTTCGCTTTGGCGGCAATATCAATGGTTGCCAAACGGACAACGCGATCTTGTGCAGCCAGTTTCACCAGATTATCGATCTCCTGCGGCAGCAGGAACGATGAATTGCCAAAACCGCGAATCAGCTGTTGTGATGTCAGTTGCTTACGCAGCATCTGAGCATACATATCCGGCGTTACGCCAAGGCGGCGAACCTGATCCAGATACTTTTCATTATCAAAACGGTTGTTTGTCTGAAACGCGGGAACGTCAAAGATCGCCTGTTTGATTTGCTCATCACTGATGTTTAACCCCAGCTTGTTGGCATACTGATCCAGCAAGGTTTCATCAATGAGTTGGGAGAGTGCCTGCCTACGCAATTGCTGCATGTAACCGTCATTGCTCGCCAGAAGAGAGAAATTCTCACCCAAGGCTTCCTGCTGACGACTGCGTTCGTTCTGTACCGCCTGCTCAAGCTGTGCGCGGGTAATTTCCTGCCCGTTCACCTTTGCAGCGTAATCTCCTGAACCACCAATAAGATAATCACCAACGCCAGTTAGAACGAATGATGCGATGATCAAAGCAAGAATAATTTTGAGCACGACGTTATTTGCGGCCGTACGTAAATTGTCCATCATAATGTGACAACACTCCGCTGTAGAATGGATAAAACTCCCTGCGCTGGCCGAAGCCATGCATCCTTGCGATTGCTATAGCCCAATACAAGGCTAGGGCGCACTTAAGCTTATTACCCGCCACCAAAACGACCAGCAGCGATGTTTAGAAAGCAATATCGATGTTTAGTTAAAAACAAAGTTTGCCGTTCTCACGTCGCCTTCGCCACGTTCTGCCGTGTGTCGGGTAGGTATAGTCCTATATAAATAAAAGGCACATCATAAAATGATGCGCCTCGTATCTTACCCTACCAATATCATTGCGTCAGGTATTGTTTGGCACCCAAAGTAGTTATCAGCCAAACCTGTGACGTAATAATCAGTTAACGGCGTCTTTCAGCGTCTTACCAGCACGGAATCCTGGTACTTTTGCTGCAGGGATACTGATTTCCTTACCAGTTTGCGGGTTACGGCCGGTACGAGCAGCACGTTCACGCACTGAGAAAGTACCAAAACCAACCAAAGCAACATCATCCCCTTCTTTCAGGGATTCGGTAACGGAACCAATAATTGCATCTAACACACGCCCTGCTGCCGCTTTGGAAATATCAGCATCTGCGGCAATTTTGTCGATCAATTGTGACTTGTTCACTCTGTCATCCCCTCTGGAATTCTCTTATCGCGCTTCAATGTCCCAAGACGCGACACGTAACTTATTATCAATACTGTCATGCTCAGCCAGTTACGGCTAAAACTAACAGTGCTCTAACTTAGCGGTACAAAAAAAAGCTGGCAAGCACGATTTCACTCACCAGCCCTGATTTTCTCAAGGGTTTTTGCGACAGGTCACTATTTTGCCTTGGCTTTGGCCTTTGCTTTAGGCGCAGAGACCACTTGCATGCCAGAAGGCGAATTCTGCAACGCTAACGCCAACACTTCCTCGATACGTTTCACCGGATGGATTTCCAGATCCGCAATCACGTTCTGTGGGATATCCTCCAGATCGCGTTTGTTGTCATCAGGAATCAATACTGTCTTGATTCCACCACGGTGTGCGGCCAGCAATTTCTCTTTCAGACCGCCGATCGGCAGTACCAGACCACGCAGGGTAATTTCCCCCGTCATCGCCACATCGGCACGCACCGGATTTCCGGTCAAACAAGAAACCAGCGCGGTACACATCGCGATACCCGCACTTGGCCCATCTTTCGGCGTTGCACCTTCAGGAACGTGAACGTGGATATCACGCTTCTCGTAAAAATCAGCATTGATGCCTAATTTTTCCGCACGGGCACGAACTACAGTGAGCGCAGCCTGAATCGACTCCTGCATCACCTCGCCTAACGAACCAGTATAGGTCAATTTACCCTTGCCCGGCACACAGGCGGTTTCGATCGTCAGCAGATCGCCGCCAACTTCCGTCCAGGCCAGACCGGTCACCTGCCCTACGCGATTTTCATCGTCCGCGCGGCCATAGTCAAAGCGCTGTACCCCAAGGAAATCCTTAAGGTTATCGCCCGAAACCTGAATATGCTTAGTGGATTTATCCATCAACAGCGTTTTTACTGCTTTACGGCACAGCTTGGAGATTTCACGCTCCAAACTACGTACGCCAGCTTCACGCGTGTAATAACGGATAATGCCAACAATCGCACTGTCTTCTACCGACAACTCACCATTCTTCAGCGCGTTACGTTCGATCTGTTTCGGCAACAGGTGCTGTTTGGCGATGTTCAGCTTTTCATCTTCGGTATAGCCGGAAAGACGAATAACTTCCATACGGTCAAGCAATGGCGCCGGGATGTTCATGGAGTTAGACGTCGCCACAAACATCACATCAGACAGATCGTAGTCGACTTCCAGATAATGATCGTTAAACGCCACGTTCTGCTCAGGATCGAGCACTTCCAGCAATGCAGAAGCCGGATCGCCACGCATGTCGGAAGACATCTTGTCGATCTCATCCAGCAGGAACAGCGGGTTTTTCACGCCAACTTTCGCCATTTTCTGGATCAGTTTGCCCGGCATAGAACCAATATAGGTACGGCGGTGTCCGCGGATTTCCGCTTCGTCACGCACGCCACCCAGCGCCATACGCACATACTGACGTCCGGTCGCTTTGGCAATGGACTGACCGAGCGAGGTTTTACCGACGCCAGGAGGCCCTACCAGACACAAAATCGGCCCTCTGATCTTGCTGACACGACTCTGTACTGCGAGATATTCGAGGATGCGTTCTTTCACACGATCCAAACCATAATGGTCGGTATCCAGCATTTCCTGCGCTTTCAGCAAGTCTTTCTTCACTTTGCTACGCGCATTCCACGGAACCTGCACCATCCAGTCGATATAACTGCGCACTACCGTCGCTTCCGCCGACATCGGCGACATCATCTTCAGCTTTTGCAGTTCAGCTTCGGCTTTCTCACGTGCGTCTTTCGGCATTTTTGCCGCTTCAATCTTACGCTTTAACGCTTCGTGTTCATCCGGAGCGTCGTCCATCTCACCCAGCTCTTTCTGAATGGCTTTCATTTGCTCATTCAGATAGTACTCACGCTGGCTTTTTTCCATTTGCTTCTTAACGCGGCCTCGGATCCGTTTTTCTACCTGCAGCAGGTCGATTTCGGATTCCATCATTGCCATCAGATACTCTAAACGTTCGGTAATATCGAACATTTCAAGTACCGACTGCTTATCAGCCAATTTCAGCGGCATGTGTGCGGCAATGGTGTCGGCTAAACGCGCGGCATCATCAATACTGTTCAGTGATGTCAGTACTTCCGGCGGGATCTTCTTGTTCAGCTTGATGTAACCCTCAAACTGATTGATTGCCGTGCGCATGAGCACTTCCTGCTCGCGTTCATCAATCGCCGGAGAGTCAAGATATTCGGCTTTTGCCGCGAAATGCTCGCCACCGTCAGAAAGCGTCGTAATACGGGCACGCTGCAACCCCTCGACCAGTACCTTTACCGTACCGTCAGGCAGTTTCAGCATTTGAAGAATTGAGGCTACCGTCCCTACCGAGAAAAGATCGTTAATACTTGGCTCATCCGTTGAAGCTTCTTTCTGTGCCACCAGCATGATCTTTTTGTCATGATCCATTGCGGCTTCAAGGCACCGAATCGATTTCTCCCGACCAACAAACAACGGAATGACCATGTGCGGATAAACCACCACATCGCGCAATGGCAATACGGGGATTTCTATGCGTTCGGAACGCTCAGGGTTCATAGAGCTCTCTCTTAGTTTCGTTTCCGCCAGGTTATGGGAATATCGTGAAACGCGGTTTTCGCGGGTTTCATCAAATAGGTATTTGAGTATATGGGGATAAATATCTCACATTCAACGACCAGCATGCGTGTAAAAAACAAATGGGGGATAAAATCCCCCATTTTTATTTTTCGATACGCTTAATTGATTACTTATTCGCCAGAAGCTTGCTGGGTTTCATGCTTGCCATAGATCAGCAATGGCTCGGATTGACCCGCAATAACAGATTCGTCAATGACGACTTTGTCCACGCTTTCCAGCGATGGCAGGTCATACATGGTATCCAGCAGAGCGGCTTCAACGATAGAACGCAGGCCACGCGCACCGGTTTTACGCGCCATCGCTTTCTTGGCAATCGCCGTCAGCGCTTCATCGCGGAATTCCAGTTCAACGCCCTCCAGGTTGAACAATGCCTGATACTGCTTGGTCAGCGCATTTTTAGGCTCACGCAGAATCTGAATCAACGCTTCTTCGCTCAGCTCTCTCAGCGTAGCAACCACTGGCAGACGGCCGATAAACTCAGGAATCAAACCGAATTTAATCAAGTCACCCGGTTCAACATTGCTTAACAGTTCGCCTTCTGTTGCTTTGTCCGCCGATCCTTTAACCGTTGCATTAAAGCCAATGCCGCGACCTGTATCGGTACGTTGCTCGATCACTTTGTCCAGCCCTGCAAACGCGCCGCCGCAGATAAAGAGGATCTTAGAGGTATCAACCTGCAAGAACTCCTGTTGCGGATGCTTGCGCCCACCCTGCGGCGGAACAGCAGCAATCGTCCCTTCGATAAGCTTCAGCAGCGCCTGCTGTACACCTTCACCTGAAACATCGCGGGTGATCGACGGGTTGTCTGACTTACGAGAAATCTTGTCGATTTCATCGATGTAGACAATACCACGCTGTGCTTTCTGCACGTCGTAATCACACTTCTGCAACAGCTTCTGAATGATGTTTTCAACGTCTTCACCGACGTAACCAGCTTCGGTCAGCGTTGTGGCATCCGCCATGGTGAATGGTACATCCAGGAAGCGCGCCAGCGTTTCAGCCAGCAGCGTTTTACCGCTCCCGGTAGGACCAATCAGCAGGATGTTACTTTTACCCAGTTCGATCCCGTTGCTGCTGTCACCATTACGCAAGCGTTTGTAGTGGTTATACACCGCAACGGCCAACACCTTCTTGGCCTGCTCTTGACCAATAACATAATCGTCAAGGTGGCGGCGAATTTCGTGTGGCGTCGGCAACGCACTGCGCTCACGATGGGGCGCCACTTCTTTAATTTCTTCGCGAATAATGTCGTTACACAAGTCAACACATTCATCGCAGATATACACCGACGGCCCGGCAATCAGCTTACGCACTTCATGCTGGCTCTTGCCGCAAAAAGAGCAGTACAGTAACTTTCCTGAACCGTCTTTGCGCTTATCTGTCATGAGTTAAACCTCTTTTTCGTCTTTTGCCCGCAGGCCAACCACAGCGATACCGCTACAACGAACGCCGATACTTATAGCCAATACGCGTAAAATAACCCCGCACAACAGACTATCGGTCGAACACTGATTTTAGCTACACCAGACCGCTACTATGGCGAGTGATTACCCGCGGTTAGTGAATACGGAGTCTACCAAACCGTAGTCTACTGCCTCACTGGCAGAGAGGAAACGATCGCGCTCGGTGTCTCTCTCTATCGCTTCAAGAGGCTGACCCGTATGTTTCGCCATCAGCTCATTCATTTTGGCTTTCACTTTCAAAATTTCTTTGGCATGGATTTCAATATCCGTAGCCTGCCCCTGGAAACCGCCCAACGGCTGGTGAATCATAACGCGCGAGTTAGGCAGGCAAATACGTTTGCCTTTGGCACCCGCCGTCAACAGGAACGCACCCATTGAGCAAGCCTGTCCCATACAGATCGTGCTGACATCTGGCTTGATAAACTGCATGGTGTCGTAAATGGACATACCGGCAGTGATGACGCCACCAGGAGAGTTAATGTACAGATAAATGTCTTTTTCTGGGTTTTCGGCTTCCAGAAACAGCATCTGTGCCACAACCAGATTCGCCATATGATCTTCAACCTGACCAGTCAGGAAGATTATCCGTTCTTTTAGCAGACGGGAATAGATATCGTAAGAACGTTCCCCACGCGAGGTCTGTTCAACCACCATCGGCACTAACGCCATATGAGGTGCTTGTCTTTCTTGTTCGCCACTGTATGACATTCACGTCTCCTAGATAAAATGCGTCCGGCACTCTTGTTACGTTGTTCAAGCATTGCATTCAATTCTACTAGAGATAGGGGGGGATGACTATGGAACCCTATCCCTTCACTGCTGAACAACCTATACGGCCGAGAATCCTTACCTGCTGTGCCTACTTTTCCTCTTCAGTGAGTGGGGGCACACGCATTGTATTTCAAGCTTACACTATCAATCGTTCTCTATTAAAGAACCAATTATTTTATTATTAACACGTTATCGGCACGGCAAACCTGAGGTTTAACCCCTTGCCTGACCTCATAAATTCTTTGTCTGCTTTAATAATAGTGCAATTTCAGGCCGCCATTCCTCGTCTATACGCTAATGGGGCTGAGAGGGTAAACACCAGAGATAAAGTACAATCGAAACGATAACCATCAAGATCGCACAAACCTATAAGCAAAAAGCCCGCGCCATAAGGCACGGGCTTTTGATAGGGAAAGCTCCCTGCTACGCAATCAACAATGTTTATGCTGTAGCAGTTTGATTCATCAGCTCGTTGAAGCTTACTGATTTCTCAACAACTTTCGCTTTAGCAAGTACGGTTTCTACCGCTTGCTCTTCCAGAGCGACGTTACGCATGTTGTTCAACAGCTCTTTGTTTTTGCCGTAGAACTCGATAACTTCCTGCGGATCTTCGTACGCAGAAGCCATCTCTTCGATCAGTGCGTTAACGCGAGCTTCGTCAGCTTTCAGCTCATTGCTGCTGATGACTTCACCCAGCAACAGACCGATAACCACGCGGCGTTTAGCCTGCTCTTCGAACAGCTCACGCGGTAATTCCTGCGCTTGCTTCTCGTTGCCGCCAAAACGCTGTGCAGCCTGACGACGCAGAACATCGATTTCGCCATCGATCAGTGCCGCTGGCACGTCGATTTCGTTTGCATTGATCAGTCCGTCCAGAACCTGAGTTTTCACACGGTTACGCACCGCGCCTTTCAGCTCACGTTCCATATTTTTACGGACTTCAGCACGCAGACCTTCCTGAGAACCATCAGCCACGCCGAAACGCTTGATGAATTCTTCAGTCAGTTCAGGCAGTTCACGCTCTTCAACTTTCTTCAGGACGATAGCGAACTGAGCCGCTTTTCCTTTCAGGTTTTCAGCGTGGTAGTCTTCAGGGAAGTTCACATCGATAGTGAATTCTTCACCCGCTTTGTGCCCAACAACGCCATCTTCAAAACCTGGGATCATACGATTCTGGCCCATTGCCAGAACGAAGTCAGAAGCTTTGCCGCCTTCAAAGACTTCACCGTCGATAGAGCCAGTGAAATCGATAGTGACACGATCTTCCGCTGCCGCAGCACGGTCAGTTTCTTTCCAGGTCGCCTGTTGCTTACGCAGCGTTTCCAGCATGGTATCAACATCAGCGTCAGTCACTTCAACAACCGGTTTTTCAACTTCGATCGCATCCAGACCTTTCAGTTCAACTTCCGGGTACACTTCAAACTCAACAGAGTAAGTGAAGTCGCCGCCTACAGCGTATTCGCCAGGGATGTAGTTAGGCGCGCCAACCGGATTAATTTTTTCTTTGATGATAGCGTCAACAAAGTTGCGCTGCATCAGGTCGCCCAATACGTCCTGACGCACAGAGGCACCATAACGCTGAGCAACAACATTCATCGGCACTTTGCCTTTACGAAAACCGTCAATACGTACTTTTTTGGCCGCGTTGACCAGCTCGCTCTTCACCGCACTCTCAATGATGTCAGCAGCAACGGTAATCGTTACGCGACGTCCCAGACCTTGAGTGGTTTCAACTGAAACTTGCATCTTGTTACCTCAAAAAATCACAGTGATCGGTCAACCCCAAAACTATTCTCGCGACGAAAAATCTCACGACAGCAAGGCTGATTCAGAACTGGCACCAAGGCACACAGACTTAAATAAACCTCGCAGAACCGGGAAATTGCCAACCCCGTTCCCTGTAGTCAGAAGCGTCCCGAATACATTCAGGAAAAAATAGACGCGGCATTATAGCGGTATAGAGAGGATGAGTCGAGAACGGAGGGCCGACTATTACAGCAACAGATTCACACTTTTGGTCAGTAACCCGCCCCGATATGTCTGGAACGGGCCATATTAATGACTACGAAAGGATGCCAGCGCCGCCGCAAGGTGGTGAAGAAGGGACGGCGTTTTGCAAACTGGCCCACTCTTTTGTCGAATACGTATGTAATGCTAACGCATGCACTGAACCCGCTAACTCTTCAGCCAGTACGGCATAGACGGCGCGGTGTCGACCAATCACGCGTTCCCCCGTGAATTTATCGCTGACCAGCACGACTTTAAAATGACTTTCCGCTCCCGCAGGCACGTTGTGACGATAGCTTTCATCGATCACCTCTAAATGAATGGGCTCAAAGCCCACACGCAGCTTTTCTTCTATCGTTTCACGCATCATACGACTACCCTTTTCGGCTTGGGGGGAAATTTGATATCAACGCGACATAACGGCCACTCAACTGCAACTCACCGATGTCCGAATCATTATAACCTTAGCGTTTTTTCAACCAGTTATGCGTAAAAGCCGCCTGACAAAGCAGAAAATTTTCTCAACGCATTGATATATCATCGACGGTCTTGATGTGATAAAAACGGTTTTTCTGGCTCATGGCACGAAAAAGATGAATTTCAGAACAATTTACCTGCTATCGGCTCTTTTTCCTGCCTGTGGCGATGATATGATATCAACAATATTTATCGGCTCACCACACTAATCATTATTGAGAAAATACGAATGTTAAAAAAATTATTTTTCCCTCTACTGGCCGTAATTCTGCTTGCAGGCTGTGCAGCAAAAAGCAACACGCTGAACATCACGCCTAAAATTAGCCTGCCTTCTCAGGATCCGACGCTGATGGGCGTAACGATTAGCATCAACGGTGCAGACCAGCGCGCCGACCAGGCTCTGGCAAAAGTGAATCGCGACGGCCAACTGATTACGCTGACGCCTTCCCGCGATCTGCGCTTCCTGTTGCAAGAAGCGCTGGAGAAACAAATGACCGCGCGTGGTTATATGATCGGCACGGGCGGCCCAGTCGCTTTACAGATTGTGGTTAACCACCTGTACGCCGATGTTTCTGAAGGAAACCTGCGCTACAACATCACGACCAAAGCAGATATCTCCATCATTTCTCAGGCAGCAAATGGCAACAAGCAGGTGAAAAACTACCGCTCAACCTATAATGTTCAGGGCGCTTTCACCGCCAGCAACGACAAAATTACCGATGCGGTTAACACGGTGCTAGGCGATGTTATCAACGACATGGCGCAAGACACCAGTGTAAGTAGCTTCGTCAAAGAAAACGCCCGTTAATTTCAGTATGCCGCTTCCCTTGCTCCTGAACGCTCTCGGAGCAAGGGAAAGGACTCTTCATGTTTAGTCGCATCATTGCTTTATTCAGCCAACGTAATTCGCTTTTTATGCTGTTGCTTGGCTTCGCTTCCGGTTTACCACTGGCATTAACATCCGGCACATTGCAAGCCTGGATGACTGTCGAGAATGTCGATCTGAAAACCATCGGTTTTTTCTCTTTGGTTGGTCAAGCCTACGTATTCAAGTTTCTGTGGTCCCCCCTCATGGATCGCTATACCCCACCGTTTCTTGGCAGGCGCCGTGGCTGGCTGATTCTCAGTCAACTTCTGCTGATTGCTGCGATTATTGGTATGGGATTTATGAACCCAGCACGCGATCTCTGGTGGCTGGCGGCACTGGCCGTGATGGTTGCATTCTGCTCTGCTTCTCAGGATATCGTTTTTGATGCCTATAAGACGGATTTACTTCCCCCTGAGGAACGCGGTACGGGTGCGGCCACCTCAGTATTAGGTTACCGTCTGGCCATGCTGGTTTCAGGCGGACTAGCTCTGTGGATGGCGGATCGCTATCTCGGCTGGCAGGCAACGTATTGGCTCATGGCAGGACTCATGCTGATCGGTGTGTTCGCAACCCTATTAGCACCGGAACCGCTAAATAGTCAGCCTGCGCCGCGCACCATGGAGCAAGCGATTGTTGCCCCACTGCGTGATTTCTTCGAACGTAACAACGCCTGGCTCATTCTTCTGTTGATCGTGCTATACAAACTCGGTGATGCCTTTGCGATCAGCTTGACGACCACTTTCCTGATACGCGGCGTTGGTTTCAATGCCGGTGATGTTGGGCTGGTTAACAAGACGCTTGGACTCTTCGCCACCATCGTGGGGGCAATTTACGGTGGATTATTGATGCAGCGACTCTCATTATTCAGAGCGCTGATGCTGTTTGGCATCCTTCAGGCCGTGTCCAATGCAGGGTACTGGCTACTGGCTATTACCGCCAAAAGCCTATTCACAATGGCTACCGCGGTTTTTCTGGAAAATCTCTGTGGCGGCATGGGGACAGCAGCATTCGTCGCGCTCTTGATGACGCTATGTAATAAATCATTCTCAGCCACACAGTTTGCCCTGCTCTCCGCCCTTGCAGCCGTCGGACGGGTGTACGTCGGTCCTATCGCAGGTTGGTTTGTCGAATCCTACGGCTGGGCATGGTTCTATCTGTTCTCGATTTTGGCTGCATTACCGGGTCTGGCAATTCTAATGATTTGCCGTGAGACGCTGGAATTTACTCAGAAAACGGACACCTTCCAGTTACGCACACACTTCCAGAATTATTACAGAAAGGCCTTACATATACTGGGGTCAGGGGTGGTATTACTGGCACTGTGGCTTATTCTGCTCATCAGTAATGCGTTGGAATGGTCTTCATTGCCCTTACTGGCAGAATACCTGCTCATCGCAGGCGGTACGCTCGCGCTGCTGGGCATTTTCTTCGGTAGCTTGCTGGACTATCTGTCACTCAGACGCGCGTCCAGACCGTCTGTGCACTAACGATATTCGTTCAGGTAGCTCTCATCGGTTGCCTGAACCAATTACACCATTCCTTTATTTAATTATTTTTTTCATAATTATCTTGCTAGAGGAAATTTTATTTCCTCGTAGAATCTCTCCAGAACTAATTTCATTCGTTATCAAAAACACATGTTGAGCAAAAAATTTCACCAAACTAAAAATAGAAAATAAGCGTTATGGTAAGTTGTAATTTTTTATTATCCATCCATACTCTCATCGGGGTAGCTACTTAATTTGCTGTTTTTCAATACCATTTTTATTTTGGCTATCTTTGTGACATTAAGGGCAAAAACCAGCAACAATCGGCTGACATAACCTTAATCATGTTTACAGTGCAGTAACCTTCCCGTAAAATGCCCGCTCGCATGAAATGACAATAGAGCCCTTGTTATTGAGGTCGCTAGATGAGACTCAAGAAATACAATAAAATTTTTGGGATGCTGTCTTTATTTGCAGCCACTGTTCTACTGAGCGGTTGCGATATGGCGCTGATGAACCCCAAAGGAGAGATCGGGTTAGAACAAAGATCGCTAATACTGACTGCCATCGGGCTGATGTTGATCGTTGTGATTCCCGTTATCGTTATGACGATAGCTTTTGCCTGGAAGTTCCGTGCTTCCAATGAAAAGGCAAAATATACCCCGAACTGGTCACATTCCAACAAGATAGAAGCTGTAGTCTGGACTGTACCAATTATCATTATCGTTATTCTTGGCACGATTACCTGGAAGACGACCCACTCGCTTGACCCGTACAAGCCACTGGTATCAGACGTCAAACCAATCAATGTCGAAGTCATTTCGCTTGACTGGAAATGGTTGTTTGTTTACCCAGACCTTGGTATCGCTACGGTTAACGAATTGGCTTTCCCTGCCAACGTGCCTGTTGCATTCAAGATCACATCCGACTCTGTGATGAACTCCTTCTTCATTCCTCGTCTTGGTGGACAGATTTACGCAATGGCCGGAATGCAGACGAAGCTCCACTTAATCGCTAACGAACCGGGCAAGTATGACGGTATCTCTGGCGGCTATAGTGGTAAAGGCTTCTCTGGAATGAAGTTCACCGCGATTGCCACACCAACTCAACAAGAGTTCGACCAGTGGGTTGCGAACGTTCGTGCGTCCTCCAAAACACTGAATACTATGGATGAATTCAACACGTTGGCTAAGCCAAGTGAATTCCATCCTGTCGAATACTTCTCCAGTGTCCAGCCGGATTTGTTCAATAATATTATTCGCAAATTCATAGGCAACGACATGAACATGCAACATCATGGTGAAGGCATGAAGCCTGACGAAAACATGCAACATGGTGAGGGTATGAACATGGGCGAGCATAGCTCGCACAAAGGAGCCGAGGGATAATACGATGTTCGGAAAACTTACACTCGATGCGGTTCCGTACCACGAACCCATTATTATGGTCACCGTGGCGGCGATCATCGTTGGCGGCCTTGCGCTGCTGGCGGCAATAACCTATTTAGGCAAGTGGAAATGGCTGTGGGCCGAGTGGTTCACCTCCGTCGACCATAAGAAAATCGGTATCATGTACATCATCGTTGGTCTGGTGATGATGATTCGTGGCTTTGCCGATGCCATCATGATGCGCGGCCAGCAGGTTCTGGCCTCTGCCGGGCAAGAAGGCTTCCTAAACGCTCACCACTACGATCAGATTTTCACCGCGCACGGTGTAATCATGATCTTCTTCGTGGCGACACCGTTCGTTGTTGGTCTGATGAACCTTGCGGTTCCTTTGCAGATCGGTGCGCGTGACGTTGCTTTCCCATTCCTGAACTCCCTCAGCTTCTGGCTGTTTGTCGTCGGCGTTATCTTGATCAACCTCTCTCTCGGGGTCGGTGAATTCGCGCAGACTGGCTGGGTGGCGTATCCGCCGCTTTCAGGAAAGGAGTACAGTCCCGGCGTCGGGGTCGATTATTGGATATGGAGTCTACAAATATCCGGTATTGGTACCACGCTGACTGGCGTTAACTTCTTCGCGACGATTCTGAAGATGCGTGCGCCAGGCATGACACTGATGAAAATGCCGGTATTTACCTGGACAGCGCTGTGTACCAACGTGCTGATCATTGCCGCATTCCCAATCTTGACCGTTACCATTGCGCTGCTGACGCTTGACCGTTACCTCGGCACCCATTTTTTTACCAACGATATGGGTGGCAACATGATGATGTACATCAACCTGATTTGGGCATGGGGTCATCCTGAGGTTTACATTCTGGTACTGCCGATCTTTGGCGTTTACTCCGAAGTGGTTGCCACCTTCTGTAAAAAACGTCTGTTTGGCTACACCTCACTGGTATGGGCTACTATCGCGATTACGGTTCTGTCGTTCATCGTTTGGTTGCACCACTTCTTTACCATGGGGTCCGGCGCGAACGTCAACGCCTTCTTCGGTATAGCCACCATGATTATTTCAATCCCAACCGGGGTTAAAATCTTCAACTGGCTGTTCACCATGTATCAAGGTCGTATTCAGTCTCACTCCACGATGCTGTGGACCACGGGCTTCATCATCACCTTTACCATCGGTGGGATGACCGGGGTACTGCTGGCCGTACCAGGCGCAAACTTTGTCCTGCACAACAGTCTGTTCCTGATTGCTCACTTCCATAACGTGATCATCGGCGGCGTAGTGTTTGGTTGCTTCGCAGGTATTACTTACTGGTTCCCGAAAGCCTTTGGTTTCACCCTGAACGAAACCTGGGGTAAACGCGCGTTCTGGTTCTGGATTATCGGCTTCTTCGTTGCCTTTATGCCGCTGTATATTCTCGGCTTTATGGGAATGACGCGTCGTCTGAGCCAGCAAATCAACCCTGAATTCCACGCCTTACTGGTTGTGGCATCCATCGGTGCAGTGCTGATCGGTATCGGTGTGCTGTGTCAGGTGATCCAGTTCTACGTCAGTATCCGTGACCGTCACCAAAACCGTGACCTGACGGGCGATCCGTGGGGTGGACGTACGCTGGAGTGGGCAACCTCTTCTCCTGCGCCGTTCTACAACTTCGCTGTCGTGCCGCATGTTGACGAGCGTGATGCGTTCTGGGAAGCGAAAGAGAAAGGTGAAGCTTACAAGCGCCCTGCCAGCTATGAAGAGATTCACATGCCGAAGAACACCGGCGCTGGTGTGATTATCTCCGCATTCAGCCTGGTATTCGGTTTTGCCATGATCTGGCATATCTGGTGGCTGGCCATTGCTGGCTTCGCTGGCATGATTGTGACCTGGATTGTGCACAGCTTTAATCAAGACGTGGATTACTACGTGCCGGTTAAAGAAATTGAGCAAATTGAGAATCAGAATTTTGATCAACTCAGTAAGGCAGGCGTGAAACATGTCAACTGAAACTCTGACTAACCACAATACAGCCCATGCTGAGCATGGGCACCACGACACAGGAGCCAACAAGGTATTCGGCTTCTGGGTCTACCTGATGAGCGACCTGATCATTTTCGGGTCACTGTTCGCAACCTATGCAGTACTGGTTAACGGTACTGCCGGCGGCCCAAGCGGGAAGGACATTTTCCAACTGCCCTTCGTGCTGGTAGAAACGTTCGCGTTGCTGTTCAGTAGTATTACCTACGGCATGGCAATGATCGCCATGAACAAGGGTAACAAATCTCAGGTTAATGCCTGGCTGGGCGTAACGTTCTTGTTCGGTCTGGTGTTTATCGGGATGGAAATCTATGAATTCCATCACCTGATTGTTGAAGGCTATGGCCCGGACCGCAGTGCGTTCCTGTCTGCCTTCTTCGCACTGGTCGGCACTCACGGGCTCCACGTAACGGGCGGTCTGATCTGGTTGGTCATCATGATGATTCAGGTGTCCAAACGTGGCCTGACGGCAACCAACAAAACACGTCTGATGTGCCTGAGCCTGTTCTGGCACTTCCTTGACGTGGTGTGGATTTGCGTCTTCACCGTTGTTTATCTACTGGGGGCAATCTAATGAGTCATTCAACAACCGATCATTCAGGTGCTAGCCACGGTAGTGTTAAGTCATACGTAATAGGTTTTGTACTGTCAGTAATTTTGACCGTCATTCCTTTCAGTATGGTCATGAGCGGCACTGCCTCACATAACGCCATTCTTTTCACGGTGGTGGGATGTGCAGTGGTTCAGATTCTGGTGCATCTGGTGTACTTCCTGCACCTGAATACGTCCTCAGAAGAGCGCTGGAACGTGGTGGCTCTTGTGTTTGCCGTCCTGATTATCGCCATTGTCGTCGTGGGCTCCATCTGGATTATGATGAGCGCACACCACAATATGATGATCCAGTAACCGAGCCGTAAAAGATGATTAAGCAATACCTGCAAGTTACTAAACCAGGAATTATTTTCGGAAATCTGATTTCCGTTATCGGTGGATTTCTCCTTGCGGCCCAAGGCCGCATTGATTATCCCCTGTTTCTCGCCACCCTTGTGGGGGTGTCGTTAGTCGTTGCGTCTGGCTGCGTATTTAACAACGTCATTGACCGCGACATCGACAAGAAAATGGAGAGAACCAAAAATCGGGTTCTGGTAAAGGGGCTGATTTCACTGAAGGTAACGCTGGTTTACGCATCGCTGTTAGGTATTGCGGGCTTTGCTCTGCTGTACATCGCGGCTAACCCGCTGGCCATGTGGCTGGCGGTGATGGGCTTCGTTGTGTATGTCGGCGTGTATAGCCTGTATATGAAGCGGCATTCTGTTTATGGCACGCTGATTGGCAGCCTATCAGGCGCAGCACCACCGGTTATCGGTTACTGTGCCGTCAGCAACCAGTTTGATGCTGGCGCGTTGATTCTGCTGCTGATCTTTAGCCTGTGGCAAATGCCCCATTCATACGCGATTGCGATTTTCCGCTTCAAGGATTATCAGGCCGCCAACATTCCGGTGCTGCCGGTTGTGAAAGGTATCTCCGTTGCGAAAAACCACATTACCCTGTATATCGTGGCGTTTGCGGTCGCAACATTGATGCTGTCTCTCGGCGGTTATGCAGGCTACAAATACCTGATCGTTGCCGCAGCCGTTAGCGTGTGGTGGTTGGGCATGGCGCTGTCAGGCTATAAAAACGCGATTGATGACCGCGTATGGGCAAGAAAACTGTTTGTTTTCTCCATCGTCGCGATTACCTCACTGAGCGTGATGATGTCTGTGGATTCAATGGCGCCAGCGCATGAAGTTCTGCTGACCTACCTGCGTTAATCACAACCGCGTTCTATGCGTTAGTAAAAACAGGTGGCTTGTCCATCTGTTTTTTTATGGCTTATTTCCTGCGTGCTACCCTTTGGGCCGCTGCAAGCGACGTTGAAAAACGCGCTTTGCGCTTTTTATTTCCCTCTCCCCTCCTCCGCCAAATCACGTAACAAACCTATCGTTTACTGTCTGGCCAATAACGCACTAAAATAGCGCCAATTGTTTTCAGAGGTACGCATGAACGATAATAAAATGACCCCTGGCGAATTACGCGCCACATGGGGCTTGGGAGCCGTTTTTTCACTGCGCATGCTCGGCATGTTCATGGTGCTGCCTGTGCTAACGACTTACGGCATGGCATTACAAGGCGCCAGTGAAGCATTGATCGGGATTGCAATTGGTATTTATGGCCTGATGCAGGCCATTTTCCAGATTCCCTTCGGCCTGGTCTCCGACCGTATCGGCAGAAAGCCTCTGATAGTTGGAGGACTGCTGATTTTTGCGGCCGGCAGCGTCATCGCCGCACTCAGCGACTCCATCTGGGGCATTATCCTTGGTCGGGCTTTGCAGGGTGCGGGTGCCATCTCCGCTGCCGTCATGGCGCTGCTTTCCGACCTGACGCGTGAACAGAACCGCACGAAAGCGATGGCATTTATCGGCGTAAGCTTCGGTGTCACTTTTGCTATCGCGATGGTCGTCGGCCCTATCGTTACCCACGCCTTCGGTTTACAGGCGCTCTTCTGGGGTATCGCCCTTTTATCACTCGCTGGCATTATTATTACTCTGACCCTGATTCCTTCCGCACCAGCACACGTTCTGAATCGGGAATCCGCGATGGTACGCGGCAGTTTTCGCAAAGTGCTTGGCAATAGTCGCCTGCTGAAACTGAATATCGGCATCATGTGCCTGCATATTTTATTGATGTCGAGCTTCGTCGCCCTGCCCCGCGCGATGGAGTCCGCTGGACTGGCACCACAGGACCACTGGAAAGTCTATTTGGTCACCATGCTGATCTCCTTTGCAGGCGTTGTTCCTTTCATTATTTATGCCGAAGTGAAAAGGCGGATGAAGCAGGTCTTCATCGGCTGCATCGTGGTACTGATCGCCGCAGAGGTGGTCTTATGGGGTTCAGGTCACCATCTCTGGCAAATTATCCTCGGCATACAGCTGTTCTTCCTGGCTTTCAACGTGATGGAAGCACTGTTGCCATCGCTGATTAGCAAGGAATCACCAGCGGGATATAAAGGCACGGCGATGGGCGTTTACTCCACCACGCAATTTATCGGTGTAGCCATTGGAGGGAGTCTCGGCGGCGGGCTGTTTGAGCTTTATGGCGCTTCTGCCGTGTTTA
This sequence comes from Pectobacterium aroidearum, assembly GCF_041228105.1. Classification (NCBI taxonomy): domain Bacteria; kingdom Pseudomonadati; phylum Pseudomonadota; class Gammaproteobacteria; order Enterobacterales; family Pectobacteriaceae; genus Pectobacterium; species Pectobacterium aroidearum. The sequence continues at coordinate 3,854,989 of NZ_CP166097.1, forward strand.
TGGGTGGCGCTGCCATTGCGGCCATGTGGCTACTCGTCAGCTTCACCATGCAAGAACCACCTTATCTAAGCAGTTTGAGAATCGCGCTGTCCGATGTAGCGTTGCAGGATCGTGAGCTGGAACAGAAAATGCGTACACAGCCCGGCGTTGCCGAGGTCGTTATCGTGCCGGATGAGTACAGCGCCTATGTGAAGATCGACAACAAAAAGACCAGTCGGCAGCAGCTAGAACAACTCGCAGGTCAGATCTGATTAAGCAAAAGGCCAGCTTTCGCTGGCCTTGCTGTTCATCGACAAATGATGAAGAAGCATCAATCCCGGAAGTTGGTAAACTGGAACGGCTGCCCCAGATTCCCACCGCGAATCAACGCCATCACGCCCTGCAAATCATCACGTGATTTGCCAGTAACGCGAACTTGCTCACCCTGAATCTGTGCCTGTACTTTCAGCTTGCTGTCTTTAATCAGCTTGACGATTTTCTTCGCCTGCGTGGTTTCGATGCCCTGTTTCAATTTGGCTTCCACGCTATACGTTTTACCGCTGTGCTCGAACTCTTCTGGGACCTCTAACGCCCCGCCTTCAATCCCGCGTTTCAGCAATTTCTCGCGCATAATATCAATCAGTTGCTGGACCTGAAAATCAGACTCGCTGGTCGCTTTAATGCTTTGCGATTTCTCATTCAGTTCAAAGCTGGCCGGAACATTGCGGAAATCCCAGCGTGTGCTCAGCTCACGCGTGGCATTTTCCACCGCGTTGCGGACTTCCTGCATATCAATTTCCGAAACAATATCGAAAGATGGCATAATTCGCTCTCCTGACAAATGTGGCTGGCGAGCATAATAACCGCTCTTCTGCGATAAGCAAGATACCAGACACGATCCCGATTTTTACTCTACATCGGGTAAACAGGCCGAATAGCACAAGATCGTGACATGAATGATAGCCTATGATGGCAGAACAACAGCGCCCGCATCAAATAAGGGAGACGCACATGAAAATCACCGTTCTTGGCTGTGGCGCGCTAGGCCAACTTTGGCTCGCCGCGCTGCATCAGCAAGGGCATGATGTCCAGGGATGGCTGCGTATTCCGCAACCTTATTGTCCGGTCAATGTCACGATGCTGGACGGCCAGCACTGTAATCTCAACCTGACGGCTAACGATCCCGAACACCTTGCCCAAAGCGAATTGCTGCTGGTAACGCTAAAAGCCTGGCAGGTTTCCGATGCCGTTACCGTGCTGCTGCCACAGCTCAACCCACACTGCACAATTCTGCTTTTACACAACGGGATGGGCACGCGGGAAGAATTACCGTCGCTACAGCAGCCACTGGTACTGGGTATCACCACTCATGCCGCCCGACGCGACGCAAACAACGTTGTGCATGTTGCCGCAGGCACAACGCATATCGGCACGTTTAATGGCGACAGCAGCCAAAGTCATCTGGCCGAAGTGCTGCATCAGGCCTTACCTGATGTCGCCTGGCACACCAATATTAGCGCCACCTGCTGGCTGAAGCTGGCGGCTAACTGTGTCATCAACCCACTCACGGTGAAATATCACTGCACCAATGGCGAGCTTTCTGCGTACCCGGAATTGATTGCGTTGCTTTGTCAGGAAGTGGCCAGCGTCATGGAACGAGAGGGTTTCCATACATCGCGAGACAGTCTGCTGCTCTACGTTAATCAAATTATTCTGAACACCGCAGCAAACACCTCATCAATGTTGCAGGACATCATCGCTCAGCGACATACCGAAATTGACTACATTACCGGGTATTTACTGCACCGTGCGCGCCTCCACGGCCTGACGCTCCCCGAAAATGCCCGCCTGTTTGACTACATTAAGCAAAAGGAAAATGATTATGACCGCATCGGCACTGGTGTGTCTGGCACCTGGTAGTGAAGAAACTGAAGCCGTCACAACCATCGATTTGCTTGTCCGGGCAGGCATTCAGGTAACGCTTGCCAGCGTAGCCAGCGATGGCAATCTTGAAATCGTCTGCTCACGCGGCGTAAGGCTGCTGGCGGATGCGCCGCTGGCTGCCGTTGCCGATCGGCCTTTCGATGTGTTGGTATTACCGGGAGGGTTGCAAGGTGCGGAATGCTTCCGCGATAGCCCAATACTGGTGGAGTGCATCAGACAAGCGCATCTGGAAGGAAAAATTGTCGCCGCAATGTGTGCAACCCCTGCGCTGGTGCTTGAACATCATCAGCTATTCCCCGTGGGAAACATGACGGGCTATCCGGCCTTCAAAGATCGCATCGCACCAGAGAAATGGATGGAAAAACGTGTCGTCTACGATCCCCGAGTGAATCTGTTAACCACACAAGGGCCGGGCACCAGCATGGATTTCGCCCTGAAGATCATTGATTTGCTGCAGGGGAAAGAAAAAGCCGCCGAAGTCGCCGCACAGCTCATCCTGCCGCCGGGAATTCATAACTATCGTGATTAGCACTCACGTGCTTTATAACCGCCGCGATGAAAACTGACGAAAAAGGCGCTTGCGCGCCTTATTCCTATTACGGTCGGTAGACCTTCACATTGCTAAAGCCTTGCTCGCGCAGGTACAGCGCCTGTAAGCGGCTCATTACGCCACGCTCGCAGTAAAGCAAATAGGTTTTGCTCTGATCCAAATCGCCAAACTGCGTACCCAGCTTGTAGAACGGTAAGGATTTGATTTCGATCTGATCAAGCTCAAGCGGCTTATCGTCCTGTTCATCCGGCGAGCGGATATCCAGCAGTACGTCAGTTGGGGCAAATGACGCGACCGTTTCGACTTCAACCACTTCTTGCTTGGTCTGCTCGGCGATCTGACGGATATCAATATTCCGCGCTTCGCTCACCACACGCTCCAGAATGGCAAAATCAAAGTGACTTTCTTCAGCCTCAATCTTCGCTTTTACCGCCTTCACCGTCGGGCTTTTCGAGATCACACCACAGTATTCCGGCATCGTTTTGGCGAAATCTTCCGTCCCCAGTTCGCGAGCCTGTTTGATAATGTGTTCTTTATCATGAGAAATCAGCGGACGTAGAATCAGCGTATCAGAGGCATTATCGATCAAACGTAGATTGGTCAACGTCTGGCTGGAAACCTGCCCTAACGCTTCACCGGTCACCAGTGCCTGAACACCGTAACGCTCAGCGATTTTGGAGGCCGCACGCACCATCATGCGCTTCAATACGACGCCCATCTGGCCGTCGTCAACCTTCTCCAGAATTTCACCTACGACAGGATCGAAGTCGATAGCAATGAAACGCACCCGGTGTGAGCTACCAAAACGGTTCCACAGATAATGTGCGACCTGTTTTACACCAATCTCGTGCGCCGCACCGCCAAGGTTAAAGAAGCAGTAATGCACGCGACACCCACGACGCATCAGCATGTAGCTGGATACACCGGAGTCAAAACCACCGGAAATCAGCGACAGCACATCTTCCTGCGTACCGATCGGGAAGCCGCCGATCCCTTCATAACGTCCTTTAATCAGCAGCAAACGGTCCTGCTCGATTTCCAGATGCACGGTAACCTGCGGTGCTGTAAGGTTGACTCGCGCCGTTTCAATGTGCTGGTTCAGACCGCCGCCGACGTAGCGTTCGACGTCCTGTGAACTAAACTCATGCTTACCGCGGCGTTTCACTCGTACACAAAACGTTTTGCCTTCCAGTTGCTCACGATACAGCGCCAGCGACTGCTCAAAGATATTGTGCACATCGGTGTAGGCGTGATCTTCAACTTCCAGAATATGATGGATACCCGGAATTCTCGTCAACGCATCACGAATCGCCGAACGCTGGCTTTCGTCTTTGGCCCGAACTTCGATATGATCCCAGTGACGGACAACCGCCAGCGTTTCATCATAGTGTTTTAATACGTTGCGAATGTTTCCGGTTAGAATCTTGATAAAGCGCAATCGCACAGATTGGCTCTTGATGGTGATTTCCGGGAACAATTTAATGATAAACTTCATGGTGGCTGTCGTTACTTGGTCAGAAAGGTGTAAATAAATTTACCCTGAGTACTAAAATCACGTTATCGGTAAAATCAGCCGGCACAGAGATGATTTTACCAATAGCATCCAGGGCGCGGAGTATATCATTATATGAAGTTATACTGTGCACCCTAACCGTATAATTGTTATGCATCCACGGATGAACACACGTAACACCACGCTCTGCCGCCACAAGCCAACGGCGTATAACACCAGGATTCTGAAACCACTATGCCTAAGAAAACCGAGCAGCCAGTCAGCTTTGAAAGCTCGCTGAACGAACTGGAAAAAATCGTTACCCGTCTCGAATCAGGCGAACTGCCGCTGGACGATGCGCTAAATGAATTTGAGCATGGCATCCAGCTCGCTCGTCAGGGTCAGCAAAAACTGCAGCAGGCGGAACAGCGCGTACAAATCCTGCTGAGCGACGATCCCGATGCGCCGCTGTCACCGTTCACGCCGGATAATGACGCGCTATGACCGATTTCAGCACGCAACTAAGTGCACACTACCAACGCACTAATCGTATGTTGGGGCATTTCATCGCCACCCTCCCCTTTCAGAGTAGTCCACTGGTTAATGCAATGGAGTATGGCTCACTCTTAGGGGGCAAACGCCTGCGCCCATTTCTGGTTTATACTACTGGTGAACTGTTTGGCATGCCGTTAGAGAGTCTGGATGCCCCTGCTGCGGCAGTAGAATGTATCCATGCTTATTCACTGATTCATGACGATCTGCCAGCGATGGACGACGACGATTTGCGCCGCGGACAGCCGACCTGTCACATCAAATTTGGCGAAGCCAATGCCATTCTGGCGGGAGATGCCCTGCAAACGCTGGCGTTCTCCATTCTGGCCGACGCGCCGATGCCGCAGGTCTCTGACCGCGATCGGCTGGCGATGATCTCAGAATTGGCTCAGGCCAGTGGTGTTGCAGGCATGTGCGGCGGGCAGGCTTTCGATCTGGAAGCGGAAGGACATCAGGTCGATCTGGCAGCGTTAGAGCGGATTCACCGCCACAAAACGGGTGCCTTGATTCGCGCCGCTGTCCGGCTGGGCACACTTGCCGCCGGTGAAACAGGACGCGCAGCCTTGCCCCATCTGGATCGCTACGCTAACGCGATTGGACTCGCTTTTCAGGTTCAGGACGATATTCTCGATGTTGTTGGCGACAGCGCGACAACAGGCAAACGTCAGGGTGCAGACCAGCAGTTAGGTAAAAGCACCTATCCCAGCCTTCTGGGGTTAGATAACGCACGAAAAAAAGCACAGGAGCTTTATCAGGAATCACTGGCATCGCTGGACGATCTCGTCACATCCAGCCCGATTCCTCTGAATATAGCCCCACTACAAGCGCTGGCGAATTTCATCGTTGAACGCGATAAGTAATTACCTAATGAGTCTCTATGAGTTTTGATACCGCGAAGTACCCTACATTGGCATTAGTGGAAACACCGGATGAACTTCGGCTGTTGCCGAAAGATAGCCTGCCGAAGCTGTGCGATGAGCTGCGCCAATATCTGCTGGACAGCGTCAGCCGTTCGAGCGGCCATTTTGCTTCAGGATTAGGGACGGTTGAATTAACGGTTGCGCTGCATTATGTCTACAACACTCCTTTCGATCATCTGGTGTGGGATGTCGGCCATCAGGCTTACCCGCATAAGATCCTGACGGGCCGCCGCGATCGTATTTCAACGATCCGCCAAAAAGGCGGTTTGCATCCCTTTCCGTGGCGTGATGAAAGCGAGTATGACGTATTAAGCGTTGGGCATTCATCCACCTCAATCAGTGCTGGACTGGGGATGGCCGTTGCTGCCGAGCGTGAAGGCAAAGGCCGTCGTACGGTTTGTGTCATTGGTGATGGCGCGATTACCGCGGGTATGGCCTTTGAGGCGATGAACCACGCGGGCGACATCCGCTCCGACCTGCTGGTTGTGCTGAACGACAATGAAATGTCGATTTCGGAAAACGTTGGCGCATTGAACAACCATCTGGCGCAACTGTTATCCGGTAAGCTCTACGCCAGCCTGCGTGAAGGCGGCAAAAAGGTGTTATCCGGCCTGCCACCAATCAAAGAGCTGGTAAAACGCACCGAAGAACACCTTAAAGGCATGGTCGTGCCGGGTACGCTATTTGAGGAGCTGGGTTTTAATTATATTGGCCCTGTCGACGGCCATGACGTTCAGGCGCTGGCGCACACGCTGAAAAACATGCGCAGCCTGAAAGGTCCGCAGCTTCTGCATATCATGACGAAAAAAGGCAAAGGCTACGCCCCTGCCGAACAAGATCCGATCAGTTGGCACGCGGTGCCAAAATTCGATCCAGCCAGCGGTACGTTGCCGAAAAGCAAGGAAGGCGCTCAACCCACCTATTCAAAAATCTTCGGTCAATGGCTACAGGAAACGGCAGCCAAAGACAGCAAGCTCATGGCGATCACGCCAGCGATGCGTGAAGGTTCCGGTATGGTGCAATTCTCCCGCGACTACCCGCAGCAATATTTTGATGTGGCCATTGCCGAACAGCATGCCGTGACGTTCGCTGCCGGTCTGGCGGTTGGCGGCTATCATCCGGTTGTCGCCATTTATTCGACGTTCCTGCAGCGAGCCTACGATCAGGTTATCCACGATGTGGCGATCCAGAATCTCCCGGTTCTGTTTGCTATCGATCGAGGCGGTATTGTGGGTGCGGATGGGCAAACCCATCAGGGGGCATTCGATCTCTCTTTCTTACGCTGTATTCCGAACATGATCATCATGACGCCCAGCGATGAAAATGAGTGCCGCCAGATGCTGCACACGGGCTATCACTACCAGAAAGGCCCTACGGCGGTGCGTTACCCACGAGGAAACGGTACAGGTACTGAACTGACGCCACTATCAGAACTGGCAATCGGTAAAGGCGTGGTTCGTCGTCAAGGCGAAACGATCGCAATTCTGAACTTCGGTACGCTATTGCCAGAAGCACAGATTGCGGCAGAGAAGTTAAACGCCACCCTCGTCGATATGCGTTTTGTGAAGCCACTCGATGAAGCATTACTTGAAGAACTGGCACAGTCTCACAGCACGTTTGTGACGCTGGAAGAGAATGCGATCATGGGCGGTGCGGGGAGCGGTGTGAATGAATTCCTGATGGCAAAACGTCTTGCTGTCTCGGTGCTGAACATCGGGCTGCCGGACGTATTCATTCCGCAAGGTTCGCAGGAAGAAATCCGTGCCGATCTGGGTTTGGATGCCGCGGGCATCGAGCGAAAAATCACGCAGTGGATGGAATAAGCGATTTAAACGACAACCGGGGCACATGGCCCCGGTTCACTAATGCAATGGTTCAGTAATACAGTGGTTCAATAATACAGTGGTTCAATAATTCGACATCGTCAGAATATCGGCCAGTGATAGCCGATAAAATAGATAATTCCCGCTGAAATCACTCCCGCGACGATATCATCGACCATAATCCCCATACCGCCATGCACGTTGCGATCAAACCAGCGAATCGGCCAGGGTTTCCAGATATCCAGGCAGCGAAAAACAACAAACCCTGCCGCTACCCACTGCCATTCATCCACCGGAATCGCCATCAGGGTAATCCACATACCGACAAATTCGTCCCAGACGATGCTGCCGTGATCGTGAACACCCATATCCTTCGCCGTCTGGTGACACAGGTAAACACCGATACAAATACTCAGCATGACCAGCAGCGAATACAATTCAAGCGGCAGGAAGGACATGAGATACCACAGGGGAATCGCCGCCAGCGATCCTACCGTGCCTGGCATCCAGGGAGACAGGCCGCTGCCAAACCCCGTCGCCAGCAGGTGCCACGGGTTGCTCATCCGTAGGCGGCGTTTCGCCACCTCAGCGCCTTTCGTCTTGCTCGCGGAATCAGTTTTGCTCGCTAAAATGGTCATACCCCTTCCAGTTCAGCTCGGTCGCTTTATTATCCCTGAAAAAGCGTACCCCTTCAGATGCAGGCCCGATTTGCCCGATACAGGTGTAGCTGGCACCGAGATGCCCCAAAGCCAGCTCCAGTGCACCACGGTTAATCTCTGGTACGGTAAAGCACAGTTCATAGTCTTCGCCGCCAGATAGCGCCCAACGCAACGCCTGCTCTTCATCAACGCAGCCTCGCAGCCAGTCTGATTGCGGGATCGCGTCCAGATTAATCCGCGCACCGCACTCGCTCGCTTTAAGTATATGCTGTAGATCGGAGATAAGGCCGTCGGAAAGATCGATAGCCGAATTGGCCAGATCGCGCAGCGCCTGACCTTGCAGGATTCGGGGTTGAGGGCGGAGATGACGCTGGATCAATCCCTGACGAGCCTCTTCATCATCAACGTGCAGCGTATTCTGTAGAATAGCCAGCCCTGCAGCGCTGTCGCCTAATGAACCAGTAACATAAATCCAGTCGCCAACTCTGGCTCCGCGACGCGTCAACGCCCGACCAGCAGGCACCAGGCCGTGGATAGTCAGCGTCAGGCTCAGTGGACCGCGCGTCGTATCTCCGCCAACCAACTGCATACCGTAATAATCAAGTAGCTCGAACAAGCTGTCGCTATAGGCGGACAGCCACTGGCTATTGCTTGTCGGTAGGGTAATGGCCAGAGAAAGCCAGGCAGGATCGGCGCCCATTGCAGCCAGATCGCTTAAATTGACCGCCAGAGATTTGTAACCCAGATCGGCGGGATCGATATCGGGTAGGAAATGAACGCCAGATACCAGCGTGTCGGTACTCACCGCCAGCATCTGCTTATCTGCCACCGTCAGTAACGCACAGTCATCACCAATGCCTAACTCAACATCGCGACGTGAACTTCGGACCCGATTAAAATAGCGGGCAATAAGGTCAAACTCACCTTCAACCATAACCTTTCCAGCCAGCCTATCATTCAAAAGCGATCAGGGCCGGATATCCGGCCCTGATTCGATTCATTTTACTTCTTGCCTTTCCGTACACTCGGAGCAGCTTTATCCAGCACGCCATTCACAAACTTATGACTATCTTCGGCGCCGAAGACTTTAGCCAGTTCGATGGCCTCGTTAATCGCCACCTTGTAAGGAACGTCTTCGCGCTTGCTCAGCTCAAACATCGCCAAACGCAGAATCGCTTTCTCAACCTGTCCCAGTTCCTCAATTTGACGAGACAGGAAAGGTGCCATCAGTTGATCAAGCTTCTCAGCCTGAGTGGCAACCCCCGCCAGCAATTCACGGAAATAGGTAATGTCGACATCTTTGACATCCTGCTCGCTCAGGAATTGGTGTTCAACATCGGCAATATCATTTTTAGATAACTGCCAGGAGTAAAGCGCTTGAACCGCACATTCACGAGCGCGGCGACGAGCAGCAGGTTTCACGGAATTCCCCTTACTTAATCAGGCTTACTTAATCGCTTTCAATACATTAATCATTTCTAGCGCGGTCAGGGCAGCTTCTGCACCTTTGTTACCCGCTTTCGTACCAGCACGCTCAATCGCCTGCTCAATGCTTTCCGTCGTCAGAACGCCGAAAGCAACAGGGATTTCGCTGTCCATCGCAACGGAGGACAGGCCAGAGCTACATTCGCCAGCAACAAATTCAAAATGCGCTGTTCCACCACGGATAACCGTTCCCAGAGCGATAACGGCATCATACCCGCCGTTTTTCGCGCTTTTAGTCAGCGCACGAACCGTCAATGGCAGTTCGTAAGCACCCGGCACCCAAACAACAGTGATATTTTCGTCTTTTACCTGACCGATGCGTTTCAATGCATCAATCGCACCTTCCAGCAGGCTGTCGTTAATAAAATGGTTAAAACGCGCAATCGCAATCGCCACACGGGCATCAGGAGTAGCAACAACACCTTCGATAACGTTCATAGCTTTCCTTGTATCTGGTCTTTATAGCCCGCAGGGGGGCGGATTCTATCATAATTTTTGTGGGCACGTATCCGGTTTTGTCGGACCTGCGCCACGTATTTACATACACATCAGAATTTAGGTTTCAGGCGTAATCGCAAATCCGGACCAATCTGCCGAACCTCCGCGATGTCAAATTCCGGTGCCTGAGACAGTTGATCCAGCCCTGGCAAGAGGCACAGCGAACGGGCGTTTTCACCCAGCAGTTTTGGCGCAAGATAAACGATAAGTTCATCAACGACACCCGCATTAAGCAGCGCACCAGCCAGACTGGCTCCGGCTTCAACCCAGACAGAGTTAATCTGCCGTCTCCCCAGCACCATCATCAGCGCTACCAGATCAACGCCGCCATTGTGCTGCGGTAAGGTGACCTGCTCAACGCCCTGTGGCCACGCCTGTTCGTCTGCCTGCACCCGCGCCAACCAAGTCTCACCCGGTTGGCTAACAATCCGATGCTGCGGTGTGACACGACGCTGGCTGTCCACAATCACTCGTACGGGCTGCCTGAGATCCGCCTCTGAATAACGAGTCTGCACATCGGCACCCAGCTCTGACCACCGCACCGTAAGAGAAGGATCGTCAGCCAGCACCGTCGCACTACTGCTCAAAATCGCTGCGCTCTCCGCACGAAAACGCTGCACATCCTGACGCGCCTGCGGTGAGGTAATCCACTGACTTTCTCCCGAGGCCATCGCAGTACGCCCATCCAAAGATGCCGCCATTTTGAGCTGCACGTAAGGAAAGCCTGTCCGCATGCGCTTCAGGAAACCTACATTGACTTTCTCTGCTTCAGCCATCATGAAACCATGGCTGACAGCGATCCCTGCCTGCTGCAAACGATGTAAGCCACGACCCGCGACCTGCGGATTGGGATCCTGCATCGCGGCAACCACTCGGGAGACGCCAGCAGCAACCAACGCATCAGCACAAGGCGGCGTTCGGCCATGATGGCTGCACGGCTCCAGCGTGACATAGGCCGTCGCACCACGTGCGCGCTCCCCTGCCATTCTCAACGCATGAACCTCAGCATGAGGTTCGCCTGCGCGGAAATGATAGCCTTCACCGACAATTTCGCCATCGCGCACGATCACGCAGCCAACATTGGGGTTGGGTGCCGTCGTAAAACGGCCACGACGCGCCAACTCTAACGCACGCGCCATGTATAATTCATCCTGCGGCAAGTGGCCGTTTTCCTGAAAAACGCTCATTCCCGAACCTCTTATCTCTCTCAAATCAACGCGACTTAATCCTGCAAACGTGCAATCTCTTCGCCAAATTCTCGGATATCTTCAAAGCTGCGATACACCGACGCAAAGCGGATATAAGCCACTTTATCCAGCTTTCTCAACGCTTCCATCACCAGGTTGCCGACCATCTTGGTGGTAACTTCACGTTCACCGGTAGCACGAAGATGAGATTTAATGTGATTAAGCGCCATTTCGACGTCATCAGAACTGACAGGCCTTTTTTCCAGCGCTTTCAGCATACCGCTACGCAATTTATCTTCATTAAAAGGCTCGCGTACTTCATTGCTTTTGATGACTCGCGGCATCACCAGTTCAGCCACTTCAAACGTGGTGAAGCGTTCATGACAAACCAGACACTGCCGACGACGGCGTACTTGAGAACCTTCGCCGACCAGACGGGAATCAATGACTTTGGTATCAACAGCGGAGCAAAACGGGCAATGCATGATGTGTCCTGACCAGTAATCCTTAACGTAGACACAGTTTACCCTGAATTAACGGACTAACCAAAACTCCTGATCCACGTTGCGAAGGGTTTCGCATCTCTTCCGGTAATAGGATGAAAAAAGCTGTCTCACCTATGACTTAGGCATAATCACAGCTAAACTCAGCAACAGGGATCAACGGATCAATGAATAAAACATCGAAAGGGGAACCACAGATATGAGAACCCGATATCGCGTACTGACCTTCCTGCCAGCGCTGCTTTTGCTCGCTGGGTGCGCCGAACAGCGCCAGATGCCAAAGCTACAAAATCAGATAGGTCAGTTAAACCAGCAACTACAAACACTGACCGACCAGGCCACGGCATTAGAGCGGCAAAATGCGTTGAATTCCCAATCCACTTCTGGCGTTTATTTACTGCCCGCAGCACAAACCAGCACGATGCTGGAAAGCAGCATTGGCAGACTCAGCGTGTCGTTACGCAATATCGAGACGGAAGCGAACGGAACAAGCGCGTTACTGCATATTCGCACGCTTGATGCGAAGGGGTTACCGGCCTTTGGCGCACAGCTTGACTGGGGGCGACTCGACCCGGTGAGTGGTCAGCCTTTAGCGGGCGACACACAAACACAGTCCTTTGTGGTTTCCCCTACGCTGTTACCCAAAGCCGAAGCGGTTATTGAATTACGCCTAAGCGGTTTACCACCGGAAGAACTCGGTTTTGTTCGCTTACATCAGGTTCAGGAGATACAGAGTCCGCCACCCGTTGCCGCCACCGAGTCCCCTTAATATATCCGTCATACTTCAAGCCGCATGTGCGTTGGCTTTCCTCGCTCACCCCAGTCACTTACTTATGTAAGCTCCTGGGGATTCACTGTGTCGCCGCCTGCATGCATGCAACTCGAATTATTTAGGATATCAACACATTTCCCAACGCTAAGATGCAAAAAACCCCGCAGCGACGCGGGGTTTTTCATGCTTACCGTCAGCAGATTAAGGCAGGATAGACGGTTGGTCCGCCCCTTCTTTTTCCACTTTCTGAACGATCAGGTTTTCACGCTTCATACCTAGTTTCAGCGCCAGAGCAGAAGAAACATAGATGGAAGAGATCGTACCGATGATCACACCAATAAACATCGTCAACGAGAAGCCATGCAACAAGGCGCCACCGAAGACCATGAGGATCACGATCATCGCCAACGTGGTCGCTGATGTGATAATGGTACGGTGAAGCGTCTGCGTCAGTGAAATGTTGGTGATTTCGTAAGGTGTCCCACGACGAACCTTGCGGAAATTCTCACGAATACGGTCAGACACAACGATCTTATCGTTAAGTGAATAACCAATTACCGACATCAGCGACGCAATGATCGTTAGGTCAATCTCAATAGAGAACAGAGACAGCAGACCCATCGTGATGATCACATCGTGCCCCAAAGCCAGTACAGACCCCAACGCCAGACGCCATTCAAAACGGAAACCGATGTAAATGAGGATAGCAATCAACGCAGACAGCAGCGCCAATGCGCCAGCCTGTGCCAAATCGCTTCCCACGCTCGGCCCGACGAATTCAATACGTTTCACCGTTGCATGCTGCTGGAAGGTATCATTCACCACCTTCAGCACTTTGTTACCGAGCGCTTCGTTCTCGCTGCCAGAAACCGGTGGCATACGTACCATCACATCACGACTGCTACCGAAATTCTGTACCTGCGGTTCTGAAAACCCAGAGTTCTCTAACGAACTACGCAAGACATCGAGATCGATCGGTTTCTCAAGGTTAATCTCAATGACCGTACCACCGGTAAAGTCAAGCCCCCAGTTAAAACCACGAACACCCATAATCGCGATAGAAGCAATGATCAGCAGGCCGGAAATGACAAATGCCAATGTGTCCCAGCGCATGAAATCATAGACTTTACGCCCATGGTTTAGTTGTTCAATGTTGTATTCCTGTTCCTGTGCCACAACGCACTCCTCAGATAGACAGCTTGTTGATGCGTTTACCGCCGTAAAGCAGGTTAACGATGGCACGAGTACCGACGATCGCCGTAAACATTGAGGTCGCAATCCCAATCGCGGTCGTGATAGCGAACCCTTTGATAGAACCGGTACCAACCGCATACAGGATGATGACTTTAATCAACGTCGTGACGTTCGCATCAACAATGGAGCTGAATGCTCCTTTGTAGCCCTCATGAATAGCCTGCTGCACGGAGCGACCATTACTGAGCTCTTCCTTGATACGTTCGTTAATGAGTACGTTAGCATCCACGGCGACCGCCAGTGTAAGCACGATACCCGCGATACCCGGCATGGTTAGCGTCGCGCCTGGCAGCAGCGACATCACGCCGACAATCAATACCAGGTTAGCAACCAATGCACTGGTCGCGATGACGCCAAATTTCTTATAGAAGAAGACCATGAAGAGGATCGATGCGATCAAGCCCCACAAACAGGCCTCCAGACCCTGAGTGATGTTTTGCATCCCCAGTGTTGGCCCAATAGTACGTTCTTCTACGATCTGGATCGGCGCAATCAGGGCACCTGCACGCAGCAGCAGAGAAAGCTGGCGCGCTTCGTTCGGGTTATCAATACCGGTAATACGGAAGCTGTTACCCAGTCGCGACTGAATCGTCGCTACGTTGATCACTTCTTCGTGTTTTTCCAGTATCGAACGGCCCGTTGCATCTTTCTTACCGCTGTCTTTGTATTCCACGAACAGCGTCGCCATCAGCTTGCCGATACTGTCTTTAGTGAAGTTGGACATGGTGTTACCACCAGCACTGTCCAGAGAAATATTCACCTGAGGACGGTTGTATTCGTCATTGCTTGATGTTGAGTCAGTGATGTGGTCGCCCGTCAGAATGACGCGTTTGAACAGCACAACGGGTGAACCGTCACGCATATTCTTCACTTCGGAATCGCCCGGCACACGGCCGTTCGCCGCTGCGGTCGCATCAGCATTACTGTTGACCAGACGGAATTCCAGCGTAGCGGTGGCACCAAGAATTTCTTTCGCGCGCGCCGTGTCCTGAATACCCGGTAACTCAACAACGATACGATCGGCACCCTGACGCTGTACCAGCGGTTCGGCAACGCCCAGTTGGTTTACACGGTTACGCAGGATATTGATGTTCTGCTGTACGGCGTATTCACGTGCTTCACGCAGACGTTCGTCAGACATCACCGCGCGTAGCAGGTTGCTGCCGCTGCTGCTGAGAACCAGATTGCGATGACGGGACGTCAGATAGTTGATACCGTCATCACGCGTTTGAGCATCACGGAAACGAATTTCGACGCCGTAATTATCAATTTTACGTACTGAGGCATAAGGGATGTTCTTCTCACGCAGATCGCTGCGCAAAGAGTCCATGGTTTGTTCTTGCAGTTTACCCAGCGCCGTATCCATATCCACTTCCATCAGGAAGTGAACGCCGCCGCGCAGGTCGAGCCCCAATTTCATCGGTTCAGCGCCTAACAACCGCAGCCAATTTGGCGTAGCAGGAGCCAGGTTAAGTGCAACGACGAATTTTTCGCCCAGCTCATTAACGAGCGCTTCACGCGCGCGGAGCTGAACATCAGGGTTAGAGAAGCGAGCCAGAATTGCACCATTTTCCAATGCAATCGACTTACTGGTAATGTTTTGTTCTTTTAAGACATTCTGGACTTGGATCAGCGTCGTTTCGCTGGCGGCGGTTCCCCGCGCGCCAGTAACTTGTACCGCCGGATCCTCACCATATAGGTTAGGAAGTGCGTAGAGCAGGCCGACGAACAACACCACGACCAGCATCAGGTACTTCCACAAAGGATAACGATTTAACACGGCAGTTCCCTTCGGGAAAATCGGAAATTACAGGGCCTTAATCGTGCCCTTCGGCAGCACGGCAGCCACGAAATCACGTTTGATAACCACTTCATTGGTTTCGTTCAACGCAATCGCAATATAGCCAGTTTCGGACACTTTAGTCACGCGACCAACCAGACCACCGGTCGTTAATACTTCATCGCCCTTGCTGATAGAATCCATTAACTTTTTGTGTTCCTTGGCGCGTTTTTGCTGAGGACGCAGGATCATAAAGTAGAAAATCAGACCAAAAACGGCCAGCATAATAACCAGAGAGTACGGGCTTCCCTGAGCCGGAGCGCCGGTTGCAGCTACAGCATCGGAGATGAAAAGACTCATTTAAATATCCTCTTTTTTGTCAAAAGATAAGCTATCAAAAAGATAAATTATCAACCTTACAATCGTAAAAACGCTTCACAGCAAAATGCTATTCATAGCAAACAGGCTTCAGTTGCTTGCGGCAACGTCTTTTTCAGCCAGCGGCGGAATGGGTTTACCTATCCGTTGGTAGAAATCCACCACAAAGTGCTCTAATTTACCCTCTTCAATGGCCTGACGTAAACCCGCCATTAAACGCTGATAATAACGCAAGTTATGAATGGTATTGAGTCGTGCTCCGAGTATTTCGTTGCAACGGTCAAGATGATGCAAGTAGGCGCGGCTATAATTGCGACACGTGTAGCAATCACAGTGTTCATCCAGCGGACTCACGTCATCTTTATACTTAGCATTACGGATTTTCACCACGCCATCAGTAACGAAGAGGTGTCCGTTACGTGCATTGCGCGTTGGCATCACGCAGTCAAACATATCGACACCGCGACGTACGCCTTCGACCAGGTCTTCCGGCTTACCAACGCCCATCAAATAGCGCGGTTTATCTTCTGGGATCTGCGGACAAACGTGCTCCAGAATGCGGTGCATGTCTTCTTTCGGTTCGCCCACCGCTAAACCGCCCACAGCGTACCCATCAAAGCCAATGTCTACCAGCCCTTTTACGGATACATCACGTAAATCTTCGTAAACACTTCCCTGAATAATGCCGAACAGCGCGTTTTTATTCTCCAGCTCATCGAAACGCTGGCGGCTGCGTTTTGCCCAGCGCAGTGACATCTCCATCGAGCGCTTGGCGTAATCCCAGTCGGCAGGATACGGCGTGCACTCATCAAAGATCATTACAATGTCGGAACCGAGATCGTGCTGAATCTCCATTGATTTTTCCGGGCTAAGGAAAATCGAATCCCCATTGATCGGGTTACGGAAATGCACGCCCTGTTCAGTAATCTTGCGAATATCGCCGAGGCTGAACACCTGAAAACCACCGGAGTCCGTCAGAATCGGGCCATGCCACTGCATGAAATCGTGCAGATCGCCGTGCAGCTTCATGATTTCCTGACCGGGACGCAGCCACAGATGGAACGTATTGCCGAGCAGAATCTGCGCGCCAGTATCTTTTACTTCTTCCGGCGTCATGCCTTTCACCGTGCCGTAAGTCCCCACGGGCATAAAAGCCGGGGTTTCCACCACGCCACGTTCAAAAATCAATCTGCCGCGTCGCGCACGGCCGTCCGTTGTTTGTAATTCGTACTTCACTTAGCCTCCAGCATCAGAAAAACAGTCTGATGGTAATGATGTATTAATGCCTGACAGAGCGTGGTCTGTGGCATCGCTATTATGCAGAAAGCAGGGTTTATCCCACTTTTTCCTGTTCGGCCATCGGGTTGTGCGTAATAAACATCGCATCACCGTAGCTGAAAAAACGATATTGCTCTGACACCGCTTGGCGGTAGGCAGACATCGTGTTCTGGTAGCCAGCAAAGGCCGACACCAGCATGATTAACGTCGATTCGGGTAAATGGAAGTTGGTCACCAGCGCATCGATAATGCGGTAGTGATAACCTGGATAGATGAAAATTTTGGTATCGCCGAAAAACGGTTCGATTGGCGCGTTCTGGCTGGCCTGTGCGGCACTTTCCAGTGAGCGTACCGAGGTGGTGCCGACGGCTATCACACGGTTTCCACGCGCCTTGCACGCCAGCACGGCATCAACAACGTCCTGCGGCACTTCGGCATATTCGGCGTGCATGATGTGATCTTCGATCGTATCAACGCGAACAGGCTGGAAAGTCCCCGCCCCCACGTGCAGCGTTACAAACGCCATTTCGATGCCCTTCTCGCGCAGCGCAGCCAGCATCGGCTCATCAAAATGTAAACCCGCTGTCGGCGCCGCTACGGCACCCGGACGCTGGCTATATACCGTCTGATACAGCTCACGATCGGCGTCTTCATCAGGCCTGTCGATGTAAGGCGGCAGTGGCATGTGGCCGATATCATTCAAGATCGACAGGACATCTCGGGAATCATCGAAATGCAGTTCAAACAGCGCATCGTGGCGAGCCGCCATCGTCGCTTTAACGCTTTCATCATCGCCCAACAGCAGCTCTGTGCCCGGTTTTGGCGCTTTTGACGCCCGAACGTGCGCCAGCACCCGATGATCATCCAGCACGCGCTCCACCAGCACTTCCAGCTTGCCGCCACTGACTTTACGGCCAAAGAGACGAGCCGGAATCACACGCGTATTGTTGAACACCAGCAGATCGCCGGGATTCAGTTTATCCAGCAGATCGGTAAACACGCCGTGCGTCAGATCTCCCGTCGGCCCGTCCAGCGATAGCAGACGGCAACCACTGCGTTCCGCTTGTGGATAATGGGCAATCAATGATTCAGGAAGTTCAAACGAAAAATCGGCAACACGCATGGCAATTCACTTAGCTGTTAATACATTAAAAATGGGCGGCCTAGTCTAGAGCCGCAAGCGCATGGCTGCAAGAAATAAGCACGCGGCAGGCGTAACGCATCACAATCCGCATTACATCACGCTCAGCGAATGCCCACACCGACATATAAGAGGACGTGCACAATAAAAGAAGAAACGGATATACTAAGGTCATGAATTTTCTTGCTCACCTCCATTTGGCCACGCTGGCCGACAGTTCTCTATTAGGCAATCTGATGGCGGATTTCGTGCGCGGCAACCCGCAGGATAGCTATGCTGACGAGATCGTCGACGGTATCCGCTTGCATCGCCGCGTTGATTCGCTGACCGACAGCCTGCCGGAAGTCAAACAGGCGCGTCAGTATTTCAGCGATGAATTTCGCCGCGTTGCGCCCATTACGTTGGATGTGCTGTGGGATCACTACCTTGCGCGCCATTGGTTACAGTTGGTGCCGGATACGCCACTGCAAACCTTTATCGATGGCGCACAGTCACAAATCGAACCACATCTGGCGCACACGCCTGAACGTTTTCAGAACCTGAATCGCTATCTGTGGCCGGAGCGCTGGATGACGCGCTATGCAGAGCTGCCGTTTATCGCCGATGTGTTGCACAGAATGTCGGTACGCCGTCCTAAACTGGCGGCGCTGTCCGGTTCTTTTCAGGATATCGAGCAACACTATCACCAATTTGAAATACTCTTCTGGCAGTTTTATCCACGGATGATGCAATTAGCGAAAGCGCAACAGCTGTAAGAAAGATCGCAACGTTTCCATTTTTCTACGCAACGTATACCCTAAATAATTCGAGTTGCGTGAAGGCGGCAAGCGCACGACAAATCGGTTTAAACCGATTTGAATAGCGCTAGCGCTAGCCCGAAGGGGGAACCTCATTTATGAGGTTCATTAGTCCCCAGGAGCTTACACAAGTAAGTGACTGGGGTGAGTAAGAGTAGCCAACGCACAAGCAGCTTGAAGTATGACGGGTATTGTCCTTTCAATTAAAAGGGTTAATCTATCCCCTTGAAAGGAAATAGCGATGAGTTCAATAGACAAAAGCTATCTCATTGATTGGTCTCTTTGCCTGTATTCACTCGGGCAGAATCCCTATACTGATCGCTGTTTTTTATATCATCCGATCATTAACCGCTATCTACAGGAGTAATTATGGTCCTGGTAACTCGTCAAGCCCCAGACTTCACCGCAGCTGCCGTTTTAGGCAGTGGCGAAATCGTCGAAAATTTCAACCTGAAGAAGCACATCAACGGTAAAGCTGCCGTGATCTTCTTCTGGCCGATGGACTTCACCTTCGTTTGTCCGTCAGAACTGATTGCTTTCGATCACCGCTATGCCGAGTTCAAGAAACGCGGCGTAGAAGTGGTTGGCGTTTCCTTCGACTCCGAGTTTGTACACAACGCATGGCGTAAAACCCCTGTGGACAAAGGCGGCATCGGCGAAGTGCAATACGCAATGGTTGCTGACATTAAGCGTGAAATCCAGAAGGCATACGGCATTGAGCACCCTGAAGCCGGTGTTGCACTGCGTGGTTCTTTCCTGATCGACAAAAACGGCGTGGTTCGCCACCAGGTGGTGAACGATCTGCCACTGGGCCGTAACATCGATGAAATGCTGCGTACCGTTGACGCGCTGCAATTCCACGAAGAGCACGGCGAAGTGTGCCCAGCACAGTGGGAAAAAGGCAAATCCGGTATGGGCGCGTCACCAGATGGCGTAGCGAAGTACCTGTCTGAAAACGCAGACAAGCTGTAATCCCTCATCGCTGCCCTCAGGGGTAATGTGATAATCAAGCCAGTTGCTATGCGACTGGCTTTTTTTTTGCCTGCGATATTTCCCTCACCGCTTCTCCGCATTGCTCAACGCTTCCTAACACAACGATCTCAGAGAATACAAAAGGTTGACTGGGAGCGCTAAATCCTTAGCCTTAAAGCCACATCGTGTTAATGCACGACAGATTCATTGGAATAAAGGAGAACGCATGCAACAAAATCTCGCGCTGTGGCTGAGAGAAGCCGGAATACAACACGCTAGCATCATTGCGTTACTGATTGTTCTTGGGCTGATATTGCTCATTTCTGCCGTCATTCATCTAATTTTGCATCAGGTTGTGCTGAAAAGAATGGTGCTGCGTTCACTCAATAAGCCAGGGAAAACCGAGGGGCATGGGTGGAAACAGGCGCTAACGCAACACAACCTGTTTAATCGGCTGGCCTTCCTGCTACAAGGGGTGATCCTCAATATTCAGGTCTTCGTATGGCTGCCTTCGCAAAGTGAAACCCGTGAAGCGCTCATCATCTGCTCCCAAGTGTGGATCATGATTTTTGCGCTGCTGTCCCTGTTTTCGCTACTCGATGTTTTGCTTAACGTTTCCGCACGAACCAAAGTCGCTGCACAACTGCCGCTGCGCGGCATCTTTCAGAGTCTGAAGCTGATTGCCACCATCGTTATCAGCATCATGGTGGTGTCATTACTTATCGGGAAATCCCCGCTGATTCTGATTAGCGGTTTAGGCGCGATGGCCGCCGTACTGATGTTGGTGTTCAAAGATCCGATTATGGGACTGGTCGCGGGCATCCAACTCTCCGCCAACGATATGCTAACGCTGGGAGACTGGCTAGAAATGCCAAAATACGGTGCTGATGGCGCCGTTATCGACATCGGGCTGACAACGGTAAAAGTGAAAAACTGGGACAATACCGTTACCACCATCCCCACCTACTCACTGGTGTCCGACTCTTTCAAAAACTGGCGTTCGATGTCGGAGTCAGGGGGACGGCGTATCAAGCGTAGCATCAACATCGATACCACCAGCGTGCATTTCATGACGGAAGACGAACAGGCACGCTTGCTGCGTAGCAAATTATTGTCGCCTTATATTCAAAACAAGAAGAGCGAACTGGAGCAACACAACGCACAGTCCGAGTCCGATCTGACCTCACCGCTGAATGGCCGCCGCCTGACGAATTTAGGCACGTTCCGCGCCTACCTTCAGGTTTATCTACGCACTCATCCGGGGATTCACAAGGGGATGACGCTGATGGTACGGCAGCTCGCGCCAACGTCAGAAGGGGTGCCACTGGAAATTTATGCGTTTACCAACACAACCGCCTGGGTCGATTATGAAAGCATTCAGTCCGATATTTTCGATCATATCTTTGCGATCTTACCGGAGTTCGATCTCCGCGTTCACCAGACGCCAACCGGTCACGATATGCGGGTCATGGCACAGCAAATAACGACGCCGAAAGCGTAATATCTCATGCAAAGGAACAAAAGCGGCTGACAAGCCTATTTACCAAATGAAAACGGGAGTGACGGAATAGAAGAGTAAAGCGTTTGCGCCAGGGATGGCGCAAGCCGAGCTTACATGGACGTACTTGCAGCGTCTTTACGATCTATCCGTTACTCCCGCTCTGCGGACTTTTTCAGCAACCTCGCTTTTTCTGATGCAAGCGACGCGCTTAATTCTGTGCAACCACCGCGTTCTGACGCTTCTTCTTCCAGACATAGCCCACTAAAAGCAGCAATATCCAGATAATACCGACATACAGCGACACACGTGTGTCCGGGAAGTAGCCAATCAGACCGATGATGAAGAACAGGAAGATAATGCCGAACACGGAGGTCGCGATACCGCCGCGCAGCGGGAACGCCAGCGCCTTCACTTCATCCGGGCTCAGACGGCGGCGGAACGCAATCTGAGAGAACAGAATCATGATCCACACCCACACCGTCGCAAACGTTGCCAGTGAAGCAATCACCAGGAAAACTTTGCCGGGCATAATGTAGTTCAGGTACACGGCGACCAGCAGCGCCATCATCATCACAACGACCGTTACCCACGGTATGCCGCGTTTGGAAATGCGGCTAAATACTTTCGGCGCGTGCCCCTGCTCCGCCATCCCGTGCAGCATACGGCCTACGCCGAAGACATCGCTGTTAATCGCCGACAGCGACGCAGTAATCACAACAAAATTCAGGATACCTGCCGCAGCCGTAATGCCCATATGTTGGAACGTCAGCACAAACGGGCTGCCGTTAGTACCAACCTGATTCCACGGATAAATCGACATAATCACGAACAGCGTACCGACATAGAACACCAGAATACGCCACGGCACAGAGTTAATCGCGCGAGGGATAGATTTCTGCGGATCTTTGGCCTCACCGGCGGTAATCCCGATGATCTCCACGCCACCGTACGCAAACATCACCAGTTGCAGCGAGAGGATCATCCCCATCACACCGTTACTGAAGAACCCGCCATTGCTCCAGAGATTATGGATGCCGGTCGGTTCGCCGCCGTTGCCAATCCCCCAGACAATAATGCCGATCCCGGCAACAATCATGATAATAATGGTGGCAACTTTGAAGAAAGAGAGCCAGAACTCCAGTTCACCAAAGGCTTTCACATTCATCAGGTTGATGGCGCCAATGATAAGCACCACGCTCAAGACCCACACCCAGTGCGGCACGGCGGGGAACCAGACGCCCATGTAGATGCCAAACGCAGTCACATCGGCGATGGCGACAATCAGCATCTCAAAGCAGTAGGTCCAGCCAGTGATATATCCCGCCAATGGCCCGAGGTAATCTTGCGCATAGCGAGAAAACGAACTGGACTGCGGGTTATGTACCGACATTTCACCCAGAGCACGCATGATGATATACGCGACAACCCCACCGATCAGATAAGCCAGTAACACGCTGGGACCAGCCATTTGGATCGCACTCGCGGAACCATAAAAAAGACCGGTTCCGATCGCTGAGCCAAGGGCGATAAAGCGAATATGCCGCGTGCTTAACCCACGCTTGAGCTTGGAAGATGGTTGTTCCATTGATAAGCAACCCTGTCTTATAGAAAGAAAAACATTACAAAAAGAAAAACCACAGGCAAATACCTGTGGTGCAGAAACCCAACGTTGGGCCGGAGCAGTACGATATTCCTACCGCTCCAGCGCTATCAGGCATTAACGATATTATTGATGTACCGTAACTTCCTGACGACCACACACTCTGTCGTAAATCACCGCGACCAGCAAAATCAGCAGTGACGGTGGCAACCATGCCAACCCTTGCTCACTCAGCGGCAGGTTGAGGCTCCACTCTGGCAACAGCGATTTGAAAGCCGACGATTTTATACCATCAATCATGCCAAATAACAGACTGACGAGCATGACGGGCGCCACAATACGTGAAGCGCTATTCCACCAGCGCAGCGTAAAGCTCAATAAAACCAGAATGATACATGGCGGATAAATCGCTGTCAGTACAGGAATAGAAAGTTGGATCAGATGGCTAAGACCCAGGTTAGACACCACCATTGAGAAGATGCCCAGCACAAACACCAGCGTGCGGTAAGACAACGGCAGGTATTGCGCAAAGAATTCAGCGCAGGCACAGGTTAGCCCCACCGCCGTCACCAGACAGGCGATAAAGATTAACAACGCCAGGAAGCTGCTCCCCATATTGCCAAACGAGTGTTGTACATAGGCATGGAGAATTTCAGCGCCGTTCTGCGCCTGCGGCACCAGTTCGCCACTGACGGAACCAAGCTGGAACAAACTCAAATAGACGAGAGTCAGGCCAATACCGGCAATCAAGCCCGCCCACATCGTGTAACGCGTCAACAGCATAGGGCTTGACACCCCGCGTGAGCGCGCCGCATTGACGATCACGATACCAAAGACCATCGCGCCCAGCGTATCCATCGTCAGATAGCCGTTGACGAAGCCATTGGAGAACGGCAGTTGCTCATACGCTTCCGTCGCGGGAATTGGCGTACCCGCAGGCCACAGCACCGCCGCAATACCCAATACCGCCAGCGCAATGATCTTCAGCGGCGCGAGCACATGACCAACCGTATCCAGCAGTTTGCCCGGATACAGAGAAATCGCGATAACAATGGCAAAGTAAATCAGGCTATAAATCAGCAGCGGAGACGCTCCGTTGCCGACCAAAGGAGCCAAGCCGACTTCAAACGACACGGTTGCCGTACGCGGCGTAGCGAACAGTGGCCCAACGGCCAGATAGCAGACCGTGGCCAGAACCACGCCCGCTTTTTTACCAATCGGCGAGCTGAGCGCATCTACGCCACCGCCAACCCGAGCCAGTGCGATCACGGTCAACACCGGTAGACCAACTGCGGTCAGCAGGAAGCCGATCGCCGCCGTCCAAACGTGCTCTCCCGACTGTAATCCCACCATAGGCGGGAAAATAATATTTCCAGCCCCCACGAATAAAGCAAAGGTCATAAAACCCAATGCCACAATATCTTTGGACGTTAAACGATGACTCATAGTTATGTCGTGTTGCCTGTATCAAATCGATAAAAAGAAAGCTGTGTCGTTTATCGCCGCCAAAAGCCGTTTACCAAGAGTTAGCTCGAAGCATGATGCCAACACTCCGGCGACGCGAAAATGGCGGTCATAGAAGTTATTTTTTGCACAGCCATATTGGGTGCTAAGTAAAACGTTTATAGCGTAAAAAGACAAGCAGAGATCCAAAAACCAGAGTATCTGGCCTAACTATGCCAAAAAATAAGAATATAAATTGGTTTATCTCGTTTTGCATAACACATGATTTGCGCATTTATCGATATTTCATTGCAATAAAACTGACAAAAATCGGGATAAAATGCGTTGTTCGATCATAAAAAAAACATATTTCACAGAACACCGCGGGTAGAGAGCAGAAGAATGAGCACAAAAAAGGCCGGATCGAATGATCCGGCCTTTGTTTATCCATTACCGTGATACGGTTATTTCACTGAGTGTCACCACACGCGATTGGCAATATCTACGACAAGCTTCAGCTTATTCCACTGCTGCTCTTCCGTCAGGCTATTGCCCTCTTCCGTTGAAGCAAAACCACACTGCGGGCTCAGGCAAATCTGGCTGAGATTGACATATTTTGCCGCTTCCGCGATACGCGCCTGCACCACCTCAGCATCTTCCAGCTCACCGTTCTTCGTGGTAATCAGCCCCAGAACGACCTGCTGGTGGCCCGGCTTCACAAAGCGCAGTGGCTCGAATCCACCCGCTCTCTCGGTATCGTATTCCAGGAAGAAGGCATCGACATTGACTTCGCCAAACAGAATTTCTGCCACAGGCTCATAGCCGCCTTCAGAAATCCAGGTCGAACGGAAGTTACCGCGGCAGACGTGTAAACCGATCACCAGATCCGCAGGCTTATCTGCCAGCGCTTTGTTCAACACGTCGGCGTATGTCCGCGCCAGCTGTGCCGGATCTTCACCACGTTCACGGATCTGGCGTTTTTGATCGTCAGAACACAGGTAGGCCCACACGGTGTCATCCAGTTGCAGGAAGCGGCAACCTGCGTCATAAAATGCATGAATCGCATCGCGCCAGGTTTGCGCCAGATCGTCGAAGTAGTCGGCCAGATCGGGATAAACCGTCGCATCAATCGCTTTACGTCCGCCGCGGAAATGCATCACGCTGGGGCTAGGAATCGTCATTTTAGCGACCGCATCGCCAGAAATGCTGTTCAGGTAGCGGAAATGATCGAGCATCGGATGCTGAGGGTTGAAACTCACTTTATCTACGACGCGAATCGCATGAGATTTCGTCTGAATACCGTTGAATTGAATACCGTGATCGGCTTCGTAGCGCTCTACGCCGTGCAAATCAGCAAAAAAGTCGAAATGCCACCAGGCACGACGCAGCTCACCATCAGTCACAATCTGCAAACCCGCTTCGCGCTGCTTTTCTACCACTCGCAGGATTTCACGATCTTCAATGTTGCGCAGCGCGATATCATCAATCTCGCCCGCTTGATGTTGAAGACGCGCCTGTTTGATGGCATCGGGACGCAAGAAACTGCCGACGATATCGGCACGGAAAGGGGATAAGGTGTTCGCCATGTGTCGCTCCTGACATGTTGCCAGCGTGGCTCCTCATAGAAGAAGCGAGCTGGCAGATAGTTTCAATATGAAATATTTACCCAGAGGGATAGTTACATTTAATCTTATTTAGCCATCTGGACGTCTAAATTTAAAACTATCCTGTCACGTGACAATCCACAGGGCAATGGAAGAATTTTCACATTACATGAAGAAAATTCATATAACGTGAAACATCGCCAATTCGTGGGTAAGAAATATTACTCTGGCAGGCCAATCAGCTGACGCGCCTGACGACGCGTTTCTTCCGGCAACGGTAAATAACCATCCTGATTCACCAGCGACTGCCCCGTTTCGGACAGCACACGATCTAAAAATGCCGCCGTCAGCGCTTCCAATGGTTGGCTGGGCGCTTTGTTCACATAGATGTAAAGGTAACGGGTGTAGGGGTATAAACCGCTGCGGATATTTTCAGTCGAGGGGTAAATGTAGTCGGTCCCTTGCGCGGCTAGCGGCAGCATTCTCACGCCGCTGGTACGAAAGCCTACGCTGGCATAGCCTATGGCATCAGTTGACGCAGCAACCGCCTGTACAACGGATGCCGAACCGGGTAGTTCATTGACTTGAGGAAGGAAGTCACCCCGGCATAGCGCCTTTTGCTTAAAGAACCCATAGGTTCCTGACGCAGAATTCCGCCCATAGCGCAGTAGCGTGCGTTTTTCCCAACTGCCCTGCAGGCCAAGATCGCCCCACTGTTTTATCGGCTGGTGGTTACCGCAGCGCTGCGTAATCGAAAAAATAGCGTCCAACTGCGACAAGTTCAGCCCAAGCAGTGGGTTATCCTGATTGACCAGCACGACCAGCGCATCCATCGCGACAGGCACCGCCAGCGGCGGATAGCCGTAGTGCTGGACGAACGCCTCTATTTCGCTGGCCTTCATCGCCCTGCTCATCGGCCCAAGCTGCGCGGCGCCCGATGCCAGAGACGTCGGCGCAGAGGATGAGCCGGCGGCCTGAATCTGTAAATTCACGTTCGGGTAATGCTGGTTGAAATCCGCCGCCCAAAAGGCCATCAGGTTAGCCAGCGTATCCGATCCCGCGCTGGAGAGGTTGCCTGCCAGCATCTGGCGAGGCTGCGCAGCGCAAAACGCGCTGAACAGCAGTAAAAAAGCGCCCGCAATACGAGTGGCGGATGTCATGGGTAGCGTTTTCCGTCAGGCCGAAGGTTTCACCGTATTTTCAGCCAGAGAGCCAGGGACAATCAACCGATTCGGCAACGTAAAGACAAAACGCGAGCCCAAACCATCTTCACTCATGATTTCCAGACGGGAATCGTGGTGGCTGAGCGCATGCTTAACGATCGCCAGCCCCAGGCCACTGCCGCCCGTCTGTCGTGAACGCGCCTTATCGACCCGATAAAAGCGCTCAGTCAGGCGCGGCAAATGCTCGGCCGCAATGCCCGGCCCGTTATCGCTGACCTGAAATTGCGCCCCCTGCGGGATCTTCTGCCAGCAGACTTCGATACGCGTTCCCGCTGGCGTATGGTTGATCGCGTTATACACCAGATTGGATACCGCGCTGCGCAGCTGTTCTTCATTACCAAACACGCGAAGATTTTCGTTCACACGAAAGACGATCTCATGGCGCCCCTGACTCAGGGTCTGCGCTTCACGCTGCAACACACGCAGCATCAATGGAATATCGACTTTTTCATTCAAATCGATCGCCGTCGCCGCTTCAATACGGGACAAGGTCAGCAGTTGTTTGACCAGCCCGTCCATACGCCGGGTCTGTTCCTGCATGGTATTCAGCGCTTTTCCGCGCAGCGCCGCATCCAACGTTTCTTCCTGCATCATTTCCAGATAGCCCTGCAACACCGTCAGCGGCGTACGCAGTTCATGGCTCACATTGGCAAAGAAGTTACGTCTGGCGCCTTCGAGCTGGTGCATCTGCGTAATATCACGCACGACCATCAATAGCTGCCCTTCGGAATAAGGCATCACGCGGAATTCAACATGGTGGGAATTATTCAGCTGCAACGTGAGAGGACGGCTAAAATCTTGCCCTTTCATGTAATTCGTGAATTCGGGGTAACGTAGTAAGTTGAGGATATTCTGACCGTTATCCTCCGGCCAGCGGAAATTGAGCAAGTGCTGCGCAAGATGGTTACACCAGAAGATGGTTCCTTCTTCGGTGGTGATCACCACCGCATCCGGCAAGGATTCAGCCCCGCTGCGAAAGCGTTTGATCAGGAGCGCCAGTTCACGGCGTCGGCGCCGGTTACGCAGTTGCATCTGGTAAAGCCCGTAAAACAGCGGCTCCCAGCTCCAACGACCGGGCGGTGGCGTCATGCTGCGGTCAACCCACAGCCAATAAGAAAGTTTCAGCTGGTTATAAAAATTCCAGCAGAGTAAGCCTAATACGGCGACCAGCAGAAACCAGGGCAGATAGCCAAAAATCAGCCCCAGTAACAACGCGGGCAAACAAAAAAAAGCCAGCTCCAATGCCAGCCTTTTCCAGGATAAACGTTCTAGCACGTTAATATTTCTCCGGTTACGATCACCTCAGTAACGCGTTGAAAAACGGTAGCCCGTTCCCCGAACGGTTTGCACCATTTTATCATGTCCGCTGGTTTCCAGCGCTTTACGCAGTCGACGAATATGGACGTCGACAGTACGATCCTCAACATAAACGTTAGTGCCCCAAACGTGATTCAGCAACTGTTCCCGGCTATAAACACGTTCAGGATGCGTCATAAAGAAATGCAGCAGTTTAAATTCCGTCGGCCCCATATCCAGCGCATGTTCTTCCGTCGTCACGCGATGGGAAGAAGGATCAAGGCTCAGGCCACGCATTTCAATGACTTCTTCCACCGCCATCGGTGAAATACGGCGCATCACGGCTTTGATTCGCGCCACTAATTCTTTGGGTGAAAACGGCTTGGTAATGTAATCATCCGCGCCCACTTCAAGGCCGCGTACACGGTCTTCTTCTTCACCGCGTGCGGTCAACATCATCACCGGAATATCACGCGTCAGTGCCTCACGCTTCATATGCTTGATGAATTGCAGGCCCGAACCTCCTGGCAGCATCCAGTCCAATAACACCAGTTCTGGGAACGGCTCCGACAGTTGCGTGACCGCACTGTCATAATCTTCGGCTTCAACTGGCTGATAACCATTTTGTTCCAGTACAAAGCAGACCATTTCACGAATTGGTGCTTCATCTTCCACGACTAATATGCGTTTTGCCATTGTTAATCCTGTCGTTAATCATCGTCGCTGTTAGCAAGCGAAAGGCATTATGCGTCAGTTTTATGACAGATTTATGAAAAACACACGGCCCTCTGCGCGCAATGTTACAACGCATACATCCGATTTTTCGAGCCGCTTTCCAAACTCAGGATTCCAACGCGACAGCCGACATCCCGGCTATATATAATCATCGCATTACGATGACAGAGCACCCTTCCCTATAATGACAACGTCATCCACCGCCACGCGGCATGAATATCGAGAGAACACGATGCGCATTATCCACACCGCCGATTGGCATTTAGGACAATATTTTTATACCAAAAGCCGCGCGGCTGAACATCAGGCTTTTCTTCACTGGCTCATCGCTCAGGTGGAGCAGCATCAGGTCGATGCCATTATCGTCGCAGGCGATATTTTTGATAACGGTTCTCCCCCGAGCTATGCCCGGGAAATGTATTATAGCTTCGTAGTAGAACTACAGCGTACAGGCTGCCAGCTCATCATTCTCGGTGGAAACCATGATTCCGTCGCGATGTTAAATGAATCCCGTGATTTGCTGGCCTGCCTGAACACGCGCGTGATTGCCTGCGCCAGCGACGATCCCGCCCAACAGGTGCTCCTGCTGGAAAACCGCCAGCAGCAGCCCGGCGCCCTGCTCTGTGCCATTCCCTTTTTACGCCCGCGCGATGTATTGACCAGCAAAGCCGGACAGTCCGGTGATGAAAAACAGCTGGCGCTACAGGAAGCCATTACGGCGCACTACCAGCAGTGTTACAAACTGGCTTGCCAAAAGCGCGATGAACTCGGCCTGCCGCTGCCGATTATTGCCACCGGGCACCTGACGACAATTGGTGCCACCGCCTCCGAATCCGTGCGCGATATCTATATTGGTACGCTCGATGCGTTCCCTGCTCAGGCTTTTCCCCCTGCGGATTATATCGCGCTCGGCCATATTCATCGCCCGCAGCGCGTGACTCAAAGTGAGCATATCCGCTACAGCGGTTCGCCTATTCCGCTAAGTTTTGACGAACTCAACAGTGAGAAATCTGTTTGTCTGGTCAGTTTTACACCAGACGCGTCACCGCCAATTCCCCCGCAGATAAATACGCTGCCTATTCCCATCACCCAACCGATGCAGCTGATTAAAGGCAGTCTGAGTGACATTGAACGACAGCTGTCCGCGTTCCAGCACTATCAGGGTGACAAGCCCGTGTGGCTGGATATCGAAATCAGCACACAGGATTATCTCAGCGACATGCAGAAGCGCATTCAGGCGATGACCGAGAACCTGCCCGTTGAGGTGCTTCTGCTACGCCGCACGCGTGAGCAACGTTTACAGGCGATGACCCGGCAAGATAAAGAAACGCTGAACGAGCTCAGCGTGTATGACGTTTTTGAACGTCGTCTGGCAACGGAGACAGACATGGAAGAAGGCCGCCAGCAGCGGGTTCGCACCCTGTTTAATCAGGTTATTGATGAACTGGAAAATAGCGAGACTGCCAAATGAAAATCCTCAGTCTGCGTTTAAAGAACCTCAACGCGCTGAAAGGCGAATGGAAGATCGACTTCACGCAGGAGCCCTTTTCCAGCAACGGCTTATTTGCGATTACCGGCCCCACCGGCGCGGGAAAAACCAC
Organism: Pectobacterium aroidearum; assembly: GCF_041228105.1. NCBI lineage: Bacteria > Pseudomonadati > Pseudomonadota > Gammaproteobacteria > Enterobacterales > Pectobacteriaceae > Pectobacterium > Pectobacterium aroidearum. The sequence continues at coordinate 3,885,956 of NZ_CP166097.1, forward strand.
GCTGCTGGATGCCATCTGTCTGGCGCTGTACCACAGAACACCTCGTCTGGAGGTTATTTCCAGCACCCAGAATGATCTGATGACACGTAACACAGCGGAGTGTCTCGCCGAGGTCGAATTCGAGGTGAAAGGCGTGGGATACCGCGCCTTCTGGAGCCAACGTCGGGCAAGAAATGCCTCTGACGGCAACTTACAGTCTCCCAAGGCCGAACTCGCGCTCATTGAAGATGGCAAAATTCTATGTGAAAAAATCACCGATAAAAAAGATATGGTGGAACAAATCACCGGGCTGGATTTCGGCCGTTTCACGCGATCCATGATGCTATCGCAGGGCCAGTTTGCCGCCTTCCTCAATGCAAAACCAGATGACCGCGCAGAGCTACTGGAAGAGCTGACCGGCACGGATATCTATGGCCTGATATCTGAGCGCGTCTATGACAAGCACAAGCAGGCAAATGTCACATTGAACACGCTACAGGCGCGTGCATCCGGTATTCAGCTGTTGACCGATGAGCAGCGTCAGCAGGTGGAAGCACAGCTTGCCGAACTGATCCAGCAGGAACAACAGGGCAACGTTGAGCGTGAGCAAGCACTGACTACGCTACGCTGGTTTGAGCAACTGACGCAGCAGCAAACGCAGGTAACTCATACGCAGGCGCAACACACTAGCGCCGAATCCGCCATTCAGCAGGCTAGGCCGCAGCTCGACAAATTAGCCAATAGCGAACCGGCAGAAAAACTGAGGCCGCTACATCAGGAAAAAGAGCGCTATCGGCAGGCGTCCCTGACCCTCGCCCAGCAGATTGAACAACTCAACGGCAAGCTGGCCGCAGAACAGTTGGCGTTAAGAACGTTACGTCAGCAAGAAGAAAAAGCGGAACAGGACGTTAGTGAGCACAAGCAGATACGACAACAGCAAGAGCAACTGATCAACGAGCAGGTTGTGCCGCTTGACCATCGCATTGCTACGCTGGAACAGCAAAAAAACCAGCAGCAGGACGAACTGGCAAAAACGCAGGCTCGCCTGCACGCCGACGAAGCTAAACAAACACAGGTCGCAGCGGAACAACAGCAGGCTAAACGGCAGCTTGAACAGATCCAGTCTTACCGCCAGCAACATGCACATCATCAGCAGTGGGGAGAACTGTTGCCTCTGTGGCGCACCCAGTTTCGGCAGTTGCGCCAGTTACAGGACGAGCAACAGAAGCTGAACCAGAAACAGGCACAGCATACGGCAGAGTCGACGGCACGGCAGCAAGAAGCCGACAAGCTGGCGGCACAGCAGCGTGAACAACAAAAAGTCGTTGATGCTGTACGCCAGCAGTTCACGCAACACGATGAAACGCGGCAACATCAGGACACGCATCAGCCACTTTCCACTCTGCACCAGCGCTTTAATCAGCTCATGGATCAGCAGGCGACATGTCGACAACTCGCCACTGTCAGCGACCAATACCAGCGCCTTCAGGTGCGCAAGCAGCAACATCTCGCCAAACTCGTTGAGGCACAAGGCCATATCGAGCAGTCAGAAATATTGCAGAAACAGCAGCAGTCTGAACATCAGCAGCGCAGTGAGCGTCTGGCCGATTTGGAAACGATATATCGGCAGGAAGTGCATATCGTTAAGCTGGAAGCCGAACGGCAGCGGCTACAGGCCGGAGAGGCGTGCCCGCTGTGTGGCTCAACCGAGCACCCCGCTATCGAGCGCTATCAGGCACTACAACCGTCTGAAACCCAACGGCGTCTGACGGCGTTACAGCAGGATGTAAACCAGTTAACCATCGCGCTGGCGAATACCACTGCTGAACTGAACGCACGCTTACAGCAGCGGGAACAGCTGCAATCGGAACTTGCTCAATGTGATAGCGAACATCAGGCTCTGCTGCAACACTGGCAAAGTGTCAGTGAGCGCTTACAAGTTACCTACTCGCTGGAACAGCAGGATGAGGTAGCCGTCTGGCTTACACAGCGTGAAGCCGAAGAACAGGCCATTCGACAGCAGATTGCCGCGCGCGAGCAGTCGCAAAAACTGTGGCAGGAAAGTAAGGATTTACTGACTGCCGCAGAAGCATTATTACGGGATCTCGAACAGAAAATCGCGCTGAATGCCCAGCAACAAACTTCGCTAGGCGTTACGCAGGAAGAAACAACGCAGTCGCTGCAAAACGTGCACCAGCAGATCACGCAACATACTCAGGACATCACGCAAACGCTGACAACGGTGGGGCTTCTTCTACCAGACGCTGACACACAGGATGGCTGGCTGGCTCAGCGTGACAGCGAATGGCAAAACTGGAAAGCCAAAGAGCAGGAGCAGTCTCGCTTAACCCCTCTGTTAGCCACGTTGGAAAGCGATCTTCAACATCTGCGTCACAGCGTAAGCGAGGCAACACAGCACATCCAAACGCAGCAACAGCAGTTGGCACAGCACCTCGCGCAGCTCAACACAAGCCAACAAGAGCGACAGGTGCTATTTGGGGACAAGCAAATCACCGATGTGCGCGAACAGCTACAACGAACCAGCCAGCAGCGTGATGATACACTCAGGCTCGCGCAATCAGCCCGTCAGCAAACCGAAACGGCGTTAAGCCGTCTGACGGGAGAGTTGGCTAGCACGCAGCAGCAATATGAACAGAGCACGCGCCAGCATGAGAGTGCAACCGAACGCTTTACTCTGGCGTTGCAGCAGAGCACCTTCGTTGATGAAGCCGCCTTTCTCCATGCACTGCTTGATGAGCAGGAACGTCAGACGTTGCAGGAATTCAAGGAAACACTGCATCAGCGCTTGCAGCAAGCGGCGACACTGCGCCAGCAGGCTGAACAGACATTACAGGAACATCAACAAAAACGGCCATCATCCCTGACGGAAGACGCTACGCAAGAAGCGATACAGCAGCAGTTGGACGCGCTAGATAACACGCTGAAAACTAACCTGCGGCAGCAGGGGGAATTCCAGCGTCAGTTATCTGACGACAAACAACAGCGCCAGAACCAGCAGGATTTACTTAATGAGATTGCCCAAAGCCAGCAAAGGAATGACGACTGGGAGACGTTAAACTCGCTGATCGGCTCCAGTAAAGGGGATAAATTCCGCAAATTTGCTCAGGGGCTGACCTTGGATCATCTGGTCTATCTCGCCAATCTCCAGCTTTCACGCCTGCACGATCGCTATCAGCTCAAACGTAAGCCCGGTGGCGATCTGGAACTTCTGGTGATGGATACCTGGCAGGCGGATGCCGAGCGCGACACAAAAACGCTATCCGGCGGCGAAAGCTTTCTGGTCAGTCTGTCGTTGGCGCTGGCGCTGTCCGACCTGGTCAGCCATAAAGCCAGTATCGACTCGCTGTTTCTGGATGAAGGCTTCGGCACACTGGATGCCGAGACGTTGGATATCGCACTGGATGCGCTGGATAACCTGAACGCCTCGGGTAAAACCATCGGTGTCATTAGCCATGTTGAAGCCATGAAAGAGCGAATTCCGGTACAGATCAAAGTGCAGAAAGTTAACGGGCTCGGCGTCAGTCGGCTGGCGCCGCAGTACGCCGTTTAGCCATCATTCGATCTGCAATTACTTCGTCTTCGGCCAAAGCCAGGCGGCTCCGCGTACCCCGCTGGAGTCGCCGTGTATCGCCTGACGCACGGGCGTTTCGCACTCGCCGCCAAAGATCCATTGTTTAATCTTTGCTGGCACAGTCTGGTAAAGGCGAGAAACGTTGCTCATTCCGCCCCCCAGCACCACTACATCAGGATCGAGCAGGTTAATCACATGCGCCAGTGACTTCGCCAGCCGATGTTCATAGCGCTGCAACGCCAGCTCGGCGATGGGATCGCCTTGCTCCGCTAAGGCAATAATTGCTTCGCCCTTGTGCGGCTGGCCGCTCAGACGCTGGTAATCCGCGGCAAATCCGGTACCGGAGATAAACGTTTCAATACAGCCGGATTTGCCGCAATAGCAGGGAACCGTCTGCCGATAGCGCAGCTCGTCCTCATCCATCCAGGGCAGCGGGTTATGTCCCCATTCGCCAGCAATACCATTGCCGCCGACGTGAGCCTGACCGTTCAGCGCAATGCCCGATCCGCAGCCGGTCCCGATAATGACCGCGAAGACGGTTTGCTTCCCTGCCCCGGCACCGTCAACCGCCTCTGAAACAGCGAAACAGTTTGCGTCATTGGCGACCCGCACCGGCCGATTCAGCAGCGTGGCAAGGTCAAGATCCAGTGCCTGACCGTTGAGCCAGGTGGAGTTGGCATTTTTTACTTTGCCGGTAAACGGCGATAGCGTGCCGGGGATCCCTACGCCGACGCTGCCGCGACAGCCAATCGCTTTCTCCGCCATCTCAACCAGCGTGACAATCGTCCGTAGCGTTTCCGGGTAGTCATTTCTTGGCGTCGGCATACGCTGCCGAAAACGTTCCAGCCCTTCATCATCCAGCGCGATAACTTCCGTTTTCGTCCCGCCCAGATCGATACCGATTCTCATGATGTCTCCCCCCGTGTTGTAAATAGGTCGGCGTTCCCCGAAAAATGAGGTGCTGACAAAGTTGGTCGAGCAGTAATCGTTCTTGTTACGCAACAGTCAGTTTGTTACCGACCTGAAAATGTTCTTAATAGAGATAATCAGAGAAAGCAATCTGCTGTCACTCAAAGCGTGATAGGTATTCCTCTGAATCCCGGTATTTTATTCCACATTACGGCCTCGAATTCGTTATCATGCGCGCAACATTACAAACCCGCGTGCAAACCTGCGCGCCCAGTCAGGGATAACACCATGTTGTGGTTTAAAAACTTAATGATTTACCGCCTAAGCCGGGATAGTGCACTGTCTAAAGATAACGTTTTATCTGCAGATGAGCTGGAAAAACGGCTCAGCGCTTTCGCGTTCACCCCGTGCGGCAGTCAGGATATGATGAAAACGGGTTGGGTATCACCGATGGGATCGCATAGCGATGCATTAACGCATGTCGTTAATGGGCAAATCGTTATCTGCGTCCGTAAAGAAGAAAAAATCCTGCCTTCTCCGGTCATCAAGCAAACCCTTCAGGCAAAAATCGAACGTCTGGAAGCGGAACAGCACCGCAAGCTGAAAAAAACCGAAAAAGATTCGCTGAAAGATGAAGTGCTGCATAGCTTGCTGCCGCGTGCGTTCAGTCGTTTCAGTCAGGTCTGGATGTGGATCGACACGGTTAACGGCCTGATTATGGTCGATGCCGCCAGTGCTAAAAAAGCGGAAGATACGCTGGCGCTGCTGCGCAAAACGCTGGGGTCACTGCCCGTTGTGCCACTGACGATGGAGAATCCTATTGAGCTGACGCTGACCGAGTGGGTACGCTCCGGTGAACCGGCAGCCGGTTTTGTGCTACAGGATGAAGCAGAGCTAAAAGCGATTCTGGAAGACGGCGGCGTTATCCGCTGTAAAAAACAGGATTTGGTCTGCGATGAAATCGCCGTCCATATTGAAGCGGGCAAGCTGGTCACCAAGCTTGCACTCGACTGGCAGGAACGTATTCAGTTGGTCTTGTCCGAGGACGGTTCGGTAAAACGCTTGAAGTTCTCCGATACGCTGCGGGAACAAAACGACGATATCGATCGGGAAGATTTCGCGCAGCGGTTTGATGCCGATTTCATTTTGATGACCAGCGAACTGGCTGCATTGATTGCGAATCTGATTGAAGCGTTGGGCGGAGAAGCCCAACGTTAATACGATCGATTGTTAATACGATCAATTGTTAATGCTATCGCTCGTTAATGCTATCGTTCGTGAATACTACCGATTATTAATACAGTCGGTGATTGCCCGCCACCGTTCTGGCAGCGGGCAATATCTCCTCAGTGACAAATCCGTTAGACCCGGAATGCCCCGACGACGGCGTTCAGTTCTTCCGCCTGTGATTGCAACGCACCTGACGCAGCGGCAGATTCCTGCACCAGCGCAGCGTTTTGTTGCACCATCGAATCCAACTGTGCGACCGCCTTGTTGATCTCGTTGATGCCGCGCATTTGTTCATCCGCCGCATGCGTAATTTCAGACATCACCGAGCTCACCGTAGACACGCCGCCGACAATTTCATTCATCGTGTCGCTGGCCTGACGAACCTGCACAGAGCCAGACGTCACGCTGGAAACCGTCGATTCAATCAGTTCTTTAATTTCTTTTGCGGCCTGCGCGCTGCGCTGTGCCAGGCTGCGAACCTCACCGGCAACCACAGCGAAACCACGACCCTGTTCACCCGCACGCGCGGCTTCTACCGCTGCGTTAAGCGCCAGAATGTTAGTCTGGAATGCAATGCCATCAATCACGCCGATGATATCGCCGATTTTCCCAGACGCGACCACGATCTCTTCCATCGTGACAATCACATCGGAAACCACTTTCCCGCCCGTGCCCGCATCTTTCGACAGCAGCAGCGCTTTAGCGTTAACCTGCTGCGCCGATCCCGCCGACTGCGTCACCGCCGCAGAGATTTCCTCCAGCGAGGCCGCCGTTTGCTGAATGCTCGACGCCGCAGATTCGGTGCGTGCAGAAAGATCGTTGTTCCCCGCTGAGATTTCATCCGCCGCCACTTGAAGCGATGCGCTGATATCCCGAATCTGGACCATGACCTGACTGATCTTATCGACAAAGATATTAAACGAGCGGGCAATTTGCGCGACTTCATCATGCCCTTCGTCCGGCAGACGCTGCGTCAGATCGTTATTACCGTTGCTGATATCATCCATCGCATCACGGATTTGCAGCAGGCGCTTGAGCGTTGACGTGATAATGAAACCAATCACTAACGTGCCCAACAGCGCGATGGCAACCAGCGTGATGACCGAGGTAGACAGCAGAGAACGCATACCCGCTGTCGCTTCAGCTTTGTCCAACGCCACCAGCATGAACCAGTTCGTGCCGGTAATCGGTTTTGCCAACACCAGTTTTGTCGAGCCGGAAAAATCCACATCGCGGGCGCTATCCGCAGAAAGAATGTCGTTCAGGTTAATCGCAGGAGCAATCTCGGTGATATTTTTCAGCGTCAGCTTTTCATCCGGGTGCGCAATAATCGTACCATTACGGTCAATCAGCACGCCGAAACTCCCCGGACTCGGGTTGATCGCTTTGACGTTTTCGATCACGCTCTTCATGGTGACGTCACTACCGACGACGCCTCTGACGGTTCCCCCTTCCACTACAGGCGCAACGAAAGACACTACCAGCGTATTCGTTACCATATCCACGTACGGCGCGGTCGCTAACGGCTTGCCTTCTTTCACAGCCTGCTGATACCAAGGTCTGATGGTAGGGTTGTAATCGGCAGGAATACCACCGGGATCGGCAAACTTGGCCGTGCCATTGGCGTAGCCCATGTAGACGTTCAGGAACCCGCCGGAAGCCACGATCTGTTTAAACAGCGGGATCGGATCTTCATCCTTTATGGCGCGATCGTGCAGAGCTGAAATCATCTGCGTTTTAGAAGCAACCCAGTCGCTGATGGCTATACTATGACTGGTTGCTACCGCATCCAGCGTATTTTGGATCGATTCCTTATTCGCGTTATTGGCGATGGTGTAATTTAGAAAAGTATTGATAACAAGTGAAAGTACAACAATGGTCGAACAGGCCGCAAGAATGCGGGAGCGTGTCGTTTTCAGCATAAAATACTCTTTGCATAGAATAGTTATACTATCCATAACGGCACAGCAAAATAAAACTTGAATGCGATCACATTCCACCACCGCCATTTATCTTAAAACCCGGAACAACACTTAATACGTTCAACCACATCCTGATATAAAAAAAGACACCAAATGGAGTTGCAATCAATTAACCAATATAACAATCTTATAAAAACAAAAATTAAAGAATAAAAAACTTATCATTTACCATAAGATAAAATTATCAGTAAATCCTTTAATCTATTGTATTTTAACAATCTAGGGATTATTCCTAATAATTACCTCATTCTTTTATACGATTAATTAATCAATACCATTAAATAAAATGGCTCATATATGGAATATATGGGTCATGCTACAAAAAAGAGCGATAGATTTCGTAACAGAGAATTATGCTGGAAATTATGGGTATGGGTTATTTTTTATGTGGCAAGATGACAACGCATTTTCAGTATAGACTGAATAATACCAGTGGTATTATAGAATCTACGCAGGCTGGCAGGATCAGAGAAGAATGGAACATGCGCATACTCAATTAATAGCACAGCTTACTCAGCGCTTTGCGACTGTAGACAATACCCCGCTCTACCTAAAATTTGCCGAAACGGTAAAAAATGCCGTACGCAGCGGTATGTTGGAACATGGCAATATTTTGCCGGGCGAACGCGACCTGAGCCAGTTGGCCGGCGTATCGCGCATTACCGTGCGTAAAGCCATGCAGACGCTGGAAGAAGAAGGTGTGGTCACTCGTGTGCGCGGATACGGTACGCAAATCAATAATATATTCGAGTATTCGTTGAAAGAGGCGCGCGGGTTTTCACAACAGGTTGTACTGCGGGGTAAAAAACCGAATACGCTGTGGGTGAACAAACAAATTGTGAAAAGCAGCAAGGAAGTGGCTGAACAATTGGCTATTGCGCCGGACACCCCCGTTTTTATGTTGAAACGTATTCGCTATGTCGATGAGGATGCCGTTTCAATTGAAGAGTCGTATGTCCCTGTTGATCTGATCGCTGACGCTGAAGATATCGGCGTTTCACTGTATGACTATTTTCGCAGTCAGAATATCAATCCGCAGCGTACACGCAGCCGCGTCAGCGCACGCATGCCTGACGCCGAGTTTCAGTCCCACATTCAGCTTGATAATAAAGTACCGGTTCTGGTCATCAAGCAGGTTGCGCTCGACCCACAGAACCGGCCCATTGAGTACAGCATCAGCTATTGCCGTAGCGATCTATACGTGTTCGTCTGCGAGGAGTAACCGGGCGCGAAGTTCAGCCTGCGTGGGTGCGCAGTCTCCGCCACGGTGGCTCACGACATATGCGGCAACAGCATTCCCCAACGTGATGGCATCCGCCAGCGACCAGCCAGCAGCCAACCCCGCTAGTGTTCCTCCGGCGTGACTGTCTCCCGCACCGATGGTATCAACCACCGTTGCCGGAAACGGAGAAATGCAGCCCTCAGAAGCGGCATCGAAATACCACGCCCCTGCTTTGTCCTGACGAATAATCACCGGTGCGCGGTACGTCTCTGTCCAGGCGCGCCCCAGCGTTTGCACATCCGCTGACACACCGAGCATTTCCGCTGCCACTTCCGCTTCCTGACGATTAAGGGAAACGATGGGGCGAAGCGCCATAATACGCGCCATCAGATCGGGAGAAATATCGGCAATACGTGGGCCAAAATCGATAAATGGGGTGACGTTATGCAAGGTTTCCAGCCAGCTCATCAGGCGCCCGCCACACGGTGCCGCCAGTTGGTAGCCCGAAAGATAGACCAGACTCCCTGATGGGACAGATAACGATGCCAGCCAACTGTCGCTCCACTGGTTCTCCACACCGCTGAAGGACATAAAAGTCCGCTCGCCGTCCGGTTCAACCAACGCCAGACACCAACCGTTGTCTCCCGCGTCGGTTTGTACCACCGTGGTCAGATTCTGCTTTTCCAGACTATGGCGAATGATATCCGCCCATACCCCTTGTCCGACAGGCAGGGCATTTTGTGCGTCGATGCCGAGACGTTTAAGCGCAATCGCAATATTCAAGGCGCAACCGCCAATATTCACGCTTTGCTGCTTGAGCTCGATATCACATCCGCGATACGGCAGTGCATACGCATCGGCAATCACGTCAATGACCGCGGCGCCAATAATGGTTAGCGGCTGACGTGCCGTGAGTCCATCCAGTTTTGCGACAAGTTCGCTGGCCTTCATCACGCCTCCCGTGCTGAGCGATATTGCAAGAGAAGGCTGGCGTAGCGACCAAAATCAAGCTGGTTAATATCATCCAATTCCTGTTTCAGCGCAGCATTAATCGCCGTTACCCCGTGTAGCGCACCGCATATCGCCGTCGCCATCGCTCCGATCGTATCGGTGTCTCCCCCGAGGTTGGCACACAGAATCGCACAGCGGTTTGGATCCGTTTGCGCCAGTTCCACCATCGCTATAGCGGTCGCGACGGATTCAATGGTGCTTGTTCCCGCGCCAATCAATTGATAAAGCTGCTCGCTGGCGCTTTCCGTACCGTTTGCGTTACGCACGATATTCAGTGCCAACTCCAGACGTGCGGCAAGGGAAGCGCTAAACGTCGTGATACGTTTTTCCTGCGCGTGGCGTGCTACAGACGGTAATGCATCAACGATCGCCTGCCAGTTGGCGCCGTCAATCGCCCGGGAGATTGCCCAGGCAATCACGACCGCCCCCGCAATCGCCAGATCGGATTTATGCGTGGGGCTGGATGCCAGCGCCACCTGATCGATAAACGCATCGAGATCATGGGTTGGCAGCAGGCAGCCTAGCGGAGAGGCGCGCATTGCCGCGCCATTCGTTACGCCATTATTTTCCAGTTCACTGACCGGCGTGCCCTGGCGGATCGCTTTCAACGCAATTTTAGAGGTGGGACCGAGCACATTTTTATTAAAGGCATCGAACGATTCCGCCCATTTAAGGATGTGACGACCAATCGCATCGGCATTGATTTCACCGTCACATTCAATGATCGCGTCGGCCAGACTCAGCGCCATCGAGGTATCATCCGTAAATTCGCCGCGACCGAAATAGCACGCCGCATTGTTTTCCGCCGGGCCGGGTAAAAAGCGATCGATCCAGCCAAAATGCGCTTTCACGCGCGTTCGAGGCCACAGTTCCGATGGCATACCCATCGCATCCCCTAAAGCCTGGCCATATAAGGCACCGAGAATACGTTCTTGTTTCATTTGTTTTCCTCTGTACTGAAATGCTGATTTGCACCGTCTACATCAATTGTCGAGATCGTCTTATCCGATTCACGGAAAAACAGGATAAAGATCAGCGCAATAATCGCGATCATCACCGCGCCAAACAGCCACATGCCAGTCCAGTTGAAGGTCAGGCCGTTAACCGGCTCGCCATGGGCGAAAAGTTTCTCCATCATCACCCCACCCAGACGATATCCCAACAGGCTGCCGAATCCCTGACAACAGAGCGTAATCAGCCCCTGCGCCGCCGTGCGCATATGCACCGGCGCTTTTTTATCAACGTAGATATAGGCGGTAACATAGTAAAAATCGTAACTCACGCCGTGCAACAGAATGCCGAGGAATAGCAACGCATACGTGAAGTAGTGGTAAGCATCGCCGTAGACGAAGAACACATAGCGGATCGCTGCTGTAATCAGCCCCAGTAGCAATACCTTTTTAATACCAAAGCGCTTGGTGAAAAACGGTAGTGCCAGCATGAAGAAAATTTCTGAGAATTGGCCCAACGTCATCCAGCCCGTCGCGTTTTTCATGCCGACTTCAGTGAGGAAGCCGGTGGCAAAAATGTAATAAAACGCCAGTGGCATCGCGAACAAGAAGGAGCAGACAAAGAACACCAGAAAGTTTTTGTCTTTCAGCAACACCACGGCGTCCAGCCCCAGCATGACTTTAACATCCAGCTTGCCGGTGCTTTTCGGTGGCGTATTGGGCAGGAAAAGCGCAAAGCAACCGAGCAGCGCAGAACTGGCGGCCGTAATCAGTAACGGAATATTAGTGGGAGAGATATCGCTAAATCCAAGCCACGTCGGTAGAAATCCGCAGACGATACCAGAGGCGATCCAACCGATCGTACCTAATACGCGAATGCGTGGGAAATCTCGTTCTACGTCGGCAACATGCGAGAAAGCGATGCTGTTAGTCAAGGCGATCGTAGGCATATAGGTCAGCGAATACGCCAATAACAGCGGGAAGAAATACATGAATTCTGTTTGCTGCGCCGCCAGGTACATCAGTATCGCGCCAGCGAACATCAGTACGGCCAGCACCTTTTGCGCGGCAAAAAAGCGGTCGGTGAGTGACCCCACAAGAATCGGCGACAAGATAGCGGCAATAGCCGTACAGGCATACGACCAGCCGATTTCCCCCGCCGTAAACCCGCTTTTGCTCAGATACAGCCAGAGTGGAACAAACCAGGCGCCCCAGATAAACCATTCAACGAACATCATGAACGACAGCTTTGCTGTAGTTTTCATATTTACATCCTTCATGACAGAGTAAGGTACACCTTTAAAATACCAATTAATAATACCTTTTAAATACCTTTGAGTTCGTTATTTGAGCTACTTAACATTTTTGTAGCATTCTTTATAACCATTAGAAGAAGCGTGGCAGAAAAGCGTGAGTAGGACGAGATGAAAAGCGGGGATGGCACAGAACCGGTATAAAAAACGCCGCGTCATGTAGCACACGACGCGGCGAGAATGGTGGAGTTTATAAAATAGAATATATATTACAGGTATTTACACAAATAAGAGGTTGGCTCAACCACCTGTAAATTGAATTCACTTTTTCCCGGAACGAAGAACGTTTCTCCCGGAGTGAAAACCTGCCAATCCGGTGCGCCTGGCAACAGCACTTTCAATGCGCCGGTGATGACCGTCATTTCTTCCGGCTGCCCGGTTCCAAACGTATATTCACCCGCATCCATGACGCCGACACTCGCGCGGCCAATGCCGTCGCCTTCAAAACCGATTGATTTGACCTTCCCTGCAAAATACTCATTTACATTCAGCATAGCGCGGCACCTATCGTCGAAAAATTCAGAAAATTCATCTTAAAAGGAGAGTCGCGCCACTGTCACGATCTATTCATTGAAAGTTAGTGTTCGGTAACACTGACTGGTGATTATTTTGCCAGTGTCCGCTTACCGTCCTACGCTGCCGACAAACGCAGCGCTTTCAACACGCTTGCCACAATCGCTTCCGGTGCCTGCGAGGCATCGATAACGTGGTGCGCGACGCCGCGATAAAGTGCCTCGCGCGCGGCCAGCACATCGGCCATCTCCTCCGCGATAGGACGACCAGTCAGCGTCGGCCGCTGGTTATCCTGCGGGTTTTCTTCCAGCCGCTGAGCCAGCAGCTCTGCATCCGCATGGAGATAAATCACGGTGCCTTTATCATGCATAAAACGCCGATTGGCTTCCGCCAGCACCATACCGCCGCCCGTCGCGATGATGCAGCGGTTAGATGTCACCTGCTGAAGTGCCAGGCTTTCACGCTGGCGGAACCCATGCCATCCTTCCTGCGCGACCACATCAGCCACCGTCATATTCGTCGTCTGCTGCATAAACAGGTCGGTATCGACAAAGTCATATCCCAACGCCTGCGCCAGCTGATGCCCAACGGTGGTCTTCCCACAGCCTCTGGCACCAACCATAAAAATGGGGTGTGTCATGTAATGACGTATCCTTTTTTTACTCACCCGCTCCGTCATACCTCAAGCAGCACGCGCGTCGGCGCGTCCCGCAGCTCGAACTATTTCGGGTATCAAAGATAAATGGGGGTGTTTACCTGCTTTGTCGTGGGCTGAATCATACCGATAAAATCAGCATAGAGGGAAGTGACTTCTCTTTGGGAATGAAAAGTTGAATAACGAAAAGTCAAAATGGGATGACAGGAAATATACCCTAAATAATTCGAGTTGCAGGACAAAACGTTAGCGTTTTGAACAACGCAAAGCGTTGACCCGCAAGGGCGAGGCTCATTTATGAGTCTCGTAATGCGGCGAGCGAGGGCATCCCGATGAGCTTACTGAAGTAAGTGATTCGGGTGACTGAACGACGCCAACGCACATGCAGCTTGAAGTATGACGGATATAAAAAGCCCCGCATTTAAAGGCGGGGCTATGACACAAAAAACCGCTCAGGCGATTAATACGTGTGGAAGTAATCCTGAATCACCGCAGGATTCGTCGTTTTCGTCAGCGCCAGCATCAGCAGAATGCGTGATTTAGCCGGGCTCAGAGAATCGGCAACCAGACCAGGCTGGCCTGCATCCGGTGGTACGATGCCACTACCAGTACGGCTGGAACGAACGACAACAACGCCTTTGCTTTCCGCTTTACGGATGCCTGCATCGCCGCGTTTGGATACGCTACCTGCGCCCATCCCCGCATACACAATGCCTTTTACGCCATGTTTGATGGCCGCGTCATACATGTATTCTGGATCGTCCTGATAACCATAAATAATGTCAACGGCGGGCAGTTTATCGACGTTGGTCACGTCAAATACGGAACGTGTGGTGTGGATTTTGTCCAGACGGGTCTGGTAGTAAACTTTGTCACCGATAATCACGCCCAGATAACCTTCTTCCGGCGCTTTAAAGGTATCCAGCGTAGAGGCGTTGGTTTTGCTGATGAAACGTGCAGAACCGATACGGTCGTTCAATACAACCAGCACACCGCGACCACGTGAGTTTTTATCCGCAGCCACTTTGACCGCACCGTACAGGTTCATTGGACCGTCGGCGCTGATTGCCGTTGCCGGACGCATCGCTGCGGCAAAGACCACAGGTTTGTCACTCTTCACCGTCAGGTTCAGAAAGTAAGGCGATTCGTCGAGCGTATCCGTACCGTGCGTAATGACCACGCCATCAACATCGCTGCGTGCCAGCAGCTCGTTCACACGCTTGCTCAGCTTCAGCAAGACATCGCTGGTCATATTCTCACTACCAATGCTGGCAACCTGCTCACCGGAGATATTGGCAAGCGTTTTCAGCTCTGGCACCGCTTGAATCAGCGTCTCTACGCCCAACGCACCCGCTTTATACCCCGTGGTTTGCGTGTTAGCTGCTGCGGAACCAGCAATCGTACCGCCCGTTGCCAGAATGACAATGTTAGGTAGATTTTCTGCCGCATTTGCCAGAGACGAAAAACAAACAAAAACAACAACGAATAATGCGTTAAACATCCTTTTCATAACATATACCAACTTATTGAGTTAAGTGGCAGACCAGATACGTCAGGTGCCTGATCTGTAAGTGAAAAACCTCAACTCTGTTGGCAGCCTGCCAACATTGGCGCTTATAATGCCCCAGAATTCAACGAATTAATATATGCCTGTCAGACTTCACGCTAACGGTGTGCCATGACTCACAGCGCAGCATTCAGCTGCGCGAATTTGCGCTACCGGCTAATCTGCGCCACCGCATCCTGCGAAGCCTGTTCACGCGCATCGCCTGTCAGTTCAGACAGCGTCCCCTGATGCATTTCAAGCAGGCGATCGGCATGTTCAAAGTAGTGATCGTCATGGCTGATCGCCACAATCGTTTTCCCCAGTGCGCGTAGTTGCGGTAACAGCTCAAGATAGAACACACGGCGGAATTGCGGATCCTGATCGGCAGCCCATTCATCCAGCAGCAGGATGTCCCGCTGTTCGGCGACAGCCAGCAGCAGCGCAACACGCTTACGCTGTCCCTGAGAAAGCTGTAAATTCATCACCTGATGATGCTCCAGCGTCAGCTTATGCCGCATGTTCAGACGATCCAGCCAGCTGTCGACCAGCACCGTATCCGGTGCTGTTCCCTGCGGGCCCATCATCTGCCCAAACAGGTGGAAATCGGTAAAAATGGCAGAGAATAGCTTTTGGTAATCCGCTCGTGTTTCCGCCGTAACGGGACGATTATCCAGCAGTAACGAGCCGGAAAGCGGGGTATAAAGCCCTGTCAACAGCATCGCCAGCGTCGATTTTCCGCTTCCGTTACCGCCAATCAAAAACACCAGTTCGCCACGCTTTATCACCAGATTGATCGGCCCAACTTCAAACCCAGAGTCGTCATAACGAAACATCACATTACGCAGTTCCAGCGTCTGCCAATCCGCAGGGGCAATGGCAGCGGAAAACGGTTCCTGATAATCCGCTAAATCGAAACGTTTCAACTTATTGAAAGCGACTTGCGCACTCAGTAACGTCGGTAGCGCGCCAACGGCCTGTAGCATCGGCGTGCGTAAAAAAAGCAGCGTCAATGAGTATGTCGCGGCAACATTGGTATCCGCCCAGCCAAGATTGTTTGCCATGAAAAAGACCGCGCCAATCACGCCCAGCATCATAATATTCGACCAGTTCACCGCACTGAGGTGAAAGGTATCGGCACGAATCACGTTCTGTCGGTAATCCTGCGCATTGGCCTGATAAACCTCTTCATACAGCTTCTGCGCCCGTTCACGATTAAGCGTCAGTTCCTTACGCCCGTTAATCACAGTTTCGTAATCTTTCTGGAGACGATCTTCCGCTTCCCGCACCTGAGTAAGGTGGCTATACACGCGGGAAACCAGCATAAACCCGCCCCAGAGCGTTATCGCAATCCAAACGGACGTCACCACCAGCATTTTCGGGGAGAGCCAGGCCAGATAAGCCGCTGAACCGATGGTGAGCACGATGCCCTGAATCAGTTCCGGCAGACGCACAAACGCAATCGTGATATTGCGGATATCGCTGGACAGGCTGGCAAGCAGCTGCGCACTGCCGATCTGCTCGATACGCGCAATATTGGTGTCCAGAATACGCTTGATAAATTGCCCACGCAGACGATAAACGAAATGGTGCCCCAGCGTGGTCAACGCCAGTTGCGACACCAACGTCACCCCCATCAGGAGCAGCAGCAAGCCCAAAAATTGCGGCAACACACTCAACGATTGATTGACCGTTTCAATCAATTGCAGGTTGATAAAGGCAATCAGTCCGATGCCCAATGCGGCACTCAACAAACTTAACAGGATAACGGCAAGAAAGGGCCAACGGTATTGTTGGTAAACGATGCGGAGCAACTCCATAACAACCTGGTCTCTATAATGAAAACAATCGCCCGCAGTTTAATGGCGATGGCCGTGATATCAAGAATAATTCTCATATCCAACGCCGCGCCAGCGTTCTCCCCCCATCCAGTATCGCTAATACAACGCATTAAAAAAAATGATGAATGATCACGCTGAGTTATCATTTAACCGACGACATGCATCGTTAGCATTCACCTTCCATCGCTAATAACAATAAACACAAATTGATACAATCAATATAGATATAAACCCCCTCCCGCTAGTGAGTTCTCTGGGCTATCACGCGCAAAAAGCCTATTTCCATACGATAAAGAACGCTAAGTGATGGTAATTAAACATGATAATTAGTGGGGTAATGATGTGATCGGGAAATTAAAACGGCTAAGCCATTTAATACGTAAGAATATTGTCATATTTTTTATTTTCAAAACATTTCAAAAAAGTTGGATTTTTGGTTAAGCCACACCTATAAATATCAAGAATCGGACAAATCTTATACTGTGAAGATTCCCTATGGAAAGGGGCCTACTCAGCATTCAATTTAGCCAGACTTTACTTTTTTCTAAACCAGGCCTGTTTTTGTGCACCATTTTGGTTGCGCATATACCTATACACTCCCGTTGCCGCATCGAACTGACGGGGATGTATCCAGACAATGGTTTCAGATGATAAGTAAGAGGCTATTTCATGTCAGATATGAATGTTATTGCTGGAAATGTGAATATCCTGTCGCGCCAGAATGGCCAGTTCATAGAAAACATTCCACAAGGTACAAGGAACGTTGAACTACTGGAAAGCAGCACGGTTCGAATTCATGGCACACCAGATATGGTGTCTCGCTATGAGCGCGTCGGCAACGATCTTATCTTGCACATGAAAGACGGTACAACCGTCCGCTATGAAAGCTTCTTCACGCTGGATGCCGCGGGTTACCACAGCGAGCTGGTTTTTGACGATGGTACGCGTCTCATCCATGCGCAATTCTCTGGTGCAGCAGCGGCTGAAGGGGCAGCACTCGCGACAGAAGCGGTTGCCCTGACGCCAGAATATTCTGCGCTGGGCGACATGACGTCATTACTAATTGGTAGCACCACCACCAGCACGCTATCTGCAGCCTCATTGGGCAGCATTCTGGGGGCGGTCGCTCTCGGCGGAGCCGCTGTTGCAGGGGTGGCGGTCGCCGTGGCCTCATCGAGTGATGACAACCACACTACGCCATCGGCACAGCCAGAACCCTTAACCATTGATCCCTTTGCCGGAAATAACGGACTGAACCGTACGGAAATCGGCCAGCCTCATATCCTCAGCGGGAAAACAACAGGCGTCAGCGCGGGGCAAACCGTCACCATCACGTTGAACGGCGTGGTTTACACTACCACCGTTGCCGCCGATGGAACCTGGCGTTTTACCCTGCCAGCGGATGCGTTTACCGGTCTGGAAGACGGCATTTACGCATTGAAAGTCAGCGTGCCGGGTGCGAACGGCGTGATCTATGAGAAAACCCTCGATCTCACCATTGATACCCTGCCTCCGCATTTAACCGTGGATAAATTTACGGGCGACAATTACCTCACCGTAGGAGAACTGGCAAACGGTCAAGTCCTGAACGGAACCGGTGAAGCAGGTCAGAACGTCACCATCACGCTCAATGGGAAAACCTATACCACGACCATTAATGCCGAGGGTAACTGGACCCTGACGGTGCCAGCAACTGACCTGCAAGTACTGAGCGAAGGCGAACACACGATGTCGTTTACGATCGGCGATAATGCCGGCAATGTCACCGTGGTCAACCGCACCATTATTGTTGATACCACACCGCCGGAACTGACCCTGTCGCCGTTTACCGGAAACAACCTGCTCACCGCCGACGAACTGCAGTCTTCGCAGTTTGTCTCCGGCACCGCTTCCCTATCAGATGTCGGCCAGACCGTAACCGTAACGTTTAACGGCACGACCTACACAACGACGGTAGGAAGTGATGGCTCGTGGAGCGTTTTCATTCCTTCCGGTGATATGCAGTCGTTGACTAATGGCACTTACAATCTGGTGGCGTCATTAACGGATAAAGCAGGTAACACCACGACACTGCCTCCGCAAACCATCACGGTGGATACTAACGCCGAAGCGGTCAACATCAGCATCGTCTCGACGGATGACCGCCTGAATGCCTTAGAAGCGGGACAGCCGCTGACGGTCAGCGGAACCACCGCCAACGTTGCCGCAGGCCAAACGGTTACCGTCAGCCTCACCGTCGCGGGGGCAGTAAAAACCTACACCACAACAACGGGGGCGGACGGCAAATGGTCTGTAGACATCCCCAGCGCCGATCTGCTTCTGCTGCCAGACGGCAGCCACACTCTCACGGCCAGCGTTCAGGGAATAAGCGGTAATACCGTCACCGTCGACCACACGCTGGATGTACACATCAATACTCTCCCCTCCATCACGCTGACACCGCCGTTCACCGACGGCATATTAAATGCAGCCGAAGCCGCGCAGGATCAGGTCATCAGAGGGGAAACCGGAATTAATGGCAGAGGGCAAACGGTTAGCCTGACGATCGGCGGGAATTACGTTACCGGAACAGTCGATGTCAATGGGAACTGGACGGTGACGATCCCCAAAGACATCCTGCAAAGCCTGCCATCGGATAACGTCAGCGTGCTGGAGATTGTCGTCCGCGATATCGCAGGCAACGAAACGACCGTGACACAGAATATCAGCGTGGATACCACGCCGCCGACGCTCAACGTCTCCGCTATCGCTCAGGACGATGTCCTCAACGGCGCAGAGTTGGCCGTCAATCAGGTAGTCAGCGGAACGGCGTCACTCAGTGAAGCAGGCCGCGTAGTCACCGTTGCGCTCAATGACAAAACCTATACCACCACCGTCGGCAGCGACGGAAACTGGAGCATCACGCTGCCGACGGCCGATCTGGTGGCTATCGCGGACGGTAACCATAATTTGACCGTCACGCTGACCGATACCGCGGGCAACACCACAACGGTTACCCGTCCGCTGACCATTGACAGCGGCACGACCACCGCCCCAACCATTACCATCAATAACGTCGCGGACGATAACGTCATTGATGGCGCAGAAGCCAAAGTCAGCCTGCAACTGAGCGGGACGACCACTAACGTTGAAGCGGGACAAGTTGTCACCATTAGCCTGAATGGGAAAATCTATCTCGCGACCGTGCAGTCTGGCGGCGTCTGGAGCGTCAACGTTTCAACCGCAGATATCGCCTTGCTCGCGGACGGTGCGCACAGCATTAGCGTCAACGTGAGCAACAAAGCGGGCAATGCCGCGAGCGGAAGCCGCGATATCAGCGTGGATAAATCTGGCGACAGCATCGCCATCAATATCATCGCCAGCGACAACCTGCTAAATCAGGCAGAGTCACTCCAGCCGCTGGCTATCAGCGGTAATACCGCCAATGTTCCCGCAGGACAAACGGTTACCGTGACGCTGAACGGGAAAAATTACACCACCACCGTTGCTGCGGATGGCAGTTGGACGCTGCAAATCCCCAGCGCAGACCTCCAGCAGCTGTCAGACGGCAATGCCACCATCAGCGCTAGCGTCAATGTAGCGGGCGGAACCGTAACGGATGCGCAGACGCTGGGTGTTCACATCCATACGCTGCCGCAGCCGACGATTGATACCCCATTTGGTAACGGTTCACTGAACGGCGCAGAGGCGCTGGTCAGCCAGACGATTACCGGCCATACCGGCATTAGCGGTGCCGGGCAGACGGTCATCTTGTCCCTCGGCGGGAAGTCTTACACAGGAACCGTTGATACGGCAGGTAACTGGAAAGTCACCGTCCCTGCGGCCGATCTCCAGCTGTTGCCGGAAGGAAACAATACGCTGTTGGTCACGGCACAAGATGCCGCAGGCAATCAGGCTGGTAAGACGTTTGTCAGCCATACCGACTTCACCGCCCCGACCCTGACTATCGGCACCATTGCTGGCGATGACACTATCAATATGGTCGAATCGCAAAGCAACCAGACCGTCAACGGCACCGCCTCAATCAGCGAAGCGGGTCGTACTGTCGTTATCACCTTCGATGGACAGTTCTACACTGGCGTTGTTGGCAATGATGGCAACTGGAGCATCAACTTACCCACAGCGGCCCTGCGCGGCATGGCCGATGGCAGCTACACACTGTCTGCGTCGCTAACCGATGCTGTCGGGAACACCGCCAGCGTCGAGAAATCCGTTACGCTTAGTGCAGACCCTGCGTTCCAGCCCACGATCTTCGTTAACGCTTTTGTTGATGAGAACAACGTTATCACCGCGGCCGATCTCAAAGTCAGCCAGTGGCTGACAGGCACCAGTTCGAATGTAGAAACGGGTCAGGTCGCCACCATTCTCCTCAACAAAAAATTCTACTTTGCCACGATCCAGAGCGGCGGCAACTGGAGCGTAGAAATTCCCGCTGAGCATATGGCTGAACTCAGCGAGGGAACGGTATCGATCTCTGCCAGCATTACCGATATGGCCGGTAACGAGGGTAGCCATGAAATCTGGTCCTCGATCGACACCAACAATGACAGCATCTCCATCAGTATTGTCGCACTGGATAACCAGATTAATCGACTTGAAGCCTCACAGCCGCTAACGATTTCAGGCTCGACGGTCAACGTTGCGCCAGGAGAAAGCGTTACCGTTACGCTCAATGGCAAGACCTACACGGGTACCATTGCCGCCAACGGCAGTTGGAGCGTGATCATCGACAGCAGTGACATGCTCGCCTTACCGGATGGCACAACGACCATCATCGCCAGCGTGGCCAACCCCGGCGATGTTCCTGTTACCGCCAGCCGCACTATCGATATCCATATTAATAACCTGCCGCAGCCAACGATTAACCAGCCTTTTGGTGACGGCATACTGAACATTACCGAGGCCGCCAGCGGGCAGAACCTGACGGGCAAAACGGGAATCGCCGGTGGAGGTCAAAGCGTCCTCGTCACGTTGAACGGGAAAACCTATACGGCAATCGTCGATAATCAGGGCAACTGGAATGTCGCGCTTCCCGCCGCCGACCTGCAATCCCTCCCGTCCGGCGTACAGACTATCCGTGTCGAAGCCACTGACACGGCGGGCAACAGCATAGAGAGCACGCGCGATGTTACCGTCGACCTGACCAGCCCCATTCTGACCTTGAAGCCGCTGACTGGCGACGGCATCATCAACGCCGCCGAGAGTCTGAACGATCAGGTCATCTCCGGTAATGCGCTGCAATCCGATGCCGGACGCACCGTCACCGTCACGATCAACAACAAAAATTATCAGGCTCAGATTCAGGCTGACGGTAGCTGGAATGCCACGATCCCCGCTGCCGACCTTCAGGCTCTAGCTGACGGTAATTACACCGTGACGGCAACCTTGACCGGCGCATCAGGCAACAGCGCCACCAGTACCGGGTCATTAACGCTGGATGCCAGCCCGGCCAACCTGCCCCTGCTCACCATCAATGCCATCGCGCTCAATAACATCATCGACGGGGGTGAAATCAACGTCGCGCAAATCATCAGCGGCGGCAGTCTGAATGTTGAGGCAGGACAACGCGTTACCGTCACGCTCGGCGACAATACCTACACCACAACGGTTGACAGCAACGGCCAATGGCGTGTCAGTGTACCGTCTGTCGATCTCCTTCATCTGGCGCAAGGCGCACATACCGTCACGATTGGCGTCAATGACGTCAGCGGTAATCCGGCAACGCTCAGCCAGACGATTACGGTGAATACCTCACTGAGCGGCATCGCCATCGATACCATCGCTGGCGACGACAAACTGAATCAAGCAGAGGTGGCGCAAGATCTGACCGTCAACGGCAGCAGCCAGAACGTGGCGGCAGGCACCACCGTCACCATCATGCTGAACGGGAAAAGCTACGATGGCGTGGTACAGCCGGACGGTTCCTGGAGCATCATCGTATCGGCGGCTGACGTCAGCGCACTGGCAGACGGCACGTCAACCCTCACCGTGACAACGGTAGACAGCGCAGGAAACGCGTTGAGCGGCAGCCGTACGATCGATGTGTTCACCCACAGCAGCCCAACGCTGACGCTGAACACACCATTCGGCGATGGCATACTCAATGCCGCAGAGGCTGGTGTTATCCAGACGCTCAGCGGCACAACCGGTATCGCCTCACCAGGGCAAACCGTCACCGCCATACTTGGCGGCGTGACGTACACCGGGATTGTTGATGCAGCAGGTAACTGGACGATTTCTCTGCCTGTGAATGGTCTGCAAAATCTGCCGAACGGCACCACGGCATTGCAGGTTAGCGTCAGCGACGCAGCCGGAAACAGCAGTACCCTGACCAGCAATATTACAGTGGCTCGCACGCCGCCTACGTTGACGACGGCAAGTTTTGCGACCGACAACATTCTGAATAGCACCGAGGTGCAAAGCAGTCAGTTGCTAACCGGCACCGCTTCGCCATCCAGCGCGGGGCAAACCGTTACTGCCACGCTGAACGGCAAAACCTACAGCGGCACCGTCGGCAGTGATGGCACCTGGAGCATCACGATTCCATCAGCCGATCTCAGCAATTTGTCCGATGGCAACTACAGCATTGTGACACGTCTGACGGATACCGCTGGCAATACCACTACCGCCACACAGGCTATTGTCGTCGATGCCAGCGCGCTAAACGCACCAGTCGTCACGATTGGCACCTTCGCTGGCAACAACATTATTGATGGCGCGGAAGTCCGGGTCAGTCAGGTGCTCAGCGGCACCAGCAAAAACGTTGAGCAAGGCCAGACGGTGACGATTAGCTTCAATGGCAAAGCCTATACCGCACAGGTTCTGTCGAACGGGAGTTGGAGCACCACGATCTCAGATGCGGATATGGCACTGCTGACTAACGGCAGCCAGACCATTACCGTCAGCGTGAGCGATGTCTCCGGCAATATCGCGACATCCAGCAGCACCGTCACGGTGAACACCAATGCGAGCGGGCTGTCTATTGCGCCAATCACCGGGGATAACCAGCTAAATGTGCTGGAAGCAACAAACGGCATTACGATTAACGGCAATACCGTTAACGTCGCGCAAGGCACGAATATTAACGTCATACTCAACGGGAAAACCTATACCGTGCTGGTGCAGTCAGACGGCACCTGGAGCGCAAACATTCAACCTGGCGATCTGCAAGCGCTGGGGGATGGCATCATCGCGGTGCATGTCACGGCGGTCGATCAGGCGGGTAACGCTCTGTCGAGCACACAACAACTGGGCGTGAGCATCCATAATCCACCCGTTGCCTCGCTGAATACCCCATTTGGTAACGGCTACCTAAACGTTAGTGATGCGCAAGCCGGGCAGACACTTTCCGGCACCACGGGGATTCACGCCGTGGGTCAAACCGTCAGCGTTACCATCGGCGGTATCAGCTATACCGGCACGGTTGACAGCAATGGCAACTGGAGTCTTCAACTCTCGCCAGCCATTCTGGGGGCGCTAGCAGACGGCGTGCAGAATATTTCCGTTACTGTTACGGATACGGCAGGCAATACCTCTACCGTTCAGGGTAGCGTATTTGTTGACTTGACCCCACCAGTGCTGACCATCAACCCAATTGGCATCGACGATATCATCAACATCGCGGAAAGCCTGCAGCCAGTGGTCATCAGCGGTACGTCGCCTGTTAATGACAGCGGTCGCCCTATTATTGTCAACGTCACCATCAACGGTCAGATCTATCAGGGACTGGCACAGGCCGATGGCACATGGAGCGTCACCGTACCTGCTGGCGACTTGCAAAACATGCCGAACGGCGTTACGGCAATCACCGCTACCTTGACCGATGCCGCCGGCAATACCGGCACCGTCAGCCACTCGATTGTTCTGGATACCGACCCCGCGAAAGCACCAACCCTGACGATCGCGACGCTGTCGACCGACGATTATCTCAATCTGGCCGAATCGAACCTGCCATTAACCATCAACGGCAGCAGCCAGAATGTGGAACAAGGCCAGCAGGTCACCGTCACGCTCAATAACCAAACCTACTTTGCTACCGTGGGCGCAGATGGCAGTTGGAGCGTACAGGTTCCGGCAACGGATGTCGGCAATGTGCCTGATGGCAAGCAAACCGTGAGCGCCAGCGTGACGGACGTAAGCGGCAACCCCGGTTCAGCCACACACTCGATTACCGTCATTACCGATGCCGCCAACCTGCCCGGCATCACCATTACGACCCTATCTGGCAACGACGTCATTAGTGCACAAGATACGCAATCCGATCTGATCATCTCGGGTTCTACAACAAATGTTCAGACAGGACAGCGAGTCACCGTCACGCTGAATAATAAAACCTATCTGGCGACCGTTGGCGCTGACGGAAGCTGGAGCACAACCGTTCCCGCCAGCGATGTGCAAAATCTGCCGCAGGGCAGCCAGAATGTAACCGCAACGGTCAGCGACATCGCACAGAACCCGGCCACGGCAACCCATCCGGTTACCGTCGATACCGTTCCACCCTTGCTGTCTATCGATATGTTGGTGGACACCAGCGATATCGGTCTGGCGGACGCGCTGGCCGGGCTACCGTTAAGCGGCAAGGCCGAAGCGGGATTGTTGGTCACAATCAAAGTCGGTACGGTCGTTTATAGTGCGGTCGCCGATGGCAACGGCATCTGGCAAATCGCCATTGCGGCGAACGACCTGCTGGCATTGGGCGACGGTGTGAAAACACTGGCAGCCAGCGTGACCGACGGCGCTGGGAATGCCAGTGCCGCCAGTATCGATATCACGCTAAAAACACAGTCGCTTCCAACGCTGACGCTAGATTCTCTCTATGGCAACAATGTTCTCACTAGTGCAGAACTGGCGACGGAAACCACCATTGGCGGCAGTTACACCAATCTCCCTGTAGGAACAGCGATTCAGGTCACGATCGGGGCCTACACCGTAACCGGCGTAACGCTCGCGGGCGGCCTGTGGAGCGCCACCATTCCCGCCAATGCGCTGAGCATTCTGGCAGATGGCAACGTGCAGGTCAGTGCGACAGTAACAGACAGCGCAGGCAATACCGGCAGTGCAAGCGGCGCGCTGGACGTTGTCATCCACACCAATTTCGCCATCACTATCGCCACACCGTTTGTCGACGGCGTGCTAAATCAGGCGGAAAGCACGGTGGACCAGTTACTGACGGGCACAACGGGGCTGCTTGACCCAGGCCAGAGCGTGTCGGTTTCGGTAACCAACGGCACGATCACTACCACCTACAGCGCTACCGTAGCAGCAAACGGCCAGTGGAGTGTGACGCTGCCCGCCGCCGATCTCGTTGCATTTGGTGACGGCACACACACCATCAACGTCACCGTCACGGATCATGCTGGCAATACAGGAGCAGGAAGCGGAACGTTCTCCAGCGTCATTGTCGGGGTTCCCGTCGCCTCGCTGGATACCCCTTTTGGCGATGGCAAACTGAGTCTGGCTGATGCGCAGCCGGGTGCTATGCTGTCCGGGCAAACGGGGCTCACCAGCAACGTGGGACAAACCGTGTCGGTTAGTATCAACGGCACGAATTTCCCAGCCACGGTGAATGCCGACGGCAGTTGGACACTGTCGCTGGCTAGCCAGACGCTGATCGACCTGCCGGATGGCACAGTGAATTTCACCGTTATCGTGACCGATTCTGCGGGCAACACCAGTACTGCAACGGCCACAGCGAGTGTGCTGACCACCACCCTGCCCGTGGCAACATTGGATCTGCCTTTTGGCGACGGCATCCTTAACGCCACTGAAATTCAGGCCATTCAGACATTAACCGGTAAAACCGGTATTACCAGCGCGGGTCAGGAAGTCACCGTCACGGTGACCAATAAAACCACGCTGATAGACACCACCTTTACCGCCGTCGCTGACGGGTTGGGCGGCTGGTCAAGAGAGCTGTCCCCTGCCGATTTGGCGATCTTTACCGAAGGCAATTACAGCATTAGCGTCAAGGTCACCGACTGGGTCGGCAACGCCAATACCAGCACCCCGCGCGATGTTAGCGTAGCGCTGACGCTGCCTGCCCCGCTTATCGACGTCGTCCCCTTTGGTCTCGATAATATCCTGAGCAGCGCCGAAGCCGCATCCGCACTCACCTTCTCTGGCCGCACGCAGATTGGTGGCAGCGGGCAAAGCGTTAAACTGGAGATCGATCTCAACGGCATCCGCTACGCCGCGACGGTAGACAGCGCGGGCAACTGGTCAGTGACGCTGCCTCCAAATGCGTTGAATTCACTAACCGACGGCCAGCATACCATCACGGTGACCGCCATCGATGCAGCAGGCAACGTGGGCTCCGCACCGATTGCTTTTACCAGCGATTTCACCCCACCAGCCATTACGCTGAATACGCCGTTTGACGATGGTTATCTGAATATCGCTGAGGCCGCTTCGCCTACAGGCATAACCTTAAGCGGCAACGCGGGGGATGCAGCCAGCATGACCGTCACGCTGGGAGGGCAAACGCTTGTTACGCAAATTAACGGAGGAGTCTGGACGGCTGAACTGACGACAACCCAGCTCAGCCAGCTTGCTGATGGTACACAGAGTATCGTCATCACGGCGACAGATGCCGTAGGTAACAGCACCACGCTGAATTCTCAGGCCATTCTCGCCGTGAAAGCCGCCCCCACCGTCTCCATTACCACCTTCGCGGGTCTGGACGGCCTTGACTATGCCGAAAGCCGGACTACGCAGTCAGTCAGCGGTACCTCGACCGGGCTGGAAGTCGGCCAGAACGTGACTATCAGGCTGAATGGCCTGGATTATCAAACCCAAATTCTCAACGGTGGCTTATGGAGCGTTAACATTCCTTCCTCTGCGTTGCTGGTGCTGGCCAACACGACCTATTCACTTTCTGTCAGTGCAGAGGACCGGGCCGGGAATCCAACGCAGCCATCCAGCGTTAACTTTAACGTCAACCTGACGCCGCCTCCGACGGTGATGACCATTAACCCTATCTCGACCGACAACATCATCAACGCCGTCGAGATCAACGGCAATATCACGATTTCCGGGCGTTCGATCGGGCCAGCGTCAGCGATGACCTCGGTACAAGTTTCGGCCAACGGAGTGCTACTTCAGCCTAGTCCTATCACCGATGTCAACGGCAACTGGAGCATCACCATCCCGGCTCTGCCGACATTCTCCTCGCAGGGTGAGGTGTTCATTACCGCCACGTCGCTGGACGCGACCCTGACAACCATCGTCACCGTGGACACCATTGCCCCTACGCTGGATATTGTCTCCTTTGCCTCGGACAACGTGCTCAGCGCCACGGAAATGAGTACGGCACAGGCGATTACCGGTACGGCATCCATTACAGAAGCAGGACAAATCGTTTCGATTAGCCTGAATGGAAAAACCTACAGCGCGCAGGTTTCCGCAACAGGAGCCTGGAGTGTCAACGTTCCCGCCGCCGATCTGGCACAGCTAACCGATGGCAACTACACCATCACAGCGACCCTCGCCGATAAAGCGGGCAATAGCACCACCACGACACAGACGGTTGCCGTCGATACCGCCATCCCACTGCTTAGTGTTACGCTGTTTGATGACAATATTCTGACGTTGGCAGAGGCGCTGGCGGGAGGAGCGATTACCGGGACAGGCGAAGTGGGCGCCACCGTTACGCTAACCGCAGGCCCACTGACAGGCACAACCACTGTCGGCCCGAACGGCAACTGGAGCATTCCGGTGCTGTCCGCCAATCTGCAAAACCTGATCGATGGGCCACAGGTTATTGGCGTAACACTGACCGATACCTCCGGCAACACCACACACCTTGATGTCACGTTGGATGTCGCGCTGAATAAGACGCTCGGCGCAGGCATTACCGATATCTTCGGTAACGACGGCATCCTCAATCTGGCCGAATCCCTGGTGACGCAGGTCATCAGCGGTAACGCGACCGGTGACTATCTGGGTGCGAAAGTCCAGGTCACCGTGCTGGGAAATACGGTGGAAGGCACCGTGGGCGCCAACGGCGCCTGGAGCGTCGCCCTTGCTCCAAATCTATTCACAGGCCTGAGCAATGGCTTACTGGCGGTTAACGTCGACATCATCGATTCGCACGGTAACGTGAAGAATCAACTGGTCAACATCGACGTGTTGAAGTCCCTGCCGGTCATCAATTCGGTTGTGGCCTTCACGGATGGCGCATTGAATGCGGCGGACGTCGCGACCAGCCAGATTATCAGCGGCGTGGTCAGCAATGTGGACATCGCTGCTGGCGCAACGGTCGCCGTAACGTTGGGCAACAAGATTTACACTGGAATTAGCGTCGGTGCAGGTGGGGCCTGGAGCCTGTCTGTTCCTGCCCTCGACTTGCAGGCCCTGCAGGATGGAACGCTGGCATTGGGCATCGCGGTCACCGATCACGCAGGCAACACGGCCAGCCAGATCGTGAACGTGCCAACAGTGATCAGAAACCTGCCAAGTATTACGTTGAATCCGGTCTTTGGCGATAGCCTGCTGAATCTGGGCGACCTGCTGGTCAATCAAACCCTCAGCGGTACAGCCACCGGCCTGGCAGGCAGAACTATTACGCTGAGCATTGCGGGTTCACAAATCGCAACGGCCGCCGTCGGCGCTGATGGTAAATGGAGCGTTGCCGTCACCCCAAGCGTACTGGGGATCCTGCAGGGGCTGGGCAGCGGCGATTTCACCGTAGCCGCTACCGCGACAGACAGCGTAGGCAATACCGCCAGCGGCAACGCAGGCATCAAGTTCGATTTTGCCCAACCGGTGATTACGCTAAACCCGGTATTTGGCGGCGATGGCTTCATCAACGCGGCAGAAGCGCTGGTGGCGCAAACGATCAGTGGCGTGGTGACCAATGCCAGCGCCGGATCTCAGGTTGCGGTTACCCTTGGCGGTAAAACCTTCCTGTCTACGGTTGGGGCGGGGGGCGCGTTCAGCCTGACGCTGCAACCGTCCGATCTCAGCGCGTTGGTCGATGGCAACACCACGCTGAATGTATCGATCACAAACACCTCCGGCAATACCGGCACGATCAACAACGCCATCAATATTATTGCCAAAAACCTGCCGACGATTAGCCTGGGTTCACTGTTTGGCGGCGATGGCTTCCTCAATGCTGCGGAAGCGGCACTGACACAAACGATTAGCGGCACCACCACCAACGCCATCGCGGGCTCATCCATCGTCATACGCATTGGCACGTTGACGCTAAACGCGACGGTCGGCAGTGACGGCACCTGGAGCGCCAGCGTCACGCCGCTGCAACTGTCCGGATTGGCCAACGGTAACCTCACCGTCAGCGCGACGGTGACCGACCCGGCAGGCAACAGTAATAGCATCAGTGCAGGTCTCAACGTTTCCATATTGCCGCCGACTATTACGCTCAATCCTCTGTTCAACAACGGCGTACTGGATCTCACCAGCTTGTTGAGTGCACAAACCATCAGCGGGACGACGACCAATGTGGCAGCCGGTACAGCGATCAACGTCACGCTGGGCAGCAAAACCTACACCACAACGGTCGGCGCAAACGGTAGCTGGAGCCTGCCGGTTCCTAACCTCGACCTGAAAGCTCTCACAGATGGCATCACCAATATTGGCGTTCGTCTGGTTGATGCAGCGGGTAACGTTGGTCAGCAAGCCGGTACCGTCAGTGTGGCGATCAACGGCCAGCCGACGCTGACCCTCAACCCACTCTTTGGCGGCGATGGCCTGCTCAATGCGGTCGAGGCTGCTGCGGGTCAGATCATCAGCGGAACCAGTACCAATGCGATAGGTTCCACTATCCAGATCTCGCTAGGCACCAAAACCTACTCTGCCGTGGTGCAAAGCAATGGTTCCTGGTCCGTCAGTCTGCCTTCGCTCGATCTCAACAATCTGACTGACGGCACACTGTCCCTTAGCGCCTCTCTGACCAACGCAGCAGGAAAAAGTGCCAGCGTGGGGGCTTCGATCGGCGTGGGCGTTCACACATTGCCAACGGTCAGCCTCGGCTCTCTGTTTGGCGGGGACGGCTACCTGAATCTGGCCGAAGCAGGCATCAACCAGCTCATCAGCGGCACCACGACCAATGCGGCTGGCGGTAGCGTCACACTGACGGTGGGCGGACTGGTGCTCACCGCTGCGGTCGCCAGTAACGGCACCTGGAGCATCAGCGTGCCGAGCGCCAATCTGCTCAACATTGCCGATGGCAATTTGACCGTCGGCGTCACCGTCGCCGATCGCTATGGCAACACTAACAACACCAGCAGCAATGTGATCGTGAAAACGCACCAGTTGCCGCAGTTGGGTATTGATGCCGTGGGGTCACTGATCGGGAATACCATTGGTCTGCTGACGAACGGCGTCACCATCAGCGGAGCATCGCGCTATGTTCAGCAAGGCGCTAAAGTCACCGTCACGCTGCTCGGCCAGACACTACAGGGTACCGTCGGCGCCGATGGCAAGTGGAGCGCTCACTTCAGCAGTTCGCTACTGGGCATCAACGCTTTCAACGTGGGCGCGATTTTGACAGCGCTATTGGGAACGGCGGTTGAAGCCTCCGTCACCGATCAGGCGGGTAACTTCACTGGTGTATCCGCTGGATTAACCTCCGGTATCTCGCTCGGGTTACCGCTGATGAGCATGATGGCGCTGGATGTTGACGACAGCAGTCTTGCGCAGGTGTCTTCGCTGTCCAGTGAACAGCTTGATGGCGAGGAAAGCGCCGTAGTGCAGCCTCTTCAAGTCAGCTCGAAAATGGCGGCTGCCACGCTCAGTGAGACACATACCATCGACAATAGCGCCAGCACCGAAGTGGAAGACAGCGTTTATGCCATCGGTGGCATCGTTGTCA
Source organism: Pectobacterium aroidearum (assembly GCF_041228105.1). NCBI lineage: Bacteria > Pseudomonadati > Pseudomonadota > Gammaproteobacteria > Enterobacterales > Pectobacteriaceae > Pectobacterium > Pectobacterium aroidearum. The sequence goes on from NZ_CP166097.1 coordinate 3,917,529, forward strand.
ACCTGGCCGACGGCACTGTGCAAACGGGCACGGATGTCGAAGGCGGAGAAGGCGACGACATCATTACGCTTTCAACGCTCGACTTTACCCAGATCGACGGTGGCGACGGCATTGATACGCTGGTTCTGGATGGCACCGAGCTCAATCTGGACCTCACGGCGTTGGGGCTGAAAATCGATAACGTAGAGATCTTCGATTTAGGCCAAAACGGCACCAACAGCATCACGCTGGATCTCGACCGTGCCCTGAATGTTACCGACCGACCAGAAGATGATCTGCTGATCGTCGGGGGCGAAGGCAATCAGGTGAACCTGATTCCGGGCGAAGGAGCCTGGAGCACGGTAGGACAGCGCGATATTGATGGCCAACGCTTTGATGTCTACCACCACTCATCGCTGGATAGCGCCAACAACCTGGGAGATGTACTGGTGCAGCAAGGCCTGCTCGTCAATATGGTGTAACCATGTTTTAAGTGCACCGGCTCCCCCTACAAAGGGGGAGCCGGTGCCAGTTAGGGAAAACAGCCCATGTTACCAACAGGCTGAACATCCTTTTAAAGGAACTAAAACAAAGAGTGATGAAAACAGGGGTCATTGATGCACACACCATTTTTTATCAGGGGCATGTTTTTTCCACACAATCGCGCTTTTTTGACTCACACATTACGCCATCACACACCGCGTTATGTACTGGCCCTCGGGCTCGCCTGCAGTAGCTTCGCAAGCCTCTACAGCCCGCCGACGCTCGCTCAGACCGTCGCGTTTGACTGGTCCGCCGCACCAACAGAACAGCAGGTCGATAGCCTGGATCTCAAACAGGCCATTCTTCGCGCGTTTGCACGCAACCCACAAATCGCACAGGCTTCGGCACAAATTCGCGTCGGCGACGCCGATCTCCGGGTCGCACAAAGCGCCTGGTTCCCACAAATCGGCCTCAGCGGCAACGTCGGCCAGTCCGATCAAAGCGATACCGGCGGCACGATGAGCAACAACTCCACCGCTGGCATCACGCTGAAACAGCTGCTGTATGATTTCGGTAAGACAGGCGGCAGCATTGATGAGCAGCACAGCCTTTCAGATGCCTATCGCTATCAGCTCTACGGCGTCATGACCACGGTAGGTCAGCAAACCTTACTGACCTACCTGAAAGTCAAACGCTATCAGGAATTGGGTCAGGCAGCAGATCGCAATATCGCGTCGCTCAGTCAGGTCAAAGACATCGCGACGCTCCGTTCCGAAGCAGGCTTAAGTACGCAATCCGACATCCTACAGGCGGAAACCCGCATCGCGGGCATGAAGGCGACGCTGGAGCAATATCGTGCGCTGGAGCGCTCCTCGCTGGCGCAACTCAGCGTGTTGACTGGCGTTCTCCCCACCACCCTGCCCGATCTGCCCCGCGCGCTGCTGCAACAAAAGATTACGCTCAAGACGCTCCCTTACCAGCAGAGTAATTCGGTATTAAGCGCACAGTCCAAGCAGGAAGCCTCGCGCCACCGCATTCGTCAGGCGGAAGCCCAGCACTGGCCTACCATTGCCGTGCAGGCAGGCCGTACCCGCTATGAAACCAACCGGCGTAATTACTGGGATGACCAGCTACAGCTGGTTGTAGAAGCCCCGCTGTATCAGGGCGGTGCCGTTAGCGCACGCGTTGATGCCGCATCAGGCACGCGCGAAGCCGCACAGGCTGAAGTCGAAGCGGCAAAGCTGGATATGAACCAGAAAGCCTCAACGGCCTATGCCGACCTCATCGGCGCGCAGCAGCGTGAAAAAGCCAGCCAGCAACAAATCACCAGCGCAACCTACACCCGCAACGTTTATCAGGATGAATACAAACTCAGCAAACGCAGCCTGAATGACCTGCTCAGCGTTGAACAAGACGTATTGCAGGCCGAAACCTCACGCATCGGCGCGCTATACGACGGCTGGGAGGCAGCGGTTAACTATGCCGCGGCCGTCGATAATCTGCTGGATATGCTGGGTATTGAGCGTCATCAAGCCACTGGCGAGACGTTACCGTCGCTGTAAGCCGGCTCACCTGCCGGATAAGAACATGCAGGAATGTGAATGACACACGTAACCCAAACTGAAATCTGGATTGCCGCCATGGCCCGCGCCGCCGCCCACTATGGACAGGTGGTCGATATCCAGTCGGTACGCCAGCAGATGCGCTGGTACGAACAGCAGCCCATTGCCCGCCAGCTAGAACAAATCAGCCATCTGATGGGATTAAGCATCAGCCTGCGACACACGGAGAAGCTCCGCTGGCGCAACAAGATCTTGCCCGTGCTGGCAGAAACCGACGACGGCGGCGTCATCGTCATTGAGTCGTTAAATGATGAGGGCATCGCCACCTACTGGCTGAATGACGGGGGCGACCTTCAACGCGAAGCCGAACTGACGGAACTCATCAAACACAGTCAGGGGATTATCGTGCTGGTCGGCATCGCCGAGCGTGGCCGCGATACCCGCATCGATGATTTCGTCAAACCGTATCGCAAGCACTGGTTCTGGCAACATTTTCGCGGTGCAAAACGGCAGATCGGGGAAATTTCTCTCGCGTCTATCGTTGGTAACGTTCTGGCACTGGCGGGGATTCTGTTCTCCATGCAGGTGTATGACCGCGTGATCCCAGCGCAGTCGATTCCCACCCTGTGGGTGTTGTTTTTCGGCGTACTGCTGGCTGCCGCATTAGAGTACGCCATCCGTTTATCACGCACCGTCGTCTCCGATCTGATGGGCAAAAGCATCGATCTGCACGTATCAGGGATGCTGTTCGCCCGCGCATTGGCGATCAAAAATGAGGCCAGACCGAAATCCACCGGCTCGTTTATTTCACAGCTGCGAGAAATCGATCAGGTACGTGAACTGCTGACGTCCACCACCGTCGGGGCAGCCGCCGATATGCCGTTCGTCTTTTTATTTCTCGGCATCATGGCGATGATCGGCGGGCCACTGGTGCTGATCCCCATGCTGGCGATCCCGCTGATTGTGATCCCCGGCCTAATGCTGCAATGGCCGATGGCGAAGCTCGCCAAGGAAGGGATGCGCGAAAGCGCGTTGCGGAATGCGGTGCTGGTCGAGTCCATCGAAGGGATCGAAGATATCAAAGCGTTACAGGCCGAACCCTACTTTCAGCGCCAGTGGGAGCAAACGCACGAAGTCAGCGCCGCCATCGGGATGAAACAGCGCGTCTGGGGCGCACGGCTCAGCGGTTGGGCGTCAACCGTCCAACAGCTCACCTATGCCGGCATGCTGGTGTTCGGCAGCTATCTGGTGCTAGCGGGCGATATCACCACCGGTACGCTTGTGGCCTGTAGTCTGCTTTCCTCACGCACCATCGCGCCACTCATGCAGCTAACGATGGTGTTTTCCCGCTGGCAGCACGCCAAAACCGCCATGACCGGGCTGGATGACATTCTGCAAAAACCACTGGATCGGCCGGAAGAGGGCAAAATGGCGCACTGCCCGATCCTTCAGGGCCACTTCCAGCTCCACAACGTGCAATACAGCTACGATCCTGAACAGGGCGATACTGCCTTGCAGGTCGGCAAGCTGGAGATCAAACCGGGCGAAAAAGTGGCTCTGCTCGGTAAGGTTGGCGCGGGTAAATCCACCCTGCTCAAGCTGCTTGCCAATCAGGCGACCGCGACGCGCGGCAAAGTCATCATTGATGGTGTCGACATCAGTCAGATCGATCCGGCGGATGTCCGCCGCCAGTTAGGTTTTCTGTCCCAGGAATCGCGACTGTTTTTCGGCAGCCTGCGGCAAAACCTGATGCTCGGCAACCCGCACGCGACCGAGCAGGAGCTGTTGCAGGCGCTGCGTATTAGCGGCGCGCTCAGCCTGATCCAACAGGATGCTTCCAGTCTGGATCGCATCATTCATGAAGGTGGACGCGGTTTGTCCGGCGGGCAGCGGCAGATGATTCTGCTCAGCAGGATGCTGTTACGTAATCCCCAGATCGTCCTGCTGGATGAACCCACCGCCTCGATGGACGAACAGTTGGAAAGCCACGTTATCCACCAGTTAAGCAGTTGGCTCACGGGGCGCACGCTGGTGCTGGTGACACACCGCCCGGCGCTGCTCAAGCTGGTTGACCGCGTGGTCGTGATGGATGGCGGGCGCATCGTGGCAGATGGCCCACGTGACCAGATTTTGAAGGCCGTCAGTAAACCGGCAGACAGCGCACAGAGCGTGGCGTAAGGGGAGCACAATGAGTAGCATCACTATCCATGATGACCTGAAACGTCAGGGGCGGCGCGTCTCCGTCATTATCTGGCTCAGCCTGCTGGGGCTGGTCGTGTTTTTTATCTGGGCCACCTTCGCCGTGCTGGATGAAGTCTCGGTCGGGAGCGGCAAAGTGACACCGTCGACCCGCGCGCAGGTGATTGAAAGCCTGGACGGCGGGATCATCGGCCAACTGTATGTGCAGCAGGGCAATGTCGTCGAGAAAGGTCAGGTGCTGGCGCAGTTGGACGTCAACCGCTTCCAGTCGGTCTACGGTGAAGCCTTCTCCCGCGTGCAGACGCTGCGGGCGTCCGCCGAACGTCTGCACGCCGAGCTCAGCGGTGAACCGCTCAAATTCAGCGCGGAAACCCTGAAGGAACCGGCGCTGGCTGCACGCGAGCGCCAGCTTTATGAATCACGCTTGCGTAATCGCGATGAAACGGTCGCCAATCTGCAACAATCGATGCGGCTGGTGGAGCAAGAACTGCGGATGACAGAGCCGCTGGTGCAGCGAGGTGCCGCCAGCGCCGTCGAGGTGATTCGGTTACGCCGCCAGATTAGCGAAATCCGCGGCAAAATCGATGAAGCCCGCAACCAATACGCCGTACGGGCGCGTGAAGAACAGGTCAAGAACAACGCCGATCTGGAAGCACAAATGGAAGTGGTCAGCGGGAAAGCCGACCAGCTCAAGCGTGCCACCATTACGTCACCAGTACGCGGGATTGTGAAAGACATTCAGGTAACGACCGTTGGCGGCGTGCTGCAACCGGGCGGAAAGCTGATGGAAATCGTACCGCTGGAAGATCAGTTGCTGATCGAAACGCGCATCAACCCGCGTGATATTGCCTATATCCGGCCGGGTTTGCCTGCCACGGTAAAAATCACCGCTTATGATTCCTCCATCTACGGCAACTTAACCGGTGAAGTCGAAAGCGTATCGCCCGATACCCTTCAGGACGAAGTCAGGCGCGATCAGTTTTATTATCGGGTCTATGTGCGCACCACGCAGGCGGAGCTGACCAATAAAGTCGGGGAGAAATTCCCCATCGTGCCCGGTATGGTCGCCAGCGTGGAGATAAAAACTGGCCAGAAGAGCGTGCTGGACTATCTGATTAAGCCGTTGAACAAGGTCAATGAAGCGCTGCGTGAACGTTAAACTCACGCATGGTAGAACGAGCGTTATTGACAAAAAACAGCGCCGCCGGTTTCCCGTGCGGCGCTGTAATGACAAAACAACGTAGTGATCACACTACTTCTTAACAGTGACGTTCTTGATTTGCCATGTGCTATCGCTCGTCAGTTTGACGTTCTTCATCGTCACTTCGATCGGCTTTTTCGCGTTCTCGCCGTTCAGCACAACCACACCTTTGGTTTGGGAGGTAATATCTTTAAACGTAATGTCGCTCCAGTCAGGCACATTACTTCCCTCTTTCTTCTCATATACCGTATCAATCACAATCGGCTTCGCCACATTCTTCATGACCACATTGCTATACCGAATGCCGTTGACCACCCCGGCAGCCGATTTGTCACTCTTAATGCGCAAGCCATTCGTGGTGCCATTCATGTTCAGATCATCGATGGTGACATTGTAAACCCCCATCGTTTCGCTGCCGATCGACATACCGTGACCCGTTCCGAATTCATTATGCAAAATGGAAATATTGCGTGTCTCGGCACGGCCTTTATAGGCTTTGATCGCCACGTTATCGTCACCCGTCGAAATATTGCTGTGGGCAATCGTGATGTTTTTTGATGACATCGGATCGATACCGTCGGTGTTTCTCGCGGTGGACGGGGTTTTGATCGTGGTTTTCCACGCGGTGAAACCATCACCATCGCTGAACACGACGTGGAAGTTAGGGGAGTTAATGAGAGAGACGTTATACAGTGTGAAATTCTTACTCTTATTAATCTGAATCAGCCGCGGGGTATTCTGTTTTAGCTTTTTCACTTTGGCGTCAGCAGCCAGATCCCACCAGCTCACCTTTTTATCCTGAAGCTTCACGCCCCCTTGCCCATCAATGATGCCCGGCCCATAGATTCCGCTGTTCGTCGTACTCGTGGCGGTAATAAATGCATTACAACCTTTACCGTTGTTATCCACTACGCCACAAGATGACGCCGCATTCTCAAAAGACTTGGCGTTATTCACAGCTCGTAGCGTCACCCCGCTATCGATTAATAAGCTGACGCCCGAAGGCAGAGAAAGTGGACCGCTCAGAAAGACGGAGGAACTCCCCGTGCTCAGCCTGACCGCTTTGCCTTGTCCGCAGTTATTCAACGCTTTTTGAATGGCGCTGGTGGCCGTGCTGCTGTCCGCTTTCAGTACCGTACAGGAGGACGGTGCTTTCGGCTCGCTCACTGTTCGTGAGTCAGAAGCAAATGCCGATGCGCTGAACAGACCGATAAGACCCAGTGATAGTGATAAAACTCGCTTACCTGATTGATATTCCATGTCAAACCTTCCCTTATATTCCCGTCATACTTCAAGCCGCAGGTGCGTTGGCTTCTCTTACTCACCCCAGTCACTTACCGGTGTAAGCTCTTGGGGACTCGTGCGATTGCCGCCTACCCGCAACTCGAATTATTTAGGGTGTAGATATCCGCAACGTTATCGTGACTAAAAAGGAATTCCATTTTCCTTTGGGTTAATAGGAAAAATAAAACGCCTTTATAGAAACTAAAAATTGTCGAACATGCATATGTAGATTAATAAAAAGTCCATTTACATAAAAAGTTGTCTATTTTTTAGAAAAGGCATTCTGTTTTATGCGTGATTAAATTATCACCAGAAAATTAAATGAAGTATCAACAGAACGTGGAAAGAAACCGAATCCTGTCACGAGCAGTAAAGGGGGAGTGGTAAGATTTTTATCTCTTCAAGCCATTCACTTTTCTTATTTCTTTAATAAGAACCTTCCGAATATTTATTAGTTCATAACAAATAATTAAATAAAATATAATAAACAAAAGATAAAATTAAATATAAAATAATCACAGAGTAAATTAAATAATCTGATTAATCTCAACAATTCTGACGAATCATTATTCATTTCAAATTCTCTGCTATATAATCCTTTTCGATGCGCAAGGACTCCCTCTTTATTTAGAATAAATGAAGAGAAAAAATATCCGTTTAATTTACAAGGAAAAACACATGTTTAAGTATTTAACACCGATATTTTTATGTACTGCTGCTTTTTCTTTTCAGGCTCAAGCTGATGACACCATGCTGATGCTGCTGAAAAAAGATAATGCCACCTATTTAAGCTGGTCTACCGATGCAGGCAACCTTGTTCGCCAGGATGTGTATCGCAGCACCAGTAATAATCAGGCGAGCAGCGAAAAAATTGCAGAGCTCAATTCCACCGACAGAACCTTTACCGATTTAACCGCCAATCCAAAGTCGGATTATTGGTATTGGGTGGATACCGTTAGCGGCAATAATAATGTACTGAAGTCCAACGCGGCACCGACCAACCCAAGCCTGGAGCCAGCACCACTGCGCGCTGCTTCACTTAAAGCAGCCAGTTCAGAATGTAAAGCGGGAGCGGTAATTAAAGATAAAACCGTCGACTGCGGGGGAATTACTCTGGGTCTGAGCTGTAAGGGCGACAGTGATAAGCAACCTCCCGTTATCACGCTGGAAAATGCCACCATTAAAAACCTGCGCATCTCCGAAAAAGGCGGTTCTGACGGTATCCACTGTAAATCAGGCAACTGCCGTATCGAAAACGTAATCTGGGAAGATATCTGTGAAGATGCGGCGACCAACAACGGCAAAACCCTGACCATCGTCGGCGGTGTCGCACATAACACCACCAATGGCCCTGGCGGCAAGCCGGACAAAGTACTGCAACAGAATGCCAAAAACAGCCACACTATCGTACAGGGCAACTTCACTCTGACGGGTCAACACGGCAAACTGTGGCGTTCTTGCGGTGACTGCACCAACAACGGCGGTCCACGCAACCTCACCATTATTAGCGCAACCGTTAACGGCACCATTGATAGCATCGCGGGCGTAAACCGTAACTTTGGTGATGTCGCTGAAATCCGCGATCTGCGTATTAAAAACTACAAAGAAGGCAAACCGCCTGTATGTGAAGAGTTTACCGGTGTAGAAAAAGGCAAAGGTAACTCTCCTAAACACGGTGAATTCTGGGATACCAAGAACTGCAAAGTCAGCCGTTCAAACGTTAAAGCTCTGTAATTCTGCCAGCAAAGTTCACGTCTAAGTTGCTATATCCTCTGGGGTTCTGACGCATCAGTCCTCAACAGACCGTGCTTATTCAAGCACGGTCTGTTCTATTTCATTGCCCTTGCTGCAATTCGGTAAACAGCGTGCGCTTCAGCGCCAGTTCAACACCACGCAACTCCGCCAGCCCTTTCAGACGACCAATGGCCGAGTAGCCGGGATTGGTTTTCTTCTTCAGATCGTCCAGCATTTGGTGCCCGTGATCCGGACGCATCGGGATCGGACGGCGATCGCCCGCCTTCTGACGACGTAGCTCCTCCGCCAGAATGGCATTAATGATCGCCACCATATCCACATCCCCTTGCAAATGCGCTCCTTCGTGGAAGGAATTGGGATTGTCTTCGCGACAGGTCGCACGCAGATGAGTGAAATGCACGCGATCGGCAAACGTTTCCAGCATCGTAACCAAATCGTTATCGGCCCGTACGCCGTAAGAACCTGTACAGAAGGTAAAGCCGTTATGCAGGCTATCGACCGTCTGTTTCAGCCAGCGCATGTCGTCAATGGTGGACATCACCCGCGGTAGCCCAAGGATTGGACGCGGCGGATCGTCAGGGTGAATTGCAAGGCGAATACCTGCCGCTTCCGCAACAGGCACAATCTCACGCAGGAAATGCCCAAGATGCTCACGCAGTTTGGCATGGTCGATGCCATCATACTCTGCCAGACGGCTACGGAATTGCTCCAGCGTATAGCCCTCTTCAGACCCCGGCAGACCCGCGATAATATTCCCCGTCAGACGCGCAATCTCTTCTTCACTCATCGTTCGGAAGTAATCGGCAGCCTGTGCCTGTTCATCTGCCGTGTAATCTTTTTCGGCACCGTGGCGTTTTAGGATGTGCAGCTCAAAAGCCGCAAAGGCAATATGATCGAAACGCAGCGCTTTTGAACCATCCGGCAGAACATACTCCAGATCGGTTCGCGTCCAGTCCAATACAGGCATGAAGTTATAGCACACGGTATCAATCCCGCACTGCGCCAGGTTGCGCAGCGATTGCTGGTAATTGGCAATATGCTGCTGATAATTCCCCGTCTGGGTTTTGATCTCTTCATGAACCGGTACGCTTTCCACCACCGACCACACTAGCCCCTTCGCCTTCAATTCGGCTTTGCGCTTTTCAATCTCCTCAATCGACCAGATTTCGCCATTGGGGATGTGGTGCAGCGCCGTCACCACGCCGGTCGCTCCCGCCTGCCGAACATCATCCAGTGAGACAGGATCGTTCGGGCCGTACCAACGCCAGGTTTGTTCCATACCGAGTTACCTTTTTCGCCAAGATAGTTGTTTCATCAATAATGAGGAAAAGCCTACCTCACCAGAACAAAGTGTCAAACGAAACACACAAATTGATTGACCAATTACACAAAAAAACCGTTTTTTGGCCTAATACCTGTAAAAAAAGCTATAAATGTGAAGATAAAATAAGGAAATTGATTTTTTGGTCTGATATCTCTCTCTCCGTGCACCGATGTGATGCAGGAGAGCAAGTGTACGCAGAAAGGAAATATCGGGGGAATCAGGATTCCAGACGGGAGGGAACGGACTCGAACAGGTAACCATCGAACGCCGGATCGTCCACGTTCGAGATTTCCAGCAGTTTGATTTTTACGTTCTCCAGATGCTGCCACATCGCCTGACGCGCCATATTTACATCACGACGAGACACGGCGCGCAGGATCTGCTCATGATCGTCCAGCCACTGGCGCTGATAGCTGAAATCTTCGGTATGGGAGTGGATGCCCTGCCACATCGGGCTGCGTTTACGCGCCTGCCACACCTCATACACCATGTTGGCTAAGACGCTGTTTTGGGTAGACTGCGCCAGCAGGCAATGGAATTGTTCATCGGCGCTTTCATCCACGCTGCCGTTCTCAAGCGACGCCCTTTCTTGTTCAATGGCCTGCCGCATTTTCACGATGTCGCTTTTGGTCGCCTGCATGGCGGCAAACGCAGCAACTTCGCCCTCCAGCAGTTGACGCGCCTGCATCAACTCAAAGGGGCCATAGCCGCTGTCCACTACACCCTCCTTTCCCTGCGTGGTCGGCAGTTGCATGACATAAACGCCAGAACCTTTACGCACCTCGATCAGCTTTTCCAGCTCCAGCATGATCAGCGCTTCACGCACCACGCTACGGCTGACGTTATAGGTTTCAGCAATATCACGCTCGGGAGGCAAGCGATCGCCAATCTGATAGTTGCCCTTCAGAATTTCCGCGCGAAGATTGTCGCCAATCTGCTGATATAAACGCATACCGCCATCCCTTTATTCAACATCGGCCATCGCAATATTGGCCTGACCAAAAGACAGAAAAATGCCCAATTTGTCTGAAGTATAACATGAAGCCCCACTACGCCGCACGTTGAGCAATCTGCACGCGAAATAATTTCAGATATAGTGTTGTCGAAACGCCATTACCCCGTTCGCGATCAGGTTGATGTTGCCCAATCGGCAAGGAGCATAAATGACAATAAACGTATTCCGGTTCGTTTCGTGGACCACCTGGAAGCAGGTGATGGCGAGCCTGTTCGCTCTGATCGGTGTGCTTTTTATTGTGGGGTGCAATAGCAATCCGCGTGATATCACACCATTAGGACAAGCGTCATTCGAGCGTTATCAGCAAGACACGACGCGTTGGGTAGAACAACACCGCGCCTTCCAAACCACGGATAAACAGCTGGAATTACGCTGGAACACCCCCAGCGAAACGCGCCCTGCGGGTCAGCCGCATAAAGCGATTTTGCTGGTGCACGGGCTGGGAGATTCACCCGGCTCATTCATTGACGTCACGCCGCAATTGGTCAAACAGGGATTTCTGGTCAGAACCGTGCTGCTACCGGGGCATGGCACCCAGCCATCCGATCTGCTGCACGTCACCGTCGATGACTGGCGCGAAGTCGTCGCCGAGCAGGCCGCTATTCTCAGTAAAGAAGTCGATGAGGTCTATCTGGGCGGCTTTTCCACCGGTGGCAATCTGGTGCTGGAATACGCGTTGCAACACCCTGAAATCAAAGGGCTGGTGCTGTTTTCGCCCGCGATTAAATCCAATGAAAAATATGACTTCATGACGCCGCTGCTGTCGGTGTTTACCGACTGGCTGATGCCGCCTCGCCCCGGCTACCCACAGCAGTTAGCAACCCGCTATATGCGCGTGCCGACCAACGGCTTCGCCCAATATTATTATTCCAGTAGCGGTGTTCGTTCACAGCTCGCCAAAAAGCCTTATGACAAACCGGTATTAATCGTGCTGGCAGAGCATGATTCCGTCGTCGATACGGCCTATATTGTCAATATGTTCGATACCCAGTTTACCCACCCGCGCAGCCGACTGATCTGGTATGGTGATCGCCCTGCCGGTGTCCACTCCTCGCGCGTTTTGGTGCGTACGGGTTCGCTGCCAGACTGGCGCATCAGCCAGTTCTCGCACATGTCGCTCCTGTTTTCGCCAGACAATAAGGAATACGGCAAAACCGGTGCGATTGTCATTTGCGCTAATGGACAAACCAATAGCGACCTGGCGGCCTGTGCGGATCGCAGTACACTGTGGTATTCCGACTGGGGATACGTGGAAAACGGCAAAACCCACGTGCGCCTGACCTTTAACCCCTATTTCGACTGGCAAAATCAGATCATGGCCAACGTATTGGACGCGCAATAGCACAGGTGTCTCCCTAAATAATTCGAGTTGCAGGACAAAACGTTATCGTTTTGAACAACACGAAGTGTTGACCCTTTAGGGCGAGGCTCATTTATGCGCCTCGTAACGCGGCAACCGCGCGACAAATCGGTTTTAAACCGATTTGAACAGCGCTAGCGCTAGCCCGAAGGGGGAACCTCATTTATGAGGTTCATTAATCCCCAGGAGCTTACACCAGTAAGTGACTGGGGTGAGTAAGGACAAATCGGCTTAGCCGATTTAAACGCCGCTTGCGGTGGCCCTTTAGGTCGAGGCTCAAAGATGAGCCGAGTATTGCCAACGCATCTGCGGCTCGAAGTATGACGGGAGTTGTCATCATTTGGTCATCAAGGTCGGGTATTTTGACTTAAAGACAAATCCGCCCAAAGATTAGCCATGATCGCCATGCCCGTTCCTTGCGCCCGACCGCTCCTCCGGGGTACACCGGTGGCGCGAGATCTTTGCATTCCCTTGCCGGACGTTTCTCCTAACACCGACAACGCCACCGTATTGCAGTTATTCAGTAAAAATAAAGAGTGGGTCAGCCTGCCTGTCGTTGAGGATGGACGCCCTTTTGGCTTAATCAACCGCCACATTTTTCTCTCACAGATGTCGCGGCCTTTTTATCGCGAACTGTACGATAAAAAGAGCTGCATCGCGTTTATGGATAAAAATCCGCTGATTGTTGATGCGCTGGCGTCGTTAAACGACGTTGCCGATCAAACGGTGATCACCGGTGATAAATCGCTGACGGATGGCTTTATGATCACCGAGAATGGGCGTTATATCGGTATCGGACTGGGCATCGATTTGATCAAGGCCGTCTCCGATATGCACCTGCGCCAGCATCAGCAGATTATGCAGAGCATCGAATATGCCAGTGTGATTCAGGCCGCGATGCTGACGACATCAACGCAGGCGATGTCCCGCACGCTTGCCGACTGGTGTTTAGCCTGGGAACCGCGAGACTGTGTCGGCGGCGACTGCTATGCCTTTAAAACCTACCAGAACGGCTGGTTTGCTGCCGTCGCAGACTGTACCGGACACGGCGTGCCCGGCGCATTTATGACGCTGATTTTCTCTTCCGCATTAGAGCAGGCGCTGACACAACACGGTCCGATGCTGCCAGCGCAGCTATTACAGGCAATCAACCGCCATATTAAAGATACGCTGGGGCAGCGTGACGAAACGCGCCAGCTCTCTAGCTCTAACGACGGCTGCGACGCCATGCTGGTGTTCTGCGATATGACGCGCAATACGCTGACGTTTGCCGGCGCGAGGATGCCAGCCTTCATGCTGCAACGCCAGAACGGACAGCTGACGCCACTCCAGTGCGATCGAATGGGAATCGGTTATACCGAAACGCCTTATGACTACCAGTGGTCGAGCTATGAATTGCCGCTCCATGATAACGATATGTTTTTTACCACCACGGACGGATTGACGGACCAAATCGGCGGAGAACGCAGGATTATGTTTGGAAAACGCCGGCTACAGGAGCATCTCCAGCACTATCAACACCAGCCGATGCGTGAACTGGCTAACCAGCTTCTGTCGGCACACAAGATCTACCAGGGCGATCAGACCCGACGAGACGATTTAACTTTTTGGGGCTTCCGACATTGTTCGACTTTTGTTTAATCAGGCAGGCAGAATGATGCCAAACATCAAATACACTGAATTTTTTTCGCCCTCGCACCAGCATGACATCACGCTGTATTACGTGGGCTATTTTTCACAAAACATCATCAGTTCACTGGCTGAAACCATGCGGCTACAGCTGGAGAAAAAGCAGCTTCCTGCCGGTATCCGCCGTCGACTGTTCTCTACCTTCGTCGAAATGGTGCAGAACATTACCCGCTATTCCGCCGCCCCGCTAACGGCGCTCGATCAACCCGTCGAGGTCCGTCATGGCTCCGTCTGTCTGGGTTACGAAAATGGCAAATACTTCCTGCTGTGCGCTAACCCGATACACCCCGACGATGTCGAGACGCTGCGGGGACGCCTTGAGCCGCTGCGTGGCATGACGCTTGATGAAATCCGACTCGCGTACAAGGCCTCTCTGCGTGATGAAACCCCGTCATCAAGCAAAGGCGCGGATATGGGGTTGTTAACCGTCGCGCGTGATGCCAGTGAGCCACTCCAGTTTACGTTTCGGGCCGACGCATCAACGGGGCTATCTACGTTTTATCTGAAGGCAATCATTTGACATGAAAAATATAACAACCTTAAGCAACCTCCATATTTCGGGGACATCCTGTACCCCGGCCGTTGATTTTCACTTTGACACACACCGTCTTTATCTTTCCGGCGAATCTTATCCTGAGAATGCCGCGGCGTTTTACCGTCCGCTGCTTACAGAGATTGAGGCGTATCTGCTCGCGTTGACGACCTGCGCGGAAACGATGCCACCGGATGAGGCACTGCCGAGCATCGAGATTCACGTCTCCCTGATTTATTTCAACAGCTCCAGCACCAAGATGCTGTTCAGTTTATTCAACCTGCTTAATCAGGCGGCGGAACAGTCGCTATCGATTGCACTGTATTGGTATTACGACAAAGACGACGACATTGCGGAAGAATTTGGTGAAGAACTGCACATCGACTTCCCTGCCCTGACCTTTCACAGCACGATTTTGAGTGATAACCATGAGCACAATTGAATTGTTTACACCGGAATACGACATTCTGCTCGCCGCGCGCAACATCGCTAACCAGCAGGAAAGACCTGCTGAAGTTTATCGCGACACGCTGCTGGCGTTAACCGACCACTACCAGCGGCTGGTACGAGAATCGCACCGCCTGATTTCACGCAGCGATCGCGCAGAGAAGGAGCTGAACCGCTTGAACGCCCAGCTCAATCAACTGGCGGTCGAACTGGAGTACAAGGCCAGCCACGATCCGCTGACCAGCGTGTATAATCGTGGCGCGATTATTGAACGCATCAACCACGCGCTCGAACGCAATCAGGCGGCGCTCATCGTGCTGGATATCGATCACTTCAAACTGGTGAACGATACCTACGGTCACCCTACTGGCGACGCCGTCATTTGCGATCTGGTATCACGCGTACAGAACGTGCTGAATACCACAAGCAGCATTGGCCGCGTTGGTGGTGAAGAGTTCACCATTCTGCTCGAAGGACATACGCTCATGCAGGCCGTCTCGCTCGCCAGCCGCCTTCATCAGGATCTCAACAGAATGCCGCTCAGCGTACTGCCGCAACAGCGCGTTACCGCCAGCTTTGGCGTTAGTTGGGCACCACAAAAAACCCGTTTCGATGCGCTCTATAGCGCAGCGGATGCCGCACTCTATCAGGCCAAGGAAAAAGGCAGAAATAGAGTGGAATTTCAGTAAGTCGCGTGCCGGGCGATTGCCGTCGCCCTGACTCGCGACCATAATAGTGGGTATCGGCTTCTCCGAGACAGATTCCCGCTATGCGATTCGATTTAACCGATCTCCGGCTGTTTCTCAATATTCAGAAAGCAGGCAGCATTACCGGTGGCGCAGGAGCGTCCAGCCTGACCGTTCAAGCCGCCAGCGAACGTATCCGCGGTATGGAAGAGGAACTTGGCGTACCGCTGCTGCTGCGGTCAAAGGCTGGCGTTTCACTCACTGACGCGGGATTTTCACTCGCGCACCATGCCCACATCATCCTGCGTCAGGTAGAACATATGCGCAGTGAATTACACCAATACAGTAAAGGGCTGCGCGGCCATATTCCGCTGCTGTGCAACTCTGCGGCGCTGAATGAATATTTACCCGCCCTGCTGGGTCGCTATCTGGTGGTCTGTCCGCAGATATCCGTAACGGTGAATGAAAAACTCAGCCGTGACATTGTTAATGCAATTCGCAATCAAACCGCCGATCTCGGCATTGTGGCCGATTCCGTACCGCTCGACGGGCTGGAAACGCGCCCGTTCCGTCAGGACGAACTGGTCGCGGTGGTTCCTCGCGCCAGCCTCTGGTCTGACGCATCGCAGCTTACCTTTTCCGATATTGCCGACGCCGAATTTATCGGGCTTAGCGAAGGGGCAGCTTTACAGGAGCACATCGACGAGCACGCCAAAAGGCTGGGGAAACGTCTGAATTACCGCGTGCGCCTTGCCAGTTTCGACGCTGTTACTCAGGTGATTCACAGCGGTATCGGCATTGGCATTCTTCCGCGACATGCGGCGCAGCGCATGATGGAGCGGCTGGCTATCCGCACGATCCCGCTCGCAGACGACTGGGCAACGCGTAATCTGGTTGTCTGCGCCCGTCAGTTTTCCGCGCTGCCCGGTTATGTTCAGGATTTCGTGGCGTTTATTACAGCCGAGAACGCCGCTTAAAGCAGCCCGCGCATGGCCATGTATACACCCAGCGCTATCAGCCCGATGAAGAAACAGCGCCGGAAAACCTGCTCACTAATCGCGTGGCGCAGGCGTTGTCCCATCATCATGCCCAGTAACGCGGGGATCAGCGCTAGCATCGACTGCCAGAGGTCGATGCCCTGTAGCCCGATTCCCTGCATCAATTGTAACGCCAGCCCTAGCGTGGAAACGGTAAACGCCAGCCCCAGCGCCTGTACCAGATCGTTTTTATTGAGTCGCAGGCATTGCAGGTAAGGCACGGCAGGAATCACGAAGACCCCCGTTGCCGCCGTGATAGCACCTGTGATGTAACCCACCAACGGCGACAGCCAGATTTCATGACGGCCAGGCTGCGGCAAGGTGGTTGCCAGAATCCCCCACAGGCCGTAAACCACCAAAATGCCGCCGAGCGCCGCGCTCGTCCATGACGATGACGAAGTCAGCGTCGGCAGGCCACTCCAGAGCGTCCCGATAATAATCCCGGCAAACAGCGTCCAGAACCGCTTAATCAGGCTAAGAAAGGCGGGGCCGCAGGCAAGCTGCCAGATGTTGGTCACCAGTGACGGAACAATCAACAACCCCGCCGCGCTGGCCGCTGGCATCACCAGCGTTAACAACCCCATGGCGATTGTCGGTAACCCCAGACCAATTACGCCTTTCACCACACCAGCCAGCAGGAACACCACCATCATCGTCGTCATTCATCGCCTCAGTTTGCAACGTCATAGGAAGATCCCTACGTATGAATATTCCAATGAGACGGCTGTTGGTGTCGATGCGGATTGTATTGAGGGTGATTCAGGGAAAATTGGAGGTAAAGGAAGGATTGAGAGTCTTGGAGTCACATATTTATGCATAATGCATATGCAGGCTCAGAGACCGTTTCGTGCGCCACAATAGCGCTATTCTCATGCTACCTCGTAGCACGCGCCCGACGCAGGGCGCTCAGTCGCCGCCGCCCTGCGAACCCTGGCTTCCGGCTAAATTATGTCGCTGCGCGATGCCATCGGTGTTCATGACCGCTAATCGAGCCACCAGTGACGCGTTCCCGACGCGGCACTGGCTTTCGCGGCATCCATGCCGCTCACTCGGCGGTCACGCTCACCGCTGCATAATTTCTTATGCCGGATAACGGCCAACCCCACTTACGTCCCTGCATTATGTAAGAGACAGACCCGGCGAATGGGGCTACCAACACCAAACAGCAGATATCTTAGTAACTCTGTCCTTGGCGCGCGCGGCCTACGGCCTCACCCAGTTGCCATACGGCCATCGCATAGTGTGTGCTGTGGTTGTAACGCGTGATGGTGTAAAAGTTCGGCAAGCCGTACCAGTATTGGTACCCCGTACCGATATCCAGCCGCAGCAGGCTGGCTTCACTGTATCCCGCCAGCGAATGCTGTGGCGTTAATCCCGCGGCCTGTAGTTCAGTGAGCGAGTAACGGGTATTAAAACCATTCGCCAGCAGTGGCGCCTGACCGTTTGCCTGCACCGCCACAGGGGCGCCCTTCACCCATCCGTGCGCTTTGAAGTAATTCGCTACGCTGCCAATCGCATCCACCGGATCCCACAGGTTGGTATGCCCGTTGCCGTCGAAATCCACGGCGTAATTCTTGAAGGATGACGGCATAAACTGTCCGTAGCCCATCGCACCCGCGTAAGAGCCGCGCAGGCTGAGCGGATCGTTGCCTTCTTTACGCGCCATCAGCAGGAACGTTTCCAGCTCGCCCGCAAAGTAATCGGCACGTCGCGGGTAATCAAACGCCAGCGTTGCCAATGCATCGATGATGCGCGTTTTCCCCATCACTCTGCCCCAGCGGGTTTCAACGCCAATAATGCCGACGATGATCTCAGGCGGAACACCGTAAATGTTTTGGGCGCGCTGTAACGCATCCTGATATTGATTCCAGAACACCACGCCGTTCTGCACGTTATCTGGCGTAATAAACTGATTACGGTAGCGGTTCCAGGCACCGTTCGGCCCTGAAGGCGGACGCGAAGTCGGGGCTTGTTTATCCATCAGGCGGATTACCCAGTCCAGACTCTTTGCCTGGACCAGCACATCATGCAGTTGCTGGCGATTAAAGCCGTGTTCCAGCACCATTTTATCGACAAACCGCGCGGTAGCCGGGTTGGTCGCAAAATCGCCGCCTAACGGATGGACGTTGTGTGCAGGTTCAAGCAGGAAGCCGCCTTTAAAAGGATTACCTGAAGGCGCTTCTGCGGGAGGGGGAGCAGGCTGACTGCTACAAGCCGAGAGCAAGACGAGCAGAGGGAGAAAACGAACCAAATGACGCATCAGATATCCGTATAGCCAGGTAAGAAATCAATATCAGCTATGGTAAAGGATTGTCTGATGTGAAAAAACCAGCCAGAGGTGAAAAAGTGCCGCGCGCCGACCGAATGGAAGGCCAGCACGCGCCATCACACCCAAATCAGTTTTTCTTCACAAACTCGGATTTCAGCTTCATCGGACCGAAACCGTCGATTTTACAATCAATATTGTGATCGCCTTCCACCAGACGAATGCCCTTCACGCGGGTGCCGATTTTCAGCGGGGTCGAACTGCCTTTTACTTTCAGGTCTTTAATAACCGTGACCGTATCGCCATCTGCCAGCAAATTACCGTTGGCATCTTTTACCACTAAAACGTCATCCTGCGCCGCCGCATCGCCTGCTGCGGACCACTCATTTCCACATTCCGGGCAGTTAAGCATTTCGCCTTCTTGCCAGGTATATTCAGAACTGCATTTTGGACAATGAGGTAACTGTTGCATGATAAACTCCTGAAAAATTCACGATAAAAAAGTAATAAATATCATTAGGTAACTGCCATATTTTCTATATTTTACCCTTTTATGCGTATTTTTGATAGTGAAGCAGCCTTTATCGTGATTTCATTGCCTATCCGATAACGTTTCACCTCTTGCCGCCAAGAACGCCAGCAAGGTGTCTTGCGTGAGCGCTTTGGAGTACAGCCAGCCCTGCGCATAAGCGACGCCAAGGCTTTTCAGATAGGCTTCCTGAATCGGGGTCTCAACCCCTTCGGCAACAATGTGCAGATTCAGACAGTGCGCCATGCTGACAATATGAGACAGCACGATATCGGTGGGTGAATGGTTATTAATGTTTCCGACAAAGGATTTATCGATTTTAAGCTTATTGGCTTTCACCCGCTCAAGATACGACAGCCCGGAATACCCGGTCCCAAAATCATCAATGGCGACATCAACGCCTTTTTGTTGATACAGCCCCACCATCGGTGCCGCTTTTTGTGGTTCTATCATGGAGGATTCGGTTAATTCGACATTCACATTGGCGCCAGCGAGATTATGTACCGCAATCTGCTCCATGAGATAATTGAAAACGGACATATCTTCAAATTCTGCCGCTTCAAGATTGATGGAGACAAACATCTCAGGGTAGCTTTTCTTCAGTACGCTGGCCGTTTGTAGCGCCTCATTAATGACGAAAAGCGTTAACTCTTTCATTAACCCGACCTGGCGAGCCATCGGAATAAAAGAATCTGGTGAAATTAATTGCCCGTCCGAATGACGCCAGCGTATCAACGCTTCACATCCCACGATCTGAGCGGTATTCAGTTTAATGATCGGCTGATAGTGCAATTCAAATTCTTTTTGTACCAGTGCCTTATTTAATAGATGGTAAGGATTTTGAATTGCCTGCGATGTTCTGGAGATAAGTCCCGCCAGAAGTAGAGAGAGCCCTGTAAAAATGGGAAGAAAATAGAGGAATAACATAAAAGCAAAACGATAAGCTTTAGGCTCATCAGCGTTAACCACTAATACAATGTTACCATTTGGCATCGGCTTCAAACGAAAATATTTATTGCTGTGGTAAAATCGTTCTGTTGCGGGAGACTGGCCAAAAAGAATTAAAGCGATGTTCGAAGGGTGCTCATTCGATATGATGACCATTCCGTTATCTTTTTCAACAAAAGCATATTTTATATTGTGGCTATAAGAGGGAATGTTCATAAAAGAATTCGGATTGAGGACGATGAGGTAATTCGACAACCCGACATAAATCATCCGGCGATATCTGTTAAGTGTGTTATCCGCGTTATACCAAACCTGGTACTTATTCTTATAAATAAGATCCGGCGAAAGTAGTGGGGAACGGTTTATATCACTTATCATCAAAGAACAACGGGGTTGATTGTCCTCAATATAAATCACATCCTGTACATAATCATTGGAGTAAGAGGCACGTCTGAGTAGCTCCATATGTTCACTTGAGCACGAACGAAACGTGTTTTTATCAAACACATCCAGCACTCTGGTCGCCTGCGCCATTATTTCTTCAGCATGCCCGACGGCAACATCAGAAAAACTCTCCACATCATGCTCAAACTGTCTTAACGTCACAGCCGCATACACCAAAAGAACCAGCGCGCAGATAGCGGCAAAAAGACAAAAAAAAGCAGAAAAAATCAGGAAAAAACCGCGCTTAAAATAGAGCGTTTGAAAATAGGCTAACAGGCTTTTTTTCATAGAGGAGACGCGTCATCATCATGAGAAATCCAACATAGCACACAACCCTTACCCACTATCTAGCCATATCCTAAATAATTCTGATTTTAAGACCTCAGTAACTGTCACCCCACCACTCACCCCGGGCAAAGGCGATATCGTTACTTTCCTTCCCTTTTCTTTAAAAAACAGTTAGTTGCTTTCTATTGTTTTTTTCCTGTCGATATCGCCTTGCGATTTAATTGTAATGAAAACCATTATCATATTAACATAACGCCCCATTACTACTTTTAGCCATTGATAGCTGTTTTTTATGTCTGACTACACCTCCTCTCTCTGTTGGTTTAGCGCTCGCATTACTACAGAACAACACTGGCGCGAACAACATCTCACCAATAAAAACCGTAATACGGACCACTCCGTGCTTCCTACATTCAAAGGGCACCGAAATACTGCCCCGATCTCTTTGCTGGGAAAAAACCAGCTTCACTATTAATGGAGTTACGCTATGTTTGCTCTGATTCGCGTTGCCCTGATTGCAACACTTTGTCTGTTCGGACTGGGCCGTGCCAATGCCGTCACGGTGCAGGATGAGCAAGGTTCCTTTACGCTAGATACACCGCCTCAGCGCATTGTGGTGCTGGAACTGTCTTTTGCCGATGCATTGGCAGCAATAGACGTCAGCCCGGTCGGCATCGCCGATGACAACGATCCAGACCGGATTTTGGCCGAAGTCCGTGAGCACCTAAAACCCTGGCATTCCGTAGGAACACGCGCACAGCCGAGTCTGGAAGCCATCAGCGCGCTGAAGCCTGATTTAATTATCGCTGACAGTAGCCGTCATAGCGGTATTTACACGGCGCTGAAGGCGATTGCGCCCGTGCTACTGCTGAAATCGCGTAACGAAACCTATGAAGAGAACCTGCACTCTGCGGAGATCATCGGCAAAGTGCTGGGGAAAGACAGCGCGATGCAGGCTCGCCTCACCCAACACCGCGAAACCATGAAAGCCTACGCCAACCAGCTTCCCAAAGGGACAAGTGTCGCCTTCGGTACTTCGCGCGAGCAGCAGTTTAACTTGTACTCCAGCGAGGCTTACACTGGCAGCGTGCTGGCCGCACTCGGCCTGAGCGTGCCTAAACCGATTAATAATGCACCAATGGCCTCCATCAATCTGGAACAGCTGTTGGCGATTAACCCGCAGTGGCTGATAGTGACGCACTACCGCGAAGAAAGTATCGTTAAACGCTGGCAGCAGGATGCGCTCTGGAACATGCTGGAAGCCCAGAAAAAACAACAGATTGCCGCCGTAGACAGTAACGCCTGGGCGCGGATGCGCGGTATTTTTGCTGCGGAACGCATCGGCAGCGACACGGTGAAGATTTTTAAGCATCAGCCCGTTAGCGTCAGCAGCGAGCAATGAGGCAAGATTTTCATCCGTTCTGGCGTTGGGGATTGCCGATAGCGGCACTGCTGGGCGTGTTCTGGCTCAGCCTGTTCTGTTATTCCGCGATCCCCATTCCCGCATTGAGCGCCGTCAAGGCGCTGATAACTGGCTCGCCTTCTTCGCTTCCAGAGGCGCTAGTGCTCAACTTGCGTCTGCCACGCAGTCTGGTTGCCATTCTGATCGGCGCCAGCCTGGCACTGTCCGGCGCTCTGCTCCAAACCCTGACTCATAATCCTCTGGCCTCACCTTCTCTGCTCGGCATTAATAGCGGCGCAGCGTTGGCGATGGCACTGACCAGCGCCTTCAGTTCTTCACTTTCCGGTTATCCTATCGCCTTTGTTGCCGCTGGCGGTGGCGGCCTGTGCTGGCTGGTCGTCATGGCTGCTGGCGGCGGCTGGCGACAAACGCTCGACCGTAATCGGCTGATTCTGGCGGGTGTTGCGCTTTCCGCCCTGTGTATGGCCTTAACGCGGATCACGCTCCTGCTGGCGGAAGATCACGCCTATGGCATTTTTTACTGGCTGGCGGGGGGCGTATCGCACGCGCGCTGGGTGGAATTCTGGCAACTCTTCCCGTTTGTCATTACCGTCACGCCCGTTGTTCTGTTGATGGCTAACCAGCTTAATCTGCTGAATATCGGTGATGTCAGCGCCCATACGCTGGGCGTCAACTTAGGTCGGCTGCGCCTCATCCTCAATCTGGCAGTACTGCTTTTAGTGGGCGCCTGCGTGAGTGTGGCCGGTCCGGTCGCGTTTATCGGCCTGTTGATACCGCATCTGGCGCGTTTCTGGATCGGTTACGATCAGAGAAAACTGCTCCCTATGAGCATGTTGATGGGCGCAGCGTTTATGTTACTGGCCGATCTGCTCGCCCGCGCACTCGCCTGGCCGGGCGAGCTGCCAGCCGGCGCAGTACTGGCGCTCATCGGCGCCCCCTGTTTCGTCTGGTTGGCAAGGAGGCGAGGATAATGCGCCCCATTATTGTGTTTATTTCAATCACACTGCTGCTACTGACGATCAGCATTCTGTCGCTGCGCCTGGGAGCCATTCCGCTGCCGTGGTCGGCGCTGATGAGCGGCTGGCACAGCGCCAACGAACATCATTATGTGCTGACGCAGTATCGCCTGCCACGTGTGCTGCTGGCGCTGTTTGTCGGCGCGGCGCTAGCCATTTCCGGTGTGCTGGTGCAAGGCATTGTGCGTAACCCGCTGGCATCACCGGATATTCTCGGAGTGAACCACGCGGCGAGTCTGACGACCGTCAGCGTACTGATGCTGGTACCTGCACTGCCGGTGATTTGGCTACCGCTTCTCGCGTTCATCGGTGGCATCGCTGGGCTACTGCTGCTGAGACTGATCGCGGGAGCGTCATCCCCGATGCGGCTGGCGCTTATCGGCGTCGCGCTGTCCGCCACTTGGGCAAGTGTCACCGATTACCTGATTCTCTCGCGACCGCAGGATATCAACAACGCGCTGTTGTGGCTGACGGGCAGCCTGTGGGGGCGCGACTGGTCATTCGTCATGGTCGCGTTGCCTGTCCTCTGCGTGCTGATTCCGCTCAGCCTGCGATTTTGCCGCGATCTGGATCTTCTGGCACTGGGCGACGATCGCGCCAGTACGCTGGGCGTCAACATCAGGCGCATCCAGTTCTGGGGACTGGCGCTCGCCGTCGCGCTCGCCGCAACCAGCGTGGCCGTTTGCGGCCCCATCGGCTTTATCAGCCTCGTGGTGCCACATCTCATTCGCTACTTAGTGGGAGGACGGCACCGCTGGCTCCTCCCAGCTTCTGCTATTGCTGGTGCACTGGTCCTGCTGCTTGCCGATCTGCTGGCACGCACGATAAACCCGCCGATGGAATTACCCGCTGGGGTACTCACTGCCATTATCGGCGCCCCCTGGTTTTTTTGGCTTCTTGTGAGAATGCGCTAAATGGAACTGACAACACAAAACCTGACGGCGGGCTATGGCGACAAACGCATTCTTGACGAACTGTCACTGTCGTTACCCGCCGGAAAAATTACCGCCCTGCTCGGCCCCAACGGCTGCGGCAAATCAACGCTGTTGAAGTGCTTCGCCAAACTGCTTACCCCAGAATCCGGTGCGATTGAACTCAACGGCAAACCACTCTCTGCATTCTCTGCCCGCCAGCTCTCGCGCCATCTGGCGCTATTGCCGCAGCAGCACTTGACGCCAGAAGGGATCACCGTGCGTGACCTGGTAGCCTATGGGCGTAGCCCCTGGCTATCGCTATGGGGACGACTATCACAGGACGATCGCCAGCGCGTACAGCGTGCGATGGAGAAAACGCACATCGTCGACCTCGCCGACAAACGATTAACCGATTTGTCCGGGGGACAACGTCAGCGGGCATTTCTGGCAATGCTGCTGGCACAGGATACCCCTGTCGTCCTGCTCGATGAACCGACCACCTACCTCGATATCAATCATCAGGTTGAGTTAATGAAACTACTGCGTGAACTCAATCAGGCTGGCAAAACGGTCGTAACCGTCCTGCACGATCTGAATCAGGCCAGCCGCTACTGCGATCATCTGGTAATGCTGGCGGGTGGGCGCGTGATAGCGCAGGGATCGCCGCACGAGGTCATGACGCCGGCATTACTACAGCAGGTGTTCAGCATTGATGCAGAGATCCACGCCGAACCCGTATCAGGACAGCCGATGTGCGTGGTACGGTAACGCCCCCAATCAGTCTACACCGTAAAAATAAAAGACCGCGCGGCCAGCACCGCTGCGGTCTTCACGTGCGTTTGCGCCCGACTTGAGACATGCGGCGGGGAAAACCTGACGTTATCTTCCTTCAAACTGCTTAATATTATTCGCAACAAAGATAGCGTTAAATTCATGGACATCATAATTAGCTAAATCTAACGGGTAATAGACATCCTCGGCGAGGATTTTCTCTAAAGCTTCCCGATTTTCCGCCTGTGCAATAATGACCCCCGCGTGCTCTTTATCTTGATAAGGGCCAAGAATTAAAAAATTGCCTTCTTTGAAATATTTGGCGAACCAGTGACGATGCTGTTCGAAACGCTGATCCGCTGTCTTGTCATCAGTATGGCTGTCTTTTAGAGAAATATTAATCAGGAACATATCGCCACCTCAAAGGCTGTTTATTTTTTCGATGAGTTTTTCTGCATGCGCTAGCGCACGTACCCGCATATCAACGCGCTGCTCTTCGTTTTTAGCAATATAAGAGAGATTTCCCGTATATATATGCCCCGCCCATTCCATTCTACAGAGATTAGCAAACTGCTTGAGCGGCGGAAGGAAATCCTCTATTGGATAGTTTTGTATTCCACCATATTGATACATGCTTTCTGGCGCGCCCGATGTAAAGGAAAGGAGTAGTTTCTTTCCCTTCACTTTATCGCCAGTAGCGCCATGTGAAAAACCATGAACAAATACATCTTCAATCCATTTCTTCATTAATGAAGGAACGCCGTACCAAAAGAAAGGAAATTGCAGGACGATAATATCAGCATTCATCAATCGTTCCTGCTCTTTAGGAATATCGAAAACATAGCTGGGATAGAGCTTATCCAGGTGAATCTGTCTCGCATCCGGAAGAGTCTGTTCCAGATTATCCAGAATAATTTTATTAGCAAAAGAGTTATCTAAATCGGTATGCCCGGAAATAATCAGTACATTTTTCATATAGCATTCTTTTTCAAAATGACATTCATAAATTTAATAGAGTAAGCCCTTATTCTCGCGAGAGGGCTTCTTGTACAGCAGTGATAGATATTTGGCCTACTATGCGGCAAACCCACCATCAACCGCATAGTCAGAACCCGTCACAAAACTGGCTTCTTCTGAAGCCAGAAATGAAACCACATACGCGACATCTTCAGCTATATAAGCAATCCGCGAATTTTGTTTTGCTGATTCTTTTAATGCGTCGATGTTGCGCCCCAGAATCACGACATGACAGCCATGATCGGCCAAATGCTTAGCAATTGTGCGCCCAATGCCAGAACCGCCTCCGGTAACCAAAGCGACTTTATCATTAAATTTTGCACTCATGATTCACTCACATCCTGTCGATCGCTTGAACATAATTGTCTCAGTATCATAAACGGTCATTTATCGATGTTAAGGCCACATTGGGTTGAACGATCATTAACTTAAGGTTGTTAGTGATCGCACTGATAACGCGTTATAATTTATGTCCAGATGAATTAAATTCAATTAATATCAAATAGTTAATATAAGGTAAAATGTAAATGGAACTCTCTCAGCATATCCGGGCCATTTTATCGTTTGTCGAAGCTGCTGATGCCGGGAGCTTTGCTGCCGCGTCCCGTCAGCTAAAAATAAGCCCGGCGGCAGTGAGCAAAAATATCGCCAATCTTGAGAAGGTTCTTGGGGTGCGCCTAATGAACAGGACAACAAGAAGGTTGGCATTAACAAAAGAAGGAACCGTATTTCTTGAGCAAGCCCGCATTGCGTTGGGTGCGTTAGAGAACGCCGTTGATATGATCGTCACCGAAAAGCTGGAACAGCGCGGTCATGTAAAAATTTCAACGAGCGCAGCGTTTGGCGCTGAATTTATCGTGCCTGAGCTTCCAGCATTAATGAATCAATATTCTAATTTGACGGTAGAAGTAGATTTTGATGATAGGGTGACGGACTTAGTCAATGATGGATATGACATCGTTATTCGAGGCGGTCGAATTATTGATTCTTCACTGATATCAAGACCTATTTGCCAAATGAATACCATTCTTGTTGCCTCCCCCGATTATCTTAATAGATATGGCATCCCTAACACTCCCGCTGAACTTAAAAACCACGTGCTGATTGCGAGAAAATTCCTTAGTGGCCGCCTATCTCCCTGGGGATTTAAAGCAAAAGATAATAGCATGAGTTTTATTGAACCCACCGGCGCAAAAATTACGCTCTCCGAGCCAGCATCATTAGCACGATTAGCCGCGTTAGGATCAGGTATTGCTCAGGTAGGTGTTCACAATGCCATACCATATTTAGCGGCGGGAAAGCTGAAAATTGTGCTATTTGACCAACATGATGCAGGCAGCTACGAGATGGTCATTCAGTATCCGCACCGGGCATGGATTGCCCCACGAGTGCAAATCACCGTTGAATATTTATTGGGTCAGCTTAAAAACAATAAAACCTTAAATGTACCTCTCACATCTCTGTCTCAATATTGCGTCGGCAATTCTCGCGATGACGCTTCGTAAGCACACCAGCAGCGCTGGCCATCTCATAAAAATATTTATGCCCCCTCGAAAATAGCTTTGTTAGCCGCGAACCACCGAAACCGCTACTCTGCGTGTATGGCATGGAATCAATGCACGTAGTGGAAACAACATCATGGCGATTAACTCAAACCACCCGAATTTAAGGAAGAGTAGTATGGGATTAAAATTACACCATCTTAATGATTCACGGTCTGTTCGTATCCTCTGGTTGCTTGAGGAAGCGGGGATACCTTATGAGCTTGTCAGATATCAGCGGGATGAAAAAACGCATCTGGCACCAGCCTCATTGAGAGCGATACATCCGTTAGGTAAATCACCGTTGATTGAAGAAGATGGAAAAATCATCGCTGAATCCGGCGCTATCGTTGAATACCTGATCAATCGCCATGCAAAACACCTGGCCCCGGATGCAAGCGCGGCCGAATACATTGACTACCTTCAGTGGATACACTTTGCAGAAAGCTCCGCCATGCTTCCGGTTTTATTGAAGATCTTTGGCGAGTTTGAAAAAAATACGGGCACCACACTGAATTTCCTCGAAGATTACGCTGACAACGAATTCGAGAAAGTCTTTTCATTCTTAGACGATTCGCTATCTTCACGGGAATTTATCGTGGGCGATAAGCTGAGCGGCGCAGATATTATGCTGGGCTTTGTTATTAACACCGTCGTGGAGAGACTCGTTCCCGGCGAGCGCTTCCCGAATATTCAGCGCTACTCCCAGCGCCTGAAAAATCTGCCTAGCTGGCAAAACGTGCAGGATATTGAAGCAAACGCAGAATAAGGAACAAGCGCGAGGCATCACGCCTATGTCGAACAAACATGCGAACCGCTTCGCGCACTCGAACAATAGTGGAAAAATCAGATTCGCATCCCTGCCTCAGTCTGGTAACGTCGCGTTGACGTCAAATAACGGCTATCAATGGTAAGATAGCGCATTCGCGGGTGATGTTTTTCATCTGCCAGCCAGTATACTTCTGGCATTCAATTTCAATGCTCAGGTGGCTAACCATCAGCAAGGTTGACCATCCAACCCTGCGCCATCACCTGAACAAACAAAAGCGTTAAGACTGAGTAAAATCACTATGAAAGATTCTACCGACAAGGACTTCACCGCCCACACGCCCATGATGCAGCAGTACTTTAGGTTAAAGGCTGAGCATCCGGAAATCCTGCTGTTTTACCGCATGGGTGATTTCTACGAACTGTTCTATGACGATGCCAAGCGGGCTTCCCAACTGCTGGACATTTCGCTGACGAAGCGCGGCGCCTCCGCTGGGGAGCCGATACCGATGGCGGGCGTCCCTCATCACGCTGTTGAAAACTACCTTGCCAGACTGGTGCAGATGGGCGAATCCGTCGCTATCTGTGAACAGATCGGCGATCCGGCCACCAGCAAAGGCCCGGTAGAACGTAAAGTCGTACGTATCGTCACGCCGGGAACCATCAGCGACGAGGCACTCTTGCAGGAAAAGCAGGATAACCTGCTGGCAGCGATCTGGCAGGATAGTCGTGGATTCGGCTATGCCACTCTGGATATCAGCTCAGGGCGCTTTCGTGTGAGCGAGCCGACCGATCGGGAAACCATGGCGGCCGAACTACAGCGCACCAACCCGGCGGAGTTACTCTACCCGGAATCCTTTGAGTCCATGGATTTGATCGAGAACCGCCACGGACTACGCCGTCGTCCTCTGTGGGAGTTTGAGCCAGATACCGCACGCCAGCAGCTTAACCTGCAATTTGGCACCCGCGATCTGACCGGTTTCGGCGTAGAGCAGGCCAAGCTCGCATTACGGGCCGCCGGTTGCCTGCTGCAATACGCGAAAGACACCCAGCGCACCTCGCTACCGCATATCCGCGGAATTACCATGGAGCGCCAGCAGGACGGCATCATCATGGATGCGGCCACCCGCCGTAACCTTGAACTGACGCAAAATCTGTCCGGCGGCGTGGAAAATACGCTGGCTGCCGTGCTGGATTGCACCGTAACCGCCATGGGCAGCAGGATGCTGAAGCGCTGGATTCATATGCCCAGCCGCGATATTGATGCGTTGCAACAGCGCCAGCAGGCTATCAGCGCGTTGCAGGACATCACACCCGATCTGCAACCCTATTTGCGACAGGTCGGCGATCTGGAGCGTATTCTGGCGCGACTCGCATTGCGCACGGCACGCCCGCGCGATCTGGCACGCATGCGCCACGCTTTCCAACAGTTTCCCGATATTCGTGAGCAGCTTGCACCGCTGGATATTGACTCCGTTCGTCGTCTGGTCAGCCTGATTGGGCAATTTGATGAACTACGCGACTTGCTGGAACGCGCGGTTGTCGAAGCACCGCCCGTGCTGGTTCGTGACGGTGGCGTCATCGCGCCGGGCTACAATGCGGAACTGGACGAGTGGCGTGCGCTGGCCGATGGCGCCAGCGATTATCTGGATCGTCTGGAAATTCGTGAACGAGAAAAACTGGGACTCGATACGCTGAAAGTCGGCTTTAATGGCGTACACGGCTATTACATTCAGGTAAGCCGCGGCCAAAGCCATCTGGTGCCGATCCACTATGTACGCCGCCAGACGCTGAAAAATGCCGAACGATACATCATCCCCGAACTGAAAGAGTACGAAGATAAGGTTCTGACCTCGAAGGGTAAGGCGCTAGCGCTGGAAAAAGCGCTCTATGATGAGCTTTTCGATCTGCTGCTGCCACATCTGGCCGAGCTTCAACAAAGCGCAGCCGCGCTGGCCGAGTTGGATGTCCTGACGAATCTGGCCGAACGTGCCGATACGCTGAATTATGTCTGCCCAACGCTGAGTGATAAACCCGGTATCAAAATCACGGGCGGCCGTCACCCTGTCGTCGAGCAGGTGCTTCGTGAACCATTTATTTCGAACCCGCTGTCGCTGTCGCCACATCGTCGTATGCTGATTATCACTGGCCCGAACATGGGCGGTAAAAGTACCTATATGCGTCAGGCCGCACTGATTGTGCTGATGGCGCACATCGGCTGCTTTGTGCCTGCGGATCAGGCGGTTATTGGCCCCGTCGATCGTATTTTCACTCGCGTGGGGGCTGCGGACGATCTGGCATCTGGCCGCTCTACCTTTATGGTGGAAATGACGGAAACGGCGAACATTCTGCACAACGCCACGGAAAACAGCCTGGTATTGATGGACGAAATCGGTCGTGGAACCTCAACCTACGACGGCCTGTCACTGGCTTGGGCCTGTGCTGAAAATCTGGCGAACCGCATCAAAGCCATGACGCTGTTTGCAACACACTACTTTGAGCTGACCACCCTGCCGGAAAAAATGGAAGGTGTGGTGAATGTTCACTTAGATGCGCGCGAACACGGCGATACCATTGCCTTCATGCACAGTGTACAAGACGGTGCCGCCAGCAAAAGTTATGGTCTTGCCGTTGCCGCTCTGGCTGGCGTACCGAAAGAAGTGATTAAGCGCGCACGCCAGAAACTGAAGGAACTGGAAACGTTATCGAATAATGCGTCATCCAGCCATATTGATGGTGCGCAGTTGGCGCTGCTGGGCAATGATGAGCCGTCTCCGGCCATTGAAGCGCTGGAAGCCATCGACCCTGATGTGCTCACGCCACGTCAGGCGCTCGATTGGCTTTATCAGCTAAAGAAAATGCTCTAACGCGTAATCGATACAAAAAAGGCACTGAAAATCAGTGCCTTTTCTTTTTAACGCAGCGTTAGTCTATTTGTGTATCACAGTTTGCTCGTGCTCTCATACGTGCTTTATCGCTGCCGTTAGGAACCACAGCCTTCACCATCTGCCCTTCTTCCATTGACGGAATCACGGCAAAGTGCGCAGTCAGAACAAGTAATACCGGTTCAGCGGCTTTATCTCTCACGCGAAAATATTGTCTCTCCAACTCCGCGCTATCATCCATCACAAAGGTTTTTCCTGTCGCACAATCAGAGAAGGTCGCGACGTCCGCCATATAGCGGTACATTCCCTTCATTACCATCGGCGTGTTTGGCAAAGGCTGCTCGGTTGCCGTCAGTTGACGAGGAAGGGATGAGTTAATGGGCAAACCTTGCTGATCCAGCATTTCAAGTGAGCTGTCGACCGGGCGGAAGTAACGTTTTTCACCCGCGCTATCCGTCAACACCAGCTTATCCGCAGTACGGCGCCACTGCCCATAGGAGGCAAACGTGTTGTTACCCTCTCGCGTTGTTTGGTACTGCTCGCGCAGAACAAACGTGCCATCTTTTTCCAAAAACAGTGACGTATCAATCCCCCCGCAGTCCGCACAGGGTAAAACGCCACGATAACTTTGCGCCATTGGTTTAAGGGGCTCTTCCTGAACTTGTGAACGGGTATGGCACCCGATCAACCCAGAAATCCCTGCAATCAACAGCACACCGATAGCCAGTTTTTTCATCATTATTTTCCTGCCGTCTCTGCCCTGTTTTTATCGTTCTTACTCAATGCCCTGGAACGTGTCCGGTCTGTTATCATCCCTGAGTCTGAGGAATTTTCCACTCAGAAAATGCTATTTCCAGACTATTCTTATCGTCAGACAACCAGATCGTTCCTTCCTGTATCGTTGCCTGCAATGCCATCGTGCGCGCGGCCAGTCCGGCAAGCTGAGCCAGTTGATTATCATCCAAAAAGCGAATGGCTAGATTCTTGTACCCGGAAACCTTACCCGATATCGCACTCCACCAGACCTGTGCCGCGCGCTCGCTGTAAGCGTATAGCACGACGGCGCGGGACTGGTTGCAGGCTTTCTTCAACCGTTTTTCATCCGGCAAGCCTAGCTCAATCCACAATTCCAGTTCCATCGTATCGTTGCGTCGCCAGATTTCCGGCTCGTCATCGGCACTGAGCCCTTTGGTAAAGCGGAGATTTTCATCAGCATGGCAAATCCACGCTAAAAGCCGCAGCATCATGCGCTGCTCCGTTTCAGACGGATGCTGCGCTATCGTAAGGTTCGCGTCGTGAAAAAAATTCCGATCCATATCGGCAATATTGATTGCTGCTTTGTAAACCGTTGCTTTTAGTGCCATCAGTAACCTCGTCGTTATTCCCTTTAGTTTACTTGAGTTAGCGCCATCCTCACAGTAAAGGTGATATCTGCCACGTAACTGATAGATTATGCCTCTAAGGACTACTGATATCCTGTTAGTGCCTATGCTATAGTCGGTTTGATAAATAGAGTTTATCTTCGTAGGCTTACAACATCGCGCACCGCAACAGGTGATGATGCATGAATATCTACCGAGCTAAGCTTTCAAGGGAGGATATAGTGCAAGAATACTGTGAATTAGTACGTCGCTTATACGCAGAGATCGCCAGTGGCGATCTGGGCTATATACCCGATTCGCTGGGTTGTGTTTTGAAAACCCTGGATGGCATTGCCGCGAATGATGCGCTGCCATCCTCCGTCAGGGAACAGGCTGCTTTTGCCGCCGCTAACTTATTGGTGAGTGATTATGTCAATGAGTAATGAATATCAACCCATCAACTGTGATGATTACGACAGCCTGGAAGCCACTTGTCAGCAGAATCTGACGCTGACGCTGGAACTACGCAATGGTGAAGTTGTGACCGGTAAAGCCAGTGACATGATCTCCCGTAAGCAGGTCGAATATCTGGTGATCGAAGCCTCCGGTGCAACGCGCGAACTGCGCCTCGACCACATCGTCAGTTTCAGTCATCCTGAAATCGGGAAGGTCGTCGTCAGCGAATCCTGACAGGCTTCTCCTTTCATTCAGCGGCAAACGCTGAACAAACGCTTCCAAAACGGACAACACAGGTTGTCCGTTTTTATTTCAGCACGTGTCCGCGTCAGCTTTTATCCAGACCGCTTTAGCTTTTTCCCAAGCCTTACCTTTCCCAAACAACGTGCCATACGGGCTGATGTTCTCTCACCTGCCCTTCCCGCGTGACGAATCGTCCCACGGCCGCAATCAGTTGCTCGTTGTAAAACACCAGCGGTGTATGGTCGCGCCACCAGGGCGGAACGCCCAGTTCCTGCCACAGTTTCTTGATGTGTCGCCCGTGGGCTCTGCCGACAATATGCACGGTTCCCTGGGTCGAAAATCGGATGCTCACCGCCTCACCGTTTTCCGGCGCACGAACCGCCATCCCGTTATCGGCCAACCGCAGCGTGCCGAGATTGTCGGGGAGCGATAGCGAGCATGACGTCGGCTGCCACGGCAGAATGCAGTCCTGTAGCGAGGTCATCAGCGGCAACAGGTAGAGATGCTGACGAAAACGGCGGATTTGCAGCTGATGTAACTGCAATATCGGTTCCGCATCCTGACGGCTCATCGCGACCTCATCCCAGAGTCGTTGCAGCTGTTCACGCGAGGGCATCGTCGCCCCTTGCTGCGCCAGCCAACGACGCAGCAGCGCAAAACGACGCACCGGGCTTAGCGGAACCAGACCATCAATGCTCAGCGCCCCATCCGGCTGACATAACCTCTGTAATGATTCCTCCAGCAACTCATCGAGCAGTTGTTCCTGTTCGGCGCACAGCTCGGCGCTACGCGCCACAGCGGAGGAGAAATGCGGCCAGCGCTGCGTCAAACGCGGTAAAATCTGGCGGCGTAGAAAATTGCGGTCGAAACGCTCATCCTGATTGCTGTCATCTTCAATCCACCGAAGCTGATGCCGCTGCGCATACGCTTCCAACTGCAAACGAGAAAACCCCAGCAACGGACGAATGAGACGATGCAGGCCCAGCGTACTTTGTGCCGCCATCGCAGACAATCCGGCAGGCCCGCTTCCGCGTTTAAGCGCCAGCAAAAACGTTTCGCTCTGGTCATCAAGATGCTGCGCCGTCAGCAGGGTTTCTCCCTCTTGCAGATGCACTTGCAGTGCCTGATAACGCGCTGTTCTGGCAGCCGCTTCAATACCGCCATTCTGCGCCTCAACCACCACTGGCAGCGAGGCAAACGACACCCTCCAGCGTTCACACTGCTGACGACAATGTTCAGCCCAGCTATCTGCCAGCGGGTTTAAGCCGTGGTGGATGTAAGCCGCGCGAATAGCCAAACCAGAACGCTGGCGTACAGCTACCAGCAGATGCAGCAACACGCTGGAGTCCAAACCGCCGCTGTAGGCCAGCAGGATCGACCCGCATCCCGCCGTTTGTGCCACGATCGTCCGAAGCAATCCATCATCAGGTTCAGTGCAGTTCACGACATCAGATCTCATACAGTTCTAAGGGCAAGCCGTCAGGATCGGAGAAAAACGTAAAGCGCTGCTGCGTTTCAGGATCGATCCGTACGGGTTCGCAAATAACGCCAGATTGCTCCAACGAGGCGACGGCCTGTTCAACGTCAGCCACGGCAAAAGCCAGATGGCGCAAGCCACAGGCTTCTGGCCGACTCACGCGCGCAGGTGAATGAGGGAAAGAAAATAGCTCAATGGTATAGCGCCCATTTAGCGAGAGATCCCCTTTCCACGACTGTCGCGCATCACGGTAAACCTCATGGTTCAACGTAAACCCAAGCACGTCGCAATAAAACGCCTTGCTGCGTTCATAGTCAGAGGCAATAACCGCGATGTGATGGACATCAAGCAACTTCAGCATGCTTCAACCCCTCATAGCAAAAAATCCGCTGTCATTTCTGACAACGGATTTTCAGAGTAACGCCAGAATCGCCTGATTGATAATACTGCAATCAATCAGACAATCACGCTATCAGCAGTAACCATAGTTCATCAAACGCTGATAACGGCGGTTTAGCAGTTCTTCTTCCGTCAGACCGCCGAGGTCGAGCAAATCGGCCAGCAGTTGCGCTTTCAGCGACTCGGCCATTGCCGGGACGTTACGGTGCGCCGAACCTAGCGGTTCAGGAATCACGGTGTCGATCAGTTTCAGCTCTTTCAGACGCGGCGCGATGATACCCATGGCTTCCGCCGCCAGCGGCGCCTTATCCGCACTCTTCCACAGGATAGATGCACAGCCTTCCGGTGAAATAACCGAGTAGGTGCTGTACTGCAACATGTTGACCTTGTCGCCCACGCCGATAGCCAACGCACCACCGGAACCACCTTCACCGATAACGGTACAGATGATTGGCACTCGCAGCGTCGACATTTCACGCAGGTTGCGCGCAATCGCTTCAGACTGACCGCGTTCTTCCGCGCCAACGCCCGGATAGGCGCCCGGCGTATCGATAAAGGTAATGATCGGCATCTTGAAGCGTTCGGCCATTTCCATCAGGCGCAGCGCTTTGCGATAACCTTCCGGTGCCGGCATGCCGAAGTTACGACGAATTTTTTCTTTGGTTTCACGTCCTTTCTGATGACCAATGATCATCACCGGACGCCCATCCAAACGGGCAATCCCACCAACAATGGCTTTGTCATCGGCATAGGCACGATCGCCAGCCAACTCATCAAAGTCAGTAAAGATGTGCTTAATATAATCAAGCGTGTAAGGACGTTGTGGATGGCGCGCTAACTGCGCAACCTGCCAGGCGCCTAAATCAGCGAAGATTTTACGCGTCAATTCAACGCTCTTCTCACGCAGGCGCTGGACTTCTTCGTCCAGATTAATATCCAATTTTTCGTCTTGACGGCTGACTGCGGTCAGCGAGTCAATTTTCGCTTCCAACTCTGCAATCGGCTGCTCAAAATCAAGAAAATTCAGACTCATAGTATTCCTATATTAGTCAAATTCCAGTTCCACCTGCTCATTACCCACTAATGTGCGCAGCTCGTTCAGTAGCGCATCGGCAGGCGTTACACGCCATGCTGCGCCGAAACGTAGTCGGGCGCGCGCATCTTCACGCTGGTAATAGAGATGCACTGGGATCGTCCCCGATCGATGGGGTTCCAACGATTGGCGGAGACGGTTTAATAGCTGGTCATCAATTTGCCTGTCAGTCAGCGAGATAGCAAGCCCGCGCGCGTATTTTTCCCGCGCTTCACTGATATCCATTAACTCTCGGACGGTCATTTTAAGCCCGCCGCTGAAGTCATCAAAGCTGACCTGTCCACTGGCGATAAGGATACGGTCTTTCTCAAGTAAATGCTGATATTTTTCCAATGCATCGGTAAACAGCATTATCTCAAGCCGACCGGAACGATCGTCCAAGGTACAGACACCAATACGGTTACCCCGCTTGGTTACCATGACGCGAGCCGCTAACACCAGCCCAACGGCAGTGGTCATTTTACCCCGATCCGTCGGGTGCATATCTTTCAAACGCACGCCACCGGCATAGCGTTCGATTTCCTTAATATATTGCGTGATCGGGTGGCCAGTCAGGTACAGCCCCAGCGTTTCCCGCTCACCATCCAATACGACCTGCTCCGGCCACGGAGGCACGGTGCTGTAGGATTGTTCAACCTGCTCGGGCGCCTCGGCCAGCACGCCAAACATATCCACCTGACCAATGGCTTCCGCTTTCGCATGCTGATCGGCGGCCTTCAACGCATCAGCCAATGAATTCATCAGCGCGGCACGGTGCGGCCCCAGGCGGTCAAAGGCCCCGGACATGATCAGTTTTTCCAGCACGCGGCGGTTCAGCTTTTTAATGTCGGTACGCGCACAGAGGTCAAACAGTTCTCTAAAATAACCGCCCTGATTACGCGCCTCGATAATCGCCTCAATCGGGCCTTCACCCACGCCTTTAATCGCGCCGATGCCGTAAACAATCTCGCCATCGTCGTTCACGTGGAAGTGATACAGACCGCTGTTGATGTCCGGAGGCAAGATTTTTAACCCCATCCGCCAGCATTCATCAACCAGCCCGACTACTTTATCCGTGTTGTCCATATCGGCCGTCATTACCGCCGCCATGAATTCAGCCGGATAGTGCGCCTTCAGCCACAGCGTCTGGTAAGACACCAGTGCATAAGCCGCAGAGTGCGATTTATTAAAGCCGTAACCGGCGAATTTTTCCACCAGGTCGAAAATTTTAACAGCCAGTTCGCCGTTCACACCGCGAGCTTTGGCACCATCTTCAAAGCCACCACGCTGCTTTGCCATTTCGACCGGGTTCTTTTTCCCCATCGCACGACGCAGCATGTCCGCACCGCCCAGCGTATAGCCCGCCAGTACCTGAGCGATCTGCATGACCTGTTCCTGATACAGGATAATGCCGTAGGTCGGCTCCAACACAGGCTTGAGTGACTCGTGCTGCCATTCTATATCGGGATAGGAGATCGCCTCACGGCCATGCTTACGGTCGATGAAGTTATCCACCATGCCGGATTGCAGCGGGCCAGGGCGGAACAGCGCCACCAGAGCGATCATATCTTCAAAGCAGTCAGGCTTCAGGCGTTTGATCAGGTCTTTCATGCCGCGCGATTCAAGCTGGAATACCGCCGTGGTTTCCGAGCGTTGCAGCATGTCGAAACTTTTCTTATCGTCGAGCGGAATGGCCGCGATATCAATCGGCTCCTGACCTTGCTTCGCGCGACGGGCGTTAATCATCTCCAGCGCCCAGTCGATGATGGTCAGCGTACGCAGGCCAAGGAAGTCGAACTTCACCAGTCCGGCATATTCCACGTCGTTCTTATCAAACTGGGTAACCGGGTGGTTGCCTTCCGCATCGCAGTACAGCGGCGCGAAATCGGTAATCTTGGTAGGAGAAATCACCACCCCACCGGCATGTTTACCGGCGTTACGCGTTACCCCTTCGAGCTTGCGCGCCATATCAATGAGAGCCTTAACTTCCTCATCGGCCTCATAAATTTCCGGCAGCTGCGGCTCTGCGGCAAAGGCTTTTTCCAGCGTCATGCCCGGATCGGGCGGCACCAGTTTTGAAATACGATCGACAAACCCATATGGGTGCCCAAGCACGCGCCCTACGTCACGAATAACCGCTTTCGCCGCCATCGTACCGAAGGTAATAATCTGTGATACCGCATCACGACCGTACATTTCCGCAACGTGATCGATAACTTTATCGCGTTTTTCCATACAGAAATCGACGTCGAAGTCAGGCATGGAAACACGTTCAGGGTTGAGGAAACGTTCGAACAGCAGGTCGAATTCCAGCGGATCCAGATCGGTGATTTTCAGCGCATAGGCCACCAGCGACCCGGCACCGGAACCACGCCCCGGCCCAACAGGCACGTCGTTATCCTTCGACCATTGAATAAATTCCATTACGATGAGGAAGTAACCGGGGAACCCCATCTGGTTAATCACGCCCAGTTCAATATCCAGACGCTCATCGTACTCTGGTCGCCGCGCAGCGCGCACTTCCGGATCAGGGAACAGGAATTCGAGGCGCTCTTCCAGCCCCTTTTTCGAGCACTCAACCAGAAAGTCTTCCGTGGTCATGTCACCCGTCGGGAACTGCGGCAGGAAATATTCACCCAGACGAATCGTTACGTTACAACGCTTGGCAATTTCCACGCTGTTCGCCAGCGCTTCGGGGATATCAGCAAAGAGCTCGCACATTTCCTCTTCGGAACGCATGTACTGCTGCGGGCTGTAATTACGTGGACGTTTAGGGTCGTCAAGCGTGTAGCCATCGTGGATAGCAACGCGGATTTCGTGAGCGTCAAAATCATCGGTGCTGATAAAACACACTTCATTGGTCGCCACCACAGGCAACCCGTGCTTCGTTGCCAACTCGACGGCAGCGTGCAAATAGCTTTCTTCGTCGGGGCGTGACGTGCGGATAAGTTCCAGATAGTAACGCTGGGGGAAGTACTCTTGATAAAACGCCAGACACTGCTCGGCCTGTGTCTGGTTGCCGCGCAGCAAGAATCGACCAACATCACCCCGCCGCCCACCAGACAGCAAAATCAGTCCTTCACGATGCTCAATCAGCCAATTCCGGTCAATTGTCGGCCCGGCAGCACCATAACCCCGCTGATAAGCCTGAGAAATCAGCAGCGTGAGATTCTGGTAGCCTTCATTATTCATGGCCAAGATAGTGAGATGCGCGAGTTCATCCCCTAATTCGTCGCTTTCGACACAGAAGTCTGCGCCGATAATAGGCTTGATGCCCGCGCCATGCGCGCCACCATAGAACTTAACCAGCCCACACAGGTTGGTGAAATCGGTAATCGCCAGCGCTGGCATGCCAAGTGCCGCCGCTTTTTTTACCAGCGGACCGACTTTAGCCAGCCCATCGATCATGGAATAGTCACTGTGAACACGCAGGTGAACAAAACGTGGTTCGGCCATCTCCAGATCCCAGAATTTATCGATTAGTCAGCATGGCAGGCACGACTACGTGCGCACGCCACACCGAGAGTTAATGATGATGTTTTACGCCAGCCCTAATGCTCGTTTGACTGGCGCGAAGCTCCGACGGTGAAACTCAGTGGCACCCAGCGCGGCCAGTTTCTCAAGATGGAAAGCCGTTGGGTAGCCTTTGTGTTGGGCAAAACCATAAGCGGGGAAGCGTTCATCCAACTCGACCATCTCACGATCGCGAGTCACTTTCGCCATAATCGAGGCCGCGCTGATTTCTGCCACGCGGCTATCCCCCTTAACAACCGCCTGAGAAGGCATCGGCAATGCCGGGCAACGGTTACCATCAATCAGAACAAAATCGGGTACAACAGCCAATCCGGCCACCGCTCGCTGCATTGCCAACATGGTAGCATGCAGGATATTCAGTTGATCAATCTCTTCCGGCTCAGCCCGACCAAGGCTCCACGCCAGCGCCTTCTCTTTGATTTCATCATAGAGTGCTAGTCGGCGTTTTTCACTCAGCTGTTTAGAATCTGCCAGCCCGACAATTGGCCTAGTCGGATCAAGAATCACCGCCGCCGTCACGACAGCACCAACCAGAGGACCGCGCCCCACTTCATCAACGCCAGCGATACAGGTCGCCTGCGGATAGATAAATATTTCACTCATGGCTTTATTAACATGGTCTTACGAATAGGGTTTTATTAACGCGGCTTGACTAATTCCAGTACCGCCTGAGCCGCTTGCTCATCAGCGTTACAGCGAATCTGCTGATGCAAATCCACAAATGTCGTACGCAGCGCAGCCGTTTTATCCGAATCTGCAAACAGCGGCAATAGCGCAGCGGCCAGCTTGTCAGGTGTACAGTCGGTCTGAAGCAACTCCGTCACCAGTTCACGCCCAGCCAGCAAATTCGGCAGCGACACCCACTGTGTTTTGACCAGACGCTGTGCCAGCCAGAAGGTAAAGGGTTTCATGCGGTAACCCACCACCATCGGGCATTTTGCCAGCATACACTCCAGCGCCGCCGTACCGGATGCCAATAGAGCCGCATCACTGGCAATCATAGCTTCCCGCGCCTGTCCATCCAGCAGATGCACGCGCAAATCGGGAGCCACACTGCTTTTGATCTGTTCAAACTGTTCACGCCGCTTGCTGTTCACCAGCGGAACGACAATTTCCAGATCGGGAAAATGTTCGCGCAGCAGTACAGCGGTCTTGAGGAAATCGGCGCTAAGCATTTCTACTTCTGCGTTGCGGCTACCCGGCAGCAGCGCCAGACAGTGTGCCTCTGGCGCAATGCCCAACGTCGCACGCGCGGCCTGCTTATCGGGGTGCAGCGGCATTGCATCGGCCATCGTGTGGCCGATAAAGCGACAAGGCACATTGAAACGATCGTAAAACGCTTTTTCAAAAGGTAAAAAGGCCAGCACCAGATTGGTCGCTTTACCTATTTTGAAAACGCGTTTTTGACGCCATGCCCACACGGACGGGCTGACGTAGTGAATGGTATTGATGCCGCGCTGCTTGAGGTTCCCCTCCAGCGTGATGTTGAAATCAGGTGCATCAATCCCCACGAAGACATCGGGCTGAAGCTCGCTGAAACGTTGGGTCAAATCCCGCCGAATTTTCAGCAGGCGAGGAAGCCGACCCAGCACTTCAACAATGCCCATGACGGCCAGCTCTTCCATCTCGTACCAGGCTTCACAGCCTTCAGCCTGCATACGCGGTCCAGCAACGCCGACAAACCGCGCATCGGGCACCTTTTCTTTTAGCGCTCGGATCAGACCCGCGCCAAGGATGTCGCCGGAAGTTTCCCCGGCGACCAGCCCAATAGTCAAAGGACGTGATGACATGGATTAACGAATGATGCCGCGAGTAGAACGGGCAAAGAAATCGGTAAACGCCTGCACAGCCGGGTGTTCCGCCGCCAGCGCTTCAATTTCCGGCTTCACTTCGTCCAGCGTTTTACCGCTGCGGTAGAGCAGTTTGTACGCGTTACGGATCGCGTGCAGAGTATCTTTCTCGAATCCACGACGCTTCAGACCTTCAATGTTCAGGCCAAACGGCGTGGCATGGTTACCTTGCGCGATAACATATGGCGGCACATCTTGCGCCACACCGGAACATCCGCCCACCATGACGTGAGCACCAATGATGCAGAACTGGTGTACCGCCGTCATCCCACCGATAATCGCAAAATCATCGACGGAAACATGGCCGCCCAGCGTTGCGTTATTCGCCAGAATACAGCGATTGCCCACTACGCAGTCGTGCGCGATATGCGTGTTGATCATCAACAGGTTATCGCTACCGACTTTAGTCAACCCACCGCCTTGTGTCGTGCCACGGTGAATCGTGACGCTTTCACGGATGCGGTTACGATCGCCAATCTCAACGCGGGTCGGTTCCCCGGCATATTTGAGATCCTGGTTCACTTCACCAATTGACGTGAACTGATAGATTTCGTTATCGCGACCAATTTTAGTGACGCCATTGACGACGACATGTGATTTCAGCACCGTACCTGCACCGATCTCAACCTGAGAACCGATATAGCAGAACGGGCCAATATGAACGCCAGCACCAATGATGGCACCGTCTTCAACAATCGAACTTGGGTGAATAAAGGCGGTTTGATCAATCACGTTATCAGGACTCCCGACGGCGAGCACACATCATTGACGCTTCGCAGGCCACTTCGCCATCAACTTTGGCAACACCTTTAAAGCGTGCAACGCCGCGACGCTCTTTGATGAATTCAACTTCAAGGATCATTTGATCGCCTGGCTGTACAGGGCGCTTAAAGCGCGCTTCGTCAACAGCGGCGAAATAGTACAGCTCACCCGGCTCCAGTTTTCCCACGCTTTTAAACGCCAGAATACCGGTGGCCTGAGCCATCGCTTCCAGAATCAGCACGCCGGGAAAAATCGGTTTGCCCGGGAAATGGCCCTGGAAGAAGGGTTCGTTGAAAGAGACGTTTTTCACCGCCCGCAGAAACTTCCCTTCTTCAAAATCCAGTACCCGATCAACCAGTAAAAATGGGAAACGGTGCGGTAATAGTTCTAAAATCTCTTCAATATGCAGAGTATGAGTGTCAGTAGTCAAAATACTCTTCCTGTCCATAAAAACTGATGCCATCAACAACACGGCCTGCGCAGACCCTAAATTAGGTGTCTTCAGGCAGGCCGCAAATAAAAACGCGAGTGATTAAACGTTATCGACTTTTCGTTCAACGGCTTTCAACCGTTTGCTTATCTCATCAATATTCATCACCAGCGCTGCGGTTTTACGCCATACTTTGTTGGGTTGCAAAGGAATGCCCGAAGAGTATACCCCAGGTTCTGTGATTGGTCGCATGACCATCCCCATTCCCGTTACCGTCACTTTATCGCAAATCTCCATGTGCCCGTTGATTACGCTGGCACCGCCGATCATGCAATAACGACCAATTTTCAAGCTCCCCGCCATAATAACGCCACCCGCTACCGCGGTATTGTCGCCAATCACGACGTTGTGCGCAATCTGACATTGGTTATCAATGATAACACCATTGCCAATGACCGTATCATCCAACGCGCCACGATCGATGGTCGTGCTTGCGCCGATCTCAACCCGATCGCCAATTCTAACCGTGCCTAACTGCGGGATTTTCACCCAGTTACCGCGATCGTTGGCATAACCAAAACCGTCTGAACCGATAACCGTTCCCGACTGGATCAGGCAATGCTCACCCAGCTCAACGCGGTGATAAATCGTTACATTTGCCCACAAACGGGTACCAGCACCAATGCGGGCATCTTTGCCGATGAAGCAGCCGGGACCAATGACAACACCATCACCCAACTGTGCACCAGATTCGATGACGGCATTTGCACCAACGGATACCTGCTGCCCCAGCGTTGCGTCTGGCGCAATAACCGCGCTCGGCGCAATATCGGTTGCCGGTTGTGGCGTGGTATCCAGCAGCTGTGCCATGCGCGCATAGGTAAGATAGGGATTTTTCACTACCAGCGCAGCAACCTGACAGTAAGGTAAATCCGCTTCCGTCAGCACAACCGCTGACGCTTGCGTCCCAGCCAGTTGCTCACGGTAACGACTGTCGGAAAGAAACGTAATTTGCCCAGTTTTTGCTGAATGCATAGAAGCAACACCGGTGATGACGATATCGCCATCACCGTGTAATTGTGCATCCAACTGTTGAGCTAACGCGTCCAGTCGAATTGAATACATGTATTATTTAACCTGTTTCAGCACATCAGCAGTAATGTCTTTCGCATTGGCGACATACGCAACCGCGTTAGCGTCAATCACAACATCATAGCCTTCTTTGGTTGCAACAGCTTTTACTGCATCCTGAATACGGCTCAGGATTTTGTTGCGCTCTTCCATCTGACGACGGCGGTTGTCCTGATCAAAAGCCTGCGCTTTAGTAGAGAACTGCTCGCGCTGCGCCATGACGTCCTTCTCCATTTTGCTGCGATCGCTCGCTTTCATGGTAGAACCATCACGCTGCAACTTCTGCATCTTGGTCTGTAAATCGTTTTCCATAGATTGCAGTTCAGAAGCACGGCCTTTGAACTCGTTTTCCAGCTGTTTGCCAACGGTTTCACGCTGCGGCAGCTGTTGGAAAATGCTGGAGACGTTAACAACGGCAATTT
Organism: Pectobacterium aroidearum; assembly: GCF_041228105.1. NCBI lineage: Bacteria > Pseudomonadati > Pseudomonadota > Gammaproteobacteria > Enterobacterales > Pectobacteriaceae > Pectobacterium > Pectobacterium aroidearum. Next base: position 3,962,029 of record NZ_CP166097.1, read on the forward strand.
TGTCAGCAGCCTGAACGCTGGCTGAAGCAGCCAATGCTAAACCGAGGCCTGCGGCACATAACCACTTTTTCACTATAAACTCCTCAACCTAACCTATTTGTGTCTTAACACTTTATTATGAGCATCGCGTCGTAGTATGAACGGCTTATGTTCAACCGTTCATATTTACGAACAACGAGGCGACATTCCCTGCATACGACCTATTGACGTCACACTACCAGGTTTTGCCAATGTTAAACTGGAATTGTTCCGACTTGTCTCCATCGTACTTTTTAACCGGCTGGGCATAGGAGAAGACCAATGGCCCAAGCGGAGACATCCATTGCAACGCGATACCGCTGGAAACACGGAAGTTGCTCGCCTTGCTGTAATCCGGTACGCCTGCGGCAATCGTTGCAGGGGTATTTTCCCAGTTGGTATCCCATACCGTACCGCCGTCTACAAAGAAGGAAGTACGGACGGAACTCGCGTATTTATCGCTGATAAACGGCGTCGGCACGATCAGTTCCGCACTCAGCACCGCCATCGCATTACCGCCCACCGCATCATCCAGATTGGTTGAATCAATCGGGCAATTGGAATAAGACGTTGCGCCCACAGCACATTTGTAATACGCCGCTTTAGGACCAATCGTGTTCGACTGGAAGCCACGCACCGTACTGGAACCACCAGCATAGAAGTTGTCGTAGAACGGCACTTCTTTACCGCCAAGGCCGTCAGCAAAGCCCGCACGCGTACGGCCCATCACCACCCATTTACCGCTGTCAGTCAACGGGTAGTAGCTCGCCGAATCAAACGTCAGCTTGTAGTATTCGTTATCCGAACCCGGCACGGCGATCTTGGCATTCGCCGACGCACGCGTTCCTTTTGTCGGGAAGTAGCCGCGATCCAGATTGTTATACGACCATCCGGTATTCAGGAAGAAATCGTTCGCTTTGAAATCCGCGCTAGATTTATTACCTTCCTGAACTACTGCGGGATTAACTCCCACAGAATCCAGATAACGCCACATCGCCACCTGCGGTCTCATATCCGACAGGTCGTTGTGCACATAATCCAGGCCGACACGCAGTGAGTTATTCTCGTTGATCGGGAAGCCCAGCGTGCTGCCAACGCCATAACTCACGTTGGTATAGTCGGACAGATCGGCGTCAGACGCCTCAAATTTGTTATAGAAGATGCGACCACCGAGGCTAACGCCGTCGACGGTAAAGTACGGGTCGGTCAGTGACAATTCGACATACGTCTGGTAGTCGTTTTTCGTCCCGCTGATACCAACGGAGTTACCCGTTCCCAGCCAGTTGTCCTGCTGAACCCCAGCCTGGAAACTCACGCCACTTTCGGTACCGAAACCGACACCAAAGTTGAAGGTACCCGTATTACGCTCTTTGACCTTATACGTTACATCAACCTGATCGGCCACGCCGGGAACACGCTGCGTTTCTACGTCAACGCTTTCAAAGAATCCCAGTCGGTTTAGACGCTCTTTGCCCTGTTCAACCAGATCGTTGCCTAACCAGGCACCTTCCATCTGGCGCATTTCACGGCGCAGGACAGCGTCTTTAGACGTGTCGTTACCGTCAAAGCGGATATGGCGCACATAGAAACGGTTACCGGCATCAACGTTGATGTTTAATCTCACCGTCTTGTCTGCATCATTAATTTCCGGCTGTGTTACCACGCGCGGATAGGCATAGCCATAACGACCCAGCAGTTTTTTGATGTCCTCTTCCATCCGGGTCACTTTCGTCCCGTTGTAGAGTTCACCCGGTTCAATCTTCGTCAGCCCTTCAATTTCCGCAGAGTGACCAGCCAGATTGCCTTTCACCGTCACGCCGGACAGCTTGTACTGCTCGCCTTCCGTCATGTTGATGGTGATGTAGATGCCTTTTTTATCTGGCGTCAGACTCACCTGTGTGGAATCAATATTGAAACGCGCATAGCCGCGATCCAGATAGAAACTCCGCAAAGTTTCCAAGTCGCCAGACAGTTTTTGTTTCTGATATTTACGATCGCCAACCACGTTCCACCACGGCACTTCATCACGCAGTTGGAAACGGGAGATCAATTCGTCGGAGCTGAACGCTTTATTACCGACAATATTAATCTGTTGGATCTTGGCGGAAACGCCTTCCGTGAAGACCAGTTTCAGGTCTACGCGGTTACGCGGGAGTGGCGTGACAACGGCTTTAACCGACGCACTATATTTACCCACGCTGTAGTAGAAATCTTCCAGTCCTTTTTCGATGCTAGTGAGCGCGGTGCGGTCTAACGCTTCACCGACGCGCACGCCAGAGGCCTCCAGGTTTTCTTTCAGCATGTCGTCTTTGACGGACTTATTGCCGGAAAACGTGACGCTGGCGATTGTCGGACGTTCTTTCACCTGCACAATCAGGGTGCCGCCATCGCGCAGGACGCGAACATCTTCAAAATTTCCGGTCGCAAACAAGGCACGGATGGTGTTACCGATATCATCGTCGCCGATGGTATCACCAACGCGGACTGGCATACTGAGTAGTGCCGCTCCGACGGCAACCCTTTGCAGGCCCTCGAAATGAATGTCCTTCACTACGAACCCGTCTGCACCGTATACGGTTGCGCTGCTGAACAGCAGCGACGCTATGAGCAACTTTTTGATCGCCATCGTTGTTATGCGTTTTTCCTAACCTAATCCCGCGCCTAGAGACGAGAGAAATCATTGAAAAGTGCGAGTCCCATTAACAACATCAGCAACACTGTACCAATGCGATAGCTAACGTCCTGCACACGCTCAGAAACCGGCCTGCCCTTCAGCTTTTCAACCGCAAGAAAGAGCAGGTGTCCACCATCCAATACCGGCAGAGGGAACAGATTGATGATCCCCAAATTGACGCTGATTAAGGCCAAAAACATCAGGTAATAAATCAATCCATAATCTGCTGACATTCCTGCGCCCTGAGCAATCGAAATGGGACCACTCAGGTTGTTTAGCTTAACATCACCCATAACCAGTTTCCCTAACATACTGACGGTCAATTTCATCAGTTGCCAGGTTTTATCTGTTGCCTGGTAGATTGCGCTAAACGGCCCATACTGGCGCACAGTTCTGTATTCTTCAGGCAGTGGCGTCACACTTGGCATAACGCCCGCCAGCCCTTCAACTCTGCCACTCCCCACAGATTTGCTGTCCGGCGTTAACGTCAACGGTACTGCGGCACCGTTTCGCTCCACCTCCAGAGCAATAGATTGTCCGGGGTTATCACGCACGGCGATGACGAAATCCCGCCATTGCGCTAGTACCTGCCCGTCGACTTTAACGATCCTATCTCCGACTTGCAAACCTGCTTTTTCCGCCGCCGACCCTGCCTGTACCTGATGCAGTACTGGCTCGATTTGCGGACCGCGCGGAATAATCCCGAGCGAGGCGGCCGGATCTTGCTTATCAGGCTCGAACTGCCAATCGCGTAAATCCAGCGTTTTTTGAACGACACGGTCAGAACCTAACGGTGCGCTTCCGATTACAACCTCGCTATCGCCGATTTTACCGATCAGCGCCAGACGCGCAGTATCCCAATCAGGCGTTTCGATACCATCTACTGACTTTAGTTCCATTCCCGCCGACATTTCCGCTTGCGCCGCGATGGAGTTGGGCAGTATTTCACCCACTACCGGGCGCACACCCGGCACGCCGAGAATAAACACCAGCCAATACGCCACAATGGCAAACAGGAAATTGGCAATCGGACCGGCGCTGACGATCGCCGCACGCTGCCAGACCGTTTTACTGTTAAATGATTGGTGACGGAATTCTGGCGCAACCGTGTCGACACGCTCATCCAACATCTTGACGTAGCCACCAAGTGGAATCAGCGCAATCACGAATTCGGTACCGGTACGATCGCGACGACGCCATATTGCGCGACCGAAGCCAACGGAGAAGCGTTCGACCTTCACACCACAGCGGCGAGCCACCCAGAAATGCCCAAACTCATGGACGGTGACCAGCACACCCAGTGCGATGATAAACGCGGCAAGATTCCAGAGAAAACTCAGCATAAATAGCTCTACCGCTTTATTCTAAGCCACTTTAAACAGCAGCAGCATCAGGCAAGAGAACACAGGAACCGCAGCAGTCAGGCTGTCGATACGATCGAGCACACCACCGTGCCCCGGAATCAAATGGCTACTGTCTTTGATGCCCGCCTCGCGTTTGAACATGCTTTCCGTCAAATCACCCAGTACCGAGGCCAACGCAGCAGCGATAGAACATATCAGCAACGTCGATGGTGCCACCGTTAATGGCGCGTAAAGGCTAAACAGCACAGAAATGAGCGCTGAAGTTGCCAGACCGCCGAGAAAGCCTTCCCAGGTTTTGCCCGGCGAGACTTTTGGCGCGAGTTTACGCTTACCAAACAGTTTACCGAACATGTAGGCACCGCTGTCCGCCCCCCACACCAGCAGCATGACGTAGAGCAGCCACCAGGCACCCGAGAACGGATTAATCGCGTAATTATAATGACGAAGCGCGACCATGCCCCAGAAAAACGGCACGATCGTCATGATGCCGAACACCAGCCGCAATGCGCGCGAATGGCGCCAGAATGAAGCGGAAGCCGGATAGAACAGAACCAACAGAAGCGCCACACCCCACCACGCCAGCGATGACCAGAGTGCGATACTGATCTGCGGAATATGAACGGAATAATGGTAGGCCGGAAGTGATAACAGCATCAGCGCCAGCAAGAAACCACACAGAATCGCGAGCCACAGGCGTTGACCATAAGAGGCAAACCCCGCCAGTTGACCCCATTCCCATGCAGCCAGCATACAAACGGCCAACGTAACAAGCGTGAATCCCAGAGGAGGCAGCAAGAAAAGTGCCGCAATAACAATCGGGATTAAAATAAAAGCAGTAATCAGGCGATACTTCAGCAAAAGTTCCCCCTAGGATGCATCAGCATCGATAGGTGTTGTTCCCCCGAAGCGGCGCTCGCGTTGTGCAAAAGCATTCAGCGCACCTTCAAAGACTTGTTCATCGAAATCAGGCCAGAGGACATCAGTAAAGTAAAGTTCAGCATAAGCAATTTGCCACAGAAGAAAATTACTGATGCGGTGTTCTCCACCGGTTCTGATCACCAAATCAACCGGAGCCAGATCATTCAGACAGATGTACTGACATAATGACGCTTCATTAATGCTATCAGGGCGCAGAATGCCTTCCTGGACCTGCTCTGCAAGTTGCCGTACTCCCTGAATAATATCCCAACGGCCGCCATAATTCGCGGCAATATTCAGTGTGAGCCCCTGATTCTTTTCTGTCAGCGCCTCTGAACGGCGAATGCGTTCTTGTAAACGCGGGCTGAAGCGACCGATATCTCCGATCACCCGCAGGCGAACATTGTGCTTGTGCAGGCTTTTTACTTCGCTATCCAGCGCCCGAACAAACAGCTCCATGAGTGCGGATACTTCCTGCGCAGGGCGGTTCCAGTTTTCACTACTAAATGCGTAAAGCGTTAGTGCGTCCAGCCCTTGGCTTACTGCAAAACTGACTGAACGTCGAACAGCCTTTACACCAGCCTGATGGCCAAAAATCCGCATTTTCCCCCGGCTTTTCGCCCAGCGACCATTGCCATCCATGATAATGGCAACATGCCGCGGCCCGGCGGGTGGCAGATCGTTAGTATTTTTTTGATTATCGGACGGCATAACGCGTACTTATTTCCTCAAGCAAGAAATACAACAGTCCTTCCGTAACATCAGACCCCGTTAGCGCAAAAAAAGCCGTGAACGATCACGGCTTAGCTTCATTAGTCGATTAAACAATCGTTCGCATAATCAACCACTGAGTGGCGCAGACTATACCACCTCCACCGCACATGAACAAATTGTGCCATGGTCTATCCGGCTATCGCGCGTAGTGTGTCAGGATCTGTGTTGCGGCCTGTCTGGCCCAGCGATCGATGTAAAGAACATCATCAACACTGTCGGGCTCTGGTAATGTAAGTTGTTCAATAACATGTCGATTTACCGCCGCAATATCCGTAAAGCGAATCTGCGACTGCAAAAATGCAGCTACCGCAATTTCATTCGCGGCATTCAATGCCGTCGTGGCCGACTGACCCTGATTACAGGCATCAATTGCCAACTGCAAACAAGGATAGCGCGCATAGTCCGGTGCCAAAAATGTCAACGCACCAATCTGGCAAAAATCTAACGCTTTTGCGCCAGATGTCACACGCTCGGGATAAGCCATCGCATGAGCAATCGGCGTACGCATATCAGGCGATCCTAGCTGTGCCAGAACGCTGCCATCACGGTAACGCACCATCGAGTGAATCACTGACTGCGGATGAATGATGACTTCCATCTGCTCGGCAGAAGCGTTAAACAACCAGCGCGCTTCGATATATTCCAACCCTTTGTTCATCATCGTGGCGGAATCAACCGAAATTTTGCGCCCCATTGACCAGTTTGGATGTGCACACGCCTGATCCGGCGTCATGTCCGCCAACGCCGACACCGCTGTCTCACGAAACGGTCCGCCAGACCCAGTCAAAATAATCCGTTCGACACCATGCTGCGACAATGAAGCGTAGCCTAATTGACGCTGAATTTGCTCAGGTAAACTCTGAAAAATCGCATTATGTTCGCTATCAATCGGTAAAAGCTGTGCGCCACTTTGCGCTACGGCGTCCATAAAGAGACGTCCACAGGTAACCAGTGATTCTTTATTCGCCAACAAGACCTGTTTTCCGGCATGGATTGCCGCCAGCGTCGGCAATAATCCTGCCGCCCCCACAATCGCGGCCATGACCTGATCGACACCATCCAATGCAGCAAGGTCACACGCCGCTTGTTCCCCCGCCAAAACCTCTGTTTTGCAACCGTATTCCGCCAACTGTTGGCGCAGGGCTGTTGCAGAAACTTCATCGGCCATTGAGGCGTAGGCAGGTTGGAAAGTGAGACACTGCTCCAGCATCAGCTTGACGTTGTACCCGGCAGATAACGCGCGTACAGCAAACTTATCGGGATTGGCTTTAATGACTGCCAGAGAACTGACGCCAATAGAGCCAGTGGAACCAAGAATTGTCAGTTGCTTCATTAAAAATGCTCTGAATAACCGGATTTGATGACAGGAAGGTACACGAGTCTGAGACGATTACCATGATATATCTCTGCTATCGATCACAGTCACGACAGCTGCAGACTTATACATAGCAAAAAATTGTTTACTACCCAGAGGGGCTGGCCTTCACCCATTCCTTGTACAAAAAATAAAGCGCCGCCGGAAAAAGGGGCAAGCCCACACGTTTCCTGCGACGCAATATCTAACAGGCTGATTAGAACTCCATCAGCTCCGCTTCTTTTTCTGCCAGTGCTGTATCTACTTTCTTGATGAAGTTGTCAGTCAGTTTCTGCACGTCGTCCTGTGCGCGACGTTCTTCATCTTCGCTGATCGCTTTATCTTTCAACAGCGCTTTCAGTTTATCGTTAGCATCACGGCGCACGTTGCGTACAGAAACACGACCCTGCTCTGCTTCACCACGGACGACCTTGATCAGATCTTTACGGCGTTCTTCTGTCAGAGGTGGCAACGGAACACGGATTACGGTGCCAGCAGAAGACGGATTCAGGCCAAGATCGGAGGCCATGATTGCTTTCTCAACCGCCGGGCCAAGCGTACGATCGAATACCGTGATCGCCAGCGTGCGGGAATCTTCTACGACAACGTTAGCAACCTGACGCAGTGGCGTTGCGCTGCCATAGTATTCAACCTGGATGCCATCGAGAATGCTAGGCGATGCACGGCCGGTGCGGATTTTGCTGATCTGGTTTTTAAACGCTTCAACACATTTGTCCATGCGCGTTTCAGCATCTTTTCTGATTTCATTAGTCACGTTGTGAACCCTTGAAAACTGGTTGCCTGGCGGACCATGTCAGGACACGATCCGGTGAATAATTAATGCCAGCGCTCGGCTGACGTATGGAGCAATACTGACAATATATTACCCCATAATTGACGTTACTGGCTGATTAACGTCCCTTCTTTTTCACCCATGACAACACGACGCAGTGCGCCCGGTTTGTTCATGTTGAAAACACGGATCGGCAAATTATGGTCACGCGCCAGCGTGAACGCAGCAAGATCCATCACTTTCAGTTCACGTTCTAACACTTCCTGATAGGTCAGTGAATCGTATAACGTTGCTGAAGGATCTTTTACCGGATCGGCAGAATAGACGCCATCGACCTTGGTTGCTTTCAATACGACATCCGCTTCAATCTCGATGCCGCGCAGGCAAGCTGCAGAATCCGTGGTAAAGAAAGGGTTACCTGTTCCGGCGGAGAAAATCACCACGCGATTATTACGCAGCAGGCTGATCGCTTCCGCCCAACTGTAGTTATCACAGACGCCATTCAGGGGAATCGCAGACATCAGGCGAGCGTTCACATAGGCACGGTGCAACGCATCACGCATTGCCAGACCATTCATGACGGTCGCCAGCATTCCCATGTGGTCGCCCACAACGCGGTTCATACCCGCTTTAGCCAGACCCGCGCCACGAAACAGGTTACCACCGCCGATAACCACACCGACCTGAATGCCTAACTCAACCAGTTCTTTCACTTCCTGAGCCATGCGATCCAGAATGCTCGCATCGATACCAAAACCTTCAGTTCCCTGTAAAGCTTCGCCACTGAGCTTCAGCAGGATTCGTTGATAGACGGGTTTTGCATTGGTTGCCATGGTGTTCTTATCCTACAGGCTGTCGTCGTATTGGGGGGTTGTAAACATCAAAACTGTTCCACCCGACTCCCTATCTGAATGCAGGAAGCCAAGCGAACTAAAACTATTGGGGCTGGATAAAAAGGAACCGCCAACTGGCGGCTCTTTTTTTTTACTGATTAAGACTGCTTACTCATCGCTGCAACTTCAGCAGCAAAGTCAGTCTCAACTTTCTCAATACCTTCACCCACTTCGAAACGGATGAAGTTAGTCACGTCAGCATTGTGCTCTTTCAGCAGCTGACCAACAGATTTGGCTGGATCCATAACGAAAGGTTGACCAGTCAGAGAAACTTCGCCGGTGAATTTCTTCATACGGCCTTCAACCATTTTCTCTGCGATTTCTTTCGGCTTGCCAGACTGCATCGCGATTTCCAGCTGAACCTGGTACTCTTTATCTACCACTTCAGCGGACACGTCTTCAGGCTTAACGAATTCAGGTTTGCTTGCAGCAACGTGCATAGCCAGGTGTTTAACCAGCTCTTCGTCAGCGCCTTTAGCAGCAACCAGAACACCGATGCGCGCACCGTGCTGGTAGTTACCCAGAACTTCGCCTTCCAGAGCAGAAACACGACGAATGTTGATGTTCTCACCGATTTTCGCAACCAGCGCAACACGCTCTTCTTCGAACTGTGCTTTCAGCACGTCAACATCAGTGATTTTGCCTGCAACTGCAGCGTCCAGTACTTTGTCAGCAAATGCCTGGAAACCACCATCTTTAGCAACGAAGTCGGTCTGGCAGTTAACTTCCAGAATCACAGCGTAGTTACCGTCGATCTTAGTCTTGATTACGCCATCAGCAGCAACGTTACCTGCTTTCTTCGCCGCTTTGATCGCGCCGGATTTACGCATGTTTTCGATTGCCAGCTCGATGTCGCCGTTAGCTTCAACCAGCGCTTTCTTACATTCCATCATGCCCGCAGCGGTACGCTCACGCAGCTCTTTTACCAGGGATGCGGTAATTTCAGCCATTCTAAAATCCTCGGAAGATTTGTTCTGCCCGGTCGTCACGACCAAACAGCTTTAAAAGTGAAAAAGGGGCCATAAAAAGGCCCCTAACCAAACTAGTACTACCTGGTTAATAAGGGCTCAGCGAGCCAGACTTATTATTCAGCTTCTACTAAGCCTTCTTCTGCCTGCACAGCCAGATCCTGAGAACGGCCTTCGCGGACAGCAGTAGCAACAGCGCTCAGGTACAGGCTAACTGCACGGATTGCGTCATCGTTACCAGGGATGATGTAGTCAACGCCATCTGGATCGGAGTTGGTATCAACCACTGCGAATACCGGAATACCCAGGTTGTTAGCTTCTTTGATTGCGATGTGCTCGTGATCGGCGTCGATAACGAACAGCGCGTCTGGCAGACCGCCCATATCTTTGATACCGCCCAGGCTGTTTTCCAGCTTGTCCAGTTCACGAGTGCGCATCAGCGCCTCTTTTTTGGTCAGCTTGTCGAACGTGCCGTCTTGAGATTGGGTTTCCAGATCTTTCAAACGTTTGATGGACTGACGAACGGTTTTCCAGTTAGTCAGCATACCGCCCAACCAACGATGGTTCACGAAGAACTGATCGCAGTTGTTGGCTGCATCTTTTACCGCTTCGCTTGCTGCGCGCTTAGTACCAACGAACAGAATTTTGCCTTTGCGAGAAGCAATTTTGCTCAGTTCAGCCAGAGCGTCGTTGAACATTGGTACAGTTTTTTCAAGGTTGATGATGTGAACTTTGTTACGCGCACCGAAGATGAATGGCTTCATTTTCGGGTTCCAGTAACGGGTCTGGTGACCAAAGTGTACGCCAGCCTTGAGCATATCGCGCATGGAAACAGTTGCCATGATTACCTCTATTAATTAAGTATGGGGTTATGCCTCCACATGTCCCATTGCGCCGACCCCATCCGGTGAAACACCTCAGGAGCACCCCGGCGAACGTGCCGACATGTGTGTGTTATTTACACAAAGTGAGTTTAGTCGATGTGGTTGGGTACCGTATAACTGATAACCAGCCGGATCATCGGCGCGCTTTATACCATAAATCCCCCTACGACACCAACATTTGTTATTCATTAGTCCACGAATCAGAATGATAGTTTGGCAAGCCAGCGGCATGACTGGTAACATAAGTTATTAGTTATTCATCTTAATTCTCGTGTCTTAAATGGCACCTGCGGACAACCACCAATGGCAATTTCAATTAAAACTCCTGAAGACATCGAAAAAATGCGCGTCGCTGGCCGTCTGGCTGCCGAAGTCCTGGAAATCATCGAACCCCACGTGGTGCCGGGCGTGAGTACTGCTGAATTAGACAGAATCTGCCACGATCATATCACCAACAAGCAGCAGGCCATTTCTGCTTGCCTGGGCTACCACGGTTTCCCGAAGTCCGTCTGCATCTCTATCAATGAAGTGGTATGCCACGGAATTCCTAGCGACGAGCGTATTTTAAAAGATGGCGATATCGTCAATATCGACGTCACTGTCATCAAAGACGGCTTCCACGGCGATACATCAAAAATGTTCATCGCTGGCAAACCAACTATTCTGGGCGAGCGCCTCTGCCGCATCACGCAGGAAAGCCTCTATCTGGCGCTGAAAATGGTTAAACCTGGTATTCGCCTGCGCACGCTGGGCAAAGCGATCCAGCAGTTTGCGGAAGGGAACAACTTCTCTGTAGTGCGTGAGTATTGCGGTCACGGTATCGGCAAGGGGTTCCACGAAGAACCACAGGTTCTGCACTACGATGCGGATGACGGCGGCGTGGTGCTGCAGGCGGGTATGGCATTTACGATCGAGCCGATGCTCAATGCCGGTGATTTCCGTATTCGTACGATGAAAGACGGCTGGACGGTAAAAACCAAAGATCGCAGCTTGTCGGCACAGTACGAGCATACTATTGTGGTAACCGATAACGGCTGCGAAATAATGACGTTGCGAAAGGATGACACCATCCCCAACATCATCACGCATGAACAGTAAACACTAAGCCGGCAATGCCGGCTTTTTTTTGGGCTGCGCTATGACAGATAACCGCTTTTCGCCAGACAGTACGCCACCTGACGTGTCCTCACCAAACAGCCCTGCAGACATCATAGCATCCGTACAGCTCCCCGCATCACCGCTGACCTACGCGGATGACATGCTGAACTGCCAGACGCTAAAACAGCAGTTGGAACTGTTTCAGCTTTGGCTCGGTTCAGAATTCCGCTCCGGCGTTAGCGCGGAAAAGCTCATTGATGCCAGAACCTTGTTCATCGATCGCCTGTTGCAGCGGCTGTGGTACTTCTACGGTTTTGAAAATATCGCCCAAACCTCGCTGGTCGCCGTAGGCGGATATGGCCGCGGTGAACTGCACCCACTTTCTGATATCGACGTGCTGGTATTAAGCCAGACGGCGCTGAGTGAGGAACATTCCCAACGCGTCGGCCAATTCATCACCCTGCTGTGGGATCTGAAACTGGAAGTCGGTCATAGCGTCAGAACGCTGGAAGAGTGCTTACAGGAAGGGCGTGCCGATATTTCCGTCGCAACCAATCTGATCGAATCACGCATGATATGCGGCGACGTCGCCCTGTTTCTCACGCTGCAAAAACACGTATTCAGCGATGAGTTTTGGCCGTCATCCGCGTTTTTTCCGGCAAAAATCGCCGAACAACAGGAACGCCATCAACGCTATCACAGCACCAGCTACAATCTGGAGCCCGACATCAAGAGCAGCCCAGGCGGGCTACGCGATATTCACACGCTGCTGTGGGTCGCAAGACGCCACTTCGGCGCCACCTCGCTGAATGAGATGGTGGGGTTCGGCTTCCTGACAGAGGCCGAACGTAAAGAGCTGAACGAATGCCAAAGCTTTTTGTGGCGCATCCGTTTCGCTCTGCATCTGATCCTGCCGCGTTACGACAACCGGCTGCTGTTCGACAGGCAGCTTAACGTCGCACAGCTGTTGCAATATCAGGGCGAAGGCAACACGCCAGTAGAGCGCATGATGAAGGATTTCTACCGTATGACGCGTCGCGTCAGCGAGTTGAACCAGATGCTGTTGCAGCTCTTTGACGAAGCGATTCTGGCACTGGATGCGAGCGAGAAGCCTCGTCCGATTGACGATGAATTCCAGCTACGCGGGAATCTGGTGGATCTGCGTGATGAAAACCTGTTCATTAAAAAACCAGAAGCCATCATGCGCATGTTCTACCTGATGGTGCGTAACCGTGACATCAGCGGTATTTACTCCACCACGTTGCGCCAATTGCGCCATGCACGTCGTCACCTCGCCAGCCCGCTCTGCACCATCCCGGAAGCGCGTCAGCTATTCATGAATATTCTGCGCCACCCGCATGCGGTGAGCCGTGCGCTGCTGCCAATGCATCGCCACAGCGTGCTGTGGGCGTACATGCCGCTGTGGGGAAACATTGTCGGTCAAATGCAATTCGATCTGTTCCATGCCTATACGGTGGATGAGCACACGATTCGCGTCCTACTCAAGCTGGAAAGCTTCGCCGACGAGGAAACGCGGCCACAGCATCCACTGTGCGTAGAACTCTACCCTCGCCTGCCTCAGCCCGAATTATTGCTGCTGGCCGCCCTGTTCCACGATATTGCGAAAGGCCGCGGCGGCGATCACTCTGAACTGGGTGCGCAGGACGTGCTGGAATTTGCCGCACTACACGGGCTGAACTCACGCGAAGCACAACTGGTTTCCTGGCTGGTGCGCTGCCACCTGCTGATGTCCGTCACCGCCCAGCGTCGCGATATTCAGGATCCTACCGTGATTCAGCAATTTGCTACGGAAGTGCAAAGCGAAACCCGCTTGCGCTATCTGGTCAGCCTGACGGTTGCGGATATCTGCGCCACCAATGAAACGTTGTGGAATAGCTGGAAGCAAAGCCTGTTGCGTGAACTCTATTTCGCGACGGAGAAACAGCTGCGCCGCGGCATGCAAAATACGCCGGATTTACGCGAACGCGTCCGACACCACCGCTTGCAGGCGCTAGCATTGCTGCGTATGGATAACATTGACGAAGAAGCGTTGCACCACATCTGGAGCCGCTGTCGAGCTGATTATTTCCTACGCCACTCGCCAAACCAACTTGCCTGGCACGCGCGCCACTTGCTGGAGCATGATGTCAACAAACCGCTGGTGCTGATCAGTCATCAGGCCAGCCGTGGCGGTACAGAGATCTTTATCTGGAGCCCAGATCGACCCTATCTTTTCGCGGCGGTCGCCGGCGAGTTAGATCGACGTAACCTCAGCGTGCACGACGCGCAGATTTTTACCAGCCGTGACGGCATGGCAATGGATACGTTTATCGTACTGGAACCCGACGGCAGCCCGCTGGCGCAGGATCGGCATGAAATGATACGCCACGCGCTGGAACAGGCGCTGACACAGCGGCATTATCAACACCCACGCGTACGCCGACCGTCGCCTAAGCTGCGCCACTTTAGTGTGCCAACAGAAGTCAACTTCCTGCCGACACATACGGACAGACGCAGCTATATGGAGCTTAGCGCGCTCGATCAACCGGGGCTGCTGGCACGTATTGGTGAGATTTTTGCCGATCTCAACCTGTCGTTGCACGGCGCTCGCATTTCTACGATCGGTGAACGGGTGGAGGATCTTTTCATTCTGGCCGACAGTGACAGACGGGCATTAAAGCCGGAATTACGCCTTAAATTGCAAGAACGGTTGACAGAAGCCCTTAACCCAAACGATAAAGTACCATTGAGTTAATTTTTACAATCAGGAAAGAGAAATCAGGATGCACCAACAACTACAGAACATCATTGAGACGGCTTTCGAGCGCCGCGCTGAAATCACTCCGGCAAACGCAGATACCGTTACGCGTGAAGCCGTCAATCAGGCTATCAGCCTGCTGGATAGCGGCGCTCTGCGCGTTGCAGAGAAAATCGACGGCCAGTGGGTTACCCATCAGTGGCTGAAGAAAGCCGTACTGCTCTCTTTCCGTATTAACGACAACCAGGTGATGGAAGGTTCGGAAACGCGTTATTACGACAAAGTGCCGATGAAATTTGCGAACTATGACGAAGCCCGCTTCCAACGTGAAGGGTTCCGTGTAGTGCCGCCAGCAAGCGTGCGTCAGGGTGCGTTTATTGCTCGTAATACCGTACTGATGCCGTCTTACGTCAACATCGGTGCTTACGTTGATGAAGGCTCAATGGTGGATACCTGGGCAACCGTTGGTTCTTGTGCCCAGATCGGTAAAAACGTTCACCTGTCCGGCGGCGTAGGCATCGGCGGTGTTCTGGAGCCGCTGCAGGCGAACCCAACCATCATCGAAGACAACTGCTTCATCGGCGCACGTTCTGAAGTGGTAGAAGGCGTGATCGTGGAAGAAGGCTCCGTTATCTCCATGGGCGTGTTCATCGGCCAAAGCACCCGCATTTACGATCGTGAAACTGGCGAAATCCACTATGGTCGCGTACCGGCTGGCTCCGTTGTAGTTTCCGGCAACCTGCCGTCCAAAGATGGTAGCTACAGCCTGTACTGTGCCGTTATTGTGAAGAAAGTGGATGCGAAAACCCGCGGCAAAGTGGGTATCAATGAGTTATTACGCACCATCGACTAAACTAGAAACGGCGGGTTAATCACCCGCCGTTTTTTTATGTACGAACGATAAGTTATTTATATGTTCCCTAAATACTTCGGTATGGCGGGTATAAACAGCGTAGGTTCTCGCTGGCATGATAATCAGGACTATACCCTAAATAATTCGAGTTTCAGGCAGGCGGCAAGAGAAGGAATCCCGATGAACTTACTGAAGTAAGTGATTCGGGTGAGTGAACGCAGCCAACGCACATGCAACTTGAAGTATGACGGATATATATAGAAACCGAGAAGGTGACGCTATGTATGACAATCTAAAAAGCCTGGGCATTACCAATCCCGATGATATCGATCGCTATAGCCTGCGTCAGGAAGCGAACAACGACATCCTGAAGATCTATTTTCGTAAAGATAAGGGAGAATTTTTCGCCAAAAGCGTGAAATTCAAATATCCACGTCAGCGTAAGACCATCGTGGCAGACAACAGCGGGCAGGGCTATAAAGAGATCAACGAGATCAGCCCAAATCTGCGCTATGTGATTGATGAGTTAGACAAGATCTGCCAACAGGAACAGGTTGAAGTCGATCTGAAACGCAAAATCCTTGACGATCTGCGTCATCTGGAAAGCGTCGTTTCCAACAAGATTACCGAAATCGAAGCGGATTTAGAGAAGCTGACCAAGAATCGCTAAACACGATCATCGCTAACAGGCCGCAACGAAAACGGGAGCACGACTGGCTCCCGTTTCTCATTTCAATATCGCATTACTGCGCATCAACCAAGTCTGCCCATCCTTCAACCCACGGACATGAAATCACTTCCGGTTCAGGATGTTCGACGGCATCAATGTCCAAAACATCTCCCAGACGCTTAGCACCGATTTCCTGCAATAGTGCATCGAAAAGATGCCCACCCGCGCAGAAATTCGGGTAACTGCTGTCACCCAACGCGATCACGCCATAGCGCAGCGCAGGCTGGTAACCGCCTTTATCACGCAGTGCGGCGTAAAGTGGAACGATAGAATCAGGTAGTTGGCCTTGTCCCGTCGTCGACGTTACAACTAAAACCGTCTGCTCGCGATAGTCCAGCCAGGATTCCAGCGTCGCATCTTCAAAGACCTTAACCTCATGGCCACGCTCCCTGAGGATATTTTCGGCTTCTTCGGCCACCAGCAATGCATTCCCGTAGACCGTACCAACAAAAATACCAATCTGCGCCATGCTTCTGACTCCCTTTTGAATTCGATGTGTTTGATATAAAAGCTATACAAAAGCTATATAAAAGTAATGCGGCAGATATTACCCGATGAAATGCTCGCTATCCTGACCCGAGTCGGCGGGAAACTCAACCCCTTCAAAATCAGGGAGAATGCCCTGCCAGCCAAACTGAGTCATCACGCCCTGCCACGGCGCATCCCAGCGAGCTTGCAACGTCAATGGCTGTTCGCTCACTGGATGATTCAGCTGTAGCTCGCTGGCATGCAGCATAAGCCTGCCGCAGGAGAAATGCGTCTCCATGCCGCGGTTGTGTCGCAGGTCGCCGTGCGCGGTATCGCCGATAATCGGATGACGAAGGTGTGACATATGGCGACGGAGCTGATGCTTACGCCCGGTCTGCGGCTTCAGTTCCATCAGACTGTAGCGTGCCGTTGGGTAACGACCGATGGCAACCGGCATTTCGACCTGCGCCAAAGAACGATAATGCGTGACGGCAGGCTGCGGTGCCTTATCAGGATTAGTGAACTTGTCGGCGATCTTGTCCAGCTCTTCGGTGAGTGCATAGTCGATCACGCCGTCATCCAGCACATAGCCCCGTACAACGGCATGATACATTTTCTGCATCTGGTGTGATTCAAACTGCTGGGATAACGCACGGGCCACCTCGCTGGACAGCGCGAGCAGCAACACGCCGGATGTCGGCCTGTCGAGACGATGGACGGTATACACGTGCTGGCCGATCTGATCGCGCACGGTCTGCATCACCACGACCTTTTCTTTGCGATCCAGCCAGCTACGGTGGACTAACCAGCCGCTGGGTTTATTAACGGCGACCAGATGCTCATCCTGATAAATAATCTCAAGCATCGTGTACTGCGCCATCCTGTGCATCCGGGCGGAACAGTTCATCAAGCAGCCCGATACGCAACAGGATCGCCGCCGTCTCTTCTGGCGTGCCTTCCAGCGCTTCTTCAAAATAGGGAAGTAAAGCCAGCTCAGCGGGCAGCGCTAATTCGCTATCCAACAAGGCATGCATGCGCGGCAAAAAGACCCACTGCAACCACTCTTCGGGTTTCATGGTATCCAGGCTGAAAGGCTCCGTGCTGTTAAACGCCTCATCTTCCGGCGGAACAACCTGCCAGAAAGGACTTTCTCTCAATGCGCGCTCAATATCGAATAATGACTGACGGACCTGATTCTCTCTACTCATGCGGTTTCTCGCCCTTGAAGCCAACAGTAATGGCGGCAAAGCATAGCATAGCATTGATATCAGCCTGACCCAATCGCCACATGTTGACCACGCGCTATCACGGATCTCCAGACATTAGGTTGTCAGAGGCAAAAAAGTGGGGGTACTGATTGCTCAGTACCCCCGGTTCGTTTTATAGCTATCCCGCTACACATTTGCATCCCTGCTCATCCGTGAAAACTTTTCCTTTTTGGTCATCCTGACCCACAATCCTTGCTGGCGTCCCACTTTCTTCCTGACGTTTCCATCCTGTATCTTCCGTGATTCAATCCCTTTAGGCTCCTGCCCCACCGATATTCCTAATCGGCTCTCGGTCTCCTTCCTGGAGGTGTCCTTGATTTCATCCTGAAACCGTTTTTCTTCCTGAAAACTGCGCTTCTTCCTAAAACAGTGTTTATCCCTAAAACAGCGTTTCATCCTGAAACTGTGTCTCTTCCTGAAACAACGTTTCGTCCTGAAAACAACCCGAGTGCAGTAACGCTATTTTGTTACCGACAGTTACCGTCACACACACTGTAACCGGTTACTAACTTAAGTAATAAGATGTATTAATTGTCAGCTTTCGGCAAGGGGCAAGTGACAATGTTTCTCAACGCCCCTTAAGCAAGGTAGTGTATTTTTGTCGCAATTAGCTAATTAATAATGAAAAAATAAAAATGAAACATATTTTCAACATTAAAGATAAGACATTTCTTACAGCAAATGTAAGAGATCTCTCACAAAGCCGAAAGTGAAATTCGATTAACCATTAGACCGCTAACGGGTTAAGGCCAAACAGAAACGCTGCCAGCGTCGGTGCCAGGATCTGACGCTTTTTCGTGCCGAATTCTTCCAGGATGATTTCACCGGAAATATTACACAACGACACCATTGTCATCTCAGAATCGGTCGTCGCCAGAAACAGCGTCGGCGTAAGCTTAAGGCGTTTCTGCGTTAACAAATGGCCAATCAGATTCTCCTGCATGCGGGTGAAATCGTCTTCACTCCACACCTGTAATAGCTGGCAAGACAGCGAATCGAACTGCGCCGCCATATCCCCGGCATACTGTGCGGTGTAAAAAGCATGGACATCAGGATGCAGGCTGATTTCCAGCGCACGCTCCACGCCATCCAATGCGGCTGCAGGAGCAAAAGGCTGTGGCGACCAGTAAACCGTGTCCTCATGATTTTCGACAATACACGGGGAAGGTATGCCGTAAAGCGCTTCACTGGCGGGCAAATGACCCTTCTCCTGTTGCCAACAGTCAACATAGCGCTGGGTAAACGCCGCCAGCGCCGAAACGACCTCATGCTCCATAATTTTTCTCATCACTCTTTTAGTCAGGTTACACTATTCGCCATCACGCTTATCACATCAAGGTAACAGCATGTCCGTTTATGACAAGCACCAGGCCCTGAGCGGGCTGACATTGGGCAAACCCACTCCCTACCACGACCGCTATGATGCCGCCCTTCTGCAACCCGTGCCACGTAGCCTGAACCGCGATCCACTCGGCATTCATCCTGATAGCCTACCTTTTCATGGCGCAGATATCTGGACGCTCTACGAGCTTTCCTGGCTGAACAACCGTGGCGTGCCTCAGGTAGCCGTCGGTGAAATGCATCTCAATGCGGAAAGCCTGAATCTGATTGAATCAAAAAGTTTTAAGCTGTACCTGAACAGCTTTAATCAGACGACATTCGACAGTTGGGAGAGCGTACGCGCGACGTTAGCCAACGACCTGGCGCACTGTGCACAGGGGGACGTCAGCATCACGCTTTTCAAACTCAGCGAGCTTGAAGGCCAGCCGCTAGCAGGATTCACCGGCGAATGCATCGACGATCAAGACATACAGATCGACAGCTACGACTTCAACGCCGACTATCTGGCGACAAACGAGCAGGACGCGCCTGTCGTTGAAGAAACGCTGGTCAGCCACCTGCTGAAATCCAACTGTTTGATCACCCATCAGCCCGACTGGGGCTCTGTACAGATCCACTATCGCGGCAAACACATTAACCGTGAAGCACTGCTGCGCTACATTGTCTCGTTTCGTCATCATAACGAATTTCATGAACAGTGTGTGGAACGAATTTTTAACGACATCATGCGCTACTACCAGCCGGAAAAACTCAGCGTTTACGCCCGCTATACCCGACGCGGCGGGCTGGACATCAACCCGTGGCGCAGCAATACCGCGTTTAACGCGCCAAATGGACGCCTGCCGCGTCAGTAACTGACCGATAAATCGCAGGCTTGCACGGTAAGATACCCTAAATAATTCGAGTTTCAGGACAAAGCGTTAGCGTTTTGAACAACGCAAAGCGTTGGCCCGTTAGGGCTGGCCCACGACGGGCTGAGTATTTGAATGAAGCCAACGTACATGCAACTTAAAATATGACGGGGATATGCGTGGCGTCACGCAAGTTAGGCGAGAGACTGCTGCCAACATTGGAAAAAATGATGGCAGCGCGTTAAGGTGGTATGCCAGACAACAAAAGATCCATAACGTCTGAACGGTACTCAAGTAGGTTTCATTTAGGCTCGCGGAGTTTAGTGCCAGTACATTCCGCGTAGCTTCTTAGATGAATGACATTCGTGCCGTGTTGCTGAAGCGTCGAGCGTGTAGCAACGGAACGTGCTCTCGGCAGCCAGCATGGCATCGCGAATTATATTGCGTTTCAAGGAGCAAAATTGATTACACATATCAGCCCATTGGGATCGATGGATTTGTTATCGCAGTTGGAAGTCGACATGCTGAAAAGCACGGCCAGCAGCGATCTCTACCGTTTGTTTCGCAACTGTTCCCTCGCCGTACTGAATTCCGGTAGCCAGACAGATAACAGCAAAGAGCTGCTGTCTCGTTATGAAGATTTTGATATCAACGTGCTGCGCCGCGAGCGCGGCGTCAAACTGGAACTGGTGAACCCGCCGGAAGACGCTTTCGTTGACGGCAATATCATTCGAGCCTTGCAGGCCAACCTGTTCGCCGTATTGCGCGATATTCTTTTCGTCAATGGTCAAATCGCCAGCGCGGGCCGCTATCAGAATCTGAATCTGGAAAATTCCGCCCATATCACCAATCTGGTGTTCTCTATTCTACGTAATGCCAAGGCGCTCCACGTCGGGGAAGAACCGAACATGGTGGTTTGCTGGGGCGGCCATTCGATTAATGAAATCGAATACCTGTATGCCCGCAAGGTAGGTAGCCAGCTCGGCCTGCGTGAACTGAACATCTGTACGGGCTGCGGTCCGGGTGCGATGGAAGCGCCCATGAAAGGTGCCGCCGTCGGCCACGCACAACAGCGCTATAAAGAAGGACGCTTCATCGGTATGACCGAGCCTTCCATTATTGCGGCCGAACCGCCAAATCCGCTGGTCAATGAACTGATCATCATGCCGGACATTGAAAAGCGTCTGGAAGCGTTTGTCCGTATCGGACACGGCATCATCATTTTCCCCGGCGGGGTCGGAACGGCGGAAGAGTTCCTCTATCTGCTAGGCATCATGATGAACCCGGAAAACAGCGAGCAGGTGTTGCCGATTATCCTGACCGGGCCGGAAGAAAGCGCAGACTATTTCCGCGTGCTGGACGAATTCATCGTTGGCACGCTGGGACGTCAGGCGCGTCGTTACTACTCAATCATCATTAATGACGCCGCAGAAGTCGCTCGTCAGATGAAGAAAGCGATGCCACTGGTGAAAGAGAGCCGTCGCCACACCGGCGATGCGTACAGCTTTAACTGGTCACTACGCATTGCGCCCGATCTGCAACTGCCCTTCGAGCCGACACATGAAAACATGGCCGATCTCAACCTGCACCCGAACCAGCCGGCTGAAGAGCTTGCAGCCGCACTGCGCCGGGCATTCTCCGGTATTGTGGCGGGTAATGTGAAAGAAGTGGGCATTCAGGCTATTGAGCAACGTGGGCCGTACAAAATTCATGGCGATCCACAGATGATGAAAAGCATGGATACGCTGTTACAAGGCTTTGTCGCACAGCAGCGCATGAAGCTGCCCGGCAGCGCCTATATCCCCTGCTACGAAATCTGCTCCTAACGATTCACCGATCGCACCAACGCGGGGAAGCCTAGCTTCCCCCTCTTTATCACGAATAGCACTATCAGGGATTACGCGATGCCCGTCCATTTGCTGATTGTCGACGCGCTCAATCTGATACGTCGCATTCATGCGGTACAAGGTTCGCCCTGTATCACAGCATGCCAACATGCGCTGCATCAGCTCATACAAAACAGCCAGCCTACGCACGCGGTGGCCGTCTTTGATGATGAAGATCGCGATACAAGCTGGCGTCACCAACTCCTGCCTGACTACAAGGCAGGTCGTACGCCAATGCCGGACAATCTGAAACAGGAACTACCGCAAATTAAAGCGGCATTTGCCGCAGCAGGCGTAGCAAGCTGGCATAGCCCCGGCAATGAGGCCGACGATCTGGCGGCTACGCTAGCCACCAAGCTGTCATCAGCAGGTCATCAGGCAACGATTGTGTCGACCGATAAAGGATACTGCCAGCTATTAGCGCCACACATTCAGATCAGGGACTACTTCCAGAAGCGCTGGTTGGATCTGCCGTTTGTTGAACAAGAGTTTGGTGTGTCGCCGCAGCAGCTTACGGACTATTGGGGGCTTGCGGGCATTAGCAGCAGCAAAATACCGGGCGTCGCAGGTATCGGCCCTAAAAGCGCCGCACAACTGTTGCAACAGGCTGGGAGTCTGGAAGCGCTCTATCAACAATTAGATGGCGTGCCAGAAAAGTGGCGTAAGAAGCTGGAACAGCACAAAGAAATGGCGCTAGTCAGCCGTCAGATTGCCACACTGCGTACCGATTTAACGCTCAATGGCAATCTGCAACAGTTGAGGCTACCAGTGCAGAGTGTCGCCCAGTCGGATCCTCACTAGCGACACACATGAATATGGATGCGTACCCATTACCCCAGATACGCACCCACATGCTGTTACCGCTCGTCGCGACGGCCGGGCACTGCACTCCAGAAACGACGGACATGCACGGTGATTTCTTCGCGGTCATGGTACAGGTGCTTGGCATGCACTTCGGCATTAATGCCATTTTCACTCAGGCGTTCTTGCAGCACCGCCAGATTATGCGACACCTCTTCATAACGCTTCTTCATCGGCAGTTTAAGGTTGAAAATGGCCTCGCGACACCAGCCTTTGATCAGCCAATCACTCATCAGGCTGGTGACTTTCGCGGGCTTTTCCACCATGTCGCACACCAGCCAGTACACGTTATTACGCGGTGGCTCAAAGCGGAAACCGTCCGCCTGATGGTGCATCACCTGCCCTGTCTCCATCAGGCTCGGCGCCATGGGTCCATTGTCTACCGCATAAACCATCATGCTGCGTTTAACCAGTTGGTAAGTCCAACCGCCGGGACACGCGCCTAAATCCACCGCGTACATGCCGCTGCCTAGGCGCTCATCCCACTCATCCGCAGGAATAAAGACGTGAAACGCTTCTTCCAGCTTCAATGTCGAACGACTTGGTGCATCAGAAGGAAATTTAAGCCGTGGGATCCCCATGTAAAACGGCGAGTTATTATTGCTATAGGAGTAACCGACATAGCAGCAGCCTGGGGCAATAAACAGCACATGTAGTACCGGCCGATCGGCTTTTTCATAACCCAACAGAATTTTATGTTCGCGCAACGCCGCACGCAGCGGCACGGTGAATTTGCGGCAGAACTTCATCAGCTCTTTGCTTTCGTTGGTATCGGGAACTTCAACGCGCAGTTCTCCTGCACGTTCAATAGCTCCCGACAACATGCCGACAATTGGCGTGATACGATCTTCCGGCGGCAGATCGCGCAGCAGTTCACCACTCACGAACATCTGACGGGCAAAAATCAGCTCATGAAACGGCAGCGTTTTCACCAGACGCTCAGCATCTTCATGCTGGTAGCATTCAAATACGACGTAGCCGCTGTTTTCTTTTACCCGCGCGAAACCATAGGCATCATGCTGCGTGGCTTTTTCCGTTATTTCCGCCGCACACTCTTTCTCAAACCCAGGGCGGCAATACAAAATGACTCTATTCATGGCGTTCAGCCTTTCTCTTCAGACGCAGTGCGCCAATCAATAATAATATCCATCCCACCAGAAAACAGGCTCCGCCAATCGGCGTCACATAAACCCATAGTTTCAGGTGAGAAAGCGCCAGACAGTACAAACTTCCGCTGAAGAGTACCGTTCCCAACGCCAGAAAAACGCTGCTCCAGTAAAACCACAGATTGGTTCGCTGTTGCATCGCAACCGCCAGCGCCAGAATCGCTAACGTGTGAAATGCCTGATATTCAAGGCCGGTTTTCAACCACCCCAGTTCCGTTGCACCCAGCGTTTTGCTAAGAACATGGGAACCAAACGCGCCCAGCGCGACAAAAGTAAAGCCGCTGATAGCAGCAAATACCAACATAAAACGACTATTCATCGTTATTACCTATACGTTATTACCTATAAACGAGGTTGCTGACAAAGACCGCCGTTTTCATTCTGCAAATAGATCTGTCATCAGTCTGAAACGTAGTTATCTACGTGAGTTATTCGGCTAACCAGTCAGCAACACAGTCTCAGCGCGTGCCGTTGTCATAGCGAAAACGAAATTTCTCCTGCTCGCTGGCAGCCCGCGCCAGAATCCAATGGCGAAAGGCGGCTATTTTACCCAGTTCTGCCTGACTGTCATGACATACCAGATAAAAAGCATTCCGGCTGACCAGCACATCGTTAAACGGACACACTAATCGCCCAGCTTCAATTTCCGTTTGCGCCATCACATTATTCGCCAGCGCCACACCTTGCCCGTGGATGGCCGCCTGCAACACCATGGCACTGTGGCTGAAAATCGGCCCCTGCTGTACGTTAATTTGCACCCCAAGCTGACGCGTATAGGACAGCCAGTCACGGCGCGACGCATCGTGCAGCAGCGTATGCGCCACCAAATCATCAGGCGTCTTTAACGGGTGGCTCCCCGTCAGCAATGCTGGTGAACAAACTGGCAGGAGATACTCAGCGTACAGCTTTTCTACCCGTAGTCCCGGCCAGTTCCCCCGGCCGTAGAAAATCGCGACATCCACGTCATCTGCCAGACGATCTTCATCGCGATCCACCGCCTGAATACGAACATCAATCCCCGGATAGTCGGAGTTAAAGCTCGACAGACGCGGTACCAGCCAATGAATGGCAAAGCTGGGCAGCAGGCTAACCGTCAACGCACCTTTGGCGCTGCGGGATTGCAGCTTACGGGTTGCGTCATTCAAAGATGAGAAGATCTCTTTGATATCAAGATAGTAACTTTGCCCCTCTTCCGTCAGCAGCAGGGAACGATTACGACGGCGGAACAATTTAAGCCCCAGAAAATCTTCCAGTGACTTAATCTGGTGGCTGACGGCAGCCTGCGTAACAAACAGTTCTTCTGCCGCTTTGGTAAAGCTTAAATGGCGAGCCGCCGCATCAAAAACGCGCAATGCGTTGAGCGGAGGGAGACGTTTTGACATGAATGAAATCTTTTGGTTTACGCTAAATCAGCGATTGATCAGGTACATTCGTACCCATTAAATCTTAATATGCAGAAAGGCAACAACGGGAAAGATCGCCTGCCAATTAGCTGGCTAAGCGATTAATACCAGTGGCAACAGCCAGATTCTCTGCAACGAAAAGATGACGGGTACATATATTAGTTTTTGTAATCCGAGACATTATAATTTGTCCGTTGAGGATGTACCAGCAAATACCTATATTAGCGCAACTTCCTGGGCCGGAACGAAAAGTGCGGATGGGTGACCTGAGGTGCTTTTGGCTTGTGGTTGTGATGTTGTGTTTGCTATTTGTTTGTCTGCCTTTTGCAGATGTGGTAGCGAGTCTACCCTATTCACTTCCTGTACATTTACCCTGTCTGTCCAAAGTGATTTTTTGTGTAGCACCGCAAATTGCGGTGCTTTTTTTTGCTTACGTTTCACACCTGAAATGCCATGACACACCGCTCTCAGTCTGGCACGGCTTAACAGGCAACGTGTGATGATGGGCAAGCAGCACTACTTCCCTTTCACCATTTCTTTCACATTATCACGATTAATTTGCTGCTGCTGACCGTAGGCATCGGTATAGCTGATCATACCCGTCTCATCGTCAACCTTCGGTTTACCCTCTGCAACGATGGTACGCCCGTCATTGGTGTGCATGACGTAATTACTGGAACAGGCTGCCAGAGAAAACGCCATCACGATAGCGGCAAAAATAGAAATTTTATTCTTCATAGTTAACCCTCAATGAATTTAAATGTTTTCTAGTTAACCTTATTCATCAGGAAATCCTGAAAATTAACACTTTAAAGCGTAGCAACAGTTTCTTTTTTTTCCATAAAATCGCATTAGGCATAGTCCTAAACTTGTCTCTCTCGACAAAATGGGACAGGATCGGTCCTCCAAAAGAGGATGCTCATGACACCGTTTAACCCTGCCACCTTTCGCCAACAGTTCCCCGCCCTCCAGCATTCGACGGTGTATCTTGATAGCGCCGCGACCGCGCTGAAACCACAGCCCGTCATTGATGCGGTGCAGGCGTTCTATTGCAGTGAGAGTGGCACGGTGCATCGCAGCCAGCATCGCGGCGCGCAGGCGTTAACCCAGCGTTTTGAGGGCGTTCGTGAGCAAGTCGCCACGTTACTCCATGCAGACGATCCGCGTTCTATTGTCTGGACCAGAGGTACGACGGAAGCAATCAATCTGGTCGCGCAGAGCTATGCTCGCCCTCGCCTTCAACCGGGCGACGAGATCGTTGTGAGTGAAGCGGAACATCATGCCAACCTCATTCCGTGGCTGATGGTGGCGCAGCAAACCGGCGCGAACGTGGTGAAGTTACCGATAGGCACGGACTTCTTGCCGGACGTTGAACAGCTAGCCACGCTGATCACGCCCAAAACCCGCCTGCTGGCGCTGGGGCAAATGTCAAACGTGACGGGCGGTCAGCCCGATCTGGCACGCGCGATTGCACTGGCTCACCGCTATGGTGCGGTGGTGATGGTTGACGGCGCACAAGGCATCGTTCACTGTCCACCCGATGTGCAGGCGCTGGATATCGATTTCTACGCGTTTTCCGGGCACAAACTTTATGCCCCAACCGGGATTGGCGTGCTGTACGGTAAAACCGCCCTGCTGGAAAGCATGATGCCGTGGCAAGGCGGCGGGAAAATGATGACACAGGTGTCCTTTGACGGCTTTAAACCGCAGGCGATTCCACAACGGTTTGAGGCGGGAACGCCACACATTGCCGGCGTACTTGGCCTGTCTGCGGCGTTAGACTGGCTGACCACACAAGATCAGCACGCCGCAGAACAGCACAGCCAGAGTTTGGCACAGCTCGCTGAAACCCATCTGGCGCAGTTCCCCGGCTTTCGCAGCTTCCGTTGCCCGCAGTCCAGCGTCCTATCCTTTGACATTGCTGATGTGCACCACAGCGATCTGGTGACGCTATTAGCCGAAAGCGGCATTGCGCTGCGTGCCGGACATCACTGTGCGCAGCCGCTCATGGAGGCGCTCGGCGTCAGTGGCACGCTCCGCGCCTCATTTGCTCCGTACAATAACCAACAAGATGTTGCTGCGCTGATCGCCGCGGTAGGCAACGCCCTTGAATTACTGATCGACTAAACCATGAACGAGACAACTGACACCACGCATCCTTTCGGCCACCACATCACCGTCGCCGATCTACTGGCGCGCTTCGATACCTGTCGCGCATGGGAAGATCGCTATCGGCAACTCATTTTGTTGGCAAAGGCGCTGCCAACGCTGCCAGATGCACTAAAAACCGAGGATATTTCGTTATCCGGTTGTGAAAATCGCGTCTGGCTGGGTTATCAACGCCAAGAGGACGACAGGCTACATTTTTACGGTGATAGCGATGGGCGTATCGTGCGGGGATTACTGGCGGTGTTGTTAACCGCCGTTGAGGGAAAAACGCCAGAAACGCTATTACAGCACGATCCTCTGGCGCTCTTTGACATGCTGGGGTTACGCGCTCAGCTCAGCGCTTCACGTTCAAGCGGGCTGGCAGCGCTGGCCGCAAGAATCAGGGACATTGCAGAACAAGAAGCTGCGGATAAGTAGCGACATTCGCGCGACTTCCGTGCCACAGGCTTTCTGTTACTTCCCAGACGCTCTTTCATGTTTCGCCATCATCTTCTTCAGCGCATGGGATACCGCAACAAACCCGAAGGTTGCGGTGACCATCGTCGCGGCGCCAAAGCCTGACGCGCAATCCATACGCATTACGCCATCTGCCGTGCTGCGAGACGCACAAACGGAACCGTCAGGCTGCGGATAAACCAGTGGCTCGCTGGAAAACACACAATCGATGCCCAGCTTTCCTTTGCTGTTCTTCACCACGTTAAAATCATGCTTTAACCGCTCACGCAGCTTGGCCGCCAGCGGATCCTGAATCGTTTTCGCCAGATCGGCGACTTCAATCCGGGTCGGATCGATCTGTCCGCCTGCACCGCCGGTTGTCACCACCGGGATCTTATAGCGACGACAGTAGGAGAGTAGCGCCGCTTTCGGACGCACGCTGTCAATCGCATCAATCACATAGCTAAAATTTTGATTGAGCAGTTCGGCCACGTTTTCGGCGCTAATGAAATCATCCACGCAGGTGACGCGACATTCCGGGTTGATCGCCAGAATACGTTCCGCCATCACTTCCGTCTTCGACTGCCCGGTGTGCTGACGCAGCGCGTGGATCTGCCGGTTGGTATTGCTGACGCACACATCATCCATATCAATCAGCGTGATCGCGCCGATGCCGGTACGCGCCAACGCCTCAGCCGCCCAGGAACCGACGCCACCAATACCAATCACACAAACGTGAGCCTGAGAAAACAGCGCCAGCGCCTGTTGACCATATAACCGCGCGGTGCCACCGAAGCGTTGCAAGTAGGCTTCGGATAATTGCGTACTCATTCAACCAACCTTACGAAAACAAAATCACAGAAGAATAAAACAGTGAGAAAAAGCGGCTCAGGATAGCGCTAAACCCGCACGACATCCACCAGACAGCTCATGGCATTCGGCCCCTGTGTCAGCGGCGACGTGCCAATATCCAGCGTCAGTACATTCGCATTGCCAGACTGCTCAACCGGATGCCACGTTTTCTGACCAAATCCCGGCTCAAACCAGGCACCAGTGGACATGATCACCACGCCCGGCGTGACGCCGTCGGTAATCTGTACGCCAGCCAGAATACGACCACGCGCATTTCTGACTTCCACCAGTGAACGGTCGGCGATATCCCGCGCAGCAGCATCCTGCGGGTGCATGTAAAGCGTCTCTTTTCCTGCGGTTTTATTCGCGGCAACCTGCGGCGTCGCGGCAAGTTGGCTATGCAAGCGGTCGGACGGCTGAATGGAAATAAAGTGCAGCGGCCATTCTTCCGTGCTTTTTGCTCCCAGCCATTCAACGGGAGGCTGCCACTCAGGGTGCGGTGCAAAATCGGCATAGCCATAGCTGGCAATCGCGGAGCTGAACAGTTCTATTTTACCGCTGGGCGTACTGAGCGCATGCTGCTGCGGATCGCGGCGGAAGTCCTCAAAGAATACAAACGGCTTTTCATCCATCGGGATTTCTACATGTCCCTGCTGCCAGAAATCCTCAAATGACGGCCAACTGTCGACAACGCCTCGCTGCCTTGAACGGCACTCGTCATAAAGGTGTTCCAGCCACTGCCGCTCACTGCGATTTTGCGTGAACACATCGCCATAACCCAAACGTTCCGCCAGCTCGCTGAAGATATCCACGTCATTACGCGCCTGATGCTGCGGCGCAATCGCCTGATGCATGGCAAAAATAAAGCGATCGCGGGACGAGCCACCGATGTCATTACGTTCCAGCGTGGTGGTAACAGGCAGCACGATGTCAGCCATCTGCGCCGCTGGTGTCCAGACGATATCCTGCACAATCACCGTATCCGGTTTGCGCCAGCCGTCTACCAGACGGTTCAACTGCTGATGATGATGGAACGGGTTACCGCCCGCCCAGTGAATCAGATGAATATCGGGATAAGTATGGGTTTCGCCCTGAAAGGTATAAGGCGTGCCGGGATGCAAGAGCATATCGGCGATGCGCGCCACGGGGATCGCCCGTCCTGCATTCGGGCTGGATGGCGAAGCCGGCGCAGGCGTTGAAATACGTTCGTTTCCGACGCTATTCATCGAACCGTGGCCGAAGGAGAAGCCGCCACCCGGTAAGCCCACTTGTCCCAGCATTGACGAAAGCGCAATCATCATCCAGTACGGCTGCTCGCCGCGATGCGCGCGCTGCACGGAGTAAGAACAGGTAATAAAGCTACGCACGCCAATCAGTTGCTGCGCCAGACGCCGGATGCGTTCGGCGGGAATGCCCGTGATGTCGCTAGCCCATTCGGGCGTTTTCACCACGCCATCGCCGCGGCCGTGCAAATAGTCGCTCAGTTGTTCGTAGCCAACACAGTAGCGTTGCAGGAAATCTTTATCGTCAGCGCCCAAACGCTGAATCTCATAGCCCAATGCCAGCATCAGAGCGACATCGGTATTCGGGCGAATAGGAATCCACTCGGCGTTCACAAACTCAGGGCAGTCATCACGCATCGGGCTGATGTTAATGACCGGAATCCCTTTCGCGACTAACGTTTCCAGCGCAGGCTGAAGCGTATGGTGCCCGGCACCGCCGGATGCCACCTGCGCGTTTTTCAACGCAAGACCGCCAAACGCGAGGAAAATATCACAGTGTTCGGCGACGCTGCGCCATTCCGTCACCTTGCCCGTCAGTGGATGAAAAGTACCAATCACATACGGCAAAAAGAACTGCGCCGCGCCCCAGCTGTAATTCCCCTGTTGATCGACCGCGCCGCCGCCGGAGAAATAGAAGCGTCGCACCTGAGAACGTGCATGGTGATAGCGCCCGGCAGACGACCAGCCGTAGGAACCGGCAAAAATGCCGTCTGCACCGTAGCGATCGCGAATACGGTGATTCTCCTGTGCGACCAGATCGAGCGCAACATCCCAATCAACTTCAACAAAATCTTCCCGACCACGTAGCGTTCTGTCGCTGTTTTCACGTTTCTGAAGCCAGGAACGTCGCACCGAAGGCCGACGGATGCGCCGGTCGGAATACACCAGCGGCGCGATGGAATCGAGCATGGCGGAAGGTGCCGGATCGTCGGAAAACGGCTCACATCGAATCAGCCTGCCGTCTTCCACCACAGCGGTAAACGCGCCCCAATGCGCAAGATGCGGATAACGTTTAATCGCCATAACAACCTCAGAGAAGAATCAATTTTGTTGATAATTAACCAGCAGCGAAGAACCCGATCCATTCGCCGTACTGCTTTGTGCGTTCTTCAACACCCAAACTCGTCCATAGTGGTTATAGAAGCCAGCCGAGTGGCCTGCATCCGGCCCAATACCCTGATACATATCGAAGTGCTGGCCTTTAATCGCACCACCGACATCCAGTGCAATCATCAGGCGCATTTCATACTTGCCGGTGAATTTGCCAACGTTATCCAACAGCGGCACTTCCATTAAAAGAGCCGTACCTGCCGGAATCAGAGAGCGATCGGAGGCGACGGAGGCTTTAGCCACCAGCGGCACGGCGCTTGCCCCTTTGACTGGTGCAGACATCATTGGCTTGAAGAACACAAAAGAAGGATTCTGCTCAAACAGTTCACGCACTTCATACTCGGTGTGCTGCTCCGCCCACTTGCGGATGGCCTGCATAGACATCTCTTCACGCGGGACTTCACCGCGATCGATCAACACCTTACCAATACTGCGGTAGGCATGGCCGTTTTTGCCAGCATAGCCGAAGAACGTCAGCGGACGTCCATCACCAAAATCAATATAGGCGCTGCCCTGCACTTCCATCATGAAGTTATCAACCAGCGAGTTGGTCCAGGCGAGCACCAGACGCTCATCCAGCGCACCGGCATAAATGCCAGCACGATCCGGCAGCCGACTGTTCTTTCTACCTTTTGACGGCATGGCATATAAAGGATGGCGGAATTCCCCTTGACGGGTATGGCGCGCCTGCAATACCGGCGTGTAATAACCGGTGAACTGCACGTTACCAAAGTTATCAACGCCTTCCATCTGCCAGGCGTTCAGACCAAACTTGCTCAGTTCGCGGGTGTCCGCACCTGACATCATCCAGTTTTCAATCGCCTGAAAGGTCGTATTGTTACGCGAATACAGATTAGGTGACGCCGACCGGATTTCAGAAACCTGCGTCATGAAATCACGTGCGTTGACCGGTTTTCCTTTGGCATTGGGTTCATTCACCAATTCCAGAGGCTGGTTGAGGTGACCATCTTTATATTGCTGCCCGCGATCGGTTGGCCTGGATTGACACCCTGCCAGAATGGCAATGACCACTGCGGTCAGCACATATTTTCCCCACCGTCCCTTCATCTTTGCGCTCGCTTTTTACATCAAAAAATTTACCGTCGAACGATAACAAACGGCTATCGATAAAGGAATGGGACAGTACATAAATCCACGGTTCAAGCGTGTGCTGTTCGGCATGCGGCACAGTAAAAGGTGGGGTTTCCACTCAGCACCATATTGCGGTCACAAAACAACCTATAAGGCGGTAAATCAATCACCTGACAGCCAAATACCGCGCTTTTTATAGAAATAGGTTGCATCAATACTCATGGAGAGTATAGTGCGCATCCACGGACGCGGGGTGGAGCAGCCTGGTAGCTCGTCGGGCTCATAACCCGAAGGTCGTCGGTTCAAATCCGGCCCCCGCAACCAATTGATGTGAGTCGTCCATCAAGAGAAGTAAAATAGTCAGTAGTAAAAAAGTTAGTACGGACGCGGGGTGGAGCAGCCTGGTAGCTCGTCGGGCTCATAACCCGAAGGTCGTCGGTTCGAATCCGGCCCCCGCAACCAATTGATGTGAGTCGTCCATCAAGGGAAGTAAAAGTAGTAAAGAAAGTCATACGGACGCGGGGTGGAGCAGCCTGGTAGCTCGTCGGGCTCATAACCCGAAGGTCGTCGGTTCAAATCCGGCCCCCGCAACCAACAAGACTATTTTCAAGTTCGATTAAGAACTTATCGATAAAGCACCTTAACGGGTGCTTTTTTGTTTTCTGCGCATCTATTTTCTCTGAACCGCGCCGGTTAGACGCGGTCATCGTATGACATCAGCAGCATCAACTACTGCTGAGCCTGACTGGCAAAGTAAGCTTTAATGCCTGCAAAAATGGATTCGGCAATTTGCTGCTGGAAATGGCTGGTGCGCAGCTTGCGCTCTTCCTCCAGATTACTGATAAAAGCCGTCTCAACCAGCACTGAAGGAATATCCGGCGCTTTCAGTACCGCAAAGCCAGCCTGATCGACGCTGTTTTTATGCAGACGATTCACCTTGCCTAAGCGGGTCAGGATCTCTTTACCAAACTTCAGGCTATCGCTGATAGTGACGGTCTGCACCAAATCGAACATGGTGTGATCCAGATAGCGATCGCCGCTCATGCTTACGCCGCCGATCAAATCCGATTCGTTCTGAGTTTCTGCCAGAAATCTGGCGGCGGTACTGGTTGCGCCTTTCTTCGAGAGTGCAAAAACCGACGATCCTCTTGCCGCTCGATTGGTAAACGCATCCGCATGAATCGAAATGAATAGATCGGCACGCTGCTTGCGCGCTTTCGCCACCCGCACGCGCAGCGGAATGAACACATCTTCATTGCGCGTCATATATGCCTTCATGTTGGATTCATTATCGATCAACTTGCGCAGGCGGCGAGCGATTTGCAGCACGATGTCTTTCTCACGCGTTTTATTCTTGCCAATCGCACCAGGATCTTCACCGCCGTGACCGGGGTCGAGCATAATAATCAGCGGACGATCCCGTCCTGCCTTCCCGGCTTTCGGCGCTTCTGCGGGCAACGTGCGCTCCAGTTCGCCCTTGTTGTAATCCTCCAACAGCGCCAGCAGCGGATCTTCTTCGTTGTCGTAGCGTCCGGCGGCAGGGTACAAATCCAGTACCAGTCGATGCTTGAATTCGGCCACCGGCCCCAGCGTAAAGACTTTGGTCGTCGCCTGCTGCTTGAGTTCCAGCACCAAACGCACCGTGCTTTTATCAAACTGGCCGATGCGCGCCTCTTTAATCAACGGGTCATTATCCTGCTGAAACTGGCTGGCTATTTCCTTCAATACGCTGTTCAGATGAACATTTTCAATATCCACCACGATACGTTCAGGGTTACTGAGACTAAACTGGTTATATTTCAGCGGGTGATTGGATTCAAGTGTGACGCGGGTATAGGCGGAGGATGGCCAGACGCGCACGGCAACGACCTGTGTGGTCGCCGCCATCCCGACACCGCTTACGCTTAACAGCCAGGTTGCTGCTGCGCTTTGTAATAGACGTCGTCGAGTCAGATGATGATTCGAATGAGACATGCCGCTCCGATCTGATTGCTGTGCGTTATCCTGAATTTTTGTTTGCTAATACATGGGATAAGCGATCAAAAAGTGAATAAAGGTAAAAATTGTCAAAAACTTTAACGAATCTGCCCGGTGCTGTCATGCAAAAATCATCTGCAGGCCTTATAACAGGCGGATATCATAAATTTGAAGCATTAACCTCGCTTTTCTGGTTAATACTTCCTCTTGCGTTTTACGTCATAAAGAATAAAAATACAGAAATTACGAATAAAAATGCAAAGAGGGCTCGCAGTGAAGGAACGTAGTACAGAACTGGTTCAGGGCTTCCGCCATTCAGTTCCCTATATCAATGCCCACCGTGGCAAAACGTTTGTCATCATGTTAGGTGGCGAAGCCATTGAACATGCCAACTTCTCTAGCATCGTAAATGATATCGGGCTGCTGCACAGTCTGGGGATCAAGCTGGTGGTCGTTTATGGCGCTCGCCCCCAGATCGATGCCAACCTGACAACGCACCACTACGAGCCTCACTACCATAAAAACACCCGCATCACCGACAGCACCACGCTGGAATTGGTCAAGCAGGCTGCGGGGATGTTGCAGTTGGACATCACGGCCCGACTGTCGATGAGCCTGAACAACACGCCGCTGCAAGGTGCCCACATTAATGTCGTCAGCGGTAATTTTA
This sequence comes from Pectobacterium aroidearum, assembly GCF_041228105.1. NCBI lineage: Bacteria > Pseudomonadati > Pseudomonadota > Gammaproteobacteria > Enterobacterales > Pectobacteriaceae > Pectobacterium > Pectobacterium aroidearum. The sequence goes on from NZ_CP166097.1 coordinate 3,996,940, forward strand.
TTATCGCGCAGCCGCTTGGCGTGGATGACGGCGTGGACTACTGCCACAGCGGCCGTATTCGTCGTATTGATGAAGAAGCCGTTCACCGCCAGTTGAATAGCGGCGCAATTGTCCTGCTCGGGCCAGTTGCGGTTTCTGTCACAGGTGAAAGTTTCAATTTAACCTCGGAAGAGGTCGCGACCCAGCTCGCCATTAAGCTGAAGGCAGAGAAGATGATCGGCTTCTGCTCATCTCAGGGCGTGACCAATGAAGAAGGCAGCATCATTTCCGAGCTGTTCCCGGATGACGCACAGCGGCGTATTGACACGCTCGAACAGACTGGCGATTACCATTCAGGCACCGTCAGATTCCTGCGCGGTGCGGTCAAAGCCTGCCGTAGCGGTGTACGCCGTAGCCATCTGATCAGCTATCAGGACGACGGCGCACTGCTACAGGAGCTGTTCTCACGTGACGGTATCGGTACACAGATCGTGATGGAGAGCGCCGAGCAGGTTCGCCGTGCGACCATCAATGATATCGGCGGTATTCTGGAACTGATTCGCCCGCTGGAAGAACAAGGTATTCTGGTGAGACGCTCGCGCGAGCAGTTGGAAATGGAGATCGACAAATTCACCGTCGTGGTACGCGATAACCTGACCATCGCCTGCGCTGCGCTGTACCCGTTCCCAGAAGAGAGTATCGGCGAAATGGCCTGCGTCGCGGTTCACCCAGATTACCGCAGTTCATCACGCGGCGATATGCTGTTGATGCGCATTGCAGCTCAGGCGCGTCAGCAAGGTCTGCAAAAGCTGTTCGTGCTGACGACGCACAGCATCCACTGGTTCCAGGAACGCGGATTTTTACCCGCCGAAGTAGAAATGCTGCCGAAGAAGAAACAGGCGCTGTATAACTACCAGCGTCGCTCAAAGATTCTGGTGCTGGATCTCTGAGCTATTCCACTCGATAACCCTTCTCGTGGCCGACCGTAAAATCGGCCACGACCGTTTATCAACTTATGGCTGCTTGCCAAATTCACAGCTTAGCGTTGTCCACTTCCTTGCCTGTTCACTTAGCGTAAATCCCAGCCCCAGACGATCGGATACCCACATCCGCCCATCGCGCAACTCTAGCTGCTCGTTGAAAAGCGGATTCAGCCACTCGAAGTGTTCCAACCAGGGTTCAATCGGATAGGCTGCGGCCAGATGCAAATGCACTTCCATCGCAAAGTGCGGTGCCAGCTTACGTCCATGCTTCGCGGCCAAATCCATGATCTTCAGGAAAGGAGAAATCCCGCCCACACGCGGTGCATCCGGCTGCACAAAATCACTAGCGTTACCGAGGATCAGCTGTTCATGCTCGCGGAAACTGGTCAGCATCTCGCCAGTGGCAATCGGCGTATCCAGCGCCGCTGTCAGCGCCGCATGGCCTTCCACGTCGTAGGCGTCCAGCGGCTCTTCAATCCAGATCAGGTTAAAGGCTTCCATCTTTCTCCCCATTCGAATCGCCGTTTCGCGATCCCACTGCTGATTGGCATCCACCATCAGCGGGAAATCGTCTCCCAGCGCTTCGCGCACTGCTGTGAGGCGACGGATATCCTCAGCCGTATTTGGCTGCCCGACTTTCAGTTTTATCCCACCGATACCACTTTCACGAGAGATCACGACATTTTTTAATACCTGATCCAATGGCGTATGCAGGAAGCCGCCGGAGGTGTTGTAGCACTGTACGGAGTCGCGGTGTGATCCCAACAGCTTAGACAAGGGCAAACCTGCCCGCTTGGCTTTCATGTCCCACAGGGCGATGTCGAGCGGAGAAATTGCCTGCACCGCCATTCCACTGCGGCCAACCGATGCCCCGGCCCACAGCAGCTTGGTATAGATCTTATCGATATCGTTCGGATCTTCGCCCAACAGGTTATCCGCAATCTCTTTCGCGTGCGCATAAATGCCCTGTCCACCCGCCCGCTTGGAGTAGCTGAACCCCACGCCTTCAAACCCATCACGACTGCGAATTTCCGCAAAAATAATCGCCACTTCGGTCAGCGGTTTCTGCCTTCCGGTCAGCACTTTCGCATCGCTAACCGGCGTCGCTAGCGGCAAAAACGCCAGAGAGAGTTTTACCCATTCAATTCGATCGCCCGACTCGGCAGCCGTTCTGACGTTCGTGACTTTCGCATAGCTCACCGCCGCTGAATTTGCACTGATGGTCATGTCTCACCTCATAAAATGATTGCGCTAACATTCATAAAAAGAAAAGACGATAGCGATAAATGAAGAAAAAACATGTAATACAGATCACATAATAATCATTACCACGATAAAATCGTTCATTAATCGCCATCATTAATGATTGCGCAATCACCACGAAAAGTAAGAGGATATAACAGAAATACCGCGTAGCTAGGCCAGAGGCCAACCCAAAAAAGCGAAACAATTCGGCGGGTTGCCAGAGATACAGGCGACTGGAAAACCGATATGCCATCAACGATAATCCGACGACATGTAAATGCGCGCGCAGCCTCAGAAGGGAACCCGTGATTGAAACGCGATAAGAACGCCAGCAGCACTCCACCGCGAGCCCCCACGCTTGAAGATGTCGCACGTGCCGCAGGCATTTCACCCATGACCGTCAGCCGCGCGTTGAACAACCCGAAGATTGTGCGAGCGGAAACCGTAAACAGGGTGATGGAAGCCGTCCGCGCTACGGGCTACATCCCCAACATGTTAGCGGGCGGATTGGCTTCCAGACGCAGTAAGCTGATTGCCGTCGTGGTGCCGCAGATCAATAACAACATGTTCGTTGATACCGTTCAGGCGATAAGCGATGAGCTGGCAGCTCGCGGTTACCACATGCTGCTGTGCGTCGCGGGCTATACCAATGAATCCGAGGCGGAGCTTGTCGCCACCCTGCTTTCTCGTCGCCCGGACGGCATCGTCCTCACCGGTATTCACCACACGCCCGAACTCAAACGTCTTCTGCTTAACGCCACGATTCCCGTTGTTGAAATCTGGGATCTCACACCAACGCCGCTCGATATGCTAGTTGGTTTTTCCCATGAAAGTATCGGGAACACTATCGGGCATTATTTACTGGGTAAAGGACATTCGCGCTTCGGTCTGGTGTGGACAGAAGACACGCGTGCCGGACTGCGTAAGAAAGGGATTTACGACGTCATACAAAAACAACCGGGCAGTCATGTACGTGAGGCCATCGCTCCCTGGCCCGCCACACTGGCACTCGGGCGACAGGGGTTGAACGATCTTCTCGCCGATGGCGAGAATTTTGACGCCATTATTTGCAGTTCCGATACGCTGGCGCAGGGCGTAATGATCGAAGCCGCAGCCAGAGGATTAGCGGTGCCGAAGAAACTGGCAGTGATGGGATTTGGCGATCTCGATTTCGCCGCTCACAGCATACCGAGCATTACCACCGTCAGGATCGATCGCTGGAAAATCGGCACCGATGCAGCAGCAATGCTGGCGGAAAAGATTGAGGGGAAAAGCATGCCCTCCCCCATCGTGGATATTGGGTTTTCACTGATTGAGCGCGAATCTGCCTGACGTTAATATCTAATCAAAACAGTTCATTATAAGCAGCATGCTCTCAAGAACGTGCCATTAACGCGCTAATTCGCTCTTCCAAACCGCTATAGCGCTGCGTTGGCGTCTTCACCGCACGACAGAGGATCCTGATGTCGGTATAGAGAGATAAACGCTGGCGTGCACGGGTGATGGCGGTATACACCAACTCCCTCGTCAGCACCGGCAAATAGTGGTTAGGCAACACCAGCGCGGTATGATCGAACTCCGACCCTTGCGATTTATGTACCGTCATCGCATAGGCCGTTTCGTGCGGCGGCAAACGGCTTGGCGTGACGTCTTTGGTTTCGCCATTCGGCAAGGGGAAAAACACGCGTAGTTCACCGCTTTCCCCCGTCATGGCGATACCAATATCGCCATTGAAGAGGCCCAATGCGGCATCATTCCGTTCAATCATGACTGGGCGGCCGGGATACCAGCGGTTAAGCGGATTACGACTGCGCTGAATCAGCCCAGCCTGATGCAAAGCCTGCTCGATGCGCTGATTCAGCCCTGCTACACCAAACGGCCCTTCGCGCAGCGCGCACAGCTGGCGATAGCGCTGGAAGGCAAGCAGCACAGCATCCGGCGAGGCTCCCGCAGCAATCAGTTGCAGATAATCGCGATACCCTTCAACACACTGTGCCAGCATGGCCTGATACTCTTCAGCCTCAGCTAATGGACTACAGGTGATATCAGCAAACTTGCCATTCAGCACCGCACGCACGCGAACATCATCGCCGCCGTTCACGGCCAGCGCCAGTTGGCCAATACCGGAATGCGGATCGAAACGGTAGCTCCGGCGCAACAGACAGATACTGTCACTGACCGTCGCCTGTCCTTCAGGACCACTTTCATCCAATTTACAGCCCGTCAGCCGCTGCAGTTGCTGCGCCCGCGCGCGGCTATAGCCCGCCTCGGCAAAACGACAGATATCTCCCAGTACTGCTCCCGCCTCGACGGACGCCAGCTGATCGCGATCGCCAAGAAAGATAATTCTGGCGTGTGGCGGAAGCGCAGCGATCACATTCGCCATCATCGGCAGATCGACCATCGACGCCTCATCCACAATCAGCACATCCAGATGCAGCGGATTGTCCTGATGGTGACGCAGGCGCTGACTATCCGTCACCGCGCCCAACAGTCGATGCAGCGTCGTCGCCTCTTGCGGGAACGCTTCCCGCTGTTGAGGTTCCACAGACAGACGGTGCAGAGCCTGCCCCAGCGACTCCGTTAGCCGCGCAGCCGCTTTCCCGGTCGGCGCGGCTAATTGAATACGTAACGCCTCTCCCGTATTCAGCTCAATCAGCGCCGCCAACAGCCTGGCGACCGTCGTGGTTTTCCCCGTCCCCGGTCCGCCGGAAATAATCGCAATGCGGCGCGTCAATGCGACAGCAGCGGCCACCTTCTGCCAGTCAACCTCTTCGCCCGTGTCAGGAAACAGCCGCTCCAGAACCGATCGGATCGCAGGTTCATCAATCGATATCGTATCGCGCTCGCTGGCGATAAACCGCGCTACACGCCCCTCACTCTGCCAGCTACGCTGTAAATACAGTTTTTCTCCTTGCAGCACCAGCGGCGTTGACGTCGTGCCGTCACTGACAGCATCAGACGCCAACAAACGCTGTTGCCATGCAGAAACCGTGTTTAACCCTGCCTCCGTAAGCAGCTGCTGCGCCAACTCAGGATCGCGGCCGTCAAACAGCGTCTGTGCCTGCAAATTCTCCAGCGGTAAACACACATGTCCCGCGCCCGAATGCGCGCTAAGACAAGCGGCGGCTAGTAGCAGATCGGGCTGCGTCTCATCCGCCAGCATTCTGGCAAACTGAATATCCAACGGGCGCAGCAGCCGTCGCGCCAGTGCCGTTTCAAGTAAGGCAATCATGAGGGAATTCCTGTATCAGCATCGTCAGGCGTCTTTCCCTTGAAGAGCGTATCAAGCCCGAAAACAAATTCAGCGGAGGGACGACAAGCAAAGATGCCATTGCCGGGGTGAGATTCCTCAACGCCGCGTAAAAACAGATAAAACACGCCGCCAAAATGGCGCTCATAGTCGTAATCCGCAATGCGGTGACGGAGATAGCGATGCAAGGCCAGCGTGTAGAGCTGATATTGCAGGTCATAGCGGTGTTCGGCCATCGACTGCATCATGGCTGTCTGGGTGTACGCACTGGCATCAGGGCCAAGCCAATTGGATTTGTAGTCCAGCAGGTAATAGCGCCCTTCCCAGCGGAACACCAGATCGATAAACCCCTTCAGCATACCTTTCACCTGCTGAAAAGAGAGTGCCGGACAGCGAGCAGATAGCGGATCGTGATGCTTTGCCAGCCGATCCAACTGCGCCGCCTGTATCGGTGCCTCGATCGGGATATAAAACTGCAATTCAGCCTGCTTATCTGCATTATCCAGCGCCGATAGCGTAATCCCCTGTTCGTTAAGCGGCGTCTGCAAAAGCGTATCCATCCACGCCTTCAACACCGGTTGCCAGTGGGCTTCAAACCCCTGTAGCTGCAACTGCTCGGTCAGCCAGCCATCATCAACGGGTTGAGTGAAATCCAGCGTTTCAAACAGGCTATGTAAAAACGTCCCCGGACTTGCGCCGCGCGGGAACGTATGTGGCGTCAGTTGAGTTTCATCCCCTTCCTGACGCTCGCCTATCGCCTCAATATCCAGACGCGGAACCAGATCCTGCGCGCCTGCGGAACCATGTTGCTGAAGCCCTGAATAGCTGGTGACTCGCCAGCCATCGCGCAGCTGGCGTTCAATGTGGCGAGCCCGTAGCTCCGCCAATTCTGGTCTATCCGGCTGCCAGCGCTGTTCTTCCGTTGCCTGTAACGGTGTTAATGCAACACCGTCACCGACCATGCCTTCCAGCTCGCTAACCAACGTGGCAGCCTCAGCTTCTTTACCACGCTGGAGTAAATAACCCAGCGCGCTCTGGTGCATATCGCTGCTACCGTCTTTCTTACGTGACCGCTGAATCGGTGCGACGCCGACGCTACAGTGATAAATAGAACGGGTCAGCGCGACATACAACAAACGTAAATCTTCCGCCAGCCGCTCTTCTTCCGCCAGCGTCTGGCTTTCTTCATGATTTTGCAGATCCAACACGGCCTGATAGCTCTCGCGATCGTGATAAATACCCTGATCCTGCACGCGGAAGTGGCTAATGAAAGGCAACCACACCAGCGGATATTCCAGCCCTTTCGATTTATGGATCGTCACGATCTGCACCAGATGGCGATCGCTTTCCAGACGCAGTTGCTGGTTCTCTGCCTGCGGATTCGGCTGAACAATCTGTTGCGATAGCCAGCGCACCAGCGCGTGTTCACTATCGAGCGTTGCCGAGGCATCCTGCAACAACTCACCGATATGCAGAATATCGGTGAGACGGCGTTCCCCTTCCGCGCTCGCCAGCAGGTTCTCCGCCAATTGATGGCGACTCATCAGTGCACGCAGCATGGGCAGTACGCCTTTCTGACGCCACAACGCGCGATAACCCGCAAATTCATCTACTAGCGCATCCCACGCGGTTTCGCTTTGCCCTAATGCATCAACCTGTCCGGCATCCAACCCCATCAGAGCCGTCGCCATCGCGCTGCGTAACGTGCGCTCCTGCTCTGGAGCCAGCACCGCCTGCAACAACCACAACATATCGCTGGCTTCCGGCGTACTGAATACGCTGTCGCGATTGGACAGATACACCGAAGGTATAGACAAACGGCTCAGCGCATCACGAACCAGCGAGGCTTCACGTCGGCTACGCACCAGCACACTCATGTCGGATGCCTTGACCAAACGCCGGGAATCATCGGTAACCAACCAGGCTTCATTACGCTGGCTGGCGGCGAGCCAGTCACGAATCTGCGCCGCACACTGGCGCGCCATCCGCTGCTGGTAATCCCCTATGCCAATCGGTTCTGAACCCGTTAGCCAGAATTGCAGTGCAGGCTGCGGCTTCCCGGCAACCTCAAACACCAAACCGCGCTTAGATTCGGCAGGCTTGACCGGTAGGAACGGGATGTTTTGAAAAATAAAAGGATATTCGAGGCGTTCAAATAGACGATTAACGCCATGTACCATCTGGTGTGACGATCGCCAGTTCGTGCCCAGCGTATAATGTGCAGCCACTTCTCCGCGCGCGTGCATATAGGTAAAAATATCCGCACCGCGAAACGCATAAATAGCCTGCTTAGGATCACCGATCAACAGCAGCCCACACTGCGGCTGCCCGACATACAGCGTCCGAAAAATACGGTACTGCTGGGGGTCGGTATCCTGAAATTCATCGATCATCGCCACCGGATAGCGTTCGCGAATGGCGCTGGCAAGCCGTTCCCCGCCCGGCTGTTGCAGCGCAACATCCAGACGGCTCAGCAGATCGTCAAACCCTAGCTCTGCACGCTGCCGCTTTTCCTCACTCACTGACTCTCGGATTGCCGACAGTGCACGCACAATCACTAAATCACGCAGTGACAGCGGTGTGGCGAGCAGCCGGTCTGTTTCCTCAAAAAGGGCATGAACGGGCGGTTCTCCTTTCTTCGTCTTTTCAATGAGCGCTTGCTGGGAAAACCGTACCAGATCCTTCGGCAGTTGGTAATCCAGCGTCGGCTGCTGCTCTGCCCACTGCGTGACTTTCTGTAGCCAGTTGGGTAGATGCTTACTGCTGTAGCTGCGTTTATCGACGCCAGAAGCACTAATCAACGCTTCCAGGTCCGCTGCTGACGCCAGCCAGCATTGTTTATACGCGTCGATCGTCGCCACGATCTTATCGTGCCGACTCTGCAGCGTTTCATCCTCTTCTGGCATCAAGCGAAATGCAGGCGCTTCACCGTGCAGATAGGGAGCCAGATCGGCCAGCAGGTTTTCCGGCCCTTTCCACTCCAGACCGACAATACGTGCGACCTCTACCGGCAACGGATAGCAATAACGACGCCAAAAGTCGGCGCAGGCCTGACGGCGCAGTGGCTGCTCATCTTCTATCAGCACCTGTTCAAAAAGCACACCAGACTCAAACGCATTGGTACTGAGCATACGCTGGCAGAAACCATGGATCGTGTAGATCGCCGCCTCGTCCATTTGTCGTTCGGCCGCCAGCAAGACGTCAGCCGCATCGCGATGGTCAGAAATCTCCGCCAGCAATTGTGCTAGCGAAGCATCTTTAGGCTTCTCCGACTCTTCACCCTGCGCGCTTTTACGCAGGCAGGCGATGCGTAAAGCGTGGATTCTGGCTCGAATACGTTCCCGCAGTTCTTCGGTCGCCGCCTCCGTAAAGGTCACAACCAGAATTTCCTCGACCAGTAGCGGACGTGGGTAAGCTGCTTGCTTACCCAGCCCCAGTAGCAGGCGCAGGTAGAGCGCCGCCAGCGTATAGGTTTTCCCTGTTCCGGCCGACGCCTCAATCAGCCGCTCCCCCAGGAGCGGCAACGTCATGACGTCTAATGATTGCGGCGCGGCGCTGTTCATTCTGCTGAAACCTTACCGACAGCTTCCGGTGCCGCAGCTTCTACCGTCGGCAGTGCTGCGGGGGCCGGGATCATCGCAGGCGCTTTCTCATGCGGTAACGTTTTCTGCAACGAAGATGCATCCGCGTAGGTATGCCATCCCTTCGGCGCAGCATAGTCAGCTTTACCATGATGGCTACCGGAAACCTGTGACAGCACGGCGAGCCCTTCAGGCTTCAGCGCCTTCTGGAAGAAATCAGCCACTTGCGTCACCGTCAGCGGTTTGATTTGTTCGAGCAGTTTCTCACGCGAGTCAAAAGCAAAGTTTTCCCGATCCAAATCTTTACGCAGTCGGCCAGCTTCTTCGCCCAATGTTTGCGGACGCTGATTCAGTTCATTCATCACGCCTTGCTTATACTGCGAAAATTCTTCTTCACTCATTTCACGCAGCCGTTTTTGCGCTTTCAGGTAAAAATCTTCATAGCGCTGATAGAGATAAGCCGGTTGCTTGCTATTACTTTGCAGCAGGAAGCCGATGCCCATCTGTCTGCCCACAGACGTCGGGAAGGCAAACACGGCATAGCCCAGTTGCTCTTCCGTTCTCAACTGGCTATAGAACCAAGGCTGGACGATCTGCCCCAGCACGGAACTGTATGCCATACTCTGCGTTTCCGAGTACCCTGTCGGTACATACACCGCCGCTAACGCAGAATCCGTGCTGCTGCCAGGACGCTGTAGATTAGCAAGCTGTGTCTTACTGACTTTGACATCATCGCTGCGCGACAGATTTTCACCATCGGCCTTCAAATGCGCTTTCAGCGTATTTGCCAGTTCGGTGACTCGCTCTGGAGCCAGATTGCCGACGACCAGCATTTCCGGCGTGGCTTTTTGCAGCAGATCTTTACGGTAGTTAACCACATCCTGTAAACGGATATCCTTCAGCAGCTTACGGCGTTCACCACGCTCGAAGTAAGGCAGTTGCGACACAGCCTGAATCGGCTGTAATGCCTGTTCAAACGCTTTTGATTTCTCTACCGCGTCCAACTGCTGCAAATACCAGGATTTTGCCTGTTCTAACTGCTCTTCCGTCGACGTAAAGGAGGCATAGCCATCCGCCAACGTCAGTAGCAACCGTGGTAAATGCTGGGTATAGCCATTGGCGTTAATCACCAGACCATCATTGCTGCGGGTGGAGAAACTGATGCCACCAACCGAGGCCTGATAGCTGAGTTCATCCAATGCCAGCCCCGCCAAATAATCATTTAACGCAAACAGCACCTGATTACGGGCGGTACTGCGCGCTTCCTGATTCCGCAGAAACAGCGTAATTTCCGCTTTCGGTTCATCGGCGAAGTAGTGGCTTGGCATATACAACACGCGTAACCCCGGCTGATTCAGCAGGAGCGTCGGCTTAGTCATCGCCTTATCGGCTTTGATCAGGGAAAAATCATCGGGGATATACGGATTGATCGTTGGCAACGACAGCGACATTTTCTGTCCCAGCGTTTTCCATTTTGCGAATGTGGCCGATGGAATTTTATCCATCTCGTACGGCGCATCGACGAAATAGGCCACTTTATTATGTGGTTCATTCGGACTGATGACCCAGACGCGTGCGTTCTGCGGCGTCATTTCGTCCAGACGTGCAGCGATAGCCTTTGGATCATAACGATCCGCAACATACTGCGCATCCAGCGTATGTTCGACCGGCACGCTCAACATGGTATCCACCAGCCATTCGATATAGTCCATATCCCGACTGATGGACGGATAGCGGAAATCCAGATCCAGAACATGCGCGATTTCATCAAAATAGCGCTGTTGAATCCCCTCGGTACGGATTTGTTGCAGGTAACGGAAGATGGCGGCAATCACCTCGTCACGCTGTGCCAGACCTTTATCGGTCAGCGAGGCTGAAATTGCAAACATGCCGCCGTTACGGTCAATGATCGGTGAAGAACCTGCACCGATAGACTCAACCAGACCTTCCTTTTGTAACCAGTCAGAAAGCGTATTCTGGCTGCGGTTACCGATCAGATAGCTAATGTAGGTATCCGTCTTGCTACGAAATTCCTGGCTAATATCGCTGACGCGAAACTCAATACGCAGCTGTTTTCTTGGCTGTGCAGGAACATAGTGAATCATTACGCCACGCTGCTTCTCCGTCGTGACAGGAACGGTAACCGCGGGAACGCTGGCGTTGTGATTGGCAATACGCCCGAATGTGTCGGCCGCCAGTTTCGCCAGTTCCGGCAGAGGTTGATTGCTGTAAATCACCCCTTTCATCAGGTTGGCCGAGTAGTATTTCTGATAAAACTTCACCAGTTCATCATGCAGTTTGCTACCGGGTTTATCGCTCAGGGTCTCAAGATTGCCCCCCGAAAAACGCGCGCTCGGGTGCGCCGGATTCAGCGTCTCTGCGCCTACCTGCGCCATGCGATGACCGTCACGCGAACGTGCCATCGTCAATTCTGCATTGACCGCGTTACGCTCACGATCGGCGTTCACCGGATCGAGCAGCGGTTCCGCAATCGCATCGGCCATGCGATCGACCGCTGGCCGCAGCGCATCATTTTCCACTTCCAGATAAAACGCCGTGCGGTAAGACGCCGTGCTGGCGTTGTGGCTGCCGCCATGCTTTTTCAAAAATTCGGACAGTGCTTCCGGCTCTGGGTAACGTTTCGATCCCATCAGCACCATGTGTTCAAGGTAATGCGCTAGCCCCAGTTGGTTATCAGGATCGTTCAGCGAACCAATAGGCAACGCCAGTGATGCCAAGGATTTGGGTGCCTGCGGATCGGAAACCAGCAGAACGGTCATTCCGTTATCCAGCTTGATCGCCTGATATTGCCGCGGATCTTTTTCGCTTTTTCGAATGGTCTGCGCCAGCGGCTGCCAGCCTGTTTCTGCCCAACTCGCCGGAAGCCAGAATGTGAATAAAAGAAACCACCCGGTAATCCAGACCCACTGTTTACGCATGCAATTCTCCAACCTCATATCCATCACTTTTCACGTTGCAGTGCGTTATCTTCTCGCACCTCGAAATCGACTCGGGTATGACCCAAAACAAACTCATCACGCCAGATTAGAGCGGAACGGTGGCAGTAGCCAGATTTGCGCCGCTTCAATCACCTCATTCATTCGTTTTTCATCCAACTCACGAATAATACGCTGCAGGTAATAATCCTCACCTTCTCCCCGCATTCCCATATTACCCTGCCAGGCTTGCAGTAAGCGGGCTCGCGCTTTGTTTTGCGTCTCTTCATCCGAGCGCAGGCTCTCGCTTTCGCGATCATAACATTCAGCAAGCCAGGCGCTTCCCGCTTTATTAAGCAGTAACAGCGGCTTGCTCATTCCCCGCCGATACCCTTCCAACATCAGAGCAAGATGTTCTCTGGCCTGCGTTTCCGACAGGGCTGCAAAGCGCCACGCGGTATCTTCCCGCCCATACAACCGGCTTTCCCCCTGCCCCCCCGTCGCACAGTAGGCCAGGTGTTCCAACCACAGCGTAATGCCGTCTTTCATGGAAAGCGTGCCGGGGCGCCAGCGTAGCAGGCCATCCGGCTGCACCTGATTTAACCAACCGCTCACGCGCACGCCGTCAAGGAGGATATCGACTTCCCGACTCACCGACAGCGAGGGCGTTAATTCATCACGCACGCGCGCAGCCAGCTGCGCCATCTCCTGCTGTTGTTCCTGCCAGTAAATTTCGCCAAACGCCCCATAGGGCAATTCACCCGCAGCTCTGGCACGGCGATACAGCTTTTCCGTATCACCTTCGTTAATCAAGGTATTAAGCAACTCACTATTCAATTGATAGCGGTTAAGGCTATCCACCACAAAGGGCTCTTCATCCAGCAGTTCATCGCTATGTAGCATGAAACTCACGCCAAGCCGCAGTTGAAAAAAGGCTCGCACAGGATGACGATAAAAACGCTTCAGATCGTCCAGACTCACATCGCTATCAGTTGTTCTTTCGGACAACGCTTCACGATCGAAATCAGGCTGTGCCTCCCCTTTTCGGTTCGCCGCCGCCAGCCATTCTGCCGCAAAGCTCAATGGCTGCGGTGCTGGCAGAAAGTTATCTGCATCAAAAGGCATACGGCTATGTTCACGGCAGAGGTGCTTCATTACCCGTTCCGCGCTGCTATCAATATCCAGCGTTTCATCCCCCGGCAGGACGTAACTTTGCGCGATATATTCCGTCAGTTCGCTAACCAACACGGAAGGATAGCGGCGTGTATTATCCTGAATCGAGCGCCCGATATAGCTGATATAAAGTTTGTGCTGCGCCGACAGCAGCGCTTCAAGGAACAGGTAGCGGTCGTCGTCACGTCGGCTACGATCGCCACGCTTGATCTTCCGCCCCATCAGATCGAACCCGAGCGGCGGCAGCGTTCGGGGATAGACACCATCATTCATCCCCAGCAAACACACGACCTTGAATGGGATAGAACGCATCGGCATCAGCGTACAAAAGTTGATCGCACCGGCCAGAAAACGCTGGCTGAGCCGTTCCTGATCGAGACGCCGCGAAAGTTCATCACGTAACCGGGAAATCGGCACCTGCTGTGGATAATGCGCCATCGTCCCCATGCCAATCACGTACTGCCACTGTTTTTCAACTAACGCCAGCGCCGCTTCGGTCTCGCTGTCAGCATCAAAGAAAGTTTCGATCAACTCTCGACATAGCGGTAACCAGTCGACAAGCACTCGTGGTTGAGACAAGCGCTGACGCCACTGATGAATCTGCATCAGCAGTTCGGCCAGTTGACCAGCCAGTTCCGCAATCAATCCGCTGGATTCATCGTAGGGCAGCACGCCCTGCCAGTCGCCGACCTGACTGTCCATCGCATAGCCCAGCAGCATTCTCGTCAGACCAAAACGCCACGTATGCTGGCCCGTTGGCGGCAGCATGAGATCGCGCACGTTGTCGTCATCCAATCCCCAGCGCACGCCCGATTCCACCACCCACAGGCGCAAACGCCGTAACCCTTCTTCCTGAATACCGAAACGAGCGGCTAACGCGGGGACTTCAAGCAATGCCAGAACCTGTTCCGCCGTAAAACGACTGGTCGGTAAATCTAGCAGGCTGATTACCGCCTGCAAGGCAGGATGTGCATGCCGCGCACGCTGGTCGGAAATGGCAAAAGGCAGGTAGCGATTATCCGGCGCGTTACCAAATACCGCCTGAATAAACGGCGTATAGCTGTCGATGTCCGCCATCATCACAATGACGTCACGCGGCATCAGTTGAGGATCGTCCGCCATCATAGCCAGCAAGCGGTCGTGAAGCACTTCAACCTCACGCTGGGGGCTATGGCAGGCGTGAAAATCAACCGAACGATCGTCGAGCGCCAGCAGACGCTTTTGCATGCTGCTGTTCTGCGTCTCGTGACTCACGGCGACGACCGCGTGGTCTTCCAGCTCAAGGATATCGCGCTGCAGGGTTTGCAGCAGATTTTCGCCATCCGACTCAACAAAGGCATCGACCTCCTGCACATTATCCAACTCAGCCAGCAGATAAAGATTATCGCGCCCCAGCTTTCCCCACGATGCTAGCAGCGGATTATTAATCAACTGGTTACCGTCGTCATTGAACAGCGTCTCTGCCTGTCCAGGATCGCGAAATAACGGACGCGTCTCATCCGTCTGAACGCCGTCAAAGCGATGCAAGCGCCGGTTGCGGGCTTTTAGCTTCGCCAGAAACTTATAGTCCTGAATATCGCTCCAGTAATGGCGACAAGGATTGGTAAATAGCAGATGCACGTCAATGTGCCGCGCCAGTGCGTTCAACGCCTGTAGATAGATGGGAGGTAACGCCGAGATACCACAGATAAAAACGCGTGGCGGCAGGCCTTTCGGACATGTTTTTGCCTGCTCTAACGCATTAATAAAGCGTTGATACAGAATCGCATGGTGCCATTCGGGCTGCGCCAGTTCGCGAGTGTAGTCCACCAGCGCACGCCACAGCGCCGACTGCCACAGCTGGTTCCCGCCGAGATCGTCAACCTGTTTCCCTTCTTGCCATGCCTTGATCCACTCGGGGCGATAAATCAGGTATTGATCGAAAAGATCCGCTACGCGCCCGGCAAGCTGATGCAGCTTACGCTGGTTATCATCATCCTGCAGATAGTGGTTAAGTGCCGAAAAATCAGGTTGTTCCAGTAAATCGGGCAGCAAATGCATGAGCTTCCACGTCATCGCA
Organism: Pectobacterium aroidearum; assembly: GCF_041228105.1. Taxonomy (NCBI): domain Bacteria; kingdom Pseudomonadati; phylum Pseudomonadota; class Gammaproteobacteria; order Enterobacterales; family Pectobacteriaceae; genus Pectobacterium; species Pectobacterium aroidearum. Next base: position 4,012,149 of record NZ_CP166097.1, read on the forward strand.
TCCTTGCTGAAGGCGCTTTCTTTTGGAATATCCGGCAGCACGTGGCGACACATATTCCACAAGAAAACACCGGGCAGCGGGAATTGGATATTGGCAGCAATACCGAAGTGCCCAGCCAACTCAATTTGCAGCCACTGCGCCATCCCCGGACTTTGCACCAAAATCACTTCCTGCTGGAAGGGATCAGCAAGCGGCTGGCGTTTTATCAACTCAACCATCAGTCTTTTCAAGATATCCAACTGATTGGAGTGATAGATTCTAAACATTCTGGCTCCTGCTCGCCGTGGCTTACGATTGATAATTCCTAGTTTACCCAAGCACGCCGACTAAACAGGCGGCGTTCGGCAAAACCAACGGTTTAGTGTAGCCTGATAGCGACGTGGCGTCATGACTCTTGCCGTTACCTGACGGCATTCTGGGCTCTGTAACTGCTCTGACACACTAAACTGCCAGTTTTTGCTAAGAGATGCTTCATGACCAAGCGCGAACGGATCATACGACACACCCGCTTCATAGGCGTCCAGTTGCTGCATAGCGAACCGCCACGCCTGACGCTGCTGCCACTGGTGCTGAAATGACTGCTGTAAAATCTGGTGATATTGCAGTAACCCCATCAGCGACACGGCAAACAGCAGCGCCGCCACCAGCGTTTCCGGCAGGCTAAAACCGGATTGATGGCTCACAGGCCCCTTATTCACTGCGCTATTCTGTTGCATCACAGCGCGTCACCTCCTTGTCAGGACAAAAATCCAGCCAGCCGTTAGCCAATGGTTGAATCGCGATCTGACCCGGCGACAGCGCCAGAAATGACACTCGCTGGTACAGCTTCAGCGTTCGAGTCGATGCGGGGAGCGTCCCTTCACCACGCAGTACGCCTTGCTTACCATCCGAGGCAGCCCGCAAACACACCACGAGCTGCTCCGCTGAGAGCTGCTGACACTGCCAGCTTTCGGTTGATACGCGCCAACGCAGCCCTCTTCCCCAGTTCAGCGAGGACAACGCCTGATTGAACGCTCGCAGATAATACCGTTCATCGTTTGCTACCTGAATGGCAGACTCAAGCTGACGTTGCAAACCAGACATCAACAGCAGGCCGATAACGGCGATTAGCAACACCATAGCCAGCGTTCCGCTTCCCTTTTGCAATCCTTGCTTCATTGGTTACGTCCCAATATCAGGCGGACAATATGTTGCTTAACCGCAGGGCGTTTCGCCCAGTATCCCGCCAGTTGCAATTCATACAGCGCTACACCATTTTGCGTAGCCAAACGCTGTAACCGGAACAGCGTAAGTACGACTTCCTGCGGATCAAACAGTTTTTCCCATCGATCGCCCTGACAATTGTGCGCCCCGCTCTGAATTTCCAACGATCGACCGCGCAGGCGATAGCCAAAAGATTCCGCATCCTGCTGCTCCCCACCATCCCACACCCCATTCCGGTTGAGATCGTAAGAAACATTCAGACAGCTGTTTTCCGCTTCTCCTGGATAATTCCCCATGCTAATCGCTTTGCCCTGACAGGTTCCCGCACAAAAACCGGCCCGACGGATGTCTTTCTCAATTCCCATCGCTACCTGACTGAACAGTTGTTCAAGCCGGAAAAGCTGTGCACTATCCTGACTTTGGCTGCGCAGCAAAGGGTAGAGCTGTGCCGCCGACAGCATAATCAAACTACCTAAACTCAGCGCTAACAGGATTTCCGGCAAAGTGAAGCCGCGCTGCTTACACTTCGGCCTTGGTTGTCTCAACGTCATGGCTATCAACATAGGGGAATCGCCAGAACAACTTGTGATTCGCTGCACAGACGCATACGTCCCCTCACCGAGATGATGAGACGCAACTGGCCCGCAGCGTTCGACAGTGAGATGTGCCCGGCCTGAGCCGCATTACGCAAACCAAAGAACGTAAAAATGCTGCTGGTGGATTTTGCCAGCACGACCTCCTGCGTACGGCGAACGAACTGCCCTGGATGGTTCTCACGGCACGTTTCCTCCGCCTGTTTCTCATTCTGCCCCGCTACCATGCACCATAGCTCCCCCTGCGGTATAAGCTTCACCGTCCGGGTCTCGTTATGCCAGTAGGCATTCGCCTGAACCCGACTCAAAAAATCCAGCAACTGCTGCGCACTCTGCTCCAGACGAATAGCCTGCTGATATTGAATCCAGCCATGCAGACCGCCGCCTGCCATCAGCGCCACAATCGTCAGCACCACTAAAAGTTCAAGCAAGGTAAACCCCCGCTGTTGTCGATTCCCTGTTTTCATGGCGTCAGGATAATAAGTCCTATCAGCAAGAACAGCGCGTTAACGGCGTTATACGTAGCGGCTCGCAATGTTTTACTGCAACGGTGTAACAACGGAAAAAAGCTGCGGAGAGGTGGGGAAAACGAGGAGACAAAAAGGGCCGCATTACGCGGCCCTGAAAAGTGTGGGGAGGTTTTATATCGCAACAGGCGCTTTGATGGCGGGATGCGGATCGTATCCCTCGATTTCAAAATCTTCGAAGCGGTAGTCGAACAGCGTATCCGGGCGACGCTTAATCACCAGTTTAGGCAGCACGCGCGGCTCACGACTCAGCTGCAATTGCGTCTGTTCCAGATGGTTGTTGTACAGATGCGTGTCGCCGCCAGTCCAGACGAAATCACCGACGTCCAGATCGCACTGCTGCGCCACCATGTGCACCAGCAGCGCATAGCTGGCGATGTTGAACGGCAGGCCGAGGAAGATATCGCACGAGCGCTGATAAAGCTGGCAAGAAAGTTTGCCATCCGCCACGTAGAACTGGAAAAACGCGTGGCACGGTGCCAACGCCATTTTGTCCAGTTCACCCACGTTCCAGGCAGACACGATAATACGGCGAGAATCTGGATCCTGTCTCAACTGGGTCAGAACATTCTTCAACTGGTCGATCTGACGGCCGTCTGCGGCTCCCCACGAACGCCATTGCTTACCGTAAACCGGCCCCAAATCACCGTTCTCATCTGCCCACTCGTCCCAAATACTGACTTTGTTTTCATGCAGATAAGCAACATTGGTATCGCCGTTCAGGAACCAGAGCAGTTCATGGATGATCGAACGCAGGTGGCATTTTTTGGTGGTAACCAGCGGAAACCCGTCTTGCAAGTTGAAACGCATCTGATGGCCGAAAATGGAACGCGTGCCCGTGCCGGTACGGTCGGCCTTCGGCGTGCCCTCTTCAAGCACTTTTTTCATCAGATCCAGATACTGTTTCATACTACCTCACCACAAATATTAAAGAAGGACAGCGGATTATTGCTGCGCGGGCTGACGGCGATAGGCCCAGACCATCATCAGAATACCGGCGATCACCATCGGCAGCGACAGGATTTGCCCCATGCTGAACAGGTCGCCAAACAGACCCAGTTGCGCATCCGGCTGGCGGAAGAATTCGGTGATAATACGGAACGTGCCGTAACCGATCAGGAAAAGCCCAGAGACGCTGCCCATCGGCCGGGACTTACGAATAAAGAGATTCAGAATAATAAACAGTGCCACGCCTTCCAGCATCATTTGATACAGTTGGGAAGGATGACGCGGCAACATGCCGTACTGATTGAAAATCGCCTGCCACTGCGGATTGCTAACGGCCAGCATCATATCTTCGCTGCGCGAACCTGGGAACAACATGGCCCACGGCGTATCGGTCGTTACGCGTCCCCACAGTTCGCCGTTGATGAAGTTGCCCAGACGGCCAGCGCCCAGCCCGAAAGGAATCAGAGGGGCAATAAAATCAGCGACCTGGAAGAAATGGCGTTTGGTGCGATGCGCGAACCACAGCATGACGCAAATAACACCCATTAAGCCACCGTGGAATGACATACCGCCATCCCAGACTTTGAAAAGATAGAGCGGATTTTCAAGAAATGACGGGAAGGCATAAAACAGGACGTAGCCCAAACGCCCGCCGACGAAGACTCCGAGGAACCCCATATACAGCAGGTTTTCGACTTCATCTTTGGTCCAACCGCTACCCGGTTTATTCGCCCGACGCACCGCCAGCCACATGGCAAATACAAAACCCACCAGATACATCAGCCCATACCAGTGCAGCGCCAGCGGGCCAATTGAGAAAATCACTGGATCAAACTGAGGAAACGCCAGATAGCTTGTCGTCATCATTCACCACATATTTTATTGTGTTATCCCTGCTTGCGGGATCGTCATTGATAGGCAAAAGGCAGGAGAATGAATCCGTTCCTGCGAACCGCGGTGGCGAATCATAGCATACGCACCCGCGCTCGTTGACCGCTGAGGGGAAAAGTTCTGTAAAACATTGAGTCGCTATTAAACATTTACTCGCAATTAAAGCTCGATGTATCCGTCAATATCGCCCCACGTCAAATTAGCGCCCGCCGCGAATTAAGCCGCCTAATCCGCGCTCTTCCATGAAGATCGCCGCCCACTGGCGGACTTCCGCCGCGCTTTGCGCGCCTAGCAATTGCTGCACTAACGCTTGCGACTCAGCCAGCGTAATTTGACGCAGCAGATATTTAATTCGAGCCACGCTGCGCCCGTTCATACTGAGCGAGCGATAGCCCAGGCCGGTCAGCAGCAGTGCGCCGAGCGCCTCTCCCGCCATTTCACCGCACACGGAAAGCGGAATGTTATGCCGTTCGCACTCCACGGCGATCATATTCAACGCCTGCAACATGGCAGGATGCAGACTGTCATAGAGCGATGCCACGTGGGCATTATTACGATCTACCGCCAGCAGGTACTGCGTCAGATCGTTGGTGCCAACCGAAACAAAATCGATGCGGGAAGCCAGATGAGGAAGCAGGAACAGCATCGACGGTACTTCGATCATGATGCCAATCCGCGGTTTGGGCTGTGGGAAGCCGAGTAATTCTTCGACCTCGCCCGCAGCCTGATCGATCAGGCGACGTGCTTCACTGATTTCATCCAGACTGCTGATCATCGGCAGCAGAATACTGAGGTTGCCGATATGCGCGTTAGCCCGCAGCATGGCGCGCACCTGAATCAGAAAGATTTCAGGCTGATCGAGCGTAATCCGAATACCACGCCAGCCAAGACACGGGTTCTCTTCGCTAATCGGCAGATAAGGCAACGGCTTATCCGCGCCGATATCCAGCGTACGCAGCATCACCGTGCGCGTAGGATAAAGCTGCAACATGCTTTGATATTGCGCCATCTGTTCATCTTCGGACGGAAAACCGCTTTGCAGCATAAAAGGAATTTCCGTACGGTACAGACCCACGCCATCAACCTGATTGATAAAGCGTTTTTCGTGTTCGGCACTTAACCCCGCATTCAACATGACCTGAATACGTTCGCCGCTTTTCAACACGGCAGGCTGTTCCATTTCGCCTTCGGCCAAACGGGTTAGCTCATTTTCTTCCGTCAGCAGGCGCTGGTATTCCTGTACCAATACCGGTTCAGGATCGACCAGCAACTCACCGCGATAGCCGTCGATGATCAGCAGACGCTGGTGCAGCAAATCAGGCTGAATATCCGCGCCCACCAACGTGGGAATACCCATCGCCCGTACGAGAATCGCCGCATGCGAGTTGGCGGCGCCGTCATACACGACAACACCCGCCAGCCGCTCTGGCGGTAGTTCCGCCAACAGCGTCGCCGTTAATTCGTCCGCCACGAGGATAAAGCGCTCAGGCCATTGCCCCATGATTTGCGCGTTATCATCAAGGTGAAACAACAGCCGCTGCCCGAGCGCGCGCAGATCGCCCGCACGTTCACGCAAGTAGGTATCCTGCAAATTGGTGAACTGCGCAGCAAAACGTTCGATCACCAGTTTCACAGCCCACTCTGCGGCATTGCCCGCATCCACTTCCTGAAAAAGTTCACGCTTGAGTCGCGCATCATTCAGCAAGTGCGAGTACAAATCGAAAATCGCCGCGCTCTCTTTCTGCGCACTGGCGCTAAACCGCTTGCTGAAGCGGCGAAATTCCGCCGTTGCGTCTTCCAGCGCCTGCGTTAAGCGAGAGCGTTCACGCTCGCTGTCCAGACTCGATGCAGGGAAAACCTGCTCCAGAGAAGGCTGGGTACAATCCTGCCAGCCAGGGGCAATCGCTACACCGGGGGCGGCCACCAGCGCTTTAACGCGCGTCTGACGGTATTGACCGAAGAGCGTTTTGATCTGCGAAAGGGAAAGAATCGCGGCCATCTGCGTGGCCAGCGTCACCATGAACGACTCTTCGTTTTTATCAAACTGACGATGTTCACGCTGCTGCACCACCAGTACGCCGAGCAGATGGCGACGGTGGATAATGGGAACACCAAGAAAAGAGCGGAAATGTTGCTCTTTCACGGCGGGGATATATTTGAAACTGGGATGAGCGCGAGCATCGGCCAGATTGATGGGCTCGGCACGTTGCCCGACCAGCCCAACAATACCTTGCCCAAACGCCAGCGTTACCGTGCGCCCGCGCGGCTTTTTCAACCCGCGCGTTGCCATCAGGTAATAGCATTGACGATCGTGATCGGCCAGATAAATGGAACAGACTTCCGTGTCCATAGCCTGACAGGTCTCATTGACCAGAATGTCCAGCGCATCACTAAGGCGGGCCGTTGCCGCAACGTTTTCGACAATTTCTCGCAAGCGCGTGAGCATAATGTGCCTGAATTACCCTCTTTTTCGCCGGGGACCGGATGGGGTCGCCACCCGAGCCGCAACACTCTCCTGAAGCAGTATCACCGGGTTGATAAATTCCTTCATCACGCGACGATACACATCTCGCTTAAAAGAGACGACCTGACGTACCGGATACCAGTAACTCACCCAGCGCCAGCCATCAAATTCCGGCGTGCCGCTGCTCTGCATATTGATATCCGACTCATTACACATCAACTGTAGCAAAAACCATTTCTGCTTTTGGCCGATACAGACCGGTTTTGTATCCCAACGCACCAAACGCTTTGGTAATTTATAGCGTAACCAGTTACGGGTAGATGCCAGTACGCGCACATCCTTTTTTCTTAACCCGACTTCTTCAAACAGTTCGCGGTACATCGCCTGCTCAGCACTTTCACCGGGGTTAATTCCCCCCTGTGGAAACTGCCAGGAGTGCTGACCATAGCGCCGGGCCCACATCACCTGCCCCTGCCGATTACAGATTACAATACCAACGTTTGGGCGGTAGCCATCATCATCGATCACCGGACTACCTCAATAAACATCAATGCAAAGATGACCTGATTGTTTCACACTCCCGTCAGGCGGTAAACCACTGCTTAGAAAGCATGTGATACTAATAAAAGTAAGATAACCCACAGATAAGATCAAAGTTATAAACATGTGAAGGCTGAAATTCGCAATTTATTCACTTTTTCTGTGGACATCTTTGTGCAGAACCCATGAAGAAGTGAGTAAAACTCATTTTTCATGAAGAAAAAATATTACTGTAAATTAAAAAATAGTGCTTTTTATTCATAAAATTACAGTCCATCTCATCGGCAATATCGCCCCCTTTATTTTTGTTCAAATGGCATACAACACAAGATTGGCGAAAGATCGCACTATGCCGTTTTTATCCACAGGGAATGCCTCAAAGTCAGGCAATAAATAGGCAAAAACAGCAAAATGACCGGGAGTCAAGGCTGTAAATCGAACCAGTAATTCATGTTTATGTGGGTTATCCAAGAAATCTGTGGATAACCTAGTGTAAGATCCTGTTTATTGTCGGTGGCTATACGTGCACAGTTTGCAAAGCGATGTGCAGCGATCGCCATCACACTAAAAAAAAGCACTATGAATCATGCTATTATTGTTTTTCTCCACAGCCTTACAGACTGTGCATGGGTACGCCCTATCTGTTGTATTTTTTTTGAGCGGAAAAATATCGAGCGATACGCTATGAATTCACCCACGGTTCACACGACTGCACCGCCACATGAGCAAGCCTTACTGGAACGCGCGCAATCCCTCGCAGGTTATAATCTCGCGGAATTAGCGGACATCGCTCACCTGCCCCTTCCCGCCAACCTGAAACGCGATAAAGGCTGGATTGGCGTCTTGCTGGAACGTTTTCTGGGGGCAAGCGCAGGCAGTAAGCCCGAGCAGGATTTCCCCGATATCGGCGTTGAGCTAAAAACCATCCCGATTGATGAACAGGGTAAGCCGCTGGAAACCACCTTCGTCTGCGTCGCGCCGTTAACGGGCAACAGCGGCGTAACCTGGGAAAGCAGCCACGTACGGCACAAGCTCGCGCGGGTACTGTGGATTCCGGTGGAAGGCTCGCGACACATTCCGTTGGGGGAGCGCCGCATTGGCACGCCGCTGATCTGGAGCCCCAGCGAAGAAGAAGAGGAACAGCTGCGCTGCGATTGGGAAGAGTTGATGGATCTGATCGTACTTGGTCAGGTAGAAAGCATCACCGCCCGACATGGCGAAGTGCTGCAACTACGCCCCAAAGCGGCAAATAGCCGGGCCTTAACGGAGGCCATTGGCGAATTTGGTCAGCCGATTCTGACGCTACCCCGCGGGTTCTATCTGAAAAAAACCTTTACCGCGCCGCTGCTGGCCCGCCACTTTATGCAGCTCAGCAACTGAGCGTCATTAGGCTATGCTTCATCAGTGCGATACTTCGTCGTACACTGATTTATACGCCGCCATCGTGCGACAAAGGAATATGATCAGGGAAAAGCCTAACGCCAACCCTGAGTAAAAAGGGACGCCAGCACATGAGCCGCATGCAAAGTATGAAGGGTATCGACACTTTCGCTTGCCTACGCACCGAGCTGGCAGAGTATAATATCGTTTACGTTTCGTTTAAGGTGTATTGATATAATGTTTGATTGGATTGTTGATCCGAACGCTTGGTTAGCATTGGGAACGCTGACTATTCTGGAAATCGTTCTTGGGATCGATAACATTATCTTCCTGTCTCTGGTTGTCGCCAAACTGCCTAAAGCCCAACAAAACAAAGCGCGCCGCATCGGGCTGATGGGGGCGATGTTGATGCGCTTGGGACTGCTCGCGTCTATTGCCTGGGTCATGCGTTTGACTGACCCACTGTTTACCGCGTTCAACAACGAAATTTCCACGCGTGACCTGATTCTGTTCTTCGGGGGGCTCTTCCTGATCTGGAAGTCGAGCAAGGAAATTCACGAAACCGTCGAAGGCGGTTCAGAAGACCATACTTCCAAGGTGTATTCGTTCTTTGGCGCGATTGTGCAAATCATGCTGCTGGATATTATCTTCAGCCTGGACTCGGTGATCACCGCCGTCGGTCTGTCTGACCATCTGTTTATTATGATGGCTGCCGTCGTTATCGCCGTTGGCGTGATGATGTTCTCCGCACGCCCTATCGGTGAGTTTGTCGAACGCCACCCCTCCGTCAAAATGCTGGCCTTGTCGTTCCTGATCCTGGTCGGGTTCACCCTGATTCTGGAAAGCTTCGACGTTCACGTACCAAAAGGCTATATCTACTTCGCGATGTTCTTCTCGATGTCCGTCGAGGCGCTGAATCTGTTGCGCAGTAAAAAAGAGAAAACGGCACCCTGATCGATGTATCGCGTACGCTTTCGCGTCATACAGGTTAACCGGGCGGCAAATTTCCGCCCGGTTACACAAAATTAACGTCCTCAACACGCATTTTTTCCATTATTCCTACGTTCCCCCTCGCGACCATTTGCTAGACTCATTTAAGTTTTTGTATTTATTAATGGGTTCATACAATGAAAGTACGGATGAAAATGGCAGTGACACTGGCGCTATTATTTACCCTTGCGGGCTGTTCCAGCGACTACGTGATGGCAACAAAAGAGGGACAAATGCTTCTGACGCAGGGAAAACCCGTGCTGGATAAAGATACCGGACTACTCAGCTATATTGATGAGCAAGGTAATCAGAAACAGATCAACAGCGACCAGATCTCCCAGATCGTGCAGCGCTAACGGCAACGTTAGCCCGATCTTCCCCCATCGGGCGACGTTCTCTGGCAAAATCCCGCTTCCCCACTCGTCACGGCTTCGTTATAGTCGAATTCAGGTGTGTTCTCCCAAACTCATTGGAATCGCAAAAAATCATGCGGAAATGAGGAGAAATACGCCTGCTATTTTCAGACATAAGGAAGCTGGCAATGCAATATCACCGTATTCCCCATAGTTCTTTAGAAGTGAGCGTGCTGGGTCTTGGTACGATGACCTTTGGCGAACAGAACAGCGAAGCAGACGCTCATGCCCAGTTAGATCACGCCATTGCCGCAGGTGTTAACCTGATTGACACAGCAGAAATGTACGCCGTTCCTCCGCGCCCTGAAACACAGGGGTTAACCGAGAGCTATATCGGTTCCTGGCTGAAATCCCGTGGCGGCCGTGAAAAACTGATTGTGGCGAGCAAAGTCTCCGGTCCTGTGCGCGGAAACGATCACAGCATCCGCCCACAGCAGGCGCTGGATAGAAAAAACATCCGTGCCGCGCTGGATGCCAGCCTGCAACGGCTGAACACCGACTATATCGACCTCTATCAGTTGCATTGGCCGCAGCGCCAAACTAACTGTTTTGGCAAGCTAACCTATCAATATACTGACGACAAACCGGTCGTCACGCTGCTGGAAACGCTGGAGGCACTGAATGAACAGGTGCGTGCCGGTAAGATTCGCTACGTCGGCGTCTCCAACGAAACCCCGTGGGGCGTGATGCGCTATCTGCACCTGGCGGAAAAACACGATCTGCCACGCATCGTTTCAATTCAGAACCCCTACAGCCTGCTGAATCGCAGCTTTGAAGTCGGCTTAGCAGAAATCAGCCAGCATGAAGGCGTAGAACTGCTCGCCTATTCGTCACTGGCGTTCGGTACGCTGACGGGTAAATACCTGAATGGCGCAAAACCTGCTAACGCACGCAACACGTTGTTTAGCCGCTTCACCCGCTATACCGGTCCGCAGGCTCAGGCGGCGGTTGCCGAGTACGTGGCGCTGGCGCAAAAGCACGGTTTGAATCCGGCACAAATGGCATTGGCGTTTGTGCGTCAGCAGCCGTTCGTTGCCAGCACGCTGCTGGGCGCGACCACGCTGGAGCAACTGCAAATCAACCTCGACAGCCAGAACCTGACGCTGGACGGCGAGATCCTTGATGAACTGGAAGCGATCCACCGTCGGTTCACGTTCCCGGCACCGTAAATGCCCAAAACAGGGGCTGACAAGCCCCTGTTCCCCCCTTCCCTTTTACCTACAGTCTTTTAGTCACATTTTTATGCAGATGCGGAGACGGTTTCGTGCGCTACAATACCGTCATTTTCATGCTACGTCGTAGCACGCGCCCGACTCAGGGCGCTCAGTCGCCGCCGCCCTGAGAACCCCGGCTTCCGGCTAAATTATGTCGCTACGCGATGCCATCGGTGGTCATGACCGCTAGACGAGCCGCCAGTGACGCGTTTACTCGCCCCATAAACGGGGCTCGCCCTTCGGGCCAGCACAAGTGCTGTTCAAAAACGTCTCTGACGTTTTTGTCCGACGCGGCACTTAGCTTTCGCGGCATCCATGCCGCTCACTCGGCGGTCATGACCACCGCTGCATAATTTCTTACGCCGGATAACGGTCCCCCCCCCTTTGCGCCCTACATTAATTCTGTATAAGAGCAAGCGTCACAACAGAGAGGCAAACACTTAATTATGGGCGTCGCTATCTTTTGGCTGAAAAAGCGGAACGTCTTTGCCGGTGATATAGCGCTTGCGCAGCCAGGCTGATATCCCATCCATGACCATCACTATCGCAACTAAAATCAGCGTGATAAACATCACGACATCCCAGTTCCATAAGCGCATGTTCTCCGCATAGACCAATCCAATGCCCCCTGCGCCGACAAAACCTAATACGGCGGCTGAGCGGGTATTCGACTCTATCTGGTAGAGACTGAGCGCCAGAATAACGGGAAATGATTGCGTGAAAATACCAAAGCGGTGCTTTTGTAACGCATTAGCGCCTAACGCGCTCAGGCCTCGTCCGGGTGAACGCTCGACGGCCTCATGTCCTTCGGCGTAGAGCTTGCCGAGCAGACCAATATCCTGCATGACGATAGCCAACAACCCCGCCAGCGGTCCCAGCCCGACAGCCCGCACAAATATCAGCCCCCAAATCGCCATATCAATACCGCGCATCATGTCCAACAGGCACCGCACTAGCAGCGCAATCGGCCGTAATCCGCGGCGCTGCATGATGTTACGCGCCGCAAAGAAGGAGAGTAACAGCGCGATGCAGGTTGCCGTTACCGTACCGGCAAACACGATCGACAGCGTGATGGCAATTTGCGACAGGTAATAACCAAAGGGCCAGTTGGCAAAATCATGCCAGACGAACATGCGTAAAAAGTAGTGCCCTAGCTGCGCCGATCCATTAAGCCACTGCGTCCAGCTAATGCCAAAGGTCTGAAAAAAGAACAGGTAATACAGCATGACCGCCAGCACCAGCAGTATGACCCGGCGTAGATAGCGCGACTGTATGCGAAACAGTTCAGGATGCTGCGTTTTCAATTGCTCTACATCCGGCGACGTTACCGTTCTCATATCACTTTCCTTCTACCACGCGGCGGCGTAAATAGCCGGAGACACCATCCAGCAGCGATACCACAGCAAGAATCAGTAACAAGGTCATGCTCACCTGATCATAGCGATCAAGCTTAATGTTGGTCATCAGCTCCTGACCAATACCACCCGCCCCCACCAGACCAAGAATGGTGGAAGAGCGGAAATTAATTTCCATACGCATAAAGCTGTAGGAGAGAAAAATCGGCTTTACCTGTGGCCAAAAAGCAAAGCGCATAATCTGGATCTTGCTGGCACCACAGCTTGCCAGACCGCGTACCGGCCGATCGGACGCGCTTTCCAGAGACTCATAAAACAGTTTGGTTAAGCTGCCGACAGTGTGCAGCGCCAGCGCAATAAAGCCGGGCATAGCGCCAATACCAAAAGCCATAACAAACATGACCGCCCACCCCAGTTCCGGCATGGTGCGTAAAAAGGCCACCAGCGCACGAATAGATACACGCAGCAGCATCGAAGGTTGCGTATTCGAAGCGGCACAAAATGCCAGTATTGTGGCCGCCGCCACCGCAATGATCGTGGAGGCCAGAGCCATTTGCAGCGTTTCCCAGATCAGCGGCAGCTGTATGGGCAGCCGATACCCCCAATAAGCCAACGAGCCTTCGGTGTGAACGTTCGCCAGAAGCTGTTGCCAGTGCAATACAGGCAGCGTATCGCGTACATAGCTGAAAAAATTCGGCAGAGTATGCCAGATAGTTGCGGGACTGAACTCGGCGACCTTGCCCGCCCCCAGAAACAGGCAGGCCAACAGTAAAGACCACAGCAGCGCCTCGCGCTTTTGTCGCCCTTTAATCTGTTGATAATAGTGCTCAAAGTCATTATTCAAAGCTGTGTCCTGTTTACCGGACGTCATACCATGACGTTGATTAGCGGACCGAAAATGTTGCCGCCCGTTCGATATCACGTCCGAACGGGCGTTTAGGGAGTGGCGAAGCGCCCGCTCTCGATCAGCGGCTGCCTTTCGTCAGTTCGCGTTTCATGTCGATGATGTGTTTGTAGTCATTCAGGCTTGCCGGACCGATGTGCTGAGTCCCGCCCATCGCTTTCACAAAGCATTCATGCTGTTCTTTATCCAATTTCATCACCGCAGTAATGACCTTCTGTTTGAAATCCGCGGGGAGCTTGTTGCTGACCAAAATCGGCCCATTCGGGATCATCGGAGATTTCCAGATAATACGGAGCTGCTGCATCAGGTCCGGGTGATCCATGCGGATCAGACGGGTAAACGCGCCGGCGGTATAGCCCGTGTTGTAATCGCCTACCATCGATGTCCAGGCGACAGCACCGTCAAATTGGCCGTTCAGTACGCCCAGAATGTCCTGCTCATGGCCGCCAGAGAACGTTACGCTGGAAAAGAAATTGTTGTATTTGTTGTCGTTGTTCCCACCAAATTTCTGTTTGAATACCTGATTGGGCACCAGAAACCCCGAGGTTGAATCGGGATCGGCAAAGCCAAAGGATTTCCCTTTCAGGTCTTCCAGCTTTTTGTAGGGGCTGTCGGCTTTGACCACCACCACAGAGTAGTAGCCACGCGACTGGTCTTTATCGTCAACAGCAATACCGACAATATCCACCGCATTAGGATCTTTCAGATAGACGGAGGCGAAAGACGATGGCGACATGCTCAGAACCAGATCGACTTTTCCTCCCAGTAAACCCTGAATGACGCCGGAGTAGTCAGAAGCGTTACGCAACCGAGTCTCAACCCCTAACTCTTTATCAAGGAACTGTTTGACGCATTGATTATCACCGATCTGCTGTGTCGCATTTTGCCCGCCCAAAATCCCCAGATTCAGCTCTTTCGGCACTCCCGCCGCCGTGGCGCTGAAGACGGTCAGTGAACTGGTTAACATCATCGCCAAACCAAAGATCTTTCTCATTGCTATCCCCTGTTTTCATGTCAAAGGCCATCGTGTTGAACGCGCATTGTTTTAAATCGACATTGTTTTAAATCGACATTGCTTTAAATCGACTTGTGCTAAATCGACATTGTGTTAAATCCACATGTGTTAATGCGCGTTCAGTTCATCGCCATACAGCGTATGAAGCAGCGGCTCATCCAATCGCGTTGGGTGACCGTCAAAAACAATGCGCCCCTGAGCGATCCCGATGACGCGCGTACAGTAGCGCTTCACCAGATCCACCGAGTGCAGGTTAACCATGACGCTAATCCCCTGCTGGCTCACTTCCCGCAAGACATCCATAATGCGGCGGGTATTCTTGGGATCGAGCGACGCGACCGGTTCATCGGCCAGCAGAATTCTGGGCTGCTGCATGAGAGCCCGACAGATGGCGACGCGTTGCATCTGGCCGCCAGAGAGGTTTTCCGCACGCTGTAGCGCCTGCGGCAACATGTTTACCCATTGCAACAGTTCGATGGCGCGAGCGCGGTCCTCGTCGGAAAACACACGAAACAGTGATTTGAGCGTAGAGGTTTGGCTAAGGCGGCCTAACAAGACGTTAGTGAGGACATCCAACCGCGGAACCAGACAGAAATCCTGAAAGATCATGCCGCAATGGGTGCGCCATTGGCGTATCTGGCGCGGGCTGAGCTTGATGATATCCTGCGGCTGCTCACCGCTGTGGTTGATAATTTCACCTCCGGAGGCGGGAATCGTGCCGTTTAACAGATGCAGTAGCGTCGATTTTCCCGCTCCGGAACGGCCAATAACAGCAACCAGTTCTCCCGTGTGCAGATCGAAGTTAATGTCGTCTAGCACTCGATGTTGTGGAGACCACGCTTTCCCTACGCCCCGAACGGACAACACCTTTTGCGACCGAACGGGCTGTAACTGCGTTTTAAATTCGAGGCCGGATTTCAATAATACCTGTGCCATCTTAGTATCCTCATGTGGTGAGGTCGCTCACTCATTAAGAACAGACGGCGTGATGATTTCATGAACAATTAATGATTAAAAAATGACCATTTGCAACGATTTGCAACTCTCTCTTTGTCCACGCCACCTCCCACAACGAAGGCAATCAACCGGTTAATACACTTTCTGCCCTTTTGCCCAGACATGACGAATATGAACATGGCCGTGAAACGTATGCGCCAGAACCAAATCGGCACGTCTCCCTTCGGCAATCACACCGCGATCGTGTAACCCAATAGCGCGGGCAGGATTGCGTGTCAGCAGGGTAATAGCGCGCGGCAGGTCATAAGGATTACTCTCGTCCTGGGCAAGACGAAATGCGGCATCCAACAGGCTGGCGGGGTAGTAATCGGAAGAGAGAATGTCCAGCAATCCCAATTGAGCCAGTCGACTGGCTGACACGTTGCCGGAATGCGAGCCACCACGTACCACGTTGGGAGCCCCCATCAACACCAGCAACCCACATTCGTGTGAGCATCTCGCCGCCGCTTCGGTAGTGGGAAATTCAGCAATTGCGCTGCCCACCTGAAGGGATTCGTTAACGTGTTCTACCGTCGCATCATCATGACTTGCCAGAGTGATCCCTTTTTCACGGCAGAGTGCTGCAATGGCGAAGCGATTGGGCTGAGACCAGCGAGCGGCCAGCGCCATCTGTTCCTCCTCAAACGCAGCCATCTGCTGATTACTGAGATGATATTTTCCCTGAAAATACTCGCGGTATTTCTGCAACGAGGTGTACTGCCGCTGGCCGGGTGAGTGATCCATCAATGACACCAGCAAGAGATCGGGCGTATTCATCAGTTGTTCAAACAGCGGAACGGTGGCGTCATACGGCAGTTCACAGCGCAGGTGCAATCGGTGTTCAGCGCGGTTGAGCCCTTTTTCCTGCCCCTGACGGATGGCGTCGATCATTTTATCTAGGTTATCGAAGCGATGCCCGCCGTCCCGCACGTCACCCACAGCAATCGCGTCCAGTACGGTGGTGATGCCATTCGCTACCATCAATGCGTCGTGACTGCTCATTGCCGAGTAAGCAGGCCAATCTACTTTTGGCCGCGGGGTAAAAAATTTATCGAGATTATCGGTATGCAGTTCCACCAGCCCCGGCAGCAGAAAACCACCCTCACCATCAATGGCCTCGGGCAATTGGCTACATGTGCTGCTGACACGGAGAATCACGCCGTTTTGCACGTCCAGCGATCCGTAAATTACCTCATTTTCCAACACCAAGTGGACATTATTGATAATCATGTTGCCGCACCCCAGGATAAGGTTGCATGGTGTGTAAATGCGTGGCGAGTCGGTTACGCACCGCACTGTCATGGAAAATACCGACAATCGCCGCTCCGCGTTCACGGGCTTCTTCAATCAGTTGAACCACCACATGGCTATTGCCGCTGTCCAGCGACGCAGTCGGTTCATCCAGCAGGAGAATCGGATAGTCGGCGATAAATCCCCGGGCGATGTTCACCCGCTGCTGTTCACCACCGGAGAAGGTCGATGGCGGCAGCGACCATAGCCGTTCTGGCACGTTGAGCCGGGCAAGCAGTTGTCTGGCGCGCGCTTCACATTCGCCCCGCGCAATCCCCCGCTCCAGCAGAGGTTGAATGACGACATCCAGTGTAGAGACGCGGGGAATTACTCGTAAAAACTGGCTAACCCAGCCAATGGTGTCGCGGCGAATGGCAAGGATTTGCCGTGACGAGGCGTTCACCAGATCGATCCAGTGCTGGTGATGCTTGACCCAGATGTGGCCGCGGTTAGGCTGATAGTTGGCATACAGCGAGCGTAGTAGCGTGGATTTACCACTGCCGGAATGCCCATCCAGCACCACACATTCCCCTGATTTGACTTCAAGATTGGCATCATGCAACACGGGCAGCGATGCTCCGTGCTGATTGTGTAACACGAAGACTTTATAAACATGTTCAACGCGCAGTTGTGTGTTCATGGCGTGTTCCGATTGATTACAACCTGATTCACCCGCGATGACGCGGGAGTCACGGGGCTTCGGTCAGTTCAGGACTGACGAAACCAGCAGTTGCGTATAAGGGTGTCTGGGATCGTCCAGCACGCGGTCAATCAAGCCGCTTTCGACAACCCGCCCTTGTTTCATCACGATCAGGTGGTGGGCCAACATCCGCGCGACGCCCAAATCATGCGTCACGATCACCACCGCCAGATTCAGTTCACGTACCAGCGTCCGTAAGAGATCCAGCAGGCGAGCCTGCACGGAAACATCAAGGCCGCCCGTCGGTTCATCCATGAAGACCAGTTTGGGACGCGTCACCAGACTACGGGCAATTTGCAGGCGCTGCTGCATCCCGCCAGAAAAGGTGGTGGGTAGATCGTCAATACGCGCTACCGGGATCTCCACATCCTGCAACCACTGGCTGGCCTGCTGGCGAATCTCGCCGTAGTGGCGCTGCCCGGCGGCCATTAGCCGTTCACCAATATTGCCGCCGGCCGAAACCTGCGGGCGCAGGCCGTCAAGCGGGTACTGATGCACGACGCCCCATTCGGTGCGCAGCAGCCGTCGCCGCTCACTTTCGCTCAGGCGATATAAATCACGCCCCTGATACTCAATCGTTCCCTGCTGTGGCGTTAAACGTGCCGAAATAGCCTGTAATAAGGTGGTTTTCCCCGACCCCGACTCCCCGACAATCCCCAGCACTTCACCCGGAAAAAGTTCAAACGAGACGTCTTCAAAACCCTTTTCCGGCGCATAAAGGTGCGTCAGGTTATTGACCGCCAGCAGCGGCTGTTCACTGCGGTTCATGGCTGTTTTTCTCCTGCTGCTGACGGCAGTAGTCGGTATCGGAGCAGACAAACAGACGCGATCCTTCATCATCTATCACGATTTCATCAAGGTAGCTGTCATGTGAACCGCACAGCGCACAGGGCTGTTCCCAGCGCTGAACGCAGAACGGGTGATCGTCAAAATCCAGACTTTTCACGTCACAGTAGGGAGGCAGGGCGTAGATGCGCTTTTCTCTGCCTGCGCCAAACAATTGCAGCGCCGGCATCCTGTGCATTTTGGGATTATCAAACTTTGGAATGGGTGACGGATCCATCACGTAACGGTCATTCACCTTCACCGGATACGCATAGGTTGTCGCAATATGGCCATAGCGGGCGATATCTTCGTACAGTTTCACCTGCATGATGCCGTACTCTTCCAGCGCATGCATTTTGCGCGTCTCAACCTCGCGCGGCTCAATAAAACGCAGCGGTTCAGGGATAGGAACCTGATAGATCAGGATCTGATCTTCTTTCAGCGGCGTTTCAGGAATGCGGTGGCGCGTCTGAATCAGCGTGGCCTCGGCGGTACGTTCGGTGGTCACCGCCCCGCTCACGCGCTGGAAGAAACGCCGAATGGATACGGCATTGGTTGTATCGTCCGCGCCCTGATCAATCACTTTCAGTACATCGTTTTCACCAATCAGGCTCGCGGTAAGCTGAATACCACCAGTTCCCCAGCCATAGGGCATCGGCATTTCCCGTCCGCCAAACGGCACCTGATAGCCGGGAATCGCTACCGCCTTCAATATGGCGCGACGGATAGTCCGTTTGGTTTGCTCATCAAGATAGCCAGGGTTATAGCCGTTTAACTCATGCATCGTTGCTCTCCTGATACTCCCGGCGCAGACGTTTCAGGAGTTCCAGCTCGGCCTGAAAATCGACGTAATGCGGCAATTTAAGATGAGAGACAAATCCCGCCGCCTCGACGTTATCCGCATGCGACAGCACAAACTCCTCGTCTTGCGCCGGACTGGTCACCTGTTCGTGATGCTCTTCGGTTTGCAGCGCACGATCCACCAACGCCATCGACATGGCCTTACGTTCCGCCCGACCAAACACCAATCCGTAGCCTCGGGTAAAGTGAGGCGCGTCCTCCTCCTTGTCGGTAAACCCGTTGACCATTTCACACTCGGTCAGCAGGATCTCGCCGATTTCCAGCAGAAACCCCAGCTCCTCCGGCACGATCTCCACCGTGACAAAGCCTGTGCGGATCTCTCCTGCAAAGGGATGGGTGCGGCCATAGCCGCGCTGTGTCGAGTAGCTCAGGGCCAGCAGGAACCCTTCATCCCCCCGCACCAGCTGTTGCAGACGTGCCGAACGCGGGGCCGGATAGCTCGGGGGATCGCGGGTGATATCACAAGGCTCACTGCCATCATCTTCTTCCCTGACGGCAAACCCTTCGCGAGTCATCAGATCAAATATCAGCGGACACGCGGCTTCCAGCGGCATATCCGCACTCGACGGTGCAGGTGTATCACCGTTGGCAAGCAGCGTGAAATCCAGCAAGCGGTGAGTATAATCGTAGGTAGGGCCGAGAACCTGACCGCCCGGCACATCTTTGTAGACTGCCGAAATACGTCGCTCAATCCGCATGTTCGCCGTCGTTAACGGCAGGCTGTCGGCCAGACGTGGCAGCGTCGTGCGATACGCACGCAGGAGAAAAATGGCTTCCACCACATCCCCACTGGCCTGTTTAATCGCCAGCGCCGCCAGTTCACGATCGTAGATACCGCCTTCGGTCATCACGCGATCGACGGCCAGACCGAGCTGCTGTTCAACCTGCTGGCAGTCAATTTCCGGGATGTCACGATCCCCACGGCGCAAATCTTCCTGTAAGCGATGGGCATTTTCGATCGCTTTCTCTCCCCCTTTCACGGCGACGTACATCAGCAGACCTCCACATAAGTGGTGCGCGGTAACGCCATCATGGCATCGGCACAGGTGAACATCAGATCGATACCTTGCGGAAAAGGATCGGGACGGTGGCAGAGATAACGCAATATGTCCGGCGGCAACGACGGGTCAACGATACGTGAGGTTTCCAGCCCCGGTCCGCTCAGGCGCAGCGGCGTGCCGCCGCTCAGAGAGGAAACGTCGATGATGACCGTGGTACTCTTTTCCGGCGACATATCATCCCCCGCCGAAAACCGGGACAGCGAGATTGCCGATGAGGCACGAAGCAAGGCGAAAACCGCCGATTCATCTCCGGTCAGTATCGCACCGGTATGAAAACGCAGGTTGCTGCGGAGGGTTTCATCATTCAATGCGTCATCCAGCCAGAGCGGCGTGTCATGATCGACCAGCGTCAGCATCACCGCCGTCGCGGCAGGAGACAACTTTCCCCACCCATGTTGTAACGGCAAAGTCACCGTTACGCCCGGTTCGCTAACCGCTTTGAGGATGCGCCGAAAAGCAGATTGCGCGTCAGCCACCGGCTGCGCAAAGCTCGCCTGTATAGACATCAGTTATCTCCGCGAACCAGCGTGAAGAAATCGACCTTGCTACTGGCAATTTGACGTGCGCGCCGTTGGCACAACTCGGCGCGCTGCGCTGCCAGAGGCTGGATGAGGTGCTCCTGCAACCGATCGTGGTTTTCCGGCAGTTGCAATAGCGCATCGATGAGGGCGCAGCGCTCTGCATGGGCTTTATCTCGCCCAGCGATATAGCTGTACCCGCACGTACCGTCAGCCAGACGCACCACGGCACGCGTTATCGTCATATCCCCCAGCACAAAGCGCTTGCCCGTTCCTCCCATTCTCGCCTGTAGACGAGTCAGGCCAATTTCAGCCGCGCGCAGGACGGCATACTGCGGGTGCAGATTGAGCGCGTGCCAACGCTTCTCCAGCTCGGCAACCGGGCTGAATGCCAGCACCGAGAGCCAGTGTTGACGGCGTGTTTGCGTATCCATCTAGTGCTCCAGCGTCAGTTCGATCATATCGCCACGGGTCAGGCTGATGGAGTACTCGGCGATCTCACCGTTTGCGGTTTTATTCAGCGTGCGTAAACACAGCAGTGGAGACTGCGCATCGATTTCCAACAGTCGGCTTTCCTTAGCCTGAGCCAGCCGCGTGCTAATGCGCGTTTGCGTGCGAACCAGCGCCTGATTTAGCCGCTCGGTAATAAAGTCGTGCAGTGAGCCGCGAGTGAACTGCTGTAGATGCGGCCACCAGGAAAGGTTGGGCAGGAAGTGGTTAATAACGCAGACCGGAATACCATTAACCCGACGCAGCGTGCGCAAATGGATGACGCTATCGCCTTCATCACAGCCTAGTGCGGTGGCAATCTCTTGACTCGCCGGACTCAGCATGGCCAGCAATCGTTCGCTGGAAGGGCAACTGCCTTGATCCAACAGGTTCTGGCTAAAGTGAGCCTGCGCATGCAGCGGGTAGTCGTAAGGCCGCATAAGCACCAAAATCCCCACACCGTGACGGCGTTGAACCAGCCCTTTTTTCACCAGGTCATCCACTGCCCGGCGTAACGTATGGCGGTTAACGGCGTAGTGCGTAGCCAGTTGCTTCTCAGAAGGGAGATAGTCGCCACATTTGTAGCGTTCGCGTAGCGCTTCTTCTAGCCGGGCGGCAATCGCCTGATAGAGAGTGGTCGGAGGTCTGGACAACTGCATCATAAAAAATCTCCCATAAGCAGGGGGCATTAATACGATTCGGAAGGAGAACGCTGGAGTGCATAAATATTGAACAATATTGGCGGGAAAATATGTCGGTATCGTTAATCAGACGTGGCACAAAAATGAACTTTTTTCGATAGGCAGCTATCGGTAAGCATGATTCATGGTGTAACCGTCATGCCCCCGGATAGGGGAATAAGGGGGCTGGTCGAGAAGGAAAATGGAGAGAAAAACGAAAAAACGGACCTCAGCCCGTTTCCTTAAGCAGCTTCAAGCTGCTTCAACTTACTTCAGTGTCTGCAACAGGCTCTTGCGCTGATTTTCTAACGACGTAACGCGGCTACATACATCGTTGCCAAAGCGCTGGAACTCCAGTTCCTGATTATTCCACTCGGCCTGAATCGCTTTCTGCAAACCGCCGAGGTTGCCCATCATCGCCTGTAGCGGGTTACCGCCACTGGACATCTGTTTTACGCCCATCTCGTTCAGGCTATCCTGCAAGACGCCGCCCATGCTTTGCTGCACGATCTGCTTGCCATCTTGCTCGACCTGCTTAATAGCCTGATGGTGGAACGTCAGGCCATCGCTACGGTGTTCGATAATACGGTTCATCTGCTGCTTGAGCTGTTTATCCAGCGTAGTCAGACGATTGCGCACATTGCTGTCGCTGCCGAGCTCCTGCACGATCACTTTATCCAGTGCGACTCGCGCTTTTTCCAGATGCTGCTGCGCGCCCTGATCGATCCACGGCAGTTGCTGGCGTATATCCGCCTGATAGGCTTTGGCTTTCTGGCGCTGTTCGGCGTTCAGGGTCAGCGGCGTACCGTTACGGACGATATCGCCCTGCGGGGAAAGCTGTAAATTACCGCTGGCACCCACGACCTGTACGTGCTGCGGACTGATAATGATGTCGTCCTGCGGATTCACGTTGCACTGGTAGGCTGCCTGCGCCTGCCAGGACAGCAGCATCAATAAACCCAAGGTCATTTTACGCGACATATTTTCTCCTGAAGAAAACAACGGCAGTGGCGGGAAAGCGGCAATGTGTCCTTTGATGAGGCGGGTAACGCCTGAGCCACAATCAGCTCAGGCATTTTTTGCCTGGATCAAAGCGTTGGCCTAAACCAAGGCTTTTCTGCTTTTACTTATTTTCTACTTTTACTTAAGCAAAAATTACAGCAGGTTTTCTGGCAGATCCCACCAGATATCGAACAGATCGCTGACTTTCACATCCGTCAGTTTCTGTTCTTCCAGCCAGCGGCTAACCAGTTGGCGGTGCTCTTCGGTACAATGACCCAGTTTTTGCAGGCAGATGAGACCTTCCCAGTGCAGATAACCGCTGCCTTCAAATGCCAGACCCTGTGGTTCAATCACTTCATCGACGAACTTATCCATCAGTTGATCGATGTCTTCAACGCTAGTGCCCTCAGGAAAGCGGAAGCTGACTGAAAAACCTAATTCCTGAAATTCATCAATGTGCAGTTTTTTACGTAAACGACGGCTACGAGCTTGTGCCATTTTATTTTATCCTCTCAAACATCAGATCCCATACGCCATGCCCCAAACGCTGGCCGCGTGCTTCAAATTTCGTCAGCGGTCGAGAATCCGGCCGCTCAACGTAGTCATTCTTATCGGAAAGGTTGCGGTACCCGGCGACAGACGTCATCACTTCGAGCATATGTTGCGCATAAGGTTCCCAATCTGTTGCCATGTGGAACACACCGCCGACTTTCAGCTTACTCTGTACCAGTTCGACGAAAGGCACCTGAACGATGCGACGTTTATTATGACGGGCTTTGTGCCACGGATCGGGGAAGAAGAGTTGAACCATGGACAGTGAACCATCGGGGATCATCTTCATCAGCACTTCGATCGCATCGTGACACATCACGCGCAGATTGCTGATTCCCGCCTCCTGTGCGGAAGCGAGGCACGCCCCCACGCCCGGCAGGTGAACTTCAATACCGAGGAAATTCTGCTCAGGATGCTGTGCCGCCATCGTCACCAGCGAGGCGCCCATCCCAAAACCAATTTCCAGCACCACTGGCGCGTCACGACCAAATAGCGCGTTAAAATCTACCTGTTCGGTCTGATATTCCACGCCCATCACCGGCCAGTAGTTATCCAGCGCCAGCTGTTGCCCGTTGGTCAAACGTCCCTGACGGCGGACAAAACTGCGGATACGACGCATCGGGCGTCCGTTTTCATCAAATTCCGGTGAAATGACGTTGTTAATCATAAAGAGTGCTTACTTGCTGTCCGATTTCGTTAAGGAAACGCGCATTATGCAAGGATACCGTGGTTTAGCAAGCCCACCGCCTCGGAAAGTTCCGGTTTACAGCACATTCACTCTGTGCTGGAATCGCTGTCAAACTTTTTACCTGTCGGATAGTGACCCCATTTTATGATGCAAGCGCAACAGTTCGCCCATCAGGTGCTGGACTGGTATCAACGCTATGGCCGCAAAACCCTGCCGTGGCAGCTTGAGAAAACTCCCTATAAAGTATGGCTATCCGAAGTGATGTTGCAACAAACGCAGGTCACCACGGTTATTCCCTATTTCCAACGCTTTATGGAACGTTTTCCAAACGTGAGCGCGCTGGCGGCAGCACCGCTGGACGAAGTGCTCCACTTATGGACCGGACTGGGCTACTACGCCCGTGCGCGCAACCTGCACAAAGCGGCCCAGACCATCGTGTCACGTCACGGCGGCGAATTCCCCACTACGTTTGATGAAGTCGCGGCGTTGCCGGGCGTCGGACGTTCCACCGCTGGCGCAGTGCTGTCACTCTCTCTCGGCCAGCATTACCCGATTCTCGACGGCAACGTGAAACGCGTGCTGGCACGCTGTTATGCCGTTGACGGCTGGCCGGGCAAGAAAGAGGTCGAAAAGAAGCTGTGGGCGCGGAGTGAAGAGGTCACGCCAGCCGAGGGGGTCAGCCAGTTTAATCAGGCGATGATGGATCTCGGTGCAATGGTCTGTACCCGCAGCCGCCCCAAGTGCGAGCTGTGCCCGCTCAACACCGGCTGTATTGCTTACGCCAACCACAGCTGGGGGCAATACCCCGGCAAGAAACCGAAGCAGACGCTGCCGGAGAAAACCGGCTGGTTCCTGTTGATGCAGCAAGGATCTCAGGTCTGGCTGCAACAGCGCCCTGCCGTGGGCCTGTGGGGCGGGTTATTTTGCTTCCCTCAGTTCAGTGAACGTCGGGAATTGGAACTCTGGATGCAACAACGTGGTCTGAATCCTGATGGATTGCAACAGCTTGTCGCGTTCCGCCATACATTTAGCCATTTTCATCTGGATATCGTTCCGCTCTGGCTGGACATATCGCAGAGCGATCGCTCACAAAACAGGTCCTGCATGGATGACGATGCGGGTCTCTGGTATAACTTAGCGCAGCCGCCGTCTGTCGGACTGGCCGCCCCGGTAGAACGCCTTCTGAGGGAGCTGGCTCACCCGCAGTCTACACATTTGAATGCCTGCGCAATTGATGAGGAAGAAGCATGAGCAGAACGATTTTTTGTACTTTTTTACAACGCGACGCCGAAGGGCAAGATTTCCAGCTTTATCCCGGCGATCTGGGCAAGCGCATCTATAACGAAATATCTAAAGAAGCCTGGGCGCAGTGGCAAACCAAGCAAACCATGCTGATCAACGAGAAAAAACTCAGCATGATGAATGTTGACGACCGTAAGCTGCTGGAACAGGAAATGATCAAATTCCTGTTTGAAGGGAAGGACGTACACATCGAAGGCTATACGCCTCCGAGCCACTGAGATGGCGGGCTTTCGGGCCCGCTTACGTCCCAATTCCGACACGGCTTGTTATATGAAGAAAATGTTAGCGCTGCTGGTCATTGCACCACTGCTGGTTTCCTGTTCGGGAAACAAAGGGAATACCAACGACGAAGAGTTTATCAAGGATACCAACGCCTTCGATATTTTGATGGGCCAGTTTGCCAACAACATCGAAAATATCTGGGGTATCAATGAAGTTCTGATCGCCGGCCCGAAAGACTACGTCAAATACACCGATCAATATCAGACACGTAGCCACATCAACTTTGATGCCGGTTCAATCACGATTGAAACCATTTCGGCGACCAATTCCGTCGCCAGCCTGCGCCAGGCGATTATCACCACCCTGCTGATGGGCGATGACGCCAGTAACACCGATCTGTATTCCGACGCTAATGATATTCAGATCAGCCGCGAACCGCTGCTGTATGGTCAGGTGCTGGATAACACCGGACAGCCGATCCGCTGGGAAGGCCGTGCCGCCAGCTTCGCGGATTATCTGCTCCAGAACCGTCTGCAAAAACGCACTTCCGGCCTGCACGTTATCTGGTCGGTCACGATGCAGCTTGTCCCTAACCATCTGGATAAGCGTGCACACAAATACCTGCCGCTGGTGCGAAAAGCCTCCGAGCGTTATGGCATTGAAGAGTCGCTGATTCTGGCGATTATGCAGACAGAGTCGAGCTTCAACCCCTACGCCGTCAGCCGTTCCGATGCGCTGGGTCTGATGCAGGTGGTACAGCACAGTGCGGGACGCGACGTCTTCAAGATGAAAGGGAAATGGGGACAGCCGAGCCGTAGTTACCTGTTCGATCCAGAACAAAATATCGACGCAGGTACCGCCTACCTGTCGATTCTGAAGAACAGTTATCTGGCCGGTATTGAAAACCCGACGTCGAAACGCTACGCCGTCATCACCGCGTATAACGGTGGCGCAGGCAGCGTGTTGCGCGTCTTCTCCAGCGACCGGGATCGCGCCGTGGGCATTATCAACAGTATGTCACCGAGCGATGTCTACCAAACGCTGACGACGAAACACCCGTCTGGTGAATCACGCCGCTACCTGTACAAAGTGAACACGGCGCAGAAAAATTATCGCCGCTAATTCACGCGCACCACAAAACACCGCACTACCGGGTTGATTCCGGTAGTGCGGCTTCATCAGACCAGATATCTACAATACATTTCTGAAGAACACGATGACCGCGATTCCCTTACCGTTTATCACCGCACTTCTGTTGGTTATTTTGTTTTTTCGCATCCGATTTCTGGATATTCAGCACAATCTTCCTGACAAGAACACCAAAAAACGCAATGCCAAGACGGAAGCGGTCTTCATCGGCGTGAGCTGTCTTGCTCTGACGCTGGTGGCATTACGCTGGGGTAGCCACATGGCTTTACCCCTGTTTATCCAACCTGCGATTGCCGCATCAATTCCGCCTCTGCTATGGCTTTGCCTTTTCCCCCGCAGCGAGAAGAAATCTGAGGATCTACCTCGCAGACGCGGCAGTTCTCTCGGGCATCTGTTACCACCTTTACTCATTCTTGGCGCAAACGCCGTCCAAAGCAGAACGTCCATTCCGCTCATCGATATAACGCTGGTGAGTATTTACTTCGTTTATGGAGTCGCGCTGATTTACACCGCCCGCCTTCTTCAAACACCAGCGTCTATGTGGAAACGCGCGCCGTTTATCGCCGGGCTGTATATGCTGCTCTCCGGCGCGATTGATATGGTGATTGCACTGGATATCGCGTTCTACAGCGGCAGCCGCGCGACGACCATCATCACCGCATTCCATCTTGTCATGCTGGCGATATTGACCCTGCTGATCGTCACACACCGTACGGTGCCGCTAGAGGGACTTGTCCCGCCAACTGACCCGAAACCCGAAGCACCGCCTGCCACCGAAGACGAACACCAGCTCGCAAAAGCGTTAGATGATTTCATCCGCACTCATGCGCTGTATACCGATCCGGGCATGACGCTTCAGCGTCTGAGTAGACGCATGGGCATACCGCTCCGACGCTTGTCCGAAACCATCAACCGCGTTCACGGTCGTAATTTTTCTCAGGTGATGAACGAATATCGCATCGAGGAGGCTAAGCGCCTCCTCAGTGAAACAGATGACCGAGTTACGGATATCATGCTGGCCAGCGGATTTCAGACCAAATCAAACTTCAACCGCGAATTTCTGCGGCTAACGGGAATGAGCCCCAGCGTCTGGCGTAGTCAGTACCCACTTCGGGAACAGGTTACGGCTTCCGCCACGCCGCCTGAAGAAACTCGCTGACATCTTTCGCGACTTCCTGATGGATCTGCTCACGCGAGCGTTCACCGCCGTCAAGACAGATCATGCCGTCTCCCGGGTTCTCGGCGTTGATAATCTCAACGGCACCCGGTTTACAACGCTGCATGAAGCTAAAATGCGTCGCGTCGGCAATTTCCTTATACGCTGAGTGCGCTGGCGGCAGCTTCCGCGCCAGATCGTGAGACTCCAGTTCGGCAGGCAGTTCTTCATTGGGATACCCCGCCGCCATGATCAAGACGGGAATATTGATTGCCGCCAGACTCTCTGCGGTAATTCCTCTCGCCAGCCCCATATCCAGGGAAATCACGGCGCTAATACGCGGATCCACCAGTGGTTTATCAAGCTGTGTACGCGATGCGGCATTTTTTGCAACCTGCATCTTTTCATAGACTTTACAGGACGCCAGCCCGGCGTGCGTCAGACAATCCTTCTCAAATTGCTCCGTACTAAAGCGCCCACCAGCAAGCTCAAGCACCGTCCATCCACCGAGTGAGTGACCGACAGCAGCGATCCGTTTCTCGTCAACTCGCCCCGTCTTTTCTGACGCAGCCAGTAATGCGGTGACAACGCGGCTGATGTCATGAGGACGTTGCCACAATTCCTGCGCCTTCTCGGTCCGCATATCTTTAGTGGTGGTTCCGGGATGATTAGGGGCAGCGACAATATAGCCTTGTTTAACCAACGCCTGTGCCAGCCAGAGTTGATTAAGCCAGTTCCCACCGTAACCGTGCGAAACCACAATCAAAGGATGTTCACCTGATTCAGGCGTGGCATTTTTACTCACCGTTATGCCGGGAAAGACGGCGTTTTCGCCAATGGTCGTCGCCTGCGATGATGACGAAACCGGATAAAAGACGGCGACGTCTAACGACCTGTTATTGCCCTCATCCGCTAACGTTATCTGTTGAAAGCCAATGCCAGTGTTTGCCAGAACGGCAAAGCTGAGTAGTAAATTAGTGACTAAACCTATCGTGATACGCCATGTCATACCTATTTCTCCGAAGTTTCTGCTTTGTGAAAAATAGCATGTATAACAATAGCTTTCTTCCCTGTGCGACCTAAAACGCTATTTAGTACCTTGCTGTAGTACACAAAAAACTGCGGCCAGCATGTGCTGGCCGTATTCCCTGATATTGGCGCAAAATTTACCCGTCGTTCTTCCCACTTCAAGAAGTCCATTAGGTATAGAACCAAAAAAGTCTATTAACGTTTAATTTTTTTAAATTGCTGTGTTGTAGCCGTTAACGCGGTTTCTGTCGGCAGCCGCTCCATTGAGCTGGCACCGTAAAAACCATCGCATTGCGGGCAGTGATCCATAATGAACTGTGCGTCCTGCGGTGTTGAAATCGGCCCGCCGTGGCACAGAACAATCACATCTTTACGTATCGCTTTCGCCTCATTCGCCCAGTGATTAATCAACGGAACGCAATCTGCAAGATTCAGTGCAGTTTCCGCCCCAATGTTGCCACCGGTGGTTAACCCCATGTGCGGCACAATAATGTCCGCCCCCGCTTTCGTCATCGCGACAGCGTCCTCCGCACTGAACACATAAGGTGTGGTCAGCATGTCTTTTTCATGTGCCAGACGAATCATGTCCACTTCCAACGCATACCCCATGCCGGTTTCTTCCAGGTTGGCGCGGAAATTACCGTCGATCAGCCCAACGGTTGGGAAGTTTTGCACGCCAGAGAAACCCAGCGCTTTCAGGTCATCCAGAAATTTATCAAACTGACAGAAAGGATCGGTGCCGTTCACACCCGCCAGCACTGGCGTATGTTTCACAACGGGCAGAACTTCTTTCGCCATATCCACGACAATCTCATTCGCGTTGCCGTAAGCTAACAGGCCAGCCAGAGAGCCTCTCCCCGCCATGCGATAGCGCCCGGAGTTGTAGATCACAATCAGATCGATACCGCCCGCTTCTTCACATTTTGCAGACAGCCCCGTTCCCGCGCCGCCCCCGATAATCGGCTCGCGGCGGGCGATCATTTCGCGGAATTTTGCCAGCAGTTCCTGACGATTCATGCCTGACTTCATACTTTTTCCCTTCTTATTTCACTAACGCCCGAAACGCATCGACAGCCGCATGGGCAAATAAAGGATCGTTAATATGGAAAGGCAGACGAATAATCTTTCGTCTTGCCGTTTGCTGCACGACGCTCTCCAGCGTGCTGATAAACACGTCACGCGCTTCCGGATGCCAGAATGCTTGTTCCGGCGCATCCAGCGCAGAGAAGCCGCCTTCGGGGATCAGGAAGCGCACTTCGCCTTCACAGCGGTTAAGCTTCTCCCCAATCCAGCGCGCCATCGCGATATTCTCGTCTATTGTGGTACGCATCAGAGTGACCTGTGCGTTGTGGTTGTAGAACAGACGATGCGCGTATTTCTCCGGTATGCTGGCGGGGGCGCCAAAATTCACCATGTCCAGCGCCCCGCAGGATGCCACGTAAGGCACCCGCGTCTTGGCTATCGCGTCAAACCGTTCCGGCCCGCAGGCCAGCACGCCATCAAACAGTAAATCACACACTTCCGTCGTCGTGAGATCGAGCACGCCAGTGAGCAAATGGCTGTCCACCAGCTTTTCCATCGCTTTCCCGCCGCTGCCCGTCGCATGAAAAACCAGACAGTCAAACTCCGCTTCCAGCAATGCACTGGCTTCCTGAATGCACGGCGTCGTTACGCCAAACATGGTCAAGCCAATCGCGGGCTTATCTTCATGATGTTCCTGAATATGAAACTTCACAGCGCCGGCGATCTGGTGCGCCGCGTTGCCAAGAACCTGACGAGAAATGCGGTTCAGACCCGCTACATCAGTAACGGAATACATCATGCTGATGTCGCTGGCACCGATGTAGCCGGAGATATCGCCGGAAGCCATCGTCGACACCATCAGTTTCGGCATGCCAATCGGTAATGCCTGCATCGCGGGCGTGATCAACGCCGTACCGCCGGAGCCGCCCAGCCCGATTACCCCGGCAATATCATCGCGGGACAACATAAAGTGCTCAAACGCAACGGCCATGGCACCAATTGCCTGACCTCTGTCATGGCAAAACACGGCTGATGCGCCCTGTGGGTGGTACGATGCCACCGTTTCTGCGCTGATATCTATCGTCTCTGACACCCGAGCATCCGTTGACGGACGTGTCGTTGACAGATCGACCGTGACGGTTTTCAAGCCTGTCGCGGCAATCAGATCGCGAACGTAAATCTGTTCTTTCCCTTTAGTATCAGCTGTACTTGCAATATAAACGCTGCCAACTTTACTTCCCACTTGGTCTCCCTCCTACCATTAGTGAAACGATTAACAGATTGATATAAATAACAATTACAAGAAACCAAAAACAGATAAGATTAATTTGTCGCCATATTGAGACTTGAGTATCAGAAAGACAAATCATTAAACACCCAAATGAGACAAAAGTCTCAAAATGTTATGTACGGCATTACATTAACAGTAAGAAAGCTTGACGTGGCACAAGAATCACTCAATTTGCTATAGTTCTGGCGATAACGCCGTGCTGCCCGATAGCTTCCGGCCCGAAAATTCAATGAGGTCTATGTGATTGAACGGGATGAAAAACTGACATCAACACGGGCGAAAACCCGTCGTTTATTGATTGATACCGCCATGAATATGTTCGACCAAGGCATATTCCCCTCCATTACCGATGTTGCCGCTGCGGCTCAGCTTTCACGCGCGACGGCTTATCGTTATTTTCCGACGCAAAGTGCGTTAGTCTCCGCCGTGGTCGGCGAAAGCCTCGGCCCCATTCTGGCGTGGCACCCGACACAGCCAGACGCCAGAGAACGCGTTGCCGAACTGCTGCATTTTGCTTACCCCAGGATGCTGGAACATGAAGGCGCGCTGCGTGCCGCCTTGCATCTGTCACTGCAACAATGGGCCGACCGCCGTTCTAATCGCCTCCACACGGATACGCTGACGCGTGGCAATCGTAAACGTCTGCTCAAGATTGCAACTGAACCGCTGGAAGGGAAAATCACGCCGGAAGCACAACAGCGGGTGATTTATGCCTTATCCCTCATTTACGGTTCCGAGGTTTTTCTGGTGCTGAAAGATATCTGGCATCTGGAAGAAGACAGTATTCAGGATGTGACGCAGTGGGTCGCCAAAGCCATTTTACGGCAGGCTGAAGAGGATGCCGCGCAGGCCAATTCACCCAAAACCTAATGAATACACTCACGCTGCATCCCGCCATGTGGCTGGATGCGCAGCAATGGAAGAACACACGTTGCCAAGGGAACACATGATGCTGAAAGGTAGACGCGCGATTGTCACGGGCGGTGGCCGCGATTTTGGACAAGCGGTATCCGTCTGGCTGGCTCGCGAAGGGGTAAAGGTCGATCTTTGCGCCCGCAAACTGGACGATGCGCAGGCCAGCGTAGACATCATTCATCAGGAGGGCGGCACAGCTCGCGCCTATCAGTGCGATATCGCCAATCCTGATTCGGTCAGGGATTTTTCCGCACAACTGCTGGAAGACAGCACGCCCGTCGATATTCTGGTGCTAAGCGCCGCACAATGGCTGGAAGGCGCGTTGGGGGAAGAAGACACCGATACGGATATCGTCAGCACCATCAACTCCGGCCTGACCGGATCTATCCTGCTCACCAAAGCGCTATTGCCGAGCTTACGCCGTTCACCAAGCGCCGATATTCTGGCGATGATTTCGGTCTGCGGCCTACCGCAGTTCCACGATTCTATCGCTCACCCTGCGTTCTTTGCTGCCAAGCACGGCATGAGCGGCTTTAGCCAGAATCTGGCGCACCATGTCGCACAGGAAAACATTCGCGTGACAGGGTTTTATCCGCCAGATTTCGAAGTCACCGGCCTGGATGACTATCCAACTAGCGAGGAAAAAATGGGCGAGCACCTGCTGAATGCCCGCTCGATATGGGAAGCGATGCGTTTCGTACTCATCCAGCCGCGCAGTTGCCATATCAACGCCATCCATTTTCAAGGACCAACGCGCGCAGATGTCGGCGCGTAAACTGTTGCTTTTTTTTGCTTTTCCCGTCCCGGTCTTGCTCGCCTAACCGGGGCGGTAATATTTCCCGTCTGATGCCCCGCCCCCCACACCATCACGCTCTGACACACTTTCCCTTTATCCATTTTTTGCCACAGCACACAGGAAAAGGTAGCATCGCTGCCGTTGTTTTCTGCCATGCGGCTTACCACGCGCAACGCACCGAAGGGTGGCGGACATAAAAAATGTCGCAGGCGAAAACATAATTTCTTGAATTTGAAATAATAATAGTGAACGCATCGCCACAGGGTGCGTGACAGACAGGAAAATACCAACATCAATGACACAACATTCCTCCCCTCATAGCGAGCATCATGCCGCCGGGCAACGCCTCCACGAAAAGGGTTATCACCAAAGTATCGGCAACCGCCACGTACAGATGATCGCGATCGGCGGCTCTATCGGCACCGGGTTATTTCTTGGCGCGGGTGCGCGTCTGCAAATGGCTGGGCCCGCGCTGGCGCTGGTCTATCTGGTTTGCGGTATCTTCTCTTTTTTCATCCTACGTGCTCTGGGTGAGCTGATCGTTCATCGCCCCACCAGCGGTAGCTTCGTCTCGTATTCACGCGAGTTTCTGGGTGAAAAGGCCTCCTACGTGGCTGGCTGGATGTACTTCCTCAACTGGGCGATGACCGGGATTGTCGACATCACCGCCGTCGCGCTCTACATGCACTACTGGGGCACCTTTGCCGATGTCCCGCAGTGGCTGTTCGCGCTGGGTGCGTTATCCATCGTCACGCTGATGAACCTGATTGGCGTGAAGTGGTTTGCCGAAATGGAGTTCTGGTTCGCGCTAATTAAGGTTGCGGCCATCGCCATTTTTCTGGTGGTCGGTACGGTCTATCTTGGCACGGGCAGTCCGCTGGACGGCAACACACCCGGCCTGCACCTGATTACCGATAACGGCGGCCTGTTCCCACACGGTATTCTGCCCGCGCTGGTGCTGGTTCAGGGGGTGATATTTGCCTTTGCCGGCATCGAGATCATCGGGACAACCGCAGGCGAATGTAAAGACCCGGAGAAAGTGCTGCCGAAAGCGGTCAACAGCGTCATCTGGCGTATCGGCCTGTTCTACGTCGGTTCTGTCGCGCTGTTGGTCTGCCTGCTGCCGTGGAACGCTTATCAGGCGGGACAAAGCCCGTTCGTCACCTTCTTCAGCAAGCTGGGCGTGCCCTATATCGGCACGATCATGAATATCGTGGTGCTGTCCGCCGCGCTGTCCAGCCTGAACTCCGGCTTGTACTCGACGGGGCGCATCCTGCGCTCGCTGTCGCTGGGTGGCTCGGCACCCGCGTTCCTGTCGAAAATGAGCACGCAGTCTGTGCCCTATACCGGTATTTTGGTCACGGTCGGCATCCACATTATCGGTGTGGTGCTGAACTACGTGGTGCCTTCGCAGGTGTTCGAGATCGTTCTGAATATCGCTTCGCTCGGCATTATCTGTTCCTGGGCGTTCATCATTCTGTGCCAAATGCAGCTGCGCAAAGCGATTCGTCAGGGGAAAGCCAAACCGGTGGCATTCAAAATGCCCGGTGCGCCCGTGACATCGTGGCTGACACTGGCTTTTCTGGTAAGCGTGTTAGGATTGATGGCGTTTGATTACCCGAACGGCACCTGGACGATTGCGACGATTCCGGTATTGACGATCATGCTAATTATCGGCTGGCGCGGGCTGAAAAAGCAGCGTGAAGCCGTGGCGCTCGCCGACCAGCAGGAATCCAGCCTGCGTTAAGACAGAAAAAACTCAGGCTCGTTTCCGAGCCTGAGTTTGAGGTTACTGACAAAGTCCGTAGAGCGGTAGTAACGGATAGATCGTAAAGACGCTGTGAATACGTCCATGTACGCTCGGCTTGCGCAGATATGAATCTCATCCCTGAGATTCACCCTTTCAGGGCCGTCGCAAGCGACGTTCAAAAACGTTCCTGACGTTTTTGTCCCTGGCGCAAACGCTTTACTCTTCTATTCCGTTACTCCCGTTTTCATTCGGTAAATAGGCTATAAATGTAATTACTGTTCTACTACGTAACCGTACAGGCGCTTGCTGCCATCTTCTTCCGCGACGCTATAGACGCCCTGCAATTCAGGGGAGAAGCCCGGCAGCAGGTTAATGCCCGCTTCCAGCGCCAGAAAATAGCGCTGTACCGCCCCGCCCCAGGTTTCCCCCGGCACGACGCACAGCACGCCCGGCGGATATGGCAATGCGCCTTCTGCCGCGATACGCCCTTCTGCTTCAGCAATAGGAACCAGTTCGATATTCCCGCGCACAAACTCTCTGTTGGCATCCTGTGGCAGCATCACCACGGACGGAAACTCGGTTTTGCGGAACATCGCTTTTTGCAGATCTTTCACGTTGTGCTGAGCGTAAAAATCATGCATTTCCTGACACAGCCGACGCAGTCGGTAACCGCGGTAGCGCTCTTTGTATTTCTGATACAGGCTGGGCAGCACTTCACTCAACGGCGCATCGCGGGCAATCAACGTCTCGAAGTGCACCAGCGCATTCACCAGTTCCTGCATTTTTGCAGCGTCTTCCGCTGGCGTTAGCAGGAACAGGATCGAGTTCATATCGCATTTTTCCGGGATAATGCCGTGCTCGCGCAGGTAGTTAGCCAGAATCGTCGCCGGAATACCAAATTCGGTATAATCGCCGCTAATCGCATCAATACCCGGCGTGGTCAGCAGTAATTTGCAAGGATCGATAAAGTACTGATCCTCGGCGTACCCTTCGAATGCGTGCCATTTCTCGCCCGGCTCAAAGTTGAAGAAGCGCACGTCCTGCGCGATCGTCTCCGTATCGTGATCCTGCCAGAGCGCGCCGCCTACCGTCACCGGTACAAACGGTTTGATGAGCGAACAGCTCGTCAGCAGCTGCTTACGCGCCTCAATGCCCAGCTTCACGCAGTCCATCCACATCCGACGCCCGCTTGCCCCTTCGTGCATTTTGGCATTGATATCCAATGCCGCGAACAGCGGGTAAAACGGACTGGTTGAGGCGTGCAGCATAAAGGCGTTATTCAGCTGTTTATGGTTGCAGAAACGGCGCTGGCCTTTGATGTGCGTATCTTTCTTGTGGATCTGCGAGGTCTGCGAGAAGCCCGCCTGCTGCTTATGCACCGACTGAGTGACAAAGATGCCCGGATCGTTCTCATTCAGATCCAGCAACAGCGGCGAGCACTGCTCCATCATCGGGATAAACTGTTCATAGCCGACCCAGGCGGAGTCAAACAGAATGTAGTCGCACAGGTGCCCGATGCTATCGACAACCTGACGCGCGTTATAAATGGTGCCGTCATAGGTGCCGAGCTGGATGACGGCCAGACGGAACGGACGCGGCTCGTTGGCACGCTCCGGCGCGACTTCCGCGATCAGCTTGCGCAGATAGGCTTCATCAAAACAGTGGGCATCCACACCACCGATAAAACCGAACGGGTTGCGCACGGTTTCCAGATAGACTGGCGTCGCGCCCGCCTGAACCAGCGCGCCGTGATGGTTGGATTTATGGTTGTTGCGGTCAAACAGCACCAGATCGCCACGCGCCAGCAGCGCGTTCGTCACTACTTTGTTCGCAGAGGACGTGCCGTTCAACACGAAATAGGTTTTATCCGCGTTAAACACACGCGCAGCATGCTTCTGCGCCTTCTTCGCCGCCCCTTCGTGAATCAACAAATCGCCTAGCTTGACGTCAGCGTTACAGATGTCCGAACGAAACACGTTCTCACCGTAAAACTCAAAAAACTGACGCCCCGCCGGGTGCTTGCGAAAGAACTGGCCGCCCTGATGCCCCGGACAGGCAAACGTCGTGTTTTTCATGTTGACGTATTTGGTCAGCGTATCGAAAAACGGCGGCAACAGGGTATCCTGATAGGCTTTCGCCGCTCGCTCCAGCACGTTGGCGTGCTCACCCTCGTCATCAAGAACCAGCCATTCGCTGCCCGCAGGCAGAACATCCAGTTCTTTATCTTCATCAGGCTCTTCGACAAACGCCGGGATACTAAAGCCAGTGTGCTGCAATATCGACAGAATACCGCTACGGGCTTCTTCAATCGAAACCACGACCGCCGCCACATCGGTGAAGTCGGTCTGACTCAACGCGACAATCTCGCGCGTTGTGATTAAACGGGTGGCAACCGCTGCATTCGCCGCAATTTTTAACTGTTTCATGTAACCAAACCCAAACGGTTAAGGGTAAGTGTACGTGCCTGGAAGACACCGTTCAGGGATAACAATCCCGACCAATCACAATGCCAATCAATAACGACAAGCGTATGATCCCTACAGGTCAACTGTAGGCCAAGAATGGAAAAACTGGAGCCAGCACCATCCGATAGACATCAGTAAAAGCAGAGGCGTACTCTATTTTTACTCATGCCTAACAGTGAGCGAACGAACGCCTCACCGCATGGTGAAGGAGGATAATCGACAGGAAGAAAAGTAAACCGCGCAGCGGTGGAAAGAAGAAACACGCAGTGACGTCATCAGCGAGCTGGCGCGAGCGTTTTGCACCATGAGCAATGAATCTGACATATCGGCGATCCTCTTTAGCTATACGCTAACTACGCTTAAAGGGGCGTTCAGGTGAACGAGACGTTAAAAAACCGCGCAATAGTGGCATTATTCTTCATCAAATTCAACAATCCAGCCCGCACTCAACGCGGTAAAAAGTGCAACGAAACATGCCGAGCGTATACGGGAAGAAACGTTACCACGCTATACCCTAAATAATTCGAGTTTCAGGACAAAAACGACGAGGCGTTTTTGAACAGCGCTTGCGCTGATCCCGAAGGGATGAGGCCTAAGGCCGAATAACGCGGCAAGGGAAGGAGTCCCGATGAGCTTACTCAGGTAAGTGATTCGGGTGACTGAGCGAAGCCAACGCACATGCAACTTGAAGTATGACGGGTATAAGCGTGCTGAAAGGATCGCCAGAAACTGGCTAGCAAATAATACAATTGCCTGAAAATAGCGCAGGCGCTCCGCTTTGTGACAGAAACCCGTTGACGCCACGCGGCCAATACGGTTTAATGCGCCCCGTTGCCCGGATAGCTCAGTCGGTAGAGCAGAGGATTGAAAATCCTCGTGTCCTTGGTTCGATTCCGAGTCCGGGCACCACCTTTCCTTTTTTATGCTTCCTTATCAATCCCTATGTTGTTGTGATTCAATAAGTTGGCGTAAAAATCTTTTCCGATGCGTTTTGATTTATCCCTTCGTATCGGGGAATTTGTGGGTCAGATTGCGGGTCATTCAGTTCGATGAACGGGAGTGACCCTCACATGTTAACTGACAGCAAAATCCGATCCGCGAAACCTCTCGCAAAATCTTACAAACTCACTGACTCGCAAGGCCTGTACCTCACGGTATCCACCAGCGGCGCTAAGCTATGGTATTTCCGCTATCGTTTCGGCGGTAAAGAAAGCCGTCTGGCCTTTGGCCCCTATCCTCAGACTACGCTGGCGGAAGCCCGTGAAAAGCGCGATGCGGCACGTAAGCTACTGGCATCCGGCATCAGCCCTTCTCAGCTTCGCAAAACGAACAATCCTGCCGTTGAGGAATCCCACACCTTTCAGTATGTCGCGACAGCATGGCACACCAGCAGCCTCAAGCTCTGGTCGGACGCGCACGCCGATAAAATCCTCATCTGCCTGAAACGCTACGTTTTCCCCGCCATTGGTGCAATGGATATCGCTCAGGTCGAAACCCGCCATCTGGCACAGTTGGTTAAGGCCATTGACGACAAAGGCGTGCATGACGTCGCCGGACGGGTGCGCCAGCATCTGACCAAAATCATGCGCCACGCCGTCCAGCAGGGCGTCATCAAATACAATCCGGCTTACGATTTAGATGGCGTCGTGACCCCGGTCGTGACCCAACATCACCCCGCCCTGCCGCTGAAACGCCTGCCTGAACTGCTGGGGAAGATGGAGAACTACAAAGGCCGAATTCTGACCCGTCTTGCGCTGGAGCTGAATCTGCATGTTTTCCTGCGCTCCAGTGAACTCCGTTTTGCCCGCTGGGATGAATTCAATCTGAAAGCGCATATCTGGAGCGTGCCCGCCCAACGTGAAGCGGTAAACGGCGTGCGATTCTCAGAGCGTGGCGCAAAAATGAAGGATGAACATCTGGTGCCGCTGTCACGGCAGGCGGTCACCCTGCTGAAACAGATTCAGGTGATTTCCGGCGAATCGGTCTTCGTTTTTCCGGGCGCACATACCCTGAACAAGCCGATGAGTGAAAACACCATCAACAAGGCGCTGCGCGTGATTGGTTATGACACCAAAACCGAGGTATGCGGCCACGGTTTCAGAACCATGGCCTGTAGCGCCCTGAACGAGTCCGGACGCTGGTCAAAGGATGCCATTGAGCGGCAGATGAGTCACAAAGAACGCAACGGCGTGCGGGCGGCTTACGTGCATAAAGCCGAGCATCTGGAAGCCAGAATCGAGATGATGCAATGGTGGTCGGATTATCTGGACGTTAACCGCGACGGCTACGTCGCACCGTATATTTATGCACGAAGTTACAGAAGAGAAGATTGATTGCGGCTAACGCGCTGCGCTTGTTGGCTCCTGACGGGCTTTCTATGTGATAGAAAACCCGTCAGGAGCGTTGTCTTAAAATCATTCGAGCATTCGCTTACCCGTTAGGGTTTCACTGGCTTATCGCGCTTTGGCGCTGCCAATTTCCGGTTGCAAGCATCCAGAACCCAGGCTGAGAAATTAGCATCGGGATCTTCCGCTTTCTCCTGCGCAACGCTGGCGTTTATTTCTTCGATAAGCTCATGCGGGAAGCGAATTCCCTTTGTGGTCGAACGCTTGTTTTTAGAACCTGTAGGCATGCCGTTTTCCTTTCTCGCTGAACGCACACTATACAAGGAAAAATATTTTTAAACACGTTGACGTGTATGTGCACCTAGCGTTAAGGTGTATGAACACCAAGAGAAAGTTCATGGTGAAAAACGAAACCCGGCAGTGCGCTAACACTAACCGGGCTTCTGACCACAACATTATGAGGACTAATGCTATGGCTGACACCAATAGTAACACGGGCTCGTCTTATCAATCACTGCCGGATTACGAGAACCGTTACTCCGCCATGAGTGCCGCGCTGGCGCGTCTGGACTTTTCACATATGGACACTGACGAACTCTCGCGGGTCACAGAATATTGCGCCGAAACGCAGGCCGGGCTTTGCCATTGCCTGAATTTCATTGGTGATGCGCTGATTACCTTTGCCGATAACGACGTGTGTGAATCGACGCCAGAAAGCTTGTGCCAGTTGGGACACGGGTTAACCGCAATCAGTTTACTCATCCCTGCCCTTACCGATATGCACAAACACGCACATTCACTTACCGCCAGATAGCCATCTGAATATAGCCTGCCTGATTAAAGCTCTGCCGTTAGGTCAGGGCTTTTTTGCTTTCGTGGCTGAATAACAATAATTCTTCCCATCCGATATTGAGTTGTTTGCAGGCATCTTCCCCTTTTCCCGATAGCCTTCCCTATCGGCTGATTTCAGTGGGGAGGAGACATGCCAGCACGTTTTATTTTCGCAACGCTGACAGCGCTCAACAGGCCATCCAGGCACGACGAAGGACGCGACGGGTTTAGGCGGGTGAAGGCCTGCGCCTCGCGGGCATTCACCTGTGGCGTGAGGCGAGTAAATTCAATTTCGCAGAAATTGCTAATTTGCGTCGCCCGAACCCACCGGCGAGCGTTTCCCCCAAGGGAAACCGAGCAGGCCGGGGGGAGCCGAATAAATTTTGCCGCCCCAGCGAGCAAAAAGACGCGCCCA
The DNA here is from genome assembly GCF_041228105.1 of Pectobacterium aroidearum. Lineage (NCBI taxonomy): Bacteria > Pseudomonadati > Pseudomonadota > Gammaproteobacteria > Enterobacterales > Pectobacteriaceae > Pectobacterium > Pectobacterium aroidearum. The sequence continues at coordinate 4,052,937 of NZ_CP166097.1, forward strand.
CGCGTCGGTTTATTTGGGGGGCTTCAGCCCCGCACACCGTCGTGGCTAAGTCTCCGGCCACAAGCCGGTAGCGAGGCGCGACTACCCTCTTTGAAGGCGTTTTCCCATTTTTTCGCTGGCCGGCACGGGCAAAAGAAAAAGTGGGCTAAAAACGGCGTCTCAAAGGGGGTAGTCGCGCGTAGCGTGCGACGGTGTGCCGCCGTTGACGTTGGGGGTTTTGGCGTGGCGTCCAGCCGCGACATTACCCCCATGCGACAGGCAATAAGGGCGTCCAGCCCGCATGAACTGGCGCACGCCGTTCTGTGCCGGGAAATGTATTTTCCGGCGCATGACCGCATCGCGGTCACCTCTTTATCCCCACAAGATCGCCTCATGACGTCGACTCATGCCAGTGGGCGAAGGTATTCCCCCATGCGATGAGGCGATAAAACCGAAAGAGCGAACACCCCAGTAAAATGCGAAGGAGGAACCATGCTGATTTCTGATTACCGTGAACGCCGGGCGCGTAGTCACGAAAAAATGCGACGTCTGCTCACCTTTCTGAAAGAAGAAACCTACAGCGATTTTAAAACCCTGATGCTGCTTTTTGATTATAAAAATCACAAGCCGCTGTATCTGTTGCTGGCAAAAGCCATCGACATGGGATTCATTCAAAAACAGACGTTTTGCACAAGAATGGAAAAAATCTCACTATGGGGGATCACCAACGACGGATTATCCGTTGTCATCACACCCCATGAGGATGGCTTTCCTGCACGGTTTGAGCCCTCGAAAGTCACTTGCTGGACGCTGATGCAGCACCTTGATCGTCAGCTAGCACGGCTCCTTCTTGAGAAGAAAGGCGCTTATGGGTGGATCAGCGGCGCTGATTCAACATTCCGCAGCCGCTATGAGATATCTCATCGCCCGGCCGGGGTGATAACGTTACCAGACGGAACCGTTATCGCCGTTGAGACTGAACGCCATCTGAAAACCAAGGCACGTTATCAGGCGATTATCACCCAGCATTTGATAACTCGTACTCAAAAACTTTGGATGTACGTCTTCTATATCATGCCTGATCCGCAGAAAAAGCGGGCTATCGAACTACTATTAAATAGTATCAAACACGCCATCGTGAACCATCAGCATATCCCGCTGGAAGCGAAGCACCGCAATGTTTTTCGGGTTTATACGGTTGAGGAACTTAAACGGTTAGCGTTAAATTTTGACTAATTGCTGAACAACCACGTGGAGTATATACTCAAAGTATGCACACGAGAGGAGCACTATCATGAAACACCGCGTCAGCGTTACCGTGGACAAAGACAATTATCAGGTTCTGAGTGCTGCCGGAGTCAATATTTCCGGGCTGGTGAATGACGCCATTGGCAAAGAAGCCCGCCGCATCAAGGCTGAGGAGTGGAAGAAGGAAAACCGAGAAGGGATGGAAGAAGTCGCCCGATTTATCGCGCAGAATGGCTCCTTTGCAGATGAAAACAGGAATTGGTGATCATGCAATTCATTGTTTATCAATACAAACGCGCCAGTCACTACAAAATGTTTGTCGATGTGCAGAGTGATATTGTCGAGACACCGAAGCGGCGCATGGTCATTCCACTTATCGAATCGCATCATCTGTCTGAGAAAGTGAATAAGATGTTGTTCCCTCTGCTTCGCATCGATGGCGAAGATTATCGGTTGATGACCACTGAACTATCGAGCGTACCTGTTGAGGTCATTGGTGAGACCATCGCGGATCTTGGCGACTATGCGGATGAGATTAAGGATGCTATTAATCTTATGTTCTGGGGGATTTAAGAGAAGTTCAGCGTGTTCGCATTGAGCTTTACGTTTAGCGCCCCTTGACTGAGCATTACTAGCGTTCCAGAAATTCACTGAAATTTAATGACTTGGCTATGAGCTAACACCATTACCCCGCATTTTTGATGGATGCCACCTTATTGACATATTTACTCATGGATATCTGGATAAAAACCAACTTTCTATTCAATCCGGTGCGTGACGTCATTCCACTTCCAGCCAGCCCCTCAGCCAGCTATATGATAAACAGTATGATTTTAACACTTCTCGGAGGAATTCAACTACACTGATTAAATATCATTTAAATACAATGACTTAAAATCTATTTTTCATCTAAAAGACGCACCGGATTGAATATCCGCTGACCGGTATTACACGACCTAACTCCTGCCCTCAGCATAATAAAATTGGACAGGATCCTGACTAATGCCAACGTTAAATTGGATCGGCAAAGAAGCCGTTATTAAGCATCACAAAGATGTTCCCTTTCGTTTGCTTGAGCATGACGTTGATTTGTCTCATGGACAAGACGATAGTGGGAATATTATTGTTCAAGGCGATAATTTACACGCACTGAAAGCATTATTACCGCGTTATGCAGGACAAGTTAAATGTATTTACATCGATCCACCTTATAATACTGGAAATGAAAGTTGGATATACAATGATAATGTTAATAGTCCTGAAATTAGAAAATGGTTAGGGGAGGTTGTCGGTAAAGAAGGTGAAGTTTTAGATCGCCATGATCGCTGGCTATGTATGATGTATCCTAGGTTGGTTTTATTAAAGCAATTTCTTCGTGATGATGGCGCTATTTTTATATCTATCGATGATAATGAAGTTGCAACTTTGCGACTATTAATGGATGAGGTTTTTGGAAGAGAAAATTTCATTGCAACTATCGCTTGGCAAAAAATTTATACTATAAAAAACAGTGCAAAATACATTTCTGAAATGCATGATTATGTCATAATATACGCAAAAAAAAGAGAACTATGGCATCGAAACTTACTACCAAGAAGTCAATCTTCAGAAAATGATTATTCTAATCCTGATAATGATCCTCGTGGTGTTTGGACAAGTAACGCACTTCAATCAAGAAACTACTATAGTAAAGGTATATACTCCATAACGTGCCCTGGTGGAAAAATTGTCTCTGGGCCCCCTAAAGGCACATATTGGCGAATGGAGGAAGAAAAATTTTGGGAACTCGATGCTGATAATCGAGTATGGTGGGGAAAATCAAAAAACAATAGCCCTAGGATAAAAAAATTCCTCAGTGAGGCTAAAGCAGGTGTAGTCCCTTCAACTTGGTGGCTACATCAATTTGCAGGAACTAATTCAGGAGCTAAAACAGAGCTTAGAGAAATTCTTAGTGGAGAGTCATCTGAATTATTTAACACTCCCAAACCATGGCAATTAATACAACGTATTTTACAAATATCTACAGATAAAAACTCTATCATTTTAGATAGTTTTTCCGGTTCAGGAGCAACTGCCCATGCAATATTGCAACAAAATGTGGAAGATGGTGGAAATCGTAAATTTATTCTCGTAGAAATGGATGAAAATATTGCCAAAAACGTTACTGCGGAAAGAGTAAAACGTATATGTATGGGATATAACAATGCTAAAGGAAAAAGCATCCCCCCTTTAAATGGTAGTTTTCAATATTTTCGTCTTTCCAAAGACCCATTATTTCTACCGGATGGCCCTATTCGCCACGATGTGACATTCAACCAACTTCGTGAATTCGTTTGGTTTATGGAAACCGGATCAGGCTTAACGGTATCACCTTTAACCAAGGAACAGCCAGCCACACCATTCCTCGGTGTACATCAGGAAAAAGCCGTGTTTCTTCTGTACAACGGCATATTGAAAGATCGCTCAGATATTGGCGGTAATGTTCTTAATCATCGTTCCCTGAAGTTTCTTGATGAAATCACCCCACCACATTTTTCCGGTACGCGAGTCGTATATGGCGCTCGCTCCCGGTTTGATAAGAAGAAACTCAATCAGTTAGGCATTACCTTCCATCAACTTCCTTATGAACTGGCGGTGAAAACATGGCTCTGAACAGTCTGAAATCATATCAGGAACAACTTCTTGATGATTTCTCTTCGTACCTTTCCCGCTGTAGAGAATTGCAAGATCCAGCAGAGGCTTTCCGCGAATCAACACTCAAAGGTTTCGGCCGAGCACTGCCTTATTACCCCTTATCTGGCGCAGAAAAGATACCTTATATTTGTTTACGGGTTCCAACCGGTGGTGGGAAAACCCGTATCGCCGGTCAGTCGATAAAACGCGTTAACGACTATTTTCTTGGTATAGAGCACGCCCTAATCTTATGGCTGGTTCCATCAGATCCCATTCGTGAACAAACACTTCACTCACTGAAAACGCCGGGGGAACTACTATACCAAGATATGCGTGATCTGTTCGGTTCAGTACATGTTTTGGATATCCAAGAAGCTTTATATATACAACCAGCCACGTTAAATACCGGAAACACAATTATCGTCGCCACGATGCAGAGTTTTAAGCGAGATACTGACGATGGTTTGAGAGTCTATCGTCAAAACGGTAGCCTAATGCCGCATTTCACTGGTACTTCGTCAGCACAAAAAGGGGAGCATTCACTGATGGATGTCATCCGGTTACGCCACCCTTTTGTTATTGTTGATGAAGCGCATAATCAGGGAACACCCTTGGCTGTCGACACGCTTGTCCGCTTTAACCCCGCGTGCATACTTGAGTTGACCGCCACCCCTGACCGTGCGAATCAACCATCCAATGTCCTCAGGAGTGTCTCCGCTGCAACCTTGCAAGCGGAAGATATGCTGAAGTTACCTTTGGAGCTCACTGTTCATCCAGAATGGCATCGGTCTATGGCAGAAGCTATTAGCCGACTACGGCAGTTGGAAGAAGAGGCTGCTCAGGAATTTCTGCAAACCGGTGAAGTAATCAAACCAGTTGTGATGTTGATACAAGCCGAGCGCCAGGTAAAAGAGCAAGAGACGTTTACACCGGAGCGTGTTAAACAGCATCTGATTAATGATTTCAACATACCCGCTGATACCATCGCTGTAGCGACAGGAGCCCAAGATGAATTATCGGGTAAAAAACTGGGGGATCCTGACTATCCTCAGTTCATCATTACTGTCGATAAACTACGTGAAGGATGGGATTGCCCTTTTGCGTATGTGCTGTTCTCTTTCCGCAATACAACTTCCGCTACAGCGGTAGAACAAATCCTCGGCCGAATATTACGTATGCCGCATGTTAAAAGAAAACAGCATGAGGCGCTTAACCGTTGTTATGCCTACGTCGTATCGTCAGAATTTGCGGCAACAGTTCAGGGATTGCGTGATGGATTAGTTCAAAGTGGTTTTGAACGGCTCGAAACACAAAGTTTGATTCAAACCCACGGAGAACTGCCATCAACAGGAGATCTCTTCGCGCCCCAAGGCGATTTGGTTATTCCTTTACCCGAATCCGATAATAGTCTCGTCCTTCCAGATGAAAGCGCTCTGGAAACCTTACCGAAATCACTTCGTGACAAGCTAGAGATCTCACCAGAGAGCGGTACTCTGACATTAAAAGGCGGCGCTAATAATAAACAGATCCAACAATTGGCCGACACATTCAAGCATCCAGAAATTGCTAAAGACGTTCTCAACCAGCTTGAAATGGCGTCATCCAGACAAAATGCGTCACTACAAAAGGAAATAACACCCGCGGATCGGGGACATACTGCGCATATACCTTTACTCACATACCGGCAATCTGGGTTCTTTGATGTGTTTGATGAAACTCCACTTTTAGATGCTGACTGGGAAATAGAGGATTTTGACCCAATGCTTTCTGATAGCGAATTCACCCATGATGTAGAAACCATGTATCGCGCTGCATTAAATATTTCTCAACTAGAGAAAATCGAATGTAGTGTTTATGAACGATTAGATAATCAACTGGCATTATTCGGTAAAGAACATGGCTGGGAAGCTACTGATCTAATCTATTGGCTGGACCGCAATCTACCTTTCCCTTATTCCGAGCGGGACAAAAAGGTCGCATGGATCAATGTAGTGGTTGATTATTTGTTGGAAAAAAGAGAGTTCTCTCTGGACGAATTGGCCTACCGAAAGTTTCGTTTGCGCGGTGCGTTGGAACGAAAAATGGCAGCAGGGCTAGTGCTCGCCAAGCAACGCATCTTCAACGACTTGTTTGATGACGAATCACAATTCGCAGTGCTAGACGAACATGCAGTGTCGTTGGAACCTGGACGATATGCTTACGATTTTCGTTATGCAGGGTTTATTCAGCTCAAACGTCATTTCTATCCCGTTATCGGTAATCTGAAAGATGTTGGAGAAGAATTTGAATGTGCTGAATTTATTGCCAACCGGCTCGAAGGTGTCGATTGGTGGTTACGTAATGTAGAGAAAAAACCAACCTCTTTCTGGTTGCAAACGGCCTCAGACCGATTCTATCCTGACTTTTTGATACAAATGAGCAATGGCCCACTCGTTGCTGTTGAGTATAAAGGATCGCATATCAGTGATACCCGAGATAGCCGAGAAAAGAAACGAATCGGAGAACTGTGGGCCAGACGCAGTGAGGGTCGATGCCTCTTTGTCTGGGTTGAAAATAAAGACTGGTCAATAATTCGTGAGGCAGTATCTCATGTAGTCTCCTGATACAGAAATCTGGTAAACCTGCCGTCAAAGAGGCAGGTTTACCACACTGATTATCCAGCCTATTCCTCACAGGCCCATACCACTACAGCCGACGGTCAGATATTCCACTGTTCAGGTACTGAAACCGCATACTCGATGCCAATTTCTCTGAAGTGCGCCTCGGCAGACTTGATTTTGGCATTTTCGGAAGGTCTCCTTTTTTGTTCATCCATGGTGCTCTTGGTTTCACGCACCATATAGATACGGTCTTCGCCGTCTTCGGATTTGATGATAGCCCAGTCCGGGTTATAGGGGCCAACCGGCGTGTCAATCTGGAATCTTGGCGGCAGCTTCATAAACAGCCTGATATCCTCGCGATGATCGAGAAACTCAGCAAACTTTCGCTCCGGGCTATCCGGCCCACCATCAAACACGACATAATCAAAATCAGTTTTCTCGGGGTGTTCAACGCGGTACAGATGCTCTTTGAAGAAATCCTTTTCAGCAAGACCGTCGGCTTGCAACTCACGGAGTTCATAGACAGAGCCGCCAATCTTTTCATACTGAACACCTTCCACAATGACACGCTGTAGCTCGCCCTCTACGCAACGGCGAATCATCGCAATAAAGTCGTTCGGATTGGCAATGAACTCGTCCAGCCTGCCGCTACCGATGAGAATATCCACCAGAGTCTTGCGCGTAAGAGACGTACCTTGCTGCAACTCACCGATAATGTCCGGCAAATCATAGCTGCCCTTGAGGTCGACAGCCCGCGCGCCCAGTTCTTGCCCTTGAGTGCCACCACGCAGCACTTTGACACCCGCACGGGTGACATCAATACGTAACGGCTGGATTTTTGGTTCAGACTTGATTGCCTTTATGCACGCCTCAACCAGCCTAGGATGCTTAACTGTCACCCGATAAGTCGTTTTCTGGCTGATAGCGCTCCAAAGCCTCTCAAAATCCGGCGAGGCATAGAGCTCTTTATTGAATTTACGCTTAGCCCGCGCACTTACAGGCTTCACATATTTCTCAATACCCGCATTAAGGATGCACCGGATAATATCTGATTCGTAGGGCCTGAGCTCATCAGGTAGATGTAATGAGAATCCTTCTGCATCCGGCAGAAACATGGAAGTTGTCTTACCATCCTTGATGAATCCCGCGTTTTCCAGATGTTTGAAGATGGCAGAAGATGTCTTGAAACCCAGCATATCATCGGTCATCACTCCATGAATATCCCGTTTCATCAGTTTGGCAAATTCATTGGGGCGCACCTGTCCAATGGCAACACCCGCCTCTTTGTATTCAGCTTGCAGATTCTGAGCGAACGTAGCATAAGATTCATTAGCAACCACGGTGAGCTGTGCAACGCTGTGGTCGGTAACTCGCTCATAGCCTTTTACTGTTTTCGCTACCGGCAGGCGCAGACCACGCCCCAGCGTCTGCCGACGTTCCGTTTCCGCGCCCATTTCACGCAGTGTACAAATCTGAAACACGTTGGGGTTGTCCCAGCCTTCACGCAATGCGGAATGGCTAAAGATGAAGCGTACGGGTTCATCGCTGTCCAGCAGACGTTGCTTGTCCTGCATAATGAGTTTGTAGGCATCGTCATCTTTGACAGCCGAACCAGATGAATCCACAAAGGTTGTTCTGCCACGTGTTTTTAGTTGAGAAAAATAGGCTCGTCGTAATTCGCAAGGCTCCTGCGGCAGCAATTTTTGGTAGACGTCAGACTTGCCGCGTTCTTCCATGAACACTTCATCAAACCATTTCACGAACTCGCCATTAGCGTCTTCGTTGTTTACCCCGTCGCCGAGGAAGCTTGCCACCTTGTCCACGAAAAACAGACTCAGCACCTTGATCCCTTTCGGGCGTAACATGGCCTCTTTACGCAAATGCTCACGCACGGTTTCCCGAATCATTTCCTTGTAAACCGCGCCCGTTGCGCCCCCCACGGATTCACCTTCGTGCAACAAGTTGCCATTCGGCGTCAGTTCAATATTGGCAGGTTCACCGAAAGCGGCGATGCTCAACGCATTAATACGCCAGCCTGCATAAGCCGGATTTCCAGTGACGTCTGACAATTCCTGATGCGGTTTGACCTTTTTGCTACGACGCGCGATAGAGCCATCGGCCTTGCGGCAAGCCAGTTCAAGCTTCGCGGCTTTCGTATCTTTCACTTCGAGCAACTTGACGTAAGGAGCCACATCCGCACCGTGCTGTGCGACTTCAGCCACGACGATCTGTTTCACCAGACCTAGATCGTGCGCGTCAACTGGGTCGAGCCGATAGACTAGGTTTCGCCGCTGCTTATGCGTAGCTGAGTAGCGTAGTGTGAATACAGGATCAAAATCACCCACAGCAGACTGCGATAGCAGTGATTCCATATTTTGTGGTTCATCCATGATCACCACAGGACACGTGCCTTTCAGATAATCCAACGGCCGCAAGCCATTGAGCTTGTCATAAGGTTTGTGAATAATGCGCTTATTCTCGTTTTTATTCTTGTCACTACGCACCGCATCAATCGTCATGACTAAGATTTGCACGTTAGTCGCGGTAGCAAAGGCTTGTACTTCCTCAGCCTTATCGCCGCGGTAGACATTCGCATCGAAAGGCTGTGCCGGATAGAGGCTGCGGAAGTGCTCGCGCATCAGACGAATACTGGTGTTCACCCCTTCACGGATTGCGACACTGGGAACTAGGACGATAAACTTGGTGAAGCCATATTTCTTTGCCAGTTCGAAAACGGTACGCAGATAAACGTAAGTTTTACCCGTGCCGGTTTCCATTTCGATGTCGAAATCCAGTTTGCCATCAACCAGTTTTTCGCTAACCTCCAGCCCGTTGCGATCCTGTACCGTTTGTAAATTAGCAAGAATAGCGTCTTCATCCAGCACCAGATTATTGCCGATAGCACCAATTACTTGCTCGATGCCTAAATCCAGCTCACCTTCCCGGTTGGCAACGCTGCCACGCAAGGCAATCGCGATCTTGTCAGCATCCTTTGGCTGACCATCGAACAAATCCACCACGGCGTTGATGGCATCGAGCTGATATTGCTGATGTGAATCAAATTGAAAGCCCGTATTTTGAGAATGATGGTTCATCACGCCGTCCTCAGCTCAATACCTTTGCTCCTTGCATATTGAGCAATATTGGTTTTCAGTTCGTCGTCGCCTTGGAAGGCATCCTCCAGAACGATCAGGCGCGTAGGTTCGGCATTCACCAGCTCCCGCAATTGTTCCAATGAGGGTTTGGTTCGCTCGTTTAAGTAGGCCAGCAAACGCGGCTTGTCGGCATCGCCAGCGATGGCATGGATGTCCAGCCCGGCGATAGTCTGCATACTGAGATGTTCGTTCAACGAATAGCCAAGTTTCAACAGTAGCTCAGTAAGCAGATCATCGGGACTGGCATCATCAGTGCTGCTATCGCGCAGGTCGAGCAAATGTTGGGTTAGCTTGTCAGGTTCGATATCGCTGGTAACGCGCCATTTGGTGAAATTGGTGTCCGCCAGCTTATAGGCACGAAAGCCGGTATCAACATTGTTTTCTGCAAAATCAGATTTTATTTTCTCGCCTGCGAGTTCGATGCGCTTGCGCGAGATGTCGGCGATAGTGGTAAAACCTGCCTTGCGCGCTTCGGAATCTTCCGGCGTGGGTTCGGGCAGTTGCACCATGATAAAACGACGCTTGCCGTTGTCCTCGGCGTTAAGCTGCATTACAGCGTGGGCAGAGGTGGCACTGCCAGCGAAGAAATCCAATACTATGCCGTCACTTGGAGATCCGATTCTTACAACATCTTTTATGAACGGAACAGGCTTTGGCGTTTCAAATAACTTTTTCCTGTCGAAGAGTGCCTTAAGATGAGTTGTAGCCGTACTGGTTGAGTATTCCGACTTATACATCACTGACTTCGGCTTAATAGATGGAACGTCGCCGACTCCTGGTCGCTGTTTCTTGTAAATATTTGGCCTCCCATCGGAACGGCGGACAACTACAAGATTAAAGTTCTCTAAGCTTATTTTCTTCTTACCCCAAGTCCACGACAATTCAAGTCCATCATCGTTGAGTGGCCAGACGACTTCATCACCGGACTTCTTTGGCTCATCATCATCTGTAACGTAAATCTCCTCGTTTTGTGCAATGAAGATAGGAAACCAGCCTTTTGGCCTACGTTCACGACTTGCATCCTGCCCGGTACGACGAAGAGTATCGGCACGCTTAAATAGTCCATGCTCATCCTCCTCCCAGTCCTCCTCAATAGCCTCTTCGTCAAGAGGAAATTTACCTAAAACACTTTCTTCCTTCTTTTTCGCATAAACAAGAACATAGTCGTGAGTTTCGGCGAATCCGTAAGCGTCTTGGTTTCCTTTGAGATTCATAATGGTTGGAACAACCGCAATCAAATTTGATTCACCAAAAACTTCATTACACAACTTCTTTAGGTTGTCCTGTTCATTATCATCAATCGAAATAAAAATCACGCCATCATCTGTAAGCAGATTACGGGCTAATTTCAGGCGCGGATACATCATGTTTAGCCAGTTGGAGTGAAAGCGCCCTTCGGTATCGCTATTAGTGGAAACTTTCTTACCTTCCTCATTCACCTGTCGCGTCCACTCAAGGTAAGTATCCAGCCCCTCTCTGTAGTTGTCCGGGTAAACAAAATCCTTGCCTTTGTTATAAGGGGGATCGATGTAAATCAGCTTAATCTTGTTATGATAGTGCCGTTGCAGGATCTTCAGGACCTCGAGATTGTCTCCCTCGATAAACACGTTCTGCGTCGTGTCCCAGTCTTTTGAGTTAGCAAAGTCTGGTTTCAGTGTTGCGGTAGTCGATGCTTGTGCTGCACGCAGAGCACGCTTTTTCCCCGGCCAAAACAGGCCAAAGCGCTCGTTACTGTCAGCGACATCATCGGCCAGCAGCTCGCGAAGTTTTTCAACGTCCAGCTTACCATCAGCAACAGCCTCTGGAATCAGCTCGGCAAGCTGAGCCGCCAGTTCAGTGCGGAAATTCGGGGTAGTACTTGGGATGTCAAAGAGGTCGCGGCTGATATCGAAAGGCGATGGACAAGACTCATCCTGTCGGCGCTCAGACAAAACATCAATACTGCAACTCGATTCAGCATTTTCTTTCTGTTTAGCGCTATGTTCAGTAATACGTTCATTTGCCATACTGATAATCCGGTGCGGGATCAGGCAGAGTCAGCAGGCATCTTCCTTCTGAAGTGCTAAATTAAGTATTGCTATCGAATCAATGACCCGTAACATCCCTATGTTATGTATAACAACCACTAAAACACACCGGATTATCAGTGTGATATGTTAAAAACGTCGTCTGGGTAGGATGTCTGGTAAGTCGAGTTTCTCGGAGTAAAAAATGACGATATTTAACTCAACATCGTCATATAAAGGTTACCGACATCGTTACAGTGGACTGATAAGAACTCGATCAATCGAATTGACTGAGATAGCTCCGGGTGGCGGAAGTCTCTTCCCATTTTTCGCTGCTATAGCCTGAAATCGAAGTAATTCCACAGAGGCAATTTTCAGAGCATCATCATGCGTTGAAGCCGTCACAGACAGGTTATCAAGATCGGAGAATTTCAGCGTAACCGTTGTATCATCGATATCAATATCCGCTGGGTAAGGAACAAAGATGGAGGCTAGTTTTTTAGCCTGTTTCTTATGTGCATCCAGTTTGCTCACGAGGTGTGTTGCACGAAGGTGGGTATAGCGTTTCAACATATTCATTGATTTATGACCTGATATCGCAGCCACTTCCATAACATTTAACGTTCCCAGTTCAAAGAATCGGCTGATTGCCTCATGTCTGAGATCGTGAAAATGTAGATCGTCGATAGCCAGAGCCTTCAAAGCCACACGCCATGCGCTTTTAAACCCACTCGACGTGTAACTAAAAATATAGCCATTCTCATGATGTGGCCGTTCACTCAGGCCACACAGAATTTGCCGTGCTTTTGATGACAATGGAACATCTCGTGATGTACCATTTTTCGTCAAAGGCAAATGGGCAACGCCGAGGCGAAGATCGGTATATTCCCATCTCAACGACAAAATTTCGCCTTGCCGCATTCCCGTCTCCAACGCGATCTGAAAAATAGCCAATAATTCAGGATTTTTATCTTTGAAGTATCTGGTTAGCTGCCGTTCTTCCTGAGTCGTTAGCCTCCGGGTACGGCCTGACGATACGGTAGGTTTGCGAACATTTTCAACGGGGTTTATAGAGCATGTGCCCCACTCAACTTTTGCCAGATTATAAAGCGCCGATAACAATGCTAATTCCAGTCGCACAGTATTCGCACTTATCGGCTTTTGCGTTCTTGCGTTAAATTCCGATAATCTATTATCTCTATATTCTGCGATGTCTATTGATGATATTTCATCCATATTTCTGTTAGCCAAACGCGAACGCTTGATAACGTTGATTCGATAGAACTCCTGCAATTGTCCTCGTTTATGTCGTGAAACCGTGGAAAAATACTTATCCAATGCTTTACTTAACAGTATCTTTTTTATGCGTTTTTTCACTATTATTCCCTTCCCTATTGGTCAAAGGGAAAGACAATACAACAAATTGGATTCCGTATTCAGACCTCTAGTTGACATAGGTCTTAACAATCAAGCGTGAGATGACTTAGGAGAGGGAATCATTCCTCCTGTTCCCACGGTGCAGGTGTTTGCATGGTTTTGCAAAGCGCGGCATTTGGTGCAGGAGGCTGATCCAAACGAGCAAGGAATTCCTGATAAGCCTCTGAACCTGTCATGATAATCGGCTGCTCGATCAACGTCTCCTCAGTAACAGCTTGTTCATCGGGCTCGGTACGTAAATTTAATGCCACGCGTTTAGCAGAAACGTCTTTTTCTACTGACATAATGTTATCCTCCGCCCGTCCCTATTATGGAGAGTAATTATATAGTTCGCATAGAGCTTACCTCATTACGATTTACAAGTGACATTGGGAATCGAACCGAAGGAACGAACTGGACGTTTTTTTTGCGCCTGGCCCCCATCATTCTGATCTACCTATAAAAACACGGGTCATGCTTAGGGTCTTGACAACTAGGGTGATTAAAATTTATGCTATATTTCAACTTAATAGAAAGCTGAATGATCCCGAGTCCGGGCACCACTAATTCTTAACCCTCGCCTTTGGCGGGGGTTTTTCGTTTCTGGCGTGTGAACTCTTCATCGACCAGTTTCTTTAGCGAGCTGCTGAACCACTATAAAACACTACCGGCTATTGAGCAGGCGCAATATCCCGAGAACGATGAAGCGAAATTACAGAAATGGATTGATCTCGATTACAACTACTTTACCAATACCGTAGAAGGTAAAGGCTCGCCGGACGATATTCTCTCGCTGCAAGAAAGCCTGAATATATTGCAACAATAGTCTGGACGGTTCGCTGTTGAAGTTTGGTTATGTGGAAAAATATGCCGTTGTTGATTAAACCAACGGCATTGCAGCTATATAGCTATAATATTAATAACATCGCAAAAAACATTCAGGTTTTGAACCCCGATAAAAAATGACGCCTCGTTACGATAATGGCAATGATGAGATGCAATTAACTCAGTAGCGTTATCCAGCCACTGGGGATATCAGTAAAAAACGTGGCTTCCTGTGTGGCCGTCCGTGTGCCAACAATAACGTACTGACTAAGCGCCGGGTTAACGTTGGTTAAAATGTAGTACGGCTTGCGCCCGAACATATTCCCTTGATTTGGCTGCTGTGTGCCCACGCCTCCATCGAGGTTGAATTCAAAATACAGGGCATTCTGCGGTGCAGTGATTTGATACTTATATTTCCCGTAGGATGCGCCATCCAGGACACAAGAGGTGGAAACAGAATCACCTTTTGAGCTACTGATAATATAGGCGCCAATATCCGCAAGGCTTTTGAAATTGTTATCTTTAATAATTTTCTGAATATGCGCTATTGCCTGGAGTGGTGTTCTCCCTCGGCACGACTCTATTTGTGGCTGGAACCCGGTTTTCTGAATGTCCCCAATAGCCCGATTATCCCCACGATAATAAATAGATGGCATATCTTTACCCCCTCATTAAAATGATATTCATCAGACATACATTATTGCTATGAACATTTTTAAAAATAACAGCAGAGATAAAAAAAGAAATTCGTCTTTTGGCGTAGGTTATTTATCGTGATGGGTTATTGTTGGCGAGGGAAGAGTCTGAATTATTCGTGATGATTTAAACGGCAAAAGCATAACGACACCATCAGCCGTTATGCTCTTCATTCTGTATTATGTCGGAAGATTTCTAAAAGTGAATGGACCGTTTTAAAGGGATACTTACAATACCCACCAGCAAAAACGATCGCTACGATGGCACGTTCGCTTCCAATACGATCTCTAACTCTGTTCCCCATCAAACCTCTTCAGAAGCCAAGCTGGTTTCCCGCAGCGTTCCCGGTGCGTGGCCTACGATACGTTTAAATGCCCGGCTGAACGCCGCCAGCGATCCGTAACCCAGACGTAGCGCCACCGTTTCAATCGGCTGATGTTCATGACGGATGTACTGGACAGCTAAGCGCATGCGCAGCTCGCTGAGATATTTTACGGGCGTGGTGCCAGTTGCGGAGAGAAAGCGCTCGGCGAAAACGGAACGGGAGGTGCCCGCCTCTTTTGCCAGTTCCGCGACGCTCCAGTTGACGCCCGGATTCTGATGCATCGCGTAAATCGCCCGGCTTAGCCTCGGGTCACGCAGTACTTGCACCCAACCTGTTGCCTTACCGCAGCCTGCTTCAACCCACCCGCGCACGATGAGCGCCGCGACAACATCGGCTAGCCGCGCCAGAATGCCGGCAAAGCCCACCTGACGTGTCATCGACTCACGCTCCATCGCGACAAGAAGCGGATGGATTTCCGGCCAGGTAGACATCAATCGACTCACCATCATGACTTCCGGCATCGCTTTGATCAGCGGCTGCATTCCGCCCAGTTCAAAGTCCATACATCCGCTGAAGATGACCGTGTTCTCGGTATCTGGGCAGGGCTTGCAGTCTATCGCACAGACCGAATTACAGATCGCTTCGCTGGGAAATGCAGACACTGGCGTGACGTCAGCCTTTTCGTCAGAGAGCAGCGCGTGCGAATTCCCGTTGGGGATAAACAGCGCATCCCCACTTTTTAGCGCAAACGTCGTGCCACTCTCCATGCGCAGCAGCGCCGTCCCCTGACTGACAAAATGAAACTGCGCCTTGCCGGGCACGTAGTGGAACGCCACACCAAAGGGAGCATGGGTTTCAATTCGGCGATATGTCACCCCGGAAAGACGCATCCCGCGCAGAAGTTCGCTGATCAAATCGGGTGACTGAACGGTCATGGCAACAACTCCGGACGAATAATCAATAAGTGAAGAGTATATGTCATAGATCGTCCATGTGGAACGCTCTATGCTTCGTGACGGTTGTCACATTTTTCTAACGAGAGAGCAACAGATGAATTCATGTATAGCGGCAAGTGAGGCCATAGCGCCCGCAAAACCCGCCTGGCGAGCCGTTTATTCACTGGGACTGGGGGTATTTGGCCTGATTACGGCTGAGTTTCTACCAGCCAGTTTATTAACGCCGATGGCGACCAGTTTAGGCGTCACGGAGGGAATGGCAGGCCAGGCGGTGACCGCGACGGCGCTGGTCGCGCTGGTGACCGGATTGCTCATCACACCGGCGACCAAAAGTATCGACCGCCGCTGGGTGTTGATGTTTTTCTCGGTGTTGCAAATCATCTCCAGCCTGCTGGTGGCGTTTGCTCCCAATCTGCATGTGCTGCTATTCGGGCGCTTACTGCTGGGGATTGCCATTGGCGGGTTCTGGGCTATGTCTACCGCCACGGCGATGCGTCTTGTGCCTAAGGATAAAGTGCCTAAAGCACTCGCGGTGATCTTCTCCAGCGTCTCGATTGCTACCGTCGTTGCCGCGCCGCTTGGCAGCTATTTGGGGAGTTTGATTGGCTGGCGAAACGTCTTTATTCTCTGCATTCTGCCGAGCGTTGTGGCGCTGTTTTGGCAATTGTGGGTGTTGCCATCGATGAAGCCGGAAAGCAGCGGTAGCCTGGGAACACTGCTTCGCGTGCTGCGCCGTCCGGGCATGATCGGCGGACTGCTGGCAACCGTGCTGATCTTCAGCGGACATTTCGCCTTCTTCACCTACCTGCGACCGTTTCTGGAAACCGTTGGGCAGGCGAGTGTCGAAAGCATTTCCCTGATTTTACTCGGCTTTGGCCTCGCCAATTTTGTCGGAACCTCGATTGCTGGGTATCTGCTGGCGCGAAACTTACGCCTGACGCTGGCGCTGGTGCCCTTTGTGATGGGCGTTCTGGCGCTGACCATGGTGGCCTTTGGACATCTGGCGATGCTGGACGGCCTGCTGGTAGCAATGTGGGGATTTGCGTTTGGTCTGGTTCCCGTGGGCTGGTCAACCTGGCTTGCAACCACCGTGCCGGACGAAGCCGAAAGCGCGGGTGGCTTACTGGTGGCATCAATCCAGTTTGCCATCGGGGCGGGTGCCGCAGGCGGCGGGATGATATTTGACCTCAACGGAGCAAGCGGTGTATTTGCGGGCAGCGGAATATTACTGGTATCGGCAATGGTGATTGTGTTTGCGGGCGTACGGGTTCGCACACAATAAAACGCTATGCCACACCCAAGCACGGGTGTGGCATTTGTCACTTACCATTCTTCTAAACTATTAGCGCCATCCGATCGGCCAGACGATTCGAGAATTCCCTATAGGAAATCGAACGTCTCCTCACCCGGCTATAAATCTTCCAATAGATTTTTGGAAAGCTGTCGCAGCATATTCAGATCTTCATCGTTCATCCGCATGGAACAACGCATCTGATTCGGAAGATCGACAATCCGTTCTTTCAGCGCAAGCGCCTTGTCAGTCAGCACCACTTTCTTCATGCGCTCATCACCCGCAACCGCAACCCGGTTTAAAAACTCCTTGGCTTCCAGCTTCTGGACAAGCGGTGTCAGCGTGCCTGAATCAAACAGCGTTTTCTCACTCAGTTCTTTGAGCAGGATATTGTCCTGATCGTACAGAGACAGAAGGACGACAAACTGCGGGTAGGTCAGATCGAATTCTTTCAGCAACGGTCGATACTGACGAATCAGTGCATTGGCGACCGAATACAAAGAGAAGCACAGCAATTCACCCAATGTACTGTTTTCTTTCATTTTAAATACTCCGTTACTCACAAGCTTAAAAAAAATTATAAATAACGTTTGACTGAAAGTAACTTGCACGCAAGTATTACATGCACTATTTAATCGCTCGATTACAAAAAGCAACCTGATTGAACCTATCAACCGCACGATTTTAAAAAGGGCCAACATCATGAAAACCGTCTCCACCATCCTGACTTCTGCCGTATTCGCTTCTATGACATCCGTCGCGGCTGCTCAGCCGATCAATGCCCCTACGCCGACCGCTGGCGTAAAGGCATTTCTTGATGTCCTGAATTCCGGTAAAGGTAAACCGATAGAACAAATGACTCCGCAGGAAGCGCGTCAGGTTCTGATCGGTGCCCAACAGGGCGTGAAACTGCAAGCCGCACAGGTATCTGAAAAAACCATCCAGGTGAACGGTCAGGCTATTAAGCTGCAAATCGTGAAACCGGAAAATACATCCGGCACGTTGCCCGTGTTCATGTTTTTCCATGGCGGCGGTTGGGTGTTGGGTGATTTCCCGACCCATGAGCGCTTAATCCGCGATCTGGTCAGGGCATCCGGTGCCGCAGCGGTGTACGTGGATTACACCCCGTCCCCTGAAGCACGCTTCCCTGTAGCCATCAATCAGGCTTATGAGGCAACGCAGTGGGTGGCCGAGCACGGTCAGGAAATTGGTGTGGACGGTAGTCGTCTGGCGCTGGTCGGCAACAGCGTCGGTGGCAATATGGTCGCGTCTGTTGCTCTACAGGCTAAGCAGTTTGGCGGACCGAAAATTCGTTATAACGTCATGCTGTGGCCAGTAACGGATGCGAACTTCGATAATGCATCCTATAACCAGTACGAAAAGGGCTATTTCCTGACGAAAAATATGATGAAGTGGTTCTGGGATAACTACACGACCCGTGCGGCAGACCGTAACAACATTCTAGCCTCCCCACTGCGTGCCAGTACTGAACAGTTAAAAGGCTTTCCGCAAACATTGATTCAGACGGCAGAACTGGACGTACTGCGCGATGAAGGCGAAGCGTTCGGACGTAAGCTGGATGCGGCCGGTGTACCCGTAACCGTGACTCGCTATAACGGCATGATCCATGACTACGGCCTGCTGAATCCACTGAGCGAGGAGCCGACCGTCATCACCGCGCTGGAGCAGGCAGGTGCAGAGTTGCAGAAACACCTGAAATAACGGCTTGATATATCAACGGTTCCAAATGATAAAAGCCCTGACTATATTAGCCAGGGCTTTTAAGGTACTGCAGATTTAAGATTTAACATTCATTGGCTTAATAACATTTTACTACTATTGGTACTGCTTCAAATGTACACGTTTATAACAGATAATATTGGGTACTAAAATGAGCTAAACCTCCCTATATTTACTGATTTAAACAGTCTGCCAACCTTATCGCCATTCAAAGATATGGCAGGTTAACAAGTACATCCCCATCGCGATATAGACTCTTTGATGCGTGGCCTTACTCCCGTTGCGATATCTTTCACTCACTAAACCAACACCTAATCGCAACCAATAAAAACAAAATCATGGCCTTACATCATCGCGCTTTCACCCCATTTTTGCGATTGTCGGTACTGACTACGTGGCTTTAAAGCATCATCGAGTGAGAGTATGAATTTTTCTCAACATCGACTCCCCATACAAAAATATTTCGTGACCTGTATCGCAAAATACCTATTAAAGAACATATTCGATGTCTTTAATATCACAGCAGGCTGAAACTTTATTGCTGTAATTCCAATCTACGGATTTTAAAAACGGTGTCAATACTGTTTTTAATAACATGATTTTAATAACATGGCTTTAATAACAGTAGTCATTAGAAAACGATGAGAAAAACATAGAAAAATAGAGCACTTGCAATATTCACCTCTGCGACACCGCGTTTAATTTAATCTCAACGACCGTATGGCCAGTGGTTATTTTCTTTGTACCAACGATGATTAATCCACTTAACGTCAGAATATCTTCCATATCTTTCAACGTTCTGTATCGCGTGCCATCCTGGCAGATGACAGATTGAAAAAGCGCATTCATCAATAACCTTGGTGAGGTTTCCTCATGCTCTAGCAAAGGTTCGATAATTAATAGCGTTGAGTGCCCAATTGATTGCGCGATGGATTTTAATATTTTCAGGCAGAATTCGTCGTTCCAGTTATGCAATATGTTTTTAAGCAGATAGATATTATAACCAGAAGGAATAGCCTCAAAGAAACTGCCGGGAGTGAAAACCATTCTTTCTTTCAATTCCGGAGAGTACTGTGCGACACGTTTTTCACTTCTGGTACAGACACCGGTCATGTCGAAAAGACAACCCGTTAAATGATGATACTGCTTTATAAGCTCAGTCAGAATAACGCCGCTACCGCCGCCAATATCAACAACGCTGTCAGCCGTTTTAAAAAGCGACGCATATTCTTTAGCCAGTACATATCCAACCGGGCGCGATAAATCCCGCATAGCGAGATCGTAAATGTCTGCTCGCGATGCAGAGTTTGCCAAGTGCTCATATAATGTCAGCCCAAAGACCTGCTTAAAGCCCGATTCCCCCGTACGACTCGTATGCAATAACCCATCAAACCCCTGATAGTATTCATTGCCGAACAGCATACAGAAATGCTTCATTGAGCTGATATTATCCGACATCAGCAGCGCAGAACGTGCATTATTTTTAATAACACTTTCATCTTTCACGTCAAAAAAGCCAAAGACCTCAAGCACCTTGATAATATCAAAAATGTTCTTTTCACTCGCCTGACATTCCTTTGCTAATTCAGCGATGGTTGTCCCCTGCTCCCCTATTTTATCTGCTATCCCTATTTCCGCTGCAACGCATAATGCTTTTGCGGCCAAAGGCATCATCATGATTTCTGAAATACTTTTAATATGCTCAGCGGAATTCATATATCTCCCTTTATTCTCTGATTTCATAGCGAGGATGGGTTTACGATCTAGTTCGTCATTGATGACGATACGCAAAGTATGCGGAAATGAGGCTAAAAACATATCATCCGTTTGGCCGAACGGTAATCAGCCATCTACCATCCGGCCAGAATAAATAAGAGAGTAAAGCGGCATGCTTAAAAGATATTATGGCTTTAAAAATAGGATTGATTATCGATGGTTTAAAATAACGATGTCTGGAAAATACGGCCACCAATATGGCGCGCGCTATCGATACACGCCTCTGGCGTTCCCAACTCCGGCATCAGTAGCATTTCAGACGTCAATACTGAAGCGCCGCAGTAGTCAAAAATCCCGTGATCGATCTGTGCATGAAAGGCGTCAGAATAGCCACGCTTTTCAAATGTTCTCTGGTTAGCAGCGCCCAGCGCCACAAGATGCACCGGTAAATGTCCCAGTTTCTTTATCACATTCCCATCGGCAGTTTCTTCATAGGCCCAGCCGTTTGAAAACACGCGGTCGATCCACCCTTTCAACAGCCCCGGCATGGACCACCAGTAAATCGGGAATACCAGTACCAACGCATCCGCGCGATCAATACGGGACTGCTCTGCAACGACATCAGGCGGCGTTGCTCCGGTGCGCTGAAAAGCTGCCATATCTGATGCAGAAAACACCGGGTTAAAGCCTTCCTGCGTCAGATCCGCAATTTCGACCGTATTTTCCGGGTTCGACTCAGCGATCCCTTGCGCGATAGCGCCAGCGACACTGTGGGTTAGCGAGGTATGAACAGGATGAGAAACGACAAGTAATGCATGCATTCCGGGTACTCCCTATTGCTATAGAACGACGTCAGTTATACTCTTATATACTAACAGTAACCTACCATTGGTAAGTTACTTTTGGTATATAAGGATGTCAACAGGATAATTCGGCAATGCCCACATCACAGACCCGACAGCGTTTATCGAGAGAAGCGCGCCATGTACAACTGATCAAAGCCGCCTGGCAGATTATTCGAGAGGAAGGTACGGAAGCGCTGACGCTCGGGCATCTGGCGAAACAGGCTGGCGTAACGAAGCCAGTAGTTTACGATCACTTTACTAACCGTTCGGGGCTGTTAGCTGCACTTTATAAGGAATATGACGCTCGCCAGACGGCGATTATGGATGACATTATCCGCAAGACGGAGCCCATGCTTGATAAGCTGGCCGCCGTCATTGCCACTTCGTACATCGATTGCGTACTGCTTCAGGGCCGTGAAATGCCCAACGTCATGGCAGCGCTTACCGGAACCCCCGAGCTTGAACAAATCAGGCAGGAATACGATGCCATCTTCACGGATAAATGCCGCGATCTCTTTGCCCCATTCTGTGCGGGTAAACCGCTTCATGATGCCGCATTACGTGCAATGCTCGGTTCCGCCGAAGGATTATCTTATGCCGCCGTTAAAGGGATTATTACGGAACAACAGGCTAAAGATGAACTGTTCCATGTGATTATTTCTATGGTGCAACGGTGTAGCGCGGGACAATAAAACTCCCATCTCCTATTAGGGATAGGCGTGAAGGGTCAGCACGCCATCCTGACCATTTTACCAACCTGTTCTCAGAATGATTCAGCAAAGCTTATTGAGCTGTGCCGATAAATCACACCATTCCCTCCGCTATTTCCCCTAGTCCCTTTTAATAATTTACAAACCAGAGTACCAGTTCTATGTTTTTTTAAGCGGGTCATTGTTATTTTCAATTTCTCAGCACGAATATGATTTTATACACCAACTATTATATACCTCAAGATATAAGGAATGTTCGTATGCCTAATGATGCACTAATAAATGCGATAGTTGCTAATACTAAGCTTATGGAAGTCGATCATTGTACCGGAGTTTCCACAACAATGAGTTGTGCCGTTTATGGCAAGACGCAGGATGACTCAGGCAGTGGCAATGTAATTGAAGATAACGAAAGCATGAAGAAAAAAATTAATATTGCCCTAGACTTCCCCAGTACCGATTCAAAGACCTCAGTGTGGCATTTCCTGGTTGGGCCGACCGTGCACCACTTCGTCGTCATTCCCTGGTATCAAGACAGAATATCGCAAGAGCCCGTCTATACCGTCTTTATGGCGTATGAGAATGAATATTCCGTTGAAGATTATGTAAAACATACCGCACCAGCACCTTCGGGCGCTAAGGGTTACAAAAAAATATGGAAAAAAAGCGATCTAAGCAAGATGTTTTCAGATCTATTGACGAGCGATACCGCGTGGGAAGAATATTTTGGTCCAGCCGGCAAGCCTAAAGCAAAAACAATAACATACTGGAAATACAAGGTAATTCCCTTAGACACCGCAATTAATAATGTAAATAATTATAGCTAGCAAAAAACCAAAATAATTTATTAATAATAAAAGAAATCATCGCCAGTATCGTACTGGCGATAATATTTTAATTAATAAGCTAGAAAATAAAACCCAACGATTAGAGCAAGCTTTGAAGAAACAATGGAGAGGACGTCCATCAAGCTTGATTTTCTGTAGGGAAAACAATTCCCCACTGACGTCTGAGTTCATCCATTGATGCCATAATGGATAGCGTCTCACTCAGAGGCATAATGTTACTCTCTGTTTTATTTTCTCTCAGGCACGACATGACTTCTGCGGCTTCGTAATTATATCCATTTCCTTCAAGCGGGAGCGTTATCGTCACCGGTTCTTCACCAATGACGAAGAGCGTAGCAGATGTCGCCTTAGCGAAATCAGGGATTACAATTGATCCTTTGTTGCCAATAATTCTGGCTTCTTTCACTGTTGGCGTATTTATCGAACAGGATAACACGGCAAGCTGGCCGCTTTCATATTGAAATGTCATTGCAGAAAGCTCATCCACGCCGGTCTCATATAAACTGGCAACACCTTTAATACAAACTGGTTCTTTTTTTAATACCCAGGATGCGAATGATATGGGATAAATGCCCACATCCATTAATGCCCCTCCGGCACGATGCAAACTGATTTTTCGCTCTTCCGGTTCGCCTTCCCGTCTAAAACCAAAATCAGCGGTCACCATTCGAATAGGGCCAATCAAGTCTGCATCAATCCACTCTTGTACTTTCTGCATAATGGGGAAAAAACGGCTCCACATTCCTTCCATCAGGAAAACATTTCTCTCTCTGGCAACGCGAATAACCTCCTGTGTTTCCTTAACATTCAGAGTAAAAGGCTTTTCACACAGAACCGGTTTATTATGATTTAAACACAGTAAAATATTATCTTTATGCGCACTATTAGGTGTCGCGATATAGACAACATCCACCTCGCTATCTCTAACCATTTCCTCATAACTACCGTAATACTTCTGCGCTTCATAATTTTGACCAAACTGAATAGCACTTGCTATAGAACGTGAGGCGACAGCATAAAGCTCTGCATCTTCTAAACTTTGCAACCCTTTCGCAAAATTTTTCGCGATAGTCCCGGTACCCATAATTGCCCATTTAATTTTTTTCATATTTTCACTCTTAAAAAATCAGGAAACGTGGCTTTTATATTTCACAAAGACAAAAAGGCGTCATAAATACAGTACGACATCACATCTGGCGAACCAGATCCACAAAATTACGAACGCGTGGCGAGTTATCCGATTCTCGCGTGACCAGCGCCATACGAAGCTGAGCACCAGCATCAGACAGAGGGATAAAACACACACCTTTCGGTTGCAACTGATCCATCGGCTGCGGCAGTATCGCCACCCCCATTCCAGCGGCAACCAGGCCAATTTGAGTCATCGCTTCCCGTGCTTCCTGCGTAACATTAGGGATAAAACCCGCCTGTTCACAGCACATCGTCACGTAGTCAGAAACGCTGGCACCAGCCTTCGCCGGGTAGCCAATAAAAGGCTCATCGCGAACCTCAACGATCCCCACGCCGGTACGCCCCGCCAGCGGATGATCGTCAGGCAGGACAAGGCACAGACGGTCGTTGCGAATCCAGCGCAACGTCAACCCATCAGGTGCACGTGGCCCGTTAAAACGCACACAGCCGATATCCAACTCGCCAGCTAATAGCGCGGCAAACTGGAGGTGAGTGAACATTTCTTTCAGCGTAAGTCGCACTTCAGGGTATTTTGCCCTGAACGTTCTCAGCGGCGTTCTTAACTCCTCCACCAGCAGGCCTGTGGACGTAAAACTGATTTTTAATTCCCCTGCTTCTCCGCGTGAAATTCGCTGTAATTCACTGGCAACACCTTCACTACTTTCCAGAATCTCACGGGCACGAATCAGAAAGTGCTGACCGGCCTCTGTCAAACGCACGCTACGTCGAGTTCGCTCGAACAACAAGACACCTAATTCTGCTTCAAGTGATTGGATTTGCTGCGAAAGTGGAGGTTGACCGATATTTAGACGCACCGCAGCACGCGTGAAATGCAATTCCTCGGCGACCGCGATGAAATAACGAAGGTGACGGAACTCCATTTATATCCTCAAATGAATCAATACATCACTAAATATATATTAGACACATATTTCAGTCCAAATTAAGATGACTCTCGCTGTGGGCATCACCCACATACGCCGAGGCAGGCATCAGCAATACCTTGTCTGGCGGTGTTCACATTTGCCACATTATTCATCGCGTCTTACGCCGTGTGTTCTATTCCCCCAAGGCTGTTACCACTCAACAAAGGATTTATCATGGCGTCTGAGCTACTTATCCTCATTCCAATCGCCTTCATTGCCGGTGCCATTAATGCCGCCGTTGGCGGCGGTGGGTTGATCAGTATGCCGATGTTTTACAGCACGCTTCCTCATTTCACGCCGGCCCAAATTATGGGGATCGATAAATTCTCTTCCGTCATGGGACATTTAATGTCCGTTCGGCAGTTTGCAACCCGATTGCGCTTACCATGGCGACTCATGCTGCCAACAGCCCTTGCGGCCATCACCGGTGCTTATATCGGAATCCGCATGCTGGATTTCATGCCGTCTTCCTGGATGCGCCCGGTCATTATCGTTGTACTGGCGATCATGGTGGCTTACACATGGTTTCGCCCCAGTTTTGGTAGTCAGGATACCAGTCAGGAACCGACACAAAATGACCTCATCAAGGGCGCGGTACTCGGGCTTGTGATTGGATTTTACGACGGCTTTATTGGGCCGGGCACGGGCAGCTTTTTACTCTTCCTTTTCGTTCGCTTTTTCCATTTTGATTTTCTGCGCGCAACGGCCTGCGCTAAGGTCGTCAATTTCGGCACCAATTCCGCGACGCTCCTTTTCTTGATTCCAGCGGGGCTGATTAATTATGGGCTCGCATTCCCACTCGGCATCGCAGCCATTTGCGGTTCAATTGTAGGGACACAGTTAGCGTTAAAAGGAGGGAATTATTGGATTCGTCGTCTGTTCCTGATATTAGCAGTGACGCTACTGATTAAACTGATCTGGGAAACGCTACAGCATTAACACGTCTTTACTCGTCGGGTCGGTGAAAAACCTGAACCGTATCAATAATGGTGCTGATATCACCGCCATTTAGCGTGGTTTAAAATTGACCAAAATCAATAAAAACACAGTAAATACATTAATTTACCTTTCTATACACCCCACCTTTTGACCTTCCCGTAGGGGGAAGGTGTAACGTCATAGCCAGTGATTCCAGATGATGGCTCTATTGAGGGGAAATAATGATGAAGATAAAGATGATGGCAGCGCTACTCGCACTGACATTGAGTGGCTCAGGTTTTGCCGCGTCGACTGACGCCAACGCATTCCTGGCCAAACAAGGGCTGGCAGGGAAAACGGTCGAGCAGATTGTCGATACGATCGATCAATCGCCGCAGGCAAGACCGTTGCCCTACAGCGCGTCGATTACCAGCCAGGAACTGAAATTATCTGATGGACAGCAGCAGCATAGCTATCCGCTGGGGAATAAATTCTATCTCTCGTTTGCACCTTATATTCAGCAAACCCACCCCTGCTTTAACCACAGTTTATCCGGGTGCCAGGGTGAGCTCGCCAATACGGCGTTTGATGTAAAAATCACGGATAAAGCCGGTAACGTCATCGTGCAAAAAACCATGAGCAGCCATCAGAATGGTTTTGTCGGCGTCTGGTTACCACGCAATATTGAAGGAACCATCAATGTCACCTATCAGGGACGTGTAGCAAGCTCACCGTTTGCAACCTATAACGACAGCCAGACTTGCATGACGACACTGCCACTGAAAGAACGGGCGTAAATAGAAAACGGTGTAAACGCCCATAAAAAAACCCCAGCCGCGCGCTGGGGTTTTGACTTAAAGGGAAAACAGACGAATTATCGCCTACACGCCCCGTTTTCTTACACCGCGCCCGTGTCTACACGCTTACCGATGTCTTTTAGCTGCGAGTATTTTTCCAGCAGGCCGGGCGCGTCGTCCAGACTCATAGCAAACATCCACATGTAGGTCATCACCGAATAGATATGCCCGGCATTGGTCCCACCGTTGAGTGTCATGTACACAATTGTCAGTGAAAACAGTACGGCGGCGGCGGCACCGATAGCCAAATAACCCAAAGCCTCACGATCCGACAGGCGAATACGCAACCCGGCCAGAACATGGTAATGCTTGGTTAGCGAAGCCTCAGTCGCGCTACTAACAAAGCCCACTTCTTTTTCCAGACGGTTATTTAACTTGCCAAACAAGACTTCATTTTTGCGGGTGTAACCCGGCAGGAATAAAGTAAAAAACAGCAGGATAGCGACGCAGGCAACGCCCGCCCAGAATTCAATGACCAGCAGCATCACAGCTGCGCCAGTGATCGACGCCAGCGACGTAATCAGCACCGGGAGGTGAATTTCAAAAAAGTCCACGAACTCACGTGAGAGCGCCACCCGTGCTGCAATGGTCGAATGGCTATGGTTTTCTTTTCTCTGCGCCAGAATAACCGGCACGGCCAGCGCAGCATAAATGCGTGCGAACGTGCGGGTATCCACACTGCGTCGTGCGGCACCAATTGCCCACATAATAAACACCATCAGTGCATACAGCACCGCGTGCCAGGCCTGAGCATTCAGAATCGCGTTAATGGCGAAGCCCGCCATCAGGGGATAAAGCAGATAAGTGACATTCTCCGCCACCACCAAAAGCAGGGTGAGAATCAGTTTTTTGCCATGCCGCTTTCCAAGTTTTTTAAGGGTGACAGCGGCACTATGCGAAACCTTGACCGGTTCGCTGATATTATGGGTTTGCATGAGAATAGCATCTGACAGAGTTATACTTGAGCGGTTGCTCAAGAGTAAAAATTGTATTTGAGCACTTGCTCAAAGTCAACGCGGGGACGGTAATGAAAGAGACAACGAAAGCGCTCAAAGACAAAATCCTTGATGGCGCAATCGAGCTATTTATTGAGAAAGGCATAGAGAAAGTGACAACGCGTGAACTGGCGGAACACGTTGGTATTTCACGCAGTCATATTTATCACTACTTTCCTGACTGGCAGACGCTGTCGATTGAGGCGCTAACGGCATTCATGCTGGCGGATTTGGCAGACGTCGCGGCGGACATCGCCACATTGCCGCCGAAAGAGAAACTGCATGAGCTGGTGAAAAATTACCTGCCGGATACCACTGACGTCATCTGGAATCTGTATGGATCGCTATGGCAGCTGGCCGTTCACAACACCGCTTACGCTGAACTCGCCCACGTCATGACAGAGAAATGGTCTGCCTTACTGGAAGAGATTATTGCATCAGGCGTCGCGTCCGGTGCCTTTAAAAATGCCGATATCCAGCGCGTTTCTCGCCAGTTGGATGCGCTGTTAAACGGCTACTCTGATCATCTGATTATTAATCCATCCCCGGCCGATTTTCAGCAGGCAATTGAAGATATTGATGATTTCATACAACGCGTGTTGTGAAGCACGTGAACAGCACGCCCAAAATGGCGATGACATCCAAAGCAGCGATTAATGTGTACACGCCACGTCAATACACATTAGTCACGGGTGTTACATGCCATTTTTGATTGGACGGTGCTAATCAAGTAGGAATACTTCGTCAACATCTCAAACTGGATGACATCATTTTCAGCCAGAATAGGGATTGCCTCATCGGGAGCGTTATCATTACCGTTTTTATTCATCGCGATATTGTTAACCACCAGACGATTCCCTTCCCAAACAGAATCAAAGCTGAACGTACGCCGAATCGTCAGCGGCACACCGTCCTCGCCGATGTAAAAACCGTTGACTAGAACCAGCGCTCTATTTTGATTATTTAAATAAAAATAGACGTCATATTCCTTTCTGATGTTCTGATCTTCAGTGTAGAGTTTTACTTCCCCCTGACATATCAGTGGCTTTCGGTATAAATTGCTTTTTAAATAAAAAAGGGTCCCCAGAGAAAATGAAATAAAAAGCACCAATGTGGTGCAAAAAATTTTCTTTCTGACTTTAATTATTAACATAAGTTACACATCCACTCCCGTTCTTCTTACAGGAAATAACGATTTCACTTTTCTTATCCAGCATTCCAGAGATAACAATTTTTTTCGACAGGAAGAACAATGTGTTCTCTGAACATAGATTTTCATAGTCGGTAGGAAGTGGATAACCCACGCTGTCATATAAATAGAAAAGATCGCATTTCCCGCTCATCTTCACATCAACAAGGTGTCGATACGGGAAACGGTTTGCGTTATCTAACGCGAACAGAATAATCCCCACTATCGCTATCCAGATGAGAAGGCACCGGGTGTATTGCTGTGTTTTTATGGGCTCAGATATGGCGTGGTGTTTTATGGAGAACGGCTTTTTTTCTTTATAAACATCCTCTTCCACTTTCTCTTCTACGTTCTCTTCTACCACCTGATGTGATGTTTCTTTCTCTCCTCCTCCCCTATCCGCCTCCGGGTAGGAAACAACGCTTTCAACATTAAAGACAATACCCAACTTGGGGATAGTCACTATCGAATCCGCCAGGTCAAATTCGCGTAATACCTTCCTTAACAGAGATAAATAGTTGTTTAGATTATTAATAGAGGGGGAAAGCGCATGCTTTTCCAACGCCTCTTTTAACAAAAAATCTCGGCTTAACGTTACCCTCTGATTCTCAATTAGCAAACTAAGCAATCGAGAAATAGGAAAGCTCAAAGAGATTGCTTCATTTTCACGTTCTATCCATGTCAGTGTCCCCTCTCCCTCGTTGAAAATGATTAAATCATTAATCAAATAAACCATACGTCCTTTTTCCATCAAGATTAAGAAGCGTTATTCGTTTGTTATAATCCACCGGGCACATACATTATTTACGATAATAAAACCTATGGAATAATCTTAAAATCACTGCACTACAGTAAAAAAAATCATCTATAAGAGAAAAATCAATTATATAGTGCCTTACGGGCTCGTAATCAGGCAAGGATAAAAAACTTACCTATTTGTTGTCAAAGATTATTTAACTTTCATTTAAGCTTCATACAAACAAAAAGACATTTCATTATTTTTATAAACCCATAGATATTCCACGCCATTCCACATCAAAAACAGCGAATGAAAATAACACATTGAATTAAAATAAATTATCTCGATGGTTATATTTATAGTGCCTTATTCCCCACCAGAGCATAAAAATCAAATATCAGAATAAAAACCTAAATAAACATAAATTTAAAATATTTAATCTAAATAAAAGTAATCAATACAATATATTTGACCAAAAAACTCTCCAACACTACCATCCATCTAGTTTCAGCGTCATCGATTGGGGAAGCGGATAAATATATTCAGTCCGTGCAAGGCGATAAGCCGTTACCCGTCAGAAAAGGCATTGTAAAGGTATTACAAAAGAAATGGCACTACTCATTATGCATGAATGCGTTCGCACTCATGAGAGTAGCGCGCATGTTTTAAATAATGTAACCAATAGAGAGAGCGTAATATGAAACTATCAAAGATCACCCTGGCATCCCTCATCTCCGTGATATTCTCTGTCGGCGCACACGCTGCGGATTCACATAATGGAACGGTGACGTTTAAAGGGAAAATTATTGATACTCCTTGCTCAGTATCTCAGGAAGATTTGCACCAAACGATCGAGTTTGGCGAAATCAGCAAAACCGTGTTGGAAAACGGTGGCACGTCAGAAATTAAGCCGTTTGATATCACATTAAAAGATTGCAGTCTGGATACCGCCACCAGCGCCAAAATTGTTTTCTCCGGCGGCGCAGCATCCGGCACCAATAATGAAATGCTGGCATTAAACGGCAGCGCAACCGGTGCAGGTATTGCCGTAGAACGCGTCGGCGAAAAAATTAAATTCGACGGAACCACGCCAGCTGTTCCTGCTACGCCGTTGGCAAACGGGGATAATGTTTTCTCCTTCACATCCTATGTCGCCAAACTCCCAACCCCACAGGAAGGTGAGTCACCAACAATCACCACAGGTGCTTTCTCCAGCACGGCTAATTTTGTTGTGTCTTATCAATAAAATATTGATGCGCTAACCATCCATTGCGCTAACAGCAGGGTATAGGCAATCAAATGGGGAGGCCACCTCCCCTAATACATTCTTTATTCCACACGTGGTTTTACGTACATGGATATCTACAACGCTGTATCTGTTCAAGCACATATTCCTATGGCAATGAAGAATCTTACGTTCAAAGAAAAAATAAAATCAGCCTTATTTCGCTACGGTTTTTTTATTTTTTCTTTGAATACAACAGCGCTCAGTGCAACGGAATTTAACGTTAACGTACTGGATGTCGATGAGCGTAGTGACATTGATCTTAGCCATTTTTCCGATCCTGAATACGTCACGCCCGGCACCTATCTTTTATCAATAAAAGTGAATGCGCGTGAAATACAGCAGGAGATGATTAGCTACCTGCCGGAAGGCAACCATCAGGCTCGGCCAACGGCCTGCCTCTCGCCTGAACTCGTTGATAAGCTGGCGCTGAAGAAAGAAGCACGCGACAAGGTCGAGCGATGGAATAACGGCGAGTGTGTCGATCTGACGCCCATTGCCGGCGTGAAAGTGTCTAACCAGATAGGTATGGGAACGCTGAATATTACGATCCCTCAGGCCTGGCTGGCGTACAGCGATAGCAACTGGATTCCGCCCGAACAGTGGGATCACGGTATCGGCGGGGCGCTGCTGGACTATAACCTCGTGGGTAACGTACGTCGTGATACCCATGGCAGAGGCACATCACACTATCTCAGCAGCTACGGCACTGCCGGGTTTAATCAGGGAGCCTGGCGCTACCGTGCCGATTACCGCTATTTTCTGCAAAAATCGCGCAACGGAAATCGCGATCGTTTCTCGTGGGATCAGTTTTACGCCTATCGCCCGCTGCCTACGCTTTCAGCCGATCTCAAACTGGGTGAAATGTATTTCAGCAGCAACCTGTTCGATAGCTATCGCTTTACCGGCGTGTCATTAGCCAATAACGACAACATGCTCCCACCTTCGTTGCGCGGCTACGCCCCCGAAATTCGCGGCGTCGCTAAATCAAACGCTACGGTGACCGTTACGCAAAATGGCCGACTTATCTATGAAACCACCGTGCCAGCTGGCCCCTTTGCGATTCAGGATCTGAAGAACGGCGTCAGCGGCACGCTGGATGTCCGCGTGACGGAAGAAGACGGCACGGTGACGACGTTCCAGACTGAATCGGCCAACCTGCCTTACCTGACACGGCCGGGACACGTGCAGTATAAACTCGCAGCCGGTAAACCCTCGAACACCAACCATCGCCTGCAAGGCCCAGCCTTTTCTGCCGCCGAGGCCTCATGGGGGTTATCTAACGCGTGGTCGGTGTACGGGGGCAGTATTTTGTCCGATGGCTACCAGTCCTGGTCGGCAGGCATTGGGAAAAACCTCTACCTGCTGGGCGCGCTGTCCGCTGACGTCACGCAGTCACGCGCAACGCTCCCAGCGACGTCGTCGCAAATGGGCCATGCGTTCTCACTCAACTGGTCTAAATACTTCAACTCGATCGATAGCCAGATCAGTTTCGCGGGCTACCGCTTTTCAGAAAAAACCTACATGAGCATGGCGCAGTACCTCTACGCACTGAATCTGGATAATCGCTATCGCAATGAAAAAGAGCGCTACACCATTACACTTTCCAAAAATTTCGCGACGCGCGAGTCATACTCATGGCTGAGCGGGCTATCGACCTATGTTACCTATACGCGCCAAACCTACTGGAATGAAGCCGAACAGGATCGCTACGGGGTTTCGCTGAACAAGTACTTTGATATCGGCGCCTTTACCCCGGCTAACATCTCCGGCAAACCCGGCGATGCAGATCAGATCACCGACGCGAACGGGAAAGTGGTTCAAGGCCGTAACCAGTTTACCGTCACGCCAGCCCATAAAATCTGGGTACAGGACACCTGGTTCTTCTCACCAGAATGGACGTTCAGCGGCGGTCTGGCCTATCAGCACGTAGAACGTGACGGGACTAACCTCGGCAGTTTGTATAACGTCGCAGAGAAAAAGAACAAGAAATACCACGAGTTCCTGCCTAGCTTTAACGCAGCCTACCGCATCAATACCGAAAATCAGGTGTTCTATAACATCACGCGTAACATGCGTACCCCGCCCAACTACGTTTTGTACAACGTTGGCGATTCCATCAATACCAAACCTGAGCTGAGCTGGAATCAGGAACTCGGCTGGCGCTTTCAGGACGAAGACATGCTGCTGAGCGCCTCGCTGTTCTTTATCCAGTTTACCGACCGTCAGATCTCCAGTCGTGACGCCAACGGCGATTACGAAATGATCAACGCCGGGAAAGTGGAAAACAAAGGGCTGGAACTGGAATGGAGCGGCAAGCTGCCTCATAACTTCAACTACTTCGCCGCTTATACCTACACCGATACCGAGCAGAAAAACAATCTCGCCACCAGCGGTAGCCAGCTCCCCACCACGGGCAAGCAGGTCGCCAACGCACCGAAAAACATGCTCAACCTCGGAGTGGGCTATGACGACGGCCTCTACTATGCCGGCGTAAACAGCCGCTATGTTGGCTCGTTCTACGGCGACATGACCAATGACGAGAAGATCGGCGGACGTACCGTTTTCGATCTCAGCGCCGGCGTCTATCTGCCAGTGGATAAGAAGATCGTGAAAAGCGCCACCTTACGCTTTGGCGTCAACAACCTGTTCGACAAAGAGTATCTCGACTCTGCGCGCTCCGTGAGCTTCAACTCAAGATCGTACAACGGCGTATCGGCAGGTACACCGTTTTACAACGTTGGGGAAGAGCGCACCTTCAGCGCCTCACTGGAAGCCACGTTCTAATCCGTTAATAGTCTAAGTACAGAGCAAAACGGGGGAATGGGATAGAAGAGTAAAGCGTCCGCGCCAAGGATGGCGCGGCTCGAGCTTACAGGGATGTACTTGCAGCGTCTTTACGATCTACCCATTACCCCCGTCCGACACACGTCGTCGCTAATCACAAACAACGCCCAACACGGCAACAGAAGGATCAGGCCATGAACGCCGATATGCTGCACGAGATTATTTTCTACGTCATGTACGCTGCACTGGTGATCGCACTGATGATCATCATCGAACGCAGTCTCTATTTTTCCTATACGCGTCGGCAGGCCAAGCGTCTGGATCGCGCCCTAACGGCAGATATTCGCCACGTGCACGATCTACCGGATGCGCTGACCCAGCGCCCCAGCTTGCCCATCACGGTCGTCACCCCCGTGTTAGCGCAGTCACACCAGGTAGAAAATCGCGATGCGCTGAACGACCTGATCGACGCACAATATCTGCAAAGTAAGCCGCAGCTGTCGCGCGGACTATGGATTTTGGAAACTGTCGTCACCGCGGCACCGTTACTGGGGCTGCTCGGCACAATCATGGGGATCATCGAAACCTTCAAAGCCCTGTCCGCTGCGGGCATCTCTGACCCGAGCCAGGTTTCTGCCGGAATGGGAACGGCGCTGTACGCCACCGGGCTGGGGATCGCCATCGCGCTGGTTTGCCTGCTGGGGAACAATTTCCTGCAAAGCCGAATGGAACACATCAACGAAATGCTGAAAGTCCTGCTGATTCGCGCCGGAATGCCGCATACTCGCCAACAGAAAGCGGGCCATGCTGCCACGCACCATTCCATGACAGGCAGTGCAGTAACAGAAAAAGCGATGGCGGAGAAGCGCTATGCTTAAGCGGGATGGTTTCACCAATCCGGGGCGACGCTGGAAGCATGGCATCAACACGCTGCTAACAGGAGGCGTATTGTTTATTGTAAGTGCGTCAGCCCATGCCGACGCCAGCACTAGCGGCTATCGTATTCCCGGCTATGAATTAGTGTATGACGCCCCGGTAGAAACCACGCTGACCGCCCCTGATTTACGCCCCAGCGATGCGGTGTGGATATCCCTTTTTGATAATGCCCAGCACACCATTGAACTGGGTCAATTCTATGTCGCGAATCAGGCGGGAACTCGTTTTGATAACGTCTTACAGCATCTGCGTGCCGCTGGCGAGCGCGGCGTGCGAATCCGCCTGCTGCTTGAAGAAAAAGGGCTAAAAATTTCTACGCAGGACACGCTGGAACAGCTCAAAACGATTCCGAACCTGGAACTGCGCGTGATTCCTTTTGAACGTCTGAGCGGCGGCATTGTGCATGCCAAATACCTGCTGGTTGATGGCAAACAGGCCTACATGGGCAGCCAGAATCTTGACTGGCGGGCGCTGGAACACATTCACGAAACGGGGTTGTTGATCGACGATCCGCACGTGGTGAATCAGATTAGCGCTATTTTTGAACAAGACTGGCAGGCGCAGGCGCGGCTGGCCCACGGTGAAACCGTGCCACCGTTGCCCGCTGCAACACAGCACGTCGATCGTTCGGGCAACTATCTGGTTGCCAGCCCCAAAGCATTCAATCCCGCTGGCGTGATAGATTCCGAAGAAGAACTCCCTCGCCTGCTGGCAGAAGCCCAGCAGCAGGTACGCATTCAGGTGATGGATTACGTCCCGCTCTCCTACGGCCCGGATAAAACGCGCCCGTACTACGCGGTTATCGATAACGCGATTCGCGCTGCCGCCGCACGCGGCGTCCAGATCGAGCTGATGGTGTCCGAATGGAGCACCAAAATGCCGAACATCGCCTACCTGAAAAGTCTGGCGGTGCTACCCAACATCCAGATTAAAACGGTGTCGATCCCCCAGGCCAGCAGCGGTTTTATCCCGTTTGCTCGCGTGATCCACAGTAAGATCATGACCATCGATGGCAAAAAAGCCTGGATCGGAACCAGCAACTGGAGCGGCGGTTATCTGGATAATTCACGCAATCTGGAGATGGTGATTCAGAACCCAGAGATGGCACAGCGGGTAGACATGCTTTATACACAACTGTGGGACAGCGCCTATGCACATCCCCTGCGCATTGATTATGATTACCCTCGACCCGATCCGGGTGGCATGAAAGAAAAAGATCAGGAGAAGGCAAACAGCCCTTCGTCCACGACAGGCGGCACGGTCAACGCACCGTAGCCGCAACCAGAATGACAGTTGATGGGGAATCGCATGAAACACACGTTGTTAGCACTGCTGGTTGCCGGATTTTTGCCGTTCAGCGCTCAGGCCGCAGGAGAAAAAGTGACGCGCTATGTCGTCACCTTCCCGGCCAGTGAGCGTGTTGCGTATCAGGGCAAATTCGCCCAGAACTTCCCCAACGGCCTGCCTGTCGGCATTGGTTCCGGCCTCTATTTTACTGGTAAGCAGGGTGACGACCTGATGTTCTCCACCGTCACCGATCGCGGCCCGAATGCCGATGCCCCGCAAGTCGGCGAAAAAGAAGCCAAGATTTTCGCTAGCCCTGACTACGCGCCGCTCATCATGGATATCCGAGTCAGTGCGAAAGTGGCCGAAGCGAGCAACCCCCGACCGCTACACGACGCCGAAGGCAATATCACCGGTCTGCCTCTGCCCGCAGACTTTATTGGCGCCACCAATGAAGTGGCGCTGAATGACGTGCTGCAACCGCTCAGCACCAGCCAGCGTGGGCTGGACACCGAAGGGATTACGCCAGACGGTAAAGGCGGCTTCTGGTTGTGTGACGAGTACGGCCCGTTCCTGATCCACGTTGATGCCAGCGGGAAGATCCTGCAAAAATTCGGGCCGACGCCTGCGGGCAATGAGCACTCGGTTGCCAGCGGCTTACCGAATATCATCAAGTGGCGTCAACCAAATCGGGGTTTTGAAGGGCTGACACGCCTGCCGGACGGCACGATCGTCATGGCCGTACAAAGTACGCTGGATATCGACGGCAAAAGCAAAAACAAAGCACAGTTTACGCGTCTGGTGATGTTTAACCCGGAAACCAAGACCAGCCGCATGCTGGGTTACCCCATCAACATCGACAGCTATAAGAAAGCGAAGGATGCCAAAATCGGCGATATCGTGGCGCTGGATAATCAGCGCATTCTGCTGGTCGAGCAAGGGGCAGATAAAGACAAGCAGATACAGAACCGCATCTATCTGGTCGATCTCAGCAAAGCGAGCGATCTGACGCCGTTCGATGTCGATGGGAAATCACCAGAATTTGACGATCTCGCCCAGTTGGAAAAGCGCGGCATTACGCTGGCGCACAAGCAGGAGCTGGTAGATCTGCGCAAGCTTGGCTGGCAGCAGGAGAAAGTTGAGGGGCTGGCGCTGGTCGATAAACAAACGCTGGCCGTTATTAACGACAACGACTTTGGTCTGCAATCCGTGCTGCAATCACCGGTGAAAGCGAAAGATAAGGCAGACGACTATCAGGTCACTGCCGATGGCAAACTCACGCGAAACGGAAAAGCAGTCGATACAACACTGGAAATCAAACCGTTAGAGAAGCCAGAAGCCGACAACGAACTGTGGGTGATTCATCTGGCACAACCGCTGAAGTAACCTTTAGTCTGGCTTCCACCGCAGGAGCGAAGTGGAAGCCATCATTCAGCGCGGCAGGCACTCAGGCGTGCTCGAACCAATCGCTATTCTGTTGCGCAATCGGCGTGATCGAATAGATCATTTCCTGCAAATGTTCACGAATCGCTTTTTCCGCTGCATCGGGATCCCGCGCTTTCAGGGCGCTAAAAATCAGATAGTGCTGTTGGATCAGACTGACCGGCGGAGAAACCTGGCTCAGGCTGAGAAAACGCACGCGGTCCATCGTCGCTTTGATCGATTCGATGGTTTCCCACGCCAGCGGACAGTTGGCAATTTGCGTCAGAAGCTGATGGAAGCTGTCATCGAGGCTAAGGAACTCGCGCACTTGTTCATTCTGTGCAGCCAGTTCCTGACGGCGTAAATTGTGCTCCAGCGTCAGCAGTTGTTCATCCGTCACCATTTCTGCCGCCCGACGTACAATCGCGCATTCCAGCGCCTGACGGATAAAGCGGGCATCTGCTACGCGTTGCTCGGAGATCTTCATGACAAACGTGCCGCGCTGCGGCAGGATCTGCACCAGCCCAGCCTCTGCCAGCTTGATAAAAGCCTCTCGAACCGGCTGGCGAGACACATCAAAACGCACAGAAATTTCTTTTTCAGACAGCAGCTTACCCGGCGGAATATTGCATTCCACAATGTCTTTGCGCAGTACGCGATAAATTTGCTGGTTGACTGGTTCGTTGTTGTTGATCTGAAAAGAGGTATCCATGCCGCTGTGCTTAGCCAAGAAATTTACCGCTTATGATACACGCTTAGCGCAGCGAGTGTCAGTGTTACCGCACCCGCTGCGCTTTCGTCCTACCCGTTCATCTCCTGCAACGTTCCCTTCACGCCCTTCGCTAGCAATGACAGGTAGTACTGCGTCACCGCATCGACAAACACAGGGTTGTGCGGTAAATCCTGACCAAAAATCGCCGTCAGCGTCAGCAACGCCGCAACCCGGTTTTCGCCTTCCGGGCTGCGTTGCACCGTTTCTGCGATCTGATCCTTCAGCGGATCGCTGATTTCAATCGGCTTTCCTTGTTCATCCACGCCGCCGACATAGCGCATCCACCCCGCCACGCCGAGCGCCAGCGCATCAAAACGGCTACCGCGCGCCAGATGCCAGCGGATCGAATCCAGCATCCGCTGCGGCAGTTTTTGCGAACCGTCCATCGCAATCTGCCAGGTACGGTGTTTCAACGCACGGTTACGATAGCGATCCAGCAACGCATCTGCATAGGCGGCGAGATCGACTCCCTGAGTACGCAGCGTCGGCGCCTGTTCACGCAGCATCAGATGATGTGCTACCGCGACCAGATCGCTATCCTGCATGCACTCACTGATATGCTGATAGCCAGCAAGGTAGCCCAGATACGCCAGAAACGAATGGCTGCCGTTCAGCATCCGCAGCTTCATTTCCTCAAACGGCAGCACATCCTGTACCAGTTCCGCACCGGCTTTTTCCCACGCGGGACGGCCGTTGACGAAGCGATCTTCAATAACCCACTGAAAGAACGGTTCGCAGGCAACACCCGCCGGATCGGCGACGCCCAGTTGTCCCT
Source organism: Pectobacterium aroidearum (assembly GCF_041228105.1). Taxonomy (NCBI): domain Bacteria; kingdom Pseudomonadati; phylum Pseudomonadota; class Gammaproteobacteria; order Enterobacterales; family Pectobacteriaceae; genus Pectobacterium; species Pectobacterium aroidearum. The sequence goes on from NZ_CP166097.1 coordinate 4,092,042, forward strand.
GAATTGTCTCCAGCGTTTCCTCAGTGATAGCCGGAACAATTCGGTCCACCATGGTGGACGGAAAGGTGACGTGCTGTTCAATCCAGCGCGCCAGTTCGACATCCTGCAGCTCAGCCAGTTGCACAATCACGTTGCGCGTGACGTGTCCATTTTCCGGCATATTGTCGCAGGACATCACGCTGAATGCCGGTAGCTGGCGTTCCCGTCTGCGTTTGATGGCAGCCAGAATCACACCGGGCAGGGAACGTGGTTCTGCGGGTAACGCCAGATCGTGGCAAATCAGCGGATGTTCACTATTCAACTGCCCCGTCGCCGGATGGTGGCAATAGCCTTTCTCCGTGACAGTAATCGACACAATGGCGATATCCGGCGCGCTTAGCGCTTCCAGTACCGCGTCGATACCTTCGACTTCCGCATGCAGCGCACCGGTCGCGACGCCGATGACCCGACTATGCCAGCCGCTGTCCGCCATTTCGGAAACCGACCACAACAAATCCTGTTGGCGAATAGCCTCAATCTGCTGTTCGCCGCCAATCAGGTTAATTTCACAATAGCCCCAGTCGCTGCCCTGCTCCGCTGCCAGTTTATCGGCACAGACCGCCTGATGCGCCCGGTGGAATGCGCCAAAGCCAATATGCGCAATACGTGTTTTTAGCAGGCGTCGGTCGTAACGCGGCACCACAACCTGCGGTTTAAGAGTAGAAAATTCGCTGATACTCATCGTTATCCCTGATAGGTGATTCAAAAAATACGTCTACGCCCTAAATGATTCGAGTTGCAGTAAGGTCAACTCATCTGCAACTCGAACAATGACAATCTGAACGTTACGCTGCGTCGTCTAACGCATCTAAATCGCGATCTTTAACTTCAGGCATACAGATAGCCGCGAATAAACCAATCACTGAGTAAGCAATCAACATCACGACAATCGGCCACCAGGAACCGGTCATGTTGCAGAAAATACCGGCTAATACGGGACCGAAACCAACGGCAACCAACCCACCGGTTTCTTTGGCAATCGCCATTTGCGTAAAGCGGCTGCGTCCACCAAACATTTCCGCCATGGTGATATTTTCCAGTGCAAATAATCCCAACACCGCGAAGTTATGAATAATGATAATGCTGACGATAATGACATTCACGCTATTCTCTTTATCAACAATAAGAGAGAGCATTGGGTAGGCTAACAATATCGCCGAGATATTCAGAATAATATAAGGTATGCGACGACCTACTTTATCCGACAACCATCCTAATAATGGAATCGTAATAAAACCGATAATAGAGCTAATCATTAAAGCGTCAGTAGGAATATATTTTTCAAACAGCAACGTTTGAACCAAATATCCCGCCAGGAAAGTCTGAATTAACCCTGAATTTCCCGCCTGGCCGAAACGCAGCCCGGTAGCCAGCCAAAATGCTTTGCTTTTGAACATCGACAGGATCGATTTCTGCTCGCTTTGCTCAACTACCAGAGCAGGGGACGGCTCTTCAGTACCGGATACGTCATTGCTGACTTTCTCAAAGACCGGGCTTTCTTTCAGGTTCATACGCAGCCAGATCGCGAATATCATCACGACCACGCTGGCCAGGAACGGTACACGCCAGCCCCACGCCAGTAATTCTTCTCTGGAGAGCGCAAAGAACATAAAGGCCCAGATAGCCGTGGCGCTGAGCGTACCGCAGTTGGTGCCCATCGCCACCAGTGAGGAAATAATTCCGCGTTTCCCCTTCGGCGCATATTCCGCCAGCATCGTACCCGCACCAGAAATTTCAGCACCGGCGCCTAACCCCTGCACGATACGCAAGGTCACCAGTAAGATCGGTGCGAAGATACCGATCTGCGCGTAGGTCGGCAGCACCCCGATTAACGTGGTACAGATCCCCATCATGGTAATGGTAATAAAGAGCACTTTCTTTCTACCAATGGAGTCCCCCATGCGGCCGAAAATAAAGGCGCCGACGATACGTGCCACGTAGCCTGCACCATAGGTGCCCATTGCCAGAATCAGCGCCATCGCCGCCGATTGTTCAGGGAAGAAGATTTCATGGAAGACCAGCGCCGCCCCGAGCGAATACAGCTGGAAATCCATAAATTCCAATGCGGTGCCCAGCCAGCCGGACACTGCCGCTTTAACGAGGTCAGAGGTACTTCTTGCAGGCTTATTTTGTCCAGATGCTATCTTATGCTTATTCATATATATACTCTCGACGATTTGTAATTATGGTATATCCGTCATACTTCGAGCTGCATGTATGTTAGCGTCCTGCAACTCGAATTATTTAGGGTATAGATCACAGTAAATAAAATTACCGTTCATCATGGTGTCGCAATCCACTCCAGTCCGTTATTGACAGCCTGGAGTGATTAAGAGAGAAATAATTACTTCAAAGGAATCATTGTATTATTCAGTAATCGATATTTTTTCCTTTATATAAGACCCTGTTGCCGATAAAACGACTTATATCTGTCCAGTTTCATTAAACGTCAGCAGAACTTTGCAGCAGCGCTTTTGATCTTTTTCAAAGACTTCTATCGCCTCGACCACCTGCTGATAATCAAATCGATGGGTAATCAGTTTGGCCGGATCGATACGTTTCTCTTTCAGCCACGCAATCACGACAGGGAATTTATTGGCATTCAATCGTGATGAGAAAATGGAGAGCTCTTTGCTGGTGATGCCCTGCTGGCTAACCTGACAAGGTTCGCTGGAAAAGCCCATGATGGCGATACGCGCTGCCGGAGAGGCAATCGTAATCGCTTCCTGCAAAATAGACGGATGGCAGGCGGCATCAATAATCAGCGTAGGCTTGATATTCAGCGCTTCCAGTTCGTCTTTTAATGACAGCGACGCGTTGTTGATGACTCTGTCCGCTCCGCTGCGTAATGCCATCTCCAGGCGTTCGGGAATGCGGTCAACGACAATCACGTCCTTCACCTTGAACACGCCTTTTAGCACCTGCACCGAGGTCAACCCCATCGGCCCCGCACCATAAATCAGGGCGACATCCTGCTCCGTCGGTTTCACCTGCGCAGTCACATTGGCGGAAATCGTGAAGGGCTCCACCATCACGGCGAACTCATCAGGAATGTCATCGGGAATGACGTGTGCATTCTTCGCCGGTACGGCAGCGTACTCGCTGAACCCGCCATCACGGTGCACACCCAGTACCACCAGCGAAGTACAGACGTTCGGCTTGCCGATTGAACACGGGTAGCAGTGGCCGCAGCTCACGACCGGGTCGACCGACACGCGTTCGCCCAGCCGGGACGCGTCCACACCCTCACCGACCGCCTCAATCACACCAAAGAACTCATGCCCGATCACACGCGGGTACTTGGCAAAGGGGTTATGCCCGCGATAGATGTGGCTATCCGAACCACAGATGCCTGCCAGCTTCACCTTCACCCGAACTTCGCCTGCTGCCGGTTGCGGAATCGGGCGTTCTTCAATCACCAACGCATTCGGTTGCTGTATCACAATGCTTTTCATGTTTTGGCCTCTTATTCCCCATTCCACCTTTACCAATTCCACAACGTGCCGTCTTCCAGACGGGCAACCGGCAAATAAGCGGGGTCATAGGGATATTTGGCCGCCAGCTTTTCATCGAACTCAATGCCTAACCCCGGCTTTTCGCCTGGGTGCATGTAGCCGTTATCGAACGTCCAGCTATGCGGGAACACCTCCAGCATTTGCTCCGAATAACCCATGTATTCCTGTACGCCGAAGTTTGGCACCCAGAGGTCAAAATGCAGCGCCGCCGCCATGCAGATAGGCGACAGATCCGACGGCCCATGCGAACCAGTACGCACCTGATAGAGCGAGGCAAAGTCAGCAATGCGACGCATACCGGTAATCCCACCCGCGTGGGTAATCGTCGTGCGAATGTAGTCGATGAGCTGTTCTTCGATCAGCTGCTTGCAATCCCAAATACTGTTAAAGACTTCACCCACCGCAATCGGCGTGACGGTGTGCTGACGGATTAAACGGAAACACGCCTGATTTTCCGCAGGCGTCGGGTCTTCCATCCAGAAGAGGCGATAATCCTCAACGCTTTTGCCAAAACGCGCCGCTTCAATCGGCGTCAAGCGGTGGTGCATGTCGTGCAACAGGTGTTCGTTAAAGCCAAATTTGTCACGTACCGCTTCAAATAGCTTTGGCGTGAAATCGAGGTATTTTTCCGTCGACCACAGCTGTTCTTCCGGCAAACTGCCTTTCGTCGCGGGCTCATACGCCAGCCCTTTGCCTTTCGCCATACCGTAGGTGGTTTCCATGCCGGGCACGCCGCACTGCACGCGAATCGCCTTGAAGCCCTGATCGCGATGCTTGGCGTAATCATCCAGCACTTCATCAATCGAGTGGCCCGTCGTGTGGCAATACACCATGACGCCCGTACGCGATGCGCCGCCCAGCAGTTGATAAAGCGGCATGTTGGCGGCTTTAGCCTTGATGTCCCACAGCGCCATGTCGACCGCCGAAATCGCGGACATGGTCACCGGGCCACGACGCCAGTACGCGCCTTTGTAGAAATACTGCCAAATGTCTTCGATCTGGTGCGCATCGCGGCCAATAAGCTGCGGGCAGACATGATCTTTGAGATAAGAGGCAACCGGCAGCTCACGCCCGTTGAGCGTCGCATCACCGAGACCGGTTAATCCGCTATCTGTCGTAATTTTCAGGGTGACAAAGTTCCGTCCCGGACAGGTGACAAACACTTCCGCGCTGACAATCTTCACGTTACTTATCCTTCTGTGCATGTAGCCATTCGTTTATGCCGACTACCATACAAGTATATTAATAGCGATAATTTGAATCGCCTCACATTTATTCACATTTGCAACATTTATCTAAAACAGGGAGGAACGGATAAGAAGAAGCGACATGAATCGAGGGGGATAAAGCGACCTACCGAACGGATTCGCTGTAGTCTTGCAGGAAATCCAGAAACAGCCGCACCATAGGAATGTTCGTGCTGCGCTTCAGATAGCTAATGGCGAATGTCCTTTTCAATTTCTCTTCCAGCGGAATCACCGCGACGTCGTAAGCGGTCAGACTTTTGGCGACAGACGAACAGAGGAAGACCACGCCGGACAGGTTGATCACCAAATCCATAATGATGTCCATGTTACTGCATTCACGAAAGTAGCTGGGGTTGATACCCTGCCGGGTGAAGGATTCGGAAACGGCGGCATGCTCCCCCGTCCCTTTCTGCGGCACGATCAGCTTTTCTTTTACCAGCTGCGGCAAACTTAGCGTCTTATTATCAGCAAGCGGGTGCGACGTCGCCATCACCGCGACAATGTCATCGATCTGGCAAATGGTGTGGTGAAAGAGCGGATCGTTCAGATACTCATCAAAAGGCGTCGAGAAAGACAGGTGGATCTCGCCATTACGTACCCTTTCCAGTAAGTCCGTGCTCACGCCGTCAATGAAAGAGATATCGATATTGGGGTAGGCTTTCTGAAACAGGTTAAACATATTGTAGTGAGCCAGACGATTGAATATCGGGATCACACCAACCAGTAGCGCGCCATCCGTGCTTTCCTCATAGCTACTGACGAATTGCTCCAGTTCATAATGTTCCTTAATCATCCCCTGAATTTTGTCAGCAAAGATCTTCCCGAATGGCGTCAGAGAAAACTGCCGGGTCGTTCTGTTAATCAGTTTTCTTTCCGTTTCAAGTTCCAGCCGCGCGATCTCCTGCGACAAAAAAGCCTGAGAGATATTCAGCGCTTTTGCCGCTTTAGTGAAACTCCCGACCCGGATGAGTTCCTGATAATAAATCACACGTTTTATACTGAGCATTGCTTTATATTACGCATCAACGATAGCTTCTATAAGCGGCCATAATAACAATTATAATGATTTGTAAATAATCAAATGTGATTAGATGCACATTTAATTCATGAGAAATAACGTTAATAGTAGATATAGTCAACTTATTATCAACGAGGAAATGATTTATTCAATTAAGATGAAACACCAATAATATTAAAGATTTTTTAATATTATTTTTACAAATACAACATCACCTCTCACAAACCAAAAAAGTTTACATTTCCCTAACAAAAGGACTTAAGATATGGATTATTCGACAACAACAAAAATAGGGTTAGCAACCTTGGCAATGATGAGCACGACCGCAATCAATGCGGCACAGAATCAGCATGAAATTACCGTAAAGCAGGAAACGATATCCGTGAAGTTAATCTCTGACGTCGTTTATTCTCAGGTATCGATGCGGGGCTATCCGAACGTTGCATTAAAAATGGATATTCTTCAGCCCGACGCGAAGAAGGCGCTCCCCGTTGTGTTATTCATTACCGGCGGCGGCTTTATTAACGCCAATAAAGATAATTACCTGCAACAGCGCCTGAGCATTGCCGAAGCCGGTTATGTGGTTGCCAGCATGGAATACCGCGTCGCCCCCACTGTTCTTTTCCCCGCGCCGCTGGAAGATGTCAAATCCGCGCTTCGCTATCTGCGCGCCAATGCGAAAAAATTCGGCATTGATAGCCAGCATGCTGCCGTTTTCGGTTCCTCAGCGGGAGGCTATCTGGCCGCGTTTGCCGGAACGACAAATGGTTCACAAGCCTACGATAAAGGCGACAATCTTGACCAAAGCAGTGATGTCCAGGCCGTCATCGATTTCTATGGTTTATCCGATCTGACGCTCGTCGGTGAAGGTTTCCCTGACGATGTCGTTCAGAAGCATGCATCGCCTTCCGCGACCGAAGCGATCTGGGTCAACGGCACCGCCGTATTTAATGAAGGCGGGCCGATTACCCGCTACCCGGATAAAGCGGCAGCGGCCAACCCGATTAACTTTATCAGCGCCACCACACCACCGTTCCTGATTATGCACGGCACCAACGATACTCTGGTTTCCCCACGCCAGACCGAGCGGTTGCATCACGCTCTGACAGCAAAAAATATTGAATCAACGTACTACAGCGTTAAAGACGCAGAGCACGGCGGGCCGCATTGGCTACAGCCTGAAATCATGAAAATTACCGTGGGCTTTCTTGATAAACACCTAAAACCTTAAGCCAGTTTACGGTTTTTAGTCTATTTCCCTATTATTTTTGTTACGTAAACGTTAGTGATGGATACGCACTAACGTTTTTTATTTGTTACGAAAAAAGCCATTATCCATTTTATCCCCCTGTATTACTCACATAAAAAATCGATAATCTGACACACATCAATTATTCATTTTTATCACAAAATTAAAAACAGCAACGTGCATCTATATAATAGAAATGCAATTTCTTAAACGGACAAGAAAAATAAAAAACGCACTTATAACAAATCCATATTTGTTATATACGAATCTACAAAAAAACAAATGTGACCAAACGCACATTTAGTCTTTTACCCCCATGCTCCAATAAAACCACAACAACAACGTGGCCTATTTACTCTTCCCCTCGTAATGATGGACCACTCTTTTCTATTAGCGTCAAACTGCGAAATATTAATGCTGATACTGGGTTAATAATGTCTATGGAAATATAGCGTTCGCGCGGCTATCACCTCACTGTGAAGATTTATAATATGGAAGAATTATCTCGCCGTCGTTTTATTGCCTATATGGGAAGCGCGATTGCCATTAGTAGGCCGGTCGGTTTAGCCAAAGCGCAAAATGAATCAGAAAACGCACAGGGTAAATTACCCGTAAAATATGGCTTATTACATAACGAAATGCGCTGTATTGGATGTAAGGCCTGTATCAAAGCCTGCAAAGAAACGAATAACGTCCCTGATGGCGTCACCCGATTGGATATATTGCAAACCGTCGATATTCCCGCCGTTGAGAAAACGCGTGCGATTAAGCAATTTTTCCGCAAATCCTGTCAGCACTGTGAGAACCCGCCCTGCGTTGCCGTCTGCCCAACAGGCGCATCTTTCAAAGATGCACTCACCGGTATCGTCGACGTCAATGACAAGCGCTGCGTAGGCTGCCGCTACTGCATTGCCGCCTGTCCTTACCATGTGCGTTTCATCAACCCGGTCACGAAGACGGCAGACAAATGTAACTTTTGTCGGCAAACCAATCTGGCCGCCGGGAAGCAGCCCGCCTGCGTCGAAATCTGCCCCACCAAAGCCTTGGTATTTGGCGATCTCAACGATCCTGAAAGCAACATTGCCAAGATGATCGCCAACAACGCGACCTACCGTTCCAAGGTTTATCTGGGCACCGAACCCCAGCTCTACCGTATGCCGGGGAAACGAGGAGAAATCGACAATGCATAACGCCTTCACGTTCGACACGCTGGTATGGGACTGGCCCATCGCCGTTTATCTTCTTCTGGTCGGTATTTCAGCAGGAATGGTCACGCTCTCGATGCTCCTCAGGCGCTACGTTCCCAGCGAATATCACGGCAGTAATCGCCTCATCAAAGCCACCGCCATCGTGGCACCGCTTGCTGTCATCCTCGGGCTGGCGATTCTGATTTTTCATCTGACTCAACCGCTGACCTTCTGGTACTTGATGGTCTTTTACAACCCGACGTCCATCATGTCGCTTGGTGTGATGCTTTTTCAGGTGTATTTCGTCGTGATGCTGTTATGGCTCATCACGCTTTATCATGACGGCTGGCTGATGCAACTTGAGACCGTCTGGTACCGGCCAGCGCTGGCGGCGAAAGCGCGTAAGGTGGCGGCGGCGATCGTTAGCAAGGCCGCGCTGATTGAAAACCTGCTGCTGGTGCTGGCCATCCTGCTCGGCTGCTATACCGGCTTTCTGCTGTCCGCCCTGAAGTCGTTCCCGCTCTTGAATAACCCCGTTCTGCCCGTCCTGTTTCTGGTCTCCGGCACCACCTCCGGCATTGCCGTCATGCTGCTGGCCAGCGCGTGGGGAAGCACGACCTCGAGTCATTCACGCTCCCTGCATTTTCTCCATCGAGTGGAAACGCCGGTGGTGTACGCCGAGTTGTTCCTGCTGTTCGCGTTTTTTATCGGGCTGCTGCTTGGCGGCGGGCAAAAGGTTGTCGCCGCACAGACCGCACTCTCGGGCTTCTGGGGTGGCGTATTCTGGATTGGCATTATCGGTATCGGCATTGTGATTCCCGCCATTGCCAATCGGGTGCGTAAACCTTCGGCCCATTCCGGCAAAGGGCAACTCATTACGTTAGCCGCCATGAGCCTGTTCGGCGTGTTCCTGCTGCGACTGTTCGTGCTTTATGCCGGACAAATGACGGTGGCCTGAATGAATACGTCATGGGTCTTATTCTGGATTGCCTCGGCGACCTTTTTCATGCAGTCCCTGGATACCACCATGGTGTATGTCGCCATCCCCGCCATTGCGCAATCGCTGCACCAACCGGTGTTGCATATGGAGGCGATTGTGATCGCCTACATTGTCACGGTCGTCGCATTTACGCCAGCCAACAGCTGGCTGGCGGAACGGCTGGGAGAGAGGAAAACTTACCAGATCGCCATCGCCACGTTCACGCTCGGTTCGCTGCTGTGCATGACGGCAACCACACTCGGCAGCTTAAGCGTGTTCCGCTTTATTCAGGGCATCGGCGGTGCGCTCATGTTGCCCATCATCAGAACCGTCATCTTGCGCACTACGCCGCAGAGCCTGAAATTACGCTTCCTGAATCGGGTGACCTTACTGGGATTAATCGGCACTCTCACCGGCCCCGTTTTCGGTAATATTCTGGTTAGCTTGCTCTCATGGCAGGCAATATTTCTCGTGAATATTCCTCTGGCTTTCGCCTGCTTTTTTCTGGCAAGCCATTATCTTCCTGCTGCGCCGCTAAAAGAGACATCTCGCACCGGTGCCTATGAATTAGCCTTTCCGATTTTGATGTTATTTCTCGTGGCTTTCATGCTCACCACCGCCACGAAAAATATATTGCCAACGTTCGTCATGTTATTCCTGTCTTGCAGCATGTTGGGGTTGGTTTTTCTTTACTATCGACAGCACCTTATCGCAGAGACAGCGCTATTCCCTCGCGCACTGTTTGGTATCAGAACGTTTTCTGTCGGCATGATGGGCGGCATCGCGACGCGCACGCTGCTGGCGTCAACGCCCGTTGTACTGTCCTTAATGCTACAAACAACGCTGGCCTGTAAACCTGCGGAAACCAGCCTGATTCTGCTGCTTTTTTCCAGCGGCGCGCTGCTGTCAAAACTGCTGTTTGAACCACTGCTCAAGCGTACTGGCTACCGGCGACTCTTGATGCTGACAACCCACGTGACATCGCTGTGTATCCTCGCGCTGAGCCTCGCCGTGCAGGAGAAATCGATGCTCCTCATCGGCATTATCGCCACGCTGTTAGGCGTCCTGATTTCAACCTTATATTCAGCGGAAAGCACCCTGGCTTTTAGCAACCTGAATAACAGCACGTACCCCAGCGGGAATAATCTGCTGACCATTAGCCAACTACTTTCCGTCATGCTCAGTATGACGCTGACGTTTCCGGTATTACGGTTTCTTTCTCAGTTTGAAATCCTCTTCAACCTTAACCCTTTCAGCCTGTTGTTTTTATTACTCGGCATCGGTTTACCAATGTGCTGCCTGATATTCAGGCCCCTCAATAACGACGACGGTTATCACTTTATTCATGGGAGATAACGTGGCTATTCACCGTATTCATTCAAAAACGACGGGAACTATTAATATGAAAATCTGCTCAGGAATCCTTCCACTCTGTCTGTTATTAGCGGTGGGAACCGCCGCCGCACAAGACGGGAATTTTAAAGCCGGTACTTATTCCGCCGCCAGACAAGGGATCGGCGGGGATGTCACCGTCACACTTGATATTGATGCGCAGGGAAAAGTCCTTAAATCCACGATTGATGCCCCGGAAGAAACGCCAGAAGTCGGCGGGGAAGCGGCCATCGAACTCGCCAAAACCATGACTGAAAAACACAGCATTGAGGTTGATGGCGTGTCCGGCGCCACGATGACCAGCGGTGCGGTGAAAGAAGCGGCGGAAGACGCGTACTCACAGGCTAAGGCGAATTAATACCGTTGGTTCTCCATGCGCAAAGTACGGCTGCGTTGTAAGAATATTCATAACATTAAGGAAAACATCATGAAACGCTTCAGAAAAAGTGTACTCGCGACGCTGTGTCTCTCGATGATCGGTTGGTCTTCCGCTCAGGCGGCCGATGCGGCAAAACCAGAAATTCCGAAAAGCGCCGATATCGTTATTATCGGCGCGGGTGCGGCAGGCACCTCGGCAACCATGGCCGCTGCCGAGAAAGGGGCGAAAATCGTCTTACTGGAAAAACAGCCGATTGTCGGCGGCACCGGTAACTTTGCTGAAGGCATTTTCGCCGCCAACAGCAGCATGCAGAAACGTCAGGGGATTGTCGTCACGCCGGATATGGCCTTTAAGACCATCATGGATTACAGCCACTGGATGGCAAACCCCTTCGTGGTACGCGCCTTCGTAAACCGCTCGGCGGACACGATTGAGTGGGTGAAATCAAAAGGCATCAAGTTTGAATACATCGGCCCCGGCGGCCCTGGCGGTATGCTGACCTGGCATGTGATCGATGGCCCCGGCCACGGCCGCCACCTGATCAAGACATTCCACGAGCAGTTTAAAAGCATGGATGTCACCACGCTGGTGAAGACGGCAGGCAAAGATCTGGTCGTGAAAGAAGGCAAAGTCACGGGCGTCATTGCACAAGATAGCGAAGGCAACACCGTCCAAATCGACGCGAAGGCCGTCATCATCGCGACCGGCGGCTACGCCAACAATAAAGAGATGCTGCAAAAATACGCTGCCTTCCCCGATACCATTATGGTCGGCAACGTCGGTAAAGACGGCGACGGAATTAATATGGCCTGGAAAGCCGGTGCCAAACCGGACGGTCTGGGCCTGCTGCAAGCCTATCGCCCCGGCCTGCCAGACTACGCGCCGAATTCACACCTGCTGGCCGCCGCACGTCAGCCCTACCTGTGGGTTGACCAACACGGTCGCCGCTTTACCGATGAATCCAATGTCATCATCTGGCCGCACTCCGGCAACGCGCTGTCAAAAGCGGGTGGCATCATGTACTCCATTTTCGACGAAACCTCCCGTAAGCATTACGTCGAAGACGGCATTGATGTGCCGATTGGCGAATGGGTGATCGCCAATACCAAGCTGACAAAATTCGATAGCGAATTTACGAAGGAAAGTCAGAAAAATCGTGGCTTCGTCTTCAAATCCGCCACCGTTGACGGGCTGGCGAAAGAGATGGGCGTTGATGCTAGCGTGTTGAAGCATACGTTGGAAGAAAACAACCAGTTTGCGGCACAAAAGCGGGATGAGGTGTTTAACAAAAACATGGATTACCTGCGTCCGGTAAAGACCGGCCCGTTCTATGCGGTGAGAATGCAGCCTGCTGCGCTGGGCACACTCGGCGGCGTGAAGATTGACGAGAAAATGCAGGCAATCGATAAATCCGGTGAGGTCATTCCGGGTTTGTACGTCACGGGTAACGATGCGGCCGGCATGTATGGCGATACCTATGATCTGCTGTTAGGCGGTGGCACGTTTGGCTTTGCGCTCAACTCCGGTCGTATCGCGGCAGAAAGCGCCCTCGATTACATGAAGTTCAGCAAAAAATAAGCCCTACCCTTAAACCTAGTCTCGATCGTTTGAGCATCGAGAGACACGGCGGAACCACAGGGGAAGCATCCCTGTGGTTGCCCTATCCGGCTTTACGAAATGTCAGGTTAAAACGGCATTCGTCGGACATCCCTTCCGGCACGCCGCCGCTTTTCAATGGCAGAATACCGTGGAAATAGAGCCGTGATTCACCGCCCCAGACCACCACATCGCCATGCGTCAGCGCAACACGCTGCGCTTTATCACTGCGCGCCATGCCGCCAAACAGGAACGTCGCGCTGAGCCCCAGCGAGACGGACACGATCGGCTGGCGAAAGTCCCGTTCGTTTTTATCCTGATGCAGAGACATGCGCGTGCCGACGTCATAGCGGTTGATGAGGCAGGCATCCGGTTCAAAATCAGCAAAACCAGCTTCACGTGCCGCCTGCTGTGCCAGCCGGGAAAATACCTCCGGCATAGTGGGCCACGCCTCCCCGCTCAGTGGATCGTGTGAGGTATAGCGATAGCCGCGTTCATCCGTCACCCAGCCGAGTTTCCCGCAGTTGCTCATCGCCACCGACATCACAAAGCCGCCTGGCGTCACCATATTCCGCAGCGGCGCACGCGCCGTGACAGCTTGCAATGCCGCAAGCAACGCCGGAGCGTCGTCATAGGCGCGCCCACGCAGGATAAACGCCCCCGAAGCCAGCGTTTCCGTCCAGCGACGCGGCGCTTCATCGGCAAATAAATCAAAATTCACGATAACGGCTCCCCTTGCGGATGCGTGCCCTGCTCTTTCTCCACCCGCTCTTTATCCAACTGTTCTTTATCCAACTGCTCTTTCTCCAGCAGGGCGCGTTTACGTACAACACCCCAGCGATAGCCAGATAGCGCCCCATCGTGCCGAACTACGCGATGGCAGGGAATCGCAACCGCCAGTCGGTTGGCCGCACAGGCACCCGCGACCGCACGCACGGCGGCTGGCGCACCAATGCGTTCAGCAACCTCACGGTAGCTCAACGTTTCTCCTGCGGGGATCGCGCGCAGCGCCTGCCAGACACGCTGTTGGAATGCCGTACCGCGAATATCCAGCGGCAGCGTCAGCCCGATAGCCGGATCGTCGACAAACCCGACAACCTGCGCCATCCGTTGCTCAAACGCCGCATCGCCGCCGATCAGCTGTGCGTGAGTAAACATCTCCTGAAGCGAGTTGAGCAGAGACTCAGGATCGTCTCCCAACAGGATCGCGCAGATCCCCTTCTCGCTTTCAGCCACCAACACCTCACCGAGTGAACAGCGACCAATGGCAAAGCGGATCGTCATCCCTTTCCCTTTGTTCTGAAACGCCGTTGGCGTCATCCCTAAATGCGCGCCCGATTCGGCATAAAAACGCCCGCTAGCGCCATAGCCCGCTGCCGTAATCGCTGCGGTTACGGCACTCTTTTCCACCAGCTGTTCACGTAGCTGGCGATGACGGTGGCCGCTGGCATACTGCTTGGGCGTCAGGCCGGTTAGATTTTTAAACACGCGATGAAAATGGAACGCGCTTATCCCCACGGCCTGAGCCAGCACTGCCAGCGTCGGCGGATACTCTGACTGCTCAATTATCCGGCACGCGTGGGCAATTTGCTGCGCCTGCTGTTCCTGCCGCGAAAGCGTTCCCTGACGACACCGCTTGCACGGACGGAATCCCGCCGCCTGCGCCTCATCGGCAGTCGCGAAAAACACCACATTTTCACGTCGGGGCTGGCGTGACGCACAGGAAGGCGCACAGTAAATCCCCGTCGTCTTCACCGCATAGATAAAGCAGCCGTCAGCCGCGCTATTGCGCGTCACTACCGCCTGCCAGCGCGAGTCGGCATCCTGAAACGGCGTATCACCCAGCATCGTATCGTTACGCATTTGTACACCTCACTCCAATCTCGGCATTACTGCCAATCTTACTATTACTGAAAGTCATGCCATGCGCTAACGCTAAACCGAAGCGACCTTGGGTACACGTCCCACTCTTGCTTTTTCATTCGGCTCACTCCGATGTTGCTATTTTCATCGACATTTATGGTTACTTTTTGAACAAATCTGTGATGCGAATACATGGTACACGGTGAAGCTCAGGTTTTTTTCTCTGCAAGCGGAGGGTAAACATGGGCGGAAATAGCGTTCACTGGAATGGCGGTTTGCATCATGATGCCGTGCAAGTGATGTCACGCGGTGGGGGAATCATCGTTTCGCCAACCAAAGTGGGTTACATCATCATGGCTTCAGACAAGGTCGGGCTGGAGCGCAAGTTTGACGCCAAACAGCGCAACCGCAACAAGCCGGGCGTCGTGCTGTGTGGTTCCCTCGCGCAGTTGAAAGCGCTGGCGCAGTTGAATCCAGAAATCGAACGGTTATATCAACGCCATTGGGACGCCGATGTACTGCTGGGCTGCATCCTTCCCTGGCGCGATGAGGCCTTAGCGCAGATCCCTAAAGACGGCTCGAAAGCGCTAATGATGGACGATCGTAAAACCAGTTGCTTCGTGATTAAATTCGGCAAACCGAGTGAAATCCTCACGCAGGCGCTGTGGGAAGGGTACGGTAAATTAACCTTTGCCAGTTCAGCCAATCCATCAGGCAAAGGAAACCGAGGCGAGGTGAAGGGTATCGGTGAACGTATCAGTGCTTTTGCCGATCTGATTATCGAAGCCGACGATTACGTGAAATCTATCCAGCCGCATCAATCCCATGACACACGCTATGAGCAAGGTGTGATGGTATCGATGGTGGATACGGACGGCCAGTTGATACCGGAACAGAAAGGCAGACGAAGCGTATATCCATGCCCGACGCTGATACGCAAGGGGCTGGATGTAGACAAGGTGATGTCACTATTGTCTGACACCTTCACCACCTGGGACTATCGGCACGGCGATTATTATTAACGTCTAACAGCGGCATAACCTGCCGCTGAAATATCTGTTCTGGCAGATCCCGCGACAGCGTGTAATCCCCCTCGCCACTTCTTGCTTTTTTATCCGAATAATCCTTTCCACATGGCGCGCCATGCGGCAATCTCCTATGCTCGTTTTCTGCCCTTTGCATTCTCATCACGGAAGCCGTTTATGCCATCCCATCCGCCGTTGGATTTCACGCAGCAGGCCAAAACCCATCTCAGCGCCATCAATGCGCGCTGGGCCAGCCTGATCGAACAGGTTGGCGATTGCCGCCATCAGACCGCGCCACACCGGGAACCCTATGAGGCGCTGATGCGTGCCGTTGCCTATCAGCAACTGACGACGCGAGCCGGGGACGCGATGGTCGCGAAGCTCCTGCGGGTATATGACGATGTCTTTCCCAGCCCGGAACAGATGCTGGCCTGCTCCACCGACACGCTGCGGCAATGCGGTTTTTCCGCTCGTAAAGCGGATACGCTACACGGTATCGCGCAGGGAGCGCTGAGCGGTTTGGTGCCTAGCCTCAAACGGGCCGCAGAGATGGATGATGACACGCTCATTCAGCAGTTGACGTCGCTCAAGGGGATCGGGCGCTGGACGGTAGAAATGTTTTTGATTTATTCGCTCGAACGCACCGATATCATGCCGCTCGACGATCTCGGTATTCGTCAGGGGTTGCGCTACGTTTACGATTTGCAGGATATGCCGAAACCGCGCGATTTGCAGGCACTCAGCCTGCAATGTCAGCCTTATCGCACGGTGGCGTCATGGTATTTATGGCGTTCGCTGGAGCTACCGGCGTATCAGCACTTTAAACTGACACACCGGTAACGCACAGAATTAACGCAAATGAATTAACGCAGACGGGAGCTGGTCGACACCTGGCGAACGTGGCGACGGCGGTTCACAATGCGTTCCCGCAGGGTGTCGTAGGCCCAGTTATACACCACAGTGTACGGCAGGAAGAACAGGAAGAAGCCGATCTCCACCATCAGCGCCTGCCACAGCGTGACGTTCAGCATCCACGCCGCCAGCGGCAAACCAATCAGGATAAAACCGCCTTCAAACCCCAGCGCGTGGGCGATACGAACCGGCAGCCGACGCTTAACGCGATCCGCTGGCCACAGACGATCAAATATCGTGTTGTAGATCATATTCCAGATCATCGCGACACTGGACAGCATGATGGCCAGAGCTCCCATATCGAAGAGTGGCTTATTCAGCAGCCAGGCACCCGCCGGCGCACAGATCGACAACGCGATCAGTTCAAAGCCCACCGCATGGTACACACGCTCACGTAAGGTTTTGCTGGTTTTGTTCTGCATAACACATTCACTTTTATTTATTGCAAGTTGCTGGTCAATTTTCGCCATGACCATGGATGGCATCGTATTACGGCCTTATTTTCATCGCATAAGGTGGTAGAGTACAGTTAGATTCCATCGATAAAAACGATAGAGGTACGATGCGTTATTCACCAGAATCCTTGCTGGCATTTGTCACCACCGTTGATGCAGGCTCGTTTCCCGCCGCCGCCCGACGATTGCATAAAAGCCAATCCACTATCAGCGCGGCTATCGCCAATCTGGAGGCCGATCTGGGGCTGACGCTGTTCGATCGCTCCGGTCACCAGCCCACGCTCACGCTGGCGGGCAGAAAAGTGCTTTCCCACGTACAGGCGATTTTATCTGCCAGCGAAGATCTCGATGAACTGGCAATCCGTCTGGCCGACCATATCGAACCCCGTCTGACGTTTATGCTGTCCGACATCTGGCAAGCGGCTCACTACGAACCTGTACTCCAGCGTTTCGCCCAGCAATTTCCTGATATTGAATTTGAGTGCCTGATTGCAGAAGGCGATGACGTGATCGATCTGCTGCAAATGAACCGGGCGCATGTTGGCATATTACGCGCTCAGGCGGATTACCCGCCCGATGTTGCCGCCGCGCGTTTGCAGGTTAAGACGGAAATGGCTCTCTTCGTGTCGGCAGCTCACCCGCTCGCCGCTGAAAAAACCGTGACGCGCAGCCAGTTGGCGACCGTCCGTCAGCTCTATCTCAATACCTATAAACGCAGCGACCAGTTACAACCAGAAGGGATCGTCTGGTCTGCGCCGTCCTACCTTATGCTGCTGGAAATGGCGCAACAAGGGCACGGCTGGAGCATGCTTCCGCGCTGGCTGGTGGCGCAATACGATCGGAAAAAGCTGGTGGAGTTGCCTGTGGCGGGCTGGCCGCAGTGGATTGACGTCGACGTTGTCTGGTCTAAACCCCATCCACCCGGCCCTGCTGGGCTGTGGATGATCGACAATCTCCTTGCTCAACAAGAGAGTACGCTACACTATGGTGACACTCGCTGATTTATCTACGGAGCAATCATGACGTTTTCCCCACAGGAGCGTGAGGCGCTGCTGGCCGTAAAAGGCGTTGGCCCTGCGGTAGTCGCCCGTCTGGAGCAAATGGGCTTCACCACGCTGGCGCAGTTGAGCGAAGCCGACGTTAGCGATATTGTGGCAAACGCCGCCGCACTGACGGGCTCAACCTGCTGGAAAAACAGCCCGCAGGCACGTGCCGCCATCACCGCCGCAATTACGCTGGCAAAATCACATCAGTAATCACATCGGCCACAGCACTGTGGCTGTTGTGGCGATCTCGTTTTTCGTCAAGCGATAAAAAGCCAATAACGATTTCTTTATATCGCCATTAAATAACATTAAAGAATAAATGGTTATTGTTTTTAATTTCACCATTTAATTTACTTAATTAAGTCAGTTATACCCTAAATAATTCGAATTTCAGGCAGGCGGCAAGAGAAGGAATCCCGATGAGCTTACTCAGGTAAGTGATTCGGGTGACTGAACGTAGCCAACGCACATGCAATTTGAAGTATAACGGGTATAAAAGAGGAATATCTTCACGTTAAACCGCGTGCCATTTCCCGTGGCGTCCGCACACAGGAAACCTGTGCTGTGCCGCCATTCCATCCGCCATGTACAGAGAAAAATAACACGTACATCCCTATTATTGTGATGTACCAAAGTAGTACTTCCCGACAAAAAACCATACTATTATGGTGATTACTACTTTTGTATTCGAGACATCCCTGTAGTGCTGCGGTAATACGCCTTAATAATAAGATGCTGAATCCTATAAGGTGAAAAATTTACTAATTAATGCAATTGCAAGTGAGAAAAAAATGTCGAATAAACCCTTCTATTACCAAGATCCTTTTCCACTCAGTAAAGATGACACCGAATATCGCCTGCTGAGCAGCGACTTTGTTTCTGTCGCACAATTTGAAGGTCAGGACATCCTGAAGATCGAGCCAGCCGCGTTGACCCTTCTGGCCCAGCAAGCCTTCCACGATGCCTCTTTCATGCTCCGCCCCGCTCACCAGCAGCAAGTTGCCGATATTCTTAACGATCCGGAAGCCAGCGAAAACGATAAATACGTTGCCCTGCAATTCCTGCGCAACTCAGAAATTTCCGCCAAGGGCATCCTGCCGACCTGTCAGGATACCGGTACGGCGATCATCGTCGGTAAAAAAGGCCAGAACGTCTGGACCGGCGGTAACGATGCCGAAGCGCTGTCCAAGGGCGTATACAACACGTTCATTGAAGACAACCTGCGCTACTCACAGAACGCTGCGCTGGACATGTACAAAGAGGTCAACACAGGCACCAACCTGCCTGCGCAGATTGACCTCTACAGTACCGAAGGCGAAGACTATAAATTCCTGTTCGTCACCAAAGGCGGCGGTTCCGCTAACAAAACCTATCTGTATCAGGAAACTAAAGCGCTGTTGACGCCGGGTAAGCTGAAAAGCTTCCTGATCGAGAAAATGCGTTCTCTGGGCACCGCGGCCTGTCCGCCGTACCACATCGCGTTTGTGATTGGCGGAACTTCGGCAGAAACCACGCTGAAAACCGTTAAGCTGGCATCGACCAAGTACTACGACGAACTGCCGACCGAAGGCAACGAGCACGGTCAGGCGTTTCGTGATGTCGCGCTGGAGCAGGAAATTCTGGAAGCCGCGCGCGATCTGGGTCTGGGCGCGCAGTTCGGCGGTAAATATTTTGCGCACGACGTGCGGATTATCCGCCTGCCACGCCACGGTGCATCTTGCCCTGTCGGGATGGGCGTGTCCTGTTCTGCTGACCGTAACATCAAAGGCAAGATCAACCGTAAGGGGATCTGGCTGGAGCAGTTAGAGCAGAATCCGGGTAAATATATCCCTGAGCACCTACGTGAAACGGGCGAAGGCGATGCGGTTAAAATAGACCTGAACCGTCCGATGGCCGAGATCCTGAAGACGCTGTCGCAGTATCCGGTATCCACCCGTCTTTCTCTGACCGGCACCATCATCGTGGGCCGTGACATTGCTCACGCCAAGCTGAAGGAGCGTCTGGATAACGGCGAAGGCCTGCCGCAGTACATCAAAGATCATCCGATTTACTACGCGGGTCCGGCGAAAACACCAGAGGGCTACCCGTCCGGCTCGTTAGGTCCTACCACCGCTGGCCGTATGGATTCCTATGTCGATTTACTGCAGGCCAACGGCGGCAGCATGATCATGCTGGCAAAAGGCAACCGCAGCCAGCAGGTGACCGATGCGTGCCATAAACACGGCGGTTTCTACCTCGGCAGCATCGGCGGCCCGGCAGCGATTCTGGCACAGAACAGCATTAAGAGCCTGACCTGTGTGGAATACCCGGAACTGGGAATGGAAGCTATCTGGAAAATCGAAGTTGAAGATTTCCCAGCCTTTATTCTGGTCGATGATAAAGGCAACGATTTCTTCCAGGTGATTCAGAGCGCCAAGTGCGTGAAATGCGGTTAAGTTAAATACGCGATATAGAAGTTAGGAGATATTTCGTGTGCGATAACAATCGGTATTTTCATGCAGATTCTCTGCACGCACCCGACAAGGAGCAGCCAATCGCCGCTGCTCCTTGACCTCAGGCTTTTTGGCGGAACGGGGTCGCTACGCGATGCCTTCACCGCCAGAGGCTTCTTACCGGACCACCAGTGACGCGTTCCCGACGCGGCACTGGTTTTCGCCGCATCCATGCGGCTCATCCGGAAAGCCTCTTTCGGTTCAGCCCCTTTTACGCCGCTAAAAATCAGCGATCTTTTTTATCTAAAAGTGATAGCAGTCGAATTAAAAAACATCTTTTTTAATTTTTAGCCGCTTCGCCAGACGGTGTAGGTTGCCGCTGTCTATTTCCAGTTCTCTCGCGCAGGATGACCAGTTGCCCTCATGGCGCGCCAGCGTGTGTTGGATGATCCGACGCTGATAGTCGTCCGTTGCCTCTCGCAAGCCGCCGCTGATGAAGTAATTCGGTGCGCTGTCGGTAGCACTCGGTGCCCCTGCGGGGGCATGAACGGGCTGGGCGGAAAGTTCAAGATTGAAATGCTCAGGGCCTAACAGCACCTCACCCGATTCCTGTCCCGCTCTTGCCAGCACGGTAGCACGGTAAATGGCATGTTCCAGCTCGCGCACGTTTCCCGGCCAGTCGTACTGTTCCAACAGCGCGCCCGCGTCTGCCGTCAACGCCAGCCGCGCCAGCCCCAGTTGCACGCGGCTGCGTTCACAGAAGAACCCGGCCAACAGCGCCACATCCTGACTGCGCTCACGTAGCGGCGGTACAGATAGCGGAAACACGCTCAGACGGTGGAATAAATCGGCACGGAAAGCACCATCCAGCACTGCCTGCCGCAGATCGCGGTTGGTCGCCGCCAGCACGCGCACGTTCACTTTCAGGCTGCTGTCATCACCCACGCGCTGGAGATCGCCATACTGCAATACGCGCAGCAACTTAGCCTGTAGCGTCAGAGACAGTTCGCCAATCTCATCCAGAAATAGCGTGCCGTTATCCGCCATTTCAAACTTGCCAGTGCGGTGATGGATTGCACCAGTAAATGCGCCCTTCACATGACCAAACAGTTCACTCTCTGCGACCGATTCCGGCAGCGCGGCGCAGTTCAGGTACACCAGAGGATGAATTGCCCGGCTGGAACCGCGATGAATCGCGCGCGCCACCAGCTCTTTACCAACGCCAGTTTCTCCCATAATCAGCACGTTCAGATCGGAACCCGCGACGATATCGACCTCTTTCTTTAGCCGCAACATCGGCTCCGACAACCCCACCATTTCCTCCACGCTTTCCGCCGCAGGACTTTCGGCACGCACTGGTGCAGGCAACTGCCGCTCAAGGCGTTCCATCAGCAGCGCGTTACTCAGCGCCGCCGCCGCCATCGCCCCCACCAGCCGCAGTTCTTCATCACTAAAATGGTCGAACTGGCAGGGATCCATACCGTCCACGGTCAGCGCCCCGATCAGATTCTGATTAGCAAACAGCGGCAGGCCGACGCAGGCGTGCACCTTAAGATCCTCCTGACTGGGGATCAGGCCGTCATACGGATCGGGAAGCTGGCTGTCCGCCGGAAAGCGAACCACATCGCCAGCACGGGCAATGGCCTCCAGACGGGGATGATCGGACAGACGAAAGCGTCGCCCCAACACGTCCGGTGCCAGACCGTCGATCGCCAGCGGGCGAAACAGCTGATTTTCGTAACGTAACAGCGCCGAGGCATCACAACGTAGCAGTTGGCGCAGGCTATTAATCAAGCGCTGAAAACGATCCTGATTCGATAGCCCCATTTGCAGCTCGATAGCGATGCGGGCAAGGGCATTGATGGAGAGCGTCATGGTGTGTCCTAATGACAAATCTGTGTCATTAAGACAATAGTTAACCCATGTCATTTTGACAATCACTATTTATTAAATCGTTATAAATCAATAAAATAAAAAATGGCACGCTTCCTGCAATCTCTACAGCATATTTCCCGACTATGACTATTGAGGTTTCAGAACATGGCAATTCACGTTAAGAACAATATCCACTGGGTTGGACAACGCGACTGGGAAGTGCGTGATTTTCACGGCACGGAGTACAAGACGCTACAAGGCAGCAGCTATAACAGTTATTTGATTCGCGAAGAGAAAACCGTACTGATCGATACCGTCGATCATAAGTTCAGCCGTGATTTCGTCCAGAATCTGATGGCGGAAGTGGATCTGAACACGATTGACTACATCGTGATCAACCACGCCGAAGAGGATCACGCCGGCGCGCTGAGCGAGCTGATGGCACGGATTCCCAATACGCCGATTTACTGTACTCACAACGCGATCGATTCCATCACCGGTCACCACCACCACCCTGAATGGCATTTCCACACGGTCAAAACCGGCGACACGCTGGATATCGGCAACGGCAAGCAGCTGATCTTTATCGAAACGCCGATGCTGCACTGGCCGGACAGTATGATGACCTACATGACAGAAGATGCCGTGTTGTTCAGTAACGATGCGTTCGGCCAGCACTACTGCGATGAACACCTGTTCAATGACGAAGTGGATCAAACTGAACTGTTCGAGCAGTGCCAGCGCTATTTCGCCAACATTCTGACGCCATTCAGCCGCTTAGTGACCGCCAAGATCCATGAAGTGCTGGGCTTCAACCTGCCGCTGTCGATGGTTGCGACCTCACACGGCGTGGTATGGCGTGACGATCCTGCCCAGATCATCCACCTGTATCTGAAATGGGCGGACAGCTATCAGGAAGATCGCATCACGCTGTTTTACGACACCATGTCCAACAACACCCGCATGATGGCCGACGCCATCGCACAGGGCATCAACGATGTCGACCCCGGCGTCGCGGTGAAAATCTATAACGTCGCCCGCCACGACAAGAATGAAATCCTGACGCAGGTCTTCCGTTCGAAAGGCGTGCTCGTCGGTTCATCCACCATGAATAACGTGATGATGCCGAAGGTCGCCGCCATGCTGGAAGAGATCACAGGCCTGCGTTTCCAAAACAAAAAAGCCTCAGCGTTCGGCAGCTACGGCTGGAACGGCGGCGCGGTCGATCGCATTCAAACCCGTCTGATGGACGCCGGTTTTGAAACTACGCTAGCGCTGAAAACCAAGTGGCGTCCTGATGGTTCCGCGCTGGAAATTTGCCGCGAGCACGGCCGTGAAATCGCTCGTCAGTGGGCGCTGCATCCACTGGATGATACGCCTGCCCGTCGCGTCATCTCGCCAGTAAAACAGACCACGGTGGCGCCGCAAAGCGCCAGCGCCCCCGCCGAGAGCGCCTGTGGTTGCAGTGAAGTTGTGGTGCCACAGTCCGCAGCACAGCCAGCGGCACAGTCAGAAAGTGGCTGTATGCAGTGCAGCGTCTGCCAGTGGATCTACGATCCGGCACTTGGTGAACCGATGCAGGATGTGACACCCGGCACTATGTGGTCGGACGTACCAGACAGCTTCCTCTGCCCGGAATGCGGGCTGGGTAAAGACGTTTTCAATCCGATTCGCTAAGGAGAGGATGATGAAAGATATCGTGATTATTGGCGCGGGCTTTGCCGCCCGCCAGCTTATTCGACAGCTCCGCAAGCTGGATGCGCACTGCCCTATCCGCCTGATCACCGCTGACAGCGGCGATGAGTACAACAAGCCGGATTTGAGCCATGTGATGAGCCTGCAACAGCACGCCGACGATCTGACCAAGATGCAGGCGACCGCATTTGCCGAAGAAAACCGTATTACGCTGCTGGCGAATACGCGCGTCACCGCCATCGACCGCCATGCGAAACAGGTCATCTGCGGCACGGAGCGTTACGATTACCACAAACTGGTGTTCGCCACCGGTGCCAGCGCGATAGTGCCGCCAATTCCGGGATGCGAACATATGCTGACGCTCAATAGCCAGCAGGAATACCGTACTCACGAAAGCCGGCTCTGGCAGGCCGAACGTATATTGGTACTCGGTGCCGGGTTGATTGGCACCGAACTGGCGATGGATCTGGGGCGCGCGGGAAAACAGGTTACGCTGGTTGATTGTGCCAGCAGCATTCTGCCCGCGTTGATGCCGCCCGAAGTCAGCGCACGTCTGCAATTCACGTTGACGCAGCAAGGGGTTTCACTGCATCTGAATACCACCCTGCAGCAGCTAGAGAAAACCGAAACTGGCGTGCGGGCGACATTTACCGATGGCCGAACTATCGACGTGGACGATGTGCTCTCTGCTATCGGTTTACAGCCCAACACGCAGCTAGCGAAAGCGGCAGGTTTGGCGGTGCAGAAAGGCATTCAAACCAATACACAGTTACAAACCAGCGATCCACAGATTTATGCGCTGGGCGACTGCGCAGAGATTGGCGGTAAGCTCCAGCCTTTCCTGCAGCCCATTCAGCTCAGCGCAATGACGCTGGCGAAGAATCTGTTAGGTGCCAGTGAAGCACTGGCGCTGCCGCCGATGCTGGTTAAAATCAAGACGCCGCTGTTTCCCTTGCAGATGGCGGGGGATACCACAAGTGGCGACCTGCACTGGCAGCAGGAATGGAACGAACAAGGTATGGTAGCGAAAGCGCTGGATAGTCAGCAGGTGCTGCGCGCCTTTGTGGTCGGCGGAGAGCGGATGAAAGAGACATTTCCGCTGCTGCGACAGCTTTCCACTGTAACTTCAACCACGGCCTGACACGGCAAAATAAATAATGCATTTAAAATACATATTTCTGGTCAGCCTGCGTGCGGATTAATAGAATACGGCTATAGCTTTTGGAATTTACAGACCGAGGTAAAAATGCAAGATCTCATTTGTTATAAGAAGATGCCGCAGTGGAACAGCCAGACGCTGCCTGCCGCGTTCCAGGAAAAGCACAACACGCAGGAAGGCACTTGGGCAAAATTGACCGTGCTGAAAGGGGAAATGACCTTTTCCATGCTTACCGAAGACGGCGAGACGCTGGAGACGTTTCACTTCTCCGAACAGAACCAGCCGCCGTTTGTTGAGCCACAGGCGTGGCACCGCATCGTTTCTTTCTCTGACGATCTGGAATGTCAGCTCAGCTTTTTCTGCTCAGCGGAAGATTTCTACCATAAAAAATACGGTCTGACGCGTACCCATTCCGAAGTGATCAACGCGGTGCAGCACATCAAACCGGGCAAAACGCTGGATTTAGGCTGCGGCGGCGGGCGTAACTCGCTGTATCTGAACCTGCGCGGATTTGATGTAACCGCCTGCGATAAACACGAACAGAGCATTGATTCGCTGAATAACATCATCAAGAGCGAAGCGCTGGAACACATTCGGGCGGGTGTTTACAACATCAATCTGGCGGAAATCAAAGAGCAGTATGACTTCATTCTGTCGACCGTCGTGCTGATGTTTCTGGAACGTGACCGGATTCCGCACATCATCAGCAATATGCAGGACAGCACGGTTAACGGTGGCTATAACCTGATTATCGCCGCGATGTCGACGGAAGATTGCCCGTGCCCGATGCCCTTCTCCTTTACCTTTAAAGAAAGCGAGCTAAAGAACTATTACGCCGACTGGGAGATCCTCAAATACAACGAGGATATGGGTGAACTGCACAAGACGGATGCGCACGGCAACCGCATCAAACTGCGCTTCGCCACGCTTCTGGCAAAAAAGCCGTAAGTCGCTAAAAACGCTATTCGTTAAAAACCTAAGTCGTTAAAAACTTAAGTCATAAAATAACAAAGGGCCGATAAATCGGCCCTTTTGTCTGCGTGGTATCTGCGTGAATCAGCTGGCTTTGCGCTCTGCCGCTACGCGGTAAGCCACCAGATCTTCAATCGTCAGTACCGGCATGTCGTGCTGTTTGGCAAACGCGATCACTTCCGGCGCGTGCGCCATTGAGCCATCATCGTTCGTCAGTTCACACAGAACGCCAGATGGCTTCAGGCCCGCCAGCGTCATCAGGTCAACCGTTGCTTCGGTGTGACCACCGCGCGTTAACACACCACCCGGCTGGGCGCGCAGCGGGAATACGTGGCCAGGACGATTCAGATCGCTCGGCTTGGCGTTATCCGCAATTGCGGCACGAATAGTCGTCAGACGATCAGCGGCAGAAACCCCCGTCGTCACGCCCTCGGCGGCTTCGATGGTTACGGTGAACGCCGTTTGGTAATGACTGGAGTTCTTCTCCACCATCATCGGCAATTCCAACTGCTGGCGACGCTCTTCCGTCAGGCACAGGCACACGATGCCACTACCGTGACGAATCGTCAGCGCCATCTGTTCAACGGTCATATTTTCAGCGGAGAAGATCATGTCACCTTCGTTTTCACGATCTTCATCATCCAACACCAGCACGCCGCGGCCATGACGCAATGCATCAAGTGCGCGTTCTACGCGTTCAGTAGGATTGCCAAATTCAGAAAGTAATGTCTGATTCATGGTAAAAACCTCAATGTTATTATGAATTACCAGAATCAGGGCGAGCTTGAGGAGTAACCACTACTACTGGTTGCATAGCAATGGCTAACAAAAATAACGCGAGCGGGCATACAGCCCGACAGATACCGTTACTCTCTCCCATCCGGACTATAACCGTCGGCCCCGGAATTGCACCGGATCTGCTGACCCCACGTTGCGAAATCGATAATAAAATCGGGAAACGCAGCACGAGCGCTCGCGGGCTTCCAGTATGTATACTGGTTTACCGCCGGTGGGGAATTACACCCCGCCCTGAGAATAAGCGGGTTTACTATAACGCTAATACCTCGACAGGGCAATTGATCCGCCGCAGGAAATAGGGCAAAACGTATGCTGAATTACAGTAAAATTATGCTGAATATCTGCAAAGCAGGGAGCGGATTTAGTTTATCCATCCCACAACTCGCATTACACTTGCTATAGTAGTGACCTTACATAACCTAATCAGGAAAGCGACATGATTGACCCAAAGAAGATTGAGCAAATCGCCCGTCAAGTGCATGAATCTATGCCAAAAGGCATCCGGGAATTGGGTGATGATGTGGAGAAAAAAATTCGTCAGGTCTTGCAAGCACAGCTGACCCGATTGGATTTGGTGAACCGTGAAGAGTTTGATATTCAGACGCAGGTTCTGCTCCGCACGCGCGAGAAGATTGCCCGTCTGGAACAGCGCCTGACGGAGCTGGAAGCGAAATTGTCTGCGGAAGAAAAGCCCGCCGCAGCGCCGGAAAACGACTAATCCTCACATACCCCGTCATCATCGCGATGCAGCGCCCTAATCAGGGCGTTGCTCGATTCCCAGCACCGCAACATTCAGAAGAAACGAACTCAGTGGGAAACCAGTTCAACTTGCTTGCGCGGCAGGAACAGCCATAGTACGGCTAGCATGATTAACGCATACAGCGATTTCCAACCGATCACCAGCAACAGCGCGCAGCAGAGCATGCCTCCGATTGCCGCCATGACTCTGGCGCGCCCTTTCAGCAAGCGCCACCCAGCCAGCATACACAGCAGATAGATCAGCACAAAGATGCCGTTCGCGTACACGATCAGCATATCCAGCGGTAGCCTGATCCGGTAAATCAACAAACAGCACACCAGACAGCAGGTCACCACAACCGACAGCGCATTTACCGGTGCCTGCCCCGCGGACAGCTTCGCCAGCGCACTGCCTTTCGGTGCCTGCGACCAGACGAGACGGGCGAATCCCTGGGTGTAGATATTCACGCTGGCAAAGCAGGCCAGATACCCGACAAAGCAGGCAACCCACAGTGCATGTTCACCAAACAACTGCACGACAATACCCGGTAGTGAAGCCGTTGCGGCAATCCCTTCTCCATAAGCCTTAAAATGCAGTACGGCCACCGTGCATCCCCAGTAAACCGCGCCAGCAACCAGCATACCGATGAGTAAAGCCCGTGGGAAATCCCGCTCCGGTACCCGAAATTCCGTCGCCATATGGGCAAACGCTTCAAGGCCGACGAAGCACCAGAACATCACCGCCAGCGCACCAAAGGTGTTAGACCATGACAGTTCCTGTACCGACGGCCAGAGGATATGTGCAGGCGTAATATCGCCCTGCCACCAGATAGCAACAACCAACCCCACCACCAACATCGCGATAATAATCTGAATGTTGGCGCTGGATCCTGCACTGCGCAGGCCAAGCAGCCAGATACCGCCCAGCGTCAGCAACTGTACGCAGAGCAGCCCCAGATCGCTCCAGCCAAATGCTGCCTGCCAGAACCCGGCAGCAATCTGCAAAGCAGCGGGTAGCCCCAGCGGAATAACGGAAAGAAATAGCCAGCCAGTTACTCGCGCCATACGCGGCCCAAAGGCCAAATTAACAAAGTGTGCAGCGCCGCCCGCATTAGGAAAATGTTGCCCCAGGGCGGCAAAGCCAATCGCGATAGGAAAAACAAACAGGATCAAGATCGGCCACGCCCACAGGCTATCCTGCTGCGCCAGCTGTGCGACCAGCGCAGGAACCGCAAACACGCCGGTTCCTAGCAGAGAGGTAGAAAGCAGCCCCACGCCCTGAATCAGGCCAAGCTCTTGTTTTAATCCTTTTGCTTCACTCACAGCATTTCACCCTTTTCTTGCCTTTCTACACCACACCCTGATCGAAGAATAAAAAAAGCCTCCCTTAACGGAGGCTTCTTTCTCACCCACTGCATTCACACACGTTATGTTTTCACATGCACTATTGATGCTTTCACGTATGCTATCAGGCGTTGGCTTTCAGCACATCGCGAATGCGGGCTTTGTAGGATTCGACCTTCTGCGGCGTCATCATACGACGTTCATCATCCTGCACCACGCCGCCAACATCGTCAGCAATGCGCTGCGCAGACTGTAACATCAGTTTAAAGTTTTGGCTGGCGTCGCCATAAGACGGCACCATCATGAAAATAGATACACCAGGCGTCGAGAATTCGGACATCGCGTCCACATTAAACGAACCGGGCTTAACCATATTCGCCAGGCTAAACAACACCGGCCCTGCGCCTGCAGGGTTCACATGGCGATGGAAAATATTCATTTCACCAAACTGGAAACCAGCCTGAAGCAGACTCTGCAACAGCAGTTCGCCGCCAATAACACCGCCCTGATGCGCCACGACGTGCAGCACCAGAACCGCTTCTTTTGCCGCTACGGGTTCAACAGGCTCAGCGGGTTGCTGAGGCTGCACAGGCGCAGGCTGAACTTTCTCATGCAACGAATGCGCAGCAGGCTGCTGTGGAGCGGATGGCGGCGCATCGTACGCAAACGACTCACGCGGTGTGTCGATGCTCGGCTGAATAGGTGTTTCTCTGGGATTAACAACCTGCGGGTTGCTATCGCCACGCACTTGCGAACGTGGAGAATCCACCGGCGTGGCTTCATCCAGTAAAGGATCGTAAGAAGAGGCGGGAGACAAATGCTCGAACGGCGATGTCGCCTCCGGGCGCAGCTCTTCGCGTGCACTGTTGTTATCAAATGACTGATTATCAAATGACGCGTTATCAAATGACGAACTGCTAAATGACGGCTCATTCTGCTGCGAACGCGCACCCTTCACGCGAACTTCGCCAACGCCTTCATCCAGCTCATCAAGCGGCGTTTCATCACGCGCTTTCTTTGCACGTTTAACCGGGCGGTCACGAAAAAGGGACGAGCGCTCTTTACGGCTAGTCCACAAGCCGTGCAGTAACAGCGCTATTATAGCGATCGCGCCAACAACGATTAATATCAGACGCAAGTCCTGCATCATTGCTATCCCAATTGTTCCAACAATACATTGCCACCACGGCAAATACTTATACTACTAACTCTATTTGCCTGAGTACACAAGTGCAAGCCTGCGCGGTACTTTATGACAAGAAAGATAGATACAACGCACTTTTTTGCTGTTTTTTCATCCAAATGCGGGCTAGTCAGCATAAGATCATCCCGATATGATGCCTCAACAAACAAATGACTGAGTATATTGTCACTATGTCTTTCGAAAAACCGTCTTACGGCAACACCGCAGGCCAGGTTCGCAGCGGAATACACTATTTTCTTGCCGGATGGCGTTTGATCTCACTACCGGGCATCCGGCGTTTCGTCATTCTTCCCCTACTCATGAACATTGTGCTGATGGGGGGGGCCTTCTGGTGGCTTTTCACCCGGTTAAATGACTGGATTCCCCAGCTCATGAGCCACATTCCAAGCTGGTTGCAATGGCTCAGTTACCTCATCTGGCCACTTGCCGTCCTCTCCATCCTGCTGGTATTCAGCTACCTATTCAGTACGATCGCCAACTTTATTGCCGCACCGTTTAACGGCTTGCTGGCGGAGCAGTTGGAAGCAAAACTAACCGGCCAAACGCTGCCGGACACCGGCATACTCGGCATCGCCAAAGATGTCCCGCGAATCATGAAGCGTGAGGTCCAAAAGCTGGCGTATTACCTGCCCCGCGCGATTGTGCTATTGCTTCTCTATTTCATCCCCGGCATCGGGCAAACGGTCGCGCCAGTGCTGTGGTTCTTGTTCAGCGCATGGATGCTGGCGATTCAGTACTGTGATTATCCCTTTGATAATCACAAAGTAGGCTTTTCCACTATGCGACAGGCATTGCGTCGTCATAAGGTCGCCAATATGCAGTTTGGCGCCTTGGTCAGCCTGTTTACGCTGGTGCCTTTTTTGAATCTGGTCATCATGCCCGTCGCGGTATGTGGGGCAACGCAGTTGTGGGTGGATCGCTATCGGGATCTGTCCGCGACGCTGCCGAAAAAAGCGCCATAAAAAGACCGTGTGCACTGGCTTCTCAAGGCCAGTGCTTTCTATTGTAATGAAAAGATATTTCTTAAGAACATAACGATATAGCAATTCTTTACTTCACTGAAAGGTGTGAACGGGTATTCTCTCTACGTTCGCAAAAATTTCATACAGTTATAAGGACAGGCTATGAGCAAGATCTACGAAGACAATTCTTTCACAATCGGCCATACGCCGCTGGTTCGCCTGAACCGTATCGGCAACGGACGCATTCTGGCTAAAGTGGAATCCCGCAACCCCAGCTTCAGCGTAAAATGCCGTATCGGCTCTAACCTGATTTGGGATGCAGAAAAACGCGGCGTTCTGAAACCAGGCGTTGAGCTGGTTGAACCGACCAGCGGAAACACAGGGATTGCTCTGGCCTACGTCGCAGCGGCTCGTGGTTACAAACTCACGCTTACCATGCCGGAAACTATGAGCATCGAGCGCCGTAAACTGCTGAAAGCGCTGGGCGCCAATCTGGTGCTGACCGAAGGTGCCAAAGGTATGAAAGGCGCCATTGCCAAAGCAGAAGAGATCGTTGCCAGCGATCCGAACCGTTATCTGCTGCTACAACAGTTCAGCAACCCCGCTAACCCGGAAATTCATGAGAAAACCACCGGCCCTGAAATTTGGGAAGATACCGACGGTCAGGTTGATGTCTTTATCTCTGGCGTCGGTACTGGCGGTACGCTGACCGGTGTCAGCCGCTACATCAAGAACACCAAAGGCAAAGCTATCATCAGCGTAGCGGTTGAACCTACCGATTCACCGGTGATCTCTCAGGCACTGGCAGGCGAAGAGCTGAAACCAGGCCCGCATAAGATTCAGGGTATCGGCGCAGGTTTCATCCCGGGTAACCTGGATCTGAAACTGATTGACCGCGTAGAGAAGGTGACGAACGAAGAAGCGATCAGCACCGCACGTCGTTTGATGGAAGAAGAAGGCATTCTGGCTGGGATTTCTTCCGGTGCCGCCGTTGCCGCAGCGCTGAATTTGCTCAAAGAGAAAGAGTTTGAAGGCAAAACCATCGTCGTTATTCTGCCTTCTTCCGGCGAACGTTACCTCAGCACGGCACTCTTTGCCGACCTGTTCACCGAGCAGGAACTGCAGCAATAATCCTTCGGTCACTCTCGAACAATAAGTGACCAATGTGTTAAAAAAGCACCTATTTAGGTGCTTTTTTGTGGCACACTTCAAACTTTCCACCACATACAGATTGCTTTTCTACATCAGGTTTAGTATTTAACCGAACAATTATTTTGATGCGTGAAATTAATGTCAGACAAACGCCACGCCCGACCACATTGTCTTTTGTCTTGTGCAGAACGTTTTTTGTCTTGCGCACGATAGCCACATCGCCGTTTTGCGACCGGGGTTAAGATAATGGGTAGCGGAAGCTATGGTGTTTGATGGTATTTTATCCAGGAAATACGTTTGACGGTTTTCTTGTCGCATCGTGGTTCGCCCCTGTAACATAAGTCAGGAGCTAACCAAACAGGCTAAAGTTCAGTGAATCAGCTAAACTTTAGTTCCACAACATTAATCTAATCCATAAGTTGGGGAAAAAAGCATGTTCCAGCAAGAAGTGACTATCACCGCACCGAATGGCCTGCACACTCGTCCCGCTGCTCAGTTCGTTAAAGAAGCCAAAGGCTTCACTTCAGAAATCACCGTGACGTCCAACGGCAAGAGCGCCAGCGCTAAGAGCCTGTTCAAATTACAAACACTCGGCTTAACCCAAGGAACTGTGGTTACTATCGCTGCGGAAGGCGAAGACGAACAGAAAGCGGTTGAACATCTGGTCAAACTGATGGCTGAGCTCGAGTAATCGACGAGTTTTTTAGTGAACACCAGAATCGAGTAAGGTAGGGTTATGATTTCAGGCATATTAGTATCACCGGGTATTGCTTTTGGTAAGGCACTGTTACTGAAAGAAGATGAAATTCTCATCAACCGGAAAAAAATCTCTGCGGATCAGGTAGAGCAGGAAATTGAACGTTTTCTGACTGGCCGTTCCAAAGCATCCGCACAGTTGGAAGCTATCAAGAAGAAAGCGGGCGAGACGCTGGGCGCAGAGAAAGAAGCCATCTTCGAAGGCCACATCATGTTGCTGGAAGATGAAGAGTTCGAGCAGGAAATCATAGCCCTGATTAAAGATGAACATGCTTCCGCCGATGCCGCTGCGTTTTCTGTTATCGAAAACCAGGCCAAAGCGCTGGAAGAGCTGGATGATGAATATCTGAAAGAACGCGCCGCAGACATGCGTGATATCGGGAAGCGTTTGCTACGCAACATTCTCAATATGACCATCGTTGATCTGGGCGATATTCAGGATGAAGTCATTCTGGTTGCAACGGATCTGACGCCGTCAGAAACCGCGCAGCTGAATCTGGATAAAGTGCTGGGCTTCATTACCGATCTCGGTGGCCGTACGTCCCACACCTCCATTATGGCCCGTTCGCTGGAGCTGCCTGCTATCGTCGGCACGACCAACGTGACGCAACAGGTCAAAAACGGCGATTACCTGATTCTGGACGCGGTAAACAACCAGATCTATCAGAATCCGACCGCAGAAAAAATTGAAGAATTAAAAGCCATTCAGCAGCAGTACAACGCTGAAAAATATGAGCTGGCCAAGCTGAAAGATCTGCCAGCCATCACGCTGGATGGTCATCAGGTTGAAGTCTGTGCCAACATCGGTACCGTGCGTGATGTTGCCGGTGCTGAGCGTAACGGCGCAGAAGGCGTCGGCCTGTATCGTACCGAATTCCTGTTCATGGATCGTGATTCTCTGCCTACCGAAGAAGAGCAGTTCCAGGCGTATAAGGCGGTTGCCGAAGCCGTTGGTGCTCAGGCAGTTATCGTCCGTACCATGGATATCGGCGGTGACAAAGACCTGCCTTACATGAACCTGCCGAAGGAAGAGAACCCGTTCCTTGGCTGGCGTGCTATCCGTATTTGTCTGGACCGTAAAGAAATTCTGCACGCCCAGTTGCGCGCCATTCTGCGCGCATCCAGCTTTGGCAAGCTGCGTATCATGTTCCCGATGATTATCTCTGTGGAAGAAGTGCGTGAGCTGAAAGCCGAACTGGAGATGCTGAAAGCGCAGCTGAGAGAAGAAGGTAAAGCCTTCGACGAAAGCATTGAAGTCGGCGTAATGGTGGAAACCCCTGCCGCGGCCGCAATCGCGCCACATTTAGCCAAAGAAGTCGACTTCTTTAGTATTGGGACAAATGACTTAACCCAGTATACTCTGGCAGTTGATCGCGGTAATGAGCTGATTTCTCATCTCTATAACCCGATGTCCCCCGCCGTCCTTACCCTGATCAAACAGGTTATCGACGCGTCTCATGCCGAAGGCAAGTGGACGGGGATGTGTGGTGAGCTCGCCGGTGACGAACGTGCTACACTACTGTTATTGGGAATGGGTCTGGACGAATTCAGTATGAGTGCGATCTCTATCCCAAGCATCAAGAAAATCATTCGTAATGCGAATTACGAAGATGCGAAGGCGCTGGCGGAGCAGGCATTAGCTCAACCGACAGCACAAGAGTTAAGCAATCTGGTGAGCCGCTTTATTAAAGAAAAAACGCTCTGCTGATTCTGCTTTACCTAATAGGTTTCAAGGTGGCAATCAGCATCCCCGACAGACGATAGCCTCGCGGTCGGGGTAGCGAAAAACGCCAATGCCACAACGACTTGAAAGATTAGGGTATACGCTGGCCCAATATTAATGCTTAGGAGAGAATCATGGGTTTGTTCGATAAATTGAAATCTCTGGTTTCTGACGACAAAAAAGACACTGGCAGCATCGAAATCATTGCCCCGCTGTCCGGTGAAATCGTCAATATTGAAGATGTTCCTGATGTCGTATTCGCAGAGAAAATCGTCGGTGACGGTATTGCCATCAAGCCAACTGGTAACAAGATTGTCGCACCGGTAGACGGCACCATCGGTAAGATTTTTGAAACCAACCATGCGTTTTCCATCGAATCTGACAGCGGCATTGAGCTGTTTGTGCACTTTGGTATTGATACCGTTGAATTGAAAGGCGAAGGCTTCAAGCGTATCGCCGAAGAAGGCCAACGCGTGAAGAAAGGCGATCTCGTTATCGAGTTTGACCTGGCTCTGCTGGAAGAAAAAGCGAAGTCTACTCTGACACCAGTGGTTATTTCCAACATGGACGAAATCAAGGAATTGACCAAACTGAGTGGTACGGTCGTTGTCGGCGAAACGCCGGTTATCCGTATCAAAAAGTAAACCGCCCTTCTACGGATGGTCTACTACGTTTGCACGAAACGGCACCCGGATGGTGCCGTTTTCGTTTCAGGCTTTCCAACGTGGTACACACAGGCGAATCACTAATCCACGCGGTTCACCGTTGTCCGCCTCAATATGCCCACCGTGCGCCAGCACCACTTTTCGGGTAATCGCCAATCCCAGCCCATAGCCTTTTCCAGACAGCGGCGAATCAACACGGATAAAAGGATCGAAGATGCTGGAAAGCTTACTTTTCTCCACGCCGGGCCCCTGATCGGCAACCTGAATCGTCCACTCATGCTCGTTGCCAATAAGCGACACGGACACCTGCTGTTCGGGGGCGGAAAAACGTAGCGCGTTGCGCATCACATTATCAACCGCCCTGCGCATCAGCTCCGCGTTGCCTTTAATCGTGTAGTCCTCGTCTTCATCCGCCGCGAGCAGAATTTCAACGCCGGTAACCTGCGCCTCATAGCGCGCATCGTTGACGACGGCCGTCACCAGCCCCAGCAAATCGAAATAGGCTTCCTCAATACCAGAATGCTCCGTGCGCGACAGCGTCAGCAGTTCACCAATCATCTTATCCATCAGCAGCGCCTCACGTTCGATACGCTGTAAGGAGTTCTCGACATTGTCCGGGTTCTGCCTTATCAACCCGATAGCAAGTTGCAAACGCGCCAGTGGTGAGCGCAGCTCATGGGAGACATCATGCAGCAGCTGTTCACGCGCGCTGGCCAGACTGTCCAGCCGCTCGACCATGGAATCGAAATCGCGCGCTACATCGCTGATTTCATCATGACGCCTCTGCATCACCGGCAGCAGGCGTACATTCAGATCGCCCTGCGCAACCTGATCAAACCCCGCGCGGATCTGGCTGAGTGGGCGTGCCAGACTCCATGCCAGTACCGAACTGAACAACAGGCCGCCAAACCCCGCAATGATCACAAACGGCACGGGTACGTTAAGAAACTCGACCGGACGAGGAGGACGGAATTCGCTACGCAACAGCTCGGCGTCGTAACGAATTTGGTACCACTTTCCGGCAGGCCCGTTGACCTGCTTGATAATGTGCGAGTCACGCTGCGCCTTACGCTTATCCGGCACAAAATCATCACCAGGCATCCTGGCCGTCTGTGGTGCGGAAATCAGTTCCTGCTCTGACAGCGGCAACGGCGATTCCGTGACGGAAATATATTTCTGTTCTTCTTGCGGCAGCAGCGACATCACATCGTTCAGCTCACCCAGACCGCCATGTTGCAGCGCCGCCGCCACCATCTCCGTTTGCATCGTCGCAATGCGGGACACCACGATTTCTTCCAGCGGCTTATGCCGCTCGCCATAAAACGAAAAAGCCAGCCACAGCAACTGAGACATGACGAGGAACGTCAGCCAGAAACCGAGCAGTATCTTCCAGAAAAGCCTTCCACGAATCATCATCAGCGAATCCGGTATCCCACGCTGCGCACGGTTTCAATCGTCATGGTGCTGCCCGGCAATGCACTGAGTTTCTGACGAATATTGCTGATGTGCACATCCACGCTACGGTCATAGGCTTCACGACGACGCCCCAGACATTTTTCGGACAGTTCATCTTTTGACACCACCCGCTCAGGGGAACGTAACAGTAGCTCAAGCAAATTAAACTCAGACGCCGTCAAATCAAACGGCTGCCCACGCCATTCGCTGATGCGCGTTGCGGGGTTCAATACCAGATCGCCACTGGCCGCCACGCTTTCATCTCGTTTTGTACTGGGCTGATCGTCATAGCGACGTAGCACCGCCCGCAGCCTTGCTACC
This sequence comes from Pectobacterium aroidearum, assembly GCF_041228105.1. Lineage (NCBI taxonomy): Bacteria > Pseudomonadati > Pseudomonadota > Gammaproteobacteria > Enterobacterales > Pectobacteriaceae > Pectobacterium > Pectobacterium aroidearum. Next base: position 4,129,195 of record NZ_CP166097.1, read on the forward strand.
AGTTCACGTGGGTAACACGGTTTAGGCATATAGTCATCCGCGCCCATTTCCAGACCGATAACCCTGTCGATGTTGTCGCCTCTCGCTGTCAGCATAATCACGGGAAGCTGTTGGGTTTTTCTGATCTGACGCAGCACGTCAATCCCGCTCATATCCGGCAGCATGACATCCAGAATCATCGCGGTGTAATCTCCCGACATCGCACCATCAACGCCTTCTTTGCCCGTCAGTACCCGAGAGGTCGAAAACCCTTCCGCATTCAAATACTCACAGAGCATATCGCCCAGCTCTACGTCGTCATCGACCAGTAAAATATTCATATCCTGTCCTCATTAATCGGGTATACCCTACAACATTCGAGTTGCGGAAAAAATGCACATACCGTTTGAAGTATGACGGGTATAGATAATGTATTCTCAGGCCTGGCGTTAATATTCGCAGCCAGATTTACTTAATCCTTACCATTTCTTTCAGCAAAGATTACCGCTACCTTTACAGACTCGGGGTAAATTACTCACCTGCGTTATTTACTTCCGTTGATACCCTAAATAATTCGAGTTTCAGGCAGGCGGCAAGCGAGGCAATACCGATGAGCTTACTCAGATAAGTGATTCGGGTGATTAAGCGCAGCCAACGCACATGCAACTTGAAATATGACGGATACAGATGCATTCATTAAGGACGACTCCCCCTGATGCAATCACGATTTTTTACACGACGCCGTACGACGATCGCGTTTGGTGTTATCGCCGCTGCCGTACTTATTCATCTGTTTTTCAACAAGCCAGCACCCGCGCCAAGCGCGATGACCACCGCCGCAGAGATTGCGGATCTCGAACAGACGGTACTCGCTGACGGCAAAATTGAGGCGCAGAAACAGGTCAGCGTCGGTGCTCAAGCCTCGGGACAAATCAAAGCGCTGCACGTCGAACTCGGCGATAAGGTCACAAAAGGGCAATTGATCGCCGAGATTGATGACCTCACCCAGCAGGACACGTTAAGAAATGGCGAAGCGGCGCTAAAAAACATTCAGGCTCAGCGAACCGCCAAACTGGCGGAATTGCGTAACAACGAATTGAGCTGGCAGCGTCAGCAAATGTTGATGAAACGCGGCGTTGGCGCGCAGGCCGACTACGATAGCGCGAAAGCCACGCTCGACGCCACCCGAGCCAATATCGATGCGCTGGACGCCCAGATCGTTCAGGCACAAATTACCGTCAACACCGCCAAGGTTAACCTCGGTTATACCCAGATTCGTTCACCAATGGATGGCACCGTGGTGGCGATTCCGGTTGAAGCGGGCCAAACGGTCAACGCCATCCAGACCACGCCGACCATTGCCAAAGTCGCCAATCTGGACACCATGACCATCAAGGTGAAGATTTCAGAAGCCGACGTCGTCAAAGTGAAAACCGGCATGCCCGTGTGGTTCAGTATTCTGGGCGAGCCGAATAAGCGTTACGAAGCCACGCTGAGCTCGATTGAACCCGCGCCGGATTCCATCAATACGGATTCAACCACGACGTCATCCAGTTCCAGCAGCAGCACCAGTTCCTCATCCAGCACCGCGATCTATTACAACGGCCTGTTTGATGTGAAGAACCCTGACGGCGTATTGCGCATTTCCATGACGGCACAGGTGTATATTCTGCTGTCTTCGGTGAAAAATGCCATTGTCGTCCCAGCGACGGCATTAACCTCGCGCAATGGCATGTGGTACGTGCAGGTCATGAATGCGAACAAGAAGATCGAATCGCGGCTGGTCACGCTCGGCCTCAATGATAACGTGCGCACCCAGATTCGTTCAGGGCTCAGCGTTGGGGAGCAGGTGGTTGTCAGCCCGTCGTCCGGTGATGTCGCGTCCACGCATCCCGGCCCACCGATGGGGATGTAATGCATGTCCACATCCTTACTTAAGCTGACTGGCATTACCCGCCGCTTTTCCAACGGCGAACAGGACGTTACCGTCCTCAAGGACATCAACCTGACGATCAATCAGGGAGAAATGGTGGCAATTGTCGGCGCGTCCGGGTCGGGAAAATCCACGCTGATGAATATTCTCGGCTGTCTGGATAAACCGTCCTCCGGTGATTATCAGGTGGCAGGGCGTGCCGTTGGTGAGCTGGACAACGACCAATTGGCGGAACTGCGTCGCGAGCATTTCGGTTTTATTTTCCAGCGTTATCACCTGCTGGGCGACCTCAGCGCGCTGGGGAACGTCGAAGTACCGGCCATTTATGCCGGTAAAAGCCGGCTGGCACGCCGTCAGCGGGCAGCAGAGCTGTTAACCCGACTGGGACTGGAACATCGCCTCCACTATCGTCCCAGCCAGCTTTCCGGCGGCCAGCAGCAGCGCGTGAGTATCGCCCGTGCGCTGATGAACGGCGGTGGCATTATTCTGGCGGATGAACCAACCGGTGCGTTGGACACCCACAGCGGCAACGAAGTCCTGAGCATACTCCGCGACCTGCACAAACAGGGCAATACGGTCGTGATCGTCACCCACGATATGACGATTGCCGAACACGCTCAGCGCATCATCGAATTGCGCGATGGCGAAGTGATTGCCGATCGACAAACGCGTCCCGAAGAGGCCACAGCACCGTTGCCTGAAGCCGCAAGCTCTCCGGCAACGTCCGCACTTAATCAGTTCAAAGACCGCTTTATTGACGCGTTTAAAATGGCGCTGTTGGCGATGAATGCCCAGCGGATGCGCACCTTTTTGACCATGCTCGGCATTATCATCGGCATCGCCTCCGTCGTCTCGGTGGTCGCACTGGGAAAAGGCTCACAGGAACAAGTGCTGGCCGATATCAACTCGATGGGCACCAGCACGTTGGAAATTTTCCCCGGCAAAGATTTCGGCGACATGGATGCCAGCGCCATTCAAACGTTGCGAGCCAGCGATATTCAGCCGCTGACGCAGCAGCCCTACGTGCATAGCGTCACGCCTTCTATTTCCACCAGCGTAACGATGCGCTATGGCAACATTGCCGTTTCCGCCAGCGTTTCCGGGGTTGGCGAGCAGTTCTTTACCGTACGTGGCTACACCCTGCAACGCGGTGTGCTTTTCCCTCGCAGCAGCGTCGATGAACTGGCACAGGACGCAGTGATTGACAAAAATACGCTTAACAAGCTCTTTCCCCACGGCGAGGATCCAACTGGGCAAGTTATTCTATTGGGCTCGCTGCCCGTACGAATTATCGGCGTCGTCAGCAAGAATCAGGGCGGCTTCGGCAGCGATGAAAATCTGAATGTCTGGGTGCCGTACACCACGGTGATGAAGCGCATGGTTGGGCAATCCTACCTGAAAAGCATCACGGTGCGGGTAAAAGACAATATCGATATGAACGTCGCCGAGAAAAGCATCACCACCCTACTAACGCAGCGGCACGGTACGAAAGATTTCTTTATCATGAACACGGACAGCATTCGTCAGATGATCGAGAAAACCACCACCACGCTCACGCTGCTGGTGTCGATGATCGCGCTGATTTCGCTGCTGGTCGGCGGTATTGGCGTAATGAATATCATGCTGGTGTCCGTCACCGAGCGAACCCGAGAGATCGGCGTCCGTATGGCGGTCGGCGCGCGCACCAGCGATATCATGCAACAGTTTCTGATCGAAGCTGTGCTGGTCTGCCTGTTCGGCGGCATCATCGGAGTGGGACTATCGCTGGCTATCGGCGTACTGTTCGCACAGTTCAGCAGCAATTTCGCGATGATCTATTCCAGTTCCTCGATTATTGCCGCATTCCTGTGTTCCAGTCTGATCGGCATTATCTTCGGCTTCTTCCCCGCCCGTCGTGCAGCGCGGATGGAACCGATTCACGCGCTGGAGCGGGAATAGTCATCAGTCAAAGACCCCGGTGGACAGATACCGATCGCCGCGATCGCAGGCGATCGCCACAATCACGCTACCGGGGTTTTCCGCTGCAATCCGCAACGCACCCGCCACCGCCCCGCCGGAACTAACGCCGCAGAAGATACCTTCCTGACGCGCCAACTGCCGTAACGTATTTTCAGCATCGACCTGCGTCATATCCAGAATACGATCGACCAGATCGGCGCGGAAGATGCCTGGCACATAGTCCGGGGTCCAGCGACGAATGCCGGGAATATGGCTGCCTTCCGCAGGCTGTAGCCCTACCGTACAGATTGCCTGATTCTGCTGCTTCAGATAACGACTGACGCCGGAAATCGTGCCGGTCGTTCCCATGCTGGAGATAAAGTGGGTCAGCTTACCTGCCGTCTGCTGCCAGATCTCCGGGCCAGTCGTGAGAAAGTGCGCCAGCGAATTGTCCGGGTTATTGAACTGATCGAGCGTTTTCCCCTCTCCTGCCAACACCATCTGTTTTGCCTTATCCCGCGCGCCTTCCATCCCCAACTTGCGATTAACCAGCACCAGCTCTGCGCCATACGCACGCATCGCGGTCTGACGTTCATAGCTCATATTGTCCGGCATCAGCAGACGTAGCCGGTAGCCTTTTACCGCCGCAATCATCGCCAGTGCAATGCCGGTATTCCCGCTGGTCGCCTCGATCAGTCTGTCACCGGGGGCGATGTCGCCGCGATTCTCCGCCTGCTGGATCATGGAGAGTGCCGCCCGATCTTTTACCGATCCGGCAGGATTATTCCCTTCCAGCTTCAGCCAGATTTCACTCTTCAACCCCTGCGTCAGGCGCTGCAATTTCACCAGCGGGGTATTACCAATACAATGCTCAAGCGTTGTCACAAGTTGAGTCCTAAAAAAACCACGCGTACGGCGTGAGTGAGGAAAAAGATAAAAGTTAGTGTTTATTCATTTGCCGCTTCACACGCCACTGCAAGGCGCTTTTGATAAACAGCGTCAGTATCGCCATCACAGTTAGCAGCGCCGCCGCGGTAAACGCGCCGACACTGTTATAATCCTGATGCAATAATTCGACCTGCAATGGCAGCGTATAGGTTTCACCACGAATCGAGCCAGACACCACGGATACGGCGCCAAACTCGCCAATCGCCCGAGCATTGGTCAGAACCATGCCATACAGCAGCGCCCAACGAATATTCGGTAACGTCACTCGATAGAACACCTGCCAGCCTGATGCTCCAAGCAGCACGGCTGCCTCTTCTTCCTGACTGCCCTGACTCATCATCACCGGAACCAGTTCCCTGACCATAAACGGGCAGGTCACGAATATAGTCACCAGCACAATGCCAGGCCAGGCAAACATCAGCTGTAGCCCCTGTTCATCCAACCAGCCGCCAACCGGGCCGTTAGTGCTGTAAAAGAGCAGATACAGCAGACCCGCCACCACTGGCGAGACGGCGAAGGGAATATCGATCAACGTGAGCAGCAGTTGCCGACCGGGGAACTGAAAACGCGTGACCAGCCAGGCCAGCAGCGTACCAAAGACCAGATTTACGGGTACGACAATCGCGACCACCAGCAGCGTGAGACCAATCGCATGCAGCATGTCAGGATCGCTCAGGTTTCGCCAGACGCCCCCCAGCCCGTGCGCCAGCGCTGCGGCAAAAATTGACACCAAAGGGATGACCAGCATGATGAGCGATAATATCACGCCCAACACAATTAGCCCTGCCCTCCCCCAGTTGCGTTCCTGCCGAACGGGATGAGTCTGGCGCCGCGGTGTCACAGTAGGAATCTCAGCCATTACACGCTCCGTGTCCGTTGACCAAAACGGCTTTGCAGCACATTGACGGCAAACAGGATCAATAAGGAAGCCGCTAGCACAACGGAAGCAATCGCGCTGGCAGCAGGGAAATCAAACTCCTGCAAGCGGATAAAAATCATCAGCGAAACGACCTCCGTCTGCCAGGCAATATTCCCTGCAATAAAGATGACCGCGCCAAATTCGCCCAGACTGCGGGCAAACGACATCGCGGTGCCCGTTAAGAGCGCCGGGGTTAATTCCGGTAAAATGACATAGCGAAAACACTGCCAGCGATTCGCCCCCAGCGTCTGCGCCGCCTCTTCGTATTCCGGACCCAACTCTTCCAGCACCGGCTGAACGGTCCGCACCACAAAGGGAATGCTGGTGAACGCCATCGCGACCGTAATCCCCAGCCAGGTGTACGATACCTTGATACCGTATTCTGCCAGCCATGCGCCGTACCAGCCGGTCGTTGAAAACAGCGCGGCCAGCGTCAGCCCTGCTACGGCCGTGGGGAGCGCAAAGGGTAAATCCATTAGCCCATCCAGCAAGGCGCGACCGGGAAAGCGATAACGCGTCAGAATCCACGCCATTAACAGGCCAAATCCTGCATTAAATACCGTCGCCAGCCCCGCAGCCAGAAGCGTCACCTTGTAAGCGGCTACCACCTGCGGATTGGAAATCACCGTCCAATACTGCGCCAGACTCATTTCGGAGAGCTGCATCACCAGCGCACTTAACGGCAGCAGCAGAATCAGGCAGACAAACAGCAGGCTGCTGCCCAGACTCAAGGCGAATCCCGGCAGCACCCGTTTACCTGAACCAGAGAAGAGGTTATCCGACCTCAAAGCCATTACTGACGACCAGCCGCCAGCAGCTTATCCAGTTCGCCACCCGTGTCGAAGTGGGTTTTCATCACCTGTGGCCACGTTCCGAACTGATCCTCCACTCGGAATAAAGTGGTTTCCGGGAAGCGGGATTTCAGCGTTTGCGTTAATTCAGGGTTATTCACGCGATAGTAAAAATCGGTGATAATTTTCTGCGCTTCCGGGCTATACAGATAATTCAGATAGGCTTTTGCCGCCTGCTCGGTGCCGTTCTTCTCGACATTCTTGTCGATCCACGCCACGGGGAACTCCGCCAATACGTTGACCTTCGGGACGATCACCTCGTAGTTCTCGGCACCATACTGATTACGGATGTTATTCACCTCAGATTCAAAGCTGATCAGCACATCACCCAACTGACGTTCCACAAATGTGGTGGTTGCCCCGCGACCGCCGGTATCAAATACTGCGACGTTCGCCAGAAAACGGGTTATCCACGCACGGGTTTTGGTCTCATCGCCACCGTTGGCTTTGCTGGTCGCGCCCCAGGCAGCAAGGTAGGTATAACGAGCATTGCCGGACGTTTTCGGGTTCGGGAAAATCAGCTTCACGTCATCGCGCACCAAATCGTTCCAGTCGTGGATCCCTTTAGGATTGCCTTTGCGAACCAGAAACGCCATGGTGGAGTAGAACGGAGAGCTGTTATTCGGTAAACGCGCTTGCCAATCGGCGGGGATCAGTTGCCCGCGATCGTGCAGGATCTGGACGTCGGTCACCTGATTATAGGTCACGACATCGGCCTTCAGGCCTTGCAGAATAGCCAACGCCTGTTTAGACGAACCGGCATGCGATTGTTTGATCGTCAGCGGGTCGTTAGGATGCTGCGACAGCCACTGTTTTTCAAAGCCGGGATTGAGCGCTACAAATAGCTCACGCGACACATCATAAGAGCTGTTCAGCAGCTCGGTAGCAGAGACAACACTCTGCCCACCCAGCAGCAATGACAGCGCCAGAGAACCTTTCACCAGCCAGCCTTTCACCTGTACTTGATTCATCTTATGTCCTGCCAGAGTTAGCGCCTATTCGGTAGGCTTTGTTATGGGGGATCTATCGTTTGCATAGCCGTTTTTTGAATCGAATGCGCTTGTCAGTGTAGGGGGAAGTGGCGGTTAACATATAACCTTTATATATAACATTTCGGAGTTTTTAAGCGCTAAAGGGCATAACCCCGAGGCAAGAGAAACGTAAAAAGAGGCGTTCAAATAGCCTGATGGGAACTGAAACGTTGAGAACGGAGAGAATTGGAAAGAATGGATGCCTGCGCAGGTGCAGGCATCAGGAAAACGCGTTGGATCTTACAGCGACAACAGCTGATCCAGAGAAGGCGCGAAGAAGTAGCTGCCGCTGACGGCACGCGTAAAGCGCAGCATCTCATCACGTTTACCGTCACGATCGCCGAACATGCTCAGCAGTTGCTGCTCAATGTTATGCAGACGTGCGCAGTAGGCAATAAAGTAGAGCCCGTTTTTACCGCTCGCGGTGCCATAAGGCAGGCTCTGACGCAGAATCTTCAGCCCCTTACCGTCTTCCTTTAAATCCACACGGCTGAGATGCGACGTTACAGGGCGCTCATCGGAAGACAGCTCTTCATTATCCTGCTTCGTACGCCCGATCATCTGTTCCTGCTGCTCCACGCTAAAACGCTGGAGCTGCTTCAGATTGTGTTCCCAACGTTGGGTAAACACATAACTGCCACCCGCATCCGGTTGGCCTTCAGGGATAATCGCCACAGCATGACGAGCATCGCCCTGTGGGTTTTCCGTGCCGTCGACAAAGCCGCTTAAATCACGATCTTCCACCCAGCGGAAGCCGTGCGTCTCTTCCTCGATACGAATCGCCCCACCAAACGCGGCCAGCGCCGCCTGAGCCAGCGTGAAGTTCACATCATGGCGCAGCGATTGGATATGGATCAGCAGATCGCGCTGCGTGGCAGGAGCGAGCCCGTTGCCCAACGGCGTAAAGGGCTTGAGTTCCTCTGCGCCGCGGTTGCAGTCCAGATCGCGCCAGACATCGTTGCCAAATGCCAGCACCGCGCCTAATCCCGCGTCGGGATACTGCTGCTGTAACGCTTGTAATGTCTGACAGAATTTTTTGCATCCCTGCCGGATAGCATCAAACTCTCCCTGAATCATCGCTTCCATAAAAATGGCAAAACGGCGGTGTTCCAATAAAATACCGCTTTGAATTGGTGTCATTTCTGCTTCCTCAAGCGTCAGTTTTTTCTTTTGTTGTTATGGCTTACTACGGTCGTGATACCGAATACGGATACCGAAAAAGATATCAGGCGGCTCAGGTATCATACCGGAAGCCGCCTGACTTTTACCTTGCGTAAAGACAAATTAGTCCGTTACGAGACACCCTTTTATAAAGCAGATGTGTTACGCGCCTGCGCATGCCACACGATTTTGCTCACCTTCCAGGTCTTCAGAATATCGTCCGGCGGCATCAAGCCTTCCGGGCCGCTCCATTCGCCGGAATAGACGTAGCTGATATGCGTACTCTGCGGTGCGGCACATTCCACGCTCCGCGCATCATCACCTTGTCCCAACTGGCAGGACTCGAACGCTTTGCTATAGGTATTGCTAAAAGCGTCACCGATTTTCACGCCACCTGCGCTGCCAATCGCGGGATCCATGACCTCAACTTTGCGCACGCTGCCCTTCGGCTGGCCGCTGATGATCATCTTCACGTCTTTACCATCCAGCGCCTGATAAAACGCGACCAGTTGACCGTTGGAGGTACCCATTCCGCTACGCAGTTGATAACCACCATCCAGCGCGCTCTGTAGCGCCCCTTCAGACAGTGGCGTACCGGCATTGATACCACCGACACCCGCATCGCTCACCTCCAGCGAACTGCCGAACCAGTTAAACGGTGACAGGCTGGACCAGGAGAAATTGGAAAGCGTGCTGCATCCACTCAGCACCAGCGGTAAACCCAGCACCAGCGATAAACCCAGCGGGCGAAAATTCATGGTATGTACTCCTCAAGATTGAGCGGCTTCCGTCGTCAGCCACCCTGATAAGATGGGGATTGGAGTCTGCAAGCGACGAAAAGTGCCGTAAAAGACGGGATAATCTTGTGAGGGATTATAGAGGGCATACGAAAAGAAACCTACCAGAACCGCAGGCCTCCCGACACTCGGAAGGCCTGCGGCAACATCAACTGCGCTGTGAGGCAAAATCCGTTAAGTCATAACGATGCGAGAACAGATCGTCCAGCTCCGTCTGGTGCGTAATCGCCACCACGGTACACGCAGGCAACGCCATCTTGACCAGCGCCAAAAGCTGCCTGGCGGCGTCATGATCCAGATTGCTGGTCGCTTCATCCAGATAGAGCGTATCGGGTTTGGCAATCAGCGCGCGGGCAAAGGCGACACGCTGCCGCTCTCCGCCGGAGAATACGCGATCCCAATTCAGTTGCTCATCCAGACGATCGCGCCACGCGCCGAGCCCGACGCTATCCAGCGTCTGACGCAGCATCTCGCTGTCAGCCAGCGGCGGGTGCGGATAGCAGAGAATCTCCGCCAGCGTACCCTGCCCCAGATAGCTTTGCTGCGGTAACAGCAGACTACGCCCTTCCGGTGCCTGCCAGCGACCATCGTAATAGGGCCACAGGCCGTTTAACGTACGCAGCAGCGTTGACTTCCCTAGCCCGCTGCGGCCAGCAAATTTACTCCAGCTCCCCGCTTCGCAGCTCAGATCCACATGCTGCAACAGCGGAGAACCCTGCGGCGTGGTGAAAGAAAGCTGATCAATACGTAAATCCTGTCCTACCGGCGCATCGACCTGTTCAGACTGGTGACGTTTGATTTCTTCCTTAAACTGGCTCAAACGCGCCATACTGGCAGAAAGAATCACGAACTCTTTGTACTTATGGATAAACCAGCTCAACGCACCGTGTACTTGCGCAAACGCCCCGCGGATCTGCATCAACCCGCCCAGCGTTACCGTTTTACTCAGGAAAGCAGGCAGAGCGGCAAAGACCGGCACAATCTGGCTTACACGCATATAGCCTGTGGTGAAGAAGCCCAGATTACGCTCGGCATTCATAAAACGCCCCCAGTTCGACACGATGGCAGAGAAATGCCGCTGAAGATGGCTTTTCTCTTGCGCTTCGCCGCCGTACAGCGCGATTTGCTCGGCGTTATCATGCTTACGCAGCAGCGCCGCACGGAAATCGGCCTCTGCCTTTTGCTTCTCATAATTAATATTATGCAGACGTTTCCCGACCACATGCGTAATCAGGCTGCCGAGCAGCGTATACAGAATAGCGATCCAGACCAGATAACCTTCGATTACCCACTCTTTGCCAAACAGGGTAAAGCGCTGAACGCCCGATAATCCCCATAGAATGACGACGAAAGAGAACAAACGCGCGGTCACGATCAAAAATTCGATGACCAGACTAACGGCTTTGTCGACAAACAGGTTGATATCTTCGGCAATACGCTGGTCTGGGTTATCAATCTTGCCCGCAACTGACATCCGATAAAATGCCCGCTTCGCCAGCCAGCTATCTACCAGCTCAGCGGTTAACGCGGTACGCCAGCGGATAATCAGCAGTTTGGTAAACCACTCCTGATACACGATCGACCCGATATAGAGCAGGATGTAAACGCCGTATTCTTTCATCAGAGACAGCAGCAAATTGCTGTCGAATGCGCCTAACGCATCATAAAACGTCTTACTCCACTCGTTTAACAACACATTGAGATAGACGATCATCCCACCCATCGAAATAGTTACGAGCAGTAGGAGCCATGCCTGCCAGCTGCGTTTGCCGCCCCAGAATGGACGGCACAGATCGACAAACTGTGCCATAACCTTCTTCACTCTTTCACCTCTTGCGGCAAGGTGATGTAAAGCACGCGGTTATCCGGGTTATACAGCTTCGCTGACATCGCACGCACACTGTCCAGCGTGATACTGTCCGCGAGTGTAGAGACGCTGCTCAGATAACGCGGATCGTCATAGTGGCGATAGCTCAGAAGCAAACGGCGTTGTATGGTCATCAGATCGCCCTGACGCCCTTTTTCCGCACGGATGAACTGTGCTTTCTGGTCGTCCACATCTTCCTGAGTAATCGTCGTTGGCAGTTCAGCAAAGACCTGCTCAGCCAGTTTCCACAGCTCCTGCGCACGCTCAGGTGCACTGCTGAAGCTCACTTCGGTCTCAATACGCTGTTTTTTATCTTCCAGTTCGCTATCGACACGCATGCGGTAAATACCCAGCGCATCATCACGTAGGCTCGTCTTGAGATATTTATTCGCGATATTACGAGCAACGCTCACCTGCACCGCCGCCTGTGGTGTCCACGTATGCGGAGTGAAGCTCCAGGTGCGGATATCAGCACGCGGTTCGATACTGATAGCCGATGTCGCCTCACGTTTACCCGGCAGCGCCAGATATGATTTTACTTCGCTGGCAGGCTGGCGCGGGATTGTCGCTAAATAGCGCTCAACCTGCGGTAACAGATGTGCAGCAGGCATATCCGCGATCAGATAGTACGTCACGGGTGCAGAAGCCGCTTTATGCCACTGTGACAGCAAAGCTGGCGCGGAAACGTGCTTCAGTTCTTCAATTTCAGGCTGTTGCCAGGCTGGCCCGCCAAAGCGTAATTTGGCAATTTCGCTGGTACGTTTTCCTGACACGGACTGATCGTCATTGGCCTTCTGACGCGCCAGACCCATCATGCTTTCTTTCATCACATCAGGATCGATGCCCGGCGCGACATTCAGTTCACGGTATAGGCCAAAAAGATTCGCCAATTCCTTAATCGGAGCCTGTCCACTCAGCGTCAACTGATCGGCATCATGAGAAACCATAATTGACAGGGATTTCTCTTTTTTCCAGTTAGCGAGCGCTTCTCCGCTCCACGTTGCGGGGCCACTTTGCTCCACCAACTGGCTTGCCAACTGCGCCTGCCACGGGTTCATTGACGTCGCCATAAACCCAGCCTGACTCACGGCGGTCAGCCAGACTTTTTTACCGGCTTCCGGCGCACGCAGCCATACCACACGGTCACCGTTGCTCAACTGCCACTGCTCTACCTTCTGTGCGGCAAAGGTCTTCACCGCCGTGCGTTTTCCGCTTTGCGTCACCACTGGAAGCTCAGGAATGACTTTCTCCTTTTCTACCTGCAGCGGTGCCAGCGGTGCAGCGGCCCACTGCGCCTGTACCTTACGAATCGCCTCTGGTTTAGGCAGCGTGAACGGCGTCGCGCCCGGCACGCTAAACTGCACCAGCGTATCCGGTGAAGCTAACCAGCGTTGCAAATGACGATTCACGTCTTCAGTCGTGATGGTGTCCAGCATTTCCAGCGCCTCTTTACCACGCTGCTGGCTGCCGACATAAGGGCGATCCTGCTGCCAGACGATGGTCAACTGCTGAACCCAATCCTCAAATTCGCGTTTCTCCGAGGACGTGCTCATACGCTGTGCCACTTCACGGATATCCGCAGTGATCTCTTTGATGTCCTGCTCGTTTAACGGGTAGCGTTTTAACCGCTCAATTTCTTTCAATACCGCAGAAATCGCGGCGTCATGACCACCCGGCATCACGTTCGCAAAAAAGCCCAGCGCAGCGGTGGTTTTACCGATATCCGATTTACGCACCACTAGGCTACTGGCATCTTGCGGCAATTCGGTTTTCTGTCGACGAATCTGGCGCGTGAGCGCAGACATCGTGATTTGCGTCAGCAAACGATGGCGCAGCTCGGGCTGACCGAAGGTATCTTTGTCATTGAAACGATAGACAAACGACACCTGGCTGCTACCGCTTTGGCTATCCTGCAAGCGTGCAACTTTGAGCTGTGGTTTCAGTAATGGCTCGTAGTAATCACGAGCTGGCACAGCAACATTAGGCAGCGGTGCAAAATAGCGTTGAATTTCACGTTCCGCATCAGCAGGCGCGATATCACCAATAATCATCAAACGCATATTCGACGGGTGATACCAGCGCTGATAGAAATCCTGTAATACGCTGGCCGGCGTTTCATTAATCGACTGTTCCGTGCCAATCGTCGGGCGGGAAGGATAACGGGAGTCGTGGCGAATTGCCTGTACACGCTGCTGGTTCATGCGTTCCGCTACGCCCAGCTTGCCACGCCACTCTTCCAGAATAATTTTTCGCTCATCGTCGAGATCGGCTTGCGACAACTTGGCATGACCCGTCATCTGGCTCAGCGCCTGTAACGTCGTCCCCAGATCGCGATTCCCTTTTGGCGGGCTCATCATGTACATGGTGCGCTCGTAGTTGGTCACGGCGTTATAGCTCTGTCCGCGTCCCCATCCCTGCTTGTGCAGTTCCGTACTCACACCTTGAGGAAACGCGTCGCTGGCGCGAAACACCATGTGTTCCACCATGTGCGCCACGCCGGATTCGTTGTCTTTCTCATCAATCGAACCGACATCAACAATCAGGCGAATATCCACCCGCGATTTCTGCCCTTCCAGCGGCACGAGGGTATAACGCAATCCGTTCGCCAGCGTTCCTTCTTTAAAAACCGGCAACGGACTTTTTATTTCTTCAGCCTGGCTTACAACGCTTCCCGCTAACAGGCCGACAGCCGTTAGCCAATACATGATTTTACTTTTCATCACTGACCTTTATTATTTTTATCACTTACCATGAATACGTCACATCCAGCCAGAACTGACGACCTAATCCATAATTAGATTCATTCTTATTGGCTTTATTCAGGACATTGAGAACATCTACGCCCACTTTTAGATTCTGCTTACCCAATGGCTGGGTATAAGTCACACGCCAATCCAACAGCATATTGTTGCCATACTGATCTTCTTCATAAACATCTGTGGCACCAACATATCCAGAACAGCGGTCGTCATCTGGGCAGTTAATAGTTTCAGTACGCTTCATGGCTTTATACCCGCCGACATAACTTAAACGTTGTGTCCAGTCCAAACGCCAGTTAGGAATTTCAGTATTCAGCTCAAGAAACGCCGTCCAAGGGCGGTTGAAATTATCAGCGGGTTTATCAATCGCTCGGATCATTTTCCCGTTGTAGAGAATATAGCCATCGAGATCCGCTTCGGTGTCATAGTCTTTATTTGAGGAAGTACTTTTCTGAATATTCCCTCCCGCCGTCCAGCTAAATACCGCGGAATTCCATTCAATTGGAGAAACCGGTTTAACCACCAGACTAAACGTGTCGGATTCAGACTTACCGTTATTAGTTAACTCATAGACTTTTGTAGTTTCATTTCTCTCAGCAGAAAATTGATCTTTTGCTTCACGATGAACCCATTTCAGGGCCCAAACCGTATCATAAATTCGCTGCTGCACACCGAAATTTAACTCATCGCTGTAAGGGGTATTTAATGAAGTGTACCGATAATTAGCTTGGTTAATTGCTCTACCAAAGACCCAATCACCGGGTGTCGTATTCGTTGAGGCTTTTGTACAACCACCAGTACTAGTCAACTTATCGGATCGGCATTCGTTATAAGGCTGTTTACGCGCTTCACGCAGCTTATAGGCCAATACATTGCCAGCATAGTAACGATTCACTCCGCCGAAAATCTCTGTGGAACGATCGCCCCAAACATCATAGCTGGTACTGAAACGTGGAGATAAATTAATGTTCTTCATGTAGTCGTCATAATCGACGCGAATGCCAGTCACCATCGTCAAACGTGAAAAAGTCAAAGAATCCTGTAAATAAGCCGCATAAGTGCTGGCCGCGACACTCACATTAGACGCTTCATAAACCGCTCTCTGACTGAGGTACTGCTCGCCGTTGATACAGGCTGAATCACCGCTTTTACATACTATCGCTGCATTTTTCACTACCACGCCATAATTATAAGATGTCTCTTTCCGACGATAGCTTGCCTGAGAGAAATCAGTATCAAAACCAAAATCCAGCTGGTGCTGTACACCCCATGCAGATATAGGATTTAGTTGCCAATCGTGTTTAAAGTTAATTCCTTTCTGCTCAGTTTTAATCGTTCCATATCCACCTTCGTTTGCGGAACTCGCTCCTGTTTGCCAACCAATACTCGGTGTAAGCCCCCATACATATGCATCTTTTTTATCGTTAGATATCGTATTTTCGTTTTGTTTAGCAATCAGCTTAGTGGATACTTTACCGAAGGCATTCTGATTGTCCCATCCAAGATTAATACTTGCCCCCCCACCTTCGTTGATATATTTAGAATCTTTATAATTTGCGCGAACATAGGTCGCCGTATGCGGTGAATTTTGGAATGAAAAACTGAACTGATTATTCTCATTTGCATCCCACACACCACGCAACATATAGCTTTCGGATTCACGCGACTGGTTTTCCCATTTCTGTAAATAATTATGCCAGTAAGGAATATTTGATTCTTTACGACTATAAATAAACATCAGCGCAGCGTTATCACTTAGTGGCTGACTCACATTTAGGTTATAAAAATTTTTGGTAAATTTAGGCTGCCTCTTAAGCGTGGTTGCGGCACTGAATGACGCTTCATCTTTTTTCTCCAGGTGATATTTCGTCCATGACGAACGCGTTGTGCGGTAAGAGATAGAACCAGACGGTTGAGTAAACGAGGGATTTTTAAGTTTCGCATCAATTACACCGCCCGTAAATTGGCCATACTTAGCCGACACGTTACTGTCGTAGACCGACAAGCTTTCAATCAGGCTACTGTCTATCCAGAAGGATTCAGGATGACCAGATGGGAAATCATTAGCCGCATTCCCATTGGCTGTAGACCCCACCTCACCGACATTCACACCGGGGTTCAGGCGATCGTTATTCGACATCCCATCGATCATGAAGTTGTTGTTATAGAATTTCTCACCGTGAAACGAGACAACATCCGGGGCCAGTTCTCCCGGTGTCTCACTATTGCGTGAGGTTTCAGAGAATTGCACGTTTGGATTGGTGCGCAGCAATTCAGTAATATTTCCATTAGCTGTCGGCTTTTTTGCGATTTCCTCAGCCACCAATTGTTGGCTACCGATCTCCATCGGCCCCGGTGTAATCTGCGCTTTTACCATGATTACATCGCCACGCCCTTCATTTCCTGAATGGCTATTCTCTGCACCCGTAGGTATGCTCTGTACATCATCCGCCGCAGGCACGCTAGCCATTGGGCGAATGATAAAAGCTTTACCGGTTTCTGTAGGCTCGGCATAAAGGTTATTACTGTTCAATAACCTGTCCAAAGCCTGTTCCACCGTGTAGTTTCCTTCCAACGCAGGAGCTTGTTTCCCTGCAACCAGTTGGCTATCAACACCAAAATTGACACCCGTCTGCCGCGCCAATTGTGTTAATGATTTTTCCAATGACTGAGCAGGAAGGTGTATTGATTGTGCTGGTGCCGTTGCGCCCAACGCCGAGCTGCCTCCGCTTAACGCCAGCGTTAGCATCGCAGTCGGCCAAATAGTGTTACGCATCCCCAAAAAATTACGCATGAATTTACCCTGAATTATTTTATGTTTTCAGGAGAGAAGACGTTGTTCAGCAAAAATCGGGCAGAAGAAAATAAAAATAATTATCATTTATATTTAAATTAACGATTTACCATTGATTATTAACGATTTTTATTTTCACTAATCCAGACAATGTAGCCGAGAGACTGCCGGACGGAGATGGGAAGGGAATGTTTCAGTAGTTCGAGCGCTTGCTGACTGTCATTCAATGGCAGAACGCCGGTAAAGTGCAGACTGCCTAGTTCCTGACGCTGACGCGGATCCAGATAAATTAGCCCTGGGTAATGACGGGAAAGTTCATCGACAACCTGAATGAACGGGGCATTTTCAAAAATTAATTGGTTGTGAATCCAACCAGCTTCCATTGATGCCCCCACTGGCCGGGTAATATGGAGCCGATCAAGTCCAACCTTCTGACCAGCACCAAGGTCAAGGCGGATATCCGAGTTCCCATGCGCGGTCACACGTACACGAGATTCGTCAACGCTCACCAGCGTATCTTCTCCTGTATCACGTACGCTATAGCGAGTACCCAGTGCCTGAGCCGTTGCCTGTGCACTGTCAATCACAAACGGTCTGCTACGCGGATCTTTGGCAACATGCGCGTAAACTTCACCACGTAGCAACGTGATCGTTCGTTTTTGTGATGTAAAGGAAATATTCACAGCTGAATTGCTGTTCAGCATCAATTCGCTACCGTCATCCAGTACAATGCGCCGGACTTCACCAGCAACAGTACGCTGATCGGCCAACCAATAAGCATAAGGCAGCTGGCTTAGTAACCAACCACCTGCGATGAAAATCGCCAGAGCAACATAACGGGATGAGCGCGATTTGCGGGATGTCGCCGCTGGCGTGATGGCAGCACTTGCCCATAATTGCTGCATCTGATGATAAACCACAGAATGGCGGGCGTCGCTCAGGCACCACTGCTGCCACTCTTTGTGCAGTAATATCGCGTCGTCGCTATCCTGCTCGACCTCTGAGAAGCGTAATATCCATTCAGCGGCTTGCTGCTGGATCTGCTCAAAGTCAGCGTTACGCTTCATCATATTCCTGGAAAAAAATCCGACTATGGAAATGCACCATCGCTTTCGCCAGATATTGCTTTACGCTACTTTCGCTCACGTGCAGCGCCTCAGCAATCGTCCGATAATCGTGCCCTTCCACACGCGCCATAATAAACGCACGCTGTATCTTTTCATCTAACTCATGGGTCAGAATATGCAGCGCCGTCGCCACAAGCTGACTTATCGCAACACGATATTCCGCAGAATGCTCTTCTTCCCCATCAACTAATACCGCTAATGCAGATAACGCATCTTGTTCCAGTTTACGCTTACGGAACTGATCGATCATGACGTGATTCGCCGTCACCATCAGATAAGCCTTAGGCTGTCGGATAGCGATAGGGTCGGCAAGCGTCAGGAGTTTTAGGAAGGTGTCATGGGTAAGATCATCTGCATGATGAATGCAGCCCATTTTTTTACAAAGCCATCCCCGCAGCCATCCTTGGTGGGTCTGGTAAAAATCACTCCAGAAAGAAGTTAGCTGCGTCATAGTGGTTTCAACAGGCAAAAAGCAGATGATATTAGTTTAATTGATACTCATTATCATCTAAGCCAGTGGCACGATGCAACACTTTTTAGACAGCGATATTCAGACCATCCATGGAATAATGCACGTAATCAACAACAATCAATATTCCCGATCTTCAATCAGGCGTTTTCCCAGCGTGACGCTATCGACGATCTCATAGTCGAGTTTTTCATACATGCCGATCACGGCATCATTGTCCTCACGCACCATCAGGTGGATCTTCGGACAGCCGCGGGCAATGAGTTTTTTCTCCAGACGGCTAATCAACGCATTCGCAATGCCGCGTCCGCGAAAATCAGGGTGTACGCCCAGATAGTATGCCGAACCACGGTGACCGTCGTAACCGCCCATCACCGATCCCACGATTTCGCCGTTCACCTCTGCGACCAGAAATAGATCGGGGTCGTGATTAAGCTTACGTTCGATGTCCATTTCAGGATCGTTCCATGGGCGCAGCAAATCGCAGCGTTCCCAGAGGGTGATCACGGCTTCAAAGTCATCCTGCCTGAATATGCGGATTTCCATCACAGTCGCCATTTTGCAATAAGGTAAATCGTGATTATCGCGTGATTTTTATCAGACGCAATCCAAAATTGCGCGCCGCTATCAGGAATCACACAACGGGTGACCGGGGATCGATTTTATTGATGGTATACTGCCCGCCTGATTATTGTGCCACCCTCGCCAGAGAAACGAGATGCCTACTATGTCTGACGTCAACGCGGTAAAACATTTTTTGCTTAGCTTACAGAAGGATATCTGTCAGCAGCTTGCAGCGCTCGATGGCGGAGCTGATTTCGCCGAGGATGAATGGCAGCGTGCCGAAGGCGGCGGCGGATGCAGTCGCGTGCTGTCCGGCGGGCGCGTCTTTGAACGAGCCGGCGTAAACTTTTCCCACGTTACCGGTAAGTCATTGCCGCCTTCAGCCAGCACCCATCGTCCCGATCTGGCGGGCCGCAGCTTTCAGGCGATGGGCGTGTCGCTGGTCATTCACCCACTGAGCCCTTACATCCCCACCAGCCATGCTAATGTACGCCTGTTTATCGCCGAGAAACCGGGAGAAGAACCCGTCTGGTGGTTTGGCGGCGGGTTCGATCTCACGCCCTATTATGGTTTCAAAGAGGATGCGGTGCACTGGCACCAGACCGCTCACGACCTATGTCAGCCGTTCGGTGACGAGGTATACCCGCGCTATAAAAAGTGGTGCGACGATTACTTCTTCCTAAAACACCGTAACGAAGCACGCGGTATCGGCGGGCTCTTTTTCGACGATCTCAACGAGCCAGATTTTGCTACCAGCTTCGCCTTCATTCGTGCCGTCGGTAACGGGTTCCTCGATGGCTATCTGCCCATCGTCGAGCGGCGTAAAGACCTGCCGTGGGGAGAGCGCGAGCGCGAATTCCAGCTCTATCGTCGTGGTCGCTATGTGGAATTTAACCTGATTTGGGATCGCGGAACGCTGTTTGGCCTGCAAAGCGGCGGACGCACCGAGTCAATTTTGATGTCCATGCCGCCGCTGGCGCGCTGGGAATATCAGCACCAGCCTGAGCCGGGTAGTCCAGAAGCCCTGCTGTATCAAGATTTTTTACCGGCCAGAGACTGGCTGGCAGAAAGTCACACGCACAACAAGGAAGCATAAGTCATGCAGATTTGGGTCGATGCCGACGCCTGTCCGAACGTCATCAAAGACGTGTTATTTCGCGCAGCGGATCGCACACAAACACAGGTCACGCTGGTTGCCAACCAGACCATAAAAGTGCCGCCATCGCGTTTTATCCGCACGCTGCGCGTCTCATCAGGTTTTGATGTCGCCGACAATGAAATTGTACGCCGCGTTGAAGCGGGCGATTTGGTGATCACCGCCGATATTCCGCTGGCAGCAGAAGTGATAGAAAAAGGCGGTGCCGCGTTGAACCCGCGCGGCGAGCGCTATACGCCGGATACCATTCGGGAACGGCTGAACATGCGGGATTTTATGGACACTATGCGCGCCAGCGGGATACAAACTGGTGGCCCCAGCGCATTAAGCCAGCGTGATCGTCAGCAGTTCGCTAATGAACTGGACAAGTGGTTACAGCAGGCGAAAAAATCGTAACGGTCTGAAGCATTCGCCATCCCACCGCTTCTGCTTGAACAGACAAGGCAGGATGGCGATGCATACTTAGCGATAAACTGGCAGTAAATCGAAGCTGGAAAGAATATGTATCAGCGCGGTGCCGATACCAAATAACAGCACCAGCGCAATCATCGCATTGCCGCCGCGCACGCGGAACAGCGGGCTACCGAAACGGACACGCGACGCGCGAGCCAGCAGCGCTGGCGTAATCACCGCCCACACCGTCGCCGCCAGCCCGGCAAAACCAATCGCATAAATAAAGCCGTTCGGATACAGCAGGCCGCCAATAACAGGCGGAAGAAAAGTCACCAGTGCCGTTTTCGCTCTTCCCATCCGGCTATCGTCAAACTTCAGCAAATCCGCCAGATAATCGAACAGCCCCAGCGTTACGCCGAGAAACGAACAGGCAACGGCAAAGTTGGAAAAGACGGTGAGCAACACGTCCAGATAAGGACTATTCAACACCCCGCCCAACGCCTGCACCAGCACATCAATATTCCCGCCCCGTTCGGCAATCCCGATGAAGTCAGGACGAGCGATATTCCCCATCGTGCCAATCAGCCAGATGGTATACATCGCCAGCGCCAGTACGCTGCCAATAAACAAACAGCGTTTGATGATTTGCGGTTCACGGCCGTAGTGCTTCACCAGACTGGGAACGTTGCCGTGGAAGCCGAAAGACGCCAGGCAGAATGGCAGCGTCATCAGCACATACGGAAGATAGCTCGGTGCTTCCTCCGCCACATTGAGTAAAACAACGGGCTTAACATTCCACAGCAGACTGCCGAACGTCATGAAAAAGGTCAGAACCTTCGCCGCCAGGAAAAAAGCCGTCATGCGGCTGACTGCCGCAGTACTCCACCACACGGTTAGCGCGACAAACAGCGCAAACAGGAAGCCGCCGATTCGGGCGGAGAAATCGATCGACATCTCAGCTAGCGTGTGATGGATGATTGAACCACTCGCCGAAATGTAAGCGTAAGTCAGAATATAGAGGACGAAGGCGATCGATATGCCGTTAACGACATTCCAGCGCTGACCCAGCAGATCTTTAGTCAACGTATCAAAGCTGGAGCCAGTCGGATAATTGAGGTTGGCTTCCAGTATCATCAGACCCGAGTGATACATACAAAACCAGGTAAACACCAGCACGGCAAATGACCAGAAAAACCAGGCCCCCGACATCACCACCGGCAGGGAAAACATCCCGGCACCAATAATCGTCCCTGCAATAATCATCGACCCGCCAAACAGCGAAGGAAGACGTTTTTCTGTACCGCTTTTTTCTACCGTATTTTCTTGCACTGCGCGTGTTGCCATAACCGATATTCGCTCGTTGTTTTTTATCGAGTCCGGGGAAGATCCCCTAAAGACGAGGCGGGATCATGGCATAAAACAAAAATTATTCCATTGATTCATATTAGCTAAGCGACTATTTGGTCGATAAGTTGGGAGAATAAAAAAACCCAGCCAACAATCGACTGGGTTTATCTGTATTACTGGAAATAATTTACAGCGGCTGAGTTTGCGCTTCCACCACTGCCAGCGCCACCATGTTCACGATCCGACGTACTGAAGCAATTGGCGTCAGGATGTGTACCGGCTTCGAGATCCCCATCAGTACCGGCCCCACCGTCACGCCCTCTGAAGACGACACGCGCAGCAGGTTATAGCTGATACGCGCAGACTCCATATTCGGCATGATCAGGATGTTAGCCGAGCCTTTCAGCGGGCTGTCCGGCATCTGCTCGCGGCGGATCGCTTCCACCAGCGCGGCGTCGCCATGCATCTCGCCGTCAATCTCCAGTTCCGGTGCCAGTTTATTGACCAGCGCCAGCGTTGCCCGCATCTTCTGCGCCGTCGGAGAATCCGAGGTGCCGAAGCTGGAGTGCGACAGCAGCGCGACTTTCGGCTCGATACCGAAACGACGCACGCTTTCTGCCGCCATCAGGGTAATTTCCGCCAACTGTTCCGGCGTTGGATCTGCGTTGACGTAGGTATCAGCGATAAAGGTATTGCCGCTCGGCAGCATCAGCGCGTTCATCGCCCCCGCCGCATGCACGCCCTCGCGGTAGCCGAATACTTTCTCAACCACATCGAAATGCTCTTCATAGGTGCCAATCGTGCCGCAAATCAGCGCATCCGCTTCGCCACGGTGAACCATGATGGCACCAATCAGCGTTGGGTTGCCGATCACCGCGCGTTGTGCTTTTTCCTGCGACACACCGCGACGTTTCATCAGTTGGAAATACTCGCTCCAGTATTCTTTGAAGCGCGGATCCGATTCGTTGTTAACCACTTCGAAATCTTTACCGATGGTCAGTTGCAGCCCCAGTTTTTGCAGACGCATTTCAATCACGCTCGGGCGGCCGATCAGAATCGGGAACGCCAGACCCAGCGTTACCAGCTCTTGCGTAGCATGCAGCACGCGCGCATCTTCCCCTTCCGCGAATACCACACGCTTCGGCTGCTGACGCGCCTGTGCGAAGATCGGTTTCATGAACAGGTTAGTTTTGTAGACGAACTGGGTCAGTTTTTCGATGTAGGCATCGAAATCCTCGATGGGGCGCGTCGCTACGCCAGAATCCATCGCCGCCTTTGCCACGGCCGGTGCGATCTTGATGATCAAACGCGGGTCGAACGGTTTCGGAATCAGATAATCCGGCCCGAATGACAGATCCTGATCGCCATAGGCAGAGGCCACCACTTCACTCTGCTCCGCCAGCGCCAGATCGGCAATCGCGTGCACGCAAGCCAGCTTCATCTCTTCGTTAATCGTGGTCGCACCCACATCCAGTGCACCGCGGAAGATGAACGGGAAGCACAGGACGTTATTCACCTGATTCGGATAGTCCGAACGACCGGTACAGATAATCGCATCTGGGCGCACTTCTTTCGCCAGCGGCGGCAGAATTTCCGGTTCAGGGTTTGCCAATGCCATGATCAGCGGACGCGGCGCCATGGTTTTCACCATATCCTGCGTCAGTACGCCAGGGCCGGAGCAGCCGAGGAAGATATCCGCATCAGGGATCACGTCTGCCAGTTTGCGCGCGCCGTTATCTTCTACTGCATAGGCCGCTTTAGTTTCTTCCATGTTTTCATCACGGCCGTGATAAATCACGCCGCGCGAATCACATACGACAATGTTGTGCTTCTGAAGGCCCAGCGCCACCAGCAGGTTCAGACAGGCGATAGACGCCGCGCCAGCACCGGATACCACCAGACGCACGTCAGAAATATTTTTTTCTACTACGCGCAGGCCGTTCAGAACCGCGGCAGTACAGATGATCGCCGTGCCGTGCTGATCGTCATGGAAGACGGGAATCTTCATGCGCTCACGCAGTTTCTTCTCGATGTAGAAGCACTCCGGTGCCTTGATGTCTTCCAGATTGATACCGCCGAACGTCGGCTCCAGCGCAGCGATCACGTCGATCAGCTTGTCTGGGTCCAGTTCATCGACTTCGATATCGAAAACATCAATGCCGGAGAATTTTTTGAACAGAACGCCTTTACCTTCCATTACTGGCTTACCGGCCAGTGCACCGATATTGCCGAGGCCGAGAACGGCGGTTCCGTTAGAGATCACGGCGACCAGATTGCCGCGCGCAGTATATTTGTAGGCTGCCAGCGGATCTTCCGCAATTTCCAGACAGGGTGCGGCGACACCGGGAGAATACGCCAATGCCAGATCGCGCTGCGTCGCCAGCGGCTTCGTCGGGGAAACCTGAATTTTTCCGGGGATCGGATACTGGTGGAAATCAAGGGCGCTTTGCTTTAGCTGTTCATCCATTTTATGTACCTTTTCGGTTTTGTTGTGTCTGTAGGGTCGAGAGTACCCAGTATAGTGTTTGCCAATAGCTAAACTACCGAGAATGGCAAAAACTGAGGGGGAATGCTGGTTAATATAGTTATTTTATTTGACGGTTTTTTGTTCAGCAGCCGGATGCGCTACAAGAGGAAATCGCGCGGTGCAGGTACACCACGCGATAGAACAGAGAGTCAATAAAACAGATGGCGATGAGAGAAGATAGGGCGAAACTAGTGTTTGGCGGAGATCAAACTCAACACCGTACGGGCATTGCTGGCGCTGGTGGCGATCACATCCACAATGCCAGAACGCAGCGCAGCCAGAATCGCCGTTGCTTTGGTGTTTTCAGAGGCGATCGCTATCACATAAGGGATCTTGCGTAACTGATCGAGACTCAGCCCGATGACTCTATCGTTCATCACCGTATCCACAGGCCGCCCCTGAATATCCAGAAAAGCATACCCGGCGATATCGCCGACCACCCCCTCATCCTGGCGTGCCGTAATAATCTCCTGCGAGGTAAACCAGCCGAGCTGAACCATGAAACTGTTTTCGTTCATATCGCCTAATCCCACCAGCGCAATATCCGCTTTGCTTGCACGCTCAAGCGTGTCATTGATCAAACGGTTTTGCATAAAGGAGGATTTCAGCGCCGAATTTTCAACATAAGCGGGCGCGTACAGCGTTTCGCTCGTAGCATTAAATTTCCGCGCCAGATGACGGCTGATATGATCGGCATCGATCAGTTCTCCATCACGCTGCGTGCCGCCAATGCCACAGATGAACTTGCAGTGCCGTTCAGGAAACACGCCCACATGACTGGCGACAGCAGCCACATTGCGCCCCTGCCCGACCGCCACGGACATGCCATTTTTTAAAATACTGGACAAGTAAGTAGACACCAGCGATGCCACCTGCTGGCGCTGTTCATCCTCATCATGGTGATCGATCGCAATCAACACACGCTTGATGCCAAAGCTCTTAATAAACTGTTGTTCAAGCTGAGAGCTAAATACCGGATGATAGCGGACATTGATTTCAACGATCCCTTCCGCCCGCGCCCGCTTCAACAAACGTCCGACTTTGATACGCGAGATACCAAAGCGGCTGGCAATCTCTTCCTGCGTTTGTTGATTTTCATAATACGCGACGGCTATTTCCGTTAGTAATTCACTGTCTGAATCAAATTCACTCATGGCTAAACCCATTTTGGTTTCGCTTAGGGTCAATCACTCACCCTGTTCATTCAACAATGCTGAAACACTGCGCACCAGCTGGCAGAAATTCTCCGCATCCCATGCAGACCTGCCAATAAATAACCCGTCAATATCGGCGCATTGAATAAGTTCGCCCGTATTATGCGGATTCACGCTGCCGCCGTACAGAAGCGTAATACGAGAGGCAATGTCTTCGCCATAAAGGGCAACCAGCGCCTGACGCAAGGCAGAGTGAATATCTTGCGCTTCCTGTGCGGTGGCGGGTGTTCCCCCTTCACCGATGGCCCAGATAGGTTCATACGCAATGATGACCTTTTCCGTCTGCTGCGCGTGTAAACCCGCAAGCGCAATTTTCATTTGCCGAATGACGGTTTCTTTAGAAACGCCCCACGCTTTCTCTTGCGCACTGTCACCCACGCAAACCAGCGGACACAGTTGATAACGCAGCGCGGCCTGCACTTTTTTCTGAATATCCGCATCGTTTTCCGCAAAGTGCTGCCGCCGCTCGGAATGCCCCAGCTCGACAAGCGACGCGCCGCAATCACTGACCATCCGCGGAGAAACCTCTCCAGTCCACGCGCCGCTGTCAGCATAGTGCATATTCTGCGCCCCTGTCAGGCAGTTCACCTTTTGCGCAGACAGGTACTCGGTCACCTCCCTAATCAGCGTAAAAGGGGGAATGACAAAAGGCTGAATGCCTGCACCCGCCGCATCGTTAAGCTGTCTGGATAGCACCGCGCAGTAGTCCATCGCATCCTGCCGGGTCTTATTCATTTTCCAGCTCGTCCCTATCATCACTTTTTTCATGTCATCTCCATCGCTCACACAGGGGCTTTCGTTCTATCGTAACAAAAGCACACCTAACAAACTTATATTCAAACCATAAACAAATGCTCGATCACTAAAACACATAAAAAAGCGATCAATTGCATTTAATGTGATCGGATTCAAAGCTATTTATCAATTAAACCGTAAAATCCCATAAAACAAAAGTTCAATACATGAACATATGAACACAAACCATATCGGTTTACTATAAAAAAGGGGAAATTATGTCGACCGCAAAAAAACCTGTTGTTGCTCTGACTATCGGCGATCCAGCAGGGATTGGCCCTGAAATTTCCGTCGCCACCATGATGGATAAAGAGGTGTATGAAGAGTGTCGTCCTTTCCTGATTGGTTCAGTACCGATTGTCCGTCGCGCGATGGCCATCAAAAACTGTGATTTTTCGATCAACGTCATTACCTCTCCCGCCGAAGCCAAATTCACCTGGGGTACGTTAGATATTCTGGAAACCGGCGACTACGATTGCGATAGCATCGAATGGGGTAAGGTCCAACAGTTGGCCGGGAAGATGTCCCTTGATTACGTCATGAAATCCATTGAGTTGGGCATGGCAGGCGACATTGATGTGGTGTCCACGGCGCCGATCCATAAAGAAGCAATCAAACTCGCTGGCTGCAAGCTACCAGGGCATACCGAAATCTATCAGGTTGAAACCGGTTCGGATTACGGCCTGACGATGTTCCATGTACAAAAACTGCGGGTATTTTTCGTCAGCCGCCATATCGCGCTGAAAGCAGCCTGCGACTATGCGAATAAAGAACGTGTTCTCGCCTGCGTGCAGCAAATTCACCATGAATTCACCGCGTTGAATATTCAAAATCCACGCATCGCCGTTGCCGCACTCAATCCACACGCCTCAGATAACGGCCTGTTCGGCCACGAAGAGAAAGACAACCTGATTCCTGCCGTCAAAGCCGCTCAGGAAATGGGCATCAACGCGATAGGCCCGATTCCGGCAGATTCTGTTTTCCATCTCGGCAAACAGGGGCATTACGACGCCATTTTGTCGCTCTATCACGATCAGGGGCATATCGCTTGCAAGACACTCGACTTCGAGCGCTCCATCACCATCACTTTTGGTCTGCCATTTATGCGCAGTTCTGTCGACCACGGCACCGCTTTTGATATTGCGGGAACGGGCAAAGCGGGTACGGTCAGCATGCTGGAATCAACGCTGGTTGCCGCACGTTACTGGAAGATGAAGCACTAATGCCGATTTCAGACCACCGGGGGAGAACACACCATGACGCGATATTTGGAAATTATCAGAGGCGGTAAAGGCTGGGGCGGGCCGCTGCTCGTTAATGTCACACCAGGGAAAAAAATTGCTTACATCACCGGAGGGATTCGTCCCACCGTGGTAGACCGGCTGGCGGAGCTCACCGGTTGGGAAGCCGTGGATGTCTTCAAACATGGAGAACCCGCAGAACAGGAGATCGGTTTAGTGGTCATCGACTGCGGCGGCACGCTGCGCTGCGGTCTGTATCCGAAACGGGGGATCCCGACGATCAATCTTCACCCGACCGCGAAAACCGGCCCGCTGGCGGAATACATTCGGGAAGAGATCTACGTTTCCGATGTTACGCCTGCGGGTATTCGGCTGCGGACGGAAGGGAAGCAAGGAGACAAACTGGGCATTGTGGCTGACGACCTCACGGGCGCGACCACGATCGGCGTTCTGCTGGCACGCAGCGGCATGAAAACTGCCGCTTTTTTTAACACCGCCTCGTTCAGCGATTGTGAGTCAGACTGGCAAGCGATGGTGATCAGCAGCGATAGCCGCCCCCTGCCCAAAGCCGAAGCGAAAAACCGGGTGAGAAATGCAACCCAGGCGCTGCTGGAGCGCGGCGCGGTGTATTTCACCAAGCGGGTTGATACCACGTTGCGCGGTGGGATTGGCTACGAAATTGATGCCATGCTGGAGGTCTTGCCGCAGGAAACCATCGCGGTGGTGGTGCCAGCCATGCCACAGTCGCGCCGTATTGTGGTGGGCGGTTACTCGGTGATTGACTCCGTCGCCCTCTCCTGCACCGATGTCGCGAAAGACGTTCGTACACCAGTGACGGAAACCTTTGTTCCCGGGTTGCTTAGCGAGCAAACGCATCATCAGGTGAAACATATTCCCCTGTCTTGCGTGTTAAAAGGCTATCACGCCATCAGCGATGCGCTGGTTCAGCAGCAACGGGAAGGCGCGCGTGTCATAGTCGTGGATGCCATTTCACTGGCCGATGTGGAAAATATTGCTCGCGCGGTCACCAAGCTGAACTGGAATGTACTGGCCGTCGACCCCGGTCCCTTTACCGAGCGTCTGGCCTTTACCCGTGAAATGATCCGCGATGAGGAACGTAAAGAGAAGGCACTCATCCCGCAGGAACAACAGCAGGGTTCTATTATCGTCGTCGCAGGCAGCGCAACGCCGGTCACCAAGAAGCAGCTTACGACACTCATTGAAACCGACCCACGCGTTTGCCACATTCCCATTGATGCCGAACTTCTGATTGATAAAGAGCACTCGGCGGATATAGAAGTGGCGAGGGTCGTCAGGCAGGCACTGGAGTGTGTGAAAACCCACGCCAACGCCATCTTCGTCTTTGAATCTGCATTAACGGGCCGTCTGCTCGATCTCAGCGTGGAAGAACAGCGTTTTGGATTGGCGCACGGTCAGGCAGCGGAAAATATCAATCAGGGGTTGGGAAATATCGTCAAAACGGTGCTCGATGCCGCCGCTTCAGAAATTAAAGGGCTGTACATGACGGGTGGAGACACCATGGTCAACGTGCTCAAACAGCTCGGTGCTAACGGTATTGAAATGGTGGATTACGTTATTCCTCAAACCGATCTGGTCAAGATTATTGGCGGTGACTATGAGGGGTTAATTTGTGTCGGAAAAGGCGGATTAACCGGACCTGAAGATATTATCCACACCATTATTCATCATATTCACCGGGAAACGCTGCAATAAATAAAAACAGTAGCAACGATATAAAAAGAAAATCGATATAAACAATAAATCCGACGTATTGCATAGGTCTGATTAACAGGCCTGGATGTTGCTCTACCCTACAAGAGAGAAACACCATGAGAAATATAAATATTCTTGAAAAGATGAATAAAGTCCCTGGCGGGCTGATCATTATCCCACTGCTGGCGGCGATACTGATGAATACCTTTACGCCATCGCTATTGCAAATCGGCGGCCCCACAACGGCGCTATTTAAAGCAGGATCCAGCGCCATGATGGGAATATTCCTTCTCATCTGCGGATCTTCCATTAATATTCGTCAGGCCGGATTACCTTTATATAAAGGCACCGTGCTGCTCATGCTGAAATTCTGTGCGGGCGCACTGGCGGTATGGCTAATGGGGACTTTCTTTGGCCCCGCCGGTTTCTTTGGAATTTCAACGCTGGCGTTTATTGCCTGTATCACCAGTTCAAACAGCTCGCTGTATATTGCGCTGTGTAGCAACTACGGCGATGCCAGCGATGCGGGCGCAATTTCCGTGTTCTGTATTAAAGACGGCCCTTTCGTCACGATGGTGGTTCTCGGCGTCAGCGGTTTAGCCAATATCCCGTTTGCGGCCCTGCTTTCTATGCTCATCCCGCTACTCATCGGCATGCTGTGGGGCAACCTTGACGAGAAATTCAAACAGCTTTGTGCCGCGTCACAGCCGCTGGTCATTATTATCATGTCCTTCGCTATCGGCGCGAATTCCAGCATGCACACCGTCTTTACTGCGGGTTTATCCGGCATTGTTCTGGGCATCATTTCCGCCATAACCGGACTGGTTTTCTACTTCCTGTACAACTTATTCCTGAAACGAAAAACGGCGCTGGGTGCTGCGCTGGGTACCACCGCTGCCAGCTCAGCCCTCACGCCGGCCATGGTGGCGCAGGCTGACCCCAGCCTTCAGGTTTTTGTTGATTCCGCCACGGCGCAATTAGCAACGGCCAGCATTATTACCATGCTCACCGCCCCCGTGCTCGTTGCCTGGTTTGATAATCGATTGAGGAAAAAAGGCGTCATTCCGTCGGGCGACGAAAATAACGCCTCACCGGCCGAAAAGACACCATCACTGAATACACACGCTGGTAAACCCAAATAAGGTCAGAAAAAATGAGACGGATTATCTGGCAGGCCATAATCAGTTCGGTGGGAGACAATGCGGCATTATTTCTGGCAGAGAAACGTCTTATTCTTTTCAGTGATAATGCGCCTAAAGACATCAAGGAATATTGCCTCACCCATCATGATGGAACATTAATTCAACCGCTTTCCATTCAGCAGAAAATGGAATTATTTGGCATCACCTATTCGATCAGCGCCATAGGGGATATCGCCAGCCAAAACCTGAAAGAACTCGGCCATATCACGCTGTTATTTGATGGCGCAGAAAAAGCGGAACTACCCGGCACCCTTCACCTGATAGGGCCAGTACCTACGGCCTTATCAGCACAGGGAAATATAACGATTTTCGAAGAGTCATAACGCATCAGACAGTACGGCTCGACGCGGTTTATCACTCTTTTTTAACCAGCATTTATCTTTAACAAACTTTTATTTTTAACGAAATAAGGACCATCGCCATGAAACCAATCGCTATTGGCGCAGATGATGCAGCCTGGAGTTTACGCGATATTCTCACCCGCTATCTGGACTCGCTCACTATTCCCTGGGTCGACTTTAGCAGCGACAAAAATCAGGACAACACCATCTACCCCGATGTCGCACATGCGGTCGCGGTGTCGATTAAAGCGGGAACGTACGAACGTGGGATCCTGCTGTGCGGTACCGGCATCGGTATGAGCATTGTGGCAAATAAGGTGACCGGCGTACGTGCAGCCCAGTGCCATGATACCTATTCTGCTCAGCGAGCCAGAAAAAGTAACAACGCGCAGATTATCGCACTTGGCGCACGAGTCATTGGCCCCGAACTGGCAAAAGAGATTGTGAGTGCCTGGCTGGATGCCGAATTTGAAGGCGGCGGTTCCACATCGAAGGTTGAAAAGATCGGCTATTACGAGCACCAGGAAAGCGCCCGTTAAGCACAGTTGGCCGCGACTCACGTCGCGCCAATCCCTCTTCGCAACTGCTTTTCCAATGACAGTAATCAGAAAAAGCGCATGTTATTCCACGACCTCATGGTGCAGTGTGTTGGCTCTATTTTGCGCATGCCATTTCTCTATTTACATCGAGGAGCTCAATCATGAATCAATTAGAAGCCCTTAAGCAGTTTACCGTCGTGGTCGCCGATAGCGGCGATATCGACTCCATTCGTCAATTTTCACCGCAAGATGCCACCACAAACCCCTCCCTAATTCTGAAAGCCGCCACTCTGCCGCAGTATCAGCCGCTGTTTGATGACGCGATTGCCTATGCGAATCAGCAAGGCGGTAGCTCGGAAACGCGACTCATCAATGCCAGCGACCGACTGGCGGTAAACATCGGTGCGGAAGTGCTGAAAAGCATTCCGGGGCGCATCTCCACCGAAGTGGATGCCCGCCTCTCGTTCGACCGCGGGATGTGCGTCGCCAAAGCCCGCAAACTGATTGGGATGTATCAGGAAAAAGACATTCCGCGTTCACGCATTCTGATTAAGCTCGCCGCCACCTGGGAAGGGATTCGCGCCGCCGAAGAGCTGGAAAAAGAAGGGATTAACTGCAATCTGACGCTGCTGTTCTCATTTGCGCAGGCGCGCGCCTGTGCTGAAGCGGGTGTCTTCCTGATCTCCCCGTTTGTAGGCCGGATTTATGACTGGTATCAGGAAAGGCAACCCGCCAGCGACTATCAGGCAGACAACGATCCTGGCGTGATCTCCGTGCGTAATATCTATGACTACTACAAACGCCACCGCTACCAAACCGTCATCATGGGCGCCAGCTTCCGCAAAGTGGAACAGATTCTGGCGCTGGCCGGATGCGATCGCTTGACGATCTCCCCTGCGCTGCTGGAGCAGTTGAAAAACAGCAATGCGCCGGTTGAACGCCAGCTGACACCATCAACCGAAGGGTTCCATCATCCCTCTCCGCTGTCTGAAGCTGAATTCCGCTGGGAGCACCATCAGGATCCGATGGCCGTCGATAAACTGGCGGAAGGCATTCGCCTATTCGCTGCCGATCAACAAAAGCTGGAAACGCTGCTGGCGGCCAAGCTGTAACTTTTGGAGTCAAGCATGTCCTCTCGTAAAGAACTTGCCAATGCTATCCGCGCGCTGAGCATGGATGGGGTGCAGAAAGCCAAATCCGGTCACCCGGGCGCACCGATGGGCATGGCCGATATCGCCGAAGTCCTGTGGCGCGATTACCTCAACCATAATCCGGCCAACCCCAACTGGGCCAACCGCGACCGCTTCGTGCTGTCCAACGGCCACGCGTCCATGCTCATTTACAGCCTGCTGCATCTCTCCGGCTACGACCTGCCGATTGAAGAACTGAAAAACTTCCGCCAACTGCATTCCAAAACCCCGGGTCACCCGGAATACGGCTACACCGCCGGCGTCGAAACCACCACCGGCCCGCTGGGGCAGGGTATCGCTAACGCGGTCGGGATGGCGATTGCCGAGCGCACGCTGGCGGCGCAGTTCAACCGTCCGGGTCACGAGATTGTCGACCACCACACCTACGCCTTCCTCGGCGACGGCTGCATGATGGAAGGGATTTCCCACGAAGTCTGCTCGCTGGCCGGTACCATGAAGCTCGGCAAGCTGACCGCGTTTTATGATGACAACGGCATCTCCATCGACGGCCACGTTGAAGGCTGGTTTACCGACGATACCGCCGCCCGTTTTGAAGCCTACGGCTGGCACGTGGTGCGCGGCGTGGACGGCCACGATGCGGACGCCATCAAGCGTGCCATCGGTGAAGCCCAACTGGTGACCGACAAGCCGTCGCTGCTGATGTGCAAAACCGTGATTGGTTTTGGTTCACCGAACAAGGCCGGTACGCACGATTCGCACGGTGCGCCGCTGGGGGATGCAGAAGTGGCGGCCTCCCGCGAACAGCTGGGCTGGACCCACGCGCCGTTTGAGATTCCTGCTGATATCTATGCCGCCTGGGATGCCAAACCAGCCGGTCAGCGTAAGGAAGCGGCCTGGAACGAAGCGTTTGCTGCCTACGCCAGCGCATATCCGGAACTGGCTGCCGAGTTCACACGCCGCACCGGCGGTGAACTGCCGGCCAGCTGGCAGGCGGACGCGCAGAAATTTATCGAAGACCTGCAGGCCAACCCGGCGAAAATCGCCAGCCGCAAAGCCTCACAGAACGCGCTGGAAGCCTACGGCAAACTGCTGCCGGAATTCCTGGGCGGCTCAGCCGACCTGGCACCGAGCAACCTGACCATCTGGTCCGGCTCGGTATCGCTGGATAAAGACCACGCGGGTAACTACCTCCACTACGGCGTGCGCGAATTCGGCATGACGGCGATTGCCAACGGGATTGCGCTGCACGGTGGCTTTGTGCCGTACACCGCGACCTTCCTGATGTTCGTGGAATACGCGCGTAACGCGGTGCGTATGGCCGCGCTGATGAAAATCCGCAGCACCTACGTCTACACCCACGACTCCATCGGTCTGGGCGAAGACGGCCCGACGCACCAGCCGGTTGAACAGCTGGCCAGCCTGCGCGTGACGCCGAACATGAGCAACTGGCGTCCGGCGGACCAGGTGGAAACGGCG
Source organism: Pectobacterium aroidearum (assembly GCF_041228105.1). Classification (NCBI taxonomy): domain Bacteria; kingdom Pseudomonadati; phylum Pseudomonadota; class Gammaproteobacteria; order Enterobacterales; family Pectobacteriaceae; genus Pectobacterium; species Pectobacterium aroidearum. The sequence continues at coordinate 4,163,448 of NZ_CP166097.1, forward strand.
GTGGCGTGGAAATACGCGATTGAGCGTCAGGACGGCCCGACGTCACTCATCCTGTCCCGTCAGAATCTGGCGCAGCAGCCACGTACCGCTGAGCAGCTGGCGAACGTGGCGAAAGGCGGCTACGTGCTGAAAGACAGCGACGGCCAGCCGGAGCTTATCCTGATTGCCACCGGCTCTGAAGTCGAGCTGGCTGTCGGGGCGTATGACAAGCTGACTGCCGCAGGCCGCAAGGTGCGCGTGGTGTCGATGCCATCAACGGATGCATTCGACAAGCAGGATGCAGCCTACCGTGAAGCGGTGCTGCCGAAAGCGGTATCGGCACGCGTGGCGATTGAAGCGGGTATCGCGGACTACTGGTTCAAGTACGTGGGCCTGAACGGCGCGATTGTCGGCATGACGAGCTTCGGCGAATCGGCGCCGGCGGAGCTGCTGTTCGAAGAGTTCGGCTTCACCGTCGATAACGTGGTGGAAAAAGCGCAGGCGCTGCTGCAATAGCGCCCGCGGCAATGAAATAAGACTGCGATGTCGTACGCAAAAGGATCGCAAACGGCGACATTGTTTGTGATCCAGATCAATTAATTCATTTGAGTACATTGCATAACGCCAGCGCCGCATGTTGATATTGCGGCGCAACACCACAAGTTGCATCAGCCTATTTTTATCGCGGCGTGCTACTGCTCCGGCAGGCAAGACCAAAGTAAAAATGCATTTCCTCTTTTCAAGAGGTGCATTTTTATTTTGGTCTTTTTTTTTGGTCTAATTGGCGTCAACACAGGGTAAAACTATGAATTATCAAAAGCTTGGAGTCGACATACTCGCGTTAAGCGGCGGCAAGCAGAACGTCAGCAAACTGACCCACTGCGCCACCCGCTTACGCTTTGAGTTCAACGACAGCCATGCCGTACAGGCAGAGGCGATTGCCAAACTCCCCGGCGTCATCAGCGTCGTCGATCGCGGCGGTCAGTTTCAGGTGGTGATCGGCAACGATGTCCAAATCACCTATCGCGCGATTTTGAACGAGATTGGCGAGATGAACGGCCAGCGCCATGCTGGCAGTAAAGAACCGCAGAAGAAAGGCGGCATTTTCTCGCAAATTATCAGCGTGATTTCCACCACCTTCACGCCCGTTATCCCGGCGATTACTGGCGCAGGGATGATTAAAGCCCTGTTGGCGATCCTCAAGCTGACGGGGTTAATTTCCGCCGACAGCACGACCTATCGCCTGCTGGACACCATCTCCGATGCAGCCTTCTTCTTCCTGCCTGTGCTGCTGGCCTACGGTGCTTCCATCAAGTTCGCCTGTAATCCGATTCTGGCGATGACAATCGCTGGCGCATTGCTGCACCCCAATCTGGCTCAGCTACTGGCATCAGGCGGCCCTATCAGCTTTATCGGTATTCCGGTACGGCTGGCGGACTACGCCGGATCGGTGTTGCCGATCATTCTTACCGTATGGATCATGTCTTACATCGAGCAATTTGCCGAAAAGATCTCGCCCTCGATGATCAAATTTTTCACCAAGCCGATGATCGTACTGCTGTTTACCGCGCCGCTCGCGCTGGTGGTGATTGGGCCTTTCGGTATATTCCTCAACGATCTGGTTGCCAGCGGTGCCGCTATCATCGACGGAAAGGCGAGTTGGCTCATTCCGATGTTGATGGGTGGCCTGCAACCGTTTTTGGTCATCACCGGCACCGCCTGGGCGATGACGCCGATTGCCACCTCGCAGCTTACCCGCAACGGCTTCGAGATGATCAACGGGCCCGGCATGCTGGCCTCCAACATTGCGCAGGGTGCCGCCACACTGTGCGTCGCGTTTAAAACCAAAAACAAGAATCTGAAACAGCTGGCTTCTTCGGCGGGTTTCACCGCTCTGCTGGGTATCACCGAGCCTTCTCTGTACGGGGTGACGCTGAAGCTGAAGAAACCGCTCATTGCCGCCATGATCGGCGGAGGTTGTGCAGGTATCTACGCCGGATTGGCTGGGTTGGTTCGCTATGCTTTCGTCTCACCGGGACTGGCAGCGCTGCCTGCCTTCATTGGTGAAAACCCGATGAACATCGTCCATGCGCTGATCACCTGCGCCATTGCGATTGTCGTCACGTTTGCCCTCACCTGGATCATGGGGTTCGACGATCCGGTGGATGAAACCGACACCACATCAACCACCAATAGCCAGTCGACACCGGAAAAAGATGCAACCCAAAAGCCGCAGGCGGCGCAAGGCCACGCCGAAACGCAAACGATTCAAAGCCCGATGTCCGGCAAGCTGGTCGCATTGAGTGACATCAACGATGACGTATTCTCACAGGGATTATTGGGACAAGGCGTGGCCATTATCCCCGACAGCGGTGAAGTGATCGCGCCCGTCAGTGGCGAAATCATCACGTTCCTTGAGTCTAAACATGCCGTCGGTATCCGCGCTGACAGCGGTTTGGAATTACTGATTCATGTCGGCCTCGATACGGTGAATCTCAACGGCAAGCACTTTACCGGCTATGTCAAACCGGGCGACCGGGTTACCGCAGGCGACAGGTTAATCAGCTTCGATCTGCATGAAATCACGCGTCTGGGCTATGACCCGATTACGCCCGTGGTGATTATCAACAGCGATGACTACGCCAGCGTCGTCTGTACCGCACCACAGCCGATCGCGCCACGGGACACCATCATTAACGTGAACGCCTGATCGCCCACAGCGGCATTGGGTGCCCTGCCCAATGCCTCTTCCGTCTTCCCGGATGTGAGAGAAAATATGCATTACCAACAGCAAAAACACTTCCCTGCGGGCTTTCTGTGGGGAGCCTCAACGTCGGCTTATCAGGTCGAAGGGGGCTGGCAGGCCGAGGGGAAAAGCCCATCGATCATTGATAAATGCCAACACCCAGAAAACACCGCCGACTTCACCGTCGCCAGCGATCACTATCATCGTTTTAAAGAAGACGTGCAGCTGTTTGCGGAACTGGGATTAAAGGCCTATCGCTTCTCTATCGCCTGGACGCGCATTCTTCCCGACGGCACGGGCGCCATCAATCCGCTGGGCATCGCGTTTTACAATAGCCTGATTGATGAACTGAACGCGCACGGTATCGAACCGGTCGTCACACTCTACCATTTCGATTTGCCTTATTGCCTTGAGGCACAAGGCGGCTGGCAGAATCGCGCGACGATTGACGCCTTTGTTCACTACGCCCGCACGCTGTTTACCCATTTCGGCGATAAAGTGAAATACTGGCTGACGATTAACGAGCAGAACACCATGATTCTGCACCCCGGTGCGATTGGCCTGCCGGAAGGCGGCGTTTTACCGTCTAAAAAGGTGCTATATCAGCAGAATCACCACATGATGCTGGCGCAGGCGCAGGTGATGGCGCTGTGCCACGAACTCGCCCCCAACGGCCTGATTGGTCCGGCAATCAACACCACCTCCATGTATCAGGCCACCAGCAAGCCGGAAGATGCCATTGCCGCGCACAACTGGGAAACGCTGCGCTGCTGGAGCTTTCTGGATGTCGCGGTACACGGCCGCTACAACGCGCTGGCCTGGCGTTATCTGGAAGATCGCGGTTTGGCGCCGGAGACATTGCCCGGCGATGACGAGATCCTGCAATCAGGAAAGCCCGACTATGTGGCGATTAACTACTACTCCACCGCGACCATTGCCGCCAGCAAAGGCGATGCATCGGATGTCAGCGCCCGCGCAGGCGATCAGCAAATCATGCTGGGCGAGCCCGGCGTCTATCGTGCGGCAGACAATCCGCACGTCGATAAAACACCTTACGGCTGGGTTATCGATCCCGTGGGTCTACGCTTAACGCTGCGTAAAACCTACGAACGCTATCATCTGCCTATCCTGATTACGGAAAATGGCATGGGCGCACCGGATAAACTGGAAGCCGATGGCACGATCGACGATCAATACCGCATCGATTTTATTGCCCGTCATATTGAACAGATGCAGCTCGCCATCAGCGATGGTGTTGATCTGATTGGTTATTGCCCGTGGTCGGCAATCGATGTGGTCAGCACGCATCAGGGCTATGGTAAGCGCTACGGATTTATCTATGTGAACCGCGATGAATTCGATCTGAAAGATCTGCGCCGTATCAAAAAGAAAAGTTTTTACTGGTATCAGAGCGTCATAGCATCAAATGGCGCACGGCTATCTCCTGGGGAATCCTAATACTGACCCCCAGTACACTCTGTTAAAACAGGGATAAGCTCACTCTGAATCACTCATGTTGCGGGAAAACGCCCCGCAACATGAAAGAGAAGAAATGGGTTATTATTTTACTGACGCTCCCACGGATATCACTCAAGAAACGCATGATGGCTGAACCGATAAAAGCAATAAAAATACTGAACAATAGCCTGGTGTTATCTTCCGATGCAGATAACAACGAAATCATTGTCATGGGGAAAGGGATCGGTTTTAACAGCAAAACCGGTGATATTCTCGATCCGGCCAAAATTGAGAAGACCTTTATTCTCAAGGATGGGACATCGCCACGCGAATTTGCCCGCCTGATTGAGCACATCGGGGAAGAATATGTTCACATCGTGAATAAGATTATTGACGATGCGAATCGACAACTGCATGGTCGCTTGAGCGAACAGGTCTTTTTTACGCTGATCGACCACATCAGCTTTGCGATTGAGCGCTACCGCAAAGGCATCAGCATACAAAATCGTCTGCTGTATGAAGTAAAACGGTTTTATCCGCAGGAATTTGCGATTGCCTCACGAGCGCTTAACGACATTAACCAGCAAATGGACTTGGAATTACCCGAAGAAGAAGCGGGCAATATCGCCTTCCATTTGGTCAACGCCCAAACCGATGTCCAGAATATGGAGAACACGCTCCAGTCGGTCAAAATGCTGAAAGATATCTTTAATATCATTCAGTACAACTTCCATATCGTGATTGATAAAGAGTCGATTAACTACTCTCGCTTCCTGACGCACATGCAATTCTTTATTCAGCGTCTGTTAGAAAATAGCCTGATTCATTCCAATGATGACTTTATTTTTGAGCAGGTAACCAAAGAGTATCCTGATGCGTACAAATGTAGCCGCCTGATCAAAGACTACATTCACAACCTGCTCAACATCGACATCTCTAACGATGAAATGCTGTACCTGATTATTCATATCGTCCGCATCACCCCGGAACAGGAAAGCGCTCCCACCAGACGATAAACTGATAAGCGGTTTTCCTGCCGCTGCGGCACGTCTTCGTCCTGATGACCTCACAAGTACAGCAGGCACAAAAGTAAATCCCTGATAGCCCCGTCTGGACAAGATAGACCCCACGCGGTGATACAGCGATTACTGAAGGTTTTATCGCATTTTTAGTTACCGGGCATGTTCAATCCATAAGGCATTGGCTACTATCAGGCTCATAGGCAAATTATGGAAAATTTTTGTGGCAACGATTACAGATATCGCTCAAAAAGCCGGAGTGGCAGCCTCAACCGTTTCTCGCGTCCTTAACAACGATCCCAGCCTGTCCATCACCAAAGAGAAGCGCCAACTCATCAAGCAAATTGCCCATGAGCTGGCATATTTATCGCCCACACAGCGTAAGCAGCAGAAAAAAAAGTTAGAGAACTCGCTTGTGGTACGCTCTCATTTCAAAATGGATAATGACAACGTATTAAACCTCACTGTCGTCCATTTTCTTACGCCCTCAGAAGAGCTCAACGACCCTTATTTCACCGCAATGCGTATTGGTATAGAAAACCGCTGCCACCATTTTAATATTTCGTTGCGTAATCTCTTCACCACCAATTTATCATCCAATAGTCAGACGCTAGCTCAGGCGCAGGCGATCATTTGCGTGGGGCACTTTAGCGATAGCGATATCGCCTTAATCTATTCATTAAATAAGAACCTGATTTTTATCGATTCTGCGCCCCTCGGTAAACAATGTGATGCCGTGCTTTTTGATCGGGAAGCGGCTGCGCGTGAGGTATTACATTACATTGTTAAGAGCGGTGCCCAGCGCCCCGCATTTATCGGGAACAATGAGAGCCGACTGCATGTATTTCAAGAGATAACCCAACAATACGGTATCTACCACGAGTCGCGATGTAAGGTCAGCCAGTTATTCTGTATTGAGTCCGGCTATCAGGCGATGAATGAGTTACTGCAACAAAAAGAGTGGCCTGATGTCGTGTTCGCCGCAACAGACATTATCGCGATTGGCGTGTACCGCGCGGTTCAAGAGAAAGGTATTACCATTCCCAGGCAAATAAAAGTGGTCGGGATGAATGATATTCCCACGGCACAGCACCTCAACCCCAGCTTGACCACAATGCGGCTCTACCCTACTGAAATGGGCGAAGCCGCCGTCGATCTGTTTTTAGAGCTGGTAGCGGGACGCTATTATAAGAAACACGTACAGGTTGGTTATGAGATGGTCTGGCGGGAAAGCTTCACACTCAGCACGATGTAACGGTATCCGTTTATAATACGTCCCTGCTATCTCTGACCTTTGCAAGCAAGTGGCCACGCAAGCTACGCGGCCATAAAGCATCAATTAGCGGTTATTTTCCATAGCTGATTCCATCCGCCGTTATCATTCCATTGGATACCTGCTGCGCCATTCTCTGTCGAGCGACTGCTGATATCCAAAAACTTTCCGCTATTCCTATTCATGATTTTATAATAGCCATCACCTGCATCCAAAATCAGCCACTGCTGGCTAAAATGCCCGGTGTTGTACATTTGGATAATTTGCGCCCCTTCATCATTGGCACTGGAGGCAATATCGATGTACTTTCCACTATTAACATTCACCAGATTAAAATAACCATTACCAATCGCGTTGAAATAAAAACGCTGGCTGTCCCAGTTGCCATCGCTGTATTGTTCAAGCAATGCGCTATCTTCATGCGAACCGCCCACGACATTGAGCGATTTACCGCTGTGCCGATTTGCGATCTTATAGCGTGTTCCGTTGATAAAATTGATTTGCGATTCAGCAAACGCGTCCAGCGCCCGGGTAAATTGCAATACATTGTTTGAAACGCGCGTCGTCGCCCCTAATGCATAGCCATCCGGCAACACACTGGCATTACCCGCAGGTTCCCAATAAAAAACCCCAATCCCCTTATTTCCCGGCACCGCTTTAACAAGATTAATCGTATCCTTAATCGTCCAGTAACTGTCTGTCGGGTTAGTTTCCAAACCACCGACTTCTACAACCATGACTTCCTTACCATACCGGCTCGCCATATCATTGAGATTGCTAGCCAGTGCGCCAGTGAGTTCCCAATAGTTCTTCCCCTCCCAATAGGGATAGAATGAAAAACCAATCACATCGGTTTTCCCACCGTGCGTGGTGAGGAAATTGTCAAAAAACCAGCGAGCGTTTGAATTATTATCCCCATGCGCCAAATGGCTGATCACCTTAGAGGAAGGACTGACCGCTTTAACCGCATCATAGCCCGCATTCAGTAGCTGCGTTAAATTGGCAAACCGACTGGTACTGCCTTCCGGTAATAAAATTCCCGGATTCATTTCGTTGCCAACCTGCACCCACTCAGGTGTCACGCCTGCGGATATCAACGCGCTCATCACCTCGTGTGTATGATTATAAACGGCCGTCGTTAACTGGCTAAGATTGTAATTCGCCCACGCAGCAGGCTTGATTTGATGACCAGGATCGGCGAAAACATCGCTGTAGTGGAAATCCACCATGACACGCATTCCCATCGCTTTCGCACGCTGTGCGGCAGCTACCACACGAGTTTTATCCGTATAGCCGAGCAGCGTCCAGGTCGTATTATCTTTATGCCATAACGCGCTGGGATCGGGGTTAACAAAAATACGCAACCGCACAGCGTTTATGCCGTGATCGCGCAATATCTGCAATACATCCCGCTGAGTTCCGCTATCGTCACGCCAGGTGACTCCCCGATCTTCCAATTGCTTTACCCAACCAATATCTGCGCCATAAGCAAACGGCTGCGCCGCTTTAGCCAGAGTGGTCGCCATGAATCCTATAAATAGCATTAACAATACAGAGATCATTCCTGAATAATTATTCTTTTTCATTCATTTCTCCTTGAGATAACACTCTTAAATAGTATTTATTACATAAATACCCAGGTACAGATTCAAGAATAGCGTGCGACATTTATAAAGAATAAATCTCACACAATAAACCAAGCAGCCAATATTAATGGCTGCCTGGCTAATTTCCTTACCTTTTCACTTATTCAATATGGCGTTTTCTATAGCGTTATTCTCACCATGAAAGATATTTTTTAATTAATTCGCTTTCCGTTTTCATCAAAGAAATGCAGATTTTCACTACGACATGTCAGCGGAATCGTTGAGTAAGGCGTAATACTGTTATCACCCGACAAATGCACTTTGAAATGATTCACACCAGAATAGGCACCAAAAATATACGTCGCATTACCCAGCCTTTCAGTAACCTCAGTATTGATCGACAAACTGACATCCCCGCCATTCGGGTCAATACTCAGGTGCTCAGGACGAATACCCACGGTAATTTTCTGATCGATGTGCAATCCGTGGTTGGCAAGATTCACGGAAAGTGTATTGAGCTCATTGATCAAGATGCTCACGCGATTGCCTTCAATCTGAAGGACTTCGCCTGGTAGAAAATTCATATTCGGCGAACCGATAAAACCGGCAACAAACAGATTCTCCGGCTTATGGTATAGCTCCATCGGTGTGCCAACCTGCTCAATATATCCTTTGTTCAACACTACGATTTTATCCGCCAGCGTCATCGCTTCCACCTGGTCGTGCGTCACATAGATCATAGTGTTACGCATTTCCTGGTGCAGCCGGGCAATCTGCAAACGCATTTCCACGCGTAATTCGGCATCGAGGTTTGATAGCGGCTCATCGAATAAGAACACTTTAGGGTCGCGTACAATAGCTCGCCCAATTGCAACACGCTGACGTTGACCACCGGACAGTTGCTTCGGTGTACGATCTAATAAGGCTTCGAGCTGAAGCGTCATCGCCGCCTTCCGCACCATTTCTTCGACTTCGGCTTTAGGGCGCCCATTCATTCTTAACCCAAATCCCATGTTTTCAGCCACGGTCATATGCGGGTACAGCGCATAGGATTGGAAAACCATAGCAATCCCTCGCTCTGCGGGATCAAAATGGTTAACTAAACGGTTATCAATATGAATTTCACCATCCGTGATCTCTTCCAGTCCAGCGATCATCCTCAGCAATGTCGATTTACCGCATCCCGATGGGCCAACGAATACCACAAACTCGCCAGAATTAATTTCAAGATTGATACGATGGATCGTCTCCGTCTTATCGTAACGCTTCACTATATTTTTTAGTAAAATATCAGCCATGTGAACCTCAAACTTTAATTTTCCATTGAGAGCGTATTACTTTACCGCTCCCGTCATGCTGGCGATAAATTGCTTCTGCATGGCAAAGAAGATAAGTAAACTGGGAAGTGTAGAAATAACCGTTCCAACCATAATCAATCCGAAATCTGGAGAATAAGCGGAAGCAAAACTCGATAGCACCAGATTGATCGTTTTTAATTCATTAGATTGAAGGACAATAAGCGGCCAGAGAAAGGCATTCCACGACGTCATGAAAACAATAATAAAAGCAGCGGAATAGCTGGCACGCATAATCGGCACGTAGACATAGAGGAAAATTTTCCACTCAGCGACGCTTTCCACACGTGCAGCATCAATCAACTCTCTCGGGAACGTTTTAGTACACTGCCTAAAGTAGAAAATAATAAAGGCCCCGGCCACTGTCGGCATAATCACAGCAAAGTGTGTATCCAGCAACCCCGCCTTACCAAACATGGTGAAGAGCGGGATCATTAACGCCGCGAACGGGATCATCATCGTCGTTAATAGCGCCACATAGACACGTTCACGATTCTTGCTGGCATAAATTTCAAACGCATAGCCTGCGATAGAGCACACGACAAGCGTTGACACCGTACTGATCAACGCAATTTTTGACGTGTTCCAGAACACCAGTGCCAGATCCACCTGGCTCGTCAGATTGGTAAAGTTGACCAGTAATTGATCGCCAAACGTGAATTTCCCCATGTTAATTTGGCTAGTGCTATTCGTGCTCGACACTACCATCCAATAGAAAGGGAAAAGCGAAAAAATGCTCATCAACACGAGAAAAATATGCATGAGTATGCTATTAACTTTACTTTTTCTCATATCATCCCTTCCGTGCTGCTTTAAACTGAATCAGTGCCAATATTGCTGAGAAAACAACAATGACGTACGAAACCGTTGCCGCATAGCCAAAGTTAGGCACAAACTTGAATGACAGGTTATAAATATAAAGCGATAACGTCAGCGTCGCATTTGCCGGGCCGCCATTCGTGATATTCATCGCTTCATCAAACAGCTGTAACGTGCCAATGGTTGATGTCACGCTGGTAAAAAGAATAACCGGTTTCAGTAAGGGTATCGTAATGAAGAAAAATTGCTTAATAGGGCTGACGCCATCAACTCGAGCAGCCTCGTAAATCGACTTATCAATATTCTGCATCGCGGAAAGATAGAATATCATATTATATCCCGTCCAACGCCATGTAATGGCAATAATGATGGTCACCTTCGCCCAGAAAGGATCGGATAGCCACGGAATCGGATCGTCAATAACATGAATAAACAGTAAGAATGAATTAATCACCCCGTCCAATTCAAACATACTTTTGAAAAGAATTGAGTAAGCAACCAGTGAGGTCACACAAGGCAGAAAGATCGCTATTCTAAACCACTGGCGATATTTAAGCTGAGAAGAATTCAAACAAGAAGAAATAGCCAATGATAATAAAATCATAATAGGAACTTGGATTACCAGAAAGGTCAACGTATTCCACAGTGCCGTTTTGAACATAGGATCATTGAATAAACGAATGATATTTCCCAGGCCAACAAATTGTGTCACCACACCCCGGCCAGACTGAAAAGAGAGCCAAAGTGATTTGAAAATAGGGTATATCGTCATTAAGGCAATTAACCCAACGGCGGTAGCGACAAAAGCCCAACCGTTGATGTTATAAAGCCTATTCATTTTAGGTTTATACATCATTATCACACCATCGATTTCTGGAGAGAAATACTTGAGGGCTTCCCGCCCTCAAGCTCACACTCGCTACTGCATAATCTGATTTTTTAATGTCGTTTCGGCGCGTTTTAAAACGTCATCGACAGAATCGCCTTTCAGTAATGCAGGTATTTCAGCAGCAATGGCGTTATCCACTTCCTGGGTATACATACCGTAGGAAACCTGTGGGATTTCAGTCACCCATTTAGAAAAATCAGCGAACACGGGTTGCCCGCCAAAGAACGGATCCTGTACCGCGTAAGCAGGGCCGGAAGTGGCTGGAAGGAAGGTGGCGAGCGCACCACGATCAACCAACAGGGTTTGATACATATTGCTATCCGCCGCGAAGGTTTTCTGCAAAAATTCAATCGCCTGTTTAGTATTTTTACCGCCCTTTAAGACATACCAGCTCGATCCCCCCTGATTGGAGGCATGTACCGCTTTGTCGAGGTTCAGCCGTGGAATCGGCGCGACACGCCATTTTCCTTTCTGATCTTCAGCGCTTTTAATTGAACCAATCACCCATACACCAGAAACGACACTCGCCGATTTTCCGGCATTAAAACTCCCGACAAAACTCGACCAACCAGAGATAGGACGGGCAATTTTCGCGTCATTAATCGCTTTAATCGTTTTTAATGTTTCTTTCAGTGCATTGTTTTTGGTGAGATTGAGTTGCCTCTGATTATCGAAGAACCATTCTCCACCGGACTGCATCATAATATGAGGAAGAACCACATCGTTCATATCATAGGTCAGCATATCAACGCCGGTTTTCGCTTTTACCTGCTTACCGATTTCAATATATTTATCCCAGGTAATATTCACCATATCGCTCTCTTTATATCCGGCAGCCTCCAGATAATCGAGTCGATAGAACATTCCCGCTACGCCGGAATCAAAAGGAACACCGTATACCTTGTTCCCTACTGTCATCACTTTCGTTTTATAAGGCGCAAACTGGCTATAATCGATGGCATCCTGTAATGGGATAAACGAGTCAGGATAAGCCTGAAGATATTTCTGAGCATTATAATCTTCAATCAGCACAATATCAGGAAGGGAGTTTTTAACCCCTGAAGCCAACATGGTATTTAATTTCTGCTCAATATCTTCTTTACCTGAATCGATCACTTTTAGACTGAAACTGGGATCGGCTTTTTTATATATCGACGATGCCTCATGCATTGCCGCAACATTGAAATTAGGATCCCAGGCCCACACGGTGACTTCAGCAGCCAGGCTATGACTCGATAAACCCAGCGTGAGGAATGAAACTGCAAATAGGGTAGATACTTTATTCTTGATCTTCATCAGAGCAGTCCTTCTTTACTTTTTGTAAAGAGAGAATATGAGTTACTGCATAATGAAGCAACGAGTTACACCGCTTACATTCTTTCATCCGGTGATACGGGTCACACAACAGGGAGAAAAATGACTAAATATTCGATCTAAATACAAAAAATTTAGGAAAAATTTCCTCCTATAATGCCCATAATCGTCGATTAAACTGATTAAAATAAAAACAAAAACGCCCTCATTCCATTGAAAATAAAACAAAAAAAGACGTTATAAAAAGTTTACTCAGCTAATATTAACCATAATCACACCGTCATCATGAAATGACGCAAAAATGAAAGCGTTACCACACTAAATCAAGCGGCACACAGGGATATCCGTGTACCGCAAACATGTCTACGCGCCGGCAAACCAGCCGCGAATGATCGCGTGCTGTAGCAGCATGATGGTTTTGCCGTCTTTAATCCGGCCATCGTTCATCATCGCGACAGCTTCGCTGAATGGCAGTTCCAGCACCTCGATATCTTCATCTTCCACACCGCCGCCAGCATTATCCCGTAGCGATTCATCGTATTCGGCAGCAAAGAAATGCAGCCGTTCTGTGACACCGCCGGGCGACATATAGGCATCGAACAGCTTCTCAACGTTACCCACCGCATAACCGGTTTCTTCTATCGCCTCGTTGCGGATGCACTCTTCGGGCGAATGATCGTCCAGCAACCCCGCACAGGCCTCCAGCAGCATGCCACCTTCGTTACCGTTGACGTAGGTAGGAATACGGAACTGCCGCGTCAGGATCACCGTACCTTTTGCCCGGTTGTACAGCAGAATCGTTGCGCCGTCGCCACGGTCATAAACCTCACGAATTTGGCGCACCACGCCGCCATTCTTTCTTTTTAAATCAAAAACATACTTGTGAAGGATAAACCAGTGATCAGATAGCAGCTTCTTTTCGACGATATCAATGGGGGACGACATGCAAACACCTCGGCGATCGATGGCTGGAAGGACTCATTTCATTTATAAAAGCCGGACCATCATATCCCCTTTTAACTCAGGTATAAACGAGCAGGGAAACGCATACCTAACGGGAATAACGGCATAATCGAAAACTAACCACATGATTTTTATGATTTAGTACCACTCTTCCATTTCGCTCTTTTCGTCCATGCCTGGTTTCTCGTCTATGCTATACCCTAAGTTATTCGCGTTTCAGGAAGTCACGCTGCGCTTTCGTTATCTTCATCATTACTGCCAATTCGCTATCGCGCTTACCGCATCGCTTTCCTGACCCGCACAAATTCCATACTGCATCACTTCTCCAACAACATCATCGAGGTAGATAACATGAGCCATTTCATTTTCTCTTCACCTAGAAAATATGTTCAGGGTCGCGGCGTACTGGATGAGCTGGGCGAGCAGCTTAAGCCGCTGGGTACGAAAGCCTTTCTGATGGCAGACGGCATCGTGTGGGACATTATCGGACAGCGCGTCGATGTTTCTCTCAAGCAGGCGAGTATCGGCCACCATTACGAGCGCTTCAACGGTGAGGCTTCCAGCAACGAAATCACGCGCCTTGCCAAGCTGGCGCGTGACGCAGGGACGAATATCGTGGTCGGATTAGGTGGCGGCAAAACGCTCGATACCGCGAAAGCTGTTGCCGATGAGCTAAAACACAACGTGGCTATCGTCCCGACCGTGGCCTCAACGGATGCGCCGTGCAGCGCACTGTCCGTCATCTACACCGACGACGGCGTATTTGAGTCTTATCGTTTTTACGACAAAAACCCCGATCTGGTGTTAGTCGATACTGCTGTATGCGCTCAGGCACCTGCCCGCCTGTTCGCCTCCGGCATTGCCGATGGGCTGGCTACTTTTGTCGAAGCACAGGCAGTTTTGCGCTCTCACTCACTTTCCATGCTGGGCGGAAAACCCACGCTGGCAGGTATGGCGATTGCCGAAACCTGCGAAAAAACGCTGCTAACCTACGGCTACAGCGCCTATAAAGCAGTAGAGAAAGGCGCGGTCACGCCAGCGGTGGAATCTGTGGTTGAAGCGAATACGCTGCTTTCCGGTCTGGGATTCGAGAATGGCGGGCTGGCAGGCGCTCACGCCATCCACAACGGTTTTACCGCGATTAAAGGCGATATCCACCATCTCACACACGGGGAAAAAGTCGCCTACGGCACGTTAACGCATATGGTGCTGGAGCAGCGTCCCGATGAAGAAATCGCCCGCTACATCCGCTTCTACCGCGCCATCAACATGCCAACCCGGTTAAAAGATCTGCATCTGGAAAATGAGCCGTTTGAGAATCTGGTCAAAGTGGGTGAACTGGCATGCAGCGATGCCGATACGCTGAAAAATCTGGACAGCGGGTTAACGGCAGAAGACGTCGCCCACGCGATTGTTGCCGTCGATGCATTCAGCAAAACTATCGCTTAGCCGTAACCACGGTAAAAAGCCTGACGTCAGCAAAATCGATCCAATGGCGTCGGGCTTGGTATATCAGATGTGTCCTTCCCTCCACATCACGGCCACAAAACGTTCTCGTTGCGTCATCAACCTGCTCACGACTATTCACTTTTATTTGATGATAAAACGGGCAGGATAACGACATGTTCTCTGTACTTTGGGTTGTCGCATGATGGATCGTCTCCGCCTGGTTCCCCTATCGGATACGCTGACGCTTGCTCTTTTCGGGACGATCGTGCTGGCATTAGGTATGGGGCTTGGGCGTTTTTTGTATACGCCGATGCTACCCGTGATGCTGGAAGAAGGCCGTTTCACCTTCAACCAGCTTTCCTATATTGCCAGCGCGAACTACGCTGGCTATCTGTTCGGCAGCCTGCTTTTCTCTTTCAGCCGCCGCACCTCAGCTTCTCAACCAATGTTTCTGCTGCTTAGCGCCGCTGCCGCGACCGGCGTTTTACTTCTCGCGATGGCAATGACCACCAGCACGACACTGGTTATGGTTATTCGTTTCCTCGCCGGGATCGCCAGTGCGGCGATGATGATCTTCGGCTCGTTGGCCGTTTTGCACCACACCAGACAGGCTCGCGTTATCGCCTCGCTTTACGCCGGAGTAGGCGTAGGGATCGTATTAGGCAATGAATACATCATCATAGGACGGCATTACGCCCTCACCGCCGAGCTATTATGGTGGGGAGCCGCGCTGCTCTCAGCATTGCTTTTGCTCGCCTTACTTATCCTTTCGCCGCCTAAATCCAGCGTCGCGCCACAAACTATGGAGAATAGTGATGAGCCGCCTCAGCTTGGCTGGAGGCGACTTGCGCTGCTGTATGGCCTTGCAGGATTCGGGTACATCATCATCGCCACCTATCTGCCGTTGATAGTGACTGCACTGGATATGCCGCGTGTATCTCTTCATCTCTGGTCGCTGGTTGGGCTGGCCATCATTCCCGGCTGTTTTTTCTGGCTGTGGGCCGCCAGTCGCTGGGGAACCTTGCCCTGCCTAACGGCAAACCTGCTCATTCAAGGCATATGCGTCCTGCTGACACTGTATAGTCACTCGCCCACGGCGTTGATACTCAGCTGTATCGGCTTTGGTGCTACCTTTATGGGAACAACGTCGCTGGTGATGCCCTTAGCCAAACGGCTACGCGTGCCACACAGCATCAATCTGCTTGGTTTGGTGACGCTCACTTACGGCATTGGCCAAATTCTTGGCCCGCTGCTCACCAGCGCCTTAACGAATAACAACACTGTCGCTCCAGCGATTCTGTGCAGCGCAGCAGCACTTTTCATCGCGGCGGGGCTCTGCTTCCCTTACCGTCGTCCACAACCCTAATCCCGGAGAACACATGCCATACGTCAACATCAAAATTACCAATGAGGGCGTCACCGCTGAACAAAAACGTCAGTTGATTGAGGGCGTGACCCAACTACTGGTCGACGTGCTCAACAAAAACCCGAAAACTACCGTGGTCGTGATTGATGAAGTCGAAACAGACAACTGGGGAATCGGCGGCGTGCCGGTGACGGAACTGAGGAAGGTCAGTAAGAAGTAAGAAGTAAGAAGTAAGAAGTAAGAAGTAAGAAGTAAGAAGTAAGAAGTAAGAAGGTTAACAAATAACAAAACGGTGCCACGCGATGTGGCACCGGACTTATATCCCCGACATCGTATCAATGAGCAGATACATATTCAGGGACACGACGAGCACGACAATGAGTTGCCCAATGCGCTGTACCCATTTTCCGTTGACCATCGTCCCCATCAGTTCACGGTTACCCGTGAAGGACAGCAGGGGAACCAGCGCCAGCGCAATCCCGAAACTCAGCACCACCTGACTCAACACCAGCACGCGCGTTGGATCCATACCGGACAGGATCACAATAAACGACGGTAGCATCGTTACGCTACGACGTACCCACAACGGGATGTGGAAGCGCACAAATCCCTGCATCACCACCTGCCCCGCCAGCGTGCCGACAACCGTGGATGACAAGCCAGCAGCTACCAAACTCAGACCGAAAATCACCGCAGCGGCTTTCCCCAACAGCGGCTCCAGCGTGAGATAGGCTTTATCCAAATCGGCGATATCCTGATTGCCGCTGAAATGGAAGGCTGCCGCCGCCGTCGCCATCATCGCCAGATTGACGAATCCTGCGATGGTCATTGCAATCGCGACATCGACTTTCGTTGCCGAATAACGCTCAGCACGAGTATGGCTGCCTTCGTGCTGCGTCAGGGAAGAATGAAGGTAAATCACATGCGGCATAATGGTCGCCCCCAGCACGCCCGCTGCCAGCAGCACGGCATCGGAGGTCGGCAGACTAGGCATTGCCATGCCTTTGGCTAACGCGGACAGCTCAGGCTGCGAGAAGACCAATTCGACAATATACGCCGCCGCAACAAACAGCAGCAGACCGCCGATGACCATCTCCAGCGGCTTCTGGCCGCGCTGTTGCAGCATTAAAATCAGGAAAGTGGCAATAGCGGTAAGGATCGCGCCTTCCAGCAACGACACGCCCAAAAGCAGCTTGAAACCAATCGCCGCACCGATAAACTCGGCGAGATCGGTCGCCATCGCAATAATTTCGGCCTGCACCCAATACGCCCAAACAGCGGGACGCGGAAAGCGATCGCGGATATGTTCCGCCAGATTCTTACCCGTTGCGATCCCCAGTTTGGCGGACAACAGTTGGATCAGCATCGCCATCAGGTTCGCCCACACCACCACCCACAGCAGCGTATAGCCATAGGCTGCGCCAGACTGGATGTTTGTGGCAAAATTACCCGGATCGATATAACCAATCGCCGCGATAAATGCCGGCCCCATCAGAGAAAGTTTGACCTTCCTTGATGTACGGCTTGTTGACTCAATAACACGGCTACCCGGCATAGTATGACCCTTCTAACACTGGTGTTTTACTACTCTCACAGAAACGATAATGATTATCAAGTGCATTTAGAGAGGTGATACCAATTCTTTTGATAGTTAAAGATGATGAGTCATTCAAAACCTAAAAAACATCTTTTTTATCAAACAAATCTTAACAAAATATAAACAAAAAACCCCATGCAGGGCACGGGGTTTGGAAATGAAGACACGCTATAGATACTGCGCGTAAAAGCAAAAACTATCAGTCTTGTGCTTTTGATACCGCAACCATCGCCGGACGCAGCAAACGGCCATTCAGCGTATAGCCTTTTTGCATAACCATCATGACATGGTTCGGCTGGTGATCGGCCGAAGGTAACATCGTCATTGCCTGATGCACTTCTGGGTTAAACGGTACGTTTACATCACCGACAACCTCAATACCAAATTTGCGGACTGCATCCAGCAATGATTTCAGCGTCAGTTCAACACCTTCAATCATCGCAGCCAGTGATTCATTGGCTTTATCCGCCGTATCCAGCGCGCGTTCCAGGTTATCGATAACTGGCAGCATTTCGCTGGCAAATTTTTCTACCGCAAATTTATGCGCTTTCTCAACATCCATTTCCGCACGGCGGCGAACGTTATCCGCTTCAGCACGAACACGAAGCATATTGTCACGCTCACGCTGTTGCAGTTCGCTCAACTGGGCTTCCAGCTCGGCGATGCGCGCATCACGCGGGTCAGCTACGTCTGCCGTCTCTGGCGCGGCATCCGCTTGCTGCCCTTTTGCTGCTTCCTTTTGATCCAGCACTTGCTCGTCAGGCGTTTTCTGTTCTTTACTACTCATGAAATTCTCCGCGGTTTAGCATTAATCTCGCTAGTTGCTTATTATGGGGATCAAAATCGGGGATTCAAGGGAACCCGTCATATATTGGTTTCCACCGCTGCCGATACACCACGCTGAGGACAAAACAGCAATGAACACACCGCTTACAATGAACAGGCCGTTTAATTGTATTGGCATTGTCGGCCATCCGCGCCACCCAACGGCGCTGGCAACGCATGAGATGCTTTACCACTGGCTCACCGACAAAGGTTACTCGGTTCTGATCGAGCAGCAGATCGCCCGTGAATTGAATCTGAAAGACGCTCCGACAGGTAGCCTTGCCGACATCGGCCAGCAAGCGGATTTGGCGGTTGTCGTCGGCGGTGACGGCAATATGCTCGGCGCAGCGCGCGTGCTGTCGCGCTATGACATCAAGGTGATCGGTGTGAACCGTGGCAACCTCGGTTTTCTAACCGATCTCGACCCTGACCATGCGCAGCAGCAGCTTTCTGACGTGCTCGACGGCCATTACCTGAGCGAACAACGCTTCATGCTGGAAGCGCACGTTTGCCGCGCCAATCAGCCCGACAGCATTAGTACCGCCATTAACGAAGTGGTGCTTCACCCGGGAAAAGTCGCACATATGATTGAATTTGAAGTCTATATTGACGACAAATTCGCCTTCTCCCAGCGTTCAGACGGCCTGATTATCGCTACGCCTACCGGCTCCACCGCCTATTCCCTTTCCGCTGGCGGCCCGATTCTGACGCCGTCGCTGGATGCCATCGCGCTGGTGCCTATGTTCCCGCATACGCTGTCAGCCCGTCCGCTGGTCATCAACAGCAGCAGTACGATCCGGCTGAAATTTTCCTGCATTACTAATGACCTGGAAATCAGCTGCGACAGCCAGATTGCGTTACCGGTACAGGAAGGCGAAGAAGTGCTCATTCGCCGCAGCGAGCACCACCTAAATCTGATTCATCCAAAAAATTACAGTTATTTCAATACACTAAGCTCAAAACTCGGCTGGTCAAAAAAATTATTCTAAAATTCTATCCAGCTACTTTACTGTATATAAAACCAGTTTATACTGTATGTAATCACATGTGATTACATACAGGGGCTTATCATGCTGGCGCAACTCACTATCAGTAACTTCGCCATCGTGCGCGAATTAGAAATCGATTTTCAGTCAGGTATGAGCGTTATCACCGGGGAAACTGGTGCGGGGAAATCTATTGCGATTGATGCCCTCGGTTTATGTCTGGGAAATCGTTCTGACGCCAGCATGGTCAGGCCGGGCGCTGCACGCGCCGACATTTGCGCCCGTTTTGCGCTGGCAGATACGCCAACGGCACGCCAGTGGCTGGAAGAAAACCAGTTGGATGACAGCAACGAGTGCCTGCTACGCCGTGTCATTAGCGCCGATGGTCGCTCACGTGGCTTTATTAACGGCACCGCCGTGCCGCTGTCTCAACTGCGTGAACTCGGCCAGCACCTGATCCAGGTACACGGGCAACATGCTCATCAGCTACTGCTGCGCCCCGATCATCAAAAACACCTGCTGGATGCCTATGCCGATGAACCGAAGTTGCTGGTTGCTATGCAGCAAGTTTGGCATCAATGGCACCAAAGCTGCCGTGCACTAGCGCAACTGCAACAGGCAGCAATTGAGCGCGAAGCGCGCCGAGAACTGCTGCAATATCAATTAAAAGAGTTGAATGAATTCGCGCCACAGCCCGGTGAATATGAACAGATTGACGTTGAATACAAGCGTCTGGCGAATAGCGGTCAGCTACTAACGATGAGCCAACAGGCCATGCAACTGCTGAGCGAAGACGAAGAGCAGAACATCATCAGCATGCTGCACAGCGTAAAACACCAGCTTGGCGAACTCATCAGCATGGATGACAAACTGTCTGGCGTGCTGTCGATGCTCGAAGAAGCAGGTATTCAGCTTAGCGAAGCCAGCGATGAACTACGCCACTACAGCGAGCAAATGGATCTCGACCCAATTCGTCTGTATGAACTGGAACAGCGCCTGTCACGTCAGCTCGCGCTGGCACGTAAGCACCATGTTGCTCCAGAGGCGCTTCCCGCATTCCATCAACAACTGCTGGAAGAACAGCAACAGTTGGAACAGCAGGAAAGCGACCACGACACGCTCAGCGCCTCCGTCGGTGAATATCATCAGCAGGCATTGCACCTCGCAGAACAGCTGCATGTGCGCCGTCAGCACCACGCCAGCGAGCTGGCACAGCTCATCACCACCAATATGCGTGAGCTGGCGATGCCACACGGCCACTTCACCATTGATGTGAAGTTTACGCCGGACAGCCTGACGGCTACTGGTGCCGACAATATCGAATTCCGCGTGACTACCAACCCTGGTCAACCACATCAGACGCTGGCGAAAGTGGCCTCGGGTGGCGAGCTGTCGCGTATCGCGCTGATTATTCAGGTGATCACCGCACAGAAAATGGACACGCCAGCGATGATCTTCGATGAAGTCGATGTGGGGATTAGCGGGCCAACCGCCGCCATCGTCGGCAGAATGCTGCGCCAGCTCGGTGAATCCACGCAGGTTATGTGCGTGACGCACCTGCCGCAGGTCGCAGGCTGTGGTCATCAGCATTTCTTCGTCAGTAAACAGACGGATGGCGCAGAAACGGAAACGCTGATGCAACCGTTAGATAAGCGCGCTCGGCTACAAGAATTGGCACGCCTTCTGGGTGGCAGTGCCGTGACCAAAAACACGCTGGCGAATGCCAAAGAACTGCTGGCGGCCTAAAACTCACCACC
The DNA here is from genome assembly GCF_041228105.1 of Pectobacterium aroidearum. Taxonomy (NCBI): domain Bacteria; kingdom Pseudomonadati; phylum Pseudomonadota; class Gammaproteobacteria; order Enterobacterales; family Pectobacteriaceae; genus Pectobacterium; species Pectobacterium aroidearum. Next base: position 4,184,829 of record NZ_CP166097.1, read on the forward strand.
GATAAGGGCAAGAAAGGTGCATCGCAGGTAAAAAAGCTCAACTTTTTTACCTTCCTGAGGTCATACAATCGCCTTGCAGGTTTCCAAGTCCTGCAAGGTCTATTATCATCGGCAACCTATGCCCTTAAGGAATGTAATCACTATGCGCTGTAAAACGCTGACTGTCGTCGCCGCGGTGGTTGTTATGCTGACTGCCGGTTGTTCCACACTGGAAAAGGTGGTCTATCGGCCGGACATCAATCAGGGAAACTATCTGGCACCGGCTGACGTTGCAAAAATTCACACCGGCATGACCAAACAACAGGTCGCTTATACGCTGGGTACTCCTATGATGCAGGATCCGTTTGGCAGCGATACGTGGTTTTACGTCTTCCGCCAACAGCCTGGTCATGAATCGGTAAAACAACAGACGCTGACGCTGACCTTCAGCGGCAGTGGCGTGTTAACCAACATCAACAACAAGCCTGCACTGGATTAATACGCTTTCCACGCTGCTCAGTTGAATCAGGATGAACGATACTGGCAATCAGGCAGCACTTTAAGACGAGGCCCAAAATGGGCAGAGTACTTAAGGGAAGCCGGCGCACACGCGGTTTGATGTATGGCAGGAATAACAGCAGGCAAATCTGAAGATTTCAGGTTTGCCTGTGTTTTTTGTAAGGACATATCGGTCGGAACAATCGGTGGGAACACCCTATGTCGTTTAACGACATCACTCAGGGTTTGCTCTTAGAACGCTCGGCACGCTGGCGGCGTAGCTCTTTCGGATCGGCAATCAGCGGGCGATAAATTTCCACGCGGTCACCATCCTGTACCACATCGGCCAGCTTCGCCGCACGGCTGTAAATACCGACTTTATTCACCTGTAAATCGATATCATGCCGCAGTTCCAGCAGGCCCGATGCCACAATCGCCTGTTCAACCGTACTACCTTCTTCCAGCTTCACCGTGCGCAGATACTGACGTTCCGGCAATGCGTAGACCACATCAACCTGCATTGCGGACACTGTAGACCTCTTTTGCTCGCTGCGTGAAAGCCTGCACCATATTTCCCGCCAGCTCCTTGAATACTTTGCCAAAAGCGAGTTCAATCAAGGCATTGGTGAATTCAAACTCCAGATGCAGTTCGACTTTACAGGCATCGGCGCTCAGCGGCGTAAAATGCCAGTCGCCACCCAGTTGACGGAAGGGGCCATCGACCAGTTGCATATTGATATTTTGGTTGTTCGTCAGCGTATTACGTGTGGTAAATGTCTTACTGATACCGGCTTTGGAAACGTCTACGGCAGCGGTCATTTCTCCTTCGGAGAAAGAGATCACGCGGCTTCCCGTACAACCCGGTAAAAACGCGGGGTAGGAAGCGACATCATTCACCAGCTTGTACATCTGTTCAGCGCTGAACGGCACCAGTGCAGAACGACTTATCTTTGGCATACTATTTTCCGTGATTCATAAAACGCGCAAAATAATAGCACTGATAGCCCGACAGGCAAAAATTCTGCGAAGCTTATCGCACGATATCATTAACCACGACACGGACGCACGGCGGGGATTTCATTCCCAATGACATCCAGTATAATGACGGCACTATGACAAAGAAAAAAGCATACAAACCCGGTTCCGCCACCATTGCGCAGAACAAGCGCGCCCGTCACGAATACTTCATTGAGGAAGAATTTGAGGCTGGTCTTGCTCTGCAAGGATGGGAAGTCAAATCACTGCGCGCAGGCAAAGCCAACCTCAGCGACAGCTATGTCACCTTCATGAATGGTGAAGCTTACCTGTTTGGCGCCACTATCACGCCGCTAAACGTGGCGTCATCACACGTTGTTTGCGATCCTATTCGCACGCGCAAACTCCTGCTCAACAAACGCGAGCTAGAGTCGCTGTTTGGCCGCGTCAGTCGTGAAGGCTATACGGTCGTCGCGCTGTCCATGTATTGGAAAAATGCCTGGAGCAAAGTCAAAATTGGCGTAGCGAAAGGTAAAAAAGATCACGACAAGCGTGATGACATTAAAGAACGTGAATGGAAGTTAGACAAAGCCCGTATCATGAAGAACGCCAATCGCTAAGCCACTGGCTTAACAACGGTAAGTTCTGATATACTGGTGACAGTTTCTTGGGGGCTGATTCTGGATTCGACGGGATTTGCAAAGCCCAAGGTGCATGCCGAGGGGCGGTTGGCCTCGTAAAAAGCCGCAAAAAAATAGTCGCAAACGACGAAAACTACGCTTTAGCAGCTTAATAACCTGCTCTGAGCCCTCTCTCCCTAGCCTCCGCTCTTAGGACGGGGATCAAGAGAGGTCAAACCCAAAAGAGATCGTGTGGATGCCTTGCCTGGGGTTGAAGCACTAAATCTAATCAGGCTAGTTTGTTAGTGGCGTGTCTATTCGCAGCTGGCAAGCGAATGTAAAGATAGACTAAGCATGTAGTACCGACGGTAGAGTGGTTCCGGACGGGGGTTCAAATCCCCCCAGCTCCACCAATTTAGATTCCGGTTATTACCAGATAAGGCCGGAAACGTGAAAAAGCCGCTAACCGCAAGGTTCAGCGGTTTTTTTATGCCTGTAATAACCCGACTATACCCTTCACAGCAGGATCTCTACCGCTACAGGAACGGCAGTTACTGACCATGCAGAACCTTGTAGAAGCCTCTGCCACAGCATGGACAGAGATCAAGCGTGGGAATTCCAACTAGCTGAACACGAACATATTGTACCGCACCCCCGATCTGATTCTGAAATAAGCAAACATGTTTGAAGTCATGTAAAATACCAACAAAACAAGCTGTTGATACAGGTCATGGATAGATGCGCCGTCTCTATAAAAAAGCGATACCTTATTTACTGTCGAAGGATTTTCTCGTTACTCTCCTCGTCTTATCCATCATGCTAGCTATTTTCTGGTACATGCTTTGGGCTTCGCATCTGTCACGTCGCACGATACTGATAGAGACATTTCCAGAACTCACTATCTACCTGAGCTTTGGGGTTGTTATGGGGCTTATCTTTGCTGGCCGGGCGCTCTACTCTCGGTCGGTAAAGAAGAAACTAAAGCACACGCTAGAAATGTTTTTCGGCGGCTTTGTGCTAGGATTTCTTTCCATTGTGAATATTTTTGACGTGTACGTTTACCTGTTCCCTGATGAGGTAATTAGTTACACATCCGACTATAAGATTGTTTTCCCTGGGCCATCCACAGGGAAAAGTAGTCGTTGCGAAGCTGGCATATGGGTTAAAGATGTCCATACCGGGCAATTTAAGCAACTATGTACCAATGGAGACATACTGTTTAAAAAAAGGCGGCAAGGAATGGATGAGTTATGGATCACTGCGCGAGTCAATAAACTCGGTACGTATATTGTCGATTATCGATTTACCTACAAGTAATCTCACCTGCAACCTCGCAAACCCCACGGCTTTTCTGACGCGTTCAGTAAATCGAATAAATTAAGTACCAAAAATCGGCTCAGGTAGATTTCCGGTATGCAATAAAGATCAGCAGCCCCCCAAATGAAGTTATGCGTGGAAATTATGTCTTGCTTACACGTCTGGACATCACCGATAGCGTAATTTTACATCCCGAAAGCAAATAATAACAATTAGTTATAACTTCAAGTGTAAATTAACGTCAGTTTTTAAAGTGTGGACTGAATGACATCGCACGACTCATTCACCTCCTATCGCTGGTGATAATACAGATATCGGAATGTTGAAATCTATTTCATACGACTAAAAAGAGGTGTGACTGCTATGTTCAGAAAATTATCTCTCCTGAAGTTCGTTGCCATTTTTTCTATTTCACCCTTTGTATTTGCCAAATCGGACATACTGCGTATCGGCGTCGATTTAACGTACCCACCCTTTCAGAGCCTGGATAAAAATGGTAATCCATCGGGCTTTGATATAGAAGTCACCGATGCCATCTGCCAATCAATAAATGCAAAATGTGACTATATCGTCAATACATTCGACTCCCAGATTCCCGCCCTTCTGGCGAAAAAAATAGACATCATTGTGCCGCTTGGGGTGACGCGTAAGAGAAAAGAATCGATAGATTTCAGCGACTATGTTTTTCATGTCCCCACCAAGCTTGTTGCAAGAAAAGAGGCCAATCTTCTTCCTCAGGCTGAGTTGCTACGCGGAAAAAATATCGCAGTACAGCAAGGCACGATTCAGGAAGCCTACGCTAATAAATATTGGCTCCCGGCCGGCGTGATTGTTAAAAGCTATCCCGATCAGGAAGCCATTTATGAGGATTTATATTCAGGAAGAATTGAAGGTGCGCTGTGCCCCTCCGTTGCCGTCGAGTTTGGTTTTTTAAAAACCCCACAGGGTAAAAATTTTGAGCTAAAAGGCCCGGAAGTAACCGATGCGGACTTATTTAGCCTCGGTTCCGCATACGGTATACGCAAAGAAGATACGAAGACAAAGCAGCTCATTAATCAGGGGCTGAAAGATATCGTCCAAAAAGGCCTATATGCAAAAATACAGAAACGCTATTTTGGCGATATTGATTTAAGTGTGAAGGAATAATATCAGGCACGGTGAATGGGTTCTTTTCATGCTCATCCGATCTCCCTAGCCACCAGAAGGCTGGGGAGATTTTGCCGAAGCGAGAGTTTACTGCCTTTCCTCCGCACCAACCTCAGCAACAGAATCTTAATGAAAGAGGGAGAGCGCCATTAGCCCCTTTTCTGTTACTATCTCGCGTTAGAAAATAGCGATATATATGTGAGTATATCTCGCTTCACATCATCGCTCTCAATCACGCTTTTACAGTGAACTACACGCAGGAGAAATCATGAGCCTTCACCTCTGGCTGGCTTATACAGGCATCATCATCGCCCTGATTGCCATTCCGGGTCCATCCGCCTTAATCAGCATGTCGCACGGTTTACGCTACGGCGCTTCACGCGCAACAGCAACCGTACTCGGCGGCGTCAGCGCGGCAATGATTTTGATGTCCTGTTCAGCATTGGGGCTAGGGGCCATCCTCGCTGCGTCAACCACCGCCTTCATGGTATTAAAAATTATTGGTGCGGTTTATCTCATTTGGTTGGGCATCGCGTCATGGCGCTCTAAGGATATGAGCACTGCGGAACAGGACGTGCAGGAAGCCTCGGCTCCTGGCTGGTTTCCGCTATTCCGTAAGGGCTTTCTGGTTGGGATCAGTAATCCGAAAGATCTGCTGTTTTTCGCCGCGCTTTTCCCAAATTTTATCGATACCAACGCCCCGCACGCCTTGCAGCTCGTCATTCTGGCGGTAACCTGGGCGGTCTTCGATTTCAGCATCATGTTTATCTATGCCTGCACCGGCCGCCGTTTATCAGGCCTGTTTTCCAACCCACGCCGCATCAAGCTGTTTAACCGCTCGACGGGCGGGATCTTTATTCTGGCAGGCACCACGCTGGCAGCATCAACGCGTTAATTGACAAGCTCCTGCTGCTTTCAGGCTGGCAGGAGCACACCGTTACGATGCCGTGACAAAATCAGCAATGCCCTTCTCGTCCATCCGATAGCGAACCCATTCGTCCTGCGGCTTCGCGCCAATGCTTTTATAGAAATCGATCGCGGGTTGGTTCCAGTCCAGCACGCTCCACTCCAGCCGTCCACACTGCCTTTCCTGCGCAAGACACGCAACCTGCTTCAACAACGCTTTGCCTGCTCCCGCATTACGATATGCCTGCGCGATGTAGAGATCCTCCAGATAAATGCCGTATTTTCCCAGCCAGGTTGAGTAACTCATGAAGAAAATCGCATAGCCAACAGGCTTATCGTCAATCTCGCAAATCAGCGTTTCCGCCGTCGCCCCCTCGCCAAATAACGAGTTTTCAATATCTTCAAGCGAGGCCAGTACTTCGTGACGTGCCTTCTCGTACACGGCAAGCTCGATGATTAAATCCAGAATCACGCTCGCATCTGATTTCTGCGCGGGGCGGATGACGATATTCATAAAGGTTCTCTTCTCCAATGCTAACTTTTCAGTACTGACAATAACCAAGGCTTGTCATGCTACCGGATTAAAAATACTGTATGAACTGCATTTCCTACAGCGACTGATGAACAACATGCATCTTGATTTACGGCGTATCGATTTAAATTTGCTGGTGGTATTTAACAGCGTATACCAGCATCGATCCGTCGCTACGGCGGCAAAAGAACTGGCGATGAGCGCATCAGCGGTCAGTCATGCGCTAACGCGACTGCGCAATACGTTTTCCGATGAGCTGTTTTTTCGTGTAGGCAACACCATGCACCCAACCGTATTGGCGGACGATATCGCGGAGCCGATCGCGGAAAGTCTGGCGCTGCTGACGCAAGGCCTGACGCCGCGTCCGCGCTTTAATCCCGCGCGCAGCTCGGAAAGCTTCACCTTCTCCATCACCGATTACACCGCATTTTCAGTCTTTCCCACTCTGATGGCGCAAATGGAAAAACTGGCGCCCCACATCAAATTCAATCTGGTCTATTCGCCGCAGAAAGTCGCGATTACGGATTTGCTGGCAGGGAAAATCGATTTTGCTTTAGGGTTCACCGACATGACACAAGCGGAGAACAGGGAAATTGAGGAGATAGACTGGATTGAAGACAGCTATGTCATCATCACTGCCGCTGGTTATCCATCAGGCAAGACGCTTACGCTGGATGATTATCTCGCCGCCCGGCATCTTGTGGTTACGCCCTGGAATGAATCCCGTGGGGTGATTGACTACGCGCTGGATAAGCTCAATAAGAAACGTCATATAGCGCTGAAAACGCCATCGATGATGAGTGCGCCGTTTATCATCGCCGATTCAACGCTGATCATGGCATTACCGCGCAATATCGCGACAATCTTTGCACAACTCCTGCCGCTACAGATTCATCCTCTGCCTTTCACTGTGCCGTCCTATCGCGTGAAGATTTACAGCCATCGCCGTAATAGCCGTTCAGAAGCGAGCCAGTGGATTAAAAACCTGTTACACAGCCTTGTGACACATCCCATTAGCTAGCCTGATTCTCCGCCATCTCGCACGGCTACAGCCATACTTTCGCTCCGAAATTACCTCCAATTACGGGTCAAGAGAAACGCGAGTAGAGCGCTGTTTTCCCGATAAATAGATCCGCAAGATAACTTGTCATACAGGTAAATCGACAGAAAAACCAAATTAATCTATTGATATAAAATGGAAATAACTCCGCATATATTCTGCCTCACGCTATTTTCCCTGTCATTTTTTTGTGACCTGTCTAACACATACCAAGAAACGTAACCTTCTTAATAAAATCCGCAATAGTTAATCCCCACCAAGGAGATAACAATAGCCGCGAGCCTGGCAAGAAGTTCCTCAATCATCTTTGGAGTTTCCAATGACCAACAATAATAAGCTGAGCGTTGCGGAGAAAATCGGCTTTGGCATGGGCGATGCCGCCTGTGGCATCGTCTATTCTTCCGTAACCATGTTTCTTACCTACTTTTATACGGATATCTATGGCATCTCCGCCGCTGCGGTAGGGGTTATGTTTCTGGTGACGCGCGTGCTGGACGCCATCGTTGATCCTCTGATTGGCATCATTGCCGACCGCACCAAAACCCGCTGGGGGCATTTCCGCCCGTGGCTGGTCTGGTTTGCCGTCCCCTACGCCGTGATTGCCGTACTGGCCTACACTACGCCGGAACTGAACGGCACGGGTAAACTGGTTTACGCCTACATTACCTACACGCTGCTGATGCTGTTCTACACCTTTATCAACATCCCTTACTGTTCGCTCGGCGGTGTCATCACCAGCGATGAAAAGGACAGGATTTCCGCACAGTCTTACCGCTTTACCATCTCCTCAATGGCTGGGCTACTCGTATCGGTCGGCACGCTGTGGCTGGTCGACTGGATTGGCGGTACCAACAAGCAATTAGGCTATCAGGGCACGATGATGATCATGGGCTGTCTGGCCGTCGTGATGCTGTTTTTCTGCTTTTTCACCACTCAGGAACGCATCAATCCTGCGGTGGATAAAAATCAGAACGTCTGGGACGATGTCAGAAACCTGCTGAGCAACGATCAGTGGCGCATCGTGGCCATCATTACGTTCTTTTCCAGCATGGCAGGTGTCATGCGCGGTGCGGCGACGCTGTATTACGCAACCTACCTGATGGTCGGGCCAGAGCAAGGCAGCGCCGCCGGAACGGCAATGAAATCCGCCTTTATTACCACCAGCGTCGTCGGCACCATTATTGGTGCAATGATGGCGGGCTACTTTGGCAAGCGATTCAGCAGCATAAGCCTGTTCAAGAACATTAACCTGCTGCTGGTGTTTGTCGGCGTCATCCTGTTTATGGTGCCGCCACAGTGGCTGGCGGTCGTCTTCCCGCTCTACTTTTTGATCGGCTTCTTCCACCAAATGTATCAACCGTTCAAATGGAACATGATGGCGAATGCCGCCGATTACGGCGAATGGAAAACAGGCCGTCGCATTACTGGTCTGTCATTCTCCGGCAACCTATTCGCACTGAAACTGGGTATGGCGGTTGCAGGTGCACTGGTCGGCTTTTCACTCGGCTGGTTTGGCTATGTTGCAGGTTCCCCCACACAAACACCGCTCGCCACTGCTGGTATTATCGGCCTGCTGAGCATCGGGCCATCGCTCTCCTATCTGGTTCTGTATTGGCTGGTACGTTTTTACAAGCTGGACGATAAGACGATGGAAAACATTCAGGCTGATTTGGCAAAACGTCACAGCACATCTGACCGCGCACCGGAAAGCGAACTTCCTGTCGATCAAGGCCTAACGCCAAAAGGCGCAGCCTGATCGCAAGACCCGCGGGTAGCCCGCTACCCGCCTTTACTCTCAGGACGATGACATGAGTACAGCACATTCTCCCTGGAACCCAGATTTGGGCAACGGACGTTATAAGAATCCGATTTTATGCGCCGACTATTCCGATCCTGACATCGTGCGCGTGGGTGACGACTTTTACATGGTGTCGTCTAGCTTTAACCACATGCCCGCGCTACCGATCCTGCATTCCCAGGATCTGGTTAACTGGACACTGATCAACCACGTATTCAGCCGATTCGATCTGCCAGAATACGAACACTTTCAGCCCGGCAAAGGTGTGTGGGCACCCAGCATTCGCTATCATGCCGGAAAATTCTGGGTGTTTTTCAGCACGCCCGACGACGGGATCTTTATGTCACAGGCTGACGATCCCAAAGGCGAATGGAGCAAACCGCACTGTCTGAAACAGGCGAAAGGCTGGATCGACCCCTGCCCGTTCTGGGATGACGACGGCACCGCCTGGTTAATCCACGCTTTCGCCTTCAGCCGCAGCGGTAAGAAACACCTGCTGCAACTGTGCAAGATGGCAGAAGATGGTCGTTCCCTGCTTGATGAAGGAAGGATCGTTGTCGATGGACGGGCAACACAGCCAACCATAGAAGGGCCAAAGCTGTATAAGCGCAACGGCTGGTATTACATTTTCGCCCCAGCGGGTGGTGTTCCAACTGGCTGGCAAACCGTGCTGCGTGCACGCTCGCTGGAGGGGCCGTGGCAGAGCCGGATCGTACTGCATCAGGGAAGCACATCGGTTAATGGCCCGCATCAGGGCGGCTGGGTCGAATTAGATAACGGTGAAAGCTGGTTTGTACATTTTCAGGATCGCCATGCCTATGGTCGAGTCGTTCATCTACAGCCAATGCGCTGGCAGGATGATTGGCCACTGATCGGCGAACAGCACAATGCGCGGGGGTTAGGGCAACCCGTGCTGGAAGCAACCAAACCTTGTGTTAATACCCCTATTGTCATGCAACAGCCATCAACCTCCGACGATTTCTCTTCGGCTACGCTGGGGCGACAGTGGCAGTGGCAAGCAAACCCTGACGAGCGCTGGCTGGCGCTAACCCATCCGGGGCTTCAACTGTTCTGTCAGCCCATGCCTACCCGCGCAGGTGAACCTTCCTGGTATGACGTACCTAATTTGCTGATGCAAAAATTTCCGGCCGAGGAATTTGAGTTCACCACGCAGCTAACACCCGCTCTGGAACAGGTTGGGGATCGCTGTGGCCTGATGATTTATGGCGAGCGTTTCGCTTTCCTCGGTATAGAGAAAGGCGCGGAAGGTCTTGAATTGGTCACCGGATTCGGCTGGATGAGTGATGCGCAGCAGTTGGAGCAATATCAAAGGCGTTTGTCGGTGTTGCCCGAACAGCAGAACATTACCCTACGCGTCACCGTGCGGCAGAACGCTATTTGCCAGTTCTCCTGGCGGGTCGATAACGGGGAATATAGTGTGCTGGATGATAACTTCGCCGCAGGTCCGGGCAAGTGGGTAGGCGCTAAAGTGGGACTATACGCGCTGACGACGGCATCAGGAAACAGCGGGGGTCATGCTCGGGTTAAAGAGGTGAACGTCACCGCTATCGAACAATAGCCCGATAGCAGCTATAGGAAAATCACGGGTCTGGCTGTCTGATCTTAAGTACCGCTCTGGTACCACATTGCTCCGGTATTACACGCCGAGAGCATCAGCAGCCTGCTCGCTTTCCACTTTGGAAAAGTGCGCGTAGGTCAGTGCATCGAGTAGCGCTACGCGATCGATCGTCGGATAAATCTCCGGGCTCTGCAAAAGCTGGCCGATGTCCTGAACACTCACTTGGGGATAGATGGCATGTAATGCAACAGCGATGTCGCGCGCGGCATAGCCCAGTTTACGTAAAATCACCGCAACCTGCTGGTGTGTTATCACATCCTGATAAACGGTATAAAGCACATCAGCAATTAATGTCGACGTCAAAACCGAAATACGGGACACATCCCCCGCTCGCCCACCCAATGCCTGAAGAATATGATCGACAGCCTGTTCCGGCGTTTTTCCCTGCGCCTGTTGTGAAGCCAGTACGGAAACCAGTTTATTTTTTATTTCATCATTTGCCATCGTTCGGTTCCTTCATACATTCATTACAGATGTTATTTTAGTATAAGCACGCTACCTGTCATGGCAGTAATGAGCAAACAAAATCATACGCCGACACCCTTGAATTAGTACAAAAAGACATCAAATCGCTCTAAGGTGTATAATAACGACCATCTTTAGGAAACGCGGATTCTCCCTCATAATCCAAGCAACGCACATGCAGCTTGAAGTATGACGGGGATAAAACACAGTTTGATACAACTCCGCATACATCGTTCCACCCTCTTTTTTCCTGAAATGCGATAATCCTCCGATAAAAATCGTATTTTCGTTTATGCCCAGTCATTTTCATCACCCGAAAAGACCATGTAAAATGAAGGGCTTAGTGAGCAAGAAGGCTATAAGTCATGATCACCACCGACGCTAATAACGCAGTCGCCTCTGTGGCCTGGCGAACCAATGAAGTCATCGCCATTTACCCCATCACTCCCAGTTCCAGCATGGCTGAACAGGCGGCTGCCTGGTCGAGCGACGGCGGGCTGAATATATGGGGAGATACGCCTCGCGTTGTGGAAATGCAATCCGAAGGCGGCGCGATCGCTACCGTCCACGGCGCATTGCAGACGGGTACACTCGCAACCACATTTACCTCATCGCAGGGTCTGCTGCTGATGATCCCCACGCTGTATAAGCTGGCCGGTGAGCTAACCCCCTTTGTCCTGCACGTCGCGGCTCGTACGGTCGCGACCCATGCGCTTTCCATCTTCTGCGATCATTCTGACGTCATGGCCGTGCGCCAGACGGGCTGCGCCATGCTGTGTGCCAGTAATGTCCAGGAAGCGCAGGACTTTGCGTTGATTTCACAAATCGCCAGCCTGAACAGCCGTCTGCCGTTTATCCACTTCTTTGACGGTTTCCGCACCTCGCACGAAATCAATAAGATTGAGCCACTGGGCGATGAGGTGATCCGCCAGCTTCTGCCACAGCAGGCCATTGATGCACACCGTGAGCGAGCACTTACACCGGAACGTCCGGTGATTCGTGGTACCGCTTCTAACCCAGATACCTTCTTCCAGGCGCGCGAAGCAACCAACCGCTGGTACGACGCGGCTTATGATCACGTTGAACAGGCGATGAACGATTTTGCCGCCGCGACAGGACGCCAGTACCAGCCATTTGAATACTACGGGCACCCTGAGGCGACTAAAATCGTCGTCCTGATGGGCTCCGGCGTCGGCACCTGTGAAGAAGTGGTCGATACGCTATTGATGCGCGGTGAGAAAGTCGGCGTGGTGAAAATTCGCCTGTACCGTCCATTCTCTGCCAAACATCTGCTGGCCGTGATTCCGCAAACGGCGAAGAGCATCGCAGTGCTGGACCGCACTAAAGAGCCGGGAGCGCTGGCAGAACCGCTGTATCTCGATGTGATGACCGCGCTGGCCGAGGCGTTCTCCGCAGGTGAGCGTTCACTTATGCCGCGAGTGATTGGCGGGCGTTATGGGCTATCTTCCAAAGAATTTACCCCACAGTGCGTACAGGCGATCTTTAATGAGTTAGCACTTGCCAACCCACGGCCGCGCTTCACCGTGGGTATTTATGACGATGTCACCAATCTGTCTCTGCCTCTGCCGGAACAACATTTTCCTGGTAACGCATCGCTCGAAGCCCTGTTCTACGGTCTGGGCAGTGACGGCACCGTTTCTGCAACCAAGAATGCGATAAAAATCGTCGGCGAAACGACGCCGATGTTTGTGCAGGGCTACTTTGTCTATGACTCGAAGAAAGCCGGTAGCCTGACCGTTTCCCATATGCGTGTAGGCCCACACCCGATCAACTCAGCCTACCTGATCGATCAGGCAGATTTCGTCGCCTGCCATCAGTGGCAGTTTATCGACAAATACAGCATGGTCGAACGGTTGAAGCCCGGCGGTGTTTTTCTGATCAACTCGCCGTATAGCAGCGACGATTTGTGGCACCGTTTACCACAGGAAGTGCAAGCAGAGCTGAATCAGCGCAACGCCCGTGTGTACTGCATCAACGCCGCCAAGATTGCCCGCGAATGCCATCTGGGCGCGCGCATCAACACCGTCATGCAGATGGCGTTCTTCCATCTGTCGCAGATTCTGCCAGCCGATGTGGCAGTAGAAAAACTGCGTACCGCTATCGCCAAAAGCTACGGCAGTAAAGGTCAGGAACTGGTTGAGCGCAACTGGCAGGCGCTGAGTGCCACATTGGAAGCGCTGGCAGAAGTGCAATTGGAAGCCATCAATCCAGACAGCCCGCAGCGCCCGCCAGTGGTTTCCGACGCCGCGCCCGATTTCGTCAAGACCGTCACGGCCGCTATGCTGGCGGGTCTGGGGGATACGCTCCCTGTATCAGCCCTGCCGCCCGATGGCACTTGGCCGACTGGCACGACCAAGTGGGAAAAACGCAATATCGCGGAAGAGATTCCGCTGTGGCAGCCTCAGCTTTGTACGCAGTGTAATCACTGTGTCGCCGCCTGTCCGCACTCGGCTATCCGCGCCAAAGTCGTCCAGCCTGACGCGATGGAAAATGCGCCCGCTTCACTGCAATCACTGGATGTGAAAGCACGCGACATGCGCGGCCAGAAATATGTGTTGCAGGTTGCTCCGGAAGACTGCACCGGCTGTAACCTGTGCGTGGAGGTCTGTCCGGCCAAAGACCGCCAGAATCCAGAAATCAAAGCCATCAATATGGAATCCCGTCTGGATAACCTGACGGCGGAAAAAGAGAACTTCGATTTCTTCCTGCAATTGCCGGAAATCGACAAATCCACGCTGGAACGTATTGATATCCGTACTTCCCAGCTAATTTCACCGCTGTTCGAGTACTCCGGCGCTTGTTCCGGCTGTGGCGAAACACCGTACATCAAGCTGCTAACTCAGCTCTATGGCGATCGTCTGCTGGTCGCGAATGCGACGGGCTGTTCATCGATTTATGGCGGTAACCTGCCTACTACGCCGTGGACTACCGATGCCAACGGCCGCGGCCCGGCCTGGGCTAACTCACTGTTCGAAGATAATGCCGAATTCGGTCTGGGCTTCCGCCTGAGCGTCGATCAGCACCGTCAGCGCGCCGTGCGCCTGCTCAACAAGCTGGCTCCGCAGCTGCCGCCGGATCTGGTGAACGCATTGCAGGAAGAGTCCATCGCGCCCGACCTGCGCCGTCAGCAGATTGAACAACTGCGTGGGCTGCTGTCAGCCATCAATGATACCGACGCCAACGTGCTGGCGAGTGAAGCCGATCACTTTGTCGATAAATCTATCTGGCTCATCGGCGGCGATGGCTGGGCGTACGATATCGGCTATGGCGGTCTGGATCACGTCATGAGCTTGAGCGAAAACGTCAACGTACTGGTGCTGGACACTCAGTGTTACTCCAACACAGGTGGTCAACAGTCCAAGGCGACGCCTCTGGGCGCAGTAACCAAGTTTGGCGAGAAAGGCAAACGCAAAGCACGTAAGGATCTCGGCATCAACGTCATGATGTACGGCCACGTGTATGTCGCGCAAATCTCACTGGGCGCACAGCTGAACCAGACGGTAAAAGCGATTCAGGAAGCAGAAGCCTGGCCGGGTCCGTCGCTGATTATTGCGTACAGCCCGTGCGAAGAGCACGGCTACGATCTGGCATTCAGTCACGATCAGATGCGCCAATTGACAGCAACGGGCTTCTGGCCGCTCTACCGCTTCGACCCACGTCGTGCCGAAGAAGGGAAAGCCGCGCTGGTTACCGATTCTCGTCCGCCATCAAGCAGCTTGAGTGAAACGCTGCTGAAAGAGCAACGCTTCCGCCGCCTGAATAGCATGATGCCGGAAGAAACCGCACAGCTCTATGAAGAAGCAGAACTGGATCTGCGTCGCCGCTTTGACTTCCTGACCATGATGGCCGGCAAGGCAGAGAAAAACCCGCAGGAATAACCCTTCCTCTTCCAAACCGGCTTCGGCCGGTTTTTTTATATCTACTTTTCCTAGCTCTCCCCTCCGTCTGTCGCGTTGCCACATTGCTATACAAATTCAGCAACAATTTCGTGCTCCACACCATCCCTATTCGTATGCAATACCGTATACGCACCCAACGCTCATGGCACGGTTTGTCAGGCACGGTAAAGAGGGGCTGACAAGACGCAAGTTACCTTATACTTTATGAGATTATTCGCTCGTTACGGTATCAAACCGCTATCAAAGATGCAGAGGAAGAAACATGAAAGGAAAGTTCGCACCATCGCAAATTGCATTGCACTGGCTGGTTTTTCTGTTGCTCGTTGTGACCTATGCCACCATCGAACTACGCGGATTTGCTGAACGCGGCTCACTGCTGCGCACCGTGATGATCGTGACGCACTTTAGCTGTGGCGTCACCATACTGGTTCTTATGCTGGCACGTCTGTTCTTACGCCACCGGCATACCTCCCCCGCCATTACCCCACAGCCGCCACGTTGGCAAAGTGCGCTGGGCTCACTCACCCACGCCGTTATTTACCTGCTATTTATCACGCTGCCAATACTGGGCGTTGCCTCGCGCTATTACAATGGCCGGGACTGGATGCTTTTTGGTATCAGTATGCCAACAGCCGCGACGCCGAATTTCGATCTTGCTGAAACACTGATTGGCTGGCATGAAACGCTGGCGCCATTAGGCTACTGGCTCATTGCCGCGCATACCGCCGCCGCTCTGTTCCACCACTATGTCATGAAAGACAACACGCTACTGCGCATGATGCCAGCCAAGCGCGATTAATCAGGCAACGAAGGAGCAAGAATGAAAGTCGCACTGGGGCAATTCGCCGTTGACCGCGAGTGGCAACAAAACGCCACAACCATCGCTGAGCTCATGTCAGCAGCACAACAAAACGGGGCTGACCTACTGGTGCTGCCAGAAGGCGTGCTGGCGCGCGATATCACCAATCCCAATATGGTGCTCACCGCTGCTCAGCCGCTTGACGGCCCGTTTATTTCGCATCTGCTGGAAGCCAGTAAAGGCAACAACCTGACGACCATGCTGTGCGTGCATATCCCGAATGGCGAAGGGAAAGTCTGGAATACGCTGCTGGTGTTGCGTAACGGTGAGATCGTTGCTCAATACCGAAAGCTGCACCTGTACGATGCGTTTTCCGTACAGGAATCGGAAAACGTACTGGCAGGCGAAGAGATTCCACCCCTGTTGACCATCGCTGGGTTAAACGTCGGGCTGATGACATGCTATGACATTCGCTTCCCTGAACTTGCTCGCCGTCTGGTGCTGGACGGCGCAGATGTACTCGTTCTCCCCTCCGCCTGGATTAAGGGGCCGCTGAAAGAGGCGCACTGGGAACTACTGGTGCGAGCCAGAGCACTGGAAAACACCACTTATCTCGTCGCCGTTGGCGAATGCGGCGTCAAGAATATCGGCAACAGTATGGTGGTCGATCCTTTAGGCGTTGTTGTGGTTCAGGCACCGGAAACACCGGCTCTCATCTATGCCGACATTGAACCGGAACGACTGGCCTATGCTCGTCAGATTCTTCCAGTACTCGCGAATCGACGCTTTCAAAAACCCACACTAGACGGGGAAAATTGAGTGGTGTTTCACTCTACGCCGTTTTATTTCTCATTCGTGCGCCAAAAAGTGTGATTAGTTACACATGTTGTTTCCCTCGGAGGCCATTCTGCACATATAATGCGCATCCGGTCGCATCGCGACCTTAGCAGACCAGCCTCCTGATTCGGGGGGTGCATTTACCACTCAAATAAAGAAACGAAAATGAGTATTCGCGCGATCTTTACTTTAGTTCTTGCTGCCGCCGCATTCAGCCAGGCCGCTTTTGCCGTTGTTTATCCTCTGCCTGCGGCGAACAGCCGACTGATAGGCGAGAATATCGAAATCACCGTACCGGAAGATAGCACGCAGCCGTTGGAACATTTTGCAGCACAGTTCCAAATGGGTCTGAGCAACATGATGGAAGCCAACCCGGATGCGGACGTTTATCTGCCCGTTCCCGGCAGCAAAATGGTGATCCCTCATCAGCTGATTCTGCCGGACGCACCGCGTGAAGGCATTGTCATCAACAGCGCAGAAATGCGTCTGTACTACTATCCGAAAGGCTCCAAGACCGTAGTCGTTTTGCCAATCGGGATTGGTGAGTTAGGTAAAGATACGCCGATCAACTGGACGACGTCCGTTCAACGTAAGAAAGCAGGTCCAACCTGGACGCCAACCGCGAAAATGCATGCAGAATATGCGGCACGCGGTGAAACACTGCAAAAAGTTTTCCCGGCAGGCCCGGATAACCCAATGGGGCTGTATGCGCTGTACATCGGTAACCTGTACGCGATCCACGGCACCAACGCCAACTTCGGTATTGGTCTGCGCGTGAGTCACGGCTGCGTTCGTCTGCGTGCCGATGATATTAAATATCTGTTCGACCACGTTCCAGTTGGTACACGAGTTCAGTTCATCAATGAGCCAGTGAAAGCCACCGTTGAGCCAGACGGTTCACGTTATGTTGAAGTTCACAATCCGCTGTCTCGCACGGTAGAAGAATTCCATTCTGATTCTCCGGCACCAATCAGCATGACGCCACAAGTGAGCAAAGTTCTGGCCGACGCCAGCGTGAACACTAGCGAAGTCGATCAGGCAATCCAGAGACGTTCTGGTATGCCGACCAAAATCAATGGTCTGATTGAACAAGCCACCCCGGCTATTCCGGTTGAATCTGCGGCGGCACCTGTCGCACCAGAAGTACAGCCGCAAGATAGCCTGAATGCGGAGCAAAATGCCGCACCGGTTGAATCACAGCCGACGACTACCGCGACCGACGCCAACCGTTCGTAATCGCTATAACGCGTTGGACCCGTTCAGGTGTCCAACGCGTTTCTTTATTCCCCTACCGTTTACTGCTTCTGAGAAGCATCCAGCGCCTGCGCCACATCAGCGATGATGTCGTCAATGTGTTCAATGCCGACCGAAATCCGGACCAGATCCTCACTCACTCCCGCTTTCGCCAGCTCTTCCGCATTTAACTGCCGGTGCGTGGTACTTGCCGGATGGCACGCAAGCGATTTGGCATCGCCAATATTAACCAGCCGTAAGATCATCTTCAGCGCATCAATAAAGTGACCGCCAGCCGCTTTCCCACCTTTAATGCCAAAACTGATAATCCCAGAGGCTTTGCCCGAGGTAATTTTGTCGCAGTTTGCTTTATAGGGACTATCCGGCAAGGCGCCATAGTTCACCCAGGTAACCAGCGGGTGTTGATTCAGGTAGCTAGCCAACGCTTCCGCATTGCTGCAATGGCGTTCGATACGCAGGCTGAGGGTTTCCAGCCCCTGCAACAGCAAGAACGTGCTGTGAGGGGAAAGCGCCGCGCCCGTATTGCGTAACGGCACAACCCGACAGCGCCCGATATAGGCCGCCGGACCGAAAGCGTCGGTATACACTACGCCGTGATAAGAAGGATCGGGCTCGTTCAGTAACGGGAAACGCGCTTTATTCGCCACCCAGTCAAACTTGCCGGAATCGATAATCGCACCGCCAATCGTGGTGCCGTGACCACCGATATATTTGGTCAGCGAGTGGACGACGATATCTGCACCGTGTTCAAAAGGCCGGCACAGCACGGGGGTCGCCACGGTATTATCGACAATCACCGGGACGCCGTGGCGATGTGCAATTTCCGCGATTTTGGCAATGTCCACGATATTTCCCGCCGGATTCCCGATAGATTCACAAAAAACAGCGCGGGTGCGTTCATCAATCAGCGACTCCAGCGTCGTAAAATCATCGAAAGAGGCCATCCGCACTTCAACGCCCTGACGCGGCAAGGTATGGGCAAACAGGTTATAGGTACCGCCATACAGTTGGCTGGTGCTGACGATATTGTCCCCAACCTGCGTGAGCGCCTGGAGCGAATAGGTAATCGCCGCCATACCAGATGACAGCACCAGTGCGCCAATGCCGCCTTCAATAGCAGCCAGACGTTGTTCAAGCACCGCGTTCGTCGGGTTCATGATACGGCTATAGATGTTGCCCGCCACTTTCAGGTCAAACAGATCGGCACCGTGTTGCGTGTCATCAAATGTGTAAGACGTCGTCTGGTAAATCGGCACGGCTGCGGACTTCGTTGTCGCTTCAGATTCATAACCATGATGTAGCGCGAGGGATTCAAGTTTCATCTTACGAGCCTTTTTGTCATTCGTTGGAGTGAGGAAAATATCGACACAAAATAGCAGACTGCGCTCGGGAAAAGCACTTGATGATGTAGAAGAAATGGAGATAAGTTAGTAAAAACAAGACTAAATTTCAGCGTTACATTATTACGCTGAAGCTCCCTCACAAAACCGTACGCGGCCTCAGCACTGAATCTGAAAAAGCGATAAAATTTGCGCAGAGAAAAAAACGTGCGCACCGTAACCTATCTGCGCGTCTCGTATTGCACCGCCTGTAAATCACAGCTACTTTTAACGTCATGGATCCCCCCACCCGAAAGCCCAATAAATGACTGATAAAATAAAAAATATCGCTACCTGCGAATTACCTGCCAGCGTCCAGTTCCCCCGCTACGATCGTAAGGCGCTGAAGCCGCGTATCGTTCATATTGGTTTTGGCGCTTTTCATCGTGCTCATCAGGCACTGCTCACCGATCGCGTGCTGAATATGGTGGGAGGAGACTGGGGAATTTGTGAAGTCGTGTTATTCAGCGACGACACCATGATTAATGCGCTGCGCCAGCAGGATCATCTGTTCACCGTGCTGGAAAAGGCTGCGACGAGCAATCAGCCCATTGTCGTTGGTGCCGTGTGTGAATCGTTACATGCCAAAATAGAAGGTATTAACGCTATTATTGAGAAACTCGCCGCGCCAGAAACTGCCATTGTTTCCCTGACGATTACCGAAAAGGGCTATTGCATGGACGGTACAAGCGGCAAGCTGGATCGTACCAATAAGCTGATTCAACAGGATCTCATCGATCCTCGTCGCCCCGTATCGGTACCGGGCCTGCTGGCGGAAGCGCTGCGCTTGCGCCACGAACGTGGGATCGCACCGTTCACCGTCCTATCCTGCGATAACGTGCCAGAAAATGGCAAAACGGCCAAAGCCGCCGTGTTGGAATCGGCGGGGATTAACGATCGAAACCTGATCGATTGGATCGAAGCTCAGGTTTCATTCCCAAATACGATGGTGGATCGCATTGTCCCAGCGGCAACGCCGGAAACGTTGCAGGAAATTGCCGATCACCTTGGCGTCGCCGATCCCTGTGCGATAGCCTGTGAACCCTTTATTCAATGGGTGATCGAAGATCATTTCACTGCCGGGCGCCCCGAATGGGAAAAAGCAGGCGTACAGCTGGTACATGACGTACTGCCGTTTGAAGAAATGAAACTGCGTATGCTGAACGGCAGCCATTCATTTCTGGCCTATCTGGGCTATCTCGCCGGTTACGATCACGTCAGTGACTGTATGAACGACGAGAACTATCGCCGTGCCGTGTCTCATCTCATGCTGCTGGAACAGGCACCGACGCTTAGCGTGGTAGATATCGATCTGAAAGATTATGCCGTCCAGCTACTGACCCGTTTTTCCAACCCGGCGCTCAAGCATCGGACGTGGCAGATTGCCATGGACGGTTCACAGAAGCTGCCTCAGCGCATGCTCGAATCGCTACGGTGGCATGTGAGCAACGGGGGAGACTACCGCTGTCTGGCATTGGGAATCGCTGGCTGGATGCGTTATGTCAGCGGAAAAGATGATGCGGGCAACCCAATTGAAATCCGCGATCCGCTGGCTGACAAGCTTAGGCACGTCGTTGAGGAAACATCAGACAGCGCCGAGCGAGTCAGTGCGTTTCTCAATATTCGTTCTATTTTCGGCGAGGATCTGCCAGCCAATCACGATGTCTTTAACGCTATCGCGCAGGCTTACCTGAAGCTGCGCGATCACGGCGCAAAGAATACCGTGGCTGCACTGGCACAAGACTTTAAATAACGATAAACCCAAGCAGACCAAGGTACAACGCACTTTGGACACCCAGCGCCAAAGTGCGGCTTTTCCCTTTTTTTTCATCCAGCCACGGCAGCGATGACCAGCTCATCCCCCCACCTATAACGGCAATCACCAACAGCGCCGCGGCGATCAGCCAGACGAGCTTATCCAGCAGCGAATTGGGAAACAAAATTTGCATTGCGGAAACGACAAGAAACAGGGTGGCGCAACGTAATACCCCAACCAGAATCCCCGCCCGATCTCTCAGCCCACGCGGAGCGGAAGAAGGTAACCAGGCCTGAAAAGCAAACAACCCAACCACGGCAATAAAGACGACATAAATAACGGCGTAGATCATCAAATGACTCACGTTACGGCTCCTGATAAGGGGATACGATCAAGTAAACTGGGCGGGATGATGACGATATTTCCTCTCTGAGGTCAATGCGTTATTTCATATCACGCTATCGATTTGTGGAGCAGCGCTCAATATCGGCTCGCCGCCAATCTGCGCGCGTAACGCTGTGCTGTAAGAAATATACATATTTTGTAACTTAAGCACATAAAGGCAGGATCAAAAAATTATAAAAAGCAAATTAAAATATCTTATTTCATGATCTGTCTGACAGATCGTCATTAAAAGCGCGCGAAAGCGTGATCGTCAGTTTACTTTCTTTTCAATAGAGCAAATTATAAAGAAATGATAGTTCAATCGAACTGAAATATTGTTTCATATTTGTAATTAGGCTGATCATGAATAAACCAATCTCTTTTAAACATACGTTCTGCTACGGCAGCGCGAACCTGCTTGGCAGTGGCGCGCTTGCTATCAGCGGCGCATGGCTGATGTACTTTTACACCACATTTTGTGGATTAACATTAGTTCAGGCCGCCGCCATTTTCTCCGTTGCCAGCATCATCGATGCTATCAGTAACCCTATCATGGGGTACATCAGCGATAACTTCTACAACACCCGTATTGGTCGCCGGTTTGGCCGCCGCCGCTTCTTTATTTTGCTCGGTGTCCCGCTGGTTCTGGTTTACCCCATGCTGTGGGTTGATGGATTTGGTTTTTGGTACTACCTAGCGACATACGTGCTGTTCGAGCTGATTTACACCTCGATTATGGTGCCGTATGAAACGCTGGCGACCGAAATGACCTCCGATTTCAAACTGCGTTCTAAACTGACGGGTTCTAAAGCCATTTTCGGCAAAATCGCAAACTTCCTGGCGGCATTTATTCCCGGACAGTTTATTGCCGTCTACGGTAAAGACTCCTCGACGCCATTCTTCTACACCGGTCTGGTCTACGGCGCCATTATGTGTGCGGCAATGATCGCGCTGTATATGACGTCCTGGGAGCGCCCGGTCAACGAAATCGTCCGTGAAAGCACTTCTAGTCTGTGGCAGGCGATGAAAAAGCTGAGCGTGGATATGGTTTCTACCTTCCGCCTGCGTATTTTCCGCAAGCATCTGGGAATGTACCTGTTTGGCTTTGGCGCTGAGTGGCTGTTCGCTTCCGCGTTTACCTACTTCATCGTTTTTGGTCTGAAACAGAACACAGCGCTGGTATCACACCTCAATAGCTTCAGTTCGGTCATGCAGCTGATTTCTACCGCAGCCTTCATCGGTATCTGCGTCAAAATGGGCTTTGCGCGACCGTTCCGTTTAGCGTTGATGATAGTGATTGTCAGCGTCATCGCCTATGCCGCGCTCTATTTTGCTAACTGGTCAGAAGACATGACCATCTTTGTTCTGTTTGCCATCACCGCCGTATTTGGCCTGAGCACAGGCGGCATCTACTACATTCCCTGGACGGTTTATACCTTCCTGGCTGACGTGGATGAAGTCCTGACCGGTCGTCGCCGTGAAGGTATCTACGCGGGCGCCATGACGTTTGCTGGCAAAATGGTGCGTTCTGTGATTGTCTTCGCCATGGGTTGGACGCTGAGCCAATTCGGCTTTGTCTCCGGGCAGTCGGCACAACCGGAATCAGCCGTACAGGCGATTGTTGGCGTGTTCTCACTGGGCGTTATCGGCCTTGCGCTGGTTGCCATTTACTACACGACGCAGATGAAGCTGGATCGTAAGAACCACGCCATCCTGTTGGAAGAAATTGCACGTATCAAAGCGGGTGGCGCCATTGCCGATGTACCGCCTCACGCACGTGCTGTCGCAGAAGAACTGACAGGTTGGGAATATGAGAAATGCTGGGGCAATAACCCGTTAGGCGTTCAGTCAGAAGAGACAAAACCGCAGGTTGCTACTGCGCAGCATTAATCGAAGACGATCGTTTATACAGAGGTTTATTGAAGACAGGTATCAACTAAAAACAATCAGCCCAACTCCGTATTGGGTAGACTCAGAACGTTGACGAACCTTTTTGCCGAACAAAAACGGGAGTAACGGAATAGAAGAGTAAAGCGTTTGCGCCAAGGATGGCGCAATCCGAGCGCACAGGGAAGTGTTCACAGCGTCTTTACGATCTATCCGTTACTACCGCTCGGCGGCCTTTATCAGCAACCTCAATCAGCCCAATCTCGTATTGGGCTGATTCATTTAGCGCTTCATATTTTGATTAACTGAGCGAGCAGGATATGGCAGACGATTGCATCATCAATCCTCTGCCAAAATGCAGCATTAAATCAACGAGGCTTCTTTCAATTCACTTTTCAGGTAAGCGTAGTATATCGGGGCCGCAATCACACCGGCCAACCCAAAGGCCGCTTCAAACACCAGCATCGCCAGCAGGATTTCCCACGCGTGTGCTTTGATTCTTGTCCCAACGATTTGTGCATTCAGGAAGTACTCAAGCTTATGAATCAGCATCAAATACACCAGCGCAACCAGTGCGATCGGCAGCGAAAGCGATAAACCCGACAGGAAAACAATCGAGTTCGAGATCAGGTTGCCGATGACCGGTAGCAAACCAAAAACAAACGTGAGCACCACCAGCGTTTTAGCAAACGGCAGATGAACACCGCACAGCGGCAAAGCACCAAGAATAAAAATGGCAGACAGCACCGTGTTAACCGCAGAGATTTTCACCTGAGCGAAAACAATGTTGCGGAACGATGCCGATAACAAGGTAACCCGACGTAGCAACTCCGCTTTGAGCAAGGGCTTTTCCGTGTCCTGATCGACGTTATAAAGCGACACAATCGCCCCCAGCACCATACCGATTAGCATCGTCACAAACCCATGCAAGAAACTTTTCCCCATGTTCTGCAACATGACAATATGTGCCTGAACCCATTGCAGCAGTTCGCGCTGAAGCTCTTCAATACTGACAGGCAAATACCCCGGTAAATAATGGGCGACCTGCTGCTGGATATCATTGAGGATGTAGCCAATACGCACGTTGAATGCCGCCGTATCCTTCATTTCCTGCATCAACAGCCCGACCAGGCTACCAAACAATAAGCTCAGCAGGCTGACCACCAATGTGCTGATCACCGCGACCACAATCCAGCGAGCGCGCTTACCGCTGATGACCCGTTGAAAATAGGGCGTCAGTAAATTCACAATTTCATACACCAAAAAACCGGCAATAAAGCAGGCCAGCAGGCGTAAAGGCAGCAAGATAAGCAGGCCACCCATAATAAAGAAAAAGCTCAACAGGCGAGCTTGTTTCAGGTTCAGTAACTGCATGATGACATCCCGTATGAAGAGGCAACGCCGAGAATACTCGTTGTGGAGTATGCTACGCCTTTTTCGGTATCAACAGATTGATATATATGCGCCAGATTTGCGTTTCGTCTGCGAGTGATAACCAACCAGATAACAAACAGAGAATATTTTTGGTGTTTTATCGGCGAAATGCCAGCAGTGTTTTAACTCGGCTGGATATCCACCCACCAGGAAAAACGTCGGCTTACCTTCACCGGCAGCGTTCGCGCAACGGCATCGAGCAGGCGATCGGTTTCATGCAGCGGAAAAACGCCCGAAATCCGTAGCGTTGTAACAGCGGAATCAACATGAAAATAGCCACTGTGATAGCGGGAAACTTCATTAATGAACTGCCCTAGCGGCATGTTATCCGCAACCAGTTGCCCTTTACGCCAGCTCTGGCGGAAATTCTCAACGGGTGTCGGTTCACTGCTCTTGTCGCGGGTAAAGATAACCTGTTGCCCTGCCGTCACCCGTCGTGCGGCAGGGACTGCCGTTTGTAGCAAAACCTCACCGCTAAAAACGGAAAGCACGCTATGGGCGGATGTATAGCGCAGTGCTAATTGGCAGGTATGCGCAGAAGCGGCGAGATCGCCATGGGGTGTGGTCAACCGGGCTGCATGTACCGTTTGGTTGTCCAGCATCAATTCACCTTTGATCAATTGAAACGTCAGCGGCTGAGACAACGCAGGGTTGCCCTGCTGATTCAATGCCGAATCGGTATTGAGCCAGAGCGTCATCCCCGTTTCGATGCTGAGTTCACGCGTTTCCCCCGTACCCGTACGGTAATCGGCAGCATAGCTTTCCCACGGCAGACTAAAGCCCGCGCCTCCGGTAAGGCTGACGATTGCCAATAATTTCAGCATACGCCGGCGTTCCTCACCCCGCTTACTCAGCACCGAAGAGGCTAACTGGCTGTCTACCGCATGGAAGCGGGCATGAATCTGTTCAACCTGCTGCCAGGCAAGCTGATGGGTGTCATCCTGACGTAACCATCGCTGCCATGCCTGACGATCGTGCTCGGAGCAGTCTTCGTCATACAGCGTGGCATACCACTCAGCGGCAGCATAAAGAACATCTTTGGGAATAGAAGACGTAATAGAGGAAATCATAAGTCCTGACACAATAGACAATTCAGCATCGCCTGTGCCATATATTTTTTTACCATCCGCTCGGAAACGGCTAATTGTTCAGCGACCTGTCGATAGGTCAAACCGTCAAGATGCACCAACAAGAATGCCTGACGCACTTTGCCGGGTAGCGTCGCCAGCATCTGATCGATGGCTAACAGCGCATCAACCACCATCGCCTGCTGCTCCAGCGAGGGAGCAAAATGAAATTCCTGCTCTGCCAGCACCTGAAGGTAAGCATTCTCGATATCTTTACGCCGCCAGTGATTCACCATCAGCCCATGCGCCACGGTCGTCAACCAGGCGCGCGGTTCACGGATACGATCGCTCTGAGGCTGGCAGATCAAACGTAGGAACGTATCCTGCGCCAGATCCGCAGCCTGCTGTGAACACCCCAAACGCCGGCGCAACCACGCCTGTAACCAGGCATGATGGTCATGATAAATCTGCTGAACGTTTAAGGTTTCAGGCTGATTGGGGCAGACAGAGGCGGGACTCTTCACGGTATTCGCTCAATGTGACAGCAATGAAATGATTTTCATTATCATTAAAAGCAAAGTCAACGACTATTCACGTCTATGGAGCGGATTGCGGTAAAAAAGAGGGATTGCATAGCGAGTCGTGGAAAAAAGAAAGAAGCCCGAAGGCTTCTTTTAGTGATGTTTGATACGGGAGATTACCAACGATAGCTGACGTTCGCGCTAACGTTGCGGCCTTCACCGTAGTAGCACCAGTAGTTACACGCGCTGACATACTCACGATTTGTCAGATTGGTTGCGTTGACCTGCAAGCGCCAGTCTTTGCTGAAATCATAGGCGATCATCGCATCCCACAGCGTATAAGCAGGAACCTTCATGTCCGCCGTATTGGCGATATCACCGTAAGAGCTGCCCACATAGCGTACGCCGCTGCCGATACTTAATCCTTCCAGCTTGCCGTTAAAGGCATAGGTCGCCCAGCCAGACATAATGTGTTCAGGCAAGCCCGGCAGGCGTTTGCCCACTTCACCGACGGTACCTGATTTGGTCGTCTCCACTTCGTTGTATGTATAGTTTGCCGTCAACGTCAGACCCGTATAAACCTCACCGCTCAATTCCAGTTCAAGGCCGCGTGAACGCGCTTCCCCCGCCTGAATAGTCAGGCTTGGGTTACTAGGATCCGTCGTTTTAACGTTTTTTTGTTCCAGATTAAACAGGGCAGCGGAGGCATAGCCGTTAAAGCCTTCCGGCGTGTATTTCACGCCAATTTCCGTCTGCTGGCCTTCTTCCGGTACATAAGGACGTTCGTAACTATCGCGGCCTGACACAGGAAGGAACGATTCCGAGTAGCTAATGTAAGGGGAAATACCGTTATCAAACAGGTACATTACCCCGGCAGTCTTGGTGAACTTGGTATCATCAGTGCGGGTATCAGCGCCTGATGAAAAATTACGGTCACGAGATTTCGCCACGTCGTAACGTCCACCCAGCAAGAAAATCAGACGATCATCGTATTTGATCTGGTTCTGGACGTAATAACCGGTCTGATGGCGACCAGAACGGTGATCAAAGAGCTGACTATCCGGTGACGTATAGTTACCGTAAACCGGGTTAAAAATATCGATAGGGGCACCAAAGGAGTACAGGTTCGCATCGCGGCTTTGCGTATTGGCACGACGATAGTCGAACCCGAGCAGCAGCGTATTCTCAATATTCTCCCATTGCCATTCGCCAACGAGGCGGTTATCGGTAGCCCAGTTTTGCGCAAAACCGTCGCGGTAGGTCAGCCCACGATTGGCTAACCGATCGCTGACAACATTCGTTACCGGATCGGTATACATCCCCAGCACATAAGCGCCGCGCAGATCCATATTCAGATAGGAATAATTCAGGTTCTGGTGGAATGTCCAGGTGTCATTCAGATGATGCGTGAATTCATAGCCCAGATTGAACTGACGGGTATCGTGATTGTTAATCCCCGGTTCACCCAGCGAGGTTTTATAGCCAACTTTACCAAACGGCGTGTTATGCAGCGTACCGTACGGCAGTTTAAAGCCATTGGTCATGTCGGATTTCGTATCCATGTAGCTGGCTAACACGGTCAGTTCCGTGTTTTCCCCAAGGAACGTGACGCTAGGTGCTAAATAGAAACGCTTACTCTTAGAGAAATCCACCTCACCCGAGGTATCGCGCGCCAGCGCAACAACCCGGTATAGCACTGAGCCGTCATCGTTTAACGGACCTGCACTGTCAACGGCCAAGTGGCGATAGTCGTTAGAGCCGTATTCCAGCTCCACTTTCCCCTGCGGCAAACGCGTAGGACGTTTGGTGATGACGTTAACCAGACCACCCGGCGGGTTTTGTCCGTATAGCACCGAGGCAGGGCCTTTCAGGACTTCGATACGTTCAACGCCGAACGGTTCAATCTGCTGACCATAGAACCCATCTTCATTCAACGTCGCCAGACCATTCTGGAACCGGGATTGATCGCTAAACCCACGAATGGTCACCCATTCGGCTTTATTATCCGGCCCGTATGGCGTAGCCAGAATCCCGCTGCTATAGCGCAGCGCCTGATCGATCTTTTGCGCCCCACGCTCTTCGATCTGCTTCTCTGTGACAACGGCAACCGCACGTGGCGTCTCTGAAATCGGCACATCCAGCTTCATCGCGGTATTCGGTGGAGCGGTGACAACGATCCGATCGTTTTTAGTCGTAGCAGGCGCGGTAACGGGGACTGGCGCAGTCGCCGTACGCTGCACTAGCGTCACACTGCCATCGGCGCTGTACTGTGCGCTGAGGCCACTGCTGCTGAGAATCTGCTGGAAGCCCTGTTCGACGCTGTAATTCCCTTGCAACCCAGCACCGCGTTTACCCGCGACCAATGCCGGATCGTAAGAAAGTAATACACCCGCCTGTTGGGCAAATTGATTGAGCACCTGATTGAGCGGACCGGACGACACCGCATATTGTTGGACAGGTGCCGCAGACGCCGCATAGACCGCCGCCATCGGCAGCACTGAGGCAAACGATGCCCCAAGTACCCCAGCACGTAAAGCACGCGCCAACAGGTGGGTACGGAATTTAACCATTATTTATCCCCTATCGCATGAGAAACGCTGTTTTCAGAATCTATGCCAATCGAGGGAGCAAAAAGGGGAACTGAAAATCGAAAAATAATTGAAATAATACGTTCTGAATCAGAATTATTACGAAAAACGCGTTGTCGATATTGGTAAACCAATACCGTTGCTAATAAAAAAACTGACATCTTTTTTATCAAAAAGTGCTATATGCCGATGAAGGCTGTATCAGCCTAACATTATCTATAATTAGACGAGAGTCTACTTACTCATTTGTCACTCTTTAAGATTCAACACGCTAAAAATAAAGAAATTTTTAAGAGCCTCTTACCAAGGTTTAATAAATCATCATGTTTAAAGAAATAATTCATGAGAAGGCATAAAGAAAAGAGAATAGACGAGAAGAAGATCAGGATGGTATCGAAACGTTTCGCTATTTATTTTAAAGAGGCATATTATATACAATAAAGTATATAACCCTCTATTTTTATTAACTTTTAACTTTATCGCGGTTAATAAAGAACGTTTTTCATTCTTCATTCACGAAAAATCGGCGCGACTTTATCACCCTGCTGGCCGCAAGTGGTTACCAGAGAATAACCTACGCAATCGGTTGCTGTTGAAAAAGCGATGCTAAATTAGCAATAACAATGTTATTAATAGCAACAGTTTTTCTTTTGCCGTTATTTTCCACTGGAAAATACACGCTTCTAGTCTTCCGGCCAGATAATCTACGATGATGCAAGCTTATGACGCCAGATTTGCCGAAGGCTCAACCGTATCCTGGTTTAGGATCAGCAAAGAAAGCACCCGGTTTTCAACGTTCAGCTTAGAGAAAGACAGCGTACTTAGTTGCTTTTTAGCAAAGCCATCAGACAACAAATCCGAGACCACCCGCGTACTTAACACGTTGGAATTCGTTATAAAGTCGTGATAGGCAAACTTCACGTTGATAGGTAGCACATCATCAATTGAGACGGGCGTATTCATTTCAGCACGCAATCCAAAATGGGCGTTGAAAGCAGAATTCGCGCAAACGACCTTACACTTTTCGTCAATCACCGCCACAGCACGCCGATCGTTATGAACTGGTTGAGAAAGCATGCCTAAAATTTCATTCCGGCCAAATATCAGACTCATTGTTTCCTCTGCATCATGCTATGTAAAAAGATATCTCACAGCGCGCCATGACCTCACGGCACACCATTGATAAGCAATCAACCTACCGGAATTTAAAAGGTTTCCGGACTAATAGTGTTCTTCCCCACCCCAGAAAATCACCTAATGAAAATAGTGAATTTCGCTAACCGGAACCGTTTATACGTTCTCAGGCTACCGGGGCTCAAACACCTGCCGCCTTACTCGGCGTCAGTGATGTTGGGTATATCTATGTTATTTATTTTTGGAAACCGGATATTTCTGAATAAGACACACAAAACAACACTTCATTTTTCTTTTTGTCAGCAGCTAGCACACGGCACCTTTACTCTTTTTAAGAAGGTCCACATCTGTGCTGTGGAACCCACTTAGAGTGTAGATTATTCACACTTATCTGCCCGTTGATAATCAGATAAATCTATTTCATTAATAGCCTACATATAATTAACAACCGAAACAAAATCCTAACAAATGAAACACGGGCGAACGCGCTAAATAGCTGGTCCACGTAGAAATATACTCTGAACGGGGTTTTTACTATCGGCTGAATAAGCGGGATCTTTATGCCTTTTGATCGTAAAGGGCGATCAAAAACTTGATAACAATAGATATAATCTATTGAAAACAATGAATTGATCGTTAATGACATTATAACAGCACAGATAATTCTGCTGACGATCATATTGTGACATACATCACTTATCGCGTTTTGGCTACCACGAAAAAACTGCCTGTTTTCTGAACCAAAAGACTATCTTTTAAGTAACGCCTCACTGCTTTTCCTGCATTGCGTGATCAATCGCGCAAAAAAGAAACAAAGATAACTGGTTAACTACAATTAACCATTATTTGACATAGCATTAACATGTTTAAGGAGAAGCGCTATGACACAACATAATAAACATGCCATTCCCACCGCAATTGCGGAAAATGCACTGATAAATGCCCAGCAATACGAAAATATGTATCGGCTGTCCGTTGACGATCCCGCCGCTTTTTGGGGTGAGCAGGGAAAGATCGTCGATTGGATCAAACCTTATAAAACGATCAAGAACACCTCATTCGACCCTGGCCATATCAGTATTCGTTGGTTTGAAGATGGTACGCTAAACGTGGCGGCAAACTGTCTGGATCGCCATCTGGCCGAACGTGGCGATCAAACGGCCATCATCTGGGAAGGTGATGACGCGACAGAAAGCAAAAAAGTCACTTATCGCGAACTGCACCAGTCCGTGTGCCGTTTCGCCAATGTGTTGAAGTCACAGGGCGTCAAGAAAGGCGATGTTGTTGCCATTTATATGCCGATGGTGCCGGAAGCCGCCGTAGCCATGCTGGCCTGCGCCAGAATTGGGGCGATTCACTCGGTGATCTTCGGCGGGTTCTCCCCTGAAGCCATTTCTGGGCGCATTATCGATTCCAGTGCCAAGCTGGTTATTACCGCCGATGAAGGCGTACGCGCCGGACGGGTTATTCCGCTGAAGAAGAATATTGATGAAGCGTTAAAGAACCCGAACGTCACCACCATTTCCAGCGTTATCGTTTTCCGCCGTACAGGTAAGATCGGTGAGTGGAAAGAGGGGCGCGATCTGTGGTGGCACGATCTGGTTGAAAAAGCAGACGATCATTGCCCGCCAGAAGAGATGAATGCGGAAGATCCGCTATTTATCCTTTATACATCAGGCTCGACCGGTAAACCCAAGGGCGTGTTGCACACCACGGGCGGCTATCTGGTTTATGCTGCACTGACTTTCAAATACGTCTTCGATTATCATCCCGGCGATATTTACTGGTGTACGGCAGATGTCGGCTGGGTCACAGGGCACAGCTACCTACTGTACGGCCCACTGGCATGCGGCGCGATTACGCTGATGTTCGAAGGTGTGCCAACCTGGCCAGACGCCAGACGCATGGCGCAAGTGGTCGATAAACATCAGGTCAATATTCTCTACACCGCTCCCACCGCGATCCGCGCGCTGATGGCTGAAGGTGATAAAGCGATCGAAGGCACATCGCGTGAATCACTCAGGATCATGGGTTCCGTCGGTGAACCGATCAACCCGGAAGCCTGGGAATGGTACTTCAACAAAATCGGCAACGGTAAATGTCCTATCGTCGACACCTGGTGGCAAACGGAGACGGGCGGTTTCATGATCACCCCACTGCCCGGCGCGATTGAAGCAAAAGCCGGCTCCGCGACACGTCCGTTCTTCGGTGTACAGCCTGCGCTCGTCGACAACCTCGGTAACCCTCAGGAAGGCACTGCGGAAGGCAATCTGGTCATCGTGGATTCCTGGCCGGGTCAGGCACGCACCCTGTTTGGCGATCACGATCGTTTCGAGCAAACCTACTTTTCTACTTTCAAAGGCATGTACTTCAGCGGTGACGGCGCGCGCCGTGACGAAGATGGCTATTACTGGATCACGGGCCGCGTTGACGACGTGCTGAACGTTTCCGGCCATCGTCTGGGGACGGCAGAAATCGAGTCAGCACTCGTTGCCCATCCCAAAATTGCCGAAGCAGCCGTGGTTGGCATTCCACACCATATGAAAGGACAGGCTATTTACGCCTACATCACGCTGAACCACGGCGAAGAGCCGTCTAGCGAGCTGTATACGGAAGTTCGCAACTGGGTACGTAAAGAAATCGGCCCGATTGCAACTCCGGATATCCTGCACTGGACTGACTCTTTACCGAAAACGCGATCCGGCAAAATCATGCGTCGTATTTTGCGTAAAATCGCCGCCGGTGATACCAGCAATCTGGGGGATACCTCAACGCTGGCCGATCCTGGCGTCGTCGAAAAACTGCTCGAAGAAAAGCAGGCCATGAGTACCGCCTCTCAATAACCCTCTGACCCACCGCTCTCTTCATTCCCGTAAGCCATGACGTGGCTTGCGGGGATGTGGCTGGCGATAAATCAGGTGGTGACGTCGCGGCAATACTCAACACTACAGATTACTGGAGACTTACGATGAATGATGCCATTTATCAACGGATTGAAAGTAACCCCTTATTCAGAGAACTGGTCAACAAACGGCAGCGTTTCGCTGTTTTTCTCTCACTGATCATGCTGGTGCTTTATGTGGGTTTTATCCTGCTCATCGCCTTTGCACCTGGCTGGCTGGGAACGCCTATCAGCTCAGGTTCCAGCATTACCCGTGGTATTCCGATTGGTGTGGGATTGATTGCGATCTCCTTCATTCTGACAGGCATTTATGTCTACCGCGCTAACGGTGAATTTGATCGTCTGACCAAACAGTTACTGGATGAGGTAAAGCAATGAAAATACGCTTTATGATGCTGTTCGGGCTTTTGACGCTGCCGGTGCTTGCGTGGGCGGCAGATGCCCTCACGGGGGATGTTCAGCGCCAGCCGTTGAATATTCAAGCCATCGTGATGTTTCTGTTGTTCGTCGGCGGTACGCTGTATATCACCTACTGGGCGTCGAAGAAAACCCGTTCACGAAGCGATTATTATACGGCTGGCGGCAATATTACCGGTTTCCAAAACGGGCTGGCGATCGCGGGCGACTATATGTCTGCCGCGTCCTTCCTCGGTATTTCTGCACTGGTCTATACCTCCGGCTACGACGGCCTGATCTACTCACTCGGCTTTTTGGTCGGCTGGCCAATTATTCTGTTTCTGATCGCTGAGCGGCTACGCAACCTCGGACGTTATACCTTTGCTGACGTCGCCTCCTACCGTTTGCAACAGCGTCCGATCCGTAGCCTTTCCGCCTGTGGTTCACTGGTGGTTGTAGCCCTGTACCTCATTGCACAAATGGTGGGCGCGGGGAAACTTATCGAACTGCTGTTCGGCCTCAACTACCATGTGGCCGTGGTACTGGTCGGTATTCTGATGGTGATGTACGTCATGTTTGGCGGCATGCTCGCCACCACATGGGTACAGATTATTAAAGCCGTCCTGCTGCTATTCGGCGCCACCTTCATGGCCGTCATGGTCATGAAATCCGTCGGCTTCAGCTTTGACGCACTGTTCAAGCAGGCAATGGCGGTTCACCCAAAAGGCGCTTCGATCATGAGCCCGGGCGGACTGGTTTCTGACCCCATCTCCGCGCTGTCCCTCGGGTTAGGTCTGATGTTCGGTACCGCCGGTCTGCCGCACATTCTGATGCGCTTCTTCACCGTCAGCGATGCCAAAGAAGCACGAAAGAGCGTGTTCTACGCCACCGGGTTCATGGGCTATTTCTACTTCCTGACCTTCATCATCGGCTTCGGCGCCATCCTGTTGGTCAGCGCTAATCCGGAGTTTAAGGACGCGACAGGCGCACTCATCGGTGGTAATAACATGGCGGCGGTGCATCTGGCTGATGCGGTCGGCGGCGACTTCTTCCTCGGCTTTATCTCCGCCGTAGCCTTTGCCACCATTTTGGCGGTCGTCGCCGGTCTGACGCTGGCAGGCGCTTCTGCCGTGTCCCACGATCTCTACTCTAACGTGATCAAAAAAGGGAAAGCGACAGAGCGTGATGAGCTGAAAGTCTCGAAAATCACCGTGCTGGTGCTGGGTGTCGTGGCGATTTCGCTCGGTATCCTGTTTGAGAACCAGAATATCGCCTTCATGGTCGGTCTGGCCTTCTCCATCGCTGCCAGCTGTAACTTCCCGATCATTATCATCTCGATGTACTGGTCAAAGCTGACGACACGCGGCGCCATGATTGGCGGCTGGGCTGGGCTGCTTACGGCTGTTATTTTGATGATATTGGGGCCGACTATCTGGGTGAAAATCCTCGGTCACGCCACCCCCATTTACCCTTACGATTATCCAGCACTCTTCTCCATGCTGGTCGCGTTTATCGGTATCTGGTTCTTCTCCATCACCGATCGCTCCGAAGCGGGACAGCAGGAACGTGCGCGTTTCCATGCACAGTTTGTCCGTTCACAAACCGGCGTCGGCGCCTCAAAAGGCAGTTCCCACTAATTTCCCTCTCATTGGCCCGCTTTCGCGGGCCAATTCTTCTCTGACTCCAACGCTCCACGTTATTAAAACTGGTTTACTCCTCGCTTAAGGTCACCACGTCGTACATCACGCTGCCGCCTTTTAATTGCAGCGTGATCGTGTTGTTGCCGTTTTTCAGCAAGTGGGATGCCACAGGGATGCGGGCTAGGTGATAACGACCGCTTTGTAGCGCACCGCGATAAATGGTTTTGTCATTTTCGTAAGTCAGCGTTTCCAGCATCCTGCCGTTTACCGCTACCGCCAGCTGTGGCAGGGTCGGTTCACTCATGCCGCTATTGCTGGCTGCCGCCAATGCGATATTCAGGAAATAGGTTTTCTTCTCAGGTTGCAGGGCAAAACGGATATCCCATTTTCCCGGTTTGGTCTGCGCGTAATACCAGTCGCGTTGATAGTCGCTGCGGCCAATATCGAACGTCAGATTGGCAGGCACCTCATGTTGCCAGCGGGTGTTGCGTGCCTCGTCGCCAAAGCGGAATTCACTCGCCTGGCGATTTGCCTGTCCAATCGCCCAGATAACGGGTTCGGCTTTAGGCAGAACAATCACCGGCAGGGCTTGTTTATCACCAGAAACAGACAGCGTTTGTTCTGCCAATATTCCCGGCTGCGTACCGCTATTGGCGTAGATCGCAAGGTGGTAATTGCCCGGACGGACATGGGAAATCGCAAAATTCCCATGTGTATCAGTCGTTGCCTGATACGAATAACCGCGGGTTTGTACATCAAACGGTTCATCCAATGATGATGAAAGCACCACCGTCACCGGCTGCTGGCTGGCAACGCGTCCACTCACCTGGGTGCGATCGCGCACATAGCGGGAATCATCCACCCATTGGTACGGCCAACTGACAGCTTCCGTCAGCGCCTGACGCCGGGCATCTGCCAGCATCCGCTCGGTATCGCCCTGATTGATATACAGCAGCCACGGGCCGTAGAATTTTTTCCAGCCCGGAGGCGCCACCATATCCGGCGTACCGAAGTGTGAACCCGTCATGTAGTTCAAAATGATCGCATCCTGATGCACCAGTAAATCCTGCTTGAGCGCATCACCGGAGAAATACTCCCGATTGCCGTGAATCAACCACGCCCCGACGCCATTACCAAAAACACCCCAAAAAGGCGCGGCACGCATATAGCCAGCAAAATCATATTTGGAATAGATACTGCCATCCGGTAGCCGCCAGGTTTCATCTTGTACCTTCGGCGAGGCTTCAAGCTGGCTGTAGAGCAGTGGTTTACCCTGACGATCGCCGTTATAGAGATGGTCTAACCGGGCAGGGTCGAAACGGTATACGTTACGTAGTTCACTGACTTTAACGTCCTGACTGCCGCGATTCTCCGCCACTACATAGCTGTAAAGTCCGCTAACGCCGCGACGCATAATCAGATGATATTCAAGCCGCAACAGCCCGTCCCGATCGTCGATATAGGCGACATGCGCCATCTCACGATCGTTGCGCAGCACCTCTACCCGCTCGGGGACAAAATCTTTGACGCCTTTAGCATGAACATTGTTGACATAATAATCGAGGTAAGCGCTACGCGTTTTGCTCGGATCGCGCGCCGCACCAGACAAATTCGTGACGATATTTTTGCCTCCCGTCACCATACGCACCGCGCTGCCATCCTCGCCAAATGCGACGCTGAGTAAGCCGTTATCCAGCACGGTATTCAAACCAGAAACGGATAACGACACCGCATTATCCTGCGCGCTATAGCTATAGGGCGCCAGCATGGCCCCCACCAACAACAAGACAGATCGCTTCACAGTCAGCCCTCTTGTATCCAGTCGGTTAGACAAGAATTTTCATCACAGTGGTTCAGGCTATTGCCGCTTCAATATCGAGATACACGGGGCTACCACGGCGCGAGGTGTCCCTGCGGGAACCTCATCACCGTGTTTCCCCTAACATCTAACATTGGGTGTAGCCTGAGATATAAAAAATTCCAGCTATTTTAAATATATAGCAGTGATAGGAACAACATAATCGAGGGGATAAGCGCCCTCCTTCACGTCACTGCCAGCAGAAACAGGAAGCTGGCAATGACAGGAAGAAAGTCAGGATCGACATCGCAGAAATCAAAACTGATCAGAATGACAGTTCGCGAATCAGTACCGCAGACACCACCTTCCAGCCGCGAACCAGCAGGCTTTGCGCCTCACCGTCCATCACCACCGTGCCGCGCAGCACCTGCGGCTGAGCACGATAGTCTTCAGGCAAACTGAGCAGCACGCGATAAACGGCCTGTTCAGGGTGCAGTTTGCGCTGTGCATCGCTCAGCGTGGCAATATCGCCGCCGTAAATCGATGCCAGCTCTGGCGCAGCGTTCAGATCGCGGGTGGCCGTGCTGGCGATCTCCACAATGGTGAGCGGCAGCGACGAGCGGCTGACATCCTGTAAATAAAACGTCCCCTTTGCGCCGGAGTGAAGCCGCTGCCAGTCTTTTTCCGACACGAACGCTTCTACCAGCCCGCCGGTCGGCTTGGTGACAACCGCTAGCCATTCGCCCTGCCCCAGCCACTCACCCGTTGCCAACGGCGTTGCCATGTCAGCCACCACACCGTCTATCGGCGCACGTACCGTCAGCTGTTCAGACTGACGCTGCAATACCTGTAACTTTTGTAATGCCGCGTCGTGCTCCTGCTTCACTCGCAGGTGGTCGCCAGCCGCTTCCTTGTTGAAAACCTGAAAGGCACTTTGCCAGTTCAGCGTAGCGATTTGTCGCTCCAGCTGTTGCCGTTCATGCACCAGCGCGTCAGACGACAGCGTAAATAGCGTCTGTCCCGCGCGTACAGGCTGACCCACCTGTACTTCAATGCGCTGAACCATCGCGGGCACGGGCATATACAGGCTGCTTTGCTGTTCCGCCCGCAGCAGCGCTGGCGCGTACACACCGCGCTGCCAGGGAATCATCAGCAAAAGCAGAACTACTGCGCTCACGGTCAACGTTGTCGTCATATTACGGTTCATACGATAATCCTTACGGCGTTTACTCCATTCGCGCACTTCATTCACCACTGGCATCACCACGAAATAGCCGATTTCAATGGCGAAAAGCAGCATCCCCAGCAGCTTGAACGCCATGTGATAAACCAGAATCGCGATACCGGTAAACAGGAAGAAACGGTATATCCACACCGCGAAGGCATACCCCACCAGCGTGCGTTGTAGCCAGCGGGGAAAGTGTTCCGGCGGCGCATCCCCCAAGCCAAACAGCCATTCCCGCATCTGCCAGCGGCCGATCGCAAAACCCCGATTTTGCAGGTTCGGCACCTGTAACCCATCGGAAAGCAGAAAATAGCCATCGAAACGCATAAGCGGACTGAGGTTAATCGCCAGCGTCATAATCCAGGTCGTCGTTGCCAGCATAAACGCCGCGCTGCGCAGCATACCGTCCGGCAAGAAGCTCCATGCCAGCGTCGCCCACGCCGCCAGCACCAGTTCGGTCATCATGCCTGCCGCACCAATCGCCATCCGCTGTCGGCGGCGGGTGAGTTTCCACGACCCAGAGGTATCGGTATACAGCACCGGCATCATCACCAGAAATGCGACACCCATCGTGGCAACCCGCGCACCAAAGCGCTTGCAGGTGTAGGCGTGGCCGAACTCATGCAGGATCTTGGTAAAACACAGCGTCAGCCCCGCCAGCGCTGCGCCTTCCAGCGTGAAGAAATGCAGAAAGGTATGCTTGAACGTTTCCCACTGGCGTCCGGCGAGAAAGAGCCCCAGCACGGCCACCAGCAGCGTCAGTTTGAGGAAGGTTCGGCTGAAAAACGGCTCAACCCACCGTAGCGTCGCGCCCAGAAAACGATCGGGATGCCATAAGGGAATACGGAAAAACAGATAGTTCTTCAACAGCTTGCGCCAAATGGAAACGCGCGACTGCTCTACCTGACGAGAAAATTGCGCCAGCGCGTCATCGCCGGCAACGCGTGTCAGGCTGTTAGCCTGCAAGAAACGGTTGAAATACTGCACATCGCTGTCATCGAGCGTTAGCGCAGAAGTCTGGTTAACCTCGGCCACAATCTGCGCCGCGTTCCCCATCGACCAGCGCGATAACATCGCCATTTCTGCCCAGCCGATACGGAAATAGAGACCACGCAGCGGATCTTCCAGCGTCCAACTGGGGGATCCGTCGCGATTAGCCGGCCCGGCGTGCAGGATCAGTTCATCGCGCAGCGGGCTGAGTCCGGCGGCTGGGGTCGCGCCTCCGGCCATCGTTAAACCCCTAGCCAGACGCGCAGAGAGGCCAGCGGTTTACGCAGCAGGTAGACAAACAATACCGTGCGTTTCCCGTACAGCTTAGCCGTCCCCTTCAGGCCCACACGCAGCTGTGGATCATCCTGCGTAAAGCGCGCCCGCAGCCGATAAGCCATCACATTATCCGGCGTTGGCGCGGCGCGGTAGCCAATCTGCTCAAGCCGCGCGTCCTGTGCCGAATTCGGTGCAACATTGAGGAACAAGCGCACATCCGCGCCGTTTTCCAACGCAATCGCGTCCGCCGCGGGCAACTGGATCTCCAGTTCAACATCGTGCGGATCGGCGATCATCATGATGCGTTCTCCCACCGACACCGAGCGCCCAATCCAGTCGTTGCTATCATCAAAAATCGCCACGCCGTCGCGCGGGGAAGTAAGCTGCATGCGTTCTTGCTGACGTTGGAGAAAATCCATGTCGCTCTGCGCCTGCTCGCGGCGGCTTTGCAGCACGGCCAGACTGGCTTTGCTATTGGCATCGAACAGCGCCTGCTGCTGTGCCTGACGATACTGGGCATCAGCCGTAGCGAACGCCTGCCGCGCGGATTCCAGCCGATTTTCCAGTTCGCGCACGTCCAGCCGCACCAGCGGCTGATTGGCACTGACACTCTGATTAGGACGAACCAGAATATCATCCACCACGCCCGCCACAGGCGCACGCACCATCACCGGACGGTGTGCGACGATCTCCGCTGGCGCCAGCACCGACTGGCGAACCGGGATCAATAAGATCAACACCAACGCCACGATCCCCGCCAGGATCAAACGACGTTTCTTCGGACTGGTGTTGGTCTGCCGACGACGTTGCTTCAGCAAACTCGACCAGGCGTGCGCGTAGGCGTCCGCCAGTTTTTCCAGCAGCACGATCTCAGCAGGCAGCCACGCGCTGTCCCGCGCTAGCGCCAGCACCAGCGGCGCATCACCCTGCGGTAAACGCAGCGGCAGCCAAAGTAAAAACTCCGGCAGATGTTCCTGCCACAAAATCCGATCGTCAGTAGCTAGCTCGCGGCATTGTAGCGTCTGCGTTTGACGCCCTTCTTCCTGCCACTGGCGGCACAAGCGACTAAATTCGGTACAAAATGGCGCGTTGTGATCGAGCGAGGCCAGCCCGGAAGCCGCCTGCAAGCGCTGTTTATCGCAGTCCCACAGCAGCGCCTGACGATACTTCACTAAATTATGCGTCTCGTTGACGATAAAAAACGCCAGTTCATCTAGCGTTTCACGTGCTCTGGCACGGCTTTGCAGCTGTAATAGTTCGGCCAGCAGCGCCAGCCGGATATCCTGTTCAGTTTGTGCTGCGGTCGTGTTCCGTTCGGTCATGGCGACACGCTGCCTGCATCAGGCGGCACGATTTGCGCCACGCCGCTCATGCCCGGCAGCAATCCGGCGGTAGACTGGGTAATACGACCAAAGACTTTTACCGATTGACTGACCGGATCGATCGCTGACGAGAGCCGACTAATTTCCGCCGGGTAGCTCAGGCCGGTTTCATCCAACGTAACCTGAAAAGCGCTGCCCTGCTTGAGCCACACCAGCCAGCGGGACGGCACGATCATTTCCAATTCGAACGCGCTGTCATCATAAATCGCTAACAGCTCTTTGCCTTCCGGCACCGATTCCCAACGCTTCACTTTGGTTTCCGTGACACGGCCGGAGAACGGGGCTTTAATGGCACAGCGTTGCAACATGGCGCGATTGACGCCACTTTCGGCCTGCGCCATCGACACCGACGATCGCGCCTGATCGACATCCGACAGGCTGATCGAATTGAGCTTATCCAGCCGATCGGCAATCGCCAGCTTCTTACGCGCGGCATTCTCTGCCGCGTTTGAGTAGTTCAGCTTTTCGCGCAGCACGGTGCAGTCAAACGTCACCAGCGTATCACCCTGCTTGAAGTGTTCGCCCTCTTTCACCGCAATATCCGTCACTTTCCCGGCAATTTCGCTGGATAACACGGTATAGCGCTGCGCGCTAAGCTGTACGCGAATGTCTCCCGTCGTCGCAGCCTGCCCCCACAGGGGCAGACTTAACGCACTCACCAGTAACAGCGGACGCATCATGCCGACAGCCATTAACGCGAACCTCCGGCCTGTAGGGATTGCAGGTTATCCCACATATCCGTATTCACGACGCGGTATGGTTTCCCCGCGTTGGCCGATGGCGTTACCGCCACAGGCGTGATGGGTTTCGTGACAACGGAACCTGTTGCAGAAGCAGTGACGGCAGGAGCCGTCGTGGTGGCAGGCGTAGCCGGTGTTGACAGAGACAGACGCGGCACGGCAACGCCACCTTTCTCAAGGTTCCCTGTGGTGCGGGCAATCGAGTTGCTCAGCGCCGCCAGACTGACATCGTTCACGTTATCCGGCAGCACATCCAGTCCGGCAGCCTGATACACCGCGCCCAGCGCGTTCTGCACATCGGCAAAGCTGCGGTCACGTGCGCGGGTGGTCAGAATGGTTTCGGTGCTGACGCGTACCTGCTCCATTTGCGTTTCGGCACGATGCTGTACGCTGAGCGTGGTCTGGTTGAGGATACCGCGCTGAATCCGCGCCAGTTCCTGATAGCGACCGAACATCCGCGTACTCTGCTGATATTCCTGCCAGGCGACGTTCACCTGTGTCAGCACCGCCATGCGTAGCGCCTGACGACGAACTTCCGCCAGATCTTCATTCGCCTGTCCGGCACGTTTAACCGACGACCACGACAGCACGTTCAGCAGGTTGCCGCTGACCTGAACACCCGCGTTTGCCCACTGGTGATTGACCAGATAGCTGTTGCTGTCGCCGTTGATACCGGCAAACAGCGACACACCCGGCAGCAGGCGCAGCAACGATTTGCGGGTTTCCAGTACGCTATTGCGTGCCAGATAGCTCTCTTCACGCACTTCCGGGCGTTTAACCATCGAGAAGTTTTCCAGATCGTCGAGCGAGTAGGCCATCTTCGGCGCGACCAGACTGCTTTCGCTCGGTACAACGACATCGTATTTACTCGACGGCGGCAGGTTCATCAGCGCGGCCAGACGGGATTTCGCCACCACCAGATCGCTGTCAACGATTTCTAACTGACGTACCATCTCCAGCATGTTTTTCTGGAAACGCAGCGCCTCAACCGGTGCCAGCAGACGCTGTTGCTCAGTCTGACGCGCGTATTCCAGTGCCTGACGCGCCTGCGTCAACGCAGTCGTCACTTCTGGCTGCAAACGCTGCGCCGTTGCCGCTTCCCAATAGGCGGTCCGCACCTGACGGGTAATATCCGCGACCACACGACGACGACGCTCTTCCGCCGCCAGCGATTTGTTCGCTTGTACTTTGGCGTTGAAATAGCTGATACCAAAATCCAGCACGTTCCAGCTCATCGTCAGATCGGCGGTACGCTGGGTCTGATCCTGACTGGTGGACGCTTCCAGTGATTGCCGACCCGTGGTAACCGACTGGCTGCTGGAACCAGCGACATTATCGCGGGTTTGCAGGCCAGCGCGGGCGGTCAGTTTAGGTAACAGCATGTCCAGATTCTGTACGCCCAACAGGTCATCTTCCATCGCCTGTTCCATCAGTGCGACCCGCTGTTGCAGGTTATATTTCAGCGCACGGGCAATCGCCTCATCCAGCGTGATCGTGCCGCGCACCGGTTCTTGATTGGCGAACATCTGCGTTCTGTCGCTCAGCGCCTGTGCGACCTGCTGTTCGATCGTCACCGGCTCCGGCTTGACGGCACAGCCGGCCAGCCCCAAACAGGCAAGGGTCACCGCGATCCGTAACACCCGGGAGCCCGCGGTGCGTGGTGTAGCCTCGTGTTGAACGTGCTGCTGCTGACTGTCGTGTTGCTGGCTATCCCAGAAATGCGCTATGTGCTGATTCACCCGGGTTCTCCCCATCTTCTATTTGTCTGTTCCCTTCATCTGGCAAACTCCCGCCTGCCAGCGCCAGGGTTAGTGGTTAAGTAAATAAAATCTCGTCTTAATATTCAGCCTACGTGTGCTATGTACGCAGGCTGCTCAGTTCACTGAGCGCCGCCAGCAGCGCATCTTGTTCCGGCTGATGCTGACGCAGTTGTTCGGTAAAGGCGGTTTTCCCCGCAGACGCTAACCGTTCGACATCCCGGCTTTCAGCGGGCTGTATCGTGGGGTTGGCTGGCCCTTGCATCGCACCACGGTCAGTCGCCATCTCGGCGCCAGCACCCTGTCCGGTTTGCAGCGTAATCGGTACGAT
This sequence comes from Pectobacterium aroidearum, assembly GCF_041228105.1. NCBI lineage: Bacteria > Pseudomonadati > Pseudomonadota > Gammaproteobacteria > Enterobacterales > Pectobacteriaceae > Pectobacterium > Pectobacterium aroidearum. The sequence continues at coordinate 4,228,161 of NZ_CP166097.1, forward strand.
CCGGCTGGTGCCATCTGCGGCCTGCGCTTTCAACGCCAGTTGAATCTGATTAACCTGCACGGCACTGGCATCGGTAATGCGCACCACGCCGCTGCGGGCATCAAACTGCACCCACGCAGGCAGAGGACGCCCGTTCGCCAGTTGCAGCGTCAGCGTGGCATTGCCTTCACGCACGCTGAACATGCGCTGCGGCAGGCTAAAGGCGAGCGCGCCGGAGGCATCCGGCTGTAACGCGCCCTGCACGCTGCTGAATGCCGATTCCAGCGCCGTTGTCTGACCGCGCACGCTCAGGAACAGGTTGGAATCCGTCGGAGAAACGGCGGCGCTGTCACGCACGGTGGTGCTGGCACGCGAAGAGAAGTTGACCTGATCCAGCGTCGGCATGAGCTGTGACATCACCGGATCGAGTACCCAAGGCGCATCAGACTGCCGTGTCGAACCCGCATCACGCTGCCGTGCAGGCTCAGCGACAATGTTGGTTGGTAGCGCTTGCGCCTCCGGGCGAGACAGATCGGCGACAATCGCGCCCAGCGGCTGTTCACGCTCTCTTTCATCCGCATCGGCGGGCAGGCTCACGCCCTGCTGCACCAAAATCACCGGTGCCGCTGTGGCGGTGTTGTCAGGATTGGCCGGCTCCGTCGGCGTACCGGGATCAACCGGCGTCGACGCGGCGTTGACCGTCAGCGCCACATTCAGCGCCGTCGCGTTGCCCGCGCTGTCCGTGGCGGTAATCGTCAGGTTGAACGTTCCTGAAACAGCCGGATCGCCGCCGATCGTGCGCGTTACGGCATCAAACGTCAGCCCGTTCGGCAGACCGTTGATCGACAACGTCAGCGTATCGTTTTCCGCATCGCTGAACAGGTTATTGGGTAAGGTATAGGACCAGCGAGTGCCAACCTGTGCCATTGGCGGGGTGAATAATTCTGCATGGCCAACAGGCGGCTGGTTAACCTCTCTTGACAGCGTCACGCCAAGTGTTTGCGCTGTAGAGTCGGTTTCACCGTCATTGAGCACCAGCGTCAACGATGTCGCGTTCCCCGTCAGCGGTGCGCTTGTCGCCCAGCTAATCTGGCGAGCCAGCGCCGTCGCGTCCGCACGGGAAATAGCGGCAGTGAAGGTGATGGTGAGCTTGCCTTCTGCCTGTGTGAAGGTCGCTACCGCTTGCCCGTCTTTGCTAATTACGCCATTCGCCAACGTGAAGCCATTGCCCGCAGTAAAATCGAAGCGATCGCCTGCTGATGCCGTTTCACCTCGCTGTAGCGTGATCGAAGCGCCCTGATAGTTTCCTGCTCCTCCGTTCAGCGCATCCAGTTCCGCATCACTGAAGACGAGCGACGGCGCAACGATAACCGCCGGACCATCGATGCGATAAACCGGCAGGCGAGAGACTTCATCCAGCACCGTCACGCCATTGCCGAGCGCAATCAGACCACCGTCAACGGGCAACAGATGGGCAAAGCCCGCCCCGTCATTTTTCAGCGTATCGAGTTTTGTCAGCGCCTGACCATTCAACACATAGCGAGTCAGCGAACCGTCGCTTTGCGTAACGTACAGCACCCGCGCATCCGCAGAGAAAGCGATACCATTCACCGTGCCTTCCGTCGCAACGCGGGCAAGGTGTGTGAAGGTTCCCGTTGCCGTATCCAACGCGAAGGCATCGATGTGATCTGCACTGGCAACAACAATGCTACGGCCATCGGCGCTAACCGTTATCTGTTCCAGTCCAGAGAGTTGTACGGTATTACCCGAAGCATCGGTAACGTCACGGGTGTATCCCAATAGCGTCGGCTCGCCGTTGTCACCACGCGTATACACAATCAGTGATGAACCACTGCTGGTGTTCGTCGTCACAAAGAGCAGATTACCGCGGCTGACTATTTCACTGGGTTGCCACAGATAGGGCTCACTCCACATCCCCCCTTCAATCAATCCCACATAATCGAGCTTGCCTGTGGCCGTATCGCGGGTAAACCAGAGAAGGTTGTAGTTGTTGATGACATACAGCGTCTTACCATCATCAGACAGGGTGATGCCTTTGATGTCGTAGAGGTTGCTTTTATGTATATCGTAGTTATCAACGATGGTTTCTTTATGCTCCAGATTGCCTTCAGCATCGCGGCTAAACCAGACAATCGCGTTACCGTCGGCACGCAGTGCATACACGCTGTTGCCATCGGCGGAAACCTGTAGCTGACTGATCCCTCCGACGCCTTCAACGGCGGCAAAGGTCCGCACATAGGTTAATTCGCCGCTGTTCGCATCACGCTGGAATAAGGCAATCGCCCCTTTATCATCGCTGACATACAGCGCCAGTCCGTCTGTCGTGCGAGCGGCACTCTTCACCGTGCCTAGCCCGGCGATCGCGGTATACGCATTCACCAGACGCAATTCATCGGCGGAGAGCACCGGATCGTTCGCCACGACAGGCGTGTCGTTGATCGCGGTAATCGTTACCGACAAGGCCGTAACCTGAGACTCCAGATAACGATCGGACAACGTGACGGTCACCGCAACCTGTGCAGCAGGCGTATGGCTGTCGCTGGCGTAAGTAACCTGACGTAGCGTGTTCTGCACATCTTCCGTAGTGGGGATAGTGCCCGCATTCGCGTTAAAGCGGATCGTCAGCACACCGTCTTTATTGCTGACCTGACCGATGGTAACGCCGTCTTTTTGCAGCGTATCGCCGGATAGCGTCAGGCCGTTACCCGCGTTAAAACCGAGCTTATCGAGTGCTGTTTTCCCGTCACCCAACGTAATCTTGAGCGTCGCGCCGTCGTAGTTACCCTTGCCACCGTTAAGTTTATCCATCTGCGCATCGGACACTGTCGCATCCGGTGCCAACACAATAGGATCGGCACGCTCGGTATACGTCGGCGTAGTGCCCGGAACCGTAATGACTGGCGCAGTATTGGTCTCTGCCGCAGGCACCAGTGTTAAGGTAATTGCCTGCTCTAACGTGGTTTCCGGTGCGCTGCCGCTATAGTTATTCTCCTTGATCATCAAGGTAACATGGCGTTCCCCGCTAGCGTCGCTACCCAGATAGTTGTAGCCGATGCTGTCAATGATCGCGGCAGTGCCACTACCGTCTTTCCCGACGTACAGGAGAACCGTTGCTTTACCGTCTTTCACCTCAACAGAATATTGCAACCCACTGGCGGTGCGCGGTGTACCGTTAGATTTTTCGAGCACGATCGTACTGCCATCGACGCTGATCGTCTCATTGGGCCCTGACACATCAAACGTCAGCACCACCTGCCAGATAGTTTGCCCGCTCTCAATGGTGTCGATATGCGTATCTTTAAACAGCTTAACGAACTCGCCGTTGCCCGGAATCTGTGGATTCAGCACCGTCGTGGTCAGCACAGCCGGATCGTTTACGCCGATCAGATTAACCGTCACGTCCATCGTCGCAACGTTATTGTCACCGTCATTAATGCTAAAGACGAATGTCGGCGACGATCCCGCATGTTCAGGATCCTGACTGGTGTTCTGGTAGGTAATCTGACGCAACACATTTTGCGCATCAGCTTTTGTCACCGCTGCCGTAAAGGTCACCTTCAGCACGCCATCAACCTGCGTAAAGGTAGCGATCGTGGTGCCATCTTTGACGATATTGTTACCGTCCAGCGCTAAGCCGTTATCGGCCTTAAAGCCGAAGGTATCTTCCGGTAGGCCACCTTCTTGTCGGCCTACTGTGATGCTGGCACCGTTATAGTTACCCGCACCGTTATTTAACGCATCTAGCTGCGGATCGGACAAACGGCCTGACGGCAGCAGTACCGTTGCGTCAGTCTTTTCGGTATAGGTGGCACCCGCTGTCCCGACATTCAACACATGAACTTTATCGCCGCCAATCAGGTACAGTTGCTTACCGTCTACACTCAGTTCTACATTTTGTAGATCCGAGAAGGAAATATTGAGCGGGCTATCCCAGCCGCCGCTAATCGTATGTTTCAGCGTCAGACTGCCATCCTCGGCACGAGCGAAAACAGAAATATTCTTACCAATCACGAACAGCGCCGTGCCATCGGCAGAGACAACCAGACCGGTTGCCAGCGCTTCACCAGTATCCCCCCCGTCATTGACAAACGGCACCGTTGCGACCAGCGAGAGTGCCCCATCGACCCCCACCGTTATCGTATTGAGCGTGTACTGAATGCCATCAGCATTAATCGCATACAGGGTCTTGCCATCAGGTGAGAGGGCAAGTGAATTGATGTAGTACGGGTCATCGCCTTCAGCACGAATCTGGGCAACCTGAGTTAACTTGCCCTCAGCATCAATACTGAAACCCGTGATACCAACCATATCAACCGTATCACCTGAACCCGACACGAACAGGTAACGCCCTTCAGGATCAAGCACGAGACGGCTCGCCCCGATCAGGTTATCGGTCTGAGAAACCGACGTCAGGCTACCGTCCGTCCCGCGCTTAAACACCAGCACGCTGCGGCTGTCATTATCACTGCCAGACTGGGCAGCGGTGAGATAGAGGTAATCGCCTTGAGAAACAATGTGAGAACGCACATCCAGCGAATGGCCACCTAGTGCCGCCTGATCGAGGACACCGGCTTGCGTCAGTTCCCCATCGCTGCCAATGCGGAAAAGGGTCACCGCGTTGCCTTCACTGCCTACCACATACAGGTACTGCCCATCGGCAGACAGGGTAACGTCTGATGCCCCCGCCAACGCGGCATTGTCCACAATCTTATCAAGCTGTCCCGTTTCATCGTTATACACGGAGCGATAGTTGTAGAAGGTCTTCGACAGGGTAAATTTGCCTTCTTCGTTACGGACAAACACGCTCAGTACCGCTGAACCACTATCAGGCGAACTGACAACGTAGAGAGTTTTTCCGTCAGCAGACAACGCGGTGTCTTTTACCCCGCTCAGTACATCCACATAATTATTAGAGTCATTGCCGTCAAGATTGTAATCATTCTGAAGGGCGCTGGATTCGCCGCCGATCGTCGGGATTTGTGCAGGGTCGGAGGCAACGGTTAATGTCAGCGTCCGCTCCGCCTGTTCGCCCGATCCATCGGTTGCCACGACGGTAATAGAGAAGCTTCCCGCCCCATTAAGCGCGGGTGTACCAGAAATCGTGCGCGTTTCAGGATCGAAGGTTAACCCAGCAGGAAGTCCGTTCACCTGCCACGTCAGCGCACCATTTTCAGGATCGCGGAACAGATCTTCTGGCAGTTCTGCACTATACGAGTGTCCTGCTGTACCAGACGGCGGCACGTACTCGACGTTATCCACCACAGGCGGCTTATTCGGCACCAGCGTCAATAGCAGACTGGTCTCCTTACCGCCGTCGCTAAAGGTGATATTCAACGGAATCGATGTACCAGCCGCATCGCCATCATTACGGTAAGTCACCTGATGCAGAACCTGATTGGCGACCGTTTTAGTGACGCTGTCGGTAAACACCACCTTCACCGTCCCTTCACTCACGTTGAAGGTGCCAATGGTCGTGCCCTGATACTGAATCTCGTTGCCGGACAGCGTTAACCCGTTCCCATTCTGGAAAGCAAAGCGATCATTTGCCGATGCTTCGCCATTGCGACTAATGGCAATAGATGCACCCTTGTAATCATCGGCGGCGTCCAGTTCCTGATCTGACAGTGTGACGCTCGTGGCAAACGGGGCATCCGTCGTTTGGCTATAAGGCGCATTAGCTGCCGCATTGAGCACGTTCAGCCCGGCAAAGAACGAACTGACCCCGGCATAGATATTCTTACCATCCGCACTGACGGCAAGATGGTTAACCGTGTTAATCGAGAGTTCAACGCTATTGCGGTAGGTTAAGGCACCAGAATCGCTATCGCGGCCAAACACCAGCACTGACTGACTACCGAGCGCAGCAACATACAACGCCGAACCGTCTTCGGATATCACCAGTTCACGCAGTGACAGCGCATTCGCAGGAATATGTCCTGCATTATACAAATCCAATGTCCCAGCATAGGTCAGCGACCCGGTGTCCACATCACGGCTGAAAATCGAGACGGTGCCCTGAGTATTTGAGGACACATAGACAAAGCGGTTGTCAGGGGAGATCACGATATCCTGCAACCCAGTGAGATAACGGTCGTCCTTCGGAATTTCCGCGCTGTTCGCATCAGCCGCTATCGTCGTTTTATTGATCGTAGTGACGTAGTTCAGGCTGCCCGTTGCGGCATCGCGCGACAACACGGTAATACTGTGATTCCCCAGGTTGGAGATATACGCCGATGTGCCGTCACTGGACAGCACGATGCCGCTCGGGCTTCTCACCGGAATGGTGTCGCTGCCAACCAGCGAGCCGACAAACGTCAGCGCACCGGAGGTGGTATCACGCGAGAAAAAGGTAATCGCGTTTTTACCCGTAGAGCCATCCGTCGGTGTCACACCGTTAATGGTGTACAGCGAGGTGCCATCTTCGGACAGCACGATCTCGGAAACTGCCGCATCCAGGCCGCTGACGCCATTCACGCCCTGCGTGGCAACTACGCCGACATAGCTCAGCAGTCCCGTTGTGGCATCACGGCTAAACTGCACCAGCGAGTAGGCGCTTCCGCTGCCTCCCGCCACATAGACGCTACTGCCGTCTTTTGACTGTGCCAGCGTGGTGATGGTGTTCAGGCCGTTAACTTCAATCGCAGGAGTAGATGGATCATCCTGTTCGCCCTGCGTGAAGCTTTGTAACAGTGTTAATTTGCCGCTTTCCGCATCACGAGCGTAAACGCGCAGGTAGGTTTTGCCGCTGTTATTGTTCCCTTCACTACCGGTGACCAGCAGGGTTTTCCCATCCTGCGAGACACTGATCGCCGAGACGCGTTCATTGTAATCACTGAGCTTTCCGTCGTTATAAAACAGCGCGGCATCGGGGGAGTAGGTTGCCTCGATCGTTGGAAGTTCGTTGAAGGCCAGATTAACGCTGCCAGAAACCGTCAGCGTCGCGGTATCGCTGCCGCCATTGGCGGTGCCGCCGTTATCCTGCAACTCGGTTAAGGTGATGGTACGTAAACCGCTGGCGCTAGTGCTCTCTTTACCAGTCGAGTAGCTCAGGCCATCGACCAACTTCATCACCGCCATGCTGCTGATGCCTTGAACGCTACTCAGCACCAGTGAAGACTCGCCGCTCAGGGCGTTATACGTGTAACTATACTGATAGCCGCTCACCGTCGTGCCCGCGCTGTCTTTGCTCAGATCGATGACCGTGCCATCAACAGTCAGGTATTCCTGATGCGGGTTGTTTAGGCCATCAATGCCTATCGACAGTTTGGTCAGTGCCTGTCCAGCTTCTCCGGTATTCACAGCGGTATCTTTGAATATCGTGACGGAGGCGCCACGCGTATCCAGCGTCAGGCTGCTTCCGCCCTGACTAACCAGCGTTGGCGCACTGTTGGCAGTCAGCAGCAACGCGACCGTGGTCACCGTGCTGTTCAGCTCGCCATCGTTCGCGGTCACCGTCAGCACCACCGTCTCGGTAGCGCTCTGGCTACCGATGTTGCGGTAGGTGATTTGCTTCAGGACGGCATTGGCGGTTTCTTTCGTTACATCAGCGGTAAAGGTGACGCTAAGCACGCCCTGATTCTGCGTGAACGTTCCAATTTCCGTGCCTGATTGCAGAACTTTGCCATCTTGCAGCGTCAGGTTGTTGCCTGCGCTTAGGCCGAATTGATCGTCTGCGGAAGGCGTTTCACGACCGATAGTTATCACCGCGCCGTTATAGTTTCCGGCACCATCGTTTAACACATCCAGATTGCTATCCGAAAGCGCAATATGATCGGCAAACGGTAAGTCGCTGCCGTAGAGGTAAGTGCGTAAGGCGCTAAAGCGCTGAATGGCCTCACCCGCGATCAGGAGTGATTGCCCATCGGGTGACAGCACCATGCCACGCGTATCGCCAATATTCGTAATCTGGCCGCTTTCGCTTAGTGCTCCCGTAGAGGCGTTGACGCTATAAATCTGCAATGCGCCTTCGCTGCTCAAAGCATAGAGCTGGCTCCCGTCGGCGTTAAGATAGACTGCGTTGACACCTTCCAGCGTTTTCGTATCCGTACGGGCCAGCGTCTTCCCTTCAGTACCATCGCGCAGTTGGTAGACGCTAATTTCGCCGTTATCAGGATCGGCGACGTAGATGAACTGTTGATCCTTCGAGATCGCCAGTTGGTAATCTACCGCACCATAGCCTTCCCCAGACGTTTCCAATGTCGCGACAGAGATTAATTTTCCGCTATCACTCCGCTGGAAAACCGACAGCGTGTGCTTTGCTCCCATCCCAATCGTGACCACATAGTTACCGCTGCTCGCCACGATACCACTGCGATCGATTCCGCTGTCATTCACCACCTGAAGTAGCGTCAGGCCGCCCGTCGTCGCATCGCGAGTAAAGACGACCATGCCGTTCCACTGTGTAGTGGCATAAACCTGAGTACCATCGCTGGAGACGGCCAGTCCGGTAATATTGCCGTTTTGCGAAGGGGTAGTTTGGGTATAGCTGCCATCGACCTGAATGACCTGCCCGTTATCATCCAGGCTAAGTGCAACAATATTTTTATCGCCCGTGATGGCATAAAGTGAACGGTTGTCCGCACTCAGCGCGATGTCTTTCACATCTTTGAGCGCACTGATATCGCTCAGCGTTTGGCTCAGCGTCAGTTTGCCATGTTCGCCGACGGTAAAGACCCCCAGTGTGCCATCGCTTCCTATGGCGTAGGCATACTCGCCATTACTGGAGTAGCGTACATCCTGTGGAGCCTCCATACCGGGCACGACGATCAATTCAGCCAGTTCGGGCGCATCCGATGCAGACACCACTGGCGCTACGTTGATTTTGCTATCGATAGTGATGGTCGAGTGGATATTCAGATCGGCCGTGTCGCTCTCATCGCTCAGGCTTTTCAGCGTCACCGTGACATCCCCACCGGCCACGGTTTTATCGAGTGGCTTATAGGCAATACCGTCGATCAGCTTCGCGACGTCATTGGGCTGAAATGCGTCAGATGAAGCAATGCTAACGGTGATGGTTGTCGTCCCACCACTAACCGCAACGGTATAGCCGTATTTTCCATCGCCTTCCGTCGTTTTTGCGCCATTAGCGGCTTCCAACGTAATTTCAGTACCGTCGATGACAATTGCCTGATTCGCGCCCGTGCGATTGACGGTAATCACCAGATCTTTCAGTTCCTGCCCACCTTTATCCGCCGATACGCGAACCTCGCTGAACAGATCAATCGATGCAAAGCTGTCGCTGGAGTCGGTAATAGTGACCGTCGCCTTAACCGGCGTAGCATCAACGCCGGGTGCCGTGTCTGTTGCCGCAACGTGTGCCGCCACATCCACCGCGGTCACCACAGCGGCGGCATCAAACATCATGCGCGGTTCCAATACCCACGCCTGACGCGGCGTGCGCGTTAAGCCTGAACCAGATTTTGAGCGGGAAAAAGTCATCGTGTCATGTCCTGTAATAAAAGGGGCAAAGCGCGTCATTCCTGGCTACATTCAGCGGTCATTCAACCAGCCGAACATAGCCGCCCTCGGTTTCGATCTGGCCGGCGATACGATCCAACCGTTGAATCAATTGATCCTCAACGCCCTCTGCGCCGAAGCCTGCACCATCGATAAAGCTCATGCGTTTTTCGCCCTCGGTACAGACCAGCAGGCCCGGCGTCGCTTCTCTGTCGAACAGGTTGCGGCCAAAGTCTTCAGGGTCGCCGGGACGAATACCGACAAAATAAAATTTGATGTTGCGCGCGCGGAAGCTGGAACACAGATCCTGGAAGCGCTGTGCGGCAAAGGAACGGGCAGGATCCGTTCCGGTCGAGCCACGAAATTCGTTACGATTGAAGTTGTAGCTGTCGGTGTCGAACCAGTTACCGATGGTGTTAGCCATCATGACGATCACCTTTTGCCCATCACCATTGCCGTCCAGATTGAAATCCAGCGGTAGCGTCGTATCGCCCCAGCCGTCTGAACCACGCATGTTGGGTGACAGCGCCGCCCCTGCCCATGACATTGCGATCGCATAGTTGGTGTTAAAGCGTGGGGTAAACTCGGCAATACGCTGATTCAACTTGCTTTCTTCATTGGTCAGCGGCATCAATGCGGCATTCGGGCACCCTCGATCCGCGACGATAAAGCGGGTGTCTACGGCATCGGAGTTGTTATCCCACGGATAGAGATCGGGGTTAGGGCCACGCCAGGTAATCGGCGGTGCGCCGGGGCTGCCGTTTTGCGGCAAATCGTGGCGGTAGTACACGCGGAATTGCCCAACGGGCGGCTCGTCCCAGAAGAAGTTTTCTTCTCGGCCCAGCCCACGGTACATGCACAGCAAATTCGCCCGGCGATCCGGGAAACGACGATCGGCGAGGCTGCTGACAACCCCGCTGGCAAACAGTGAACGCAGCTCCGGTGGGTTTAGCGCACTCGGCGTAGACCAGCGACGAATGCGATTCGCGTCTTCCGCGTCATACACATTCACCGACTGGCTGTACGGCACCAGTGAGAGCCACAGGTTGTCGCGTTTACCGTCCGCGCTGCTCAACATGCGTTCGACAAACGAGCGGCTAACGCTTTTCAGCGAACGGATATCGGCATCACTCATATCCCCCGTCACTGGCATAACAAGGGCAATTTCAGTCGGACGGTTGATGACCTCAGCAGTCGAATACACTTCCTGCTTTCTCGCCCCGAGGCTCATCAGGCTGGGTTTGGTTTCGAAAGCGACGGTGACGGTATAGGTTTTACGCGTCGCGCTGTTACGTCCTTCCGCAACGGATACATCACTCGCCACCAGTTTTTCACTTAGGGCCTTATTCATCCCCAGATTATTTTTGACGTATTCATACGCCAGCTTATTAGTCTCTTCCTGACTGTATTCTTCACCATTAATGGTCGCCTGATGCCCGACAGCCAGCGCAGCGGCATCCGTCGCGCGTTTGATTTGCGTCGCATCACCGGTTGCCGTAGAGGTATCGACGATAAAAGCCGCCGTCACCAATAAGGCCATCGCCCCCAGCACATAAAACCCTGTGCCTGCCCCCTTTTCCTGCTGAATAAAAGCAGACAGGTGTTCACGCCAGAACAGAGTGGTTCTGCTATCGTCTTTTTTTACTCTTCTGTTCTGTAAGGTTTTTTTCATTCCTTCCTATCCTGTATACCTGGATTCAGCGCGTACTCAACCCGCCCATCAAGCGGGAAAATAAAAACGACATGGCTCACACGTTATTTGTCTTAATGGTTTCGTTATTTTCGGTAACGAGGCTCTCGCTACCGTTTGCGATCTATTTGCCGCTTCTGTATTTTCTATAAAACCGTAGCTATTGATCTTTTTCTTCCAGACCGGCCTCTTTTCTGAGTACGTCATCCAGTTCAACCACACCGATAGCCACCCGGTTGACCGACGAGGCGTGCAGCAGTCCCCCCAGCGACAACCCGCCCAACAGGCTCACATCTTTCCCCTGACGACAGATCTCGACCACCATCATGGAGGTGTTCTTGCTGCCTTCCTCGCGATCCCTTTCCGGTAGTTCAGGGAGATACTCTTCATCCGGCAGCGTTTCACTTTCCGCACACAGCGACTCTGCTGTCCCTTTGCTTAACTGCCAGTACAGCTCGCCGGTCTGACGCACGTTGCTGATTAACAGTTGGTAATTGCCTAACCCTTCCGTTGGCAGCACCGTATCGAGTAGACCTTGCAAGCCTTTCTCATCCAGCTTCTGCTGCATCGCCAGTATTGACGCGATGGCACCCGCACGCTGTTCCATACGCGTACGCTCCAGCCCGACGGTGTAGATATCCGCACACAGCGAACCAATCGCCAACACAATCGGAAACGCCAGCGCGGTTTCTACCGCGGTAGAAGCACAACGAGAAAACCAGAAGCGGCGGAGTCCATTCAGGAAATAGCCGGGTTTCAACGAACGGCTGGTTTTCAATGAACGACCAGTTTTCAATGAACGATCAGTCATTGCGCAGTTCCGTCCCAAACACATGTTTGTACTGATAGCGGAAGGTGTCTCCCAGCGTTAACACCTCCGGCAGTGGCGTAATAAACGCCTTTTTAATCTGCACCGTCACGGACCACACGGGGAGCGTTGTCGTCTCTTCGCCATTGGGGTTGTCCTGACTGCTATTGCCGTTCGTCAGCCCGCCAAGCTGACTCAGATTGTCAAAGTGCAACACGCTGACGGTTAAATCATCTTCCTTGAGGTAGCCGTATCCCGCTTCAACCATCCGTGCCTTTAGGCGCGTTCCCATCTGTTCCGCGCTGTCCGACGCCAGATTGTCGAGGCGGAAAGCCTGCACCGCTTTATCCAGCGCAGCGCTGCCAGCGGCAATCACCAGCCCGATGCGCGCCAGTTCAAACAGCATCATCACCCCGACCAGCACTACCGGCACCAGAAACGCCACTTCCGTCGCGATCACGCCGTGCGTGCTGCGCCAGTGACGTTCATGGCGCGGCACGATTCCTTGCACGGTGCCTTCATCACGCCACGGGCCGAGATTACGAAGCCACGCCATTACTCAGGCGAACTCAATTGCAGGCGTTGACGGCTGGACAGCAGCAGCGCTTCGCCACGGGATTTATCCTGTTGCATCTGCTGTAGACGCTGATGCAGCTCGTCGATCAAGCCATCAATACGCTGTGGCTGTGCAATGGTCGCCAACGCCGAACGTGCGTCATCCTCTCTGCCGCCAGAAAGGTAGGCCAGCGCCAGATTCAGTCTGCCGGTTGCGTTACTCTCATCCACCGAGCGCAGCAGAGAAATGGCTTTATCCGCGTTGCCACTTGCCAGCCATGAGAGCGCCAGATTGTTGAGTGCCGCGACATCTGCCGGGTTTATCTGCAACGCTTTTTCAAACAGCTGGCGCGCTTCTGCGTGTTTACCTGAGGCATCCATCACCACGCCCATGCCGTTAAGAGCGCCTGCATCGTTCGGCTGTGCTTTTAGCGCACAGGCAAAGTCGGCTTGCGCCATCGAATTACGTCCTAATGCCAGTTGCGCACGCCCCATTCCCAGACACACCGCCAGCGCTTCTTCCGGCGTCATTTTGTTGGTATCGCCGCCCAACGCCTGACGTGCTCGCCCGTACAGTTCCAGCGTTTGCTGCGGTGAACGCGCCAGCGCTGCGACGCTGGCATACTCCAGCATCTCTGCGCCTTTCAGTGCATCGCGGCTGTCGAGACGCGCGTACACTTCCGTCGCGGCCTCAACACGTCCCTGATCGCGCAGCAGGCGTGCCAGACGCAGTCCTTCATCTTTACTGCCTTTAATCGCCATCGAGCTGCCGCATCCCGCCAGCACGGTGCTGACAATCAGCAGTGCCAGCATGGGCGCGCCGCGCTTAAGTTTTGCTACCAGATCGACCATCTTCGATAACTCCATCGGTTGTCACCGCCGTGATTTCCGGCACATACCCGTCATACTTCAAGTTGCATGTGCGTTGGCTGCGTTCACTCACCCGAATCACTTACCTGTGTAAGCTCATCGGGATTCCTTCCCTTGCCGCCTTCCTGAAACTCGAATTATTTAGGGTATATATCGGGAATCGATATTTTAAAAATCAATGTGTTGTAAATAAAAAACTATTGCGCCAGCAGGCGGACCACTCGCACCAGTGCAGGCGACGCCATAATGGCGATAATCGGTGGCAGAATGAGTGCCATCAGCGGCACGCTCAGCTGCGCTGGCAATTTACCCGCCTTCTCTTCCAGACTCAGAATCAGCGTCTTGCGGCTTTCATCCGCAATCGTGCGCAACGCCTGAGACAGCGGCGTACCGTAGCGCTCCGCCTGAATCAGCGTCGCCACCATACTTTCGATCTCGCTGACGCGGGTTCGCTCCGCCAGATGTTTCATCGCCAGCGTACGATCTGACAGGATCTGTAATTCGGCGGCGGTATAGTGCAATTCATCCGCCATCTCCGGTGAAGACAGCCCCAGTTCCTTCGATACCACCTGCAACACGCGCCCGATAGGCAGACCAGCTTCGGCACAGACCACCATCAGATCCAGCGCATCCGGCACCGCTCGCGCCAGCTTTTCGCCCCGGCTTGCCGCACGCCACTTCAGCCACCACTCCGGCACCATAGAACCGACAAAGAAGCCAATCAGCCCCGCCGCAACGCCCGTCAGCCCCGCACGGTCAGCTGGCGGCAACCATCCCCACACCAGCGCGATAGCGAACAGCGCACCGGCGGCAAATTTTCCCATCACCAGCCAGCCTACCGCTTCGTTGCGGCGGATCCCGGCCAGATCCAGCAGGCGGCGCAGGTTGCGGCGATCGCGCTCCGATCCCGATAGGCGCTCGCCCTGCGTAGCAACGGGCTGCAACAGCTTCTCCAGCAGGGGAGATAATGTGGTTCCCTGGCCTCTCAGGATGTTTTCCTGAGAGGCCGCCTCTATAGAGGCGGCGGGCAGATGCCCGCGCATGCGAATTTCCAACTGCTTGTATTGCTGTGTTTTATGCTGTGTACGTGCCAGGTAAATCCCGACCACCATCAGCACAAGCGCCAGCAGCAGTAAGGGATCGTCAAAAACAGTCATGAATGGCTCTCCCTTTACCCAATTCGCTTAACCATCACGTGCGTGATCAACATGCCGACTGAGACGCTGCACAAGGCATAAATCAGCACCGACGTTCCCACCGGATCGGAAAACAAGAAACTGAAATCGTCCGGCGACTTCATGTACAAATAGGCCAGACAGCCGGGGAACAGTGCCGCGACAATCTTGGCGGATGCACGTGCTTCCGACGTTTTGGATTGCACTTTCAACTGCAACTCGCGACGTTCACGCAGCGTGGCCGACAGACGCTCCAGCGTTTCCCCCAGTCGTCCACCCGCTTCCTGATTGATGATCAGAATTACCACGAAGAAACGGTATTCGGACATCGGCACCCGCGTGGCAGAAGCCTGAATCACCTGACGCAGCGGAATCCCCAGCCGCAACCAGTGATCGATCGTCTTGAATTCATTCGCCAGCGGCCCGGTCAGGTGCTCAGCGACAATAGAGAAGGTGTTAGCAACCGGGACACCGGCACGGCAGCTGCGAGTTATCGCATCAATCGCTTCTGGCAGGCTCTCACGCAGCGCTTTCAGATGTTTTTGCAACGTCGAACGGAACAGCAGCATGCCGATACTGACAAACAGCACCAGCGTAAAAATCAGCCCCATCGTGAGCGGCAGCAGGGTGCGCTGCCCCAGAATCATGCCGAGTATCAGGCTAACCGCCGCCAGCGCAAGAGAGCGTTGAAGCAGGTTCTTTTTCCAGCCAATGAACGTCATCTGCGCCCACAGGATCGCCAGCCAACGTCCAATCATCGGGACACCCATCAGCGGCGTTCTGATCTCATCACGCAGGATCGAATCAGATGCCACTACGGCAGCCGACGGGCTGACCTCGTTCAAAATCTGCTGCCAGCGTTGTTCGCGCTGCATGCGCTGCTGCCGTGATTTTCTCCAGGCGTTGACCGCCAGAAGCAGCATCAGCACGCTGCAAAACACCAGCAGCGTAATCAGGTTCAGACGTGCGTCACTCATCAGCGTCTCCTCACCCCATCACTGCGCATCAAACAGATGCGATTTGTCGCTGTAGAACTGCGGGCGCTGAATGTGCTGAACATATTCCCCCGTCAAAAAACCCTGTCCATCCATCCCCTGAATGTTGAAGCTGAACAGATCCTGAAGCTGGATCACTTCGTTCTCCATGCCACACACTTCTGTGATGGACACTACGCGGCGCATACCGTCGCGCATACGTTCGATCTGCACGATCAGGTGAACCGCGCTGGCGATCTGGCGGCGGATCGCCATCAGTGGCAGTTGCATGTTCGCCATCATCACCATGTTTTCCAGACGCTGTATCGCATCGCGCGAGGTGTTGGCGTGTACCGTACACAGCGAACCGTCGTGGCCAGTGTTCATCGCCTGCAACATGTCAAAGCTCTCGCCGCCGCGCACCTCGCCCAGAATGATGCGGTCGGGCCGCATACGCAGGGCGTTACGCATCAGATCGCGCTGATCGACGCGGCCAGTACCTTCGGCGCTGACAGGACGCGTTTCCAGTCTCACCACGTGCTCCTGCTGCAATTGCAGTTCGGCGGCATCTTCGATGGTAATGATGCGATCGGTGCTGCCGATCTTCTGCGACAGCGCATTCAGCAAGGTGGTTTTACCCGCGCCCGTTCCGCCGGAGACGATCACGTTAACGCGTGCCTGCATCGCTTTGTTCAGCACATCCGCCATCGCGTAGGACATACAGCGGCGCTCTGCCAGCATTTCCAGCGACAGGTTGCGGCGCATAAATTTACGAATCGAGATCGTGGTGCCGTCAATCGCCAGCGGATAGGTGATGACGTTGACGCGGCTACCGTCAGGCAGACGCGCATCCACCATCGGGCTGGCTTCGTCGATACGGCGCCCCACTGCCGCCGCGATACGCTGCGCGGTGTTAAACACATGTTCTTCATCAATGAAGGTAATTGGTGACAGTTCCAGTTTGCCAAAGCGCTCGACAAACACCTGCCCCGCACCGTTAACCAGAATATCGTTGACCGTGTCATCCGACAGCAGCGGTTGGATCGGCCCGATCCCAGTCATCTCGTCCAACATTTCGGCGGCGATGGCTTCCTCTTCCTGCCGGGAAAGCTGTAAGCGCTGCTCATCACAGATGCGGCGGATCACCGTCTCGATCTGCACCAGCAATTTGTCACGCCCCATCATCGCCGCTTTACCCGCGTCGATCTGATCGTAGAGCTGTGCGCGGATAATCCGGCGCTGGCTGGTTCGGCTGTCCGTCTGGCGCGCGGCTGGAGCGGATCCAGACGCGGAGCTCGCCGCAGGCTGTGTGCGGTTCTCCGCAGCCGGACGCGTTTTCAGTTCTGCCACATTGGCAGCAGGCGCAGGCTGAGGCGTGCTTTTTCCTGCTTCACTTTTTTGCAGGTTATTCTTGCGAATCAACATAATCCTGAACCCCAAAAAACAGTCTGTAACCCGTTGAAAAACGGCGAGCGCTTAACATCATCAGGCACGTTTTAACCAACGCGAGAACCAGCGTTTTTCTGCCGGTCTGGCGCGTACGCCGCAGGCCAGATCGACCAACTGGCGTAATCCCTGCTGGAAAGCGGGTGCCGCAGCCAGATTCAGTGCGCCGAGCGTCAGGCTTTGCGACAGCGCGTGGCCCGCGTTCGGCAGCACGACATCAATCTTCCGGCCGGTAAATTGTTCAAACTGCTCGCGGCTTAGCGGCGCGGTCGAGGCAAAACGGCTCTGGTTATGTACCAGCAACAGGCGTTGCCCTTCACTTTCGTCACCGATTTCATTCAGCACGCGCCGCACATTACGCGCATCCTGAAGCGTCAATTCCGTCACAATGATGCGCAGATCCGCGTAGGTCAGTACGTCCAGCGCCCCGGTCGGGTAACTGCTGGGCAGATCCCAGATCACCTGGTTGAACATGCGGCACAGCGCCCCGCCGAGATTCAGTACGTTATCCACGTCCACCGGGCTCAATTCACCCAGTTCCGGCTTTTGCGCCAGCAGATGCAAACGGGTATCCACACGCAGCATGGCGCGCTGGAGCAGTCGGGTATCCAGCTCCTGCGTTTCCAACACCGCCGCCAGCCCTGCGTCATCGGTTTGCCCTTGCAGCAGCAGTTGATCGCCGTTACGACGATCGAAATCCACCAGCGCGACGGGCAAATGACGCTCGCCGGACAGCAGGCGGCTCAGCCCCATCGCGACGGTACTTGCCCCACTTCCGCCGCTGGCGCCGACGACCGCAATCGTCCTGCCCATGCGGGCATATTCCGGCCCGGCCTGTTGGCCTTCACATTTCGCCAGCGTTGCTGCCAGCAGATCCAGCGTGAACGGCTTGACCAGATAATCCACCACGCCAGCCTGAAGCAGTGCGCGGTACAAGCCGACATCCTGCTCTTTGCCCGTCGCAATCACCTGGCTGGTGGGACCACAGACGCTCAGCAGCTCTTCCAGTGCCGGAAGCGGCCAGTGCGCGCCTTCCAGATCCACCAGTAAAATACGTGGCGGAACATTCAGCTCACACCATTGACGAGCAGCTGCAATACCGCCGGACATCACCGGTACATCCGGCTGTTTCAGGCGAGTGAAAAGATCGCTGATATCGGCCACATCGCGTACGTCATTGGCGAACGCCACCAGCGGCAACGCCAGTTCTTCACCATCGTTAGGGGTAATTTCACTCATGGAATGTCACGCCCTTAATCTTCTTCAAAGTTAATGTCGATGAGCTCTTTCACTTCACCTTTGTGATAGCGTTCGATGCTATTCACCGCCGCTACGCCATCCGCATCATCCAGCGCTTTCGCCTGAATCAGATCGCGTGGTTCAGCGATCATCATCGCCAGATTGTTTTGTGTGGCGCAGCCAAGAGAACCAATGGCTTCATAAGGCTTCACCATCAACTGGTTGGGATCATTAATCGTGCAGCGGGTGGTTTTGACCACCAGCGCCTCGGAGATCACTTCCAGATCGCCGTTCTGACCACTCGCCGTAGAACGGCGCATCTGTTTCACATTCTGTGGATTAGCGCCGGCATTTTTCAGCACGGTCGCCAGTCGCCCAGCCATCTGCTCACCGCTCGCACTGTGCGGAATCAGCGTGATCGTTTGTGCCGATAACCGCCCCTGATCCTTCAACATGATATTGAGCTGCTTTAACGACTCAGGGAGGAAACCCCGCCCGTTCGGCGCAGCCAGTAACGGCACGGACACCGATGACGGCTGGACGGCAATGGGTTGCAGAGCAGGTTGGTCAAAACGCTGCATACGTACATCGTTAATCGGTTTATTCCATCCGCAGCCTGCCAGCAGAAAAACGGCGGTCAGCACCGCTGCACGCAAGGGCAGAGGACGAAACGGAGGGTGATTGCTATTGATCGTTTTCATGTGTTGTTTCCCCTCGCGAACTCAGTAGAGATAGCCGATAGATGCAGAACGTGGCATGGACGAATCCAGCATTTTTACGCCTTGCCCCGGCGTCTGAAGATCGCCTGCATTAACCGGCTCAACCACATAAGCGGTCGCGATAATCACCAATTCCGTTTCTTCCTGACTGGTGGCTTCGCTTTCAAACAGGCGGCCAAACATCGGGACGCTACTCAGCCCCGGCACGCCGTTGATTGTCTGGCTGCCGGCGCTACGCAACATCCCCGCCAGTGCAAAGCTCTGTCCGCTGGCCAGCTCTACCGTGGTATCCGCACGACGTACCGTTAAGGCCGGAATACGCGATCCGCCTTCCAGCTGTACGGAACCGACGTCCGTGAGTTCACTGACTTCCGGTGCAATGTGCAGGCTGATGCGGTTAGCAGACAGCAGCGTTGGCGTCATGCGCAGAATCACGCCGTAGGATTTGTAATCGATGCTGACGCTGTTGTTGGTGATCAAAACGATAGGTACTTCACCACCCGCAGCAAACGCGGCGGTTTCCCCTGACATCGCTGTCAGGTTGGGTTCGGCCAATACGGTCGCCATGCCCTGCTGGTTCATGGCGGTTAACAATCCACTCAGTCTGGAGCGGCCGAAGTTCAGGAAGCCAGAATCTGTTGGGTTAGAAAATCGTCCGGTTGTAGCGTTGAACAGATTCAGACGCGAACCGCTGCCCGCACTCATATTCCCGCTGCCGGTGCTCAGCGATGCCGCCCAGTTGAAGCCCAGTTCGCTGGTCAACTTGCGGGACACTTCCACCACACGCACCTGAATATTGATTTGCGAAGGCGTTTTAATTTTCAGTTGGTTGATCACCTTGCCGGAGGATTCGCTGGAGCCCGGCAATTTTTCGCCACCGCCTCCACCACCGCCCTGCCCGCCCGAGGACGCGCTGATGTAAGCCTGTATGCTGTCGATGACGCGCTTGGCATCCTGCGGGGTATCTACGCTGCCGCGCACAATGACACCGCTGGGAATCGATGCTTCCAGTTGGATATCCGCACCGGGGAATTCACGCTTCATGCGTTCACCCAGCGCTTTCAAATCATGCTCGGACACCAGACGAATGGCATTGATGACATTGCCATTTTCATCCATCGCATAGAGCGTGGTGACACCGACACTTTTGGCGTAAACGAACAGGTTACCCGGCGAAGGCAGTTCAAAACTGGCGATATTCGGATCGGCCACCAGCACGCTATCCGGTGTATCAGCAAGTTGGAGTAACCGTCCCTGATTGACCGTTAGGTGAACTTCATCAGTGATAGGCGCTGTAGATACCCCAGCAGCTAGTGTGGTCGCAGGCAACATCATCGTCGTTAGCGTGACAGGCAATACCGCATTAAACAGGCAAGCAGCCAGCAATCGTTTGCACGTACCCCGAAAGTCCGATTTCAAAAACAGCGAAAACATCGTCATTTACTTAATTTCCGTAATGGGCTTCATTGTTCTATGAGCAGCTCGCGGCACCTCGCAGGCTGTCAGATTGCGTATTCGTTCTATCGGGAGGGGAACGTCACCACGTCTTTTTGCTCACCGCGATAGACCTTCACTTTGTGTCCGCCGGATCCTGCTGATAGCGCCCCGTAGATATCGGTTGCTAGTGGAACCGTAGTCACGCTCTGTCGTTCCTTCAGCGGATCGACAACATCATCCTGCGTGGCACTGCGCAGCGATAAATGCAGAATTCCCAGTTCTTTAGCGACGGTCAGTGCCTCAGCCTGCTGCGGCGTGACTTCCAACGTGACGGTTTGATAGGTAGCAGGACGAGAACGCACGGCTGACTCACGACTCTTGGCTGCGGCATCAAGCGCCGCGCCATCTTCCATCGCATCCAAACGTGGATATACCGGCGTACCGACCTTATCATTCAGTGCCAGCACTCTCAGATCACGAACAATGGTCTGCGAAGCCAAAAGTGGCATCACAACTGGCTGGTTACGGCTAACGGGTAACTCTGACTGATCGTCTCGTCTCATGCTGAGGATCACATCAACACGATCGCCTGCTGAGACTAGCCCAGCATTGCTCGCAATCGCGCTGGTAGGAACGGAGATAGCCCGCATCCCTTTATGCAGCACGGCGGCAACAAAGCCAGGTTCATTGGGCTTCACAACAACATTACTGCTAAGCTGTGTCCCCTCCTTTACCGTTTCACGCAGAGTTGCGCCAAATAGCAGAAACTGGCTATCCCGGCCGCGAACGAAGTTAAACGAACGGGAAACTGATTCATCCGTGGTTTGCCAGCGTACTGAGCTAGAATCAATGAAATCACCGGGATGCAGATCTTTTGCTGCCACCAAGACAGCGATTTTTTCCGGCGCTTTAGCCACTACCGGAGGCGGCGCAGGGGGTTCAGAAGAGAGATGGCTACGCACCACCAGCGCAACAATGCCTGCCAGCACGAGCGCGCCTGACAGTACGTATGTAGAGTTCACTTTCATTTCAACTTGCCTACCCTAGCGTGTGTGTCTTAAAGCTGCGACAGAATTAAAACAAGGGAAAAATCAGGACATACATCGCGCCGAACGCAATGGCGACGCCGTAAGGTATGCCTTGAGAAAGGTCGGCGGGCAACGCGGGTGGCATAGGCAACCGACTCTTGAATATCCGGTTGGTGGTTTGAATGCCCATCGCCACAGCTGTGGGTACGGTATTCAGCAGCGGCAGGCTAAGCGCCAACACACCGCCAGCCAGCGCCGTCACCATGACGAAAACGATCTGGTGCCCTTGCCCAACCCACAGGCACAGCACACTCATCAGCTTGACATCCCCGGCACCTAGTCTGCCGGTGAGGAAAAGCAAAAAACCCACAACCAATACCGCCGCCGCACCTGGCAGCGCCCAAAGCGTTTTCCGTAATGCCAACATATCTAACGCACCGGATTGCAGGACATGTGAAGCGCTGAAGAACAGCCAGCCCAGCAATAAAATCAGTACCGCCCGATTGGTAATTTTGCGTACTAACAGGTCGGTACTGATGCACCACAGCAGGCAGCCCATCAGCAATGCCGTCTGCGGCCAGTGCGTGTAATCCGCCATCTCGCGTTTATTTCGCTGCGCCGGATGTACCGCCGCTGGTGCCCGTACCGGTAATTTGATCGGCGATTTGGCTGAATTTCTCATTCAACGCTTTCACGAAGATACCGTCACCGCCGAAAATAGCGCCAATTGCCGCCGCCATTGCCGCTGCAAGAATGCCGTATTCGATTGCCGTTACACCGCTTTCGTCACGCAGGAAAGAACGTAATTTTGCTTTCATGTTTTTCATGGGAAGAGCCTCTAATTCGCAGCCAAAGAAATCATGGCCTACTCGGGAATTCGGGGGCGCCATGATGATAATAAGATTAATAATGAGACTTATTATCAAGCGTCGCAAGCAGCAGAACATTAATATTCGTTAATCTTTACATACAAAAAATTATCAATATAAATCAATAATTAACACGAATTCCGTTACAGAGAAAATTAATAGATATTCATATTTTTTGAAGGGATATTCATAAGAAATCAAGAGTGGCGTGTCGTGGCAAGCTGGGGGAAAATCGCTCGCCACATGTCTGTTCATCGTAAGAAAAAGCGCATTAACAGCGATTAAGGCATAGGTAGACGTTCAGGCCCGGCTCAGAGGAGTCCAGATAGAGCTTGCCGCCGTGCAGGTCGGTAATCGCCTGTACCAAAGACAGCCCCAACCCATAACCAGACTGAAACCAGGTATCCAGCCGCTGAAAACGCTGTAGCGCTTTGGTATGAAGTGCGGGCGGAATCCCCGGGCCACGGTCAGCGACGCTCAGGGCGATCCAGCCGCGATACAGCGTCACGCTCAAGGTGATGTATTTCCCCTGTGCCGCGTATTTCAGCGCGTTCTCCACCAGATTGGCCAACGCCTGAAACAGCAGCGCACGATCGCCAAAGAGTTGGATTCCGGCTTTGATTTCAATTTTCAGCCGACAGCCGCGCTCTTCCGCCAGCGGCTGATAATATTCGGCAATTTCTTCCAGCAGTTGGCGCGCTTCAATGTTCTCAAACTGGTGCACACAGCGCCCGCTTTCGATTTCACCGATGCGCATCACGGTACGGAACAGACCGAGGATTTTGTGCACCTCGTCCACCGCCAGATTCAATTCATCACGCACGTCGTTATCCAGCCCTGCACGTTCCGTCAGGTTGAAAAGACGATTTTGCAAATGCGTCAACGGTGTACGCAGTTCATGCGCGACATGGCTTGATGTGTTGCGCACCTGCTCCATCAGGCGTTCAATCCGCTCCAGATTCTGGTTAATGTCGGCGCTCAGGCTGTCAAAATCATCGTCATAAGGCGACAGCGGCATGCGCACCTGCTGCTCGCCGCTGCTGTAGCGATGCAGCGCCGCACGGATTTTCTCCACGCTGCGCAAACTGCGTAAACTGAAATGGCGGCTGACAAACAGGCAGAAGAGCAGCACGATAAACAGTCCCGCTCCCGCCACAAGCGGGATCGTCCTCACCCGTTCCAACATGGGTCGGATGTTGTAGGCGGTAAACAGCACACCTCCATCATCCAGCATGACGGACAAACCGATCAGATTGGGGTCGTCTGGGCTGGAAATTTCGGCCTTAAGACAGCTGACATCCATCCGGCAATCAGTACGCTGCCGCATTTCCAGACGATGCGTATTGAAAGAATCGCTACTTAAAGGATGCGTTCTTAGAGGGTGATTGTGATACAGAATATCGCCTTGTTTATCCATCACCAGAAACAGCGGTAATTCATCCCCTTTCGCTCGATTATCCTGACGTAATTGCGTAATCAGACTGTCAGCACTCGTTAAACGCGACTGCATTGAGTAATCATAAATATTACCCAGAATAACTTCACGGACATGCGTTCTAATCAACGTTTCGCTGAGTGAACTGAAGCCGACAATACACATCAGCATCATCAATAAGAACAGAAAAACAATGGTTATTGCCTGACGAAAATTAGAGGTACATAAAAAGTCGGGATATTGGCTTGCCCCGAGTAATTGCCAGTGTTTTATTTTTACCTGCCAGCGCTGCCCCAGCTTCTTTATTTTTATTTTATTCAGCGTGGCTGCCAACATCAGTTTTGTCCTTATCTACCGCGCCTAATGCGTAGCCCATCGCCCTCAACGTTTTAATTAATGGACGCGGGAAGCCTTTATCAATTTTCGCCCGCAGCTTTGACATATGAACGTCGATCAGATTGGTTTGTGGATCAAAATTGTAACCCCATACGCGCTCTAACAGCATGGTGCGCGTAATGGCCTGCCCCGGATTTTCCATCAATATAATCAGTAACTTGATTTCTTTATCGGTCAAATCGATACGCTTGCCGCCGCGCCATGCAACACGCTGCATACGGTCAAGCTGCAGGTCTTCAAAAGTCAGCATAGAAGGATTATCCACGTGGCGTTTACCGCGCCGCGCCATAATATCCAGACGTAATCTAAGCTCATTAAAATTAAAAGGCTTGCCGAGATAATCTTCTGCGCCAAGCTCTAAGCCCATCACCCGATCGACATCACGATCCAGTGCGGAAAGCAGCATAATAGGGGGATGACGCGAGCCTTGTAATTCACGTAATACCGTAAATCCGTCCATGATGGGTAACATTCTGTCTAACAGAACGACATCATAAACTTCATCCTTGATCGCTTTTAATGCGTGTGCGCCATCATGCACCATTCGGCAAGAATGGCCGTGGGAATGTAATTTAGACCCCAGCCAATGGCACAGCACAGAATCATCATCAACCACTAATACACGCATAATTTTCCCCTATAAACGTGGCTTATTACCTAATTAATTCAGGGTTAATGTCCGTTTATTTTTATCTGGTCCTTCAAACAGCCATTCACCCCACACGATGTTGATACCGTGCGGGCCGTTTTGTGCTTCTGGTTTTTTTACTTTTCTGCTTTTTACTGCTCTACTTTTCACCTATGAGAAAAGTCCTACGGATAATAACAATCATTATCATTTAGTGACAAGCAGTTTACAATCGCCTGACGTCGTTCTTAGACTGGACGCATAAAAAACATCCCCATCGCTTACGCCATGGGGATGTTAAGAAAGGAAAGAGAAGAGAAATAAATCAACGTGGTAGCGAGGATCACCTCACCGCGTTTTACTCATTTTCGATCAGAAGCGCTTCCATCAGATCGAGATCGCGCAGCATTTTTTGCAACGTCTCATTGCTGATCTGCTGCGTAGCACGCAGGTGATACAGCTCGGCACGTTCGGAGTTCAGCGCGGTCAAACGGAAACGCCGCTCCAGATTCTCGATCAGCAGGCCGTTTTCAGGATCGTCTTTATCGATTAGCCTTCGGCGTAAGTTACCGATGACGCGCGCACTGACTTCTTTCAGCACCTGCTCATCAATGTTTTCCTCCCGATCGGCCGCCAGACGCTCCTCCATTTTGTGCATACTTTTTATCGCCACTTCAGCCACCGCCATACGTGCCATGCGGATTTCTTTGGCGTGTGCGGCTTTATCCGCCACCACCACGCCGCGCAGTAGAAATGGCAAGGCCAGCACGCCGCACAGCAGAGAAAACAGAATGACACCCGTGGCGATAAACACTAACTGATAGCGTGACGGGAACGCGGTGCCATCAGTCAGCAGCAGCGGAATAGACAGCACACCCGCCAGCGTAATAGCCCCTCGCACACCGGCAAAGGACGCGATCCACAGCTCGCGCGTAGAAAACTCGGCGAAGATCATCGGGCGCTTTTTCTGGATGTGCATGCTGTATCTTTTCATCACCCACAGCCAGCAGAAACGCAGCAGCAGCAGAGCACCGTAGATGATCGCGATATCGGTAAACAACATCCAGGTTTCAACCGTTGGGTCCAATTCCGCCTGCGTCACCGAGGTTTCCAGAATGTCAGGCAATTGCAGACCCAGCATGATGAATACCATGCCGTTAAACACGAATTCCAGCATCGACCACACGCCGTTTGCACGCAGCCGCATCGCCAGTGGTGCGCTACGGATGACGCCCGATTGACCGATCGTCATCCCCGCCGCCACCGCAGCCAGAATACCCGACACACCAATGTGTTCCGCAATCAGATACGACGCGAAAGGCAGCAGCAGCAGCAGCACGATCTGCGTCGCAGCATCGTCACCACTCCAGCGGCTGATAATGCGCAGCGATTTACCGAATATCCAGGTCACGCCGACGCCCGCCAGCAGCCCGCCCAGCGCCACCTGCATGAACTCCAGTGTGGCACCGGAAACCGTAAACACCATCGTACCCATCGCAATCGCGACGGCAAATTTTAGCGACACCAGACCGGACGCATCGTTCATCAACGCTTCGCCCTGCAAAATGCCCATCAGTTTTTTCGGAATACGATCTTCACCCACGATGCCAGACAGTGCGACGGCATCCGTTGGCGACAGCACAGCAGCCAGCGCGAAGGCCGCAATCAGCGGCATGCCCGGCACCATCCAGTAGATGAAATAGCCGATGCCCACCACGGTAATCAGTACCAGAACCAGCGCCAAACCAATAATTTCCCTACCGTGTCTCAGAAACTCACGCGTAGGCGTTTTCCAGCCATCGGCAAACAGCAGAGGCGGAATGAAAAGCACCATAAACAGCTCGGGATTGAAATCAACGTGCAAACCGAACTGAGGCCAGGCCAGGATGGCACCCAGCGCGATTTGCATTAAAGGCAGGGGAATTTGAAAAGGTAAAATGCGGGTAACCACCCCGGACAGGGATACAACCAGGGTCAAAACAAGAATCGTAAAAAATATTTCCATGCTTTCCTTAGACGTACTCCTAAATCAAAAAATTCTGCCTGTTAGCGAGCAAACACCCCTTCCATATTTAACGCATTTAGTCCGGTATGAAAATGGATTTTTGGCCGAAATTTAGATTAATAACAAGATTGATTATCACACAAGTGACATCAACCCAAAGCCAATAAAAGGGCACATAAAATCGCGTTTGGCGCGAGAAATAATAGAGAAGGAAAAGAGGAAGGAAAGACGAGGAATAACAGACCTTCTGGGCGGAGCCAGAAGGTCTGTTAGAAGGGATTACAGCGCCCAGCCGCCAGCGTAGAACACCACCAGCGCGACAGCGATAATGACGGTACCAATGTTCAGTTTACGCCATTCGCCAGCGCAGATGCGGCCTAATACCAGCGCGCCAAAGCCCAGCATAATACCGGTCACAATGTTACAGGTCAGTACGATGAATACGGCACATACCAGACCGGACATCGCGTCCACAAAGTCATCAAAATTCAGTTTGGAAACGTTGCCCAACATCAGCAGGCCGACATACATCAGCGCGGGTGCTGTGGCATAGCCAGGTACCAGATACGCTAACGGAGAGACAAACAGCAGCAACAGGAACAGCACACCCACTACGGTTGCCGTTAGGCCAGTTTTGCCCCCCGCCGCCGTACCCGCTGCGGATTCGATGTAGACCGCTGCCGGTGACGTTCCGACCAGACTGGAGAAAATGCTACTCACGGAGTCTGCGGTCAGCGCCTTACCACCGTTGATGATTTGTCCGTCTTTATCCAACAGATTCGCCTGTCCGGCTACGGCACGGATCGTACCGGTAGCATCGAACACCGCTGTCATCACCAGCGCCAGTACGCTCGGCAGAACCATCGGCTGCAATGCACCCATGATATCCAGACTGAAGATCAGCGACGAACCGTCAGCCGCCGTCAGGCTCGGCAACGCAAAGAAGCCAGAGAATTTTACATTCGGGTCAAAAATCAGCCCCAGAATAGAGATCGCGATGATAACCAGCAGAATACCGCCCGGTACGCGACGTTTCTCTAAACCGATGGTCGCCGCCAGTCCCAGCAGGGACATAACGACAGGGAAAGAAGTGAAATTGCCCAGTGCGACCGGCAGGCCATCAATCGGGTTTTTTACCACCAAACCCACACCGTTAGCGGCAATAATCAGCAGAAACAGGCCAATACCAATCCCCGTTCCGTGTGCAACGCCCATCGGCAGGTTACGCAAAATCCAAGAACGGATGCCGGTGACGGAAATGATGGTAAACAGAACGCCCATCAGGAAGATCGCACCCAATGCCACAGGAATGCTGATTTGCTGCCCCAGCACCAGACTGAATGCGGTAAACGCCGTCAGTGAAATCGCACAACCAATCGCCATTGGCAGATTAGCCCACAACCCCATCAACAGCGATCCCAGACCGGCAACCAGACAGGTTGCAACAAATACGGCCGCAGGCGGGAAGCCGGCCTTGCCCAGCATACTCGGTACCACAATCACCGAGTAAACCATCGCCAGAAACGTCGTCAGGCCAGCTAACACTTCCTGACGCACATTACTGCCGCGCTGTGTAATTTTGAAAAAAGCATCAAGCGTGCCCTGCGAGCCTGCCTGACGGGTGGTGTTTGACATGGTGGTATCCCCTGAAATGCCATTATTATTTAAGATCAATTTGACCGGTTCCCGCGGCCTTGCTCCGCGAATGCACCCACATCACTGGCGCATCATGAACCGTATGGCTCCGCACGCAAACGATTAACTCGCTGAATGCAAAACCGGAAAACGTTGTTGTATCAAAACATTACCGTATAAAGACATTGCTGTATCAAAACAGGCGGTACTAAAACGAGCTGGATAAAACGGCGTCTGGCAATGTGAAGCGCACGATTATCCCGCTTCACCCACGCGTATTTCAACTGCTAATCGAGACAATTTACCTATCTCACTTAATCTGTCCGATAAGGACGCCTTCAGCCAGTACACCTAACGTTCAATCGGGCAACTCGCTGAAAACGCGTCAGTATGAAGAAAAAGCAGAAACGGTTTTTAGACGAAAATCAAAACAGCGGTTTACTCCTCACAAACTGATCGTTCATTTTTTTGTGATTCTCATCACAAAAAAGTTGACCACCCGTATCAGTGCGAGTATTCTTAAAAACGTGAACAGCATCACAGAAAAACAATCAACTAACAATGAGGAAATGACCATGAAACTGCTGAACAAAATCATCGCTATGTTTGAAAACATCAACATCAACTTTGGTACTTTCAACCAATAATTATTTAAGAATCGTGGGGATAAAAAAGATGCGCGTTGTCCGCAAAATCAATCAAATATTAAAAGCGTTGGGCAAAACCTATCGCGGTGTTAACCCCCACGCTATCTTCCGTTAATCGTACTCAGTACGTTAACCACCATAAAATGGCTGCCATCCGGCGGCCATTTTTGTTTTACACGATATGTAACGAATTCTGCATCACCAATACAGCGATGGCGCAGAAGCGCCATCAGATATCACACGTGCTGATGCCATCAGGCGTAGAGCGACACTTCCCCAGCCGGGCGCGTTTTAAAACGACGGTGCAGCCAGAGATACTGCTCAGGCGCACGCATGATTTCTTTCTCAATCACCTTATTCATATAACACGCCGCAGCCTGTTCATCATGATAAGGGTAATCCTGTAATTCGGGCTGAATCACCAGCTGGTAGCCAGAGGCATCAGGCTTACGAATCAGCACCGTCGTCATCATCGCCGGTTTTGCCAGACGACTGATCGTGTACGTACCGCTGGTTGTCGCCGCATTTTTCACTGCAAAGAACGGGGCAAACACGCTGCCTTTAGGGCCGTAATCCTGATCGGGCGCGAACCAAACGGCTTCTCCGCGTTTCAGTGCTTGCACCATGCCACGTAGATCTTTACGGTCAATCATCGCCTTGTTCGAACGAGAACGTCCCCAGGTTTGCACCATTTCCATCGCTTTATTATTGTGCGGACGGTACATCGCCATCATCGGCCGACATAGCCCCATCGCCCTGCCGCCCAGTTCCAGCGACATAAAGTGAATACCAATCACCATCACGCCCTGGCCTTTTGCTGTAGCCTGATGTAAATGCTCCAGTCCCGAAACATCAAACCAGTGACGCACGCGACGATCGGACCAGAACCAGGCCATGCCCGTTTCGACCAATGCCATTCCAAGCGACGCAAAGTTGCTGTCGATCATCGCTTCCTTTTCGTCGTCGGAGATCGTAGGGAAGCATAATTCAAGGTTACGTCTGGCAATCGACACACGACGTTTAAGAAAAACGCGGGACAGGCGACCCGCATTGCTCCCGATTTTCATCAGCAGCGGGTAAGGAAGTTGAACTAATAAAAACAGCACGCCAAGGCCGAACCAAGTCGTCCAATAGCGTGGGTGGAGTAATGCCCTGGTAAAAGTTTGCTTAATTTTCATGATACTCGTCTTTAAGTGATTAACAGCGTACCGCATAAAGAGTCGTACTCATCGCGCTACATCTATCATGACACTTATTTATAGGAATCGTTTCAGCTGTGTGGAAAACTAGTTCTGACCGTTATCACGCATGAGGTTAAAAAGCAGGATGAACATGCTGATAACACAGAGGGGATGTTGAGCAACCGATGAACGGTTGACGGCAGAAGAATCATACCCGATTCATTCTTAATAAAGGAGTGGTCGGATAAGAAATATTCGCAATATCGCGTAGTCTAACGTTAACATCTTGGCATATATCAAAAAAGCGATTCGCTCCCTGACGTTCAGACAGCGTCGATGACAAATAATAAGATAATCAAGGATTTGATGGAAAATGACGATTTCTCTCCCTTCCCGCCTCCCTATACTAGCCGCTCTCATCGCGAGTACCCCGGCCCTGGCGTTTGCCACAACATCCACCGATAGTTCTTTCTCTCATAAAGACTGGGAAGTGGTCTGTGATAACACGCTGACGTGCCGAGCAGCCGGCTACTCATCCGAAGAGCAGTACGCGGGGGAAGAGCAAGATGTTCCTGGAATTTCACTGCTTCTCACACGTCATGCAGGGCAAAATACGCCAATAACGGCAGACGTCATGCTCGCTGAGGTATACCAAGCGATTCCTAAAGGCACCACACTCACGCTAACCATTGATGGCGTGGATAAAGGCCTGCTCACCCCGACCAGAGACAATCTCTGGCAGCTAAATGAGAAACAAATTCCCGTCGTATTGCAGGCTCTAAAAGGAAGCGAGAAAGTAGCTTTTCGTCACAATGGTGCCGTTTCCGAACTGTCCGGGGCCGGTGCCTACGCCGTACTGTTAAAAATGGATGAGAAACAAGGTCGCATTGGTACAACAGACGCCATCACCAAAAAAGGAAATAAAAGCAGTGCGTTACCTGCCGTACCAGCCCCTGTTATCTACGCAGCAGTCACTAAACAGGCGCCATCGCGAAATCTGACAGACGCGGAACAGTCGGCTCTCCAGAAAAAACTGCTTAAAACGCTAAATAGCGACTGCGATAGATTGCTACCGCAAGATGACCAAAAAGCGGAGCCTATTGAGCTCACTCCACTAAATGACAGCCTGTCCCTGCTCAGCACCCTTTGCTGGCGCGCGGCTTACAACGAAGGCTACGCCTACTGGATCATCGATAACGCCATGCAGACTCAGCCACAGCTCGTGACGACAGATGGCACAGATTACGAAAACGGTGAAATTACCTCTGCGCATAAAGGACGCGGACTCGCGGACTGCATGAGCTATGAATCCTGGACATGGGATGGCAAAACATTCCAGCAAAGCAGTGTATCGACCACAGGTTCATGCCGCATGATCCAACTCGGCGGCACCTGGGATTTACCCAGTTGGACGACAACCGTGGTGCAACCGGGTAAATGATAGTGAACAAAAGTGCTCTCTTCCCTTTGTTCAGTGCCAGTGCAAGTGAAATTAAGAGTGGTGTATTTTAAATAAAATACAGTCCAACATCAGGGCAAGCATGAGCCCGTAGTTTAATTGCTACGAGTTTTCGTCACATTCGACAACCACTAAATTTTATTTATATAAGGATATATTGTCGTCTTTTCTAAAAAAACAATATTTTCACTCTATAATTAGTAGGATGCAAATTACCAGCCCAGCAAATACATTGAAGTCATGCCTGTTATTCGGGTAAACTATCTGCATAAAAGGAGAGAAATTCAGTAAAAGGAATATATAGAATGCAAGCATCAGAATATTTAAAATACAAAATGGAATCTGACAAAGTTCTCGCAACCCATTTAGATGACATAACAAAGAAATTAAAGAACAATTCAATAAGTTTAACAACTGATCTATATAGTGGCATG
The DNA here is from genome assembly GCF_041228105.1 of Pectobacterium aroidearum. Classification (NCBI taxonomy): domain Bacteria; kingdom Pseudomonadati; phylum Pseudomonadota; class Gammaproteobacteria; order Enterobacterales; family Pectobacteriaceae; genus Pectobacterium; species Pectobacterium aroidearum. The sequence continues at coordinate 4,260,247 of NZ_CP166097.1, forward strand.
GAAAGAACAAGCTGGTATTCATCATGTCTCCTTGAGAAATATAACGATGTATGTCAAGAATTACAGTATGAAGACTCCAGAATGGTTAGCGCAATAAAAGAAGTATTTAAAAGAGATGATGTCATTCTGGATATGGTGAAGATTTATATCGATAATTTAATGAAAGATTTTGATGAAAATAAACAAAAAAAGATAGCCAAAGCAGTTTTAGGTATAGCTTCTGAATTTTCCACAAACAGGGCGATAAAAGAATCAATATCATATGCACTAGCTAAATTTATTAGCACGACGCTTAATTTCCAAGCATCTTTACGCAAAACAATAAATCAAACATCTTATTGGGCTATAACAGTAACAGCATTTTACGGAAAAGTTCAGAAAGCAGCCATGTCAGCCCGTCATTTACGGGATATTAATCCCGCATTATATGCTTTATTTTATTCACAAAATTTAGAAATGTTATACTTTTTAATAGAACCAATCCTCTCACCATATAATTTAACAAATTATAAAAATGAAGAAGAAATAATCAACTTAATTAATGGAGTTATAAAGCAATGAATTTAAAAAAAATATTAAAATATATGATAAAAAATTTTATAATCACTGAGGTTTTAGTTATTATAACCATAGCATTATGGTTTTTTTATGTTTCGTTTATTCCAGAACACTGGATGAAACTGATGTTGTTTTCAATTGTAATAATCATATTTATCAACATAAAATATGGATCAAAAAAATCAGGCCGAAAGTAAATCGGCCTTTAGTATAATATCAATAGGCTACATTTTGCCAAAGCATGTAAGCGCTTGTTCTTGCAATAACATGCTCCCATTCAATAGAAGCAAATTTGAATGATACACTTTCCTGTGGCTGAACTTCATTGTGTGTCAGTGAGTTAGGATAGAAAAAACGGATATTGCTGATAAGTGCATCCCGAAGTTTCATCTTAAAATAAAGTTCATTTCCACCAGACTGAGCCGTTCGATAGAAAGAAAGAATGCACTCCAATTTTTCCTTATCATTGATTGCCTGAGCGAACAATGGTGTGGCTTTATCAATTGGCTTTCTGATTTCTACAGGAAGCATTGAAATATTCTCTTCCCGACTAATATTATTCACCAACTCATAAACAAAAATTTCATTCTCATGTGCCGATTGATACTTGTTGCCAATAGAATCCAGAGATGAACATCCTGCTGATATCAGTCCCTGCTTTTCCCCAGTAACGCTAAGATAAATAAGATTAGACATTATGCCTCCATACAAAAAATTCCATTCTACGATTCGGATCCCTAGTCTCTGTTGCATGGATATAATACTCTCTCAGGTGAAGTTTTAAAACACACAAAACCGTTATTTATATATAAACGTTTTATTTCCATGGGGATGGCTTGAGCACTTTAATGGTCATAGCAACATATAATAAAATGTATCACCTAAAGGATAAGCGTTACATGAATATATTAGAACATACGCCCACTCTTTCTAACCCTCGTTGAATATTTCATCTGCCGAATTACGTTATACTTAATTTTTCATTGAAAAACCGCCATTCCCTTAAATAATTATTGAGAATAAATCTGATGATGGAGAGAAATATTTTATTCAGACGAACCTAACCAATTAAGTCATCACTAATTACTTATATATAACAAAAAGATAAAAAACCAGCTCCATTTTTTAAATAAATACTTTTATTTTTCAGTGAAAGTTAATGTAAACCCCATAAATATACATGACCATTAGGCTACGCCTACATTTAAAAAAGCGGTCTAGTTAGTTTTATACCTCCTCCAGCAATAGCGAATACCTCTCTATTAAACATATATTTTCATAGCTATGAAACCTTGTATTTAAGAAATACATATTTCTTTATGAAAATAGAAAAAATTAATTATAAAATTAAAATAATACAATTTAAACTGTATCATGACGCTTACACAAAAAACATTAATTTAGTAAAGACTAATTAAACTTATGATAATCTTATTTCATTTTCCCCAATATTTAAAATGATATAAGAGCAATAATCGATGTACAATAAATGGGAAAATATTTTCCTCAAAAGTATCACTGTCCCTACTTAACCAATTTTGGCTCTTTACACACTGCACTATGGTTGATGGCAGAGGCATGGGTATAGTTTCCTACTGTATTGAAGGCGAATGTGTATAGGATTTCGAGTGTCATCATGTCCTCTACACTTGAGATAATGATTTAGATAGGCGATTAATTTACATAACCCACTGAAAAATTAGTGCTAAACCCAGCTATTACTAGATTTTACGGACTTAGGTGGATATTGAGAGAAGTGTAATTGGAGCAGTGAAGGGATTAGAACATAACATATAATGCATTGTAATTAATAATGTTTTTTGTTTATAAAAACCATTCTATACTCATTACTATACACATCAGATCTATTGTATTTGTCTATTATGTTAAGTAAACGATAAAAGCTAACAATTGTATAACTCCCGAATTATTACTAAAAATCATAAAATATTTAGAAAAATAGCCATTGCAGCCATAATCGCTCCGCAACTGTTCCAAAAACTTTGTTTATGTAACGTTTCAATTAAATCATATTCTTTTCCATTCCTTACTAAACTAACTCCAGAATAATCAGGCTCCGTTTTTTGTTTTTTAGCTATTTTTTGACGAATCTTCTCTAATTTAGTCCTATTCACCGTAACAGTACTAGCACGAAGCCAGCATAAAGCAGAAACTATACCAGAAAATATTGATAAATATTTTAAAAAATCCATAAAAACCACCTATCTTAATTAAAGAAACCAGGTTAATTATATTTAAAAGCTACAATCACATAGTATTTCATAAGGAAAACCCACAATATATAATAAATCATTCATTGGATTTTAATTTCTCACTACTATGTTTTTTTCTTTCATATTCTTTTAAAGCTCTCAACCACCATTCATAATCATTAGAGTGACAAAAATTCATTGTTTCCAGCATGTTAGTGGCAACACCACCCTCGCCATCATCCCCAACATTTTTAATTAAGCGTATTGGTTTATCGCCAATTATATTAAGCGGGTCAGTGAGAGGGGTAACTGTAACAACACCATCACTATTTTCATAATTTATTTTTATTCTACCTAACTTCCTAGTTTCTCCTTTTACAATAGCGATAACGTCAGCTCTTATAACATGGAATAAATTAATCTCCCCATTAATCATCATATCAAGCATGTGTACTTTCTTACAAAACTCTTTAGATACTATTTCCCCGCTAACCACTCCATTATTAAGAGTTAGACTTATAATCACATCAGTGTCTGATAAACTATAGTCTCCCATGTTTACTAGTCCTTCAGGAAAGGCAGACCAGGTTCCGTTCCATTTTCCTGGTTCATAATAGTAATCACTCATTTTATCTGAAAAAACTTTCATCTTCTGAGGAAGATCAATCGATTTTGTCAAAATATTATCAACAGCATCAATACAACTAGATAAACTTAAAATTAGAGCCAGTATCCCCCCACCGATAATCCATTTATATATCGTTTTCATAAAGCCCCTTTTAAAAACAATCAGGATATTATATATTTATTTTTAATATCATCGATGTACTATATTCTAAACGTAATACTTTGTTATCTTACTACCAATTCCATGAAAAATCCCTACCCCCAACAAAACCTGCTCTACACCGCACCCGCACCAACCTGCTGGTTTTCGGCCTGCTTCAGGACAAACGCAATCTGTTCTTCGGTATAACTCGTCTTTTTCATTCTGGATGCTCTCTTTTTGACGGAGAGGACGGGCCGAAAACTCTACTTTAGGCCAATACTGAACCAAGAGAGATCAACAGCGAGCGACCTCATCTATCTGGAATACAAAACGCCTGATGTCAGGCATCAGGCATTTTAGCACTAAAAAAGTGTCAACCTATATCAAGACTAGCCACTACAGATTGGCTGGTATAAAATATAGTGTCCCCCCTGCAGCCATACTAAAACTTTTCGAATTAATTAGTTATCTCATATGTAGTGTCGCATACCCGGCAATACCAGTTTTGTTGTTTCACTCGTGAGAAACCAACAATTTTATAATCACGAAATATGGTATGTATTCTTTTCTGGTCATTCTCAAAGCATTTAGAACAGAATGCGACCTCATCACCCTCTTTCCAATAAACGCCATAACTAAAAGAAAATGACTGTTTGTCCTTTAACTGTTCTTCGAGCTGTTTATTTTTCAGTTCGGCTTCAAACAAAAGCACTTGAGTAGTGACAACTTCCATTTTGACGTTGGCAAGTTCAGTCATGAGGTTTGCAAGCTCAAGTTTTAGAGTCGCCTTATCAAGCTCACCGCCATCGTCAGCGAGTTTCTTTGCAATCCCTACTGCTTTATCAATGATACCCACAGCGGCGGCTGTGCCAGCTAACATTCCAGACATTAATCATTCCTTTCGAATAAATAATCTATCGTAATCTTCATCATTTTTGATTTTATTTTTATTGAGTGTATCTATGATGATTGAATCGTCAGGGAGCGGAAGTCCTGCCAACGTTCGTAAGCTGGATGATACCTTGTAAAAACAAATCGCGAGATCTGTCAACTCCTTGGCACGTATTGTTGTAGGATAGTCATCGTTAAAATGTTCATCAAATTCATTCCATTCCTTGGAGAAACGTTGCCTTGCATTGTTAACTTTTGTAGGAAGTGTAAAAATTTTATGCATTAAATTCACAGGTAACAGCTTCCAATCGATGTCTTCGAACTTTCCTAGAGTAAATTCTGGAAACTCAACACAATAACCTTTAAACAAAGAACCAGAGCCTCTGCCATCATCTTCATAATAATACTCACATCCATCATCTTCTGAGCACTCAAGGCACAGTGCAACATAACGATCTAGTTTATAAGTCAGTTTTAAGGCTAACACTTCTAAATCTTTTTTATTCTTCACACGGCTCTTACGCCAATCGGTGAACCAGGCGAAGCCTCCTGTAATGAGTGCACCCACAACCGTCCCAATTAGACCAACATAACTGTCTGACATAAGCGCCCCTATTTTTTCGCATAGTACATCATAAGCCCCATTGGTGGTAAGACAAAGCGGAGCCTTGAGCGACTTCATCAGGGTCATGTCAGACAGTGAAGGGTATCAGGATGACCATGTACCCGAAGGAGCGAGGCCGAACCGCTGGTAGAGCCTGCGTATCGTGTGCAGGTACGAACACCACCATAAACCTGTTTATCCCCTGCTGCGTCATCTCGACATGTGGCATTGTGGCGGCATCGGGCTAAATGCGCTTCACTGAAAGTTTTGGGAGTTATGCCAAGTATACGGCTTTTTGTTTGTTGTTGTGTTTTCGCGGTAAGAACGTGGACGTGATGATTGCCCCCTTGTACCACAGACCAATCACGCGGTAGGTGCGGACGTAGGACAATGGGTAGTTTAAGTTGTACCTGCTTTAGCGGGGCAACAACTTAACTAACTGATAAATTATAACATGTTGATTTGTAAATACATTGGAGCGAGTGAAGGGAATCGAACCCTCGTATGCAGCTTGGGAAGCTGCCGTTCTACCATTGAACTACACTCGCACACAGAAGCGAATGGCATTATAGCGCTGTGCCATTGCCGAGCAAGTAAAAAAACCCGGCAACGTGTTGATATTTTAGCCGGTTATGCAGTCGTGGAGAGCGGCAGAAACAGCGTCTCATAGCCGCTGGAAATAACGTGCCAGGCAAAGTAGGCAAATAACAGCGCGGAAATCAGGCTGCAATAGAATGAGATACGTTCTTTCAGCAGACGCTGACCGTACTTCACCAACGCGGCGAGGAAAAATGTCCACAGCACGCCGCCCACGAAAAAGCCCAGCAGAAACAGGCTAATCATGAAAGCTGAGCCATCGGTAGACTGCGCAATAATGGTGCCGCCAATCGCCGCAAACCACAGCAACGCCGTTGGTGACGCCAGCGCCATGCCGACGCCGCTGAAAAACTCGGTATAGCGAGCTGGTGGCGCAGTAAAATCCGCCCCATTCGCTGTCGCAGAAAGGTCGGCGAAGCGTTTAACCTGATAGTCACGCCATGCTGCGCGCGCCATACTGAACGTCATCCAGATCAGAATCAGCCCACCGCCAATCCACAGCACCCAGCGCACGGGCGTCAGATTAAAGACCACCGCCAGACCCAGTACCGACAGCGTGGCATAAAATAGATCGCCGAAACAGGATCCCAGCCCGATATAAAACGCCGAGCGCGGTCCATGCCGCAGCCCACGGTTAATAATCGCGGTATTGACCATCCCCAAATCGAGACACAGCGACAGGGATAGCAGCATCCCCATGAACACAACCAACAGCATGGCATTCCCTTCGAACAATAAGCAATAACGCGAGTCTAGAGCTCAAAGGAAACGCTGTATTGTCAAAAATTGATACGGCGGAACTGCCCCGGCGTCATGGCGTTATAGCGGTTGAAGGCTTTCGTAAAATGCGCCTGATCGGCAAACCCGACATCGCCCGCGACCTGACTAATCGCAGTCCCCTGCCGCAGCAGTTCCCGCGCTTTACACATGCGCCGCTGCATCAGCCACGCCAGCGGTGGCAACCCAACCGCCTGATTAAACGAGCGTACCAGATGGGCGACCGACAGATTCTCCTGCTGCGCAAGCTGGTCGAGCGTGGGAACATCACTGAGATCGCTCAGCAACCCGTCTTTGATCCGCGTGATCCGCTCTGCTTCTTTAACCTGACTTTGAGATGGCTCGTGATGCTGGTTTTCCATCAACCCCGCGAGCAGCAGGATAATACGTTCCTGACGCGTGCTGTCGTCCAAATCAGAGATGACCAGCTGTTTTAACTCGGCTGCCAATTGCGGCGACGGATTCCAGCCCCGTGAGAATCGAAAGGTTTGGTGGAAATAATGCTCAAACGCCTGCGGGTGAACGTACAGCGATGCGCACTGCCAGCGGTCAAACGCGTTCTCGCTGCCTTGCAGTTGGTTGGGATTGTAGGTCGTTACCATATCGTTGGTAGCAACAAAGGTTTCTCCATCCAGCCAGACCGTTTCCAACCCGCTGAGATTGGCGCTGATGACGAACTCATCGTGCGTATGTCGTGGAAAACTGCGGCCGTTGGTTAACAGCGCCAGTTCGAACCAGGCATCGCGGTACGTCATCATGATGGGTGTTCCGGCAGTGAATGAATGCCTGAAAATAGCATCTTCCCCCGTAGGGCGACAATCACAGAATGACGGCAAGAATGCGGAGATAAAACGGGATAAGTGAAGAGACTATCGAGGTGAGATCGAGATACACGGGGCTACCACGGTGCGAGATGTCCCTACGGGAATCTCATCCCCGTGTTTCCCCTAATATTTGGCATTGTCGATAATAAAAAAAACCGGTGCAATTGCACCGGTTCAATAAAGTATGACAACAATATCAGGCTGACTTTCTCTGCCTTATTTCTGTGGACGCATCGCCGGGAACAGGATCACGTCGCGGATGGTGTGGCTGTTAGTGAACAACATCACCATACGGTCGATACCGATACCCAGACCCGCAGTCGGCGGCAGGCCGTGTTCCAGCGCCGTCACGTAGTCTTCGTCGTAGAACATCGCTTCGTCATCGCCCGCGTCTTTCGCATTCACCTGCTGAGCAAAACGCTCTGCCTGATCTTCGGCATCATTCAGCTCGGAGAAGCCGTTACCGATTTCACGCCCGCCGATGAAGAACTCAAAGCGATCGGTGATTTCTGGGTTCTGATCGTTACGACGCGCCAACGGCGACACTTCAGCTGGATATTCGGTGATGAAGGTCGGTTGGATCAGGCTGCTTTCTGCCGTCTCTTCGAAGATCTCGGTAACGATACGGCCCAGACCCCAGCTTTTCTCGATCTTGATCCCCAAAGACTGGGCGATCGCGGTCGCTTTCTCTAGATCGTCCAGATCGGCGACGTTGGTTTCAGGACGGTATTTGCAGATCGCTTCACGCATCGTCAGCTTCTCGAACGGCTTACCGAAGTCGAATGTCTGGTCGCCATATTCAACCGTCGTCGAGCCCAGCACGTCCTGCGTCAGCGTACGGAACAGGTTTTCCGTCAACACAATCAGATCTTTATAATCGGCATACGCCATATAAAGTTCCATCATGGTGAATTCAGGGTTGTGACGTGGGGAAACGCCTTCGTTACGGAAGTTACGGTTGATTTCAAACACACGCTCGAAGCCACCAACGACCAGACGCTTCAGGTACAGTTCCGGCGCAATACGCAGGTACATGTCGATGTCCAGCGCGTTATGGTGCGTGATGAACGGACGGGCAGATGCACCGCCAGGGATCACCTGCATCATCGGCGTTTCAACTTCCATGAAGCCGTGATCGACCATAAAGCTACGGATCGCCGCCATCACTTTGGAACGAATACGGAAGGTATTGCGAGATTCGTCGTTAGCGATCAGATCCAGATAGCGCTGACGATAGCGGGTTTCCTGATCGGCAAGGCCGTGGAATTTATCCGGCAGCGGACGCAGCGCTTTAGTCAGCAGACGCAGTTCGGTGCAGTGGATGGACAGTTCGCCGGTTTTGGTTTTGAACAGCTTACCGCGCGCGCCCAGAATATCGCCCAGATCCCACTTTTTGAACTGCTCGTTATAGATGCCTTCCGCCAGATCGTCGCGGGAAACATACAGCTGAATACGGCCACCGACGTCCTGCAAGGTCACAAAAGAGGCTTTACCCATGATGCGACGGGTCATCATACGGCCCGCTACGGTCACTTCAACGCCCAGTTCTTCCAGCTCTTCGTTCTCTTTGCCATCGAACTCAGCATGCAGACGATCGGACGTGCTGTCACGGCGGAAATCATTCGGGAATGCGATCCCGGTTTCACGCAGCGCCACCAGCTTCTCACGACGCGTTTTTAATTCGTTATTCAGATCCTGCGCCTGATCGGCACCCTGTGATTGTGATTCAGCCATGTGAATTCTTATAACCCCGCTTTTAAACTTGCTTCAATAAATTTGTCCAGATCGCCATCCAGTACGGCCTGAGTGTTACGTGTTTCCACTCCGGTACGTAAGTCTTTGATGCGCGAATCATCCAGAACATAGGAACGAATCTGGCTGCCCCAGCCGATATCAGATTTGTTGTCTTCCATCGCCTGTTTCTCAGCATTTTTCTTTTGCATCTCAAACTCGTACAGCTTGGCTTTCAGCTGTTTCATCGCCTGATCTTTGTTTTTATGCTGAGAACGGTCGTTCTGACACTGCGTGACAATACCGGTAGGCATGTGGGTAATACGCACCGCAGATTCTGTCCGGTTAACGTGCTGACCACCCGCACCGGATGCGCGGTAAACGTCAATACGCAGGTCTGCCGGATTGATTTCGATATCGATATCGTCCTCAACTTCCGGATAAACGAACGCGGAGCTGAATGAGGTATGACGGCGGCCGCCGGAATCGAACGGGCTCTTACGTACCAGACGGTGCACGCCGGTTTCGGTACGCAGCCAGCCAAACGCATAGTCACCGATGATCTTGATGGTGGCAGATTTCGTACCAGCCACGTCACCGTCTGACTCTTCAATAATTTCGGTTTTAAACCCTTTGGCTTCCGCCCAACGCAAGTACATACGCACCAGCATGCTGGCCCAGTCCTGCGCTTCCGTACCGCCAGAACCTGCCTGAATATCCAGGTAACAATCCGCACTGTCGTACTGGCCGGAGAACATGCGACGGAATTCAAGCTGGCCTAATTTATTTTCTAGCGCGTCCAGTTCTACCGTGGTGTCATTGAACGTATCTTCGTCGTCTTCTTCCACCGCGAGCTCAAGCAGACCGGCCACATCTTCCAGACCCTGAGTCAGTTGATCGATGGTATCTACGATGGCTTCCAGCGAGGAGCGCTCTTTTCCCAATGCCTGAGCACGTTCAGGCTCATTCCAGACATCAGGCTGCTCCAGTTCGGCGTTTACTTCTTCGAGGCGTTCTTTCTTGGCATCATAGTCAAAGATACCCCCTAAGAACGGCACTACGTTCAGACAGATCCTGAATGCGGTTTTTTACCGGATTAATTTCAAACATGATTTTTTATATTCTTACGTTAAGTCGTTGACAACGGAATGGTGTAACCCGCCATTCTAGCGGATAAAAGGCCCATTTTATAGACTTTCTGCCCGCCGTATTCGGTTCACACGGCTAGCGCGGCCACAGATGCTGAATCAACAATTGCACCGAACGTTTACCGCGAAACTCGTTAATATCCAGCCGGTACACGATTTCCACTTCTTTGATACTCGGATCCGGCCAGATGGTGGTATCAACATTAAACGCGATGCCATCCAACAACGGCACCTGCCCTGTCGCGCCGACCGGTTCAAACATCGCTTTTAAATGACGTTCTTTGAGTAGACGGGGTTGCAGAATCCGAAAGCGCCCATCAAATGTCGGCTCAGGGAATGACTGACCCCACGGCCCCGCGTAACGCAGCATTTCTGCCGTTGAAAGCAGATCCAGCTCCGGCAGTACCAGTTCACCATCGGACCAGACGACGCCTTCAAGTTGAGACGGATCGAGCCATTCGCCAACCAGTTCACCGAAGCGCTGACGGAAATCCTCGAACCGATCTTCGTGCAGAGATAATCCTGCCGCCATCGCATGTCCGCCGAATTTTTCCATCATACCGGGATACAGCGTATCCAGCCGTTCCAGCGCATCGCGCAGATGCAAACCCGCAATGGAGCGCCCTGACCCTTTCAGCATGCCGTCGCCCGCAGGCGCAAAGGCAATCACCGGGCGATGAAAACGCTCTTTAATACGCGACGCCAGAATACCGACAACGCCCTGATGCCACTCCGGGTGGTACATCGCCAGCCCGTAAGGTAACTCAGTACGGGTGCGTTCCAGCGATTCGCACAGATGTAGCGCTTCTGCCTGCATTCCCTGCTCAATGTCCCGCCTGTCCTGATTCATGTCATTCAGTTCGTTGGCAAGGATGCGCGCTTGTACGATGTCATCGCTGAGCAGTAATTCGACCCCGATCTTCATGTCGTGTAGTCGCCCGGCGGCGTTCAGCCGTGGGCCTAACGCAAAGCCTAAATCGCTGGAGACCAGTTGGCTGGCATCGCGGTTCGCCACTTCCAGCAGCGCCCGAATACCCGGACGACATTCGCCCGCACGAATGCGGTTCAGCCCCTGCGCCACCAGAATTCGGTTATTGGCATCCAGCGGTACGACGTCAGCGACCGTGCCCAGCGCCACCAAATCCAGTAATTCGGTGAGATTCGGTTTCACCAGCCCCTGTTGCGTAAACAAGGGTTGCGTAAACCAGTCACTATCACGCAGGCGCACGAACAGCGCCATCATCAGATAAAACGCGACACCTACGCCCGCCAGCGCCTTAGAGGGAAACTGGCAGTCAGGCAGATTGGGGTTAATCATGGCGTCGGCGTCAGGCAATATTTCGCCCGGCAGGTGGTGATCGGTCACCAGCACGGTGATACCACGGCGATGCGCGTCTTCGACGCCTGCATGAGAAGAGATCCCGTTATCCACGGTCACAATCACTTCAGCACCTAGTGCAGCAGCCTGCGCCACGACTTCCGGGCTTAGCCCGTAACCGTCTTCAAAACGGTTAGGCACCAGATATTTCACGTTCACGCAGCCCATGCTGCGCAGCGCTAGTACAGTAAGCGCCGTGCTGGTAGCACCATCGGCATCAAAATCGCCAACGATGACAATACAGCGCTTCTCAGCCAGTGCTTTGTGCAACAGGTCGACCGCGTTATCAATACCACTTAGCAACCGGTAATTGAGTAAACCACTCAGGCTACGTTCCAGCTCCTGAGCCGCTTTAACGCCGCGCTGCGCATAGAGGCGGCGTAGCAAGGGCGGAACGGTGTCAGGTAAATCAATGTCCTCCGCCAGCGGACGCCGACGGAGTTGGGTAATCATATCCACGTAGCATTAACCGCCGGTTTTCTTCGAGGCTTTATGTGCTTCCAGCATCGCCAGCATTTCTTTTGGCCCTTGGTATCCCGGCACGACCATACCGTCTTGCAGCACGATAGCAGGAGTGCCCTGCACGCCAAACTGGATGCCCAGTTGGTAATGCGCGGAGATATCGGTTTTGCACGTTGCTGGCGAGATCGCGTCGCCCTTCATCGCGCTATCAAACGCTTTATTACGATCGGCCACGCACCAGATGGACTGCATATCTTTTGCTGCTGGCGATTTCATGCCCTGACGCGGGAAGGCCAGATAACGCACGGTAATGCCCAGCGCGTTGTAATCTTTCATCTGTTCATGCAGTTTGTGGCAATAGCCGCAGGTGATGTCAGTGAAAACAGTAATAACGTGTTTTTCCTGCGCGGCTTTATAAACAATCATTTGTTCCTGTAGCGCATCCATCTTGCCAATCAGGATTTTATTGGTGGTGTTGACCGGCATGGTGCCGCTCACGTCATAAAGCGGGCCTTGCAGCAAATGCTTGCCGTCTTCGCTGATATACAGCACACCGCTATCGGTAATGACGGTTTTCATGCCCGCCATCGGCGAAGGCAGGATTTCCGCCCCCTGCATATCCAGACGCGTCAACGTCTGTTTGATCGCGGCATCATCGGCGTGAGCAAAGTTGGTTGCCGTCGCTACCAGTAAAGAAAGCAGTAATAACCCTTTTTTCATTTCATCAATCCTGTTTGTGTCGCAACGCCATGGTGAATACGTCGCTCGTAGCAATACGCCAAGGTGGTTGGCGAGAGGCCCCGCCAGTCAGATAACATCCTGTTACTCTGTCTACTTACTCTATGCTATGCGCGCGGATGGTGCTGCTGGTGAAGCTGTTTCAGCCGCTCCGTCGCCACATGGGTGTAAATCTGCGTCGTAGAAAGATCGCTGTGCCCCAAGAGCATCTGTACGACCCGTAAATCCGCGCCGTGGTTCAATAAATGGGTAGCAAACGCGTGGCGCAAGACGTGCGGCGAGAGCTTTTCGCTGTCGATGGACGCCAGTACCGCATAATACTTGATACGATGCCAGAACGTCTGGCGCGTCATTTGCCGTGCACGATTGCTGGGAAACAGCACATCGAGCGTTTGCCCATTCAGCAGCCACGGGCGACTATGTTCCAGATAATACTCGATCCAGTACACCGCTTCTTCACCGAGCGGCACCAATCGTTCTTTATTGCCTTTTCCCAGCACGCGAACCACGCCCTGCCGCAGGCTGACATCGCTCATCGTCAAACCGACCAGCTCAGAAACACGCAGCCCCGTCGCATACAATACCTCAAGCATGGCCTTATCGCGTAATTCCAGCGGCTGTTCAATGCTTGGTGCGTTAAGCAACGCATCAACCTGCGCCTCGCTCAAATCTTTGGGTAGACGCTGCGGCAGTTTCGGGGACGATAGCACCGCACTGGGATCGTCGCTGCGCAGCTTTTCCCGATAAAGGTACTGGAAGAAGCGACGCATCGCGCTCAACAAACGGGCCGAACTGGTCGCCTTGTAGCCGCCATCAACCCTATCGGCGAGAAACGCCTGAAGATCGAGCACCTGCGCCTGCAATAAGTCGTTATCATGATGTGCCAGCCATTCCGCGAGCGTGCGCAGATCCAACCGATAAGACGCCAGCGTATTCTCGGCCAGATTTCTTTCCAGCCACAGCGCATCGAGAAACTGTTCGATAAGCGCCTGATCGTGTTCTTGCATCGCGGTGTCCTTCCTCACTGATTGGCAATATTATGCCGATGAAGCGGCGACTTTACACCTTCATCAAGACCGTATTCTCTCGCAGCCAGAATTGTGCGCGATCTCACATATCCCGCGAACATCAACATCGCCATAACATTCTCCGGCAAAAATAAGGCTGTGGCACATTATATTTTATGTATTGAGAATATATCGGAACAGGCTCCTTGAAGCCGCGTGCCGACTGGCATTGCCCTTACTTAATCAACGTTGAAAAGCCGATTTTTCTGTGCGTAGAATGGTCGTTCGTGTTGTTAAAATAAAGAAACATTATGCAAGCCACCACCATCACTCCCACGCTCGATGCCGAAGCGGAAGCGCCACCCGTAAACTCACGCAACAAAGTGATTGTTGCGTCGCTGATTGGCACCGCCATCGAATTTTTCGATTTTTATATCTATGCCACTGCCGCGGTGCTGGTTTTCCCGCACATTTTCTTCCCGCAGGGCGATCCGACTGCCGCCACGCTACAGTCGTTGGCCACCTTTGCGATTGCCTTTGTAGCCCGCCCTATTGGTTCGGCGGTGTTCGGTCATTTCGGCGACCGTGTCGGACGTAAAGTCACGCTGGTCGCTTCTCTGCTGACCATGGGGATTTCAACCGTTCTGATTGGACTGTTACCAACCTACGAAACCATTGGTATTTTTGCACCGATTCTTCTGGCACTGGCACGCTTCGGTCAGGGTCTGGGGCTGGGCGGTGAATGGGGTGGCGCGGCGCTGCTGGCGACGGAGAATGCCCCATCCCATAAACGTGCGCTGTATGGGTCGTTCCCCCAGCTTGGCGCACCGATTGGCTTCTTCTTCGCAAACGGCACCTTCCTGCTGCTGTCCTGGCTGCTGACGGAAGAGCAGTTCATGAGCTGGGGCTGGCGCGTACCGTTCGTCGCGTCCGCCGCGCTGGTGCTGGTTGGCCTGTATGTTCGTATCTCTCTGCATGAAGCCCCGGTCTTTACCAAAGCGGTCAAAGCTGGCAAACAGGTGCGTATGCCACTGGGAACGTTGCTTAGCAAACATATGAAAGTCACGATCCTCGGCACCTTCATCATGCTGGCGACCTACACACTGTTCTACATCATGACCGTTTACTCCATGACGTACGGCACTTCGCCTGTGCCTAAAGGGCTTGGCTTCTCACGTAACAGCTTCCTGTTGATGCTGATGATCGCAGTGATCGGTTTTGGTCTGATGGTGCCAGTCGCAGGCTATCTGGCAGATGCCTTTGGCCGCCGTAAGACCATGATTACCATTACTTGCCTCATGATCGTCTTTGCCATGCTGTTCCCTTATATGCTTGGTTCTGGCAATCAGGCGCTGGTGATGGGCTTCCTAGTGTTGGGTCTGAGCATCATGGGACTGACGTTCGGCCCGATGGGTGCCTTGCTGCCGGAACTGTTCCCGACAGAAGTACGCTATACCGGCGCGTCATTCTCCTATAACGTCTCGTCGATTCTGGGTGCATCGGTCGCACCGTACATCGCAGCATGGTTGACGGCCAACTACGGCCTGTTCTACGTCGGCGTTTATCTGGCGGCCATGGCGTCACTGACGCTGATTGCGCTGCTGGCGACCAGAGAAACACGTCACCAGTCTTTGGGATAAATGTCCCTTCAGTGAGGGCCACGGCCCTCACTGCACCTTTCTTTCTTCATAATGCCCGTCCCCCCCCGCTCAAATCATACCCTCACGTTATTATCACTTTGATACATTTCCGCATTTACCAGGCTAATTAAGTGAGGTATACCAACAGGCCTGTCGATGTAACAAATCCGTTCGGTACAACAATCAAATTAGGATGCAAAAATGTTTTCAAAACATTATGACGTTGAGGACAGTCATATCGACTTTCAGGGCGTCGTCGACGGCCTCTACTACCCGTTCTACATGGAGTGGACGCGACATGCCTTTATGAAAGAAGCGCTGGGCATTGATATTGAAGAAGAGTTCAAGAAGGGAAAGATTTACATGGTACTTGAGTACACTCTGCGCTTCCGTAAAAGCCTGCAAAAAGGCGATCGTTTAGAAGTCACCTGCCAGTTGGAAAAGAACGAAAAACGTAATCGTGTCAATTTCGTTCAGCAGATTAAGGTTGGCGACGTTACTTATGCTGAAGCCACGTTTGTCGCCACTTGTCTGACCAATGGCAGACCATCGATGCCGGAAGCGGTAACGAATGCATTAGCCCTTTAATCGTCTGTGTTATCAGGGTTCTCTTCGTTAGCCCCAGTCTGTAGCGCTAACAAAGAGAACTCTGCATGTTGCAACGAGAGACGTTTTTCTCACTGAGAACACTCCCTCAAGTACGGTTCTTTTGCCTCTCACTTTAGCCAATCGCTCCGCTCCGCGAGTTTCACCAGCGATTGTAAAAGACCTCAATATCATCGAATATGGCACCCATTGCCTGTTTTCTGCTGCACATAGTCGATGGATTTGCCGCATTTAGGCAGTGACGTCACAGCACAGAGACTGAATCAATGCATTGATTTTAGAAAATAATTAAATCATGGACTTATAGATAGTATGAAAATCGGTCTGTTTTACGGCTCAAGCACCTGCTACACCGAAATGGCGGCGGAAAAAATTCGCGACATTCTGGGCGAAGAACTGGTGGATCTGCACAACCTTAAGGATGTCGAACCTCAACGTATGGAAGACTACAGTACGCTGATTCTCGGCATCCCAACCTGGGATTTCGGTGAGATTCAGGAAGACTGGGAGAACATCTGGGGTCAATTAGCGACGCTAAACCTCAAAGGAAAAGTCGTGGCGCTCTACGGTATGGGCGACCAACTTGGTTACAGCGAATGGTTCCTTGATGCGTTGGGCATGCTACATGACCAACTGCTGCCGCTGGGTGTCACATTCGTTGGATACTGGCCGACAGAAGGCTATGACTTCATCAGTCCAAAACCGCTGGCCGCTGACGGTAAACACTTTGTCGGGCTGGCGCTGGACGAAGTGAACCAATACGATCTCAGCGATGAACGGTTAGAGCAGTGGTGCGAACAGATTCTGCAAGAAATGGCGTCACTACTGTAAACAGTAAGACTCAACAGAGGTAAGCACGATGAAAATGTTACTCATAGCGGTCGCAGGATTGTTGCTTGCTGGTTGTGCTCAAACAGATACGCAGGAATACGCCAGAAATCTGGGCGGTAAATGCGATGTGCCGCAATATTACGCTATCGATTTCTCAAGGTTTGATGAAACTGCGCAGCAAATCGCGCACGCGACGGGCTGTGGCATCATCACCGATACCACGCTGACTGGCGCGATTAAGCCGCATCCCGTCAAAGGCTATCTGACCAGACGGGAAGCGGTGTTTATGGCGATTCAGGGAACGTCGTTGAAGGTGACCCAGCAGGAACCGGATACGATTACCGTTGAGTAATACGTTCACGGATACCTTATCGGTATCCGCATCCGTTGAAGTGGCTCAGCGCTTTTGTAACCAGCGGGTACGCGCGGCGGTATCAAGGAAACTCCACGCGACAAAGCGGCTTTGCTTCTGGCCTTGCGCCATATCGATGGTTCTGACCTTTTCCGCGTCAACCGCTTCCAGCGCGCGATAAATCTCCGGCAGGTTCTCTTTGCGTGACACCAGCGACGTAAACCACAGGCACTGGCGGGCAAAACCGGCACTCTCCTTGATCATCTGACCAATGAAAGTTGACTCGCCGCCCTCACACCACAGCTCATCCTGCTGGCCGCCAAAATTCAGCGGTGAGCGTTTATCCAGCCCCAGATTATGCAGTTTGCGCTGCGATCCCTGACGTGCATCCTCAGCGGAGGCGTGGAATGGCGGATTACACATGACCGCATCAAACGTCTCGTTCTTGTGAATAATCCCTGCGAGTATCGCTGTGCTGCTTTTCTGACGGCGCAGGCGAATCGCTCGGTTCAAACCGGGATTAGCCTCAATCGTCTGGTTGGCCGCTTTCATCGCTATCGGATTAATTTCGCTGCCGGTAAAACGCCAGCCGTATTCACGATAACCAATCAGCGGATAAATGCAGTTGGCGCCGCAGCCGATATCCAGCACGGACGCCTCTCGCGGCACCACCGAGCGGTTATCTTCCGCCAGCAAATCAGCCAGATGGTGAATGTAGTCGGCACGACCAGGAATCGGTGGGCACAAAAAGCCGTCTGGAATTTCCCAATGTTCAATCTGATAAAAATGCTGTAACAGCGCCTGATTCAGCGTTTTCACCGCTTCGGGATTAGCAAAATCCACTGACTCATCACCGTAGGCATTTACCGTGACAAACGGGACAAGCGCGGGATAGCTCTGTTTGAGCGAGGGAAAATCATAACGGTCGCGATGGCGATTACGAGGATGCAGACCATTTTTTTGCACTGCGGGCTTAGTCATCAGTTATATCCAATCAATTTCAAAGTACGGCCAGACGATGACCCAATAAAGCCTATGTTCAACACACCACTATCTCGCCCAGTTTTTCTGCTGCAAAAGAAGCTGACGCAGATGACGCCATTCGTCATCGCCCATGCTGTCCGATGCCAGCCACAGTTGTTGTCTGTCTTTACCGTTCACTGCCTGCAATGACAGCAATACGCCATTTTTCAGCAACCACGGTCGTTTAACGATCTGCCATTCCTGCTGCCGCCAGTTCAGGGTCGTTTCGCTGAGCAAAACGATTTCCCCCTGCCGGGATTTGATATTCCTTTGGCTACGGATAAAACCGAACATCACCATCGTGACCAGGCATAGCCACAGCCATGCATAGCCGTCCGGCCACGGCGCCAGAAGAATGAGCAATACTAATAGGCCATGCACAATCAATGAAAGCAGTTGCATACGCCAGGAAACGCGAAGATCACATTGCCACTGGGCCACGATCTTTATTTCGCGTTTGAATAAGAGAAATCATGCGTTTCAGCTCTCCGTCTTTCGGCTCGCCGTGGTTCATCAGCCAGTTGAATAAATCGGGATCATCGCTTTGTAACAGGCGCACAAAGGTGCGCTTATCGCTGTCACTGAGTGTGTCGTAGTCATGCTCAAAAAACGGCATGATCGCGATATCCAACTCACGCATACCCCGGCGGCATGCCCAATGAATGCGTGATTTATTATCGATTTCCATGTTTCATGTCCACCTTGTTATCGCAACTTGCCGCTAGTGTACTCCGATTCCGGTAGCGGGTATCAACTAATAGTAACATTTTGACATAGTTTACCCGCGTGCGCCGTGCCGAGCGTGCCGATCAGTATCAGGATGTGCTATGCAATAACGCTGCGTGAATAACCACTTGCAAACCCTGAGCGCTCTTTTACCATTAAGCCATTCGGGTATCGCCCTTAGCGCAGGATTGTACTATATGGTTAACCAACATACGGCTCATCAGCTTCCTTTTGCATCACAACCCCCATTGGCTTCCGCTCAGTTGGCTCCCACGCTCATCTCGCTGGATGACTGGGCGCTGGCCACGATGGTCGGGCCGGATACCGTCAAATACCTTCAGGGACAGGTCACCGCAGATGTCAGCGCACTCGCTGACGATCGGCACATCCTTTGCGCCCACTGCGACGCAAAAGGGAAAATGTGGAGCAACCTGCGCCTGTTCCATCACGGCGAAGGCTTTGCTTTTATTGAACGTCGTAACCTACGTGACGCCCAACTTAGCGAACTGAAAAAATACGCCGTTTTCTCGAAAACCACCATCACACCGGACGACAACGCCGTACTGCTTGGTGCGGCAGGGGCGGGCATCCGCGAACTGCTGGCCTCTGCATTTAGCCAGCTTCCAGACGCCGAGCACCCTGTTGTTCAGCACGAAGGGGCAACCTTACTGCATTTTGCCCATCCCGCAGAACGTTTCCTGCTGGTGCTGTCTCCTGAGCAAAGCGCTTCGCTGCTTGAGCAGCTCGGCGATAAAGTCAGCCTGAATGACAGCCGCCAATGGTTGACGCTGGATATCGAAGCAGGTCAGCCCATCATTGACAGCGCAAACAGCGCGCAGTTCATCCCGCAAGCGACTAATTTACAGGCATTAAATGGGATTAGCTTCAGCAAAGGGTGCTATACCGGTCAGGAAATGGTCGCTCGGGCAAAATATCGTGGGGCGAACAAGCGTGCGCTTTACTGGCTGGCGGGTAAGGCCAATCAGGTGCCGCAAGCGGGGGACGATCTCGAATTGCAGCTCGGCGAGAATTGGCGTCGTACCGGTACGGTGTTGGCGGCTAGCCAATTGCAGAACGGCGAGGTGTGGGTACAGGCGGTGCTGAATAACGACCTCACCGCAGAGAACGTCCTGCGCGTACGTGAAGATGCCGATAGCCAGCTCACCGTTCAGCCTCTGCCGTATGAAATAACGGATTAATTCGGCGGGTGACATCGCGCATGAACCAAACGGGTTCATGCGCTTTATACCGACTTAAATATAAAGATAAATCGCCAGAAAGTGGCAGACGCTCCCACCCAATACAAACCCGTGCCAAATCGCGTGATTATAAGGAATACGCTTGCAGGCGTAGAAAATCACCCCCAGCGTGTACACCACGCCGCCGACTGCCAGCAGCGTCACACTCCCTGGCGCCAGTTTCATCACCATCTGATAAATCACCACCAGCGACAGCCAGCCCATCACCAGATAGGTAATCAATGACAGCACTTCAAAACGGTGGGCAAACGCCAGTTTGAAGATCACACCCAGCAGCGCCATCCCCCAGATAACAACCATAAGACCATGCGCCAGCGGTGAATCCAGCCCCACCAGCAAAAACGGCGTATAGGTTCCGGCAATCAACAGATAGATGGCACAGTGGTCGAATTTTTTCAGCCACGGCTTAATACGCTGAGACGGTATCGCGTGATACAGAGTCGACGCCAAAAATAGCAGGATAATACTGCCGCCATAGAGGCTGTAGCTGGTAATCGCCACGCTGCCGGCGTCATTGTTGACCGCCTGAACCAGCAATAAAACCAGACCCACAATCCCGAAAATCACACCGATTCCATGGCTTATGCTATTCGCAATTTCCTCTGCCAGAGAGTAATCCGGCATCTGTGCATTTTTTGACATCAATAGATTCCGCAATATTCGGCAACGGTACACATTTCACATCATCATGCGCTGGCGTTATCCGCCTTACCTTTCCCGGTTTCATGCAAGGAAAGCTAGCGCAGGTGTTTAACCTTTGAGCAGAGTAACTGAGAATAGTTTCAGTGTACACGTGTAAGCTAAAATAATTATTCTCCCATGAACTCTCTGACTTAACGTGTAATCATGCATGTCAATCTCGGGCAACATCCCCTACAATGATCGACCTTGATATCTCCCTGTTTTTTGAAGGGCTCTGCCGTTTTTACCGGTTATTCGCATCAACGGTCATCCGGTTCTGACGCTCACAGCGCCTTCCCGTGGTTTTCACTACATCACGTTTTCATTGCATGATTTTTACTGCATCGTTTTCACTGCAAGAGGTAAGCTTTTCATGTCATCTTCCCCATCCACTCTGAATTTCGGCTCCATGACCGATGTTTTCGGCTTTCTGATAGAAATCGATAAATTAAAAAGCGTGCAGCGCCGTAACAAAATCATCGGCAGCGAACGCCACGAAGACTCTGCCGAACACAGCTGGCATTTCGCCGTCGCCGCGATGGCGCTGGCACCTTATGCGGGTGAAGGCGTGGATATTCAGCGCGTGATCCAAATGGCCCTGATTCACGACATCGTCGAAATCGATGCAGGCGATGTGATCGTTTACGATCTTTCCGCCCGTCTGGCGATTCACGATCAGGAAGTCGCCGCCGCCGCCCGCATTTTTGGCCTGTTGCCGGAGCCGCAGCGCCAGCAATTCCACGATCTGTGGGAAGAGTACGAAGCCAATGAAACGCCCAGCGCCCAATTCGCTATGGTGCTCGACCGCGTTATGCCGATGCTGATGAACCTGTCGAATGCGGGTCAAAGCTGGGTGGAAAACGGCATTCGTCTGGAACAGGTTCTTGAGCGTGCGGAGTTCATTGCCGCGATCAACCCAGAGCTGTGGCAATACCTGAAACAGCATCTGGAAGAGGCCAAAGCCAAAGGGTGGTTGCTATAATTCGGTTTTCCCGCTAGCCGGGCATTCACGTCAGGAGAGGGTGATGTCTTTAAAAACAATCGCGAATAACCTGGGTTTGTCCGTAGCAGCGGTGAGCCGTGCTCTGAACGGCCATCGGGATATCTCCGATGCCACGCGCCAGCGTATTCAGGAAGAAGCGGAGCGTATCGGCTATCGGCCCAATACCCATGCGCGTCGCCTGAAAATGGGTAAAAGCAACGCCGTCGGACTGATCTATCCCTACGCCTCTTCTCTGAGTAACGATATCTTTTTTGAGATGATTGGCGCGATCAGCCACAAGCTGGCACAGCATGAGGTCGATTTTCTCCTGCTGGCCGACGAGCAAGATGCCTGTCAGGGTGCCGCCCGGCTGATCGCTAGCCACCGCATTGATGCGCTGATTGTGGCGCATACGTGCGAACAGGATGCACGACTGGCGCTATTGCAACGCCACAACGCGCCTTTTCTGGCGCTGGGGCGCAGCCAGCTCCCCCACCCTTACGCCTGGTTCGATTTTGACAACCGTGCGGGCATGGCGCTGGCGACCGAACACCTAATCGCGCTCGGCCATCGCCGTATCGCTATTTTAAGTGAAGACCATCCGCAGGCGTTCATCATGCAGCGTCGTCAGGGCTATCGCGATGCGCTACAACGCCACAACCTGCCGTTTCACGATGCCTATCTGTGCTGTGTCAGCCCCACGCGCCGTGCAGGATATCAGGCCATGCTCGACCTTCTGGCGCTGCCTGAACCGCCAACGGCGATAGTGATGGATGGCAATGTGCACGGCGACGGTGCCGTTGCCGCGTTACAGCAGGCAGGTCGGCTTTCCGGTTCTCACCCCATCGCTCTGGTGATGTACGATGGCCTGCCGCAGGACAGCCTGACCGACCTCAACGTGACTGCAATAGAACAGGCCACGCGCGAGCAGGTTGGTGAACAGATTGCCAGCATGACGCAGGCGCTTATCGCAGGCGAAGCCGTAGAAAATTTGCAGGTGTTATGGCAACCGACGTTACGCATCGGTAAGACGAGCTTTCCCGCCTAATCTATTCCGCCCTCTTCCACCTTTATAAAGACATCAGTTGGTTTATTGGCTCCAGCCGCCAACGAGATGTTCTTCACATCTTCATCGCAACCTTTCTCCCTTCCTTAACGATTATTTTAACAAAATCACATTTCTTAAACGTTTAAGTTGATGACTTAAACGTTTAAGTTTTCACTCAGAGGAACTAATCAAGTTGTAATTGGGAGACTTCCTCATGATGCGTGATCTTGTTCAATTAACCAGCGCGCAGTGCGATGTCATCGTACGCTGCGCCCCGGCGGCGGAAATTCTCTACTGGGGGCCACGGTTACGTGGTTTTTCGCCAGAGGATATTGTTTCTCTGCAACGTCCCGTGGCGAATGGTCGTCTGGATGTGGATCTTCCTCTGACGCTGGCGATGGAATACGGACGTGGTCAGTTCGGTTCACCGGGGATTGAAGGGCACCGCTCAGGTTATGACGCCGCGCCGATCTTCACGACCACGCAGGCTGACGTTCAGGGCAATACGCTAACCATCACGGCAGAAGATACACTGGCAGGGCTTCGCCTCACCAGTGAACTGCGTCTGGATCCGCAGACCGATGTGCTGCAACTGCGCCACACGCTACAGAATCTGCGTGCTGATGTCTGGCAAGTACAGCGCCTGGCCGTCACGCTCCCCGTCCCGGAACGGGCGAGCGACGTCATGGCGTTTCACGGCCGCTGGCTACGTGAGTTTCAGACTCACCGCCTCACGTTGCAGCACGGCGGCTTTATTCAGGAAAGCCGTCGGGGAAGAAGCTCCCACGAATATTTCCCCGCGTTTATCCTCGGTGAATCCGCGTTCAACGAGCAACATGGCTCAGTATGGGGCGTGCATTTAGGCTGGAGCGGCAACCACCGCCTGCGTGCCGATATCAAAACGGACGGACGCCGCGTTGTGCAGGCGGAAGCCCTGTATCTGCCGGGCGAAATCACGCTGACGCAGTCGGAGTCTCTCACTACACCGTGGGTCTACGCAGCTTTCTCAGATAGCGGCTTGAACGGCATGAGCCAGTGCTATCACGCCTTCCTGCGTCAGTCCCTCATCCAATTCTGTGGTGATAAGCCACGTCCGGTGCACCTCAATACGTGGGAAGGAATCTATTTCGATCACGACCCTGAATACATCATGCAGATGGCGAGCAAGGCCGCTGACGTCGGCGTGGAGCGCTTTATTATTGATGACGGCTGGTTCCGTGGGCGTCACCACGACCGAGCCGCGCTCGGCGACTGGTATCTCGACGAGGAAAAATACCCGAACGGGCTGATGCCAGTCATCGAGCATGTCAAAGCACTGGGGATGGAATTCGGCATTTGGGTCGAACCGGAGATGATCAACCCCGATTCTGATCTGTTCCGCGCCCATCCCGACTGGGTGCTGCAATTGCCCGGCTACGCACAGCCTACGGGACGCTATCAGTACGTGCTGAATTTAAATCAGCCCGATGCCTTCACTTACCTGCTGGAGCGGCTGAGCTGGCTGCTGGGCGAACATCCTGTCGATTATGTGAAATGGGATATGAACCGTGAACTGGTGCAGCCCGGTCATGAAGGGCGGCTGGCCGCCGATGCGCAAACCCGACAGTTCTATCGCCTGCTCGATACCCTGCGTCAGCGCTTTCCTCATGTTGAGTTTGAATCCTGCGCGTCCGGCGGTGGTCGTATCGACTACGGCGTGCTGGAACGCACCCAGCGGTTCTGGGTGTCGGATAACAACGACGCGTTGGAACGCCAGACCATTCAACGCGGCATGAGTTACTTCTTTCCGCCCGAGGTGATGGGGCAACACATCGGGCATGCACGGTGCCATGCCACATATCGACGTCACACCATCGCCTTCCGCGGCCTGACCGCCCTGTTCGGCCATATGGGCATCGAGCTGGACCCCGTGAAGGCCGATGACGACGAACTGGAAGGCTATCGTCACTACATCCAGTTGCATAAAACCCTGCGTCCGCTGCTGCACAGCGGCACCACCTGGCGGGTCGACATGGCGGACGATACGGTGCAGGCCACTGGCGTGGTAAGCCACGATCGGCAGCACGCTGTTTTTCAGGTAGCACAGTTGCGTATGCCGGATTATTCGCTGGCGGGCACGCTTCGCTTCCCCGGCCTACAGCCCGACGTTCGCTATGAAGTCACACTGCTGGATAGCCCGGAAATCAAAACGGTGCGCGAGGGCGGCGGCACCATGCGCGAGCTCCCGCCCTGGTTACGCCAGCCAATCGTGGTTTCGGGAGATTGGCTAATGCAGGCCGGACTTGCCCTCCCCGTTCTGACGCCGGAGACCGCCATTCTGATCGGGCTTTCCGCGGTGACGGATACCGCTGGCAGCTAGCTTTTTCCTTTGCCCTACACATTCGCGACACGACCGCGCGGGACAGCATTGTCCCGCGTCATGATAACGTCTACCCTCCGGGGGAAATAAAGATGCCTACCACCTCGTGCTACTACAAAAACAACCGTAACTTCTGGATTTTCGGCGCGTTCTTCTTTCTTTATTTTTTTATCATGGCGACGTGCTTTCCGTTTTTACCGATCTGGCTGGCGGACGTTATCGGGCTTAACAAAACCGATACCGGTATCGTCTTTTCCTTCCTATCCTTGTTCGCGATTCTGTTTCAGCCGTTCCTCGGCATCCTGTCCGACAAACTGGGGATGAAGAAACACCTGCTATGGGTGATCTCTGTCCTGTTGCTCTTTTTTGCCCCTTTCTTCCTGTATGTCTTCGCCCCACTGTTAAAAATCAACGTGATACTGGGCGCTCTGGTCGGCGGTCTGTATATCGGGTTCTCTTTTAGTGCGGGAGCGGGAGCGATTGAAGCCTACATCGAGCGCATCAGCCGACAGCACCACTTTGAGTATGGCAAAGCGCGCATGTTTGGCTGCTTTGGCTGGGGAATTTGCGCTTCAACGGCGGGTATGCTGTTTAATATCAATCCCGATATCGTGTTCTGGATGGGATCTGGGTCGGCGATTATCTTGATCGTGCTGCTGTGCCTGGCGAAGACGGAAAGCAATCCAACCGCTGCCGTCATGGACTCGCTCGGCGCCAACGCCTCACCTTTTAGTGTAAAACTGGCATTAGGCTTGCTGGCCAACCGTCAGTTCTGGCTGCTGGTGTTATACGTGATTGGCGTCGCCTGTATTTATGACGTCTACGATCAGCAATTCGCTAATTTCTTTAAATCGTTCTTTAGTTCGCAGGAACAAGGCAACCAGATCTTTGGTTTTGTCACCACCGCCGGGGAAGCGGCAAATGCGCTGGTCATGTTCTGCACGCCGTGGCTCATTAACCGGATCGGCGCTAAAAATGCATTGCTGGTGGCAGGAACGATTATGTCGATCAGGATTTTGGGCTCGGCCTGTGCCACATCCGTCACGGAAGTCATCATACTGAAAATGCTGCACGCCTTCGAAGTGCCGCTGCTTCTCATCGGTATTTTCAAATACATCGCCAACACGTTTGATTCTCGCTTGTCGGCGACCATTTATCTGGTGGGCTTCCAGTTCGCTAAGCAGTTTATGGCGATATTCCTCTCCTCTGCGGCGGGCAATCTGTACGATCGCATCGGCTTCAACCAGACTTACCTTATTCTGGGTGGTATCGCGCTCACCTTTACCGCGATCTCCGCCTTTACGCTGTCATCTTCACGTAGTACGGCGAGTATGCGTTCTCAGGCTGCGCATTAACATATCGCGCCCCGTTGGCATTAAGCCGATGGGGCGCGATGTTACTATTTCACGTCCCGCAGCGCGGTTTTATCCACATAAGGCTTCATGATGCCATCCGCCTCTTTTTGTGCAGCGGCAGCGGCATCATCAACCTTTTTCGCCGGATCGTTTAGCAGCGCCGCCAGCTGATTTTCCATCGCTTTACGCACCGCGACCGTCTCATAGGTTGCGTACCACGGATGGGCATATTGCAGCTGTGACAGCGCAATCGCCGCACGCGGATCTTTCGCCAGATAATCCTTCATTTCCGGCAGGTCGTAGGCCGCCATACGCGGCGCGAAATAGCCGGTAAAACGGCTCCAGTTGCCGCTAACTTCTGGGCTGACCAGATAGTTCATGAATTGCCAGGCCGCTTTCTTCTGCTCTTCGGAAATCCCTTTGAAGCTCACCAGACTCGCCCCGCCGATGGTCACGCCGCGACGCTCTTTTTCCGGCATCATCGCCACACCCAACTGAAAATCTTTGGTATTTTCACGCATAAAGCCCAGCGCACCAGTACTCAGCATCGTCATACCCAATTTACCGGAGAAAAACGCGGCGCTGATCTGTTTGGAATTCAGCACGCCAGCCGGCATCACTTTGTCGCGGTACACCAAATCACGCCAGAACTGGAGCGCACCTTTGGTCGATGCCGTGTTGTAATAGACTTCGCCTGGGTAGTCAGCATTGTAATACGCCCCGCCGTTAGCACGCGTCAACGCAGACAGCATCCAGCCGCCGTAGTCATCATTCGTGGACGGAATCATGATGCCCCACTGCCCCTTCGCCGGATCGGTCAGTTTTTTCGCGACCGCAACCACCTCATCCCAGTTTTTCGGTGGCTCGTTAAAGCCCGCCTTCTTCAGCATGTCTTCGTTGTAATAGAGGATCGGCGTCGAGTTATGGAATGGGATCGCGTAGGTCACTCCCATCACCTGCGCATTCTGGTGCAGCGCAGGCCAGAAATTTTTGGTCAGGAAAGGCGTGGCTTTTTCGTTGCCGTATTTGAACAACTCGTCCATCGGCAGGATTTCATCTTTGATGACCAGATCGGCGGTGAAGTTGGCCGACATGATCACCAGCGCTGGCGGATCGCCCGCTTTGGCGGCAGCTTCCGCTTTCACTTTGGTCGTGTCGTAATTGCCGGTGAAGATCCCGCGCACTTCAACCTGATCCTGCGATTGGTTGTACTCTTTGATGATGCGCGTCATTTCCATCGTCAGCTTGCCATCAACCGGTGCGGGGAACATAAAATCAATATTCTGTTTTGCCAACGCCGAGCCAGACATCAGCAAGGTGATTGCCAGCGCCATCATACGGGGCTTACGCATGTCTTTTCTCCTGGGATAAATTACGGGCGGTTTGCCCGGAAAACCAATGACAATCCTGCGGTGAAAAATGAAGCACAACGGACGCGCCAACATCCGGCACGCCATCGCGATTTGGCCGACGGTAGCGAATATTGCCCAACGGCGTATCCACATGTATCAGATACTCCGCGCCAAACAGCTCCCGCTGCTTCACCGTTCCCGGCAATGACAACTCGCCGTCTGACGCGGCGTGTTCGGTAATATGCTCAGGGCGAATCCCTAGCAGCACATGGGTTAATGAATGCGTTTCGTCACTGGCAGGCAGCGCCACGGGCAGCGTCTGTAAAATTGCGTGGCCGTCGGTGCAGGGCAGTGTTACGAGGTTCATCGCGGGCGTACCGATAAATCCGGCGACAAAGACGTTAGCCGGATGCGAATACAGCTGCTCCGGTGTGCCGACCTGTTGCAAGACTCCGCGATCGAGCACGGCGATCCTGTCAGCCATCGTCATCGCCTCAATCTGATCGTGCGTGACGTAAACGGTGGTCGTTTTCAACTGCCGATGCAGATCCATAATGCCGTCCCGCACATCGCTGCGCAGACGGGCATCGAGATTCGATAGCGGCTCATCCATCAGAAATAAATGCGGATCGCGTACGATCGCCCGCGCCATCGCCACACGCTGCCGCTGGCCGCCGGACAGTTTTCCCGGTTTGCGTTTCAGTAGTGGCTCAAGCTGAAGCAGGCTGGCAACGCGCTGCACACGCTGTGGATAGTCCGCTTTCGGCTCACCGCGCATCCGCATCCCGAACGTGATGTTCTGCTCGACCGTCAGGTGTGGAAACAACGCATAGTTCTGGAAAATCATCGAGAAATTACGCTGCTTCGGGCTCCACGTCGTAATGTCGTCATCACCCAGCAGAATTTGCCCGTCACTCACCTCTTCCAGTCCGGCCAGCATGCGCAGCAGCGTACTTTTGCCACAGCCAGACGGCCCGACCAGCACCAGAAATTCGCCGTCAGCAATATCCAGCGACAGCGATGCCAGCGCCTGCGTATGCTCGAAGCGTTTGCTGATATTACGTAACTGAATCACGGCCATTACGCATCCACCGGACAGCTGATTCGCGGATCGTAGAGGTAAGGTCCGGAGTTCGAGGCGATCGACTGGCTATAGCTCACTAGCCCGGTGACCGGCACATAGCGGTGCATCACTACGCTGGCAGGCTCCAGGTTGTAGTACGACGTGTCGTCATAGTAGAAATACGGTACCTGATGGACAGTGCCCGGTACGGTGGCAATAATCGCCTGCCGATGTTGCGTCATAATCAAACGGTGCGTATGGCCGCAGAAGATCCGCGTAAGCTGCGGGAAACGTTCGATCAGCGTCAGCAACTCGCTCCCATTTTCGCAGGCGATCCGATCCATATGCGCCGATCCCAACGGCAACGGCGGATGGTGCATGAAGATCGCCGTTTCGCGCGTGCTGTGCTCTTGCAATTGCTGCTCCAGCCAGCCCAGCGTGGACGGCGTCAGCCAGCCTTTCGCCTGCCCGGCCAGACTGGTATCGATGAACAGCAGGCGCATCGGGAAGTCATCTACCGCATAGCGGATATTTTCAGGATCATCGCCCAATTGCGGGCAAAGTGGACGCATCGCGTTGAGAAAATGCTGTTTGTCATCATGATTGCCCGGGATCACGTACATCGGGTAATCCAGCATCTGCAACACGCGTTGTGCCACCTGATACTCCTGCGGACTGCCGCAGTTGACGATATCGCCGCTAATCACCACCGCGTCCGGCCGCTCGCTCAGCGCGTTGAGCTGATTAATGACTTTGGCATTTTCCCCGTTAATATCAATAAATTCATAGAGCTTGCGCCCCTCACTGCGAAAATGCAGATCGGAAATCTGTGCCAACAACATAACCACCACCTCTATCGTTATTTCGCCCGTTGGCGATTCACTTAATGCCCGAGAAGCCGAAGCTACTCAGGAACTGCTTCTGGAACACTACGAAGGCCACCATCAGCGGCAGGCACACCAGCAGCGTACCCGCGCAGATCAATCCCCACTGCCCGCCGGACTCCGCCCCCATAGCAAACGACACCAGCCCGATGGTCAGCACCTGTTTGTCCGGGTCGTTGAGCACCATCAGCGGCCAGAGATATTCGTTCCAGTGATAGGTAATGCTGACCGTGGCGAACGCCAGAATCGACGGCCAGGTCATCGGAATCAGGACGTGAAACACCACCTGCCACCAGCGACAGCCTTCCATTAATGCGGCTTCTTCAATCTCTTTGGCGATATTGAGAAACGCCTGACGCATCAGAAACACCCCAAACGCCGAGGCGAAATACGGCATCATTACGCCGGTCAGGGTATTGAGCAGGCCGAGCTGTTTGAGCGTCATCATGTTTGGCACCATCATGACGACAGGCATGATCATCAGTTGAATCAGCAGCAGGTAGAACAGCAGCGTTTTGCCGCGAAATTCGTGGTAGGCAAAGATGTAGCCCGCTGTGGTGATCGTCACCAACTGCACCAGAAACGTGCCGACCGCAAAAATCAGCGTGTTGGTGTAAAGCTGTAGCCAGTTGGCGCTGTCCCATGCGTCGCGGAAGTTATCCAGCGTGAGTGGGAAGCGCGGCAGCAGCGAGGCCATATCCACGCCAAAGCTGCTGGAGCTGACAGAAGAAGACAGCATCCAGATAAACGGGCTGACCCACAGTAACGCAGCGCAAATCAGCAGCAGCGGCAGCGTGAATCGCGTCGTGATGCGAAGCGGGTTGGTCACGCTTCGGTTTTCAACGTGCTGACTTTTCATGCTCCGAACGTCAACAATCTGATTTTCAGCGCTCATAGTGTGCCCCCTTCTCCAGCACTTTCAGATTCATAATGGAAAAGGCGAACAGCATCGCCAGCGTCAGGAAGGTAGCCGCAGAGGCTTTGCCCAGATCGTGCGTATCATTCGCCAGATCCTGGATGTAATAGAGCAGCACGGTTGTGGCGTTATTCGGTCCACCGCGCGTCATCACGGCAACATGGTCGATCTGGGTAATGGCGTAGATAAAGGCGATGGTGACGACGAAAGCGATGGTTGGCCGCAATAGCGGCAGCGTGACGTAGAAAAACACCTGACGTCGTGATGCGCCTTCCATCAGCGCCGCCTCGCGTGCGGAAGCCGAAACGGCTTGCAGACCGGCGAGAAAAAACAGCATGTAGTAACCGGCGAATTTCCAGATACCGATGACGCTTACCGCCACCAACGCGCTGTCGCTCATGCCGAGGTAGTTGTTATTCATCGGGCCGAACACTTTCGCCAGATAGTAATCCAGCAGCCCCAATCCCGGCATAAAGATGAACAGCCACAGCGTCGCGGCACTCACCAGCGGAATAATCATCGGAAAGAAGAAAGCGGTACGCAGCCAGCGGTTAACACGCGTGTTTTCCCACAGCAGTACCGCCAGCAACAGCGCCAGCAGCACGCCGGGTACCACCGTCATCAGGATATAAAGCACGTTGTTCAGCAAGGCCTGCCAGAACACCGCGTCCTGCACCAAACGCACAAAATTATCCATCCCGACGAACAGCGGCGCATCGGCATTCAGCCGGGTGTCATACAGGCTGTCGATGACCGAACGCAGCAGGGGAAAATAGGTAAAGGCAAGCAAAAAAACCAGCGTCGGCAACAGCACAAGATAGGGAAAAAATTTTGCACGCATAACTCAAAGGCCGCTCAGTGTGAAACACAGAGGCCTTACCCTAGAACGCTAGCGTGTCACTGGGGCGTCAGTTTAATGACAGTTTGTTTTCGAAAGTAAATAATTCGCTGACTAAGTTGAGGGGTTAAATATGAGCACACAATGCGCTAGCACCCTACGAGCTGCAAAGCAGCCAATGCTATAATTTGAAAACCATATCTATACAGCGCATCTCACTCCCAGTAAGAGTGGATTTATATAAGCTTTCCTGCTGAAACAAGAAACCATGCTTTTGATAGAAAGAGTGAGCATTAGGGGTTGAGGATAATGTTAATTGCTCATAACCACGTTCGCGTGCTTCATGCTTTATAGCGTCAAGAATCATTCCACCCAACCCTCTCCCAACATATTCAGGCAAGGTAAAAATAGCCTCAACACTGCGACAAGAAATATCAAGAAAGCCCGTAGCAACCGGCCTGTTATCTAAATCCACAACAACAAAAAAAGGGTTAGTAGCAATAGCGCGCCTGTATCCCTCCGGCATAGATTCTGGCGTCCATGCAGCAATGACTGCCGCTTCATAGCTGCTCTTGCATCCATGGCGAATAGCCTGATTCCTGATCTCCCAACATTCTTCTGCTTCATCAGGTTCTGCAAGTCTGACTTTCATCTTTTCTCCATTTTGGGCTATCCCTATCCCCTGCGTATGCCTAACTGATTAAGTGATACAAGGCGGTATCTGAAAACTATCGTTAATGCGATAACTCAGTGTCCGCCTATCACTGGCAGTAACAATCTCAACGATCGCAGTTAATTACGCATAGTCGCTCATCGGCACACACGAACAGAACAGGTTACGGTCGCCGTAAACATCGTCCAGACGCTTCACGCTCGGCCAGTATTTGTGTTCGCTGCCAGCCGGGAATACCGCCAGTTCGCGGCTATAGGGGTGTGCCCAGTCCGCCACCAGCTCCGCCTGCGTATGCGGTGCGTTCACCAGTGGGTTGTCGTCCAACGGCCATTCACCCTGCGCAACGCGGTTGATTTCGGCACGGATCGCCAGCATCGCGTCAACAAAGCGATCGATCTCGACCTGACTCTCCGATTCCGTTGGCTCGACCATCAGCGTACCCGCGACCGGGAACGACATGGTCGGCGCGTGGAAACCGTAGTCGATCAGGCGCTTGGCGATATCCATCTCGCTAATGCCGGTACTCTCTTTGAGCGGGCGAATATCCAGAATGCACTCGTGCGCCACACGACCATCACGGCCGGTGTAAAGCACCGGATAAGCCTGCTGCAAGCGCGTCGCGATGTAGTTGGCGTTCAGGATCGCCATCTGGCTAGCCTGCTTCAACCCTTCTGCGCCCATCATGCGGATGTACATCCAGCTAATCGGCAGAATGGAGGCACTGCCGAACGGTGCCGCAGAGACTGCACCCTGCTCCGTTAACACACCATCGATTTTTACCACCTGATGCCCCGGCACAAACGGTGTCAGATGCGCTTTCACGCCAATCGGCCCCATACCCGGTCCGCCGCCACCGTGCGGAATACAGAAGGTTTTATGCAGGTTCAGGTGCGATACATCTGCACCAATGTAGCCCGGCGTCGTGATACCAACCTGCGCGTTCATGTTCGCGCCGTCCAGATACACCTGGCCGCCGTATTGATGCACGATCTGGCACACTTCCCGGATCGTCTCTTCATAGACGCCGTGGGTGGACGGATAGGTGACCATAATGCAGGAAAGCTGTTCGCCCGCCGCCTGCGCTTTCTCACGCAGATCGTGCAGATCGATATTACCCTGCTTGTCACAGGCCACCACCACCACGTCCATACCCGCCATCTGCGCCGATGCCGGGTTCGTACCGTGGGCGGAACTCGGGATCAGACAGAGATGACGGCCGCCTTCATTGCGGCTTTCATGATAGCGACGGATCGCCAGTAGCCCCGCGTACTCGCCCTGCGCCCCCGAATTGGGCTGCATGCAAATCGCGTCATAGCCAGTCAGTTGAACCAACCAGCCCGATAGTTGCTCAATCATTTGACGGTAGCCCAGCGCCTGTTCCGGCGGGCAGAACGGATGCAGCTCAGCAAATTCCGGCCAGGTAATCGGCAGCATTTCCGCCGCCGCATTGAGCTTCATGGTGCAAGAACCGAGTGGGATCATCGCCTGATTCAGTGCCAGATCCTTACGTGCCAGACGGTGCAGGTAACGCATCATCTCGGTTTCGCTGTGATAGCGGTTGAAAACCGGATGCGACAGGATCGCATCCTGACGCAGGAGCCCGGCAGGGATCGTCGCGGCTTGCTGGCTAATGGCCGCATCAAGCGCCTCGATATCCAACCCGTGATCGTCACCTAACAGCACCGCAAACAGCGCCAGCACGTCTTCACGGGTGGTCGCTTCATCCAGCGTGATGCCCACGGCACTTGCCAAATCGCTGCGCAGGTTGATGCCAAAGCTTAATGCCCGACTCAGTACCGCGTCTTTATCTGCGACTTCAATGGTCAGCGTGTCGAACCAGCTGCGATGGCGTAGCAGCAGTCCACCCTGCGTTAACCCTGCCGCCAGAATATCGGTCAGACGGTGGATGCGTCCTGCGATACGTTTGAGCCCTTCCGGCCCGTGGAATACCGCATACATCCCGGCAATGTTGGCCAGCAACACCTGCGAGGTACAAATATTGGAGTTCGCCTTCTCACGGCGAATGTGCTGCTCACGCGTTTGCATCGCCATACGCAGCGCAGTGTTGCCTGCTGCATCGCGCGACACGCCGATGATACGTCCCGGCATAGCACGTTTATGCTCATCACGGCAGGCAAAAAACGCCGCGTGCGGTCCGCCGTAGCCCATTGGCACGCCAAAGCGCTGTGCGGAACCGAAGACGATATCCGCGCCCTGTTTGCCCGGTGCGGTCAGCAGCACCAGCGCCATGATGTCCGACGCCACGCAGCTGACGACCTTACGCGCTTTCAGTGCGGCCATCAGGTCGCTGTAATCGTGCAGTTCGCCCGTCGTCCCAACCTGTTGCAGCAGTACGCCAAATACCGCATCGTCTTTCAGCGCATCTTCCGCCTTACCGACGACAATCTCAAAACCGAAGGTTTCCGCACGCGTACGCACTACATCCAGCGTTTGCGGATGCACGTCGTCGGCGACGAAGAAACGCTCAGCCTGTTTGAGTTTGCTGATGCGTTTTGCCATCGCCATCGCTTCCGCCGCCGCGGTTGCTTCATCCAGTAGCGAAGCGGAAGCCAAATCCAGACCGGTTAAATCCTGTGTGACCTGCTGGAAATTCAGCAGCGCTTCAAGACGTCCCTGAGAGACTTCCGGCTGATACGGCGTATAAGCGGTATACCAGCCAGGGTTTTCCAGCACGTTGCGTAAAATCACCGGCGGCATCAGCACCGCGTTGTAACCCATACCGATGTAGCTTTTATAACGTTGATTGCGTCCTGCAATGGCCTTCAGCTCAGCTAACGCCTCATGTTCCGTCGCCGCCTCTCCCACCGCTGGCGGGCTGGGCAATTGAATATCCTGCGGGACAATCTGACGAATCAACGCATCCAGCGATGTCGCCCCCACCACCGACAACATGTGCTGCTGTTGGCTGACGGAAGGACCGATATGGCGCTCGATAAACGCGCCGTCATGTTCGAGTTGACTGAGTGTCTGGGTCATTACAGTAATTTCCTGCATTAATCGTGCTTGCATCAATCGTGATAGCTACCGCGTTGAAAGACGACGCGGCGCATAAAACAAAACGCCCCCGGTTCAACAAAACCGGGGGCGTGATAACTACTCGTCTTCTTCTAACGATGCCTGATAGCCTTCGGCATCAAGCAGTTCGTCCAAATCAGACTCATCAGAAATTCTGATGCGGAACAGCCAGCCATCCGCATAAGGCGCGCTGTTGACCAGTTCAGGGGAGCTTTCCAGATCGTCGTTCACTTCCACGATCTCACCGCTGATGGGCGCATAAATATCCGACGCCGCTTTTACCGACTCCGCCACCGCGCAGTCATCGCCTGCGGCGACTACCGTGCCCACTTCCGGTAAATCGATAAAGACCATGTCACCCAGAAGCTCCTGCGCGTGTTCGGTAATGCCCACGCTGTAGATACCGCCGCCCTCGTGCAGTACCCATTCGTGCGACGTGGTGTATTTTAATTCTGCTGGTACATTGCTCATTGCATCCCCTTTCCTAAAGTCGTTAATCCCGTGCGCTACCCGTCATACTTCAAGCTGCATGTGCGTTGGCTTTCCTCGCTCACCCCAGTCACTTACTTGTGTAAGCTCCTGGGGATTCACTGTGTCGCCGCCTTCATGCAACCTGAATTATTTAGGGTATGACATAAGAAGTTATTCAATACTGAACGATGGCTCTTCCAGCGCGGACAAAGCCGGGCTTGGTGACGTGGACGGGCAGTTCGCGGTTACGAATCTGCACAATCGCCTGTTCACCAATTCCCAACGGAACACGCGCTAGCGCAATGCTCACGCCAAGCGTTGGCGAGAACGAGCCGCTGGTGATGACACCTTCGCGCATCACGCCATCACTATCAGTAAAGCGCACAGGTAAATCATTGCGCAATACGCCTTTTTCCGTCAGCACCAAACCAACCAGTTGATCGGTTCCTTTCTCACGCTGATGCGTTAAGGCTTCACGCCCGATAAACTGGCGATCCTCCGGCTGCCAGGCGATCGTCCAGCCCATGTTGGCCGCCAGCGGCGAAATGCCCTCATCCATATCCTGACCGTACAGGTTCATTCCCGCTTCCAGACGCAGCGTATCGCGTGCGCCCAGTCCGCATGGCTTCACGCCCGCGGCCAGCAGTTGCTGCCAGAAATCGACCACTTGCTCATTCGGCAGCGCGATTTCATAACCCGCTTCGCCCGTATAACCCGTCGTGGCTACGAAGAAATCCCCCGCCTGCTTGCCAAAAAACGGCTTCATGCTGGCAACGGCAGCCACGTCGGCATCAC
Organism: Pectobacterium aroidearum; assembly: GCF_041228105.1. Taxonomy (NCBI): domain Bacteria; kingdom Pseudomonadati; phylum Pseudomonadota; class Gammaproteobacteria; order Enterobacterales; family Pectobacteriaceae; genus Pectobacterium; species Pectobacterium aroidearum. The sequence continues at coordinate 4,296,834 of NZ_CP166097.1, forward strand.
TCAGACCTTTTGCCTTCAGGATTGCTTGCACTTTTTCCTGCGCCTGCGGACCTTGTACCGCGACCAGAGCCAGATCCTCACGCTCACGGATTTCAATACCAAAAGGTGCAGCGTGCTGTTCAATCCAGGCGAGATCTTTTTCGCGGGTCGCAGAGTTCACGACCAACCGGAAATAGTCTTCCGTAAGAAAATAAACGATCAGATCGTCGATGACGCCACCGGAAGCATTCAGCATGCCGGTATAAAGCGCTTTGCCCGGCTGTGTGAGTTTGGCGACATCATTCGCCAGCAGATAACGCAGGAATTCACGCGTTCTCGCACCATGCAAATCGACGATAGTCATGTGGGAAACATCAAAAATACCGGCTTCCCGGCGCACAATATGATGCTCATCCAGTTGAGAACCGTAATGCAGCGGCATCATCCAGCCGTGAAAATCCACCATTTTGGCGCCATCGGCCAGATGTTGTTGATACAACGGGGTCTGCTTTGCCATTCTTCATCCCTCTTCAGCGCATGGCGTTCAGGCGATAAAACACACTGCGCAAACGATATCTTCTGACTGAACTTACCACCGAAGCGCAGGTTAAACCACACTCTCAGACATAAGATAAATTATATAAAAGGCGAAGAAAGTCGAATCGTCCACAAAAAACAAAGCAGCGTAACATTCTTAATAAAAGACAAAACTAAGCATATAATTTATTTAAACCAGCCACATTCACAAATTAATGGCATTAAAGCTGGATAACTCAGGCAATACCGACCACACAAGAACACCATTCGAATTAGATAATCTAATGATAAAAACAGCGCTAAATTAGATTTTTTCAATCAAAAACCCACAACGGATCCCAGCCTTACTCTCTTCCTTATACCGCCATCATCACGATTCTGTGAGGCGCTTCTCAGGCGTCTTTACCTCAGTGCCAACACACAACGTGGCATGGCAGCAGGTGGAAGGTGCTGGCAGTCAACCTTATCCATACTGATTACATGGAATTGTGCGGCATGTATTTTTCGCTTTATCAAAGTTAAACGTGATTAGGAGATAAATGATGGCTAACAGAATGATTCTTAACGAAACATCCTACTTTGGTGCAGGCGCTATCGCCCATATCGTCGATGAAGTAAAACGACGAGGATTCAGGAAAGCACTGCTGGTGACGGACAAGGATTTGGTTAAATTTGGCGTCGCGGCCAAGGTCACTGAGAAGCTGGATGCGGCAGGGTTACCCTACGATATTTACGATGAGGTGATTCCCAATCCAACCATCAGCGTGGTGGAAAAAGGCATTGAACGATTCAAAGCATCACAGGCTGATTACCTGATTGCGATTGGCGGCGGCTCACCGCAGGATACCTGTAAGGCTATCGGGATTATTATCAATAACCCTGAATTTGCCGATGTCCGCAGCCTCGAAGGCGTTGCGGCTACCCGACGCCCCGCAGTCCCGATTATCGCGATCCCGACCACCTCAGGTACTGCCGCAGAAGTCACCATCAACTACGTCATCACGGATGAAGAAAAACGCCGCAAATTCGTGTGCGTCGATCCGCATGATATTCCGATTGTCGCTATCGTCGATCCCGACATGATGGCAAGCATGCCAGCCTCACTGAAAGCTGCCACGGGGATCGACGCCCTGACGCACGCCATTGAAGGCTTTACGACCAAAGCCGCCTGGGAGCTAACCGATACGCTGCACCTGAAGGCCATTGAAATTATCAGCCGCTCGCTGCGTGATTCCGTCGCAGGGAAACCAAAAGGCGTGGAAGAGATGGCGCTGGGGCAATATATCGCCGGTATGGGATTTTCAAACGTTGGGCTTGGTCTGGTACACGGCATGGCGCATCCACTCGGCGCGTTTTACAACACCCCACACGGCGTAGCGAATGCCATCCTGCTGCCGCATATCATGGCCTACAACGCGGATTATACCGGTGAAAAATTCCGGGACATCGCCATTGCGATGGGAGTAAAAAACGCGGCAGCAATGCCGATTGCCCAAGCGCGAGAAGCCGCCATTAACGCTGTTCGCCAACTTTCTCACGATGTGGATATTCCGCCGAGACTGCGCGATGTCGGCGTGAGAGAAGAAGATATTCCGGCACTGGCACAGGCCGCCTTTGACGATGTCTGCACCGGCGGCAATCCGCGCGATACGAATATCGACGAGATTAACGCGCTGTATCGGTCTATTTATTGACGCACGCTTGGCACCACCCGCAACGCACCGCGGGTGGCTATTCACTATTGCGGGATCTTCTCTTCAATACGCTGAATCAAGTAGGGATAAAACGGGTTAGAGGACAGCCGCAGCAGCGTATCCAGATCGACAACCAGAGCGGAACGTTCTCCTCTTGGGGTAATTTTCCCCAGCGGCAGACCAAATTCGGTAGGGTTCTGTGAGAAACGGCCATACAGCGAATCCGAATCTGGGAACGGCAGTGATACGTGCGATAGCGAATACACATCCGATGGATAGTCCATCCCCAGTTCGCGAGTCTGTTCCTGCACCGCCCCTGCAGCAACATCGAACGCCACGGCATGAGAACTGTTCGGCGCAGCGTTAGAAATCACCGTCGTATCATAATGACGTGGAGTGGCAGGTAATAGCTGGTTTACGGCACCATTCGTCGATTCACGCAGAAGCGGGCCAAAATTGACGGTACGATTGACATCAAAGAGAACCAACTGGCTCCCGTTAGCTGGCAGCAGGTTATAAAACGCCGTAATGACCGCACGCGTGCTTACGGTGAAATCCATCACCGATTGGAACGTCAGCACTGGCGGTAAATCAACCAACGCATTCGCTTGCGCTTTACGGCTTAACTGACTCTGAAGCTCATGGGTTAACAACCACGATTGGCGCGCACCATTTACCGGAAATGAGTTGTACTTGAAGGGATTAAATTCCGGCAAGATGCCCAACCAGGCAGACTTGGCAAAGGCCGGAAAGATAGCGGGTAGCCCAGCCAGCCCCGCAAAACGCGCATAGCTGGTAATACCGATCATCGGGGAAATAAGGATAAGCTGATCGGGACGCGCTAGCGCAGGATTATCCAACGTATCCAGCGTGTACTTCAACGCCAGCGCCCCGCCGTTGGAAAAACCAACGATATGCAGCGGCAACCTTTGGCCTTGTTGTAACGTCAGGTGCGACGTCGCCTCACGCACTGCCAGACGCGTGGCTGCCAGCCAATCTTCCCATTGCACATCGGTCAGCGCCCCCGGCACCGTCCCGTGCGCAGGCAAACGAATGCCAACAACGAAAAAACCACGCTGACGATAGCGTTCCGCGATATGCCGCAAACTATAGGGTGAATCGGTCAGACCGTGCAGCATCACCACCGCGCCTTTCAGTTCCCCTTCCGGCGACAGTTCATAGGATCGGTTCCAGTCATGCTGGAATTTCCCAGGGTAAACCGGGCTACCCGAAAAATAGCGGTTAACCGGACGCTGTTCATCCTCATCCAGTTCCTGAGTGACATGCTGATTCACTTGCTGAAAGATAAGTGCTTCCTGCTTTAAATACGCCGCCCAGTCGCCCTTATCCAGCTCATCCGTTGACAGCTCATCCGGCACGTAGGTGTGCCACGGCGACAGCGGCGGCCCACTTTGCGTGTCATAAATACGAATAGCCAACAGCGTCATTGCAATAACACCGATGACGATAAGACCGCGTCTGATGAGTCGCCGTACAGATTTCAGCATGGTGTGTCCCTTCCTGTTACCGTGTGACCATGCAGACGATTCTAAAGAAAACTATCCAGCGACACACCGTATTATTGAGGGAGAAACGATGCTGCCCCGCCCGATACCCTACGGGCGGGTAACCCATTAAAATATCAGATCAGAACGCTAATATTCAGATTCCCCATCAGCCAGTGGTTATCGGAATAATCAACCGGGATCGCAATCACCGCGGGGCCGTCAACATCCATCGCCTGACGGAGTTTGCTAACCAGTTCATCCGCAGATTCAACTGCAAACCCTTTCGCGCCAAACGCTTCCGCATACGCCTTGAAATCAATCGGGCCAAATGTCACGCCCGCCGGGCGATGGTATTTATGGATTTGCTGGATTTCCACCATGTTATAGCCGTTATCCACCCAGATAATATGCAGGAGATTGCTTTTCAGGCGCACCGCTGTTTCCAGCTCCATGCTGGACTGCATAAACCCGCCGTCGCCGGAAACGGACACCACTTTTTTGCCGGGCTGTATCAATGATGCGGCTATCGCCCAGGGTAGTGCCACGCCCATGGTCTGCTGGCCGTTGGTCATCAGAATCTGCCGCGCCCGGAAGCTATACAGATAACGCGCCAGCCAGATATGAAAACTTCCCATGTCCACACACAGCGTGACATCTTCATTCACGATATCCTGCATCGCCCGCACCAGACGCAGCGGGTGAATTGCAAATCCTGCCATGTTGATGGCGCGCGTACTGAGATCGTGACGCTGACGCTGACGATCCTGCAATACGGCCTGCGTGCTCGCCGATAAGATAACTGGCTCGCTCATACATGCATTCAACGCATCCACCGTCATCGCGATATTCCCGAGCAGCTCGATATCAGGATGGTAGGCGCTGTCGATCTCAGCCCGCAGCACATCAATATGGATCAGCGTTGCTTTGCCGCTATTCCATAACACCGGATCGTACTCAACCGGGCTGTAGCCCACGGTAACGATCACGTCCGCCTGTTGCAGCAGTTTATCCCCAGCCTGATTATTGAACAGCCCAACACGTCCGGCAAAGTGACCAAACTGCTGCTGGTCGATCACGCCAGCGGCCTGGTACGTGCTGGTAACCGGCAGTTGGCTGCGGTGTAAAAAACGACGCAGCGCCTCTGCATTCTCCTGCTGGCTCGCCATTAATCCAAGCAGTAACACCGGATTTTTAGCCTCCCGCAGTCGTTTAGCCGCCTCGGCAACGTCACTATGTGGCGCACCGTTTAACAGCGGTAAATTCGGACAAGCCAGCACCGGGCTACTCACCGGTTCATTGATGATATCCTGTGGCAGGCTGACAAACGCGCCCCCCGGACGGCCGCTTTCCGCTGCCCGAAACGCATTCGCCAGCACTTCCGAGATGGCACTGGATGCGGTGACTTCCGCGCTAAATTTACTGACTGGCTGAAACAGGCTGACGGTGTCCAGACTCTGGTGCGTCAGTTTAAGCTTATCCGCACGCTTAACCGCCCCGCCTAATGCCACAACCGCATCGCCTTCTGCGGTTGCCGTGGCCAGCCCAGTGACCAGATTGGAGCAGCCGGGGCCAGATGTCACCAGCGTCACCCCCGCTTTCCCCGTGAGGCGACCTATCGCCGCCGCCATAAACGCGCCGTTCGCCTCATGCCGTACCGGGATCGTTTGAATCGTCGAGTCTTCCAGCTCATCAAACACGCGATCGATTTTAGCGCCGGGAATACCAAAAATATGCTTTACGCCCTGCGCTTCCAGGTGTTTTACAATCAGCTCGGCTCCGCAACTCCAGCTTTGCTGCTCGGTGGACTTTTCCATGACATAACTCCGATGAAATGACTAGCTCTCTACTGACTTGATTACGCTATTGAGGTTTTCTGAGGACAGATCGGCATTGAGAAATTCCCGATCCTGAGGCAGATCGATGATCAGTTTGGCAACCACACCAAACGTTAGCGTGCCGTGTTCGACGTCATAATTCAGAATATGGCCGCCGCCCTGGCGATCGTCAGTAATGAAATGTTCGTGGTAACCCGCGACATTAATTCCCTGAGTGTAAGCTGGACTACGAAAACCAATAACGCTGCCGTTACGGTGCTCAAAATGAAATGTCGGCTGTCCTTCAACCGCTTCCTGCATGGGTTTATAAGGCCGGCACTGCCGGGGGACGGTACGGGTTTCAACACAGCGAAAATTCCCGTCAATCCGCAACGCGCAGAATAAATTATCCGTGCCCACAATCTCGTCGATCTGGCGATGTACGTCTTCACGCGAGGTCCAGCGATCAAAACGGATCGTTTCCGTCGGGCGAAAGAATGTCATGACAGCGAATGGCGTTTTCTGCTCTGGCTTCGCCGCGCGTGCGCTGCCATCGGATAACAGCTGGAAAATCTGGCTATTTAACGCAACCAATTCCCCATCCAAACTATTAAATGTTCCTAATCCAAAATCACCGTGTTCCAGTAATTCAGCCATCGTTCGGTTACCTTCGTATACGCCATTTATTAGTCCGCTCATTAATGAGGTCTGATAAATAACGCTGTCTGCACGCTGCCGATGGAAATCATAGGCATAGCTGGCAAAGGCTTCCTCGCAGGATTGTTCACTGACATTCGTTTTCATACTGTCTTCCCACCGCACCATTTACTTAAACACTGCTAATATTTAGATAAAGATTGACGCGAGAGAGAACAAAATTCCAATATGCAATTAAGGGCATTTCAAGATCGGAAAGATATGGAGTTACGTAAATGGAACTACGCTACCTGCGCTATTTTGTCGCCGTTGCACAAGCTCGACATTTCACGCGTGCGGCAGAAAACCTGGGGATATCACAGCCCCCTCTTAGCCAGCAGATCAAGAAATTCGAGCAGGAGATCGGCACGCCGCTGTTCAAGCGACTGACGCGCGGTGTAGAAATGACGGAGGCGGGACAGGCGCTGTATGAAGACGCCTGCCGTATTCTGCAACTCACCGATTCGGCGATCGCACGGACAAGGAGTATCGCGCGAGGCGAGAAAGGTAGCCTGAACGTGGGTTTTTCACCCTCGGCCATGTACCACCCCACGGTGCTTTCCCTACTCCATCGCTACTGTCAGCAGCATCCATACGTCCAACCGCAGCCAAAAGAAGAAAACCCGGCAACGCTGATTACTGCGCTGCAAGAACGCAATATCGATATCGCATTTCTGCGCTTACCCTGCGAACTCAGTGATGATATTAACGGGGAAATTTTGGCCGAAGAGCCGATGAAATTGGTGCTACCTGCGGGGCATGCACTGAGCCATAAAGCGCAAGTCTCGCTCAGCGAACTGCGTCAGGAACCGCTGATTATTTTCCCACGCGAGGTGTGTCCGGGGTTGCACGATATGATTATCCGCACCTGCTATCTGTCGGGTTATGGCCCCAAACCCAGCCCATTTGCCCCGCAGTTGACGGCAACGATCGGGATGGTCGCCGCCGGCTTCGGCATTACCCTAATACCGGAATCACTCGCCTGCATTAAGGCCGATAATGTGACCTATCACGATATCGGCATGCCCGAAATCCATACGCAAATTGCGGCTATATGGCGTAAACATGAACGATCGGCCGTTATCGTGAATCTCATCCACCTGATACGCCAGCATCTGAGCAGCCAGCATCCCGATTAACGCCACGGTAAAGAAAATTCCGGCAATCTGCTCGTCAAAAAGCTAGTAATTGATATAAATTCTTATATGATATTAGTTATCATTATCATTTTTGACGGGTGGAAAAATGCTGACAGCAATGATCACAGCCTGCGGGCTATGGAGTGTGAGCTGGTGTATGGGGAAGCATCTGTCCAGCGCCTGGGGCGTGCTGCTGCCTTGTGCCATTATGCCGCTACTAGCGCTGCTCGATCTGAACCTGACGCACCTGAAAGTGATTATCGCCATCGCCCTGCTGGCGACGCTGGTGATGCTGTTCCACCAACGCTTACGCCACTATTTACTGCTGCCGTCCTGCGTTGCGCTCGCTGGCGGGTTGGCGGCGCTATCCGTCATGTTTAACCTGACGACGCTGTAAATCAACACGGAGCGGTGCACACATTCAGAAAGGTCAGTGAACGCGGAAAAGCGTTATAGATACAGAAGGGATAAAAGAGAATAAATAGGAAAGAAAATCAGGAAGATACAGAATAAATCTGTGGTGCGAAGAGAGGGACTTGAACCCTCACGTCCGTAAGGACACTAACACCTGAAGCTAGCGCGTCTACCAATTCCGCCACCTTCGCACTGAGAACGTTGTTTGTCTTATGCAGTAAGACTGCTTTATGCGGAAAATCAGCTTTATGCGCTAAATCTATCACGACATGGTGCGAAGAGAGGGACTTGAACCCTCACGTCCGTAAGAACACTAACACCTGAAGCTAGCGCGTCTACCAATTCCGCCACCTTCGCAATTCTGTCATGCTGCTCATGCAATACTGATTTACTGCTTCGGTTCGACAAACAAGAACCGTCATAGTGATGTTGGTGCGAAGAGAGGGACTTGAACCCTCACGTCCGTAAGAACACTAACACCTGAAGCTAGCGCGTCTACCAATTCCGCCACCTTCGCAACACTGCTTTACGCAATATCACTACGGGGGCGAATTCTAGAGGTTTTCGCGTTCACGTCAATGATTATTTCCTCTGGGATGCGGGGTTTGCTGCAAAAATCATCATCTCGCGGCAGCGCTGTGCGTAAAGAGTTCATCGAGCCATTCTATAAACACCCGAATCCGCGGCGCGAGAAAACGACCGGGCGCATACATCACGTAAAGCGGCATCGCGGGCGGCGGTATTTCCGGCAGGATCTCCACCAGTTCGCCGCTTTCCAGAAACGGGCGCAGGCCGCGACGCGGCGCCTGAATAATCCCCAGCCCCGCACATGCGCTGGCGATATAGGCATCAGCGCCGTTCACCTGTAAAATACTGGGCAACATACGCGTAATACACTCATCGCCCGACATGAATTCCAGCGGATAAAGATATTCAGTACGCAGAGAGAAATAGCCGACCATATGATGCCCAGACAGGTCATCAAGCGAACGTGGCACGCCGTATCGCGCCAGATAATCGGCCGACGCACAGGTAATCTGCGGCATTGACGGCAAATGGCGGGTCGCCAGCGTCTCGTCGTCCGTCTGCCAAGCTCTCAGCACACAGTCGACGCCCTCACGCAGCACATTAATCGCCGCATCGTTGGCGCTTAGCATCAACGTCACCTGCGGATAACGCGCATAAAAGTCCCCAAGCGCCGGAACAACAATGTCTCGCGCCAGCGAATGCGGCATATCCACCCGCACTTTCCCAACCGGCTGCTGCTTTTGCTGCGTGAACAGCGTGTCGATCTCTTCAATTTCCGCGAGCAGTTGCAGACAGCGCTCATAATAAACGCGCCCTTCATCGGTGATCTGCACCTGGCGGGTCGTACGTTGCAGCAAACGTACTCCTAACCGCCCTTCAAGCTGCTTGATGGTATTGCTCACCGTCGCACGCGGTAGCGCCAGCCGTTCCGCTGCACGACTGAAGCTGCCCAGTTCGACAATACGCACAAAAACCCGCATCGACTGAATATGATCCATCGCCGCCACCATTGTTAGCTATTTTTGAATAGTGTTGCATAAAAAGCGGTATTTATCTTTATTGGATAAACAACCAGACTGCTTTCACTGCCAACGAGATGAGGAAGATGACAATGCAACAGCGCAAATTAGGTGCGAACGGTCCACTGGTGTCAGCGATTGGGCTAGGCTGCATGGGGATGAGTGATTTCTACTCCACTGCGCAGGATGAAAAAGAATCCATCGCCACGTTGCATCGCGCACTGGAGTTGGGCGTCACACTGCTGGATACCGCCGATATGTATGGCCCCCATACTAATGAGCAGCTTCTCGGAAAAGCGATAAAAGGCAAGCGCGAACAGGTCTTTCTGGCGACTAAATTCGGCATCATCCGCGACCCGGCGAACCCCAACGCACGCGGTATCTGCGGTAAACCGGACTACATCCGCCGTTCGGTAGAAGGCAGCCTGACGCGCCTTGGTACGGACGTTATCGATCTTTACTATCAGCACCGTATCGACCCGACGGTTCCCATTGAAGAGACGGTCGGCACACTGGCCGAGCTGGTTCAGGAAGGCAAGATTCGCTATATCGGCCTGAGTGAAGCTTCTGTCACCACGCTGGAACGCGCACACCGCGTACACCCCATTACGGCGTTACAGAGCGAATATTCACTGTGGACGCGCGATATGGAAGCCGACATTCTGCCCACCTGTGAACGTCTGGGGATCGGATTTGTGCCTTACAGCCCGCTGGGGCGCGGCTTCCTGACCGGTGCGATTCGCAGTCCGGACGATCTGGCCGCCGACGATTTCCGTCGTACCAATCCACGTTTCTCGGGGGAAAATTTCGGCAAGAATCTGCTGCTGGTCGAGAAAATTAACCAACTGGCGCAGGAAAAGCAGGTGACGCCATCACAGTTAGCACTGGCGTGGGTACTGGCACAGGGCGAGCATATCGTGCCGATTCCGGGCACCAAACGCCGCCGCTATCTGGAAGAGAACGTCGCGGCGCTGGAGGTCACACTGACGCAAGAGGAACTGGCCGCCATTGATGCTATCTTCCCGCCCGATGCCGCAGCAGGTGAACGCTACGGCAAGGAGAGTATGGCAGCCCTTAATCAGTAATTGGGATTACCGACGGCCTTTACCTGTGCGCGGCGGACGACCCACGGTGGCCTGATACACTTTGAAGCGCCCGGTCTGCGCCAGCACTTCATGACTGCCAAATGCGGCATCTAACAGCGCGGGATACGGCAGGAAGGCGTTAGCGACGATGCGCAACTGCCCGCCAATCGGCAGATGGGTCACCGCGCCACGAATCAGCATTTCCGCGGCTTGCAGACTGGTCTGTAAGCCGTCGTGGAATGGCGGATTGGAGACGATCATATCGAAGCGGCCATTAATGTCGGAATAGACGTTGCTCGCAATCACCTCGCCTTCCAACGCATTCGCCGCCAGCGTAGCTTTGCTGGACTCCACCGCCGCCGCGCTGACATCGCTCAGCGTCAGACGGATTTTCGGCGACTGTTTCGCCAGTACCGATGCCAGCACGCCCGCACCGCAGGCGATATCCAGCACTTTGCCTTTCATGTGCGGCTCAAACGTAGACAGCAGCAGTCGACTGCCCGGATCCAGATCATCACGGCTGAAGACGCCCGGAAGCGTTTTGACGATCACGCCATCCGTCACATACTCATCCCACCAGTCATCCAGCGTGAAGCTGGACTGCTTATCAATTCGACCGTGGTAAAGCCCACAGCGACGCGCACTGTCGATTTTCACCAGCTCAACGAAGTCAGACAGCACGGTTTCGGCGCTGCGCACGCCGCTGCGGTTTTCCCCAACCACGAAGATTTCCGCGCCGACCGGCAGCAGGGACAACAGATTACGCAGCTGGAATTCCGCTTCCTGTTTGCTTTTCGGCCAGTAATAAATCAGCGTGTCGCTATCCGCCACCAGCGCCGCATCCGCCACCAGACCGAATTGCGCATTCTCGCCAAGCGGCTTTGTCATCTGCTGCCAGTGGTGATATTGGTTGCAATGGACACGCACTGACGCCGCCTCAAATTGCGCAGGCAGGGTATCCTGCAAATCACCGGCAAACAGAACGCGGCGTGAGAGAAATTCATCGCTATGGCGCAGTATAACTTCACTGGCGGGGGTTAATGCGGACATCAGGCTACGGCTCCTTAATCATTGAGCGGGGGATTATATACGCTTCGTTCCCGAAGTTGCAGCGCGCAGAGGAAATAACCGCGCCGACATTGGCGCAGCCTGACGGGGTTTGTTAGCATAGGCACGACGCATTTTCTCGCCCGCCAGACAGGATAACGCATGGAATCAAGACGTGACAGGCTGCTACAGCAACTGGGAATTACGCAGTGGACGCTGCGTCGCCCGACGGTGCTGCAAGGCGAAATCGCCGTCAGTCTGCCCGCACAGGTGCGTCTGGTGATCGTCTCCGCCGAGCCGCTGGCCGATGATGAACCGCTGTTGGCCGATGTCCTGCACAGTCTGGCGCTGACTCCTTCACAAGCCTATCGCCTGACGCCGCAGCAGATCGAGATGCTGCCCGCCGACGTACGCTGCCATAGCTGGCGGTTGGGTATTGAAGAGCCGATTGCGCTACAGGGCGTTCAGCTTTCCAGCCCTCTGCTTTCCGAACTTTATCAAAATGCCGACGCCAAACGGGCGCTGTGGCAACAGATCTGTGAACATGAACACGATATCTTCTCTGACGCCAGCTGATCTGGCGCAAGCCTTTAAAATTGAACAGGCCAGCCATGCCTTCCCGTGGACGGAAAAAACGTTTGTCAGCAATCAGGGAGAACGTTATTTCAACATCAAACTGAACCATGACGGTCAGCTTGCCGCTTACGCCATTACCCAGGTCGTGCTGGATGAAGCGACATTGTTCAATATCGCCGTACACCCCGATCACCAACGTCAGGGGTTGGGCCGCCAACTGTTGGAACACCTGATCGACGAAATGGAGCGACGCGGTATTCTGACTCTATGGCTGGAGGTCCGTGAGTCAAACGCACGCGCCATCGCGCTTTATGAAAGTCTGGGGTTCAACGAAGTCTCCGTGCGCCGTGATTATTACCCTACGGCACAAGGTAGAGAAGACGCGATTCTCATGGCGCTGCCGCTCGGCTAATCTCTTTATCTATACTCCTCGCGGCAAGGCGGGTGCCATAATGTGCGCCCCGTCCCGCTCTGCCTTTTTTCCTGCCAGAAAAATCCTCGCAACGTGATCGCTACAAATAAAACATTGTTTCTTTTTTATCATAATGACATTCCATTTCATGTTTCTGGTTTACAGGCATGCATGGTTTATCCGTTATCAACGAGGAATAATATGAAAAAATACACTCTGGCTACGACGCTTCTGTGCGGCTTATTCTCTCTTTCCGCTTACGCGGTACAAATAACGGCGGTGACAGCCTCCGCTTATGATTCAGACAAGGGCCACAAACCGGCCAACATTGCCGATGGCGACGTAAAAACGCGCTGGGCGGCAAATGGTGAGAGCTGGGTTCAGTTAGAACTGGATAAAGAACAATCGGTTGAGAACTTTGTTCTTGTTCCTTTCAAAGCGGACGAGCGCAAACTGAAGTTCTCCGTCTCCTACTCCACCGACGGTAAAACCTGGAAAAAGCTGGCTGACAATCTGGTCACCTCCAGCAATGCCAAAGACGGTGAAAAATTCACTTTCCCTGCCGTTAAAGCCAAGTTCTTCAAACTGGATACGTTTGGCACCGATGTAAACAAATGGAGCGCGATCAACGAGATCAGCTTTAACAGTGCCGCGCAGGTTCCTGCTCAGGCCATTAAGTAACATTGTCGGCTGGCCTAGAGCCTGGGTCTCATACTGGCCAGTTAAGAGAATATGTTGGTAAAAGCTGCTATTTCATTATGCGATAGCAGCTTTTTTGCTTAGTTGGGAGCTAGCAGTGTGAAACGGTATTGCATCACAATCATAATATCTCCTCCGACAACATTTGCCCGTTGCTGAAACTCCATTCATCGGCAGTGTTGAACTGGATTATCACCATCACATTATCTGGATGAATATTCAGCACGCCATGCAGTCGCTCGATTAGCATGCGGAAGAAGTTTCGCTTTTGCTCACGGGTTCTGGGTTTTCCCGCAAAAATATGGAACAGAATAAAATCGTCGCTACGTCCGCCACTTTTATAATGTCTGTCAAATATGCGCTGGCCGGCTGGCAGCGTTTCAAATATCTGAAAACGATCGGCAGGCGGGACAGCAAACTCACCTATCAGGCTTTGTTGCAGAATATCGGAGATCTGACTTATCTGTACGTCACTATAACCCTGACGCAGGGTGATACGGGTGAAAGGCATTTCCTTATTCCTCCAAACAACCGAGGGCGGAAACTGCGGCTGGCCAGCCTGCGTAAAATGCCAGATGAGTGAAAACCTCAACGATTTCTTCACGGGTTAACCCATTTTGCTGTGCGAAGTTGATATGCCAAGGAAGCTGCTGAACGCGCCCTTGCGCCGTCAGGGCACCCAGTGTGATCAGGCTACGCTCGCGCGGGGAAAGCGTTTCACGTTTCCAAATATCATTAAACAGTGTGTCTATGCTCAGTTCGGCCAGTTTCGGTGCGACGCGGGCCAACGTTTCACGATCAAGCGATTTCGCCATGGTATTTTCTCCGTATTGACAGTAGATCAATTCTGGCGCGATAGTTTCATCCCGAAAATCAAATTATTTTCAAACAACCATCCCGAATTTCAGGACGATAATGGACAAACTTTCACTGACGCTTGACCTCGATGCGCTACGCAGTTTTGTGACAGGTATGGAGTACGGCAGCTTTGCACTGGCTGCGACACGACTTTGCCGCTCAACCTCGGCGATAAGCGCTCAACTAAAAAAGTTGGAACAACAGTGCGGTGCCAAACTGGTGGTAAAGCAGGGCCGTCACTTGGTGTTGACCCATACAGGCGAGATATTGATAGGCTATGCCCGTCGTCTGTTGGCACTGAATGATGAGGCGCAGCGAGCGGTGAAAGGTGAACTATTGCAGGGGGAAATCCGCATTGGCATGCAGGAAGATTTTGGCGAATCGCTGATGCCTGGTATTTTGGGCGAGTTCAAACGCCACCATCCGGGGCTGCGGATTATTGCGCGAATAGATCGTAACCAGGCGCTGCTCACCGCGCTTGATAACAACGCACTTGATATGGCACTACTGTGGCAGCCGGAGAACACCACGCGTGAAGGCCGATTGATCGACCAGTGCCAGCTGGAGTGGATAAAGCATCCAGATTTAGACATCAAGACACTATTGGCACAGGGGGACCCCTTGCCGTTAGTGATGCTTGAAAGCCCGTGCCTGATGCGTTCACGTGCCACAACCTGCTTAGACCGGGCTGGTATAGCGTGGAAAGTGGTGTTTATCAGCCATAGCCTGAGCGGTATCTGGGCAGCAGTGCAGGCCGGACTGGGTATTACCGTGCGTACGCGTATCGGGATACCCAACAATCTCCACATAATGGGGAATATTTTACCCTCACCAGGGACTCTCGGCATTAGGCTGGAGCAAAGGACTGAGAATCAAGCCGTTCACAACGTGCAGGCAGTTTTGGGACAGTTGATGGAAAAAGCGCTGTTAAATTTGAAGCTTGAGTCGCCATGATCAACCTAAAGGTCAGTCTCCCACTGATTTTACTTAAACGCCCCCTGATAGTCGTACGCGGGTGGGATATTTTCCCTCCATCATCGGTACCCACATTTTCCTTAGCGTTGAAATAAAAATCATTCTCAACTAAGATGCGCCTGAAATTTGACCTCCTATCGTTCCGGTTCAGGCACCAGACATGTCATCAGCCAATATTGATACCTCAGCAGATATGCATCAGCTCTATTGCCAGCATCATGGCTGGTTGCAGGGGCTATTACGCAAACGGCTGGGGAATCTGTGTGATGCAGCAGATCTGGCGCAGGATGTCTTTGTACGGCTCTTGCTGAAGCCACGTCAGTTCGACAGCCACGCGGGTGCGCGGGCTTATCTGAGCGTGATGGCGCAAGGCATGTGCGTCGATCTCTGGCGCAAGCGGGAAATCGAGCGCGTCTGGCTCGCCTCGCTCGCCGAACAGCCGGAGCCGGTTGCCCTGTCAGCGGAAGACAGCAATATCATTCTCGAAACCCTGTATCAGGTCGATGCCATGTTGCGTGCGTTGCCCGAGAAGGTGCGTGCCGCTTTTATCATGGCGCAGGTACAGGGACGCCCCTATCGGGACATTGCCGAGGCGCTGGGCGTTTCCGAACGCATGGTGAAAAAATACATGGCGCAAGCCATGCTGCATTGTGTGCTGCTGGAAGCGGAGATAGACGCGGACGGTCAGGACGCTCGTCCATGAATAACCCCAGCCTGAACAAACCCAGCTTTATTGCCTTGCAGCAGGCGTCACAGTGGTACGCCCAGCTGTGCGATCGGGAACCTGGCGATGAGCACTACCACCACTGGCAGCGCTGGATGGACGAAAGCGAGGAACACCGCCATGCCTGGGAGTTTGTGCTCACGGTCAGCCAGCGTTTCCAGCCGCTGCGTGGCGATGGCCAACAACCCGCGCTGGATACGTTGCTGCACAAACCTGCGTCGATGACACGTCGTCGCGCGCTCAAACTCGCTGCGCTGCTCAGCACCGGCACACTCCTCTCCTGGCTGACTTACCGCCACACGCCGCTAAAAGACTCGCTGCTGGCGATGACGGCCGATCATCACAGCGCGGTAGGAGAAATCAAATCGCTGACGTTACCGGACAATACCCGGCTGTGGCTGAATACCGCCAGCGCGATTGATATCCGCTACAGCGACCAGCGGCGGGAAATCGCCCTGCTGGCCGGGGACATTCTGATTGAGACCGCTGCCGACGCGCGACCTTTCTTTGTCACCACCGCACAAGGGCGCATGCAGGCACTGGGCACGCGTTTTAGCGTCGCGCAAGAACCGGAGGCCACCACGCTGACCGTTTACCAACATGCGGTCGATGCCAGCGCCAGATACGCCTCTGCCGCGCGTCGGGTTAACGCTGGCTACCATCTGCGCTTCAATGCCGACGGTCAGGGTAGCATTTTGCCCAATCAGCAGAACGATGCCGACTGGTCACACGGCAGGCTACAGGCGGACAACATGCCGCTGGGAGAGGTTGTGGCGCAGCTGTCTCGCTATCGTCATGGCTATCTGGCGTGCCAACCCGCCATTGCCGATTTACGCGTGATGGGCACCTTCCCCTTAACCGATACCGACATGGCGCTGAACATGCTGGCGCAAGCCTTCCCGGTTCGCATCCATCGCCGTTTTCCGTGGTGGGTGACAGTCGAACCGCGCTGATATCGTCCGCATAACCGTCCCCACTTTCCGGATACTGCTTTTTAGGGGACAGATAAAAAATTTTCTCTTTTGAGTTCCCCTTTTCCTGCTGTCGTTCGATTCACAGTAAAACCACCAATTTTTACTCTGGGTCAGAAGGCGAATTTTCATGGCATTGATTCCATTTTTCTCAACACAGCGCACTCCTTCCAAACTGGCGATTGCCGTTCATCTGCTACTGTGCGGCGCACCGCTTTTCGCGCATTCCACCGTAACCGCCGCAGAAACAGCAGTCGTGGCGGCAACCAAAACCTACGCAATCCCCGCCGGACCGCTTAACCAGCAGCTAAACCAGTTTGCCGCCCAGTCGGGCGTTTATCTGGTCGGCGATGCACAGTTGGCGACAGGAAAAACCGGGCCGTCCCTGCAAGGGAATTACAGCGTCGATGGCGGGTTTTCGGCTCTGCTAGCCGGAAGCGGACTTCAGGTGATTCCGCAGCCTAACGGCGCCTGGCGCTTACAGAGAATACCGCAGGAAGATGAGATGCTGGTCGTAGCGGGGGTCAATCGCAACGGCGTGACCGAAGGCACTCAGTCCTACACCACGCGCAGCATGAACACCGCGACACAGCTGAACCTGTCGCCGCGAGAAACGCCGCAGTCGGTGAGCGTCGTGACACGCCAGCGTATGGACGATCAGAATATGACCTCGCTGGATGAGGCCATGAAGCAAACCACCGGCATTAACGTGGTCAATCAGAACAGCTATCAGGTGAAATACGAATCACGCGCCTTCGTGATGGATAATATCAAGGAAGACGGCGTTAACTTCTCCAGCCAGAACAGCGTCTCCAACATGGGCGCGGTTCAGTCCTCCAGTGAATCGCCCGATCTGGCGATCTATGACCGCGTGGAGATCCTGCGCGGGGCGTCCGGTCTGTCACAAGGGAATGGCGAGCCGGGCGGCACCGTTAATCTGGTGCGCAAGCAGCCGACTCACAACTTTCAGGCCTCCGGCAGCGTTGGCGCGGGCAGTTGGGATAATTACCGCAGTGAACTCGATGTCTCTGGGCCGCTGAACGACGATGCCAGCCTGCGCGGCCGTCTCGTTGGCGTTTATCAGGATAAACAAAGCTTTAAAGATTACGAACACAGTGAAAGAAAGGTGCTGTTCGGTACGCTGGCCTACGACCTGACGCCGTCCACCACGGTAACTGGGGGCATCAACTGGCAAAAAACCCGAGGCGTGCCTGATGTGTATGGCGTCCCGTTCGCCACCGATAAAAGCAGCCTGAACCTGCCACGATCCACCTATCTGGGCGCAAGCTGGAACCGCATCGAATTTGAAAAAATTAACCCGTTTGTCGAACTGGAACACCACTTCGATAATGACTGGACGCTGAAAACCGCGCTGAACTATATCCATTCCCGCGCGGCAAGTAGCTATATCGGTATCATAAACGGTACAAGCGGCGTGAATCCGGCAACGGGAAACTCGGTGCTGAACAATAACCTGCGCTACGACAATAAGGCCGAACAGTGGGGCTACAACCTGAGCCTGAACGGTCAGTTCGAGCTGTTGGGGCGCAGTCACGAACTGGTGGTGGGCGGTGATTATCAGAAAGAGAACTTCGATAACAACCACATCCGCATTAACAACACCAGCACCGTGAACATTTTTAACTGGCAGCCCAATTCGCTGGCAGAACCGGACTGGTCAAATACGAGTCTCTACAACAACCACTATAACGACCGCTTTAATCTGTATCAGCGCGGCGCGTTTGCCACGGCCAGATTAGAACTGGCCGATGACTGGAAGCTGATTCTGGGCGGCCGCTACAGCGCCTACAGCTATGATGAGTATTTCACTAACCATCTCCGTAATACGTCCTCACTCAGCAGCCTGCATGCCAGCAATGAGTTTGTACCTTACGGCGGCCTGCTGTGGGACTTCGCCGATAACTACACCTGGTACCTGAGCTACGCCGAAATCTACAAGCCACAGAGCGAAAAAGACCGCAACGGCAACCTGCTGCCCGCCATTACCGGCACCAACTATGAAACCGGCATAAAGGGCGAGTTCTTTGATGGCGATCTGAATACCTCGTTGGCCCTGTTCCGCATCATTCAGGAAAATCGGGCAATGACCGTCGCAAATAGCTCGGTTTGCCTGATCGGCACAAGTTGCTCACAGCCCGAAGGCAAGGTACAAAGCCAGGGGGTAGAACTGGATGTCACGGGGAAACTGGCTGAAGGCTGGCAGGTTCAGACGGGTTATACCCTGACCAACAGTAAATATCTTGAAGGCAGCGCGAGTGAAAGAGCCGCGCAGTTTAGCCCGCGTACGCCAAAGCACATGTTCAAGCTCTACACCTCATACAATCTGCCGGGTGAACTGAACCAATGGACGATTGGCGCGGGTATGACGGCACAAACTGAGACGCAAACCTATCCAAACCGCACTTTTGGCCTGTCTCAGGGCGGCTATACGCTGTTTAACGCCAATGTCCGCTATCAGTACAGCAAGAACCTGAGCTTCAATCTGGTGGGCAATAATCTGACGGATAAAACCTACTTCTTAAACCTGAACAACCGCCATCTTAGCGGCAACAACTATTACGGCGATCCGCGTAATTTCATGTTGACCGCGAAGTGGAATTTCTAAGCGTCTGCGCCTGCCAGCCTCTGCTGGCAGGCCATCGCTCACCCCATTATGCAAACGCTTAAACGCTTTTATTCTCTGGTCGCACCTTTCTGGCTGACTACACGCGCCACGCTGTTGTGGTTATTGCTGTTGCTGATTATGAGCCTGACGCTCTCCGTCGTGTGGATCAGCGTGCAGTACAATAACTGGAGCAGGGATTTTTACGACGCGCTGGCCGACTACTTTCAGCACGCCTCCATCTACGATATGGCGGTGCGCTATCTGGCCTATACGCTGCTGTTCGTGTTGGTGATCATCTGCGGCAACTGGCTCAAGAAACAGCTGATTATCCGCTGGCGCGATACCATGACGCATCAGTATGAGCAGGATTGGCTGCGCAATCACGCCCACTATCAGCTCAGTGCCGGGCTGGATAACCCCGATCAGCGTATCGCGGAAGATATTCGCCTGCTGATCGAACAAAGCCTCGAACTCCTGCTCTCGTTGCTGAAAAATACCGCCCGCTTTTTCTCTTTTATCGCCATTCTATGGCAGCTTTCTGGCGTTCATACTTTCACATTAAGCGGCTATACCATCACGATACACGGCTATCTGGTGTGGATTGCCCTCGCCTACGCCGCCCTCGCCAGCGTGGTCACACATCGGCTGGGTCACCGCCTGCACAAGTTGAACATTGAACGTCAGCGGGCGGAGGCCGACTACCGCGCCACGCTGCTGCGGGTTCGGGATAACAGCGAACAAATTGCGTTTTATCAGGGGAGTGACGCCGAGCAGCAGCGGATGCGGCAACATTTCCTGCCCATCGTGCAAAACTGGCAGCGCCTAATGGCGCGGGAATTTCGGCTGGAAAGCTTTACCACCAGCTATTTCCGTTTCAGCCTGATTATTCCGGTGTTCGCTACTCTGCCGCTGTTTCTTGCTCGTCAGGTAAGCCTCGGGGCGATTATGCAGGCGCGATCCGCCTTCGGCTATGTGCTGGATGCCTTTGGCTGGTTTATCGATGCCTATCGTCAGCTAGTTCAATGGTCTTCCACGATTGAGCGGCTGTGGGAATTCCAGCAGCGCTTACAGCAGCTGCCTGCGCCAGAGACACCGCGCCATGAAGGCCATACTCTGCATATCAACGCGCTATCCGTACCGCGCCCTGATGGTTCGCCGCATTTCGCCCCGCTGACGCTCACGCTTCAGGCTGGCGAATGGGCGGCGTTCAGTGCAGCCAGCGGCACGGGAAAAACCACGCTGCTGCGTGCGCTGGCAGGATTGTGGCCTGTTTCACAAGGAGACTGGCATTTCCCCGCTGGCCACACGCTGTTTTTGCCACAAAAGGCCTATTTACCGCAGGACACGCTGCGTCAGGTACTGTGTTATCCGCAGGTGCAGTTAGCGGATACCGCACAGCTGATCGCGGTGCTGGAACAAACCGGGCTGGCCTCGCTGATTCCTCGTCTGGACGACACTGAAAATTGGAGCCGGGTGCTATCAGGCGGCGAACAACAGCGCCTGTCACTCGCCCGCGCGCTGCTGCTGCGCCCGACGCTGCTTTGTCTGGATGAAGCCACCAGCCAGCTCGATGACGCGGCGGCGCTTCAGCTGTTAGATCACATCAGGACTGTGTTGCCACGCACTATCGTGTTAGCCGTCAGCCATCAGCCTGCCGTGCTGGCTTGTTTCACGCATCAGATACGGTTAACACCACTCGCGCCAGAGAAGAAAGCGCACACAGACGAGCCTTATGTTGCGCCGCCAGCAGCGGACAATCAGCAGGTTGCTTACGGCAGGATATGAAGGGAAATACAGAAAAACAGCCCGGAACGGATGTCCGGGCTAGTATGATATTACTCGTTATCGCCCAGCAGAACGGATTCCAGCGCGATCTCGATCATCTCGTTAAAGGTGTTTTGACGCTCTTCTGACGTGGTCTGCGCACCCGTACGAATGTGGTCAGAAACGGTACAGATGGCCAGCGCTTTCGCACCGAACTCTGCCGCGACGCCGTAGATACCGGCCGCTTCCATTTCCACACCCAGGATGCCGTATTTTTCCATCACGTCGAACATCTGCGGGTCTGGCGTATAGAACAGATCGGCGGAGAAGATGTTACCGACGCGGACAGAAACATCGCGAGCTTTGGCAGCATCAACGGCATTACGCACCATGTCGAAATCGGCAATCGCCGCGTAGTCGTGATCTTTGAAACGCATACGGTTTACTTTGGAATCCGTACAGGCCCCCATGCCGATCACCACGTCACGCAGTTGCACATCTTCACGTACCGCACCGCAGGAACCCACGCGAATGATCTTCTTCACACCGAATTCGGTAATCAGCTCTTTCGCATAGATTGAGCAGGAGGGGATCCCCATACCGTGGCCCATCACCGAAATTTTACGGCCTTTATACGTGCCAGTGAAACCCAGCATACCACGCACGTTGTTCACTTCGCGGGCATTTTCCAGAAAGGTTTCTGCGATGTACTTAGCGCGCAGCGGATCGCCCGGCATCAGAACAACGTCCGCGAAATCACCCATTTCTGCATTAATATGTGGCGTAGCCATGCGTTTATTCCTTAATTAATCAAGTTCACGTAAAAACGGTGTGTTTTACAGTATCGATTTACCGTAGTCCATAGGCGACAGGCCAAAGTAGGCCGCAACCGTCTGCCCGATATCGGCGAAGGTTTCACGGTGGCCGTATGAGCCCGGCTTCACGTTCGGGCCATAGATCAACACGGGGACGTTCTCACGGGTGTGATCGGTGCCGTGCCAGCTCGGGTCACAGCCGTGATCGGCCGTCAGAATCAGGATGTCGTCGCCTTTTACGCGGGACAGCATTTCCGGCAAGCGACGGTCAAACAGTTCCAACGCGGCAGCATAACCCGGAATATCGCGGCGGTGGCCGTAGGCAGAATCGAAATCAACAAAGTTGGTAAATACGATGGTGTTGTCACCCGCGCTATCCATCTCTTTCAGCGTGGCGTCAAACAGCGCATCAATACCGGTCGCCTTCACTTTCTTCGTGATACCAACCTGCGCATAGATATCGGCAATCTTCCCAACGGAAACCACTTCACCGCCTTTTTCATCCACCATCTTTTTCAGAATGGTCGGCGCTGGCGGTTCAACGGCCAGATCGTGACGGTTGCCGGTACGTTCGAAGTGGCCGGGTTTGTCGCCGATAAACGGACGGGCGATCACGCGTCCGATGTTGTAGCCCCCTTCGGTCAGCTCTTCGCGGGCAATCTCGCACAGCTCATACAGCTTATCCAGGCCGAACGTCTCTTCATGGCAGGCAATCTGGAACACGGAATCAGCAGAGGTGTAGAAGATCGGCTTGCCGGTTTTCATGTGTTCTTCTGCCAGTTGATCCAGAATCACCGTACCGGAAGAGTGGCAGTTGCCCAGATAGCCCGGCAGATTGGCACGTTTCACCAGTTTATCCAGCAGCGCCTGCGGAAAACTGTTTTCTTCATCTTTAAAATAGCCCCAGTCGAACAGGACAGGCACACCGGCAATTTCCCAGTGGCCAGACGGCGTATCTTTACCCGAAGAGATTTCACTGGCGTGTGCGTAAGCACCGATGATGTCTGCATTTTCATCCAGTCCTGCCGGGAACGTTCCCGTTGAGGCCTCAGCGGCTTTACCCAGCCCCAGACGGCTCAGGTTCGGCAAATGCAGCTTGCCGCTGCGCCCTTTATCCGCCGTTCCCGCTGCACACGCCTGAGCGATATGACCCAGCGTATCCGAACCCGCATCACCAAAACGTTCTGCATCCGCACTGCTGCCGATGCCAAACGAGTCAAGAACCATAATATATGCACGTTTCATTCTTTTTCTCCTGCGCAGCTCTGCGCTAACGCCCTGCCTAAGCAGGGGAATATCAATTTCAAGACGACCAATAACCCACTCTGGCGATCACGCTTCTGCGCTCACCCGGCGATAGACCATCGGGGTCTTTTCTGGCGCCGTGTCGCCCAGTTGGATCGCAGCGCGAACCTCATTTGCCGCCTGTTGCCATTGCGCTTCCGTATTGGCATGGATCACCGCCAGCGGGCGCTGCGCGTCAACGCGCTCACCCAGGCTAATCATGCTATCCAGACCGACGCTGTAATCGATCGTATCGGTAGCCTGACGGCGCCCGCCGCCCAGCGATACGACTGCCATGCCCAGCGCGCGGGTGTCCATCGCCGTCACGATACCTTCCCGCGCCGCGAACACTGGCTTACTCAATGTCGCCACCGGCAGGTAGCGATCGTAGTGTTCGACAAAATCACCTGGGCCGCGCTGTGCGGCCACCATGCGGCCAAAGACTTCAGCGGCTTTGCCGTTATCCAACACTGCCTGCAGGCGTGAACGCGCGTCGTCTGCCGAGCTTGCCAGCCCACCCGCCAGTAGCATCTCGCCACAGAGCGCCATAGTAACATCATACAGACGCGGATTGCGGCTCTCCCCCGTCAGGAAACGTACGGCTTCCCGCACTTCCAGCGCATTACCCGCACTAGAAGCCAGCACCTGATTCATGTCCGTCAGCAGCGCACTGGTGCGACATCCCGCGTTATTCGCTACGCCGACAATCGCCTGCGCCAGCTGTTCGGACAGCGCGTAGGTCGGCATAAACGCCCCAGAACCCACTTTGACGTCCATCACCAACGCATCCAGCCCTTCAGCCAGCTTCTTCGCCAGAATCGACGCGGTAATGAGCGGGATGGAGTCGACCGTGGCGGTAATGTCACGCGTGGCGTAAAAGCGCTTATCCGCCGGAGCCAGCGAGGAGGTCTGCCCAATAATCGCGACGCCGACCTGCTGGATGATGCGACGAAAATCGTCATCGTTCGGGAAGATATCCAATCCCGGAATCGCTTCGAGCTTATCTAGCGTGCCGCCGGTATGTCCCAAGCCACGCCCGGAAATCATCGGAACGTATCCCCCGCAGGCAGCGACCATCGGCCCCAGCATCAGCGAAGTGACATCACCCACGCCGCCGGTAGAGTGTTTGTCCACCAGCGGGCCGTTCAGGTTCAAACTCTTCCAGTCCAGTACCGTGCCGGAATCACGCATCGCCAGCGTCAGCGCCACACGTTCATCCATCGACATGTCATGAAAATAAATGGTCATCGCCAGAGCCGCGATCTGGCCTTCAGAGACGGTATTGTCACGAATACCGTTGATAAAGAAGCGGATCTCTTCTTCGCTTAGCGCTTTTCCGTCACGCTTCTTACGAATAATTTCCTGAATCAGAAACAAGGTCTGTACTCCTGATGAATTCTGATATGGCCCCGCAGCCTGTCGCTGCGAGCGCATGTACTGTTGTGAGCCAATGCCGTCATAAACAGAATGCTGTCATGAAAAAAATGTGGTCACGAATAACATCGTGCGTCGTATGCGTGCGATCAGTAGCTGCCCTGTGGAGCGACGGCGGCATGGCCGAGCGTCGTCAACAGGCTTGCCAGCAGGCTGGAGGCGCCAAAGCGAAAGTGCAGCGCCGTCGCCCATTCGGCGCCCATGATATCGTCTGCCAGTTGCAGATAGATGGCGGCATCTTCCGCGTTGCGTACGCCACCCGCGGCTTTAAAACCAACGCGTTCGCCTACGCCTTTATCACGGATCGTCTTCAGCATGATCGCCGCACTCTCTGGTGTCGCGTTTACGGGTACTTTGCCAGTTGAGGTTTTAATGAAATCCGCACCCGCATCAATCGCAATCTCACTGGCCTGACGAATCAGCGCGTCTTGTTTTAGTTCACCCGTCTCGATGATCACCTTCAACAGCACGTGGGCATCCTGACACACGGCTTTACATGCCTGCACCAGCTCAAAACCGATCTGCGCGTTGCCTGCTATCAGGGCGCGATAGGGGAAGACGACATCAACTTCATCAGCGCCGTAGGCGATCGCCGCTTTGGTTTCTGCAACCGCGATGTCAACATCATCATTGCCGTGCGGGAAGTTGGTTACCGTCGCAATACGGATATCCGGCGTACCCTGCTCACGCAGGACCTTTTTCGCCAGGGGGATAAAACGGGGATAGATACAGATAGCAGCAGTTTTCCCTGCCGGGCTATTCGCCTGACGGCAGAGCGCCGCCACTTTTTCATCCGTATCATCCTCATTCAGCGTAGTTAAATCCATCAGCTCCAGCGCACGTTGCGCGGCCGTGGTCAGCTTGTTCATACAACTCTCCAACTCGTCAGCCGGTCTAACCGGCCTGAACATAAACTGGTGTAAAACCAGCACGTTTGGCGAGCGGACTTGGTTCCTTGAAGATAGCGCTCAGGAGAAACAACCTGTAGCGGCACCGAGATCCTTCTCACCGCAATCAGCCTTCCTCTACAATTCATCCTGTGATGATTTCAACACCGAAAGAACGATACCGAAAGAAACTCTTTATACACGTGGGCATATCAAACATTTGAACACGCCATGCCGGACTATTTTGTGCATTCATTCACACTTGATGTAAGAGAAATGCAATAGATAGTGATTATATGTGATTTCAATCACACATACTTCCCTGAATAAGGCCAAGCCGGGGGAAGAGAGCTGACAGCCTTGTCGGCCAGCTCCGCCCTTCATAAAGGAATAAAGAGGCGGCAGCACGCGGTCACAGATCGCCCGATGCTTCTGGTTGAAGTCATATATACCCTAAATAATTCAAGTTTCAGGAAGGCGGCAAGCGAAGGAGTCCCGATGAGCTTACTTGAGTAAGTGATTCGGGTGACTGAACGCAGCCAACGCACATGCAACTTGAAGTATGACGGGTATGTAGTAAGCATAGCGCTTTCTCCCTAAACACAGAGAGAAAGCGTAGGCAGAGCAGGAAAATTATTTCCCTGCGGAAGGTTTACGGTAATCCAGTGCGGGTTCCCGGTCGCCTAATAGCGGCTTATAGTGGAAGTTCTCGCCACGGTTCTTATCAAACTCAGCTTTCGCCTGTTGAATCAATGCAGGATCGCTCAATAGCTTGGCTCCTGTAACGGCCAGCGTTTTAGCCGCTACGTCCATGCCTTTATAGCCAATCGCCATGCCGCCGGATGCCACCGCCTGCCAGCTGTGTGCCGGCACACCAGGCACCCAGGTCGCCGTTCCCAGCCCGACCGTCGGTACTACCCAACTGACATCACCCACATCGGTCGATGCATATCCCGTTTGACCAAAATGATACGGCGCAATATTCGCGGCACTGGAAAGCGGCGGCAATTTGGCTTGATCCAACGTTTTTTGTAACGCAGTGGCGAAATCCGTATCCGCCTTATCCCACTGTGGTGCCCCAACACTTCTGAGGCTGTCATCCATCACTTTTCCCAACACATTGTTCGGCAACAGGCTGTACACGCCGCCGAGAATTTCAAACTCATAGCGCGTTTCGGTTCCCAGCGCAGCACCCTCCGCCGCTTTACGGATACGATCGGTCACGCTGGCGACCACGGCCGGATCGGGATGACGCACGTAGTAATACACTTCGGCGAAATCCGGCACCACGTTCGGCGCTTTGCCACCATCGGTAATCACATAGTGAATACGCGTTTCCTGCGGCACATGTTCCCGCATCGCGTTCACCATAAAATTCAGCGCCTCCACGCCGTCCAGCGCCGAACGCCCTTTCTCTGGTGCCAACGCGGCATGCGCAGAGCGGCCATAGAAACGGAATTTACCGTTCACATTCGCCAGCGAATAATCTTGCGAGGCCGAATTTTCATCGCCCGGATGCCAGTGCAGCATCACATCCACATCCTTAAACAGCCCCGCTCGCGTCATATACACTTTACCGGAACCGCCTTCTTCAGCCGGCGTGCCGTAAACCCGGATTTGGCCAGGTTTTCCCGTTGCCTCCAGCCACTGCTTCAGCGCAATCGCGGCGCCTACCGACCCCGCGCCAAACAGGTGATGCCCGCAGGCATGTCCGGCTTCAATGCCAGCAACCGGCGAACGCTCCGGCGTCGCGGCCTGAGAGAAGCCCGGCAGCGCGTCCATCTCGGCCAGAATACCGATAACCGGCCCACCCGCTTTCCCCGCCGTCGCCACAAACGCAGTCGGAATGCCCGCGACACCCGCTTCAACGCTGAACCCGGCCGCTTTTAGCTCATCCTGTAGCAGCCGGGACGTGTTGGTTTCCAGATAACCCAGCTCGGGCTTCGACCAGATCTGCTGAGCAACGGTTGTCATTTGGGTGGAGTAGTTCGCAACGGCGTTCACAATCGTTTCCCGATCTTTCTCTGCCAGTTCAGCGGCATAACCCAGTGAGAGGAGACAAGAAGAGAACGCTACGGCCAGCGCGGGGGGTATATATCGTTTCAGTGTCATACGTTTTTCCCTATCCGTAAAAGAAGTGCATCGTGGTGAATAACGGCTATTAATGCGATGCAGTGCTAGTTATTTGAAATGCTGACTGTTTGAAGTACTAATGGTTTGAAATACGATTGGTGTGAAATACGATGAGTAGGACATGCTATTTATGTTTAGCTGGGACAAATCACTTTTTCAAACAATAATCCATAGACAAGACCATGACTGAACACATCGAACATCCCCAGTGGTATCTGTATATACTGCGCACAATCACCGGAGCGCTGTACACGGGTATCACGACGGATGTCAGCCGCCGCCTGAATCAACATCAAACGGGAAAAGGGGCGAAAGCGCTGCGGGGGAAAGGGGAGCTGACGCTGGTGTTTCACTGTCTGGCGGGCGACCGCTCAAACGCACTCAAACTGGAATATCGTATTAAGCAGTTGAGCAAAAGCCAAAAAGAAAGGCTGGTACAAGACCAGCCTCAGACACTATGCATTTCAGACACAATGTATTGATGTGTTATCGGTTAACAAATCATGTTAGAGAAAGCGGTTAAACGGTTCGGCGTATTCAACCAGACCGGTCGCCTGTTCAAATCCGTTTTCGCCTTCAGATGAATTTTCACCAGCAACCTGATTATCCGCTAGCGGGTAGACCTGAAACGCCGATTCACTGTCCGGCCAGCGGCAATGCAACTGGTGCTCTGTAGCCGGAACGAAACCAAAGCGGGAATAGTAAGCAGGCTCACCCAGCACAACGACGGCGGTATAGCTAAATTCATTCAGCGCATCCAGGCCTTCGTAGACCAGCTTTTCCCCCACGCCCTGCCGGCGCAGACTTTCGTCTACCGCCAACGGCGCAAGCGCCACCCACAGCCGATCCTCACCTTCGATCAGCACTGGGCTGAATGCCGCGTAGCCCACCACTCCACCTTCATCGTCGGTTGCTACAACGCCAAGCGTCAATAAGCCGTCTTCACGCAGTTGATGCACCAGATCGGCTTCTGCACCCGTAGGAAAAGCGCGGCGCAATAAGCTGTCGATCCCGGCGGCATCAACGGGAATTTCCACCCGAACTAGCATGATACTGGCGCGTGATTTGCTGTTTGCACCACGCCCTCCTGTAAACCAGCTTCAACAAAATTCGCCAATTGCAGCAGGCCGATACGCAGCGGCGCAGGCATGGCTTCAAGCTCAATGGCGTCCATCAGGTTCTTCACATACAAACCTAACTCAGTATCGCCTTCAATGCGCAGACGACGCTGGAAAAAGAGCGTATCGGGATCTTCTTTACGCGCGGCGATCAAAATCAGATCGTTCGCGTCCGCACTAAAGCTGACATCCGGCGTTTCATCATGGCTCACCACCAGACGGCCATCGCGCAGCGTCATAAACCACTGCAAACCGACGTCACGTACCTCAATTTTCAGCCAGCGGCTTTCGAGAAATGCCAGATCGCCCTCCTCCAGCGCCTGACGGAACTGCCAGCCCAACATCTGTTCCAAAACCTGACGCTGTAGCGCAAAGGGGGTGAACTTGAGTGGCTTACCTAATAAGCTCGGCCCCTGACGCACAATCTGCGCTCGTAGTTTTTCCAACACTGGCGTACTCCTCTTAAAGCAATCTGACTGTTCAGATAATCTGCAAACATTTTGCCACATCCACCGCGAGCGGAAGAGGTCTATGTCAATAATTTAGTCGGTTATCCGATTATGCCCAACAGATTTTGTCCTTGCGCAACGATTAGCACCATAAACTGCCTTAAATCAAAGTCCTTACCTGATGGGTTAATTAAGATTCTCAATCGTTAACAACATTCATCGACTGATAAAAAATCGTCGTAAACGGTTTTCAGCATCGCTCGCGACAACCCGCAAGGGGGATGGCAGAACGCCGTCATCAACAGCGATCGTCAGTCTAAACATCATTGATCGTACGAGCCGCGACGGCACCGAAGGGATTAATGAAGGATTGTGTATGGAATTGCTTTGCCCCGCCGGCAACCTGCCGGCACTGAAAGCGGCCATCGATAATGGCGCAGATGCGGTCTATATCGGCTTGAAGGACGACACCAACGCTCGTCATTTTGCCGGGCTGAATTTTACCGATAAGAAACTCCAGGAAGCGCGCGAATACGTGCACCGCCATCGGCGTAAACTGCATATCGCCATCAATACGTTTGCTCACCCGGACGGTTATCAGCGCTGGCAGCGAGCCGTGGATATGGCAGCACAGATCGGCGCTGACGTGCTGATCCTCGCCGATCTCGCCATGCTGGAGTACGCCGCCGAACGCTATCCTCACATTGAGCGTCACGTGTCGGTGCAGGCTTCGGCGACAAACACTGAAGCGATCCGTTTCTATCATCGTCATTTTGATGTCTCACGCATTGTGCTGCCACGTGTGCTGTCCATTCATCAGGTGAAGCAAATCGCCCGCACCAGCCCAGTGCCGCTCGAAGTTTTTGCTTTCGGTAGCCTGTGCATCATGGCGGAAGGCCGCTGTTATCTCTCGTCTTATCTGACCGGTGAATCACCGAATACCGTGGGTGCCTGTTCACCCGCGCGATTCGTACGCTGGCAGCAGACGGAGAACGGCATGGAATCACGCCTGAACAATATTCTCATCGACCGCTATCAGGATGATGAAAACGCCGGTTATCCCACGCTATGTAAAGGCCGCTACCTCGTTGATGGGCAGCGCTATCACGCGCTGGAAGAACCCACCAGCCTGAACACGCTGGAGCTTCTGCCTGAGTTGATGGCCGCCAATATTGCTTCCGTGAAGATAGAGGGTCGCCAGCGTAGTCCGGCCTATGTCAGCCAGATTACGCAGGTATGGCGGCAGGCTATCGATCGCTGCCGCGCCAATCCTGAGACATTCGTGCCAACACAGGCCTGGATGGACGCGTTAGGTGCGGTGGCCGAAGGCACGCAGACCACACTCGGTGCTTATCACCGTAAATGGCAGTAGTGGGAGAACACATGAAATACGCATTAGGGAATATTCTCTACTATTGGCCGAAAGAGGACGTCGAGGCGTTTTATCAGGCTGCGGTAAGCAGCAGCGCCGATATCGTCTATCTCGGCGAAACGGTGTGCAGCAAACGCCGACTGATGAAGGTGGCGGACTGGTTCAACGTGGCCCGCGAAGTCGCCAGCAGCGGCAAGCAGGTGGTGATCTCAACGCTGGCGCTCTTACAAGCTCCGTCTGAGCTCACGGAACTGAAACGCTATGTAGAAAATGGCGAATTCTTGCTGGAAGCGAACGATCTGGGTGCCGTCAATATTGCAGCCGAACGCAACCTGCCGTTTGTCGCCGGACACGCGCTCAACTGCTACAACGCATACACCCTACGTGTGCTGCACAAACAAGGCATGGTGCGTTGGTGTATGCCAGTCGAGCTTTCTCGTGACTGGCTGCAAAACCTGCTGAATCAGTGTGACGAGCTTGGCTTTCGCCACCAATTTGAGGTGGAAGTGCTCAGCTACGGACATTTGCCGTTAGCCTATTCCGCCCGCTGCTTCACCGCACGTTCAGAAGATCGACCAAAAGACGAATGTGAAACCTGCTGCCTGAGTTACCCGCAAGGCAGAAAAATGCTGTCGCAGGAGAACCAGCAGGTCTTTGTCCTGAATGGTATCCAGACGCAAAGCGGCTATTGCTACAACCTCGGTAACGAGCTGGCGTCGATGCGGGATCTGGTGGATATTGTCCGGCTGTCCCCGAACGATATCAGCACGCTGGCGATGCTGGATAAATTCCGCGCCAACGAACAAGGCACTGCACCATTAGCGCTGGAAAATCAGGCCGATTGTAACGGCTACTGGCGCCGCGTCGCTGGCCTTGAGCTTGTCCCGTAAGCCACATCCTATCCGGGCGGCATGCCGCCCTTTCCTTCCTAAGCGCACCTTTGAACTACGTATAACCGTGACATTCCCGCATACTGATCTGACTTTCATCATTGACTGACGGCATTAGCATCCATCGCTCAGGTGGAGTCAGTGAACAACAAAGTGAGTCATATTATGTCCACACCTTCTCAAGCTGCTGTGTTTTCCGTCCTCGATCTTGCGCCTATTCCACAGGGTGCGACAGCACGTGACGCCTTCCATCGTTCGCTGGATCTGGCGCAACATACAGAAAAATGGGGCTATCACCGCTATTGGCTGGCAGAACACCACAGCATGACCGGTATCGCCAGCGCAGCAACCTCAGTGCTGCTCGGCTATCTTGCCTCGGGAACGGCGCGCATTCGTCTCGGCTCCGGCGGCGTGATGCTGCCGAACCACTCACCTCTCGTCATTGCAGAGCAATTTGGTACGCTGGAATCGCTGTATCCCGGCCGCATCGATTTGGGATTAGGCCGTGCCCCCGGCACCGACCAGCGCACCATGATGGCACTGCGCCGTCACCTCAATGCCGATATTGAAGATTTCCCACGAGATGTGCAGGAACTGCAACGCTATTTCGCCGATGCACAGCCGGGTCAACCGGTGCAAGCCGTTCCGGGACAAGGTTTACACGTTCCGATCTGGCTATTGGGATCGAGCCTGTACAGCGCACAACTGGCCGCAAGACTGGGGTTGCCTTTTGCCTTCGCCGCCCATTTCGCGCCCGATATGTTGCTGGAAGCGTTCCATCTCTATCGCGAACACTTTATCCCTTCAGCCACCCACGCCAAACCTTACGCGATGGTTTGCGTGAATGTAGTCGCGGCAGAGAGCGATCGGGATGCACGTTTCCTCTTTACCTCGATGCAGCAACAATTCATCAACCTGCGCCGTGGTACACCGGGCCCGCTCCCCGCACCGGTAGAAAACATCGACACGGTAGGATCACCTGCCGAGCAGTTTGGCGCGGATCAAGCATTACGGCTGTCCATTGTTGGCGATCGCGCCAAGGTGCGTCATGGATTGCAGAGTCTGTTGCGAGAAACACAGGCGGACGAAGTGATGATCAATGGCCAAATATTTGACCATCAGGCACGCCTGCAATCTTTTGAAATTGCGATGGATGTGCGGCAAACGCTTTAACGTACGTTGATAGATTTGTTTGAACCAAAAAAAACGACCCTGAACGGGTCGTTTTATATTGCAGCTGATTTTGTTACGACAGCCTGTATTGAAGCAAGCTGAAGTGAAGCTTACGCGTCAGCAGGACGACGACGTGGAGCGCGTGAAGCACCGTCACGGTTATCACGGTTGAAAGAACGCTCGCGACGCTCACCACCGTTACCTTCACGACGTTCACCACCGCCGAAAGAGCGACGTGGAGCAGCGCCATCACGACGTTCGCCACCAGGACGGCCACCGCCACGACGTTCATGCGGCTGAGCATCACCCAACAATTGCATGTTCATCGGTTTGTTCAGAATACGCGTGCGGGTAAAGTGTGATAACAGGTCACCCGGCATACCTTTCGGCAGTTCAATCGTCGAGTGAGACGCGAACAGCTTGATGTTACCGATGTAGCGGCTGCTGATATCGCCTTCGTTGGCAATTGCGCCAACAATGTGACGAACTTCAACACCGTCATCACGGCCCACTTCGATACGATACAGTTCCATTTCGCCTGCATCACGACGCTCACGACGTTGCGGACGGTCACCGTCACGGCTTTCGCGAGAATCGCGCGGATCACGGCGACGATCGCCACGTGAATCACTACGGGAATCATCACGATCGCGGAATTCGCGACGAGGACGGAACACAGGATCCGGTGGCAGAATCAGAGGACGTTCACCCTGCGCCATTTTCAGCAACGCCGCAGCCAGCGTTTCGACATCCAGCTCTTCCTGCGGTTGCAGTTTCGTCAACAGCGCGCGGTACATATCCAGATCGCTACTTTCCAGCTGTTGCTGTACTTTAGCAGCAAACTTAGCCAGACGGCGTTGACCCAGCAATTCTGCATTTGGCAATTCCACTTCAGGAATCGTCAGCTTCATTGTGCGCTCAACGTTGCGCAGCAGGCGGCGCTCACGGTTTTCAACAAACAGCAGAGCACGACCCGCACGACCCGCACGACCGGTACGGCCAATACGGTGAACGTAAGACTCGGCATCCATCGGGATATCGTAGTTGACGACCAGGCTGATACGTTCAACGTCCAGACCACGCGCCGCAACGTCGGTCGCGATCAGGATATCAAGACGGCCATCTTTCAGACGCTCCAGCGTTTGCTCACGCAGCGCCTGGTTCATATCACCGTTCAGCGCGGCGCTGTTGTAGCCGCTACGTTCCAGGGCTTCAGCCACTTCCAGCGTTGCATTTTTGGTACGAACGAAAATAATCGCCGCATCAAAATCTTCTGCTTCCAGGAAACGCACCAGCGCTTCATTTTTACGCATACCCTGCACCGTCCAGTAGCTCTGGCTGATGTCTGGACGCGTGGTAATGCTGGATTGAATGCGAACTTCCTGCGGATCTTTCATGAAACGGCGCGTAATGCGGCGAATCGCTTCAGGCATGGTCGCAGAGAACAGCGCAGTCTGATGTTCAGCAGGGATCTGAGCCATGATGTTTTCAACATCTTCGATGAAGCCCATACGCAGCATTTCATCGGCTTCGTCCAGTACCAGACCACTCAGGTTGGACAGATCCAGCGTACCGCGTTTCAGGTGATCCAGCAGACGACCCGGCGTACCCACGACAATCTGCGCACCCTGGCGCAGCGCGCGCAGTTGCACGTCATAGCGTTGGCCGCCATACAGTGCGACGACGTTAACGCCGTGCATATGTTTGGAGAAATCATTGCAGGCCTCTGCTACCTGCACCGCCAGCTCACGGGTCGGTGCCAGCACCAGAATCTGTGGTGCTTTAAGCTCAGGTTTCAGATTGTTCAGTAATGGCAGAGAGAACGCTGCTGTTTTACCGCTACCGGTCTGTGCCATACCCAGCACATCGCGACCGTTCAGCAGGTGAGGAATACATTCCGCCTGAATCGGAGACGGTTTTTCATAGCCCAAATCAGTCAGGGCATTAAGGATAGAGGTGTTCAACCCCAAATCGGCAAAAGAAGTTACTAAATCAGTCATGTACACGTGCCTCATTACACATGGCGGCCAGTCTACATAACTCGTCGTGAAAATTTTCAGTCATTTTCATTGAAAAGTGTGAACCGGCTCAAATTGGATTAAAAAGCGAACAAAAAAGCCCTCACCCGTGAAGGTGATAACCGAAGTTTTTCAGGCTGATTAGATGTTCGTCAGCTATTGCTGGTCCGATCCTGATAGGTCGTCTTGCTCTTGGCCTAATAGCGCCAATTCCAACAATGCATAGCGGTGCTCAACAAAGTTATGGACGTTGTTGGCAACCGTCAGCTTGAACAGCGCCAAAGCGGTGTTCTTGTCCCCCAGACTTAGGTAGTGCTTACCTAAATAGAAGTCAGTTTCACTGAGATGCTCAGCGAGCGAAGTGTTATCCGTAGCTTCTTCCTGTAAACGCTGCATCAGTGTTTTTTCACTGATACCACCCAGGTAGAATTCGACAATATTCCATCCCCAAGGCCCTTTCTTGGCGTCGTCATAGCGTTTCTTCAACGCAACTTTGGCCGTCTCTGGATTGATTTCTCGCTCCACAAGATACAGCCACAACGAACGGAAAGGATCATTCGGATCGTCTCGATAAAACGCCAGCAGATCATCCTGCGCTAACAGGTAGCGACCGCCGTAATACAAAGCGATGCCCCGGTTTAAACGCGCGTAATTGTAAGTTGGATCAAGCTCTAGTACAGAATCAAACGCTTCATAGGCAGCATCAAAATTGCCTGCCTGCGTTAAATAGATACCCAAATAGTTAAAAACTTCTGGAATATCAGGGCGGATCGTCAGCGCTTGTGAAAAATCATTCCGCGCCAATGCCCGTAACCCGAGACTATCATACAGCACTCCGCGCTCATATAATAGCTGTGCTCGCTCATCATCGGTTAATGCCCGGCTTGCAAGGATTTGTTCCATGCGTGCCAGAATCACTTCCTGCTGTAAAGTAGGCTGTAACGGAATCGCCAATACTGCGTCTTTACGCCAATCCGTGTTGCTGCATCCTGCCAGCATGAGTGCTGTTGCAACATAACACCAGCGCAAGAAAGGCTTCATTTCCCACTCCCGAAGACAAACATTGGATGAACATCCTGTCCCGGACTGCTCAACGCAAGGACATCCATACCCTTACGATAGACGAGGCACCTTGCCATGATAATCAGGCAAGGTGCCATAAGACTGTTTTCTAACAGTCGTTATTCCTCAGAAGACGGGGCTGCCGCTTCCTGAGTTGGCGCTGTTGCTTCTTTGATGCTTAAGCGTACGCGGCCCTGACGATCAACTTCCAGAACCTTGACCGGTACTTCCTGACCCATTTGCAGGTAGTCAGTCACTTTCTCTACGCGCTTATCGGCGATCTGAGAAATATGCACCAGGCCTTCTTTGCCGCCGCCGATAGCGACGAAAGCACCAAAGTCAACGATGCGGGTAACTTTACCCTGATACACGCGGCCAACTTCGATTTCAGCAGTGATCTCTTCAATACGACGAATCGCGTGTTTCGCTTTTTCGCCGTCAGTTGAAGCGATCTTCACAGTACCATCGTCTTCGATTTCAATGGTGGTGCCCGTTTCTTCGGTCAACGCACGAATCACAGAACCACCTTTACCGATGACATCTTTGATCTTATCGGTGCTGATCTTGATGGTGTGGATACGTGGTGCAAATTCAGAGATATCGCCACGTGGTGTGCTGATTGCCTGTTCCATCACGCCCAGAATGTGCAAACGCGCACCTTTGGCCTGATTCAACGCAACCTGCATGATCTCACGGGTAATCCCTTCGATCTTGATATCCATCTGCAGCGCGGTGATACCTTCACGGCTACCGGCAACTTTGAAGTCCATATCGCCCAGGTGGTCTTCGTCACCCAGAATATCGGACAGCACAACAAAGTTGTCGCCTTCTTTCACCAGACCCATCGCGATACCCGCAACGGCTGATTTAATCGGTACACCCGCGTCCATCAGTGCCAGAGACGCACCGCAGACAGACGCCATAGAGGAAGAACCGTTGGATTCCGTGATTTCAGATACTACACGGACGGTGTACGGGAATTCACTCGCCTTCGGCATAACAGCCAACACGCCACGCTTAGCCAGACGACCGTGACCAATTTCACGACGCTTAGGCGAACCAACCATACCCGTTTCACCAACAGAGTACGGAGGGAAGTTGTAGTGCAGCAGGAAGCGATCGGTACGTTCGCCGGTCAGCTCGTCGATGGTCTGTGCGTCACGCTCGGTACCCAGCGTCGCGGTGACCAACGCCTGAGTTTCACCACGGGTGAACAGTGCAGAACCGTGGGTACGCGGCAGTACGCCAGTGCGCACATCCAGACCACGAATCATGTCTTTTTCACGGCCATCGATACGTGGTTCGCCAGCCAGCACGCGGCTACGTACAACGTTTTTCTCGACGTTGCCCAGAATTTCCTGGATCTCACCCGCGTTCAGCGTTTCATCTTCTGCCAGCAGAGCGGCTTCAACGTCAGCTTTGATGACGTCAACTTGTGCATAACGCTCTTGTTTTTCAGTGATGCGGTAAGCGTCACCCAAACGAGCTTCAGACAGAGCCTGTACACGCTGTTCTAAAGAAACATTCACTTCTGGCGCATGCCAGTCCCACTTCGGTTTGCCCGCTTCGGCAACCAGAGCGTTGATGTTTTCGATCACAACCTGTTGTTGATCGTGGCCAAATACCACTGCGCCCAGCATCTGGTCTTCACTCAGAAGGTCGGCTTCGGATTCCACCATCAGAACCGCGCCTTCTGTACCTGCAACAACCAGATCCAGACGGCTTTCTTTCAGCTCATCTGTCGTTGGGTTCAGAACATACTGATCGTTCAGGTAACCAACGCGTGCAGCGCCGATAGGTCCGCTGAACGGAATGCCAGACAGGCTCAGCGCCGCAGAGGCACCAATCATGGCAACGATGTCAGGGTTAACCTGTGGGTTAACGGAAACCACGGTCGCAATCACCTGAACTTCATTCAGGAAACCTTCTGGGAACAGAGGGCGGATTGGACGGTCGATCAGACGAGAAATCAGCGTTTCGCCTTCGCTTGGACGTCCTTCACGACGGAAAAAACCACCAGGGAAACGTCCGGCAGCGTAGGTACGCTCCTGATAGTTAACCGTTAATGGGAAGAAACTTTGGCCGGGTTTGGCGTTTTTCGCGCCGACCACGGTAACGAATACCGCGGTGTCATCCATGCTTACCATCACAGCGGCGGTAGCCTGGCGAGCCATCATACCGGTCTCTAACGTAACGGTATGCTGACCATATTGAAACTTACGAACGATCGGATTCAGCAAAATAATATCCTTAGCTGGGGCGCGCTACACGTATTCAAGATAAACGCGCCAGTGAACTCCCGACCTTTACACTACATCCTCACGACTAATGACAACCCTTATCTTGCTCATGCAGATAAAGCCTCTCATTAGCCGCGCGAACCTCTGTAATGAAAGATCATATTAACAACAATACACTACTCTGTTTTGCTAACGCTTCCTAGAAGAAAGGGGCCAAAAGAGGCCCCTTCCCACTGAAACTCAGAAGACTTAGCGACGCAGACCCAGACGCTCGATCAGGCTGGTGTAACGTGCTACATCTTTACGCTTCAGGTAGTCCAGCAGCTTACGACGCTGAGAAACCATACGCAGCAGACCACGACGGCTGTGGTGATCTTTTTTGTGCTCAGAAAAGTGGCCTTGCAGATGGTTGATCTGCGCAGTCAACAAAGCAACCTGAACTTCAGTAGAACCACTATCGTTAGTGCCACGACCGAAGTCTGCTACGATTTTAGCTTTAGCTTCAACACTTAGAGACATTGTAATACTCCAACATTATAGATAAAAAAACGGGCGCCGATCTCTAATTCAGCCACCCAGCAGTCAAGCCGCGCTATTCTACCCTCAGCGTTCTGCGATAGCAAGGCAGCAACGGGCGGGTTTACACCGGATACTCAACAACCAGACGCCGTGGCGCAACGCGACCATCGCCGTCGATTTCACCCATACCGATAAACGTGTGCGCGTCGCCTTCGGTGATTCTCACCATACCGTTCAACGGCGTATTCGCGGCCTGAACGGGCTGCCCCAGCTTCAAATAACCGGCGACAACGGGCGTCAAATTCACTTCAGGAAAATCAATAACCGGGCTTTCCATCGGCATGAGCAGCAGATCGAGACTCAGCGAAGGCGAAAGCTCTTGTGCCTGAGCCTGCTCGACCAATGTGGCCAACTGCTCCAGCGTTACCATTCTTTCGATAGGATACGTAGCCACCTGCAAACGACGCAGGTAAATCACATGCGCGCCACAGCCCAGCTTTTCGCCCAAATCATCAATAATGGTACGGATGTATGTCCCTTTAGAGCAATGGATCTCTAACTCCAGCTCATCCCCTTCCCAGCGAATGAACTGCAGTTCGTACACGGTGATTTCACGTGCTTCACGCGGAACCGTCAGCCCCTGACGGGCATACTCATACAGCTTACGCCCCTGATATTTCAGCGCTGAGTACATGGATGGCACTTGCTGCGTGGTGCCACGAAAGCCCTCCAGCGCCTGCTCCAGTTCCGTAGCAGAAAAACCAATCGCCCGTTCTTCAATCACGTTGCCATCGGCATCAGAGGTGTCGGTTCGTTGCCCAAGGCGAGCAATAACACGGTAGCGTTTATCTGAATCCAGCAGGTATTGGGAAAATTTCGTCGCTTCCCCAAGGCAAATCGGCAACATACCGGTGGCTAATGGATCCAATGCCCCCGTGTGGCCCGCTCTGTTAGCGTTAAAAATCCGTTTTACCTTCTGTAAAACATCATTAGACGACACGCCCTGCGGCTTATCTAATAGCAATACGCCGTGTACATCACGGCCACGGCGACGAGGACGACTCATTAATCCTCCTGATCTTCGCCCGTAACAGAACGACGTTCCGTATCGTTTCTGACCACATTGGTCACCAGGTTGGACATTCTCATCCCTTCAACCAACGAGTTGTCGTAGGAGAAGGTCAGTGCCGGGACAACACGCAGACGCATTGCCTTACCAACCAGTGTACGAATAAAACCAGAAGCATCCTGCAGTGCTTTCAGCGCCGTTTTAACTTGTTCTGGCTCGTTATCATTAAGGAAGGTCACAAAAACTTTGGCATACGCCAGATCGCGAGAAACTTCCACACCGGATACGGTCGCCATGCCGATACGCGGATCTTTTACTTCACGCTGAATGATAATGGCGATTTCTTTTTGCATTTCCTGCGCAACGCGCTGGGTGCGGCTGAATTCTTTTGCCATGATAAATTCTCCAGTAAAAATCGGGGGGCACTAGGCCCCCCTTACGAATAGCTTACGTCGTCGCTGCAAAAGAATTACGCGATCGTACGTTTGATCTCAATCGTTTCAAAGACTTCGATCATATCGCCAGGGCGAACGTCGTTGTAGTTCTTCACGCCGATACCACATTCCATGCCGTTACGAACTTCGTTAACGTCATCTTTGAAGCGGCGCAGAGATTCCAGCTCGCCTTCGTAGATCACCACGTTGTCACGCAGTACGCGGATCTTGTTGTGACGTTTCACGATACCTTCTGTCACCATACAACCGGCGATAGCGCCAAATTTCGGTGATTTAAAGACATCACGAACTTCAGCCAGACCGATGATCTCTTGCTTGTATTCCGGCGCCAACATACCGCTCATCGCCTGTTTTACTTCGTCGAGCAAGTCATAGATGACGGAGTAATAACGTAAATCCAGGCTTTCTGATTCAACAATGCGGCGTGCTGATGCATCTGCACGAACGTTAAAGCCAAGGATAATCGCATTCGAAGCGGCTGCCAGCGTGGCGTCCGTTTCTGTGATACCGCCCACACCGGAGCCCACGATCTTCACTTTCACTTCATCAGTAGACAGTTTCTGCAGTGAATCGGAAATCGCTTCACAAGAACCCTGAACGTCAGATTTCAGCACGATGTTCAGTTCAGAAACTTCACCTTCTGTCATGTTGGCAAACATGTTTTCCAGTTTAGATTTCTGCTGACGAGCCAGTTTGACTTCACGGAATTTACCCTGACGATACAAGGCCACTTCACGCGCTTTCTTCTCGTCACGAACAACCGTCGCTTCATCACCTGCGGCAGGCACACCGGACATACCGAGAATTTCGACAGGAATAGATGGACCTGCGGACGTAATTTCACGACCTAACTCATCACGCATCGCACGGACACGGCCATATTCAAAGCCGCACAGAACGATGTCGCCTTTATTCAACGTACCTTCACGAACCAGTACAGTTGCAACCGGACCGCGACCTTTATCCAGGAAGGATTCGATCACTACACCGTTTGCCATGCCGCTACGGACTGCTTTCAGTTCCAGAACTTCGGCCTGCAACAGAATCGCATCCAGCAGTTCGTCGATGCCCGTACCGGCTTTAGCGGATACGTGGACAAACTGGGATTCGCCGCCCCACTCTTCCGGCATAACGCCGTACTGAGACAGTTCGGTTTTCACACGATCGGGATCGGCTTCAGGCTTATCGATTTTGTTGACTGCAACAACAACCGGAACCTGAGCAGCTTTCGCGTGCTGGATAGCTTCGATGGTCTGAGGCATCACACCATCATCAGCTGCCACAACCAGTACGACGATATCCGTTGCCTGAGCACCACGAGCACGCATTGCGGTAAACGCGGCGTGTCCCGGTGTATCCAGGAACGTAATCATACCGTTGTCGGTTTCAACGTGGTAAGCACCGATGTGCTGGGTAATACCACCCGCTTCACCCGCTGCGACCTTGGTTGAACGAATATAGTCAAGCAGAGAGGTTTTACCGTGGTCAACGTGACCCATGATGGTCACGACCGGTGCGCGCGCTTCCGCTGCAACACCCGTATCACGGTCACTCATTACCGCTTCTTCCAGCTCGTTCTCACGACGCAGGATGACTTTATGGCCCATTTCTTCTGCGACAAGTTGCGCAGTTTCCTGGTCGATAACCTGGTTGATCGTTGCCATCGCACCCAGTTTCATCATTACTTTGATGACCTGAGAGCCTTTAACGGCCATTTTGTTAGCCAGTTCAGCAACGGTAACGGTTTCACCAATCACAACATCACGGTTGACCGCCTGAACAGGCTTATTGAAGCTCTGCTGCAGCGAGCTTGGCTTACGCTTACCTTTACCACCGCGGGTAACGGCACGCGCTTCTTCGCGGTCAGCTTTGGACTCAGACTGGCGATTGCCTTTCTTCTGCTTGGTTACTTTGCCAGCGCGGCTGCGGCTGCGGCGTTCGCCTTCAACCTGACGGTCATTTTCATCTTCCGCTTCACGGGCATGATGAGACGTCGTCACATGATAATCGGCAGACTCTTCAGGTTTAGCGCTTTCCGCTTCCCAACGACCTGCATTCTCTTCGGCCATACGACGGGCTTCTTCAGCAATGCGACGGGCTTCTTCTTCAACTTTCAGACGTGCCGCTTCTTCCGCTTTACGCTTAAGTTCGGCAGCTTCCGCTTCGCGCTTCGCTTTCTCGGCCTGGGCCGGCTTGGTCATATTTTCGTTTTGTTGGTTCGTCACTTTTTCTTTTTCCGCTACATCACGCTTAGCTTTTTCAGCGGCTTCACGTTTGGCTTGCTCGTCGGCAGCACGCTTCGCTTTCTCAGCAGCTTCGCGCAGTTCAGCCTCGCGTTTAGCCTGCTCTTCAGCGGCACGTTGTGCCTGTTCTTCCGCTTCACGCCGTGCCTGCTCTTCCTCTTCCGCCTGTTGGGCATCAATCGGATCGCGTTTTACATAAGTGCGTGTCTTGCGGACTTCGATCTGCACCGACTTACTTTTACCGCCAGTGCTGGGGACATTTAACGTGCTGCGCGTTTTACGTTGCAGCGTCAGTTTACCCTGCGCATTACCGCGATCGCGGTTCAGGTGCGCCAATAATGTTTCTTTCTCATGCTGGGTCACAGCGTCCGATGCAGACTTGGTCATTCCCGCATCAGCAAACTGCTGTATCAGGCGGTCAACCGGAGTTTGAATCTCTGCGGCCAGCGATTTTACGGTTACATCTGTCATGCTGTTCCTTTCCTGCTACAGTTCGTTATTCGTTGTCGTCGCCAAACCAACAGATATTACGTGCGGCCATAATCAATTCGCCCGCTTGCTCATCATTGAGCCCTTCAATATCTGTCAGGTCGTCAACGCCCTGTTCAGCAAGATCTTCCAGCGTACAAACACCGATCGCAGCAAGCTTGAACGCCAACTCACGCGACAGCCCAGGCAAGCTAAGCAAGTCTTCAGCAGGTTGACCGTCACCAAGGCTTTCTTCATGCGCCAGTGCCAGCGTTGTTAATGCGGCTTTAGCACGCTCACGCAATGCTTCAACGGTTTCTTCATCAAGGCCTTCAATAGCCAGCAGTTCCTTGATTGGCACGTAGGCCAGTTCTTCAAGTGAAGAGAAACCTTCTTCAACCAACACAGTGGCAAACTCGTCATCAATATCAAGGTGCTTGGTAAAGACGTCGATTGCAGCATGTGCTTCAGCCTGATGCTTGGCCTGAAGATCTTCCACTGTCATCACGTTCAGTTCCCAACGGTCGTCTGAACGATGCTGTTTCAGCAGTTGAGAAGCCAAACGTACGTTTTGCCCGTTACGACCAATCGCTTGAGCCAGATTGCTCGACTCAACGGCGATATCCATCGTGCAGGTATCTTCATCAACCACGATCGATACCACATCGGCAGGTGCCATGGCATTGATCACAAACTGTGCAGGGTTGTCATCCCACAGAATGATGTCAATACGCTCACCGCCCAGTTCGCTGGAAACCGCCTGCACGCGTGCGCCACGCATACCAACACAAGCACCGACGGGATCGATACGCTTGTCATTCGTCTTCACTGCAATTTTCGCACGTGAACCCGGATCGCGGGCAGCGGCCTTAATCTCGATAACTTCTTCACCGATTTCTGGCACTTCAATGCGGAAGAGTTCAACCAGCATTTCCGGACGGGAACGGCTGACAAACAGTTGAGCACCGCGAGCTTCAGGACGAACGGAATACAGCACGCCACGAATACGGTCGCCAGGGCGGAAATTCTCACGAGGCAGCATATCTTCGCGGCCGATTACCGCTTCTGCGCTGGTGTTAGAGCCATCGATTGGTCTGACTTCAAGCGAAATATTATCACGGTTCACCTTCTTCACGACACCGGTGATAATCTCGCCTTCTTGCTCACGGAATTGATCAACAACCATCGCACGTTCGGCCTCACGAACTTTCTGTACGATAACCTGTTTTGCCGTTTGCGTCGTAATGCGGTCAAAGGTTACGGATTCAATTTGATCTTCAACGTAACCGCCAACATCAAGAGAGGAATCTTCAAACTGCGCGGCTTCAAGCGTAATCTCACGCGTTGGCTGAGTGACTTCATTCACCACTAACCAACGACGGAAGGTATCAAAATCGCCTGTTTTGCGATCGATGCTGACGCGAACATCAATTTCCTGCTCGTATTTTTTCTTGGTCGCTGTCGCCAGTGCGGTTTCCAGCGCTTCAAAAATCTTCTCGCGCGGGACGGCTTTCTCATTGGAAACTGCTTCAACAACAGCCAGAATCTCTTTGTTCATCCTAGTTGCCTCATCCAAACTTTAAAAGTGGGGTACAAGATTCGCTTTCTGGATGTTGCTCAGCGCGAATACTTCATCTTTGCCTTCCACTGTTATGGTGATCATTTCGCCGTCAACAGCTTTGATTACACCCAACCATTTACGGCGATTCTGGACTGCCATACGCAGCACCACTGTTACCTCTTCACCGACGAAATGCAGATAATGTGCTGCCGTGAATAAGGGACGCTCAAGCCCTGGAGACGAAACCTCCAGGTTATAGGCAACAGTGATTGGATCTTCGACGTCCAATACCGCACTGACCTGGTGGCTGACATCAGCACAATCATCAACAGTGATGCCATCTTCACTATCAATATAGATACGCAGCGTCGATTGGCGACTGCGGATGAACTCAATCCCAACCAACTCGTAGCCTAAGGCGGCAACGGGTGCTGAAATCATCTCTGTTAATTTTTGCTCTAATGTGGACAAGTCCACCCCCAAGACATAAAAAAAGGGCCTAATAGCCCAGTTGTTTGTTGCCAAATAACAAAAAACCCCGAAAAATCGGGGCTTTATGCAACTGGACCCTAATACCGCTAACCAGCGCGGCATAACTTTCGGTGAAGGATTTTTTCAAAAATCACTGCAAAAAGAGATAGAAATTGAGTGAAGAACGTATTTGAAAAAACACTTT
The DNA here is from genome assembly GCF_041228105.1 of Pectobacterium aroidearum. Lineage (NCBI taxonomy): Bacteria > Pseudomonadati > Pseudomonadota > Gammaproteobacteria > Enterobacterales > Pectobacteriaceae > Pectobacterium > Pectobacterium aroidearum. Next base: position 4,341,765 of record NZ_CP166097.1, read on the forward strand.
ACTGGAAGTTAAGTGGTTGCGGGGGCCGGATTTGAACCGACGACCTTCGGGTTATGAGCCCGACGAGCTACCAAGCTGCTCCACCCCGCGTCCGAAAACGTGGCAAATACTACGCTGACAACTCCAGAAATGCAAGTCATCCATAGGATTGGTTCGAAGGCGATTCTTATACGCGCAATGCGCACCGTTGTCAAGAATCATCGGCCACCGGGGGACGGCTCACGGCAAGAGGTATTTCACTTTATAAATCGATCTGGTGTCGTCATACCAGCCGTAAAGTAAAGCAACCGTCGAAGAAAGGCACGGGTACCTGAAGTGGCTAAAAAAGATGACGCAGTGGGGATTCCCTGATGCTTTAATAAAACAACAGCTAAATAATGTAATGGGATAAAATTATCTTCGTTCTTCTAACTTATCTTCGTTCTTCTTCTAATAGTACGATCGCAGCCTGCGTTCTGTTACGCACATTAAGTCGCCTGAAAATCGACTCCAAATGCGACTTCACGGTTCCTGCGCTGATGTTTAATGTCCGACTAATCTGTTTATTAGAAGCGCCTGATGCAATCAGTTGTAGCACTTCATGCTGCCTTTCACTCAGTTTGCCTTTTACACTGTTATCGACGCTCCATCCTTCATAGATCACACCATCATCCGGTAAACAGACCATACCCATTGACACTGTTTTTAATGCCTGAGCAATAGAATCAACGGGAGATGTTTTAAGAACGACCCCCATAACATGATGCTTCAGATAGTTATTCAAAATATGTCTTTCAATAGCATCAACCATAATAATCACACTGACACCAATATATTTCTCATGCAGAGTTTCAAGGAAAAAACTGTACTCTCCATTTTCTTTATTACAATTTAGTAAAATAAAAGCGTTTTTCATCCCCTCAAGGCAAGACCATACATCGTCAATTTCCTTTACGCCAACAATATTGACATTATGAATAAAATCATTCAGCCCAACAGATAAGCCCTGAATGAAAACAGGGGATTTGTCAATAATAACAACATTCACTGTGCAATCTCCATTTACCTTTATTTTAAAATGCCATATTTAAAAATGCCCTCTAAGAAGTTTTAGCCTATCTTGAAAGATATGATGTCACGCCATTTGGCATATGCCGTTTACCTTATAGACCTGGTCATATTTATTCACGCATACTGACATGATAACTTCAGATAAAACCCCCGAAGAGGAATACCATTAGCAATGAAATATTATCTCAAAATAAGACCTAATGGCGTAATGATTTCATAAACGCATAAAAATATTTAGCATAATAGATTTTAAAAATGGTAATAAATGGCCTATGTCGTATTACATGCTGCCTCTAACACAATGACTGATATATCCCTCTTTCATTAGCTGTTAAGTTTTCTCAAATTGTCATTTATTTCCCTCCAGGCTGTTTATTTTTAGCGATTGGAAAATAAGATAAGGAGAGAGTATGTCATTCAAAAATTGGATAACGGGGAAAAATAAAAAACCAGATGATGTTGATCATTCCCAAGGGAAAAATCCGCATTCCACGCTAAACGATTGCGCAACGTCATCAAAGGCAATGACATTGGCAGACATTGCTCGCGGCATGCAGCATGCCGCCACCGCCGCCAATCAATTTATCGCTCACCAATACCAACAAACGCTCGATCCTTTTTTTGAACGTGGCGCTGATGGCGCACTAACGCCAAAGACGGTTTCGATTCAACTCGACTCCCGACACCACATCGAACTGCCGCTGGTTGCCCTTTCTACCCCAAGGGGGTTGATGCTGGAAAAAATGAAAGTGCAAATGACGGTGAGAACCGATGCGGTAAACAAGGACGAAATAACCTCACCTTTAGACGATTATAATATTAGTAATTTTCACGTCAGTATGTCGCCTTCTGGCAAAAATACAAAAGGCAGAAATAGTCAGCACGTCGATATAGAAATGCAGTTCACTGCGCTCGAACCACCGGAAAGCATCATGCGGTTAATTGATGAATATACCAATCTCGTTCTTCCAAAAATAACACAAGAGGAAAAAAACAATGGCTAACATTCCTGAAACGATCAATGAAGCAGGACTCTCGCTGATTAAGAGTTTTGAAGGTCTGAAATTAACAAAGTATCGTGACACCGCAGGTAAATGGACGATTGGATATGGACATTTAATACTGCCGAATGAAAACTTTGATAATGGAATTACCCCCCAGGAAGCTGATTTATTGTTACGACAGGACTTAAAAACGGCGGAAAATGGTGTTCAGCATTATGTGAACGTTGACCTCAACGGAAATCAATTTGGTGCATTAACATCATTTACCTACAACCTGGGAGTCAATAGTCTGAAGACGTCGACATTATTGCGCCTGCTTAACCAAGGTGACTATGCTGGCGCAGCAGCTCAATTTCCACGCTGGGACAAAGATGGTGAGCAAGTCGTGGAAGGACTCCTTCGCCGTAGAGAAGCAGAGAAAGCCCTTTTCCTACAATCCATCACACCAAATTAATATTCAACAGAAGTTAAAAAACGCTATTTCACAGAGTAAATCATCGTGGATATATTATGGATACCTCACAACTCCCTATCATTTATGACATTCTGATCAGTGATATTATTGCATCAGTTGCAGGACTATTCGGCGGCCTCAGTATTTCCTTTTTTTGGCGACCGCAGAAATTGAATAATTATGACAAATTCATTGCCGCATTAATTATTATCATCATCAGCATTTCAGCTGCCTTCTCACTGGTAGGGATTATCGCCGAATTGCTGCACGTTAATATTAGTAAAATGGAGAATGCAATAGGATTAGGCTATCTGGTTGGCGCGATTAGCGTAGGCCTGGTTACGCTGCTGGCAAATTTCTTCAGCTATCGAGAGAATAACGATATTCTGGATGTCGCATCAGAAATAAAACAGGCTAGGAAAGGCGTTCATTTAATTAATGAGGCCCAGAAAAAAACGCCCGATGACAAAACCCCACCAGCCCCTTAAGAGAGTGTTCTTAGAGGTCAATGTTCTTGAGAGCAGGTGTTTTTGAAGGCAAACGTTCTTAAGAATGAGGGCTTTCAACCGCACATCGCCCATATGGCAGGAAGGTACCTCACTGCCTTCCTGCTACCGCTTTCTCCTTCCCGACGTGTTCGACTACCCCACCCATGCATTGCCAACGAAACCAACGCCTAAATGCAAACCACCTCAACGAAGGCGCCTTGGTTCGGGACGCCTTCGTTAGCGTTATTACGGCTTGCCGTACGAGGACGTCGCGTTTGGCTGTACGATATCCATGAGAATTTGATGGTACTGATGAGACAGTGCAGCAATCTCTTCCGCTTCAAACGCCGCCTGCTGATAATTAAAACACAGCGTTAGTGCATCATCGTCATAAACAGAGAGCGTCAAATCCAGCCGAGCCTGATGATTAGCAATGTCCGCGATCTGATATTCAGTCTCATTGATTTGTACCGCTGGCGGCATGGCGGTCAGATAGTTAAAACTGACAGGGAAACGCAGCTGATCAGACCATCCTCTGGCCCGAACGTCGGCCATTAACACATCATAGGGCAGCGTCTGATTGTCCAAAATGGCATGGATCTTATTCTGGCTACGGGCCAAAAGCGTGCAGAAAGACTCCTGCGCGGGTGCATCATCATAGTACGTCACCATGTTAACGAAACAGCCTATCGTGGTAGCGTTGTCCGCCAGCATACGGTTCGACACCGGAATACCGATGGGCACATGGCGGTAGTTTGTGGTTTTGAGCAGCAGAGTAAAAGCGGTCAGCATGCAGACAAATGGCGTTGTGCGATGCTGCTGGGCATAGTGCTTGATCGCCTGCGTTAACGTATCAGAAAAAATACACCAATAATTTTCTCCCTCCTGACTTTCACTAAGAGGAAACGCCGTCGCATCGGCACCCGCCGTCAGGTAATCCTCCATTTTATCCAGCCAGAACTGCCGTTCTCTTGGGTAGCACAGATCGTTGGTACGTCGTTGCTGTTGACGATAGCGCAGATAGCGCTCCTCACTGCCTATTCGATAGCTGCGATCGCCGGCGCTATAAGCACGGACGTAAGCAATAAACTGATTGAAGAACAAGCCAATGGCATCATGATCGAATACCGTATGGTGTACACGTCCCAGCAGAATATGCCGTTGCGCCGTCAGCGAGACCAGATGAAAACAGATGAGCGGTGAATGTTCTAAATCCATCTCTGGCGTATTGACCAGCTCCAGCAGCTGTCGGTCGCTCAGCGTATTCGCCAGCCCGCCGGGAGAGCAAGCCGTCAGTCGTTCAATCGGGATCGCCTCGATCGGATAATCCCCCTCAAGGCACTGTAACCGATCCAGATCGAAGCGAGTCCGCAATACCGGATTACCTTCCAGAATACGTCCAAGACTCCATTCCACGGCAGATTCATCCAGTGTACCGTCTATCGTCAGGCGAAAGGCCAATTGATAGACCGACGGTTCCGGACTGAGCTGATCCAGCGTCAGAAAATAACGCTGCTGGGATGACGGTGTGAGCGCCTCAATATCCGTTGTACCCTCGTCAAACGTGGGCTCGTCATCGTTAACATAGTAAGGGACGATGAAAGCCAGCAGATGGGGCGTTGCGTTGTTGAAAAACAACGGGTAATCAATGTCGCTAAACAGTCGTTTTCGAATCAGTAGCCTGGCGTTCATCGCCTGAAGCGAATCGCCCCCTAAATCGAAAAAGTTATCGTTGGCGCCGAGCTCACGAAAACCAAGCACTTCCTGCCAGATATCAATCAGTTCCTGCTCCAGCTCATTACCTGCGGTTTTAACCGGATACCCCAGCTCAGGGCGCTGCGGACAAGGCGCAGGCAGTCGGCTCACATCCAATTTCCCGTTAGGCAATTTGGGCAGAGTTTCCAGCATAATAAAATGGGACGGGTGCATCGCTCGCGGCAGTTTGTCCTGCAAGAAGCGACGCAGATCGTTCGTGGCAAGCGACGGGTTATGACTCACCAGATAGGCGACCAGACGCTGACGCCCGTTTTCCTGAATCGGCCGCACCAGCGCCTTGTCGATATCGCCATGTTGACGTAACACGATTTCGATCTCTTCAGGCTCGATACGAATACCATTAATCTTAATCTGGCGATCGATGCGCCCCAGATACACAATCTCCCCATCCGGCATCCTTTTTCCCAGGTCGCCAGTGCGATGTCCCCAGTCGCTTTTATCAGCTCGCACATGGGTGAAGAAACGCTGTTGCGTTAATTCGTCTCGATTAATGTAGCCACGGGCGACACCTTCACCGAATGCGCAAATTTCCCCTTCTTCCCCTTCAGCCACGGGACGCAGACTCTCATCCACGATCAGAATTTCGCTGCCACGTAGCGCCTTACCAAGCGTCACACCTTTTCCCGGTGCCAATTCGGCAAACGAGCAGTTGGCCGTCGTTTCCGTCGGGCCATACAGATTAAAGAGCCGGACATCAGGGATCTGCTGGAACGTGCGCTCTTTTAAATCAAAAGAGACGGGTTCGCCAGAGAGAAAAACGGTTTTGGGTAACGCCCATGCGTGAGCAGATGCCGCCTGATAACGCAGCAGTTCGTCCCAAACGGTCGGCACGCAGTAAATGGCTCCGTCTGGATGCTGTTGGTGCCAACGTAATAAAACGTCCGGCTCATTCAAGCTATCGGCGGGCAAAATAAACAGGGTGTCGCCACGTAATAAAGGCGCATAAAGCTGTGTCACGGCGGCGGCAAAGCTGAGTGACGATGTCAGAGGGAGCGTCGCACGCGTTTCTGGCCACACATCCTCATTAAACCAGTTCAGATAATAACTCAGGTTCCGGTGCTCAATGGCCACCCCTTTTGGCTTCCCGGTAGAGCCGGAGGTATAGAGAATATAAGCGAGATCGTTTTCACAAACGGGAGGCAGCACGGCGACCGGCTCAGCCGGATAATGGATATCCTCTAATACGAGCGTAGAAGAAAAAACTTTATCGATAGCCGTTTTATTTAACATCGAGCGCGTGGAAATAAGTAAAAATGCCGACGAGTCATCAAGGATCTGAATGATTCTTTCTGACGGATGAAAATGTGAGAGAGGAACATAGGTATACCCGGCTTTTAAAATAGCCAGTAAGACCACGGGCATCATGACCCCAGGTTCCAGATAGACGGCAATTCTGCCACGTTTATTATTCGGGTAGTGTGATAACAGATAGTCGGCCAAAAGACGTGACCGTAATTCTACTTGTTGATAGTTCAGCCTGTCGCCATTAAATTCCACCGCCGTCTTATCGGGGCTTTTCAGTGACCATTCAGAGATAATTTCAAAGACCGTTTTTCTATTCTTCATCATTTTCCTTCCATATTGTAAAAGGATGCTTTTTGCGGGAATGGTTCTAACGCGACGTCCGGTATCTCACACGGTGAAAAGTGAATGCAGTAAAAATGAGAACACGTAACGATGGGTTCGTCATGCTAATACCAGGAAAGACACTTAAAATAATACGCATGCCTGAGTATGGGTTTAACAAATAAAAGACATTATTGCCTATATACCAAAGGGACTATGCCAGAATGCGAAAGTCCCCCCGTACCCTGACGGGTATTCTTTTCCCTTCCCTTTGCTATTTTTTATTGACAGTGCATCACACCCTATTAGCAGATAATTGGAGGCTCCGATGGATTCACAATTTATCGGTTCGGTTATTAATGCGTTACCGCTGGAAAATATGATTAGCGGGCCTTTACAGGCAATGATTAACGCACAGGTTCAAGCCAGCAAAGCCTATACGGATTTTTTATTATCTGTATGCATTCAAAATAATAAAGCGGTCGCTATCCAATTCGATTACGACGAAACGCTTATTGATGAAAGCGGAGTCGCAAAAGGCGCAGTGACAAAAACGATGCGCATACCGCTCATTGCCGCCATTACCCATCCGATTATCTCTATTGAAGAAGGGACAATCGATTTCGAGCTTGAGGTAACGCAGAGTGAATCTTCATCCGATGACACCGGAGAAGACGGCAATCTGGCGGCTTCACTGGGATGGGGAGCCTTCAAGGTCAAAATGGCCGGCCGGGTATCACACAAGTCGGCGCAAACCCGGGCTACAGACACACGTGCCAAATACAGCATTCACACGCAGGTAAAACGTCAACCTGCGCCTGAAGCACTGATGCGCGTCATTGATTTTCTGACCGATGCCGCAATCAGGCCCAGTATTCCCAATGGGGAAAGCACGTCACCGGCAGCGGAAAACGCCGCCCCACCTGCGTCTGCGGAGCAGCAAGAAGCGTCATCATAAGCAAAGAACATTATTCAGCGGCATAGCACATGTGTGCCGTACCTGCATAACGCGTAAAAGGATGCCCGGCGTGACTCCCTGGCATCACCAGAGGATCAGACCATGGCATCGGCAAAAGTGCTCCATACCTTATTTGAACAGCAGTGGCATCAGACGCCGGACGCCATCGCCCTGAGAAGCGATACCGAAACATTGACCTATCGGCAATTGGAGCAACGTGCGAACGCCATGGCGAGCGCGCTGTTGCAGCGGGGCGTAAAGCCAAAAGATGTTGTCGGTATTTATTTGAATAAAACCCCGAATCTGATCGTCAGCCTGCTCGGCGTATTGAAAACCGGTGCCTGTTATTTACCACTTGATCCGTACTATCCACATGAGCGTCTGGATTATATGGTCAATCATGCCAACGCACGTGTGGTGATCACTGACGATGAACACGCGCTTAAGCTGGCGCCGGGCCTCCGTGAGATCGTTGACCTCAATCAGCTCGATCTGAGCACGCAGGCTACTCCAGCGCTTCCCACCGTCAGCGAGGAAGACCTGTGTTATGTGATGTACACCTCAGGCTCTACCGGAACGCCAAAGGGCGTGATGGTCAGCCATCGAACGGTGATCAATTACCTGGTGTGGATGCAAAACGCCTTCGGACTGCGTCACGAAGACGTTGTCCTTAATCAATCCACATTCAGTTTTGACGTCTCGGTGTGGGAAATTTTCTGGCCGCTGATCGCTGGTGCCAGTTGTGCGGTCATCACCGAGGACGCCAAGTACGATCCGCTGTTACTGGCAGAATTTATGTGCCGCCATCAGGTCACGGTTGCGCAGTTCGTACCGACGGCACTGCGCGTCATTGTTGATGCGCATGTGCTATCTCGCTGCACATCCCTATGCCATATCTTTTCTGGCGGCGAGGCGCTCGATCAAACGCTGGTTAACGATCTTTCCCTGCAATATCCAGGGAAAATCCACAACCTCTATGGCCCGACCGAGGCCACGATATTTGCCTGCCACTGGCACTGCCAGCCGGGGGCAGAGGAAACCATCGCCCCGATTGGCAGGCCAATCCCGCACGCCATCGCTTATGTACTGAATGAGGCGCAACAGCCTGTCAATCCAGGGGAAAGCGGCGAACTCTATCTGGCAGGAGATATTCTGGCCAAAGGCTACCTGCATGCAGAAAAGCTGACACAGGAGCGATTTGTCGATGACCCGTTTAGTCACCCGTCTGGGCAGAAAATGTATAAAACCGGTGACTGGGTTAAGCAGCGCGCCGATGGCGTGCTGGAATTCATTGGCCGCATAGACAGTCAGGTTAAATTGCGCGGACACCGTATTGAGCTGGCAGAAATAGAAACGCACTTGCAGGCGTTGCCCCAGATTAATCACGCCGCCGTTATTCTCGAAACGCGCCCGGAAAACGCGGCGCCATCACTCTCCGCGTTTTATGTATTACGGCATCAACAGCACATCGATATTCAGGAAATAAAAGCGCACCTTGCCAAGACGCTGCCTTTTTTCATGGTGCCTTCTCATTTCGTTGCGTTGGAGAAAATGCCTACGCATCCTAATGGAAAAATAGATAAATCCAAGCTGTGTTCCTATGTAAATAACTAATGGTGAAAAAATGTCAAATGACAAAGAAATATTACCTTCCGAGATAGAAAAAAACATTATTTCTATCTGGCGGACCGTACTCAATAATCCGAAGGTCTCCATTCAAGAGAATTTCTTCGATGCAGGAGGAAATTCCCTGCTGATGTCCAAGGTTTATCGCGAAATAAAAAACAAAATAGAGTCACCTATCTCTATTGTTGATTTATTCCAATACCCGACGGTACAGATGCTAAGCAAACGTATTAGCGAAATACACGCTGGGAAATCAAGCAGCAAGAAGTAATTACGCCAAAAAGCGTATTGATACTCTAAATAATTCGAGTTTCAGGAAGGCGGCAAGCGAAGGAATCCCGATGAGCTTACTCAGGTAAGTGATTCGGGTGACTGAACGTAGCCAACGCACATGCAACTTGAAGTATGACGAGTATATGCTCCAGGGGAATAACCGCCCAATAATGGGTAATGCATTTCATCATCCTTATTTCACTGATAATAGGTGGTAATACCATGTCTGCAAATCAACTGAACGTTTCCTCGGCAGTAAAAGCAAAAGTGGCTTCGGCAATTAAATTTGTCCTGAGTCACCAAAATTCATCCAAGCCCGCGCACTACTATGCGATTGGCCAGAAAATCCTTCCTTATGCCAAAAAATATTGGGGGACTAAATCTATTCCAGCCATTCCTGTTTCAATCAAAGCATCATTGCAACACCCGTCGGCATCCAACCTGCAAAGCCTCATCAGCCGGGTTACTGCTGGCGTCGCAGGTAGCAAAAAGTAATTAACGTTTAATTTAGCTGTCCCTTCTATATTCACGGCGTAGGACGTCGACCTTTCTTTCTCTGAAGAATATTTAGCGAGAGAAGGTTAACGGCCTGCGCCGTGAAAGGAGGCGAATATATTCACGGTGAGGTAATGAAATGAAACAGCAAGAACAGTTCCGCGATAAGGATATTGCTATTGTAGGAATGTCGGCCCGCTTTCCCGGTGCGGAAGATACCGCGATATTTTGGCAAAACCTGTTGGACGGCGTGGAGACGATCAGCACATTCAGTGAAGAAGAACTGAGGGAGTCAGGCATTGAAGAAGAGATGATCGCCTCGCCCAACTATATTCGCCGTCGGGGAATTTTGGGCAACGCACAGCACTTTGACGCTAATTTCTTTGATATTACGCCGCGCGATGCCGAAATTATGGATCCACAGCATCGTGTCTTTTTGGAATGCTGCTGGCACGCGTTTGAAGACGCAGGCTATGTACCTGCCACCTATCCCGGCAAAGTTGGCATCTTCGGCGGAACAGGAACCGCCTGGCATTTGAGTAAAGTGAATGCCCATCCTGAAGTACAGAAGTATGCCAGTGGCGCATCGGTCGTCACCAACAATGATAAAGATTACGTAACGACCCGGGTTTCTTATAAGCTCAACCTCAAAGGGCCAAGCGTTAACGTACAGACCGCCTGTTCAACCGCGATGGTTGCCGTCGTGATGGGCATGAATAGCCTGTTGAATGGGGAAAGTGATCTGATCGTTGCGGGCGGTGTTTCCGTGGATACGCCAGAACGCCGGGGTTATCCTTATATGCAGGGCGGCATGGAATCCGCAGATGGCCGCTGCTATGCCTTTGACTCCCGCGCCAACGGCACGGTGTTCAGCCGCGGTGCTGGCGTCGTGTTACTGAAGCGTCTGAATGACGCTGTGCGTGACGGCGACCATATTTACGCCGTGCTGAAAGGCGGCGCAGTGAATAACGATGGTAACCTGAAAGCTGGTTTTACCGCGCCGAGCATCGACGGGCAGATCGCCGTTGCCAAACAGGCCATCGCCAATGCGCAGCTTGATCCCGCCACCATCAATTTTGTTGAAGCACACGGCACCGCGACGGCATTGGGCGACCCCATCGAATTCACGTCGCTCACACAAACGTTTCAGGAATATACAGATAAAACCCAGTATTGCCGCCTGGGATCGGTGAAAACCAACATCGGCCATACGGACGCGGCATCAGGAATGGCCAGTCTCATTAAAGCCTCACTGGCGCTGGAAACCGGCAAGCTGCCAGCCTCACTCCATTTCGAATCACCAAACCCTAACATTGAGTTTGAAACCAGCCCGTTCATCATGAACACCGAGCTCAGCGAGCTGGAACCGTCGGAGACACCGCACCGCGCGCTGGTAAACTCTTTCGGCGTCGGCGGCACCAATGCCTGCGTCATTCTGGAAGCGGCGCCACCGCTCAACGCGGGCGATACCCATAATGACAGCCTGCTGGTTTTGCCTTTCTCCGCCAAAAGCCGCACGGCGCTGGAAGACATGAAACGCCGCCTGCGCGATTACCTCAGTGCGCATGACGACGCCAATCTGGCAGATATCGCCTACACCCTACAGGTTGGGAGACAAAAGTTCTCGCACAGCACGGCGGTTATCGGGAAAGATCGTGATTCTCTGTTGGCCAAACTGGATCAGCCGTCACTGGTAGTGACCCAACAGGGTAAAAGCAAAAAGTCCGTCGTGTTCATGTTCCCGGGACAGGGCAATCAGTATGTCAATATGGCGCGTGAACTGTACGACAGCTATGACGTATTCCGCGCGAGCATGGATCAATGCTGTGACTATCTGGAACCGATTCTGGACGTCAATTTGACGTCAATTATTTTTCAGGACAGCGACAATATCGCCGAGTCCCGTATCAATGAAACCCAATTTACCCAACCGTCCCTGTTCGTGGTGGAGTACAGTCTGGCAAAACTGTGGATGTCGTGGGGCATTCAGCCAGATGTCATGATTGGGCACAGCGTGGGGGAATACGTGGCAGCCTGCCTGTCCGGCGTATTCTCACTGGAAGATGCACTGAAAGCCGTGGCGCTCCGGGGCAAAATGGTACAGGCATTGCCCGCAGGGGATATGCTGGCTGTTCTGCTTGATGAGGAAAGCCTGAAGGCAAAACTTCACGGCAGCAAGCTGGAAATTGCAGCGGTTAACTACCCTGGACTCTGCGTCATCGCCGGTGCTTCAAACGATATCGCACGTTTCCAGCAGCAGTTGGAAGACAGCAATATTTTCTGTAAACATCTCGACACTTCACACGCGTTCCACTCACACATGATGGAACCCATGCTGCCCGCCTTCAAAAAGGTCATCGACAGCATCAAGCTCCATGCACCACAGATCCCGTTTGTCTCTACCGTTAACGGCGCTTGGGTCACTGAAGAACTGGCGAAAAATAGCGACTACTGGGTGCGTCACGTACGCAACCCGGTGCTGTTCTCCCACGCCTTCAAAACGCTGATGGCTGAAGAGCATCATGACTTCGTGTTCCTTGAAGTCGGACCGGGGCGTTCACTGGAATCGTCCGCCAAGCAGCATTTCAGCGCGGAAGACGGCGCCTTGATTTATGCCTCATTACCCACGGCAAAAGACGTTGCGTTGTCCGGCGAACATCTCCTCTCAACGCTTGGCGCACTTTGGGCTAGCGGCGTAGACGTTCCCTGGCATCTGCATCATTCAGAGCAGCACCGTCGCCGAATCCCGCTGCCGGGCTACCCTTTTGAACGCAAACGCTTCGCCCTGCCAGCACTGTCGTCAGCCAGTCCTGACGCGCAGAGTGAACAATCCGTTAAGGCTAAGAAGCGGAAACAGGCCGATATCGGTGACTGGTTCTATATGCCGACCTGGAAAAAAACCATTCCAGCGAAATACATGGCGGGCAAACGCGTTGAAGCTGAGAACACCTGCTGGCTGATCCTGACGGATACACAGGGCATCGCCGAACGCACGAAGCAGATACTGGAAAAGGACGGGCATCAGGTCTTTTTCGTCAGCCCGGGAACGCAGTATCAGGAAACACTTTCCGAAGGCCGATACACTCTCAACCCTGCCTCACGCGCCGACTATGTCCGGTTACTGAAAAGTCTGACGGAGCAAGGGCTACGTCCATCGCGTATCCTGTATTTATGGAACCTGACGGCAGAGGAACAGGTACAGCCGCTTGAGCACACCTATCTCTCGTCACCGCTGAATACATTCTATCCTGCCCTCTATCTCCAGCAGGCGCTGGTGAATGAGAATTTGCTGGACGATCTGCATATCACTTTTGCCACCAGCAACACATTCAGCGTCATGGGCGAACGCATCGCTTCCCCAGAGAATGCACTGCTGGTAGGACCTTCGCGCGTGTTCTATCACGAATACCCTGAGGTGCAATGCCATCTGGTAGATATCGATCTCAAACAAAACGCCGTACAGCTTGATGAATTTGCCCATAGCCTGATTGCAGAAAGCCATATTGCAACACACGGCAATCTGGTGGCTTACCGCGGAAACCAGCGCTGGGAAGAAAGCTATCAGGCCGTCCATCTGAAGCAGGACGATCTCGGTTTACCTGCAGAATTGAAAGACGACGGCGTCTACCTCATCACAGGCGGCCTCGGTGGCTTGGGGATCCTGCTTGCCAACCACCTGTCAGAAAAAAGTCATGCGACACTCATCCTGACCTACCGCGCCGCGCTACCGCCACGCGAAGAGTGGCAAGCCTGGATCCAACAGCATCCTGTTGACGATCCTGTCAGTGAAAAGCTGGCGAGCATTTTACGTCTGGAAGCCCGCGGCAACCTGATACATCTGGCACAGGTCGACGTGAATGACTATCACGGTATGCGTGACATGTTATCCGCGTTCCCGCAGGTCGACGGAGTATTCCATACCGCAGGCGTGGCTGGCGGCGGCATCATTCCGCTGAAAAATGACGCCGATTGCGCCAACGTGCTCGATCCCAAAGTCGCAGGTTCGCTCATTCTGGATGAATTGCTACAGGACAAACAGCCTGACTTCTTTATTTTATTCTCTTCCATTACCTCCATTGTCGGTGACGAAGCCCGCATTGATTACTGCTCGGGTAACGCGTTTATGGATGCCTTTGCGCATTACCGCAACCAGCATCGCCGCGGACGCACTGTCTCGCTGAACTGGGGAAAATGGGGCGATGTGGGCATGGCTGTCCGTTGGGGCAAGCAGTTACAGGAGAAGAAAAACAGCAAGCTGGCGGCGGTTGAGGAAACCAAAGGCGACCTGCTTACATACCTTGAGCGCGAAGGCATGCAGGAAAGCTATCAGGTTAATCTCACCGTGCAAGACTGGGTCATCGATGAGCACCGCCTCGCGAAGCAGCCTTCACTGGTGGGAGCAACTATTTTATCGCTACTGCATGAGTTCATGACGTGCTTTAAGCCTCAGGAAAGCCTTCAGGTCAAAAACCTGATGCTGACCAAGCCCGTTATCTATACCGATGCCTGGCCACGGCAGATGAAGCTATTCATCACACCAGATGGCAAAGGTTATAAGTTCAGCCTCAAGAGCCGGGGCGTGCTTGAACTCGCATGGCAAGAGCATGCATTCGGGGGAATCGGCAACGGTGCGCCAGCTTCCGATCTCACGCCACAATCGATTGACGCCATTAAACAGCGCTGCACCACGCAGGTGCCCTACGCGCCGTTTATCACTGAGCTGGACAATGCCAACACGGGCGAAAATTTCCTGTCGTTCAGCCAGCGCTGGAACAACCACCGCGAGATCGTTCAGGGCAATAACGAATGGCTGATACACAAGGTGCTGGGGAACGAATATACGCACGATCTTACCCGCTACCCGTACCATCCAGCGCTGATTGATGCCACGGCGATATCCTGCCTGTCATTGATTACACAGGAGAATTTCCTGCCTATTAGCTATGGCAAGATGACCTTCCTATCTCCACTGGAAACAGAGTGCTACGTCCACGCCAGGCTCAAGCAAGCCTATCAGCCGCAGGACAACGCCATCGTCATGGATATCACGTTCCTTTCACCGGCGGGCGTTCCGCTGCTGGTCCTGGAAAACTACACGCTGATGAAGATGACGATGGGCAATCAGCTCGCGACGCCAGAGAACAGCACTGCGGCAACCGCAGCCACGGTAAAAGTGAATCTGGCAGATAAAGACATTCTGTTGCCAGAAGGGGCGGATGCCATAAAGCGCCAGCTCGCACATCTGGAATTTGAACAGTTAGTCGTCGTCACCAGCGATCTGGACCAGCTCATTTATGAGTCAATCCCTGAGCAGGAAACGCCTGAATTCATCTTGCAGGATAGCGAAGCTACGGAAGGGTATGCCAGACCCGCTCTCTCTGTGGATTACGTTGCGCCAGAAAATGACATTGAGAAAGAGATCGTCAAAGTCTGGCAGTCCATTCTGGGGATCTCGGGTATCGGCGTTAATGACAGCTTTACTGAACTGGGCGGTAACTCACTGCTGGCAGTACAGGTCGTTTCTACCGTTTCCGGCATATTTGAAATCGATATTCGCGTTGATCTGTTTTACCAAAACCAGACCGTGCAAGGGTTAGCAACGCTGATCCTTACCGAACTGGAAGCCTTATTGCAGGAATAAGGGCACGGCCGCCTTCGGTATGCATCTCGAAGGCGGCCGCTAATGTAAAAACCGAATGTCACAAAATGAGACTCGATAATGACGCAGCTTCCCACCGCAAAACTGACCTCGCTTAGCCTGGATGAACTCAAAAAGCTGGCAAGAGAAAAGAAGAAAACGAGCAACACATCCTCAGGTAAAGCCATTACTCCGCACGCAACCCCCGGCAGAGTCCATTTCCCCATGACCAGCGCGCAAAAGCGTATCTGGATGCTCTCCCAATACCTTGACGATAGTCAGGTCTATAACAATCCGTATGTGCTTGCCTGCAGAATCGAGCACGACATGGAGCCGCGGCGAGTACAGCAAACGCTCGACTATCTGATGCAACAACATGACATTCTGCGTACGACATTCCGGCTGGTCGATAACGATGTGTGCCAACACATCGCCGACGATATGTCTTTTCCGTTTAGCTTTGAAGATATCTCCGCATTCAGCGAAGAAGACATTGAAAAATACGTCTCAGAGACGGCCATAGCGAAAGGGAATATTGTTTTTGATCTGGAGAATGGCCCTCTGGTTTACCTCCATATGGTCAAAACCCATCCGTACGACTATGTCCTATTTCTGACATTCCACCACATTATTTCCGACGGGTGGACGGTCAATGTGCTCTTCAAAATGCTGATGGAAAACTACTTTCGTCTGTTGCAAGGAGGCACATTACCTATCGAGAAAACGCTCCAGTTCGCCGATTACGCGCTGGCGGAAGATCGATGGTATACCGAGGGCGAATACCAGACCGGGCTCGCTTACTGGGCGAAGAAGCTGGATGGCATCACGGGGCAGTTAGATCTGGCAACAGATTATCCCCGTCCAGCCAAAATGAGCACCGCCGGCGGCATCATAAGTCAGTTCTTTGATTCCTCTTTCTGCCAGCGTTTGCAAACCTGTGCCACACAGCATCAGGCCACGCAATTCCACGTTATCCTCACGGCATATCAACTCCTGCTACATAAATACAGCGGGCAGCAGGAAATCATCATCGGCGCGCCGTTTGCCAACCGCAATCTACCAGCCACGCAAAACATGATGGGGCTGTTCATGAATACCCTGCCATTACGCTTTGATATCGATCCTGATGCCAGTCTCGCTTCGCTGATTGAGGGGGGGCGCGTCGAATGTGAAGAAAGCATGAAATATCAGGATGTGCCGTTCAATTACATTCTGGATGAGATTGCCTATGTGCGTAATCCCCAGATCAACCCGGTATTTCAGGCAATGCTGACTTATCAGGTGTTTCCTCATTTTCACAGCAACAGCGGGTTCAAATACAAGCCGTTAAAAGTGGATTACGGCACCGCCAAACTGGACCTGAACTTATGGGTAGAAGAAGACAAGGATAACGACGGCTTGCTGTTCACCATGAACTACAGCAGCGCGCTATTTTCCAGCAATACCATCCAACGCATGCTGAATGACTTGCGTACGGTGATTGAAACCTTAATTAACCAGCCGCAACTCACCGTGCGGGATATTTCGCTGTTAGGCGATGAAGAGAGCCGCGCGACCATCGCGCAATGTCGTCCAACCGCTAACACGCTCCCACCAACCGTTCATCGGCAGTTTGAACAACAGGCACAGCAGAGGCCGAATGCTATCGCGGTTCGCTGTGAAGGACGCACACTGACCTACGCTCAGCTCAATGAACGAGCGAACCAGTTGGCTCATCAGCTACAGAAAGACGGGCTCGCTCATGGGGAGTGTGTCGCATTATTTATGCCTAAAAGCGAGTATTACGTCATCGCGATTCTGGCCGTGTTAAAAGCGGGCGGATGCTATGTCCCAGTCGATATGGATCTTCCTGCGCAGCAGGTTGAGTTCATACTGCAAAACTCCGCCGCCCGTCGTGTCATCATCGACGAACAGGCGCCCGGTGAGATGCTCCCCTGCGTCTACGTAAGACAAAACCGCAGCACGATGCCAGACAACAATCCATCACAACCACAGCCCGTGACAGATGGCTTTGCTTACATCATTTATACCTCGGGCAGTACCGGAAAACCCAAGGGCGTTCAGGTCAAACACTCACAGCTAAGCCACTACTGTCAGGCCATTCGACCCGTGCTCAACCTGTCGTCCGATGCCCGCTACGGCATGTTTTCATCCTTCACAACCGATTTGGCACACACGGTGTTATTCCCCGCATTGATCCATCAGGGTCAATTGGATGTCATCACGACTGAATTACTCCGCTCGCCACAAGAGCTGTTTGCTTATCTGGCACACTACCCCGTAGATTGCATAAAGATCACGCCTTCCCATTTAGCGACGTTATTGACGTCGCCACAAGCCGAAGCGTTATTACCTCGTCAATTGCTGGTTATCGGCGGAGAACGCGTTCCTCTGTCACTCATCAAGCGCGTACGTGAGTTCCCCCTTCCTTGCCGCATCCTGAACCATTATGGTCCAACCGAGTGTACCGTCGGTGTCACCACCTATCCGGTGCCAGAGGATCTTAGCGCGCTCTCAGGGAACTACTTACCCATCGGTAAACCCCTGTCCGATAGCCATGTCCTGTTGCTCGATCCTTATCACCAGTTAGTTCCTGCCGGTCTGCCGGGTGAAATTTATCTGGGTGGTTCACATGTGGCGGAAGGATACATCGGCCTGCCGGAGCAAAATCACACACGCTTTATCCCCCACCCTTACCTTGAGGGCGAGCGGCTTTATCGCAGCGGTGACAAAGGCCGCTTCCTGCCTGACGGCAATCTTGAATTTATGGGACGCTTGGATCGCCAGGTTAAAGTGCGCGGCTACCGTGTTGAGTTGGCAGAGATCGAACAGGCATTGCAACAGGTCGCTAATGCGACGCACGTGGCCATTAAACAAAACACGCTCCCCCACGGAGAAGCCGTTTTAACCGCCTATGTGTGCGATATTACCGACGCTCATCAGACTGCGGTAAAAGCAGCACTGCAAAAGAAACTACCAGACTATATGCAGCCTGAACGCTGGGTATGGCTAGAGGCGATGCCATTAACCGCCAGCGGTAAGATAAACTATGCCGCGTTACCTCTGCCCTCAGCGGAAAAGCGCGAATCGCTTCATACCCCGGAAAATCAGCGTGAACGCGACCTGCATGAGATTTACCGTGATATTTTACAAAACGATGCCATTGATACGCAGGAGAGTTTCTTCACGCTTGGCGGGAATTCTCTCAGTGCATTAAAGCTCATTCTGAACATTAATCAGCACTTCGGCACCTCCCTGTCTCTGGGGCAACTGTTCGAAAACAGCAGCATTGCGCAGTTGGCTCGCGTGATTGACGAAAAAGGACCCCAGACTCAAGCCGCAAGGGTGACAATCAACCGTGGTCAGCCTGAAGATAAACCTACGTTGCTTTTGATCCACCCAGCAGGCGGCAACGTGCTGTGCTATTCCGCGCTAGCGCGTGAATTGGGCGAGAGCTACCCGGTCTACGGTATTCAGGTGCCTGACTTCAGCGTTAACCAGCCTTATAACGCCGATATCAAAGCGCTTGCCGCATTCTACCTCTCACAGGCTGGCGACATCATTCATCACTCTCGTCTGGTTCTAGGCGGGTGGTCCCTCGGCGCGACCATTGCCTTTGAAATGGCACAGCAGCTCGCGGCAAAAGGCATAACCCCCACGGTATTAGTCCTGGATCAGCCTGCGCCAGAGATCAACATCGACGGTTCAGCAAACATGAACGAGGCTGAACGTCTGGCGTACTTTGCGCATAAAGTGGCTTTGTTTACCGGCACGTCTTTCGATCTGTCAGAGCAGTCACTTGCGGACATGAGCAATGCGCAACGCACGGCACGCTTTCTGACTGAATTTAAACGGGTGGGGCTGGTTCCTGAGTCAATTGGACCGAAAGCGTTTCAAGATTTTCTCAATATCCTGCAAACCCATATCTATGCAACGGATGCTTACCGTAGTGAGCCCTACTCAGGTGATGTACTGGTCGTCGAGGCAGACGATATTTTGCCCGGCCGCATCCGCCTGCCTGAATCCGGGTTGGGGTGGCGTCGCCTTACGTCAGGCTGCCTGACGGTACTGCCGACGTCTGGCGACCATATCTCAATGATGAACGCCCCACATATTTCGCGTATAGCCGAACAGCTCAAGAAAGTATTGCGATAACACATCCGCCGTCTGTGGTTTCAAACGCAGAACGGCGGTTTCATGACGTAAGCGAGGAGAAAACATGGGCCATCCCCCGTCGTTAACCGTTTGGCGATATCTGAGATCACGCGATGCGCTTCTGACCATTATCATACCGGTCATTCTTTACAACATCGCATTCTTACAATGGGGGGCGGGCATTGCGCTGTTAATTACCGCGATCTATTCCGGTGTCCTGCAATTATTCAGCCGTTGGCAGGGCTATCTGCCAATCATCGCTCTCATCCTGGTTTCGGGGCTTAGTCACTACCTTTATCTCGAAGGGGTAATGCTGCTTGGTATCCATCAGGAGAGCGTCTTTTTATCGATCAGCGGCGCACTTTCCACCGTTATTATTTTTGCCATTTACAGTATCAAGGGGCGTCCGGTCATACAAATCTTGGCAGAACAAGCTACGCCGGACCTTAAGACGCTCCCCGTTTATGGCACACCGCAGTATGTCAGAGTCTGGAATGAGGTATCACTTGTCTGGATTCTTGTCTACCTGGTGAAAGCCATCATCATTTACCTCCTTTCTCTCCAGCCCGGATTACCGATGGATACCCTTGTCCTCATCAGCGGATGGCCGCTTACGCTACTACTGGTGATTTTCAGTTTCCGCTGGCCAAAGCATCGTTGGACCTCGCACGCACACGACAACGCTTCCTGACCAACTCAACAGGTAGCGCATAACATAATGAATGATAAATATAGGGAATATTATGAATCCGTTAGAAAACAAGCTGATTGTACTGGATCACCATCCTGATGGCCCTGCGCAGCTAGAGCATTTCAGGTTTGAAAAGCGCCATATCAATGCACTACAGCCCGGCGAATATCTGGTTGAAAACAAATGGTTATCCATTGACCTTTATACGCGTCCACGACTTAACAAGAACACGGCCTATGTGAGCCCAATCAAACAGGGCGAGGTAATTCAAGGCGAAACGATAGGCTACGTCGTGGCGACGAAAAATCCACATTTTCAGGTTGGAGACTGCGTGTTCACCTTCTCAGGCTGGCAGAAATACTATGTCGGCACGCCTCAGGATTTTATTACGCATCGCCTGCCGCCAACGACTCTGTCACCTTCGATTTTTCTCAGCGTAGTCGGAACACCGGGACGTTCCGCTTATTTTGGCATGAACAAAATAGCCAAACCTAAAGCGGGGGAAACGTTGGTGGTCTCAGCAGCCTCAGGGGGCGTAGGATCCGTCGTCGGTCAATTAGGTAAACAGGCTGGGTGCCGGGTTGTTGGTCTGGCTGGCAGCGAGGAGAAGTGTCGCTATGTCGTTGACACATTAGGCTTTGACGCCTGCGTTAATTATAAAGAAGATGACCTAAACCGAGCCTTGCGGGCTGCCTGTCCTAACGGGATTGATATCTATTTTGAAAACGTTGGTGGCAGGATCTCACTTTTCGTCGCCAAACTGCTCAACGAAGGCGCAAGAGTCCCAGTCTGTGGCAGTGCAGCACAATACAATCAGGATCCTGACGTTGACGCGTCCAGCACAGTCGCGTTTTTCTCTTCTCTACCCGATGCCCCGCTGAGCCGTTTTTTTCTCGTAACAGAATGGTTCAAAGACTATGCGGAAGCAAACATCTGGCTATTGGATGCCGTAGAGAAAGGACGGTTAAAATACCGGGAGAGCATTGTTGAGGGAATAGAAAATGCACCTCAAGCCTTTATCGATCTGTTAGATAGCAAACACTTTGGCAAGCAGCTGGTTCGTCTGTAAAGCTGAGACCAGAAATTAAAGACAAAAAAATAGACGTCCATTGACGTCTATTTTTTATGTTGGTACCGAGGACGGGACTTGAACCCGTAAGCCCAATCGGGCACTACCACCTCAAGGTAGCGTGTCTACCAATTCCACCACCACGGCATCACAATTACTACTTTAAAACGCTTACTTCGGAATGTCACTCGCCGGCGTTGAAGGCGCAGCAGGCGTTGTCGTCTGCTCAGCTTTTTCAGGCTGGTTAAGGTTATCCCAGGCGCCACCTTTTTTCTGCAGCGAACTCAGGTTGCCCAGAACGAGGCTGATAATGAAGAACAGAGTCGCCAGTATCGCCGTCATGCGGGTCATGAAATTACCAGAGCCGCTCGAACCGAACAAAGTGGCAGAAGCACCTGCTCCGAACGACGCTCCCATATCAGCACCTTTACCCTGCTGCAGCATGATCAAGGCAACCAGCCCGATCGATACTAACAGGAAAATCACTAATAGAGCTTCGTACATAGTCGTACCTGTTAACCGTTTCCCCATGTTTTATGGAGAATGCTATATTCTGGCGGTAAACCGCGTGTCATTCCGCAAGTCAGATGTCTTGAACATCCGTTATCAAGCGGGTCTGAATACTAACCAAAGGATGTAACGTACGCAAGGGTAATTTAGCCACCACGGGTTGATTGCAGAAAAAAACAGCGGCTTTCGACACGAGATGCCTGTCGAAAGCCTTATCTGCCTGATTGGTGAATAAAAAAGCCCTCAACCAGCGGCTTTCACCGCATCGGCAATACGGTTTGCCAGCGCGATTACCGTCTCTTCATGTTCACCCTCAACCATGACGCGGATAAGCGGTTCAGTACCGGATTTACGCAGCAGTACCCGCCCGCGTCCGGCCAACTCTTTTTCCACATCCTGCGTAATCTGCTGCACTTTTTTATCTTCCAGCGGATCGTTTTCACCCGTAAACCGTACGTTAACCAGAATCTGTGGGAACAGCTTCATACCGCTGCACAAATCATGCAGGCTCATATGGTTTCTCACTATCGCGGTAAGTACTTGCAAACCGGCAATCACACCGTCGCCCGTCGTCGTTTTATCCAGCAGGATCACATGACCGGAGTTCTCTGCACCAATGCGCCATCCTTTTGCCTGCATCATTTCTAATACATAGCGGTCGCCCACCTTGGCGCGAGCAAACGGGATGCCGAGCTGTTTTAACGCAACCTCAAGCCCCATGTTACTCATCAGCGTGCCTACCGCACCGCCGCGCAGCTGTCCTTGACGCAAGCCTTCACGCGCGATGATATAGAGGATCTGGTCACCATCAACTTTGTTGCCCAAATGGTCGACCATGATGAGCCGATCGCCATCGCCGTCAAAGGCCAGACCAACGTCCGCTTTTTCAGCCAGTACGCGAGCTTGTAGCTGTCTGACGTCGGTCGCTCCGCACTCTTCATTGATATTCATGCCATCCGGTTCACAGCCAATCGCGATCACTTTAGCGCCAAGCTCGCGCAATACGCTGGGAGCGATATGGTAGGTCGCACCATTGGCGCAATCGACGACAATCTTTAAACCATTGAGGCTCAACTCGCTCGGGAACGTTCCCTTACAAAACTCGATGTAGCGTCCAGCAGCGTCAACAATGCGGCTGGCTTTACCTAATTCAGCAGACTCAACACACGTCAGCGGTTTTTCCAGTTCAGCTTCTATCGCTTCTTCTACGTCATCTGGCAACTTGGTGCCGTCAATTGAGAAGAATTTAATTCCGTTGTCGTAATACGGGTTGTGAGAAGCAGAAATCACGATCCCCGCTTCTGCGCGGAACGTGCGAGTCAGATAAGCAACCGCAGGCGTAGGCATGGGGCCGGTAAAAGAAGCCGATAAGCCCGCCGCAGCCAGCCCGGCTTCCAGCGCAGACTCCAACATATAGCCAGAAATACGGGTATCTTTGCCGATAATAATCTTACGAGAACCGTGTCGCGCAAGCACTTTCCCAGCGGCCCAACCCAGTTTAAGCACAAAGTCAGGAGTAATCGGCGTATCGCCAACCTTGCCACGTACGCCATCGGTACCAAAATATTTGCGGTTACTCATCTCGTTTTTATTCCTTCGCAGAAAGGGTGGCCTCAACAATGCGCATGGCATCAGCCGTTTCTTTAACATCGTGCACGCGAATAATCTGTGCTCCCTGCATCGCCGCAATCACTGCGCAAGCGACGCTACCATGAACACGCTGCGCAGGTGGCACGTTTAGAAGTTGTCCAATCATGGACTTCCTCGACATCCCCACCAGAAGAGGCAGTTCAAAACGATGCAACTCGCTCAGGCGGGCCAGAAGCGCATAATTATGGGCAAGATTCTTACCGAATCCGAACCCAGGATCCAGCAATAGCTTACTTTTCGGAATATTGGCGTTCACGCAGCGATCTATTTGCTGTTGCAAGAAATTTCCGATGTCCTGCATCAGGTCATCATAATGCGGTTTGTGCTGCATCGTTCGCGGCATACCCTGCATGTGCATCAGGCACACGGGCAAACCTGTTGCCGCAGCAGCTTCCAGAGCGCCAGGTTCTTGCAAAGCGCGAATATCATTAATCAGATGTGCGCCTGCCAGCGCTGATGCCGTCATGACTTCCGGTTTTGAGGTATCAACAGAGATCCAGACGTCAAAACGCTGAGCAATGGCTTCAACAACGGGCACCACACGCTCCAGTTCTTCTTCCGTACTCACCTCATCCGCCCCAGGACGCGTTGATTCACCACCAATATCGATCAGGGTCGCGCCAGCGGTAACCATCTCCTGAACGTGCAGCAATGCAGCATCGAGCTTGTTGTGTTTGCCACCATCGGAAAAAGAGTCCGGCGTGACGTTAAGAATTCCCATGACGTGTGGGCAGGAAAGATCCAGCGTTGAGTCTCTGGCAACCAGTTGCATGATTTACCTCCGCATTCTGGTGTAGTTAGCATGAAATGTGATTCGAAGAATATTCCCAGTAAAAAACCCCAGCCTGAGCTGGGGTTTCATAAGTGACCGATATCAATCGCAGGCGAATTATTTGTCGTCCGCTTGCTCTGACATGGTGTTACCGGGATTCGGCGTCTGCGGCTCATCCACTGGCGTAGGGGCTTTAGGTGTCCCACCGCCGTTGCCGGAATCGTTGTCAGAACGAGACTCTTCCCAACCCGCAGGCGGACGAACCTCTTTCTTACGTCCCATCAGGTCATCAATCTGCGGCGCATCGATGGTCTCATACTTCATCAGGGCATCTTTCATCGAGTGAAGGATGTCCATATTAGCCATCAACAGCTCACGAGCACGCACGTAGTTGCGTTCAATCAGTGATTTCACTTCCTGATCGATGATACGCGCCGTTTCATCTGACATGTGCTTGGCTTTTGCTACAGAACGACCGAGGAATACTTCACCCTCTTCTTCCGCATAAAGCAATGGACCCAGCTTTTCAGAGAAGCCCCACTGCGTCACCATGTTACGAGCAATCGACGTTGCAACTTTGATGTCATTGGACGCACCAGTTGAAACATGCTCCACGCCGTAAATGATTTCTTCGGCCAGTCGACCACCGTACAGCGTAGAGATCTGGCTTTCCAGTTTCTGACGGCTGGCGCTGATCGCATCACCTTCAGGCAGGAAGAACGTCACACCCAGCGCGCGACCACGTGGAATGATCGTCACTTTATGGACTGGGTCGTGCTCTGGCACCAGACGACCGATGATAGCGTGTCCCGCTTCATGGTATGCCGTCGATTCTTTCTGCTTTTCGGTCATGACCATGGAACGGCGCTCAGCACCCATCATGATCTTGTCTTTCGCTTTCTCGAACTCAACCATCGAAACAACGCGTTTGTTGCCACGAGCAGAGAACAATGCAGCTTCGTTAACCAGGTTAGCCAAATCCGCACCAGAGAAACCTGGTGTACCGCGAGCGATAACTGACGCATCGATATCTGGAGACAACGGTACGCGACGCATATGTACTTTCAGAATCTGTTCACGACCACGAACATCTGGCAGGCCAACAACAACCTGACGGTCAAAACGACCGGGACGCAGCAAAGCCGGGTCAAGCACATCGGGACGGTTAGTCGCCGCGATAACAATAATACCTTCGTTGCCTTCAAAGCCGTCCATCTCAACCAGCATCTGGTTCAGCGTTTGTTCACGTTCATCGTGACCACCGCCTAAACCTGCGCCACGCTGACGGCCAACGGCGTCGATTTCATCGATAAAGATGATACAAGGTGCAGCCTTCTTCGCCTGCTCGAACATGTCACGGACACGAGAAGCACCGACACCCACAAACATTTCAACGAAGTCAGAACCGGAAATCGTAAAGAAAGGTACTTTCGCTTCACCGGCAATCGCTTTCGCCAGCAACGTTTTACCCGTTCCCGGCGGGCCGACCATCAGAATGCCTTTCGGAATCTTACCGCCCAGCTTCTGGAAACGGCTAGGTTCACGCAGGTATTCGACCAGTTCGCTAACTTCTTCTTTCGCTTCGTCGCAACCGGCTACATCAGCAAACGTCGTCTTGATCTGATCTTCAGTCAGCATACGCGCTTTGCTCTTGCCGAAGGACATGGCACCTTTACCGCCGCCGCCTTGCATTTGGCGCATGAAGAAGATCCAGACACCAATCAGTAACAGCATTGGGAACCAGGAAATAAAGATAGAAGCCAGCAAGCTCGGCTCTTCCGGTGGCTCACCAACGACTTTCACGTTCTTCGTTAGCAGGTTATCCAGTAGCTTGGGGTCATTGACAGGAATGTAAGTCGTGTATCTATTGCTGTCTTTTTTGATAACACTGATCTCACGCCCGTTAATACGTGCTTCACGGACCTGATCCTGATTCACTTCAGTCAAGAAGGTTGAATAATCCACCCTACGGCCATTCGACTCGCTGGGCCCAAAGCTCTGGAAAACAGACATCAGCACAACTGCGATGACTAACCAGAGAATTAGGTTTTTCGCCATGTCACTCAAGGGATTAACCTCATATTACAACTGTGTTAAAAAACAGCGTTAGGGTACTACAGTTTGCGCCCTGTCGCTACAATATACACTTCACGAGACCGGGCACGTGAGGCGTCTGGTTTACGAATTTTCACCTTCGTAAACAGGGAGCGAATTTCCCGCAGGTATTCATCAAAACCTTCTCCCTGAAACACTTTCACCAGGAAACTTCCGCCTGGCGCTAATACATCCCGACACATACCAAGGGCTAATTCAACCAGATACATCGACTTCGGAATATCAACGGCTGGTGTACCACTCATGTTAGGGGCCATGTCAGACATCACCACCTGAACTTTGCTATCGCCAACCCTTTCGAGCAAGGCTTTGAGGACCAGTTCATCACGAAAGTCCCCTTGCAGGAAATCGACGCCGACAATCGGATCCATTGGTAAAATATCGCACGCGATAATTCGACCATTTCCACCGATTTGCGTGACCACATACTGTGACCAACCGCCAGGTGCAGCGCCTAAATCCACAACCGTCATCCCGGGTTTAAACAGTTTGTCGCTCTGCTGTATTTCGTCAAGTTTAAACCAAGCACGCGAGCGCAGCCCTTTTTTCTGAGCCTGCTGCACATATTTATCGCTAAAGTGTTCCTGCAACCAGCGACTGGAACTTGCAGAACGCTTTTTATTCGCCATCGATTTTCCAACTATTCTCAGTAACACGCTCGTGGTGGGGAGAAACTTCTCACATATTACCAATCAGAACAGTCAAATTGGTTATAATCATGAGATGGCGGTAGAATGAACCGTTTTCAATCCCAACCTAAGTAAAAAAGACAATGAACCTAAGTAATAAACAAAAACAACACCTGAAAGGCTTGGCACATCCGCTAAAACCGGTTGTCATGCTGGGCAATAACGGTCTCACCGAAGGTGTTCTGGCTGAGATCGAACAAGCATTGGCGCATCACGAACTGATCAAGATAAAAGTAGCGACAGAAGATCGCGAAACCAAAGCCTTGATTGTTGAAGCGATTGTTCGTGAAACGGGTGCCGCTAACGTTCAGGTCATCGGCCACACGCTGGTGCTCTACCGTCCTGCTAAAGAACGTAAAATTGTGTTACCACGATAACACTTTTTATTTCAGGATACTCAGTTTTAACGGAAAGGTGCCATGCCTCTCGGTTAGAGAAAAGGCCGCAAGCGGCCTTTTTCTTTTCTTTACAATTTTTGCTGTTTTAATCAACAACACGGCAAAATTTATAGATATTCGACCTTCAGGATCTCATATTCCACGTCGCCACCCGGCGTACGAATGACCACAACGTCATCTTCTTCTTTGCCGATCAGACCGCGCGCAATCGGGGAATTTACAGAGATCAGATTTTGCTTAAAATCCGCCTCGTCATCACCCACGATCCGGTAGGTTTGTTCTTCCTCGTTATCCAGGTTCATCACAGTCACAGTGGCGCCAAAAATAACACGACCGTTCGCCGTCATCTTCGTGACATCGATAACCTGTGCGTTAGACAGCTTAGCTTCAATGTCTTGAATGCGCCCTTCACAAAAGCCCTGCTGCTCACGTGCGGCGTGGTATTCTGCATTTTCTTTCAGATCGCCGTGCTCACGCGCTTCGGCAATGGCCGCAATAATTTCAGGTCGACGCACAGATTTCAGGTGGTCAAGCTCTTCGCGCAATTTTTCAGCACCACGCAAGGTCATCGGAAATTGTTTCATATTGTCTATACCTCTAAAAAAGTCCGTAAGACTCAAATAATCGTCATCCTGACGCGCTAAAAATCAAAGGCGACGGAGTCTCTGCAACGTGCCAGTCCTCACTGGACATAAAGCAAAAGCAACCAGCCCCGGAACAAAATTTCCAGGCTGGCAGCGGTTTTGCATTTTGATACGTATTTTACCCCAGAGTTCAATGAGGGTCATCGTTTACTTTAGACCTTGTTGCGCCGTAGTATGACCACACGTTACCCCGTTCTTAGCTGAGATTATGCGTTTTTCATCGATTGTTACCGGACTTGCCTGCGCTTTTGTTCTGCATGCCAATGCAGCTTCTGTTGAGGATCATCGCCAATATTTACCAGACGGTGCCAATCTGGCGCTATTGGTACAAAAAGTTGGCTCAACAACACCCAGCATGGCCTTCAATAGCCAGCAAATGGCGCTTCCCGCCAGTACACAAAAGGTGATAACCGCATTAGCTGCATTACTGCAATTGGGTCCAGATTATCGATTCGTCACTACGATGGAAAGCCATGGCCCTGTCACTAGCGGTATTCTGAACGGTAACCTCATCGTACGGTTTAGCGGTGATCCAACACTGAAGCGCCAGCAAATACGGAACATGGTGCAGGAATTAAGAAAGCGCGGGATAAAGGAAATCGCCGGGGATGTGCTGATCGACACTTCGGTATTCGCCAGTCACGATAAAGCCCCGGGCTGGCCGTGGAACGACATGACACAGTGCTTCAGCGCCCCTCCGGGTGCCGCGATTGTCGATCGTAACTGCTTCTCCGTCTCACTCTACAGTGCGCCTAAAGCGGGTGATAATGCGTTTATCCGCGTCGCCTCCTATTATCCAGTGCAAATGTTCAGCGAGGTCCGCACGCTGGCTAAAGGGTCAGCCGATGCACAATACTGCGAACTGGATGTCGTGCCGGGGGAACTGAATCGCTTTACGCTTACAGGCTGTTTGACTCAACGCACAGAGCCGCTTCCGCTGGCGTTCGCCATTCAGGATGGCGCCAGCTATGCCGGCGCTATTGTTAAAGATGAGCTACAGCAGGCAGATATACGCATAAAAGGCAGTCTTCGTCGTCAGACGCAGCCAGGAGCAGCGGGGAGTGTGCTGGCTCAGACACAGTCTGCCCCACTGCACGATCTGCTCACCATCATGCTGAAAAAATCGGACAACATGATTGCCGATACGGTTTTTCGCACCATTGGACACGAGCGATTTAGCGTCCCGGGAACGTGGCGTGCAGGCGCAGATGCAGTGCGTCAGATCCTTCGTCAAAAGGCAGGCGTAGATTTAGGAAACAGCATTGTTGTTGATGGTTCCGGCCTGTCACGACACAACCTGATCTCGCCAGAAACGATGATGCAGGTATTGCAGTACATCGCACAGCACGATAATGAGTTGAATTACATCACTATGCTTCCGCTTTCCGGCTATGACGGCACGTTGCGTTATCGTGGTGGTCTGCATGAAGCTGGCGTTGATGGCAAGGTGTCGGCAAAAACAGGGGCGCTGCAGGGGGTATACAATCTGGCAGGCTTTATTACCACAGCGAGCGGCCAGCGTATGGCATTCGTCCAGTTCCTTTCGGGCTATGCCGTGCCGCCAGAAGACCAACGCGCACGCCGTGTCCCTCTGGTGAGATTTGAAAGCCGTCTCTATAAAGACATTTATCAGAGCAATTAAAATAAGAATGCGGCCTTACCCTGATGGGATAAGGCCGCAATAGGCGAGAATTAACTAGCAGAAGAAAGAATTACTTTTGATAGATAATCTCAACGCCTTCATCATCTTCATCGTCCCAATCATCATCCCACTCTTCTTCGGCTTCTTTTTCTATTTCAGCCAACTGTTGGCGATGATAATCATCCCACATGAACTCAACTTTTTCCGGCGCGCTTTCGGCAATCGCCGTCACTTTCGGATTAGCTTTCAGGAAGCTCATTACGTCCCAGCAAAGTGGGGTGACGCCTTCACGGTTCGCTGCAGAAATCAGGTAATACTTACCTTCCCAGCCAAGCGCAGTCGCAATCTCTCTGGCACGTTTTTCCGCTTCAGCCTTGTCGATCAAATCCACTTTGTTGAAAACCAGCCAACGCGGTTTTTCTGCTAAACCTGCGCCGTACTGCTCTAGCTCGTTGATAATGATTTTGGCATTTTCAACCGGATCGGACTCATCAATCGGTGCCAGATCAACCAAATGCAACAGAACACGGCAGCGTTCAAGGTGTTTCAGGAAACGAATCCCTAACCCAGCACCTTCAGATGCCCCTTCAATCAAACCAGGGATATCCGCCACAACAAAGCTCTGTTCACTGTCCATACGGACCACACCAAGGCTCGGCACCAGTGTAGTAAACGGATAATCGGCGACTTTTGGCTTCGCTGCTGATACCGCACGGATGAAAGTCGATTTACCTGCGTTCGGCAGACCCAACATTCCCACGTCAGCCAGCAACAGCAGTTCCAGCGTCAGCTCACGTTCTTCACCTTTCGTGCCACTAGTCTTCTGGCGAGGAGCACGGTTGACGGATGATTTAAAACGCGTGTTACCTAAACCGTGCCAGCCGCCTTTCGCGACCATCAGGCTCTGCTGATGACGCGTCATATCACCCAATACCTCGCCGGTACCCTGATCCAGAACACGGGTACCAACAGGGACTTTAATCGTAATATCTTTACCGCGTTTACCGGTACAGTCGCGACTTTGCCCGTTTTGTCCACGCTCAGCGCGGAAGGATTTTTCAAAACGATAGTCAATCAGCGTGTTCAGGTTTTCGTCAGCCAGCAGATAAACGTCGCCGCCATCACCGCCGTCACCGCCATCTGGGCCGCCGTTAGGAATATATTTTTCACGGCGAAAGCTAACACAACCGTTACCGCCATCGCCTGCCACAACGAGAATTGTGGCTTCATCTACAAACTTCATTGATTCTCTCCGCAAAAAACCAATAGAGAATATCTACGTGTTTTAGGCTTGTTATTGGTTCTTCTTGGCGTAACTTTTTGATTTTACGGTATGTAGCGTATTTCTACTTACCATTAAAAAAACTGACGCACTAGAACGCATTCCAGCAAAGGAGCGGATTGTACCTGCCCGCTCCAATAATTTCATCTGTATTAAAAATAAACAACCTATGCAGACTATCAAAAGATGGCTGTGACCGCTGCAATACACTTTATCTTAAGTTACTTTTTCACCATCAATGGTGGCACAGGCTCTTTCTTTCCAGGGAGGAAGCGGTGTCCGATAGCAGAAAACATGGCACCCGCAACAACGACAAAGGCCCCTACATAGCCGACCCAATTTAGTACTGGCGCAGCAAAAAAAGTCGGCCATCCTAACGCAAGGAGATCGGAAAACAACAGCGTAAATAGCGGTGTCAACGTAATGACCGCGCTAACCTGCGATGCCTGCCAGCGAGCCATCGCCTCCGCTAGCGCGCCATACCCAATCAAGGTATTCGCGCCGCAGAACAGCAGGCAGATAAGTTGCCACCCACTAAGTTGGAAAATAACTTCAGGCTTGGCAAAAGGCGTAATAAAGACGACACACAGAACATACAGCAGAAACAGAATCTGCTGCGATGTCAGACGCCGCAATAACACCTTCTGCGCCACACCATAGGATACCCATACCGCCGAGGCGCAAACACCCAGCAGTACGCCCAGTGTGTAGTCCGTCAGTCGGGTAAAGATCTCAATCAGGCTGGTATTAAAGAACAGAATCAGGCCACAGATCAGCATGATCGCGCCAATAACCTGCGTGCCACGCATCTTTTCCTTTAGGATAAGTACGCTGGCGAACATCATACCAACAGGAGAAAGCTGTCCAATGACCTGAGACGCAGTCGGACTCAGATATTGCAGAGACGAGCTAAAGAAAACAAAATTTCCTAATAACCCCGCCGTTGCAATCAGCAACAGAACCCACCAGCGGCGATGCCGAAAAACTCGCATTGGCGGTAAATTCTTACGGGATGACAGAATAATGCCGAGTCCAATAGAAGCAATAATAAAGCGATACCAAACAATCGTATAAGGCTCCATAACCACCAGAACCTGTTTCATGGCTATCGGCAGCGCCCCCCAGCAAACAGCCGTAGTCAGCGCCAGACAAAGACCGATCCCCGTCTGTTGTTTAGTATTCATACTTATCCAGATGGTTTACTCAGAATCAGAATGTAAAAAGCCCCGCAAAGAATTGCGGGGCTTGAATCCGTAAGACCTAACGCGAAAAATTATTCAGCAACGATGCTGATATATTTACGGTTTTTTGGGCCTTTAACTTCAAACTGAACTTTACCATCAGTCAAAGCAAACAGAGTGTGGTCTTTCCCGCAGCCAACGTTAGTTCCTGCGTGGAATTTGGTACCACGTTGACGAACGATGATGTTACCAGCCAGTACACTTTCGCCGCCAAAACGTTTTACGCCCAGACGTTGTGCGTTAGAGTCACGACCGTTACGGGTTGAACCGCCAGCTTTTTTGTGTGCCATTTAATCCGCTCTCCTAATCTTAAGCGCTGATGCCGGTAATTTTCACGTCAGTGAACCACTGACGGTGGCCTGCTTGCTTACGGTAGTGTTTACGGCGACGGAACTTAACGATCTTAACTTTCTCGCCACGACCATGAGCAACAACTTCAGCTTTGATTTTACCGCCATCGACGAAAGGAACGCCGATTTTGATTTCTTCACCATTAGCAACCATCAGAACTTGGTCAAACTCAACGGCTTCACCAGTTGCGATGTCCAGCTTTTCCAAGCGAACGGTTTGACCTTCGCTTACTCGGTGTTGTTTACCACCACTTTGGAAAACTGCGTACATATAAAACTCCGCTTTCCGCGCACCCGTTAATAGGTTTCAGAGCACGCTATAAATATTCATAATAGGGCGCGAATTCTACGCAAAAATACTGCGGATGACAAGTGCATAATCAAAGGATGTGAAGAAAAAGAATACAACGTATGAACTGCCGTTTATCTCTCTCATTTTTCAAGTACAATCGGCGCAATAAGTTCCGTCTTGCCGATATGCAACAGCAATCTTACGGCAGTGTTGAAGACATACGTTGGCTCAAATCATGAATCTAGAACAAATTACAACATTAACCGCACAGGATATGGCAGCTGTTAATAACGTCATTCTTGAACAACTGAATTCCGACGTCGTTTTGATCAACCAGCTTGGGCATTACATCATCAGCGGCGGTGGAAAACGTATACGCCCAATGATTGCTGTGCTAGCCGCCAGAGCCCTCGACTATAGCGGTGATAAACATGTCACTGTCGCCGCACTGATCGAATTTATCCATACCGCAACGCTATTGCATGATGACGTAGTTGACGAATCCGATATGCGACGGGGGAAAGCAACGGCCAATGCCGCCTTTGGCAATGCCGCGAGCGTGCTGGTTGGGGATTTCATCTATACCCGCGCCTTCCAGATGATGACCAGCCTTGAATCGTTACGCGTACTAGCGCTGATGTCAGAAGCAGTAAACGTAATTGCCGAAGGCGAAGTCTTGCAATTAATGAACTGCAACGACCCGGATATTACCGAAGAAAGCTATATGCGTGTCATTTACAGTAAAACGGCACGTTTATTTGAAGCCGCCGCGCAATCGTCATCCATCCTTGCTGGCGCGACGCCAGAGCAAGAAAAAGCGCTTCAAGATTATGGCCGCTATCTGGGCACCGCGTTCCAGTTAATTGACGACCTGCTTGATTACAGCGCAGACGGCAAAACGCTAGGCAAAAACACAGGTGATGACCTCAATGAGGGCAAACCAACGCTGCCACTGCTGCACGCCATGCGTAATGGTAATGCAGAACAGAGTTCGCTGATTCGTAAGGCAATTGAAGAAGGAAACGGGCGCCATCTTCTGGAACCTGTGCTTGCCGCCATGCAACAATGTGGTTCGCTTGATTACACACGTCAGCGTGCAGAAGAAGAGGCAGATAAAGCGATTAGCGCATTGCAGCAGTTGCCAGAAACGCCATACCGTATTGCGCTCGAAGGCCTTGCCCACTTAGCCGTACAGCGCGATTTCTAATCGTGGTGTGAGGTACTTGCCTGGTAACGTTCATCGTTAACTCAATCGTAAGTAGCGCTGCCTTGCAGCGCTACTCGCTCGCAGACTAGGCAGTCTGGTCGATGGTGACATCATCCAGCCGAGACAACATCGCTATCGTCCCTTCACGCAAGATGAAATTAATCAGTCGGGTTCGTTCATCAACGGAAAGTTGATGGAAAATATGCACCCACGATGACAGCAGCGTTGGCTCATTATCGATACGATAATATTCTGTTGGCGGATTCTCTTTTACTAGCAGAGAGTTCCTGACCTCGTTCGGCAAACTGCGAATCGAATATTCGACACCGCGTCCTTGAACTCCTTTCCGCCTGCGCTTTTCCCAACCGTCGTCTCGCGCCCGTTTGTTCAGCCCCTGCGGTGACTTCGGCAAACCACCTACGCCAACCAGCTCACTTGTTGCAAACCATTCTTTGTCCATACTCGTCACTCCCTTGTTTGTTTTGAACAGGCATTACATCAACTCGCCCAAAAGTTTCCATATAATAGACTATAATTACCTAAACCGCTAACTTTTACGCGTTACCGACACACCTAAGTAATAAAGAAATGATTAAATCCAGTGCGATGCCGAAACATCGCGATCAAAGCAATACGGTAAAGCGAACAAAAATGCGGGTTCCTTTTTATCGCCAAAGCACACCACCAGAAAGATCGCTTTCGATGACTCAGTCAATCTCCATTGATGAGATAGGTTCCTCGTCCGACGGTGTAATGCCCAGCTGGCTCAGCGTAGACGACACGCCGACGCGAAGAATATAAGCGATTAGCTCATCCCTTTCTTTTTCAGATAGTTGCTGATAAATCTGCATCCATACCGCTAATGCCGCAGGCTGCTTAGCCGAGTAGGCGGAAGGCTCGATTTCGAGTAATAGGGATTTTTTTACTATATCCGGCAAGCTGTGAATTGAGTACTCCACTCCTCTTCCCTGGACGCCTTTACGGCGACGCTTCTCCCATCCATCCTCACGGGCGCGCTTATTCAATCCTTGTCTTGATTTCGGAAGGCCGCCGACTCCAACCAATTCGCTGGTAGCAAACCACTCTTTTTTCATTGCCTTTCATCCTGATAGTGCCATCCCTAACAAAAACGCGCTTATTTGGAAATTAATTGAGAATTTTAAGGAAAATTAATGCTATATTATTTCCAAATAATAATGTCATGTTAGCTCGGCATATAACTAACATCCGTTATTTATACCACTAATCTACAGTCGTCTTATAGCAAATAAGGGAAGGATTATGATTTTAAGGAAACAAGACTGGCATCCCGCTGATATCATTGCTGCACTGCGCAAGAAAAACACGACGCTGGCGGCAGTATCGCGAGCGGCCGGATTAAGCTCATCGACGTTAGCCAACGCGCTCTCACGCCCTTGGCCAAAGGGAGAATGGCTTATTGCTGATGCGCTAAATATCCACCCATCAGAGATTTGGCCAAGCCGATACTACGATCCGGAAACCAATGAGCTTATCGACAGAAAAAAACTCATCCGCCCCGATTAAAAAAGAAAAGCCGGAGATCGACATCTCCGGCTTTTTATTCAACGTCACGTATTACAAGAATCTCAATGATTAATTCTTGATGAACGTCTCGCCTAACTCAATATCCTGCTTCAGCGTATCCAGCATGCTGCTAAGCGCGTTTTGCTCAAAAGCGCTTAATGTGCCGATGTCTTTACGCTCTACAATGCCGTCTTTGCCCAACAGCACCGGCTGAGCGAAGAAACGGGCATGTTTGCCATCGCTTTCAACGTATGCACATTCCACCACACCGCTTTCGCCTTGCAGCGCACGAACCAGAGACAGACCAAAACGTGCAGCAGCCTGACCCATGGACAGCGTCGCCGATCCGCCACCCGCTTTGGCTTCAACAACTTCGGTGCCGGCATTCTGAATACGCTTGGTCAGATCGGCCACTTCCTGCTCGCTGAAGCTGATACCAGGAACCTGAGACAGCAATGGAAGAATCGTCACACCAGAGTGTCCGCCGATAACCGGTACATTAATATCCTGCGGCTGTTTGCCTTTCAGTTCAGCGACAAACGTGTTGGAACGGATGATATCCAGCGTGGTAACGCCGAACAGTTTGTTTTTGTCATACACGCCGGCTTTTTTCAGCACTTCTGCTGCAATGGCAACGGTGGTGTTCACTGGGTTGGTGATAATACCGATACAGGCTTTCGGGCAAGTAACCGCGATTTGCTCAACCAGATTACGCACAATGCCCGCATTGACGTTGAACAGATCGGAACGATCCATACCAGGCTTACGTGCCACACCGGCAGAGATCAGCACGATATCCGCGCCAGCAAGCGCAGGTTTAGCATCTTCACCGCTATAGCCTTTGATCTTCACTGCTGTAGGAATGTGGCTCAGATCGACGGCAACACCTGGCGTGACCGGCGCGATATCGTAGAGGGATAGTTCTGAACCTGAAGGAAGCTGGGTTTTGAGGAGGAGTGCGAGTGCCTGACCGATACCACCTGCTGCTCCGAGAACTGCAACTTTCATCCTAAACTCCTTATTATCGTAAAATAAAAAAGTGCCGTGAATTCATTTGGTTATAAACAGAATATAAAAATGGGGATAAGATCAGTCTACTCATCGTTCTGCAAATGGCATGAGAGACAAAAAAATACGCTATGTCTCTAATAATAAATCAAAAACAACCATTCGTTTGAAAGGTAAGTAAAGTTAATAAGCTATTGAGCTATAACGCGGTGTTCATTCACGTGCAATTAACCTGTGCGCTACATTACACCGATCGATGGCGTCCAAACAACATCATTCTGATAACATTTGATTTACTTTTATGTGACGCAGGACGCATTTTTCGGACTCCCCAAGAGGCGAATTTTTTTGAAAACAGCGACTAGCACATATCTGGTGAAATAGATTGGAATTATACGCGATTTAATTGCATAAAAATTCACACAACTGCATAATAGAAGGATTAACCATAACAATTAATCCGGTGCAGAATGCGAAATTCGACAAAACAAGAAGACCTCGTTAAAGCGTTCAAAGCGCTGTTAAAGGAAGAGAAGTTCAGTTCTCAAAGTGAAATTGTTCAGGCATTGCAAGACGAAGGATTTGAAAATATCAACCAATCCAAGGTGTCACGCATGCTGACGAAATTTGGCGCCGTGCGCACCCGTAATGCAAAAATGGAGATGGTGTATTGTCTCCCAGCCGAACTCGGCGTTCCTACCACATCCAGCCCGTTGAAGAATCTTGTGCTGGACGTGGACTATAACGATGCGGTCATCGTCATCCACACCAGCCCGGGAGCCGCGCAGCTCATCGCCCGTCTGTTGGATTCACTCGGGAAGTCAGAGGGAATCCTCGGCACCATCGCGGGGGATGACACGATCTTCACCACCCCAGCAAGAGGCTTCAGCGTCAAACAGCTTTACGAAGCGATTCTGGTGTTATTCGAACAAGAGCTGTAACGCGCCCGTTCACTGCCGCTCTTCATTGCTCGTTTCTTTACTGCATATTTTTCGCTACGTATAGGCTCTCTACACGTAGCGATTATTGCTAAAAAGCTCATACTGCTGGCAGCTCAGCCAACGGCCAGCGTGGTCGAACGGATACACCCAGCGTCTGACTGGCACCATGCGCCAGACGTACACTGCCCGCATAGGCAATCATCGCGCCATTATCCGTACAGAATTCAGGACGCGCATAAAACACTTCGCCGCCACGTTTCGCCATCACGTCGCCTAAGCGCTGACGCAGCGTCCGGTTCGCACTTACGCCCCCCGCCATGATCAGCCGTTTAAAGCCTGTTTCATCCAACGCACGACGGCACTTAATAGCCAGCGTATCCACCACGGCATCTTCAAATGCGCGGGCAATGTCAGCACGCGTTTGATCGTCATCACCGTTGCTACGAATCGTATTGGCAGCAAACGTTTTTAGCCCGGAGAAGCTGAAATCCAGACCGGGGCGATCGGTCATTGGGCGCGGAAACGTAAAGCGCTGGGAATCTCCCGCCTGCGCCATTTTCGATAGCATCGGCCCACCGGGATAATCCAGCCCCAGCAGCTTCGCCGTTTTATCGAACGCTTCACCCGCCGCGTCATCAATCGACTCACCCAGCAAACGGTACTCACCAATGCCCGTCACGCTGATGAGCTGCGTATGCCCACCAGAAACCAGCAGTGCCACGAAGGGAAACGCCGGTGGATTATCTTCCAGCATCGGTGCCAGCAAATGCCCTTCCATATGATGCACAGGAATCGCCGGCACATCCCAGGCAAACGCCAGAGAGCGGCCGACAGTCGCCCCCACCAGTAACGCGCCGACCAAACCGGGGCCCGCAGTGTAAGCCACACCATCGATATCGCCAGCCTGCAACCCAGCTTCACGCAGCGCTGCCTGAATGAGCGGCACCGTTTTACGCACGTGATCGCGCGAGGCGAGCTCAGGCACAACGCCGCCGTAATCGGCATGTAATTTAACCTGGCTGTATAACTGATTGGCAAGCAAACCGGTTTCTGTGTCATAAATGGCCACACCGGTTTCATCACAGGATGTTTCGATACCCAATACGCGCATTGCTGTTCCTACTTTGATGACGATACAAGCGCTCGTTGAATGCCGCTTGCTTCAAACTGTGGATAGTCTACCATAAGCGCCCTGATTTCTGCGCTGGCCGTGGTTGGGTGTTTTATGATCACCACAATGCTTTACAAAGGCGTCACGTTTGCAGTAGAATTCCGCACCATTTTGAAAAGGCTGGCACAAGGCCAGCGGCAAACCGAATTTATTGAGGTGAGAGGCACATGCCGGTAATTAAAGTACGTGAAAACGAGCCGTTCGACGTAGCTCTGCGTCGCTTCAAACGTTCCTGTGAAAAAGCAGGCGTTCTGGCTGAAGTTCGTCGTCGTGAGTTTTATGAAAAACCAACGACCGAACGTAAGCGCGCTAAAGCTTCTGCAGTGAAACGTCACGCGAAGAAATTGGCTCGAGAAAACGCACGCCGCACTCGTCTGTATTAATTTTCAGGAGGGTTTCCCTCCAACGCGTGATTAATCCGCAGACTTAGCAGTTGCATACGAAGGCCGTGCTTTCCGTAAGGAAGCGCGGCTTGTTGTCGTTTATAAGCTATATCCAATGTAACCACCTTACAGAAAGATATACATCAGGGGCTTATGGCTGGACGAATCCCACGCGTATTTATTAATGACCTGCTGGCTCGTACCGACATCGTCGATCTCATTGACGCGCGTGTCAAACTGAAAAAGCAAGGCAAAAACTACCATGCGTGCTGTCCGTTCCATCACGAAAAAACCCCCTCATTCACCGTAAACGGTGACAAGCAGTTCTACCACTGTTTTGGTTGTGGCGCCCACGGCAACGCCATTGACTTTTTGATGAATTACGATCGTCTCGAATTCGTTGAAACTATTGAAGAACTGGCCACCCAATACGGCCTCGAAGTGCCTTATGAAAGCGGCACTGGCCCAACCCAGTTAGAGCGTCACCAGCGGCAAAGTCTGTACGAATTGATGGGACAGCTCAGCGGGTTCTATCAACAAGCACTTAGCCAATCAGTCGGTACGCCAGCGTTGCAGTATCTGCAACAGCGCGGTTTAAGCGCAGAGGTTATCAGCCATTTTGCGATTGGCTTCGCCCCGCCCGGCTGGGATAACGTTTTAAAGCGCTTTGGCCGCAATAATGACGATCGCAGCACATTGAACGATGCCGGCATGCTGGTGACTAACGATCAGGGCCGAACGTATGACCGCTTCCGCGAACGTGTGATGTTCCCCATCCGCGACAAACGGGGGCGAGTGATTGCCTTCGGCGGACGAGTATTAGGCGATGGTACGCCAAAGTACCTGAACTCGCCGGAAACAGAGATTTTTCATAAAGGTCGCCAGCTGTACGGCCTGTATGAAGCGCAGCAAAGCCATGCGGAGCTAAAACGACTTTTGGTTGTTGAAGGCTACATGGATGTGGTGGCATTGGCGCAGTTTGGTATTGATTATGCAGTAGCGTCGCTGGGCACTTCCACGACTGCCGATCACATTCAGTTACTATTTCGCGCCACCGATCTGGTGGTGTGTTGTTACGACGGGGACCGTGCAGGACGCGAAGCGGCATGGCGCGCGCTGGAAACTGCGCTACCCTATTTGAACGATGGTCGTCAGTTACGCTTTATGTTCCTGCCGGACGGTGAAGATCCCGACACGCTGGTACGTAAAGAAGGCAAAGCCGTCTTTGAACAGCGCATGGAACAAGCCTTGCCGCTGTCGCAGTTTCTGTTTGAGACGCTGCAACAGCAGGTGGATATGAGTTCACCCGATGGCCGTACCAAGCTCAGCACGCTGGCGCTGCCGCTGATAGGTCAGGTTCCGGGAGAAACGCTGCGGCTGTATTTGCGCCAGCAGCTCGGCAATAAGCTGGGTATTTTGGACGACAGCCAATTGGACAGGCTACTGCCAAAAGTGACAGAGCAGGCACAGCCTTATCAGCCGCCGCAACTAAAAGTCACAACTATGCGTATACTTATAGGACTTTTGGTACAAAACCCAAGGCTGGCAGCAGAGGTTCCTGACCTCGCGCTGGAAGGGATTGAAGAAGACAAAGTGGCTGGTTTATCGCTGTTTCAGGATTTGGTGAAAACCTGCAACGCCAGCCCTGGAATGAACATGGGTCTGCTGTTGGAAAAATATCGCGACAGCAAGTACCGCAAACAGCTTGAAACCATGGCTTCATGGAACCATATGATCGTAGAGGAAGAGCTCGACGAGAAGTTCAGAATCAGTCTGGCAGAGCTCTACGATCAGCTGTTGAAACAGCGACAAGAAACATTGATTGCCCGTGACCGAACGCACGGGCTCAGCGCCAAAGAAAAAAAAGAGCTTTGGTCGTTGCAACTGGCGTTGACCAGAAAACACTGATACAGAGGCTTAATTGCCGATAAATAGCAGGGTTGAGCCCTGCAAAGAGCCGCTACAGGGGCCGCGGCGATAAGAAAAATACCCCTAATGCTATTGTTAGCGAACTACGCTGACCGACACCAACCCAAATACTCTGAAGTGTGGATACCGTCTTATGGAGCAAAACCCGCAGTCACAGCTGAAGCTGCTTGTCACCCGTGGTAAGGAGCAAGGCTACCTGACCTATGCTGAGGTCAATGACCATCTGCCGGAAGATATCATCGACTCGGATCAGATCGAAGATATCATCCAGATGATTAACGACATGGGCATCCAGGTGATGGAAGAAGCACCGGATGCAGACGATCTGTTGCTGGCCGAAAACACCAATGATGCCGATGAAGATGCGGCAGAGGCTGCTGCGCAGGTTCTATCCAGCGTTGAATCGGAAATTGGTCGCACTACCGATCCGGTTCGCATGTACATGCGTGAAATGGGTACCGTTGAACTGTTGACGCGTGAAGGCGAGATCGATATCGCCAAGCGTATCGAAGACGGTATCAACCAGGTTCAGTGCTCTGTTGCCGAGTATCCTGAAGCCATCACTTACCTGCTGGAACAATACGATCGCGTTGAAGCGGGCGAAAGCCGCTTGTCCGACCTGATCACTGGTTTCGTCGATCCTAATGCGGAAGAGGACATTGCCCCTACCGCGACGCACGTTGGCTCCGAGCTTTCGAGCGAAGAAATGGATGATGACGACGAAGAATCCGAAGACGACGACGATTCTGAAGACGATAACAGCATCGATCCTGAACTGGCGCGTGAGAAGTTCACCGAGCTGCGTGATCAATATGAAACCACACGCAAGGTGATCAAAGAACACGGCCGCAGCCATGCGCTGGCAGTACAGGAAATCCTGAACCTGTCTGAAGTCTTCAAACAGTTCCGTCTGGTGCCGAAACAGTTCGATTTCCTGGTTAACAGCATGCGTTCCATGATGGATCGCGTCCGTACTCAGGAACGTTTGATCATCAAACTGTGCGTTGAACAATGCAAAATGCCGAAGAAAAACTTCGTCACCATGTTCACCGGCAACGAAACCAACAGCACCTGGTTTGCCGCAGCCGTCGCGATGGGCAAGCCTTGGTCTGAAAAGCTGAATGATGTTGAAGAAGACGTCACCCGCAGCCTGCAAAAACTGCAACAGATCGAAGAAGAAACCGGTCTGACGATCGAGCAGGTGAAAGACATCAACCGTCGTATGTCGATTGGTGAAGCAAAAGCACGTCGCGCCAAGAAAGAAATGGTGGAAGCCAACCTGCGTCTGGTTATTTCTATCGCGAAGAAATACACCAACCGTGGCTTGCAGTTCCTCGATCTGATTCAGGAAGGCAACATCGGTCTGATGAAAGCGGTAGATAAGTTTGAATATCGCCGTGGCTATAAATTCTCGACCTATGCAACCTGGTGGATCCGTCAGGCAATCACCCGTTCTATCGCCGATCAGGCGCGTACCATCCGTATTCCGGTACACATGATTGAGACGATCAACAAACTGAACCGTATCTCTCGTCAGATGTTGCAGGAAATGGGTCGCGAGCCGACGCCGGAAGAGCTGGCTGAGCGTATGCTGATGCCGGAAGACAAGATCCGTAAAGTGCTGAAGATCGCGAAAGAGCCGATTTCTATGGAAACCCCGATTGGTGATGATGAAGATTCACATCTGGGCGATTTCATTGAAGATACGACGCTGGAGCTGCCGCTGGATTCCGCAACGTCGGAAAGCCTGCGTTCTGCGACACATGACGTACTGGCTGGCCTGACCGCACGTGAAGCGAAAGTCCTGCGCATGCGTTTCGGTATCGATATGAACACCGACCATACGCTGGAAGAAGTGGGCAAACAGTTTGACGTTACACGTGAACGTATTCGTCAGATCGAAGCGAAAGCGCTGCGTAAACTGCGCCACCCAAGCCGTTCCGAAGTGCTGCGTAGCTTCCTGGATGATTAATTCATCCCTTAGCTAATCCACACGATAAATAGTCATATCCCAGATAACCCCGATCCGCCGGGGTTATTTTTTGCCTGTAGAACGCTCAGGTTGGATTTACGCCTTATCCTGCAACGCCTGATGCAGTTCCTGATATGAGGCCACCAGCGACTCCAGCGTCGCACGATTCAACCCGCTTGGGTTCGGCAGCACCCACACCTGTGTTTCGCCAATATTCAGCGACTGACGCCCCCATGAGACCTTTTTGATACCAAACGCCTGACTAAATGCCTGCTTCCCCAGCACAGCCAGCGCACGCGGCTGGTAGCGTTCCATCTTCTCAACAATCGCATTCCCGCCCTGCAGCAATTCATCCCGCCCCAGTTCGGTAGCTTCAACCGTAGGGCGATCCACCAGCATGGTGATGCCGCATCCGGTGTCAAGCAGATGCTGTTCTTCCGCGGGCGTTAGCAAACGTTCGGTAAAACCTGCCTGATGAATCACTTTCCAGAAGCGATTACTGGGGTTCGCGAAGTGGTAACCGTGATGGGCCGTCGACAACCCAGGGTTAATGCCGCAGAAAACCACCTGAAGATTCACGGCCAGAATATCGGTAATCATGTCTTTCCCTACTTACGTTGACTACAGACAATCGTAAATTCTGATAAGAATAACAACAAGCTATCTTGAGTATAAAACCATCACCCGGCAGATAGGCTATAGACCTCCCCCCGCACATTACCGTATAATCATCGCCCATTCGGCCCCTTAGCTCAGTGGTTAGAGCAGGCGACTCATAATCGCTTGGTCGCTGGTTCAAGTCCAGCAGGGGCCACCAAATTCAAGGAGTTGCGTTAATAGCGCAGCTCCTTTATTTTTGGGGATATTTTCAAACAGGGCGGATGGTTAGCCTCCTCTGTACAACGCCTTACCTCACCCAATGCTCACTAGCATCAAGATGCCTGACCCTCGATTGAGGTTTATCGACCTGAGTTAACCTGAATATTTTCATGAAGGATTTAACCGGAAATCGCGGACAGAAATACTGGGTTTTGACCCGTTCAGAACATTGAATAAAGCCGAATGAATTACGGGACGCTTGCTGTATGAATATAACAGCAGGCGTCCCGTGAATTTCTGAATAGGCTGGTATGGGAAAATACCAGCTGAAAAATCACTATCTCAAAAAGAGTGTGGGACTAAACAGGCGTCCCCACACGCTTAATGGTCAGCAGGCGCTGAGTCAAGTATCGATGG
The DNA here is from genome assembly GCF_041228105.1 of Pectobacterium aroidearum. Lineage (NCBI taxonomy): Bacteria > Pseudomonadati > Pseudomonadota > Gammaproteobacteria > Enterobacterales > Pectobacteriaceae > Pectobacterium > Pectobacterium aroidearum. The sequence continues at coordinate 4,385,985 of NZ_CP166097.1, forward strand.
AACATGAATCGATGCCCACTTAGTGAAGTATTCTTGCAGCAGTATCGAAGCATATTCTGAAGTATGGCCTTCATCACGATATAACGGGAGGCCATCTCTAACATAAGAACATTTGCCATCCTTTCTATCGCAGAATACATCGTTCTGTTCAAAAACCAGCACACCGGGGTGAGTTTTATTAATAGCAACGAGCAGCGGACTGAAATCTTTCAGAATGGAACTTCGAACATCAGAAGAGATCACACAGTCCGTTGGATGCTGTTTAAGAGGCGATTTAAAGCAGGCCTTTGGATTAAAACCGGGTCTTATGTGCGGAGTAAAAACAATCACCTTCACGCCCTGACTTTCGAGGAAATCGATACGCTTAATCACCCTGGCAATATAATCGCTGGTTGGTTGTAGTGACAAACCGTCCAAGATAACAAATTTTATGGATGGTGTTCTCTTGATAATGTCATCAATAAACTCAGCCTGATCCGTTACCCTTGAACCGTAGCAAGGGCTTCGCGGGTCATCACCAGAGCTATCAAAACCCACCCCGCACGTTCCTATAGAAAGGATGGTCTGGTGCTTCAATTTTTCATTTTTAGCGAACCCAGGATAGAGCTGATTCGCGTAACTATTCCCCAAAAGAAGAATAGTTGGCGGCTTAGTTCCACTCTTCATGCAGAACCACCACGCCAAATTTTCCTGATCCTTATAAGGATATTGGGACAGGCAAATATCATTCTTTGTATAGGCCCATATTGGCCCCATAAACTGATACTGAACTTCTTTGGTAAAATCACTCGTTGTCACAGCCTTGCGTTCTGCAAATCCATCTTTATAAAAAACAGCAGAGCCAGATAAAAATAGTACAACACTTAAAAGAACCAACGTACCAACAAACTTATATCCCTTTGACTTTCTTATTTTTCCTTCAACAAATTTATACGTAAGCCAGGCCAATAAGATCGATAAAAAGACAGCGGCCAATCGCAAAAAACGATCCGGAGTCCCTCTCTCTACAATTCTCAAAAAGGTTAACAACGGCCAGTGCCATAGGTACAAAGGGAAACTGATTAAGCCAAACCACACTACAAGCTTGTTACTCAACAACACACGGTTGAATACCGCATTCGGGCCCGCAAAAATGATTAAAACTGCGCCTATTACGGGAATAAGAGCCCAAAAACCGGGAAAATACGCATCTTTATTGATGGATAAAAAGCCAAAACCCAATATCAAAAAACCCAATAATGACAAACTGTTTATCAAAGACTGATTTTTTTGAAACTTATCGACAAAACTCTTGTGATACAGAACGATAAACGCCAACAAGCTACCGAACAGCAACTCCCAGAAACGCGTCAATGGAGAGTAAAACGTCGCGACGCCATCACTCCTTATCATGTAAATATTCAGAACAAAGGAAGCCAAAATAAAACTAAGTAGCAATGCAATTCGGCGAAAATGCATTCGCCAAAAAAACCAACACAGCAAAGGCCAGAGAAAATAGAATTGCTCCTCTATACCTAAGCTCCATAAGTGCAGCAGCGGCTTAGTTTCTGCGGCATTATCAAAATAGCCAGACTCGCCCCACAGAACGAGGTTAGAAACGAACCCAACCCCTGCCATGGTATGTTTGCCTAATTGCTTATACTCATCAGCCAATAAAGCAAACCAGCCAAAGACAATAGAGACCGACAAAACGAGTAGCAAAGCAGGAAATATGCGCTTGATGCGACGCGCATAGAACTCGGAAAAGCTAAAGGTTCCCTTATCTAAATTCTCGAAAATAATCGTGGAAATCAAAAAACCGGAGATCACAAAAAAGATATCGACACCAATAAAGCCACCCTTCATCCAGGCAGGAAAGGCGTGGAAAGCCACAACAGATAGAACGGCAACAGCTCTTAATCCGTCAATATCGGGACGGTACTTTGGGTGTGAAAGATGGGGACTCAATGTTGTCATTGGAATGAATTCATGTTTGGCAAAATTTGTCAAAAAATTTTAGCCGGATAGAATGTAAAAAAATTATAAAAATTATACCTCCAGATGACCATCAGCAACAACTTTTACTCTATCCAACCATTACGTTAATCAATGATTTATATATTTTAGCAACCACCGGGCGCCCCTCGACAAACGCCATGCTTCGCTGTGTCTGCTGTTTTCTGATGTGCTGTTATCGCTTTCCTTTTTAGGGCGTTAGAGCAACGCCTTCACGTCTTAATGACCTGCGAACACACATCAATAAACGCACGCAGCTTAGGTTGGTTCCTTGCGGCTCTAGAGAAATAAAGAAAGAGGCCATCGTTTCCCGGCGAAAGATCGAGTAGCGCCGCTTCCAGCGTGCCGTTTGCCAGTTCACGTGAGGTATGGAAGGTGGATGAGTAAATCAGCCCGACGCCCCTCACCGCGAGGCTACGCATCAGCTCCCCATCATTTACGGTCACCGTGCCCGCCGGTTCAATTCTGACGCTCTCTTTATTTTCGATAAACTCCCACCGATAAATATCTCCCTTTTCAGGGCGGCGAAAGCGAATGCATTCGTGATGCACCAGATCGCGCGCGGCTTTCGGCTTTCCATGTTTCTTGAAATACGCCGGCGAGCCAAATACCGCCCACTTAAAGGGCGGGGAAAGCCGTATCGCAATCATATCCTGCTCGATGTATGAACCGATCATGATACCGGCGTCATAACCTTCAGAGACGAAGTTATCGTGACGATTACTCACCGTGATATCAACATGCAGATTCGGCCATGCCTGACGAAATGCAGGTATGAGAGGTTCAATGACATGGGGCAATGCTAAACGTTCGACGATCAGCTTCAGCGTCCCCGATGGTTTTTTTGCCGATTGGGCGACATCTTCAAAACCTGCAGCAATAGCCTGTGCTGCAGGCCCAATTCTCAGCAGTAGATCTTCCCCAGCTTCCGTCAATGCCATCTTGCGCGTCGTACGGTGGAAGAGCAGCGCGCCGAGACGATGCTCCAGTTTCTGAAGCGACAAACTCACGGATCCTGGCGTCTTACCCAGATCGAGCGCGGCTTTGCGAATGCTCAATCGTTTCGCTATAGCCAAAAACTCGGAGAGTCCATCAAAGCTATCGGATTGCCCCATCAGGGTTCCTCATCGTCATGCCATACAGAGATCGTGAAACGCATTTTACGACAATTTATCACGCTAATATGAAAATATTACATCGATTTTTTAAACAATGCGTCCCATTTTTACCGTCTGTTTTCAATTAGTTATCATGGATATAGTGGCGTCCATCACCACCTGCTGAAAGGAGTTTTGTATGTCACTAATAAAGCGCTGTGCTGGTCTTATCGCCACGATTGCGGTGTTTGCCGCCGCCTCCCCCGTTTTCGCCCAAGCCACTCTGAAAGAAGAGAAGGTATTAATCGTCGTCTCCAGTCTGGATAAAAAAACACCCGATCTTGTGGGCGGTTTCTGGTTTCCAGAACTGACTCATCCGGTCGAGGTTTTTGACAAAGCCGGGCTGGATTACGATATTGCGAGCCCCAAAGGTGGATTGCCTCCGTTTGACGGATTCGATCTCAAAGATCAGGCAAGTCTCGATTTCTGGACCAGCCCAGAGCACCGTAACAAGCTGGCCGACTCAATCCCACTCGCCAAGGTCGATCCTGCTAAGTACACCGCGATCCTGCTTGTTGGTGGGCACGGCCCGATGTGGGATTTCGTCAACAATCCGGAGCTGATTAACATCGTACGTACAACGTATGAGAGCAATGGTATTGTCAGTGCGGTCTGCCACGGTCCGGCAGGGCTGCTGAATGTGAAACTCAGCAATGGCGAGCTGTTGATTAAAGGCCGTCACCTGACCGGATTTACCGCAGAAGAAGAGGCCTTCCGCCATTACGACAAGATTGTTCCGTTTGAACTTGAAGCGGCGCTGAAAAAAGATGGCGCAACATTCGAAGAAGCCCCAATCTTCGAAAATAAAGTCGTCGTTGATGGTCGACTGATTACCGGACAGAACCCCGCATCCGCTAAAGCCCTCGGCGAAGCCGTCGTCAAAGCGCTGCAAGCGAAAGCGAAGTAACGTCATTCCGCCACGGCGTTAGGGGGAAAACCCTAATGCCGCGTCACCCGCAAGTCCCTATCTCACACGTGAATACCGTAGACCGATAACGGGCAACTCAGTACACATCGCGTACGTAGCGTTTATCCTGCGCCATTTTTGCCACATAGGCTGCCGCTTGCTCACTGTTCATACCGCCATGTGCCTGCGCAACCTGCCGGAGCGCCAGATCCACGTCTTTCGCCATACGGCTGGCATCACCGCATACGTAGAAATGCGCCCCCTCCTCCAGCCAGCGCCATAGTTCAGCGCCCTGCTCACACATACGGTGCTGGACATAAATTTTCTCGTGTTGGTCGCGAGAAAAGGCCGTATCCAACCGATGCAGATAACCATCACGCTCTAGTTTCTCCAGCTCCTCACGATAGTAGAAATCGGTCGCCGCATACTGCTCACCAAAAAATAGCCAATTTTTACCTTGTGACTTCGTCGCCTGACGTTCTTGCAGAAAAGCCCGGAAAGGTGCGATACCCGTGCCAGCCCCCACCATGATGATGGGCGTATCAGGGTGTTGAGGAGTGCGAAAATGGGCTGACTTTTGGATGAAAATAGGCACCGTACCTGACTCTGCCGCGCGGTCAGCCAGAAAGGTTGAACATACGCCGCCACGTGATTGCCCTTCAACACCATAACGCACCGTCGAGACTGTCAGGTGGATCTGATGCGGGGTAACTTTTGGGCTGGACGAAATCGAGTATAAACGCGGCTGCATGCGCTTAAGTACGGTTAGCAATTCGTCAGCCTGAACCTGAATCGGAAACGCCTGTAGCAAATCGACAATCTGCCGTCCCCACAGCCACTGTTTGAGTTCCTCCTTACGTTCCTCTTGCAACAGGTCGGCCAGTGCCTCATGACCCGAGCGTTGACTCACAAACTGCAAAAACTCCGGCGTGATACGGGCAATCTCGACATGCTGGGATAACGCCTCAGCCAGCGTCATGTCGCCTTTATCCTTGACGGTCACCACGGTAGCAGGCGAAAGCTTGAGCACTGAAAGCATAGTGTTCACCAGCTCAGGGCTGTTCGTCGGCCAGACGCCGAGCGCATCGCCCGCTTCGTAGCTCACATTGCTGTCTGCAATATCAAAGGCGAATTGCCGGGTTTCTTTTTCCGCTCCAGGCGCATTAAGCCGCTGGTTGATGACAAGGCGGGCGGGCAGAGGCGCATTCCTGCTAAAAATGGGAGCCGATGCCGCAGTAAGCACCGGCACGTCGGCGTCATCCTCGTCAGCCACTGTCACCATTGCAGCGATAGCGGCCCGATTCGCCGCTGGCGCAGGTACTCCTGCAAGCGCGTTGACCATACTGTCGAGCCAGGCTGTTGCTGCCTCCTGATAATCTGGTTCACAGTCGATTCGTGCTAACAGACGCTGTGCCCCCAGCGCCTCCAATCGAGCATCAAGCCGGCGGCCAAAGCCGCAAAACTGATCGTAGTTTGAATCTCCCAATGCCAACACGGCGAACGCCATTTCCGTCAGTCTGGGGGCCGTTTCCGCCTGCAATGCCGTCCAGAAATTCATGCCATTATCGGGAGGATCGCCGTCACCAAACGTGCTGGCGATAAAGAGTACACGCGGTATCGCAGGCAAATCAGCAATCGTGACGCTGCCCATCTCAGACAGCGTCACGGTATGCCCCTCGGCTTTCAGGCGTTCAGCGCACTGTGCCGCGAAACTTTCCGCATTGCCGGTCGACGATGCCCATAAAACCAAAACGGGCGACGGTGATGATGCTGGAACCATGGGCGCGACAGGGGCCGTCGCTGGCAGAGCAGCAATACCGCCATCAGACAACCAGGTTCGGGCAAAAAGCCCTGCCAGCATGCCGTCGAGCATCAGGCGTCTGGAAGGTTCCAATGGTGCCGTGGCAGGCAGTACGGGTACGCCACCAGCCAACCGTGATGCATCGGTACGCAACGCGGCAATGTACCCTTGCAGATAGTGCTGTTCGTGCGCACTCAGCGTCAGCGTTGGAGGAACATCCAGACCGAGTAGCGTGGCCAGCGCATCAATGTGTTTCATGTCGAGCTCCTTGATATCGTTGTTCGGCGTGCCCACTTCAGCCTGTTTCGATACGGGCAACGCAGCCGGATGGCTCTCCCGCTCAGGGGAAATGCGCGATACGGGTTCAGCGATCCGAGTCAATGCCACGGCGCAAAACTTGAATTCAGGCTGTTGGGAAATAGGATCAATGGCATCGCTGGTGACTGCATTAATGGCCAGATCGTCACCAAAGACATCATTCCAGTGGAAAGGCGCAAAGCAGTTTCCAGGACGTACGCGATCGGTGACAACGGCAGGGAGTACCGCATGTCCCCGGCGTGAACGCACTTCCACACGATCCTTATCGTGAATGCCAAACGCGCTGGCATCTTCAGGATGCACTTCAATGAAAGGCCCTGGGTTGAGCTTGTTGAGCGTCGGAATCTTTCCGGTTTTCGTCATCGTGTGCCACTGGTGCTGCAAGCGACCGGTATTCAGTACAAACTGAAAGTCGTTATCCGGCATCTCGGCGGGTGACATATGCGGTCGGGGGAGGAATATCCCTTTACCGCTTTCGGTCGCAAAAACAAGCCGTGGCCGCGTGCCGTCTGGTAACGCTTTTAGCGTTTGACTCACGCCGTCGTTGAGGTAGCGAACGGGATGACGATGGTTGTCATCATCTGGCGGACAAGGCCACTGCAATGGTGCCTGCCGCAAGCGATCGTAGCTGGCGCCACGAATGTCATAACCGGTTTTGGGGTTCCATGCCTGCTTGATTTCTTCAAACACCTCAGCGGCCGAACCGTAGCTAAACCCTTGCGCATAGCCCATCTCGCAGGCGACTTTAGCAATGATTTGCCAGTCAGCCATCGCCTCGCCGGGTGGATCAACGGCCTTTTGCATCAGCGTCAAATTCCGCTCGGAGTTAATCATCACGCCCTCTGCTTCAGCCCACAGTGCGCCGGGCAGCAGAATATCGGCATAACGATTGGTTTCGGTATCGAGGAAGGCGTCTTGTGTGATGACCAGCTCGGCGGCTTGCAACCCAGCAATCACGTTCTTGCGATTAGGTACCGTCGCAACCGGATTGGTACAGATAATCCAGCATGCCTTGATCTTACCCGCCATCATGTCTTCAAACATGGCTACGGTGCCCCCACCCAACTCGGTGCGTAAGGTGCCAGCGGGTACGTTCCAGAGCGCTTCAATAGCCGCACGATCTTTCTCTACCAATACCGAGCGTTGCCCCGGTAACCCCATCCCCATATAGCCCATTTCGCGTCCGCCCATCGCATTGGGCTGTCCCGTCAGAGAAAACGGGCCACTGCCGGGGCGGCAAATCGCCCCCGTGGCTAAATGCAGGTTACAGATCGCATTGGTATTCCAGGTACCATGCGTGCTCTGGTTAAGCCCCATCGTCCAGCAACTCATCCACGCCGACGCGGTGCCGATCCATTCTGCCGCCTTGCGGATATCCGCTTCCGGCAACCCAGTTATCTCCGCCACCGTCTCAGGACGATAGTCGTTAAGGAAAGCGGGCATCGCTTCCCACCCTTCGGTAAACTCGGCGATAAACGCAGGATCGGTGTGTCCGTTCTGGACAAGCAGATAGAGCAGGCCGTTGAGCAACGCTAAATCCGTGCCGGGCTTGATGTGCAGGAACAGGTTCGCTTTGTCCGCGGTGGCATTACGGCGTGGATCGACCACGATGAGCTTGGCCCCTGCTTTAACGCGATCCATCATCCGCAGGAACAGGATCGGGTGGCAGTCGGCCATGTTCGCCCCGATGACAAAAAAGACATCGGCGTGGTCAAAATCCTGATAGGAACCCGGCGGCCCATCCGACCCCAGAGAGAGCTTGTAGCCGCTCCCCGCGCTTGCCATACAAAGGCGTGAGTTTGACTCAATGTTATTGGTACCGATAAACCCCTTGGCAAGCTTATTAGCCAGATATTGAGACTCCAGCGACATCTGACCGGAGACATAAAGCGACACCGCGTCAGGGCCATGAGTATCAATGATCGTCCGTAGCCGCCGTGCGGTTTCCTTAATCGCCTTATTCACATCAACCCTGACCGATTCGTGCTGACGATCCGCCCGCAAGTAGGCATGTTCCAGCCGTCCTGATTCGGCAAGCGCCTGACCACTGGTATTTCCCTTCGTGCATAGTCGCCCGAAGTTGGTGGGATGCGTCTTGTCGCCTGACACCTTGATCACGCGATTGTCTTTTACCTCCATCACCACACCGCAGCCGACCCCACAATAGGGACAGACACTCTTCACACACGTTGAGGATTTGGCATTCATGGCTGCCTCCTATCGGATTAGCGTGTCACAGCCCCGCGAAAGCAGTGCTGCAACGGGCAAATCCAGACATAAAAAAACGTCCACATCCTCCTGCTCTCGCCGTAATGCGAAAAGCATGATGATGTGGACGCCGTTGTCCTGACCGAGGCTTCACTCACCGTTGAGGTAAGCCAGCGGAGTTGCTATGCGTTAATAAGCAAATTGCATGCCACCGCTGTGTACCACCAGATATAGCGAGGAGGAACGTAAAGCAATGGAGACCCGCGTAGCCCGCTTGCATCACGATGGTGCAGATTAAGAGGGCTCGCGTGCATTTTTGGTTCATCTGCCATCAGGCGATAGCACGACGGTGAAGAAGAACCGGTATGCCATATCAACATGGTCTACCGGCTTGATGCGGGGAACACAGGCTAAGTCAGAGACCGATCGGCTGGTAACCCTGCCATTCCGGTGTGAAGGGGGTGCCAGTTGCACAAGGTGTCAGATGAATATACAGGCCGCCGATTTTTTCCAGCAGCAGGCAGTCATCCACATCCTTAAGGTTGTCTTTATGCTGATGCAGCGCGCCATTCAGGAGCGATGCCAATCCTTTCGATTTTGCTTCTTGTGCACTCTTCGCCACAAATAAATCGAACGCATGCAGCTCCGCCAGCGTTGACGGATGGTAAGCGCCGGCGTTAACAAAAAAGAGTCGGTTGTCGTCCGCAGGCCGCGTGTCAGAAAGGGTAACGGTATAACCATCCGCCCATACCACGCGCGCATACCCATCAATATGCACTTTATCGGGGTCACCAAACCACGCGTCCCGGAGCGCGGGCCACGCATCCTCTGGCTTCTCAGCCGCCACAAACTGGATATCGTGAACTTCGATATTCGACTTCCCCGCATTCCCTCCCAGGTAAAACATATACAGATGCACGGTATTTTCTCCTTATATGACGTCAGGCATCGGCTACATTATCTCACATTCGTTATATTTTTTTATATATAGCGATAAAGCCAGAAAGCGCTCTGCCTTTTCCTTGAGGGCCTCCCATCCTCCCATGTAGTGCCGATGTGGCACCCACAGAGATGTCGTGACCGGAGTCACATAACCAGACGGGGGCATTGCCGCAGAAATTCAGGATTGTATAGTGGTCTGATAAGACGTTACCGCCAATGGCGGGCGAGACTTGGGCAGAGGTGAGTAGTGATACTCTCTTCTGCCCAAGTTTTTTTTTGCCTGTCATTCGGCGGTTCCCAGCACGGAGCCACAGGCCGGCGCAGCGTAATGATGTAGAAAACGATGAGGAGAAATACCATGAAAGCATTCCCCGACGGATTTTTATGGGGCGGTTCAGTTGCAGCAAACCAGGTTGAAGGGGCATGGAATGAAGACGGTAAAGGTGTTTCCACCTCCGATCTTCAGCTAAAGGGCGTACATGGCCCGGTGACGGAACGCGATGAGAACACGAGCTGCATCAAAGATCGGGCAATCGATTTTTATCATCAATACCCGCAGGATATTCAGCTGTTTGCCGAAATGGGGTTCAAGGTGTTGCGCACCTCGATTGCCTGGACGCGCATTTACCCCGAAGGCGATGGGGCAGAACCTTGCGAAGCCGGTCTGGCCTTCTACGATCGCCTGTTCGATGAAATGGCAAAACATCAGATTCAGCCGCTGATTACGCTGTCGCATTATGAAATGCCGTACGGTCTGGTGAAAAAACTGGGAGGCTGGGGCAATCGCGCCATCATCGACCATTTTGAGAAATATGCCCGTACCGTTTTCAGCCGCTATAAAGACAAGGTGAAGTACTGGCTGACCTTCAATGAAATCAACATGGCGTTACACTCGCCCTTTACGGGCATCGGGCTGAGCGGCGAACCCTCGAAGCAGGAGATTTATCAGGCGATTCACCACCAGCTGGTTGCCAGCGCACGCGCGGTAAAAGCCTGCCATGACCTCATCCCGGATGCCAAAATCGGCAACATGCTATTGGGCGCGGTGCGCTACCCCATGACCTGCCATCCGAAAGATGTGCTGGAAGCGCAGAATAAGAACCGTGAATGGCTATTCTTCGGTGATGTGCAGGTACGCGGCACCTATCCGGCCTGGATCCAGCGCTATTTTCGGGAAAATGGCGTCGAACTCACCATTACCGCGCAGGACAAAGACGATCTGAGCCACACCGTAGACTTTGTCTCCTTCAGCTATTACATGAGCGGCTGCGCAACCTTCGAGCCGGAGAAATATCAGTCCTCACGCGGCAATATCATCCGCCTGATTCCTAACCCGCACCTTGAGGCGTCCGAATGGGGCTGGCAGATCGATCCAGAAGGTCTGCGTTTCCTGTTGAACGAGCTGTATGACCGCTATCAGAAACCACTGTTTATCGTGGAAAACGGACTGGGTGCACGCGATGTGGTGGAAGAGGACGGCAGTATTCACGACAGCTACCGTATCGATTACCTGCGTCGCCATCTGCTCCAAGTGCGTGAAGCCATCGACGATGGCGTCGAGCTACTGGGCTACACCAGTTGGGGTCCGATCGATCTGGTCAGCGCGGGAACAGCGCAGATGTCAAAACGCTACGGCTTTATTCATGTGGATCGTGATGATGACGGCAAAGGCACGCTGGAGCGTCGGCGCAAAGACAGCTTCTACTGGTATCAGGATGTGATTAACAGCAACGGAAAGTCGCTGTAATCCTATAGAACATAAGATAATAGAGAAAATCAGACGGCGTGTTCACATTGCGCCGTCTGATTGATGCCGATGGATTATTTATCCATCAGCTCTTTGAGGAGCGGTTCACTCTTTTTCACCGCTTCGTTCGAAGCTTTCACCTTCGCTTCTTTACCCACCTGATCGGGGATGAACCCGGCGAGAATCTCCTCGTGGTTATACCCTTTCAGCCATTCGCGCGGGAATGGCGCTAGCTGTTCACCAGCACCTTCATGGCGGTAAATCTGCCCTTGTCCTGTACGTTGGTTATACGGGATCACGTTTTTGCCCTGCCTATCGCCCAGTTCTTCATACAGCTTTTTGCGCAGCGCGATTTTGACATTCACGATCTTCTCATCGGTAGAATCGATCAGGTTGTGCTTCTCTTCCCGATCGTTCTGCATGTCATAAAGCTCTTCTTTATCCCAGACGCCGTAATATTGGATGTATTTGTATTCCGGCGTGCGGATCGCAAACGTGGTTGGCGTCTGCGGGAAGCTGTATTCCCAGAAGTATTCGTAGACGAAGTAATCTTTACGCTTCGGCACATTATAGCCATCCAGACCCAGACGCCAGAAGCTCTGCCCGTCGTAATGCTTCGGCGCGGCAATGCCTGCGGCTTCCAGAATGGTTGGTGCTACGTCGATATTTCTGACGATCTCTTCCACCACTTTGTCTTTAGCGAAGCCCGGCCCGGAAGCAATCAACGGCACGCGGATCGACTCTTCATAGGCATTCCGCTTATCGATCAACCCATGTTCGCCGAACATAAAGCCGTTATCCCCCATCACCATGATAATGGTGTTCTTATCCAACCCCTGTTTTTGCAGCCAGTCGCGTACGCGCCCTACGCTGTCATCCACCGAACGCAACGTTTCATAGTAGTCACGCTGATACTGCTGAAGGTCCATATCCGTGTTATAGGGGTAATCCACGCCGTGCCAGCTGTTACGCTGGTTCTTCACCCACATCGGCTTACCAGCATAGTTTTCCGGCGTATCAGCATAGGTATCTGGCAGCGGGAAAGTTACCTCTTTCATACTGCCACGGTGACGTTTGGCGGGCAGAAAGTCGGAGTGAACGCCTTTATGTGACAGGTACATCATGAACGGCTTTTTCTTATCAAGCGTGTTCAGCCAGTCTACGGCGTAATCCGTCAGTTCATCGGTGATATAGCCTTTTTGCGGCACCATCTTGCCATCAATATTGAGCATGGTCGGCTTGCCATAGTTATCAATCGGATAATAGCTACCTTGCCCCAGCAGCCCTACCCAGCGATCAAAACCGGCAAAGCCTTTCGTGGCCGTTTTATCCGCGCCACCGAAGTGCCACTTACCAAAGAAACCGGTCTGATAGCCTTTGTCGCGCAGCAGCTCCGGGAAGTAATTCAGATGAGAGAGATCGGACGGATTGTTATCCGATACGCCATGATTATGCACGTACATCCCCGTCAGGATACTGGCACGGCTAGGGGAGCACAGCGAGGTGGTCACGAACGCATTCTTAAAATACGTCCCTTCTTTGGCGATGCTATCCATATTCGGCGTATGGATGGCCGAGTTCAGGAAACCAAATGCGTCGTAACGCTGATCGTCAAGAATGATGTAAACCACGTTGGGTTGCGCTCCCCCCGCCGACGGCACCGTCGTTGACGGAGAAGCTGCAGCGGCAGTATGTACCCCCGCCGCTTGCATACAGGCCAGCGTCATCGCGGCCAGAAGTCTATTTCTTTTCATCGTCTTTCCTTTTTTATGCCATCGCTTCCACATCCAATGAAAGCGATGGCGTCAATAAGACTGTTTTCACCACCTGACTTTCACATCAGAAAATAAATGTTGCTGTTAACCAGGTGGCATCATCCGTATTAAGTCCCAGAGGGTTGTTATCTTTTAGTAAATTAACGCTATATTCCGCAGACAAACTGAAATTAGCGTTAAGAGGATACGACACGAACAGAAGTGCATTTCGAACCAGTAACGCATCACCAATACCGTCCAGATTTTTTGCTTTCGATTCCCGGTATCCCACAGCCGTGGTTAATTTAGACGGGAAGCGATAACGTATTCCCGCTTCCAGATTTTGTGCTTTATTCGCAAATCCGGATATTTTGCTGCGGCGGTTATTAACAAACTGCATATTTTCGGTTTCGCCATAAAATGCGCCGATATACCAATTTTCCGGCTGCCAGGCCATTCCAACCATCCAGCCGTCAGCGCTGTCGCCCTCACCGTAATCAGCCTGCTGCTGTTTTAGTGTACGCTGTGATAACGCCCAGGCTGCGCTGAATTCCAGCGGGGCTGACGGTATAGCGTACCCGAATGCGATACCGTAACCGTTACCGTTTTGCGTATTAACCGAACGGCTGCCTTCGTTCTTCCCTTGATATTGCAACCTCAGTTCCCCACCGGGAATAAAGCCAAACAGATCGTTATTCTGCCAGGTCAATATTCCCGTTCCACGTTTCCCCATAAAGGTATCCGGCGCATAGGTTCCTCCGCCGTTTATCGGGAAAATCATCGTGGTATATTGCGGATAAGCCAGAACGCCATCATTACGCCCATAGCTGATGCTGCCCCAATATTTCTCATTCAGGCCAGCATAGGCGTAACGGGTATAATCCGTCGGCGCGGCGCTTTCGGGTTCAAACGCATTAAAATCATGCTCGAATCGGCCATAGCCATATAGCGTCTCCGTGATTTTCGTTTCCCCGTGAATGTTCATCCTGAACCGAACTTTATCACCATCAATATTCTCGTTATCGCTAATAATCCTACGCGCGATAACGCGACCATCGAGGTACAGCTTATTTCCCTCTTTATTGTAAATCTGGGCCGCTTCTGTGAATGTTTGACACAATAAGAGTAAGGTACAGAAAAGTCCCAGCTTCAGTTTTTTATTATTCATCGTGATGACCTATTTTTATGGTTATTGAAAAAAAGCAAATAGGTTTCCAATGTCTATACCTTAAATAATTCGAGTTTCAGGCAGGCGGCAAGCGAAGGCATCCCGATGAGCTTACTCAAGTAAGTGATTCGGGTGACTGAATGCGGCCAACGCACATGCAACTTGAAGTATGACGGGTATAAATGACATTATTATAAGAATCCCTGGTGTTTGGCGTAGCAATGCCTCCTGCCTAGGCAGGAAATTATGCAAAGCTATTAATTCAGCGTTATGATAATGACTGAAATTACATCAATTAATAAAATTCTGCTTTTATATTCCTCCTTATCTTCTTCATTGATTCCTGACGTCCCAATTGCACGAGCAAGGAATTCATACGTGGTAATACATGGAATAAGTGCGTTTTAAATCCATCACAAAAATAGTTTTTATTCGGTCGTCCATCGCTAGAAATTTCAAACCGATGCTTCGGGCAACCGCCATGACAAACGGCTTTTACTTCACAACTCAGACAATCTTTACTGATATTCTTTCGTTTATTCTCACCAAAGGCGAGGTTTTGCGGCGAATTCACCAGCGACGCTAGATCGTCCTGATTAATATTGCCGAGTTTATTTTCTGGATAAACGAAATGGTCGCAGGAATACACATCGCCATTCGCTTCAACAATCAGATTGCCGCCGCAGGTCTCGTTGATAACGCAGGCGCTAAGCTGCCCGGTCATTTTGGTCAGCGTTTGCTCAAAGTTCATGACAAACACATTGCCCAGATCGTGCTGAACCCAATAATCAAAAATCGTATTCAGAAAACGACCATAGGCTTTGGCAGGCACTGACCACTCCGTTACGCTGCACTGGCCCGAAAAATCCGGCTGAATCAGCACCAGTCCGTTATCGTCCGGCTTTGCAGCGCGGCGCTCCACCAGCGGAATGAACTGCATGTAACGACTGCCGATGCGTTTAAGAAACTGGTAAACATCCAGCGGGCGTTTCACATTTTCCGCATTCACCACGGTCAGGGTATTAAACTCGACCTTGTGACGCTTCAGCGCCTCCAGCCCTTTCATCACATCATCAAAGGTGCTTTTCCCTGCTCGCGTGAGACGATGGGCATCATTGCTGATACGGTCACCGTCGATCGACAACCCCACCAGAAACTGGTTCTCTTTCAGAAAACGCGCCCAGTCGTCATCAATATTGGTGCCGTTGGTCTGAAAGAAGTTATTGATCTGCTTTGTGCCGCGGTAGTGGTTCTGTAATCGCACTGCTTCACGGAAGAAATCGATGCCTAGCAGCGTCGGCTCTCCGCCTTGCCACAGGAAATCAACGACGGGTGCCTGCTGGCTGCTGATGTTCTTTCGCACATAGTTTTCCAGCGTATCGCCATCCATCTTCCAGCGGCTTTTCCGATCTGGATAAAGGTGTTCCTTCTCCAGATAAAAACAGTATGAGCAATCAATATTGCACACGGATCCTGAAGGCTTGGCCATCAACTGAAAATTGGCAATGGATTGACTCATGGGCACCTCGACTTAATTTACTGGCTACACGATAGTCTCTTTTCGTGAGAGATAGTCTCTTTCCTGAGAAAATCACCGCCGACCTCCTGGCCGGCGGATCGTTTGCGATTACAGATCGAACAGCGGGGGTTTCTTCTCACCCAGCAACTGCTCATAGGCCCGCGCTTTTTCTATCAACGCCCGATAGCGATCCGGCTCTTTAGCCGACAAATCATGCTGTTCAGAAACGTCATCGCGCAAGTTGAACATAAGCGGTTTTTCCAGATCGACCGGAATGCCCGCTTTCTTGTCACGGAAGACCACCTTGTAGTCGCCATCACGGTAGGCATCCATTTTGCCCCAGTAGAAATACGGCATGAAGGTACGCGCACTAGGCTTTCCATTCAGGAAGGCGGCGCTGAGATCCACGCCGTCCAGATCGCGCTGAGCATGTTGGCTACCGGTGATCTTCATCAGCGTTGGCAGAAGATCCAGCGTACTGCCGATGTCATCCACCACTTTCGGCGCGATATGCGATTTCCAGTTCACGATAAACGGAACACGCTGCCCCCCTTCAAATACAGTACTTTTACCCGAACGCAGCGGCAGCGCCGAACCAGCCAAACCGTCTTTGTCATACTGCAACCACGGGCCGTTGTCGGACGTAAAAATCACGATGGTGTTTTCCGCCAAGTTGCTCGCTTCCAGCGCCTGATAGATCTGCCCCACCGACCAGTCGATCTCCAGCATCACATCACCGTAAGGGTTATGCCCTTTGCCTTTAAATTCCGGCGAGGTAAACAACGGTACGTGAGTCTGCGGGTAAGCCATGTACATAAAGAACGGCTTATCTTTATTGTCGGCAATATACTGCACCGCCTTGTTCGTCACATCCTTGGTAAAACTGGCCTGCTGGAAGCCCTGCGGTACGGCGTAATCGACCTGCTTTCCGTTGTCTTTATAGGAGTGATAAAGCGGCACGTTCCAGTATTCCTGCTTCGGTGAGCGGTTGATCTCTTCCATTTTGCTCAGCAGTTCACGCCTTTTCGGATCGCTGCTTGCCAGACGATTCATCTCCACCTGATCGACAACGGTGCTGAAGCGATCGTTGCTGGTCGGGATCCCATACCACTCATCAAAACCGTGGCGTGTCGGGAACGCGTTCGACTGCGTCCCTAAGTGCCATTTGCCGTACATGATGGTGCGATACCCGTTGTGCTGGAGTGATTCCGCTATGCTGACTTCATCATCGGGGAAACCATCAGGATCTTCATCCAGGAACACGCCGGGGATTTTCGTGCCGTATAGCCCCGTTTTAGTTTCGACGCGGCCCGTCATCAATCCGCCGCGGCTGGGGGAAGAGATCGCTGACGAGACATAAAAATTGGTCCAGCGCTGTCCCGTTGCTGCTAGTTTATCCAGATGAGGCGTCGGCGTTTTCGCGCCCTGTACCGACATATCGGCCCAGCCCATATCATCGGTAAACAGGATGATCACATTCGGTTTCGTTTGCGCCGCCGCAGCGGTGTGCCACAGCGTTGGCCCAGCCAGCAACGCCGTCGCGATAGAGAGTGCCATGACATGTTTCTTCATTATGTTTCATCCCCAGAGTGTTGTTTTCGTTTTTCTCAAGGCAAAAAAAAACCTGATCGCCAAACGACACAACGGCCGCTTGCCAATCAGGTTTCACCCATGAATAACATTCTCTACGTCATGCTTCATGGTCATGTCCTGAAGGTAGTTTTACTCACTTTCTGAACTGCATACAAACAACATAATCAAGGTATGTGAACAAATTCACATACCGATTTTTACGGCTGAATGGACAACGCGCCGACCGGGCTTTCCTGCCAACCATAGCGAATCGCCTTGAATTGCAGCTGCGATGCACTCTTCAGCGGCGTGATACTGCCCGTATACAGCTCCCACTCTTTGCCATCCCAACTGTAGCCAATCGAGGCATCCTGCGTGCGGTTAGCCAGATAAATTTTGTTGCTGACCGCATCCCACTGCGCCACTGGCGTCAGCGTGGCGCGCTGCTTACCCTGCTCATCCAGCAAATCCGCCACCATCTGATCTTCCACGATCAAATTCATGTCGTTCGCCCTGTTACGCCAGCGATCCATCTCTTCACGCATCCGTACCAGCACGGCATTTTGGGCAGGTTCTGCCGCCAGATTATGCAACTGCAAGGGATCGCGTCGTAGATCGTAGAGCTCTTCTGCTGGACGATCGTCAAACCAGCTTTGCTGATCGGCACTCAGCTGATGCTGTTCATGCGCTGCATTCAAATCCTTCATCGATCCGAGCGCGTTACGGAAAGCAATGCCGATCCCTCCCGGCGTGGTCGCCAGATTACGCACATATTGATAGTCACGATCCCGAACAAAATAGGCGCGCATATCGTATTCATCCATCCGCCCTCGCACGCCATAGACAAACTGGCGCTGCGGCGCGAAATCCTGTGCCAGACTGATACCACGCATATAGTCAGGTTGTTTGATATCGGCAAACCCCAGAATGGTTGGTGCCAGATCTTCGAACGACACAAGCCGGTCATTCATACTCCCCTCCGCCAACCAGCCAGCCGGACGATATTTCTCAGGGATATGCACGATTAGCGGGACATGGGTGCCAGAGTCGTAGCCCTCACGCTTGTGACGCGGGATCCCATCACCGTTATCAGCCGTAAATATGACGATGGTGTTATCCCACAGCCCGTCCTTTTTCAGCCCATCCAGCAGCTTACCGACCTGCATATCCATAATGTGAATATTGTCATAATGCTGCGCCAGCTCCCGCCGGGTTTGTGGCGTATCCCTCAGATAGGGTTCCAGTATCAGATTTTGTGGATCCGTTGGCGTATAAGGGTACTGCTGTCGGAAGGTATCCCACTGTTTGACAAAGCGCGATTGGCCCGCAGGGTGGTTTTCCGCCGTGAAAAGCGCCGATTCATGCGTAATCTGCGGGTTAAAATTCATGAAGAACGGCTTGCCCTTCAGATCATAATTACGCCAGGCCAGCTGAATATGCAGATCGTCCATGCTGCTGTACTCCCCGTGGCGCGTCCACAGGGTGAAAGGGCCGACATCGGCATGGCCTTTCGTAAACTGGTAATCCGTCTTGGTATCGTTATAGGTAAAGTAACCACTGCGGCGCAGCAGTTCGGGGTAACCTTTCACATAAGAAGGCGGCACGCCTAAATAGCCGCCTGCTGGTCGGGTCGCCGTACGCATGTGCTGCAACCCGGTGGTATGTTGAAACATGCCGGTAATCAGCCCAGCTCGCGACGGCGCGGATACGCCTGCCATCGTGAAGGCTTGTGTAAAGACAACGGACTCTTTTGCCAACGCATCCAGATTCGGCGTTCGCGCCTGTGTATCTCCGTATGCACCCAAGCGGGGATTCATATCCTCCGCCACAATCAGCACCACGTTCGGACGTGGGCTGGCGATTTGGGCAGAAAAATCGGCACTTATCGCCTGACCGGGCAGCGCTAACGCAGCCACGACGGCGGCAACCAGAGGTATTTTTTTCATCATTTATGCTTCCTCAGACGTTCTGACGTCACTCGCCAGGAAAACCCGCGCATCACGGGTTACGCCAGCGCGATAATCGTATCGCCGACCCTCAACTGACGAGCGGAGCCCGGACTGAATAAGTGGTACTCATCCGCATTCGTCACCACCATCGGCGTCACCGTGTCGTAGCCTGCCTGCTTGATTGCTTCCAGATCGAACTCCAGCAGCAACTGGCCTTTTTGCACCTTGTCACCTTCTGCAACATGCATCTGATAATGCTGGCCTTCCAACTGCACCGTATTGATCCCGACATGAATCAGAATTTCCGCACCGTTCTGCGAAAGAATGCCGACGGCATGGCCGCTGCTGAACGTTCTGGCAATCACGCCGTCCACCGGTGAATAGATGCGCCCTTCTTCCGGCAGAATAGCAACGCCCTGCCCCACCACGCCGGAAGAGAACACCTTATCGTCCACGTCTTCCAGCAAGATCAGTTCGCCTTTTACCGGCGATCCCAGCTGTTCCGCCGTCGCTGGCGCGTCTTTTAGCGGTTGGGCAGGTGGCACAGCATTGGCTGGCTGGCGTGATACTGGCGCAGCGGGTGTCGCAGAAGTTGATGATGAATGTGTGGGCGCTGACGTGTTCTCAACCGGCGGCGTTGGATCGTCAAATCCCACAATAACCGTCAGTACAAAACTCGCGGCGAAGGCGACAGCACAGCCGATGAGGAACCCGACAAAGCCTTCTCCGTAGAAGATCGGCAGCGTCAGTAACCCAGGCATCCCCATAGAAACCGCCGAGCTTTTCGCATAGCCGACGATAGCGCCCCCGATGGCAGCAGCGATCACCGCGCAGATAAACGGTTTCTTCAGCTTCAGCGTAACCCCATAAACACCGGGTTCCGTGATGCCAAACAGCGACGCGATAAAGGTACTGCCTGCCAACGCTTTGAGCTTTTTATCTTTGGTACGCACCATCACGCCCAGCAGTGCGCCAGACTGGGCAAAGACCGACGGGCTGGAGGCGGCTTTAAGGTAGCTGTGCCCCATGACGGAGAGATCGTTGATGAACACGGTCACAAAGCCCCAGTGAACGCCAAATATCACTAAGACCTGCCATGACGCCGCCATCAGCGCGCCCGCAATAATCGGGTTGAATTCATAGATACTGACGAATACCGACGCAATGAGCTTACTGGCCGAAATCCCAATCGGCCCGATGGTCATCAGCGTTAGCGGCACCATCAGTAGCAGCAGGAAAAACGGCGTCAGGATATTACGCACGCTTTCGTGAATATGGCGATTCAGGAAACGCTCGATATACGACATCAGCCACACGCTGAAGATAATCGGGATCACCGAGGCAGTGTATTTCATCATCACCACAGGCAGGCCGAAGAACGTCACAGGCTGCCCGGCATCAAATAAACCCTGAATCGTCGGGTAAACCAGCGCACCGGCAATCGACACCGCCACAAAAATATTGGTTTCAAATTTACGCGCAGCGGTAATCGCCAACAGCATCGGCAAAAAATAGAACAGGCTGTCGGACGCCGCATGCAGGATGACATAGGTACTTTCTTTGGTATTCAGCCACCCGAGCGCCAGGACAATAGCCAGCGCCCCTTTCAGCACCCCCGCTGCCGCCATCGCGCCCAACAAGGGGGTAAAGATCCCGGCAACCAGATCGATCAATCGTCCCATGGCAGAGGTCGATTGCTCACTTTCCGCAGTCTGGCGTTTCCCGTCGCCGTCCTCCAGCAGCTTGGAGATCGAACCAAAAGCGCGATACACCTCCGGCACTCGGTTCCCGATCACCACCTGCAATTGCCCTGAAGCATTGATGACCGTAATGACGCCTTCCAACGCCTCAAGCGCAGCCACATCCACTTTACCGTGATCAACAATCTTAAAGCGCAAGCGTGTTGCACAATGCACCAGAGTCGAAACGTTCGTTTCCCCTCCGACCAACCTCAGAATATTTTCAGC
Organism: Pectobacterium aroidearum; assembly: GCF_041228105.1. Classification (NCBI taxonomy): domain Bacteria; kingdom Pseudomonadati; phylum Pseudomonadota; class Gammaproteobacteria; order Enterobacterales; family Pectobacteriaceae; genus Pectobacterium; species Pectobacterium aroidearum. Next base: position 4,406,989 of record NZ_CP166097.1, read on the forward strand.
GAGCACTTTGCTATTCATAATGACTTCCCGTTTCGTCAATGGCTGCAACTGCCTAATACACGTCATCCCGCTTGTTGTCCGCTGGCCAGCTGGAAAATAAGCAAAAAAAAACCTGGATAAAGCAGCGTGCGGTATACGCTGCTTTATCCAGGTCTCGCCCAGAAACTTCTGGTGACGTCCTTTGCTGTTTTCTAACAAGTTCACGCGGAGAAAGCTATCTCTACGTTTTATTCTGTGAAAACAGTCACTAAATTTCTACCCATCAGGCGAAGTCACCCAGCCTACAGTACCGTAAAAACGAAATAGCGCTTCTCAGAAGAAGCGCCATCGGCAATGTTACTGCTTGCCTTGCTTCTTCAGCCAGGCTTCCATTTGGTCGATCTCCGGCTGCTGAGCTTTAATAATCTCTTCTGCCAGCTTGCGCAATTCCGGGTCTTTACCGTATTGCAATTCCGTCTTCGCCATATCAATCGCGCCGCGGTGATGCGCAATCATCCCTTTGGCAAAGGCAATATCAGGGTCGCTGGACTGTAACCCTTCCATCATCTCGGTATGCATTGCATCCATCCCTTTCATATACGCCTGTTGGGATGACGCTTCGCTCGCTGAACCATGGCCGCTATGCGCGCTGTCAGCGGCAAACGAGAGAAACGGAACCAGCAAGGCCGCCGTTAATAACAAATGGACTTTCTTCATCACAACCTCTCAATCAGTCACAGGACTTTTTGAGGGTAGACGTTCCAGTAAGGGGAAGGTCAAGAGAGGATTCAGATATCTTCGACCAAACGCAGACACACACGATTACGCCCCTGCGCTTTCGCTTTGTAGAGCTGCTCATCTGCCAGCCCGATCAAATCGTAAGTGTTGCCGCCTTCATACTGGGGAAACGTGACCACGCCGATGCTGGTCGTAAAACGGATTTCCCGACCATCGGACAGCACAAGCGGCGTGGATTCCGTCAGATGCCGTAGGGTTTCAGCCATCGCTGCGGATTGTTCAGCCGTCAGATCATAAGCCGCAATAACGAATTCCTCCCCACCCCAGCGGCAAAGAATGTCGCTCGGCCGAATATTCGCGCTCAGCATACGGGCAAAACTGGCGATCAATTCATCCCCGCTGGCATGACCGTAGGTATCGTTGACCTGCTTAAAATAATCAATATCCAGAAATAACAGCGTTAGCTGACGCTTTCTCTTATTCATTAGCAAGCCCTGCCTCCCATTCAACATGCTAAGGAAAGCGCGACGATTGAAGGTATTCGTGAGTGCATCCTTCAGGCTGTTGCTTTCGATGATTTTAATCAGTCGTCGGTTCATCGAAACAAAATGAGAGACGCTTAACATCGCCATAATTAACATCGCGATGTTCAGTCGTGCGGTCGTGAGAAACGAATTAATGTACGCCTCAGAGTTTGAATTGATGAGTATACCGACTTGATTAATATAGAGATAATTCAGTATTACGCCCGTAATCGCACAGAGCAACGACATGATCGGGAAAGAGTAATTGAATGCACACAGCGTGAGCGGAATAACAGACAGCGTAATCAGGCTCGCGTCCTGAAAAAACAGGCTCACCAATAAGAAAATGATGAAGACCAGAAAGGGAAAAATATTCTCTCTGATGTGCTTAGGACAAAGAGGAATATTCCGCAGCGCCCGCAGGATATCTTTACCGCGCAGGAAAAAGAACGCGAGAATAATACCGGTTCCCAGTTGTTCACTGAACCAGTCCATAAACTCGGCATAGCGGTTCCCCGTATCGTAGACATACGCATAAACCCCATACGCCACGCCGGATGAGAACGCACCGACAAACGTCGAAGCGAAAATAATATAGACGTAATATTTGCTGAATTTTTCAAATGTCGACCACTTACCGGTAAACCGACACATCAGGCAAAAGGCGCACCAGGCCGTTACCACAAAGACCATATTGCACAAACATAACAGCACTTTGGTTTTTAACGGTGAGTTATTGTCCATCCACAGCGCCGCCGATAGCATCGCCACATAACTCACTAAAAAACCGATACCGATAGACAGTGTTTTACCTTTTATCGTCCCGTTTCTGGCTCTGAAACTAATCATGAGACAAAAAACCAGAATATTGGCGGGCCAAAACAGCGACAGCTCATCCAGTACCCGAAACCGAAATCCCAGACAGCTCACGATGAAAGTGGTCAAGAACAGAAACGGCATGAATTTTATAGTTTTCAACGTCAAATCGTTATTCATTTGTCCTTTACCGCCTGCTGTCCGATGGTTCCACCTGCTTTCTCCGCGTGAGGATAGCATTAATCATTTACCGACTCACAGCACGATGGTTGCGGGAAAAATAAATAAAAAAACCACCGGACCGAGGCATTACCCATCAGGTAATACGTCGATCCGGTGGTCTTAGTGACTTATCGTACAGCGGGCTCTCGTGCGTACACGTTATTCCGCAGGGACAGGCTTACCATCCGGTCTTGGCGGTTGAGTCAGTCGTTTTTCAAAGTTGTCGTTGTACTGTTTCTTCTGTTCTGGCGTCAGAACATTGTAAATTTTGTTCTTGGTTTCCAGCCCGTTAAGCATTCTGGCCTTGTGCTCCGCGTCGGCTTTATCCAACTGCGCCTGTGCTTTTGCGGTATCAAAGGTATCTGATGCGATCAGGCTATGCATTTCACGACGGTCATCCTGCATCGCTTTGTGCATTTTCTCGCGGGACTCTTTCATGATGTCTTTGACTTGCTGCTTCTGCGCTTCTGTCAAATTCAGCTCCTTAAACATCGCATCCGGCCCCATCATGCCACGATGCTCCCGACCCTCTTTCATCATCATCTTGTGTTCCGGGCCAGGACCTTTCGATGCTTCATTAGCATGCGCGATACCTGCCGCGCCCAATGCCAAAGAAGAAGCAACCAGCATTGCAGTGAGTTTACGCATATTTCATTCCTCTCTCTGAATTGACTTATCGACGGCGGGTGCCGTGCTACGAGGGAAAGTATAGGCCCGACACCTTCAGTTAATTAGAGTAAGGGTAAATCTCTGCAAGTGTCGGCTCCACATTTGCGTCAATTATGGAGAATGAGGAGGAATTGTGTAAGGAAGCCGCAGTATTGCGTTAACCGAATTTTGTGTTAACCGACTCTGGTATTAACAGGCAACACAATAGCTAAAAAAATGCTGGTGGGTGGTTACCGCAGTGAACGTCTAAAGGCACTGGCTTCTTGTGCCAATGCATCAAGATGGGCATGAATGACCTTCATTTTCTGAATCAGCGGATTTCGCTCAGGCGAACTGTCCATCGAACTCAACTGCGCAGAGAGCCGCTCAATCTGCGTACAAAGGTAAGCATCACGCTCTTTCGCCTGAAGCAACTGCTGCTGGAGGGACTGATGTTCCTGCCGCCACGTCTGCTGCTGACGCTGCACGCTTTGTTCTAACGCACGCAGTGCGCTATCCAGACGATATTCCAACTCTTCCACCCGCATAACGATACCTTTGCCCGATAAACCCGCGGATTATAATGTCACACGCCCCCGACAACAAACACTCCGGCGCACGATCCCTTGCCTGCTTCGGCTTTCCCCCAATATTCGCAATGACATCAATCACAATAAATACACATAAATTTCACAACTCACTCAATTACAGCTAGATTGGACACAAGAACTCATCAGACCAGTTAACTTCACCGGAGAGTGCAATGACTGCCTACCCTACGCTGCTTTCCCCGCTCGATCTTGGCTTCACGACGTTAAAGAACCGCGTGGTGATGGGATCCATGCATACCGGGCTGGAAGAACATCCGGACGGCACCGAAAGGCTGGCGGCATTTTACCGCGAGCGGGCGCAGGGCGGCGTTGGCCTGATTGTCACTGGCGGCATTGCGCCAAACGCCAAAGGTGCCGTTGCCAAAGGCGGAGCGACCCTGCATGACGAAGCGCAGCTCGCGCATCACCAGATTCTGACACAGGCGGTACACGACGCGGGCGGGAAAATCGCGCTGCAAATTCTCCACGCCGGACGCTACAGCTATCAGCCCGATCCGGTCGCGCCATCGGCGATTCAGGCACCGATTAACCGCTTTGCGCCACGGGAAATGAGTACGCAGGATATTGTAAAAACCATCGATGACTTTGCCCGTTGCGCCGCGCTGGCGCAGCAGGCGGGCTACGATGGCGTGGAAATTATGGGGTCGGAAGGCTACCTGATTAATCAGTTTCTGGTCACGCATACCAACCATCGTGATGACGAATGGGGCGGTGATTTTCAACGCCGCTGCCGCTTCGCGCTTGAGATTGTTCGCGCCGTGCGGGAGCGAACAGGGCCGGACTTCATCCTGATTTACCGTTTATCGATGCTCGATCTGATAGAAGAAGGCTCAAGCTGGCAAGAAATTGTGCAGCTGGCGCAGGCGATTGAACAGGCTGGTGCCACCCTCATTAATACCGGTATCGGCTGGCATGAAGCGCGTATTCCAACTATCGCCACGCTGGTGCCACGCGGCGCATTCGGCTGGGTCACGCAGAAGCTGATGGGGAAAGTTCGCATCCCGCTGATTACCACCAACCGCATCAACGATCCCGACGTGGCGGAAAAGCTGCTGGCCGAAGGCTGTGCCGACATGGTATCGATGGCACGCCCTTTTCTCGCCGATGCCGAGCTGGTGGCAAAAGCGCAGTCGGGGCGCAGCGATGAAATCAATACCTGCATCGGCTGTAATCAGGCCTGCCTCGATCAAATTTTTGCAGGCAAGGTCACGTCCTGTCTGGTCAACCCGCGCGCCTGCCACGAAACCGAGCTGCCTATCCACCCCGCCAGAGTTGGCAAACGCTTTGCGGTGGTCGGTGCCGGGCCTGCCGGTATGGCCTTTGCCGTTAACGCCGCTGCACGCGGCCATCAGGTTACGCTGTTTGAATCCTCTTCTTATATCGGCGGCCAGTTCAATATTGCCAAACAGATTCCCGGCAAAGCCGAATTTTATGAAACGCTGCGCTACTATCGTCGACAGCTAGAACTGCTCGGCGTCACGCTACGCCTGAGCACGCAGGCGACCCCCACCGATTTACTCGGTTTTGATGACGTGATTCTGGCCTGCGGCATCGTGCCACGGACTCCCGAGATTGCAGGTATCGATCATCCTAGCGTGCTGAGCTATCTGGACGTGCTGCGCGACAAAAAACCCGTCGGCAAGCGGGTCGCCATTATCGGCGCAGGCGGTATCGGTTTTGATACCGCGCACTATCTTCTGAATAAAAAGATCGTTCCTGACGGGAATCATCGCCTAAACCCCCACCCTTCTCAGGCAGGGTACGGCGACTTTTATGCGGAATGGGGCATTGATACGCAGCTACAGCACCGGGGCGGCCTTCTGCCTCATCAATCTGACGAGCTTCCCCACCCACGGGACATTACGTTATTACAGCGGAAGACCGGCAAACCGGGTGAAAATCTCGGGAAAACCACAGGTTGGATACACCGTACCACGCTGCTGCGTCACGGCGTCACGCTGCTGGGCGGCGTGGAATATCACCACATTGATGATGAGGGGCTGCACATTATCCACGACCAGCAAATGCGCTGTCTGCCGGTGGATAACATCATTATCTGCGCCGGTCAGGAACCCAATCGCAAACTGTACGACCCCTTATTGGCAGCCGGATGTCACGTTCATCTGATTGGCGGGGCTGATATGGCACAGGAATTAGACGCACGCCGGGCGATCGATCAGGCTACCCGGCTGGCGTTAACACTATAATGTAGGCAACGTGGGTTTAGCGGGACGACCCCGTTTTCACCGCACGCAGTATGACGAACTTCGTGTTGCTGGCGACGGTTTCACAGTTGCCGAACAGACGCTTCAGCTTGTGGAAATAATCCAGATGGCGATTCCCGACAATGCGCAGTTCTCCGCCAACCTGAAGGCAGCGACGGGCATCCATAAACATCTGCCAGGCGATTTCATCCGTCACAGCTTGTTGTTGGTGGAATGGCGGGTTGCACAATACGGCTTGCAACGTATCACGCTTAACGCGAGCCAATCCGTGGTTCACTACGAAGCTACAGCGCTCGACATCCTGTGGGCAGTTGACCTCAACGTTCACCTGACTCGACGCCACCGCCATATAGGACTCATCAAAGAAGCCAACGGTGGCCTCGGGGTTAGCTTTCAGCGCTGCCAGACCAATGACGCCGTTGCCACAGCCGAGATCAATGATCTTACCGTCTATCTGTTCCGGCAAATGCTGCATAAAGAAACGTGCGCCGATGTCCAACCCATTACGCGAATACACGTTAGCGTGGTTTTGAATACGATAGCCGTAGCCATCCAGCTCCCACTCGGTAGTAAGTGACTGCTCACTGACTTTTAGCTCCGCCCACTCGCAGTGAACCAGACGCGCCTTTTTCCAGGCCAGCGAGGTTTTCGTCGGGCCCATCACGCGCTCAAACAATTGCAGCGTAGAGGTATGAATATCGCGCGCTTTCGCGCCGGCGATGATACGCGTTTGCGGCGTAACGACCTTACGCAACATTCTCAACTGGTGTTCCAGCAGCGCGATCGTTTTCGGTATTTTAATCACCACCAGCGCAGGCGCTTCGGGTAGATCCGCCATGCTATCTAGCAGTGTTACCGCATTGGCATCATAGCCATTCAGTTCCAGATTGTGCCGCGTTGCCAGTTGGCTGAGATAAGAGTCGCTGATACTGACGGGCGATTGCGCCTGCAAACCACAGGCCAGCGCACCAAACGTATCATTGAAAATCAGACGCGGCCCCGGCGCGATTTCCATCGTGGACAGCTCACGCAGCAGGTATTCATCTGCGGCATCCCACGCCTGTAGCGCCGAGTTTTCGGCGACCTGAGGGTAACGCACCAACGTCAGGTTGCACGTTTCCAATTCGAGTTGGCTCATTAGCCTCTCCTACATCATAAAATTTGCGCTGTTTATCCCTTAAAATAGCCCGTCAGTAAATGCTTTTCTCTGCCGGAACGGGAAATGATTGACGTTGCCTTGTCATTTGACCGTGATAATCTGCATAGACATCACCAATCCCTTCAGGATACCAAACGCTTATGATTCGCTTCGCTATTGTAGGAACCAGTTGGATCACCCGTCAGTTTGTTGATGCCGCCCACGAAACCGGCAAGCTGAAGCTCACCGCCATCTATTCGCGCACGGCAGAAAAAGCGCAGCCGTTTCAGGCCGATTACATGGTGGATACGCGCTTTGATTCACTGGACGCCATGGCGAAATCCGATCTTATCGACGCCGTGTATCTGGCAAGCCCTAACTCACTGCATTGCGAACAGGCTCTGCTCTTCCTGAGCCACGGCAAGCATGTCATCTGTGAAAAACCGCTGGCTTCCAACCGCTATGAAGTCGAACAGATGATCGCCTGTGCCAGAGAAAATCAGGTCGTGCTCTTTGAAGCGTTCAAAACCGCCAGCCTGCCCAATTTTAGCGTGATCCAGCAGGCGCTGCCAAAAGTCGGCCGGCTGCGTAAAGTGGTGCTGAATTACTGCCAGTATTCCTCACGCTACCCGCGCTATCTGGCGGGCGAGAACCCGAATACGTTCAATCCGGCGTTCTCCAACGGTTCTATCATGGATATCGGCTACTACTGCTTAGCCTTCGCCGTGGCGCTGTGGGGAGAACCGTGCACCACGCAGGCCAGCGCGACGCTATTAGAAAGCGGCGTAGATGCACATGGCAGCGTCATCCTGAATTACGGCGATTTTGATGTGACCATTAACCATTCCAAAGTCAGCCACTCCACGATACCCAGTGAAATTCAGGGGGAAGACGGTTCGCTGGTGATTGAAAAAGTCTCCGAATGCCATAACGTGAAATTCATTCCGCGTGAAGGCAAGCAGTTGGATCTCAGCCAACCGCAGCATATCAACAGCATGCTGTACGAAGCCGAAGTCTTTGCCACGCTGGTAAGCGATAGCGCCATCAACCATGCAGAACTGGCACGATCGCGCACCGTCGCGGGGCTGCTGACAGAAATTCGCCGCCAAACCGGCGTCGTGTTTCCTGCCGATGCCGCCACGCCGGGAAACGCGGAGTAAGGCAGCGATAATTATTTGACCAGGATCATCTTTTCACCTATCTTCTGTCAGGCAAAGGGGAGTAACTTTTCCGCCAGCTAATCGTCATTACGATGCGTTCCGCATCCGGTTACTGGGCAACTTTGATGAAAAGCGTGATTCTTAATGAAACAGCTTCATTAACGTTGTAAGTGAGACCTTGCCGGAAGGCGAGGTCCATTTGCAGCTTTAATAACAAGCGGCCAGCGTCCTTCCGATGTTGGCCGTTTTTGTTTCTATTTAAGGATCTTGCTATGCACTCCATCGGCACGCCGTGGTTATGGGGCAGCTTCGCTGCCATTGTTATAGTGATGCTGGCCATCGACCTGCTCTATCAAGGGCGCAAAGGGTCGACGGTAATGACGTTCAAACAGGCTGCCGTCTGGTCTATCATCTGGGTTACGCTCTCGCTGCTGTTCAACGCCGGTTTCTGGTGGTATCTGGACGGCACCATGGGCCGCGAAGTAGCCAACGCCCAGTCGCTGGCCTTCCTGACCGGTTATTTGATCGAGAAAGCGCTTGCCGTCGATAACGTCTTCGTCTGGCTGATGCTCTTCGGCTACTTCGCCGTTCCCCCGCAATACCAACGCCGCGTGCTGATCTACGGCGTGTTAGGCGCTATCGTCCTTAGAACGCTGATGGTGTTTGGCGGCAGTTGGCTGGTCACGCAATTCCAGTGGCTGCTCTACGTGTTCGGTGCGTTCCTGCTGTTCACCGGCCTTAAAATGGCGCTGGCGAAAGAAGATGACGGGGCGATCGGCGACAAACCGCTGGTACGCTGGCTGCGTAGCCGTTTGCGCATGACGGATAGCATTGAGAACGAAAAGTTCTTCGTCCGTCGTAACGGCATCTTGTATGCCACGCCGCTGTTTCTGGTGCTGATTATGGTTGAAATCAGCGACGTGATTTTCGCCGTAGACAGTATCCCGGCTATTTTTGCCGTCACAACCGATCCCTTTATCGTGCTGACGTCGAACCTGTTCGCCATTCTGGGACTGCGTGCGATGTACTTCCTGCTGGCTGGCGTAGCTGAACGCTTCTCGCTGTTGAAATATGGTTTGGCCGTCATCCTGATCTTTATTGGTACTAAGATGATGCTCATCGACATTTTCCATATTCCGGTGGCCATTTCTCTGGGCGTCGTTGCCAGTATTCTGATCATCACCATGCTGATCAACGTCTGGGTAAACAAACGCGCCGAGCATTAATGCTTCCTCTTCTCTCCGCACGGTTCCCGCCGTGCGGAGAAGGCATCCCTCATTGATAGCGTTTCTACTTTCAATCCGTTCGTCCCCATGCGCAACGGCCCGTAGGGTGACGGACACGGATGTCCGTCATAAAAAACCACATCATTGCTTTTCTCAAAAATAAATTTTCATATACTGACATGTGCAAACACATTTCGTTACGGAAATAAAAAGTCACCCGACACATGTCAGAGGTGCCAGATCCGTATAGACAACCACTTAGCGGAACGGTTATCCCGTCAAAATTATGGAAACTCAACACTCTCGTTTTTTGCAGTACATTACGCACGGCAGCCTGGTTAAACAGATTCTTCTGGGGCTCGCCGCCGGGATTATTCTGGCCTCGCTGTCCACACAGGCCGCGCTGGCTGCCGGTTTATTGGGAACGCTGTTCGTCGGCGCATTGAAAGCCGTCGCCCCCATTCTGGTTTTGATGCTGGTGATGGCATCGGTTGCCAATCATCAGCAAGGGCAAAAAACCAATATCCGCCCGATCCTGTTCCTCTACCTCATCGGCACCTTTTCTGCGGCGCTGATTGCCGTCGTACTTAGCGTCCTCTTCCCTTCCACGCTGGCGCTCAACGCGCAGGCCGCCGACATCACGCCACCATCAGGTATCGTCGAAGTATTAAAAGGCCTGTTGATGAGTGTTGTCGCTAACCCGATTCATGCTCTGCTCAATGCCAACTACATCGGTATTCTGGTCTGGGCTGTAGGTCTGGGGTTAGCTTTCCGCCACGGGTCAGCTTCCACAAAGAATCTGATCAGCGATGCATCTCATGCAGTAACGGCTATCGTGCGTGTCGTGATCCGCTTCGCACCGCTGGGGATCTTTGGTCTGGTCGCCTCAACATTGGCGGAAACCGGCTTCGGCGCATTGTGGGGCTACGCCCACCTGCTGATGGTGTTGATCGGCGGTATGTTGCTGGTTGCGCTGGTGATCAACCCGCTAATCGTCTACTGGAAGATTCGCAGCAACCCTTATCCGCTGGTGCTGCGCTGCTTGCGTGAGAGCGGCGTGACAGCCTTCTTTACCCGCAGCTCTGCCGCCAACATTCCGGTGAATATGGAACTATGCCGCAAACTGAACCTGAATGAAGATAGCTATTCCGTCGCCATTCCGCTGGGAGCCACCATCAATATGGCCGGTGCCGCGATTACCATTACGGTACTGGCGCTGGCAGCCGTTCATACACTAGGGATTGAAGTTGATATCGCTACCGCATTATTACTGAGCGTGGTGGCATCTATCTGTGCCTGTGGCGCATCCGGTGTGGCAGGCGGTTCGCTACTGCTGATCCCGCTGGCGTGCAGCATGTTCGGTATTTCCAACGATATCGCCATGCAGGTTGTTGCTGTTGGCTTCATCATCGGCGTCTTACAGGACTCCGCAGAAACGGCATTAAACTCATCAACAGACGTTATTTTCACTGCCGCTGTGTGTCAGGCAGAAGATGCTAAGCTGGCGGAAAAAGAGCGCCTGAATCTGCTGTAAGCAATTAGGGGATTAATGCTCCCTCTTTCTCTCACGCCGTTCGCCTTAAAACGAACGGCGTTAATATGATGAGAATTGCCCGAATTACGCCTTCTTCTCCACGCTAAAAGGATCGATGCCGCGCTGCTGCATACGCCAGAAGCGGATGATGTTAAAGCCGTTCATCACTAGGAAACTGCCTTCGATCAGCGATCCACCAATCGATCCCAACCAGATATTGTGTACCACCCAGCAAGCTGTTGAACACCACATCACGCAGCGCGTCGTCAACCCAGACGTGCGGAACAGCGCCCAGGTACTGGCAACTGTGCCCGCTATCGGTAGCAGCTCCATCGCATGGTGCATACCCGATAAACCAAAGAGCAGCGTCAGTGAGATAAAGACAAACATCACGAGGATGTTGTGTGTTTTCAGTGAGATTAGCGTTCGTGCCGAGTTCAACAATGCACTGGCACCTGCCGCATTTGCCCCCATCAGGAAAAAATGCAGACCAATGACGGCGCTGTATGCCGATAGCTGTATTTTGAATTTTTGATCGTTACGGTTGAAAAACATGGTGATACCGACCAGAAATGCCAGTACACCAACAGACTGGGCAATCCAATACTGTGTCATGATCCCTGCCTCTAAAAGTTGCTACGAAAAAAAACGGCGCCATTATAAAAATGAAACGCCGTTTTATTTTAATTGGAATGAATAATATTTACAACGTCACGCCGCTCTTAAATATGGCTAATTCACGGAAGTCGTTCACTTCATTCTTCGTACGCTTGCCGTCAGCAATCTCGACAATCAGCTCGACAAACTGGCTCAGCAGTTCGTCCATCGGCATGTCGTGGATCAGACGCCCCGCATCGAAATCAATCCAGTGCGGTTTTTTCTTCGCCAATTCGCTGTTGGTCGCCAGTTTTACGGTAGGCACGAATCCGCCGTAAGGCGTGCCGCGTCCGGTACTGAACAACACCATATGGCAACCCGCACCCGCCAGCGCGCTGGTTGCGACAGCATCATTCCCCGGCGCACTGAGTAGGTTGAGCCCCGGAGTATGTAAGCGCTCACCATATTTCAGTACGTCCACCACTTTGCTCTGTCCGGCTTTTTGCGTACAGCCCAGTGATTTCTCTTCCAGCGTAGTGATCCCACCCGCCTTGTTACCCGGCGATGGGTTCTCGTAAATCGGCTGGTCGTGCGCGATGAAGTACTGTTTGAAATCGTTCACCATGTGGACGGTTTTCTCAAACGTGGCTTCGTCACGGCAGCGGCTCATCAGAATACGCTCCGCACCGAACATTTCCGGTACTTCGGTCAGCACAGTCGTGCCGCCGTTGGCGATCAGATAGTCGGAGAAACGGCCTAACAGCGGGTTGGCAGTAATACCGGACAGCCCATCAGAGCCACCGCATTCCAGGCCAAACTTCAGCTCGCTTAGCTTGCCCGGCTCGCGTTTGTCATGGCGCATCGCCTCATACAGCGTATGCAGACGTTCCAGACCGGCTTCGACTTCATCGTCCTGCTGCTGGCACACCATGAACGTTACGCGATCGGAATCAAAACCGCCCAGCGTCGTGCGGAATGCATCAACCTGATTATTCTCACACCCCAGACCGATCACCAGCACCGCCCCTGCATTCGGGTGACGCACCATGTTTTGCAGCATCGTACGGGTGTTTTCGTGATCCTGACCGAGCTGTGAACAGCCGAAGGTATGACTAAACAGATAAACGCCGTCGATACCTTCCGCGTCATTGGTTTCTTTCAGGAAACGCTGCTGGATCTGGCGAGCAATCCCGTTCACGCAACCGACGGTTGGCAGAATCCACAGTTCATTACGGATACCGACATCGCCATTTTTACGACGATAGAGCTGTACGTCCCGGTCGCCCATTTGTGGCGGCAGGTCGATAAACTCAGGCTGGTACTGATATTCATCCAGATCGCTCAGGTTGGTTTTCGCGTTCTGGGAGTGAATATGTTCTCCAGGAGCAATAGACACCAATGCATGGCCGATAGGCAGGCCATACTTGGTAATCATTTCTCCCGGTGCGATGGTTTCCAGCGCGAACTTATGTCCGCGCACGACAGGTTGCTGAAGTGTCACTGTATGGCTATCCACCGACACCGTTTCGCCTTGCTCAACATCACGCAGGGCGACAGCCACATTGTCCAGAGAATGAATTTTTATAATACTTTGCATGGATAACCCTTCTTGCTGATTAGCAATAACCTTCCACAGCTGCGCGCATGCCGCGCTCAACGATGGTTTGCAACTGTTCAGTCACCTGCGCCGCCAGGCCAGGAACCTGTGTTAAATCCTGTTCCCAGTGATCGGCATCGCGCAGTACTACATTCACCAGTTCAGCCAGGCTGACGGTGTTCTCTTTTACGCCGGCCCACAGCGTGGAATAACGCTCCAGCCAGTGCGCATCGTCCTGCAACGGATAGGTTTGCAGCGTATCGCCTTCACCGCTGCGCTCGCCGCGATAGAATGCAATCAAGGCCGCCAGCGCAAACGTCAGACGCGCAGGCAATTCACCGTGGCGTTCACGGTAGGTCAGTAACTGCGGCAGGATGCGAGTGCGGAATTTGGTCATGCCATTCAGCGAGATAGATAACAGCTGGTGCTGAATGAAGGGGTTACGGAAACGGCTTAACACAGCCTGAGCAAACGACGTCAGTTCGTCATGAGGTAAATCCAATACCGGCACAATCTCTTCAGCAATGGTCTTTTCCACGAATTTGCCAATCAGGGCATCATCCATTGATTCGCCAACGGTATCGAGACCCGCCAGGAATGCCACCGGCACCAGCGCGGTATGGGCACCGTTGAGAATCGCCACTTTACGTTCTTTATACGGCTTGATGTCATCAACGATACGAACGTTCAGATCCAGTTTGTTCAGACGCAATTCTTCCGCCAGCCACTGTGGCCCCTGAATCACGAACAGGTAGAAATGTTCTGCCGTATCCCAAAAGGTATCCTGATAGCCCATTTCCTGCTGTAACACTTCCACTTCGGCACGTGGATAACCCGTAACAATACGGTCCACCAGCGTCGAGCAGAAGGTGTTGTGATCGTTCAACCAAGCGGTAAACGTTGGCGTCAGTTTCCACTGTGCGGCATAGCGCAGCACCAGTTCTTTCAGCGCCACGCCGTTGTAATCAATCAGCTCGCACGGTAACAGCACCCAGCCTTTATCCGCTGCGCCGTCAAAATGGCAGAAGCGCTCATACAGCAGACGGGTTAATTTCGCCGGGAAGCTGACAGGCGGCGCATCGTTCAGGCTGTCGTCTGCGTGATAGCTGATACCTGCTTCGGTGGTATTGGAGAAAACAAAACGAATATTTGGATCGTGCGCCAGCGCCAGATACTCATCGAACTGACGGTACACGTTGATTTCACGGTTTACCGAGCGGATCAGACGCGGTTCACGCACGGCCTCGCCCTGCTCGTTCAGACCACGGATAATGGTGGTGTACAACCCATCCTGGGTATCCAGCGCGGGCGGGAAATCGGAATCGATCGGACGAACAATGACAATGCCCGCATCCAGATCGGTGTGCTCATTCAGCAAATCCAACTGCCAGTCGACGAAGGCGCGCAGAAAGTTGCCTTCACCAAACTGAATAACACGGTCCGGGTGTTGACGACCGGGGAAGTTACGACGATTTAACGTTTGCATTAACAGGCTACCTCAGGACGAATCTCACATTCAGGGCACGACCGATCGACCACCGTCATCCTTGCCCTATATTCATATTCACCCGCACCGAACCATCACAAGTGCCGATGACAAAAGATCGAGACACCGAGAGCGGCGGCAGAAGTCCCTTTAAGAGGCTGACTGCCGCGTCTCTCGTGCAATTCACACCTTACGAAACGGCGGAATTACAGCTCGATGGCAAAATAGTTTTTAGCGTTATCGAAACTGATGTTTTTCACCATTTCGCCCAGCAACGGCAGGTCTGCTGGCGCTTCGCCATCTTCCACCCAGCGGCCAATCATCTGGCACAGAATGCGGCGGAAGTATTCATGACGGGTGTAAGACAGGAAGCTGCGGCTATCGGTCAGCATGCCGACAAAGCGACTCAGCAACCCAAGCTGCGCGAGCTGGGTCATCTGGCGCTGCATGCCGTCTTTCTGATCGTTGAACCACCAACCGGAACCGAACTGCATCTTGCCCGGCATCCCTTCGCCCTGGAAGTTGCCGATCATGGTGCCAAGCACTTCGTTATCGCGCGGGTTCAGGCAGTACAGGATGGTTTTTGGCAGCAGATTTTCTTCATTCTGCTTGCTGAGCAGACGAGACAGTTCCTGAGCCAACGGACGGTCATTGATGGAGTCGAAGCCCACATCCGGCCCCAGCAGCTTGAACTGACGCAGGTTATTGTTGCGCAGTGCACCAATGTGGTACTGCTGAACCCAGCCGCGACGCGCATATTCCGCACCCAGCCAGACCAGCACGCCAGTCTTGAACTGCGCGACTTCGTGCTCGCTCAGCGTTTCGCCAGAAAGACGACGCGCCAGAATGCTGTCCAGCGTCGCGTCATCGGCTTCGGCAAACATCACCACATCCAGCGCGTGGTCGGACACCTTACAGCCGTGCGCCGCGAAGTGATCCAGACGTTTGGTCAGCGCCGCTTGCAGATCGCTGAAACGACGAATGTCGGTGTCAGAAACTTCACCCAGCTTCGCCATATAGTCGTTGAAGGTTGCCAGTTCAATATTGAACGCTTTATCCGGGCGCCAGCTCGGCAACACTTTGATAGAGAAGCTTGAATCCTGAGCAACAGTTTTATGGTGGCGCAGATCGTCAATCGGATCGTCCGTCGTACCCACCATTTTCACGTTCATCTGCTGCATGATGCCGCGCGCGGTAAAGTCATCGCGCTCCAACATGGCATTACAGCGATCCCAAATATCTTTTGCCGTACTTGGTGACAGCAGCGTACCGGTTACACCGAACGGACGGCGCAGTTCCAGATGTGTCCAGTGATAAAGCGGATTGCCGATGGTGTGCGGCACGGTAGCGGCCCAGGCTTCAAATTTTTCCCAGTCGCTGGCATCGCCCGTACACAAACGCTCAGGCACACCGTTGGTGCGCATCGCACGCCACTTGTAGTGATCGCCTTTCAACCAGATGTCATACAAATTTTTGAAGCGATAGTTTTCCGCGATCTGCTCAGGCGGCAGATGGCAGTGGTAGTCAAATATCGGCTGGTCGACGGCATACTCATGGTAGAGACGACGGGCAAATTCACTGTCTAACAGAAAATCTTCACTCAGAAACTGGGGCATGTTTTCTTCCTTACCGTGCTTCTTGTGCACCAAATTAGTTGACCGTTAAAAGATATCACACCAATTATGCGCGATATCTCACAGTATTTGTGAGGTCATGATCGCAAAAATGTAACAAGCAGTACAATAACCCAGCATTTATCGCCTCAAACCGCTTGTTGCTCTCGATTTCAGCGAGCAATTCGTTATTCCGCATAAAAATAATGGTTTTGTGATATCACTCAACTTTTAAAGTTGTATGACAAATTATTGTAGCGCTGCCTTAAGCAGGGATTCAATCGCTATCTCACAAAGAGAAGGGTTTTCCTGTTCAGCACAACAACAAAACGTGTCGTACCACATTACAAGACACCTCACACCGTGACGCTACTCAAGAGCCACCACTGTGTTTTTTATTGACTCGGAGAGAAAGTTAAATGCGTAAAATCAAAGGATTACGCTGGTATATGATCGGCCTGGTGACCATTGGCACCGTGCTGGGATACCTGACGCGTAATGCAATTTCTGTTGCAGCCCCGACGCTACAGGATCAATTGCACATCACCACACAGCAATATTCTTACATCGTTGCTGCCTATTCAGCTTGTTATACCATTATGCAACCCATCGCCGGCTATGTGCTGGATCTGCTGGGTACCAAAATCGGCTATGCCATGTTCGCCATTCTGTGGGCAGTTTTCTGTATGGGGACCGCGCTGGCCAACAGTTGGGGAGGATTAGCGATCGCCCGCGGCGCGGTCGGTATGGCGGAAGCAGCGATGATCCCTGCAGGCCTGAAAGCCAGTAGCGAATGGTTCCCGGCAAAAGAGCGTTCTGTTGCCGTCGGCTATTTCAATGTCGGGTCATCCATTGGCGCGATGGTTGCTCCACCGCTGGTCGTTTGGGCTATTGTGGCGCACAGTTGGGAAATGGCGTTTATCATTACCGGTGTACTGAGCCTGATCTGGGCTATCTGCTGGCTCGTTTTCTATAAACACCCGAAAGATCAGAAGAAACTCAGCGACGAAGAGCGTGACTACATTCTTAGCGGACAGGAAGCGCAACACCAAACCAATAATGCGAAGAAAATGTCTGCCTGGCAGATCCTGCGTAACCGCCAATTCTGGGGTATTGCGCTGCCACGTTTCCTGGCTGAACCGGCCTGGGGAACATTCAACGCCTGGATCCCGCTATTCATGTTTAAAGCCTATGGCTTTAATCTGAAAGAAATCGCCATGTTCGCCTGGATGCCGATGCTGTTCGCCGATATCGGCTGTATCCTCGGCGGCTATCTGCCGATGCTGTTCCAGAAATATTTCAAAGTGAACCTGATCGTTTCCCGCAAGATGGTGGTCACCATGGGTGCGGTTCTAATGATTGGCCCCGGTATGATCGGACTGTTCACCAGCCCTTATGTTGCCATCGCGCTGCTGTGCGTCGGCGGTTTCGCGCACCAGTCGCTGTCCGGCGCGCTGATTACCCTGTCATCCGACGTATTTGGCCGTAATGAAGTCGCCACAGCAAACGGTTTAACCGGTATGGCTGCCTGGATGGCGAGCACCATGTTTGCCCTGGTGGTCGGTGCATTGGCCGATACGATGGGCTTCAGCCCACTGTTTGCCGCACTGGCGGTGTTTGACCTGTTAGGCGCTGTCGTCATCTGGACGGTGTTGAAAAACCAACCCGCTTCAGAAGTCGCCGCCGCAGCTGAAACATTGAAAGAAGCCAACCAGCACTGATAATCCCTGCATTATCCTGACTCATCCGGTATGATCTGATACCGGGTGAGCCACCTCCCAGTAACACATTGTAATAACTGTGACCACAACATTGGTTGCTGCTATGATTAAGTGGTATAACAAATCATCCCTCAAAGATTAACGAGATAGACACTCAGGCCCTGACGTGGCACATGGACCGTCATCTATCGAGAGTAGACATCATCATGGCACTCACTGAACCCCGACGGCTATACCAGCAGTTAGCCGCAGAATTAAAACAGCGTATCGAAAGCGGTATGTACCAGGTCGGCGAAAAATTACCGGCAGAACGCTATATTTCTGAAGAAATGAACGTCAGCCGCACCGTAGTGCGTGAAGCTATTATTATGCTGGAAGTCGAAGGGTACGTTGAAGTACGCAAGGGTTCAGGCATTCACGTCATTTCCAACCAGCAGAAAAACCCGTTCATTAATAGCGGCGATATTGAATTCGTCGCGGCTGGTCCGTTCGAACTGCTTCAGGCACGCCAACTCATTGAAAGCAACATTGCTGAATTTGCCGCTACGCAGGTAACCCGTCAGGACATCATCCAACTGATGGAAATTCAGGAGTATGCACGTCAGGAAGATCGCTTCCGTGACTCTCAGTGGGATCTGAAATTCCACGTTCAGGTCGCGCTGGCAACACAAAATTCCGCGATGGCGACCATCGTCGAAAAAATGTGGAGCCAACGGATCCACAATCCCTACTGGCGCAAACTGCATGAGCACATTGACGACAAGTCGATAGAAAGCTGGTGCGAAGAGCACGACCGCATCCTTAAGGCGCTGATTCGCAAAGATCCTTACGCCGCCAAGCTGGCGATGTGGCAACATCTGGAAAACACCAAGCAGATGCTGTTTCGCGCCACGACAGACGATTTCGAGTTTAACGTCGATCGCTATATGTTCGCCGAAAACCCGGTCGTGCACCTCGACCAGATACACGCGGGTAAATCCTAATTGCGTTTTTTTGCCCCTTGTTTTGAACGAGGGGTAATATTTTGGATGCACTGGAAAAGGTCAGAAAACGTTGATTTCTGTCAGCGAGTGTAAAATATCGCAGAAATCCCAATTCTTCCTCGAAAAATCCCCCTAAACCGCCTCAGTTGTCGTAATATTTTTCTGTCTCAGAAACACCTATTTTGTTACAGTTAACGCGTCTTTCTTACGCTTAATCCGCCGCTTTGGATGTAAAGTCAGCCAAGACCAAACAATCCCTACCCGCCTGTTTATCGGGTTCGCAGCGAAAAACCAGCATCAAGTCAGACACCGCGTCACTATCGGGCGGAACAAGGCAGAGATCATAAAAAAATAATAATCCTGCGCCCTGAAAGCACTGTATTCGCTCTTATCATGTCCAGAAGCGTGATTGTCGCCAAGGCTAAAATGCAACAGCAGTATTAGGAATACCGGATGGAATTAATCAAAGAACTGTTAAACGCACTCTGGCATCAGGATTTCGATATTTTAGCCGACCCGAAGTTGGTATGGACCATCTACATTTTGCTGTTTCTGATTATCTTTCTGGAAAATGGCCTGCTCCCGGCGGCTTTCCTGCCCGGCGATAGCCTGCTCATTTTGGTCGGCGTTCTCGTCGCCAAAGGCACAATGAATTACCCGTTTACCCTATTTCTCCTGACGACGGCCGCCAGCCTCGGCTGCTGGGCCAGCTACATTCAGGGGAGATGGCTTGGCAATACCAGTGTGGTTCAGGGCTGGCTATCGCATTTACCCGCACACTATCACCAGCGTGCCCACCAACTCTTCCACCGCCATGGCCTATCCGCGCTTTTAGTTGGCCGTTTCCTGGCTTTTGTCAGAACGTTATTACCTACCATCGCTGGCCTGTCAGGCCTGAATAACGCACGTTTTCAGTTCTTTAACTGGATGAGTGGATTCCTGTGGGTATTTATTCTGGTGACGCTGGGCTTCGCCTTAGGGAAAACCACGGTTTTCCTGAAATATGAAGACGAACTCATGCTTTGCCTGATGTTGCTGCCGCTGGCGCTGCTGTTTATCGGGCTGTTTGGCTCACTCTTTGTGCTATGGCGCAAAAAACGCGACACGAAAGCCAGTAATGCAGAGAAAGGGAGCTAACCGTGTCAATCCGTTGGTTATTCCCAAAACTCACCCCCAGAAAAGTAGCTCGCATACTGATATTGCTTGCCCTGCCAATTATCGCATTGACGCAGTCCCAGTCGCTGCGTCATTCCCAGGATGATGCGATGCTGCATATCAAGCCTTATGATGGCGCCGCGCTGCCAGATGGCTTTTACGTGTATCAGCGTCTTAATGAAAAAGGGATTGCGATCAAAAGCATTACACCAGAGCAAGATAGCCTGATCGTCCGTCTTGCCTCACCAGAACAGAGTATTGCTGCCAGAGATGTCCTGCGTTTGTCTCTGCCTAAAGTCACCATTACCGCGCAACAAGCGACAACCCCGACACCGTTCTGGCAGCAGAAACTGACACAGAAACAATCCAAACTGGGGTGACAAATATGAAACTATCTTCATCTGTTCTTGCATTATCTGTCCTGCTTTCCGGCCACGTACTGGCGAATACCGCCAATCAGGTGGAAACCTGTCAGCAAAAAGCGCAGGACATTCAGCGCCAAATCGATGAAGCGCGTAAACATGGTAATCAGAACCGTATCAATGGATTAGAGAAAGCTCTGGACGGCGTGAAAACCCACTGTACGGATGCAGGGCTGGCAGAGAAACGTCAGGAAGCGATTGCAGAAAAACGTAAAGACGTCGCGGAACGGCAGCAGGAACTGAACGAAAGCCGGCAGAAAGGGGATGACGCCGAGAAAATCCTCAAGCGCGAAAGAAAGCTGGCTGAAGCCGAGCAGGAATTACGCGCTGCGGAACGTGCCGCATCGCAATAACCCATCACTATATTGTCCCTATAAAACACACAGCAATTGTTCACTTTATAATCAAAAAACAAATCACTAAAATTTACAGTGAGTTATCAGAATTGTCCGTACTCATTTTGGGCGGCATAAATTTCAGCTTCAGCTATAGTTAACACTCAGGTTTATAAACATGAAGGGTTATTAATATGGCTAAAGATCAAAATTCTGAGTACCTACGCGCCGAATTGAAATCACTGGCGGATACGCTGGAAGAAGTATTAAGCACCTCCAGCGATAAATCTAAAGCAGAACTCGACAAGCTGCGCAATAAGGCAGAAAGCGCGCTGAAAGAAACCCGCAATCGTCTGAGCGATACCGGCGAGCGTATCGCTTCCCACACGAAAGAAGCAGTTGAATCTGCGGACGACTATGTACGCCAGAACCCGTGGACCGGTGTCGGTATTGGTGCCGCTGTCGGTGTCGTGCTTGGCGTCCTGCTGTCTCGTCGCTAATTAGCGGATCGTTATGACGGATAAATCACAACAAGGCCCCGCAAGCGGGGTCATGGCTTCTGCTCAGCGCATCATCTCCATTATTGTCAGCATGGTAGAAAGCCGTGTCCGACTCGCAGTCATTGAATTAGAGGAAGAAAAAACCAATCTGATTCAGTTGCTGATGATGGTCGGTCTGACGCTGATTTTCGCCACTTTTGGCATTATGAGCCTGATTGCGCTCATCATCTGGGGCATCGATCCCCAGTATCGTCTCTTTGCTCTGGGGTGTATCACAGCCACATTACTTGGACTGGCGCTGATAGGTGGCGTCTGGACACTCCTGAAGGTACGTCGTTCCACCTTGCTCAAGGCAACACGTAAGGAGCTGGCGACCGACAGATCGTTGCTGGAGGAGGATCCCAAATGAGCCAGCGTCAGCAGCGAGACAGAGAAAAAGCCCAGCTACTGCGCCGGATACAACAGCAGCGGCTGGATTTATCGGCAGGTAAGAAACACTGGCTGGATACCACCGCTCGTTACGATCGCGGCTGGCAAAGTCTGATGCAGTGGCGTAAATACTGGATCGTGGGCTCCAGCCTCGTCGCACTCTATGGCGTGCGCCATCCCAGCCGCATGATTCGCTGGGGACGCCGCCTCGTCGGGCTGTGGGGAACATTCAGACTCGTCCGCAAAACGTTTGACTCACGTTCATAATCTTTCCTATCGCCTCGGCGTTCGGCCTTTCCCGTACGGCATCTTTCATCTCATTTTCTTCTAACGCGCTCACACCATTACAGCGCGTTCTCGTACATTTAACTAAACATCAATTTTTCTGAAATAAAAGAACAATTATACTCGCTGGTAGCGCAAATCATCTCTCTATACTATCTGCCCATAACCTGATGGCAGGCCAGGTTTTCAGACCACACCTGCTACAACAAACACAACAGGGCGACATAGCCCACGACAAAATTAATTGGAGAGATGATGAAAAATTTAGAAAGCACTGCACTGCTGATTGCACGTATCTTAATGCCAATTCTGTTTATCGTTGCAGGTTACGGTAAGCTGGGTGATGCCTATGCAGGCACACAACAATACATGCAGGCGATGGGCGTACCCACCTTCCTGCTGCCGCTGACAATTCTGCTGGAGTTGGGTGGTGGTCTGGCGGTGCTGTTCGGTCTGCTGACGCGTACCGTTGCACTGTTCACGGCGGGCTTTACACTGCTGACCGCACTGATTTTCCACTCTAACTTTGCGGAAGGTATGAACCAACTGATGTTCATGAAAAACCTGACCATCGCTGGCGGCTACCTCCTGCTGGCTGTAACCGGTCCAGGCGCATTCAGCATCGATCGTCTGCTGGGCAAAAAGTGGTAAGACGAGCCTTTTCCGGCCTGTACTACACTTAATAGTCGAATAATGAATTAGACGGCAAGCAAACAAGGCTTGCCGTCGTTTTATCATAACTCACTAACGGGAGGATTTATGGGACAACTGGTTGACGGCGTATGGCACAATACCTGGTATGAAACCAAATCTACCGGCGGTCACTTTAAGCGTTCAGAATCCGTATTTCGCAATTGGGTAACGCCCGATGGCACCCCTGGCCTCACCGGCAAAGGTGGCTTTCCCGCTCAGTCCGGCCGTTATCATCTCTATGTTTCTCTCGCCTGCCCGTGGGCACACCGCACGCTACTCATGCGACAGTTAAAAGGGTTAGAAGATCATATCGCCGTTTCGGTGGTTCATCCGCTCATGCTGGATCACGGCTGGACGTTCGGTACCGATTTTGAGGGGGCAACAGGAGACTCGCTCTATCAGCACGAATTCCTTTACCAACTCTACCTGCACGCCAAGCCAGACTACAGTGGTCGGGTGACCGTGCCAGTCCTGTGGGACACCGAGCAGCACACCATCGTCAGTAACGAATCCGCCGATATCATCCGTATGCTGAACAGCGCTTTTGACGGCGTGGGGGCAACAGCGGGAGACTATTACCCGGAAGCGCTACGCGCTCAGATTGACGAGTTGAACGGCTGGATTTACGACAAGGTCAACAATGGCGTTTACAAAGCCGGTTTTGCGACGAGTCAGTCAGCTTATGATGAATCCGCAATGACCGTTTTCGCTGCGTTATCCGATCTGGAAGCCATATTGGCAAAACAGCGCTATCTGACTGGTGAGCAGTTAACCGAAGCCGATCTGCGGCTGTGGACGACGCTGATCCGTTTCGATCCGGTCTATCACACGCATTTTAAATGCGATAAATATCGCCTGAGCGACTATCCAAACCTGTTCGGCTTTCTGCGTGATATTTATCAAATGCCTGGCATCGCCGATACCGTCGATATGGCGCATATTCGTCACCATTACTACCGTAGCCACGGCACGATTAATCCACATGGTGTGATTTCGCTGGGCCCAGAGCAAGATCTGAACCAGCCTCATCAGCGTGATAAGACAGTGATCAGTTTATACTAAGGCGTTGTCGATTAGCGATGAAGCACAAGGCAAGGTGTGGTTCGCACCTTGCCGTAGCAAAGTGCGGGATTTAGGGCTGGTTTAGCAGCTTCGGAATTTCACGCAGGAACCAGGACTTCGCCTCGCCCATGCTGTCTCGCCGCCACGCCATAATAATCTGGCTTTCCATTTGATGCTCCGGCCCAACGACCAGTAAACGCCCCTCGGCAATATCTTGCGCCACCATTGGATAAGGCATGGTCGCGACGCCTAATCCCGCCAACAGCGCACGCCGCTTATCATCCAGAGAGCTCACCGTCAGACGCTGCTGTTTATCCAACAGTTGCACGGTCAGTACCGGGCGCTCACGCGCCGTGTCCGCCACCGCAATCCCACGGTATTTCACTCGGGTCGCATCCGACAGCGGCTCAGGTTCCTGATGAATGGGGTGCTCAGGGCTGGCGACATACACATTATTCATCGTGTACAGCTTGCGGGTATTCATTTCGGAAGACGCACGAAAATGCATGTCCGGCGCAATCACGATATCGGCACGCCCTTGCTCAAGACGCTCCCACGCCCCCGCCAGCACTTCCGTCAGAATCGATACCTGCGTATTCGCTTTGAGCGCCAGTTTATCGATTAAGGGAAAAAGCCGCTGAGTCGGAATAAGCGCTTCCGTCACAATCGTCAGGTGTGTTTCCCAACCGCGCGCCAACGCTTCGGCATCCGTAGTGAGTTTATCCGCCGCTTCCAGCAGAATACGTCCGCGTTCCAGCAGCATTCGTCCGACATTCGTGAATTTAGTACGATGCCCGGAACGATCGAACAACACCACATCTAGCTCTTCTTCCAGTTTTTGCATGGTATAGCTCAGCGCCGAAGGCACTCTACCCAGCTCGTCTGCCGCAGCGGCAAAGCTGCCGCGACGATCGATCGCATCCATAACCCTCAAGGCTTCCAGCGTCAAAGCTCGTTCTTTCGCCATCTTCGTACTCATTCAGGAATTTTGAATATACCCACCAGATTAACTAGCTAACAATCCAACGTCCACACAATTACTATCGGTTTAAGAAATTATTATCTGGGGGATAAAGATTATGATCACACGAAGAGCAGCGGGGCAATGCGGCCAGGCCGACTATGGCTGGTTGCAGGCACGCTACACCTTCTCTTTTGGTCACTATTTTGACCCACAGTTGTTGGGCTACGCTTCTCTACGCGTGCTCAATCAGGAAGTATTGGCACCGGGGGCATCGTTCCAGCCACGAACCTATCCACGGGTCGATATCCTGAACATTATTCTTCAGGGTGAAGCAGAATACCGCGATAGTAACGGTTGCCACATTCAGGCCAAAGCCGGAGATGTGCTGCTGCTCGCCACTCAGCCAAACGTCAGCTATAGCGAACATAATACCAGCGCCAGTAAACCGCTGACGCGGCTGCAATTATGGCTAAACGCCTGTCAGACTCGAGAGAACAGTCCGTTACAGCGTATGGAATTGGATTCATCCAGCCATACTCTGCTTGCGTCGCCGGAAGGTGAACACACCAGTCTGCAACTGCGCCAGCAGGTTTGGATCCACCATGTCGATCTCCAGCAGAATGAGCAAAGCACGATCGCGCTGCAGGGAAATCAGGCATACCTCCAACTGATTCACGGTTCAATGGTGGTAAAAGGCAATCAGAGCAGTGAAGCCCTACACTGTGGCGACGGCGCCTTTATCAAAGAAGAAACAACGTTGACGCTACGGGCAGAATCGCCTTTGCGTGCGCTGCTCATCGATCTGGTCGTCTAGATCTTCTGTCCGTTGTTTTATCAGGAAAACGCCGCCAGTTCGGCGTTTTTATTCAGCCGTGGTAAGATATCCGTCTTGTTCCTCAATGCGTCAGGGTGATATGACAATGGATTCAACCAAACAGGACAAACTTCTTGCCCAGGCTGAACAGATTTGTCAGCAGCGCGCTGTGCGTCTAACGCCACAGCGGTTAGAGGTTTTACGCCTTATGGCACAGCAGTCAGGTGCTATCAGCGCTTATGACCTGCTGGATCTGCTGCGAGTTTCCGAGCCCCAGGCCAAACCGCCGACCGTCTATCGCGCGCTGGATTTTCTGCTGGAACAAGGCTTCATTCATCGAGTCGAATCAAACAACAGCTACGTGCTGTGTCACCATATCGAAGACCACAGCCATACGTCTGCCCTTTTCATCTGTGACCGCTGCGGACAGGTTACGGAACGTCAAACCGAAGGGGTGGAAGAAACATTACGTAGCCTGGCACAGCAGTCGGGATTTACGCTGCGCCACAGCGTTGTGGAAGCGCACGGGCTGTGTGGAGGCTGTCAGGAAGTGGCATCATGCAAGCAGCCGGATCATTGCGATCACGACCATACGGTTCCGATTAAAAAACGCTAGCGCTTATTGATGGGGCCTTCTGCCTGACAAGGTTTTTCTATATAAAAAAAACGATAGCCCTCAGGGCTATCGTTTTTTAGCATCACGTTCACTACCAGTGATATTTGTGATGCTCTTCCCAGTGTTTCACTTCTTTCTCTGCCGCTTCTTTTGCGTACCCGTAACGCTCCTGGATTCTCCCCACCAGTTGGTCACGCTTACCTTCGATGACCGTCAGATCGTCATCCGTTAATTTGCCCCATTGCTCTTTCGCTTTACCTTTAAACTGTTTCCAGTTACCGCTGGCTTGGTCTTTATTCATCAGAATCTCCGTACCTTAGGTGTATTGCGCATAAATGAATCGTCACTACCGACGTAGGCGTCAGTCAGTGTCAGATAAATTGTTCAGTAAGCAGAGTCATCATTCTGTGAACCATCACGGTGCTCTGCACCACTGCCCTTCCTCGATCTGCCAGGCTAACCTAAATGTGATGGCTAATGTTTAATGACTAAACGCTCAATCGAGATAAAAATGCTTACCTTGATAAAAATTATAGTCGAATATTTTACTTAAAATTAAAAATAAGGAATCTGTAACTAGCGAAGGCGCCAAGAAAGGAAAAATGACCGTAAAAGTAATGGAAAAACAGGCGGTAAGGGAGAGAAGAGAAAACACACGCGAAATGTAACGAAATATATACAACTAGCAGATTAACACGCGGGGCACTCACACATGAAGCAACTCACACATAAAGCGATTAACACAAAAACGTGATGCACTGACCCAGAAAGACGAGCAGTGCATCTCTATGACCGTTAGCTCCAGTCGCTGTTACGAATCACGCCAACCGCTAAGCCTTCTATCGAAAAGCTCTGCTGACGCAGGTCAACAACAATGGGGGCAAACTCTTCGTTTTCAGCGAGAAGGTGCACCATATTGCCCTGCTTTTTCAGGCGTTTTACCGTCACTTCATCGTCAATGCGCGCGACGACAATCTGACCATTGCGTACATCTTCCGTTTTATGCACGGCCAGTAAATCGCCATCCATAATACCGATATCTTTCATCGACATGCCGCTCACGCGCAGCAAAAAATCAGCGCTGGGTTTGAACATTGCAGGGTCAACCTGATAGTGACATTCGATATGTTCCTGCGCCAGCAGAGGCTCACCTGCGGCCACGCGACCAACCAGAGGAATACCCGTCTCTTCTTCCATCAGCAGACGAATACCTCGAGAAGCACCCGATACGATTTCAATCACACCTTTACGCGCCAGTGCTTTCAGATGTTCTTCAGCCGCATTGGGAGAGCGAAACCCCAGCTGTTGAGCAATTTCCGCGCGCGTTGGCGGCATTCCGGTCTGCGCAATGTGATCGCGGATCAGGTCATAAACCTGCTGCTGCCTTGCTGTTAATACTTTCATTCCGCCCCCTGGTTGTTTATACAGTCTTGCTGTGAGTATATACAGGTACGCCACAATTGGGAATGGAGATATAGGCAAAGCCTCTGACTTTTATTCATTTATGCGTGCCGTCAGGCAAAATGTTGCCAGAGAATGCTACCCCACACGACAGCCGCTAACACGATGGCAACAAAAACAGCCGCCGACCCGATATCTTTCGCCCGACCGGATAATTCGTGATGCTCAAGGCCAATACGATCGACAACCGCTTCAATGGCGCTGTTAGCCAGCTCAAAAAGCATAATCAATACCACAGACCCGATCAGCAGCAGCTTTTCGACCAGCGTAACCGGCAGCAGACACGCAATAATCACGCCGACAATCGTCAATATTGTTTCCTGACGAAATGCCGCCTCATGTTGCCAAGCCTGCTTCAGCCCCTTAAGGGAATAACCGGTCGCCTTAATAATCCGGGTCATCCCCGTTGCTTTATTCATTTATCCTCCATTCTTTACGTAAAATAGTTCGCATTTTAACGCGCTTACGTTGTCTCACCACCACAGATTTCCGACGCAGTTTCTGGTATCCTTGCGGCGCATTGCTA
Organism: Pectobacterium aroidearum; assembly: GCF_041228105.1. Classification (NCBI taxonomy): domain Bacteria; kingdom Pseudomonadati; phylum Pseudomonadota; class Gammaproteobacteria; order Enterobacterales; family Pectobacteriaceae; genus Pectobacterium; species Pectobacterium aroidearum. Next base: position 4,435,069 of record NZ_CP166097.1, read on the forward strand.
ACAAGAGGCTCCAAGTTGTTATGTCAGGTTGGCGTAAAATTTACTATAAATTATTGAATCTCCCACTAAAACTGCTGGTTAAAAGTAAAGTTATTCCCGCAGATCCCGTGGTCGAGTTGGGGTTAGATCCCTCACGTCCTATACTCTATGTTCTGCCTTATAACTCTCAGGCGGATCTCTTGACGCTACGCGCGAAATGCCTGGCATTGGGGTTACCCGATCCCTCGCAATCGTTCGAATTCAACGGCGTCGAACTTCCCAGCCACGTCTTTATTAATGACGGGCCGCGCGTCTTCCGCTATTACGTTCCCAAGCAGAAATCCGTCAAGCTGTTCCACGACTATCTGGATCTGCATCGCGCCAATCCAGATTTAGACGTGCAGATGGTGCCGGTTTCCGTGATGTTTGGACGTTCTCCGGGTCGGGAAGGCCATTCTCAGGCTACACCACACCTGCGATTGCTCAACGGCATTGAGAAATTCTTCGCCGTCCTGTGGCTAGGGCGTGACAGTTTTGTTCGCTTCTCCAGCCCGGTGTCGCTGCGCTATATGGCGACCGAGCATGGCACTGACAAAACCATAGCCCACAAACTGGCGCGCGTCGCGCGTATGCACTTCTCCCGCCAGCGTTTGGCGGCAGTTGGCCCACGCTTGCCGGTACGTCAGGAACTGTTTAATAAGCTGCTGGATTCCAAAGCGATCAAGAAGGCCGTAGACGATGAGGCGCGCAGTAAGAAGATTTCCCATGAAAAAGCGCAGCAGAACGCCATTGCGTTGATGGAAGAAATCGCCGCCGACTTCTCCTACGAAGCCGTGCGTCTGTCGGATCGCGTCTTAAGCTGGACGTGGAACCGCCTTTATCAAGGGATCAACGTCCATAACGCCGAACGCGTTCGTCAGCTGGCACAGGATGGTCATGGTATTGTCTATGTGCCCTGCCACCGCAGCCATATGGACTATCTGCTGCTGTCCTACGTCCTATACCATCAGGGCCTAGTGCCGCCGCACATCGCCGCAGGCATCAATCTTAATTTCTGGCCAGCGGGTCCGATCTTCCGTCGCCTTGGCGCCTTCTTCATTCGTCGTACCTTCAAAGGCAATAAGCTGTATTCCACTATTTTCCGTGAGTATCTGGGTGAACTGTTTGCCCGTGGTTATTCGGTGGAATACTTCATGGAAGGCGGACGTTCACGCACGGGTCGCCTGTTAGAGCCGAAAACCGGTACGCTGGCGATGACGATTCAGGCCATGCTCAGAGGCGGTACGCGCCCTATCACGCTGGTGCCGATTTATGTCGGCTACGAGCATGTGATGGAAGTCGGCACCTATGCGAAAGAGCTGCGCGGCGCGGTGAAGGAAAAAGAAGGCTTTATGCAGATGGTGCGCGGTTTACGCAAACTGCGTAATCTCGGCCAGGGGTATGTGAACTTCGGTGAACCACTCCCGTTGACCACCTATCTGAACCAGCATGTTCCGCAATGGCGTGATGCGATTGATCCTATCGAAGCACAGCGCCCAAGTTGGCTAACGCCGACGGTGCAGGATATCTCGATGGATATCATGGTACGCATCAATAATTCTGCGGCAGCAAACGCGATGAACCTGTGTTCTACGGCTCTTTTGGCATCCCGCCAGCGCTCACTGACTCGCGAGCAAATGCAAGAACAGCTGGATTGCTATCTGCAACTGCTGCGTCAGGTTCCTTACCACAAAGATATTACGGTTCCCAAAAAGACAGCGGATGAACTGTTGGAACATGCGCTGAGCATGAACAAGTTCGAAGTCGAGAAGGACAGCATTGGCGATATCATCATTCTGCCGCGCGAGCAGGCCGTTCTGATGACGTACTATCGCAATAACATCCAGCATCTGTTGGTGTTACCGTCGCTGATCGCCAGCATCGTCATCCACCACCGTCGGATTACGCTTGCAGAAGTCGTGCGCCAGATCGCGCTGATCTATCCGCTGCTGCAATCCGAACTGTTCCTGCACTATTCCAAAGAGCAATTACCGGGCGTGCTGGAAACGTTGGCTAATGAACTGGTTCAACAGCAGTTGTTGTGCAGTCGTGACGGTGAGCTGGCGATCAATCCGCCACGTATCCGCACGCTGCAATTGCTGTCGGCAGGCGTGCGTGAAACGCTGCAACGTTATGCGATTACGCTGTCGTTGCTGTGTGCGAATCCAGAAATCAACCGCGGAACGCTGGAAAAAGAAAGCCGGAACATGGCTCAACGCCTGTCCGTCCTGCACGGCATCAATGCGCCAGAGTTCTTTGATAAAGCGGTGTTCTCAACGCTGGTCGCAACCTTACGGACGGAAGGCTATATCACCGACAGTGCGGAAGCGGCGCAAGGTGATATCGTGGCGATCTACAACATTCTCGGCGATTTGATCACCCCAGAAGTGCGCTTGACCATTGAAAGCGCCAGCTCATCCGCTGAAATGGAAGCCGAAAGCCAGGTAGTGGAAGAGACAACGCAGGAGTAGTCAGGCGAGAAAATGGCGGATGGATACGCCGCCATCAAGCCGCGAGTGCGTTTAGCATCACGGATACATCTGGATGTTCTGCCATAAAAAAAGCAGCGAGAAATCGCTGCTTTTTTGTCTCTGCTATTCAGCTTACAGGCCAAACAGCACACCGATAAATATCGCCATTCCCGCGTACTTATTGTTGTGAAACGCCTTAAAACAGGCGTCGCGCTCGCGCCCGGCCGTGAGTATTTGCTGATAGATAAACATCCCGCCAGCCACCAACAGCGAAATGTAGTACGGCATTCCCAATCCGGTCATCGTTCCTAAAACCAACAACAGCGCCAGCATACTAAACTGCAATAACCCGATGATGAGATTGTCAAAACGGCCAAACAAGATCGCAGTGGATTTCACACCGATCTTCAGATCGTCGTCGCGATCCACCATCGCATATTGGGTATCGTAGGCGACCGTCCAGCAGATATACGCCAGAAACATCATCCAGCAGGTTGCAGGCAGGCTTTCACTCACTGCGGCATACGCCATCGGGATCGACCAGCCAAACGCGGCGCCCAGCACAAACTGAGGAAGATGGCTGACCCGTTTCATAAACGGATAGACCCATGCCAGCCCCAGCCCCGCAACGGACAGCCAGATCGTCATCGTATTCAGCGTCAGCACCAGACCAAACGCCAGCAAGACCAGCACGACAAACAGCACTTTGGCAGATTGCTCGCTCACCTCACCACTGGGTAATGGGCGAGAAGCGGTACGTTTTACATGACCGTCAAAGTGTCGATCGGCATAGTCATTGATGACGCAGCCCGCCGCACGCATTAAGAACACGCCAGCGACAAAAACAAAGAGCGTCCACGGCGCAGGCGCTCCCCCTCCCGCCAGCCACAGCGCCCATAGCGTTGGCCACAGCAGCAGCAGAGAACCTATCGGTTTATCAATTCGCATCAAGCGACAATAAGCCAGCCATTTCCCTGCTGTAACACTTCTTTCCAAGGATTTATCTCCTCAAATTACCTGCCAACCTTCATCACTCGGTGTGTAATAAACCGGTGATTCCGGTAAGAAAAGCTCAGTCAACAGTAACGGAAAACCAGAAAGACACAGGCGGGAACGCCGCGCCCATAAGCCTTCGCAGCATCCGGTATGAATGTAATCACGCGTTAGCGATTTTTGCTCAAACAGATAACGGCCTAACGGCTGATTGCCTATTTTCGTCAGGGCGGAATCCGTTCCGTCGAGCGTCTGTTGCGGAACGATGGTACGGCCAAACAGCCAGGGACGCTCGTCGCCATACAGCACCACCTCACGCAGCCAATAACGTTCGTCAGGTGGAAGCTGTTCGCTCTCTTCACCCAGCGATTGTGGCGACACGAATCCCTCACGGCAAAGCGTCACGGTCAATTGGGCACAATATTTTTCAAGCCGCTGCGTCATGGAACTGGTTTCCATCAGCCAGTCACCAATATGCTCAGGTAATACCGAAGGAGGTTCAGCAAACCAGGAAATGGTGCGCAAAAGCGTAGACACATCGTCAGACATTGTCCCTACTCCAAACAGGGTTACTTTGCCAAATAACAGCATTCGTAAATAAAGTAAGCGCCCCTATTGTAGCGCAGAATGCTTGCCCCGATAACACGCTATAAACCAATTCATCCCCGATGTGGCAACATTTCGGCAATGTGGCTGGATGCGCGACGCATAAAAAAAGCACCACCCGGTATCGCGACCGGATAGTGCTCTTTGAAGGACAGAAAGACGAGCTTCTGTAACCTGACTCACTGTCACCGGAAAATCGCTTCCGGTGACAATGGCGTCACATGTCGGGTAGCAGCAGCACATTACTGTGCCGCCGCCCCCTAAGAACCGTACGTGCAAGTTTCCCCGCATACGGCTCAAGCCTTTATAAGCCCGCACTACTGTTTGGGCCGACAACGTTAATGCTCAGTCATCACCGTACATTTTATCGTGACAATGGAAACAGCATTCTGCCGCATGGTCACCCGATTCTACTGCGTCTTTGATAGCATCTGTCATCTCTCTTCGAGATTCAAAGAAACCTTCAAATTCGCCTTTACTAAATTGAGTGTTACCAAGCTTATAGGCTTCTTCAATGTCCTCGTCACCTTGAAAAACCGTAGCTTCACAGTATTCGCAGCGTTCTAATACCCCAGCTTCAATTGCGATATTTGTGGCAACATTGAATTTATCCTGCTGATCTTCCATATGACGTTTAGTAATGCTCATAGACCACTCCCATCAAGGTATAAAACCATAGATTAGATGTGGGTCTAGTGACTGTCGAGCGTATTTTAACTGTGCACCAACCGATGGCAGTTAGGATGCAGCATCATTAAATTATCGATTTCGTCACCGCCACCATCTACCCGTCTGACAATATGATGGACATCCCAATCATCGTTATCTCTGAATAGCTGGTGGCAGATCGGACACCGATGGCCTTGTCGCTCCCAAATTAATCTCAGTTTTCCACGCTGCATTTTACCTTCTTTCCAACGCTTAACCTGCCGCTGTTCGAAGTACAACTCGTCAACCGGATCGTATGGATTAGCCTCAGACCTGATTTTAATGTGACGTTTTATAGGGATATCTTTGCAAGACACCAACCTTTGCAGGCCGTTTTCTGCATCGACACTCTGGAATACCCAGTTTTCGCTACCTACAGAGTGAAAATACTTCTGCTTCACCCAGTATTTGTTGCGATTGCCGTGCCGTCGGCCTGACCAGCGCCAGAGTAATTTCCAGAGGCGATAGTCGATGTAGCTAAACGTTTCTTTGGCAACAATATGACGATGATAATTTGCCCAACCCCTTAGTACCGGATTAAGTTGTCTTATCAGGTCACCCTGTTTTGACGCCGCATTGCGTTTCACTATTTGCCGGATTTTCTGAAGATGGTTACGCAATCCCTTAGCAGCCGGCTTTATCAGCATTTTGCCGTGGTACTTGCGCACGTTCTGCCCCAGAAAATCAAACCCTTCGGAAATATGCGTCAACACCGTTTTCTCTGGTGACAATTGCAGCCCCCGTTCCGCCATAAAGGCTTCAACGAGGGGTTTGACTTCATTTTCCAGCAACTCCTGAGAGATGCCAGTGATGATGAAATCATCTGCATAACGCACATAATTGACCTTGGTTTTGTAACTGGCTTTGGTGTTTTTCTTCCCAAAATGGGTTTCTAAGACCGCTTCCAGCCCATCCAGTGCCATATTCGCTAGTACGGGGGAAATAATGCCTCCCTGTGGTGTACCAGCCTCCGTCGGGTGTAACCGACCGGATTCCATGAATCCCGCTTTCAGCCATTTTCCGAGTACCTGTTTATCCAACGGAATGTTGTCAAGTAACCAGTCATGGCTGATATTGTCAAAACACCCTTTTATATCGCCTTCCAGTACCCATTCAGCAGAGCTTTTACGACTGAGATTAACAAAACATTGCTCAATCGCATCTGCCGCCGAACGTGCCGGACGGAATCCATAGCTGTTGCGATCGGCCGTTGTTTCCGAGACGGGGTCAAGTGCCAGCAGGTATAACGCCTGCATAGCTCTGTCCTTCATCGTCGGTATGCCTAGAGGACGGAGTTTGCCGTTGCTCTTGGGAATGTAAACACGCCTTAACGGATAAGGTTTGTAACCTGTCCGTTTTAGCTGGTCGATCGCCTGCCACTTACTTCCGGGAGTGTTCCACAACTGGCGATCCACTCCGGCTGTCTTTTTGCCTCGATTTTCGGTAACTCGTCTGACAGCCAGTGCTTTAGCTGCAAACGAGCGCGTCAGCATCCTTTGCAGGGCTTTCACCCTACGCCAGCGCTGTTGCTCCGTTGCCTTTGCGATTCGTATCTGTAGCCCTCTGACATGACGATGAATTTGTACCCAATCGATGCGGTGCCAATCATTCGTCCTGCCGAAAGGCGCAGGTACTTTTACTAACGTACTCATCTTGCTACCCTCCTCAGTGCTATGTTGGAAAGCCCCAGGCAAGTAGCAGACGAACAGCCCCCTTGCGGGAGTGTTATCTGCTCCCGCAAGGGTAAGATTAAGATGGCGGATACCGCCTTAATCACTTTCTGTCACGTTAGATTGCTTTACATTACTGCACACAATTAAAGACCAGCCAGAAGTCTGCCCCGTTTCCGGTAGGGGAACATTTAACCCCTTATCCACTCGATTAAAGAATGGCATTCGCTTCTTCCAACCTCCTCTACCCGCACTCTCAACAGTTTGTCTTACGACTCCCCTGCCACAAGGGCAAAAATACGGGCTTACCGAGTTCCGTACTCATGACACGAATCACTTAGGTTCTGCCTATACACCGAAGGTCTGATGGCAACGTATTCCCAGATGTAAAAGGAATAACCGACCCTGTACCTTTTTTGGTCACAGCATAACAGTAGCTTTTGCTGTTTGCGGCTGACGGTGCTTACAACAGTTCACTTAACGTTAACCCTATGATCCAGCCTAGCCTCTCATCCGCCTGCTACTGGCAAAATCCATTGCTTACCTCACAGTAACGCAATGCCCACACATCGAGGAGTACATTGTCAGAACGCTCTCACACCTCACCATTACTGGTAACGCGCTGCTCCTAGGCTACTGTTAGTTACATAACAGGTCTGGCTCTGCATCAAACAGCAATACAGTCAGACAATCATCAGTACAGCTTCACACCGGTAGGCGCTAGTGCACATAGTGTTGATAAAGACGATAGTTACCCCGCTACATCACAAGTCAAACCTCAACTTGCTTCAGCGTGAATCTTTTGGACGTTACAATAGTTATAATCGTTACTATATTTGATAAATTTCAAATAGTTATAACAGTTAATACATTTGTAAGTTTTAGGGGATTCTGACTTTAAAGCCATATCCAGAAGTTAGTTCTTCGCTTAGCGAAGAGCCGATGTTCCGGAGGCATTTAAAGTCCGGAACATCGGACATTTATCATATTTGTGCTAATTTAGCGGGAAATAGTGAGCATAACATTCGTTAATACTCACTATGGAAGTAGTCCGCTAGGCTAGCTACCTACACGACTCTCGTCGCACTACATCATGCCGCCCATACCACCCATGCCGCCCATACCGCCAGCAGCACCTAAGTCAGGCGCATCGCTTTTCGGCAGGTCGGTTACCATACATTCAGTGGTGATCATCAGACCCGCAACGGAAGCGGCGTATTGCAGCGCAGAACGGGTAACTTTGGTCGGATCCAGGATACCGAAGTCGATCATGTTGCCGTATTCTTCCGTTGCTGCGTTGTAACCGTAGTTACCTTCGCCCGCTTTAACGGTGTTCGCAACCACAGATGGCTCTTCACCAGCGTTGGAAACGATCTGACGCAGTGGTGCTTCCATCGCGCGCAGCGCAACTTTGATACCCACGTTCTGGTCTTCGTTCTGAGCAGTCAGAGAAGCCAGTTTAGCGGCAACGCGAACCAGCGCCACACCACCACCAGCAACCACGCCTTCTTCTACCGCGGCGCGAGTCGCAGCCAGGGCATCTTCAACGCGTGCTTTCTTCTCTTTCATCTCAACTTCAGTTGCTGCGCCAACTTTGATAACGGCTACGCCGCCAGCCAGTTTAGCCACACGCTCTTGCAGTTTTTCACGGTCGTAATCAGACGTCGCTTCTTCAACCTGCTGACGGATCTGAGCAACACGGCCCTGGATCGCAGCTTCTTCACCGGTACCATCGATGATGGTGGTGGTGTCTTTGTTGATCACAACGCGTTTTGCCTGACCCAGATCTTCCAGCGTCGCTTTTTCCAGCTCCAGACCGATCTCTTCAGAGATAACGGTACCGCCAGTCAGCGTCGCGATATCTTGCAGCATGGCTTTACGACGGTCGCCGAAGCCTGGTGCTTTCACCGCAGCCACTTTCACGATGCCGCGCATGGTGTTAACCACCAGCGTTGCCAGTGCTTCGCCTTCAACATCTTCAGCAACGATAACCAGCGGTTTGCCGGCTTTCGCGACGGCTTCCAATACTGGCAGCATTTCGCGGATGTTGGAGATTTTTTTATCAGCCAGCAGGATGAACGGGCTTTCCAGTTCTACAGCACCAGTTTCCGGCTTGTTGATGAAGTACGGAGACAGGTAGCCACGGTCGAACTGCATACCTTCAACCACGTCCAGCTCGTCTTGCAGACCGGTACCTTCTTCAACGGTGATCACGCCTTCTTTACCGACTTTGTCCATCGCTTCAGCAATCATTTTGCCGACGGTTTCGTCGGAGTTAGCAGAGATGGTACCAACCTGAGCAATAGCTTTAGAGTCAGAGCACGGTACAGACAGTGCTTTCAGCTCTTCAACAGCGGCGATAACGGCTTTATCGATACCGCGCTTCAGATCCATCGGGTTCATGCCCGCTGCAACAGCTTTCAGGCCTTCAGTGATGATAGCCTGCGCCAATACGGTTGCGGTCGTGGTGCCGTCGCCTGCTGCGTCATTCGCTTTAGAGGCAACTTCTTTCACCATCTGCGCGCCCATGTTCTCAAACTTGTCTTCCAGCTCGATTTCACGCGCAACAGATACGCCGTCTTTAGTAATGGTCGGTGCACCGAAGGATTTATCCAACACGACATTACGGCCTTTCGGGCCCAGGGTAACCTTCACTGCATCAGCCAGTACATTTACGCCGCGCAGCATTTTTACGCGAGCGTCATTACCGAATTTTACGTCTTTAGCTGCCATGGTGTATTTCCCTTAAATTCGTTCAGTTCAGATGATTACGCGCAATTACGCTTCAACAATTGCCAGAATGTCGCTTTCAGACATGATCAACACTTCTTCGTTATCGATCTTCTCTGCCTTCACGCCATAGCCATCATTGAAAATAACGATGTCGCCAACTTTCACGTCCAGCGGCTTCACTTCGCCATTTTCCAGGATACGTCCGTGACCTACGGCCAGAACTTCACCGCGGGTAGATTTACCAGCAGCGGAACCAGTCAGTACGATACCGCCAGCAGATTTTGACTCGACTTCTTTGCGCTTGACGATCACGCGGTCATGCAATGGACGAATATTCATTGATAGCTCTCCTTTGAGAAAGTCCATATCGGTTTAGGATAAACGCCGACGATGTCTTGCTTATGCTTTTCATCATTGGCCTTGTGGTGTTCTAAGTGGGGGCGTTTCGTCGCCCTTCAAGGGAGAAAATTCATTTTTTTTGCGTTAGGTGCCCACTCGTCGCAGGTAGCAGATAAAAAATAAGGATTATCAATATGATAATCCTTAGCTGCTTTTCAGTTCACCTTGACGTTAACGGTCGTCACGATCGTCGCGATGTTCAATATTTGCGCTCCCGCCATCCTTGCGCTGGTATTCACCTTCAAAGGTGTTACCACCAGAAGACGACGACGCGCCGGAGCCAGAACGCCAGATATGCAGATGAGGCATCAGTTTGAGGGTCAGGCTTTTCTGTACCGGTGGCAGCAGCAGCAACAGGCCCAAAAAGTCGGTCAGGAAACCCGGAATCAGGAGTAAGAAACCAGCCAGCACCAGCGACACGCTTTTAACCATTTCAGCCGCTGGGCTTTCACCCGCCGCCATTTTCTGCTGCATCTGCACCAGCGTTTTCATTCCCTGATTGCGCACCAGCGACACGCCCACGCAAGACGTGAAGACCACCAGCAGCAGGGTCATGGCGACGCCCAACACTTCAGCCACCTGAATAAACAGCGATATCTCAATGTAAGCTAAAAGAAAAATCAGTAATAACGGTAACCAGCGCACCCGGTTCTCCTGTGTGTTTTTACGCGTACTGTGTTAAGCAGAACGAGTGTGAATAAGAACGTGTTAAGCCGTCGCGATTGAAAAATCAGTACGCTCTACTACCAATGGGCTTTACGACCAATGGATAAGGTAAAAGGCACGCCTGCTCTGCGATTCGGCACATCGTGATTACGTAAATGGAGGCGTCTTTGCACATTTTCAAGCCGTCACCCCTCGATTATTGTTCTAAAATAATGACTCGTGACTACAATCACAGTTCATTTACCGTAACGGTAGAGAACGCCAGTATAGTGATCTAAACACCTGTTTTTCACTGTCGTAACGACATATCCTCACGGCAATGGATATATGGTTGGTCAAACATCCCAAGGCTATTGCTGAGAGAAGACGGTTTATCCGTAGTCGCATTGTTTTCTAAAGTCAGGCGTTTTCCGAAGTAAGCCATCCGAACAACCAGCCCACAACGTCTAGTCACATCACTAGTCGCACAACAGGATAGGAATTTTCATGTCAGAAAACATCCGTATTGAAGAAGACCTGTTAGGCACCCGAGAAGTTCCCGCAGACGCGTATTATGGCGTTCACACGCTGCGTGCCATCGAAAACTTCTACATCAGCAACAATAAAATCAGCGACATACCCGAGTTCGTACGCGGCATGGTCATGGTGAAAAAAGCCGCGGCATTGGCGAACAGAGAGCTGCAAACTATCCCGAAAAAAATCGCCGACGTCATCATCCGTGCCTGTGATGAAGTGCTGAATAACGGAAAATGCATGGATCAGTTTCCGGTCGATGTTTATCAGGGGGGCGCTGGCACGTCAGTTAATATGAATACCAACGAAGTATTAGCCAATATTGGTCTGGAGCTGATGGGCCACCAGAAAGGCGAATACCAGTATCTGAACCCCAACGATCATCTGAATAAATGCCAGTCCACGAATGATGCCTACCCCACCGGATTTCGTATCGCGGTCTATGCCTCCGTACTGAAGCTGACGGAAGCGATCGCGAAACTGAGCGATGGCTTCGAGCGCAAAGCCAAAGAGTTTGAAGACGTTCTGAAGATGGGGCGGACCCAGTTGCAGGACGCAGTGCCGATGACGCTCGGCCAGGAGTTTCATGCGTTTAACGTGCTGTTGCAGGAAGAAATCAAAAACCTACTGCGCACGGCGGAGCTGCTGCTTGAAGTCAATCTGGGGGCTACCGCAATCGGTACGCGTCTGAATACGCCAGACGGCTATCAGCAACTGGCGGTGCAGCGTCTGGCGGAAGTCAGCGGCCTGGCGTGTGTGCCAGCAGAAGATTTGATCGAAGCGACGTCAGACTGCGGCGCCTATGTCATGGTACACAGCTCGCTGAAGCGTCTGGCAGTGAAGCTGTCGAAAATCTGTAATGACCTGCGCCTGCTCTCTTCCGGTCCACGCGCTGGCCTGAATGAAATCAACCTGCCGGAGCTACAAGCGGGTTCCTCGATCATGCCCGCCAAGGTTAACCCGGTCGTGCCGGAAGTCGTCAATCAGGTGTGCTTCAAGGTCATCGGTAACGACACCTGCGTCACGATGGCATCAGAGGCCGGGCAATTGCAGTTAAACGTGATGGAGCCGGTTATCGGTCAGGCCATGTTTGAATCGACCCACATCCTGACTAATGCCTGTTACAACCTGCTGGAGAAATGCGTCAACGGCATCACGGCGAATAAGAGCGTCTGCGAAGCCTATGTCTTCAACTCCATCGGGATTGTGACGTACCTGAATCCGTTCATCGGCCACCATAACGGCGACATCGTCGGCAGGATCTGTGCGGAAACGGGAAAAAGCGTACGCGAAGTCGTACTGGAACGCGGCCTGCTAACCGAAGCCGAGCTGGATGACATTTTCTCCATACAGAACCTGATGCACCCGGCGTACAAAGCTAAACGCTACACCGATGAAAACGAGCTTCCTTAACACCAACATTTAATTCCAACAGGCACGTCCGTTCACGAAGAACAGCGTGCCTTTATTTTTTGCTGCATACAGCCATAAGAATAAGTTATGTACTCTAAATAATTCGAGTTGCATGAAGGCGGCAACCGCATGAATCCCCAGGAGCTTACACAAGTAAGTGACTGGGGTGAGTAAGGGCAGCCAACGCACAAGCAGCTTGAAGTATGACGAGTAGATTGAATTTTTTTATTAATTAAGGAGCATAGTCATGCTTGGTCTTGAGTTATTCATCGTTCTGCTCGCCATCTATTTGGGGGCACGACTAGGAGGCATCGGCATTGGTTTCGCTGGTGGCCTAGGGGTGCTTGTACTTACGCTAGGGTTCCAGATAAAGCCCGGCGCAATCCCTTTTGATGTCATTGAAATTATTATGGCCGTTATCGCCGCCATCGCCGCCATGCAGGTGGCGGGCGGAATGGATTATCTGGTCAGTCTGGCGGAGAAACTGCTACGTAAACACCCGAAATACGTCACCTTTCTCGCGCCGCTGGTCACCTACTTCATGACGATTCTGGCCGGAACCGGACACACCGCGTTTTCCACCCTGCCCGTTATCGCCGAAGTCGCCAAAGAGCAGGGGATTCGCCCTTCTCGTCCGCTTTCGATTGCCGTTGTCGCCTCGCAAATCGCGATTACCGCGTCGCCAATCTCAGCGGCGGTGGTGTTTGTCGCCGGTATTCTTGAACCACATGGGGTTAGCTATCTATTGCTGCTGGGGATCTGTATTCCTACCACGCTGGCAGCCATCCTGTTGACGGCGATAGTGACCAATTTCCTGGGTAAAGAGCTGAAAGACGATCCGATTTATCAGGAACGTCTGAAAAAAGGTGAAACTACGCTGCGTGGTAATAGCCAACATGAGATCAAACCGGGCGCCAAACTTTCCGTGGTGCTGTTTTTGATTGGTATCGTCGCGGTCGTTCTGTATGCCACGGCAATCAGCGGCACCGTTGGGTTGATTCAGAACCCGGTACTACCTCGTAACGAAGCCATTGTGGTCTTCATGCTGACCATCGCCACGCTGATTTGCATCACCTGCAAAATCGACACCGCACGCATCCTCTCTGCCAGCACGTTTAAGTCCGGCATGAGCGCCTGTATCTGCGTGATGGGCGTGGCCTGGCTGGGCGATACCTTTGTTAAAGCACACATTTCTGATATTCAGGACACCGCAGGCGCGCTGCTGCAAAGCTACCCGTGGATGCTGGCCGTCGTGCTGTTCTTCGCCGCGACGCTGCTTTACTCGCAGGCGGCAACGGCGAAAGCGCTGATGCCTGCGGCGCTGCTGCTGGGCGTCTCTCCGGTCACGGCCGTAGCGTCTTTTGCTGCCGTTTCCGCACTGTTCGTTCTGCCGACCTACCCCACTCTGCTGGCAGCGGTGGAGATGGACGACACTGGCTCAACGCGCATCGGCAAATTTGTGTTTAACCACTCCTTCCTGATTCCCGGCGTGATCGCGATTACGTTGTCGGTGATATTTGGCTTTATCCTCGGCAGCATCCTGATCTAAAGATTGCCTTTCTGACAGACCCTCGCGGATCGACCTGACACGTCGATCCGCATCATTTCCTCACACAAATAAAGCAAGGTATAGTGTGGCTCTGGTTGTCTGGGATTTGTTCATCTGACACGGAGGATATGATGTCTGACCGCCCGCTTTGCGATGCCGTCGTCATATTATGTACCGCACCTGACGAGGTCTGTGCGCAACAGCTTGCCCATTCGCTGCTGGAAACGCGGCTTGCCGCCTGCGTCACCCTGCTGCCCGGCGCTCGTTCGCTCTATTACTGGGAAGGTAAGCTCGAACAGCAATCAGAAGTACAAATGCTGATAAAAAGCGATACCTCACATCAGCAAGCCCTGCTGACTCATCTGAAACAACAACACCCTTACGATACGCCGGAACTGTTAGTTCTGCCGGTATCCGGGGGCGATAGCGATTATCTGACATGGCTCAACGCATCTTTACGCTGATTTTCCTGTTATGGACGGCTTTCGGCACACCGAATGTGGCTGCTTCTTCTTTCGGCCAAAAACTGTTTGGCAACAGCACGACATCGCGCTTTCTGCCGGTTGATGGGGCGTTCGCCTTTGAGTTTCAGCAGAAAAACAATCAGCTCAACCTGCGCTGGGATATCCACCCTGATTACTACCTGTACCGCGCACAGATCAAGATCGAAGGGAACGGTGCCACGCTTGGCAAGGTGGAGCTGCCACAGGGCGAAAGCCATAACGACGAGTTCTTTGGTCAGGTCTTTATTCTGCGGGATCGGCTGGCGCTAGCGGTTCCCATTGAACAGGCCGAGAGCGGTGCGACCGTCAAAGTAACCTATCAAGGCTGCGCCGATGCCGGTTTCTGCTATCCACCGGAAACGCGAGTTGTTCCTCTCAGTCAGGTGCTGGCTAACGCAGGCACAGACACATCGAATACCGCATCAGCCCAGACGCCACAGACCACGCCGATGCCGTTCTCGCCGTGGTGGGCGTTGCTGATTGGTATCGGCGTCGCTTTTACTCCCTGCGTTCTGCCGATGTACCCGCTGATTGCCAGTCTGGTGCTGGGCAGAAAAGAGCAGTTGACGCCACGCCGCACGCTACTGCTGTCGATGACCTATGTTCAGGGGATGGCGCTGACCTACACGCTGCTCGGGCTGGTTGTCGCCGCGGCCGGATTGCGCTTTCAGGCCGCGCTCCAGCATCCTTATATTTTGATTGGCCTGTCAGTGATGTTTGTCGCGTTGGCGCTCTCTATGTTTGGCCTGTATACGCTCCAGCTCCCGTCATCGGTACAAACCCGACTGACAGAGTGGAGTAACCGTCAGCAAGGCGGCTCCGTTACGGGTGTATTCTGCATGGGCGCGTTGGCCGGGCTGATTTGTTCGCCCTGCACTACCGCCCCGCTCAGCGCCATCCTGCTTTACATCGCCCAGAGCGGCAACATGCTGACAGGCGGCGGCACACTTTACCTCTACGCGCTGGGCATGGGCTTGCCGCTCATTCTGGTCACGCTGTTCGGCAACAAACTGCTGCCGCGTAGCGGCCCGTGGATGCAGTACGTTAAGGAAGCATTTGGCTTTATTATTCTGGCGCTGCCCGTCTTCCTGTTGGAACGTATTCTTGGCGAAGCCTGGGGAATGCGGCTGTGGAGCGCGCTGGGTATCGCCTTCTTCGGCTGGGCGCTTATGCTGACGCTGCGCAGCGGCAAAGGCTGGATGCGTGGCGTGCAGTTACTGCTGCTGGCAGGCGTGGTGATCAGCGCCAAGCCGCTGCAAGACTGGGTATTTCCTCCGGCTGGCGTGGCACAAGCCCACACCTCAGCACTGAACTTTGCCCCTGTCGCCAATATTGCCGATCTCAACAGCGCGCTGGCAAAGAGCGCTCAGCCTGTTATGCTCGATCTTTACGCTGACTGGTGTGTGGCCTGCAAAGAGTTTGAGAAATACACGTTCAGCGACCCGGCGGTGCAGAACCATCTGTCGCGCATCACGCTGCTACAGGCGGACGTCACCGCGAACCGCGAAGAACAAAACGCGCTGCTGAAAAAGCTACAGGTTTTAGGGCTGCCAACCATCGTATTTTTTGACGCTCAGGGGAAAGAGATCCCCGGCTCACGCGTCACCGGTTTTATGAACGCTGAACAATTTCAGGCACATTTGCAGAAGTTCAGCCCATAAACGACACTTTCAATTCGCTTGTTGTGCTTCTGGAGGAGACCTAATGCAACGGGAAGACGTTCTTGAACATGCGCTTACTCTGCTGGAGCAGCACGGATTCGCGATGACGACGCTGGATATGCTGGCGGAGAGACTGGGGGTTCCGGTAGAAGAACTGACACCATTCTGGCCGGATCGGGAGGCGCTGCTGTACGACGGCCTGCGCCACCATAGTCAGCAGGTCGATACCTGGCGGCGTCAGCTGTTACTAGACGACGAGAAAACCATTGAGCAGAAGCTGCTGGCACGTTATCAGGTGCTGCATGAGTCGGTGAACAAACAGCGCTATCCGGGCTGCTTGTTTATTGCCGCGTGCAGCTTTTTCCCTGATATCAATCACCCCATCCACCAGATCGCGGAACAGCAAAAGCTAGCCTCTTATCAGTACACCCGCGATTTACTGGAAGAGCTGGAAACCGACGATCCCGAAATGGTGGCGCAGCAGATGGAATTGATTCTGGAAGGTTGCCTGAGCAACCTGCTGGTCAAACATCAGGCCGCCAGCATCGCCACCGCCCAGCGGCTGGCAGAAGATGTCTTACGCTTTGCGCTGTGCCGCAAAAACGGCGCACTCACCTGATTTCAGGCACAAAATGCGGTAAAGCCCGCATTTTGGCTGAAAAGTCGGCAGTCAGTAGGGTTTTCCATGCTTTCATTGATAAACCCGTTGACGCCACGCGGCCAATACGGTTTAATGCGCCCCGTTGCCCGGATAGCTCAGTCGGTAGAGCAGAGGATTGAAAATCCTCGTGTCCTTGGTTCGATTCCGAGTCCGGGCACCACTTCTTCAGAGCCTGTTCGTTAAGAGATGAGATCCTTAACGGGCATGAAAAAAGCACCCAAGTCGTCTTCATGTAGATGGTTAGAGCATTTACATCGTGGATTGAACATACGGGACTTAAGAACCAGAGGCATTTAGTAGATGCCTCTGGTTTCTCTCGTCTTTCCGAAACGGATTTTTACAGTGCCACGTTGGTTATGTCAATCTTGTGTAAAGAAAATTACGATATTTTCATCATACTATGCCGGCAACGCGCACACTTTTCCTGCTAAATTCCTGCTCCAGTGCATTCCTGACAATATCCATGTTCCCTTCCACATACTCCAGCGTCACGCTGACATTCGAGTGCCCCAGTAGCGTCTGAACAATTTTAAGATTGCGATCCGGTGATTTCATCATCTCGGTGGCGATCGTATGCCTGAATCGGTGTGGGCTTATCGTGCAACGGCATTCCACTGACAGTCGACGAAAAAAAGCCCGCATTGGTGGAGGATCCATGTTTTTAGATACATTGCTTTTCCGTCCTTTAAACAGATGAACGTTGAAAAGCTGATCCCCCATGTTCGCATCCTGATTAAGCGCTGCATGATAAAGTCGCTCCAGACGTGGTCTGAGTAACGTCGTGATTGGGACGATATGCTCTTTATGATTTTTGGAAGCCTCTGGCCGCAGATTTATCCAGCCCTCATCCAGATTAATGTCTTCCAGGCGAATGTGTAGCAGCTGATTTTGCCTCATGCCCGTATAGCGCAGCGTATCGATGACTGTCAGCCAGAACCAGGCTGGGCGTAGTGCACTTCGGAAATCACAATCCTCAAACTCTTTTTCTTCTCTGGCTTCCATCACCAAATAGATTTTTCGGATCTGTTCTTCTGATAGCGTTTTTTTACGCTTAACGTCAGGTCTGGCTACCACACTGTTAAAGGGATTCTCTTTCATTTGTACAAAATCATATTTCATTGCGTGATTAAAAATGGCACGCATATGAGCTACCCGATTATTCCATGTGATAGTAGAGAGCTGGCGTTCATTCAACAGATGTCTCCGCCAACTGAGCACCGTATGACGATCTACATCAGCCGGCAAAACCTTCTCTCCCGTGAATCGTAAAAAAAGATTCAGGACTTTCTTGTAGCTTATTTCGGTTGCAGGTCGTAAAGGCTTACTAAAAAAGTAATCCTGAATGATATCTTCATAGGTTACAGTCATTACCTTATTTCCTTATAAAAACTAATTTAAAATTAAAAAATCACTTATTAGGCGATAACCAGATACTATCTGACGGACATGCCCCCTTATCAAATATCAATTCAGATGCAATCATATACCCCGACATTTTTGTATAACGCCCCTCTTTATTTTCATTTTCATATTTTCGATAAATATAAATTCCCTTTCCGCTCCGTGAATAGTGTCGATTAAGACTTTCAAAATTCTTTTGAAGCGTATCCTTATCAATAGAAGAATCATTACAGATAGAAAAAAAACGATAAAAACAGTCTGGCGTTTGCAGGAAAACATACTGGCTCATAATATGAACCAGGCTATCCGAATTATTTATCGTCAACGAACCATCCCTGACAGCATTAATCAACCACACCCAAAATAGTTCTTCCTGAGGGACTGGTTTTTTTTCTACTTCATTCATTTCATTCGATGAAGTGATACTGACCTCGGGAGCCGGAGTAGCCGGTACCGTTGCAGTTAATTGCTGGTCAAGAACATTCAGTAAATCAGCAGTAACAGGGAGATGAGTTTGTGATTCATCAATCCCTGATGAGCTGTCGGATAAATCATCCTGATCAATTGCAGATACCAACGCAGAGACAACAGGCTGCGCTTCCTTTAATTGATTATCATTGTAATTATTATCAACAGAATCAATGAGTGATGAAATTACCGTGGCTGTCCCTTGCTCAACGGATACTACAGGAGGATTCTGTTCTATAGTGGCAGCAGGAATCGCCAGTTCGACCGGTGCAGGGAGCGCAATATCATTCGTTTTGATACCGCACTTTTCTCTGGCGTTAAGTACAATCGCATTCAGTATGCCAGCTTCAGATTTTTTACCGGAAAGATAAACAAGCAGTAAATCCAGAATATGAGGCCAGCGAGCGATCCATGTGATGCCTGGAGAGGGTATCAGTCGTAACGCCACTGCCGCAGTTCTGGCATGAACATCACCAGGGCTCACTTCAAATCTGACACGCCATGGCGCATCAGGAACTGACAAACCGGGGATCCACACACCGTTTTGCACAACAACCTTCAACCCTGATAAACGCTCTATGTTGTGTAACAATGCAGCCCAAAAAATCGCAGACGTCCAGGCAGAGCTCTGAGCAGCCTGCTCTTCTGGCTGTGCGCCTGGAGGCAGCATATATCCTCTGGAAAGCCTGACAGCGCATACAGCCACATCCAGAGCCATATCCAGGAAACCACCTGGACGACAGTATTCGTCTTCATTATCGAGGGGGAGTTGCTGAACAGTAACGGCCAGAGATCTCACTGTTTGCAGCCAGTAAATGTCCCACACGTCCTGAGAAAACGGGCTGTTATCCCACAATTGCTGGAGCGCGCGCTTTCTTTCCTTAGTAGACAGCAGTGCATCCGCGTTTTGCGGAGTAAACCATCCGTCTACCTGTTGAAGGGGTATCGGCATGCTCTCCGTGGTAGCGCCCACTTTATTTCTGAACCACTTTAACATGCAGGTCCTTGTGTTTAATCGGGGGAAAGGGGCATTACGCTATGTTTTATCCCCCACTACACAAGTGAAAAGTGTATAGCGAGCCACATCCATTAAGGCCTTGAAGTTTTCTTTTTCCTTCTCGTGAAGAATTTCGTAATGCAACCGTACACCTGGCATGTCTGAATACGGGACTTTCATAAGGGGGGATCATGAAAAGCAAATTTATCATTTCAGGAGTACTCGGATTCTGGGGTATAGCATGCGTATTGGTGGCCATTGTCATGACGAGCCAGACCGGGACACAACATTCACTGGTCACTGGCGTTTTATCGCTCTCTTTGTTCTTATCCCCCTTGCTTCTTCGTCCTGTCTCCGCCGTCATCGGTCGTTTTAAAACACAGGCATTTCAATGCAATCAAAGGCGAAACCACTATCACATCCATTTAAATCCCTGGTCAAAAACGGGCGGATTAACAATGGATCGCCTCTGTTTCTACTGGTCGGGATTGATGACACTCACATCAACGATGCTGGAAAAAGAGAACGCAACCGTAGTGATGTCTTCCCATTTACTGAATTCATGGAGGATTTCCCGACTGCGTCAACGTTTCCCTGGACCGGATTATCACTTCCATATCGTTCGGAGAACTGTCGGGACGACTGAAGCCATCGGGCTGCAAATAGAGGTTTTTCTGAAAGAATGGCGCTGGTTTTATCCGGCAACCACAGGAGCCATTGTTGTTATCAGAAGGAAAAGAATTTTCAGCAGACAGAAAACAATTAACGCTTCACGCAGGGTTCTGTCGTATTCAAAATCAATACATAAACGTAGTCGATCTGAATGATCGAAATTACTCGTTATACATACGTCAGGTGAAGGACTAGTCTGGATTCAGAGGCCAGAACACAGCCTGAATAGACAGGAAAGGTAAAAGGTAAAATGAAAATCGCAAATAGTACATTCACGTCAATTATGGCAGGTATGTTAATCAACGTGGATGCGGACATGTTACGTGAAGAAGCTGAGAACAGTAAAGGACTCCCTCTTCAGCCAACATCCATCCGTTACCGGCCTAAAGTTAAAGCAGTACTGGACGTGCTTTCTGAGCGTATGGGGATTACCGCATCTGAGGTGACCAATATTATGCTCGACGGGTTGTTTCGCTCCACTTTTTTTCCTCTGGAAAACCGTGCTGCAAGCGTCTATGAACGATTTCAATTACTGATGGATGCTCATGGGTTAGGGGTAACCGATATTGCTGCCTTGCTAGCCCCCTGGAATGTGAAGCTTAGCATTCTGGAAAACCGTGAAAGAACAATGGACTATCTAACCAGCGATTTGCTAGCCACTGTAGCGCAATGGTTCCGGGTATCGCCAGAATGGTTAACGGGTGAATCACGGTTCATCGCCCCCAGCGCCAGTTATAGTTGGTATGAGCAAGTGGAGCCGGAAGCGATATGTCGCCATTTCGTCACGGGTTGTACACCAGCCGTTCCACTGACGAACGGGTTATGCCTGGAAGCGGAAAACAGTGAAGAATACAGGGATAAACATCGCGCTAATGAGGTTATATTCTGGAATTCAGAAGAGGGGGCACATTCACGTAAGTACGGAATTATAATAAAAGAACGGCGAAATATTAATGGCGTTAAATTTGACTCTGTGTTTGCTTCATATTCCTATTACTTGAATGACGTAAGCAAGGAAAATATCGCCAAATTGATTAATTACTGTGAATGCGCCAGTGAATGTAAAACACTGACATGGAAAGCAGTTTCACTCCCTAAGCAACATGCGTTCTTTCTATCTATGGGGGAATTACTTCCTATTATGCTGCTGAAGACTATAGAAGAAAGTCCTCCTTGGGATGTATCAGAGTTTCTCTCTGAAGAAAAAAGATAAACAGCTCACCACTGTAAAATAGTATTAAATAAAATTAATTAATCATCTTTGTATTTTATGGTGCGCCAGCATCAGGGGATCTTTTTGTCAAAAAATTCAGAAGTGAATGTTGTGCCAGTACCAGGGAATATCCAAAAAACATAATCATAAATATTTAACCTCCATATAGGAATAAAGAATGAAACACTCATTAATTACACGCGGTTTTATTATTGCGGGCATCGTGACCGCTGCTTCAGCTAATGCAGCCGGAACATGGACGGAAGCGCGCAATGATGCGATGGGCGGAACAGGGGTTGCATCATCACACTACGGCGCTGCTGCGTTGGTTAACCCCGCGCTGCTGACGAAATTCAACAAGTCAGATGATTTTAGTTTGATTTTGCCGGCAGTCGGCGCTCAGGTTTCAGACCCGGATAATCTGGAGGATGGTGTCGATCGCATCAACAATGATTGGAAATCGTTTGAGCGTATCGTTAGTGCTAGCGGAGATGCCAGTTTAGCTGCGTCAAAGCTGCGTGGATCCTTACAAGATTTTTCTGGAAGCCATGCTAAGGCACATGCCGGTGCGTCAACTGTTGCTGCAGTTCCCAATCGCGTTCTGCCCTTTGCGGTCGTTGCTAAGGCGTGGGGAACGGCAACAGTAAAAACCAACGTGACAGATAGCGATCTCCAGTGGCTTGATGGGGTTTCAAACGGTACTGCAAACGGCTCAGATCTGAGTTCGTTAACGTCATCCGCCAATGGCCGTGCCGCTGTCGTTGCAGACGTGGGCGTTGCGATGGCGCACGAATTCAACGTTGGCGGATTCGAGTTCTCTGCCGGTATTACACCGAAGGTACAACGCGTCTATACATTCAATTACAACGTTGCGATCAATAACTATGACAGCTCGGATTTTCGTAGTGGCAACTATCGTAACGATAAAACGGGCGCCAACGTAGATGTCGGTTTTTCAACCAATCTGAGTGATAACTGGATTGTTGGGCTTGTCGGCCAGAACCTTGTTGCACGCAGCATCGAGACGAAAGAAGTCAACGGCGTCAAAGACACGTTCAAAATCAAGCCTCAGGCAACGCTGGGAACGGCATACAGCAACGGTTTCTTTACTACTGCTCTCGATGTCGATCTGACTCCAGCAAGCCGTTTTAACTCTGATAAAGACAGCCAGTTTGTCAGCGTGGGCGGTGAGTTGAATGCCTGGAAATGGGCACAACTGCGTGCAGGGTATCGTACAGATATTCATGACTGCGATAACTCCTACTTCACTGCTGGCATTGGCTTGTCCCCGTTCGATGTCGTACATCTGGATATCACCGGCATGGCAGGAACAGACAGAACGTATGGTGCTGTTGCTCAATTGACGTTCACATTCTGACGATGGACAGGGGCTATTCACCAATAGCCCCTCCTGTGAATATCAGTAGAAAGGAGAAAGCCCGTGAGTGACGAAAAAGAGAAATACATTGAGAAAATCCAAAAACTACTCCATTTAGCAAAACGCAGTACAAATGAGCATGAGGCTGCAAATGCCATCAACCAGGCTCAAAATTTAATGCGTAAATTTGGCCTTAGTGAACTGGATATAGATCTGAAGTCTATTAAAGAGTTTCAGAGCGAAAATTGTCCGTCTGATGCTAACAAACTCCCTGAATATGTGGTCAGCCTAGCCAACATGCTGTGCTATGCATTCGGTGTGCGCTGTTATTACACTTGGGCAAGGAACCACCGACGCTCTGTTGCGTTCTATGGTCCGAATGAGCGACCGCAGATTGCTGCGTACGGGTTCGATGTATTGAGTATCCAGTTAGTTAAAGCCAGAGGGGAATACGTTACTTCACAAAATAAACGAATCAAACGCAGCACAAAGACCAATCGTGCTGATCAATTTTGTGCTGGTTGGGTGAGTAGTACCTGGAATGCGATTAGCCAATTTTCTGCTGAGCCAGAAGAGCTGCAGTTAATGTTGCTGTATTACAAACAGATCTCCGAAGGGTTTAGTAAACTTGAAAGCCGGGAAGCGAAAAGTTGTCGTGGTGATGACGATGCATATTCGGCTGGCTATAATTCTGGCAAACACGCCAGGCTGCACCAAGCAATTAACGGAACCTCAATGGGGAAAATAGGGAGATAACTCAGCGCAGTGATAGACCAACAGCAATGGGGAACAGGGCATGAATGACAGCTTGTCCTGTGAGTTTAAGGGGGCTTCAAATGTTACTGGCGCGACTTTCTGGGATACTTACAGGAAGACTTAAACGAGCTGAAAGACAGCCTTGCCTATATCGGCACCCAGATTGTGGATCTCACTGGCGTGGTCAGCAATAGCCAGTGGCGTAAATACACCGGCGGCGAAAGTCCGCGCACGATGTCGCTACACATCCTCTTCTACATGGCGGCGCAACTGGCAACGAGGAACTGAACAAGGTTGTGGCCAAACTGATTGAAATCGGGGCATCGCTCAAATAACTGAAAATTTCCTCTGAAGGCGATCACTCTTTCTCTATCTCTCTGGCACTCGCAGGGGCATACTTAATATCTAACGCTGCCCATAACTACAGGAATAATAATGAGTATTCAGCGACGTGAAGTGTATCTGGTCTTGAAACAGCTATCTGATGGCCGGTTGTTCTATGTGGAAGGAATGAGAAGTGCCCGGAATTATTTTTTTGATGGCCATGTTCGGGTACTCACAGCCCAGAGTGATTCTGCGAGCTTTATTGAATTTGAACCTGGCGAACGCCCTATGCAACTCTTCCATATACCAGATGAGAAAGGAGGTACTCAATGGCAGGCTGCTTTCCATGATTTCGGTTGCTCGCCTGAGTTCGGTAAACCTAAACTGGAATACGTTATATTTGTGGGTGCCTATTCCAACAGCCGCGAACGTACCATTAAGCTGATGAGTATGGGCATGGCTCATGCGTGGGAAATTATTGATGGCAAGCGCGAGTTGCGCGAAGGCGAGTTTGAAGAAGAATGGTAACTGACACATCGACACGATCTACGATAACCCCAGAGACTTCCAGGGCCAGTTCGTGTCCCGCCGATTCGACATAACCAGTGGCCAGGAGCCACAGCCTGCTAGCGACGCGCTGCTTGGTGAGACTTTCGAGCAAATCCGGGAGCACTGCGACCGCCAGGGTTACAACTGGCTGGATCGCAACGCCAGTTACGATCCAATGATCGTTGGTGCATTCCTGCGCTGATTTAAATTTTGTTATATCAGGTAGTTCTTTTTCGTCCACCCAGATTCAAAGAGGGAACCGTGAGAAAGCCATACCAGTCATACGACCTGGAAATTCCTAACGACTTTAAAATGGCAGCAGTCATGGAACGTGACAGGTTAAATTTTGAATCTCCCAATATATGGTTTTACGTGGGCGCTGACTGCAGAAACCTCAATTTTGCAAAAGTAGGGATTACGATGAATGATCTAAAATCCCGCTCATACAGCTCCGCTAATCCCAATTATTACCTATTTTGTGCCTTTCAGTGCCAGCAAAGCACAACGAAAGAACAACTCAAACGTATTGAACACAGTGCTCTAAACTATCTTGACGACGTGTTCCGCTACGATAGCGGCCTGACAAAACGAGCGTGTCACTTTGAGTCACAATACCTGTCAGAATGTTATTACGATGTCGATTTTGAGGATTTTTTTGTCCGCCTGCACGACTATCTGCTGGATAATCATAAGAGGTATTTTCAGACGACTTCTTTAGATGAGGAAGGCTTTGAGGACAGCTATGCGTTAGCATGGCAATTCAACCCTCGCTTGTCACTCAATGCCAAAATGAGTTGGATCAGAAAGATCCTGCGGTGGTAAATAGCAGCACTGAATGAAGTAACAGGTGATTTTATGCATGACACAGTCTGTGTGCACTAAAACTCCAGGTCAGTTCAAGGGCTATGTTTGTCACTGGCAAAATAGTAATAAATAAGGCGTCCAAGGGCTAATGCCAGTCACTTAAGGTGGCTGGCATTGTTTTTTAACGGATATTTTGACCGTTTTTCTCTGACCTCCCGAGGATATTCCCGTTCTCGTCTCGGGGGCAATATCAGCATTGCAGCATTGCTGTAAAACTGTTTCAGTTGGCCCGGGATTGCTCCCGGTGATGCCCATGGTAGGCTGATCAAGAGTCTTAATATTTCTGATATAGCTCCGCTGAAGCTCAACTGATAGGGCAGGTATTCACCCTTAAGACTGAACGCCATTTTTACCATTTGATAGCGAACCAGATTATATGTCAGCAGTATTCCCCATAGCTCCTGTTTCACCATTTCCGGCAGTTTGCTTCGTAGCGTCCACCTATTACCCATTAAAAACTGTTTAGTTTCACGGTAACCCAGTTCGATTTCCCATCGGTGTTTATACAGTTCTGCCACGCTTGCTGCCGGGTAACGCATCGCATCAGTCATGGAAGTCACTACCTGCCGCTCTACGCCGTTTACTTTACGTCTGATTAACCGCACTATTAATTCATCTGGCAGTCCGGCCCATTGTTTGCGGGCTTGTACCGTCGTTTTCAGCATGATCAACTCGTCCTGCTTACCTAATCTGCGGATTACCTCATATTGGGTTCCCTTCCTAAGTGGAAGCAGCCAGTGCCGGTTTTCTCCCGCGTTGTGCCAGTTATTCAGCAGCCCTATTGACCAAAACCCTCTGTCGAACAGCGTGACACTGTTATCTGGGGCTTGCGCTGCCAATCTGGCAGCCAGGCGCATCTCGTTGACATCGTAGCTATCTATGACGCTGGCACGCAGCAGGTGACTACTTAGTTCCATCAGGCAGACCATGCGCACTTGCGGATATCCGCGTTCACCATGCTGATTACTCGCTTTACCGAAAGTATTCGCGTTATCTGGCGTATCCGGCGTGCGCCAAACGACACCATCAACCGCATTCAGGGTCAGTCCGTGCCAAAGCGGATGTCTGGCCTCTTTATTCCAATGTTGCTGTGTGAGCTCGAAGAGCACCCGAACGGCATCCTCACCCAGCGTTTTTCGGCGTGCAACAACAGAACTGGGTGCTGTAAAGGGGCTTCCAGTGCGGTCAGCGATATCCATCAGATTAACGATGTGGGAAAGCGGCTTATTGTTGAAAATCGCCATGCCAATAACCAACCAGACCATGGACTCAAGAGGAAGCTTGCGCTTGCGCAGTGTTACGGTATCAGTGAGAGAAAAAGCTTGCTGGATGAGGTCAGGGGAAAGCAGGTCGGCAAGAGTTTGAACGTCATCTGGGGCGGTAAGATTAATAATGCCGAGAGCCTGAGAAAGTTCCATTTTAAAAGGGTCCATGTAGAGACATGAACCCTTTTTACACTAGCCACTGGATCGTTCAACCGATCCTTAAACGATCGGCATTAGTCCAAGGGCGCCTTAAAAAATACGAGTTTCACTGCAACTGTTGGTGGCTAACCGCAAAGATCCGTGGGGGAAAACAGTCACCCGTTGTTGAGCCCTTAAGGGTTGCTCACAGGACTGACGATAACTCCCTGGCTTCGGGATAAATAATGTCCGCTCATGGCAAGAGCTGACTGTAAGATTGCCAGCTCAGGTCTGAGCTAATACAAATTAGTGCTTTTATTCGAACGCAAGCGGTCTGTGTGGTATTTTTCCTAATACAAATCAGTATCCATGTAGAAGTATCCGCCAGGCATTCCCTCAGTAGTTTTGACAAGCAACGCGCGTTCTTTCTTCCCCTTCGCCAGAGTGAAATAACGCGCCGGTGGCCAGCGATTTTTTATGAAGGCTTCCGCGATGATAATGCGTAAACGCAGTGCCATATCCCAGTCACGAGACCACCCGATACCCGGCAGAAACGGGTAAAGTAAGGCCGCAGCACGCGATGACAGGGTCGAATCCATCAGCTTTCGGTGAAGATGACTGAAAAAAAGCTCAACACTCTGAAGCCCTTCCTCTCCACCAGAATGACACGCCAGAATCAGCAGAAAACAACCCAGCGTCTCCATCTCCTCACCCTGGATATCATTTTCAGCATGCACAAGCCCATGTAACCAAGGTTTTATGCCCGCGCTGAAAACCGCAGGAGAAAACCAGCCTAATTGTTCTGCAATATCATACAATAAGCGTGTACGGGGCACATGCCCCAGCACTGCATCCTGGAG
The DNA here is from genome assembly GCF_041228105.1 of Pectobacterium aroidearum. Classification (NCBI taxonomy): domain Bacteria; kingdom Pseudomonadati; phylum Pseudomonadota; class Gammaproteobacteria; order Enterobacterales; family Pectobacteriaceae; genus Pectobacterium; species Pectobacterium aroidearum. The sequence goes on from NZ_CP166097.1 coordinate 4,462,518, forward strand.
TAACAAACTGGGATGCTGTATTAGCGACATCATCCACAGAGGAGACATGTCCCCCTTATTATCGGAAAGTCGAGTGACCACGGCCGTCGCCGCTCTGACTGAAAAATGCTCGTAAACGGCGTCAGTTAAATCTGGATTATCTCTGCACAAAAGTGCAGAGATAAATTCGTCTAACCCAGTGGTATCTTCTGGGATGAAGCCTATTAATGTCGCGAGCCGCTCATCGTCCAGCAATCTCTCAGACGACAGCAGAAACGCGGGGCTGCTTTTCACCATTACTTCCTGTAAGGCTGGTAATGAATGGCTCAGAAGCCAGAAGGCCTCCGTTTTGGCAACTTCAAGCAACGTTGACTGGATTAGTACACCAACACTATCCTGCGCACTGACTGTGACAGAAAGCAGTCCGATAATCGTCTCCGCCTGTGCAGGCCATAAAGCAGCAAGTTTTTCCACTCCGGCTGAAGTCGGCCGAGGGAATACCTGCTCGCCTTGGGCAGCATATTCCAGCATTCTTTGCATAAGCCCCGCCTGCGCACCCGGTATCAGCAGGCCATCTATCAAATCTTGCTTTAGCCTCAGTGCATCATTCGCATCAGGAAATGCCCAACTTATGAGTCTGAATACGCGGGCGGAATAATCTTCTGATTCGTTATTGTTCAGCACGTAAATTTCCGTGAGCGGGCGGAACGAGCCACGCTGCTTCCGCACATCGCCCCCATAACGCCATAGAAAGGCACGCAGCCCCTGATGTCCTATGCATTGCGCATCTTTAGCCGCAACGGTTAACCATTCCGGATAGCAAGTGTCCGCTATAGCAGAATACCTGTCAGGGGAGGCCAAGAGCGAGAGGGCATCAAAGCGTACCGCAGTGCCTGTCTTCACACCACGGGAGGCTGCCGTCTGAAAGCGAAAGTTGCGTCGCAAGCGTGGCCACTGCTGAGACCAAACCGCAAACAACGGCGCATCCAGTTCTCCTGGTTGCTGAATTTCAACCGACGACGTCAGAGTGCCATACAACGCGGAAAGCAGTGTGCTGATCACACTGCCATCATTACGGTCGGCTATAGGAGCAGCCATAGACACGTTTATCTCTACTTTCGTCTGGTATCTCGCACGATTTGTATGCTTGTCTGGCCGCATAACTATGGATTGCAATATCGTTAAATCATCAATGGCTTCCAGAAGTCTAGGCTCAATCAGCAAAGCATGCGTCCAGACACACCCTGGGCGTGACATCTCAGGGGCGGGCCATGTTCGCATTAATACGTAGCGTCCCAGTGAGGCAACCGGAACTCCCGTCCAGTAGCCCTCGGAATCGCCAAAAAGTGTACCTGGAGCAAGATCGCTCAGTTCAGTCAGGAGTGATAACGCCTCTCCCAACGGAAGTGAGGACGCCAGAAGTCGATGCCCATCCTCATAGCCAAAGAGACACTGATCCACGTTCATTCTTTCACCGACATTAACCAGACAAGAGGTTCTGTTAGATCATGCCCCTCCCCCCCTTGACCCACAATCTGGATGCGGTGGCTGGGAGCATGTCGCGCAACTTCGCTAATCGCCTGCTCGTCTTCAAGACTTACCCCCTGTGCGGAGACCCCGTAGATCTGAAACTCGAAATAAGTCTGATTCGCCCTCAGGAATTGCGCCACCAGTGGCATATGCGAGGCAAGCCAGTCACATGGCGTCAGTTCCATGTCCCGGACCAAGTCCCAGGCAGAAATCATCACCGCAATCCGACGTTTCAGGGGTTCAAAGGGAGGCCGGATCAGATCACTCAGCAACTGAACAACTTTAACCTGCGCAGGTAAATCTCGCGGTACCCATTCGCGCAACTCAGAAGTGGGTTCGTCGGGTTTAATGTCGCTGGCAGAGTTAACATCAGACACTTGAACTGGAATACGTGCATTAAATTCATTAATGGATAATGAATCTTCTTTAACATCAGCATTAATGAAAAATAAAATGCCCCGATTTTGCGACAGCGCCTCAATAAATTCAGGCTGACACACCCGCTCTTCAACCTGGCGAGCAAACGTCTCACCCGCTAAATCTGGGAAGAATGCCTGACCACTCACTTGGGTTTCTGAATCAGTTAACTGAATAATAACGTCTTTGTCACCAATCTGAGATGTTCGTGGTACAGGAGTAAAGCTACGCCACGCCTCCGCGATCATATTCAGATAGGTAAAATCCCCGCTGCTGCCATGGAACTTAAGTCGACATTCGGCCTCGTTCGCCTCGACCAGATGCCACAGAGCAGCCAGAAACGTTGTTTTTCCTGAAGCGGGAAGTCCCATAATAGTAAAATTCGTGTTCACAGCCCCCCCCTGCTAAGCAGCAGCCGATCAAATTCATCCGTTAATACCGGCAGCGGAATGTCGTTAAAAGATAGCGGAGACGACGGTCGTAGCCAACTACGCAGTAAAAGGTCAAGTCCCTTAGCAGGTGCCACTCCTGGTCGAGGATCGCGTGCGGCGGTGTGAAAAGTAACGACCTCATGTTTACCGGCGATAAGATCAGTTATGGCACGTTCAAATGCGACCAGCGATTCCCGCGCTTCTGCAAATTGCTCTCCCTCCAGTAAATCATATTTTGTGGTCACCAACTGTACCTGCGCCTGCGCAGAAACGTTACCTGAAAAAAGCATCGCGCGAACTAGATGACGGACGGAAGCAAACGCCTCCGCTCGCTTACGCTCGCTGGCAACCCTTTCCCCGTCAACAATAAAGACAACCGACGACGCTTTGCGTAACTCATCCATCTCTGCGGCGCGTTCCGGGCGATCGCGTATATCTCTGTAAATCTCCCCCGCCCGCTCTGAAATAAGCAAATCGCGCCGCTTCATATCCGATTCATTCGCCAGCGCAAGGTGGAAAAAACTGAGTCCATCTTGCGCAGAGGTCCTAGGTGTTTCAGGACGTAAACCACCCGAATCAGCCCGAGACTGAAAACATTTTTTTTCAAATCCCATCAGGCTTAGACTGTGGCAGAACACAGCGTCAGCAAAGGTACCTCGCAGAAAACAGCTGTACATTTCAGTCACCAGAGTTGTTTTACCCCCGTTTCGCTCACCCACTATTGCGACAACCGCAGCATCGCGCCAGCACAAAAAATCATCCGCATCCTTAACCGTCAAGACGGAAGATTGCGGTAATTCGACCCATCGGGGTGATACATCAGGCAGACCTTCCCTGTCAGAAACGTCAAAGACATCGATATCCTCATCAGCACCTACAAGGGCATCCACATCATTCTTTTCATCAATCACATCAGTTGCCCTAATAAATGTTCACGATAAAGCTGCTCTGCCATCACACTCGGATCCAATGACATTGATGCATTCAAGCCCGTTTTCTGTGCAAATCGGGCATGCCACGCACCGGCACCCATCGTCTTGGCACAATCAATCGCTGCTGTGACAGGCGCAATGTAAGGAGGCAATGACTGAAAAACATTAAACTGCTCAAGATCTTCAGGCACAAAGCTGTCAATAAGTGTATTTAGTGAGACTTCACCTTTCGTACGAGTTTTTTTTGCGAGCGCAATTATTTTGTCCAACATAGCAGGTATAGCAACCGGTCCCAAATGCGTATAGGTCGTGAGCTTACCTAAATCTAGCGCCCCGATAAGTGCGGCCTGTGCCGGTGTAAAAGCTGCAAAACTTCGGGAAAAGGTTGTACTGAACCCTCCAGTGAGCCACCAGAGCATCTGGCTCTCTTCTCGCATTAGGGAAAGTTGATGATCGAATTCACCTAGTGCAGTCGAAATCTGCTTTGACATAGTAAGAGTTGAAGAATGAAACTCATTTCTCACTTTAATAAGCAGAGAAGCCAGTGTCACGGTGTCAGGAGCTTCTGATGCGGATTTCAGTTCATCAATAAGTTCCTGACTGACTGTTAGTGAAACCTTGGATGGAACGTGTTTGTAAGCGCGATTTTCCACTGAACATGTTAAAAAGGCTTCTTCCGCTTGGTATACAAGCCAAGAGGACTGAGGTGGCGTCCTCAGTCCTCTGACACTTCCAGTGCTGACCGCCAGAATGGCATTTGTATTATGTCCTTTGATTAATTCACTTAGCACCAGAGCCGATAGCACCCGAGCTTCACGTTCATTATTGACCATACTGAAACTGGCATCTGCTTCCACAAAGGCATTCCTGAACCAAGTCAGATCAATTCCAGAGCAGTCATAGTAAAACAGGGCAAGGTCCACAATTTGTTGACCTTTAATAGTCTTGACAATCTGCCTGACCGGCTCCTCTCGCAAAAGAATTTTTTCCGCTGTAGGCGCTAGCCCCGCCTCTGAATAGCGATCCGCAAAGGTATAAGTTGTCATGCTTGTTTTTATCCTTGTTCTGCTGCCGTTACAGCATTGTTAAATTCCCGCACAATACCTCGTTCACTTGCGCGGATGAATACACGCCGGAAACGTTCATAGTCAGGCAGGCGCATATCGTCTTCTTCAAGAAGATTAAGGCGCCCCGTAATTTCCATTTTTTTACTGAATGAAAGACGATAAAATCGAAGCCCCAGGTCCCTGAGACTGTCCATAGCCTCTCCCCTACCAGACTCCATCGCCGCAATTTCAGGCATGGACGATGCAGACGTGCATATTGCTGGCTCCACATACTGAGGCGGATGCCAGTTTTCGAGACTTATACTGTGCTCAAAAATGAGGGAATCCTTGTCAATCTTTGGAAGAAAGCTTGAAGAAGAAACCTGCCAAATCCTGACGTGTGATTGCGTATGCAGTATGCGTGCATTAGGTTCTCCTTTTACCAATAGCTCAATGAAGTTGTAGCCCGGCTCCCAGCCGCCCTCAGACCTGTCAGGGTTGGCTGCACTAGCCGTAAGCCTGAGATACTCAATGTGTCTGTCAATTCGGTTAAGGTGAACATGGCCAAAAATTTGTACCGGCGCAACGGAATTCAGATGATCTTCCAGTTCACGTGACTGCCTTAGCCATGATAGATGATGATGGGTCACAACCAGATTGACCACACCGTACTCTCGGGTAATTTGCAAGCTCGCCGGATCCACAAATAGATCCCCCGGCCTGTCGTGGCTACTTGAAACAAATGCGCTGTTCAGCCCCCATAATCGTAGAATAGATCCATCATTCAGCTTCACATCACGTCTGACGCGCGTGCGATCCGGCGGCAGCAGATCGCAAAAAAACTGCAAAGCAAACTGGTTATAATTACCCAGGCTTTGATACAGCAATCGCTGTGCTTCTGTGTTCCTTAGCTGCTTTGCTATTTCCTGGCTAGCGTTATCACCGGCTTCCTTGATGGCCTTGTGCACTAACTGAACCATGTAGCTGTCAGCTTGTTCACGGACGACATCATGGTTACCAGGTACCACAAATACAGTTTCCATTGAGCTACCGCTTCGTTGACATAATTCTGTCAGCCAACGCGTAGCAAACTCAAACTCTTCTGGATCACCCGCAAAAGCAACATCACCTGAAACAATAATCACATCAGGCGGGCCTAATCGCTTACATTGTTGTTCGACATCACGAATCAACTCGTTACGAAGATGGAAGTTCGGGTCTTGAGCAGTACCAATTTCTGATTTACGGAAATGTATATCTGACAAATGAAGTATGAGCACAATTCCACCCTGTTGTTGTATTTATGTCAAATGAGGATAAACCTTATTAAAATTTGTCTAGAAAATTTTGTCAGTGTAAGGTTTATCGCAGAATCATACGCCTAAGCCTCGACAGTAAAGACTATCTATTCCAATCCTAGGTTGATTCTTGTCAAAAAATATCAACCAGACAATACAACCGTAAGTCAGATTTGAGTGTGTTCTGTCCGAAAAAAACTGTCAATTCAAGTCTGAACTAATGCATTTTAAAAAACCATTAGGCTTTCATAAATTAGCATTCTTACTAAAATCACTTATTTCTTACCATTATTCTCTGACATCTTCTGATATAAAGGATCTGTACCATGAGGCAGACTTTTACTCACATTTCTATAATGCATCACGCGTTGTCGGAAATATTCGCGTAAATGCTCGGGCTGCTCCCTCTCAACATGCTCAGCGATCACAGGCAGGTTTAGGCGTTCTTTGTATGCAACGCTTGATGCTGCCAAATCGACATTCACTTTTTCCCGTTCCTCTCGTGGCAAATCGCCTAAATTGTGCGTCACAGTTTCTCCTGCTTGGTTCTGTTTCGTTTATCTTAATATACTTCATTTTCCCTGGTGATTCGTGTCCATAGCAAAAAGCACCCCCGAAGGAGTGCTTTCTGCTCTTAAGCAGCCAACTGGTGAACTGCACCGATTGGTTGGCTAATGTTGTTTAACAGCGATACCACATGATCTGATTCCTCCCTAATCCACTCAATTGCATCGACCATAACCTCATAATAATCCGATGCATTCGGGTGTTCAGGATCATTGACCTCCGTATCCCCCGTAAAGCTTTTCATCACCGCACCATTACGGTAATAGATGTCAGCACGGAATGTGACTGGTACATAAATTCCCGCGGCTATCGCATCGACGTGCTGGGTCAGAAAATCATCCTCAAACTCCATGATATCTATCTCGTCAATGGACTGTTGAGACATATACAAACGTATTTCACCAGCGCTGCCACGCCAATGCCGTATCTGTTTTTCCTCAAATGTGCAGTTGCTGACAAACTGCGTCAGCGTTTCTGCACACTGATGAGAAACATCACGCAACGATCGCTCCAGGTGATCCATAAATCGAAACCAGTAGCGTTCACTCTGCCGAAACTGAGCCAACGTGATGTATTCCTCGGATGCATTGTCACGTTGCCCAGAAGCTTCACGAAACATCGCTTCATCCAGTTCGTAGAGAGGCATGATGTCAGCGCGCAGCAACTGGTCGGTTCGACCACTGATTTGCGGGTGAACACGGGGAAGATACAAATACCCATGCTCTACCCCGTTACCATTAGCCAGCCAGTTCGTGGCGTTTATCCACAACGTCAGAACTTTCCTGCTACGTTCACGCTTAGCGTCGTCTGTATCAAGGCGTTCCAGCATGGTTTCCATCACGGCCGTCAGTTGCTCGTTTTCAAACAACGTTTGCGTATTAACGTAAGTAATACCGGCGTCATCATCCAACTGCCAGCATATTTCGTCATAATCTGGTGCGTAACCTAATGTCCGCTGATACGCCTGCTGAATGTATTCATGAATAATGCACATTATCTACTCCTGTCAAAATAGTGATGGCAGGAGGCCCGGCAGGGCGTTCCCCCTGCCGGGTAAAGTTAAGTAATAAGTCAGGCAACCAGACGTAACGCTGGCGCCGGTGAGTCGTCATCACGTTGCAGACGTCGACGTTCGTCACGCAACCAGGCTATCGCCTGCTGCACAACATCACCGTAGTCTGCTACTGTCAGCCGGTCCACATTCACAACTTCTTTCTGAACGGAAAAACGACCAATGATGGCACCATTGTGATAGTGAATCCGGCTCTCCAACGCAACGAGGTGTATCTCGCGGCGGCAAACCCGTTTGACGAACTCAACAGGATCTGTCGCACTCACGCTCTCTGCATTAACCGTCCCCAGATTCACCGTGATAAACCCGAAGTCCGTATCAAAACGTCGGACAACCCGTTCATCAATATCACAACGCCGTTGCAATGCAGCCAACTGCGCCACGCAATGCTCTCCCGTCTGCGCCAACGTGCGACTCAGCCAGGATTCAAATCGTGACCAGTGCTGCATCGTTTGTGCCAGTTGCGCGCGGGGAATAACGTCATCAGCATGTCGATCGCCCTGGGACGTCAGCCGGATAAAGTCGTCGTCAGACAAATCCAGCAAGGCAGACGGCTCACCAGGTAACAGGCAATCAACCCGACCACTGCTCTCCGGAGACGTCCGCGGCAACAATCGTGTATTGCCACTGGCTGTGGCCAGCGCATCCAGTCCCAAAATCCACAGGGTCAGAATGCGTTCACTCAGTTGACAACGAGCCCGCAGCTGACGATTTCCGGGGATCTGATCGAGCATAAACTGCATGATCGGTAACAGTCGATTGCTGTGAAACACGATATCCGTATTCATGTAGTCCTGCAGATCGTTACTGATATCAATCTGCCACTCATCCGGATGGAGAAAGAGGTTCATCTCCTTCAGGTATATCTGTTGAATAAACTGCTCTGTCATGATGCTCCTTACAAATAGAGTAAGGGCGTTTCCCCTTCCGGGAGAAACGCCCGGTTAGGGTTAAATTGTTATGTCAGGCGACGTTCTGTTGCGTTTGTCGTTCCTGTTCAAGAGCCCACTTACGCTCCCAGCCGAACATCAGCCAGAAGGGCGTGCGCCAGGTTTGACGGAACTCCATACTCAGACTGTTCCCGACAATCACCATCGCAGGTATGCCACATAAAGCCAGTTGCACATACGCCATCATGGCTGCAACGGGATCGATATCGACACAAACGGCCATCATCTGTTTCTGTGGATTGAAGCCCGCGTCAAGCATGGCTTGCGCCATCGCGACAATCAGCCCACCGGCTCCGCATACAGGGTCTGAGACAGTAATGAAATCCCGTTCCCCGCTTGTAAGTGCAGGCAAACCATCAGCCAGTTGCATTTTCGCCATCATGTAGCCAACAGAGTAAGGGGTGAAATACTGCCCCCGGCGTCGATCGCCAAGCTCGAGCTCCATGAATACAGATCCAAGAAAATCCGAAGGACTGAATTCCATGCCTTCGACCAGCGTGTTGAAAAGTGCAGGGAAACGACGCTGATCAACTGCCTTGTAACGTTTTATTCGCCGCATGTAGTCATCTTCGATTTCCTGCACAAAATGGCACCTGTTATGTAACGCCGCTGCCGACATGTGAATAAAATCGCTGAAGACCGTCCAACGGTTCTCATACGGTGCAATTTCCTGAAACTGCCGAATAAACGTTGCCCGATGTGGATTGGAACGTCCCTGGTTTCTTACCCAAGGGAGCGCGGCAAGATTCCCCGGATCGTCCGGGTCATCCCCTTCTTCCTCATCGTTAGCTGCAACCTCATCAATCGATTCGGCAGACGGTGGCGGTAGCAACAGAGTTTCAAGTTCAGGAATATCCTGAGGCTCGTTGCTATCATCGATGTCGCTGGCGACACGATGAACAGCCAGGCTTCCGGGATTCAGTGAGAAACGCGCCAGTGCCTCAGCAACGCTATTCAGCTCAGGCGTAAACAATGCCGTCGGCATATCACACCGTGGCCAGTCGTAGATCCGGGCCAGCGCATTTACCGCATTACCTGGAGAAATGTTGTAACGCAAGTGCTGACGAACTGCACTGTCACACACTAGCGTCGTGTCATCCAACTGCTGACCATAGTGCGTGGCCAGTAAATGATTAGCCTCTTGCTGCCAATGTTGAACATCGTCGTATGGCAATGTGACCAACCGCTGTGTTTCAATCCAGTCGACAGCCTTCCCCGCTTCAGAAGCAGATTTAAACAGTATCCATGGGTCCGAACCCAGTTCACCATGCCACATCGGCTCACCGGCAAGATGTAACCCTGCTCTCGCAGCCAGGAACGCACGCCCCAAGTCTGCAATCAGCGATTCTTTCAAATCGTCGAGCGGAATGCTGCTTAGACAATCGAAACGAGCGAGTCTGTCCGGATGCCCTGTCGCTCTAACGAGCAATGCGACAAGACTATCTGGATCGGGAGCGGGTAACTCGATACGATCGCTTTCCGGCAGATACGCAGCTGGATATTGTGCCCTGAACAGTATCGGAACTTGCAACGCTGCTTGCCAGCCGCTCACACGTTCAAGACCAGGTACGGGAGATGGCGGCCATGGCCACCCTGCTCGCAGCTCCGTTGGTAATCCGTCACACTGTTCTATATTGATAACCCGAAACAGTGAGAGTGACGGTTTGTACCTGACGACGGTGGTTGGACGCTGCCCGGGTATTATCCTGCCCCCCAGAGAACGCAAGTCGTCGCCAGTCAGCCAACGGTTTGAGATCAGACCGTTTTGTAACGCTGATTGCCAGAGTAATAAAGCGTTAATGCCGGTAAACAGTTGCCCACTCAGTGCGTGAATTGGCATACCGTGGCGAATAATACTTTGTCGCCACGGAGCCGTTCCAGCCTTAACACTCTGCATCAAACGCTCTGTTAACAGCCGGCAAATATCACCAGCATCCTGTAATGTGAAAGTTTTCATCATGGTCTCCATCAAAAATCGGGACCATCCCCTAAGGGATGGCTCCCTCAGGAAAATCAAAAATCAGAGTACAGTGGTGAACAGTTGCAGAATTGCGTGACCCGCAATAACAGCCTGCTGGCACAACTGCACAAACTGCTCATGATGCAGATAGGCCCAGACAACAGCAGATGTGATTATCCCTGTCGCCGACATGGCCATCAGAAACTGGTTACGCCGCCGGCGGAACAGTGCTTCTTTCTCTGAGACTTGTGTGTGCAAAAACAGTCCCAGCGTTTGCAGTTCCGCAAAACGACTGAACTCTTCACGCCGTAGTGCTTCACAAGCTGCATCATAACGTTCCAGTTCTTCCGGATGACGCTGTTCAAGAAAACGCCGGTACCCACCGTCTCTCAACGTGTGATAGTGCCGATCAAACTCAGCCTGTAACCAGTCATAGAAACGGTTACGGGTACGTTCGATGGCACCAGGCTCGCGAGTCAGAGACTTCATTGCGCCTTGCGTGGCCAGGGCCGATTCCGATTCTTGGTGTTCATTAGTGGTCAGTAAACTCATGGTATGGACTCCGAAAAAAAAAGACGGGTCCCCCCCTGCGGGTGTCCCCGTCAGGGTTAGTAAGATGCTGTATTAGTCGGTCACGGTCAGGCTGATATGAACAACATCATTCTCATAGCGCAGATAAAACTGCTGCCATAAGGGTGTCGTCCTATCGCCATCACAGGGTAAACAAAAAATACCTGTCGTTACTTCTGAATGCGTACTTGAAGCCAGCGCTTTTAATGCATGACGAATCAGACGATGTAGCCGTTCAGTCTCGCATGCCGGCTCGGTCGTAAACGCGACGAGTCTTTCCCAGGCGCTGTCATCAATGGCAACGGCCGGAGAGGAATGAGGCCTGTCCATCATGCTGCTTCATCATTCTGAGCAGCTGACGAAATCGTCACGACAGCGGGCATCCTTTCAGGTTTAGGTCGTTGGCGCACATTACGTAATAACTTCTGGTGCATGGCCAATGCGGTATCAACCGCCTCGTCTTCGCTATCCATATAACGTTCACCGTAAAACGGTTCAGCTGCCTCCTCGCCGAAATACAGCAGTTCGACGCCAGGCTTATAGCTGTGCCGGTGTTGCAGTACGATTGCTCGGCCACAGCACTGGTGATCGTCAGCAAGCAGCCACTTCCCTGTATAAATTATTCGATGAGTTGACGATTCCATCGGCTCTGAACGCTGTCGCCAGGTCTGATAAAGCCAGACAAGCGCTCGCGCAGACAATTTGCTCGTCCAGCGCACGATGAACCACAGCCCTGTAAACAGAACAATCAGTATGTGTAAAGGCATTGGCATAACCCCTCCTTTCAATGCGTTAATCCGCGAAGTGCGAGGACAACAGCTAAAAGCACCAGAGAACCGGCGACTTTCAGCAACGTGAGATAACCAAGCAGCTTCAGCAGTGCATTGCGATCGCGTCGAAAACATTCACGACGTATGAGCTGACACAATGCGTCTTCCTGCTCTGGTGTAAACGAAGCATCCTGAGTGGGAGCTTCTTGAGTGATATGAGACATGAACTCTCCTTTTTGGTGATAAAAAAAGGGAGAGTCATCCCGTAGCGGGAGAAGGCTCTCCCCGTGGGGTAACGTCTGATTAGACGAAAGTATTTAATTTATGTGGTTATAACCAGCCGCGTTCAACAAACGACACCATTTCACCGTGGCCAACCACTATGTGATCTAGTAGGCGTGTTTCAATCAGATCTAGTGCGTTAACCAGATCCTCGGTGATTTGTCGATCGGCATTACTGGGTTCAGCATTACCAGACGGATGGTTATGCGCACAAATGACCGAGGCCGCATTCAGAGAAATGGCACGACGAACAATTTCACGTGGATGGACTTCAACGTTTGCAATCGAGCCGGCAAAAATGGACTCACAGGCAATTAAACGCTCCTTACGGTCTAGGAACATAACAACAAAAACTTCTCGTTCCATGTGCTCCAATTTGAGACGCAAGTAAGCTTTAATATCTTCAGGGGATGTCATGACTTCCCGTTTCCTGACTCTCCGTTCAAGCAGTGCCAATGCCATATTGATGACACGTGCCTCACGCTCGGTATAAGCCGTAGTACTGGGGGGTGTTAATTCGCGCATAAAAGACCTTTTACGGGCGAATGCTTTCCCCTTAGTGGCGGAAAACATTGCCACTAAGGGGAAAGGTAAAATTATCGTAAGTCGATAATTAACGTAAAACAGACTGTCAGTGCATCAAACAACCTTCAAGCAAAGGCTTACACTCAGTGTTGGGAACGAGCCGTACACACTGGTCACTCAAGACGAGTCTTATAACTTTTGACTCGCTAAGGTACTTAATGTGCGCAGCCTCATCAGAAAAACCCGAACGAGTATACTTAACGTCGGTGACACCATAGTGAAAATAGGTGTCCCAGACCCCCTTGCCAGCTTTCTTTCCCTGTGAAATAACATCATCAAAATAATGTCTGTAATTCTCGGGAATAAAGCCTAACTCAAAGGTTTCGCCTAGACACTCTGCGATTTCGAAAATCAGATAATCATGACCTATAGTGCCACTATGATCAGGAACACTTTTGATATCAGACTGCTTGAATGTACTCATCTCCATCAATTTGCCTTCTATTGCAGAAATCACACAAAGCAGCTCAACGACAGAATGACGATTACGATAAAGATGATTAAGCAAAGTATTCATAGATAAATCCTCTCTTCAATTTGAAAAGGGACTTATCCCCAGAGGGGAAAAATCCCCATATGGGTTAAGTAACAAAAAATGCATCGAGAACTGTATTCAGTGGGCCCGACTGAGGTACGTGATATAACCATCAAAATCGCTGTTGCCATCCAGGCAGGAAGAAAATTCCCAGCGAGTATGCTTACCTTCCTGGACGCCATTCTGAAAGGCTTTGTCCCAAAACCCTTGAGCAACTTTGTTGCCCAGTGCAATCACATCATTCAAATAATGACTGTAATTATCAGGGATAAAATTCAGCCCAACGGTTTCGCCAAGACATTCTGCGATTTCGAAAATCTGATAGTCATTGTCTGTAAAACCATCCTCATCAGGGGAACAGTTGATCTGAAGTGCCTCGAATGCACCAACCTCCATCAATTTTCCTTCTATGTCAGAAATCACACACAGCAGGTCAACGACAGAATGACGATTACGAGCAAGACGGTTAAGTAAAGTATTCATAATGGATAAATCCTTTTTTCAATTTGAAAAAGGATTTATCTCCACGTGGGGATAAATCCCCGTGTGGGTTAAGTTAAACAGCGTCAGGCAAACCTCAGCCAGCATGGCTGTTCTTATTCAGGTTACGAGATGCATATTCGATGATGTCACCCAATACCATAAGCAATTGTGGCATGGTCAAAGGTGTACCTTCCGCGATAATCCCGAGCTTCACTGCGCCTTCGCCAATTGCATTGGCGAAAAGAGCACGCTGATGAAGAAGATCATCAACAGATTCGGTAGCCAAATCACGATAACTGCTGTTGTCTGAACCGAACTCCGGCGTTATTGCATTCGCTTCCGCATGAGTGCGAGCGTAACGCAGCAAATCGTCGAATGCGTCCTGGATTTGCTTGCCTTCTGTGTCCGATATCATTGGCAATCGGTTATCTTTGAAATCGAGTAGCACCCCATGAAGGGCGCATAACGTCACCATTAACCCGAATGCATCCGTTGTTACTTGGACTCGGAACCGGGATGCGTAAACATTATAAAGTTTATCACCGTCAGGAACGGCATATACCGGGGTTTCCAGATCGTTGGTCACCTGAGGGTGCCAGTCATTCCAGCTACCACTGCTAACATGGAGCTTAGACTGCCAGACCTCAATAATGTACTGAACGAATACGTCGTAAGTCTCTTTCGACATGAAAGAGTAGAAAGTTTCAAAGGCTGACGCTTTGTTAGTCTGAGTCATGGATAAATCCTCTTCTAAATTCAATGTGAAAGGATCTATCCCCAACGGGATAGATCCCGCATGGGTTAAGTCACGATATGGCAGTCGGTCAGTAGAACGTCCGGCCTTCATACCAATTGCGCTCAACATCTACACTGAGCACGTAAAGGTAGTAGTCAATGAGCCAAATGCTCGCATCAGGGCTCTCATGAACACGGGCAGCATCCTTCAGGCCTTTATTAAAATAGTACTGCCACAGGGCAGTATTAACGGAAAGGCCGAACTCAAGAATATCTGCGAAGTATTTGTCGAAAAAAGTGCGCGGTAGCAGTTCCAGGTTGATAATTTCACCGACCTGCCGTGCAACCCACGCTATCTTTTTCTGGTTAAGCGTCATCATCGCTAAGTCATCCCAGTCCATCGTATCAATGTCGAGACGTATGAGCGCAGTCGCTTCCATCAATACAGACTCAATGTCAGAGACAATCCTGATGAGGTCTGTTGTGGAACGTTGTAAAAATTCATCATCGCGTCGCAAAATGGCCAGGCGCGAGACGAAAGGTTTCGTGTTGAAATCGTGCATCGATAAATCCTTTTTTCGGTTCAAAACGAAAAGGGATTTATCTCCACCGGGGATAAATCCCCATGTGGGTATGTTTTAAGTCACTGGAAGCGGTAACGCAGCGTTGCCAGTTCCTTAGCCAGCAATTCTCCAGCTTGCAACGCCAGACGATTGTTAATAAAAGCTTCGCGTGGCGTCTTTAAATGTTCAAATCGGTAGTTACCTGGATGGGTTCCAGTACGCGCACAAATGCGAAAATACCAAAAACCATCAGTATCTCGTTCAACCTGAGCTTGAAAACTCATGTTTCGTGATCGATTTATGATCCAATCGGATTCAACGGATGTTGGGGAACATTTAAGAAAATGCATTCGCCCCAGTAAAGCAGAGACTGCTTTACCAAAAACCATCAAACGTTGAGTAGTTAAAGTTTGCATCATGTTCTCCAAATGAAAAACGGAGAACATTTCTGCCCACACGGGAAGAAATCTTCCCCGCATGGGTGGTTGTCAACTGCAGAACGAGTCGACGCTAGACTGAAAAGTGAATGGCAAAAAGCCAGTTGTGTGAAGTGAGCCTTAACCGATAATGTTCGGTCTCTGTTTTCAAAGGTTAAACAGATTTTCGTTGCCGCTCGAAAGCGCCATCTCCCAGGCTAATGATGGCATTGGCATGTGATTACCCTAAGGCGTTCCTCTCAAATCACTGGAACATTGGCAGTTGTCAGAGACAACGGTTTGCAAAATAATCGTACACAAAATCTTCAACGCCGACAAGCCCTACAACTCTCTAGCCTGGTAAAATATCAAAGCGCAATTACCGAAAATTTACATTAGCATCTTTATCTATAGAGTAAGTCTCTCCACAGTCGTCACACTTAAATGAAGCTCCTGCAGGATTACCAACGAATCCGTCTTGCCTCTCTCCACATCGTGGGCAATTAACATATATATCGATTACATACATAGACATGACTTGGTGATGT
Organism: Pectobacterium aroidearum; assembly: GCF_041228105.1. Classification (NCBI taxonomy): domain Bacteria; kingdom Pseudomonadati; phylum Pseudomonadota; class Gammaproteobacteria; order Enterobacterales; family Pectobacteriaceae; genus Pectobacterium; species Pectobacterium aroidearum. The sequence continues at coordinate 4,478,187 of NZ_CP166097.1, forward strand.
GTATTATTACTCTCATCATTTTTCATAAAATTAATTTCCTAAATTAATATGGACTAGAATTATTCTTGGTCAACTTTGTTATAAACACGAGCAACATAATGCCCCCTACCATCTCCATGACCCAGATCCATAGAAGCTAATGCTTCAGCCTCCTTTTGGCTAAAGCCATTTTTAATATGAAGATTGGTCACATCGTTAGTGTACGCATATCGAAGGCTATGAGGTGCGTACTTACCAAAAAGTCCAGCACCTCTTACAATATTACGGTATTTTTCAATAGCCAAATGTAAGGCAGGGCTATCAATCAGACGGTTATTGTTTTTATCAGATATGCTGATTGCGTTGTTCACTGCGATTAACAATTTATCTCTGTCAATAATAGTCGTATCTCTAGGGCGCCCTCCTTTCGTTCCAAAAACCACACGAACTTTTTCATCACCATTTTGTAAAGCTTTCTGCCATGTTTTAAGTGATTTTACAGATTGAATGGTCTCTTCATTACGTAAACCAAGAAGCCGTGATAGTTCCATTGCAGCAGCTGCACCTTGATCGACAATTTTAACTTTTTCCAAGACGCTTTCGTATACGCTATCCGGAATGGCAACTTTCGTCCCTTCTCTGCTGGCCCCAGAAATACCTAATGCCCGGTTATTTAACGTTTCATGTTCAGGGTTAGCCATAATCGTTTTACCACACGCACGTAAGATACAGCGTATCGCAGACATCTCATTTTGCAGAGTCCGTATGGATATATTTTCAAGACGTCGACTCTTCATATACATCTCGACGTGTTTTGGTTTGATATTTTTAGCATCACGAATTTGAATATTTAGGCTTCTCAACCTATCTGCAACGCGATCTGCAATTTTCATACGGTCATGAACGGTCTTGAAACTTCCGCCACCATGCCGAGCCAGAGTTACCAAGCTTTTATTTAATTTGGCCATTTAGCCCTCCTATTCTAATGAGGTGAGTCAGGTATTCCGTCCGTGTGAACGGAATACCTGACTCACCGGGAACACCTAACTACAAATTCCCTGAAACATTTCATCCCCGATGACACGGTTTGGTTTTGCGCTTCCTGCGTCTCAGCAGACATCTGTGCATCGGGGGGCGAAATGTTGAACTCATGCGAGATTCTCCAGGTGTTAACCCTTTGCGACGCTGCTTGCGCCGTCCGTCTCCGCCATCAGTTCGTTAAAAATAAACTAAAGATGTCGCCGTCGATGTCGTGCCGATTTACCTCCTAACTAATTGAAATGTCCTCATGATGATGTCCTTCATACACTCGGATTGGTTGTTAAATTCATGACCGTTAACGGTTGTTCGACGTTTATACGTCCGTAAAACCGTTACTACGTGTTGGTCAGATGGTATAGAAACCGTCTATCGGGCAGTGCGTAAGCTCTGACCGTATACGCGCCCGCGCGTCACTTGGTATTCGCGATGCTCATACGCAAGTGACGCGCGCATACTTCTGCTCTCAATCCGGACGTGGAAGATGCCAAATGTTCCAATTGGCATACCCACGAGCCGTAAAGTTCGCAGCCAGTAAGCAAAGCAAGATAAGCCTTGAAGACGTAATGACGTTAGTACGCAGACATCAAGAAGTCTGCTAAAGAAGCGCCTGCATATCGCAAGACGTAAAGTTTGAAGTGAGCCTTAACCGTTACCGGCCCCTGTTTTCAAAGGTTAAACAGGTTTACCGCCCGAAGGCGTCATCTCTCAGGTCATGATGACATTGGCAATGTGATCACCCGAAGGCGTCCCTCTCTGATCACCAGGACATTGGCATGTTGCATTCGAGCAACAGTACAACGCGTGTATAGTAGATCCGATTAGATAACGAGATCAATAAAATTTAGCTATCTGTTTATATTGATCAACTCAACCTATTTTTATAAAATCCCTGAACATTACTTAAGTTTACAATATGAGCCAGAAAATTAACTTTATATTTAATCTAATAAAGGAAGCACAAGATGAATCATCTTACAATATGGCGATATTTAACTACTGAGAAATTTGAACAATTAATAAATGACAAGGGGATTTATTTTAGCAAAGCATCTGATTTCGAAGACAAAAGAGAAGGTTATTACACACAAGATAAATATTTTGAAAATTTAAGAAGGAATGAGTCAGATGAAGATACTCTGAACGCCATCAATAGTGCAGAAGAAATGAGCAATAGAATAAGGGATCGTTCACCATCGCATAATTACATTTCTTGCTGGCATAAAAATAACAACGAAAATATAAATATGTGGAATGACTACATAAAGAACGCTGATGAAGGAGTTGTAATAAAAAGTAATGATATAAAAATAATATGGATGATTCCTCATAGCTTAAGCGAAGTAATAACCCATTATGACTGTATATATGGAGACAAAAACAACAATAATGATTTCACTGACAACTTTAAATATAAAGATCAGAAATTTCATTCTGAAAATGAATTTAGGCTCGTCATAGATAATTTTACACTAAATGTACTAACACCTTTTTCAGGCGGTTTAGAATCAATTCCATGCATCGGGGGGGAGCGATCTTATAAAGATCTAGGCAATGGCAAAGACCCTAAAAATGATATATATAAAAAAGGAAATGGGTTTGTTGTTAAATATGATTTAAATAAAATAATAGATGAAATAAGAACACATCCAAAATCATCGGATAAATATTTTAGGCATATAAAAGAAAAAATGAAAGAAGCAGGATTAGCCTGTCCATTAAATCAATCCGAGTTAAAATAAAATATTAATTAAATACAGTTATCTACATACCCACCGGGAAAGTCGGCTCGACACTCGCCGACCGCTCCCGTTCGCGAGCCCCCTTGGTTGGGGCTCGCTCACTGGCTTATTTCCCCGTGGATATGTGGATAACAGCTCAACCTTTATTATAATTAGACTGAAAAGGTATAATCTGATAACCATTAATATAACTCTGGTATGGCCCCAAGTAATGAATCTCACAAAATACTATTTGAGAGATAAACTCACGAATAAATATCTCTTTTGCCAAAAGATCCTGCTGTCTTTTGTTTTGGCCTGTATGGGTAATGTCATTTCGCATCTTGATTATGTCAACAATCATACTATTAGGGAAAATAGTGTCAGATAGGCAATAGTAATCCCTTAATCCTTGGATCTTCCCCGACAATGTTCGAGCATTGAGTCCTTTGAGCTTACTCTCAAATATCTTTGCTGCCGTTTCCTCTAATTCATAATCCGCCAAAATTCCGATCAACTTTTCACGAATGGGGGCGAAATCTGTCTTAGGAATAACAGTTGTACAAATCTTCGGAACAAGATGTTCGACAACAGTTTCCAGAGCAGTCATTGCCATGAGAAAACGCCCCTCGGGTATTGAGATGTCATCATAAAGCCAACCTATTGCTGTCCATAGCATCTCAGGAAAAGGAGCGGGATCATCGAAACGTTTGGCTAATGCCTCAATAAACGGACCTTGACTCAAATGGTGAATCGGCGAAAGGTTTTTTAAAAAACCATGGCCATCATAGAATGTTGTTTGCCAACGAGTCCCGATAACTACATCCAAACGTGGTGTCTGTAGACGGCCTCCGTGGGCAAATCCAAGCCCGCGATGCATAAATGTGAGAAATGCGTCGGTCTTTTTCACCCAACTATCTATATCGGGAAATTCTGCTTCAGAAGCATAAACTGATACAAAACCTGACATCTCATCTTTACTTGTCTTTTTATTCGACCCACCGACTTCAACCTTACCTAGGGACATCGTCACTACAGGGTTTCGATGTGATTTGAACCCCCTGAACCATAGCCGCATAAACGGCTCCTTCGCAGGTTCATTGATATTGAACGTCAAAATCGATTCTCTCGCCCTGAGCGAAACAGTACCCTTATCAGGGCCGCGACTCATACCTTGCAATTCTATTGTCTCAGATAAAAAAGCTGAACCATCTTTAGCTACCCCCTTAAGCACTAAGGACTCAACATAAGATCCAGGTTTACCCATAGCACCATTTAGCTTCAATAGATCTTTAGCCTCCAGAGGTAGTGGCCTGATAGACAAAAATCCATCTTCATCCGCCAAAATTTCAAACTCCAACGGCACAACATTGTCCCTAAACGCCAGAGCTCCCACAAATATCTTCGGCTCAAACATCATTTTCCTTGGCTCCGTATCACCTTTTATTTTTCCTTTGTTACATTTACCCGACATATCGCTTCGTCAATTAATACTGCACACCAGTTCACAGTTCAATTCTAGCTAAATATTATTGACAGTAATTAGCCACCTACAAAGACACAAATATTAGTCAGGAGTATTTTGAATAATTGCGGTCAAAAAACACTCATGGTACAATTAATTGGGATTTTTTATCCGAGGATAGGGATATGAGCAAAGAAGGATTTAACACAAATGACATCGACAGCATTGTTGCTCGTTACAGCAAACGCCGTCACATTGATGAGAGCAAGCTAAAGCGTAAGACTTTGGAAACAGGAGCCCTCCCCAGTGCGACCCATGATGCTGGAGCTATTGTATTATCCTGTGTTGCTAATACACTCAGTCACCATCAAAGCACTTCAAACGAAGGTGATGGTTACCGAATTGGTAATGAGGGACCTGGTTTCTATTGTGGTAGCATAAAGGTAGGCGATTAGCCTGAAAGATACTAATCGCCCACTGAATCACCTAGATTTGGTTACACTATTCATAACTCCTTTCCCTTGTGATATCGCAGTATCTTTAGCCATCTTACCCGCATCTTGGCCTGCTTGCTGAGGCATGTTAGCGCCATCTTTCAACGAAGCTGCTATTGCCCCTCCTAAATTCACACCAATCCAGCTAAACATACCGATCCAGAACATTGGGAAAATAATATACATCGCCCCCATAACAAGATTCATGATCCAGCCATCTGATACCGAACTGAGAAAATCCGTCAATGGAGCCATTGGGGACTTATCTGTCAAACCTTGTTCGGCCATGCTGTCATAGAGTATTGTGATTAGCCTGTCATCAAGCCAGCCAGCCAATTCCCACCAGAACGTAATGAACACTAATGCGAAAAACACAAAAGAAATCGTCACGACTGTTTTAGGTTCATAGGCGCTGAACATCATTAATATCGGTATGGAAATAATCACCATCATTTCCAGTAGCGCCTGGATCATTGGAAGTGCTTGCTTCAACGCATCAAATCCCGGCGCGGCCTCTATTTGCTTCATGCCAACGCCAGCCGTGGATGCCATGCGAGACAGGAATGACGAAACCCCAGACAAACCACCGGTTGCATAGTTCTCATTACCACCGATGGTATAGGATTCCCCCGTTCCAGACAGACCAACATTTCTGGGGCTGACCAGCCAACGTAAAGCAGCCTCTTCCCATTGGCTACCAGCACTACGTTGCAACCCTTTTTTTGTACTATCACTGATATTGGCGAGTACCCGACTCTTCAGACCATTATCACCATCAGACCACCATTGCTTACAGGTTGGATATCCTCCGCGGCCGACGTCGGTATATCCACTATCTCGCTGGCTGTCATACGGCCATTGGCTGCGTGGCTCTGTCGATGTGTAGGTATCGTAGTAGCCAGACGTAGTCAGAAAATAGCTACTGCCTATCCAACCCACTGAGTTAATCGTCGCATCGCTTAACTGGCTATTTGTACTCTTCAGCCGAAAATAGCTCCGGGCATAGCATTGGTCTGCAAATGACTGGATTTCATCCTGTAATACAGGGTCTCGCAGCTTGGTATTCTGCACTTCGAAACGTAATTGACGCAGATTATCCCCACAGGGGATTGACGCTATCATTGCCTGCGTCGTTCCCTTCGATACCAGATGCAACATATACCACCACACCGGTACCTCAGCCGTTCTGCCATCAAAGTCATTAACCATCCCTCTGTAACCAGAGTTCTGCGGCGACGGCACGTTTATGCCACACTGTTTCGCCCGGGAGCTGTCAAACTTAATCGCGTTGATATCGACTGGCAACAGTGGAATGCAACAAAACAGCATCATACAAAACGCAATGTAAAGCGCATGCTCCATCCTTGGTAATGCCAGTATCCCCTTGTTCCCTTCATCAGCCCCTTCTTCCCTCACCTTCAGCCAGATACCTAGCACTTTAAACACCAATGGCAACGCAAAGAGCCCGGTACTGAGCAGAATGTCCCAGAAGGCGTTATTCAATATCCAGCCAAAAAGCACCAGGAAATATTCAAGAAAACTATTCGCTGTCACAATCGCTCCTTATGCCACTAAGGCGCGTAAGTTGGCCAGCTCGATGAAGAGGAGGAATCCAGCGGCCAACCATTCCAGTCGCCTTAAGTAAGCTGGCGATGCAGTGGCAGAAATGAGCCTGGGACGAACAGCATAAAACCATAGCCACGCCAGTCCGGCGTATACCATCATGCGCCAGGCCAGCAAGATATAACGGCTGTCATGCAACCAGACTTTTATGCCCTGACCATCCGGATCGTTCTCAAACAGCACGGCAGCCAACAGCATCAATAGCGTGATAAGTAACAACCAAGTAATGAAGAACAGCAGATAACGCCGCCAGTAGCCATAAGGCTTGGTCTTAGAGTTCGCCACAGTTACTGCCCTCCCTGATTCTGGCTCAATCCGTTAAAGCCTTGATCCTGGCTCCCACTCTTTTGCTGGAACCGGTTGCCTTGATTACGTACTCCCTGACGCTCCAGCGTGGTCAGCAAGCTGTTGTTACTGATGGCTTTACGAATATCCATTTCGTTTTTCAATGCAGCCAATTCCCTGTCCAGGGCATCAATACGCCGGTCACCTTCAGACAGCGCTTCAGGTTGATCGGCTGCATTCGGTTCGGATTGTCCCGTAGTCAGCATCCTGCGCATCGTCAGTGCGGTTTCAACGGTATCCGACATCGCCAGTTCACCGGCTAAACGCTGAATGAGTGCGCTATTGTCCGGATCATCTTTCAGGGACTGGATAACGCTACGCGTCACAACCATGCTGCCTGTTTTGAGCTTGGCCAAATTGCTGGCCGTCGGCGCTTCAGCACCGCCAACCAGTTTTACCAACTGCTCCGTATTTTCTTTTGTTGCCTCTTCCAGCATTGGGGAGAATCCCGTGCCGGCAACACTGCTCCCAGGTTCGTTCTCCACGCCGCCACTTGAACACTGACTGGCATCCCGGCAGGTACGAATCGAGCGATCGCCGAGTACCTTGACGACCGCTTCAGCCGCTTTTTCAGAAGAAGGGAAACGCTGGCATGACGTACCGTTGCAGCTTGATGAGCTGACACTGCTGTTACTCGTCACTGGCAGGTTGTTCATCATATTGAAGCCGGCTTTCGCCAAATCCCGGGTGGGTCTGATAGCTGCCTGTCCCTTTCCGCCGCGTTTTTGGCCACCAATCCAGGTTGCCCCTTCTTCCCCTGTTGCTTTCTGCAACTTCTGGTCGCTACTGACTGCATCGCCGTTACTGGATGCCACAATATCCTTGTATTCCTCCACAACTGCAGCCTGAGTCCATTTATTACCCACGGTATAATCGGCCATTTTGTTGGCCATGCTCTGGCAACTCAGCTTGGCCTTGTCAAAGCTGAGTCCTGCCTGCAAAACACCATTGGTCAGCATTTCATACAGCGCAGGATTGGCACGCTGGATGACCATCGCCGGCATACTGGCCACAGCACCGGTAGCCCCTTGAATCACAGTTCCCATCAGATCCTTAAAGCCACTGGTAATACCGTTAAGCTGATTACCGACTGTCGTTTTCATATCGAAATTACCGCACATCAGGTCGCTGCTCCAACCACCGGTAACGCCCAGACGCGTCATGCTGTTTCGTGATGACGGAGGTGATATCACCGTACCGCCACCGATCGAGTAGAACAACCCGTCACTGACCGCACCGCTGACAGATGCCCCGGAGGGTGAAGTATTAATTTCAGCTCCCACATGGGCTGAAGTACCGAGGATCATGATGGCCAGAATGCCGGATAAAATAGAAACTGACGGGAAATAACGAGTTTGCTGTGTTTTCATTGGTATTCTGCCTGTTTAGAAATCAGTGCTGTAAAGGAAAGTCTGGCCACGCCGTTTGCAACAGCTATAGGGTTGCCACAATGTCCAGGCATACTGGCCATTCTGTGCAACTGCACCGCTATCAGGAAAAACCGCACATGAATTGGATAACTGAGGGGATAAGCGCTGCCATTTATGATTTTGCGTCCCGGTATTTTCACGAACCGGGTCAGGAGGCCAGTAGCCGGGTGAGCGTTGTCCAACCAGGGGTTGATAGACATGAAGCTGCCCACTGCGCGTAATGACATCAGCAACACGCTGTGCGACTAAAGCGGCAGATTTATACCCGTCATGCTGCGTTACAAAGCCACTACGTGGATAAACATTCCCCCACATATTCGCTGATGCCTGGCTCCCCAGTTCACGTTGTCCGGGGATCAATGCTTCAGGATAAAGCGATTCAGGAATACCGCTGCGCCAGACCAGCGCATCAAGTGAGCTCATAAAATACGGCATAAACGGCGTAGCAGCCGTCTGGCATGAATAGCCAGACACCATACCGCCGATCGCTGAGGTTGCAGGATGGCCATACGCATCTGCATAGTAGAAATGGATATTTTTCTTGCGCAACCCTGGCGCTTTCAGTTCCTGATTTCCGCCGCCAGTCGCAACACCGGACAGTGAGCCAACAAGCGCGCTTTCACCACTTCCCGCGGCCTGGCTCACTGTCGCCATTTCTACCCAGGGATTTTCGCCCTCATTGGCATAGGCAGAAACCACCGCTTCAGGAATAAAGTGTTCCACTTTTACCGACGTCTTAATTGAGCAACCAAATGGGGTACAAAGGAGCCAGTAACAAATCCCTTTTACACGCCAGCTAATACAAGACACTGATGTTGCACTGGCCATCAGACTGGCGGTATTGACACTGGCAGTACATAAGCCACTGCCAGTGAGCAAGACAGCCAAAAGTAATCGCCGACTACGAGGAGAAGAAAGTTTCACGGCTTCGCCTCCTGCGCGTGCGTCAGGTGTTGACGAGCAAGGTCGACATCGGTGGTTCCGTACACTACCCAGCGATCGTCAAACACTATGGCCGGGTATTTCTTTACACCCAATGACCATGCCCGGACAACGCCCTGGTAAGCATCCTGAATCTGTTGCTGCTGTTGAATAAAGGCAGGCGATCCCACTATCTCCCGAGCTTGTTTTTCAGCCTGCACAGCGTCAGTGGGCAACTGGCCGAACAGGTTCTGCTCCGCTTTAGCAACCGCATCGAGATAAACAACGGGGATATCTGAAGATACTGAGGAAACGGGGTGCGCGCTGTCGGTATAAATCACCGTGCCGGCAAATGCGTTCAAAGCAAAACACATGACCGGCAGCACGCTGATAACTCTTATCATAGTGAACACTCCTTAGACAGATACCCGTCTAAGGTGCGATCATCAATGCGATACGTCAGTAAACAACTCTATATGGGGCTGTGAAAATTTAGGTTACCAGTTGCATCGAATGGGAAAATTCGCATGGCAGTTAGAATATCTATGCTAGTGTTTTACCAATAAATGATAGAATTTTTTTTATATCGTTATCATTTAACATGAAAACAGGTGATGGCCCTGATACTTCTGGACCATTCATTACAGCTAAACCGTGATACATATCTCTTGTGAATTCAAACCCATCAGTCCTTTCAGGAATTTCCTTATATCCGACGAAGGTCATCCCTGATTTTTCGTAAAATGGTATTAAATCTGGTGAACAAAGTAATGTGAGGTTTTTAGATTCCTCAAGTAAATCGATTAGTATTTTCGAACCAATCCCTTGATTACGAAACTCTTCAAAGACAAATATTTTATGGCAATAACGAGAAAATGAAGTGTCCGGATGATCGAAAAATACTGCATATCCATTTAACCGTTCACCAGTACAGTTAATGAGTACTTTCAACTCTCCATTACGAAAACAGGTTACCATTACTTCTGATATATAATTCAAACAATTATCATACTCATCTTCGTTCACCCCCATAAAAGGGATCATTAGCTTAGGTTGACACGCCAAGTCAGAAATTATGCCTTTCGACTCATTAAGAATGATTTTTGCTAAAAAAATATCGTTTAGTTTATTTTCAGCCTGAGGCATACCTGACATTTGGTAGGTTCCTTATTTAAAATCGAGCTCTAACATTCAAATTAATAAAAATAGATAGAAAAACAGCCATGGTAAACAGTTAGCTATCTATTGAATTAATCCCATGGAATGCAATTGGGCAACGATTTCTGCATATCCAGGGCGGCTCACATAAGCTATTTCATGGATGCTTCCTTCTATTTCAACACGACCAACATGATAATCATTTTTATCACGCTCTCGATCTTTACTTTTTGATTGATCCTTTTCAGGTGCCCGCATGTCGAATCGTCCATGTTCGTTTTGCTGAAGTACATATCCTTTCCTTGAGCCCTGAACGATCGCTATTGTTCTCATCATCTACACACCTTCATAACTGGAAAGTTGGATTTTTATCGTACACCGACAGGCTGACGTAGCATAGCCTTCGGGCATAGAATGCCGTAGTCTTAATTCATATGTGTGAATTCTAAGGAAGAACAGGAAAAGGCTGCTTACACGACCTAAAGCAAGAGGGAATTTACTCCCCCAACATGTCATGATCCTGTTCAGTTCGCCAGCGTAAATAGCTCAATTCCGCCTGCCAGCCACAGAACCCTGCTGCCGCTGCGTTTCTTTCGATCATCCAGCGTGTTTCTTCGGGGTGCATATAAGGCTTCCACTGCTCTGGTATAGGCAATTCTATTTCATCATCAGTATCTTGCTTCTGCTCCCAGCGTTTTTCCTGCCATGCTGCCCGCAAATCGTCATCATCTGATGTTTCGTAATACAGGAAATAAAAAATATCCTCTGTCAGAAGGGCTGAATTGATCTCGAGCACGGAGAGCATTCTGGCTCTCTCCTCCTGGTCCTGCTTATGCATATCCAGGTTAACCTGCTCCATAAACTCCTGGTATTCACGGTCATCAATACGTTCATTCTCCCCAGTCCCCCCAAGCATCCAATCAAGCCACTCGCCCTCATCTTCCACGTTTTTCTGCTGGGACTGCTTGATTTCTGAAACAATCCCTTCCAGCATAACCTCATTCCAGTCAGGTTCAGGCTTGGCGCCACACTGTTGCCGTGGTTGCAGGTTAATCAACTGAATCAGCGACGCAGGTTCATCCGGAACAACCTCATTGATCTCTTCACTTATTTTTGTTTCATCGGTGAGCCGGGGTAACCCCCTTTTCTCACGGCCGCTGCCAACCCGGTCGACCAGAAAGCGTTCCTGCCAGGCTTTCCCTGCCGCTTTCTTACCCTCACGCTCCATACTGGTGGTGTATTTCATCAGAAAAACGTGCATGTATCGCTGACGTTCTTCCGCCATACGGATACTGACATCGTGGAAACGTTGATAGAATGCTTCATCATGGCCACAGTCCATGCTGTCTCCTTCATGGGCAATCTCATGCTCCGTCAGGCTAAAGAGGTAACTCGCAGCGCGTAATGGATCAGTACGCAATCGCTGAACCACTTTAATGTTATAAGCGATGTAGCTTTCACCATCCGTCCAGGCTTCTGCCGACGTCGATTCCCCTAACAGGATATGAAAAATTTTCCCACCACGGGTGTAGTTTGCCCAGCGACCGTTACCTCCAGTGCAACGACGGGCATATTGAATCAGGCACCAACGTAATGCTCTCCAGGCTCGAAGGGTTTCAGCATCGAGTGCATCCTTTTCCCTGACCAGTTGAGTTCGTTCGACAAAAGCATTACTCAGCGTATTGAAATCAATAATGGCAGGCTCAAAGGCTCTCTCAACATACCACGCACCCTTCTCGGTCTGATCGCGCTCACGCAAGTTATTATGGATCTGAGTCAGACACTCAATAAATTCATCGTTGCTGTAACAGCCGAACCGGGTCAGTGTAATTGGGTGCATCACCACCACAATATCGGCGCTGGCCAACAACTCTCCGCGAGGAACATCAGCGCCACGGGCGATGGTGAAACACCCTTCATATCCTCCAGGTCGCTGCCGCCTGCATTTGTACAGAAAATCGACCAGTGTGACATGCTTTTTCCCTGGCAATAAGGTAATTACCTCTTCATTCCGATACAAGGTGACCAGCGATCTATCTCCTGCAATCAGCGAACGCGCCGCGTTCTCTCTACGGGACTCCGTCTTACGGTAGTGACCAAGCTGATTCGCCAGCGCGGCGGCCAACTCACCAAAGCGTTTAGCGATACCTTGCCATACCGGGCAGGTTTTACGGAGGATCTCCGTTCGTGAGACATTAAGTCCGATAGCACGTTTACTAACGATAAGGCCGCCAACACCCCACATATGTCCAGGATCATGGCGAACCAGTACACCCTGATTATAGATGGATACAGCCCCCTCTTCACGTACGCGATACCAGGCGAACTCATCTTCAGCATCCCATTTCTCCGTAGCCGGATTACGGGTGATCAACCGTCCATTGAGCTCTACACGAATCGGGGTATAACGGACCAGATCGCGGATTTCCTGAATGGCTGACATCAATTCGGCCTCGCTCAATGGTTCATACCATTCGCCAGTGATTTGACAGCCGGCTACTCCTTCTCCCAGATCGTCCAGGTCATAGTGATAACCCATGAGGCGCGTATCGACATGCATCTGCCAGGACTGTGAACGCCAAAGTGTTCTGGCGTGCGCCATAATCTGCCCACGCCCCAACCGGAAGCGGCCGTAGGTCGCATCCCCCTCGATGTGCGGTGTGCCGAAACGACCAAAGTAATTCACCACATCGTCTCTTGATGCAAAACCATGACCATCATCGTTACAGCTAAATCCCTCCCGGGACACCGTCAATAATACCGAAGACGCCTGCGCATCAACGCTGTTCATGAGCAGCTCTATCAGGGCTTTTCCCAGGGAACCCGCCTGGCTGTATATAATGTGATGAATAATCTGGGGATCAAGCTCGAAAGGGTATCGCATGAATGTGTTCTCCTTAATAAGGTAAACAACCATTCTCGATAGCCAGCGACGGGAGAGAAGCAACAACTCTGTTTGAAGTAATCACAATTACCGAAAGAAATTATATCCAGCACGAAATGAGTTTAGCGCTGTAATCATGGGCAAAAACGGACACAGTATTCCACTGTAAAAGCGTGACAGGAAAGCCCACATGTCAGACAAAAAAAATCCCTCTCAGGCTCACCCACGGGGGATCGTGTTACCTTCTATCGAGTTACCCACAACACACTTTGTAATGCAGGACAATCATCATGTATTTTTTGTGTCACTAGAACACATATTGCTTTGCCTGCAAGAAGCAGAAAAACAGGGCGAAGTCCCTCCTCTGGAAAGTGAGTGGTGGCACACACTTCAGGGGACATTCCCTTCCCTGCGTTAATTGACCAAATCTCCCAAGGTCTCTTTGGCCAGCGCCAGCAATGCGTCATTGAATGCTGAAGATTTCCAGTGACTGAAGTTGACGAGGTTATTGAAATAGTTAAAGTCAAAACCAACCGTCTGACGATAGATTTCTGTTGGCGCTTCCTTTCCCTCTCTTAGGGTAAACACCATATCCATCATCTCAACCAGTTCATCTTCTTCCACTCGGGAACGGTGCAGCGTCTGGTAAATACCAAGCTCAATATAATCCCGGCAGGCTGCATCTTTGATCACATAGCCTTTGTCGCTGTAGCACAGACGACCTGATGTTCGGCTCACCAGTTCATTCGCCAGATCTGCATCCACTTTTTTATACAGGATCGCCTGAAAATCGGTCATATAAAGAAAAACCCAGGGGATATTCATCAATGTCGCCCGTGCATACAGCCACCCTTCCTCCCGACGATATTGCTGTAGCATGCTTTTGGCCAATCCTTCATCAATCTTTATCCCTGTCGCCCGACTGAGTAACCAGACTACTTTATCGAAATGATTGATCAGAATAGACAGGATTTGCTGCGTCAGTATGCCTGGCGCACGTCTGGGTCTGCCATCGCCATCATCGCGTTTAGTATTCGAATAAGGGCACCACAGATACGCCTCGTTGTCATAAATACCGACACCGTACACGGAACTGCCGCAATGCTTGCCATAGGGATTAGGGGTATTGGCCAGTGCTTTATACAAGCCGATTATCTGAATAGGGTTATTGCAGGCCGGGCAAACAGCAAAGTATTGAGGATTACCGCTGGAGTTTGTTTTGTACCACGGCGGGCGGCGGGCGGTACGTTGCTCATAGTCATTTTTCTCAATCAAATAATAGGCCTGAGTCTTTACGGAAAGTTTGTAAACGTTCATGGTGAGTAATACCGATAGGACTGAGTAATCATGTGGTTATAGCATGTACTGCCACCGTAAAAAACAGGATGGTATTAACAACCTCACCCCACTAACGCGCCTGCGGCTTGTTCAACTGGCGCAGGCTCCGCAAAGAAAAGCTTTTGCGAACCCCGCACCAGTTCCCGAATTACCCTTTTTCGCCTGTCACCTGCTCAATAGCCTTTAGCAACCACATCATGTCTGTCGCATCGGAGACATTGATGTACCAGCGCATACCACGGGCATATTCATTATCATCTGGCCATACGGTATTGCCGGCAACCGTAATCAGGAGATCAAGCGCCTTTCCTGTCGGATCGCTAATATGTACCGAAACGCAGCAACGGTTACCAACACGATGAGGTAACACAGAAAGTTGAGCCGGGCAGACTAGGCGTTTTCTGACTTCATCGCCCAACTTCGCAAGTTGGAGTGAATCACCTTCACCAATACGGGCAACACCCTGCGGAGGCACATCAAACAGGACAGAAAACGGGAGTGCATTATCCGGCACCACTTCAGGTTTAGACATCGTTAATCGCTTCACGCAGCCTCCGTTTCGGTCATAATCCCTCTTGCCTTATCCAGCTTCTTCGCCACGAGAAAAGCCGCTTGCAGCTCACTGCAGCCATGTTCGTTCATCAGTTGCCGGCGTTCCGCTTTTTCTTCTTTTTCAGTCATCCCCAACGCAAGGTAAAGGCTGGGAGGAACGGCCCTGAATAAAGCTTCTACCCGTTTAGCCAGAACCACACCTTCCGTATAGCATCGGGGTAACTTTGTCGCAGAGAGCAACATCGCCTTTTGCTCTTCATTCAGCTTTTTGAACCGCGAGATTTGCTCCACTTCATCCGGTGGCATGGTCAGACACAACCACCATTCTGCCATATTGAGCATTTTTTCCGACGTATCCGGATAATCCGCCAAGTTCTGTGTTGCAAGCCAGAGCCACGCCCCCAATTTACGCCACATTTTCACCACCTTAGTCATATACGGTGATAGCAGGGGGTTCGTCGTCGCAATATGGGCTTCATCGATAACCATATTGATTTCACGATCCAGGTACTGATCACGTTCAGCGATGTTATTGACGGTATTCACCAGGGCGATAACAGCGACGGCCATCTGTGCTTCATAGCCCTCACGCGCCAATGTACCGAGATCGATGATAGTGACATCCGCTTCTGGCCAGGGCGTTCCTGGGCGGTTAAACAGTTCTCCCTCAAACCCTTCGGTAAACATGCGCAACGCCTCAGCCATCTCCTCAGCACGCGCACGCCTTGCTGCCGTTCGGCGGTCTCGCCCCTCACTGTCCTTGGTGTTATCCCGGGCGATATGCTCCAACGCAGACATCAAATCCGAGGGCAACATTTGGTGTCCAGCTTCATACGATTGTTTCGCCGCAGCCAGAATAGCCTCACGCAACATGCCCCGATCGGCACGCGTCATTCTTGCTTCTTCTGCTGCCTCTCCCCCCGTGACCATAAGACGTGCAGCTATCTCCATTTCTCCCAGAATATCGCGCTTTTCCTCATCGTCATCATCCGGCTCTTTTGCATCATCATCCAGCTCAGGCAAAGACAACTCATCAGTAATGAGTTCTCTGGGATCTACCTGTAACAACAGGTGAGCATCGGCAAACGGTGCCAGTGAGACACCACGCCCAGGTTTGATGCTGATCTTGTTCACCGTCAACCCTAATGACTCATAGTAATCGCCAAGCAGCCCAAACGAGTTTCCCGCCTCCAGTAAAAACAGCCGTGAACGGTGGATAGCCATCACCTGCGCTAAAACACTACACAATGTCGCTGACTTACCCGAACCTGTCGGTCCAAACAACAGTAAATGGGCATTC
This sequence comes from Pectobacterium aroidearum, assembly GCF_041228105.1. Classification (NCBI taxonomy): domain Bacteria; kingdom Pseudomonadati; phylum Pseudomonadota; class Gammaproteobacteria; order Enterobacterales; family Pectobacteriaceae; genus Pectobacterium; species Pectobacterium aroidearum. The sequence continues at coordinate 4,494,435 of NZ_CP166097.1, forward strand.
TGTGTCCTGTCTGCCTTATTCATTGGATCAAATGACAATGCCGCCCCTCCGCGATTGAAAAAGGAAAGGCCGGGATTACCCGTTCCCGTATCACGGCCAAAAACTGGCAGCAGGCAGGCAAAGTGCTGTACAAACGTCAGCCGGGTATACCAGTGGTTTTGATCCGTTTCAGGGTTGAAACACATCGGTAAAGCACGCAGATAGCCATTGAGTGGCGCAACATCATGTTCAGGGTTGATCGGCTGAAGGCCGGCATTGAGCAGCTTGGCACTAATATCGAGATAGCGTTTGTCGAGCGTATCCAGATCTGACGCTTTGATCAGAAACGTCAACGATGAGCGATACAGTTTGTGCCGCTCACCCAGATACTCTTTGGCTGTTGCCGCATCTGCGCGTACACGCTGAGATTCAACATTTTCGCCCATTGCATTTTTGCCCAGGCTGGCGAACTCCTCTTCTAAAACATCCTGAGGTTGAACAACCAATGTCATCGCAATAACCGTTCCCTGCGGCATCAGATCCATCAGCGTATTGATGTTCTCTCCACGCCTGACTTCACCGGTCAAGTGCCCCGTCTGTGGTGCTTTTCTCAGCCGTTCTACGGGTACTGCTTTGTGCGCCACATTATCAAACCACCATACTCCACGTTCGGCATCGCTGCGCGGCCGCGTAAACCACAATGTTTCGCTAAAATCGTTCAATATAGGAAGAGAATCGGGTGCGCCGTCGTCATGTGACGCTGTACGGTACAGCAGTTCGGGCGCAACCCATTCCGGCTTAGGGTTAAACCAGCGTAGCAGCCAGTTATGTATCTGTTCACCATTTTGCCGATGGCAACGAATACCGGCGCCGGACAATGCTGAGGTTAAACGGTCGCAGACCTGGTTCAGCATGGTCGCCGGCGGTAACGGATCGCGGGACTGCTTTTCAACATAGCGGTAAATCACCATACGTGTGCGGCGGGTTTGTCCGCGCCAGGGTGCACCCGTGACAATTTTATCGTCAAACAGGCCTTTCTCTGCCGAAATGCTTTTCATATGGCGATCGGTTTCAGCCAGCCAGGCCTGTGTGAATGCCGTCCCCTCCGCCCAAGGTTTGACATAACCACGTAACTTATCCATATACGCCGTCACATCCGTATCATCCTGGCAGTAAAGCTGCACGACCCACTGGTGACTATCCAACTCAGGCAAGCTGTCCTGCAAGGCATCTTCAACCACATCGCGGATCTCTTCCAGGCGCTCAGCCGGCCGTCCTTCCGTACCCACTGGCGTAATTTCATAAACCGCACCAACAGACGCGCCATCATCCAACAACAAGCATTGATCCGCAGAGAGGTATTCCGCCCAGGGCATATAATCAATAATGGATGGCGCAACGCCATAAAGTTGTTGTTCATCCCTCTCAGTTAATCGCCCATCACGGCTAAGCGGTTCATGGCCATTTACCGCAAATGGCCCATTCCCTTTCAGATTTTCATCTGAAGATGTCGTTCTACGCTGAAACAGTGAAAACATTAAAATGCCTCCGTCCGTTCACCCGGCAGGGCATATTGCACCTGGCTGTAGAACGGGAATACCGTGCTATACCCCGGCACCGGAGTATTACCCTTACTGAGATGGGGATAGACATACATCACCAGGTCAGGATTCGGCAAACGAGGAAACGTCTGCTGGATCTCATTCTCCTGAGTGCGGCTATAGTTTTCCGCCTCCCGCAGCACATTGACCTGGTCAGTATCCGTCAGGGTGCGCCGCAGAGTAGTGCGCCCTTCATGCCTGGCTTGAGTCGTTGACGCCCCACCATTCCACAACTCGAGCATGGTGCTGTCGCCCGGAGGCAGCATCTGCTCTTTGCTGGTACTGCATCCTGAAAGTGTTACGGCGAAAAAAAGCGAGGCTATCGCGCATTGAGCTTTAATATTCATGCCGATCACCTTCCTTTGAAGAATCTGAAAGCGCACAGCGACTGGAAACATAGGAGAATGATTGCAGCTCAGGGACACGATGCATCTCACTTAAATGAACTGGCATCATCTGCCAGTACTCTTCACCATGTAATCTTTTCAGAGCCATCGATATGATCTCGCCATTACTCGCAGAAACGTGCTCCAGAAAGCAAGCTACCCTGCATCTTTCAAGCGCCTCAGGAAACAACCGAGCAATCGTTAATTGAGTGTCTTGCACCTCAATACGGGTAGGACCCAGCATCAGAATTAATGCGTTATGCTCCCAAAACAAAGATGCCTGTTGAAATACCGCAACACGTTGAGCCAACTCGAGATCAAACTCACCATGACTGACCGCCACAGAATAGCCAGAGCCAGCACTGAAGTACCACTTAGTGGTCCATCTAATGGGATTGCCGTTATTTTCTTTCATGCGATGTCCCCAGTCCTAACCAACGTATCCAACTCGATCTCGCTCGTCCAGGTTTTACCTGTTGCGAGTTCAGGCGCTCTTCATAACGTTGTTTCAGTACAGAAAGACACGTTCGGGCATCTTGTGCATTTTGCATGTAGCTGACGGCGAATAGCTCAGGGAGATCATGCTCCCCGAGTTGGTGCAGTTGCGCCTCTATCTGAAAATGATCCAACTTCCATCCTGGCGTATCGTCACGATGTACAGCCTGGTTCCGCACCTCAAGCTTCAAATAGATGCCCAGTTGAGCCATCGCATCGATAATCTTTCGCATCTCACTGCACGCTTCATAATACGGGTGGTCGATATCATAGTGATTCATCGTCACATCATGCAGTTGCGTTACCCCCTGGCCATTGACGTGAAAATAAAAGCGCGCCAGACAACTGCGATGATTACCATCTGAGCCGATAAACCAATTAATCCCATCCAGACTGTTAAAATTCATGCTCGACCGTTTATGCCCAGGCTCCGTGTAATAGCCAGGGTTCTTTTCCAGCAGAGGAATGTTGATATCCATCCGCTTTCCACGATCCAGCAGCTCCAGCCAACTCATACCGGCATACTGTGGGTGATCAGTACCAATAATGCGAAAGACGTTGATGCTACCCTGTGTCGTCCAGTAATGACGGGTGATGAAATCTCTCTCGCGACGGAAACACGAATCATCCCAACGAAGGATCTCATCATTAGCCCACGAGGGCGGAGCAGATCGTACCTGTTCAACAAAACGATAATTTTCAGTCATCATGGTTAATCCATCCCAGTGCCAGATTGGCCAAGATTGAAGTCATATTTCACTTTCCGCCCTTTCTCTTCATAGTCGATCGCCAGCTGACGGGTAATATGAACCGCGACTTTCATGCCCGGGGGGACATAAACAGCATCAAACGTCTGGCCATAACGCGCCTTAACCCAGTCAACGGTTTCCTGCATCCCGCCTGAAATCGCCTTCCCCATTACGGCCTGTCCGGCATCACCGGTCAGTGAAGACGTCACACCGCCAAACCCATTCCCTTGTGTGGTATTTTGATTCTGTGCCAATGACTCACCCGCCGCAGAACTTGCCGATAGAGCAAATAGTGTAGGTAGATAGGTCGATGCGTTAGATTTACGTTCACCGGAAAGACACGGAATACCGTTTTCATCCGAAATCCAGCCAATACTTCCCCCGTTATTACTGTTCTGGCTGTTGTTACCTTCCGTCTGACCAGATGGCCGCGGTAACGTACGCACCGTTCCGTCGCTAAAGACGAACGTGATACTGGATACCGAACCGCGGACACATGACAACGTCCAGTCCCCTGTCGCCGTACCGGACACAATTGCCCCCTGGACATCAGGCAGATCGATCCCGTTTGCGGTCAGATTGTCTTTGCCAATGAGAATTTTGAATGGATACGGATCTGTCACTTTCCCATCGACAGGCACTCGCCCCAACAGGGCCGTCATGGCACGACTGCCAATCAACGTTGAATTTTCGGGCAAGGTATAGACGGGCTCAACAGGGCCTTCAGAGGCATTATTTCCACTTAACGTTTGTCCATTCCCTGCTTGTCTGGCCAGTTCGGCTTGCTGCCGAGTGACCGGATTTTCTTCCAGAAAAGAAGTAGCAAAGGTAAACCCCGCCGCTCTGTTACTGCTTCCCTCTGCCACGGGTTTACCACTGGCATCCACCGCAACAGCATCTATCGGTTCAATCCATCGAAATCCATCAGTACCAGACGATCCAGACGACGTTCCTTGTTCGGTAAAACCGCCATCCAACCCCAACCCTATCGGGATATCACTCCCCGGTCCGACATGACTGCCGGAAGACGCTGAAGACGTCGAGCCTGGCGTTCCGACCTCTTTAAGTTGTTGCACGAGATCGCTGACAGTAGAGCTTAACGATTGCACCTGAGATTTCAGTTGGCTTTTCTCACTACTCTCTTCTGTTTTTGCATTCGCAATCGCCTGACCAATACGTTCATCCACATTTTGATTGGTCTGCTTCAGACGCTTATTTTCCTCAGCCAGCGCCTTATTTTCAGCATCCAGCCGATCTTGCTTGGTTGTGACCGTATTCAGACGACCAATCAACGTACGTAGCGTATCCTGAGGCGTGTCCCCTTCAATCCCCAGCGCCCTTAACTGCTCAGGAGTGACATCGTTCAGGGTGGCATCATTTTTTGCCGCAGTATCTGGCTGTTGTTGCGCCTTGTCGGGAGAACATGCCTTCAAACCAATAAAAACCGTCACCAGCAACGTTAGCGGTACTGCCAGTTTAACGAGCATATTTGACTGCATTTTCATTTTGTCACGCCCCTGGATGTTGATTTAACCGGTTTGGCAGGTAGCACAGGTTCTGGCAGAAATGCGCTTTCCGGTTGACCATCAATGACCAGATAGGCGACGGTCGTATCCTCCGGCGTTCCGGCATTCCCCAGCCAACGGTGCTGAAACGTCGCGCTGACAAATCTTCCCTGTAGCCTGCGAGGATCCAAGATCACCTTACCGGATGAGGTATTGCGTATTTGCAATGCGATAACACTAAAATTATTCAGTCGCCATCCCGCCAATGGCACAGCCACGACCGGCTCAGAAGGAAATAATGTTGTTATCGGGCTCGGTAGCTTAAGGGATACAGTCCCAATCCCAGGGACTGACTCAACGGTGCGCAATGGCGCATACAAACTTTGTGCTGCATAGCGCGTCAACAGGACAGGAACGGGGACAGAAGAAACGGGAGAATGCCGTTCAGCCTTATCTGCTGACTCACGGGAGGAAGATGGATGGCTTGCTTTGTTACTACTGCCGCTAACCTTTGCATTATCATTGGTAGAGACAGAAGAGACCTCCCCGGCATAAACGACCTGCACAGGCTCACGAACGCTCTTCCCTTCTACAGCGCTAATATCCAGGAGGATCACCTCACCGTTCTCAACATCCTGCAATTGCAGGCGTGTAGAAGAAAAAGGCTCGCTGGCGCTGAGATAAACCGATCCTCCGCTACTCTGGACCCTCAGTTTTCCGCTCAGTGACGGGGGGAATCCAACTCGTACGTTTTTGTCGACAAAAACAATACGTTCTTGCCCTACATTCAGAGGAATTTGGAGTGGGATACGCTCCCACTTCATGAGTTCCAGTGCGCTGATAGGTAATGACAAGAGAGATACGCATATCGCCAATAAGGCCTTCAGCTTCACTGGAATACCCCCGATTTTTTCTCAGGAGCAGCAACCGGCATCGCTTCCAGTCGTTGAGGCGTGCTGGCATAGCAATCGAGAGCCAACCCAAATTGGTTGCGTTCTGGATCACCTTCCCAGCGGATGACCCGCAATGGATAACGCACCATTGCCCGTTTTACGGGTTCAGTGTGGTAATACTCGTCAGCGACCAAATCCAGACGGGCAATCCAGTCATCATCAGACAAAACATCGACGCTTTTACTGCTATAACCGCGTTTGGGGATCTCATACACAACACGAACGCGATCACGCAGCTCGCTATTGTCAGTGCGAAATCGAGCATCTTTGTTCAGGAAGTCCTGGCATGCAGGTGTCAGATAAGGACTTAACTGCGCGATTTTCGCGGGATAATCCACTTCACCGTTTTTTGGCCAGGCATTGAGTTGCTGAAAAATATAGAAGGCAAAACTGTATACCGTTGAGGGTGGAACTCGCCACCACTCGCGCGTGCTACCAGAACGTAGGTCTGGAGGATTGTGGATCGTCAGTTTACTTGGCGCCATCATCCAGCCCGAAGCAGTGAAAATCAGCAATAAAAACAGGCCAACAACGATGGCCCGCAAGGTAAAAATATGATTGTCGCGAGCACTGACAGCATTACGAAAGCGGCTCATGATCTACTCCTCTGAAAAACGGAGCGAGTACGTTTCAACTCCCATGAGCGGGAAATCAGGATCAGGCCGCGACTCATGCCCCATGTTGCTTTAAGCTCATCCAACCGCCGCCAAAGATAATTTTCGGGTTTCCCTCGTTTAAATGAACTGATCCATTTACCACCAAGAAACACCACAAATAACGGGGTTATCAGCATGCAGGTAGGAAAAGCAATCCAACCAATAAAAGGGACAAATGCCAGTGGAAATGCCAACGGTATTCCCAGTGCAACCCCTAACCCCGCAGCCAGTCCTAGCTCACCTGTAGTGAATCCACGATAAACCATAGGAGCAACATTCAAACGATCGGGGAGAAACTCAATCACGGCCATGCTCCCGCTCCTTACAGAATGTCCAGCGCCTTAGTGGCTAACCAGATAACAGCAACCAGCAGTAACACCCCGACAATGATAAACGCAACAAAGGTCCCCCAGTCAGCCTTACCCCCTCTGACATCATGAAACGCAGATATAGCGATCTTGGCAACGATCAGAAACGCGATTGCAGCAATAACAAGCCCAGTAAGAGATACCCCATCTTTGATATACCCCTTCAGAGTGCCGAATAAACCGCCTCCGCTTCCACTTGATGGTGCTTCAATAGGCGGCAAATCTGCCAGCACCTGACCTGAATAGAGTCCTCCTAGTACAGCCAACGTTGTCAGACGTTCTGTGGCACGACGCATCATTGAGACTATTTTCATGAATTAACCTTTTTATTCAGTGTGAAAATCAGCTAGCGAAGAGAAAAATGGAGATAACCAGAAGCAGAACGAGCCGGAGCGTAAATGAACCCGCTGATTCAGCATCAATAGTTCTTGAGGTCCAACCCTTGTAAGCCGTAACTAATGCCCAAGTTGCAAACAGAAATAAGATGGAGAAGAGAAGACCGAGGATCAGCAGATTGAGTACTGAGGGATCGGTATTACCCGATGCTGCGCTCCAGGCGGCCTTCTGTGCAGCATTCATTGCCCTCTCTCCTGGCGATATTGCCCACTGACAGACAGCGGTACCGAAGGTTGGGCACGAGAGGGCTCAAGGTATTGCTCAATACCCTTCCGCATAGCGGATATGTCTCGGGAAGCACTGCTGTAATCAAAATAAAAGCGTGCATCCTGGCTATTCTGATTGGCAACCACCCGGGCACGATCTAATCCAGCCTGAACCTGATCAAGTTGACGCATAACCAGTGCAAGTTCGTCTTTTTCGGAAGCATGGGCCTGAACTACGCAAACCGAAGCCAGCAGTACACTCAGCCCAATAAATCGGCACATCTCTCTTCTCCTGTAGCGCATAACGGCGAGGAGAAAGACTGACGTAACAGGGGGATAAGCACAGCAGGAAACTGTTTATGAAAGGATGAAAATTTAGAACATCAGAAAGGACAATACCCGATTAACAACAAATGATCGTCATTGCTTCGTAGTCATTTCCATGTCGTTTGGCGATAACAGGGATGTCCTTCCAGCGCTGGATATCAAGGCTCCATTCTCTTAACTCTTTTATCTGAATATGATTTTTCCAACAGATGTCATGAACATGGCTGTTATCATACCAGTCAATACGACGAATATGTTCGCTAACAGCCCTTATATCAAAGGGAGGATTCTCATAAGATAGATGCTCTCGCCATCCGGCAGTACGAACGTCAGCACGGCTAAGTAAGTTCGTAATCTGATAAATATCAACGTAGCCAACCTCACTATCTGGAATTCTTTCTAAAAAAAGACAACCAATTTGAGGATGGGCAGCTCCTACGACAACATAACTATTATGCATATTTATCATCCAACATGATTTGCAAGTACAACTAAAGATATTTCTTAAACGCACCAGTAACGATCGACAACACAATACCCAATAGCACCGCAGCGGGTAAGAGCAACAGATTAGGCCATACCGCAGTTGGCCAGGACAAATACAGCATGCAGGGGCCATACATAGCAGGCTTCACAAACCGCTTCGCATGATGATAGATAAAACTGGATTCGTACCCAGCACCGTAGCGCCGTAAATCCCGACGAACCAAACCATCAACGATCCCTGTCACAGCAACCATGATAAAAAGCGGTATCGATAGCACCAAAATGCCAACCCGTATCGCAAAAATGACCGTGACATAAACCGTCGCCTGTAAGTATTCCCACAGCGCAAGTGCCAGCCAGCTCCCAAACCAATTAAACATTTGCGCCGCCCCATCCTGCGGTTTCATCTGTTTTGCCTGATGCAGCCAACTGATAAACCCGCTGTCTACAAAGATCCATTGATAGGACTGGTGAACCATGCCGCTTATGAGAGTAACCGGTTCTGACATCAATAAGCTTTGGGTAAACCCTTCAGCCAGATAACCACTTTCCGTCAACATCACCTGGCGGCTGTGTTCTGCGCCTTCATTGGTCCAAAAAAACAGCATGCCGATATATTCAATAAGCAAACTAACCAACAAAGAAACCAGCAGAATGCCAATCACTTTCAGTGGCCAAACCCATAATAGCGTTTGAAACAAACCCGGCTTTTTAGGCGGCTCCTGACGCTGTGGAGATGACTGGGGCTGCTCTGCCATTACGCCACCTCATCTTTTGGCTCAAAGGCAGATCCTGTGAGGCTATCAGAAGGCAATGTACTCCCCGTCCACCAGGTTTCGCCGGTGCGGTAATTCTGCTGCATGTACTCGGCAATGCGGCTGATACTCTCCGGCATAAACGGGTCATTTGCGCTATCAGGTAATGGCATACGGATTTTCCACAACCGCCCCCCTTCAAGCAATGCAAACGCCTGCCCTTTCGGCAGGTTGATAATGTCAGCTGGGGTAATCATTGGCATCCTGACATTACTGACACGATCCTGAACATTACTGGTAAAGTCAGAACCCTGGTCAGGATTAGTAATATCCGTTACGCCGGAAACCAGCGTCTTGGTATAGACATCCACTTCAGGAAGCTGGCTGGTCAGCAACTCCGCTGTACTATTTTCTCTAACCCGTAGCATGATTAACGAGTTGAAGTTACCAATCACCTGGTTGGCCTTGGCACTACTGCCAATCCTGGCTTCAATATCCGACAAGGTCTGTGTATAGGCAGTTACCTGAATCCCTGCGCCGCCGCCTTTGTTAATGAGCGGTATAAACTCCTCACCCATCAGTTCGTTAAACTCATCGCAGTGGAGGTTAATGGGGATTTTTTTCTGTGGAGCTTCACCGCCGATACCAAACTTGTAGATATAACCCGCCACAGACACAAGATCGGCAAACATACTATTGCCTACCGCTGATGCGACCTCAGCATCCGACAGCGCATCGAGTCCGACATACACAATCCCTCTTTTTCGAATGACTTCCTGCCAGTCAAAGATGGGGCGAGGATCATCCATATCGGTGTAATCAGGTGCCAACAACGCTGCTGTTTTTCCCGTCGTCAGTTTTTCCAGCAAGGGCAATAGCGACGCCACTATTTTATCGAAGTAGGTCCGGTCATAACGTACTGCTGACCGCAATCCATCCAGTACCGGATCCCATATTTTTTTACCCTCATCACTGCCAAGAACGGTCTCTATGGCCCACACTTTCATCGCATTCGCTTGCCCCTGCATATTCCGGGGAAGATCGCGTTCATTGAGCATGCCTGAGCTAAGTAAGTTTTCTACCGCACCCCACAGATTTGGAGCTTGGGTACTTAACAGATTTTCAACATAGGTTTCGTAGAGGTCGCCTATATTGGTGACATAACGGAGTATCAGGCTGTAATCAGGCCGTTGGCCCAGGGCAACCAGCGCTCGTGTAATGATATTGACGAATCGCCAGGCAAATTCCTTAAAAGCGGCAGAATTACCTTCACTTGAAAGCTGTCCGGCAACACGCGAAGCCACTTCAGAGATACGGCTAAAACGCCCGATCGCGTTATAACGTGCGCTGATATCTGGCCAACCAAGATGGAAAACATGAAACTCACTTTCCCTTCCAGCTCTCCGCGCTTCCGCCCACATCCGTTTCAGCAGGTCAGCATCTCCTTTGGGGTCAAATACGATGGTGACATCGCCACGCCGGATATCCTGCGTGATCAATAATTCTGCCAGGCGTGTTTTACCAACACGTGTTGTTCCCATGACTAACGAGTGCCCTACACGTTCCCCCAGATCATAACCAATATCGGATTCATCAGGTTCAACACCGTGATAGATGGGGCTTCCCCCTACGGGAGGTAACGGTCTGACGGGATTAAAGACGGTGTCGGATTGAGTAAGCCGGCAGAGATATGGCAGGCTGTACTCCAGCTTTTTCTCCAGGTCACGGGCCATACGATAAATCACTGATGGCTGAACATAGCACTCTGTCTCTGGCCGGCGCGCCTCCAGTAATCGCTGGGTGTGCTTTTGCGTCCACTGAAATCCCCTTCCGAGAAACAGATAACGGTTACTCACGGGGATCTGTTTGCTACTCATCACATAACGGGGAAGTCGCCGGATATTGCGACGGTAACGAAGGATCCGCAACCCTTGCCTCGTACGCTTCAATGCCAGCACGCCAAACCCCGCAGCCGTAACCCAGCTAACGGATGGAGCAAGAGCAACAGCCCAAGGGGCGGTCAGACAGATATAGGTCGCACTCCACGCCGTTGTCGCCGTATATAACTCAACAGCGGGACGCAGTAATGATTCCATAACATAGCGGTCACTCATCTACTTTATCCTCACCTTTATGAGGATAATTCCGACTCGCGCTGTATGAACCATGCTCACATACTACAGGTTCACAGCGACGGCTTAGCGAACTAAAGCGAGTGAAAGGATAACCATAGCGAATCAGTGCTTCAATGCATCCCGCAACTACAACAAGAATACAATAGACACCATTTGCAAGCTGAATAACCCGGGCGACAATATCAGCCGGCGTCATGGCTTCTCGAGTTAAAATACACACATTCGCCGAGGCCAAACCTCCGGGTAAATCAATTCCGGAATAATGATGAGAGCAGAGCTCTACCATAAGCTTTCCCGGGGGAGCAGACTGATACGCCTGTGCTAAGGCCGATAATACATTACTCAAATCAGATATAATTTCACCAGATAGCAATCCTAGAGAAAAATATCCAACGACGAATCCGCCAACAAAAATGGATGGCCAATAAATAAACATTCTAAAAATAAATGTTATTAATTCGCCCATAAATGACATTACTGTCCGTAACCCATATTGATAATTAATTTTCATCTTTTAGCGCCCTATTATTGTGACAATCCGGTTTCAGTTATCAGTACGGGGTAGTGGGATAGCTGTAAACGCTTCGCCAGGTCACTTCCTGATACGGGGGCAATATCATTTTCAGGCAATAAAACCTGCAGCTCACGCAGAGACGCTTCTGTAGAAACACTGACCACAAACCCAGTGGCCTTCAGACGCTGCAGCTCCCCTGCTCGTTTCACGACCCAATCCCGAGACAGAGGATCATCACCAATAATGAAAATTGGCGGCATACCAGTGAGTCTTAACGCTCTTGGTGAAACCTTACCTGGAGTAAGTTCAGGTGTAGTGACGGGAAGAACGGAGGCTATTGTCAGACCTGGACCTGTGGCAGGAGAGGATAATTCTTGAGGCGGTATGGAGCCGGAAAAATTCGGATCCGTTTGTGCGTTAATCGCTTCAAAATACGGTTCAGTAGATTCCCCACCAAGATCGGCTACAACAGTAAGTTCCGCTGAAGCGAAAGATGGCAATAAAAAAATACCAGGGAAAATAATCGACAATGTGAATAATAAGAAAGGGCGTAACGTATTCATTCTGGCTCTATCCATGTTAATTGGTAGCTGGGAATAATTGCTTCGGAAGATGCAAGCAGGATGGGCGGTGATGACTCCAATGGTTCCTGAACTGGAGAAATAAGCTTCAGCTTTTGGCGCACAATCGCCATATATCTTTCAGCTGGCAGGCCGCCGGCAGGACGGTGATAACACCCTGCGGCACGTAACCAACTACCAGGTTTTGCGTCATAACACTCACGTAAGATTCGGGCAGCAACACGTAAATTAGTAAACGGCTCAAATGCGTCATAAAAAGAACGAAAACGATGTCCATTCCAGCCCAAATTAACCTGAGCGATCCCAACATCAATGTTCTTTAGCGGTGTCTGGCGAATAAACTGGCGCAATGCCTGCCATGCCAATTCGCGTGTCTCATACCGATACGTTTTTCCGGCAACATTGATCGACCACGGCCATGGCCGCTCACCGTAAGGCAATCGACGAGAGCTTTCCGTTAGTGCAAGTGAATAAAGTGACTCAGCTGGCACACGCGCATCTTTAGCAATTTGTCGGTATGCCGCTGGGATTTGTTGCAAGGCAACAGGACGTTTTTGTGCGCTAACAATACCGCTATGCATTATCCCAAGTACGATGAGCATACTGATTAAAATGCTGCGATTTGCCATCCATTTTCCCCTTGTTGCAGGATGACTGGCATTTGACCTTGACCATAACGCGCCCACAATCCCTGATCATGATTGAGCGTTATCTGTCGGTTTCTGACTCTCTCAACAGGAATACTATGGCTGACTGCCCACTGTCGGACTGTTTCGTCTTTTCCGTCACTCCCAACCAAATAAATATCTACCTCTCGGTTATCAGCCAGAACAGCCGCTAATCGGGTATCGCAACGGGTACAGTTATCGCGAACAAATAATGCCAGCCGACCATCAGTATCATGAGCGATGCCGGCAGCGTTACCCATGTTTACAGAGAGAGCATTAGGGTACAGGCGGTTCCAGGCAGCATTCACTTCACGCTGAAAAGCCAGTTCTTTTTCCGTACGTTGATACTCTTCTTTAACCCAAAGCTCAGCCATACGACGTCGTTCCGCTGAACTATCACTTTCGATCCCTAGGGTCGTCAGCGGATCCAAGCCTGGGGATTGTATTCCACGCTTACCTTGCTTGAGTTGTTGGTATTTTTCCCATTCAGAATGGCTCAGCCCCCACCGCTGTGCTTCCTGCTCAGTTTCTTTGATCTGAATATCACGCTGTTGCAGTTCTTTTTGTTGCACTGGCCCTGGAAGAGCCGCATGAGAAAGGGAATAAACAAAAAATAAACTCAAAATAGCAATGCTACATTTTTTCATAGGGTGTCCTATTGAACTGAAAGGCGCTGTTGACTGCCGCCGACGGAAAATATCGCTTCATGGCCCTGCATATCTCGTAGTGTCCATCCCCATGCAGAATCGCCCACTGCAACCAATTGCATTTCTGATAGCGTTGTTGCGCCACGACGCATAACTACGGCGTACCTTTGCCCTCCCCTCTGTTCAATGCCCGTCAGAATAAACGGTGCAGCCAGTGGCACACTTTTGGCTGACCGTATCGACTTTTTTGACTTAGCAGGGGAATTAGCAGGCCGAGATTGAGAGCTGGCTGCACTAGAAGGAGGCTCAGCATTTTTCTTCTCAAATGCTTCCTTTAGCTGACTTAGAGCATCAAGACGTAATAGCGACTGATTGAAAGCTGACTTCAATTCAATGAATCGGTTATCGTCCTGCACCAGTTGCTGACGAATGTCCTCATTTTCTTTCGATAACGATGCAACATTCCTATCAACCCGGGAAGAAAGATCCTGCATACCCGCATCGAGTTTTTCATTAGTTGCAAAGCGTAAATCCTGCTCTGCCACATATTTTTCCAACTCAGTAACAGAAACCGACAATTGATTGAGCTGGCCGCTACGGAGCGTGGCTTCAAGAGAGTTAAGACGTATATCCATCTCACTCATTTGCAGGTAAAAAATCACACAGAGAATAGATGGAACAGCAGTTCCCAACCCCAGGAATGTGTATAAAACAGGTTTAACTAAAGTGCGGCGCCCCCAAGAAGTCGTTTTGGCGCGCGGCGCATCATCATTGGGTGACGACGCTGTACCAGGAAATATCTCAGTAGCCACTGAACAAAGCCCTTTCAAATATAATGAGGTATGTACAGTGCTAAATACGGAGAAGAATGACGATATTTAACTCAATACCGTCATGTGAAAATTACCAAGTCTTGTTACAAGGGACTGATGAGAAGCCTATTAACTGAATTCACAGATACAGGACCAGGAGGGGGGAGCCTTTCGCCATTTTTAGCTGCTATAGCTTGGAACCGTAACAGCTCTACCGATGCGTTCCGTAATGCCTCATCGTGAGTTGCAGCAGTCACCTCAAGGTCATCAAAATCAGAAAACTTCAGGGTGATCGTACCATCATAAGTGTAAATGTCTGCGGGGTAAGGAATAAATATTGAGGTCAGTTTTTGTGCCTGCTTTTTGCGAGCATCCAATTTACTGACAAGGTGAGTAGCCCTGAGATGCGTATACCTTTTTAGCATATTCATGGACTTATGCCCCGATATCGCAGCGACCTCCATGACGTTTAATGTCCCCAATTCAAACAACCGGCTAATCGCTTCATGCCTCAAATCATGAAAATGCAGATCATTAATCGATAAGGATTGTAATGCGATACGCCAGGCACTTTTAAAGCCACTCGACGTATATGTAAAAACATTCCCCATATCATCACGCCCCAGTTCGCCAATTTCCTTCAAAACCAGACGCGCCTTTGAAGACAATGGCACATCACGAGCAGAGCCATTTTTTGTTAACGGCAGGTGAGCAATCCCGAGTCGCAGATCGATATTCTCCCATCGTAATGACAGTATTTCGCCCTGCCGCATTGCGGTCTCAATGGCCAACCGGAAAATAGCTAATAACTCAGGTTTTTTACCTCTGAAGTAACGTGTCAGACCTCGTTCTTCTTGTGACGTTAATCGACGCACTCTGCCAGATGAAACCGTGGGTTTTCTTACATGTTCAACTGGATTAATCGTGCATGTTCCCCATTCGACTTTGGCCAAATTATACAATGCGGAGAGCAACGCAAGCTCAAGACGAACAGTGTTGCCACTGATAGATTTTTTTGTGCGTGGATTAATCTGGGCCAGTCTGTCATCTCGATATCCAGCAATATCAACAGATGAAATTTCATCCATATGTCGGTTAGCAAGCGGTGATCTTTTGATAACGTTTATTCGATAAAATTCTTGCAACTGCCCCCGTTTATAGCGTGAGACAGTAGCGAAATATTTGTCCAGCGCCTTGCTTAATAGCATCTTTTTTATACGTTTTTTCATCAGAAATGTCAGTCCCTAAAATTTAAAAGGGAAGACAATACCGCAGTTTGCCTAATTGCCAATCCGGTGCGTGGAAATCATCTTCCTCTATCCAGCCCGGCACCATCACTATGTGGGGGACACCCGTCCCTCCCGATGGTTGGCTGGAGCTCAATGGTCAAGTGTTTAACCCTAGTGGAAATCCCGTTCTGGCCAGCCTGTATCCCTCCAGTCAGGTACCGGATTTCAGGGGATACTTTCCTCGGGGCTGGGATAATGGTGCTGGCCTTGATACCGATCACGCGCGTTTGCTTTTATCTGAACAAAACGATGCAATTAGGAACATTACCGGTTCGTTTCAAACGTTCGACTACAACGGCTATTCGCCAACTGGCGTGTTCTCTCACCAATCTAGAAGCGGATCCTCCGTGTCTGGCACTCCTCAGGCGTGGAGCCATTCAGTAGTACAAATTGACGCCTCTAGTACTGTTCCTACAGCAGACGAAAATCGACCTAAAAATATCGCTGTGATGTTCATCATTAAAGCTGGTTGAACCGCTTGTGAGCACCTTGCCAATCCGGTGCCTGGAAAAGTGCTGAAAAATCCAATTTCGGAGGGAGTTATTGGACTAATAATGGCTGGGATGGCTATTCATGCGTCGCGAATCCAATGACGGGATCGTGCTCATGTCCAACTGACTACACAGCCTATCAACAGTTCCATATTTACATCAGCGGGTGCTTACCGTGCCAGTCATTTGCCTGCATACGCAACGATGTAATTAAGTAAATTAATCACTTTGCCAATCCGGTGCGTGGAAATCATCTTCCTCTATCCAGCCCGGCACCATCACTATGTGGGGGACATGGTCCCTCCGAGGGCTGGCTGGAACTCAATGGTCAAGTGTTTAACCCTAGTGGAAATCCCGTTTCAGTAGGTATTTCCCTCCAGTCAGGTACCGGAACAGGGGATTTTCCTGCAATGTTGATAATGGTGCGAGTGAAATATAAGATCTTTGACAGCAGAATTAAAATAACCTGAAAAATTAGGGTTGCTATACTGGCAAGCTATCCAGGCGACTGTTTGCCATCCTGGAGGCTCATGATGAAACTCGGGGGGTGTATTTAGGTGTAGTTTTGCATGGCCTTACCCGTTAACGGGAGGTTTTCAGCTGTTGATCGCATCAATCAACCGGTTATGATGCATCAAGCGATGTTCCCAACAGGCCGGTTGTCAGAACACCTCCACAAAATCGCTGTGATGTTCATATTAAAGCTGGTTGCATTATGTGAGCACCTTGCCATCCCTCTGGAAAAAATACGACCAACCCCATGTATATGGTCTTAATCGATGTGACATTTGATAGAGCGGGCAGAATGTTCTTCATTCCCTGTCAGGTTGATAGCTGGTTAATCAGCGGTTGGTATCAGGAGACCGACTGGCACCATTATCCCATTTTCAAATTGAAAATGTTGTGAATGACCGCTGTGAAATACAAGCAGTTATAAACGGGATTTAACCTATGGGTTAAACAGCCATGATGTTCCAGCCTATTAAGGGAAAAGCTCCATAGTGATGGCTTGGGCTGGATCGTGAGGAAGGTGATTTCCAGGCACCGGATTGGTTTTGCATCAAGGTGCTCACAAGCGGTTCAACCAGCTTTAATGATGAACATCACAGCGATATTTAGGATTTTTTCTCGAACAACCTCAACCAGCTTTAGGACTGAACTCAGATGGATCAATTTGTTACTCAATGCTCCTTGCTGACCTGAGTTAGACAGCGTAAGGCCCGCCGTAACTACTAGAATACCGCCAGTTGGAATAGCCTCCAGTCGAATTGAAACTCGGTACCGGTAATGTTCCCTAATTCAGATATTGCTTGCAGATAAAAGCAAACGCGCGGGGTATCAATTCCAGCACCATTATCCCAGCCCCGAGGAAAGTATCCCCTGAAATCCGGTACCTGACTGGAGGGATACAGGCTGGCCAGAACGGGATTTCCACTAGGGTTAAACACTTGACCATTGAGTTCCAGCCAACCATCGGGAGGGACGGGTGTCCCCCACATAGTGATGGTGCCGGGCTGGATAGAGGAAGATGATTTCCACGCACCGGATTGGCAAGTAAGTATGGCTCCAGTGCTATCATGGCCTATCAGGCCAGTGGTATCACTGATTGATGTCAGTCCCAGCGTCACCGCATCACAGGAATCGCCCGAAACAACAACTGTCTTTTGATACAAAAATTGGTCAGCAATAACCAACTTACCAGCACTGACATCAGCAGCAGCACTAACGCTTTTTTCTGAACTAATGTCGCCTTCAGCATTAATCCCTGCATTGAGCTCCGCGCGCTTTTTGTCATTATTCCATTTGAGCCAGGCCTCAATATCATTCCCATTGCGCCAACCAAAAAAGCCATTGCTCTCCAATGCCACAAATCTTGCGGCATTTACTTCATTTGCGTTGACCTGTTCAGCATTGTTCAGGTTGTTCGAGTTCATATCGATAGCAGTATTCATCTGGTTATATTCCGGATGCGCATCACTACTAAATCGGTACAGACGATCGCTTTCTTTGTTAAGGCCTCCAATCACACCGCCGCTAATGGCTACAGCGATATGCCCTGGTTCCGCAGTTAACCCAAACGGCGTTACAGGAAGTGACCAGGAAAGCTCAGCACCATAAGCGGTATCTGCCTGCCCACCGAGTTCAGTTAACGATGGATCGCTGATAAATCCCCCCATCCCATCAATCAACTGTGCAATACGACGAACGGCGCCCTCATCCAACGCGTCACCGCCTGTTGTCACCATCAGGGCTTCAAGTGATGGTTTAACTGACCCACTGAGTGTTCTAGCCCTGACCCCGAAACGATAGACTTGCCTGTCCACCGTCGTTGTACCCATCCCGTCATCCAGATATCCGGCATCAATCAACGTCTGAGCAGTGAAAGGCTGTGGCAAGGGTGTAGACGTTCCCGTAGTACAGGAGGCAGGCGCCAACTGACATAAATAAGCATCATGTTTATCAGATACATACTTACCTGCAGCCTGGGAGACTTTACTCGCGTGACGAGCCACAGTCTGATAGTGCAGCTCAGTCACGTAGTTACTGATCACCTGCGTTACAAGACCAATCAACGCAATAAAAACAAGCACACCGATGATCGAATCTTTGATTAAGCTACCGCGGGCGGGCTGGCGTCGGATAAAGCGGCTCAAAAAGCCCTGTGATGACTGGATTATCGAAAACATAAGGCAACCTCTATCAGTGCCAGAGCGTAAACATCCAACGGTCCGTTAACCGTTGGATGTCCGTCGTAAAAGGAATAAGCAGCCCCCCAAATCCTGCCATCCAGGGGCCAATCGGCGTATGATCGCGTCTGGTCAGTTGCATCGTCAGCGCACCAGTAACCAGAGACACAAACAGAATAACGCTGCCTGCAACTCCGCCCCAGGCGCTCAATACCAGCCACAGCATGATGTCTCCCCGCCCGGGTAGAAGAGCGGACAGCGACGGTCGGACAATAACAGCAATAAGCGCAGCCACCACAACCACGGCAGACATCACCATCACCGGCTGAATGATGTAGGTTGGCAACGGTGAGTAATTCAGCGCAAGAAAAAACAGCGGGACGGTATAACTCTCAGGTAGCCATTCCCTTTCCACATCAGCCACAGCACAGGCAAGCAGACCCGCCTGCATCACCAGTAGCAACAGAGAGCCGGACTCATGAACATAAAGTGATACCAGACTGGCAAGCCAGAACGGAATAACGAGCAACAACAAGGTCATTCCGTTCAGCACCCGTGTAGGTTGCAGCGCCAAAAAACGCTCTATCCAGCGAACATGCTGGCAAGCCAGCCAGGCGACCATCGTCAATACAACGAAAAGTAACGGGGCTAAAATGAATAGACTCATTTCAGTACGATACCCCGCCGTTCGCGTAACAACCGTTTATAGCGTTCCCAGATGAGGTTGGCGTATTTCTCACGCAGCCGGTGGCGCTTATCGCCGAACCCCGCGTTGTAACTGCCCAGGCAGTTCCAGCTCACACCACACACCTGGAAATGGGATGCCAACAATCGGGTACCAATCTGAATATTCAGGCACGGCTTATCCAGCAAATCCTGCACTGTCGCGATAATGCCCTCCCGGATCAGTTTTGGTACATTCCCCGAGTTAACCATCATCAGACCGTAATCCGCACTACCATCCGAGTTGCTGCGGTTGACGGCTTGCGGATTAAAGCTGCTTTCCTGCTCCATCACCGCCTCAATCAACAACGCGTCGATGAAATACTTCACACTTGCCGCATTAATGCAGACCAGCCAGGGCTGCACCGTATATTTCACCGGCGTATTTCCCTGAGCAACGCTGTTGCCTGGGAAATACGCCAGCAAGATAACAGTGATAAGCAGCAACACGTTGGCCATGATTATCATTAACGCGACGTGGTAAGAATCAATGTCTTGTCACCACCATCACACTGGGTACCAATCAGCGTCGCCGCCGTTGATGTGCCGGTGGTGACATTTGCTGTCAGCATCGCCGTACTACCAATGGTGACGGAATAGATTGATTCCCCGGCATTCAGGAACATTTGCGCCAGATCACCACACCCCCCTTCCGATACCCCCGTTAACGTCAATGCAACTGAGTTGTTGAAGGGTGAACCATTTGTTCTGGCAGGAGCCAGGGCATACGTTCCGCCATAACGGTTGTAATAAACATCGCCGGTGCGATCGACCGAGTTTGGAACACCATTGACCGCCCGCAGGGTTGCCATCGATGCACCGGTATACCCGGCCCGGCTCTTCAGCTTGCGGGACTGCTCCAGCATGGTTGTGACTTCAGTTTGTGTAGCACTGTTCTGATACAATCCCCACAGAAAAGTACCCAACTGAAAAACCAGAATAATGACCGCAGCAATGACCACCACGGCGATAATTGCATCTTTCAAATTACCTCCCCGTGCAGGGCTGATAAGCCACTTCGCGATACCAGTTTTACGGCGGGACGTAATCAGAGACGTTTCCATTTCCATTCAATAACCTCTTGATAAATAACTAGCGTTAAAAAAATATAATGTAGTGATACGGGTCAAACCCCTTGAGAACTCAAGGTCATCGTCAGTCCGACCACAGCGAACATGACGTAAATCAGAAAAGCGCCGATCACGCTCCCCAGACCAAAGGTCAGCCAGTTACTCAGTGACCGAATACGCTCCAGTGCGACAGGCATTTGCTCCTGCCCCCAGTCATTGAGCACATCAGCAATATCCCGGCTGGCGCCGGCACGACTAAGAAAGATGGCACTTTCCCTGGAAGGGAAGTTGTAGCCACTTTCATAGAGCGCCAACCCCAGATTGCGGCCACTGCGCACACGGAAAGCCGCAGCATCAAGGCGCGCGACAAGCCACAGAGAGGCGTGCTTACTGAGCGTATTCAGGACGTCCAGCGGCAACATGCCCGCCTTCAGCAACGAACCGGCACTGAGCATAAATAGCGCCCCTTGCAAGGTGGCGTAGATCGACCAGGGAGGAATAAACTCAAGAAAGCGGCGACGGATAATGCCCCCACGCTTCGGAATAGTGTGGATAATGCGGAAAGTGATCATACCGATGACAAAACACAGAACGGCTCCGTGCTCTTGTATCCCGTGGCTGACACTGTTCAATATGATGATATGCAACGTCCAGCGCTCCTCTGGGATCAGTTTGGACATTGCCGGCAACAGATGTTGTGATACGCCGTAGAGTATCCCGGGTACAGAGCACAGAACCAGGCCCATCTGGCCCAATGCAGGGACCATCGCACTGCGTATTTGCTGAATATATTTAAGCAGGCTGATAGATTGGGCTAATGCCTCAGACATATTGCCCGAGACATTACCCACCCGAAAAAGCACAGCTTCTAGTGGCGAGCACCAGGCTGCCAGAACATCTTCCGGTGTCGCTATCTGATCGCGGGGGCCGGGCAGATTCATCTCCCCGAATGTGCGTTTGCTAACCGCATCACTCAATTGCTGGCACAGCAGGCTACCGCGATTACGCCGTTTTCCGTTATCGCTGTAGATATCCCGCATAATGTCGAACACTTCTGCCGGCGGCATCCCCATACGCCAGAATGTGCGCACCATCTGCCAAAACTTAATTCGTTCCGTCAGCCAAAACGTCCGGCGCATCATCGGCGGCCAAGTTACAGAGAGGATCAGCAAAATCCCTAAGACCAGCAGCACACAGAAGATGACTATCAGTAATGTCACCATAGCTAGACGCACTCCCTAAAATCGCGGTCTTCATCTGGATCCATGTGCTCTGTGGCCATCACCAGGTCTGTCTGACCAGCCAGCAGCAGACGCCGCAAATGCTGCCCACGACTAAACCCGCCCGCCTGAAGCCAGAGCCGGCGCGCCACAAAACTCCCCTCTTCCAGCCAGCTTTTCATGATATGACGGTCGGGGCGCACGATTTCAGCCACGATGGTTCGTCCACTAATCCCCTGGTTAATCGCGGTTCCCAGCAATTGCTTCGTGCACTTACCGCAACCGTCAGGGTTTCGAAAACGTAACTGCTCAAGCTCATCCGCATTAAACATGCGCTTTGCCAGCGTCTGATGCGAAGCCGGGATCAACTGACGTTTAAGGGCTTCAGACCACGGCAATGAGCAGGACGGGCAGAGCGTATTCACCAACGACTGTGCAATCAGTCCCCGAAAATACGTCGGGTTCGCCAGCTCACGCGCATCAATTCCCCAGTTACGCATGCGGGTCAGTGCATCCAGCGGATAGGTACAATGGAGCCCAAACCAGCCAGGGTGGCCACTGACGGACGTTTCCAATGCAGCGTATGCTGATGCGTAGTCGCGGGCTTCTCCGGTATAGATACCATCCGGGTCAAGACGCATGGACATCACCACACTGCCCGCCCAGGCTTCTCCCGCCTGATGCAGACTGAGATTGTCGGTATTAACGGCACACTGCACTGCGCCCAAAATCAGCCCTTCAATCGGCGCTTCCTGGGTTTGTAGACTGACCTGTCCGTTGTTTCTGGCCAGCCATCGACTTGCAAGTACCCTTTGCGTAGTGGATTTACCCGACCCGGTCGTCCCACACAGACCGATAAGTCCCTGTGATGTCAGCTCAATTTCTTCCACCGCCGCTTCATGCTCCGGCTGATAGCCTAAGCTTTGCAGCGTTCGGGTACGCCCACGATCGTCTTCAATCAGGCGC
Organism: Pectobacterium aroidearum; assembly: GCF_041228105.1. Classification (NCBI taxonomy): domain Bacteria; kingdom Pseudomonadati; phylum Pseudomonadota; class Gammaproteobacteria; order Enterobacterales; family Pectobacteriaceae; genus Pectobacterium; species Pectobacterium aroidearum. The sequence continues at coordinate 4,517,100 of NZ_CP166097.1, forward strand.
ATCACCGCAAAAACACCACCATCGTCAGTCGGACGATGGCTATAGCGGGCTGCATACAAATTCATATCCGCCAGAAATTCAGGTTTAACACGACCATCCTGAGCAACACGCGGGTTGTAACCCTGAGATTTGGTGTCACACATACTTTCCACCATAGTCGACAGCAGCGTTCCTCCCTCTTCAAAATCCGGTTCACGAATGGTGTACAACAACCCATTGATCCGGGTACGGATCCGACTTCCCTGGCGACGGTCGAGATGTACGTGAATATCAGAGGCGCTCATCGAGATGACATCGCGGAACATCCGACGGACCTCGCGCTGAGCACCACTGATCCCCGCTTCCACATCATGCGTATTGGCCAGCCCTACCTGACCAAGCTCACTTTTCATCACGAATTCAGGCGGCAATGGCTTCAGCCCGGCCCGGCGCAATCCGGCAAACCAGCTGATGAATTCCGGCTCCTTACTAATTTCCCGGTTAATGCGCACACTCACAGACTCGTTATCAAGACGAATGAGCTCAATGTCATCACTGTATGGCTCTGGAACGCGGCAGGCCAAATCGGCATCAGCTGATTGATGGTTATCCGTTTTCATTACTGCGCTACCCCTGTCTGGATCATCTGTCCGTTGCTAAGTTCGACACCGCGTGAAGTGATGCTTTTCACGCGATGCTCACTGCCTGGCCAGGTATCGCCTGGCTGAAGTACGATACGGCGACCATTAAATTCAGCCGCCGCGCGCAGCGTTCTGTTTTCACTCCATATCTCTTTCAACCGCGCAGCCGTAATAGCCAGGCTTACCCCGGCGCCTTTGCTCGCAGTCCCAAGCCCAACACCTGGTGTAGCTGAAGGCAGTAACATATCGGGTCGGTTCTTCAGCGTTTGCCCCTTCAACCGACTTTCCGCCAGTGCGTTCTGCGCGTCCTGACGAGCCTGCTGTGTTTTTATCAAATCAATTTCCAGCTCGACAGCTCTCAGCGTCCTGACTGTCACTTCATCAGAAACCAGGACGTCCCCTGAGGGAACAGGACTAATTTCCGTCATATCAGAAGCCAATACCGATGCTGTAAACGATGCTGTAAACAGCAACGGAAATAGGGAAAAAACTTTCATCATGGTGTATTTCCTTCTGGTGCAACGCTGTCCTGGGCACGACTGTACGCCGTTCCATCCCATGACCAGGTCAATGACCGCCCCTCAACCTTCAGTCCAATACGCGTCAGACGGAGTCCCACCGCAGACAAACCTGCCAGCTGAAAGGAAGGGGCTAAGCGAGAGGTATGAGAAAAGGCAAATGCGCTCCAGTCCTGAATCCACTCGACCGTTTCATCCACCGGAGTTGATGTTGGCGGGACATTCTGGAGTGATGGAGGGATCCCCCGGGACTGAAAGAAACTCAGCAAAAGTCGACGGTGAGTTTCACTGTCAATCACGTGATCGTCACCGCCACTGGGCAGCGCAGGATAGGAGAACGCCACCTGCGCGTTATCCCCACTCTCATCGATAAAGACAACCGGTGAGCCTGGAAGAGACTGCACAGCCTGAATCAGGCGGTTGACCGTCGCCAGTCGATTGTTCTTATCCCGCACCCATGCGGTCATAACGCCATCAGCCCGGCAGTCGGCAGAGGACAATGGCCAAAAACCCAGATCCAGAGGAAGCGCATCCAATTTACGTTCGCAGACCGTTAGCAACGTCTGAGCCGATGGTTGCATCACCCATGGATGGGGTAATACACGTTTTTCTTTTTGAGAAAGCTCGTTGCCCCCTGCAGCCATCGCAGCCAACTTTGCTTTTGCTGCCTGGGCCTGGCGAGCAGACCAGTTCTGCCAATACTGCACGCCCCACATCCCTGCAATGCTGACCGCAAACAGCACAGGCACACTAATCAATAACGTACGTTGTATTCTGGCGGGACATGTCAATCGATAACGTGCTGGCCAGTCGCGACGACGCAACGGCAGGATATCAGCGGGTACCGCAGGCGCATCCGGCGTAGAGGCCACATGCCATCCCGCTTCCGGCGCAAGCGTGAGGTTAATAAATTCATTTGTGATGGCGAACATATCGTCGCGCGTACCGCAAATGTCGCCGTTAAGCGCAGGAACACCGTGAATAGTCGCTAAAAAAACATATTCATCGTCACCGAGTTGGACAACGCCATACCCGTTTTCCCCCGTCCAGTTCGTCGCCAGTGCGGCAAGTGACCACAACCGACCAGGCCTCCATGGGCAAGCGCCCGTGACCGCTGACGCACCAGAATGAATATCGGAAGCTGGAGCTGAGTTCGCTTTATTGCGCCGACGAACAGGGTTGAGCTTCAGGGATAACATATCGCGCCCAAACCGCTGGACACTTTTCTCTGCTGTCGGCTCCCAGCGCAATCCTGCGACTAACCCACCATTCTCATGAGGTACAGTAATCACATCGCCGCCCTCACATCAGAACTGGCGTAACGGCGATGATCAGGGTGACATCATCCGTTTCACTGGATTTACCACCGCCGGCGACAGTGACATCAGGATCAAATGCGCCTTCCCGAGATGTAGTCAGATTGCGCGAGTTATAACCACTGACGATCAACGTCTGACCCGGCCTCAGATTAACCCGTTCACTTAAGCTCCGTACGGTGGTATACGGCATCTCCATTTTGGTTCTTCCGTCCTCAGATGACTCTTTGCGCAACTGAGCCGGATCGGAGTGACTGAAGTTAAATTGCAGTTGGATATCCCCTTCATCACGGATATCAGGCAATAGCGTCATCTGCGTCCCCGTAGTGATGCTTCCGGGTTCCATGTCCGTCGTGGCATAATTTTCAGACACAGTTGTTTTCTGGTTACGCAGGTAAACCATTTGCCCCGCAATCTGAAATGGTGCAGGAACCAAATTAGTCGTCGTTGCCTCATGAGCCATCACAACAGACACCTTGCCTTGCGTCTCTAACGCCCGAAACAACGCCGTCGTGCCTGCAAATTTTCCATCAATAACATTGATACCTGCGGATGAAATCGAAGTAGTAGCCGTTGGCGTCCCTGCCAACGTTAAGCCAAATCGATCGAGACGCTTAGCAACGACAGACCAGTCCAGTGACGTCTGACTGGAACCTTTGCGCTGAACCGAATAGACGCTGACCATAAGCTTGACCATCCGATTCATACGCACATTCAGGTTGTCGATATAACCCTCAACTCTGTCCAGTACCTGGGGAACATCTGTTACAACAAGTTCGCCCGTTGAACCAGAAAGGTGCCAGCTCCCCGATGGACTGATCATCGACTTAATGGATTGACCGATGTCATTATGAATTTTGCTTTCCAGCTTAACGCTAGTGCTCTGTCCTGAATTCTGGCTGCCGCTTACCGAGCTATTATCACCTCCGGCTGTCGAGCTACTAGTGCCGGTCAAGTTGGAATTCATGGATGTTTCAGCGTTGAGAACCTTTAATCGGTAAGTTCGCGTGTCCAGGTAATACAGCACCACCTGATTGTTTTCGAATTTCCAGTTAAGCCCCGTACGCGATGTGATTTGGTCCAGTGCCCCACCGAGAGGCTCACCTTCCCAACTGATATCAGTAATCAGTCCCGCACCGATATTCGGTGAAAATGACGAGGTAGACGTTACGCCGCCAATACTGGCCAGTGCGGGACGCCCACCGTCATCCGGACGAGGAAGTGCCCCTTGGATAGCGCGAGTCGCCCCAGCGCCCCCCTGTGATGCTGAGCCGGATAGCGCACTCATGGCGTCAGGCGTTATCACAACAGGGAACCCGCAACTGCGGGTAATACGCTGGCCAACCTCATACAGAGACAAGCTGCCATCAATAATCAATGTCAGGCTGCATGGAGGTAACTTGACCTGTTGCGCCCGTGCACTGACACGAATAGGACGGGGATTGACCCAGGGCTCGTCAACCCAGACAAGTGAAGGAGAGGAAGGCTGTGTGCGAGATAATCCATGTAACTGCTCAGCCGTTCGGATATCCCGCTCCGCTTGCTCATCTGCCCCCCTAAACCCGTTGGTAGCACAACCATTCAGGACGGTAGAAACAAGCAATGCCAGCGCAACGTTCCGGTATGTAAAATGCGGGGTAAATTGTGACATCGTCTTCTCTTAGTTGATGTATACCAAAGAGCCTTCCGTGATGCCGGCAGGCAATGGAACTGGCCAGGGAGCGGGGTCAACAAGAGTATTCACACGCCCTTCGTTGATACGAGCCAGAAGCCGTGAGTCGCGTGATAATTCACGTAACACCCTGGCCATACCTGGTTTTTCTTTTGCCCACACGAAAACTCGTCCGTTATATTCGGTGCAGTAAATGTCTGGGTTATCTTCCAAACCAGGGATTGAAAGCAGATTCGAAGGACGGTTCCCGGGACATAAGGACAGGACATTTCCCCCCAGAGCTTTTAACCTTCCTAGCGTGTTGGCTGTCTGAAGCATTTGGCGTGCCGTAGAAGTTTCTATGACCGTATCCACCGACAAATCACCAGTAGAGCGTGCCCCCTGGTATCCGCCAACCAGGACTAACAACGCCATTAACACCAACATGCCTTGCATCAGTTCAGCCCTGTTCTTAGGGGTTTATCAGAGACCACAACAACACACTGGCTGCGGTTAGCGAGGCCATAGAGCGGGGTATCCACTTTCCCATCCACCCTTTCTGGTCCATATAAATAAAAAATGCGGTTCACAAATGCATCGAAACTGCCATGGATAACCAGACGAGGCGGCAAGGGGTAATCGACATTGATCGGCCAAACAACGGCCCATTTACCGCCATACGGGCAATCCACCGTGGAGGCCTGCCGCGTCAAAAACTCACGTAATGTGGTGGTGCCCGGCTCTGCTTTCCAGACGGGTGTAATAACTGGTGCGGACTTGGGTTCAGAAGCTAGGGCTGGAGACGCTACTGGCGTCGGGACCACAGGTGCAACTACTGCTGGGCTCGTCTTAGACGACGTCGAAAGCAACGTTGCCGTTTCATCTTTTTTTGGCGGCTGCGCGACAGGAGCCGGCGGCAATGCTGTCGTCGGTGCCAGGATTGATTTTGCAGCTGGAGCTGGAGCGACTGAGGATTTTACAGGTGATGGCAGCGCAGACAACGGGGCTGTTTGGGCGGCAGCAGAAGGTTTCGATATGGAGGCAGAAGCGACCGGCTTGTTCACAGAAACAGGTACCCCCGTGGCCAATACCGAAGGTTTACTCTCTGTCGCTGTCGGCGAAAGCGTTGTCAGGGTTGGTACAGGTAAGGGTTGGCTGTCCGGTTTTAACATGCCTGACTTCGTCTGCGCCCCTGGGTTCGTAAAAGGATTTCCGGAAGTGCGAGGCGGGACAGAAATGGCCGATTTAACGGGGGAAGTAGACAATGATGCAGAAGCGGCCGGAGCAAACGAACGATATTCGTCACGCAGAGCAAAGCAGACTTCACGATTCACATCGTCAACTCGTAGCCGCCACGCGGGCCCCGCAACTATCTGCAACGCTTCACTGAGACGAACCGGACCAATATTGCGCTGGACACCTGGCAAAGGTCGACCAAGCAGCTCAGAAAACGTTGATGACGTTGAGGGGCACAACGAATAACCAGACTCCAGCAACAAATAACGAAATCCATCCCCGACGCTACGCACCAGTTGCGGCGGCATCGTGATGTCGATAACTTGGTTGAGTGGATCGCGTTGTGAATCTGCAGGGCGAGTGCTGACCAGTGTGTAACGGTCATAACGCACGACTTCAGGTGAACGATTTTGATAAATATCGTTCGTCCTTGGCTGCACAGCTGGGCGGGAAACTGAAGAGGTTGTTTGTTGTGCACACCCCACTACCAGCATTGCAGCAGAAAGGCATGCCAGCGTCGTCGTAGCTGGCGTATTTCGAGGGTGCCGCATAGGTCTTGTCATCAGTCTCCACCGTGTTTAAGAGAAATCTCAAAATCAGGTGGTTATTCTGCCGACAAGCCCGGACTGAACAACGCTAAACTAAAAACGAGCTCAGAAAAGAAAAACGCTGACCGAAGCCAGCGTTAGTGTCCCATAGCTACATGAGAAAGGTTAATTTGGCCAAAACTCAGAATACAGCACATCTTCTACCGTCCAGATTTGCTCGTCCGGTAAGTTTTCCAGCTGTGTTTCCGACGCCGCAATGGCCACGGCTTTAGACCAGATCACATCATACCAATCAGGGTCATTCAGTTTGGTTTTCAGGCTCGGAGACTCTTTCAGCGCGTATGCCACATCTTTACGCTGCGCTTTGATCGTCTTTTCCCAGCTCGAACCACGACGTTCCGGTTGATATTTCCATTTCAGTAAGTGAGCAATCAAGACAGCCATGCGGCTTGCCAGCTCCCGTTGTTCGCTCTTACCCACGTCTGCAATCTCCTCCGCGATATTCTCGCAGTCGATCTCTGAAAATTTACCGGAGCGTAAAAGTTCCGCCTGCTCATTAGACCAGGCGACAACATCAGTCTCGTATCGAGTATGAGTAGTCATTTTACCCCCGAAGGATCACAGAAAAAGTAAGTGTTCTACTAAGTCTGTCATGTAAGAAAGTACCCGTCAATTTAGCTAACAAGAGCGAGAACTTCTGGATGCTGTCGCCAACGCCGATCCGCATCAGCAAGCAATAGACGGTTTGCCTGTTCCCTCATTCGTTCGGCGGTCGAATAATTATCCCATGATGCTTCAATCGCCGCTTCTTTGCGGAGTTCTTCACATTGGGAATACAACTGTTTCGCCTCAACATCACTAGAAACTGGCTTAGTCCACTGAATGCCATCCCCAGCAAAGACACCACCGAGAACCAGCTTTCCGAATCTGTCTAGAATTCTGATCTGGCCAGGATAAAAACTTTGTGGCCCACAATCATGCCCAAGGTCGGGATCATAGTAATCAGCATCTTCATCACGAAACGGCCAGCTATCACTGCTATAAAGGGTCATCAATCGATCAATCGCCTCAACAAGAGTTGCACCGCCAGAGATTTGAAGTGATTCAGTTCGGTAAAAGGAACCATAGCTCCGATCATCTTCCAGGTACTCAACACTGCCCATAACGTCAGCGGTGAACTGCCTGTTGAAGATGTCTTCGCGTAGCGAAATACCTGGTTCATAGGGTGTATGAAAAAAAGAAGGTATATTGTTGATCATAAATTCGGTTCTCCTGATTGATTAGGAGAACTTTCCCGCGGGGAAATTCTCCCGCAAGGAAAGGTAAATAAGAAAAGCGCCAGAAAAAACCTGGCGCATGAGATTAAGATACGGCATAAATCGCTTTACGACATACGCCATAGCCAAACCCCAGAAACGGTATGTCGTCGTCAAAATCCATCGGCGGTTCATTGCCAGCTGGACGTTGAGACTGAGGGGTACCACTGTGTGCCGGTGCTGCTGGCTGCTGAGGTTTTCCCCATGAAGTGTTGGCCGCACTTTGGTTGTTATTTCCGTCGTTCGGGCGAGATCCTAACATCTGCATCGTGCCACGCTGGCTGACTACAATTTCGGTCGTCCAACGATCTACACCCGCGTTATCTTGCCACTTACGTGTTTGAAGTTGCCCTTCAATGTAAACCTGAGATCCTTTACGCAAATACTCTCCGGCAATTTCTGCAAGCTTGCCAAATATCACCACACGGTGCCATTCAGTACGCTCTTTCTCTTCGCCAGTTTGTTTATCGCGCCAGGTTTCTGACGTTGCCATAGTAATACCAGTAACTGCGTTACCATTTGGCATATGACGGACTTCGGGATCCTGCCCCAAAAATCCGATAAGTGTTACTTTATTTACGCCACGTGAAGCCATAATCGTTCTCCTTCCTGTTGAAGCCCTCTGTAAATAGAGGGTTTAAGGGATGCCTGTTATCAGAATGAATTTTCCGCATACGCTTTAGAAGCTGCGGTTGCAGGGCTGTTCTGAACTGGCGTGGAGTCAGATGAATCAGACTTCTCCGCTTTGTAGACCTCTTCTTGACCCACTTTAATCCTGGTGATCTTGATTAAACGGGCTTTGAGGCTGACACGTTGTTCACCGGCATGGTCACCAGAGTTCAGCGTAAAGATGCTGGGAGACAAGTTACTCAGTGTGAAATTAATCAGCACTTTCTTATCTTCATCAACAGACTTTTCGCAGCGTTTAATCAAAGCGATGGTCTCTTTACCTGCTGGGGTCACGTCAAAGCGAACATAATTCGCATTGTCTTTCTGACCACTTAAGGCATTGATGACACAACTGATGAATGCGCCATTCGGTCCAGTAACATGGCGAATATCGCTCAGATACCCCAATCCAGTAACATTCAGATTGAAGTACTCATTGCTTTTGCCATTTTGAGTGTTAGTCGCTTGATTCTGGGTAGATTTATTTGCAGTCATGATGTTTCTCCGGAGTAAAAAATAAACAGGTAGCGGAGAAACAGTCATCCCTGGCGGGAGTATGTTTCCCGCAGGGGAGTCAAAGACAATTGAGCCTTTGACTGGCTGTATGAGTGAAGTGGGCCTTAACCGGTATTCGGTCTCTGTTTTCAAAGGTTAAACAGATTTACCGCTCGAAAGCGCCATCTCTCAGGTTAACGATGGCATTGGCATGTGATTACCCGAAGGCGTTCCTCTCAAATCACGGGAACATTAGCAGTTGTCAGAGACAACGATTGGCCTGTTAATCATTAAACCTGGTGAAAAAGAAGTCAATCTTCAAGCTATGGAAAAACTCATCACCGAAGAATGAAAATAAAAAAACCAAAAAAAAGCGGTGCCATAAGGCACCGCCATACGATCTGCACCATCGATCTTCGGTATATCTGTTTTCACAGTAGCTCCGGGGTATGTTCAGAACCCGACACTGGTTTCACGGAGTTTTAGTGCCTTCAGACTCGGCTCTCAGGTGAGGGAGCTGTCAGTCAGACTGTTCACTGACAGCGCTATGCAAACGCTGACAGAGACCGCAGTCACGGGGTGCGGCTTCAGAGCCGGATGAACAATAACAACTCATCCCCCCGCCTGCAATCAGTTAATTCTGCTTTTTCTTTCGTGTTTTAGATGCCGCATTCTTGCTCTGGCCAGGGACATTTATCATGCCCTTACAGTCTGGATATTTTTCACAACCATAAAATGCTCCTTTTGCCCCTTTTCGTAACCGCGTCTTACTACCACAAAGAGGGCAAGCAGGCGTAGGAGGAACACGAACGACAACATCTTGTTGAGTTCCCAGGGAAACCAACTGACAAATCCACTGAGTCTGTCGGGACATAAAGCTATCCAGCGTCATACTCCCTTTAGCAACCTCATCGAGCGCCTGTTCCCAAAGCGCCGTCATACCGGGCTCTTTTAACGCGTGAGGTAAAGCATCGATAAGATCCATCGCAATATCTGTTGCACGCAAGTAACGCCCTTTTATGCTGATGAAGTTACGCGCCAGTAACGTTTCGACAATCCCACCACGCGTCGCTTCTGTGCCTAACCCTGCGTTCTCTTTCAGTACTTTTTTCAGCGTTAAATCGGTCACATACGCCGCAGCGTTCATCATAGCCGCAATCAATGATTGGAATGTAAAATACTGGGGAGGCTTTGTTTTCAGTGCCTTTACCTCAGAGCCAGCCACGCCACAGTTATCTCCCTTTACGAGCATAGGTAAAGATTGGTCTTTCTCATCTGCCGCAGCCTCTTTATGTTCACCGTCATCCTGACTAAACAAACGTTTCCACCCAGGAACAACAACGACCCGCCCCGTTGTCTGAAACAGTTGGCCTCCGATATTTAGGGAAAGTCGCGTGAAATCGACTTCATGCAGAGGAAAAAACTGGGCTAGATAATGTCGTCTGATTAACACGTAAACCTGCTTTTCCTGATCGCTCATCTTCGACATGTCACAAACATGCCGTGTCGGAATGATACCGTGGTGGGCAGTCATTTTTTTGTCATCCCATATGCGGGAAACAAAACGAGTATCTAGCTGAGAAATCAACGCCTGTAGTGAGGGGTCGATTTTCACCAATGCACTCAGGACATCAGGAATTTCCTCACGCATTGACTCAGGAAGAAACCCACAATCGGTTCGCGGGTAAGACGTTGCTTTATGCGTCTCATACAGGCTCTGTGCTATGTCCAGCACTTTCTGAGGACTCATGTCCCAAAGTCTGCCGCAGGCCTGCTGTAGCGTTCCCATGGTGAACGCCAAGGGTGCAGCCTCTTTTTCTCGCTTTGTTTCCTGCTCAATTACCGTTGCCTTGCCTGTTTGTTTACAAAGCTGTGCAACTTGCTGAGCGATGTCCTGATGAATACAGCGCTTCTCTTCATCGACATACATTTTCGCTGGAACCCACTGCGCAGAGAAACGGACACCATTAGACTGTAGTGCTACCCATACTTGCCAGTAAGGTTTAGGGACGAACGTCGCTATTTCTCGCTCACGATTAACGACCATCGCCAATACAGGGGTTTGCACTCGCCCAACAGACAGAAGCCCGTCATATCCCTTATCCCTCGCTTTCACGGTATAAAGCCGGGTCAGGTTCATACCTATTAGCCAGTCCGCTCGCGAACGCCCCAGGCCAGCATAATAAAGCGGCTTTGTTTCTGAACCTGGTTTGATAGCAGCTAATGCAGCACGAATACTGGACTCATCCAATGCAGACAGCCACAAACGAAAAACGGGACCTCTCCATCCGCAATATTCCAACAGAGACCATCCGATAACTTCTCCTTCCCTATCAGCATCAGTTGATATGACGACTTCATCAACCTGCTTCAACAATCGGGAGATGACCGTGAACTGGTCTGACGATTCTGACTTCACAACCATCTGCCATACGGGGGGCAAAACCGGTAACACATCTATTCGCCACGGTTTCTCAAACTGGGTGCCATAGACTTCTGGTGAGGCGGTTTCTAAAAGGTGCCCCCGGGCCCAGGTTATGGTTATTCCTGGAGCAGATAAGAAACCTTGCCCTCGCTTTGTTGCTCCCAGTACAGCAGCGATGTCTCTGGCCTGGGAGGGTTTTTCACAGATAAAGAGGCGCACAACGTCCCTCCAGGCTACCGATTAGTGGACGTAGGAGTCGCACGCGCTTTATCGTGCATGAGCAACAAATTAACACTGGCCTCATGGATTGGCGGAGAGAATATGGAACGTTTCTTACCCAGTAATACATCACGATCGGGCTCACCTAAGGCCTCACAGGCTTTCTGCCAGGCTTCATTTTGTTCGATAGCGTCAATTCGTGACACTGGAACCGATCGGTATTTCAAAACAATCGAGTAGATCTGGCGTAGCGATCGACCATTCCCCTGAAGTAACTGATCGCGACGATTACGTGAAATCAAGCCATAGTGAAATGCCTGTAAAACCTGTTTAGCCAGTTGGTCAAACCCAATCAGCAGATAGACACAGCGATATCCCAGTGGCGAATTGCTGTATACCTTGATGTCCAGAGGCTCTTTAGCAACGGCTTCCGTCAGAGTGACTCCCCGAGGCAATACATTCATTTCCTTATCCAGGGATGCAATTTCTTCATGCATCAATGTGCTGGCCTCATTGAGTTTTTCCTCAAGAGCCAACATGGTCTTGTCAGCCCATGGGTTGTTCTTCAGCGAATCGCTGTTGATACGCGCAGCCTGATGCAGGAACCCGGGCATTCCCATAATAGGAGGACGGGCAGCAACACTATTTTCGTCATTCTGTTTTACTCTTCGGCGCCCTACCCAGAGATTGATTGCATAGTTAGTATGCAATTCAATTTTTAACTCAGACTGCAATGCACCCGTCGTCTTTCCCACTCTTTCAGCCATCGTTGTCTCTCTAACTTGTTAATTAATCAGTTAAGAAAGACTAAATAGTTAATAAAAGAGGACTCCCCCAACAACGCGAAACTCAATATTGGTTTCACGAATTTGACGCAAGCGCATCAATATGGTTGTTTTTTAGCCTTGTTGCGGGGCGCAACAAGTACGCTTTTTCACCACACGACCAAATCCACGCTAACCAGGTACCCCGAATATCACCCTAAATATCACATTGGTTGTTTTTCATACCGTGCTGCCAGTGGCAGCAAAGTACACTTTTTAACCACCACACCAAATCCGTACTAGCCAGATACCCCGCATGCCATCCTGGATATCAGGTCGCTCATTTCTTGACCTTGCTGCCACTGGCAGCAAGCACAATTTTTAACCACCTTATTTTCCAGCGTTCAATATTCTGGCTCTGATATCAGAAACCAGGCTGGAAACTCTTTCCTGACTCGCCTTGGAGGCTGGCTGCCCAGGAAGGCTTTCTGCCAGCTCAGGAGCGGGACGCTCCACCGTTGGTGTCATTGTTGCCGACGCTCTTCCCTTCGCCGTTTCAGAAAGCGCTACGCTTCCTGTTGATTGTTCTGTTTGCTCAGTTGGCAGCACCAGCCGCCCTTCCCGGGCGCATTTCATCATCGACAATAGCCAACCAAGTGGGTTGGCTAACTGCCCGCGCTTGAGCTGTGTATTCAGCATGGTCAGCAGAGCAGATGCTTGCTCAACCGGCAATACGGAGAGCTGCCTGGTCAACATGTCGGCATCATGGGGCTTGATCCGGCTGAGCAACGCTTCAGGCAGCGTTAAACGATCCCTTCCCTCGGGTACGTACGTTTTTTTATTCACACTGTGTGTGAAACTACGTACGTTACAGTTCGATTTTCGAACTTGGTTATAACCTTTTGATTTTAGACTGAGTTCGGATTCCGAACTCAGTGTATTATTGCTATTCCCATCACTAAGTTCGGATTCCGAACTCAGTGATTTTTCTCTTATCTCGCCTTGTTTTTTACTGAGTTCGGAATTCGAACCCGGTTGCATTCCCCGCTGGAGTGATGCCAGTTGAGAGGGCGTTGATGGTGAATCCAGGCGTGCCTCAATCATGGATACTCTGGAATGGCGATGTCGCATCGAGGGGTCGTTGCGGATCGCCTCCAAAACATTGAGTGCAGTCATCCGTACCGATTTATTCTTATGTTCGCAGCTACGTGCAACCAAATCCAGCCAGCCTGGATCGAACGTTTCCGCATCGCGGCAGCTCAGCGGCTCATCATGTTGAGCGTAGATATTCCCGCGTACGCGCCCATACTCATCGCGCACACGTTTACAAAGACTAAGCCAGCCGGTTATTCGCAACATTAGCAGCGTACGGCTGATGGTTTCACGCGAGGCTTTCTCAGCGTGAGGTGAAGCCAGCTGGAGTTGCAGCTCATCGTATGTAGGAAATACCGCACCATCATTTTGCTGGGCATACAAACGGATCATCACCCATGCTGTTTTATCCAGCGGGCTAAGCCTGCTATCCAGAAACAGTCGCCGGGGAACGGCATCATGCACATTCCCCAGATAAAGCAATCCGCTACGTTCATTGACTGGGCTCGAGGAGTCACTATTTCCCTGTCGGGAAATACCCTCCTCCATTCTCTGGAGTGTGAATGCGATGACACTGTCAGCAGGTAATCCCATCATCGCTTACCGTTTGTTTGAATCAATCCAACACGGACATTCATGATAAGAAACGAGAACGTAATGATATGAAAAGTTCGAAATGGAAAGCGGGAAGACGGTTTTTTTAACGATGAGAACCCCAAATGAATCACATGATAAATGATCCCTTCGCTTCTGGTTGTTGTATACCACAGCTCATCAGCCAGCAGGAACTGAATGAACATCGCCCCCAGAACATACGATTTATCGGCAAGTATCATCACTTGCTCTCCTGAGGTAATTTGCCCATACGAACATGGGCACGGTGTATTGCGGCAAGCAATGACTGTTGCTTTTCTTCCGGTAAACAGCAAAACAATTCGACGACTACCGACTCAACGTCACCATCCAGTTGAACGCGGGATGACGGTAGCCATAGCGTCGTCTTGGCAGCCCAGATCTTGCGCTTTATCGTCATTTTTTGATTTCCCTGTTATAAGTCTCATGGCTCATCAAATGCCAATGTCCGCCACCATCCTTGCTTAACAAACGCCAAAACGGCCCAATGTCGATTTTGAGGTAGCCATTGGTTTGCAAGCGCTTGTAAATTCGTTCACCGCGCTGCCATGCCGCGATGAAACGAGTCGCTTTACGCACAACACTAGGGGTTGCGCGTTGACATATACGAAACTCAGCAAGCTGCATCTCAGCCTCCCGCCTTTTCCTTTCTTTCCAGTACTGCTTCACGGCACCAGGCATTAACACGAGTCCAGACCGCAGTGAGAGAAACATTCTGCTGTTCTGCCGCCAACATCATGACGTCCAGTGCCTCATGTGAATCAGGCGATGACAGTCCAGAGCTGCGCCATTGTTCCCATAGTGCAGCGTCTTCTTCTTCCGTGGGGGCCTGAACTCTCCCCTGCCGTGTTTCAACACCATTTAAACGGCGTCTTGAGCTAACTTCCGACGTCGACAGGCCAAAGTAGAATTGCATCAGTTCTATTGAGCCACCTAACGCCAGAGCGCGATCAATTCGCTGTAACCGTTTTTGTTCAGTACGAGCCTGGTTAACCATTGACCAAAAATTGTCGTGATTAATCTGAAAGTTGAGTACGGATACACTGCTTTGCGTCAGGTAATACAGATCGTCCACCGTCAGTTGGCTCAATTGACGAACCTCTTCCATCGTCATTCCCAATGCTTCACAACGACGGATATTTCCTGACTTCAGTTCCATTAAGATATGCGTCAATAACGCATTTGTTGCCTGAGATAATCCCTGGCTCATAGCTGCCCCCCATTCACCCAATCGACGATCAACAAAAAATCAACAGCCCAACTCATCCCGCAACAAATGAACAAAAACGTATTTCCAGCCAGGTTTTTCAGTAAGTTATCCATGAATATCCCCTGCATATTGGTAATCGGGAGAATTCAAAGCACTATCCTGATGAGCGTGGTACGCCGGAGAGGGAGATAATGCGTTTTTCACGCAGCGCAGGCGTAGCCACGACTTGAGAAGTTGGCCTTCACGTTCAGATGGAGTGAATGGTTCCAAAGCGCACCACACGCCCCCCACCCAGCCTTCCCGAAACTGGTCAGTACGAATACGGCGGAGCTGGGATTTCAAACGAGGAAAATCCTTCATATGCCGCTCAGTCGCTCCCCTTAGTTGCTGAGAGAGCACCTTAAAAAGGTAAGCGGCGATATCAGAACGGCCACTGAATCCATAAAAGTGGATCGAACGGCGAAGACACATTCCTCGATAACGATTGGTCGTGCTGTATAGATCAAACCAGCAGCTACAACCTGTGGCCATGCACACAACAGCAGCAAGTCCGTTAAGCCACCCAGGAATACTGACCGCATCTGATGGGACTCGGCGGCATATCGATTCACGAATCGATGAAATTTCAGGTTCTTGCTCCAGGATTGAATGACGCAGAATGAGCTTTTGAGCCAAACGCAATGCACGGGTGATGTCATTCAGATCGTTATTTCGCGTGACTAAAGACATCAGTTTCCGAATACGTTTAGGTAATCTGGTACTGTTATTCATTTCCCCCTCCGGCTACCGACTTTTGTCAGATGTTCTTCGACTTCCTGACATCCGACACAAAGCTCTACACCAGGAACCGCCAGACGACGAGCCTCGGGGATTTCATTCCCGCATGCATCACAGCATGTATTTGAAATACGCCCGTTATGAACGTTTCTAAGAATCAATGACAAGCTGCTCTGCAACAGTTGTTCGGTTGTGGCCATTGCCATTTCATCATCAAGATCATGCGACATGGTCACCTCCACGGGCATCATCACGTTGCAGTTCACGCAAGCGGCGCAGCACGCGAATCAACCGCATAAATTTCACGACATGGACATCATGAAGGACGGGAGAGCCGGATTTCTGAGGAAAACCCAGGAAGTTCAGGCAAAAAACGAATGTATTAAAAGGCAGTTCGCGATCTTCCCCAGTCAGCCCGGCAAGGAACAAAACAAACTCGTTGTTGTTTGTGTCCGACGTGGTATAGCCAGCCTGATCCCAACGTTTAGCTTCTGAAATATCGTCGGCACATCCCATGGCTTCAGCCAACTCAAAAGCCAGTCTGTAGGACATATCCTGTAGGTGCTCAATGTCGTCCTGAAGTGCAGGTATGTGCCAGATATCCGCGACAGGCTCCAGCCCTGTAGCCGCGAAAGAAACAGATGAAGAGGATGAAACATGTCCTTCTTCTAATAATGCGCTGTCACGGTTTTCAGATAACGCGGACATCAATGATGTCTGCGAAAAACCATTTCCCATAGGGCTTACCGTTTCACCACCAATCACAGTCTGGCCACCGTAGAGATCCGGCTGAAGCTCGGCACGATATGGCGAAGTGGAAGCTATCCCTGCATCAATCGGTTGCATACCCTCATCAGGAGTCAGCCCTGTTTCTGGAGCGTTACCCGGAGCAGGTTCGGGGCGAGTTACTCCACCGACAAGCGTCCCTGAACGTAAACCAGTCACCGGATTCTCTGGCCCTGTTTGTGGCGGAAGCTGAGTGACATTCTCTTTTAATGGCTGACGGATGGGCTCTTGCACAACAGGTGGAGCCGGAGGCTCACCAAATAATTCTCGGCGCTGTTGCTCTTTGGGATCCAACTCTATCAACCAGCGATCATAGTTGAGTGACGGATGCGGCAGCGCTTTCAATAACTCCCCAATCAGCTCATCACGAAACATTTCCAGTGAATACCGATCAGGGTCATCAAACTGCTGACAGGCATGACCAAAAACGTCATCAAACACAGATTCATGTTCCACCTGCATCTGATGCTTTGCCCACGTCTTCTCTGCCGCTGAGCGCAGTGCCAATAGTGGTAAAACTCTCACACGGGCTAAGCCAGAATTCAGCAGGTTTGGCAGGTGGGGATGCAAATATTTCAGTGTATCTTCCATACGGCTGATACTGGAGTTATCAATCGGATAACCCTGCTGATTTAACAGTTCGGAAAGCTCACGCAGTGTGACACTACGCCCCAGTTGTTCTTCCCAAATCGTTCGAGCCTTGTGAATACCGAATGCCTTTTCGATATAGGTTAAATCGCCACGGACTTCATTCTCGGCCAAATGACCAATCACGCATTGCAGACGTCCCGGCCAGGGTTTGAATATCGTATGGATCCGATAGAATCGTTCATCCCCGGTTTCCTGATAGAGTTCACACAATATCTGGTAGCGTGTATTCCCTCCGTCACTAAAGATATAGATGTCATCACCATCAGGGTCTCTGGTCACTTTAGGCAATGAATCCAGACCGCGCATACGGATAGACGCTTTGATGTCCGCATATTTAGGGTTACGCGACGTACGGGGGTTATCGGGGTTAGGACGCAGCTCGTCGAGCGTCAGTACCATCGCCATTTCACTCACAGGTAGTACAGCAACCTGCGATTGTTGAGCTGGCGATTTTCCTCGCATCAGGAGCGCATCCGTCATATTCAGCGCTTTCGGTTTACTCGCCATCAGTAACCTCCACGAGCATCGAAAGGCATATTCGTGAAGCGAGTGAAACGCCCGTCAAACTGAACTTTTATAGTTCCTATTGGCCCTTGGCGCTGTTTACCCATAATAATTTCAGCTAATCCTTTGTCTGGACTATTCGGGTTGTAAACTTCGTCACGATAAATAAATAACGTGACATCCGCATCCTGTTCAAGCGAACCGGAATCACGTAAATCACCATTATTGGGGCGTTTATCAGCACGCTGCTCCAGAGAGCGGTTAAGCTGAGAAAGCGCGACAACAGGACAGTCCATCTCCTTGGCCAGAGATTTTAGCGAACGAGATATCTCAGCAATTTCCTGCGTTCTGTTCTCCATGCCGGGGCATCGCATTAGCTGCAGGTAGTCAACCATTATCAACGCGGGTTTACCGTATTTCCTGGCATTACGGCGGGCTCTCACCCGCAGCATTGCTGGCGTAAGATCGCTGGTATCGTCGATAACCAGTCTTTTTTGCCATTTAGTAATGGTTTCAACTGCCGAGCCAATCTGTGACCATTGCTCATCAGTCAGATCGCCACTACGCAGGTTTTGCAATGGAACAAACCCAATGGAAGAGATAAGACGCATAAGGAGTTGAGTCGAAGGCTGCTCAAGGCTGTATATCTGGGTAACATTCGCGCTATTGTGATTTAGCGTTCCGGTGATAATGTTTAGCCCTAACGCCGTCTTTCCCATTGAAGGGCGGGCTGCCAACAAAATCAGATCGCCATTCTGTAGACCACAGGTTTTTGCATCCAGCTCGATAAATCCTGTTGCCGTTCCAGTGATACCATCAGCGGAACGATGGCGAACCTCCAGTTCAGCCACAACCTTTTCAAGCCCGTCAACAACTGTGATTGTCTTTTGCGGTTCCGCCTTTTCTGCAATATCAATAATTCGTCGTTCAGCCATCTCCATAATCTGGGGGATATCAGCATGAGGCTGGCTAACCTGCTGAGTCAAATCTGCACCAAGAGCGGCAAGCTGTCTGGCCCGGCTGTCTCTGGCAACGATTTCACAATATGCTACTGTATTCGCTGCACTTGGCGTGTTTTTCGCCATCTCAGCAAGATAGGCAAAAATATGTTCCTCACGAGAGCTTCCCTGCTTCTCCAGTGAGTCGGACAGCGTAATTAAGTCTATAGGCTGTCCGGCACCAACCAGACGAGCCATTTCACGAAAAATCACGCGATGCATGAGATTAAAAAAGTCATTCTCGCCAATAATGAGAACAACCTCATCCCAGCGTTCATTATCGAGCATCAGCGACCCGAGCACAGATTGCTCAGCTCCCGTGGAGTAAGGGAGAGGAGGTGATGCCTTTTGCTTTTGATTAGCCATGGTTCGCCTCCACATTTCTTTCATTCAAACTCAGAAAGACTTTCAGCAGACGTTCGTGAGTTCGGGGAGAAACTAACATCAAGGGCCAATCGTTATGGGAAATATACCGAACGCAGCCATTATCCCAGCCATTTTCAAACAGGGCCTTGTCACCACGTCCAGGAGAATCATCATGCGAATCAAGAACCAGTTGTTTCTCCGAAGAGATATTACAAATGCCCACGGCAGATTCATGGACAGCCCAGACCTCAGATAACATGGCCTGCAGGCGTTCCCCAGCATGCTCATCATTTACCGTTTCAAAAAAGACATACTGCTCATCAAAACCGCGATACTGAGAATCGGAGCAGAAACAGATTGCGCGATGGAGAGTTTTCATCATGAATCCTCGCGTTCTGCACTAATTTGGAACGGCACTGCGGAATCAAACTTATCTTTCCACTGAGGAAATAATTCACACGCCAATGCATGCATCGTCGTTGCAGCGGAATCACTTACGCGTTTGGTCTCACTTTCAAGGCGATGGGCAGGTTGACCTACTGAGTGTCCCTCAAGATAAATATCTAAATCATAAATATATGTATCTAAAAGAGAAACTGAAATCGACTGGCTATGCTGGCTATACTTACCCGTATCAATAATTTCGCTAAGAACCTTGTATGTTTCCTTTGCGCGACGAGTGTATTTCATGCAGTTGATGAGGACCTTTATCTGCGGCAATACCAGCCCAAATGCAGAAAACGGCAGCAGGCTTTCCAACATATGGATGGTGCCACGTATAAATTCCCTTACATCCGGCAAAATAGGTTTAATAACACCAATTGCGGTGTTCGTAGCCGCCAGAACAATGAGCTCCAACATAATAGTTCGAGCCCCCTGTGAGTCGACGATGATCACATCGTATTGAGAAAAAAGTGGGTGCTGGAGAATATTGCGCAGACGAAACCGTCCATCTGGCGCATTTAACATCGCAATAGGTAATTGGGCATTAGGATCATTTGAAATAATGAGATCCAGCCCAGAGATAACGGTTTTGGAGATAACTTGAGTGGGATCGTTGAGATTGACGGTTTGCATTAACAGCTCATACAAACCACAAGGAGCCTCATACTCCAGAGCAAAAATACTACTTGATGTAGGTTGGGCGTAATCGCCGTCTATCAATAAAGTCTTTAATCCAGCATCAGCCAGAAACCCCGCCAAATTTGCGGCCTGAGTAGACTTTCCTTCCCCACCTTTAGTGGAAATTACAGGAATTACATGCATATAGATTCACCTGATAACTAATCAGGATGTATATGCTCACACCAAAAAAACTCTACATTTGATTAACAATAGAACTAAAGGATTGAAAATCCTCGTGTCCTTGGTTCGATTCCGAGTCCGGCACCACTAATTCTTAACCCTCGCCTTTGGCGGGGTTTTTTCGTTTCTGGCGTATCGATTCTCCATCGAACACCGTTCGATTATTCGCCGCAAGCCTCACCCTTCTGGGGCCAGCGCGACAAGTGCGCAGCTCAACGCCTCCGGCGTTTGTCCAAGTCCGGGCACCACTAATTCAAAGAAACCAGCCTAGCTACTGATCCTACATTTAACTGCATTCACGCAGAAAATCGCTGCGTCCTCGTCTTAAATCTCAGCTTCTAAAAACGCAATAAATGCCCTTACCTTTGAATTCAGTGCCGAACGTTCATTGACACAGGCATAAATATTCATCGGTAAAGACTCTACGTGGTTACCGTTACTGCGGTCTGAGCAGAACAAAGGCGTGAGTTGGCCACTGTCTATCAACGGCTGGGCAACAAAGCTTGCCAGACGGGTAACGCCGCCTCCGTTTGCTGCTATTTTTGCAATAATATCAATATCATCACTGATGAATTTGGGGTTGAGCTTCACGTTAACAGGTTGCCCATTGACCATAAAAGTCCAGGGAAGAAAACGTCCATCTGTGGGATAGCGGAAAACCAGGCAGGCGTGCTGGCTAAGTTCTTCGGGAGTCTGAGGGGTACCCGCGCGATCCAGATAAGCCTGAGCCGCGCAGAAGATAAATGGCAGCGATGCGATTTTTCTGGCAATCAGTTGATCGTTCAGCTGTGCCTCGATGCGGATACTGACGTCAACGCCTTCCAACCGATGGTTGACGTTGCGATCGGTACTAATCAGTTCGATATCAATATCGGGGAAAGATTCTTTGAAAGCAGGCATCAGTGGAGCGATAACGTACCGACCAAACGCGGCAGTCGTCGCGATGCAAAGCGGACCTTGCAGTTTGGTTTCACTCGCCGCAGCCTGCGAGGCGAGCTCAATGTCATGTGGAATATGGCGTACTTTCTCGAAATAACGTTTACCGTTTTCGGTTAATGTCATGCTACGAGTAGTGCGCGATAGCAGGCGCACGCCCAAATGTGTCTCAAGCCGTGAAAGGCTCTGGCTTACCGCCGCCGGACTCATACCTTTAGCTCGTGCCGCCGCAGCGATACTGCCGTTCTCCACCACGCGGATAAAATTGCTAATCAGCCCTAACACATCCATATTATCCCCAATGCTTGATTCGTTACTTTTATTTAATAATGATTAAAGCATAGCTGCTCTACTACCATTCTGGTTAGCTTGATAGGTTAGCAACCGTTTCACTAACCGTTGCTAACCAGGATAACTTGATGACTAATGCTGTTGCTAAAAATACCCCGCGATTCCGCCTCCCGAAGCACACTTTACCCTACGTATTTGCTCTTTATATGGCGACCATCATGGCATTTCTGATGTGTCTGGTCATCATTCTGGCCGAATTTGGAATGGGGCCACATTACATGGAAAATGTGATGAATGCCTATCAGGTTGCCATGCCAGCTGCTTTTGTTTGCATACTGATTGTCCGTCCTATTGTTACCCGGTTGGTAGGGTTGACTGTTCACGGTCACTGAGTCATTCAATACGCCATTTCTTTCTCCCACATTAAGGCTTGCGAGTCCGCCTTTCGCTCCTAACCGACTATCAGGCTGAGTCATGCTCTAACATAGAACGCTGCCATCATTATTGATGGCACATCTATGTTACCTGTTCGCCTTAAAACCGCTCGCCTACCCTCCCTACAACCCCAACTCAACCCCGTCATACGCGGCATGAACGTTCTCAGGCAGCAGCGTTTGTGTCTGGAGCCAGCGATCCAGTTCGTGGCCGATGTGGGTCAGGTATAGCTGTTTGGGGTTTAACTGAGTGAAGATCTCCAGCGCGCGGGGGACGTCATTGTGGTTACGTGGGGGCGTTGTCTGGGGAGGGTGGCTGCAATCGACAACCGCATAATCGAGCGTGTGTGCTGAGAGAAACTGAGCAGTTTCAGGCGGTAGACCGATGGTGTCGGTCAAGTAGGCCAGCGTGTGCGTCAGCGTTTGGATGAGGTAACCGTAGGTTAATTTGGAATGGATTAAGGGAACCGGCGTGATCGTTATGCCGTCCAGATCGAAGGGCTGGAAAGGTATCAGCGGCGGTTGGAAATGCAGAATCCCTGGGTGCTTAAAGAGATCGTCGCAGCCCGCATCATCCGGGGGGCCAAAGACCGGAATGGGATCGCCGTAACCCCAGCGTAGGGGAAATAATCCCTGAACGTGATCCATATGATAGTGGGTCAGCAGAATGTGCCGGCGCGAATAAGGGAGCAGATACGGCGCGAGTTCGGGTAATCCGGCATCAATCAGGATGACCCGGTCTTGGGTTGTGATTGCCGCGCAGCAGGCGCGCCGCCGTTTCCTTTCATCTTGCAGTGCCTGCTGACAGACCTCGCATTCGCAGCCAAACGCGGGAACCTGCTGCGCACTGCCGGTTCCCAAAAAGTGAAAAACGATCCCGTCACTGTTTGCTGCCCTATTTGCTGCCATCGGTTTTCTCCCGCTCTCTGGTTCGCTTGCCGCTCGGCCTATCGTTCGCTGTGCGCCGCACTAACGCTGTCGAACGGCAGCAGCGACTGAAAGGTGGATAACGTGCGTTGCAGGTCGCCATCGTTATTCAATAACACACAGTCGCTTTGTAAGCGGTTCTGTTCCTCTTCCGCCCGCTGCAATCGCGTGGCGATTTGCTGTTCGCTTTCCCGTCCTCTGGCGCATAACCGCTCTCGCAGTGTCGATGTAGAAACGGTCAGGCATATCGGAAACAGCGTGTTGCCGTAGCGCTCACGCGCCTGACTAAGGTAAGCCCGTGAGCCATTCACAATGACGTAGCTTCCCCGCTGGAGCCAACCATCAATCTCTATCCCGACACCATAGTCGCACTGATGCGCCTGCCAGTTGAGCGCGAAAAGGCCAAGCCGCTGGCGGATAGCAAACTCTTCAGGGGTCAGCGCAATGTGGTTCTCTCCTTGTATTTCAGCGGGACGGGTAATGTACCGATGTGCCACCAGCAGTCGGGGCAGCGCCAGTTGGCGAATCGCACGCAGCAAGCTGTCTTTGCCTGCGCCGGAAGGCCCAATGAGGTAGATGAGTTTCGGCATGATCAGAATACCCGGACACCCTGACGCCACACGCGCATCAGTTTCATTTGCGGCGCGTGCCGCTTGACGAGCAGCAGGTCAGCTCGCCGTCCTTCTTCAATGCAGCCGCGATCGTCAAATTGCAAAGCCTGAGCGGGATTGTTGCTGACCAGCGCGATAGCGCGCGGCAAGTCGTAATCATTGCGTTCATCCTCTGCAATCATGAACGCCGCCTCCAGCAGGCTGGCCGGGTAATAGTCCGAAGACAAGATGTGAAGTACGCCCAGCGTCGCCAGATGATGTGCTGACACATTGCCCGAGTGCGAGCCGCCGCAGATGACATTTGGCGCTCCCATCAGTACATTCATTCCGACGCCATGTGCCTGCTGCGCCGCGATCGCGGTAGTGGGAAATTCGGCAATGCTCACACGATGCTGGTGGGCTTCGCTGATATGTTCCGGCGTCGCATCGTCATGGCTGGCTAGCGTGATGCCTCTATCGTGACAGAGGCGAACAATAGCCTCGCGATTAGGCTGCGACCAGCGGCGTGAACCGGCCAGTTGCTCTTCCTCAAACGCAGCCATTTGCTCGTCATTCAGGTGATATTTGCCTTTGTAATACTGATGATATTTCTCCTGAGAGGAAAATTGCCGCTGCCCCGGAGAGTGATCCATCAATGACGCGAGCGCGACCAGTGGAATATCGGCCAACTGCTCAAAGAGGGGAAACGTATCCTGATGCGGCAGCTCACAGCGCAGGTGCAAATGATGATCCGCCCGATTGGCGCCGTGCTGCTGGCTGTACAGTATGGCATCCGTCATGCGTCGCAGATTCTCAAGCCGATGCCCCCCATCGCGCACATCACCTACCGCGACAGCATCCAGAACGGTGGTGATTCCGCAGGAGATAATCAACGCATCGTGATTGCGCATCGCCGCTTCAGAAGGCCAATTAACGCCGGGGCGCGGGGTGAAGCACTTATCGAGATTATCCGTATGAAGTTCGACAAGCCCCGGCAGGAGCCAGGCCTGTTCACCATCCAGCGCACCGGGATGACGGCTGGGTCGATCGCTGATGTGGTGAATCACACCGTTGCGCACTTCCAGTGAGCCATGAATGATTTCCTGTGCGAGTACCATATTGACGTTATTAATGATCATTTGCGGTCTCCTGAGCGTTGGAAATTACCGGCATCGTGTGCAGCGACATCGTATACAGGCGATCGGCAACCTCCTGACGCACTTCGTCATCGTGAAAGATACCGACGATGGCACACCCTTTGTCTTTCGCATTGTTGATGAGCTGTGTGACAGCCAGTCGGTTTTTGGCATCCAGCGACGCTGTCGGTTCGTCTAACAGCAGAATCGGGTAATCGCCAATAAACCCACGGGCAATATTGATGCGCTGTTGCTCACCGCCGGAAAACGTGGCGGGCGCGAGCGACCACAGCCGCTCGGGGACGTTCAGATGCGTCAGCAATTCACCGGCAAGAATCTCGCTTTCCTGACGAGACATACCGCGTTCCAGTAACGGCTGGATGACCACGTTCAATGTACTAATACGCGGGATAACGCGCAGAAACTGGCTCACCCAGCCCACGGTTTCACGGCGGATTTCCAGCACATGGCGGGCATCCGCGTTGACGATATCGACCCAGCGCTCACGATGGCGCA
Organism: Pectobacterium aroidearum; assembly: GCF_041228105.1. Taxonomy (NCBI): domain Bacteria; kingdom Pseudomonadati; phylum Pseudomonadota; class Gammaproteobacteria; order Enterobacterales; family Pectobacteriaceae; genus Pectobacterium; species Pectobacterium aroidearum. The sequence continues at coordinate 4,542,029 of NZ_CP166097.1, forward strand.
CCCAGATATGGCCGCCATCGGGCTGATAGTTACCGTACAGAGAACGCAGCAAGGTGGATTTTCCACTCCCAGAGTGCCCATGCAGCGCCACGCATTCGCCGCCTTTCACGGACAGGCTGACATCGTGGAACACTGGCAATCGTGCGCCCTGCTGGTTATATAACACGAACGTTTTATCAACGTTTTCGATGCGTAATTGCGTATCCATCAAGCGTCCTTTTGTCTGGATTTACAGAATGGAAGAAACGAGCAACTGGGTGTAAGGATGGCTCGGATCGTCGAGCACCCTATCCGTTAATCCCTGTTCGACGACCCGCCCTCGCTGCATCACCAGCAGGCGATGCGACAGCAGACGGGCAACGCCGAGATCGTGGGTCACGATGACGACAGAAAGCTGCATCTCCACTACCAGCGTCCTGAGCAGATCGAGCAATCGCGCCTGTACCGATACGTCTAACCCGCCGGTGGGTTCATCCATAAAGATCAGCCGCGGTGCCGTCACCAGATTGCGCGCGATCTGGAGGCGCTGCTGCATCCCGCCGGAAAACGTGGTCGGCAGATCGTCCAGCCGGTTTTCAGGCAATTCGACGTTTGCCATCCACTGCGCGGCCTTGCTGCGGATATCGCCGTAGTGCCGGTTGCCGATAGCCATGAGCCGTTCGCCGATGTTGCCGCCCGCAGACACGGTCGGGCGTAACCCGGCCAGCGGGTGCTGCCAGACGATTCCCCACTCGGTACGCACCAGCGCGCGCCGCTGCCGTTCGCTGATGTCATAGATCGAGAGCACCTGCTGTTCGGCGTTACGATAGATCACCTCACCGTCCTGCGGTGCCAGACGTGCGGAGATCGCATTCAGCAGCGTCGTTTTCCCTGAACCCGATTCGCCGACAATCCCTAAAACCTCCCCCGGCCACAGCTGAAACGACACATCGCGGAAGCCTTTTTCCGGCGCATACAGGTGAGTGAGGTGTCGCACATCCAACAGCGGGGTATCGGGTACATGATGTTCCGTCGTCATGACGTTTCTCCTCCCTGGCTCTGGCGCTGCTGACAATAGTCGGTATCGGAACAGACGAACATGCGTGTACCGTCATCATCCATCACCACTTCATCCAGAAAGCTGTCGCGTGCGCCACACAGCTCACACGGCTTGTCCCACTGCTGTATCGTGAAAGGGTGATCGTCGAAATCGAGGCTTTCCACCACGGTATACGGCGGAACGGCATAGACCCGCTTTTCACGCCCTGCGCCAAAGAGTTGCAGCGCGGGCATCATGTCCATCTTCGGGTTGTCAAATTTCGGGATAGGCGATGGATCCATCACGTAGCGGTGATTCACCTTCACCGGATAAGCGTAAGTCGTGGCGATGTGCCCAAAGCGGGCGATGTCTTCATAGAGCTTCACCTGCATCACACCGTATTCTTCCAGCGCATGCATTTTGCACGTCTCGGTTTCACGCGGTTCAATAAAGCGCAGCGGCTCAGGAATCGGCACCTGAAAAACCAGAATCTGATCTTCCTTAAGCGGCGTTTCAGGAATGCGGTGCCGCGTTTGAATCAGCGTTGCGTCGCTGGTTTTTTCCGTAGTGGGTACGTTGGCCACCTTGCGGAAAAAGGTGCGGATCGATACCGCGTTGGTCGTATCGTCGGATCCCTGATCGATCACTTTGAGCGTATCATCCGGCCCGATAATGCTGGCGGTGATTTGAATGCCGCCGGTGCCCCAGCCGTAGGGCATCGGCATTTCGCGGCTGCCGAACGGCACCTGATGCCCAGGGATAGCGATCGCTTTCAGGATCGCGCGCCGTATCATGCCCTTCGTGCTTTCATCCAGATAAGCATAGTTATATTCCGTGTCGGAATCATCGTATGCCGTTTCTGGTCGGCTGCCTGTCTGGCGGGAGATCGTTGTCTGGCCCATCACGCGTTACTCCTTGGCACAGACGCGAGGTATTCCTCACGTAGTCGTTTTAATAGCTCTAGCTCTGACTGGAAATCGACGTAATGCGGGAGCTTCAGATGCGAAACAAACCCCGCCGCTTCCACATTGTCAGCATGAGAAAGCACAAACTCCTCATCCTGAGCCGGGCCGCGAATTTCCTCTTGATAATCGGCGGCCTGAAGCGCGCGATCGGCTAATGCCACCGTGATCGCCTTACGTTCCGAACGGCCAAATGCCAGCCCGTAACCACGGGTAAAATGCGGCGCGTCGTTGGTGGGTTTAACAAAGCCGTTCACGGTTTCGCATTCGGTCAGTAAGATTTCGCCGATATCAATGGCAAAACCCACCTCTTCGGCGACGATGCTGACAGTGATATATCCCGTACGGATCTCGCCGACAAAGGGGTGGTTACGGCCATAGCCGCGCTGAGTGGAATACCCGAGCGAAAGAAGAAACCCCTCGTCGCCGCGAAACAGCTGCTGGAGACGCGCCGCACGTGTACCGGGGTAACTCGGTGGAACCATCGTAATGTCTGGCGGATCGCTGTCGTCGCGGATATCCCGTTCAGGGACGAAGTGTTGTTGAGCAAGAAACTGAAACGCGTGAGCAACGTGCTCATCGGCTTCTTCATTCGCATCAGCAGCGTTAGGCTGCGGGGCGACCGGATCCTCGCCTGCGGCCAGCAGGGAGAAATCCAGCAAGCGATGGGTATAGTCATAGGTCGGGCCCAGTAGCTGCCCGCCCGGTAAATCTTTGAAAATGGCCGAAACACGGCGTTCAAGACGCATATCAGACGTATTAAGCGGCTGACTGATTCCCCAGCGTGGCAGCGTAGAACGGTAGGCTCGTAAGAGAAAGATACTCTCCACCAGATCGCCACTGGCCTGTTTGATAGCCAGCGCGGCGAGTTGGCGGTCGTAAATATTGCCTTCGGTCATGACGCGATCGACGGCTAAATTCAGCTGCTGTTCTATCTGTGAACAGTCTAATTCTGGAATATCCGTGCACCCGCGGCGGCGACAGGATTGTAGCTGGTGAGCGGCCTCAATGGCCTTTTCCCCACCTTTGACGGCAACGTACATTAGCATTCCTCCACGTGGGTACTTCTGGGGATCGCAAAGAGCTTTTTCCCAGAGGTAAAGAGAAAATCCAATCCTGTAGGGAAAGCATGAGGGCGGTTGCACAGGTAGTTCCTGACACTACCGGGCAAGCGGGGAGAGATAATGCGATGTGTCTTGATACCCGGCCCGGTCAGTTTTAAACAAGGCCCGTCATGCATTCCGTCCACCTCGACAATAACGGTGGTTGATTTTTCTGGTTCGGCTTCGCTGCCACAGGAGAGCGCCATCAGATCGTAAGAAAAAGGGTTGCCGCTCAGCAGCACAAAGTAGGCCTCTTCCAGCGTCGTGGCGATCGGCACGTTCGTATGCAGGCAAAGCGTACGCAGCAGCAGCGGGTTACCAATTCGGGGATCGATAAACAGCGGCGTAGTGTGGCTGGTCAGCGTCAGCAGCGTAGCCGCCGTGGCAGACGATATCGATTCCAGACCGGAGACATTCGGCACCGTCACCAGAGAGCCCGGCTCGCTCATTGCCTTCACGATTTTGCGAAAGCAAAGCTGAGTACCAAATACAGGGTGGGCGAAGCCCGTCATCGTTGTCATGACAAATCACTCCCCCCTGACCAAAGTAAAGAAATTTACGCGGCTGGCAGCCACTTCATGCTGTTGCTGCTCCCGATATGCACGCTGCTGGTCTGCTAATGGCGTGATGATGCGCTCCCATATTTCATGGAAATAGGATCGGGTTTGCAGTAACGCATCGATCCAGGCGCAAAGCTCGGCATGCGGTTTATTTCTGCCCGCGATATAGCTGTAACCGCACGTTCCATCTTCCAACTGTACCGCCGCGCGGGTCACGGTCATATCGCCCACAATAAAGCGCGGGCCATCAACCTCCATTCTTCCCTGTAGCTGGATTAAACCAATCTGCGTCGGACGTAAGAGCTGGTAACCCGTAGGGAAATTCAACGTTCCCCAGTGTTCTTCCAGCTCGACAGGATCGCTGTGAGCAAGAATGGACATCCAGCGCTGTCGCTGTGTTAACTCTGACATCTACTCCCTCCCCGCTGGCAAGGTACGTGAGAGATAAGCAAAGCAGGCGGTTTGATCCTGAGGCACAGCCGAAAGATCCGCCGTGTTTTGATAGCACTGACGCGCCGTATCGAAGAATTCGCTTTGGATCTCGGCGCGTTGGAAAAGCGTATGGGCCAGATCGAGATCTTTCAGGCGGATGGATAAAGGGACAGACACGGTTTCACGCGGATTCAGATAGCGATCCAGCATAACTTCCATATAGGTCGAGCGACCACGCCCCAGCGTTAACGCATTTGCCAGCACATCGGGAGCGATGCCGTGGCCTTCCGCCACCAACAGCGCTTCTGCCGCCACCAGCAGATGCACCGCCTCACAATAGTTATTAATCACCTTCATGGTTTGTGCACTGTGGTTGTTCGCCATTAGCACATAGCGATCCGACAGGCTGGTTACGATATCGTTAACCGTGCGGGCAAAATCATCCACACACGGTCCCACCCAGGCGGCAAGCTTGCCCTGCCGCGCGCCCTCCGGCCCGCCAGACACCGGGCATTCCACATAATGCGCGCCGTGCTGATGAAAGAAAGACGCCATCCAGCGGCTCTCTTCTGGCCCTATCGTACTGATATTGAGAAATAAAGGACGATAGCGGGTCAGTTTTTGTGTGACCTCCTTCGACTGAAAAACGTCACGTATCGCCTCCGCATCCTTCAGGCAGATCAGCACAACTTGTTTTTCCTGCGTGAACAACTGGTGTAGTTCAGGGACGGATTGAGCGCCTTCGGCGGCAACCTCGCTCGCTTTACTGTGAGTCCGGTTGAACACACTGAGCGAAAACTGACGCTGTAATAGTCTGAGCGAAATCGCTTTTCCTAATACACCAACACCAACTAAAGAAACAGAATGGGTCATATCGGCATTCCTTGTCGCTAAGGGGATGGGCAATACTCCGGGTATTGCCGCTCATCAAGAGGCCTGAGGAGGTGTATTAAGAAACTGCATAAATGCATCGCGGTTTTGAGCGGGGGACGTCGCAGGCCGCCCCAGGTCGCTGCGATAGCCGACACGGCATTTCACCTCAATGAACTGGCTGCTGTGCGCCCGCAGCGCCTGCTGCAACGCCGCCTGCAAGGCGTCTTCTGTCTCGGCGTAATACGTGTCGCCATAGCCGCTGGCAGCGGCGATGGGTGCCAACGGTAAACGGGACGCTGCCGTGGGCTGTCCTCCCACGGAGTCATGGGCACCGTTGTTGATGACAATGTGTATCAGGTTGTTTGCCTGGGCAGTGTTCGTCAGCCCGCCCATGTGCATCAGCAGCGCCCCATCCCCATCCAGACACACGACTTTCCGCTGCGGCTGCGCATCACATAGACCCAGCGCGATCTGGCTGGCAAGGCCCATGCCGCCGACAGTGAGAAAATCTCGCTGATGCCCTTCGCTCCGCTGCTCACGTAGCTCATAGAGTTCGCGGGACAACATGCCCGTGGTACTCACGATAGGAAGATGAGGGGGCAGCACATTCAGGCAGGCGGCGACGATAGCTTCTCGCTGCATCAGCACCGGTTCCACCGTGGAATTGGCGGGTGCGGTTGACGAGGAAAAAGTATTTTTTCTCACCACCAGCGCCACGGGACGATGTTCATCATGCGCGCGTTGGAGCAGAGCCTGAATATCATCCCACCGAGGTGCGCTATGGCTATCCAGAACGATATGCGGAATATCAAGGACATCGAGCTGAGCCAACGTGACTCGCCCCTGCATCACATGCTGTGGCTCATCGTGTTGTTGCTTGCCGCCGTCATCGACTTCGCCGCGCCAGCCAATAATGAGTAATAGCGGAATACCATAAACATCCGGCGTAGCCAGAGAACAGAGGGGGTTGATCGCATTGCCCAACCCCGAGTTTTGCATATAGACCACGGGCAACGTTCGCGTCGATAGATAATGGCCAATTGCCATCCCTATCGCACAGCCTTCATTACTCGCGATACGGTGCGCAAGCCCACTATGATTACTTTCAACCGCCAGACAAAATGCTTTTAATAATGAATCAGGGACGCCGCTGAAAAAATGCACGCCGCGTTGAGCAAGAAATTCAATGAGCTTATTCGGGTCAATCACAATAAACCTCCCCTGCGCATCCCACTGTATTTAACAGCGATGATGACGTTTTGATTTTTCATTATGTGATAAAAATAATAAGGGGTAATATAATTATTTAACCAAAAACAGTCATTTACTTAAAAAGATAACTCAACTCATCAAATCGGCTTATTATAAAATAATAACAGCAAGCCTCTCGCGCCTAATAATCGCGTTATAAAATAATTATACTGACACCCCAATATATTTCGCTATCGCGTACCAGGTATAAGATCCAGAATATCTTTTATCGACATGCATTTATCCTCAACTTCCAGTGTTCGGCCATGCTTGAGGATTTCCGGCAAAATTGACTTCATTGCAGGATAAGCCGCACGTAACATATGGTTTGCATAAATCACGATATTAAATCCGCCATCAATCAGTTGATCGAACGTAATATCGTTAAAACTGGTGGGCACGCAAACCAGAGGTAAATGTGGGTAATGCTCGCGGAATTGCCTGGCGAAAGCTAAAATTTCGGAAGGGTTCTTATGCCGACTGTGGATCATAATCCCGTCAGCACCCGCATCAGCATAACGCAGGGCACGGTTGATCGCATCTTCCATGCCGACGTCCAGAATCAGGCTCTCAATACGGGCGATCAGCATGAACTCAGGCGTCAGTTGTGCTTTTTTGGCTGTCGTAATTTTTTCGCAAAAGTCCTCTACGGAAGCCTGCGTTTGCTTTACATCATTACCAAATAAAGAGTTCTTCTTCAGACCCGTTTTATCTTCGATAATCATGGCGGAAATACCCAGATTTTCGGCAGCCCGAATACGGTGAGCCAAATGCTCCGTTTGCCCGCCAGTATCGCCGTCAAAAATTAATGGGCGAGTGGTAACATCAAATATTTCCGTAATCGCATGGAAACGATGGCTGATATCGACCAACTCCGTATCGGGTTTTCCCCGTAAAGTAGAATCGGTGAGTGAACTAGACCAAAATGCATCAAATTGATAATGAATATCGCCATCTTCATAAGCGGCTTGTTCAATTAATAAAGCAGAAAGCGGACTGTGAGCCTCCATCACACGAATGCCTTTTTGCTGCTGTAATAATTCACGGAGCGCACTGCGGCGTGAACCCGGCGTGCACCCTTTATAGGAATCCGTCGGGGTATGATTAGATAAAATAACAGACATGGTTATCTCCTATGTACCATAGAGTTGGGGGTATACTTTCCCTAGTAAACCAAGCGCAAAAACAACAAGACCACGCAACGTTATATTTATTTAAATTAAATATACCAACAGGGTGATTCTATTCCTTGGAAACAACACTTCAATAGGAGTAAAAATTTTTTGTTTATTTTTTAATTTCACCTACCTTATTGAAATGGAATCGATTTGAACGAAAATAAATTAATAAAGCAGGATATTAATTAGCACACATGAGTTTATTCATATTAAAAAACTAAAAAAACAGTCATTTTTAGTTTTTTGCTTCAACACAGGGTTTTATGAATGAGGTAGAGAGCGGAAATACTATTCTTATGAGTATTCACCGTTGAGTATATTATTCGCGGGTAAATAATGAGCATGAAAAGGCAGGGGAATACTTATAAATTCTCATAGTTTGATGACAATTTGATTTCTGTTTCACGATAGCAGTATGGACACGTCCCCAAACATGCCTCTTCTCCCCTCCCACAATTACACCGTTTTAAACGATTGTTTACATTTATGTAAATATCTATGTCTGCATACCGATTTATTGGTATAACAGTATTCATTATCAATGAGATACAGCTCCCCCCTGAAATCCTGCCTGCGCATGCTGATGCCGTCGGCGTTATGACTCAACAATGGCCTAAGAATTTACTCTATGACATCAATCTCTGAATCCCTCACCGCATTGGTGAAGCGCCGCGCGCAGTTGCGCGAGATGTTCACGACACATCAATTCGATACGCTTGATACCCTGCTGGAGCAAGAACACCAGATTTGGCTGGACGGTCCTAACCTGCCTTATACCTATATTTGGCTCATTAATTCGCTCTTTGACCCCGCGCTCTCTGATGCCGATACTCTCTCGCGCCTACAGGCCTGGGCTGCCGCGCGCCCTGAGAGCTATCACGCGCATCATCTCACTGGGCAATACTGGGAGAATGCCGCGGCGCGGATCCGTACTGCCAACGGTGGGCAATATGTCGAAGACGATCGCTGGATGGGCGCTGAGCTGGCACGCGATCTGGGCGTTGCGGCTTACCTGCACGCCAGTGCGCTACACCAGCGACCTGCCCTGACCTTTTCACGTCTGTTCCGTCTGACCTGTTATTTAGGCGAGCCACAGTGGCTGGGTGTCCTACTGCAAGGCGGTGAGCCGCTGACCTACGCACAGCGTCAGTCGCAGGTGGACCCCGCGTTGTGGGAAGCGGGTCTAGAGCGCTTGCGCAATGAAGGGGCGCAAACGCTGGTTGAGCTTCCCACAGCGCTGCCAGCTTCACTGCGAGCCAGAGAGGATCATGAGTGGGAAGAGCCCATGAACTATTGGCTGCGCATCACATTAGCCGTTCGCCCACAGGATCTGGCGATTCGCAAAGAGTGCGTTTACTTCCTGTACCCACGCTGGGGCGGCAGCCATGAGGCAATAACGCAATTTATTGATGGGCCACTGTGTGAAGCACTGACAGAGCCCGAGCGTAACAGCCTGCGCGTTACCCAGTGCTGGGACTATGTTGGCTACGCGGCACTCATTCCAGACGCAAACGACGCCGAAAGCATCACGTACTGTCGGGAAACGTTCGACTGGCTGCTGGGTCTGGAACTCTTTCCAGATATCCGCGCCCTTGTTTTACGCCAGTACGCCTGGTTCCTCGGCAACTATGCACGCCTTGAGGATGAAAACGGCATTCGCTGGAATAAATCGGACATGCAGTTGGCCTATGACCTGATGGTTGAGGCATGGCAGGTCGATCTCCCAGAATCCGATCCCGAAAGCGATGCATTCGCCACGTTAATTAGCTGTCTGGATTTCGTCCGGATTGAAGATAGTTTCGGTTTAATGCCGAAATGGCTAGAACGCTGCCAATACTGGCGCGACGCGCACTATGAAACCACCATCGCGGCACTTGCCAGTAAATTTGGCTTCTACGGTATCGCAAAAGGCCAGTTTGATAGCAATGCGCTGCTCGCACGTTGCCGCGTACTGAAATCAGAGACGAACTTCGGTCAGGCGGGAACCAACCTGTTCGAATACGTTTCTGAGGAAGCGGGCGTATTCCTGCTGCACGAAGCCGCCAATTGGGGCGAAGCCTCCTCAATGGCAGCACTGTCAGATTTATATTCCGGCCACCTTTCCCGCCGCAACGAACGCGATCCCTCTCCTTACGAAGATCAAGAAAAATCAGACTACTGGCAGGAACGAGCCGCAGATGCCGGCAATGAGATTTGCCAGTACAACATTGCCTATTGCCTGATCAGAGATAATGAAACGCTGTCGCCAGCGCAGTACCAGCGCGCACGCGAACTGATGTTCGGCATACTGCATCGCCCCAACGTGGGGAGAACCGTGTGGACACGTGCAGCAAGGGAATTGAGCACGCTGCTGCTGTTTAGCAACATTCCTGAAGATCAGGCACGCTGTGTGGATGTCGTCCTGCCCGAATTATGGAGCGACGAGGATGATGATAACCGCGACTATGCTGCAGGTTACTACGCGTATGCGTTCCGTAATGGCGCAGGCGTCACCCAGAATAGCTATCTGGCCAAAGTATGGATCGACCGGGCGCTGGAAATCAGCCCCGATAGCCAGTACAACCACGATCGTGCGAACGAAATCTATCAGCGGGGCGGTATGTTAGGCGGCGTTCGCGCGAAGATGGGTTTCAACCGCGATAAAGCGAAAATAGATGCGCGTGGACGTGCGATCACGTTTGGTGATGACGCTCATCAGGAACACCAGTAAGCGACAACAGTACGCACATTTCTTCCTCTCCTCGTGGTGGGGAATCACAGCATCGTATGATTGGGGCGGCAGCGCTGCCCCTGTTATTTTCAGGTGTGAATATCCCTCAGGCCTCACATCGCACAAACATGCGCTAAGCGACAAACTAAGGCCAGAACGGCACGCTATTGCAGTTGTCAATTCAGCGCATTTTGTACCATTATATTCCCCAAAATAAGCACCGCTAATAAGTGAAAATTCAGAAAGTCTCTTTCTCTTTTCTGACGTGGCACACACCTCAACAAACAAGGCAGGTCAGTGTGGATAGTTTCAGTAACGTAATATCTCGCCGCACTTTCCAATTGCTGGCACTTTGCTTATTCGCGTTTACGGCTCATGCGCAAACGAGCGACCCTCTTCTGGCTATCCCCTCTCATGACACGCCGTCTCTCACGCCGACGGACAATCAGGCTCGCGGCATTCTGATAGCGGTGGAACAAGCCACACTATCCAGCGAACTGGCTGGACGTATTGTGGAAATACCGTTTAGAGAAGGGGAATCCTTCAAGAAAGGCGATCTGTTGGTGCGGTTTGACTGTTCTATTTACCAAGCTCAATTAGCTGCGGCTTCTGCCGCCACACGCGCCGCAGAAGCAGAACTGAGCCAAAATCAGCAATTAGCACAGATGAAATCAGTGGGGAGACACGCGGTATCGTTATCAGCCGCGCACTTTGCACAAGCTCAGGCAGAAAGCCAGGTTTACCAAATTCAGGTCAATCGTTGTCGCATCACAGCCCCCTTCGACGGTCAGGTGGTGAAACGCCGTGCACAGGCATTTGAGAGCGTGGCGCAAGGTGCGCCCCTGCTGGACGTGGTGAATAACCGCAATCTAGAGATCAACCTGCTAGTCCCATCACGACTTCTGTCGGTGCTCAAACCGGGATTAGCCTTTACCTTCACGCCGGATGAAACCGGAAAACCGTTACAAGCCAAAGTCACACGGCTTGGTGCACGTATTGATGAGAGCAGCCAAACTCTGGGACTCACCGGTACACTGGCTCACGCGGACAATACCTTAATGGCAGGTATGAGCGGAACGGCACAGTTTTCGGAGGCGCAGTGAGCACCGCGCCAACCTCTGCCAGTACCGCCGCGTTTGCCCGCTTTCTTGACGTTGAACGACAAGCACGGGCGGCAAAGAGCACCGAAGAGCTGGCCTACTGCATCGTCAACGACAGCCAACCGCTGTTTGGTTTTCGCCATGCTGCACTGATCATCAATGGCCGGGTACGCGCGGTGACTGGCGTCACGCAACCCGCCCCCCATGCCCCTTTTGTTGCGTTTATCGAACGTGCCTGCACCCAGTTATCATCAGTCGATGAGAAAGCCCTAGCTAAATGCGCGGTGATTGAAGCCTCACAGCTTGATGAACAAAGCCGTAAAGATTGGCAGGCGCTCTCAGCCCCTGAAGTGCTATGGTCCCCCCTCAACGATCGTCAGGGGAAACCCTTCGGTGCTATTTGGTATGCACGAGAACAGCTATGGCAAAGTACCGATCAGGTGCTGGCAGAGCAACTCAGCGGGGCTTTTAGCCATGCCTGGCTGGCTCTCGAACCACAAACGACCCGCTGGCGTCGCCGACAGACTCGGTGGAAAATAGCCGTCCCTGCGCTGCTACTGCTCGCTTGCCTGTTCATTCCGGTGCGCCAATCCGTGTTGGCACCCGCCGAGGTGATTCCTCATCAAGGCCGTGTCGTCGCCGCCCCGCTGGACGGCGTGATCCAATCCTTTACCGTGTTACCGAACCAGAGTGTACGTAAAGGGGAGGTGCTGGTTCGCTTTGACAGTACCACCCTGAAAGCCCAGGCAGATGTGGCCGAACGTGCATTGAACGTTGCCGAAGCGGAGCATCGTGCAAGTTCCCAACGTGCGTTTCAGGATGCGGACTCCAAAGCCCGGCTCGACTTTCTCGCCGCTCAGGTGGCACAAAAACGCGCGGAACGCGATTACGCCAATGCCTTGCTGAGCCGCGCAGAAATCCGCGCCGAACGGGATGGCATTGCGGTATTTGCCGACGCAACACGCTGGATGGGTAAACCGGTACGCACTGGCGAACGTTTGATGGAGTTGGCAGACCCCGCCCTCACCGCGTTACGCATTGAGTTGGACGTAGGCGACGCCATCCGGTTGCCGCAAGAGGCACCCATTACCCTGTTTCTGGATAGCGATCCACTGACGCCGCACGCTGCATTGTTAGAACGTATCGCCTATGAGTCGGAACAGACACCAGCCGGCAATCTGGCCTACCGTCTTGATGCGCGGTTCACTGACACACCGCCACGTATCGGCCTGCGCGGCACGGCAAAAATTTCCGGCGACTATGTTCCCCTTGCTGTTTACTTGTTCCGTCGACCGCTGGCAGTGATCCGTCAGGCAATTGGGCTATGAATCCGCAACTGCCCCCCCTGCGCGCCGATCTTCAATTGGTAGAATCGGCTCCCGGCATCAACGGAGCCCCGCAGTGGGTGCTGTCCGATCCTGTAACCGGACGTTATTTTACCCTGACTCCCTCGGCTATCCGCCTGTTGCGTCATTGGCCATTGCGCCATCCGCAGCAAATATTGGCCGCCGCCAACAGTGAGCCCGGCCTGCCGCTGAGAGTGAAAGAGTTGGAGCAACTACTGCAGTTCCTGCGCCAGCACGATTTAATCGCGGCAAGTGATGTGGAGCAACGTCAGCGCTATCTGGGCAAAGCTCAGGCGATGCGCACCAGCTTATGGAAAAGCGTGCTGCACCAGTATCTGTTTTTCCGTATTCCTTTGTGGCGACCCGATCCGGTACTTAACCGCTGTTGGCCGTGGCTACAGCACTATGGCGCGCCCTTTCTGATGTGGGTATTTCCATGCATCCTGCTGCTGGGTTTATTTTTGGTCAGCCGAGACTGGGTACGTTACACCCATTCGTTTCCACACCTCTTCAGCCTGTCCGGCATGGCCGTGTTCGGTATTTCTCTGGTGTTCGCCAAATTTATCCATGAGCTAGGCCATGCCTTCATGGCGAAACGGGCGGGTTGCCGTGTGCAAAGCATGGGCGTTGCCTTTATCGTGTTATTTCCCTTGTTTTATACTGATACTACCGATGCTTGGAAACTGAAGGATCGTCAGGCACGCTTGCTGATCGGCGCGGGCGGTATTCTGGCCGAACTGATGTTGGCGGTTATTGCGCTCTTGGCCTGGGCATTACTGCCAGATGGCGCGGCACGAACGGCCGCCTTTATGCTTTCCAGCGCGACGTGGCTGACCACGTTGGTCGTAAACCTTAACCCTTTGATGCGCTTCGATGGCTACTTTTTACTGAGCGATTTCTGGCGCGTAGAAAACCTGCAAGAACGCGCCTATGCGCTCTGCCGCTGGCGGTTGCGGGAAAGTCTGTTCGGCCATGGTCACCCAGCACCGGAAAACCTCTCCCCATCTCTGCAACGCAAACTGCTGGTGTGGGGCTATGCCTCCTGGATATGGCGCTTTTTCCTGTTCTTTGGCATTGCGCTGGTGGTTTACCACTTTTTTATCAAGGTGATCGGCATTGGTTTAATGCTGGTTGAGATCGTCTGGTTTATCGCGCTACCGATAGCCAAAGAAGCCTATGCCTGGTGGTCAATGCGCAAATCAATACATCCTATCGCTTTTTTGCGCAGCGCCCTGCTGTGCTCGGCCCTCTTGTTTATCTTGCTCTATCCATGGGGTGGCAGTATCCACATTCCTGCCGTCTTGGAAGCCGAGAAGGTCAGTACCCTCTACAGCCCGGTACCGGCGCAGGTTAACCAGCTACACGTTACAGATGGTCAGCGGGTGGATGCCGGAGACATTCTGCTGGAACTGACGTCAGTCGACTTGGATTATCGTCTCGATATTGAGCGTCAGCGTATCACCCAGTTACAACAGCAGCGACAGCGTGGAGCGGCACGACAGGAAACCGCGAGTGAAATTCAGGTCATGGATCGGCAGTTAGCTGAGGCGCTGGCACGCTATCGAGGGTTGGCAGCACAGCGTCAACGCTTAACGATCCGAGCACCGCAGGCAGGTGTGGTTCGCGATCTGGCGCGTGATATGACAGCAGGACGCTGGCTAACGGCGGATACGCCATTACTACGTGTGGTGGAACCCACGCAGGGACGGGTGGTTGGCTATATACCCGAAGAATCACTCATGCGTACTCAAGAGGGCATGCAGGGCGTCTTCCTTGCCGACGATCCCGCTTTCCCACGTCTTGACGTCACGCTTCATGACATCGCCCCCACAGGCAGCGCTTACCTGCAACAAGAAATGCTCGCATCCGATCGCCACGGCCCGATTGCCGTGCGACGCGACCGCGACCACAATCCTCAACCAGTGCAGGCGCAGTACCGCGTTCATTTCATGGTACAGGAAGAGCCATTCCTGCCGCTGCAACAGCCTCTACGGGGCAGCGTCATTCTGGAAGGAGAAAAGGAATCTATTCTTGGCACGGTGTGGCGTCGGGTAGCGGCATTGGGCATCCGGGAAAGTGGTTTTTAGTGGGCTGGTTATCCTCAACATATACGCCTACCTTAGCTGGTATCTGGAGCAGGAGATGATCCAGATTCTGTAGAAAAGCGTTACACCTTTTCTGATTTCATCAGTTAATAAGATTACTTAACGTTTTAACGTGCGTATTGCGTCGAACATACACTACATTTTATTAACAAATAAATTTCTCTCTGGTTTTTTTATTACGCTTCCAACATACACATATCGCAACAATTTCAGCACATCCTTCCTTTGACAACCCAAATCAAACTCAATAATTATCAAATAAAATCAATAAATTAAAAAATCAAATCTTTTTCTTATCGGCTTACGTAAAAGCCTATTGCTAGTTTCACTTTTTATATGTAATTTTGTTTTTATTGTTTACATAAAATTACATGTTACTTAGCAAGTGAAGTTAGGCATCACAAGACCAAGCATCAAAATCATCAGATATATTTCACCCAGCGTGGAACTGTCCCTATTCCAAGGAGAGATGTTTATGAAATGCATTCAGCGTCTGTTTGCCAAATCTGCGATCGCAACTGTGTTAGCTGTAGGCCTATCGCAACCAGCTACCGCATCTGCATGCAGTACTGAGCCTTATATTGGCTCTATTTGTTATATGGTCACCAGCTATTGCCCACAGGGCTATCTGCCTGCAAATGGACAAACGGTGACTATCAATCAATATCAGGCGCTTTATGCCTTGATCGGAAATATTTGGGGAGGCTCCCCACAGCAGGGTAACTTTGTGCTCCCCGACATGCGTGGGCGCGTACCGGTAGGGGCTGGGCAAGGGACAGGATTAGCGAATGTCACTCGTGGACAAGTATTTGGGGTAGAGAATGTCGCATTGACGACAAGCAACGTTGCCCCACACATACATCCAGCCACCGTTGCCTCTTCTGGAGGCGTTAGCGGTACAGCTTCTATCGCTATTCCTGTGGTAAACGGTGCGGCAGCAACTAACGTACCAGACAACACGACATCATTGGCGACAACGTCTCCTTCGTTTGATTTAAGTTCCGTTGGTGGGGTTGACTCACCAGCTAAAATTTATAGTAATGCCGCGCCTACAACAACGCTGAAGCCGTTTTCCGCCCCGTTTAGTGTGACGAGCCTAACAGGTATAACCATTTCCCCTAATATTGGCGGCACACCTTTTAGTGTTCGTAACCCCAGTGTGGGTCTCACTGCGTGCATCGCTGCTATAGGCATTTATCCTACAAACCCAAACTAATATAACCACGCGCTCCCCTCATTTTCAGGGGAGCGTGATATCTGTAAGATATTGAAATTAAAAACGTAATATGTAATCTAATGATGGGCATAGGAGTGGTCTGTTGGTACTCACGATGGCAAGCGTACCGATAGTCCGTATTGAGTCATGACTTCCCGATATTAGCTTTAGAAAAATCATACGTACTAACACCACTCTGGAGTATGTCTTATGCTGTGGCGCCAATTATTCAGTAAGAAAAGTGACCATCCAACTGACCACATTGAGCAGGCTTATTCCGCTCCTCTTGGTTTTGTCCTTGAATCCCGCGTCTTATTTGACGGCGCAATAGCCGCAACGGCCACTCAGGCCGAAACCAGCAATTCGAGTGATGCCACGGCTTCTTCTAATCCTAATTCTGCACAGACTGCCAATCATTCTGCTGAAGCCGCATCGGAGAACAACACATCATCCGATCAGAATAGTGCCACGCATGACATCACGACTGACGTCGTTGTACAGGCTGTTGCAGGCGAAACAATACGTAAAGAAGCGGTATTTATTGATACGGCGCTGACGGATTACCAAACACTGGTCAACAGTGTCCCCGCTGGGGTTGATGTGTTTTTATTGGATAGCAGTAAAGACGGACTGACTCAAATGGCGGTATGGGCTGAAACTCATACTGGTTACGATGCGATCCATATATTGAGCCATGGCAACGAAGGGCAAGTTCGCCTTGGTAATCTGACGCTTGATAGTGCTACGGCGGAGGCACGTTCGGCCGACCTTGCTAAACT
Source organism: Pectobacterium aroidearum (assembly GCF_041228105.1). NCBI lineage: Bacteria > Pseudomonadati > Pseudomonadota > Gammaproteobacteria > Enterobacterales > Pectobacteriaceae > Pectobacterium > Pectobacterium aroidearum. Next base: position 4,558,662 of record NZ_CP166097.1, read on the forward strand.
CGGCACAGCGTTAACACAGGATGGCGATCTGCTGCTCTATGGCTGTGATATTGCACAGGACACAGGAAAAAGCTTTGTCTCTTTACTATCACAGCTCACTCAGGCAGATATTGCAGCCTCGGATGATTTAACTGGCGCCATAGCCAAAGGTGGCAACTGGCAACTGGAAACAACGGTTGGCAGCATAGAAACGAACAATGCTGCATTGGGTGAAATAACCTCAAATTACAATAATTTACTCGCCTCCCCAACTCTCGGCACTAACACATTCTCGCAATTTTCAGGCACGAATACATTTGTTAGCAGCCAGTCTGGTGTCCAATCTTATGATGATATCAACAACGGCTTTACCTACGTTGCTTCCAGTACTGACAGAGTAACACTTCAAACTGTTGCTATAAGCGGTAACCAGGTCCTGAATACGATTGTTGCTCCTGGGGGAAATCTTAACTATTTTGCAATTAAATCGACGGATGGCAGCGAATTCAACCTATCGAATATTGATCTTAGAGGGCTGGGCAATTACGCATCAACGTTCACAATCACTGGGTATAAAGACGGTAGCGCGGTGGCGGGTGCAACGCAAACCATCACCCTCACGACCGCATTCCAGACGGCGACACTCTCCAATGCCTTTCAAAATATTGACGAGGTGAGATTAACAACAGCGACACTCGGTAATGGTACTGTCCAATGGGATAATATCGTCACCGCACCTGTCGTCGCTTCCACCGATAACGTTCCCAGCATAGCAGGCTCAGCGACAAACCCTACCTATACAGAAAACGGCACCGACGTCGGCTTATTTACCAACGTAATCGCTAACACCAACGACAGTGGACAAACCTTTACCAGCGCCACCTTTACCGTAACCAACGTAGCAGACAGTACCGAATACCTGAATATTAACGGTGTCAAGGTGTCCTTGATCAATGGCAATAGCGTCACACTCGGCAGCGGTTACGGGTCGGCCAGTGTTTCCCTCAGCGCAGGCACAGCCACCATCAGCCTAAGCGGAGCAACGCTGAGCAATGCCGATATGGGCACCTTGCTATCTGGCATGACCTACGGCAACAGCAGTGAAAATCCCCATACCACCGCACGGGTCGTGACCCTGACTCAGGTCACCGATTCTGGTGCCAGCAACAACAGCTACAGCCCCGGCAATATCGCCAGCACCGTCACCGTGGTTGCCGTCAATGATGCGCCAACGGATCTGGCTCTCTCCAACACGACATTCGGCCAGTCTCTGGGCAGCAACGGCATCGTTGGGACACTGTCGGCAACCGACGTAGACTCCACCACCTTTACCTACAGTCTGGTGAGTGGCGCTGGCAGTACTGATAATGCGCTATTTATCCTCAGCGGCAGCACGCTGAGAGCGGTTAATGCCGCCACCATGGCAGCCGGAACCTATTCCGTGCGTCTCCAGGTCTCCGACGGGCAAGCCACCTATGAGAAGGTCATCACCTTAACGGTGGCCGACGATATCGCCCCCACCTTTGACGCAACTCCAACGATCACCGCACCGACCACCAGCGGTTTTACCCTTAACACTGATCTGAGCGAAGCCGGTACCGTTTATTACGTGGTGGTGTCGGATGGCGCCAGCGCACCGAGCGTCACTCAGGTCATTAGCGGGCAGAACGCCGCAGGTAGCGCGGCATTGGCTTCCGGCAGTCAGGTATCCAGCAGCGCGCCCTACAGTCAGGCCCTGACGCTGACCGGCCTGGCAGCAGCAACCGCCTATGACGTGTATGTGGTGGCCAGAGACAGCGCCGGGAATGCCACCATCAGCGTGGTCAAACTCGATGTCACCACCGCCGCGAGCAGCACTGCGCCAACGCTGTCCGCCACAGGCAGCAATCCGGTATTTATTGGCGGGATGGCGGGAGCCGTCGATCTGTTTAGCGGTGTCAGTGCAGACACGCGAGACAGCGGGCAAACCTTTAACTCACTGACCCTGACCGTGTCCAACGTCAGCGACAGCGGTGAATTTATCAGCGTGGCAGGCAACACCATCAGTCTGGCGAGCAATGGCAGCGGCACGCTGACCGGCATCGGCAGTTATACGGTAACGCGCGTCGGCAACACCGTGACGCTACAACTGAGCGGGATGAGCGCCAGCAACACGCAATTTGCCGGTCTGGTAGATGGCTTACGCTACGGCAATAGCAACAGCAGCGTCACGGCGGCCACACGAGATGTGTCCTTAACCGCCGTCAGAGATAGCGGTACCAACAACAACACCACAGCGTTAAGCCTAACGTCATCAGTGAATGTATTAGCCAGCAACAGCGCGCTGTATGTTACCTCTGGAGACGATACCGGCGACGATGCGTCTTTCGGCAATAGCTTACAAGACGATCTCAATGATGGCGGCGGGCTCAGTCTGCGCGAAGCATTGCATTGGGCCAACCTGACCCCCGGTATCGACCGCATTGTGTTCCAGACCAACGTCACGCTGGCTGAAGGCCTGCTGGTCCCGACCAGTTCCATGTTGATCGACGGGCAAAGTTTTACCCTGAACGGCGGCGGTTATTCCGGCTTTCAAATCAACACGTCGTCAATCACCCTCGCCATTCAGAACCTGACATTGACGAATTTCACCACCAGCACTAATCAGGTTACCGGTGGCGTATTGGGGATCCATTACGGTGCGACGGACATCAATTTCAGGCTGTATAACGTCGATATCTCCGGCAATACCGACGACACCTGGGGTACCGGTATGATTGACCTGTTCAATATTGCCCCAGGCAGGTATATCGTCGATTTGGATCAGGTCAATATTCATAATAACGTGCTGTTTGGCGGCTTGAATGAAGAAGGCGTTGTCCGACTGTTCGTAGCCGGTACTCAGCACACCGTCTCGCTGTCGATCACTAATTCCGCCATTTACAACAACGGCAGTTTCAACCCAGCCAGCGGGAATATTGGCGTGGCCGGCATTTACGTAACGGCGAGCTTGAGCAACGCCACCAGCACGCACATCAGCTTGATGAACACCACCATCACCGGTCAGGATGCGGGCATGGTGTTTGGGTTCACCGGTGGCTCGACAAACTGGGTCGCCAACATACGCAACTCGATTATTTCCGGTAACACGGTCGATGTCACCACCTTCTATTCTGGTGGTACTGGTGGGACTTATACCCTGCTCGGCAACAACAATCTGATCGGCGGTACTGTCAACCTGATTTCGACGGCAGATCCGCGTCTGGCTGCGACTGCCACCAATGCGATTAATCAGGGCGATCGCTTCTCTGTCACCGGTGACGCAGATGCACGTGGTTTGGATCGTGTGCGGCAAGGGGCTGTCGATATCGGTGCTTACGAATCGCAGTTTGCCTCGGGTGTAAGTCCACAGGTGGACCTGAACGGCGCAAGCTCAGGCAATGACTATAGCGCCACCGTCTCCAGCGGCTTGAGCACGGGCGTGCCTATAACCGATATGCTGGCAACACTCTCGCAAACCGACGGCGACACACGCCTGTGGACGCTGACGCTCTCTCTGGCGGGCAACGTCAATGGCAGCAGCGAATATTTGACGTTATCGCAACAGGCATTATTGGCCGCCCATGCCGCGGGCATCAACGTGTCAGGTGATGGCAGCCAAACGGTTACCCTCACCGGTGGTGCCACGCTGGACGCCTTCCAGACAGCGTTACGCGCCATCGTTTATGTTAATGTCGCCACCACGCCCACCGCAGGCAATCGCACCATTTCGGTTACCGCCAATGACGATGCCAGCAGCAGTGCGACCTCAACGTTGACGGTCGTTGTTGGCAATCCTCCCGTGGTCGCAACGCCAATACCCGCACAGAGCGTGGCGCAGGATGGAAGCCTGAGCTTCACCGTACCAGCAGGTACCTTCACGGATCCGGATGGCGATACGCTGACACTGAGCGCCACATTGGCCAACGGTTCACCGCTGCCGAGCTGGCTCACCTTTAATCCGGCCACAGGCACCTTCACTGGCACGCCGGGCAACGCCGATGTCGGAATCCTGAGCATCAAAGTTACCGCCACCGATACCACCAATGCCTCGGTCAGCACCACCTTTAGCCTGACCGTCACCAACGTCAACGACGCGCCAATCGTCGCAACGCCAATACCGGCACAGAGCGTGGCGCAGGATGGCAGTCTGAGCTTTACCGTACCCGCAGGCACCTTCACGGATCCGGATGGCGATACTCTCTCTCTGAGCGCCACGCTGGCCAACGGTTCACCGCTGCCAGGTTGGCTCACCTTTAATTCGGCCACCGGCACCTTCTCCGGCACGCCGGGTAATGCGGATGTCGGCACCCTAAGCATTAAGGTCATCGCCAACGATGGCAATGCCTCCGTCAGCACCACCTTTAGTCTGACTATCACCAATGTTAACGATGCACCGATGGTCTCCGCCACTATTCCGGCGCAAAGTGTGGCGCAGGATGGTAGCCTGAACTTCACCGTTCCGGCAGGCACCTTTACCGATCCGGATGGCGATACGCTGACACTAAGTGCCACATTGGCCAACGGTTCAGCGCTGCCAGGCTGGCTCACCTTTAATCCGTCCACCGGCACCTTCTCTGGTACACCGGGCAACGCCGATGTCGGTACCCTGAGCATCAAAGTCACCGCCCACGATGGTAGTGCTTCGGTCAGCACCACCTTTAACCTGACCATCACCAACGTCAACGACGCCCCCGTGGTCGCCACGCCAATACCCGCACAGAGCGTGGCACAGAATGGTAGCCTGAGTTTCACCGTACCCGCTGGCACCTTCACCGATCCTGATGTCGGTGATACGCTGACCCTCAGCGCTACGCTGGCCGATGGTTCGCCGCTGCCAGGTTGGATCACGTTCAATTCAGCCACCGGCACTTTCTCCGGCACGCCCGGTAACGCCGATGTCGGCAGCCTGTCCATCCGCGTCACCGCCACCGATGGCAGCAACGCCTCGGTGCATACTGATTTCAGCCTGACCATCACCAACGTCAACGACACGCCTGTGGTCGCCACGCCGATACCCGCACAGAGCGTGGCACAGGGTAACGGCCTGAATTTCACCGTACCCGCTGGTACCTTCACCGATCCTGATGTCGGCGATACCCTGACGTTGAGCGCCACGTTGGCCAACGGCTCACCGCTGCCAGGTTGGATCACGTTCAATTCAGCCACGGGCACCTTCTCTGGTACGCCGGGCAACGCCGATATCGGTAGCCTGTCTATCCGCGTCACCGCTACCGACGGCAGCAACGCCTCGGTACATACTGATTTCAGCCTGACGATCACCAACATCAACGACGCTCCGGTGGTTGCCACACCGATACCCGCCCAGAGCGTGGCACAGGATGGCAGCCTGAATTTCACCGTACCGGCAGGCACTTTCACGGACCCGGACGGCGATACCCTGACCTTGAGCGCCACCCTCGCCAACGGCTCTCCGCTGCCGGGCTGGCTCACCTTCAATCCGGCCACTGGCACCTTCTCCGGCACGCCGGGCAATGCGGATGTCGGCAGCCTGTCAATCCGCGTCACTGCCACCGACGGCAGCAACGCCTCGGTGCATACTGATTTCAGTCTGACCGTCACCAACGTCAACGATGCTCCGGTGGTCGCGACGCCGATACCGGCACAAAGCGTGGTACAGGATGGCAGCCTGAATTTCACCGTACCGGCAGGCACCTTCACGGACCCGGATGGCGATACCCTGACGTTGAGCGCCACGCTGGCCAACGGCTCACCGCTACCGAGCTGGATCACCTTTAATCCGGCCACTGGCACTTTCTCCGGTACGCCAGGCAATGGTGATATCGGCAATCTGAGCATTAAGGTCACCGCCAACGATGGCGATGCCTCGATCAGTACCACTTTCAGCCTGACAGTCACGCCATCGAACCAGGCCCCCGTGGTATCCACGCCAATCCCGCCGCAAAGCGTGGCGCAGGACGGCGGCTTCAACTTTACCGTGCCTGCGGGCACCTTCAGCGATCCGGATGGTGATGCGCTGACGCTCAGCGCCACCCTCGCCGACGGCTCCCCGCTGCCAAGCTGGCTGCACTTCGATCCTGCTATTGGCACCTTCTCCGGTACGCCGGGTAATGGCGATGTGGGTACGCTGGTGATCCGGGTAACGGCTACCGACGGCAGCAATACCTCAATTAGCACCAGCTTTGGCCTGACGGTGACCAATGTTAACGATGCGCCTGTGGTTGCTACACCAATCCCGCCGCAAAGCGTGGCGCAGGATGGCGGTTTCAACTTTACCGTGCCTGCGGGCACCTTCAGCGATCCGGATGGCGATACCCTGACGCTCAGCGCCACCCTCGCCGACGGCTCGCCGCTACCGGGCTGGCTGCACTTCGATCCTGCTATCGGTACCTTCTCCGGTACGCCGGGCAATGGCGATGTCGGCACGGTGGTCATCCGGGTAACCGCTACCGACGGCAGCAATACCTCCGTCAGCACCAGCTTTGGCCTGACGGTGACCAACGTTAACGATGCGCCGGTGGTTGCCACGCCAATCCCGCCGCAAAGTGTGGCGCAGGATGGCGGCTTCAACTTTACCGTGCCTGCGGGCACCTTCAGCGATCCCGATGGCGATACCCTGACGCTCAGCGCCACCCTCGCCGACGGCTCGCCGCTGCCGGGCTGGCTGCGTTTCGATCCTGTTATCGGCACCTTCTCCGGTACGCCGGACAATGGCGATGTCGGCACGGTGATCATCCGGGTAACAGCCACCGACGGCAGCAATACCTCCGTCAGCACCAGCTTTGGCCTGACGGTGACCAACGTTAACGATGCGCCGGTGGTTGCCACGCCAATCCCGCCGCAAAGTGTGGCGCAGGATGGCGGCTTCAACTTTACCGTGCCTGCGGGCACCTTCAGCGATCCGGATGGCGATACCCTGACGCTCAGCGCGACTCTCGCCGACGGCTCGCCGCTGCCGGGCTGGCTGCGTTTCGATCCTGCTATCGGCACCTTCTCCGGTACGCCGGGCAATGGTGATGTGGGCACGGTGGTGATTCGGGTAACCGCTACCGACGGCAGCAATACCTCAATTAGCACCAGCTTTGGTCTGACGGTAACCAACGTTAACGATGCGCCGGTGGTTGCTACCCCTATCCCAGCGCAAAGTGTGGCGCAGGATGGCGGCTTCAACTTTACCGTGCCTGCGGGCACATTTGTCGATCCCGATGGCGATACGTTGACGCTCAGCGCGACTCTCGCCGACGGCTCACCGCTGCCAGGCTGGCTGCGCTTCGATCCTGCTATAGGCACCTTCTCCGGTACGCCGGGTAATGGCGATGTGGGCACGCTGGTGATCCGGTTAACGGCCACCGACGGCAGCAATACCTCAATTAGCGCCAGCTTTGGCTTGACGGTGACACGCAGCATTGTGGGCGGCGATCCCCAATTTAAAGCCAACGACGGTCTTGGCCGGACACCATCATTCAGCGATACGCGCCAGCAATCTACACAGGATATCGCGGCAGCAGAGCAGACGTTAGGTGGCCTGATTGCCAATCCGTCACTCGGCAGTCTTACCCTAGGTAACGATGGTGCCCCGAGATCAGTAATGTCTGCCATCTTCGCCACCGGACGTCAGAACACAGAGACAAGCACCCTCCCAGTCAGTCAGGTGGCAGGGGCTTTCGGACATGGCGTAGCCAGCGGCATTGGCGTTAATTTCGACAGCACGTTAGGTTCCTTCCCGAGCTTTAGCAAAGATTCTGCACTCGGCGGTACCTCATCGCTGGCCAGTACGTTCTCGGGGATCTATCTGCCTTCGCTAACACCAATGGAGGTCTTCTCCGGCGGCAGTTGGAAAGACATTCCACTCGATAGGGCGAGTAACGCAATGAATAGCACGGATGACAGCACTGGGCGCTCTGTGGCATTTACGCCCTCGCTCCACCGGCAATTACAACAGATAGGTGACTCGGAACTACAACGCCTGGCCGCTATTGAGCAAGCGTTGCAGGAAAGTGGTCAGCAGCAAGGATAATCCTGCACAACAGTGCAGCAATCAGCGATATGCAAGGCGATCGCAATCACAGCCAGAACCATCACAAAAACAAAATTGGTAATAATGACAATGACGAGGAGCGGAATCGTGTTAAAGGGTCGGAAACTATTTAGCCTTAGCGCCATCGTGCTAGCCGCCAGCGGCTGTGCCGTGACCACCCAGCCGATCAGCAAGGTCGAAAGCGGGCAACGCAGCCAGCAGGACCGAGTCGCCATGTTCAGCCAGCAGGAGCCCGTCACGGCACCGATTACGCTGTATGATGCGATGGCACGCGCGCTGAAATACAACCTCGAATCACGCTTAAAAGTGATGGAATATGCGCTGAGTCAGCAGCAACTGGAACTGGCACGTTACGATATGCTGCCCAAGATCGCGGCATCGGCAGGCTATGTGGGGCGTAATAATATGAGCGCTTCCAGCAGCCGCAGCGTGGAAACGGGGCGAACCTCTCTGGAACCGTCCACCTCGCAGGATCGTGACCGCGATGTGGCCGATCTGACCATGGTATGGAACGTGCTCGACTTTGGCGTCAGCTACGTGACCGCCCAGCAAAAATCGGATCAGCGCTGGATTGCCGAAGAGCGTAAACGCAAAGTCGTGCACACCATCCTGCAAGACGTGCGCTCCGCCTACTGGCGCGCCGTGGCTGCCGAACGCTTGTTGGGGCAGATTGATGGCCTGATCGCCCGCGTCAACACAGCACGTGACGCGAGTGAGCACATGTCGTCACAGCAGATTGGCGATCCCATCGAAGCGCTGAGCTATCAACGCGCGCTGATCGACGCCACACGCCAATTGGAAGAACAGCGTCGTGCACTGTCGCTCGCCAAGACTGAGCTGGCGACTTTGATGAACCTGCCATTGGATACGGCCTACAAGCTCGCTTTGCCACAAAGTGGTGACGAAACCGTACCGCAGTTGAATGTCGATGTGAAGGTGCTGGAAGAAGCGGCGCTGGTCAGTCGCCCAGAACTGCGCGAGCAGGATTATCAGGTGCGAATTCATGCCGCTGAAACCCGCAAAGCGCTGCTGCGTATGCTGCCCGGCGTGGAAATCAGCGCAGGCGGCCACTATGACAGCAACTCCTTCCTGGTCAACAACAGCTGGGCTGACGTCGGCGTGAAAGCGACCTGGAACCTGTTCAATCTGTTGTCCGGCCCAGCCGCGCGTAAAGCCGCTCAGGCTAACGAATCCGTGTCGGAAATGCAGCGTCAGGCAATGTCATTGGCGATTATGGCACAGTTGTACATCGCCCGAGCCAACTTCAATGAAGCGCAGCGACAATATAAAACCAGTTCAGAATTACGCAATCTTGACGCTAAAATCGTCGAACAGCTGAGAAACCGCTATAAGGCTAACAGCATTGGCGAACTACAGTTGATTCAAGGCGAGCTGAACGCCCTCAATGCCAGTTTGCGCCAGGATCTGGCCTATGCAGAACTGCGTAATTCCTACGGCCAGATATTCTCGACAATCGGATTGGATTTGCTGCCGAAATCACTGCCATCCAATAGCCTTGCAGATATCAGCCAGTCGCTGCGTCAATCTGATATCAACTGGCAGCAGGGTAAAATCAGTACCTTACAATCATTCTGATCAGCGTGTGGCATCGCACATTGCGATACCTGAATGTCATTTTTACACGATAGATAAAGGGCAGCATCGCTGCCCTTTATCACTGTCAGACATCCGTCAGACGTTTACGATCGACTTTGCCGCTGCCAGTTTTGGGCAGCTTGTCGAGCACCACAATGCGCCCCGGCACCATGTAAGCCGGTAAGAACTGATGCAACTGTTTGCGCAGCGCCAGTTTGGTCATCTCTGAGCCGGGTTTATATTCCACGTAGCCGACCAGCACCGCCTCATCCCCTTCTCCCTGAAGTTTGACGGCCGCATCCTGCACCTGTTCGATCCGTTTCATCTGCGCTTCGATCTCCCCTAACTCGATGCGAAATCCCCGTAACTTCACCTGATCGTCAAAGCGGCCAAGATACTGATAGCGATCGTCCGCCAGCAGCCGGACTTTATCACCAGTACGATACATCCGCTGTCCGGATTCCACCTGCTGAATAAAACGATCCTGCGTCAGATCGTCACGCTGCCAGTATCCGCTGCTCAGCGCCTCACCGAGAATGCACAGTTCGCCGACCATCCCTTCCGCCAGCGGATGACGATCGTCATCGATCACCAGATGCTGATAGCCCGCCAGCGTGTTCCCCAGCGCGACCGTGTGCTGGTTCTCCAGAGTTGCACCATCGATCTGCGCCATCTGCGACCAAATCGTCGCCTCGGTTGGCCCATAGCAATTCCACAGCGTCCTGCAGCGGCTGACCAGACGCTGCGCCAATCGCAGATCCAGCGCCTCACCGCCGCACAGCGCCACCAGATCGGGTTTACCCTGCCAGCCCGCCTTGAACATCATGCGCCAAAACGCGGGCGTAGCCTGCAATACGTTGATTTCCGGCCGAGCCTGCAAATACGCCGCGACCGCCTGTGGATCTTTGTATTCCTCATGCGTGGTCAGGTGCAGCACGCCGCCAGCCCACAGCGGCCCAAACACCTCCAGCATGGAGATATCAAACGCCAGTGTGGTAATGAGCAGCCAGTCGGCTTTATCCGTTAAAACCAACCGTTCCACGCTGGCATGAATAAAGGTTTGCAGCGCTCGCTGACCAATCACGACACCTTTTGGTTTCCCCGTCGAACCGGAGGTAAACATCATATAGGCCGCCGTTTCCGGTCCACCAGCCTGTGCCAACTGTACGCTCGCGGTGGAATCACTGGCTGAATACGGTAAATCGCTGAGGTTCAGGATCGGGCAGTCAAACGCCAGCGAACCGCCGGTATAGCTGTCCTGCAAGACCACCGCTAGCATCGCTTCCTGCTGAATCGCCTGTAGACGTTCCCCCGGAAAGTCCGGCTCCAGCGGCACAAACGCCACCTGAGAAAACACGCAGGCCAGCAGTGCCGCCACGGAGTCAGGCTGACGGCTCAGGTGCAGCCCTACCCGCTGACCGGCAGTAATGCCTTGCGCAGCCAACATCTGCTGAATCAGCGCCACACGCTGTAGCAGTTCCCGATAGCTGATTTCACGCTCCTGAAAGCGAATTGCTACGCGATCCTGACGCGCATCCTGAGCAAGACGCGCCAGCAGTTCATCGTGCAGGGCGGGCGTCGTCACCCTATGCGGTAGCGGTACCACCAGCGGACTGAGGCGAATCTGTGTCAGCCGCTCCCAGCGCTGTGCCAGCAGTCCATCGAGCAACTGCGTGAGATGGCGGGAAATACTCTGTAATTGCCGATTATCGAACTGTCCGTCAGGCGCCGTCAGAATTAACCGATCGCTCTGCACCTGTACGATCAGCGCCACGGTTTGCGCCGCTTTTTGTACTACCACCGATAACGATGCCATATCCCCAACGATCAGCAGGCTGCTAAACAGCGCATGCTGGGGGGCTGCCGCCGAAACTTCTGATACAGGCCGCGGATCGCACGCCGATCCCACCGCCGCGATCCAGTCGCTGACCAGACGATCGCGCTGGTGAAAATGTGCGATCAGCGGTCTTACGTGGTCAGGGAGATCGGACGCGACGAACGCGGCACACACCTGCTCTTCACCGCTGTATTTGTATAGTAGCCAGCTCCACGCCGCGCTCACCAGCGGCGTGGGATACTCTCGGGGCAGCTCACTGCTGTGGCGCTGTTCACCGTATGCGGCTCCCACCCGCTGTCCAAAGGCGGTGGGTTGCTGAATCTCTGCCAGTGGGTTCACCACGGCTTCATTGCTCCCTGTCATGACAGCGTTTCCTCATTGGCGGTCACTCTCGACTGTGCCAGATACCCGTTCAGCGCCTGCGGGGATGGATAGCGCTGTAAAAGCGCCACACTCACCGGCTGCGCTAACGCACGGCTCAGTGCCTGCGCCAACGTAATACGCTGGAGCGAATCAATACCGCATTCACACAGCGTCTGTGACCAGAGACCGGATTCAGCGAGATGTAGCGTCTGCGCCCACACGCGCAACAGCGACTGGGCTGACGGCGTATCCGGCTGGCTAATACCGCTATCTGCCACCGTTTTCTGCGCAACTACTGAGCCTGTTGCTTTCTCATGCCCGATAATCTCGGCTGGCTGCTGCGGTGCGCTATTGATCAGCGCGACCACCTCGTCATGCCAGCGCATCAGCACCCGACGCGCCTGCGTACTGTCCAACACATCGGCATCAAACTCGAAGCGCAGCAGCATGCAACCCGCCTGCTCACGCACCACCAGATTCAGCGGCATCTCAACTTTTTCATAGGCGGCTGAAAACTCTGGAGATAACCGATGCGGATCGTCAGCGCGTTGGCCCGGTTCTGCTTTCGCACCGGGATAGTTTTCATAAATAAACAGGCTGTTGAACAGACGCGGGCGTCCGGCCGTCAGGGCAATCAGCGACTGCGTAGCATGCTGATTCATCGCCATCAGCTCATTCTGCAACTGCACCAAATGCTGTTGCAGCGACATCGGCTGCTGCCAGCTTAGCGCCAGCGGCAGACTGTTGATGTACAGACCCACGCTGCTCGCTACATCGTCCACCGGGCTTTCCCTGCCCGACAGCACGTTCCCGACAATACTGACCGCATCGCCAGTCGACCGCGCAAGCAGCCGGTGCCAGGCATATTGCGCGATAATGCTGTGAGTGACACCCACTTCGCGGGCAAAGGCGGTTAACGTCGCCTGATCCTGTTCGTTCAGGCTCACGCTGGTAACCTGCGGTTCAATCTGTGTCAGATGCTGGCTGAGATCGGCGCGTTTGCCTGCCGCCGCAAACAGCACGGCCACATCGTTTGTCTGCACTAGCAGTGGCTGACGCTGCTGCCAGAAAGCCTCAACGGCGGGCTGCTGCGCCACGGCGTGCAGCGCATAATCCACATAGGCGCTATCGACCTGAATCGTGGGTGTGTCACCGCGCATTAGCAGCAAATAATCACGGTGCACCGCGCCCAGCAGCTGTGGTCCGCTCCAGCCGTCAATCACGCTGTGATGGCAGCTTAGAAGCACGCGATAGTCCTGCTCGCCCAAACGGAAACAGGCAATGCGCAACAGCGGCGGCTGTGACAAATCAAATCCGGTGCGTAAATCCTGCTGGCGATAGCGTTCAATGACCGCCTGTGGATCGGCCTCCTGCGTGACATCCCGATAGTAGAAAGGCAGGTCTGCCTGCTTCACAATCACCTGTACGCTGGTCTGTTCGCTTTCCAGCGCGGCACGCAGCGCCGGGAACCGCTGAATCTGACGCTGCCATGCCTGACGATAGCCTTCCACGTCCAGCGCCTGTGCATAGCGAACCGGCGTTTGCAGATGATAGGCATCGTCCTGCGGACAGCGCAGGCGGTGATACAGCATCGACTGCTGGAGCGATGACAGCGGCAACAGCGTGTCGATGTCATAACGCTGCGACAGGCTATCGAGCTGCGTCTGGCTGAGCGTCACCGCCGGGAAGTCGCTGGGGGTAAAGACAGTGCCGTGATGTAGCTGAGCCAGACAGGCTGCCGTCAGCGCACGCAGATTCTCAGTCAGCCGTACCATCAGACGTTCACTGTCACGCTGGTTTAAGCAACCGACCTGACGCAGCGTCAGTTGTCCGCCCGCAATACCGCCGTGGAGACTGATAATCTCTGCCGGTTTATTCTCCGGCGCGACACAGACTCCCGGCGCGACGTCCACCGGACGCCATGTACCAGCGGTATGAACCGACAGCCCAAGATAGTTAAACACAATCGGCGAGAGCGTCAGCGAATTGCCCTGCGGGTGATGGTAACGCAGCGGGTTAAACCCAACGCCTTTATCCGGCACCTGACGCAACTGTTCCTTGCTGGATTGAATCAGAGAAGCCCAGTCGGATCGATCTTGCAGACACACCGGATAGGTACTGGTAAACCATCCCACCGTGCGGCTGACATCCAGCGTCGGATCAATCGCTTCACGGCCGTGCCCTTCCAGCATGATGCGCGCTTTGTCGCCCCAACCGAGATCGTTTAGCGTGCGGGTCAGCGCCGCCAGCAGCAAATCGCTGACGTCAGTATTGAAAGCCCGATTGGCCTCGCTCACCAGTTGGCCCGTGGTTTCTGCATCCAGCGTCAGCATGGCGGCACTGGCCTGACCCTGTGGATCCTTCGCTGCCAGTAGCGCCGTCTGATCCACGCCGTCTTCCTGCGCCTGCCAGTACGTCAGCTGTTCCGCATGCTGCGTCGCGTAGTGGTGCAGCGCCGTGCCCCATTGGCGATAGCTCGACGTTTTCAGCGGCAGCGGTTCACCGAGGTACAGCCGCTCCAGATCGTCAACCAGAATGCGCCAGGAAACGGCATCTATCACCAAATGGTGGAAAGCGAGGAACACCGCCGTGTCCGCCTGCGGATGATGACGCACCAGCGCGCAGGCCATCGTTCTTCCCTGCGCGGGATCGAATTCACTCTGCAACGCGGTAAACGCCTGCTGCAGGCCGTCATCACCAAGCTGACGATAATCCAGCGTCGACACCGCTGGGCAAGGTACATCCGTCAGATAGCGTTGCCCTTCGGCATTACAGGCCAGACGCAACGCGTCATGTTGCGCCATCAGCGCCTGTAACATCGTGGTAAGGCGGCCAGCATCCACTTCCGGCAATTGGATCATCGCCGCCTGGTTCCAGTGTTCAGGGCGTGCCAAGGGTTGTTCCATAAACCAGCGCTGAATCGGCAGCAGCGCGAATTCGCCTTCCAGCGTCCCCTGCTCTGCCACAATGCCGGTGTCACGGTTGTTCTGCGCCAACACGCGGCACAGACGCCGCACGCTTTTCGCTTCGAAAACATCCTTCACCGTGCAGGCATAGCCTGCGCTGCGCAGGCGCGTCGTCAGTTGAATACTGAGGATCGAATCGCCGCCTAAGCGGAAAAAGTCATCCTCAACGCCCAGCGGTGTATTCAGCACGCTGCGCCAAATCGTCAGCACGTCTGCTTCCAGCGGGTTGTCAGCTTCGCCATCGCCGTCGCTCGCTTCCAGCACCGGCGGCAGCTGTTTTGTATTGAGCTTGCCGTTCGGTGTCAGCGGCATGTCTTCCAGCAGAATCAGTCGGAACGGCACCATGTATTCCGGCAGATGCTTCGCCACATCAATCAGCACAGCGGCAGGTTCCGGTGTGCCGCCGCCCGCTTTCACCGTGGCATAAGCGACCAGCGCCGGACGGCTTCCCACCTGCGCCACGATAACTTTAACCTGCTTCAGAGACGGGCAGACCGCCGCCAACTGCGCCTCGATTTCACCCGGTTCGATGCGATAGCCACGCAGCTTGATCTGCTCATCAATACGGCCACAGTATTCATAGTCACCGTTGTTCAGCAATCTGGCCTTGTCACCCGTGCGATAAATACGCAGCGTCGCCGCGCCCTGTCCGGTATGGTTCACGTCATTCAGCGTGATGTGTTCAAAGCGGCTGGCAGTCATCTGCGGCTGGTTGAGGTAGCCGCGCGCCAGTCCAAGCCCAGCAAGGCACAGTTCGCCCGGCACGCCCGCCGGGCACAGCTGTCCGGCAGCGTCCAGAATCAGCGCCTGAATATGAGCAATAGGTTTACCGATGGTGACAGGCTGACCTTTACGCAGGCGCGTACTCAACGCAGTGACGGTACACTCCGTCGGCCCGTACATGTTATACAGCGCGACCTTATCGGCCCAATTTTCCACCACGGCGTTCGGGCAGGCTTCACCGCCCATGCCAATAGCCTGAATGCCGTTAACCTGTTTGGGATCGAGAATCGACATCAGCGCCGTCGGCAGGATCAGGTGCGTCGCGCCCGCCTGTTCGGCCTGCACAATCGCCCGATCGTTGGGTTCGCCAAACGCCAGTGTGCCACCACAGCTTAGCGGCAGCAGCGTCGTCATATTACCGGCATCAAAGGAGAGCGACATGCAGTTGAACATGGTGCTTTGCGGCGTGAAATCGATGCGATCGCGATGATCGCCCAACAGGTTGATCAGCGAGCCGTGTTCGATCATCACGCCCTTCGGCAGACCGGTCGATCCCGAGGTGTAGATCACCTGTGCCAGTTGCTGTGCATGGCGTGGAATAGCAGGAGGCTCATCACCCGGTAGATCGTGCCATTGTGCAACAACGGCCGGATCGGCCAGATCGATACGTTGTTCGGCTGACCACTGTGCCAACTGTTCCCCATCGCCACCGAGAATAACAGCAAGATTGGCATCGGTAATGATGTGGCGCAGCCGCTCTGGCGGATAGTCAGGATCCAGCGGCACATAGGCGGCGCCCGCTTTCCAGACGGCCAGCAAGGCAATAACAAAATAGCGATCGCGTTTCGCCAGCACGCCAACCAGCGACTGTTCGCCCAGTCCCTGACAGTGCAGCCAGTGTGCCAACTGATTGGCCTGCCTGTTCAGTTCGCCATACGTCAGCGTATCGGTGCGCTGTTCACCGTCAAAAGCAATCGCCAACTGCTGAGGATCGCGTTGTGCCACGGCTTCAATCACGTCGGTTACGGTTAACAGCGGCTGCGGGTAGCTACGCGGCAGTTGCTGACTTTCCGCCAGCACGGCAGCAAAGCGATCCGTTTCCATTAGCGGCAGATGCCAGACATCGGTTTCCGGCGCCTCAACCACGGCTTCGATCAGCCGGATAAAGCGGTCGGCGTAATACTGGATCGTCTGGCGCTCAAACAGCGCGGTGGCAAAGAGCCAGTCCAGCCGCACCTCACCCATCAGCTCCGTCACCTTGACTGAAATATCCGTTTTAGCTGGCAGCACGGGCGAGGTCTCTTCCTCTGCATCACAGCCAGGGATCAGATCGTTGAAATCCACTTTAGCCTGATACACCAGCATCACCTGGAAGATCGGGTTGATCGCCGTGGTGCGATCGGAACCGATCGCCTCGCTCAGCGCTTCAAAACGATAGAGTTGATGATCGAAGGCCGATAGATCCTGTTCGCGACAGTATTGCAGATAATCAACAAAACGCTGGCTATCCTGTAACTGGGTACGCAACACGATGGTGTTAACGAAGAAGCCGACGACATCTTCGATATCCGGCCGTTCGCGGTAGGCCAGCGGTGAACCAATGACAATGTCTTTCTCGCCGCTGATGCGCGCCAGCATCAGGGAAAACACGGCATGCAGGCCGATAAAGTTAGACGTATTGTAGCGCTGGCACAGACGCTTGAATTTATCCCACAGTTCGTTGTTGATCGCGGAGAAAATGACCTCGCCGCCGCTGTTCTGGTGTGCGGGGCGCGGTTTATCCAACGGCAAGCTGTGTACTTCAGGAATCCCCGTCAGCCGCTCAACCCAGAACGGTTTGAACTCGTTGTGGTAATCCAGAAATGAGTCTGAATTGAACCAGTGTGCGTAGTCGATATAGTTAAGCTGAGTAGGCTCGACGGGGTAAGGCTGGCGGTTTTGACAGGCCAAAAAGGCTGGTTTGAAGTCCGCAAACATATTCTTCACCGACCAGCCATCGGAAATAATATGGTGCTGGGTGATCATCAGAATGTGCACCCGTTCGCTCATTTTCACCAACCGCACGCGGGTGAGATCGCCCGCCGTGAGATCGAACGGACGGCTGATTTCCGCTTTCACCTTCTGCTGCAAGCGCGCTTCCCGTTCAGCTTCCGGCAACGATGAGAAATCATCATGCTGTATTACAAACGGTTGATAGGCATCGATACGCTGTTCGCCCTTACCCTGTTCATTGACCACAAAACGGGTGCGCAGGCTGGCGTGGCGCTGCGCCAGCGCGTCAAAGGCAAACTCCAACGCAGCCACATCCAGCGTGCCGGTCAGGCGAAAGTAGACCGGCATGTTATAGAGGTGTGATTGTTCTTCGTACTGTTCGATAAACCACAGCCCGCTTTGCGATGACGACAGCGGGCCAGACGTCGCATTCTGCGGCGTAATGGGGCGTTCAAACGCCTGCTGCGCCGTCAGGCAGCGCACGATGGCATCTTTGTTTTCCTTAATCGTGCGCCCAATGTCTGCCGTGATCGCATCTTTGCTGGACTGCGAAATCAACTGTCCCTGCGCATTTAACGCCAGACGGACACCCTGCCGCTCTAACTGCTTTAACAGCGTTACGATATCTTTCATGACTTGTCACTCTCTCAGCAAATCAGGCCGTCAGCGTTGCCCCGCCATCCACCACCACGTCCTGCATGGTGATATGGCTGGCCAGATCGGAAGCCAGAAAAACCACGGTATTGGCGATCTCTTCCGGCTGAGCAATCTTGCCCAGTGGAATACCCAGTTTGTACTGGTCAGGAAAGCCCGCGATAGTGCGCTGCTCGGCATCGGCGCTGTGCCACATGCCGCGCTGCATCGGCGTATCCGTCGATCCCGGCGACACCAAATTGCAGCGCACGCCGTAAGGTGCCAGCTCCAAACCGGCACAGTGAGACAGGCTGGTGAGCGCCGCTTTCGAGGCGCAGTACGCCGCCATCTGCATACGGGGAACATGCGCGGCATTGGAGCCGACGCAAACAATCGCGCCGCGGCGCTGCTGCTTGAAATGTGGAACCAGTGCGTTCAGCAGATAAAACGCGCCCGAGGCGTTGACGTTGATGCACTGGTGCCAGTCGTCCACGCTCAGCGCGTCGATGTCGCCCAGACGCAAAATCCCGGCGGCATTGACCAGCACGTCGAGTCCCGTTTCTGCCAGCAGCTGGCGACAGACCGCCGCCACGCTGTCCGGCTCGCTGATATCCAGCGTCACACAGGTAAACGGGCGATCCTGATGTCGGAATGCGCGATCAAATCCGATCACGTTCGCACCCAACCCGACAAACTGGCGGGCAATGCTTTCGCCAATGCCGCTCGCCGCACCGGTTACCCAGACGGTCTGGCCGCTGAAATCAAACTGAGGAGGTTGTGCCTTGTTCATCATTTTCCCTACCACACCATTTCCACGCTGTTTTCATCCTGTGACAGCCTGTCGTCCAGATAGCGGCAGAAGTCGCTGAGTTGGGGATGATCGAACACATCAGACACCTTGATGCTGACGGAAAATTCTGCGGCCAGACGGTTAACGATCTGGATGGTCTGCAATGACTGTCCGCCCAGCTCGAAGAAGTTATCTCGCGATTGGATCCCCGAGACGCCGAGGATCTGCTGCCAAATTGCGCTAACCCGGTTTTCGGTTTCGCTGGCCAACGCCTGCGCAGGTGCTTCGTCGTGGTATTCCGCCAACAGACGTTTGCGATCGACCTTGTTGGAGCCGGTTTTCGGCAACTGGCGGAAGGCGCGATAATCGGTAGGGATCATCGCCGGCGGCAATACGCTGCCCAGGCGCTGTTTCAGCGCACGCGCATCGATCTCACCGGCTTTCGTGGCAACAAACGCCACCAGACGCCGCACGCCGTTGGGGTAAACAATGCCCTGAACACAGGCTTCATCAACATCCGGCTGTGCCAGCAGATGGGCTTCGACTTCCCCTGGCTGAATCCGGTAGCCGCTGATTTTAAACTCGTTATCCATGCGCCCGAGATACAGCAGTTGTCCTTTTTCCAGTCGTACTCTGTCGCCCGTGCGGTAAGCCGGAAGCTCACGGTCGCCCACCGCCAACTGCGTAAATGCCGTGTGCTCCGTGCCGATATAACCCGCCGCTAGCGTTGGCCCCAACAGTACCAGTTCCCCTTCTGCCGCAGGGCGGTCGCCCGCCGCCAAAATCAGCGCGTTGACGCCTGCCAATGGCAGACCGATAGGAAGCTGTGCCACATCGGCAGACTGCGTTTGCAGATCGCAACTGGTCGCCACCACCGTGGTTTCCGTTGGGCCATAGGTGTTGATTAAGCGCAGCGTATTCGGTGCATGGCGTTGCCACTGCACCAGCTGTTCGGGATACACCGCTTCACCCCCGATGATGATGGCGCGCAGTGCGGAAGGCATGGTCAGTGCGCCAGTTTTCAGCCCGACCACCCATTCATTCCAGAATGCAGTCGGCAGATCGAGCAACGTAATTGCCAGTTCTTCGACCTGTTCGACAAAGGTCGGTATCGATTCCAGCATCTCATCGGTGCGCAGTACCAGCGTCGCACCGCTGATCAGCGTGGCAAAGATCTCTTCGATGCTGGCATCAAAGTTAAACGGGGCAAATTGCAGCACGCGATCCGCCGCACGTAGGCCATAGCGCTGGCGTGCCGCCGCGATGAAGTGATCCAGCGCGCTGACGCCGATCTCCACACCCTTCGGCAATCCGGTCGATCCCGAGGTGAACA
The DNA here is from genome assembly GCF_041228105.1 of Pectobacterium aroidearum. Classification (NCBI taxonomy): domain Bacteria; kingdom Pseudomonadati; phylum Pseudomonadota; class Gammaproteobacteria; order Enterobacterales; family Pectobacteriaceae; genus Pectobacterium; species Pectobacterium aroidearum. Next base: position 4,578,912 of record NZ_CP166097.1, read on the forward strand.
TGACATAGGCAATCTGACTATCTCTCGCTTCCGCAGGTGGCAGGGCGGCATGCTGCGCGTTGGATGACAGAAGATGCCCTGCCAGAACGATCTCGCCGGAAAAGACCGACGCCAGCCGATGCTGGTAATCCGCCTGCGTCACAATCGTACGCAGCCCGGCAATCTGGATAATGTGCTGCTGACGTTCATGCGGCTGTTCAGGATCGAGCGGTACATACACCGCGCCACACTGCATCACAGCCAGCAGGCAAATGATGGTTTCAGGGCTGCGGTTCAGCATAATGCCGATGCGCTCACCGGGCTGCACACCACGTTCGTGAAGCGCAGCGGCGGCCTGATCGCTCAGATCCAACAACTGCTGGTAGCTGTACTGCCGATCGCGCTGTGTCAGTGCTGTATGATTCGGGTTTTTACGCGCCTGCTTGGCGATTGCCGTCAGAACCGATTCAACGAACGGTTCAGGCTCGCGGCTGGTGATCAAGGCAAGCTCACGTTCTTCACGCAGCCAGCGCCCCAGAAGCTCACCGCTGGTTTGTCGCGGCTGCGCCAGCCAGCGCTGAAGCAGTGTAAACAGGGTTTCTTGCAGATTGGCCAGTGCTTCCGCACTGTAACAGGCCGGGTTGGCATCAAAGTCCAGCACCGGTGTGCCGTCTGGTTTGAAATGGATCTCAATGGTCAGATCTTCTACCGGTCCGGCGCTGAGATTCAGCGTGCTGGACGACAGCGATCCGTAGCTGAGCGGATGATCAAACGGCATGATATTGATCAGCGGACCGAAAAGCCGCTGTTCGCCGCCCACACGGTTCAGATCGCGACGTAAGTGCTCATAGCGATAATGCTGATGCCGACGCAGCGTGCGCTTGGTGCGAGCAACCTGCTGCGCCAGCGCCACAAAATCCGCCTGCTCATCCACCTGAATACAGAGCGGCACAATATTCATCTGCATGCTCGGCACCGTCAGCGAGGCGGAACCGATACGGTTCATCACCATCATGCCGAACGTCAGTCGGTCACTGCCGGACACCAGTTTGAGGTGCGTCGCCAGCATCGCCAAAAATAGATCCGGCCAGCTGATTTTATTGCCTTCACACAGCGCCGTTAGCGGTTGCCAGAGATCTTCAGGCATATCACAGCTTTGACGCAAAAAACGCGCCGCGATAGGTGCTTTCTTCTCGCTGAAGCTGGCGGGTTCCGGCATCGCATTCAGCGTCTCCAACCAGAAATCCCGTGCCTGCGCCGTCTGCCCGCTGGCATCACGCTGCTGTTCCTCTTCCAACACATCGCTAAATGGACCAAACTCGGCCATCGGCACGGGCTGCCCCGCCGTCAGCGCGGTGTAAATCTGGGCGATACGCTGAAACAGCATGGTGGTGCCAAAGCCGTCCAGCGCAATGTGATGCACGCAACTATAGAGAAAATCACGTTTTTCACCACATAGCAGTGCAAAGCGGCAGGGTAATCCGTTCAGCAAATCCAGCGGCTGGGAGATTTCCTCACGCGCCCACTGGCGTATCGTCTGCGCTTCATCCGTTCTCGGTGCGGGCAACAGCTCTACAATCGGCAGCACGCCGATCGGTACCGGCAGTTGTGAAGCCACAAAGCCAATCTCTGGCTGGTCGGCCTGTTCAGCCGCCACCTCAACAAACTGGCAGTACAGGCATTCACACTCCATGACAGCCTGACGGATCGCGCTCAGCATGGCTTCAATGTCGACTTTGCCATCAAACGCGATGCACTCCGCCGTGTTGAACGTCGCCTTATCATCGTTCAGGGCATGGCCTAACCACAGCCCACGCTGCGCAACGCTCAATGGCTTCATGATGCAGCTCCCTGCTGTTTTTCGATCAGTGCCCACCACGCATTCAGACTGGGGTTACGCGCCAGATCGACAAAACTTAGCGTGATGCCCTGATTGCGCCATTCGGTCAGCAGCGCCATCATGCGCACCGAGTCCAGACCGTAGTCGATCAGGTTTTCATCTTCATCGAACTGATCTTCTTCTTCGTCGATCAAGGTCAGCAGGTGTGCTCTCAGTCCTTGCTTCGTCAGTGTCTGTGCCATTTTTGCTCCTGTGAGTTCTGCCGTGCTAACCACTCGTCCGGCGCGCGTCGCCACATATTTCAGCGCCATCTGGTGTTCCTGAAGTGAGAAATCCGCCACCGCATCGCCGACCATGAACGGCTTGATGTCGCGCATGAAAGCATCCGTCGCGGTAATCATGCAGCCGATATGCCCGTAAACACCGCAGATAATCAGCTGATCTTTAACCATTTCTTTCATCATCGGTTCCAGCGGCGAACGGTGGAATGCGCTGTAGCGCCACTTCACCAGCACGGTGTCGTGCTCATCCGGCGCCAGCGCACTCACGACACGCTGCTTGTCAGGGTGATTATTCAACCCTGCTCCCCACATGTCGTTCAGCAGCGCCCGGTCGGCCGCGCTTTGTGCATTCGGCTGCGCGGTATACACCACCGGAATCCCCTGTGCTTTGCAGTAGGTTCGCAACGCCGCAATGTTCTCAATCAACTGCTGCGCCAGCGGGCTGTCTGCACCATAGAAATTCACGAAATAGTCCTGCATGTCGTGAATCAGCAGCACCGCACGCTCAGGCTCAAACGCCCAGGAAACTTTGTTGTCCGGGAAATCCTGTGCGCGCGGCAGGGGATAAGAAGCAATAGAAGGGATTGCCATCACAAAATCCTTATTTATTTTGAAGCTCAGTGGGGTTTTGAGTACTCAGTTGGGTCTGGATACGCTGACGGAGTGATTTCTTATCAATCTTGCCGACCGGCGTAACGGGCAAGGTGTCGATCATCTCGAAGCGATCCGGCAGTTTGAATTCAGCAATACCCTGATTGCGAAGATATTTTCTTAACGTAATGGCTTTCAGAGCGGGATCGCTGACCACCAGAAAAGCGCAGCTCTTTTCGCCCATAACCGGGTCAGGCATCGACACCAGCGCGGCATGAAGAATGCCGTCATGCTTGAGCAACAGGTTTTCGATCTCTTCTGCGGCAATCTTTTCACCGCCACGGTTAATCTGATCTTTCTCCCGCCCGACCACGCGCAAATAGCCATCCTCGGTCATCTGCACCACATCACCCGAGTGGTAAAAACCTTCGCTGTCGAAGGCGCGGGCGTTGTGTTCCGGGCTGCGGTAATAGCCGCGGAAGGTATACGGGCCGCGCGTCGCCAGCAGCCCTGCCTCGCCTCTCGGTACCGGATTGCCGTCGATGTCCAACACCTTCACTTCATCGTCTGGGCTCATCGGGCAGCCCTGCGTAGTGAAGATATGTTCATCACTGTCGTCCAGTCGGGTGTAGTTCACCAGCCCTTCGGCCATCCCGAGCACCTGCTGTAGCTGGCAACCCAACACCGCCGGAATACGACGGGCGACGGTATCACTCAGCTTCGCACCGCCCACCTGCAAGATCTTCAGGCTACGTAGCGCCCCACCAAACTGTTCGGCTGCCTGGATCCACAGCGCGGCTGCGGGCGGCACCAGCGAGGTAATATCGATCTGATGACGTTCGATCAGCGGGAAGCAGGTCATCGCCCCCGGATCGGGCGCCAGCACGACGCGTCCACCAGCGTAAAAAATGCCGAGCGAACCGGGCGAGCTTAGCGGGAAGTTATGCGGGGCGGGCAACGCACACAGGTAGCGGGTTTGCGGCGTCAGCTCGCAGATTTCCACGCTGCGGCGCACGCTGTAGTAGTAATCGTCATGAGTACGGGGAATCAGCTTTGGCGTACCGGTACTGCCGCCAGAAAGCTGGAAGAAGGCAACCTGCCCCGATGCGGAAGGCTGATACTGGCTGGTTGAAGCGCGCGGTTGCAGCCAGTCTGACAGGCTGTGTCCCAGCGAGCTGTCACCAAGCATTACTACCGTTTGCAGACGGGGAACCTGCGTCTGTAGCCGATCCAGAAACGCGCCGTCGCCAAACAGCGGGTGTTCGGCCGAGGCGATCAATAATCGCGGTTCGATCTGTGTGGCGTATGACAGCAGTTCCAGCTTGTTGTGGCTAAACAACGCGTTAACCGGCGCGACGCCCATTTTCAGCAACGCAAAAAAGGTCAGGTAAAACTCGTCCACGTTCGGCAACTGCACCAGCGCGGTGTCGCCACAGCGCAGGCCGCTTTCCGTCAGGCGCGATGCCAGCGCGGAAGATTGCCGATCCAGCTCGCGATAGCTCCACTGACGTTCGCCGCACACCACCGCAACCGCATCCGGTTGTGTCGTCAGATGGCGTTCCCAGGCATCCGTTAACGGCAGACCGACCCAGTATCCCTTGTCGCGGTAACGCTGCGCCAGTTCCTCTGGCCAGGGCGTAAATTCAATGCTCATAGTCCGTCCACACCTGAGTTAAGGCCAAACGCATTCAGCATCGTGTTTAATTTGGCGGCGGTTTCAGCCCATTCATCCTCGGGGACGGATGCCTCAACAATGCCCGCACCGGCAAACAGGCGGACGTTATTGTTTTTGATGGTCCCGCAGCGAATCGCTATCGCCCATTCGCCATCGCCGTTGGCGTCACACCAGCCGACAATGCCGCTGAATACGCCACGATCGTGCGGTTCCAGTTCAGCGATCAGTTGGCGCGCTTCCTGCGTGGGGAAACCGCACAGCGCGGGGGTAGGATGTAGCTGACAGGCAACCTGAAGCGCCGTCATCTCTGGGTGAGCCAGTTCGCCGCTGATGGCGGTAGACAAGTGCCACATGGAGGCAGTGCTCATAAGCGAAGGAGCTGATGGAATCGTTAACGACGAGCACAGCGGCATCAGGCGTTGGCGGATATCGTCCACCACCAGCTTATGCTCGTGCTTGTCTTTGCTGGAATTCAGCAAGCGCTGGCTGTTCAGGTAATCCAGATGTTCATCGTTCATCCGCCGCGCCGATCCCGCCAGTGGATTGGAGACAATGACGTTGCCCTGCTTACGCAGCAGCAGTTCCGGGCTGGCACCCAGTAAGATGGAACCATCCGGCAGCGGCAGCGAAAAATGATAGCCACCCGCATTCTGCACCATCAGGTTGTTAAGGATCGTTTGCGCCTTAACGGGCCCCGCCAGCTCAATATCCAAAATGCGCGACAGTACCGCTTTGCTCAGTTCACCGCGGCGGAAGCGCTCAACGGCCTCTGCCACGATGGACTTGAACTGACATTCATCAGGGATGCTGTTTAACGTTAACGCAGCAGGTGCCGCCGCCGTGTGCTTACGAGCCCGGCTGACGAGTTCAGATTTCGTCGTAACGGTATAGCTATCAGGGATATAGAGACAAGAGGGTTGCGTGGTATCAAAAGGAATCGCCCCAACCACAATAGGCAGCGACTGCCCCGCCTGACGCGCTCGCTGGAACGCCTGCGCGATTGCAGAGCTAAGCCTGTCATCGTGCGAATCTGGAGCACAAACAGGGGACGAAATACGTTCAAATAAGCCGGAAGTAGAAAGGCTACGGTGTTCCGATGCATATAAAAAAGCGGTCTGTTCCGAATAAGTTAGCCCGCTAAATGTTTCAGCTTCTGTAATCAGTGTATCCACAAGGCAGCTCCTGCGCTCGCAAATTAAATACCAATGATTATTAAAATCATTATCATTTATATCAAGCGCAGTTAAATTACACTGAAGTAACGTGTTCGGTCAATCCTTCCACAAAATGCTTATTCACGCCCACTAATTAGGGGTTATATTGATGTTAATCAATTTTTTTGTGCATCTTTCATAACGGTTAATGGTTAGCAACGGGAATGTATTGATTATAAAACCCACATCACAGATGATAATGAAAATACTTATCATTCATTGTCATGAAAATTAAGCTGCGCTAGACTGCGCGAATATTTTACTAACTGTGTCTAAATGTGAGCCCGTCATGGATGAAAGCATGTACAGCCAGCACACCCGACCTGTTGTGCATTTGGCGCTGCTCATCAACATGCTTTCTCTCGGCAGCCTGATGATGGTGATGCCGTTAGGCCCCGATTTCATCAGCGCGCTTTCCATGGATGCCAAGAACATCGGCTACATTAGCGGTGGCGCAACGTTTGCCTCGGCTATCGTCGGCTTCCTCGCCGCTCCCTATCTGGACAGATTTAACCGCAAACATGCTCTGCTCGTTCTGCTGACGCTGCGCTTCGGCCTGACGGCGGCCTGCATGTTTGCCACCAGCCAAACCCATCTTTTAGTGCTGTTTATTCTGGCGGGCTGCGTGGCCGGGCCGGCCTCTGGCGTGTTGATGGCGGCGGTTGTCGATATTGTGCCGGCCAACGAGCGCGGAAAGCAGTTGGCCTACGTCGGTATGAGTTTTTCGCTCGCGGCCATCATCATCATGCCGCTGTCGCTGGAGTTAGCTCACCGTATTAACTGGCAAGCGCCGTTTTATATTTTCGGCCTCGGCGGCCTGCTGCTGGCGCTGTTAGTGCTGTGGCTCTTTCCTTCCATGCCGCCGACGCACCGGGCCCAGCAAAACGCTTCTCCCAGCACATCCCCCACTTCCGTATTACACGACCTGCTGGCCTCCCCTCTTTTCCTGTTGGGGCTGACAGTGGTTTCGCTACAGATGTTCGGCCATTTCCTGCTGATTCCCCATTTTTCCAACTACTTTCAGTTCAATCTGGCTTTCCCACGGGATGATATTTCCCTGCTTTATCTTTGCGGCGGGCTGGGAAGCATGGTGACCATGCAGCTGTGCGGCAACCTACTGGATCGAGGCTATGCCAGCCGGACGATCGTGGTGACAACGCTGCTGCTAGCCGTTGTCATTCTCTGCGGTTTCGTTTTGCCCTTTTCGCTTTCCCTGTATCTGGTGTTCACCCTGTTCATGGCGCTCAGCGCAGCGCGCTCCAGCAGCACACTGGCGATTACCGCAGGTATTCCGCTGCCGCATCAGCGCGCTGCGTTTATGTCCTATCAGGGAACCGCAGCCAACGTGGCATCAGGGCTCGCCAGCGTGGCCTCTGCCGCTTATCTGAGCACCTCGGTTGAGGGAAGAATTGACGGGTTCTCACAGCTTGCCGTCGCCAGCACCATCTTTGCGCTGGCCGCCATGCTGCTGACCCTGCGCCTGATTCCACTGCTGGCTGAACGCAGCCGGAAGATGGCAGCACGCCAACCTGTGCAAGCGACGGGGCAATAAACCGCTCGATTTACTCAATGGGGGCGGCAATACACGTAACACAGCACGCAATTTATTTACGGGGATGTTTTTTCCACTCTTTGATGAGGCCTTTGACATGCAGCTAAAATCGGAAAATCGTTTTTCACATCATCATTTCCCACACAGCAAGGTATATCGTGCCCTGCTGGTGACCGGATTACTGGCACTGCCTGCACTTGCGCAGGCAGAAAACGCGGCAGATGAAAAAATCGTCGTGACGGCAACGCAGACGAAACACACTACGCTAAGCGCCCCCGCCAGCGTCTCTGTCATCACCCGCGCCGAACTGGAAAAGATGTCGGTGAATAACGTTTCCGATGCGGTGAAAAAGCTGCCGGGGATTAACATCAACCCGTCGACTACCTATGGCCGTAACGAAATTAAAATCCGTGGTATGCGGGCGGACTACACGCTACTGCTGGTAAATGGTCGCCGTATCAACACCCAAGAATCACTTGCGACCGATATGGGGAATGATTTCGATCTTAGCTCCATTCCTATGTCGGCGATTGAACGTATCGAAGTGATTCGTGGCCCGATGTCTTCTCTGTACGGTGCCGATGCGCTGGGCGGTGTAGTCAACGTGATTCTTCGCCAACCGGGGGAGAACGTTGCTGGAGAAGTTGGCTATAACTTTCAGGCTCCAACCGAAGGTTCCGGCGGCGACCATAACCGTCTGAATGGTTACGTCAGCGGGCCATTGATAGAGAATACGCTGCTGGGCAGTTTGATTGTGGACGGTGGCAAGCGCGATGCGTGGCGTACCGAGCAATCCAAGAATCGCAACTCAGATGCGCTGGAAAAACGTGATAACTACAGCGTGCTGGGTAACCTGACATGGTTGATCGATTCTCAACAGAGTCTGGATTTTGATGCGACTTATACCAAAGATGACCGTTTCGTCGATTGGAATAACTCTGGCGCAACAGCTCACAATACACAAAAACTGGATCGCCTCGGTCTGGGACTCACACATAACGGTAGCTGGGATAATTTCGATACGCGGTTACGCTACTACTACGAAAATATCGATTTAATGGATAATTCTGAGCTTAATAAAGGCATTGCCGATATTACTCAAAATAATCAGACAGTTGATGGACAAATCTCCGGTTATTTGGGCGATCATCTGCTAACCGGTGGCGGCGAATACCGCATCACATCACTGGAACACAGCATGAACCTGAAAGGCGGAAAAGTAGACGTCAATCAAAGTGCTCTTTTCCTACAGGATGAATTCAAGATTGCGGATTTAGCCCTCACGTTTGGTGGCCGCGTCGACCACCATGAGGTCTATGGCACCGAGTTCAGCCCACGCGCTTACGCTACCTATAGTCTGACCGACAACTGGGTGATCAAAGGCGGCGTGAATAAGGCTTTTAAAGCGCCAACCCTCGCTCAATTTACCAAAGGCTATACGAAAGCAGCATGCCGTGGTCAATGCTACATCGTCGGTAACCCTGACCTGAAGGCTGAAACCTCTATCAGCTATGAACTGGGTACCGCCTATGAGGCCGAGCATTTCGGCACTGGTATCACCCTGTTTAACAATGATATTAAAGATATGATTCAAACCAATTCGCTAACACGAACCTATGAAAACGTGAGTAAAGCGCGTGTGCAGGGGATTGAAACCTCATTTTGGGTCGACCTGACAGATGATCTGAACTGGACCACCAACTGGACCGTGGTTGATGCAGAAGACCGTGCGACCAGAATGCGCCTGAAGCAAACACCGAAAAATACGGTTAACACGCAGTTGAACTGGCAGGCGCTGGATAATCTATCTACCTACGTGTCCTACCAGTACACCAGCAACCAATATTTGCGTGATAAAGAAACGTATAGAACACGCGGTTTTAATACCGTGGATATTGGCGCGACCTATACACCGGTTAAAAACGTGGATCTGAAACTGGGTGTCACTAACCTGACCAACGAAAAACGGGATTATGTTGCGACCGATATCGACTACTTCGTGTCTGGACGTACGGTGTACGGCGGCGTGAGCTATAAGTTCTGATGCCAATACGTTCTGATGAATAGATCCAAGCCCGCTCACGCGGGCTTTTTTAGCAGCAGATAAAGGTAGTGACGTCGTACTCTCTTAGCAGATACGCCCCTTTAAAACGGCGTCCAGCGTAAAACGTCGGCGTCAGATCGGTCAGCAGTTCCAGCTCAAACTCGCGTTTGGTGATATCCAGCGCCACCAGTCTGGCATCCAGAAAATCAAAGTAGTGCCGAACCTGCGGATAAAGCGCCTTAAACAGACTCTCTTTCGCTGAGAAACTTACCGTCAGCAAGCAGCAGAACGACTCCTCACGCTCCTGAAACCACTGGAATTCCTCGTCGCCAATGATGCCAGGCCACAGCGATTGCGCACGCTCATCGGATATGAATCCTTCAATATCAACACCCACACACGATAGCGCCTCGATACGCAAATGCGCAGCACAGAGCACGCTGTCTTTGTTATGGCTGAGCGAACCAGCGACATTTTCCGGCCACTGTGGCGAACGATCTTCCGCACTGCACAGCACGAAATCAGGATGATCCAATTTATTCAACACGTGTCTGGCAAGATAGCGCCCAGCCAGAAATTCGGCACGCCGTTTCGGCACTGCACGCGCTAACGCATCAGGGAAAGGGATGTTCAACGCAGCAAACAGCGCGTCGTCATAAGCAGATACATGAAAATGGCAGCGAGCAGTAATACCTGGGTAGGTGGCACCGTCCGTTGCCCGTGGAAAAGTAATCCATTCAACATCATCAATAAAAGCAGAAAGCATGTCACTCCACTCAGGCAAGCATGTCGCACCCGCATTCGCTACACGCTGCGTAGATCACGCTTAAGCCCTAAATAATGTAGGGTTTTAAACGAACAATGGGCGACTTTCGCCGCCCATCACCTCGCAACTGCAAGAATGCCTGGTTACATTTACAAGGTCCGGTACTGCATAGTCAACAAGGACTACAGAGACAAAAAGAACCCTGCGATGCAGGCGCTCATCAGGTTAGAAAGCGTACCTGCCGCGACCGCCTTCAAACCCAAACGGGCAATATCCTGACGCCGACTCGGTGCCATACTGCCCAAACCTCCAATAAGGATAGCAATAGACGAAAGGTTAGCAAAGCCGCACAGCGCGAACGAAATCACAGCTTTGGTATGATCCGACAGAACCTGCAAGCCCGCAGCAGCAACCACATCATCCGCTTTCAGGTACTCGCTGAAATTCATGTAAGCGACGAACTCGTTAACGATCAGCTTTTGCCCAATAAACGACCCCGCTACCGTTGCTTCATGCCACGGTACGCCGATTAAGAAGGCAACAGGTGAGAATATCCACCCCAGCATCAATTCCATTGACAGTTGCGGGTAATCAAACCAGCCACCGATACCACCCAGAATGCCATTAAGAAGAGCAATCAAAGCGACAAAAGCCAGCAACATCGCGCCCACATTCAGCGCCAGTTGCATACCGGACGCCGCACCGCTTGCCGCTGCATCAATGACGTTAGCCGGGCGATCGTCTTCATCAACAAACCCAACCATCTCGTCATGATCGTGCGTTTTTTCCGTTTCCGGCACCATCAGTTTGGCAAATAGCAATCCACCCGGCGCAGCCATGAAGGAAGCCGCAATCAGATAGTCCAGCGGCACGCCCATCTGGGCATAGCCTGCCATCACAGACCCCGCAATGGAGGCTAATCCGCCGCACATCACCGCAAACAGCTCTGAACGCGTCATGTTGGCGATATACGGACGAACCACCAAGGGTGCTTCTGTTTGGCCGACAAAAATATTAGCCGTGGCAGAGAGCGACTCAGTACGGGACGTTCCCAACAGTTTCTGCAACCCACCGCCTAATAAACGGATGACCCACTGCATCACCCCCATGTAGTACAGTACCGCTACAAGGGAAGAGAAAAAGACGATGATCGGTAATACACGGAATGCGAAAACAAACCCGCCACCGCCGAAGATTTCGAACATTTTGTCGGAAACCAGACCGCCAAAAATGAATGAAACCCCTTGGTTTCCGTAGGCGATAACGTTTGCTACACCGCCCGTCAATCCCTCCAGAATTTTGCGTCCTACTGGCACATACAGCACCAACGCACCGATACCAATCTGAATAACGAAAGCACCAACTACGGTGCGCAATCTGATCGCTTTACGATTACTGGACAAAATAACCGCGAAAAAAATCAGAACAAGCATGCCGATGAGACTCATAACGAGTTGCATGTGCAGTTCCCTATAACGCGTGAAAAAAGTGAAAGCATAATAAAAATCATTTCGCCAGAGCAGTAAGCACGTGCTGGCGAGCCGATTATAAAGAGTGGCCCGAAAAGGTCGCTAATTTATGTCACAAATACATACAACATCGAACAGTCCAAAACACCAAAAAGTGATCTGTATCACAATTTAATGGTTGGTATATGAAATCAAGATGACTGTTCTGTCTGTTGTTGCACAGAAATAAGAGAAAAACGGAAGCAAACAGAAGCTTCCGCGTTAGAGGAATAGTGTCGGCATAACGGTAGCGGTGTTATGTCGGAGTGAGCCGTCCAAATAGCCTGAACGAATTTTGCCAGAGCGCCTCGGCAATCTCCTCAGGCGATTCTGAACGTAGCTCACACAGCGTGTGAAACGCACACGAAATGCGCTCGGGTCGGTTTGGCTGCCCTTGATAACCACTCATCGGCATATCGGGTGCATCCGTTTCCAGCAGCAGGCGATCTAACGGCAGCTGCGCAATCGCCTGACGCGTTTTATTCGCCCTGTCATAGGTAATGGTTCCCCCGACGCCGATGTAATAACCCAGTCGGATAAAGGCCTGCGCCTGCGCCAGACTGCCCGCAAACCCGTGAACCACACCGGTACGCGGCACGTCGATACGACGGAGCAATTGCGCCAGCCTGTCGTGGCTGCGCCGCGAGTGCAGGATCGTCGGGAGATCGTATTTTTTCGCCAGCCGAAGCTGAGCTTCAAGGAAGGTAAGCTGTCGCTCGAACTGTGGTTCCGGCATGTAGAGATCCAACCCAATCTCACCGACCGCGACCAGTCTGGCAGGCTGTTGCCGCAGTTCGTCTTCCAGACGAATCAGGTCATCTTCCTGATGCTCGGCGATATAAAGCGGATGGAGGCCTAGCGCAGCATAAAGCGATGGGTAAGTACGAGCGAGCATCAACACGCGTTCGAAATGCTGGGAAGCCACGGCGGGAATAATGATGCGCTCAACCCCTGCGTCTTGCGCCAGACGTAAGCTTTCCAGTGCATCATCGTAAAAGAGGGGAAAATCGAAATGACAGTGGGTGTCGATAAAACGGTATCGTTCAGAAGGCACGTCGCTTCTCTCCGTCAAGATTAAGTCCACCAAGATGAAGCAACCTAATCGACGGCCAAGTAATATCCTGCCAAAGCATCATGGCAGAATAGGACTTGTCGTTGCGGTAACGCCTCAGTGTAGCGTGGTTTTCTCTGAGGATACCTCTTCGTGCGCCTTTCCGTAACCCTCTTGCAATACGCCGGACAAGTAATCGTTACTCCCTTCCAGCCAGGCGCAATCGCTGTCAAACCAATCGGCCCACAGCGCCAGAAAATTCCCTTTCCACTGTTTCCATTTGCCAACAACGATATCGCTATTCATCATAAACCTCCTGATAAACTGTCGAAATGCAGCAAATACGCGAACAGTGTGCCGGTAAAATGTGACAGCCGCGTGGCGCGGCTGTGTGCTCTGTATGACATTTATTCTATAAAGAATGCGTGTGCTATGGCCGTTTTCGACCAGTGAACAAGCTAAGCAGAAACAGAATAATACCGACCACAAAGACGATTTTCGCCGCGCCAGCTGCCGTACCGGCCAGCCCGCCGAAACCCAGAGCTGCCGCGATAAGTGCGATAACTAAAAATATAATGCCCCAACGAAACATACGCTCTCCTTACCAGACAAAATTAAAAATCATGGTGGTCATCCTGACGCACTTCTTGCGTCCTGACTGCGTATCCACAGATGGTGTTTTATTATGCGGATTAGGTAGGGTTATCCGCTATGACGGATAACCCCGTTTGAAATGACGATTATTTAACGGTCAGGTCGTTTTTAACGCTTTTCACGCCGTCAACGGCCTTCGCAATACTTTCTGCACGATCGGACTGCGCTTTGTTGTCGACTTCACCGCTCAACAGCACAACACCTTCCTGCGTTTCGACTTTCACTTTGCGAGACGGAACAATGTCATCCGCCAGCAGTTTCGCCTTAATCGTGCTGGTCACCACCGCATCATCGGCATAAGCGCCAACCGACTGTGATTGATTATCTTTAACCTGCAGTTTGTCGCTGACGGATTGGACGCCCTCAACCTGAGTGGCAATTTCCACCGCCCGGGTGCTCAGTGCCTGACTACCGACAAAGCCGCTGAGTGTGACGACACCCTTTGACGTTTCAACGGAAATGTCGCTGCTGGTAATGGATTTATCTTCCAGCAACGCACTCTTCACTTTTGCTGTGATAGCGCTGTCACTCATGTAGCCAGAGGCTTTATTGGCGGAGCTATCGATTTTTGCACCAGTTGTATCCGCGATACGTTCTACTTTCTGCCCTAATGTTTCTTCCGCCATGGCACCGCCAGCCAGAATCGAACTCAGAGCAACTACGATCAGCGATTTTGTCAATGTGGTCTTTTTCATCGATGTCTTCCTTCTTATGCTTTTCTCTAAACCCGAAACAATCTATTCGAGTCACATTAACGCCTGCACCGTCATCAGCAAATCAAGGTGATAATGACGTGACCAATGCTCCGATAATTCCCTCTTCTTGCATAAAAAAATCAGAGCATTGAATTGCAAAAGCGAAACAAATCAAAACAATGAACCAACTTGCATTGTGTTAACAGTTGAACAAGCTAACTCAGTTAACACGTTGTTAACTATAGCCCACAGAATGGAAAATCACAGGGGAACAAAGGAATATGTACAGCAATTCAGATTTGTCTGTTGCACCGAGGCAGGAGATCGCGCAGGGAAAAATAAAAATATAAGATATTGATTTTTAGATGTTTTAAAAATAAAAACACCCGGCATTATTGGCCTAAAACCAAACATAACCGGGTGATGATTATTTTAACAATGTGGTCACGATGTAAACACCACAGCCACGTTTATTTTCGTGAAACCGTGGCGTATCGAACAACATTAATGCTCACGCGTTTGGTGGAACGTCACTTCTGGATAGCGTTCCCGCGTCAGGTTCAGGTTCACCATCGTTGGTGCCACATAAGCCAGGTTATCCCCGCCATCCAGCGCCAGATGCAGCTCGTTCTTACGCTTAAACTCTTCGAATTTCTTCACATCGCTGCACTCAACCCAACGCGCGGTAGAAACGTTTACCGACTCGTAAATCGCCTCAACGTTATATTCGGTTTTCAAACGGGCAACCACCACATCAAACTGTAGTACGCCGACCGCCCCCACGATAAGATCGTTGTTGGTCAATGGACGGAATACCTGTACCGCGCCTTCCTCAGACAGCTGTACCAACCCCTTCAGCAGCTGTTTCTGCTTGAGCGGATCGCGCAGGCGGATGCGACGGAACAATTCCGGCGCAAAGTTAGGGATACCGGTGAATTTCATGTCTTCACCTTGCGTAAACGTATCGCCAATCTGGATAGTGCCGTGGTTGTGTAACCCGATGATATCGCCCGGGTAGGCTTCTTCAATATGGGAACGGTCACCCGCCATGAAGGTCAACGCATCTGAAATCACCACGTCTTTGCCCGAACGAACCTGACGCAGCTTCATGCTCTTTTCATATCTCCCGGATACCACGCGCATAAACGCCACGCGGTCACGGTGTTTCGGGTCCATGTTGGCCTGAATCTTGAATACAAAGCCGGTGAATTTCTCTTCCGCTGCCGTCACTTCGCGGGTATCTGTTTTACGCGGCATCGGCGCAGGCGCCCAGGCAACTAACCCGTCCAGCATATGGTCAACGCCAAAGTTACCCAGCGCCGTACCAAAGAAGACCGGTGTCAGTTCGCCTGCCAGAAACGCGTCCAGCTCAAATTCGTGCGATGCCCCTTTCACCAGCTCCAGCTCTTCACGCAGCTGTGCAGCCAGCTCTTCGCCAACAGCGGTATCCAGATCCGGGTTGTCCAGCCCTTTAACGATGCGTACTTCCTGAATCGTATGGCCTTTACCGGTCTGATACAGATAGGTTTCATCTTTATAAAGGTGGTACACGCCTTTGAACAATTTACCGCAGCCAATCGGCCAGGTAATCGGCGCACAGGCAATCTTCAGCTCGCTCTCGACTTCATCCAGCACTTCCATCGGATCGCGGATGTCACGGTCAAGTTTGTTCATAAACGTCAGAATCGGCGTGTCACGCAGACGCGTGACTTCCATCAGCTTACGCGTACGATCTTCGACCCCTTTTGCAGCGTCGATCACCATCAGGCAGCAGTCCACCGCCGTCAACGTACGGTAGGTATCTTCGGAGAAGTCTTCGTGCCCCGGGGTATCCAGCAGGTTAACCAGACATTCACGATAGGGGAACTGCATCACGGACGTGGTGATGGAGATACCACGCTGCTTTTCCATCTCCATCCAGTCGGATTTTGCATGCTGGTTTGAACCACGCCCTTTTACCGTACCGGCAGTCTGAATCGCCTGTCCGAACAGCAGGACCTTTTCGGTAATCGTGGTTTTACCGGCATCGGGGTGAGAAATGATAGCGAACGTTCTTCTTTTAGAGACTTCGCGGGCGTATTCACTTGGAGACATGATTTTCAGGTTTCTTTTGTTAGCCACCCGGCGTCAGCATCAAGTCAACAACACTCCGATGTCAGATCGTCAGGCAAAGCGGAAATAAACTAAACTATAGCCGGGCATTTTCCCTGATTTAACGTGCAGACACAATCGGTGATGACATAAACAGCAGGCGGAGCACGATGGCCTGCACTCCCTTCCATTTATCCAGTTCCGAATAGTAACAATAACATATTGAAACATTTGTAAAGAATCGGATTACCGCTGCCGATAATATTTGGGTCAATATTTAACCACTTGATCGCACTTAAGGAGAGAGTATGAGCTTGTCTGTAAATAATACGGGTTATAGCAATTCTCAGGCCCAAAGCACCGCGACATCTTCGACTACAGCACAGTCAACGACAACAACAAGCAGTGATAGCATACAAATCACCGATCCGATTACCGGAAAGACGGTCACCTTCCCCAACAATATAAAAATTTCTGCGGAAGCGCTGGCGCGTTGGAAAGAGACAGTAGCCAAGGCTCCACCATCAGACCCCAAAAAAGACGAACCATCGAAAATACCGAGAGACATCTATGCAGACCGTGACTTACTAAGGCAGACAGATACCAGTAAGCCGTATGTCAGCAATGAGTTTATGACGGTCTATATTGATGAAATTGGCACGAACGAAATGGCTATAGAAAATTGGTCTGGTCATCTCAAAGCCGACAGTGGCATCAGTAAAGAAGCGTTTCTCGGGCTCGTTAAAAAGGCGTTATCTTCGCCACCCGAAGTCAGTCTGTGGAGCTACACCACCGATAGTATGGAGATCGCGATAACCGCCAATAAGTTAGAAACATTGAAAAATCGCTACGTTGACAGCGATTACCAGAAGAGAGCAGATCTGGATATTCAGGACTTTATAGAATATAAATCTAATGCCCTGAGTAATCTGGAAAAAAATATTCTGCAAGATGAATATCAGCGCAGCGTCGACGCGGGAGATACCGATAAGGCGAATGCTACGTTTCTGGAACTACAAAAAAACGCGGAAGGCACGTCAACAACCCAACTTCAGCGCCAGCAAATCTTCTCGCGTGCAGCCTCAACCGATGTTTCTGCCTGGTTCGGTAGCTTTCGCGACTATATTGCTGCCTCTGACTTCGATCGCTATACCAAGAGCGAATACAATTCCATCGTCAGTGAATTCTATAATCACTGGTTAGGCTTTCAACTCGCGTTGAAATAGCCACGCCGCCCTCCGTACAAACACGGCGTTTGTTCGGGGTGGCCGTCAGGCACATCAGAGGTTTTTTTCTTCTTCGTCCTTTTTCACTGTCGCGCTATCGCTCGTCCGCGTGTCGCTCCCCGCCTCATCCTCTTCTTCTTTCACGGGTGTACTCGCAGTGAGAAGATAAGGCGATTGTTGCCAACGGGTACGACGATTCTGCAACAGCGTTCGGGTCAGAATGATGCCGATAGCCAACGACAGCAAAATCATCAGGCGCAGAATATTGGTGGTGTTGTCTACCTGTCTGGCTTCGGTCGCCAGCACATGGGTATCTAAGGTGATACGCAGGAAGCCGATAGGACCTTCTTTCCCTTCAATCGGCTGCACCAGTTGATGGTTAAAGTAGCTACCGACCCGATTGCCATCCAGCGCCAGCCGATCTCGCAGTTGCACCTGCTCACCGACATGCGCCACCAGCGAACCGTCCTGCTGGTACACGCCGGCATCCAGAATACGGCTGTGATCGGTAAGCTGTTTGAGGATGGTATTAATCTTTTGACTATTATCATCCACGCTGCCCATCAGCGGAGAAAGGCTGTAAGCCACCTGTCTGGACAGCGTGCGCGCCAGATCTTCAACCTGTTCAGATCGTGCCATCTGGTGACTCAAACTGAAATAGGACGCCCCTTGCATTAATACCACTAACAGAGCGAGGCAAATCAGCACAATTGCCGTGCGGTGTAGACGAAATTTCACCCGGGCGCGAACCATGATAATCCTTACACGATTTGGATACTTTCATGTTGCCAGAAGCGCCGACGATAGGATAGCTTGTTGCCCAGTTTTTGGAGGGATATGTTTGGTCGACGCCACATCCCTCTTTATCGCACGACTTTATCGCACTACTGCCAGCAGAGGATGTTCTCCATGTCGAATAGTCTGACCTATCGTGATCTCCCTGATGAGATCAACTGTTGGCCGGGACTGCCATTATCACTGAGCGGTGACGAAGTGATGCCGCTTGACTACCGCGCTGGCGATACCGGCTGGCTTATTTATAGCGACGTCCTCGATAAGAACCTGATTTCTCGCTACCAGCGTAAACTGGGCAGCGCGATGGTTATCGTGAGCGCCTGGAACGTGGGCGATTATCAGGTCGTGCGTTTAGCAGGCACGCTGACGCCACGCGCCACCAAGCTGGCTCATGAACTGGGCATTGATGTCGCGCCCATGCGTAACGCGCCAACGCTGCGTTCACCGGGATTACTGGTAATGGACATGGATTCCACCGCGATTCAGATCGAATGCATCGATGAGATCGCCAAGCTGGCGGGCACGGGCGAACTGGTTGCAGAAGTCACTGAACGTGCGATGCGCGGTGAGTTGGATTTTGCGGCTAGCCTGCGTCAGCGCGTAGGAACATTAAAAGGTGCCGACGCTACTATTTTAAAAACGGTACGTAAAACGCTGCCGCTGATGCCGGGCCTGCGTAATATGGTTAGCCAGCTTCAGGAAGCAGGCTGGCACGTAGCCATTGCATCAGGCGGGTTTACCTACTTTGCCGATTATTTGCGTGATGAGCTAGGTCTGGTCGCCGCCGTTGCCAACGAATTAGGCATGCAAGACGGCAAACTGACCGGCGAAGTTATAGGTCAGATTGTCGATGCGAAATATAAAGCGACCACGCTGCAACAGCTGGCGGAAAAACTGGAAATTCCGATGCATCAGACCGTTGCCATCGGCGACGGCGCGAACGATCTGCCGATGATCAAGGCTGCCAGCTTAGGCATTGCCTATCACGCCAAACCGAAGGTCAATGAACAATCTGCGGTGACCATTCGCCATGCCGACCTGACAGGCGTGCTGTGCATTCTCAGTGGTAGTATGAGACACGAAAAGCGTTAATCAGTTGGAGGTGATACGTGGCAAAAGCCGTCAAACGGGCGTTTGTATGTAATGAATGCGGGGCTGATTACCCGCGCTGGCAAGGGCAGTGCAGCGCCTGCCATGCCTGGAACACCATTACCGAAGTGCGTCTGGCATCGGCGTCAGTATCACGTTCCGACCGCCTCACCGGCTATGCGGGTGAGAGTGCTGGCATCAGCCGGGTACAAAAACTTTCGGAAATCAGCCTTGAAGCCCTGCCCCGTTTTTCTACCGGTTTTCAGGAGTTTGACCGCGTTCTGGGCGGCGGCGTCGTTCCCGGCAGCGCGATTCTGATCGGCGGTAACCCCGGCGCGGGTAAAAGTACCCTGCTGCTGCAAACGCTCTGCAAGCTGTCAGAGAATATGAAAACCCTGTACGTCACCGGGGAAGAATCCTTGCAGCAGGTGGCGATGCGGGCACACCGCCTCAATTTACCGACACAGAATCTCAATATGCTGTCGGAAACCAGCATCGAACAAATTTGCCTGATTGCCGAGCAGGAACAGCCGAAGCTGATGGTGATCGACTCCATTCAGGTCATGCATCTCGCCGATATTCAATCGTCCCCCGGCAGCGTAGCGCAGGTGCGCGAAACCGCAGCCTACCTGACGCGCTTCGCCAAAACGCGCGGCGTCGCCATCGTCATGGTCGGCCACGTCACCAAAGACGGCTCGCTCGCCGGACCGAAAGTATTAGAACACTGCATCGACTGCTCCGTGTTGCTGGATGGCGATGCCGACTCCCGATTCCGCACCCTGCGCAGCCATAAAAACCGTTTCGGTGCCGTTAACGAGCTGGGCGTGTTCGCGATGACGGAGCAAGGACTACGCGAGGTCAGCAATCCGTCGGCGATTTTCCTTAGCCGCGGGGACGAAGTGACGTCCGGCAGTTCCGTTATGGTGGTGTGGGAAGGCACGCGCCCGCTGCTGGTCGAGATTCAGGCGCTGGTGGATCAATCGATGATGTCGAACCCACGCCGTGTGGCGGTCGGGCTGGAGCAAAACCGGTTAGCCATACTGCTAGCGGTGCTGCATCGCCACGGCGGCTTGCAGATGTCAGATCAGGATGTGTTCGTGAATGTCGTCGGCGGCGTCAAAGTCACCGAAACCAGCGCTGATCTGGCGCTGCTGTTGTCACTGGTCTCCAGCTTCCGCGACCGCCCGCTACCACAGGATCTCGTCATCTTCGGTGAGGTCGGTCTGGCGGGCGAAATCCGCCCGGTTCCCAGCGGACAAGAGCGGATTACCGAAGCCGCCAAGCACGGCTTCAAACGCGCCATCGTTCCTCATGCCAATATGCCGAAGAAAACGCCTGCCAGTATGCAGGTATTCGGCGTGAAAAAGCTGGCCGACGCGCTGGCGATCTTAGACGATCTCTAAACGGGCTTAAGTGGATAGCCTTATGCCGACAAACAGGCCGTTTTTATTTTATTGCTGTCGCTGAAACAGTGTTAGCTGCAAGCCTGCCGGGGCATCTAACCGGCTATTTATAGATCGGAAAGGCGTCGGTTTCGGCGCTCCCAGCAGTGCAGCACCCGAAGCGGTCAGCGTATCCGTGGTCTGCACCACGTCCTCAACTTCAAACGCCACACGAATCCAGCCGGATACCCGTTCACCCACTTCAACACGGTCGATAAACGCTGCCGTTTCTGGCTCGACCAATTCCAGCGTTGCCCTACCCGCTTCCAGAATAGCGACACGACCGCTGTCCGGCGGTACTGCATCCTGCTGCCGCAACCCCAGCTTATCGCGATAAAATGCCAGGGCGTTATCGAAGTCCTCTGTCGTGACCACCAGTCTGAGTTCTTTCACTTTCTGTTTAGACATAAACCGCTCCTAATTGATGAGTTAATTTTCACATCATTCACTGACGGAAACAGAATATCCCCGTTAGAATGACACACTCAACGTCATCCTTTTCAGTATAAGATGAATAAAAATCAGCATGAGAAAAAGACTGCCTCCCCTTGGGTCACTTCGGGCCTTTGACAAAGTTGCGGAGCTGCGCAGCTTCAAACGCGCCGCCGACGCACTCGGCGTTTCTGCTACAGCCATCAGTCACCAGATTCGTCTGCTCGAAGAACACCTCGGCCAACGCATGCTGGATCGGACGCCTCGCCATGTGGCGCTCACGGATAAAGGCGAATTACTCTATGCAGGGACTCATCAGGCGTTTATGTTGCTTCAGGATACGGTGGAAAAGGTTATGGAGCCCCCCGTAGACAACATATTAACCCTGACCGCCACGACAGCGTTTATTTCTCATTGGCTTATGCCTCGTCTGGCACAATTACGCCACGCTTATCCGAATCTCGATCTACGTTTGCATGCTGACGATCGCATCGTCGACATGCAAACGGCCGCGATTGATATCGCTATCCGCTATGGTAACGTGCCTGATGGAACAGTTGCGTCACCTCATCTTTGGGAGGATAAATTTATCCTTGTAGTGAGCCCAAAATTTGTGGTAACTCATCCAGAAGATTTGCTAATAATCCCACTCATTCACGTTGATGGCAGACGCATTCCATCATTAACGCCTGACTGGAGCCTCTGGAGAGAGCTACACGGACCATCAGCGCTAGACATTACGCACGGGTCACACTTTAACGATGAAACGCACGCCATTGAAGCGGCTATCGCCGGACAAGGTGCAGCGATAGCCAGTAGTCTGATCTTACAGAATGCATTGCGTAGCCGTGTGCTTTACGCGCCGTTTGCTACTGCACTTGACGGAGGTTGCTACTATTTCGTTGAGAATCCGAACAGCAAGAAACACCAGCTTATCGCGCAGTTTCGCAACTGGTTAACGGCAGAGATGGTAGAGAGTTTGGAGGCCGGCAGGCCAAATGGCCGCTCAGCCGATGAGTGAAACCAGCGAGCATCCTGAAAAAAAGCAGATATTGCCTTATCTTGTGGTATTTTGTTTAGTAAGCTAAACAAGAGTGCTGCATCATGTCATCATTTGATTACCTGAAATCCGCCATTCGGCAGAAGGGTTGCACCCTACAGCAGGTTGCCGACGCGACCGATATGACCAAAGGCTATCTCAGTCAATTACTTAATGCCAAAATCAAAAGCCCTAGCGCGCAGAAGCTGGAAGCGCTACATCGCTTTCTTGAACTGGAATTCCCACGCTACGAAAAGAGTATTGGCGTCGTCTTCGGCAAGTTCTATCCGCTACACACCGGCCATATTTATCTGATTCAGCGCGCCTGCAGCCAGGTCGATGAACTGCATGTGATTTTAGGTTACGACGAACCGCGTGACCGACTGCTGTTTGAAAACAGCTCGATGTCGCAGCAGCCCACCGTCAGCGACCGCCTGCGCTGGCTATTGCAGACCTTTAAGTATCAGAAAAATATTCACATTCATGCTTTTAATGAGCAAGGGATGGAGCCTTACCCACACGGCTGGGATGTGTGGAGTAAAGGGATTCAGGCGTTCATGCAGGAAAAAAGCATTACGCCCAATTTCGTCTACACCAGCGAAGAACAGGATGCCCCTCAATACCGTGAGCATCTGGGCATTGAGGCGGTTCTGATCGACCCGCAGCGCTCCTTCATGAACATCAGCGGTTCACAGATTCGCCACGATCCTTTCCGTTACTGGGACTATATCCCGACCGAGGTGAAGCCGTTCTTTGTGCGTACCGTGGCTATTCTTGGCGGCGAATCCAGCGGTAAATCCACGCTGGTGAATAAATTGGCCAATATCTTCAATACCACCAGTGCCTGGGAATATGGCCGCGATTATGTGTTCTCTCATCTGGGCGGCGACGAGATGGCGCTGCAATATTCCGACTACGACAAGATCGCGCTGGGTCAGGCACAGTACATTGATTTTGCAGTCAAATACGCCAATAAAGTGGCCTTCATCGACACCGATTTCGTCACCACGCAGGCATTCTGCAAAAAATATGAAGGTCGTGAACACCCGTTCGTTCAGGCGCTGATCGACGAATACCGTTTCGATCTGGTGATTTTGCTGGAAAATAACACGCCGTGGGTGGCCGACGGGTTACGCAGTTTAGGCAGTACTACCGCCCGCTCGGAGTTCCAGAACCTGCTGAAAACGATGCTGGCTGACAATAATATCCAGTACGTTTACATCAAAGAGTCAGACTACGATTCGCGCTTCCTGCACTGTGTGGAACTGGTACAGCAGATGCTGGGCCACGATCGCTCGCCCGAACAGAGCAAAAGCTAGCGCGTGCTCCACTGCCAGTGGCGAGAGGGGGTGATAATTTCCGGCAGCGGAATATCCCAGCTTTCCACTGGCAGCGCGTCAACCTGCTGACAATCGTGGGCCAGGCCAATCGGGTAAGGCCCGCGAGACATCTGGTTGCGGTACTGCAACGTACGATCGTAAAAACCGCCGCCCATTCCAAGCCGCTGTCCTTGATGATCAAACGCCACCAGCGGTGTCAGCAGGATATCCAGTTGCGGTAACGGCAGCACCTGACGCACGTCCAGACACGGTTCCATAATTTTCAGACGATTGCGTACCAACTCGGTGTCCGGCGCATAGCGCAGGAACAGTAGATGCCCGGCACGAAACGGATGCAGAACCGGCAAATAAACACGCTTTCCCTGTTGCCACAGCTGTTGAATCAACGGGGAGGTATCCAACTCGCCATCAAAGGACAGGAATACCGCGACGCTCTCTGCCCGTATGATTTTCGGGTGTGCCATGACGCGCTCACACGCTTGTTGTGCAAATAACGCCTGCTGCTCTGGCGTTAGTAAACGCCGATGTTGTCGCACAGCCTGACGAATCTGCTGACGTGACGCTGTCGTAGAAGAGAGTGATGTATCGGGAGATATTGATGAATCAGAAGATGACATGGGCTGCATTCGCCACGGGTCAAGAATAATAAAAGAAAGGGAATCTCCGAGATGCCGCCGCAGGCTGTAACCCTTGAACCCTTGGTTCAAGGTGAACATAACGTCGCAGTCTTAAGGCTTCTCGGACGAACCGAGCGTGCTCACCAACCGCAGAGCATTACATTCTGTTGGTATGAAATATCGGCTCAGGGGACTGGCCCGCTGACAAACATCTCAGAGAAATTTTATTCGTTACTCGCGATAAACCTTAGCACGTCTTATCGCGTAAAAACACCGTACTTTTGTCAAAATACGACGTTATTCAAATTGCGCACCCTGGCGTTCTGTGATTCGCCCTTGTTCCAGCAAGGCCTGTTCGATGGTCTGCTGTAACATACGAATGCGCTGTTCCATATTTGACGCATAGTCACGAGTTTTACCCCGCTCCTGCGCCAGTTCATGGCACACATTCAGCGCGGCAATAAACACCAGTTGCTCAGTGTTCGTGACTCTAGTGCGAACCTTAAGATCTTGCAACCGCTGGTTAAGATCCTCTGCAGCCTGATTCAACGCATCCTGTTGTTCTGGCGGACAATTCACTCTTAACGAACGGCCAAAAATTTGAATATCTACTGGTTGTGCAGACATACCACCTTCCTGCCTTTTGTCGTTCTTGCGCCCGCGAGCCGCATAGCATGAGCATTACCCGTTATACCGGGTTCGTTAAAGCGGGCGCCACTATATATAGCCGAGATCTAAGATACAAGCCCTTTCTGGTATCGAAAGGGAGCTTGGTGGTAGCATAGCACGAACCAATCCAGCCAACGATGACGAATCCGCATGTCTATAGAGAATACGTTTCCCGCCTATGAAGGCCTTGACCAACTGCTTCACCAACAGCAAGTCGCGCTGACCGCGGCAGAAATGCACGGTTTGATCAGTGGGATGCTGTGTGGTGGAAACCATGACGACAGTTGGAGAACGCTGGTTTTTGAACTGACGAATGAAGGCATGGCGTTTACCCAAACGCTGTCGCAACCGCTTCAGGACCTGTATCAGGCCACACGTGAAGCTCTGGAAGATGATGGCTTTCTGTTCCAGCTTTTCCTGCCTGACGACTCACAAGATGAAGTGAGCGTCTTCGATCGCGCCGACGCGCTGGCAGGCTGGGTCAACCACTTCCTGCTTGGGCTGGGCGTGGTTCAGCCACAGTTGAACAAGGCCAAAGGCGAACTGAAAGAAGCCATCGAAGATTTACGCAACATCGCCCAGCTTGGCTACGACGAAGATGAAGATCAGGAAGAACTGGAGCAATCGCTGGAAGAAGTGATTGAGTATGTTCGCGTTTCTGCCATTTTGTGCCATAACGAATTTACCAGCCAACGCGTCGCGACTGCACCCGAACAACAAAAACCGACGCTGCATTGATGGCTTATGCCAGACAACCTTAATGCAGAACATGCCTTATTAAGAGCGGAAGGGAAAGGTAACCGCACGGACTACTTTCAGGAGCAGGTGATGAATCCACAAGAATTTCTTCGTCGTCGTCAGGGGCTGTTGGAAAAAATGGCACCGGGCAGCGCGGCGATTATTTTTGCTGCGCCGGAAGCGCAGCGCAATGCCGACAGCGACTATCCTTATCGTCAAAATAGCGATTTTTGGTATTTCACCGGTTTCAATGAACCAGAAGCTGTTCTGCTGCTGGTAAAAAGCGATGCCAAACATCATCACAGCGTAATCTTCAACCGCGTACGCGATCTGACGGCCGAAATCTGGTTTGGTCGCCGTCTCGGTCAGGAAGCTGCGCCAGCCAAACTCGGCGTTGATCGCGCCCTGCCGTTTGACGAAATCAGCACGCAGCTGCATCTATTATTGAACGGTCTGGACGTGGTGTATCACGCGCAGGGGCAATACGATTATGCCGACAAGCTGGTCTTCGCCGCGCTGGATACCTTGCGCAATGGTACCCGTCAGGGGTTTGCTGCCCCCGCCACGCTGACCGACTGGCGTCCGTGGGTACATGAAATGCGCCTGTTTAAATCGCCTGAAGAAATCAGCGTCATGCGCCGCGCCTGTGAAATTACGGCGCTGGCCCACACGCGCGCCATGCAAAAATGCCGTCCCGGCATGTATGAATATCAGCTTGAA
The DNA here is from genome assembly GCF_041228105.1 of Pectobacterium aroidearum. Classification (NCBI taxonomy): domain Bacteria; kingdom Pseudomonadati; phylum Pseudomonadota; class Gammaproteobacteria; order Enterobacterales; family Pectobacteriaceae; genus Pectobacterium; species Pectobacterium aroidearum. Next base: position 4,604,960 of record NZ_CP166097.1, read on the forward strand.
GGCGAAATTCACCACGAATTTACCCGCCACGGTGCCCGCTATCCTTCTTACAACACGATAGTCGGCAGCGGCGAGAACGCCTGCATCCTGCATTACACCGAAAACGAGACGCAAATGCGTGACGGCGATTTGGTGCTGATTGATGCGGGCTGTGAATACAAAAGTTATGCTGGCGATATCACCCGTACCTTCCCCGTCAACGGCAAATTTACCGCACCGCAGCGTGCCATTTACGACATCGTGCTGCGTTCGCAGCTGCGCGCACTGGAGCTGTTTGGCCCAGGTCGCAGCATCCGCGAAGTGAACGAAGAAGTGGTGCGCATGATGGTCAGCGGCCTCATCAAACTCGGCGTGATGAAAGGCGAAGTGGAAGAGCTGATTGCCGAACAGGCACATCGCCAGTTCTTCATGCATGGCCTCAGCCACTGGCTGGGTCTGGACGTGCATGACGTGGGGGATTACGGCACAACCGATCGGGGTCGCCCGCTTGAGCCGGGTATGGTACTGACCATTGAGCCCGGTCTCTACATTGCGCCTGATGCCAAAGTGCCGCAGCAGTACCGGGGAATTGGCGTACGTATCGAAGATAACATCGTGATCACCGAAAACGGCAACGAAAACCTGACGGCTGGTGTAGTTAAAGATGCCGATGACATTGAAGCGCTGATGGCGCAATGGCATGACAAGCAACACTAAGCCGCATTTTCAAAGGGCAACGACATTATTGCAAAGGACAACAACATGGCGGTCATGATTGTTGGTGGCGGGATGGCGGGCGCGACGCTGGCGCTGGCGATCTCGCGGCTTTCACAGGGCACAATTCCGGTTGACCTTATCGAGGCGCATTCGCCGCTCGACAAGGAACATCCGGGTTTTGACGCACGCGCCCTCGCACTGTCTGACGGTACACGCCAGCAGCTCGCGGCGCTGGGGATCTGGCAAGCGCTATCGGGCAATGCCACGGCGATAACCGACATTCACGTCAGCGAACGCGGGCACGCCAGCGTGGTGAACCTGAAAGCCTCGGACTATCACGTTAAGGCATTAGGCCATGTGGTTGAATTGCACGATGTCGGACAGCGTCTGTTCTCCCTGCTGCAACAAGCGCCGGGCGTACGCCTGCACTGCCCAGCTAAAGTCGTTGCCGTTACGCGGACGCAGGATAATGCGACGCTCACGTTGGACGACGGTACAGAGCTAACCGGTCAATTGCTGGTCGCCGCAGACGGATCTCGCTCCGTGCTGTCGCAATCCTGTGGGATTCAATGGCAGCAGCATGATTATGATCAGGTCGCAGTGATCGCCAATGTAACAACGGCTGAACCCCATCGTGGCCGCGCGTTTGAACGGTTTACCCCACACGGCCCGCTGGCGCTTCTGCCGATGAGTAACGGCCGCTGCTCACTCGTCTGGTGCCATGATAAACACCGTCAACATGAGGTCGATGGATGGAGCGAGGCCGAGTTTTGCCGTCAGCTACAGCAAGCTTTTGGCTGGCGTCTGGGGCGCTTCACTCACATCGGCGAACGCCACAGCTACCCGCTGCGCTTGCTCACTGCCAGCCAGCATATCAGCCACCGACTCGCGCTGGTGGGTAACGCGGCACAAACACTGCACCCGATTGCCGGACAAGGCTTTAATCTGGGGATTCGCGATGTGATGTCGCTGGCGGAAACCCTCGTCGAGGCAGCAAAAAACCAGCAGGATATCGGCCAGTACAGTGTGCTCAGCCGCTATCAACAACGCCGCGAACCCGATCAACACACCACAGTCGCGATCACCGACGGGCTGGTCAGGCTGTTCGCTAACCGCTATGCCGCGCTGGCCGTCAGCCGCAATCTGGGCCTCATCGCCATGAATAACCTGCCGCTGATGCGCGACGCCTTTGCTCGTCGCACGCTGGGCTGGGTAGAACGTTAATTAAGCTCGCCAACAGGAAAATACGGAAATGCAATCATTCGACGTGGTTATTGCCGGTGGCGGTATGGTCGGTCTGGCGCTGGCCTGCGGCTTACAGGGTAGCGGCCTGCGTATCGCCGTGCTGGAGAAACAGGCGGCCGAACCTCAGCCGCTCGGGAAAAACCATGCCCTGCGCGTCTCCGCCATCAACGCCGCCAGTGAATGTCTCCTGCGCCACATCGGTGTCTGGGAAAATCTCGTGGCACAACGCGTCAGCCCTTACAACGATATGCAGGTCTGGGATAAAGACAGCTTCGGTAAAATCAGCTTTAGCGGCGAAGAATTCGGCTTTTCCCATCTTGGGCACATCATTGAAAACCCGGTGATTCAGCAGGTACTGTGGCAACGCGCCTCTCAGTTAAGCGACATCACCCTGCTCTCTCCCACGTCGTTAAAACAGGTCGCCTGGGGAGAGAACGAAGCCTTTATTACGTTACAGGATGACAGCATGCTGACCGCCCGGCTGGTGGTTGGTGCGGACGGCGCACATTCATGGCTGCGTCAGCATGCGGATATTCCACTGACCTTTTGGGACTACGGCCATCACGCGCTGGTCGCCAACATTCGTACCGAACAACCTCACCAATCCGTCGCGCGTCAGGCATTTCACGGCGACGGTATTCTGGCGTTCCTGCCGCTGGACGATCCACACCTCTGTTCGATCGTCTGGTCGCTTTCACCGGAGCAGGCTCAGGCAATGCAGAAGCTGCCTGTAGAGGAATTCAATCGTCAGGTCGCCATGGCGTTTGATATGCGTCTGGGGCTGTGTGAGCTGGAAAGCGAGCGTCAGACTTTCCCGCTGACCGGACGCTACGCTCGCAGTTTCGCAGCACACCGGCTGGTGCTGGTCGGCGACGCGGCGCACACTATTCATCCGCTGGCAGGACAAGGCGTCAACCTGGGCTTCATGGATGTCGCTGAACTGATTGCGGAACTGAAGCGCTTACAGACGCAGGGCAAAGATATCGGCCAACACCTTTACCTACGACGCTATGAGCGCCGCCGCAAACACAGTGCCGCCGTAATGCTCGCCAGCATGCAGGGATTCCGTGAACTGTTTGACGGCGACAATCCGGCGAAAAAACTGCTGCGTGATGTCGGTCTGGTACTGGCGGATAAACTCCCCGGCATTAAACCGACGCTGGTCCGTCAGGCCATGGGATTACACGATCTGCCAGACTGGCTTAGCCAGGAGCAATAAGAAAACTGAAATGGATAATATCTCTCGCCGCGTAAGCGGCGAGTTATCAATAACACATTTTCTTTAATTAAACGCGTAACTTATTTAATCGTGCAGTTTTATTTAACCCATATTTCCAGGTTAATCATTTCATTCCAATAATATAATTAGCATAATAATTAAATACAATGAATTTAGCATTCCCCATATAAAAAAATAATTATAATAAATATTACAAAAATCACTTTCTGTCAGGGGTCATGTTTCTTATTGAACATTCTATTTCTTCTTTTATTCAATAAAGATTTACGCTATAACGCTCTCAACAAGGAGTTTTTAACAGGGAGTTATACGAATGGCTAATTCTATTTTTATGAAGATAACGGGAAAAATTCAGGGATTGATCTCTGAAGGATGTTTAAGTATCGACTCGGTAGGAAATAAACATATCTCTGGTCACGAAGATGAAATTTTTGTTTATGCGACAAACTACGACCTATCAAGAGATCGACACGTTAACCATCACCCCTTTTCCGTGACTAAAGTCGTTGATAAATCGACACCTCTTCTACTCACCAGCATCGCCAATAATGAGCTATTGGAGTGCGAGTTAAGGTATTACCGCACGTCTGCCAGCGGAACCCAAGAGAACTATATGACAATAACATTGAGAGATGCGTCTATTGTTAACCTCTCAAATCAAAACCCCAATTCATTGACCCATAACGATATGCAGCCATTTGAAACCCTCAGCCTGCGTTATGAGAGTATTACCTGCCAGCACAATATCGCAGGTACATCGGGATATAGCATATTAACTGAAAATATGTACTGATAAGCCATGAGAAAATTCAATGCAATCGCTGCTGAATGTGACCTCAGATTTTCCGACTGGGGAAAGAACTACCCACGCTGGTCGCCTATTGATTTTATTTGGTGGAAAACTTTTGGCGGTAATGATTATTTAAATAAATATAAGGATAGTTATATTGTTTTCCACAAAGAAAAAATAAAAGAAATTGCCAGTAAACATAAAATACCAGCAACTCTCCTTGCTTTGATTGCTTATTCCGAAGCAGGAGGAATGATTGATTATCTTAAATATCCAGTTTTATTCTATAGACAGTCTAAGCATATCTATAGTGACTGGGCAAACCAAGAGACACCTACAACACCTCCAGAAAAGACATCAATAGGCATTGTTGCTATGCAAATTAGGGTGGTTGCCGAGATTTTTAACAAGAATCCCAGTGAATTAAAAAATGCTGAAGCAACATACATCTCCATTTGTCTAAATAAAGATAATTTCAATCTTACGATGGTCGCACGCCACCTTTACGAGTTAATAACTTATGATTACCCCGGTACTGACACTTTGAACCTAACCGACGAGCAGTTCATTCTTGCCGGTTCACGCTACAACAGAGGTATTGAACGCAGCCACAGTGATTTTATTCGATCGATAAATGCAGACAAAACGGCTAAGACAGAAAGGGACTGGATATCGTACGGTAGCTCGATGCTAAATCATCGTGAAAAAGTCACAAAACTACTCTATAACAGTACAACTGTTATCCAAAGACCGTAGGATAAACATGAAGCCAGGAGCAATATCAATGTCACGAGCAAAAGAATCCATCTATCATGTTTATTTTTATGCTTATTCCGCTTTATGCTTTTTTTTGATCAATACATTTTCCACAATCGGATATGATGGCTCAATTGCACGGTTCTGCGAAACACCGAGAGGCGAAGCTGATGGTTTCCTTATTTTCATTATCGTTCCCTTATCCATTCCTTTCCTTTTGGTTAAACGAAGCATCCCCAAGATTATTACCTATCTCATCATTCTCATATATCATTCAGACAGCTTTTATACGAGGATCAGCATGTGTCCGATTATGTAAAGAAAACAATTCATGTCTCATTTACTAAACAGTGAGTTTTATTTATTTGCTATCAAGATTAAAAAAGGAATTTTAAAGCATGTTTCAAAAAAACTATATCTATAACGTCTATTTTTATGCTTATTCTGCCTTATGCCTTTTTTTAATCAACGCTTTTTCTACCATCGAATATGAATGGATGCTGGATGACGGTTCGCTTGACAGCTTCTGTGAAGTGCCAAGAGCAGATGCCGATGGTTTTCTCATTTTTATCATTGTTCCTTTATCTATCCCTTTTCTTCTGGTGAAAAGGACGCCTCCCAGAATCGTCACCTATCTTGCTATCCTTATATATCATTCATACCGTTTCTATACGCGAGTTAGCCTCTGCCCGCACAGATAAAACACGATGAGAAACGTAAATACATTACTCTTTAGCCTCTGTTTTTATATTTATTCAATTCTCTGCGCACTGATCATTCTGATCACATCAATAAGAGATTATGAAGGGATGGTTGATGGGGTAGAAATAAGAAACCTCTGTAAGATACCTGAAGGTGATTCCGATGGATTCTTTGCGTTTATTATTATCCCGTTATCTATCCCTTTCTTTTTTGTAAAAAAAAGCATGGATAGGATAATCACTTACATCATCATGTTATTTTATTATCTATGGAGTTTTTATATCCGCTTTAACTTCTGTCAATAATTTAAAAAAGCACTCACCAACAAACCGGGCTCATATCCCCTCATAAGCCCGGTTGGTCATCGTGAACTTACGGCATATTTTCCTGCGGCGACGGGATGCGTACGCGGCTGGCGGACAGGTAGCCCATGATGGCGATGCCAAACACGCCCCAGGGTAACAGCGAAACAATCTGGGATGATGAGCCGCTCAGAACATCTACGTTTCTAACGACCATAATTAATGCCGAGAGCATCGCTACCGTCGAGATAATCGGTGCCCACAGGCGGCTCCATGCTGAAACTGGATGCTGGGTTTCACGCTGGAAGAAACGAATAACCGCCAGCGATACACCGACCTGAAGCAGCAGAATCGCCATCGTCGCGATCGCCGATCCCAACGCAAAGATCTGCATCATCGGATCGAGATCCGCTACCACCATCGCGCACAGCACGGTCAACACAACGATCGTTTGAACGATACTCGCCACGTAAGGCGTCCCTTTATTTTCACTCACCTGAGCCAATTTGGTAGACAACACGCCGTCACGCCCGATGCTAAACAGATAGCGAGAGATGTTATTGTGAAACGCCTGAGCCGCAGCAAACAAACTGGTGATCAACAACAGCGATATCATCTGTTCGGACCATTTCCCAACCAGTGCGGTCGATACGTTTAAGATAAAGCGTCCAGGATCGTTGATCGCCTGCTGCTGTACCTGACCCACCCCATAGGCTTGCACCATCATCCAACTGGTGAAAGCAAAGAACAGCATAATCAAGATAACCGCAGCCAGCGTCGCACGAGGAATCGTTTTTTCCGGGTTACGGCACTCTTCACCGTAGATCGCCGTGGATTCAAATCCGATAAACGCAGCAATACTGAAAATCAACGCAATGCCTATGCTGCCTTGATTAATCACACTGGGCGAAAACGCCTCCAGCGTGAGCGGTGGTGTATCATGCGACAGCAGTACCGCAATATCGACCACCAGCATGATGCCCACTTCCATCAGCATCAGTACGCCGAGTACGCGTCCGCCGACCTCCACACTCTCAATGCCCAACAGGCACATCAGCAACAGCATCGCTACGCTGTAGCCCCACCACGGCAGTTCAATACCAAGATGCTCTTGTAAATACATGCTGCTGAAGAAGCCAAACATCGCAACCACCGCGATCTGAATGGCAAAATAAGCCAGCAGCGCGACGGATAAGGCACTAAAGCCCGCGCGGCGCCCCAATCCCAGCGTGATGTAGCTATAAAATGCGCCGGCGTTAGTCACATAGCGGCTCATGGCGATATAGCCAAAAGAGAAAATCAGCAGTATACCGCCAGCCATCAGGTACACCGCTGGGATTCCCGCCCCGTTGCCAGCGGAGATCGCAACGGGCAGACCGCCTACCACACCGGTCAACGGCGAGGCAGCAGCCACAACAAAGAAGACCAACGACCACAGCCCCAGGCTGTTCTTTTTCAATTGATGAGTAATCATCTTGCCCCCGGATACACAAAACGAACCAGATAGCGTGATGTCGCGCAATCGGGTCGATGGTAAATCCCTTGCTGCCACAGCACCTTACAGGCAGGTGCGATACAGCGCTTCGATGTCCTGCCGTGATGCCCAGCGCGGATTCTGTTCCAGGCTCACCCCCATCGTCTGCACGCAGTTGTCCGCCAGCCGGGGAATATCCTGCTCACGCACACCCAGATCGCGCAGCGTAAACGTCAATCCGATGTTTTCCAGAAAACGCTGTACCAGATAGACGCTGTGGCTAGCGCGTTCAGATTCATCAAGATGCGTCACGCTATCGCTCATTGCGCACGTCACCGCAGCAAAGCCAGCGATATTTTCCACACAGGAAAAACGCATCAAGGTGGGATAGAGCGCCGCCAGCCCCTCACCGTGTGTGATGTTGTACAACCCACTCAACGGATGTTCCATCGCATGCGGCAAGCCACAGGCCGACATCCCAATCGCCATTCCGCCAAGCGTATTCGCCCAACACACCTGATCCCAGGCGTCCAGATCGGTCACATCCCGACAAACTCGCGGTAGATACGTGGTCAACAGTCGAATCGCGCGTTCAGCCATGATTTCCGTCATCGGATTACAGAACTTGCCAACCCGCGCTTCGATGTTATGGCTGAGCGCGTCGAAGCCCGTCGCCGCCACCATGCGGGATGATTGCGTGACCATCAACGTTGGATCGACAATCGCTGTTCGGGCGTACAACGCCGGTGAGAAAAAGACGGGCTTGTCATGGGTTTCAGGATTGGTGAAGACGGCGACACAGTTGCCTTCACTCCCCGTCCCCGCCGTCGTCGTCACCAACACCAGCGGCAACGTCGCAGCAGGTGCCGGGGGTTGCGACAGGTAGTCCAGCAGTTTCCCCGAATGGCATGCCATAAAGGCGATGCCTTTGGCGGCGTCCATTACGCTGCCGCCCCCCACGCCAAGCACCACATCACACTGCTGCTCGCGCGCCAGGGCCGCACCGTCATCCACCGTCGTGGTAAGGGGGTTTGCTTCAATACTGTCGAATAACACCCAGCGCACGCCGCTCTGCGTCAGCAGGTCGGTCAGACGCGTCAGTAACCCGGTTTGGCGACAGCTGGTTTTTCCCGTCACCAGCAGGACGCGGCTCCCCAACATCGCCACTTCTTCGCCCACTCGGGCAACTTCCCCTCTGCCGATACAAAGTTTTACCGGCTGCGAATAGATAAATGTCATCGCTGCCTCCTCACGCCGTCATGACTGACGTATTGGCCTGCTCAACTTGTTCAACCACGCTGTTCAGGGCAGATTCAAACGCGTTCAGTGCATAATCGAGCTCTTCTTCGCTAATCGTCAGCGGAGGCAGGAAGCGGAATACCGCCAGATTATTGATGGTGAAATTCACCTGAATACGCCATTTCTCTACCAGCAGACCAGCGATCGCCGCCGAATAGTATTCCCCCATGCTGGCATGCAGCGTCTCCGGCAAACGACCAAACTCAATGCCAATCATCAGCCCTTTGCCGCGCACTTCTTTGATCACTTGCGGATGGCGAGCCTGAATGTCATAGAGCCGTTGCATCATTAACGCGCCTTTACGTTCCGCCATGCCACACAGATCGTGTTCGATGATGAACTGCAAGGAACCCAGCGCCGCTGCCGCACTCAGGGTATTTTCCTGATAGGTGGCCGTGTGGTGATAGCAGGTTTCGATGGTGCCATATGCCGCTTCATACAAGCTTTCCGTACACAGATAACCGCCAAACGGCACCAGCCCGCCGGATAAACCTTTGGCGAATACAATGCAATCCGGCACTACGTCATCATGTTCACAACACCAGAACTTACCGGTACGCGCCGCGCCACACTGAATCTCGTCCAGCACCAGCAGCGTGTCATAGCGATCGCACAGCTCGCGAGCCGCTTTCAGGTAACCCGCCGGTGGCACGATAATGCCGCCTTCCCCCTGAATGGGTTCCACCACGAACGCCTTGTATTTTCCTGTCGCCAGCGCATTTTCCAGCTCCGTGACCGAGCCGTAGGCAACATGATCGATATTGCCTAATGTCGGCTGCTGCCCCGCCCGCCACTTATCCTTACCGCCGAGCGACACCGCGCCTGACGTCTTACCGTGAAAGGCGCCAAGCGTCGCCAGCAGGTGGGTCTTATGTGTTTTATGTCGGGTACCAAGCTTGACCAGTTTGATCATCCCTTCGATCGCCTCCGCGCCTCCGGTCGCCGTCCCCATCTTGGTCAATTTGCCCTGTGGCGAGAGCAACGCCATGTTGTGCGCCAGCGCCGCCGCCACGTTGTGATAGGAAATCGCGCCCATCATGAAGAGGCGGTTATCGAAACATTTCTGCAAACAGGACCACACAAACTCATTGTTATTACCGACAGTCACCACCCCGACCGCGCCAATCATATCCAGATGCTTTTCACCTTTGTCATCGATGAAGGTGCTGCCTTCCGCCCGAACAAAATATTTGGCATGACCATCCAAAGAGCGCATGCGGTTCAGGTGGGTTAATTGCAGCGCGCGAGTCGTTTCGCCATCCAGTGCGATCGCGTCATCAATGGTGTAAAAACCCGGTACGATGTCTTTTGCCTGTGCCATAAAAAACCTCACAATCTTCACTAGATAAATGTGCGATAACGCACGGTGTGAAGCGTTTATAGCAAGGGGCAACGCGGGGAAAATAGAATAAATCGGCACACGACACAGTGCAGCGACAGCGTCTTTTTGGTGCAGTCTGCCCCAAAAAAAGCGGCACGGGGTGAAAGGTGTCCCCGTGTGAATCTCACCAGCGATGGGTTCAACATTGGCGAATACGATATTGGTAGCGCACAGCCTGTAGTCGGGCCAGGTAGTGCTGCGGCGAGCAGGAGGCAAATGCTTTGAATTCACGAAAGAAATGTGACTGATCGGCGTATTCAAGGTGCTGCGCCAGCATGGTCAGACTATCGATATTGCCCTGATTGAGTAGCGCGAGCGCCCGCTGGAAACGAATTGTACGGCAGAATGTTTTGGGCGACATCCCACAATTATCATGAAATAAACGATGAATATAACGCGCGGAATAGAGCGTCTTCCGCTCCAGCTCATCCACCCTGATTTTACCGTCGTGCGCCATAATCAGGTCGATGATTTGCAGTAAAAGCGGCGGTGCCGAGCGGGTCGTCCAGTAGGAAAAATAGTGCAGAAACAGGCTGACCTGTTCGTTAAAGTCATGAGTGTTCACCAAGCGTCTCAGCAGACGCGGCGTATCGGGCGCGACCTCATCAAAAGGGATCTCCTGCCCCGCCAATTCCCCCGGCGACAGGTCGAGAAAAGCCGGCATGATCCCCGGCATAAAGCGCACGCCAAAATAGCGCTCTCCCGGCATCAGCCGGGTAATCTGCGCCGATGCGGTACTGCCGCAAACGCGCCCGCTGGGTGCCTCAGGACAGCAATGCAGCAAGAGATCGACACTGCCGTCCGGCACGGCAAGCGTCATCGGTTCGGCGCGATCGACCGTAAAACTGTAAAAATGGGCAATCGGTGACTGACTGACGCTTTTCTTCAGGTAATCTTCCGCCGCGTTGATGACAAACCACGGCTGCAATGGCCGTACGCGAAACGACGCAGAATCAGGATGCATTGACCTTCTCCCCCGCAACGATGACGCAGGGGATCAGGCAATTTTTACGCCAACTCGCTTTTCGTCAACGCGATTGCGCGTCTGTCGTTACGCATCCGGCCCGATTCTGACCACTAATTTGCCAAAGTTACGACCGTGCAGCAGGCCAATGAAGGCGTCGGGGGCGTTTTCCAATCCGTCGACAATCTCTTCACGATATTTGATCTTACCTTCTGCCACCCACGGCGACACATCCTTCCAGAACTCCTCAAAGCGATGACCGTAATCATCAAAAATGATGAATCCCTGCATGCGGATACGCTTTTTCAGGATCGTCCCCGCCAGCAGCGGTAAGCGATCCGGGCCATCAGGCAGCCCAGTGGCATTGTAGCCAGAGACTAATCCACACACAGGAATACGCGCTGAGGTATTCAACAACGGCAGCACGGCGTCAAAGACTTTCCCACCGACGTTTTCAAAGTAGATGTCGATGCCCTGCGGGCAGGCCTGCTTCAGCTGTTCGGCAAAATCATCCGCCCGGTGGTCAAGGCAAACATCAAACCCCAGTACCTCAACCGCGTAGCGACATTTCTCCGCCCCGCCGGCTACGCCAACAACACGGCAGCCTTTCAATTTCCCGATCTGACCAACCGTCGCGCCGACCGGACCAGTCGCGGCGGCTACCACCAGGGTTTCACCCGCTTTCGGCTGTCCGATATCCGTCAGCCCCATATACGCGGTGAAGCCCGGCATCCCCAGCACGCCCAGTGCGTAGGAAGGATTGGTCGGCGACTGCCCCAGATTGGTTAATCCTTTACCGTCAGAAACCGCATAATCCTGCCAGCCGCTGTAGGACAACACCCAGTCACCCGTCTGATAATCGGGGTGTTTTGACTCCACCACGCGGCTGATGGTTCCACCGACCATCACGTCATTCAGTTCGACAGGTTTAGCATAAGAAGGGGCGTCGCTCATGCGGCCACGCATATAAGGATCGAGGGAAAGAAACACGGAGCGCAGCAGCACTTGCCCCGCATCTACGGATGGGACTGCCTGCTGTTCCAGACGAAAATTCTCTTGTGTCGGCGCGCCGTGCGGGCGTTGAGCCAAAACCACACGGCGGTTAATGCGATCGGTTTGCGGCATAATATCCTCCATTAGACAAAGCGCGTTGATGAAATCACTTCGTTAACAATAGGATCTGTTCTTTCTTCTGGCTACGCAAACCGTGCGGCACATCGTGTTGATACAGTTCGATAAAAACATCCTGTATCTGATCGATAAAAACCAGCTCAAAAGGATTGGCAACGATAACGGCTTTCGAGCTGGTTAAAAATGAATACATTATGTGGGAATCGGGGCGTCCCTAGAAATCAACTTCTGCTCACGTAACTCATCCCAGAATGCCTGCGGGATACCCACTTTCATTGATTGAATATTCGCTTTCACCTGTGCGGGAGCACGGGCACCAGGAATAATCGCAGAAACAATAGAAGGCGCGGCGGCAAACTGAAGTGCAGCGGTTCTGATATCCACACCATGCCGATCAGCAATTTTTGCCAAATACGCGCGCTTCTCAACGACACCTGGCGGCAATTGTGTACTGAAATGATAACGATTCCGTCCGCCCAGGAATCCATCATTGAGTGGTGTTCCAACCGTAACGGTAATCCCTTTTTTAGCCAAAATCGGGAACGTTTTCATCAGGGTATCTTCATGGTCAATGATACTGTACTGACAGGCTAACAGTACAATATCGGGTGTCGGCCCCTCTAAAGCCGCCGCCATCGTAGCGGCATCGGGACGATTAATGCCAAAGCCCCAGGCCTTTATCACCCCTTCCTTACGGAGTTTCTCCAATTCGGCCATTGCACCGAGGCGAGCGGTGTCGAAGGAGGTTGTCCAGGGCTGGGAGAGTTCTGTGTTCTCTGGACCGAGATCGTGAATGTAGACGATATCAATACTGGAGAGCCCCAAACGTTGGAGACTATCTTCAATAGAGCGTCTTGTTCCTGCCGCGGTGTAATCATACTCATAGGAAAAGTTGAGTTTGTCCGCCCACAACGATGCTGGCAATGCTTCCCGACTGGGATGGAATACCCGCCCGACTTTAGTCGAGATAAGGTACTGATCGCGCGGTTTATCGCGCAGAAATGCACCGAGTCTATGTTCTGAAAGGCCATGCCCATAGAAAGGCGACGTATCGTAGTAACGAACCCCGCCATCCCAGGCAGCCTGCAACGTCGCCTGAGCTTGTGCATCGCTGATCGGCGCAAAAATATTACCAATCTGTGTCCCACCCATGCCGAAACGAACTGGCGTTCGGTAACGAACACCTTGGTCAGCAGCATTGAGGGGTAACGATGTTTTGGTGATTTTACCCCGAGTAGGGAGTACGCTTCCTTGTATGGTTTCAGGCTTAAAGCTCGCTACGTCACCCAGTGCTTGCCCCGATTGTGCTAATACTGAACCCGTGGCAACAAGGGCAGCCCCACCAGCCGCTAATCTCAGAAACTCTCTGCGCTCCATCTCCGATACCTCTCATGTTGTGTTAGCCGCGAAATATTCCCATCATTTAGCCTTTCTTAACGTAAATCGGGTGCCTCATTGAGTAATGCAGGATCCCAGTGCTCAACCGCCTTGCCATCCCGGATCCGCCATGTGTCGTACCAAGTGGTCTTATAGGAACCGCCCGGCGCGTTAGGATCGCTAACCGTCCGAGGATAAAGCACCGTTACTAAATCCCCTTCGGCAAGTACTGCAATGACTTTCATATTAAGCCGCTCGGGGAGCGGGCGAGGTTTGACCTTGAGGACTTTGGTAAAATAATCAACGACAGCAGCACGACCACTCTGCGCATTCGGGTTGTGCTGTAGATACTCTTCCGAGAGGAGTTCATCAGCTTTGTCCCACTGTCCAGCATCAAGCAAATCCCGCAGAATCCGATAAACGACTTGCTTATTCGCATTCAATACCGGGTCTGGACTGGTGAATAACGCATCAGGGTTACCAGCAACTTGCGGCGCAGGGGTCTGTGCCTGTGCACAAGTAGAAATCAGGCTAGTAGCCAACACCGCTGTCAATAACGCCATTTTTATCATTGGTTCATCTCAAGATTGATGGGTAATCGTTAGGATTTCGGGCATCCCCACCGTGAGGTCGAGGTATCCGGTGTCTTGAGCTCAACACCTTGCAAACTTTGGGCTGGTAGCTCACGAACGGGCTTACTTGAAAGAGTACATCGGCTCGTTTTTGTAAAATAAATTGTGGAGTTCTCGTTAGCATTCCGTAAATTGATATTTCTGGATTTCATTATTCCAAATCAAGGAATAGTGTGGGTATGAAGAGGAGGAAATATGAACCGCCTGGAAATACTGCGCATCTTTACTACAGCAGCCTCGAGCCACAATTTTCGTGATGCGGCAAAAAAACTAGGGGTATCCGCACAAGCGATCACGCGGGGTATCCAATGCCTGGAAGACGAACTTGGAGAAGTGCTATTTCACCGCAATACCAGAGGCGTGCAATTGACAAATTTCGGTGAAAGGTTTGTCAACAATGCTCAGCAGGCGGTATCAGGCGTCGATGGTCTATTCCAACGCACCAATCGCAGACAGCTGTCTGAATATGCAGGCGTAGTACGAATCACTGCACCGCCTTTTATTATACGTGATGTGGTCATGCCAATGCTGAGTCAACGCTTAGCGGATTTCCCAGGCTTACTCCTTGACTTACGGCTATCGGAAGAATGGGCAGATACCGTCAATCAACAAATTGACATCGGCATACGGATGGGCCCAACGCGTGATAATCGCTGGGTCGCCAAAGCGGTAAAAAAAGTGCCTTTTTATGTGGTGGCCACACCAGCATTACTTGCCCGCATTGGTACACCGAAGCATATTGATGAGCTTGAAAAATTACCGACTACCGCGTTACTCGATCGTCGTACCGGACGACCGTGGCCTTGGTTATTTAGCGATGGACGTCTTCTGTCACTATCAAGGCCCGTAATTGTCGTCGACGATCTTGAAGCTGAGTGTGCGGCCGTTTTGTCAGGCATTGGGATAGGACAATTGTCAGGGATAATCGCAGCCCCGTATTTGCGTACGGGGCATCTTGTTGCCTTGCTTAATAATGATATGCCGGATCCCTGGCCTCTTCATGTTTATCGACCACAGGCAGGCCCAGTGCCAGCACGAGTTCGTCTAGTGTTTGATACTTTGGTAGATATATTGGGCAACATAGACCTGACTCTTCCCTAAAAATGCTTGCCGCTACGCACTCGAGCAAACACGGATCACGTTTTCCGACGACGTTTTTAAAGTAAATTATGCTGCTTTGCTTTTTTCGTAACGTGACATGCGATCCAGATAGCCCATGACGAGCGCAGACAGCACAAACGTCAAATGGATAATCACATACCACATCAGCTTGTTATCCGGGATATTACGGGCATCCATGAACACACGCAGCAGATGGATCGACGAGATCGCGACAATCGAGGCAGCCACTTTATTTTTCAGCGAGCCGGAGTCCATCTTACCGAGCCAGTTCAATTTTTCTCTGCCATCGGTGATATCTAATGCCGACACAAAATTTTCGTAGCCAGACAACATCACCATCACCAGCAGTCCGCCAACCAGCGTCATATCGATCAGTGACAACAACACCAATACCAAATCCGCTTCCGCTATATCAAAGATATTAGGCAGAACGTGGAACACCTCCTGGAAAAACTTGATCGCCAGCGCCAGTAAGCCCAGCGATAGCCCGAGATAAACAGGGGCAAGCAGCCAGCGCGAGGTATACATCAGATTCTCAATAAAACGTTCCATAACTCACTATATGCAGGTGGAAAAAGAGGGGAATAATAGCGAAAAGTTCTGCTGCGGTGTTAATCAATTCTTGAACAGAATGCGGTATTTACAGAATGCTCTGCCTTATCACGCCTTCAGAGATCAATTCCACATTTTGTGATCTTGCCTGTATCAACCTTCAAACCGATGCCGCCCCTCTTCCCCTCGTGGCACGCATCGGAAGGTGCGCATTTTTTCACATTCCTACACTGTTTAGCGCCAGCAGGTCTGGCAACACTCATACACCGCACTCTACATTCAGAGCCGAATACAGGCTTACTACAAAGTAAAAACAAGGGGTTACGCATGAGCAATCCTATTCTTCTTGGTATTTTCTGGCACTTCATCGGCGCGGCCAGCGCGGCCTGTTTTTATGCGCCGTTTAAGCAGGTCAAAAACTGGTCGTGGGAAACCATGTGGTCACTCGGCGGATTTTTCTCGTGGATTATCCTGCCCTGGTGCATCAGCTGGTGGCTACTTCCTGATTTTTGGCGCTATTACGGTTCGTTCGATATGGCGACCCTACTCCCCATCTTTCTCTTCGGCGCCATGTGGGGCATCGGCAATATCAACTATGGCCTGACGATGCGTTACCTTGGCATGTCGATGGGCATCGGGATCGCCATCGGCGTAACACTGATTATCGGCACGCTGATGACGCCCGTCCTGCAAGGAAAGTTCTCGGTTCTGTTTGGCTCGGCAGGCGGCCGCATGACGCTACTGGGCGTGCTGGTCGCGGTCATAGGCGTTGCGATTGTTAGCTACGCGGGTTTACTGAAAGAGCGTGCACTCGGCATTCGTGCCGAGGAATTCAACCTGAAAAAAGGGCTGATTCTGGCTGTGATGTGCGGCATCTTCTCCGCAGGCATGTCCTTTGCTATGGACGCCGCAAAACCCATGCACGCCCCCGCACAGGCGCAGGGGATCAATGCATTGTATGTCGCCCTCCCAAGCTACGTGGTGATTATGGGCGGCGGTGCCGTCGTGAATCTGGGCTTCTGTTTCATCCGTTTGGCTACCTGCAAAGGCATTTCATTAAAAGCCGATCTGGCACAGGCCAAACCGTTACTGATTGCCAATGCGCTCTTCGCCATTCTGGGCGGCGTCATGTGGTATTTACAGTTCTTCTTCTATGCCTGGGGGCACGCCAACATTCCGGCCGATTACACCTATATCAGTTGGATGCTGCACATGAGCTTCTACGTGCTGTGCGGTGGCATCGTCGGCTTACTGTTTAAAGAATGGAAAGCCGTGGGTCAGAAGCCCGTGCGCATGCTGGTATTGGGCTGCGTGGTGATTATTCTGGCGGCGAATATTGTCGGGTTAGGCATGGCCGCATAAGCACCTTAGCATCGCGTTCTGTGCTCACTGAGCGATTACCGAATGCGATGCTAAATAGCCTTGCTCATACCGAGGCGTTTTATGGTCAGAGAAATGAAAACGCCCTGAGAGAACCTCAAGGCGTTGGATAGATTTCAATGTTTACGACTAATTTATTTCACCGCTAACGTATTTTCCGATAATTAATAGCGCAACACCAAAATAATAAGCATCGCAATATTTCACATTATCTAAAATAAAATCACAGACTATCGTGAAGCACTCAGAGGAATCTCTGGATCAGGCTCGTGAGTCATACGATTACGCAAATCACGACGAATAATCTCAATAGACCAGAACCAAATTAGGTGACCCACGATTTCTGATACATGTTCATACCAAGGGAGAACAAACAGAGATGGCGTCAGCCCCATCAATGGGAATGAAATCATATGGACGAATAATTGCGCCAGCGCACCCGCCAACAGACCTTGCCATAATTTTATTTTAGGAAATACTTCTGCAACAACGCAGTAACCTACAGCAAAAACAATAGAGAAAATAATATGCGTCACACCAACCCAATTGAATACATGGCCGGCAAAGGTATAAACAGCCGCATTAGGGTCAACAACGCCAAGCCAGTCGCGTAAAAAAATGTAGGGAGGGTTAAGAAAATTACGAGAGCAATCAATGTGCTCGGCAGCTCTAATCAGTGACTCAGGTGCACAAGCACCAGTAAACATATCCGTAGGGCTACGTGGGGGAAGCGGATTTTCTGCGCCCCATTTGACGAAAGATGAAACAATACCTGCAATTAAACCAATAAAAGCAGCCAATCCATAGCGTCTCCGGGATGGAGATGTTTGTTCAAAAAAGTTCATTTTTTTACCAATCTAACCATTAAAGGTTATATTCTTACATAGGTATTACGCACTTATAAAGCGGTTAATTGGTCTATCGGATAATCTCTCTAGTATATTTAGTTATTAGGAACGTGATTTTAAATTTTATAAAATCGCACAAATAAATAGCGCGTTGCTTTTTTGTGAAACTTTTATTCAATAATTGAAAACCCAGATTCTCTAACGTAGACGAAATGTATATCCCACGAGAGAGAAACGAATAATAACGCATCAATAAAGCGTCGATAATAAATAGTCTGGTTATTTATTTGTAAAATAATAACAGTTCAGTAACTCATACTCTCATCTTGTATCCCTTTCACTCAGAATATTTCCTCACATCAGCAAAAGTTGATATTCAGCTGCGACAGATCGGAAAATGAAAAATCCCGCACGCCTCATCATTGATTGTTTATTAATCAATTCGAAACCAATCCGGGCGCTGATGTTCATCACGCCCGTGTAGCTATAGGTAATCCCCCTGTCGCTGAGGCGTAGCAACAGGTACTTCAATCAATAGTAGTAATAAAGCAGGCATCATCACTGAGTTTCAGGCAGAAATCTCACTCATCAGCGAACGTAACCGCTTTTCGCATATATATTTTTATGGAATTGAAAATCCACTTTTATTCTTTTACATGCATAAGGCTGCCCTCTAGAGTAGCGAAAAGACCGCCGTGTATGGCCTCATGTCATTGGTAAAGGACACAGGGAATGGAAAAAACACATCCGCAAGTTACGACTCTCGCTGCAGGGTTACTCTCGTTACTTTTCGCACTCAATCCCGGCGCTTATGCTGCACAAAGCAATGAAAAACCGGTGGCTGGCGGTATTCTGAATGTTGGTCTGGGCAGCGATACGCCGATTATCGACCCGCATATTACGGCCTACGGCGTAACGGCACTGATTGCACGTAACGTGGTGGATTCACTGGTAGGGCAGGCGGAAGACAATCGCTTTACGCCCTGGCTGGCGGAAAGCTGGAAAATAAACGACGACAACACCGAGTACACCTTCCATCTGCGTAAGGACGTCACGTTCAGCGACGGCACCAAGTTGGATGCAGCTGCGGTGAAATACAATATCGAGCGTATTCTCGATCCGAAAACCACCTCCAGCTACGCAAAATCGCTGTTAGGCCCAATCGACAAGATCTCGACGCCGGATGACTATACGATTGTGCTCCACTACAGCTCACCGTTTGCGGCGCTGCTACAGGGGCTGAGCCTGCCTTATCTGGGCATTCAATCCCCGACATACCTGAAGAACACGCCAAATACCAGTAACACCGTGGTAGGTTCCGGGCCGTTTATTCTCGACTCCTTTGTGAAAGGCAGCGGCAGTAAGCTGACAAAACGCCCTGATTACAACTGGGGACCGGGTTATGCCAAGCATACTGGCCCAGCCTATCTGGACGGTCTGGTGTTCAAATATCTGCCGGAAGCGTCGGTTCGCCTGGGCGCACTGAGCAGCGGTCAGATTCAGGCAATTGACGCCGTACCGCCAGCCAATTTCCCAACAGTGAAGCGCAATCCGAAGCTGGAAGTGATCACCTATGAGAACCCGGGCGTTAACCGCGTGCTCTATCTCAACACCACCAAAGGTCCTTTCCAGGATGTCGCGGTGCGTAAGGCATTCCAGAGCGCCGTAGATACCAACGCTGCGGTGAAAGTCGCTTTCTTCGGTACGCTGAAAGCCGCCGATAACGTTCTCGGCCCGGCCACGCTGTACTACGATCCGAGCGTTGCATCCCGCTGGGGCTTTGATGTGAAAAAAGCCAACGAACTGCTGGATAACGCAGGCTGGAAACAGAAAGACAGCGAAGGCTTCCGCACTAAAGATGGCAATCGTCTGAGCGTCAAATTCGTTTATGCCTCAACCAACGTTGAAGCCGCGGATGTCGCGCTGTTCCAGGCGGTGCAATATCAGGTGAAACAGGCAGGCTTCGATGTTCAACTGACGCCGGTTGATGCGGGTGAGTTCACCACGCGCACCAATGCCAATGAATACGATATCGCCTCCAACTTCTTCGTGCGTGCAGAACCGGATATTCTGCGTACCGTCTTTGATTCGGCCTATGCGCCACCGAACGGCAACAACTTTACGCGCATCAGCGTGCTGAATGACAAGCTGAGAAAGGCTATCGGCGCGGGCGAAGCGGAACGTAAACAGCTCTACAGCGAAATACAGCGTGAGGTCATCGATCAGGCGTATGTGGTTCCACTGTACATTCCCGCCTACCAACTCGGCCTGTCCAAACAGGTACAGGGCATAAGCTGGGCTACCAACGCAAAACCGAACTTCTATGATGTCTGGATTAAACGTTAATCTGTACGCGTTAGGTAAACGTCTTTTCACCATTCTGGCTGTGCTCTGGGGCGCAGCCACATTGACGTTTATTGCCGTCAAACTGATCCCCGGCGATCCGGTCGCCATTCTTAGCGGCGGCGATAACGTGGTGGATGAAGCCTATCGCGCCGTACTCATCAAACAATTCGGGCTCGACCAACCGCTGTGGGTGCAATATCTGCGCTACTGCGGACAGGCGCTACAGGGTGATTTTGGCGTCAGCTATCTCTATCGCCTGCCGGTTGGTAGCGTGATTAGCGATGCGATGCATGAAACTCTGCCGCTGGCGCTCGGCGGCCTGATTCTGGCGCTATTCCTCGCGATTACCAGCGCGCTGCTGACCGCAGGCCGTTATGGTGCGCTGCGTACCACCGTGTCGTGGCTGGAACTGACGCTGCTTAGCACGCCGGTTTACTGGATTGGAATCGTCCTGCTGAGCCTGTTCAGCTTTCGTCTGCAATGGTTTCCGGTTACTGGCAACGACGGGGTGATGTCGCTGGTGTTGCCGGTTATCACGCTAAGCCTGCCGATTGCCGCGATTCTGAGTCAGGTCCTGCGTGACGGTCTGGAAGAGGCACTTTCCCAGCCGTTTTCATTAACCGTACGCACACGCGGCGTCAGTGAAATCCGGCTGCGCTTTCGCCACGGTTTACGCCACGCGGCGCTGGCAGCCTCAACGCTGACCGGTACGCTGCTGGCAAGCGTACTCGGCGGCTCCGTGCTGACTGAAACCGTCTTTGGCCGCGCCGGGATCGGGCAGGTCACGCTGAGCGCCATTGAAAACCGTGACATGCCGCTAGTGCTGGGCGTCGTGATGCTGTCCGCGTTCCTGTTCGTCGTCATCAACCTGCTGGTGGATGCGCTGTATCTCATCATCGATCCCCGCTTACGCAAGAAGGCGAGCGCCCATGAGTAGTGAACCGATGCCCTTTACGCAGACACCATCCAGAAAAACCTATCGCAGCCCGTGGTTAAGCACGGCGACGCTGCTGCCTGCCGCGATCGTTTTCCTGCTGGCGCTGGCGGTCTTTTTCCCTTCACTGTTTACCAGCCGCACTGCCGATGAAATGGATATGGGAGCGGTATTCCAGTCGCCAAATAGCACCTACTGGTTTGGCACCGACCAACTGGGGCGCGATATTTTTTCCCGTATCGTTCACGGCACCTCGCTGTCGCTGGGTATCGGCGTCGGCGCGATGCTGATCGCCTGCTTCGGCGGCGTGCTGTTTGGCACCCTGTCGGTCCTCGCGCCGCTGCGCATTCGTCAGGTTTTGGTGCGTCTGCTGGACATCATGCTGGCGTTTCCCGATCTACTGCTAGCGCTGCTGGTGATCGCTGTACTGGGACGCGGTCCGGAAAACACCATGCTGGCCGTTGGGCTGGCGGGGATTGCCGGCTATGCCCGTTTGATCCGCTCTCAGGTGCTGCACGTCAGGCTATCCGGCTATGTTGAACATGCGATTGCACTGGGCGAACACCCGCTGTATATCGTTTTCCGCCATATCATTCCCAATACGCTGCGCCCGTTGCTGATTGTCGCCACCATTGGCGTTGGTCACGCGGTACTGTCCGCCTCGGCGCTGAGTTTTTTGGGGCTGGGTGTCGTTCCACCGACCGCCGAGTGGGGCGCGCTACTGGCTGACGGACGTAACTTCCTTGATATCGCCCCCTGGGTTAGCCTGCTGCCCGCCAGCGTCGTCGCGCTGTCGGTAATTTCTATTACGTTACTGGGACGTCGTTTACAGGCCATTTTGGCCAAAGGAGAGGCACGATGAGCCTGAATCCACTTCCTCACCCCTCTCATACCGCTTCAGACGCATCCGCGAAGACGCCGCTGCTGCGCGTAGACGGCCTGAGCGTCACGTTTCCCAGCCCTTTCGGCCCCATTCGTTCGGTTAAGAACCTCTCTTTTCAGGTAAATGCCGGTGAAATTCTGGCGCTGGTCGGCGAATCAGGTTCAGGGAAGTCTGTCACCGCTCGCACACTGGTGGGTCTGGCCGGTGAAAACGTTGACGTACAGGCCAACGCCATTGAACTCACGCGCCATGACGGCGGCCTGTGTGATTTACGCTATCTAACCGATCGCGATTGGCGAGCGATTCGTGGTCGTGAAATCGGCTTTGTTTTGCAGGATGCGCTAGTGTCTCTCGACCCGCTGCGCAAGATCGGGCAGGAAGTCGCCGAACCGATTCTGACCCATCGCCTGTTGCCTCGCCAGCAGGTTCCTGCACGCGTAGCCGAACTCCTGACGAAAGCAGGTATTCCCGACCCAGAGCATCGCGCGGCGCAGTATCCGCACGAACTGTCTGGCGGGCTGCGTCAGCGTGCGCTTATTGCTTCTGCATTAGCAGCAGGCCCACAGTTGCTGATCGCCGATGAGCCAACTACCGCGCTGGATGCCACAGTGCAAAAGCAGGTGCTGAAGGTGTTCACCGCCTTAGCGCAAGCAGGGCACGGCGTTTTACTGATCACTCACGATCTTGCCGTTGTCGCAGAAGTGGCGGATCGCGTCATCGTCATGCAGCAAGGATCGCTAGTCGAAGGCGGTGAGGCGCGGCAGATCCTGTCAGCGCCAACACATCCCTACACGCGTAAATTACTGGCGGCGATCCCCACCGCTTCCACACGGGGAAAATGGCTAGCCGGTACTGACCCGTTACAGAACGGCATTGCCCCGTCATCGGTTTCACTGGCAGCGGATCACGCCAGCACCGATGACACCATTGCTCTGACAGCTGATCGGATCGCGGTGTCGTTCAAGCGTCCGGACGGCAGCCGGATGCAGGCCGTCAATCAGGTTTCTCTCCAGATCAAGCGCGGTGAAACGCTGGGCATCGTCGGCGAATCCGGTTCAGGTAAAACCACGCTGGGCAAAGTCATTCTGGCGCTGCAAAAGCCGGACAGCGGCGAAGTTCGACTCGCGGACAATGCCTGGAGCACATTAACAGAGCGCGAACGTCGACCACTGCGCGCACGCATTCAGACGATCACACAAGATCCGCTCAGTTCGTTCGATCCGCAATTTACCGTCGCACAGATTCTGAACCAGCCACTGCGTTTGCGCCGCGATCTCAGCGACGATGAGAAACAGCGGCGCATTCTGACGCTGCTGGAGTATGTCGGTTTGACGCCCGACCTGCTGAGCCGTCGTCCCAGAGCGCTGTCAGGCGGGCAGCGACAACGCGTTTCCATCGCACAGGCCTTGGCTTCGGAACCCGAGATTCTGATCTGCGACGAACCGGTATCAGCGCTGGATGTCACCACACAGGCGCAGGTGCTGGATTTGCTGGTCGCGCTGCAACGCCAGTTAGGGCTAACGATGCTGTTCATCTCCCACGATCTGGGCGTAGTGCAGCACATGAGCCACCGCATCGCAGTCATGAAAGACGGGGATATCGTAGAAACAGGGCCGGTCGAGCAGATCTTCAATCAGCCGCAACACCCTTACACGCGCCTGCTGCTTTCAACGGTGGCGGAGTAGTGCGGTTGACGCGTAGTGATACGCTGAATTTGGCGAATGAACAATCTTAGAGGACAGTATTAAAGGTTTTGGTAACCGGCTTCTTTTTGATGCTTGACGGTCAGTATCACCGCTCTGTCAGTCAGTTCATCATGACGGTAAAGCATCACGTACCCGCTGCTGCCGAATTCGATCACCAGCTCCTGATATTCAAGGGGGAGGTGTTCAACGGGTCGCCCGATATTCGGCAGCGCTGCTAACTGACGAATGCCCCGAATCAAAACTTCAGCGGCCTTTTTCGCAGCCAGCGCATTTTTGTTTTTTAGAAAATCCTGCAAACGCTGTAAACCACGCCTCGCGCTTTCTGAAACAATCATTTGTGGCATGCAGGCGCATCCTGTTCATGCCCAGAACCCCAGGATTCTAACCAGGTGACGGTCTCATCTGCGGTGATGTGTTCGCCGGTGTTCTGGTATTCCTCCCACGCGACCAGCGTCTCTTTACGATACTGACTGCGTTTTTCTTCACGCTCCACGTATTCGGCAATCGCTTCCAGCATCAACGCATGGGCTGAGCTATGGCGGTCATCGGCCAACGTTTTCAGTCGTTCTTTAATATCCTGAACGATGCGCAGCGTCGTGGTTTGGCGTGTCGTGTCGGCCATGATGTGCTCCGGTTAATATCACTGGTGTCACCAATGACATTAACTCTGAATGATGCAGGTGTCACTCCACATTCAGGAAGCGCTGGCGGTAGGCGCTGGGCGAGATGCCGAACGCCTGATGGAACACCACAGAGAAGTAGTTGCTGTCTTCAAACCCGCACAGCGCGGCAATGTCACCGATGGTTTGCAGATCATAACGCAGCAGTTCCATCGCCTTGCATAGCCGCAGCTGGCGCAGGTAGTGCGGCACACTCATGCCCGTTTGTTCTTTAAAGCGCGAACGCAAACTGCGCGCGCTGAAGTGGTGCTGTTCGCAGAAGGCTTCAAAGCGGAACGGTGCCGCAATACTGGCACGCAGCGCATTCATCAACATATCTAGCTGGTGCGCATCGGCGAGCTGCGGATTATCCGGCGTGTGACGATAGCGCGCCGCCAGCAGCGCAATCTGCAACAGCAGCGCTTCACTCAGTTGCAGCGACAGCGCATCGGATTTCATACACTCCTGCCTCAACGCATCCACCTTCTCACGAAGGGTATCCATACCTTCGGAGCCTAGACACCAGTGCCGCTGGCTTTGTGGATGTTCCCCGCCCGGCAGCAACCTCTGCCAGTCAGCCGAGAGCGTCAGGCGGTTGCGAATATAGAGGATATTGTCCAGTTCTAGACCGTGGACAGATTCATAGCTGTGACGATCGTTAGCAGAAACATAAAACATATCGCCGCGGGTAATGCGGTAAGGTACATCGTTCCAGAGGTGCAGGCCATTCCCGCGCCAGACAATCACCAGTTCGTCAAAATCATGATGATGCAGCGGAAACACCGGCTGCGGGTGGCGTTCGGCAACCATCACGACATTCTTGTCGGTGAGGAAATAGTCTTCAGTCTGTAATTTTAAACCCCGTACTGCTGTCGCCATTTCCTCACCCGCAGTTGCTGTTAGCTACTCTTCACGAGAAAACGCCTGATGGCGTAGTGACTTAGGCGCCTGCGAGAATGCCTTGCGGAATTGCGTCGAGAAGTGATTGCTGTCGCTAAATCCACAGGCGTGCGCAATGGTGGTGATGGAATCATCACTCTGCTGCAACCGCCGACGTGCCTCCAGTAATCTTAACCGATTCAGATAGCGTTGTGGCGTCATACCGGTGTGTTGTTTGAGCTGACGATGAAGTGTGCGCAGCGGCAGCGAGAATCGATCGGCCAGACTGCCCCAGTTCACCTCTTCGCTGTAGTTGTTTTGCAACCAACCCAGCAATGCCTGTACTCCCTGACGCTCGGAACCACTACTCTGCGTCTGGAAGCACTGTTGACGCAACTGCACCAGAATGTGCAGAAACAGGCTTTCACTGGCGGCAATCGCTTCCGGCGCATCGCTCTGCGCCAGCTCTGCCAGACTGTTCAACGACTGCTTCAACTGCTGCATCCCCGTAGCATTGACCTGCCACTGCCCCTGCCACTCGCCGTTCGGGCCATACGGCAAGAATGCGGCGATATCGGAAAGGAAGCGGAACCCGCGCGGCGAGCGATACAGCATGTTAGTCAGACACAGCCCTTCCACGTCTTCAAACAGATGCCGATCGTTATCACGAACAAAGAACACCGAACCGCTGCACAGTGCATAAGGCTGATCGTTAAACACATGGACGCCTGCGCCCTGCTCCACCAGCACAATCTCCCAGAAATCATGGTAGTGCTCAGGAAAAGCCGTTTGCGGAGTACGCGGTTCTACCGCCACCGTTACGGCACGCGAAGTAAAAAAATCATCACCACGAAGTAACGTCATTTCAGTTCTCCATTCGGCCTCTGGCAAAAATGCGGCCTTTGAAAAAGGGTAGCCAGAAGCCACAGAACCGACCTTAAATTACCGTCACCTGCATGCCGTCTGGCTGCTCTTTTTTTAAGATCGCACCGCCCAATTGGTTGAAGTGTGGTAAGGATCACACCGTCTTTTCCCTGATTTTTTCGTGGTTATTTCCCGAATAATTTCCCAGATTGTGAGCCCTTTCACGGTCAGCTTTGTCATTTTGCCAGCCGCCTGTTGTTGATGGCACTCATAGGAAGGTGGCTGCCGTTACCGCTCTTTACACTGCAACACATCCAACAATAAGGAGTGCGGCTATGGCGGTGAAGAATATCGTGGCGGTGGATTTAGGTGCATCCAGTGGTCGGGTCATGCTGGCAACCTTGCACACCGCAACGCAGCATCTGACGCTGAAAGAAATTCACCGTTTCAGCAATACGCTGGTGTTTCAGGACAATCATCACCAGTGGGATCTCGCCGCGCTGGAACGCGATATCCTCACCGGGTTACACCAAATCGATGCCATGGGTATCGTTCCCGATAGCATCGGGATCGACAGTTGGGGCGTCGATTACGTGCTACTCGATCAGGACGGACAGCGTGTCGGCCTGCCGTATTCCTATCGCGACCACCGCACCGACGGCGTGATGGCTACCGTCACCACCGAACTGGGACGTGAAGCTATCTATCAGCGTACCGGCATTCAATTCCTGCCATTTAATACGCTGTACCAGCTTAAAGCGCTGTGCGATGCGCCATCTGACGATCTGCATCAGGTGGCACACCTGCTGATGATTCCCGACTATTTTCACTATCGCCTCACGGGAAGTCTGGTCTGCGAATACACCAACGCCAGCACGACCCAACTGCTTAGCCTCGAAAAGAAAACCTGGGACAGCGAACTACTGGACTATCTGGGTGTACCACGTCGCTGGTTGAGCGAGCCGGTACAGCCGGGGCACGCTGTAGGGAACTGGGCTGCGCCGAGCGGACGGCAGATTCCCGTCACCGCCGTCGCCACGCACGATACCGCCAGCGCAGTGGTTGGCGCGCCGTTACAGAGTCGCGACAGCGCCTATCTCAGCTCCGGCACCTGGTCGCTGATGGGTATCGAAAGCGACACGCCATTTAACAGCCCGCAGGCGCTAGCTGCCAATATCACCAACGAAGGCGGCGTAGACGGCACCTATCGGGTGCTGAAAAACATCATGGGACTGTGGCTGCTACAGCGGGTTTGTCAGGAGCGTGACATCAAGGACTTAGGCGCGCTGATTGAGGCCGCCGCCGCCCTGCCCGCTTTCACCAGCCTGATTAACCCTAATGACGATCGCTTTATCAATCCGCCATCCATGCATCAGGCGATCCGCGACTATTGCCGTGAGCACGGCCAGCCGGTGCCCCACAGCGATGCCGAGCTGGCACGCTGCATCTTTGACAGCCTCGCGCTGCTCTATAGACAGGTAGTTCTGGAACTGGGCGAACTGCGCCACGCACCGATCCGCCAGTTGCACATTGTCGGCGGCGGCAGCCAGAACGCTTTCCTGAACCAGCTGTGCGCCGATGTGTGCCAAATTCCAGTTCTAGCCGGGCCGGTCGAAGCTTCGACGCTTGGCAATATCGGCTGCCAGTTGATGGCGCTGGGCGCCGTCGCCGACCTTGCCGCATTCCGGCACATGCTGACTCATAACTTCCCTTTGCATCGCTATACCCCGCGTGCGGAGAGTGATTTTGCCGGGCACTGGCGTCGTTTTCAGGCGCTCAGCCAGCCAGAAACCGCCCCGAAGGGCAAAAAGGAGACCACGCAATGAGCACACCAATTGAAACCGCCTGGCAGTTGGCAAAAGCGCGTTACGCCAGCCTGAATATTGACGTAGAGGCCGCGCTGGAACAGCTCGATCAGATTCCGGTGTCAATGCACTGCTGGCAGGGTGACGATGTGGCCGGATTTGAGAACACCGGCGGGCCACTGACCGGCGGCATTCAGGCTACTGGCAACTACCCCGGCAAAGCGAGCACGCCGGATGAACTGCGTGCCGATCTGGAACAGGCCTTTGCGCTCATTCCCGGCCCCAAACGGCTGAACCTGCACGCCATCTATCTGGAATCCGCACAGCCCGTCGCCCGTAATGAAATTGCCCCCGAGCACTTCCGCACCTGGGTTGAGTGGGCCAAACGCCACCAGCTCGGGCTGGATTTTAACCCGACCTGCTTCTCTCACTCGCTGAGCGCGGACGGCTTCACCCTGTCACACCCGGACGAAAAAGTACGCCGCTTCTGGATTGAGCACTGTCAGGCCAGCCGCCGGATTTCCGCCTACTTCGGTCGCGAACTCGGCACGCCGTCGGTGATGAACATCTGGGTGCCGGACGGCATGAAAGACTTGACCATCGATCGTCTGGCATTCCGTCAGCGGCTGCTCAGCGCGCTGGATGAGATCATCGCCGAGCCGCTCGATCAGGCGCACCATATTGACGCCGTAGAAAGTAAGCTGTTCGGAATCGGCGCGGAAAGTTTTACCGTCGGCTCCAACGAATTCTACCTCGGCTATGCAGCCAGCCGCGGCACCGCACTCTGTCTGGATGCCGGACACTTCCACCCGACCGAAGTCATTTCCGACAAAATCTCCAGTGCCATTCTGTACGTACCGCGTCTGCTGCTGCACGTCAGCCGTCCGGTACGCTGGGACAGCGACCATGTGGTGCTGCTGGATGACGAAACGCAGGCCATCGCACACGAAATCGTACGCCATAAGCTGCTTAATCGCGTGCATATCGGGCTCGACTTCTTTGATGCCTCGATCAACCGCATTGCCGCCTGGGTTATTGGCACGCGCAATATGAAGAAAGCTCTGCTGCGCGCGCTGCTGGAACCCACAGAAACGCTGCGCAAGCTGGAACAAAACGGCGATTACACCGCGCGTCTGGCTCTGCTGGAAGAGCAAAAATCGCTACCGTGGCAGGCCGTGTGGGAGCACTACTGCCAGCGTCATGACGTCATCCCAGGCAGCGAATGGCTGCAACAGGTGCGTCAGTATGAAGAAACCATCCTCACTCAACGTCAAGGGTAAGAATATGCAAGCAATTCTCTCTTCCTGGTTTGTACAGGGAATGATTAAAGCCACCAGCGACATGTGGCTCAAAGGCTGGGACGAACGTAACGGCGGTAACGTCAGCCTGCGCCTGACGGCTGAGGATGTGACGCCTTATGAAAGCGATTTCTATCCGCAGCCGCGCCATGAGGCGCTATCACAGCCGATGCCGGCACTGGCAGACTGCTGGTTTATCGTCACCGGCTCCGGCAAATTTTTCCGCAACGTTCAGTTGGATCCAGCCGATTCGCTGGTGGTGTTGCAGGTTGATAGCGATGGCAAAGGCTATCGTATTTTCTGGGGCCTCACCAACGGCGGTCTGCCGACCTCTGAACTGGCTTCGCATTTCCAGTCGCACATTGTGCGTATGGGTGTGACCCACGGGCACGATCGCGTCATCATGCACTGCCACGCGACCAATCTGATCGCCCTGAGCTATGTGCTGGAGCTGGATACCGCTAAATTCACCCGTGAACTGTGGGAAGGCAGCACAGAGTGTCTGGTGGTCTTCCCGGACGGCGTGGGAATTGTGCCGTGGATGGTGCCGGGTACCGACGCCATTGGCGATGCCACCTCCGAACAAATGCAGCGTCATTCGCTGGTGCTGTGGCCTTTCCACGGTATCTTCGGCACCGGTCCGACGCTGGACGACGCCTTCGGCCTGATCGATACCGCGGAAAAATCCGCCGAAGTGATGGTGAAAGTGAGATCGATGGGCGGTAAGAAGCAGACGATCTCGACCGAAGAGCTGATCGCACTGGGTAAACGTTTCGGCGTCACCCCTATGGAAGCCGCACTACGCGTGTAGTTCGTCTAACGTATCGCTTTCCTTCAGCCTCAACCCGCCACGGCATCCGCGTCGTGGCGGGCAGCCAACGATTACGGGGGATTCATCCATGTTGCGTAAGGCTTTTGTGATGTCGGTTTTTCCTGACTGCCACGACGACTACCAGCGTCGCCACAATCCTATCTGGCCGGAACTGGCCGAAGTGCTGAAAAATCACGGCGCGCACCACTACAGTATCTTTCTGGATAAACAGCGCAATCTGCTATTTGGCTATGTGGAAGTCGAATCCGAAGCGCGCTGGGAAGCGATTGCGCAAACGGAAGTCTGCCAGCGCTGGTGGAAATACATGAGCGACGTAATGCCTTCCAATCCCGATAACAGCCCGGTCAGTGAAGCGCTGGAACCCGTGTTCTATCTGGACTAACGCATACTAGACATCATCGTGCAGCGGTAACGACATTACCGCTGTGTCATTATGGTTGAAGAAATAAAAAGAAATAATTTGTCATTTAACTAATGAATCCTGTTACTTATTATCATTATTTTTAAGTCACATACCCTAAATAATTCGAGTTTCAGGAAGGCGGCAAGCGAAGGAATCCCGATGAGCTTACTTGAGTAAGTGATTCGGGTGACTGAACGCAGCCAACGCACATGCAACTTGAAGTATGACGGGTATAAATAATTAACAATTATTGATGGCTATCACATTTTATTTCTCTTATTTGTGAATAGTCCACTTCTTGTATTAAAAATAAAAATTTTTATTAAAACAATGTTTAACAACCACCCTTTCCATCTAAAACAAATCCACACAAAAACAAAAATAATCGAAATTTAGTATCGCCAAAATGCATACAGTTATTATTAAATTCCGTTTATACCCCCTACTCTCTTTATCGAATTACACATTATAAAGATCTTATTTTATTTGCCGTTATCACTATTACCTTCTCTCTAATAATCAATAAGAACCGCGATGAAATTCTCTCAACTCACAGTGTTCTCCAAGTTATTACTCGGATTTTCCGTCCTGATAGCCATGATGTTGCTATTAGGGGTGGTTTCACTACTCCAGCTTAGCGTTAATAATAGTCGTATTGATGAATTAAGCAGCAGCAGCCTGCCCGGCGTGCGATATAGTCTGGAAATGCGCGGCGTATTGTCTGAAACACGTTTGCAGCAAATACAGTATATCGACTCCAAAACCCCCGAGGAGCGCGAAGGCCACCGCAAAGAATTACTGCAAAACGCCGATGCTTTCCTTGCCGCGTTTAAGAATTACCAAACCGTTGCCAACAGCGAGGATAAAAAAGCGCTGATTAAGGTGATTGGCGATAATTTCTCTGGTTTTAACTCCGTCAATGCCACGCTGATTGATACCGTTAACCGGGGCGATCTGGCGGAAGCGAGTAGAATCAGCGGCGCAAATTCCTCCAAATATCGTAGCCAGCTAATGAAAGATCTGGCGAAGCTGGTCGAAATGGAAGTGGCGACGGCAAAAAATATCGTCGACGGTGCCAATTCGACGTATCGGACGTCACAATACTATGTATGGGGACTGTTGCTACTCGCTCTGCTGACGACAGCCGTTATCGCCACCATTATCTCACGTAATATTTCACGCCAGCTCGGCGGCGACCCGCATTACGCTCAGGAAATCATGACCGAGATTGCTTCCGGTAATCTCACAACAGAGATCAAGCTACGTCAGGGGGATAACAGCAGCCTGCTGGCGTCCATCAACCACATGAATCGGCAGTTGGTGAACACCGTACACACCATCATGAACGGCAGCGAATCCATCACGCTAGCATCCAGTGAGATTGCTCAGGGCAACAGCGACCTGTCGCAGCGTACCGAAGAGCAGGCAGCTTCGCTGATTCAGGCATCGGCCAATATGCAGCAACTGACGCACACCGTGCGCCAGAATGCGGATAACGCCAAAGAAGCCAGCCAACTGGCACAGCAAACCTCGGAAACGGCCTCTCAGGGTGGGCTTATCGTGGACGACATGCTCAAGCGGATGCATGAGATTTCCGATAGCTCGCAGAAGATCGTCGACATTATCGCCGTGATCGAAGGGATTGCCTTCCAGACCAATATCCTTGCACTGAACGCGGCAGTAGAAGCGGCCAGAGCGGGTAGCGAAGGGAAAGGCTTTGCCGTCGTGGCAGGCGAAGTACGGACGCTGGCACAGAAGAGCGCCAACGCCGCCAAGGAGATCAAAACGCTGATCGAAGGCACCGTTGAGAAGATTACCGACGGCTCCGCGCGGGCAGACAAAGCCAGCCAGGCGATGTCGGAAATTGTGCAATCGGTGAAAAAGGTCACCGATATCGTGGCGGAAATTTCTCAAGCTTCCAACGAACAGCACATCGGCATCAAAGAGATTAGCGTGGCAGTAGAACAAATGGATCGGGTTACCCAGCAGAACGCAGCGCTGGTTGAAGAATCCGCCACGGCAGCCCATGCGATGACGGAACAGGGGGAGCAACTGCGCGATGCGGTTCGTTTCTTCAAAGTCAATCAGGACCACTTACTGAGAATTCATTAATTCTCATCTGCCCCGTTGGCTACCCAGCGGGGCAGTACATTTTTCCGATCGCTACGGCTTCTGATCCCATCCCTTCCGAGCGCCTCACCCACGGCAGTGCTATACGCCGTAGCAGCGCCTGCTGACAGACGACAAGCACATTCAATCTGACTCATGAACAAACGTTGACGTGCGGTTTAGGCAAACAAGGTTATTGTTGCACCACTACACTATGAGTTCTGTTTCTAATACTCAATTCTATGACCCTGTTTCGTCAGCCGACGATGCGGTCTATTTAATATCTCGCCGCACGGCGATAAGGAGACAACATGGACGAGCACCCTAGATGGCCCGGTAAACCGCATCCGTTAGAATAAGGACCGTCTTCTTCCCCGACCTCTCTGTTCTCTCTGCCTGCGCCGTTTACCTCCCTTAATACCTTTATTTTTCTCCGCTTTACGTCCCTTTATCCGGGATGCGCGCCCGTGCGTGGCGGACAGGCTACATTAAGAGAGCAGTATCATGACCGATATGATCACGCAAACGGGGTATCGCCGCGCCCGTAAAACCCCCACGGCCACCTTTGCGATTGCCCGCGAGGCACAAAACAGCCTCGATCAAACGCTGGCTAACCTGAATACCCATCTGCATGGTTTAAGCCATGATGACGTTATTGAACGTCAGCAGACCTATGGCGAAAACCGCGTCGCCCATGAGAAAGCGCCGCACGCGCTGGTGCAGTTGGCTGCCGCCTTTAATAACCCGTTTATTTACGTACTGACAGCGCTGGCCGCTATCAGCTTTTTCACCGATTACTGGCTACCGCTGCGCCATAACGAAGAGACGTCACTCACCGGTGTGATCATCATTCTGGTAATGGTGAGCCTGAGCGGCCTGCTGCGCTTCTGGCAGGAGTTTCGCACCAATAAAGCCGCAGAAGCGCTGAAATCCATGGTGCGGACAACGGCTACCGTACTGCGTCGCCCTCACGCCAGTGCCACGGCCGTCATGCAGGAAATTCCGCTTCAGCAGTTGGTGCCCGGCGATATGCTGTTCCTCTCCGCTGGCGATATGGTGCCTGCGGATGTCCGGCTGGTGGAATCACGCGATCTGTTCGTCAGTCAGGCGGTACTGACCGGTGAATCGCTGCCGATCGAAAAATATGACGTGTTCAGCGATATCAGCGCCAAAGGCTCTCAGCCTACTGGCTGCGTCGGCGAAAGCGATCTGCTGGCGTTATCCAATATCTGCCTGATGGGAACCAACATTTCCAGCGGTACGGCAACCGCCATCGTCGTAGCGACGGGTAGCCATACCTACTTTGGCTCGCTGGCAAAATCTATCGTCGGCACCCGTTCCCAAACCGCCTTCGATCGCGGCGTGAACAGCGTAAGCTGGCTGTTGATCCGCTTTATGATCGTGATGGTGCCCATCGTGTTGCTGATTAACGGTTTCACCAAAGGCGACTGGATGGAGGCCAGCCTGTTTGCGCTGGCGATCGCGGTTGGCCTGACGCCGGAAATGCTGCCGATGATTGTCTCCTCCAATCTGGCAAAAGGCGCGATTGCCATGGCGCGGCGTAAAGTGGTGGTTAAACGACTAAACGCCATTCAGAACTTTGGTGCGATGGATGTGCTATGCACCGATAAAACCGGCACGTTAACGCAGGATCGCATCATCCTCGAGCATCACCTGAATACGCAGGGCCAGGTCGATGAGAGCGTGCTGCAACTCGCCTGGCTCAACAGCGCGCATCAGAGCGGCATGAAAAACCTGATGGATCAGGCCATCATGCAGTTTGGTCGCCATAACCCCGCCATTGCCGCGCTGGGCCGCTACCGCAAAATCGATGAGCTGCCGTTTGATTTTATTCGCCGTTGCCTGTCCATCATCGTTGCGGATGAACACGACCAGCAACGCCTGATTTGCAAAGGCGCAGTAGAAGAAATGCTGTCTGTCGCCACACACGTCAATGAAAACGGGCAGCGCTATGAACTGGACGATGAACGCCGCAACACGCTGAAAATGCTGGCAGAAAACTACAATCAGCAAGGGTTTCGCGTGCTGATGATCGGCACCCGTGAACTGAGTCCGGTAGGCAGCACGCTGCCGCTCAGCGCTGAGGATGAACGTGACCTGACCATCTGCGGCCTGCTGACGTTTCTCGATCCGCCGAAAGAAAGTGCCTCTGCCGCCATTCGTGCCCTGCATGAAAACGGTGTGACGGTGAAAGTTCTGACGGGCGACAACGCGATTATTACCAGCAAGATCTGTCGCGATGTCGGGCTGGAACCGGGTGAGGTACTGGAAGGGAATGCTATTGATGCACTCAGCGATGAACAGCTCGGCGTTCTGGTGGAACAGCGCACCATTTTTGCCCGGCTGACGCCGCTACAAAAATCTCGCGTGCTGAAAGCCCTGCAAGGCAATGATCATACGGTCGGCTTTTTAGGCGACGGTATCAACGATGCCCCCGCCCTGCGTGATGCCGACATCGGGATTTCTGTCGATACCGGCACGGATATCGCCAAAGAGTCGGCCGATATCATTCTGCTGGAAAAGAACCTGATGGTGCTGGAAGAAGGCGTCATCAAAGGGCGAGAAACGTTCGGTAATATCATCAAATACCTGAACATGACCGCCAGTTCCAACTTCGGCAACGTGTTTTCAGTGCTGGTCGCTAGCGCCTTTATTCCGTTCTTACCGATGCTGGCGATCCATCTGCTGATTCAGAACCTGATGTATGACATTTCCCAGCTGTCGCTGCCGTGGGACAAAATGGATAAGGAATTCCTGCGTAAACCACGTAAATGGGATGCCAAAAATATCGGTCGCTTCATGCTGTGTATCGGACCGACGTCATCGATTTTTGATATCACCACCTACGCGCTGATGTGGTTCGTGTTTGCCGCTAACAGCGTGGAGCATCAGGCGTTATTCCAGTCAGGCTGGTTCGTTGAGGGGTTGTTGTCACAAACGCTGGTCGTACACATGCTGCGTACCCAAAAAATCCCGTTCATTCAAAGCACTGCGGCGCTGCCGGTGATGTTGATGACTGGGCTGGTGATGGCGATGGGCATCTACCTGCCGTTCTCTCCACTGGGGCCGCTGGTCGGGTTGCAGCCGCTACCGTGGGAATATTTCCCCTGGCTGGCCGCCACGCTGATTGGCTACTGCACCGTCGCACAACTGGTCAAACGCGCCTATATCCGCCGCTTCGGCCAATGGTTCTGATCCCTTCTTTACCTCTTCACGGCGGGTGCACAGTCACCCGCCTAATAGAATCACAAAAATGCTGATGAGAAAGCGCGAATTACATACAAAAGTCATCGTTTAATTCAGCAAACAATCACGACACGATAGGTCAGTATTTAAGCTGTCACAAAAATTTGATACTTCACATATGGACGATGGTAATCGGGAAAAGGAGTTACACGATGATACCAGCACGACTAAGGAAAGCCTTACTGCTCACTCTGGCGTTGGCCTCAGCGACCGCCTTCAACGCAGTAAGCACCATAGCAAACTCAGCCTCAGCAGCAAGTGTAGAGGCGACAGGCCTCGTTGATAGCATTACCTTTGGCGATAAAACGTCAGAAAGCGGCCACGACCTCAATGCAAACAACAGCCAGACTATTGCGGGAGCACTGGGCGAATCGTCACGTAAATTACTGCCGTTTCAGCAACCCGGTGTCGATGGCGGTAGCCTGACATTTACGATGCAGATCGATCCGCTGCGTCGCAATTATGTTTCCGTCAAACTGTGGGGGGAAGACGACGGTAACATTAATACGGGTCGCCTCTACCTTTATATGATCAAAGACGGCGTCGAGTACCAGATCGGTTACCGTCACGAAGGCGACTATTCGCCGCTCAGCGTCGCCCACTGGCACAAGCCGCTGCCGGGGCGCTTTTTCTACTCCACCACACTGCTACCTTATTCCATGACCAAAGGCAGTACGTCGGTCACCTTGAAAATTGTCTCAACGGGACGACTCTATCCGTTTGGCTCTGGAGGCCCAGAATCAGCCAACCCTTATCAGTATGCGATGAACCAGCCAAGCCGGGGTATTTATCGTGCCTACACGCATGTCGATCCCTTCCTCAATGTTGCGGGAGAAAAACAGGGCAGTGAGCCCGCCGCAACGACCCGCCCTTCGCCGGGTGATGAAATCCTTGGCACAAACGGTCGGTTTCGCACTGCGGTGAATAATCGCATCCAGACGCTTATTAACAAGCCCTCGACAACCGATGCGTTGTCTGGCGGGGATTTACGCTATCTGGCACGCGCCTGGTCCGTTCCCGAATTAGTCAGCTATCAAAACTCAGGTCTGGTGGATAAAGTCGTTGCAACGCTTGATGCTTACGCGGCGCAGTACTACGCCGATACCAAAATTGCGACAAAGAACTGGGGCGGCAATTTTGGCTCTCAAGGCCAGGCTATCTATTACCTTCGGAATGCGTTGACGGCCTCACGCCTTGATGAGTCAGTAAACTATGGCAACGCGGGAGTTAAAAAACGCCGTGTGGCCTGGGCTGATATGCTGTTCGCCAGCCGCGAGTTTGGCCGTCAGAAAAATCGTCTGGTCTTAAGTAACCAATCACTCATCGCTAATACCAATATTTATTTCACCAACAAAGGGTTGCTGGTGTTGAGCGATTCGCGCGCTTTCCCTGAAACCACGGCTCAGCGTTATATCAAAGAAGCCGTCGGCCTGTTGCCCTGGACGGGGGATGATCGTAACGGACCGGGGGACGGTGGCTGGGCGCCGTTCGGCGATCGTTATTATCAGGTTACCGACAAAGGTCAGACTCGCGAGTGGGGCTATCTCGGGGCAGGCTACGGTGAAGTCCAGTCCTACCTCGCCGAATATTATCGCGTGACGGGCAATGAGGATTTTCGCAAGCAGATGATAAAAATGGCCAAAGCGCGTGCGCCATTCCGTCGTCCCGCGATCGAAATCAGTAATGGTGCCAACTACCGTGCAATGGAAGCGATTGGCCTGTTAGCCTGGCGTGGTGCGCACGAAAGCGACGGTAATTTCGCGGGTTTCCTTGCTTACGTCGATGCGGTAAATACCAATGAACGCGCCAAAGGACTTCGCGTCGCCGCTGCCAGTAAGGATGCCACGCTGATTGGCTATGCCAAACAGATGCTTGAGGACAATCAGTTCTTTGCCAACCTCGACGGCGCAGAGTCTGCATTTGAAGCGCTGGATGTTTTTGCCGATTACCAGACGATCAAAACCGCAAGCGACAGCGGCGCACGACTGCCGATGAGCGCAGACCAGCCGGATTTTGCCTGGGCGGATGAAGAAAACGCTATCGTGGCGGTCAAAAAGGGCAATGAGCGTCTGTGGCTGAGCACTTATTGGCAGGCCAAAGCAGGAACGGGTATCAACGGTCTGGCGCGTTTCCATTTCAGCACGCCGAGCTATGATCAGTACGGTGTACTGGAAACGACCCCAATTTTCCGTTCAACGACGAGCTATACACGGCCTAACCGCATCGACATGCCGGAGAAAACACCGTATACGCCACCGAACCCACCGACTAATGCCTATGCGGGGGAAGTGCTGCCACTGGGTATTAAACCGGAGGATGCATCCAACGATGAACCTTTCCGGGGTAAGGCCGATTTCTATGCTACGCGATTCGGTCACTATCTGATCGGTATCAATGCCAACGCCAGCAATCGCTACGTGTTGAAAACGCCGGTAGGCTTTAAGAACGCGGAAGATCTGGTATCACAGCGCACACTCTCAGGTAACATCACCGTCGATCCACGTTCTACCGCCGTGCTCTACCTGAATGACACCCGTGACACCAAAGCGGTGCCCAACGCGCCATTGCATCTGGGATCGCAAAATAGCAATGGTATAAACACGCTATTCTGGACACAGTCATCCGGTAGCGAGCACTATAAAGTCATGCGCTCTACCAGTGAAAACGGTACTTATCAGGCTATCGCAACCGTAACGGAAAATAGCTACAGCGATCGTACTGGCACGGCATCTGGTCGTTACTACTACCGGATCGTTGCCACTAACGGTAATGGAGAAAGCTACCCTTCCATGGCAAGTCAGCCCTAATAGGCTATCTTCAACATTCACGTGGCCCTGATGTTCTGGGGCCACGCTGCATTAACATCCACCATCTGTTCATCTATTTTTCTTATGTATCTCTTCTATTATTTTGCAGCGCATACGAATGTCCTTTATTCAAATACCTACATTTAGTTATTAAAAAGTGAGATAACGAGGTAGTACCATACCCTAATAGTGAAATCTTCTTGTGAAAGAAGTCCAACCAGAGTAGACGCACTTTTTTTATGGATGACACATCATCAATGCTAAATCATTGCTTCATATCGCCGAAACTAAAATAAACCCTGTCTACTTTTGCAAACTGCACATGTCAGGAACGGACTACTTGCAGACTATGGAGCACACCTATGAAATCCCTTCATCACATCTCGATCCGTAGTAAGTTCATTCTGGCCCTTCTCCCTCCTATTCTTGCTCTGTTGTGGTTCAGTTTTTCCGGCGTTATGGAGCGCCGCGGCACAGAAAACGAAATGATCCGTATGGCGAAACTCATCACGCTGGCGCGCGATGCAGGCGAATTCGCTCACCAGCTACAGCGCGAGCGGGGTATGAGTGCGGGTTATTTTGGCAGTCAGGGGAAAAAGTTTGGCTCAGAACTCACCACACAACGGCAGGACACCGATCGGGCACAGCAACAGTTTCAGCAAACAGCGGCGAATCTCAGCGACAGTGAACTCGGTAACGACGTGAGCGGTGAGATCGGTAAAATTGCACAGAGAATGCAACAGATTGGCGAGTATCGTCGCAACATCGATAGCCTGTCTATCTCTGTCACTCAGGCGCTCGGCTACTATTCCGATTCCGTCAATTATCTGTTAAACATTGTCGGAGATATGACCCATCTGGTCAGCGATGGCAGTATTGCCCAACGGCTGGCAGCCTATTACAGCCTGCTGAACGTTAAAGAGCAGGCCGGGCTTGAGCGCGCCGTGCTCTCTAACACCTTCTCCGCCAATAGCTTTGCTGCCGGTATGTTTGAGCGCCTGAACCAGATGGTCGGCAAAGGAGAGGCGTATACCACGGCCTATAGCATGTTCGCCAATACCGACCTGCGCAAGGCTTTTGAACAGGCTCTCAACAATCCGTCTGCACAAAACGCACTTCAGATGCGCAATAAAGCCATTGCTTCTCCTGGCGGTAACTTTGGCATTGATGCCAGCCAGTGGTTTAACCAGCAAACGGCGAAAATCGATGAGTTGAAAAAGGTTGAACAGCTTGCTGCCAACGATCTAGCGACACAGGTGAATACCTTAGCCGCCGAGGCTCGCCAGTCCTGGATTAGTTATCTGGCCGGCGCACTGATTTCTCTGCTCATGGCGCTCGGTCTTGCTTCAATGATTATGCGCAGCATCAACGAGCAGCTTCAGCAAACCCTGACAACCATTCGTGAAATGGGCGGGGATCTGACACGCCGCCTGCGCGTGCCGGGAACCGACGAGCTTTCGCAACTGAATCAGGCGTATAACGCCTCGCTGGAAAACATCGCCGATATGGTGGTGAGTATTAAGCACAGTTCACAAACCATCGGACGTGCCAGCAGCGAGATCGCTAACGGCAATCAGGATCTGGCGCAGCGTACCGAAGAGCAGTCCGCTTCGCTGGTGCAAACCGCCAGCAGCATGGAAGAGATTACCGTCACGGTAAAACAAACCGCTGACTTTGCCGGACAGGCGCGCCAGTTGACGACGGAAGTGGACGATCAGGCGCAACGCGTCGGCACCATTACCGAATCAGCCAGCGGCGCGATGGAAAGAATTCAGGACGCCAGCCAGCGCGTAAACGCTGTGGTGACAGCCATTGATGCCATTGCCTTTCAGACTAACCTGCTGGCGCTGAACGCAGCGGTCGAAGCCGCGCGAGCGGGGCAGCATGGCCGTGGGTTCTCGGTTGTTGCGGCGGAAGTTCGTCAGTTATCACAACGTAGTGCTGATGAAGCGGGCAAAATCCGCGCGCTCATCGCCGACAGTATTGCCAGCGTCAGTGAAGGAACAAAGCTGGTGAACCAATCGAACCGTGGGATTAGCGATATCGTCTCTGGCACGCGTAAAGTTCGCGATCTGGTGAATGAAATCGCGGTCGCCGCCGATGAACAGTCACTGGGTATCGCGCAAATTAACGAAGCGCTCAGCCAACTGGAGATGGTCACACAGCAGAATGCGACGCTGGTTTCTCAAGCTTCCGTTGCCAGCCAGCTACTGGATGAGCAGGCGATAGAAATGGAATCGCTGGTTAGCCGCTTCAAGGTTGACGACAGCGCCCCACAGCAGACGTTACAACAGTCTTTACCGCAAGCGCGGTTACCAAGGTAGATCATAAAGAAACGCGACAAACGTCTTCTGCTCTCTTAGCCGGGCGATACCGCCCGGATCCACGTAATTATTAAGAACAGATATTCGTATTATCCTCATCACCCTCTCTATCCCTCTATTATTTCCACACTTTATATTGGGCTATTTTGAGTAAAATATATTTTATATTTCCAAACATAATTATAATTGGTACCTCAGTCACTTTAATTAACTAATTAAAGTGGATGTCGATAACGCATTACTTTATATAAAAAGACGCAACAATAAGGATATAAGCTGCAATATCAATGCAACATTAAATACCACACCTCAATACAGCCCAAGTAAAATAGCTTTTTCTTATCATGAGAAATAAAAACAATTTATTGTTTTTAAAGGATTAAATGAAAACGGATTATATTGAAAACAAATAACAATATAAGAAAAGTCTCAATAATTATCACAATTTAGAAAACACCAGAACTAAATTAAATTATGCCGAACTTAATTAAGTGGAGGCTAAGAATTAATGGTTCCCTCTTCCCTCTCAATTGAGAGGGAAATATCCCTGTGTTTTCTAAAAAGAGAGAGTTTAATTTGACGACATTAAAACCGCTATTAGCCAAAAACCGCAGTTGGGCTACGCTGCGCCGCCAACGCCATCCCCACTATTTCAGAAAGCACACGCAGGGCCAGACGCCTCATTCACTCTGGATCGGTTGTTCAGACAGCCGAGTGCCTGCCGAAG
The DNA here is from genome assembly GCF_041228105.1 of Pectobacterium aroidearum. Lineage (NCBI taxonomy): Bacteria > Pseudomonadati > Pseudomonadota > Gammaproteobacteria > Enterobacterales > Pectobacteriaceae > Pectobacterium > Pectobacterium aroidearum. Next base: position 4,646,694 of record NZ_CP166097.1, read on the forward strand.
TGCTAACGGGCTCTGCGCCCGGCGAGCTTTTTGTTCACCGCAACATCGCAAATATGGTCGTCACTGACGACGATAACTTCATGAGTGTGCTGCAATATGCCCTCGAATACCTGCATGTTTCCCGCATCGTGCTCTGCGGTCACTACGGCTGTGGCGGCGTTCAGGCGGCGGTAAACCTGCCTGACATGGGGCTCGCTCAGGAGAATTCCGCGCTTTCCCGCCGCATCACGGCGCTACGTCAGGCACTTTCACCGCACATTGCCGCCTCGCAAGAGAGTGATGCCGATGACAGCACACGCCAGAACCAACTGGTAGAAGCCAACGTGCTGGCACAGTTCGCCCACCTGATCGCCTGTGAACCCGTACAGAAAGCCTGGCGACATGGCGTCGAACTTGATGTTTTCGGCTGCGTCTACGACTTGCATAGCGGCCATCTGAAAGAACTCATCCACCGTCACGCCAAGGAACAGGAGGCATCCCCATGAACCTGAGTACACTCCGACATGATATCCCTGCGGGGCTCGTCGTCTTCCTTGTTGCCCTGCCGCTGAGCCTCGGTATCGCGCAGGCCAGTGGTCTTCCTCCTTTTGTCGGTCTGTTGACCGGCGTCGTCGGCGGTATCGTCGTCACCCTATTCAGTCCGTCTCGTTATGCCGTCAGCGGCCCAGCCGCTGGTTTGGTCACTATCGTCTCCGGCTCTATCGCCAGCCTGGGATCGTTTTCAGCATTGCTATTGGCGATCATGCTCGCAGGGATGCTGCAATGCATTCTGGGCCTGTTACGCGCCGGACGCTTTATTACGCTCATCCCCGGCACCGTGATTAAAGGCATGCTGTCTGCAATCGGCATCCTGCTGATTATTCAGCAAATCCCGCTCGCCTTCGGCTCGGACGGCGAGGACGATTTAACATCGCTCTTCGACACTTCCGAACCTGGATTCTCCGCCAGCGCGCTGACTGTCTGTCTGATCGGGCTGGCGATTCTCTGGCTCTGGACCACTAAGCCGGTGCAGAAAATCAGCGCATTGAGCTGGCTTCCCGGCCCGCTGGTCGCCGTTCTCTTTGGTGGATTGTTTACCGTCTACGGCGAGCGACTCTCCTCAGACATGGTCGATAACCTGCCGCGTATTGTCCTACCAGAATTTGGCAATCTGGAACAGCTGATGGGAGAGATGATCCGCCCTGACTGGCAGGCATGGAAGAACCCGGCGGTTTATATCGTCGCGGTGACACTGGCGTTGGTGGCGAGTCTGGAAACGTTATTAAGTCAGGAAGCGCTGAAGAAAATACGCCCGCAGCATCCTGCGCCCTCACCGGATAAAGAGATGCGCGCACAAGGTATCGGAAATATGGTGAGTGGTTTTCTGGGCGGCCTGCCGATTACTGCCGTGATCGTACGCAGCTCCGTCAACGTCAACGCTGGCGCACGTACCAAGTTCTCCATCCTGCTACACGGCGTACTGCTGCTGCTTTGCGGCCTGTTCATGACCGATTTGCTCAACGTCATTCCGCTTGCCAGTCTGGCTGCCGTGTTGCTGTATACCGGCTACAAGCTGGCTTCTCCGCAACAGTTCCTGCTGCTGTGGCGTCAGGGGTTACAACAGTTCGTGCCTTTCGCCGCGACTGTCATCGGTATCATCGTGTTTGGGATGCTGGCAGGCATCGGGCTTGGCATCGTGACTCAGTTGGCTTTCAGCATTTATAAAAGCCACCGAAACGCGATGCAGCTCACACGCTACGGCGATCACTTCGTCCTGAGCTTCCAGCAGAACCTGACGTTTGTGCACAACCCACGTCTGCAAGGCTTGCTTAACAAGATCCCTGCCAACAGCGTCGTGATTGTCGAACACGACAATGCCGACTACATCGACCCCGATGTCCGCACGATGCTGGAAGATTTTCGCGAGAATGCGCAAGAACGCGGCATCAAACTCAATCAGTGGCCGGTTTAACACACGACTCACCGTAATAACGGCAACGCCCTCACTGAGGGCGTTTGCCTATTTAGCTCTCGCTAAACACCGTTGGCGTCGCTCATCAACCCGTTGGGCAAACCATGCGGTGGTAAGTTTGCGCGTGATCTTCGGACTTTCCAGCGTGATCCCCGGTAGGATGGCGCGCGGTGCTTTCGTGCCCGATTTATCCGCCAGCGCAAAGACGCGTTCATACAGGCTGGTGTCTTCAAAATCGAGGCTATTGCCCTTCTCCAGCGCACGACGAATCGCGCTGTCGCTCATGTCCAGACGTTTCCCTAATGCACGCACCGCTAGCTCCGTGGCGCTGGCTTTATCCGAACTGTAGTTGATTAAATCCCCGTCCAGCGCCAGCTTAACCCCTGTCAGACGACTCACGGCACGCTGGAACGCCGCATTTCGGCTGGCGTACCGTCCTGCGTTAAAATCCGCGAACCGATAAATGGACTGCGGATAATTTGCTGAATAGTCCAGCAGATGTTTGATGCCAAAATACATCCCGCCACGGCGGCTGAATACTTCGCGACGAAGCGATCCATCCACGGTATACGGATAGCCCTTTGCGTTAGCTTCAGCAAAGGCGATGCTCACCTGCATTGGCCCACCGGTATGTACCGGGTTTAGCCGACCAAACAGCGTCTGTCCCATCGGCACCATGTCGATGAAATCATCAAAGATCGCGCTGAGTTCCTTTTCCGTGCGTACTTTATCGAGCCGCTCGCTGTAGCTTTTTCCATTAGGGGATTTGATGAGCAGCGCGGTACGCACCAGAAACGCCGGTACATGAACTTTCTCCGCGCGGCGGTCAATCTCCTGCCAGGCGATTTTCGACAAATTCGGCACTTGTGGATCGGCGCTAAACGTCGATTCCTGCTCAGTTACGGCCAGTACCGAACACAAATTTTCATTACTGGGATCGAGCCCCTGCGCAGTAAATGCCGTAGCGATATCCTTCGCCCAACCCTGACGATCTTTCACGTTGTCCGGCAGCAGTTTGAGTACCTGAGCACGAACATCAGCAGGCCGCGATTCCGGCGTCGTCGAGGTCTTGCTGGCACAGCCCGTCAGCACCAGCAGAGCCAATGCGCACAGGGGACGAAACAAGGGAATAAAAGAACGGGGCATTAGTCTCTCGGCGTCATAATAGGAAGGCTGTCAGAACGTTAGCGCAGCCAGCACCAATTATCCAGCCGGAGGCAAACGGATGCATTTTACGAATTGGCCTGGCATAGTTAGCGCTATCACTAATCGAATGCGCTAACGAACGGAAGAAACACGCATGGCTGCCACCAACCATTGGACGCGAGATCAGTTACTGATCGCCTTCACCCTGTACAGTCAGCTACCGTTTGGCAGACTGCATTCGCGTAATCCCGACATCATTCGCTACGCCAAGTTGATCAGCCGTACGCCTTCCGCACTGGCGATGAAGCTGGTCAATCTCGCCAGCCTCGATCCGTTTATTATTGATTCTGGTCGCACTGGTTTGCGCGGCGCGTCCAACGCCGACCGGGCGCTGTGGCAAGAGATGGACAGCAATCCTGAGTTATTTGAACAGCAGTGCCAACAGGCGATGGTATCGCTCGAGGCCGGAGCAGCGGAAGCGACCGCAGCCCCCTCACCGTTCCAAATCAACGATAGCGAAATCCCTGATTATCACGGCGGTGAGCGCCTTGCTCAGGTGAAAACACGTATTGGGCAACAGCTATTCCGCAAACGCGTACTCAGCAACTACGGCGAACGCTGCTGCGTGACTGGATTGGAAGAGCCCGCGCTACTGGTCGCCAGCCATATTCAACCGTGGAAAACAGCGGCAGAATATCGCCTCGATCCCAGCAACGGTCTCTGCCTGTCCAACCTGCACGACAAAGCCTTTGATATGGGACTCATCAGCTTCAATGATTCGCTGGAAATGCTGCTTTCTCCACGCATCAAAAAGCTGAAAAGCGCTATCAGCGACGTCAATTTCGCCCAGTACGAAGGCAAACAAATCCACGTGCCAGACACCTACCCGCCCGATCTGGCGCAGATGGCATACCATCGCGAGCACATTTTTCTGGGGTAGGGGTAACGAGGTTATCGGTAAGACGCCGATAAAATCAACGATACAAAAACAGGGCGATATAGGGGCTGTCGCGCGAGATGACGTGCGGATTTTCATCAAGCAGCGTCCGCAAACGCGCCTGCTGTTGTGTATTTGGTAACATACCCGAACGGTTGAACCGCTGTACCCAGTACGCCACGCCAGCCTGCGTTAGTGCAGTATTCTCTGACTTAGCATTATCCAGCAGGAACACCAGCCAATCCCATTTATTCAGCTTGTGCGCGAGAAAGTAGTACACCTCGACGTGTTCTCTGGAAGACGCGCTGTCCAGACAACATTGAAGCTCAGACAGCGACAGATAAATTTTCTGCTGGTAAAACAGCTTCCGCGCAACCTTCGCAATAGCCAGCGAGGGGTGACGCAGAGAAGCCAACAGCTGCTCACGCGCATCGTCACCCGTACGCAGAATAAGAATGCGCAAGGTGCTGTAATAAAGGCTGGGATAGCGCTCATCCAGATTGCGCGCCGCCAGCGCCACAATGCCGTCATAGCGATGCTCATCCAGCCCCCAGAGCGTGATTTTGCGCACGGTAACGGTACTCGCCCAATCCAGTGCCGCAAGATAATGCGCAACCGGATCGTCGTTTCGTTCGCACAGTAGCGTTGAGGCTCGCTGACGCACCAATGCATTCTTATCAAACAGTAAGGCAATCAACAGAGGCGTCGACACGGAGAACCCGCTATCCATCACATACTGCAACGCTACCTGCTTGATGGGTGCGAACGTATCTTTCAATAGAATGGTCATCACTTCATGGTCGACGTCCTTGTCCGCACTCAGCAAATACCGCGCCGCGTTCGCTCTCACTAACGGATCGCGATGCCACATCGCCTGACTAAAGATCTGCTTCAACGGAAACAGCCCACGCTCAACCACAATATCCAGCGACAGTCTGGCAACGGTTTTGTCTTCCGAAGACAACCCCACCAGTAGCGACGGCGCGTGCGCCTCCTCGGCCAGAAAGCGCACGATTTCATCCACCAGCGGCTGATGATCTTCTCGTTGGCACTGCAACAGCCAGAAAATGGCAGGAAAATTGGCGACGAAATGCGCGGTGTTATCCGGCGTTAACAGTAGCCTCACGCTCTGTTTAGCCGCCCGACGCACCGGTTCCGCCCAGTCGTTCACTCGTTCAATCAGCGCTGGTAATGCCGAGACCTCGCCCATAAAACCCAGACACAGCACCGCACGCTGCCGAATATGTCCGTTATAGTGACGTGTGAGCGCTATCAGGTGTGACGCTGAACCCAGAGCATCAGCCTGCGCGGGCCGATAATAGTTGTCTGGTGAAGCAACGAGTTTTTCCAACTGTTGCAGTAGTAAATCGTACGATGCCATATTCCCTGTCCTCTTCTTATCCTTTCACACACACCACCTGACGCAGCGTGTGCACAATTTCCACCAGCGATGACTGTGCCGCCATCACCTTATCGATATCTTTGTACGCCATCGGGATTTCATCGATAACGTCGCTGTCTTTTCTGCACTCGACGTGTGCGGTCGCACGAATCTGGTCTTCCACGGTGAAGCGTTTTTTCGCGGCAGTACGGCTCATGGTTCTCCCCGCGCCGTGACTACAGGAACAGAAGCTCTCTTCGTTCCCCAATCCACGTACGATAAAGCTCTTCGCCCCCATTGACCCCGGAATGATCCCCATCTGACCTTTCTGCGCCGACACCGCACCTTTACGGGTGATCAGCACCGATTCACCAAAGTGCGTTTCGCGCTGCACGTAGTTATGGTGGCAATTCACGCCTTCCTGCTGGGTGGTAAACGGCTTCGTCACAATGCGAGACAGCGCCGCCAGCGTATGCGACATCATCACTTCACGGTTATGACGAGCAAAATCCTGTGCCCACTCCACCGCTTCGATATAATCGTCAAAGTGCAGGCTACCTTCCTCGAAATACGCCAGATTACGATCCGGCAGATTCGCAATGTGCTGCTGCATATCTTCCTGCGCCAGCTTGATGAACAGCGACCCAATCGCATTCCCCACACCACGCGACCCGCTGTGCAGCATCACCCACACGCGATCGACCTCATCCAGACAGATTTCAATAAAGTGGTTACCCGTTCCTAGCGTTCCCAAATGCTGGTAGTTGTTGGTTTTCAGCAACTGCGGGTATTTATCCGTCAAACGTTTAAAACGCGGCTCCAGCAGCGACCAGTGCGCATCCACCGTCTGCGGCGGGTTCTGCCAGGAACCAACATCACGTTTGGAGCGCGTTACGCTACGTCCGTGCGGCACCGCCTGTTCAATCGCGCTACGCAGCCCCATCAGATTATCCGGCAGGTCGCTGGCAACCAGTGACGTACGCACCGCAATCATCCCGCAGCCGATATCCACGCCGACTGCTGCCGGGATAATCGCGCCACGCGTGGGAATCACGCTACCGATCGTCGATCCTTTTCCCAGATGTACATCCGGCATCACCGCCAGATGTTTAAAAATGAACGGCATTTTGGCTGTGTTCAGCAGTTGGTCGCGAGCTTCTGGTTCCACAGGCACGCCCTGCGTCCACATTTTTACCGGTGCGCTATTCACGGGTGACATCATGTCGTAATCCTGCGTTTTCATCTCTTCCATTTTCATTCTCTTTGTTTGTCATTATTCGCTATAGGTATTGCCAAAGGCGTGCCAATTTTCTGAAATAGACAAAATAAAAATATAACCAATTGATAGTTAATAGATAAAAAACAAAACACGCAAACTAGCAACGAAACAAAAGAACAGGTAAATTTATCCTATAGGATAATAATTTATAACAAGGTATAGCATGAAGCGTCGCGTCGTCATTGGTGTGCTGGGCACCACGTTGGACAAACGAGGTAAACGGGAGAATCGCTGGACAAAATGGCGGCCTACCGTCGGCCTCTGCCAGCAGCCGGATTTTCCGGTCGATCGACTGGAGCTGCTGCATCAGTCACGCAACGAGGGGATGGCACAGCAGGTGGCAGAGGATATCGCCGTGGTGTCACCCGCTACGCAGGTCACGCTTCAGACCGTTGAGTTACGCGATCCGTGGAATCTGGAAGAGGTCTACAGCGCCTTTCTGGACTTTGCGAGCCGCTACCCGTTCGATACTGAGAACGAAGAGTATTTCGTTCACATCACCACGGGTACTCACGTCGTGCAGATTTGCTGGTTCCTGCTGACCGAAGCCCGCTACCTACCCGCCAAGCTGCTGCAAACCGCACCGGGAGAGAAAGCGGATCGCCCCGCACCGCAGGGCATCTATGCCGTTATCGATCTGGATCTCAGCCGCTACGCAACCCTCACCAGCCGCTTTCAGCACGAGCAAGAGCGCTCCGTCTCGTTCCTGAAATCGGGTATAGAAACGCGCAACAGCACGTTCAACGCGCTGATCGACCAGATTGAACGTGTCGCGCTGCGTTCTACCGCGCCGATGCTCCTGACCGGCCCGACCGGTGCGGGGAAATCCTTTCTGGCCCAACGCATCTATCAGTTACGTCAATCTCGCCATCTGGTCAGTGGTCGGTTTGTTGCGGTTAACTGTGCCACGCTGCGCGGCGACAACGCGATGTCGACATTATTCGGTCATGTGAAAGGCGCATTTACCGGCGCATTACAAGCAAGAACGGGGCTCTTACGTGAAGCGGACGGCGGGATGCTGTTTTTAGATGAAATCGCAGAACTGGGGCTGGATGAACAGGCGATGCTACTCAAGGCTATTGAAGAAAAACGCTTTTTACCGTTTGGCTCGGATAAAGAAGTCAGCAGTGATTTTCAGTTAATTGCGGGTACGCACCGCAACCTGCACGAGTGGATTGCACAGGGTAAATTTCGTGAAGATCTCTACGTCCGTATCAATATGTGGACCTTTCCCCTGCCGGGCTTGGCGGAACGGCGGGAAGACATCGAACCGAATATTGACTACGAACTCCAGCGCTTCACACGCGATCACCAAACGCAGATTCGCTTCGATAAAGACGCACGGCAACGCTACCTCACCTTTGCCTGCTCATCGCAGGCCGCATGGCGTGGTAACTTCCGCGAACTCGGCTCCTCCATCGCCCGCATGGCAACGCTGGCGGAACAAGGCCGCATCACCGTTGCACTGGTAGAGGAAGAAGTTGCCCGCCTGCGAGCAAGCTGGCGAAGTGATGCGCCAGCAACCGCGCTACCGCCAGAACTCTCCAACATCGATCTGTTTGAACAGCGCCAGCTTGAAACCGTGCTCGACGTCTGTCGTACCGCCAATTCGCTCTCAGAAGCTGGTCGCCAGCTATTTGCCGTTTCACGCCAGCAAAAACAGAAGCCCAACGACGCTGACCGACTGCGTAAGTATCTGGCACGTTTTGGGCTGAGCTGGGAGGGGTTGAAGCGGGGGGAAGGATAAAAACACGTTATGGCAACTCAAATACCATGCCTTGGTAGGGATTTTTCCGACACGCAGCTAGCCGCTGTTGGAGATCTCCAACGTGAACTTCCAGCTTGTGGCCATCAGGATCCAGAAAATAAAACGAATCGCCTTCGCTGCGGTTCGTCTTCCATACGGGAATATTTTCCGCCATAAGCCGAGTGCAGAACGGTAAGAAATCAGCCTGTGCGATGCTAAACGCATAGTGCGTATAGTCACTGTCTTCTTTCGACAAACACTGGCGAACTGGATCCAATGAAAGGCACAACCACAGATCGCCACACGTCAGATAAGCTCCACTTTCCCAGCGTGCGTGTAGCGTCATCTGCAAAAGATTTTGATAAAAATCCAGACTTGCCGCCAGATCGGTTACCGCGAACGTCAGATGATTAAGACCTTTAAGCATAAGAGACCTTATGGAATGCGAGAAATTTTGTAAGATTACCAACACCTTTACACTGAATGCGGTTATTACGCTATCAACACGATGACTCCAGCGTACCACGATCCACCAGTTGCGGGCTTTCAGCCATTTCTGCGAACTCCATTCCAAAACGCACTGTAATTCCACTGTAAATCCATCCACCCTATTTCACGTTTTCCGCCGTTGGAATAGAGTCTCTGTGCTGCGGCAAAATCCGTAGCCGGGCGTGGAACCCCGACTATCTAGAACTGAAAACGCTTTGTTTTTTCAGGGGCTACGTGCACACTCTAATCCGTGGCTCAGGCAGGGCAACCGCAAGGTTGGCCGGTCGCTAGATCCGGTGTTCCAACCCTGTCTGGGTCACACCTTTAGTTTGGAACCTGAAGGCGTGATGAAATAATTATCTAGCAATGGAAGATTCAAACATGACGGACACTCACGCCACATCCGCTGACAGCACCATTACCATTTTCCGCGACCTGATCGCCAGCCTGCCTTTCGCGCAGTTAGATGACGTTCAGCTCTGCGACCTCGGCGCGATTGCCGCAGAATCGGTCGAAGGCTTATGCCACGGCCTGCATTACCTCGGCGACACGCTACAAAACGACGTGGAACTACCGCAAGAAAGCCTCAGCCAGCTAGGCGCCTGCCTCAACGCCACCGCGCACTTGATTCCGGCACTGCTGGAAATGTGTGAACAGGCGGAACGCCACGTTCGTACAGCAACACTAGTGGGTGATTCGCGTCTCACTACGCAGTAAAAACAATACGTTATATCCCTGTATATTGTTTCTTATACACAGATACAGGGATTCATCACGAGTTTTGCCGTTATCCGGCGTAAAAAATTATGCAGCGGTGGGCATGAGCACCGAGTGAGCGGCATGGATGCCGCGAAAGCCAGTGCCGCGTAGGGAACGCGTCACTGGCGGCTCGACTAGTGCTCATGAACACCGATGGCACCGCAAAGCGGCATAATTTCCGCCAAAAGCCTGGGGTCTCGGGGCGAGCGGCGTTTGAGCCGTCCCGAGTCGGGCGCGTGCTACGAGATAGCATAAAATATCGATGTTATGGCGCACGAAACCATCTCTCAGTTTGCATAAAAAATATGACTAAGAAGCTGTCACCTAAGGGAAGAGCCAAAAATCCGCCAAGGGAATAAAATCGGTGCTCTAGCAGCCACACCGTGTCATTCATTTTATCTTCAGATCCGCTAAAGCTAGAAATAAGAAAAAATTAATCAGTGATGCAACCTGTATTTTTTCTGAAGTTAGCCGACTATTCTGACAACAGTTAGCGAGGTCGTAGTCAGCGAGATGAGATAGACTAACGCTTCATATTTCGACGACATTCACCTTGCAGCGTAGGCAAACTCACATGGTTAAACGCACAGTGTCCGCCAATAAATCGATCGATATGTACGCCGTCTATGTTTTCGTGACGATGGCGGAAGCAGGAAGCATGACGGCAGCCGCCGCGCGGCTAGGCCTAACGCCCTCTGCCATTTCGCAGACGATCCGCTTATTGGAAGAAGATTTCGGCGTCAAATTGGTTAACCGGGCTCGTCGCCCCTTTGTCCTGACGCCCTACGGCATTGCGTTGAAAAACCGGGGAGAAATCCTGACGGAGGAGATTGCGAACCTGAAGGCGCAGGTGCTGGAAGCGGGAAAAGGGATTAAACCTGACTTGCGTATCGGCCTAGTGGATTCGTTTGCCATCACCTGCGGTTCGGTGTTTACCAAGAGTTTGATGAAGAGCTCATCGCAGTTGCTGATTCGTACCGGGCTCAGCCCGCAGCAGGGTGAAGCGTTAATGCGACGCGAGCTGGATTTGATCGTCACCAGCGACCCGCTGATCGACAGCGATAGCGTGGTGCGTCATCAGCTGTTTTCCGAAGGCTATTTCATTATCACGCCACCGGATTACCGCAAACGCATCAAAACGGTTGAGGATATCCGCGAGCTTTCCGCCGCACTGCCGCTGGTGCGCTTTAACCGGAACTCGCAGATTGGGATGCAGATCGAGCGCTACCTACGCCGCATTGATGTCCGCGTACCGAACATGCTCGAATTTGATAATGCGGATACCTTAACGTCGATGGTGGCGGCAGGTATCGGTTGGGCGGTAACGACCCCGCTCAGTTTCCTGCAATCCGTCGCGCACTCCAGAGAAGTGCTGACGCATATGCCGGAACAGCTGAATATCAAACGCTCGCTGTATATTGTCGGGCACCGTGATGAATACAGCGCGTTCTTTGAAGAAGCATGTGATGTCACACACGATATTATTAAAACCGTCTTTATTCCGAAATTGAAAACGCTGAACCGCGGAATAGAAAAGCTGGTTGAGATCAACCCGGATAATACGGAATAACCTATTCATGATGGGAGACAGAAGAATGGAGGAACATATCCACCACTAGCCATTTAACGATGCTAATTCAATGTTCGTCTCCCCGAGAACGCTTTTTAGTCATGATTTTATACAAATCGTGATGGGTTCGTGTTACCTGAAAACCAAAAATCAGGAAAAACAAACCCTAAAAAAATCAGACTCTTAATATTGAAAACGATGCTATGTACATCGAACAAGAAAAAAGGAAGAAGATCCATGTCAACGAATATCCGTATTGAAGAAGACCTGTTAGGTACCCGTGAAGTCCCTGCTGATGCCTATTATGGTATCCATACGCTGCGTGCGATTGAGAACTTTTATATCAGCAATAGTACCATCAGCGATATTCCAGAATTTGTCCGCGCCATGGTGATGGTAAAAAAAGCCGCCGCACTGGCGAATAAAGAACTGCAAACCATCCCACGTAAAATTGCCGACACCATTCTGCAAGCCTGTGATGAAGTGCTGAATAACGGTAAATGCCTGGACCAATTCCCTGTCGATGTCTATCAGGGCGGCGCCGGTACATCTGTTAACATGAACACCAACGAAGTGCTGGCGAATATCGGTTTGGAATTGATGGGTCACCAGAAAGGTGAATACCAATACCTGAACCCGAACGACCATTTGAACAAATGCCAGTCCACCAACGATGCTTACCCAACCGGCTTCCGCATCGCGGTATACACCTCTATCCTGAAACTGGTTGAAGCGATTACCCAACTGAGCGATGGCTTTGAGCGCAAAGCGAAAGAGTTCGAAAACATCCTGAAAATGGGCCGCACCCAGCTGCAGGACGCCGTACCGATGACTCTCGGTCAGGAATTCCACGCGTTCAACGTGCTGCTGAAAGAAGAAAACCGCAACCTGCTGCGCACCGCTGAGCTGCTGCTGGAAGTGAACCTGGGCGCAACCGCCATCGGTACACGACTGAACACGCCGGATGAGTACCAGAAGCTGGCCGTTCAACATCTGGCAAAAGTCAGCGGCCTGCCTTGCGTACCCGCTGAAGACCTGATCGAGGCGACATCCGACTGCGGCGCTTACGTGATGATGCACAGCGCCCTGAAACGCGTCGCGGTAAAACTGTCGAAAATCTGTAACGACCTGCGCCTGCTGTCTTCTGGCCCGCGCACTGGCCTGAACGAAATCAACCTGCCAGAATTGCAGGCCGGCTCGTCCATCATGCCAGCCAAAGTTAACCCTGTTGTACCAGAAGTCGTCAATCAGGTGTGCTTCAAAGTCATCGGCAACGATACCTGCGTCACCATGGCGGCAGAGGCGGGTCAGTTGCAGTTGAACGTGATGGAGCCGGTTATCGGACAAGCGATGTTCGAATCCATCCAGATCCTGTCCAGCGCCTGCTACAACCTGCTGGAAAAATGCGTTGACGGCATCACTGCTAACAAAGACGTGTGTGAAGCTTACGTCTTCAACTCTATCGGTATCGTGACCTACCTGAACCCCTTCATCGGCCACCACAACGGTGATATCGTTGGGAAAATCTGTGCCGAAACCGGTAAGAGCGTACGCGAGGTGGTGCTGGAGCGTGGTCTGCTGACCGAAGAACAGCTGGACGACATTTTCTCCATCCAGAACCTGATGCACCCGGCCTACAAAGCCAAACGCTACACCGACGAAAACGAAGCCGTTTAATTTTCGTTTTCTGTCACGCGGGCCCGGAAGACATTCCGGGCCTTTTCTGGCTAATTATTTACCAACAAATAATCATTGTTATCTGTGTAATAAATGTGGTTCCACAGGTTTTATTTCCACCTCAATAAATTCTCCAATTTAACCCCTTCTATTATTTGAATAATTGGGAATTTAGACCAACACTAAATCATCCCCGAAAAATAATACGGAACACATCAGACGCCATACGCGGTTTGTTTACCTGCCGCCAGGCGCGTTTTTACAGCCATATCACCATCTGCACACGGACAAGCCTTGTGCTTTTTCAGCGGGCTTATTTTTATCAATTTGGCGCTATTTGGGTAAAAGGATGATTTCACCAGCCATGCCTCGAATAACACAAAAAAAAATCCGGCTTCTGACTTATTTCCCTGTCGCGCTGCTGCTGTTACAGTGCTGGTCGCCCACGGCGTTTGGGCAAACCCTGTCGTTTAATCAGGCCTGGGTTCGCCTGCTGCAAAGCGATGACAGCATTGCCGCCGAACACGCAGGGGTCGATCGTGCACAGTCCCTGAAAGAATCCGCCAAAGGCCTCTATTGGCCGCAGGTCAATGTGGGCGCAAGCTATACGCGCCTTGATAAGCCTGTCGAACTGGATGCGCGCGACTTAAACCCGTTGTCGAATCATCGGGACATCTTTGCCGCGCTCAATCAGCTGATTAATATCAGCGGCAATCCCTTCGTCACCCGCTTCACAGAACAAAATGTGGTCACCAGCTCCGTTCAGGTCGTCTGGCCGTTATTCACCGGAGGCCGGATTGATGCGGCACAGTCGATCCGTGCCGCGCAGGTCAATGAGGCAGAGCAGATGCTGATCGTGCGCACGCTGGCGCAGTTTGAGGCACTGGCACAGACTTACTATGGCGTGGTGATGGCGCATCAGGTGATGAAAACGCGTCAGGATATCGAGAAAGGCATGGCGCAACACTATGACCACGCCCGCAAGCTGGAAACACAGGGGCAGATCGCCAGAGTCGAGGTGCTGTCCGCGCAATCCGCTTATGACATGGCGCGTATCGAAACACAAAAGGCGCAGCGAAATATGGAGACCACCGAAATGGTCTTCGCCAAGCTCATCAAGACAGAAGGTGCAACCCCCTCCTCTTCACTGTTCGTCAATAAAACGCTCCCCGAACTGCCTGCGCTAGTGAAACAAACGCTCAACACGCATCCCGGCTTAAAGGTACTCTCTGCCAAGCGCGATCAGGCCAAGGATCTTATCCGTATTGAACGCGCCAAATACGCCCCCGACGTGTTCCTGTTTGGCAATTACCAGCTCTATGAGCAGGACACGCTGGCCGCCAGAACCACACCAGACTGGATGGTGGGCGTCGGCGTTTCCGTCCCACTCATCAGTCGCGAAGGCCGTTCCGATAATATCGCCGCCGCGAAAAGTGCAGAAATGCAGGTTAACCATCTGGAAGCCGATATGCGGCAAAATCTTGAAATAGTGGTCGAAAGCACGTGGCGAGAAGCCCGACAGGCGCTGGAAGAGTTCAACTCTCTGTCTTCGACAGAAAAACTGGCCGAAGAGAACGTCCGGTTACGCAACAAGGCGTTTACGCAGGGCATGTCGACCTCACTGGACGTCGTGGATGCGCTAAACCAGCTGGCCGGAGCCAAAACACAGCGTGCCTCCGCAGCCTATCGTTACGTGGTTTCCATCGCCAGATTAATGGCCATTTCCGGCCAGATAAACCGCTTCTCTGACTACCAGACCCAATACGCCATACAGGTGACGCCATGACCCAACCCCACCAGCCCTCTTCACGTTCAACACGCAAATGGCTTCTTCAGGCCGTCCTGCTGATTGTGGTTGTCTGGATAGCGTATCGCTTCTGGCTCGCCTATCAGCCCGAACCGATTCGCTTACAGGGGCAAATCGAAGCACAGCAGTATTCGGTGTCGTCAAAAGTGGCTGGCCGAATTGCAGAAGTGCCGGTACAAAAAGGCCAGCAGCTTGACGTGGGCGATCTCGTCTTTACGCTCCTGACGCCGGAGTTGGATGCGAAGCTGGAGCAGGCAAAAGCCGGTGAAGCCGCAGCAGGCGCGGTGGCGCTGGAAGCCAAAAAAGGCGCACGTGAGCAGCAGATCGCCGCCGCTAAAGATCAGTGGCAAAAAGCCAAAGCCGGTTCCGAGCTAAGCCATAAGACCTATCTGCGCGTGCAGAATCTCTATCAGGAAGGCGTGCTGCCGCTGCAAAAGCGAGATGAAGCCAAAGCCTCCTGGGATGCCGCACGCTATACCGAGGGGATGGCGTGGCAGGAATATCAAATGGCACTGGAAGGCACGCGGAAAGAAACTCAGGTCGCCGCAGAAGAAAAAGCCCGTATGGCCGCTGGCTCCGTCGCCGAGGTGGAAGCCTATCTGGCAGAGGCGCGCGTCGTTAGCCCACACACCGGCGAAGTCAGCAATGTGCTGCTGCGCAGCGGTGAAATTGCGCCACAGGGCTTCCCTGTGGTCACGCTGCTAGACATGAGCGACATCTGGATCCAACTGGCGGTACGTGAGGATCTCCTTGAGCGCTTTGCGATGGGCACCGAGTTTGAAGCGCGTATCCCGGCGCTGAACAACCAGACATTCCGGTTTAAGGTGTCTTACGTTTCCGTCATGGGGGATTTCGCCACGTGGCGGGCAACGGATACCCGACAGGGATTTGATATGCGCACGTTCGAAGTGGAGGCGCGCCCGATTCAACCGATTAACGGGCTGCGCGTCGGCATGAGCGCACTGGTAGAAATGTGATGATGCGCGAATGGAGAGCGCTGTGGCATGACCGATGGGGGATGGCTTTAGCGCTCTGGTTGCCGCTCGTCACGATGCTAATTACCTGGTGGACGCTATCCGGCGCCATTGTCCGCGAACTCCCCATCGGCCTGGTTGATCTGGATAACAGCACGATGTCGCGCCAGTTTGCCAGAGAGCTGCATGCTTCCCCCTCTTTCAACCTGAACCACCAGTTCCCGGCAGTAGCGGAAGGCTCGGCCTCATTGCGCGGTGGCGAGATCTATGCGCTGGTGGTCATCCCACGCCACTTTGAGCGTGATATCCGGCAGGGAACATCACCGACCATCACCGCCTGGAATAACGGGCAATTCGTTTTGGTTGCGAAAGTCATCAACAGCTCGCTGGCGCTGGTAGCGGGAACATTCAACGGGCAGATCGCCGTGGTACAGGCGCTGGCTCAGGGAGCAGCCGTTCCTGAAGCCAAAGGGCTGGCAGTACCGATTGGCGGACAAATTACCGCGCTGTTTAACCAAAACTCCAACTACGCCCAGTTTTTGTTGAACGCGATTATTCCCTCAATCTGGTCGATTCTGCTCGCGCTATACGGCCTGAATACGCTGGCACGGGAGGATCGGCACGGAGCACACTGGATGCCGGAGAACCGCGCAGTCATCGGTACTAAATTCCTGACGCACTGGCTGATAGGCTGGGCATGGGGTGGCTTATGGAGCTATGGGTTGTATAGCCTGCTCGATTACCCACTCAACGGCTCAGCGCTGCTGCTCGTTGTCTCGATCGGCGTGACCGCCGGCGCCTGCGTCGCACTGGGTATGGCTTTCTATGCGCTGATTCGCGATCCAGCACGCGCCGTTTCGATTGTCGGGGCGTTAATGGCTCCCGGACTGGCGTTTATGGGCATCACCTTTCCGGCAGCAGCGATGGAGACGTTCGCCACATTCTGGCGGCAGTTGTTGCCCGTCGCTCACTATGGCGATATCGCGATTGCCATCACCAGCTACGGCGCAGGACTCACTCAGATCGCACCCGCATTGGCAGCGCTCGCCCTATTCTGGCTGCTGCTACCGCTCACTTTCTGGCGCTACCGACCCCGTGGCAAGGAGGTAACATGCTGACCCTCGCCACCCTCATCCGATTTGAGCTACGCAGCTTACTGCGCGATCCGACAATCTTGCTCACTCTGTTCGGCGGGATTCTGCTCTATTCCTTTCTCTATCCGCGGCCTTACCTCGCCCAGACGCCACGCGAATTGCCGGTGGTGCTGGTTGATGAAGATGGCACTCAGCTCTCACGCCGCCTGGCATTTATGGCCGATTCCACGCCGGAGGTACGGCTGGTGGCGCAGCGCAACACGCTGGATGAAGCCAAAACGCTGCTGCTGCACGGCGAAGCGAAAGGAATTCTCTACATTCCGCGCCACTTCTACCGCGATATCATGCAGGGAAAAAGCGTCACGGTAAGCTATTCAGCCGATGCCAGCTACTTCCTGATCTACGGCGCGATCGCACAGTCTCTGGCGACGGTCGGTGGTACCGTAGGCGCGCAGGTTAAAGTCGCACGGCTGCTGGCTCAGGGGGAAGGCATACCTGCAGCAAGCTCACAGTGGCAGGCAACCTCGCTGAATGCCGTGCCGGTATTTAACCCCACCATGGGCTATGTCGATTACGTGGTTCCCGGCGTTTTCATGTTAATACTGCACCAGATTTTGCTGATGGGATGCGGCCTGCTCGGTGCCGGACAAAATCAGCGCACACGATCTGGCGAGGTGCGCTACTGGCAATATGCCACACCGTGGCGTTTGCTGCTGGCACGGACACTGGTTGTGGGCGGTGCCTATTTGCTCTCGCTGCTCTACATGCTCGGCTTTTGTCTTGACGCCTATGGCATCGCACGTGAAGCCAGCATGAGCCAACTACTGCTGTTTGCGCTGCCCTTTTTGCTCTCAACGCTATGGCTCGGTGTGGTGCTGGGGGCGGCCTTTACGCGCAAAGATCTCCCCAGTCAGGCGGTGCTGCTCTCTTCCATTCCGATTGTCTTTCTTTCTGGCTTCATCTGGCCCGTGGAAATGATCCCCGCGCCTCTGAACTGGCTGGCACAGTGGGTACCTGCCGTCTTCACGATTCAGGGAATATTGCGCCTTAACCAGATGGGTGCCGATTTTTCTCAGATCGGCGCATTCTGGTGGCATCTCTGGATGCTGGCCGCGCTGTACGGCCTGCTGGCGTGGGGCATGTTAGGATATCGGCAACGGCAATACCGCCGGGAGAATCAGGCCGCACGTCGATGGCTGGCACGTTATTGAGAAACAGAAAAAATAACTGATAACGGGAAGCATGACGTCCCGGCAGGCTCACCGGGACGTTGATGTAAAAGTGTCGCTTAGTGTTTTTTCGCGTCAGCGTGCAGATTTTTCAGTACAAAAGGAACCGAGTCACGCAGTGAAACGTTAACGGTTTCATCATGATTCATCCCCTTATATTCATGCACATCAACGGACGTTCCGGCTTTAGCGACATCACGCGCGAATGCGCGCTGCATGATGGCCGGTACGTCAATATCCTGCGTCCCAGTGCCAATAAATACCGGATGGGCGATTTTCAGGGTGTTATAGCGCAGACTTGCCGTCTGGCTTTCCAGTAATCCCTGTGTTGCAGGCTTCAGGCTATTGCCTGCATTCAGGCCATCATCCATCACTTTTTTCGTTAACGCATCGATACACATTTCACGCGCGGCGGACACATCAGCAGCGGCTTTCGGCGTGAAATAATCATCAACATTCAGCCCTTTTTCTGTATCAGCGGCTGACAGATAGATGTACATCGCATAGGGTATTTTGGGATCGCCGCCCTCTTTCACCCCGCCACCGCCGGCGAAAAGTGCCGCCGCAGAGGTCTTATCATCAAAATAAGGGACGCCGGTCAACACGGTTGAGACAATATGCAGATCCGGCGCATAGTCAGGCTGATACCCCACGCTTGCAAAGGCCGCATGAGCCCCCTGCGACTGCCCCACAATGGTCAACTGATTGCGTAGTGGGAATGCGCCAAGTGCGGCTTTCACACCGTCCAGCACGCTCCACGCTTCCCCTCGCGCATTGAGATAGTGATGCAACCCTGGGGATCCGAGCCCCGCATAGTCCGGGGCCACGACGGCAAACCCCAGCGACAGCCACGTATTCAGATACTGTGCATCACGCGCGGAACGTGGATTAAGAGAAGGCGCACAGCTTGTCTGCACACCGACCGTCCCATGTGCCCACACGACGACGGGCCAACCCCCTTTTGGCGCTTCGCCTTTCGGGATAAACACAGCACCGGTGTCTTCCCGTGGGCTTTTACCATCCACGCCGCTCAACGAACGGTATCGAATCAGATACTGTTCTGCCGCTTCCTGTAGGCCATTTTTCGCATCCAGCGTCGTTTTTTCAATCAAAGAACCGGGCGTGTCCGCCTCTGCAGAAGAACGCAGAGGCAACATACCGACCGATATCACAAAAAATAACGTCAATACGCTTCGCTGTATCTGAGGTGAATGGAACATGACATCTCTCCAGGGTGGGTTGATTTCACATCACCCTAAAAGATAGCCCACTTACTCATTGCCAATTAATTCAATCAATAACTAATTGCTAGCAATAGCAAACCATTCATAAGCTAAGACACGGCTCCAAGCCAACCCTGCAACGATGCACTCAGAAGCCGCCAGTGGGAAGAATATTATTCGTCGAAGAACCAGTATCCCTGATTAACCAGCCCGGTTAACTCAGCCACAAACGCCGGATTTTCCAGCGCGTCACCCAGCTCTTTTTTACCGAGAACGGTATAGCGACATAACGCATCAGCCGCTTTCGGTTCGACCGTATCCAGCCGTTCACTGTTAATGAAGTAGCTACCACCCACTTCCAGCACCCGCAGCCCGCTCAGACGCGTCAACACGTCACCGTCCATCAGCGCCCCCACAATCTCCTCCTGCTCGTAAGGTGGCTCCGCTGGAGCGATATCCAGCTCATGGCGCGGCGTCGTCACAAAGCGACCGAACCACTGTTTCAGCGCTTCCGGCTGATTGATCACCTCGATCATCATCTCGCGCAGGCGGTCAAACTCATAGTCTTCAACCCGCCCCGGATGCTCCCGACAGGTCAAATCCGGGTCGCTATAATGCTCACCACCGAGATCGTTCTCCAGCACGTAGTCAGCGAAGCTGCTGATTAAGTCTCTGCCGTTTGGCCCACGGAACCCCACGGAGTAGTTGAGTGCGGTTTCGTGAGTAAAGCCGTCGTGCGGGAAACCTGGCGGAATATAGAGAATGTCACCCGGTTCAAGATCTTCATCAATAATCGGCGGGAAAGGATCGACATGCAGCAACGCAGGGTGCGGGCAGAACTGGCGCATCGGCAACTTGTCACCCACGCGCCAGCGGCGGCTACCCATTCCCTGAATGATAAAGACATCGTACTGATCGATATGCGGGCCAACGCCGCCGCCCGGAACGGAAAAGGAGATCATCAGATCGTCCAAACGCCAGTCCGGCAACACACGGAACGGACGCACGAGTTCAGCAGACGGCGCATGCCAGTGATTCACCGCCTGAGCCAGCAGCGACCAACCGGTTTCACCCAGATTATCAAAATGCTCAAACGGCCCATTGCTAGCTTGCCACTGGCCATTTTTATGGCTGACCAGACGGCTGTCGACTTCCGCCTCCATCGCCAGACCCGCCAGCTCATCCGGCGTAATTGGGTCAACAAAATTCGGGAAAGCGTTCTTCAATACAACAGGTTGTTTTTGCCAGTATTTTTCTAAGAATTCGGGCCAGTTAAGGTTAAGTTGATAAGCCATGCGTTGACACCAGTGAGAAGAGAAACGGGCCTGATTATAAAGAAGGTGATGCCAGCGCAACTTTGTCATTGGTCAATGGGCGGATAACTATCATGCAGACTGTATATTTTGCTTTATGAGATAGTGCCTAAACATGCCTTCTTCAGGAAAATCGGGTAAAGACATGTGCAGTTGATAACCTTGCTTTTCATAGAAAGGAAGTGCCTGAAAAATAAAGGTATCCACAAGCGCATGACGACACCCAAGACGCATCGCCTCCTGTTCCGCTTCCTTCACCAACGCGCTGCCGAGTTTCAGACCTCTGGATTCTTCACTCACCCACAAATAATCAATACACAACCATAAGCCTTTACGTGTAGCGATCAGCCCGCCCGTCATCACTCCGACGCTATTGCGGTGAAAAATACCCAATTGCCCAAAAGAGGCTGGATTAATAAACCGATGATTGTAACTTCGCAGGCCCGCAAAAAGTGCTTCCCGATCGTTATCGGTAATGTCGTGCGTCACGATTAATTCCACTAGATCCTCCTCGGTTTCTGTTTATTAAAAATGCATGACTTGTATGAATAACGCGTAGACGAAATCTGGTTTCAGCATAAATACAATCCGCCTTTCGGTACACGCTCTTTACATGGTGATTGTGCTTCTTTGTGGTTAAGAAAGGCTGGATAGTTTAGGGGGGTTAAGGGAAAAGAGGCTAAGGAAGAAGGTATAGCTGTCTGAATTTTTGACATAAAAAAAGCCACCCTGAGGTGACTTGATTTTCATACGATGGTCGAAGGCCGGACTCGCAACTAAATTTAATACATTGATTAATAGCCACTTAAAATAAACAAATGGATTTAATGACCACCATATTGACCCCTTTTATACAATAAGGGTTTTAAAACCATACTAATGATAGAAATAATAAATGAGCTATTTTTCCACATAAAATACTTGAATAACACTGCCATTTAATTATTTAATATTGTCTATAAAATAAAAACCATTTAGCTATAATTAAAAAATCACTAAGATAACTTGATAATTTTATCACCTATGAGGTTCTCAGGGATATTGATATCATTGCAAACAATTAACAACTCAGTACCGATACGCTTCTTTGCGGCACTATAATTCAAATAGAATTCATACATATTATTTATTTTATAAATTTCTTTTATTTTTAATGCATTATCATAAGTTAATATCCAAGGAACTCTAATAGATGAGATAACTTTAGATAAAGCGGCATGATCATTTTCATTGTAAAAATTCGTATATAAACTAGCCCCCTTCTCAAAATATGGAGGATCTATATACATGAAAAAATCATTTCCGCTGCGATCATCTATTTTTTTTATAAAATCTACTGCATCCTCATTATAAATTTTTATAGAATCTTTATGTTTTTTTATTTTTACTATTTTTTTTATTAAATCATCTTTATTAAATCTACAGTTCAGCTTGTAATCACCTTCTTGTTTTAGCCCGCCAATTACACCAGCTTTTAAAATAATTCCAGATCTATTCGTCCTATTGAGGAAAAATGATGAGAATCCTAAATCTAGTACATTAGCGCTATTCTTATTATTTTGAATATTTCTTTGTTTATACCATTCATCAATAGTTATCTCGGTATTTTCTATTCTATCTATAAACGCTTCTGTATCATTAAGAATAGAATGCCAGATAGCCCAAATTGAACGATCTAGATCATTCAAATGAATCTCTTCAGCAAACCCACCAAAAAGAAGAGCTAGCGCAAGCCCACCACCGCCAGCATATGGCTCGGCATATTTACATTTATTTAGTGAATTATTCTGGATTATATTTGAAACCATCGGATAGATGGCTGTTTTACCTCCAGGGTAGCGAAGAGGGGAATAAGTTACTGGCATAGCTCACCTAAAAATAACATGTACTTTTTGTATTATACAATATTATTCGTAATAAAAACCACTATTTATATATTCTTTGGCTTAGATTGATGTTCAACACAAATTGTAACTAATGGTTTTGCAATTAACCAAACTGATTTTAGCATATCCCTATCTGGTAGGGTATATTCACCATGCGCATAACGATTCAATGAGTCTAAAGAATTCCAGTTAGCACTATCTTTAGATATAAATCTTGTTAAGTCGGCCAGATAAGCCTTATTAGTAAACCATACATCTCTCTTCACGAGAGCATTAATGTTATCAGAAAGATTTTTAACTCTTCCATTACCGTTCAGACACTGATCTTTTTTCCCATGAATTTCAAAAATTCTTACTACTGATATTTCAACAATTGAACGTAACAATAAAGCAGCCGAATTTTTATACGTATCAATAAGCATGCCTTGTGCTTCTTGAATCAATATATCTAACTTATCGCTTCCAGTAATATAATTCACTCCCTTGGGAATTAAGGTTTCCTTAGGTTTTCTTCGAGGTTTACTAATCTCAACATCATCCGATGAGACCTTCGTATTACTATTATCTGGAGTAAAATCCACACTTCCATCATGTATTCCTACAGGTATCTTCTCCATCTCGCTTTCAATATAAGAATCTATTTGCTTACTTGTATTTAACTTACGAGAATCAATTTTCTTTGTAACAATATCAATTACAAACTGTCTCAGCAATGCGTTGAAATACGATTTAGAAGTATCTGTTCTTAATCTATTTTCTTCGATTCTAAAACCTGTTTTTTCTTTAAATATTTTTGAATTAACCAACCTAGATATAGTACTAATATTAAATTTTGACATTAACGCTTTATCTTCAATATCAGTAGGTAACTCTAGCTCTGTAAAATATCTCTCTAAAAGGTACTCTTGGACCGAATCTTGTATTTCTATAACTTTAACATTAAATCTTTCTGCAATATCCTGAATTGACTCACCACTGTCAATACCAATACTAGCAATAAATTTATTTTTTTGCTGTCTACTCCACTGAAGCTTTCCTTCTGCATGTAATTCAAAAAGAACATTTTCAACGGCTCTTCTTGATGGAGCAACAAATACATCTATTTTTTCTATCAAATCGGAGCCTAGACGATTTTTATATAATTCGATTTTTCGTCGTTTAGCTGGTGAAGGAACTAATTCTGGATCAATCAAACATTTCAGCGCAGATACTCGGCGGTTTCCTTCTACCACTACGTAGTTTTCACCCTCTTTAACTACATATATAGGATCGTGTGATATAAACCCCTTTTCTACAATTTTATGTGCAAGCCTTTCAATTCGTTCATTTTGGAATAAATAATTTAGTATATCTTTTGTTGTTCTAATTGTAATGTAACTTGGAATTCTTGGATTTTCTTTGTCAAGTCGTAAATTTGATACAGATAACGACAATCGTGGCCAAGAACTATAATCTATTCTACTCATAAAACTCCCTATTTTGTTTATAATTAGCAAGATCAGTATAATTCATTTTTGACACCAATATGATACTACCAAAGCTGTATATAGCTTAAAAGCCAGCATGGCAGGATAATTAAAAAACATCAAACCAATACCTTCAACCCATGTTTCTGCACCACGGTAAGCAATTTCAGCGACAACCCACTAGGGCGTTTTACGCCGCTTTCCCATTTCTGCACCGTTGAAACACTAGTGTTCAGGTAGCTTGCGAAAACAGGCTGGCTAACTTTCAGCTTTTCACGCAACGCTTTGATCTCAATAGGCTGAAGATCGTCCACGCTGTTGAGGCACGCTTTGTCAAAGTTACGCATGGTTTCCTGTGGAATAGCGTCGACGCTGAATAATCCAGAAGCCGCGCTATGGATAGCCTCAAATGCAGGACTCTTAAATTTACTTTTTGCGGTCATGACTAATCTCCACCAGTTCTTTACTCTTAATCAGTGCCGTAATCTTTTCATCGGCAAGGGTTGCGTAGTGCTTCGCCAACTCGCGGAATCCGGCCAGTTCACGATTATCGATATTCGCCATATCCTGCTTGGCATACAGGAACGTGTAAAACCAGTGCTGTCCACCTTTCGCCAGTATGATGGCGCGATCGCGATTCTGGTTCAGCCGCTTCTTATAAACGCCGCCGCCGAGATCGTCGGCTTTCCCTTGCATCACTGCCTCAATAGCCTCACATAACTCACTATCCTTGATGGCGTGGGATTTAGCCGCTTTAGTGAACCATTTGGTTTTGAATACACGCATCAGGTCGACATCCTGTAACCTTAACTATAGCACTTGGTGCTAGATTACTCGCTTTTCAGGCAGAGTCAAAGCGCTTGAAGTCTGCAAACCTTTGTCGTATTTTTGACCGTGAAACCCTGCTGTCGATGACAGCCACCAATGTTTCCAGTATCGGGATGATATGAGTGACCTGTGAGAAGCGCCTTCGGGTGGTCACACTGCCAAAGTCATAAGGAATGGAGCGTGGTCTGAGACTGACGCCTTCGGGCGACCACACGATACCCTTCTGTAACCTGAAAAGAAGGGAGCGCGATTAAAAGCGTGGTAAATCTGCTTAACTTCTGAAAGCAGATGTCGTCAGAGCCGCTATGAGCATGACGATGAAGCTCACTTTTACTTCAAGCCCAACATTGCTTTGGGCTTCACTATACCCAGCCAGAGAGCGGCTTCCATACCTTAGGAGACTGGCCGTAGCTGCAACGTTTATCGTTGTGGTGATTTCACTTCATAGGCGGCTTAAACAGCGCTTATCCTCGTAAGTTCGCGTTATCACGCGACTTCGATTTTACTCGTCTCAATGATTTGCGTCTGCGCGTGTGAACGTGCTGGCTGCGCGTTGCTATGCCGTCAGGCATCTGCTACGCGACTGCCGGCAACGTCTGCACCGGCGTCACTTTTTCCGTGTCAACGGATGAAAGTGACGCCGCAGCCGAAGCCCCCATCAGCCCCTGAGACATGCACCTCACCCACAGCGTCATGAATCTGACACACCCGTTTGTGCCGGACTGATCGCTTTTTTTACAGGAGATTGAACCGATACCGAGGCAGGCCTAACCGCCTGAGAGGAAATCCTGCAACCGCAGGCGGTCGCACCGAGTGCGTCACCGACACCTCCCAAGACCTCAACTGCTGTCCGCTCTGGCGCACAGGTATCGTTCAAGGCAGGTCAATTGCGATTGTTTCTGCCCTTTCCCATGCGCCAGAGAAAAGCATCCAGTTGAATTATGAGAGGTAAGTTGCATGAGTAAATTAAGTCGTGAAATGACCACGCTGGCGAAACAGGCTGGCGGGAGCTACAAGACGGTTCATGATCGTATCCGCATCATGGACAGGCTGTGTCGTCACCTGCTGGCGCTGAATATTCAGGTGCGTGACGTTAAGTATCTCAAAGCCAGACATATCGAAAGTTATGTCGCCGAACGCCTGTCACAGCAGATTACCCTTCGTACCCTGCACAACGAAATGGCAGCGCTGCGCACGGTGTTTAAGCAGGGAGGACGGGAAAAGCTCGCCGCGTCCGACCGCCTGACCAATAACGCGCTGGGGCTGAGTGGGGCAAGCCGTGCCGGGACAAAGTTCGCCATTCCGGACGAACGTTATCAGGCCGTTCTGCTTGCAGCGCAACAGCGTGATAAAGGGTTGGCCTGCGCACTTCAGCTTGCCCGATTGCTGGGGCTGCGTTCTCAGGAAGCGGTGCAATGCGCCAGTTCATTGAAGACATGGGAAAAGCAGCTTGAGCGCCATCAACAGACGCTGACCGTGGTATTTGGCACGAAAGGCGGCAGGCCACGCGAAACCCGGATTATCGATCGCGAAGCGATTCAACGGGCAGTAAAAGAAGCGCTAAAGGTGGCCGAAGCGCGTAATGGCAGATTGATCGATAAACCCGACCTGAAAACCGCCATGAACTTCTGGCGCACGCAGACCACCCGCTTAGGGCTGACCGGCCACTATTCCCCACACAGCCTGCGCTACGCATGGGCGCAGGATGCCATGCGTTATTACCTGTCACAGGGCTTTTCCCGCAGTGAAGCCAGAGCATTAACCTCTATGGATCTCGGCCACGGTGATGGTCGGGGGCGCTATGTCGAGCGGGTTTACACCCGGAAGGAGGATTGATCATGACGGATATCACGTTGATTCGCTTATCGGGTGTGATGAAAAAAACCGGTCTCAGGAAATCATGGATTTACCTGCTGATGAAGCAGGGGGAATTCCCTCAGACGGTCAAAATCGGCGCTCGCTCGGTAGCGTGGGTGGAAAGTGAGGTGAATGACTGGATCGCGGCACGTATCAGCCAGCGCGGGGAGGTTAAACCATGATGCATTGTTATTTTTTTCTGGCGGGCAATTTACGATATACTGCTGATGCTGCGGCAAAATCCGTAGCCGGAATTGGCGTTCCGACATTTACCACGTTGCCTAAAAGACACGGATTTATTACGTGTCTTTTATTAGGCGATGCCTGCGCATACCTGTCAATGGTGGCTCAGGCGGGGGCTCCGCAAGGAGCGCCGGGCTACGTGGTAACCGGTTACGCCAACCCCGTCTGGGCTACCACCATCGAGGTTGGCGTCTCAGGTGGTAGTGATACCCTGCTTACCACGGAGGCTGCCTTATGGCTACGATCCTTCCCTTTCTCTACCCGCAATCTTTCTTTTTTTCTGCGGGGGTACATCATGTATGACCCCACTCCCCTGACGTTAGAAGAACTCGTCGATCACTGTCGGGCGCTGGCCTACGCCATCATTGAACTCGACAACGCACTCGCGAAAGAGCTGCTGATCTTTATCCTGTGGGAACGTCTGAACCAGTTGAATGACGCACTGCAAGCGGAGGTGGCTGACGATGAGTAAGTTCGTTTCAGACATTACCGCACAGTCGCGCCACCGCTGGCGTGCCATTCTGTCCGCACTGGCTATTCCGGTGCCTTCTGGCGGTAAACATGGCGCTTGTCCTGCCTGCGGTGGCAAAGATCGCTTCCGCTTTGACGACAAAGAAGGACGGGGAACGTGGTTTTGCAATCAGTGCGGTCATGGCGATGGCCTTGATCTGGTCGCACGGGTGAAAAACTGCGACCTGTCAGACGCCGCAAAACAGGTGGCCGCGCTGACGATCCCCGCCTCAACCGCGCCAGCCAGGGAAAAAGCTGCTGAGCGCCCGCCGCTGGCCGATAAAATCAAGCAGATGCTGACCCATTCAAGGAACGGCGAGAGCGCCTACCTGAAAGCAAAAGGATTCTCTATCGTCCATGCCCGCCTGACTGCACAGCAAAAAATGCGCATCGGCGGCGTGCTGTTTGATGAGGGAAGCCTGCTGCTGAAATTGCATCGCGTTTCCGGTGAACTGATCGGCGCACAGTTGATCAACAACGACGGAGAAAAACGCCTGCTGCCGGGCTCACAGTTGAAAGGCGCTTTCATCGCCGTGCATTACCCGAAAGAGCCGGACACCATCGTGATCACTGAAGGATACGCCACCGGCCTGACCATCAGCCAGATCACCACGGCGGCAGTGGTTGCGGCAGTGTCGGCCAATAACCTAATGAATGTTGCACAAGCCCTGCGTGGCTGGTATCCCAATGCCACTAT
This sequence comes from Pectobacterium aroidearum, assembly GCF_041228105.1. Lineage (NCBI taxonomy): Bacteria > Pseudomonadati > Pseudomonadota > Gammaproteobacteria > Enterobacterales > Pectobacteriaceae > Pectobacterium > Pectobacterium aroidearum. The sequence goes on from NZ_CP166097.1 coordinate 4,674,757, forward strand.
CATTCTGGCAGGCGATCATGACCTGCATGCCGATGGCTCAACCAATATCGGTAAAGAGCAGGCGGAAAAAGCCGCGCTCGCGGTGGACGGATGGGTGTCGTTACCGCCCACCACAACGCTCTGTGACTGGGATGATTACCGCCAGCAATATGGGCTTGAGGCCACTAAATCTGCCTTCAATAAACAACGCTATCAGCCTGACACGATGTATACGCCTTTAGTGCGCACCGATTCTGCTACACCGGCCTTCAACACCGCATTACCCCTGCGCAAAGGCTCTGACGGTTTTGATACGCGGCAGGACTACCTGATTAAAGGCTATCTGCCGAGTTCCTCCGTTGCCAGCGCTTACGGTGCCAGCGGCTCGTATAAATCTTTTCTGGCGGTATCGTGGGGATGCCACATCGCCACTGGCAAGCCGTGGGCAGGCAAGCCGGTGACACAAGGGGCGGTGATTTATGTCGTCGGCGAAGGCGGGATCGGCGTTCCCCGCCGTATCCGGGCATGGGAGCAGACGCTTAACGGCGGTAGCCCGATTGATGCGCTGTATCGTGTCGATTGCCCGATTTTTCCGGCCAGCCCGGAGAGCGTGCAGCAGGTGATACGTGCCGCCCGCGATGTGAAAGTCGCCTCCGGTATGCCGGTTCGCCTGATTATTCTGGATACGCTCGCCCGCTGTTTTGGCGGTTCGGATGAGAATGCGGCTAAAGACATGGGCGCATTCATTCAGGGATGTGACGCGATTAAGGCGGCGACACAGGCCACGGTGCTGATTATCCATCATTCAGGTAAAGATCAGGACAAAGGAGCACGCGGCTCCAGCGCCTTCCGTGCCGCGCTGGACGTAGAATTTAACGTCAGGCGTGAAGGTGAAGGTGGCGCGTTGATCCTCAGTTGCACCAAGATGAAGGATGCGGAAGAACCGCCGCGTCGCGCCTATGACCTGAATGCCGTGGATCTGTACGTGGATGATGATGGCGATCAGATCACCTCACTGGTGCTGAACGATGAAGGCCGTGAAGTCAGGGAGGATGAGGCTGCCAGCGATCCCGATTTAGCCGGTATCCCACGGCTGACGGAAAATCATTTTGCTCTGTGGCAGGCTATTCGCTCTCGCACGGCCAACGGCGAAGGCTGCACCCGTTCATTGGTGCGTGACGACATGCGGGCAATGGGCTTTGATGTGAACAAGAAGTTCACCCGCTGGCTGGACAAGCTGGAAAAAGATGGCCTGATCGCCTTTGAGGGGGAACGGATTACGCCGTTATCGCAACGGAATAAGGTGGGGGATTAAACGGGGGAAAGTGGGGGCGAACGGATAGTGAGCCTCTCTATCCGGCATTTTCCCCCACTTCCCACGCATATATAGGCGCGAAGTGGGGGAATAACTTAACTTGATAATAAATAAACATTTTTAACAGAGTGATAAAAATCAGGTGGGGGAAGCCGTGATCCCTGAGTAAGTGGGGGAAAGGTGGGGGATGCCTGCTAATCGCTTACTCTGCCTTACCCCTTTTTCTTCTTGCCTTTCGATCTCGCAATACCCCTGACTCATCAAAATAACGGCTTGGCCAAATTTCCGCAGGATGCACATTCAACGCCGTAGCCACAAGCCATTCTCCTTTCGGCCACGGGCGGGAAAACACATTGGCGAGCGTTGAGGAACTTAGCCCTGCCGAACGTGATAGTGCCGACAATGTAGTCCCTTTTTTTCGTAATGCCGCAATAACATCTGCCTGATGCCAGTCGTTATGTGGTGTCATCACCTTCCCCATTGATATTTCAAGTAAACAGACAAACTAAATACTAAGTATTACTTAGTATATTTTCAAGACGCACAGATGAGAATCGCGGCAAGTCAGTCAGAGATCGGGATTCTCATGCTACCTCATCGTTTAAAAGCCGCACGCTTAAAGGCTGGCCTGTCACAGGAACGCTTAGGTATTCTTGCAGGAATTGATGAAGCGACGGCCAGCGCTCGCATGAATCAATATGAGCGCGGTATTCACACGCCGGATTTTGAGCTGGCCTGCCGCTTAGCATCGGTGCTGCACGTCCCGGCTTGCTATTTCTATACGGTAGAAGACGATCTGGCAGAAATGATACTTGGGTATTATGAACAGCAGGAAAAATCATCTACATAAGAAAAATGAGCGCCAGCCCCTCCCAAAAAAGGGGCTGGCGCGGAGCTTAATGCATGGGCTTTAGATACAGGATACGCCCCGTATTTCTATCGATTATGCTTGCTTCAGTCTGGCGATAAACATCTGCATATCAAAGTGATTAACAACACGCCCTGCATCAACATCGGCAAGTCCTTGTAAGACCCTCTGATGACGCTGTTCTGCCTCTTCAATCAGAGAAGTGAGCGCTACCGCTGGTTTTTTCGTTTTTTTCATCGCTAACCCCTAATGAATCAAGTATTTTTAAACTCATACGGCACCACATACTCTTTCCGGTTCGCATCCAGATAATCTGCCCACCATTGCAGCATTAGCCTGCGCTCATCCAGATGCTCCGCTTTGTGGATGTAGGCAGCACGAACGCCGTTGCGTTCCTGATGACTCATCTGGCGTTCTACCGCATCCCGCGACCATTGGCCGGATTCGACCAGTGCGCTACAGGCCATGGTGCGAAAGCCGTGTCCGCAAATCTCTGTAGTAGTGTCATAGCCCATGGTTCGTAATGCGTTGTTAACGGTGTTTTCACTCATCGGTTTGGTTGGTCGATGATCGCCGGGGAAAATCAGTTCATGAGCGCCGCTGATGGCCTTAATCTCTTCCAGCAGCGCTAAAGCTTGTCGGGATAACGGCACCAGATGTTCAGAGCGCATCTTTGCGCCGCGCTGCGAATGCTTCACGCCGGGAATGGCTTCACGTTCAGCCGGTATCGTCCACATGGCACGTTTAAAATCGATTTCCGGCCAGCGGGCGAAACGTAGCTCACTGGAGCGGATAAAAACGCACAGCGTGAGTTTTAACGCCAGCCTGGTTAACGCCCGCCCTTTGTGGCGTTCTATCCTTGCCAGAAAATCCGGCAGTTTATTCAGCTTCAGGGCTGGCCGATGGGTAGCTTTTGGCGCGGCTATCGCGCCGGAGAGGTCTTGCGCGGGGTTGCGCTCTATCAGATCGTTCTGCACCGCATAGCGCATGATATCGGTGACACGCTGGCGCAGCCGTGACGCCAAATCAAGATGACCGTTCTGTTCGACGACTTTCAGCGGCTCCAGCAGGTCTTTAGTTTTCAGGTCGGCAATATGGCGATGCCCGATAGCAGGCAGTAAATTTCGTTCCATATCGCGCCATACCCGTCCGGCGTGTGTTTCTGACCACCGGTTTTGGCTAATGTTTCGGTGCCAGTCCTGCGCGACCTTCGCAAAAGTATTCAACGCCTCTTGCGCCTGCTCTTTTTCTTCTTCCCGCTTTTCCGTTGGGTGGATGCCCTCCAACAGCAGCAATCGCACCTCGTCACGCTTCTCTCTGGCCTTTGCCAGCGAGACTAGCGGATAGGCACCGAACGCAATCCGGCTCTCCTTACCTTCAAAGCGATATTTGAGATACCAGCGCTTAGAGCCGTTCGGACTCACTAAAAGATACAGGCCGTGCGCGTCCGCGAGCTTATAGGCTTTCTCGCGGGGCTTGGCGGTACGGGCAACAACGTCGGTCAGCGCCATAATTTGGGGGTCAACTCATAATCGAAGTGAATTGACCCTTATCTTGACCCCCAAATCCTCTGGATGTCAATGGACGAAAAAAGACCACTGTGGATAAAACAGACAAAATTGCAGAGAGAGAAATAAAACTAAAGTCGTTATTTTACATATAGATATGGACGTTATTGGACGATTACGGACATAAAAAAAGCCACCCTGAGGTGACTTAATTTTCATACAATGGTGCCGAAGGCCGGACTCGAACCGGCACACCTTGCGGCGGTTGATTTTGAATCAACTGCGTCTACCGATTTCGCCACTTCGGCACAGAAGTAGTATGCGGAAAACGGGTGCATTATACCGTTTGACGGCCCACGCGCAACGTTAATCCACTCTGCGTTCGGTTAAGTGCTGAAAAAATCATCTTTGGCAACGTGTTATCCCCGCTTTGCCTTATAGGATGTGCTGATGTGCTCTGCTGGGAACATTTGCTACAGGCAATAAAAAACGCCGAGGGAATCATCCACTCGGCGCTTTCTCTGGTGTAGCTGGTGCTATCGGCGTTTCAGCAGCAGCGCCACGCTGATGCACAGGAACACCGAACTCGGTAAGATGGCGCCCAGGATCGGCGGGATGCCATAAACCAGGCTGAGCGGGCGGAAAATCTCATTCAGCAGGTAGAAGAGGAAGCCGAAACTGATACCAATTACGATGCGTGACCCCGCCGAGACGCTGCGCAGCGGGCCGAAGATGAAAGAGACTGCCATGAGCATCATCACCGCCACGGAGACCGGCGCAAAGATCTTGCTCCACATGTTCAGTTGGTAACGGCTCGACTCTTGTCCGCTTTGTTTCAGATACTTAGCGTAATCATGCAGCCCGCGGATCGACAGCGCATCAGGCTCCAGCGCTACCACGCCCAGTTTGTCCGGCGTCAGGTTGGTTTTCCATTCACCACTAAGCGTCTGGCTACCGCCAATCTGTTTCCCATCGCTCAAATCCGATTCATCAACCTGCGACAGCCTCCAGACACTCCTGTCATCTTCAAACTCAGCGGAGGCCGCATAGCGTACAGAGAGCAGTTTGTTGTTATCGTCGAAGTGGTAGATGTTAACGCCAGATAGCTCTTTATCGCCCGCAACCCGTTCGATATAGATAAAGTCATTGCCGTCTTTTGCCCACAGCCCGCCCTGCGTAGAGATCATCGACCCACCGGAGATCATCTGAGAACGGTAGTTACGCGCCATCTGTTCCCCCTGCGGAGAAACCCATTCGCCAATCGCCATCGTCAACAGCACCAGCGGGATTGCGGTTTTCATCACGGCAGTCGCAATCTGCAAGCGGGTAAAGCCGGAAGCCTGCATCACCACCAGTTCACTGCGAGTGGCGAGCTGGCCCAGCCCGAGCAATGCGCCGAGCAGTGCCGCCATCGGGAAGAAGATCTCAATATCTTTGGGGACGCTGAGCAGCGTGTACAGCCCGGCGCCCAGCGCCGAATACTCGCCCTGCCCGACTTTACGCAGTTGGTCGACAAACTTGATGATGCCGGAGAGCGACACCAGCATGAACAGCGTCGTCATGATGGTGGTGAAAATCGTTTTGCCGATATAGCGGTCTAATACACCAAACATCAGGCCGCTCCTTGTGTTTTAAGAGTACGAGGCTTAAAGCGAGCGCGCACTTTGCGCATCGGTACGGTATCCCACAGGTTAAGCATCACCGCGATGCCGAAGTACATAAGATTGGTTAGCCAGACCCATACCATCGGATCGATTTTTCCTTTACTGGCGTTAGAACGCAGCGAGCTTTGCAGCAGGAAGAAGATCAGGTACAGCAGCATCGCAGGCAGCATGCTCAGCACCCTGCCCTGACGGGGATTCACCACACTCAGCGGCACCACCATCAGCGCCATAATCAGCACCGAAAGAATCAACGTCAGGCGCCAGTGGAACTCTGCGCGCGCATCGTGCGCGTCCGAATGCCACAGGGTTTGCATATCCATTTGCTGCACGTCGCTATTATTTAGCGTCACGCTCTGGTGGCCGATCACGGCCTGATAGTTGGTGAAATCCGTAATACGAAAATCACGCAAAAGCGCCGTGCCTTCGTAACGCGACCCGTTATCCAGCGTCACGACCTGCGCACCGTCTTCGTTTTGTTTGATATGACCGCGATCGGCAACCACGACAGAAGGCCGCGCGTTACCGCTGGGGCGCAGCTGCGCCAGAAAGACGTGCTGAAACTCCGAGCCTTTAACATTGCCAACAAACAGCACCGCGTTGCCACCCTGTGCGGACTGGAACTGCCCTTCGACCAGCGTCGCCATACCGGGGTTCGCTTTCGCTTCCGCCAGCACTTCTTCCTGATGCCGGGACGACCACGGGCTGAGCCACATGACGTTAATGGTCGCGATGATAGCAGTGAACACCGCCAAGGCCAGAGCGGCTTTTAGCAACACGCGTTTGCCCAGCCCACAGGCGTGCATGACGGTGATTTCGCTTTCCGCATAGAGGCGGCCAAACGTCATCAATACGCCAAGAAACAGACTTAATGGCAGGATGAGCTGCACCATCTCTGGCACGCCCAATCCCAACAGGGAGATAACCAAATTTGTCGGGATTTCACCATCAACCGCAGCGCCCAGTATCCGCACTAATTTCTGACAAAAGAAAATCAGTAACAGAATGAAAAGGATGGCCAGTTGGCTCTTAAAGGTTTCCCGTACCAGATATCGAATGATGATCACGCTTAATTACGCCTGTGAAAACTTGTCTTTTTGCAGGAAAATCGATAGTTTCTTCGCTAACGCGCCATTTATACTCATTTTTGGCAGCCCTCTTAGCTAAGACTGTATTACAACATACTGCGTTTGAGCTGTTGTATCAGAACCTGCTTATTAGTCACTAAAACAGGTTCGCTACGTCGTTAAGATTAACACAGGTTATGTTAACGCAACGGCGGGAAAGTATTACGGAGTGTCACATTCTAGCCGTTGCCCCCGCCTTTGTCTTTAAGATTCAGGAGAGTACATGGAGTTCAGCGTAAAAAGCGGTAGCCCGGAAAAACAACGCAGTGCCTGCATTGTCGTCGGCGTGTTTGAACCGCGTCGTCTGTCCCCTATTGCCGAACAACTCGATAAAATCAGCGACGGCTATATCAGCGCGTTGCTTCGCCGTGGTGAATTAGAAGGCAAAGTGGGGCAATCACTGCTCTTGCACCATGTACCTAACATTCTTTCCGAACGCATCCTGCTGATTGGCTGCGGAAAAGAGCGTGAGCTTGATGAACGCCAGTACAAACAGGTGATTCAGAAAACGATCAATGCCCTGAACGAAACCGGCTCGATGGAAGCGGTCTGCTTCCTGACCGAACTGCACGTGAAAGGACGTAACACCTACTGGAAAGTGCGTCAGGCGGTCGAAACCGCAAAAGAAACGCTATATACCTTCGATCAGCTTAAAAGCAATAAGGTCGAACTGCGTCGCCCGTTACGCAAAATGGTCTTCAACGTGCCAACGCGCCGCGAGCTGACCAGCGGCGAACGTGCCATTCAACACGGTCTGGCAATTGCTGCGGGCATCAAAGCCGCGAAAGATCTCGGCAACATGCCGCCAAATATCTGTAATGCCGCCTATCTGGCCTCGCAGGCGCGCCAGTTGGCCGATACCTACAGCCAGAACATCATCACGCGCGTGATTGGCGAACAGCAGATGAAAGAGCTGGGCATGAATGCCTATCTGGCGGTGGGTCAGGGTTCGCAGAATGAATCGCTGATGTCCGTGATCGAATACAAAGGCGATCCAAACCCGGAAACCCGCCCGATCGTGCTGGTAGGTAAAGGGCTGACGTTCGATTCCGGCGGCATCTCCATCAAGCCTGCCGACAGCATGGACGAAATGAAATACGACATGTGCGGCGCAGCCACGGTCTACGGCGTGATGCGTATGGCGGCCGAACTGGCGCTGCCGTTGAACATCATCGGTGTGCTGGCGGGTTGTGAAAACATGGTCGATGGGCGTGCCTACCGTCCGGGCGACGTGCTGACCACGATGTCAGGCCAAACGGTCGAAGTGCTGAACACCGATGCGGAAGGCCGTCTGGTCCTGTGTGATACGTTGACCTACGTTGAACGCTATGAGCCGGACGTCGTTATTGACGTCGCGACGCTGACCGGCGCGTGCGTGATTGCGCTGGGGCACCACATCACCGGGCTGATGGCGAACCACAATCCGCTGGCGCACGAACTGTTGAGCGCGTCCGAGCAGTCTGGCGACCGCGCATGGCGTCTGCCGCTGACCGACGAATTTCAGGAACAGCTGGAATCCAATTTTGCCGATATGGCAAACATTGGCGGCCGTCCGGGCGGAGCGATTACCGCAGGCTGCTTCCTGTCCCGCTTTACGCGTAAATACAGCTGGGCGCATCTGGATATCGCGGGCACCGCCTGGCGCTCCGGTAAAGCCAAAGGGGCTACGGGTCGTCCAGTCGCGCTGTTATCACAGTTCTTGCTTAACCGCGCTGGACAGAACGACGTAGAATAAGGCTTTCGCGTCAGGGCAATGGCCTTATCATGTCATTGTCGTCTTATGGGCCGGACTTCCGGCCCTTATCACTTTCTGGCTCTTAGCAATCAATAGTGTGAACAATGAAAAACGCAACGTTCTATCTTCTCGAACACGACAGCAAAAGCGGTGAGCTCAGCGCCCATGAGGCTCTGGCATGCGATCTGGCGGCAGAACGTTGGCGAGCAGGAAAGCGCGTGCTGATTGCCTGCGAAGACGAGCAGCAGGCCATCAGGCTCGACGAGGCGCTGTGGCAACGCGATCCTACTGCGTTCGTGCCGCATAATCTGGCAGGCGAAGGGCCGCGTCACGGTGCGCCGGTCGAACTAGCATGGCCGCAGCGGCGTGGCAATGCGCCACGGGATCTGCTGATTAGCCTGTTGCCGCAGTTCGCAGATTTTGCCACCGCTTTCCATGAAGTGATAGACTTTGTCCCTTACGAAGAATCCTTGAAACAGTTGGCGCGCGACCGCTATAAAACTTATCGCAGCGTCGGCTTCCAATTGACCACGGCTACGCCGCCAACTCACTGAATTTTGAGCATAATGGAAACGAAATATAACCCGCAAGATATCGAGCAGCCGCTCTACGAACACTGGGAAAAACAAGGCTACTTCAAGCCGCACGGCGACACGAGTAAAGAAAGCTTCAGCATCATGATCCCGCCGCCCAACGTCACCGGCAGCTTGCATATGGGTCATGCTTTCCAGCAAACCATTATGGATACGTTGATTCGCTATCAGCGTATGCAGGGTAAAAATACTCTGTGGCAGGCGGGGACCGACCACGCAGGTATCGCCACGCAGATGGTCGTTGAGCGCAAAATCGCCGCAGAAGAAGGCAAAACTCGCCACGATTACGGCCGCGAAGCGTTCATCGACAAAATCTGGCAGTGGAAAGGCGAATCCGGCGGCAACATTACCCGTCAGATGCGCCGTCTGGGCAACTCCGTTGACTGGGAGCGCGAGCGCTTCACCATGGATGAAGGCCTGTCCAACGCGGTGAAGGAAGTTTTCGTCCGCCTGTATAAAGAAGATCTGATTTACCGCGGCAAACGTCTGGTGAACTGGGATCCGAAGCTGCGCACCGCGATTTCCGATCTGGAAGTCGAAAACCGCGAAGTGAAAGGATCAATGTGGCACCTGCGCTATCCGCTGGCCGATGGCGTGAAAACCGCCGAAGGGAAAGACTATCTGGTCGTCGCCACCACCCGTCCGGAAACCATGCTGGGTGATACCGGTATCGCCGTTAACCCGGAAGATCCGCGCTATAAAGATCTGATCGGCAAAGAAGTGATCCTGCCATTGATTGGCCGCCGTATTCCGATTGTGGGCGACGAACATGCCGATATGGAAAAAGGCACCGGATGCGTGAAGATCACACCAGCACACGACTTCAACGACTACGAAGTCGGTAAACGTCATCAGTTGCCGATGGTAAATATCCTGACGTTCGACGGTGATATCCGTCAGAGCGCCGAAGTGTTTGATACCAATGGCGAAGCCAGCACCGTTTACAGCAGCGACATTCCAGAAGCCTTCCAGGGTCTGGAACGTTTTGCCGCACGTAAAGCGCTCGTCGCCGCATTCGATGAGCTTGGCCTGCTGGAAGAGATCAAGGCGCACGATTTGACCGTTCCTTACGGTGACCGTGGCGGTGTCGTCATTGAACCTATGCTGACCGATCAGTGGTACGTGCGCGCTGCCGTGCTGGCTAAGCCGGCGGTAGAAGCCGTTGAAGATGGTCGCATTCAGTTCGTACCAAAACAGTACGAAAACATGTACTTCAGCTGGATGCGTGACATTCAGGACTGGTGTATTTCCCGTCAGCTGTGGTGGGGTCACCGTATCCCGGCCTGGTACGACGCGAACGGCAACGTCTATGTGGGACGTACCGAAGCGGAAGTACGCAGTGAAAACAACCTCGCTGATGATGTCGTTCTGAATCAGGACGAAGACGTACTGGATACCTGGTTCTCATCCGGCCTGTGGACGTTCTCTACGCTGGGTTGGCCGGAGCAGACGCCAGACCTGAAAGCATTCCACCCAAGCAGCGTGATGGTGAGCGGCTTCGACATCATCTTCTTCTGGATTGCCCGCATGATCATGCTGACCATGCACTTCATCAAAGACGAAGACGGCAAACCGCAGGTGCCATTCCACACCGTCTACATGACCGGCCTGATCCGTGATGAGGAAGGCCAGAAGATGTCCAAATCCAAAGGGAACGTCATCGACCCACTGGATATGGTGGACGGCATTTCGCTGGAAGCGCTGCTGGAAAAACGTACCGGCAACATGATGCAGCCGCAGCTGGCAGAAAAAATCCGCAAGCGTACCGAGAAACAGTTCCCGAACGGCATCGAGCCTCACGGTACAGACGCCCTGCGCTTTACGCTGGCGGCGCTGGCTTCAACCGGTCGCGACATCAACTGGGATATGAAGCGTCTGGAAGGTTACCGCAACTTCTGTAACAAGCTGTGGAATGCCAGCCGTTTTGTGTTGATGAACACCGAAGATCAGGACTGTGGCTTTGGTGCAGGCGAGAAAGTGCTGTCGCTGGCTGACCGCTGGATTCTGGCAGAATTCAACCGTACGGTGAAAGCCTATCGCGAAGCGCTGGACGGCTATCGCTTTGATATTGCTGCCGGTATTCTGTACGAATTCACCTGGAACCAGTTCTGCGACTGGTATCTGGAGTTGACGAAGCCTGTGATGAATGGCGGCTCAGAAGCAGAGTTGCGCGGTACACGCCATACGCTGGTTACCGTACTGGAAGCGCTGCTGCGTCTGGCGCACCCAATTATTCCGTTCATTACCGAAACCATCTGGCTACGCGTTAAAGCGCTGAAAGGCATTAGCGCCGACACGATCATGTTGCAGCCGTTCCCTGAGTTCGATGCCGCGCAGGAAGATACGCTGGCGCTGAACGATCTGGAGTGGATCAAGCAGGCGATCATCGCCGTGCGTAACATTCGTGCGGAAATGAACATCGCGCCGGGCAAACCGCTGGAAGTGTTACTGCGTGACGCCACGGCTGAAGCACAGCGTCGCGTGGAAGAGAACCGCAGCTTCATCCAAACGCTGGCGCGTCTGGAAAACATCACTGTGCTGCCTGCAGGCGATAAAGGTCCGGTTTCCGTCACTAAACTCATCGACGGCGCCGAGCTGCTAATTCCTATGGCTGGCCTGATCGACAAAGCAGCAGAGTTGGATCGTCTGGCGAAAGAAGTGGCGAAAATCGAAGCTGAGATTGGCCGCATCGAAAGCAAGCTGTCCAACGAAGGCTTTGTGGCGCGCGCGCCGGAAGCGGTCGTCGCCAAAGAGCGTGAGAAGATGGACGGCTATGCCGTAGCGAAAGCCAAACTGCTGGAACAGCAAGCGGTCATCGCCGCACTGTAACGCTAACAGGTTTCCAGACGGTAGTCTGATTGGTACGAAAGCCCCGTTGCAAAACGGGGCTTTTTATTTTTGCTCGAATAAAAAGGCTTTCAATTACAATCTATTCACTTCACACGATGCAGGAATGGAGTAACGCAATGAGCAACACGAAGCATGATGATGTCAGCAAATTTCTGAGCTACGTTTTACGGCACAAGCCCGAAGCCATTGGATTAACGTTGAACAGCGAAGGATGGGCAAACATAGCGGAACTGATTACTGACCACCAATCCAACTAGCCATCGGGTTAGCGATTACACCGATGATAATCGGCATTCCTTTAGTACTCATGATTGATACATGCAAATCACCGTCTGTATTAATCTGAAATTTAGTCACTGCATTTTTATTGCTTAGGTAGTACGGCCACACCCCACCACCATTGTACTCTTTAATTTCATTCAAGTGCTGATCTGTAAAGTGGGCAGAAATCGTATATTCAACCTTTATATCGCTAACACAAATTAAACCTGTAACTATCTGATGTAAACTACCTGTTATACCGAACATCGAGTCCCATGAGATCAAATCATCAGGTTGCCAAGGGGGGGTTTTATTAGGATTTTGGTAGGCCGTTTTCAATGCGATCCCCGTATACCAATCATCAGGCTGGGGAGTAAAGTGGAGCAAGTGTCCGAAACTCACTTTCACTGAAAGAGCAGATAAAGCAATAGCCGATGATAATCCAGCCATCGGATCAGAGTTATGCCATATGCCCCAGAAACTGCTAGAGGCGCTTACTGGTAATTCAAATTCAAAACTGATTTTTGGGGCACTACTTAATTGCTTTTCCATAGATCTATAGCCTTTTTCCCAAGCTGGTGGTTGCTCACCCCAGTTGGTAAGATTACGTTGAGCCGCGGCTATAGGATCAAGAATATTAGGGGATGCAACCAAAGCATTAACCAGAATGGAGTAATGTTCAAAGAAACTGCCTTGGTTATTGTATTGTATTACTCCAGAGGATGGTAATTGATCTAGCAATTCCCAAAGCGCATTATCATCAGGAGCAGGAGAAATTGCTCCCTGATATATCTTCACTGTATTGCTGGGTAAGCCAATAGCTTCTATCTGTCGCGCTATAAAATACTGTTGAACATCGTCAAAATTACGCATAATTGATGATTATCCTCATATTTTAAATAGGGCACTTTGAACAAATAAGAGTACCCTATTCCTAAATACTGTATTTAACCCCGCGGAATAAGGCGACGAAGCTCCAATTGAGATGCGTCTCTCAAATGACCAAGGTACTTATCAACTGGTTCGATAATTGCTCCAACGATAGTTGGCACATTTTTCTCGGTAGTAACCGTTACCATCAGACGCCCAGATGTATCGAAATTCACACTGGTTTCAGAGACATTTTCGGATGATTTATGATAAAACGGCCATAGACCAGAACGACTATTTTTAATAATTTCCTTCTGTTCGGTTGTAGAGAATGTCGCAGCAGTCGAATAAACTAACTTCATTTGGTTGGCAATTAATAAAAGCGTAGTGAAACGCTGCATATCTCCGCTTGCCGAAAATGTATTTTTCCATGTTTTCAAGCCATTTGGGCTCCAAGGCGGAGTCCCTGCTTCACTGTATGCAATACCAAGAGTCGCAGAATTATACCAATCTCCTGGATTTGCAGAGAAAGGCAATAGATTTTTAAAACTTGCTTCAAGATGGACACTGCTGCTTGCGAATTTTTGGCTTATCTCAGTATTAGAGTAACTGTTTGACCATAATCCAAAAACCGCCGACTGTGCCCCACCGTTCCAGGTCTTTGTGTAGCTTGTATCTTTAATACTAAGATCAGTGGTAAATTCTCGACTCGGTGCCTTCTTCAGTTGTTTCATCATCGTGTTATAGTCAGGAAAAAAGTCTACTGACTTTCTGCCAACAGGTTTATAGGGCAAAACATTATTTTGGCCTGCAAATATGGGATCAAGAAGCATGGCAGCATAAGCGGATGCTCCAGAGTTAGCATGACTGGAGCATTTATTAGTAAGGAATGCCCAATCACGGTATCCACGAGGCGTTGCTTCTGCATTACCATTCTCAACAGCATTGCTGAAAGCATCGAAACAGTACTCACCAATTTCCTCCTTGAATTTATTAGGAGGACTCTGCAAGGAAGACATTATTGCAGAATAAGTGGAAAGAAACTGTGTACCTGATGCAAGCGTAGTGTTCCGTGTAAGAGAGCTTGTTGGTAATGTATTAAAATAACTCCAAAGAATTTTGTCATTATCATCTTCATCATCGCCGATGATCGGTGGTGATGGTTGCACAACTTGTGCAGGTTGATTCAGGTTATAGCCAAGACCTTGAATAAAAGCAGCAAAAAAAACTTTTTGCAGATCAGCAAACGTATCACTTGACATGATTAATCTCCTAATTGACAGTAATAGATACAGTTTTTTATGGCAGGTCTGATTTTATTAAAATAGCAATAAAACGATAGAATGCATTCTTGAATAATTCAATGTTGATATAGAGCAAAAAACGCATAATCATGATTTTTTTGATTTTATTTTAAAATAATAGAAAATAATTATATATTTAATTATTCTCAATCATATTAATGATCTTATTGCGGCATTCCCCTGTCTTTCTTTATAATTTAATTAGCAAGCATATAAACAATTCACTTTATTTATTTTATCAGTTATGAATTTCATTGATTTTATTATAATTATCAGGGTGATATTTAACTGCTTATTTTCAGAAAAATGACTGTGAGAAGATGGACGGCTATGCCGTAGCGAAAGCCAAATTGCTGGAACAGCAAGCGGTCATCGCCGTACTGTAACGCTAACTGGTTTCCAAACGGTAGTCTGATCGGTACGAAAGCCCCGTTGCAAAACGGGGCTTTTTATTTTTGCTCGAATAAAAAGGCTTTCAATTACAATCTATTCACTTCGCACGATGTAGGAATGGAGTAACACAATGAGCAACACGAAGCATGCTGATGTCAGCAAATTTCTGAGCTACGTTTTACGGCACAAGCCCGAAGCCATTGGATTAACGTTGAACAGCGGAGGATGGGCAAATATTGCCGAGCTGATTAGCTGTGCGGCAAAAGACGGGCGTCTTCTAACCAGAGAAGTGATTCAATCCGTCGTCGATAACAGTGACAAAAAGCGTTTTTCTATTTCAGCGGATGGGTTATCAATCCGCGCAGCACAGGGACACTCGTCAGCGCAGGTCGATATGCGTTACGAGCCCAAAGTCCCACCCGAGTTTCTTTACCACGGCACCGCAACCCGATTTATCGATTCAATCAATCAGCAGGGTTTGCGTCCCGGTTCACGTCAGTATGTACATTTGTCTGCCGATGAGGCGACAGCGATAACCGTCGGCCAACGGCATGGCAAGCCTACGGTGCTGAAAATAAAGACGCTGGAAATGCATCAGCAGGGGTTCATTTTTTATCAGGCGGATAACGGCGTCTGGCTAACGTTAACGGTTCCCGTGCCGTTTATCGATTCCACACCATTTATAGATTGATGAGTACGTACATGAATCGCCTGTCTTCGCTGCCCAACCAGCATGAGCGAAAACAGGCGATGGCGATCGGTTAACGCTTAGCGGGCATCGGCCAGTGCAATGTTCTGGCGCAGGCCGGGCAGTACATTATCCATCTCCATGTTTTCTCTTGCGATCTGGAAGCGGGAAACGGACTGTTGCAAGTTAACTACCTGTTCCTGAAGTGCATTTGCCGAGGTTGCCACTTCTGATACCAAGGACGCATTCTGCTGAGTCACCCCATCCATCTGATTGATGGCGATATTGATCTGCGAAATGCCACGGCTCTGCTCGCTGGAAGCCAGCGTGATCTCATCCATGATATCGACCACTTTTTTCACATCCATCAACACTTCGTCCATGGTGTTGCCAGCGACTTCAACCAGACCTGCGCCTTTTTCAATGCGGCTAAGAGAATCATCGATCATAGTGCCGATCTCTTTTGCTGCCGTCGCACTGCGTGCAGCCAGCATCCGTACTTCGGAAGCCACCACCGCAAAGCCTTTACCATATTGACCCGCACGCGCCGATTCGACTGCGGCGTTCAGCGCCAGCAGGTTAGTCTGGAAGGCGATGCCGTCGATCACGCCAACAATGTCGGAGATCTTGGCAGAACTCTGCTTGATGGAACGCATGGTATCCACCACTTCGGAGACGACATTTCCACCGCGAGACGCGGAATTAGAGGCTTTCTGCGCCAGATCGTTGGCTTTACGCGTGTTGTCTTCGTTGTTTTTCACCGTCGACATGATCTGTTCCATGCTTGACGCCGTTTCATCCAACGAGGCCGCCTGCTGCTCGGTACGGCTGGAGAGATCGATGTTGCCGGAAGCGATTTCCTCAACCCCGACACTGATCGCATCGGTTCCGTTACGCACCACACGTACCATGTTTTCCAGCCCATCACGCATACGCTGCACTGCGGCAAACAGGTGTGCGATTTCATTTTTTCCGCTGCTATCAATCTGCGCACGCAGGTCGCCTTCAGCAATGCGATCAAAAACGGAAATAGCCTGATTCAGCGGTTTCACAATCATATTTGTCATGACAGACCAGGCCAGCGCCGCCAGCAGTAGTGCACAGGCGATCGCCGTGTACAGAATGGTCTCCATCAGATTCACACGCCCATTCGAATCCGCATAGGCTTCATCAATGCTCTTCAGCTTAAAGGCCACCAGCGCTTTAGAGGATTTATCAAACGCGGCATACAGCACCGTCGATTTCCCAGCGCGCTGACGATATTCATCCAGATTTCCTGCGTTAAGCGCCGCAAATGCCGGATCGATAAAGTCCTGCATCAGCGTATTGCGCTTCTCGGCCATATCCGCGGAAATCACTTTCTCTTCGTCGGACTGCGGGTATTTCAGGTATTCCTGCCATTTTTCGCTGGCGCCATCAACTTTAGTTCGGGCACGGCCCAGTGCGACTTTCGCCGCCTCGACATCCCCTTTCCCCATTAATGATTCGTACAGACGCAAATCCAACCGACCACGCAACAGCAGTTCAGAGCTGTCATTCAGCGCAACCAGCCCTGGCAGCACTTCCATATCCACACGGGCAAATGATTTATTTCCTGACTGAACCGCAACCAACCCTAGAACGCCGACAAAAAGCAGTAACGCCGCTAACGAAAACACCATCATGCTGAGTGCAGTACGGATCTTTATCTTACGAAACATAAATTGTCCCTGTGGTCTGAAATAAGAGAGGGTGAGCGCCAGCTCTACAGCGGAGCCGTTCAGTTATTTACGTAATGGTCGTTATATTTCCAGACGTGTTAAACCCACGAACCGAAATAAATTCGTTATAAAACCGTAATAAAATAAAGAAGCGTATAAATAAACATATAAAGAAGACGATGACCGACAGAAAATAGACTTCCTGTCGGTCATTAGGATTTATTTTTTATTATTTTTCTGAGACTGATTTTTTTCTAAGAAACGTTGCAGCTCATCTTTATAAAACTTCGCCGACATCATTGTGCCATGCCCGCTGGTGTCTTTACTGGCGGGAATAAGGAACAGCGTTGCCTGCTTAATTTTCTTAAGCTCATTATCCAGGATGCCTGTTTCAACAGGATTACGCTCATCATCCGCAGAGTTAATCACCAGAACGGGAGCCTTAATTTTATTCAGTTCCGGTGCCGCATTATAATTCGCGGACGAACCCCAGATATAAATAAAGTCATTGGCATCGCTGTTAGAAGGCGCAGCCAGACGATCTTCAACCAGCTTGTCCGCTTGTGCACGCGTTGGTGCTTTGCTCTGATACGCCAGCGTGCCGCCAGTGGTGGCGATACTGAACATAATGCTGGCCGTTTTCAACGTTGGCGGTTGTTGCGTGTAATCACCATTATTCCAGACCGGATCGTTTTTGATGGATTCAATCAGGATGCGGCGCATCATCCAGTTACGCCCAGATAGTTCATTCGGCAGCGATGCCATTGGCACCAGCGCATCCATCATGTCCGGGTATTTTTCACCCCAGAGCCAGGTTTGCATGCCGCCCATGGAATATCCCATCACCAGGCGCAGGTGGTTAATCCCCATCCCTTCTTTGACTAAGCGATATTGTGCCTGCACCATATCGTTATAATCGTACTGTGGGAATTTCATCCGTAAGCCGTCTGACGGTTTGGAAGATTTTCCAGAACCAATGCTCTCCGGCATGATAATAAAATATTTGCTGCTATCCAGCGCCTGACCCGGCCCGAACAGTTCCCCGCCAAAGCCATTTGCGAGCAGCGCTTTAATCGGTTGGTTCGTTCCATGCAACAATAAGACGGCAGGCTTGGTTTTATCGCCGATCGTGTAGTAGTGAATACGCAGATCTTTTAATTTTTCGCCACTGTTGAAGGTAAACTCTGGCGCAATCCAGTCGCCTTCTTTGGGCTCTGGGAAATTGGCCTGTGCATGCGTTAATGGTGACAGCATTAACAGAAATGCGCCCACCACCCCTGATAGTATTCGATTAATCATAAATAACTCTGCGGTAATCATGAAGTCGTGAAGCCGCGATTCTAATGTCTATTAGGAAAAATCCCAATAAACATGAGCGGACTAATAATAAAAAGAGATTATTCTCTGAATTTTTTATTTATCACGAAAGATTCTACAGACAGTTTTTAATAGGATGATATTTAACGAATTCCCTGCCTAAGTGCTTTACCACATTCCCCATACTCCCAGCGTGAAATAGGCGCGTATAAAAACAGCAAAAAATGGATTTTTACTCATATTTCTAGCGAGGAAAGGATCGTGTGTGATATCACCACACACGATCGACATTAGACAGGGGTTAGGTCGGGGTTGAGAATCAAGAGTTGAGAATCGGACGCTGAGAATCAGTGCTTATTCATCTCTCTTTCAATCACCTTCAGTCGTTCATCCATATCCGGGTGCGTGCTCAGCCAGTCGGGCAAATCCAACGATTCCACTTCATCATGACTGCGGTCGTTAGCGACGAGAGCCTGATACATCGCCTGCATCGATTGCAGCGAACGCCCTTGCTGCTGCATTTCTGCTATTGCCCACGCGTCGGCTTCCCGTTCCATGTCACGGGAAAACTGCATCTCGTTGATGAAAGCGGCAGACTGCAACACGGTATCCCCCACGCCACTGACATCTCCCGTCATCCACATGAACGTCAGCGATACCAGCGATGAACGAACAACCATGCGCATTGGGTGGCGGTAGGCGTGGTGCCCCATTTCATGCAGCATCACCGCAGCTAACTCGTTATCACTTTTCGCCAGCGTCACCAGATCATCGCTGATAATCAGCGTGCCATCTGCCAGCATAAAGGCATTCGGCCCGATAGGCGCAGACATGATCTCCAGACGCAGCGGCGTTTTATCTTCCCGCATGTCTGCAGGCATAACCTGTTGAAACAGCGTTTGCATCGCCTGCTGGCGTTCAATAGGCAGCTTGGAAGGCGTAAAATCACTGTGCCGCAACAGCGTCAGCGTATGTTGCCCCAACTGCTGCTCAATGGCGGTAGGTATACGTAGCGCCAGTGCGGAACTCGCCCACGGCAGCACGACATAAACGTAATTGATGACTATCAGGATCGTGGCGAACAGCGTGAGAATGACGCCACGCTTATGGCGCTCCAGACGATGGACAAGCCCCGGACGGCGGCGGGCGGAATACCATGCACGAAAGGTGGGATCGTCGGCAGGCACAAAGCGGCCACCGTCAGGAAACGTTAGCGTCAGAGGAATGGAACCCAACGCATCGGAAACCGTAACCTGCTCCAGCGAAAATGTCGTGTTTGATGACCCGGTGTTCAGCACCATCATCGAACCGTTGTCCGCTAAATGAAGAGAAGCGGCCACGCGGGCCGCCAATCCGGGGTATTGATAATGCCCCTCAATATTCATATTCCTGCCTTATACTCGTCATACTTCAAGTTGCATGTGCGTTGGCTACGCTCAAATACTCGGCCCGTCGTGGGCCTCGCCCTGAAGGGCCGCTGCACGCAGCGTTCAAATCTGCTCCCGGCAGATTTGTCACCCGAATCACTTACCTGAGTAAGCTCATCGGGATTCCTTCCCTTACCGCCTTCCTGAAACTCGAATTATTTAGAGTATATAACTTACAGACCGACGCCTAAATCGAGCGCCTGCACAGCTTCTTCGGCCAGTGCGCTGTTTGCCGTGTCCTGATGTGCCTGAACGTGCAGCAGTGCCAGATCGCCTTCAACCGCTGTTGCATTCGCGATATAACGAGCGTGACGAATCTCTGCTACTGGCGCAGCCCAACCCAAAGAGAAAATAGTGATCAGACTATTGGTTATCAGCAGCCCCATGTAAGACAGCGTTTGCATGGAAGAGTGCAATTTCACATCACCATTCAGCGACGTCTGGTTAAACAGATAATTACGCTGTGCGACTACCAGATAGCTGCTGGAAACCAGCACGCCCAGCAGCGCCACAATGAACATCATAATAAAATTAAAGGCATTGCTCAGTAGCATCATCAGTATGAGATCTTCATTGCCGCCGCCCATCATAATGGTTTGGAACAGCGTGAAAATGAAGGAGCTCATGAACGACAGCGCTGCGATCAGGAAAGGCACAAAAATCAGCAAGCTAACCAAGGCGAATTTAATAAATGCCGCTTTCGTCAATTCCGCTTTAAACGCGGTTTTCCCGAAGGACAGGTTATTCACATAGAAATCAAGCTGCATCATTTTCATGATGCCGTTTACCGCAGCAAACCCTGGAATAGCAATCGCCAGTGCAATGAACCCAATCAGAATAGGGCTATTACTCTGCATACCGATCATGACCACAACAACCAGAGCGATATAAAAAGCCAGCATCAGCAGAATAGGGCAAAACAGCAATACCCAATACGCGCGGCCAGTCTGGCAATCATAGTTAAAACGGACGCCACGGTAGCTGGACATAATGGCGTTATAACGCCAGTTACGGATCACAATAATTGGAATAAGTGCCGCAAATGCCAGTGCGATAATAGTACCGAGCGTGGGTGACATCGCCAATATGATATAAAACAGAATGATTCCAGCGATAACCAGCAAACGCCCTTTGAGAATCTGAATGGGATCTGCATGGTAATCAAAACGGTCACCGTTAATTTCCGTGTTGCCGTAAAAATAACGACGGCGACGTACGGTAGCCCAGGCAGAATAAATTCCCAGAGTGATGACCGTTAATAACGCATTCACCAACCAAATTGCAAAATATTCCCCGGCCTTACCATGAAACTTCACGCGATGCTGCGTGTTATTTTCTGAAGTATTGATTGTCATAAACCTTTCATCCTAAAAGAAATAAGCCTCATAGACGCATCATTCGACACGTTATGGGCATACAAAAAGCGGCTTATTTAAGCATGTCCTGTTAATCACAACAATAAAAGTTAACAGCAATTAAACAAGTTTATATACTTGTAAATTACAAGGAATAGGGAAAGCCATAGAGAAACTCACATATCCGTAACGTCGGCCTGACAGGTATAGACGTTGCATCAATGTGGTCTGAAATGGTATTACAATCGGCCAGGATCATTCCCCTCGTAAACCGTAAGAACAAGAGTACGTATTATGACAACCGCGACCTCCGCCAAGCTTCAGGTACGCCCAATCACTGCGCAGGACGATGCCGCTATCGCTCGGGTCATCCGTCAGGTTTCTGCTGAATTTGGTTTGACGGCTGATAAAGGCTACACCGTGTCCGATCCGAATCTGGACGCGCTGTTTGCCCTCTATAGCCAGCCGCAAAGCGCTTACTGGGTAATTGAATACGAAGGCTGTGTCGTGGGCGGCGGCGGCATTGCACCACTGGTCGCGGGTGACGAAGATGTGTGTGAATTGCAGAAAATGTATTTCTTACCCATCGCGCGGGGCAAAGGGCTGGCGCGCCAATTAGCGATACAAGCGCTTGATTTTGCGCGTCAGCACGGCTTTCGCCGCTGTTATCTGGAAACGACGGGTCACCTGACCAGCGCGATCCGCCTGTATGAATCATTGGGCTTCGAGCCGATTCCCCACTCAATGGGCAACACAGGCCACACCGACTGTGAAGTAACGATGCTGAAGGTGCTGTAAAAGCAAATAAAAACGCCGCAGGGTATTCCTGCGGCATTCAGTGAGGCGTGTACTTTGAGATGAATGACTTAGTGGCGCTTGCCGTCATCGTCTTCGTCATAAAAATCTTCATCATCCCCGTCTTCTTCGCCTTCACCATCTGGATCTTCGAAGTAGGTACCCCAGCCGTCGTAATTCACACCGTGGCGTTCTGCCAACGCCAGCAGTTGTTCTACCTGTGCGTCGATCAGTTCCGCATTCAGCGCAACTTCACTGATGGCATCACAGCACATCAGCAACACGCCATCTTCCACTTCCAGTTCTTCCGCATCCGTCACTTCGTAGCCCAGTTTGAAGGCTTCTACAGCGACTTTTTCCAACACTTCAAACTTTTCAGCAGAGAAATGGTGTTCAATGGTATAGAGCGCGTCAGGATCGCTGCCATCATCCAGCAGTTCTTCAATGATCAGGCGTGTCTCTTCCCGTTGCTCTTCCAGTAATTCGCGGTTTGCCATGCCTCAGTCCTCATTAATCGACGTAATATTGCTTATTGTCCCACAGCCCTGCGGCTTGCTCCACCACAAAGTTTGATATCACCACTTGAATTTGAATAATTACACATATAAAGTGAATTTTAATTCAACCAATGATGTTGAGCCACATGGAGATGTACATCATGCAACCGTTCTACAAGCGTCATTTTTTAAGGTTAATGGATTTTACACCCGCAGAAATTGCCAATCTTTTAGCCCTGTCAACGAAACTGAAAGCCGATAAAAAAAACGGGACAGAAGTCCGCCGCCTGCAAGGTAAAAACATCGCACTCATCTTCGAAAAAGATTCGACTCGTACTCGCTGCTCTTTCGAAGTTGCTGCATACGATCAGGGCGCGCAAGTGACCTATCTCGGCCCAAGCGGTAGCCAAATCGGCCATAAAGAATCCATCAAAGATACCGCTCGCGTGCTGGGAAGAATGTACGACGGCATTCAATATCGCGGCTATGGCCAGCAGATTGTCGAAACGCTGGCGCAATACGCCGGTGTGCCAGTCTGGAACGGACTGACGAACGAATTCCACCCTACGCAGCTACTGGCGGATCTGCTGACGATGCAGGAACATTTGCCGGGTAAACCGCTGTCAGAAATGACGCTCGTTTACGTGGGCGATGCGCGCAATAACATGGGCAACACCATGTTGGAAGCAGCAGCGCTGACCGGGCTGGATCTACGCCTCGTTGCGCCAAAAGCCTGCTGGCCAGATGCTGGTCTGGTGGCAGAGTGTCAGGCCGCGGCAGAGCAAACTGGCGGCAGCATCACACTGACGGAAGATATCGCTACGGGCGTCGCAGGCGCAGATTTCATTTATACCGACGTCTGGGTTTCCATGGGGGAACCGAAAGAGACCTGGCAGGAGCGCATCGCGCTGCTGAAGCCGTATCAGGTGAACGCGGCGATGATTGCTGCGACGGGCAATCCGCAGGTGAAATTCCTGCACTGCCTGCCCGCTTTCCACGACGATCAGACGACGATGGGCCAACAAATGGCAGAACAATACGGTCTGCACGGTGGAATGGAAGTCACGGACGAGGTCTTTGAATCCGCGCACAGCATCGTGTTCGATCAGGCGGAAAACCGTATGCACACCATCAAAGCGGTGATGGTCGCTACGCTAGCGCAAGATTAAGATTTATCCTGCCTTTGATATGTTTTAAAAACAGATCAGAGGTGGGAAGGCTCTTTTTCAGTGGGATTATCCCGTGTCGATGTTCTCTCGCCTGACTCCGGGCATTTAGCAGCCCCAGTGAGTGCGGGACAATGCGCAATCAATTCAGGCTCAATCAATTCAGGCTCAAGAAAATCACCGAAAGAGGTCAGAGGATTACGGGTAGCGTCGTAGCAGGAAACAAGGTCGAGAGCCTAAGCAATGTACATAAAAAATCCGAAAGCAAGGCACGTTTGTGGATTCTTACACAGTAGTTGGATCGTTCAACTGCTCCTTAACTGCTCGGCTTAGAGTCCTTTCCCGTAATTTTGACATGAGAGGCTCGAACCACAGCCCCTCAGGTAATCGATACATGCCCTTTTATCAGAAAAAAAGGAGGTATGTAGTTATCCCATCCTTTTTGGTTGCAGTGTTGGATCAGGGCGGTGCTGTTTGCCACTCCTGCTTTATCACAGCAACGCGTTATCCTGTTACGAAGCGTTGAGGAACTTATACCGAGTATGTCCGGAATACGGTTCTGCTTTACCCCGCTCTGCAGTAAAAGAACGGCCTCCCACTCTTTGTCTGTAAAAATATTTGCCGGTCGGGTGAACACAATGGGCTTCCTTTCGCATGGCATAAGAAAGGTTGAAAAGTAAACATTGGTGATTTCTATGTAGGTGCAAACAATCCCGTCATTGCCATCATTGAGCCGCCAAGGACGCTTCTCCACCAGAAAAGACCTGAGTCTATTTCGTCTTCCGTAATCAAATGTTTTGAGGACAATACTCATTTCATTTGTGGTCAATATTTTTTGGTCGTCATACAGTATATGACCGTAGTGCTCGCTGATATCGGGCGTTAAGTCAGTGTCGAGACAGCCTACAAGTTTATTTTCTGTTACGCCGAAATACTGACATGCCATCTTATTGCCATAAACATACTGAGAGTTACAGTCCTTTATTGCCCAGCCAAACAAAGAGTTATCAAAGTAATACTCAACAGGAGTCAAATCTGGGTCCATCAGGTTAACCTCTGATAATGATATGTCCTTTTTTCAGAAAGAACAGCGGGATGTAGTTATCAAATCGGTTATCTCTACAGTATTCCTTTAGGCCTGATACTGAATTCAAACCTGTTTTTCTGTAGCAGCTTCTGAGTCTGCTGTTAACAGCATCGACGGTGATTGAGAGGATGCTGCTTATATCTTTAAGCATCATCCCACAGACAAGCAGGTAAATAACCTCCCATTCCTTCTCAGTAAATATTGTAGAAGGGGGCTCGAAGGTGGAGTGTTGAATTATGGTTCCATTTAGCAACGAGGTCGGTGTGATGATCCTAACATGCCTGACGCTGATAACTGTGCCTATACAGTTGCGATGTTCATCATAGATTGGCTCCTGAATATTGTAGGCAGGCTGCATTATTTTTTCCGTGCCTTGAATATGCGTTGTAATGGCTCTCACCGCCTTACCAGTACGCTCTATCTCTCGTTCCTGCTGATTAAAAATGTCTGAAAATTCGGCGACAGGAACAGGGATATCCCTAATGTTCAAGCCTTCATAATCATAACGAGTTGATATGGTTTGCCAGGTTTTAAAGGTGTTATTGACATAAACAAAACGGGAATTTGTGTCTTTTATTGCCCAGCCGACAAGAGGATCGCTTTCAAACATTGCGATTAGTCTGTCAGGTAACGTAATTTGTGTCATCAGTGTATCCCTACATTAAAATTACCCTACATTAAAATTACCCTACATAAAATATGCCGTACCTGATATGCACCTGTTTATAAAAACTGAAATAGAATAAAAAGTCTGTGACAGGCCAATGCCAGGGAAAACATCCTACATAAATTAAAGTAATAATATACCTATAATCGAAAGGTCATAAGGTTTTCTAGCAAGAAAATCATTTTCTTAATAATGCCAGTCAGTTAAGCAACTGACTGGCTATTTTTTTCTATGCCTTGCGGTATTTACGTAGTTTTTCCTTTACCACTCTGTAGAAGGGGAAAACCACCGAGAGGCATCTGAGGCATCATTTTCTTCCATTTTATGGCTGAACGTTCCTTGTTCACAAAAATCCTACACCAGCGACGCGTCGATTTTCACTACAGCTTTGCGTACGTGTGCCGGTTCACCAACAGCACACAGCGGTTTGTGTACTTCACCTGGGAAGAAGACGACAAAATCCCCTTCCTGCATCACAAACTGTTTTTCCTGTTCACCCGATGGCAGGAAGGCAATATCTTTATCCGCCAACCAATCGGTATCCGGCTTGCCCGCAGGCAGGTTACTGAACGTCATCCCTTCCACGCCGGACAGCACAATCTGAATGTCCAGATATTTGGCGTGATACTCGGCGCGGCGTTTTTCCAGCAGATCGGTGCTGTCGTTGGAGATCAGCACAAACACGCTGTTGCCCTCGATATCATGCTTGCCCAGCGGGGTATCCGCCGTAATGTTTTTCTTCACGTATTCAATTGCTTCACGCAGTTTGGCAGGCAGATAAGGAACCAGTTCAAGGTGGTGGACATTGCCAGTAATCATAAAAACCTCGTTGATAGAAAAAATGAAACTCTGTTTTATAATCCTTATACTCTCCAAATGTGACACCCGCCAGCGCGTTAATACGAAAAAGTGAACTGCCCATCACTCTTCTCAGTCTCCCCTCTTCCACCCGCGAGCGTTATGCATACCGCACCCTATCCGCAACCGATTGCGATGCGTAAAAAACCACGTTTTCTGCTTGAAATAGCCTAGTCGGCGCGTATAATTCCCGACAGTTTGCCGGGAGGGGTCATGCACCGTTACACCAAAAAATCCGCTGCTTATGTTGGTTCTCAACCACAACTGCCATCCGGCAGCCAGCCAGCGTTTTCCTTTCCGTTGCTCAATTATTTCATTAAGAAAGCCCCTCAATGAGGGGCTTTTTTTTGTGCCCTATCGTCCACGACGGCAACCTTTACAGGTCGTCACGTTGTGGCATCAAAAAGCGAATCAGGCATTTTTGCCGACAGCTCGGGCAGTCAGATACGACATTTCCTGTTTACTCGTGAGGAGAAAGACACCATGGTCAATCCGCTCTATCAAAAGCATATTATTTCGATTAACGACCTCAGTCGGGAAGATTTGGAACTGACGCTGCGTGTTGCCGCCAGCCTGAAAGCCAAGCCTCAGCCTGAGCTGTTAAAACATAAAGTGATTGCCAGCTGTTTCTTCGAGGCCTCAACCCGGACGCGTTTATCCTTTGAAACCGCGATGCATCGTCTTGGTGCCTCCGTCGTCGGCTTCGCCGACAGCAACAACACCTCGCTGGGGAAAAAAGGCGAAACGCTGGCCGACACCATCTCCGTTATCAGCCAATATGTTGATGCCATCGTGATGCGTCACCCGCAGGAAGGCGCGTCCCGCCTTGCGACCGAGTTTTCCGGCGGCATTCCGGTACTGAACGCCGGTGACGGTGCGAACCAGCACCCGACGCAAACGCTGCTCGATTTGTTCACCATTCAGGAAACGCAGGGGCGCCTGAACAACATCAACATCGCGATGGTCGGTGATTTGAAATATGGCCGCACCGTGCATTCACTCACGCAGGCGCTGGCGAAGTTTGAAGGCAACCGCTTCTATTTCATCGCTCCAGACGCGCTGGCGATGCCGGACTACATTCTGAGCATGCTGAAAGAGAAGAATATTGCTTACAGCCTGCACAACAGCATCGACGAAGTCGTCGGTGAGCTGGATATTCTGTACATGACGCGCGTGCAGAAAGAGCGTCTGGATCCGTCCGAGTACATCAACATCAAATCCCAGTTTGTCCTGCGGGCGGCTGACCTGCACAGCGCCCGCCCGAATTTGAAAGTGCTGCACCCGCTGCCGCGCGTCGATGAGATCACCATCGATGTGGATACCACGCCTTACGCTTATTATTTCCAACAGGCGGGCAACGGTATTTACGCTCGTCAGGCGCTGTTGGCGCTGGTCCTGAATCGCGAACTGGTTCTGTAAGAGGAAGAAACCATCATGACACACGATAATAAATTACAGGTTGAAGCGATCAAACGTGGCACGGTGATCGACCATATTCCCGCACAGGTAGGTTTTAAACTGCTGACGCTGTTTAAACTGACCGCGACAGACCAGCGCATCACCATCGGCCTGAACTTGCCGTCCAACCACCTTGGGCGCAAAGATCTGATCAAGATCGAAAATATCTTCCTGACCGAAGAGCAAGCGAACCAGTTGGCGATCTACGCACCGCAGGCGACCGTCAATCAGATTGATGACTATGACGTGGTGCGCAAACTGGTGCCGACGCTGCCAGAACACATTACTGGCGTGCTCACTTGCCCGAATAGCAACTGCATCAGCCGCAGCGAACCGGTGTCGTCGTCGTTCAGCGTTAAACAGCGCGATGGCGATGTTCACCTGAAGTGTAAGTACTGCGAGAAAGAGTTTGAGCGTCAGGCCGTACTGCAAGATCGCTAGTTTTCTGCTTTGCCCCGCGATGAACATTGCCTGCGGCGGGGCTTTTTTGAATAATGGCTGCGTCCGCGTTCCTTTTACGCCCCCATCAAGGAGATACCATGTCACGTACTATCAGCACTGAGCACGCCCCTGCCGCCATCGGCCCTTATGTTCAGGGCGTCGACCTCGGCAGCATGATCATCACGTCCGGTCAGATTCCAGTGAACCCGAAAAGCGGTCTGGTAGCAGATAACATTACTGCTCAAACGCGTCAGTCGCTGGAAAACGTACAGGCAATTGTGGAAGCCGCTGGCCTGAAAGTTTCCGATATCGTGAAAACGACGGTATTTGTGAAAGACCTGCACGACTTCACCCTGGTGAATACCGCGTATGAAGCCTTCTTCAACGAGCACGACGCTCCGTTCCCAGCTCGCTCTTGCGTTGAAGTTGCCCGCCTGCCAAAAGATGTGAAAATCGAAATCGAAGCGATCGCCGTCCGTCGCTAAGCACCATCATTGATCGTTCTCTTCTCAAGACGCACCATTATGGCTGCGTCTTGCTGATTTTTAGCGTCTTTATTCTCCCCCCTCAGTGCAGACTTTCCTTGCTACGCACCA
The DNA here is from genome assembly GCF_041228105.1 of Pectobacterium aroidearum. Taxonomy (NCBI): domain Bacteria; kingdom Pseudomonadati; phylum Pseudomonadota; class Gammaproteobacteria; order Enterobacterales; family Pectobacteriaceae; genus Pectobacterium; species Pectobacterium aroidearum. The sequence continues at coordinate 4,703,273 of NZ_CP166097.1, forward strand.
ATTAGAGGAAAAAATCCTCTTCCCCTCTGGCTAGATCACGCTTTTCTCAAAATGGCGCATTTTATGCATTGTCCTATTATCGCTATTAAGCGTGCTGCCTGGGGATGACAATGATAAAAATGCAACTTCCATCTGCGCCTTATTATGACGAGATGCTTTCGTCACAAGGCCAACAACGTCAACATTACAATTCCTATTGGCAATGGCTTCAGCAAACCGACCAACAGGCCATTAAACAGAAGAAAGAGCAGGCAGAACTGCTGTTTCACCGCGTGGGTATTACGTTTAACGTTTATGGCGAGGAAGGAGGCACCGAGCGCTTAATTCCCTTCGACAGCGTACCGCGCATTATTCCTGCCCACGAATGGCAGTTGCTCGATCGCGGCATCCGTCAGCGGGTACAGGCACTGAACGCCTTTCTCTACGATATTTATCATCATCAGCACATACTCAAGGCCGGGATTATCCCCAGTGAACAGGTGCTGGCCAATGAGCAGTACCAGCCCTGTATGCAGGGTGTGAACCTACACAACAACATCTACGCCCACATCACCGGGATTGATATGGTGCGCAACAGCGACGGCCATTACTACGTGCTGGAAGACAACCTGCGTACCCCATCCGGCGTCTCCTATATGCTGGAAAATCGCAAAATGATGATGCGGCTCTACCCGGATTTGTTTGCCAGCCAACATATCGCGCCTGTTGAACGTTATCCCAGCTATCTGCTTCAGACGCTGCGTGAAAGCACGCTCGTTGACGATCCCACCGTGGTCGTGATGACGCCGGGGCGCTTCAACAGTGCCTACTTCGAGCACAGCTTTCTGGCGCAGCAAATGGGTGTCGAGCTGGTGGAAAGCGCGGATTTATTCGTGAAAGAGGGGGCCGTGTATATGCGCACCACGGAAGGCCCCTGCCAGGTGGATGTGATTTATCGCCGCGTGGACGATGCCTTCCTCGACCCGCTGGCGTTTCGCGCGGATTCGATGCTCGGCGTACCCGGCCTGTTGTCCGTGTATCGTGCTGGCGGCGTCGTACTGGCGAATGCCATCGGTACCGGTGTCGCCGACGATAAATCCATCTATCCCTATGTCCCTGAGATGATCCGTTTCTACCTGTCTGAAGAACCGATCCTCCACAATATTCCGACCTGGCAGTGCCGCAACCCCAGCGATCTGCGCTATGTACTCGATCATCTGGATAGCATGGTCGTGAAGGAAGTTCACGGCGCAGGCGGTTACGGCATGCTGGTCGGCCCACGGGCCACGCGTGGGGAAATCGAAACGTTCCGCCAGCGGTTGCTCGCAAACCCGAACAACTATATCGGTCAGGAAACCTTAGCGCTCTCCACCTGCCCAACGTTCATCGAGGACGGTCTGGCTCCCCGACATATCGATCTGCGGCCTTTCGCCCTGAGCGGTGAAGAAATCCGATTGGTTCCCGGCGGTCTGACGCGTGTCGCCCTCACGGAAGGTTCTCTGGTCGTCAACTCCTCACAGGGTGGCGGCACCAAAGATACCTGGGTCATGGAGGAGGATGAATCATGCTAAGCCGTACTGCCAGTGAACTGTATTGGATGGCACGCTATCTGGAACGGGCAGAAAGCCTCGCCCGTGTACTGGATGTGACCTACAAGCTTTCGATGATGCCGCGCCACAGCCAGCAGCAGCGCGATCTGGCTCTGCCCCTGAATCTGACCGCCACACACGAACTCTTTCAGCAGCGCTACACCCGCTTTTCAATGAATAACCTGTTGAATTTCTTCGCGCTGGACAGCCAGAACCCCAGCAGCATCTACAACTGCATCGAAATGGCCTGGAACAACGCACACGCCGTGCGCGGCAGCCTGTCCTCCGAGGTCTGGGAATGTATTAACGCAACCCGCATCGATATTCGTAATCTGCGGCATCAGGGGGTAGATAATGTCGGGATCGATGCGTTCTTTGACTGGGTGAAGGAGCGCTCCCACCTGTTTCGCGGCGCGATGTTCGGCACCCTGCTGCGTAATGACGCCCAGTGCTTCATTCGCGTTGGCACACTGATTGAGCGCGCCTATGCGACCGCACAACTGCTGAAGGTGAAACACCAACAGCTCAATAACGATCCCGACCCGGTACGCGAGTATTATCGTCTGGATACCCTGCTGCGTGCAGTGAGCGCACGCGAGGCGTACCACAGCATCTATCGCCAGCCGATCAGCCCAGAAACTGTCACCGAACTGCTGGTCTTGCGCGAGGACGTCCCACGTTCGCTGCACGCCTGCATCGGCGATCTGGTGCTTCAGTTGGAAGCCATCGGCAGCCAACGCGCCAAAGTGCCACATCGGCTCGCTCATCTGCTACACGTCGAGCTACGTTTCAGCACGCTGGACGACATTCTGGCGCAGGATTTATCCACGTACCTCAACAATTTCATTATTAAAATCAACGAACTGGCAGACAGCATTCGTCATACCTATCTGGAGGCGCTATGAAACTCACCATCAACCATCTCACCCACTACCGCTACGATGAAGAAGTGAAGTTCAGCACCCAGTATTTGCGCCTGACGCCGCAAAACTCTGCCCATCAGAAAATACGGGAGTGGAAGCTGACACTACCCACCTCAGCGGTTCAAACCACCGACGCGTATGGTAATGTACTGCATGTGCTGACACTCGATCACCCTCATCAGGACATTACGATTCATGCGGAAGGTGTTGTCGATCTTCTCGACAGCGGCGCAGCAGAAAGTCCCGAAATACAGGATGGGCTGTCACCGTTAGTTTTTTTACGCTCGACGCCGCTGACCGAAGCTGACGGCGAGATTCGAGCGTTTGCACAACGCTATTACCGTCCAGATGCTGCGGAGGAAAGCCTGAATACGCTGATGGCGGAATTACGGCTGAAAATGCCGTATACTCCCGGCGCAACGCAGGTGCAGGATACCGCGGCGGCGGCATTTGCCATGCAGAAAGGCGTTTGTCAGGATCACACCCATGTGTTTCTCGCCTGCTGCCGTAGCCTGAGTATTCCAGCACGCTATGTGAGCGGCTACGTGTACAGTCAGGATACCCACCATGTCGCCATGCACGCCTGGGCGGAAGTGTGGTTAAACGGATACTGGCAAGGATTTGATATTACCAACAGTACCCGACAGCTCCATCAGCATCTGTGGCTGGCCGTAGGAATGGATTATATGGATGCCTGCCCGGTTCGCGGTACGCGGCTGGGAGGGGGATGCGAAGAGATGTTTTCAGAAGCTGAAGTCCGCTTGTTTGAACGGCAACAGCAGGTACAGCAGCAACAGTAGAATTTTTAACGAAAAGGTACCTTATGACGTACTGTGTCGCCATGTGTCTGTCTGACGGCCTGGTTTTTGCCTCCGATTCCCGCACGAATGCGGGCGTCGATCACATTGCAACGTTCAAGAAACTCTATGTTTTCCAGCATGAGAATGAACGCGTGTTAGTGATCCAATGCGCGGGAAACCTGGCGACAACGCAAAGCATTATCAGCCTGCTCAACGCCCGTATTGACGCGCAGCATACGCCAAATCTCATGCAGGTTAACTCCATGTATGACGCCGCGATGTTGCTCGGGGAAACCGTGCGAGAAGTGATTCACCGCGATAGCAGCGTTCAGCAGAACGGCAGCAATACCAATTTCGGCTGCAACCTGCTGCTAGGCGGCCAGATTGGCGGTGAAACACATCGGCTGTTTCATATTTACCCTGAAGGTAACTTCATTGAGGCCACGCCGGATACCCCGTATTTCCAGATCGGCGAGAGTAAGTACGGAAAACCGATCATCGATCGCGTGTTGACGATGGATACCCCTCTGGAACAAGCCATGTGCTGTGCGCTGATTTCTATCGATTCCACCTTGCGCAGTAATCTGTCGGTCGGTCTGCCACTGGATGTCATGATTTACCGCACCGGCAGTTTTGCCAGCACTGAACAGCAACGCATTACGGAAAACAATGCCTACTTCACGACGATCCGTAAAGCCTGGTCGGAAGGGCTACTGAATACTTTCCGCCAGCTTCCTCCGTTCCCCGATATTCAACCGTAATATGCACCTCCTCGTCGGCATTCGATAGTCAGCGTCACGCATGACGACGAATGCCGAAAACGGTATCGGGTATTTCAGATATTTCTGTATCACCCCTCTCACTTACCATAAAAAAATGCCCGACAGACCGTCAGAGCACGCCGTGTAAGCCTTCGCGACCCCCGCACTCAATCTGGTCAAATGTTGTTCAAGTTCGATTTATCTACTAGGTGGGAATTTCTTTGCTCTACATCAATTTTGCAGCGATAAAAGCGCAAACACCCCTACGCAATTTCAATATATAGTGCCTATCCTATAAACACGACCTACATATAGTGTTTATCCACAATGTCATCCACAGCCCTCTGTAACCCTTGTCGGGTAGGGCTTTTGCCTGTGGATAACCTTTCCAGAGGAAGAAAACGTGAAACCAGTTGTGATTAAACGGGACGGTTGCCAGGTGCCTTTTGATGAAGTGCGTATCAAAGAGGCGGTCGAACGCGCGGCACATGCAGCCGGTGTCAATGATGCAGATTACTGCGCAACTGTGGCCTGTGCGGTCGCTCAACAAATGCAGGACAAATCGCGCGTAGATATCCGCGAGATTCAGGACGCCGTCGAAAACCTGCTGATGTCCGGCAATTACAAAAAACTGGCGCGAACCTACATCGAATACCGCCACGACAGAGACATCGCACGTGAACGCCACGGTCGGCTGAATCAGGAAATTCGCGGTCTGGTCGAGCAGAGCAACATGGCGCTGCTGAACGAGAACGCCAACAAAGACAGTAAAGTCATTCCCACCCAGCGCGATCTGCTGGCGGGTATCGTCGCCAAGCATTACGCCAAGCAGTACATTCTGCCGCGTGATGTGGTCCTGGCGCACGAGCGCGGCGAGATTCACTATCACGACCTCGACTATTCGCCCTTTTTCCCGATGTTTAACTGCATGCTGATCGACCTGAACGGCATGCTGACCAACGGCTTCAAAATGGGTAACGCGGAAATTGAGCCACCGAAGTCGATCTCAACCGCGACCGCCGTCACCGCGCAGATTATCGCTCAGGTCGCCAGCCACATTTATGGCGGCACCACGATTAACCGCATTGATGAAATTCTGGCGCCGTTCGTCACCGCCAGCCATGCAAAACATAAAGCCGTAGCAGAAGAGTGGCAGATTCCAGATGCAGACAACTATGCCCTGACCCGCACGGAAAAAGAGTGCTACGACGCTTTTCAGTCTCTGGAATACGAAGTCAATACGCTGCACACCGCTAACGGCCAGACCCCGTTCGTCACCTTTGGTTTCGGGCTCGGCGTCAGTTGGGAATCGCGTCTGATTCAGGAATCTATCCTGCGCAATCGCATTGCCGGGCTGGGTAAAAACCACAAAACGGCGGTCTTCCCGAAACTGGTCTTCGCCATTCGCGATGGCCTGAACCACAAAGCAGGCGATCCGAATTACGATATCAAACAGCTTGCGCTGGAGTGCGCCAGCAAGCGTATGTACCCGGATATCCTGAACTACGATCAGGTCGTCAACGTCACCGGCTCGTTCAAAACGCCAATGGGCTGCCGCAGTTTCCTCGGTGTTTATGAGGAAAACGGCCAGCAGGTTCATGACGGTCGCAATAACTTAGGCGTGATAAGCCTGAACCTGCCACGTATTGCGCTGGAAGCCGAAGGCAATGAAGACCGCTTCTGGACACTGCTCGATCAGCGTCTGGCGCTGGCGAAGAAAGCGCTGATGACACGTATTGCACGGCTGGAAAGTGTGAAAGCCCGCGTTGCGCCCATCCTGTATATGGAAGGTGCCTGCGGCGTGCGCTTAAAAGCAGACGACAGCATTGCAGACATCTTCAAGAACGGACGCGCCTCCATTTCGCTAGGCTACATCGGCCTGCATGAAACGATTAATGCCCTCTTCGGTAACCAAACGCACGTGTTTGATGACGAAACGCTGCGTGCCAAAGCCATCGCCATCATCGCCTGTCTGAAAGATGCTACCGAGCAGTGGAAAGACGAAACGGGCTACGGCTTCAGCCTGTACAGCACGCCGAGTGAAAACCTGTGTGACCGCTTCTGCCGTCTGGATACCGCCGAGTTTGGCGTCGTGCAGGGCGTGACGGACAAAGGGTATTACACCAACAGCTTCCACCTCGATGTAGAGAAGAAGGTAAACCCTTACCAGAAAATCGACTTCGAGCTGCCCTATCCGCCACTGGCTAACGGCGGGTTCATTTGCTACGGCGAATACCCGAACCTGCAACACAACCTCAAAGCGCTGGAAGACGTGTGGGATTACAGCTACAGCCGCGTGCCTTACTACGGCACCAACACGCCGATCGACGAATGCTATGAGTGTGGTTTCACTGGTGAATTCGAGTGCACCAGCAAAGGCTTCACCTGCCCGAAATGCGGCAACCACGATTCGGCACGCGTTTCCGTCACGCGCCGCGTGTGCGGCTATCTCGGCAGCCCGGATGCTCGCCCGTTCAACGCCGGTAAACAGGAAGAAGTTAAGCGTAGAATCAAGCATTTAGGCAACGGTCAACTGGGGTAATCCCTTTCGGGCCGCCGCAATGCGGCCCACCTTTCGCGGCACCGTTAGCACACGCCCGCTTCATAACATGGGCTCTACCGTATGAATTACCACCAGTATTATCCCGTTGATGTCGTCAACGGCCCCGGCACCCGCTGCACGCTGTTTGTCGCTGGCTGCGTGCATGAGTGTGTCGGGTGCTACAACAAAAGCACCTGGCGACTGAATTCCGGTCAGCCGTTTACGCAGGAGCAGGAAGATAGGATCATCGCCGATCTTCAGGATACAGTGATTCCCCGGCAGGGAATTTCATTATCTGGCGGCGATCCGCTTCACCCACGGAATGTGCCTGATATCCTGCGGCTGGTCGAACGCATACGCGCGGAATGCCCGGGCAAAGATATCTGGGTCTGGACGGGCTACGTGCTGGCGGAACTGACGCCGGAGCAGCAGCGGGTGGTCGATCTCATCAACGTCTTGGTCGATGGAAAATTTGTGCAAGATCTGAAAGATCCCGCACTGATTTGGCGCGGCAGCAGCAATCAGGTTGTCCACCGCCTACGGTAATTGATAAGAGTCTACTGAAGCGCCGGCAGCTTACCCAACGAACGTAATTGATCGGATTCCAGCACGGTGACCCGCGCTTTTGGTTCGGGCGAGAACGCCTGATTCAGCAATGCCTGCGCGACCGTTTTTCCCTCAATTGCCCGCCACTTTGCCGGGAACAGGCGGAACAGCGGAGCGGCCAGGCTTTCCAGCGGGCGGCTGTCTTCTCTTTCCCCCAGCAGCATCGACGGCTGCGCCAATGTCAGATGTTGCCAGCCCTGCTGCCGCAGCGATCTTTCCGTTTCTCCCTTCACCCGCGAGTAGAAGAAAGGCGATGTTGCATTCGCACTCAGCGAGCTAACCACTAAAAGGTGCGTCGCGCCCAGCGCCAGTGCCACTTTTGATCCTTCCACCACCAGCGTGTAATCCACGTAGCGGAACGCCTGCTTACTGCCCGCCGTCTTGAGCGTCGACCCCAGACAGCAAAATGCGATGTCGACAGGATCGGTCAATTGCGCCAGCGCGGCAGACAGATCGGGATCGTGCGGATTGACCACTTTCTCTGAAGACGCCAGCGGCTTACGGGTCGGTGCATAGATCGTTTCGACCCGATTATTGGCTTTCAACAGCTGTAACAACTCATGCCCCACTAACCCCGTTGCACCTAATAACAATACCCGGCTCATCGGTTTCCCCCTTGTTCTACGTCTTGCGCTATCTCATCTTTTTCGATTTCTGCTGTTATTAATGACAAACGTTATTAATGACAAACGTTATTTATGACAAATGTTATCTCTACTGAACCTACTCATCGCGCTGCCAGTAGCGTTTCTTACCAAAGCCCAGCGCATTGTCCGTCATCTTGATTTCTGTCAGATCGAGCCGCCAGATCGGCGCTTGCGATGCTCGGGCAATCGGAAAACGCGTGTTATACCGCGCTCTGGCCTGCTGGGCTTCATCTCCCTCTAACAGCACCGTCTGTCCCCGAAACTGCACGCCCTTAATCAGCATCACACTCTTCGGCTGGCCGCTGACCGTACCCGCTACCTGTGGCAGCCTGACCATCATTTCACCGTGGCGCGTCTGCAACTCTGTCATCAGATAGAAGGCTATTAATTTATCGTCATAAGTATAGAAGCAACTCGCACACCATAATTCCGAATTTTCACCCACGCATAACGTCAGAACGTGTAGCTTCTTCAGATAACGGGAGATTGCCTCAAGATCGCTGCCTGTTTCTTTCGGTTCTTTCTGCATGACGGCACCTCAATCCACTTTCTGAACGAATGTATCCTGCCCGACCACTGGCTGGCCTTGCGCAGAATGCGGCAGCATAGCTTGCAGAGGCTGACCAGTGTGTCTGTCCAATAACAGCGAGTGAGGTTCCCCCTCCGCGAACAGTTGCTGTTCCCCCCACTGGCGTAACGCCACAACAAGCGGGAACAGTTGCTCGCCTTTTGGCGTCAGGACATATTCCTGATAAGCCGAACTGTCGGAAACAGGCTGAACGGACAAAATACCTTCGTCAACCAACGTGCGCAGGCGGTCGGTCAGAATATTTTTGGCAACGCCCAAACTACGCTGAAAATCGCTAAAACGGCGACGATTGTCGAAGGCATCGCGGATAATCAGCAACGCCCAGCGATCGCCAACCACATCCAGCGCGCGGGCGACGGGACACGCATCCTCTTTCAGACTTTTGCGCTTCACCATGACGATTTCTTCCCCTTTTTCCTGTTCAGCTTGCCTTACCTACAGGCTGAAAAGCTGACCGTGCGTTTCTGGTTGCAGAATAAAACCAGAGTGTTTATGCTTCAACTGGTTTTATTTTGAAACCAACAATGAGTAGTAAAAGCTAATATTATGAAAACCAGCCCTATTCATACCACGTCATCCGTCACTGAGTGCGATCTTTACAGCACGCAGACGACATTGCCGCGCGCGTTAGTTTTGCTGTTTGCCTGTGCCAGCGCCCTCAGCGTCGCCAATGTGTATTACGCACAGCCGCTGTTGGATGCATTATCGGTAGATTTTCACATCAGCATCGCTGCCGTTGGCGGCGTGATGAGCGCAACACAGCTTGGCTGTGCGCTGGCGTTAATTCTTCTAGTACCGCTGGGTGATATCCTCAATCGACGCTATTTGATGCTCGCCCAGTTGGGTGCGCTCATCGTGGCGCTGATCGCCGTTGGGCTATCCACCACGTCCCTGGCTCTATTGATCGGCATGCTGGCCGTGGGCATGCTCGGCACGGCAATGACTCAGGGGCTGATTGCTTATGCCGCGACGGCTGCCGCACCACAGGAGCGCGGGCGCGTGGTGGGTGCGGCACAGGGCGGCGTGGTGATTGGGCTATTGCTGGCGCGCGTGCTGTCCGGCTTTATCGCCGATGTCGCAGGCTGGCGCAGCGTGTACTTTTTCTCCGCGCTGCTGATGCTCCTGCTTGCCGTGCTTTTATGGCGCACACTGCCGCATCAGCTGCTTGCCCGGCAACGCCCGCACTATTCCGCGTTGCTGCTCTCTATGCTGACCCTGCTGCGTCAAGAACGGGTGTTGCAAATACGCGGCACCATCGCTTTACTGATGTTTGCTGCCCTGAGCATTTTCTGGAGCGCACTGGTTCTGCCGCTGAGTCGCGAACCGTATTTCTTTTCTCATACGGTTATCGGTGCGTTTGGTCTGGTGGGGATTCTCGGCGCATTGGCGGCGGTAAAAGCGGGCTCATTGGCCGATAAAGGCCGCGAACAGTGGGTCAGCGGCATCGCCCTGTTATTGCTGCTGACATCGTGGCTGCCGCTGTGGTTAGCCCCCTATTCTCTCCTCGCGCTGGTGGTCGGCATCATCGTTCTCGATCTGGGCGGACAGGCCATTCACGTCACCAACCAAAGCATGATTTTCAAGACGCATCCCGATGCGCACAGCCGTCTGGTTGGCTGTTATATGTTGTTTTATAGCATCGGCAGCGGGCTTGGCGCGATGGCAACGACAGCGGCGTATGACGCTGCGGGCTGGTCAGGCGTGTGCCTCCTTGGCGCAGCCGTCAGCCTGACGGCGCTGCTTTTCTGGAAAGTGACGCTGCACGCCTCAGCGCCGTCACCGGCCGCTTCCACGCCATAGTGATAGCGGAGCAACGCTTCTTGATAAACACACCATCCTATTGATAAGGGAAACAGCATGAGCGAACTGACATTACTGGCTGATGCCGACGAGCGCGGCCGACGCTATCTGGCTGAGAATGCACAGCGTCGGGTTTTCCCCGATGCCGCTGCCCTCGCCGCGCTGGCACGTTTTGATGAAGCGCTGCCGCAACAGGGCTTCTCGCCCGAAAGCACGCTGACGCTGCTGGATGAGGTCGGCTCACCAGCTACCACCGCCTCCAATGGCCCAAACTATTTTGGCTTTGTTATCGGTGCCTCATTGCCGGTCGCCGCCGCTTCCGAGCGATTAATGATCGCCTGGGATCAGTGCGCCTCCACCTTTGATAACTCACCAGTCTCCGCCACGCTGGAACGTCTCGCCAGCCGCTGGGTACTCGATGCGCTGAACTTGCCCAAAGAAAGCGCCGTGGGTTTCGGCACCAGCGCTACCGCCTGCACGCTTTCCTGCCTGGCCGCCGCACGTCGTGCTCTGCTGGCAAAACAGGGCTGGGATTTTGACAACGATGGACTGAACGGTGCGCCTGAAATTACGGTCGTGATTTCGGAACTGACGCACATTACCGTGAAGAAAGCGCTACGCGTACTCGGCTTTGGGCTACGCCATTTACGTATCGCGCCCGTGAATGCGTTTGGGCAGATCGATGTGGCACAGCTTCCTCCTCTGGACGACCGCACCATTCTTTGTTTGCAGGCGGGCGAGGTAAACACGGGGGAATTCGATGACTTTGCGCAGATCATTCCAATCGCTAAAGCGGCAGGTGCCTGGGTTCACGTTGATGGTGCCTTCGGACTGTGGGCCAGAGCCTCGTCCCACGCGGCGCTCACCGAGGGCATCGAACTGGCCGACAGTTGGACAACAGACGCGCATAAATGGCTGAATACCCCCTACGACTGCGCGATGGCGATTTGCCGCGATGCGGATGCGCTGGCCGAAGCGATGAACGCGGATGCCGTCTATTCCAGTGCAGCACGCGATGCCCAGAAGAACCTGACACTCGAATTTTCCCGCCGGCCGCGCGGCATTCCGGTATGGGCGGCACTGCGTACGCTGGGGCGCGACGGCGTGGCAGAGATGGTCGAACGACACTGCCGACAGGCAGCATTCATTGCCGACGGCCTGCGCCATGCGGGTTTTGAAGTACTGAATCGGGTGGTGCTTAATCAGGTTCTGCTGCGTGGGGAAACCAACGGCCAGACGACAGCAATACGAGACGCGTTGCAGGCGTCGGGCAAAGCATGGTTTGGCGGCACGGTGTGGCAAGGGCGTCCGGCACTGCGCATCAGCGTGTCATCCTGGCGCACGCAGGACGACAACGTGCAGGCGCTCATCACGCTGCTGACGGAAATCAAAGCTCGAACCCCACACTGAGCGCGGTATAAAACAACTATCCCCGCAAACGCGGGGATAGGGAGACGTCATCAGACTACGGCGCACTGAAATACGCTAGACGTAAACGCTAATGCTGGAGACCTGCCCCTGAAAGCGGTTCAGCGCCTCGGCCGCACGTTGCAGGCTTTCGGTATTTTGCACTTCGCTACGGGATGATGCACCCGCGACACCTTGCTGAATGGTGTCGAAAACATTAATCGGCTGAAAGACATTGGAAGGCGGCACACTGCCGACATTTTCGCGCGGCGACGAGATAAAACCCAGTAGCGCGGAACCCTCTTCACGCCCCAACCGCCCACTGCTGACAAGGCCTTCTACCGTTTCATACAGTTCGGCGGGGCTAATGCGGGTGAAATCATACCGCGTCGTCTGACCAACAGGAACGGCACCGCTACCCGCCTGATAAGACTGAAGCTGTTCGGACAGTGCAGCTTTCTCAGCATGCTCTGTGGAACGCTTCGCCATCACCTGCTGGCTGGCAAAGACGGACGACTCTGCGGCTTCAACTTTCATATCACCTCCTTACGGTAACGTATGGAAGACAAAAATGATTGGCATCGCGCATCACCGTGACGGCGAATGCAAAAACGGCGTGCTTTAATACTGACACGCAATCCCCCATCACGCCAGCCAGAAGCGGGATTTACCCCGCTGACGCGGGGAGTACTCAGGCATTCAGATATTAAGAACGAGCCTCACGCCGTTGGCACATTACCCGCTAGTGCGACAACGTTTTCTTGTTCTGCGGGCGCCTTAGCGGCTTTCTCTTTTTTCTTGTCCACGTAGGTCAGTTTTTCCTGATTCTGCGTAGGTGGGGTCAGCGGGTGGGACTGGCCGGTGAAGACGCCGCCTTTTTCGATGGAGAGTTCATCGGTGAAGATATCGCCGAATACTTTTCCCTGCGCCAGAATAGCAACGACGCTGGCAGCGATGCGTCCTTCAACGCGACCATTGATGATGATCTGCTGCGATTTCATTTCGCCATTTACCTGACCAGTGTGCTCCACTTTAATCGTGTTATCGCACTGCACATCACCTTCTACCCGGCCTTCGACGGTGATATTGCCATCCACCACCAGAGATCCCGTCATGCGTGCGCCCTGAGAAATGAAGGTGTCTTTTTTCACGCGTACAGGGTTCACTGAATTAATCAACTCGTTCGATGGGCTGATCGCGGGGGAGCTGTTTATTTCACTGCGCTCTTGCGGTTCTTTTGCGTCTTTTTTGTTTTTATCAAATGAAAACATCGTGTTATTCCTTTTAACAGTATAGAAAAATGCGATCGCGACACTCGCGGCTAGTACGGCAGCCACTCCCTGACCGTAATATCGAAGGGGGAATTCGCTATAAATATCAATAAGCCAGGCGGCGACCAACAAAGCCCATAACGCCCATATTCCCCAAAGCAGGTTGTAATTACGCACCGGGGTAGCCCCGGAAAGAGGTGGGGTAATGCATATCCTTCTCCATTCGTCCTTTTTGCAGCTTGAATCCCAGATTAATTCAGCCACGCTCAATAACTATCGGATGACAGTCCCTTTTATTTAGTCCGATGACCATGGCAACGTGATGACTATCGCATAAATTTTCACCAACGCGATGGGGAAAAGTGCGTTTTATTGATGTGGGTGCGTCTCTACAGTGAAGAGTATTGCTTAGCTAAACCGATTCTTCTATTTTAGCAAACAGTCTAATTCTCGTTGATAAGAGTAACGTTATGGCAAATAGAATTTGGGTCATGGGCGACGCGGTTGTCGATCTCATCCCGGAAGATGCGGAACGCTATCTGAAATGCCCCGGTGGAGCACCGGCGAATGTCGCCGTTGGCATTGCCAGACTGGGCGGAAACAGCGCGTTTATCGGTCGCGTCGGTGACGATGTTTTTGGCCATTTTCTCAAAACAGTGCTGGAACAGGAAAACGTCGATACCCATCACATGGCGCACGACAGGTTCCACCGAACCTCAACCGTGGTCGTGAGCCTTGATGAAACAGGGGAACGTGCCTTCACATTTATGGTACGCCCAAGTGCCGACCTGTTTTTACAGCCGGAAGACCTGCCGATATTCAACCGGGGAGAATGGCTGCACCTCTGCTCTATCGCACTCTCACAGGAACCCTCACGCAGTACCGCCTTTGAGGCAATGCGGCAGATAAAAGCCGCGCAGGGGCGGGTCAGCTTCGACCCGAATATCCGTGACGATCTCTGGCAAAGCGAGCAGGAACTGCGCGACTGCCTGACACAGGCGCTGATGCTGGCCGACGTGGTGAAGCTGTCGCGTGAAGAGCTGGCTTTTCTGTGTTCAACACCGGACGTTGAAGCAGGGATTCAGCAGTTCATGCAGCGCTACCCCACACAGCTCTTGCTAGTGACACTAGGCAGTGAAGGCGTCTGGCTGCACGATCGCCACCAGCTACGACATTTTGCCGCACCATCGGTGACCCCTGTCGATACTACAGGGGCAGGAGACGCTTTCGTTGCCGGTTTACTGCATGGCCTGGCGCAGTATGACGACCTGTCACAGCCGCTTAGCTGGGATCCGATTATCGCGCAGGCACAGCGGTGTGGCGCACTTGCCACCACAGCAAAAGGCGCAATGACCGCACTTCCCTACGCTCAGCAATTGCACGCACTCCCTTAGCCCAGCCCTAATCCCTCCGTTTAATACGGTTACCGCCCGGTTTTGTAGTCAGGATCACAGTTACAGAATCGGGCGAGTGAAATTTCTTGCTAACCCTCCTGCTGGCTTTTATTTTCCTCATGAAAAACCGGTTTAGCAATTTAGCTAAACAAGGAAAATCCAAAAACAATAAATCTCCTTCACGACGAGAACGAAAAAATGAAACCAAGCCACCTTGCTGTGACGATAGGATTATTACTCTCCTCCCCGTTTTATGTTTCTGCTGCCAACACCGATAGTATTGAAGCTCGCCTGAACGCCATGGAGCAACGACTGCAACAGGCGGAAGCCCGTGCTCAGGCCGCCGAGGCCAGAGCTGACGCCGCGGAAAAGCAAACCCAACAGCTCGCCACTCGCACGACGCAAACCGAACAGAAAACCCAGCAGGTGGAGCAGCGCACGACGGCGCTGGCTAAGCAAAAATCATTCGCCGATGGATTTGAATTCCACGGCTACGCGCGTTCCGGCCTGTCGATCAATGATTCCGCCACCAGTTCCAAAACCGATATCGGGCCGGGCATGTCCCCTGCGGGTCAGACTGGCGGACATATTGGTCGTTTAGGCAATGAGGACGACACCTACGTCGAGATCAAACTGGAACACAAACAGAAGCTGGATAACGGCGCGACCACTCGCTTCAAGGTGATGATGGCGGACGGCCAGCGCAGCTATAACGACTGGACGGCAACCACCAGCGACCTGAATATCCGCGAAGCCTTCGTCGAGCTGGGTTCATTACCGACCTTCACCGGCGCCTTTAAGGACACCACGCTGTGGGCGGGTAAACGCTTCGATCGCGATAACTTCGATATTCACTGGCTGGACAGCGACGTGGTTTTCCTCGCGGGCACCGGTGGCGGGATCTATGACGTGAAATGGGCGGATAGCGCCAAGAGTAACTTCTCGCTGTATGGCCGCAGCCTCGGCGAAATTACCTCGCTGGATAACGACATCAAAAACTACGTCTTTACCGCGAATAACTACATCGGGCCCTTCCAGTTCATGCTGAGCGGGTTAACCGCGAAGAACAACGATGTAAAACAAAATACCGGTACAAGCCGCGATAACACCTTCGTTACCAATACCAATGCGGGCGATAAAGGCTATCACGCCATGGTGGCTTACCACGGCGACAGCTTCTACGGCTTACGCGACGGGACATCGAAAACCGCGATCCTCTACGGTCACGGACTGGGCGGCGAAGTGAAGAACATCGGTGCCGACGGCAACCTGACCAACGACGCCAACACCTGGCGGTTTGCGACTTACGGTACGACCGCGTTGAACAAAACCTGGAGCTTTGCTCCATCCATTCTGGCGCAAACCAGTAAAGACCGTTACGTCAACGGCGATAGCTACGAATGGGTGACGTTTAATGCGCGCCTGATTCAGGAAATCACCGAAAACTTTGCACTGGCCTATGAAGGCAGCTATCAATACATGGACCTCGATCCGCGCGGCTATCGCAGCCTGAATCAGGTGAGCGGCGGCTTCTACAAATTGACCTTCGCACCGACGTTCAAGGTTGGCGATATCGGTAACTTCTTTAGCCGTCCTGAACTGCGCGTGTTTGCCAGCTACATGGACTGGGATAAACGACTGGATAATTACTCCAGTGAAGATACGTTTGGCTCCACCGGCTTTAAAGCAGGCGGCGAATGGAACTTCGGTATCCAGATGGAAACCTGGTTCTAACCCTTGCCCGGCCTTGGCGTCGATTACACGCTAATCGACGCCAAAGACACTGCATATCCGATTGAAAAAGAGGAATAACATGGATATCAACAAAACCGCCGCCGCGCTCATCCCCCTTCTTGGCGGAAAAGAGAATATCGCCAGCGCGGCTCACTGTGCGACTCGTCTGCGTCTGGTACTGAATGACGACAATTTGGCAGACAAGAAAGCCATCGAGAACGTTGACGGCGTGAAAGGCTGCTTCCAGAACGCCGGACAAATGCAGATTATTTTCGGTACGGGACTGGTTAACAAGGTGTATGCCGAGTTCATCAAAGCGGCAGGCATCAGCGAATCGAGCAAGTCCGAAGCGGCCTCCATCGCAGCGAAAAAGCTGAACCCACTGCAACGTCTGGCGCGCCTGCTATCAAACATCTTCGTCCCTATCATGCCGGCGATTATCGCTTCCGGTCTGTTGATGGGGCTGCTCGGCATGATCAAGACCTACGGCTGGGTCGATGCCAGCAGCGCAATCTTCGTGATGCTGGATATGTTCAGCTCCGCTGCATTTATCATTTTGCCCATCCTGATCGGTTTTACTGCCGCGCGGGAATTCGGCGGTAACCCCTATCTGGGCGCGACGCTGGGCGGCATTCTGACCCACCCAGCGCTGACCAACGCCTGGGGCGTCGCGGGTGGCTTCCAGACCATGCATTTTTTCGGCATGGACATCGCCATGATCGGCTATCAGGGTACCGTGTTTCCGGTCCTGCTGGCCGTCTGGTTCATGAGCATCGTGGAAAAGCGCCTGCGTAAAATCGTCCCTGACGCATTGGATATCATCGTCACGCCTTTCCTTACGGTCATCATTTCCGGTTTCGTTGCGATGTTGATCATCGGTCCGGCTGGGCGCGCGCTGGGCGACGGCATCTCTTTCTTACTCAGCACGTTGATTACTCACGCGGGCTGGCTGGCCGGATTGCTGTTCGGCGGTCTCTATTCCGCCATCGTCATCACTGGTGTTCATCACAGCTTCCATGCCATTGAAGCCGGCCTGCTGGGCAACCCTAATATCGGTGTCAACTTCCTGCTGCCAATTTGGGCGATGGCGAACGTGGCACAGGGCGGCGCGTGTCTGGCGGTATACTTCAAAACGCGTGATGCCAAAACCCGAGCGATTGCCGTTCCCGCAGGGCTGTCTTGCCTGCTGGGCATCACTGAAGCCGCGATATTTGGTATAAATCTGCGCTTCATTAAACCGTTCCTGGCTGCACTGGCTGGCGGTGCGCTTGGTGGCGCGTGGGTCGTCTTCAATCACGTCAATATGACGGCCGTCGGGCTGACCGGTTTTCCAGGTCTGGCCATTGTGCAAGGAGGATCGATGCTTAACTACCTGATTGGGATGTTCATTGCGTTCGGTGCCGCCTTTACCCTGTCCTTATTGCTGAAATATAAAACGGATAGCGAATAATGAAGGAAGTCCACTTATTAAAGCGCATGGCGCACGCCCTGATGTCAGGTCACTCACGGAAACAGGAAGACCCGTATCGCCCGGAATGGCATCTGTCCCCTTGTGTTGGTCTGCTCAACGATCCGAACGGATTTATTCATCACAAGGGGCGTTACCATCTGTTTTATCAGTGGAATCCTTTGTCTTGTGCCCACGGAGCGAAGTTCTGGGGGCACTGGAGCTCTGCCGATCTGGTGAACTGGACACATGAGCCCGTCGCACTGGTGCCGAGCGAAAGCTATGAAAGCCACGGCTGCTACTCTGGCTCTGCCGTGGTGGATCAGGGTGCGATCATGCTGATGTATACGGGTAACGTGAAATACGACGACGGCTCGCGTACCGCGTTTCAGTGCCTCGCCCGTGAGAATCCTAACGGTGAATATGACAAGCTGGGAGCGGTTCTCACTCTCCCTGACGGCTACACCGGACACGTTCGCGATCCCAAAGTGTGGCGTCATGACGACCATTGGTACATGGTGCTCGGTGCACAGGATCTCGACCTACAGGGGAAAGTGCTGCTCTACCGTTCTGACGATCTGCTGGCATGGGAAAAGATCGGCGAGATCGCCGGTTCCCGTCTAGGCGGACTCGGGGATTTTGGCTACATGTGGGAATGCCCGGACCTGTTACCGTTAGATGGAAAAGACGTACTGATTTGTTGTCCGCAAGGCGTTCCCGCCGAAGAAGAGCGCTACCTGAATACCTTTCAGGCTGGCTATGTTATCGGCTCACTCAATTACGACAATGGTGCTTACCCGCATCAGGACTTCCACGAACTGGATCTCGGCTTCGAGTTTTATGCCCCACAAACCACGCTGAGTGAAGATGGGCGACGCCTGCTGTTCGGCTGGATGTCGATTCCCGATGAGAATGAATTTTTTGAACCGACGATCGAATACGGCTGGATCCATACCATGACCTGCCCACGCGAACTCACGCTGCGTGGCGATCGCGTTTATCAACGTCCCGCGCATGAACTGCAGCAGCTACGCAGGCAACATTACACCTGGCACGGTGCCGCAGACTACGCCTCTCCGCTCCATGCCAACAGCGCGGAAATCCTTATCACCGTTCAGGGAGAATTCCAGCTCAGCCTCGCCTCTCAGTTGGTTCTCTGCTGGGATGGAGAACGCGTCACGCTGAGCCGTCGCAACCGCCGCACTGGCGAACCCGAGCACCGCTACTGGCGCGGCGAGCTGAGCCAATTGCAGATACTGTGCGATCGCTCCAGCGTTGAAATCTTCATCAACGACGGTGAGGCCGTGATGTCTGCGCGTTATTTCCCAGAAAGTGAAGCGACCATGACGTTCAGCGGCTCTGGGCGATTAACGCTACAGCACTGGCTGTTAGCGCCATGCGTGATAGAATAACTTTCCTTTTTTCTGATAGCAGACCTCGCGGTGAAACCGACTAAACGCATAACAATCAGTGACATCGCCGCGCTGGCCGGTGTATCAAAATCCACCGCCAGTCTGGTACTTAACGGACGTAGCAAAGAGTTTCGCGTTTCTGATGAAACCCGCGATCGCATTTTGGCCGTCGCGCATGAGCAGCGTTATCAGCCCAGCATTCACGCCCGTTCGCTGCGTTCCTCACGCAGCAACACGCTGGGTTTGGTGGTGCCAGAAATGACCAACTACGGCTTTGCCGTGATTTCCCGCGAGCTGGAGATGCTGTGCCGAGAAGCAGGGCTACAGTTGCTGATTGCCTGCACCGACGAAAACGCCAGTCAGGAGATGATGGCGGTGAACAGTCTGGTTCAGCGTCAGGTCGATGGTCTGATTGTCGCCTCCAGCCTATTGAGCGATATCGAATATCAGAAAATTAATCAGCAGTTACCTGTCATACAATTTGACCGGGTGATTGGTGATTCCACGCTGCCGATGGTGATTTCCGAAGCGGTAGAATCCACGGCAGAAATGGTCGAACGTATCGCTCGCCAACATCGTGACGAGTTCTATTTCCTTGGCGGCCAGCCGAGAATCTCTCCAACTCGCCACCGTCTGGAAGGCTTCCAGCTCGGGCTGGCACGCGCAGGCATCGACAGCAAGCCGGAATGGATTATTCATGGCAGCTATCACCCCAGCGCGGGTTATGAAATGTTTGCCCAACTGTGTGCAACGCTGGGTCGTCCGCCAAAAGCGCTGTTTGTCGCCGCCTGTGGCCTAATGGAAGGCGTGCTGCGTTATATGAACCAACATAACCTGATGGAAAGCGGCATCCGACTATGCTGCTTTGACGATCACTATCTGTTTGATTGTTTACCGCTGAAAATCGACACCGTGGCGCAGGATTGTGAAAATCTGGCACGCAACAGCTTTGAGATGGTAACCAGCCTGATTGCACAGCAGCCGCTTGAAGAAGATCGACGCTACATCCCGACACGGATTCACTGGCGTCACCCTGACTCGCGGGCATAGGCTTAACGCCCAGCATCCTGCCATCATCTCGACATCAATCTATAGACGTAAAAAAAGGAATGCGGGTTGGACATTCATCCCGCATTCCTTCTTAACACACAACCTTCAGCCGTTATTTAGCGGCAGCGGTTTCCGCACCAACCAAGCCAACCTTGAGGTAGCCCGCTTTACGCAGTGAATCCATCACGCTCATGATGGTTTCATAATCGACGCTTTTATCTGCCTGAAAGAAGATCGTCGTTTCTTTGTTAGCACTGGTTTTCGCGTCCAGCACCTGAGCCAGCGACTGCTCGCTAACGACCTCTTCTCCCAGAAACATTTGCTTATCCGCTTTTACCGTCAGATAAAGCGGTTTTTCCGGTCGCGGCTGCGGCGCTGCCGATGACGCAGGCAAATCGACACGAATGTCCACTGTTGCCAGCGGTGCCGCCACCATGAAGATAATCAGCAGAACCAGCATGACGTCAATGAACGGCGTGACGTTAATGTCATGCATTTCACCGTCATCACTCACGTCCTCCTTCAAATGCATCGCCATGACTTAACCCACCCGCAGTTTATGCGCTGCTGAAGACGCCCGGTTGTCGTTGCTGGCAGCCACGTCGAGATCGCGGCTTTGCAGCAGCAGCACTTGTGCAGCCACATCGCCGACCATCGCTTTGTAGCTGGCGATCGAACGTGCAAAGACGTTATAGATAACCACCGCAGGAATTGCGGCAACCAGACCAATCGCCGTCGCCAGCAGGGCTTCTGCGATCCCCGGTGCGACCACCGCCAGATTGGTGGTTTGCGTCTGTGCAATACCGATGAAGCTGTTCATGATGCCCCATACCGTACCGAACAGCCCCACGAACGGCGCAACCGCACCGACCGTTGCCAGATAGCCGTTACCACGCCCCATATGACGACCAGTAGCCGCCACGCGACGTTCCAGACGAAATGCGGTACGTTCTTTAATCCCGTTGTTGTCATCAGAACGTGCGGAAAGTTCCAGTTCGTTCTGCGCATCCACCAGCAGTTGCTGTGCAACGCTGCCAGTTTTGAACGCGTCCGCCGTTTCCAGCGCATCATCCAGCGTTTTCGCCTGTTCCAGCGCCAGATACTCACGGCGCAGTCGGCGTTTCGCACCAGACATCTCAACACTTTTACTGAAGAAGATCGCCCAGGTAATCACGGAGGCCAGCAGCAAGCCGATCATCACCGTTTTCACCACGGCATCAGCGTGCTGGTACATACCCCAGACGGATAAATCGGTTTTCATCAGGTTATTGGTGCCCGGTGCCGCACTGGCAGGCAGCGCGAGTGCGGACGCAGGTGCCTGTACATCAGCAGTCACAGGGGCAGCAGGAGACGCCACAGCAGGCTGAGAGGCAGTAGCAGCATTCTCTGTTGATAACGGTGCCGTTGCAGGAGCCGCAAACGCATTTCCACTTAGTCCCGCCGTACACAGCAGGATAACCAGCACGCTACGGGAAAATGCGCTGAACGCGCCACGTTTTTTTTGCCAGGTTGATAACACCTGTTGAGTTGTATTACTGACAGCCGTCTTCACGCTGTGCCTCCACCATTCGTTCTGTACAATCATGTGTTCTGTACAATACCCGCACATACCCACAGGTATGATGCCGCAATAACGCAGCCTGAAATGATACCAAACCCTGAACGAATTGATAGTCGTTCTCATTATTATTTACACCAGATAACGCACTTTTCTTGCGTTCTGACAGGGTTTTTGGGGGTATTGCCTGCATATCGGCAGAAAAAGCATAAAAACAAGAAAGAAGGAGTGCATTACGGAATATCTCAGGCGAGATAGCGCTAAAACACGGCGGGATATCCCAGGTTTTATGATCGAATTTTTATTATCGGCTTTTTGTGATCAACATTAAGTTATCACACCATTTCACAATGACTGACGATAAGTTTATTGAAACAATTAGATACATAGAAAGAAGATAAGACAATTAAAAACATAATGTTATGCATCTATCTATTAGGATGATAGGTATAAAATCCATATAAAACAGTATTTCATATTAGCTTTTTCTTTTGTGACACGAGTCATTCTACAAAGTTGTATAATAGGTTAGCTTAACTCGTAGAGAATACCGACGAGCGCCACAACAATATCTAATGGTCGCCGTCTTCTCATCATTAAACCCGTTATTCATTACTCTATTTTTCATGGGTTTATATTTTTAACATCACCATTTGATTATCGATAATTCCACCCCACCTCTGGAGATAATTCAATGAAGCTGTCGAAAACATTGATCGGCGTTTGTCTGGGTTCTACTGCACTCCTGATGAGCCACGCGATTCAGGCACAACAAATTAAAGCCTCTGATGTTCACCCTGAAGGTTACCCTAATGTCGTCGCAGTTCAGAAAATGGGAGAGAAATTAAAAGCCGCCACAGGTGGCAGGCTGGAAATTAAAACCTTCCCCGGCGGCGTATTGGGTGATGAGAAGCAGATGATTGAGCAGGCGCAGATCGGCGCGATTGATATTATCCGTGTATCAATGACGCCCGTTGCCGCGATTTTACCGGAAATAGAAGTCTTCACGCTGCCCTATATTTTCCGTGATGAAGATCATATGCATAAAGTACTGGATGGAAAAATCGGCCAGGAAATTGGTGACAAAATTACCCAAAGCAGTAAATCAAAATTGGTTTTTCTGGGCTGGATGGACGCGGGAACGCGTAACTTAATCACCAAAGAGCCAGTGGTGAAACCGGAAGACCTCAAGGGCATGAAAATTCGCGTCCAGGGCAGTCCGGTCGCGCTCGCCACGCTAAAAGCCATGGGCGCCAACTCGATCGCGATGGGCGTTAGTGAAGTCTTCAGTGGCATGCAAACCGGCGTCATTGACGGCACCGAGAATAACCCACCAACGTTTGTCGCACACAACTACCTGCCTGTCGTGAAAAACTATACCTGGAGCCGCCACTTCATTATTCCTGAACTGTTCCTGTACTCCAAAACCAAATGGGACAAACTTTCTAAAGAGGATCAGGATCTTATCCTGAAGCTGGCGAAAGAAGCACAGCAAGAACAGCGCGTGCTGTGGAATGAATATACTCAGCAATCTCTGGATAAAATGAAGGCCGGTGGCGTGCAGTTCCATGACATTGATACCGAGTACTATTTCAAAGCCACGCAGCCCGTACGCGATCAATTTGGTGCCAAATATCAGGATCTGATTAAAGCCGTCGCTGACGTCAAATAATCAATATCTCATCTCAGCGGATAAATAGTCTGCTATTTATCCGCCATCATGAATAGCCTCGTATTAACAATTACCCTTCGCGGTTCACTCCGCGAAGTGAATATAGGTGGCGCAATGGCACAGTCTTATCTTTCCAGCATGGATGTACTCTATCGTATTGCCATGTGGGTTTCTGGTCTGGCGTTATTAATTATGACGATCGTAATTCCTGTCGGTATATTCGCACGCTATGTATTAAATGCCGCATTATCCTGGCCAGAACCCATTTCAATTATCTGTATGGTGACGTTTACTTTTGTAGGCGCAGCCGTCAGTTACCGTTCCAACTCACATATTGCCGTCAGTATGTTAACCGACAGATTGCCAGAATCCGGTAAGAAGATTTGCGTACATCTGTCGAACCTCCTGATGCTCTTAATCAGCCTGTTTATTCTCTATTACAGCACGTTACTTTGTCTGGAATTATGGGAACAGCCCGTTGCGGAGTTTCCGTTATTGACTGCAGGTGAAAGTTATTTACCGCTGCCTATCGGTTCATTAATCACCGTGCTCTTCATCATCGAAAAAATGTTTTTCGGCCCGCAGGATAAACGCCCTGTGGTAATGCTTGGCAGTTCTTAATTCGGAGCCAATACCATGGATGCATTTATTCTGATTGCCTCACTGGCCGTGTTGCTAGCGGTCGGTGTTCCCGTCGCCTACGCGGTAGGGTTAAGCGCCATTGTTGGCGCGCTCTGGATCGATCTGCCGCTTGAGGCTGTCATGATCCAGGTTACCAACGGCGTGAACAAATTTTCGCTGCTGGCAATTCCTTTCTTTATTCTGGCTGGGGCAATTATGGCCGAAGGCGGGATTGCTCGTCGGCTGGTCAGCTTCGCTTACATCTTTGTCGGCTTTATTCGCGGCGGCTTATCGTTGGTTAATATCGTCGCCTCTACCTTTTTCGGCGCGATATCTGGCTCCTCCGTCGCAGACACAGCCTCAATCGGCTCGGTGATGATCCCGGAAATGGAGAAGAAAGGTTATCCGCGCGACTTCTCCGCCGCCGTCACCGCCAGCGGATCCGTACAGGCCATTTTGACACCGCCGAGTCACAACTCCGTGATCTATTCGCTGGCAACCGGCGGTACGGTTTCAATTGCCTCACTGTTTATCGCAGGGATCCTGCCCGGTCTGCTGCTCAGCCTGACCATGATGGTGATGTGCGTCGGTTTTGCCCATCGCCGCGGCTATCCAAAAGGCGAACGTGTGCCGTTCCGTCAGGCGCTGAAAATCTTTGTCGATACCCTATGGGGGCTGATGACGGTCGTCATCATCATGGGGGGGATTCTGTCAGGTATTTTTACCGCGACCGAGTCTGCGGCCATCGCCTGTCTGTGGTCCTTCTTCGTGACCATGTTTATCTATAAAGATTACAAGTGGTCGGAACTGCCCAAGCTGATGTACCGCACGGTCAAAACCGTCACGATCGTGATGATCCTGATCGGTTTCGCCGCCGCATTCGGTGCCATCATGACCTACATGCAGTTGCCCGCCCGCATCACCGAGTTTTTTACCTCCATCTCGGATAACAAATACGTCATCCTGATGTGTATTAACATCATGCTGCTTCTGCTGGGTACGCTGATGGATATGGCGCCGCTGATCCTGATCCTGACACCCGTTTTGCTGCCCGTCGCTCTCTCGCTCGGCATCGATCCGGTGCATTTCGGCATGATCATGCTGGTGAACCTCGGGATTGGTCTGATTACGCCGCCAGTGGGATCGGTACTTTTCGTCGCCAGTGCGGTGAGTAAACAGAAGATAGAACAGGTCGTTAAAGCGATGCTGCCCTTCTACTGTGGGCTCTTCCTTGTGCTGATGCTGGTCACCTATATTCCGGCCATTTCGCTTTGGCTGCCCAAACTCTTTGGCGTTCATACGGGTTAATCTGTCCCAATTGCGCCATGTTTTCTGGATTGTATTGGATAACATGGCGCTTCTTGCTTTCTTCCTGAAATGTTTTCATCTACCACCCATCTTATCCTACTTACGCCCACACGCTGCCCAAGCCGTGATAACGTAGGGTTAATACATCGAATTGCGCCCCCTTGTTTCCTCACACTCTCACTATCGGGAATATCTGGCGTATTGGGTCATCCGGCAGGATTGAATAGAAAAGGTAATAGTGGTTATGACAAGCAAAAAAACGGCAACAGCGTTAGTCGCCGCAGGACGCAGCAAGAAATTCACCCACGGTTCCGTAAACCCCGTTATTCAGCGCGCTTCCTCTCTGGTATTCGATACCGTGCAGGACAAGAAGCACGCCACCATTAACCGAGCCAAAGGCGCGTTGTTCTATGGTCGCCGCGGTACGCTGACCCATTTCGCATTTCAGGAAGCGATGGTGGAGCTGGAAGGCGGTGTAGGCTGCGCGTTGTACCCCTGTGGTGCCGCCGCTATTTCTAACGCAATCCTCTCTTTCGTTGCGGCAGGCGATCACATTCTGGTGACAGAGTCAGCCTACGAACCGACGCAGGATTTCTGCACGAAAGTGCTTAACAAGCTGAACGTCAGCACCACCTATTTCAACCCGCTTATCGGTGCCGATATTGCCGAACTGATCCAACCCAATACCAAAGTTGTCTTTCTCGAATCGCCGGGCTCCATCACCATGGAAGTCCATGATGTGCCCGCGATCGTACAGGCCGTGCGCCGCATCAATCCCGAGATTGTTATCATGATTGATAACACCTGGGCAGCGGGCATTTTATTTAAAGCATTCGACTTCGATATTGATATCTCTATCCAGGCGGGTACGAAATACATCGTTGGCCATTCCGATGCCATGCTCGGCACGGCAGTGGCGAATGAGCGCTGCTGGGCACAACTGCGCGAGCATTCCTATCTGATGGGACAAATGGTGGACGCCGATACCGCCTATGTCGCCAGCCGTGGCCTGCGCACGCTGGGCGTCAGGCTCAAACAGCATCAGGAAAGCAGTATCCGCATTGCGAAGTGGCTGGCAGAGCGGCCGGAAGTCGCCGTCGTTAATCACCCTGCGTTGCCAGAATGCAAAGGGCATGAATTCTACGTGCGCGATTTTAACGGCTGCAACGGCTTGTTCTCCTTTGTGCTGAAGGCGAAATTAAGCAAGGAAACGCTGGCGCACTATCTGGATCATTTTGAACACTTCAGCATGGCGTATTCCTGGGGGGGCTTCGAGTCTCTGATTCTGGCGAATCAACCGGAAGAACTCGCGGCGATCCGCCCGGCGAGCGGTGTGGATTTTACCGGCACACTTATTCGGTTACATATTGGACTTGAAGACAGTGACGATCTGATCGACGATCTGGCCGCGGGTTTCAGCAGGCTGAGCGCCTAGCAAGGCGTCAGCAAGCTGGCGCACTGTCACACGGCAGGAAAAAATACAGAAAATGTGACGGCCATAAGGCCGCCATGTCTTGATTTCCCCTGCGGGGCGGTGGGTAATGCGTTATGATAATCATGAGTCAACGCTTACTAAAAAACCGCGTTACCTTAACCAAAAATTAAGCATTAAGCTTTATCGTATTCTCACAACAATGCGGCAAGGCGTTTTGCCCATACTGATTTTAGGGCTTGATAGGCAGTAGATTTCAGGTAACCCAGCGTTCCACCGCCGCTGCCTGAAAGATAGTGAATATCGTCACTGGCGGGAAGTAATATGAGTGTGGTTCACGACATTATTCAGGCGCTCTGGCAGCAGGATTTTAGTGCACTGGCCGATCCCCACGTCATTTGGGTGGTTTACGGCATTCTGTTCACGACGCTGTTTCTGGAGAACGGTCTGCTGCCTGCCTCTTTTCTGCCCGGCGATAGCCTCCTGTTGCTCACCGGCGCCATGATTGCCAAAGGCGTAATGAGCTTTTTCCCTACGATGATCCTGCTCACCATCGCCGCCAGCCTCGGCTGCTGGCTCAGCTACCTGCAAGGGCGCTGGCTGAGCGATACGCGTCTGGTAAAGGGCTGGCTATTACAGCTTCCCGCTCACTATCACCAACGCGCCCATCATCTGTTCCACCGCCACGGCCTGATGGCGCTGCTGGTTGGCCGCTTTTTAGCATTTATCCGCACGCTGCTGCCGACAATGGCCGGTATTTCCGGGTTAAATAATACACGTTTTCAAATCTTTAACTGGCTCAGCGGGTTGCTGTGGGTCGGGGGGATTGTCACGCTCGGCTATGCACTCAGCCACATTCCGCTGGTCAAACGCTATGAAGATCAGGTGATGACCGCGCTGATCCTGCTCCCGATTATTTTGCTGATCAGCGGCCTGATTGGCATGGCTGTCGTGGTGTGGCGTAAAAAACGTGCCGTCGCCTAATTGGGCTACCGCACGTTTTCTTAACGCCTTCAGCTTTCCTCAACCACCATATTGCTGGCCTTTAATCTCGCCGCTTCATCGCTTGGCGTCGCACCGAAATAGCGCTTAAATTCCCGGCTAAACTGCGACACGCTCTCATACCCTACGCGAGCCGCCGCGACTCCCGCTCTCAGCCCCTCGTTGATCATCATCACGCGCGCTTTATGTAAACGGTAGGATTTCAGATACTGCAAAGGCGATGTGTTGGTCACCGCTTTGAAGTTATGATGAAACGCCGAGATGCTCATGTTCACTTCGGCTGCCAGCTGTTCCACATTCAGGTTATCGGCATAGTGGTTTTCGATACGTCGCAGAGACTTGGCAATCTGACTGAAGTGCGTGTGCCGATTAACCAGCGCCTGTAATGCTGCACCGCGTTCGCCGCAGAGCATATGATAGATAATCTCGCGCACAATCGTCGGCCCCAGTACACGGGCATCACGCGGGTTATCCATCGCATCTAACAGCCGTTCAACCGCACACAGAATCTCATCGGTCAGCGGCGCGCTGTTCACCCCGCACGTACAGGAACAGGGGCGGACCGCGCTATCGTCGTCACCAATGTCGATCAGCAAGTCCTGAAGCATCTGGATATCGATACGGATCGCCATCCCCACCAGCGGATGTTCAGCGCTGGCTATCGTTTCACATTCGAACGGCAGCGGCACCGTCATCAGCAGGTAGTTTTCCGGGTCATACTGGAAGGTTTTCCCCCCTACATAGCCAATCTTTTGCCCCTGAAAAATGATGACGATCGTCGGCTCATACATGACCGGCACGCGCGGATGGTGCTGTTCCGTATAAAGAATTTTGACCTGAGGTACGAGCGAAGGCGTGGCCCAGTTTTTGGTTGAGCAGCGGATAGCCTGTTGCACGATGCGTTGCCGTACCGTCTGCTGCGGTTCTGTGAGTTCCTGAACGATGGGTTTCTGATCTGCGGGGTTCTGAACAAGCCCCTCGCATTGGCCTTCGGTCAACATAATTGGCTTTCCGTCAAAATAGAGTTATCTCGCTACTGGTTCGCTTTGTCTGCCCGAAGTCGTTCTCCTGACAGAAGAAATAAAATGACATACCTGCGAATTATTATCACCCTTTTCTCCTACATTTTGTAGAAATAGGCAATAAGCAAACAGAAATGTGCATTGAACGTCTTTCGTGGGTTGATGACAATATTGAGCATACATTCGCTCCTTCATCACCCGGGAAAAGACATGAATAAAACGATTGAACTGTTCACCTCACATCGCAGTGAACGCAGCTATCTTGATAAAGCGATTCCCGATGACGTGCTGGATGCCATTATTCAGTCCGCCCATCTGGCACCGACATCCGTGAACTCTCAGCAGGTTTCGCTCATCGTCACCCGCGACCCGGAACGCAAGGCACGCATCGCCGAGTTGGCTGGCGGCCAGCCGTGGATTGCCAAAGCGCCCGTCTTTATTACCGTGGTACTGGATATGCATAAAACACAGGTCGGGATTGCCATGAGCGGAAAGCAGCAACACGCGCATGAAAGCCTCGAAAGCCTGATCGCTGGCACAACGGATGTCGGTATCGCGCTTGGCACGCTGATGGCCGCGGCACGCTCATTTGGCCTGGGCATCGTCCCGATTGGCGGCATTCGTCGCGAGCCGCAGGCGATGATCGATTTTCTGGAACTGCCTGAACTGACGTTCCCCGTCGCAGGCGTCGCTATCGGTTATGTGGACACCCCTGCGCATCAAAAACCACGCCTGCCGCTGAATTCATTCCGCCATGATGAAACCTATCATCAGGACGTTCTGCCTGCGGCTATCGAGCAATATAACCAAACGCTGGTGACACACTGGCAGCAAACCGGCCGCGCAGACGGTGACAACTGGGGTGATAACACCGCCAGCTACTATCAGCACATTTATTTCCCGAAAGTCTTACCCGCGATCCTCCAACAGGGCTTTAAACTGGACAAATAACCTATGCTAAATTTCACACTTCATACCCCTACCAAAATTTTGTTTGGCGAAGGCCAGATTGCTGAATTAGGCAAAGAAATTCCTGCCGATGCCCGTATCCTCATCACCTACGGCAGCGGCAGCGTGAAGCACAATGGCGTACTGGATCAGGTCTATCGCGCACTAGAAGGCCGCAACGTACGTGAGTTTTCCGGCATTGAACCGAACCCGACTTACGAAACGCTGATGAAAGCCGTCGAGGTCGTCCGTGCGGAGAAGATTGATTTCCTGCTGGCGGTTGGCGGTGGTTCTGTGGTTGATGGCACGAAATTTATCGCTGCCGCCGCAGATTATCAGGCTGCGCAGGACCCGTGGCATATTCTGCAAACCGGTGGGGCGGAAATCGATCGCGGCGTCGCGATGGCAGCCGTGCTTACCCTGCCAGCGACGGGTTCGGAATCCAACAACGGGGCAGTCATCACCCGTAAGTCGACCAATGATAAACTCGCCTTCCGTTCGCGTTACACCCAGCCGCTTTTCGCCGTACTCGACCCGGTGGTGACTTACACCCTGCCCGCTCGCCAGATCGCGAACGGCGTGGTCGATGCCTTCGTTCATACCGTTGAGCAGTACCTGACGTATTCCGTCGATGCCAAAGTACAGGATCGTTTTGCGGAAGGTTTGCTGCTGACGCTGGTTGAAGAAGGCCCACGCGCGCTGGCAGAACCGGAAAACTACAAGGTCAGAGCCAATGTGATGTGGAGCGCTACAATGGCGTTGAACGGCCTGATTGGCGCTGGCGTGCCGCAGGACTGGTCAACCCACATGCTAGGCCACGAATTAACGGCGCTGCATGGCCTCGACCATGCCCAGACGCTGGCTGTCGTGCTGCCCGCTATGCTGGCGGCAAGAAAAGCCCAGAAACGCGACAAACTGCTGCAATACGCCGAGCGCGTCTGGAACCTGCGTGACGGTAGCGAAGACCAACGCATCGACGGTGCAATTGCCGCTACGCGTGACTTCTTCGAGAAAATGGGCGTACCGACCCGCATGTCTGACTACCAGTTGGATGGCAGTTCCATCCCAACACTGGTCGCCAAGCTCAACGAGCATGGCCTGACTGCACTAGGCGAACACCGCGATATTACGTTGGAAGAAAGCCAGAAGATTTACGAAGCGGCACGCTAAGCCTTCCACACCTCATCATGCGAGTTACAGGAGAAAACACTACCGTTTAAACAACACTTATACCCTCACCTCAATGCTGTGTCTGTTAAGGGGAGCCGATCGGCTCCCTTTATCATCAGGCTACGTATAACCGACCAATTTTTCTACTAGACTGAAATCATATGCCTGTTCCTGCTAGGGATCACGTTCCGCAGTGTCCGTGATATGAACAGGTCGCCCATCCAGTTAACCCTATGATATTTTTATGGATTAACGGATATAAAAGGAGAATGAGATGACGCAACCGAAAGTTAAGCTGGCGGACGGTAACATCATGCCCCAGTTGGGCCTTGGTGTCTGGCGAGCAAGCAGTGAGGACACGGTGATCGCCGTGACTGAAGCATTGTCCATCGGTTATCGGGCGATCGATACCGCCGCTATTTATAAGAACGAGGAAGCCGTGGGTCAGGCGCTAAGTTCCGCGAATCTGCCGCGTGAAGAGGTATTCATCACCACCAAGCTCTGGAATGGCGATCACACCGATCCCCAGAAGGCGCTGGAGGAAAGCCTGAGAAAACTTCGGTTAGATTATATCGATCTCTACCTGATTCACTGGCCGCTCCCGCAGCAGAACACCTTCGTGGATGCCTGGCGCGGACTCATCAAACTTCAGGAACAGGGTCTGGCGAAAAGCATCGGCGTCAGCAATTTCCACATTCATCATTTACAGCGGTTAAAAGAAGAAACGGGCGTCTTGCCGGTTATCGATCAGGTCGAACTTCACCCCCTTCTCCAGCAAAGGCAGCTCCACGCCTGGAATGCGACGCATCATATCCAAACTGAATCCTGGAGCCCGCTGGCGCAAGGCGGCGAAGGCATTTTTGACCATCCGGTTATCCGTAAACTGGCAACAAAATACGGGAAAACGCCAGCACAGATCGTGATTCGCTGGCATCTGGACAGCGGGCTGGTGGTGATTCCTAAATCAGTAACACCTTCCCGTATCAAGGAAAACTTCGAGGTGTTCGATTTCCGTCTGGATAAAGACGAGCTGGGTGAAATTGCCAAGCTGGATAGCGGGAAGCGACTGGGATCGGATCCTGACGAACCGAGAAACGACTAGCCCAGCGCTGATGCCAGCATTCACCGTGCTGGCATTTTTCTTCTAATCGGCAAACTGAATCTCATACACATCGCTACGGCAATGCGCCTCGCTGTATTCCAACAGTTCACCCTGTTCGTTATAAACGTGCAGTTGGCAATATAGCAACGGCGTTCCCACCACGGTACCAAGACGTGCAGCGATCTCTGCCGCACAGGCAATCGCTTTGAAACGATAGCGCTTTTTGTCCGGCGCGATCCCACGCGACACCCAATATTGATAGAGAGACTGTTCAAGCGCTTCCGGGTCAGGCAGAAACTTTTGCGGTATCCACGTCGTTTCCAGCGAGACAGGCTCGCCATTGCTCAGCCGAACGCGTCGCAGATAGGTGACGGCCTCACCTTCCGACAGAGACATTTTCTCCGCGATAGCAGCAGGCGGAACCTGTATTACCTTATCCAGCCACAGGCTACCAGCGACGCCGCCCTGTTTCAGCACCAGCGCAGTGAACCCTTCATCCTCGGCGCTCAACGCGTAGTTAAGCCGTTGCGTAACGCGAGTTCCCACCCCCTGCTGGCGAACAATCAGCCCTTTTTCTTCCAGCAGCGACAGGGAACGGGAAACCGTTACGCGTGATAATCCCAACTGTTGCGCAATCAACCGTTCCGCAGGTAAGAACTGACCTGCCAATGCCTTCCGACGGCCGATTTCTGATTCAAGCAACGACGCGAGCTGCATATAGCGAGGCGCCGACGACGCCCCAGCCAGTTGATCCCTGACCCAAAGCAGTAATTCCCGCATAGTGCAGCCTTTTTAGTGACGCAGCATTCTGGCTGCGTGCAGGTTAAAACAGAAAGTGAACCTGATTTCATGGCGAAACGAAACGTTCTGCCTCTGAAATTGTTGTAATAAAAAATGTTTTTTAGCACGGTTCAGACCCGGAACAGCATGCGGCTCAACCCGCGATTCACCCTTAATTCATAACAACATCAATCTATAAGGTATCGTCCGCACGGCTACGCATCTTTAATTTTGGTTTGTCTGAATAGAGGTGGATCACAGTAACAATGATGTAAGTATTGGACCTCCGCCGTCAGACAGAACTGCCGTCGCATTTGCACGGCAGAGGGAATAACGGCGGAAGGAGAATGGCAGGGGTAAATGGCGTTACATTGCAGACTGTACGATGAGCTGCCCGGTTGAACCGCGATCGGCCAATTCCAGCGTCTGGCTGTAATACAGGAAGGGGAACGCCATTGAGGAAGGCTGCATGAAATACACCAGCAGCTCGACATCGTTATCCACCCACACCGTATCTTTCCAGCCGCTGTCTTCCACCGCCGGCGGGCCGCCATTCGCGCTACGCACCAGGAATTTAACGCCCTGAATATGGAAAGCCTGCGGCGTGTCTGCGTGGATAATCCAGCGTTCGCAGCGGCCAAGCTGCGTTTGTACATCGGCACGCGTCATGTCCCACATCGCGCCATTGATGCCAGGCAAGCTGTCACCCAGACGGAATTCGCGCGTGCGGCTGATGCTGCCTTCAATGATGTTGTCGGCCAGCAGGCGCATCGGCAGGTTATCCGTCACCAATGGCAGCAGACCCGTCGGTTTAAGCGTGAGTATTTGAGTAGAAATCAGGATACTGGAAGGCTCAAATAAGCCGCGCAGGCGATCCATAATCCCGGCCGATTCCCCCGCCGTCAGCGTAACGTCCTCGCCTTGCGACATGTCGATCAGAATTTCGCGTCGTTCGCCGGGTGCGAGAGACAGCTGATTCACCGCCATCGGTGCCGGTAGCAGCCCCTGATCGCTGGCAATCACATGCATCGCCCGACCATCGCTCAGCCGCATCACGTAACGCCGGGAGTTCGACGCGTTCAACAGTCTCAGGCGAACCCAGCCGCGGG
This sequence comes from Pectobacterium aroidearum, assembly GCF_041228105.1. NCBI lineage: Bacteria > Pseudomonadati > Pseudomonadota > Gammaproteobacteria > Enterobacterales > Pectobacteriaceae > Pectobacterium > Pectobacterium aroidearum. The sequence continues at coordinate 4,736,948 of NZ_CP166097.1, forward strand.
ACACCTCAACAAAGGGATTTTGGATGCCGTTGACTAATAGCGAGTCACCGACAAAGCCGCCGTTAGAAGGCGGGCTATAAATAGGGACACCAAAGTTATCCAGCCGTTTATCCTGAATAATCAAGGGAAAATCATCAACACCGTAGTGATTGGGCAACGGCAGGGCTTTACTGGCTCGGTCTTCTACCAGCCATAACCCAGCCAGCCCGTTATAGATATGTGGTGCCATGCGGTTCGGCGTATTCGCATGATACCAGCAGGTCGCCGACGGCTGACGAATAGGCACCACTGGTGACCAGTCGGTACCTGGAGAAATAATACGGGCTGCCCCACCCATTAGCGGCCCCGGCACCTGCAACCCGCCGATTGTCATCGCGACAGGCTCATTCAGACGGTTACTGTAAATCAGCTTAACGTCATCGCCGTCATAGACGCGTACCGTCGGCCCTAAATAACGGCCGTTGATTCCCCAAATGGCTGTCTTACGATCACCGGAGAATGCCCAATGAGCACGCTGCATGGTCAGAAAAAGAGGCTGGCCTCGGCGCGACTCCAGTAATGGCGGTATCGGCAATGCGGCGGAATTCCCACTGGCTTTAGCCGCCAGTGGCGTCATTCCCGCACATAACGCAAGGCCCGATGCCTGAATAAACTGACGTCGGCTGAGTGACATAATGACTCCGTAAATCCATTAACCGTAAGCAAAGTTTAACTTCCAATTCTTTCTTGAATAGAAAGTCGGAAGAAATAATCGCGTAACCCGATGGGGTAAACTTATTTTTTATCTGCCGCTTCGCGCGACGCCACTTCCGCATCCAGCTCGGCAATCTTGGCCGCCATTACATCATGGCAGTGTGTAGCCAGCTCGCGAACCTGATCTTTGGTATACGCACGGGTATCAATGGGCGGCAACATTTCTACGATAACGAGGCCATTATTCCAGCGGTTCAATTTCACTTTATTGCTGGTCGTAGAAACGCAAATCGGCACAATTGGCACTTCAGCGCTAATCGCGGCATGAAAGGCACCGGTTTTGAAGGGCAGCAGGCCGCGTCCACGGCTGCGCGTACCTTCGGGGAACATCCAGATAGAAGTGTTTCGTTCTTTAATATGCTTCACCACCTGAGCGATGGTGCCGTGCGCTTTCGCGCGGTTTTCGCGATCAATCAGCAAATTACCCGTCAGCCAGTAAAGCGGCCCGAAGAATGGGATCCACAGCAGGCTTTTCTTACCCACGGTAACGGTACGCGGCTGGACTGCTTTGGATACCGTGACCATATCGTAATTATTCTGATGATTCGCGATATAGATGCAGTTGCCATAATGGGCGGCTTCTTCTGGTATCCGCATTTCTACTTTCAGGCCAAAGACCGTGGACAGACGTCCAAAAAGATGGCCGAAAGTCGCCACATGACGGGGATTTCTAGGGCTGAACAGGCAGTAAAACAAGCCAAAAATACAGACCAAAATCGAAAAGATAACGACAACCAAAAAACGCAAAATGGATAACATAGCAACCTCATTAGCCGACAGCCGCCGCTAGTATAGCGATTTCGCGCTAAAACACACGGTGATTCAATTTGCTGCAGGATGGCAACCGGAAACTAAAGAAAGGCGGTATTACACCGCCTTTCTCAACATACACAGGGCAATACGGAGGGGTTATTCTTCGCTGCTGCCAGTGCTAATCTGCTGCGGTGCATCCACCTCAATCCGGTCAATGCGCTGTAGCCCACGCAGCAACGTGCCTTTCCGCCCGCGCTCACCCTGATACTTCTGAAGCTCGTTCGGACGCAGCACCAGCTTACGCTTACCGAAATACAGCGTGACGGAAGCCTGTGGTGGTAGCAGATACAGCCAGGTCAGACGGTCTTTACCTTCAGCAAAATCAGCCGAGGAGATGGACACAATCTTGTTGCCTTTGCCTTTCGACAGCTGTGGTAGATCGGAGACAGGGAACAACAGCATTCTGCCTGCGGCAGTGATCGCCATCAGCAGGTTATCGTCACCGTGGATCTCCATCGGAGCTAACGCCTTCGCATTATCCGGCAGTGTAATAATCGCTTTACCTGCGCGGTTGCGCGCGACCAGATCGTTGAAGGTACACACGAAACCGTAGCCTGCATCCGATGCCATCAGCAACGGCTGATCGTCTGCGGCCATCAGCACCTGTTCAATCGTCGCGCCCGGCGGCGGCGTGAGTTTGCCCGTCAGCGGCTCGCCCTGACCACGTGCGGAAGGCAGCGTGATCGGGTCCAACGCGTAGCTACGGCCGGTGGAGTCAATAAACACCACAGGCTGATTGCTCTTACCTTTCGCAGCGGCGCGGAAGCTATCACCCGCCTTGTAACTCAACCCGGCAGGATCGATGTCATGCCCTTTGGCGCTGCGCACCCAGCCCATTTCCGACAGCACAATGGTGACCGGTTCTGACGGCACAAAGTCATGTTCACTCATCGCTTTCGCTTCGCTGCGTTCATACAGCGGCGAACGACGATCGTCGCCATAGGTTTGCGCATCCGCCTGAATTTCTTTCTTAATCAGATTGCTGAGCTTACGATCTGACGCCAGCAGCGCTTGAAGCTGATCGCGCTCTTTTGCTAGATCGTCCTGCTCACCGCGGATTTTCATCTCTTCCAGCTTGGCCAAATGACGTAATTTCAGTTCCAGGATCGCTTCAGCCTGTGTTTCACTCAGGCTGAACTGGCGCATCAGTACAGGCTTCGGCTCATCTTCCGTGCGGATGATATGGATGACTTCATCAATATTCAGGAACGCAATCAGCAAGCCTTCAAGGATATGCAGGCGCTTGAGCACTTTTTCCAGACGGTAGTTCAGACGGCGGCACACCGTATCACGACGGAATACCAGCCACTCGCTCAGGATCTCGACCAGCCCTTTCACGCTAGGGCGACCATCCAGACCGATCATATTCATGTTAACGCGATAGCTCTTTTCCAGATCGGTCGTGGCGAACAGGTGATTCATCACCTGATCCATATCGATACGGTTCGAGCGCGGCACCAGCACCAGACGGGTTGGATTTTCGTGATCGGATTCGTCGCGCAGGTCTTCCACCATCGGCAGCTTCTTCGCGCGCATCTGGCTGGCAATCTGTTCCAGCACTTTGGCACCGGAAACCTGATGTGGCAGCGCGGTAATGACGACATCACCGTCTTCTTTCTTCCAGACTGCGCGCATACGTACCGAGCCACGGCCATTCTGGTAGAGTTTGCGCACTTCATCGCGCGGCGTGATGATTTCAGCTTCCGTCGGGAAATCCGGCCCCTGCACGTGCTGCAATAAATCGTCCAGCGAAGCCTTCGGATTTTCCAGCAGCATGACCGCAGCGGCGGCGACTTCACGCACGTTATGCGGCGGAATATCCGTTGCCATGCCGACGGCGATCCCAGTGGTGCCGTTCAGCAAAATATTCGGCAGACGCGCAGGTAGCATCTTCGGCTCCTGCATCGTCCCGTCAAAGTTCGGGATGTAATCGACCGTACCCTGTCCTAACTCCGACAGCAGGATTTCAGCATATTTGGACAGCCGCGATTCGGTATAACGCATGGCGGCGAAGGATTTCGGATCGTCCGGCGCCCCCCAGTTCCCCTGACCATCCACCAGCGGGTAGCGGTACGAGAACGGCTGCGCCATCAGCACCATGGCTTCATAGCAGGCGCTGTCGCCGTGCGGATGGTATTTACCCAGCACGTCACCCACGGTACGGGCGGATTTTTTGAATTTGGCGCTGGCATTCAGCCCCAGTTCGGACATCGCATACACAATGCGACGCTGCACAGGCTTCAGGCCATCGCCAATGAACGGCAATGCCCTGTCCATGATGACGTACATGGAATAATTCAGGTATGCATTTTCGGTAAACGTGCGCAGCGCAAGGCTTTCTGCGCCGTCATGAGTCATCTCACTCATTTATCTCATTTCCCTCACATCGCGGCGCGATGGTTACGCTTTCCGGCACGCCATAGTGGCGGTATGTTTGGCGGGAATAGTACCTTATCTGATGAGGTGATGTCACAGGGAACAACGTTGCGGCTCACTCCGGGCGATTACCGATGTGAATCCGACTGCGGCGAGAAAAGAGGGCTAGCGATAGCGATAGACGTTCGGATGGTCTGCGGTAATCGTCTCGCCATATACGGATATTGACGATTGGTCTGGCCGCAGCATGGGCTTTCCCTTGCGCCCCAGCAGAATACGTTCAACGGCAGTGCCAAAAGCAGCCCCTTCAAACCAGAATGCCTCATGTATAAAGCTCATTCCGTAGCAGATTCCCGCGCGGTCCATAAGCAAAGCGCCGTGTGAATGATGGGTTTCGCCGATCAGAATCAGCGTTGTATTCAGAATACTTTGCCACTCAAGCAGCGTTTCATCATCCTGCAAATCCTCGCTGCTGCCAAAAATAATATCGCCACTGGCGCACGTTTCCCCTGCACCGCACTGTCCAACCGTCAGCCCGCCGAATGTATGAAGGATAATAAAAGCCGGATGGTTCTCTGGCACAAACGGCGGGACTGATTGCGTGGTAGCACACGGCCAGCCCGCAGTCTGAAACAGTGGAAGTACAGATTCGGGTATTTCAATCGACATCGTTCGTCATCTTATGAGCAGAGCACCATTATCAAAAGACACCATGCAGGCACTAAACATCATGGCATCAGCGCGGACATCGTCAGTGTGAGCAATGCGGCTATTCATCCTTTTCATAAATGCCAATCACGTGACAAGCATGAAACGTAACAATCTGGCCGCACCGCACGCAGTCGCTTCCCGTGGGAGTATTGTCTAAAACACCTTGATAAAACGCGCGATGCTTTGTCGTCACTCTGACCCACATCCTTTCCACCGACAGCTCATCCGCGCCTGCGGTTTTTTCCATACGAAAGATCAGCTTAACAAAATCGTCGGGGACGAGTGACTCACGCACTTCCTTGTCTGGTATCCAGAATGAATCAGGATACTCGCGGTTAAGCGCTTCGCCATCGTCCAGCTCGTAGTGATCGGTTTCATACGTCGGTAGTTTCATTACACCTCATTGATACAGAACGCCTACACCATCGCCTTCGATTTGATAGCAAACATACCGTTTCATTAAGAATTATTCATCATCGTTGCAACAACAGATGATAATGCTTAGCATATTGATAATAATTATCATTACCACATGATAATTAATGTTATTCGCCGTTTTGCATTTCCCTTGCAGACGTTAGCTACCAGCACGCCATGTTTCCTCAACGCCGCTGGCCAGAACAACCTTATAGCAGAGTATCATTATGTTAATTAACAAGAATTTAAATAAAATTCTTCTCACCGGCATCTTAACTGGCGTCGTACTGAACAGCATGGCAGCGGATAGCACCACGGGCAACAACGCACTCAACGGGAAGAGTCAGGATAATTCAGCGGCGAAAGCGGAACAAACCGACGATGTCATGACGGTGAAATCGCCAAAGATCGAGAAAAAAGCGGGGTCGAGTACGACGCTGACAGCCGCAGATATGCAAAAAGAAGGCGGCAACAATTTTGGCACTATCATGCGCTATCAACCTCTGGTGAGCGCAACGGGTGCCAGCGGCGGCAGTAATACCGGGAAAAGCGGCTTTGACCGCGGCGGTTACACGGGCTACAACATTCGTGGGATTGAAAGCAACCGTGTTGCGATCGATACCGATGGCATCGCTCTGCCCAATGCCACAGGCCGCAGCTACGCCAGCCGTGCCGGATTCAATACGTTCGGCATGGGACGCGACTATATCGACCCTTACGTGTACAGCAGCGTCGATATTGAGTCAGGCGTCACCTCCGCAGAAAATACCATCAACGCACTCGGAGGCAGTGTCTCCTTTCGGCCAAAATCTGCCGATGATTATCTGAAAGCAGGCAAGCAGGACTACTTTGGTCTCCAGAGTGACTTCGACTCTGCCAACCATGGTTGGCATAATGGCATCACCGCCGCAGGCGGTGATGACGAATTGCGCGGCGTGGTCGTGCTCAGCCGCCGCGACGGCCAGCAAACGCGTAATAACAGCGACGAGATCGCCGCTTACCCCGCCAACTGGCACTCTAACGCCATTTTGGCATCAGGTATTTGGCAGGCCAACGACGAACACCAGCTCACCGGAACGTTGGATTATTACCATAAAACCAACCACACCCATTATGATTACTGGGGTAACCTGCCAAGCGGCAACAATACCATTTACGGCACAGCGCAACAGAGCAGCGAGACACGCCGCTGGACCGCCAGCCTGAAAGATCGCTGGACGCCTGTTAACAATACGCTGGTCGATTTGGTTGATAGCCGCATTTACTTCCAAAACAGCGAATCACACGACAACACCTGGCTACCGGCAACCACAGGGATGGCGGCGGCGGATAGCCATCGGGTCTATTCTGACTACAATGTCACCACTTATGGATTCGATACCCATATGGTGAAAAGCTGGGATCGCCACGAATTCAGCTGGGGTCTTAATGCCAGCCAAAGCAAAACAGAGCGTCCGTTCAGACAATCACCGAATCAAACGGGTGCCAATAACATCATGCAGCCAGAAGCCGACAGCAATAGCTACACCGTCGGCGGCTTTGTGCAGGATACCGTTACGTGGGATCTGGCGGGGCACGCCTTTTCGGTTGTCCCTGCCGTGCGCGCCATCCATCAGCGTACCAAACCGACCAATACAGTTCGCCTGAGCGGTGACGGCAGTGTCATCAGTGAATCCGATGTCAACAGACTGTACGGTAAAGCCAACAGTGATACTCAAGTCCTGCCTTCACTGAGCTTCCTCTATGACATCACCCCGACGCTGACAACCTATTTGCAGTTCCGCCGTGGCGCACAATTCCCGGATGCCAGCCAGCTTTATGGCAGCACCAACCTGGACGCCAACTATGCCGGACCAGCTCAGTATGCCTTTATCGGCAATAGCGACCTCAAGACGGAAACCAGCAACAACGTAGAATGGGGATTAAAAGGCGAAGCAACGGAGGGAATCACCTTCCGTACCGCGCTGTTCTACAACACGTATAAGAACTTTATCGCCAATACCCGCTACCGTCGTAGCGCCAACCCCGATAAATTTACCAATGTGCCAAGCAATATCAGCACGATATATCAGGCGGAAAACCGCGATAAAGCCTACATCTACGGTGGTGAGGTCAGCAGCAAAATACAGCTAGGCACCTGGTTCCCGTCCGTTGATGGGCTCAGCACCACGCTGGCGTTTGGTTACACCAAAGGCCAATCGCAATCCCGCTACCTTGGCGACCGCTATGTCGATCTCGACAGCGTGGCTCCGATGAAAGCGGTGATAGGTATCGCCTACGACGATCCTTCTCAGCGCTACGGTGCCGCCGTGACGTCTACCTTCCAGAAAGGGAAACAGGCGAAGGATACCAGCCGTGAAAGCTACACCAATGCAGGCAACGCTATCACCACCTCAAGTACCGAATATATGCGGATTCCCGGCTACGGTATGGTGGATCTGACCGCCTACTATCGCGTGACCAAAAACGTGAAAATCAACGGCGGTGTGTATAACCTGACTGACCGTAAATACTGGGATTACCTCAGCAGTCGCCAGATTGAGACCAACGATCGGCAGGGGCAGTATGACCGCGCCCTCTCCGTGCAGCCTGGTCGAACCTTCCAACTGGGTGTGAACGTGGACTTCTAATCCGCGTCGCTCACGATTCAATGAAAAAGGCGATGTCTGCATAAGGCATCGCCACCGTAATCAGGCAAGAGCGCGCACCACGGCTTTCTTGCCTTTTTATTTTTCTCTATACGCTCTTCCCGCCACGTCCCGTTTAATTGCGCCGATATCATTATTTCTACAGCATTAAATAATGGCGATGCCGATCAGAATGTCTAATTTACCTCTCGCTATAACGTGATCGCGATCTCAATTAATATCCCGTCAGCACCATGTTTTAATTTTGTCCTATTCAGCGGACAGCATTTAGTATTGTCCCTCTCGACTATCGCGACTAGATTAATGATTACAGCACGTGACGTAAATAAACCAACAGAGAAAATAAAACAGGAAATTATTTAGAAAAAATTATCAATTCGATAAGCATCAGAAAATCTAAAAATTCATGAGGGTAATATGATGCAGCCACTCACCTCCCGTCAGAACCGTTTATTGAAATATCTGTTACAACACCAGGGATATGTAACGGTTAAAGATATTGCACATTACCTCGATGTGTCTGAAAAAACTGTCTATCGTGATATGCAATTTGTCGAAGCCTTCCTTTCTGTCTGGAATATTTATCCAGACAAAAAGGTCGGTGCGGGAATCATGTTAACCACGGATGACGATCGCCATCTCACACTGTTAGAGCAGCAAATTGTCGTGGACGACGGAGAGACCGATGCGCTGATCAACAATGCGCGTCGCGTCAAAATTGCCTCACAGCTGCTGAGCGACACGCCTCATGAAACATCCATCAGCAAGCTGTCAGAACGCTACTTTATCAGCAGCGCCTCTATCGTTAACGATCTGAAAATCATCGAAAGCTGGTTACATCCGCTGGGGCTGGCGCTGGTGCGCAGCCAGAGCGGCACGCACATTGAAGGCAGTGAGAATCAGGTGCGTCAGGCGATGGCCTCGCTCATTAATGACGTCATGCACCATAAAGAACCTGGCCCGCTTAACCATTCTCGTCTCGACCCCGGCAGCTATAAGGCACTGATCAACTATTTCGGTAAAGAAGACGTGTCCTTCGTCGAATCGCTGTTACAGGACATGGAACGACAGCTTTCTTATCCACTCGGTGAACCTTATTACATCAATATTTTCACGCATACCTTAATTATGATGCACCGCATTGCGCAGGGAAAAGCGTTAATGATGGCGGAAGAATCCGTTCATCAGCAGGTTGATAATCGTATATTCTCCATCGCTCAAAACATGGTGAGCCAAATAGAGCAGCGCGTCGAGAGCACACTGCCATCTGACGAAGTCTGGTTTATTTACCAATATATTATTTCCTCCGGCATTGTGATGGAGGAACGGGCGGATAACCAACTGCTCCGCTATCAATTTTCTAACGGTGAATCACGCAGAATTACGCACGCACTGACGCAGATATTTTCTGATTTAATTAATATCGATTTGCGCACAGATAAGTTATTACATGAAGGATTACTTATTCACATCAAGCCATTGCTTAACCGCTTAAAGTACCAAATACATATTCGCAACCCGTTATTAGACGATATCAAAAGCGAATTTATCGATATTTATGATATGACTCAGCAAGCGATGGATGAAGTCTGTCAGCGATTTCAATTAAAACCGGTCGCTGAAGATGAAATCGGCTATCTGACCATTCATTTTCAAGCCGCGCTGGAACGCCAAATTGCACATAAACGTATTCTGGTGGTGTGTTCCAGCGGCGTAGGAACGTCACACCTGTTGAAAAACCGCATCCTGCGCGCATTCCCTGATTGGATTATTGTTGGCGTGGTTTCGGCCAGCAATATGCAGAGGTTTTGCCAGCAGGAAGAGATTGAGCTGATTATTTCCACGATTCATCTGGAAGAACAACACATTCCTGTCGTCTATGTTTCCGCCTTTTTTAATGACGATGACATTAAACGCGTTACCGAAAAAGTTATCGCCAATCAACTGCATCAGGCCGTCCCCCACTGATTATTGGCCGAACGTTATTTTTAACATTTATAGATGAGGTGTGATAAATGGATATCAATAAAATACTGAATGTAAATCGCGTAAAGCTAACTATGTCCGCGACCAATAAAGACGAAGCCATTAATGAATTAACCGATCTGCTGTATGCCGATGGCGCTATTACCAATAAACAGGATTTTATTCATGATGTCTGGTTACGCGAGGCGGAAGGATCGACCGGTTTTGAAAACCATATTGCGATCCCCCACGGAAAATCCTCTGCCGTAAAACAGACCACGCTCGCGATTGGCCGCACCCGTCAGGATATTCCGTGGGAGACGCTGGACGGTAGCCAGGTTCGCTGCATTATTCTTTTTGCCGTGCGTCTGGAAGATCAGAACACGACACATATTCGCCTGCTGTCTCAGGTTGCCAGCGCGCTGGCCGATGATGAGGTGATTGCTCAACTGCTGGACGAATCCGATCCCCATAAAATTATTCGGCTGTTTAGTCAGTATGCAGAAACAGCTCCCGTCACTCCGACATAAGACGAGGCTCAAAATGAATATTGTTTGTGTTGCCGCCTGCACGGCAGGCATTGCGCATACCTATATCGCACGCGAGAAACTCATTAAGGGTGCCAACGCCTTAAATTACGCTATCAAAGTAGAAACTCAGGGAACCATTGGTACAGAGAATGAATTAACGCCTGATGAAATAGCCGCAGCCGATGTTGTTATTCTGGCCATCGATATAAAAATAACAGGCGAAGAGCGGTTTAAAGGTAAGCCAATTGTTCGGGTAAAAACGGAGGTCGTTATTAAATCTCCGATTAAATTTCTGGAAAAAGTCGCTAGTTCTTTAGCGGGTGCCTGAATATCTCAATTTCGGGGTAATAATTATGAACACCAGAAAAATCACCGTTGGACAGGAAATAAAGCGTCATCTTCTTACCGGTATTTCCTGGATGATCCCGCTCATTGTCGCAGCCGGGATCTGTATTGCCCTCGGTCAGGTTATCGGCGGCCCGGATGTCGGCAAGCAAACCGGCAGTATTGCGTGGATGCTCAACCAGATCGGCGGTTGGGGGATGGGGCTGATTGTTCCGCTCATCAGCGCCGCCATCGCTTATTCCATTGCCGACCGCCCCGGCTTCGCTCCCGGCCTGATCGTAGGTTTTATCTGCGGTCAGATTCAAACCGGATTTATCGGCGGTATTCTCGGCGGCTTCTTAGTCGGCTACACCGTGCTGCTGCTGCGCCGCTACATCAAGCTGCCCACCTCAATGCAGGGGCTGATGCCCGTCATGATCCTGCCGCTGCTCAGCACCATTATCGCCGGGCTGCTGATGATGACGTTTATCGGCCAGCCCATCGTCTGGCTGCAAAAAGCGCTAATTCATCTGCTGGAATCCATGCAGGGCGGCTCGAAATTCCTGATGGGGGCGATTTTAGGTGCGATGGCGACCTTCGATTTCGGCGGACCGGTGAACAAGACGATGTCGCTCTTCGCGGACGGCATGCTGGTCGATGGTATCTACGGACCGGAAGCCGTCAAATTTGTCGGCTCAATGATTCCGCCCTTCGGCATCACGCTGTCCTTCCTGCTAACCCGCTACAAATACACCCGCGCAGAAAAAGAGGCGCTGAAAGCCGCCTTCCCGATGGGGATCTGCATGATTACCGAAGGTGTCATCCCCATTGCCGCACGTGACCTGTTCAGAGTCGTTGCCAGTTGCGTCGTTGCCTCCGCTATCGCGGGCGGACTCATCATGGTCTGGGGCGTGGAGGCGCCCGTGCCACACGGCGGCATGTTTGTCGTCCCGCTGTTTACCAAGCCGCTGATGTTCTGTCTGGCGCTCGGTATCGGCACGGCAATCTGCGGCGTGATGCTGTCGCTGATTAAGAAACGCGTGACGCAGGCAGATGAAGAGTTCGACGACGTTGACGACAGCAGCGTGCGTGACGAAGACATTAAATTCACTCTCGAATAACAGGAGCCGCCATGTATGCCGCAATGAAAGCCCTCATTGATGACGCGTATCAACAGCAGTATGCCGTGCTCGCCATCAACTGTTTCAATCTGGAGACCGCCCGTGCGGCCATTGCCGCCGCCGAGCAACAGCGTGCGCCGCTGATCCTGAATGTTTATCAAGGACACAGCGCGCACTTTCCGCCGCACCTCGCGGTGCCACTGGCCAAAGCGCTGGCCGAGCAGACCACCGTTCCCGTGGCGCTCAGTCTGGATCACGGTACGGCATTCAACCTGATTGGTCAGGCATTCCGCGCCGGTTTTACCGGGCTGATGATCGATGCTTCCAGTCACCCACTGGCGGAAAACATCCTGCGTACGCAACAGGTGGTGACCATCGCTGCGACAGCGGGAGTCTGTGTGGAAGGCGAGCTGGGTCATATCGCCGACGCGCCCGTCTACGACCAAGAGGACGCCGCAGTGAAAATGACGCAGGTGGAAGACGTCGTTCCCTTTATCCGCCAAACCGGTATCGACCTGCTTGCTGTGTCGGTCGGCACCGCCCACGGCATGTACCCGCCGGGGGTAACGCCACGGATTGATTTCGAGCGACTTGAAGCCCTGCATCGGGAATCAACGGTGCCATTGGCGCTGCACGGCGGCAGCGGCACCAAGGCTGACGATATTCGCCGCGTCAGCCGTCACGGTGTCGCCAAAATCAACGTCGGCGCGGCCGTTTTTGAGGCAGGAAAAACGGCATTGCAGCAGACGCTGCATCAGCATCCAACGACGGAGTTATCCGACTTACTGGCAACGATGGAATCTGCCTGCCGCGACGTGGTCGTCGATTATCTCGGTTGGTCAGGTTCAGCCAACAAAGCCTGACCGTTCGCCTTTACCCGCTTTCACCATCAGTGGTTTTCCACTGGTATAGGAACGCTTTGCCCTTTATCCGACACAGGAGAGACATAACATGTTGATTTCAATGACTGACATCCTGAAACCCACGCGTGAACACCGTTTCGCTATCGGCGCATTTAACGTGGCCGATAGCTGCTTTATCCGTGCCGTAGTGGAAGAAGCCGAAGCGACGAATACCCCGGCCATTATCTCTATCCACCCGAGCGAGCTGGAATTCGTTACCGATGAGTTCTTCGCCTATGTGCGAGAAAGAACGCTGCGCAGCCCCGTACCGTTTGTCATCCACCTCGATCATGGCGCCTCGATCGCACACGTTCTGCGTGCCATTCAGTGCGGATTTACCTCCGTCATGATCGATGGATCGCTGATGCCTTATGAAGAGAACGTGGCACTCACCCGCGAAGTGGTGAAACTGGCGCATGCCGTTGGCGTTTCCGTCGAAGGGGAATTAGGCACGATTGGCGACACTGGCACCACGATAGAAGGCGGCGTCAGCAAAGTGATCTATACCGACCCTGAACAGGCGGAAGATTTCGTCAACCGAACCGGCGTTGATACGTTAGCCGTCGCCATCGGTACGGCGCACGGTATTTACCCCAAAGACCTGAAGCCAGAACTGCAAATGCATATCCTGCGGGATATTTCGCAGCGGGTCTCGATTCCGCTTGTCTTGCACGGCGGTTCGGCCAACCCGGACGCCGAAATTGCCGAAGCGGTGACGCTTGGCGTGGGCAAAATCAATATCTCCAGCGACATGAAATTCGCCTATTTCCAGAAAGCGCGAGAAATCCTCAGCCGTGAAACCTGGTGGGACCCTAATGCCATCTATCCGGAACCGATTAAGGCGGCAAAAGAGGTGATTCGCTATAAAATGGCGCTCTTCGGCTCAACGGGAAAAGCCAGTTTATATCGATAGATACATCACACAATCTGACCAAGGCAAGAGAGGATTCTCTTGCCTTTTCCTCCGACTACATTATTTCAATAGAACACCATTCTGCTTCTTATTGTTGATATTCAGTCAACAGTGTTATGCGCTACCGCACATTTTTCTGCACGAATCTCTCCTCTAGACTACGCCCAACATCGTCGTTGATAATCGATTCGAGAGCAGACCTATGCAAAACATTTTACTGATTGATGCAGGCAAATCATTCGCTCACTCCAAAGGTGAGTTGAACCATACCCTTACCGAGGTCGCCGCCAGTTTCCTGCGCGACAAAGGTCACGACGTCCGCGTGACGGTCGTGGACAGCGGCTACGATATTGAACAGGAAATTCAGAACTACCTGTGGGCGGACACTATCATTTACCAGATGCCAGGATGGTGGATGGATACGCCGTGGATCCTGAAGAAATACATCGATGAGGTGTTTACCGCTGGCCACGGCTCGCTTTACGCCAGCGATGGCCGCAGCCGTTCGGATGCCAGCAAAAAATACGGTTCTGGCGGGCTGTTACAAGGCCGCAAATATATGCTGTCTCTAACGTGGAATGCGCCGCTGGAAGCCTTTGACGATCCTGAACAGTTCTTCCACGGTGTGGGCGTGGACGGCGTATACCTGCCGTTCCATAAAGCGAACCAGTTCATCGGGTTATCCCCCTTGCCGACCTTCATCTGCAACGATGTGATAAAGGCACCGGACGTCCCTGCTTATCTTGCAAACTATCGCCAGCATCTGGATGAGCTCTTTGCCTAATCGCCGTTTCACGCGTCTCTCCACCGCTGTGAGTCACATCTCACAGCGGATTTTCCGTGAGCGTCTCGCTCATGAAATCCAGAAAACAGGTAATGCGCGCCGCCAATTGGCTATTGCGGTAATACACCGCGTAAACCGGCAAGCTAGCCTCCACGGTCTCCTCGGTGAGGATCGGCACCAGCCGCCCCGCCGCCAAATCGTCCCGAATCAGGAAGGTAGACATGCGCACAATCCCTTCGCCCCGCAGCGCCAACTGACGCAATATCTCACCGTTTGATGCCAGCAACGCGGGCGTGATGGGATAGAAATTCTGAAGTCCGTGCCGTAATGGCCAGTGATTCAGCGACTCCACCTGAGTAAACCCCAGGCAAATATGATCGGCCAATGACTCAACCGTCATCGGCGTACCATGCTGCTGGAGATAATCAGGGCTGGCGACGATGTGTAGCTTGCTTGCGCCGAGCGGTCGGGCGTGAATGGTGGAATCTTTTAACGTACCGATGCGAATCGCGATATCGGTATGCTGCTCAAGTAAATCAATAACGAAATCATCGGTATTGAGCTCAAGAATGATTTTAGGATACCGGCGGCGAAACTCCGGCACCAGCGGCACGATCACATGCTGCATAAACGCCGAGGCCGAATTGACCCGCAGCCGCCCGCTCGGTTGCTCGTGGCGCAGCAGTACCTGCTCTTCAGCGTGTTCCACCGCGTGAAGCACGCCACGGGCGTGCTCAAGAAACATCGTGCCTTCTTCGGAAAGGGAGAGACGTCGCGTGGTTCGATGCAGCAAAGTCGTGCCCAGTTTGTCCTCCAGACGCCGCAGCGCCCGACTGATGCCCGACGTCGTTTGTCCCAGCTGTTCCGCTGCCGCCGTGATCGAACCAGTGTCGATCACCACCACAAAAGCCTGAAGTTCCTCAAGCGTGACTTTCATACGCGCGTACACCTGCCATCGATTCGGTATTTACCAAGCGTTATCGTGTGCTCGCATCATACCGCAGTCACTTGTAAATGGCTGCCACGTCAAACACCGCTCTGCCGAAGCGACTTATTTACCCGGCAGGGATAAAACCGCCGAGAAATGTTTTAGGCAATGACACATCAACGCCTCTATGCCTGCTTTTTAGCCTGCGTCTGCGGGGTATTCTGTGCCATGACGCCGACCAGTTTATGTGGCTGGTAGCTTTCTTCCAGATAGCGAATTTCATCGTCGCTCAGCGTCAAATCCACCGCTTTCACCGCGCCGTCGATATGGTGTTTCTTCGTTGCCCCGACCACGGGGGCGGTAACTTTGGTGAGCAGCCACGCCAGTGAAATCTCGGTCATTGACACGCGGTGTCGGGCGGCAAGCTCAGCTACGCGGTCGATGATGATTCGATCCTGTTCTGCCGTTGTATCGTATTTCCCTTTGGCGTAGGCATCCTCCTTTAAACGCAGGGACTCGACTCCCTCCAAACGCGACAACCGCCCGCTTGCCAACGCGCTGTAAGGCGTCAGTGCAATATTATCTTCAGCGCATAAACCGAATAGCTCGCGCTCATCTTCGCGCATAATCAGGTTGTAATGGCTTTGCACTGAGACGAATGGCGTCAGATTTTCGCGTTCCGCTATCGCATTCGCCTTCGCCAGTTGCCACGCGTGGCAGTTGGAAATGCCAATGGCACGCACCTTGCCCGCTTTCACCGCGCGATGTAGCGCATCGAGCACATCCAGAATCGGCGTGTTGTAATCCCAGATATGACAGATGTAGAGATCGATATAATCCATACCGAGGTTTTGCAGACTTTGGTCGAGCGACTGCGCGATAGCATGCTGCCCGCTGAGCCCGTCTGAAATCTGTTGCTGAGTGCGCGGCAGGAACTTGGTGGCAACCACCACATCATCGCGTTTCGCCATATCGCGCAGGGCCTTGCCGACATAGCGCTCACTGGAACCGCGTTGATAGGCGATGGCGGTGTCATAAAAGTTGATGCCATTCTCCAGGCCATAACGGATGATCTCGCGGCTTTCCGCTTCTCCAAGCGTCCAACTATGCTGTCCTGTGGATGCGTCGCCGAACCCCATACAGCCCATACATATACGGGAAACGGTGAGGCCGCTGTTGCCAAGTTTGGTGTATTGCATGGTTTCTCCCTGTGCTGAATACGCTTATTGAGACAGCGCTTTTCCGTTGCTGGGTTATCAGGTTAGGTTACTGGCAGGATCGGGATAAAACAGAGGAATATGCCTGTTTTCGCAGTTCGAGTGAACATCTCGAAAACAGGCGATAATACGGGTTAACGAATCGCTTCTGAGCGTACGGTGAATCGTGTGGCGGTTAGACCTCGATCTCCGCCTTGTCACCCTTCTCTTGCAGCCAGTTGCGGCGATCTTCCGAGCGTTTCTTCGCCAGCAGCATATCCATCATCGCCATCGTCTGATCGATGTCGTCTTCTTTGATGGTTAACTGCACCAGACGGCGCGTATTCGGATCCAACGTGGTTTCACGCAACTGTAGCGGGTTCATTTCGCCCAACCCTTTAAAACGCTGAACGTTTGGCTTGCCTTTCTTGCGCTTAAGCTGTTCCAGCACGCCTGCTTTTTCCTCTTCGTCCAGCGCGTAGTAGACCTCTTTGCCCAGATCGATGCGGTACAACGGCGGCATCGCGACATAAACGTGTCCACCCTGAACCAGCGCCCGAAAATGGCGGACAAACAGCGCGCACAGCAGCGTCGCGATGTGCAGACCATCAGAATCCGCATCCGCCAGAATACAGATCTTACCGTAACGTAGTTGGCTGAGATCGTCGCTGTCAGGATCGATGCCGATCGCCACCGAAATATCATGCACTTCCTGCGACGCCAGCACCTCATCGGAGGAGACTTCCCAGGTATTCAGGATCTTACCTTTCAGCGGCATGATCGCCTGAAATTCACGCTCGCGCGCCTGCTTCGCCGATCCACCTGCCGAGTCCCCTTCCACCAGAAACAGCTCGGTTCGGCTGAGATCCTGCGAGGTACAATCGGCCAGCTTGCCCGGTAGCGCAGGCCCGCTAGTCAGCTTTTTACGCACCACTTTCTTGGCGGCGCGCATACGGCGCTGGGCGCTGGAAATCGCCAGCTCGGCCAACTGCTCCGCCGCCTGCACGTTCTGGTTCAGCCACAGGCTGAAGGCATCTTTCACCACGCCGGACACAAACGCGGCGCATTGACGAGAAGAAAGACGTTCTTTGGTCTGCCCGGCAAACTGCGGTTCCTGCATTTTGACTGACAGCACGTAAGCACAGCGTTCCCAGATATCGTCTGCGCTCAGCTTCACGCCGCGCGGCAGAATATTGCGGAATTCGCAGAATTCACGCATCGCATCCAGCAACCCCTGACGCAGGCCGTTAACGTGTGTCCCACCCATTGGGGTCGGAATAAGGTTGACGTAGCTTTCCATCAACAGTTCACCGCCTTCCGGCAGCCACAGCAGCGCCCAGTCTACGGCTTCGGTATCGCCAGTAATCGACCCCAGAAACGGTTTTTCCGGCAGCGTAATCAGGCCATTCACCGCTTCGCACAGGTAGTCGTTCAGACCATCCTGATAGCACCAGCGCTGCTCGGTATTATTAACTTTGTCTTTAAAGATGATTTCCACACCGGGGCATAAGACCGCTTTGGCCTTCAGCAGGTGCGTCAAACGAGAGACGGAAAAACGGGCGCTGTCGAAGAACTTCTCATCTGGCCAGAAGTGTACACGCGTCCCGGTGTTACGACGCCCGCAGGTGCCCGTTACAGTGAGTTCCTGCACTTTATCGCCGTTGGCAAACGCGATGTCATACACCTGACCGTCGCGTTTAACGGTGACTTCAACACGGGTAGACAGGGCGTTTACCACGGAAATCCCTACGCCGTGCAAGCCGCCCGAGAACTGGTAGTTTTTACCGGAAAATTTACCGCCTGCGTGCAGACGACACAGAATCAGCTCAACGGCAGGCACACCCTCTTCCGGGTGAATGTCCACCGGCATCCCACGGCCATCGTCAATCACTTCCAGCGACTGATCGGCGTGCAGAATCACATCAATACGGCGCGCATGACCCGCCAGCGCTTCGTCAACGCTGTTGTCTATGACCTCTTGCCCCAGATGGTTAGGACGCGTGGTATCGGTGTACATTCCCGGACGACGGCGCACCGGTTCCAGTCCGCTGAGTACTTCAATCGCATCAGCGTTATAACTTGATTGAGCCATAGTTTGCGTTAATTCTTTGAGTTCAGTGAATGGGGTTTAACGAACCGCGCCTTCGCGAGTCGTTTTTCAATCCATAATGCATAGGTGGCGATTCAGTCTGTCGTGAGCCCTAAGAAATTCACAATTGGCGTGAAAAAATGCTCAAATCCGACAAAGGCATGATTGCCCCCTGACTCCACAGTTTGACGGCAGGCGGTGTAATACGCGACTGCCTGACGATAATCCAGAACCTCATCCCCCGTCTGCAACAGCAGCCAGAGCAAATCCGGCGATTCCAGTCGGTCAACCTGCATGACCTTCAGATCGTAAACGTGCCGAGACTCTAGCACATATTGTTCACCGGTGTAGGGGTTCTGGTATTCGCCCAGATGGTCCAGCAACAGTTCAAACGGCCTCACCGCGGGATTCACCACCACGGCAGGCAGCATAAAACACTGGGATAACCAAGTGGCATAATAACCACCGAGGGAAGAACCAACAATCCCTACCGGGCGGCCAGCACGCTCCATAATCAACGATTCCATCATCTCGGCGGCCTCTGCCGGATAAGGCGGAAGCTGTGGAATTATCATATCAATTTCAGGATGCTGTTCTGCCAGCCACGTTTTCAGCGCAGTCGCTTTCGCCGACTGCGGCGTACTGTTGAAGCCGTGCAGATAAAGAAGCGTGGGCATTAGTAACCGTCCGAATCCATGTCAGGCAGGAATTCGCTGCCCGACAGACGATAGACTTCCGTTTCCAGACGACCATCCGGAAACAGGTCCAGATAGCGCCATCCCGGTGCGACATCATCAATCGTGAAGTTAGTGCAGTGCGGTTTAAACTGTACGCAAGTCGATGGCGTCGCCAACAAGCGGCGACCATGCCAGTCAAAATCCATCTCCTGATGAATATGTCCACACAGCACGGTGTTCACCTGCGGATAACGATCCAGCACCGCAGACAGGCTATGCGCGTTACGCAGGCTGTGTTGATCGAGCCAGGTACAGCCGGAAGGATGCGGATGATGATGCAGCAGTAGCAACGTAAAGCGGTCGGGCTGACTTTTCAGGCTGCGCTCCAGCCATTCAAGCTGGTATTCGCTCAGCTCACCATGCGGGACGCCAAATACCTGACTATCCAATAAAATAATCTGCCACTTGTCACCCAGCAGCACATGCTTGGATGGCGCAATACCGGCCTCAGCCAATGCATCAACCATCGCCGGCTGGAAATCATGGTTACCGGGAAGCCATACGCAAGGTGCAGGGATCTGCGCAATGCCGCGCGAGAAGTGATGATAGGCTTCCAGCGTGTGATCCTGCGCCAAATCGCCCGTCGCCACGATTAAATCGAACGCATCCTGCCGAGCCTTGATGGCATTCAGCACAGCGTGATAGCTACGATAGGTGTTGATACCCAGCAAGGTTTCATGCTCGCCCGCAAAAAGGTGGGTATCTGTTATTTGTAAAATCCTGACTCTGGCGCCACTCGCCACAGGCAGTGTCAACAGGCTTTCCAAATGGTGTCCTTGGTTACGTAAATCTGTCTCTACCCGTCATCTCTCAAATTGCAGAATACACTAGCTTCCCTTGATGGCTCGGCTATCGCCACCCTGCGTCTTGAAATCTATTGGGTATCAAAAACCGGTATCGACATCGAACCATACGCCAAACAATACTTCAGCCAATCAGCAAGAAACTGATTAATTTGATGCTTTTCGTCACGCTGATGTAACTTCTTATTAGGATAATCATAACGTGCTTTGAAGCGAAAGATCTGCTGGCTGGCACACACTTCCGCAACCAATGCATCATGATACAACCTAACGCTCATCATTGGCAGACTCCAGTAGCTGACAGCGGGCGCTGTCTGCTTAATTTCGACCAATGAGGTATAGCGGGTAGACTCAAGAATCGTCAGTTGATAGATCGCATTATTGACGTGATAAACCGCGATTTCACCGACTTCATCAATTTTAGGCAACAAACGCCGTAATTGCATGAAGTTGGTTTCACATAGCCTCATCATGGCAGGGAAATCCGGAGTATAACGTTTCATAAATCAATCCACCCACGCGCGTTTCAGTTCTTCATGGTGCAACGCCAACCATTGCAAGGCAATGACAGACGCGGCGTTATCAACGATGCCTTCTTCAACCCATTGATAACTTTGTTCACGGCTCACGACATGTACGCGAATATCTTCATTCTCTTCCGACAGACCATGAATGCCTTTTGCCGTTCGCGTATCGACTTCGCCGACCATCACCGCCAGACGTTCGCTGGTGCCACCGGGGCTAGCGAGATAGTTGATTATCGGTCGACAACGGCCAACCCTTAGCCCCGCTTCTTCCTGCGCTTCGCGCCGCGCCACTTCTTCGTGGCTTTCTCCCGGTTCAATCATGCCAGCCACCAGCTCAAACAGCCAGGGAGACGCGCTGGTGTCATAGGCAGCAATGCGAATCTGTTCTATTAATACCACTTCATCACGTACGGGATCGTAAGGCAGCAACACCACGGCATGGCCACGCTCCAGGATCTCACGGCTAACTTCACCGCTCATACCGCCATTAAACAAGCGATGACGAAAACGATAAAGCTCCAGCGAAAAAAAACCGTCGTACAGCGTTTCGCGTGCAATAATTTCTACATCATCTTTGGTGAAAGTAACCGGACCGGATACGGAAGACGCCATAGCTGCACTCCTGTAACAAGTATTAATGGAATCCGGTATTGTATGGTGGATTCCGCTGTCATTATACTCATCATTGTTTTTGAACGTTTATTAGGCGTGACGTCGGCGAAGGGGATTTCCGTCCATCGCATCACGTTTCGGTACCTTACTGAACAGCAAAACGTCGCACTGGATCATCCAACGGGTCAATTTACCTGACCATTTGGACATATTCCGCTGAAAGATGGCACGTTCAGCTACCTTATCCTATTGGCAGATTCTGATAGAATCGACAATTATTCGTCTACAGACAGCGCTACCATAGCGAGATTGCTGCACAACAAGGAATGCAAATGAAGAAATTGCTCCCTCTTCTGATTGGTCTGAGCCTGGGCGGTTTTAGCGCCATGAGTCAGGCGGAAAACCTGTTACAGGTCTACCAGCAGGCAAAAAGCACCAACCCTGATTTACGCAGCTCTGCGGCAACCCGCGACGCCGCGTTTGAAAAGATTAATCAAGCGCGCAGCCCATTACTGCCACAGTTAGGTTTAGGGGCTGACTATACCTATAACAGAGGCTATCGTGACAGCAAAGGCGTCGACAGCAATGTGAAAGGCGCTTCACTGCAATTGACTCAGACCTTGTTCGACATGTCCAAATGGCGTGCGCTGACGTTGCAGGAAAAACAAGCCGGTATTGAAGACGTCACCTATCAGACCGCCCAGCAAAACCTGATGCTGAATACAGCAACCGCCTATTTCAACGTCCTGCGTGCCATTGACTCACTGTCCTACATCAATGCGCAGAAGCAGGCGATTTATCGCCAGTTAGACCAAACGACACAGCGTTTCAACGTGGGTCTGGTTGCCATTACCGACGTCCAGAACGCCCGTGCACAGTATGACAGCGTGTTGGCCAATGAAGTGTTGACGCGTAATACGCTGGATAATGCGTTGGAATCACTGCGCCAGATTACCGGTAATTTCTACCCGCAGCTGGCCGGCCTGAACATCGAACGCTTCTCTACGCAGAAGCCTGAAGCCGTAAACAACCTGCTGAAAGAAGCTGAAAACCGCAACCTGAACCTGCTGTCCGCACGTTTGAGCCAGGATTTGGCCCGTGAGCAGATTCGCTCCGCCGAAACAGGCTACATGCCGACCCTAGATCTCACTGCATCGACGGGCGTGAGCGATACCCGTTATTCAGGTTCCCGTACGAATAGCGGCAACTTCAATGATACTGACGCTGGTCAGCATAAAGTTGGTATTAACTTCACTCTGCCACTTTATAGCGGCGGCGCGACCAACTCACAGGTGAAACAAGCGCAGCAC
Source organism: Pectobacterium aroidearum (assembly GCF_041228105.1). Classification (NCBI taxonomy): domain Bacteria; kingdom Pseudomonadati; phylum Pseudomonadota; class Gammaproteobacteria; order Enterobacterales; family Pectobacteriaceae; genus Pectobacterium; species Pectobacterium aroidearum. The sequence goes on from NZ_CP166097.1 coordinate 4,759,407, forward strand.
AGCTACGTCAGCGCCAGCGAACTGCTGGAGAGCGCACACCGTTCTGTTATCCAGACCGTACGTTCATCGTTTAACAATATTTCTGCTTCCATCAGCAGCATCAACGCTTACAAACAGGCTGAAGTGTCTGCACAAAGCTCTCTGGATGCGATGGAAGCCGGTTATCAGGTAGGCACGCGCACCATCGTTGACGTACTGGATGCCACCACCACGTTGTATAACGCGAAACAGCAGCTCTCCAGCGCACGTTATGATTACCTGATCAATCAGTTAAACATCAAATCCGCGCAGGGTACGCTGAATGAAGCCGATCTGCAGGCGCTGAATGCGGCACTGGGTCAGCCGGTTTCAACGACTCCGACCGTAACGGATAACAGCGCTCCGCTGGCAACAACCGCCTCGGCACAGCGTTAATCGGCTAGCAGCGTTTACCGATACAGAGGGGAACTACGGTTCCCCTTTTTCATCCCCACACCTTTCCAGCAGAATAACGCCGTGGTATCAGAAGGCGGGAGCCGTCTTCTCTCACCATAAAGCGAAACGTTGCACAACAGAATGTATAGCAACGTAAAGACCCCCTCCGTTACACCTCTTGCCGCTTTAAATTCAAGCAGCGTTCCCCTATTCTTAGGCACACTTATTGGTTATTAGCCGTGATGCTTTGCTCTGGGATAAACACGATGAAACGTACAAAAAATATTAATCAGGAAATGTTCCGCAAGGAATGGCGAACGCACCGTCTGGCACCTGTCGCTTTGGCCGTCAGCGCCGTATTTTTCCTCGCGGGCTGTGAACAAACCGATGAAACCGTCTCTCTCTATCAGAATGCAGATGACTGTTCGTCAGCTAACCCGTCAATGGCTGCCCAGTGCACCACCGCGTACAATAATGCGTTAAAAGAAGCGGAAAAAACGGCACCTAAATACGCAACGAAAGAAGACTGCGTAGCAGAATTCGGCGAAGCACAATGTACCCAAACGCCTGCTCCAGCACAGGCTGGTATGGCCGCAGAATCGCAGCAGGGCGGCGGTATGTCCTGGATGCCATTGATGGCCGGTTACATGATGGGTCGCATGATGGGTGGCGGCGCTGGTTTCGCACAGCAGCCGCTATTCAGCCCAAAAACACCAGCCAGCCCGGCCAACGGCCAGTTCGTTGATGCTTCCGGTAAAAACTACGGTAATGCGACAACAGGCCGCACGATGACCGTGCCAAAAACCGCACTGGCACCGAAGCCTGCAACAACTTCTACCATCACCCGTGGTGGCTTTGGTGAAACCGTCGCGAAACAAAACAGCATGCAGCGCAGCAGCGCCAGCTCAAGTTCCAGCTCTTCCCGTAGCATGGGCGGCTGAGGACGTATTGAATGAAGCGGATAGATATTACAGCGCGTCCTGACTGGCAGGAAAAAGCGACCGAGTTTGGTTTTCGTTTCCACACCATGTACGGCGAGCCCTACTGGAGTGAAGAGGCTTACTACCAGTTCACTCTTGCTCAGATCGAAGAATTGGAAGAAACCACGGCGGAACTGCATCAAATGTGTCTGCAGGTGGTGGAAAAAGTCATTAATAGCGACGCGCTGCTCGCCAAGTTCCGTATTCCCAAACACACCTGGGAATTCGTCAGACACTCGTGGCGCACCAATCAGCCTTCACTGTATTCACGCCTCGATCTGGCGTATGACGGCAAATCCCCAGCCAAGCTGCTGGAAAATAATGCGGATACGCCAACCTCGCTGTACGAGGCTGCCTTTTTCCAATGGCTTTGGCTGGAAGATCAAATCAACGCCGGGAATCTGCCGCAGAATTCTGACCAGTACAACAGCATTCAGGAAAAGCTGATCGAACGTTTTGAAGAGCTAAAACTGAATCATGGCTTCGGCTTGCTGCACTTCGCCTGCTGTCAGGATACGGAAGAAGATCGCGGCACAGTGCAATATCTTCAGGATTGCGCGCTGGAAGCGGGCCTGCCGAGCGAATTTCTGTACATCGAAGAAATCGGCCTCGGAGAGAAAGGTCAGTTTACCGATCCTGAAAATCAGGTGATTGGTAATCTGTTCAAGCTCTATCCGTGGGAATTCATGCTGCGCGAGATGTTTTCCACCAAACTGGAAGATGCTGGTGTGCGTTGGCTGGAGCCCGCCTGGAAAAGCATCATTTCCAATAAAGCGCTGCTGCCGATGCTGTGGGAAATGTTCCCAGATCATCCCAATCTGCTTCCTGCCTACTTTGCGGAAGATGAACATCCCAAGCTGGACAGTTACGTCACCAAGCCGCTGTTTTCACGCGAAGGGGCAAACATCCAAATTATCGAAAATGGGAAAGAGATTGCGTCAGCCGACGGCCCTTACGGCGAAGAAGGCATGATCGTCCAGCAATATCACCCTTTGCCGAAATTTGGCGATAGCTACACGCTGATTGGTAGCTGGCTGGTAAACGATCAGCCTTGTGGTATTGGCGTACGTGAAGATCGCGCGCTGATCACGCAGGATCTCTCGCGCTTCTACCCACACACCATTCTTGATTAAGCAGAAAAATTGAAACTAATAAGGCACGGTTTTCACCGTGCCTTATTTATTACTGAAGCAAAAAGCGGATTACCCCACTTGCACCGACAGCATACTCAGTGATCCCATTTCGAGCCCGTCGACTGGAATACTAATCGCTTCTTTGCCATCCCAGCTTCCCAGTACATAGAGCAGCGGGAAATAGTGATCGGGCGTCGGGTTAGATAATGCGGCACCTTCATGTTGCATGAAATTAACCAGCGGATGGTCGTCACCCTGATACGTCAGGTTATCACGCACAAATTGATTGAACGAGATTGCCCACGGATACGGCTCCGCATCACCATCCCATTTCACCATCCGCAGGTTATGCACGACGTTACCACTGGCGACAATCATGAAGCCTTCATCACGCAGTGCCGCCAGCTTGCGCCCTAATTCGTAGTGGTACGCAGCAGGCTGTGTGCCATCCACGCTCAGTTGCACAACGGGAATATCCGCATCGGGATACATCTTGATCAGCACGCCCCAGGAACCATGATCCAAACCCCATTGGCTCTGATCGGCAGTCACGGGATATGGCGCCAGCACCTGCTGGATTCTCGCCGCCAATTCAGGTGAACCCGGTGCTGGATACTGGGTATCAAACAGCGCCTGCGGGAAACCGCCAAAATCATGGATGGTGCGCGGATTTTCCATCGCCGTTACGGCGGTGCCACGGGTATACCAGTGGGCAGAAACGGCAATAATCGCTTTCGGACGCGGCAGCGTCTCACCCAACGTTTGCCATGCCTGCGTATATACATTGTTTTCCAACACGTTCATCGGGCTACCATGGCCGAGGAACAATGCAGGCATCCGGGAAGTGTTGCTCATAGTCATATCCTCTGAAAGATGTCAGCGAACGTGCAACCGCACGCGATGGCCTTACTTTACGCGCTTTATGACACAGAAAAAGTCAGAGTTATGTGATGAAGAACATCAATTAATTTGAAATGGTTGAATATCTACTAGTTCAGGACGAAGAAAAGCAAAACCCCGCCGAAGCGAGGTGTCATGATGAAGGGAATTGACCGTTAAGCCGCGTTCTTTCATAAAAAGCGTCGTGGACAGTCATTCATCTTGCCTGCCCCATAAAGCAAAACCCCGCCGAAGCGACAGTTTTATGATGAAGGGAGTTGACCGTTAAGCCGCGTTCTTTCATAAAAAGCGTCGTGGACAGTCATTCATCTTGCCTGCCCCATAAAGCAAAACCCCGCCGAAGCGACAGTTTTATGATGAAGGGAGTTGACCGTTAAGCCGCGTTCTTTCATAAAAAGCGTCGTGGACAGTCATTCATCTTGCTTGCCCCATAAAGCAAAACCCCGCCGAAGCGGGGTTTTATGATGAAGGGAGTTGACCGTTAAGCCGGGTTCTGTCGTGGACAGTCATTCATCTAGGCCAGCAATCACTCACTGGCTCAAGCAGCCTACCCGGGTTCAGTACGGGCCGTACCATGTGAACCCCTATTTGGCCTTGCTCCGGGTGGAGTTTACCGTGCCACGAACTGTTGCCAGTCGCGCGGTGCGCTCTTACCGCACCCTTTCACCCTTACCTGATCCCACTTGCGTGGGCCATCGGCGGTTTGCTCTCTGTTGCACTAGTCGTAGGCTTGCGCCTCCCAGGCGTTACCTGGCACCCTGCCCTATGGAGCCCGGACTTTCCTCCCCTCCACCTGTCTCCCCCGAAAGGGACGGCAGTGAAGCGGCGACTGTCTGGTCAACTCCGGCGCGGATAATAGGGGAAATTGCCCTACTTGTCATCCCCCGATTCACCGCTATCGCCTTCTTGCTCCAGCCCATAACGGTAAAGCGCGTTTTTCTTCACGCCGTGAATCTCTGCCGCCAGCGCCGCCGCTTTCTTCAACGGCAACTCAGCGCGTAATAGCATTAGCGTACGTAGCGCTTCCGCCGACAGCGCGCTGTCATCAGCCTGATGCCCTTCCACAATCAGCACCATTTCCCCTTTGCGCCGATTCTCATCCTCTTTGACCCAGGCCAACAACTCGCCCACGGGTGCGCCGTGAATCGACTCCCAGGTTTTGGTAATTTCACGTGCCAGCACCACATAGCGCTCAGCCCCCAGCACCTCGCTAATATCCTGCAGGCTGTCCAAAAGGCGATGTGTGGATTCGTAGAAAATCAGCGTACGGGGTTCTTCCCCCAGATCGCGTAGCGTATCTTTACGCGCCTTGGTTTTGGCCGGCAGAAAACCTTCATAGCAAAAGCGGTCAGACGCAAGACCAGAGGCGGAAAGCGCCGTTATCGCCGCGCACGCGCCCGGCAGTGGCACCACGCGAACGCCAGCTTCACGGCAGCGTCGAACCAAATGGTAGCCAGGGTCGTTAATCAGCGGTGTGCCCGCATCTGAAACCAGCGCGATGCTTTGTCCTGACTGCAATTTAGCCAGTAACACATCCGCTTTTTGTTGTTCATTGTGATCGTGTAATGCGAACAGTCGCGCATTAATCGCAAAATGTTGTAACAGCAGACCGGTATGGCGGGTATCCTCTGCGGCGATCAGATCAACGCTCGCCAATACCGCCAGCGCACGCTGCGTGATGTCGCCCAGATTGCCGATTGGCGTGGGGACAATGTAGAGGGTAGATGCAGAAATATCTGCTTGTTGGTCTTGATTCATTGTTTCATCCGGGTTGCCGATTTAATATTGAGCATCTTTAAAAAAAATCACTGGATACAGTATGCTTCCCTTTCATTTCGTCCGTACCCAGGCAGGGCGTGCTATCCCTGTTTTGTTAGCGGCACTGTTTCTCGCAGGCTGTCCAAGCCAAGCACCGCAGAGCCCACCACCCGAGGTTCAGGGCAAAGCCGACGCATCATCCGATTATTATCTGCAACAGATGCAGCAAAGTAGCGATAATAACAAGGCTGACTGGCAATTACTTGCTATTCGTTCCCTGTTACAGGAAGGGAAAGCCCCTCAGGCAAGCCAGCAGTTCAACGCGCTCCCAGAAAAACTGAGCGCGGCGCAAAAACAAGAACAGCAGCTACTCAGCGCGGAATTGTCCGTCGCCCAGAACAATATGGATGCAGCCAAGGCAGCACTGAGCCAGCTTGATGTGAGCGCACTTTCCGATCAGCAGAAGCAGCGTTATTACCAGACGCAAATCAAAACTGCGCAAGGGCGCACGTCCATTGAGCTGCTGCGCGCCTATATTGCTCAGGAGCCGCTGCTGAAAGGCGACGAGCATCAAATGAACCTCGATCAGACCTGGCTGGCATTGACGCAAATGTCACCGCAGGAGTCTGGAGCGCTGCTGATTAACGCGAATGAAAATGTGCTTCAGGGCTGGGTGGACTTGCTGAATAACTACCAGAACAACCGCGAATCCTCTGACCAGCTACAGAGCGCCATTCAGGACTGGCAAACCCGTTATCCGCATCACCCTGCCGCGAAAAAACTGCCTACGCAGTTAAATCAGGTCATCAATTATCAGCCGTCGTCTGTAAGTAGCATTGCGCTGCTGTTGCCGCTTAACGGTCAGGCACAGGTTTTCGCCAATGCGATCCAGCAAGGTTTTAACGCAGCAAAGAATGGCCAGATAGCCACCGCCCCCGTATCTGCTCCTGCTGCACCGGCAACGGGCACTACGCAAGACGGGCAGGTAACACCATCATCTGATGGACAGAGCGCTCAATCGCCTGCGCCATACAGCGATCAGGCGGTTGCATCAACGACATCAGCGCCCGAAGCACAACCGACAAGCGCAGGGCTATCCAGTTCGCTCCCGGTAAAAGTGTATGACACCTCTTCACAGCCGCTGGCCAATATTCTCACGCAGGCACAGCAAGATGGCGCATCACTGGTCATTGGCCCGCTGTTGAAAAATGAAGTGGATCAATTGGCGAATAGCCAGTCGCCGCTGAATATTTTGGCATTGAACCAGCCGGAGCACGTCGAAAATAGCCCTAACATCTGCTATTTCGCCCTCTCTCCGGAAGATGAAGCCAGAGACGCGGCCAAGTTCATCCATCAGCAGGGTAAACAGCAGCCGCTGGTCTTAGCCCCTCGCGGTGCGCTGGGCGATCGTATCGTCAACGCATTCGCTCAGGCCTGGAACCAGCAAAGCGGCACCAGTCCTCTGCAACAGCGCTTTGGCAACACGGCGGAGTTAAAGCAGGCCATCAATAGCGGCGCAGGCTTAAGCCTGAGCGGCCAACCTGTTAGCGTATCGCAACAGCAGGCACAGCCGGGCACCACCATCGGGGGCTTAACCATTCCGTCACAGGTTCAACCGACGGTCAGTTCGTCCGTTAGTGGCAATATCGATGCGGTCTATATCATCGCAACGCCAGACGAGCTGGCGCTGATTAAGCCGATGATCGACATGCGCACGACCTCACGCGCACGTCCAGCGCTCTATGCTAGCTCACGTAGCTTCCAGGCTGGATTAGGCCCTGACTTCCGTCTCGAAATGGAAGGTTTACAGTTCAGCGATATCCCGCTGTTAGCAGGCGCAAATCCAGCACTGATGCAACAGGTCAGCAGCCAGTTTAAAAACGATTACTCGTTAGTTCGCCTGTATGCCATGGGGATGGATGCCTGGACGCTCGCCAGCCACTTTGGTGAAATGCGCCAGATTCCGGGTCACCAGATTCCAGGGGCTACGGGGATGTTAAGCTCAGGGCCGGATTGCACCATCAATCGGCAGTTAACCTGGCAGCAATATCGCCAGGGTCAGCTGGTGCCGGTTCTCTGAACCAGCGGGCCGCTGGCGCAGTTTATGAACAACAGGCCCGGCGTTATCTTGAACGCGCGGGTCTGACCTTCACCGCGGCAAATGTTACGCTACGCGGCGGTGAACTGGATTTAATTATGCGCGATCGCCATATCTGGGTATTTGTTGAAGTGCGCTATCGGCGCAACGCCCATTTTGGCGATGCGGCAGCCAGCGTCACCCGACACAAACAGCAGCGGTTGCTGCATGCCGCTGCCGTGTGGTTGGCGCAGCGAGGCGCCAGTTTTGACACGGTCGACTGTCGTTTTGACGTGCTGGCAATTACGGGCGATCGGTTCGACTGGATCCCTAACGCCTTTGCCGCACAGGGATAATACATTTACCACTCAGGGACAGCCCATCCTTGATGGATTTCAATTTACGTAGGTTAACTCAACGTGCTGGATAGAATAAAAGTTTGTTTTACCGAGAGTATTCAAACGCAGATTGCAGCGGCAGAAGCCTTGCCAGACGCCATTTCCCGTGGCGCGATTGCGATGGTGCAGTCTCTGCTGAACGGCAACAAAATTCTGTGCTGTGGCAACGGAACATCGGCAGCCAATGCACAACATTTTGCCGCCAGCATGATTAACCGTTTTGAGGCAGAACGCCCCAGCTTACCAGCCATCGCACTTAATGCGGATAATGTGGTCTTAACTGCGATAGCGAATGACCGCTTGCATGAAGAGGTCTATGCCAAACAGGTCAGAGCATTAGGTCAGGCGGGTGACGTCTTACTGGCTATTTCAACTCGTGGCAACAGCCGCGATATTGTTAAGGCCGTCGAGTCTGCCGTGACCCGCGACATGACGATTGTCGCCCTGACTGGTTACGATGGCGGGGAACTGGCTGGGCTGCTCGGGCCACAGGATGTGGAGATTCGCATCCCGTCGCACCGCAGCGCCCGTATTCAGGAAATGCACATGCTGACAGTAAATTGCCTGTGCGATTTGATTGATAACACACTTTTTCCACACCAGAACGATTGAAGGAGCACTACATGAGGATAAGTTCTGCATTTGCCGTGCTGTCTATCGCCCTGCTGCTACAAGGCTGTGTCGGGGTTGTTGCTGTTGGCAGTGCCGTGGCAACCAAAACAGCCACAGACCCGCGAACTGTAGGCACGCAGGTTGACGATGGCACACTGGAAGTCCGCGTGACGAATGCGATCAGCAAAGACGAGCAGCTGAAAAAAGAGGCCCGTATCATTGCGACGGCTTATCAGGGGAAAGTATTGTTAACAGGGCAGGCTCCAAATACAGAAATGGCAAACCGGGCTAAACAAATTGCCCTTGGCGTGGAAGGTGCAGCCGAAGTCTACAACGAGATACGTCAGGGTACGCCGGTTTCAATGGGAACCGCCTCCATGGATACCTGGATCACCACCAAAGTTCGCTCACAAATTCTGGCAAGCGACACGGTTAAATCCTCTAACGTAAAAGTCACCACGGAAAATGGCGAAGTCTTCCTGTTAGGCTTGGTAACACAGCGTGAAGGCACTTCCGCCGCAGAGATCGCTAGTAAGGTTGGCGGTGTGAAGCACGTGACAACGGCCTTCACCTACCTGCAATAACCTGTTATCGCGTTAATACGTTTGCCTTTTTAAAAACAAAAACCGCTGATGTCTTCATCAGCGGTTTTTTTATCTCGATTCGACAGGGTCGTATTGTCACCCAATGAAGTCAGAGTACAACCAAATCACGGTGCAACAGGATTAAGCAACCAGAGCGCACGGCGGGTTTCCACGCTGATATGGCTCGGTTCTTTATCCCGTTCGCTCGCTGCCCCTGAGAGTAATTCAGCAAAACCTGCCTGTTTGATTTGCGTCTGGTAACGCGGCGCTTTTACACCTCGCTCCGCCTGTAATAACAGCGGAATAAGGCGGCTGCTTTGCCTGTCCATCGTCTTACGCGGCCACGCCTTATTTTCATCCAGATACGGGGCCATAAAATCCAGCGCCTTTATCACGCTACTGCCCTTCGGCGTTTGGTATTGCCAGATATTCTCCCCGACGCGGGACGCCAAAATAGCCATATCCGTTATCGCCTGAAGGTTGAAGTAGCTGTAATGGAAAGATCGGGTGCGCGCCAGTTCCTCCGGCTGAGAACCATCCGGTTGCAGTTGGTGATCCAACTTTTCCCGCTGCAATTGCGCCATGGATTTCACCACGTCGATTTTGCCCAGATACCAGGCAATCCCCGCCACCTGTACGGTATACCAGCTACCGTGGTTGTTCTGCGCCGTTGCCTCTTTTTTCCCCAGCTTACTGGTTTGCAGCCAGTGCAGATAATCGCTCATCCATTTCTGCATCTGCTGCTCATCCTGCGTCGTCCAGCCCGGCGCGTGACGCAGCATAAGCAACGAATCGACAATACGGGTAGAAAAATAGCGTCCGTCCAACACGCCCGACCCTCTTCCCGGCGCGATACCCGGCACACCTTGCGCGAAATCGAGATTAGGGTTCATACGCGTAGCAGGATCGATAAACCAGGTACGGATCATCGATATCGCTTTATCGGCATAAGCCTGTTTGCCCGAGAAGTACCACGCCAGCGTCAACGCCTGTGTTTGGGCGGTGAATTTTGCCAGCCTAACCCCATCAGTCTCATCATCCTTGCTGGCAGGGTTTACCTGCCCATCACGACGAATCCAAGGCAAACCATCAGCTTTATCGGGATCGGGCCACCAGTAGGCGCTGAGGCTCAAATAATCATGCTTTGAACCACTGGGTGGCGTGGATTTCTTTTCCGTCACGCTAGGGTTAGCAATTTTCAACGCGCGATCGGCTTCCGAAATAAGCTGCTCGTACGCCATTCGCGTCTGCGGCTTTTCCGTTTTCTGCTGCAACTGCTGTTTTACCGAGGATAGCTGGTGCTGTTGCAAGAAGGCGTAGGGATTATCGGGGGATGACGCTTTGGGCTCCGCGTCCGCACGGGCGACAGAGGCCACACAACACAATGCAACCAGTAAACCTGACCAATAACGTAACCGCATACTTTCTCCTGATGTCGAAAACACGACCGTTAACGCAAAAATTTCTTGGTATACTAACGAACAAGACGGGTTAATTCAGATTGTTAGCCCGCAAAAATGCATCTCCGCCCATCTGACGCATCTGACGCAAAATCCACTGCTGGCGTTGAATGACATAGCTGGAGGGCGCATTCGCACGAAAGCGAATAGGGTTCGGCAGCACCGCGGCCAGCAAGGCAGATTCACTTGCCGTCAGCCTGCTGGCAGGCTTATTGAAATAACGTCTGGCAGCGGCCTCCACGCCAAAAATACCAGGACCAAACTCGGCGATATTCAGGTACACCGTAAGAATCCGCCGTTTTGTCCAGACCAGCTCCACCCCGGTGGTAATACCCGCTTCAAGGCCCTTACGCACCCAGCTACGCCCATCCCACAGGAACAGGTTCTTCACCATCTGCTGCGAGAGCGTAGAGGCACCACGAATCCGCTGCGTGTTGCGCTCGTTGTGCTTTAATGCCTGCCCAATCGCATCTAGATCGAAGCCCCAGTGATCAGGGAATTTTTGGTCTTCCGCCGCCATCACCGCCAGCGCCATTTCTGGTGCAATTTCTTCCATCGAAACCCAGTCAGAATGGGCAACATAGGAGAATTCGCCTTTCAGCCATGCGCTGATCTGCCTGTCGACCATCACTGCGGAGAACGGTACGGGCAGGAAGGAAAACAGCAGGATGCCAGCCAGCCACGCTCCGATGACGACTAACACACTGCGAACAATCAGGCGCTTCAGCCACGCTAGCAAGCCTCCACGCCCTCGACTCCACTTCATTCGGTGAGATCCAAAACGCGGGCCACGAGCTTATCAATGCCTTGTGCCGCTTCGCTGATGGAGTTAGCCAGCATATAGGCTGGTGTCGTCACGATTTTATGTTCCTCATCCACCACGATATCATCGACCGGACAAACAACGTGGATACCGCCCATCTCTTCGACGGCTTCAGCGGTATCAATATCGTTACCAATGGTTACGCGAACAGGTTCACCCAAAATCGTCGGCAGCAACGCGGGCGAGATGCAAATAAAACCAATTGGTTTATTTTGCTTATAAATTTCCTGTGTGAGCAATTGCAGCGTTTCATCAATCTGACAGGCCGATCCCTGCGTCGCGAAGTCACTTAAATTTTTCGCCGCGCCAAAACCACCCGGCACAATCAGTGCATCTAAATCTTGTGCATTCGCGGTAGAAAGGGGCTGGATTTTTCCTCTGGCGATCCGTGCCGATTCTGCTAAAACGTTGCGATTCTCACCAGTTACGTCACCCGTCAGGTGATTAACCACCTGTAATTGCGGCTTATCTGGCGCAAAGCAAACCGCTTGTGCGCCTGCGCGATCCAGCGCAAGTAATGTCAACACGGCTTCATGAATCTCGGAACCGTCATAAACACCACAGCCACTAAGGACAATGCCGACTCGTTTCATCATCTTTTCCTTCATTTCATTACATCAACTAATTGATTTTTTAATTGACAAACACTAATCTACATCACACATTTTAATGATTCTTGTAACAAAGATTTCTACATTTGCTATTTTGTTGCTTGATGAAGATGTAAAGTAGTTAGGTTGTAATTGTTGTTGTAAGCTGTATGTCGTTAAGACAGTTAGTTAAGACACGAATATCCGCACTTGCGAGTTTACAAAACCTGAAATCTAAATGCAGGTGCATGTTTTCCCTGGTGTTGGCGCATAATTCGCGCACCCCGGCTTCGGCCGGGGTCATTTTTTTCTACCGTATGAAAACGTGCAAAGCCTCGCATTCCCTGTCCTTCTTCACTCGTAAACCCCGCTCAATGTGGCATCTTTTTGCATGATCTCGCGTGAGATGAAAAAATTTTTCTAGCCGTTTCACTCGCCACGTCCCTGTGGCTGCACAGAACATATCAGGATTCTTTTTCTGCTTTTGCTACCCAATCACGCAGCACCTGAACATCATGACGCCAGTCGTGCTTAAGTTCATCGCCCCATTCCTGCACGTTATCCCACCATGCTGGTAGCGATGACGTCTGAATCTGCTGAGCAACTTGCTGAAGATGCCGTAACCCGACGGAACCTGCCGCCCCTTTGATTTTGTGCCCTTCTTCCGTAATGCCCTTCTGGTCACGCGCCGTCATGTTGGAATCCAGAATCGCCAGATAGCCAGGCATCATCTGTTCAAACATTTCCAGACTCTGATGGATCAGTTTCGGCCCGACCAAATCCAGATACTGCTCAAGCATCGGGATATCCAGTAGATCTTCTTCTGCTTTTGCCATTTCAGTCCCCTCCTCAATCACTGGTTCTTCCGTCCACACCGTGTGAGTGTCCCAGAATTGCTTGATGACGGCCGTCAGCGCAGGCACCGATAGCGGCTTGCTGAGCACGTCATCCATCCCCGCATCCAGATATTCGCGTTTATCTTTCAGCACATTCGCCGTCAGCGCCACCAGCGGCGGCAGGCTGCGGTTGCCATAGCGCGCACGCAACTGACGCGCGACGTCGAGCCCGGTCATATCCGGCAGTTGAATATCAAGCAGCACCAGATCGAACTCATCGGGATCGAACATATCCAGCGCGTCCTGCCCGGTCATGGCGACATCCACGCTATTGCCCAACTTTTCCAGCACCGAACGCGCGACCACTACGTTTAGCTCAATATCTTCCACCAGCAAGACGTGAAGCGCTGGCAGCGGCAAATCATCGTCGTCGTCCAGACCGCTTCCTGCTTCATCGACGCTCGGCGCAATGACCGTCAGGGTAAAGCAGGAACCCTTGCCTTGTGTGCTGGAAACCTGGATATCGCCCCCCATATTCTGTGCCAGACGTTTCGACACCGCCAGGCCGATTCCCGTGCCCGTTGCGGGCTTCCCGCCGTGCTGGTCTTTGACCTGATAATACATGGCGAAGATTTTTTCCAGCTCATCTGCCGGAATACCCATCCCGGAATCTTCAACCTCAAAGCGCAGGCGATCGCCCTTTTCATGCCAGACGCGCACCACAATTTCACCTTTTTCGCCGTTCTTCCCCTTCGGCGTGAATTTCACCGCGTTACTGAGCAGGTTCCACAGAATCTGCCGCAGGCGCGTTCCGTCGGTAATCACTTTCTGCGGCAGAGGGTAGTGCTGGTCCATAATCAGCTTCAGGCCTTTCGGTTCCGCCAGCAGGCCACCGAGGTTCTCCAGATCAACCAGAAAACCGGTAAAATCGATCGGCTGGTTATCCAGTTGCACCTTACGGCGCTCCTGTTTGTCCATCTCAATCACGTCGTTAAAGATATTGCCCAACGTAATCGCGCTGACGTGGATGGTTTTCAGGTATTTTTGCTGTTCAGGGTCAAGTTGCGTGTCCAGCAGGATGCGACTTAACCCGACAATGCCATTAAGCGGCGTACGAAGCTCGTGGCTGATTGTTGAGATGAAGGTGGTCTTCTCCCTACTGGCGTTCTCTAACGCGTCCTGGTAACGCTTACGCTCCGTTATATCGCGTCCAAACCCCATGAGCCCGTGACGTTTGCCCATCCGGTCATAAAACGGCACCTTACGCAGCTCAAAACAGGCTTTACGACCATCGGGGTAAACCAGCCACTGTTCATAGGTCAGAGAAACGTTATGACGGAACACTTTCTCGTCCGTCTCCATCACTTTTTCGGCAATATCGGGGGAGTAAACATCCTGCGGCGTCAGGCCAATGAGCTGCTTCTGGCTTTTACCTACCAGCAGTTCCATCGCCCGGTTGCAGCCGGAGAACTCTTTATCTTCGTTACGGTAGTAAACCAAATCCGGTGAGGCATCGAGGAACGAGCGCAGCAACGCCGACTGTTGCTCCAGCTCAATCTGCGCTTGTTCGCGGCGGGACATCTCTTCTTTAAGCCGGCTCATTACCAGCACACGCGCGTCTTCCGCTTTGATACGGTCGGCGATTTCCTGATTGAGTTGCGCGATGTTCTCCTGAAGCTGCTCGTTCAACTCCAGATCCCGATGGCGCATTTCTTCCAGCTTCGCTACCAATTTCGACAGCCGCTGGCGCGACTCTTCGAGCTGTTCCACCACCACGGAGAGAAAATAAACGGCCCAGGGCGTAATCAACAGCCCGAAGAAAATGGAGCGGACGACGTCGATGTTCTCGACTTCCCCACTGAGCAACAGGGTGACCGCCATTTGCACCACCATCGCCAGCAGCACCAATACCGAGGCCAGCAGCAGTGAAAAACGGACAAGCCCCAGTTTTACCATCAAATCAACATAGTACTGAGCCAACAGACGAATTTGCTTCATAGCGATTTCCCTTAGTCACCAACCCGCGCATCATAACGTAAAACGACGGTTTATACGGTGCGGCCGCACAGATTCACAGCACGATATATCAGCCGCTACCGCCAGTATCGTCTGCTACATCAGACTTCATCATAGCGGTAGGGCGTCCCCAGCGCGGAACCCTGTACGCCGTGCGTTTGCAGATAGCGATCCAACTCCACCATGCCCGTCCAGCGGTTTTCACACCACAGCGGCGCCAGCAGGGTCGGACGGCGAGCGCTGGCAGAAATGCGGTGATAGATCACCTCCGGCGGCGTATGGCGAATCATCTCTCCCGCCGTCTCCACGTAGCGATCCAGCGCCAGCTCGGGCAGCCTTCCCGCTCGCCAGGCTTTCGCCATCGTGCTGCCTTCCACGATATGGAGAGGGTGAAGCTTAATGCCCTCTACGCCAGTCTCAACCACCTGCTCTAGCGTCGATAAACAGCGCTGGGCGTCTTCTCCCGGTAAACCGACAATCAGATGGCTACACACTTTCAGACCGCGCTCACGCGCGCGGCGTGTGGTTTCCTGATAGCAGGCGAAATCATGTCCGCGATTAATTCGGTGCAGCGTTTTGTCACACGCGCTTTGCAGCCCCAGTTCCAGCCAGACCTCGTAACCCTGTTCATGATAGCGGGACAGCAAATCCAGCACCGCATCAGGCACGCAGTCAGGGCGCGTGCCCACGCACAGCCCCACCATTTCGGCCTGCATCAGCGCTTCCTGATACATGCTTTCCAGAACCTGAACTTCGGCATAGGTGCTGGTATAAGCCTGAAAATAAGCCAGATAGCGTTTGGCCCGGTTCACCTTTCCCGCCTGCGTTTCCAGCTGCTGCGCGATGCTGCGTTGCTGCATCTGTTCATCGGCAAACGAGGCCACATTACAAAACGTACACCCGCCTCGCCCCAGCGTGCCATCACGGTTAGGGCAATTAAAACCACCGTGTAGCGTCAGCTTGTGGATCTTCTCGCCGTAACGACGTTGAAGATTTCCGCCAAACATATTGATTAATTTTTGCAATTGCATATTCTAACCTGCTCCCTTGAGGAACAGCAGACTACCTTTCTCTTGCCCCCTTCGCGATGACCGCGATCAATCACACACATCCCAATGAAATGCATTTTTATTCGCTTTTAGTGAAAATAAACTCACGTCGGTGCTAATTAATTTTTCTTATCCCGTATGCAGGCTTAATGAAAAGATGAAGCAATACTTAAAAATAGTTTCATAAAATCTAAAAGTAGCCATATACAGCAGAATATTCTAGAGCGCAGAAAGAACGTAGCATGGATAAGGGTTCTCACGCTTTTGTATAGTGATACAGCTCACACTTCAATTAAATCCCATATTCACTTCCCGAGATAGTTTTTCTAAAAAAATCATTATGTTTCATAGGTATAATTAAAAATTATCGTTTATCAGCACATTTTGCACTGGTATTTGACCTGAACAGGGTTTCTCGCTAATTTGGGAATCCGCTGGAAGCTTTCCTGACGGGTCCATGATTCGTCATATTTATGCAGTAAATGAAGACTCCCTCTAAAAACAAGTCATTTACCACTTGTGAGACCGTCACGAGAGGCCGAAGAAGAGAGCGTAATACTAGCCGCTCAACGCCACGGTGCTTTCTCGCAGTAGGTTGTGAGAGTCACACAGAGCCTGGGGAGGTTCACTAATATGTTGTACGATGCATCCCAAGAGAGAGATAACTGTGGTTTCGGATTAATCGCCCATATAGAAGGTGAGCCGAGCCACAAAGTAGTGCGTACCGCGATTCACGCACTCGCACGCATGCAGCACCGTGGCGCAATCCTTGCTGACGGCAAGACTGGCGACGGCTGCGGTTTATTACTTCAGAAGCCCGATCGTTTCTTTCGTCTGGTCGCGGAAGAGCATGGCTGGCGCTTAGCCAAAAACTACGCCGTTGGCATGATGTTTCTCAATCAGGACGAAGAGCTGGCTCGCGCCACGCGTCGGATTGTAGAAGAAGAGTTGCAGAACGAAACGCTGTCCGTACTGGGCTGGCGTGAAGTGCCAACCAACCCGGATGTACTGGGTGAAATTGCCCTGTCATCCATGCCGCGTATTGAGCAAATTTTCGTTAACGCCCCCGCTGGCTGGCGTCAACGTGATATGGAACGCCGTCTGTTCATGGCGCGCCGCCGTATCGAAAAGCGCATCGAAGATAAAGACTTCTACGTCTGTAGCTTCTCCAATCTTGTCACGATCTATAAAGGTCTGTGTATGCCGGCGGATTTGCCGCGCTTCTACCTCGATCTGGCTGACCTACGTCTGGAATCTTCGATCTGTCTGTTCCACCAGCGTTTCTCAACCAACACCGTGCCACGCTGGCCACTGGCGCAGCCGTTCCGCTATCTGGCGCACAACGGCGAAATCAACACCATCGCCGGTAACCGCCAATGGGCACGCGCGCGTGCTTACAAATTCAAAACCCCGCTGATCCCAGACTTGCAGGATGCCGCGCCGTTCGTCAACGAAACCGGTTCTGACTCCAGCTCGCTGGATAACATGCTGGAACTGTTCCTGAGCGGCGGGATGGATATCATCCGCGCCATGCGCCTGCTGGTTCCGCCAGCCTGGCAGAACAACCCAGATATGGATCCTGAACTGCGCGCCTTCTTCGATTTTAACTCCATGCACATGGAGCCGTGGGATGGCCCGGCCGGTATCGTGATGTCCGACGGGCGCTATGCCGCTTGTAACCTGGATCGTAACGGCCTGCGCCCTGCGCGCTACGTCATCACCAAAGACAAGCTGATCACCTGCGCATCTGAAGTCGGTATCTGGGATTATCAGCCGGATGAAGTGGTTGAAAAAGGCCGCGTTGGTCCGGGCGAACTGATGGTGATCGACACCCGCAGCGGCCGTATCCTGCACTCTGCCGAAACCGATAACGACCTGAAAAGCCGCCATCCTTACAAAGAGTGGATGGAGAAAAACGTTAAGCGCCTCGTGCCGTTTGAAGAGTTGCCGGACGATCAGGTCGGCAGCCGTGAATTCAACGACGATCTGCTGGAAACCTACCAGAAACAGTACGGCTACAGCAGTGAAGAGCTGGATCAGGTCATTCGCGTACTGGGCGAAAACGGTCAGGAAGCGACCGGTTCCATGGGTGATGACACGCCGTTCGCCGTGCTGTCGAGCCGTCCACGAATCATTTATGACTACTTCCGCCAGCAGTTCGCGCAGGTCACCAACCCGCCGATCGACCCGCTGCGTGAAGCACATGTGATGTCATTGGCGACCAGCATTGGCCGCGAAATGAACGTCTTCTGTGAAGCGGAAGGCCAGGCTCACCGTCTGAGCTTTAAATCGCCGATCCTGCTTTACTCCGACTTCACACAGCTGACGTCGCAGGATGAACTGCACTATCGCGCCGACACGCTGGATCTGACGTTTGATCCGTCGCAGCAAACGCTGCAACAGACCATCGAAAAACTGTGTGACGAAGCAGAAAGCAAAGTCAGAGACGGTGCCGTTCTGCTGGTGCTGTCTGACCGTGGCATTAGTGAATCACGCCTGCCTGTCCCTGCGCCGATGGCTGTGGGTGCCGTTCAGCGCCGTCTGGTGGAAAAGAGCCTGCGCTGTGATGCCAACATCATTGTTGAAACCGCCAGTGCACGTGACCCTCACCACTTCGCCGTGCTGTTAGGCTTTGGTGCGACGGCTATCTACCCTTACCTCGCCTACGAAACGCTGGCGCGGATGGTGGATAACCACACCATCGACAAACCTTACCGCGCCGTGATGCTGAACTACCGTAACGGCATCAACAAAGGCCTGTACAAAATTATGTCCAAAATGGGCATCTCGACGATTGCGTCTTATCGCTGCTCCAAGCTGTTTGAAGCTGTGGGCCTGCATAAAGATGTGTCGACGCAATGCTTCCTGGGCGTCGTCAGCCGCATCGGCGGTGCAAACTACAGCGACTTCGAACAGGATCTGCTGAATCTGTCCAAGCGTGCCTGGCTGAAGCGCAAAACACTGGAACAGGGCGGCCTGCTGAAGTTTGTTCACGGCGGCGAGTACCATGCCTACAACCCGGATGTGGTTACCACGCTGCAAACCGCGGTGAAAACCGGGGAGTACAGCGATTACGAGCAATACGCCAAACTGGTTAACGAGCGCCCGGCGGCCACATTACGCGACCTGCTGGCGCTGAAACCACAAGAAGGCGCAGCCATCGCTATCGACAGCGTTGAACCTGCATCTGAAATGTTCAAACGTTTCGATACCGCAGCCATGTCTATCGGTGCACTCAGCCCAGAAGCGCATGAATCTCTGGCAGAAGCGATGAACGGGCTGGGCGGTTTCTCCAACTCCGGTGAAGGTGGTGAAGATCCCGCGCGTTACGGCACCAATAAAGTGTCCCGTATCAAGCAGGTTGCTTCTGGTCGCTTTGGCGTGACACCAGCCTATCTGGTCAACGCCGATGTAATTCAGATTAAAGTGGCACAAGGTGCGAAACCGGGCGAAGGCGGTCAGTTACCGGGTGATAAAGTTACGCCGTACATTGCCCGTCTGCGCTATTCCGTGCCGGGCGTGACGCTGATTTCACCTCCGCCACACCATGATATTTACTCTATCGAAGACCTGGCTCAGCTGATTTTCGATCTGAAGCAGGTTAACCCGAAAGCGATGATTTCGGTAAAACTGGTGTCCGAACCGGGCGTTGGTACCATCGCTACGGGCGTTGCCAAAGCGTATGCCGACCTGATCACCATCGCCGGTTACGACGGCGGCACGGGTGCTAGCCCGCTGTCCTCCGTGAAATACGCGGGCTGCCCGTGGGAACTGGGTCTGGTAGAAACACAGCAGGCTTTGGTATCCAACGGTCTGCGCCACAAAATCCGCCTGCAGGTGGACGGTGGTCTGAAAACAGGTCTGGATATCGTCAAAGCGGCGATTCTGGGTGCGGAAAGCTTTGGCTTCGGCACCGGACCGATGGTCGCGCTGGGCTGTAAATACCTGCGTATCTGCCACCTGAATAACTGTGCGACAGGCGTTGCGACGCAGGATGAGAAACTGCGCCGCGATCACTATCACGGCCTGCCTGAGCGTGTGACCAACTACTTCCAGTTCATCGCACACGAAACCCGCGTGCTGATGGCAGAGTTGGGCGTCAGCCGTCTGGTGGATCTGATTGGCCGCACCGACTTGCTGGTCGAGCTGGACGGTTTCAGCGCTAAACAGAACAAACTGGATCTGTCTCCGCTGCTGCACGCTGCACAGCCTCAGCCGGGTAAAGCGCTGTACTGCACTGAAAGCAATCTGTCGTTCGATAAAGGCTTGCTGAACAAAGAGCTGCTGGCACAGGCACAGCCGCACATCGATTCGAAACAGGGCAAAGCACTCTACTTCGATATCCGCAATACCGATCGTTCTGTCGGCGCGACGCTATCCGGTGCAATTGCCGAGAAACATGGCGATCAAGGGCTGGCTGGCGATCCGATCAAAGCCTACTTCTCCGGTACCGCAGGGCAGAGCTTTGGCGTCTGGAACGCAGGTGGCGTAGAACTGAAATTAACCGGCGATGCCAACGACTACGTGGGCAAAGGCATGGCGGGCGGCAGCATTTCCGTGCGCCCTCCGGTGGGTTCAGCCTTCCGCAGCCACGAAGCCAGCATTATTGGTAACACCTGCCTCTACGGTGCTACCGGCGGTAAGCTGTTTGCCGCAGGCCGCGCAGGTGAGCGTTTCGCCGTGCGTAACTCCGGCTGTATCACCGTGGTAGAAGGCATCGGCGATAACGGCTGTGAGTACATGACGGGCGGTATCGTCTGCGTGTTGGGTCGTACCGGTGTGAACTTTGGCGCAGGCATGACCGGCGGGTTCGCCTACGTGCTGGATGAAGACGGTGAATTCCGCAAACGCGTTAACCCGGAACTGGTAGAGGTGCTGGATGTGGAAGAGCTGGCAATTCACGAAGAGCATCTGCGTGGCCTGATCACCGAGCATGTACAGAATACTGGTTCACACCGCGGAGAAGAGATCCTCGCTAACTGGCCGACCTGGGCACCGAAGTTTGCTCTGGTGAAACCGAAGTCAAGTGATGTGAAGGCATTGTTGGGTCACCGTAGTCGTTCCGCAGCCGAGCTGCGGGTTCAGGCGCAGTAAGAGGTCATCATGAGTCAGAATGTTTACCAGTTTATCGACTTACAGCGCGTTGATCCGCCCAAGAAACCGCTGAAAATTCGTAAAATTGAATTTGTTGAGATCTACGAGCCGTTCTCAGAAAGCCAGTCCAAAGCTCAGGCAGACCGCTGCCTGGCGTGTGGTAACCCTTACTGTGAGTGGAAGTGTCCGGTACATAACTACATCCCGAATTGGTTGAAGCTGGCGAACGAAGGCCGCATTATCGAAGCGGCTGAGTTATCACACCAGACCAACAGCCTGCCGGAAGTCTGCGGTCGCGTGTGCCCGCAGGATCGTCTGTGTGAAGGGTCATGTACGCTGAATGATGAGTTCGGCGCAGTCACCATCGGCAACATCGAACGCTATATCAATGATAAAGCGATCGAGATGGGCTGGAAGCCAAGCGTAGCCAACGTCAAACCGACCGGCAAACGCGTGGCTATCATTGGTGCTGGCCCGGCAGGGCTGGCCTGTGCCGATGTACTGGCGCGCAATGGCGTACAGGCCGTCGTCTTCGATCGTCATCCTGAGATCGGTGGCCTGCTGACCTTCGGTATCCCCTCTTTCAAACTGGAAAAAGAGGTGATGGTGAAACGTCGTGAGATTTTCACCGAGATGGGCATCGAATTCCGCCTGAACACCGAAGTCGGCAAAGACGTGCAGATGAAAGCGCTGCTGGACGAATACGATGCCGTATTCCTCGGCGTCGGCACCTATCAGTCTATGCGCGGTGGATTGGACAATGAAGACGCTCAGGGTGTCTACGATGCTCTGCCGTTCCTGATTGCCAACACCAAGCAACTGATGGGCTTTGAGGCCGCAGCAGACGAGCCTTACGTCAGCATGCAAGGTAAACGCGTTGTCGTGCTGGGCGGTGGTGACACCGCGATGGACTGCGTGCGTACCTCGATTCGTCAGGGTTCAACGCACGTTACCTGTGCCTATCGTCGTGATGAAGAGAACATGCCGGGTTCCAAACGCGAAGTGAAAAACGCGCGTGAAGAAGGCGTCGAGTTCAAGTTCAACCTGCAACCGTTAAGCGTCGAGATCAACGGCGCTGGCAAAGTATGCGGCGTGAAAATGGCGCGTACCGCACTGGGTGCGCCGGATGCCAACGGGCGTCGTCGTCCTGAAATCGTTGAAGGTTCCGAGCACGTTCTGGAAGCCGATGCGGTCATCATGGCGTTCGGCTTCCGTCCGCACAAAATGGCGTGGCTGGCAGAACATGACGTCAAGCTGGACGATCAAGGTCGTATTGTCGCACCGGAAAGCTGCGATAACGCCTTCCAGACCAGCAACCCGAAAATTTTTGCGGGTGGCGATGCAGTACGCGGTTCCGATCTGGTGGTTACCGCCATCGCAGAAGGCCGTAAAGCCGCTGACGGCATCATGAACTATCTGGAAGTGTAAGAACGACTCACTTCTCTTAAGGGCAGCGCTGGCTGCCCTTTTCTTTTCCCACCGTAACCTCAGTATTCAATCTTTACCTGCATAAAGCGCGATAATATCCTGCTCAGTCAGCGTCGGCGTCTTCTCAACAAATGAGTAGTAGCCCGGTTTCTTATCAATATAAATCTGCGATATCAGCTTCTTATCCGTCTCGTCGGCAAAGAAACCCGCCGGAATATGGTAGGCATCACCGCCACGCAATCGGTAGAACAGATGTGTTCCGCATACGCGGCAAAAACCGCGCTCGGCCCATTCCGATGACGGCCAGACCGTAATATTCTCCTCGCCTTCTATCTCAATCGCCGGATCGGTACATTCAACCGCCATGAGCGGCCCACCGCCCCACGTCTGGCACATTCCACAGTGACAGGCAGCAACGTCCCGGACCGAATGCGCCGTGGAAATCGTTACGCCGCCACATAAACAACGACCTTGATGCATAGACCCTCTCCTGATTTTCTGCGTGTTCGAATCGCAATACCCTAACAAGGTATATCACTGCCAGGTTCGGTTATAGCATAGGTTATCTACGCTCTTTCCCTTATTCTCAGGAAGTCGGACAGTGATCCACTTTCACTCTACCTTTCCCTAAACGTCGTGCTCAGACGCGGAAGTAATCTGCTCCGTATCAGCCAATGGCAACCGCTCCATTCCCCTTCGGAATATCACACCAGAAAGTCCAATAAAAACTTTAACTTTACACTCACCCCTAAAGAATTTTTCGTAATAAATCCTGCAATATCACGCTAAAGGCCTACACTTACCTCCGACATTGATTTGTCTTTATTGAGATTGGATTTCATTAAGGAGGAAGGAACTATGGCAGTCGAAGTGGCCCTTGTAACAGGTGCTGGTCAAGGTATTGGCCGTGCTATTGCTCTCAGACTGGCGGCAGACGGTTTTGCCGTCGCCATCGTGGATTACAATCAGGAAACCGCGCACAGTGTGGCGCAAGAAATCGAAAAAGCTGGCGGACAGGCTATCGCATTACAGGCAGACGTCGCGGATCGTGAGGCCGTTTTCGCAGCCGTTGCCGCAGCTAAAAAGCGCTTTGGTGACTTTAACGTCATCGTCAATAACGCTGGCGTTGCCCCTTCAACGCTGATTGAAGACATCACGCCGGAAGTCATCGATCGCGTTTATAACATCAACGTCAAAGGCGTTATCTGGGGGATTCAGGCTGCGCTCGACGCCTTTAAATCCCTGGGTCACGGCGGAAAAATCATCAACGCCTGTTCGCAGGCCGGACATGTGGGCAACCCTGAACTCGCCGTCTACAGCTCAAGTAAATTTGCGGTTCGTGGCCTGACACAAACTGCCGCACGCGATTTAGCGCCGTTGGGCATCACGGTCAACGGTTACTGCCCGGGTATCGTAAAAACGCCAATGTGGGATGAAATCGATCGGAAGATCTCCGAATCCGCAGGGAAACCGCGTGGCTATGCGACAGAAGAATTCGCCAAACGTATTACGCTGGGTCGCCTTTCTGAACCAGAAGATGTCGCTGCCTGCGTATCCTATCTGGCCAGCCACGATTCTGACTATATGACGGGGCAATCGCTATTGATTGATGGCGGAATGGTATTCAGTTAAGGGCAATTTCAGTTAACACTATTTTCAGCTAGCAACACGAAAAATAAGAAAGGGCACCGCAGTGGTGCCCTTGAAAATGACTTATTTAACCACCCGCAGCGATGGCCTGCCACCTTTAGGCGGCTGTGGCGGTTCATCATCAGAACCAGAGCCACCGTCAGGGGCTTCAGAATCAGGCGAGCTATCGACAATCGACATCACTGTCCCTGAAGGGGCGCCTTCCTGGAAGTCTTCAAATTCGCCTGCGGATTCTTCGTAAGCAGGTTCAGGCTCAAACATCGTTCCAGCCCCGTTCTCACGCGCATAAATCGCCATTACGGCCGCCATCGGCACGTAGACCTGGCGCGGTACGCCGCCAAAACGGGCATTGAAACGAACGCTGTCATCAGCTAACTCAAGGCCGCCAACAGCGCGCGGTGCGATATTCAGCACGATCTGGCCGTCACGGGCGAACTCCATCGGCACCATAACACCCGGCAGAGTGACATCTACCACCAGATGAGGCGTTAATTGGTTATCCAGCAACCAATCATAAAAAGCCCGTAATAAATACGGACGACGCGGAGACAGTTGAGACAACGCCATACGGTTTAACCTCGGGTTTGCAAACGCATTTCACGTTCCACTTCCGTCAGGGAAGCCAGGAACGCATCACGCTCAAAGACGCGAGTCATGTAGCCTTTCAGTTCTTTCGCGCCCGAACCACTCAGTTCAATGCCTAACTGCGGCAAACGCCACAGCAGCGGAGCCAGATAGCAATCCACCAGACTGAACTCTTCGCTCATGAAATAAGGTGCTTCGTTAAACACCGGAGCAATAGCCAGCAGCTCTTCACGCAGTTGCTTACGCGCCGCGTCCGCTTCCTGCGCACTGCCATGGGTAATTTTCTTCAATAAAGAATACCAGTCGCTCTCAATGCGATGCATCATCAGGCGGCTGTTACCGCGAGCTACCGGGTAGACAGGCATTAACGGCGGATGAGGAAAACGTTCATCCAGATACTCCATGATAATGCGTGATTCATAGAGCGTCAGTTCACGATCGACCAGCGTTGGCACGGAACCGTAAGGATTGAGGTCAATAAGATCCTGAGGCAGATTATCCATGTCTACCTGCTCAATCTCGACACTCACACCTTTTTCCGCCAATACGATGCGGACCTGATGGCTAAAAATGTCGGATGGACCAGAAAACAGCGTCATTACCGAACGTTTGTTGGCAGCGACAGCCATGAAAACCTCCAAGTTTATCGAGAAAATATGGCGAATAGCCGCGCAGTCAGTAACCTGCAAACCGCTATTCGAAATTCTGCTCGCCAATGTGTGTAAACGTCACCTGACAAAATTCGGCGTTTTAGGCAGCTACGAGATAGCTGGCACACAGGCATAAAATCGGCGAATAGCTTATCAGATTTTGTTCGTTTTGTGGGGGTATAAGCGTAATTTCATCGCTAACATACGGAAAGCAAAGCGTATATTGCGAGGAATTTTTTTTCAGACATAAAAAACCCGGTGACCAGCACCGGGTTTTTCGCATTGATTTCGCTGCAAAGCAGCAAGAAATTAACGCTTGGAGAACTGAGGACGACGACGTGCTTTACGCAGACCGACTTTCTTACGTTCAACCTGACGAGCATCACGAGTAACGAAACCTGCTTTACGCAGTTCGCCACGCAGAGACTCATCATACTCCATCAGAGCGCGGGTGATACCGTGACGGATCGCACCAGCCTGACCAGAGATACCACCACCTTTAACAGTGATGTACAGATCCAGTTTCTCAACCATGTCGACCAGTTCCAGCGGCTGACGAACTACCATGCGGGCAGTTTCGCGACCGAAGTACTGTTCCAGACTACGCTGGTTGATAACGATGTTACCGTTGCCCGGTTTGATGAACACGCGAGCGGCGGAGCTTTTGCGGCGACCAGTGCCGTAGTATTGATTTTCAGCCATTGCCTATAATCCCGATTAAATGTCCAGAACTTGCGGTTGCTGTGCCGCGTGATTGTGCTCGGTGCCCGCGTAAACTTTCAGTTTACGGAACATAGCACGACCCAACGGGCCCTTCGGCAGCATGCCTTTAACCGCGATTTCAATCACACGCTCAGGACGGCGGGCAATCATCTCTTCAAAGGTCGCTTGTTTGATACCACCGATGTGGCCGGTGTGGTGATAATAAATCTTGTCGTTACGCTTGTTGCCAGTTACAGCAACTTTGTCAGCGTTCAGAACGATGATGTAATCACCTGTATCAACGTGCGGGGTGTATTCCGCTTTATGCTTGCCGCGCAGACGACGAGCCAGTTCAGTAGCGAGACGGCCTAAAGTTTTACCGTTCGCATCAACAACGTACCAGTCGCGTTTTACGGTTTCTGGTTTAGCTGTAAAAGTTTTCATTAAAAGCTTACCCAATAATTAGTTACACGTTGGTGAACACCCAAACGCTCAAAAACAGTTGAGGCTCACACGACCATCAAGTCCAGCAAACCTACCCCTTCGAATAGCCATTGCCGGCACTATAAAGTTTTTGGGAAAAAAACTTTGTTGTAACGTGGGGTCGCAAGATTATAGAGAAGTCATTCCCAAAGATCGACCTTTTTTCACACGCAAATGACTAAAAAACCGCAGCCTGCGTTATGCCAAATGTGGCTGTCGTAAGTACTCTTCACTCTGCATTTCCTGCAAACGGGACAGACAGCGCTGATATTCAAATTTCAGGTGTTCTCCCTGATAAATCTCAAACATGGATGCCTGGGCAGAAATAATCAATTTGATGCGACGCTCGTAGCACTCATCCACCAGCGCCAGAAAACGGCGGGCGGTGTTTTCTTCCTTCGTTTCCATCACGGTCACATTGTGCAGCAGCATCGTGTGGTAGAGACGCGAAAGCGCGATGTAATCATTCTGGCTGCGCGCTTCAGTACACAGCGTGTGGAAATCAACCGCCAGCACGCCCTCACTCACACCGAGTGTCGCCAACGGGCGATGATTGATCTCCAGCACCGGCCCCGGCGTCTGCCAGCGTTTCCCCGTCAGGCGGGTAAACATCTGCTGCATCGTGGCCTCAGTCTCTTCATTCAACGGAGACAGATAAAGGTGTGCCTGTGTCAGTGTGCGCAAACGATAATCGATACCTGCATCGACATTACGCACTTCACAGTGCTGTTTAATCAGCTCAATCGCAGGAAGAAAACGGGCGCGTTGTAATCCATTGCGATAGAGATCGTCTGGCGGAATATTCGACGTCGCCACCAGCGCGATGCCACGAGCAAACAGCGCCCGCAGTAGTTCAGCCAGCAACATCGCATCGGTAATGTCAGAAACGAAAAATTCATCGAAACACAGCACATCAGTTTCAGCTTTGAACCCATCAGCCACTTTTTCCAGCGGATTTTCCTGTCCCTGAAACTGGTTAAGTTCTTCATGCACGCGCAGCATAAAACGATGAAAATGCAGGCGCATTTTGCGCTCAGCGGGCAAGCTGTGAAAAAACATATCCATCAGCCAGGTTTTACCGCGTCCGACGCCGCCCCACATATACAACCCTTGAACTGGCGCAGATTCACGTTTCTCACGTAGCCCAAGCCAGCTACGCCATTTTCCCACGCGGCCGGATGCCCCTGCATTATCATCAGCAGCACGTTCGCATAGCGCCTGATGTATCGCTTCCAGGCGCACAACCGTTTGCCGCTGCACCTCATCCGGCTGATATTCACCAGCGGAAAGCGCCTGCTGATAAAGTGCCAAGGGTGTTGTTTGCTGCCGTGTTGTCTGTGGAGTAGCCATCGCAATCCCTGAGAAAAAAGTTAGTCGTGTTTTGCTGTGTGTTGCCGTCGATTTAAGCCGTAATCGTCGCAGTTAACAACCTTGATGTCTGCGGTGGGTCAACATTCCCTTCCGTCATCGAGTATCAGGATTCCACTCAGGCAAGGTTAACGGTTATAGTGACTATTATTAAGTGAAAAACCCTACGGGACAACGACGTCAAAATAGGAGCTATTATGACTTGGGAGTATGCGCTGATAGGTTTAGTAGTCGGTATTATTATTGGTGCTGTAGCCATGCGCTTTGGTAACCGTAAGCTGCGGCAACAGCAGGTATTGCAGAATGAGCTGGAGAAAAGCAAAACCGAACTGGAAGACTATCGTCAGGAATTGGTGGGTCACTTCGCCCGCAGTGCGGAGCTATTGGATAACATGGCGGATGATTATCGTCAGCTTTATCAGCACATGGCGAAAAGCTCCAATAACCTGTTACCTAACGTTCCCGGCCAGGATAATCCGTTTAAATATCGTCTGACCGAATCCGAAGCGGATAACGATCAGGCTCCGGTGAACATGCCACCGCGTGATTATTCCGACGGTGCATCAGGCCTGCTGCGGGGCGAACGCCCGATTCGCAAATAATTCAGTCTCCTCCAGCGTGAGGCTTTCTGGCCTCACGTTTTCCCTTCCTATGCTCTACGCTTAAAGCGTTTGTCCGTTTAAGACGCGCACCGTAGGCTGCCATCGTTCGATAACACCACCGTTCGGTAACACGTTGTATAAAAGCGATAGTTACAATCTGCTGACGAAACAGCAGTGAACTTTACACATTGATCGCCAGTCTGACTCTTCACCGTGTCTTTAAGTTTATATATCATCGTTTTATTCATCCGCAGGCCGTGAGAGAGTTAATAACAATGAAAAAAACATCATTATTATTTAGTGCACTGGCAATGAGTATAGGTTTGACCCTGTCCACGCTTCCCGTAGCGAATGCTGCGTTGCCTGCCGTGGTACAAGGTCAACAGACGCCAAGCCTGGCCCCGATGCTGGAAAAAGTCTTGCCAGCCGTCGTCAGCGTGCATGTTGAAGGTACACAGGTACAGCGCCAGCGCGTACCGGAGGAGTTCAAGTTCTTCTTTGGCCCGAACTTCCCAACGGACAAACAAAGCTCTCGTCCGTTTGAAGGATTGGGCTCTGGCGTCATTATTGATGCCGCAAAAGGTTACGTGCTCACCAATAATCACGTCATCAATAACGCCGACAAAATTCGCGTCCAGCTCAATGACGGGCGTGAGTATGAAGCAAAACTGATTGGTCGCGACGAGCAAACCGATATCGCCCTGCTACAGCTGAATGACGCCAAGAATCTGGTCGCAGTGAAAATGGCTGACTCCGATCAACTCCGCGTCGGTGATTTCGCCGTTGCCGTGGGTAACCCATTCGGCCTTGGTCAGACAGCGACATCCGGCATCATCTCTGCACTGGGGCGTAGCGGGCTGAATCTGGAAGGGTTGGAAAACTTCATCCAGACCGATGCGTCTATCAACCGTGGTAACTCCGGCGGTGCGTTGGTTAACCTCAACGGTGAGCTGATCGGTATTAACACGGCGATTCTGGCGCCGGGCGGCGGGAACATCGGTATCGGTTTCGCTATCCCCAGCAACATGGCTCAGAATCTGGCACAGCAGCTGGTTGAATTTGGCGAGGTCAAACGCGGGCTGCTGGGTATTAAAGGCAGCGAAATGACGTCTGAGATGGCGAAAGCCTTCAACGTCGATGCACAACGCGGTGCCTTCGTCAGCGAAGTCTTACCGAAATCTGCCGCCGCGAAAGCGGGTATCAAGGCGGGCGACGTGTTGACGACGCTGGATGGTAAACCGATCAGCAGCTTTGCGGAATTGCGGGCGAAAGTCGGCACTACCGCGCCGGGCAAGACCGTGAAAATCGGCCTGCTGCGTGATGGCAAACCGCAGGAAGTGTCCGTCGTGTTGGATAACAGCTCATCAGCGTCAACCAGCGCCGAAACACTTTCACCGTCATTGCAGGGCGCGTCTCTGACCAATGGCCAATTGAAAGACGGCAGCAAGGGCGTACAGATTGATAACGTCGCCAAAGACACACCTGCGGCGCAGGTTGGTCTGCAGAAAGGCGATATCATCATCGGCGTGAACCGTGAGCGTATTGAAAACATCACGCAGTTGCGCAAGCTGCTGGAAGCGAAACCTTCCGTTCTGGCTTTGAATATCGTCCGGGGCGAAGAAACGATTTATCTGCTGTTACGTTAATCACCTGTCGTCTTTTTCGGCAGCGTAATCAGACAGAACCTCGCTGATGTTAAAAAATTTCCGGGAGAAATTTTTAACGTTGTATCAGCAACGGCCCGTAAGGGTGGCGGCCAAGGATGGCACGCCATAAAAAATGTCCAGTGTCAAGCCTTTCGTGGAAACACGGCGGGCTTGAAACCATATACGGGGCAATAGGTTAGCTCTGTTTCGTGCCGCTTGCCGTGGAGGCGGCGTTGTGGGCTGGGAGCCACATAGGAGCCTTGAGAAAGCAAGCCGGGTCGCGCTGTGGCGGTGACGATTGCCAAGGGATGGCGGGCTTGTTCGGCCATCATAGTCCAATCGTTCGCGGCACCCCAGAACGAAGAACGCGCAGCGTTCAAGGGGTGGCCTGCTTGGTTACTGCGGATCATCAGCTTGGTTTTGGTGGCGCGACCTTACCCGCACTACCCTTCCTGAATCCTCTATCCCCAGCGATGAACGCCTCCAGCATGTGCGGGATCAGCGTCGTGGCATCGACCGCCTCGCCATACGCCTGCGCGTGCAACGCGGCGTAGCGGTCGAGGTCGGCTTTCAAGCTGGCCGGGCAGGCAAAGGTCAGCTTGACGCTTTCGAGCTTGGGTAGTGGCCCCAGCCGCAGTTTCCTGGTCGTGTTCATCGTGAAGTCCCCTTGTTGAAGAACAGCGGCTGATAAGGCCGTAGCACCAGATCGCGGTTTACGATGATGCGCACCGGCAAGCCGGGGCGGCTGGTCAGCGTGGGTTGGATGTTGAGGTTGCGCCGGGTCACTTCCTGGCCGACTTGGTTCACGGTGTCCTGCAGGCTGTCGCGCCCGGCGATGATGACGCGATCACCGTCCTGGTGGTTTTCAGGTGCAGCCAGTTCGGCTCCCACACCCAGCAGTGTCGTCAGCACGGCACCAGCAAAGATCCGATCCCAGTGCCAGTCCACGTCGTCTTCCAGACCGGCATAACCCGCCGGGTCGGTGCCGATCAGGTTGTCAATCGTGAGCGAAGACGTGTCCGGCAGGATGATGCGGTTCCACACCACTTGGACGCGGCTCTGCCCGTAGCTGACCTGGCTGTTGTACTTGCCCAGGATGCGCGAGCCCTGCGGGATCAGCAGGAACTTGCCAGTGGCCGTGTCGTAAATCGGCTCCGTCACCGTGGCGATTACGTCGCCCGGCAGGTCGGACTTGATGCCCGTCACCAAAGCTCCGGCTATGACGGTTCCAGCCATCACCTGATACGGCGAGGTGGGCATTTGCAAGTTGCCGGAGTTACGGGTTTCCGTAGAGCCGCCCGTCAGGAACGCCTCTTTCTGGTCTTGCCGGTTCTGCACGGCAGTTGGATCAGCGGGCTGGGCCGCCGTCGAGGCCGGGCCAGCGGCCAGCGGATCGAACGCAGCATTGGCAGCGAAGCCTGGTGCGGCAGCGACCTGCGACTGCGCCACGGGCGCTGCCTGCGTGGAACCAGTGGAAAAGAACACCGATGAAGCCGCAGCCGCTTCTGCTTCCTTGCGCAGCGCATCGTTAGGGTCGTAGCCCGGCGCGGCATAGGTGGCGGCAACTGGCTGCTGCGAGTTGACGATGGCTGGCCCCAGGTCGCCGGGCAAAGGAGGCCCCAGCTCCGGCACGTCAGGCGGCAGCGCTGGCAGTTTGGAATAGTCGGTCGGTAGCGCATCCAAACCTTCCGACTTGGACACGCGATCCACGTTGTACAGCACGGTGGATTCGCCCGCGCCGCGTTGCTGCGGTTGCAGTGACCAGATCAGCGCGCCCATCACGCCAACCGACAAGCTGCCGGCTAGGATGGCCAGCGTGCGCCGGTTCAGGCGCGTGACTGGGCGCGGTTGGGCGCGCAGCGCCACCGCCTCGGGTGCCACCTTGCCCACCTGCGGCGTGGCAAGGTCGGGAGTATCGTCCTGGCTCATGCTCAGTTCCTCCCGGCAATGCCACCCGTGCGCTCGATGCGTATCACATCGCCCATGTCGTCTCCCAGGCGCAGTTCTGCCGCACCGAACAGGCGATCAACGATGTAGTACGGTGAGCGGAAGCGATAGTTCACCAGTTGCCCGTCGCCCTGCGCACCGATGACGAACAGCGGCGGCAGCTCGCCCTGAGCGATGCCTGCCGGGAACTGGATGTACACCTTCTCGCCATCGTCGAAAGCGCGCAGCGGCTTCCATGGTGGATTGCTGCCGCTGATCGCATAGCGAAACCGGATGTTCTCCAGCGACAGGCCCGCATCGACCGGCGCGGCAGCGCTGGCAGCCTGTGCCTGTCGCTGCAAGGCCAGCATCCGATCCTTGGGGTAATCCCAGGACACCGACGCCATCCATGCCTTGTCGGTCGAAGTCAGTTCCAGCAGATAGGTGCGGCGGCTGGTGGTGATGACCAGATTGGTCTTCAACCCGGAACGGATAGGCTTGACCAGCACATTGACGCGCAGATCGGCCCCGCTGCCGCTGGAGGTGTCGCCCACAATCCATCGCACGGTATCGCCCGCAGCGACCGTCACCAATTCCTCGCCGGGCTGGAGCGCAATCACGGTTACGCGGCCCACGGACGCATAGACCTGATACAGCGCGCCATCGGTGAAGGGCCAGACCTGGATCGCATTGACATAGCCCTCACGAGTCGGCGCAATGCGCGCCTCGGCATTGGCGCGGGAGACGCGCACCTTCTCGTCGACAGGCTCCGGTGCCACCGGGGCCGCATCAACGTCCGGCAGTGGCTTCAACTGTGCGGGCAGCGCCAAGGGCTCGGGCACTGCCACGACTTCGATGGGCTTGGGCGGCTCGGGCAATGGTTGAGCCTGGATCGGCTCATCGAGTGATATCACAGGCGGCGGCTTGCCCTGCGTGGCGCAGCCCGCAAGTCCCAGCAGGATTAACGGCAAAGCGTAAAAACGGAAAGGCACACTCATGGTTTCACTCCTTCAGAAGAATCCAGTTCACGGCTCCACGACAAGCCATTGACGTAGATGCCCAGCGGGTTGCGGCGCAGGCGTTCTTCGGTGCGCGGGGTCTGCTGCACGATGGACACCACCGCCGTCCATCGCTCCAACCCGGCAGCCGCTCCATTGACGTAGCGGCGTTCCGTCCAGCGCACGTTGAAAGACGCATCGCTGGCGCGTACCACGCTGGTGATCTGTACCGTCACCGACTCCTTGCCGATGCGGGCGAACGGGTCATTCACCCGCGCATAGTCGTTGAGCACCGCCGCGCCCCGGTCGGTGGTGTAGTCGTAGGCATCGAGCCAGTTCTGCCGCACGACGATGGGGTCGATGGACAACGACCGCACCAGCGTCATGAAGCGCGCGATGTGGTGTGCCGTCTGCGCATCGGTGGGCCGGTACGGCGTGGCCGCTTCGCCTACGGTGCGCACCTGGCCGGACTGATCGACCTCGATGACATAGGGCGTAACGATGGATTGGGCCGAGCGCCACACCAAGCCGCCTGCCATCAGCAGCGCGAGCACCAGGCAGCCAAAAGCCATCAGCCGCCAATTCTTGGCCTGCACGCGGGCCGAGCCGATGCGCTCGTCCCACACCTGGGCGGCGGCTTGATACGGGGTGGCAGGCTGCGGCGTATCGGCATAGCGCACCTGCGGTCGTTTGAATCGCATGGAGTTCTCCTTGAAAGTCAGCTATCGGAATCCCGCAGGCTCGGGCCTTGGCCCGAACCGCCGCCGTCGCCACCGCGCAGCGTATGGGCGGCCGTGGCGGTGGCCTGGGTGAGTTGTTGGCGGCGTTGTAGGCGCTTGGCCCAGCCGGGTTGCTCCTGCTTCTGCGCATTGGCCGTGTTGCCGGCGGCATCGCCTGTGGTGGCCTGCCCGGAACTGGCAGCGCCACCGCCTGAACCACCATCGGTGCCGGAGCCTTGCCAGCCTGCTTTGAATGGCGCGGCAGTCTTGGCAGCGGCTGCTTTGATGCCAGCACCCGCGCGTTGACCTGCCGCCTGTGCGCCGCCCTTGGCGACAGTGCCCAGCCCTGCCAGCGCGCCTTTGGCCCCGCCGCCCGCAGCGGCGGAACCGGCCTGGAAAGCCGTCTTCGCGCTGCCAGCCGCCGAGGTTGCGGCCCGCGCACCAGACCCGGCGAGCTTGGCGGCAGCCGGTGCCATGCGCGCCCCGGCCATCACGGCTCCGCCCACGCCGGTGGCGGCGGCACCTACGGCAACCGCCGCGCCTGCGGCACCCACAGCAGCACCGGCCATCGCCCCGGCACCCAACTGCGGTGCGCCGGAAACCAGCCCGGTGGCAATGCCAGGGCCGAAGATCCCCAACGCCAGCAGCGTCAGTGAGGCCAGCATGATAACCACCGCATGGTCGATGGACGGCTCGGCTGGATGCACCTGGAACTCGGCAAACAGGCCCGAGCCGATGCCGACGATGACGGCCAGCACCAACACCTTGATGCCCGAAGACACCACGTTGCCCAGCACTTTCTCGGCGAGGAAGCTGGTCTTGTTCCACAGCGCAAACGGCACCAGCACGAAGCCCGCGAGCGTGGTCAGCTTGAACTCGATCAGCGTGATGAAAAGCTGGATCGCCAGAACGAAGAAACACAGGATCACCACCGCCCAGGCCAGGAACATGACCACGATGGGCGTCATGTTCACGAACACTTCGGGAAAGCCCGCCATGTCGCTGATCTGCTCAAGAATCGGTGCCGCCGCGTCGATGCCAGTCTTGGCCAAACGTCCCGGTTGCAGGAATTCGCCCA
Source organism: Pectobacterium aroidearum (assembly GCF_041228105.1). Classification (NCBI taxonomy): domain Bacteria; kingdom Pseudomonadati; phylum Pseudomonadota; class Gammaproteobacteria; order Enterobacterales; family Pectobacteriaceae; genus Pectobacterium; species Pectobacterium aroidearum. The sequence continues at coordinate 4,793,966 of NZ_CP166097.1, forward strand.
TGCTCATCGTCGAGCCGCTGGCCGTCAGGCCCAGGCCCGCGAATGAGCGGAAGACGATGCTGGCCAGCCAGTTGAAGTTGTTGATGATGTAGGCGAAGGCACCGACGTAGAGCACCTTGCGCAGCAGCTTGGCGATCACGTCATCGCCTTGGCCGGTGGCGTGGCTCATCGCCCAGTACAACCCGGCAATCGTCATGTCGATGACGATCAGCGTGGCGGTGAGGAACGCGACTTCGCCCTGCAGCAGCCCAAAACCCGAGTCGATGTAGCGCGAGAAAGTAGCAAGAAAGCGGTCGATCACTGTCACGTCATTCATGGCACGTCCCCCTCGAAGGGCATGGCGTCTTGGTCACTGGCGGGTGTGTCAAAGCTCGGCGGGATCGGCGGCAGATCAGCCAGCGTGCGAAACTCGTCAGGCCCGGTTTCCCCGGCGAAGAAGCGCCGCCGGAAGGCATCGGCCGCGGCCAGGCAGGCGTCTTCGCCTGCCGTCGTCCTGTCGGCGGCACACTGCGCACGCAAAGCCTTTAGCCGCACGGGATCGGCGGCCAGAGCAGCGGCCAGGTCTTCGGTCGGCTGCTGGCCGCAAGCGACCAGCAGCACGGGCAGCACCAAGAAAACGCATCGCATGGCCGTCTCCCGTCAGTTGCCGTAGAAATCCACGCGCTGCGGTGTGTAGGGCGTGCCATCACCTAGAAAGCGACGCGTCACTTCACGTCCACGTTCGACAGCAGCTGCTTGGCGTGCCAGTTCGAGCGCGGCAGCGCGTTCCTGCGTGATCTGGAGTTGCTGCGCCTGGATGGATTGCTTGGCCTGCAAAGCCAGAAGCTGATTGGTCGCCTGCATGGCTTGCAGCGCGCCGGTGGCGGACTGACTCTGGCTGATCAGATCGGACAGTGCGCTTTCGTCTTGTGCCAGGTTCTGCGACACCTGCGCCTGCATCCGCATGGCGGTATGCAGGCCATTCAAAGTGTTCTTCCAGCGTTCCTGCGCATCGCGCAGCATCTGGTCGCCGCTGACGGTCGCGGCGTATTGTTCCGGGTACAACCGGGCGAAAGTGGCATCCATGCTCTGCACGTCATAGGCCAGGCCGCGCGCCTCGGCGATCAGGCGCTCAGTGGTTGCCAGCGTCGAGCGCAGGCGATTGACGATGTTGAAGTCCAGATTCGCCAGATTGCGCGCCTGGTTCATCAGCATCTGTGCTTCGTTTTGAAGCTGGTTGATTTGGTTGTTGATCTGCTCCAGCGTGCGAACAGCGGTCAACGTGTTCTGCACGAAATTGGACGGGTCAAACACCGTCAGCGCAGACGCAGGCTGTGAGGCCAGCAGCGATACCGACAGCACGGCGGCGAGTGAGACAGAGAGCAAACGGGGTTGGGTGTTCATGGCGAAACCTCCAGAGGATCAGAAGCGAGGAAGGACGCTGCCGCCGGTGAGGAAGGCAGCAGGTCTGCGGCCCAATCGAGGCCGCGATGGCGCAGCCAGGCACCGGCAAAGCCCGGTGTGCCTGCGTCCAGCAGCACGCGATCCATGTCGCGTTGGTCTTGCGGAGTGGAAGCCCCGGCAAAGGCCAGCGTGGCTGGCCCCAGGTCGAGGTCGAACAGGCGATTTCCCAACCGCGATTGGTAGTAGTAGTCACGCTTGGGTTGCGCGGTCGCCACGATCTCGATCTGGCGTGAGTTCAGCCCGAAGCCTTCGTAGATCGTGCGGATCTGCGGCTCTGTGGCCTGCGGATTGGGGAGGAAAATGCGACTCGCGCAGCTTTCGATCACCGCCGCAGCAATGCTCGAATCCTTGATGTCGGCTAGCGACTGAGTAGCGAAGATGACGCTGACATTCTTCTTGCGCAGCGTCTTGAGCCACTGGCGGATGCGGGCGGCGAACACCGGGTCATCGAGGAACAACCAGGCTTCATCGAGGATCAGCAGCGTGGGCGCGCCGTCGAAACGTTCATCGAAGCGGGCGAACAGGTAGCCCAGCACCGCCAGCACCGCCGCCTTGCTGTGCATGAGTTCTTCCATCTCGAAGCACTGCACAGAACCCGAACCAAGACGATCCGAATCTGCGTCCAGCAGCTTGCCGTGCGCGCCGCCCAGTACATAGGGCGCGAGCGCCTGGCGCAATGCGTTCGATTGCAGCAGCACCGACAGGCCCGTCAGCGTGCGCTGCTCCGCCGGCGCACCCGCAAGGCTGCCGAGTGCCGACCAGATCGCGGCCTTCTCCTCTGGGCCGATGGCCACGCCTTCGTGCAGCAAGCGGCCTTCCACCCATTCGGCGGCCCAGGTGCGGTAGCCCTCTTGGTCGACGCGGGCCAACGGCTGGAAAGCAATCGCCCCATCGCTGCCCAGGTCGTAATGCTCGCCCCCAAGCCCCAGGATGGTGGCGCGCATGGAGCGGCCCATATCGAAGGCGAAGATGCGCGAACCGAAGTAACGGCGGAACTGCATTGCCAGCGTGGCGAGCAATACCGACTTGCCCATGCCGGTTGGCCCGGCGACCAGCGTGTGGCCCACGTCTCCGATGTGCGTCACCAGCCGGAACGGCGTCGCGCCATCGGTGCGCGTGACGATCAGCGGCGGGCCATCCAGATGCGCGTTTTTCTCCGGCCCTGCCCAGACCGCTGACAGCGGCATCATGTGCGCCAGGTTCAGCGTCGAAACGATGGGCTGTCGCACATTCGCGTAGGCGTTGCCGGGGATCGAGGACAGCCAGGCATCGACAGCGTTGAGGGTTTCGGGGATGGTGACGAAGCCGCGCCCCTGGATGACGCGTTCCACCATGCGAAGCTTCTCGTCGGCGGTCGCCGGATCAGCATCGAGCACCGTCAATGTGGCAGTGAGATAGCCGAAAGACACCTGATCGCTGCCCAGCTCCTGCAGGGCGGCATCGGCATCGGCGGCCTTGTTGTTGGCGTCGGTATCGACCAGCGGGCTTTCCTGCTGGAAGATCGTTTCACGCAATAGCGCGACGACGTTCTTGCGCTTGGCGAACCACTGGCGGCGCAGGCGGCCCAGTTCTTTTTCCGCTTCGGCTTTGTCCAGGCACAGAAAGCGGGTGCTCCAGCGATAGCCAAAGCCCAGACGGTTGAGGTCGTCCAGAATCCCCGGCCAGGTCGAAGTCGGAAAGCCCCGCACCGATACCACTCGCAGGTGCTGGTCGCCCAGCATGGGGGTCAGACCACCGACCAACGGCGAGTCAGTTAGCAACGCGTCGATGTGAAACGGCACGCCGGGCACACCGACGCGGTAGCGTCGCGTGGACACCGTGGCGTGCAGGTAAGTCAGTGTCTGCGCGTCATCCAGCCAGCCAATTTCCGGCATCACGCCATCGAGCAGGTCGAACACGCGATCTGTTTCTGCCACGAAAGCTTCAAGCCGACCCTGCCAGTCCACACCGTCGCCCGGTGCGTTCTCATAGAGCATCTTGGCGGCGCGGGCGCGAGATTCTTCTGGTGGCAGATAAGCCAGCGTGAGGTGATAGGCGCTCTCGTAGTGATGGCCGGATTCCTTGAAAGCCGCGCGGCGTTCTTCTTCCACCAACCAGGACAACGGCTCGGGGAAGTCGGAACGTGGATAGCCCGCCGCTGCGCGGCGCTCGGCTTCGATGAACAAGGCCCAGCCCGATCCCAGGCGGCGCAGTGCGTTGTTGAGCCGCGCCGACGTGGCGATCAGCTCGCCTTGCGTGGCGCTGTCCAGATCCGGCCCACGAAAGCGTGCTGTGCGCTGAAACGAACCATCCTTGTTCAGCACCACCCCCGGCGCAATCAGCCCGGCCCAGGGCAACCAGTCGGCCAGCAGCGCGGGCCGCTGGCGGTATTCGGCAAGGTTCAGCATGTCGGCTTCTCCCTATGCGTCCAGCAGCGGCTTGTGCTTGATGTGCCGGGCGAAGACCTGCATGAACTGCGGATCGACGCGCGCGCCCCAGACCGCCAGCGAGTGCCCGACGATCCAGAGCACCACACCGGGAATCCACAGTTGCAGGCCCAGCCCGACGGCGGCGGCCAGCGTGCCGTTGGCAATGGCCACGGTGCGGGGCGCACCGCCCAGCAGGATCGGCTCGGTCAGCGAGCGATGCAGCGGCACTTCAAAACCCGGAAGATCGGTGGCCGTGCTCATACGACGGCCCCGCCGGAGAAGCTGAAAAACGACAGGAAGAAGCTGGAAGCCGCAAAGGCAATGGACAGACCGAAGACGATCTGGATCAGCTTGCGGAAACCGCCACTGGTATCCCCAAAGGCCAGCGCCAGACCCGTCGCAATAATGATGATGACCGCTACGATGCGGGCTACCGGCCCCTGGATGGATTCGAGGATGGATTGCAGTGGGCCTTCCCACGGCATTGAGGAACCGGCGGCCTGAGCCGTACCCGCCAGCAACAGCATCAACACCGCGAGCAGCAGCCCTTGTCCTGCGGGGCGAACCAGACTACGCAGCCGCGGCAGCGTGGGCGGCGGAGAAAGTGGATTGACAGAAAGACGGAAAGCATCAACGTGCGTCATGGCAGTTCTCCAGGTTGATCAGTGGTCAGGGAAGGCGCAGCGGCACCGGCTGCAAGAGGAACCGGCGGCAACTCGGGAAGCGGTGCTTCCAGCGCATCCGCCAGGCGGTAGCCCGCGCCGTCGAAGCCGACAACGCGGGAAATGGTTTCGACGTGGCGCTTGCGGCCGCGTCCGGCGATGTGGATGACGATGTTGACCGCCTCGGCGATCAGGGCGCGGGGCGGGTTCACCGCCACTTCGAGAATCAGTTGCTCCAGGCGCAGCAGTGCGCCCAAGGCGGAGCCGGCATGGATGGTGGCGATACCACCGGGGTGGCCGGTGCCCCAGACCTTCACCAGATCCAGCGCTTCGCCGCCGCGCACTTCGCCCACGATCACGCGATCCGGGCGCAGCCGCATCGTGGCGCGCACCAGCTCCTGCATCGACACCACGCCCGCACGGGTGCGCAGCGGCACATGGTCACGGGCTGCGCATTGCAGTTCGATGGTGTCTTCCAGCACCAGCACGCGGTCGCCGGTGGCGGCGATCTCGGCCAGCAAGGCGTTGGCCAGCGTGGTCTTGCCGGTACTGGTGCCTCCGGCGATCAGGATGTTGTGCCGCTCGCGCACTGCATGACGCAGAAACTCGGCCTGCCCAGCGGTCAGGATGCCATCGGCCACATAGCGATCCAGACCGATGATGCTCACGGCGCGTTTGCGCAGCGCAAAGGCCGGGCCGGGGGCGGCGGGCGGCAAGATGCCCTCGAAGCGTTCGCCGGTCTCCGGCAGTTCGGCGGTCAAGAGCGGTTGGCCGCGATGCACCTCCGCACCAACATGGGCGGCTACCAGGCGGATGATGCGTTCGCCATCGGCCTCGGGTAGTTCAACGCCGAGCGGCGCACGGCCAGAGGACAACCGATCTACCCACAATGTCCGATCGGGGTTGAGCATCACTTCCACCACGTCCGGGTCTTCCAGCGCGGCGGCAATCACCGGCCCCATCGCCGTGCGCAGCATCTGGATGCGGCGATCCTGGGACGCCGCAGCGGATGAGCGTGGATCGGGCGCGATCTGTGGAACGGCACTCATGACGCACGCTCCGCTGTGCGTTCATGGGCGGCAGCCATCCCCGCCGCCTCATCCATGCGCATGGGGTCGGGGTGCAGTTCTTCCACCACGTCGCGCACCAAGCTGCGGCCACGCAGCAGGTGACGGCCCAACTGTTCGACGAACTGCTCGAAACGCGCCTTGCCCTGAGCGCGGGCTGCATCCTGATGCGCCTCCGGCACCGGCGTGCTGACAGTCAGGTAGTAGCGGATGAACAGCGCCAGCGTTTCGATCTGGATGTTCTGGTCGCGCTCCAGGCGCTCGGCCTGCCGCGACAGGCGATCTAGTCGTTTGGCAATGGCGGCCTCGCGCTGGTCGCCGGCATCGGGTGACAGCCAGGACGCCAAGGCAGCGGCGACGATGCTGGACTTGGACACGCCTTTCTTAGCGGCCAGCTCGTCCAGGCGTTTGGCGTGCTCGTGCTGGATGAACAGGTTCAATCGGTATTGGCTCATAGGTCGATTCCGTCGTTGGGGTTCAGCGATGCCAGCCGCGACGTGCGTTGCAGGGCGGGGTCTAGCTGGCCGGGAAGCACCGGGGGCATGTCGTCGTCATCGAGCAGCGACAGGTCGCTGGCCGGGGCATCCATCGCTGGGGCATAGGCGATGGCTTCGGACAGTTCGGGCTGGCGGCGTGGGCCGCCGTCGTCGGTCGAACCCAAGGCCTCCAGGTCATCGGCGGATGCCGTGGCCGGTGCCGCAGGAACCGCAGGTATTGCCAGGCCGCTCCAGTCGTCAGGTCGTGCAGGCGGCACATCGGCATAGCGGCCTGCCGTCACCGCAGGCGGCGGAATCACCCGTTGCTTGAAATTGGCGTCGGCGAAGTAGCGCAGCTTCTTCGCCTTGATCGGCGCGACACTGGACACCATCACCACCGCCTCATCGGTCGGTAGCTGCATCACTTCACCCGGCGTCAGCAGCGGCCGTGCGGTTTCTTGGCGCGACACCATCAGGTGGCCCAGCCACGGCGCGAGCCGGTGGCCCGCGTAGTTGCGCTGCGCACGCAGCTCAGTGGCCGTGCCGAGGGTTTCTGAAATGCGTTTGGCCGTGCGTTCGTCGTTGGTGGCGAACGTCACACGCACATGGCAGTTGTCCAGAATCGAATGGTTCTGGCCGTAGGCCTTGTCGATTTGATTGAGCGATTGCGCGATGAGGAAGCTGCGGATGCCGTAACCCGCCATGAAGGCCAGCGCCGTCTCGAAGAAGTCCAGACGGCCAAGCGCCGGGAACTCATCGAGCATCAGCAGCAGCTTGTGCCGGCGCTCGATACCGTCGGAGCCGTCGAGCGATTCGGTGAGCCGCCGGCCGATCTGGTTGAGGATCAGCCGGATCAGCGGCTTGGTGCGCGAAATGTCCGAAGGCGGCACCACCAGATAGAGCGATACCGGATGCTCTGCTGCGATCAGGTCAGCGATGCGCCAGTCGCAGCGCGAAGTGACTTCGGCCACGGTCGGATCACGGTACAGACCGAGGAACGACATGGCGGTGGAGAGCACGCCAGACCGCTCGTTGTCCGACTTGTTGAGCACTTCGCGGGCAGCGGATGCAACGACGGGATGCTGGGCATCGCCCAGGTGTTTGGTCGTCATCATTCGGTGCAAGGTCAGCTCGAACGGGCTGGCCGGATCGGACAGGAAGTTGGCGACGCCACGCAGCGTCTTGTCTTCCCCCGCGTACAGCACATGCAGGATCGCGCCGACCAGTAGCGCGTGACTGGTCTTCTCCCAATGGTTGCGCTTCTCCAGCGCGCCTTCTGGATCGACCAGGATGTCGGCGATGTTCTGCACGTCGCGCACCTCATGCGCGCCGCGCCGTACCTCCAGCAGCGGGTTGTAGGCCGCCGAACTGGCATCGGTGGGGTTGAACAGCAGGCAGTGGCTGAATCGACTGCGCCAGCCAGCGGTGATCTGCCAGTTCTCGCCCTTGATGTCGTGGATGACGGCGGATGTCGGCCAGGACAACAGCGTTGGCACCACTAGGCCCACGCCCTTGCCCGAGCGAGTGGGCGCAAAGGTCAGGACGTGTTCCGGCCCTTCGTGCCTCAGGTAATGGCCGTCATGCTGACCGAGAAAGACGCCGGCGGGCTGCGTCAGCCCGGCCTTGCGAATGTCGGCGGCATCGGCCCAACGGGCCGAGCCATAGGTCGTCACCTTGCGCGCCTGCCGCGAGCGCCAGACAGACATAGCGATGGCGACCGCCACGGCCAGCAGGCCGCTGCTTGCCGCGATCATGCCTCCGGTGTCGAACACCTGCGGCGCGTAGGCGTCGAAGAAAAACCACCACTCGAAGAGCTTCCACGGGTAATAGACCGGTGTGCCGTGGAAGTCGAACCAGGGCGAGCCAAGGCGTAGCTGGTAGCCCAAGGCGGCGGCTGTCCATTGCGTGGCACCCCACACACCGGCGATCACGATGCCGAACACGGCGGCGATCTGCCCGAACAAAACGCCCTGAGCTTGCATACCTTGGCCTCCGATTTCTCCTGCGCTGATTCGCCGTGGAAAACGCGGCACGAAGGCGTGCCGCAGGCGTCAGGATCGGTGCCGGTTCAGTGCCGGTCAAAGACCGTTATCGGCAGCAAGGTGATGCAAAAAGCATGGCTCCATGTAGAGAAGAAGCCAGTAGAAACGCCGCAGGCGTGGGCGCGCTGCGGCGTGTAGAGAAAATAACGAAGATACGCGGCAAGCCGCCAACAGTTAGAACTTGGGCGGCGTGTCCGATGGCGTGTAAGGCACCTTGCCGTCGCCCAAAAAGCGCTTATTCGTCGCCTCCGCTACCCGGTTGCAGAGTACGTCTTCCATTGCCGTACGCTTGGTCTTGCACTGACGGCGCAGTTCCTTCAAGCGTTCGGGATCGGCCGCCAGTTCTTCCACGGTCGGGACACCGAAGTCCTGCTTCGGCGACTCCGACGGGTCGCATGCTGTAAGCGCCGCGACCAGCAGCAAAGGGGTCATTCGCTTCATGGCTCGGTGTCCTCCGGGGCATCAGGTTCAGGTGGTTGTTCGGGCCTCGCGCCTTCGAGCAAGTCAATAGCTTGCACCCGCTCGATAAATCGGGACAGCGCTTCCGAAGGCTCACCTTCGCGATGCAGTAGATAGGTCGTCAGCACTGGGGAACAGCCTGCCAAGGGCCGCGCAACTACGCCCGGTTCGCGGCTGGCCTCGATGTGTGGTGCGGCAGTCAGGCCCAGCGCGAAGCCCGCTGATACCAGCGCCATCATCAGGTCGTATGAGGACACACGCTCTGCAATCAGTGGCTCCATTTCCGCGCGGCGCAGCACCCGCTCGACCTGGCGCGCGTGTCCTTCACAAGCGAGCGGATCACACAGTACGAGGGGGTAACGTATCATCTCCTCCAGCGGAATGCGCTTGTGTCTGAGCAGCGGGTGGCGAGCTGGCACCGCCACCATTAGCGGATCACTCCACACAGCCTGGGCTGCAATGCCTTCACCCACTTCATTGGATTGTGCGAAACCAACGTCGTAAAGGTCGTCGTGCAGCCCTTTGATCTGCTGTGAAAGCGGCACCTCAAACAGACGGATCTCGACTTCGGGTTCCTCCTGCCGGCACAACGCCAACAAGTTCGGCAAGCGCGATGACGTCGTGCCGTCGGACAGTGCAATGCGTAATTGCCCATGAAAGCCATTGGCCGCAGCCTGCACGCTGTCTCGGGCTTGCTGCAAGGCTGTGAAGATGCGCGGCACATGCTCAAGAAAAAGCTTGCCTGCCCGTGTCAGTCGTGTGCTGCGGCTGGTGCGTACGAACAATTGCTCGCCCAGATCTTCTTCCAATTCCCTGATGGTGCGCGACAAGGGCGACTGTTCTATATGTAGTTTTTCCGCAGCTCGGGCAAAGTGAAGCTCTTCCGCAACAGCGAGGAAACACCGTAAGTGCCGCAGTTCCATAGTTTCCCTTGTTCCCAATCGTTCCTATAAGAGCCTTGGGTATTCAACAGTCCCACTCACCACAAGAACCACAGTCAAGGCAACGCTCAAAGCGTGCCGAAAGCTTATGCCTTATGCCTTATGCCTCTGCAGGGTGGGAGCCAACAGCAACGGCAGAGCCAACAGCGTTAGAACAACAAGCATGGTGAGCCGAAGGCCGATGTGCTCGCCGATGAAGCCGAGTGGCGGAGGGCCGACGAGAAAGGCCGTGTAGCCGATCGTGGCCAAAACCGCGATGCGCGCGATTAGACCGAACCCGCCGTTCGCGAATCCAGAGAGGTGAACGTGATGCCAGTCATATGGCACGCCATCTTTAGACATGTACTGACACATGGGGGCTACCCAAGCCCTGTTTGGGATCGTGACGCCGCCTGTAACCAAAGGCGAAAAAAGGTGGGTTTGTGCCGAAGCCATCAAACGCACATGAATGGTGTAGTAGGAGAAAATGGGCAGGGACATAGCGTCCCGGTCTCTTGGCATGCATCCAATTACCGATTGCGCAATCTGATGCATGCAGAGACGTCGAGATACCATCAGAGCCCGTTGCGGAAGTCGGCGATGCTCACGTCGGTCAACGCGTAGTTGCTGAACGAGACATTGCAGCCATCGGCATTGGGGGATTGCGCCTCAAAGCCAATTTCCGGCTCCGCCTCGGTGTTGTCAAAAGCGAATGCCCGCACGAAAATCCACTTCACGCCATCCACTGAAGCATGCAGCGCGTACACGTTCTCTTTACGAGAAATGCGCAGATTTACCTGCTTGCCATCCACAGTAAAGGCATTCGCGTCGTCGGAGGTGCCACCTTTATTGATGACTGAAACCACCATGGGCTCCCCGTCTGGGGAATATTCGAAGCACAGCTTCGCCCAGGTGCTCTCATCGACCCGCAAGAGCAGCACGCCCGCGTCAAAGGTGGCTCCGAACTCGACGTGTACTGTGGCACTGAATTGAAAGTCACCGGCCGGAATGCGAGTCATCAACGTCGCCGCATTGTGACGGCTGGCAGACGACACTACGGATCCAGCGCGGCCCGGATCTATGAAGATGTCGCTATGCCTGGGTGCGGTGGTGGTCACGCGACCGCTTTTGTTGTCAACCTTCCAGTCAGACCCTTGCGAAGCAACGAAGTCGTAAGGGACGTTGTGTAGTTTCATGACGCTCTCCAGTTCTAGGTTGGCAGAAAGAATCCGCGCGTATTGAAAGTGTCTGATCAGCGTGTGATGACGCGAACCAGCCATGGTGAAACTATGTCGCTCGCGTGCCTAGTGCGGGCTCAAGGTTTTGAAGAATCCTGTGAAGGCTCATGAACTACGCCTTTGCAAAGTGGTTGCCAACAGCAATGGCAGAGCCAATAGAGCCATGACAAATAGCATCGTGAGCCGTAGGCCTATGTGCTCGCCGATGAAGCCGAGTAGCGGAGGGCCGACAAGAAAGGCCGTGTAGCCGATCGTGGCCAGAACCGCGATGCGCGCGGATGGATCATGTCCAACTGAGGCACCGGCTGACATCGCTACAGGAAAGCCCAGTGATGCACCGATTCCCCAAAGGAATACGCCGATACCTGCCACAGACAAGGTTGGGGCCAGAACTACTATTAGTATTCCGACTGCGCCGATAAGCGCACTGGCGCGAATTACGTTGACGGGTCCGAAACGGCTCAGCACCCCGGTTCCCAAGAACCGTCCCAATGTCATCGTCGCAGCGAAAGCGACGAACAGAAGCGAACCAATGGCTTCAGAGGTTTCGTGCGCGTCCACAATCAGCAGTGGTAGCCAGTCGTTGGCGGAGCCTTCGGCCAGCGCCACAGCCAGCACAATTGCACCGATGAGGATGAGCTTCGGATCATCCTTGATGGTCGTGATGAAGCCTCGCTTATTTGCGGAATCAGTCACGCGTGCGCCGTGTGATCCGACCACACCGTAGGCGACATAGACCAGCATCGGACACAGCAGCGCACAGACGACGAGCATGTGCGAGGTAACGGACAAGCCTTTTGCAACCAGTAGCAGACCACACACGGCACCGAGCGTCGTACCCAGGCTGAAGCAGCCGTGTACCAGCGTCAGCACGGGTCGCCCCAGCCCACGTTCCACATGCGCCCCCAACACGTTGACGGCCACTTCGGCCTGGGCCATTCCAAAACCAACCAGGCCCAAGCCAAAGCCTGTCATCCAAGCCAAAGCGAGGTGAGTACCGCTCGACAGCACGATCAGGCCCGCCAGAGCGAGCGTCATGCCAGCGCAGACTGCACGATCTGCACCAATACGGGCCACGATGTTGCCGGCCAGCAGAATCCCGCCCATCGAGCCAAGCGAGAACCCGAAAAGGATCAGACCCATCTCTGCTGTGGATGCGCTCAGAGCGTCGCGGATAGAGGGCGTGCGCACGATCCAGGAGGCCATGACAAAGCCGAGCACGAGGAAACATCCGAACAATGCCCGGCGCGTTTTGAGCAATCTTGCGTTTTCAGTATTCACATTCATTCTTGGTTGCAGGAGGCCTTAGGCCTTGCTGGTTGATCTGACGAAGCGAGCCGTTTGTTTGCCTACCAGTTCATTGGAGAGATAAGGCGCTGTCCGGCTTGCCTTTACGGCAGCCACTACCTCTGGAGGCCCACTGACCACCACTCGGCCTCCCGAATTGCCAGCCCCTGGTCCCATGTCGATGACCCAATCACACGCCGCGACCACGCGCATGTCGTGCTCGACCACCACAACTGTGTTGCCTGCCTGGACCAATCCATCGAGTTGCAGGAGCAAGCGATCGACATCCGCCGGGTGCAGTCCAGTGGTGGGCTCGTCCAGCACGTAAAGGGTGTTGCCATGCTGCAGCCGCTGCAACTCGGTGACGAGCTTGATGCGTTGCGCCTCACCCCCGCTCAACTCGGTCGCAGGCTGCCCCAGTCGCAGATAGCCCAGGCCGATGTCGTGCAACAGCATCAGTGGTCGCAGTACGGCAGGCTCATCCGAAAACACCTCGCAGGCATCCTTCACTGTGAGGTCAAGCACCTGCGCAATCGTCAGATCCTTCCACTTGATCTCAAGCGTTGCCGGGTTGTAACGAGCACCGTGGCATTCCGGGCACGGTGCGTACACGCTCGGGAGGAACAGCAACTCCACGCTCACAAAGCCTTCGCCTTCGCACTTTGGGCATCGTCCCTGTGCGACGTTGAAGGAAAAACGCCCGGGCCCATAGCGGCGCCGCTGTGCTGCAGGTGTGGCCGCGAACAGCTTGCGTACGCCGTCGAACAAGCCGGTGTAAGTTGCCAGGTTGGACCGTGGCGTGCGGCCGATGGGCTTTTGATCAACCCGAACCAGTCGTTTGATACCGACCAATTCCGCCAAGCGGCCCGCCGTCACGACGCCCGCACTATTGCTGGCAGCACCCGGATCATCGTCTTGCAGGTCGCTGAAGGGTTGCGCGCTACTGGGCGAGCTATCGCCATCGTTGTGCTCGGCGTCAACCAAAGGCGTGCCGAGCTCCTGCGCTACAAGTTCGACCAGTGCATGACTGACCAGACTCGACTTCCCAGAACCAGAAATTCCGGTCACCGCCGTCAGACACCCTGTCGGAAACGCGGCGTCCACATCTTTAAGGTTATGGCGCACAACGCCTTCAAGGCGTAGCCACTCAAGGGCATCCCGGCGAACTTGAACCTTTCTGTCGCTCTTGGCCGGGAACAGGTAGCGCGCCGTTTTGGATCGACTAACTTTCGCTAGCCCAGCAGGAGGGCCGCTATAGAGAACTTCTCCTCCATGGGCGCCAGCGTCGGGTCCGACGTCTACCAACCAGTCCGCTTCGCCCATGGTGGCCAGATCGTGCTCCACCACAAACAAGGAATTGCCAACTCTTTTGAGCCGATGCAGTGCAGCAATCAGTGCTTCGCCGTCTGCGGGGTGTAATCCTGCAGACGGTTCATCGAGTACGTACACGACTCCGAAAAGCTGTGATACCAGTTGCGTGGCCAGACGCAGGCGTTGCAGCTCGCCCGAGGACAGCGATGGCGTCGCGCGGTCGAGCGACAGATACCCAAGCCCGAGCTGTGTCATCGCGCTGATGCGCGAGGTAATTTCCTGGGCTAATCGCTGGGCAGCAAGCACCTGCTCCTGGGCATATTCAGGTACGGGCTTTGTCGTCGATCCCGAGCGGCGTTTACCGCCAGCCGTGGTGGGAAGACCCGCATGAATGCTGGCTGCTGGGATCTCCTGTCCGAGCCTGCCTTCGGCCGCCGGAGTAAGGAGCACTGCCATCTCGTCGAGCGTCAACCGCCCGAGCTCAACGATGTCGACACCCGAGAAGGTGACCGTCAAAGCCTCAGGCTTGATGCGCTTTCCACCACAAACATGGCAGTCGCTACTGACCATGAATGCCGCGGCCCGCTCGCGCATACGCGCGCTCTTGCTGTGTGCGAAGGTGTGCAAGACATGCCGCTTCGCACTGCTGAATGTGCCCATGTAGCTTGGCGACAAACCAGTCTTTTGCGCGGCCTTGGCTTCCTCATGGCTGGCTCCGGCATACACCGGGACGGTAGGCTGCTCTTCAGTAAAAAGAATCCAGTCGCGCAATTTCTTGGGAAGCTTTCGCCATGGCACATCGACGTCGTGTCCCAGCATGACGAGGATGTCCCGCAGATTCTGCCCACCCCACGCAGTGGGCCAGGCCGCTACAGCGCGCTCGCGAATCGTCAGGCCGTCATCCGGAACCATCGACTGTTCGGTAACTTCATAGACTTTGCCCATGCCGTGGCAATGCGGGCATGCACCTTCCGGTGTGTTGGGCGAAAAGTCTTCCGCATACAGCATGGGGTGCCCCACGGGATACCGGCCCGCACGGGAGTAAAGGAGCCGCACCAAATTGGAAATGCCGCTCAGACTCCCAATAGAGGACCGAGCGGTAGGTGTACCCCGACGCTGTTGCAGCGCCACGGCGGGTGGCAGACCGTCGATAGCGTCCACATCCGGCGTACCCGCTTGGTCGATCAGCCGACGTGCATAAGGCGCAACTGATTCCAAGTAGCGACGCTGCGACTCGGCATATAAGGTGCCGAAAGCCAGGGACGACTTGCCCGAACCCGAGATACCCGTGAAGACCACCAGCGAATCACGGGGAATCTCAACGTCAATGTTCTTTAGGTTGTTTTCCCGTGCCCCGCGAATACTTACAAACCCGTGATTTTTAGATATTTCGTTCTTCATAATGTCGACTGATATCGTGGTTTCTTCCGAATTTGCAGGAGCGCAAAATGCTGTGCCCCCGCAATGATTCCGTTGCCTCCGTATTGCGTTGCTACACCCATTGAGGCCACAGCATCCACATCACAGCATTTGCATACGTTGGATTCGGACGACTTGCCACAGGTGCGTTCTCCGTTTTCCCTAAAGTCCGGGCAACGCCGCACTGCGCTTACGCTGCCCAAGACGAATCAGTTGCTCCCAGCAGCCGTAACAATATCAACCGAGCTATAAGCCAGTACCAGCCTCAGTTCTAATTTTTAGCTGGTTTCTGACTGTATACATGACTAAGCAATAAAGGATCAGCATTCCGCTAAATGATCAGCTCGCTTTCTTCTATCGAGAAAGCCCGCCCATACTGTCAGAGCGAATGCCAAAAATACGAATATTGCAGCGATCAAAGGTGTGGATGTCAAACTTCCCCTTGCCACGATCATCCCCCCGATAGAAGCGCCTCCGGCGATCCCCAAATTGAATGCCGCGATATTCAGCCCGGAAGCGACATCCACGGCAGACGGCACATAACGCTCGGCTTGTTTAACGGCATAAAACTGAAGACCAGGAACGTTTCCGAAGGCGACTGCACCCCATATCAGAACGGTGATGAGCATCATCCATTTGCTTGATGCAGTGAATGCCAATGCGATAAGGACAACTGTCAATGCCAAGAATATCGAACGAAGCGCGGGCACAGCACCGTAGCGATCTACAAGCTTTCCACCATACAGATTTCCAACTGCAACAGACACGCCATACAAAAGCATCACGCCACTCACTGCTGCTGCCGAGAAGCCCGTGATTTCTTCAAGAATTGGCGCGAGGTAGGTAAAGGCTACGAAAGACCCACCGTAGCCAATAGCGGTAATTGCATAGGCCAGTATCAGGCGTGGGTGCGTTAGCACGCTGGCAAGTTGCCGCAATGTTGCAGGCTTGCTACTGGGGATGTTGCTAGGAACGAACAAAAGTGTTCCCAATATTGCGATTGCTCCCAAAGTAGCCACAACGAGGAAGGTCGAGCGCCAACCAAAAATCTGCCCAATAAAGGTTCCAATCGGCACACCAGTGACAAGTGCTACGGTCAGCCCTGTAAACATTATCGCAATAGCGCTGGCGGCTTTTTCCTTTGGAACAAGCCCTGCGGCAATGATGGTCGCGATTGAGTAAAAGACTCCGTGAGCTAGTCCTGTTAACACCCGAGCTGCGACTAGTGTCTCAAAACTCGGTGATGCCCATGCCAATATGTTGCTCGCAGTGAAAATCGCCATCAATGAGATAAGCAGAATCTTCCGGTGGACTTTCCCCGTGGCCGCGGTAAGCAAAGGGGCGCCGACCGCGACGCCCATTGCATAAAGGCTGACGAGCAGGCCTGCGGATGGCAGGCTAACGCCCAGGTCCGTTGCTACGATTGGAATCAATCCCACAATGACAAATTCGGCAGTGCCGATTGCAAAAGAACATATCGTTAGGGCAAACAATGCAATTGGCATCAGATCCTCTTAAATCATCAAAGAAAAAGCTCCCTGCAAAACCAAGGAAGTGGACTTTCCTAAGTCAACCCTGTCACCATGCTCGCACTGAGGGGCACCCAGGAAACAATTTGGGTTTTTTGAATAGGCCGCCTCAATTACCGAAAATGTGATGGCAGCCAAATCGAGCCTTACGCTAGTGGTTTTAGTCAACCGGCGTTTCCAAGCGCTAACAGAATTAAAAACGAAAATATGGGGACTAGACACTCACTGTTAGAAAGTAGTGTATAGCTCCGTTCGTGGATCAGTGACCGCCGAAAGTTCCAATATGCCAGTGCTTACTTTTTGGAATTAAGGCTTTCCTGAGTATTAGCCCAGCCGGCCAGATTCTCGACCAGGTTATCAACAGCCAACTCGGCCTTCTCAATAGACTCGACGACTCGCGCATCCCTAAACTCATCGAACTCGATAGCGATCGAATCGAAGTCCTTGATTCCGATATAGCGCAGAGCGGCCATTACGCCACCCTCGACATGGTTGTCAGCAGACAGACGTCCCCCTGCGTCGTAGCCATAGTCTCCGCGCGAACTCAGGAGTACAGCCCGACGACCTTGGTCGGCCAAGAGCGGCCAATACGGTACTTCACCACGAGCCAGATCAAAACCGAATGTACGACCCACGCGGATGAGGTTATCGAGCCAGGCTTTCACCTGCGTTGGCACGCCAAAGTTGTACATGGGCACACCGAGCACTATCAAATCGCTTCGCAGAAGTTCGTCAATCAATGCGTCGCTCTCAGCAAGTCGCTCAACCATCCAAGGCTCTCGCTGCTCAGCTGGTGTAAATGCGGCATGAATCCACGCCGCGTCAACTTGGGCCGGAGGAGCTTTTCCAAGATCTCGGTAAACGACAGAATCTTGGGGCCGGATGCCCTGCCATTTAGACACGAAGCGCGACGTCAACCGCCTGGTATGCGAGCCGTGAGCTTGCTCAGCGGAGGAGCCAGGGCGGGCGCTTCCATCCAGGTAAAGAACATTAAGCATAATTCATCTATCCTTCTCAAATGTAGGCATGGAACTGCCGATAAGCGTATGATCTACGGGAGTAGACTTCACGACAAACGATCTTTTCTCAGTCGATAGGTGAGATAACTTCATGCATCAGCACATCCTCGGGAACATACCTCTTAGCGCGCTACGCGCTTTTGAGGCAGCGGCACGCCTGCAGAGCTTCAAGGAAGCTGCTACAGAGTTGTCAATCACTCCAACAGCGGTAAGTCATCGCATCAAACAGTTAGAGGATGCTCTTGATATCCGGTTATTCGCGCGTGAGGTACGCAGCGTCAGCCTCTCCGATGCTGGCCAACTTTTGTATCCTGCTGTCCACACAGCGTTTACCGGCATTGTGGGTGCGATCGAAGAACTGCAACGTCGAGACCGCAGGCCATCCGTTACATTAAGCACAACCTGCGGTTTTGCCGCTCGTTGGCTTTTACCTCGTCTGCCTGCCCTCGCGGCGGCTATTCCTAACGTCGATTTGCACCTACATTCTTCTGATTCGCCAGTTCAAATTAAAGCCGGCAGTGCAGACCTTGCTATTAGATTTTGCACACCACCCGATTCAAGTGTTGAAAGCGAGGTATTGCTTCCTGGCAGATATGTGCCAGTTTGCGCTCCCTCACTTAATGCCGAAAATCGCGACGATTTCTCCAATATTGCGAGATTGCGTTTCCGTTCGAGTAAAAATGACGACTGCATTCCGGATTGGCCGCAATGGCTAGCCACTTCAACCATGGATGGAAAGCCGTCTGGACCAGAAATCGGCTTTTCTGACGAAGCACATACCATTCAAGCCGCAATTGCCGGTCAAGGAGTTGCACTTTCAAGTGTTGCCCTTGTTGCGGATGCTCTCGACGAAGGATTGCTTCGCGTGCCTTTCGGCCCGGCAGTGGATGGTCGTGATTTCTATCTGCTCTCAGCCTTAGGTTCTTGTGAACATCCCGCCGTCGTGATGGTCAAAAATTGGCTTAGGGAAGAAGCGCGATTATTCGTGGCCAAACATTCGAATTATTTTTCATAGGATGCCCCTAAGACTAGAGATTAAATCTGTCAGCTCAAAAATAGTTCTGCTCATAGCTCGCGTCATGTGTACAAGGCGGTTATCAATTCATCTCCAATGATGGTGTCTTGCTCGCCAAAAGAATTATTTCGTGGTGCCTACTCTATCCAATTCACAGGCCGCGTTGTTTTCTGAAATCCCACGCGACCCCGTTCCCATGCACTGTCGCAGCAATCTGCTGCCCTAGCCGCTGTTCGATTACTGGCCGCCACGGCACTAGACTGAATTCCTTGCCATGGTCCAGGAGCGCGTAGCGGCCACTCACAAGCATCAAGGAGCGCCGGTAGATGCCGACCACCCTTTGCCCATCCGCAATCGGACGATGCTCCAGGCCGGTTGCAATGGCAATTCCTTCGGCAGCTTGCGCGATCTCCCGATTGCGCAGCGTGCCCAGCAGGTTGCGTGCGAGGATGACACGCTGCCCACGCCGCTGCGCCAGTCCCTGTTCTTCGAGGAAGTCGATGCGCTGCTGCAAGGCCTGCTTGGCGTCACCGCCAAAGCCGAGGTCGCCCATCCCACGGCCGCCGCCGATCAGTTGCTGGTCCAGCCAGGTGGCCCCAATCACGCGGGCCTGACGCTCAATTGCAAGATGCGATTTCAGTTGCACCGCCACGTCGCCCAGCCGCTGCGCGTCGTACTGGCGGCCACGCTCGGCCAGGTCGTCCGGCACCTTCCAGAGTCCATCGGCCACGCGCTCCACGATGCCGGCGCGGCGCAGGGCCTCCAGCCGGCGGACATGGGCAGCGACAACCTCCTGCGGATCGCGTCCGGCCTTGGCCCGGCCCTGTTCGATGGCCAGGTGATGGTCGGCGCGGTACAGGCCATCGCTCGCCAGCGCGGCGATGTTCTTGTCGGCCGCGCGTATGTTGGCCGAATCCTTCACTTCCACCACCGCGCCGGTGGGATAGTTCGCCAGCTCGTCGCGGGCGTTCAGTGCGACGTAGTGGGCCTTGCCATCCACACCGTCGATGACCAGATAGCCACGGTCGTGCAGCTCGTCGGCCAGCCCCTTCGCAGCCACGCGGCCGAGGATGCTGCGGCCACCTCCATCATCATTCTGGCTCGGCTCGAACACTGCCAGCTCGCGCTGCTGGCCGCTCATGGCGCGCTGCATAGTGCGGATGATGTCGCCACGCTCGCCCAAGGCGCGCAAGGTCTTCTCAGCATCGGCATGGACGGCCCAGATGCCGGGCTGCATTTCGTCGGCCAGGCCCAGCCGTTGTAAGCGTTGCAGCCGGCCGATCAGCAACAGACGCTGGCGTTGCAGCACCGGTGCGTTGAACTGTTCGATCTGCACTCGGCCATCGTCGCCGGCTTCGCGTTGCAGGGTGCGATCCAGGTTCGTCCACCGCTCCTGTTCCACCTCGCGCCCCAACGTCTGCTGGATCTCCAGTTCGGTGCGCGGCCCCAGCCATTCGGTCGCCAGTTCGGCGGCCCGGTGGCGGAAGCCGTGGGCGATGTAGTCGCCGGCGATGATGAGGTCTTTGCCGGTGTCGTCGCGCCCGCGCACGATCAGATGGGTGTGCGGGTTGTCGGTGTTCCAGTGATCGACCGCCACCCAATCCAGCCGCGTGCCCAGGTCGGCTTCCATGCGGTTCACCAGATGCCGGGTATAGGTGCGCAGGTCGTCCAGTTCCGCGCCGTCTTCCGGGGAAACGATGAAGCGGAAATGGTGCCGGTCGTCCTGGCAGCGTTCCTTGAAGGCATCAAGGTCGGCTTCATCGGCCTGCGGCCCGTAGGCCCGGCCCGGTTCGCCATCGCGGCCCGCGCCATCGCGCTCGATATAGCGCAGATGTTTCGCCAGCGACTGTGGGCTGGCGTTGCGCTGATTGACCAGCAGCGTCTTGATAGTCACGCGCCGCGACATGGGGGTCAGCTTCGCGCCTGCGAAGCGCGCCGCCGTATGGCCGCGCCCCAAGCGCGAGCCGGGCCGCTGGCCTTGGCCGCCGGACGCGGCGGAATGGCGCACCGCCGACTTCCCGCCGCTGGCCTTGCCCGACTGCTTGAGCACCTTGGAAACGAAGCTCTGGCCTTGGCCGTTGCCCCGGTTCTTCGGGGCGCTCGGGCGCACCCGGAAATCGTCGTCGCGGCGGTCGGTCATGGCTGTGCTCGCTGCAAGCTCTGGCGTGTCCTGGCGTGCGAAGCACGCGGACATGCCTGCATTGGCGCGACCCTCGCGCCGAACGCGGCACGACGGCGAAGCCGCACCGTGCCGCGCCACCCCCATGTGCAGACAGGCTTTCGATGCGGCCCGGTGCCGCGTCCTTTTGTCTTGCCTTCCGCCTTTGCCCCTCGCTGTCGCTCCGGGCGTCGGCGGCCCGGCGGCGCTGCGCTGCTTGCAGCCAGCCCGCCGGCGAACGCGCCGATGGCCGCAGGCCAGGCACGTTCGAGGCAAGATGCCTGCACACTGGACGGCTGCGCCGGATACAGCGCGAAGTGCGACGCGGATGCACCCGCACTGCACGCGCGACGACACGGCGACGAACAGCAGGACGACACGCCCGATGGCACGATGAGATGCACGGCAACGTGCAGCGAATCGGCGGCCATCATGGGCGTGTCTCCACCCAGATCGGATGCGCAACGCCGATCACGGCGGATGCGCTGACAGGCCCGAAATAGCGGCTGTCGAACGATGCCGGATTGGTCACGCTCAACAGGAACAGTTCGCCCGCCTCAAGGCGACGGCAAAGCTGCAAGGATGGCAACGGTCGTCCCAGCCGGTCGGTAGGCAGCGCAGCGGCCATCGGCACGCTGTCGATGCGTACCTGACCGGCGACGATGCAGACGTGTTGCGGCGCGACCGCGCCCACACGTTTGAGCAGCGGAACGTGTGCCGGCAGATAGCCGCGCTGCGCAGCGAGCGTGGCAACATCTGGCGACAATGTAGTCATGACGACGCTGCCCACGGAGAAGGGACGTGGTAGCGAGTCGGCGCCGTGGCGCTGCGGATCGACGCGATACCAGCCGACCGGAACGCTGTCGGACGGGTTATAGATCAGGCGCGGCAGCGGCTGCACGAAAGCCGCCCAAGCCAGCGCAGCGAGGCTGACGGCGGCGAAGCCCGCTAACACGAGGCGAGCGCGCAGGCGTGAGCGAGGAATCGACGCGGATTCGGGCGTGCGTGCAGCGGTGGAATGGGCCGTCATGGCAGCGCCCTCCCGGCCAGCCGGGCGGCGTGTCGCTCGGCGGTGTATTCGGGCAACGGCAAATGCGCGGCGAGCCGGTTGGCGACCATGCGCCAGTACGCAGGCGACACGTCGATGGCAGCGATGCCCAGCGCCTCGATGCCGTCGATGCGTTCCAGCACGGCGCGCACATTAGCGTCACCTTCGGCATGCAGTAGCAGGCACGCGCCTGGCTGCACGCCGTGGATGCGCTGCACGGCATCAAGCGGTGTAGCAGCCTGCATCACCATGAGCTGCCAGCGGATCGTGCCGTAGTCATTGGCCTGCCAACGAACGCGGCAGAGAATTGCACCCGGCATGAACATGGCACAGCGCCGCCAGCGATCGAGTTGGAGCGTGCGCGCTGGTTCGCCGAAGCGCAGGTAGAGCTTGAAGCGAGGTTCGATGTAAGCCAGAGCCACGCGCGTCAGCGGCGCGCTGGCGGGTTGGCTGGAAGGCGCTGTGTGCGCAGCCGTGACCGCGATGGCAGGCGGTGCGGCAACAGACAATGCGGATGTGGTCATGGCGTGTTTTCCCTGCGGTGTTCTGGAAACTCGCGCTCCAGCAAACCGCGCAGTAGGTCGGCCACGGTCACGCCTTGCGTGAAGGCCGACACCTTGATGCGTGCCCGCATGGCGGGCGTGATGTCGAGGGTCAGGCGAGCGGTGTAGAGGTCGCCCTTGTTGAGCGCATCCGCATCGCCCTGGCGAATCCACGCCTCGGCGTGCGGATTGGCGGGCGGACGCACGCCAATGCCGACCCGTTTGGTCGCGCGTTTGCCGTTGGGTGGGTTGCTGTTGTCGCTCATGACGGCCACCGCAGCAGCTCATCGACCAGCGCGGTGATTTCCTGCGCTGCCGCGCTATCGGGGGCTGTCTCCCGCGCCAATCGACCCGCAGCCACGCTGTCGGCAAAGACGATGCGCTGGCGCACCTCGCTACGCAGCGCTGGCAGCGGCTGTTCGGCCAAGGCTTGTCGTGCTTCGCGCCCGATTACCGTGGTGCTGACGCGCCGGTTGATGACGAAGGCCGCGCGTAGCGCAGGCCGGAACACCTGGGCCTCACGGATCAGCGCCACCATCTCGGCGCTGGCCCACAGGTCGTAGGGGCTGGGTTGTACCGGGATCAGCACCCGTTCGGCCGCCAGCAGCGCAGAACGCGCCAAGGCGGCGATCCTGGGTGGCCCGTCGATGATGACGTGATCGGCCCGCCTGGCGAGTTCTGGGGCTTCCTGGTGCAGTGTTTCGCGCGCCAGGCCCACAGCGCTGAACAGCCGGGGCAAGCCTTGCTGGCTTCTGCGCTGCGTCCAGTCCAGTGATGAACCCTGCGGGTCGGCATCCAGCAGGACGACGTGCTGGCCGCGCAAGGCCAGCTCCCCCGCGATGTGCGTGGCGAGCGTGGTCTTGCCGACGCCGCCTTTCTGGTTGAGCAAGGCGACGATCATGGCGTGGCCCTCCAGCTTGGAAGACCGGCCTGTTTTTGCCGTGCCGAACGGGGTAGTTTTTGCGGCTTTTCCTGGTTGGTTTTCCGGCCTGCGGCAGTTGTCCACCGCAATGTTGCTTCTCTACCAATAGTTAGAGAATTTAAGTTAGTAATGTTAGAGGGATCGCAAACCCGCGCCGCTACTAGCTTTCCGGCGTTTTCGTACTCCTGATAGCACGATAGGCGTACTCCCGATAGCACGACACCCCTTACTCCTGATAGCACGACCCCATCCACAGCTTGTCCCGCTGTTATCCCCGTGCCGTCTGCGGCACGGGCCGGAAGGTCAGCAATTCCATGTCGTCCTCGGGAATCCGCACGATGCTCAGTTCGTACCCCGGCAGCGATTGCTTGGCGACCAGCGCCCGCAGGTCGTAGGCGAAATCCGAGAACCGCGTGCTGCTGCCCGACTTGCGGTGCAGGTGCCGGAAGTCGAACTGCCAGCCGTGTTCCTGCTTGCCGCCATGCTTGCGCACCAAGCGGTACAGCCAGCGCTCGATCCCGCCCGTGAGCCTGAAATACGTCGGGTCGATGGTCAGCACGAGGGCGGCGTCCAGCACGCCCGCATAGAACCAGTCCGGCAGGATCAGCTCGATGCCCAGCGGCGTGCCGTTGGCATCGGCCAGCTCTTTCCACTCGTTGATCCACGAAAAGCGGTGCAAGCGCCTTCCAGTGGTTTCGCGGATGGACGTTGCCACCGTGGTCGATTGCAGCCGATCCAGCGCGGCCTTGAGGCGCTGGTAGTCGCGCAGCGACTTGCCACGCCCAATGAAGCGCAGGATCTCGTAGGGCGTGGCCTGCATCCGCCGGGACGGCTGGATGCCCGCGTCCTTGGCTTCGACGATTTGGCTGGCGGCCCAGATCAGGATGTCGGCATCCCAGATGGTGGCGATGCCATGTTCCTGTGTGCCTTCCACGCGGATGGTGATGTTGCCGCTGCGAAAGTCGATTGGCGCGGTGCGGCGCGACTTCGCCAGCGAGAAAAACGGATAGGCCATCAAGTCCTGGGCATCGCGCGGTGCCATGTCCTCGCCCGGCAGTGCGCGGAACAGGTCGAGCTGTTCGCGCTGCTGCAAGGCGTGCCTTGGTGGGCGGGACATGGCGATGGCCACCGACGACATGCCGATCAGCGCGCACGGCTGTCAGCCGAGTGGTGCTCGGCATATTCGGGGTCGGAAGTGGTCTCGAAGCTACGCGTTTCCGCCCAGGCATCGAGGTCGGCCACGGCGTACATGACTCGGCGACCGAACTTGCGAAACTTCGGGCCACCACCGATGACGCGCTGTTTCTCCAGCGTGCGTGGTGACAGGCGCAGGTAGTCGGCAGCCTCATCGTTGGTGAGATAGCGCTGGGGTTGTGTGGGTGTGGCAACGGGAGCGGCGGCAGGCCGCAAGGGAGCGGGTCGCATGGGATGTACCTCCATCAAGTCCGGCCACAAAGCGCGGCCGGATGGAGGCAGTCTCAAGAAACATGAGGCTCTTGCTCAGGGACGTTCTGCTGCGGATGCGAATCGTCCCCCATCATGCGAAGTGACAGCCGGAAGCTGTGCCAGACGGCGATAACCGCCGCGCATAAGCCCATCCCCCCGGCGTACCAGCCGCCGAACGCGGGCGCGCAGAGCGCTGTCGGCGTGCCAGTCGGCGGTAACGGCATCCACACCAAACAGCCCTTCGGCGACTTCGCGCAAGGACGCGCCCGCCAAGGTCGCGTCCAGCGCCTGCAGCGTGTGCAGTTCCAGCAATGCGGACAGCGGCGGGCGTGGCCGGACGGTCGCCGCAGGTGCGGCACCGGCGGCTACGGCGATTTTGTTCAATTCGCTCGCCAGGGCCGCATAGCGTTCGCAAGGCGCGGCGCAGGCCCGGATGGCATAGGCGTAAGCCATGCCATCGGCCAAGCCTGGCGCGAGCACGAAACGCAGGCAGCAGCCGGGCCAGCGCGCCACCAGCACCAGGCGCTTGCCGTCATGGGTCAGGTGTTTGTGTCCCGGCAGCTTCCAGAACTCAAAGCACAGGGCATCGGGCGGCGGATCTGCATCTGGGTAGAGCTGCACCACGGCATCGTGATCGGGGAACCAGGCCGGGTGCGCGTCTCGCGCATCCAGAGAGGGATCTTCCAGCAGGCGGAGCCCCCAATGCCCGGCAATATCCGGTTGGCGACGACGGCGCAGCCAGTCGTGCCGATAGTCTGGATGACGGCGCAGGTACTCCCAGGCCAGCGCCGGGCCATCCAGGTGCAGAACGTAGAGATAGGCCGCCGTGGCATACCACGGCTCGGCACTGCGATCAGCCATGAGGCAACCTCCCTGTGCTGGGGGTGCGTCGCCACGGCGAAACAGCGTGCTACGAGGCCATCGTCAAAACGTCATGGGTGAAGCGTAAACTGGCAGTGTCAAGACCGATGAACTCCGATGCGTTGCTGAAATCGTCCGAGTGCGACGGCGGCAACGCACTCCATGGCATGCCGCGTCGGTCAGCTTGCCGCAGCCCGCGCCAAGCATCATGACCGTTTCGATCAGGCACGCACCGCTTCGGTGCAACACTGCCGATTCAGACCGAACGGGTCACAGACCAGACCGAAATAGACACAGTGCGCCTCGCTTTGCGGTGGCGCTCAATCGGTGATCGAACCGTTGTCTTCGGCCAGCCGCAGGTATTCCGACAGCCGCCGCACCGGCTGGAAGTAGCGATCCCGCATCACGGGCTGCTCGCGCGGCCCGACGATGGCGGCCAGGTCGGACAGCTTCACCGTTCCCAGCGCAGGCATGCCAATCCCCAAGTCGATCAGGCCGTGGGCAGTATCGCCATCGGCGGGGTCGAGCGAGGCCAGCAGCCAAGTGGCATGCGCATCTGGCGTGAACAGACGCACCACGGGCAGCGGATCGGTGTCCTGTCCGGCGGCGCGGGCCTGTCCGTTGGCCAGCAGGTGCATGCGCTCGTCGGCGGTGATGAGTGAAGTCATGGCCGTACTCCCACGGATGTACGGAGCAGCAGAGGCGCTTTCACGCCTTCCAACGAAAGCACCAATGCGCAATCCCACGTATCCGCAGAGACGTAGAGGCACGAAGGCACATGCACGGAAGTCAGGAAAGACACGGATCAGGCTCTCCGCTTTTAAAGAAAGCCGCCGATGCGGATTTCAGTAAAGGCACAAAAACAGGTGAGATTGGATGAATGAGTTAAATATAACGTGGTTTTAATTGTGCTGCGAATCGACGCTTCTGCCTATGCAGAAGCGAACCGTCCAACGCGGCCGACCGACCGGCTCCACCACCTTCGACGCCGAGCTGGCCCAGGCCTTCGGCGCGGTGGTGCGCGCACTGCGGGTCGAGCGAGGCGTGGCGCAGGAAACCTTGGCACATCAAGCCGGTATCGAGCGTTCTCACATGGGCAAGATTGAGCGCGGTGAACACATGCCCACGCTGGCGATTATTTTCAAGATCGCGCGTGCGCTGGGGCTCAGCGTCGCCCACTTGATGGGGGCCGTTGAAGAAGTCCTGGGCGAAGTGCCTAATTGACTCTGCATCGCATAGCTTCGCTTGGCGTGGTGCAACTTTGGAAAGGAACTCAATGGCGAAGACATGCATCGTGTGCGGACAGGCCGCAGGCTCTGGGGAGCACGTTTTTCCGGCGTCTCTTGGAGGCCGGCGGGTCAACTCCGGCATCTATTGCCCCAAGCACGACAACAGCTATTCGGGTCTCGTCAATGAGATTGCCGAGCAGCTCGACTTCCTCAATGCATACTTGGGCGTTCGGCCGGATCACTCCAAGCACCCCAAAACTGCCTATGGCGAGCACACGCTGACGGGAGAGACCGTTTCGATCTCTGCCAAGGAGATCAAATTCACGAAGCCCCGCGTCATCTCCCGCACCGCAGTTGGCGAAGGTGAAGAGTTGCATCTGGCATTTCCCAACCAGCAGTCCGTCAAACAGTTCGCAAAAAAGATGGAGGACGATGGACACGAGTGGACACCCTTGTCGAAGCCCTCCGCTCGGCCGTATATCACCGGCTCCATTCACCATAAGCGCAAATTTGGCGGTGCCTGTGGTCTGGGCGCCATCGCGTACATGACGCAGACATTCTTCGCGCAGGAATTCCCAGAGCTCGCGCGATCAGGGACGCTTTCCAACTTCATCAACTACACGCAAGCCATCGCCAAGGTCGCAGCGCTGGGCGGCTGCGAACAGCAGCCGGAAGAGCGCGAGGAATTGATCGAGGCACGCGCGGCGGTGACGGTTGCGCTGGAGCCCTTTGGAGGCACGGCACCGATCTGGTGGGATTTCAGCCCGCCCGCCGGAGCGCGCGCCAACAAGTTTGAATTTGGGCATCGAGTGACGGTTGGTATTGATGGCTTTGACGGCCAAATCTACGGCCGTGTCGCGCTGTTCTCCACTTTAACCTTTGCCGTACACCTGGGCACGGCACCGCAGGGTTCCGCCACGCGAGAAGTGACCGTGGACATTGATCCTCTCGCGGAGCATCCGCCACACGATATCGACAAACATCAGGTGCTCTCAGCGCTAGGCCGCGTTCAAGTGCCAGAACACTCTACCGAAGGGCTTGCGAATGCGCTCGCCGACGGCACGCAACAGCGTGCATTCGCAAACCTGCTGGAACGCTTGGAAGAACATCAACTCCTCAAACTGGCTCGCACCATGAGTATGGCGCTCGCGCCATGTTCCACCTTGTCGCCATTTGAAGCGCGAACACTGATCGAAAAGGAACTTGACCAACAACCACAGCAAATTTGGCGCTTGGTCACTTTTGTCGTTGAAGGCTTACGGGCGAAAATGGTCAAAGGCGGCATGGGAAGCATTACCCCAGTGCTAGATAACCTGATTGCATATGACGCTCAATCAGCAAGCGGTCTATCGCAGCAGGCCGAGGCCACGTTAGCCCTGGCCAAATCCGCATTAGTTGCACAGATGGAGCAAGACTGCGCAGCGGGCGTACTCCACGAGGAACGCATTGCGGAACTCATAGGCAGAGGCCCTGGCCTTTATGCCGTGGGGCAGTTGGTGCTGGCCCCTGTCTTGCAGGTGTTTAGTGAATCCGCTCACCCCAATGAAGTGAGCAGGTAAGCCAAGCGCCTCGCCATAGTGGGCGAGGCGCTGAGGTGGTTACGCCGCCTTGGGCTTGCTGCGTGACCAGATCAGGTCATGCGTGCCATCCTCGTTTTCGATCAGGCGGGCATAGACCGTTGCAGGGAACGAAGGATCGTCCAGGGTCACGGACACATAGGGGCGTCCGGCCTCGCTGGTCTTTTTCCACGCTGCGCCTATATCGTGGCCAGCCGCTTGCAGGCGGTAGTCTGGTGCGCTCTCGTTGTCACCCTTGTCGCTGGGAACCAGCTTGACCTTGATGTTGAGCGTCAGGGTGCGAAGCGTGCCGGTGAGGCCGTCTTTCTCTGCGGTGAAGGTGCCGATGTTAGCCATGATGATTTCTCCTTTCGGGTTGAACAAGGTCGCGCCAGTGCGTTCTTGTTGTGATCCGCCCGGCGGGGGATGGGCTGGCGGCACCGCGCAGCGGTCGCAACACCGTGGAGAACCTGGAGGCGAAAAGAATTTGTCCCGCGAGGAATGCGCGCAGCGCAGGGGAAATTGTTTTCGCCTCCAGGTTGCAGTCATAAAGCCCAAGGCGCAGCCGCGCCAACGCCAGGATTCACGACAAGCCAAGGACGCACGGGCCGCCTCTCCCGAATGGAGACATGACCGACTCGGCATCCTCGCATGGCAGCTTCACCGGCTTGCGCCCTAACGCGGCCAGGTCAATGCCCCAGCGACAAGGTACGAGCGCTCCTGCCACAACTTGCGACCACATGCTTGATGCGTGGCGTGGAAGCTCCACATCGAGGCCAGGTGGTGTGTCGGTGAACCGTCTTTCGTGACGTACAGGCAACGAACCGCCAGCGTCGAGCACGGCACGCTTTCGTGCAACCTGCCGCAGCAAGCCGGGGCTTAGCCTCACAAGCGCCGCCCATTGCGGCGAGGTGCTGTCGGAATGTCGGCGGCGCGTGCGCCGCTGCACTTGCATGACTTCAATGACTTTTGCGCACAAGGCGACTGGTGCGCGGCCCCTTTGCCGCCTTCGGTAAGGCGGCAAAGGGGCGTTTTGGCTTTGAGCCTTGAAACCGGGTGCGGCCACTGCAGCGCACGGAGCTTTGGCATTCCCCGCGCCCAAGACGGAACGGCTTGGGCGCGGGGTTGCTTCCTATTCTTTGGTTTCGATGATCCGCCATATGGCACGCGGCAAGGCGCGGCCCGTGATGGGGTGTAGGTCGGTCAGGTCGGCACGGGCTCTCCAGCCGCGAGGCGGACGGTAGCCGCGCACGTCGCTATCGCCATGCCAGCGGCGGGCGCGTATCGTGCCGGGGGCGTAAGTCGCGGCCATGCGCGGTTCGTGGTGTCGTGGCTCATGGGGGAATCCTCGACATGAAAGCGCCCCGACCGGAACCGGGGCGCTATCTGTGGTGCGGGGTCAAGCGGCCAGTGCCTCGGCCTGCGTCTGTTCATCCGCCACGGCGGCGACTTCCTCCGGTGCTTCGGCTGCCTCGTCCGTCACCACCTCCTGCGCGGCCTGCTGCGTGACTTCGGCGGCGAAGATGGCAGGCATCCAACCGGTGCCATCGGCCAGCCGTTCGGCTTCGCTGGCAATGTCGCCTTTTTTCAACTTCGCCAGCCGGGTGACGTGCTGCGGTGCGAATTCGCCCACGGCTTCCAGAATCGCGACCTTCGGCACATGCTGGAAATAGCCATCTGCGGTCGGTTGCCACCATGCCGCCATCTCCAGCGCCACGGCCTGCGCCAGTTCGGCACCCGGCTGGCGCTGCGTGGCGCGGGGCGTCACCACATCGACCGTGGATGCTACGCATACGGCCAGCAGGCGCACCAATTCATCCTGCGGCTTCGCCAGCAGTGCGGCGAACAGTTCGGCACTGTCCTCCGGCAAGGCCTCACCCGCTACCTGTTGCAGTGCGCGCAGAGCCACGGCGGCGGGCGATTCCGGCCAGTCCGGGGCCATGCCTTCCAGCCGATCTTGCTGGGTCAGCTTCACGCCCAGCGGCAGATCGTGGCCGTAGTGGCTGCCTTGCAAGACAGTCTGCACCATACCATGCACCAGTGCGGCCAGCGCCACCTGCGGATGCCGTGCGACTTCGATTTGCAGCGCGGCGGTACGGTGGGCACTCAAGCGTTGCGCCAGCCGGTCGGACATGGCGGCGGGCTTAGGGGCGTCGTCGGCTTCCTCGCCGGTGTCGTCGTTCCCGGCTTCGCCCTCGCTGCCGAAACCTTGCCGCAGCCGTTCCAGCGTGCGCAGTGCCTTGGCCTCGGCTTCGCGCAGCAGGCCACGATGAATCACGGCCTCGCCGTTGCGGTCGATGGTGACGATGGCACCGGCGGCAGCTTTGACGACTTCCCCGTAGTCCTGCAAGCCATCTTCCAACGCCTGCAACTGTTCGCCCAGGTATTCGCCTTCCTGCTGCAAGACATCGGCCTTTTCTTCGTCGTCGGCGTCCAAGGCGGCATCCACGGCCTCGGCCAGCGCCTGCATCTTGGTTTGCAGCTTCTCGATGCGTTGGGCCTCGCGCTTGTTCGGGCTGCGGCGTTGCCTCGGGGCGCGCTGGAAGGCTTGCAGGTCGGCATGGGTCGTGCCGGGGGTGGCATCCACCCATGCCCAGCCTTCGGCCTTCACCTCGGCGGCAAGGCTGGCCAGCTTGTCCTGCGCCAGCCGTTCCAGCAGCGTGGCATCGGTCAGATACACGCCGCTATCGGCTTCCGCGAACAGATCGCGGCGGGTGCCACCGCCTGCGGCCTCGTAAGCATCCAGTCCAACGAAGCGCACCAGCGGATGCCGGTGGGCATCAATCTCTCGCTCGGTCAGGCGGTCGCGCAAATTGTGCGGGCCGCGCTGCCATGTCGGCGCATCGTAGAACGCGGCTTCCTGTGCGGTGTGGTCGTCGGTGATGGCAAGGGCCATCAACTGGTCAAGGCTCACGGCCTCGGCCCGGTAGTCGGCCAGTAGGCGCGGCGACACGTTGGCGAGTTTCAAGCGGCGCTGCACCACCAGCGGCGTGACGCTGAAATCGGCGGCAATGTCCTCGATGGGTCGGCCTTCGGCCACAAGCGCGGCGAATGCCTCGAACTGGTCAGCGGGGTGCATGGCTTCGCGCTGCACGTTCTCGGTCAGGCTGGCGGTGCGGGCGGTGCCATCGGCCACCAGCAGGCAAGGGACGTCCCATTCCTTGCTGATGCGGCGCTTCTTCGCCAGCAGCTTGAGGGCGGCAAGGCGACGGCCTCCGGCCACGACTTCGTAACGCTCGCCGTCAGCGGTCGCGGTCACGATCAGGTTTTGCAGCAGGCCGACACGCTGGATGCTGGCGGCGAGTTCGGGAATCGACATGCGCGGGGTCTTGCGCACGTTGCGGCCCGTGGGGCGCGATACCAGCCGCGACAGCGACACAAGAATCAGATTCTTGCTCGGGTCGGCGGCTTCCAGCAGCACGGCAGGCGCGGCGTTGGCCGTGCCGTGGATGGCTTGGGCTTCGGTGTGGTTGATGGCGTTCATGGTGAAAACTCCTTGCGATGATGGAATGCAGCAGCGAATGACGCGGCAAGGGTTGCTGCCTGCCCCTGCCGCGCAGGGAAATCAGGCTTTCAACTGGCGCAGGCCATCGGCCAGCAGCCACAGGGCGCGATTGAGGCGAATATCCGAATCAATGCCCTGCACCGGGCGGGTCTGCTGGCGGCGTCCGTTGGCGCTGCGTCCAGACAAACCGCCTTTGGTCAGGTTCTCTTGGGTTCGGTTGAACACGCTCCACAAGTCCGGGCGGCGGTCGTCGAACCGGCGCGGCATCAGGATTTGCGATTCGGTGATGGGTGCGGGCTTGTCCGGGTCGTCGTACTTAAGCGACAGCGCGGCGCGGGCGAACACCTCGGCTTCGCCTTCGTCCAGCGTGATGGCCTGCATGGATTCTCGGGATTCCAGCGCACGGTCAAAACCGTGTAGCACCTGATAGGCACCTTCGATCACTTGTCCGGCCACGTTGCCCTTATGCGGCACGCGCACATCGGCCACGGTATCGCCGCACACCAGCCCATTGCTGCACACGAAACGGAACATCCCGGCCAGCATCTGGTAGCTGCTGGTGCCATCGTGCGAGTTCAGCAGGATGATTTCGTTGGCCTCGCCTCGGGCGTTGATCTGGCTGGCGTGGCGTAGCCGGATCATGTGCTTGGTGTAGTCGCGGCGGTCTTGGTGGCGGGTGCGGGTCTGCGTCACCATGAAAGGCTGAAACCCTTCCTTGCGCAGTTCGGTCAGCACCGTGGCGGTGGGGATATAGGCGTAACGCTGGGAACGGCTTTCGTGGGGCGCTTCCGCAAAGATAGACGGGGCCACGCGGTGAATCTGGTCGTCCGACAGCGGGGTATCGCTGCGCAGAACCGGGGAACGTGATGCGAAACGGGATGCAAGCATGGTCTTTCTCCTGACGAAAAGGGTTTGCTGTTCAAACCGCACACCGGATTCCTAGATTCGGAGCCCAGCCTTTCGGCTGTTCGGTGCGGTTGGCACGAGGAACCAGGTTGGCCCTGTTGCCACCGTCTTTCCTGAGTTCATCGCCCGCGACGGTCAGGAGCCCACGGACGTGGGCCGTCAAGGAGAAAGGCGGCAGGTAGGTGCGGCCCGCAGGCGTAGCCGAGGACACGGCCTGGCGCGCCTTGACGGCACGCGGCCACGGGCTACAGTCGCGAGCAAGGTGATGGAGTCAGGAGAGACGGCTGGACATGGCAACGGCCGCCGTGATGTGCAAGCCGCACGCAAGCGAAGCGCGCAGGCCCGAAGCTGGAAGCCGGGCCGTAGGCGTCAGGGATGTGGAAGGCTGGCGAATGCCAGTCCCGTCAGGGATGAGCGAAGAGCGAACCTGGAGCAGCGCGGTCCGCAAAGCGGAGACGCAAGGCTCTTCTTGGCTTATTATCTATTTGTAAGCACCTACAACCGAATAACTTCTTTCCAGTTCAGGAATCTCAAATATAAAAAGGATAGAGCCTTGTCTGATGTCAACTACGAAAAGCAAGCTCAGGACTACTACGGCAAGGCTCCCATTATTATTTTGGGTAGTGGAGCCTCGGCTGCCCATGGAATGTCTGGCATGTGGGGGCTTGCGCAGCATTTGATAAAGAATACTGACGTTTCAGGGCTCTCTGATGCTGAGATGGAGTCCTGGGGGATGTTCTGTCAGACACTGACAGAAGGCGTGGATTTAGAGGCAGCTCTCCACCGAGTAGCAGTATCTGAAGTGCTGACGTGCAGAATCATAAATTCCACTTGGTTACTTATAAACCATGAAGACTGCGGCATCTTCAAGAGTGGCTTGCAAAATAGCTCGATGTTCCCGCTGAGCCGTCTGCTTGAACATATGTTCAAAACAAGCCTAAGAAAAATAAATATCATCACTACAAATTATGATCGTTTGGCAGAGTACGCATGCGAGCAAAGCAGGCTCCATCACTACACTGGTTTCACACACGGTTTTTTCCGTCAACTGGCCACGCCCGATGAACTGACCTGCTCGCGCAGAGTGAATATTTGGAAAGTACATGGCTCTCTAGACTGGTTCCAGTCCCCACTAGAGGACACTGTCGCAATTTCGGGCTCACAAGAAATACCTGAAAACTACAGCCCCCAGATTGTCACGCCTGGCACGCAAAAGTATCAGAAGACGCATCTTGAGCCATTTCGCTCAATTATAAATAATGCAGACGTAGCCATTAACGAGGCCGGATCATATTTGTGCGTCGGATATGGATTCAATGATGAACATATCCAGCCAAAACTTATGGCCAAATGTCAGCGGCATGGCGCACCAGTCACCATCATTACATACGCGCTTTCGGAGTCAGCTAAGAGACTTATCCTTGGCGGCAAAGCACAAAATTATTTAGCCATAGAGCGAGGAGAAACAGACAATCAGTCTATTGTCTACTCCTCCCTTAGCAGTTCTGCAGTTACAGTAGAGAAAAACATCTGGAGCCTTGAGGGCTACTTATCACTCATCATGTAGAGAGGACATATGCCAATATTCAACTTTAGGGATGAAGAAGCGCTCGGGAAGGTTGCCTCGGTTGACACCACGAATGTCATCGTGGACGTCGAGAATGTGTCTCATCTGAAGAGGCTTCAGGTTAATCACCTCGCTGTACTCCAGAGTAGCAAGCCAGGACAGCACCTGATTGGTCTTATTACGCAAGTGACAAGAAAGCGCGGCATTGAGAATCTTTCTGATGACGGAATCGTAGATCAGAATTCAGAGTTGAATCTGTGCCGCATTGCATTAATTGGAACCATGCTGGATCGCGATGGTTCCAAGGAGAATGTTTTCCGTCGAACACTCGAAAGTGTTCCTGAAATAGATGCAAACTGCTTCGCTCTCGAAGGCGAGAACCTCACTGGATTTATGCGCACGCTCTCCAGTGTTTCAGCCGACGGCAATGCATTGACGCTCGGCAAATACACTCTGGATGACAATGCAGTAGCCTACCTTAATGGAAATAAATTCTTCCAGCGCCATGCCTTTATTGGAGGGAGCACAGGGTCTGGGAAGTCTTGGACAACGGCCAAAATTATTGAGCAGATGTCAGGGCTTTCTACAGCGAACGCCATTGTCTTCGACCTCCACGGAGAATATGCGCCATTGACGGGGCCTGGCATTCAGCACTTCAAGGTTGCTGGGCCTGCAGATGTTGAAGCCCAACGCACTATTTCTGATGGTGTGCTTTACCTGCCTTATTGGCTACTTTCTTATGAGGCGCTAGTTTCCATGTTTGTGGATCGCAGCGACCAAAATGCCCCGAACCAAGCCATGATTATGGCTCGCGAGATTAATCAGGCTAAGAGGAAGTACCTTGAAGACAATGGACAACAGGACTTGCTTAAGCATTTTACTGTAGATAGCCCTGTGCCATTTGATCTTAACTTCCTGATGTCGCGACTAAATGAAATAAACATCGAAATGGTTCCTGGTTCGCGCGGCGACAAGCAAGGCGACTTCTTCGGAAAGCTCGCACGCATGATTTCTCGCCTTGAGAACAAAATTTCCGATCGACGCCTCGGATTTATGTTCAATGGCGGCGGAGATATTCTTGATTTCACATGGCTTGAGAAATTTGCCAGCGCTGCTCTTGGGAGCACTGCGGAGAACGGGAAAGCAGGAATCAAGATCATCAACTTCTCCGAGGTTCCCTCGGACGTCTTGCCCCTAATCGTATCCCTCGTTGCACGAGTTACGTTCTCAGTCCAACAGTGGACGCCATCAGAGCTTCGCCACCCTATTGCGCTTCTTTGTGATGAAGCGCACCTATATATGCCGCAGCGCAATATGGCAGATTCTGCCGACGATATTTCACTGGATATATTCGAGCGCATCGCCAAAGAGGGGCGAAAATATGGCGTTAGCTTGGTTGTAATCAGCCAACGTCCATCCGAAGTAAACAAAACACTGCTTAGCCAGTGCAGTAACTTTGTATCTATGCGTCTAACCAATGCTGAAGATCAAGGAGTTATTAAACGTCTACTTCCTGATAGCCTCGGCGGCTTCAGCGATATCCTTCCTACGCTCGACACTGGCGAGGCTTTGGTTGTTGGTGATGCCAGTTTATTGCCAAGCCGCATCAGAATCGACGAGCCACAAAATAAGCCGAATAGCGGGACTGTTAATTTTTGGGATGAATGGCAGATCCCAGTCGAAGAGAATCGACTAATGATCGCTGTTGACAACTGGCGAAAGCAAAATATCCAATAATGAACCCTGCATTAAAGCGGGTGCTATTTTAATTAGGTTATTGCTTCCCACTATTCGGAAGAAAAATCGAGGCAATAACTTTTTAAATTTACATTTCCAATGCCTGGTTGGTTTTTTGCACATGCAGGTAGTTTTCTGGAGTAGACGGATGAGGGATGTATTCAAGGATCTCAACGATGAAGATTGGGAGAATTTTGCTCAAGATGTTCTATTCCATCTTGGCTATACAATAGCTCTCGGGCCATCTGTGGGGCGCGATGATGGCGTGGATCTTCTTGTCGAGAAAGGTGGACAGAGATTTGTTGTAAGTTGCAAACACCATCAGAAGGCTATTGGTGTTTCGCAGGAAAAAGACATTCGAGATCGCATGGAGCTTAATTCATGCTCGGGATTTATAGCATTCTACTCGTCATCAGTAACTTCAGGCCTGAAAAAAAAGTTTGGCAAGCTTCGCGAGCTTGATTTTAAAGTGGTCGAGTACTACAAAACAAACATCTTAGACATAATCCCTACAATGATGGGATTTGTTCTGGAAAAGTACTTCAAGCAAGTGCACGACCTATATCACCATGTGAACACAAACATGGTATACAAGCCACTACCTTGTGTAATGAGGTGTGGATGTAATGATATTTTATCAAAAGAGAATCTCCCTCGCTCAATGGTTACCCTTGTAAAAAAGGGTAATAAGCTATGTTTCGAATACGGCTGCAAAAAATGTCTCAGGGATTATCCTGAACACAACCTGGACTGCTTCGACCCCGAAATAATAGGAGGATTCGATCTCATCGAAATATACTGGATGGAGATATCGCAGATTCGTTTTTTTGAGGAGTACTTCAAGTGGCGAGACTTAATTGATTTATGCCTCGAGAATCTCGAGGTTGTCCCTGATGACGATTTCTACAAGAACTTATCCATATTTAACATGGCGCTAATGCAAGTTATGGTTCCGCAAGGATGGGGGGTATGGCTGCCTGAAGAGTATGAAATCACCACGATTCGTTTGATGTGAATTTTGCAATTTATTTCTGAGCGATCAGATTAACTCTAAGGACTCTCTCGGTTAGGGCTTAAGAATTGATACGTCATATCTTCATGAGGGTATGCTGTTTAAAAAACTTCGACAGTGCGACATACAACTTTGCTTTTTTCTTCACGAAGTTTTAGTTGGCGTTTTGATGTGCAATTGTGCCCGTTGAGTTGCCTGCTTTAACTTCTCACTTAGCACTGCGCGCGGCGGCAAGCTTGTCAGGTACTCGGCGACGTGGATGCCCGACTTGTCTAGTTCCAGCAACTCAATCTGTTCGCGCTTCTTGCCGGTGCAAAGGATGATCCCCAGCGGCGAGGCTTCCGCCAGCTCCCGCTCGTTCTTGTCCAGCCAGCGCAAGTAAAGCTCCATCTGCCCTTTGTAGGCCGCCTTGAACTCGCCGATCTTCAACTCCACCGCCACCAGCCGCCGCAACTTGCGGTTGTAGAACAGTAGGTCAAGGTGGAAATCCTCATCGTCGATCTGGATGCGCTTCTGTCGGGCGACGAAGGAGAAGCCCGCACCCAGCTCCAGCAGGAAGGATTCCATTTCACGGATGATGGCCGCCTCTAGGTCACTTTCCTGCCAGCTATCTCGCATTCCCAGAAAGTCGAGGATGTACGGGTCGCGCATCACGAGCGCCGGTGTCATGCGTTGCGCGTCGCGCAAGGTCGCCAGCTCCCGCTCGATGGTTTCCTTCGGCTTTTGCGACAACGCCGTGCGCTCGTACAGCATCGAGTCAATGCGCTCGCGCAGAGTTCGCACGCTCCAGCGTTCAGCACCTGCAATCTGCGCGTAGTAGTCCCGCTGGAGCGGTTCCTTGAGTGCCAGCAGCAGGACAAAATGCGACCAGCTCAATTGTCGCGACAGTGTCGCGACAATTTGTTCTTCTGGGAACGTGGCGGCGAATTTGACCATCCGACGCAGATTCTTCTCCCCAAAGCCGCGCCCATAGTCGCGGGCAAGCTGCTCGGCCAGAGTCGGCAAGATTTCCTCGCCGTACCCGGCCCGCTGCCCGGAAAGCACCTCCGTATGGATGCGCTGGCCAATCTGCCAGAATAGCAGGGTCAGTTCGGCATTGATCGTTGAGGCGACGCGCTGCTTCGATGTCTCGATCAGTGCCCGAATGTCCCCCAGCAGCGCCGTCGGTTCTGCTGGTGACGTGATGGATACCTTTCGCCTGGTCATGCTGTCACCTCCGCAGGTGATTGCTTGACACAGGTTAGCGCTTTGCGCCGGTTCGCCACCAACTCGGCGGCCTCCCGCACGGGCTTGTCTTCGGTGTGGACGTAGCGCATGAACATCGCCACGGTCTTGTGCGCCGTCAGCGCCATACCGACCTTCACTGGGATGCCCGAATTGGCAATGTCCGTCGCCGAACGGTGGCGGATGCCGTGCGTACCCACATGCGTTACACCAGCGGCTTTCAGAGTGCGAGTCCAACCGCTGTAATACTCGCCATCGCTCAGGTGCCGATCTGGATGCCGTGGAGAGGGCAGCACATGGGGCGTCATAGCATTGCGGGCGGCTGTTGAAAGAAGCCGATAGGCTTCTTCGCTCATGGGCTTGGACATACCGCCTGTCTTGCTGTCAGGCCACACCACGCGCCGGTTTTCCAGATCAATCCAATCCCATTGAAGCTCAATGATTTCGGAGCGACGAGCGGCAAACTCGAATTGCAGGCGGATGGCCAGCGGGATCACTACATGCTCCAGGCCTTCCGCCTCCAATTGGTCAAGGTAGCGAAACAACTTGCCCATTTCCTCGTCGCTGATGAGGTGAGTCGCCTTGCCGTTCGGGTACATGGGCACATGGCGGCATGGGTTAGTGCCGTCAGGGCGATAGCCCCATACCTCAGCCAAGTTGAACATCTTGCGCATCACGCTGAACGTGCGGTTCGCATCGGCGGGTTTGTGCGCCATCTTCTTCATCATCGAAGCCACGTCAGGCCGCTTCAGATCCTGCACCTTCATGCGACCAAGCATCGGGATGATGTTGCGGTCAATGACGCTCTGGTAGCCTTCCTGCGTGCTAGGCTTGTTACGCTGGCTGGAGTAGTCTTCCATGAACTTGATGCACAGCTCCTTGACCGTGGGTGCCTGACGCGCTGCAGCCTTCTCTGCAGCAGGGTCGCCACCTCGGCGCACTTGCGCCAGCCACTCCTGCGCCAGCGACCGAGCCTGTTCGACGGTCAGTTCTCCATAGAGCCCCAAGGCAGGTTTGCGCCGCTCTCCGGCATTCGTGCGGTACTGGAGCATGAACACCTTGCGGCCTGCCGGGGTGATCTTGCACAGGAAGCCGGGAACCAGGGTATCGCGCAGTTCGACTGGCTGCGCTTGGGCTTGTGCCGCATCGACTGCGGACTTGGTGAGTTTGATTTTCGCCATGATGACTCCTCGGAAAGCCCGATTTCCAGGAGCCTGTTGGGAGCCAAGCGGGTGGAAGCCGGGTCAAGTTTCAGAAAGCACCGGCATATGATGAATCCGCCTAAGTTATTGATAAACCTGCTGTATCAGACTGTGGCGTAGTCCAGCGAAGTTAGGTGCTGGAATCATGGTGAAATAAAAAATCGGACACCGAATCATGCGGTGTCCGAACTTCTCATGATATCCTCTCCACTACCTCCCTTTTCCACAGTAAATCACGGCCATGCTTGCTAAGTTATTACGTTCAGCACTCTTTGGTGCCCTCGTCGCCGGTATTATTCTGGCCATACTCCCCTTTATCGGGTCTGGTACGTCGTTTCTGAAAAGCAGCGACAGACAGACTGATGGTTCGCCTATCAGCTACCATCAGGGAGTCAGCCGTGCGGCACCGGCTGTGGTTAACATTTACAACCGGGTTGCCAATCAAGAAAAACCCAGTGAAGTCGCTATTCATCCCCTGGGATCTGGCGTCATCATGAATGAAAAAGGATATATTTTAACCAACAAGCATGTGATTAATAACGTGCAACAAATCCAGATAGAACTGTCAGACGGCAGGCTGTACGAAGCCCGTGTGATCGGTTCCGATTCCTTGACCGATCTGGCCGTGTTGCAAATTGATGGCGTCAATCTGCCCGTTATTCCGATAAATGCAGACCGCATACCGCACGTCGGTGATGTCGTGATGGCAATCGGCAACCCTTATAATCTGGGGCAGACCATCACGCAGGGTATCATCAGTGCCACTGGTCGCGTCAGCCTCAGCGCTTATGGCCAGCAGCGAAGCCAGGTCGGACGCCAAAACTTGCTGCAGACCGATGCGTCCATTAACCACGGCAACTCCGGCGGCGCGCTCGTCAATACGCTCGGCGAACTGGTCGGTATTAATACCCTATCTTTTGATAAAAGCAGCAACGGCGAAACGCCGGAAGGCATTAGTTTTGCGATCCCCGTGGCGCTGGCTACCAAGGTGATGGGCAAGCTCATCCGCGATGGTCGCGTGGTGCGTGGCTATATTGGCGTCAACGGCGTACAGATCGAGAATATAGAGAACAGCACGTTGGCCAACAATCGTGGTGTTCAGGGGCGATTAAGCGGTATTCTCGTTCAGACTATCGACCCTGGCGGGCCGGCGGATAAAGCGGGTATACGTGTCGAAGACGTCATCGTGAGTGTAAACAATAAGCCTGCACGCTCAATTATTGAAACCATGGAACAGGTTTCGGAAATACACCCCGGCACCGTCATTCCCGTCACGATTGAGCGTAATAACGATAACAACGATACTAAGCAAATCACGCTACAAATGACGATCCAGGAGTTTCCCACTCAATAGCGGCATCCGAGGCGAGCTGATAAAGCACTATCGGCAGGCAAACAAGAAACCGGGTGGGAACCCACCCGGCTGAAAACATCATCGTGAAGATGAACAACAGAAACGCTTATTCGTGCTCTTTAACGCGCTCGATGTTTGCACCTAACGCACGCAGCTTATCTTCGATGCGGTCATAGCCACGATCGATATGATAAATACGATCCACTATCGTCACGCCTTCCGCGATACAACCGGCTAATACCAGACTGGCTGACGCACGTAAGTCCGTCGCCATCACCTGCGCACCAGACAGCTTATCAACGCCGTGGCAAATCACCGTATTACTCTCTATTTCCGCCTGCGCGCCCATGCGGATAAGCTCAGGCACGTGCATGAAGCGGTTTTCGAAGATGGTTTCGGTAATCACGCCCGTTCCTTCCGCGACCAGATTCAACAGGCTAAACTGCGCCTGCATATCAGTCGGGAAACCCGGATGCGGCGACGTGCGAACGGTAACCGCTTTCGGACGCTTACCGTGCATATCCAGACTGATCCAGTCTTCACCGATTTCAATCTCCGCACCCGCTTCACGCAGCTTCGCCAATACCGCATCCAGCGTATCAGGACGGGTATTGCGACAGATAATCTGACCACGAGATACCGCAGCCGCAACCAGGAATGTCCCGGTTTCAATACGGTCTGGCACCACGCGGTACACGCCGCCGCCCAAACGCGCAACACCTTCAATGGTGATTTTATCGCTACCTGCACCGCTGATTTTCGCACCCAGCGTATTCAGGAAGTTTGCCGTATCGACAATCTCCGGTTCACGCGCCGCGTTCTCAATAATCGTAGTGCCTTCCGCCAGCGTCGCCGCGCTCATGATGGTGACCGTGGCACCCACGCTCACTTTGTCCATCACGATATGCGCGCCTTTCAGACGACCATCAACCGTCGCTTTTACATAACCCTCTTCCAGCACGATCTGTGCACCGAGCTGCTCAAGGCCGTAAATATGCAAATCTACCGGACGTGCACCAATCGCACAGCCGCCGGGCAGCGATACCTGGCCTTGACCAAAACGCGCCACCAGCGGCCCCAGAGCCCAGATGGATGCACGCATGGTTTTTACCAGATCGTACGGCGCACAGAATACGTTTACATTGCTGGCATCCACATGGACAGAG
The DNA here is from genome assembly GCF_041228105.1 of Pectobacterium aroidearum. Taxonomy (NCBI): domain Bacteria; kingdom Pseudomonadati; phylum Pseudomonadota; class Gammaproteobacteria; order Enterobacterales; family Pectobacteriaceae; genus Pectobacterium; species Pectobacterium aroidearum. Next base: position 4,835,696 of record NZ_CP166097.1, read on the forward strand.
CCGTTACGCTCAACGCGCGCGCCCAGCTGACCAAGCAGCTTCATGGTGGTATCAATGTCGCGCAGCTTCGGTACGTTTTGAATCTCTACCGGTTCTTCTGCGAGCAATGCAGCGAACAGGATGGGCAACGCAGCATTCTTGGCGCCGGAAATGGTCACTTCCCCCGCTAAGCGGGTTGGGCCCTGAACACGAAATTTATCCATAGTCTTTGTATCTCGATGTCTTAATTCACTATTTCATCACACTGATACAGGCGATTTATCTCCGCTCACACACGGAGAGTATTTAGAAGCCGTTCAGTTTACGGTCGCGTTGCCACTCTTCCGGCGTATAGGCCTTGATTGACAGTGCGTGAATGCGGTTATCCGCGATGTACTCCATCAGCGGCGCATAAACGGCCTGCTGTTTTTTGACTCGGCTCATTCCAGCAAAAAGTCCGCCCACCACGATGACCTGAAAATGGCTGCCATCACCAGAAACATGGGCTTCTTCCAGTGCTAATGCGTTCATCAGCACGTCTTTAATTTCGTTATTTTCCATCGCTCTCGATTTCTATGTCAGGGGGAGATGATTTACAGGGAGGTATCTTAGATGAATATGGCGCTATCTTAAACAAAGAATACGCCCCTTCAGACAATGCCTAAAGGGGCGTATCCGGTAACCCGTGTTACCGTTTAAGACACTGGAATGATTTCATTCAGGTTATAGAGCGCAATGAGCGTTTTTAACCGATCGCTGGCGCCGACAATCGTTATCTCACGGCCTGAAGACGGCTGTTGATAAACGTGCATCAGCAATGCCAACCCGGCAGAATCAACGCGGTTTAACCCCGACACATCCAACACGGTTTTACCCACGAGCAGCGATTCACGCTGCTGCCAGAAGGGTAACAGCGTTTCACGATCCAGATCGCCCGTTAACGCCAGCGTGTCGTCCTGCGCCTGCCAGTTCAATGCGTTAGCCATGTTCATACCCAAATTACTTTTTCTGATCCAACGTGATGGTCTGCTTCGCTGAGGATTCCAGCTGTTGAGTCAGGCCATCAACGCCTTTCTGACGCAGAATGGTCGCCCACTCATTTTGCTTCGTGGTGATCATACTGACGCCTTCGGCAATCATGTCGTACGCCTGCCAGTTACCAGTTTTGCTGTTCTTACGCCATTGGAAATCCAGACGCACCGGAGGGCGACCACCGTTATCAATGATGGTCACGCGAATAGAAATAATATCGGCATTGCCCAGCGGCTGTTCAGGGGCGATCTGGTAGGTTTGGCCGTTGTACATCGCCAAAGCCTGACCGTAAGCCTGCTCCAGATAAGCTTCAAACGCTTTGAAGTAGGCATCACGCTGTGCCGGTGTCGCGTCTTTGTAGTAACGCCCCAGAACCAGCGCACCGGCGTATCTCACCTGAACATACGGCAGCAGTTCTTCACGCACGACAGTACGCAAATAGTCAGGGCTTTGTTTAATCTTTGGTTGCTCGCTCTTCAAGCGGTCAAAAGTTTTTTCCGCTGCTTCATTCATCAAACGATAAGGGTTCGTTTGATCCGCCGCGTTGGCTAATGGTGCCACCACCAGTAAAGCTACCATCAGTAAACGTTTAAACATGCAGATATCCTCTTATGGATGTGAAGGAACGGGTTCATTATGGTGCTCAGAGGTTGCCGCAGGATCGGCACCCGGCTCTGTACCCGATTGACCGGCATTATCTTCGCTATTACCGCCGCTCTTATATAGGAATTGACCGATGAGATCTTCAAGCACCATCGCTGACTTGGTGTCCTGAATCACACCGCCATCCTTCAGGATCGTGGTGCCCATATCCTCATCTTCAAATCCAATGTTCAGTGACAGATACTGTTCGCCCAGCAAACCAGAAGTACGAATGGCCAGAGAACTGGTATCAGGAATATGATCGTAGCGCTGCTGAATATCCATCGCTACGCGCGGCAGGTAGGTTTTCTCGTCCAGCGAAATATCCGCCACGCGGCCAATGACCACGCCGCCAATTCTGATTGGAGAACGCGCTTTCAGCCCGCCAATGTTGTCAAATGTCGCGTACAGACGGTACGTCGGCTCACTGCCGATCGACTTGAGATCCGCCACTTTCAGGCATAAAAACAGGATGGCAGCCAGCGCGATCAACATAAACACACCAACCCAGACTTCAGTTTTCTTTGTTTGCATCGACTCAGTTCCCAAACATCAGTGCTGTCAGCACAAAATCCAATCCCAGTACCGCTAACGACGAGTGCACGACGGTTCGGGTCGTTGCACGGCTAATCCCTTCAGACGTCGGGATCGCGTCATAGCCGTTAAACAGTGCAATCCAGGTCACAGTAATCGCAAATACGACACTTTTAATCACGCAGTTCAAGACATCCTGACGCCAGTCAACCGCGCCCTGCATAGCGGACCAAAAGAACCCGCTATCGATGCCTTTCCAGTCCACACCGACCAGCGCGCCACCCCAAATGCCTACGGCGACAAAAATCACCGCCAGCAGGGGCATGCTGATGAGCCCTGCCCAGAAGCGTGGCGCCACAACACGGCGCAGCGGATCGACGGCCATCATTTCCATGCTGGAGAGCTGTTCCGTTGCCTTCATCAAGCCGATTTCCGCCGTCAGCGCGGAACCGGCACGTCCGGCGAACAGCAGCGCCGTCACCACCGGACCCAGCTCACGCAGCAGCGACAGCGCCACCATCATGCCCAGGCTGGCTTCAGCGCTGTACGTCGTCAGGACGATATAGCCCTGCAACCCCAGCACCATGCCGATGAACAGGCCGGAAACCATGATGATCAGCAGCGACTGTACACCCACGCTGTAAAGCTGTTTCACCAACAACGGCCACTGTTTTCTGAATTCGGGTTTACCCACCAGCGCATTAAATAACATCAACCCGGCGCGTCCAAACGCCGCACTGGTGGAAATACCCTGACGCCCAAGCGACGCCAACGTCCGTAATAACATGACTGCGTTAACCCCCTGAACCTAGCAGCGACGTTTTATAGTCGCCCGCCGGAAAACGGAAAGGCACTGGCCCGTCGGCGATACCATCCAGAAACTGACGGACCTGCGGGTCATTGTTCGCCCTCAGCTGATCCGCCGTTCCTTCTGCCACCACTCGTTTGTCGGCCACGATATACGCGTAATCGGCGATGCTCATCACCTCAGGTACATCGTGAGAAACCACAATGCAGGTCACACCCAATGCATGGTTCAACTCATCAATGAGCTTCACCAGCGTCCCCAGCGTGATCGGATCCTGCCCGACAAAAGGCTCATCAAACATAATCAACTGCGGATCGAGCGCAATCGCTCTCGCCAGCGCCGCACGCCGCGCCATGCCGCCGGACAGTTCCGCAGGCATCAGTTCCGCCGCACCGCGTAGCCCCACCGCTTCCAGCTTCATCATGACGATGCTACGCAGCAGCGATTCCGGTAGCCTGGAATGTTCACGCAGCGGCCAGGCAACATTATCAAACACGTTTAAATCGGTGAATAACGCCCCGGACTGAAACAACATGCTCATTTTCTTGCGCGCGTTATACAGTTCGCTGCGCGACAGCGTCGGGATATTCTCGCCATCAAACCAGATGTCGCCGCTGTCCGGCTGTAGCTGCCCGCCAATCAGGCGCAACAGCGTGGTTTTACCGATGCCGGAAGGCCCCATGATCGCGGTGACCTTACCTTTAGGCACATTCAGCGTGATGTCCGTAAAAATCTCTCGCTCTCCGCGCCGGAAGCTAAGACCACGGATCTCAACCAGATTAGTTGCCTCATGGTGCATTATTTCCATTCCTTACCAATCAGTACGCCAGTCAGTACGCTTATGCAGCGTCTTTCACTCCAGCCTAACGGCTGACTGTCATCAACGTGAGAGTTTTACAAAAACTTACCGTAAGTTCTTGTCCAAAATGGCGGCATAAGCCGTTATCGGGTTTTACTTATCGCGACAGGTTTTACTTTTTCGCCTAGCACCGTCAGAATTAGCACTCATCACAGAAAAATGCTTTTTGTGCGAAATTCGTCCAGAAATGCTGACTTATTCGACAACAAGCCAGTGATTATATCCTATTAAAGGACGCTGCATGCTTTTTGCAACACTACTCTTGTTCGTTGGTTTGCTACTACTGGTCTACGGTGCCGACCGTCTTGTCTATGGCGCTGCCGTGCTTGCGCGTTCCCTTGGCTTACCGCCTTTCGTCATCGGTATCACGATTGTGGGCTTCGGCACCTCTCTACCCGAGCTGATCGTTTCCGTTACCGCCGCCTTGAACGATCAGAACGATATGGCCGTTGGTAATGTTATCGGCTCTAATATCGCCAATATCTTACTCATTCTCGGCAGCGCAGCGCTCATTCGGCCGCTGACAGTACATTCAGCTATCCTGCGCCGAGAATTGCCGCTCATGTTGTCGGTCACTTTATTGTGTGGCGTTTTGCTGCATGATAGCTACCTGAGCCGCGCCGACGGCATGATGCTGCTCTTTGCCGCCATTCTCTGCCTGGTGTTGATACTTCGCATGGCACAACAGGCGCAGCGGGAAGGCGGCGATAGCCTGACCCGCGAACAACTGGCGGAACTCCCACAGGACGACAGCAACCAGATGGTCGCCGTACTGTGGCTGATTCTTGGCATGATTATTTTACCCATGGCTGCCCGCATGGTGGTGGATAACGCCACCGTCATTGCACGCTACTTCGATGTCAGCGAATTGACCATTGGACTGACGATATTGGCTATCGGCACCAGCCTGCCCGAGCTTGCTACCGCCATCGTCGGGACGTTGAAGAAAGAAGATGATATTGCGCTGGGCAACCTGATTGGCTCGAACATTTTTAATATCGCGATTGTGCTGGGCGTCCCCGCGCTGCTCTCGCCGGGCGCACTGAATCCTCAGGTTTTTCAGCGCGACTATTGGGTCATGCTGGCGGCGAGCGTGCTGTTGACCGCACTGTGCCTCAGCAAAAAACGCCGTATCGGACAGGGCGCGGGCGCATTATTATGCTGCGCGTTTATCGCCTACCTGACGGTGTTGTTCTTTTTTTCATAAGAAACTGTTTTTCATAATTCAGCTGTTCCGTTTTTCATCATAATCAGGACTATTGGTATGTCACAGTTTGAACAAGATGCTCATCTAAAACAGCAGTCTGACCGTGCACTATCCGATCATGCAACACAAGCCGATCACGCAACACAAGCCGATCATACGCGACAAAAGTCTCATGAACTGCCAGCCGATTTCGACTTCCAGCAGGCGGGTAAGCAGGTAATAAGCATCGAACGCGATGGGCTTGCGCAATTAGATCAGTACATTGATGATAATTTTACCCTCGCCTGTAAAAAGATATTCGATTGCCAAGGCAAAGTTGTGGTGATGGGAATGGGCAAATCCGGTCACATTGGCTGCAAGATGGCCGCGACTTTCGCCAGTACCGGTACGCCTGCTTTTTTTGTTCACCCAGGCGAAGCCAGCCACGGCGACCTCGGTATGGTAACGCCGCACGATATCGTGATCGCCATTTCCAACTCTGGCGAGTCCCATGAGATTCTGTCGCTGATTCCCGTCCTGAAACGTCAGAAAGTGTTCCTGATCTGCATGACCAGCGCGCCAGAAAGTACAATGGGTAAAGCGGCAGATATTCACCTGTGCGTGCACGTCCCGCAGGAAGCCTGCCCGCTTGGTCTGGCTCCCACTTCCAGCACGACCGCGACGTTGGTCATGGGAGATGCGCTGGCCGTGGCGTTGCTACAGGCACGCGGCTTTACCGCCGAAGATTTTGCCCTTTCTCACCCTGGTGGCGCACTCGGCCGCAAACTTTTACTGCGCGTCAGCGATATCATGCATTCAGGCGACGAGATTCCGCATGTCCCACACGATGCTTCACTCCGTGATGCACTGGTGGAAATTACGCGCAAAAATCTGGGTATGACGGTAATCTGCGAGGCGGATATGAAAATTCAGGGCATCTTTACCGATGGTGACCTGCGCCGCATCTTCGACATGAATATTGACTTGAACAGCGCGCGCATTGCTGATGTGATGACCGCGGGCGGCATCCGGGTCGCACCGCAAACGCTGGCGGTGGATGCACTTAACCTGATGCAGTCACGCCACATCACCTCAGTACTGGTGGCAGAAAACGATCGTCTGGTCGGGATCGTCCATATGCACGATATGCTGCGGGCTGGCGTGGTTTAAAAGAAAGGATAATTGTGAATGAGTGAAGTCAGGGCGCAAACCGATACCTGCTATGGGCCTGTCGATCAACAGGTACTGGATAAAGCCCGTGAAGTTCGCCTGTTAATCTGCGACGTTGACGGCGTGATGTCCGATGGTCTGATTTATATGGGCAACCACGGCGAAGAGCTGAAAGCCTTTAACGTCCGCGACGGCTATGGCATTCGCTGCTTGCTGACATCTGGCATTGAGGTTGCCATCATCACCGGACGCTCGGCAAAACTGCTGGAAGATCGGTGTAAAACACTGGGCATTAACCATCTTTATCAGGGGCAATCGGATAAGGTTTTGGCCTTCAACGATCTGTTGGATAAACTATCAGTAACGGCAAATCAGGTCGCGTATATCGGCGACGATATGATCGACTGGCCGGTGATGGCACAGGTCGGGTTGAGCGTCGCCGTGGCTGACGCCCACCCGCTGTTGTTACCACGCGCAGATTATGTCACCCGCATTGCGGGAGGGCGTGGCGCAGTACGTGAGCTGTGTGATTTGATTCTGTTCTCGCAGGACAAGCTGGAGCATGCCAAAGGGTTGTCAATATGAGTAAAACCAAACGTTGGCTCACCGCTTTTCTGGCCCTGTTGGTGCTTATCCTTATCGGCTGGAATATTGCGGATGACGACACGGTAGCGGCACCGGATGCAAACGACCCCGCCGTGCCGGTTTATACCAGCGAAAAGACCAACACCCAGGTATACAGCCCTGCGGGTAAGCTGAGTTACCGACTGATTTCGGAAAAAGCGGAGTATTTCAACGACGAGCAGTTGAGTTGGTTTACCGCCCCCGTTGCCACGCTGTTCAACGAACAGGGGACGGCAACCTGGTCAGTACGCGCCGACCGCGCCAAGCTGACAAAAGACAAGATGCTCTATCTGTACGGCCACGTCGAGGTGAATAGCCTGACGAAAGACGCACAGCTTCAGCGCATCACAACGAATAATGCCCAGGTGAATCTGGTGACGCAGGACGTTTCATCCGATGATGAAGTCACCCTGTACGGGACCAGCTTTACCTCAAGCGGAATGAAAATGCGCGGAAACCTGCGTAATAAAACGGCCGAGTTGATCGAAAAGGTAAAAACCTCTTATGAAATCCAAAACCAATAACCTGATGCGTAACACCCTGATCGCCAGCTCGCTGTTTGCCGTCAGCGTTTCCGCCTTTGCCGTCACTGGCGATAGCAACCAACCTATTCGCATTGATTCAGCACAGCAATCTCTGGACATGCAGGGCAATACGGTGACGTTCACCGGCAATGTTGTCGTGAAACAAGGGACGATTGAAGTAAAAGCCGACAAGGTCGTCGTGACACGCCCACAAGGCACGCAAGGCAGTGAAGTGGTAGAAGGCTACGGTAACCCTGTGACGTTCTATCAGATGCAGGACAACGGCAAACCGGTGAAAGGTCACGCGCAGAAAATCCGCTACGAGCTGGCCAAAGACCTTCTGGTGCTGACAGGCAATGCCTATCTGGAACAGCAGGATAGCAATGTCAAAGGCGATCGCATCACTTATCTGGTGAAACAGCAGCAGATGGAAGCGACCAGCGAAAAAGGAAAGCGCGTAACGACGGTATTGGTTCCCTCTCAGCTTCAAGATAAAGAGAACAAGAGCCAGCCTTCTCGTTCTCAACAACCGCAACCACGGGTCACTGAGTAAGTTATGGCAACATTAACCGCAGAAAATCTGGCCAAGGCGTACAAAGGCCGTAAGGTCGTCGAAAATGTCAGCCTGACCGTCAATTCCGGTGAAATCGTCGGCCTGCTCGGGCCGAACGGTGCAGGCAAAACGACAACGTTCTACATGGTTGTGGGTATCGTCCCGCGTGATGAAGGGCGTATTGTCATTGACGACGACGACATCAGCCTGCTCCCTTTGCATGAACGTGCACTGCGCGGCATCGGCTACCTGCCGCAGGAAGCCTCTATTTTTCGTCGCTTAAGCGTCTATGACAACCTGATGGCCGTGTTACAGATCCGTAAAGATCTGACGACCGAGCAGCAAGAAGATCGTGCCAATGAGTTAATGGAAGAATTCCATATTATTCATTTGCGCGATAGTCTGGGACAATCGCTGTCCGGTGGGGAAAGACGCCGCGTAGAGATTGCGCGTGCGCTGGCGGCGAATCCGAAGTTCATCCTATTGGATGAACCGTTTGCGGGCGTAGACCCGATCTCCGTACTGGATATTAAAAAAATCATTGAGCATCTGCGTGACAGCGGACTTGGCGTGTTGATTACCGATCATAACGTCCGCGAAACGCTCGATGTCTGTGAACGAGCCTACATCGTGAGTCAGGGCAACCTGATCGCCCACGGTTCGCCGACCGATATTCTGGCCGATGAACAGGTGAAGCGCGTCTATCTGGGCGAAGGCTTCCGACTCTGATAGGGTAATATTTTATCTTTGCAGTACTTATGGGACGTTAGCGCGATTTATGAAGCAAGGTTTGCAACTCAGGCTTAGCCAGCAACTGGCCATGACCCCACAGCTCCAACAGGCCATCCGCCTGTTGCAACTGTCCACGCTTGAATTGCAACAGGAAATTCAGCAGGCGCTGGAAAGCAATCCGTTGCTCGAACAAACGGATCAGCACGACGAAATCGAGTCATTTGAAAAGGCAGACAGCGATTCGCTGGATACCGGTGAAGCCCTTGAACAAAGGGACATGCCGGAAGAATTACCGATCGATGCCACCTGGGATGAGATCTACTCCGCAGGCACGCCATCGGGCACTGGCACCGACTATCGCGATGAAGAACTGCCGATTTATCAAGGTGAAACCACGCAAACGCTTCAGGATTACCTGATGTGGCAGGTTGAGCTGACGCCGTTTTCAGATACCGACGCGGCCATCGCGACCTCTATCGTTGATGCCGTCGACAACACCGGCTACCTGACCGTGCCGCTAGAGGACATTCTTGACAGCATCGGCGATGACGACGTGACCTTGGAAGAAGTCGAAGCTGTACTCAAACGCGTACAACGCTTTGATCCCGTTGGCGTCGCTGCCCGCGATCTGCGTGATTGTATGCTGGTACAGCTTTCCCAATTCGCCGATAGCACCCCACGTCTGGCCGAAGCTCGCCTGATCGTCAGCGATCACCTCGATCTGTTAGCCAATCATGATTTCCGCAGCCTGATCCGCGTGACTCGTTTAAAAGAAGAGGTGCTGAAAGAAGCACTGGCGTTGATCCAATCGCTCGATCCACGTCCGGGGCAGTCGATCAACACCGGCGAATCCGAATACGTGATCCCTGACGTGCTGGTACGAAAAGTTCAAGGCATTTGGGCCGTTGAACTGAACACCGACAGCATTCCCCGCCTGCAGATTAACCAGCAGTATGCGGCGCTGGGCAACAGCGCACGCAACGACAGCGACGGGCAATTTATCCGCAGCAACCTGCAAGAGGCGCGCTGGCTCATCAAGAGCCTGGAAAGTCGCAATGACACGCTGCTGAAAGTAACCCGTTGCATCGTCGAACAGCAGCAGGATTTCTTCGAGCAGGGTGAAGAATTCATGAAGCCCATGGTACTGGCAGACATCGCTCAGGCGGTGGATATGCATGAATCCACCATCTCACGCGTCACGACACAGAAGTTCCTGCACAGTCCGCGCGGCATTTTTGAACTAAAATATTTCTTCTCCAGCCATGTGAATACCGATAGCGGCGGAGAAGCCTCGTCAACGGCCATTCGCGCGCTGGTGAAGAAGCTTATTGCGGCGGAAAACCCCGTCAAACCACTAAGCGACAGCAAGCTTACGGCGCTGCTCTCCGATCAGGGCATCATCGTGGCGCGCCGTACCGTGGCAAAATACCGAGAGTCTTTATCTATCCCACCATCAAATCAGCGTAAACAACTGATTTGATCTCAACAGAGAAGGAAGACACTATGCAGCTCAATATTACCGGACACCACATCGAGATCACTGAACCGCTGCGTGATTTTGTGAATGGCAAGTTTGCCAAATTAGAGCAGTATTTTGACCGGATTAATCAGGTCAATGTGGTATTGAGAGTGGAAAAAGTTCAGCAAATTGCCGAGGCCACGCTCCACGTTAATGGTGGCGAGCTGCATGCAACCTCAGAAGCGGAAGATATGTACGCCGCGATAGATTTATTGATTGATAAACTGGCAAGACAGCTCAATAAGCATAAAGATAAACTCAAGCAGCACTAATTTTCTCCTTTGCCGTTTGGCAAAGGAACAAACTCGGCCCATCCATCGGGTGGGTCGGGATCACCAGAAGTGAAAGCGTCGTTAAGTGAAAATAAAATGAACCACGATCCCGTATTGCAACTCAGCACCGTATTACGTCCTGAGTGCACCCGAAGCACCGTCCACTGCCAGAGTAAGAAACGGGCATTGGAAATTATCAGCGAGCTGGCCGCTAGGCAGCTTAACATTCCTTCGCAGATTATCTTTGATGCCATCCTGACCCGGGAGCGGATGGGCAGCACGGGAATCGGCGGCGGCATTGCCATTCCTCATGGCAAGCTGGAGGACGATAATGCACTGGGCGCCATCGGTGTTTTCATCCAGTTAGAGCAACCTATTGCTTTCGATGCTATTGATAATCAGGCCGTTGATCTGCTTTTTGCCTTGCTGGTTCCGGCGGAACAATGTAAAACCCATTTGCATACCCTGTCGCTTGTTGCCAAGCGGCTGGCGGATAAAACGGTTTGCCGGCGCCTGCGTGCGGCGCAAAGCGATGAAGAGCTGTACCAGATTATGACGGAAGCCGGTTAAGCCGGACGATCGTCATGCTCACGATGGCGGGTGACTCGCGTCACGTTCAGAGAATGCTTGCAATCCATGCGCGAAGCCGTCATTTTTTTAGCTATACATCACTTTATAAAAACAGTGGCAATGAGAATTCGCCATCACGTTGCCAGAGGGGAGTCGTCAGATGGTGCTGATGATTGTCAGTGGTCGCTCAGGTTCAGGGAAATCTGTCGCCCTGCGCGCACTGGAAGATATGGGGTTCTACTGCGTAGATAACCTGCCAGTGGTTCTACTGCCGGAGCTGGCTAATACGCTTGCGGCACGTAACATTTCCGCAGCAGTCAGCATTGATGTGCGTAATATGCCGGAGTCGCCAGAGATCTTCGAGCATGCCATGGAGCAACTGCCACCTAGCTTCTCGCCTCAATTGCTGTTTCTGGATGCCGATCGCAATACGTTGATCCGCCGCTATAGCGATACTCGTCGCCTGCATCCGCTCTCCAGCAAGAATCTGTCGCTGGAAAGCGCCATTGATGAAGAAAGCGATCTGCTGGAGCCGCTGCGCTCACGCGCTGACCTGATTATCGATACCTCAGAGATGTCGGTGCATGAACTGGCTGAGATGCTGCGTACCCGACTGCTCGGCAAGCGAGAACGTGAACTTACGATGGTGTTCGAATCGTTCGGCTTCAAGCACGGTATTCCCATCGATGCGGATTACGTCTTTGACGTACGTTTCCTGCCGAACCCGCACTGGGATCCGAAACTGCGCCCGATGACAGGTCTGGATAAGCCCGTTGCGTCCTTCCTCGACAGGCATACCGAAGTGCACAATTTCATCTACCAGACCCGTAGCTATCTGGAACTGTGGCTGCCGATGCTGGAAACCAATAACCGCAGCTATCTGACTGTCGCCATTGGCTGTACCGGCGGTAAACACCGTTCCGTCTACGTCGCCGAGCAGTTAGCAGACTACTTCCGCTCACGCGGTAAGAACGTCCAGTCGCGCCATCGTACGCTGGAAAAGCGTAAACCCTCGTAATAGTCGGCAAACCAGTACAGCCAGGTAACCCATGACAGTCCGGCAAACGGTTGAAATCAAAAACAAGCTGGGCATGCACGCTCGCCCAGCCATGAAGCTGTTCGAGCTGGTGCAGAGCTTTGATGCAGAAGTGATACTGCGCAATGACAGCGGCACCGAAGCCGAAGCCAGCAGCGTGATTGCCATGCTGATGCTGGACTCCGCCAAAGGGCGACTCATCGAGGTGGAAGCCACTGGCCCGGATGAAGCACAGGCGCTTGCCGCCGTCATCGGGCTGTTCGAAGCCGGGTTCGACGAAGACTAGCGATTTTCTTAGCAGGGTATACCCTAAATAATTCGAGTTGCGTGACAAAACGTTAGCGTTTGAACAACGCTCAGCGTTGACCCTTTAGGGCGAGGCCCACGACGGACCGAGTATTTAAGGGAAGCCAACACACAAGCAGCTTGAAGTATGACGAGTATCTGCCAGCCTTCGTGACAAGGATCGCTTCACTTTCCCTTCCGAACCTCCTACTATCTACCTACATAAATCATAATATTTTCTTATACCCCCTGCTCCTTTGGGCGCGGGGGTTATTTTTATATCATCTAAAAATACCAACTGGAGAGGAGTATGACGAAACCTAACCTGACAATCAGTGAATTGGATGCAGAACGTCTGGATATGTTATTGGAGCAGCCCGCCTTTGCGGACAGCGATATCGCACAGGCGTTGAATGAGGAACTGGATCGAGCGGAAATTCTGCCTTCAGCATCGATTCCCTCACATGTCGTCACCATGAATAGTCGGGTGCGTTTCCGCGATCTGAATACCAACGAAGAGCACATCCGCACGCTGGTTTATCCGGCCGCGGTGAAGGACAGCCAAGAACCGCTGTCGGTGATGGCTCCGCTGGGCGCGGCACTATTGGGAATGCATGTGGGAAATGCTATCACCTGGCAGTTGCCAAACGGTGAAGAAACGCGAATTGAAGTATTGGAACTACTCTATCAGCCTGAAGCCGCGGGCGAGTACCACCGCTAAATTAGCGAGGTGTGATGCCAATACCGGCATAGCGTAACCGCCGTCGGACAATGCTGACGGCGGCTCCTGCTAAATACTTTCTACTTCAGCGAAATATGGTCGTTCGGAAACGGGATTCTCCCCATTACCACAGTTTACCTCAGATGAACATATCAACCACATACCTCCCTTGCTCCCGCTCAAGTTTATCAGCCCAGAGCATGGCATCCGTTTCGTTACTCCCTGTCGCTTCGCGGTAAATACGGAGCAGCATGTCTCGTACCTCAGGGACCATCCGCAAACCATCCCCGCAAACAAAGAGAGAACCACCGTTGCAAAAGAGCGTCTTAATACGCTCCCTGTCAGCCCAAACGCGATGCTGAACGAAGGTAACCTCCCCATCAGGCTGATGGGAAAATGCGGGCAACACCGTCACAATATGACTTTTCTCCCAAGCAGCAAGCTCATCGCGATAGAGATAATCGACATCGGGATGGCCTGTGCCAAAAAACAATAGCGCCGGACCAACCCTTACTCCGGCCGCCTGCTGCAATGCACGTTCCTGTAGAAAACCACGAAATGGCGCTATCCCTGAACCTGCACCGATCAAAATAATCGGTATCGAAGGATCATCCGGTAGATGGAAAAACGGGCTAGAAGGGCGTACCACAATGGCGATACGATCGTCAGGTTTCAGAGAAGCAAGGTAGTTGGAGGCGACGCCTTTGTAACGGCCTATACCGGATAACGCTGGCGAATCGACGACCGCGACAGTAAGCGTAACGTGGTCCGGTTTCCATGCTGGCGATGATGATATTGAGTACTGCCGTGCTTTAATAGATGGCAGCATTGTAAGGTAGCGGCGAAAATCAGTCGGACAAGATTGGAAGCGATAAAGTAGATCCAGCACGCTCAAACGCGGTACCAGCACGTCATTCTCGTAATGCTCCGTGGCCAGTTTTTCAAGTTCCATTTTTTCCGGCGGGCAGCGTGTTGCCGCCGCCAATGCCGCGACCTGTGCCCGCGTAGCCGGTTGCGACAGCTCAACATAGTTTCCCAACAACTCTGCACAGCTAATGGGTTGTCCAATCGGCAACCCCGTGACATCGGGAGCTTGATTAATGACAAGCATCATATCGGGTGACAGACCAAAACGCCGTAATACGCGATCTATCTGATCATCTGAGTTTCTCGGCAATACGGCAAGATAATCTCCCGCTCGGTATGCCATCCCTTCCGGCAACCTGATTTCAATATGCCTTTTTGAACGTGCGAAAGGTGATGTCATGTCGACAAGTTCTCGATTTTCAACCACAACCCCACGTCCCATATCGGGAATCTGTAATGTACTGACGCGATCGGTATGAACAAATTCCAGTTCGAGTTCCGCTGCGTCCTCAGCCACGGCTCCCTGTCTACCGAATGCCGTTGTCAGCGCAGGCCAGAGTTTGGTGTACCAGTCGTCAAAATTGCCGAAAAAATCCCCACCAGAATCGGCAACGCCCCGCTCATGGATACGCTGCCCCCCTGCATGTTCAAGTGCGAGATCCACTCGCTTGGGTATCGCCTGATAGGTGCGCACCCATTGTAAGTTACCACAACCAAATACGCTGAATTTCAGCCCTGACAGTGCATCATCCGCCAGCCCCTCAACCCAAGGGACAAAATGGCGTGCATTGTTCGGCGGCATCCCTTCATAAGAGGCAGTGATAACAATGAGTGCACCGGTTTGCGGTAATTTCTCAGCATAATCATCCAGCGCTGCGAGCGTAGAGGCAAAACCGTATCTCTGTGCATCAGCCGCGATACGGTTAGCGAATGCTTCTGAAGATCCGGTATTGCCGCCATGCAGCACCAATAAGGGGATAAGATCCTGATGGTGCTGTGCCTTGGCCACAGGCATCACGGCCATCTTGTTTGAGGTCTCTTTGGGCGTGACACCTCGTGCCAGCGTTTTTGACGGTTTACGCACCCGAATGCGGATTTTCAAGTTATCGGGTTTAATCGTCAGATGTTCGACAATCTTCAGCTCATAGGAAGGATCACTCAGTTCAAAATCAAAACGCTGCAACATCATTGCCAGTACAAGCTGTGCTTCCTGCATAGCAAACATTCTTCCAATGCAGGCGCGTTTGCCGGAGCCAAAGGGCTGCCAGGAATTTGGCAGCAAATTCTCTGCATTATCTGGTCCGAATCGCTCTGGTTTGAACAGATTGGCATCATCCCCCCACGCTTTGACATCACGATGAAGCTGCGGTTGAAGGATGACGATCGAATCTTTTGGCGTAAGGGGGTATTTACCCGCCAATATCGTATCCTGTGTGGGACTCACGACGTGGCCCCCGGCAGTAGGCCACATACGCAAACTTTCCATCAGTATCTGTTCCAGATAGCGTAGCTGAGCAAGGTGCTCAATACGGGGTATTTCATCCCCAAGAACCTCATCAACGATAGCCCGCGCTTTATTCAGAACGTTTGGATTTTTCAACAAAAAATAAACAGTGAAAGAAAGCATACCGCTGGTGGTTTCATGGCCCGCAACCAAAAACGTCAACATCTGATGAGCAATATTCTCATCAGACAGTTTTTCCCCGGTTTGCGGATCGACGCCATTCAACATGCGATTGAGCAGATCGTTTTTTTCACTCGCCTTCGGATCCATTTTTCTCGCCGCGATCAGTTGCTCTACCACTGAATACATCAGCGCTTTATCTGTCCGGTATTGGCGAGTGCTAGGAATCATCAATTTATTCACGATTCCAGGTCGGCGTACACGTAAACCGGCCTCTTTAAGCGAACCGACTATTGCTTTCACGAAAGGCAACAAATCATCACGGTAGAAGCTATTGAAGCGATAATCGAACCCACAGAGAGCGATCGTATCCAGCGTTAACCGGGTCATATTATCAGCAACATCAATATCGACATCGGGGCCAAAACGCTCCCAACGCAAAAACATCTGCTCTGAAATATCCAGCATCTTATCGAACATCGAGCGAACACCGAGCGGGCCTAATGCTGGCATCAAAATTCGATGCGCCTTACCCCAATTCGGCTCATGAGTATGAGCCGTAAAAAGTCCATCACCGCCTAGATAACGTAATTCGAGTAATTCTGCACTTAACTTTTTCTCAAAGAGACTTTCATCACTCAGCTCGTTCACGAGTTCCTGAGAGGAGGCAACATAAAACTCATCGCTAAAAATTCGCATTTTAAAGAATGGGCCGTATGTTTTTGCTAATTTCATTAAACTGTCGATGCTATTACGGGGATCCACATCAGCCAAATTGCCAATGACCGGTTTGATGGGAGGTTGGGGAACAGCTGTCTTTCCTGACATAATCCATATCCTTATGAAGAAACAACACGTTAATTTCGCTCCTGCGCTGTTTACAGCCCCCACGGTAAAGCCCGTCCAGATATTACCCAGCCGATATTAGCGAGTTCATCATGGCCATATAAATTCAAACTGAGAGAAATAATCAGGCGGACTTAAAGCCGTTACCGTTCATTACGAAATAATGCAGGCTCTAAACAATCGTTTTAAAAAATAACAAATCAAAGTAATGGGGAGAACAGTATTTACACAAGCACCGCATTTATAGCTAATTGCCACATCGCGCGCGTAAATCTGCTATTTAGTGCATTTCATTTTAGCAGGAAGACAGGCATCACATCACGGTACGCCTGAAAGATCAGGCCCGTACCGTGATACATTCCACGATAGAACACAACGGCACAGCTAAAGCCGGGACTCCATCCCCAACGCGCGGCGCCATTATTCCCCAGCGATCTTCATGTCAGGCAACAACACGGAACCACACTGGATATTGCTTCGGGTTTCGATATCGTTCCCCACCGTCACAATATTGCGCAGCATGTCTTTCAGGTTACCCGCGATCGTAATCTCACTGACCGGATACTGAATTTCGCCGTTTTCGACCCAGAAGCCGGATGCCCCGCGGGAATAATCCCCCGTCACACCGCTCACGCCCTGCCCCATCAATTCGGTCACCAGCAGGCCTTTGCCCATCTGCTTCAGCATGCCGTTGAAATCCAGGCCCTGTCCCGCAATCCGCCAGTTATGAATACCACCCGCATGACCGGTGCTCTTCATTCCCAATTTACGTGCGGAGTAGCTCGTCATCAGCCAGGTCTGCAACACCCCTGCTTTCACAATTTCGCGCGCCTGAGTCCGTACGCCTTCGCTGTCGAACGGCGTAGAAGCCAGCCCTTTGAGCAAGTGCGGCTGTTCCTCAATCGTCAGCCACTCCGGCAGAATCTGCTGACCCAGTTTGTCCAGCAGAAAGGTCGATTTACGGTAAACGCTGCCGCCGCTGATAGCGCCAACCAAATGGCCAAACAGGCCTGTCGCTACTTCGGCAGAGAACATTACCGGCGCCTGCATCGTGGGCAGTTTACGCGGTGACAGACGGGATAACGTGCGGCGCGCGCACTCTTCGCCCACCCATTCAGGGCTAAGCAAATCATCCAGCGCACGGCCAACGGTATAGGCATAATCCCGCTCCATATCGCCATTCACTTCGGCAATCACGCAGCTGGACATGGAATGACGGCTGGAGCAGTAGCTTTTCAGAAGGCCGTGGCTATTGCCGAACACCTTAACGCCATAATGACTGTTAAAACTGCCGCCTTCGGTGTTGGTGATACGCTTGTCAGCCTGTAATGCGGCCTGTTCTGCGCGAGCGGCTAACTCGATGCCGCGATCCGCATCCAGTTCGGTCGGATGGAACAGATCCAGATCCGGCGCGTCAAACGCCAGAAGATCGCGATCCGCCGGGCCAGCAAAAGGATCGACAGAGGTATAGCGCGCAATATCCAGCGCGGCTTGTACGGTGCGCGCTATCGCATCCGGGCTGAGATCGGTAGACGATGCGCTGCCTTTACGCTGTTGATGATAAACCGTGATGCCCAGCGCACCATCGCTATTGAATTCAACATTTTCAACGTCACCATAGCGGGTACTGACGCTAATGCCTGTCGTTTTTGTCACCGCGACTTCTGCCGCATCAGAACCGGCACGCGCCAGTTCCAGCGCCTGAGCAACCGCGAGCTCCAGCGCTTTACGCTGCTCTGCAACCTGAGTAGTTATCGTCATTGTTCTGCCATAATGAGTGGAAGAAAGCTCACCATCATCATCCCCGCAACGAGCACAAAAGGGGCGTATACTCTCTATACTTCACGCAGCCAACACGTAGGTAACGTGAAGAATGAGGAACATAAAATGGTGTAGCATAATGCTTTCTAGTCTAACAGGATCTACGGACAATTTCGCACAAAGCCCAAACCTGTTAGTATCAGCCTCTTTTTTTCTGGTGGGCACGCTGTTCACCATCCCGGAGCCCCTACGCGTAGCGTTAGACATTGCTCCTGGACACTTTTTAGGAGCCAACCATGAAGCAAAAGTACGAAGACTGGCTGAATGACGTCCCGGATAATCAAGAAGACGACGAAGATGATGAAATTATCTGGGTCAGCAAAAGCGAAATAAAGCGCGATGCCGAAGCGCTGAAAGATCTCGGTGCGGAACTGGTCGATCTGGGTAAAAACGCCCTGGAAAAGATCCCGCTGGATGACGATCTGCGTGCAGCCGTGGAACTGGCGCAACGGATCAAGAAAGAAGGCCGACGCCGTCAGCTCCAACTGATTGGTAAAATGCTGCGCGCTCGCGATCCAGAACCAATCCAAACTGCGCTGGATAAGCTGAACAACCGTCATAACCAGCAGGTGGCGTTATTCCACAAACTGGAACAGCTGCGTGACCGTCTGATTGAAGAGGGTGACGACGTGGTTCCCGATATTCTGGCACTGTATCCCCATGCCGACCGCCAGCAGTTGCGTTCTCTGGTGCGCAACGCGCAGAAAGAGAAAGCGGCGAATAAACCGCCGAAATCCGCCCGCCAGATCTTCCAGTATCTGCGCGAACTGGCTGAAACCACAGACTAATGGCAAGAGCGGGATGAGGAGTATGACTCACTCATCTCGCACATGACTGGCTTCGGACGCATGACTACCACTTCAGACCGCCATCTTCCGTCACATTACAATCCGCCCAGATGCCAGGTTTTTACTTCCAGAAACTCATCCAGTCCCAGAACCGAGCCTTCGCGACCTAATCCTGACTCTTTCACACCGCCAAATGGCGCCAGTTCGGTTGAAACCGCGCATTCGTTAATACCCACCATGCCGCTCTCAAGTGCTTCTGCCACGCGGAACACACGCTGCAAATTCTGGCTGTAGAAGTAGGCTGCCAAGCCAAATGGCGTATTATTCGCACGCTCAATCACCTCTTCTTCCGTTTTGAAGCGGAAACACGGAGCGACCGGACCAAACGTTTCTTCCTGCGCAAGCAACATCGCTTCATTGGCATCAACAATCACCGTCGGCTCAAAGAAGCTGTGACCCAGCTTGTGCCGTTGACCACCGACCAGTGCCTTACCGCCTTTTTCCACCGCATCATTGACGTGCTTCTCTACCTTCTCGACAGCCGCATCATCAATTAACGGCCCCAGTACAACGCCGTCATCCATGCCGTTACCGACCTTAAGCTTTTTCACTTCTTCCGCGAGCAGAGAGACAAACTCATCGTAGACACCATCCTGAATATAAAACCGGTTGGCACTGACACAAACCTGACCTGCGTTACGGAAACGGTTAGCAATCGCACCTTTTACTGCAGCCTGAATATCCGCATCGTCAAACACGATATAAGGTGCGTTCCCACCCAGTTCCATCGACACTTTCTTCATGGTGTCAGCCGCGTTACGCACCAGCGTTTTCCCTACCGTCGTTGAGCCGGTGAAAGAAATTTTGCGCACTTTATCGCTTGCCATGACGGTATCGCTGATCGCCTGCGTATCGCCCGCCACGCCGTTAAGTACTCCATCCGGCACACCCGCCTGCTGCGCCAGTGCCAGCAGCGCAAATGCAGACAGCGGCGTGTTATTAGCGGGTTTGATGACGCCAGTACACCCTGCGGCCAGCGCTGGCCCCAGCTTACGTGTCAGCATCGCCAGCGGGAAATTCCACGGTGTAATGGCAACAACGACGCCAACGGGTTCACGCGTGGCATAAATCTTCGATCCGGGTTTCGCAGATGGAATAATCTCACCGTTAGCCCGCTTGCCCTGCTCAGCAAACCACTGAATGAAACTCGCCGCATAGACGACTTCACCTTCTGCCTCCTGCACTGGCTTGCCCTGTTCAGCAGTCATCAGCTCCGCCAGATAGCGCTTATTCTCCAGAATCAGCTCGTACCAGCGATACAGAATTTCAGAACGTTCCTTCGCGGTTTTACGCTTCCAGGCAGGAAAGGCGGCATAGGCAGCGTCAATCGCCGCCTGCGTCTCTTTCTTCCCCGCTTGTGCTACGCTGGCAATAGTCTCACCCGTCGCCGGATTCACTACCTCGAAGGTGGATGAGCCTTGCTGCCATTTTCCCGCCGCAAAGTAGCCCGTTTTGAACAGTTCATGATCCTGCAAATTTTGTCCTGACATCGTGTTACCTCCTGAAAATGGTCATATCCCATGACGTTACGAGGGAAGCTATAGATAATTCAGTATAGAAGTGATGAACGCAGACTGCGGTACTCTCGGATTAATCGTGAGGGTTGTCACTCTGCCTTGTCTACTGAGCTTAGTTACTCAGCGCATGCTGATAATCACGTAGGATACCGGTCAATCGTCCCACCGGCGCAGTGACGCTCGTGGGGAGCTGCTTTTCCGTCAGCATCTGCTGATAGCGTTCAAGCTCGCCTAACAGCTGCGTGAAATAGCGGCTGCGCGTGGTGTCACGCCGGGCCAAAATCACCTGCTCCGCCGTCGCCCGAATCTGGCGATGAAAGGCAGAGAGTGCCGCGTTTTGTGGAATATCCAGCGTTCTCAGACGCTGGTGCATGATGATCAGCCACAGTGCGAGACGATACTTGGCAATATCGTCAGGGAAGCGGTTAAGCAGCAGGAACAACTGTTGATACAGCGCAGGCAGGTGGTTTTCCTTGCGCCGCGTCGTGTTGGTCGTCAGCGCTGAAACCGCGCCATACACAAAACGGTTCAGCAGCGTTCTCCCCGTATGCGCCTTGGTGTTATCCCGGATCAACAGGATCACCATCAACGCCAGAAAACAACCGATGATCTGCCCGATCGCGCTGTCCAGAAATTGGCTGATGTGGAACATCATCGGGTTGTCCAACACCAGGATATTGATCGTACTGGCTAATGCGCCCAGCGAACCAAGCCGACGTTTTTGTACTTCAAGCCCGAGAAAGAAAGCCATCGCCCCCAGGCTCAGGCACAGCAGCAGCATACTTTGCTGCGTTGACGGCATAATAAACATGAACATCAGCGCCCCCAGCGGCAGCGCGTAGATCGTCCCGAAAAGAAAATCCTTCGCCATCATCTGCGGATTCGGTAAGCGCATGGCAAGCGACGTCACCACCGCAATCATCACCATACACACGCTGCCAGAGGTCCAGCCGGTGCTCAGCCAGAACAGGCAGCCCAGCGCCGTCGCCACGCCGGTACGTAAGCCGTTGATCATGGCATGATGGGTTTCTGCTGACGGCGCTTTAATTTCCACCTCGCTGTTCAGCACATCGGCTTCAATCGTCGTGATACGTCCGTTGGTCTGCACCCCTTTCGCCAATAGCAGATAGCGCGTCGCAGCGCCTACCCAACTGACCAGCGTAGGCGGCACATCGCGGCTATCAGCCGCAATCAGATGACGCAATGCTTTCACACGGCAATGCACATCGCGGAATGACTCAACGGGCTGATCCAACACCAGTTTCAGGCTGCTTTTTATAGAGGTCGGAGCATCTTGCAAAATCAGGTAGGTTTCACACGCCTGGGTAATCATCGTGAGTGATTGCGTATGCAGCGACGTTAAGCGGCGATTACTGTTCTGCCAGCGCGAGGATTCCAGCATCAGGCTGCTGCGCATGCCGCTTAGCGCGGTCGTTTTACGCACCAGCGCGTGCCATGCCGCGTCGATGGTTTCTTTCTCCGCCCCGCTCATGCTGAGTTGCAATAACCGATATTGATCCACCAGAAGCTCACCCATGCTGCGGTCAACGTCCTGCTTGATCGAACGCGGCGAGAACAGTAAATCCGCCAGAATGGCGCAGACGATACCCAATACAATCTCGCTACAGCGCTCCACGGCAAACTGCGGCGTCAGCAGCGGCGTTCCCTGCGTCGATACAATAATAATCAGCGTGGTATAGCCTGCCAGCCCGAACACATAGGCATTTTCAACCTTAACCAGTGAGGAAACCCAGGTGCAGAGGCCAGCCCAAATACAGCACAGCATCAGCATCACAACTGGTGCGCGAACGGTGGCAATAATGATGATAAGTGCGCCGATACAGCCGATAAACGTGCCGACGACACGCAGCATGCCACGATGGCGAATCGCGCCGGAAAACGGCTCACCGCCTGCGGCAAATGCCGGGCCAGCAGCGACAATCGCCGCCGTCAGCACCGACCAGCGCGGGGTTTCCAACTGGAGATGGAACCCCAGAAATAGGGACAGCACGATCGCAAAGCTCAGTTTGAAAGCAAAACGCAAGCGCGCAAACTTCGGTGTCGTAAAGAACACGGGGCCTGTCAACGACGGAGTTTTCATCATCGCCTCACTTAACCAAACTCACGCAGGCGATACAGGAGACGAATAAGCGGCGACGGTTTTTTGTCATTGTTGACCTGCTCACCCGTGATCACTACCGTTGCCGTCGTGCCAGCTGGATAGAGGTCGCCCATTTGGCGATCGAGGCGAATTTTTACCGGCACACGCTGCGCCAGACGTACCCACTCCAGATTAGAATCCACGTTAGCGAGGCCTTTATTGTTCGCGCTGCTGCTGCTGTTATTCACGCCAGCCGCTACGCTATCCACCGTACCGTAAAATATCTTTTCGCTGCCCAACGGCGTGATTTCTGCACGATAGCCGCGGCGAACCCCTTCAAGCTTGGTTTCTTCCATGTACGCCAGCAGGTAGAACGAATCCTTCTTCACAAGCGCTACCGCCGTATTGCCGCGTTCGATGAACTCACCGCTCTGCACATGCAGGTTGGTCACCCAACCGTCAGCAGGGGCGCGTACCACGGTGCGTTCCAGCTCCAGTTGCGCCAGTGACAATACCGCCTGCGCTTTAGCAAGCTGATGCGTGGCGGTTTCCAGGGCATTACTGGACTGATCGATATTTTCCTGCGACATCGCACTGATGCCCAGTCGCGCCCGACGCCCTGATTCCCGACGTTTTTCCGTTACCAGTGCCTGATAGTAGGCGACATCCGCTTCCGCCTGCGCGACAGCCTGATGGTAGCGCGGCTGATCGATAACAAACAGCACATCCCCTTTGTTCACCAGTTGATTGTCCGTGACGCGAACATCGCTCAACAACCCACTGACATCCGGTGCAATCGCGACAACATCCGCCGTAAATTTGGCATCGCGCGTCCAGGGCGATTCGGTATAAAACGCCCAGACGCGGAAAATGGCGACAATCGCGCACAGCACAATCACCAGCGTAATCGCTACGCGGCTCATTTTTTTGATCAGCACGGCCTGCTGTCTAAGTAAGGTTAAAAAGAAAGCTTTCACAGACGCCTCACAGACCGTAACGGAAGAGTAAATAGAACAAACAGCAGAACAGCGCACTGTTAAACAGCGCCGGATGCCAGACGAAGTCATAGATACCCGTCGGTTGCAGCAGGCGGTTCACGACAAAAAACAGAGTCAATGACACCAGCAGGACAAAAAATACGGGGGGGAATGACAGCCCGAACAGCACCATAACCGGGAGTGAACTCATCCTCTTTTCCTTTTTTTCTATTAGGTAGCGATAGCTCGCAGGTTCGCTACCGGATGGTAAATTATGTTGTCTGATACTGACGTTCAGCATAGACAAAAGCGCTTCATCCCGCAGGCTGGCTGCCAGCGAATGAGATAGCGTTAAACTGATGAATAGCGATGCCAGCAGGGGCTGACTAGCGATGGGAAATCAGCGTACGATCTACATTGGGTAAATAAACACAATCATTGGGTAGCCTTGAGCGGTGAATAATCATGTATAGCCGCAAAGACGATATCTGTTCGCGTTCACCTGTAAGTAACGCTGCCACTTGAGCGATGGCGGACAATGCTCCACCCGGCATCACCGGATAGGCTATATTATGGATGCTTATTATCACCTTATCTACATAGTGTGATCTAAATCACTTTTAAGCCAGAGTGAATAATGGAAAGACTAAAGAGTATGTCGGTGTTTGCCCGCGTGGTGGAATTTGGTTCTTTTACCGCGGCCGCCCGCCAGTTACAGATGAGCGTATCCGCCGTCAGCCAGACCGTCACCAAGCTTGAAGATGAACTACAGATTAAGCTGCTGAACCGCAGTACGCGCAGCATTGGGCTGACGGAAGCGGGGAAAATTTACTATCACGGATGTCGCCGCATGCTGCATGAGGCGCATGAGGTCCATGAGCAGCTCTACGCTTTCAACAATACGCCGATCGGCACACTACGCATCGGCAGTTCTTCTACGATGGCGCAGAATGTGTTGTCCACCATGACTGCCGCGATGCTGAAGGAATATCCCGGCTTGTCCGTTAATCTGGTCACAGGAATCCCCGCTCCCGACCTGATTGCCGACGGGCTGGATATCGTTATCCGCGTCGGCGCATTGCAGGATTCCAGCCTGTTCTCAAAACGATTAGGCTCGATGCCGATGGTGATCTGTGCCGCCAAAAGCTATCTGGCACAGCACGGCACGCCGGATAAACCAGCAGATATGGTGAATTTTTCCTGGCTGGAATACAGCGTACGCCCTGACAGCGAATTTGAGCTGATCGCCCCGGAAGGCATTTCAACCCGCGTCACACCACAAGGGCGCTTTGTCACTAACGATCCGCAAACGCTGGTACGCTGGCTCAAGGCCGGTGCGGGCATCGCCTACGTTCCACTTATGTGGGTCGTGGACGAAATCAATCGCGGCGAAATTGAGATCTTATTTAACCGCTACCACTCCGACCCGCGTCCGGTCTATGCGCTCTACACCCGCAAAGACAACCTGCCGCTAAAAGTACAGGTCTGTATTAACTACATGACGGAATACTTCAAAAATGTCGCCCTGACATATCAGGGTTACCGACAGGATCATGGCAAGGAAAAAAAGTAGGATTTGCAAAGAGGAAAATGCGAGACGCCTTCCTCTTTCATACAAAACACATCCCCATCCCGCCATCCGTACGTTATATCTCTTTCCTTCGTTCAGGAAAGTAAAATCACATGGATAAGGTACGAATAAATTCGTACAATATAGGTGAAGGGATGGGGTTCAAGGATGCCAAAAAGCAGCTTATCGTCTGTTTGCAATCGGGTACTGTGTTGCATGAAGCCAGAGGAAATATCAGTACGAAGAATTTGCTGGCAACCGGGCAAGCATCAATAACAGAACTCATTGATATTATTTATCAATCTTCGGGTACATTCTACTCTTCTTCACCCCATCATTTTGCAGCGCATATTGATGTTCATATCATCCGTTGCCGCCATCGGGGAATATCGTGGTATATCAAATGGTATTTTGCCGAGCCAAATTGTGTCTTTATTAGCGTCCACCATTGAGGCGATGACATGAAAATTTTCAAAGTCGGCGATACACAGTCCGCTCTCTGTAACACATGCCAGTCACTTGAAACTGCGACGTTTCAGCTTAGAGACGTCCCATTCAGCGATAACAGCGGCGTGGTGAGACAGGTTTTGGTTGGCGTTTGCAATCGCTGCGGGAATGTTGCCATCATCCCCCATCAATCTACGCCCATGATTAAGAAAGCGCGGGATGTACAGCGTAAGGCGCTAGAAAGCAGAGTCCCTGCGCACATGATAGATATCTTAAATCTGGCAAGCTGCGAATTAGGTGGGGAACCCGATTTTATTCCCACGCTGATGAAATACTATCTTCACACGCTGGCAGCCGATCGCGCAGCGGCACAAGATATCCCGCGTTTTCTGCAAAGTGATTTGGCAAAAGGAAAATCCGAGAAACGTCTTTCTCTTAAAGGAAGGCATGTCGCGACAGACATTGACGTACTAAAAACCACGACAAACATCTCCAGTACAACAGACCTATTAAAAGGCATTGTTCTCAAGATTAAGGAAGATGTCTTGGTACAGCGAGATGAAATACACATCAGGCAGCTCAAATCGATTATTGCAGCGGTTTCCTGATTGTGTGTTCCGTTACATAGCAACCCCTGAAAAAAACCGCGCTAATAAAGCGCGGTCTTAAAGGAACTCAGGATTCAGAGCAAATTACGCCGTGCCGCCGACGGTCAGGCTTTCCAACTTCAACGTAGGTTGGCCAACGCCGACAGGCAGGCTTTGCCCTTCTTTACCGCACACGCCGACGCCTTTATCCAGCGCCAGATCGTTGCCGACCATTGAAATCTGCTGCATCGCTTCGATACCGGAGCCAATCAGCGTGGCACCTTTGACTGGCGTGGTGATACGACCTTTTTCGATCAGGTACGCTTCGGACGTCGAGAAGACGAACTTGCCAGAAGTGATATCGACCTGACCGCCGCCAAAGTTTGGCGCATACAGGCCGTATTCGACGCTAGAGATAATCTCTTCCGGCGTGGATTTCCCGGCCAGCATGTAGGTGTTCGTCATACGCGGCATCGGCAGATGGGCATAAGACTCGCGGCGACCGTTGCCCGTCGGCGCAACACCCATCAGACGAGCATTCAGCTTGTCTTGCATGTAGCCTTTCAGAATACCGTTTTCGATCAGGACGTTGTACTGCCCTGGAACGCCCTCATCGTCCATTGAGAGGGAGCCACGGCGTCCGCTCAACGTACCATCATCCACCACCGTGCACAGCTCTGACGCAACGAGTTTCCCCATCTGTCCGCTGAATACTGACGTGCCGCGACGGTTAAAATCGCCTTCCAGACCGTGACCCACCGCTTCATGCAGCAACACGCCCGGCCAGCCTGCGCCCAACACCACCGGCATTGGCCCTGCAGGTGCAGCCACCGCCGACAGGTTAACTAGCGCCATACGCACGGCTTCTTTCGCCCACGCATCAACGCGCGCTTCACCGTCCGCCACTTCCCAGAAATAGTCATAGCCGCCACGCATGCCGCCACCGCTGGAACCGCGCTCACGCTTGCCTTCAGCTTCGACCAGCACGCTGATCGACAGGCGAACCAGCGGACGCACATCCGCCGCCAGCGTACCGTCTGTTGCCGCTACCAGCACCAACTCATAGACACCAGTCAGACTGGCTGACACTTCCTGCACGCGTGCATCTGCGGCACGCGCGACCGTATCTGCACGTTGCAACAGCGCAATTTTGTCCTCACGCGTCAGGCTATCCAGTGGATTCAACGTTGGATAGAGCGCCCGATGCGACACTTCACCCAGCGTGCGCGCCGTGCCTGTCCCCTGTTCCCGCACAATGCTGCGTGCTGCCTGTGCACTCTGATGCAATGCGTTCAGCGTGATCTGATCGGCATAAGCAAACCCGGTCTTTTCACCGTCAATCGCACGGATACCCACGCCCTGATCGATATTGTAAGAACCGTCTTTAATGATGCGATCTTCCAGTACCCAGGATTCATGGTAGCTGGACTGGAAATAGAGATCGGCATAGTCCAGACGACGCTCATTAAGCGACCCCAGCACAGCGGCGAGATCGTCAAGATTCAATTTATTGGCGGTGAGTAACTGCTCACTGACAAACGAAAGGCTCATAGTTTTTCACTCTTTATCAGATAATCGGCTGAGTACACTGCGCTGCCCTAACGGCATTATTCGCCTTTCTTCTTGTTCGGCTCACGCAGCACTTCCTGAATCTTTGGCTGATCGAGGCTACCGGAAATCTGGTAGCGAATCAGCGAAATCTTGTTCCATAGCGGTGCCAGCACTTTACTGGCAGCAAACACCGCGGCCCCTATAACCGGATTGACGGCAAATGCGGTCGCCACGCCCACCGTCGCAGAAATTTCCGGGGCGATAACCGCTTCCATAT
Source organism: Pectobacterium aroidearum (assembly GCF_041228105.1). Lineage (NCBI taxonomy): Bacteria > Pseudomonadati > Pseudomonadota > Gammaproteobacteria > Enterobacterales > Pectobacteriaceae > Pectobacterium > Pectobacterium aroidearum. The sequence continues at coordinate 4,863,775 of NZ_CP166097.1, forward strand.
TGACCTGTCGCTTAGCGAGGTCGAGATCGCCTTTCATCGCGATATCCGCCTCCAGACCGTCGATCAGCATATCATCAGTATGCAACACGCCGTCTTTAATCCATGCGGTGCTGCGAATCGAGTCGAAGTAAAATCCACGGCCAAACGTATCACTAAAATCAAACCGCAGCTTACGCATCAGCGCATCGAAGCTCAATAAACGCAGCAGTTGACCCGCCTGACCCGCACCCACTTCGGCAATTTCACCTTTACCAATGCGCGTGTGCAATATTCCGCTCAGGCTGGCAATATCCGGTGCCCAAGGCGTTCCGCGCCAGTACAAATCGTAATCCACATCGAAAGAACCGGCCTTCAGCGGTGAATCAACGCCGAACCAGTTAGCATTCTGCTCCAGACTATCCCCGGTCAGGCGGCCTTTTAGCGCGGTCCGTACGCCTTCGGCATTTTCCTGCCAGGTGCCGTTTACCGTCAGACGAGCCTTACCGGTATCAATGATGCCGTCCGTCAGCGTTAACTTTTCCTTTTCTGGCAGCAGCGTTCCCTGAATACGCCCCATATTCTGCCCGATAATCCAGCACTGGCGACAATTAACCGCCAGCGACGGCCAGTCTTCAAAGCTGATACTCGGGTCGTTCAACGGCGATTTTTTCTCTGCTAACGCCACCGGGTTAGTCGCTTCATTCCCTTTCCACTGAGGATTGTAGTAGAGATAATTGATGTCGCTGCGCCACATACCACGATTGGGTATCTCAACCGTTCCGTCAATTTCACGCCCCTTTGCCTTCACTTCACTGCCAGCAAGCGTATTTTTGCGCGTAATTTCCAGATCGTGCCACTGCTGCCCCAACAGTTGCAGTTCAGGCGTACGCAAGGTCACCGCTTCTGGGAAACGAAGGGAACTCTGTGCCTTTCTCCCTTCCGCCGATGCCGAGGCACGCAGTGATGGCAGGAGCCCCAGCCAACTTTCCGCATCCAGCGACGGAAGATCGAGCACCAGCGAGGAATCATCGGGTAATGCAGGCGCCGCCGTTGCCGCATTCTGCCAGCTTGCCCGCGCCAGCGTCACGGTGTCGCCTTTCAGCAGCCATTGACTATTGAAGCGGTTATCCTTGCCCAGCCGTCCCTGCATAGCGAAACCATTCAGATCACCGCTAGCTTTGACCTCCAGCGGCAGGCTCTCACCAGCCGGTTTATTTAGTGGGTTAGGTAAGTGACTACTCACTTTATTTAAATCAGCTTGAACATCAACCTCATAGGTTGTCTTGCCGGTATGCGGGAGATTGACGGCAACCGTACTCTTCCAGCCTGCCGTGCCGGACAACGCCTTGCTTGCCGATGCTGGCAAGCCGGGCAAGAGCGCAGGCTGCCAGTCGCCCTGCAAGCCCACATTCACCAGAAAGGCCTTCGCTTGTTCTTCTGTTGTAAAGTTGACCGCCATCGGCTGATTCATCCAATTCGCCTGAAGCGTGTCACTGCGTAAGTTGCCGTTTTCATAGCGGAACTTACCCGTGAGATTCTTAATCGTGGTATTCAACGGTTTGATGTACAGGCTGTTATTGTTCAGCACAATGTCACCACTGGCGTGAACATCATCACCGACAAGCGGAATATCCAGATGCAGCGAGCCTTTCACCGGCCCGCCAATTTTCAGCTCATCCAGCGCCGTACCCAACGAGGATTTCAGCGGCGTCTGATTAAAATAGTTCCCCACTTCAGGCCCCGGACCTTCCAGCTCGCCATCAATGAGCAGCATCTCTTTTTCATAATCGGGAATGACCGCGCTAATATTCTTGCCTTCCACCTTGCCCAACCAGGTTTGTGGCGCAAACATCCATAGACCGTTGTTGGCGAAATCCAGATTAATATCCAGTGGCGTCAGCGCAGGCCAGCCCGGCTGAAACTCGAAGGTCGCCTCTTTCACCGGAACCCAGACTTCGAATTGGCCTTCGTTGTGCGTATACGGGAAGTGCTGCGGATTACCGGCAAAAATCAGCGTCGCGTTATCGACACGACCGCCTTTCAGCGCGCCGCTCAGATAGTCCACCAGCTCAGTGCCCATAAACTGTTCAGGATAATAACGCCAGGCATCCGCCGCGTCGGTCAAGCGGATACCCGCCAGAATATCCAGCTTCGGCTCCTGTTTGACTGGCTGTTCGTAACGGAAATCACCGTTCGCCCATAGCGATTTCGCCTGCACATCCAGCCCATGACTCCAAAGCGCCAAACCCTGTGTGTCATTACGCCAGTCAATCGTGCCGCTGGCCTGCTGGATTTCCAGCGGCGCGCGGAACATATCAACATAGGGTAGCGTGCTCTGTTTTAATTCGACGCTGACCTGACCACGCTCGGCGCTGCCACGGGCAGAACCAGAAAAATGATCGACTCCCGGCAGCAATTTCCACTGTTTCCAGCTCACGTCCTGCCAGTTGGCCTGAAAGCGGCTTCTCTCCGGCTGTTGCAGAGGGATATCGACGGCAACCGTATTCAATGTGCCCGTCGGTTGCAGTTCTGCCCAACGTTCTTTCAACGCTGGCGTTGTACTGGACAGCAGCGGCAACAGCGTGCTTACCCGCTCCAGCTCCAGATTGCTGGCACGAACACGCAGCTCTTCCTGCCGATCGGGCCCCAGCATGTGTTCATTTTTTGGCAGCCAGAGGGCTGAGAGCCGCCCTTTCGGCCAGGCAGTGCCATCCGTTGCCAGATTCAATTCAGGCACATCCACCTGCCAGCCATTTTCCTGACGGCTAACATGTAGCGTCATGTCATCCACATTCAGACGATGTGCATCAGGACCGTCACCCCAGTTGGCCGTCCCCTGATTAAGGAACACGTCTCCACTGTGGATGCCGCCATCACGGACGTTCAGCCAGGCCGCCAGGCTAAAATCGGCGCTTTCCAACCCGGTATTATTTTTCATCCAGCGGCTGAGCCAAGGCTTCATATCGATGTTATCAGCCTGCAGATAGAAGGTGCCGTTGCTGAGCAGCCCCTGCTCATCGTGCAAGTCCATGCGCATTTGCACCACGCCGTGCTGGCCGTTAAAACTCGACAAGCTGATCAACCCTTCCGCACGATGACGTTTGTCGGAATTCAGCCAGGTCAGCTGTGGGATGCTTAGCTCCGCGCGGGAGCCGGAAGGGGTAAGAAAGGTAATGTGGCTATCACGCAGGTCAAAGTGGTCAAACTGGCGCAGGAAAAGGTCGCTGACCTTTCCTGATTCCATCAGTTTGCTGTCCTGCTGCTGCCCAGTAAAAGGGCTATTAATATCGAGCTTTAACTGGTGAAACGTGAGATCGCGGAACTGCCAGCGCCCGTGTAACAGTGACTGCCACACATCCAATGCCAGCGTAATGCGATCAACCTGCCAGTCTGATTCCGGCAGAGACGTGCGAAGCTTTTCAATTTCCAGCGTGGGGCCAAAGGACTCCCAGCGCCCCGTCATCGAGCCGATTTCTAACGGGACACCCGCCGCAGACTGCGCCCAAGCCACCAGCTGTGGCCGGAAATGATCGAGCTGCGGCAGCACCAGTCTTAAGCCGCTAACTAACAGCGCAACCATCACGACAAGAGTGGCACCCGTGATGACTACAATTCCGGGCAGTCGCCTCACTAATATCTCCTTCTTTCGTCGCCGACGACGAGCGTACGAATTTACATCATGACGACGTCAAACTGCTCCTGGCTATACAGGGGTTCGATTTGTACTTTGACCTGCTTGCCGACGAAAATTTCGACCTCAGCTAACGCGTGCGACTCTTCACTTTTCAGCGCTTCCCCAACGGCCGGTGAAGCATAAACCAGGAAACGATCGGTGTCATAAGCGTGGTGGACACGCACGATTTCACGCATGATTTCATAGCAGACGCTTTCTACCGTCTTCACGGTGCCGCGGCCATGACAGGTCGGGCATTCATGGCAGAGCACGTGCTCGATACTCTCACGCGTGCGTTTACGCGTCATCTCCACTAATCCTAGTTGAGAGAAGCCGTTAATACTGGTTTTGACCCGATCTTTACTGAGCGCCTGCTCCAGCGAATGCAGTACCCGCCGACGGTGATCGTCGTTATTCATATCGATGAAGTCGATAATGATGATGCCGCCGAGGTTACGCAGGCGCAGCTGCCGCGCAATCGCCTGCGTGGCTTCCGTGTTGGTATTGAAAATGGTCTCATCCAGATTGCGGTGGCCGACAAACGCCCCCGTGTTGATGTCGATGGTCGTCATCGCTTCAGTCTGATCGATGATCAAATAGCCGCCGGACTTCAGTTCGACCTTTCTGTCCAGCGAACGCTGGATCTCATTTTCTACGTCAAACAGGTCAAAAATAGGCTGTTTACCCGCATAGTGTTCGAGTTTGCGGGTCATCTCCGGGATATATTCGGAGGTAAATTCCAGCAGTGCTTCATACGTCAGTCGGGAGTCAATCCGAATGCGATCCAACGCCGCACCGGCGAAATCACGCAAAATTCGCTGGGCGAGCGCAACTTCACCGTAGAGCTTGCATTTGGTCTGGTTGCGCTTTTTGCGCTCCATCACCTTGCCCCACAGACGCTTCAGGAACGCCGCATCCTGCGAGAGCTCTTCTTCACCGATCCCTTCCGCTGCGGTACGAATGATGAAACCACCGTCATCGTCACAATACTCGGCGACCGTTTTCTTTAAACGCTCGCGTTCCGCTTCGCTCTCAATCCGCTGTGACACGCCAACATGCGATGCGCCGGGCATAAACACCAGATAGCGCGATGGCAGTGTAATATCGGTCGTCAGTCGTGCACCTTTGGTTCCCAGTGGATCTTTGACCACCTGCACCATGAGATCCTGCCCCTGACGCACCAGTTCGGCGATATCACGGACGTGAAAATTCTTCTGTTCGTCACCAGCAACACATTCGGTGTGCGGCATAATATCGGATGCGTGCAGGAATGCCGCTTTATCCAGGCCGATATCCACGAACGCCGCCTGCATGCCCGGCAGAACGCGGCTCACGCGGCCTTTATAAATGTTGCCGACAATGCCGCGCTTCGCATCACGCTCAATGTGGATTTCCTGCAAAATACCGCCGTCGATATAGGCAACGCGCGTTTCTGAAGGTGTAACGTTTACCAGTAACTCAGCAGTCATGTTTTCCTCTTGCACTCCGCAACGCAGCAAAATTACTGAATAGCTCATGGGTTTCTACCAGCGGCAGCCCAACCACCGCGTAATAGCTCCCGTTAAGCGACCGGACAAAGCATCCACCTTTGCCCTGAATACCGTAAGCCCCAGCTTTATCCATCGGCTCGCCGCTGGCGATATACCGTTCGATATCCTGCTGCGAGAGCGGGCGGAAGACGACGTCGGTGATCACCAGACAACTCAATATATCGTCTTTATCTGCCAGCGCGACGGCCGTCATCACCTGATGTGGTTTCCCGGACAGTTGACTCAACATCTCTGCCGCGTGGGCTTCATCTTGCGGTTTTTCCAACACCTGGCCGTTCAGCACCACGATGGTGTCCGCCCCCAGAACCGGCAAATCGAGCGGTGCAGCCGCGACACCCGCCGCCGCTTTTTCATGCGCCAGACGCCGCACATAGACTTCCGCTGCTTCCTCCGGTAACCGCTGCTCTTCCACCGCGACGTTCAGTACAGCAAAAGGAATATCGAGCTGCGTGAGCAGTTCACGACGGCGGGGAGAAGCGGAGGCCAGATAAAGCTGGGTCATGAATCACCTTATTGCACAGTAAACTGACGACGAATTTTACGCATCAGGAGGAACAGCCACGGCCAGAGTACGCCATCCACGACGCTATTCCAGAATGTTTCTGGTCGGAAAGAGACATTAATAACTAAAAATTCTGCCCAGAATACCGTGAGGTCCATCAGCAGCGACAATAGCATGACGATTAATGCCTGCTGCCATAACGCCATATTTCGGAACAGTTGGAATTTAAAGGCGACCAGATAAGCAATAATGCTCAACGCCAGCGCCCGTACTCCCAGTGTAGACCCAAGAATCAGGTCCATAATCAGACCTAATATAAATCCTGTGCCGACATTCACCCGATGTGGCAATGCCATCACCCAGTAAATCAGGAATAGCGTCAGCCAGGAGGGGCGAAACATGTAGATTTCATCCGGCCACGGCATAATCTGCAAGACCATGGCGATCAGAAAAGAAAGCCAGATAATCCAGTTGCCATGCCTGCGATAACGGTTCATTGGCGGCCTCTCTGCGGCTCGGCGGTGGGCGCAGCGGTATCAGGAGGCAACGGAGGCCCCATGTCGTCAGGCGACGGTAACACCTGCGGCATCATCTGCATCAGTCGCTCATTGGCAACCCGATGGACCTCCGCTGGCGGCAACGAGGTATTGGAGTTGTTCTCCACGCCCCACAGTAACAACAGATAGCGCAGGCGCTGTAGCCCCGCCGTCGGGCGTGCCTGAATAATCGTATAGGCGCGCTGTGTATCAGCTTTGACCGATGACACAACCGCGACCGGATACCCTTCAGGGAAACGTCCGCCCAGCCCCGATGTGACCAGCACGTCACCGACGCGAATATCGGTATTATTAGGCAAATGCTCCAGTTGCAGATCGTCGGCGCAGCCATTACCGGCAGCAATCACGCGGATATCGTTGCGCAGCACCTGAATGGGCAGCGCGTGGGAAACATCACAAATCAACAAAACCCGGCTGGTAAACTGCCCAACCGCCACAACCTGACCCACCACGCCTTTATCGCTGATGACCGGTTGCCCTTCATACACGCCGTTCGTCTGACCTTTATCAATCACTACCTGATCGCTGTAGGGGTCGGTTCCGGCAGACATCACCTGCGTCACCATCTTCTGCTCATCCTGACGCAGTGGCGAGCCGAGCAGTTCACGTAACCGCGCATTTTCCTGCTTGAGCTGACCTAACATCAACAGGTCGCTGTTTTTCATCAACAGCTCCTGACGCAGCGCAGTATTTTCAAGGCCTAATTGCTCACGGGTCGCCAGTGAGGCGGACATGTTGTCCAGAACCTGACGGGGCCCATTTGCCAGAAAATAAAATGGGCTGACGGCGGTATCCATGTACGTTCTGATTTTGACGAACGAACCGAGCCGACTGTCCGCAACGATCACGACAATCGCGGTAACGACAGCAAGAAAAAGTCGTAATTGCAGGGAAGGTCCCCTGCTAAAAAGCGGCTTCATAAAATTTGCGTATTCCTCGACAGCAACCTCAAATCGCTCCTGGCGATTTTTAACGTCACAAAGCGGCAGCCCCGTAGGGCGGATTTCATTCGCTCAGGCAAATAAAAAAGGGGTAACCACGAGAGATGAAAAACGCAGGCGTTCATCCATCCGGTCCCCCCTTTTCCAGACAGGATTACTCCTCGCTGAACAAATCGCCACCGTGCATGTCGATCATTTCCAGCGCCTTGCCGCCGCCACGGGCAACACAGGTCAGTGGATCTTCAGCCACCACGACCGGAATACCAGTCTCTTCCATCAGCAAGCGATCCAGGTTACGCAGCAGTGCGCCACCGCCAGTTAACACCATACCGCGCTCGGAAATATCAGAGGCCAGTTCCGGTGGGCACTGTTCCAACGCCGCCATAACCGCGCTGACGATACCCGTCAACGGCTCTTGCAGCGCTTCCAGAATTTCGTTGGAATTCAGCGTAAATCCACGCGGCACACCTTCAGCAAGGTTACGGCCACGTACTTCAATCTCAAGCACTTCGTCGCCCGGATAAGCGGAGCCGATTTCATGCTTGATACGTTCCGCCGTTGCTTCACCGATCAGTGAACCATAGTTACGACGAACGTAGTTGATGATCGCTTCATCAAAGCGGTCACCGCCAATACGGACAGAAGAGGAGTACACCACGCCGTTCAGCGAGATCACCGCCACTTCCGTGGTACCACCACCGATATCCACGACCATGGAGCCCGTCGCTTCGGATACCGGCATGCCAGCACCGATCGCTGCCGCCATCGGCTCTTCGATCAGGAACACTTCACGGGCACCCGCACCCAGTGCAGATTCGCGAATCGCACGACGCTCAACCTGTGTTGCTCCCACCGGAACACACACCAGCACGCGTGGGCTCGGACGCATAAAGCTGTCGCTATGCACTTGTTTGATGAAGTGCTGCAACATTTTTTCCGTGACCTGGAAGTCAGCAATAACGCCGTCTTTCATCGGGCGAATCGCCACGATATTCCCAGGCGTTCTGCCCAGCATCTGCTTAGCGTCGTGGCCTACTGCCGCCACGCTTTTTTGGGAACCAGCACGATCCTGACGAATCGCAACCACAGAGGGTTCATTCAGTATGATGCCCTGCCCTTTAACATAAATCAGGGTATTGGCGGTACCCAGGTCGATGGACAAGTCGTTGGAAAACATGCCACGAAATTTCTTAAACATAACTAAAGGATAATCCTGCAAGCTGGGGGCGAAAAATAAATCCGCCTACTTTACCAACCACACGAAGCAGCGACAAGGCACGAAAATGCTCTGCTTCGGTGAAAAATGAGTCTGCGTTGCGCACGTCGGCGTCAGAGAGAAGGCACAAAATGCCTTCTCCTCAGGCGGCAAGGCATCTTACCACTGTCTCCCCGACAGAATTGCGCTAACACAGGACATAAAATCTAACATTTAATCGGATTGCCGCTATCGTAAGCACACACTAACCGATTTAACAACCGCCTCATTCTACGTCAATTTGAACAGGACGTTTATATTAAACGCGATGCCGCGATGAATATTTTTTCAGCTCATCCGTTACAAGGACTGATGCGGCAAAAAAATCCCCTTGCCCACCATAGACCCCCTTGCCCAACAGCATTCGCCACTCCTCTTTGGTCCGCACGCCAGCGGCAAACACTCGCGTTTGCGTGCCTTTACAGGCTTCGGTCAGGCTTTGTACAAACAGCTGATTTTCCGGACGACGTTCAAGACTGCGCACCAAACCGGGATGAAGCTTGATGATCTCCACGGGGAGTGACTTGATATATGTCGTACTGACCAGCGTTAAACCCGCCTGCGTTACCGCCAGACGACAGCCTAATCCCAGGATCACAGTGAGAACCGGGCGCAGGCGGCCGATATATTGACAAACATCTGCCTCTGCAAGTTCAAATAAAATGCGCTGCCGCTGCGTTTTCGGACATTGTAGTAAGACTTCTTTCAGCCAACGCAGGAAAGGCTTCTGCAAAAGTGAGTCCACACTTACCGGCAAAGCCAGTGTTTCCCCCGGCCAGTTCGCGGACAAATCAATAATTCGCGCCACAAGCTGTCGATCATAGCTGGCTGCCAGCCCCAGTTGTTGAACCAGCGGCATATACTCCGCGGCGAGCAGTTCCTGTTCCCCATCGTAGATCCGGCTCATCATTTCGCGATGATGTACCACGCCCTCTTTGGTGACCGCGGGTTTCTGATACAGCCTCGGACCGCCACGCGCCAACGTCTGTTCCAGCAAGGTGCGCCATTTCACGCTGCCGCGCCCCTTCTCTGGCACTTGTCTGTCAAACACGCACCAGCTGTTACCGCCCTGCAACACCGCATTTCGCGTCGCGTCTTCCACACTTTCCATCACCTGCTCGGCGCTTTGCCCGCCGCGATAGGCACAGATACCAATGTGGAGCACTTCTTCCCGATCGATCAACTGGCAGGCAGGGAGAATATCGATGGACTTCACCAGCTGCGTGGCAATCGCATTGGCTTCTTTTAGCGTGCTATGAGGGAGTAATACGGTGAAATCGCTGCTGAAATAACGCGCCAGCAGCGCGGAGGGATAGCGCATGACAAACGTCGACAGCAGATTGACCAGCGTGAAACGGTATTCCTGAAGCGCACTGCTATAACCGTGCGTTTCCTGCAAAGTTTCAAAATCGGGTACGCGGATCATCATGACGACGCCGTGCGTCCCCACTTCTTCGCCATCCTCCAACTGCGTGGTCAGTTGGTTATCAAAAAACAGACGATTACTCAGCCCGGTTTCGGCATCCTGTGCGGCGAACGCGCGAATTAAGGTATCAACTCGCCCGCGCTCCTCCCGCGCCTCCACTAAATCAGACAGCAGTTGATCGAGCGCCCCGCTGGTGTTGACCGGCCATTCACGTACCGACCCCTGCATAACCGATTCACGTTCGCCCTTGAGAATACGCTGCGCGCGTTCTTCCAATTCTTCCTGTCCCGCAGCCTGACGGCGCAGCCAGCGGATGGAGAAGTACAGCATCAAAAGCATCAGACCCGCAGCCAACAGCACCGATAGCATCGACACCACAAAGCGCGGTAAGCCAATCAGCGGATCGACATACCGTATGGCTATCGTCATGTTCAGGTGGTGCATCAGTGGAAATTCGACCTCATGATAGAGGTGCGTGCGTTCCCAGCCGGCCTCAGGGAGCTGTATTGAATAGAGGGTCGAATCGTTATCCTGAATATCCAGCACAACAATGCCTGCCGTTTTCATCATGCTCGGCAGCCAATATTGGATATTCTCAGGCGATTGCACTAATAACGCCTGATCGATACTGGCCGTAACCTCACGCAACTGCTGCTCAGTTCGCAGCTGGCTGTAATAACAGAGGCTAAATATGCTACTGAAAAGCATAAGAAAAATGGCGAGAACCGTCAGCAATACCACAAGTATCGAAAATCTGGTCGTAAATCCCATCCCTGCGTCCTATTCCAAATAAGTGTCATTTCTGCGAGTTTGTTGTTTTTTATCAGTTCGCATAGGTCAGCAACATAGTACCTTCATTAACAAACAGTACTTTATTAACAAATAGTACCTGTAATAACTATACCCTAAATAATCCGAGTTGCAGGAAGGCGGCAAGCGAGGGCACCCCAATGAGCTTACTCAAGTAAGTGATTTGGGTAACTAAGCGATGCCAATGCACATGCAGCTTGAAGTATGACGGGTATATAGTCGTTAATGACTTCCCCATTTTCATCCTGCTACAGGAGATAGCCCATGCAGGCTTTAGTTCTTGAACAGTCAGACGGACTGACCCACGCTCAGATTCGCGAGATTGACGCGGAGCAGCTTCCCACCGGGGATGTAACTGTCGATATCAACTGGTCCGGCATTAACTATAAAGATGCGCTTGCCATTACCGGCAAAGGCAAGATTATTCGTAACTTCCCGATGGTTCCTGGGATCGACTTTGCAGGCACCGTACGCCACAGCGACAGCGATCGGTTTACCGTCGGCCAGCCCGTCATCCTGACCGGTTGGGGCGTGGGTGAAAACCACTGGGGCGGATTGGCGCAACAGGCTCGCGTAAAGAGCGATTGGCTGGTTCCCCTGCCCGCTTCGCTGGATGCACGTAAGGCCATGATTCTGGGTACCGCGGGCTTCACCGCGATGCTGTGCGTCATGGCGCTGGAGGACGGCGGCATCACGCCAGAAAGCGGCGACATTATCGTGACTGGTGCCAGCGGCGGCGTAGGCAGTACTGCGGTCGCCCTGCTTGCAGAGCTAGGCTATCAGGTAACCGCCGTCAGCGGCCGTGCTGACAACACCGATTACCTGAAGAAACTGGGTGCCAAACAGGTGCTGGATCGCAGCGAATTCAGCGGAAGCCCTCGCCCACTGGAGAAACAACGCTGGGCCGGCGCGGTGGATACCGTCGGTGATAACGTACTGGCGACGCTGCTGGCGCAGATGGATTACAACGCGACGGTCGCGGCGTGTGGTCTGGCTGGCGGCATTGCGCTGCCGACTACCGTGATGCCTTTTATTTTACGTAATGTTCGCCTGCAAGGTGTGGATTCCGTTATGGCACCGCTGGCTTGCCGTCAGCAGGCATGGGAGCGTCTGGCTACCATCCTGCCAGAGTCGTTTTACCAGCAAGTCACGCAGGAAATCGGGCTGGAAGACGTCCCTGCCACTGCCGCTGCGCTGCTGGAAAATAAAGTCACTGGCCGCACGCTGGTGAAAATCAGCTAACACCTTTCGTTGATCCAGCCACCTGCGCCGCGGGTGGCTGTTACACCCTGCAAAAAAGTATTTCATCTCTCCTGTCGCGGTTTTTACCGCAAGTCATCTATAACTAAGTGAACGGTAAACAGTAAAAACGCCACTTTGCGTCAACAATAATAATGACTGGCGGGAGTTCACATGCACAAACATCGCAAACCCACGGAAGCCGACGTTACCCCGGAATCCCTCTTCTATCAGCGCCGACGCGTACTAAAAGCGCTGGGCATTTCCGCTGCGGCGCTCGCGCTGCCGTTTTCTGCACAGGCTGACCTGCTGGCCTGGTTTAAAGGTGCTGATAAACCCAAAGCGCCGCCGGGTAAACCGCTCACGTTTAGCCAACCTGCAGACTGGAAACTCGATTTACCGCTCACGCCGGAAGATAAGGTCACGGGGTATAACAACTTCTATGAGTTCGGGCTCGATAAAGCCGATCCTGCAGCCAATGCTGGCGGGTTAAAAACCGAAGGCTGGACCGTCAAGATAGACGGCGATGTCGCCAAACCCCTCACGCTGGATATCGACGATTTACTCAAACGCTTTCCGTTGGAAGAGCGAATCTATCGTTTTCGCTGCGTTGAGGCGTGGTCGATGGTGATTCCGTGGGTCGGTTTTGAGCTGGCCAAACTGATTAAATTCGCCGAACCCACCAGCAACGCACGCTACGTGGCGTTTCAGACGCTTTACGACCCGGAACAGATGCCGGGACAAAAAGATCGCTTCATGGGCGGCGGGTTAGATTATCCCTATGTAGAAGGGCTACGGCTGGATGAAGCCATGAACCCGTTGGCGCTGCTGGCCGTCGGTGTTTACGGCAAAACGTTGCCGCCGCAGAATGGTGCTCCCATCCGGTTAGTCACGCCGTGGAAATACGGCTTCAAAAACATCAAATCCATCGTACATATCCGATTCACGCGTGAGAAACCACCCTGCACGTGGAACCTGGCGGCTCCAGACGAATATGGCTTCTACGCCAACGTTAACCCCCATGTGGATCACCCGCGCTGGTCGCAGGCAACAGAACGCGTCATCGGTTCAGGCGGCCTGCTTAACGTTGAGCGTCAACCCACGCTGTTGTTCAACGGCTATGCGGAACAGGTCGCTTCGCTGTATCGCGGCTTGAATCTGCGCGACAACTTTTAGCGAATAAAACAAAACGCCTAGCTAATAACACAAGACGTCTAGCCAATAACACCTTGTCAGGATAGGAATTCACATCAGCATGAGACTGACGCTACAACACATTACCCGGTTAAAAGTGCTACTCCATCTGGCTGGTTTTCTGCCGCTGCTGTGGCTGATATTGTCGGTTGACCAAGGGTGGTTCAGCGCCGATCCGGCCAAGGATATCCAGCACTTTACCGGCAGAATGGCGCTGAAATTGCTGCTGGCGACGCTGTTGGTCACGCCACTGGCGCGCTATGGCAAGCAGCCGCTGCTTATTCGCTGTCGTCGGCTCCTCGGGCTGTGGTGCTTTTTCTGGGCGACGTTACATCTGGTGAGCTATGCGCTGTTGGAGTTGGGTCTGGATCATCTGGCGCTGTTGGGTAAGGAGCTGATATCCCGTCCTTATTTGACGCTAGGTGTCATAAGCTGGCTGATTTTGCTGGCGCTGGCAGTGACCTCGCCACAGATGATGATGCGCAAGTTGGGATCGCAATGGCAAAAACTGCATAATTTTGTCTATTTAGTCGCCATTCTTGCGCCTATCCACTATCTTTGGTCAGTTAAAACGCTGTCTCCACAGCCCATTTTGTATGCGCTGGCGGCACTGATATTGCTGCTGCTCCGTTATAAGAAATTTCGCCAGTGGTGGCGCTAAACGCCGCGCTAGCACAGGAAAACCCGACTGTGGGCTGCCGTAAAGCTGACGCCGTTTCACGCCCTGGTGTAGGAATATCTCCGCAGATAAGACCAGTATTTAGCTGCGAATTGCCACGATATAGTTATAATGCACGACTTTAATTTCTCGGGTGGACAATTTGCATCACGAAAGGTGACAAACGAATAGCTTCGCGCTATTTTGTGCGACACGGTTTTGGCAATCTTGGTCAATCGCGGGAGATAGCAGCACAATGGCAGAAAAGTTTCACATTTTGCTCTTGAACGGTCCAAACCTGAATCTGCTAGGAACCCGAGAGCCCGACAAATACGGTAAGACGACGCTAGCAGACATTGTCAGCGAACTGGAAACACAGGCGCAGGCATTGAACGTGAAGTTTTCCCATCTGCAATCCAACGCGGAACATGTTCTGATCGATACCATCCATCAGGCCAGAGGAAACACAGACTTCATTCTGATTAACCCGGCGGCATTCACACACACCAGCGTTGCGCTGCGTGATGCCCTGCTGGCGGTCTCGATTCCGTTTATCGAAATTCATCTGTCCAACGTGCATGCACGTGAGCCTTTTCGTCATCATTCCTACCTTTCTGATGTTGCGGTAGGCGTGATATGTGGCCTGGGGGCAGATGGTTATCAGTATGCTTTACAGACGGCGGTCAAACGCCTGTCAACTTCCAATTAAACAAAAGAGTACGGAACCACATCCATGGATATTCGTAAAATCAAAAAACTGATCGAACTGGTTGAAGAGTCCGGCATCGCCGAACTGGAAATTTCTGAAGGTGAAGAATCAGTACGTATCAGTCGTGCCCCAGCAGCAGTTAACTACCCGATGATGCAACAGGCCTACGCGACCCCAATGATGCAGCCACAGCCTGCTCTGGCCGCCGCCGTTGCACCAGCGCCAGTGGAAGCTGCCGCCGCACCGGCTGCCATCAGTGGACACATCGTTCGTTCTCCAATGGTTGGAACCTTCTATCGCACCCCAAGCCCAGACGCGAAAGCGTTCGTGGAAGTGGGTCAGCAAGTCAATGTTGGCGATACCCTGTGCATCGTCGAAGCCATGAAAATGATGAACCAGATCGAAGCCGACAAAGCGGGCGTGGTGAAAGCCATTCTGCTTGAAAGCGGTCAGCCGGTTGAATTTGACGAGCCACTGGTTGTCATCGAATAACGAGGCTTATCATGCTAGATAAAATCGTTATCGCTAACCGCGGAGAGATTGCGCTGCGTATTTTGCGTGCCTGTAAAGAACTGGGCATCAAAACTGTCGCCGTTCACTCCAGTGCGGATCGCGATTTAAAACACGTATTGCTGGCGGACGAAACCGTGTGTATCGGTCCAGCACCGTCAACAAAAAGCTATCTGAACATCCCTGCGATTATTTCCGCTGCGGAAATCACCGGGGCCGTCGCGATTCACCCTGGCTACGGTTTCCTGTCCGAAAACGCGGATTTTGCCGAGCAGGTTGAACGCTCTGGCTTTATCTTCATCGGCCCGCGCGCAGAAACCATTCGCCTGATGGGCGACAAAGTGTCTGCCATCACCGCCATGAAAAAAGCGGGTGTCCCAACCGTACCAGGTTCTGATGGCCCTCTGACCGACGACATGGATGCTAACCGTGTTCATGCAAAACGCATTGGCTATCCGGTCATCATCAAAGCCTCTGGCGGCGGCGGTGGTCGTGGTATGCGCGTCGTGCGCAGCGACAAAGAGCTGGAACAATCCATCAACATGACCCGTGCGGAAGCCAAAGCGGCTTTCAACAACGACATGGTCTACATGGAAAAATATCTGGAAAACCCACGTCACGTGGAAATTCAGATTCTGGCCGATGGTCAGGGTCACGCTGTCTATCTGGCCGAGCGTGACTGTTCCATGCAGCGTCGCCACCAGAAAGTGGTGGAAGAAGCACCAGCACCGGGCATTACGGACGAACTGCGTCGCAATATCGGCGATCGCTGCGCCAAAGCCTGTATCGATATCAACTATCGCGGTGCGGGTACGTTCGAGTTCCTGTACGAAAACGGTGAGTTCTACTTCATTGAAATGAACACCCGTATTCAGGTAGAGCATCCGGTCACCGAAATGATTACCGGCGTGGATCTGATCAAAGAGCAGTTGCGCATCGCTGCCGGTCTGCCATTGTCCATCAAGCAGAAAGACGTCAAGGTTCGCGGCCATGCGGTAGAATGCCGTATCAACGCGGAAGATCCGAACACGTTCCTGCCAAGCCCGGGTAAAATCACGCGTTTCCACGCGCCGGGCGGCTTTGGTGTCCGTTGGGAATCGCATATTTACGCCGGTTATACCGTACCGCCGTATTACGATTCCATGATCGGCAAGCTGATCACCTACGGCGAAACGCGCGAAATCGCGATTTCGCGTATGAAGAACGCGCTGGCTGAACTGATTATCGATGGTATTAAAACCAACATCGAACTTCAGATGAAGATCATGAGCGACGAAAACTTCCAGAGAGGTGGCACGAACATCCACTATCTGGAGAAGAAACTCGGCTTGCAGTAAACACTTCGCAATCGAGTCAAAAGGCCAGCTTACGCTGGCCTTTGTTATTTATGCCGATGTCTATCTCTTAAATAATCCCATTGAGGATTAATCATCCCAATCACATTTCCAGCGATACCTGATGTGGTCATTTGAACCCGAAAAATAAGATACGTTTTACGCGGGGACACATCGAAGGAAAAAATATTCTGCGGTAAAAATAGGCCGATAAACCCGTATATATCCGTCGTTTATCGGCAGTGATCGTTATATTTCGCGACAGAAACCGACAATTATTTCCGGGTAGCCAGAATAATACTGGACGCTTTAACCAGCGCGATTAATTCGTTGCCCACATCAATGTTCATCTCTTCCAGACTCTCATTGGTCACGGTTGAGGTCAGCGTCAATCCACCCGCAGTCACCAGTTGTACCGTCGAGTTGACGGCGCCTTTCGTAACGGAACTCACCTTACCGTGAAACTGATTGCGGGCAGAAAAATTCAAACCACATTCGGCGGATGCCAGAATAACCCAGGGGGCTTTCACCAGAGCAATCGCCGGCTTGCCAACGGCTAGGTCCATAGATTGACAGCTGGCTCGTGTAATCACCGTCGTTAACTTATCTCCACTTTCCAGAGTCAATGCGACTTCATTGTTTACCGCCCCCTCAACAATGGAAGACACAACACCCGAAAGCTGATTTCTTGCTGAAACTGACATAACGACTCCTTTGGTTCATCTTTAACATAGACACTGAGATATTGAGCACTAAAACATCGGCAACACGACCTACAACAGCGCCAATAACGCTAGCGTTATTATTATGTTCCCTTGCGCACCGCTAATATTCTGCTCAGGAATAGCAGGTGATAAATAATAGCCCTATAGTAAACCTTCTCCTGAGAAAATTATGCGATGTGACGTCCATCATTCGCTAATTACCTCAAGATCAATAAGCAAAAATACTCATTTAGTATTATTTTGTGGCGAGATAAATTTTATTTCCGTCTTGCTCTGTTGCTCACCAGACCGAAATAGAGCGGCAAAGTGACACACTAACCCCCTCTTTTTATTCCCCAATGGTAAAGCCGTTTTTTCACCAAACGATGAGTACCCCATAGCGGGCTTTTACGCCAATGGCGTAATTCTTACTAGTCAATTGGCCCACATGCCGTAAAATTCCCGCTTTCGTCATCACGACGATCATAACAATACTCATGCCCTAAAATGACGGGCTAATCCTCCCATTTACGGTGGAGAAGAACATGGATACACGCTTTCCTCAGGCGCACAGAGAAGCCCGCTGGGCTTTTGGCCTGACGCTGGTTTATTTAGTGGCCTGGGCGCTTGCCGCCTATTTGCCAGACAACATACAAGGGATAACCGGCCTTCCACATTGGTTTGAGATGGCCTGCCTGCTGCTGCCGCTCGTGTTTACGCTGCTGTGCTGGCTGATGGTTCGCGTCATTTTCCGCGATATCTCACTGGAGAGTGACGATGCAAATTGAAATTTTATTGCCGCTGATTGGCTATCTGCTGCTGGTTTTCGGGCTGTCGGTCTATGCGTACCGTCGCCGTCAGGCGGGTAATTTTCTTAACGAGTATTTCCTCGGCGGCCGCTCAATGGGCGGGTTTGTGCTAGCAATGACGCTGATCGGCACTTACGTCAGCGCCAGCTCATTTATCGGCGGACCGGGTGCCGCCTACAAATACGGGCTGGGCTGGGTACTGCTTTCAATGATCCAGCTTCCTACCATGCTGCTGTCGTTGGGCATTCTGGGGAAAAAATTCGCCATTCTGGCGCGGCGCTACAACGCCATCACGCTGAATGACATGCTATACGCCCGCTATAACAGCCCGCTGTTGGTGTGGTTCGCCAGCATCAGCCTGCTGGTCGCGTTTATCGGTGCCATGGCTGTCCAGTTCATCGGCGGCGCACGCCTGCTGGAAACCGCAGCGAACATCCCTTACGACATCGGCCTTCTGATTTTCGGCGTTACTATTGCGCTGTACACCACGTTTGGCGGTTTCCGTGCCAGCGTGCTGAATGATGCGATGCAGGGCATCGTGATGTTGATCGGCACCGTCATCCTGCTAGTCGGCGTAATCTATGCCGCTGGCGGTTTACACAGCGCGGTGGATAAACTGCAACAGATCGACCCAATGCTGGTCTCGCCGCAGGGCAGCGGCGGTATTCTGTCGATGCCGTTTATGGCTTCATTCTGGGTGCTGGTCTGCTTCGGTGTTATTGGCCTGCCGAACACCGCCGTTCGCTGTATCTCTTATCGCGACAGCAAAGCGCTACACCGCGGGATTATTATCGGTACCATCGTCATTGGCATTCTGATGCTCGGCATGCATCTGGCTGGGGCGCTGGGCCGCGCCGTGATGCCAAATCTGACGATTCCCGATCAGGTGTTACCGGCACTGATGGTCACCGTACTACCGCCACTGGCCGCCGGGATCTTTCTCGCTGCGCCAATGGCCGCTATCATGTCCAACATTAATGCGCATCTGCTTCAGGCTTCCGCGACGATCATCAAGGATCTCTATCTCAGCGTACGTCCACAGCAGATCCATAACGAACGTCGCATCAAGATCCTGTCCAGCATGACCACACTACTGTTGGGTCTGCTGGTGCTACTGGCTTCCTTACGGCCGCCAGATATGATCATCTGGCTGAACCTGCTGGCGTTTGGCGGACTGGAGGCTGTGTTCCTGTGGCCGCTGGTGCTGGGCCTGTACTGGGAACGCGCGAATGCCGCAGGTGCGCTTAGCGCTATGTTCAGCGGGGCGATTTGCTATACCTTACTGGCCAGCTTCAATCTTCAACTGGCCGGATATCACCCGATTGTGCCATCGCTGTTACTCAGCCTGATGGCGTTTATTATTGGCAACCGCTTTGGTCATAATCCACCAGCGCCAGTTGCCGCTTCATCTTCACTTTAAATGTAATAGAGACTGCTATGCCGTGGATTCAACTGAAAATAAACACCTCAGGAAATGTTGCTGAACAACTGGGTGACGCCATGATAGAAAGCGGTGCGGTATCCGTTACGTTTCAGGATACCCACGATACCCCGGTGTTCGAACCGCTGCCGGGCGAAACCCGCCTGTGGGGCGATACCGACGCGATTGCGCTGTACGATGCTGAAACCGACATGAACGACGTTATCGCCATACTGGAGCAAGAGCCGCTGCTAGGCGTTGGTTTTAAACACAAAATCGAACAGCTGGAAGACAAAGACTGGGAACGCGAATGGATGGATAACTTCCACCCGATGCAGTTCGGTAAACGTCTGTGGATTTGCCCAAGCTGGCGTGACATTCCTGACCCAACCGCCGTCAACGTCATGCTCGATCCCGGTCTGGCGTTTGGCACCGGTACCCACCCAACGACCGCGCTGTGCCTGCAATGGCTCGACGGACTGGATCTGGAAGGGAAAACCATCATCGATTTCGGCTGCGGTTCCGGCATTCTGGCGATTGCCGCTCTGAAACTGGGTGCCGCACGCGCCATCGGGATTGATATCGACCCGCAGGCGATTCAGGCCAGCCGAGACAATGCGCAGCGTAACGGCGTTTCTGAGCGTCTTGAACTGTATCTGCCGAAAGACCAGCCTGCCGACCTGTCTGCCGATGTCGTTGTCGCCAACATCCTTGCTGGCCCGCTGCGCGAACTGGCACCGCTGATTAGCGATTTACCTAAAGCGGGCGGCCACCTCGGCCTGTCCGGCGTACTGGCGACGCAGGCCGACGGCGTCGCAGAAGCCTACACAGACAAGTTCACGCTCGATCCGGTGGCAGAACGCGAAGAGTGGTGCCGCATTACCGGTCAACGCCGCGCGTCTTAATCACGTTATCTCTCCCCCGCTCCGCCCGCCGTGTACCAACGGTGGGCGAGCTTCTTCTTGTTATACCTCATGATTTCTCCCGATAAGCTGGCGTATTATTCTGGCCGGCAAGTGACCGGACGCACCTGCGCCCGGCGCTCAACGATGCCGTATCATTATTTTTAAGGGATGAAAAATGAAGGGTAAACTCTCTATCGTATTGATGCTGTCAGCCTGCTTTCCCGCACTGGCGGCCGATCCGGTGCACTGGGGCTACGAAGGCAACGGCGATCCGGCGCATTGGGGAAAGCTGTCCCCAGACTTCTCGCTGTGTGAAACCGGTAAAAACCAATCTCCCATCAATATCCGCCAGGCACTGAACGCCCAGCACGATCCTTTACAGCTAGCCTTCCTGCCAGGGACACAGCAAATCATCAACAATGGACATACCGTTCAGGTTAACGTCGGTCCGGGGAATACACTGCTGTTGGATAACGAGACATTCTCCTTACAGCAGTTTCACTTCCACGCACCGAGCGAGAATGAAATTGACGGTAAACAGTTTCCGCTGGAAAGCCATTTTGTCTATAAAGACGCAAGCGGCGCGCTTACCGTTATTGCGCTGATGTTTCAGGAGGGAGAGGCCAATCTACCGTTAGCCATGACATGGCAGCAGATTCCAGCTCAGGTTAATCAGGCGGAGGAGGTGCACACGCCAATCGCGATTCAGAGCCTGTTACCGACGTCATTAAACTACTATCGGTTTAGTGGGTCGCTCACCACGCCGCCATGCTCAGAGGGTATTCGCTGGCTGGTGCTGGATCACCCCGTCACCGCCTCTACTGAACAAATCAACCAATTCCGCTCGGTCATGCATCACGCCAATAATCGCCCTATACAGCCACTTAATGGCCGCGTCATCATCCATTAAGCCACGTAGCGAGGCTGGTCTGACCGTCTGTCGGCCAGCCTCTGCTCAATCACCGCCCTTTTTTACCGCATTAACCAAGCATTTCACTGATAAATCCTTGATAGGCTGTGGTATCTCCACTCAAAATGACCGCGCTTACAGATAAAATTCTGTAAGCAGATGAATATTTTACCGAGCAAAAAACCAGCACAAAAACATAACATACTGTTAAATATGAATAATATTTTCATATGCTTCTACGAACTGCATTTTCATTGATCGATAGCCGTAAATTGGTCAAAGTTTGGCCTTTCATCTGACGTAAAAAATGCGTAATATACGCGCCC
The DNA here is from genome assembly GCF_041228105.1 of Pectobacterium aroidearum. Classification (NCBI taxonomy): domain Bacteria; kingdom Pseudomonadati; phylum Pseudomonadota; class Gammaproteobacteria; order Enterobacterales; family Pectobacteriaceae; genus Pectobacterium; species Pectobacterium aroidearum. The sequence goes on from NZ_CP166097.1 coordinate 4,885,186, forward strand.
TTGCAGGCACAGTATGGTCAATTTTTGTCTATGCACATTGGACAATTTCAGCTTAGTAATCGCTTGATAGCAGCCCCAATGGCTGGTATTAGCGATCGCCCATTTAGAGCACTCTGTCATGCGATGGGCGCTGGAATGACCGTGTCTGAAATGCTTTCTTCCAACCCGGAAGTGTGGCGTTCAGACAAGTCGCGTTTGCGAATGGTCCATAGCGATGAACCGGGTATCAGAGCCGTGCAGATTGCCGGTTGTGACCCCGATGAGATGGCGGCGGCAGCGAGAATCAATGCTGATTCCGGCGCGCAAATCATTGACATCAATATGGGCTGCCCGGCGAAGAAGGTGAACCGCAAGATGGCAGGATCTGCATTGTTGCAGTATCCGGATTTGGTCAAACAGATCCTCTCTTCGGTGGTGAAAGCGGTAGACGTACCGGTGACACTGAAGATCCGTACCGGTTGGGCACCAGAGCATCGTAACTGTGTAGAAATTGCCAAACTGGCTGAAGACTGTGGCATTCAGGCGTTAACCATTCACGGACGCACCCGTGCGTGCCTGTTCAATGGTTCCGCGGAATACGACAGCATTCGGGCAGTTAAGCAGGCCGTTTCCATTCCTATTATTGCGAATGGCGACATTACAGACCCGCATAAAGCCAGAGCGGTTCTTGACTACACCGGGGCTGACGCCCTGATGATAGGACGAGCCGCTCAGGGAAGACCCTGGATCTTTCGGGAAATCCAGCATTATCTGGACACAGGGGAGTTGCTGGCACCAATGCCGTTGGCAGAGGTCAAGCGCTTGTTGATCGAGCATATACGGGAATTGCACGACTTTTATGGTCCAGGCAAGGGATTTCGTATCGCTCGTAAGCACGTATCCTGGTATCTCCAGGAGCATGCCCCAAACGACCAGTTTAGGCGCACATTCAACGCCATTGAGGATGCCAGCGAGCAGCTGGAGGCGTTGAAGGCATATTTTGAAAATCTTGCGTAAACAGAAAAAGAGCTGACAGAACTATGTTCGAACAACGCGTGAATTCTGACGTACTGACCGTTTCCACTGTAAACTCTCAGGCTCAGGTAACCCAAAAACCCCTGCGCGACTCGGTTAAACAGGCACTGAAGAACTATTTTGCTCAATTGAACGGTCAGGATGTAAGTGACCTTTATGAGCTGGTACTGGCTGAAGTTGAACAGCCACTGTTGGACATGGTGATGCAATACACCCGCGGTAATCAAACCCGCGCTGCCCTGATGATGGGCATCAACCGCGGTACTCTGCGTAAGAAATTGAAAAAATACGGCATGAACTGATAACAGTTTGTATCGCATTGTTTTATAAGGCGCTCGTCAGAAATGACGGGCGTTTTTTATTTAAACTGACTACACCATTGACTACACCACTCTGTGAACATTACCGAACAATATTGAACGAATAAACGGACTCGCCGTAATATGGCAACTCTTTAATATAGTAAGGTGTTTCCATGATCTCCATTCTCGATACTTTGATCACTGATAGCGAAAAAGCTGAATATCTTCAGAAGATTATGGTGAATGCCGCAACTAATGGCAGTACCCCAGCAGATGATTATGGTGTCTTACGCTCATATTTTTTAGAGAAACCACAATATCAACAACTTGTTCCAGAATTCGTCCGAAAATGCAGATCCCTTGATCAATTCTGGCAGTTCATTAAGTTCAAATTCTCCACCTATGCCGAACGCCGCATCTATATTTGGGATGAATTCCGCCCCCTTCTAGATTATCTCGAAGGGAAAAATAGCGTGCCGGCTGATGAAGTCATCACAGATGCTTTGAAATCCTTTAATGAGGATGGTGTTCATGCGGTATGGCTGAAAGCACTAGAAAGACGACACACAGATCCTGATGGGGCTATAACCTCATCAAGAACTCTTTTAGAGACTGTATGCAAACATATACTGGATGAAATGGAAGTCCCTTATAACAATAAAAATATCGAAATGTCAGAGCTATATAAACAGGTATCTTATGAGTTAAATCTATCAAGCGATCAACATTCTGAGAGTGTTTTTAAGCAGATCTTAGGCGGATGCTCGGCTGTGGTAAATGGCTTAGGAACATTGAGAAATCGTCTAGGGGATGCCCATGGAAAAAGTCGAGCGGCAGTCAAGCCTTCGCCGCGGCATGCTGAACTAGCTGTTAATCTTGCTGGCTCAATGGCACTGTTTTTAATCAGCACATGGCTCAATCGAAAAGAAAGCAAGTAACAGCATAGCTGGAATTTTACACTATCAGCGTTTTGAAGATGGCCTCTTCCACTCATAAGGCTCTGAGTTCATCCGCTGGCGATGACGCTCTTTAGCTGCCAAAGTGGCCGCAATGCGAGTGCGGAGAACAAAACGATCCTGCCCGTTAAGTCCATGCCCTTGCTGCTTAGCCAGTTCTTCCATCACTGCCTCAATTTTTTCTTGTTTCATCATAGCTGTTTATCCTTTTAATCCTAGATAATAGCTTTTAATTCTGATGACTGGATATAACGAATAGCCAGCAAAGCGAAGGTGCAAGCAGACCTTAATGCCTGTCTAAGCATCTTCGGCCAGAACATAAAGCAGTGAAGGAACTACCTCACGTATCGCCATTGGCCCTGTTTCATCACTCATCAGCGTCAGCGTATAGTCCCGGCACTCAAACACCACATCAGCATCAGATAGCCCAAAGGCTCCACCAGCAATAATCTCCCCAATTTCACACGCTGGCGTTTCGACGATAGACAGACGGTAGCCACCAAACGTGATTGGCGGGTTATCAGGCCCTTCACTCAAATAGAGGCCTACAGCCTTAGCAGACAGTGCAGCGCGTTCATGCCCATCCATGCCAACCGCCTGGCCAGTACAATTCGCCAGATGCTGCCTAATCTCAGCGACGCTCATTTCCACCAGCTCGTTACCTGCCTTTTTCTTTCTGGCCAGCACAGGTTTGCTCTTGGCGTTCTGTGCTCGCGGATCATGACTGTCACGATACCGAGACAGATAAGCGTCACAGGCATCTGAATCAACCTTACCGCTAACCCGCAGGGGAAAGCCCACTTTGCTCTCCCAGTTATAGAATGCCCGGCGACTCATCCCGGCATGGTCGGCGTACTGGCTTACTGACATCAACATAAAAATATTCCCTCTGACATGCAGAGTGTGAACCCTTCACACTTGTGCACACTAAAAACTGTGAAGGGTTCACACTTTTTAATGAAAAGTGTGAATCAAACTGTAAATCAAATCCTGCTCCACTTCCCCGCGACGCCTTGCCACCAAAGGCTTGTAACAATCCATCAACAAAACTGTGAAGTGTAAAGTGTGAATCAAATTCAAAAGTTGATAGCTAGTGAAAGAACACGGCGCGCAATGCCCGTGCTTTACAAAAGTGCCAGGAAGGACCCATTTTTTTATAGATGATAACCGTTGTCATTTGTTGCCATCATTTCGCCGTCCTCATCGCTTCTGCTATCGCTCGACTCAACTCGCCCGGCATCAATGCAGCTGCCATTGTGTCAGCCCTGTCCATGTAACCTAGTGTTGGGTTGACTTGCAGTGCGTCACCAAAACGAATCAACAACTTTGGCGCTGGCATCTTCTGTCGAGAACGACGAGACCCATTTTGTGATCGCTTCAGCCGTTTTTTCCCTTTCTTTATCTTCTTCGTCTTTCTGCGCTGCCAGACACCATTTACGCCGCCGATATCACCAATAAACACATCCGACTTGGCTTTCAGTTGCGACATCTTGTTACGGGTCAGGTTACCGTGTTTATTCAGCTTAATATTTTTGGGATTGAGCAACGCTTGGCTATTCAGCTTATGAACACCACCGAATTCAAATGGCTCTAAATAGCTAGCAGCGATATCGCGGACAAATACTCTGGCGTTTAAATCATTTTTCCTAGCGCCTACAGACCCCAGAGAATTGATTGTAAAAGGCGTAGGGTTCTCCAGATTCTGTTGAAATACAGTTTTTTGTGCTTCCTGAATTTTGCGTGTAACACTAGTCAATGCCTGAGCGGTAGCGAATGAAATTTGTTTCTTAACACATTATAGTTCGCTGGTAACACCTTGAGACTCGCCATATTCAACATCATCGTAAAAAAACCACCTAAGGAAGAATAATTCGTAATAACTACTATTCTATTTATTACCACAACCACAAATAATTCACTAATAAAAATAAACCCACTGACCCTCGTCTCTGTAGCATCATTCATTTTTTGAGTTCTCACACCTATCAAGATCTAAAACTATTAATTAAATTTTGGATTGTAATTTTTTCATCTACATTAATTTTTCTATTTAGCTGAGGAAGATATACACTAAAAGTAGATTTATCCTCATTTAGGATCAAAGAAGCATCTAGTTTATTTTCAGATAAATTATCTTTCGATAAAATTTCTTCAACCTGAAATTGAATACCCCCCCATATTCTTCTGACATGGCAAGCCTTAAATGCTGACATAGTACTCGTACCAGCCACAGTAACCCCATGTGAAATAAAAAAAGAGTCATCATTCAATCTAGTTACTGTATTAAAGTTATTTTTTCTAGAATTAAACAAAAAATCATCATCAAAAGATGGAGAGATTTCTTTTAAAGAATGATTAAAAAAAATCATATTCGGCCAATTTCTTTTTGTTACATCCAATAAATTAACATCTTCCCAATGACCATGACCCAAGATAGATATAGCGTAAAAATTATCATCATCTAAAATAGCATATAAAATACTCTTCCCTCCTTGAACTAAGTTTGGATGTTTCAAGTCCTTTTCTATTCCCAAATGAAAATGATTAACCCCCCAATGAGAAAGCATCCCATCTTTGTCATCTAACCTGTTTATCCCTCGACTAAGATGGGGTTCTAAATCGTCTCCACTTTCAATTTTATTTTTTAAATTCAACCAACCTAATTCTAGTTCCTCAGGACATTTGAAAACATCTGACAACCATATTTTTCTAGGGTTTATACGTGGTAATCTGTGCATCCTATTAGCCAACCACATGTCAGCATCATGATTTATTTTTGATGTATTTATACCCATTACATGGGTGATGTAATCTTTTAGAATGTCAATCCAATCATTTAGCAACTTATCACTTTCTAATAAATTTGGCATTTCGTGTTCCTCATACTAACGAGCATATGGAGTACTAAATAGCTCTACTCTTACGGGGGAATGACATCCTGTGCGTACTTGGCTCGGCATCAATGCACAAAGTTAATCTACACAGGTAGATGAGGAAGTCAATGCACATAGAAGTATTGCCTCAGTAATGCGCTATTTAAGTGAACGCAAGCAGCAACCAGAACATTATATGGTGAGCATATACTTTTTCCTTGCTTAACTATCACTCCTGCTCATATAGCATTCGAATGCCCCATGTAGATAAACCAGTTCTTCTTGGCTGTTCCTTATTCCGGTTACGATATAAAAAAATATTTAGTCCAGCAGTTGAGCAGATTTGGATACCTACTACAGGGATGCTATTGAAATAAAATCTTCAACGGTGACTGGCTCGACGTATTTCTCTAATGCCACCAACGCAGCGTTAAAACCAGCGTGATATCCATTGGCATCGTTATTCAGTGAACTGTAAATAAACGCCGCCATATTACGATCTTCCGTATCCAAGCATTCCCAGCCAGGATAAGCCGTAATCATTTTACGTTTGGTATAGTGGCTGAGGTGCCGATGGCTTACTGACAGAATATCGATAGCCTGCTGGTACGGCTTACCCCGTTTAATCAACTTGAGTGCGAATATGGGGTTACTCTTGGCTTCCTTACTCACCGCTATCCAATGTGAGTTGGAATGCTGCGGTTGCCTCTCCTGTTCAGCGGCTTGAGGCTCTTCACCACCAGCAAAAGCCCCACTCCGCTGCCGTACCGGAGAATAGGGACCTAATGCACTTCTGGCGGCTAAGTCGCTATTCTGTACCTCAAGATTTAAATGGCTGAACGTTCTCATAAGCATTCACCCAATTAACGAGGCGGCATATCAATGATCGGTAAGCCTGCATCCAGTTGAGATTTAATCTTTGCGGCTTCGTTCACTGGATTAGCGGCTTTACCGCTGACTAACCGACTGTCTCCGGGCAAAACTGCACCCGTTGCACGGAATTGCTGATTGCGACGTGCGGCGGCTTGAGCCAGCGTCTCTTTGTACTCTTCATCGGCCTTACGGCGCGCATTCAGATTATCTATCGAGTTAGGATCGGAGTCATTTATCATTTGGGTGGAGCGTGCCGCCAGCGCCTGAAGCTCATCATCAGTCAAGGGCTCTTCCATTTTCTTCAACGCTTTTGTGGCAGCGTTACGGGCCGAACTAAAACCGTTTTTATCACCGTTCTGAACAGAGTAAGTCAGCGCTGTCCGTGCCTTTTCCTCATCGTCCTGAAATTCCCAGCTAGGATCGTTCTCTTCCATAAATTTTTGGGTAAATACGGATAATCCCTGCGGTGCAGATACCAGCTTCGCCTTGATTTTCTTGGATGACAGGTCAGTGTCTTTCAGCAGACGAATAGCAAGGATAGGGTTTTCTTTAGCCTCATTAGAAACCGCAACGTTATGCCCCCGGCTATGTTGATTAGGACGGGCAACCTTAATCGGCTCTTTTTCATCAGCAGATTGAATAACATCATTGCTGTTTGAGCTATTTGCCTGGGAGCCACCGAGAAGATGCTTAAAATTAAACATGGATATCTTTTCCTGTAGAAACGTGTTGATGGTCGTTGATGGCCTCTCTCGATTTGCCAAAAAACCAACAAACTAAAAGCGCTGTGCCGTTACCCCACTATTTTGTTTAACACCTTGTCCATCAGGCGGCGGGCAACTTCATGGATTGACGGTGTGATACCAAGCTCAGAGCGCTTACTCTCTTGCTCCCGTAAACGTTGTAGTGCCTCCACTTGTTTCCGTGTAAGCAGTACAGCCTGTGTATTGGGTTTACGATTCATATGATGGCCTAAACTGATTATTTATACAGTTAAATATATTGCAATAAATGCAACAATACAAACTTATATTGCAATTTAAGGGACAAAGTGAGCTCATCGTTCCTGTGTAGAACGCCAGATTACGGCACTTGCCAGAACGGAAAAGGTAATCAGGGAAGATGTTTCTTTGCAGTAAGAGGGATTGATGGAACTGATAATGCTTCTAAAGCGTATATCTCAGGATGGTGTAAAAGCGGTTCTGGTATTCGTGTTTCCACCTTCATCGGGTAAAGCTGTTTAGCTTTATCACTGCTAAAGCTAGCCTTCCAGATTTGGAAGCAGTTAACAAAATACATCTCTGTGTTGAGAGCAGCTCTCTTCTATGGGGCTATCGCAAATGTACATATATTGAAATGTCATTTTGAAATATAACCATCTTAAAAAAGATTATTTTTAATAAAAACTAAAAAAATTATTTACTTATCTCACTTTTATCATCTGGTGATACATTTTTCTTGGCTAATTTTTCCATTTCGTCTATATCAATTCTTGATATAGGAAAAAGATTGCGAATGACGATAACAAAAACTGCGACAATATTTACTGTAACACCGCTTATCAATGCAATAAGGGTGGTATCACTAATTTTAAAACTAGAATGTAATTTAAAATCATTAGCTTCAATCTTAACATCACCAAAACCAACAAAAAACACCACTAAAAACAGAAAACAAGACCACATAAATACAAAACTGTAAGCTTTTGAAGCATACTTACGTCTCATTTTAACATCTTGCTTTTGACTTTTAATTTTCCATTTAAGGATTTTACCGTTTCTTTTTCTTGTTTTTATATTATCTAGTGCTTCCGCATATTCGGTATATTTCTTGAGGTATGTAGATGGATCTTCATTATCTTTAAGTTCAGTTTCTTCCTCTAACGTTAGATCATTAGCCTTAGTAAAAGTCTTATCATTTTTTTTAGTATCAATATCAGCTTGAGCATTTATTTTCATTTGCTCAAGCTGAGAATTTATTTTTTTATAATGAGGATCAGTTGTCAACATTCATTCCCAACTGAACACGAGTAGTATTTCGGATGACTTCATTTGGAATCACACAACCACTAATCTGCCCTTGCCTATGATCGTCCTTGGTTACGTCCCATGCAGAACCAGTCTGATGAGTTAGGTTAGAAAGAAAGATTGCGCTCTGATTACCATAAGTATTCATTACAGCATCAATAAGATGAGCACTTTCTTTATCATTAACGGTCGGTATTATTGGGAATGGAACACCCTGACTATATTCATAGGCAACTGCCGGAGTAGGAATATGGCCTGAACCATAACCTCTGAACGCATTGTAAACAGATGGTACCACTGGACCATAACGCCAAGCACAAACAGGTTCATCAATCAAAGGCTTTCCAGTTAAAGCGAGATGCCAAGCATGGGCAAAGTAAACCAGTTTTTGAAGCTTCATTGGAGATAAATCATTGATACCATAATGTTTAGCCCTCTCAATGAAGGCATTGGCAACCGCAATTGCAGAATAACCCATAATGCGCCTCCTAGTCAGATGATTAAACAAGCAATGACTGTGCTTATATACAGTACCAAGAATTAATCAAATAATATCAAAATATAGTGATAAGTCCAGCGATGAAAATCATTGTTTTTCAAATAATTAACATCTTGTGTAAAAGGTGCAACGCAAGGATGTAGACTAAACATTAATTGTAATGGCAGTCAAAAGTAACCTTTTGGTTTTTATAAATTTATCTTTACTTATCATGATATTATAAATTATCGGCTAAGGAGGTTTTGGTAAGGAATGCCGGCCTCTCTCTAGATATGTCGGAAGAAGTACCATTGTTCAGGATTGGTGACAAGCTGTTCGCCAGACAGAGTATGCATAATAAATCTATGTAAATCATCCCAGAAAAAATCTTCTTCTTTAAGATCCCGACGATAACCATCCATATGCATCACATGCAGGCTAGTTAAACCGAATTTTCCCTATTGCTCCGTTCATGCTTGGCATGTAACGCTCCTATGATATAAAGAATATACACCCAATTTTTCAATTATCCAGTTTACACAGAGCAAGATGTAACACTCATTCGCACATAACTTCGTCGATATGAAGAAACTTAGTAAAAAAGACACAAAGCTTACCTTTTCTGAAACAGCAACGATCACCTTACCTGTATTAAACAGGGCGTTAAACCAGCATGAAAAGTGTTAATCCGTCTAAATATTTTGCATCACACAGACTACTTCGCACAACTAGGTTAAACGACTAAATGGCAATTTATACATGAGTTCTACTCACTAAAAACTTCATTAGATAAAATAATTTACAAGACTATTTTAATGAGGCAGAAACCTCATTAATAAAATGAAAAACACAGCTCTGTATTCTAAATATTTCTTCTTTTTTAACTTTACCTTCATCATATCTAACATTAGCGCTTGCTTTTATTTCCTCCACAAGTTCTAAAGGAACGTTAGCAGAATAAACTTTGTTAAACTCACGTGTCAACTCTAATAAGCTATGATTAAAGCGCCTAACATTATTAACACCTTTTAAGTGAATGAGGCTCTTTAGTATTTTCTCAATGAACTGAGAGTATGACCATTTTGCTTGCCCATAATGCTCAACTTGGGAAATTATATGCCCGTTAGCTGCATTCAAATCAGCAAAAGCAGCATCCCCCATAATGAGGCCCCGACATTTTATGCTTTCAAGCGAAATATGAAAACTCACCGCTAAAATGAAAACATCCTGTATCGATTTTATCTCCGCATCTGTTAGCAAATCAGCAAATGACTGCGTCATTTCCTTACAAGTCGCCAATATGTTGCAAGAACTTCCACCGCCTATGTCAGAAAGGTCTTGACATAAATAAAAAGCACACTCACCAAAAAAAACAGGAACATCAAAAAACCAAAAATCATGTTTTAATAAAACATAAAAACTGCCTAATCTCCCTGAATATTTCAGCCTATCGCCATATCTATTATTATACCATTCATGAATAAACTTACTATGCTCATCCACGTAACCATTTGATAAAAAATTTGGATACAACGAAATTGATAAATTTAGTTTCTTACTAACCTCCAAAAGTGCTCTAGGTAAACGATGTCGAATAGGAATATTATTCTTTGCCATATTGGCGTCTACGTCTTCCAAAATAAGAATTAATCCTTTTTCATTAAACATACCACACCTTATTTTTTAACAAAATCAATTCGCCATAAAAAATCGACTATCCTTTTCAATACCTCAATAAAAACATCTAGTTCCTCTTTGCTGCCGGCCATTACTCCACCATAAAATTGATGCCGAAAATTACCATTATGATTGTTTAGCTCCCAACCAACCTCTTGAATGCATTTAATGGAATGAGTTACAAACCCAGTCCATCATCTGGGATACCGAACATCCCTTTGCTCCAAAATTTTACGGATATTGTCTTGAGAATAGACGATTTCTAATCTGTCTTTCATTAAAATATCCTCGTTAGGATATGTTTTCTATTTAAGATTTTGCGCGTCTTGCTGTACCACCTGTACCACTTAGCGATAAACCCAGTAATGGCGCGGCTTGTAGCTGGTACAGGTCGTAGAATCACACCTAAACCAACCTGTACCGTTCTACGCCCTTAACTGGTATAGGTGGTATAGGTCTGGTACAGGTCAGTAAATAACCTATACCACCTATAAAGCCTTTGTTGGTGCGGGATTTGGACATACTGGTATAGGTGGTACAGGTATTTCCTCGTGCATGTGTTATATAGGGAAAACCATTTCAACCGATTCGCCAATCAGCGCTGCAAAGCGTTCCTGCAACTCTTCGACAGCCGGTATTTCGTAATATTTCCCCTGCCCGCGATCTGAACGTCCTACCGCTGACATACCAATACGGTTCATTACCTTGCCGATAGCTGACCGTGCAGCCGCTTCTTTCAGGTCTTCGCCGTGCGATTCACCCCATACCATAAATTTACCCACCAGCTCATGGGCAAAAATACGCTCCTGATCGTTAAACGGCTTACCCTCCCACAACTCCTGATACAAATACTGGTACGCAGGAGGAAGGCTGGCTAGCTTCTCATCCACCAGCGCCGCCGTTACAGGTGGGCGACGTGGATCAAACACAGACAGGTCATATCCCAGCAGATACGCCAGCAAGTGACCTGCGCCGCCGTTATTGATCCACTGGTACAACTGGTTGAAATACTCCCTGTCCTGCGCCCTTGAGCCGTCTGGCTCCAGCACCAGATAACGTCGCTCCCGCATACCAGCACGGATAACCCGATCATGATTACTGGCAAAGATGAAACGGGCATAGTTAGGCATGGGTTCGGGTTCCTTGCCTTTACGCTCCAAGTTGATTGTTGGCTCACTGATTATCGCCTTAAGCCTGTCCGCCGCTCGTGAATCGGTTAACTCGGCCTCATCAACGAAAATAAACAGCTTATTGGCGATCGTACCGTTAAACCGTCCCGCGATTTGTCCCGGCCCGTTTACCTGAATACCGTACATGCCCAACGCTTCGATAATCGGGCGTACCATTGATCCTTTCCCCGTTCCCTCAATCGACTTCATCACCACGGCCACCGAGGGTTTTTCTTCCGGTTTCTGGAACAGGTGCGCCAGCCATCCCACCAGGTAGCGATATGCCTCGTCATTACCTGCGCATATCACATCACGCAGATGGTTAAGGTATGGCATACAGTCACCGGGTTTAGGCTCGATAGCCAACCCACTGAACAGGTTATAGACGTTTTTAGGGCATAGACTGGGATTAGGATAGAACCCAACCCCCGCCAAGCGTTTAGAGTGACCGGGCCACTGTAACCACGCTTCCCCCAAACGACGCCCCGCCACTCTGGGAACATCAAGAAAGTTATTTCTGAATGAGTTCAGCGTCTGGAAAGCATGAGTTTCCCCCGTCACTGGGTTGGCCCTCATACTGGCTATGTGGTGATCGCCGAATGCCAGAACGTGCGTATAGGTGTCGTTGAGGGCTTCCAACTTCTCCACGTCCTCATCACGCAGTGATGTACCATCCCCCAGCACGTACCGATCCACAGCAGATAACACAGCCTCATCATCTGACGGAACGGGAAACACTCGCGCTATCCGGGCATCATCACAAAGCTGTTTTTTCAGCTCATTACGGCCAATCACATCACCCACCAGCTTGATGCGGTTTTCCCGCTGCTTTTTAGTGTCGGTCGCTATCAGTCCTTCATCACATAGCCACTCATAGGTGGTTTGGCTGGAATCCACCAGCCGGTTTAATGTCTTCGCCAGCATCCCGTAGCGGGTTGCATCGTCTGGGTGGCGGATAGCGGCCATTGCCGTATCATCCCGATCAACAATATGACCATTCACCCAGCGATACAGGCAGGAAAATAGCGCATCAGACATGGCTTCTCGTGCTTTTGTCTCTGCCGTCATGCCTGTGGCCTCCCCACCATCTGGAACTTACCGATCAGCGGATGGAACCAGTATTTACTGCCGTATTTACGTTTAGCCCCCTTGATAATGATCAGAGCCGCTTCACGGAATTTTTCTTCATGCACGATGTGGCCGTTGCCCTGCTTCACAATCATCACGCCACTGTTACGAGCCAACTCTTCCGCTTTGCTGGTGGATAGCCCCATTTCAGCCGCCAGCGTCGTTAACGGGGCCATACCATCCGGTACTTTGCTTTTTTGCTGTATCGCAGTAAGGGCAAGCTCCAACGCTTCTACGCGCTTCACCAATGAGTTAAACGTTACCTGGCTGATCATTTGGTGGCCTCCTTGCGCTTATCCATTACAAACCCTGAGTAATCAGCGTTGTATGTAAGCGCCATAGCCATACGCGGCAAATGACGTAATACAGCGCCGATAAGCAACAAATCCCGCTTTGCGTCAGCATCGTCGTACTCGTCACTTTCGCTGGCTTCCAGTGTGAGGTTTCCTATAACTCGTAGAGCGCTAGTGATAGCAAAGGCCGCGTCGTGGCACGTATCCCGATACATCGCTAGCTCTTGGTCGTCGTAATTATTGAGACGCCCTTCAAACGCCTCGGTAGTGTTCCAGCACTCCGAGGCGTTGCCTTTTCATTCATGTGCGTGTAATGTGTCATCACACATAAACACACTACATCCGGTGTACTTAACATGTCAACACACAAAAATGAAAGACGTGGCAATCCACCATTCCAATTTCGCCTTGACCCTGAGTTACGCGACTTAATGGAAACAGCGCAGCAGCAGGATGGTGATGAATCCTTAGCGGCTTGGATAAAACGCATCATCAGGAAAGAGCTGAAACAGCGCGACCTTGAGCCAAAAGGATAAAGAATGAAAAAAATTATCTTGGTGTTATTGGTTTTAGGTTTCGCGATTATCTTAGTAATGCGTTCGTTATCTTTAGTCCAATGTGAAAAAACTAATGGCGACATCCTTCCTTCACCATGCGAATTTATTTTTGGATCATCTGCGTTAAAAGGCTGATGTACTGAAAAATCAGACGATTGATTCTCCACATCGATACCCAAATAATGGGTAACGAAACTCTGGGTATATCCGGAGTTGACCTGATCGATCAGCGTGCTATTCTGAGGGTGTTTCAGTTTTGTGTTTTGACATTGGCAGCTTTGCAGAGCTGCCTTTGTTTTATTCAACATCAGCATTTGGCACCTCCCCCAATACACCACCAGCGATCAGTTTTTTCGTTAACCACTGCTCTCCTTTGCCCGTCAGCATCGTTGTAAACGATGCCCTTACCTCCCCATTGGTTTCATACGTCCCTTGACGAACGGCGAAATATCCACTGTCTATAAACCGTTGCATTGGTAAGTTGTGACGCTGACCACCAGTGATAAGAATCCCCTGGCTACGCATCCACTCAAACAGCTTGATAGGGCCAAGCCCCACCGCTTTAGCGTAATTAGGAATGGAAATACCCTTGCTGATTTCAGAAACGCGATCAGCAAAGTCAATTTTTGGTACGGCCTCAACAAGTTGGCTTTGAAGTCTCAACGTCTTTTCTGCTAGGTCTGCGGCATGGCGTAATGCCTGTGGATAATCGGCAGGTAATACACTGGCGTTCTCCAGCTCTCGGAGGCGTTTGATTACACGCATACGGAGAATGGCACTGTAGCCAGTGATGAGACATTCGGTGTGCTCGCGGTCTAGATAGTACTCCGTCTGCTGGCGATTCATGCTGTCGGGATAGATACGCTGAAATTTCAGCGCATCTTCTCCCAGCTCATCTAGCATACGGCGAATATCGGCATTGACGTTCTTGTGCTCTTTGCCTGTCAGTTCGGCAATTTCCCTGCTCGTCATTCTTAACGGTTCGGTGCCTGGGATAACAATGCTCATAGACACCTCACGCGATAGGATGTGTTGTTACTTTTGGCTGCTGGCGCTGCCATTCCAATATTTCGGAAAGCATCCACCCCACAGAGCGCCCACCAAGTTTGCGGCGTGCGGGGAATACCCCTTCTTTTTCCATTATGTAACGCGTGGTACGACAAATTCCGGTCAACTGGCGACATTCAGCCTCGCGGATTACTCGTTCTGCTGGCTGCTGGTGATGTTTGAATTGGTTCATAAAAAAATGCCCTCGTTCGTTAACGTTCGAGAGCATCTTCAATTAAATAAATCGTACAAACATCCGTGTAAAAACATCTCCAAATCTACTTTTGGATGATTAGGGGATTTTATTCTTTAGAAATTTCTCTTTTGATTTTTTCTAAGGATTCATAAGTCATCAATCTATCTATAAAAGGTCTGATGGTCTGAACGATAGCAAATTGTTCTTTTTCTCCATCAGGGAAAAGCGAAACCGCAAGCACTCCACCGGGAATAGATACACCTTTGATTCGAGCCCACGTAAGCAAATCAATGTAAGGAAGTACGTTATATTCAATTATTTTTTTTCGAACGACCGACCATAAGTTGGTCAATTTTATTTCCTCGGCTTCAATTCCTAATTCTTCACGCCATTTTGGTAATAGTTTTTTAAAATCACCCAGCAATATTTCATCAGGAACAGACAAGTCAACTGAAGTGTAGAGATTAATGCCTTCAATAACTACATTAACAGACTCTGAAGCATGTGACATCACCAGCCCGTGATTAGCGGGGTCATCCTTTAACATCTCTCTTACTTCGTCATCGGGAATGCAGAAAGGCTTACCCTTCCTTCTCCCCTTATGATCGCTTGCTTGTGAAAGATACATAACTTCCATTCGAGAAAGCAGGCCAACTCCATAGCCGGTGGATAATGTTTTCTTATCCTGATAATGGTCATGATATCTTTTTTTGAAGTCCTCAGATTCTTTGTTCTGTTCATAATAAGCGCTAGAAACTTCAAGCTTTATTTCTCCAAATGGATCATGGTCAAACAGAGGTAAATTTTTCCCGTGCTCCATATAATATGTTGCAAGTTCATCATCAAAACCTCCATCTTTCCAATCTAGTCGCCAATATAACTGTCTAAAAAGGTCTTTATCGGGCATTGACTCCAACCCTTCATATTTTGAGAGGTCAAACTCTTTTGGCAAATCTCTTTTACTTTTAATTCTCATGCTCATTTTGCTACCTTCATCAAAATAATGTTTTCATGATTTCCAGATAGCAGGGAAAGCCTATCCATCCATTTATTCAGTGCGTCGAGTTTTTCTGGTAGGTACTGGCTACGGTTGTAAACCGCCATGACACCACCCAACGTATGCCCCAGCAGTTGTTCAACAACATGGGGAGCGATACCCATATTATTTAGCGTGGTGGCGAACGTTCGGCGCAAATCGTGAAGCGTCCACGGTTCTGAATGTCCCAGACGCTTGTAGATACCCCTTCCCCACTGGCTGACAGCTTCCGGCGTCTTTATCTCTCCCAGCAGTAGGCCGCTATCTTTGTGCTGATCGCACAACGCCACAACAAATGGCCGGATAGCTTCCGGAATAGGCCGCACTATCTTTTCTCCACCCTTGCTGTGTTCTCTCGGCACAGTCCAAACCCAATCCCCTAAATCCCATTCGCTGATCCGAGAAAAACGTAATTCCTGCGTTCTGCAACCAAACACCACCAGCAGATGCAGCAGTGAAGCGTAGTAGGGTTTAAATCTTTGCCCAGAACTCTCTCGCCAGATATCAGCCAGCTCCTGCCTCGTATGCTCCCTATCGCGCTTATTCTGCTTTCTTCCTACATCATCAATGGTCAGATCGTTAAGGGCGTTACTCTCTGCATAGCGATGCACTCGGCAGAATTTAAGCGCCTGTTTGCACATCTGGAGAAGATAGCCAGCAGCGACGGGAGCCTCAGACCTCACACGGCTGAAACACTCCAACCAATGGCGGGTTTCACACATTGAAAGCGGATAATCACCGATGTAGGGGTAAATATGTTTTTTTAGTTGCTCAATGTGCTTACCAACATTGGCGCGTTTGTGGGTTGCATACTCTCTGATCCAATATTCCAACGCTTCTTTAACAGTAACCGGCTTAAGACTTTCTTGCGTAGTGATGCTTAACTGGTGGCGTGGATTTTTACCTTCAGCTAACCAGGCGCGGCATTGCTCCCGCTTATCTCTGGCTGCTTTAAGGGATAGATCAGGATAGTTACCCAACTTTATTCGCTGAGGTGCAGCCGAACGGCCACCAATCCGGAATGTGAAATACCAGGTCATGATACCAATCTTAGAGACTTTGATACTTAACCCATCACCATCGGCATAGAAGCTATCTCCGGGGCTTTCTCTCCCCACCATCTTGCGCAGCGATGTGTCACTTAGTTTGTTTGTTCCACCAGCCATAAAAACCTCAGTTCATATTCAGCACTGACTACACCACTGACTACACATGTCAATGTTACTCTATGAATGGCAATGAACAAAGGTAAACAACAAAACGAATATTATCGTTTTATATCAATATGATGAATAAACAACAATGAACAGGTGCGAACCGTAAAAAACGTAGGTTTTGAAAATACGGCATGAACTGATACTAATCAGTTAAGCATTTGAAAAAAGGCGCTTTACCTCTTGGGTTAAGCGCCTTTTTCTTTGCATTCTATTTAGGCAACAACAGCCTTAGCGTGGATGCGCTGAGCGGATTGACGCATGAAAGCGTCGGTGCAGATGATTCAGCCATGATTAATTTGCAAAAAATGGTCGTCTGATTTTCGGTTGTGAGAGTGTCGTCGGGTGTTCAAGATGCGTCCCATATATCGTAAAGGAGATAATCATGAACTTCACTGAACGTCATCATCAAAGCCCCCCCTTACTCATCGCCAATGTCTGGGATGCGAGCAGTGCTATTGCCGCTCAGCATGCAGGCTATCAAGCCCTGGGAACCTCAAGCGCAGCCATTGCCGCTATGTTAGGTTACGAGGACGGAGAAGCGATGTCATTTGATGAATTGCTATACATCGTCACGCGTATCAAATCCGTCAGTCACCTACCATTAAGCGTTGATGTTGAAGCAGGGTTTGGTAGAACAGCAAGTGAGATCACCGTTAATCTTAAGCGTCTCGCCTCACTCGGCGTGGTTGGTGTAAACCTTGAGGATAGCAGGGTGGTTAATGGTGTCAGACAACTTGATGATGCCGTAGCCTTTAGCAGAACATTAAAAGAGATTCGTCATGCGTTGACCATAGAGAATGACCAATTGTTCTTTAATATTCGTACTGATACTTTTCTTCTTGGTCATGAGCAGGCACTACAGGAAACACTATTACGCGGTCGCTTATATGAAGAGGCTGGTGCAGACGGCCTTTTTGTTCCATGCCTAACATCTGAAAATGATATTGCGATCATTTCTCGGGAGATTAATTTGCCACTCAACGTCATGTGCATGCCAGACCTCCCGGCTTTCGACAGGCTGAAGACGCTCGGTGTCAATCGCCTCTCTATGGGTAATTTTGTTCATTCCGCCATTCAATCAACCTTTAAAAACATAATGCTCACTATCCAGTCGCAACAGTCATTTGCAGGAGTATTTGTTGATGAAAGTTCTCGATAATGACCAGTGCGATGTCTGGTATCAGGCACTACTTGAGCGCGATTCAGGCTATACGGGGGTATTTTTCGTTGGTGTAATCACAACGGGCGTATTTTGTATTTCCGTATGCCGGGCACGAAAACCGAAACGTGAAAATGTCGAGTTTTATAAGGATGTTAAATCTGCGCTGGATGCAGGATTTCGCCCCTGCAAAGTGTGCAGACCAACGGAAAACGCGCATAGCGCACCACGTTTAATTGAACAAGCGCTTGAACTCGTGCGCGCCAATCCTAAAACACGTATCAGCGACATAGAGCTTCGTAAACACGACATCAGCCCAGAGCGGGTTCGGCGGTGGTTTCTGCAAAATCACGGTATTACCTTTCAGGCTTTCCAGCGCATGCAGCGAGTGAATATCGCACTTCAGGAACTCAAAGGTGGGCGTAATGCGACCGAGGTGGCATTTGATAGCGGCTACGAATCATTAAGCGGTTTTGGCTACACCTATAAACGTCTCACTGGCGTGAGCCCAACCGAACAAAGCCAGATGATTATGATTCACCGTTTTACCACGCCGCTCGGCCCGATGTTTGTTTGTGCCACCGAACGTGGTGTTTGCCTGCTGGAATTTACTGACCGTCGCATGCTGGAGACCGAATTTCGCGATCTTCAGCGCTTGCTCAATGCTCGAATAATGTCAGGTGAAAATAATCATACCCGGCAAACAGAAAAAGAGATTAGCGAGTATTTTTCAGGCACACGCCAACAGTTTACTCTTTTGCTCGATACTCCAGGCAGTGACTTTCAGCGTACCGTTTGGCAGGAACTACGTGCTGTTCCTTATGGCAAAACCTCGCACTATCAGGCGCTTTCCGGGCTGATAGGGAAACCCAATGCGGTACGAGCGGTAGCTGCGGCGAACGGTGCAAACCGGGTAGCGATCGTCATTCCCTGCCACAGAATTATCGGCAAGGATGGCACGATGACAGGCTATGGCGGCGGTATTGCGCGCAAAAAATGGCTCATTGAGCATGAAAAAACAATGCTTAATCATCCGACGGAAAGCTAAGCCTAGAATGCTTCCAGCGCATGGCGATAAGCGATAAAACGCGGTCGGCTTAAGCCACGGCTAACCCAGAATCAAAACACCTCGATCAGCTCAAATTCTTCAAACACCAGCAGCATATCCGGGGCGAAGGTGCCTTCTCGTTCGAAAAACGTCTGATGGCCTTCGCGCCAGAAAGTCAGGCTTTTGTCGCCTTCGCCTTCTTTCGACGCCATCTCGGCGGTGACGTCGCAGTAGCGCACCAGCGTTAACGAGCGCGTCCGAATCACGCAGGAGGGCTGTCCGGCACCGTCCAGAACGATGTTGTAATCGCCGACCTGTGGCGTTTCCTCGTTTTTAAACGCGTGATACGAGCTACAGGTTGCGGTTTTATGCCCTTCCAGTACCAGTTGCAGCAATTCATCCGCCAGCGCGGGGTTGTCACCAAATGACCAGCGCAGCGCATCTGGGTATTGCTCTAATCCTTGCTTACTCATCATCTTCCTCTGTTTATATGGCTATGATTGCTTTGTGTTCTCACGCCATGATAGTCATAAAGCGAGCATCAGGTAATATCCACTTCTACCCAGAGCGCGGCATGGTCGGACGCAGCCGTGTCCCATGAGGTAACTTCGGGTAGCGGCGTAACGGGTTCCGCGCCCTCTTCGGCGGCAATCTTGTCGATATTATAAATGCCACGACGCTCGACACCCCACTCCACCACCGCCTGATGCAGCGGCGCAGATAAAAAAATGTAGTCCAGTTGGTTTAACCGAGCCCCTTTCTTTCCGCCAGCAAAATAGTAGGTGTAGCGCTCTTTTTCCGGGCGTTCAGGGTCGATAACTGGGTGTAAATCCGACAGAGAAAACAGCGGAGCCAAACTGTGCCAGGGGTTTGACGAATCTTCATTCAAATCGCCGAGAATGACCACGTAGTCCTTCTTGAGATCGTAAGTCTGTTGCACAATCTCCGCGACGCGTTCGGCCTGATCGCGACGCTTCTCTGCCCCACGCTGCCGCTCTTCTTCCGTTTGACCGCTCTGGCTTTTGAAATGGTTACATAGAATATAAATCGGCTGTTTGAGACCGGCATCCAGCGTCACTTCGAGACAATCACGGCTAAATACGGGATCGAAACGCTTTCCGGCATCAAAAATATGCGTGCGGAGCTGAGCAATCCGATAGCGCGTCAGGCAGGCGACATCAATACCGCGCGGATCGTTCGGGCTGTCGATCATCACGAACTGGCTGAATTTACTGTCCCCCAGTACCTGATTGTTGAAATCACGCAGGACGTCCATATTTTCGACCTCAACGGCGCACAGAATGTCGGCATTAAGCAGGGTAATAATCTTGCCCGTATTCTTACGCTGCTGACTGCTGAACTCCTGCGCCTTAAACACGATTTCGCCGATCCAATCTCCACGACCATGGCAGCTTTTGTTGATCCTGAATCCGGTGCCGGCGTCCTCCTTTTTCCATCGCCCCAACGTGCCTGCGTCAGTACGGATATCAATATAAGGGCGCAGTGCGATAGAAAGGCGGAACACTCGATCTTTCAGGGCATCGTCATATTGAGGCTGTTCAAGAAGATGCTGAAACTGCCTGACCTGCTGCAACAAGGCGTCAATCTGTTTGGAATCGGGGAGGTTGAGAATCGCGCTACGGTGGAACAGGTTCTCGACGTTATAGCTGGCGATACGGATCTTCATTGTTGTCTCCTGCTAGGTAGTGGCAAAAGCAATGATGTCCTTTTGAGAATAGAAGCCCATTGTGACAGTTGGGCAACATTCCCGGCAGCGATAGACTTTTTCTATCGTTCTTTAACTCAACATGGTTAAAACGTGTTAGACGCACTATATTCACTACAAAAGTAAGACTCGCGACAACAGTACGCACACCATAAGTACTATATTCACTTCTGATATAAATAATCACACAACGTGATTTATAAACAGATGTTTTGTCGCGTAGATTCGTTATTAACAAAAGTTATAAGCGCATGACCGCACTCTATTCACAGGAATTCATAATGAAAAAAATACGTTTTGCTTTACTGACCAGCGCCCTGCTTGCTACCAGCGTATTCGCTCATGCCGATGACCTTAGCGACATCAAGTCCGCAGGCGTTCTCAAGATCGGCACAGAAGGCACCTACGCGCCTTACACCTATCATGATAAGTCAGGCCAGTTGGTTGGTTTCGATGTGGATATTGGCCGTGCGGTGGCAGAAAAACTCGGCGTGAAAGCCCAGTTTATTGAAGGGCGTTGGGACGGGTTAATCGCCGGTATTGATGCCAAGCGCTACGATGCGGTCATCAATCAGGTTGGCGTCACCAAAGAGCGTCAGGCCAAGTATGATTTCTCCAAGCCGTATATCGATTCCAAGGCGGTGCTGGTTGTCCGTGGCGATAACACCACCCTCAAAGATTTCAGCGATCTGAAAGGCAAAAAAGCAGCTCAGAGCCTGACCAGTAATTACTCTAAGCAAGCCACCAGCTACGGTGCGGACATTGTGCCGACGGACGGTTTTAACCAGTCGCTGGATCTGGTTCTCAGCGGTCGTGCTGACGCCACGTTAAACGATAATCTGTCATTCCTGGATTTCAAAAAGCAGAAACCGGATGCCAACGTGAAGATTGCCGCGACCTCAAAAGACGGCGAACCTTCCGCGATTCTGGTGCGCAAAAACCAGGCACCACTGGTGGAAGCCTTGAATAAAGCTCTGGATGAAATCAAAGCAGACGGCACCTATAAAACGATATCTGTGCGATACTTCGGGGAGGATGTTTCTCAATAATCGCACTGTTATCAGCGCATACCGTTATCGGAGCTCGTTTTCATGCCGCCTTGGCTACAACTCATGGCAGACTCCTTTTGGAGTCTGCTTTCTGCGGGACTTAAATTTACTGTCCCTCTGGCGATTCTGTCTTTCATCTTTGGCTTAGCCCTCGGCATTATCATCGCGCTGGTTCGCCTTTATGGCCCCAAGCCGCTGAAATGGCTGGGTGATTTCTACGTTTGGGTCATTCGTGGCACACCGTTACTAGTGCAGCTTTTCCTGATTTTTTATGGTCTGCCCAGCGCGGGGATTACTCTGGATGCCTTCCCTGCTGCACTCATTGGTTTCACCATCAGCGTGGGCGCTTATAGCTCGGAGATCGTCCGTGGGGCCATTTTGTCTGTCCCGAAAGGCCAATGGAATGCCGCCTATTCTCTCGGTATGAACGGCAGGCAGGCGATTCGTTGGGTTATCTTCCCGCAATCCGTTTTTGTGTCACTACCGCCGCTCTCCAATACGTTTATTTCCTTAATCAAGGATACGTCGCTGGCCGCAGTGATCACGGTACCTGAGATGTTTTTATCCGCTCAACGCATCGTTTCCGTGACCTATGAGCCTCTGATTCTGTATGTCGAGGCTGCGCTGATTTATCTGATGTTCAGCACCGTGCTGAGCCAGCTACAGGTTAAGCTCGAAAAGTATTATCAGCGCCACATCACACACTAACATTTCCCGATATCAGCCCACGCCACCGCTGGGCTGATGCCCCCTCCGACTTAATATTCAGCCTTGTTCACTGTTCTCCACATCTGATAAACGCGTAGAGTGACTGAAGGCATCTCGCGCTCTCCATTTTGACGCACCAAAAAAGGGCGCATCACCCGCTTTGCATTTATCACGGTGCGCTCATACCTATTTAGAATTACCTACTTAGATCAATAACCCTTCATTTTCGTCTTGTTTATCAATCAAATAGAGAATTGGCATTTTATTTGCTTCGCTCTGCTCACGTCGGCATCCCGACAGACAGGTAGGGTGCACCTTTATTGTGTACTTCAAAAACAGCAAATAACTTTAGACGCTAGGATGATTATGAAAAGAATAGTGATTTCTACTCTGGTTGCTGGCGCGTCACTCTTTGCCGCAATCAATCAAGCCCATGCTGGTGCAACGCTGGACGCCATTCAGAAGAAAGGATTTGTGCAATGCGGTATCAGCGATGGCTTGCCCGGTTTTTCCTATGCAGACGCCAGCGGCAAATACTCCGGTATTGATGTTGACGTGTGCCGCGGACTTGCTGCCGCCGTATTCGGCGATGCCAATAAAGTCAAATATACGCCGCTGACGGCAAAAGAGCGTTTCACTGCGCTGCAATCCGGCGAAGTTGACGTGCTGTCACGCAACACGACCTGGACCTCCTCCCGTGACGGCGGCATGGGCATGCTCTTTACCGGCGTCACCTACTACGACGGCATTGGCTTCCTGACGCACAACAAAGCAGGCTTAACCAGCGCCAAAGAGCTGGACGGCGCAACCGTTTGTATTCAGGCGGGTACCGATACCGAACTGAACGTCGCTGACTACTTCAAAACCCATAAGATGCAGTACACACCTGTCACGTTCGACCGCTCTGATGAAAGTGCCAAAGCGCTGGAATCTGGCCGCTGCGATACGTTGGCATCAGACCAGTCACAGCTGTACGCACTACGTATCAAGCTGAGCAAACCTGCCGAATTTATCGTCCTGCCAGAAGTCATCTCTAAAGAGCCGCTGGGCCCGGTGGTACGTCGTGGTGATGAAGAGTGGTTCTCGATCGTCCGCTGGACACTGTTCGCGATGCTGAATGCCGAAGAGATGGGTGTGACCTCCAAAAACGTCGACCAGTTGGCAGCAAAACCCACCACGCCAGATATGTCCCACCTGCTTGGTCACGAAGGCAGCTACGGTAAAGATCTCAAATTACCGAACGACTGGGCATTCAAAATCATCAAACAGGTCGGTAACTACGGCGAAATCTTTGAACGTAATGTCGGTATGGGCAGCGAGTTGAAAATTAAGCGTGGCCTGAACGAACTGTGGAACAAAGGCGGGATCCAGTACGCGCCAGCGGTACGTTAATTATCAGAAAAAACCGGGCGCAGTGTATTGCTGCGCCCCTCAGTACCCCGTATCGAGGTTCCAGCATGCTACAACGCCCAACCGTAAAAGGTGATTTATCACTGACTAATCCAGCGGTGCGCGCCTGGCTGTATCAAATTGTCGTTGTTATCGCTGTATTGGCTGTCGCAGCCTACCTGTTGCACAACACCGTGACCAATCTGGCACAGAGGGGCATCACCTCTGGCTTCGATTTCCTGAATAAAAGCGCTGGCTTTGGCATCGTCCAACACCTGATTGACTATCAACAAGGCGACACCTACGCCCGTGTTTTCCTTGTTGGGCTATTCAACACGCTACTGGTTTCGGCATTGTGTATCGTGTTTGCGTCGATTCTCGGCTTTACCGTTGGCCTTGCCCGGTTGTCCGATAACTGGCTATTACGGAAAATATCTAACGTTTATATTGAGATATTCCGTAATATCCCGCCGCTATTGCAGATCTTCTTCTGGTATTTTGCCGTACTGCGAAATCTGCCGGGACCACGTCAGTCAATCAGCGCCTTTGATGTCGCCTTTCTCAGCAATCGTGGCTTCTATCTGCCCTCTCCTGAATTGGGGCCGGGTGCAGCGCCATTTTTTCTTTCTCTCATTATTACGTTGGTCGTGACATGGGGCGTTTTTCGGCGTAACCAGCGCTATCATGCGTTAACCGGTCAGCCACGCAGAACCTGGCCGCTGGCACTAAGCCTGTTGCTTGGGCTGTGTGCACTCAGCCATCTGATTTTTGGCGCGGCCTTTCACTGGGACATGCCGGAATTAAAAGGGTTTAATTTCCGCGGCGGTATGGTGCTTATCCCTGAACTGGCGGCATTAACCGTCGCCCTGTCGGTCTACACCTCATCGTTTATCGCCGAGATCATTCGTTCAGGCATCCAATCAGTTTCTCACGGTCAACACGAGGCGGCACGCTCTCTCGGATTACCGAATCCCGTTACGCTGCGCAAAGTGATCCTCCCACAGGCGCTACGCGTCATCATTCCTCCACTGACCAGCCAGTATCTGAATATTGTGAAAAACTCTTCGCTGGCTGCCGCGATTGGCTATCCCGATATGGTGTCGCTGTTCGCGGGAACGGTGCTCAATCAGACCGGTCAGGCCATTGAGACCATCGCCATTACCATGTCGGTCTACCTCATTATCAGTCTGCTGATCTCGCTGCTGATGAACCTGTATAACCGCAAGATCGCATTAGTCGAACGCTAAGAGGACGTCATGACGATGAACCATTATACGCAAGGCCGTCAGTCTTCTCTGTTCAGAGCGATGCAGTGGGCACGGCGTAATCTCTTCTCCAGTATCAGTAATAGCCTGTTAACGCTGTTTTGCCTCTGGCTATTGTGGGTTGCCATACCGCCTCTGCTCAATTGGGCGATCTTTCAGGCAAATTGGATTGGCACCACCCGTAATGACTGTACGCGTGACGGCGCCTGTTGGGTCTTCATTCACGCTAGATTTGGGCATTTTATGTATGGCCTGTACCCGGCAGCGGAGATCTGGCGCATCAACTTTGCCCTCACCATCGCACTACTCAGTATCCTGCCGATGTTCCTGAAAAGTATCCCCTATCGCGGACGCTACATTGCCGTCTGGGCAGTGGCTTATCCGCTCATTGCCTGGTGGTTGCTTTACGGCGGTTTTGGTGGGCTCAGCCGAGTGGAAACCTATCAGTGGGGCGGGCTCACGTTAACGCTGATTATCGCCGCCGTGGGTATCGCGGGTGCCTTACCGCTTGGCATCTTGCTCGCATTAGGGCGACGTTCCACGCTGCCGATCGTTCGTATGCTTTCCGTTGTCTTCATCGAGTTCTGGCGCGGCGTACCACTCATCACCGTACTTTTTATGTCATCCGTGATGCTGCCACTGTTTTTAACGGAAGGCACCACGATCGACAAACTGCTCAGGGCGCTAGTCGGCGTTATTTTATTCCAGTCCGCCTATGTCGCCGAGGTCGTTCGCGGAGGTTTGCAGGCGCTACCTAAAGGGCAGTACGAAGCCGCTGAATCTCTGGGCTTAGGCTATTGGCGCATGCAGGGGCTGGTCATTCTCCCGCAAGCACTGAAAATGGTTATCCCAGGCCTGGTGAATACCATTATTTCGCTCTTTAAAGACACGAGTCTGGTGATCATCATCGGCCTTTTCGATCTCTTCAGCAGCATCCAACAGGCAACGGTTGACCCCACCTGGCTGGGCATGTCGACGGAAGGCTATGTCTTCGCCGCTATGGTCTACTGGATTTTCTGTTTCAGCATGTCGCGCTATAGCCAACATCTGGAAAGTCGTTTTAACACCGGACACAAGTCACACTGAGGCCATCCATGAATCAGACTGCATTAACTCAATCAACCGATCACATGATTACCTTAGAAAATGTGAATAAGTGGTACGGGCAATTTCATGTGCTTAAAGATATTAATTTGCAGGTCCGACAGGGGGAACGCATTGTGCTGTGCGGCCCCTCCGGCTCGGGGAAATCAACCACCATACGCTGTATTAACCATCTCGAAGAACATCAGCAGGGTCGGATTGTTGTTGACGGTATTGAGTTGAATAACGATTTACGCAATATCGAAAAAATTCGCACTGAAGTCGGCATGGTTTTTCAGCACTTCAATCTTTTCCCCCACTTAACCGTGTTGCAAAACTGCACACTGGCGCCATGCTGGGTGCGCAATATGCCGAAGAAAGAAGCGGGAGAACTGGCAATGCACTATCTGGAACGTGTGCGTATCGCCGCACATGCGCATAAATTTCCAGGGCAGCTATCCGGAGGGCAGCAGCAGCGTGTGGCCATCGCGCGCTCGCTGTGCATGAAGCCCAAGATTATGCTGTTCGACGAACCGACGTCCGCGCTGGATCCTGAAATGGTGAAAGAAGTGTTAGATACCATGCTGGGGCTGGCACAAGATGGAATGACGATGCTGTGCGTAACGCATGAGATGGGGTTCGCAAGAACCGTGGCTGACCGGGTGATCTTTATGGATCAGGGAGAGATCGTGGAACAAGCACCACCGGATATCTTCTTTTCCAGCCCTCGCTCAGAACGCACGCAGTCATTTCTCTCGCAGATCCTGCACTAATCCAGAACAATCAGCCTGCGTATCCACGCAGGCTTTCCCCAAAGCACCAGTAAATAGCTCTCGCTATAGCTTCATGAGTACGGGCGACATCAGGTAGACAGCTTTCACACTAAGCCATTGAATAGTCGCTGGTAAAAAATGGATTTCTGCATCCTCAACAACCATCCATTCACCTGTCTGTCATACGAACTGCTGGCAGGCAGCGGATATATATACAGCACTCTCCGCAACGCGCACAGCAAAAAGCCCCTGTCTTCCGACAGGGGCTTTCCACTTGTTTGATGCCTGGCAGTTCCCTACTCTCACATGGGGAAGCCCCACACTACCATCGGCGCTACGGCGTTTCACTTCTGAGTTCGGCATGGGGTCAGGTGGGACCACCGCGCTATCGCCGCCAGGCAAATTCTGTTTTATTCCGACCGTTACTTAACATGACTTTTTTCTTTGTCATCTCCGTAACCATCAGAACCAATCTTTGAACAAGCTGAATATCGTTCTCTATGAGTCGTCTCACAAAACACCTTCGGTGTTGTAAGGTTAAGCCTCTCGGGTCATTAGTACTGGTTAGCTCAACGTATCGCTACGCTTACACACCCAGCCTATCTACGTCGTCGTCTTCAACGGCCCTTCAGGGGCATCTAGTGCCCAGGGAAGACTCATCTCGAGGCAAGTTTCCCGCTTAGATGCTTTCAGCGGTTATCTCTTCCGCACTTAGCTACCGGGCAATGCAATTGGCATCACAACCCGTACACCAGTGGTGCGTTCACTCCGGTCCTCTCGTACTAGGAGCAACCCCTCTCAATCTTCCAACGCCCACGGCAGATAGGGACCGAACTGTCTCACGACGTTCTAAACCCAGCTCGCGTACCACTTTAAATGGCGAACAGCCATACCCTTGGGACCTACTTCAGCCCCAGGATGTGATGAGCCGACATCGAGGTGCCAAACACCGCCGTCGATATGAACTCTTGGGCGGTATCAGCCTGTTATCCCCGGAGTACCTTTTATCCGTTGAGCGATGGCCCTTCCATTCAGAACCACCGGATCACTAAGACCTGCTTTCGCACCTGCTCGAGCTGTCACTCTCGCAGTCAAGCTAGCTTATGCCTTTGCACTAACCTCCTGATGTCCGACCAGGATTAGCTAACCTTCGTGCTCCTCCGTTACGCTTTGGGAGGAGACCGCCCCAGTCAAACTACCCACCAGACACTGTCCGCAACCCGGATTACGGGTCTACGTTAGAACATCAAACATTAAAGGGTGGTATTTCAAGGTTGGCTCCATGCAGACTGGCGTCCACACTTCAAAGCCTCCCACCTATCCTACACATCAAGGCTCAAGGTTCAGTGTCAAGCTATAGTAAAGGTTCACGGGGTCTTTCCGTCTTGCCGCGGGTACACTGCATCTTCACAGCGAGTTCAATTTCACTGAGTCTCGGGTGGAGACAGCCTGGCCATCATTACGCCATTCGTGCAGGTCGGAACTTACCCGACAAGGAATTTCGCTACCTTAGGACCGTTATAGTTACGGCCGCCGTTTACCGGGGCTTCGATCAAGAGCTTCGCCTTGCGGCTGACCCCATCAATTAACCTTCCGGCACCGGGCAGGCGTCACACCGTATACGTCCACTTTCGTGTTTGCACAGTGCTGTGTTTTTATTAAACAGTTGCAGCCAGCTGGTATCTTCGACTGATTTCAGCTCCATGAGCAAGTCACTTCACTTACCATCAGCGTGCCTTCTCCCGAAGTTACGGCACCATTTTGCCTAGTTCCTTCACCCGAGTTCTCTCAAGCGCCTGAGTATTCTCTACCTGACCACCTGTGTCGGTTTGGGGTACGATTCGGTGTTACCTGGAGCTTAGAGGCTTTTCCTGGAAGCGTAGCATCAGTTACTTCATCACCGTAGTGACTCGTCATCACGCCTCAGTGTTAATGATGACCCGGATTTACCAAAGTCACCCACCTTCACGCTTAAACCGGGACAACCGTCGCCCGGATAACCTAGCTTTCTCCGTCCCCCCTTCGCAGTAACACCCAGTACAGGAATATTAACCTGTTTCCCATCGACTACGCTTTTCAGCCTCGCCTTAGGGGTCGACTCACCCTGCCCCGATTAACGTTGGACAGGAACCCTTGGTCTTCCGGCGTGCGGGTTTTTCACCCGCATTATCGTTACTTATGTCAGCATTCGCACTTCTGATACCTCCAGCAACCCTCACAGGCCACCTTCGCAGGCTTACAGAACGCTCCCCTACCCAACAACACTAAGTGTCGCTGCCGCAGCTTCGGTGCATGGTTTAGCCCCGTTACATCTTCCGCGCAGGCCGACTCGACCAGTGAGCTATTACGCTTTCTTTAAATGATGGCTGCTTCTAAGCCAACATCCTGGCTGTCTATGCCTTCCCACATCGTTTCCCACTTAACCATGACTTTGGGACCTTAGCTGGCGGTCTGGGTTGTTTCCCTCTTCACGACGAACGTTAGCACCCGCCGTGTGTCTCCCGTGATAACATTCTTCGGTATTCGTAGTTTGCATCGGGTTGGTAAGTCGGGATGACCCCCTAGCCGAAACAGTGCTCTACCCCCGAAGATGAGTTCACGAGGCGCTACCTAAATAGCTTTCGGGGAGAACCAGCTATCTCCCGGTTTGATTGGCCTTTCACCCCCAGCCACAAGTCATCCGCTAATTTTTCAACATTAGTCGGTTCGGTCCTCCAGTTAGTGTTACCCAACCTTCAACCTGCCCATGGCTAGATCACCGGGTTTCGGGTCTATACCCTGCAACTTAACGCCCAGTTAAGACTCGGTTTCCCTGCGGCTCCCCTATTCGGTTAACCTTGCTACAGAATATAAGTCGCTGACCCATTATACAAAAGGTACGCAGTCACACCCCGAAGGATGCTCCCACTGCTTGTACGTACACGGTTTCAGGTTCTATTTCACTCCCCTCGCCGGGGTTCTTTTCGCCTTTCCCTCACGGTACTGGTTCACTATCGGTCAGTCAGGAGTATTTAGCCTTGGAGGATGGTCCCCCCATATTCAGACAGGATGTCACGTGTCCCGCCCTACTCATCGAACTCACAACTTGTGCATTTTTGTGTACGGGACTATCACCCTTTACTGTGCGACTTTCCAGACGCTTCCACTAACACACAAACTGATTCAGGTTCTGGGCTCTTCCCCGTTCGCTCGCCGCTACTAGGGGAATCTCGGTTGATTTCTTTTCCTCGGGGTACTGAGATGTTTCAGTTCCCCCGGTTCGCCTCATTACGCTATGTATTCACATAATGATAGTGTGTCGAAACACACTGGGTTTCCCCATTCGGGTATCGTCGGGTATAACGCTTCATATCAGCTTACCGACGCTTATCGCAGATTAGCACGCCCTTCATCGCCTCTGACTGCCTAGGCATCCACCGTGTACGCTTAGTCGCTTAACCTCACAACCCGAAGGTGTCTTTGATAAATCAAAGTCACTGTCGCGCTGCGATTATTTGAGAGACTCATTGACAGACTGCATCGCCATCGACACCCAAAGGTATCAACGCACGTTCAGCTGTCATGTTTCAATTTTCAGCTTGTTCCAGATTGTTAAAGAGCAATATCTTAAACCCTGACTATTGCTAATCAGTTTTAAGATATGAGGTAAGTAGTTGACTTACTGAAGACCCCCGCTTTCACCGGAATGGTCGGATGCGCTGGCGTCCCCTAGGGGATTCGAACCCCTGTTACCGCCGTGAAAGGGCGGTGTCCTAGGCCTCTAGACGAAGGGGACACGACACCGTACTTTGTTGACGCTTTTGCTCATTATTTTCATCAGACAATCTGTGTGAGCACTTCACTTAACACACATCTTCTTGGTAAGGAGGTGATCCAACCGCAGGTTCCCCTACGGTTACCTTGTTACGACTTCACCCCAGTCATGAATCACAAAGTGGTAAGCGCCCTCCCGAAGGTTAAGCTACCTACTTCTTTTGCAACCCACTCCCATGGTGTGACGGGCGGTGTGTACAAGGCCCGGGAACGTATTCACCGTAGCATTCTGATCTACGATTACTAGCGATTCCGACTTCATGGAGTCGAGTTGCAGACTCCAATCCGGACTACGACGTACTTTATGAGGTCCGCTTGCTCTCGCGAGGTCGCTTCTCTTTGTATACGCCATTGTAGCACGTGTGTAGCCCTACTCGTAAGGGCCATGATGACTTGACGTCATCCCCACCTTCCTCCAGTTTATCACTGGCAGTCTCCTTTGAGTTCCCGGCCGAACCGCTGGCAACAAAGGATAAGGGTTGCGCTCGTTGCGGGACTTAACCCAACATTTCACAACACGAGCTGACGACAGCCATGCAGCACCTGTCTCAGAGTTCCCGAAGGCACCAAAGCATCTCTGCTAAGTTCTCTGGATGTCAAGAGTAGGTAAGGTTCTTCGCGTTGCATCGAATTAAACCACATGCTCCACCGCTTGTGCGGGCCCCCGTCAATTCATTTGAGTTTTAACCTTGCGGCCGTACTCCCCAGGCGGTCGATTTAACGCGTTAGCTCCGGAAGCCACGCCTCAAGGGCACAACCTCCAAATCGACATCGTTTACAGCGTGGACTACCAGGGTATCTAATCCTGTTTGCTCCCCACGCTTTCGCACCTGAGCGTCAGTCTTTGTCCAGGGGGCCGCCTTCGCCACCGGTATTCCTCCAGATCTCTACGCATTTCACCGCTACACCTGGAATTCTACCCCCCTCTACAAGACTCTAGCTTGCCAGTTTCAAATGCAGTTCCCAAGTTAAGCTCGGGGATTTCACATCTGACTTAACAAACCGCCTGCGTGCGCTTTACGCCCAGTCATTCCGATTAACGCTTGCACCCTCCGTATTACCGCGGCTGCTGGCACGGAGTTAGCCGGTGCTTCTTCTGCGGGTAACGTCAATCGATGAGAGTATTAATCTCATCGCCTTCCTCCCCGCTGAAAGTGCTTTACAACCCGAAGGCCTTCTTCACACACGCGGCATGGCTGCATCAGGCTTGCGCCCATTGTGCAATATTCCCCACTGCTGCCTCCCGTAGGAGTCTGGACCGTGTCTCAGTTCCAGTGTGGCTGGTCATCCTCTCAGACCAGCTAGGGATCGTCGCCTAGGTGAGCCATTACCTCACCTACTAGCTAATCCCATCTGGGCACATCTGATGGCAAGAGGCCCGAAGGTCCCCCTCTTTGGTCCGAAGACGTTATGCGGTATTAGCTACCGTTTCCAGTAGTTATCCCCCTCCATCAGGCAGTTTCCCAGACATTACTCACCCGTCCGCCGCTCGTCACCCGAGAGCAAGCTCTCTGTGCTACCGCTCGACTTGCATGTGTTAGGCCTGCCGCCAGCGTTCAATCTGAGCCATGATCAAACTCTTCAATTTAAGATTTGTTTGATTTGCTGAACTCGTCAGCGATGCTCAAAGAATTAGTAACTGTTTATTCGTAATGAATTTACTGTTGTTCACTCTTCAAGACTTTTTATATCGTTAAGATACGGTCTTGTGAGTGCCCACACAGATTGTCTGATTAAATTGTTAAAGAGCAGTGCGTTGCAGCCTTAACCGCTTCGCGAGGTGGCGTATATTACGCTTTTCACCTTCAGAGTCAACGCTTATTTTAAAGCGTTTTCTCTTTCTTTACCGACCCGGTTGTGATTCACAGCGCCGTGTCGATGGAGGCGCATTATAGGGACTTCTCGACCTGTCGCAATAGGTATTTTAAAGAAAAATGACTGTTTGCTGCATTCCACAGCAAAACCCCGCCTTATACCTTTTTTTGCACAAACTTATCCACAGAAAGCATTCTACTCAAAAATTGACGAGCATCACGCAAACGTTTTCGCTACAATTCACCCCGTTCAAAATCGTCGTGTTTTTGCGAACGCTAACTGAATATTTCTCTTTATTCCGCAATTATTGCTCTGACAAAGACGATATTCACATACCGTTCTTTACTGACTACCCAAATCCAGGGGATAACATCATCATGCAACAACGCCGTCCAATTCGCCGCGCTCTGCTCAGCGTTTCTGACAAAGCAGGTATTGTCGAATTTGCTCAAGCTCTGTCCCACCGTGGCGTCGAGCTCCTTTCAACCGGAGGAACCGCCCGTTTGCTGGCCGATGCTGGCTTAGCGGTGACAGAAGTCTCTGACTACACCGGTTTCCCGGAAATGATGGATGGGCGTGTAAAGACCCTGCACCCGAAAGTACACGGCGGCATTCTGGGACGACGCGATCAAGATGATGCGATCATGACGCAGCACGACATCAAGCCGATTGATATCGTCGTTGTGAATCTGTATCCGTTTGCCCAGACCGTTGCCCGTGAGAACTGCACATTAGAAGATGCAGTTGAGAATATCGATATCGGCGGCCCGACGATGGTTCGCTCCGCCGCCAAGAACCATAAAGATGTGGCTATTGTGGTCAAGAGCAGCGACTACAGCGCCATTATTAATGAAATCGACGCCAACGAAGGTTCATTGACCTACGAAACCCGTTTCGATTTAGCGATTAAAGCCTTCGAACATACTGCAGCGTACGACAGCATGATTGCCAACTACTTTGGCGCATTGGTTCCGCCTTACCACGGCGAAACCGATAAACCATCAGGTAACTTCCCACGCACGTTGAACCTGAACTACATCAAAAAGCAGGACATGCGCTACGGCGAGAACAGCCATCAGCAAGCTGCCTTCTATATAGAAGAGAATCTTCACGAGGCATCTGTCGCCACGTCTACGCAGTTACAAGGAAAGGCGCTGTCTTATAACAACATCGCCGATACCGATGCAGCGCTGGAATGTGTGAAGGAATTTGCCGAACCAGCCTGCGTTATCGTTAAACATGCGAACCCCTGTGGCGTCGCCATTGGCGGCTCAATTCTTGATGCCTACGAACGCGCCTATAAAACCGACCCGACATCTGCATTCGGCGGCATTATCGCTTTCAACCGCGAGCTGGATGAAGAAACCGCACAGGCTATTATCAGCCGTCAGTTTGTCGAAGTGATTATTGCGCCATCTGCCAGTGAGGCCGCATTGAAGGTGACCGCAGCCAAACAAAACGTACGTGTCCTGACCAGTGGTAGCTGGCAGCAACGTGTTCCTGGTCTGGATTTCAAACGCGTCAACGGCGGTTTGCTGGTACAAGATCGCGATTTGGGTATGGTCGACGCGTCTCAACTGCGTGTCGTGACAGAGCGCCAACCGAGCGAGCAGGAATTACGCGATGCCCTCTTCTGCTGGAAAGTGGCTAAATTCGTTAAATCCAATGCGATCGTGTACGCACGCGATAACATGACCATCGGGATAGGCGCCGGTCAGATGAGCCGCGTTTACTCAGCGAAAATCGCCGGAATCAAAGCGGGTGATGAAGGGCTGGAAGTAAAAGGTTCCGCCATGGCCTCCGATGCATTCTTCCCATTCCGTGATGGTATTGATGCCGCCGCTGCCGTTGGTATTACCTGCGTGATTCAACCGGGCGGGTCCATTCGTGATGATGAAGTTATTGCTGCCGCCAACGAACACGGCATTGCGATGATCTTTACCGACATGCGCCACTTCCGCCATTAATTTTGGAGCTGACCGAAATGAACATTTTAGTAATTGGTAATGGCGGACGCGAGCACGCGCTGGCCTGGAAAGCCGCACAGTCACCACTGGCGAAACGCGTTTATGTCGCTCCGGGAAATGCGGGCACCGCACTTGAAGCCGCGCTGACCAACGTTGATATCGCCGCAACTGATGTTCCAGCGCTCGTCGCTTTTGCGCAAGAGAACCACATCGATTTAACCATCGTTGGCCCGGAGACACCGTTAGTTATCGGTGTGGTGGATGCGTTTCAGAGCGCAGGTCTAAAAATCTTTGGTCCGTCGCAGGCCGCAGCACAACTGGAAGGCTCTAAAGCCTTCACCAAAGATTTTCTGGCACGCCACAATATCCCAACAGCGGAATACCAAAACTTCACTGAAGTTGAACCCGCGCTGGCTTATGTTCGCCGCAAAGGTGCGCCTATCGTCATCAAGGCGGATGGATTAGCCGCAGGCAAAGGCGTTATTGTCGCCATGACGTTGCAGGAAGCAGAAAACGCCATTCAGGATATGCTGGCGGGCAATGCATTCGGCGATGCCGGACACCGTATCGTGGTGGAAGAATTCCTTGATGGCGAAGAAGCCAGCTTCATTGTGATGGTGGATGGCAAGAATGTGCTGCCGATGGCAACCAGTCAGGATCATAAACGCGTTGGAGATAAAGATACGGGCCCAAATACTGGCGGCATGGGCGCTTATTCTCCAGCTCCGGTCGTGACTGATGAAATCCACCAGCGCGTGATGGATCAGGTGATCTGGCCGACCGTAAACGGCATGGCTGCAGAGGGAAATACTTACGTCGGTTTCCTGTATGCAGGCCTGATGATTTCTGCCGATGGTCAGCCAAAAGTGATCGAATTCAACTGTCGCTTTGGCGATCCAGAAACACAGCCAATTATGCTGCGTCTGCGTTCCGATTTGGTGGAACTGTGTCTGGCAGCCTGTGACGGCACGCTGGATCAGAAAGATTCCGTCTGGGATGATCGTCCGTCTCTGGGTGTGGTATTGGCCGCAGGCGGCTACCCGGCTGACTACAACACGGGCGATGTGATTTCCGGTTTACCGCAGCAGGATGCAGAAGATGGCAAAGTCTTTCATGCGGGTACCAAGCTGAACGGTATTAATGTCGTTACCAGCGGCGGCCGCGTACTGTGCGTCACCGCATTGGGTAATACCGTGGCTGAAGCGCAGCAACGCGCTTATGAAATAGCAGCGGGTATTCAGTGGCAAGGGGTATTCTGTCGCAAAGACATCGGCTATCGTGCCATTGAGCGCGAGCAAGCCTGATAAGCCATGCTCCGATAAACGATTGTCTGATCAATACTGAAGCCCGGAGAAATCCGGGTTTTTTAATCGCTATTTAGGCTGCCACTGGCAGACATCATCCTCCACCACCAGCAATAACTGTGTTCCTTCCGGCGCTTCCAGCCATGCGACATTTAGCGGACGCGTTGCATGCATTTTTTGCTCCGCGATCCATTCACGCGAATCATTGTCAAAATCAGGGCGAACCACCGTGCCGTCGCAAGACTGCACCTGGCCTTCCAGCCATTTCCCTTGTTTTAAGATCACCTTGCCTGCACGCAGGACATCGCTCAACTCCAGCATGCGCTTAGCATCAAACTGGTAGAGCGCAACATCATCATCAGAAACCGATTCACGTCTTTCAGCAAGTTGCCGCTGCATAAAGCTGACGGTTCCATCTTCTGCAAAGCGCAAACGCATATCTTCTTTTTGCGTCCCAAGCTGATTACGCTGTATCTCGCGTAGCTTGTCCTGCTGGAACGTATAGCGAGTCACCACCAGCGCATTGCCCTGAAGCGGGTTGAACACGGTGGTCAACGCCGTCGTATTCTGCGCATCGTCTTTACGCCACAAACGCACGATACCGCGATCGGCTACGTAACCGCTGGCGAAAAATTCCGGCGGTGCGGTGCGGCTACTACAGGCCACCACAGCAGTAAGCATGAGGCCTACGCCACACCAGCGTCGTAAAAGCAAAAGGGGCGAAAACGCCCCTCTGCTTAAACTTTTAACCGACATGGGCTTATTTAACAGCGTCTTTCAGAGCCTTGCCAGAAACAAACGCTGGCACGTTGGCAGCAGCAATTTTGATTTCTTTACCGGTTTGTGGGTTGCGGCCAGTGCGCTCATTACGATGGTTGACTTTAAACGTACCAAAACCAACTAATTGTACTGCATCACCTTCTTTCAGAGACTCGGTAATTGCCGCCAGAGTTGATTCCAGAGCTGCTTTAGCCTGTGCTTTTGACAGATCAGCTTTGTCCGCAATTACATCAATCAGTTGAGTCTTATTCATAAGTTATCCTTACAGTGTGTTTATCGCTTGCTAAGCATCGAGTGCGACGGATATGCCATTTCCCTTTTCAGGGTGTGGTAGCACTCTCCTGCATACACGCACCGACAGCCACTTTTTTTACGCCCCCCAAATGTAGACCAGACAGGGTGCGAATGTGAAGCCTAAAGACAGGCCATTTCAGGCCTTAAATCACGTTTTATCGCGTTATTGATGCAAATTTATCCCGATGTTACTACTTCCGGCCTCGCGCAGATCGGAACGGAGCCCTTTTATCAGCTCAATATCGCGTTCTTCACAAGCCGCCAACAGGCGAAAAATCTCCCATTGGATGTCCCATTCTTCTTCAATTGCAGGCAAAACCTTTAGCTCATCGTCGGTCATTTCTTTGCCTGCCTGCGTCATTTCCAACATGGCAACCGTGCGGATAGACGTTTCGCTAATGGCTATCGCATGTTCCAGCGTTTCACCACTCAAGCGTGAGTGAATTAACTCACCCAACGCGATACAGGCATCAATAGCCGGATAGACTCCGTAAAGATCATAATCTTCCGCGGCGGGAATCGCTTCTTCCAGCTTTTCCAGTTGGCTATCGAAATTAACCTTCGCATCTTTAACCACTAATGTTTCCCATACCAAATCGAGAATGCGGCGGTAAACCATCGCATCACCAAACTCTGTTTGACGACAGAATTCGTGGTAATTGGGATACATACGTTCACAAAGACATGCCATGAAAGTGACATGTTGCCAGCTTGCCAGTTTTTCCAGACGTAAATGAATGGGGTTACGTAACATTTTTATGCTCATTAACAGCGACGGACGGCAGTGTACCTGAAATAACAATGACGCCCTATGCCTGAATTCCTAAAGTTTTACGACAATACGTTAGCGGCTTGCTGTCGCTGCCAACGCACAAATGCGGGGCGATTCGATGCAACCGCATCAGCCCAACGGGTCGGCTCCGGTAAACGGTAGCCACGCATACAGGATTGTACCCAGTGCAATGCGCTGTCCTGACTGACTCGATGCCCCGTCGCCACGAACAGCGGGTTACAGCGCGCTTTGCCGCGCCATACCCAGCCAATCTGCTCACCCTTATCCAGTAACGGCTGCTGGCTGCCGACGCTCTCCGCCAACGGTTCAAATCGACCGCACAGCCGACTTTTTGCCACACCAATCGTCGGAACATCGACCAGCAAACCAAAATGGCTGGCAACGCCGAGACGCCGTGGGTGAGAAATCCCATGCCCATCGACAAACAACAAATCCGGCTTCTGTTCAAGTAGCCCCCACGCAGCTAACAGCCCAGG
Source organism: Pectobacterium aroidearum (assembly GCF_041228105.1). Lineage (NCBI taxonomy): Bacteria > Pseudomonadati > Pseudomonadota > Gammaproteobacteria > Enterobacterales > Pectobacteriaceae > Pectobacterium > Pectobacterium aroidearum. The sequence goes on from NZ_CP166097.1 coordinate 4,923,471, forward strand.
GCATTCACGAAACGAAAGAAAACCGGGGATGTAGGGCATCGTCGTGCTGATACGCGCAATCTTGTATTCTACCAGCTCCAACGAAGGATAGCGCATTACCGCAATCGCCGCGCGAGTTACCGACCCTTCTTGCTCAAAGCCAACATCCGCACCCGCGATAAACGCAGGCTGCTCAAAAGGTAAATCGTCGTGCCGAATCACATCAGAAGCGCGGGCCAGTTGCTCCGCCCGCAGCTGTTGTGTATCAATCACATCACCCCCTGTGAATCATGCGTGATAAGGGCGGGACAACCGATGCACGGCCTCAACAAACACGCCCGCATGCTCCGGCGGCACGTCCTGATGAATGCCGTGACCCAGATTGAAAACATGTCCGTTACCTTGCCCAAATCCAGCAAGGATCGATGCCACTTCCTGTTCGATCCGTGCAGGATCGGCATACAACATCGACGGATCCATATTACCCTGTAGCGCCACTCTATCGCCGACCCGACGGCGTGCGTCGGCAATATCGCTCGTCCAGTCCAGCCCCAGCGCGTCACAGCCCGTTTCTGCCATCGCCTCCAGCCACTGGCCTCCGCCTTTGGTAAAGAGCGTCACAGGCACTCGGCGACCTTCGTTCTCACGTTGTAAACCATCAACAATCTTATGCATGTACCGCAGGGAGAATTCTTTGTAGTCACGTCCGCTCAACGCGCCGCCCCAGGTATCGAATACCATGACCGCCTGCGCGCCAGCGCGAATTTGCGCGTTGAGATAAAGAATGACGCTATCAGCCAGCTTATCCAGCAACAGGTGTAACGTTTTAGGCTCAGCGAACATCATTTTCTTGATGACGGTAAATGCTTTGCTGCTACCGCCTTCAACCATATAGGTCGCCAGCGTCCACGGGCTGCCCGAGAAACCGATCAACGGTACTTCACCGGCGAGGTTTTTACGGATCGTCCGCACTGCGTTCATCACATAACCGAGTTCCTGCTCAGGATCGGGAATCGGCAGGTTAACTACATCGGCATGAGACGTGATGGGAGAGTGAAAGCGTGGGCCTTCCCCTGCTTCAAAATAGAGCCCTAAGCCCATGGCGTCAGGAATAGTCAGGATATCGGAGAACAGGATCGCCGCATCCAGCGCATAGCGTCGTAAAGGTTGTAACGTGACTTCGCAAGCCAGTTCTGCGTTTTTACACAGCGACATAAAATCACCCGCCTGCGCGCGCGTTGCCTTATATTCAGGCAAATAACGCCCCGCCTGACGCATCATCCATACCGGGGTGACATCAACGGGTTGGCGCAATAACGCCCGCAAGTAGCGATCGTTTTTCAGATCAGTCATGTTCTTTTCCTTTCAACCTCACGGCGGTTCGACACCGGATAGATGTGATGAAACGGATGCGTTATAAAACGAACGCTTTATAAAACGAATACGTTATGACGCCAGTACGTTATGTACGCGTGCCATTCATGGCGCAAATAGTATCACGTCAGCCTTCGTTCTCGTGATAAGCGCGGCACAACACCACCGTATCTTCGATAAGTCGACGCGCCACGGTGCCCGGCGGCGGAAGCTGCGGGAGTTGGTCATAGCGGAACCAGCCCGCATCACGCAGCTCTTTCGGGTCGTGCTTGATTTCACCACCCGCATACTCAGCCATAAACGCCATCATCAACGAATGAGGGAAGGGCCAGGGCTGCGAACTCACGTAGCGCAGGTTTTTTATCTGAACCTGGCTCTCTTCCATCACCTCACGTACAACCGTTTGTTCCAGCGTTTCGCCCACTTCCACAAACCCGGCCAGCACGGTGTACATGTTTCCGCGATGTCGGTTGTGCTGCGCCAGCAAGATTTCCTCGCCACGACGAATCGCGACGATGATGCAGGGCGCGATCTGCGGATAATAACGCTCTTTGCAGTGGTGGCATAAGCACGCCAGTTCCGTTTTACTCCGCACCATTTCATGACCGCAGTAACCGCAAAAACGATGAGAGCGATAGAACTCAGCCAGCTGTACACCGCGTCCCGCCAGTTGGAATAGCCCCACGTCCTGATCGAGCAGTTGGCGAACCGATGCCATATCGGTATCACGCCCCTGACACACCAGCCAGACAGGCTGTTCTTGCCATTCGCCAATTTGGCGAGCCGTTTTCCCCTGTAGCGACCATTTCGTCGCGGTTCCGCACGGTAATTCTCCCTGGGGCAGCCAGATTTGTACCGCATCGCTAACCACCCACCAGCCGGTTTCATCACCTTTTAGCGTCTGTTCCATATCTTTTTATTGCTCCACTGCCACTTCACTGGCATTTTACATTCAGAGTGATTACATAAGTTTTATAACTGGGATTTCAGTTATTTCTTACCGTTCACGGAGTCAACAATGCTAAACCAGCTACAAAGTCTGACTGAATACGTTGGTGGCAATAATGCGTTAATCGACCAATGGCTACAAGCGCGTAAGCAGCTTCTGGTGGCTTACTATCATTTAGTTGGCATCAAGCCGAACAAGGAAGCGCTTTCTCTTCTGGATGAAGAAGCATTGGATAATTTTTGCCAGAATCTGGTGGATTACCTTTCTACTGGCCACTTTCATTTATACGAAAAGATGCTGCATGAAGCAGCGACACACAGCGAACAGCTCTTAGCGCTTTCCACCCAGCTCGATTTCGCCCTGCAAAGCAACACGCAGCAAATCATGACGTTTTACGATAACCATCTGGCGACGGCCATCGACCATGATAACTGCCTCGAATTTCAGCAGGCGCTTTCCAGCGTCGGTGAAGCTCTGGAAGAGCGTTTTACGTTAGAAGACAACATGATCCGTCTGGTTTACGACAACTAGCGGTCATTTAGCGTTATTTAAGAACATCGCTATACGCTGTACAGGCAAAACCAGCATGCTTTGACATCCGTGTTTTGTCGTCATACAGTGTAGGGGTTTTATTCGCCCGTTTAAGAAACGGGCAAATCTTGTCGGAGTGCCTAGCGTGCTCGTGTTTTGTTTGACGAAATCAATCGTTTTACGAAACCTATGAGCGCACAGGCTGAGACCGTTAATTCGGGATCCGCGGAACCTGATCGGGTTAATACCTGCGAAGGGAACAAGAGTAATGCACCTCATTGAGATTGAGCCCAAGGCTGCGTATTTGCACATATCTTCTGCGCTGAGACTCGATATCATTATTACTCCCTCCGGCTCCAGACAAGCAATCTTCCCTTTACGTCTTACAGGAACTTGCTATGTCTACAGAACCCTTGTCTATAAACACAGTGTCGTCAAAATCGGGTCGCCGCGAGCAGCGTGCCGCCGCCCAGCAGTTTATTGAAACCTTACAGGGAACGGCCTTTCCCAATTCCAAACGCATTTATCTTACGGGCTCGCGCGACGATATCGCCGTACCGATGCGGGAAATTCAGCTCAGCCCGACGCTACTCGGCGGCAGCAAAGACAACCCCCAGTACGAGCCCAATGAACCAATCCCGGTTTACGATACGTCAGGGCCTTATGGCGACCCCGCAGCCCAACCCGATGTCCGCATTGGCTTAGCGAAGCTGCGCGCCAGTTGGATTGCAGAACGCAGCGACACCGAGGCGCTCTCTGGCGTCAGCTCCGATTTCACCCAGCAACGTCTGGCAGATGCGGGGCTTGATCATCTGCGCTTTGAACACTTGCCACGGCCTCTGCGTGCCAAAGCAGGCAAACGTGTCACCCAGCTCCACTATGCGCGACAGGGAATCATTACCCCCGAAATGGAATTTATCGCCATTCGCGAAAATATGGGACGCGAGCGTATTCGCACCGACGTGCTGCGTCAGCAGCATCCAGGGCAAAGTTTTGGCGCCCTCCTGCCAGAGAACATCACACCGGAATTTGTCCGTCAGGAAGTGGCCGCCGGGCGCGCCATCATCCCTTCCAACATCAACCACCCAGAATCAGAGCCGATGATTATCGGACGCAATTTTCTGGTGAAGGTTAATGCCAACATCGGTAACTCCGCCGTGACATCCTCCATCGAAGAAGAGGTGGAAAAGCTGGTCTGGTCTACCCGTTGGGGCGCGGATACGGTGATGGATCTCTCAACCGGCCGCTATATTCATGAAACCCGCGAGTGGATTCTGCGTAACAGTCCCGTGCCAATCGGAACCGTACCGATATATCAGGCGCTGGAAAAAGTTAACGGCGTGGCGGAAAACCTGAACTGGGAAATGTTCCGCGACACGCTGCTGGAGCAAGCGGAACAGGGCGTGGACTATTTCACTATCCACGCCGGCGTGCTGCTGCGCTACGTGCCGATGACGGCCAAACGCCTGACCGGCATCGTTTCGCGCGGTGGCTCAATTATGGCGAAGTGGTGCCTGTCGCATCACAAAGAGAGCTTCCTGTACGAACACTTCCGTGAAATCTGTGAAATCTGCGCCGCTTATGACGTCGCGCTGTCACTGGGTGATGGTTTACGCCCCGGTTCTATTCAGGATGCTAACGACGAAGCCCAGTTTGCCGAGCTGCATACGCTGGGCGAGCTGACCAAAATCGCCTGGGAATACGACGTACAGGTGATGATCGAAGGCCCCGGCCACGTTCCAATGCAAATGATCCGCCGCAACATGACCGAAGAACTGGAGCACTGCCATGAAGCCCCGTTCTATACGCTCGGCCCGTTAACCACCGATATCGCACCGGGTTACGATCACTTCACCTCCGGTATTGGCGCCGCCATGATCGGCTGGTTCGGCTGCGCGATGCTCTGTTACGTCACGCCGAAGGAGCATCTTGGCTTACCCAATAAAGAAGACGTTAAGCAGGGGCTAATTACCTACAAGATCGCCGCCCACGCCGCAGATTTGGCAAAAGGTCATCCTGGGGCGCAGATCCGTGATAACGCTATGTCGAAAGCACGTTTCGAATTCCGCTGGGAAGACCAGTTCAATCTGGCGCTCGATCCCCAAACGGCCCGCGCCTACCACGATGAAACGCTGCCGCAGGAATCCGGTAAAGTCGCCCACTTCTGCTCTATGTGCGGCCCTAAATTCTGCTCGATGAAGATCTCACAGGAAGTGCGCGACTACGCCGCAAAACAGGAAGCGGAAGCCAAACCGATTGAAGTAGGCATGGCACAGATGTCGCAGGAATTCCGCTCTCGCGGCAGCGAGCTGTATCACAGCGCCACCAGCCTGCAAGCCGAGGAAAACCAATGACGGACTCGACGCCTTTTGCCCCAACGGCACAGCGGCTGGGGCTCTATCCCGTTGTCGATAGCGTGGAGTGGATCGAACGCCTGCTCGGCGTCGGGGTGAAAACAATCCAGCTAAGAATCAAAGATCGGTCAGATGAACAAGCCGAAGCCGATGTGATCCAGGCGATCGCCTTGGGTCGTCGCTATCAGGCGCAGCTTTTCATCAACGACTATTGGAAATTAGCCGTAAAACATCAGGCGTACGGCGTACATTTGGGTCAGGAAGATTTGGACACCGCCGATCTGGACGCGATTAAACAAGCGGGTCTGCGCTTAGGCATCTCCACGCACGACGATCGTGAACTGGCGCGCGCGGTGGCGATAAACCCGTCCTACATCGCACTGGGCCATATTTTCCCCACGCAAACCAAAGACATGCCATCAGCGCCGCAGGGGCTCGCTGAACTGACGCGCCACATCACCGATCTGCAAGACCGTTTTCCCACCGTGGCTATTGGCGGTATCAGCATCGATAGAGTCCCTGCGGTGCTGAAAACGGGCGTCGGCAGCATTGCTGTCGTCAGTGCCATTACGCAGGCACCGGACTGGCGTCAGGCGACGGCAACGTTGCTCAGGATGATTGAAGGACGGGAGGCATAACATGGTAACGCATCACCACTCTACGCCAGCCGGACTGAGCGATAGCGAGTTCATGCGCTACAGCCGTCAACTCATGCTGGAAGATATTGGCCCGGAAGGTCAGGATAAGCTCAAAGCCGCCTGCGTTCTGCTAGTCGGACTGGGTGGGCTGGGCGCGCCCGCTTCGCTCTATCTGGCTGCCGCAGGGATCGGCACGCTGCTGCTTGCCGACGATGACGCACTGCATATCAGCAACCTGCAACGCCAGATTCTGTATCGCACCAGCGACACCGACAAACCCAAAGCCGTGCTGGCACAGCGTCAGCTACAGGCGTTAAATCCGCACTCGGAAGCCATCGCACTCACTGAAAGGCTTAGCGGTGAAACATTAGATAACGCTGTCAGCCGCGTCGATCTGGTGTTGGATTGCAGCGACAACATGGTCACTCGCCACGCGGTTAACGCCGCCTGCTTTCGCGCAGGCAAGCCACTCATCAGCGGAAGCGCCGTCGGTTTCAGCGGTCAGCTCGCGGTCTTCACGCCGCCTTATCACTCTGGCTGCTACGCCTGCCTCTATCCCGATACGACCGAACCACAACGCAACTGCCGTACCGCAGGCGTGCTGGGTCCGGTGGTCGGCGTAATTGGCACACTTCAGGCACTGGAAGCGATCAAGCTGCTGGCAGGTATGCCGTCTGCGCTGGATGGCAAGCTGAGAATGTTCAATGGCAAACAGCAGAGCTGGAACACGCTCCAGCTCACGCGTGCCCCCCATTGCTCAGTCTGTGGGGGAGCAGCATGAGAATCACGCTGAATGATGAGCCCTTTGAATTCCCAGAGGCCATCACGGTTGAAGCGCTGCTAAGCCAGATAAACCGGCTCCAGCCCGGCACGGCGCTGGCTATCAATCAGACCATTATCCCGCACGCCACCTGGTCACAGCATCAGGTCCAGGACGGTGATGATATTTTGCTTTTTCAGGCAATCGCGGGAGGATGACATGCTGCACATTGCCGATACGACATTAACTTCACGGCTGCTGACTGGCACCGGAAAATTCGCCACGCCAGAACTGATGCTGGCGGCACTCGAGGCTTCCGGTTCGCAGTTGGTTACCATGGCGATGAAACGCGTTGACCTGAACGGCGGCAATGACGCCATTCTCGCCCCGCTACGCCAGCTCGGCATTAAGCTGCTGCCGAATACGTCAGGAGCCAAAACCGCTGACGAAGCCATTTTTGCAGCGCGTCTGGCACGTGAGGCGTTGGGGACTCACTGGCTGAAGCTGGAAATTCATCCCGATGTAAAATACCTGCTGCCCGACCCCATCGAAACGCTGAAGGCCGCTGAACAGCTGGTAAAAGAAGGATTCACGGTACTGCCTTACTGCGGAGCCGACCCGGTACTGTGCAAACGGCTGGAAGAAGTCGGCTGCGCGGCGGTGATGCCTCTCGGTGCACCGATTGGCTCCAACCAGGGGCTACAAACGCGTGATTTTCTCCGCATCATCATCGAACAGGCACGCGTTCCGGTGATTGTCGATGCAGGCATTGGCGCCCCCAGCCAGGCGGCCGATGCGCTGGAAATGGGAGCAGATGCCGTGCTGGTCAACACGGCCATCGCTGTTGCTCACGATCCCGTCGCGATGGCGCGCGCCTTCCGGCTGGCAGTCGAGGCTGGTGGCCTTGCTCGTCAGGCCGGTCTGGGAAGTAAGCAGTTTGTCGCCAGCGCCACCAGCCCGCTCACCGGTTTTCTGCATCAGCAAACGGAAGGGGCGGTGAGATGAGCGTCGATTTTCAAACCGTCTGGGAACAGCTCGACTGGGATGACCTGACGCTACGCATCAACGGCAAAACCGCACAGGATGTTGAACGGGCGCTCACTGCACCACACCTGACGCGTGACGATTTTATGGCGCTCATTTCACCTGCCGCCAGCGCCTATCTGGAACCGCTTGCCCAGCGGGCGCAGCAGCTCACCCGCCAGCGTTTCGGCAATACGGTGAGTTTCTATGTCCCGCTGTATTTGTCCAATCTGTGCTCTAACGACTGTACCTACTGCGGCTTTTCGATGAGCAACCACATCAAGCGTAAAACGCTGGATGAGGCAGAGATCTTGCGTGAATGCGCCGCTATCAAAGAACTCGGGTTTGAGCACCTGCTGCTCGTCACAGGTGAACACCAGCGTAAAGTGGGGATGGACTATTTTCGGCGCGTTTTTCCACTAATCCGGCCGCTTTTCAGTTCCCTGATGATCGAAGTTCAGCCGTTGTCGCAGGACGAGTACGCCGAATTAAAAGCACTGGGGCTGGATGGTGTGATGGTCTATCAGGAAACCTATCATCCGGCGACCTACCAGTTGCATCATCTAAAAGGACAAAAGCAGGATTTCCACTGGCGGCTTGCCACACCGGATCGGCTTGGCCGTGCCGGGATCGACAAGATCGGGTTGGGTGCCTTAATCGGCCTGTCCAATAGCTGGCGTACCGACTGCTACATGGTGGCAGAGCACCTGTTGCACTTGCAACAACGCTACTGGCAGAGCCGGTATTCTATCTCGTTTCCTCGCCTGCGCCCCTGTGCAGGCGGCATTGAACCGGCGTCGTTAATGGATGAAGCACAGCTGATGCAGGTGATTTGCGCATTCCGCTTGCTGGCGCCGGATATTGAATTGTCGCTGTCCACACGTGAATCACCGTTCTTTCGCGATCATGCGATCCCTATCGCGATTAACAACGTCAGCGCCTTCTCCAAAACCCAACCGGGTGGCTACGCCGATGACCATCCTGAACTGGAACAATTTTCTCCCCACGATTCACGGCGTCCTGAAGACGTAGCGCAGGCCATCGTGCGTGCAGGTCTTCAACCAGTATGGAAAGACTGGGACGGCTATTTGGGCAGATAAGGCGGGATACGTTTGATAATGTTCACTTAATCGTCAGTGAGAGGGAAACACGGTGATGAGGTTCCTGCAGAGCACCTCGCACCGTGGTAGCCCTCGTATCTCGAAGCTTAAGCGATCGGAATAAGTGATACACAGGATTTGGGATGCGGCTCGCAAGCCAAAGTGAGAATTACACGGAAGACAACATTCTTGGGATAGCGCCGCGCAACATGACATTCGGCCTATCGCCACGATCCGTGACGAAGAATACAGTAGCGTCGTTGGCAGGCCTGAGCATTACGGCGCTTGCTGGCCGGAGCCGTTTGCCACTCATCGGTTCTGCACATCAACCCGCCGATACGGGGCTTATCCTTACCCGTATCGGCCCTTCCCTAACACTCTCGGAGGCGCTCTAGCCAGGAGGCGTATCCATCATCTTCGCAACCTCACTGCCCACGATACGCAGCCCTTCCCTCATCTCTTCCGTGAAACGATTGGCATAGTTGAGTCGAATACAATTGCGGTATTTCCCTGAGGCAGAGAAGAGCGACCCTGCGGCGATCTGTATGCCTGATTTTCTGACCTCACGGGTGAGCTTGAGCGAATCAAAATATTCGGGCAGTTCAATCCACATCAGGAATCCCCCTTGCGGACGACTGACGCAAATATTGGACGGAAAATACTCGCGCACCCAGCAGGTAAACGTACTCAGATTAGCTTTGTACTGGGCGCGCATGCGGCGCAGATGAGGCTGATAGTGCCCTTGGCGAATAAACTCAGCCACCGCTAGCTGAGGCTGCACCACCGTCGATCCTGTACTGATGTATTTTGTATGGATCACCCGCTCCAGATAGCGCCCCGGAGCGATCCAACCCACGCGCAAACCGGGCGCCAGGTTCTTTGAAAATGAGCTGCACAACAGCACACGCCCATCTTCATCAAACGACTTTATCGCGCGGGGACGCGGATATTCATAGGTCAGCTCACCGTAGGCATCATCTTCAATAATGGCGATATCGAAATGCTGCGCCAGCGTCACCAGCGATTTCTTACGGGCGTCTGGCATGATGAAACCAAGCGGGTTATTGCAGCTCGGCACCAGCAGTACGGCTTTGATCGGCCATTGATCCAGCGCCAGCCTCAATGCTTCGAGACTGATCCCCGTTACTGAATCGGTTGGGATCTCGATCGCTTTGATATCCAGCCCGCGAAGGATCTGCATCGTGCCCGGAAAAGCGGGTGATTCAACGGCCACGATGTCGCCGGGCTGACAAACGGCGCGGACAGCGACAAATAGAGCTTCCTGACATCCGGTCGTGACCACAATATCATCTTGAGTCAGCTGGCAGCCGCAGTCCACGGTAAGACGGGCAATCTGTTCACGCAGCGCAGGCACGCCATATACGCTGTCATATTGTAAGATACGAGGATCCTGATACTGGCAGAGGCGAGCCATCTCTTTCCACAGTGGTTTGATGGTCGGCTGGCTTACATCCGGCATTCCGCTACCAAATTTCAGCACGTTCGTTTCCAGACGCACGTTCACCAACTCCAGTACCGACTCCCACTGCGTGATCTCAACCGGACGCTGGGCAGGACGCGTTAGCGCGGGTACAGGCGGCGTGGCCTTACGCGGCGTGACAAAATATCCCGAACGCGGCTGCGGCATAATCAACTGCCGAGTTTCCAGCAGATGGTAGGCCTGCTGTACGGTACTGATGCTTACACCATGTTCTGTACTCAGCGCCCGTACAGAAGGCAGGCGTTCTCCACTTTGGTATAACCCTTGTTCGATCCGCTGTTCTAACAACCCAGCAAGGTGCTGATAACGCGTCATCAGTATCGTCCTCTATCAAGATTCCCAGCAGCAACCAGTACAGATTTAAATAAAAATCACCATTCAGATGCAATATCACACAATCTGTATGCTAAAAAAATGAATTTTTTGCGTCTGTATTGAAAATGCCTTTCGCCCCATCATAGCGATCATTCACTGGCGAGGGGGAAAATATGGAATTTCATGAGAATCGATCACAAAAACCGTTCCGCGAGTCACCGTTCTGGCTAATGCTTATTTTGCCGTACCGCTTGTGGAAAGCCTGGCGGGCAAGAGCACAAACGCTGAAGATACTACGGAATATGAGCGATGACGGGCTTAAAGATATCGGGCTGAAGCGAAGCGATCTCGATCGATTCAGATAACAACGCCCCAGAAAACAATAGATAAAACACAGTAGAATATGCCGATACAGACGCTGCATCTGTATCGGCATTTTGGATTACAGCGATGAAGAAGTTAGTGAGGTAAGGCATCCGCCGATTTTGCTTTCATTTGCATCCCGACAATCGCCGACAGCAAACAGCCAATGGCGAGGTAAGCCGCCACGGCGTGCCATGAACCATCCATAAACTGCACCAGCAGAACAGCGATAAAAGGCGTAAATCCGCCGCCGACCACGCTGGCAACCTGATAACCCACCCCCGCTCCACTATAGCGATAAGCGGTACCAAATAGCTCGGTAAACATCGGCTGCTGTACGCTAACAATCATATCGTGGGCAATGTTCGCCAGCATGATGGCAAAGAACAGAATCAGCAGCGTGTTATGGCTTTCCAGCGCCATAAAGAACGGCACTGCACTCGCGGCACCAATCAGCGCACCAGTAACGTAGATCCGACGTCGGCCAAAGCTATCCGCCAGATAGGCAAAGAAAGGAATAGACACGCAGCTGATCGCCCCCACCAGCAGCCCGATATTCAGGAAAATATCCCGCGATAGCCCAAGATGAGTGGTGGAGTAATTGAGCGCAAACGCGGTGACGATATACATCGTCAACAGTTCTCCAAGCCGTAGCGCAATAATCAGCAGAAAGGCTTTCGGATGCTGGCGCAGTGCTTCCATAATAGGGAAAGAACGCAATTTGTTAGCTCTTTCTCCCAGAGTCTTATTCGCCTCAAACTCTTGAGACTCATCCATCCCGTTACGCACCCACCAGGCAATCGCAACCAGAATCAGGCTGAATAAGAACGGCAAACGCCAGCCCCAGGTGATAAATTCTTCGTTGGTCGTCAAATTGCTAACCAGCGAGACCGACCCTGTAGCCAGTAATAACCCGACCCCAAAGCCAACCTGTACGCCGCTGCTGTAAAAGGCTTTCTTCTTCTTTGGCGCGCTCTCTACCGCCAACAGCGCCGCACCGCCCCATTCGCCACCGACAGCAAAGCCCTGAATGGCTCGCAGCATAACCAGCAGCACTGGCGCCCACCAACCGATGGAGTCAAACGACGGCAACAGGCCAATCAGCGCGGTGGAAATGCCCATCATCCAGACCGTGATCATCAACATCCGTTTACGACCCAGCTTATCGCCGAAGTGCCCAAACACCATACCGCCAAGCGGACGGAACAGAAAACCCACGCCAAACGTACCAAATGCTGCCAGCGTCCCCATTGTCGGGCTGACCTGCGGGAAAAATTCGGTATTAAATACAAGAGCGGCAACAATTCCGTACAGCAAGAAATCATACCAATCCACCACGGCACCCACAAAACTGCCCCAGGCGGCACGTTTCGCTTTATTCTGAGAATGGCTTACTGACTGTGTTTGTAGGGTTTTGTCAGATGAAATTGAATCATCCTGATGAGGTACTGAGCCGCCAGGCTGTGAGAGTGTTGGCGTAGTTGAGGTGTCCATGTCGGTTCCGTTCTATTTACTTTACACTACTGTACAACAAAAAATTTCAGGAAGAAATTTTTAACGTCGCTTGCGACGGCCTTTAGGTAGCGCACAGGGATGTGCGCTATAAAAAATTTCAGGATGATATAAAACGCCGGGAGCGTTTTTTAACAACGCATCGCGTTGGCCCACAGTGTGGAAGGCAGGACGCCTTCCATCAATTTTTAACGTCACTTGTGACGGCTTGACCACGAGCATCTATAGGGCTGGCACCATAAAAAAACCCCGACCATAATAGCCGGGGTTTTCGTTATTTACCGCATGGTAGTACAGCGTAAAGAGACTTATTCGTCGTCGCTGCTACCAAAGCCTGCGTTCAGCAGTTCTGCCAGGTTAGCAGAAGCTTCATCGGCACTCACCTGAGGTACGATTGGCGCTTCACCCGCCTGACGGCGGCGCATACGATCCTGATGGTATGCATAACCCGTACCCGCTGGGATCAGACGACCCACGATAACGTTCTCTTTCAGGCCACGCAGTTCATCACGTTTACCCGCAACAGCGGCTTCGGTCAGTACGCGAGTGGTTTCCTGGAACGATGCCGCAGAAATGAAGGACTCGGTCGCCAGAGATGCTTTGGTAATACCCAGCAGATCGCGGCTGAACGTTGCCGTAATCTTGCCATCCGCTTCCAACTGACGGTTGGCAATCTTGATGCGAGACACTTCTGCCTGTTCGCCTTCCAGGAACTCGGTGCTACCTGCGTTAACGATGGTGCCTTTACGCAACATCTGACGAACGATAACTTCGATGTGTTTATCGTTAATCTTAACGCCTTGCAGACGGTAAACTTCCTGAACTTCGTTGGTGATATAACGCGTTACTGCATGTACGCCACGCAGACGCAGGATATCGTGCGGAGACTCTGGGCCGTCGGAAACCACGTCACCACGTTCCACCACTTCACCTTCGAACACGTTGAGCTGACGCCATTTCGGAATCATCTCTTCGTAAGCATCGCTGCCATCCAACGGAGAAATCACCAGACGGCGTTTACCTTTGGTTTCTTTACCGAAGGAAATGATACCGCTGATCTCTGCCAGAATAGCCGGCTCTTTCGGACGACGGGCTTCGAACAGGTCGGCTACGCGTGGCAGACCACCGGTAATATCCTTGGTACCGCCGGATTCCTGAGGAATACGCGCCAGAGTATCACCGCTGCTGATTTTCACGCCGTCTTCCAACTGCACGATCGCTTTGCCCGGCAGGAAGTACTGAGCTGGCATATCCGTACCTGGAATCAGTACGTCTTCACCTTTGTCATCAACGATTTTCAGTGCCGGACGCAGGTCTTTACCGCTACCGGTACGCTCTGCACTATCCAGAACCACGATAGAGGACAAACCGGTCAGTTCGTCGGTCTGACGAGTAATCGTCTGGCCGTCGATCATATCGGTGAAGCGAATGTTACCGCTCACTTCGGTGATAACTGGCATGGTATGTGGATCCCAGTTAGCTACGGTTTCGCCACCGCTAACTTCTGCACCATCGCCTTTCGCCATTGCCGCACCGTAAGGCACTTTATAGCTTTCTTTAGTACGTCCGAATTCGTCGATCAGTTTCAGTTCGGTATTACGTGAAGTAATAACCAGTTTACCGTTGCTGTTCACGACGAACTTCGCGTTGCTCAGTTTCAGGCTACCTTTGTTTTTCACCTGAATGCTGGACTCAGCTGCCGCACGCGATGCCGCACCACCGATGTGGAACGTACGCATGGTTAACTGTGTACCCGGTTCACCGATGGACTGTGCCGCGATAACCCCGATGGCCTCACCTTTGTTGATGATATGACCACGAGCCAGATCGCGACCGTAGCAATTGGCGCACACGCCAAAGTCGGTTTCGCAGCTTACAACGGAACGTACTTTAACGGCATCAACGGAGTTCTCTTCCAACATGTCACACCACTGCTCGTTCAGCAGCGTGTTACGTGGAACCAGAATATCCGCCGTGCCCGGTTTGATCACGTCTTCAGCCGTTACACGACCCAGTACGCGCTCACGCAGTGGCTCTTTAACATCACCACCCTCGATAACCGGCGTCATCATGATACCTTCATGGGTACCACAATCGTCTTCGGTCACAACCAGATCCTGCGCAACGTCAACCAGACGACGAGTCAGATAACCGGAGTTTGCCGTTTTCAGTGCGGTATCCGCCAGACCTTTACGCGCACCGTGCGTCGAGATGAAGTACTGGAGTACGTTCAGACCTTCACGGAAGTTTGCGGTAATTGGCGTCTCGATGATGGAACCATCTGGTTTCGCCATCAGACCACGCATACCCGCCAACTGACGAATCTGTGCCGCAGAACCACGCGCACCGGAGTCGGCCATCATAAAGATGCTGTTGAAAGACACCTGCTGCTCAACCACGCCATCACGGTTAACCACATCCTCAACGGACAGGTTTTCCATCATCGCTTTCGCAACACGTTCGTTCGCAGCAGCCCAGATATCGATCACTTTGTTATAGCGTTCGCCCGCAGTAACCAGACCGGACTGGAACTGCTCCTGAATCTCGGCAACTTCGGTTTCGGCTTCTTCGATAATCTCGGCTTTTTTCTCCGGGATAACCATGTCATCGATACCTACGGAAGCACCAGAGCGCGCCGCGTAAGCAAAACCGGTGTACATAGTCTGGTCAGCGAAGATAACTGTCGGCTTCAGACCCAAAATGCGGTAACAGGTGTTCAGCATTTTGGAGATCGCTTTCTTGCCCAAAGGCTGGTTAACGATCGAGTACGGCAGACCTTTCGGTACGATCATCCACAGGATGGCACGGCCGATAGTCGTATCAATAATCGACGTCTGATGCGTAACATCGCCTTCGATGCTCTTGATCTCTTCCGTGATACGCACTTTAACGCGCGCATGCAGAGAGGCCAGGCCGGCACGATAAACGCGTTCAGCTTCTTTCGGACCCGTGAGCACCATGCCTTCGCCTTTGGCGTTAACACAGTCACGCGTCATGTAATACAGACCCAATACCACGTCCTGAGAAGGAACGATGATTGGCTCACCATTCGCAGGGGACAGGATGTTGTTGGTCGACATCATCAACGCACGCGCTTCCAACTGGGCTTCCAGCGTCAACGGTACGTGTACAGCCATCTGGTCACCATCGAAGTCGGCGTTATATGCCGCACAAACCAGCGGGTGCAGCTGGATTGCTTTACCTTCAATCAGTACCGGTTCAAATGCCTGGATACCCAAACGGTGCAGTGTTGGTGCACGGTTCAGCAGGACCGGGTGTTCGCGGATGACTTCGTCCAGGATATCCCATACGACGGCTTCTTCACGCTCAACCATTTTCTTGGCGGCTTTAATGGTGGTAGCAAGACCACGCAGTTCCAGCTTGCCGTAGATGAACGGTTTGAACAGCTCCAGTGCCATTTTCTTCGGCAGACCACACTGGTGCAGACGCAGGTATGGACCAACGGTGATTACAGAACGACCGGAGTAGTCAACACGCTTACCGAGCAGGTTCTGACGGAAACGACCCTGCTTACCTTTGATCATATCGGCCAAAGATTTCAGAGGACGTTTGTTAGAACCGGTGATCGCACGACCGCGACGGCCGTTATCCAACAGTGCATCAACCGCTTCCTGCAGCATACGTTTTTCGTTACGTACGATGATGTCTGGCGCAGCCAGATCCAGCAGACGTTTCAGACGGTTGTTACGGTTGATCACGCGACGATACAGATCGTTCAGGTCGGAAGTCGCGAAACGACCGCCATCCAGCGGAACCAACGGACGCAGATCTGGCGGCAGTACCGGCAGAACGGTCAGAATCATCCACTCTGGTTTGTTACCAGACTGTACGAATGCTTCCAGCAGTTTAATACGCTTCGTCAGCTTCTTACGTTTGGTTTCGGAGTTGGTTTCGGTCAGCTCTTCACGCAACTGCTCGCATTCCTGCTCCAGATCCATGTTCTTCAGCAGAGCCTGGATCGCTTCGGCGCCCATTTTCGCGTCGAATTCATCACCAAACTCTTCCAGCGCATCCAGATACTGCTCTTCAGTCAGGATCTGACGGCGCTCAAGGTTGGTCATGCCGCCTTCAACCACGACATAAGATTCAAAATAAAGCACACGCTCGATATCACGCAGCGGCATATCCAGCAGCAAACCGATACGGGAAGGCAGTGACTTCAGGAACCAGATGTGCGCAGTCGGAGAAGCCAGCTCAATGTGGCCCATACGCTCACGGCGCACTTTAGTCTGGGTCACTTCAACGCCGCACTTCTCACAAATAACACCGCGGTGTTTCAGGCGCTTATACTTACCGCACAAGCACTCATAATCTTTTACCGGCCCAAAGATACGGGCGCAGAAAAGGCCGTCACGTTCAGGTTTGAACGTACGGTAGTTGATGGTTTCTGGCTTTTTAACTTCACCAAAAGACCACGAACGGATCATGTCTGGCGAGGCCAGAGCAATTTTGATCGCATCAAACTCTTCGGTTTTAGTTTGCGCTTTCAGAAACTTTAATAAGTCTTTCACGGATTGGCTCCTGTCGGAGTTAGACCTGATAGACACCTGAACCATGCCGTTAAAAACACAATTCAGGTGTCCCTATGACGAATGCCAGCAATACAACGAGCTGGGATTACTCTTCTTCCAGCTCGATGTTGATACCCAGCGAGCGGATTTCTTTCAACAATACGTTGAAGGATTCCGGCATGCCTGGTTCCATCTGATGATTGCCATCCACGATGTTCTTATACATCTTGGTACGGCCGTTCACGTCATCAGACTTAACGGTCAACATTTCTTGCAGGGTATAAGCTGCACCATAAGCTTCCAGCGCCCACACTTCCATCTCACCGAAGCGTTGACCACCGAATTGAGCCTTACCACCCAGCGGCTGCTGAGTAACCAGGCTGTAAGAACCGGTGGAACGAGCATGCATCTTATCGTCAACCAAGTGGTTCAGTTTCAGCATGTACATGTAGCCCACTGTAACCTGACGCTCAAATTTCTCACCGGTACGTCCATCGTACAGGGTAATCTGACCGGAGGTAGGGATACCGCCCATCTGCAACAGTTCCTTGATTTCTTTCTCTTTTGCACCGTCGAATACCGGCGTTGCAATTGGCATACCTTTCTTCAGGTTTTCAGCCAGACGCATAACTTCTTCGTCTGAGAAAGTGCTCAGGTCGACTTTCTGACGCACATCGTCGCCCAGATCGTAGGCTCTCTGGATGAACTCACGCAGTTTAGTCACTTCTTCGTGCTGCTTGAGCATGGCGTTGATTTTCTCGCCGATACCTTTCGCAGCCATACCCAGGTGGGTTTCCAGAATCTGACCAATGTTCATACGTGAAGGTACGCCCAGCGGGTTCAGTACGATATCGACCGGCGTACCGTTCTCATCGTAAGGCATATCTTCGATCGGGTTGATCTTGGAGATAACACCTTTGTTCCCGTGACGACCTGCCATTTTGTCACCCGGTTGGATCTGACGTTTAACAGCCAGATAAACCTTAACGATTTTCAGCACGCCTGGTGCCAGATCATCGCCCTGAGTGATTTTACGGCGCTTAGCTTCGAGTTTTTTCTCAAACTCGTGCTTCAGCTCATCATACTGTTCTGCCAACTGTTCCAACTGATTCTGTTTATCTTCATCAGTCAGACCCAGTTCCAACCAGCGCTCACGCGGCAGTTTGTCCAGTTTGTCGGCTTCTACGCCGCCGGAAACCAGCACAGCGTGGATACGTGCAAACAGGCCCGCTTCCAGAATCTGCAATTCTTCAGTCAGGTCTTTCTTCGCCTGCTTCAGCTGCATTTCTTCGATTTCCAACGCACGCTTGTCTTTTTCCACGCCATCGCGGGTAAAGACCTGTACGTCGATAATCGTACCGGAAACACCGTTTGGTACACGCAGAGAAGAGTCTTTAACGTCAGACGCTTTCTCACCGAAGATCGCACGCAGCAGTTTTTCTTCTGGCGTCAGCTGAGTTTCACCTTTCGGCGTAACCTTACCAACCAGAATGTCACCACCGGTCACTTCCGCACCGATGTAAACAATGCCGGACTCATCCAGTTTGGAAAGTGCTGCTTCACCCACGTTCGGGATGTCCGCAGTAATTTCTTCAGGCCCTAACTTGGTGTCACGAGACACACAGGCAAGTTCCTGAATATGGATAGTCGTAAAGCGATCTTCCTGAACCACACGCTCGGAAACGAGGATGGAGTCTTCGAAGTTGTAACCATTCCATGGCATGAATGCCACGCGCATGTTCTGGCCCAGCGCCAGTTCACCCAGATCGGTGGACGGGCCATCTGCCAGAACGTCACCACGTTCTACCGGCTCACCCAGAGAAACACACGGCATCTGGCTGATGCAGGTGTTCTGGTTAGAACGGGTATATTTGGTCAGGTTATAGATGTCGATCCCGGCTTCGCCCGGATACATTTCATCGTCATTAACGCGAATTACAATACGGGATGCATCCACGTACTGTACTGTACCACCACGTTTGGCTACGGCAGTTACACCGGAGTCAACCGCAACAGCACGTTCCATACCGGTACCAACCAGCGGCTTATCAGCGCGCAGGGTCGGAACGGCCTGACGTTGCATGTTCGCACCCATCAGAGCACGGTTGGCGTCATCGTGTTCCAGGAACGGAATCAGGGATGCACCGACGGAAACCACCTGCTGTGTGGAAACGTCCATGTATTCAACCTGATCGCGGCTGAACAAGCTGGACTCGCCTTTGTTACGGCAGGTAACCAGTTCGTCGATGAAGCGGCCTTCTTCGTCCAAATTGGTGTTTGCCTGTGCGATAACGAAGTTACCTTCTTCAATCGCAGACAGGTAATGGATCTCATCCGTCACCACGTTGTCACGCACACGACGATATGGGGTTTCAAGGAAACCATACTCGTTCGTTTGCGCATAAACGGACAGGGAGTTGATCAGACCGATGTTCGGACCTTCCGGCGTTTCGATAGGACAAACACGGCCGTAGTGAGTTGGGTGTACGTCACGGACTTCAAAGCCGGCGCGTTCACGCGTCAGACCACCTGGGCCCAATGCAGAGATACGACGTTTGTGCGTAATCTCGGACAGCGGGTTGTTCTGGTCCATAAACTGTGACAGCTGGCTAGAACCGAAGAACTCTTTCACGGCAGCCGAAATCGGCTTGGCGTTGATCATGTCCTGTGGCATCAGCGTATCGAGGTCGCCCAGAGACAGACGCTCTTTTACAGCACGTTCTACACGCACCAGACCAACACGGAATTGGTTTTCTGCCATTTCGCCGACGGAACGGATACGACGGTTGCCGAGGTGGTCGATATCGTCCACTTCGCCTTTACCGTTACGGATATCAATGAGCTTCTTCATCACTTCGATGATGTCATCTTTGCTCAGGATACCAGAACCTTCGATCTCATCACGTAACAGAGAACGGTTGAACTTCATACGACCAACCGCAGACAGATCGTAGCGGTCTTCAGAGAAGAACAGGTTCTCGAACAGCGTTTCTGCTGCTTCACGCGTTGGCGGCTCACCAGGACGCATCATGCGATAGATTTCAACCAGTGCGCTCAGGCGATCGTTTGACGGATCGACACGCACGGTTTCAGACATGTATGCACCATGATCAAGATCGTTAGTGAACAGAGTCTCAATACGTTTGTGGCCAGACTGGCTCAGTTTAGCCAGCAGATCCAGCGACAGCTCCATGTTAGCTGCGCCGATCAGTTCACCGGTGCTCTCGTCGATATAGTCTTTGGACAGAACTTTGCCAGCGATATATTCAACAGGCACTTCAATGCGTTCAATACCGTCTTTCTCTAACTGACGGATATGGCGTGCAGTGATACGGCGGCCTTTTTCGATATAAACTTTACCGTTCGCTTCGATATCAAACGAGGCGGTTTCACCACGCAGGCGCTCAGGAACCAGATCCATCTGCAATTTATTGCCATTGATTTCATAGACAATTTTATCGAAGAAAAGATCGAGAATCTGCTCGGTGGAGTAACCCAGCGCACGCAGGATAATGGTCGCAGGCAGTTTGCGGCGACGGTCGATACGAACAAACAGGTTATCCTTCGGATCAAACTCGAAATCCAACCAGGAACCACGGTAAGGAATAATACGTGCGTTATACAGCACCTTACCTGAAGAGTGGGTTTTACCTTTGTCGCTATCGAAGAACACACCAGGACTACGGTGCAACTGAGACACGATTACGCGCTCAGTACCGTTGATCACGAAGGTACCGTTATCGGTCATGAGCGGAATTTCGCCCATGTAAACTTCTTGTTCTTTGATGTCTTTAACGGTGCCTTCAGGCGCTTCGCGCTCGTAGATCACCAGGCGCAGTTTAACGCGCAGCGGCGCAGAGAACGTCACACCACGGATCTGACATTCTTTAACGTCAAATACTGGCTCGCCCAAGCGATAGCTAACGTATTGCAGCTCTGAATTACCGCTATAGCTTTTTATGGGGAAAACAGAACGGAATGCAGCTTCCAAACCGTACTGACCTTCCGGGTCTTGCTCGATAAACTTCTGGAACGAGTCAAGTTGGATAGAAAGGAGATAAGGTATGTCCAAAACCTGTGGACGTTTACCAAAATCCTTACGAATGCGTTTTTTCTCGGTATAGGAGTAAACCATAGGGTTCCTCAGCTAGCTGACAAGTCGAACCACTCTGTCTGCCCTAACAAGGACAGTTCATGCAACACTATTTACGTTGGTCGGAAAATAGACAACTTTCCGTAATACGTCTTTCTATTACTCTTAAACCATTTCGCTGCTCTTGCTTAGGCAAGGAGCCAATGCAGGAAAGCAGTATATTAAGTCGTCAATAGAAAAAAATATTGGGAGAAATCAATGGCTAAACAGTGTGAAATCCCATTGATACCCTACAGCGCAAAAAGGCTGGTGACTAAAAAGTCACCAGCCATCAGCCTAATAAATCAGGCTGCAACCTGAAAGATTGGCTTATTTAACTTCAACTTCTGCGCCAGCTTCTTCCAGTGATTTTTTCAGTGCTTCAGCGTCATCTTTGCTCACGCCTTCTTTCAGAACTGCTGGTGCAGATTCAACCAGATCTTTGGCTTCTTTCAGGCCCAGACCAGTTGCACCACGAACAGCTTTGATTACAGCAACTTTGTTAGCGCCGATGCCTTTCAGCACAACGTCGAACTCAGTTTTTTCTTCAGCAACTTCAGCTGGGCCAGCAGCAACAGCTACAGCAGCAGCAGCAGAAACACCGAATTTTTCTTCCATAGCAGAAACCAGCTCAACAACATCCATTACAGACATAGCTGCTACTGCTTCCAGAATTTGATCTTTAGTGATAGACATAACAATTGTTCCTAAGAATCAGAAATAGTTTATACGTTAGCAAGTGCGTTAGAAAAGAAAGCGCTATTACGCAGCTTCTTTTGCATCGCGAACAGCAGCCAGAGTGCGGACCAGTTTGCCTGCAGCGGCTTCTTTCATGGTCGACATCAGACGTGCCAGTGCTTCTTCGTAAGTCGGCAGCGTTGCCAGACGGTCAATTTGAGCCGCCGGGATCAGCTCACCTTCAAAGGCTGCAGCTTTGACCTCAAATTTTGCATTCGCTTTCGCGAACTCTTTGAACAGACGAGCAGCAGCGCCCGGGTGTTCCATAGAATATGCAATCAGGGTCGGACCAACAAACGTGTCTTTCAGGCATTCAAATTGAGTGCCTTCAACGACGCGGCGCAGCAGGGTGTTACGAACAACACGCATGTAAACGCCAGCTTCACGACCTGCTTTACGCAGTTCGGTCATTTTATCAACGGTAACGCCACGGGAATCCGCAACAACCGCAGACAGCGCACCTTTGGCTACTTCGCTGACTTCAGCAACAATCGCTTGTTTGTCTTGAAGATTTAATGCCATTAGCTTTTGCTCCTGGATTTAGCCGGAGAAAATCTCCGGAACTCACTTCACTTATCGCCAAAATTAGAGATAAGCGTTAAAACACGGTGAGCAGAATCCAGTAAAAAATTATTCTTTATAAAAAAGAAAAACGTTATTTAGGCTCTGTCACCGTCTACGCAGGAAGATTAAGTTTCTTTCGAAACACCTGCGGTCTTGGACGGAGGCCTGGATAGGCCAGGCTCCAACCGAAAATTCTTGCGTTATCCCACTTCAGGAACAACGGGCGTAAAATTATAGGTAAATCTCACACCCGAGTAAAGCGGAACAAAAGCTATTAGTTAGCAGCAGCGTTCAGACCGCTCTGGTCGACAGCAACGCCAGCGCCCATAGTGGTAGACAGGCTAACTTTCTTGATGTACACGCCTTTCGCCTGAGATGGTTTTGCTTTTTTCAGCGCAACCAGCAGGGCTTCCAGGTTTTCTTTCAATTTGTTAGAGTCGAAATCAACCTTACCGATAGTGGTATGGATGATACCGTTCTTGTCGTTACGGTAACGAACCTGACCTGCTTTAGCATTGTTAACAGCTTCAGCAACGTTAGGTGTTACAGTACCCACTTTCGGGTTTGGCATCAGGCCACGTGGACCCAGAACCTGACCCAATTGACCAACAACGCGCATTGCATCTGGAGATGCGATAACGACGTCAAAGCCCATTTCGCCTTTCTTGATCTGTTCAGCCAGATCTTCCATGCCCACGAATTCAGCGCCAGCAGCTTTAGCAGCTTCAGCGTTTGCACCTTGGGTGAAGACAGCTACGCGAACAGAACGACCGGTGCCGTGAGGCAGAACGGTTGCACCGCGAACGTTTTGGTCAGATTTACGTGCATCGATGCCGAGGTTAACAGCTACGTCTACACTTTCTACGAATTTAGCAGTGGCCAGCTCTTTGAGCAGAGCAACAGCTTCGTTGATGTCATACTGTTTAGTTACATCAACTTTGTCACGGATCACGCGCATGCGCTTGGTCAGCTTAGCCATTTATTAATCCTCCACTACCAGGCCCATGGAACGAGCGGTACCTGCGATAGAACGCGCCATGGCGTCTACGTCAGAACCAGTCATGTCCGCAGCTTTAGTTTCTGCGATTTCACGAACCTGAGCGCTCGTTACTTTACCGACTTTGTCTTTGTTCGGCTTACCGGAACCAGACTTAATACCAGCCGCTTTCTTCAGCAGAACAGCTGCTGGAGGCGTTTTGGTAACGAAGGTGAAAGAACGGTCAGAATAAACGGTAATAACAACAGGAATCGGCAGACCTTTTTCAACGCTTTCAGTTTTAGCATTGAACGCCTTACAGAATTCCATGATGTTCACACCCTGCTGACCCAGAGCCGGACCTACCGGTGGGCTTGGGTTAGCCATACCAGCTGCAACTTGCAGCTTGACATAGGCTTGTACTTTCTTGGCCATTTAACTTTCCTCAATTGGGTAATAGCGCCTAGCGAAAGGCTCCCCGTGGTTTGTATTACGTTTCAGCCGCCATGCCGCCATTAAGACACCTGAAAAACAAAAGGCGCGAAATTATAGGTTAATTTCGCGCCATAGGCAAGTAGCTATTTCCAACAGGTCCTGTCGGATAATTAGCCTTTTTCGACCTGAGCAAAGTCCAGCTCAACTGGCGTTGCACGGCCAAAGATAGAGACAGACACCTTCAGGCGACTCTTCTCATAATCAACTTCTTCAACAACACCGTTAAAGTCAGCAAATGGACCGTCGTTAACACGAACCATTTCACCCGGTTCAAACAGCGTTTTAGGACGAGGTTTGTCACCAACCTGCTGGAGACGATTCATAATCGCATCCACTTCTTTGTCACTGATTGGCGCAGGACGGTCAGAAGTACCGCCAATGAACCCCATAACGCGAGGTACGCTGCGTACAAGATGCCAGCTAGCATCTTCCATCACCATCTGTACCAAGA
Organism: Pectobacterium aroidearum; assembly: GCF_041228105.1. Taxonomy (NCBI): domain Bacteria; kingdom Pseudomonadati; phylum Pseudomonadota; class Gammaproteobacteria; order Enterobacterales; family Pectobacteriaceae; genus Pectobacterium; species Pectobacterium aroidearum. The sequence goes on from NZ_CP166097.1 coordinate 4,947,758, forward strand.
CATAACCAGGGAAAAACTTGCGCTCGCTCTTGCGACGCTGGCCACCACGAATTTCGACTACTTCTTCAGTAGGAACCATGACTTCGCCAAACAGTTCTTCCATATTATGGAGTTTGATATGTTCACGCAGTGATTGTGCTACGCGACCTTCAAAACCAGAGAACGCCTGAACGACGTACCAACGTTTTTTTGGAGCTTCAGACATCTTAGAACCTCAGGCCAGTGATAAACGATACCAAACGGACCAGAATACCATCCAGTCCCCACAAAATCAGTGACATCACGGCAGTCACCGCGGCAACGATTAACGTGGTGTGTAACGTTTCCTGACGAGTCGGCCAAATTACTTTGCGCACTTCAGTGCGCGCTTCGCGAGCAAACGCTACGGTTGCTTTGCCTTTCGTGGTCAGCAGTGCCACACCACCGGCTGCGGCGATCAGGATAACAACGGCCAATGCACGCAGGGGAAGACTAAATTCGCGGTAATAATAATTGCCAACAATCGCAACAACCAGCAAGGCACCTACTACCAGCCACTTAATCACTTCCAGGCCACGCCCACTATCCTGAGCTTCGGTATTCGCACTCATAAACCAACCTGTCACAATGATTCAGACAAATAACTTTGCCCCGTAACCACGGGGCAACCAAACCGAAAGATGTTCTGTAAAACGAATAATTCGGTATTTACGCCGTATCTACAGAGCCTATCTCACCAATGATTATATCTCACAATCGCTGATGAGATAGGTTCTACCATGACAGCGTAGAAAAAGGGCATCAAATGATGCCCTTTTATCGCGTGTCGCGTCAAACGTTATCAGCGATTAAGCGATAACTTTAGCAACAACGCCCGCGCCTACTGTACGGCCGCCTTCACGGATTGCGAAACGCAAACCGTCATCCATCGCGATTGGGTGGATCAGGGTAACAACCATTTTGATGTTGTCGCCCGGCATTACCATCTCTACGCCTTCTGGCAGTTCGATGGTGCCCGTTACGTCAGTCGTACGGAAGTAGAACTGAGGACGGTAGCCTTTGAAGAACGGAGTATGACGGCCGCCTTCATCCTTGCTCAGGATATACACTTCTGATTCGAACTTGGTGTGTGGCTTGATTGAACCCGGCTTAGCCAGTACCTGACCACGCTCGATTTCTTCACGCTTGATACCACGCAGCAGAACACCAACGTTCTCACCCGCACGGCCTTCGTCCAGCAGTTTGCGGAACATTTCTACGCCAGTACAGGTAGATTTCGCGGTGTCTTTGATACCAACGATTTCAACTTCTTCACCAACTTTAACGATACCGCGCTCTACACGACCGGTAACAACGGTACCACGACCGGAGATGGAGAATACGTCTTCGATTGGCAGCAGGAACGGCTTGTCAATTGCACGCTCTGGCTCTGGGATATAAGAATCCAGGTGCTCTGCCAGTTCGATGATTTTAGCTTCCCACTCAGCTTCGCCTTCCAGCGCTTTCAGAGCTGAACCACGAACCACTGGGGTGTCGTCGCCTGGGAAGTCGTACTGAGACAGCAGCTCACGTACTTCCATCTCAACCAGTTCCAGCAGCTCTTCGTCATCAACCATGTCACACTTGTTCAGGAACACGATGATGAAAGGAACGCCAACCTGACGACCCAGCAGGATGTGCTCACGCGTCTGAGGCATTGGGCCGTCAGTCGCAGCAACAACCAGGATAGCGCCGTCCATCTGAGCAGCACCGGTGATCATGTTTTTCACATAGTCGGCGTGTCCTGGGCAGTCAACGTGCGCGTAGTGGCGAGACGGGGTATCGTATTCAACGTGAGACGTGTTGATGGTGATACCACGTGCTTTTTCTTCTGGTGCGTTATCGATCTGGTCGAATGCACGTGCGTTACCACCGTAGGTTTTAGCCAGAACGGTAGTGATTGCAGCGGTCAGCGTTGTTTTACCATGGTCAACGTGGCCGATAGTACCGACGTTAACGTGCGGTTTTGTACGTTCAAATTTTTCTTTAGACATCGATTGTCCCTCTAAGACACGGATAAATCGGTGGTATCACCACATCAACCAAGCGATAGCTTGCTGAATTTATTCACAGAAAGAAAATCAGGAGGAGGAAAAGGAAGTGGTGCTGATAGGCAGATTCGAACTGCCGACCTCACCCTTACCAAGGGTGCGCTCTACCAACTGAGCTATATCAGCACATCTTGGAGCGGGCAGTGGGAATCGAACCCACATCATCAGCTTGGAAGGCTGAGGTAATAGCCATTATACGATGCCCGCATCCTGGAACTCGGCTACCTAATTTTTCTGTAGATTTTGAAATTGGGGAATGATACTTACAGGCCCCGCATTCTTCGATCCGGCTTACTCTTACTACCGTATCGATTATCTTGTTTCCAAGATTGAATTTGGTGGTGGGGGAAGGATTCGAACCTTCGAAGTCTGTGACGGCAGATTTACAGTCTGCTCCCTTTGACCGCTCGGGAACCCCACCTGATTTTTTGTACTTGATGGTGCCGGCTACCGGAATCGAACTGGTGACCTACTGATTACAAGTCAGTTGCTCTACCTACTGAGCTAAGCCGGCTTCAAGTGCTGCGCATTCTAGGTAGACAGAACGCTCGATGCAACAAAAAAATTGCGTAAAATGCGCTATCGCTTAGATTTTATCCAAATTCAGCCATAAATCTAGAGTGGCAGTCAGAATTAGCGCAAAGAACCACCAGTTCCATCTAATAAAACGGGGGATTCGCCATCAACTTTCCCTCATATGTCTCTTGCACCAATAATGAAGTTTTTGCCCTCTGGGGGAGCAGACTCCGCACTGACAGATGCTATTTTGCTCACTTTTCTAAGAAAATAGACTTGGAATGCATTTTGCTTATTAGAAGGAAATGTCTGACGAACAGGAAAAATACGATGAAAACAGTTCAACTCAATGCGGCAACCTTACCTGTCTATCGTGAAGAACTGGCCAATCTATTGATAGATGCCGTAGAGAAAGGTGCCTCTGTTGGATATCAATCGCCCCTACACCACAAAGAAGCTATTGAATATTTTCATAGCTTACAGATATCTGTCGCCAGCGGTGAACGCATACTTTGGGTCGCACGCGACGAGGAAGGTATCGTCGGAAGCGTACAGTTGGAGTTATGTCAAAAACCAAACGGAAGAAACAGAGCTGAAATTCAAAAGCTATTAGTTCATAGCCGAGCAAGGAGAACCGGGGTAGGCCGACAGCTCATTCATTTACTGGAAAAGCACGCGCTTTTCCAGCAGAGGGGATTACTCTACTTAGATACTCAAGCAGGCTCCCCAGCAGAAGCGTTCTACCGCGCATTAGGCTATCGACATCTGGGAGAATTGCCTGATTACGCATGCACGCCCGATGGCTATTACCATCCAACCGCTATCTATTATAAGCGCCTCTTTGCCGTGAATGGATTAGGTAAAGCAATCGCCAGCTAGCATGTACCCGATGCATCAACATAGAAGCATCGGGTACAGAACCGATTTTCTCTTCTTCTTTCTATCAGCAAAGTGTTAACCTGCCCATTATCAAAAATTTATTACATAAGAAAAGGTGTCGCGATCATAGCGTTGGCTAGACTAATAGCCCGTTTTCTTCGCTGGCTGAGAGTCCCTTTTCTTACCTGTGAAGCAGGCAGAACACGACTTATGAGCAATAGAGAGCAATCCTTGGCCACGCCATATCTACAATTTAACCGCAGCCAATGGGCCGCCTTGCGCGATTCCGTCCCGTTAACGCTGACAGAGGAAGAAATCGTTAAGCTCAAAGGGATTAACGAAGACCTCTCATTAGACGAGGTCGCAGAAATTTATCTGCCGCTATCTCGCCTGCTTAATTTCTATATCAGCTCTAATTTACGCCGTCAGGCGGTACTCGAGCAGTTCTTAGGGACTGATGGCCAAAAGATACCTTACATAATCGGTATTGCGGGTAGTGTCGCCGTCGGAAAAAGTACCACAGCCCGTGTGCTGCAGGCATTATTAAGCCGTTGGCCGGAACATCGCAGTGTAGAGCTCATTACAACCGATGGGTTTCTTCATCCAAATAAGGTGTTAAAAGAACGTGATTTGATGAAGAAAAAAGGCTTTCCGCAATCATATGATATGCATAGCCTAGTAAAATTCGTTTCTGATATAAAATCAGGAACACACAAAGTCACCGCTCCAACATATTCTCATCTAACATACGATATCGTTCCTAATAACAATAAAGTGTTGGAACAACCTGATATTTTAATATTAGAAGGCTTGAATGTTCTACAGAGTGGAATGGACTATCCACATGATCCACATAGAGTTTTCGTCTCTGACTTTGTTGATTTCTCTATCTATGTCGATGCACCAGAAACACTACTACAAACATGGTATATAAATCGTTTTTTGAAATTCAGGCAGGGTGCATTCTCAAATCCAAATTCGTATTTCCATAACTATGCAAAATTGACAGAAGAAGAAGCTGTCGGTATTGCTTCTCAACTATGGAAGGAAATAAACGGACTTAATCTAAAAGAAAATATTCTACCCACACGGGAGAGAGCCAGTCTGATTATGACTAAAAGCGCTAATCATGCCGTTGAATGTGTGCGATTGAGAAAGTGAAAAGCGAATAAATATATAAAAGGGGGTTACCCCCCTTTTTTTCACGCACCACGCAGAGAAATCTCCCCACCAATATATGGCGTGACCAACCCATCGTTTTCTAAGAGCAGCGCCCCTTGACGATCTATTCCTCGGTCGATTCCATATATTTCACGATTACCGATAATCAAACGAACCGGGCGATTAAAATAGTTATCCAATTTTTCCCATCTGGGAATAAATGGCTCAAGGCCTTGTAGTTCAAAGATAGCCAGAGCCCCTCTTAATTCAGAAATAAGAGTCGAAGCGAGTGTATTGCGATTAATATCTATACCTGCTTCTTGTAAATTTATCCAGCCTTGACTAATCGTATCTGGAGCGGGCTCTCTCATCTGTAGATTAATGCCCGCGCCAATGACCAGGTTAGCCGCATCCCCTGTTTTTCCGGTAAGCTCGACAAGAATACCTGCTAATTTTCTATCCTTCAGATATAAATCATTGGGCCATTTGACTCGGACACCATCAGCACCAAGCTTGTGAAGTACTTCTGCCATTACGATACCGATAACCAGGCTAACACCAACAGCCGCGGCTGGCCCCTGTTCTAGACGCCAATATAAGGATAAATATAAATTCGCCCCAAAGGGCGAAAACCATTGCCGACCTCGACGACCACGCCCAGATTGCTGATATTCAGCAAGGCATGCATCACCGGAGGATAAAATATCCAATCGATCTAAAATATACTGATTAGTAGAATCAACGACAGGTAAGACTGTCACTCCACCTTCCGGTAGGTGCTTAAGAATAACGTCTTCGTCCAATAACTGCATAGGTGCTGGTAATGAATAGCCCTTACCCGTCACAGTAAAAACATCTATTCCCCAATCACGTATCGTTTGGATATGTTTGTTAATCGCCGCTCGACTCATCCCCATCATTTCACCCAGTAATTCACCGGAATAAAATTCGCCATCAGAGAGGATTTTAATTAGTTTAAGAGGAACCGTAATATCTTTCATGATAATACCTCGATGGCATTGACCTCACCATGTGCAGCAATAAAGCGAACTTCAGGCTCCAGCTCTATGGAGAATTTTGCAGCAACCTGACTGCGGACATAACGTGCTAATTCGACAACATCGGAGCTTTTTGCATTATTTTTATTAATTAGAACTAATGCCTGTTTCTCATGTACAGCCGCACCACCAAGCTGAAACCCTTTAAGCTCGCACTGATCGATCAACCATCCAGCGGCCAATTTAACGTTGCCATCGGTTTGTAAATACTGAGGGGCATCCTGATACTCTCGTAAAACACGTTCAGCATGCTGCGGTGTAATTATTGGGTTTTTGAAGAAGCTACCGGCATTACCTGTTACGGTAGGATCCGGAAGTTTACTGCGGCGCATATGGCATACGGAATCAAATATCTGCTGTGGCGTAACAGTTGTAGGGTCCAGCTTGACCAAATCACCGTAGTTAAGTATCGGGTTCCACTCTTTCTTTAAAAAGAGCCCTACTGCGATAATCGCAAACCCAGAGCGGTATTGATGCTTAAATATGCTTTCACGGTAATCGAACTGACATTCCTCGGAGGTAAAACGCATGACGTTACCTTCAGTCAGATCCAACACGTCAACATAATCACAAACATGCTGTAATTCGATACCGTACGCACCAATATTCTGTATCGGTGCAGAGCCCACGCATCCAGGGATTAATGCCAGATTCTCTAACCCTGCAATACCACACTTGAGCGTATATTCAACTAATTGATGCCAGTTCTCGCCAGCACCGACATGAATATACCAGCCGTCACTTTCTTCTCGAATATCTATACCCTTGAGCCGATTTAACAGAATAGTGCCTAAAAAATCCTCAAGAAAAAGGACATTACTCCCTTCCCCTAGCAATAAAATCGGCTCTTGTAATGCGCTGGCGACGCGCCATCCTTCAATCAATTTCTCCTGAGTATCCGCAACCTTAATACAAGATGCGGAAACAGGTAATGAGAAAGAGTTATAAGACTTTAATGAAATAATGCTCGACGCCATGATAGAAATACCTACGAATTCAGATATCACATAGTCTACCTGATCTACGCAAGATTATCGGCGGTCTTTCGCCACGGGACACGCGTAAAGAAGTACTCTCCGCAACGCGCACAGCAAAAAGCCCCTGTCTTCCGACAGGGGCTTTCCACTTGTTTGATGCCTGGCAGTTCCCTACTCTCACATGGGGAAGCCCCACACTACCATCGGCGCTACGGCGTTTCACTTCTGAGTTCGGCATGGGGTCAGGTGGGACCACCGCGCTATCGCCGCCAGGCAAATTCTGTTTTATTCCGACCGTTACTTAACATGACTTTTTTCTTTGTCATCTCCGTAACCATCAGAACCAATCTTTGAACAAGCTGAATATCGTTCTCTATGAGTCGTCTCACAAAACACCTTCGGTGTTGTAAGGTTAAGCCTCTCGGGTCATTAGTACTGGTTAGCTCAACGTATCGCTACGCTTACACACCCAGCCTATCTACGTCGTCGTCTTCAACGGCCCTTCAGGGGCATCTAGTGCCCAGGGAAGACTCATCTCGAGGCAAGTTTCCCGCTTAGATGCTTTCAGCGGTTATCTCTTCCGCACTTAGCTACCGGGCAATGCAATTGGCATCACAACCCGTACACCAGTGGTGCGTTCACTCCGGTCCTCTCGTACTAGGAGCAACCCCTCTCAATCTTCCAACGCCCACGGCAGATAGGGACCGAACTGTCTCACGACGTTCTAAACCCAGCTCGCGTACCACTTTAAATGGCGAACAGCCATACCCTTGGGACCTACTTCAGCCCCAGGATGTGATGAGCCGACATCGAGGTGCCAAACACCGCCGTCGATATGAACTCTTGGGCGGTATCAGCCTGTTATCCCCGGAGTACCTTTTATCCGTTGAGCGATGGCCCTTCCATTCAGAACCACCGGATCACTAAGACCTGCTTTCGCACCTGCTCGAGCTGTCACTCTCGCAGTCAAGCTAGCTTATGCCTTTGCACTAACCTCCTGATGTCCGACCAGGATTAGCTAACCTTCGTGCTCCTCCGTTACGCTTTGGGAGGAGACCGCCCCAGTCAAACTACCCACCAGACACTGTCCGCAACCCGGATTACGGGTCTACGTTAGAACATCAAACATTAAAGGGTGGTATTTCAAGGTTGGCTCCATGCAGACTGGCGTCCACACTTCAAAGCCTCCCACCTATCCTACACATCAAGGCTCAAGGTTCAGTGTCAAGCTATAGTAAAGGTTCACGGGGTCTTTCCGTCTTGCCGCGGGTACACTGCATCTTCACAGCGAGTTCAATTTCACTGAGTCTCGGGTGGAGACAGCCTGGCCATCATTACGCCATTCGTGCAGGTCGGAACTTACCCGACAAGGAATTTCGCTACCTTAGGACCGTTATAGTTACGGCCGCCGTTTACCGGGGCTTCGATCAAGAGCTTCGCCTTGCGGCTGACCCCATCAATTAACCTTCCGGCACCGGGCAGGCGTCACACCGTATACGTCCACTTTCGTGTTTGCACAGTGCTGTGTTTTTATTAAACAGTTGCAGCCAGCTGGTATCTTCGACTGATTTCAGCTCCATGAGCAAGTCACTTCACTTACCATCAGCGTGCCTTCTCCCGAAGTTACGGCACCATTTTGCCTAGTTCCTTCACCCGAGTTCTCTCAAGCGCCTGAGTATTCTCTACCTGACCACCTGTGTCGGTTTGGGGTACGATTCGGTGTTACCTGGAGCTTAGAGGCTTTTCCTGGAAGCGTAGCATCAGTTACTTCATCACCGTAGTGACTCGTCATCACGCCTCAGTGTTAATGATGACCCGGATTTACCAAAGTCACCCACCTTCACGCTTAAACCGGGACAACCGTCGCCCGGATAACCTAGCTTTCTCCGTCCCCCCTTCGCAGTAACACCCAGTACAGGAATATTAACCTGTTTCCCATCGACTACGCTTTTCAGCCTCGCCTTAGGGGTCGACTCACCCTGCCCCGATTAACGTTGGACAGGAACCCTTGGTCTTCCGGCGTGCGGGTTTTTCACCCGCATTATCGTTACTTATGTCAGCATTCGCACTTCTGATACCTCCAGCAACCCTCACAGGCCACCTTCGCAGGCTTACAGAACGCTCCCCTACCCAACAACACTAAGTGTCGCTGCCGCAGCTTCGGTGCATGGTTTAGCCCCGTTACATCTTCCGCGCAGGCCGACTCGACCAGTGAGCTATTACGCTTTCTTTAAATGATGGCTGCTTCTAAGCCAACATCCTGGCTGTCTATGCCTTCCCACATCGTTTCCCACTTAACCATGACTTTGGGACCTTAGCTGGCGGTCTGGGTTGTTTCCCTCTTCACGACGAACGTTAGCACCCGCCGTGTGTCTCCCGTGATAACATTCTTCGGTATTCGTAGTTTGCATCGGGTTGGTAAGTCGGGATGACCCCCTAGCCGAAACAGTGCTCTACCCCCGAAGATGAGTTCACGAGGCGCTACCTAAATAGCTTTCGGGGAGAACCAGCTATCTCCCGGTTTGATTGGCCTTTCACCCCCAGCCACAAGTCATCCGCTAATTTTTCAACATTAGTCGGTTCGGTCCTCCAGTTAGTGTTACCCAACCTTCAACCTGCCCATGGCTAGATCACCGGGTTTCGGGTCTATACCCTGCAACTTAACGCCCAGTTAAGACTCGGTTTCCCTGCGGCTCCCCTATTCGGTTAACCTTGCTACAGAATATAAGTCGCTGACCCATTATACAAAAGGTACGCAGTCACACCCCGAAGGATGCTCCCACTGCTTGTACGTACACGGTTTCAGGTTCTATTTCACTCCCCTCGCCGGGGTTCTTTTCGCCTTTCCCTCACGGTACTGGTTCACTATCGGTCAGTCAGGAGTATTTAGCCTTGGAGGATGGTCCCCCCATATTCAGACAGGATGTCACGTGTCCCGCCCTACTCATCGAACTCACAACTTGTGCATTTTTGTGTACGGGACTATCACCCTTTACTGTGCGACTTTCCAGACGCTTCCACTAACACACAAACTGATTCAGGTTCTGGGCTCTTCCCCGTTCGCTCGCCGCTACTAGGGGAATCTCGGTTGATTTCTTTTCCTCGGGGTACTGAGATGTTTCAGTTCCCCCGGTTCGCCTCATTACGCTATGTATTCACATAATGATAGTGTGTCGAAACACACTGGGTTTCCCCATTCGGGTATCGTCGGGTATAACGCTTCATATCAGCTTACCGACGCTTATCGCAGATTAGCACGCCCTTCATCGCCTCTGACTGCCTAGGCATCCACCGTGTACGCTTAGTCGCTTAACCTCACAACCCGAAGGTGTCTTTGATAAATCAAAGTCACTGTCGCGCTGCGATTATTTGAGAGACTCATTGACAGACTGCATCGCCATCGACACCCAAAGGTATCAACGCACGTTCAGCTGTCATGTTTCAATTTTCAGCTTGTTCCAGATTGTTAAAGAGCAAAATACTTCGCAGCATACTGTTTCCAATACGCTCTGAAGTCTTTTTAATGGTGGAGCTATGCGGGATCGAACCGCAGACCTCCTGCGTGCAAAGCAGGCGCTCTCCCAGCTGAGCTATAGCCCCATCGTTGCTTACAGATACCTTAGATACCACTCACGGAAGAGTTGGTAGGCCTGAGTGGACTTGAACCACCGACCTCACCCTTATCAGGGGTGCGCTCTAACCACCTGAGCTACAAGCCTATTAAGGTATTTCTGCTCGTTATTTTCATCAGACAATCTGTGTGAGCACTTCACTTAACGCACATCTTCTTGGTAAGGAGGTGATCCAACCGCAGGTTCCCCTACGGTTACCTTGTTACGACTTCACCCCAGTCATGAATCACAAAGTGGTAAGCGCCCTCCCGAAGGTTAAGCTACCTACTTCTTTTGCAACCCACTCCCATGGTGTGACGGGCGGTGTGTACAAGGCCCGGGAACGTATTCACCGTAGCATTCTGATCTACGATTACTAGCGATTCCGACTTCATGGAGTCGAGTTGCAGACTCCAATCCGGACTACGACGTACTTTATGAGGTCCGCTTGCTCTCGCGAGGTCGCTTCTCTTTGTATACGCCATTGTAGCACGTGTGTAGCCCTACTCGTAAGGGCCATGATGACTTGACGTCATCCCCACCTTCCTCCAGTTTATCACTGGCAGTCTCCTTTGAGTTCCCGGCCGAACCGCTGGCAACAAAGGATAAGGGTTGCGCTCGTTGCGGGACTTAACCCAACATTTCACAACACGAGCTGACGACAGCCATGCAGCACCTGTCTCAGAGTTCCCGAAGGCACCAAAGCATCTCTGCTAAGTTCTCTGGATGTCAAGAGTAGGTAAGGTTCTTCGCGTTGCATCGAATTAAACCACATGCTCCACCGCTTGTGCGGGCCCCCGTCAATTCATTTGAGTTTTAACCTTGCGGCCGTACTCCCCAGGCGGTCGATTTAACGCGTTAGCTCCGGAAGCCACGCCTCAAGGGCACAACCTCCAAATCGACATCGTTTACAGCGTGGACTACCAGGGTATCTAATCCTGTTTGCTCCCCACGCTTTCGCACCTGAGCGTCAGTCTTTGTCCAGGGGGCCGCCTTCGCCACCGGTATTCCTCCAGATCTCTACGCATTTCACCGCTACACCTGGAATTCTACCCCCCTCTACAAGACTCTAGCTTGCCAGTTTCAAATGCAGTTCCCAAGTTAAGCTCGGGGATTTCACATCTGACTTAACAAACCGCCTGCGTGCGCTTTACGCCCAGTCATTCCGATTAACGCTTGCACCCTCCGTATTACCGCGGCTGCTGGCACGGAGTTAGCCGGTGCTTCTTCTGCGGGTAACGTCAATCGGTGAGAGTATTAATCTCACCGCCTTCCTCCCCGCTGAAAGTGCTTTACAACCCGAAGGCCTTCTTCACACACGCGGCATGGCTGCATCAGGCTTGCGCCCATTGTGCAATATTCCCCACTGCTGCCTCCCGTAGGAGTCTGGACCGTGTCTCAGTTCCAGTGTGGCTGGTCATCCTCTCAGACCAGCTAGGGATCGTCGCCTAGGTGAGCCATTACCTCACCTACTAGCTAATCCCATCTGGGCACATCTGATGGCAAGAGGCCCGAAGGTCCCCCTCTTTGGTCCGAAGACGTTATGCGGTATTAGCTACCGTTTCCAGTAGTTATCCCCCTCCATCAGGCAGTTTCCCAGACATTACTCACCCGTCCGCCGCTCGTCACCCGAGAGCAAGCTCTCTGTGCTACCGCTCGACTTGCATGTGTTAGGCCTGCCGCCAGCGTTCAATCTGAGCCATGATCAAACTCTTCAATTTAAGATTTGTTTGATTTGCTGAACTCGTCAGCGATGCTCAAAGAATTAAAACTGTTTATTCGTAATGAATTTACTGTTGTTCACTCTTCAAGACTTTTTATATCGTTAAGATACGGTCTTGTGAGTGCCCACACAGATTGTCTGATTAAATTGTTAAAGAGCAGTGCCACATCTTCCGTGGCGCGGGCCGCATATATTATGCGTTTCCGCTGTGAAGTCAAGTCATTACTGACCGCCTTCGTTGAATCTTTTTCTGTCACACCAACTTCGTAAGTCGCAGTTGCCGTGTCAGTGGAGGCGCATTATAGGGACTTCTCGCCGCCTGACAAGCGCTAAATGCAAAATAATTTTCGAATGGGGATTTTTTCAGCAAAGCGCAGTAAAAGACGCCGTTATGCGGGATTTTTCGCCGCTAATTGGGCAAAATCCTGTGCGAAACGGGCAACCTGCTGCCAGTCCGTATATTCAATCTCTTTCGTGCTATCCGTTTCGCCCCCCGTCATACGCATAATCAGTTGAATCATTACCCGATCAAACCATCGGTAACGTGGATAGCGCAGAGCACCCGCAAACACACAACACAAATCTGGCTGCCACGGAGAGCTCAGCAGGAATTTACGTGTATAAGCATTGGTTTGTATTGTGCGCTTTTCTGGCTTACGTGCAGTGAGGTTCACGGAGAAGAATGCGCTGGGCAACTGTTGCAGAGAATCCAGGTGTTTACGGATAAATTGATTTACCGCAGGATGAAAGCGCCCATATCGAATCGATGCCCCAATCATCACCCGATCGTATTGGCCAAGATCGATATCATTCGCATTGAGTACATTAACAACATCACACTCCAGGGTTCCTTTCAGCGTATTTGCAATAGATGAGGCAATGGCTCTTGTTTGCCCATCCCGACTCGAAAACACGATCAAAGCTTTCATTGTTCTTTATCCTTATGGGGACTATTCGCGCCAGAAGGTTGGCGTAAACAGCACTAAAAGCGTGAACACTTCCAAACGACCAAACAGCATTGTCATTATGAGAATCCATTTCGCCGTATCATTCATCGACGTAAAGTTCTCGGCGACAACACCTAGCCCCGGCCCCAGATTATTCAATGTGGCAGCGACCGCGGCAAATGCGGAGAAATCATCAACGCCTGTCGCAATGACGGCCAGCATACTGACAATAAAAACCAGCGCATATGCGGAAAAGAATCCCCACACGGCTTCAAGGATACGTTCTGGCAGCGCCCGATGACCGAGCTTAATCGTATAAACGGCATTCGGATGCACTAGACGCTTCAGCTCACGCGATCCTTGCAGGAAAAGCAGCAGGATACGGATCACTTTCAGACCGCCCCCTGTTGAGCCCGCACATCCGCCAATAAACGCAGAGCACAGAAGCAAAACCGGCAAAAAAAGCGGCCACGATGCGATGCTGTCTGTCGTAAACCCTGCCGTTGTCGCCATGGAAACGACCTGGAAAAATGCCTGATTGATTGTCTGCATACCGCTGTCATAAACGTGGTGGAACCACAGGACAATCGTACATACGGCCACCAGCGACAGCTGAACAAAAATAAACATGCGGAATTCTGGGTCGCGCCAGTATACCTTCAGGCTGCGGCCGCTCAGCAGAGCAAAGTGCAAGCCAAAGTTACAGCCGGAAATCAGCAGGAATATCGCGATGATGGTATTGATCGTTGGGCTGTTGAAGTAACCGATGCTGGCATCGTGAGTGGAGAACCCGCCGACAGACACCGTAGAGAAGCTGTGCCCAATCGCATCAAATACCGGCATCCCAGCCAGCCAAAGCGAGACAGCGCAGGCGATGGTGAGTAAGAGATAAATCAGCCACAGCGTTTTTGCCGTATCGGCAATACGCGGGCGCATTTTGTTTTCCTTCAACGGCCCCGGCATCTCCGCACGATAAAGCTGCATCCCACCAACACCAAGGATCGGCAGGATGGCAACGGCGAGTACGATGATCCCCATCCCACCAAACCATTGCAGCATTTGTCGATAAAACAGGATAGCTTTAGGCAGAGAATCCAGTCCGACCAACGTGGTTGCACCCGTTGTCGTTAACCCAGAGAACGACTCGAAGAAAGCATCCGTCACGCCCAGATTAGGATGTTCAGCAAACAGGAAAGGCAGTGCACCGACGCTTCCCAGCACCGTCCAGAAGAGAACAACGATGAGGAACCCTTCACGAGACTTCAGTTCATGCTTCTGTTTGCGGTTTGGTAGCCACAGCATGATGCCAATCGCCAGCGCGACAATAAAGGTCTGCGTAAACGCCCGGCCTGCGCCATCACGATAAATTAACGCCACCAGTCCGGGAATAACCATCGTCCCAGAAAACAGGATAACCAACTGGCCGACAATACGAGTTATGGCGCGCAAGTGCATCGCGAGGAATTCCTTAATGATTCATGAAAAAGCGCTGGGATTATTATGGAATCGGCAATAAATGCAACGCACCGCGGCTTAAATCACGCAATTTCATTGCCGCTTCCTCGGTTCCCCTAACGGGGATAGAGAACCGCAATACGACGTCCACACCATACTCACTATGCAAAACCTTTCCGCCAAGCTGGAAGATCAGGGATTCCACCTGAGGCAACAGTGCATAGTCACATTGTAAGCCATACTCTTTTTGCAACACTTTCTCTTGCAGCGATATCAGCTTCAGCGCTTGCTGAACGCCACCGCCATAGGCCTTCACCAACCCACCGGTGCCCAACGGGATTCCACCATAGTAGCGCACCACCACAGCCGTAATTTCACCGATGCCACTTCCCATCAGTTGCGACAGCATCGGCTTACCTGCCGTGCCGGAAGGCTCACCATCGTCAGAAAAACCCAGTTGCTGCGAATCATCGGGCGCACCCGCAACAAACGCCCAGCAGTGGTGGCCCGCCGAGGCGTGTTCTTCCCTGACGTGCTGGATAAACGCTTTTGCCGCGTCGATTCCTGGCGTTGCCGCCAGGATCGTCGTAAAGCGGCTTTTCTTGATTTCCTCGCTGAAGCTCACTGGCGCAGCAGGGATTGGATACGCTTGCATCAGGCCAGATTCAGGTCGCGCGTCATGTTCTCCACACGCCCGTCATGAATGACAATATTATCCTCAATACGGATACCGCCAAACGGTTTCAGCGCATCGATTTTTTGCCAGTCAAAGTGTTGACGCAATTCGCCCTCGCGCCACGGAGCGAGTAAGGACTCGATGAAATAGATGCCCGGTTCGATCGTCATGACCATACCGGGTTCAAGTACACGGGTACAACGCAGGTAAGGATATTGAGACGGTGCCGCCAGATGTGTGCCGCGATCGTCTTGCATAAACCCAGCGACATCATGCACCTGCAACCCTAGCGGATGACCAAGACCGTGCGGCAGGAAAGGCGACGTAAGTCCCTGCTCCACCATCGCCTCTTCACTGATGTCTCGCACCAGCTGATGTGATTTCAGCAGCTTCGCAATCCGCTGATGCATCTGAATATGGTAATCGGTATAGCGTACTCCCGCCTGAACGGTATCAATCAATGCGAGCATTTCCTGATTGAGATCTTTAATCAGCAGGGCAAATGCGCCGTCGCTCTGCGCGGAATAGGTACGCGTCAGATCGGCGGCATATCCGTTATATTCAGCTCCGGCATCGATCAGGAAGCTGCGGACATCGGAAGGCACCTGATGATCGAGCTGGGTATAGTGCAACACCGCAGCGTGTTCATTTAGCGCAATGATATTGCCGTAAGGGACATCGATATCACGATGACCAGTAGCCGTCAGATACGCCAGATTAATATCAAATTCGCTCATACCGGACAGAAACGCTTCATGCGCCGCCCGATGACCGATAACAGCCGTCTTTTGCGCTTCACGCATGCAGGCCAGCTCGTAATCGGTTTTATAAGCGCGATGGTAGTGCAGATAATCCAGCACGCCCTGAGGATTGATATTATCTGCACGAATCCCTAAATCCTGCGCACGTTGCGGTGCGTAGCCGATATAGGCAACACGCTCACGCTGCGATGGGAGCAGTTGCCCAATATCATCGGCATTTCGCAGCACGGTAATATCAATTTCTTCAGTCCAGAAACTCTCAGGAACCGGCGCTACGTTATGCCAGTAATCCACCGGTGAGTAGAACCACAGCTTCGGTGGATTAACGCCATCAACCCATAGCCAGCAATTCGGCACCTGCGTGACGGGCACCCAGGCTTTAAACTGTGGGTTAACCTTGAAAGGATAGTCGTGATCGTCCAGAAAAACGGTCAACAGCTCACCAGAATGAATCAGTAATGCATCAAGCTGATGGCGCGCTAAAACCGTCTGGGCACGCGCTTGCAGCGTCGCCAGATGGTGATGATATAAAGAAGCCAGCTTTTCCATGAGTATCCTTGTACGTCACGACATGATCTCTCCATTTTAACACAGGCATCCCCCAAGGGCAGCGTCCGGTGCTTTGTGATCGATTCGGCAAAAAATTAATCTCTCGTTTGCAAAAAATTAACATTAAAACCACAATTCGATTATCTGGTCATACCAGATCACTCACACAAACAGCGGAGATAAACATGCTTTATCAAGGTGAATCCCTCTACCTTAACTGGCTTGAGGACGGCATTGCCGAGCTGGTATTTTCTGCCCCTGGCTCCGTAAACAAGCTAGATACCCGCACGGTTGCCAGCCTGGGTAAGGCGCTGGACGTTCTGGCGGAACAGCCGAATCTGAAGGGCTTACTGCTACGCTCTGACAAACCTGCATTTATTGTCGGTGCCGATATCACGGAATTCCTTTCCCTTTTTGCCGCACCGGCCGAAAAGCTGCATGAATGGCTTGTCTTCGCCAACCGCATTTTTAGCCGCCTTGAGGACTTACCCGTTCCCACGCTGTCCGCGATTAATAGCTATGCACTGGGAGGCGGTTGTGAATGTGTACTGGCAACCGACTTTCGTTTAGCGACGCCGGATGCGCGTATCGGCTTACCAGAAACGAAGCTAGGGATCATGCCGGGTTTTGGCGGCACGGTCAGATTGCCGCGCCTGCTGGGTACAGATAGCGCATTGGAAATTATCGCCGCCGGTAAAGACGTCAGCGCAGCCGATGCCTTAAAAGTGGGACTGGTTCAGGCCGTGGTGACCAATGACAAACTGGTTCCCGCTGCCATCAAGATGTTGAAACAGGCGATTAACGGCTCACTGGACTGGCAGGCTTATCGGCGCCCGAAACTTGAAGCGCTGAAGCTCAATAAGATTGAAGCCATGATGAGCTTTACCACCGCCAAAGCGATGGTGCTACAAACCGCCGGGAAGCACTATCCAGCGCCCATGTTAGCGGTCAAAACTATCGAAGCCGCCGCGACCATGACGCGCGATGACGCATTGCAACTCGAAACGCAGCACTTCGTTCAGTTGGCGCGTTCCAATGAAGCTCGGGCACTCGTCGGCATTTTCCTCAACGATCAGTATGTTAAAGGTAAAGCGAAGAAGTTGATTGGCGAGACACCGGTGCCGCAGCAAGCGGCCGTTCTGGGTGCAGGCATTATGGGCGGCGGAATTGCCTACCAATCCGCGTTCAAAGGCGTGCCGATTCGAATGAAAGATATCAATGAGAAGCCGCTTGCGCTGGGGATGAATGAAGCCGCCAAGCTCCTGAATAAACAAATGGAACGAGGCAAGCTGGATGGAATGAAAATGGCGACGATTCTGGCCAGCATTCAGCCAACGCTGGATTACACCGGCTTTGAGCGCACCAACATCGTGGTTGAGGCCGTGGTTGAGAACCCAAAAATCAAAGCCAGTGTACTCGCCGAAACTGAATCGCACGTTAGCGAGAATACGATTCTGGCTTCGAATACCTCCACCATCCCGATTGCTTCGCTCGCCGCATCGCTAAAACGGCCGCAAAATTTCTGCGGAATGCACTTCTTCAACCCGGTACACCGCATGCCGCTGGTCGAAATTATTCGCGGCCCTAAAACCAGCGACAGCACCATCGCCAGCGTAGTGGCTTACGCCAGCAAAATGGGGAAAACGCCGATTGTCGTGAACGACTGCCCCGGATTCTTCGTGAATCGGGTGCTGTTCCCCTACTTTGCTGCATTCAGCTTACTGCTCAGAGACGGTGCCGATTTCCGCGAGATCGATAACGTCATGGAGAAAAAATTCGGTTGGCCGATGGGCCCAGCTTATCTGCTGGATGTAGTCGGCATTGACACCGCTCACCATGCTCAGGCCGTCATGGCTGCTGGCTTTCCACAGCGTATGGCAAAAGATTACCGCGATGCGATTGATGTATTGTTTGAGCATCAGCGCTTTGGGCAGAAAAACGGTCAGGGCTTCTACCGCTATCAAACCGATAGCAAAGGCAAGCCGCGTAAAGAGCAGGATGAAGCCGTAAACACGCTCCTTAAAGACATTAGCCAACCGACAAAAGCGTTCAGTGCAGAAGATATTATCGCTCGTATGATGATCCCGATGATTAATGAAGTCGCACGCTGTTTGGAGGAAGGCATCGTCGCCAGCCCGGCCGAAGCGGACATGGCGCTGGTATACGGGCTGGGCTTCCCTCCCTTCCACGGCGGCGCCTGCCGCTATCTGGACACTTTGGGCAGCGAACGTTATGTCGAGATGGCGCAACAGTTGGCGCACCTCGGCGCAATCTATCAGGTGCCAGACGGCTTGCAGCAAAAAGCCAGAAGCAATGAAAGCTATTACCCATCGGTCGCGCCACACGCGGACGTTTCCCACGGTCAACCGGCATGAGGACAGGAAATATGGAAAAGGTAGTGATTGTTGATGCCGTTCGCACGCCGATGGGACGCTCCAAAGGTGGTGCCTTCCGTCAGGTAAGAGCCGAAGACCTGTCCGCACACCTGATGCGCAGCCTATTAAGCCGTAACGCGGCGCTGGACGCCCGTGAGATCGACGATATCTATTGGGGATGTGTGCAACAGACGCTGGAGCAAGGGTTCAACGTCGCCC
The DNA here is from genome assembly GCF_041228105.1 of Pectobacterium aroidearum. Lineage (NCBI taxonomy): Bacteria > Pseudomonadati > Pseudomonadota > Gammaproteobacteria > Enterobacterales > Pectobacteriaceae > Pectobacterium > Pectobacterium aroidearum. The sequence goes on from NZ_CP166097.1 coordinate 4,966,734, forward strand.
GCAATGCTGCCTTGCTGGCAGAAATCCCGATGAATGTCCCCGCGACTACGGTTAACCGGCTGTGCGGCTCTTCCATGCAGGCGCTCCACGATGCTGCCCGCACCATTATGGTTGGCGACGCGGACGTTTGCTTAATCGGTGGCGTTGAGCATATGGGACATGTGCCGATGAATCATGGCGTCGATTTTCATCCGGGACTGAGCCGCACCATAGCTAAAGCGGCAGGAATGATGGGGCTCACGGCCGAGATGCTGGGGCGTATGCACAATATTAGCCGTGAGATGCAGGATCAGTTCGCCGCTCGCTCACACCAACGGGCCCATCACGCCACCCAGTCAGGGGCGTTTCGCCATGAAATCATCCCTACGGCAGGGCATGATGCAGACGGCGCACTGCAACGCTTCGATTATGATGAAGTCATTCGCCCAGACACCACCGTCGATAGCCTTGCGGCGCTCAAACCGGCGTTCGATCCGGTTAACGGCACAGTGACGGCCGGATCATCCTCGGCGCTGTCCGATGGTGCAGCAGCCATGTTGATCATGAGCGAATCCCGCGCGGCATCATTAGGTTTACCCGTACGGGCTCGCATCCGGGCGATGGCCGTAGTTGGCTGCGATCCCTCGATTATGGGCTACGGCCCGGTTCCGGCGACAAAACTGGCGCTGAAACGGGCAGGATTGAGCCTGTCCGATATCGGCCTCTTTGAGCTCAATGAGGCCTTCGCCGCCCAGACGCTACCCTGCATTAAAGATCTGGGTTTGCTGGAACAGATCGATGAAAAGGTCAATCTCAACGGTGGTGCGATTGCGCTAGGTCACCCGCTCGGTTGCTCAGGCGCACGCATCTCTACCACATTGATTAATTTGATGGAAAGCCGCGATGTTCAGTTTGGCGTGGCGACAATGTGCATCGGGCTGGGACAGGGTATTGCAACGGTGTTTGAGCGCGTCTGAATATAGGCGCATTTTGCCAGAGCTATACCAGAAACCAAAAATCCCACAGACGTGGGATTTTTACTTTTACATTCTGACTGCCATCGACCGTTTTAAATAAACGAAAACGCATCGCTGAACATGTGAGCAGCCAGCGCACCGCGCTCGTTACAAAAACGCTCACGTGCAATTTTCGCCATTTCAAAGCGACCAGCAATATAGATATCCTGCTCTGCCAGCGAACCGTAATCCTGCAATACCGCGCTCAGAACGGTGCCCGTTCTGCCATTCCATCCGGCCTCCGGCTGTTCTACTACCGGCACCACCCGCAGGTTGGGGTGCTTGGCCGCGAAGCCTTCCAGCTCGGCTAAATCATACAGGTGCTGGGATTCACGCCCGCCCCAGTAAATGGAGATATCGCGATTGGGTTGCTGCGCCAGCGCGGTCAGCAGGATAGAACGCACGTATGAAAATCCGGTTCCGCCCGCAATCAGCACCAGCGGACGCGTACTTTCTTCCCGCAGCCAGGCTTCGCCGTGCGGAATATCGACCGTCAGGGATTTTTCCTTATGAATACGTTCCATTACGGCCATCGCGTAAAGATTCAGTTCGGACGCCCCAATGTGCAATTCGATAAAATTTTTATCCATCGGGGTCGATGCCAGTGAGAAAGGACGTTTGTCTCGATCGCCCATCACCACCATCAAATACTGGCCAGCCCGAAAGGAAAACGGCGCTTCAGGTAATAAACGAACGCGATAGACCGTATCGGTTATGGCTTCGACCGAAGTCACTTTACAGCTCAATGTTGTCATGCATTCCCTCTATAGGGTCATAAAAGCAAAACCGAGAACAGGGCAGCCGCTAACGCCGGGGCTCTCTGTCACTAAAAATGGCCAACTCGTCCCATATTTCATCGATGCGGGCACAAACCTGTGGGTCTTTCTTGATAGGGTGTCCCCACTCGCGCTGTGTCTCGCCAGGCCATTTATTGGTGGCATCCAGGCCCATTTTGGAACCCAGGCCAGAAACCGGCGAGGCGAAATCAAGATAGTCGATCGGCGTATTTTCCACTAATACCGTATCACGTGCCGGATCCATACGCGTCGTGATCGCCCATATCACGTCGTTCCAGTCACGGGCATTAACGTCATCATCGCAGACAATAACAAATTTCGTATACATGAACTGGCGTAAAAAAGACCAGACGCCCATCATGACGCGTTTAGCATGGCCCGCGTACTGTTTCTTCATGGTAACGACCGCCAGACGGTAAGAGCAACCCTCCGGTGGCAAATAAAAATCAACAATCTCAGGAAACTGCTTTTGCAGGATTGGCACAAAAACTTCGTTCAGCGCCACGCCCAGTACAGCGGGCTCATCCGGTGGCCGCCCCGTGTACGTCGAGTGATAAATGGCATTCTGACGCTGAGTAATATGCGTGACGGTAAAGACCGGAAAGTGGTCGACTTCATTGTAATAGCCGGTATGGTCACCATAAGGTCCTTCAGCCGCCATTTCTCCGGGTTCAATATAACCTTCCAGAACAATTTCTGCACTGGCGGGTACTTCCAGTTCGTTCGATAGGCACTTCACCACTTCGGTCTTGTGCCCGCGCAGCAAACCCGCAAAGGCATATTCCGATAGCGTATCGGGGACAGGCGTCACCGCACCGAGGATCGTCGCGGGATCAGCGCCTAATGCGACAGACACCGGAAAACGCTGTCCGGGATTTTCCTGACACCACTCCTGAAAATCCAGCGCGCCACCACGATGAGATAGCCAGCGCATGATCAGTTTATTTTTACCCAGTACCTGTTGGCGATAGATCCCCAGATTCTGCCGTTCTTTGTGCGGCCCCCGCGTCACGGTAAGCCCCCAGGTAATGAGCGGCGCGGCATCTTCCGGCCAACACTGCATCACCGGAATCCGACGTAGGTCAACGTCGTCACCCTGCCAAACCTGTTCCTGACACGGCGCCGAAGACAGTCGCTTCGTCGGCATATTCAGCACCTGACGGAACTTCGGCATTTTATCCACCAGATCGCGGAACCCTTTGGGCGGCTCCGGCTCTTTCAGAAACGCCAGCAGTTTACCTACCTCACGCAGTGCGCTGACCTCTTCTTGCCCCATTCCCAATGCAACACGTTTCGGCGTGCCGAATAAATTGCACAGCACTGGCATGTCATAGCCTTTGGGGTTTTCAAACAGGAGAGCCGGGCCTTCCGCACGCAGTGTTCGGTCAGCAATTTCCGTCATTTCAAGGTAAGGATCGATGGGCTGGGTAATGCGTTTCAACTCCCCTCTTTCTTCCAGCAGCGAGAGGAATTCGCGTAAGTCACGGTATTTCATGCTATTCATCGGGGGCAGTCTATCGTTGTGGCTATTATAAAGTCTCTTCACCCACCTGTCGCTTCCCGCAGCGCCTATTTATGGTAAGAATCCAATCACCATCAAGAATCCGATTACCATAATGTGGTAACAAAAATATCTGCCGAAAATTTTTTATCCGTGCTCGCTTTTGTTATGCTTGCTCGTCGGAATCATAAGTCTGCGAAATTATGGAAGCCTGGTACTTACTGTATTGTAAACGTGGTCAACTGCTGCGCGCGAAAGAGCATCTGGAACGTCAGGATGTGACCTGCGTGAGCCCGATGATCACGCTAGATAAAATCGTTCGTGGTAAACGAACGGAAGTGTGTGAGCCGCTGTTCCCAAACTATCTGTTTGTGGAATTCGATCCCGAACGTATCCACACCACCACCATCAGCGCAACGCGTGGGGTGAGCAATTTCGTGCGATTTGGCGCACTACCCGCGACCATTCCGCAGCAGGTTATCGATGAGTTGTCACTTCGTCCCTTGCAGGTTATCACTGATCCGCTGACGCCGCAGCCCGGCGATAGCGTGGTCATCACCGACGGTATTTTCTCTGGTCTTCAGGCTATTTACACCGAACCTGATGGCGAAGCTCGGTCGATGCTGTTGCTGAATATGTTGAACAAGCAGGTCAGGCAGAGCATCGATAACCGCGAGTTTCGCAAAGCCTAGCCTGATGCTTCCTTCTTTAACCCTATCCGGCGCGTTTATACCGCGCCGGATGAGGCAGTCTTAGCGTTGCATGTGTTGATCGTGCAGCCACTGAGCGACACGTTTGGCAAAATAGGTCAGCACTCCATCTGCACCCGCACGTTTAAAGCACAGTAGAGACTCCATCACCACTGGTTGTTCCTGTAACCAGCCGTTTTGAATCGCCGCCATGTGCATCGCATATTCGCCAGAGACCTGATAGGCAAAGGTCGGTACGCCGAACGTATCCTTGACGCGACGCACCACATCCAGATAAGGCATGCCCGGTTTCACCATCACCATATCCGCACCTTCCTGCAAATCCTGCGCAATTTCCTGCAGGGCTTCATCGCTGTTGGCGGGATCCATCTGGTAGGTTTTCTTGTTGCCGCCTTTCAGATTGCTGGCTGAACCCACAGCGTCGCGGAAAGGCCCGTAGTAACACGATGCATACTTAGCCGAGTACGCCATGATCTGGGTATTGATCAGGTTCTGCGCTTCAAGCATGTCGCGGATAGCACCGATACGACCATCCATCATATCGCTGGGCGCAATAATTTCGGCTCCGGCTTCAGCATGAGACAGCGCCTGACGCACCAAAATCTCCTTGGTGACATCGTTAACCACATAACCGTCTTCATCAATAATCCCGTCCTGCCCATGCGTCGTGTAGGGATCGAGCGCCACATCCGTCAGCAAACCCAACTCAGGAACGGCATCTTTCAGCGCGCGGATCGTGCGGGGAACCAAGCCATCCGAGTTATAGGCTTCTTCGGCATAGAGCGATTTCTTATCCGCTTCAATAACGGGGAACAGCGACAGCACCGGAACGCCAAGCTTAGCGATCTCTTCGGCTTCTTTCAGAAGCACGTCGATAGTCATCCGGTATACCCCCGGCATTGAAGGCACTTCCTGACGATGATTTGTCCCTTCCATTACGAAAACGGGATAAATCAAATCGTTCACCGTCAGTTGATTCTCAGCAACAAGGCGACGGCTGAAATCATGGCGACGAATGCGACGCATACGTCGGCCGGGAAAAGTGCCGGGAAAAGCAGTGCTCATGTCATTATTCTCCTGAATCAGGCCAGCCGGAAAACCCGGCGGGCATTTTCATCTGTTGTCTGTCCCAACCATGTGGCATCTTCTCCACGCCACTCCGCAATCTGGCGAATAATATGAGGCAGATAACAGGGTTCGTTACGGCGGGATGCCGGTTTAGGGCGTAAATCCCGGGGTAACAGATAAGGTGCGTCGGTTTCCACCAACAGCCGATCGGCAGGAATATGCGGCAGTAAAGCACGTAGCTCCAGCCCGCGACGCTCATCGCAAACCCAGCCGGTAATGCCCACCATCAATCCCGCAGCTAAGCATTCATCTAATTCATGACGATTGCCGGTAAAACAGTGAACCACGGCTGCAGGCAACCGGTTCAGCCAGGGTGTGAGCAAAGAGATAAAACGGGAATGCGCGTCACGACAGTGAAGAAAAACCGGCATAGACCGTTCAGCCGCGATCGCTAGTTGCGCGCTAAATGCTCGTTCCTGTTCTTCTGGCGTCGAAAAGTTACGGTTGAAATCCAGCCCGCATTCGCCGATGGCAACCACGCAGTCGGCGCTTGCCATGTGATGAATCTGTTCGGCGACAGCATCATTCCACTGGCTGGCATCGTGTGGGTGAACACCCGCCGTTGACCAGCAATAATCGGGATAGGCTTGCGCCAGTAACATGGCCTGCTGGCTTTCCTGAGCGTTGGTTCCAGTGATCAAGATACCACTGACACCCGCTTGCTTCGCCCGAATGACGACCTGCTCTCTGTCTTTTTCAAACTGAGAACTGGTTAGGTTAACGCCAATATCAAACATGACTCTTACCTGCTCGTGACCGTTCGCCGATTTCACTCTGGCGAATAAAAAAATAAGACCTCTCAAAGAGAGGTCATTTTACCGTCCTACCGCAGGAAACCGTTTGTTACTGCGATGGCTCTTCGGTTTCAGTCCGCCGGCCTTTGCCAACGTAAAACCGTGAGAAGAAGACGCCGATTTCAAACAGCAGATACATGGGAATGGCCAGCAGTGTCTGTGAGAAAACATCCGGCGGCGTTAGCAGCATGCCAACAACGAACGCGCCAACCAGAATATAGGGGCGCTTTCTTTTCAGATCTTCCGGCGTCACCACACCACTCCAGCAGAGAAGAACAATGGCAACCGGCACTTCAAACGATACCCCGAACGCCATGAACAGTGCCATAACAAAATCGAGGTAGTTATTAATATCGGTCGCAATCAGCACGCCAACGGGCGCGGTTTTAGCAAAAAAGCCAAACGCTAGCGGGAACACCACAAAGTACGCGAATGCCATACCCGCATAAAACAGCAAACTGCTGGAGACCAACAGCGGCATCATTAAACGACGCTCGTGTTTATACAGGGCAGGAGCCACAAACGCCCACACCTGATACAGCACCAGCGGTGCAGCAACAAACACTGAGACAATCATCGTCAGCTTTATCGGTGTAAAGAAAGGCGAGGCGACATCGGTCGCAATCATGCTGGCACCCGCAGGCAATTGCTTGATGAGCGGGGCGGAAACCACCTGGTAAATGTCATTGGCAAAGAACACCAGCACAACAAATACCGCCAGCACACAGATAATGCTGTTCAGTAGCCGTTTGCGCAGCTCAATCAGGTGGCTAATTAGCGGTTGAGTATCTTCATCGGCCATAAACTAACGACTATCGCTCGGTTGGCGGGCAGAAACAGCAGAAGACTGGGACTGCTCAGGTTTGACATTATCGTTGCCGACAGCTTCAGCACGTGCAGCGCTGTCGCTATCATGGTGATGTTCAGCAGCAGCACCATTTTCAGGTTTAGGCTGGCCGTCTGCCGGACGTACTGCGGTTTCTACTTCAATCACGCCATCGTAGGCCGCTTCAGGATCGTTTAGCGGAGCGTTACGAGGCTGTTCCGACGTCGCGTTCTGATCGTCTGACTTTTGGTGACCATCCGACTTTTGCGGCGACGTTGTTTCGGTATAGCCACGTTTCATCGCTTCCGCCGCCTCTTTGAGTTCATCCATTGAGGCTTTCAACTCAGGCGACAGATTCTGCAAACTGGCTTTTTCGACTTTTTTCAGGCTTTCCTGAAACTCCTGGAGTTTCAGCTCCTGCGACAGCTCATTCTGAACGGTAGACGCCAGCGCACGCAGCGTCCTGATCCAGCCTGCAACCGTCTTGACTGCCACAGGTAAACGCTCCGGCCCGAGAACAATCAGGCCAAGAACCATCACCAATAGCAATTCACCAAAACCGATATCGAACACAGATTACACCTGCTCTTTATTCTGGCTCTTCGTATCATGCTGTTTGGTTTCTGATGGGTGGTCAGTGATCGACTTAGTCGAAAAATCCGCATCTTGCTGAGTTTTATCTGCATGATTAGAGGCTTGATCATCACCCATCGCTTTCTTAAAACCTTTGATGGACGCCCCCAAATCTGAACCCAGTGTTTTTAATTTTCCGGTCCCGAACACCAGCACGACGAGAACGACAACAATCAGCAACTGCCAGATACTAATACCACCCATAACATTTACCTCTTTTCAAAAAGGGGAACGACAGAATTCCTATTATTATATCGGGTAATTCTGGCGTGCATCATGATCTGCTTCAACGAGTTCGACGCCAACCGATAATCCAGGTAACAATTCCTGCTGCCATCAGCCCTGCGGGAACCATATCGGCTTCAACACGGCTGATCAGTAACAACGTACCACTGATTAGCAGCGTTGCGCCAATACCCAAAAGATATCGTGATTGTCCTTGACGCGCCTGCTGCGTTTTCAACTCATAGGCCAGTTGGTCGACGCTGTGCTTTAACATCTTATGCTGACGCAGCCCGTCATAAAACAATTCAGGCACTTCCGGCAGTTTTTCGGCCCAGAACGGCGCTTTTTCTTTGAGCGCACGGAAAACCGCAGGTAAACCGACCTGCTGCTTCATCCAGGTTTCCAGAAACGGCTTGGCGGTTTTCCACAGATCGAGCTGCGGATAAAGCTGCCGACCAACGCCTTCAATATACAACAGCGTTTTTTGCAGCAACACCAATTGGGGCTGTACTTCCATGTTGAAGCGGCGTGCCGTATTAAACAAATTCAATAATACATGGCCGAACGAAATTTCCGCCAACGGCTTCTCGAAGATCGGTTCACAGACCGTACGAATAGCGAATTCAAAATCAGCAACATTGGTATCCGCAGGCACCCAGCCCGAGTCCACATGCAGTTCGGCGACTTTACGATAATCACGGTTGAAGAAGGCGATGAAATTCTCGGCCAGATAGCGCTTATCTTCTTTATTCAACGAACCGACGATCCCGCAGTCAATGCCGATATATTGGGGGTCTTCCGGGTGCTCGTAGCTGATAAAGATATTGCCGGGATGCATATCCGCATGGAAGAAACTGTCGCGAAATACCTGCGTGAAGAAAACCTGAACGCCGCGTTCTGCCAGCAGCTTCATATCTGTACCATTGGCCTTCAGCGCATCGACATCAGAAACAGGAATACCGTAGATGCGTTCCATCACCAACATGCCTTCGCTGCAATAATCCGAATAGATTTCCGGCACATACAGCATCGGGCTGTTCTCGAAATTCCGCCGCAGCTGAATGGCATTGGCTGCTTCTCGCAGCAAATTCAGCTCATCAAGCAACGTTTTTTCGTATTCCAGCACCACTTCACGCGGCCGCAGGCGACGACCATCCGGCAACAGACGAGGCAACCAGCCAGCTAGGCGCTTCATCAGGCGCATATCCGCCTTGATGACAGGCAAGATATCCGGGCGGATAACCTTGATAACGATCTCTTTTCCCGTGCTTTTCAGACAGGCGGTATGCACCTGTGCAATTGAGGCAGAAGCCAGCGGTTTAATGTCAAAATCATCAAACCACTCTTCGAGAGGAATCCCCCCCATCGACAGCTCAATTTGCTCGCGAGCCAGCTTGCCATCAAACGGCTCAACCTTATCCTGCAACATCGCCAACTGGTCGGCGATAGCTGGTGGGAAGAGATCGCGGCGCGTAGACATCATTTGTCCGAACTTGATCCACACGGGCCCCAGTTCCTGGAGCGCCAAACGTAGACGTTCCCCTAAAGGCATGTTGCGGTGACGATTGGGTAACCAGAACAGCAGACGGCGCCCCGCACGCAGCGGAAACGTCAGACGCATTTTAGGAATGAGCTCGTCCAGACCATAGCTCAACAGCACACGCACAATGCTGTAAAGGCGGCGTAATTCACTGGGTGTCATCGTAAAGCCTCCAGCTTTGCCAGCCGTTCGGACAACACATCGGCGGATTTATCCAGCGCAACAATTTCCTCATGGAACCAGGCATTTTCCAGTTTTCCCGGTGCCAGTCGCCACTCTTCCGTTAACGTCTCGGACAGGAAATGTTGTTGCTGATGTAATGACCGTCTCAGGAAACTCAGGGTTTTCTGTGCCGTCTGGCTAAGACCTTGAGCAACAATATCGCCCAGGTAGGGAGACAGCCATTCCGCAGGATCGAACTCCGCCAGATCAACCAGCACAATGAACTGTTGAACGACTTGAATATCACCCTCAATCACCAGTTCGCCGCTGCGCATCAGCGACGATAGCTGTTGACGATCGCGTAATTTCATCAGAACCGGAACGCGTGTTTTCAGGCGGCAATCCGCCAATTCGTCCCACTGGCTGACAACGTCCAGGCGCTGTTCGTTAAACACCAGCACCAGAGGCACATCCAGTTCAGCCAGCTCGATCTGAAGTGTTTTTCCCTGTAAGCGCTGGCGGGCAGACTTCATGCTTCGATCGCAAGAAAAACGACGATCGCCAGAAACAGTATCGTGAAAAAGCAGCTGATTCAGCGCGGTTTCCAGCGTAGCAGTCAGAAAAGACGTTATCAGCATTGGCATTTCCAATCAGAATTTAAACCCACGATGCAGTGCAACGATTCCACCAGTGAGGTTGAAATAGTTAACACTGTCAAAACCGGCATCGCTCATCATCCCTTTCAGCGTTTCCTGATCGGGATGCATGCGGATAGATTCCGCCAGATAGCGGTAGCTCCCGGCATCACTCGCCACGGCTTCGCCAATCCTCGGCAGGATATGAAATGAATACGCATCGTAAACGGTGCTCAGCTGTTTAATGATCGGCTTGGAAAACTCCAACACCAGCAACCGACCACCCGGCTTCAGAACACGGTACATTGAGCGCAGCGCTTTGTTTTTGTCCGTCACGTTGCGCAGACCAAAGGAGATAGTAATGCAGTCGAAGAAGTCATCAGGGAACGGCAGCGCTTCTGCATTGGCCTGCACGTAGCTGATGTTGTCGATAATGCCTTTGTTACGCAGTTTCTCACGGCCAACTTTCAGCATGGATGCATTGATGTCTGCCAGAATGACTTCACCACCTTCACCAACCATACGGGAGAATTTTGCGGTTAAATCCCCTGTTCCTCCGGCAAGATCCAGCACACGCTGGTTACGTCTTACCCCACTGCATTCAATGGTGAAACGCTTCCAGATACGGTGGATACCAAAGGACATCAGGTCATTCATCAAGTCATACTTTGCTGCTACAGAATGAAAAACTTCAGCCACCATGACTTCTTTTTCATCCCTGGCGACAGTCCGAAAACCAAAGTCGGCCGTATTCTCCTGCTCACTTGCCATCTTATCCGCCTACTATTTCAGTCAAATTTCGGGTCTACCCATTTATGGTGAGAGTGTACCAGACCCAGATAAAAACCCCACTGCACTAATTTCGCATAGCATGGATGCCAAGCCCGCGAAATCCATATCGATTTAGTACGAGTTAGTACGGTTAGCGGAGGGGGTTTCTGCTGCTTCACTCTCTGCTTTCACAGGTGGTGAGACACCGTCGGGGGCGGCTGAACCCGTTAATTCATCACGTTCAGCGTGCTCATGGGCCGTTGCTTTTTCAGCCAATGACGGGCTGATCGTGCGTTTAATTTCAACGCCCAGCGCGCGAAACCCCTCAGCCTGGCCAATAAGGTTACCACGCCCAGAGGAAAGTTTATTCATCGCCTGACGATAAGTGCCCTGTGCTTTATCCAGACTCTGCCCCATCGCTTCCATATCATCGACGAACAACCGCAGCTTATCGTACAGCCGTGATGCTTTTTCAGCGATGTGCTGTGCATTGCGGCTCTGTTGTTCATAGCGCCATAAGTTGTTGATGGTACGTAACGCCACCAACAGCGTGGTCGGGCTGACCAGCATAATATTGTGCTTTAGCGCCTCGTTAATCAATTCGGGCTGGCGATCGATAGCGACCAGAAAAGCGGGTTCGACCGGGATAAACATCAGCACGTAATCTAGCGAACGCAGCCCCGGAAGCTGCTGGTAATCTTTGCTACTCAGTTGCCTGATATGGCTGCGTACCGAGAGCAAATGTTCGTTCAGCGCCGCATTACGTTCGATGTCATCATCGCTATTGAAATAGCGCTCATAAGCTACCAGCGACATCTTGGCATCGATCACGACATCTTTGCCCTGTGGTAAACGCACAATGACATCCGGCTGCAGGCGGCTATTCGCCCCTGTTTGCACGCTGACCTGTGTCTGATACTCATAGCCTTCACGCAGGCCGGAAGCTTCCAGCACGCGGCTGAGAACCACTTCGCCCCAGTTACCCTGCGTTTTGTTATCGCCTTTCAGCGCTTTCGTCAGGTTGATGGCCTCGTGTGCCATCTGCGCGTTAAGCTGTTGCAGATTGCGGATTTCATGCGCCAGCGTGTGGCGCTCACGCGCTTCCGCACCAAAACTGTCCTGAACCTGACGGCGGAAGCCATCAAGCTGTTCACGCAGCGGCATCAACAGCTTATCCAGACTCTGTTTATTTTGCTCATCCACCTTGCGCCCGCTGTGTTCAAAAATCCGGTTCGCCAGATTCTCAAACTGCGTCGTCAACCGCTGTTCGCTATTTGCCAGAAGCCGCTGCTTCTCTTCCGCCGCCATACGGGTTTCTTCCAGCCGAATGGTGACTTCCCGCAGCTCAGCTTCCTGCGCGCTATTTATTTCACGTAGCGTCCTCAGTTCTTGATTTAACTGCACGCACTCTGCGCGGAGCTCACTCAGCTGTTGCAGCTTTTCATGGCTGGCAGAAAGCTGAGCGTGAACCGTGCGCAGTTCCAGCTCGTTTTGCCGCAGCCGCTGTTCGTCCAATTGCCTTGCCTGCTGCTGTTCGCTGAGCGACTGTTGAGTCTGCTGTAATGTCTGTGCCAGCAACCGCTGTTCGGTGCCATGCTGCGACAGCTTCTGTTGATGAATCAGGCAGGCAATCAACCACCCTATCAGTAGCCCCACCGCGCCGCCGCCCAGACCATAAAATATGCTGATATCCACTTTGCCTCCGCAGGCCTTTCACGCTGTCGGTCAAGGTAAAATGATACTGTATGGATGTCCAGAAACAATTCTGATGGGGAGTAGGTTGAGCAGAAAAATGCGAGCCGCATTCCATATGAGTATGGGCATACGATAATTTGCAGAAGAATCAGAGGGGTAACACTGAAATTCCCCCAACGAGGAACACCACGTTGGGGGAAAGAGAGGCACAACTTAGGCTAAGCGCTGTTTCGCATCACTAATCGCTTTAGCGACCTGCTGCGGTGACACGCCACCTTGTGCAGCACGCTTATCCAGACAGGATTGCAACGCCAGAATCGGGTAGACATCCTCGCCAATCACGGCGCTGAATTTTTGCAGATCGGCCAGCGGCAGTGCTTCCAATGCCTTACCCTGACGGATGGCTTCAACCACCGCTTCACCCACGATATGGTGCGCTTCACGGAATGGGACGCCTTTTGCGACCAGATAATCCGCCAGCTCTGTCGAGTTCGCGTAGCCTTGCTCAGCGGCCTCTTTACAACGCGGACGTTTCACCTGAATGCCTTCCAGCACCAGCGCCGCCATCATCAGGCAGTCGTGCCAGGTGTCCAGCGCGTCAAACAGCCCTTCTTTGTCTTCCTGCATGTCTTTGTTATACGCCAGCGGCAGGCCTTTGAGTGTCATCATCATGCCGGTCAATGCACCCTGTACGCGGCCACATTTACCGCGAATCAACTCCAGCGCATCCGGGTTTTTCTTCTGCGGCATCAGGGAAGAACCGGATGTCACACGGTCAGACAGCTCAACGAACGCCGCTTCACCGCTGTTGAAGAAGATCAGATCTTCGGCAAAACGCGACAGGTGGATCATGCCGATCGAAGCATCGGACAACAGTTCCAGTACATGATCGCGATCGGAAACCGTGTCCAGACTGTTACGCGTGGCGGATGCAAAACCCAACCAGCCAGCTAACTGCTCACGGTCAATCGGATAAGCCGTTCCCGCCAGTGCGCCACAGCCCAGCGGGCTGACATCCAGACGCTTCAGCGTATCTTCCAGACGGCTTTCATCACGCGCCAACATCTCGTGGTAAGCCAGACACCAATGTGCAAACGTCACCGGCTGTGCGCGCTGCAAGTGGGTGTAACCCGGCATTACCGCATCCTGATTCGCTTCCGCCGTCGTGACCAGCGCCTGACGCAGATGACGTACCGACAGCAGCAGTTCTGCAATCTGCGCCTTACACCAGAGTTTCAGGTCGGTGGCGACCTGATCGTTACGACTACGACCGGTATGCAGCTTTTTACCTAAATCGCCCACTTTCTCGATCAGACGCTGTTCAACCCAGCTGTGAATGTCTTCTGCATCGCTTTGCAGGATCATCTCAGGGTCAGCTTGTACCTCAACCAACAGCGCATTCAGCGCCTGTTCCAGCTGTTGCTGCTCCTGCTCGCTGAGCACATTGACCGTCACCAGCGCTTTCGACCAGCCGATCGAGCCAACGATGTCCTGTTCCGCCAGACGGTAATCAAACCGCAGTGAGTCATTAAATTGTTTAAAACGCTGATCTGCTGCCTGACTAAACCGACCGCCCCACAAAGCCATAACCCTTACTCCCAAAAATATCATTTACGTTGGTATGGCATCATGCCATACCCAGAAACGACTTACGCCAGAATACGCGTACCAATCGCCACACCGTTGAACAGCGCAGGTAGCTGTTCAGCATGACGCCAGCTGGCGATATCAACCGGACGACCCAGCGCACGAGCGGCATCCAGCGCGGCGTTAACCTTAACAATCATGCCATCGGTGATGATGCCCTGAGCAATCAGCTGTTCGGCTTTTTCCGCCGTCATTTCGGCAATACGCTGACCTTTACCGTCCAGAATGCCGCTCACGTCAGACAGCAGGATTAAATCCGCGCCTAGCGTTTGCGCCAGCGCCGTCGCCGCCTGATCGGCGTTGACGTTCATCAGGTCGCCCTGCGCCGTAATCCCGATAGAGCTGACGACAGGCAGATAACCCGCAGACAGCAGCGTGTTCAGCAGCGCAGGCGATCCCGCTTCCGCTTTACCCACAAAGCCCAGCGCTTCATCTAACTGCGTGACCGTCGTGCTGCCACCATCGCCCAGACACAGGCCGACCGCGTTGATGTCATGCTTCTTCGCCCATGACAGCAGCGTTTTGTTAGCAGACCCCGCCAGCGCACCGGTGATGATATCGATCTGATCGGCAGGCGTGACACGCAGGCCATTTTTCTTCACAACAGGCAGCGACAGCTTTTTCATCAGGTCATCCACCAGACAGCCGCCGCCGTGCACAATCACCAGAGGGCGCTGATGTTCCTGACGGTAAGCCACCAGCGCGGTGAACAGACGCTCCAGCGCTTCTTCGCTATCCAGTAAAACGCCACCTAACTTGATAATTAACGGATTCATTATGCTTCACGCCTCGAAATGTCGGGACCAGTAGTCATTAAATTAACGATTGGGTTTCAGGGAAACCAAAACGAATGTTCATGCATTGCACGGCCTGTGCCGCTGCGCCTTTCAGCAGGTTATCTTCGGTTGCCACCACGATCAGGTGCTCACCGTCAACGGAGAAACCGATATCGCAGAACGGCAGGCCAACAACAGATTTCAGCGCCGGAACACCCTTATCATACAAACGCACCAGTGGCTTATCGTGATAGGCGTTGTGATAGGCTTCGGCGACATCCTGCTGGGTTACACCCGATTGCAGGCGGCAGGTGATGGTTTCCAGAATGCCGCGGGCGAAGTTGCCCAAATGCGGTGTGAAGATCACCGGGGTGCCGAGGTGCGTTGAAATTTCAGGCTCATGGCGGTGGTTGAAAATGCCGTACGGTTGAAAGCTGACTTCGCAGAAGCTGTTGGTCATTGACGCTTTACGCCCCGCCCCGCTCACGCCGCTGACGGCATTAATCACTGGCCACTGAGCCGGATTCAGCAGTTGTGCGTCCAGCAGCGGCTTCAGCGCCAGCTGCGCGGCCGTGGGATAACAGCCCGGAACGGCAATCAGTTGTGCCTGTTTTACGCTTTCCGCGCGCCATTCGGCCAGCCCATAAACCGCTTTTGCCAGCCAGTCAGGATGCTGATGCTCAAAACCATAATAGCGACGATAAAACTCGGCGTCCTGTACGCGGAACGCGCCGGACAAATCAAAAACAGTGCAGCCAGCTGCCAGAAAAACCGGGGCCAGATCGTGGCTGACTTTGTGGTCAGTCGCCAGAAAAACGACATCCACGCCTTTCGCTGCTTCTTCAGCATCGGTCAGCGGTTTTACCGGTACGTCGATGATGCCTTTGAGCTGCGGATGTAAATCAGAAATCAATTTTCCTGCATCGACACTTTGCGCAGAAACCATCAAAGCGGTTATGTTCATCTGTGGGTGACGGTTCAGGTAGAGCGCAAGCTCAGCGCCGGTATAACCACTTGCACCAACAATCAGCGTATTCAGCATGGGATCCGTATACCTTCTTATTTATCTATGGAACAGGTAACAGGGCTCACCAGCGTCGGTACGCTGTTCACCCGCGAAACTCAGTGAAAGTGACGAATCGCCATCGCCGTACCTTTGGGTTTCCTTTCGCCGAGCAATATTGTATTTTTATTCAAAATAAATGCATGAATATTGATACTATCCTAACCAGAGGCTGTCAACAGTGAAGATGAATTTACCCCCTTTTATTGAGCTATATCGGGCATTGATCGCTACACCGTCCATCAGTGCCACCGACAGCGCGCTCGATCAAAGTAATCATACCTTAATCAACCTGCTGGCAGGCTGGTTCGGCGATCTCGGCTTCCATGTAGAGGTCCAACCGGTTCCCGGCACCCTCAATAAATTTAATATGCTGGCGCGGATTGGTGAAGGAAAAGGTGGCTTATTGTTGGCAGGGCACACCGACACCGTCCCGTTCGACGACGGCCGCTGGACGCGCGACCCTTTCACGCTGACCGAACACGACAATAAGCTGTACGGTCTGGGCACCGCGGATATGAAAGGGTTCTTTGCCTTTATTCTGGATGCCTTGCGCGATATCGATCCGACCAAACTGACGAAGCCGCTTTATGTGCTGGCGACAGCGGATGAAGAGACAACCATGGCCGGTGCCAAATATTTCTCCGAATCTACGCAGATTCGCCCGGACTGCGCCATCATTGGCGAACCGACTTCGTTGCAGCCAGTGCGGGCACACAAAGGCCATATGTCCAACGCGATCCGTATTCAGGGACAGTCCGGCCATTCCAGCGATCCTTCACGCGGCGTGAACGCGATTGAGCTGATGCATGAGGCGATTTCCCACCTGCTGGTGCTACGCAACACCCTACAGGAACGCTATCACAACCCGATTTTCCACATTCCTCACCCCACCATGAATCTCGGCCACATTCGCGGTGGCGATGCTGCTAACCGCATCTGCGGCTGCTGTGAATTGCATATGGATATCCGCCCACTGCCGGGTATCACGCTTAACGATCTGGACGGACTGCTGTCAGAAGCGCTTGAGCCCGTCAGCCAGCGCTGGCCGGGTCGGTTGACCATTAGCGAACTGCACCCGCCGATTCCTGGCTATGAATGCCCACCGGATCACCGCTTGGTCTCGGTCGTAGAGAAGTTACTGGGGACGAAAACGGAAATCGTGAACTACTGCACCGAAGCGCCGTTTATTCAGACCCTGTGCCCGACGCTGGTTCTGGGGCCGGGATCGATCGAACAGGCGCACCAGCCGGATGAATACATTGATACCAAGTTTATCAAACCAACGCGGGAGCTGATTTCGCAGGTGATTCACCACTTCTGCCATCACTGATCCAACGCAAACGGCCTTGTCAGCTACGCTGGCAGGGCTATTTTGAGACCGTCCATGAAAAAGAAAGATTTCATCGCGCAGGATTTACTGAGCAAAATCTATCAGCACACCGACCCACTGCCGGAAAAGCTGCCGCCGGAACGCCAGTTGGCGGAGGAATACGGTGTGTCACGCTTCACTATCCGCCAGGCGTTGGAAAAGCTCGCCAGTATTGGTGCGATCCATATGGTGCAGGGTTCAGGTAATTTTATTAATCAGGGCGTACGCAGTAACCCGCTGGTGTACAACTCGATTACCGAAAAGAAATTTAATCAGATTTCATCCCGCCTGCTTAGCCTACATAAGCGCCTGCCGAACCGAGAGGAGCAGCAGGTATTTGCTATCAGTGATAAAGAGTTTATCTGGGAATTCAGCCGATTACGTTATGTCGATAACCGTAAGGTACAGATCGAGATATCGAAAATGCCTGCCGCAGACTTCCCGGAGATGAATCAGAAGATTATTGAAGGTTCTATTCAGCAGTATGTACTCAGCAAGGGCTATGCGATTTCACACTACCTGACGCATTATCAGGCAGTGAACGTCACCAAAGCTCAGGCTGAGCTGCTGGACTGCAAGAAAGGCACGGCCGCGATGCATATTCTTAATCGCGGCATTTTACAGGGCGGTCGCGTGTACGAATCGAGCGATATCATCGACATCAACTACACCTGTACCTACGTCATCCCCTTAAACCTCGATAACCTAACCTTCCGCCAGTCGCCGTAAGACTTAAATTTTTTCCTGAGCCAAGATTTGTCCACCTTGTTCACCGGAACCTGGACCAATAGAGACCTTAAAGTCAGCATAATCTTCCGCCTCAGGCCGATGTTCAATCACGACGATTGCACCAAATAACGAAGCTTTTTGGTAGATAAAATCCAAGACTTTCGACGCTGTCTCGGGATCAAGGCCAGCAGTTGGCTCATCGATAAAGAGTAGCTTATTACTTTTCCTTTTTTTCGATAACATCTCGCACAGCTTTATTCTACGCATCTCTCCCCCAGAGAGTGATTGCGTTTTTCTATTTAGTTTTAAATGAGATAATCCTAAGGTGTCGAGCGTCACAAGTATGTGATCAATTTTTGGATCGTTAAAATAGCTAAGAAGATCCTTCAACTCAGTATTATAAATGTCAATGATATTTATACCATTGACATCCATATTTACCTCATCCAAGTGTGCATCAAAAAGCATCCCATTACATTCATGACAAGTAATGTAGATGTCTTTTTCAAACCCTCTTTCATATTTTATAACACCTTTACCTTCGCAGACCTTACACCTGCCTCCATGCCCGTTTTTATCTATGCCAGGAAGAAAAAAAACATCATTTACTCCTGTTTTTTTTGCAAAATAGCTGGCAATAGATTTATTTAATCCAGCTATAGATGCCACTGAAGAACGGCCAGTATAAGAGGGTAATTTTTGGCTAATGTAAGTTGATTCAGTAGCATCAAGGATAGCCTTCGCCAAAGATGATTTTCCAGAACCCGATATTCCAGAAAAAATAGTAACACCTCCCTTCGGGAAGCTTACATTTTGATTAATTATATTATTTTTATTAAGATCTTTAAAATGATGGAAGTCAGAAATTTTATTCCTGCTATTTGTGTTTTTTAATGGTTGAATAATTTCATCTTCACATATTTCGCCACCCGCAGAACCTGCGAACTTACCAATATGAATAGTTTTATCTGCATGATCAATAAAGTACTGGCTATGTTCCACTAGTACTACAGTATTCTTTTCTGCTATTTTCCGTATTTTTGATAAAATATCAGGGTAATCCACAGGGTTAATCTGAGATGATATTTCATCAATAACAATAAGCATACCGGTTGTATTTGAGGTCAGTAACCGACTAAACATGAGTTTTTGCAATTCACCACCTGAAAGGCTAGGAATCGATCGTGATAAACTCAAATATCCTAACCCGATATTGTTAATTGAGGATAAGACTCTAAACAATGTTGATTCACTAAAATCACTTTCAAGCACCGTGCATAATTTTGATATTGGCAATGATAGAAAATCATCAAAACTTAATGTTATAATATTTAAACTTGATAGTTTTTTATTTATTCTAATGCCTTTACATGAAGGACACGTTACTTCTTTTTTGTATTTACTATTTTCTTGACTGAATACATAGGGCACTACACCTTCATAATAGCATTCTTTTTTCTTTATTTTCCCTTTATGATTATATTTTACTAATAATTTTCCGCTTGCTTCCATTCCGTAAAGAATAAGATCTTTTTCTTTTTTTAAGAGCGATGAGAAGGTTCTTTCTATATTTATCCCTTCCCTATGACAATAAGATAATAAAATTTGTTTTCGATAATCAGATAGAGGCCCACCGTTCCAACATGAAAAAGGCCCCTCATCTAATCGACAATTTTCATTTATTAACAAACCCTCATCAACCACCTCAACTTCACCACGGCCAAAGCAATGTGTGCAAGCATTCTCATACTTATTCAATTTTAGCTGATGATAATCAGGTATTGATAAATTACTCTTAACCTTTAACGACGACAATGCTTGTGGAATATTTAAATATGAATATATTGTTGAACGAGGATTATTATTCGTATTTCGCTGCGGCAACGCAACTGCTGACTTTAACCCATCATAGTGTGTAATCTTATAATCACCCTCATTCAAATAACCATTCTCTATGGCATCAAACTCATCTTTACATAATTGATAAATGGATGAGAATGCTAAAGAACTTTTCCCCGCACCTGAGCGCCCATAGATAACCGTTATTTTATTTACTGGTATCTTAACACTTATATTTTTCAGATTGTGTGTTTCTATACCTTCAAAAATAATTTCGCTCATTTTTTATCTCCACACCATTCACACAGCGGATCACGGGGAACATCCTTGACATTAAAAGATAGCGTCCGTAGGTTAAACTCAACTCTTTTGCTTGCTTGTTGCAAATATTCTTTCTTTCCACTGAGTAATTTTATTGCATCCAGACTCGCAAGGCTTGCGGCCATGCCAGATAATGGAGAATACGATCCCAGCTTACGCTTTGTTCGATGTAATTTCTTAACATTAGCGAGATCTTTGCTGTTTATTTGATTTAAATAACGATTAAAGCAGTTAAAGCATGACGTCTCATAGGGGATAATAGTCTGGCCAATCAACGTTTGATGCAAGTTATATCCACCGCCGACAATATGCGGTATACGATGAAGCATGCAATAAGATGAAATTATTTTGCTAGTATAATCAACATTAGGTTCATCAGCACAATTAATAATTAAATCAATATCCAATGGCAATTCATTTCTTTGAAAGAAGCCATCATCAATCGTATCAAAAATCGTTTCAACGTTAATATTCGGTGAAATATTTTTTAAACTTTCACATAGCGATTCACTTTTTTTTATTCCAATATCATTCTCAAAAAAATATTGACGATGTAAATTACTGAGATCAACACCGTCATGATCAACAAAAAGCAGTGTTCCTACGTCACAATGCGCAAAATAGGTTGCCACATTGCTCCCGACTGCGCCAACACCAACAATCATAACCTTTGAGGATTTAATTCGATTAATACAGGAAAGCACTTCACTGGTTGTATGACAGTAATCTTCAAATGTATTAATCAATCTATATTTATTATCCGTAATCTCATCAGGATATGAACAGTCCTGGTGAATCAGGACATTATTTACATTTAAAAAATTAGCAATATTTTCGAGCTGTTCAACATTCAAGCCAGGAAACTTTTCTACTATTGATTTTAATGAGGTTTTTCCATCAAACATTTGTAACAGAGAAATTAATTTTGGGAATTTAATTTTTATCTTTACACTTTCTCTGACATTAGATTTAAAAAATTCCACCATGTCGTCTTGAACAACAATGCCAACACTTTGACGCAATCTAAAATTATCCATTACAGATTTTGCATCCATTTTGCTTTACCAATTCGAATTGAGTCATCAGACCGCTGTTTGGAAGATATTCATGGCGATGATTATTGTAAGAAAATGCGGAGTCATCTAAAAGAAAGTGTAACAACTGCATACAACATAGATTAGCGGAAAAACCGCTCATCATTGCCAGCCCCCCTGGACCACCAGGAATATAGTGATTACTCTGCGCTGCAGTTAAAGAGGCCGAATACTGGCTCTCTACCATACTGTAAACTGGCTTCCACTCTTTTAATGCCTTTGAAAAAGTGCTCTGTGCACAGTCAATACAGGGCGTTCTCGGTGGAAAAATTAACTCCCCAGAGCTCATCAAATGGGCATCAAATCCGCCAGCAACATAAAATGGTATATTTTTTGATTGAGCATATCGTCCCAACTTCAATGAAGTATGGCCTATATAAGGCTCATCACATGTGTTAATAACTAAGTCAGCATCATCAGGAATTAAGGTTGATAAATCACTATTAGGTACAAATTTCTCAAAGCTTGTATGAATTTTAATATTTTTATTAATCTTGGTTAAGAACTCAGAAAGCGCCTCTACCTTAGGCTTTCCAATGTAATCATCACTATAATAGCAATGTCTTACTGCATTCGAAGCGGACATGGATTTATAATCTATCAACGTGACATTATTAATACCTGCACGAACAAGAATCTCAATAATTTTAGCGCCTACGGCACCACAACCAAATAAAACAATTTTTTTATTTTCTAAGATAGATTGTGTTTCTTTCCCTGAACGATCCAGAACAAAATCATCCCAAAATGTAATTTGCCTGGAGAAGCGTAAATTATCATTCTCTTTATTTTCCACATCGAAAATTAGGTGCTGATTTAGAAGAAAATCCATCAGTTTAGATATCTCATCCAGTCGAAGATTTCCCATGGAATGAATAATATCATCAATACTTTTCTCACCATCTAAGTTGGCAATAAAACTCGCAACATTCTTATTCGTTTTTATTTCTATTCTGTCACGCGTAGTCATAATATGGAACGTTAATAGAACAGTACTGCGCTGCTCATTCTCTGATATAAAAACATCAACCGTTTCTTTTATTTTATATTTTCTGCTATTCATCCCTTCTTCCTAATAAAATCGCCCGTTAAGGGCGATTCCAAACTAGAGATTAATACTGAAGCACACCAGCATTCACCTCAAGGTACTTCTCCCACGCATCAAGACCGGAGTTTTGGTCATCATTGCCTGCGCGCGTGCAAACTCGCGTGCAGCAATCGCTACGTTCGCCGGAACACCCACCGGTATACTGTGCTGTCGCATTAGTGTTGCTAACGACCTCAAATGACAAATCTAAACATTCCATGATAAAACCTTTTATATTTTAATCAGTTACATGATTCAGATCTGTTCTTTAACGCATATTCGATAAAAAGAAAAGACCTCAGCCCGAAGACGATGATAGGAACACAAAACGGCTATCAGTAAGATGCTAGCATATTGGCGTCGTTGATTAAATGCTCACGTCCGATATAATAGATAATGTTTAAGATAAATATTTACCAAGCTATTAATTTCATTGTGATATTAAAAATTTATTAATATAACTTCAGATACGTTTTTTATGTTAGTTTAACCTTCTACATTAAATACATTTAATTATTATTTCATAAAAAATAATTAGGAGTGAAATTATCATGGAAGGAATAATTCTTGACCTCGATTTGAATGAATATGAAAGCGACTTTATTTCAGAAAATTCTACAGTGGAAAATAGTGGTTTGTGGCAACAGGCAGCAAGCGCGAGATTAGCCGATAGACTAAGAGAAATGGGGCTTACAGCAAAGGAATATAAGGAAAAGAGAGTAGATAGCAAAGATCAGAAAGAAAAATTAAGCTGTTACCATCATGCCATTTTTATCAGTGGCACTCGAGGGGCTGGGAAAACAATTTTCTTACGTAATATTGAAAGTATTTGGAATAAAAAAAAAGAATATCGTTCAAATCCACCTAAATTATTTTTCATTGACACCATAGATCCTACATTGCTACATATCGAAGATAATTTCTCTGAGGTAGTGGTTGCATCGATTTATGCAGCAGTAGAGCAGAAATTTAAAAATTTTGTCCATAAAGAGTGTTATAAAGATACATTTCTACAGACATTAAAACAGCTATCAAATGCATTAGGAAAAAAATCTGATTTTGAAGATCTTAGGGGAATTGACCGTATTCAAAAGTACCGTTCCGGTATCCATCTAGAACGGTACTTTCATCAGTTCTTAATCGCTAGTGTAAATATACTGGATTGCGATGCTCTGGTACTCCCTATTGATGACCTTGACATGAAGATCGATAAAGCATTTGGTGTCTTGGATGAGATCCGCTGCTTACTTTCTTGTCCGTTAATATTACCTATCGTGAGCGGTGATGACGATCTTTACCAGCATACCACCACAATGGAATTTGAAAGTATTCTAGCAAAAAATAAAGATGCCAGTAATTTTGAAGAGGGTAAAACAGCAGCCAAAAATCTATCACATGCCTATCTGACAAAAATTTTTCCGATTCAGAACCGACTACCACTTCAACCGATAATCCAACTATTACCCAACTTATCTATACAATATAATGGGAGCAAAGATAATAAACCAGAAGAGTATAAAACGTACCACGAAAAATTTATTTCATTATTTTATGCCTTTTGCCATGATGCCGAATATAGAGAAAAAATTAAGGTGGCAAGCAAAACGGGATGGTTGGAACCCCAAAATTCTCGAGAATTAGTGCAGCGCGTAAGGTTATTTCATCCTATTGATTTAAAAAATATTAATAATATAGAAGATAATAATAAATTATGGCAACGGTTTAAAGGATTCGCAGAAATAAAAAGGAAAGGACAAGCGTTGGTCGATTCCATATCATATCTTTATATGCATGAAATATCAAATCCAGAAGAGTTCTCTCTTTATAAATTAATATCATTCAACCCAATAATGCAGAGTGAGGTATATTCTTGGGGAGAGCATAACTACTATGAAATGCAAAATCGTTATCGCAGAATAGTTAATGGAATAAAAAATGACAACAAGAATATCGATAAAGAGAACTCCTCAATAGAAAGAGTCAGCCAAGTTAACACATTGTGGGAAATGCCTCCGGTAGAGTTTAAGAAATTTTATTTCGAGAGCAGAGTTTTTGATTTAAAAAATGAAAAAGAAGGAATGAAAAAAAATAAAATTAATTTACACGCATGAAAACGAAAATAATCGTTATGAAGTTCTTTTTGGTCGCGCATTTGAAATTCTATTTTGGTCGTTATTATCAGTCACAAACAATATAAAAGAAGAATATCACCATGGGTTGTTATCGGAAATTTTTAAACGTCATCCATTTTTTTCACACTTAGTTTTTGATACTGATGATATCGGTCTTAAAAACATTAAAAATGAAAATGTCGACTTATCTATTTCAAATAAAATAACTCATGACATCATTGAATGGATTAATAAAAATAGAAATTCACTTGAGGCATTTAAAAACAAAAATTTAATTCCATTATTGGTTGAAGTATTTTATAATGTTTTCTCACAACTCCATAGGATGAAGTTAAAAAACATAAATGACACTAAAAATGAACATTTAAATCATATATTGCGTCGATTTGAATATATTTTCATGAATTCTCTATTATGCTGTATGAATACCAATAAAATAATGTTCATAGATGTTGCAATCACTGACCCATCAGAAAAAATAGAAAATAGAAATGACTTTTTCAATTCAAACAAAAATATAAAAATAAACTTCTCTAATATTTTAGAAATAAATACAGAAAAACCTGAGGCATTTTTAAAAAATGTGGCGAAAGAACCATTGTCTGATATTGGCCAGCTACTTGAAATCATGTGGGAACATCCGATTTTTAAACTGACAGAAGAATGTAAAGAAACTTCAAATTACCGTATACAGCTTAACCCTGCACGGAAGGCCTAGCAATGTATACCCAAGATCCACGTTGGCTCGTGCCTTGTGCTTATCTGGCATCGGACAGGCTATTTCATTTCCATTTGCAACAGCATATTCACCAAGTCATCAATCTGGATGTGACCTCTGAAGAAAAACGTCTGTTGACTCTGGCAGTAAAAGACTACCAATTTTCTTTTGGTAGCCATCTGCGTAAAGAGGATATTGCCAGTAATCTGGAACAGTGGCGATTACCCTCCGCTCAACAGGATAGTTTCAGCCTATTCGCTCAGCTTGCTGATACCTTTCTCATTTGGCAAGGAGACTGTTTTGAAGTCCGTCAGGAGCATCTGGATGCTTGGCTAAAACTCTGCTCAGTGATTGACCCCGCGTGGATCATTGCCCGTGCTTATGTGCAATTAGTGCAACAGCAGGTGTTGGATGAATGGGAGCTGGTTACGCTATTGACCACACGTCAGTGCGCCTTTGCGTTTCCCGCAGACCAAAGCGATACGCATTATGCCGATAACCATGTGCACTTTAACGGACATGGCTATACCTCATTATCCATGCTCAGTTTTATGATGGGAGATGCGCGTTTAAAACCGACGCTCATCTGGCCACAGCGTGAAGAGTATCGCCTGTTTGAAAGTGAACGCCTGAAGAAAAACCAGTTACCCGTGTGGATTGCAGGGTACAGCGCCGGTCTGCTGGAACAGATTTACTCCGGCACAACAGCAGAGATCGATTTCACCTCACTTGGTCTGCCCGAACAGCAAAAGTGGCTGCTGCGTGAGTACGTTGAGTCTTATGGTGTCAATAATGCCCAACAACGGTTACTGCATCATGCCGCATCGCCAACCGACTACCCCGGTCACCAGCGATGGCTCTTGTTCTGCTGCGGCCTAATGCTACAAAGACGCACTGTCAGTTATCAAAGCGGCCTGGATAACCTGATTCGAGCTTGTATGATTCTGCGTAACTATATGGTAGTTTCTGCGGTTGGATTAGGTCAGTTTGTTGAATTTTTCACTACAGACATTCGCCGCGCCAATAAGTCCTATTCCAAAGGGCAGGTCGTGCGTTACGATCTATCCGCTACTGTATCGCGTGAATATCGCGTCTCACCGGACGAAGTGATAGGAGATATTGAACGGCGACCCAATATTTATCACCATAAGCTGAGAGATTTTTTTGCACAACACCAGCGCTGGCATGTGCCTGAACAAGCACATTTAGTCGTTCATTTTACCCGCAGCATCCCTAAAAACTCATCTCAATACGATAAACGTTGGCAATATTTTCGCACCAAATTATTACAGCAAATCCGCGAGTTTGAAAAGTTCTCGGCATCAGTGACGCTTCAGGAAGTTCCCTACCAGCCGGATATCAACCAGCCAGCAAAAACCATTGATGTACGCCGTCTGGTGCGTGGCTATGATGTTGCAGGTAATGAAAATGAACTGCCCATCGAAGTGTTTGCTCCCGTTTTGCGCGTATTACGCGCCGCTAAACACCCCGCTGGCATGTTGTCATCCATTCGCTTGCCACGCCCTTTCATTACCGTACACGCCGGTGAGGATTACAGCCACCTGCTCAGTGGCCTTCGGGCGATAGACGAAGCGGTAGAGTTTTGTCAGTTACGTGAAGGGGATCGAATCGGACACGGGTTAGCACTGGGGATAGATGTCACGCTTTGGGCACAACGCCAACGCCGTGCGTATCTTACTGCGGGGCAACATCTGGATAATTTAGTGTGGGCGTACCATCAGGCAGTACAGCTCTCTCAACATACTGTTGAACATATTCCAGTGATGCACCAGCTACGTGACAAAATTCATCACTGGTCACAGCAGATATTCAACGATATCTATACACCTAATCAACTTTATCGTGCCTGGTTGTTAAGGCGCAACTGGATTGATTATCAGGATATGCAGGCTGATTTGGCTAATCGCACGGAGTGGGCCCCTGATATAGCGTTGTTACTGGAAGATAAGGGGAACGATAAAGATCGTAAAACAGCAAAAACGCTCTGGCAACGCTATCTGAATAGTGGGCTAGAAGAACATGAACAAGACTGGATCAACCGTATCATTTCCGTTAACTGCCAACCAGACAGCGGAGAGTGTTTTTCGCCCCAAATACAAGAAGATGAGGATCTACTTTCATCAGGAGAACTTCGGTTGTACGAAGCAATACAGGATTTTCTGATGGAAAAATACAGTCGACTCGGCCTGGTCATTGAAGCATGCCCAACCTCAAATATTTATATTGGGCGTCTTGAAAAATACCACGAGCATCCTCTGTTTCGCTGGAACCCGCCACAACCGGATTGGTTGAAACCTGGCGGAAAATATAATCGCTATGGTTTACGCTCTGGACCATTATCAATCTGTATTAATACTGATGACAGTGCCCTCATGCCAACCACCATAGCGAACGAACACCGTATTATGAGAGAAACCGCCATACGGTGCTTTGATATTGGTAGCTGGATGGCTGACATATGGATTTCGGCGATACGGGAAAAAGGTGTTTCGCTTTTTAAAACCAACCACATAAAACAAAACATGAAGTCCGACTATTCACAAGAATAACTCGCTCAACATTGCCTTGCTTCTTATGGGCAAGGCGTCAACCTCGATAACCTAACCTTCCGCCAGTCGCCGTAACGCTGGCTTAGGGCGTATGCATCGTGCCATCAGGCAGGCGGCTCTGTGTCCATTCGTGCGGACGATAGACGACGGGGAACTGCCGCGCCGCGTCCAGATCGATCCCGACACCAATGCCGGGGCGCTCAATCGGATACAGATAGCCATTCTCCGGCTCTACCGCCTGCGGGAAGACCTTACGGGTATTTTCCGGGTAAGCGACAAACTCCTGAATGGCTGCATTGTGCAGGTGGATATTGAGGTGAATGTTGACCGCCGCGCCGATAGGCGTCATATCCGGTGGGCAGTGCCACGCCAGCCGAACGCCAAAGTTCTGACAGAACGCACCCAGCTTCAGTGCAGGTGTAATCCCGCCAATCTGTGAGACATGGCAGCGAATGAAATCAATCTGCCGGTTAATCACCAGATTCTGCCACTCGGCAGGATTATTAAATAGCTCCCCAGTCGCCAGCGGCACCGCGCTCTGGCTGCGGATCTGCGCCAGCCACTCGTTTTGCGCAGGCGGCAAAATATCTTCGATGAAATAGGGACGATAGGCTTCTACTGCTTTGGCGAACTGCACGGCCTGATTCGGGAACAGGCGCTCATGGACATCATGCAGAATGTGGAAACGATCGCCGTATTTCTCGCGCAACGCACGGAACATGCCGATCGTGTTAGCCATGTACTGATCTTGATCGTAATAGGCTCCTTCCGTTGGCTGGCGCGTACTGTGCAGCGCGTCAGGATTGCCACCATAGAACCCTAACTGGCAGCGGATATGGCGATAACCCTGCGCATACAGCCGTTCTACGTCCTGATACAGCCCATCCAGCGTATCGCTGGCAGCATGACTGTAGGCCGCGATCGCATCGCGGGATTTCCCACCAAACAGGTGATAGAGCGGCATATCCGCCAGCTTGCCCTTGATGTCCCACAGCGCCATATCGACGCCCGCCACCGCATTGTTGATCACCGGCCCGTTACGCCAGTAGGCGTTAACCATCATCATGTGCCAGAGATCTTCGATATGGTTAGCATCCCTTCCGACTAAAAGCGGTTTGAGGTACTCGTCGACCATCGCTTTTACAGCCAGCGGGCGCTGCTGGAAGGTCGCACAGCCATAACCCGTGATACCTTTATCTGTACGAACCACCACCGTCACTAAATTATGGCGGTCAGGGCGGGTAACAAGACATTCAATGTCAGTAATGATTGTCGGTAACAAAAAAATATCCTCCGACGCATTTCCCGGAATAGCGATAACCGGTAAAGATGCAGTCTAAAAATCAGTTTCTTTTTTGTTTTCTACTTATTTTTTCTTTTATTGTAAATCTCTTATTTAAAATAATTATTTTGGTTTGAAAAATCCATCTAATTGATAAAAAAACCAGACCAATTATGGAATAATTGCAATAAACACTCCTTTACAGGCTAATCATGTGATGAATCTCATGTTTTATTGGTTTGTTTTTTATTTTTTAAGATTTTACTATCTGAGGAAATAATTCGGCCAAAAATAACATAAGGTCATGTTGGGGGTTTATTCCATGGGAAAAAATGACGTTATTCAGTCAATCATTAAACTGGTTGGCGGAAACGAAAACATTAATAAAGCCTGGCACTGTATGACGCGGCTTCGGTTTGATTTAATTGATGAAAGTAAAGTGCAAACTGAGGCCATCAAGAATCTGCCAGGAATATTAGGTGCTCAACACCAAAGTGAGCAATTTCAGATTATTATCGGGCCACAGGTCAACGAGTATTACGAACTGCTGAGCGCACAGCTTTCCCCGACGGCACTTTCCTCCGACGCACCAGCGCAGCCAGACGCGCAGAAGTCAAAAAAGGGGCTGGTTTCGCTGTTCATGGATACAGTTTCTGGCGTGTTCGGCCCGATCGTTCCCGCCATCGCTGGCGCAGGGATGATCAAAGGGCTGCTGGCTGGATTGATCGCCATGAAAGTGATCTCCGCGAAAACCGATACGGTGATCGTCCTCGATCTGATCGCCAGCGGTGTGTTCTATTTCCTTCCGTTCTTCCTTGCGGTCTCGGCTGCCAAGATATTTAAAACGAACGAATATCTGGCGGCGGCCGTTGCGGCCTGCCTGATGTATCCGTCTTTGATGGAAGCGGCGAAAGCCTTAGCCAGCCACAGCCCCGATGCGGTCAGCGCGTTTTACTTCATGGGCATATTGCCCATTTCGGTGTTCAACTACTCTGCCAGCGTCATCCCGGTCATTTTCTCCGTGCTGGCATTGAGCTATATCCACCGCTGGGTCGATCGCATAATGCCTTCGGTGCTGAAAACCGTATTTACGCCAACGCTGACGCTGTTTATCACCGCGCTGGTGTCGCTCACGGTGATCGGGCCATTCGGGATCTACCTTGGTAAACTGCTGGCGCTGTTTATTCAGAGCCTGTTCGATGTGTCATCTATCTTTGCCGGTTTCGTGGTGGGTGCAATTCGGCCTGTCGCCATCCTGACTGGTATGCATCACGCCATGACGCCTATTGCGCTGCAAAACTTCGCCGATCAGGGTTTTGATATGCTGATGCCGATGATGTGTATGGCTAACATGGCGATTGCAGGTTCCACGTTTGCCATCTATTTCCACGCCAAAACCCGTCAGGATAAATCTGTCGTGCTGTCTGCTGGGGTGTCTGCACTGCTCGGAATCACGGAACCCGCACTCTTCGGCGTGCTGACCAAGTACAAAAAAGCGTTTATCGCCGCCACCGTTGCCAGCTCTATTGCGTCGGCCTTTATCGCGTTCTTCGGTGTCCGGCTGTATGGCTACATTCTCTCGAGTATTTTCAGCCTGCCAGCCTACATCGGCCCGTACTTTAGCTACGCCGTTTCCGGCATGGCCATCGCCATCGTGCTTTCCTTCACGCTGACCTACATCCTGGTTGTCAGAGCCTCCAAACAGTCGTAACCGCACTCGCGGGGCCGTTGCGCCCCGCCATCCCCCCTCCGCGATACTCTAAATAATTCGAGTTTCAGGACAAAACGTTAGCGTTTTGAACAACGCAAAGCGTTGGCCCGCATGGTGAGGCTCATTTATGCGCCTCGTAACGCGGCAAGCGAAGGAATCCCGATGAGCTTACTCAGGTAAGTGATTCGGGTGACTGACAAATCTGCCAGAGGCAGGTTTGAACGCTGCTTGCAGCGGCCCCAACGGGGTGAGACACACGCTAGTGTGTCGAGTAACGTAGCCAACGCACATGCAACTTGAAGTATGACGAGTATATTAGTTAGCCTAATATCCGCGCCCCTGTAATTAAATTTCACAAATTGCCAAGCCCGCCTTAATGCAAGTACAAAGAATAAGGAGAAGAAAAAATCGTCAATTGACGAACCCGCCTTATCGTGGCTAGATGGAGGCAGTGCGTCAAAATATGTCAAGTGAAATAAACTTACAAAAATGGTAGGGATGGGTCAGGGTAACTATGAACGAACAATATTCCGCAATGCGCAGTAACGTCAGTATGCTCGGCAAACTGCTCGGCGACACCATCAAGGAAGCGCTGGGTGAAAATATCCTTGATAAAGTCGAAACAATCCGCAAGCTGTCAAAGTCTTCCCGCGCAGGTAATGAAAAACATCGTCAGGAGTTGCTGACCACGCTGCAAAACCTGTCTAACGATGAACTGTTGCCCGTTGCCCGCGCATTCAGCCAGTTCCTTAACCTGACCAATACCGCTGAGCAATATCATACGATTTCACCGCACGGTGAGGCAGCGAGCAACCCGGCACAGCTTTCCAGCGCCTTTGAGCGTCTGAAAGAAAGTAAAGATCTGACCGAGCGAGATATCCGTGACGCCGTGGAATCGCTGTCGATCGAACTGGTGCTGACCGCACACCCGACCGAAATTACCCGCCGGACGCTGATCCACAAGCTGGTGGAAGTGAATACCTGCCTCAAGCAGCTCGACCATAACGATCTGGCTGATTATGAACGCAATCAGATCATGCGTCGCTTGCGCCAGCTGATCGCGCAGTCCTGGCACACCGATGAGATCCGTAAAATTCGTCCTACCCCGGTAGATGAAGCCAAATGGGGCTTCGCCGTGGTGGAAAACAGCCTGTGGGAAGGCGTCCCCGCGTTTTTACGCGAGCTGGATGAGCAGTTGGAACAGGCTTTCGGCTACCGTCTGCCCGTTGACGCCGTTCCGGTGCGCTTTACTTCCTGGATGGGCGGTGACCGTGACGGTAACCCGAACGTGACGGCGGAAGTGACTCGCCATGTGCTGTTACTCAGCCGCTGGAAAGCCGCCGATCTGTTCCTGCGTGATATTCAGGTGCTGGTTTCCGAGCTGTCGATGTCCGAATGTACGCCGGAGCTGCTGGAGCTGGCTGGTGGTAGCGAAGTCCAGGAACCGTACCGCGCCATCATGAAATCACTGCGTTCACAGCTGAGCAGTACGCTGAGCTATCTGGAAGCGCGTCTGACAGGCGAAGAACGTCTGCCCCCCAAAGACCTGCTGATTACCAACGAACAGCTTTGGGAACCGCTCCACGCCTGTTACCAATCGCTGAAATCCTGCGGCATGGGCATCATCGCCGATGGTCGCCTGCTGGATACGCTACGTCGCGTGCGCTGCTTCGGCGTGCCTTTGGTCCGCATCGATGTCCGTCAGGAAAGCACCCGTCACACCGAAGCGCTGGCTGAAATTACCCGCTATCTGGGTCTGGGCGACTACGAAAGCTGGTCAGAGTCCGACAAGCAAGCCTTCCTGATCCGCGAACTTAGCTCCAAGCGCCCGCTTCTGCCGCGCTACTGGGAACCCAGTGCGGATACCAAAGAAGTGCTTGATACCTGTCGGGTCATCGCTAAAGCGCCGCAGGGCTCTATCGCCGCCTACGTTATTTCAATGGCACGCACGCCTTCCGACGTGTTGGCCGTTCACCTGCTGCTCAAAGAAGCGGGCTGCCCGTTTGCTCTGCCAGTCGCGCCGCTGTTTGAAACGCTGGACGACCTGAACAACGCCGATGATGTCATGACGCAATTGCTAAGCATCGACTGGTATCGCGGCTTTATTCAGGGCAAGCAGATGGTCATGATCGGTTATTCCGACTCTGCAAAAGACGCGGGCGTGATGGCCGCTTCCTGGGCGCAGTACCGTGCACAGGACGCCCTGATCAAAACCTGCGAGAAAGCGGGTATCGCACTGACGCTGTTCCACGGACGTGGCGGTTCCATCGGTCGCGGCGGCGCGCCGGCTCATGCCGCGCTGCTGTCACAACCGCCGGGCAGCCTGAAAGGCGGCCTGCGCGTGACCGAACAGGGCGAGATGATCCGCTTTAAATACGGCCTGCCGGAAGTCACCATCAGCAGTCTGGCGTTGTATACCGGTGCGATTCTGGAAGCGAACCTGCTGCCACCACCGGAACCAAAACAAGAATGGCACGAGGTGATGGATGAACTGTCCCGCGTGTCCTGTGATATGTACCGTGGATACGTGCGTGAGAACCCGGATTTCGTTCCTTACTTCCGCGCTGCGACGCCAGAGCTGGAACTGGGCAAACTGCCGCTGGGGTCACGTCCGGCCAAGCGTCGTCCGAACGGCGGTGTAGAAAGCCTGCGCGCTATCCCGTGGATTTTCGCCTGGACGCAGAACCGTCTGATGCTGCCAGCCTGGCTCGGCGCGGGTGCCGCGTTGCAGAAAGTGGTGGATGACGGCAAACAGGAACAGCTGGAAGAGATGTGTCGCGACTGGCCGTTCTTCTCAACGCGTATCGGTATGCTGGAGATGGTGTTCGCCAAAGCCGACCTGTGGCTGGCGGAATATTACGATCAGCGTCTGGTCGAAGAGAAGCTGTGGCCGTTAGGGAAACAGCTGCGCGATCAGCTGGCCGCCGACATCAACATCGTGCTGGCGATCTCTAACGACGATCACCTGATGGCGGATCTGCCGTGGATCGCGGAATCGATCGCCTTGCGTAACGTCTACACCGATCCCCTGAACGTGTTGCAGGCAGAGTTGCTGCATCGTTCACGTCAGCAGGAAAAACCGGATGCCGATCTGGAGCTGGCGCTGATGGTCACCATCGCCGGTGTTGCAGCGGGTATGCGTAATACGGGTTAATCACCCAGGCAGCAAAGCTACACACAGCAAAACTATACACAACAAAACAAAGGCCGGTCAGTCGACCGGCCTAAAACAGAACCTTACGCCAGATATTTATCCTGCAAATAGTTCCGCGCACGATTATCCAGACCGTATTCCACCTCAAGCCAGCTATCGATCGAGCCGTGTCGTTCGTAGATAGCCTGCAACGCCGTCACGATGAACTCTTCCTGCACCGACAGCACATAAGAGAACTGTCCCAGCGCTTTCTCATTCAGCGTTGCCGACAAATGCGTCAACAGTTGCTGGCGAAATGGCGTCAGCGTTGTTTCCGTCAGCAGGTAATCTTCCATTACCGTCTGTTCATCCGCACCCAGCGCAAACATCACTAATGCTGAACCAATACCCGTACGATCTTTACCCACGGCACAGTGCTGTACCAACCCGCCCTCATCTGGCCGTAATAGCAGCGACACCAGCTGTTTATAGGCAGAATTATTGAAAGGCAAACGGCGATAAAGCTCCAACATAAACGCCCGGGAATCAAACGCCGCCAGCACATCAGATCCCAGCGAGTCCAGATTGGCCGTCACTTCGTGACGCAATGGGTTGGCCGGATAGGCGTGATAATTAGCGCCCGTCCACAAGACATCAGGCTTCTGCGCAATTTCATCGGCATCCCGATAGTCCACCACATGGGAAATAGGCACACCCGCAAGATGTTCGCAGTCAGCCTGACTCAGCAGATCCAGCGAGCCGGAGCGAAAAAGTTTACCGTGTCGGATAAGCCGCCCATCAGCAGCACGGTTACCGCCTAAATCACGGAAGTTGATTCCGCCGTCCAGCGGTAATAAAGAGGGATGAAGCAACATTGGTTCGGTCATACATCTCCTTGCGAGGTTGAAAGGCGAGCAAGGCAACCGTATTACACACGCAGAGCGCGTCGCAGGTTAACCCAATAAACCAGAACAAGTGATTAGGATAAAGGCTGGTCTCTGCGATGACCAGCCCAAAATAACATCAACTTTTGTGCTTATTCAGCCGCTAACAAACGGCGTGTGGCATCCAGCAACACCTTGATCACGGTGGTTTCGGCCAGCTTCATGGTTGCTGCATCCGGGATTTCCTGCTGGGTACGGTTCACGATCACGCCCGCGATCATGCCCGCTTTTAGCCCCTGACTGGCGCACATGGTCAGCAGCGTGGCAGATTCCATTTCATAGTTCAGCACGCCCATGCTCTGCCACTCTTCCATCGAACCGCGGAAGCGACGCACCACGCGTCCAGAGAAGGTGTCGTAACGTTCCTGACCCGGGTAAAACGTATCAGAAGACGCCGTGATGCCCACGTGCAACGCCGCCCCCGACGCCTTCGCTGCGTCCACCAGCGCAGTGGTACAGCCGAAATCAGCCACGGCTGGGAATTCCATCGGCGCGAAGTGCAGGCTTGCACCGTCAAGACGGACGGCGGCAGTGGTCACCAGCACATCACCCACATTGATACCAGACTGAATCGCCCCTGTTGTACCGACGCGCAGGAAAGTACGGATGCCGAGCTGTGCCAACTCTTCTACCGCGATGGACGTTGACGGGCCGCCAATACCGGTCGAGCAAACAATGACTGCCTTGCCGTCCAGTTCCGCACGCCAGGACGTAAATTCACGGTGTGACGCCAGATGTACCGGGTTATCCATCAGGCGAGCAATTTTTTCGACACGCTCAGGATCGCCGGGCACGATAGCCAGCGTCGCACCCTGTAAATCGTTCTTGACCAGACCAAGATGGAACACATCAGATGTAGACATAACTGCCTCCCGGGCAATCAATTGGGTATTCAGAGAAATCACACCGGACGCCTCATAACGTAGTCTATGAGCGTCCGTTTAATAAAAAGACTCTAGCGCATCATTACGTTTTTTTAAGTGACTAAAATCACCTATAAAAAAGAAACAAACATCAACATACATAAAAAACGTGATATGAATCACTATTTATCAGGTGATGAATGCATTTTTGCCGCTTAATTGTCTTCTAGTGTAGATTCTTTAGCCTTATCAGTTACGACAACGAACCAAACTCAATACTCTCTGGTTCAATCATTGCCAGAAAGGCATCACATAGAATTTCCCCTTGCCAGGATGCACAAATGGCTTCTGCGTACTGCTGATTGTCGGCAAAGGCGAGATCGATAAAAACGCCATTATCCAGACTGACTAAATGCTGGCTTTTCCAGCCCGGCTGAAGTGAAAGGTGACGTTCTACCATCTGATTATATGCCTGGCGCATGTCACTCTCCTGAATCCCCTGCTTGAGACGAAATCGCCCTATTTCGATACCGCCTCTGCTTGTTACTGGCGGTGCGTCCGCCATTTGAACGGTATAGTGCCCCATGCTGTGCAGCGCACTGACCGAAGATCTGAAGCAGGAAAATTCCGGTTGGCTTTCAACCGCTTTTGCCGCAGCACGTGCTGCTTCAAGACTATTCCACACCACAAGATCGACACGCTCGGCGGAAATATCGATGCCTGAAAATGCGATCCAGTCGATAAACCCAGGGAAATGCTTTAACAGACGTTGTGCTGATACGCGCGCTGCATCGGCCTCTTGCTGGGTTTTCACTGTATAAGTGACGATTTCGTAACATGGGGTAGCCATTGTGAACTCCGTAATCATGATGATATGAAGCCCGAATCGTATTACACCACCCTGACAGAACTTGTCAGGGTGGTGTACTCTCTTCTCATGAAAACTATTCGGCTATTCTCTCTACTCGATCATCTTCGCGGCCGTGTGCACCCGGTATCAGCGGAAATATTAGCCCAAGCGTTGAATGTATCGGTCAGAACGATCTACAGGGATATGGCGGCACTACAAACCATCGGCGCCCCTATTCGCGGAGAATCGGGGCTCGGTTACCTACTTGAAAAAGACTACTTCCTGCCCCCGCTGAATTTTGATCCAGATGAATTGGACGCCATTATGCTGGGAATGCGGCTGATAGGTGCCAGGGGCGATGACATGCTTTCCGCAGCAGCCAGACGGGTTTCAGCAAAAATCAGCGCCGTGATTGATGTCAAAAAATCTGATAGCTATAAGTCGCTTCCTCTCAGAGCGGTTTCCCGACATACCGAGGAAAGTGAGAAAGCCATAAAACACCTGGCTTTTATTCGCCTTGCTATCCGTAACAAGCTTCAACTACGTATTGCCTATGTTGACCTGCAAGGCAGAGAGAGCGATAGAATCGCTCGTCCTCTCGGGTTAACCCTGTTTGATGCCGTGTGGTTACTCACGATATGGTGTGAAACTCGCTCAGACTTTCGCAATCTAAGGGTCGATAACATCACTTCCGTGGCGGAGACCGGCCTATACTTCAGACCAGAGAAAGGGAAACGCTTCGAAGACTATCTCAATACGCTGTAGGCAGAATACGGCTAACTACGATTCATCGATAACAGGAGAGCGCGTAATGAAGACTGATGAACAGACGACCTTCAAACATCTTCCCCAGGGGCTATCCCCAGCAGTGGAGCCGCAGACCTCCTCCATCGTTACCACAGATTCTGTCGGTATCATTGCCAGTGAAACCACCATTCCTTCTCAGGGTGAGCAGTTGCCCGCGTATATCGCCAGACCGGCAAATCATGAGAAGCCGCTTCCTATCGTTTTGGTGGTGCAGGAGATTTTCGGCGTTCATCAACATATTCAGGACGTGTGCCGCAGGCTGGCCAAACAGGGCTACATGGCCATTGCGCCAGAGCTGTATTTTCGTCAGGGTGACCCCAGCCAATATGACAATATTCAGCGAATCCTGACCGAGCTGGTTTATAAGGTGCCCGATACACAGGTGCTGTCCGATCTTGATCACACGGCCAACTGGGCGATTAAACAGGGCGGTGATGCCAGTAAGCTGGCGATCACCGGTTTCTGCTGGGGCGGACGCATCACCTGGCTCTACGCCGCGCACAACCCGCAGCTCAAGGCAGCCGTTGCCTGGTATGGTAAGTTTACGGGTGAGAAAACGTTGAATAGCCCCAAACATCCGGTCGATATTGCAACGGAATTGGAAGCCCCTGTGCTGGGGTTATATGGCGCGAAGGACGAAGGGATTCCGTTGACACAGGTTGATATCATGCGGCAGGCGCTACGCGCTGCCAATGCGGAGGCAGATATCATCGTCTACCCCGATGCCGGCCATGCTTTCCATGCCGATTATCGGCCAAGCTACCATGAAGAATCTGCACAAGACGGCTGGCAGCGTATGCTGGCGTGGTTCCAGAAAAACGGCGTGGCGTAACGTCACCACACCGTTTTCGTACTTAGCTATTCGCTAAAACGCCACCGGAGGTCGGTGGCGTTTGTGTTTTATCGTTTTACCACATGACAAAGTCAGGCAGCCTTAGAACGACGTCCAGTCGCTGTTATTACCCTGATCTTTCGCAGCAGCAGGCGCTAAAGACAGCGTTGGCGTGCGCACTGGCGCTGAGGCATACGAGGCGGTTTTACCACTGCCATAAGACAGAAGTTTAAACGCACTTACCGCTTCCGCCAGAACGGAGGCCTGTGCTTGCAGAGACAGGGCCGCAGAGGCAGATTCTTCAACCAGAGCCGCGTTCTGCTGGGTCGTGGTATCAATCTGTCCCACCGCCAGGTTCATCTGGTTAATCCCGTCGCTCTGTTCACGGCTGGCCTGCGAGATTTCACTGATAATCTCATTCACATCCCGCACATAGCCCGTTAACCCGCCCATGGTTTCTTCAGCTGTATCCACCAGCGACATGCCTTCCTGAATTTTGCTCACGGAGTCGTCGATCAAATCCTTGATCTCCCGCGCGGCAGTCGCACTACGCTGTGCCAGAGAACGAACCTCCCCTGCCACCACCGCAAAACCACGCCCCTGTTCGCCCGCACGCGCCGCTTCAACCGCCGCGTTCAGCGCCAGAATATTGGTCTGGAATGCAATGCCGTCAATCACACCGATGATCTCCGCCATACGCTGGGATGAATCGCGAATGCCGCGCATTTTCTGCGTCACGGAAACCATAACATCACCGCTTTGCTTCGCTGCACCAGAGGCTTTATTCGCAATCTCCGTCGCCTGCTGGGTGTTTTCCGCCGTGTTTTTAATGGTGGATGTCAGCTGTTCCATTGACGCAGCGGTTTCTTCCAGCGAGCTGGCCTGTTCTTCCGTGCGCGCTGACAGATCCTGATTACCTGCGGCGATTTGCGACGCTGCTGTCGAGATAGTTTCCGCCCCATCACGTACCTGTCCGACAATCGTGCTCAGGCTGGTGTTCATGTGATCTAACGATTGCAGCAGCAATCCGGTTTCATCTTTGCTGGTAACAGTGATGCGCGAGGTCAGATCGCCCTGCGCCACTCGGTCTGCTACTTGCAAAGCCTGCTGAATCGGTTGGGTTACACTGCGCGTAATTGACCAGGCAATCAGCGCCCCAAATACGGCGCCCAACGCCAAAATAAGCAGCAAAATAATACGGGTTTCGCTGTATACCTCAGCCATGGCTTCAACAGAGGTGTCCATCGCATCATCCTGATAGTTAACCAGTTGTCTTACCGCATCGCGGTACTGACGCTGGGTGACATTCAGGTTGTTGTTGAACTCCTCAATCGCCGCATCCCGGTTGCCCGCCACCACTTCGCTGATGATTTTGTCACCGGATTTCAAAAATTCGTTACGAATCGCGCGAATATCACGCAGTTGGGAAACGGAACGCTCTTCAACGGTTTGGCTTTCCAGCTTGTCCAACAGGCGGCCAATCTCCTGACGGAATTCGTTCACGCGAGCGACGTTTGTCTGGATCTGCGTCTGATCCGAAACCAGCATCAGCCGCTGATATGCCACCAGAATGCTGTTCACATTATCGATAAGGCTATTAGAATCAACAGTTTGAGGGTAAACATCTTTCACAATACTTCTGGCACTATCTTGAAAACTGGATAGCTTAGACAGGGAAAAAATACTCACGACAAACAACATCAAAATCAGGATGGCAAATCCGGCTCCCAGTCGATAGCCAATACGCCAATTCGCTAAACTCATGTCTCACTCCTTTTAGGTAATGCATAGCAATGTCAATTGCGCACATGTCGCAGCTTGATGGAACCACAGGGCGGAGAATGATTGACGCTCCGAAGGGGAAAAGCCTTCTGACGCGCCAGAGATACCTTAAGGCAGGCATTTTTACGCACGCTCTCAGCATGAGAGGCGCTATCAAAAATCAAATAGTTTCCCTCGGGTGTTGAGGTGCAAAAGTGGAAATAAATCTAACAATGCTACAAATACAACTGATAAGACCGCAGAGGCGTGATTGAAGTGATAATAGTGGTCTTCCCTCTCCGGACTCATGCAGCCATGGCCGCTCCTGTGTTATCCATCTTTATCGGCAATGTGTTTCTGAACTTTACAAATTGATCGTTTAAATCATTCAAAAACATACAATAAATAGATATTAACTATCGAAAGTTAAGTTTCGATCGGAAAAATCACAGATTAATCAACCAATAATTAACATGAATAACGCCTCAAT
Organism: Pectobacterium aroidearum; assembly: GCF_041228105.1. Classification (NCBI taxonomy): domain Bacteria; kingdom Pseudomonadati; phylum Pseudomonadota; class Gammaproteobacteria; order Enterobacterales; family Pectobacteriaceae; genus Pectobacterium; species Pectobacterium aroidearum. The sequence goes on from NZ_CP166097.1 coordinate 5,007,167, forward strand.
TACATAAAAGGATAGTCAGACATATTTGATATTAAAAATAAAGAGATGAGAATATTTCTTAGTAAAGAATAACAAGCTGAATAAGAAGAGAAAAAATCATATTTGCTCTATACCGTCATACTTCAAGCTGCTTGTGCGTTGCCCGCCTTCACGCAACTCGAATTATTTAGGGTATATACCCTATATAGAGCGAATCAGGGGAGCGGTTGCTCCCCTATAGAGGTAGGCGCTGCGCTGCAACGCGATCAAACGATAGCCGTAAATTTACTCTTTACTTGCTAGTGCCAGAGACAGCGTTGGTGTGCGCATCGGCACATAAGATCCGCCATTACTACCGCTGTAAGACTGTATTTTGAACGCGCTCACGGCCTCCGCCAGAACGGAAGCCTGTGCTTGCAGAGACAGAGCCGCAGAGGCGGATTCTTCAACCAGAGCCGCGTTCTGCTGGGTCGTAGTATCAATCTGCCCAATCGCCAGATTCATCTGGTTAATCCCTTCACTCTGTTCACGACTAGCCTGCGAAATCTCGCTGATAATGTCGTGTACGTCCTTCACATGGGCCGTCAACCCGCCCATGGTTTCTTCAGCGGTATCGACAAGATCCATGCCTTCGCGAATTTTACCCACGGAGTCGTCGATCAAATCCTTAATCTCCCGCGCGGCGGTCGCACTGCGCTGCGCCAGTGAACGGACTTCTCCCGCTACCACCGCAAAACCACGCCCCTGCTCGCCTGCACGCGCCGCTTCAACCGCTGCGTTCAGCGCCAGAATATTGGTCTGGAACGCAATACCGTCAATCACACCGATGATCTCCGCCATACGCTGGGACGAATCACGAATACCGCGCATTTTCTGTGTCACGGAAAGCATGACATCGCCGCTCTGTTTCGCTGCACCAGTCGCCTTATTGGCAATCTCCGTCGCCTGTTGGGTGTTCTCAGCCGTGTTTTTGATGGTAGAGGCCAATTGCTCCATTGAAGCTGCCGTTTCTTCCAGCGAACTCGCCTGTTCTTCGGTACGCGATGACAGATCCTGATTACCCGCCGTGATTTGCGACGCTGCCGTCGAGATGGTTTCCGCCCCATCACGAACCTGGCCGACAATCGAACTCAAACTGGTGTTCATGCGATCTAACGATTGCAGCAGCAACCCGGTCTCATCCTTGCTGGTCACCGTGATGTGTGAGGTCAAATCGCCCTGCGCCACTCTGTCTGCCACTTGCAGCGCCTGCGCTATCGGGCGGGTTACGCTACGCGTGATCGCCCAGGCAATCAGCGCTCCAAATACCGCACCCAGAGCCAAAATAAGCAGTAAAATCATGCGAGTGCTGTTGTACACCTCAGCCATGGTTTCGACAGAGTTATCCATCGCATCATTTTGGTAGTTCACCAACTGCTTCACCGAGTCGCGGTAATTGCGCTGAATCACGTTCAGGGTGTTATTGAATTCCGCTACGGCGACGTCGTTATTACCCGCCAGTGCATCACTAATAATTTTATCGCCGGACTTGATGAACTCAGCACGAAACCCGCGGACAACCCCTACCTGCTTGCGGGCAAGCTCTCCTGAGGTATTCCTTTCCAGATTATCAAGCAGGCGACTAATCTCCTTGCGGTACGCCATAATCCGATCGACATATCCCTGCCGCTGTTCCTGGCCGGATACCAGCATCATCTGCAAATAAGCGACAAAGTGCCCATTCACATTATCGATGAGGTCATTAGCATCCACCGTTTGTGGGTAAACGTCTTTGACGATATCTCTGGCGCCATCCTGAAAACCAGAAAGTTTGGACAGAGAAAAAATACTCACGGTAAACAGCATCAGGATTAAGATGGCGAACCCGCCTCCTAATCGATAGCCAATACGCCAATTCGCTAAATTCACATCTCACTCCTTTTAGGTAATACATAATAATGACTACTGCGCACAGTTATCGTCTAATAACCTCGCAGAATGGGGAAAATAATCATTATCCGGGAAAATAAATATGCTTTATGGGTATATTAAATACTCATAAGAGAGTAATTACAGGCGCACTTTTAACATCAGTAAAGCGTTAGAGAAATACAAGAAACTTCGCGCTATTCATACATCCTGAGCCACCTCCATGCCGTTTACCTTATCGGCACAAGATTTCTGAGCTTTATGACGGCGTTGATTAAATCCTTTAATAAATAGAGATGTCGATAGTGGATGAATATTCATTTTTGACAAATAACCAGCTAGTCGATGCAGAGAAACAAGCGGGATAACACGGCAATTTTATTAAAGGAAAGACAATATCGTTAATTTTCGGGAAGGAAGAAAACACGACGGAGAAATAAGAATAAGTTGAGAGGAGGAAATAATGCGAACTTTATCTATTCGTAAGATATAAAAATCAGGGAGGCCATTGCCTCCCTGATGCCATCAGCAATTAAACATTACTGGGTTCACGCAAACGCTGTGCTGCCTGAACCATATTCGCCAGAGCCTGACGCGTTTCCGGCCAGCCGCGAGTTTTCAGACCGCAATCCGGGTTCACCCACAGGCGTTCAGCGGGAATACGCTGCGCCGCTTTCTTCAGCAGGGCTTCTATCCATTCCACGCTTGGTATGTTCGGGGAGTGGATATCATAAACGCCAGGGCCGATTTCATTCGGGTATTCGAATTCTTCAAACGACTCCAGCAATTCCATGTCGGAACGGGAGGTTTCAATCGTAATCACGTCTGCATCCAGCGCGGCGATAGAATCCATGATGTCGTTGAACTCGCAGTAACACATATGGGTATGGATCTGCGTATCATCTTTCGCCACGGCGGCATTCAGGCGGAAAGCATCCACAGCCCAGGACAGATACGCGTCCCAGTCAGAGCGGTGCAGCGGCAGACCTTCACGCAGTGCCGGTTCGTCAATCTGGATGATGCCAATACCTGCGGCTTCCAAATCCGCGACTTCATCCCGCAGCGCCAGAGCAATCTGCTTAGCGATGGTTTCACGCGTGACGTCTTCGCGCGGGAACGACCAGCACAAAATGGTCACCGGGCCTGTCAGCATGCCTTTCATTGGCTTGTCAGTCAGGGACTGTGCGTATTTCGCCCACTCAACGGTGATCGCTTCTGGACGGCTTACATCACCAATAATGACTGGCGGCTTCACACAGCGTGAACCGTAGCTCTGCACCCAGCCGTTCTGGGTAAAGATAAACCCATCCAGATGCTCACCGAAATACTCCACCATGTCGTTACGCTCGGCTTCACCGTGCACCAGCACGTCCAGACCCAGACGCTCTTGTTCAATCACCGCTTGCTTAATGTGCTCGGCAATACCGGTACGATAGTTATTGCTATCCAGACGGCCCTGCTTGAAATCCAGACGCAGACCGCGAATTTCAGTGGTTTGCGGGAAAGAACCGATCGTGGTCGTCGGCCATGCCGGCAGATTAAAGCGCTCACGCTGAGCCTCTGCACGCACCGAATAGACGTTCTGACGTTGGCTGTCTTGGGCGGTAATCGCTGCCAAACGCTGCGCAACGGCGGCGTTATTCACACGCGTCGAGGTACGGCGGGCGCGAATCGGTGCGCTGTAGGCTTCCAGAGCCTGACCGTTGCCGCTGTTCAGCGCCTGAGACAACAGTGACAGCTCCGCACATTTCTGAATCGCAAAGGCAAACCAGCTCTTCACTTCATCATCCAGACGCACTTCCACACTCAGATCGATAGGGCTATGCAGCAGCGAGCAGGAGCTGCCCAGCCACAGATCGCGCGTCCCCACCAGCGGTTGCAGACGCTCGAACCAGCTACTTAGATCGGCTCGCCAAACGTTACGGCCGTTAATCGCCCCCAGAGACAGTACCCAGTTAGCAGGCAGTTGGGCGCTCAGCGTAGCGGCATCATCCTTACCGTGAACCAGATCGACATGCAGTCCCTGAACCGGCAGCACCTTAATCGTTTCCAGATTCTGGCTAACGCTATCAAAATAAGTCGTCAGCAGCAGTTTCACCTGCCCCTGTAGTGCATCGTAGGCCGGTTTAAACGCGGCCAGCCACGCTTGCGGCAATTCCAGCACCAGTGCAGGCTCATCGATCTGCACCCACTCAATACCGCGTTTCGCCAGCTCAGCCAGCACCTGCTGATAAACCGGCAGAATATCCTGCAGCAGCGACAGGCGGTCAAACTGCTCACCTTTCACTTTACCCAGCCACAGGTAGGTAACCGGGCCTAACAGAACGGGCTTCACTTTATGGCCCAGCGCCAGTGCTTCATCAACTTCATCCAGCAGTTGTGTCCAGGTCAGCTTAAACTGCTGCCCTTTGGTAAACTCCGGCACCATGTAGTGGTAGTTAGTGTTAAACCACTTGGTCATTTCCGCCGCCGCAGCGGGTTGACCCGTTGGCGCACGTCCACGACCAATACGGAACAGCGTATCCAGATCGACCGAACCGTCTTCATTCTGATGACGAGCAGGTACGTTACCCAGCAGCAGACTGGTGGTCAGTACATGGTCGTACCAGGCGAAATCACCCACCGGCAGCAGATCAACGCCAGCATCCTTCTGTTGTTGCCAATGACGCGCACGCAGCTCGCGTCCAACGGTCAGCAACTCTTCCTGTGTCGCGTTACCTGCCCAGTAGCTTTCCTGCGCTTTTTTCAGTTCACGGCGTAATCCAACGCGCGGAAAACCCAGTGTGTGATTCACAATCGCCATCGTTAATTCCTCATTTAGCCGTCCAGATGTTTACACATCCATAATCCGCAGGTAGTGTAGTAACCACAAGCGCAATTTATTCACTGTCACTGTGAAGGACTCTCATGATCGAATTCAAACACCTGCGAACGCTGCAAGCACTGCGCAATACCGGATCGTTAGCCGCCGCTGCCGCTGCGCTTCACCAAACTCAATCGGCGTTATCCCACCAGTTCAGCGATCTGGAACAACGCCTTGGGTTCAGGCTATTCGTGCGCAAAAGCCAGCCGCTGCGCTTTACGCCTCAGGGAGACATTCTGTTGCAGTTGGCAGAGCAGGTGTTACCACAGATCCAGCAGGCGTTGCAGGCCTGCCATGAGCCGCACCAAACCACGCTGCGTCTGGCTATTGAGTGCCATAGCTGTATTCAGTGGCTGACGCCTGCGCTAGACGAGTTCCATCAACATTGGCCGCAGGTGGCGATGGACTTTAAATCGGGCGTGACATTCGACCCTCAGCCAGCGCTCCAGCAAGGCGAGCTGGATCTGGTCATGACCTCCGACATCATGCCGCGCAGTGGCCTGCACTATTCGCCTCTGTTTGATTTTGAAGTCAGGCTGGCGCTGGCTCCCGAGCATCCACTAGCTCAGAAAGAGAAAATCGAACCGGAGGATTTCACCGCCGAAACCCTGATGATCTATCCGGTACAGCGGCAGCGTCTGGACGTCTGGCGTCACTTTTTGCAGCCGGCAGGCGTCAGCCCTGCGCTGAAAAGCGTGGATAATACGCTGCTGCTGATTCAGATGGTTGCCGCCCGCATGGGCATCGCCGCACTACCGCACTGGGTGGTGGAAAGTTTCGAGCGTCAGGGGCTGATTGTCACCAAATCGCTGGGTGATGGACTGTGGAGCCGGTTGTACGCCGCCGTCCGCGACGGAGAGCAGCGCCAACCGGTGATTGATGCGTTTATTCGTTCGGCGCGTCAGCACGCTTGTGAGCACTTACCGTTTGTGAAGGACGCTTCACGACCCAACGCTGGTGTACCCACAGCGAGGACGTGATAATGACCGTTCCCACGATAAAACTCAGCCAGTCTGGCGTTTTATGCCAGATAGCGAAGTTGACCAAGAGCCCAGCAGGCACATGAAAGTTGTTCATTATGCTGAGCGTTCCGGCATCCACCTGAGTGGCGCCGTAGTTCCACATGAAATAACCCAGGCCGGAAGCGCCAATCCCCAGCCAGACCAGCACGCCCCACTGCAAGGTTGTGGTGGGTAATTTATCCAGATTGCCGAAGAGCAACCACGCGGTTATCGTCACGATCGCCGCCCCCAGATAAAACCAGGAAAATGCACAGTGCTGCGGCACCGGATAGAGCTCCATCAAGCGCTTATAGCCAACCTGACCTGCTGCAAAACATACGTTAGCCGCCTGCACCAGCAGGAATCCCCACCAGAAATGCTCACTCACGCCGTGATAGTGGATAACGGCTGCGCCGAATACCGCCAGCAGAGCGCTCATGACATAGCCCCAGCGCAAGCGCTGCCGAGCGAGCAGATCGTAAATCAGCGTGACGTACAGCGGCGTCATCACCGTAAAGAGTAAAAACTCAGGTACGGTCAGGTACAGGTAAGCCTGGAACACGAACAGGTACATGATACCCAGTTGGCAAGCACCCACTAACAGATACAAGAAAATAACGCGTGGCGCATAGCCGCGCAGGCGTAAAAATGGCAAAAACACCACTGCCGCCGCCGTCAGACGGAACATCGCAGAAAACCAGCTATCAACCTGACCCGCAAGATATTCGCCAATCAGACTGAATGAAAATGCCCACAAGATAGTGGTGATAGTAAGTAATGGCACAACAGCATCCGCTTAGAAAAAAGTAGCGCCATTGTAACGGAGATGACTGAATGAATTTCAGTCAATGTGGTTTACATTAGGGTAAATAATAGACAAATGAAAGCATCGGACCATTCTGACAAAATTCATCGATTAGCATAGCGCAAATCGACCAAAAAAAAGCCAGCCACCGTATACCGTGACGCACAGTATACCAATCATGTAATAAACTGTTTTATAGCGATTTTTAATGTAAAGATTACGTGCTAATGCAATAAATAAAGGCGTCACTAACAATAGAGCCGCCGCCCCTGCCTGTAAAGTTCGATTACGGAAAGACTGATGGGGAATACTACAGATAGAGTCTCCCGGCTCCATCATCCAGTCATATTTGTTGATCGAAAGTAACTCCATTATAAAATAGGCGAATAAAAAATACCCCACCATAGTGATAACATCTACGATATTTCCCTTACGTATTTTCATTCAGATATCAAGCCCCAGAAGTTTTCTTATATGGTTTCTAATTTGCAGTAACCGTATTCCATAAGAAATGTAGTCGAACTCAATAGAACCACGTTCCGGTTTAGCATCAATGAAACGAATAAACTCACTCAGTTTTCTCTGTATACCCCGGTTGTAACGGACTCCTGCCATCATGTACTGTTCATCATTCAAGTAAAGCGCTGCTACATCAGGATAATCATAGAGAATCATATCTCTTAGATGCTGGGCAACAATCCAGAGATTAAAATCGTCCTCCATCAGACAAGTAGCTAATTCAAGCTGATCTCGCGTCGTCAAAGTGTCCGGATTTAATCCTAACGTTCTCGCTGCAACTTGAATTTGCATAGCAACAGAACCAAAAGAGGTTTTATTTTCAGGGGATGACTTTAATCTCAAAATCCGTTTTATCTCAAAAACCTGAAATTTATATTCTTCTGGCATTCCACCGGACTCAATCCAAGCAACACCACCGAGTAGCTCAGGAAGGATTCCAGCCTGATGGGAGTACTTTATTATTTTTTCTTTATTGTACTGAATATATGAATCTTTATATGCATTTAAATAATACCCACCACTCTTTCTTTCAGGATTGCTTTTACCAAACTTCCAGAAAAGAACATCAATTTCGTCCCATTTTCTAAATCTAACTTTAGAAATATCACAAAATTTATTTCTTACGATAATATTTTCTTTCACCATCGTTCCTTTTATATTAATACACCTGTTCTTCCCATAAACTATAGCCACCAGTTCCAGCAATGTGGTGTTGCCAATCTATGCTTTGATAAGCAACAGATATCATTTCTTCTGGTTGGTTCTCTGCATGGGTTAAAGCGTGTGGATAGGAAACGGCAATGTTTCTTATAACTGCTCCAATAAGTTTAACAGAATAATATTTCTCCTGTACTCCAGTCTGCGCGGTTCGGTAAAAGTCGAACAAAAGCTCAAGTTTTTCATTATTTGCTATAGCATTACCCAAGAGCGGAGATGATTTATCAATGGGTTTACAGAACGTTATAGGTTGATGATTAATATTTTGGTTACGACTGATAGCATGATCGAATTGCAAAACAAAAATTTGGTCTTGATGCCTTATCTGATACTTATTACCAATCGAGTCGATGGTGCCACACTCAGCAGATATTTTCCCTTGTTGATTTCCCGTCAACGTTAGATAAATATTATTTGCCATATAAAATCCCTTTATCTCAGTTAATCCATAAAACCTTACTTTTACTCATTAATAGAATGCGTTAAAAATACACTTTAAATATCTATTAGATACATCCATGATTAATAAATATCACCAAACTATAGCATACTATAATTTTTATCCGGAATTTAACAAACCCAAACTAATGACTGATTATAGTTTCGTCAATAAAAAACTCAATAACTACGCCATATAATAAAAATTATAATAGTATTAATAAATATAAATGCTTAGTAAATCATTGTGGAGTGATACGATTTCGTTAACCTATACTATAGATATAGTACCGTTCGAAGCAGTAACGACCCCAGTAATACGGGATCGTTAACAGGCTGTATTAGGATTCATTTCTTTACATCAAAATATTCTTGATGAAAAGAAAAGGCTACTAAATCTGCCATCTTAACCATGCAAAGAAAACATTGCCGTTATTGTATGTACCGGGAATGTAAGTCGCCTGGAAAGAGAGCTTGTTATAGCTTATCGATGCCAAAGGCAACAAAACCGGAATAGGGATATAGTTCCAGTTATCACGCATCGTTACGCCAGCCGTAAAACCCAGACCCAGTTGAAAATCCTGATCGCTGGTTGGCCGCCAACGCTTTTCATAACCATAGCCACCGATAGGTTCCCATTTATTAAAGGAATCTTTAAAAGCCATGATATAAATCCCGTGCCAATCCCCATCCTTATCCAAACGGGAAACACCGTAACCCGCGCCCCACGGCCTTTCATTATATCTATCAGTCTTTTCTTTATCGTATGTCCAGCGGTTATGCCAGGTAATCGCCGGGATATAAATATCGTGGCTCTGCGGCGCGTTCCAAGTAGTGGACAGGTTATTTTTACTTCTCTGCCACCAGCTTTCCCCCTGCTTATCCGATACCGGATCACTGGAATCCACCGTGACAGGGGCAAGATTTTCGGTGCTGCTCGTATTATTTATGCTTTCTGCTGCGTAGCTCAAAAAAGGAACAATGGGTAGTGTAATCAAACTCAACGTGATTAAAGTTCGCTTCAAATACATATAAGATTCTCTGTAACGGCGTCACGATTCCATTCAAAAAAAGGTAATCCAGGCAAAGCTATTCTTGGTTGTTACCAAAATATATAGTTCAGTTTACGCAACCTGCCTACATCAACAGGAAACTAAAGCAGCCTATTATGAAGGGATAAACAGTGGCTGTACTTAAATAGATAGTGAATTCAGCGTGGTTTTCAGATGTTTCTTAGGAAGAATAACAAAAAAACACCTTATTTGTTGGTGGTTTATGCTCTGATGGAGAACCTTTTCGGGATAGATAGCAAGAGACGGTGAATCACCTACACCACGGGTGTTAGATGCCATCACCGTATTCAAAACCGCGATTGATGCCGTTGAAATACTGATCCATATCCATAGCGGGTTTATCGCTTTCCGGGCGACCGACGATACGAGCTGGCACACCTGCCGCCGTCGTGTGTGGAGGAACGGATTGCAACACGACAGAACCGGCACCAATTTTCGCACCACAGCCGACTTCAATGTTCCCCAGAATTTTCGCGCCTGCGCCAATCATTACGCCTTCGCGAATTTTAGGGTGACGATCGCCACTGGTTTTGCCCGTACCGCCCAGCGTCACGGACTGCAGAATGGAGACATCATTTTCAACGACGGCGGTTTCGCCGATCACAATACCGGTTGCGTGATCGAGCATGATCCCGCAGCCGATTCTCGCCGCTGGGTGAATATCGACACCAAAAGAGACCGAGATCTGGTTCTGGAAATAGACCGCCAGCGCTTGACGATCCTGCGACCAAAGCCAGTGACCAATACGATACGCCTGTAATGCATGAAACCCTTTCAGGTAGAGTAGCGGCGTCGAGTATTTATCTACTGCTGGATCGCGCAGGCAGACCGCCTGAATATCGCGCGCGGCAGAAACGATCATCTGTGGATCGGCGCTATAGGCTTCTTCGACCACCTCACGAATAGCAATCGCAGGCATAATCGAATTGGCTAACTTATTCGCCAGCATATAGCTCAGCGCACTCCCCAGATTCTCGTGTTTCAGCAATGTGGCATGAAAAAAGCTGGCCAGCATCGGTTCACAATCTGCGAGACTGCGCGCTTCTGCCTTGATATTGGTCCAGACCAGTTCCAGTTCTTCTGTCGACATTGCCATACTCTCCGAGATGCCACACACCACAACGTATATCTGTTCTCAAACGGCGGACTGATTAGCACCACCGCTCACATACAAGAAAATGAAGATACTATGAGCCTCCAAGATTAGGAAGCCCAGCATATACTCGTCATACTTCAAGTTGCATGTGCGTTGGCTACGTTCAGTCACCCGGGTCACTTACCTGAGTAAGCTCATCGGGATTCCTTCTCTTGCCGCCTTCCTGAAACTCGAATTATTTAGAGCATAGAACGACGTGTTTTATAATTTGGCGGTTTCGTCTTTACGCGTGCGCCCCAACAGGCTCAGTGCCGCCTCTCGGGCGTCTTTTCCGCAATAGAGAACTTGCCAGAGTTGTTCGGTAATCGGCATTTCAACGCCGTAGCGCTGCGCTAATGCCAGAACCTCTTTTGTATTGCGATACCCTTCAACAACCTGGCCAATGCTATCCTGCGCGCTCTGCACATCCATTCCCTGCCCCAGCATCATACCAAAGCGTCGGTTACGGGACTGATTATCAGTACAGGTCAGCACCAGATCGCCCAGCCCAGCCATCCCCATGAAGGTGGTGGGATCCGCCCCCAGCGCCGTACCAAGCCGAGTCATTTCAGCCAGCCCACGGGTGATCAATGCGGTGCGTGCATTTGCGCCAAACCCAATGCCGTCAGACATCCCGGCACCGATAGCAATGACGTTCTTCACCGCCCCGCCCAGCTGCACACCGATAAAATCTGGGTTGCTGTATACGCGGAAGCTCTTTCCACAGTGCAGTAGACGTTGCAGATCGTCAGCAAATTCACGGTCCGTCGATGCCAGAGCAATAGCCGTCGGCATGCCAGCTGCTAATTCTTTAGCGAATGTCGGGCCGGATACCACCGCGAGCGGAATGGTTTCGCCCAGCGCTTCGCGAGCGACATCCTGCAACAACCGTCCCGTTTCCGCTTCCAGCCCTTTCGTCGCCCACACGATACGCGCATCGGCACGCAAATGCGGTTTCAACTGACGCAGAACATCACCAAACACATGGCTCGGCACAACAACCAGCACGTTTCTGCTGGCAGCAAGCGCCTGCCCCAGATTGGTTTCCAACTGTAGTGAATCGGGGAAAGGGACATCAGGCAGGAATGCCTGATTACAGCGAGCGGCCTGTAATGCCTGAATGTGCGCGGGGTTGTGGCCCCACAGCACGACTCGATGGCCATTACGCGCCAGCGTAATGGCCAGAGCGGTGCCGTATGAACCGGCACCGATGACGGTCATGGAAGCGTCAGACGCGTTCATCAGGCATCCTGATGCTGCGCAGCGCCTTCACCTTCGGTCTGCTGCTGCAGGTAATTCATGAACAGCGCATCAAAGTTAACCGGAGCCAGATTCAGTTGCGGGAAGGTGCCGCGAGAAACCAGGCTGGTGATGCACTCACGCGCGTAAGGGAACAGAATGTTCGGGCAGTAAGCACCCAGGCAGTGCGCCAGTTGAGTTCCTTCAATGCCGCCAACGGTAAAGATACCACCTTGCTGAACTTCACACAGAAACGCAGTTTCTTCGCCCAGAGAAGCCGTTACGGTCACGCGCAGAACAACTTCATAGATGTCATCAGCCAGTTGGCTGGACGCCGTATCCAGATCCAGTTTTACTTCCGGCTGCCATTCCTGCTGGAACACCTGAGGCGCGTTCGGCGCTTCAAAAGAGATATCTTTGGTGTAGATACGCTGGATTTGGAAAGCCATTTCTGTGTTGTTTTGTTCAGACATGTTAAGTAATACCCTTTTGTTAGATTTTCTTGACGTCTTCCGTCGTCATAAGTAGGCGGACGTCAGCACATTTATGTCATTGTCGTACTGCAATCAGCCTGTCGGTTATCCTGCCAAATCGTTGCCATTTTCGCTGCATATGACCGATCACACTATGACCTATCACATACGGCACGACGAGGATAGTTTTACCACAAACCGTTTTATTTGCCGCGGACTAAAGGCAGATTCTCACCGCTCCAGCCAGCCAGGCCGTCTTTCAATACCTGCACACGCTCAAAACCGGCTTTGTGCAAATTCTCGGCCGCTTCGCGTGAAGAGAGGCCGTTGGCGCATACCACGATAATCGGCTGCGACTTATGTTTTTCAAGTTCACCTACGCTGCCGTTTTTGATGTCGTTCGGCAACAGGTTAAATGCGCTGGCAATATGGCCACGGCGATAATCATCACGGTTACGGATATCAACGACGACAGCATCTTCTTTATTAATCAGTCGGATCGCTTCACCGCGAACCACTTCTTTCACGTTCGACAGTTTACTCTTCACAGTAAGTACAATTACCGCAACCAACAGCGCAACCCAGGCGATGCTCAAAATAGGGTTCTTGCTAACAAATGGCATAATCTCTTGCATGGGGTGTAACGGCTCCCGGATCAGTTAAGCAACAAAAATAAAGGTTCCTGAGTATACCTGCGCGATACGGCAATTACAGCCAGTAAGCCAACATAGCGTATCGAATCTGCGGCGCGATACCCAAAAATTACCAGGATAGATGTTTGAGGCTATCCCAGCGCAAGCCCGTAAGCGCCAGCAAGAGATAGCCAGCCACAGAAACTGGCGTACCAAATAATGCCATTCCCTCATTTTATGCGCAGAGCTTTCCATTTATCCATTATTGATGCGCATAGATGCCCGTCTTTGTGCCATGCTTGTCACGTCTGGAAATAGAAATCAGACAAGAGACAACTGGTAAGCCGCTGTTCATCGTGGAATAATTCACCGCTATGAGTAAAAACGCGTTATTTGTACAGAGTCGAGTGGCATGTAGCGCCGATCGCCATTTATCCGCATTACAAAGGCTGCTCACCCGCTGCGTCAGCGCACTCTGCGTTGGCGTTTTGCTGTTGCCCGCGCTCAGCCAGGCGGAAGATAATCAGGCACAGCTCAAGACCCTGCAACAAGATATCGCCGCGAAAGAAAAAAGCGTTCAGGAACAACAAAAGCAGCGCAGTGCGTTAGTCCAGCAGTTGAAAAAGCAAGAGCAGTCTATCTCTCAGGCCAGTCGCCAACTGCATGAAACGCGCAATACGCTGTCCACGCTAAATAAAGAACTAACCAGCCTTAGCGCCTCTATCGCAAAGCTACAGTCTCAGCAGAATAAGCAACAAACGCTGCTCTCCCGCCAGCTCGACGCCGCCTTCCGGCAAGGTCAGCACAGCGCGCTGCAATTAATGCTGAGCGGAGAGGAAAGCCAGCGCAACGAGCGCATCCTCGCCTACTTCGGCTACCTGAATGAAGCACGCCAGAAATCTATCCACGACTTACAGCAAACCCGTGTGGAACTGGCTGACCAAAAACGTCAGTTGGAACAAAAACAGACGCAGCAAAAAACGCTGCTGAGTGACCAGCAGCAGCAACAGCAGACGCTGGAGCAGGCGCAGTCCGATCGGAAGAAAACGCTGTCGACGCTGGAAAGCTCGCTGGAAAAAGATCGGCAACAACTGACGGAGCTGCGCCAGAATGAAACCCGGCTGCGCGACCAGATCGCCCGCGCCGAGCGAGAAGCGAAAGCCCGTGCCGAACGGGAAGCGCGTGAAGCCGCCAAGGTTCGCGCCAAAGAAGAACAGGCCAAACGCAGCGGCAGCAGCTACAAACCGACTGAAGGTGAACGCTCACTCATGGCGCGAACCGGCGGTTTAGGGCGACCTTCAGGTCAAGCCATCTGGCCGGTTAACGGCCGCATCGAACACCGCTTCGGCGAACCGCTACAGGGCGAACTGCGCTGGAAAGGTCTGGTGATTGCCGCACCGGAAGGAACAGAAGTGAAAGCCATCGCCGACGGCACCGTACTGATGGCCGACTGGTTACAGGGCTACGGGTTAGTTGTTGTTGTGCAGCATGGTAAAGGCGATATGAGCCTGTACGGCTATAACCAGAGCGCGCTGGTCTCCGTTGGCGCTCAGGTCAAAGCCGGTCAACCTATTGCGCTGGTTGGTACCAGCGGCGGGCAGAGCCAGCCCGGGCTGTATTTTGAAATCCGTCGTCAGGGTCAGGCGGTCAACCCACAACCTTGGCTGGGAAGATAGTCTTGTCATATTTAACCAAAACACCGTTACTGGCATTGAGTCTGCTCGCGTTGTCTCCTTTCGCGCTGGCAGGGAAACTGTCCATCGTCATCGATGATTTCGGCTATCGTCCGCATAATGAGAACCAGATTCTGGCAATGCCAACGGCGATTTCTGTCGCGGTATTACCCAACGCGCCATACGCCCGCGACATGGCGACAAAAGCCCACCAGCAAGGGCGAGAAGTCTTGATCCATCTACCAATGGCACCGATGAGCAAGCAGCCGCTGGAGCGTGACACGTTACGCCCGGACATGAGCAGCGATGAAATTCAGCGCATCATTCGCCAATCGGTCAATAACGTGCCTTACGCTGTGGGGCTGAACAATCATATGGGCAGCGCGATGACCGCCAGCCTGCCCGGCATGCAAAAAGTCATGCAGGCGCTGAGCGCCTATCAGCTCTACTTCCTTGATAGCATGACCATTGGCAGCAGCCAATCGAGTCAGGCTGCGGCAGGAACGGGCGTCAAAGTCATCAAACGCAAAGTCTTTCTGGATGATTCGCAAAACGAAGCCGAGATTCGTAAGCAGTTTACCCGCGCGGTGCAAATTGCCCGTCGCAGCGGTTCAGCTATCGCTATCGGGCATCCACATCCTTCAACCATCCGCGTTTTGCAGCAGATGCTGCCCACGCTGGATGCCGATATCGTCTTAGTCCGCCCCAGCCAGTTGCTGAACGAGCCGACGCGGCAGTACGAGCCTCAGCCGCAACAGCCGGTTAAACCACGTAATCCGTTCCGTGGCATACCGCAGTGTCGGGTCAAGCAGCCGCCAGAACCGGTCAAGAACGATATGTTCTTCAAACTAGTGAGCAGCAGCATTCGGGAAAGCGCCCCAGTGATGTTTATCAAACACCGCTGGCAAACCTGGGTGGCACCGGCAGAAACCGAAACGCACAAACAACCGTAGTTTCAGTGACACGTTCCCTTTTGTCATCACGCTGACTCGCGGCGGCAGGGTTATCTCTCGTCCCAATTGAGAATAACCTTGCCAGATTGACCCGAGCGCATGGCATCAAAGCCTTTTTGAAACTCATCAATGTGAAAGCGGTGGGTGATAATCGGTGACAAATCCAGCCCGGATTGAATCAGCGCCGACATTTTGTACCAGGTTTCGAACATTTCCCGTCCGTAGATACCTTTGATAAACAGCCCTTTAAAAATCACCTCTCCCCAGTCAATCGACATCGGTTCGTGCGGAATACCCAGCATGGCGATGCGCCCACCGTGGTTCATCGCTTTCAGCATGGCGCGAAAGGCCGATGGCGCACCCGACATCTCTAACCCAATATCAAACCCTTCGGTCATGCCCAGTTCTATCATGACGTCAGCCAGCCTTTCCTCTGCCACATTGACGGCCCGCGTTGCCCCCATTTTCCTGGCAAGATCCAGACGGTACGCATTCACATCGGTAATCACGACGTTTCTTGCGCCAACGTGACGACACACCGCCGCCGCCATCATGCCTATCGGCCCTGCGCCAGCAATCAAGACATCCTCACCCACTAAATCAAAAGAAAGCGCAGTGTGCACCGCATTACCGAAAGGATCGAAAATGGCGGCCAGCTCGTCAGAAATATTGTCGGGAATGCGAAACGCGTTGTAGGCAGGAATCACCAGATACTCCGCGAATGAACCGGGGCGATTTACTCCGACGCCGATGGCATTGCGGCATAAATGACGCCGCCCGGCACGGCAGTTGCGGCAATATCCGCAGGTAATATGTCCTTCGCCAGAGACCCGATCGCCAATATGAAAACCGTTAACCTCCTGACCGATAGCGACAATTTCTCCCACGTATTCATGCCCGACAACCATCGGAACGGGAATGGTCTTCTGCGACCATTCGTCCCAGTTATAGATATGCACATCCGTTCCGCAAATCGCGCTTTTGCGAATTTTAATCATGATGTCGTTATGCCCGAGCTCCGGCGTGGGGGAGTCCACCATCCAGATGCCCTCTTCCGGCCGCAATTTTGCCAATGCTTTCATGACGATTTCCTCAGATGATCACACCCAGACGTTTGCCCACGCGGGTAAAAGCCTCAACGGCGAATTGGATTTGCTGCGGCGTATGAGCGGCCGACATTTGCGTACGAATGCGCGCCTGACCGAGGGGAACCACAGGATAGAAAAAGCCTGCGACGTACACGCCTTCCCGCTGTAGCGCCTGAGCAAAATCCTGCGCCAACTGTGCCTCACCCAGCATTACGGGGATAATGGCGTGATCGGCCCCCGCCAAGGTGAACCCAGCGGCAGCCATCTTTTCACGAAACAGACGGGCGTTTTCCCACAGCCGCTTACGCCGTTCCCCACTTCTTTCCAGCAGATCCAGCACGCTGAGCGACGCAGTAACAATGGCTGGCGCAAGCGAGTTGGAAAACAGATAGGGCCGAGAGCGCTGGCGCAGCCAGTCGATCACCTCACGTTTGCCTGCCGTATAACCACCCGACGCGCCTCCCAGCGCCTTGCCTAGCGTCCCAGTAATGATGTCGACACGCTCCATCACCCCACAGTATTCATGCGTTCCGCGTCCTTGTTCACCCACAAATCCCACCGCATGGGAATCATCAACCATCACGAGCGCATCATAACGATCCGCCAGATCGCAAATCCTCTGCAAATCCGCAATCACACCATCCATCGAGAACACGCCATCGGTGGCGATCATGATGTGCCTTGCTCCTTCCGCTCTGGCCAGTTGCAGTTGCGCTTCCAGTTGGTTCATATCGTTATTGGCATAACGGTAGCGCCGCGCCTTCGATAGCCGAATACCGTCGATGATTGAGGCATGATTGAGCGCATCGGAAATAATCGCATCCTCCGGCCCCATCAGCGTTTCAAACAGCCCGCCGTTGGCATCAAAACAGGAGGAATAGAGAATCGCGTCGTCCATTCCCAGAAAATCCGCCAGCTTACGCTCCAGCTGTTTATGGATATCCTGCGTGCCGCAGATGAAGCGCACCGAGGCCATGCCGAAACCGTGGCTGTCCAATCCGGCTTTTGCGGCGGCAATCAGCTCAGGGCTGTCCGCCAGACCAAGATAATTATTGGCGCAGAAGTTGAGCAGGCGGTTGCTGTCCATCACCTCAATTTCAGCCTGCTGCGCAGAGGTAATGATGCGCTCCTCCTTGAACACCCCTTCGGTGCGAGCTGCCATAATTTGTGTAGTAAGTTGTTGATAAAATGCGGCAGGCATAGCGTTACTCTCCCATACAAAGATCGCTTTATGGTTTTTAAGCTAGCGGATGTGGGCAGAAATGCGGGGTAAACAGTCTGAAAATGCTGGCTTCGTCACGGCCTGAATCATCTTAAAAAAGTTGGCGCAACACGGGATAAATTAAGCTCTGGCTGCTTGCGGTAAAATGAAATGCTATTATAGCGGTCATAAACAGTGTGGGGCGCGGTGCCTCACCAGCAAGATTAACAAAGGTCGCGCCCATGATTATCGTTACTGGCGGTGCCGGTTTTATCGGCAGCAATATCGTAAAATCTCTGAATGACATCGGCTATCGGGACATTCTGGTTGTCGATAACCTGAAAGATGGCACCAAATTCGTCAATCTGGTCGATCTGGATATCGCAGATTACATGGATAAGGAAGACTTTATCGCCAGCATCGTTGCAGGCGACGATCTGGGCGATATCGATGCCGTATTCCATGAGGGTGCCTGCTCTTCCACCACCGAGTGGGATGGCAAGTACATGATGGATAACAACTATCAGTATTCCAAAGATGTGCTGCACTATTGCCTCGATCGCAACATTCCGTTCCTGTATGCCTCTTCCGCCGCAACCTACGGTGGTCGCAACGATAACTTTATCGAAGAACGTCAGTACGAGCAGCCGCTGAACGTCTATGGCTACTCCAAATTCCTGTTCGATCAGTACGTGCGTGAAATTCTCCCTGAAGCAGAATCGCAGATCTGCGGTTTCCGCTATTTCAACGTCTACGGACCTCGTGAAGGTCACAAAGGCAGCATGGCGAGCGTCGCGTTTCATCTGAACAACCAGATCAATCAGGGTGAAAATCCGAAGCTGTTCTCCGGTAGCGAGAACTTCAAGCGTGACTTCGTCTACGTCGGTGATGTCGCAGCCGTCAACCTATGGTTCTGGCAAAACGGTGTTTCCGGCATCTTCAACTGCGGTACTGGCCGTGCCGAATCCTTCCAGGCTGTTGCCGACGCTACGCTTGCGTTCCACAAGAAAGGCGGCGTGGAATACATCGAGTTCCCCGAGAAGCTGAAAGGTCGCTATCAGGCCTACACTCAGGCTGACCTCACCAACTTGCGTGCCGCAGGTTATGACAAGCCGTTCAAAACCGTCGCCGAAGGCGTGGCGGAATATATGGCCTGGCTGAACCGTACCGTTTAATCAAATAAGGATTCATAAGCGGTATGAAAATTTTGGTCATCGGCCCTTCCTGGGTCGGCGATATGATGATGTCGCACAGCCTTTATCGCACGTTGAAGGCTGAACACCCGGAAGCGGTTATTGACGTGATGGCGCCAGCCTGGTGCCGTCCGCTGCTGGCACGTATGCCGGAAGTCAATCAGGCGTTAGCCATGCCGCTAGGTCACGGCGCACTTGAGCTGGGCGAACGTCGCCGTCTTGGCGTATCGCTGCGCGATGCAGGTTACGATCGCGCTTACGTGCTGCCCAACTCCTTTAAATCCGCGCTTGTCCCGTTCTTTGCCAACATTCCGCAGCGCACAGGCTGGCGCGGAGAAATGCGTTACGGGCTGCTGAACGACTTACGCGTGCTGGATAAGGCGGCATTCCCGCTGATGGTTCAGCGTTACGCCGCATTAGCTTATGACAGTAGCCGTATTCGTCGTGCTGAGGATCTGCCGCAGCCGTTACTGTGGCCACAGTTACAGGTCAATCAGGCCGAAATTGCGGACATGAGGCAGGCCTTCGACCTCAGAGATGCACGCCCCATCATCGGCTTTTGCCCCGGTGCCGAATTCGGTCCCGCCAAACGGTGGCCGCATTATCACTATGCTGCGCTGGCGCAATCACTGATTGAGCGCGGCTACCAGATCGCGCTGTTCGGTTCAGCCAATGACCGTTCAGCCTGTGACGACATTCTTCAGGGATTGACGGAAGACGCACGACAACATTGCGCCAGTCTGGCGGGAAAAACCTCGCTGGAACAGGCAGTGGTGCTGATTGCCGCCTGCCACGCCGTCGTCAGCAACGACTCCGGGCTCATGCACGTTGCTGCGGCGCTTCATCGTCCGCTTGTTGCGCTTTACGGCCCGAGCAGCCCCGATTTTACCCCGCCGCTGTCCCATCAGGCCGAGGTGATTCGGCTGATCACCGGCTATCACCGTGTGCGCAAAGGGGATGCTGAACAAGGCTATCACCAGAGTTTGATCGACATTCAGCCCGAACGCGTGCTCAGCGCGCTCAATAACTATTTCACGCAAAGAGAAAACCCGCTGCCGGGAGCAGACGCATGAGAGTGCTGATCGTGAAAACATCGTCGATGGGTGATGTGCTGCATACGTTACCGGCCTTAACCGATGCGATGCAGGTTATACCCGGTATTCAGTTCGACTGGGTGGTTGAAGAAGGTTTCGCGCAAATCCCCAGTTGGCACCCGGCGGTTTCCCGCGTTATTCCGGTGGCGATACGCCGCTGGCGCAAAAGCTGGTTCAGCGCCCCGACACGTCAGGAGCGTGCAGACTTTAAACGCCAGCTACGCCAGCACCGCTATGATGCGGTTATCGATGCGCAGGGGCTGATTAAAAGCGCGCTGCTGGTAACGCGACTCGCCAATGGAAAGAAACACGGATTGGATTGCAAGAACGCGCGTGAGCCGCTGGCAAGCTGGTTTTATAACTATCGCCATCCGATCAGCCGTCAACAGCATGCCGTTGAGCGCGTACGCGAACTGTTTGCCGCCAGCTTGGGCTATCGGAAACCCGCCGAGCGCGGCGATTATGCCATTGCCTCGCGCTTCCCCTCCCAGCCGCCCGCAGACGCCAACCGCTACCTGGTGTTTCTCCACGCCACAACGCGCGATGAAAAACACTGGCCGGAAGCGCACTGGCGCGAGTTGATTGCCCTATTGGCACCGAGCGGACTACGCATCAAACTTCCCTGGGGAGCGGAACATGAGCACCAGCGCGCGTTACGGCTGGCGGAAGGGTTCCCCCACGTTGAGGTCTTACCGCGCCTCATGCTGCAACAGGTCGCTGAGGTATTAGCAGGCGCCAAAGCCGTCGTTTCCGTCGATACCGGGCTTAGCCACCTGACGGCAGCGCTGGATCGTCCAAATATCACCTTATATGGGCCAACCGACCCGGGTCTGATTGGCGGCTACGGGATGAATCAGGTGGTGGAAATGTCTGGTGACAATTCCATGGATACAATTTCACCTCAAGCAATCTTTCAACAATTACAATCTCTTATATAACCGACGAGTTTTGGTAATGCATATGCATTCGAAAGAAAAACGGCTAGCCAGAGAACGCATTAAGCGAATTCTGGTCATCAAACTACGGCATTTCGGTGACGTCTTGTTGACCACCCCGTTATTAGGGACGCTGAAACAGCATTACGAGAGTGCCCAGATTGATGTACTGGTTTATAGCGGTACAGAAGTCATGCTATCCGGCAATCCAGATGTTCACACCTGTTTAACCGTTGACAGGAATCTCAAACATGAAGGTATCCGTGCACAATGGCATGGAGAAAGTACGCTTTGGAAAGCGTTGAAAGCACAACAATACGACCTCATCATCAATCTTTCCGATCAATGGCGCGCTGCACTTTACTGTAAATTCCTCACCCCTGCGATTAGCATTGGCTTCCGTTGGCCAAAGAGGGACAACCTCTTATGGAAGTCTTGCCATGATATGTTGGTTGAGACGACGCAACACAACGAGCAACACACTGTTTTAAACAATCTTTCTATCCTCGCCCCCTTGGAATTTCCTGAGACGGATACCTCAGTGAAGATGTTCTGGCGACCGGAGGATGAAAAACATGTCAGCCAATTGCTCGAACAGTACCACCTATCTAACTACATATTGATCCACCCAGGGGCTCGCTGGGCGTTCAAAACCTGGTCTGCGCTCTCTTTCGCAGCATTAATTGATCATCTGACAAATCAGGGAAAACGCGTGGTTCTTGCTGGCGGGACATCAGCCGAAGAATTGCAGATAGCGACAAGCATCATCAACAACGTGGCAAACCCGGAGCAGATTGTAAATCTGACCGGACAACTGGAATTGCCTCAGCTCGCGATACTGATTGATAAAGCACAGTTATTTATCGGCGTGGATTCTGCACCGATGCACATGGCGGCAGCACGACAAACGCCGTCTGTTGCGCTATTTGGCCCGAGCAACCTGAAACAGTGGCATCCATGGCAGGCACCACACACATTATTATGGGCTGGCGACTATCGCCCACTCCCCAAGCCCGAGGAAATTGATACCAACACACAGGAGCGTTACCTTGATGCCATTCCGGTCTCTGACGTGATTGCTGCGACCAGCAAGTGGCTTTCCTAAACCCCTTAATATGTAAATAAAGAAGACGCCAACAAGTCGCTTTTTACACCTGTGAGATTGTATGAAACTTGATTTTTTGCCCGCATGCTTTACGGACGCCGATAAGAGAAATTTCCCCACGATTACCGCCTTCTTGCTTGGGCTTTCTCTGCCGCTTTCTAATCAACTGTTGAAAGTCGCGTTGGTCCTGGCGCTCATCTGCGTCTTGAAATACCGGGATATGAAGTATTGGCGTCAGATGATTATTCATCCGATGGTGATCCTCCCCGCGTTGATGATCGGCTTATTAGCGCTATCCCTGCTCACTCATCATCATGAGGCAGGGCCGGAGATGGTCGAAAAATATAAGAAGCTGCTGTACATCCTGCCTCTTGCTTTATTCTTTGTGCTCCAATCAGCACAGAGCAAGGCGTTATTCAGCGGCTTTCTCTTGGGAAATGGTATTGTCCTTGCACTGAGTATCGCTGGCGGTTTGTTTCATCTATTTCCTGGGCATATCGACCCTGCGAACCCGACCGTTTTTAAGCTACAGATTACTCAAAACTTTTTTATGGCCATGGCCGTATTTCTCTGGCTTGAGCGAGCCAGAATCAGCCAGGGATCTGGACGAATCGGTTACCTGCTATTAGCACTAGTCGCTTGCTGCAATATACTGTTTATGGTGCAAGGTAGAATCGGATACATCGCCCTTATTGCAGGTATTGGCGCTTGGGCATTGCTCTCTCTGAAACCGCGTCAGGCCCTGCTCGCACTAGGCTCTGGCATTGTCGTCATTGGCCTGTTGTTTACGATTCCTAACCGCGCAGCCGAACGCATTACACTTGGTGTCCACGAAATACAAAACTGTCTACAGCAAAAAACGGGCGATGCTTATTCTGCTTGTGATAGCTCAATGGGGCAACGCACCGCATTTATTTTACAGGCTGCGCAATTAATTGAGCAGGCTCCGCTGTTGGGCAACGGCGCAGGAAGTTTCTGGTACCACAACCCTGAAACAGGCTACAGCGTAAATAACCCACACAACCAGTATTTACTGGAAACGATACAGAATGGTGCCGTCGGCCTTGTCATATTCCTTTTATGGATGGCCAGTTTTGCTATCGCCGCATGGAACCAGCCACCTCGAGAGAAAAGCATTTTTGTTACGCTTCTGGTCATTTATTTAAGTGGTAATCTCTTTAACTCATTCCTGTTGGACTCAACCGAAGGCCACCTGTTTGTGATTCTGACCGCACTCCTGCTGGCAAAGCATATTCCACTGCTGAAGCGCAATAAAAACGCAGCGCCACAGCACGGCGCAGCTTCATAATTACGTCAGAATAGCGTTACGTTAGCATCATGCTGCTCACTCAATGGCACTTAAAAACACCGGTGCCATTGGGTTTAACGCTTAGGCGGCAAGAGAACGCCTTTCTCTGCCTGTTCCATCATTTCCAGCATCATAGGGCATATAGTGAACACGCATAAACGTTTATCCGTTGTCATGATTACCAAAAATGAAACAGAGCTGATCGCCGATTGCCTCCAGTCTGTCGCATGGGCAGATGAAATCATTGTCGTCGATTCCGGCAGCACAGATAACACGGTAGAGATCGCGCATCAATACGGTGCCAAAGTCTATCAACACGACGACTGGCCGGGATATGGCAAGCAGCGACAGCGCGCGCAGAATTATGCCAGCGGTGATTATGTTTTCATGATTGACGCTGATGAGCGAGTGACGCCCGAATTGCGGCAATCAATCGAAGCCGTGCTTGCTGCCTCAGACGCTGACGATAATACGGTTTACCACTGCTCACGGCGCAATTTTTTCCTTGGTCGTTTTATGAAACATAGCGGATGGTATCCCGATAACGTTATCCGCCTCTATGCGAATCAGCGCTACCGCTATAACGACAACAGCGTGCACGAATCTCTTGATTATGGCTCAGCCACATTGACGCATCTATCAGGTGATTTATTGCATTTAACCTGCCGAGACTTCGCTGCTTTTCAACAGAAACAGTTACGCTACGCTTCAGCATGGGCGGAAGAACGACACCGTCAGGGGAAAAAATGCCGTTACCTGAGTATCCTGACGCATACTGCTTCGGCATTCTTAAAAACCTGGATATTACGTGCCGGTTTTTTAGATGGGAAACACGGTTTTCTACTCGCGATTATTAATGCACAGTACACATTCAATAAATACGCTGGGTTATGGTCCCGTAATAATATAAAGTTGTGAGGAACGGGTGATACCACCAAACATAGCCTTATCCTCACTAACCCGATAAAATCACCCCAGCGATAACCGATAACAGTAAACCTTATGCTACAAACTCTCTACACCATTATCCTGTACCTCATCCAACCGTTGATTTGGCTTCGCCTGTGGCTTCGTGGCCGTAAAGCGCCCGCCTATCGTCGGCGCTGGGGTGAACGTTACGGTTTTTGTGCAGAGAAGGTTAAGCCAGACGGTATCATGCTGCATTCCGTTTCGGTGGGTGAAACGCTGGCCGCCATTCCTTTGGTGAGAGCTCTGCGCCATCGTTACCCCAATCTGCCGATCACAGTAACAACCATGACGCCAACCGGCTCCGAGCGCGTGCGCTCCGCTTTTGGCGACACGGTCTATCACGTTTATCTGCCTTATGATTTACCCTGCGCTCTGAAACGCTTTTTTGACCAGGTTCGTCCGAAAATCGTCATCATAATGGAAACCGAACTGTGGCCTAATATGATCGCAGAGCTGCATAAACGCGAGATTCCGCTGGTCATTGCGAATGCCAGGCTGTCAGAACGTTCTGCTGCAGGCTATAAAAAGATCGGGAAGCTAATGCGTCATATCCTACGCCGCATTACCCTCGTCGCTGCGCAGAATCAGGAAGATGGGAATCGATTTATCGATCTTGGCCTGAAGCGCTCCAGCCTGAAAGTGACCGGCAGCCTCAAATTTGATATTTCCGTGACGCCAGAACTGGCGGCCCGAGCCATTACATTACGCCGACAATGGGCGCCACATCGTCCAGTATGGATTGCCACTAGTACGCATGAAGGTGAAGAAGCGATCGTTCTGGCGACTCACCGACAACTGCTTGCCACCTATCCTGACTTATTGCTAATTCTTGTGCCTCGCCACCCGGAACGCTTCTCCACGACACAGGCGTTAACAGAGAATCTGGGTTTCTCCTACACGCTGCGCAGCAGTGGTGAACAGCCTTCTGCCAATACTCAGGTGGTCATTGGAGACACCATGGGCGAACTGATGCTGCTGTACGGCATCGCCGATCTGGCTTTTGTGGGTGGCAGTCTGGTTGAACGGGGCGGACATAATCCGTTAGAAGCCGCAGCCCATGCTATTCCGGTATTGATGGGACCACATACGTTCAATTTCAAAGATATCTGCAACAAGCTAGATCAGGCCGACGGGTTGATTACCGTGACCGATGCAGACTCACTTGGCAAAGAAGTAGGGAAACTGCTCGCCGACGAAGACTATCGCCTCTACTATGGTCGACACGCCGTGGAAGTGTTACACCAGAATCAGGGCGCACTACAGATGCTGCTTACGCTTCTGGAACCTTATTTGCCCCAGCGGACACAGTAAGGCAGTCGCTACCATACATTGAATGAAGGGCTGACGTGATGACAACCAAAGCGATTTATCCCGGAACGTTCGATCCATTAACCAATGGCCATTTGGATCTGCTTACGCGGGCATCACGACTGTTCGACCATGTGGTGCTGGCCATCGCCGCCAGCCCGAGCAAGCAGACACTTTTCACACTGGATGAACGCGTGGCGCTGGCAAAAGGCGCGACAGAGCATCTATCGAATGTCGACGTCATCGGCTTCAGCGATCTTATGGCGCACTTCGCACAGCAGCAAAACGCCAATATTCTCGTACGCGGTTTGCGAGCCGTTGCCGATTTCGAATATGAACTCCAGCTCGCAAAGATGAATCACCACCTGATGCCGACGCTCGAAAGCGTTTTTCTGATGCCGTCAGAAGAGTGGTCGTTTATTTCATCTTCACTGGTCAAAGAAGTGGCTCGTCACGGCGGTGACGTATCACATTTCTTGCCCGATGCCATCGTGAGTGCCTTGCAAAACAAACTATCAACGAAGAGCTAGAAGAATCATTTTTTCTTTGAGTATTGATAAACCGTAAAATAAAAACGCAGGGCATACCAAAAATCATTAAATGACGTCATTCCTTTAAATAAATTGCCGCCCATCCCCGTAGAGATAAATTTCTCAGATAGTTGCTGTCGGATAGCAGGCGATGATATTTTTTTACGCAACAGACCAAAGAAATGACGACTCTCTCGATTCGCATGGCGAATTAGCGCTTTATTTAAAATAACGTTATCTTTTTTCCGAGTAGCGAGAGCGATCAGACCCTGCATGATGTCAATATAGCTACTTGCCCTACGTGTTATTTTCTCAATGGATGATGATTTTGTGATCGAATTCGTATTGCCAACGCGATAACCATAACTCATATTTTCACAGAAACCGACTCGCTTGGCTAACAACGCTAAATTCGCTGTCCATAGAATGTCTTCGTGCATCATGCCTGGAATAAATTTTAACTCATTCAGTAAAATGATATCGCGGCGTATTAGCTGCAACCATGCAAAGTGGCACCATTCGTTATGTTTTACACTGCGAATAATCCATTCATCCCCGCTGATTACCTCACCCCATGGCTGCTTCGTCTGAATAGGTTCTTTTATTTCTTGCTCAGGATTTTCACTAAACTTGAAACCGTTACCTATCAATAGATCGAGACGTTGTTCCTTAACGTTTTCAAGCCATGTCGATAGCGTACCTTTTTCCAACCAGTCATCGCCATCAACGAATGCAATCCACTCTCCATTCGCGTGCCGAATTCCTGTATTTCTCGCTTCAGATAGTCCTCTATTTTCCTGACTTATAATAATCAAATTCGTAGCCAACTTGCCTATCTCATTCAATTTCACCAGGCTGCCATCTGTGGAACCATCATTGACCGCAATAATTTCAAAAGAGACATTTTCCTGAGCAAGCAACGACAAAAAAAGAGTCTTGATGTACTCTTCACAGTTATATATCGGAACAATGACGCTAATATCCACACGACTCATAATTCCCTCTGAGATTTTTTATATTTAGTCTATAAAACTGAAAAATAGTATTACTTCTGGCAGCGGCGACAGAAAAACGTACTGCGCTGCCCATGTTTCGCGGTTTCGATGGGTGTTCCACATGTCCGGCACGGTTCACCATTGCGGCCATAGACTCGTAGTTCCTGCGCGAAATAGCCGGGTTTACCGTCAGATTGCAAAAAGTCGCGTAGCGTCGTGCCGCCCTGCTCAATCGAAAGCTGTAGCACCTGTTTAATCACGCTCACTAATACGGCTGCGTCGCTTTCATTTAACGATCCGGCCGCTCTGTCAGGGTGGATGCCAGCAGCAAACAGCGATTCACTCGCGTAGATATTGCCTACGCCAACGACAACTTTGTTATCCATAATCCACTGTTTGATTGCCGTCTTTTTGCCGCGTGAGGCCTGATAGAGATAATCTGCGGAGAATTCCGCCTCTAACGGCTCCGGCCCCAAATGCGCCAAGACCGAGCAAGTTTCTGGATTATCCGTCCACAGCCAGGCACCAAAACGTCGTGGATCGGTGTAACGCAGCACCTTACCGCTGTCCATCACCAAATCAACATGATCGTGTTTCTCCGGCTCGCTATATTCCGGCAACACTCGCAGGCTGCCAGACATGCCGAGATGCACAATAATCCAACCACGCGTGAGTTCAATCAGCAGATACTTTGCCCGCCGACGCACACTCAGCACCGGCTCATCGCTCAGCGAGAGGATCTCACCCGACACCGGCCAGCGCAGGCGCGTGTTCCTGACCTCAGCATACAGAATGGTGTGATCGACAAGATACGGTGAAATTCCCCGACGACTGGTTTCAACCTCAGGTAATTCAGGCATGTGCGTCTCCTGATAAAGGTGGCTACATTAGCATAAGCAACAGGATACCCTCTGTGACAATCCGTAAGACAGGGGATACGACGGGAAACGGGGTCACTGCCGGCGTATTTTAATTTTACCCGCAGTATTTACCACATAACAGTTAAACCAAATCGACACGCTAGCTGGCACATGACGAAAAAAAACCCGACCAAGGCCGGGTTTTTATCAAGAAGCAGAAATTACTTAATTTTAGCTTCTTTGTAGACAACGTGCTGACGGACAACTGGATCGAATTTCTTCAGTTCCAATTTTTCCGGCTTAGTACGTTTGTTCTTCGTAGTGGTATAGAAGTGACCAGTACCAGCAGAAGAAACCAGCTTGATCTTCTCGCGAACACCCTTAGCCATGATTCAGTTCCTTAATACTTTTCACCACGGGCACGCAGATCGGCCAGAACCGTCTCAATACCCTTCTTATCGATAACACGCATACCTTTAGCAGATACACGCAGTGTTACAAAGCGCTTCTCGCCTTCAACCCAGAAACGGTGTGAATGCAGGTTCGGCAGAAAACGGCGTTTGGTCGCATTCAGTGCGTGGGAACGGTTGTTCCCGGCCACCGGACGCTTGCCAGTAACTTGGCAGACTCGGGACATGTCTATTCTCCAAAAATCAAATCAGCTCGAGCTTCGTATAGGGTTTGGCCGCCTCGTCAGGCTTTAGAGCCCATCTCAGCAACTTCACTGAAAAGACTCTGTCATCAGGATAAACCTGCTGAGATAGGCTCTTAACGCCACACCCAAGATTCTCAAAGGTGGCGTAGTATACGCTCTGAAGCGTAAGTGCTCAAGTCCCGAACAGCTAAAGATCCCATTGGATCGCGGAAATATCTGTTAAATCCAGCCGCGCTCGGCAAAAGAAACGTATTCGCCATGTCCAATCACCAAATGATCGAGCACGCGGATCTCCATTAACAGACAGGCCTTAACAATCTGTTCGGTTATCGCACGGTCAGCCTGACTCGGCTCCGCTTTTCCCGACGGATGATTATGCGCCAGAATCAGCGCGGCGGCATTAGCCTTTAGCGCTTCACGTACAATCTCACGCGGGTGTACTTCCACGCTGTTAATCGTACCAACAAACATCTCCTGATGGCGAATAACGTGATGCTGATTGTCCAAAAACAGAACTAAAAAAACCTCACGCTCACGCCGGGACAGCAATAATTGCAGATATTGACCTGTCGCCTGAGGATTCAGCATCGCATCCTCTTTCGCCAGACGAGAGAAAAATAGCCGACGCGATAGCTCCGCAATCGCCTTGATTTGCGTATATTTTGATATTCCCACCCCTTTGGCGGTACGAAATGCGGACTGATCGGCCGTCATCAGTTGATATAACGATCCGAACTGCACCAGCAAATCCTCTGCCAGCTGCATCACATGTACGCCCGGTAGCCCAGTGCGTAAAAAAATCGCCAGCAATTCGACATCCGTCAGCGATTCAGCCCCTAAACGCACCAGCTTTTCACGCGGTGCCAATCCCTTTTCCCAGCCCATCGCACTCTCCCTATACCGCTCGATGTCATCATGTCACGCTCGTAAAAACAGGACGATAGCGGTACTAAAAGGCTGCGAGGCGCTTCGCAATCTTCTTAGGGAAGCAACAGCGACAACCTTAAGATTCCTATCTGGCTGCAAGGTTATGGTAAAATGGCGCATCTTCTGACTTTCAATCGGACCATGATGATGACGGAATTTTCCAGCCTGAATGCACTCTCCGGCAAACGAATCGTGCTGGGTATCAGCGGCGGCATCGCCGCGTACAAGTGCCCAGAAGTGGTGCGGCGCCTGCGCGACGCTGGAGCTGATGTACGGGTTGTCATGACATCTGCCGCTAAAGCTTTCATCACCCCGCTCACGCTGCAAGCCGTCTCCGGCTACCCAGTATCAGACGACCTACTCGACCCTGCGGCGGAAGCCTCGATGGGTCACATCGAGCTGGGGAAATGGGCTGATTTAGTCATTCTCGCTCCTGCCACCGCCGATCTGATCGCCCGCGTCGCTGCGGGCATGGCAAACGACCTGCTGACCACGATTTGTCTGGCGACATCCGCCCCTATCGCGGTTGTCCCTGCGATGAATCAACAGATGTATCGCGCGGAGCCCACGCAGGACAATCTGCGCACGCTGGCCGCTCGCGGTTTACCGATCTGGGGACCGGATAGCGGCAGCCAGGCATGTGGCGACGTTGGGCCGGGCCGCATGATTGACCCGCTGGAGATTGTCGGGTTAGCGCAGCGTCATTTTTCTGCCATCAACGATCTGCAACATCTGAACATTCTGGTCACCGCCGGGCCAACGAGAGAAGCGCTGGATCCGGTTCGCTTTATCTCCAATCATAGCTCCGGAAAAATGGGCTTTGCTATCGCGCAGGCCGCGGCTGCCCGTGGCGCAAATGTCACTCTGGTAAGCGGTCCGGTTTCGCTCGCCACGCCGCAGGGCGTCACACGTATTGACGTCGGCAGCGCGCTGGAGATGGAACACGTGGTCATGGCACATGCGGAACAGCAACACATTGTGATCGGTTGCGCTGCGGTTGCCGACTATCGCGCCAAACATATCGCCGATGAGAAGATCAAAAAACAGAGTCAGCAGGGCGATGAAATGACTCTCACTCTGGTCAAAAATCCAGATATTATCGCCGGTGTCGCAGCCATGACGAAAAATCGTCCTTATGTTGTCGGGTTTGCTGCCGAAACCCAGAATGTGGAAGAATACGCCCGGCAAAAACTGGCACGTAAAAAGCTGGACCTGATTTGCGCGAACAACGTCTCTCTTTCCGGGCATGGTTTTAACAGTGAAACCAATGCGTTACACCTTTTTTGGCACGATGGAGACATGCCGTTGCCGCAGTGCGACAAACGTCTTCTTGGCCAAAAATTAATCGACGAGATTATCAGCCGTTATGATGAAAAAAATCGACGTTAAGATTGTTGACCCACGCGTTGGGCAACAATTCCCGTTACCAACCTATGCCACTCCGGGTTCTGCCGGGCTCGATCTGCGTGCCTGTATGGATCAGGCGATTGAACTCAAAGCAGGGGAAACGACCCTGATTCCAACCGGACTGGCGATTCACATTGCCGATACCGGGCTGGCGGCGGTCATCCTTCCTCGTTCCGGCCTAGGCCACAAACACGGCGTGGTGCTGGGGAATCTGGTTGGGCTGATTGATTCGGACTATCAGGGGCAACTGATGGTTTCCGTCTGGAACCGTGGTCAACAAACGTTTACGGTGGAGCCGGGTGAGCGTATCGCACAGATGGTCTTTGTGCCCGTCGTGCAGGCCGAATTTAATCTGGTCGAAGATTTCATCAGCAGCGAACGTGGAGAAGGCGGCTTCGGCCACTCTGGCCGTAGCTAACGCGCTCCAGCCACCCCATAGTGTAAAAAATTCATATAAGCCACAGCGTGCTATTGCGACTGTGGCGCTACCGGGTGCTTGTCAGTCAAATATTTAGCAAGGGTCTTTTCAGACATGGCAGAAAAAGAAAGTACGAAAAGGAACCGCCGCGAGGAAATTTTGCAGGCGCTGGCACAAATGCTGGAATCCAGCGACGGCAGCCAACGCATCACCACGGCAAAACTGGCAGCGAACGTCGGCGTGTCCGAGGCGGCGCTCTACCGACATTTCCCCAGTAAAACGCGGATGTTTGATAGCCTGATTGAATTTATTGAGGATAGCCTGACCACCCGCATTAACCTGATTCTGCAAGACGAAAAAGAAACGTTTAATCGTCTTCGTCTGATTTTGCTGCTGATTTTAGGGTTTGCGGAACGCAATCCCGGTCTGACTCGCATCATGACCGGTCACGCGCTGATGTTTGAACAGGATCGCTTACAGGATCGCATCAACCAGCTGTTTGAGCGCATTGAATCACAGCTTCGTCAGGTGCTACGCGAGCATAAGCTACGTGATGGTAAAGGCTTCCAGCATGACGAAACGCTGCTGGCTAGCCAGCTGTTAGCGTTTTGCGAAGGGATGCTGTCGCGCTTCATTCGCTCTGAATTCCGCTATCGCCCAACGCAAGAATTCGACACCCGCTGGCCGCTGCTGGCCGCACAGCTGAACTAAGCACCATCCTTAATTTATACCCTAAATAATTCGAGTTGCAGGAAGGCGGCAAGAGAGGGAATCCCGATGAGCTTACTCAGGTAAGTGATTCGGGTGACTAAACGCAGCCAACACACATGCAGCTTGAAGTATAACGGGTATAAGAACCCGACAGACATCGCTGGCGGGCTCCTGACTCACACCGTTGTTAAACCCCGAACTGCTCACGATAGGCTTTCACCGCATCCAGATGCGCCGCCATCTCTGGTTTTTCCGCCAGATAGGCAATCAGCTCCTTCAGCGTAATAATCGAAATCACCTTGCACTGATAGTCGCGCTCCACTTCCTGAATCGCAGACAAATCAGCGCGACCGCGCTCCTGACGATCCAGCGCAATCATGACCCCCGCCAGCGTTGCCCCATGTGCGCTGATGATTGCCATCGATTCGCGAATCGCCGTCCCCGCCGTAATCACGTCGTCCACCAGCATCACGCGACCCTGTAATGGGCTGCCGACCAGACTGCCGCCCTCGCCGTGATCTTTGGCTTCTTTGCGGTTAAAGCAGTATGGCAGGTCGCGATCGTGATGTTCTGCCAGCGCTACCGCCGCAGTGGTAGCAATTGGAATGCCTTTGTAAGCTGGTCCAAACAGCAGGTCGAACTCTACACCGGAATCAACCAGCGCTTCCGCATAAAAACGCCCCAGTAAGGCCAGATCGCGCCCGGTATTAAACAGCCCGGCATTGAAGAAATAGGGGCTGATGCGCCCGGATTTCAGGGTAAATTCGCCGAACTTCAATACCTGCTTGCTGAGTGCAAACTCAATAAACTGGCGCTGGTAGGCTTTCATTACTGCATCTCCTCGTCTTACGGGTTAATCATGTTGTTGGTCATTTATATATACCCTAAATAATTCGAGTTGCAGGAAGGCGGCGACGCAGTGAGTCCCCAGGAGCTTACACCAGTAAGTGACTGGGGTGAGCGAGGAAAGCCAACGCACATGCAGCTTGAAGTATGACGGGTATAAAAAAGCGACCAATTGGTCGCTTATAAAATCAATCGATTAAGGCGGCTTTCTGCGCCTGAACGATGGTATCGATTCCCCCTCGGGCTAACGCCAGCAGGGAGAGTAATTCTTCATGGCTGAACGGTTCGCCTTCGGCGGTCCCTTGCACTTCAATCATGCGACCGTCTTCGGTCATGACCACATTCATGTCGGTCTCAGCGGCGGAATCTTCCACATATTCCAGATCGCACAGCGCTTCGCCGTTCACGATGCCGACGGAAACCGCGGCGACCATGCCTTTCATCGGGTTCTTTTTCAGCTTGCCGTTGGCCACCATCTGGTTCAGCGCATCGGCCAGCGCCACGCAGGCACCGGTGATGGACGCCGTACGCGTACCGCCGTCCGCCTGCAATACATCGCAGTCGAGCGTAATGGTGTATTCGCCGAGCACTTTCAGGTCGATAGCTGCACGCAGGGAGCGCGCAATCAGGCGCTGAATCTCCAGCGTCCGCCCGCCCTGCTTGCCTTTGGCGGCTTCACGGGCGTTACGGCTGTGCGTCGCGCGCGGCAGCATGCCGTATTCGGCGGTAACCCATCCTTGCCCCTGGCCTTTCAGAAAGCGCGGAACACCCTCTTCTACCGTGGCATTGCATAACACTTTGGTGTCGCCAAATTCGACTAAAACGGAACCTTCGGCGTGTTTCGTGTAATGACGGGTCAATTTAAGGGGGCGTACTTGCTGTGCACTTCGGCCTGTTGGGCGCATGGCTCATCTCCGGCGGGTCAATGAAAACTGGCGCGCATTATACACTAAATAATTCGAGTTGCAGGAAGATGGCAACCGCACGAGTCCCCAGGAGCTTACAAAAGTAAGTGACTGGGGTGACAAATCTGTCGGGAGCAGATTTGAACGCTGTTTGCAGCGGCTCTTCAGGGCGAGGCCCACGACGGGCCGAGTATTTAAGGGAAGCCAACGCACATGCAGCTTGAAGTATGACGGGTATATACGGTTTTCGTCGCGCGCTGCCTAATCTTACCCTGCGCCAGCCGCGATAAATTTGCAACAGAAGCGATTAATTCGTCACCAGCCATACCTTATTCTTATGCCATAACCTCAGGTTATACCCTACTCATAAACAAGTATTCGTCAGTGATGATGCATCATGAAATAGTCCATTCATCCCCTGAGCGTTGATGAGAACAAATCATGATGCGGCATATGCAAATTGAAACCGTCAATCTGCCACTAGCCCGTCCTATGGCGGCTGAAAACGGTACGCGTCGCGCGATTACCGTTATCCGCGTCGCGTTGGAAGAAAAAGGATTTATTGGGCAAGGCGAATGTACGCCGCTCGCCCATTATGGTGAGTCCGCCGACAGCGTATGTCACCAGCTCTCTGCGATCCGTGAGGCAATCGAACACGGCCTGACCATCGAACAACTCCAGAAAGACTTAGCGCCGGGCGCAGCCAGAAATGCATTGGACTGCGCGCTGTGGCGGCTCAATACCGCATTGGAAAAACAGACGCTGTGGCAGCGCCTCGATATTCATCCCCCCACTTCCATGGTCTGTGCGCAAACGTTGGCGCTCGACAGCGTGGAGAAAATGGCCGCCGCCGCATCCAATGCTGTTTCCCACGGCGCACTGCTGCTGAAAATTAAACTGGATCGCGAACTGATTCTGGAGAAAGTCGCCGCCATTCGTGCCGCCGCGCCCAACGCCAGATTGATTATCGACGCGAGAGCGAGCTGGAGCGGGCTGGATTTACATAGCCTGTCCACGGCGCTGCTGCCCTATCAGGTCGCCATGATTGAGCAACCACTGCCTGTCGGTAAAGACGAGGATTTACAGCGTTTTGCCCACCCGATTCCCATCTGCGCGGATGAAAGCTGCCGCCACAGCGGTGATATCGTCGGGCTGCGTCGTCGTTACGACATGATCAACATCAAGCTGGACAAGTGTGGCGGGCTGACCGAAGCACTGGCGATGGTGCGTGAGGCTCACTTTCACGGCCTGCGCATTATGGTCGGCTGTACGCTGGGCTCATCAATGGCGATGGAAGCCGCCCTACCCGTCGCTGCCGATGCCGAACATGTCGATCTCGATGGTCCTATCTGGCTGGCCGCCGACAGCTCGCCTTATCTGACCTATAACCTTGGCCGAATCTGGCTATGACGTCCTCAACCGCAGTAACCCTACAACCCTCAACCGGAGTGACCATGACGGATATCATGCACGCGGGTGCCGCCACAGCACCCGGTAACGCCCCCAGACCTGTGCTGGAAATCGACGACCTGAGCGTCAGCTTTAGCGGCCGTTCCGGCACGCATCAGGCGCTAAAAGGCATTTCCTTTACCGTCAATAAAGGGGAAGTGGTCGCCGTGGTCGGCGAAAGTGGTTCAGGCAAGTCCGTGACGTCACTCACCGTGATGGGGCTGTTGGCGGACTCTGCCAACATCGAACGCGGCGCGCTCCGTTTTACCGCACGCGACGGCCAGCAGCATGATCTGTTGAGCATGAAAGCGGAAGCACGCCGCAAGCTGCGTGGTCGCGATCTCGCCATGATTTTCCAGGAACCGATGACTTCGCTCAATCCGGTGCTGAAAGTCGGCGACCAGCTCACCGAAGCGCTGCTTGACCATAAGATCTGCGATGCCGCCAGCGCGGACAAAAAAGCCCGTGAATTGCTGCACAAGGTCCGTATCGCGGATGTCGACCGTGTGATGAAAAGCTACCCGCACTCGCTGTCCGGCGGGATGCGCCAGCGCGTGATGATCGCACAGGCGCTGGCCTGCGACCCACAACTGCTGATTGCCGATGAACCGACCACTGCGCTGGACGTCACCGTGCAGGCGCGCATTTTGCAAATCCTGCGCGACCTGCAACAACAGAGCGACATGGCGGTGCTGTTTATTACGCACGATATGGGCGTGGTAGCGGAAATCGCCGATCGCGTGGTGGTGATGTATCGCGGCGAAATCGTGGAGCAAGGCACCGTCGAACAGATTTTTGCCGCACCACAGCACCCGTATACCCAGTCACTGCTGGCCGCGGTACCGAAACTGGGCGACATGCGCGACAGCCTCTGGCCGAAGCGTTTCCCACTGCTAGGGCAGGCTGCCGACCCAGAGAATATTGAACAGGTCACCGCACGCTATGACGCCGAGCCGCTGTTAGATATTCGCGGGCTGCGGGTTTATTACCCGATGCGCAGCGGGATTTTGTCCACCGTAACTCACCACGTTCACGCGGTAGAACAGATCGATTTTAATGTCTGGCCGGGCGAAACGCTGGCTATCGTTGGGGAAAGTGGCTGTGGCAAATCCACCACCGGACGCGCCCTGCTACGTCTGGTACAGAGCGAAGCCGAAAGCATCCATTTTCAGGGCAACGAAATTTCCCAGATGAAAGAGCGTGACTTCCAGCCGCTGCGTCGGGAAATGCAGATGGTGTTTCAAGACCCGTATGCCTCACTCAATCCGCGCCTGACTGTCGGCTTTACCATCGCCGAACCGCTGCTGCTCCACGGATTGGTGAAATCACTGGAAGAAGCGACACCACAGGTGCAGGCGCTGCTAAAAAGCGTCGGCCTGCTGCCTGAGCACGCACGCCGTTATCCGCACGAATTTTCCGGCGGGCAGCGTCAGCGTATCGCGATTGCTCGCGCGATGGCGCTACAGCCGCAGGTCATCATTGCTGATGAAGCCGTTTCAGCGCTGGATGTGTCGATTCAGGCACAGGTCGTCAACCTGATGATGGATCTCCAGAAGAAAACCGGCGTGTCGTGGATTTTCATTTCGCACGATATGGCCGTTGTTGAGCGCATCGCCAACCGCGTCGCGGTGATGTACCTAGGCCAGATTGTGGAGATCGGCCCGCGCCAGTCGGTGTTTAACGATCCGCAGCATCCGTATACCCGCCGCCTGTTGGCCTCAGTTCCAATTGCCGATCCAACGCGTCGCGGTACACGCCAGTTTGACGACAGCGAAATCCCCTCTCCTTTGCGTAAAGCAGGTGAGACCGTCGCCAAAACGCGCTACCGAGAGGTCGCGCCGCAGCACTGGGTCGCCGACAACGAATCGGCAGCCTGAAACACGATGTAGTTACAAAAGAATAGCGAAAAAACACGACATATTGATAAACACAACACACGTTAATTGCTGACCAGGAGAGATAACCATGAAGCCATTTGTTCGCCGCTCTGCCGTTGCCCTCGGGCTCTCACTGTGTCTGGCGGCTGTTGCCCAGGCGCAAGACCTTCGCATTTCTATCTATGCCGACATCACCGGGCTCGACCCACACGACACCTCGGACACGCTGAGCTACTCCATTCAGAGCGGCATCTTCGAGCGTCTGTTCCAGTTCGATAATAAAATGAAGCTGGTACCGCGTCTGGCGACGGGCTACACCAGTAACGATAACGCCACCGAATTCGTCGTAACGCTGCGTGAAGGCATCACCTTCCAGGACGGCGCACCGTTCAACGCCGACGCCGTTAAAGCCAACCTCGACCGTCTGGCCGATCAGAGCAAAGGTCTGAAGCGCAACAGCCTGTTTAACATGGTGCAAACCGTCACCGTGCTGTCGCCGACGCAGGTTAAAATCGAGCTGAACAAATCCTTCGGTGCCTTTGTGAACACGCTGGCGCACCCGTCTGCCGTCATGCACAGCCCGGAAGCCCTGAAGAAATACCCAGACGAAGCACAGCTGCGCGTACACCCGGTCGGTACCGGTCCATTCAAGTTCACCGAATGGCAGCAGGGTAAAGACGTGAAGTTGGTAAAATTCGACAACTACTGGCAGAAAGGCTGGCCGAAAGTCGACAGCGTGACCTTCTACCCGACGCCGGAAGATTCCACCCGCGTGGCGTCACTGAAATCCGGTCAGGTTGATGCCGTGTATCCGCTGCCTTCCGATCTGATCGCCACCGTACAAAGCGACAGCAAGCTGGCGATTCAGCGCGACCCGAGCATCTATCAATTCTGGCTGGCGATGAACAACCTGCGTCCGCCGTTGAACGATATCCGCGTGCGTCAGGCGCTTAACTACGCCATCAACCGCGACATCTGGCTGAAAGTGGGCTTTGCCGGTATGGGCGTTCCTGCTACATCCGCGATGGCACCGGACGTGCAGTTCTTCGCGCGTCAAACCTCACCTAACTACACCTACAACCCAGAGAAAGCTAAGGCGCTGCTGAAAGAAGCCGGCTATGCCAACGGCCTGAACC
Source organism: Pectobacterium aroidearum (assembly GCF_041228105.1). Taxonomy (NCBI): domain Bacteria; kingdom Pseudomonadati; phylum Pseudomonadota; class Gammaproteobacteria; order Enterobacterales; family Pectobacteriaceae; genus Pectobacterium; species Pectobacterium aroidearum. The sequence continues at coordinate 5,045,493 of NZ_CP166097.1, forward strand.
TGAAACTGTGGACGACGAACCGCACCGACTACATCCGCAGCGCGCAGTTCTTCAAACAACAGTTAGAGCAGGTTGGCGTCAAAGTCACCGTCACACCGATGGACTCCGGGATGCGTAACGCCAAACTGTTTGGCGTGAAAGATCCGAAAGATGCCGAATTTGACCTGTTCTACAACGGCTGGTCTCCATCCACCGGTGATGCCGACTGGGCGCTGCGTCCGCTGTTCGCCACCGAGTCTTGGGTGCCGGTCGCGTACAACGTCTCCTATTACAGCAACCCGGTAGCAGATAAAGCGATTACCGCCGGCCTGGCCACCGCCGATGCTGACAAACGTGCCGCCGCTTACGCTGACGCCCAGCGCCAGATTTGGCAGGACGCGCCTGTGGTCTTCCTGGGTACACCGGACAACATTGTCGGTAAAACCAAGAACCTCGACGGCGTGTACATGCTAGCAGACGGCTCGCTGATCTTCGATCAGGCTGAATTTAAGTAATCGGTCAGGGAGAACGCCATGTTTGCTTATATCGTCCGACGTTTGCTGGAAATGATCCCGGTTCTGCTGGTGGTCTCCCTGTTAGTGTTCGGTTTTATCAAGCTGTTGCCGGGTGATCCGGCACGTATTTACGCGGGTGCTGATGCGACGATTGAGGCGGTGGAAGCCGCTCGTCAACAGTTAGGCTTGAATGACCCACTGCCGCAGCAGTATGTCCACTGGCTCGGCGGCCTGTTCAGCGGCGATCTGGGTGTGACGTACCGCACCCAGCAGCCGGTCATCGACGTCATCAGCAAGAGCTTTATGCCTACCATGTGGCTGGCGCTGGCGGGCTTCGTCTGGTCGGTGCTGCTCGGCCTGCTGATTGGCGTGGTATCCGCGCTCAAGCGGGGCAAATGGCAGGACTGGACGCTGATGAGCTTCGCGGTTGGCGGAATTTCCATGCCTCCGTTCTGGCTCGGCCTGCTGCTGATTCAGTTTGTGGCCATGCCATTCGGCGTCTTTTCCGTCAGCGGTTTTAATCAGCCCAGCGACATCATTCTGCCCGCGCTAACGCTCGGGGCCTCGGTAGCCGCCGTCATGGCACGCTTTACCCGCTCCGCGTTTCTGGAAGTCGCACAGGAAGACTACGTGCGCACCGCGCGATCCAAAGGGCTACGCAATCGGCTGGTCACCTGGAAGCATGTGATGCGTAACGCGCTGATTCCGGTCATCACCATGCTGGGGCTGCAATTCGGCTTCCTGCTCGGTGGCTCCATCGTGGTAGAAAGCGTATTTAGCTGGCCGGGATTGGGCTGGCTGCTGATTGAATCGATCAAGACGCAGGATCAGCCGGTCATTCAGGCGCTGGTCATGCTGTTCGTGTTTGAATTTATTGTCATTAACCTGTTGGTGGACCTGCTGTACGCGGTGGTCAATCCGGCGATTCGCCTACGTTAGGAGACACGATGAACCTGCCTTCCGAACCCGTCGTGGCCGCAGCCACGCTTGATGAAGAGACGATACGTTCGCCGTGGCGCGATTTCGTTCAGGTCTTTATCCGTAACCCAATGGCGCTGGTGTCCAGCGGCTTTGTCCTGCTGCTGGTACTGGTTGCGATTTTCGCGCCCTGGCTGGCACCGTGGAACCCGATGGAGCCTGACTGGACGGCGCTGGCTTCACCGCCTTCAGCAGCGCACTGGATGGGCACCGACGATCTCGGACGCGATGTGATGAGCCGCATCATCTACGGCGCACGCATCTCGTTATACATCGGTATCTTTTCCGTCACGCTCGGCATGCTGGTCGGCATCGTACTCGGCCTGCTGGCAGGCTATTACGGCCGCTGGGTGGATACGCTGATCATGCGCGGTTCCGACGTGCTGTTCGCCTTCCCCGGCATGCTGCTGGCGATTGCGGTCGTCGCCATCCTCGGCCCTGGCCTGAATAACGTGATTATCGCTGTCGCCGTCTTCAGCGTACCAGTCTTCGCGCGAATCGTGCGAGCCTCTACGCTATCGCTGAAACAGGCAGCCTATGTAGAAGCGGTACGCTGTGCCGGTGCACCGGATCGCATCATACTGATGCGCCACATCCTGCCCGGTACGCTGCCTAACGTGATCGTCTATTTCACCATGCGTATCGGCACCAGCATCCTGACGGCGGCAGGGCTGAGCTTCATCGGCCTTGGCCCAGAACCGGACGTACCGGAATGGGGCAATATTCTGGCGATGAGCCGCAGCCTGATGATGGCAGGCGCCTGGCACGTCAGCGTGTTCCCCGGCCTCGCGATTTTCTTTACCGTGCTGGCGTTTAACCTGCTCGGGGATGCGTTGCGTGATACGCTCGATCCCAAACTGAAAAGCTGAGGAAGGCGATGCACGGCGATCACCAGATAAACGACTATCACCAACAGCAGCAGGCGCTGTTGCTACAACGCTGGAAAACGACGCGGCAGTTGGGTACGCCGCGCTCGGCTAGCGGACCACAGAACAGTATCAGTGATGTGGCAGGCGTGCGCGTCGGCCACTACACGCTGGCGGCTGGGGAAGTGCAAACCGGCGTCACGGCGATTGTGCCGCCCGGCGAGAACCTGTTCATCCAGCCTCTGCCCTGCGGCGCTGCAGTGCTGAACGGCTTCGCCAAGCCCGTCGGACTAGTACAGATTGAGGAACTGGGACAGCTGCAAACGCCCATCCTGCTCAGCAACACGCTGGCGACCGGCACGCTGTTTACCACGCTGGTGCGCGACGCCATTGCCCGTAATCCTGAACTGGGTCGCACGCTGCCGACGGTGAACCCGCTGGCGTTGGAGTGCAACGACGGCTGGCTGAACGACATTCAGGCGCTGGCGGTGACAGAGCACATGGCACGACAGGCGCTGGACAGTGCAGCAGACCGCTTCGCTCGCGGCAGCGTCGGTGCAGGACGCGGAATGAGCTGCTTTAGCCTGAAAGGCGGCATCGGCACCGCATCACGCCTGATCCCCGAATTGAACGCCACGCTCGGCGTACTGGTGCTGGCAAACTTCGGTACGCTTTCCTCACTGACGCTGGACGGCGTGCAGATGGGCAACGCTATCGCGCCCATCCTGCCGGAGCTTGCGCCACAGCAGGATGCCGGATCGATCATCATTATCATGGCAACAGATGTCCCACTCGACGCCCGTCAGCTGAAGCGCATCGCCAAACGCGCTGGCGCAGGGCTTGGTCGACTCGGCAGTTACTGGGGACACGGTTCCGGTGATATCGCCGTCGCGTTCTCTACCCGCCCACAGCCACAGCCGCCGGAGGATGCGCAGCTTGAACCGCTGTTAAGCGCCGCCGCCGACGCCACCGAACACGCGGTGCTCGACGCCATGCTTCAGGCTGACGCCGTGACCGGTTTTCGCGGCCATCATCGCCCGACGCTGCCACAGGCGTTGGATCGGCTGGCCGCAGCGCTTTATCCATAAGCCCATTCTTCCGTAGGAAACTGATTATGAAAGTGTTTATTTCTGCTGATATCGAAGGGATCGCGGGCGTCATGCGCCCTGAGCAGTGCAGCCCCGGCACCGCGGAATACCAGTTGGCACGCGGCCTAATGGAGCAGGAAGTGAATGCCGCGATTGACGGCGCGTTCGCGGGTGGCGCAACAGAAGTCGTTGTTGCCGACAGCCACGCGGCGATGGTCAACCTGCGCGCAGAGAACATCGACCCTCGCGCCCGGCTGGTACAGGGCAAACCGCGCGGCTATTCGATGGTTGAAGGGCTGGAACAGCAGCAATTCGACGGCCTGATGTTCATCGGCTACCACAGCGCGGCGGGCGAGTTTGGCGTGCTGTCGCATACCATCAACGGGCGTGCGTTCTACCGCGTGCGTATCAACGGTGAAATCATGGGCGAGAGCGACATCTACGCTGCCGCTGGCGTAGAACAGAAGACGCCACTTTGGTTGGTCAGTGGAGACGACACGCTCCAGAGCTGGATCGCCCGCTACTACCCCGCCACCGACTACGCCTGCGTCAAACGCGCCATCTCGCAGCACGCGGCTGAATCCCTCAGCACCGAACAGGCGCGTCAGGTGATTCGTGACGCGGCAAAAGCGGCGGTAGAAAAAGCCCACCAGACGCTGAATTCGCGGATTCAGGCGCCCTATCGTCTCGAACTGATGGTGGCAAAACCGGTACTGGCCGATCTATTCTGTCTGCTGCCGAGCGTTGAACGTTTGGATGCCATAACCGTAGGTTATACGGCGCAGAGCATGCGGGAAATCACCAGCCTGCTGGGCGCGTTTTCCTATCTGGCGACAACGCAAAACTGATTCCGGTCTATCCGCCTCTTTTAGAGAGGCGTAAACCGACTGAAAAGAGAATTTATCGCATGACGAAACCCGTGATTGTGATCCACGGTGGCGCTGGTGCGCTGACCCGCTCGGCCATGAGCCCTGAAAAAGAACAGCGCTATCTGGCCGAGCTGTCCGAGATTGTCGCCAGCGGACAACGCATTCTGGCCGAAAACGGCAGTGCGCTGGATGCCGTGACGGAGGCCGTCCGTCTGCTGGAAGAGTGCCCGCTGTTCAACGCCGGACACGGCTCAGTCTTCACCCACGCGGAAACCCACGAACTGGACGCCAGCATCATGGACGGACGTTCGCTTGATGCTGGCGCGGTGAGCTGCGTCAGCCATATCCGTAACCCGATTCTGGCAGCCCGCACCGTTCTCGAAGCAAGTCCGCACGTGATGTTTACCGCTGACGGCGCGGAAGCATTTGCAGAACAGCACGGTCTGGAAAGGGTTGACCCTGCATTTTTCTCCACCGACGAACGTCGCCAACAGTTGCATAACGCGCAGGCAGGCGCGGGCCGCGTCATTCTCGACCACGACGGCCAGAGCGACCCTATCGATCCCGACCGTAAATTTGGTACCGTCGGCGCGGTCGCGCTCGACAGCGCAGGAAATCTTGCGGCAGCCACCTCAACGGGCGGCATGACCAACAAACAGGCCGGACGCGTGGGCGACAGCCCGATTATCGGCGCAGGCTGCTACGCCAATAACCAGACGGTCGCCGTTTCCTGCACCGGTACGGGCGAAGTCTTTATGCGTGCTGTCGCCGCTTATGATGTCTCGGCGCTGATGGAATACGCCGGACTCACGCTACAGCAAGCCAGCGATCGCGTCGTGATGGAGAAACTGGTGCGGATGGACGGCAGCGGTGGGCTGATTGCCGTCGACAAAGCGGGCAATATCGCCCTGCCGTTTAACAGTGAAGGCATGTACCGCGGCTACGGCTACGTGGGAGAAACCCCCGTCGCCGATATCTATCGTTAAGCTATCAGCCGCCGAAACAGAGCCAAATCGCCCAATATCGGTGCAATCGCACCATTATTGGGCATCAAAATGGTGCACAACGCACCCTCATCGTTTATCTATCGACCATTCATCGCGGCCTTATAATCTGGCGTAATAATTGCAGACTTTTTGGTTATTACTCATACGATGCTCACCAGAAAGCGTCAGCCGGAGCCTGCAACCATGCGATTACGCCATATTGAAATCTTCCAGGCCATTGTTCAGGCAGGCACCATCAGCGGCGCCGCCCGTTTGCTCAACGTTTCACAGCCCAACGTCAGTCGGGTATTGAATCACGCGGAACAGCAGCTCGGTTTTTCCCTGTTTGAACGTCGAACCCAGGGGATGGTCGCCACCGAAGAAGGGCTGCGCCTCATCCCGAAAGTGCAGGAGCTTTTCAGCCATCTGCAAAGCATCAGTTCCCTTACCGAACAAATCAAAACCAGCAAGGCACACTCCGTACGGCTGGGTGCAGCACACGCGTTCGGGCAGATGATCGTGGCGCCAACGCTGGTGGAATTTCATAAGCAAGCAGCCTCGGTTAATGTCGAACTCGTCACCGAACACTTCAGCACGCTGTGCCAGAACATCCTGCAAAACCAGCTCGATTTCGCGCTGATCTTTGGTCAGCAGGTGCCGTCTGAGCTACTGGCTGAGCCACTGTTCCAATCCACGATGGTTGCCCTACTGCCGAAAAATAGCCCGATAAACGGCCCGGTATCGCTGGAATGGCTGTGCAACAACAACCTGCTGATGATGCAGCATCAGGACCCGCTCGGTCAGGTGGTACACCGTGCGCTGCGCGACAAAGCGCTACAGCCGGCGGCGTCGCTCTATATCAAAACCTACTCGGTGATCGCCGACATGGTGCTGGCGGGCGGTGGTGCGGGCATTGTCGATCTCTTTACCGCCTGCCGCTATGCCGACCAGCTCAAAATCGTCCCTATCGACCAGCCGCTGCCTTTTGAAGTCACGCTGATCAGCCGTCGTGATAACCCGCAGTCACAGGCAACGCTGCAACTGAAACAGATGATGAAAAATCGCTGTCGCGACATCGCCAGACAAAACGAAGCCCTGCTTAACGCCGCCTGATTCACGACAGACACCACGGATGGTTTTTTCTATCCCCTGCGGGAGCCCAACGCTATAATCCCCTCATCATTTGCTTAACAGGTATGCACCAATGATTCGCAGCATGACCGCTTACGCCCGCCGAGAAATCAAGGGCAACTGGGGAAGCGCAGCCTGGGAACTTCGTTCCGTTAACCAGCGCTATCTGGAAACCTATCTTCGTTTACCGGAACAATTCCGCAGCCTCGAACCCGTCGCCCGTGAGCGCATTCGCGCCCGTTTGACCCGTGGCAAAATCGAATGCAACCTGCGTTTTGAGCTCGACCCGAGTGCGCAAAGTGCGCTGATTCTGAACGAGAAACTGGCGAAGCAACTTGTTGAGGCCGCCAACTGGGTCAAAATGCAGAGCGACGAAGGAGAAATCAACCCAGTTGATATCCTGCGCTGGCCCGGCGTGATGTCGGCGGAAGAGCAGGATCTGGACGCTATCAGCGCCGAACTGCTGACCGCACTGGAAGGCGCGCTGGATGACTTCATCGCCGCGCGTGAAAGCGAAGGCAACGCGCTGAAAGCGCTGATCGAACAGCGTCTGGCGGGTGTCAGCGCCGAAGTCGTCAAAGTCCGCGCCCAGATGCCGAACATCCTGCTCTGGCAGCGTGAGCGCCTGCAAAGCAAGCTGGAAGATGCACAGGTACAACTGGAAAATAACCGTCTGGAACAGGAACTGGTGCTGATGGCGCAGCGCGTCGATGTCGCCGAAGAACTCGACCGCCTCGACGCTCACGTTAAAGAAACCTACAAAATCCTGAAAAAAGAAGAAGCCGTCGGCCGCCGCCTCGACTTCATGATGCAGGAATTCAACCGCGAATCGAACACGCTGGCCTCGAAATCCATCAACGCCGACGTCACCGCGTCAGCTATTGAGTTAAAAGTACTGATCGAGCAAATGCGGGAACAGATTCAGAATATCGAGTAACGATTCACGAAAAATCACCTGCTGTCAAAAAACCAAGAAGCCTGCGATATCGCGGGCTTTTTCATCATAATCGATAAAAAAAATAAATTTTATTTATATCAGGATATATTATCGTGTTCTCTCAAAAAACAATACTTTCGCCCTATAATTAGTAGAATGCAAATTATCAGACAAGCAAAAACATTGAAATATTGCCAGTTATTCGGGTAAGCTGCCTGCATAAAAGGAGAAAAAATTTGTAAAAGGGATATGTAATGCAATTATCAGATTATTTAAAATACAAAATGGAATCTGAAAGAGCTCTCGCCACTCACTTAGATAGCATTGCGCATAAATTTAAAGAAAACACCGTAAGCATTGCTTCTGATTTGTATAGTGGAATAGAAAGAGTGACATGGTATTCATCTTGTTTTATAGAGAAATACAATGACGATTGTCAGCAATTGAAATCTGAAAATGGAAGGATGTACCTTGCCATAAAGCAAATATACAAAAGAAGAGATGTAATACTTGATATTCTAGTTGCTTATATAAAAATTTTATTAAAAGATACTGAGGAAAGAGAGCAAAAATTAATAGCTAAAGCTATATTAGGTATATCAATTGCTTCAGACATGACTACAAATAGAGCAATAAAAATGTCAGTTGCTTATCTGCTTGCAAAACATATTGCATCTTCGCTAAATTTTTCACTATCGATTCGCCGATCGATTAATAAATACTCACTAATAGGATTAAGTGCTCTCACTTTTCATGGCAAGGTTCAGAAAGCCGCGATGTCTGCACGACACCTACATAATGTATGCCCAGAGCTATATTGGTCTCTCTATGCTATGCAGGTTGAAATGTTGTACTTCGTATTTGAAGAACGCCTGTCCCCCTACGTGCCAAGAAATCCCTATGACAAAATCGATATCACAGAAGCAATAAATGGAATTCTAAAAAAATGAGCTTAAAGAAAATATTTTCTTATGCAGCTAAAGAGTTTATTAACACATATACCACGATGGCGCTAATGATTGGTTTAGGTGTTTTATTCTACGAATTCATCCCTGAGCATTGGGGAAAACTGACTATTCTTTCTATTGTCATTATTGTTTATGTTGACGTAAAATTCTTTTCAAAAAAATCAGGCCGAAAGTAAATCGGCCTTTAATATTATCAGTAGGCTACATTCTGCCAAAGCATGTATGCACTTGTTCTTGCAATAACATGTTCCCATTCAATAGAAGCAAATTTGAATGATACGCTTTCCTGTGGCTGAACTTCATTATGTGTCAGTGAGTTAGGATAGAAAAAACGGATATTGCTGATAAGCGCATCCCGAAGCTTCATCTTAAAATAAAGTTCATTCCCACCAGATTGAGCCGTTCTATAGAAAGAAAAAACGCACTCCAGTTTTTCCTTATCATTAATTGCCTGAGCGAAAAGTGGTGTGGCTTTATCAATTGGTTTTCTGATTTCTACAGGAAGAAGAGAAATATTTTCTTCCCGACTAATGTTATTCACCAACTCATAAACAAAAATTTCATTCTCATGTGCGGATTGATACTTGTTTCCAATAGAATCCAGCGACGAACAACCTGCTGATATCAGTCCCTGCTTTTCCCCGGTAACGCTAAGATAAATAAGGTTGGACATTATGCCTCCATACAAAAAATCCCACTCTACGGCACAAAACCGTAGTATCAACTGCATGGATATAATACGCCCTAAGGTGAGTATTTAAAATAAAAAACCCAATGTTTTCGTGTAATTTCATGAATCATGAAATATCGCTTAAAGGATACCCTTTACAACAAATACTATTATAATCGACAGCCGACCTTCCTGACGTTTTTTAATAATTTTATCAGTCTATCTTTGTCATGATTTTCTCACTTACGTAAATTCGTTCTATTCTTCCAACATTATTAATCATCTAGCTGTGATACAAAAACGTTATTCAACCGACTTTTACATATCAAATAATCACTGATTTTTCGATATGGCAACAGTGGGGAATAAGCAGAAAACTCAGCATACCTTCTCTGACAAAAGCATCAGGATTTCTATTTATTCTTGGCATTTAATATAAAATCTGGAATAAAAATAGTAACTATATTAGTGACCCATCCATATCCAAGATATCAATACAATGGCGTTGATTGAATTTATATTTCCTTAAAATGAAAAGGATGGGTCTTAGAATTTAATCAAAATAAAATCAGGATGTGTATTCACAATTACAGCTAGTGTATTGCTGCTTAGTATTAATATAAACATGACATGACTTCTCATGTTTATTATTTTTATACAATCTTACCGTTAAATGCATATTTTTATCAGTTGCCGTAGTATGGGGACCAGCAACGACCATCGCACCCGTTGTCGATCCTGCCATGTTGGCATAAGCACTGACCGTAGGACATTGTTTAACAACGTTTTCAGCTGAGCGCTTACTCATGTCTACAGTGCTTACTGCATTCCAGTTTGATGAAAAATCCAGATAGCCCGCATGCGCAACAGTAGAGGTAAAAATAAAAATAGAGGAAACTAATAATGTTCGAACAACTTTAGAGGTATTCATAATGATTTACTCCTGTCTTCGATTGATAGAGAATCTTTATAAATTAAGGTGATATTTTTACGAAAGCATCATAAATTGCATATCGGCAACCCATGACAGATATATTATTAGCTAGAGTTTTATTTAATCAAATAAGCTCTAAAGCATAGTGCTTTTGACTACCTATCCCTAGGCCATATGGCATTTATCGACACCACCGTCACCACTTAATGCCATCTCAGGAATATCTTCACCCGCAACAAAACAGGGAAAAACAACCGCCATGCGTTACCTCGTCCTCCCCGTTATTCTTCTTGTGTTAACCGGCTGCAAGGCGCTCACCACCTTCGATAAATACGCCACGATGCGTCTTTATGAAGTTTATGAAGCAGAGAATCTTTCTGCCTGTGATTACAAACCGCAGTTTCGTGACTGCACAGTGGATAAGCGATCTTTTAATGTCAGGATTACTGACGATAAGAGCAAAATTGCGTTAGTGGTAGGAAAGCGTTATGCCTATTTCGGCTTCACGCGTGATGATTTTGCACGCCAGACGCAGCCGCTGCGTGATTTCCTGATTTGGGCAGAAGATCCGAATGCGCAAGATAAACAGATCAAGCAATTACGTAAGGCCGGAAACGTTGGCGGAAGTCTGTTTTACAACACAGAGGTGGAATATCAGTTCGATTACCTGCACACGCGTGCCGATGTTCCGCTGCTCGTCGTTAAACCGCATGAAAACGCGAATTCTTATGGCCTGACCGTCGAAGAAGTGAAAAACCTGCTGTCGGTGATGGATGCCTGGTATGCCGGCACGTTTTCCGGGAAACAGCTCACCTAAACATAGTGAAGGCGGCCAGACAGATCGCGTCTGGCCGAGTAGCAGCATTAAAACTTATGCACTCTGGAATCAAATCCACCGCAGTTTTTCAGCATCAAATCTTTGACGGGGCGACGGTCGTAGTAACCTTTTTCCGTCTTGAACACTTCGTAGACTTCAATGCGGCGTGGCGAATAAGTATCAACAAATTTACCAGTAACATAATAGTAATTCCCCACCACGGGCTTAAAGGTCACGGAACTAAATCCACCATTCGCAGCAATCATTCTGACTGCAATATTGTGTTGCGCGCTGACCCAAAATTCACGAATCATCGTTGGTGTTTCTGGAATAGCTGGGAAGCCGAGTTCTTTATTATTGAGTTTAGTTTGGAACCCAAATGCATTATTGGTATAGCCATTTTCTGGTGCATCAATATTAATACATCTGTCAGTCGTCGGATAAACGCGAATATAGTCGAGATTGCGATTATCGAACGTGATACCCACACGATCAGCACCCTGATAATCTTCCAGCTTATGGCTATAGGTTGCGACCGAACATCCGCTAAGTAATACCGCGCCCATTCCAATCAGAAGCATTTTCCCAAACATAACCATCCCTTACCTTTATAAAATCAGAACATCCTGATTATTTTACGTCGTTTTTTATTCGAAAATTGATTCTGGATTACCTCACCTTAAACACTATTAATAAACGAGGCAACATGGCAATTTCGCTCTATTACACCGCGCGACGCAAAAAATCCCTGAGCCCACAAGAGATCTCTGCCGTAAAGGAGATTATCCGACGCCATTCCGTTGACGAAAAAATTGAGAAATACCTGACGACTGGCGAGGGCCTGAATTGGGAATCCTTTGATTTCGCCCTCAACGTGAAAACCGGTAACGTATTCAGAAAAGGGATCGTGTTTTCTGGCTCAACCACACTTCCCAATAATGACGAGGAAGCCACCTGGGTTGGCGTGCAGCACTGGTGCCAGTGTTTATCCGAAATACGCCTCGCCCTGACACACTGTGAATGGTACGTCGCGGTCGACGACCACAGCATACCGTGGGACGTCGAGGCAAAGGCGTATGACCCCACGCGCTGAAATCTGAGCCTCTGACGCGTGCTGAAGAGGGGACAAAAGACGAATTTGGCCTGTGGTTCTTAGCCAAAGCCCCCGCAGGCGTGGTGTGGATCACGCCCGAAGGGCAAGAGATTTGGACTTAGCGCAGGCGACTCACTCAGCCTTCTTATTCTCCACACTCTGAGATTCTACAGCCCGATCATCTGCCGTTTGGTTCACCGCGGCATCGGCCTCTTCGGGAGTGATCGTACTCGCGTAAAGACGGCCTTCCTCGATAAAATCTTCGTCGATACCTTCAATATTTTCCTGATTGTCACGCCCGGACAGGATGTTCCAGCAGGCGATGAACAGCGCAGCAATCAGCGGACCAATCACAAAACCGTTAATCCCGTAGATTTCCATGCCGCCCAGCGTGGCGATCAGAATCAGGTAATCCGGCATTTTGGTGTCTTTCCCCACCAGAAGCGGACGCAGAATGTTATCCACCAGCCCAATCACCAGCACGAAGAACGCGACAATGAAGATCGCCTGCCAGAGCATATCCGTGGCGAACAGGAAGACCGCAGCAGGCACCCAGATAATCGCCGAGCCCACGGCAGGAATCAGCGACAGGAACGCCATCAGCGAGCCCCACAGCAGGCTACCTTCTATCCCTGCGATGGAGAATGCAATGCCGCCCAGCGTCCCCTGCACAATCGCCACCACGGCGGTGCCCTTTACGGTCGCCCGGGATACCGCGGCAAACTTCACCAGCAGGTGGTGCTTCACATGGGTGGAAAGCGGCAGCGATTCCAGAATCAGGTTTACCAGATAGGAACCGTCTTTCAGGAGGAAGAACAGCAGGTAGAGCATCACCCCGAAACCAATGAAGAAGGTGAAGGTGCCTTTGCCGATCAGTAACACGCTGCCCGCCAGATATTGCCCGCCTTTCAGCGCGACCTGAGACAGCTCTTGCTGTATTTTGGCGGCGTTATCCAGATTGTGCTCCGCCAGGAAATGCCGCGCCCACTTCGGCAGATGTTGAAGCAGCTCCGCCAGCACCACCGGGAATTGCGTATTGCTGTCCTGCAATCGGGTATAAACCCCGTTAATCTCAACCACCAGCGAGGAGACAATGACCCCCAATGGAATGAAGACGATCAGGAAGATGATCAGCACCGTCAGCAGCGAGGCAACACCGTTGCGATCATTCAGTTTTTGCCGAATTTTGCTTTTCAGCGGATGGAAGATGACGGCCAACACCGCCGCCCACAAGATGGCGGAATAATACGGTGCCAGTATGTCAAAAAACGCCAGCGTGACGACAAATAAGATAAGGATGAAGAATCCCTTCGTAAGCCCTTTAATATTCACAACGATTTCCCCTTCATTCAATCTGCTCTCGAAATATAGAACGAAGTGGGGCGTTTGCAATACCGGAAAGAGCGCATAGTGCTGAGGAAACGGCTAGGCGAGCGCCTCATGAGTGGCAATAAAGTCATTTTTTAACTGGCTATACACGGCAGCATCATCGTCGCACGCCAGTGCAGCGGCGCGTTTTATTGCCGTGTACTCGGCACATACGGCTGGGTTTGCCCGCAGATAATCCCGGAAAGCCAGGTGCCGCTGAATATGCCCATCACCCACAACAAAAGCGTGAAGATGGTGCGTGCGCACATCGCCACCTTTGGTGTAGTAACGACGTCCCGCTATTCCGTTTTCGCCACGAGGACGATAGCCCAGATCGACCATGACATGATCGAAGCTGTCCAAAGCGGATAACGAAACCACTTCCAGCAGCATATCAATCAACGGCTTAGCGGATAGCCCCAGCACGGCCGTGCTGCCGATGTGATGCACATTTACCACAACTTCGCCGAGCGCCTGCGTGAGTTCCCTTGCCGCCGTTGCATAATTTGTCGCCCACTGTGGATCGTAATCCACTACGGTAATTGTCCGTCCACCCATTCACTGCTCTCCCAACACGGCCTTATCGTGTAAAGGGTATCAACGTTCAGGGGACGATTCAAAAGCCATCGGGAAACGCGGCGAGAGGAAGCGTCTCGCCGCTTGATGGGGGCTTACAGGCCATCCAAACGCCGCTGAGTCGCCTGCACCAGCGAATCGGTGGTGATATCAGCAATCGACTTAGCACCCGTGAGCGTCATCGCCACACGCATCTCTTTTTCGATCAGGTTCAGCAGGTTAACCACGCCCGCTTCGCCCGCCGCCGCTAACGCGTAGACAAACGCGCGCCCGAGCATCACGCTATCCGCCCCCAGCGCAATCATGCGCACCACGTCCAGACCAGTACGAATACCGGAATCCGCCAGAATGGTGATATCGCCTTTCACCGCATCGGCGATGGCTGGCAGCGCATGTGCCGTCGATAGCACGCCGTCCAACTGGCGACCGCCGTGGTTAGAGACCACGATGCCGTCTGCACCGAATTTCACGGCTTCTTTGGCATCTTCCGGGTCAAGAATGCCTTTGATGATCATCGGCCCTTTCCACATCTCGCGGATCCACGCCAAATCCTGCCAGGAAATAGAGGAATCGAAATTCTCCGCCAGCCAGCCGATATAGTTTTCCAGCGTCGTCGGCGTGCCGCGATAGGCGGAAACGTTGCCCAGATCGTGCGGTTTACCGTTCAGGCCAACATCCCATGCCCACTGTGGATGCACCATCGCCTGCAAAACACGGCGTATCGCCGCATTCGGGCCGCTCATGCCAGAGTGCGCATCGCGATAGCGCGCGCCCGGCGTCGGCATATCCACGGTAAATACCAGCGTCTTGACCCCGGCGGCCTGCGCGCGCTCCAGCACGTTGCGCATAAAACCGCGATCTTTTAACACATAGAGCTGGAACCACAGCGGCCGCTCGATAGTCGGTGCCACCTCCTCAATCGGGCAGACAGAGACGGTAGACAGCGTAAAGGGTATGCCCTTCTGCGCCGCCGCACGGGCGGCCTGCACCTCGCCGCGTCGGGCGTACATTCCAGTCAGGCCAACGGGCGCCAACACCACCGGCATCGCCAGTTTTTCGCCAAACAGCTGTGTTTCCAGGCTAAGGTCGGAGACATTTTTCAGGATACGCTGACGCAGCGCGATATCCGCCAGATCGGCGGTATTACGCCTGAGCGTGTGCTCGCCATACGCACCGCCATCGACGTAGTGGAAAAGAAATGGCGGCAGCTTACGCTGCGCCGCCGCCCGGTAGTCCGTTGAAGCAGAGATGATCATCGTCCTTTCCCATCCTTCTTCTTGTTGGTGTCATTCTTGCGGTCAGTAATGACCGTTACTGGAGCTGCTTTTAGTGAAATTATGCTGTTCACGTAAGCCCGTTTTTAGGGGAAACACAGGGGGAGGTTCCCGCAGGGACACCTCACCCCAGTGGTCGCCCCGTGTATCTCGATGCTTAAACGATCGGCATTACCTTTGGTGAAATTACCTGTTAGTGAAATTGAAGGTACGCGACATGCGTTTGCAGGTATTCCTGCAAGCCATGTTTGCCGTCCGCGCCACCTACACCGGATTTACGCCAGCCCGCATGGAATCCCTGCATCGCCTCGAAGTTCTCACGGTTGATGTAGGTTTCGCCGAACTTCAGCCCTTTCAGCGCTTTCATCGCGGTGTTGATGTTTTGAGTATAGATCGATGACGTCAGGCCGTATTCGCTGTCGTTTGCCATTTTAATCGCCTCTTCCAGCGTGTCGAAGGTGGCGACGGGCAGCACCGGACCAAACACCTCTTCGTGCATGATCGGCATCTCCTGTTTCACGTCCACCAGCAGCGTGGGCGGGTAGAAATAGCCCGTACCGCTTTCTCGCTTGCCACCAAGCAACACTTTCGCGCCCTGCGATACCGCTTTTGCGACTTTGTCTTCCACACGCTGTAACGCCGCCGCGCTGATCAGTGGCCCCATATCCAGCGCTTTTTTCTCCGCCGTGTTGCCGAAAGTCACCTGCTCCATCGCAGCTTTAATACGCGCGATAAATTCGTCGTAAATGCCTTTCTGTACGTAAACGCGCTCGGCGCAGTTACACACCTGCCCGCTATTGATGACGCGGGAACTGACAATCGCTTTCACGGCCAGATCGAGATCGGCATCGTCCATCACGATAGCTGGCGCTTTACCGCCCAGTTCCAGCGACACCTTGGTGACGTTCTGCGCCGCCGCCGTCATGGTCGCAATCCCCGCCGCCACGCTGCCAGTCAGGCTAACCATGCCGACTTTCGGGTTAGCGGCCAGCTCTTGCCCGACCGTCGGGCCGTAGCCGGTCACGAAATTGATGACGCCTTTCGGCAGACCAATCTTGTGAATGATTTCGGCGAAAATCACTGCATTATTCGGTGTAATTTCGCTCGGTTTGATGACGATGGTATTGCCGGTGATCAGCGCAGGCGCCGCTTTACGCGCAATCAGGAAGAAGGGGAAGTTCCACGGCAGAATACCGGTCGTGACGCCAATCGCTTTGCGGAAAACGAAGATGTTTTCGTTCGGCCGGTCACTCTGAATAATTTCACCTTCATAACGGCGCGCCCACTCCGCCATGTAGTCGAGGTAGTCAGCGGTGAACAGCACTTCCGTCTGCGCCAGACCGTGCGTTTTACCGCCTTCTGCAATGATGGTATCGGTCAGTTCGGCTTCGCGCTCGCGGATACCGTCGGCGATCTTATGCAGCCAGACGCCGCGTTCAACCGCAGGCAGCGCTTCCCAGCCCGGCTGTGCGGCCTCTGCCGCGTCTATCGCTCTCTTCGCATCGTCAGCAGAGCCTTCCGGGATCTGCGAAATGACCTGCTCTGTGGCCGGATTCACCACATCAATCCACTTCCCGCTGCTGTTTTCAACAAACTCACCGTTGATGTACATACGTTTCTGGGTGGTGCTCATGTCAGGCGTCTCCAAAGTAGGGTAAGGGAATACAACGCATAAACGAGTTGTTAAAAAAACACGTTTTTTTTGTGAAGTTTTGCCATGCTGCGCGATTTGCGCGGCATTTACCTTTTCATGGCTGCCATCTCAGTCTAGCAAGTGGCAAAAAAGCCATGCTGAGCACGCCTGACGTAACACTTTTGTAAAGTCTCGGAGAACGCTGGGGAATAACGACAATGGGGGAATAGGCGAAGCAGTGACAGGCGCCGCATTCAACGACGGCGCCGTCTCTCAAGCAGGAAAACCTTAGGGTTCGTCGGTTTTAACGATCTCTTCCCTCTCCTTCCACGTGCCGCCCACCAGTTCGCGAGTGGTGGCCACCATCGCCTGTTTCTCTTCGGAGTAGGCTTCCGTGGTTTCGGCAATCAGGACGGGGTTATTGTTAGCGATCTGGTAGGTCGACCATTGGTGCCAGCAGCAGCCGCTTTTGGTAAACGTGGTGATGGTCTTACTTTTTTCATCGATCTCGAACAGGCCGAGGTTGGAGCTGGCTAATTCGGTCAGCGGCGCATTCTGGGTAAACTGCTGCTTTTCCACATCGAACAGGAACACATCGTAAGACGGCCCGCCGTAAGCGCCGCTATTGCCATTGCGCAGCATAATATCCGCGTGGTGATCGAAGTTAGCGTCATCAATCACCAGCCCACTGTTGTTCTCACCATAAACCTCGATCAGATTCGCCGTCACTTCGCCTTTATTGTTCAGTTCGATGAACATATTTTCCATCGTGATACGCTGGAACAGGTCGCCGCGTCCTTTCTTAAAGATATCCAGCGTGCCGGGGCCTTCACAAGTTGAGTAAGAAGAGTCGAGATCGCACGTCGCCACACTGAGCACAAAGTCCCACTGGTCTGATGCCTGCGTAATCAGGGAGATATTTTCACTACCGGACAGCGCCTGAATACGGGAAACCATCTCATTCCCCAGACAAACGTCATCCTGACAGCGGTCACGTTCGGCCAACCAGGCGCGCTGCTCCTGACGCGCCTGCGCTTTGTCTGCTTGTTTCACGTAACCCTGATAGGCCTTGTTCAAGACGGTATCAAGCTGCTGTAAGCGGCTGCTGGCGCAAATCATTTTCTCGCTGTCTGTACTGGCCTTGCTGCAATCCATCGCCCAGACGGATGAGGTGAAAAGACACAGCAGGGATGAAACGGCCAGAGATAAATAACGCATAACGTATCGCTCCCTGAAAAATAAAAAACCTAACTAGCTGATAAAATGGGTAATGGTTATTTTTCGCTGCCCTTTCCCATCTTTTTAAGAAACCGCTGCTGCTCAACCAAAATCACCTTCAACGTAATGCATTGATAATCAATGCCATAACGCGGGGCGACGTCCGCAATAATTTTGGATAGCGCAGGATAGTGCCGATGATTCCAGTTGGGGAAAATATGGTGGGTCAGGTGCATATTGAGCTGCCCTAGCCAATAACCAAGCCAGGCGGGACGGGTAGACCAATCCACCGTGGTAGAAAAGGTGTGCTGATAGCGACCATGTCGGAATAACCCATCTTCCGGTGCCTGATAGAACGTTCCTTTTGCCCAGTGCGACCCCAGAATCAGGACAACAAAAATCAGCGACGACAGCATCTGGCTCAGCAGATACACCAGCAGCAGCGAGCCGACGCTAATGATGGTCGGCGACAACAGCCAGTAAGGGATCGCCAGCGCCAGCAGGGCATGCAGTGCTTTTGAAAGCAGGAAAATGCCCCAGCCCTTCACACCCTGAAGCGTCATATTGCGCGTTACCTGCGTTTTCCCCGCGCGATCGATCCAGTCAAAAAACCAGATGATGCAGGGGAAGGTCAGTGATGCCACCAGCGGCCAGTAATAGCGCTGGGCGCGCATAAAAAAGCGAAACCGATGGTAGGGCGATTGACGCAAGACACCGTTCTCTTCGATATCGAGGTCGTAGTACTGCACATTCACGTGTGCATGATGGAAAATCACATGCCTCACTCGCCAGCAGTCGGAATCCATACCGAGCGGAATACTCACTACGATATTGAGCAGGCGATTCGCCCACGGCTGCCGGAAAAAGACGTTATGCGAGGCGTCATGCACCACGTTCACCGCCAGAAACATAGCGGTAAAAATAAAGCCAAAATAGCAGCCGGCAAAACCCCATAGCGTCATCTGCCGGAGGCTGAAGCCATAAAACGTCAGACACAGCGCCACCAGAAACAGCATCTTGCCGATAAATCCGGCGTTGGCAAAACGGTGATCGCCCGTTTCTGCCAGATAGTCATTCGCCGCCTTCATCAGCGCTCGATGTAACGCCAGATCGCGACCTTGTTCATAGCGGAGCGGCTTCAGCGGTGCGGGCATCATCCTTCCTCCCTTCCCTCTTCCTCGGCACGTTGCGCTGTGCGTTGATCGCAACCTTCCCCCATCGATTTTAAAAACCGACGCTGGCTTGCCAATAGCTCGCGGTAGGTAATGCAGCGATAGTCCATACCATGCTCGGCGGCAAGGCGCCGTAAAATAGCGGCGAGCGCAGGGTAATGACGATGGTGCCACCCCGGAAAAAGATGATGCGTCAGGTGTAAGTGCAGCCCTCCCGTCCAGTGCGCAAGCCAGCGCGGCGTCGGTAGCCAGTCGCAGGCGGTTGCAAAGTTGTGCTGATACCAGCCCAGGGGCATGGCCTCCGTATCGGTCACGGCATAAAATTCCGTTTCCGC
Organism: Pectobacterium aroidearum; assembly: GCF_041228105.1. NCBI lineage: Bacteria > Pseudomonadati > Pseudomonadota > Gammaproteobacteria > Enterobacterales > Pectobacteriaceae > Pectobacterium > Pectobacterium aroidearum. Next base: position 5,064,900 of record NZ_CP166097.1, read on the forward strand.
CCAGTGCGACCCCAGCAGTAAAAAGACCACCAGCAGTGAGGCCAACATCTGGCCCAGCAAATAACTTAACAGCACGATGCCTGGGCTAATGCCCTGTGCAGCTCCCACCACGATAGGAATCACCAGTAGCAGCACGATATGACCGATTTTACTGCCGATAAAAATCATCCACCCACGGTAGCCTGACTGCACGGAACGAGCGTTAACGGGGGTTTTACCCAACCGATCGGCCCAGTCAAAAACCCAGGCGATATAGGGGAGCGACAGGGAGGCCACCAGCGGCCAGTAAAGGTGCTGATAGCGCATGTAGGCACGGTGGCGCTGGAAAGGCGTTTGACGAAAAATCCCATTCTCTTCCGTATCCAGATCGTAATGCTCCACATTCGGGTAAATATGGTGGAAGTCCACATGACGCAACCGCCAGTAGTCAGGATCGATGCCTAACGGCAGCGTCACGATCCGCCCGACGATGCGATTGAGCGTTCGATTACGGAAAAACGTATTATGGGAGGCGTCATGATTCACGATGATATTCAATACCATCGACAGCATGATGAAAGAAAAATAGCTCAGGAAGAATGCCCATGCCGTCTGCTGTATCAAGCTCAGGGAATAACAGGCGATGCAGCCTAAAAAGAGTAATCCGGCCTTCACGAACTGACCGCTATCGGCAAAGCGATGATCGTGATTAGCACGCAGGTAGGCCGACGTTTCGCGCTGTAACGCCCGATGAAAGGCCTGTTCACCCTGCGCCGGATACGGTCTGGCGGGAAGGTCATTAGCCATTGTCATGCTCTCCAGTCAGAGGATGTCGACCCCAGCCGAACACCATCGCCAGCCCGTGCAGCGCCAGTGCCAACATGGCGATCTTCCAGTAAAGCGCTTCCCAGCCCAGATAGACAAGAAACACCGCAGGGAATAGCAACACCACGAATAACCAAACGTAAATGCCCCAGCGCCGCCCTTCGGAAATTCCGCCCAACGCGACCGCCCCGCTCACCAGCAGCAGGAAAAGCGCCACCTGCGGCAGATTAGCGGACTCATAACCGTAGCCATACAGATAGACATAACCGACGACCAGCGCAAACAGCAGCATCGCACCGGTAAGCAACGCCACTGGCGTACAGTGAAACGTTGCCCGACGCGTACGGCGCACCGACAGCTTCAGGTACTGCATAAAAGGCAGGTTACTGGCCCAAAACGGATTGTTTGATGGCCTGTCTTTGCCTGCGCCATAGCGAAAAGGCGTGTCGGGCAACTGTGGGCAAAAGCTGCCGAACAGCTTGTCCCAAAAAATAAAGGTGCCGCCGAAGTTCTTATCGGCATAAGCGCGATCGTTCACGTGGTGGACGCGATGGTGTGCTGGCGTCACCAGCACCTTTTCCAGCCAGCCCAGTTTGGGCGTCATGGCGTTATGGTTGAAGAGCTGAACGCTGTAATGCAGGATGGAGACGGTGATAAACACGTACAGCGGCACACCAAGTAGCGCCAGAATCAGGAAGAACGGAATCGAGGTCAGCGAGGAATACCAGGAGTTACGCACGCCCAGCGACAGATTGAAATGTTCGCCCTGATGGTGCACCACATGTACCGCCCACAGCACGCCAAAGGTATGGTGCAGGCGATGTAGCCAATAAAAGCCGAAATCCCAGGCGAGTAGCGCGAACAACCACATCAGTACCGGTGGCCAGGTTTCCACCCAGCCCAAACTGAAATGCGCCGCGACATAGCCATAGCAAAAAATCTCCACGCTGCGAAACAGCCACAGCATGATATGCCCTGAGTTCAGGTTGAACACCACGTCATGCCAGTTCACCGTCTCACGCCGCATCCACTGTAGAACCAGCGCTTCACCAATCACTACAACCAGCATGAAGACAATGGGTAATGCCAAATCGATCATGATTTCATTCCTGATGGCGCTTATCGTTAGGCAGCGGGGCTCGTGGGGAAACTGCCGTCACCGTCTCCCGGCTACGCAGAAAAATCCATCCGGTCATGCCCGCCAACATCGCCCCGGTCACCAGATCGATGAACAGATGCCGACGTAGTTGCAGGATGGAAAAGGCAATCGCCATCCCCCACAGCAGATACACACCGGTTTTCACCTTCTGCTGGTTATCGCTCATCGCCCAAACTGCCAGCACCGTTAGCGCAATATGCAGCGACGGCAGGCAATTCTGCGGTGAGTCGATACGCTGCAAAAGCTGTAGCAAACGAGTGGAAAAATCGTCCCCGACAGCCTGAGGATAAACCATCGTGGTCGGGAAAATCAGGTACACCGCGCCCGCGATTAACGCAGTGAGCTGCGTTGCCCGGCGTAACCCCGCCAGACGTGCTATCGGGCAGGATAAATAAGACAGCGGCACGATGATGAAAAAGGAGAGATACAGCCAGATAGCCGAGGGGCTAAAGGGAATCCATTCATCAATGAATGACGTCGGCAGCACCGTTCCCTGCCCCTGAAACTGCGCGCTCAGTTGATACACCACGCCGACCGATCCCCAGCCGAAGAGCAGCGCTTTCAGCCGTAATAGCATCGTGCTTTGAGGAAGTCGCATTATACGTCCCCCTTCAGGCGGGTAATCCGTCTGCGCTTTTGCGTCAATGCTGGCGCAATCTCACCGGCGATTAACTGCCACCGCAGACGCGACACCTCAATGCCCTGCAACGCAAACTGCTGCGCCAGACTGTCCCGACAGGCCTCCAGCTCCGGTAGGCTGCACGCGGCGGACAAACGCAGCGTCGTTTCCCCCTGCTGCACCAGCCGATAGTCGGCATGTAGCGGCAGCGCATTGGCAATAATCCGGCTACAGAGATCCGCAAACACGGTCTGAGGCTCACCGTGACTATCCGGCAGTCGCAGGCAGTCATCGCTGCGCCCTTCGATGCGGGCAATCGCCATCGTCACCCGGCCACACGCACAGGGTGTTTTTTGCTTCACCAATACATCGTCCAGCCGATAGCGCACAATCGGCTGCGTGCTGCGGGTGAAATCGGTAATGATGGGCGTAAAGCGTTCGTCATCCAGCCACTGCGGCTCAATGTGCACAAATTCCTCGTTGAGATGCAGCGTACCGTGTTCACAGGTCGATGCCAGAAAGCCTTCCGTCGCCTGATACACTTCCCCCACCTGCCCGAAAACCTGCTGGAGCAATTGTTTATCCTGCGGCTCCAGCACCTCGGCCACGGAAATCACCTTTTTGACAGACAGGCGCAGTTCACCGCGCTGCACCGCCAGCGCCAACTCGCGCAGCACCTGTGCAGGAGCAACGATAATCGACGGCGACCACGTTTCCAGCCGCGAAACATGTTCGGAAAACGGCGCAAACAGATCGTAAAACGACAGACTGAGCCAGCGGTTATCCACACTGTGGTACAGATTGTTATCCGCCCGCAGGAACAGCGCTACCCGCTCGCCAGCACGTAAGCCGTCCGGCAGCATTTTCGCCAACATGCCCCCCGCCCACACCTGCTGTTCACGCGGGCTAACGACAAACAGCCCACGCTGCCCGGAGGTGCCGGACGACAGCCCGACGCTGAACCCGTTCACATTCGGCGTGAAGTCACGATCCTCCTCACTGCGGCGCGCGCAGGCGAGCAGTTCATCCCGCTTAAGCCCCGCGGTGTTCATCCGATCGAATTCGGCCATCATCACGGCTTTATCCATCATCGGCCAGGAGGTAATCGGAAGCTGGCAGTACGGGCGGAAATAGGGACTACGCGCCAGCACCCGCCGTGCAAAGCGAGCAAGCTGGCGCTGTTGATGGTGTTCAAGCCCCTGACGAGTAGAAAAGGTGAGGCGTCTGGCACGGAAATAGTGCCAGAGGGTCATCAGCGGAATCATAGGTCGCCCTCATGGCACAGTCGAATCTCAACCTGTCCGTTCAGGTGCAACTGATGTAGCTGATCCAACGTGTGGTAATAGGCTTTTGGATCGTCCATCACCAGATTCGCCAAACGCGACGGCCCGCGGCCTTCGCGATAACTGTGCGGCGACCAGGCGGCATCGCTTGCCAGCAGCACCCAGCCATTTTCAGTCAGCACAAACGCGCCGAGGTGTCCGGCGGCATGACCGGGCAGTGGCACCAGCACGATCTCTTTATCGCTACCCGGCAGCGCATAACCTTGCGTAAAGGGTGCCAGCTCGGCTGGCAGATCGGTAAGCGGGAAGTTTTCGACAAACTGAAGCGCCTGCTCGAAATGCTCAGGGATCAGGGCAGGCACAAACGCCCGTTTCAGAGCGGCGAAACCGCGCAGATTCCGCGTCTGCTGCCATCCCAGTCCCGAACAGATAAACGGGACGTCGGGGAAATCCCGCAGCCCTGCAATATGGTCGCCATGAAAATGGGAAATAATCAGGCCGTCGATGTCCGCAGGCTGAATCCCCTGCCCATGTAGCTGGTGAATCAGCGTGTCTTTCGTCTCAAAATGCACCGGCGTCATTCTGCGGTACAGCTGGAACAGGCCGGATCGCGTGGCATCGGTAAAATGCTGCGCATAGCCGGTGTCCCACAACCAGCGCTTACCCTGACTCTCCAGCATCCAGACGCGTGCCGGAAAACGGCATACCTTCCACCCCGCGCCACGCAGCGCCATACAGCCTGGATGCAGGCAGTACCCGACTTCAAACGTTGAAATATTAGCCATGTCCGTCCGTGCTCCGCTGTGCAAGATGCGCTCTGAACCAGTCGCCGGTCAGCTCAATGCCCTGCTGAAGGGAGAAACGCGGCTGATACCCCAGTTCCTGTTTGGCTTTCTTCGCGCTGAGCGTCATATCAAAATTCACCGCTCCCGCACTGTAGCGCGTTAGCAGCGGCTCTTTCCGACTAAAGCACGAGAGCAGCTCCATACCACCTGCCACCGTGTGCAACAACGGATACGGCACCGCTTTGACGCGATAATGCATCCCCAATTGCCCTGCCAGCAGTTGCTCCAGCATATCGACAAGGCGTGCGGGCTCATGATTGGTGATGTTGTACACCGAACCAGACACTAACCCCGTTCGCTCGCTGGCAAGCGCCATCGCTTCCACAACGTTGCCGACAAACGTGAGATCCAGCAGCGCCTCACCACCGCGCGGAAGTCGCAACACGCCGCCGCCCACCGCGATCTGCTCCAGCACTCGCGGCAGAATCACGCGATCATGCGGACCAAACAGACCGCGCGGGCGCAGAATCACGTAGGTGGTTTGCGGGTAGCGTGACGTCAGCGCCTGAAGTCGCTCTTCCGCCAGAAATTTGGTCTGCGCATAGTGATTGGCAAAACGCGCCGCGCGGTAGCTTTCATCAATATTCAAGTGGTGCTGGTAATCGAAGTAAATCGCGGGCGTGGAGATGTGCACAAAACGCGGGATACCCAACTGCCCAGCGGCGTCGGCCAGGCGTGCCGTCACCTCGGTATTATTCTGATAAAAATCGCGATATTGCCCCCACGGCGATGATTTCGCGGCACAGTGCCAGACCACGTCACAGCCCGCCATCAGCGATCGAAACAGGTCTACCGAGGTTTCCACCAAATCGATACCGATGAACTGTGCGCCCTGAGCTTCAAGCTGTTTGCCTACCGTGCGATCGCGCCCGCACGCCAGCACCTGATGCCCAGCCTGAAGCAGCCAGTCCACCGCGTTACGCCCCAGCCCGCTGGTTGCACCCGTGACGAAGACTCTCATGGGATCAGAACCATCCCGCCCAGCGTCAACCCGGCAGCCGTGCCGACCAGCATGGCGGGCTCCCCCTCAGGCAGGCGTTGCGTCACGATGGCGTGATGCAGCGCCGTTGGAATTGAGGCCGCCACCTGATTACCGTGATAGCGGTAAATATCAATCAGTCTTTCCGTCGGGATCGCCAGTCGCTTACGCATGTGTTCCAGCGACAGGTGGCTGGCCTGATGCGGAACCACCACCGCCATCTGCTCAAGCGTGAAACCACTCGCCTCCAGCAGCCGTTGCAGATAGCCCTCAATCAGTGCAGAAGCCTGCCTGAACAGCCGTTTTCCCTGCATATGGAACAGAAAGTCATGCAATTCCATCCCTGCACGCGGGTTACGCAAGGTGCCGCCTGCGCGGATTTGGCACAGTTCATTGCCCTTCGGATACGTTTCCAGCAGACATGCAGCAATACCGCTGTGGCCATCACCGCGTTCGACAATCGCGCACGCGGCACCATCACCAAAAATCAGCGACGATTCTTCGTCATCCCAATCAATACCGCGCGACGCAAGTTCGGTAGACACAATGGCAATGCGTCGATAAGCGCCGGTATTTAACAGCCCAGCGGCCACCTGAAGCGCGGAAATAAAGCTGACGCAGCTGCTGTTAATATCAAAACAGGCTGTCCCTTTCGGCAAAGACGACGCTTTTAATACATGGCTGGCGCTATAAGGCAGCGCCTGAATGGGAATCGCAGAAGCAAACAGCAGCAGGTCAATGGAAGCCGGAGAAATAACGCCCCGCGTCAGCGCATCATTTAATGCCGCGACACCGAGTTCGGCCTGGCTGGCATGATTGTCCGCATGGTGGCGATAGAGAATACCGGAACGGCTTTCGACATAACCAGCAGGTTTATTGAGCCGCACATCTAATTCAGCCGAGGTCACCCGCTGCGCAGGAAGCGCACTGCCGGTAGAAATAATCTTTAGTGGAACCAATCCCTTAGTGAATGCGTGACGTTGCATCTTCAATATCAATCCTTTCCAGATTTATTATCGTTTTACCTGCGTACGATAAGGCTATCGTGCGTAGTATTTATTCATTCTTCTGCTAAGAATAACGAAATCACCACGAATTGAAATCTTAAGCTGTGCGGTAACACTATTCCATCCCGATACTTTTTCGCTATTCTCTGTGCATTCACGATGCTTAATTAAGCCAGAAGTTATACTTATGTCATTGTTTATCAAATCGGTTATTGGCGCGTTGATCGTATTGCTCATCAGCGTACTGGCGAAAAGTCGAAACTATTATATTGCCGGGTTGGTGCCGCTATTTCCCACATTCGCGCTGATTGCCCATTATATCGTTGGCACCGAGCGCGGGCTGGAGGCGCTACGCGCCACCATCCTGTTTGGCATTTGGTCCGTTATTCCTTATCTGGTTTATCTCATCTCACTTTATTACTTTACCGCGTGGATGAAGTTGCCACAGGCGCTGCTCGCCGCGGTCGTGTGCTGGAGTGTGTCAGCGGCACTGCTGATCAAGGTCTGGACGTGGTATCAGGGGAATTAAGTGTAAAAACAGCGAGCAGGCAAAGAAGGGCCGGCATCAGGCGATAAACGAGAACAGCCTGATGGCCGGAAATCTATATGAAACGGCTTCCTATGGTGGCTGAGTGGTTCCTGAACTGAGCAGCTCAAGACTCCAAGTCTGTATCTTGCCGATCGGCTGACTGTCGTAGTGTCACAATGCAGACTATGGCAGTCAGGATCGAGAGTACGGCCAGCACGCCAAAGATGCTGTGGAAAGCTGATGTGTAAGCGCGATGAGCAAGTTCAATGACAGCCCCGTCCATCGCGCCGCCGCTACCGATAAAAGTACCGTGCCCACCGCTGGCTCCGATCTGGCTGGCAATCGCCGTAGCACCTTCCGGTAGCGAAATCGCCCCTACCTCTGCTGCCGTACGTAAATTCGCCGCCGTTAAGCCAACTAATACGGCACCGATGGCCGCAATGGCGATAGCTTCTCCTGCTACGCGCATGGTGGTGAAGATGCCGGCGGCCATCCCTGCGCGTGCCTTGGGAACCACGCTCACCGATAAAGCATCCATCAACCCCCACGGCAGACCATTGCCGATGCCGACCAGCAGCATGGGAATCGCCATTGACCATAGGCTTCCATCAGGCGACAAGCGCATCAACAGCCAAGCACCGAGCGCGGAGAGAAGGAAGCCGATCCCCGACAGTAGGCCGGGCGAGACACGCTGGGCCATCCGTCCGGCCAGCAACGGCACCACCAGCATCGGCGCAGTCAGCGGCAGGATCGCCAGACCAGCCGTGAACGCATCCCGCCCCTGGATGGCGATGAACCAGATCGGCACATAAACGATCAGGGCGATGAAGCTGAAACCCGTTGCCACTGGCAGCAGTTGCACCCCAATGAAGCGCGGATAGCGGAAAAGGGACAGCTCCAGCATGGGACACGGACGCCGCAGTTCCACGGTGACGAAGACACCAAGCAGCAGGACAGCACCACCCAGCAACAGCAACACGCGCAGGCTCACCCAGCCATCTTGCGGCCCCCGCACGATGCCGAACGTCAACGACACCAGCGCGGCCGTGAACAGTACGGTGCCCAGCCAGTCAATACCTTGCGCCTCCGGGTCACGGGACTCTCTGATCCGCCGTGTCCCCAAGAGCAGGATCAAGAACGCAATCAACGCGATGGCGAAGTAGAGCGAACGCCAACCCAAATGCTCGATCAGGAATCCCGAGGCCATTGGCCCGAACGCAAGACCGACGCCAAATGCGGTACCAAGAAAGCTGAAAGCCTGAGTACGTTCTGCGCCCTCGAACTCCTGTGCCAGCAACGAAGTGGCCGAAGTCAGCACCAGAGCACCGCCGACACCTTCGGCGGCGCGCAGCAGGTTGAGCAGCAGCAAGTTCGGGGTCAGGCCGATCAGTAACGACGTGATGACGAAGATCCAGAGTCCCACGACGAAGCATCGCTTGCGGCCGATCTGGTCACCGATGGCACCCGCCGCCATGACGCAACCGCCGAATGCGATAGCGTAGGCGTTGACGATCCAGCTCAAGGTGGACTGGTCTCCGCCCAGGTCGCGCCCGACCGCTGGCGTAGAAATCGCCGGGCCAGTGAATACCAAAGGGATGATGATCGCGGAGACGCAGATCGCCGCAAGTACCTTGTATCGGTCGTCAACCGCGACCGCCGAACGTGTCTTCTCCATAACAACTCCGATGCGCCCTCCGTCCGCGCCGGATGCGCATAAAATCGAGGGCTTGACGATTGTTCTATAGGTTAATTAATTCATCAGAAATTGATAATATGGCTTTATCGCAAATGAATGATGCAAATAATGCAAAGATGAACGGCACCGAATTCGAACAGATCGCGGCTTTCCTGGCCGCCGTCGAGCATGGCGGATTCACCGCCGCGGGTCAGGCGTTAGGACGCGATGGCTCCATTCTCTCGCGGCGCGTCACGGCATTGGAAAAGCGTCTGGGAGTACGGCTCATGGAGCGCACCACGCGACGGCTGGCATTGACGGAAGCGGGTGAAGCCTTCCACCAGCGCATGCGTGGTGCCTTGAATGTTTTGCAGGCGATCGAGCAGGACACCACAGCGGCAGCGGCCAGCGTTCGCGGCACGCTGCGCATCGCCTTGCCTGCGACCTTTGGCCGAATGTGGATCGCACCGATTCTTCCGGCGTTCCTGGCTGCCTATCCTGATCTGGTCGTGGAAACCGCTTTTGAGGATCGCTATGTCGATTTGGTGGCAGAGTCTTTCGATGTGGCCATCCGCATCGGAACATTGACCGACAGCAGGCTGGTAGCACGTCGGCTCGCGCCATCGCGGCGTATGCTCTGCGCATCGCCCACGTATTTGCAAGCACGCGGTATGCCTTCCCGGCCTGCCGATCTTGGCCAGCACGCTTGCCTGGGATTCTCTCGTCTGGCCTCGCATCCCCTTTGGCACCTGCGCGATGGTGACAAAACGGCAGCGATTCGGATCACAGGCCCGCTGGTCACGGACGATGCGCAAAGCCTCGTACAAGCCGCCGTTTCCGGTGTCGGCATTGCGATGGTGTCCGACTGGCTGGCTGGCCCGGAACTGTGCAGCGGTCGGCTGGTGCCAGTGCTGCCCGACCATCCCGTGGAGAACAGCGAGACGATCTATCTGGTGCATCCATCCGCACGATTAGTTCCTGCTAAGACACGGGCGTTTGGCGACTGGATTGCATCGGAGCTTAACGCAACGCCATGGCTAAACCACAAATCAGCTGACTGACGGTTATCTGGACCACCCAGGCACCTCACCCGCACGCAGCAAGGTGGTCAGATACTCGGCAATGTGGGCCAGATTTATCCAGATCCAGCCATTCGACCTGCTACCGGGCTGGAGTCATGCTGAAACAAAAAATTTCCGATATACGCTATCACTCTCGCAATAATGCGAGGATATCTCCCTTAGGGGCTTTCGCTTCTTCCAGCCGCTCTATTTCACTCGCAATATTAACAACGGCGAGATGTGCATATGCTCCAGCCATGCAGCTCACCTTTAGCGTAGTAATAACAGACTTATTAATAAGTGACTTACGAAAATATGCAGGAAATAAGCGTTGTGCCGTTGAACACAGTCGGCCTGAAAAATGATTCATGCAGGCTTAATAAAAAATCGTGGTAATTATTTGATAGATAAATATTATTTCAATACAAAAATAGCGTAATCATATTACCAGTAGAACTAAGTACTTTTATTCTGTTTGGCAAAATCTGTGAACAATGCCAGAGATAAAGAGGATACCTATAGCATCAGTGCTACAGCATCAAACATACTGATTGACCTGGCAAGAAAGGACACCTCCATCATCTTACGAAAGCGCATATAACGATGACATCCCTTTTCTCGCCGATAGCGCCGTCAGCAGGATAAGATCATGATAAAAACGACGTACCCCGGCACGGTTCATCGCCCCATTCTTTCCGAACAGGAAGCGAGTCGCTTCACGCTACTGCACTATTTTACTCCGCACCGCACTGATACTGACGTCTGGCTTCCCACGCCCATTGCGGTCGAACTGGCTACACCGTGGGTTGTCGGGCCACAGATCGGTATAGATGGCGCAACACACACTCATGTTCAACAGGCGATAAACGCCGCGTTGCGGGCACCGCAGGGTCAGTCGCACATTACGATTAAATTGCTACCAGGCACCTATACCGGCACGGTCTACATCCCCGCCGATGCGCCACCGCTGACGTTATTTGGAGCGGGAGAACAACCGAATGACGTGGTGATTCAACTCGCGCTTGATTCGATGTTTTCACCTACAACCTACCGGGAAGCGGTGAATCCTCACGGTGAATATCAGCCCGGCGATCCCGCCTGGTATATGTACGATCTCTGTGCGTCAAAGCAGAACGCAACGATTGATACCATTTGTGCCGCCGTGGTCTGGTCGCAAAGCGACAATTTCCAGATGAAGAACCTGACGGTGGTGAATACCTTGCTGGATTCGGTAGATAGCCGCGCGCATCAGGCCGTCGCGCTGCGCACCGACGGCGATAAGGTGCAGCTTGAAAAGGTCCGCCTCATCGGCCGTCAGGATACGTTTTTCGTCAATACCAGCAACCTTCGCAACGAGTACGTCACGGATCGCTACAGCCGCGCCTACATTAAAGACAGCTACATCGAGGGGGATGTCGACTACGTTTTTGGGCGGGCAACCGCAGTATTCGAGCATGTCCACTTTCATACGGTTTCCAGCCGTGGAGCGAAAGATATCCATGTCTTTGCGCCTGACAGCATGCCGTGGGTTCAATATGGTTTTCTGGCAACGCAGTGCCGCTTTACGGGTGACGAAGGCTTCAGCGGGGTAAGAAAGGCCAGATTAGGCCGCGCCTGGGATCAGGGTGCAAGGCAAACGGGATATCAGCCGGGTCAGACGGCAAATGGCCAGTTAGTGATTCGCGACAGCACGATTGACGCCAGCTATGACAGAGAACAGCCGTGGGGAGCGGCCGCAACCACTGCGCGTCCTTTCTCGGGTAATGCGGATTCAACCCGCAATCTCGACGATGTACATTTCAACCGGCTGTGGGAATACAACAATATCAACGAAGCATGAGAGAGCGCGAAGGCGAGCACAACATGAAGAAAAATGTTGCAGGTGCAGAAATCAGATTAATCTTTCTAATGTGATGGAGCATGAGATAGCTCAGTAAAGCGTCACGGCTGTAGATAAAAAAAATCGCCGATTTTTATGATGTTATTGATGAAGTCGACTGAATTAACATTCCCTGATGTTAGCCAATCATCAACAGAATTTAAATGCATATGAATTATGTTAATTACGTCTGCAGACTTATCTTATAATTGTACGTTTTTTCACTCACCCATAACAATTAGACTTAGGTACAGGTGTAGGTATATACTTTTCTATTACAAGGATGTTGATTCTTCAGACTGAGGTCATGAGATGTCGCCATTATTCACCGATAGCGAAATAATAAGCAGGGTAATTAAAAAGCATTTCAACAAAAACCTGGATCGCTACGACGGCATAAAATTCTCTTTTATGGTTCTCAATAAGAAGAACCCTTCTCAAATGATCATCATTTCCAGTTATCCCGATGAATGGGTTAACCTCTATAAAGAAAACAAATACCAGCATATCGACCCTGTTGTTCTTGCTTCATTTAATAAGATATCGCCTTTCTCTTGGGAGAAAAGTCTCGTTATTAACACCCGATTGCAACTGGCCAAGATATTTGATCTCTCTAAAAAATATAATATTATTAACGGATATACTTTTGTGCTTCACGATCATGGTGACAATTTGGCTATGTTATCTATTATCGTAGACAGTTCATATCCAGATAATGTTGAAAAATTCATTGAAGAGAAGAAAGACACCTTTCAGATGCTGTTAATTGATGCATATGAAAAAATCATCTCTCTTTGCAGAGAGATGATTGAAAGTAAGAAACAATTAAATAATAAAGAAATGTTCTCTCAACGAGAAAATGAAATTCTTTACTGGGCCAGTATGGGTAAAACCTATCTGGAAGTTGCGATTATTCTCGGCATAAAAACCAGTACGGTAAAATTTCATATCGGCAACGTTGTGAAAAAACTTGGTGTCCTGAATGCCAAGCATGCCATCAGGCTCGGCGTTGAATTACAACTCATTAAGCCTGTACAATAGCGGCAGGCACTCGTAGAGGCCACTGCTTCAGTTCGTTGCCCATGAATGTTCCACTGCGGTTAATACGACGCGCCAATGCTTCCTGATTCTCATCATCAACGGGAAGGAAAACTAAATACACTCTTTCCTGCTTTTCTGATAAACCTTGCTCGACAACGCGGATTCCCCAGCCAGAACGTTTTAATATCGTTAGCATAGGGTGACTCACTATCGTATATATTCCATCATAACCTTTATCCCTTGAGTAATTAATCATTGAAAGAAACAGCATAGAACTAATTGGATATTCATTGCCGAGGATATCTTTTGCTCGTGATTTATCCACAAAGAACCGACTAGATTCCAGATAATTCCCTTCAGGGATATTGATCTCCTTGAAGTAAGGGAAAAATGTCCCGGTAATCATGTTAGGGTATTTTGTTTCGATAAATCTCAGACTACAAATAACCGTGTTATCTTTTATGCCAAAAAGATAAGTCGTATTATTATTATCATACTGATCGAATTCCATTCCATCAGTACAATTCACAGCCCAATTCAGTCGATCTTTAAACGTCTCTTTTCTGAGGGTAAATAGCTCTTCTGATTTCGTTTCTGACAGCAAGGCGTGATTTACATCAAATATCTCTAACATTTTTCCTCCATTGAAAAGTTAATACATAACCCCAAAAACGATACCCCATCTCATAGATCCTTCGCCTTCAGACTATTACCCTGGCTGATTATTTATAGGTATTTTGTCCCTTTCCACGGCGGTTGTACAGATGCAACCTGCATTGTCAGCAAGAGTTCATACATGAAAAAACGCCGCGAGAAAACCAAACATAAATATATGATAAACAGATAAAAAAAATCCGGAAACGCGAGACGATTCCGGATCCTTATATTACTCAATCTGCACGTTACTTCTCTGTTTTATCCTGCAGTTGGCCTACCTGTGGCAGACCCGTGCTAGCGGAGGAAGAGAGCAAGCCCGTTTCAACATAATTAAACAGTTTTTCACGCGTATCCGTGATATCCAGATTGCGCATGGTCAGCTGACCGATACGGTCATCCGGCGAAAAGACCGAGTCGCCTTTCTCCATGGTCAGACGCTCTGGTTTGTAGGTCAGATTGTCAGACACGGTATTCATGATGGAGTAATCATTGCCACGACGCAGTTCCAGCGTTACTTCGCCAGTGATGGCGCTGGCGATCCAACGCTGAGAAGCATCACGCAGCATCAGCGCCTGAGAATCAAACCAGCGACCCTGATACAGGAAGCGACCCAGTTGACGACCATTGGCGTGGTATTGCTCGATGGTGTCTTCGTTGTGGATACCAGTAACCAGACGCTCATAGGCAATGTGCAACAGCGCCATTCCCGGGGCTTCATAGATGCCACGGCTTTTCGCTTCAATGATACGGTTTTCGATCTGATCGCTCATCCCCAGACCGTGGCGTCCACCGATACGGTTCGCTTCCAGCATCAGTTCGACATCATCAGCAAAGGTCTTGCCGTTCAGCGCGACCGGATGACCACGCTCAAAGCGAATGGTTACTTCTTCTGCCGGAACTTTGACATTCTCATCCCAGAACTTCACGCCCATAATCGGGTTAACGATTTTGACGCTGGAATTCAGGAATTCCAGATCCTTCGCTTCGTGCGTCGCACCCAGAATGTTGGAGTCGGTAGAATAGGCTTTCTCGGCAGACATTTTATAGCCGAACCCTGCCTGCGACATGAACTCGGACATCTCCTGACGGCCACCCAGTTCATCAATGAAATCGGTATCCAGCCACGGTTTATAAATCTTCAGTTCAGCATTGGTCAGCAGGCCGTAGCGATAGAAACGCTCAATATCGTTGCCTTTATAGGTGCTGCCGTCACCCCAGATGTTCACGCCATCTTCTTTCATCGCAGCAACCAGCATCGTACCGGTAACGGCACGGCCCAGCGGCGTAGTGTTGAAATAGGTCACGCCTGCCGTCGTGTTGTGGAATGCGCCACATTGAATCGCAGCGATACCTTCAGCAACCAGTTGCTTACGGCAATCGATAAGGCGGGCATTTTCTGCACCATATTCCATAGCCCGACGAGGGATTTCCTCGTAGTCATCCTCATCTGGCTGCCCCAGATTTGCGGTATACGCATAAGGAACCGCGCCCTTTTGACGCATCCAAAGCAGCGCGGCGCTGGTATCCAGACCACCCGAGAACGCAATACCAATACGCTGACCAACCGGAAGATGCTTGAGAATCGTTGTCATAAATATATCCCTGCTCGAAAGATCTATGGATAGAAGCCTCGCAGCCCACACCATTATGTTACGCCATGCATTAATGAGCGTTTGGGCCCTGTGCACATCCTACATCAAACGGGCCGGTCGATAACCAAAATCGACACACTCACAAATGCATATTTATGCAAAATAAGTGAGTGATAATTTAAACATCTTTTTGGCGGGACAGGAAGAGAAGAGTCATGCTTTCGTGTAAAAAAATTCGTGGCCGATTCACGACCAAGTTAGCAAGTATAGCGCTATCTTCGCTTCAGGCTAAGTAGCAAAAATCGTTTACGCGACCCACTCGACATTAATAAAACATCGTTTCATTTTGTCGGAATTTCTTTGCTATCCTCTTGCGGTTAACACCTTCCCTTGCATATTGCTGGAGATGCTATGTCTAAGAAAGTCGCCGTTCTGCTGGCCCCTGGGTTTGAAGAAGCAGAAGCGATCATGGTGATTGATGTACTGCACCGTATGAAGATAGAAGTCACCATGCTGTCATGCTATGACAGACTGGAACTGCACAGTTATCACAATATTCGTATGTTTGCCGATTCTCTGCTGGAAAGAAACCAGGACACGCTGTTTGATGCCGTGGTCATTCCCGGCGGCCCACAGGGAACGGTAAACCTGGCTGCCAACCCAATGGTTGTCGAATTTATCCGTCGCCATGACGAGGCGGGAAAACTGATTTGCCCATTGTGCTCTGCGGCCGCACGCGTACTGGGTGGTAACAACCTGCTAAAAGGCCGTCGCTACGTTTGCTCCGGCAAGTTATGGCAGGATGTGACCGATGGCGTTTATGTTGACGAGAAAGTCGTGGAAGACGGCAATCTGATCAGCGGCAAGGGGTTAGGCGTGACATTCGATTTTGCCTTTACCATCGCCAGCCGTCTGACTGGAGACAAAGAGAACGCCAACTTCCAGGTTGAGCATATCGATTACGATTACTGGCGCGTGCCGGCGTAACCGTTCACCAGACTCTCCTCACTACTCCAATGATAAGGCGCGCACCGCCGCGCCTTCCTGAGCCAATCCTTTTAATAACCTTCGCCATAACGCTCACGGTACTCCTTCGGCGTGATGTCATACCCTTTCTTAAAGACGGCATAAAAATAGGGCAACGAAGGGTAGCCGCACATTAGCGAGATCTCCCCAATCGAGAGTGAGGTCGATATCAGCAAGTTGCGCGCCCGATCCAGCTTCTCCGCGTGAATCACACCGTGGATCGTCTGGCCGACTTCATCTTTAAAGCGCTTTTCCAGATTCGATCGGGAAATCCCGACCGCGTCCAGCACCTGCTCGACCTTAATCCCTTTACAGGCGTGATAGCGGATAAAGTGCATGGCTTGAATAACAGCAGGATCGTGCACAGAGCGATAATCCGTTGAGCGACGTTCCACCACCCGAACTGGCGGTACCAAAATACGTTGCAGCGGCAAATCGGTCTGGTTCAACAACAGCTGATGCAGCAACTTCGCTGCGCGATATCCCATTTGGCGCGTACCCTGCGCCACCGACGAGAGCGCGACGCGTGACAGGTAGCGAATCAGATCTTCGTTATCGATCCCGATGACGCACAGCTTTTCCGGTACGGCAATATTCAGGTGTTCGCAGACCTGCAACAGGTGGCGCGCGCGCGAATCGGTCACCGCGATAATCCCCGTCTGCGGCGGAAGCCCCTGCACCCAGTCGGCCAGCCGGTTTTGCGCGTATTGCCAGTTATCCGGCGACGTTTCCATTCCCTGATACACCACACCTTGATACTTTTCTGCCGCAACCAGCTGTCGAAAAGCGTATTCCCGCTCCTGTGCCCAGCCTTTCCCGCCCGATACTGGCAGGCCATAAAAGGCAAAGCGGTTCAGCCCTTTCTCTTTGAGGTGCATAAACGCGCTTTCCACCAGTGCATAATTATCTGTCGCGATATAATGCACAGGCGGGTAATCCTCGGGGCGATGGTAGGAGCCGCCAACGCCCACCAGCGGCACATTCACATCCTGTAGCAGTTGCTTGATCTCACCATCGTCAAAATCGGCAATCACGCCGTCTCCCAGCCACTCTTTGATGTTATCAATGCGGCAACGGAAGTCCTCTTCGATGAAGATGTCCCAGTCACACTGAGAAGCCTGTAAATATTCGCCAACTCCTTCAACCACCTGACGGTCATACACTTTGTTGGCGTTGAACAGCAGCGTGATGCGATAGCGTTTTTCAAACATGGCAGTCGGCACTCATTAATCGCAAGTTCCTTGAAAGTCTTCTTCCTTGAATAGCACAGCGCCCCCAGAGGCCAAAATAATTTGCTGATTATTGCGAGCCGCCACGTATTTCCTCCACAACCTCCACATCACGTCATACGCGCCGCTTTGTTGCGGTATCCATCCACACCGCCAATAGCAGGATTCCGCCTTTGACGACGTATTGCCAGAAGGTCGGCACATCCAGCATGCTCATTCCGTTATCCAGCGACGCCATGATAAATGCCCCCATCACCGCGCCCGCCACGCTGCCGATACCGCCCGCCAGACTAGTGCCACCAATCACGCAGGCGGCAATCGCATCCAATTCGGCAATGTTTCCGGCGGATGGCGAACCCGCCCCCAATCGCGAGCTGAGAATCAACCCGGCGACCGCGACCATCAGACCATTAATCGCGAACACCGCCATTTTGGTGCGCTCGACATTCACACCCGATAAGCGAGCAGCATCGATATTCCCGCCCACGGCATAAATGCGGCGGCCGAATGCGGTTCGCGTCGCCAGAAAAATACCGCCCAGCATCAACAGCGTCAGTACCAGAACCGGCGTTGGCACACCACGATAGTCATTCAGCAGATAAATCGCCCCCAGCACCACCAGTGCCGTCACCGTTTGGCGGCCAATATCTCCCGCGGGTGGGTTTATTGGTAACCCTAATCGCGCACGGCTGCTGCGCCGACGCCACTGCCAGGCAATAAACACCATCAGCCCGATAGCACCGAACATAAAACCGATGCCGGAAGGCAGATAGCTCTGCCCAATCTGCGACATCGCTTCACTCGTCGGGGAAACCGTCGTCCCATTGGTAATGCCGATCAGAATGCCGCGAAAAGCCAGCATCCCCGCCAGCGTCACGATAAAAGAAGGGACTTTCCGGTAGGCGACCCACCAGCCATTCCACGCGCCAAGCAGCAATCCCAGCGCAAGTGTCACAACGATGGTCAACGGTAAAGGCCAGCCAAACCAGACATCAAAAATCGCCGCTGCGCCGCCCAATAGCCCCATCATCGAACCAACCGACAGATCGATCTCAGCGGATATAATGACAAACACCATACCGACCGCCAGAATGCCGGTGATCGCCGTTTGCCTTAACAGGTTGGAGAGGTTACGCGCGCTGAGATATGCCCCGTCGGTCATGTAGGTGAAAAAGAGCATGATGGCGATGATAGCGGCAATCATCACGTAGACCTGAAGATTGATGCTTTTCAACCGTTGCAGCATCGAGACAGAGCCAGCGACATGTTGTTGTTCAGACTGCGATGTTTTCAGCACGATGTTCACTCCTCAATGCAGCTTCCATAACCTGTTCCTGGGTTAAATCACGATTGATCAAATCTGCTTTGATACGCCCCTGATGCATCACCAACACCCGATCACTCAGCCCCAGCACTTCGGGCAGCTCAGAAGAGATGACAATGACGGCAATATGCTGTTTTACCAGCGCATTAATGAGCTTGTAGATTTCATACTTGGCACCGATATCAATGCCGCGCGTGGGTTCATCGAGAATCAGAATTCGGGGTTTCAACAGCAGACATTTCGCCAGCACCGCTTTTTGCTGGTTTCCGCCGCTAAGCCGGGCGATCGCCAGTTCCGGGCTGGAGGTTTTCACCTTCAGATTCGCTAGCGACTGCCGGATGATGTCCTGTTCACGCGCATCGTCCAGCATGGAAAATGCCCCAGTGAATTGATCGAGTGCCGCCAGCGTCATGTTCTGCGCGACGCTCATCACCGGGACAATGCCATCTTTCTTACGATCCTCCGGCACCATCGCAATACCCTGCGCCATCGCCTGCTGGCAATTGCTGATGGTCACCTGCTCGCCGTCAATAAAGATGTCGCCCTGCCAACGACCGTGATAGGCACCAAACAGGCATTGCACCGTTTCCGTACGCCCTGACCCCACCAGTCCGGCAATGCCGAGAATCTCACCTCGATGCAGTGCAAACGAGACATCATCCACCCGGCGAATGTGGCGATTAACTGGGTGCCAGGCGGTAAGGTGTTCTACACGCAGCACTTCTTCACCAATGGTATGCGGTTCATTGGGATAGAGCTCCGTCAGTTCCCGTCCCACCATCATGGCAATGATCTGGTCTTCGCTCAGCTCGACCGCAGGGCGCGTGCCAATAGGTTTCCCATCACGAATCACGCAAATCACATCGGAAATGGCTTTAACTTCGTTGAGCTTGTGCGAGATATAGATGCAGGCAATACCGTGATCGCGCAGATCCTGGATGATCTCCAGCAGGATTGCGGTTTCACGTTCGGTCAATGACGCAGTGGGCTCATCCAGCACCAACAGACGCACCTGCTTGTTCAGAGCCTTGGCAATTTCCACCAGCTGTTGCTGGCCTAATCCAAGCTCACCCACTTTGGTATTCGGATCGACGGCCAGCTTGACCTGCTCCAACATACGCTGGCAGCGAAGGTACATATTGTCGTAATCCATTACGCCAAAACGCGTCCATTCGTTACCCAAAAAGAGGTTCTCCAGCACCGTCA
This sequence comes from Pectobacterium aroidearum, assembly GCF_041228105.1. Lineage (NCBI taxonomy): Bacteria > Pseudomonadati > Pseudomonadota > Gammaproteobacteria > Enterobacterales > Pectobacteriaceae > Pectobacterium > Pectobacterium aroidearum. The sequence goes on from NZ_CP166097.1 coordinate 5,084,815, forward strand.
TCTCTTTCACCAGCGCCAGTTCCTGATGAATAATCGCAATGCCTTTTTGCTCCGTATCGCGAATATGGCTGGCGCGCAGTTCGTCACCGGAAAACACGATCTGCCCCTCATAGCTGCCATGCGGATAGATGGCACACAGCACCTTCATCAAGGTAGATTTCCCCGAGCCATTCTCGCCGCACAGCGACAAAACCTGACCTGCCTCCAGCGTCAGGCTGACATTATCGACGGCTTTCACCGCGCCAAACGCCTTGGTGATGTTTTTCATTTCCAACAGATGTGGCATCAAGGCCTCCGTGATTCAGGTATCTCAGACCTCGTCTGCGACAGTGGCGAGCCACAACCTCGTGTCGTGGCTCGATGAACGTCTTTCCTGCATCCTGAACTCTAGTGGCTGCGACGTGCGTTAATACACGTCCGCTTTTTTGTGGAAGCCATCGGCAATGACGGTGGAATCGATATTGGATTTATCGACGGGAATCGGCGTCAGTAAGAAGGAAGGGATATCTTTCAACCCATTGTTTAATTTAGCATTAGACTCCGGCGTTTTGCCGGAACCCAGCGCCACAGCGATATCTGCGGCATCTTTGGCCAGCTTGCTGATCGGTTTATAGACCGTCATGGTTTGCGTGCCTGCCACAATACGTTTGATTGCGGCCAGATCGGCATCCTGACCGGAAATGGCGACTTTCCCAGCCAGTCCCTGTGCGGCAAGCGCCTGAATCGCCCCGCCCGCCGTCGCATCGTTCGATGCGACAACAGCATCAATCTTATTGCTGTTCGCCGTTAGCGCATTTTCCATAATTTTCAGCGCATTCTCTGGTAACCAGGCATCAACCCATTGGTCGCCGACCACTTTTATTTTCCCATTTTCGATCAGCGGCGTGAGCACTTTCATTTGCCCCTGACGAAACAGCTTCGCGTTATTATCAACAGGTGAGCCGCCCATTAAGAAATAGTTTCCGCCGGGCACTTTATCGACGAGATATTTCGCCTGTAGCTCACCAACCTTTTCATTATCAAATGAAATATAAAAATCCACATCCGCATTATTAATCATGCGGTCATAAGCAAGCACTTTTATTCCTTCACGTTTTGCTTCCGCAATAACATTGCCAAGCACTTGACCGTTATAAGGAATAATAACCAAGACATCGACACCGCGATTGATCATGTTTTCTATTTGAGAAATCTGCGTGGCCTCATTGCCGTTTGCTGATTGAACAAACACATCAGCACCCTGCTTTTTGGCTTGCTCAACAAAAAGATCGCGATCTTTCTGCCAGCGTTCAAGACGTAGATCGTCAATCGCCATGCCTATTTTAACGTCCTTCGCGAATCCGGGCTGACAAGCTAAAGTGAATACGGCACAAGCTGAGAGTAAAAAATGTTTAACTTTCATCATAGCGTACCTTTTTTTATTTAAGATGCAGGGCCTAAGACTCCAATAGCAATAGCCAGATGAGTATTGTCGCTAAACATCCCTCCATCAATTACAGATTTTTATCCTCCAATTATGTTTTTTGGTTTAATTTCCATTTTTTGATACGGGTCATATTTTATTGTCGAGTCACATTTTCACCTTGTTACACCTTGCGAAGCGTATTCAGAGTAAATACCGTTATTTTTTGCGACGCAGCGCACATTTAATAATTCTCTGAATTTCAGTGTGAAATAACGTAATTGAGGAAACCTTCATCCACTCCGAAAATTAATCCCATTCCCATCTCTTCCGTCTGGGTGGTTTCTAAGGAGTTAACGATGCAAGCCTATTTTGAACAGATCGAAAAAGTCCGTTATGAAGGTAGCCAAAGCGGCAATCCCTTCGCCTTTCGTCACTACAATCCCGATCAGGAAATTCTTGGGAAACGAATGGCGGACCATTTGCGTTTTGCCGTCGCGTATTGGCACACGTTCTGCTGGAACGGCGCGGATATGTTCGGCGTCGGCTCTTTTGCTCGGCCGTGGCAACAGTCAGGCGATGCGCTGGAGCTAGCGAAGCGCAAGGCGGACATCGCATTCGAATTCTTTCAAAAGCTGAGCGTGCCTTACTACTGCTTTCATGACGTCGATATCGCACCGGAAGGAAACTCACTGAAAGAGTATCTGCATAATTTTGCGGTTATCACCGATGTGCTGGCGGAAAAGCAGCAGGATAGCGGCGTGAAGCTGCTGTGGGGCACCGCCAACTGCTTTACCCATCCTCGCTATGGCGCAGGCGCGGCCACCAACCCTGACCCAGATGTCTTTGCCTGGGCGGCTACGCAGGTGTTCACGGCAATGAACGCGACCAAAAAACTGGGTGGCGAGAACTATGTGCTGTGGGGCGGGCGTGAAGGGTATGAAACCCTGCTTAATACCGACCTGCGTCAGGAGCGTGAACAAATCGGCCGCTTCATGCAGATGGTCGTCGAACATAAACACAAAATCGGCTTTCAGGGCACGCTGCTCATCGAGCCGAAGCCACAGGAGCCAACCAAGCACCAGTACGACTACGATGTCGCCACCGTTTATGGTTTCCTGAAACAGTTTGGGCTGGAAAAAGAGATTAAAGTCAACGTGGAAGCCAACCACGCTACGCTGGCAGGCCATTCATTCCATCATGAAATCGCCACCGCTGTCGCACTGGGCGTATTCGGATCTGTCGATGCGAACCGCGGCGATCCGCAGCTCGGCTGGGACACCGATCAGTTCCCTAACAGCGTGGAAGAGAACACGCTGATCATGTATGAAATTCTCAAGGCGGGTGGCTTCACGACGGGTGGGCTGAACTTTGACGCCAAAGTTCGTCGCCAAAGCACCGATCGCTATGACCTTTTCCACGCGCATATCGGCGCGATGGATACAATGGCACTGGCGCTCAAGGCCGCAGCCAGAATGATTGAAGATGATAAACTCAATCAGCTGGTTGCTAAACGCTATGCAGGCTGGAACGGAGAACTGGGTCAGCAAATCCTGCAAGGCAAGGCCTCGCTGGAATCACTTGCCCACTATGCAGAAAGCCATCAGTTGGCACCACAGCACCAGAGTGGTCAGCAGGAATTGCTGGAAAATCTGGTCAACCGCCACCTCTTTGGTTAAAAACGATACGTTCATCTACTGCGGCAGGCTACCCCCTGTCGCAGAGGCTTATCAGGAGCCACTATGTATATCGGTATTGATCTGGGTACGTCCGGTGTGAAAGCCATCCTGCTGGATGAAGCAGGCGAGGTGGTTGCCAGCCATAGCGCCGCATTGAACATTTCCCGCCCGCATCCGCTCTGGTCAGAGCAAGCACCTGAAGATTGGTGGCAGGCAACCGATCGGGCGTTACAGGCATTAGCAGCGACGCACAACCTTCGTGCGGTGAAAGCACTGGGGCTAACCGGGCAAATGCATGGGGCGACCTTGCTGGACGCCCGCCAGAACGTGCTACGCCCCGCGATCCTCTGGAATGACGGACGCAGCGCGGCCCAATGCCGCACGCTGGAGCAACAGGTGCCAACATCGCGCCAGATTACCGGTAACCTGATGATGCCGGGCTTTACCGCGCCCAAACTGAAATGGGTGCAGGAAAACGAAAGCGAGATCTTTCGCCAAATCGACAAAGTCCTGCTGCCAAAAGACTATCTGCGCTGGCGTCTGACGGGAGAGTTTGCCAGCGATATGTCCGATGCAGCCGGCACACTCTGGCTGGATGTCGCCAAACGAGACTGGAGCGACACGCTGCTGGAAGCCTGCGCGCTGAGCCGCGAACATATGCCCGCACTGTATGAAGGCAATCAGATTACCGGTTATCTGCGGCCTGATATCGCCAGCCGCTGGGGCATGGAACCCGTCCCCGTAATTGCTGGCGGTGGGGACAATGCGGCGGGAGCCATTGGCGTTGGCCTATATCAAGCTGGACAGGCAATGCTGTCTCTCGGCACATCCGGCGTTTACTTTGCTGTCAGCGACGGCTTTCTCAGCAACCCACAGCATGCCGTCCACAGTTTCTGCCACGCGCTGCCGAATACCTGGCACTTGATGTCCGTGATGTTAAGCGCTGCATCCTGCCTCGACTGGGTTGCCCGTCTGACGCACGCAGAGAGCGTACCCGCGCTGTTGCAGGAAGTCGCCTCGACACCAGTCGATGACACAATAACGCCAGTGTGGTTCTTACCCTATCTCTCCGGCGAACGTACACCGCACAATAATCCCGATGCCAAAGGCGCATTCTGGGGGCTCACCCATCAACACGGTCGCCCGGAACTGGCAAAAGCGGTACTGGAAGGCGTGGGGTTTGCGCTTGCCGATGGCATGGACGCACTGCATATGACCGGGCTAAAACCCGATAGCATCACGCTGATTGGCGGCGGTGCTCGCAGCGCCTACTGGCGACAAATGCTGGCGGATATCAGCGGTCAAACGCTGGAATACCGCACGGGAGGAGACGTTGGTCCGGCGCTGGGGGCAGCACGTCTGGCACAGATCGCCATGCATCCGCATACGCCACTGGCAGACCTGCTGCCGCCGTTACCGCTGGAGCAGGTTCATCAACCGGATCCCCAGCGTCACGCCGACTATGCCGAGCGGAGACGCACATTTAGAGCCCTCTACCAACAGCTTAGCCCGCTGATGTGACACCGTTCGTCCGAATCGTCAGCTCACCCAGCGCCGCACATCGATTTTCTGTAGCGCCATCGACAGCAACAGGCTGGCACCTAACGCGATGGCGAAAACATACAAAATGTCGAGAACTGGGTGGGATGGCAGTGCCACGTCATGCGTTCGCAGATAATGAATGATCAACGCGTGGAAGCCGTAAATCGCCAAAGAATGACGCGAAATAGTGGCAAATCCCGGTAAAATCCGCTGGCTACAGTAATGTTTAAACACCACGAGAAGGCTGACTGCAGCCAGAAACACCAGCGGGCCACAGTAAATGTAAAATGTCTGAGTAAACGTATCGTTCAATAATGTGTGGTGCTTCGTCCCCATTGCGACCAGCGCGACACAGGCAATAAAGAATGGGATAGCGGCCAGCGCGACTTTCTTTGGCACATCCAACATCCCCAACGCACGCCCTAGCGCGACATACAGCACATAGTAAAACGTATCGCCGTAAATATAGAGATTCACAGGCAGTAACTTAAACCCTTCAAATTCCACCCGCCCCGTATTGGGGTTAGCGACAACGGCCAATAAGACAATCAAGACCGCTAAATATTTGCCCGATACGGGCTTGATGGTAATAAGCGGGGAGAGCAGATAAATCACGATAATGGCGTAGAAAAACCATAAGTGATAAAAGACCGGTTTTTGCAGTGCATGGTGCAATGAATTCAAGCCATTAATCGGCGTGAGCGTCGCAATATAGATCAGCGCGACCGTGCTATAAAAAAGCAGGCATAAACCGATACGCAGGAAATGCTTTTTCCCCGCGCTGCGTTCGCCAAAAAATAAGTAACCCGAGATCATGAAAAACAGCGGAACGCAGACGCGCGAGGCAGAGTTCAGAATATTCGCCACATCCCAGTGTCCGTCGCCCGGCGTGCCGCCCGCAGTAATATAGTAGGTGGTGCTATGAATCAGAACGACCATCATGCAGGCCAGCGCCCGCAGGTTATCAATCCAGCCGATCTTATCCGTCATGCACAACCTCTTGAAAGCAAAGCGCTATTCAAAACAGCGTAGCCGTTGTTAAGCGCTGGCACAATCAACTATCAATGATCAGCTATCAACAATCGGGCAAATCTGAGTGATAAGGACGGATTCATACGGGAAACCCGCATCAATGTACGCTATGTCTGCGCACCTACACAGGCAGGCGCGCAGGGTTTGAAGGACGTATGCCGTTAGAACAGCCCCATCGGCTTATCAGAGTAACTCACCAACAGGCACTTGGTTTGCTGGTAATGTTCCAGCATCATTTTATGGTTTTCACGCCCGATACCGGACTGTTTGTAACCCCCGAACGCCGCATGCGCCGGATAGGCGTGATAACAGTTGGTCCAGACGCGTCCGGCCTGAATACCGCGCCCCATTCGGTAGGCGATGTTACCGTTACGGCTCCACACGCCAGCCCCCAGACCGTATTCCGTGTCGTTGGCTATCTCCAGTGCGTCATCCATCGTTTTGAAGGTCGTGACCGCCAATACTGGTCCAAAAATTTCCTCCTGGAAGACGCGCATACTGTTTTTACCGAACAATATCGTCGGTTCCAGATAGTACCCCTCTGCCAGCCCACCAGGCATCGCCTTGCGCTGACCGCCCGTGAGCACCCGTGCGCCCTCTTTCTTACCGATATCAATGTAGTTAAGGATGGTGTCGAGCTGGCCTGCTGACACCTGTGCACCCATCATGGTGTTGCTGTCCAGCGGATTGCCGATGCGGATAGCCTCAACGCGCTTGATTGCTCGTTCCATAAAGCGATCGTAGATCGATTCCTGCACCAGCGCGCGACTCGGGCAGGTGCAAACCTCTCCCTGATTGAAGGCAAACAGCGTGAAACCTTCGAGCACTTTGTCAAAGAAGCTGTCTTCTTTATCCATCACATCAGCAAAGAAGATATTCGGCGATTTACCGCCCAGTTCCAGCGTTACCGGCGTCACATTCTGCGCCGCATAGCTCATGATCTGCTGGCCCACTTCAGTCGACCCGGTGAAAGCAACTTTCGCAACGCGTTTCGACGTCGCCAGGTATTCACCAATTTCACTTCCCGACCCGTTAACGACATTAATGACACCCGGCGGTAGCAGATCCTGAATCAGCTCCATCAAAATCAGCACCGACATCGGCGTCAGTTTGGCGGGTTTCAGCACAATACAGTTACCGGCAGCCAGCGCAGGCGCCATTTTCCAACAGGCCATCAGCAGCGGGAAATTCCAGGGAATGATTTGCCCGACAACGCCGAGAGGTTCATGAAAATGGTAGGCCACGGTATCGCCGTCAATTTCACTGATCGCCCCTTCCTGCGCCCGGATACAGGCCGCGAAATAGCGAAAGTGATCAATCGCCAGCGGCACATCCGCTCCGCTGGTTTCGCGTATCGGTTTGCCGTTATCCCAGGTTTCCACCTTCGCCAGAAGCTCAAGGTTTTGTTCCATTCGGTCGGCAATACGGTTCAGCACCAGTGCCCGATCCTGCACCGACAGGCCACCCCATTCCGCTTTCGCCTTGTGCGCGGCATCCAGCGCATGGTCAATATCTCGCGTTGACGAACTGGCTACTTCACACATCGGCTGACCCGTTACTGGCGTCAAATTGACAAAATACTGACCCGCATCAGGTGGAACCCAGGCTCCGCCGATAAAATTGTCATAGCGTTTTTTCAGGTTGAGAGAGCCGTATTCATCAGATGCGGCTCGGCCTTCAAAATTATCGTGCGCCATTTCAGTCTCCTTTTCATTTCCGGATGAGCGGCCGTGCCGCAGTGAAAAAAGAGGCAAACAGTAAGCAGTTAAATTAAGCCTATACGGGGTATGAGGTTAGCGACAGGATTCGGCCAAAGAAGAAGACAACTCTTCGAGTTGACGCACAGTTTCTTGCGAGAAAAAGTCGCATCCCTTCAGACACGGTGAGGTATACCCTAAATAATTCGAGTTTCAGGACAAAACGTATTCGTTTTGAATAACGCGAAGCGTTAGCCCTTTAGGGCGATGCTCATCAATGAGCATCGTAACACGGCAAGCGAAGGAGTCCCGATGAGCTTACTTGAGTAAGTGATTCGGGTGATTGACAAATCTGCCAGAGGCAGGTTTGAACGCTGCTTGCAGCGGCCCCAACGGGGTGAGACACACGCTAGTGTGTCGAGTAACGCAGCCAACGCACATGCAACTTGAAGTATGACGGGTATAATACTTTTAATTTCCAAGGTTACTAACATGCAGGTATTTCAGGTGGAAGGGGTTCATTTACGCGCGGATACCGCCCTTGAAGGCGCAACGCAACATTCGGTCTATCATCCTGACTCGCTGCATCAGCCGCAGCCTGACTGGCTGGCAGAAGAGGTGCCCGTTGCCTTGGTCTACAACGGCATATCGCATGTCGTCATGATGGCATCGCCGAAAGAACTGGAACTGTTCGCCCTCGGGTTTTCCTTGTCTGAAGGCATTATTCAATCACCAGCAGATATCTACGGGATTGATGTTCTGCCCGCCTGTAACGGCATCGAAGTACAAATTGAGCTTTCCAGCCGACGCTTTGCCGGGCTAAAAGAACGACGCCGGGCAATGGATGGCCGCACAGGCTGTGGCGTATGTGGCGTGGAGCAACTCGCAGAGATCGGCAAGCCGGTGTCCCCCCTGCACTTCACGCAGACCTTTTCCCTCAGCAAACTTGAAAACGCACTGGTACGGCTGCGCGATGTGCAGAAGATTGGTCAGGTAACGGGTTGCACCCATGCCGCAAGTTGGGTTGCGCCAGACGGCACGCTGTGCGGGGGGAGCGAAGACGTCGGTCGCCATGTCGCGCTGGATAAACTGCTGGGTGCTCGAGCAAAACAAGAGTGGCAACAGGGCGCCGCGCTGGTCTCCAGCCGCGCCAGCTATGAAATGGTTCAGAAGTCCGCCATGTGCGGCGTGGAAATCCTGTTTGCTGTCTCGGCAGCAACGTCACTGGCGGTTGAGGTCGCCCAGCGCTGCAACCTGACGCTGGTCGGTTTTTGTCGACCAGGACACGCGACGATCTACACGCATCCGCAGCGCCTAAGCGAGTAAACGACGCCGTCAGGGTTAGCGTGGTTTACAGGCGGTAGGGTATAGATTAATTTGTTTTTACATCATGCAATAATGACATAACCGTTTGTTATCATGAGGTAAAACAATATGGTTCATGGCATCAGAACGAGAATAATCATTTTCAATATCATTTAATTAACTATAATGAACGTATTGCTTACGCGGTACTCATAGAACAGTGCCGTAACATTTTTTTACCATGGAGATGCTAAACATGAGTTATTCACTGCCATCGCTGCCTTATGCTTATGACGCACTGGAACCGCATTTCGACAAAGAGACGATGGAAATTCACCATTCCAAACACCATCAGGCTTACGTCAATAATGCTAATGCCGCGCTGGAATCTCTGCCTGAGCTGGCTAAATTGTCTGTTGAAGAACTGATCGCCCAACTGGATAAAGTTCCTGCTGAGAAAAAAGCAGCACTGCGTAACAACGCAGGTGGCCATGCTAACCACAGCCTGTTCTGGAAAGGCCTGAAAGTAGGCACGACGCTGACTGGCGACCTGAAAGCCGCCATCGAACGTGATTTCGGCAGCGTTGATGCATTTAAAGAGAAATTTGAGCAAGCAGCAGCAACCCGTTTTGGTTCTGGCTGGGCCTGGCTGGTGCTGAAAGACGACGGCAAACTGGCTGTAGTCTCTACTGCAAACCAAGACAGCCCGCTGATGGGTGAAGCAATTTCTGGTACTTCTGGCTACCCAATCGTCGGTCTGGACGTATGGGAACACGCTTACTACCTGAAATTCCAAAACCGTCGCCCAGATTACGCGAAAGCATTCTGGAACGTGGTGAACTGGGACGAAGCAGCAGCTCGTTTCGCCAGCGCGAAAAAATAAAACCGTTGGATGCCTGATCTCATCAGGCACCTTCTGCGTTTGAATAAAAACTGGAATAACAGTCTGTTATTCCAGTTTTTTTATATCCGTCATACTTCAAACCGCATGCACGTTGGCAATATTTGGTTCATCATTGTCTCTTGCCCGACAGGCCGCCGCTGACTGGCGCGTAAAGTTCCAGAGTAAAGTGCCGATATCTACTGCGGGTTTTTATCATGTTGTTTTGCAAAAATAGGCTTGGCAAGCGGTAATCCGAGATGCTAGCACCGCTAATCAAGTGTGCATCAGGATAGTGAATTTGACTCAATAAGATATAGTGGTGGGATGTGATGGCTATGAATTTTGACAATCTAAAAGTCGGTAAAAAATTAGGATTAGGCTTTTTCCTGATTCTGCTGATGACCATGGTGATTGCCGGTGCGGGCATTATGCATATTAGCTCGCTGAAAGACAGTATTGATAAAGTTAATTTAAGCAACAATATCAATGATGAAATTAACCAGGCTAAATATTACCGCGCATTATACGGCACCACTTATAACCCAGATGATATAAAAAGGAACATTGAGCATATTGCCAGCGTCAGTAAACTCGCTGAAAAAGCAAAAGAATTTCACTGGCCTGAAAGCGACGCCAAGAAAATAGCCAGCATCCCCACATTAATTACCAGCTATCAGGAAAAACAAAATAATTATATTAATGCCGTGAGCAAAAAGGATGCCGTAAGAAAAAGCTGGAATATTTCAACCACGGAAAAACCCCTACAAGATCTCAACGATCAATTAAAGACAGACAACAACAGCACGAACCTGCAATTATTACTTTCCGACCTGAACCAAAAACTGATTGCCGTCCGCTACCACGTTCGTGGTTTATTACTTTCTACCAATAAAGAATCCGAAGAAAAACTGACGGATGCCATCAACGCGGCACAAACGTCATTGACCTTCCTGTATCAGAGTCTGTCTGCCGAACAGCGTGAAACGCTGGCACCGGTTATGACGATCATGAACAACTATGAAGAGCAGGTTCTGGCCTATATGCCAGCCTATCAGGAGGAAATGGCGCAGGCGGGGCAAATGCAGGCTGTCGCCGAACAGCTGAACATCGTGGTGAAATCCCTGCTTAGCGATCAGTTGGCGGCGTCACAGGCTGATATTCACAATGCCACGCTGCAAATGAGCATCGCGGCGCTGATTACGCTGCTGCTTGGTCTGCTGATTTCCTGGTTCATTTCACGCCAGATCACCACACCGTTGGGCAACACATTGAACATGGCTGAAAAAATCGCGACAGGCGACCTCACCATGTCCATCAACACGACGCGTAAGGATGAGCTGGGTCAGTTGATGAGTGCGATGTCGAAAATGAACGACAACCTGCACAATATGATCGACGACATTCGCGTCGGCGTCAGCCAGATTTCTAATGCTTCCAGCGAGATCGTCGCAGGCAATACAGACCTGTCATCACGCACCGAGCAACAGGCTGCAGCCGTTGAACAAACCGCCGCCAGCATGGAGCAGCTCACCGCGACAGTTAAGCAAAACGCGGATAACGCACACCACGCCAACAAATTGGCAATCAGCGCTTCCCAAACGGCCAAACAGGGTGGCGAGCAGGTGAATAACGTGGTGCAAACCATGACCGCGATTGAGAACAGCTCTAAACGTATCGCGGAAATCACGTCCGTCATTAACAGCATCGCCTTCCAGACCAACATTCTGGCATTGAACGCCGCGGTGGAAGCCGCTCGCGCCGGTGAACAGGGCCGTGGCTTTGCCGTGGTTGCCAGCGAAGTCCGCAATCTGGCACAGCGCAGTTCTCAAGCCGCGAAGGAAATCGAAGGCTTGATCTCTGAATCAGTTAATCAGGTATCGCACGGTGCGACGCTGGTCGGCAACGCTGGAAAAACGATGAACGATATCGTCACCTCGATCACACAGGTGCATGACATCATGGGTGAAATTGCCACCGCATCGGATGAGCAAAGCCGGGGTATCAGTCAGGTTAGCCAGGCGATTGTGGAGATGGACAGCACCACGCAGCAGAACGCCGCGCTGGTTGAACAATCCTCTGCTGCCGCCGACTCGCTGGAAGAACAGGCACGGTTGCTGAAGCAGGCGGTTTCCGTCTTCCGTCTGGCCAACACGCAGCACGATGAGACGCCTGCCAGTATCGCATTTACCAACCCAACGCATCGTCTGCACGCACCGCGCTAATATCCAAACAGCGACGTACCAGAAACAACAAAGCCCCTGTTAAACAGGGGCTTCATCAACGAATCCATTACGCTAACGCGTCCATCATCAGCTTCTGTCGGCGCAGAGAAACAAACCTCAGAACGGTTTCGGCGCGTAGCCCGTCATCTCTGTTAAGCCCATCTCGCGCCCCAGTGCGGTCATCGGGTGCACCACCACCAAACCGCGAACGCTTTTCTTCAACGTCCCCATATCAGCCTGCTCTTTTTTAGTAATCGCACGGCTGAAAGGCAGCTTCGCCAGTTTCTGCGCTTCTTTGCTGAGTTTCTGTTCTCTCACGTTACGCAGGCGCTCAATTTCGACCGTTAGCTTCTCACGCGCTTCCATATTGAGGGCGATAGCTTCAGCATCACCTTGTGCCAGCAGCGTGGCCTGCTTACGCGTCAGCTTATCCAATTGGTCGCTAAGGCGTTTAATCTCTGCTTTTTCCTGCTCTTTCATAAAAGATAACCTGTATAACGGGAGAATAATGCGGAGCACAGCATACACTATACTCTTGGCTGACGCAGTGACGTGATACCGAGGAATAGGGTTAAAACGCCTTTTTCAGGCTAATTTGCGCAATCAGAGTAGTTAGAGATAACACTAGCGTGGAACGCACCATCTGCTGATAGCGCTGCTGCTGCATGTTCACCAGAAGCGGATCGGCAGCGTCAGCTCCCTGCGGCAAAGCTGGCTCTGCGGGCAGCGCCGTAACGCAATGCAGTTCGCCGATGGGGCCCAGAATTTCATCGTCGGTAAAACGGTAATGCCGATCGTCATGCGCCAGCTCTTCACCCAGCGCCATTAACAGCTCTGCATCTTCGTACTCTTTACGACTGATCATTCCCAGACCATAAATCAGTTTCAGGCGCACAGACAGGTCACCCAGCGGGCCCGTTCCTGTCATCAAGGGTTCAACGGCATATTTCACTGCATAGTCGTCTTTACGGAACACCTGCAACATCAGGATACTGACCGCTTCAGCCAGCAATTCAACGGCACAAAGCATAAAATCGCGCACGGTCTTCCCTGAGTTCAGCGCTTCCAGAACCCGGTTTTCAAACGCCTGTGTTTCTTCCATCGTCACTTCTCGACCCTTTAAACCCGCACACAGCATACCCCATCTCGGTAGCATGCTTACCGGCAGGTGTGGCGACATCCCATCCCCGACGTCGCCTATACCTTTTACACCGTGTCGAAAAGACCGGTGACGAGACGCGCCGATTACTGCATGGCGTTATACACATTCACTGCTTGCGCGACAACCTCGCTGTCAGCATCCAGACCAGAAATCTGCGCCAGCGCCGCTTGTGGCCCCTGAGCACGGAGTAACTCCGCCAGTTCCAGCGCCTGCGGATCCTGCTCGCTGCGATAATGCATCGCGGCGGCAATGCCGGTAATCAGGTTGTCATGCGGCAAATGGTACTCCAATGTTCCCAGCAGCGGCTTGATCAGACGGTCGCCTGCGCTCAGTTTACGCAGCGGCTGACGGCCAACACGCTCTACATCATCATGCAGATGAGGGTTTTCAAAGCGGCTGAGAATCTTATTGATATAAGCAGCATGTTTATCCGCATCAAAGCCGTAGCGCTTGATGAGCACTGCGCCACTCTCTTCCATTGCGCCTTTGACTACGGCTCTGACTTTTGGGTCAAGAATCGCATCGCGAATCGTTTGATGACGCGCCTGCTGACCGAGGTAGGCCGTAATCGCATGGCCGGTATTAAGCGTGAAGAGCTTACGTTCGACAAACGCCATCAGGTTGTCGGTCAGTTCCATACCGGGAATCGCTGGCGGCTCACCGCAGAACTGGGTTTTATCGACAATCCATTCGCTGAAAGTTTCTACCGTCACCGCCAACACATCATCACTGCCCGCTTCGGAAGGAGGAACGATGCGATCCACTGCGGAATCGACAAATCCCACATGCTCGACAACCCATTCCTGGTGACCTTCCGGCAGCAGTTTCAACACATGCTGTTTTAACTGGCTGGTGCCGCGCACCATATTTTCACAGGCAATAATGTTCAACGGCCGGGTAGTACCGTCGTTATGACGTTTAACCAGCCCCTGAGCGATAGTTCCAGCGATTTTTTCCAGAATCTGCGGCCCGACAGCAGTGGTCACCAGATCGGCCACGGCAATCAGCGCGACGGCATCCTGACTACCGCTGTGAACGGCACTCACGTTGCTAACGGTATCAAGGCGTGTGTTATCGCCCACAATCCGCACTGTATAGCTTTTACGGCTGTTCAGGGCATCCAACAACGGCTGATTGACGTCAGCGAATGTCAGTTCGACGTTGGCATCCGCCAACAACTTCCCAATAAATCCACGGCCAATATTACCCGCGCCAAAATGTAATGCTTTCATGAGACATAACCTTAAAAGAACATAAAAAGAGGCCGCCCGAAGGCGGCACTAGCCACATCAATTAGGCACTCTTTTTACCGGAGAGTAAGTCGAGTACTTCCTGAACATCCTGCGTATGCGCCAGACGTTCAATGACAGCGTCATCATCCAGTGCGTTGGTCAGGCTGGTGATAACCTGAATGTGTTCGTTGTTACGGGCAGCGATACCGATAACCAGACGTGCAACCTCATCTTCTTCATCGCCAAAGCGAACCCCTTCAGGGTATTGACAGAAAACCACGCCCGTTTTCAGTACGCGATCTTTCGCTTCAATCGTACCGTGCGGTACCGCGATCGATTCGCCCAGATAAGTAGAGGTCAGCTTCTCGCGCTCCAGCATCGCTTCAACATACTCAGGCTCGACGTAGCCGCCTTTCACCAGTTGCTCACCAGCGAAACGGATTGCCTGCTCTTTGTGTGTCGCATGCTGATTCAGGAACACATTACCCGCCCCCAGTTGGAACAGGTTCGTCTGCGTATCGGCTACAGCCGGCGCAGGCGTCGCAACGGTTTCAGGCTTCGCGGCACCCTGCGCAGCCACCAGACGCGCTGCCAGGTCGCTATACAGGCCGCTATCAAGAAAGTTGGTCAGCGAAATATGCTGTGCCTGCGGCGCATGACGCATCGCACGCTCGGTCAGGTCACGGTGCGTAATCACCAGATCGACATCGTCCGGCAGACTGTTGATCGCGCTATTGGTTACCGAAATGTTGGTCAGCCCGGCATCCTGCACTTTCTTGCGCAGCACTCCCGCACCCATCGCGCTGGAACCCATACCGGCGTCACAGGCTACGATGATTTTACGCACGGTGCTCATATCGCCGCTGACGCCAGCGCTCGCCGCCGTACCTTTCGCAGACGCTTTCATTTCCTGTACGCGGCGCGTTGCGTCGCTCAGGTCTTCTTCTTTTTGCTTGGTGCTTTTCAGCAGAATCGCCGACACGATGAAGGAGACCGCGAAGGCCGCCGCAATGGCCGCAAGGTTAGCGAAGTAAGCACCTTTTGGCGTCATCGCCAGCACCGCCAGAATGGAGCCCGGTGACGCAGGAGAAACCAAACCGCCGCCCAGCACGCTCAGCGTAAACACGCCGGTCATCCCGCCCAGAATCACCGCGATAATCAGACGCGGATTCATCAGGACATAAGGGAAGTAGATTTCGTGAATCCCGCCCAGGAAGTGGATAATCGCCGCACCTGGCGCTGACTCTTTCGCGTTACCACGACCGAAGAACATATAAGCCATCAGCACGCCCATACCTGGGCCTGGGTTCGCTTCGATCAGGAAGAAAATAGATTTGCCCGTTTCCGTCGCCTGCTGAATGCCCAGCGGTGAGAAAATACCGTGGTTAATGGCGTTATTCAGGAACAGAATTTTCGCGGGTTCAACAAAGATGGACGTAAACGGCAGCAGGTTGTTCTGTACCATCAGGTTAACGCCGGAAGCCAGCACCTGAGAGAACACTTCAACCAGTGGACCGATTGCCAAAAATGCCAGAATTGCCAACAACATACCGATAATACCGGCAGAGAAGTTGTTGACCAGCATTTCAAAGCCACTCTTGATTTTACCGTCGACCACGCGGTCAAAACGTTTGATCGCCCAGCCGCCCAATGGACCGACGATCATCGCACCGAGGAACATCGGGATGTCGGTCCCGACGATCACACCCATCGTCGTAATTGCACCGACCACGCCACCACGCTCACCGAATACCAGACGTCCGCCGGTATAACCAATCAGCAATGGCAGCAAATACGTAATCATCGGGCCGACGAGCTTCGCCAACGTTTCATTGGGAATCCAGCCGGTAGGAATAAACAGAGCGGTAATAATACCCCAGGCGATAAAAGCGCCAATATTGGGCATGACCATATTGCTGAGGAAGCGACCAAAGTTTTGCACTTTGATCTTAATATCTGGTGAAAGCATAAAAACACACCCCTATTGAAACGCGCTGACAATAAGAGCGCGTGGTAATTATCGTGAGACGGCGTGGCAATATGTGTTAGTTGCAGCGATGGTTAGCAACAACAACCGACAGTCTTATTTTTTACCGAGCTATCAGCGGTGACCAAAACCTCGGCTGTTATAGACATATCGGTTACAAAAACACCGATTGCTTCCGTCAGTATTACTGTATGCAGCGCGGACTCTAACACGCTGTTTTCATACCGCAACTCCATGGCGGGAATGTGACAAAAATCACACAACCACCCTACATCAACGATACAAATAGGTGATTTACTTCACAAAAAACCGTTAAAAATGAAAAACTAAACCAAATTTCAGATAAACACAGCCCCTTATATGTGATACGCATCACATTTTAGTGAGCTGTATTTGTTTTATTTATGTGATACTGGTCACAATTTATTTTTACCCTCTCGCCAGCCCATAGTCCTCTTATCCAGAATGTCTCTCTGTCACCGCGCATCGCTAAAACGACACGGTTAGGGATAATTCACGCCATTTACCCCTCTGAGCGCATTTATTAAATTCTGCTGTTGCATCGGTAACGCCGCCACCATGCCGTTATATTGCGCGACCTGCTGCGGCGTACGGAATTGCACAGACGCGCCATTAAACACAGCCTGATCGCCCTGAACCTGAAGGAAATCGCCGATTTGAGTCAGGCTCTGTGCGAAGGCAATGGCATTAGGAATGGCGGGTAACAGCGCGTTGGTTGGCTGTATTACCGTGCGTGCATACAACCGCTCATAGGGTATCTGCACCTCTTCAGGCTGCTTGAGCGTCCGATGAGCATTGTCCGCCTGCACTTTCGCCGCCTGCACATGCTGACTCAGCAGGTTCATTGCCCCGATAGATTGCCGAAGGCCATCACGCTGTGTCAGATAGTCTTTAGGGACACGAATACGGGAAATTTGCCCCAGCATCGGCGTCAGACTGCCGGATACGGCTTGATTAAACTGCTGAGAAAAGGTGGTTAAAATCGCATAATCGTTGGCAAAATTGCCAAAACTCTTCTTCTGCTCTTCCGTCAATGCGGGCAGCGTCCCATCCTGCTGCGACTGTGCGCTTTGCAGGAATGCAATGAATGCCTTCCGCTGCTCCGCTTCGCTGTCACCACAGGCAGCCAACTGCAATGCCGCCAGAATAACCAGAACTGGCAGCAGCCAGCGTGAACGGTACATCATCAGCCTTCTCATTCCCTACTCCTGTTATGCTTACTGCCCCGCCAGCCGTGCCTTCTTCAGACAGAAACAC
Organism: Pectobacterium aroidearum; assembly: GCF_041228105.1. Classification (NCBI taxonomy): domain Bacteria; kingdom Pseudomonadati; phylum Pseudomonadota; class Gammaproteobacteria; order Enterobacterales; family Pectobacteriaceae; genus Pectobacterium; species Pectobacterium aroidearum. Next base: position 5,102,236 of record NZ_CP166097.1, read on the forward strand.
GCCGACGTTGGATTTTCCATGACAAGATTTTCTACGACATAAGCATAGTCGAATCAGGCTGGCTGTGCAGAAAAAGGCCAGGTCTGGCGTTCAAGAGAAATAAAAACCAGTATGGTTATTGTTTAATCGAACACATATTATTAAAATTGCGTTTCATCTCGCATTTTTCATCCGAATAATAAAAATCGCCAAAATATGAGGTTACTCGACAATATGAAAAAATAGATTGCAAAATGAAACTATTAACAAGGTAACGAATATACAATTTACTACCTTAAATAAATAAAAAGTGACTCTTTTAGCACGATAGCTTTATTTTTAATAAACGGACAATTTGACTACTCTATGCTTAGTATATTACCCCTTGATACATGGTTTTTTATTGCTGTAATCCTTGCCTACTTCATTTATAGCAACTGGAATTTTACCGAGAAGAAAGCCCATGAGTCACCAGGGATCCTCATTACTATAGGAATATTGGCAACCTTCCTTGGGATTGCGTTAGGCTTGGCATCATTCGATATGAATGATGTGGAAAATAGCTTACCTACGCTGATTAATGGCATCAAAACTGCATTTTGGGCCTCTTTTGTAGGTGTTGCTTGCGCATTGATTATAAAATGGCGCTATGCGTTTCGTGGTGTAAGGACAAAAAACAATCAACCGATACCCACTGATTCAACAATTGACGATATTGTTCAACACCTACAGTTTTCTACAGAATCGATTAAACTATTACACTCTACTACAGAGAAAAATAGTATTTCTCTGCTAGCAGAGATACAAAAAATGAGCAGTAATCAAAGTACTCAACTGACCAATATACATAATGCATTTACTGAGTTTGCAAAAAATCAAACTGAAAACAACTCAAAAGCATTAATTGAAGCATTAAAAGAAGTTATTCATGATTTTAATGAGAAAATTGGTGAGCAATTTGGCGATAACTTCAAACAGTTAAATGAAGCTGTCGGTAAAATAAATGGATGGCAACAACAATACAGTCTGCAAATGCGAGAGATGATTGAGCAACAAACTCAAACAACTACGAATATGCAGCAAGCGGCCCAATCCTTTACCGAAATAATGACACAATCCGAATCGTTTACTCAAGTTGCAAGAGATATTCATCAAACGATTGGTACAGCCTCCAGTTTAGAAAAAGGTATAGAAGAAAATCTAAAACAATTAGCAGAATTAATTGAATCATCAAAAACAGGCATCCCCGAAATAGAAAAAGGAATCATGGCTATTATAGAGGATGTGAGAAACGGGGCTACAGCCTCTGCCACAGTCATTGGAGATAGTATTTATACTGTAACGCAAACATTGGAATCCTCAGCAGCAGACTTTAGCAACCAGATGATAGGTAGCTCGAAAGCTATGTCCGATGCGATAAAAAATCAAAATCAGGAAATGCAAAAATCTGTTCAGCAAACAGGAAAAGAGCTACAAGAACAAATAGTACGTCTTTCTCAAGATCTCACTAAATATATGCAGCGACACAATGAAGATGTTACGAATAATATTGTCGAGCTGAGTAAGAAAACGGAACAACAAGTTCAAACATTAGATGCAGCCTTAGCTGCTGCGCTGAAAAAATCTCTCGATAGCCTCGGGCAACAATTAGGAGCGCTGTCCTCTAAATTTGTACAAGATTACGATCCTCTAACAGAAAAACTAAGAGATGTCGTACGTCTATCAGAGAATTTAAGGGGATAACAGATGAGTAACCCATTACTGGCTCGCCCAAAAGCAGATAAAGAGGATTTTTGGATTAGCCTGAGTGATTTAATGACCTCCCTGATGATGATATTTTTACTTATCTCCGTTGTCTATATGATAAAAGTACAGGAGATGGTTAAAATCCCATCAGTATATAAGAATACCCTACAAGGGCTCGGCCAAGCCTTACAGCATGAATTCAAGGACGATCTAAAACGTTGGCACGCGACAATCGACGAAGATCTAACAGTGCGGTTTCAAGAGCCAAATATTTTATTTACGACCAGTTCCTCTGAGCTAAAACCGGAATTTAAAAGTATCTTAGATGAATTTATTCCTCGCTACCTTAGTATTATGACTGATAAAAAATATATCAATAATATTGAGGAAATACGCATTGAGGGACATACATCAACGATGTGGCGAACTGGTGTAAGTGAAAATGATGCTTATTTCCATAACATGGAACTGTCTCAGTCAAGAACTCGGACAACTCTGTCATATATTATGAATATGCCCGCTGTTTCAGACTCTAAAAGTACCTTAAGTTGGTTTAAAAATCACGTTCGCGCCATTGGGTTTTCTTCAGCAAAGCCCATTGATAAAGAAGGGAAAACGATCACATCCCCAGAGCAGGTTGAAGATAGTGCGCGTTCTCAACGAGTAGAATTTCGTGTCAGGACGAATGTTGAACGCCAGGTAGCCAATATTGTAGAAAAAGGGAGTAAAATATAATGGATTCGTTTCTCGTCTCTCAACTTCCCGATTTTCTTGAATCGCCAATTTTCAATAAGCTACGCAAGGAAATGAAAGCGGAGATTATCCCACCAATTGCTAATATAAAAATGGACGCACTTGTTCTTGATAAAATACTTTCAACAACAGGAAAAGACATTGATATATTAGAAATAGAAATTAATAGTGACAACACTATTAATTATAAAGATAAACGCGTTATTCTTCATATAAGAGATGTTGCATCTTATGGTGGGAGTATGAGTTTGCCAAAATATCACTTGGCAAACTGTAAAACATTACAAAGAATGTGGGAAAATAATAAAAGTGGAAGATACGTTGCAGCCACCCGCAGTGACGGTATTTTTACAATAAAATCACAGAATACTGAAAAAACAGAGTGGATCACTAGAGAGGAAAGTTTAGATGTATGTAAATTTTGTCTCGAAACATTAAATTGGAAAAACTACTCTAGAAAATATCAGGATAGAGAAAATATTTTTTCTACTTTTGATCTAAGAGAGTTTTTTAGCGTTTATCCAAATTCAGCAACGACGTACAATGTCGAGCATAATGACGTTACTGCTCCGATTAATGATTACTCCAAAGATTTCCAGATAATATCAAAACAATATCGAGAGTCAGTTAATTGGCAATGTGCAATTTGCAAAATAATTCTTGAACGTAAAGATTTAAATAAATTTTTACATGTCCACCACCGCGATGGACAAAAAAATAATAATAACAAAAACAATTTACAAGCACTTTGCATTGAATGTCATTCAAATCAAGACAATCACGGCCATATGAAAAATAGTCCCCAACTAACATCATTCATTCAAATAAAAGGTGAAATGGCCTTCGCTGCAAGCTAAACGATCTTTCCCCGAGCCCGTTTCCAACCCGGGGAAAGATTACGTAACGCTATCGTCGTTATTGCAGCACGGAAATATCAGCTACCTGCAAGAACAGCTCACGCAGTTGGCTCAGCAGCGTCAGGCGGTTCACACGCACCTGCTCATCTTCTGCCATGACCATCACCTGGTCGAAGAATGCATCGACAGGTTCACGCAGTGAGGCCAGCTCAACCAGCGCTTCCTGATAGCGGCCTTCAGCGAACAGTGGCGTCAGTTTATCGCGCAGTACAACAAGGTGAGTTGCCAGCGTAATTTCCGCCGCGTCTTTCAATACGGCAGCGTTGACGCTCTCGTTCAGCGTATCGGTGGATTTCGCCAGAATGTTGGAAACGCGCTTGTTAGCCGCAGCCAGCGCTGCAGCAGCATCCAGCGAACGGAAGTGGCTGACGGCTTTCACGCGGGCATCGAAATCTGCCGGACGAGTTGGACGACGCGCCAATACCGCCTGAATGGTATCTACGCTGTGGCCTTCTTCCTGATACCAGGCGCGGAAACGGCCGAGCATAAACTCAATCACGTCATCCACAACGTTGGTGTTAGTCAGCTTGGCGCCATACAAACGCACCGCTTCTTCGGTCAGCGTCTGCAAATCCAGCGGCAGGCGTTTTTCGACGATGATGCGCAGTACACCAAGGGCGGCACGACGCAGCGCAAATGGATCCTTGTCACCTTTCGGGTGTTGGCCGATGCCAAAAATCCCTGCCAACGTATCCATCTTGTCGGCAATCGCCAGCGCACAGGCCACCGCAGAAGACGGCAGTTCGTCGCCCGCAAAGCGCGGCTGATATTGCTCATTCAGCGCGACGGCAACATCTTCTGCTTCGCCATCATGGCGCGCATAGTGCATTCCCATCACGCCCTGCGTGTCGGTGAATTCAAACACCATGTTGGTCATCAGGTCACACTTGGACAGCAGCCCCGCACGCGTCGCGTGATTCACATCAGCACCAATCTGACCAGCTACCCAGCCCGCCAGCGCCTGAATGCGATCGGTTTTGTCGCGCAGCGTACCCAACTGCTGCTGGAACAAAACGGTTTCCAGACGCGGCAGGTGATCTTCCAGACGCTTTTTGCGGTCGGTATTGAAGAAGAATTCAGCATCCGCCAGACGCGGGCGCACCACTTTTTCGTTACCGGAAATAATCTGCTGTGGATCTTTGGATTCAATGTTGGCAACAAAGATGAAATTCGGCAGCAGATTGCCACTGTTGTCGTAAACCGGGAAATACTTCTGGTCACCTTTCATGGTGTAAACCAGCGCTTCGGACGGCACAGCGAGGAATTTTTCTTCAAATTTCGCGGTCAGCACCACTGGCCATTCCACCAGCGAGGTGACTTCTTCCAGCAGGCTGTCGCTCAGATCGGCATTACCGCCAATCTTGCGTGCGGCTTCTTCCGCATCGGCTTTGATTTTCGCTTTACGCGCATCGTAGTCGGCGACGACTTTGCCGCGCTCCAACAGAATCTGCGGATACTGGTCGGCGCTATCAATCGTGAATTCAGCCTCACCCATAAAGCGGTGACCGCGAAGGGTACGAGCAGAATGGATACCCAATACCTGACCGGGGATCAATTCATCACCCAGCAGCATAGTTACGGTATGTACCGGACGCACAAACTGCGTTTCTTTGTCGCTCCAGCGCATCAGCTTTGGAATTGGCAGCTTCGATAATGCGGTGCTTACCATGCCAGCCAGCAGCGCCTGCGCCTGCTCGCCTTTCGCGTGGGCGCGATACAGCAGCCACTCGCCTTTATCGGTCGTCAAACGCTCAGCTTGCTCAACGGTGATGCCACAGCCACGCGCCCAGCCTTCTGCCGCTTTGGTGGGTTTCCCTTCAGCATCAAATGCTTGTGCAATCGCCGGGCCGCGTTTTTCTACTTCACGATCGGGCTGAGAAGCGCTTAAGCGTGCCACTTTTAGCGCCAGACGGCGCGGCGCAGCAAACCAGCTCACCTCACCGTGCGCCAGATTGGCGGCATCCAGCTCCGCCGTGAAATTAGCGGCAAAGGATTCTGCCAGATTACGGAGAGCCTTCGGCGGCAGCTCTTCCGTGCCAATTTCCACCAGAAAAGTCTTGTCAGTCATGGCTGCCTCTTAGCTCTCTTTCTTATTACACATCGGGAAACCCAGTGCCTCACGCGAGGCATAGTAGGCTTCCGCAACCGCTTTGGTCAGGGTACGAATACGCAGAATGTAGCGCTGGCGCTCGGTAACCGAGATCGCTTTACGCGCATCCAGCAGGTTAAAGCTGTGCGCCGCTTTCAGAATGCGTTCGTAAGCCGGTAAAGGCAGCGGTTTTTCCAGCGCCAGCAGGTGCTGCGCTTCTTTCTCATATTGCTCGAAGCAGCTGAACAGGAAATCAACGTCAGCGTGTTCAAAGTTGTAGGTCGACTGCTCGACTTCGTTTTGATGGAACACGTCGCCGTAGGTGGTTTTACCTAACGGGCCATCGCTCCAGACCAGATCGTAAACGCTATCAACGCCCTGAATGTACATCGCCAGACGTTCCAGACCGTAGGTGATCTCACCCGTCACCGGTTTACATTCCAAACCGCCAACCTGCTGGAAGTAGGTAAACTGCGTGACTTCCATACCGTTCAGCCAGACTTCCCAGCCCAGACCCCAGGCACCCAGCGTCGGGTTTTCCCAGTTGTCTTCCACGAAACGAATATCGTGAATGGTCGGATCCATACCCAGCTCTTTCAGAGAACCGAGGTACAGCTCCTGAATATTGTCCGGTGATGGCTTAATGACGACCTGAAACTGGTAATAGTGCTGTAAGCGGTTCGGGTTTTCGCCGTAGCGCCCATCGGTCGGACGACGAGAAGGCTGCACATAGGCGGCGGCCATTGGCTCCGGCCCCAGTGCCCGCAGGCAGGTCATAGGATGTGAAGTGCCTGCGCCGACTTCCATGTCCAATGGTTGAACAATGGTGCAGCCCTGGCGAGCCCAATAATCCTGTAATGTCAGGATCAGGCCCTGGAAGGTCTTGGTATCAAACTTTTGCATGTTGGATTCGCGCGCGATACAAGTGGATTTATAAGGAATGCGCCAGTATACCCTCTGACCGCAAGATATACAGCCAGAATGCGGTAACAAGTGCAAATCCCCGTTATCATCTTTCAAATTCCGGGATCAGCCGGAAAAAACGGTCTGCAACATCTTCAGGCTTAGCAGCAGTAACAATGCCGCAAAGGCCTTTTTCAGCGTTGCCACAGGCAGACGATGCGCCAGACGGGCACCGACAGGTGCGGTGAAAAAGCTGACGGCGGAAATCAGGAAAACGGCGGGCAGAGAAACATAGCCGACGCTGTAGTCAGGCAATCCGGTCGTCGACCAGCCGTTGATCAGGTAGCCCAACGCGCCGGAAACGGCAATCGGTAGCCCAACCGCTGCGGATGTGCCGATCGCCTGCTGAATACGAACGTTGCACCACGTCAGGAACGGCACCGTGAGCGACCCACCGCCAATCGCCACCAGCGCTGATATGCTACCAATCACCAACCCCGCCAGTGAAATGCCTGCCGTACCGGGCAACTGGCGCTGCGGTTTTGGCTTGATATTCAGCACCATTTGCAGCGAAACGTAAGCCATAAAACAGGAGAAAAAGATCGCCAACGCCCGCGTCGGCAACAGCGTCGCCAGCCAGGTGGCCGCGAATGTCCCGATCAGGATGGCTGGCGTAATCCTCATCACGACAGGCCACAGCACCGCCTGATGTTGATGATGCGTGCGCAAGCTGGAAATCGCCGTGACGACAATCGCCGCCATTGATGTTCCCAACGCCAAATGCACCAGATGTGTATTCTCCACACCTTGTGCAGCAAACAGCGCCGTCAGCACCGGCACCATAATGCCGCCGCCGCCAATGCCCAATAAGCCCGCCATAAAGCCTACCACCGCACCTAATGCCAGATAGGCTGCAATCCACTCCACTGCCATTCCCTGTACCCCTGTGTCTGCTTTTCTTATTTTTGATTTAACAACCCTGAGCCAATGAGCAGCCCTGAGCGAATAAACCGCTCTGGGCTGCTGGCAAAACATTATTCATGATTCCACGACGACTTTCCGCCCCATCCGCCAGCGATCTTTCATATCTGCGAGCACGCCCGCAAAACACTGGTTGCCCATACAGCACTTTAAGTGCCATCATCACACCACATTGCGACAGACCGCCTTACAATCAACGGCATCACCATAATCAGGAGAAAGGCATGCAACGCTGCGGCTGGGTTACACAAGACACCTTATATCAGGATTACCACGATAACGAGTGGGGAAAGCCCTGTACCGACAGCCAGAAGCTGTTTGAGTTACTGTGTCTGGAAGGCCAGCAGGCTGGCCTTTCCTGGATCACGGTTCTGAAAAAACGCGAACACTATCGCCGCTGTTTCCACCAGTTCAACCCTGAGCAAGTCGCACAAATGACGCAGGATGACGTAGAACGGCTGGTACAGGACAGCGGTATTATCCGCCATCGCGGGAAAATCGAGGCCATTATCACCAATGCAAAAGTGTGGGTGGCAATGGAGAGCCAAGGAGAGAGCTTCTCGCACTTCATTTGGTCTTTTGTCGGACACCAGCCACGTCTCAATCATCCCGCGTCACTGACAGAAGTCCCAGCTAAAACGGACGTTTCAGATGCCATGTCCAAAGCCCTGAAGAAACGCGGCTTCAAATTTATCGGTTCGACTATCTGCTATGCCTTCATGCAAGCAGGTGGATTGGTCAACGACCATGTCACCGACTGTTTTTGTCATCAGGAAAGCGCGTCATGATCCGCCCTTACTGCGACCGCGATCTCGAACCGCTGATGCAGCTTTGGCTAAAGAGCACCATTCTGGCGCATCCGTTTATTCGTCAAGATTACTGGCGAGAGAGCGCCAGTGCGGTACGCGACGTCTATATTCCCCAGTCGCAAACCTGGGTTTATGAGGAGCAAGGAAGCCTTATCGGCTTTATCAGCGTGCTGGAAGCACGGTTCATCGGCGCACTGTTTGTGGAAGAAGCCTACTATGGAAAGCAGATTGGCACCTTACTCATCCAGCATGTTCAGGCACAGTTTCCCTTACTCAGTCTGGAAGTGTATCAGCAGAATACGCGCGCCTGCCGGTTCTACCATAAGCAGGGGTTCATCATCGTTGAGGAAAATGTTAATCAGGATACACAAGCCACGGCGCTGATCATGCAGTGGGCGAATGAGGGAGCCGTAAATGCCGCTCCCTCCGATTCCGTCGATCACCGCTGAGCCATCGACTCAGCGAGCGATCAGAACGTTGTCCAGTTATCGCTGCCGTTATCCCGCGATGCGAGCGTTGGCAGACGAGCCGTTGTCTTATTGCCCGAGTTGCTATTACCGGTGCCCGAGCCTTGCAGTCGTGGCAGACCGGCAACATCCGTATCGGATATGCGGAAAACTGACATCAGTTTTGCCAGCTTCGAGGCCTGTTCCTGCAATGAGTTCGCCGCGACGGAGGATTCACTCACCATAGCGGCATTCTGCTGAATGGTCGTATCCATTTCAGCGACAGCACTGCCGATTTGTGCAATCCCGCGGCTCTGCTCATCCGATGCCGAAGAGATTTCCTCCATGATGTCATTCACTCGGCTCACGGAAGCCACAATGTCATCCATCGTCGTTCCCGCCTGAGAAACCAGATCTGTTCCGGCACCCACGCGAGAAACCGACTCTGAAATCAGGCTTTCGATCTCTTTTGCCGCCTGAGAGCTGCGCTGGGCAAGACTGCGCACCTCACTGGCAACCACCGCAAATCCCCGTCCTTGCTCTCCGGCACGCGCCGCTTCTACTGCCGCATTCAATGCCAAAATATTGGTCTGGAAAGCGATGCTATTAATGACGCTCGTAATATCAGAGATTTTCTTCGAACTCCCCGAAATATCGCTCATAGTGTTAATGACACGGTTAATAATATCCCCACCGCGATTGGCATTGGTTGAGGCTTCTCCGGCAATCTGGCTGGCATGTCGGGCATTATCGGCATTGTTCTTCACCGTAGCCGTTAACTCTTCCATACTGGCTGCGGTTTCTACAATCGCCGCCGATTGCTGCTCGGTACGTGATGACAAATCATTATTGCCTACGGCAATATCAGAAGCAGCACTTTCAACGCTGTACACGCTTTGACGAATATCAGTCATTAAATGACGTAGTTTCTCCGTCATCACCATCATTGCCGTCGTGAGTTGCCCCAGCTCATCATGCCGCTCTACCGTAACATTGGCGGACAGATCGCCACTCGCAATGCGTTCCGCCAGCTTCAGGTTGGTAATAATGGGTCGGGTAATTTGTCGCGTGACAGACCAGGCGATCAATAACCCGAATACGATGGCTATCGCCCCTAAAACCAGCGTTTGCAGTACGGAGCTATTGATAATGTCATCATTCTTCGCGCCGAGCTTTTGCAGAATATTGCCGATATCACTCGTCATTTTGTCTCCGGTTGCCCGGAATTTAACATCTGTGGTCTTTAGCTGACCGAGTTGTACGTAATACTGCTCTGCCGTTTGATGATAATTTTCAAATGCTTGCCAAAACGAATCCACGACGCGACGACGATCGCCACTAACCGACGATGCCAGCGCATCGTAGGATGCCTTCGAGGCAGCATAGACCTGTTTCTGTGCATTAAACGCGGCTTCGCTGTTCTCTTTTTGTAAGATATAAGTGCTGTTGACCAGTTTCAGAAACAGCAGTGAGAACGCGTCTTTCTGCATCGCCAACGCATTTTCATCCGCGCTGACGGGAAAGTTGGTCATAAATGCCGTTAATGCATCAGAGGCATTCATCTGGCCGATTTTTTTTGCTGTCGCGACGACCGCATTGGCGGCGGCTTTCAGGGTATTCAGATCGGTATCATAATCTTTAAAATCTTGATCAAGATTATTAAAATCAGAGAGATAACCCTCTTCCCACGTTAGCGCTTTCGCTTTTTCTTTTTGCTGATTTGCCTGACTAATATAGGTATTCAGATTCTTGATATTGTCATCCGCAAAGGTGAATGAATATTTCACTCTCGCCATTTTTGACTGATCGAGATAGTGATTCATTTCATTCAAAATAGTCGTTTTAACATACAGATCGTGAATGATAAAAAATCGTACAGCGCCAACACCAGACGCCATCATCACTAACAGCAGGACAATACCAAACCCGCCATACAGCTTATGAGAAACCTTAAGGTTGCTCATAACTCTGGTAAAAAAATGCATTTCCGCCCCCGTAACAACACCATTTCTAAAACATCCCCGTAAATAGGGTTATCGGTTTTTCACGGTAAGGCTTTATCTGAAAATGAGTGACAGCAATCACAAAGGAAATATATTAATCAAAAAATAAAAATCTCACGCTAAGCATCGGTCTGCGATCGTTCATCCTATCCATCGTGCAAATCCCCCATTAATTGCGATTAACCTTGGGCAGATGCAGGGGCGGTATCGCTTGCAGTCTCTCGCCAGCTACGCGATTATTCGAGGAGCTATTTCTACGTTAACTTCCTTAATCTGCTGGAGTTTGTGATGAAACCTAGCGTTATCCTGTATAAAAAAATTGCTGACGACCTACGCGCTCGTTTAGATCAACACTTCACCGTCACTGAGCTTGACGCCTTTCCTTCACTCGACCACCCGGCTCTGGCAACGGCCGAAGGCATCATTGGTTCCGGTGGTAAAGTCGATAAAGACTTCCTGCAACACGCCCCACGCTTACGTGCGGCCTCCACCATTTCTGTCGGTTACGACACCTTTAACGTCGACGCACTGAATGAAAAAGGGGTGATTCTCATGCATACCCCAACCGTGCTGACAGAAACCGTGGCGGATACGGTTCTGGCGCTGATGCTCACCAGCGCACGACGGGTCGTGGAAGTGGCCGAACGCGTTAAAGCAGGCGAATGGAAAGGTGGCGTTGACAGCGACTGGTTTGGCACTGACGTTCACCATAAGACCATCGGCATTCTGGGGATGGGTCGCATCGGTCTGGCAGTCGCACAACGCGCCCACTTTGGTTTTAGCATGCCGGTTCTGTACAACGCTCGCCGCCATCACGCCGAAGCAGAGCAGCGCTTTAATGCTCGCCATTGCGATCTCGATACGCTCCTGGCCGAGTCTGACTTCCTCTGTATCACGCTGCCACTCACGGCGGAAACACATCATCTGATTGGGCGTGAGCAGCTGGCAAAAATGAAACCCAGCGCCATTTTGATTAATATCGGTCGTGGTGCTGTCGTGGATGAAGACGCGCTGACGGAAGCGCTGGTGAAAGGAACCATTCAGGGCGCAGGCTTGGACGTGTTTGTCAAAGAACCGCTGCCCGTCGATTCTCCGCTGCTGGATTTACCTAACGTCGTGGCGCTGCCACATATCGGTTCTGCCACGCACGAAACACGCTACGATATGGCCGCCTGCGCCGTTGATAACCTGATTGCCGCCCTAAGCGGTCAGGTGAAAGAAAACTGCGTGAATCCGCAGGTTTTGAAATAGTCCTCAGGCGATCTTAGCGCTGCGACGACGTGCTTGCAGCGCTGCTACCCTCACACTCAATAAACCCGCCATCACACGCGAAACGCAGCTATTTTCCGCAAAAAACCGCCCTTCTCCCTACCTAAAAACTGGATAACCAATGCCAGTTTTGTTCTTTGCTGTTTCCTACTGCCTATGGAAGTATCGGCTGTAACGAACGGTTAACGTCCCCGCCATATTTCCCCGTTTCAGGACGCAACCGATCCGCACATTCACCTGATAAAACAGAACGTTAATAAAAACCATTACCTGTAGGAACAACCATCGTGGCGACTTTTTTGCATCCTCATCAGAAACTCACTATTTTTGCCTCGTTGCTCCTTCTGGGCGGTGCACTGAGTGCACAGGCAGCGAACGACACACCGAAAATCGGCGGCACGCTGATTTATCTGGAACAGCAAGCACACACCAATCTCTATACGCCCGCAGGCGGGTTTTACCCGAACGGCGGCATTCTCAACCAGATTACCGACAAACTGACGTACCAGAACCCGGAAACGCTGGAGATCGAGCCGTGGGTTGCGGAATCCTGGACCGTCAACGCGGATAACACCGAATACACGTTCAAGATTCGTCCCGGCATCAGCTTCTCTGATGGCACTCCGCTGGATGCCAACGCGGTAGCGAAAAACTTTGATACCTACGGTTTGGGGAACACAGCGCTCAACCAGCCGGTTTCAGAAGTCATCAATAACTACCTGCGCAGTGAAGTCATCGACCCGCTCACAGTGAAGTTTTACTTTAAGAAGCCCTCTCCAGGCTTTCTGCAAGGCACCTCAGCGATCGGTTCCGGTCTGGTATCTCTCAGCACGCTTGAGCGCAATTTCAATCAGTTAGGCAATGCCAAAAACATTATTGGTTCCGGTCCATTCGTCGTGAGCAGCGAGAAACTAGGACGCGAACTGAAACTGACCGCCCGTAAGGATTACAACTGGGCACCGGTTAAATCGAAGCATCAGGGACGCGCCTATCTGGACGGCATTACCTATCTGGTGACCCCGGAAGACAGCGTACGTATTGGCGCGTTGGTATCCGGTCAGGCGGATTTCATTCGTCAGATTCAGGCCTACGATGAAAAGCGGGTGCAAAGTCAGAACTTCAATCTTTATGCCCCGCCTACGCGCGGCGTCAATAACAGCGTGGTTTTCCGCCCGGACAACCCGCTGGTCGCCGATATCCGCGTGCGTAAAGCGCTGCTGCACGCCACCAACACCAAAGAGATCATCAATACGCTGTTCTCTGACAACTACCCACAGGCTACGTCACCGCTGGCCAAAACCGCCGCAGGCTATGTCGATCTCTCTAGCAAGCTCACCTTCGATCCCGCGCAGGCCAACAAACTGTTAGATGAAGCGGGGTGGAAAACCGGTTCGCAGGGATTGCGGCAAAAAGACGGTAAAACGCTGGAACTGACCGCTTATGAATCGCTGCCACAGCCGCAGAACAAAGAAACCTTACAGTTGGTTTCCCAGCAGTGGGCAAAAGTCGGCGTGAAGCTGAACGTGTTGGCGGGCGATGCGGGCAGTAAAACCGTCGATAGCCTCGATCCGCTGAAAACTGGCGTTGCACCAGCGATGGTAGGCCGTGCCGACCCAGATGTACTGAAAAGCCAATATTACCCGACGGTACGTAACGTCCTGCTGCAAAAAGGTGGCTCCAGCGACAAAGTGAAGGACTTTGTTGATCCGCATCTGAATACGCTGCTGGATGGCATCGCCGCTGAAACCGACCGCAGCAAGCGGCTGGCGCTGGTCGGGGAGGTACAGAACTACCTGATCGATCAGGCCTACGTCATTCCCATTTTTGAAGAACCGCAGGTGTTTGCCGGCGCCCCCACGACAAAAGGCATCGCGTTTGAAGCCGTCGGTCGCCCGAGTTTCTACAACACCTGGCTGGATAAGTAACGCGGAAGAAAGAGGGAAGCGATCATCATGAACCGATATCTGGCACTGCGCATCGGTCAGGCACTGCTCGTCTTGTGGGCGGCATTTACCCTGTCTTTTATCCTGCTTCAGGCGATGCCGGGTGATGCTGTACTGATCAAGTTCCAAAACCCGGAGCTCGGCCTGAGTGCCGAGCAGATCGCGCAGTTGCGTTTGTCTTACGGTGCCGATACGCCGGTACTCACGCAATATTTTCATGCGATAGCCCAGATACTGCGTGGCGATCTCGGCCTCTCTCTTCAGGCGGGCGTGCCAGTCACCGAGTTGATTGCCGCGAATCTGCCGCCCACGCTGCTGCTCGCGGTGCTGGGCTTCATCGCTGCTGGCCTGCTGGCGTTTGCTCTGGCGTTCTTATCGACGCTGACGCCGTTTCAGTGGCTACGAAGCACGCTGCAATCGTTGCCGTCGCTGTTTATTTCCGTCCCAACCTTTTGGCTCGGTATCGTACTGATTCAGATTTTCTCTTTCCGTCTGGGGCTGATTCCGGTGATTAACCCCGGCGAATGGGAAGGGCTGATTTTACCGGTTCTCACACTGGCGCTACCGATCTCCGCCCCGCTGGCTCAGGTGCTGATGCGCAGCATCGATCAGGTACAAACCCAGCCGTTTGTTGCCGTCGCCCGCGCCAAAGGAGCCAGCCGCAGCGGCGTGCTGTGGCGACATATCGCCCGCAACGCGATGCTGCCCACGCTGACCATCGCTGGCCTGCTGTTGGGCGAACTGATTGCGGGAGCGCTGATTACCGAAACCGTGTTTGGCCGTAACGGACTCGGTCAGTTGACGCAGGAAGCTGTGAACTATCAGGACAGCAGCGTATTGCAGGCCATCGTACTGGTTTCCGCTGCCGCCTTTGTTGTCGTCAATCTGGCCGTCGACCTGCTCTATCCCCTTCTCGATCCGCGCCTGAAAAAAACGCCAGGAGCCACGCTATGACTACCGTACAGCTGGAAAAAATCACCTTTCCTCTTCTGCGCAAGCGGCCTCTACTGCGTCGCTACGCCTTCCAACCGGGGCTATTGCTGGCCTGGCTGGTGATGCTGACCGTCGCGCTTTGGGCGCTGTTCCCCGGCTGGTTTACTGGCTATAGCCCGACAGAGGGCATCGCGGGCGCACAGCGGCTGGCACCCGACGCCGACTACTGGCTCGGCACCGACCAGCTGGGACGTGATCTCTACGCGCGCATCGTTTATGGCGCCGTGCACTCGCTTTCCGGTGCCGTTATCGCCGTCGGGCTGGGTCTGGTGCTCGGTAGCCTGTTCGGTCTCTTGGCGGGCGCGGTGGGCGGCTGGCTGGATAGCGTCGTGATGCGCAGCATTGATGTGTTACTGGCTATTCCCGGCCTGCTGCTGGCACTGAGCGTCATCATTCTGTTGGGTTTCGGCACGGTTAACGCCGCGATTGCCGTGGGTGTCACCTCCGTCGCTAGCTTCACCCGGCTGGTACGTTCAGAAGTGTTGCGCGTGCGCCACAGCGACTACGTCGAAGCCGCCTATGGCAGCGGCGGCACCTTTTTCAGCGTGTTATGGCGGCACATCCTGCCGAACTCACTGACCACCGTTTTCGCCTTTGCCGCGCTGCAATTCGGCAGTGCGATTCTGGCCATCTCCACGCTGAGCTTCCTCGGCTACGGCGCACCACCGCCCACGCCGGAATGGGGACTGCTGATCGCCGAAGGCCGCAACTACATTGCCACCGCGTGGTGGTTAACCACCTTCCCCGGTCTGGTTGTCGTACTCGTTGTGTTGTCCGCCAACCGCATCAGCCAATCGATCAGAAGGACGGAACGATGAGCCTGTCAGCCAGCTTACAAACCAGCTCGGCGGTGCCCGTACTGGCTCTGGAAAACGTCACGATTGCCTACCGTAGTGACGATCGTGAGCAGACCGTCGTGGAAGGCGTCTCTTTTCATATTCAGCCCGGTGAAGTCGTCGCACTGGTGGGGGAATCCGGTTCAGGGAAAACCACCACCGCACAGGCGGTTATCGGTTTGCTGGCCGAGAACGGACGGTTAACACGCGGCGCCATTCGGCTCAACGGCGTGGATATCAGCGACTGGTCGCAGAAGCGGTTGGACAGCGTGCGCGGTGCGCAGATCAGCCTGATCCCGCAGGATCCCACCAGTTCCCTGAATCCGGTGCAGACCATCGGCGAGCAAGTGGACGAAATTCTGCGCATTCATCAGCGGGAAGATCGCCAGACTATCCGCCAGAAAACGCTGGCGCTGCTGGAACGCGTGGGGCTAAACCAGCCGGAGCTGCGAGCGAAACAGTATCCGCACGAGCTGTCCGGCGGTATGAAACAACGCGTCCTGATCGCGATTGCCATTGCGCTAAAACCTGCGCTGATTATTGCTGATGAGCCCACCAGCGCGCTGGATGTCACCGTGCAGAAACGTATTCTCGATCTGCTTGATGAACTGCGACGCGAAAATGGGACGGCGGTGCTGTTCGTTACGCACGACCTGGGGGTCGCGGCCGAGCGTGCCGATCGGCTGCTGGTCTTCCAGAACGGCTACATTCAGGAACAGGGTCCAACGCTTGAGGTGCTAAGCGCGCCCTCAAGCCACTATGCCCGCACGCTGCTGGCGAACGTGCCGTCGCTTAACCCAACGCCGCGTCCACCGCGCAACCATGCATCCGACATCATTGTCTCGGTCGAAAATCTGGTACAGACCTTCCCCTTATCGGGTCGTAAAGGGGAACATTTTCGGGCCGTGGATGACGTCTCTTTCAGCGTGGCACGCGGCACAACGCACGCCATTGTCGGCGAATCCGGCTCGGGTAAAACCACCACGGCACGCAGCCTGCTCGGGTTTCATCACCCCAGCGCCGGGCGCATTCTGATCGACGGCACCGATATCACTCACCTGAAAGGCGAAGCGCTACGGCAGTTCCGGCAGAAAATTCAGTTGGTCTACCAAAATCCCTTTGGTTCACTCGATCCCTCACAGCGGTTATACGACATCGTCGAGGAACCGCTGCGCAATTTTAATCGCCATACCGCCGCGCAGCGGGAGCAAAAAATTCATGAGATGTTCGAGCGCGTCGCCCTGCCCGCCGCGTTGCTGTCACGCAAGCCGCGTGAGCTGTCCGGCGGCCAGCGACAACGTGTCGCCATCGCCCGGGCGCTGGTGCTGGAACCGCAGGTACTGGTGCTGGACGAGGCTGTCTCGGCGCTGGATGTCACCGTGCAGGCGCAGATTCTACGTTTGCTGGCTGAATTACAGGAATCACTTGGGCTGACATACCTGTTCATTTCGCACGATTTGGCGGTCGTACGCCAGATCGCCGACACCGTTTCCGTGCTGTACCACGGCAAGCAGCTTGAATCCGGCCCGGTAGAGCAGATCTTCGCCCATCCCGAACATCGCTACACCCGTGAACTCATCGAGGCCATCCCCGGGCAGCAACACCCGGCTTTTGCCCGTCCGCATCACTCTGAAACCAAAGTGGCACTAAACCAAGGACAGTAGAATGACAACGAAACGTCTGGGATTTTTCACGCGGCTGCTGGATGACACCTCCGCCCAGCAGCGCTATCGGCTGGCGACGGAACAGATCGTCAAAGCCGAACAACTCGGGTTCGACAGCGCCTGGGTCGCGCAGCACCACTTTCACGCTGATGAAGGCGGGCTACCTTCACCGCTGGTGTTTCTGGCGCTGGTCGCCGCGCGCACTCAGCGCATCCAACTCGGTACTGGCGTTATTACGCTGCCAATGGAAGAGCCGCTGCGCGTGGCGGAAGATACCGCCGTGCTTGATTTACTCAGCAACGGCAGACTGGAAGTCGGCGTAGGTTCCGGCGGCACGCCGTCCTCATTTGCCGCGTTTGGTCATGACAGCGCGCAACGCGGGCAGATCCTCGGGCGCTATCTGGAGAAACTGCGCGCCGCATGGCGGGGAGAAGCCCTAAGCGAAGACGGTAATCAGCTCTACCCTGCCGCCCCGCATTTGGATAAGCGTGTCTGGCAGGCTACGTTTTCCATCGAGGGGGCGGAACGAGCCGGTAAAGCAGGCGATGGCCTGATGCTCTCTCGTACCCAGCCGCGCCCAGAACATTTCCCGGACGCCACGCTGACTGACCTGCAAAACCCGATGATCGATGCCTACCTGGCCGCACTGCCTACGGGCGTCACACCGCGCATTCTCAGCTCACGCAGCGTTTTTGTGGCTGACGATCGTCAATTAGCGCTGACTCTGGCAGAGAAAGGGCTTACTCGTTCCGCCGCCCGTTCCGGCACGTTCCGTGCGATCCCTCACGACTCGATAGAAGCGCTGATCGCCTCCTTTGATAGCCATGTCGGCACCGCGCAGGATGTCATCGCGTCACTTCGGGCAGACAGCTCGCTGGAGCGTGCGACCGATGTGACATTCCAGGTGCACTCCATCGATCCGCCGCATGCGCTAATTCTGCGCTCGCTTGAACTGATTGCCACTCAGGTGGCTCCCGCGTTGGGCTGGAGACCCGCCGTCAAACAGAAAAGCCCGATCGGGCAGGAGATTGCATGACGCACGCTAACACGTTACACACCCCTGACGTACTGGATACGCTGGCCGAAATTAGCCCAGACTCCGCCCTCGCGGCAGCCAGAAAAACCCGTGATGCGGCGACACGCCACACTCAGGGCAGCTACGAGGCGCTGTTTAACGCCAACGCCGCAGACGACGCGACGCTGCCGCTATCGCTGCGCTTCTGGTTTGCGACCAAGATCAGCGGCTGGCAGCAGGATGAGCAATTGCAGCGTTTTTATGCCGAGCGGCTGTCGGACTTCCCGGAACCCGCGTTGACACCCGCGCTACAGCTGGCGCTGGATCATGCCGAACGCCTGACGAAAACCCCCGTACACGCCTCGGCGTCCCACGTCAGCGCGCTGGAACATGCGGGCTGGTCGGTAGACGATATCGTGACGCTGTCGCAGCTCATCGCGTTTGTGAATTTTCAAAGTCGGCTACTGCGTGGCTATCGCCTGATTGCCAGCCACCGCGTCGGCCAGCCGCATTCACAGGCCGCTGTTGCGGGTCAGTGGCATACCCAACCGCAGACGCACAGCGGCAAATCCGCGCCGCAGGCGTTTACTCAGGCAGAACTGGGCTGGGAACCGTGGATCGCGCCCAAACCGCTGGCCGAATTCAATGCCGATGAACAGGCGATTCTGGCGCGCTTCGGCCACACCGATTCAGACTATTTCCGTCTGCTAGGCCGCAATCTTCCGGTGCTGGAACAGCGCACGCTGACGGATAAAGGGATTTTCTATACCGCTGGTGGCCTGCCGCGCAAAGAACGCGAACTGATCGCTGCCGTCACCAGCAAGGTCAACGGCTGCATCTACTGCGCCTCTGTACACGCACGTAAAGCCAGCCAGCTTTCCAAACAGGACAGCGATGTGCAGCGGCTGCTGGATGTCGTTCCCGGCGGTGATTTGGGTATCGGTCAAAGCCTACGCTGGCAGGCAATTATCGATTTCTCGGCTCGCCTTTCCGCCACGCCCGCGCAGGTCAACGCAAACGATCTGAAGCAACTGCAAGAACAGGGGTTAGATACGCTGGAGATCGTCGATGTGGTGCAGTCAGCCGCCTTTTTCTCATGGGCCAACCGACTGATGCTGACGCTAGGCGAACCCTTCTGGCCAGAGCATTAATCCTCAAGCGGTCTGTTTTATTACCTCAGCCAACAGACCGCACCATTCGGAATAAATTCTTATCCTCATGACATTCTTATTTACTAAATAACAAAATAGACTGAATTATTTTTAATAAAATATATCCATCGAAGAATACACTGAATATAAAAACGATTACCACACACATAATTAAATCCATCATTATACAATCAAAAATACTTAACAAATAACCCACATAAAAACTCACATAAAAAACAATAAATTTTAAAATAAAAAATTAAATAAATATAAAAACCAAATACTTGTTATTTTTCACCAACGAAATGAATGGCAAAAAAACAAATTAAACTACAGTTTAATCACTGGCTAAATTAAATCAGTCAGAAACTATCGACTAAACCAAATAGCAAGGAAATTATTATGATTGGTATTTTAAAATATGCAGCAGATACAACACTGGCATTAGGTGTCTCCGATCAGATAAAAGATGCCAAAGCCGTTCTTCTCCGTGCAGACTCTTCTCTCGATAAAATCCTGTGGAATTTGGATAGCAGCACAGGGGTAATTTCACTGGCGGCGAGTAACGGAACTCTAGCGCTGGCAATTAAAAACAAAGCGATTACTAACGGTACAGATATCGTTTTGCAGTTAACCAATAAAAATGAACCAACTCAAAAATGGGATTTTGCAAGCAAGCATGATTTTATTTTGAGTCAGGCGAATAAATCCTATGTTATCGACGATGATACCCGTGGTGGTGCAGGAACACGTGTTCAGCTATATGAATTTAATGGTTCAATCGCTCAGCAATGGAAATTCACCCCTATTGATAGAATCTCTGCATTAGCGAGCGAATAAAACAAATCGACATATATAGCACACAACATCAGTTTAAAAACCATCTTATTCAAATAAGATGGTTTTTGGTTTTTATAATCTGCTTATAAGCATGACTTGATAATAAATAAATTATCTAAAATTAATACGATGCACTTATTCTATCACTGCTTCACCATTGTCTGATTCGTTCCTTTCCCTAAAATTCTACGATAGCGAATCAGGCTGACGTCCATTCCCGCCAGTTCTATCCATGAAATCTTAATGTATCCACCTGACTGAAGTTCTGCGTAATGAAACGCCAGAGCAGTTGAAAGCGTGCGAGTCGCTGTCTCACTGCATCGTTACGCGCACGACGCCGCATACGCAGCCTTCCTCTGCCAAGAGTTGGACATTCACCACGTTTGAAGCCGCTACTCAGGCCGTTTTGCATCAGGTGGGCTACGGCTGGCTGCCGGAAGCACGAATTGCAGAACACATTGCGTACGGCGAATTACAAATACTGCCGTTACAACAAGGGGAAAGACGCACCACCCCGCTCTATCTGTTGACCGAAGAGAAAGGGCAGCCGCTCAGTAAAGAGATCCTCACGCTCATCGCGCTACTGTTCGGCGGGCTCTGAGATACGGGGGGTTTATCGATAATATCGATGCTAATACCGCCCTACCGCCGGGACAAAGCCAGACGCGCGGCGAATGCCAAAAAGAGAACGCCCGTCGTTCGGTCCATCCATTTCACGACCGCGCCGCGCCGTAGAAAACGCGACAGCGGGCGCGTAGCAGCAATCAGCGTAGACGACCACAGCGTGCCGATGACGACATGAATAAGAACGAGCAGGTAAGTCCACAACACGACCGAATGGCCGGCAGGGATAAATTGCGGCAGGAATGAAACATAGAACACGCCGATTTTCGGATTGAGTACGTTACCCAACATGCCACGGAGAAACCAGTTCTGATGCTTTGGTGCGTCTTGTGATGCCGCCATCACCAGCTCGGTTCTGGGCTTCAGGAGCATTTGCAAACCCAGCCAGCAGAGGTACGCCGCACCGCACCATTTCAGGATGTTATAGGCCAGCTCCGACGCCGCAATCAGCGTCCCCAGACCAAACGCCACCATCGCGCCCCAAATAAGGCAGCCGACTTGAATACCAAACGCGGCATGGAAGGCTTTTTTACTGCCTTCAACGGTCGCGGTGCGTAAAATCAAGGCCGTATCCAAACCCGGCGTCAGGGTTAATATCGTCGCGGCAAACGTAAAAGCAATCAGCGATTCGGTCAACGTCACGGTAATTCATCACTCCAGCAGGGAAAACCACAAAACGCATCATCCTTATCGAGAATGAGGCAAGTGAGCGGACGCGCTATCTTATAGTAATCTCTACCTCATAGACGATAGGGCATGGTTATATCCATCTCTTCAGCCGGCCATGCAACGCAACATCACCCCACGACAGCGAAAAATGAGATGCGCAGACTCGATGATCTAGAAAGCTGGTTAATCAATCAGTTACCTGAAGTAGTAGAAGACCTAAACCCCGGCGCAACGCAAAACGAGCTCGACGCTTTTATACAACACATCGGCGTGGCAGTGCCGGATGACTTTCTCGCGCTGTACCGCTGGCACAACGGGCAGCGTATGGAACAAAATACCGGCCTGTGGTATGGCATGAGCTTTTTACCGCTGGCTAGTGTCATGCAAGAAGTCGATGGATGGCGAGAAATTGTGAATACATCAAGCGATGACGATCTCACCAGCTTGAATTACGGTATGTCATCTACGCCTCCTCACTACGTGAAGCCCGTCTATGCCAATCCACTGTGGATTCCCTTCGCCTATGACTGGGGCGGCAACTATCTGGCGGTCGATCTGGATCCCGATGTACAAGGTACGCGTGGACAGGTAATCAACTGTGGACGCGACGAAGAAAGAAAAATAGCCATCGCCCCCAGTCTCGATGCCTTTCTCCAGTGGATGATAGGGGAACTCAACGCTGGCAACGTCAATATCCGTCTTGAGGATGACGGAGGCCGGAGTTTCAACACGCTGCGTCCAGAGAAATACCATTTCCTCGATGCATTGGCCGCCATTTTTGACGATGCGCCATCGCCAGCAAGCCCCCCAGCAACATCAGGAAAATCAATCTGGTCCTGGTTCAAGAAGCGTAAATAAGCTCCCCCAGCCGATTACCTTCCGCTACGCTATCCGGCAGGCAATGATTCACGATACAGGTGTAATAACATGATAAAACGCGTCTTCCTCACGCTCTCCCTATTGACGCTTTCCGCATCGTCACTGGCGCAGGATGCCCTGCCGGACGCGGTGAAGAGTATCGAAAAACAGGGCATTACGATCATCAAACCGTTCACCGCACCCGGCGGCGTGCAAGGTTGGTTGGGCAGCTATCAGGGCGTGGGGGTGACCATCTACTTAACGCCGGATGGTAAGCATGCTATTTCGGGCTATATGTACGACGAACACGGCAACAACCTGAGCGAAGCGCTGATTCAGCAGGAAGTGTATGTACCTGCTGGTCGGGAGATGTGGCAGAAATTACAGCAGGCACCGTTTATCACCGAAGGCTCAAAGGATGCGCCGCGTAAAATCATCGTCTTTGCCGACCCATTTTGCCCGTACTGCAAACAGTTCTGGCAGCAGGCGCAGCCGTGGGTGAAAGCAGGAAAAGTGCAGTTGCAAACGCTGCTGGTCGGCGTCATCAAACCGGAAAGCGGACGTTATGCCGCAGCCATTCTTGCCGCCAGCGATCCGGCCAAAGCCTGGCATGAGTATGAACTCTCGAATGGTAAAACGGTGCCTCCGTTCCCCGAGTCCTCATCACGCGACATCTGGAATAACATTCAGCACAATCAGCGGCTGATGGATGAACTCGGCGCAAACGTCACGCCCGCTATCTATTACCTGAATGATAAGAGTGAACTACAGCAGGTCGTCGGGCTACCAGATGAAAAGCAACTGGCAGAGATGATGGGGAAATAAACACAGGAGGGAATCTCCCTCCTGCCGTTGTCTCTTAACGATGCGACCAGTACGCCATAAAGTTGATCGTCTCTTTATCAAGGTGGCGCTCGTCGAGCAGATAGCGGCGCAGCCGTTTGATAGCAGAAGACTCTCCCGCCACCCAAGCGTAAAACGGGCGATGCGCTGTTGCTCTTTCCCACAGTAGCTCGTCTTCCGGCGTCTCCTGCGCGATTTCATCGCGGTTGGTACAGGCGCTGGTAGGGATTTTTACATCCTGTTGCACCGCTGCCAGCAGGCGTTCACCCCATACTGTACTGCCGGTTTCCTCACGCGGTAGCCAGTGAATCTGCGCAAACGGGAAATCGCCCGACGTTACGCAGTCAGCCGCTTTCGGCACTTCAAAAAAAGCCTGCACCGACGGTGGAGAAGACTGACTCGCCAATTGTTCAAGAATCCCCATTGCCGCAGGTAGTGCCGTTTCATCTGCAATCAGCAACACCTGCTCAACGCCATCGTGCGGTGCCCATTCATAGCCGCCGCTGTCGCCATCAGCCTCCGCATTAGGCGCAACAATCTGTAGCGCATCGCCCGGCTTAGCATGATTCGCCCAGCTTGAAGCTGGCCCGGTATCACCGTGCAGCACAAAATCGATCGCTGCCTGCTGTGATTCCTGTGAGACGGAACGCAGCGTATAGGTACGCAAAATCGGGCGACGCTCACGCGGCAGCGCCAGATAATCCTGATACCAGGTATCGCTCACGGCCATCGGCGTCAGCTCCCCGCTTTCACTGGCGAACAGCAGCTTGATGCGC
This sequence comes from Pectobacterium aroidearum, assembly GCF_041228105.1. Lineage (NCBI taxonomy): Bacteria > Pseudomonadati > Pseudomonadota > Gammaproteobacteria > Enterobacterales > Pectobacteriaceae > Pectobacterium > Pectobacterium aroidearum. Next base: position 5,126,343 of record NZ_CP166097.1, read on the forward strand.
TGATCCGGCGCATCCAGTTTCATCTGACGCACTTCCGGGCCGGTGAACACACAGCGAGCTAATGAAGGTGAGAGCAACGTCTTACTCTCGAGGCGTAAGTTGAACAACCGATAGGCTGAAGACGTTGTGCGGTTAGCTAAAGACATAGTGAGAAAGCCATATGTTTTGTAAGGGAAAATCGGTCAGCGGGATAAAACCCATTACCGCAACTTACCATAAACAAAATACTAACGATAATCATTATCACCATTCAGATGAATGTCATGATAAAAGCAGCATTTTCTCCCTTGCGTAGGCCGGAGGACATGCTGAGCGAGCATAAAAACTTATCAAAAGACTTGTTAACAGGTCTTTGATTGATTAATTTAAAGACCTGTTAATCGGTCATAAAGGGTCTACCATGCCGAATATTATATTGAGTGATACCAGTGCCAGCGTCAGTGAATTGAAAAAGAACCCGATGGCGACGGTCAATGCTGGCGACGGTCTACCTGTCGCTATTTTGAACCGCAACCAGCCTGCGTTTTATTGCATTCCTGCGGATCTTTACGAAAAAATGCTGGATGCGCTGGACGACCAGGAACTGGTTAAGCTAATCGGTGAACGCAAAAACCAGCCGCTGGTTGACGTGGATTTGGATAGTTTCCTATGAGCTATAGCGTCAAATTCAGGGAAGATGCGCTGAAAGAATGGCTCAAACTCGATAAAACCATCCAGCAGCAATTTGCCAAAAAACTAAAAAAATGCTGCGAAAATCCCCATATTCCTTCGGCAAAGTTACGGGGGATGAAGGACTGCTACAAAATAAAGCTCCGAGCATCAGGCTTTCGTTTGGTTTATGAAGTCATTGACGATGTATTGATTATCGCCGTAGTGGCGGTAGGTAAACGTGAACGTAGTGGCGTTTATCATTTGGCGAGTGAGCGAATGAGATAACCGCATTAACCTGAGAATAAAAAAATGCCGGCAAATAGTTCACTATTCAGCCAGCATGTTTTCACCTTCCAGAAAAGCCGTCAGGCTCGCTTTCCTTACCAACATCATTACCGCATTGTCACAAACTCTTCTGACGCAGTCGGATGGATGGCGACGGTGTTGTCGAAGTCTTTTTTGGTCGCGCCCATTTTGACGGCGACCGCGAAGCCTTGCAGCATTTCGTCCATACCAAAACCGATGCCATGGATGCCGACGATTTTTTCTTCTTTGCCCACGCAGACCAGCTTCATACGGCACGGCTGACGGTGCTGTGTGACGGCGGTGTACATCGCGGTGAAGGCAGATTTATACACTTTCACCTGATCGTCGCCGTACTGCTCACGCGCCTGCGGCTCGGTCAGCCCAACGGTGCCAATCGGCGGGTGGCTGAAGACGACGGTTGGGATATTGCTGTAGTCCAGATGCTCGTCCGGCTTGTTGTTAAACAGACGTTCGGACAAACGACGCCCCGCCGCGACGGCAACCGGCGTAAGCTCGACGGCACCAGTGTTATCGCCAACAGCGTAAATACCAGGGACATTGGTGTTCTGGAACTTATCGACGTTGATGTAGCCTTTGTCGTTCAGCTCTACGCCGGTGACGCTCAGGTTCAGGTTATCCGTCGCCGGTTCGCGACCAATCGCCCAAATCAGGCAATCGACGGTTTGTGACTGACCGTTTTCCAGCTCCAGCGTCAGGCTACCATCCGTATTCTTCACAATCGCTTTCGGGATCGACTCGGTATGCAACGTCGGCCCTTCGGTGTTCATCACTTCCACCAGCGTGTCGACAATCAACGGATCAAAGCTGCGCAGCGGCGCGTGTTTGCGTACAAACAGGTGGGTTTCAGACCCCAGTCCGTTCAGCACGCCAGCAATTTCCACCGCGATATAGCCTGCACCGACAATCGCGGTACGCTTCGGCAACGCATCCAACTCAAAGAAGCCGTCGGAATCAATACCGTACTCCGCGCCGGGAATATCAGGATGAACCGGACGACCACCCGTTGCGATCAGAATATGGTCAGCCGTAATTTTTTCGCCGTTCACTTCCACCGTGTGCGCATCGACAAAGCGGGCAAAACCGTGGATGACATCGACCTTATTCTTGCCCAGCACGTTATCGTACGACTGGTGGATGCGATCGATATAGGCGCTACGGTTCTTAACTAGCGTACCCCAGTTGAATTGGTTCACCGTGGTATCGAACCCGTAATCAGGGCCGTACTGATGGATCGCTTCGGCAATCTGCGCCGCATGCCACATCACTTTCTTCGGCACGCAGCCGACGTTGACGCAGGTGCCGCCCAGATATTTCGCTTCGATCAACGCACATTTTTGTCCATACATCGCCGCGCGGTTGATAGATGCGATACCGCCGCTGCCGCCGCCAATAGCAAGGTAGTCATAGTGTTTGGTCATCAGTGTATCCATGCTTAAGTGAATAAAATTTGCCTAGAGTGTAACGCCAGAGCCCTATGCCGAATAAAGGTTATGCCTATGGTTGCGATAGGAAAAACCGACCGGCTCCCCCACCACAACCGTGTGCATTACTCCGGTACGATTTGCTCCACCAGCGTATGTCCGGTGCCTTCCGGTACCAGCACGCTATGCAGCCACGGCAGCACGCTTTTCATCTGCGATGCCAGCTTCCACGGCGGGTTAATCACAATCATGCCCGACGCCGTCATACCGTAGCGATCGCTATCCGGCAGCACCGCCAGCTCAATTTGCAGAATGTTGCGAATGCCCGTGGCTTCCAGCTCTTTCAGCATACGTTTGATATTCTGACGCAGCACCACCGGATACCACAGCGCAAAGACGCCAGTGGCAAAACGCTTATGCCCTTCCTGAATACCTTTCACCACAGCCTGATAGTCCGTTTTCAACTCATACGGTGGATCGATCAGTACGAAACCGCGACGAGAAAGCGGCGGCAACTGTGATTTCAACTGCTGGTAGCCATCGTCGCGCAGTACTTTGGTACGCGAATCTTTCTGGAACTCATTACGCAGCAGCGGGAAATCGCTAGGGTGCAGCTCGGTCAGGTGAAGCTTGTCCTGCTCGCGCAGCAGCTGGCGCGCAATCAGCGGGGAACCGGGGTAATAACGCAGTTGGCCGTTGTGGTTATAGGTGTGTACGGCCTGCATGTAAGGTTCGAGTTCAGCCGGAATGTCGTCACGCTGCCAGATTTTCGCGATGCCATCCAGATACTCGCCCGTGCGCTCGGCGTGTTCGCCGCTGAGCTGGTAGCGGCCGGCACCCGCGTGGGTATCCAGATACAGGAAAGGTTTTTCTTTCTCTTTCAGGGCAGTGATGATCAGGCTCTGAACGGTGTGCTTCAGCACGTCGGCGTGATTGCCGGCATGGAAACTGTGGCGGTAACTTAGCATTCTTGCTTTCCGGTGAAGTTTTTATAAATAACGTCGATTAGCTGACAGTATAACCGTCTGCGGCGGAAAATATCCCGCCAAACGCTTCACCCTGCGAACCGCTCCGCAAACTCGCCATTTTTATCGTATGAAATCAGTAAATTGTGAAACATGGCCGTTTTTCGTTCGATTGAAAGCTACCGATATTCAGGTACATAAAGTACGATCGCAGGCTAACCATGATGGAATTGGACATTATTCTGATGGAACCTGAATATCAGCGCTGGCTGATGGCGCTTTCCGCCCCAATGGTCGCCCTCAATATCAAGTACGGCGCTCGCTTCTTCGACCCGACCTTTTATGAGCCCGGTGAAACCATCAGTCTGAGCAACAGCTGGGGTATCACTTCCCGCGAGGGGCTGATCTCAATGATTAACGATATGACAGACGGCGGCCATGCCGAGCGTCTGGCGTATTACTACCACCTTTGGCACCACCTGACGGCATCCGAATGGCAGCAGCATTGCGCCAATCAATCTGAAGAAGCACAAGGTGCGCTCATGCTGGTGACCGAAACGGCCGCGCTATGCGGCGAAGGTGGAATACGCGCCTGGGATCTGGGGCGCATGAGTTTCCTGAGCCGCGTCGGGTTACTCAACGGCTGGATTAGTGAAAAAGAGAACCTGTGGATTCACACCCGTCTGGCCGACAGGGCGCGTTACTATTACCGCAGTTGGGAAAATTATTACGCCGCATTCTTGATCGGCCGCACCTACTGGCTTTCCTCGGATGAGGAAGACCCAGAATGCCAGCGCTACATTTTCAGCAACGCTAGCCAGAATCCTGACTACATTGACCAGATCGGCACGCTCTATACCCACCCAGACTGCCCGATTCATGACCTCGACTGGGATGTTGATCCGATAGAAATGGATAAGCCCGAGTCCTTACCAGAAGCGGAAATATAATGGACACACTGTGCTGGCAGCGATTAGGCATTGAGCCGACTCAGGATCTGGATATTATCCGTCAGGCTTATCGTCAAAAAATACCGCAGTTTCACCCGGAAACCGACCCCGAGGGCTTTAAGCAGTTGCGCGAGGCGTACGATATCGCCTGCAAACTGGCGAAAAATCCTGTGTCGTTAGGTGATGAAGAACAGACCGCAACAGAATCGTGCGACACTCCCCAGACAACCGAGAATGCCTCTGCCGAACACGCCGATCCCCAGGCAGAAGCGCTGGTTAACGCGTTTGATCAGCTGCTAAGCAATCCGGCCGAACGCGTCGTTCCGCTGTACTGGGAACGTTACATTCAGCGACTGAACCAACACACTTTCGATGTGATCGATCGCATTCGCTGGCCGCTGCTCCAGCGCCTGATGAGCGAACCTTGCATCTCCATCCGCTGTGTTCGCACACTGGCCGAACGCCTGCGCTGGCAGCAGCGGCAGGGTGAGCTGTCCGGCGACGGGGTGGAAGATGTCCGTCACTTCCTCGACTCGCTCGACTATGAAGATCTGTTCGATTTCTCCCTGCTCTCACACCTGAACCGGCCCGCACAGTTGGAAACCATCTTCTATTTCCAGCAGGCTAACGGAACGTACTGGAACCGTCCGGCATTTATGTTGGGCACGCTGCTGCGTAATCCGACCGCGATTTATTGGCCTGACAGCCCGGCGCTGATGCAAAAACTGGCGCGCTGGCACAGCCATGCCGGTGTCCCTAACGCCATACTGCGCGATTACTGTCTGCAGCAGTTGGACACAACACCGAACGACGCGGAATGGCTTGCGCTCAGTGCCAGCCTCTGTGCACTGACCGGAGAAGACGAACGCGCCTTCACGCTGTGGCTGACACTTTATCAGCAAACTCACCATGCACAGGCGGAGCAATGGCTGATCGACTGGTGTAAACAGCACCAGCCAGATGCCCTTCCCTTACTGATTCAGTCTTTCAACTATACGCCCGCGCCAGATCTGACGGGGTTAGCGCTGGACGATCCGCGCCAGCGCTTCTTCATTTCGCAGCACAACACCCAGATGTTGATACGCTGGGGAGAGGCGCTGAAACTGCCGCTGTCGCCGATGGCGGAAAGTTACGCCCGCTGGAAGCTGGGCAAGCAGGAGCTACGGGATATCTACCGACACCTGCTGCTGCACAGCGGGGAGGCCATTCAGGATCGCCTGTATTGGCACGCCAGCATGTTAACCGTGGGTAATGAGCGCCTGTTGCAGGACATTCTGGCGCAACCGTTGCCCGACGAACCACTGTATGCGTTGATCTTACAGGGATTGCAGTTTCAGGCAGCACAGCGCCTGTCCTGGCTGAATACCTCCGGCGCGATCCACGCTTTCACGGAATGGCTGTATTCGCCGTCAGAAGCGGAGTTGCCCAGCGTGTTCACCAACCAGAAATCGTTCGCCTGGCTGCAAGCGCAAATCTGGCTGCGGCAATGGCGTCCTCTGTCGCTGAATCAGCTAAACAAACTGTATAGCAGCGGCATACACACGGAGGAAATCGACCCGATCAATGATTGTCTGGTCGAACTGTCCGCACGCTACGAGTGCGATGCGTCTCTGGCACCGCAAGGGGTGGAAAAGCCGCAGGATCTCAGCGCCAGAGAGGAACTGAGACAAGCAATTTTGATCGCATTAATGATGACCGATCCAACCTCGTGTCTGGGGCTACCGCGCCAGTCGGTGCTGCCTGAACTGGCCTTAACCCACCCAGCGCATTCACTCTCTCGACTCTTTCGCAAGGCGGAATGCCGTCATGACGATGCAGTAACACCGCTGAAAAAGCAGTTGGTGCTCAGCGACCCGCTGCACTATCACTGCTGGATGAACTTCCCCGTTTCTATTGAGGAGTATCTCAACAGCAGCGAGATGTACAGCGCGTCTGCGGCGAGCCATTTTTATCTTACCGATGCGCGCTGGCAGGCAGAGTTGGCGACATCGCCCATTATCTACCAGATTTTTTTCCACACGTTCTATGCACTCATGGGGGAAGAAGAACAGGCATCGCAGCACCTTGAACGACTGGCCGCGCTCCCCGTAGAAATGGAACAGGAGGAAGCGATACGCACCGCCTTTACCGAAGGGTCGGACGAGTTGGAGAAACAGCTAAAACAGTTCTCCGATGACAAGCGGGTCACCCTCATCGGCAAGCTGATTCAGAACTGTGCAAAAGATGACACATTCCTGTTCGATAACAGCGATCAGGGTTTCTTAGCCGAGCATGTGTCCTATCCGCACGAAGACGTCACGCTGCGGCTGGTCGCAAAAGTCCTGCTGCAATGTGCCGATCGGCGTGAACGCCTGTTCAAAGCCGCACCGGCTAAAAAGAGCTACTGGTGGCAGTTCTGGCGCACAAACGCCCGCATTGGCCGTCTCGGTTTTCTGATGCAGGGCGGGTTGGGAAGCTATTTTCTCTATCGCGCGAGTGACTGGATAGGGTCGCCGCCGCCGTATATTGAAGGGCTGCTGATGGTGCTCATCGTGCTCAATCTGCTGATTGCCACACGCCGACGCTATAACGACATCGGCTACAGTAAGCCGTGGGGGATGAGTTTCTTTAGCCTACTCATCCCGATATTTCTGCTGCTCCCCTTATTGGCACCGAGCATTAACCGCTGGAACCAATTCGGGCCGCCACCGGCTGGCAAGAAGACCAACACCGGCACCACATCGGCCTGACGAAAATAATTGGGCCGGCGTAGCCATTACACGCCGCCCAAACATCAGCGAGAGACCTCATCCAGATATTGCTCAATACGCTGCCGCGTTTCGTCAATGGCGGGGGCATGTTGCCCCGCCAGCACCTGTTCAAAATCCCGCAGCCAGAAGCCGATCTGCTCCCGCTCTTCCAGACGCGTCTGCGCCCAGGCTTTTTCCAGCCGCGCCAGCAGGTTGCGGTTCATCAGATTATCTCTGGGGTGAATCTTCAGCGCTTGCAGCTTCTGGTGGCTTTTCTGTTGCTGCTCAGCACTTAGCCCCGTCGGGCTGCGATCGATCACTTTCGTGAAGTTATCGCCGCTGTCCGGCAGGTTAACATCCACTTCCAGCAGTCCATTGATGTCATAACTGAAACGTACTTCAATAGATTGCTTATATGATTTCGCTTTTATCGGCATGGTGAATTCATCGATAAACACGTTGTTATCGACGTAAGGGCTTTCTCCCTGATAAATCGCGATGCAGATACTGTCCTGCCCAGGTGACCCAGTGGAAAACGTTTCAACCCTTGAGGTCGGCACCACCGTATTGCGCTCCAGTATGGGAGAAAACAGGCCGTTTTGTTTATCGTTGGCAGTCTTAATCCCGAGGGTATACGGACAAACGTCCGTCAGGATCACTTCTTCGATATCCTGCTCGCGTAGCCGGCAAGCGGCCTGCACCGCCGCACCTTTGGCGACAACGGTATCGGCATCCAGATGCTGGTAAGGTAATTTGCCAAACAGCCTGACCACCAGCTTCTGGATAATTGACATCTTTGATGCCCCGCCGACCAGCACTACATGGTCTAACTGCTCTGGTTTCAGGCGAGCATCATGCAGCGCCTGCTCTATCGGGGCTCGAATGCGGTTCATCAACGGTAGCCACGCCGCTTCGGTTTCTTCATCATCCAACACAATACGCCAGTCTTCCTCGCGCCAGTGCCACACCAGCTCATTCGATTGAGCAGGAAAACCGGGCTGACATTTCAGCGCTTCAGCCTGGCTGTAAAGACGTGCCAGATCCGTCGCTGGAATCACCGCATCCTCAAGCTTCCACGCTTTCAGACAGCTTTTTACCATCGCCTGCGTGAAATCTTCGCCACCCAGATAGTTGTCACCCGCCGAGCTGTGTACCTCGATCAGCGGAAACGCATACTCCAGCACGCTGACGTCGAAGGTGCCGCCGCCTAAGTCGAAGACCAGCGTACGCCCCAGCTCCTGTGTGTGTAAGCCGTAAGCCATAGAGGCGGCGGTAGGCTCATTGATTAAGCGAACCGCATTTAGCTCTGCCAGTTCTGCCGCAAAACGCGTCTGCTTGCGCTGTTCATCGCTGAAATAGGCTGGCACGGAGATCACCACATCCTTGATGGGGTGCCCGAGATAACTTTCCGCATCGGCTTTGAGCGATTTCAGCACCATGGCTGACAGTTCGGCAGGAGAGAACGTTTTGTCCCCAAGTCTGAAGGTTTTCTTGCTCCCCATATAACGCTTAAACAGCGACGCCGACACCTGTGGATGCGTCGTTAAACGGGAAATCGCGGGTTTACCTACCAGAATGCTGCCGTCGTCATCAAGGCTAACGGCCGAGGGCGTGAAGTTATCATTTAGCGCATTCGGTATCAGGCGTGCCTCGCCATGTTGCCAAACGCTAATCAGGCTGTTTGTCGTGCCCAGATCGATACCAATCGCCGGAGAAGCGTCTTGCGGGTGCATCATGCTGTTATTCCTTGTTAACTATTCCGTATTCCCAGAGTGCCCATCAGGCGCAGACAACCAGCCCGTTCAGCAAGCAGGGCAATAGTATATGACCGCGTATGACGGATTCAGGAATATTTTTCAACAGATCTGGTGAGTGATAAATAAGCGTTATATCATTAAATATATAACGATCATTCACGGAGCATTATTATGGGAAACCATTTTGAGCGGGGTGTCCTCGCCGGGCTGAGATCCGCCAGCCCAAAATCCACCAACGACATCCACCCTTACTGCTACGATTATCGGCGCGGCTATATCTGCGGCTATGCTCACAATCTGGCGGAAACCAAAGGCGACCGTCAGCAGGCCGCCTTCGAAGCAGGGTTGTTGTCACGCCGCTACGGGCTGGAACGGGAGAGAATCGCAGAATTCTTTACTGAACAAGGCAACCCTTATGCGATTCGGTTTTTTTATGCGGGCTATGACGCCAACACGGCAAGCTAGCTGATGCCGACTAGCGGCGCACTTCCCGTAAATCGAAGCTAATGGGGATCGTGATGGCGAGCTGCGCGTTATCCCCAATTACCTCTGCTGGTGGCGCCGGAAGCGGCTGAGCACGCTGCGGCAAGGCAACAGACTCCTTATCCAGCGGCATCACACCGCTGCTGCTGGCTAACGAGACGGCCAGCACCTTCCCCGTCCGATCCAACGTCACGCGAATCTGGGCGATGCCCTGCAACTGCTGCCGAACCGCCTGTGCCGGATACCGTTTATAGCGGCTCAGGTGCGCCAGTAGTTGGCTGCTCCAGTCAGCAACCCCTTTACGCATTTGCGCAGCATCGCTGTTATACGGTGCAGCAACCTGCTGGCTGCTACCCGGCAGTGGTGCGCTGGTGACGGGGGCTGGCGGTTTTTCCGACGGCGCAATCGGTTCCTGTGGCGTCGTCTCCTGCACCGGCTTTTCCATTTTTTTCTGTACTTTTTTCTGCGGCTGCGGTTTTTCCTTTTGCGCCGCCGTAATCACCGGCTTCGGCGCAGGCGCGAGCGACGGCGCATCCTGCGTCATTTTTTCCGGTTGAGTCATCGCTTCCTGCGGCGTGGACAGCGTCTGCTGCGGGCCAACAGGCGCATCCTGAGGGCTGGGAGTCGACTGCACGCTATCCGCCACCATTAACATCATGGCGGGCGGCGGCGCTTCAATGGAGGAATCAAGCGCATGGTAGCTAATCCAGACGATCAGCCCCGCGTGTAGCGCCAATGCCAGCAGCGAGCCGCTCCCCCAGCGAACCGTTGTGGCGGGTCGAATCGTATTGTCTTTCAGCGTCTGTGCAACCATTAGCATACCGCCCCGCGCCGTAGAGGCAGAGGAAACATGCTCAATGAATGGGGTTCCGGGAAGATCATCATGCGTTCTTCATCACATCGTTAGGCATAAAAAAGCAACTGATAATGGTAGGTCGCTTAGCCATGAGGATCGGGCAGAAAAAAAGTGAAAACAGCATAAATAGTAATGTTATTGGTTTTTGACAGGATATTTTATCGCGCAGCAATCTGAACCCAGTAGCGAGAGAAATAACGCACTTGCACAGGAAGCGCCTCCACCAGCGCCGCTAAGATATTATCGGTATCCGACAGCGGGAAGACACCGGAAAACCGCAGACTCTCAACCTCCGGCTGGCAACGAATCACACCGCTGCGATAGCGGCTCAGTTCATCAACAAAATCCACCAGACGCTGATTATCCGCCAGCAGCTGTCCTTTCACCCAGGCGGGCTCGGCCTTCGCCGTCTCTATCTGACCACAGCGCTGCGTGGTGAACGTCGCGGTCTGCCCGCTTTTTACCACTTGTACGTCCTGACCGTTCTGTTGCGGATGAAGTTTCACCGCGCCGTCATACACCGTCACCCGCGTGTGTTCGTCCTGCACTCGCAGGCTAAAGCGCGTACCCAGCGCCTGCACCTTTCCCTGTGCCGTCGTCACAATAAAAGGGCGCGGATACAGCGCGGCCTTCTCCGCCTGGCCGGTTTCGATCATGACTTCACCGCGAATCAGCATGAGATGGCGTAGATCGTCACCATAGGCCACATTCAGCGCCGTCTGCGTATTTAGCAGCAGCGTGGTGCCATCGTCCAAAACGGCATGCTGCTGTTCGCCTACCTGCGTCTGGTAATCTGCCGTCAACGACTGCCAGAGATCGGTGCGCGATCCGGCCACGCCAGCGCCGCCGGTCAGGCAGAGGATCGCCAGCGCTTTAAGAACGCTACGGCGCTGCATACCGTTCAACGTCGACAGGCTCTGATGTGCCGCCCGTGCGTTAAGCTGGCTAAGATTGGCACACACGGATTCAATATGCTGCCATGCCTGTTCGTTATCCGACGAGGCTTCCCGCCAACGCTGCCACTCGCGGCGATCCTGCTCCGTCACGCTGTCGGACATCAGTTGCGTCAGCCACGCCACCGCTTCACGCGCACTGTCCGGCTGAATCGGCTGACCCTGTCTGTCACGATAAAAAGTGCGATCGTTCATAGCGGCAGCGCAAAGAAACACTGAAGGTTGGCACGTTGCAGATACTGTTTCACCGAACTGCTGGAAACGCGTAAACGTTCGGCAATATCGCTGTAGCGCATGCCGTGGAAATGCGCCAGCAAAAACGCTTCCCTGACCGGCGCGGGCAGGCCGTCCAGCGCAGCATCAAGCTGTTCAAGAATTTCGAGGGTAAGGAGACGCGTTTCCGGGGAGGGCATACAGGCATCCGGCTGTGAACTCAACACGTCCAGATAGGCATCTTCAATCTTTTTACGGCGGTAGTGATTGGCGACCAGACGGCGAGCCACGGTGGCCAGAAACGGGCGCGGCTGGCGAATCGTGAGCAACTCCGGGTTCATCAGCACGCTAAGGAACGTGTCCTGTGCCAAATCTTCCGCATGCTGGGCGCAGTCCAGTTTATGGCGCAGCCAGTTATACAACCAGCGGTGGTGATCGAAATAGAGCTGCTGAGCAAAGTCATTAACGCTGGCCGTCGCTTTCCTCACCATCGAACTTTACTCCAGAGCGCCATTTAAATATAAGAATGATAATCGTTCTTATTTATGTTTTTTCCCTCTGACTGTCAAGTTCCTAAACGAAAATTATTCAAATTTGCTGAATTTGCATTACGCCCCTGCAACATCCTCTACTAACGGGGCGGAATCCTCTCCGCCCCGAACGCCGCGATCAGAAGCGTTGTAACACGCTGATTTTCACGTTACGCCCCACGCCGGACACCGATTCGCCCAGATACGGGTAATAATCGGTATTCAGCAGGTTATCAACCGTCACACGGGCTTCAAATCCTTTTATCGCCTGTGGCTGCCAACTGGCGAACAGACCATGCAGCACATATCCCTTACTCTTCGGTAACGCCCAGATATCAGCCAGCGGGTCGCCATCGGCAGGTGAACGATCCTGTTTGCGCACAAAATCGCCCGTCCAGCCTACCGCCATGTCCAGACTCGGTATTTTGGTGCCCAACGTAGCGTGTGCGGTCGTCGGTGGGATTTCAGCAATCCAGGTTTTATTGCCCCACGGGTTACGCGGTGACGCATCGCGCTCGCCGCGAATCGAGGAGAAAGACAGGCTGCCAAACAGCCAGCGGCTGTCGTAGAAGGATTCAATTTCGACCCCTTCAATCGTATAGCCCGGCAGATTACGGTAGTTAGAGAGCGGCTGCCCGCAAGATGATGAAGTTCCGCTCTGGGTCTGCGCCTCACACAAGATACCGCGACGGTAGAAGATTTCGTTTTTCCCGCGGTTGCGGAACAGCGTGGTGCGGATTTGCAGGCTGTCCTCTTCCAGCATCAGGTTGTTGAAATCGAGTATCGCCCCCAGACGAAATGCTTTGATGCTTTCCACCTGCAGATTACGGCTGGTTCCCGGCACGCTGGACGCGGCAGACTGCACTTCATACTGTTCATCGACAACAGGTGCGCGCCAGGTGCGGCTGACATCGGCAAACAGCGACAGATTGTCCGTCGCCTTCCACAACGCCCCAATGCGCGGCGACCAGCCGGTGTAGGTCACGCTGCTGTAGTCATGCCCTGCAGCCGGGATGCTGCTGTTATAACGCGGTGCAAAGTTAGGTTTCCCTGTATTTGTCACATGGTCATAACGAACGCCCGGCGTGATCGTCACGCTACCCAGCGTCACCGCATCCTGTACATACAGGCTACGGGTTTCCTGTTCACCAGCCGGCATATAGTAAGGCTGGAAATAGCCGTAGTTATACTCGGCGTTATTCTTACCGGATGGGTAGTAGATCAGCGTATCGCGCTTATGCTGGTGCCAGCGCATCCCCACCAGCAGCTTATGATCGAGCGGGCCGGTGGTGAACTGGCTTTCGTTACTGACCTCCGCCAACTGATCTTTATAGCTCACCCAGCTTTCATTCCCCAGCGATCCCAGATAGCTACTCTGTGAAGCCGAATCAGGACGTCGGTCATGCTGTTCGGTTTTTGAGGTGGCAAATGACGCCGTCAGATTCAGCCACGGCTGATCCGCTGGCGCGATATTCCATTTCAGCGAGTAGTTCTTATCTACCTGATTGCGGTAAACCAGCTTACGTCGCCAGGCCTCTTCCCAGCCGTAGAGGTCAACTTCCCTTTGGGTGGGGGACGCCATATCGTCACGCTTCGCGGCAAACGGCTGCCAGCCGTCAGATTCAGAACGCATCGCGGAGAGCGTCAGTGTCTGAGCGTCCGTCAGATAGATGTTGGTCTTCAGTAAATAGGACGCCATGTCGCTGGTCGAATAGACAAAGCGCGTACCGTCAGGACGTTCGATGTTGTCGCCATCGCGCTTGCTCATGTAGATCAGGCCGTCAGCCATCCCGTCTTCCGTTCGACCATACAGCGCGCCGCTGTAGATATTTTGTCGATCGTTAGTGTGATAGCTGTATTTGACCATCCCGCCGAAGTTTTCTCCCGGCAGCAACAGATCGCTGGCGTCTTTGGTATCAACATGAATGGTGCCGCCGAAGCCGCCGTTGCCGCTGCGAATATCATGTGGCCCTTTATCGACATCGATACGCTTAATCAGCTCAGGTTCAATAAACACCGAGCCCTGGCGGTATTTCTCAAAGCCTTTTGGCGCGCCGTCCAGCACGACTTTGACGTCTTCCATGTCGCCCATGCCCCAGATGTTCAGGCTCTGGCCCCCCGGACGGGGAGAACCCGCCATCGACACGCCGGGAAGTTTATCGAGCAGGCTGGCAATATTATCGGCCTGCACGCGGTCAACGTCGGCCTGACGCAACACGGAACGTCCGGCGGCGGCGCTGTCCGACGTACCGCCAACGACCGAAAGCGTCGGGATCAGCAGGCTGCCGTCGCTTCCCTCAGCAGCAAGCATGGATTCCAGCCGATAGCCTGTGGCCGTCTGTACCGCACTCAGCCCCGTTCCCGCCAGCGCGGCGGCAAAGGCTTCCTGAACGGTGTAGGTTCCCTGCACACTCCCGCTGGTTTTATTCTGTGTTTGATCGGGAGAAAACGTGAGAATGACATTGGCGCGGCTGGCAACGGCCTGCAACGTGGTTCCTAGCGGCCCGGCTGGGATAGAAAACGTCACTGTCGGCGCCGCGACAGCTGTCGTCGTTTCCGCCGCCAGCGCCGAACTGACCGTTCCGACACTCAAGATCAATACGCCGGACAGTGCTAACTGCACCGCCCGCGTTACCGCCAAGGTAGGTTTATGTGCGATGCACCCACCCTTATGATTGTTTATCGCCATTGTCATTCCCCTGAAATATTGAAAAAAAAGACACATCAGGTAGGTCACGCGAAAAACAAAATCGGGCAGGAAAAGTGCAAAAATTTTCGGGAAAACCTCTTCAACGTGACGTTAGCTATCGTGTTCAGGTGATGAACGAAGCTTTTCCGCTACCCCAAAACACACCTTTGGTCACGAACGGCTCTCCCTTCACCATTGATTTTCACGACGCTTGACCTCATCTTAGTTATTAATCTGCAGTCAATATCCGCCTTGCCGGCCTATATTCAACAGATTCCACGTACCGGCAACGAGATCACCTACAATTATCAGGACGGCACCATGACGAATCCATTACTGACTTCATTTACCCTGCCCCCGTTCTCCAGCATCAAAACGGAAGATATTGTCCCAGCGGTAAAATCCGCACTGGATGAATGCCGCGAGACGGTAGAACGTGTGGTGGCGCAAGCGGGGCCGTTTACATGGGATAATCTGTGTCAGCCGCTGGCGGACAGCGACGATCGTCTTAGCCGCATTTTTTCCCCCATCAGCCATTTGAACGCCGTGAAGAACAGCCCGGAGCTGCGCGGTGCTTATGAGCAATGTCTGCCGCTGCTGTCTGAACACAGCACCTGGGTCGGCCAACATGCTGGTCTCTATCAGGCCTATCGCAGCCTGCGCGACGGCGATCACTACACCGAGCTGAGCGTAGCGCAGAAGAAATCCGTTGATAACGCGCTACGCGATTTTGAACTGTCCGGTATCGGCCTGTCGCCGGAAAAACAGAAACGCTACGGCGAAATTTCCGCCCGCCTGTCCGAACTTGGCTCGCAGTACAGCAACAACGTGCTGGATGCCACAATGGGCTGGAGCAAGCTGATTACCGACGTCACCGAACTGGATGGCATGCCGGAAAGCGCACTGGCGGCAGCCAAAGCGCAGGCTGAGGCCAAAGAACAAGATGGCTGGCTGCTGACGCTGGATATCCCAAGCTACCTGCCGGTAATGACCTACTGCACCAATCAGGCGCTGCGTGAAGAGATGTACCGCGCCTTCGGTACACGTGCCTCCGATCAGGGGCCGAATGCGGGTAAATGGGACAACAGCGAGATCATGGCGGAGGAGTTGGCGCTGCGTCACGAGCTGGCAAAGCTGCTGGGCTTCGACAGCTATGCGCACAAGTCGCTGGCGACCAAAATGGCGGAAAACCCGCAGCAGGTTCTCGACTTCCTGACCGATCTGGCAAAGCGCGCCCGTCCACAGGCGGAAGAAGAACTCGCGCAGCTGCGCGCTTTCGCCAAAGCACACTACGGTGTGGAGGAGTTGCAGGCCTGGGATATCACCTACTACAGCGAGCAGCAAAAGCAGCACCTGTATTCCATCAGCGATGAGCAGCTTCGCCCATACTTCCCGGAAAACCGTGCGGTAAACGGCCTGTTTGAAGTGGTTAAACGCATCTACGGCATCACCGCGAAAGAACGTAAAGACGTCGATATCTGGCACCCGGATGTTCGCTTCTTCGATCTGTTCGATGAAAGCGGTGAGCTGCGCGGCAGCTTCTACCTCGATTTGTACGCTCGCGAGCACAAACGCGGCGGAGCCTGGATGGATGACTGCGCGGGTAAACTGCGTAAAGGCAACGGCGAACTGCAAAAACCGGTCGCCTATCTGGTGTGTAACTTCAACCGTCCGGTCAACGGCAAACCAGCTCTGTTTACCCACGACGAAGTCACCACGCTGTTCCACGAATTCGGCCACGGCCTGCACCACATGCTGACCCAGATCGATACCGCCGGTGTGGCGGGCATTAACGGCGTACCGTGGGATGCAGTCGAACTGCCGAGCCAGTTCATGGAAAACTGGTGCTGGGAACCGGAAGCGCTGGCCTTTATCTCCGGCCATCACGAAACCGGCGAACCGCTGCCGCAGGAACTGCTGGATAAAATGCTGGCGGCGAAGAACTATCAGGCCGCGCTGTTCATTCTGCGTCAGCTGGAGTTCGGCCTGTTCGATTTCCGTCTGCACGCCGAGTTTGACCCCGCGAAAGGCGCTCAGATTCTGCCAACACTGGCCGAAATCAAAGCACAGGTGGCCGTGGTGCCAAGCCCGAGCTGGGGCCGCTTCCCGCACGCATTCAGCCATATCTTCGCGGGCGGCTATGCCGCAGGCTATTACAGCTATCTGTGGGCCGACGTGCTGGCAGCCGATGCCTATTCCCGCTTTGAGGAAGAAGGGATCTTCAACCGTGAAACCGGCCAGTCGTTCCTGGACAACATCCTGACCCGCGGCGGTTCCGAAGAACCAATGGAGTTGTTCAAACGCTTCCGTGGCCGCGAACCGCAGTTGGACGCCATGCTCGCGCATTACGGCATCAAAGGATGAGCATCTGCTTAATCGCAGAAGAAGGCGCCGATAGTGGCGCCTTATCTTCTCTGGCCGCACGCTGGGGGCTGGTTTCCGATCCCGATGCGGTAATGGCGCTGGTGCTGACCGCGGAACGACTGGAATTGCGCAAGCAGGATGAACCGAAACTCGGGGCTATCTTCGTCGATTTCGTCGCCGGAACCATGGCGCACCGTCGTCGCTTTGGCGGCGGACGCGGTGAGGCGGTCGCTAAAGCGGTGGGTATCAAAAAAGATTACCTGCCGGATGTCGTGGATGCGACGGCCGGGCTGGGGCGCGATGCCTTTGTGCTGGCAGCATTAGGCTGTCGGGTACGCATGGTGGAACGTAATCCGGTGGTTGCGGCATTGCTGGACGACGGATTGCAGCGTGGCTATCGGGATGCGGAAATTGGCCCGTGGCTACAAGCGCGGCTCACGCTGCTGCACGCATCGAGCATGACCGCGCTACGCGACATCACGCCTCCGCCGGATGTGGTTTATCTCGATCCGATGTTCCCGCACAAACAAAAAAGCGCGCTGGTGAAGAAAGAGATGCGCGTGTTTCAATCGCTGGTCGGCGCGGATGACGACGCCGATGCGTTGCTGGAGCCCGCACGCGCGCTGGCGAAAAAACGTGTCGTGGTAAAACGACCAGACTATGCGCCGCCGCTGGCCGGCGTACCGGCACAGTCCATGCTGGAAACCAAAAGCCACCGCTTCGATTTCTACCTCCCCGCCTGACACACCTCGCCGCTACGCTGCTACACGCGTCAGCGGCTAAAAACTTAGCCTGCTTCGCATTTCCTATGCTGTATTTGCAAAGTCTGTAGCACAAATGCGAAGCAAATCGCATAATTTCGCGCTATCCCCTTTTATGACACTAAGATGACATAATGAAAAAAACGCTTTTGTCACTTCTGCTTTGTTTGAGTACTTCTGCTATGGCCGCTCAAGAACCGATAAATATTACGATTCTGGGGACATCCGACCTGCACGGCACCTTTGTTCCCTGGGATTACGCCACCGATACCGCCAACATGGCGGGCAGCCTGAGCCAGATCGCCACGCAGGTGCATAAAGTCCGCGCACAGCAGCCGAATGTCATTCTGGTTGATGCGGGCGACACAATTCAGGGCAACTTTGTCGAAACCTTCAAAAATGACAAAACCAGCCCGATGATCCTCGGTTTCAACGCCCTGAATTATGACGTTTGGGTAATGGGCAACCACGAGTTCGATTTCGGCCTGAACGTGCTCAACACCTCGCTTGACCAGTTCAAAGGCACCGCGCTGGCGGGCAACATTTTTTGGGAAAGCGGTAAACCTTACTTACCCGCCTATAAAATTGTCGAACGGCAGGGCGTGAAGATTGGCATCATCGGGATGGATACGCCGATGACCGCTGAATTCGCCAAAGGCACTGACCGCGTGAAAGGACTGAACTTCACCGATCCCGTCGGGGCGGTAAAAACCGTGATCCAGCAAATTCACGATAAGGTCGACGCCATCGTGCTGGTTGCCCATATGGGTATCGATAACGAGAACCAGCGGCCAGGCACTGGCGTGGGCGACATTGCTCGCGCGAACCCAGAATTAGCCGCTATCGTCGCGGGCCATATGCACGTAAAAGTGGATAAAGAGGTGATAAATGGCGTAATCGTCACCGAACCAGACAAATATGGCCGCGCACTGTCGCGCATCGATTTGCAGTTTGAACAGCAGAACGGCAAATACGTACTGATCAACAAAGACAGCTATACCTATTCAATTAAGGACGTGGATTCTGACCGCAAGATGGAAGATATCTACGAGCCTTATCACAATACCCTGCGCGCCAACGCCAACCGTCCGATTGCTCAGCTCCTCGGGCACGATCTGGTGCCGCAAGATGCCGTGAAAGGCATTCCTCAGGTACACGTACAGGACACGGGTATCAGCGCCCTGTTCCAGGAAGCCAGCCGCCATTACGCCCCCAAAGCGCAGGTTATCGCACTGCAAATTGATAACGATCGGCCCAAGCTGAACGTCGGCACCATCTCCGCAAAGGACATTGCCTTTAACTATCAATATGCTGGCGGTGAAATCACGGTTTATCAGCTCACAGGAAAAGAACTGAAGAAATATATGGAATGGTCAGCGGGTTATTTCAACCAGCTACAGGACGGCGATGTGACTTACAGTTTCAATCCACAGCGCCGCGCGTCCAAATATTCCACCAATGATTTCTTCGACGGCGTGACGTACACCATCGACCTGACAAAACCTGCCGGGCAACGCATTACCGACCTGAAAATGAATAACGGCACGCCGGTTACCGACGACATGCCGATTCGTCTGGGTATGAATAGCTACCGTATGGGCCACCTGACGCAAAAAGGCGG
The DNA here is from genome assembly GCF_041228105.1 of Pectobacterium aroidearum. NCBI lineage: Bacteria > Pseudomonadati > Pseudomonadota > Gammaproteobacteria > Enterobacterales > Pectobacteriaceae > Pectobacterium > Pectobacterium aroidearum. The sequence continues at coordinate 5,145,613 of NZ_CP166097.1, forward strand.
TGTGCTGGAAGGTAGGCAGTTCCCGGTACTGTCGGACACCAAAGCGGAATATGGCGAAGAAGCGGGCACAATTCGTAACCTGACCATCCGCTATCTGACCGAGGTGAAAAAAGGTCAATACGAAGGCACTGTGCCGCAACGCTGGAAGCTGGCTGGATTGCAGGGCTATGAACGCGAACGCCACATCGTCGAATCGCTGCTCAACAGCGGAAAAATCAGCGTGCCAACGTCAGACGATGGCCGCTATAGCAATGTGCAATCCATCAACGTGAAGTCGCTGCTGCTGCCGGATACCGCGCAGAGGGAGAAACACGTGGCGGAGCTGACGCAACAGCGCGACAGCGCCACCAACGCGTTGACCAAACAGCGGCTGAACGATCAACTGACGATAATCGCGGCCATAAACTAACCGACGCTTCGCGGGAAGCCGAAATGGCTGACCGCGTGTGTCGAGCGGTGATAATGGAGAGATCGTAGAGATACTGCCTGCCAATGGCTGGCAGTATTATCTCTCGCTGCGGGCTTTCCAGCGTTCGCTCGTCAGGTAACCGTTCACCCCCACATCCAGGAAAGGGCGTGGCGGCAGGTAGTTCGCCTGCCCGAGCGATTGCATATCGCCAATCAGCGGGTTGTCTTCACCCAGTGCCAAATCCGCCAGAATATGTCCGGCAGCGGTTTGCTTCGACAGACCTGCCCCGTTACAGCCTGCTGACGCGTACACATTGTCGCTTAGCTGTCCCCAAATTGGTGCCCCGTTGCGTGTGACGCTAATCAGCCCTGACCAGGTATGCGCCATTTTCACATCACTCAACTGTGGGAACATGCGGGCAAAAATAGCCGCATGACGCCGCGCGTGGCGTCCGGTTTCTACCGCACTATTGACCAGCTCCGGGGCAAATTTCACATGCTCCCGAATAAGGAAACGATGGTCACGCGTATAGCGTAGTGTGGCACTGGCTAGCGCATTGACCGGCGTTAGCCCCCAGTCCGGCATGTCGCCCATACGTGCTATCTGTTCCGCATTCAGCGGTTCCGTCAGCGTCGCGAAAGTCGCCACGGCAAACACCCGACCATTGAACAACGGCAAGCCACGCGCCGCGCCGTTAATCGCCATCATCAGCTTATCCGCCTGAATCTCGCCATAGGGCGTTTCCACGCGAATGCGCGAACCTGTCTCGATATTCAGTGCCGGAGAATGGGCGTAAACCGTCACGTTCTTCGGCAGGTTCGCCACTAACCCAACCACCAGCGCCGCCGGGTTTAGCAGAATGCAATTGGGGGTATACACGGCGCGATGATAGAAAGACGTGCCGAGGCGACGAGCAAGCTCGTCTTTTTCCACCACCTGATAGGATTCACCCAGATCGTCCAATTCACGGACATAGGTGTCGATCAGGCCGTTGAACGTCGAACTGACCGCACAGTGATATTTACCCGCCACGCTCCAGTCGCACGCGATAGCATGGCGATCCACCTTCTCTTTCAGATGCGCCACGCCGGACTGCAACAGACGGCGATAAGCCGCCGCTTTTTCCAGCTCGGCCGTCGAGCTGCCGATATTGTGCGGCAAATCGATGACGAAACCAGAATTACGCCCAGAGGCATTGTCGCCAATCTCGCCGGCATCCAGCAGGATAATGTGTTTATCCGGGCGCTGTTCAGCCAGACGCTGTGCAAAGGCGATCCCCGCATAGCCTGCGCCGATCACCAGCCAGTCCGCGGTTATTTTTCCACGCTGCTGTGGGTAATTCGGTTTATCGATAAGATCTGCCGACCAGCCATTACGATTCTGATCGAAAGGAAGGTGTTTGATTTTCACAATGGTGTAAGCCTTGAGGAGAACGGGTTGTACCGAAAGGCGGAACAGAAACCCGACGATACGTAATACGGATTAAGATAAAGAAAGGCAGGAAGCGGTGTCCAGCAAGAAATGTATATATTTTAAATAATTGGCGTGTACATACCCTAAATAATTCGAGTTACAGGAAGGCGGCAAGAGAGGAAATCCCGATGAGCTTACTCAAGTAAGTGATTCGGGTGACTGACAAACCTGCTAGAGGCTGGTTTGAACGCTGCTTGCAGCGGCTCCAACGGAGCGAGACACACGCAAGTGTGTCGAGTAGCGCAGCCAACACACCTGTAACTTGAAGTATGACGGGTAAGAGCGCCTGCGAATACAGGCGCTCAGAAGGACTAAGGCGTTACACCACGCCCTGCGCCAGCATCGCGTCGGCCACTTTTACAAAGCCCGCCACGTTGGCACCGCGCACGTAGTTAGTCTGGTTGCCTTCGCCACCGTACTGCACACATGCAGTGTGAATATCCAGCATGATGTGATGCAGACGCGCATCCACCTTCTCGGCTTTCCAGCCCAAACGCGCCGCGTTCTGCGCCATTTCCAGCCCGGATGTCGCTACGCCGCCCGCGTTAGCCGCTTTGCCCGGTGCAAACAGCACGCCCGCATCCAGGAACGCATCGGTCGCCGGGATCGTCGTTGGCATGTTCGCGCCTTCTGCCACGGCTTTCACCCCGTTAGCAATCAGCGTCTGTGCCGCTGGCAGGTCCAGCTCATTCTGTGTGGCGCACGGCAGTGCGATGTCTACCGGCACTTCCCACGGCGTTTTACCTGCAAGGTAGGTCAGCTTCGCTTCACGCGCATAATCTTCCACGCGACCATAGCGTTTATTTTTGATCTCTTCCAGCAGCGCCAGTTTCTCTGGGGTAAACCCGTTCTCATCCACCACCGTGCCGTTGGAATCCGATGCCGTGACCACACGCGCACCCAGCTCCATTGCTTTTTCAATCGCATACTGCGCCACATTACCGGAGCCGGACACCGCAACGCGCATGCCTTCAAAGCTCAGACCGTGGCGTTTCAGCATCGCTTCCGTGAAGTAGATCAGGCCGTAGCCCGTCGCTTCAGGACGGATCAGACTGCCGCCGAACGACAGCCCTTTACCGGTGAAGACACATGCGGTGTTGTTGGTCAGCTTCTTCATCATACCGGTCATGAAACCGACTTCGCGGCCACCCACGCCGATATCGCCCGCCGGAACGTCCGTATCAGCGCCCAGATGACGATACAGTTCCGTCATCAGCGCCTGACAGAAACGCATGATTTCGCCCTGGCTTTTCCCTTTCGGGTTAAAGTCCGAACCGCCTTTACCGCCGCCCATTGGCAGCGTTGTCAGCGCATTCTTGAACGTCTGTTCGAAGCCGAGGAATTTCAGAATCGACAGGTTAACGGACGGATGGAAACGCATGCCGCCTTTGTACGGCCCGATCGCGGAGCTAAACTGGACACGCCAGGCACGGTTCACCTGTACCTGACCTTTGTCGTCCGTCCACGCGACGCGAAACTGAATCACACGTTCCGGTTCTACCAATCGCTCCAGCAGGCTGTAATCCGCATAGTGAGGGTTCTGCTCCAGAAAAGGCCACAGAGTCGAAAGCACTTCATTAACGGCCTGTAGAAATTCAGGCTGATGCGGATCGCGTTGTTGAACAGAATCAAGAAAACTCGCCAGAGATACGATTTGTGCCATGAACAGCTCCTGATTGAACGAATAAGCTCCCTTCTGCTTCTTTATTTTTAGACACGCAGAAGCTTGTGGGATCGATGAAAATGATGTTGTGTCCTCTGGACTATAACACTGGCGATGGATATTTAAGCAAGCGTTTTCTTTTCAGATAAACGTTAGAATCCAATGAGATAGGAAGGGTTTTTCGGCGATTTAGGAAAGGAAATTTGACATAAGTTTTTGTTATATAACAAAAGGCACAGCCTTGAAGCCGTGCCTTTCGTCACTGAAAAAAAATGCAAAAAAAGCTAATTTTTATTCGTCTTCATCATCACGCAGCGGCACGATGAGCATGTCGACATGCACGGTATTAATCAGCTGGCGCGCCGAAGACATCAATTTGCTCCAGAAGTCCTGATGGTGGCCGCACAGCACCAAATCGGCGTCGTATTTCTTAATCGCATCAACCAGTACTTGTCCTAAATCACCGCTGCCGCTCAGCGTCTCGCTGATGGGGTAGCCCGCGTTCTGTGACAGCTCGGTTAACGCGTTCTGGGTTTCTTCGGAGATACGCTGTTGCATGTCGCCCAGATTGACGTCGATAAGCCCCGTGTAGAGATCGGAGTAGTTCACATCAACGTGGATTAACGAAACTTTCGCATTGTACGGTCTCGCCATTGAAACGGCTTTTTCCACTAACACTTTGCTTTCTGGAGAAAGGTCAACAGCAATAAGGATGTGTTTGTAAGCCATAATAAGACTCCTTCCGTAAAGACTAATTAAGGGTTAGCAGCTATTTCTCCTGCCAATCTGATACTTAACAGCGGATTATAGGATAGCACTCATCCGCAGTATCGGACTGTTCAGTTGATCACAACCCGTTTTCAAACCTGTTAATTCTATTGATAAGTGTAGTAGAAACCGCTCCTTTTCACAGTTAAATCGCGCAGCTTCTCCTTTCAGAAAGGGCATTATCTCGCCGAAAATCGTCCTTAATGCCGATTGCGCCTGCCTCTCTGGCACAAAAGAACATTCTTCTTCTACACTACAAGTAGGGGACGGTGCGCCTGTCCGCCGTCCTCTGGGATGAAAAACGAGAACGGGGCTAGCCGTGATGCTGTTGGCTATCCAAAATGACAATAAAATCGTGCGTAAGCACGTGGCATAACTATTCGTCGTCGAAAAACATCGCAGAAAAATGTCGTAGATAAGCGTCGCAGGTCATCGTAACGCTTGTCATCGGTCACAGGTGGGCAACGGGAATGTGTGGCTATCGTATCTGACGAATAGAACGACCGGGAGGGAAGCATGATTAGTACATTTGCGCTTTTCTGGGCTTTATGTATCGTCTGCATCATTAATATGGCGAGATACTACTCTTCATTGCGCGTGTTACTGCTGGTTTTGCGTGACTGTGACCCGCTACTTTACCAATACGTTGACGGAGGGGGATTCTTTACCTCGCACGGCCAGCCAAGCAAGCAAATCAGGCTGGTAGGCTATATCTACGCACAACGCTATCTTGATCATCACGACCCTGAGTTTATTCGCCGCTGCGAGCGGGTGCGGGGACAATTCCTGCTCACGACCGCCCTATGTGGCCTTATTGTCATCAGCCTGATTGCCATGATGATATGGTATTAAAACATCGTACTTATATAATTATTGGTACTTACACACTCTCTGGTATTAACACCATGAACGTCGATAAAAAGTAAAAAGGCGATTCCCCACAGAATCGCCTTTTTTTATGACGAACATCCTTGTCCGTCCCCCTGTGGGCCGCCGCAAGCGGCGTTGAAAAACGTTCCCTACGTTTTTTATGCGTGATGAATGACCGCAGTTAAATCAGCTTCAATGCCAGCCAGTACAGCGTCCCGGACATCAGCATCGAGATAGGCAACGTCAGCACCCAGGCCAGCAGGATACTTCTTATCGTTTTACCCTGTACGCCACCACCGTCAGCAATCATCGTCCCGGCAACCGCCGAGGACAATACGTGCGTGGTGGAAACTGGCATACCGGTGTAGCTGGCAACGCCAATCGACAGAGCCGCCGTCACCTGCGCCGAAACGCCCTGTGCATAGGTCATGCCTTTCTTACCAATCTTCTCGCCGATGGTCACAGCTACGCGTTTCCAGCCCACCATTGTGCCTAGAGACAGCGCCAGTGCGACAGCGACGATAATCCAGAGAGGCGCATACTCAACTGTCTGCAGCATGTCTTTACGCAGATTGCTCAGGTAGCGTTTATCTTCACCCGACGTTTCTGGCAGCTTGATCACCCGATCCATCGTATCCGAGATACACATCAGCAGGCGACGCACTCTGCTACGATCGTCAGGGTTCAACTGGTCGTAACTTTTCAGGTTATTCAGCAGGCCCTGTGTACGCTCAATCGCAATCATCACGCGTGAACTGTCACAGTGAAATTCTTTCTGGCCATTGCCGGGAATCGTGTTTTCCGGTGCAGGAATCACAGGCGGAGACAGATCGATAACGTGCGTCAATGCGTCGCCGTGCTGCTTGTAATATTCCTGCAAATTGACAACGGCATCGCGGGTACGACTGATGTCATAGCCAGATGCGTTCATGTTGACAATGAATCCGGCTGGCGCGACGCCAATCAGTACCAGCATAATCAAACCGATACCTTTCTGACCGTCGTTTGCCCCGTGAGAGAAGCTCACCCCAATCGCCGATAGAATCAGCGCGGTACGCGTCCAGAATGGCGGCTTGCGTTTGCCATCCTGCTTCTCGCGATCGACAGGCGTCAGGTGCACACGTTTACGCTTTTTACTGTTGTTCCAGAACCGACGCAGCACCAGCAGCATCAGACCCGCAACCACCATCCCCACAATCGGCGATAGCAACAGCGACAGGAAAATGCTGATCATTTTCGGCACGTTCAACGCATCCACGACGGAAGTATTCGTCAACAGCGCGTTGGTCAAACCAATACCGATAATGGAACCGATCAGCGTGTGAGAACTGGAGGCAGGAATACCGAAATACCAGGTACCCAGGTTCCAGATAATGGCGGCCAGCAGCATGGAAAACACCATTGCCAAGCCGTGCGCCGAACTCACGTTCAGCAGTAAATCCGTGGGGAGAAGGTGAACAATCGCATAGGCTACGCTCAGGCCGCCCAGCAGTACACCAAAGAAGTTAAAGATACCCGCCATAACAACGGCAAACTCTGCGCGCATAGCGCGGGTATAAATAACAGTGGCAACGGCATTCGCAGTATCGTGAAAACCGTTAATGGCTTCATACATGAGTACAAACAACAAAGCCAATATCAACATCAGGCCGGTGTAGTAATCCAGTCCGGCAAATAAATGTAGCATAAACGTTAGGCCATTTAGTGGTCATGAACGCGGCGCATTATCGGCGACAAGCAGGGGTCGGGAAAAGCAAAATATGACATTTTTTTGACTTAATATGTGATGGGGATCGACGGAGAAATCACTTAATCAATAAAAATCAAATAATTATATATTATTACTAAAATACGCAAATTGTTACGCTGGTATCGAACAAAAACCAACACTACAATTTGCCGCCCCGTGGCTTATGCTTGCGGCCATCCAAGAAAATCTATTCACTCATCGGAGAAATGCATTGTGGAACAGTTTGACGCTGTCATCATCGGTGCCGGTGCAGCAGGCATGTTTTGCGCAGCACAGGCGGGACAACGCGGACTGCGTGTGCTATTGCTCGATAACGGCAAGAAGGCTGGCCGGAAAATATTGATGTCCGGCGGCGGTCGCTGCAACTTTACCAATATGTATGCAGAACCCGCGGCGTACCTGTCTCACAATCCTCACTTTTGCAAATCGGCACTAGCGCGTTATACCCAATGGGATTTCATCAGTCTGGTCAACAGCCATCGCATCGCTTACCACGAGAAAACGCTCGGCCAGCTATTCTGCGATGATTCCGCACAGCAAATCGTTGACATGCTGGTAACAGAGTGCGAACGAGCTAACGTCACTCTCCGTCTGCGTAGTGAAGTCACCTCGGTAGAAAAATCAGACGATCTATTCACCATCCAGCTAAACAACGGCACATCATTCCAAAGCGCATCGCTGGTTGTTGCCTGCGGCGGCCTGTCGATGCCGGGCCTGGGCGCGACGCCGTTCGGCTACCAGCTTGCTGCACAGTTCGATATCAACGTGCTCCCCACTCGCGCCGCGTTAGTGCCTTTCACATTGCATAAGCAGCTGCTCGAACAGCTGCAAACGCTCTCCGGCGTCTCTGTGCCTACCGTTGTCACCGCAGAAAACGGCGTGACGTTCCGTGAAAACATTCTGTTCACGCACCGTGGGCTCTCTGGCCCTGCTATTTTGCAGATCTCCAGCTACTGGCAGGCCGGGGAATTCGTCACCATCAATCTGCTGCCCGACCGCGATCTCACCCAGCTCATTAATGACGAACGCATCGCTCACCCAAACCAAAGTCTGAAAAACACGCTGGCGCAGTGGCTGCCTAAACGACTGGTTGAATGTCTGCAAGCGTTAGGACAACTGCCGGACGTCACATTGAAACAGCTCAACAGCGCACAGCAAACACAGATGGAACAGAGCCTGCAACAGTGGCGCGTACAACCAAACGGCACGGAGGGCTACCGCACTGCCGAAGTGACCATCGGCGGCGTTGACACCCGCGCGCTGTCCTCCAAAACCATGGAAGCCAACGCGGTGCCGGGGCTGTATTTCATCGGTGAAGTGGTCGATGTGACCGGCTGGCTCGGCGGCTATAATTTCCAATGGGCATGGAGCTCCGCATGGGCGTGTGCGCAGGCGCTGCCTTTTAGTAAATAGGCACTATAATAACCATTCAGTGATCTCCTTTAATGCATGGACATGGAGAAAAGGACGTCTCTACATAGGCCTCCGCTGCCAGAAAGGAAATGTGGATGAGTCCCAGACTTAACAAACATAAAATCAACCTCTTGCAGTTACTGGTTGCTGGCATACTGCCGCTGCTGCTTGGGTTGTTGTTCACTTTTGTTGAGTCCAGATTAATGGTAAAGCGGGATTTGGAATCCACTGCGCAAATCGCGATGAATCATGCCGAGAATATTTCGGCACAGGCATGGAAGATGGTAGATCGTCTCCAGCGCTTCCATGGTCAGCCCTGCAACATTATCGGCGATGAATTGCAGCGCCTCGGTTCGGTCTTTTCTTACTTTCGTGCCATTGGCGTTATCCATAATACCAATGTCTATTGCTCTTCAACGTTTGGCAGCACACTGACGCCAATCAGCCGCGTCATTCAACAACCGCTGCCAGAGACGTATTCTGAACGCTGGAGCCTGTCGATTGCTGGTTCAGACAACGTGAAAGAACGGCCGGCGCTGATTTTTGTCCAGATGCCTCTTACGGGTGACGGCGCTTACGCCATGGTCGATGCGCAATATCTGATCGACCTCATGATTGCGATTAGCAAAATACGCGGCTACCAACTTACCCTGAAAATGGATAACGGCCATCCGATTCAAACTGGCCCGGCGATTACGCCCCGCATCGGCCTATTTTCTACCTCTGCGCTTGAAATCAGGTCGAGCCGATTCCCGATTACGCTCAATATCACCGCCCCAGCTTCTCAGGAAATAGCGAACTGGAAGCAGGCTTTCTTCACGTTTCTGCCACTGGCGATTATTCTCTCTCTGCTTTTCACTACGGCGATCTGGTACTGGCAAAAACGTAAATTATTATTCCGCGACGAAATCCGCAAAGGCATCGCTAACGGCGAGTTTTCCGTCTATTACCAGCCCATCTATGATGCAGAATCGCAAACCTGCACCGGCGTTGAGACGTTACTGCGCTGGCGACGTAGCAACGGGAAGTGGATCAGACCTGATATATTTATCTCTGCCGCCGAAGCTGAAAGTATGATTATTCCCATCACTCGGCACTTATTTGATCTGGTGGCATCAGATATTGCCAGTTGGCAGGTAAAGCCGGGGTTTCATCTGGGGCTCAACGTTGCAGCCGAACACCTGCATCATCCCAGTTTTGTATCAGACGTACACCGTTTCGCAGAGAAGGTCGCTTCTCATTCATTAAGCATTTCTCTGGAACTGACGGAACGTAACCTCATCAGCAATGGCCCTGAAATCATACAGCGCCTGCATCAGCTACGTGAAGATGGCTTTATGATTACCATTGATGACTTTGGTACCGGACACTGTTCACTCTCTTATCTGCAAAACTTTCCGCTAGATTGCCTGAAAATAGACCAAGGATTCGTTAGCGCAATTTCATCACCAGATGAAGAAGCGCCAATTCTTGATGCCATTATTAATTTGAGCCATCGCATCAATCTTCAATCCGTCGCGGAAGGCGTAGAAACCAAACAGCAGCTCATGTATTTACAACAGCACGGCGTCAAATATATACAGGGATTCCTTTACGCTAAGCCGATGGATAATGAATCGTTTCTCGTCTGGCTTCACTACAATGGCAATAAATCGATAGAGAGCTTTATGATGAAAAATGAAGAAGGGAAGAAGAACGACTAACCGGCGGAAACATGTCCACCGGTTTTCGATATCAGATAAATCAGAAACGATAGCCGACGCCAATATTAAAGGCATCGACACGCGTTTCATAAATTTTCGTGCCTTCGTAGCCAATATCAATCGCCCAGTTTGCTACTGGCGTAATTTGAATACCGGCACCGTAAGCAAAGCTGGATTTACTTTCACTACCCGATTCACGGACAGCATCTCCCTCTTCCCAACTGGATTTACCGCGCCCAATACCCGCCAAGCCATAAACGCTGACATATTCGTTAAAACGGTAGGATGGCCCAGCCATGAGTGAATAGTATTTCAACTTATAAACATCACTGCTTGAATTCTGATAATACTCTGTTTGCTCCGCGCTCACATAAGTGAAAGAGCCAATAATGCCGAGATCGGAATCACCTTGATAATGGTATTTTGCGGTAATCCCTTTTGGATCTTTAAAGTCATCGACTTTCGCCTGAGCATAACCCAAAGATACCGTTTGTGTTGCCTGAGCAACAGACATTCCCATGGCACAAGCAAGTAGAGTGGAAAGCAGCAGCGTTGTTTTTTTCATGATCGAAACATCTTCCATGTTTGAATAAAAAAGACGATTCCAACAAAGCGAATATATAACTATCGCGAATGTTGACCGCACATAAACTTACATTTAAATACGGTTAGGTAAAGTCAGTCTTATTTTTAAACAATAGAGGGAAATTCTGGATTTAATTATTAAAAAACAAAAAGATAAATAACGAAGAGGATAATTAACCCACTATTTATCGTTCGGTTTTTGGGAACATTCTGAACTAAAAACGCGGAAAATATAGCAATTCATGACATCAGAAAGCGCCAGAATAAAACCCTATTTTTATAAAGGATTAGTATGGCAAAGGGCAATTCTTATAATCGAACAGTTTTATAAACGAACGGTTTTATAAACGAATAGTGTGAATAGACGATATCGAACAGGGGAAAAATTGAGAATGACTTACGGAGGAAGAAAGGTGGTCGGCGAGAGAGGATTCGAACCTCCGACCCACTGGTCCCAAACCAGTTGCGCTACCAAGCTGCGCTACTCGCCGAATGCGGGCGCATCTTACTGCTACCCTATTGGAGCGTCAATACCTTTTTAGCAAAAGGATTTCGGCTGCCGCTAAAGTGTCCATCTCTTGCATTGGCAGCCTGAAACCGACGTCCTTGTCCGTGATTCATGTCAATTAGCGGGTCTCTGACACCAGTTATTTTTAGGGTTAATACCGCCGTCAGGCGATGTGTATCCCAGGCATCCAAGAATCGTATCAAACAGCTCTTCATGGCGATGTGTTTTACCAACGCGCTGCTGAGCTTTCAACTGCTCAAACGCTTGCAGATTATCGGTATCAGCCAGAAACTTATCCGACGTCCACACCATCATTGGTGAACGAAACTGCTCGGGCGGCGCCATCTGACGCGGCGTGCCGTGCAGATGATAGTTTTCATCAATCGATTCACCGTGATCGGAAGCATAAAACACGATAGCTTTCTTATCCCGAACCTGATCGATCACGCTATCAATAAAGCTATCGGTATAGAGCACGCTATTATCGAAAGCATTAATCAACTGCTCACGCGAACAGGAGGCATCAACGCCCATACACTCCGGCTGATAACGCGCATAGCTGCGAGGATAGCGCATGGAATACAGGTAATGGGAACCTTTGGTATGCAGCACGATCAAATGCTTGCCTTTGGGATAACGTGCCAGCGATTCCTTAACCTCATCGACCAGCAACATGTCCTGCACCGATTTACCGTCATTGTGTTTCTCTGACGCAATCATTTCGCGGAAAGAGTAGTTGTTCGCCTCAATGCTATTGTAGAACCACACTTCACTTTGCATAGCAAACAGCTCAGAGGTAAAACCCAGCTCTTTCAGCACGGCAAAGATGTTCTGCTCTTTCAGCGTTCGCTGCGGGTTATCTTCCGTACCGCCTTCTCGCACAAACATACAGCGCATGGAAAGCTTGGTTGAGGTATCACATGACTGACCACGGAATGCGACCAGATTCTTTTCTTTCGATAACTTTGGCGTCGTATCGCGCTCGTAGCCTAATAACCCCATATGATCCCAGCGGGTGGTTTCACCGATAATGAAAATCACATAGGTATCATCAATGCCTTTTGGCGGGACATAAGTAAAATGCTGAGCCGGATCGAAAAGATTGGAGGAGTCCTGACTTTCGTCATACTTCGTGTACGCAAATAAACCTAACGCAGACAACCAGTTAGAAGGCAAATACGAGTGAGCGACGACACCGCCATAGCTAGGCAAATCCACATTAGACTCCCGCTCGGACACTGACTGAATGTTGTCCATATAGCGAATCGGCATCCAAACCAGCGCAACGACGGCGACAAGAACCAGAAGAGGAATTAAACGCTTCCCCGGCGATTTAAGCTGTTCGATCAGCGTATGGCGCAGCGAGTTCTTCCAGATCAAAAACAGCGGCAGCGCACTTACCACCAACATCCATAGGAAAAAACGAAAACCAATAACTTCTTTAGAAAGATCAATATCGGTGGTCATGACCGCAGCAATGATGCCATAGCCGATCACGACATTAAAAAACGTCATGTAATAGCTGGCAGCAACGGAAATCAGCACCAGGAGAGAAGCGATAACCCGATAAAAACGACGTCCCCCGAGTGAAATAATTCTCATCAGGAAAAAGGTGAATAAGATACTCGCCGTCAATTCGACAAGAGCGGGAATAAACGTTGGAACCTGATTACCAGCAGAGAGTGAAAAATAATCAACTCGGCGATAATACACTGAGATATTGAGAAAAAGACCAATATAAATTGCCAGGACAAACGATAATTTGGGTTGCGAAAAAGATGCTACAAACTTCATTATGACAAGTGCTCCAACAAACCTTTCTTATTATCTGAAGCTATACGACAACATCCCTATGTCTGAGTTCAACAGAAATACCCCGACTCTCGGCATTTTATATCGCAAAATAGCAAATAGGCTTAGATCGTTTAATTCGTAAATTTTACTTATGATTACGTGAAGAAAACATGAAAAATGAACCTTTTATGTGAATGAATCTACGAAAAAATAAAAAATGCGATCCCAATCTGCTCTGAAAAATCACCAACGCTTATCTATGTATGCCTTCGGCATCTAAGCGGGCAATGAATTCCACAACAGCAGGATGCTTTAGGAATGCCATAATCTCTTCAGCTCGTCGTTCTCCAATACCAGAAAACTGTCGCCACTGTTGTGCTGTCCATTGCTGTAATGCTAGCCAATTCACATGATCCAATGCGCTAACTGCGGAACGGGGAATAGGAAGACCCAGCGCAAGTAGCCAGCGGGATAACGGCATCTGTCGTGCCGACTGCAAGCTCTTATAGATATCTCGCGCCCGTTTATCACCCATGCCAGTGACTGCATTAAGCTGTGCCTCCGTCAAAGATAACCACGACAGCACATCTTCCAGTAAACCATGTTGCATCAAGCGCAGCCACATTCCGTCACGCACTCCCGTCAGGTTTAACCCATGTTCTCCACTCAACCAGACCAAGCGCGCCAGAAATTGCTGTTGGCAAACCGTACTATACCGAAAACAGCTAAAAGCATGGAAATCATGTTCACTGGGGGAAGCGATGGCAGGCCGCTCAGTGCTACGCCATACCACGTTATCCAGACGTGGGATCCCCTGACCCGCCAGACTGACGCTCACCCGATCGCCGGGCAACACGTCCCACTGTTTCCAACGAGACAGCGAACCCACATTCACCCTGCTGACCGATTTATCATCCAGTTTCAGAGGATTAAGTTTTAACACCACGGCGAGCTTACCCGTCCGCCCGACAGAAAATACAACATCAGTGACTTCCGCAACCTGATGAACAGGCGGATATTTCCACGCTATCGCCCAGTCGGCGGATGTATTACGCCAATAGCGCCCCTGAGGCTCTTTAGTCTGACGGAGAACCACGCCATCCGTCACGAAGGGCAGCGGGTTGTGATACCAATAATGGCGCCATTTTTCCGCGTCGGCGAATGACCCAATAGCATGGGTATAGTCCGCCGTCATGGCAAACCCCATTTCCGTTAATTTCTCCAGGCGTTCAGGCATCGTCTTTGGGCCATCCGGCCATTCCCAGATAAACAGGCCAATCTGCGACAACACGGGAGATGGCTGATGACGGCGCATTTCACCTGCCACCACCGAGCGCGCATTCACACCGCCCTGAATATGCTGGCGATGATCGGTCATCTTCAGGAAAAGCTCTCCCTGTAACACCAATAAGGAAGGTACATTGGTTAATAAATGAGGGATTCCTGGAATCAGACGAACTTTTTCCGTCCAGTCTTCGCCTTGCAGGCCGTTACCCCGGCTAACCGCAGATTCGAGCTTGCCGTGCTGATAGAACAGCGTAACGGCCACACCATCAACTTTTGGCTGAATCCATACATCCTCACGCTGAGCGATCCATGGCACCAACTGCTCGCGATCGGACAATTTCTTCAATCCCGTATGAGCAACGGGATGAAGTTGCTTGCCATGATCGGGTAACCGGACAGGAGCAACGCTTTGGGGCTGAAAACAGCCTAGCCACTGGTTTAACTGCTCTCGCAGTTGATCATAAACATCGTCTGCTACCGGGCTTTTCCCTTCGGTGTAATACACGTCATCCCACTGTTCTAACTGCTGACGTAATGCATCAATTTCTTTTCTGGAGCGGGTATTATCCCAATCGGGGCAGACCCCGGCCGCAGCCGAAAAACCGCTGATTCCCCCAACAATGATGATCAAAAATGCGCAAACCCTGAGCCACATAATCCCTCCAGCCATCCAGTAGCGAATGGCCGCAGTACATAGCAACAAAGAGGAGAATACGAGGTGAAAAAAGGAGAATTGCCAAACGCGCCGCAAGATGATTTATCGTTTGCAGAGCCAGTAAAAAAGACAGGAACGCGCGTCGCAATATCAAAAAGACACGTTGGCAAAAGATTTATCCGGTGACATAACGAAAAAACAGTCAGCGGAGAATTTATCGCAGCGCGACTGATGACATATTGGCGTGTATAATGCGGGGATATGCGCATTCTCCTGCCGCATATCTACATTCACCATCGTAACCATGAATAAAACTTCATTATGGCTCAAGGCACGTTATATATCGTTTCTGCTCCCAGTGGAGCCGGGAAATCCAGCCTGATTCAGGCGTTATTAAAAACCCAGCCGCTTTATGACACTCAGGTATCGATTTCGCATACCACTCGGGCTAAACGACCAGGAGAAAACCACGGCGAACACTATTTCTTCGTCGAAGTCGATGAATTTAAGCGTATGATTCAGGATAACGAGTTTCTGGAACACGCTGAAGTCTTTGGCAATTACTACGGTACATCCCGACCAGCCATTGAGCAGGTATTAGCGACGGGTGTTGATGTCTTTCTGGATATCGACTGGCAAGGCGCTCAGCAAATCCGTGCCCAGATGCCGCACGCGCGCAGTATTTTCATTCTGCCGCCGTCAAAAGAAGAACTGGCTCGCCGCCTGCGTGGCCGTGGACAAGACAGCGATGACGTCATTGCCCGCCGTATGTCTCAGGCTGTGGCTGAAATGACGCACTACGGCGAGTATGATTACCTGATTGTGAATGATGATTTCGATTTGGCGTTGCTCGATCTGAAAACCATTATTCGCGCCGAACGTCTGCGTTTGAGCAGACAACAGGTTCGGCATGATGCATTAATCACCAAACTATTGGCAGACTGACGCCTCTTTCAGTATGATGCCCAGTCATTTTATTTCCTGTGGAGTAGCACATTATGGCACGCGTAACTGTTCAAGACGCTGTAGAGAAAATTGGTAACCGTTTTGACCTGGTGTTGGTCGCTGCTCGTCGCGCCCGTCAAATCCAGACTGGCGGCAAAGATCCGCTGGTTCCTGAAGAAAACGATAAGTACACCGTGATCGCACTGCGTGAAATCGAAGAAGGTCTGATCAACAACCAGATTCTGGATGTTCGTGACCGTCAGGAACAGCAAGAGCAGGAAGCCGCAGAGATTCAGGCGGTTACCGCGATTGCTGAAGGCCGTCGTTAATCACACCACGAGTCGCCCTTGTACATTTTTGAAAGCCTTAATCTGCTGATTCAACGTTATCTGCCAGAAGATCAGATCAAACGTTTACAGCAGGCTTACTTAGTTGCACGTGATGCTCACGAGGGGCAGACTCGCTCCAGCGGTGAACCCTATATCACACACCCTGTTGCCGTCGCCTGTATTCTGGCGGAGATGCGTCTCGATTACGAAACGCTGATGGCAGCACTGCTGCATGATGTCATAGAAGACACCCCCGCCACCTATCAGGACATGGAACAGCTTTTTGGTAAAAGCGTTGCTGAACTGGTAGAGGGCGTGTCCAAGCTGGATAAACTGAAGTTCCGCGATAAGAAAGAAGCGCAGGCTGAAAACTTTCGCAAAATGATCATGGCGATGGTGCAAGACATTCGCGTCATCCTGATCAAACTCGCAGACCGTACCCATAACATGCGTACATTGGGCTCATTACGCCCAGACAAACGTCGCCGCATTGCCCGCGAAACACTGGAAATATACAGTCCGCTGGCACACCGACTGGGTATCCATCACCTCAAAACCGAGTTGGAAGAACTGGGTTTTGAGGCGCTGTATCCGAACCGTTATCGCGTCATTAAAGAGGTCGTCAAGGCCGCGCGCGGTAACCGCAAGGAAATGATCCAGAAAATCCTGTCGGAAATCGAAGGGCGTTTGACGGAAGCCGGGATTGCCTGCCGCGTCAGCGGCCGCGAAAAACACCTGTACTCCATCTATTGCAAAATGCACCTGAAAGAGCAGCGTTTTCATTCCATCATGGATATCTACGCGTTTCGGGTCATCGTCAAAGAGCTGGACACCTGCTATCGCGTGCTCGGTCAGGTTCACAGCCTGTATAAGCCGCGCCCGGGTCGGGTGAAAGACTATATCGCTATTCCCAAAGCCAACGGCTATCAATCGCTGCACACGTCGCTGATTGGTCCGCACGGCGTGCCGGTTGAAGTACAAATTCGCACCGACGACATGGATCAAATGGCGGAAATGGGTGTCGCCGCGCACTGGGCTTATAAAGAAGGCGAGAGCAGTACTACTGCTCAAGTACGCGCCCAACGCTGGATGCAGAGCCTGCTGGAACTTCAGCAAAGCGCCGGTAGCTCATTTGAATTTATCGAAAGCGTGAAGTCCGATCTCTTCCCTGACGAGATGTACGTCTTCACGCCGGAAGGCCGTATTGTGGAACTCCCCGCAGGTGCGACGCCCGTCGATTTCGCCTACGCGGTACACACCGATATCGGCCATGCGTGCGTCGGCGCACGCGTCGATCGTCAGCCTTACCCGCTATCACAGTCGCTCACCAGCGGCCAAACCGTTGAAATCATCACCGCACCAGGTGCCAGACCCAACGCCGCATGGCTTAACTTTGTCGTGAGCTCAAGAGCGCGTTCTAAAATCCGCCAGATGCTGAAAAACCTCAAGCGTGATGATTCCGTGAGCCTCGGCCGCCGTTTACTGAACCACGCGCTGGGCAATGGCCGTAAACTTTCCGATATCCCTGAGAAATCTATTCAGCTTGAGCTCGATCGCATGAAGCTCGCTACGCTGGACGATTTGATGGCGGAAATTGGTATGGGTAATGCCATGAGCGTCGTCGTGGCGAAGAATCTGCTGAACGAACAGTCTGAGCTGGGAACCACCGGGCTGCGCAAGTTGCCGATCAAAGGTGCAGATGGCGTCATGATCTCATTTGCCAAATGCTGCCGCCCTATCCCCGGCGACCCGATCATCGCCCACGTCAGCCCCGGTAAAGGGCTGGTTATCCACCATGAATCCTGTCGCAACATTCGCGGCTATCAGAAAGAACCTGAAAAATTCATGGCAGTAGAGTGGGATAAGGTGACGGAACAAGAGTTCATCGCTGAAATCAAAGTCGATATGTTCAACCATCAGGGCGCATTGGCTAACCTGACGGCAGCGATCAATGCCGCGAATTCCAATATTCAGAGCATCAACACGGAAGAGAGAGACGGCCGCGTATACAGCGCCTTTATCCGTCTTACCACCCTCGATCGCGTTCATCTGGCCAATATTATGCGTAAAATTCGCGTGATGCCGGATGTCATCAAAGTTAACCGTAACCGAAATTAATCGTCATGACCCCTCAACGTTATGCACGCATAAAAGAAATGCTCAACTGCCGTCAGCCCGATCTGACGATTTGCATGGAGCAGGTGCATAAGCCCCACAACATTTCTGCCGTTATCCGTACCGCAGATGCCGTCGGCGTGCATCAGGTTCATGCGATTTGGCCCACCAGCCGGATGAAAACGCTGGTTTCCTCCGCCGCAGGCAGCAATAGCTGGGTTCAGGTGAAAACTCATCGCAATATCGGTGATGCAGTCGGCCACCTGAAAGCAGAAGGCATGCAGGTTCTGGCGACCAATTTGTCTGAACACGCGGTCGATTTTCGGGAAATTGATTACACCCGCCCGACCTGCATTCTGCTCGGACAAGAAAAAACCGGGATTACTGCCGAAGCGCTCAAGCTGGCCGATCGGGACATCATTATTCCGATGACTGGCATGGTGCAATCGCTGAATGTCTCCGTAGCCTCGGCGTTGATCCTGTATGAAGCGCAGCGTCAGCGCCAGATTGCCGGCATGTACCAGCGTGAAGACAGCCCGCTGGATGAAGAAGAGCAACAGCGCCTGCTGTTTGAAGGGGGCTATCCGGTACTGGCACGCGTCGCGAAGCGCAAAGGGCTCCCTCGTCCTTATATTGACCATCAGGGTCAGATTGTAGCGGATACCCCGTGGTGGGCCGCGATGCAATCGTCGGAGTGCTGATGAAAGGCCGCCTGCTAAACACCCAACCGCTGAGTACACTCGCCGGCGTGGGTGCGAGTCAGGCAGCGAAGCTTGCGCGACTTGGGCTGGAAACCGTGCAGGATCTCCTGCTACATCTGCCTTTACGCTACGAAGACCGCACGCACCTTTACCCCATTGGCGATCTCCTTCCCGGCATGTATGCCACTGTGGAAGGTGAAATCCTACGCAACGACATCACCTTTGGCAGCCGTCGCATGTTGACCTGCCAAATCAGTGATGGCAGCGGCATGCTGACCATGCGCTTCTTCAATTTCAATGCGGCGATGAAAAACAGTCTCGCACCGGGACAGCGCGTTACGGCTTATGGCGAAATCAAGCGCGGCAAAATCGGCGCGGAAATCATCCATCCTGAATACCGTGTTCAAGGGGATAATACGCAGGTCGAGCTACAAGAATCACTCACGCCGGTTTATCCCTCCACAGAGGGTATTCGTCAGGCAACGCTACGCAAACTCACCGATCAGGCGCTGGAGCTGCTCGCCGCCAACCACATCGATGAGTTACTGCCTGAATCCCTGAGCCGTTCCCTCATTAGCCTGCCGGATGCGCTGCGCACGTTACATCGTCCCCCACCGGATATGCAGCTCAGCGAGCTGGAACACGGGAAACACCCGGCGCAGCAGCGGCTGATTATGGAAGAACTGCTGGCGCATAATCTGAGTATGCTCGCCGTACGGGCCGGTGAGCAGCGACATAAAGCCTCGCCGCTACAGGCTCAAGACGGCCTTAAGCAACGCCTGCTCGCCGCGCTGCCGTTCAACCCCACTCAGGCGCAAAAACGTGTCGTGGCGGAGATTGAAGCGGATATGGCAAAAGATTTCCCGATGATGCGTCTGGTGCAGGGCGATGTGGGCTCAGGGAAAACGCTGGTCGCCGCGCTGGCTGCATTGCGTGCCATTGCTAACGGCAAACAGGTCGCGCTGATGGCACCTACAGAGCTATTGGCCGAACAGCACGCCCATAATTTCCGTCAGTGGTTTGAACCACTGGGGCTTGAAGTGGGCTGGCTGGCTGGTAAACAGAAAGGAAAAGCGCGTCAGGCACAGCAGGACGCTATCGCTAACGGCCAGGTTTCCATGGTGGTCGGGACGCACGCCATTTTTCAGCAGCAGGTGAAATTCAACGGGCTGGCGTTAGTCATTATTGATGAACAACACCGCTTTGGCGTGCATCAACGCCTTGCGCTGTGGGAAAAAGGCGAAGAACAGGGCTTTCATCCCCATCAATTGATTATGACCGCCACACCGATTCCCCGCACGCTGGCGATGACTGCCTATGCCGATCTGGATACGTCCGTCATTGATGAACTGCCGCTGGGCAGAACGCCCGTCACCACGGTCGCCATACCGGATTCACGTCGCAACGATATCATCGAGCGCGTGAATAGCGCCTGCCAGCAGGAAGGGCGGCAGGCCTATTGGGTGTGTACGCTGATCGAAGAATCCGATCTACTAGAAGCACAGGCGGCAGAAGCCACCAGCGAAGAGTTGAAGGCTGCGCTGCCGAATCTCAAGGTCGGGTTGGTTCATGGCCGCATGAAAGCACAGGAAAAGCAGGCGGTGATGCAGGCTTTCAAACAGGGCGAACTACAACTGCTGGTGGCGACCACCGTCATCGAGGTGGGCGTGGATGTCCCCAACGCCAGTCTGATGATCATTGAGAACCCGGAGCGTTTGGGTCTGGCGCAACTGCACCAGTTGCGCGGGCGCGTCGGACGCGGCGCAGTTGCGTCTCACTGTGTACTGCTCTACAAAACGCCAATGAGCAAAACCGCACAGAAACGGCTTCAGGTTCTACGCGATAGCAACGATGGCTTTGTGATCGCTCAGCGCGATCTGGAAATTCGTGGACCGGGTGAATTATTAGGTACGCGACAAACGGGGAATGCCGAGTTCAAAGTGGCCGACCTCCTGCGCGATCAGGACTTGATTCCGCAGGTGCAGCGCGTTGCGCGCCATCTCCATGAACACTACCCCGAACATGCCATTGCGCTAATTGAACGCTGGCTACCCGAGCGCGCACGCTACACCAACGCCTAATCGCAGCAGCGCATTCTTCATTTCCCCCAAAAGTATCCCGTTAAATAATAAGGCTTTGCTTATCAGACGAAATTCATATCGAAAAGATGCGTTAGCAAACGTTTGCTTTCGACAAAGAGATCATTAAAATGCGCTCTTTGTCGTTTCAGGAACGCCAACTTACATCATGACTACCACCACGGAAACGTCCCAAACAGAAGCCGCTGCCGCACCTCAGCGCAGTGAACTCATCTATCGTCTTGAAGACAGGCCGCCGCTGCCGCAAACGCTGTTCGCCGCCAGCCAGCACCTGTTGGCCATGTTTGTTGCGGTGATTACCCCCGCGCTACTGATCTGTCAGGCATTGGGTTTACCCGCTCATGATACGCAGCGCATCATCAGCATGTCGCTTTTCGCTTCCGGTCTGGCCTCTATTCTACAAATTAAAACCTGGGGCCCCGTCGGTTCTGGCCTGCTGTCTATTCAGGGCACCAGCTTTAACTTCGTGACGCCACTGATTATGGGTGGATTGGCACTGAAGAATGGTGGCGCAGATGTTCCCACCATGATGGCGGCGCTGTTCGGTACGCTGATGGTCGCATCCTTCACTGAAATCATTCTTTCACGCTTCCTGCATTTAACCCGCCGCATCATTACCCCGCTGGTTTCCGGCATTGTGGTGATGATCATTGGTCTGTCGCTGATTCAGGTCGGCCTGACTTCTATCGGCGGCGGTTATGCCGCTATGGGTAATAACACCTTCGGTGCGCCTAAGAACTTATTGCTGGCAGGTGTGGTATTGCTGGTTATTATTCTGCTGAACCGCCAGCGTAACCCCTACCTGCGCGTCGCCTCGCTGGTGATTGCCATGGCGGTGGGTTATCTGGGTGCCTGGCTAATGGGTATGCTGCCGGAAAACACATCCTCGCAACACGATACAGCTATCATGGTGCCAACACCGCTGTATTACGGTTTAGGCTTTGACTGGAACCTGTTGATCCCGCTGATGCTGGTCTTCATGGTGACGTCGTTGGAAACCATCGGTGACATCACTGCAACCTCCGACGTTTCTGAGCAGCCAGTCAGAGGCCCGCTGTACATGAAACGTTTGAAAGGCGGCGTGCTGGCCAATGGCCTGAACTCTTGCCTTTCCGCCGTATTCAATACCTTCCCTAACTCTTGCTTCGGCCAGAATAACGGCGTCATCCAGCTTACTGGCGTTGCCAGCCGCTATGTGGGTTTCGTGGTTTCACTGATGCTGATCGCACTGGGGTTGTTCCCTGCCGTTAGCGGATTTGTGCAGCATATTCCAGAGCCGGTTCTGGGCGGCGCCACTATCGTAATGTTTGGTACGATCGCGGCGTCCGGTGTGCGCATTGTGTCCCGTGAGCCGTTGAACCGTCGCGCAATCATGATTATTGCGCTGTCGCTGGCCGTTGGCCTTGGCGTGTCTCAGCAGCCGCTGATTCTGCAATTTGCGCCGGATTGGATTAAAACATTACTGTCTTCCGGTATTGCCGCTGGCGGGATTACCGCAATCGTGCTGAATTTGGTTTTCCCACACGAAGAAAAATAGCGCCAGCCCGCAATAATTTCTGTTCAGTTCATGTAAAAGCGAGCGGTGATGCAACACCGCTCGCTTTTTACTGTCTGTAACAGCATTACCTATTGAGCCTTCAGGGAAATTGCGGCATAAGAACAGTTCTCCCTGACGATTGGCATGGACTGACACGATGAAATTTATCGGGAAATTATTGCTGACCCTACTGCTGCTAGCCTTTTTAGCGCTGGTAGTCGTATACGTATTACTGCAAACCAGTTGGGCGGCAGGCTGGGTAAGTAATTGGGTAAACCAGAACACCGACTACCAGTTGTCACTGGGAAAAATCAATCATGATTGGTCAACAGCCGATCACATCCAACTCACCGATGTCAGTTTTGGTCAGAAAAACCAGCCGCCGACGCTCACCGCCAAGCAGGTTTTAGCCGGGTTTAGCGTGCGTCAACTTACCGAACCACGTCATTTTGCCAGTCTGGAGCTAGAAGGCGGTACGTTAAACCTTTCTTCACAGGCCGCCACACTCCCTATCGAAGCCGATGTGCTACAGCTGCGTACGATGGCACTGCAGGCAAAGGACGGTGATTGGCGCCTGAATGGCCAGCAGATCAACGGCGGGATGACGCCGTGGCAACCCGAGGCGGGCTATCTACTGGGCAAGCAGGGGCAGTTCCAGCTCAGCGCCCGTTCACTCGAACTTAACGATATTCCCGCCAGCCAGGTCTTAGTTCAGGGCGAAATCAACCATAACCAGCTGATTCTGAACAATTTCGGCGCCGATGTTGCTCAAGGGCAGCTAACAGGCAACGCCAGCCGCGCGGAAGACGGCAGTTGGCAGATCGGTAACCTGCGACTCAGCAATGTCCGTTTGCAAACACAGAGAACGCCGGAAGCCTTCTGGCAGCCAGTGACCGAGCTGCCTTCCGTTACGGTCAACCGATTTGATCTGATTGATGCTCGTATTGAAGGGCCGGGATGGGCGTTTATCGATCTGGATGTTGCCCTGCAAAATGTCACGTTTAAGCAGAATGACTGGCAAAGCGAAGGGGGAACGCTGTCGTTCAATGCAACCGATATTGTGAACGGCAACATGCACCTTATCGACCCTATCGTGAATCTGGATTTGTCACCGGCAGGCGTTAACATCAAACAGTTTTCCACACGCTGGGAAGGCGGTTTACTGCGAACCAACGGCAACTGGCAACGTAGTAATCGACGCTTACAGCTGAACGAATTTGTTGTCGCAGGGATGGAGTACACACTCCCCGGCGACTGGCGTCAGCGGTGGCAAGCGACGCTGCCATCATGGCTGGCAGAAGTGAATGTGCGAAAATTCACGGCCAATCGCAACCTGCTGATCGATATCAACCCGGATTTCCCGTTCCAGCTCACCGCACTGGATGGCTACGGCAGTGATTTGCTGTTAGCACGCGACCACCAGTGGGGGGTCTGGACAGGATCGTTGAATCTTAATGCCAGCGACGCGACGTTCAATAAAGTCGATGTGCGCCGCCCTTCACTGGCACTGGTAGCCAACGATAACCAGATCGCCATTAACGAACTCAGCGCATTTACGCAAAATGGCATGCTGGAGGCCAAGGCGACCATCAGCCAGCAACCGGCACGTAATTTATCCCTGTCGCTGACGGGGCGCGCCGTGCCGCTGGATGTTCTGACGCGCTGGGGATGGCCAGAACCCGCAACCGCACCGACAGGCAACACGAATCTGCAATTACAGTTGAATGGGCGGCTTGCCGCCGATACACCGCTGAAGCCAACGCTAAACGGTACGCTGCAGGGTGTGGATAGCAACGATCGCCCAATCAGACAGCAAATGCATCAGGGAACCGTGGCAGAAACGCAAGAATGATTGCGCTTTCAATACACGGGGCCAGGCCGTTGGCAAATCTATTTACCAAATGGAAACGGGAGTAACGGAATAGAAGAGTAAAGCGTTTGCGCCAGGGACAAAAACGTCAGGAACGTTTTTGAACGTCGCTTGCGACGGCCCTGAAAGGGTGAATCTCAGGGATGAGATTCATATCTGCGCAAGCCGAGCTTACATGGACGTACTTGCAGCGTCTTTACGATCTATCCGTTACTCCCGCTCTACGGACTTTGTCAGCAACATCACACAGTCAGAATCACGTGTATTATTATGGCGAAATGCTGCTGGCTAACATGCAGCGTGATGTTCCGATAGGAAGGCCATCATAATATGGTCACTGCGAGTTAATCTACTTCCGAACCGCCTTCTTCCAGCGGTGCATCCGGCTGGGCAGGCAGCACGATATACACCCCTTCAAATAGCGCCCCTTTATTGTCATCACCGAACAGCTCGACATTTAACTGCACGCGTGCCTTACGCCCACGCGCCAGACGATCAAGATCGCCACTCAGCGACCCTAAATCAGCAATAGCACTTGGTCTGCCACTGACTGGCGCACTGTAACGAATGTGCGCATCCGCCAGAATAATCGTTCCACCGAGGTGCCGTTCACGCAGCAGCAGCCAGATCAGCCCCCAACCGGTGAGCGTCGCGAGAGAAAACATGCTGCCGGCAAAAAGCGTGTGGTGCGGGTTTTGGTTGCCCGTTTCAGGCATGGTGGTGATAAATTTCTTCCCAGTGTACTGGCTTATCCGCACCCCCATCTTTTCACTCAAAGGGATGTGATCGTACCAGGCCTGTTGTAGCTGTCCGCACCAGTCAGGGCGGTGCAAAATATCATCCAGCGTCGCCACCGGTTTAATCATCAGAAAGTGCCGCACAGGCGTCGTTTGTGGTGCAGTGATTTCGCCCTGGTTAACAAAACCCAGCTTGGAGAAGAAATCCATTGCGTCTTCACGGGCGCTACAGACCACACGCTTGACGCCTTCCTGACGCGCCACGGACTCCAGGGTAATCGCAAGCAACGTGCCTAACCCTTTCCCCCGCACGTCGGGATGAACCGCCAGGAAACGGATGGCCGCTTCATTATCCGCATTGATGGAAAGGCGGCCTATCGCGACCAGCCTTCCCTGTTCATCCACCACAGTTTGGTGATGTGCCAGAGCATCGTAGGCATCGCGCTCGGAGCCTAACGGCTGGCGCAGAGGTTTACGCAGCATTTCCCAGCGGAATTGATAGTACGCATCCAGTTCTTCTGCGCTTTCAGGTACTCTCAGATGATACATAACCCTTCCTCTATACCGAGATGCCTTATTGCATCGGGGTTCATAAGATCAGACCGCTGACAAACGGATACACGGCGCAATAGCGGCAACGGTGCCTGCAACGTTATGTCTGTAGCCAGAACGTCACCGGGCCGTCATTCACCAATGCCACTTTCATATCTGCCGCAAACTGCCCCGTTTCCGTGTGAACGCCTTGTTCACGACACTGTCCGACAAAATACTGATAGAGGCGATCGGCCTCCGAGGGATGTGCACCGCGAGAAAACCCAGGCCGCATGCCACGCTGCGTATCAGCCACCAGTGTAAACTGCGAAACCACCAGCACATTGCCGCCAGCCTGACGAACATTGAGATTCATTTTCCCGTCATCGTCACCGAATATGCGGTAGCCCAACACGCGCTCACAGAGTCGCGTGGCTTTTTGTTCGTCATCGCCCTGCTCAACGCCCAGCAAGATCAGCAAACCTTTATCGATCTCCCCAATAACCTTGCCTTCCACCGTAACGCTGGCGCTGGAAACCCGCTGAATTAGCGCAATCATAAAACCCAACAACTCCTGATGTCGTCATTCCCAATAGGGGCTGTGTCCGCCCCTGCGATATAAATCATGCTTTAGCTGTCGCCGCCTGCATAGCAAAAAAATCCGGCACCACCTGACGATCGGTCACCAGAATGCTGTGAATGCCCAAACTCTGTGCAGCATCGACGTTCGCGGCATTATCGTCAAAAAAGACAGCCTGCGCTGGCGTAACACCTTCCTGCGTCAGGACATACTGATAAATCGCCAATTCCGGCTTACGCAATCCAATATCTTGCGACAGATAGACCCTGTCAGCCGTTGCCCCCACTTCCGGGAATAACACCGGCCAGTGTGAACAATGAAGGCGGTTGGTGTTCGACAGAATCACCACGCGGTGCCCTTCCTGACGCAGGCGCTGCATGATGTCGATAACCTCAGGACGCAACGCGACAAAGATAGCCTGCCAGCCTGCGGTGAATTGCTCGAAGCTCAGAGCGATACCCATTTCCTGACATAGTCTGGTCGCAAATTCTTCATCGCTGATCTCACCCCGCTCATGCTGTTCAAACGCTTCGCCCATAACGAAACGTTCTTGCAACGTCGCGAGCGGCGCGCTACTCAGATTACTCCAGACGCCTAATACTCTTTTGAAATCAATATCGATGACGACATTACCCAAATCAAAGATATACAGCATGGCAGCCACCTCCTGACGTAATCGTAGGATTTTCACTGTAGCGGGAAATGGAGAAACTGAACAGGGTGGAAATATAAGGAAAGGTTAAAGTGGAAGAAAGTGCATAAAATTCAGGGCACCCGAAGGTGCCCTGTTGCGTAACCATACAAATCTGTCTGAAATTAGACGTCTTTGCTGCCGCGGCTAGCGCGTTTACGATCGTTTTCGGTCAGGTGACGTTTACGAATACGGATAGACTGTGGCGTAACTTCAACCAGTTCGTCGTCATCAATAAACTCCAGCGCTTGTTCCAGAGACATTTTGATCGCCGGAACCAGCGTGGTTGCTTCGTCAGTACCTGATGCACGCATGTTGGTCAGTTTCTTACCGGTCAGACAGTTTACTGTCAGATCGTTAGAACGTGAGTGAATACCAATGATTTGGCCTTCATACACTTCTGCACCGTGTCCGAGGAACAGCTTACCGCGATCCTGCAGGCTGAACAGCGCAAACGCGACGGCTTTACCCTGACCGTTAGAGATCAGTACGCCGTTCTGACGCTGGCCGATTTCACCCGGACGCACATCATCGTAGTGGCTGAACGTGGAGTACAGCAGGCCTGTACCAGACGTCATGGTCATGAATTCGGTACGGAAGCCGATCAGACCGCGAGCTGGGATCAGGTAATCCAGACGGATACGACCTTTGCCATCTGGAATCATGTCTTTCACATCACCTTTACGCTCACCCATGGCTTGCATGACTGAACCCTGGTGCTGTTCTTCGATGTCCAGCGTCACGTTTTCAAACGGCTCTTGGTTACGGCCGTCGATAACGCGGTTAATAACTTTCGGACGTGATACAGCCAGTTCAAAGCCTTCACGACGCATGTTTTCGATCAGAACCGACAGGTGCAATTCACCACGGCCAGAAACGCGGAACGCATCGGCATCTTCGGTTTCGTCAACGCGCAGGGCAACGTTGTGCACCAGCTCTTTGTTCAGACGCTCCAGAATCTGGCGCGACGTAACATACTTACCTTCTTTACCACAGAACGGTGAAGTGTTGACGTTGAAGAACATGGTAACGGTAGGTTCATCGACGCTCAGTGCTGGCAGCGCTTCGACATTCTGCGGATCGCAGATGGTGTCGGAAATGTTCAGCTCGCCCAGACCGGTGATCGCGATGATATCGCCTGCTTCCGCTTCGGTTGCGTCAATACGCTCCAGACCCAGGTGAGTCAGAACTTTACCGACTTTACCGTTACGAGTTTTGCCTTCGCTATCAACAATAGTCACTTGTTGGTTAGGCTTCACTTTACCGCGCTTGATACGGCCGATACCGATAACGCCAACATAGTTGTTGTAGTCCAGCTGAGAGATCTGCATCTGGAACGGCGCATTCATCTCAACCTGAGGCGGAGACACGTGATCGACAATCGCCTGATACAGCGGGGTCATATCTTCCGCCATGTCGGTATGGTCAAGACCCGCGATACCATTCAGCGCAGAAGCATAAATGATCGGGAAATCCAGCTGTTCGTCAGTCGCATCCAGGTTCACGAACAGGTCGAATACCTGATCGACAACCCAGTCAGGACGCGCGCCAGGACGGTCAACTTTGTTGATAACCACAATCGGCTTCAGACCGTTGGCAAATGCTTTTTTGGTCACGAAACGCGTTTGCGGCATCGGGCCATCCATCGCATCAACAACCAGCAGTACCGAGTCAACCATCGACATTACACGCTCAACCTCGCCGCCGAAGTCGGCGTGTCCCGGGGTATCTACGATGTTAATGCGGTAGTCTTTCCAATTAATGGCGGTATTTTTTGCGAGGATGGTAATTCCACGCTCTTTCTCCAAATCGTTGGAGTCCATTACACGCTCGGTTGCTTCGACACGTTCACCGAACGTTCCGGATTGTTGCAACAGCTTGTCGACCAGGGTGGTTTTCCCATGGTCAACGTGCGCAATAATGGCGATGTTACGCAAATTTTCGATCACAGCTTTGCCTCAGGCATTTAGAAATAGCGCGCTATTGTACACGTATTAATCGAGGGACTAAACAAGATCACAAGCATCTATGATAAACAACCTAGAGCTGCCTGCTTTGTGATCCCTTTCACGGTGCAAAAGCGCTACAAGCGAACACGAATGCACTAAATAAGTGCAATAATTCACACATGGAGCACCATTTTGGTGCTTTAGACTATAATGGTGCAGTGGATTTCTATGAGAAAGTCCCAAGTAGCAACACATTGCACACATTTAAAAAGTTGGCACACTTTTAGCTTTAGTCTACTCACGGCAACAACATCAATCCACAACGATATTCGTTCCACGACGATAAATGACCAATCGGGAGAACCAAGTATGTCCGCAGAACATGTTTTGACGATGCTGAATGAGCACGAAGTGAAGTTTGTTGATTTACGCTTCACGGATACTAAAGGTAAAGAGCAGCACGTCACCATTCCGGCTCATCAAGTCAATGCCGACTTCTTCGAAGAAGGTAAAATGTTTGATGGTTCCTCGATTGGCGGCTGGAAAGGTATTAACGAGTCAGACATGGTTCTGATGCCAGATGCCAGCACCGCGATGATCGATCCGTTCTTCGAAGATTCCACGCTGATCATTCGTTGTGACATCCTTGAGCCAGGCACCATGCAGGGCTACGATCGTGACCCACGTTCTATCGCAAAACGTGCGGAAGACTTCCTGCGTTCTTCCGGCATTGCCGATACCGTCCTGTTCGGGCCAGAGCCAGAATTCTTCCTGTTCGATGACATCCGTTTCGGCAGCAGCACTTCTGGTTCCCACGTTGCTATCGACGATGTCGAAGCTTACTGGAACTCCGGTAAAGAATACGAAGGCGGTAACAAAGGTCACCGTCCAGGTCTGAAAGGCGGCTATTTCCCAGTTCCACCAGTCGATTCATCACAGGACATCCGTTCTGCTATGTGTCTGACCATGGAGCAAATGGGTCTGGTTGTTGAAGCTCACCACCACGAAGTGGCAACTGCTGGTCAGAACGAAGTGGCTACCCGCTTCAACACTATGACCAAAAAAGCTGACGAAATTCAGATCTACAAATATGTCGTGCATAACGTAGCTCACGCTTACGGTAAAACCGCGACCTTCATGCCAAAACCTATGTTCGGTGATAACGGTTCTGGTATGCACTGCCACATGTCTCTGTCTAAAGACGGTACTAACCTGTTCGCTGGCGACAAATACGGCGGCCTGTCTGAACTGGCTCTGTTCTACATCGGCGGTGTTATCAAGCACGCTAAAGCCATCAACGCCCTGGCGAACCCAACCACCAACTCCTACAAGCGTCTGGTCCCAGGCTACGAAGCCCCAGTTATGCTGGCTTACTCTGCCCGTAACCGTTCTGCTTCAATCCGTATCCCGGTTGTTGCCAGCCCGAAAGCACGTCGTATCGAAGCACGCTTCCCGGATCCAGCAGCTAACCCATACCTGTGCTTCGCTGCACTGCTGATGGCTGGCCTCGACGGCATCATCAACAAAATCCACCCTGGCGATGCTATGGACAAAAACCTGTACGACCTGCCGCCAGAAGAAGAAGCAGAGATTCCAAAAGTTGCAGGTTCTCTGGACGAGGCCCTGGCTGCACTGAACGAAGACCGCGAGTTCCTGACCCGTGGTGGCGTGTTCACCGACGACGCTATCGAAGCGTATATCGAACTGCGTAAATCTGAGATTGACCGCGTTCGTATGACGCCGCACCCAGTAGAGTTCGAACTGTACTACAGCGTTTAATAACTACAGCGTCTAATATTTATACCCTAAATAATTCGAGTTGCGTGAAGGCGGCAACCGCACGAGTCCCCAGGAGCTTACATAAGTAAGTGACTGGGGTGAGTAAGCGCAGCCAACGCACAAGCAGCTTGAAGTATGACGGGTATATCTCGGTGTGGTTGGGTGTGCTGATACCCGACCATCACCGATAAACAACAGAATACTAAGAAGTTTGTTCTTGTTGCCGTGGAAACGCTTCAGCCCATCTTCGGATGGGCTTTTTTCACCGCCGGCATTGGCCGTTGCGACGTAACATCCATCATCCACACTACAATGCACCATGCTGGTGCGGGAGTCTGCGTTATGGCAACAGGCACGCTGCCCGATGCTGGGCAGATCCTAAATTCCCTGATAAACAGTATCTTATTGCTGGATAACGATCTGGCTATTCACTATTCCAACCCGGCAGCACAGCAATTACTGGCACAAAGCTCGCGTAAATTATCCGGCACACCGCTGCCCGATTTGCTGGGATACTTTTCTCTGAATATCGATTTACTGCGTGAAAGTCTGGATTCAGGGCAAGGTTTTACGGATAACGAAGTCACTCTCGTCGTAGATGGTAAAGCGCACATCATGTCGCTCACCGCTCAGCGGGTACAAAACGATTTTATCCTACTGGAAATGGCGCCGATGGATAACCAGCGCCGTCTCAGTCAGGAACAGCTTCAACATGCACAACAGCAGGCTGCCCGTGATTTAGTCCGGGGTCTGGCGCATGAGATAAAAAATCCGCTTGGCGGATTACGCGGTGCCGCACAGTTGCTTGCTAAAGCCTTGCCCGATCCGGCATTGACAGAATATACCAAGGTCATCATCGAACAGGCGGACCGCCTGCGTAATTTGGTCGATCGCCTGCTCGGGCCTCAGCAGCCCGGCCTGCACGTCACCCAAAGCATCCATCAGGTCGCCGAACGCGTTTGTCAGCTCGTGTCACTGGAAAAGCCAGACAATGTAACGCTGGTGAAAGACTATGATCCCAGCCTGCCAGAGCTGACGCACGACCCTGACCAGATTGAACAGGTACTGCTGAATATTACCCGCAATGCGCTACAGGCGCTGGGCGAGGAAGGCGGAACGATTACGATACGTACCCGCACGGCTTTTCAGCTTACGTTACACGGCGTGCGCTATCGCCTCGCCGCGCGTATTGACGTGGAAGATGACGGCCCCGGCGTACCGGCTCAACTTCAGGACACACTGTTTTACCCGATGGTGAGCGGGCGCGAGGGGGGAACCGGTTTAGGGCTTTCCATCGCCCGCAGTCTTATCGACCAGCATTCCGGTAAAATTGAATTTAACAGTTGGCCAGGACACACCGAATTCTCGGTTTACCTGCCCATTCGCCAGTGAGGTTCACAATGCAACGAGGGATAGTCTGGATTGTCGATGACGATAGCTCCATCCGTTGGGTGCTTGAGCGCGCGCTTGCTGGTGCGGGTTTAACCTGCGCAACGTTTGAGAACGGAAATCAGGTGCTGCATGCGCTAGCAACACAAACGCCCGACGTTCTGCTGTCCGACATCCGCATGCCAGGGATGGATGGATTAGCGCTCTTACAGCAAATCAAACAGCGCCACCCGATGCTTCCGGTCATCATTATGACGGCGCATTCCGATTTGGATGCCGCCGTCAGCGCTTATCAACAGGGTGCGTTCGACTATTTGCCGAAGCCGTTCGATATTGATGAAGCCGTTGCGCTGGTTGAGCGCGCGATCAGCCATTATCTGGAACAGCAGCAGCCGGTACGCAGCCAACCGATCAATGGCCCGACAACGGATATTATCGGCGAAGCGCCCGCGATGCAGGATGTCTTTCGCATCATCGGCCGCCTGTCTCGCTCGTCAATCAGCGTGCTGATTAACGGCGAATCGGGAACCGGTAAAGAGCTGGTGGCACACGCCCTGCATCGCCACAGCCCGCGTACTAAAGCCCCTTTTATCGCGCTGAATATGGCCGCCATACCCAAAGATCTGATCGAATCAGAACTGTTCGGCCATGAAAAAGGCGCGTTTACGGGTGCCAACCAAATTCGTCAGGGCCGCTTTGAGCAGGCCGATGGCGGTACGCTGTTTCTGGATGAAATTGGCGACATGCCGCTAGACGTGCAAACACGTCTGTTGCGCGTATTGGCAGACGGACAGTTTTATCGCGTTGGTGGCTACGCGGCGGTGAAAGTGGATGTCCGCATTATCGCCGCAACGCACCAAAATCTTGAACAGCGCGTGCAGGAAGGCAAGTTCCGTGAGGATCTGTTTCACCGCCTGAACGTGATCCGGGTTCATCTACCGCCGCTGCGTGAACGCCGGGAAGATATCCCTCGTCTGGCACGTTATTTCTTACAGGCCACGGCCAAAGAGCTGGGCGTCGAGCCGAAGAATCTGCATCCAGAAGCGGAAACAGCGCTGACCCGTTTACCGTGGCCCGGCAACGTGCGCCAATTGGAAAATACCTGCCGCTGGTTGACGGTCATGGCCGCCGGTCAGGAAGTATTGATTCAGGATCTGCCGCCTGAACTGTTCGAGACAACAGCACCGGATTCCACCGTGCATATTCTGCCGGACAGTTGGGCTACGCTGTTAGCACAATGGGCCGATCGCGCGCTGCGTTCCGGTCATCAAAACCTGCTGGCAGAAGCACAGCCAGAAATGGAAAGGACGTTGCTGACGACAGCACTGCGACATACGCAGGGGCATAAACAGGAAGCGGCAAGATTGCTGGGATGGGGCAGAAATACCCTGACGCGTAAATTAAAAGAGCTGGGAATGGAGTAGCAAGATTGCTTTTTTATTGCTCAATTGTTAATAAACAAACTGGTGATAAAAAATACAATCTGGCGCACGAAATTGTCATTAATTTGTCCTTTACTTGCCTCGAGTCAGCAGTATGATCGTGTCGCTGATTCGGGAGGAATACCATGCTGGACTCATTGATTTCCGTAGCAACACACGGTGCTGAAATTGGCTCCGCGGCGAGCCACTCGCCGCAGGCTGCTATTGCCGCCGTTCTGTGTGCTGCACTGATTAACTTCTTTAGTTGATCCTATAAAAGCTAGAAAACAGCCAGTCGGTGCCCACATCGACTGGCTGTTTTTGTTATTATTTTTTTTCTCATCGAACAGCGCTATCGCCTCTCCTTACATTCATCTAGCCCTTCTTGTCACCTTTTCCGCCACCCGAAGTAAAATTGTTTCTCTTTCCAGCCACATCCCCAGCAACAAAACAAATTAAATTATTGATAATAAACAAATTTAAAGGTTGGCACATTCCCTGCTAAGTCACGGGAGAGAAAAATGAGGTCACATTCATAGGAGACTATCATGCCAACCCGTACCCCACTCTCTGGCGAAAACGCTTCATTTCTGGAAGCCCTCTACAACATCTGGCTAGAGTCACCCAACGATCTCCCAGCCGATTGGAAAACGTTTTTTGCCTCTGGAACCACTCCCGCAGACATTCTGGGAGGAGACTTACCCGGCAACACCGTTCTCTGGCTGAAAAAACAAGCCGCCGTCACCCAACTGACAGACGCATTCCGGCGTAAAGGTCATTTGAAAGCCCATCTCGATCCGCTTTCTCTCTCTCCTTTATCAGCCATTCCAGAGCTCACCCTGGCAGGCTGGGGGTTGGGCACCGAGGACTTATCCGCCGAATTCATGGTCAACGTCGGACGCCACACAACCATGATGTCGCTCAGGCAACTCCTGTCACTACTGGAGCAAACCTATTGTGGCCATATCGGTTATGAGTTCGATCATGTAGACGATGCAGATGCGAAACGCTGGTGGCTGGAACGAATCGAACACCTTTCCCCGCAACAGGAAAGTGCCGAGAAAAGCCTGCACACGCTGGAAAAACTCATTGCGGCCGAAACACTGGAACGTTATCTCCATACCCGCTACGTCGGGCAGAAACGCTTCTCGCTCGAAGGCGCAGAGAGCGCTATTGCTGCACTGGATGGCGTAATCAGTCACGCCAGCCGGCACGGTGTGGAAGAAATGGTGATGGGAATGGCACACCGGGGACGTTTGAATGTGTTGGTCAACATCATGGGGAAAGATCCGGCATTGCTGTTTGCCGAATTTGAAGGCCGACAGCCCATCGGAACGGGTTCTGGCGATGTTAAATATCACATGGGTTATGCCAGTAAAGTCGCCACATCGACAGGAGTCATGCATCTCTCACTGGCTTACAACCCTTCTCATTTGGAAATCGTCAACCCGGTAGTGCAAGGCCAGGTGCGTGCACAACAGCAGCGCCGCCATCGTCATGGTAAAGATAAAGTCATGGCATTACTCATTCATGGTGATTCAGCACTGGGAGGGCTGGGCGTTAATCAAACCACCTTTAACCTTTCACAAACCGCTGGCTATGGTACAGGCGGCACACTTCATCTGGTTATCAACAATCAGGTCGGTTTTACCACTTCCAATCCGCATGACATGCGTTCTTCTCACTACTGTACTGATATCGCTAAAATGATTGGCGCCCCCATTATCCACGTCAATAGCGACGATGTAGATGCGGTTTGTCAGGTCATTGCACTGGCCTGTGAATGGCGTATGGCTTTCAACCGCGACATCGTTATCGATCTAGTCTGTTTTCGCAAATTAGGGCACAACGAAAGTGACGAACCGCGCCTGACTCAACCGTTAATGTA
Source organism: Pectobacterium aroidearum (assembly GCF_041228105.1). Classification (NCBI taxonomy): domain Bacteria; kingdom Pseudomonadati; phylum Pseudomonadota; class Gammaproteobacteria; order Enterobacterales; family Pectobacteriaceae; genus Pectobacterium; species Pectobacterium aroidearum. Next base: position 5,181,052 of record NZ_CP166097.1, read on the forward strand.
TCAGGCCGTGGATAATCACCCCGGTGTACGCGCCCGTTATGGTGAAAAACTGATACAGCGCGGCCTGATAACAAACGAACAGCAAAACGGGATGCTCGAGCGCTACCGCCAGTGGCTTTCTTCCTGTGCAATTACCGATGCCAATACCGCCGTGGAGACATCTCCTCTCAGGGATGATCTCTGGGAGCGTTTTGACAACCGCTGCTGGCATGATGCGCCGAACACCAGCTTACCCCTGAAAACACTGATGTCTTATGCAGACAAAGTGACTACCCTTCCTGATGAGATCGTGCCGCATCCGACGATTCAAAAACAGCTCGCACTACGTCAGAAAATGGGCAGCAATGAGGCACCGTTGGACTGGGGCATGGCGGAAACGCTGGCTTATGCCTCTCTACTGGACGACGGTATTGGTGTACGGATTTCAGGAGAGGACTCTGGGCGCGGTACCTTCAGTCACCGTCATGCGGTAGTACACAACCAAACACCACAACAAGACGATCAGCGCCAATACATTCCACTTCAGCACATTAGTGACTCACAGGCCGATTTTCAGATCATCGACTCCGTCCTGAATGAAGAATCCATTCTGGCTTATGAATATGGCTATGCCAGTTCCGCCCCCGACCAACTGGTTATCTGGGAAGCACAATTCGGTGATTTCGCCAACGGTGCTCAGATTGCCATCGATCAGTTTATTTCCTCCAGCGAAACTAAATGGGATCGCTACTGTGGGCTGACCGTCATTCTGCCGCATGGTTATGACGGTCAGGGGCCCGAGCACTCTTCAGGACGTCTAGAGCGTTGGTTGCAACTCTGCGCAGAAAACAACATGCGGGTGGTGATGCCGTCAGAATCCGCGCAAATGTTCCATCTCCTGCGGGGACAAATGTTAAGCAATATGCGCAAGCCGCTCATTATCTTCATGAGCAAACGCCTGCTGCGCTTCAAAGATGCTATGAGTCCGTTAATTGCACTGAGTGAGGGAGCGTTCCGGCCAGTGATCGCCGATGTGCGTAACCCGGACGCCAAAGATGTCACGCAAGTCATCCTGTGTGCGGGACAGGTCTACTATGACGTCTTGCAGGCAAGAGAAGCTCAGGGATTAACTGATAAAGTTGTGTTGATCCGCGTTGAACAGCTCTATCCATTTCCTCATCAGGCCCTCAAAGCGGCAATCTCTCCCTATCAACAGGTCAAACACTGGCTATGGCTTCAGGAAGAACCTGCCAATCAAGGGGCATGGCGACAAATCCGTCATGAGCTGGATAACCTCCTTCCCGAAAACATGCGCTTTCAATATGCCGGACGCCCCGCCGCCGCCGCTCCAGCCACCGGATATAGAGCCGTACATCAACAACAAATAGCCGATTTTCTCGCTGAGGCATTTCACTTCGTTAACGTTTGATCATTTTCATAAAAACAATCACGAATACCGGAGAAAAAAATGATAGAAATCAATGTCCCACAACTACCAGAATCCGTCACTGAAGGTGTTCTGGCAACGTGGTGCAAACAGGCTGGTGATATCGTCAAACGCGATGATGTTGTTGCTGAACTGGAAACCGACAAGGTCATACTGGAAATTCCCGCGCCAGCCGACGGCCAGTTATCCGAACAGCTCATCGCCGAAGGCGAGAGCGTTACATCAGGCCAGCTACTGGCGCGGATCATTCCCCAGAACACCGCCCCTTCCCCCACACCAGAAATTCCAACCGAAACGCCGATTGCCATGCCTGCTGCCCGCAAAGAGGCAATCCGTCAGGATATCGATCTGGCGCAGGTTACGGGCACCGGACGCCATAACAGAATAATAAAAGAGGATGTTCTGACGCAGGCTCGCCGTACCCGCGCACCAACGGACACGCTTCCCACCGACACAGCCGTGCCAATACTCGCTCCCCCTACAGATACAGTAGCAACAACCACAATACCGGAGAAAAAACCGACGGATAACCGACAAGAACGCCGCGAACCAATGAGTCGTCTACGAACACGGATCGCCGAGCGTTTACTCGCTTCACAGCGGGAAAACGCCATTCTGACGACATTCAATGAAGTCAATATGCAAGAGATCATCACGCTGCGTAATACCTATAAAGCGCGTTTTGAAAAGCAACACGGGGTAAAACTGGGTTTTATGTCGTTTTTTGTCAAAGCGACCAGTCACGCACTCCGTCAATTCCCTATCGTTAATGCCGCTATTGATGGGCAGAACATCATCTGGCGTGACTACTGTGACATAGGCATCGCGGTTAGCAGCGCACGTGGATTGATGGTTCCGATATTACGTAATGCTGAATTGCTGTCTCTGGCAGAAATCGAGCGCCAGATCAATGAGTACGCCGAATTAGCACGAGCAGGAAAACTACCGCTGGAAGCTTTACAGGGCGGCACATTTTCCATCACTAACGGCGGCACTTTCGGTTCCATGATGTCAACACCAATCATCAACCCGCCCCAGTCTGCCATTTTAGGGATGCACGCCATCACGCCACGCCCGGTAGCAGAAAACGATTGTGTCGTTATTCGCCCGATGATGTACCTGGCGCTGAGTTACGACCATCGCCTGATTGACGGCCAGGAAGCCGTACAAACACTAGCGACGATTAAACGCCTGCTGGAAGCGCCTGCACAGCTTTTGCTGGATATCTGACAAGGGGAAAACATGACAAAAGTGTATGACGTCGCCGTCATTGGCGCAGGCCCAGGCGGCTATATCGCCGCCATCAGAGCCGCACAACGTAAACTCGATACGATATGTATCGATGCGTTCACCAATGCCAACGGCGATCCTTCTCTGGGCGGCACCTGCCTGAATGTGGGCTGTATACCATCCAAATCTCTATTGCAATCTTCTGAGTTGTTTAACCAAATCAGTCATCAAGCACAGGAACACGGCATCACCGCGCACTCGGTGCAGATAAACGCCGCCCAAATGGTTCAGCGTAAAGACGATATCGTTGCACGGTTGACTCAAGGGATTGGTCTGTTGTTTCAGAAGAATGGCGTAACGACGCTCGCCGGTCGAGCCACACTGCAACATTACGCTGACGGCATCTGGTGCCTTGATGTCACACAAGGAGGCGAATCACAAATCATCCACGCGCGTCACGTCATTATCGCCACGGGATCTCGTCCACGCGCACTCCCCGATGTCACGGTAGACAACGAGCTGGTTCTGGATAATCAGGGGGCACTGGCAATGACAGAGCCCCCCAAACGGCTGGCGGTGATTGGAGCAGGCGTCATCGGGCTGGAGCTGGGTTCCGTCTGGAAGCGGCTGGGTTCAGACGTCACATTACTGGAAATGGCGGAGACTTTTCTGCCTGCACTGGAATCCCGTCTGGCAAAAGAGGCTCAGAAACAGCTGGCCGCTGACGGCTTACATATGCAGTTCGGTATCCGTATCGTCAAGATCGTCACACGCAAAAATGAGGTGCAGGTGACCTATGAACAAGGTGATCAAACCCATGAGCTGGTCGTCGATAAACTCATCGTCGCCATTGGGCGAGAACCGATGCTGGAAGGGTTGGGGATCGAGAGGTTAGGGCTGGAGAAAGACATCCGGGGCGGGGTGGTAGTCGATGAATGTTGTCGCACCTCTCACCCGCAACTCTGGGCAATTGGCGATGTGGTTCGAGGGCCAATGCTGGCACACAAGGCGATGGCCGAAGGTGTCGTGGTTGCCGATCTCATCGCGGGTCAAGCAGCGGAGCCAGTAGATTTTAATCTGATCCCCTGGGTGATTTACACCCATCCAGAAATCGCCTGGATAGGGCAATCTGAAGCACAACTTAAACAACGTGGTATCACGTTCAATAAAGGGAATGCGTTATTTGCGGCAAATGGGCGAGCGATGGCGTTAGGACAAGCGGAAGGGCGTGTATCGCTTTTGGCTGACGCCGCCAGCGATCGCCTTCTGGGCGCGACCATCATCGGTCCACAAGCCTCTGAACTCATCAATGAAATCGCGTTGGCGATGGCATTTTGCGCATCCGGAGAAGATCTCGCCTGTACCGTTCATGCACACCCGACGTTAAGCGAGGTATTGCATGAAGCTGCACTGGCCATCAATAAACAAGCCCTGCACGGCTGACCATCCAAAACGGAAAACGATATGAACCTACATGAATATCAGGCAAAACGACTGTTGGCGACATTCGGGCTACCAGTGCCACGCGAGATCTATATTGATGCCTTGCCTCAGTTACAAGAAGCATGGGATGTACTGGCGGATAGAGAAAAAGGGGCAGTATTAAAAGCACAAATCCATGCCGGAGGACGCGGTAAAGCGGGAGGAGTCAAGGTAGTAAACCACTATCAGAGCGCGGAGGAATTCACCCAAAATATGCTCGGTTCTCGGCTGGCCACCTACCAGACCGGACCAGAAGGCCAACCGGTTAGTGGTGTTCTGGTTTGTGAAAATATTTATCCAGTACGTCAGGAACTGTACCTCAGCGCCGTGGTGGATCGCGGCAGTCAGTTAGTCACCTTTATCGCCAGCGCAGAAGGCGGTATGGAAATAGAACAGGTGGCGCAGGAAATGCCAGAAAAGATTTCCAAAGTGAGTATCGAGCCGTTAGTTGGCGTACAGCCTTGCCATATCCGTCAACTGGCGTCCGTGCTAAAACTGGAAAAATCTCAACTGGTGGAGTTTGGCACGCTGATCGATAACATCTGGCGAGCATTCACCACACAGGATTTCTCGCTGCTGGAAATCAATCCATTGGTCATCCTTCAGGACGGCCGTTTTATGTGCGCCGATGCCAAGATCGCCATTGACGACAATGCGCTATACCGTCACCCCGCATTAGCCGACCTGCGAGATGAAACACAGGAAGATCCGCGTGAACGCGCCGCCGCCGCGCTGGATCTGAATTATGTGGCGCTGGACGGCAATATCGGCTGCATGGTTAACGGCGCAGGCCTAGCGATGGCCACGATGGATATCATCAAACTCTATGGTGGTGAACCTGCCAATTTTCTTGATGTGGGCGGCGGCGCCACGCAAGAACGTGTAACGGAAGCCTTCAAACTCATTAGTTCCGACACTCAGGTGAATGGAATTCTGGTCAATATCTTTGGCGGTATTGTGCGCTGCGACATGATCGCAAAAGCGATTATCAATGCCTTACTACAGGAAAAAATTACCCTGCCTGTTGTCGCCCGCTTATCCGGCAACCATGCGGCGGAAGGCATGAGGCTGTTACGAGAAAGCGGATTGCCGATTACGCCCGTCCACACACTGGATGAAGCGGCGCAGACCATCATTGCAACTGTCAATAACTAGGAGGGTAGCGTGAGCGTATTAATCAATAAACAAACCAAAGTGTTGGTTCAAGGCTTTACCGGAAAAAACGGCAGCTTTCATTCTGAACACGCTATCGCCTACGGTACCCAAATCGTGGGCGGCGTGACGCCTGGTAAAGGTGGACAAATGCATCTGGGTCGAACGGTATTCAACAGCATGAAAGAAGCCGTTCCGGCCACTGGTGCGGAAGCCAGTGTGATCTACGTCCCTGCTCCCGCCGTACTAGATTCGATTGTAGATGCAGTGGAATCAGGTATCGGGTTGATTGTGGTCATCACAGAAGGCGTACCGACTCAAGATATGCTAAAAGCCAAACGCTTACTCAAAGCGTATCCCGATGTTCGTCTGATTGGTCCCAACTGCCCAGGGATCATCACCCCCGGTGAATGCAAAATCGGTATTATGCCGGGCAGTATTCATCAACCCGGACGCATCGGAATCATCTCCCGCTCCGGCACCCTAACCTATGAAGCCGTTGCCCAAACCACCGCACTTGGTCTGGGTCAATCTACTTGTATTGGTATTGGTGGCGATCCTATTCCCGGCACCAGTTTTATTGACGCGCTGAATTTATTTGAAAGCGATCCCGACACCGATGCCATCATCATGATTGGGGAAATTGGTGGAACAGCGGAAGAAGAGGCTGCGGAATTTATTCAAACTAACGTGAGTAAGCCCGTCGTGGGCTATATCGCCGGAGCGACGGCGCCTAAAGGGAAACGTATGGGACACGCAGGCGCCATTATCGCTGGCGGTAAAGGAACGGCAGAGGAAAAATTTCAGGCGTTTAAACGCGCAGGGATGGCATGGACGCGCAACCCCGCCCAGATCGGCACCACATTACTTGAGGCGATTGCCTGACCCTTATCATGATGACGGTGAGCGGCGCGCTCACTGTCAGTTAACCCCTCGCGGCGTCAGCAATGACGCCGCTCAAAACGACACCCTTCCCGCTTCTGCCCACCTTTCTATTTATCAGGAAGACACGTTTTTATCAGGAATATAAGTTTTTCATCATGATTGACCTTTTTTAACCGCAGACGGCCGGATGACATGACTCGCCAATTGACGCTGTGTGGCTTTACCACACCCTATGGCTGGCTTGTGCGGATACCCGCCTAAAAAACAACACAAAAAACAAAAAAACAAATATAAAACAATCAATTAAAAACAAAAACAAACTGGCATAAGACCTGCAATTCCCCGTCAGGAAATATTACTTCTCTACGACGAGGTTATTATGACTGACGTATCAAAACCAATAATTAAGAAGAGCAAGCTACCCGCTTATCTGGGTCTCTACATCGCGATTATCGCCGCAATCGCCATCACGCTACTTCCATTAGGAGACGATATTCCCAAAGCTGGCCAAAATATGATCGCGATTCTGGTGTTTGCGATCATCGTCTGGATCAGCGAAGCGATGGACTACACTTCCAGCGCCATTGTCATTTCCGCGCTGATCATTTTTATGATTGGCTTCTCGCCGGATATCCACCAGCCAGAAACGATGACTGGCACGGTCAATGCATTGAAAATGACCCTGTCTGGCTTCTCGAACTCTGCACTGGCATTGGTAGCAGCAGCGATGTTTATCGCCGCCGCAATGACCATCACCGGGCTGGACAAACGCATCGCGCTGTTCACGATGTCTCGCATCGGCGCCAGCAGTAGCAGTATTCTGATCGGCGCGATCGTCGTGACTATCGTGCTGAGTCTGGTTGTCCCCAGCGCGACAGCCCGTACCGCCTGCGTTGTCCCGATCATGATGGGCGTGATCGCTGCCTTCAATGTTGATAAACACTCCCGGCTGGCGGCGTCTATGATGATCGTTGTCGCACAAGCCACTAGCATCTGGAATGTTGGTATTCAAACATCAGCCGCGCAAAATTTACTCTCGATTGGCTTTATCAACAAAACATTCGGCGCTGAATATACGATCAGCTGGCTCGATTGGTTGTTGGCGGGTGCGCCCTGGAGCCTCACCATGTCTGTAGTGCTATTTTTTCTGGTGAGAAAGATGATGCCACCGGAAACTGAAGCGATAGAAGGTGGTACAGATGCGATAAAAAAATCACTGGCTGAACTTGGCCCGGCAAAAAGTGCGGAAAAACGTCTAATCGCCATTTCGGTTCTGTTGCTTTTGTTTTGGGCGACGGAAGGCAAGTTGCACAATATCGATACGACTTCTGTGACCCTGGCTGGGCTGGCAATCATGCTGATGCCGGGAATCGGCGTGATGAACTGGAAGGATGTAGAAAAGCGTGTGCAATGGGGCACGTTGCTCATGTTCGGTATTGGAATTAGCCTCGGCTCTGCCTTGTTGGATACACAAGCGGCATCCTGGCTGGCGAATTATGTCGTCAAAGGGTTTAACCTGCACGCATTACCCCCCATCGGTATTTTGGCGGTACTGACCGCGTTCCTCATTATTATTCATCTGGGATTTGCCAGCGCCACCGCATTGACCGCTGCGCTTCTACCTATTCTGATCAGTTTGCTGATTAGCCTGCCGCCAGAACTTGGCGTCAACCCAGTCGGGATGACCGTCATTCTAGCTTTCAGTGTCAGCTTTGGTTTTATCCTGCCAATCAACGCGCCACAAAATATGGTCTGTCTGGGAACGGACACATTCAGCCCGCGCCAGTTCACACGTATCGGTATTAGCTTGACCATCATTGGTTACCTGACGCTGCTATTGTTCGCGGCAACCTTATGGCCAATGCTGGGACTCATGTAACGGAGAAAAAATCATGTCAATCACGATCTCTTCCGAAAAATTACGCTGGTTAGTCACAGGGCTGTTTGAACTTAACGGCTGTGCCGCAGATATTGCGCAGGATATCGCCGAGCATATGATCGAAGCCGAACAAAACGGCTACGCCAGCCACGGGGTAGCACTGCTACCAAAGTATCTCGATAGTATCGCTAAAGGCGAGGTCAAACCGAATGCCCGTGCGGATATTACTGCCTCCACCCACGGTTTACTGCAAATAAATGGACAGGGCGGCTTCGGGCAACACATCGCTAAAACGGCAACAAAAGCGGCCATTAATAAAGCGAAACAAGATGGCTACTGCATTTTAACCCTTAGCCACTGTCACCATCTCGGTCGATTAGGGCATTACGGCCAGCTCGCCGCCGACAATGAACTTTGCATGTTGTCATTTAGTAACGTTACTGGCAGAAGTCCGACCGTCGCCCCCTGGGGTGGCGCGGAGGCTCGTCTGACCACCAACCCGTTCTGTTTCACCTGGCCCGTTCCCGGCGGAAAGCCTGCTGTTTTGGTTGACTTCGCCACGAGCAGTATGGCGCTAAATAAAGCCAGAATACTGGCAGAACAAGGGGAATATGTCGCAGCAGGGCAGTTAATTGACGCCAGTGGCTGCCCAACAAACGACCCGGGAGTACTGTTCACCACTCCAGCCGGTGCGCTGCTGCCGTTCGGTCAGCATAAAGGCTTTGGTCTGGCGTTGATGATCGAACTGATGGCGGGAATACTCTCTGGTGGAGAAACCATCGCAGAAGATCAGGCAGAATCAGGTTCGCCCCACAATAACTTTTTCGCCTTACTGCTCTCACCTGAGCATTTTTGCGATCAATCATCGCAAAAATGCGCGTATTTCATGGAATACCTTCTGGCAACTCAACCACAGTCAGGAAACTCAGAGGTGGTTTATCCTGGAATGCCAGAAGCCGCGTCACGTCAGCGGAATCAATCGCTGACCTTGTCATCTTCATTTTGGCAATGGCTAACGATGACTTACACCGCTAAAGGCATCAGCCTCGATGTACGTCATCAGACCGCCGATCTTATTTGTTAGGCAATTCGGTAAAACGGAAATCCTGCGGATTGATGTTGTGGCGATTGAGTTTGTCATAGAGTGTTTTGCGCGGCAGTATCAACTGCCGCGCAGTCAAACTCACCTGTCCCCCCGTCTGGCGCAACATGTCTTCAATAAGCTTCTTTTCAAACGCATCAATACTGGCAGTTAACCCCAGCGCCTCACGGCAGGTAATAGAAATTTCATCTGGTGTGTTTAATCCCAAAACAAAACGCTGCGCATAATGTTTCAGCTCCCTCACATTGCCGGGCCAACTCTGAGCTTGTAGCCAGGCAAGCAACATTGGGGAAATATCCGGCAATGGACGACGGTAAGTCTGTGCCGCCCGACTGGCAAACCAATAAAATAGTTCAGGGATGTCTTCACGTCGCTCGCGTAGCGGGGGGACACGAATCGCCACAACATTCAGACGGTAATAGAGATCAAGACGAAAATGCCCATCTTTACTCAGTGCCAGAAGATCATCTTTCGTTGCGGCAATCACTCGGCAATTAACCGGAATCAATTGATTCGCGCCAAGCCGTTCAAGAGTCCGCTCCTGCAATACCCTTAACAATTTGCTTTGCATACTGAGCGGCATTCCTTCTATTTCATCCAGAAATAATGTGCCGTCATTCGCATGTTCAATCTTACCAACCCGACGTTTAGCCGCACCGGTAAACGCCCCAAGTTCATGACCAAATATTTCACTCTCAAACAACGGTTCCGGCAATGCTGCACAATTAAGCGCAACAAAATTACCATTACGACATGAGCTCCAATGATGCAGCGTGCGTGCCACCACCTCTTTCCCGCAGCCTGTTTCTCCTTGAATTAGCACATCAGCACAAGTATCAGCGACATTGGCTAAGGCTTCACGCAGTTGATTCATGCCATGACTGTGCCCTATCAACAGCGGACCTTGCCCTTGTTGTAACCGAGATGTCAGTTCACGATTTTCTAAAATCAAACGCCGTTTTTCCCTCGCCTTTTCAATAACCGCCAGTATTTTTTCCGCCGTACTGGGTTTTTCGATAAAATCGAAAGCGCCTTCACGCATCGCTTCTACAGCCATCTCAACATCACCATGACCGGTGATCAGGATTACCGGGATATCGGGATCCAACTGAAGGACGCGGTTCATCAGTTCCAAGCCAGACATCCCAGGCAAGCGCAAATCAGTCATTAGAATCGATGTCGGTTCCTGATTGATCATGGCAAGCCCTTGTTCCGCATCCGCTACGGAAACAACTTCATATCCAGCAAGTTGCATTGTCTGCTCACAAGCAAAACGCACATCTGGGCTATCTTCCACATAAACGATTTTGACGTTAATTTTCGGTTGATTCATACGAGTCTCTCCTTTCCGGCCAGGAAATAGTAAAAATGGCTCCACCATCGGCATGATTTTCTGCCTGTATATTGCCTTCAGAATTACGAATAATTTCTTTCACTATCGCCAACCCCAGACCCATTCCCCGCTTTTTAGTGGTAAAAAATGGGTCAAATACTCGATCCACCACATCATGTGCAAAACCTGGCCCTGAATCCTTAATCGTGACCAAAATCCGGCCCGCCATTCGTTTTAAATGAATATCCAATCGCTTTACCGGAGATAACTCCATTGCATCCAACGCATTAATTAACAGATTGCTAAATATCTGTTCCAATCCTAGCTCATCACAGATTGCGATTAAGGGGGTTGATGGTGCATTAACTCGCAGAATGACGTTATTTTTTTCCAGATTGTGATTAAGTAACGCTACCGCTTTATAAATTGCTTTTACCACGTCAGCCTGTCCTTTCGGTACCCGGTGCCGACACGCAAATGTTTTGAGTTCAGTAATTAACTGGGTCATTCTCTCAACCAGTGAAATGATATATTTCAAATTCTGGTCGAGCTGCGTATACATCTCTTTTTCTAGCATTTTTCGAGCATTATCCGTTAGCGCCCGGATAGCGGCTAACGGTTGATTTTGTTCATGAGCCATCTCCGTTGCCATCTGCCCCAGAGCGGCTAACTTACTGGACTCCGCTAATGCTTCCCGGATATTCTGCAGCCCTTTCTCCGCCTGAATTCGTTCATTCATTTCCAGAATGAGCTGCTGATTAATCTCCTTTAACTCCTGCGTTCTGGCATTAACTTTGAGTTCCAGCAATTCATTTGCTTCTTTCAGCAATGATTGCGATCGCATCTTCATACGGACATAACCAATAATGACAAGTAATATAGAGTAAGTACTTATCACGACAAAAAAGACGATCGCTACAGACCAATATTCACCTTCAATATTAGACAGTAAGGTCACTGTCCAGTTAAATTCCGGCATAAGTATTTTTTGAGAATAATGACTTGGAAAATAACAGTTTTCTTTGGCGGTAAAATTCAAGACCATAAAATCATTAGTAGAAAAACAAGTGTATATGTTGATGGACTCTAAAGATTGAATAAAATACTGTCGGGTTTCTTGTAGTTTTTTTCTAGTTTGCACGCTAAGTGGCTGTAGCACTTTCATACGCCAATCTTCATCAGAACTGAGGAAGACAATACCATTCTCATCGGAAATCATAATATTATCAGGACCTTCAGACCAAGCATTCTCCAACACCTTCAGGTTTATCTTAACAACAATGACGCCAATTTTTTTCCCCTTATCTTCAATCGCCCATGAAATGAAAAAACCGGGCTTAGATGTCGTGTCTCCTATACCATAAAACTTCCCTAGTATTCCTTTCATCGCCTGAATGAAATAAGGACGAAAACTGTAATTATGCCCAACATAGCTTCCAGGTTCATCCCAATTACTGGATGCAATCGTCTTACCATTCACATCAACGACATAAAGTGCGGCAGCTTTAGTCAGCTCATTCATTTTCTTTAAATGCAGATTTAGCTCATGGAGTTTTTCTTTTTCATTCTGATTTCTGACAGCAGAAAAAACGACTTGATCCATCGCCATCATATAAGGCAGGTAATAATATTGTTCTATTGTTGAATGTAGCGTTGCCTTATACATGTCCAATCTCATCTTATCTGTGTTCATCACACTCTTCAGATAAAATTCATAAACACCCCAGCCAGTTAAAAAAAATAAAGAAAACAATGGTAAAAGTAAAACAATAACCTTAAAAAACAATGACCTGAAATCAATAAGTTTACGCATAACTATTCTCACTTATTAACATATCTAAATCATTTCTACTTCCATTTATTTCTTTATTCTATCTAGTTATTTTCATGTAAAAACTAGATATCCTCTATATTTCCTATTTTCTACCACTCAATCTTTATAAAATCTCATGAAAATATATTTTTAGAAATGGGAGGATTATAATTATAGAATTATAAAGGTACGAAGTATTTTTACTCATATTGTGAATCAATATATAAATATCACTCCAATGTGTGCGGTTTTTCACACACCGAAGTTTTTTATACCATCATACTTCAAGTTGCATGTGCGTTGGCAGCGGGACCAGGCACACTTGTGTGTGTCTGGTCCCGTAGTGATTACCACCAGCAGCGTTCAAATCAGCCGCTGATATAATTGTCCGTCCCCCGAATACTTATCTGAGTAGGCTCATCAGGATTCCTGCCTTGTCGTCTTCCTGAGACTCACATTATTCAGGGTAGATACGCATCTTATTTTCTACTGCTCACAAACAATATTTTTACTCATTCATCAACGAAACGGGTCATATCACGCGGGAAAATTGCTGCGTTCTGAGCTTGTTACGCAGGTAGACGTCAAAGCACATACAGATATTGCGGATCAGCAGACGCCCTTTCGGCGTCACCACCAGCCCGTCTTCCTGACTATCGACCAGCCCATCAGCCACCAGTGGAGCCAACAACGCTAAATCCTGCTCAAAGTAGGTTTTAAAATCGATCGCATATTCTGCTTCAATGGGCGCATAGCTGAGCTGGAAATTACAGATTAACGTCTTAATCACATCACGACGAAGGCAGTCGTCACGCGTCAGCTGTAACCCGCGCCACAGGCCATTTCCTTTGTCTTTGACCTGCGCATAATACTGCTTCAGCTCCTTCTGGTTCTGAGCATAGCTATCACCGATCATACTAATCGCCGAAACGCCCATCCCAAGCAGATCGCTATCGCCCTGTGTCGTATAGCCTTGGAAATTGCGGTGCAGTTTCCCTTCTCGCTGTGCTACCGCCAACTCATCGTCCGGGCGAGCAAAGTGATCCATACCGATAAACTGATAGCCCGATTGCGTCAGCGACCCAATCGTCTGTTGCAGAATATCCAGTTTTTGCTCCGCGCTCGGTAAATCCGCTTCTTTAATCTTGCGCTGTGCCGCGAACAGACTGGGTAGATGCGCATAGTTAAAAACGCTCAGCCGGTGCGGGCTTAATTCCGCAACGCGCTGTAGCGTAAAGGCGAAACTTTCCGGCGTTTGCTTCGGCAGGCCATAAATCAAATCGATGTTAGTTGAAGTGAAGTCCAGCGCTTTTGCTCGCTCAATGAGGGCAAAAATAAAGTCTTCATCCTGCTCGCGATTAACCAGCTTCTGAACGTCTTTATTAAAATCCTGCACGCCCATGCTCAGGCGGTTAAACCCTTCGGCACGCAAATGATCGAGGACATCCAGCTCAATTTCTCGCGGATCGACTTCAAGCGACAGCTCAGCCTGCTCGGAAAAAGAGAACAGTTCGCGCAGCAGCGACATCAGTCGGCTGATTTGTACTTTATTCAGGTAGGTTGGCGTACCGCCGCCCCAATGCAATTGCGTCACCGTTCGTCCAGCGAATAGCGGCGCACGCTGGCGAATTTCCTGCTCCAGCACATCAAGATATTCATCCGCTTTATGCTGCTGACGCGTAACCAGCTTATTACAGCCACAGAAATAGCACAGCCGATGGCAAAAAGGGATGTGGATGTACAGCGACAGCGGTCGCTGAGGATAACGGGCGATGGCCTGCTGAAACGCTGGCTCATCGTAAGCTTCACTGAATTCTAACGCTGTGGGATAAGACGTATAACGCGGCCCGGAATAGTTATATTTTTGAATCAGGGCCAGATCCCAGTCAACGGACGGTATCGACATATTCGCTCACTCCTTCCAGTTTTTACTCGGTGGGTTATCCTTCCCCTCCTTTAGATCGCCGACAATGGCGTTCAAAAACGCTCCCGGCGTTTTGTTACTCGTCTCATCCTTGAGACTCGCCCTAAAGGGCCGCCACGTTGTGACGTTCAAAAACGCTCCCGGCGTTTTTGTCTGGGGCGCCGAACCTGATTTACGCGCCCGTTAAATAGGGCGCGGTGCAATCGGTGCTTACGCTTCGACAATAGCCATAGTTTACTGAACAGATAGAGCAGATAAAACGTAACCAGCAATATCAGGAACAGAAACAGCCATTTCATTGATTAGAACGCGTCTTTCGGGTTATTACGTTTCAAAAGCTGCAACATATCTTCCTGCGGCTCTTCTTCGTCATCATCACCTAGCTCAATGCCAAGCTCTTCCATCAGGATATCGATACGATCCAGCGTTTCATCAACCCATGATTGATCTTTGGCGCTCAGCGTTTCACCGCTATCCAGACGATCCAACAAGGCATCCAGACGTGAATCGTTTTCTAACATTTCCAGCTCTTCTTCCGGAGACATTGTCGGTTTGGCAGCAACGACGTTCTCCACAGGCGCAGAAGGCTTCGACTTAGGTTTAGGTTTCGCAACGGCGCTATCTAACACGCCAAGCGGTACAGGCTTTTTACTACCAATACGCGGATCGGCGGCTTTACGCTGACCAGAACGCTGATCGGTAGACGCTTTTTCCTGAGTTCGGCTGCCCGCCACGTGACCACGATGCTTTTTATCTTTCTTCCGCTCACGCGCTTCACGCTCTAACTCTTCACGAGTCTTTCTTTTTACTTTGGGTTTTCCTGCCTTATCGGCAGCCCCTTTGACAGGTCGGTTCATAATGTTGTTCTCAGGTACACAGATATAAGGGAAGTGCGGCGGAATCTAGCAGAAAGCTGGGTAATAAAAAAGCGTCCACATCAGACGGCTGAGCTTTTCTTTTCACATCAGTCTGCTGCACTTTAAGGCAGATAAACCCGCCTTTATTGTCAGTTACAGGTATAATCCCCAACCAGACAGAGATCCAGATAGAGATAACCATCGTGACCCAGCAATATAACTACCACATGACGCGTTTTATCATCAGCGCCCCGGATATTCGCCATCTGGCAACAGATAGCGGTATTGAAGTGGCCTTTGCTGGGCGCTCTAACGCCGGAAAATCCAGCGCGCTGAACACGCTGACCAACCAGAAGAACCTGGCTCGAACCAGTAAAACACCGGGCCGTACCCAGTTGATCAACCTGTTCGAGGTGACCGACGGCGTGCGTTTGGTCGATCTCCCCGGCTATGGCTATGCTGAAGTGCCGGAGCAAATGAAGATCAAATGGCAACGTGCGCTCGGTGAATACCTGCAAAAGCGCAACAGCCTGAAAGGTCTGGTTGTGCTAATGGATATTCGTCATCCGCTAAAAGATCTCGATCAGCAAATGATTCAGTGGGCAGTCGATGTCGAACTTCCAGTTTTAGTGCTGCTGACCAAAGCCGATAAGCTGGCTTCAGGTGCACGTAAGGCACAGTTGAATATGGTTCGCGAGGCTGTCTTGCCATTTATGGGTGATATTCAGGTCGAAGCGTTTTCATCACTGAAAAAACTCGGTGTCGATAAACTACGACAGAAGTTAGACAACTGGTTCAGCACGTTGGAACACGCTGAAGAAGAACAAGAAGCAGAATAATCCTTTCGCGTGGTGCTGAGAATAATAACTCGCATCACGCCCCTACGTTCCCGCAATGATCACCCACCAGAGACCTTCTTTTCACACTCGAATTCGTGAAGACACCTTGCTACCCGTCACGTAGCTATCGCCGTTTTGAGGGTAAAAACCTGAATAAAGCCCATAAAAAACGCCCCGCTCAAAACTGAGCGGGGCGGCTAATATTCAGCCAAATCCGATTACGTGAAGTAAAAGGTCTGAAAGATAGAACATCTTACCTCTGTACCCTACGTCTTTAACTCTACTCTATTTTTTCACGGGAACAAAGGATTTTTTGTTGTTTACTTTCATAGAAAATGGTTATCGATTACACAAAGTTAAACCAGGTCACACAATACTGTTATTTAATTACAGAAATAGCACAAGAATCGGCCATTAATGTGCTTCATCCCAGTTCATGCCCGTACCAATGTCAACCTGCAGCGGGACATTCAATTCCATACAACCTTCCATTAATGTTTTGATTTTACTAATGGATTCTTCAATAACCGAATCATGGATCTCGAAAACCAGCTCATCGTGAACCTGCATGATCATTTTCACCTGCGGTGCGTCTTTCTGTAGCCAATCGTCAATCGCGATCATTGCTTTCTTAATAATGTCAGCAGCGGTGCCCTGCATCGGGGCGTTAATCGCCGCACGTTCCGCACCTTTACGCGCCATCGCATTACGAGAATGGATGTCTGGCAGGTAGAGACGGCGACCATCCAATGTAGACACATAGCCATGTTCCGCGGCCTGTTGGCGCGTGCGCTCCATGTAATCCTGCACGCCTGGATAGCGCTCAAAATACAGGTTCATGTATTTCTGCGATTCGCTACGGGGAATATTCAACTGACGCGACAGACCAAACGCGCTCATGCCGTAGATCAAACCAAAGTTGATCGCTTTCGCACTGCGACGCTGTTCTGATGTCACCTTATCCAGCGCGGTGCCAAACACTTCTGACGCCGTTGCCCGGTGGATATCCAGTCCGTTCGCAAACGCGTTCAACAGCCCTTTATCACCGGATAAGTGCGCCATGATACGCAGTTCGATTTGCGAGTAGTCCGCCGCCACAATGCTGTAGCCCTTCGGCGCAATGAATGCCTGACGAATACGGCGCCCTTCGTCATTACGCACCGGGATGTTTTGCAGGTTAGGATCGCTGGAAGACAAACGCCCGGTCGCAGTGACAGCCTGGTGATAAGACGTATGCACACGCTTCGTCGCCGGATTGATCATCAGCGGTAACTTGTCAGTGTAAGTAGATTTCAGCTTGGCCAAGCCACGATATTCCAGAATCAGCTTCGGCAGAGGGTAATCCAGCGCCAGTTCAGCCAACACTTCTTCATTAGTTGACGGTGCGCCTTTTGGCGTTTTCTTCAGAATCGGCAGCTTTTGCTTTTCATACAGAATACCCTGTAGCTGCTTGGTCGATGAGAGATTGAACTCTTCGCCCGCCAGTTCATACGCTTGTGTTTCCAGCTCCGCCAGACGGGTTGTCAGCTCTTTTGAGTGCTCCGCCAGAATCGCAGGATCGATCAGCACGCCTGTACGCTCGATGCGGGATAAAACTGGCACCAGCGGCATATCGATAGTCTGGAAGACCTGACACAGGTCGGCATGCGGTTGCAGTTTCCCCCACAGCTTCTGATGCAGATGCAGCGTGACGTCCGCATCCTCGGCCGCATAAGGCCCAGCCTGTTCCAGTGCGATCTGATTAAACGTCAGCTGATTTTTCCCCTTACCCGCGATCTCTTCAAAGGTAATGGTTTTGTGGTTCAGATAGCGTTCGGCCAGACTATCCATATCGTGGCGGCCCGCCACGCTGTCGAGCACGTAGGATTCCAACATGGTATCAAACGCGATACCGCGCAAATCGATGTCGTACCGCTGCATCACGCCTTTATCAAATTTGAGATTCTGACCAATCTTAAGCAGCTTCTCATCTTCCAGTAGCGGCTTGAACAAGGCCAGTACCTTGGCGCGATCCAACTGTTCCGGCGCATCCAGATAGTCATGCGCTAATGGCAAATAAGCCGCTTCACCTGGCTTAATCGCAAATGACAAACCAATCAGATTGGCGGTGAGCGTATCCAGCCCGTCGGTTTCCGTATCAAAAGCGAAAACCTCAGCTTGTTTTAGACGCTCAATCCAATCGAGCAGCGTTTCTTCATCAAGAATCGTGACATAACCGTCGGCAGAAAGCGCTGGCGCGTTGCTCTCTTCAGCAGCCTGCTCAACAACCACTTTGCTCACAGCCGGAACAGGCTGACTGCTTTTTTTACCTTCCAGCCAGGTACCGGATTCAACATCTGATAACCAGCGTTTAAATTCATAACGGGAAAAGAGACGATGCAGCTCATCCACGTCCGGTTCATTAACGGTAAGCTGCTCGCTGCTAAGATCCAGCTCAACATCCGTTTTAATGGTGGCAAGCTGATAAGAGAGGTAGGCCACGTCTTTATGCTGTTCCAGCTTCGGCGCCATGGTTTTCGCACCACGGAAAGAGAGCTCGGCAATTTTATCCAGATTGGCATACAACGAATCCAGTCCACCGATCCCTTGTAACAGCGCCTGCGCCGTTTTTTCACCCACACCGGGTACGCCGGGAATGTTATCCGACGCATCTCCCATTAGCGCAAGGAAATCGATAATCAGCTCTGGAGGAATACCGTATTTATCACACACTTCCTGTGGGCCAAGAATGCTGTTATTCATGGTATTAATGAGCGTCACACTTGGCGTCACCAGCTGTGCCATATCTTTATCGCCGGTACTGATCAGCACTGGCTTACCTGCTTTTTCCGCCTGAACGGCGAGCGTGCCGATCACATCATCCGCTTCTACGCCAGAAACCGCCAAAAGCGGCAGCCCCATCGCTTTCACCATATTATGCAGAGGCTCTATCTGTTCGCGCAGATCCTCTGGCATAGGTGGGCGATGAGCCTTATAGTTTTCGAATAGCTCATCGCGAAACGTTTTCCCTTTCGCATCAAAAACAACGGCAACATGGCTGGGCTGATATTGCAGCAGCAAACTGCGTAGCATATTCAGTACGCCATACATTGCACCGGTGGCTTCTCCCGCGCTATTTGTTAACGGTGGAAAAGCGTGATAAGCACGATACAAATAGGATGAACCGTCTACCAGTATTAAAGGGTTTTCTGCAATCTGAGCCATAGCCTGCCGTGATCGTTGTTGTCTGTCATGCCGCTAAGCATGCCATAGGTCAGGGAAAGAGACGATCCTTAACGTAAGATATTGGCTGATTTTGCATGGATCTTCGCAAGATCTTCCTGTGGATAACTTTGTGAATAATTTTATCCCGTTAATTATTAATTTCTTCTGTTATCTTACGGCGTTTTTTTATATTCATTAATTTCATGCAGTTATAATATAAATTGTTTATTTTTGAGGCATGATAAACCGTCATCCAATTTGTGGATATAAACAAAGAGATAAATAGCTATTGTAGGTTAGGGAGATATAAAGATAAGAAGGTGAACAGCGAAAAGGTATACAGTCATGCGGTTTTACCCGCATGACTTATTAAATAATTACTTCTTGGTAACGAGGAACTTCACTACCTCAGCGTACTGTTTTACATATCCGTCCATTGAACTGGTATCAAGACCATCATTCTTGATCATATATTTACCGTTAACGAACATGGCAGGAACGCCGCGTAATTGTAAATCTGCGGCCGCTTTTTCCTGCTGGGCAACCAGAGATTTCACAACAAAGCTATTCAGCGCACCATCAAACTCTTCCGCACTCACGCCAGCTTTAACAAAGACGTCGCGAATATCTTCCGGCTTTTGTACGGTCTGTGTTTTCTGAACCGCATCAAACATCAGAGGGGTAATTTTATCTTCTACGCCCAGCGCCATGGCCACAGCCCAGGCTTGAGTCAGGTTTTTACCCAATGGGCCCAGGAAGTCCACGTGATAACGTGTCATCTTCGTCCCTTCTGGCAGCGCTTTTTTTACTGCATCTGGAACATGGTAAACCTGCTCAAATTGATAGCAGTGCGGGCAATAGAATGAGAAAAACTCGAGAACCTGAGGTTCTTGCGTCGCAGGTTTATCTAATTCTACATATTGTTTGCCGTCAGAAAATTCTGCAGCAGAAGCACTAAAAGCCAGAACCATGCCAATCAGCGCAAGACATAATCTTTTCATAAATTTCACTCTCTCCATTTAATTTCAGTACATTGGCATTAGCTGTAGAGGAGGCTCCTGCAACAGCTGAGTTTGCCCAATAAATATTGCCGTTTGCTTCAACCAAAAATCAGCATCCGTCATCCAGGGGAAATTTTTCGGAAAAGCGGGGTCTTCCCAGCGACGAGCAACCCAAGCCAGATAATAAATCTGTCGCATTGCACGAAGTGGTTCAATCAGCGCGAGTTCTTTCTCCTGAAATTCTGCAAATTCGCTATAGGCTTCGAGCAGGATATCCAATTGAATGCGTTGTTCACGGCGATCGCCATGCAACAACATCCATAAATCCTGTATTGCCGGGCCATTACGGGCATCATCCAAATCCACAAATAGCGGGCCATCGCGCCACAAAATATTTCCAGGGTGGCAATCCCCATGTAAACGCAGTGGTCGCCAGTCGCTGTGCCAATAAGTTTCAACTGTATCAATCAGTTGACGGGTTGCCTGTAAAAAATCATGTCGATGTATTTGCGGTATGAGCGGACATGTCTCCAACAGCCGATAAGGTTCATGCAGATATTCATTTACCCCAATCGTTGGACGTTCGGTAAATAACGATTTCTGCCCCGTCTGATGAATCCTTCCAAGAAAACGGCCGACCCACTCTAGCTGGTCTTCATTATCCATTTCATACTGCCGACCACCTACGCTAGGGAATACGGCAAAATGAAATCCTTCGTAGACGTTCAGAGTCTGCCCATTAAGCAAAATGGGCGCGACAATAGGGACTTCATCTTCTGCTAATTGCTGGGCAAAAATATGCTCTTCCTGAATCTGCGCTGTGCTCCACCGTTCAGGGCGATAAAATTTCACCACGAATCGTTTACGATCTTCATCCGCAAACTGATACACCCGATTTTCATAGCTGTTTAACGCCGTCAGGCCAGAATCAACACGCAGCCCAACATCCAGCAAGGCATCCATGATCAGATCAGGGAACAGCGTCTGGAAATTAAATACCGGACTATTCATCACAGCCACAACGGGTCAGAGACAACATAAAAGATACGCGTGCAATAGTTAGCATCATGAACGTGTTATTCCTTTCCACTAGTCTTTAATCACTCCCCGGGCACGAAGCAAAGCTGTCTTAAAATCCTCTTCATAGTCTTTCTTCAAACCGGGAATGACTTGTTCTTTATCTGCATCACGCATTTTTAGATGGTAAATAAGGATATCATCAGTCAGTTCATTTAACTGCCCCTCGAACCCCGCCTCCTGTGCAAGGTTTTGTAAAAATTGCACCAGATTTAAATCGGGTTCTTTTTGCCAGGCTGGGTGCAGTAACTCAATCAACTCATTAACACGATGACATTTCATTTTTTTCTCCTTAAAAACGATTTGTACTCAATAAATTTCAATATGCAGAAAGCTACTTGATCGATATTGAGCATATAGTGATAAAAATAACAGCCTTGTGTACATGAGGAAAGAACTTGGTCTTCTACGAAAGTTTTCAGAGAATAGCGTGGAACTTATCCCTCAAAAACTTTCAGAATAAAGGAAAGTGGGTATAGATACTTGGAAAGTAAAATGATTACAGGCGTTATTCTTGCAGGCGGACGTGCAACGCGCATGGGTGGAAACGATAAGGGGCTGATAACACTGAACGGTCAGCCACTATACCAACACGTTCTCTCTCGGCTTAAAGCACAGGTCGACGAGGTTATTATCAGTGCCAACCGCAATCAGGCTATCTATGCACAAAGCGGATGCCAAATTATTGGCGACTTTGATACAAACTTTTCTGGCCCGCTGGCAGGTATTCTAAGCGGATTACATGCCTCTACGTCCGAATGGGTGGTATTCGTCCCCTGCGATGTACCAACTTTCCCTCTCGATCTAGTACACCGTTTGTGGCAAGCACGAGAGGAAGCAAATGCAGCTTATGCCACTGACGGAGAGCGCCCACATCCCACATTACTCTTAATCAATAAAAACCTTATTGAACCACTAGAAACCTACCTGCATGTCGGAAATCGTAAGCTGATGCTGTTTATGGAACAGGTTGGAGCAAAAGCCGTTTCATTTAACGATCAGCCTGAGGCCTTTCGTAATCTGAATTCACCTGAAGACTTATCAAATTGGGAGGATCAACGCGGTGCATTCTAATCATCTCCCATTACTTGCCGTTGCTGCTTATAGCGGTACAGGTAAAACAACATTACTTAAACACGTCATCCCTCTACTGATTAATCATGGCGTTAGAATCGGATTAATTAAGCATACGCATCACCAAATGGATATTGATACGCCCGGCAAAGACAGCTATGAACTGCGTAAAGCGGGCGCGGCGCAAACCATCGTTGCCAGCAATCAAAGATGGGCATTAATGACGGAGACCCCAGAACAGGAAGAACCCAATATTTACGAGTTGGTAGGGAAAATGGATGCCTCGACCCTCGATCTGATACTGGTTGAGGGCTTTAAACATGAAAAGATCGCTAAAATAGCCTTATTTCGCCAATCGTTGGGCAGAGAATTAAGTGACTTGATCGATGAATATGTTATCGCGATCGCAACGGATACTGAGATAACCACTGTACTTCCGGTACTTGATATCAATCACCCGGAGCAGGTTGCTAATTTTATTCACCAATGGCTTCAAAATGGCCGTCGATAACCTGCTTATCGGCGGTCTTCGCCACGGGACACGCGTAAATAAGTACTCTCCGCAACGCGCACAGCAAAAAGCCCCTGTCTTCCGACAGGGGCTTTCCACTTGTTTGATACCTGGCAGTTCCCTACTCTCACATGGGGAAGCCCCACACTACCATCGGCGCTACGGCGTTTCACTTCTGAGTTCGGCATGGGGTCAGGTGGGACCACCGCGCTATCGCCGCCAGGCAAATTCTGTTTTATTCCGACCGTTACTTAACATGACTTTTTTCTTTGTCATCTCCGTAACCATCAGAACCAATCTTTGAACAAGCTGAATATCGTTCTCTATGAGTCGTCTCACAAAACACCTTCGGTGTTGTAAGGTTAAGCCTCTCGGGTCATTAGTACTGGTTAGCTCAACGTATCGCTACGCTTACACACCCAGCCTATCTACGTCGTCGTCTTCAACGGCCCTTCAGGGGCATCTAGTGCCCAGGGAAGACTCATCTCGAGGCAAGTTTCCCGCTTAGATGCTTTCAGCGGTTATCTCTTCCGCACTTAGCTACCGGGCAATGCAATTGGCATCACAACCCGTACACCAGTGGTGCGTTCACTCCGGTCCTCTCGTACTAGGAGCAACCCCTCTCAATCTTCCAACGCCCACGGCAGATAGGGACCGAACTGTCTCACGACGTTCTAAACCCAGCTCGCGTACCACTTTAAATGGCGAACAGCCATACCCTTGGGACCTACTTCAGCCCCAGGATGTGATGAGCCGACATCGAGGTGCCAAACACCGCCGTCGATATGAACTCTTGGGCGGTATCAGCCTGTTATCCCCGGAGTACCTTTTATCCGTTGAGCGATGGCCCTTCCATTCAGAACCACCGGATCACTAAGACCTGCTTTCGCACCTGCTCGAGCTGTCACTCTCGCAGTCAAGCTAGCTTATGCCTTTGCACTAACCTCCTGATGTCCGACCAGGATTAGCTAACCTTCGTGCTCCTCCGTTACGCTTTGGGAGGAGACCGCCCCAGTCAAACTACCCACCAGACACTGTCCGCAACCCGGATTACGGGTCTACGTTAGAACATCAAACATTAAAGGGTGGTATTTCAAGGTTGGCTCCATGCAGACTGGCGTCCACACTTCAAAGCCTCCCACCTATCCTACACATCAAGGCTCAAGGTTCAGTGTCAAGCTATAGTAAAGGTTCACGGGGTCTTTCCGTCTTGCCGCGGGTACACTGCATCTTCACAGCGAGTTCAATTTCACTGAGTCTCGGGTGGAGACAGCCTGGCCATCATTACGCCATTCGTGCAGGTCGGAACTTACCCGACAAGGAATTTCGCTACCTTAGGACCGTTATAGTTACGGCCGCCGTTTACCGGGGCTTCGATCAAGAGCTTCGCCTTGCGGCTGACCCCATCAATTAACCTTCCGGCACCGGGCAGGCGTCACACCGTATACGTCCACTTTCGTGTTTGCACAGTGCTGTGTTTTTATTAAACAGTTGCAGCCAGCTGGTATCTTCGACTGATTTCAGCTCCATGAGCAAGTCACTTCACTTACCATCAGCGTGCCTTCTCCCGAAGTTACGGCACCATTTTGCCTAGTTCCTTCACCCGAGTTCTCTCAAGCGCCTGAGTATTCTCTACCTGACCACCTGTGTCGGTTTGGGGTACGATTCGGTGTTACCTGGAGCTTAGAGGCTTTTCCTGGAAGCGTAGCATCAGTTACTTCATCACCGTAGTGACTCGTCATCACGCCTCAGTGTTAATGATGACCCGGATTTACCAAAGTCACCCACCTTCACGCTTAAACCGGGACAACCGTCGCCCGGATAACCTAGCTTTCTCCGTCCCCCCTTCGCAGTAACACCCAGTACAGGAATATTAACCTGTTTCCCATCGACTACGCTTTTCAGCCTCGCCTTAGGGGTCGACTCACCCTGCCCCGATTAACGTTGGACAGGAACCCTTGGTCTTCCGGCGTGCGGGTTTTTCACCCGCATTATCGTTACTTATGTCAGCATTCGCACTTCTGATACCTCCAGCAACCCTCACAGGCCACCTTCGCAGGCTTACAGAACGCTCCCCTACCCAACAACACTAAGTGTCGCTGCCGCAGCTTCGGTGCATGGTTTAGCCCCGTTACATCTTCCGCGCAGGCCGACTCGACCAGTGAGCTATTACGCTTTCTTTAAATGATGGCTGCTTCTAAGCCAACATCCTGGCTGTCTATGCCTTCCCACATCGTTTCCCACTTAACCATGACTTTGGGACCTTAGCTGGCGGTCTGGGTTGTTTCCCTCTTCACGACGAACGTTAGCACCCGCCGTGTGTCTCCCGTGATAACATTCTTCGGTATTCGTAGTTTGCATCGGGTTGGTAAGTCGGGATGACCCCCTAGCCGAAACAGTGCTCTACCCCCGAAGATGAGTTCACGAGGCGCTACCTAAATAGCTTTCGGGGAGAACCAGCTATCTCCCGGTTTGATTGGCCTTTCACCCCCAGCCACAAGTCATCCGCTAATTTTTCAACATTAGTCGGTTCGGTCCTCCAGTTAGTGTTACCCAACCTTCAACCTGCCCATGGCTAGATCACCGGGTTTCGGGTCTATACCCTGCAACTTAACGCCCAGTTAAGACTCGGTTTCCCTGCGGCTCCCCTATTCGGTTAACCTTGCTACAGAATATAAGTCGCTGACCCATTATACAAAAGGTACGCAGTCACACCCCGAAGGATGCTCCCACTGCTTGTACGTACACGGTTTCAGGTTCTATTTCACTCCCCTCGCCGGGGTTCTTTTCGCCTTTCCCTCACGGTACTGGTTCACTATCGGTCAGTCAGGAGTATTTAGCCTTGGAGGATGGTCCCCCCATATTCAGACAGGATGTCACGTGTCCCGCCCTACTCATCGAACTCACAACTTGTGCATTTTTGTGTACGGGACTATCACCCTTTACTGTGCGACTTTCCAGACGCTTCCACTAACACACAAACTGATTCAGGTTCTGGGCTCTTCCCCGTTCGCTCGCCGCTACTGGGGGAATCTCGGTTGATTTCTTTTCCTCGGGGTACTGAGATGTTTCAGTTCCCCCGGTTCGCCTCATTACGCTATGTATTCACATAATGATAGTGTGTCGAAACACACTGGGTTTCCCCATTCGGGTATCGTCGGGTATAACGCTTCATATCAGCTTACCGACGCTTATCGCAGATTAGCACGCCCTTCATCGCCTCTGACTGCCTAGGCATCCACCGTGTACGCTTAGTCGCTTAACCTCACAACCCGAAGGTGTCTTTGATAAATCAAAGTCACTGTCGCGCTGCGATTATTTGAGAGACTCATTGACAGACTGCATCGCCATCGACACCCAAAGGTATCAACGCACGTTCAGCTGTCATGTTTCAATTTTCAGCTTGTTCCAGATTGTTAAAGAGCAATATCTTAAACCCTGACTATTGCTAATCAGTTTTAAGATATGAGGTAAGTAGTTGACTTACTGAAGACCCCCGCTTTCACCGGAATGGTCGGATGCGCTGGCGTCCCCTAGGGGATTCGAACCCCTGTTACCGCCGTGAAAGGGCGGTGTCCTAGGCCTCTAGACGAAGGGGACACGACACCGTACTTTGTTGACGCTTTTGCTCATTATTTTCATCAGACAATCTGTGTGAGCACTTCACTTAACACACATCTTCTTGGTAAGGAGGTGATCCAACCGCAGGTTCCCCTACGGTTACCTTGTTACGACTTCACCCCAGTCATGAATCACAAAGTGGTAAGCGCCCTCCCGAAGGTTAAGCTACCTACTTCTTTTGCAACCCACTCCCATGGTGTGACGGGCGGTGTGTACAAGGCCCGGGAACGTATTCACCGTAGCATTCTGATCTACGATTACTAGCGATTCCGACTTCATGGAGTCGAGTTGCAGACTCCAATCCGGACTACGACGTACTTTATGAGGTCCGCTTGCTCTCGCGAGGTCGCTTCTCTTTGTATACGCCATTGTAGCACGTGTGTAGCCCTACTCGTAAGGGCCATGATGACTTGACGTCATCCCCACCTTCCTCCAGTTTATCACTGGCAGTCTCCTTTGAGTTCCCGGCCGAACCGCTGGCAACAAAGGATAAGGGTTGCGCTCGTTGCGGGACTTAACCCAACATTTCACAACACGAGCTGACGACAGCCATGCAGCACCTGTCTCAGAGTTCCCGAAGGCACCAAAGCATCTCTGCTAAGTTCTCTGGATGTCAAGAGTAGGTAAGGTTCTTCGCGTTGCATCGAATTAAACCACATGCTCCACCGCTTGTGCGGGCCCCCGTCAATTCATTTGAGTTTTAACCTTGCGGCCGTACTCCCCAGGCGGTCGATTTAACGCGTTAGCTCCGGAAGCCACGCCTCAAGGGCACAACCTCCAAATCGACATCGTTTACAGCGTGGACTACCAGGGTATCTAATCCTGTTTGCTCCCCACGCTTTCGCACCTGAGCGTCAGTCTTTGTCCAGGGGGCCGCCTTCGCCACCGGTATTCCTCCAGATCTCTACGCATTTCACCGCTACACCTGGAATTCTACCCCCCTCTACAAGACTCTAGCTTGCCAGTTTCAAATGCAGTTCCCAAGTTAAGCTCGGGGATTTCACATCTGACTTAACAAACCGCCTGCGTGCGCTTTACGCCCAGTCATTCCGATTAACGCTTGCACCCTCCGTATTACCGCGGCTGCTGGCACGGAGTTAGCCGGTGCTTCTTCTGCGGGTAACGTCAATCGATGAGAGTATTAATCTCATCGCCTTCCTCCCCGCTGAAAGTGCTTTACAACCCGAAGGCCTTCTTCACACACGCGGCATGGCTGCATCAGGCTTGCGCCCATTGTGCAATATTCCCCACTGCTGCCTCCCGTAGGAGTCTGGACCGTGTCTCAGTTCCAGTGTGGCTGGTCATCCTCTCAGACCAGCTAGGGATCGTCGCCTAGGTGAGCCATTACCTCACCTACTAGCTAATCCCATCTGGGCACATCTGATGGCAAGAGGCCCGAAGGTCCCCCTCTTTGGTCCGAAGACGTTATGCGGTATTAGCTACCGTTTCCAGTAGTTATCCCCCTCCATCAGGCAGTTTCCCAGACATTACTCACCCGTCCGCCGCTCGTCACCCGAGAGCAAGCTCTCTGTGCTACCGCTCGACTTGCATGTGTTAGGCCTGCCGCCAGCGTTCAATCTGAGCCATGATCAAACTCTTCAATTTAAGATTTGTTTGATTTGCTGAACTCGTCAGCGATGCTCAAAGAATTAGTAACTGTTTATTCGTAATGAATTTACTGTTGTTCACTCTTCAAGACTTTTTATATCGTTAAGATACGGTCTTGTGAGTGCCCACACAGATTGTCTGATTAAATTGTTAAAGAGCAGTGCCACATCTTCCGTGGCGCGGGCCGCATATATTATGCTTTTCCGCTGTGAAGTCAAGTCATTACTGACCGCCTTCGTTGAATCTTTTTTTCCTGTTACCGCAACCGCGTGTCGCTGTTGCCGTGTCAGTGGAGGCGCATTATAGGGACTTCTCGCCGCCTGACAAGCGCTAAATGCAAAATAATTTTCGAGTGAGGATTTTTTCAGCAAAGCGCAGTAAAAGACGCCGTTATGCGGGATTTTTCAGCGTTTTCTTAGCTAAAACTTCACCGTACAGACTGACGTACCATTAATTCCGGCGTCAGCACCAACACATTCGGTTCAGTATTAGGATGTTCCAGGCGATACAAGAGTGTATCAATCGCCAGTTCACCAAGTTCATCCTTCGGTTGATGAACCGTAGTAAGAGGTGGGGACATATAGCGAGCCAGTTCAATGTCATCGTAACCCACAACCGCCATGTCTTGAGGGATCGAAAGCCCAGCCTGATAAAGCGCATGATAAACACCGACAGCCATCGCATCATTACTGGTGAACACCGCTTCAGGTTTATCTTCCAGCGCTAACAACTGCTGCATAGCGCGATAGCCTGCTTCAAATTCAAAATCGCCAAAAATTTCATAGTCCGCGGGAACAGAGAGCCCGGCGAGCTGCATCGCCTGCCGATAACCTTCCAGTCGGTTATAAGCTGTCGTCTTATCTTTCGGGCCTGCAATACAGGCTATCTTCTTATAACCACGCGAGATGAGGTAATTCGTTGCGATCTCTCCACCGAGCAGAGAGTTATCTTTAATGACGTCCATGACGCCTTCAAAGGGGGCCCAATCCATCATGACCATAGGAATAGAAGGATAGCGGCTCATCATTTCGGGCAAAGGGCGATGGCTTTCAGTACACATCAGCAGTACGCCGTCGACGCGCTTTTGCAGCAGCGTTTCAAGGCTATGGCTCATTCTGTCGCGATCGCCTTCGGTGTTACACAGAATCAGGCTATAGCCCCGCTCATAGCAACAACGCTCAACGCCACGTACCACTTCGGCATAAAACGGGTTATTACTGGCTGTGAGCAACATGCCGATGGTGCGAGTCTGGTTTATCTTCAGACTTCTGGCCAGCGCCGACGGCGCATAGTTGAGATCCTCAACGGCCTTCATCACTTTTTCGCGAATGGTATCGCTGACAAAGCGATTGTTATTAATAACGTGGGATACAGTAGAAGTAGAAACGCCCGCAAGACGGGCGACATCTTTCATGGTGGCCAAAGATCACCCCTGAGTTTGCAAAAATTCGTCGATCTCTTCACGCCACGGGACAGAAGGCTGAGCACCCCGGCGAGTAACCGCTATCGCCGCTGCCGCATGGGCAAATTTTACGGCGGAGGACATCGGTTTATTTTCCAGCAACGCGGTAACGAGCGCGCCATTAAACGTGTCTCCGGCAGCGATAGTATCCACGGCTTTTACACGATACCCCGGTATACGCTGCCCCTGGCCGTTTTCACTCAACCATACGCCACGGCTACCCAATGTGATGAGAACCGTTTGAATGCCTTTGTTGTGAAGAACCTGTGCTGCGCGAGCTGCATCGTCTTCCGTCTCGACGGTAATTCCCGTCAGGAACTGCGCTTCTGTTTCATTCGGCGTGATCATATCGACCAGCGACAACAATTCATCAGGCAGTTCACGCGCAGGGGCGGGGTTAAGAATCACTTTCGTCTGGTGTTCATGCGCCAGTTTGGCTGCTGCGATGACCGTTTCCAGCGGCGACTCAAGCTGCATAAGCAACGCCGAGGCATCAATGATGTGCTGCTGATGACGACGGAGATAATCAGGCGTCACGGCCGCATTCGCGCCTGCGTTAATCGCGATCATGTTCTCAGCGTCAGCGTTAACAAAAATCAACGCAACGCCGGTCGTTTCCCCGGAGATAGCCTCAACGGAGGAAACATCAATATTGTCTTTGGATAGCTGCTGGCAAATACGGGCACCAATATCATCGTCTCCAACGCAGGCAATGAAGGCAATGTCTGCACCGCTTCGGCCAGCGGCAACGGCCTGATTGGCACCTTTCCCACCGAAAGCAACGCTATATTGCTCACCGATCACCGTTTCACCCGGGCGGGGAAATTGCTCAAGATTGAGAATATGGTCAGCATTAATACTGCCCAGCACCACCAGCTTACCCGTTTTCATTATGTCGAATCCCGCTACTACGTTAATAATGCGCCACCACAAACAGGTGGCGCGAGCCCTGCTTTATTCTTTAATTATTTTGCTACCAGCTTCAGGTCAACCGGAATGATGGCCTGCGTTTTTTCGCCTTTCAGCACTTTCGCCGCTGTCTCGATGCCGATCACACCGATCTGATCGGGACGCTGAGCAACCGTTGCCGCCAGCTTGCCTGATTCAACAGCCTTCACGCCATCCTGAGTACCGTCAAAACCGACGACCAGCACATCAGTCTTGCCTGCAGTTTGCAGCGCACGCAGTGCGCCCAACGCCATTTCATCGTTCTGAGCAAATACCGCCTGAACGTCAGGGTGCGCGGTCAGCAGGTTCTGCATCACGTTCAGCCCTTTAGTACGATCGAAGTCAGCCGGTTGGCTGGCCAACATAACGAATTTATTTTTCTCAGCAGATTTCATGAAGCCCGCACCGCGTTCGCGCGCGGCAGACGTTCCGGCAATCCCTTCCAGTTGAATAACTTTAGCGCCTTCACCCAGTTTCTTGGCAATGAAGTCACCAGCCACTTTACCACCGAAGGCGTTATCAGAAGCAACGTGGCTCACCACTTCACCACTGCTGGCAACGCGGTCCAGCGTAATAACAGGGATCTTGGCCTGGTTCGCCATTTTAATCGCATTACCGACCGCATCAGAATCGGTCGGGTTGATCAGCAGAACTTTGGTCCCACGTACCGTCAAATCCTGAACGTTAGCCAGTTCTTTCGCTGGGTTATTCTGTGAATCCAGCACGATCAGCTCGTAACCCAGTTTGTCGGCTTCTTTCTGCGCACCCTCTTTCATTGAAACAAAGAACGGGTTATTCAGCGTAGAAACCACCAGAGCAACCGTATCTTTGGCCAAGGCATTAGCACTGACAGTCGCGCTCAGCGCAACAGCGGAAACCAGAGTAGCCAGCTTTTTCATATTCATAACTCAATTCCTGTGTGAATGAAGGTTATTTACTGCTTTTGTTATCTACCAGAACCGCCAGCAAAATGACGACTGCTTTAACGATCATTTGGTAGTAAGAAGAAACACCTAATAAATTCAGTCCGTTGTTGAGGAAACCAAGGATAAGTGCGCCGATCAGCGTGCCAACGATACGCCCTTTTCCTCCAGCCAGACTGGTGCCGCCCAATACCACCGCCGCGATGGCATCCAGTTCATAGCCTGTCCCCGCCGTAGGTTGTGCAGAGGACAAACGTGCAACTTCGATAATTCCCGCCAGAGCAGACAGCAGCCCACACAGGGAATAGACAATAATCTTGATTTTATCAACGCTGATACCGGACAAACGGGTAGCAGATTCATTGCCGCCCAGCGCATAGATATAGCGTCCCAGACGCGTATGGTGCAGCATGTACCAGGCCGCTGCGAACACGATAGCCATGATCCAGATTGGCGTCGGAATCCCCAGCGGACGGCCGATGCCGAACCAGCCAAAAGCATCCGCCACATCGGAAAAGCCGGTATTAATCGGGCTGCCGTTGGTATAAACCATCGTCACACCGCGCAGTAACAGCATCATGACCAGCGTGGCAATAAATGCCTGCACTTTACCTTTCGAAACGATGACGCCTGTGCCCGCACCAATCAGCGCCCCCAGCGCCAGCGCGCCAAATACAGCCACCAGCGCATTGACCTCAAGCCCGACGATAGAAGCCGCTACCGCACCGGTCAGCGCCAGCAGCGACCCCACTGACAAATCGATGCCCGAGGTCAGAATCACCAACGTCATGCCGACAGCCATAATGGCGTTCACTGACGTCTGCTGAAGAATATTGAACAGGTTGTTCAGGGTGAAAAAGTTAGGGCTCATGGCGGAAACAATCGCAATAAGGATCAGGAGCGCGATCAGCGATTTCTGCTCCAGTAACCACTCTTTGCTGAACCAGCGTTTTGCCGCGATAGATTGAGAACTCATGTCTGACTTACTCCTGCTTTGCGCCGTATTGCTTACCAACGGCCGCAGCCATCAGTACTTCCTGGGTTGCTTGCTCAATCGCGAAATCACCGCTCAAGCGCCCCTCGTGCATCACAATGATGCGATCGCTCATTCCCAAGACTTCGGGCATTTCGGATGACACCAATATGATACTCAGCCCCTCTTCTTTGAATTGATTGATTAACTGATAAATTTCTTTCTTCGCCCCGACATCGACGCCACGCGTCGGTTCATCGAGGATCAGGACATTCGGACGCGTCATCAGGCCGCGGGCAATCGCCACTTTTTGCTGATTACCACCGGAAAGCAGGCCGATAGGCTGCTCCATTGACGGCGTTTTAACGTTGAACAGGCGAATAAAGTCGGCAACCGTTAATTGCTCTTCGGCATGTTTCAGACGACCGCCCGCATGGCTGAAATAGCGCAGTGCGGTTAACGACATGTTTTCTTTTACCGACATGCCCAACACCAAGCCATCACGCTTACGGTCTTCCGAGATATAAACGATGCCGTTCGCTAAACCATCCTGCGGTTTCCGGGCCACCACATCACGGCCATCAAGCGTCACATTGCCGCCAGTGCGCGGCAGTGCGCCGTAAAGAATCTTCATCAGTTCGGTACGACCCGCGCCCATCAGCCCAGCGACGCCCAGGATTTCGCCTTTCCGCACTGTAAAGCTGACGCTGTCGACGCCCGGCCCGGACAGGTTTTGCACCTTAAGGCGAACCTCTCCTGGCGCTTTACTCGAACGTGGGTACTGATCTTCCAGCTTGCGGCCCACCATCATTTCAATCAGCGTATCTTCCTGTAGGTCACTGACTGGGCGTTCGCCGATAAACTGACCATCGCGGAAAACGGTAATGTCATCGCAGATTTCAAAGATTTCTTTCAGGCGGTGGGAAATATAGACAATGCCGCATCCTTGAGATTGCAGCTCTTTGATCACGCTGAATAGCGAAGCGGTTTCGGTATCCGTCAGAGCATCGGTAGGTTCATCCATGATGATGACTTTCGACTCAAAGCTCAGCACCTTGGCAATTTCCACCATTTGCTGATCGCCAATCGATAAATCCCCGACCATACGGCGGCTGTCGTAGCGCAGATTAAGGCGCTTCAGCAGCTTGTCGGCTTCCGCATACATCTTATTCCAGTCGAGGCGGCCAAAACGGTTGGTAAACTCACGCCCGAGAAAAATATTCTCGGCAATCGTAAGCTGGGGAATCAGGTTAAGTTCCTGATGGATAATACCGATACCAGCTTCCTGAGACGCTTTCGGCCCGTTGAAATCCACCTCCTGCCCCAGAAAATGGATGCTGCCGGCATCTTTACGGTAGATCCCGGTCAGGACTTTCATCATGGTGGACTTGCCCGCACCGTTCTCGCCCACCAGCGCCATCACTTTTCCCGGATAGACGTTGAGCGCCGCACCGGACAGCGCCTTAACGCCGGGAAAAGATTTCGTGATGCCTTGCAGTTGCAGTAAAGGTTGCATGGATGCCTCAGAACGTTACGCCAGCACAAAGGATGACATTGGCATACGGAGAGCACTCTCCGCTGCGAATGATGGCCCGGCTTTTGCCGCTTTGGGTTTTAAATTCTTCATGGCTGACATAGTGCAATGCAATTGAGTTTCCCTGGTGTTGTTCAAGTTGCTTCAATTGATCGAGTAATGCGTCATGGACTGCGGGGTTTTTTTCAATAATCTCTTCCGCCAGAATAGCGGCCTCGACCTGCATTTCACTGGTGACAGCACTCACCACCTGCAAAAACGTCGGCACGTTATGCGTCAAAGCCAGATCGATACGCGTCGTCGTTTCAGGAATTGGCAAACCCGCATCACCAATAACCAGGCTATCGGTATGCCCCAGTCGAGAAACCACGGAAGAAATATCTGAATTCAATAATGCTGCTTTTTTCATCTTCTCACCCCACCAGCGAAACGTTTCGCTAATAACATTCTAGAAAAAGAAGAGAGAAAGGCAACGAAGAGATAAAAAAAATGTGATCGTTATCGAAACGTTTCGCTAACAAAAAAACAAAGAGAACAAGAGGCCGTTATATGCCCTAAATAATTCGAGTTTCAGGAAGGCGGCAAGGGAAGGAATCCCGATGAGCTTACACAGGTAAGTGATTCGGGTGAGTGAACGCAGCCAACGCACATGCAACTTGAAGTATGACGGGTATAGCTGACTGATAAATAGAGAAATGGCGGGCACTGGCCCGCCAATAGGGAATAGAGGATAACGATTTAGAGTTTACGAATCTGCTTCACATCCAGTTCGACGGAATTGAAGTCTTTATCCAGTTCACCCTGAATTTCCACTTTATCGGTGGGTGAAATCATCTGGCCATTCCAGCGCTTGTGATCAATCTCGACTTCCATCGTGCCCGTCGCATCGCGGAACAGATAGTTCTCATCACCGATCCGTTTTTCAATATTGCCGCTCAGCGTAACCCAACTATCGTCACGCAGATCTTTAGCCTTATCTACCGTGGTGAGGGAATTTTGGGGATCAACAAATCCCCCTTTATGTGTACCAACCGCTGGCGTTTCAGGATTGACGAAACCACCGCCGCTTTGCGCAGCAAATACCGGAGCAGAAACCAGAGCGGTAATGGCGAGTAACGCAGCTGCTTTTTTCATATTTTACCTTCCTTATTTTGCCTGTCGTTTCACAGTCAACTGTTTCGCAGTCAACCTGCGGGAGTAATCGGTCTTCGGGAAGGATTAAAACAAACCGTTCTTAACAGAATCTTAAGGAATCAGCCTCTGCATTTTTATTTTTTTATATTGCCGAAATCGCCCGCTTTCAGCGATTTGTCCTGTACACGTCGCCCCCCGATTTCGTATAAAACCGGAAAAGGCGCAAACGCGACAGCGACACATTCCTTGCGAGGCAGCAATGAGAATATTGTTAATTGAAGACGATCGCCTGATTGGCGACGGCCTGAAAGCAGGGCTTAACAAACTGGGTTTTAATATTGACTGGTTTACGGAAGGTAAAGCAGGTGCCGCTGCCTTGAAGGCAGCCCCCTATGATGCGGTGGTGCTCGATCTTAGCCTGCCGGGCATGGATGGGATGGATATCCTGCGCCAGTGGCGTCAGGATGGGCATGACGAACCGGTGCTGATTCTGACCGCCCGAGATGCGCTGGAACAGCGTGTTGAAGGTCTGCACCAAGGCGCCGATGATTATTTATGTAAGCCCTTTGCACTAACGGAGGTTGCCGCTCGTCTGCAGGCGCTGATTCGCCGTCGTCACGGCCAGCTTCAACCGGCATTAACGCACGGTACGGTTTCCCTTGAGCCGGGCTCACGAAGCGTCACGCTAAACAATGAACCGTTGATACTAAAATCCCGCGAACTGGCATTGCTGGAGCTGTTTTTGCTCAACCCGAACCGCGTGCTCACGCGCGCACAGTTGGAAGAAAAGCTCTACGGCTGGGACGATGATGTCTCCAGCAATGCGGTAGAAGTACACATCCACCATCTGCGCAAAAAGCTGGGCAGCGGGTTTATCCGCACCGTGCATGGCGTTGGCTATATTCTGGGAGACGCACCATGAACCGACTCAGCCTGCGCCTACGCCTGATTACCGGTTTTACGCTGCTGACCTTGATCTGCTGGGGCGTAGCCAGTCTGCTTTCGTGGTATCAAACACGCCATAATATCAATGAGCTATTTGATACCCAGCAAATGCTGTTCGCCAAACGTCTGGCCACCATGAATCCTGATGAATTGCGAATCCAGCCAGTGTCCCTGCCCAAAACCAAGAGTCTGGTACATAAGAACCGCGGCAAGCAGGACGATGATGCGCTGGCCTTCGCTATTTTTACCCGCGATGGGAAAATGGTGTTGAACGATGGTGATAACGGCAAAGATTTCATTTTTGACTATACGCGCAACGGCTTCATCGACGGCAAATTACGCGATGATAACGACGCATGGCGCATCGTCTGGCTGACGACGGCGGACAATCGTTACGTGATTGCTGTGGGTCAGGAATGGGAATACCGTCAGGATATGACACTGGATATTGTAAAAACCAACCTGATGCCCTGGCTATTTGCACTACCGATCATGCTGGCACTGCTGTTCTGGCTGGTGACGCGTGAACTCTCACCGCTAAAACGCATTACCGCCGAGCTTCAGCAGCGTTCCCCCGATGACAGCACCCCGCTGGCAACGCAGAACATCCCGCAAGAAGTTCGCCCGCTGATTAACGCATTAAACCATCTGTTTTCCCGCATCAGCGACATGCTGGTTCGTGAGCGCCGTTTTACCTCCGATGCGGCTCACGAATTGCGTAGCCCGCTGGCGGCGTTGAAAGTTCAAACCGAAGTCGCCCAGTTGGCACGTGACGATGAAACCATGCGGCACCATGCTCTACTCAATCTGGACAAAGGTATCGATCGCGCCACGCGGCTGGTGGATCAGCTCCTGACGCTGTCGCGGCTGGATGCCGAATCGTCCCCCGAAGGGATGCAACCCATTCAGTTCAATGAATTACTGCAACAGGCGGTGATCGCGCATTACCACACAGCACAAACCGCAGGTATCGAACTGACGCTGGATTTACCGGACACCCCGGTTATTCGGCAGGGTCATCCGTTGCTGTTGACTTTGCTGGTGCGCAATCTGTTGGATAACGCCATTCGCTACAGCAATGCAGGGGGGACGGTAAGTCTGACGCTAACAGAAAATAGCTTTAAGGTCGCCGACAACGGACCGGGCATTAGCGAGGAGGCGCTGGCAAGAATTGGCGAACGCTTTTATCGTCCGCCGGGGCAGGAGAAATCCGGCAGCGGTCTTGGGATTTCCATCGTGAACAACATCGCCAAACTGCACCAGATGCGGGTGACATTCACCAACCAGCCCGAAGGGGGGCTAATTGTGTCGGTGAATTGGTAAAATAGTTAACGTACTAGCAGCAACTCGGTGTCTGTTATTAGGGAAACACGAGGATGAGGTTCCCGCAGGGATGCCTCGCCTCGTGGTCGACCGTATATCTCGATCTTATCCCAACATAAGATCATCTATTCGGTTCACTTAAATCTCGACCTGTATCCCCAGCTCAATCAGCCTGTTCGGCGGTATTTCAAACTGATCCGCCGCTCGCAGCGCATTGCGGCTGAGCATCATGAATAGCTTACCGCGCAGGCGCAGATACCACGGGCGTTCGCCGATAATCAGCGATTCATTGGACATAAAGAAAGACGTTTCCATCATTTGGCAGGTTAACCCATCTTGCCAACAGCGCTGAAAGACCTCTTCCACATCCGGCGTTTCACGCCAGCCATAGTTGGCAATCACGCGCCAGAACGTCGGCGAAAGCTGTTCAACCGTCACGCGGCGAGCGTTCAGCACATAAGGCGCATCCTCCGTTCGCATGGTCAACAGCACCACGCGCTCGTGCAGGATCTTGTTATGTTTAAGGTTATGCAACAGCGCAAACGGGATCACGCGAGTCGCACGCGAGAAATAGACGGCAGTTCCCGGTACACGTGTCGGCGGCGATTTCTCCAGCGACGCAATCATGGCATCCAGCGAGTTACCGTGTTCATGCAACCGACGCAGCAGCCTGAAGCGCTCGCTTTTCCACGTCGTCATGATAATAAACATCACCATGCCCAGCGCTAGCGGCAACCAGCCGCCGGACAGAATTTTGACCACATTCGCCAAAAACATCGGTACATCAATAACCAGTAATCCCGCCAGCAATACCCACGCCAAGTAGCGGTTCCAGAGCCAGTTCTTCACCGCCACCGTACAGAACAGAATACTGGTAATCACCATCGTGCCCGTTACCGCAATCCCGTAAGCCGCAGCCAGATTGCTCGAATGCTCAAAGCTGACAATCACGATGACGACAGCGATATACAGCATCCAGTTAATGGCAGGAATATAAATCTGACCGGACTCCATATCTGACGTGTGTACGATACGCATCGGCGGCAAATAGCCCAGCCGCACTGCCTGGCGCGTCAGGGAGAAAACACCGGAAATCACCGCCTGCGAAGCAATGATTGTCGCCAGCGTCGCCAATATCATCAGTGGAATCAGCGCCCAATCTGGCGCCAGCAGGAAGAAGGGGTTCTTGATCGCCTCCGGGTTCTTCAACAGCAGCGCGCCCTGTCCGAAGTAATTTAACACCAGCGACGGCAGCACCACCGTAAACCAGGCCAGACGAATCGGGAATTTACCGAAGTGCCCCATATCGGCATACAGCGCCTCAACCCCGGTAATTGCCAGCACCACCGCTCCCAGCGCGAAGAACGATACGGCTTTATATTCGATAAAGAAGCGAACGGCGTACATCGGGTTCAACGCCTGCAAGACTTCAGGGTTAGCGATAATACTTCGCGCCCCCAGCACGCCGAGCGTTAAAAACCAAATCAGCATCACAGGCGCAAACAGCTTACCAACACTGCCTGTACCGTGTTTTTGAATGATAAAGAGTAATGTCAGAACGACAATAGATAGCGGGACGATATAGCTGTCCATTGATGGCGCGGCAATTTCCAGCCCTTCCATCGCCGACATCACCGAGATGGCTGGCGTGATGACCACTTCCCCATAGAAGAAGCTGCCACCAATCAACCCCATGATGACCAGCACGGACGTCATGCGATCGGAAGTATTGCGCCCAGCTAGCGACATAAGGGTTAGAATCCCACCTTCGCCAGCGTTGTCAGCACGCATCACATAGGTCAGGTATTTCAGCGAAACAACGAGAACTAACAGCCAAAAGATCAGTGAAAGAAAACCAAAGACCGAATCAGGCTCGACCCCAAAACCAAACTGCCCTGATAAACATTCCCTTAACGTATAAAGAGGGCTGGTTCCTATATCTCCATAAACCACCCCGATGGCCGCCAGCGTGACAGCCGGAAGCGAACGTTTATGTTCTGAGCTCATAAACCTATCTTCTGTTATTAATCAGTCCGCGAAGCGCGTCATTCACAGCAACTCGTCCAAGAGCGCACAGTATGCACAAATCAGGCTAAAAACCCATTTTTATTGTGCGATCCACCTGTACACGAAACATCCTGTAAAAAGTGGTTTATTGCTTACTCACCCCGTTAGGGTGTAATAATCCGTAAAAGTATTCTAATAAAAATCTGTGATCTGCCGTTTATTATTACTATTGTCTTTCTGAAAGTAGGGTTTTTCTGAGAGACCGCTTTCCGCGAAGTAATCGGGTTGAGACATAAACGATTTCAATACATCACATCATGGGACTAACGGATTAATTATGCGTCAAACTGCGGCATTGGCTGAAAGAATTTCTCGTCTCAGCCATGCGCTAGAACACGGACTCTACGAAAGACAACACGCCATTCGCCTCTGTCTGCTGGCAGCGCTAAGCGGGGAAAGTGTTTTTCTGCTGGGGCCGCCAGGTATAGCTAAAAGTATGATCGCCCGGCGTCTTAAATTCGCGTTTCGTCATGCGAATGCGTTTGAGTACCTGATGACCCGCTTTTCCACCCCGGAAGAAGTATTCGGTCCCCTTTCCATTCAGGCGTTAAAAGATGAAGGTCGCTATCAGCGCCTCACCGCTGGCTACCTGCCAGAAGCCGAAATCGTGTTTCTGGATGAAATCTGGAAAGCGGGCCCCGCCATTTTGAACACCCTGCTGACGGCCATTAACGAGCGACGTTTCCGTAACGGCAACAGCGAAGATACCATCCCAATGCGCCTGCTGGTCGCAGCCTCGAATGAGTTACCAGAAGCGGATGGCGGTTTGGAAGCGCTTTACGACCGCATGCTCATCCGCCTGTGGCTCGATCGTGTTCAGGAAAAACAGAATTTCCGAGCGCTACTTGTGAACAACAGCAGCGAACGCGATAACCCCGTTCCGCCCGCTCTCAGCGTCAGCGATGAAGAGTACCAACAGTGGCAGAAGGACATTGAACACATCGCATTGCCGGAAGCAGGTTTCGAGCTGATTTACACACTGCGCCAACAGCTCGATGCGCTGGAGCAGGCCCCTTACATTTCCGATCGACGCTGGAAAAAAGCCCTTCGTCTGCTTCAGGCCAGCGCATTTTTCTGCGGCCGGGATGCCATTACACCGGTTGATATCATTCTGCTGAAAGACTGTCTCTGGCATGACCAAAGCACCTTGACGCTTATCGAACACCAGCTTGAACTGCTGATTACCGAACACGCCTACCAGCAAAAAAGCCTGTTGTTCCGTTTGCAGCAGGTAAATACCAAACGCCAGCAATACCAGCGTGAGCAAAGCGAATTACAGGCCTTTTCGGTAGAGAAACAAGGGCATTTCCTCGGCCGGAAATTCCATTATGCCTTACCTGACACCATCGACGCTGAAACATTGGAACTGGTGCTGCAACGCCCGTTGATCCTGCACGATATTGAAGTTAACCACCTGATCATTGACAAGAATGCCCTGCAAGGCTGGCTACAAAAAGGCGGGGAAATCCGGGGTAAGCTCAACGGTATTGGTTTTACCCAGCGCCTCGATCTGCTGGTGGACGATCGCCAGCATCTGGCCATTCGCGATATTAGCCTGCAATCCTCTATTCTTTCTCTGCCGGAAAAGCGCGACATTGCGCTTCCTGCCGAAATTACCGATGAATATGAAAAACTGAACATGCAGCTGCGTGAACAGCGCCGCTTATTCAGCCAGCATCAGCCTTGCCTGTTCGTTCCGAGCGAGTGGTTGGCCAAAATAGAGGCCAGCCTGCAGCAGGTTGCCGAGCAAATCCAGCAATCAGAGCAACAGGATTAACGCCGATGATCACGCTGGAATCACTGGAAATGCTGCTGTCTATTGATGAAAACGAGCTACTGGACGATCTTGTCGTCACGCTGCTGGCGACGCCTCAGCTCGCTTTCTTCTTTGAAAAGTACCCCAGCCTGAAGTCAGCGTTACTCAATGATCTTCCTCACTGGAAAGAAACCTTAAAGCAGCGCTTACGTACCACTCAGGTACCGCCAGATTTGGAAAAAGAATTTAGCTGCTACCAACGTTCACAATCGATCGACAATCAGGCCTTTCAGACACGCCTGCCTGCGATTATGGATACGCTGAGCAACGTGGAGTCACCGTTTCTGACGCAGGCCTCACAGCTTATCACTGCCCCAGAGCGAACCTTAGGACAGAAGGTAACGAGTGGGCTCCACGCACTCTTTCTTCAACGCTGGCGGTTGAGCCTCACACTGCAAACCGTTTCACTGCATCAGCAGTTAATGGAACAAGAACGGGAAATCCTGCTGGATGAGCTGCAACAACGCCTGACGCTCAGCGGCAAGCTCGAACCGATTTTGGCCGAAAATGAAAATGCGGCCGGGCGGCTCTGGGATCTCAGCGCCGCACAGCGTATTCAAACCGATCCCCGCCCGTTATTGGATTTTGGCGCCTTCCTGCAGCGCCAGCCCGCATTGCAAAAACTGGCGGAACGTCTGGGACGCAGCAGGGAAACCAAATCGATCCTCACACAGGAAGCTCCGAAAGAAGCTTTCCGGGTAAGCGTAAGGGAACCAGCCACCGTGCCTGAGCAAGTGAGCGGTGTGCATCAGAGCGACGATATTTTGCGCTTGATGCCGACAGAGCTGGTCACGCTGGGCATCAGCGAGCTGGAATACGAATTTTATCGTCGTCTTCTGGAACATCGGCTGCTGACGTATCGCTTACAAGGTGAGAGCTGGCGAGAAAAAATCACGGAACGCCCAGTGGTTCATCAGCAAAATGAACAGCAGCCGCGCGGCCCATTTATCGTCTGCGTCGATACGTCAGGCTCGATGGGTGGCTTTAATGAACGTTGTGCCAAAGCCTTCTGTCTGGCGCTGATGCGCATCGCGCTCGCCGATAACCGCCGCTGCTATATCATGCTGTTTTCTACCGGCGTGGTGAAATATGAGCTCACGTCTGCGGATGGATTAGAGCAGGCAATACGTTTTCTCAGCCAGTCCTTCCGCGGCGGCACGGATATGAGTGCCTGTCTGTCAGCGCTGCTAGATAAAATGGATGACGCGCTTTGGCATGATGCCGACGCCGTAGTGATTTCAGATTTTATCGCCCAACGATTGCCGGATGAGGTGGTAAATAAGGTGAAAAGTCGCCAGACGCAGCTACAACATCGTTTCCATGCTGTAGCGATGTCCGATCATGGCAAACCCGGCATCATGCACATCTTTGACCATATCTGGCGCTTTGATACCGGGTTAAAAAGCCGCTTAATACGCCGCTGGCAGCACGGCAAAGCGTATTAAAGCAGGCCGGAAACCGACTCACGCAGCGGCTGTGGCCACACGCCGCACTGAACCTGGCCAATGTGCGACAATTGCAGCAACAGCATGACCAGGCGAGACTGACCGATTCCCCCACCGATCGTTTGCGGCATCTCACCGCGCAGCAGCGCCTGATGCCATTCCAGCTTCAGACGTTCTTCATCCTGCGTCAGCGCCAGCTGGCGTGTTAACGCTTCAGCATCCACGCGGATCCCCATGGATGAAATCTCAAACGCATCGTTCAGTACCGGGTTCCATACGACGATATCGCCGTTCAGACCCGCCAGTTCCTGCTCACCTGGCGTCGTCCAGTCATCATAATCCGGCGCACGCACATCGTGAGATTGCCCGTTGGACAGCTTACCGCCAATCCCAATCAGGAAAACGGCACCCAATTCTTTGGCAATCGCTCTCTCACGCCCTTTGGCATCCAGATCGGGATAGCGCTTCAGCAGCGTTTCGGTGTGCACAAAATGAATCTGTTCCGGCAGGAAAGGCTGAATGCCAAATGCCTGATGTACCGCAGCCTCTGTCGCTTTGATTCCCTGATAAATACGCGTAACCGTCGATTTTAGGTACTCCGCATGACGCTCGCCGTCTCCCATCACACGTTCCCAGTCCCACTGATCGACATAAACCGAGTGGATCGGGCTCAGACGATCTTCGTCCGGGCGCAATGCTTTCATATGGGTATAAATGCCTTCACCGCTGCTAAAATCGTACGCGCCCAGCGTCTTACGCTTCCATTTAGCCAGTGAGTGCACGACTTCAAATGTGGCGTCTGGCAGCGCTTTAACCTTAACCTGTACCGCTTTTTCCGTACCGGACAAGTTATCCTGCGTACCATCACCGATACGGCTAAGAATCGGTGCCTGGACTTCAATCAATCCCAGAAGTTGCTCCAGCTGGCTGGAGAAGAAAGATTTAACGAAGCTGATTTGCTGCTGTTTTTCGATGTACTGCTTTTTCATTGCCGCGTCTCTTATTCATCGTATTTAGTTATTCATTAAGCAATAAAAAGCGCTAGCCATTCAATAATCTTATGGATAAATTGCTCTTGTGCTTTTAATCCGTCATTTTATAGCGGTATAAAATAATTATTCGCTAAAATAGGAGGCTCAAAGTGGCAGAAATTTATCAGATCGATAATCTCGATCGCGGCATTCTTTCCGCCTTAATGGAAAATGCACGCATCCCTTATGCCGAACTGGCAAAACAGTTTTCCGTCAGTCCAGGAACAATCCACGTTCGAGTGGAAAAAATGAAACAGGCGGGCATCATTGTCGGCACGCGTCTGGACGTGAATCCAAAACAGCTGGGCTATGACGTGTGCTGCTTTATCGGCATCATTCTAAAAAGCGCCAAAGATTATCCTTCGGCGCTGGAGAAGCTAAACAATCTGGAAGAAGTGGTTGAGGCTTACTACACCACTGGGCATTACAGTATCTTTATTAAGGTCATGTGTCGTTCGATCGAGGCGTTGCAACACGTACTTATCAACAAGATCCAAACAATTGATGAAATTCAGTCCACCGAAACGCTCATCTCCCTGCAAAACCCCATTATGCGGACGATCGCGCCGTAACACTTTTTTCCTATACCCATATTATCCACAGGTAGATCCCAGCCAGATCACAGCGTACAATGTCCCGTCTTTTATCGGATGGGATCGCTATGGCAGACATTACCTTGATCAGTGGCAGTACCCTTGGCAGCGCCGAATACGTCGCAGAGCATTTGGCTGAACTGCTGGAGAAGGATGATTTTTCCACTGAGCTTCTGCACGGTCCTGAGCTCGATGCATTGCCTGAAAGCGG
The DNA here is from genome assembly GCF_041228105.1 of Pectobacterium aroidearum. Lineage (NCBI taxonomy): Bacteria > Pseudomonadati > Pseudomonadota > Gammaproteobacteria > Enterobacterales > Pectobacteriaceae > Pectobacterium > Pectobacterium aroidearum. Next base: position 5,225,475 of record NZ_CP166097.1, read on the forward strand.
TGTATGGCTGTTGGTGACATCCACCCACGGTGCAGGAGAATTTCCTGATAACCTGAAAGCGCTGTTTGAGCAGTTGGAACAGCAAAAGCCCGATCTTTCTCAGGTGAGTTTCGGTGCGGTGGGGATCGGTAGTAAAGAGTACGACACGTTCTGTGGCGCGATCCAAACAGCGGATCGTGTGCTAACCCAATTAGGGGCTAAACGGATCGGTGAAGTCCTCGAGATCGACATCACTCAGCATCAGGTTCCTGAAGATCCGGCTGAAGAATGGCTAGGATCGTGGGTTAATTTACTCAAGTAAGGTTAAATATTCGGCAGTTGAATGTGGATAACTATGCTTAATTCTGGTGTAAAAGCCGTAGTTATCCCAATAACAACCCGAGTGCGTTTTTTGTCCTGTGTATAAACCCACATTAAGATCCCAGCTTATACTGGCTAGGATCACCGATCATTCACAGGTAAGGATCAACGCCATTCTCTTGATCTTTAATATGAATAATCACTTATCCACACAACACGACGATCCTAATAAGAGATCTAATAAAGAGATCTTTAAATAAAAAGATCTTTCTTTAATTAACGAGGATCCAACGGACTTGGTCGTTGGCTCAAAGTTGAGTAGAATCCCCCACCCCAGGGCAAATAACGATCGTTCGCCACTTATCATTCGCAATAATGCGAGGAGCAGTACCATGTTTTATCCAGATCCATTTGACGTCATCGTGATCGGTGGCGGTCATGCCGGAACAGAAGCTGCGATGGCTTCTGCCCGAATGGGCCAACAGACGCTTTTACTCACACACAATATCGATACGCTAGGACAAATGTCTTGTAACCCGGCGATTGGCGGTATTGGAAAAGGTCATCTGGTTAAAGAGATCGATGCCATGGGAGGGTTGATGGCGCGTGCTGTCGACCAGGCAGGGATACAGTTTAGGATACTAAACAGCAGTAAAGGCCCAGCGGTCAGAGCCACTCGCGCACAAGCAGATCGTGTGCTCTACCGTCAGGCAATTCGCACCGCTCTGGAGAATCAGCCAAACCTGACGATCTTCCAGCAAGCAGTTGACGATCTGATTGTAGAAAACGATCGTGTCGTCGGTGCCGTTACTCAGATGGGACTAAAGTTTCGTGCAAAAGCCGTTGTATTAACGGTAGGCACTTTCCTCGACGGCAAGATTCACATTGGCCTGGATAACTACAGCGGTGGGCGTGCAGGCGATCCGCCTTCTATTCCGCTGGCGCGTCGCCTTCGTGAACTACCTCTGCGTGTTAACCGCCTGAAGACCGGTACTCCGCCGCGTATTGACGCCAGAACGATCGATTTTAGCGTGCTGGCTCAACAGCACGGTGACAACCCAATGCCAGTTTTCTCGTTCCTGGGGAATGCGAGCCAGCATCCGGCACAAATGCCGTGCTACATCACGCACACTAACGAGAAAACCCATGACGTGATCCGTAATAATCTGGATCGTAGCCCGATGTATGCCGGGATCATCGAAGGGATCGGCCCGCGTTATTGCCCCTCGATCGAAGACAAAGTCATGCGTTTCGCCGATCGAAACACACATCAGATCTTTCTTGAGCTAGAAGGACTGACCAGCAATGAAATTTATCCTAACGGGATCTCAACCAGTTTGCCGTTTGACGTTCAGTGGCAGATTGTTCGTTCAATGACGGGAATGGAAAATGCACGCATTGTCCGCCCTGGCTATGCCATTGAGTACGATTTCTTCGATCCGCGCGATCTGAAGCCAACGCTGGAAAACAAATTTGTTCATGGTTTGTTCTTCGCTGGACAAATCAACGGTACCACAGGGTATGAAGAAGCCGCTGCACAGGGCATGCTGGCAGGACTGAATGCGGCTCGATTGGCTGCCGATAAGGAAGGCTGGTCACCGCGTCGCGATCAGGCCTATCTCGGCGTGCTGGTTGACGATCTCTGTACGCTGGGGACGAAAGAACCCTACCGTATGTTTACGTCGCGTGCCGAATATCGTCTGATGCTGCGCGAAGATAACGCCGATCTCCGTTTGACTGAAATCGGTCGCGAACTAGGGATGGTCGACGATCATCGCTGGGCACGTTTCAACGAGAAACTTGAGAGTATTGAAAAAGAGCGTCAGCGCCTGCGCGATATTCACGTTCACCCGCAGTCTGAGCTGTTAGATCAAGTTAACTCACTGCTGAAAACACCGTTGTCCCGTGAAGCGAACGGTGAAGAGCTGCTCCGTCGTCCAGAAGTGGATTACGTTCAACTTACTGCGCTACCGCTGTTCGCTCCGGGATTAACCGACGAGCAGGCTGCCGAGCAGGTTGAAATTCAGGTCAAATACGAAGGGTATATTGCTCGTCAACAGGATGAAATCGAGAAGCAGTTGCGTAATGAAAATACGTTGCTGCCTGCCGATCTGGATTACAAGCAGGTTAACGGGTTGTCCAACGAGGTTATTGCCAAACTGAACGATCACAAACCTTCGTCTATCGGTCAGGCCTCGCGTATTTCCGGCATAACGCCTGCGGCAATCTCCATTTTGCTGATCTGGCTTAAAAAACAGGGTCTGCTGCGCCGCAGCGCCTGATTTAAGGTAAACTTATCCCCTAAATAGCCGGTTATCCGGCTATTTTTATTATTAACCTTATATTTTTCATCGGGATCTTATAGTGCGCAACACACTCGATAATCTGCTCAATGCGGCTGGTATTGTGATTTCAGATAAGCAAAAAAATCTTCTGATACAGTATGTTGACATGCTGAATAAGTGGAACAAGGCTTATAACCTGACGTCTATACGCGACCCGCAGCAAATGCTTGTCCGCCATATCATGGACAGTATCGTGGTTGAACCGCATTTACACGGTCAGCGTTTTATCGATGTGGGAACGGGGCCTGGACTACCGGGGATTCCATTGGCGATTGTTCGCCCTGATTCGCATTTTACCTTGCTGGATAGTCTGGGTAAGCGTGTACGTTTCCTGCGTCAGGTTCAGCATGAACTGCAGCTTGAAAACATCACTCCGGTGCAAAGTCGCGTTGAAGAATTTCCAGCGGAGCCGCCTTTTGATGGTGTAATCAGTCGTGCATTTGCCTCTCTGCATGACATGATTAGCTGGTGCAATCATCTTCCAGCCAGACCTGCAGGGCGATTTTATGCCCTAAAAGGCGTACTTCCAGAGGATGAATTGTCATCTTTGCCACAAGGTGTCTCATTAGATCAGGTTGTCCGTTTATCTGTTCCTGATCTGGAAGGTGAACGCCATTTGGTCGTGCTTAAACCAAACTAATTTTGTCTTTTATCAAAAAAATTATAACTAAATATTGCGTATCAGCCAGCCATCTCGTTTACGGAGGGCATCGTTCCAGAACGCATTGCGATCACTGAAATTTTACATCTTGGTTTTTTCAGCGCGGCTCTTTTACTTTCGTACTGAATAATAACGAGCGAAAATAAATCATCAGTATCAAAATTTAGTTATTTTTGTGTTAATTGAGTAAAAAAACGATATCAATAATGTCAATAGGTCGTTGAAACGTTGTTTGTTGCATTTTTGGAATGGGTTTTTTTGTAACTTATTGAAGTTAAATAAAATAAATAGCTTATTTTGCTAAAGACAAAAAAAAACACGTTCTGTTATAAATAGTCGTAAAGCCTTTTATGTGAGTCACATCACAGATTGGAGGGCTTTAGAAATTAATTACACTAGGTATGAACAAGGATGATTGTTAGCAAAAACGGGGCTTCAGAAAGAAATTTAAATAATTGTTCACCTTTTCGCTACTTATCGATTGAATTCGCAGGTATGACCCGTATAATTTGCTCGTTTTTTGCTGCTTGACTCAGTGGTGTAAAGGCAGTTTTATACGTCATTCGGTATACCTCTGAAAAGGTACGGAGAGAGCAAACGTCATGCCTGTATCCCTTTACAGCGGAAAAGTGGCCTTCAGGCTGCTGTTGTTACAGTTAGTGACTTTTGCTTTGTTGAGTGCTGCTTTCAGCCTCAATAGCGTCAATGCTGCCGCTTCTGCATTAGGTGGGGGATTGGCAGCCTGGTTGCCGAATGTTTTGTTTGTGCTCTTCGCCTTGCGTCATCAGTCGCATAAGCCTGCTGATGGGCGTGTGGCCTGGTCATTCGCGATTGGTGAAGCGCTTAAGGTATTTATCACCATTGCATTGTTAGTGGTGGCGTTGGGCGTATTTAAAGCGGCATTTTTTCCGCTTGGCCTGACTTATTTATCGGTGCTGGTTATGCAGATCGTGGCACCGGCCGTAATTAATCGTTACCGTAGTTAACAACAAAAGGGTAAGGGACATCATGGCTGCTGGAGAAATCTCTACTCCGCAAGAGTATATCAGTCACCACTTGCACCATTTGCAGGTAGGGACGGGTTTTTGGTCGATCAACGTCGATTCGATGTTTTTCTCCATCGCTCTTGGGATCCTCTTTCTGGTTATCTTTCACCGTGTCGCTAGGCGCGCCACCAGCGGTGTGCCAGGTAAGCTGCAAACGGCCGTCGAACTGATTATCGGTTTCGTTGATGGTACCGTGCGCGATATGTTCCATGGCAAAAGCAAACTGATTGCTCCTTTGGCGCTGACCATTTTCGTCTGGGTTTTCCTGATGAACCTGATGGACTTGCTGCCTATCGATCTGTTGCCGCAAGCCTGGGCAGGTATCTATAGTCTGCTGGGATACGATCCGGCGCATGCGTATCTGCGTGCGGTTCCGACGGCTGACGTTAATATTACGCTGTCGATGGCGCTTGGGGTGTTTATCCTGGTTCTGTTCTACAGCATCAAAATGAAGGGTCTCGGTGGTTTTGTTAAAGAACTGACCATGCAGCCGTTCAACCATCCAGTATTTATTCCTATTAACCTGATTCTTGAAGGTGTCAGCCTGCTGTCCAAACCTATTTCCTTAGGCTTGCGACTGTTTGGCAATATGTATGCGGGTGAGTTGATCTTCATCCTGATTGCCGGTCTGTTGCCGTGGTGGTCACAATGGCTGTTAAATGTGCCTTGGGCTATTTTCCACATTTTGATTATTACGCTTCAGGCTTTTATTTTCATGGTTCTGACGGTTGTTTATCTCTCGATGGCATCTGAAGAGCATTGATTTTCTTTCAACAAATAACGTTTTTAACTGAAACAAACTGGAGACTGTCATGGAAAACCTGAGTGTGGATCTGCTGTACATGGCTGCCGCGTTAATGATGGGTTTGGCGGCAATCGGTGCTGCGATCGGTATCGGCATTCTGGGTGGTAAATTCTTGGAAGGTGCTGCTCGCCAGCCTGACCTGATTCCTTTACTGCGTACACAGTTCTTTATCGTCATGGGTCTGGTTGACGCCATCCCGATGATCGCTGTTGGTCTGGGGCTGTATGTGATGTTTGCGGTGGCCTAAGCAGAATGTTTTCTGCTGAGGTTAAAACATCAACTTATTTAACTTTGAAAGAGGCATTGTGCTGTGAATATTAATGCAACAATCCTCGGCCAGGCCATTGCGTTCGTCCTGTTTGTCTGGTTCTGCATGAAGTATGTATGGCCGCCGATGATGGCAGCCATCGAGAAACGTCAGAAAGAAATTGCTGACGGTCTGGCTTCTGCTGAACGTGCCAAAAAAGATTTGAACTTGGCTCAGGCCAATGCGACAGATCAACTGAAGAAAGCCAAAGCGGATGCTCAGGTTATCATCGAGCAGGCGAACAAACGCCGTGCTCAGATCCTGGATGAGGCGAAAGCTGAAGCGGAAGCTGAACGTAACAAGATTGTGGCGCAGGCGCAGGCTGAAATCGAAGCCGAACGTAAACGCGCTCGTGAAGAGCTGCGTAAGCAAGTTGCCGTATTGGCGATTGCCGGTGCCGAGAAAATTATTGAACGTTCCGTGGATGAAGCTGCTAACAGCGACATCGTTGATAAACTGGTCGCTGAACTGTAAGGAGGGAGGGGCTGATGTCTGAATTTGTCACGGTAGCTCGCCCCTACGCCAAAGCAGCTTTTGACTTTGCGGTTGAGAATCAGGCCTTGGATCGCTGGCAGAACATGCTGGCGTTTTCGGCCGAAGTAGCGCGCAATGAACAAATTGCCGAATTGCTTTCTGGTGCAGTAGCACCGATTGAGCTGGCGAAAACGTTCATTGCCGTTTGTGGTGATCAACTTGATGAAGCCGGTCAGAACCTGATTAAGGTGATGGCCGAGAACGGACGTTTACCGGTGCTTCCTGAAGTACTGGAACAATTTATTCAACTGCGGGCAGCACTGGAATCGACGGTTGACGTCGATGTGATTTCTGCCAACACGTTGAGTGAGCAGCAGCTGTCGAAGATCGCTGCCGCTATGGAAAAACGTCTGTCACGCAAAGTGAAGCTGAATTGCAAAATTGATAAGTCTGTCATGGCCGGCGTGGTTATCCGCGCGGGCGACATGGTGATAGATGGCAGCATTCGCGGTCGTCTGGAACGTCTGGCAGACGTCTTGCAGTCTTAAGGGGACTGGAGCATGCAACTGAATTCCACCGAAATCAGCGAACTGATCAAGCAGCGCATTGCTCAGTTCAATGTGGTGAGCGAAGCTCACAATGAAGGTACTATTGTTTCCGTCAGTGACGGAATCATCCGCGTCCACGGTCTGGCAGACGTGATGCAGGGGGAGATGATCTCTCTGCCGGGTAACCGTTATGCGATCGCACTGAACCTGGAGCGCGACTCCGTTGGTGCGGTAGTCATGGGCCCGTATGCGGATCTGGCTGAAGGCATGAAAGTAAAATGCACCGGCCGTATTCTTGAAGTTCCGGTTGGCCGTGGCCTGTTAGGTCGTGTGGTCAACACGCTGGGCGCACCGATTGACGGTAAAGGCGCACTGGATCACGACGGTTTCTCTGCGGTTGAAGCGATTGCGCCTGGCGTTATCGAACGTCAGTCCGTTGATGAGCCAGTACAAACGGGCTATAAGTCCGTTGACGCCATGATTCCAATCGGTCGTGGTCAGCGTGAGCTGATTATCGGTGACCGTCAGACGGGTAAAACCGCTCTGGCTATCGACGCCATCATCAACCAGCGTGATTCCGGCATCAAATGTGTGTACGTCGCTATCGGCCAGAAAGCCTCCACGATTTCTAACGTGGTGCGTAAACTGGAAGAGCATGGCGCACTGGAAAACACCATTGTCGTTGTCGCTACCGCGTCTGAGTCTGCTGCTCTGCAATATCTGGCACCGTATGCCGGTTGTGCGATGGGCGAGTACTTCCGTGACCGCGGTGAAGATGCGCTGATTATTTATGATGACCTGTCCAAACAGGCCGTTGCTTATCGTCAGATTTCTCTGCTGCTCCGTCGTCCGCCAGGCCGTGAAGCTTATCCTGGTGACGTTTTCTATCTCCACTCCCGTTTGCTGGAGCGTGCATCGCGTGTTAACGCTGATTACGTTGAAGCATTCACCAAGGGTGAAGTGAAGGGGAAAACCGGTTCGTTGACCGCTCTGCCGATCATCGAAACCCAAGCGGGTGACGTTTCTGCGTTCGTTCCGACCAACGTAATTTCTATTACCGATGGTCAGATCTTCCTGGAATCCAACCTGTTTAACGCCGGTATTCGTCCTGCGGTTAACCCAGGGATCTCCGTATCCCGTGTGGGTGGTGCAGCACAGACCAAGATCATGAAGAAACTGTCCGGTGGTATTCGTACCGCACTGGCACAGTACCGCGAGCTGGCAGCATTCTCTCAGTTTGCGTCCGATCTTGATGATGCAACCCGTAAGCAGTTGAGCCACGGTCAGAAAGTGACCGAGCTGTTGAAACAGAAACAGTATGCGCCGATGTCTGTCGCACAGCAGTCTCTGGTTCTGTTTGCGGCAGAACGTGGTTATCTGGAAGATGTTGAGCTGTCGAAAGTCGGTAGCTTTGAAGCGGCACTGCTGGCTTACGCCGATCGTGAGCATGGCGAACTTCTGCAACAAATCGACCAGACTGGCGCTTATAACGATGAGATCGAGGGCAAATTTAAAGGCATCCTCGATACTTTTAAGGCAACCCAGTCCTGGTAACGCCCGGTGGCCTGCTGTAAAGCAGGCCGCAAGGCTTTGAGGAGAAGCAAAGATGGCCGGCGCAAAAGAGATACGTAGTAAGATCGCAAGCGTCCAAAATACGCAGAAGATCACCAAAGCAATGGAAATGGTCGCCGCTTCCAAAATGCGTAAATCGCAGGATCGTATGGCGGCCAGCCGTCCTTATGCGGAAACCATACGCAATGTGATTGGTCACCTTGCGTTAGGAAATCTGGAATATAAACACCCGTACCTGGAAGAACGAGATGTTAAGCGCGTTGGGTATCTGGTGGTGTCTACTGACCGTGGCCTGTGCGGTGGTTTGAACATTAACCTGTTCAAGAAGCTGCTGGCTGATATGAAATCCTGGAGTGACAAAGGCGTTGAAACTGATTTAGCGCTGATTGGTTCCAAAGCGGTTTCTTTCTTCGGTTCGGTAGGCGGAAACATTGTTGCTCAGGTTACCGGTATGGGAGACAACCCTTCCGTATCAGAATTGATCGGTCCGGTTAAAGTTATGCTGCAAGCCTACGACGAAGGTCGTCTGGACAAGCTGTATATCGTAAGCAACAAGTTTATCAATACCATGTCTCAGGAACCGCTTGTTGTTCAAGTGTTACCGTTACCGCCTTCGGATGACGGTGAGTTGAAGAAGAAATCCTGGGATTACCTGTATGAACCCGATCCTAAGTCGCTGCTGGATACCCTGCTGCGCCGTTATGTGGAATCTCAGGTTTATCAGGGCGTCGTAGAAAATCTGGCTAGTGAGCAGGCCGCGCGAATGGTTGCGATGAAAGCCGCGACCGATAACGGCGGTAGCCTGATCAAAGAGCTGCAGTTGGTATACAACAAAGCTCGTCAGGCCAGCATTACTCAGGAACTCACCGAAATCGTCGGGGGAGCCTCCGCGGTTTAAAGCAGGTTTACGAATTACGTATTGTCGAATTACGTAGAGGATTCAAGATGGCTACTGGAAAGATTATCCAGGTAATCGGCGCCGTGGTGGACGTCGAGTTCCCGCAAGATGCCGTACCAAAGGTGTACGATGCGCTTGAGGTAGAGAACGGCGCTGAGAAACTGGTGCTGGAAGTGCAGCAGCAGTTGGGCGGCGGTATTGTTCGCTGTATCGCAATGGGTTCTTCTGACGGTCTGCGTCGCGGGTTGAATGTGAATAACCTGGACCACCCGATCGAAGTGCCGGTAGGTAAAGCAACGCTGGGTCGTATCATGAACGTGTTGGGTGAACCCATCGACATGAAAGGCGACATCGGCGAAGAAGAGCGTTGGGCTATTCACCGCGCTGCTCCGAGCTATGAAGAGCTGTCAAACTCACAAGAGCTGCTGGAAACCGGCATCAAGGTTATCGACCTGATGTGTCCGTTTGCCAAGGGCGGTAAAGTGGGTCTGTTCGGTGGTGCGGGCGTAGGTAAAACCGTAAACATGATGGAGCTGATCCGTAACATCGCGATCGAGCACTCCGGTTACTCCGTGTTTGCAGGCGTGGGTGAACGTACCCGTGAAGGTAACGACTTCTACCACGAAATGACCGATTCCAACGTAATCGACAAAGTATCACTGGTTTATGGCCAGATGAATGAGCCACCAGGTAACCGTCTGCGCGTAGCACTGACCGGTCTGACCATGGCGGAAAAATTCCGTGATGAAGGCCGTGACGTACTGCTGTTCGTCGATAACATCTACCGTTATACCCTGGCCGGTACGGAAGTATCCGCACTGCTGGGTCGTATGCCTTCTGCGGTAGGTTATCAGCCGACGCTGGCGGAAGAGATGGGCGTTCTGCAAGAACGTATCACTTCAACCAAAACCGGTTCTATCACCTCCGTTCAGGCCGTTTACGTTCCTGCGGATGACTTGACTGACCCATCTCCAGCCACCACCTTTGCTCACTTGGATGCAACCGTGGTACTGAGCCGTCAGATCGCTTCTCTGGGTATCTACCCGGCCGTTGACCCACTGGATTCCACCAGCCGTCAGCTGGATCCGTTGGTTGTTGGTCAGGAACACTATGATGTTGCCCGTGGCGTGCAGTCTATTCTGCAGCGTTATCAGGAACTGAAAGACATCATCGCGATTCTGGGTATGGACGAGCTGTCTGAAGAAGACAAGCTGGTGGTATCTCGTGCACGTAAAATTCAGCGCTTCCTGTCACAGCCGTTCTTCGTAGCGGAAGTATTTACCGGTTCTCCGGGTAAATACGTTGCCCTGAAAGACACTATCCGTGGCTTTAAAGGGATTATGGAAGGCGAATACGACCACCTGCCAGAGCAGGCGTTCTACATGGTTGGTTCCATTGACGAAGTCGTGGAAAAAGCCAAGAAACTGTAACGCCTTGTAGGAGGGTGACATGGCTATGACTTACCATCTGGATGTCGTGAGTGCAGAACAGCAAATGTTCTCCGGTCTGGTGCAGAAGATCCAGGTAACGGGGAGCGAAGGCGAACTGGGTATTTATCCGGGACATGCCCCTCTGCTTACTGCCATTAAACCTGGTATGGTTCGTATCGTTAAGCAGCACGGTGAGGAAGAGTATATTTATCTTTCTGGCGGCATCCTTGAGGTGCAGCCGAATACCGTTACCGTACTGTCTGATACCGCAATCCGTGGGCAGGATCTGGATGAAGCTCGTGCGCTGGAAGCTAAACGCAAAGCTGAAGATCATATCCGTAATTCGCATGGTGATGTGGATTATGCTCAGGCTTCAGCAGAGCTGAGCAAAGCGATTGCGAAGCTGCGCGTTATCGAGCTGACCAGAAAAGCGATGTAACAGATAAGCTTGCAATGATTGAAGGCCAGTCAGTTCACACTGACTGGCCTTTTTGCATTTAAGGTGATGCCTCTTTCCTGCCTGCCTTCACAGATTCACCTCTTAGTTACATTTTTATGCAGACTAAGAGATGGTTTCGTGCGCGATAATTTCGCCATTTTCATGCTATTCCGTATCACGCGCCCGACGCAGGGACGCTCAGTCGCCGCCGCCCTGCGAACCCTGGCTTCCGGCTAAATTATGCCGCTACGCGGTACCTTCGTCGGTATCAGGCTTAACGGACCGCTTGCGACACGTTCCTGACGTGGCGCAAGCTTTCGCAGCGTCCATGCTGCTCATCCTAAGCCTGCTATCTCCTCAGCATAATTTTTTGCGCCGGATAATGGCAAAATCTGTGGTGCTCTCTGCACAAACTTATTTTTTCTTCAGGAAGTCGCCAAGTACCAGATTGCCTTTGGCATCACGCGTAAACGTTTCAGGGATGGTTACCGACACGAAATTATTTACTGTGATTTCCTTACCTTGCGCGTTAACAGAGCGGTCGCCTTTGATGAAGTAGTTGGTGTTATCGATACTGCCGACAACCGCATCATCATATTTACCCGCTTTGGTTTTCAGCGACATGTTGTTCTTGAAGACGCCTTGTTTTTCCGGGCCAGAGTAAGGGCTTGGACGGAAAATAAAGTTAAAGCGTTCGTTATCTAACGCAATGTTATTTTCAACGATCAAGGCGCCAGGGTTGAAGTTGTCGGTGAAACCATCAAGTTTGTTACCCACAGCAATGCTGTTTTTAACCTGATGCGCCACTGGCTGACCTTCCCCACCCATTTTGAAGCCGTTGCTGGTGTTGTTCATGGCAATTGAGTTCTCGATCACCACAACGCCGTTTGCGCCGTCTTCGATTTTGTTAAACAGGTCGAAGCCGTCATCGACGTTATTGTGCGAGAACGCGCCGCGAATCACGTTGCCTTCACCGACACGCATTTTCACCGCGAAACCGTCGGCGTTAATTTTGCCTGGATCCTGATTACTGTGAGATTCTGAGTTCAGGATCAGGTTATGGCTGGCCCACAGCGGTCTGCCTACATCGGCCGTCGAGGTCACCTGAATACCAGTATCGTCAGCGTGGTGCGCTATAACGCGTTCGATGGTGTTGTAGCTTCCCTCGATACGGAACGGTTTCTCGGTGATTTCAATCCCTTTAACATGCCAATGGCTCGCTTTCAGTTGCAGGCCGTGAATGACGGCTTTATTGCCGACAGCAAACAGATTCTTGACGGCTTTTTGCTGGCCGCTGGCACTGACAGGGATTTCAGACGCGCTGTAATCGCCATCGTTGAGCCAAATGGTGCCGCCTGCTGGTAGAGCGGCGACGGCGCTGGCTAAATCGAGCGGGGCATTTTTACTGCCGTCATTACTGGCTGAACCTTGTGGCGAAACATACAGATTTTTAGCGTCTGCGTAAGCCACTCTTTCAACTTTCAATGTGCTCTCTTTTACCGCTTTATCATCCCCTTCCACAGGCTGGTAGGCTATCTTGAATTCAGCACCGTTGCCGGCAATTTTCGCTGGCAGAGAGAAGGTCTCTCCTGCTTTTATCTGCTTAGCATCACCCAGAGATTTACCGTCTTGTGAAACCGCGATCGTGCCGTTGTAATTGGCTTTGGCCTGCACGACATAGTGTTCGCTGGTGGTTTTAGGCGATGACATCACCTGAAGTAAAGGATCGTAGTCCTTAGCTTTAAACGCCGGTGAAGCTTTGGTTTGTGCTGGCGTGGTGGTCAACTGTGCATTGCTGACGGTGATTTTGGCGTTACGGGAGGCAAAGAAACCGACGTAGTAATGGTCTTTATCCAGCTTGGTGACGACGTCCGCGCCTTTGACTTCTTTCGATACCCAGTTATCTGTGCCTTTCGGTGCATAAGAGGTGATGAAGCCATCGTTGGTACGCTCCAGTTTCAGGCGGAACGTCGGCGTTTGCTCCAGATTCACATTTTCCTGATAGCTGGTTTTGGTAATTTTCGCGCCCGCATTACCCCACGGCTGCGTCACGCCATTGCGCAAAATAGCCTGTAGTTTAATTTCGGTATGAGACTTTTTATCCTGCGTCATGATGGCGTTCATCACCATGTTGGACGCGGCAGGGAACTCTTCATACCCTTCTTTCAGCGGATTCTGACGCGGTACGCCAATAATATCGCGCACCAGAATTCCCGCTCCTTCCTGAGCCGCGGGCTTGGCGCCGTTTTCTGGCCCAAACTGTTCCACGGTAATATCAGACTGAAGCGTAAAATTCACATTGGCAGGCAGTTGCGTATAGAAGAACGTCAGCCCGTCATGGGTGTTGGCAATCTTTCCGCCACGGCTCTCAATCGTGATGGGGGCGGACAAATCAGCGTTATCCCCTGGGGCTAATTTCTTGCCGTTAATGGTGACGTCGTTGACACCAATCTTTTCCGGCAGGACATTGGATGAAAAGTTTACGTCTGTTGACTGACCAAAGGCGATACCGTGCCAGACTGGCGTTGATTCTGTCGCGGCGTGTGTGCTGAAGCTGAAAAGTAATGCATTCGTCAACGCGACGGCTGCGAGGCGTGAAGAACGGTGTTTCCGTAAAGAATGACATTTTGGTGAAGAACAACGTTTCATTGTGTCTCCTTCGTTATTGAATTATTCGCCCGCGTATATTGCTATAAATGAAACGCTGTTTCTTTTGTGTGTGTCACAAATGGAAATACTTAAAAATAAAGTCTGTTTTTTATGAAACCCTGTGCCATTTCTGTTGTTGGGGACATCACACTCTCGCCATAGGTATTCATCGTTTTGTGCGAGATTTTCAGAAAAAACTCACCAAAAAGTATCCGCGTTATGCATGAGTTTCGGTAAACTCTGGTTATTCATGCCGTAACAGGCTAGCCATTTTTATTCTTGCGGAGCGATGGCTTCGCACTGTCAGGATGCTTATGTCAAATAGTGCTATGAGTGTGGTGATCCTTGCTGCGGGTAAGGGAACCCGTATGTATTCCGACCTTCCTAAGGTGTTACACAAACTGGCAGGTAAGCCGATGGTTCAGCACGTCATTGATGCCGCAATGACGACAGGCGCACAGCACGTTCATTTGGTATATGGTCACGGCGGCGATTTGTTAAAGCATGAATTGACCGATCCGGCATTGAATTGGGTGCTACAGGCTGAACAGTTGGGAACTGGCCATGCGATGCAGCAAGCTGCCCCTTATTTTGCCGATGATGAAGATATCCTGATGCTATATGGCGATGTGCCGCTAATTTCGTCGCAAACGCTGGGGCGTTTACGTCAAGCTAAGCCGCAGGGCGGTATCGGTCTGTTGACGGTGAAATTGGACGATCCAACGGGCTATGGGCGGATTGTGCGTGAAAACGGTGCTGTAGTCGGGATCGTTGAGCACAAAGATGCCAGTGAAGAACAGCGCCAAATTAACGAGATCAATACCGGAATTTTGATTGCGAACGGTAAGGATCTGAAGCGTTGGTTAAGCCAATTGAATAACAACAACGCACAGGGCGAGTTTTATATCACCGATATCATTGCGATGGCAGCGGAAGAAGGCCAGTGTGTTGAGGCGGTTCATCCTGAACGGTTGAGCGAAGTGGAAGGCGTTAATAATCGCCTGCAACTGTCGGCCTTGGAGCGGGTTTATCAGCGTGAACAGGCGGATAGACTGCTGCTGGCTGGTGTCATGCTGCTCGATCCGGCACGGTTTGATCTGCGTGGCGAACTGACTCATGGTCGTGATGTGGTGATTGATGTCAATGTTGTCGTGGAAGGCAATGTTAAGCTAGGCAACCGGGTGAAAATCGGTGCGGGCTGTGTGATCAAAAACAGTATTATTGGCGACGACTGTGAGATCAGTCCTTACTCTGTGTTGGAAGACGCTGTATTAGACGCTGAGTGTACCGTTGGTCCGTTTGCCCGCTTGCGTCCGGGGTCGGAACTAGCTGAAGGTGCGCATGTTGGCAATTTTGTCGAACTGAAAAAGGCGCGCTTGGGCAAAGGATCAAAAGCCGGTCATCTTAGCTATTTGGGTGATGCGGATATCGGTTCCGGTGTTAATATTGGCGCGGGAACGATCACCTGCAATTATGACGGTGCGAATAAACACAAGACGGTAATTGGTGATGACGTGTTTGTCGGTTCTGATAGTCAACTGGTGGCGCCCGTTAGCGTAGCCAACGGCGCGACAATCGGCGCGGGAACGACCGTCACGCACGATGTGGCGGAGAATGAGCTGGTGGTCGGCCGCGTGAAACAGCGGCATATTTCCGGCTGGCAGCGTCCGGTGAAGAAGAAATAGTTATGCTATGCCTCCGCACACGGCGGAGGCGGTTTTGTCCTGTACGTTGGCTGCTCCCCTGTATTGGTCGAGCCCAGAGTACAGAACAAAACATAATAATCCCCAACTCTCTACAAGGCTCGGGGAACCCGGAAAAACCGGAACAATCAGGTCTAAGACATCCCTGGTGACACAATATGTCACTTTTATAGGAATACCATCGATGTGTGGAATTGTAGGCGCAGTTGCGCAACGTGATGTTGCTGAAATTTTGTTGGAAGGTTTACGTCGTCTTGAGTATCGCGGCTATGACTCTGCGGGGTTAGCGGTTGTTGATAGCGAAGGCAACGTCGCCCGTTTACGCCGTCTGGGGAAAGTACAGGTACTGTCTCAGGCTGCTGAAGAAAGCGATCTGCACGGCGGTACGGGGATTGCCCATACCCGCTGGGCAACGCACGGCGAACCTTCTGAAGAGAACGCTCACCCGCATGTTTCTGAACATATCACCATCGTCCATAACGGCATTATCGAAAACCACGAACCGCTGCGCGAACTGATGATCGGCCGCGGCTATCGTTTTGTTTCTGAAACCGATACGGAAGTGGTCGCCCATTTGGTTCATTTTGAACAGAAGCAAAACGGTGGAACGCTGGTTGAGGTGGTTAAGCGTGTGATCCCACAGCTGCGCGGTGCGTATGGCATGGTGGTGTTGGATAACCGCGATCCAAGCGTACTGGTTGCTGCTCGCTCTGGTAGCCCGCTGGTGATTGGCCGTGGTGTTGGTGAGAACTTCATTGCTTCCGATCAGCTGGCGCTATTGCCTGTGACGCGTCGCTTTATGTTCCTGGAAGAAGGCGACGTGGCGGAAATCACCCGCCGTGACGTGCGCGTGTTTGATAAATCCGGCCAACTTGCCACACGCGAAGAAATCGAATCAAAAGTGAATTACGATGCCGGTGACAAAGGCGCGTATCGTCACTACATGCAGAAAGAGATCTACGAACAGCCGATGGCAATCAAGAACACCCTTGAAGGGCGTTTCAGTCACGGCGAGATCAATCTTTCTGAATTAGGCCCGAAAGCGGATGAACTGCTGGCGAAGGTTGAGCACGTTCAGATTATCGCCTGCGGGACGTCCTACAACTCCGGCATGGTTTCCCGCTACTGGTTTGAAGCGCTGGCGGGGATTCCGTGCGACGTAGAAATCGCCTCAGAATTCCGCTACCGCAAACCAGCGGTACGTAAGAACAGCCTGATGATTACCCTGTCTCAATCCGGCGAAACGGCGGATACGCTGGCGGCGCTGCGCTTGTCCAAAGAACTGGGCTATCTGGGTTCTCTGGCTATTTGTAACGTGGCGGGTTCCTCTCTGGTGCGTGAATCCGATCTGGCGCTGATGACCAAAGCGGGCGTAGAGATTGGTGTGGCCTCGACCAAAGCCTTCACCACCCAGCTTACCGTTCTGCTGATGCTGGTGGCGCGCGTTGGCCGTCTGCGCGGCATGGATGCGCAGATTGAGCATGATATCGTTCATGGTTTGCAGGCGCTGCCAGCGCGTATTGAGCAGATGCTGTCTCAGGACAAACTCATCGAATCTCTGGCAGAAGGTTTCTCTGATAAGCACCATGCGCTGTTCCTTGGCCGTGGCGATCAGTATCCGATCGCGATGGAAGGCGCGCTGAAGCTGAAAGAGATCTCTTACATCCACGCTGAAGCCTATGCAGCAGGCGAGCTGAAACACGGCCCGCTGGCGTTGATTGATGCGGATATGCCGGTTGTGGTGGTGGCACCGAACAACGAACTGTTGGAGAAATTGAAATCCAACATCGAAGAAGTTCGGGCGCGCGGCGGTGAGCTGTATGTCTTTGCTGATGAAGATGCCGGTTTCACCAGCAGCGAAAATATGAAAATTATTCCGCTGCCGCATATCGAAGAAGTGATTGCGCCAATCTTCTATACGGTGCCGTTGCAGCTGCTGTCTTATCACGTTGCGCTGATTAAAGGCACTGACGTTGATCAGCCACGCAATCTGGCGAAATCAGTTACTGTTGAGTAATTTTTAAAGAATGAAGGTAAGTAGCCTTGGCGCTATTTACCTTCGTTTATTTTTTATATCACCACCCATTTTCTATACTCCACTCTTTTTACGCTCACTGAACTCTCCTCATTAAAATTTATTCGGTATATTGGTTTACCCATATTGAATACTGACTCGTTCTTAATATGAATAACAAACAACAATACCTGGATATCGCCGAGGGAAAGGGCGAAAAAGCGCCTTCAACGATGGTTGCTTTTTCCTCACGAGAGATGAACTATCCGCTACTGGAAAGCCTATTAGAGGCGCAGTCATTCTTTACCGAGGGTGAAATAAGCTATACCGAGCAGGGACAGGGCGGATTCTTTTATACCTGTCGCCATCATGATAGAGAGCTGACCTTTTATCTTGAGGTATCGGAGCGCGATCCTGAGAATAAAATCACGCCGATACATTCAACCGATCCGATTTCACCTGAGCTATTGGCGCAGGCTAATGCGGCAACGCAGGAAGTGATGGTCGAGTGTCTTTTTGGGTCAAATCCGCTGGAAGACTACGTTCATCAGCTTCGTTTATTAAGCGCCGTGGTACCGGATTTTCTCCTGGGGATCGATATTTCTGCCGCTGGTAACGTGTTTACCCGCGAATGGCTGAATTTTCAGCTAGAGGATGATGTTCTGCCGGAAATTGAATCGTTGTATACCATTCATGCCGTGTACGACACCGAAAACGATCCACCAACAACATTCTGGTTTCACTCGCATGGTTTGGCGCGATGCGGGCTGACGGAAGCGGAACTTGTCATTCCAGAGACGCTGAGTTCGTATTACGGCATCCCGGATTTATTCAGAAGTTTTGTCAATAATGCCATTCAAAATCAGCAAATTACCTTTAACGAGCCGATTCTGTGCGGGCAAACGGACAGCGGCTATGAATATCTGGTGGCATTACCGTTTGAAGAAGGGCTGCGGCATGTGAATCAATCCACGCCGATTGACCAACTGCGGCCTCTGGAAGAGATGCGCTACGATCTGGAAGGGACACCGGAGGGTGTGTTTCTGGGCGATCGTGCCGATCGGGATGATGTGCATCAGGAACCTTCCTGTATGCTGTTTCGTACCAACGAAGAAAATCCGGTACTGCAAACGTTCTTTAAAGGGTTTGATGAGCAGAATGCCATCATGTTCTGGCGTACCAATGCGGAGACGGCGGAAATGTCGCGTAAAGCGCAGCTGCGCTGGCGCTATTTCGTCAATATGTTTGAAAACTACCATGTGAGTGATGAACCGGCTAAGCAGGGTTTTTTAGCTAAGCTGTTAAAAAAATCACCGAAGCCTGTCGAGAGTGAATGGCGTTTCATGGTGAAGTTTGGCATTCCTCATGGTGAAGAAGGCGAAGAGCGTGAACATATGTGGTTTATACCCGAAGCAATCCACGACACGGTAGTGACGGGAACATTAATCAATCATCCGTTCTACGTTGAGGATATGCAGGAAGGTGGTGTGTATTCTGTTGATATATCAAGGGTAACTGATTGGGCGATTTATTATCAAGGCGATAGCTATAAGCCTGATACCATTTATAAATTACTTAGTCATAGTCAGACTCACTGACCGATCTCCGGAACCAGTCAGGACGCGTGTTCTGGCTGGTGGTACCTGAATTTTCCCGCGCCCTTTCTCATTGTCATAAAACTGTCATATTGCGTACATTTTACTGTCACCAAATTGTCCTATTTTTCCTCCTGCGAACTACACTCTGATTTGATAACTCTGATTGATAACGACTCCACGTCGACACGTCGATTATCCCACAGGAGGGATTATGAAACTGATGCGTACCACTCTTGCCAGTGTTGTTGCGGCAACCTTTTCTCTGACGGCATTCTCTGCTTTTGCTGCTGCTAACCTCACCGGTGCCGGTGCGACATTCCCTGCGCCTGTTTATGCCAAATGGGCTGACTCTTATCAAAAAGAAACCGGCAATAAAGTTAACTATCAAGGAATCGGTTCTTCTGGCGGTGTAAAACAGATTATCGCTAAAACTGTAGATTTCGGTGCTTCTGATGCGCCGCTGGCTGACGACAAATTAGCACAGGATGGTTTATTCCAGTTCCCTACCGTTATCGGTGGCGTGGTACTGGCAGTGAACATTCCTGGTATCAAATCTGGCGAACTGACGCTGGATGGTAAAACACTGGGTGATATCTACCTGGGCAACATCAAAAAATGGAACGACCCGGCGATCACCAAACTGAACCCGAATGCCAAGCTGCCGGATCAGGATATCGCTGTTGTTCGTCGTGCTGACGGTTCTGGTACGTCTTTCGTGTTCACCAGCTACCTGGCGAAAGTGAACCCAGAGTGGAAAGAGAAGATTGGTGCAGGTTCTACTGTGAACTGGCCAACCGGTCTGGGCGGTAAAGGTAACGACGGTATCGCAGCGTTCGTACAGCGTCTGCCTGGTTCTATCGGTTACGTAGAATATGCGTATGCCAAGCAGAACAACCTGGCTTACACCAAACTGATTTCTGCCGATGGCAAAGCGGTTAGCCCAACTGGTACAAGCTTCAGCAATGCGGCTAAAGAGATCGATTGGAGCAAGTCTTTTGCTCAGGATCTGACTAACCAGAAAGGCGCTGATGCATGGCCGATCACCTCAACGACGTTCATCCTGGTTCATACCAAACAGGAAAAACCTGAACAGGGCGCTGAAGTGTTGAAATTCTTCGACTGGGCGTTCAAGAAAGGCGGCGAGCAAGCAGAAGCGCTGGATTACGCCACTCTGCCTAAAGAAGTGGTTGAGCAAATCCGTGCTGCCTGGAAAACTCAGGTAAAAGACAGCAGCGGTAAAGCACAGTATTAATTATTGTATCGACAGGTTGATAACCAGAGCGTGATGAGGTTGTCAGGTGCTGGAAATACGGTAGTGGAATAACAAGTCGTATCGGGGCGGAGAGGTGATAGCAACCTCTCTGCCTTCAATAGCTTATTAAATGCAGTTAAAACGAGAAGAGAGACGTATGGCGGAGTACAAGCCAACTATCAAAGCCCCGGGAAAATATGGCGATATCCTCTTCAGCACGCTGGTAAAACTGGCGGCGCTGGTCACGCTACTGCTATTGGGAGGCATCATTGTTTCCCTGATTGTGGCGTCCTGGCCTAGCATCGAGAAGTTCGGTTTTGCCTTCTTGTGGACGAAAGAGTGGGATGCGCCCGCAGAGCAGTTTGGTGCACTGGTGCCGATTTACGGAACCGTCGTGACCTCACTGATCGCACTGATTATTGCCATCCCGATTAGCTTCGGGATTGCGTTATTTCTCACCGAACTGGCACCCGCATGGCTGAAGCGTCCGCTTGGCGTGGCGATTGAATTGCTGGCGGCCATACCGAGTATTGTTTACGGCATGTGGGGGCTGTTCATTTTCGCTCCGCTGTTTGCCGAATACTTCCAACAGCCGGTAGGCAACGTCCTGTCCGGCATTCCTATTGTTGGCGCACTGTTCTCCGGCCCGGCGTTCGGAATCGGTATTCTGGCTGCTGGCGTCATTCTTGCCATCATGATTATCCCGTACATTGCAGCGGTCATGCGTGATGTGTTTGAGCAAACGCCAGTCATGATGAAAGAGTCCGCTTATGGCATCGGCTGTACGACGTGGGAAGTGATCTGGCGCATTGTACTGCCTTACACCAAAAACGGTGTGATCGGTGGGGTGATGTTGGGATTGGGGCGTGCTCTGGGGGAAACCATGGCGGTCACCTTCATCATCGGTAACACCTACCAGCTCGACAGCGCGTCGCTGTATATGCCGGGCAACAGTATTACTTCTGCGTTGGCGAATGAATTTGCCGAAGCCGAATCGGGTCTGCACACGGCGGCGCTGATGGAGCTGGGTCTGATTCTGTTTGTGATCACCTTTATTGTTCTGGCGTGTTCAAAGTTGATGGTGATGCGTCTGGCAAAAAATGAGGGAGCGCGCTAATGGCAACATTAGGCATAGAGCAAGAAGCCGAACTGGCACGCTCGCGGCGTAAAATGCAGGCCTGGCGTCGCCAGAAAAACCGCATTGCGCTGTTCTTATCCATGTCCACGATGGCATTTGGCCTGTTCTGGTTGATCTGGATCCTGTTCTCAACAGTGACTCGAGGCGTAGATGGTATGTCTCTGGCATTGTTTACCGAGATGACGCCGCCGCCCAATACGGCAGGCGGTGGATTGGCGAACGCCATCGTTGGTAGCGGATTGCTGATCCTGTGGGCGACGCTGCTGGGTACGCCGCTGGGGATTATGGCGGGCATCTATCTGGCGGAATACGGTCGTAAATCCTGGATCGCCGAAGTGATTCGTTTCATCAACGATATTCTGCTATCCGCCCCTTCGATTGTGGTTGGCCTGTTTGTCTACACATTGGTGGTGGCAAAGATGCAGCATTTCTCGGGATGGGCGGGAGTCATTGCGCTGGCGCTGTTGCAGGTGCCAATTGTGATTCGTACTACTGAGAACATGCTTAAACTGGTGCCGGATAGCCTGCGTGAAGCGGCTTATGCACTGGGTACGCCGAAATGGAAAATGATTTCTGCGATTACGCTGAAGGCATCGGTATCAGGCATCATCACTGGGGTGCTGCTGGCTATCGCGCGTATCGCGGGGGAAACCGCGCCGCTGCTGTTTACGTCGCTGTCGAATCAGTTCTGGAGCACGGATCTGATGCATCCGATTGCTAACCTGCCGGTCACCATATTTAAGTTTGCCATGAGCCCGTTTGTGGAGTGGCAACAGTTGGCCTGGGCGGGCGTACTACTGATTACACTGTGTGTTCTTCTGCTGAACATTCTGGCGCGTGTTATTTTCTCCGCTAAGAAACATTAAATAAATTCAAGGTGTTGCAAGGCAGCGCCAGGAAAAAGAGAGAAGTCTTGATGAGTATGGCAACTGAGACATCCAACAAAATCCAGGTACGCGATCTGAATTTCTATTACGGAAAATTCCATGCGTTGAAAAACATCACGCTGGATATTGCCGCGAATCAGGTTACCGCGTTTATCGGCCCGTCCGGCTGTGGTAAATCCACACTGCTGCGTACGCTGAACAAAATGTACCAGCTCTACCCTGAGCAGCGCGCCGAAGGCGATATCCTGCTGGATGGCAATAACATCCTGACGGATAAGCAAGATATCGCGCTGCTGCGCGCCAAGGTCGGCATGGTTTTCCAGAAACCGACCCCGTTCCCGATGTCCATTTACGATAACATCGCGTTTGGCGTTCGCCTGTTTGAGAAACTGTCCCGCGCCGATATGGATGAGCGTGTGCAGTGGGCGCTGACCAAAGCGGCGCTGTGGCAAGAGACGAAAGATAAACTGCACCAGAGCGGTTATAGCCTGTCTGGTGGTCAGCAGCAGCGTTTATGTATTGCGCGCGGTATTGCGATTCGCCCGGATGTCCTGCTGCTGGATGAACCCTGTTCTGCACTCGACCCGATTTCGACTGGCCGCATTGAAGAGCTGATCTCCGAGCTGAAAAAAGACTACACCGTGGTCATTGTGACGCATAACATGCAGCAGGCGGCGCGTTGTTCCGATCATACGGCGTTTATGTATTTGGGTGAGCTGATTGAGTTCAGCGATACTGATACCCTGTTTACTGCTCCACGGCAGAAACAGACTGAAGATTACATCACCGGCCGTTACGGTTGATTAGGAAGCATCATGGATAATCTGAATCTGAACAAACACATTTCCGGTCAGTTTAACGCCGAACTGGAACATATCCGCACGCAGGTCCTGACAATGGGCGGGCTGGTGGAGCAACAGCTGACTGACGCGATTACCGCGATGCATAATCAGGACGCGCAGCTGGCTCAGCAGGTCATTGAAGGCGATTCCAAAGTTAACATGATGGAAGTGGCGATCGATGAAGCCTGCGTGCGCATTATCGCGAAGCGTCAGCCTACTGCGAGCGACTTGCGTCTGGTGATGGCGATCATCAAAACCATCTCTGAACTGGAACGTATCGGTGACGTAGCGGATAAAATCTGTCGCACCGCGCTGGAGAAATTCTCCCATCAGCATCAGCCGCTGCTGGTTAGCCTGGAATCATTAGGGCGCCACACCGTGCAAATGCTGCATGACGTGCTGGATGCTTTTGCCCGTATGGATCTGGACGAAGCGATTCGTATTTATCGCGAAGACAAGAAAGTGGATAAAGAGTACGAAGGCATTGTGCGTCAACTGATGACTCACATGATGGAAGATTCCCGCACCATCCCAAGCGTACTGACCGCGCTGTTCTGCGCCCGTTCTATCGAGCGTATCGGTGACCGTTGCCAGAACATCTGCGAATTTATCTTCTACTTCGTTAAAGGTCAGGACTTCCGTCACCTCGGTGGCGATGCGCTGGAGAAGCTGCTGGCGCAGAAAGAGAAGAAAGAAGAAGAGTAAGCCCGTTCTTAGGCTTATCATGCTGACGCCCTGCTTGCAGGGCGTTATTTTTTATCACGATTTAATTTTTATCAGGATAGTGAATCAGATCGTGGAAGCGAACAGTAGTATCGGCAGGGTTGTGGTAGCGGTGTTCTCTGTCGGCGGCAAAACGCAGGGCATCCCCCGCGGATAATAACTGCGTCTGCCCATCAACGGTCATTTCCAGTTGGCCCTCCAGCACAATAATATGCTCGATCACCCCGCTTTCATGCGCCGATGAGGTGCTACTGGCACCCGCTGCCAGCTCAATAACAAACATATCAAAACGCAGTTTTTTATCGAAGGGGAAGATCGGCACAACGTGCATACCAGCTTCGCGTTCCCTGAATGCTGAACTTGCTACCGAACGATACGCCACGTCTTCTTCGGCGAGCGTCGGTTGAATGAAGGTGGAAAACGCCACATTCAGTCCCGTTGCAATTTTCCACAGGGTGGCGACCGTTGGGCTGGATTCGCCACGCTCGATCTGACCCAGCATCGCTTTGCTCACGCCGGTTTCTTCTGCCGCGCGTGTGAGGCTCCAGCCTTTCTCCTGTCTCAACGTTTTCAGGGTATTGCCAATACGGTGGGTTAGCTCATCAGACATCAATGCTACTCCTGCTTGTGCGTTATAACGCACGCTGCTATGTTAACGCTTTCTGTGCGTTATAGCGCACGATAAGAGTGAAGGTATATCATGCCTGTGTCATTTGCGCTAAAAGATGTCACTTTTTCGGCCTTTATCGCCGGTTTTGTTGCGGTGCTGGTGGGCTACACCAGTTCGGCCGCCATCATTTTTCAGGCGGCGGAAGCCGCGGGTGCCAGTGCGGCGCAAATCGGCGGCTGGTTAAGCGTGCTGGGGATTGCGCAAGGGGTGGCGTCCATTAGCCTGTCGCTCTATTACCGCGCGCCGATACTGGCTGCCTGGTCAACGCCGGGAGCGGCGCTGCTGGTTACCAGTCTGCCGGGTACATCGCTCAATGAAGCGATTGGCGTGTTCCTGTTTGCTTCCGCGCTTATCTTTATCTGCGGGATCACCGGTCTTTTTGCCCGCCTGATGAATGTGATTCCACAGGCCATTTCTGCCGCGATGCTGGCGGGGATTTTGCTGCGCTTTGGTGCGGATGCCTTTCTTTCCCTGCAACAGGATTTCTGGCTGGCTTTCACGATGTGCGCGATCTATTTGCTCAGTCGTCGGCTGATCCCTCGCTTTGCCATTGTGTTAACGCTGTTCGCTGGCCTGTTGCTGGCTTTATGGCGTGGGCAAATTGCGGTTTCTGATTCGCCGCTGGTGTTTGCCGTACCGGAGTTTATTACGCCGCATTTTTCGTGGGCATCGCTGTTGGGCGTCGGTATTCCATTTTTCATTGTCACCATGGCGTCGCAGAACGCACCGGGCTTTGCCACGCTAAAAGCCGCTGGCAATCAGGTTCCCGTGTCGCCGCTGATTGCCATTACAGCATTAATCGCGCTGGTATTGACGCCGTTCGGTGGCTTTTCCGTTTGTATCGCCGCGATTACCGCCGCGATCTGTATGGGGTCGGATGTGCATCCCGATCCGAAAAAACGCTATCTTGCCGCCGTCGCCGCTGGTGGATTTTATCTGCTGGCGGGTGTTTTCGGTGGGTCTATCGGGCAGCTTTTCACGGCGCTGCCGCAGCCGCTGATTCACGCTATCGCCGGTTTGGCGCTGCTTAGCACCATTTCGGGTAGTTTGTATCGCGCTTTACTGGATGAACAACAGCGTGATGCGGCGGTGGTCACTTTCCTGATTACCGTTTCTGGATTAACGTTGTGGGGAATTGGCGCGGCGTTTTGGGGGCTGATTGGGGGGATGATGACCTGGCTGGTGCTGTCTGGGGGAAAAGCGGCGTTACGCTAAGTGCACCAGGAAAACAGGCTAGCACCTAATACAGGTCACTTAAGCCCGTTGTTAGGGAAACACAGGGGGAGGTTCCCGCAGGGAGGCCTCACCCCTGTGGTCGCCCGTGTATCTCGATGCTTAAACGATCGCCATTAGGCGAGCGCTTATCTTAAATTAATCCTCAACGAATAAGAGAACGCTGCTTTTTAGGCGTCGCGATTTTAGTTTCATTGATGAATGTCCCGCTACGATTTCGTCATCTTAATCATGGTGACATTCATGGACATTACTTCTACACAATCACTTGGAAATACGAAGACTCAGTTTCGGGCCGCATTTTCCCTGTTGCTGGCATTGGCAACGGGTAAACACAAGCCGGATCGGCGCTGGGAGAGTCTCCAATGGCGTATAAAATATACCGCCCGAGTGATGCTTCACCCGCTGCTGACCATGAAATGGCTCAGTTTTATCGTCGATTATCCCGTACAGGATATTTTTCGACGTGACGGCAATGAGCTTTATAGTAAGCTCCAGCGCCCCTACCTGATGGCGTCGCTACCGACAGATCAAACCTGTACGGCCTTAATGGATCATTACCGCTTTATTCAAACGTTGCCGTTACATCGCCAGCGCTTGTTATATAGCCAGAACGGGGGCGGTAACGTGCTGGCCAGTTTTCAGGGAAAAAGCGATGAAAATTACACGCTTCGCCTGATGACTAACGATCAAATGTGTAAGGAAGGCGAGCTCTCTCTACAGCTTGAGAACAGCGAGCACGTGCTGGCACAGATGACGTTCTCCATCCTGCGCATTGAAGGGGAAATGGGCCTGTTTATCGGTGGGATTCAGGGGCCGGATGCACAAACGCCGCATCAGGTTATTCAGGGCGCGACGCGAGATTGCCATAGTCTGTTTCCCAAACGTATTCTTCTGGAATGCCTGCTTAACCTGGCTCAAGGCCTTAATCTGGCGCACGTTATCGCGGTCAGTAACGAAACGCATATCTATAAACACTGGCGCTATCGCAGTAAGAAACGCCATGTTTTTCTGGCCGACTACAATGCGTTCCTCTTCGCCCACGGCGGTCAACCGCGACCTGATGGCAACATTGCGCTACCGCTATCTCTGCCGAGAAAGTCTGAACAGGACATTCCCAGCCGCAAGCGGGCAGAATACCGCCGACGCTATGCGCTCTTTGATGAGGTAGCCTGCCAGATTAATGACGTACTCGCCGGTAGTTTGCTGCGTTCCATCAATCTATCCAGCCGTACCTGAATCAGGATAATCTGCCAGAATACCGAAGTAACATAAGGTTATATTATAGCTATTTATGTTATTTCCCGCGTTTTCACCCTGCTGATAGCCTGCTGTTAATACAGCGATAATCAAGGGGCAGGGAATGAAAAAGCAGATTTTGACAGTGACTTTATTGGCCGGGTTGGCTTCCATTTCTGGTGCTGCACAGGCAGATAAATTAGATGACATTCAGAAGGCGGGCGTGGTGAAAATCGCTGTCTTCGACAGCAACCCGCCGTTTGGCTATGTCGATCCACAGAGTAAAAAACTGGTGGGCTATGACGTGGATATCGCCGAGGCGATTGGTAAGGCGCTGGGTGTGAAGGTTGAACTGCGCGCGACGAACCCGGCTAACCGCATTCCGTTGTTAAGCTCGCAGAAAGTCGATCTGATTGCCGCGAACTTCACCATTACGGATGAACGAGCCAAGCAGGTTAACTTTAGTATCCCTTACTTCGCGACCGGACAAAAATTCATCGCCCGTAAAGGCGTGCTGAAAACGCCGGAAGACATCAAAACGCTGCGTATCGGCGCGGATAAAGGCACCGTGCAGGAAATTACCCTGCGTGAACATTACCCGACAGCCAAAGTGATTTCCTACGACGATACGCCGCTGGCCTTCGCTGCGTTGCGTAACGGTAACGTTCAGGCCATCACGCAGGATGATGCCAAGTTAGTCGGCTTACTGGCTAATGTGCCAGATGCCCAGAAAGCGGAGTTTGAAATCTCTCCGTTCAGCATCACCAAAGAGTATCAGGGCGTCGGGATTCCGAAGGGCGAAGAGCGCCTGACAGCGAAGATTAACGACACGCTGATTAATCTGGAAAAACAGGGCGAAGCGAAGACGATCTACGATCGCTGGTTTGGGCCAAGCACGAAATCGGCTCAGCCGCGCGGCGACTTCACCTTTGCCCCGTTGGATCAGCAACCTAAATCCTGATAGCTGACATCTTCAGTGCTATGATCTTAGCCCTCTGCATGCAGAGGGCATTTCTATTTGTACCTCGTAATAATGACAAAGAGAGATAAAACGCATGGATACGGCGCTGCAATCGCTTGAGTCGTGGCTGTTGGCTCCTCAATACCTCATCTGGCTGTGGCACGGTTTCCTGATTACGCTGGGTATTTCCCTCAGTACGATCGCCTTGTCCACGGTGCTGGGCTTTCTGTTGGCAGCCGCCAGAGACAGTCAGGTTCGGGTGCTGAGCAGCGTCGTTGTCGCTTACAGCTCGCTATTCCGTAATACGCCGCTGCTGGTGCAGCTGTTTTTCTGGTATTTCGGTGCCGGTCAGCTTTTTCCCTCAGAGATGATGCAATGGCTGAACACTCCGCATGTTATTTCGCTGTTGGGCATGACGTTAGCGTGGCCCTCTTTTGAGTTTCTGGCGGGCTTGGCTGGGCTGACGCTCTACTCCAGCGCGTTTATTGCCGAGGAAATTCGCGCCGGTATTCGCGGTGTGGCGCGTGGGCAGAAGTACGCGGCGCATGCTCTGGGGTTAACCGGTTGGCAATCCATGCGCTATGTGGTGCTGCCGCAGGCGCTAAAAATTGCCCTGCCGCCGCTGCTTGGGCAATACATGAATATCGTTAAGAACTCGTCGTTGACGATGGCGATTGGCGTCGCTGAATTGTCCTACGCGTCGCGTCAGGTGGAGACGGAAACCTTACGTACTTTTCAGGCGTTTGGCGTGGCGACGGTGTTGTACATCGTGATTATTGCCGTGATGGAAGGCTGGGGCATGTGGCGTCAGCAGCGTAGTTTGGCGGAGAGACACTAAGATGGATTTTACCGTTATCACCGATAACCTCGGCTATTTGATGTGGGGCACGTTCCCGGAGGGCCCGCTGGGCGGCGCGGCGCTGACGCTGCTGATGAGCCTGCTGGCGGGCATCGCGTCTGCCGTTTTGGGGACGATATTGGGCGTGGCGCTGGCGATGTCACGAGGCGTATGGAGCGCGCTGTTGGCGATGGTGCTAGGGTTTTTTCGGGCGATTCCCGTCATCATGCTGATTTTCTGGACCTACTTCCTGCTGCCGATCGTTTTTGGCGTTGATATCCCTGAAATCACTACGGTGGTGTGTGCGCTGGCGCTGATCGCCTCGGCGTATCTGGCGCATGGGGTGAAGGCGGGCATTGTCGCGATTGGACGCGGCCAGTGGCAGGCTGGGCTCTCGCTGGGATTAAGCCGCTGGCAGGTGCTGTGGCAGATTGTCCTGCCGCAGGCGCTGAGGATGATGGTGCCCTCCTTCATTAACCAGTGGATTTCCCTGATTAAAGACACCTCACTGGCCTACATTGTCGGCGTCGGCGAGCTGACGTTTCTCGCTACCCAGGTCAATAACCGCAGCATGGTTTATCCGATGGAAGTTTTCCTGTTTGTCGCGCTGGTCTACTTCGTGTTTTGCCTGTCGCTTGAACTGCTGGCTAACCGGGTTAACGCCCGTTTTAACCAGCAGGAAAAACAGCCGAAGCGCCGTTTGCTGTGGTGGCGGAATAAACCAGCCTGAGACGAATACGGGTCACTGAAGCCCGTTATTAGGGGAAACACAGGGGGAGGTTCCCGTAGGGAGGCCTCACCCCTG
Source organism: Pectobacterium aroidearum (assembly GCF_041228105.1). Classification (NCBI taxonomy): domain Bacteria; kingdom Pseudomonadati; phylum Pseudomonadota; class Gammaproteobacteria; order Enterobacterales; family Pectobacteriaceae; genus Pectobacterium; species Pectobacterium aroidearum. The sequence goes on from NZ_CP166097.1 coordinate 5,254,852, forward strand.
TGGTCGCCCCGAGTATCTCGATGCTGAAACGATCGGTATTAAGCCTGAGTCTGGTCGCCTGAGTGGTACTGCTACATCGTGATATTCCAGCCTTTCTCGCGCCAGATTTGCGGCAGTTCGCGCATATCGTCGAACATCGTGACCAGCGGGTGATGAATCGGCTGGTTGTGGGGATCGGCACAGTAATAGAACACCGGAATACCCGCCGCGATGCCAGCCTGTACGCCAGCGGCGGAATCTTCAACCAGAATGCAGTGCTCGATGGGAAGCTGTAGCTGCTCGGCAGCGTGATACAGCACCGCTGGATCGGGCTTCCACTTTTTCAGATCGTAGCCGCTGTAGAGATGGTCGCCAAACAGATCAAGCATCTGCGTCAGGCCGAGCGAATGCTGCATCTTACTGACCGGGCCGTTGGAAACCACGGCCATCGGAACGGTGATGGACTGCACTAGCTCACGTGCGCCCTCGATAGGTTGCAGAGATTCATCAAAAAGACGTTTCACCTCTTGCCGGAAATGACGCTCCGCATCTTCTACCGATACGGTTAAACCGTGCTGCTGGCTGATGCGGGCAATAATCTCGTACAGCTTCACGCCCTTGTAGGTTTTTATCACCTCCTCCAGCGATAAGTTCACCCCATACGGGATGAAGATATTCACATAAGCCTGGCAACACAGCACTTCGCTATCAACCAGCGTGCCATCACAGTCGAAGAAGACGCATTCAATACGGGGCATGACCAATCCTTATCGATGAAATAAAAGATGAAGCCCTTACTTTAACCAATTGACCCGATATTGCGACCTACAAAGCCATTTTTAACGCTATCTTGCGTAAAATCAGGGGGATTTAACCGAGAGAAAACGATGACGTTAATAGGTTCTTCTTATTCGATGAAAAAAAACGTGGGATCAACGTAAAAACGTAGCGTTTTGTTATAGGATACCCGACGACAGTTACTCCCTTCTTTGGATTGGTACTAATGAATAAATCACAACCCGGTCTTGCTACCGAGCAGGGCCTGCTGGAGCGCGTGTTTAAACTTAAACAACACGGCACGACAGCACGTACGGAAACGATTGCCGGTTTCACGACGTTTTTGACGATGGTCTACATCGTTTTTGTTAACCCGCAAATCCTGGGTGCGGCGGGGATGGATACCAAAGCGGTTTTTGTGACCACCTGCCTGATCGCAGCATTTGGTAGTATTTTGATGGGATTGCTGGCTAACCTGCCTGTGGCGCTGGCTCCGGCAATGGGGCTGAATGCGTTTTTCGCGTTTGTTGTCGTGGGGGCGATGGGGCTGCCATGGCAGGTTGCGATGGGTGCTATTTTCTGGGGCGCAATCGGTTTCCTGTTGCTGACCATCTTCCAGATTCGCTACTGGATGATCGCCAATATTCCGCTCAGTCTGCGTTTGGGGATCGCCAGCGGTATCGGGCTGTTCATTGCTATGATGGGCTTGAAAAATGCCGGTATTATCGTTCCTAACCCAGAAACACTGGTGACGATTGGCAATCTGACCTCACACAGCGTGCTGCTGGGCGCTCTGGGCTTTTTCATTATTGTGGCGCTGGCGTCACGTAATATTCACGCCGCGGTACTGATCTCGATCGTGGTAACCACCTCGATTGGCCTGCTGCTGGGCGATGTTAAATTTGCTGGCGTGTTCTCTATGCCACCGAGCGTAACGTCGGTGGTTGGTCAGGTTGATCTGGCTGGGGCGCTGAACCTCGGAATGTCCGGTATTATTTTCTCTTTCATGCTGGTTAACCTGTTTGACTCCTCCGGTACGCTGATTGGCGTGACGGATAAAGCCGGTCTGGTCGATGCGCGCGGTAAGTTCCCGCGTATGAAGCAGGCGCTGTATGTTGACAGCGTTAGCTCTGTGGCTGGTTCGTTTATCGGGACCTCCTCCGTTACGGCGTATATTGAAAGCTCTTCTGGCGTGTCCGTTGGTGGACGTACTGGCCTGACCGCAGTGGTGGTGGGTCTGCTGTTCCTGCTGGTGATCTTCCTGTCACCGCTGGCGGGTATGGTGCCTGCCTATGCGGCCGCTGGCGCACTGATTTACGTGGGTGTACTGATGACATCCAGCTTGGCGCGTGTGAAGTGGGATGACCTGACGGAAGCCGTTCCAGCCTTTATTACCGCGGTGATGATGCCGTTCAGCTTCTCGATTACCGAAGGGATCGCACTGGGTTTCATTTCCTACTGTGTGATGAAGTTAGCGACGGGACGCTGGCGTGAAATCAGCCCATGTGTGGTTGTGGTTGCGCTGCTGTTCCTGCTGAAAATCGTGTTTATCGACGCGCATTAATCCGTTCGTGGCTCCGGGGTTTTCCCGGAGCCTCAGCCTGTGATGAAGCGGCTGGCTACAGTGAGGCGGTAGAGATGGCTTTTTCTATCGTATGACTGGTTAATTTCATATAGCGCAAAGACTGGCGCTGCTGCTGTAGAATTTCTCCCGATTTTCTCATGCCCGATGTCGATGTATATTTCCACATGATCAATCGGTTAAGTGTAGGGATATGGGCGCAGGCCCAGGCAAGATAATCATCAACATCGCTCATCACTTCTACGGCGGGGGTGCAGGTTGAACGCAGTCTGCCAGAGGCGGGGTGGAGTTTCAGGTTATTGGGAGGATGGCTGTTTACGCCAGGGATTTTCATCAATGACTGGCGAATGGTGCAGAGTTGCGTTGCTGCTTCCAGCGGATCGCGCTGAGCATCGATCCACGCTTGTTCGGCCTGCGTCTGCGCCTGCATCTGTGGAACAGCCTGATTTGTTGGCCTGACATGAACGATTTCGATATCCATACCCACGCTCCCTTCTTCACTCAGGAGAATAGCGATGGTATTGCCTGCATAGCCGATGCTGAAATTGGGCATGTTGGGATCGGCAAAATAAGGGCGTCCTTCAGGGGACTCCAGTAGTGTGGGTAACAGTGGATAGCCGAAAAAATAGAACATCATCTCAGCCAGCAGCACGCGACTTTTCAGATAACGCTCGCGGCGTTTGGCTGAAAAACCCTGTGTTGATGAGATGAGCCTATCGGGCAGTCTTTGTAAGTCAGGAAGCGCTTCCGTGCTTGTCCACCTGACAAAATGGCAGGTCATTGTTCACTCCGTGATCGTGATAAAAGATGGGAACCTATCAGGCATTACCAATGCATATTATCAGACTAATATGTGATCTAAAGAAAAATCGATGGATAAATCGGCGATAATTATTAATTAGACACAACGAATTTCCTGCATCGTGTGTTTTGTGGCGCTCCCTCCCTGTCCACCACCTGTCCCGTTTGTTTTAATGGCTCGGCCACCCCAGTGCGGAACGCCGCTGTTTTTCCAGCGTCTGCTTGCGCAACTCATCCGCTGTCACTAATCGCAGCGCCGATGTCGGACACACGCTGACGCAGGAGGGACTCTGGGCGACATCCGCGCACAAATCACATTTGTGAACCTCGCTTTGCGTGAGGTGCGTTTCCCCTTCGTCATTCGACGCTTTTGTCACCACATTAATGGCGCCGAAAGGACAGGCGACCACACAGCTTTTGCAGCCGATACAGCGGGACTGAATCACCTGAATGCTGTCCCGATCGCGCACCAGCGCGTCATTTGGACACACGCTGGCGCAGGGCGCATTTTCACACTGTCGGCACAGAACGGGTACGCTGACGCTGGCGCTTTTAACGACTTTTAGGCGCGGAAAGAAGTGAGAAGGCCGCAGTTGCGCGCTTTGGCCTCCGCTATGGGCGACCGCACAGGCGATTTCACAGGTCCGGCAGCCGATACACTTTTCTGCTTCGGCGATAACAAATTGATTCATGAGCGAACCTCCTCGCGAGTTGCGTTCGTTTCGGGACGCTGCGGGTGTGCGGGAATGGCGCCCGTGGCGGCGGTCAGCCCCATTGTCGCAATCATACCCAGTGCGGCTTTGCGCCCGTCGGCAATGGCGGTCACCACCAGATCGGCACCGCGTACGGCATCACCGCCAGCAAAAATACGTGGATGGTTGGTCTGGCAAGGTATCTGATTATTAAGGGGAGCCGTGATGTAGCCCCAGTTATCCAGACCGATCTCGGCCTCTTCCAGCCACGGCATGCTGTGCGACTGGAAGCCAAATGCGGTTATCACGGCTTCCGCAGGTTGCACAAATTCTGATCCGGGAATAGGGCGCGGACGGCGACGACCGCTGGCGTCTGGCTCGCCCAGTTCAGTGCGAACCAGACTAATCCCGCACACTTCGCCCTGTTCATTGAGGCAGATTTTTTGTGGCTGGACGTTAAACATGAACTCCACGCCTTCTTCACGGGAATTTTTTACCTCTTTTTTCGAGCCGGGCATATTCGCTTCATCGCGACGGTACGCGCAGGTGACGGATACTGCACCTTGTCGAACGGATGTGCGTAAGCAGTCCATTGCGGTATCTCCACCGCCGAGCACCACGACGCGTTTGCCCGCCATCGAGATATAAGGCTCGTCGTCTAATTCAGGCAGTCCCATGACGTGCTTGGTATTGGCAATCAGGAAAGGGAGCGCATCGAAGACGCCGGGAGCCTCTTCATTATCAATGTTAGCCTTCATGGAGCGGTAGGTGCCTACGCCGAGGAAAACGGTGTCATAGTCATCCAGAAGCTGAGCCAGAGAAATATCTTTCCCCACTTCGGTATTCAGCCGGAATTCGATTCCCATCGCGCTGAATACTTCACGGCGATGAATCAGCACCTCTTTATCCAGTTTGAACGACGGGATCCCGAATGTGAGCAGCCCACCAATTTCCGGGTGGCGGTCGAACACGACAGCCTGCACGCCGTTGCGCGCCAGCACATCGGCGCAGGCTAACCCTGCCGGGCCAGCACCGACGATCGCCGCACGTTTGCCGCTGGGAACGACACGCGTCATATCGGGCGACCAGCCCATTGCCATTGCGGTATCGGTAATGTAGCGCTCTACGTTGCCGATGGTGATGGCGCCGTACTCTTTACCCAGTGTACAGGCCCCTTCGCATAGCCGATCCTGCGGGCATACCCGGCCGCAGATTTCCGGCAGGCTGCTGGTTTGGTGTGAGAGCTCGACGGCTTCAAGAATCCGCCCCTGTTTCGCGAGACTTAGTAGTTCGGGAATATTGTTATGCAGCGGACAGGTCCACTCGCAGATCGCACGTTTACCGCAGGAAAGGCAGCGATCAGCCTGATCTTCCGTCTGCTGAACGGAGAAGCCGTGATAGATTTCATCAAACGTGGAGGTTCTCTGAGTCAGCGGCTTTTTCTCAGCATCCCGGCGCGGCCAGTTTTTTCTTTTACTGAGCGGATTGGTCGTCAGCGCTTTCAGCACGGGTGTTTCACGCTGCCAGTGGGAGGCTGAACGCAGCGCCATCGTCTGCTGTTTTTCCTGACGGCGTGCCGCTAACGTTTGTTCGCTGACCAACTGCAAGGCGTGTGTTGGGCAGGCGGCGACACAGGCTTGCCCTTCTGGACGATCGGCGCAGAGATCGCACTTATGGGCGACAGTGCTATTGTCCACGGGATTTGTCACCATGGACATCGCACCGAACGGGCAAGCCAGCACACAGCTTTTACAGCCAATGCACTTTTCCTGAACGAGCTGAATGCTATTGTCTTTTCTGATCAAGGCCTGCGTTGGGCACACGCTGGCGCAGGGGGCATCTTCACAATGGCGACATGTTACGGCAGCCCGCAACGTTGGCGTATTGAATGCCTTGATTCTGGGCTGAAACACCGTGGTGCTATCTGGATACTGCTCATCGTTGTGTGAAATGACACAGGCGATTTCGCATGCATGGCACCCCATACAGTCTTGAGTACTGGCAATAACAAACCGGTTCATTACCTTCTCCCACCCTGGATCCCTCGATCATTGCCTTTATCCTAATAGCTGGATAACACCCTGACCTTGATATAGAGCAGGTAAAAAGTCGGTTAATGTTAAATATCGCAGAGGTTATTAATGAAATTATTGAATCGTTTCAGTAAGTTGTGATGTTATGCAAAAGTAATGTCATGGTTGCATATAACCTTGTTTTTTATCTGGTTTACAGTGGTTTACCCTAGGTAAAAATTCTGGTTTTCATGATTTTTGTTAATTTTTTCATGAAATAACTCGTTACTTTTCCTTACGCCCCTCATAATGTCGGGCGCTATTTAAACGCAGCAAAACAGTGTTGCAGCTAAATAACGTTTTTACGGCATTTTCATTATGAATCAATAACAGGGCTTTGCTCAGGGTTAATGGATTGTCACTAAGGGATAGTGTTATGAATAAAAAAGTCGTTCTTTGTTCTGTATTCATGTCAGCAGCGTTATTGAGCGGATGTGCTACAGAGTCTTCCCGTACCGTAGAAGCACAAAAAGTTACTTCTTACAGTACGCCTTATCAGGGCGTTCGTAGCCCGATTTCCGTCGGAAAATTTGAAAACCGCTCTAACTACATGAACGGTATTTTTTCTGATGGTGTTGACCGCTTAGGTAATCAATCCAAGACCATTCTTGTTAGCCATCTTCAGCAGAGTGGCCGCTTTAACGTGTTGGATCGCACCAATATGGAAGAGCTGAAAGCAGAAGCGGGCATTAAAGGGCAAACGCAGACGCTGAAAGGCGCTACCTATGTTGTTACCGGCGATGTGACCGAGTTTGGTCGCAAAGAAGTGGGTGACCATCAACTGTGGGGCATCCTTGGTCGCGGCAAAACACAGGTTGCTTACGCAAAAACCACGTTGAATGTGGTGAACGTACAAACATCTGAAGTCGTGTATTCCGTACAAGGTGCCGGTGAGTACACCTTGTCCAACCGTGAAATTATCGGTTTCGGCGGTACGGCCAGCTATGACTCTACGTTGAACGGTAAAGTGCTGGATTTGGCTATTCGTGAAGCCGTCAATAATCTGGTTGCGGGAATTGAAAGTGGTGCCTGGCGCCCAGCGAACTAATGGAATAGGAATATAACCATGTTATCTCATAAGAAAATTGTCCTGCTGCTTGCAGCGACAGTACTGGCTGGCTGTGCGTCCCAGCCAAAAACCATTTACAGCTGGGAAAAATATCAGCCGGCTCTTTACGATTACTATCAGCAAGATAAAGTTGGCCCTGAGCAGCAGATTCTTGCTTTGAATGAATCGATCGAAAAAGCGAAAGCCGCAAATAAACCTGTCCCACCGGGACTCTATGCTCAACTTGGGTTGCTGTATGCCAACACTGGCCGTGATAGCGAAGCTCGCCAACAGTTTGAAACTGAAAAAGCGAAATTCCCTGAATCAGCACCTTTTATGGACTTTCTGTTGAGTAAAAATAAAGGGAGCATTAAATGAATCGTTTCTTAGGATTATGTGGTCTGGTTTTTGCGCTGGTGCTGACCGGTTGTGCTAAACCTGTGCCTTATGACTACACGGCATTTAAGCAGAGCAAGCCTAAGTCTATTTTGGTATTGCCGCCGGTTAATCATTCGCCGGATGTGAAAGCGAGCTATAGCCTGCTTTCACAAGTTACCTATCCGCTGGCGGAATCCGGTTATTACGTCTTGCCTGTCGCTGTCGTAGACGAAACGTTCAAACAGAATGGTCTGTCGACCGCGGCGGATATTCATGCGCTGAGTACGGCGAAGCTGCACCAAATCTTTGGTGCTGATGCTGCACTGTATTTGGACGTAAAAGAATACGGCACGTCATACATCGTGATTAGCAGCGAAACCCGCGTTTCTGCGGATGCACGTCTGGTTGATCTGCGTACCGGAAAACTGCTGTGGAGCGGAAGTGCAACGGCGTCCAGCAACGAGCAGCAATCAAATTCTAACGGCGGCATCATCGGTGCTCTGGTGCAGGCTGCGGTGAGCCAGATTGCGGACACGATCTCTGACAAAGGCCATGATGTTGCTGGCGTGACCAGCTCGCGCTTGCTCGCGGCGGGTCATCCACGCGGGATGCTGTACGGGCCTCGTTCACTGCAATACGGTAAAGAAACGTACTGATCTGCCAGATAGTACGTCGCTAAATCATCAACGCCGTTCATTACTGAACGGCGTTTTTTATTACCTTAATCCGGTCGTCGGTGATGCTACGCGTCAGCGGCCTGGTTACGATGTTGTTTATGATTGCGCGTTGTCCAGACGAAGGCGGACGTTAACAGCAGGATCAGCGTTGCCGCTGCCAGTACGATGGAAAACCCGGAGTCAAAGGCGGAATGTGCCTGTGCGGTCAGAAGTTGCTGCATATTTTCCGGTAAGGATTCGGCAAAAATTAACGCCTCATCCAGGCTGTCATACGCGGTGTCCGGTGCGGTAAACCCAGCAGGCAGCATAAACGTCGCAGAATAAGCGAAAGACAGCAAACTGCCCATCAGCGTCACGCCCGTCGCGCCCCCTAATTCATAGGATACCTCTTCGATTGAGGCCGCCATCCCTGCTTTTGATGCTGGAGCAACCTGCATAATGGTGCTCGATGCGGCCGTCATGGTCGAACCTACGCCAGCCCCAATCACCATCAGGCTGATGACTTGTACGATGATGGGGGCATTGTGGAGCAGCAGATAGCTTCCCATACCAAGCCCGGAAACCAGCAGCCCTGCGGATAACATTGTCCCGCTATTTACGTGTGGCAGCATTCTTCCGGTTAACGGGCCTGAGATAAAGGACGCCAATGACAGAGGCAAAATAAACAGCCCTGCCTGTAGCGGAGACAGCCCGACCACAAGCTGTAGTCGCTGGGTGAAAGCCAGTTCCATTCCGATTAATGCGGCCGCCGCTACGATAGCCGCGGCTACTGCTGCGCTGAAAGGTCGCAGGCGGAAGAGAGAGAAATCGACTAGGGGGTGCTGGCTGTTACGCTGACGCCGCACAAACAGGGTAATAAACGCCACGCCGATCAGCAGCGCGATTAGCGCATCTTCATAAGACGGAACCCGCTTGCCCAGCTCTTTTATGGCATAGGTTACACCAATCAAACCCACCATAATTAATAGAGAACCGATGAAATCCCAGCGGTGTGAAGCATTACCCGGCCGGTGGGGAATGACGGTGATTCCCATGATGAGCGCAAGCAGAACGACCGGTACGTTGATGAGGAAAACCGAGCCCCACCAGAAGTATTCAAGCAGTATCCCGCCCATGACGGGGCCAAACGCGGCACCGCCGGATGCCACCGCAGCCCAGATACCAATCGCCAGTGCGCGTTCCCGTTCATCAGAAAAGGTCAGTCGAATAATCGAGAGCGTGGCGGGCATCATCATCGCCGCGCCAACCGCCAGCAGAGCGCGTGCGGCGATGAGCATGTGGGGAGTGGGAGAATAGGCGGCGAACAATGACGCCGCGCCGAAGACCAGCAATCCGGAAATAAACAGAGGTTTATGACCCAGCTTATCGCCCAGCGTACCCATTCCCAGCAGCAAGCCGGAGGCAACCAACGCGTAGATATTAACGATCCACAGCTTGTCCGATGCGGTGGCGTGTAGGTCGTGAGTCAGTGTCGGGAGTGCGGTGTACAGCACCGTCATGTCGATAACAATCAGGAACAGCGCACTGGAAACAATGGCCAGGATCAGCCACTTCTTTGGTGATTGCATAGCAAGTTCTCTACCGTCGATTTTCGTTTTCATCTGTAGGATAGTGCTCCGTTTATACCGATCAGGCATTCTAAACGGATGCAGGCACCATGATATTAGTTTTGTACCGAATTTACGCGATTACGTCCTTGCTCTTTTGCCATGTACAATAATTCGTCTGCTTCCTTAAACGCTTCATGGAAATCCTCAATTCTTTCCAGTTGAAAAAAACTGACTCCTATACTGGTTGTGCATCGAACAATATGACCATCTGAAATCGCTAATGGAGCCCCTTCTATAATAGACCGTATTCTCTCTGCGATATCTAAGCAGTCGTTGACTGAGAGACCTTGAATTATGATTAAAAACTCTTCGCCACCCCATCGACAGAGCAGGTCTTGAGGTCGGGTATATTGCTTAAGCGTTGTAGAAAATTCTCTGATGACGTTATCGCCTACAGCATGACCATAGGTATCATTCACTTTTTTAAAATGGTCAATATCAAGAACAAGCAGAGACATGACTTTATTATCCCCATCACGTGTGGAGTTAATGATATTCATCATGTGCTGATTGAGTGAACGTCTATTTAACATGCCAGTTAGAGCATCATGGTTGCTGATTAATTCTATTCTTTTTATGTTCTTTCTGTTTTTGTTAATAAAGAAAGAGGCGATAAGAACGGTGATGATAATCACTGATGTGTTGATTTGAAATAAATAAGATAATTCGAACAAATACTCCTTTTCTATTGTGTTATGAACATCTATTAATCTGTTTATATAGATGTAATTTAGTGCAATACCCGTTGCAGTGCACATTAAAATAATCTTGTTAAATGAATGGGATAACGAAAGATAAGTTAATGGCAATATTGCCAATACGCTGAGTGTGATGTTTAACGACGCTATGCAAAAGATAATAATGATAGGGTAAAGTATAAATAATGGTTTTTTGAATGTTTTTTTAATTGAAAATGTTGATATTTTAAAAATGTTTTTAACATTCCTTGTCACTTTTAGGAATAAAAAAACGAAAATAACACCAGAACTTAGCTCTTCGCTAAACCACTTTCTTGAAAGGATGAAAACATTGTCATCACTGGTTTTTGTGGACAAATACATCCCATAAAATAAAGCTGAAAAAATGGATCCTATAGAAATAGAAATAAATATAAAGAAAATGTAGTTTTTACTTAATTGACTGTAAGTCTTACCCCTTATCTTAAAAAATATAATTAATGTAATCCATGCAGTAATGAAAAAAACTGAACTTATCGCGCAGTGAATAATTTTTTCAAAAAAAGATTGATTGTTTTCAAGATAAATAGCGGGCAACAGCATGCCGAGAAAACCGACTATGCATAAAATAACGCTATGCAATAATTTGTTTTTTATGCTTTTATCTCGACTGCGATAGCGTATGAGAAAGCAAAATAATAGAATGTCTGCTGGCCAGAATAGGGAGGTATCGTCAAGTAGCCGAAAAGACAAACCTAAGTAACTCATTAGTAAGGTTGAACTGAAAATAATTAATAATTCATATGCGCGAATTTTCATTTTTTTTCCCGGTTAACCTATTTGCCCTGCATCACTTTTGTAGCAGAATCACTATAAATTACCTTCTTATTTTACATCATTTTATGAATTTCTGACGCAAGGATGATTAAGTGAAATCAATATAAGAATTCACTTAATCATGACCTTGCTATGTGTTGTGCCGATGAGAAATTAATAGGCGTGAAGGGGTGGGGGTCACGCCCCCAGAAGTGCTTGAATATCTTCTTTGTTTTTCAATACAAACAGCTGATCTTCTTCGTTATTTTCATCCGTTAAGCTGATATGGAATTGCTTGAGTGTTTCATGTAAACATGCCAGACGGCAGGATACATTCAACTCTCTATTGGTCATACCATATTCCAATTCCAACGCGCGTTGATGTGCCAGCGGCAGTTTATCGCTCGGAGCCAAAATTAACTGAAGATAGGTATGCCACGAATAATCGCTAGTGGGATCGATTGTCGAAAGTTCGACGCCTTCAATGCTGAGGATGCGCGTAAGCGTGAAGTCACTAAATTGCTGCCTGATATGACAGTAGGCACGCACTCGCCACCGAACGCCATCATTGCCTAAAGCGTGTGGGGAAATCAGCCGTGGCGAATTATCCATTGATGATGAGGATTGATAGCAGATGTTCACCGCCGTTTTGTCACGAATCGCTCTGACAATGACTTCAACAACCTGTTCATTGTAGATGTTGAGCGGGATATTCACCCAGCACACTTCTGGAGCAGACTCGATGAAACTGGCATCTGCTTCAAGGACGCCCGTTTTCATTGCCAATAATTCTGCTAAATAGCGCTGGGCGGAATTCTGTGGGTAGACCGCAGAGAATGTTGGCGTAGCCGTGTAAGTTTTGGTTCGTCGATCGTAGACCAGATTATAAGGGGCGAGCTCAATATATTTAGCGATATCGAGCGACGCCTGAGGGATAGATAACCCAAAAAAAGACGTTAAATCTGTACGATTTATGTGCCCACTCCACCGTAACCGAAAGTCGATGAATTGAAGCCGACGTTCCAGTCCCCAGCTGCGCCCTTTCACTACCTGTTCTGAACCTGTCATTGAAGTTTTCGCCATATGCGTATAAAAATTATATTGATAAAAAAACTATATGCATTATTATGCGCCAAACTGGCCTTAGCGTCTATCTCTGACTTCGAATCACGGGAGGGATAGCTGCATGCCGCGTTTAGACTCGATTAGAGGTGTTAAGTCATGAAACCAGCGTTCAACGATGTATTTGAATGTCATCCTGTCATCACTGGTGGGGAGATTCAGCGATGAGTTTCGTTAATTCTCATTCAAGCAGACTCAACCCAATATTATTTAACTTACTTAAATCATTAGTTTATTTTTCCTTTTCTGGCAGCGTGGTGGCGGCAGAATCTCATTACGACACATTAATCATCAATGCTCGTCAGGGGGATATATCCACGGCGACGTCATGGTTCGATGGGCAATCCAGAAACCGTGTATTGACCGCAGCTGAAGTAACCGACTGGCTACAAATTAACGGTTGGGCGGGAAAGGATGCTGAAGTGAGGCGAATTTGGGAAGCCTATTCGCCAACGATGTCACTGCCCGATCCTGCTCTGAGAGCGGCGGCGAAATCCTACCGTAATCTCCGTCAGTGGCAGCCATCAGTGGCGTTATGGAGTCGGGTTTTGCAACGTTCTCCACGAGATGATGATGCACGTAGTGGTTTGATACTCACCCTCGCCGATGCCGGACAGACAAAAACAGCGCTGGAACTCGCTGAGTCTCGCGTTAAGCGTGAGCCAACGGCAAACCATTGGCGTGAATTAGCATGGGTGCAACGAATTGCGGGAAAGCACACTGACTCTCTCTTTTCTATCATTCAGGCTATGCGTTATGCACCACAGGATAAAGCCCTGCGCTATGACTACAGCGATATTCTCTCCAGCAATAATGTTAGCGCGCCAGCGTTAAACGCTCTGGAAAACGGCAAGCTCCACGGCGTCCAGACCGACGAAAGGCAGCGTCAGCGAGAACTGGAGGCGGCGGCGGAATTGGTCCGTCTTGCGTTTATTGCCTCGACAACGGAGAACGAACGTTTCGTTGTGGCGGATCGCGCTTTAGCGCGTTATAGCGCCTTGATGAATCAATGGCGAACGCATCCGTCAGCAAAAGCCAGTTATCGCCATGCGCGAATTGATCGGCTAGGTGCATTGCTGGTTCGCTATCGCATGGAAGAGGTTATTTCGGAATATCAATCCCTCCTCAAAGAGGGAGATATTCCCAGTTATGCTCGACGCTGGGTCGCTTCTGCTTATCTCTATTTGCAGCAGCCAGAGAAAGCAGAGCAGATTCTCAGCGCGGTAATACAGGAAGATCCTTCGCAACGCTTGCAGATAGCGCGGCAAGGCGATTTTTTCTACAGCATTCTGGAGAGTGAAAAAGTTGAACAGGCAACGCAGTTGTCCGTTCAGGCTGGAGAAAAAACACCTTATAAGAAAAGTGTTTATGGTTTATCAACCTTCATACCTAACGACGATTGGGTTGACATCAAATACCTGCGTATACAGTCACTGGTTTCTCATAACGATTTTCCTGCGGCGCAACGACTGGCGGAACGTCTGGCTTTTACCGGGCCAGGAAACCAAGAGCTGAATATACGTTTGGCCGAAGTTTATCTCAGCAGGGGATGGCCGCGTCGTGCCGAAACGTTATTAAAGCGAGTTGAGTTGTTGGAGCCAAGATCATTCCGGTTGGAAACCCACCAGGGACTTACTGCATTGGAATTGCAGGAATGGCGCCAACTTGAACAACTGACTGACGATACTGTAACCCGCTACCCAGATGATTTCTCTGTGAAACGATTAGCGCGCCTGCGTCAGGTTCATCACATGGCGGAGTTGCGTATTGCTGGCGCTCAGGGGCTCAAGTCTGACAGTCCAACGAAAGGAATGAACGACACTGAGATTGATGCCGTGCTCTATAGTCCGCCGTTTGCCGACCATTGGCGTGTGTTCTCTGGGGGGGCTTTTAATCAAAGCGATTTCAGTGATGGGCAGGCGACCCACCGCACTCTTCGCGGCGGCGTGGAATTTACCGATCGTGACCATTGGGCTGAGGCTGAGCTTTCACACCGAAATTTTGGATTGGGTTCTGATATCGGCGGGCGTCTCTCTTATCGCCATGATGTTAATGACTTTTGGCGTGTCGGCCTTAATGCCGAACGGCTCATGCGCAGCACACCGCTACAGGCACTTAAAAATGGCGTAACGGCCAATGGTGCTGGAGGGTATGTGCGCTGGCGGCAAAGTGAACGGCGCTCATGGCAAGCAGACCTGTCGCACGGGTGGTTTTCTGATGGCAACAGGCGTCAGGAATATGCACTGAGTGGGCAAGAACGCGTCTTTTCATCACCGTCTTTAGTCATCGATTTCACCCCGTCGCTCAGTGTGGGGGCGAACAGTCAGCAAAACACTCCTTATTACAATCCACGGAAGTATGTGGCCGTATTACCCGCCTTAGCCATCGATCACTTGCTTTATCGACATTACCAGACGGAGTGGCATCAAGAGATAACGGCGGGTGTCGGGCGTTACTGGCAGAAAGACGCCTCCGCTGGCGCCATCACCCAACTCGGATACGGGCAAAGAGTACGGTGGAACGACGTGCTGGATACGGGGGTGAGCGTTCAGTGGGATAAACGGCCTTACGACGGCAAGCGGGAACAGAATGTGTCGCTGTCTTTTGATTTGAATTATCGGTTTTGAGGAGAAAGGTGATGTCATTCATACGACTACGAAACGTTGTGATGCTGCTGGGGGTGTTAATGATCACCGCCTGCGCACATTCCGTTGACGTGAAATATAGCTCACCCGCAGAACGCCCGGTTTTGGTCAAGGAACAGCCGTGGAAAGCCAATCAATATATCGTTATTGCTTATCACGATGTGGCAGATAATGGAGCCGATCAACGTTTCATGGCGGTACGCACCAGCGCACTGAATGAACACTTTGCCTGGTTGAGGGAAAATGGTTACCACCCGGTATCCGTTGATGACATTCTGGCTGCGGGCGCAGGGGGGAAACCGCTACCAGACAGGGCGGTGCTACTGACATTTGATGATGGTTACAGCAGTTTTTATCATCGCGTTTACCCTCTGCTGAAAGCCTATGGTTGGCCGGCAGTACTGGCACCCGTAGGGCGCTGGTTGGACACACCTGAAGATCAGCCGGTGGATTTTAGTGGTGTTCAAATACCTCGCAACCATTTTCTTACCTGGCAGCAAGTCGGTGAAATGGCGCAATCTGGTCTGGTAGAAATTGGTGCCCATACCTATGACTTACATAAAGGGATTCAGGCAAACCCGCAGGGCAACATGGAGCCCGCCGCCGTTACTCGTCAGTATTTTCCTGAGAGCAAGCGATACGAAACGCGAGATGAGTATCGTAAACGTTTTGCGCATGATACGAATCTCATTACTAAAAGGATCGCTGACGCGACGGGGAAAAAGCCTCGGGTTTGGGTTTGGCCTTATGGTGCGGTAGGAGGCGATGCCCTAAACATCGTTAAGCAACAGGGTTATCAGCTGGCACTCACGCTTAAAAATGGGCCCGCATCAACCGACTCACCCTATAGCGTTCCTCGCATACTGATTAACAACAATCCCGATGTACAGCAGTTTGCGCTGTTGGTTAGCTATGTCCGTGAACCTGAGATGATACGGGTTGCGCATATCGATCTGGATTATGTTTATGACACCGATAAAGCGCAGCAGTCTCGTAATATCGATGCATTAGTTCAGCGCATTGCCGACTTGCGTATTAATACCGTCTATCTTCAGGCTTTCTCCGATCCGAAAGGAGATGGCAACGTAAAGTCACTCTACTTCCCTAATCGTTGGATGCCCGTTCGAGAAGATTTATTCAATCATGTGGCCTGGCAGCTAGCATCGCGAGCGCTTGTTCGCGTTTATGCCTGGATGCCGGTACTGGCCTTTGATATGGATGATGAAACGTTGCCGCGCGTTGAGCGGATTGACAGCGAGAGCGGCCAGCGAAGTATCAACCGTAGCCAATATAGACGTTTATCGCTATGGGATGCGGAAGCCAGAAGACGAATTAGTGATATCTATGAAGATCTTTCTGCCTACGCCATGTTCGAGGGCATCTTATTTCATGATGATGCCGTGCTGGCAGAGGATGAAGATGCAAGCCATCCGGCGATGCAGGCATATCGGAAGGCTGGATTCCCCGACTCGATTGCCAGCATTCGTCGTGATCCCGAGCTTAATGCACGCTGGACGCGGTTTAAAAGTAAAGCGCTAACGGACTTTACGCTCGACCTGGCGGCCCGTGTGCGTGACATTCGTGGCCCGCAAGTTCGTACCGCACGTAACATTTTCGCATTACCGATTATTGAACCGGAAAGTGAAGCATGGTTCTCCCAAAATCTGGATGACTTCCTTGCCGCTTATGATTGGGTTGCCCCCATGTCGATGCCATTGATGGAAAACATCGCGCCCAAGGACAGCAATGCGTGGTTGCAAAAGTTGGTACAAGAAGTGGCTCGTCGCCCTGGCGCGCTGAATAAAACGGTTTTTGAACTTCAGGCTCGGGATTGGCGTGTCCCGGAAGAGCCGTGGTTAGACACCGAACAATTGGTTAAATGGATGACCGTGTTGCAACTGAATGGTGCGCAAAATTACGGTTACTATCCGGATGATTTTCTTAACAATTCACCTGAATTGGAAAGCATCCGCCCCATGATTTCACCAGAATGGTATCCACTGCCATGATAGAGAGAATCTTAGCTTTCTTAATCTTATGTCTGATGCTCGGCATCCCTTTTGGCGCGATGTTTTCCTTTACGGGGGATGTCGTTCTTAACTTTACCTTTTTCTGGCCTTTATTTATGTCGGGGATATGGATAACGGGAGGGCTGTATTTTTGGTTTCACTATGAACGCCATTGGCGCAAGGGAGCAGAGGGGATACCCGATGAACCCGCCGGTCGCCCGTTAGTTTCGATCCTGATCCCCTGCTATAACGAAGGGCCTAACGTATGTGAAACGATTGAAGCGGCATTAGCACAGCGTTATACCCATATCGAAGTGATCGCGGTGAATGACGGTTCCAATGATGACACGGGAGATGTGCTCGATCGGTTGGCGAACCAATATGACAAACTGCGAGTCATTCATCTGGCGAATAATCAGGGCAAGGCGGTGGCGCTTCAAACCGCGTGTGCCGCGGCCAAAAGCGATCTGCTGGTGTGTATTGATGGCGATGCACTTCTCGATCCCGATGCTGTCGCCTATTTAGTTAACCCGTTGATCAATAATCCTCGGGTCGGCGCAGTAACGGGAAACCCAAGAATAAGAACGCGCTCGACGCTGATTGGGCGTATTCAGGTTGGTGAATTTTCCTCAATTATTGGGTTGATCAAACGTACACAGCGCGTTTACGGCAAAGTGTTCACCGTTTCTGGCGTTATCGCCGCTTTTCGTCGCAGTGCGTTAGCAGAAGTTGGCTACTGGAGTACCGATATGATCACGGAAGATATCGATATTAGCTGGAAGCTCCAATTGCGCCATTGGTCGATATTTTTTGAGCCAAGAGCACTGTGTTGGATTTTGATGCCGGAAAAACTCTCTGGCTTGTGGAAACAGCGGCTACGTTGGGCGCAGGGCGGTGCCGAGGTCTTTTTAAAAAACTTCCGTCATTTATGGTCATGGCGCTATCGCCGCATGTGGCCGTTATTCCTTGAATACTCGATTTCAATATTATGGGCCTTCACTTATGCCATGAGCGTCTTGTTGTATTTATTAGGCTTTTTAATACAACTGCCTGAGGGGATTCGGGTAGAAACGCTCTTTCCTCCCGCGTTTACCGGCATGATGATTGGCGTGGTCTGTTTAATCCAGTTTGCCGTCAGTATGTTGATCGAACGACGCTATGAGAAAGATATTGGCAAATATCTGTTCTGGGTAATCTGGTATCCCATGGTGTATTGGACGTTGAGTCTGTGTACCAGCCTGATCAGTTTTCCAAAGGTCATGCTGCGTTCCCGTAAAAAACGAGCGCGTTGGGAAAGCCCAGATCGTGGTATTGAAAGAGGATAAATGATGCATTCACCTTTAATCATTTCTGAAAGACGCTGGTTTCCACTCTTTGTTGATTCTTTCCTGACGCTATGTGGATGGGGAATTTTTATTTGGCTGTTTTCCGAGGTATTCATCGGAACTTTTTTGAATAGTCATATGTCCGAACTGCCTACCTTTACCTCTGATGGTTGGACTATACCGATACATTTATGCATATTCCTGGTAAATGCGTCGCTCTTAATTGCCTGGGGGAAACTGGAGCACTATCGCTATCGTTCCAGAAAAGAACAAAGAACGCGTGCTGATGCGCTAGATGCCGAACGCGTTGCCAGAAGTTTTTCTTTACCGGATGGATTTTCTCAGGAATTGAGTCGTAACAAGATTCAGCGTGTTTGGCACAATGAGCACGGCATCATTGTTGGTATCGACAATATATCGTCGTGACCAACTAAAGATGCATTTTGGTTTATGGCGGTTGATGACGAGAGCAGGAAAGCCATTCTCTCTGATATCACCGCCTGTTCCTCATACTCGCTTCTTACTGAGCAAGGACCGCGCTTCAAGAGGCGCGCAGTTTACCTGACGGTTGTTTATCTGACCGCTGTTCACCCGATGGTTGTTCACTTGATTGCTGCGCCGCCATAATCTCGTCCAGATTCCCTTCGACCCATATCGCCAGCTCTTTTACCCGCACACCAACCTCTTTGCCTAATGGGGTGAGGCTATACTCAACATGTGGTGGGACAACCGGATAGGCCGTTCGCAGGACAAAGCCATCACTTTCCAGCCATTGTAGAGTCTGCGCCAGCATACGCTCGCTCACACCGCCAATCCGTCGACGCAGTTGACTAAAACGATGCGTATCATCAAGTAATGCAATCAGAATCAGTACGCCCCAACGGCTGGTAACGTGGTTAAGTATCTGGCGAGAGGGACATTTCTCAGCGAAGACATCACCAGTTGGCAGAAGGGGCGGCAATAAATCGATAGGCGTTTTAGATTGACTCACTATACTTACCTTTATGTATGTACTTACTTAAAGTTAGCTTTGCCGATATTATGCCATCCAGTTGTTGTTAACAAAAGACGGTTAACAAAAGATGGTTAATGAAAGACAGTCAATAAAAGGAGCTTGAGATGATTGCTATTACTGGTGCATCTGGCCAACTGGGCCGTTTAGTCATTGCACAACTGTTAGAGAAGGTTCCGGCGGGCGACATCGTGGCGCTGGTGCGTGATGTCAATAAAGTTGCCGATCTGTCTGCAAAAGGCGTGCTGGTGAAAGCGGCGGATTATAATCAACCTGAAGCGCTGGCGTCCGCCTTGCAAGGTGTGGATAAAGTGCTGCTGATCTCTTCAAGTGAGGTTGGCCAGCGTGCGGCGCAACACCGCAACGTCATTGAAGCCGCAGTGAAAGCCGGCGTGAAACTGGTTGCGTACACCAGCCTGCTGCACGCGGATAAGTCCCCTCTGGCGCTGGCGGAAGAACACCGTCAAACGGAGGCCTTGCTGAAGGACTCTGGTTTACCGCATGTCCTGTTGCGCAACGGCTGGTATACCGAAAACTATGCGGCCAGCATCCCTGCGGCGCTGGAACACGGTGTGTTTATCGGTAGCGCAGGCGAAGGCAAAATTACGTCTGCAACCCGTGAAGACTTCGCCGCCGCTGCGGTCGCGGTGCTGACGCAGGAAGGGCAGGCTGGCAAGGTTTACGAACTGGCTGGTGATGAACCTTATACGCTGGCGGAACTGGCTGCTGAAATTAGTAAACAGTCGGGTAAATCTATCGGTTATCAAAACCTGTCTGAAGCAGAGTTCACCGCTGCACTGGTTTCCGCTGGGCTCCCCGATGTTTTCGCGCAGATTATTGCGGATTCTGACGTCGGTGCATCCAAAGGCGGGCTGTTCGATGGCGGTAAGCAACTGAGCCGTCTGATTGGTCGCCCAACGACGCCGCTGTCAGCCGTAGTGAAAGCAACGCTGAAGTAAGTGTCACGATAGGCTCAGCATGAATGCTGAGCCTATTATTGCACTGCCTTGTCAGAACAGACCTATCCTTAGTCACATCGTTTATTTATCAAGATGTTGGGGTGCTTTCTTGCACTTGGTTACTCACGCTTTGTTTCTTTTTGGCCGTCAGTAAATTGCCTACAGGCTGCTCGATGAATTGATAAAGCAACCAGCCGGCGATAAGACTAACCGCTCCAGCGGCAATGATCAGCAGCGCGGCGTCTGCCACACCGTATTGATTGCCATCAGTCCATTCATTCAGCAAGCGAAGCACTAAGAAATGGATCAGATAAAAGCAGAAAGAAATGCTTCCTAACCATTGCATTGGTTTCGCATGTAAAAACGAACGTTTCCCTTGTAGATCGCTCGCCGCGAGTGAACCTATTAGTAATACCAGCGGAATAAGAGTCACCAAATTGAAACTCAGCAGGAAAGGCATAAAAAGATCAATGCAATAGGTCAGTGCAGTTAATATTACGCTTGTCGTTACTGAAACGGAGATCCATTTTCCTTCCTGAATAATACGTGACAGTAACATACCAATAGTGAATTCAAAAACGCGTGTTGGTGGAAAAGTATAGGCAAACCACCATTGAATTTCACCCACTTCAAAAGGCCAACCTTCGATCAGTGGAACGGTGGGTAATAACGTATAAATTGCGCCATAAACGCCAATTAAGGCGGCGTAGCATAATAATACGGACACCCATAAAGACTCCGTCGGTATTTTCTTGACGACCTTGAGCAGGAAAGGGTAAACAATATAAAGGAAAACAATCACGGAGAGAAACCAACTGGGGACGTTGCCACCAATATAGATATCGCCCTGTGGTATCCATGTCTGTATCAATAATAAATTGGGTAACCAGACATCAACACGTCCAACACTTATTATTCCAGTAAAAACAAGTAGGATGATAATTAACATGCTTACAGGGTATATCTTTGCGAATCGTTTCTTATAAAATTGAAGCGGGCTGCGAACGGATGGCGATGACCAATTCATGACAAAGCCGCTCAGAATAAAGAAAAACGATACGCTTACCCATCCCGCCTTACTCAAGACAAAAGAGTAGGCTTCACCGATAGATTCATCCGAGAACAGGTTTAGCATATTCCCGATCGATGTGTGAAAGAGATACACAAGAAGGGCTGCAATAATACGAGTACCATTCAGAGACGGTAGGTTAGGGAGATAACCTTTTTCCGTTCTCTTTATTACAAGATTACTTTGATAATAATTTGAACTGTCATCTTTTACAATGAGGTTATTGTTCATTTCTCTTATCACCTATTTAAGCGTTATGCGAAAAATAAGACAAGATGCCTATCATTAAAAAATGCATAAATAGCACTCTATATAATAAAATCGTGTTTCTTTATAAGAAAAATAAATGGCAGGGATAAATAATTATCCTGCAAGGTAAAAATTGGGTTTCAATTTATTAATACCACAATAACTTTTGGTTCACAAAATAGTTTTTTAATTTTTCATTTTATTATCTTTTATCTATTCGTTTTATAATGAATTTTATTTATCTCTAACGGATTATATCTGTGAGGAATTGGGGAAAGGAAAATAGCGGCGGGGACGATTAATTTGAATAGAAATTGGTTTGCTGGTGGGGGAATTATGCAAGAGTTATCAGAGAGTTCTGCCATATTTGAATGTCATCAACCTGATAAGAAAAGTGGGGGCTGTTGAGATGTGTCCTGCTTATTCCTTTTTCTGTCCACTGAACCGCAAAAATGGTGCCGCCCTACACTGGCTATTTGCCTGCTCCTTTCCATGATGTGACTCCGGGTGGACGGCAGGCGAAAGCTGGGCGGCTAATTTCTGGGCTGAATTCCGTTTACTATCTTATTTCCCGATACAGAAGCTCGAAAAGATACGGCCTAACAGGTCGTCAGAGGTGAATTCACCGGTGATTTCACTCAAAGACTGCTGTGCCAGCCGTAGTTCTTCTGCCAGCAGTTCGCCCGCGTAGGCGCTCACCAGCTGTTCTTTCCCCTGAATCAGATGCTGGGCTGCCAGTTCCAGTGCTTGCAGATGGCGGCGTCGTGCCAGAAAACCACCTTCGGTGTTGCTGGTGAATCCCATGCTTTGCTTGAGATGATCGCGCAGCGTATCCACACCGTCACCCGTACGGGCGGAAAGACGGATAAGTGAGTGAGTGTTCACATCCTCGATACCAAGCGTTTCACCAGTAACGTCAGCCTTATTGCGCACTACGGTAATCGGCAACGTTTTTGGCAGGCGAGCCATAAATTCCGGCCAGATCTGCTCAGGTTCAGTTGCCTGCGTGGTGGTGCCATCGACCATGAATAGCACGCGATCGGCCTGCTCGATTTCCTGCCAGGCACGCTCAATACCAATGCGTTCCACTTCGTCGCTGGCATCGCGTAGCCCGGCGGTGTCGATGATATGCAGCGGCATGCCGTCGATGTGGATATGTTCACGTAATACGTCGCGCGTGGTTCCTGCGATATCCGTCACAATCGCGGCTTCACGACCCGCTAATGCATTGAGTAGGCTAGATTTACCCGCATTAGGCCGACCCGCGATCACGACCTTCATTCCTTCACGCAGCAGGCTACCCTGATGCGCTTCGGCTCGGACGGCATCCAGATCGGCCATCACGCCATTGAGCTGTGACTCAATTTTGCCATCGGAGAGAAAGTCGATCTCCTCATCTGGGAAGTCGATGGCAGCCTCGACGTAGATTCGCAGGTGAGTAAGTGCTTCCACCAACTGATTTACACGGGTGGAAAATACACCTTGCAGAGAGTTCAGCGCTGAGCGAGCAGCCTGTTCCGAACTGGCGTCAATCAGGTCAGCAATAGCTTCTGCCTGCGCAAGATCGAGTTTGTCGTTCAGGAAGGCGCGTTCAGAGAATTCACCGGGGCGTGCAATGCGCACGTTGGGCAGTGTCAGAATACGTTTCAGGAGCAAATCAAGAATGACCGGACCACCATGTCCTTGAAGCTCCAACACATCTTCACCGGTAAAGGAGTTTGGGCCGGGAAACCAGAGGGCGATACCCTGATCGAGCGTGGTGCCGTTGGCATCGCGGAACGGCAGATAATCGGCGTGACGCGGTTTAGGGAGCTTACCTAGAACGGCCTGTGCCACCTCGGCGGCGGCCCGTCCTGACACGCGTAAAATACCCACGCCTCCGCGTCCCGGTGGCGTGGCTTGGGCGACGATGGTGTCGGTATTGCTCATGATATTCTCTCTGCGTTGATGCCTGTCTGTCAGGCTATTTTACGTATCGTTAGGTGATAAAACAGCTTATAAAAAAATAAGGCGGTCAATGACCGCCTTACGCTTTCTATCGGTTAGCTATCAACCGGATTACTTTTTCTCGCGGCTATGCAAACCACGTTTTTCCAGACCGCGGTAGATCAACTGCTGCTGGAGAATGGTAACCAGGTTGCTGACGATGTAGTACATAACCAGACCTGACGGGAACCACAGGAAGAAGACCGTAAAGATGACCGGCATGTAGGTCATGATCTTCTGCTGCATTGGGTCGGTCACGGTGGTTGGTGACATCTTCTGGATGAAGAACATCGTCACGCCCATCAGGATCGGCAGAATGTAGTACGGGTCTTGTGCAGACAGGTCATGAATCCACAGCGCGAACGGTGCGTGGCGCAGTTCAACGGAGCCCATCAGCATGTAATACAGCGCCAGGAAGATTGGCATCTGAATCAGCAGCGGGAAGCAACCGCCCAGTGGGTTCACTTTCTCTGACTTGTACAGCGCCATCATTTCCTGACTCATGCGCTGTTTGTCATCACCAATACGCTCACGCATTGCCTGCAATTTAGGTTGCAGCAAGCGCATTTTCGCCATTGAGGTGTATTGCGCTTTCGTCAGCGGGTACATCACGCCACGTACGATAAAGGTAATGGCAATGATGGAGAAGCCCCAGTTGCCGATAAAGCCGTGCAGGAATTTCAGCAGCTTAAACAGCGGCTGAGAAATAAACCACAGCCAACCGTAATCCACTGTCAGGTCCAGATGCGGCGCGACAGCAGCCATCTTGTCCTGAATTTCCGGGCCGACCCACAGGGTGGCGTTCAGATTCTGTTGACTGCCCGCGGCAACCACAACTGGCGCAGCCTTGAAGCCAATCGCAGCCTGACCGTTGCCCAGCTTATTGGTATAGAACGTATTCGCGCCTGCCGTCGTCGGAATCCACGCGGTTGCGAAGTACTGTTGCAGCATCGCCACCCAACCACTGTTGGTTGTGATATTCAGATTTTCGTCCATGTCGCTGAAGCTGTACTTTTTGTACTTGTCTTCGCTGGAAGAAAACGCCGCGCCACGGTAGGTGTGCAGTGCAAAGTTGCTGCTGCCGGTGTCACGGTGCTTAGGCAAGTCGATAGACTGTTTTAACTGACCGAACAGCGTGAGTTCCAGAGGCTGAGCGCTGGTGTTGTTGACGCTGTAGTCAACGTTCAGTGCATAGTCGCCACGTTTCAGAACAAACGTTTTGGTATAGGTTACGCCGTCCGCAGCGGTGTACGTCATCGGAATGCGCAGTTCGTTCTGGCCATCAGCCAGCTCGAAGCTATCTTGTGTGGTGGTAAACAGCGGACGCGGGCCGTTAGCCGGGTTGTCCGGGCCGTTTTTGCCGGTCAAACCGCTCTGAGCCTGATAGACAAACTCTGATGTGGTTTCCAGCAGATGGAAAGGTTTATCTGAACCCAATGTATCCGGGTAAGCCAGCAGGTGCGCTTGCTCGACGTCGCCGCCACGCGTGTTGATGGTCAGCGACAGCACGTCGGTTTTCACCGTGATCAGTTTGCCTTGACCGCTAGCCGGTACGCCCTGGTTGGTAGCATCACCGGTCACTGCGTTCGTCGCCTGCTGTATGGCCTGCGTGGTTGCTGGCGGATTTTTATCCGTTTCCCAAGCCTGCCAAAGCATAAAGGTTACGAATAGCAGAGCGATGAGAAGAAGATTGCGTTGCGAATCCATCGTTAATGTTCTCTGTTATTGTCGGTTTTTGGCGGTACGGGATCATCACCACCAGGGTTCAAAGGATGGCATTTTAATACGCGTTTAAGCGTCAACCAACAGCCTTTTATCATGCCGAACCTGCGTATTGCTTCAATCCCGTATTGCGAGCACGTTGGCCGGAACCGGCAATGTGGTCCGAGTAACGGGCTGATAACGAGTTGATAACCACGTATCAACCCGATCAGGAGTCGGGAGCCAAACGACGGTGCCGACGCCATAGTTTTTCCAATGCTTCCGTCAGGGTGCGGTTATCCAGCTCAGATACCCCTTTTTTCACGAGCACGACAAAATCCATTGCAGGCAATGAATGTTGATGCAGGCGAAAGCTTTCGCGCGTCAGGCGTTTAATCCGATTGCGTTCATGAGCACGTTTTACATGCTTTTTGGCGACGGTAAGACCGATGCGGGGATGCCCCAGCGAGTTCAGGCGGCCGAGAATGGTGATTTGCGGCGTGCCAGCCCGTTGCGGTTGCTGGAAGACGAAAGTGAAATGACTGGGAGTTAACAAACGTAACTCCCTGGGAAATGCGAGCTTAACCACTCGGTGGGTTAGCTTTTATTACTTAGAAACAGACAGACGAGCACGGCCTTTCGCACGACGGCGGGCCAGAACTTGACGACCATTCTTGGTGGCCATACGAGCACGGAAACCATGGCTACGGTTACGCTTCAATACGGACGGTTGGAAAGTGCGTTTCATGGCGATTTCTACCTAAACTTGGAAAATTATAACTTCACAGTAAACGCGTTTGGCTGTTCGGCGTGAAAATGACCGACGCCTCAATCGCATATCACAGTCTATATAACGGAAAGAGGCAGGATTGTAATAATTGTACAGTCCTGAGTCAATTAACATCACACTTCACACGCCAGCCATTCCGATTATTTTTGGAATTTCTGCCTGCCAGAGCACAGAAAAGGCGTAGACGCGCGGGCAGGGAATTATACGGACTCTATTGCAAAGCGCAAGGATCCTCCTACGATCTGTCCAGTAAGATCATGATCGATGTCACCGTAACGATCGTGCCTCCGAGGGTATGCTTGAATACGTTTAATAAGGAGTGGGTAAAATGTGTACCCGCCTTCCATTTGGCGTGCAGCAGGGAGCTGCGATAAGAATAGCCTGTGGATAAAAAGGATCGAAACTGTGCAGAAGGGGAAGATCTCTTTGGCGGATTAGGTTATGATCCGCGGTCCCGTCAGCGATCCTTTTGAGGGATCGTCGGGATACATCGCCGCGCTATGTGGTGTGTCTGCTGTCTGAATTGAGCATGAAGCAAGTGTGGATGACGCAGGCGCCAAAAAATCATGAGTCACATAAATAACGTCTTATTCTTTTCTTTTTGATCGTTCTTGTTCGAGTGGAGTCCGCC